>NZ_CP101036.1:0-5320156 GCF_041320245.1 Citrobacter meridianamericanus | reverse complement strand
TCGAACAAAAGTCGATAAATGACAAAGGCTGAAACATTCATGATTGTTGACGCACACCGACAAGACCCTATGCAAAGGGTGACGTGCGAATTGCTATCTGCAATTTTTACCCGATCAGGATCCATGGAAACGATCGGGACCGCGGATCATAGCGTAAACTGAGAAAGAGATCTTCTGTTTCTCACAGATTCTTCCCGATTTATCCACAGGATGATCCAGAATCGGCTAAGTGTAAACGATCCTGGAGAAGTGCTGCAGGTTTTAGCGCGCATATTGAAAAAATTAATGAGTAAAGATGCTTTACTGCTTAAACGATCTAATAAAGATCCCGGGCGATCCTTGCGCTTTATCCACTAGCCCGTATAATTCTTACCCCCAGCGAGTAACGGTCGCCTAACGGCGTCAACGCTGCCTGTTTTTTACGCGAAACCGTGCGGAAAAAAGCGGGAAATAAGGAAAGAGAATTGACTCCGGAGTGTACAATTATTACAATCCGGCCTCTTTAATCACCCACACTGTGGCGTAAGTCGTTCGAAATTCGTTCGGGTATACGCAAAAGTCAGTGAATTTATTCAAGTTTAGGTAGAAATCGCCATGAAACGCACTTTTCAACCGTCTGTACTGAAGCGCAACCGTTCTCACGGCTTCCGTGCTCGTATGGCTAATAAAAATGGTCGTCAGGTTCTGGCACGTCGTCGTGCTAAAGGCCGTTCTCGTCTGACCGTTTCTAAGTAATAAAAGCTAGCCCCTGAGTGGTTAAGCTCGCATTTCCCAGGGAGTTACGTTTGTTAACTCCCACTCATTTCACATTCGTCTTCCAGCAGCCACAACGGGCTGGCACGCCGCAAATCACCATCCTCGGCCGCCTGAATTCGCTGGGGCATCCCCGTATCGGTCTTACTGTCGCCAAGAAAAATGTTAAACGTGCGCATGAACGCAATCGGATTAAACGTCTGACGCGTGAAAGCTTCCGTTTACGTCAGCACGAACTTCCAGCAATGGATTTCGTGGTGGTGGCGAAAAAAGGGGTTGCTGACCTCGATAACCGTGCTCTCTCGGAAGCGTTGGAAAAATTATGGCGTCGCCATTGTCGCCTGGCTCGCGGGTCCTGATAGCCCTCATTCGGGTCTATCAACGCCTGATCAGTCCGCTGCTTGGGCCGCATTGCCGTTTCACTCCAACCTGTTCGAGCTACGGAATTGAGGCATTGCGCAGGTTTGGAGTGATAAAAGGCAGTTGGTTGACGGTGAAACGCGTATTAAAATGCCACCCTTTACACCCTGGTGGTGACGATCCCGTCCCGCCCGGACCATTTGATACCAGAGAACACTAACGATGGATTCGCAACGCAATCTTTTAGTCATCGCTTTGCTGTTCGTGTCTTTCATGATCTGGCAAGCCTGGGAGCAGGATAAAAACCCGCAACCTCAGGCCCAACAGACCACGCAGACAACGACCACCGCAGCGGGTAGCGCCGCAGACCAGGGCGTACCGGCCAGTGGCCAGGGGAAACTGATTACGGTTAAAACTGACGTGCTTGATCTGACCATCAACACCCGTGGTGGTGATGTGGAACAGGCTTCGCTGCCAGCTTACCCGAAAGAACTTGGTTCTACCGAACCGTTCCAGTTACTGGAAACCACGCCACAGTTCATCTACCAGGCACAGAGTGGCCTGACAGGTCGTGACGGCCCGGATAACCCGGCAAACGGCCCGCGTCCGCTGTACAACGTCGAAAAAGACGCGTTTGTACTGGCTGACGGTCAGAACGAACTGCAGATCCCGATGACCTATACTGACGCAGCGGGTAACACGTTCACCAAGACGTTTGTACTCAAGCGTGGTGAGTATGCTGTCAACGTTAACTACAGTGTGCAGAACGCCGGCGAAAAACCGCTGGAAGTCTCCACCTTTGGTCAGTTGAAGCAATCCATCAATCTGCCATCTCATCGCGACACCGGTAGCAGCAACTTTGCGCTGCACACCTTCCGTGGTGCGGCGTACTCCACGCCGGATGAGAAGTATGAGAAATACAAATTCGACACCATTGCTGACAACGAAAACCTGAACGTCAATGCTAAAGACGGCTGGGTTGCAATGCTGCAACAGTATTTTGCCACGGCATGGATTCCGCGTAACGACGGCACCAACAACTTCTACACCGCTAATCTGGGTAACGGCATTGCTGCTATCGGCTATAAAGCACAGCCGGTTCTGGTACAGCCTGGTCAGACTGGCGCGATGACCAGCACCCTGTGGGTCGGCCCGGAAATTCAGGATAAAATGGCGGCCGTTGCACCGCACCTGGATCTGACCGTGGATTACGGCTGGTTGTGGTTCATCTCTCAGCCGCTGTTTAAGCTGCTGAAATGGATCCATAGCTTCCTGGGTAACTGGGGCTTCTCCATCATCGTTATCACCTTTATCGTTCGTGGCATCATGTACCCGCTGACCAAAGCGCAGTACACCTCCATGGCGAAGATGCGTATGCTACAGCCGAAGATTCAGGCTATGCGTGAGCGTCTGGGCGATGACAAACAGCGTCAGAGCCAGGAAATGATGGCCCTGTATAAAGCTGAGAAGGTTAACCCGCTGGGCGGCTGCTTCCCGCTGATCATCCAGATGCCAATCTTCCTGGCGTTGTACTACATGCTGATGGGCTCCGTTGAACTGCGTCATGCGCCGTTCATCCTGTGGATCCATGACCTGTCCGCACAGGACCCGTACTACATCCTGCCGATCCTGATGGGTATCACGATGTTCTTCATCCAGAAGATGTCGCCTACCACTGTGACCGACCCGATGCAGCAGAAGATCATGACCTTCATGCCGGTTATCTTCACCGTGTTCTTCCTGTGGTTCCCGTCAGGTCTGGTGCTGTACTATATCGTCAGCAACCTGGTAACCATTATTCAGCAGCAGCTGATTTACCGTGGTCTGGAGAAGCGTGGTTTGCATAGCCGCGAGAAGAAAAACTCCTGATACTCTTCATTCTTCAAGCCGCAGGTGCGTTGGCTGCATTTGCTTGTCCCAGGAGCTTACGGAAGTCAAGCTCCTGGGGCTCACAAACTTGCCGCCTTCCTGCAACTTGAATTATTTCGAGTATTCACGGTAAAGTTAATGCCAGAGAAGGCGGTCAATAGACCGCCTTTTTTACATTTATAAGAGAACTATCATGAGCCATAACGACACCATCGTCGCTCAGGCCACCCCTCCGGGACGTGGTGGCGTGGGTATCCTGCGTATCTCCGGCCTGAAGGCGCGCGAGGTCGCAGAAACCGTACTGGGGAAACTACCAAAACCGCGTTATGCCGACTATCTGCCGTTTAAAGACGCGGATGGCAGCGCGCTGGATCAGGGGATTGCCCTGTGGTTCCCCGGCCCGAACTCCTTTACCGGTGAAGACGTTTTAGAGCTTCAGGGTCACGGCGGTCCGGTAATTCTTGATCTGCTGCTCAAACGTATTCTGACGATTCCCGGGCTGCGTATCGCCAGACCGGGCGAATTCTCCGAGCGCGCGTTTCTCAATGATAAGCTCGATCTGGCCCAGGCAGAGGCCATTGCTGACCTGATCGATGCCAGCTCAGAGCAAGCCGCTCGCTCGGCGCTGAACTCATTGCAGGGCGCATTTTCCGCACGGGTAAATCATCTTGTGGAAGCGCTCACTCACCTGCGTATCTATGTGGAAGCGGCAATCGACTTCCCGGATGAAGAAATCGACTTCTTATCTGACGGCAAGATTGAAGCGCAGCTCAACAGTGTTATCAGCGATCTCGATGCTGTTCGTGCCGAAGCACGTCAGGGCAGCCTGTTGCGCGAAGGGATGAAAGTGGTGATTGCCGGACGTCCTAACGCCGGAAAATCGAGCCTGCTGAACGCGCTGGCAGGCCGTGAGGCGGCTATTGTGACCGACATTGCGGGGACGACTCGCGACGTATTGCGTGAGCATATTCATATCGACGGTATGCCGCTGCACATCATCGACACTGCGGGCCTGCGCGATGCCAGCGATGAAGTTGAACGCATCGGTATCGAACGTGCGTGGCAGGAAATCGAACAAGCCGACCGTGTGCTGTTTATGGTTGATGGAACCACCACCGACGCCGTGGACCCGGCTGACATCTGGCCAGACTTTATTGCCCGTCTGCCAGCCAAACTGCCAATTACCGTGGTGCGTAACAAAGCGGATATTACCGGTGAGACGCTTGGCCTTAGCGAAGTAAATGGCCACTCACTGGTTCGCCTCTCTGCACGTACTGGTGAAGGCGTTGACGTGTTGCGTAACCATCTCAAACAGAGCATGGGCTTTGAAACTAATATGGAAGGCGGCTTCCTGGCGCGTCGTCGTCACCTGCAAGCGCTGGCTGAAGCGGCGGAGCATCTCGAGCAGGGTAAAGCTCAACTGCTCGGCGCATGGGCCGGAGAACTGCTGGCGGAGGAGCTACGTCTGGCGCAGCAAAACCTCAGTGAAATCACCGGGGAATTTACCTCCGACGATCTGCTGGGACGAATTTTCTCCAGCTTCTGTATTGGTAAGTAATTCTTCAGAAATTGGCCGTTAATGAAAAATCCCGCCAGCACGTTCTCTGGCGGGAACTACATAAATTATCATTTCATCGACAGCAATTTTTCATAGCTGGGATAAATATGCGGGATCTTTTCACTACTGCCATCGGGATAAGTTGCCGTAAGTTTGCCTGGAGCATCTGGAGGTGTCAAAGTAACAACTTTATCGAAATGAATGACTGGCTCAATAAGGATGGTTTGAGTATCCCTAAGCCGAAAACGTCTTCGCCATTTTTCGGGGCCGGTATTTCCACCAAATAATTTCAAACTCGTTGTGTTATCAATATGGTTTGCCACCATAGGGAAAAAATCCGTTTTTAAATCAAGATCTCCACTGACCTCTTTTGCCCTCCCTGTCCCATACCCATCACTGAGGCCATAATCTCCAAAATCAAAGATATAACTGGTCTCAATGACTTCTTTTCCTTTCACCAACGGAATATTATCCGCAATCCTGAAACTTACTCTCAGTGAATTTAGCTGCCACTGGCACGGCCCACCACCATCAATGGCAATACTGGTCTGCCACAGCCCCCCCATTCCCTGCCGGACGAAAGGCTGCGTAAAACCGTTGTATCCCCGCACAGGGTAAGATTCAAAGCTGGAGTTATAGCTTTTATCCATACACTTTTCAGAGCGGTAAAGTACCTGCATCGGCATTAGAGTGATGCCCTCAGGCATCCGGAATGACACGCTGACACGTCGGGCATTATCAGGAGGGGAAAGCGTCTGATCCGTGTTATCTCCGCACCCACAAAGTAGTGCGATAGTTAACACAATGACGTTAATTCTATTAAAATAATTCAACGCTTTCCTCCGTCACCGCCGCGAAACGGGTCAGGGCATTGCGGCCAACTTCATCAGACTCCATGAGTTGCAGGGCTATCGGCAGTAAATCCTGAAGCATCAGAAATTCACGGTTACGCTGGATCTCATCCGGCTGCCCGTTACTGGATGCACTTTTCTCAACCTCATCGCGAAATCGCATCCGCATCTCTTTTCTTCTCATCTTTAGCTCCGGATTTGCCAGTTCAAGCAGTTGATTATGGATGTAGGGCAAATAGCGGTGCGCCATCGAATGACTTTGCGGATCCGTACCTAAACCGTTCAGAGTCGGATTGGTATTTTTTGGAAAGGTCTTTGTCAGACTGAGCGGAGTGAGGCACTGGATGAACGTTTCCTGATGCTCACCGCTAGATTTCAGACATTCATCATTCAGAGAAGGAACCAGATATAGTTTTACGCCCACAAAATGGCGTGTGTAGATCTGTCCGTCGAGAAGGCTTTTGTGGTTCTGGCTGGCAACCCGCATTGAACACTGCTCTGCCCGGAAAAAAATCACCGTTTTACCGTGATGCCAGTATGGATCTTTTTTCTCTACAAGCCCCACAGATTGATACGCTAGATCCCGCACAGCGCCCCCAAGACCGGCAGTCGTCGTCAGTGACCAGTCAAACCCCAGCTTATCCCCTAATGGTCCCCATTTCTCATAAAACGCATTATCCAGATCGGCATCCGGAGGGATTTGCGTGATTGAGTCATTGTCGTTGACGTGCCGGTAATGGGGAATGCTACCCAAAAAAGATATTGCCGCACGGGTAAATGTACGCGGCATTCCGTAGGTATACAGTATAGGCTGATTGGTTTTCATCTCTGCGGCATATAGCAATGCTAACGCACCGCCTAAGCTATGCCCGCAGATAAAAAGTTTTTTCTCTTTATCTAAAATTGCCTTAACAGAATCTAGCTGTTCCTTAAATTTCCGTTTAGCCAGCTCATAAGCCTCCAGAAATCCCCCATGAACATTTCCCGCCCCAGCCAGTTCCGGCAAACAACGCTTTGGTGCAAATGATAAATCAGTTAGCACATTCAACAGACTATCAGTCCCACACCATGCAACCAGCACATGCGTGCCACATTCCACCGTAAAGAGCCGGGTGTCCCCCTCCGGTTGCTCACTATCTTTCGTGCTCAGATACACTGGTGGGAGATAGCGGTCATGAAAAGGGACATCGACCGCCAGCGTGTGGTACCAGGAAGGAAATTCAGCGAACAGAGGAATGCATGATAGATCCTGACACTTATTCCGGAAGAAATAGTTGATAGTTTTATTATCTTTTTCTGCCGCATAAACCAAGTCAGCCATAATGCCGAGATTCAGTGCGTTGGCGAGGTCATAGTTTTTTGTGTCGTGCAGTGCCAATACCCATGCCCGAAATGGACAGATTTCAATAACGTGTCTTTTTTCCAGCAGTTCACAGGGGATCTCCGTCCCCCTCAGGGAGCGATTCGGTGGGAAATGAAATTCCGGAGGCTCCGGTTCATCCCAACCTTCAATCAACGGTAGGCGGTCGCATAACTCCCCGATAGTGACATAGTGATACACATGATTAGCCGCTTCTGTTTTTTCCTGTACATTTGAGCGCCAGATATTGTCACGGATGCCCGACCAGAACATATTTTTACTCTCTGGCTGGCTGTTAGGATTACGTCTGACACCCAGTGGCCGCAGTGTCATCACATCAGCCAGTTGCTGCCCATCCGTCTTAACATCTACAGTTATCCAGTAAAGATCATCAAACCGGACCAATCCTTGATTGTCGGTAACGCCCGCTGGAGGGTTGGGAGGAGGTGTTGAGTTGTAGCTATTTTCACGCTGATGCCATACTGATGATGTCAGCGGACGATATTCCAGCCTGACATTGAGCCCGCATACAGGAATGTTATTCTCATCGACAAACTGCAGTTCAAGCCAGTATTTATGCGGCTCACCACGGCAATAAACGATTTTTCCTTTCGGTTTTATACTCGTAACGCAGGTATTATCACCAATAATTTCCATGTCAATCCCTTGCATTTTGTATTGCTATTTTTAACCCATCTTATCTCGTACATTTATTAACCAATATAAATACATTCCGAATCAACAATGGATTTCCTCTTAGGAAATCACGGTTGTCCAAATGGCAACTCGCACAGACAACTCTCTCCCCGTATTCTTAGCGCCACTTTCCTCATGAGGTCGCTATGACACGCTTTCTAATCTGCAGTTTTGCCCTGGTTCTGCTTTATCCCGCTGGAATTGATATGTATCTGGTGGGGCTGCCCCGTATTGCGGCCGATCTACAAGCCAGCGAGGCGCAACTGCATATCGCGTTTTCGGTATATCTGGCGGGAATGGCAACGGCGATGCTATTCGCCGGTAAAATTGCCGACCAGTCAGGACGCAAACCCGTCGCCATTGCGGGTGCTCTCATTTTTATTGTCGCCTCCTCGCTATGTTCGTTCGCCGAGAGCGGTACGCCGTTTCTTGTTGGCCGCTTTATTCAGGGTGTAGGCGCAGGCTGCTGCTATGTGGTGGCTTTCGCCATTCTGCGCGATACGCTCGACGATCGCCGCCGGGCGAAGGTGCTGTCGCTGTTAAACGGTATCACCTGCATCGTGCCGGTGCTGGCGCCGGTGATGGGGCATTTGATTATGCTGAAATACCCGTGGCAGAGCCTGTTCTACACGATGATCGGCATGGGAGTAGTCGTTTGTCTGCTGTCGGTGTTTGTCCTGCGAGAATCGCGCCCAGCGACGCTCCCGGCATCTGCAGAAAAGAACCACTGCGCTGAATCGCTGGTGAACCGTTTTTTCCTGAGCCGTCTGGCCATTACCACCCTCAGCGTGTCGGTGATCCTGACCTTTGTGAATACGTCTCCTGTTCTGCTGATGGAAGTGATGGGCTTCGACCGCGGTGAGTACGCCACTACGATGGCCATGACTGCAGGCGTCAGTATGGCGGTCTCTTTCTCTACACCATTCGCCCTGAGCGTGTTTAAGCCTCGCGTTCTGATGCTGACCTCGCAGGTGCTGTTTCTGTGTGCAGGCGTGGTGTTAATCCTTGCTACTTCACACGCGGTAACGTTGTTCGGGTTAACCTTAATCTGCGCCGGGTTCTCGGTCGGCTTCGGCGTCGCCATGAGCCAGGCGCTGGGGCCGTTCTCGCTGCGTGCGGGGGTGGCAAGCTCGGCGTTAGGCATAGCTCAGGTTTGCGGTTCCTCGCTGTGGATTTGGCTGGCAGCGGTGCTCGGCCTTGATGCGCTGAATATGCTGATCGGGATTCTGATTGGCTGTAGCATAGTGAGTATCATGCTGATTATCACTGTTGCCCCAAACCGGTCCGCGCTCACTCATGAAGAAATCCCTCAGCAGTCTCGATCTTAATTTATTGCTCTGCCTGCAGCTCCTGATGCAGGAGCGCAGCGTCACCAAAACCGCCAAACGAATGAACGTCACGCCGTCGGCGGTCAGCAAGTCGTTGTCGAAGCTGCGAACCTGGTTTGACGATCCGCTGTTTGTGAACACCCCCCTTGGGTTAACGCCAACGCCGCTGATGGTCAGCATGGAGCAGAACCTGGCGGAATGGATGCAAATGGGCAACCAACTGTTGGATAAGCCACACCATGAAGCGCCGCGTGGGCTGAAGTTTGATTTGGTAGCCGAAACGCCACTGGTGATGATCATGTTCAATGCGCTCTCCCGGCAGATTTATCAGCGTTATCCTCAGGCGACGATTAAAATACGCAACTGGGACTATGATTCGCTGGATGCAATCATTCGCGGCGAGGTGGATATTGGCTTTACCGGGCGCGAAAGCCATCCGCGTTCGCGTGAGCTGTTAAGTTTGCTGCCGTTGTCGATCGACCATGAAGTCCTGTTTTCCGATCTCCCCTGCGTCTGGCTGCGTGAAGATCATCCGGCATTGCAAGAAGAGTGGAATCTGGACACATTTCTGCGCTATCCGCACATCAGCATTAGCTGGGAGCAAAGCGATACCTGGGCGCTGGATGAAGTCCTGCAAGAAATGGGGCGTGAGCGTAATATCGCGTTATGTCTGCCCGGTTTTGAGCAGTCGCTGTTTATGGCCGCGCAGCCAGATCACGCGCTGATAGCTACAGCCCCGGTCTATTGCCGACGTTATAACCAACTCTACCAGCTCCCGCTCGTGGCGCGACCGATGCCATTTGATGCCGCACAACTGGAAAAAATGCGCGTACCGTTCACTCTTCTTTGGCATAAACGTAACAGTCATAATCCTAAGATCGTCTGGTTGAAAGACACGATCAAGGCGCTTTATCGCGATATGTCCTGACTATCCGCCGCTACGATGTTGCTATATCGACCACTTTTGCAACAGAAATGTAAATGTCGCGTAATGAATCCCATTTTCGACTACTTTTTAGGCAGTAAAGCCTGCCCGAAAGCCGCGTAAATGTTACTCTGGTGATAATCACGGACCATTAATCACGGAGCGAAAATGGCGACACATTTTGCCAGAGGGATTCTTACGGAGGGACACCTGGTATCAGCTCGCCTCCCTTCTCCATGTCATATCGAAGCAAGAGATCTACCTGCTCATCGCCGGACACGTTTCCTGGCTTCCCGAAGTCTTCTCGCTGAACTGATGTTTATGCTTTACGGCACCAGTACGCTGCCCGAGATTGCTACTCACTCCAAAGGAAAGCCCGTTTTTCGCGATAAGAACCTGCCGGGATTTTCGATTTCTTATGCCGGCAATATCGTCGGCGTTGCGCTAACCACGGAAGGAATATGCGGCCTGGATATGGAGCTTCAGCGGGCGACTCGCGGCTTTCACAATCCGAATTCAGCGGAAACCTGGCGCTTTTCCAACAACGAGAATCTGTGGATAAACAATCAAAACGATCCTAACGAAGCGCGCGCGCAGCTCATTACATTGCGCCAGAGCGTACTCAAACTCACTGGCGATGTATGCAATGACGATCCGCGCGAACTCCAGCTTTTACCCGGCGCTGGACGTCTGAAATGTGCCCATGTTGCACAGATTGAAGCCATTTGCGACGCGGAAGATGTGCTGGTGTGGTCGGTTGCGGTTTCGCCAGCCATTGAAAAACTCAAGGTTTGGGAGTTTGATGGTAAGCAGGACTGGAAAAGTTTGCCTGATATCCAGACTCGCGCCAATGAGCCAACGGGTCGTCTGATCCGGTTCTCGCAATTATGCGCAGCGAAGAGCCATACGCTTTGATTTAACCTTTATGATGAAACAGGAGTCACCATGTCTGAAACAATGAATGTTGTTACGTTACTGGGAAGTCTGCGCAAAGGTTCGTTTAATGGAATGGTTGCCCGTACGCTGCCCAAGATTGCTCCAGCGGGAATGGAAGTGAACGCACTGCCGTCGATTGGTGATATCCCACTGTATGATGCCGATCTCCAGCAAGATGAAGGTTTTCCGGCCAGTGTAGAAGCGCTGGCAGAGCAAATCAGGAAAGCTGACGGTGTCGTCATCGTCACACCAGAATATAACTATTCTGTCCCTGGAGGGCTGAAGAATGCCATCGACTGGCTGTCCCGCCTGCCCGATCAGCCATTAGCCGGCAAGCCGGTGCTGATCCAGACCAGCTCCATGGGCGCTATTGGCGGCGCGCGCTGCCAGTATCATCTGCGTCAAATCCTGGTGTTCCTCGACGCGATGGTAATGAACAAGCCGGAATTTATGGGTGGCGTGATTCAGAATAAAGTGGACCCGCAAACAGGTGAAGTGATCGATCAAAGCACGCTGGACCACCTGACCGGCCAGTTGACCGCATTTAGCGACTACATTCAGCGTGTAAAAGCCTGATAACAAAACTTGCCAACTACTCTTAAATAATCCAGTAAGCGCTTATGCTTCTGGATTATTTTCTTATTTTATTTGCGTAAATCTGTCTATAAATCACTGTTGTCTGTTTTTTCCCCTTCATTATTGTGCCATAGTGTTACCATCATGGCTGTTGCAATAAAATCAATAAATATATCTAATATTTTTCCGACATTTTGTCTACCGTGAACAATGGATATACCATGGACAGGACATTTTCACATCTAAGGACCGCATTATGTAGCAGTACACAACTGGAGAAATCCATGTATGCCTGCCTACAGTCGATACCTGATTCAATTGTTTGTGATGGTATTTTCTTTAACTATTATCGAAGTGATATTCGCTGTATCCAGTTTTTAGCATTAGCGACGCACAAAACAGCGCGACTGAAACGGGATATCATCCCGATTCCTGAAAATATAGCCAAGCGATTCAATCACTCAGATAACTTCTCTACCCAAGTGATCGATACTCTGAGCCAATGTCCGCTGACTGAATATGTCGTTAATACCTGCTTTCGTAATATCAAATCTCTAATCCTGATGCGTATGCACCTGGATGGTCTACGGCTTGGCGCGATGGGTATATTTAGTCACCGAGCTAATGCTTTTACACCTCAACATGCTGAATTATTCGAATCAGTACGGGGAGAGCTCTCTTTACTGGCCTTTATTGCCCTTTCCCGACATAATCTTTTATTAAATAATACGCCTCCTGCTATTCCCGAGCTATATGCCACAGAAGAGAGTGAAAAATTTGTCGTCAGTCAAACTAATCTTCCTCTGTTTCAGTTGTATCATTCATTGAATAAGCTGGCAAACAGTGAACTGCCTGTTTTATTACTGGGAGAGAAAGGAGTTGGAAAAAACTCACTCGCTTCCGAGCTTCAGCAACAACGTTCAAAGCGCAGTGGTTATTATGGATTGATTAATCCTCAGGGGCAGTTGATCGTCATGAAAAATGGTGTACTGAACCGCACAATAACTATTGATTTCAACAAACCACCTAACATAGCTTCATTTTTGATCTTGCATCAGGGATCTTTACTGATAAAAGAAATAAATTCTTTTCCGGATCGTTGGCAAACGTTTTTACTGGCGCTGCACTCAAATTACAGTGAGTATTGCCAGCTACAGATTATTGCCATACAAACACTTCCATTTTCAATGGTAAAAAACACACTTCATCACGATATATCCACTCACTGTCTGACAAACCAACATTATGCAAACACCCTTTGTCAGGTCGTTACATTGCCACCTTTGCGGCATCGTTATGATGATATTCCTCTGCTGCTGACCTATTACCTGAGGAAGCTATCAAGCCAGTATAAACGCACTTCTTTACCTGTTCTGGGTGATGATTCACTACGCTTATTATTGAAGTATCACTGGCCGGGCAACATTACGGAATTGATAGGATTATTAGAAAATGCGTTTTTCCGTTGCACGGGCAATGAGTTACACATTGTCCTACCAAAGGAGAGAAATGCGATAGCCATCCCTCCGCTTGATGACGCAATGCGCCAACATATCCAAATGGCGTTACAACAAAGTCAGGGGAAAATATCAGGTAAAGGCGGTGCAGCAGAGTTACTTGGGGTTAACAGCAACACGCTATACAGCAAAATAAAAAAACTGGGCATTGTGGTGAAAGAAAAATAATCTGACGTCCCCTTTCCCTCTTCAGGAAAAGGGGAGCAGCCTTTATTTTTGTTTTCTGGCGCGATGGAAACCGTCGAGCATACCTTTAATCAGTGCCCCCGGCGTATCCCCCGTACTACATAAATAGAGATGCACGATGATAAATGCCACCATCACGACAGCCAAAGCGTAATGGAGCCAGGCCACAACCTGCTTACCCGGTAACGCAAACAGGGTTTCTGGCGTATAACCGGGGTACATCATCAGTAATCCGGTTACAATGAGCAGCGGCAATAACAGGAACATCACGCCAATATAGCCCAGTTGCTGGAGAATATTGAATTTAGCCGCTGGCGACGCATGTTCCGGGTGAGGTTCACCCCGGAAAATGCCATACAGGTAGTAACGAGTCTGACGGATAAGTCGCCCCGTAATACCCTGCCAGCGCACCTGATAATGATGCCCGTTGCCGCACATCGCCACCAGGATAAAACCCAGCCATATAACACACAGCGATACCCCTGCAATATTGTGTACATCAACCCACATCGAGAATCGCGCACTCACCCAGTGCAAGGCACAGCCGCTGATAATTAGCGCGGCAAAACAGAGTGCGTTCAGCCAGTGCCAGCAGCGAACAGGCAGCGTGTAGAGGTAACTTTTCTCCAGCGGCATATCTGCCTTGCGACGCGACATGATTAGCCGCCCCAAACCATGACAGAGTAGCAACACTACGAAGCCGCCCAGCGCCCAGGCAATGAAGCGATCGGCCTGACCGCTGCCGTTATTACCAATCATGTAGGTATCGGTAAATAACACACCATCTATCTGACGAACAGCGGGAACAGGAGGCGCCACCGCCGTCAGTTTTTCTCTAAGAGAGACATCATCAAATAATCCTTTCCCTAACAAGCTACCTGCCATGGCATTTTCATCAGGCGCGAACGTTTTTCGCCGAGCGGTTAGCAGCGTTCCATCGCCATGACACTGTATACAGCTGATGGCTTTTGAAGAAGGCAGAATACGATGCAAAGTGGTATCCGCAGCATCGGCATGGCAGTCGATGCAACGTAAACTGTTGAGATGTTCAGAAGCATAAGGCAACGCAGAGTGCGCCATATCCTGAGATGTAGATCTTTTCCCACCAGACAGCTGTGTAAAGACTCCCGCCCGCGAATGACAATTCGTGCACATCAAATTGTCGTCGGCAACCCGTTGTTTACCCGGATGGTTTAGTTCTCCCGCCGTCATGGTGTGCGCGTTATGGCATGAGGTACAAGAGAAGAGTCCTTTGGCTATCTTTTCACTGTGGACACTCTGCTGTACGGCATGCACCGTATCGCGCATGGCCACACCATGACAACTTTCGCAGTTTTGGTCGTCGCCCGGCTTCAGAACATGCGGGGTGACAGAAAATCCCTCGCTTCCGGGTTGGCTCTGATGGCAGGCGATACACGGCACTTCACCATGCACGCTGTCGTGATATTTATCGGCAGAGACAACTAAATTCGCCTGCACTTTGTCCGTCGAGATCCCCTGAATATCGCCATCAGCGTGGCATGCCAGACAAGGTTGATTGAGCTGCGCTGCCGGCACTGGCGCACAATATCCCGACAGGGGTATCCATCCCACCAGCAGAAAGAATAGCCCTCTTGTTAATAATCCGCGCATGATGTCCCTCATGGCTTCATATCCGGGTATTTAAAGAGATGGCAATTATTACAATAAATTACCGAGGGTTTATGTTCGTTATGACAAGCGGTACAAGGAACATCTTTGCCGTAGTGCATTGAATCATGCGGGTTGGGCTCAGCATTCTTGTCATGCGGATTGGGTTGCGTTAACTCAGCAATCTGGTCGCGCGAACCGTGGCAACTCAGGCAGGACTTATCATTCGGCGCCGCGACGGGCGTGCTGGAACCGTGACATAACTGACATGATGTATTGCGTCCGGTGGACTCCAGTGAATGGTGATAAGGCTTGACGTTCATTGTATTCAGTTGCTGATGAAAAGCAGCTTCGTCGTCAGTCGCAGCGATGACCTGGGAAAAACCACCAATACACAGCAACAGCAGGGCTATCCATAATTTTGCCATATTAAATTCCCTCAACGTCAAAGGCTTCATCCGCAGCAGTTGCTGAGGCAACGCTAAGCCCCGCAATTCGGCCAAAAACCAGGCAATCCGCAACGGCACAGCTCCCCAGACGACTTCCACCATGCGAACCTGCTGTCGCTTCTCCGGCAGCGTACAGACCGGGGATGGGTTTGCTATCAGCCGCGTTGAGTACCTCTGTGCGCATACTGATCTGCACACCACCCATGACGTAGTGCACTTTAGGCCATACGCGTACGGCAACAAATGGCCCTTTGTCTAACGGAACCGCACGACTCACATCTTTTTTCATGCGATCGCCACCTTTGCGCGCAACGGCCGCATTGTAGGCCTCCACCTCTTCTTGCAGTACGTCGAAAGGTATGCCGAAATGCGCCGCCAACTGATCCAGTGAGTCAAACTGCCAGGCGACACCATAATGCAAGGCATGCTTCAGACTTTGAGCCAGTTTCGCACCTTCAAGCGTGGTGAAGCAGATGGGATAAAGTGGATCCCCTTTCTCATCCACCTGCGCCAGAATCCCCTCTTCACGCTCTTTACGATCAGCAAGCTCATTTGTGAAGCGATGACCAGAACGAGGGTTAACCATAATTCCGTTAGGAAAACCTGAGATGGTATTGAACTGCGAAACGTAGCCAAATCCGCGTTCGTCTGGCGAAGACCAGGGGCCTAGCTGGATAAGATCAAGCTGCACCGGCGTTGCGCCAATACGTAGCATTTGCACCAGACATTCCGACGTAGCACCAGGGTGGTTGGTGGAATCGACACGCTCATCCAGCATGGGGTTTTGCATTTTACGAAAACGCAGATCATTGGAAAAACCGCCAGAACACATCACCACGCCGTAACGCGCGCCGTAATGCCTTATCTTGCCGCTCTGTTCATCCGGAAAACGATAGCCGTCACGTACCGTCAGACCGATAACACGTCCTTGCGAATTTTGCAGAAAAGATTCCAGCTTGCATTGGGCGCGAAAAATAACGCCCATTTTCATGGCGGACTCTTTTAGCGGCCGAGTGATCCCCGCCCCGGAACTCTCTACCGTTTGCAACGTACGAGGGACAGAGTGACCGCCAAAATGCTGTACGAACGGTTTATATTTTACACCGTGTTGTAGGGTAAACTCATATGCAGCGGTCGTGTTGTTAACGAGAATCTTCAACTGGTCTTTATCATTTAGCCCACGCCCAGCTTTCAGCATGTCCTTAAACATCAACTCTGGTGAATCGACGATCCCTTCTTTTTTCTGCGCAGGCGATCCGGCTACGGCAACCGCACCGCCGTTAATCGCTGAGTTGCCACCAAAAACGGGCATCTTTTCAATCACCAGCACGCTGCGGCCAGCCTGAGCGGCTTCAAGTGCAGCAGCCAGTCCGGCAAAGCCGCTTCCGACAACGATCACATCATAGACTTTATGGTAACGAACCAACGAAGCCGGGGCACAGTTATCCTGCGCCAGCGCCTTTCCAGTCAGCGCCGTAAGCGCGCCGCCGGTCGCCAGGAGGGTACTTTTCGTCAAAAAGGCTCGCCGCGACGCATTAACGGTTTTTTTCATTGTCGTCATTTGCTCCCAGCTTGCGTACTGACCAGGGAACCGGAAGGAAACGATGCAACTAACGCGGATGAATCAGCAATGTTGTCAGTAAAAATCCTATCCTGCACAACAAACGGTACTTTTTCACGATAGGCGGCAAAGAGTTTGCCGGTCATCTCACCCAACTTCAGGTCAGGATTTTTCTGTTTCCGTAGATCGACAGCCTGACTGGCGTGCAACAGTTCCAGACCATAAATACTGCGCATATCATCCGCGATTTGACTCAATCGCTTGGACGCCCGGAGATTGTTGGTGTAGGTATCTTCAATCGTTCCCGCCATCGGTTGTCCATCCAGTGATACCGGGTTAACCAGGTCGCGAATATCCGCCAGTAACGCAACCTGTGGCTTCTGAATAGCGCCGAAGGCATGTCCCTGCTGATTGGTGTCGGAAGCGAGGAAACGACTCAGTCCGGTAAAATGATCGTCAGATAAATGCAAAGTGCGCTGCACGCTGTTATGCGCCAGATGTCCCATCGCCAAAGACAGATTCTGAATCGCCAGCGCCAGAGGCAGCGGTTCAAAATTAGAGGTCGGGAAAATCGCGCCGCTGAGGGTTTCGCCATTGGCCTCTTTTGCGCTCACGAAATACTGCTCAACCTGGCTATTTTCCGCCAAAGAACGATCGGCATTCACGATTACTGCGGGATTGTCATCCGAGCTGTTCATCTGGATTTCCAGCATTTGCCAGGCTTCATTCCATTCGCGACGCGCTTCATTAAGCACAAATACCGTCGTACGGAAAGAGAGCGGGTCCTGCAAAGGACGTCCATCCTGATGTTGCCAGAGATAAGAACCCGTAAGCGCAGTTCGAATCGCTTCGGCAGTATCCTGAATGCCAGGGAAAGGTCTAACGCTTAAACTCTGGTACAGGAATGGCGCAACGTTGCCATTCAGCGCTTCCAGTGATAAACCGAACACCGCCGGGGTGACGTTAATAATCTGTCTGGACTCCAGCAGAGCCTGCGCAGAATAAGCCGTTGATACTGCATTGGAAGAAAGAATCGACAGCGCATCTTTGCCGAGTGGTTCCAGCTTATCAATACCCGCCTGTTTCAGCGCTTTTGCCGAATCCATCTCGACACCTTTCACGCGAACGCGCCATTCACCAATCATCACATCGCCGATATGAGAGGCAAGCGTGATATCAGCTTCACCCACAGAGCCCCGTGAGGGCACGACGGGGGTAATGTGCTTATTGAGAAACTGCTGATACATTTTGGCAACCTGCGGTTGGGCGCCGGTATTTCCCGTTAACATCGTATTCAGGCGAATCACCATAGCCAGACGCACCAGTTCATCCGGCATGTCTGGACCAACGCCCGCCGCATGCGCATGCAGCGCGTTGATATTAAACTCACGAGAGGCCTGAATAACCTCCGGAGTCAGTTTTCCATGCGCATCAAACAAAGATTTGTCTTTATTGAGTCCCACTCCTACTGTCAGTCCGTAAACGGGAACGCCTTTTCCGGCAGCAATCATTAAAAGTTTATTGGCTTTATCGACGCGATCCATCGCAGTGGCAGCGATCTCAACCTGTTTTTCCCCCTGAGCAATGGCCCAGGCATCATCCAGTGTTAATGAATGACCATCCAGCGTCACGCTGGTGGTAGCGTTTGCGAATAGCGGAAAAAACAGAGAGATACAGAACGTCGCAATGACAGTCTTCTTCATTTCTAAACTCCTTTTAATAGAGATAAGAAACAGTAACGAAAAATGCCTGTGCGAAAGTTGAAATAGCCCCTGCATTTACTAAGGCTATTTTTGATATTTCAAAAAAACCAAAGTAAAAACATTTCAATTTGTTAACAGATAATTCACCAGAAGAAACCACAACTCGCTAAAACACGGGCATAAATAACAGAGATGATTTGTCCGCAGAGAGATAATTTTCAGGCTTGATATTTTGGGGCAGGAATAAAAGACAATCAGACAGGAAATGCTTCAGCCTTGATAACAAAGCCGAAGCATGTTCTACATTAATGCGCGTCGATAAACACAATCTTCAGTACAAACAGCAGCGCAACAACAATGACGCACGGGCTGAGATCGCGGAAACGTCCGGTACCGATTTTCATCACACAGTAGGAAATAAAGCCCAGTGCGATACCTTCGGTGATCGAGAAGCTAAACGGCATCATCACGGCGGTAATAAACGCCGGAACCGCTTCGGTCAGGTCTTCCCACTTCACGCGCGACAGGCTTGATGTCATCAGGACACCAACGTAAATCAGCGCACCGGCGGCGGCATATCCCGGCACCATTCCCGCCAGCGGCGACAGGAAGATAACCAGCAGGAACAGCAGGCCAACGACGACTGCAGTCAGGCCGGTACGGCCACCAACCGACACCCCGGAAGAGGATTCAATATAGGCAGTAACGGAAGAGGTACCAATAAACGCGCCGGTAACAGAGGACACGCTATCCACATACAGCGCCTGCTTCATGCGTGGGAACTTGCCCTTCGCGTCTGCCAGGCCGGCTTTATCCGTCACGCCAATCAGCGTACCGGAGGAGTCAAACAAGTTAACCAGCATGAACGAGAAAATCACGCCTGCAAGGCCAATGTTAAACGAACCGGCCAGGTCAACATGCCCGATAACCGACATCACGCTCGGCGGCGCGGAGACGATCCCGTTGTAATGGACATCACCCAGCATCCAGCCCAGCAGCGTGGTCACAATGATAGAAATTAGTACTGCTGCGTGAATGTTACGTGACGCCAGAATCGCAATGATAAAAAAGCCCAAAATACCGAGCAGCACGCTGTGGGACGTCAGGTTGCCAATCGACACCAGCGTGTCTTTGTTGGCGACGATAACGCCGGCGTTTTTTAGCCCCATCATACCGATGAACAGACCGATACCGCTGGTGATCCCCACGCGCAGGCTCACCGGGATGTTGGCAATCATCCAGTAACGTACGCGGAAAATTGTCAGTAGCAGCAAACCTACCGCACCCCAGAAGATTGCGCCCATACCGATCTGCCATGACAGGCCCATCGCGCCAACGACCACGAAGGCAAAGAATGCGTTCAGGCCCATAGCAGGCGCAAGTGCGACCGGCAGGTTGGCAAAAAGCCCCATCAGGATGCTACCAAATGCAGCAATAAGGCAGGTGGTAACAAAGACGGCGCTGGTATCCATGCCAGCCACGCCAAGAATTTGCGGGTTAACAAAAACGATATACACCATCGTCAGGAAAGTGGTTAAACCGGCGATCACTTCGGTCCGTGCCGTTGTGCCATGTTCGCGCAGTTTGAACACGCGTTCCAGCATCCCCTGGCCAGAAGCCTGGGTTGTGTGTTGTTGACTCATTATCAATTTCCGAACAAGGAGGGAAAATTCGTCGCTATCCTATACCAAAATGCGACAATAGGGTTGGGTTATGAGCAACTTTTTTCATTGATTTTGCTTATACGGCAACGATTGCGTGGCGTAAATAAGCATGACGTAAACGTTAAACTAGCGATAAGAGGAAGGCATGTCCCAGATAGAAGCGGTATTTTTTGACTGCGACGGTACGCTGGTCGACAGTGAAGTGATCTGTTCCCGCGCGTATGTCGCCATGTTCCAGGAGTTCGGTATCAAACTCGATCTCGAAGAGGTGTTCAAACGCTTTAAAGGCGTAAAACTCTACGAAATCATCGATATCATCAACGAAGAGCACGGCGTTACGCTGGAGAAAGCCAATTTAGAGCCCGTTTACCGCGCTGAGGTCGCACGCCTGTTCGACTCGGAACTGGAGGTTATCGCTGGGGCAAATGCTCTGCTGGACTGCATGACAGTACCGATGTGCGTAGTATCAAACGGTCCGGTCAGCAAAATGCAGCATTCGCTGGGTAAGCTGGGCATGTTGCACCATTTTCCTGATTTACTGTTCAGCGGCTACGATATCCAACGCTGGAAGCCCGATCCGGCCCTGATGTTCCATGCGGCAAAAGCAATGGACGTTAACGTTGAGAACTGCATTCTGGTTGATGATTCCAGCGCAGGCGCGCAGGCGGGAATTGCCGCGGGGATGGAAGTGTTCTACTTCTGTGCCGATCCGCATAACAAACCGATCGAAAACCCAAAAGTCACGACCTTTACAGATCTGGCGCAGTTGCCGGAATTGTGGAAGGCGCGGGGTTGGAATATTACGCGTTAAGTTGAGATAGGGCGGGTAAGCGTTAACGCCACCCGCCACAAACATCACTCTTTCGGGTCTTTGCCCGCCAGCAGTTTATCAAGCTCATCTCCGCCCACGTGACGGAAATCCTGCCCCTTCACGAAGTAGAAGATGTATTCGCAGATATTCTGGCAGCGGTCACCGATACGCTCGATTGAACGTGCGCAGAACAGTGCGGTCAGTACGCTTGGAATGGTACGCGGGTCTTCCATCATGTAGGTCATCAGCTGACGCACGATGCCTTCATACTCCTGGTCGACTTTCTTATCTTCGCGATAAATACGTACCGCTTCATCGAGATCCATACGCGCAAACGCATCCAGCACGTCATGCAGCATTTGTACGGTGTGACGGCCCAGCGACTCCAGGCTAACCAGCAACGGCTGATGCTGTTGCGAAAACTTCTCCAGCGCGGTGCGGCAAATTTTGTCGGCAACGTCGCCAATACGTTCCAGCTCGGCAATGGTTTTGATAATCGCCATCACCAGACGCAGGTCGCTGGCGGTAGGTTGACGCTTGGCGATGATGCGCACGCAGGCTTCGTCGATCGCCACTTCCATCATATTGACGTTCTTATCGCCTTCAATGACGCGCTTCGCCAGCTCGCTATCCTGATTGTGCATGGCGGTAATCGCATCAGAAAGCTGCTGCTCTACCATGCCCCCCATGGTCATCACCTGGGTACGGATGCTTTCCAGCTCTGCATTGAACTGGCCGGAAATATGTTTATTAAGGTTTAAATTGTCCATCATTTCTCCAGATGCCCGGGCATATCAACCGTAGCGGCCAGTAATGTAATCTTCAGTTTGTTTCTTCGCGGGCTTGGTGAACAGATCGTCCGTATTACTGAACTCAATCAACTCGCCCAGGTACATAAATGCCGTGTGATCGGAACAACGCGCAGCCTGCTGCATGTTGTGGGTAACGATAACAACGGTGTAATCTTCTTTCAGCTCAGTGATCAGCTCTTCAATACGCCCGGTAGAAATCGGGTCGAGCGCTGAACACGGCTCATCAAGCAGTAGCACTTCCGGGCGAATGGCAATACCGCGCGCAATACACAGACGCTGCTGCTGACCACCGGAGAGAGAGTACCCGCTCTGGTGTAATTTATCTTTGGTTTCATTCCACAATGCGGCCTTGGTCAATGCCCACTGCACACGCTCGTCCATATCCGCACGAGAGAGTTTCTCAAACAAACGTACGCCAAACGCGATGTTGTCGTAAATAGACATTGGGAACGGCGTCGGCTTCTGGAACACCATGCCGACTTTGGCACGCAGCAGCGCGATATCCTGGGTGTTGGTGAGAATATTGTCACCATCCAGCAGGATTTCACCTTCCGCACGCTGCTCTGGGTACAGCTCAAACATTTTGTTGAAAGTACGCAGCAGCGTCGACTTACCACAACCTGACGGCCCGATAAACGCTGTGACCTGGTTTTTCGCGATATCCAGGTTGATGTTCTTCAGGGCATGGAATTTGCCATAGTAGAAGTTCAAATCACGAACCTGAATCTTACCTGGGGCAGTATCAACCATACTCATTTCAATCTCTTCCTCATCCGGCGCCGCATCCGCCACGCCGTAAAAAATTAACCGTGTTTCTTCTTCGCGAAAATGACGCGCGCCAGAATGTTCAGCAGCAGTACGCACAGGGTAATAATCAGTACCCCAGCCCAGGCCAGTTGTTGCCACTCAGCAAACGGGCTCATTGCAAACTTAAAGATAGTGACCGGCAGGTTGGCAATTGGCTGCATCATGTCGGTGCTCCAGAACTGATTGGAGAGCGACGTAAACAGCAGCGGAGCCGTTTCACCGGCGATACGTGCAATAGCCAGCAGAACCCCTGTAATGATGCCCGAGACAGACGCCTTCAGGGTGATTGCAGAAATCATCTTCCACTTCGGCGTACCCAGCGCATAGGCGGCTTCACGCAGGCTATCCGGCACCAGCTTGAGCATGTTCTCTGTGGTACGAATAACAATAGGCACCTGCAGCAGCGCCAGCGCGATTACGCCCGCCCAGCCGGAGAAATGCTCCATTTTTGCTACTACGATGGTGTAAACGAACAGACCGACCACGATGGATGGCGCAGAAAGCAGAATGTCGTTGATAAAGCGGATGACCTCAGCCAGCCAGGACTTACGCCCATACTCCGCCAGGTAGATACCCGCCATAATACCAAGCGGGGTACCAAACACGGTCGCCCACAGAATCAACAGACCGCTACCGGCCAGGGCGTTCGCCAGACCACCACCCGCCGTATTCGGCGGCGGCGTCATTTCGGTGAACAGCGCCAGCGACATACCGTCAATACCACGGGTGATCGTGGACATCAGGATCCAGATCAACCAGAACAAACCGAACGCCATGGTCGCCATTGAGAGCGTCAGCGCGATGCGGTTCTTCAGGCGACGACGCGCCTGCATTTTACGACGGGATTCCGCAAGCTGAGCGGTGTTTTGCATTTCAAGCGTAGCCATTAGCGTGCCCCCTCGTTCTTCGCAAGGCGCATGATCATGAACTTAGATGCCGCCAGCACGATGAAGGTGATCACAAACAGAATCAGACCCAGCTCCATCAACGCGGCAACGTGCAGCCCAGATTCCGCTTCGGCAAATTCATTCGCCAGCGCAGAGGTAATACTGTTGCCCGGCATGTACAGCGAGGCGCTATCGAGCTGGTAGGTGTTGCCGATGATAAAGGTGACCGCCATGGTTTCACCGAGCGCACGGCCCAGACCGAGCATCACGCCGCCGATCACGCCATTTTTGGTGAACGGCAGGACGATGCGCCAGATAACTTCCCAGGTGGTGCAACCGATGCCATAGGCTGACTCTTTCATCAGCACCGGCGTTTGTTCGAATACATCGCGCATTACCGCCGCAATGTACGGGATGATCATGATGGCGAGTATCACGCCAGCCGCCAGAATACCGATCCCAAATGCCGGGCCGGAGAACAGCGCGCCAACAAACGGAATGTTGGAAAGGATGTTTCCGACCGGTTCCTGGAAATAAGTCGCAAACAGCGGGGCAAAAATAAACAACCCCCACATGCCGTACACGATACTTGGAATTGCCGCCAGCAGTTCAATAGCGATGCCCAGCGGGCGACGCAGCCAGCCAGGAGCAAGTTCAGTCAGGAACAGCGCAATGCCGAAACTCACCGGAACGGCAATCAGCAACGCAATAAGTGAGGTAACCAGCGTACCGTAAATCGGTACTAAAGCACCGTAGATATCGTTCGGCGCATCCCATTCTTTAGTCCACAAGAATGCGAAGCCAAATTTTTGGATACTTGGCCAGGAGGAGATGACCAGGGAGACAATAATGCCACCCAACATCAATAGTACAATCAGCGCAGCCAGTCTTACCAGCGCGCTGAAGATCATGTCACCTTTTTTACCCGGTGGGTTAAAAGCAGGCTTGGTTGCAGCCATAAATCACTCTTTAAGTTTGGGCCAGGAAGCACGCATTTTATCGTGCTTCCCGGCTAACGTAATGCCATACCCTAAATAATTCGAGTTGCAGCAAGGCGGCAAGCTTGTGACAAATTCGTCAGGAACGAATTTGAACAGCCGGAGGCTGCCTTCGGTGAGGGACAAGGATGTCCCTCATTAATCCCCAGTCACATAGATTCACTATGTGACTGGGGTGAACAAACACAGCCAACACCGCTGCGGCTCGAAGTATGACGGGTATTTAGTACAGCGCTTTACCGCTGCTGTCTTTCACGTTGGTCTTCCATGCAGCACGAACCTGCTCAACCACGCTGTCCGGCAGGCTGGCGTAATCCAGGTCGTTAGCCTGTTTGCCGCCGTTTTTGTACGCCCAGTCGAAGAACTTCAGCACTTCTGCGCTCTGCTCTGGTTTCTTCGACTCTTTATGTACCAGAATGAAGGTGGTGGAAGTGATTGGCCACGCGTCGTCACCTTTCTGGTTAGTCAGATCCTGAGCGAAGGTTTTGCTCCAGTCAGCGCCTTTTGCGGCGTTAGCGAAGCTCTCTTCGGTCGGGCTTACCGGTTTACCGTCAGCAGAAACAAGCTTGGTGTACGCCAGGTTATTCTGCTTAGCGTAAGCGTACTCAACGTAGCCGATAGAGCCCGGCAGACGCTGTACGAACGCGGCGATACCGTCGTTACCTTTACCACCCAGACCGGTCGGCCAGTTAACAGTAGAGCCGGAACCAATTTTAGATTTCCACTCTTCGTTTACTTTTGCCAGGTAGCTGGTGAAGACGAAGGAAGTACCGGAGCCGTCAGCACGACGCACAACGGCGATATTCTGTGAAGGCAGTTTCAGACCCGGATTCAGTTTGGTGATGGCTTCATCATCCCACTTTTTAATTTTACCGAGGTAGATGTCGCCCAGCGTTTTACCGTCCAGCACCAGCTCGCCGGATTTCAGCCCAGGGATGTTCACCGCCAGCACCACGCCACCGATCACGGTTGGGAACTGGAACAGGCCTTCTTGCGCCAATTTTTCGTCAGATAACGGGGCATCAGAGGCGCCGAAATCAACGGTATTGGCCGTAATTTGTTTTACACCACCGGAGGAGCCGATACCCTGGTAGTTTACTTTGCTACCGGTCTCTTTCTGATAGGTATCTGCCCATTTGGCATACACTGGCGCAGGAAAGGTTGCACCTGCACCTGTCAGGCTCGCTGCAGCAAACGCAGAGAACGCGCTCATGGATAAGGTCGCGGCGACAACAGTTGCGACAGTGGTACGCATAACTTTCATAATGTCTCCTGCACGGTTTTCGTAAATTGTTGTTTGAGTTGCTACTGTGAGCAAAATAGGACAAACAGGTGACAGTTAAATGTACGAAATATGACAGTTTTATGACAACGAAAAACGTTCTTTTAACTACATGAAAAAATTGAAATTAATTCATATGATATTCGTGGAAATGCCATTTTTTTTGCGACGAATGAGGTCCGGGCGGGGAAATATGACAGCGACTGTCATAAACAGCCGCCCCATGAAAGATCAGTTTTTTATTTCCACAATGATGGTAGCCTCAGCGGTAAAGATACCCGGCTGTGGTCGTGTGCTGGTGGTGCTGGCTGGCGCGGCTGAAAAATTAAACTCCCCCGTCTCACGTCCTGAGACGATTCGCCCCATGTCAATGTCCATGAGTCCGCCGTTAACATCGGTGGCATTGCCATACTCATCATACATAATGATCCCAACATTGGGATTGTCTGTGCTAATCACCTTAGATAACGATCCGGACTGCATGGCATGCAGCGACATATCAATATTTTGTCCGGTAGACATGCCCGTACATTTAACCGCCACCTTCACCGGGATTTTTCGGCTCGTTATCGCCGTGCCCGGCACACTGCTGAACTCTGAAGCGGGGATTTTGTTAAAATCGACGACAATAGTCTGTCCGCCGTTGATTTCACACTCCTGAGGTGCGGTGATATCGCCGGAAATATACACATCAGCCAGCGGGCGAGCATAATCAATGGGTGTATCATTACTGATCGTCGCATATAACCGACTCATTAGCGTTGGCGGAATAGTAACAGTTCCAATAAAGGGTTCCCGGATATAAAAATAAATGGTTGCGGAGTCACCGCTCGTAAAATCAAGGGGCTGAACACGGCCACAGTCATAATAGGTTCCTTGATGAATATTCTGTTCCATTTCGAAAGGCGCATTAATTTTCCCTCGCCCCAACACTTCTATCGCAATGCCCACGTCAAGGTAGTCATTCAGTTGATAATAATGAACACCGCTGCGTACAGCCGTAGGTGTCAGAGCCTCATTCATGATGGCAGTATAATAAATGTAATAAAACCGAGCGGATTTACCCAGAGAGCATTCACAATGCCCGGGATAACTATCTGATGTCGATGTCGGAAAGTTAAACGTCTGGCCTTTTTTGTTCTGCACTGTGCTTATTTTTTTACCATAAAAGGGTAATACACTATGAAACGGCGTACCTGACGAGGTAACACACATACCTTTATTTGCTTCAGCCATTACGGGATCTGACATCAATATCAGAGGAAACAGCAACGCTAAATAGTTTTTTTTCATTGTAAAATCCCTTTAATGACACGCGGTATTAAGCTGAACTAAACTCGTATCCTGCGGTTTAGCTGTAAATGAGTAATGTGCCATACATTTGTCCGTGGCATTATTTCCCCAGCTTAATGCGAAATCACCCTCTTCCGGCATCCCGGCAAGATACACTTCGCCGTTATAGCCCACAATGCCCGTCACCGTACCGGCTTCCAGTTCAGCCGAAACCATCGAACCAAACGGCGCGGGCTTGCCATTGGCTAACGTTACCGTAAACAGCACGCGATATCCCACATGGGTAACAAATGTTGCTTTCACCACCGCACCGCGCGTCGGCACCAGATTCACCACCGTGTTATCCAGCTCAACATTGGCGCGCGAGAAGTAGCGGCTGTCGATGGCGACCCGGTTTTCACCGTAGGCATTCATCTGGGTTTTCACCGTATAACCCCGCCAGTCGGTCGACACGCCGCCTTCATTTTCCACTGATAGCCCTGCCGCGCCAGGCGCTTCCACCAGTGCAACTGTTTCTCCCAGTTCCTGTGAGAACGTCACACCGCTGCCATGTACCAGAATGCCGCCACGAGCGCCATAGTTAAAGGTTTGAGTGTCGCGGCTCCAGGCATAGCTGCCGTTAATGGAACCATAAGTGCCATCATAGTCGAGGCTAGCATTGCTGCTGTAGGCGGCGTTATCCGCGTTATTCCAGGCGCCCTGAACGTTATAAGAGAGGTTGCGATCTTCCAGCAGCGTACCGCCGATCCCCGCCTGTATGGAACTGTCATGGTGATTATTCTGCATCATGGAGTAGTCGACGTAGCTGTTCGTCATACTTCCTGACAGCGGGAAGGAGAGTGTAAGCATAACCGTCTGTTCGTGGTCGTTATTATTCTCGTTTGCGTAACCATTATTGTTAGCGTAGTAGGTGCCAACCGAGTCGATATAATTCCATGAAAGGTTCCATGACACTGTTCGCCAGCGATTGCTATAGCCAAACTGCACCATGCGATCGACGGCGTTGGTCTTCCAGTACTCCTGGCGGCTTAACGTTAAATAAAGACTGCCATACCCGTTGGGAAATGCTTGCGTCCAGGTACCTTCAAGCCGGCTGCGCCGGTTCCCGGTGTTCCAGAAATTTTCGCTGTCGTTCTGACGAGAGGCCCACTCATTGAGTGAGTAGTATCCCTGCGTTGAATAGCGGTAGCCCACCAGGCGGAAAGTGGTATCGGTATTATCGAAGCGTTTAGAGTAGAGAAAACGATAAGATTGCCCTTTTTCATCATCGCTATCGTCAAAATGAGAATGCGCCTGAGTCACGTCAAATGAGAGCGCGCCGAGTGAGCCCATATCTTTACCAATGCCTAGCGCAACGGCAGAGTAATCCTGCGCGATTTGCGTGCCGCCATAGGCAGTGATACCCCACGGTAGGCCGCGCAGAATCTGTGCCTGGGCAACCTTGGGTCTGAAATGGTTTTCATCGCGCATTTCCCCCACGCTTATATCAACGTCAATTTGCCCTTCTCGCTTCATAATCGCTAGCGTGGAGTAGGGTTGGGTAAAATGCTGTTCGCTACCGTTTTCTTCTTTGATGGTCACGTCCAGATCGCCACCGGTGCTGGTGGTGTTAAGATCGGTGATCTCAAATGCTCCCTGAGGCACAGCCGATTGATAAATCACATAGTTATTCTGACGAATAGTGACCGTGGCGTTACTTTTAGCAATACCGCGCACCACCGGGGCAAAGCTGTTCAGATTCGACGGCAGCATGTCGTCGTCAGTGTAAAGTCTGACACCGCGGATCTGGGTGCCGTCAAATACATCACTCGCCGTCCAGGTGTCGCCAGCCATTATCTGGCTACGCAGGGCGGCGATATCGCGTTGCACGTAGTTGTTGGCAGAACGAACATCAATGCTGCTGTTGGTGGCATTCACCGTGCTGTAGTTACGAAAACGCCACGCGCCGATATTCAGCCCGTTTCGCAGATTCAGGTAGTAGGTATCGTCATCTTCCGAACCGTAATTTGATTTAAGGGTATGCGAGCCGGAAAAATCATAGTTGACCATTAGGGCGTTAATACCTTCATCCCAGCGGGAGGGAGGAATATAACCCTGAGCGGTTGAATCAAGGTAAATTTGCGGCACGGAGATATTTAATGCCAGCGCATTGGCATCAAATACCCATTTAGATCCCTCAACCAGCGGCATCGGGTTGACGCAGGCGCTGTTATCGACATCGTTGAGCGTTTTTAACGCCTCGACTTTCACGCCAAGAGCAGACAACGCCTCTTTCACGGCCACAAAACACGGATGAAGTTCCGACTCGGGAGGGTCCTGTACAAAGCGAATAGTTTGTGGCTCAAAGGCTTTGCCGTTCACCACCACATCAACTTTATATTCCCCAGGCGGCTGCATATTCGCGCGATTAAACTGGCGAATATCAATATCCACCGGGTGGTCAATTTCCAGCAGTCGTGGGTTAAATGAATACCCCTGTGCGTCAACCTGAGTTGCCGCACATAAACACGCACCGGAAATAAGTACGGGAAAAAGACGTGAGCCTGGCATAAAACTCCTTCTCAAGACCATCACAACGCTTGTTTCTGAGCCTTGCTCACTGCGCCAGTATCATAGATAAAGCGCCAGTCCAGTGAATGGCCGCCGCTGCCAGAAGGCAAAGGCAGGGTTAAGGTTTCAAAGGGGCGAATCATATTGAGCGGTACATCTTTTCCATCAATCAGCACATCCATGATATTGATATGAATAGGGTTGTTATTCTTAACAATCAGGTTATTTCCCTGCTTATGCCATTTCACGTTGGCAACGGCTTTTTCCGGCGTGAGCGTAATGCCCGCCGGGCGCCAGAAAAGTTTGATTTTGGTTTTCACCGCAATTTCCAGCTTACTGCTGTCTTTGTCGGTGCTGGTAGGGGGAATATTTTTCACACTCAGCCAGAAAACAGATTCGCAATCTTTCGGTAAATCACCGGCAGTTTTAATTATTCGCAGGATCTTTTCCTGGCTGGCTTCCAGGCGAGACACCGGAGGAACAACAGTAAAAGGAGGTTTACTTTTATCTTTACTGTCAAACGGCTCAACCCATGCCTGAATAAGATAGGGAAGCTCAGTCTCTTTGTTATAAATAGAGATCGTTGTATCCATCTCACTGCCGGGGAAAATAACTCGCGTACCACCAATCACGATCCCCGCAAAACAGGATGAAATATTAACCAATAACAGTGCAGCAATGATTCCTTTCAGTAACCGCATAATCACAACAATTTCTCCTTAAAAAGACGCCCACTGTTCATAATTTTTATCAACATGAGCGTCATTCATTTCATGATTGTCTATTACTTGGTGTAAATAACGGTGAACTGCGTATCGGCGTTCGCGGTACCCGGCGTTACAGTCGCAGAAGTTGCAATATAACGCGCGATAAATGGCATAGAGGCCTTCCCTGAAGAAATAGTCACAGGGGTAGAATCGTCGCCAATTTTGAGATGGGAGTTATCGCTGCTGTTATAAAGACGAATCGCCACGCCGGTTGCCGCCGCTGCGGTACCTGTTCCCGTAAAATCGCCCGGCGCTGTCGATTCCACGGGGAACCCTACCGTTACGTCGCCATCGGCATTGCCTTTAAATGTACCGTTTGTATCAACGGCATCAAAGCGAACGGCAGCCTTGGTATAAGTTGCCGGACATTTATCCAGATCAATATGGAAATTAGCTGGCGCAGCCGTGCTGCCGACGCCGGTAAATGCGGTTTTATTAACTTTCCCGAGTTTGACAGTTTGATTTGCTGTCTCCGTCGTCACTTCGCAGGTGCTGTCGATAACTTCGCCAGTGAAGTGAACATTCCCATCATTTGCAATAGCATAACCAGCAGACAGGCTAAAGGATAAAATTAATACGCGAGAAATTGAATTAAGTTTCATTATGACACTACCAATAATATTATATATTTGCGTTCCATTTAAAATAATGAAACACGCTATCCCTACGGCAGCAATAATACTCAACTTGTCACAATAAGCAATTAAATCAATATTAATTAAACAACTTTAAATATAAACAAAATAAAATAAATACAAAAAAACAATACTTACTTTTATAATATTAGCACGAGATATATAATCAATTCAAAACAGACACTTGTTTTCATGTGATTTTCAGATTTAATTTACATAAAACACAATGATAATTCATAAAGTAAATTAATAAAAAATTAACAACAACTTTTTATATCAATTAAAAACACAAATAAACAAACAGGTATAAAAAAAACAAATAAAATACAAAAAAGTAGTTATTTATAATAACAACCAAAACATAGTGTTTTGTATGCAGACATAAAAAAAGCCACCGGAATCCCGGTGGCTTATGTTGGCTCAAAGCATTACTCTACAGTAACTGATTTCGCCAGGTTACGCGGCTGATCCACGTCGGTGCCTTTAATCAGCGCCACGTGATACGCCAGCAGTTGCAGCGGAACTGTGTAGAAGATGGGTGCAATCACCTCTTCCACATGCGGCATCTCAATGATGTGCATGTTTTCGCTGCTGGTAAAGCCTGCATCCTGATCGGCAAAGACGTACAGCTGACCGCCACGCGCGCGAACTTCTTCAATGTTAGATTTCAGTTTTTCCAACAGTTCGTTGTTCGGTGCGACCACGATAACCGGCATATCAGCATCAATCAGCGCCAGCGGACCGTGCTTCAGTTCGCCTGCGGCATATGCTTCAGCGTGAATATACGAGATCTCTTTCAGCTTCAGCGCGCCTTCCAGCGCGATGGGGTACTGATCGCCACGGCCAAGGAACAGCGCATGGTGTTTGTCAGAGAAACCTTCCGCCAGAGCAGCAATGCGCTTGTCCTGAGACAGCATCTGCTCAATACGACTCGGCAGCGCCTGCAGACCGTGAACGATCTCCTGCTCAATAGACGCATCCAGGCCTTTCAGACGAGACAGTTTCGCCACCAGCATCAGCAGAACAGTCAGCTGGGTGGTAAATGCCTTCGTGGAGGCCACACCGATTTCGGTACCGGCATTGGTCATCATCGCCAGGTCAGATTCACGCACCAGAGAGGAGCCCGGAACGTTACAGATAGCCAGCGATCCCAGATAGCCCAGCTCTTTAGATAAGCGCAGGCCCGCCAGGGTATCCGCCGTTTCACCGGACTGAGAAAGGGTAATCATCAGGCTGTTACGACGCACAGCAGATTTACGATAGCGGAATTCGGAAGCGATTTCGACATCACAAGGAATACCCGCCAGCGATTCAAACCAGTAGCGGGACACCATACCGGAGTTGTACGACGTACCGCAGGCGATAATCTGGATATGTTCAACCTGAGACAGCAGCTCGTTGGCACGCGAGCCCAGCTCGCTTAAATCCACTTCACCGTGGCTAATGCGCCCGGTCAGCGTATTTTTAATCGCGTTCGGCTGTTCGTAGATCTCTTTCTGCATGTAGTGGCGATAAATACCTTTTTCGCCCGCGTCATACTGCAGATTCGATTCGATATCCTGACGTTTCACTTCTGCGCCAGACTTGTCGAAAATAGAGACAGAACGACGGGTCACTTCCGCGATGTCGCCCTCTTCCAGGAAGATAAAGCGACGGGTTACCGGCAGCAGCGCCAGCTGGTCGGAAGCGATAAAGTTCTCACCCATGCCCAGACCAATGACCAGCGGGCTACCAGAACGGGCCGCCAGCAGAGTTTCTGGGTTACGGGTATCCATGATCACTGTGCCGTAGGCACCGCGCAGCTGCGGAATAGTACGCAGCACGGCTTCACGCAGCGTTCCACCCTGTTCCAACTCCCAGTGCACCAGGTGAGCAATCACTTCGGTGTCGGTTTCAGAAACAAAGGTATAGCCACGGGTTTTCAGCAGTTCACGCAGCGGCTCATGGTTTTCAATGATGCCGTTATGCACCACAACAATGTGTTCAGAAACATGGGGATGCGCGTTCGCTTCTGAAGGTTCACCGTGTGTTGCCCAACGGGTATGAGCGATACCTGTACCACCATGCAGCGGATGTTCTTCCGCAGCAGCAGTCAGCATCTGCACTTTACCCAGACGACGCAGACGAGTCATGTTACCTTCAGCATCGACGACGGCCAGACCAGCAGAGTCATAACCACGATATTCCAGACGACGTAAACCTTCGAGAAGGATTTCAGCTACATCACGCTGCGCGATAGCGCCAACAATTCCACACATATTTTTTGATTCCGAATTTAGGCATTATGCCTGTCGTTGTCGCTGACCTGTATTTGCCCTTTCCGGGCGCCCCGAGCCTTGTAGAGAGTGGGGTTATTTTTATAGGTATTACTAGTGGGCGGGAGATATATGTTTATCTCCTCGTCCCTTATCTGCCGAATAAACACGTATGCCATTCGGCAAAAAACTAAATTACTTCTTCTTCACCGGACGCTGCCAGCCCTGTTTATGGACCTGCGGTACACGGCTTAATACCAGTTCGTTATCGGCGACATTACGCGTAACAGTGGTCCCGGCGGCAATGGTCGCACCTTTACCCACAGTGACAGGCGCTACCAACTGAGTATCCGAACCCACAAACACATCATCACCAATAATGGTTTTAAATTTATTAGCACCATCGTAGTTGCAGGTGATCGTCCCTGCACCGATGTTCACGTTATCGCCAATTTCCGCATCGCCCAGGTAGGTCAGATGACCGGCTTTGGAGCCTTTACCCAGACGCGCTTTTTTCATTTCAACGAAGTTACCCACGTGTGCGCCTTCCTGCAGCTCAGCACCTGGGCGCAGACGCGCGAATGGACCGATGGTGCAAGCAGCTTCCAGATGGGCATCTTCCACCACACTGTATGGGCTAAGCTCGCAACCCTCACCAATAACGCTGTTTTTGATGATGCAGCCAGCGCCAATCTTGACGCGATCCCCAACGGTTACGTTACCTTCAATGATAACGTTAGTATCAATTTCAACATCTCGCCCGTGAATAAGCGTACCGCGAAGATCAAAACGTGCCGGATCGCGCAGCATCACGCCCGCCAGCAGCAGTTTTTCTGCCTGCTCGGACTGATAAACACGTTCCAGACGGGATAGCTGAAGACGGTTATTCACCCCTTCTGTTTCGCTAATGCGTGCTGGATGTACTGCAGCAATTTCACGTCCTTCCTGATACGCCATCGCAATGATATCGGTGATGTAATATTCACCCTGAGCATTATTATTGGTCAGTCTGGACAGCCAGCGCTTCATGTCAGCACCGTTGGCAATCAGGATACCAGTGTTTATTTCCTGGATTTGACGTTGCTCGTCGGTGGCATCTTTATGCTCGACGATACCCGTGACGTTGCCGTTATCGCGGGTAATTCGCCCATAGCCGGTTGGGTCATCGAGTTTTACCGTTAGCAAGCCAATGCCGCCCTGCGGTTTCGCTTCACGCAGGTGACGTAACGTTTCGGTGGAAATCAGCGGCACATCGCCATAGAGCATTAAAATGTCTTCGTCATCACCAAAGAATGGCGCCGCCTGCTGCATCGCATGGCCGGTACCCAACTGCTCCGCCTGCAGAACCCAGTTCAGGTTGCCATCCTTCAGCGTTTGCTTGAGCAAATCACCACCGTGCCCGTAGACCAGATGTACGTGAGTCGCACCTAATTCATTAGCTGCATCAATGACATGCTGAACCATCGGTTTTCCTGCGAGGGTATGCAGCACTTTAGGGAGATCGGAATACATACGCGTGCCTTTGCCTGCGGCAAGGATCACGACGCTCATAGCATTGTTCAACATACACGTCCTGACTGTAATTTGAGAACGAATTTATACCGTTTCACATTGAAAATACTACATTTTTTTCAGCGTAAAATGGACCGAAGATAAAACGTTCAATCGGGGAAATTCCCCATCTGATAACTCACCATTTTCGTCTATATCAGTGCCTTTTGTCTTCAAAAAACCTGGGACCTGCTCTTATTAAAGCCTTAGGTTAATGTTTTTGCTATTTTTTTACCGCATGAATAAAGAGTTACGAATGCAAGATCCGATTTTATTTTTGTGATTCAGTGATAAACCGAAAATGCGTAAGCAAAAATAAACATTTGAGGCAGAGGAGTAGGGGGAGGGGATTTATTACAACAAGGGGCGCTGGCTGATAAACCGTATCAAGCATCGCGCCACAGGACATGCAGGTAAAGGCTAAAAGCTCATATTGCTGAACATGGCGATGATTTTATTGAGTAATTTCATGTTGGCATCTCTTTTTATCTGAGTTCATTTTGTGACATATATCACATAAAAAAGAGTCTACGCCGCATTTTTTAGCCAATCAATGTTTTTATGATCTAAATCACAAAACAGCTTTTAATTTAAATGTTCTTGCAACAAAACCAAAAAAAAAGCCAGCCTGGAAACCAGACTGGCCTTTGTGCTTTCAAGCCGGTGTTACATCGCTTTTTTGGTCAACTCGATAACGCGCAGTTTCGCGATCGCTTTGGCCAGTTCCGCAGATGCCTGAGCGTAATCCACGTCACCATGAGAGCTCTTGATGTGCTCTTCAGCCTTACGCTTCGCTTCCAGGGCTCTCGCTTCATCGAGATCCTGTCCGCGAATCGCGGTATCAGCCAGAACGGTCACGCTGCCTGGCTGCACTTCGAGAATGCCGCCGGACAGGTAGATAAACTCTTCATGACCGAACTGTTTAACGATGCGGATCATACCAGGCTTAATGGCGGTGAGCAGCGGTGCGTGACCCGGGAAAATACCCAGTTCACCTTCACTACCCGTTACCTGGATTTTTTCGACCAGACCAGAGAACATTTGTTGCTCTGCGCTGACGACGTCCAGGTGGTAAGTCATTGCCATATCACCCTCCGATTAAGGCGTTAAAGTTTTTTGGCTTTTTCCACGGCTTCGTCGATAGAACCAACCATGTAGAACGCCTGCTCTGGCAGGTGGTCGTATTCGCCTTCCATGATGCCTTTAAAGCCACGGATGGTGTCTTTCAGGGAAACGTATTTGCCCGGAGAACCGGTGAATACTTCCGCAACGAAGAACGGCTGGGACAGGAAGCGCTGAATTTTACGCGCACGTGCTACCACCAGTTTATCTTCTTCAGACAGTTCATCCATACCCAGGATGGCGATAATGTCTTTCAGTTCCTGATAACGCTGCAGCAGGGACTGTACGCCACGCGCGGTGTCGTAGTGTTCCTGACCAACAACCAGCGGATCCAGCTGACGGCTGGTGGAATCCAGCGGGTCAACTGCCGGGTAGATACCCAGAGATGCGATCTGACGGCTCAGTACCACGGTTGCATCCAAGTGAGCAAAGGTGGTTGCTGGGGATGGGTCAGTCAAGTCATCCGCTGGTACGTATACCGCCTGAACGGAGGTGATAGAACCGGTTTTGGTGGAGGTGATACGTTCCTGCAGAACACCCATCTCTTCCGCCAGGGTCGGCTGGTAGCCTACCGCTGATGGCATACGACCCAGCAGTGCAGATACTTCTGTACCGGCCAGGGTATAACGATAGATGTTATCAACGAACAGCAGAACGTCACGACCTTCGTCACGGAACTTCTCAGCCATGGTCAGACCGGTCAGCGCAACACGCAGACGGTTTCCCGGCGGCTCGTTCATCTGGCCATATACCAGAGATACTTTATCCAGAACGTTGGAGTCGGTCATTTCGTGGTAGAAGTCGTTACCCTCACGAGTACGTTCACCTACGCCCGCAAACACAGAGTAACCGGAGTGTTCGATCGCGATGTTACGGATCAGCTCCATCATGTTTACGGTTTTACCTACACCCGCACCACCGAACAGACCAACTTTACCGCCCTTAGCGAACGGACACATCAGGTCGATAACTTTGATACCAGTTTCCAGCAGTTCCTGAGAGCTTGACAGCTCTTCGTAGGAAGGTGCCGCGCGGTGGATAGCCCAACGCTCTTCTTCACCGATATCGCCTTTCATGTCGATCGGATGCCCCAGGACGTTCATGATACGACCCAGAGTTGCTTTACCTACCGGGACTTCGATCGGGTGCTCGAGGTCTTTAACTTCCAGACCACGACGCAGACCGTCGGAAGAACCCATAGCGATGGTACGCACGATACCGCCGCCGAGCTGCTGCTGAACTTCCAGCACCAGGCTCTCTTTACCATTCATAACCTCAAGAGCATCGTACACGCGCGGTACGGCATCCTGAGGGAATTCGACGTCAACCACGGCGCCGATTACCTGGACAATTTTTCCAGTAGCCATCTTGAATCCTCTACGAATTAACCTGGTTATACCGCGGATGCACCACCGACGATTTCGGTGAGTTCCTGAGTAATGCTGGCCTGACGAGCTTTGTTGTATACCAACTGCAGCTCTTTAATCAGGCTGCCGCCATTGTCGGTCGCGGCTTTCATCGCCACCATACGTGCGGCCTGCTCGCTGGCCAGGTTTTCTACCACGCCCTGATAAACCTGAGACTCGACATAACGACGCAGCAGGGTATCCAGCAGCGCTTTCGGGTCTGGCTCATACAGGTAATCCCAGGATTTACGCTTCAACTCATCATCATCTGATGCCGGCAGAGGCAGCAGCTGCGTGATGGTTGGCGTCTGAGACATGGTGTTAATAAATTTGTTGCTGACAACGTACAGTCTGTCCAGGCGACCTTCATCGTAGGCCTGCAGCATCACTTTAACCGGACCGATCAGTTCCGACAGGGAAGGGTTATCTCCCATACCGGTTACCTGAGCAATCACATTACCGCCAACGGAATTAAAGAAAGACACGCCCTTAGAGCCGATCATTGCGATATCGCACTGAACGCCTTTATCGGACCATGTTTTCATATCCGCCAGCAGCTTTTTGAACAGGTTAATGTTCAAGCCACCGCACAGACCACGGTCGGTCGACACCACCAGGTAGCCCACGCGTTTAACGTCGCGTTCTTCCAGGTAAGGGTGCTTATATTCCAGATTACCATTCGCAAGGTGACCAATCACTTTGCGCATGGTCTCTGCATAAGGACGGCTGGCCGCCATGCGATCCTGCGATTTACGCATTTTGGAAGCGGCGACCATCTCCATCGCTTTAGTGATCTTCTGCGTGTTCTGGACGCTTGCGATCTTACTACGTATCTCTTTTGCGCCGGCCATGAGCTTCTCCTCAATGCCTTGCGGTCCGCCCTAAAGCAGACCGCCAGACGTTACCAGGACTGGGTTGCCTTGAAGGAATCGAGGATAGCTTTCAGCTTGCCTTCGATTTCATCGTTATAGCCACCGGACTGGTTGATCTCTTGCATCAGCGGAGCGTGGTCACGGTCAACATAAGCCAGCAGAGCGGCTTCGAAGCTACCGATTTTCGCCAGTTCCACATCTTCGAGGTAACCGCGTTCAGCCGCGAACAGCACCACACCCTGCTGTGCAACAGACATTGGGGCATACTGTTTCTGCTTCAGCAGTTCAGTTACTTTCTGACCGTGGCTCAGCTGCTTACGCGTAGCTTCATCCAGGTCGGAAGCGAACTGAGAAAACGCTGCCAGTTCACGATACTGCGCCAGTGCGGTACGAATACCACCGGACAGTTTCTTGATGATCTTGGTCTGCGCTGCGCCACCTACACGAGATACGGAAATACCCGGGTTAACTGCCGGACGAATACCGGAGTTAAACAGGTTAGTTTCCAGGAAGATCTGACCATCGGTAATGGAAATTACGTTGGTCGGAACGAACGCAGAAACGTCACCCGCCTGGGTTTCGATAATCGGCAGAGCGGTCAGGGAGCCGGTTTTACCCTTAACTTCACCATTGGTGAACTTCTCAACGTATTCCGCGTTAACGCGGGATGCGCGTTCCAGCAGACGGGAGTGGAGGTAAAATACGTCGCCCGGGAATGCTTCACGTCCTGGCGGACGACGGAGCAGCAGGGAAACCTGACGGTAAGCCACAGCCTGTTTAGACAGGTCATCGTAAACGATCAGCGCATCTTCGCCGCGGTCACGGAAGTATTCGCCCATTGCGCAACCGGCATATGGTGCCAGGTATTGCAGTGCAGCGGATTCAGACGCGGTCGCCACAACAACGATGGTGTTGGACAGTGCGCCGTGTTCTTCCAGTTTACGCACCACGTTAGAAATGGTGGACGCTTTCTGGCCGATAGCCACGTACACACATTTAATGCCGGAGTCACGTTGGTTGATGATGGCATCGATTGCCATTGCGGTTTTACCCGTCTGACGGTCACCGATGATCAGCTCACGCTGGCCACGACCGATTGGGATCATGGCATCAACAGATTTATAACCGGTCTGTACTGGCTGGTCGACGGACTGACGTTCGATTACGCCAGGTGCGATAACTTCGATTGGCGAGAAGCCATCGTTATCAACCGGACCTTTACCGTCAATCGGGGAACCCAGAGTGTTCACCACACGACCCAGCAGACCACGGCCAACCGGAACTTCCAGAATACGACCCGTACACTTAACCTTCATGCCTTCGGCGAGGTCAGCGTATGGACCCATCACAACTGCACCTACGGAGTCGCGCTCCAGGTTCAGTGCGATAGCGTAACGGTTACCCGGCAGGGAAATCATCTCACCCTGCATACAATCGGCCAGGCCGTGAATGCGGATAACACCGTCACTTACAGAAACAATAGTACCTTCGTTGTGAGCTTCGCTCACAACATTGAACTGAGCAATGCGCTGCTTGATCAGTTCGCTGATTTCGGTGGAATTCAGTTGCATGCTCCAGTCCCCTTAAGACTGCAAGACGTCTGCAAGGCGCTCAAGACGGCCGCGTACGCTGCCGTCAATGACCATATCACCCGCTCGGATGATTACGCCTGCCATTACAGACTTATCGATTTTGCAATTCAGCTTAACTTTGCGTGACAGACGTTTTTCCATCGCTGCACTAATCTTCGTAAGCTGTTCATCACTCAGTGCATTGGCAGAAGTGACTTCTACCTCAGAGATAGCCTCACTGGCTGCACGCAGGTGAATAAACTGCTCAAGAACATCCGGGAGCGCATTCAGACGGTTATTTTCAGCCATTACCTTAATCAGGTTTTGGCCGCTTTCGTCCAACTGCTCACCGCACACGGCGATAAACGACTCAGCGAGCGTTTCCGGCGCCAGCGCGCCAGAAAGAAGCTCTGCCATTTGTTCGTTTTTTGTCACCTCAGCGGCAAACGTCAGCATATCCTGCCAACGGTCAACGCTTTGGTGCTCAACGGCAAAGTCAAAAGCTGCTTTGGCGTAGGGGCGAGCTACCGTAATAAATTCAGACATCAGCCCCTCCCTCCTTACAGTTCAGCGACAAGTTTGTCCACGATGTCGCTATTAGCAGCTTCATCCACGGAACGTTCGATGATCTTCTCGGCGCCAGCAACAGCCAGGATAGCAACTTGCTTACGCAGCTCTTCGCGAGCACGTTTACGCTCGGCGTCAATTTCCGCCTGCGCCTGTGCCACGATTTTAGTACGTTCCTGCTCTGCTTCAGTTTTAGCTTCGTCCAGGATCTGAGCGCGGCGTTTGTTCGCCTGCTCGATGATTACCTGAGCTTCCGCCTTCGCTTTTTTCAGCTGGTCGGTCGCGCTGGCCTTTGCAAGGTCAAGATCCTTATGTGCTCGTTCTGCAGAAGCAAGGCCGTCAGCAATTTCTTTTTGACGTTTTTCGATGGCAGCCATTAACGGCGGCCATACGTACTTCATGCAGAACAGAACGAACAGGACAAACGCGATGGCCTGGCCGAGGATTGTTGCGTTAAGATTCACAGCACAATGCCTCTATCTAGTTAACGTTCTGATATTGCTCTTAATTCAAGCAACGCTTACTACGCGACAGCAAACATCACGTACAGACCCAGACCTACAGCGATCATTGGGATTGCATCCACCAGACCCATAACGATAAAGAACTGAGTACGCAGCAGAGGAATCAGATCCGGTTGACGCGCTGCGCCTTCCAGGAATTTACCCCCGAGGATGCCGATACCGATCGCAGCACCGATTGCCGCCAGACCCATCATCACAGCGGCAGCAATGTACAGCAGATCCATATTCAGGTTTTCCATGACAGTCTCCAGTTTGTTTCAGTTAAAACGTAGTAGTGTTGGTAAATTAATGCTCTTCAGATGCCATCGACAGATAGACAATCGTCAGAACCATAAATATGAAGGCTTGCAGCGTGATAATCAGTATGTGGAAAATGGCCCACGGCACATTCAGGATCCACTGTGACCACCACGGCAACAGACCAGCAATCAGAATGAAAATCAGCTCACCAGCGTACATGTTACCGAACAGTCGCAGACCAAGTGAGATTGGTTTGGACAGCAGGCTTACCCCTTCAAGGATTAAGTTGATAGGGATGAACGCCCAGTGATTGAACGGCTGCAGCGTCAACTCTTTCGCGAAGCCACCGATGCCTTTCATTTTGATGCTGTAGAACAGAATGAGGATAAATACGCCCAGCGCCATCGACAGGGTGATGTTCACGTCAGCAGACGGAACCACACGCAGAGCCGGCAGGCCAAAGATATGCTCACCGATGTACGGCAGCAGGTCGATAGGCAGTAAATCCATAAAGTTCATCAGGAATACCCAGACGAAAATCGTCAGGGCCAGCGGAGCAATCAGCTTGCTTTTGCCATGGTACATGTCTTTCACGCTACCATTCACAAAGCCGATTACCAGCTCAATCGCGGTCTGAAATTTACCTGGTACGCCGCTGGTCGCCTTTTTGGCCACGCTACGGAACATAAGCAGGAACAACAGACCCAGAACCACCGAGAAGAAAATGGAGTCAATATTGAGCGTCCAGAAGGTGGCTGGGGGGTTGTGCGGATCCACCAGCGAGAATGTACGTAGGTCCAACTGAAGGTTATTCAGATGGTGTCCTATGTAATCCTGCGGCGTCATATTTTCTGAAGCCATGATGCCTTTACCCTTTGTTGTTAATTACAGCCGGCGCCAGTATCTGAACCACCAGCACCAAAACCCACGTAACGATCAGCGGCATGAATACCGCTTTCAAAACAGCCAACGCCACCACCAGCAAAACCAGCATCGCTAACACCTTGAAGGCTTCGCCAAAAGCGAACGTCCAGGCTACTCGACCTTTAGCTGGTGTATGCGCCTGGTGACGCCAGGCAAATATCATAAACAACACATTAGGCAGTAACACTGCCAATCCACCGCACAACGCGGAGATGCCCCAGAAAGGGTCTTTGAGGCTAAACAGCAGTCCACTTGCTGTTACCGCCAGAAACTGTGTGAGCAAAAGCTTACGAGCAACGTTTCGACTCAAGAGCGACATAGACATCACGTTTTTACTCCTGCTCCCTTCGAGGTATGCCGCGTGTCGTATAAAACGTTCTTTATGGCTTAGAGTCAAGCATCAAAAAGCGGTCAAATTATACGGTGCGGCTTCTCGATTTCAAACAATAAGTAGCTAAAAAGTGAATAAATGTTTAAATATTTTTCGCTACCCCACATTTATCACTTTTATGCAAACAGTGAACGATCATGCAAAACTGCAAAAGCCGCGTAAATACTGGCTGCAAAGCGTGCACCAGATCACATATTAAGCATATTCGCCCCGACACTATTTATTTACTTGGCAAATGATGCCATTTCAACTTTTTGATATTTAAGCCTAAAATTCGTTACTGTTTTAAAAATAGCGAATAACAACAAAAAAACCACCCATTGACATTTATAATAAAAAATTAACACGAACGGTGATTCTTTGAATCTATTTTTAGCAGGCTGATATTTTCATAGCTGACTTGTTTCGCTTTTAACAAAAAACGCTACGTTATAGTTATGATGCAAAACCGTAAGACACTAGTGAAATGTAACGACATTTAACCACACTATTCCCTATGACTTTTAACACCTGAAGAGCCGTTTTTTTCTATTTTTTTTGATAAAAATTAAATTTTGTTTGGTTTAATAACCACCAGATGACGTTCACCATCCAGTTGCGGAACGCGTAATTTTTCGACCGACTCGACGCTGAATTCTGCAGGCAACGAGGCTATTTCATCTTCAGGTAACTGCCCTTTTAGCGCATAAAAACGCCCATCCTGACCTGGTAAATGATGGCACCAGCTCACCATATCATTAAGTGACGCAAAAGCACGGCTAATCACCCCATCAAACGGCGGCTCTGAAGGGAATTCTTCAACGCGACTTTGCACAGGAGTGATGTTAGTAAGCGCAAGCTCATGCTGCACCTGACGCAAGAAACGAACGCGTTTTCCCAGACTATCCAGCAGTGTGAAATGCGCTTCAGGACGCACGATGGAGAGAGGGATCCCCGGTAGGCCCGGCCCAGTACCGACATCGATAAAACGCTCGCCCTTCAGGTACGGCGCGACGACAATGCTGTCCAGAATATGGCGCACCAGCATTTCGTTGGGATCCCGCACCGACGTCAGGTTGTACGCTTTGTTCCATTTATGCAGCATATCGACATACGCAATCAGCTGATTTTTCTGGTGATCGGTAAGAGAAATACCGGCATCAGCCAGCAGACGAGAGAGTTTGTTGAGCACGGTCGTTACCTGTATATAATCTATTGCCCGACGCGCTGTCGCTTATCGGGCCGACAAATTTGTAGGGCGGGCAAACGAAGCGCTCCCGCCAAAAAGTGATATCAAGCGCTGCGACGCAGCATACCTTGTTTTTTCAGCCATACCAGCAGAATGGAGATGGCGGCAGGTGTTACGCCGGAAATACGCGATGCCTGGCCGATCGATACCGGTTTGTGATCGTTCAGTTTGGCAATGACTTCATTCGACAAGCCTGAGACCTGACGATAATCCAGCGTTGCAGGCAACAGGGTGTTCTCATTACGCTGTTGTCTTTCGATCTCTTCCTGCTGACGGGCGATATATCCTTCGTATTTCACCTGAATTTCAACTTGTTCCGCGGCCTGAGCATCGTTAAGCGCAGGTGCGAACGCAGATAAAGAGGTCAACTGGGCATAGGTCATATCCGGGCGACGCAGCAAATCTTCACCGCTGGCTTCACGTGACAAAGGCGTAGCCAGGTGAGCATTCACTTCTGCTGCAGACTCCGCTAACGGGTTAACCCAGGTTGATTTGAGACGCTGGCGTTCTTGTTCGATGCGCTCCAGTTTCTCGTTGAAGCGAGCCCAGCGCTCATCGTCCACCAGTCCCAGCTCACGGCCAATTTCGGTCAGACGCAGATCGGCGTTATCTTCGCGTAGCATCAAACGGTATTCAGCGCGTGAGGTGAACATACGGTACGGTTCTTTCGTACCCAGCGTACACAGATCGTCCACCAGTACACCCAGATAAGCCTGATCGCGACGCGGTGCCCAGCCGTCTTTGTCAGCAGACAAGCGTGCGGCGTTCAGACCTGCCAGCATCCCTTGCGCGGCAGCTTCTTCATAACCAGTCGTACCGTTGATCTGACCAGCAAAGAACAGACCCTGGATGAATTTGCTTTCCAGAGTAGGTTTAAGGTCGCGCGGATCGAAGAAATCGTACTCAATAGCGTAGCCGGGACGAACGATTCTGGCATTTTCCATTCCCTGCATAGAACGGACAATTTGCATCTGCACATCGAACGGCAGGCTGGTGGAGATGCCATTCGGGTAAATTTCATTAGACGTCAGTCCTTCCGGCTCAAGGAAGATCTGATGCTGGTTACGATCGGCAAAGCGCATCACTTTGTCTTCGATCGACGGGCAATAACGTGGGCCGATACCTTCGATCACGCCTGCGTACATCGGGCTACGATCGAGGTTATTGCGGATCACGTCATGGGTTTTTTCATTGGTATGCGTGATGTAGCACGGCATCTGGCGCGGATGCTGAGAGGCATCGCCCAAAAACGAGAAGACCGGCATCGGGTTATCGCTGTTCTGCTGACCGAGTACGCTGAAATCAATCGTGCGCGCATCGATACGCGGCGGCGTACCGGTCTTCAGGCGGCTGACGCGCAGCGGCAGTTCACGCAGACGGCGTGACAGTGGAATAGACGGCGGATCGCCGGCACGGCCACCGCTGTAGTTATCCAGACCAATATGAATTTTGCCGTCAAGGAAAGTCCCCACGGTTAACACGACCGCTTTGGCACGGAACTTCAGACCCATTTGGGTCACTGCGCCCACAACACGATCATTTTCAACAATCAGATCTTCAACCGCCTGTTGGAAGATCATCAGGTTGGGTTGATTCTCCAGTGCGGTACGTACAGCCTGGCGATAGAGCACACGATCGGCCTGAGCGCGAGTAGCTCGAACGGCAGGCCCTTTGCTGGCGTTTAGTATCCTAAACTGAATGCCTGCATGGTCGATCGCTTTTGCCATCAACCCACCAAGCGCATCCACTTCTTTTACCAGGTGTCCCTTCCCAATACCGCCGATCGCCGGGTTGCAGCTCATTTGCCCCAGAGTGTCGATATTGTGTGTCAAAAGCAGGGTCTGTTGGCCCATTCGCGCCGCGGCCATCGCGGCCTCAGTGCCTGCATGACCCCCGCCAATGATGATGACGTCAAAAGGATCCTGATAAAACATGGTAATTGCCTCGCATAACGCGGTGTGAAAATGGATTGAAGCCCGGGCCGTGGATTCTACTCAACTTTAGTCGATGGAGAAAGACCTGGGATCCTGGGTATTAAAAAGAAGATCTTTTTATTTAGAGATCTGTTTTATTGTGATCTCTTATTAGGATCGCGACTTTCTGTGGATAAGGGCGATCCTTTGAATAAGATCAACAGGTTGTTGAGGATCATTAGCTGTGAATGATCGGTGATCCTGGTCCGTATAAGCTGGGATCAGAATGAAGGGTTATACACAACTCAAAAACTGAACAACGGTTGTTCTTGGGATAACTACCGGTTGATCCAAGCTTTTAACCAGAGTTATCCACATAAAAAAGTACGATCTTTACAAATCTCTGAGCAATGGATGCCAGGATCCCAGCCAAATTTCAGCCGGATCTTCCGGAATTTCATGTTCCAGTACGTTGATCCTGAGCGTTTCGCCTACCTGTTTTGCCCCACAGGCTTTCAGTTCGGCTTCCAGCTTGTCGATTGCGCCGCAAAAAGTGTCATATTCACGACTGCCGATCCCGATTGCGCCAAAGTACACTTGTGACAAGTCCAGTTTCTGCTCGCGTAAGGCATCATATAAAGGCTGCAGGTTGTCAGGAATGTCTCCTGCTCCGTGTGTGGAGCTAATCATCAGCCAGATTCCGTCAGTCGGGACCTCTTCAGGCATTGGTCCATGCAGTATTTCGCTGGAAAAACCAGCCTCGTCCAGCTGTTCAGCCAGATGCTCTGCTACATATTCCGCACTGCCAAGCGTGCTGCCGCTGATAAGAGTGATGTCTGCCATTGATCGCCCACCTTTATAAAGAGGGCGTATTGTACGCTGTGAGCGAGCTGGGATCTACCTGTGGAAAAATGGGGGATTAAAAAAACGATCATGGCTTGATGGTGCGCATGATCGGGTTCTGCAGGACGATCAGGGTTTCAGTGGACTGAATTTCGTCAATTGTTTGGATCTTGTTGATAAGTACCTGCTGCAACGCATCGATCGATTTGCACATTACCTTAATAAAGATGCTGTAGTGCCCGGTGGTGTAATATGCTTCGGTCACTTCATCGAGGCTTTCCAGTCTGGCCAGCGCCGACGGATAGTCTTTCGCACTTTTCAGGATGATGCCGATAAAGCAGCCAACGTCATAGCCCAACTGTTTGGGACTGACATCAATTCGCGCGCCGGTAATGATCCCAGCCTGCTTCATCTTTTCTACACGAACGTGAATTGTCCCCGGGCTGACGCCGAACTGTTTGGCTAATTCAGCGTACGCGGTGCGGGCATTTTCCATCAGGGCGTCAAGAATGCCGCGGTCCAGATTGTCGATCTGATAATTTTCCATAGGTTTTTCTTATATAGATTAATGATTCATTCTATTTTAGCCGCTATTTTTAACGAATCAAAATCGAAGTCGGCTTTTTGTTTATTGATTATTGAATATTACCTCCATTCTGTTGCTTAATCATAGGCAACAGGACACAGGAGTACACATAATGAAAACCGCTTACATTGCCAAACAACGTCAAATTAGCTTCGTAAAATCTCATTTTTCTCGTCAGCTGGAAGAGCGTTTAGGCCTGATTGAAGTTCAGGCACCGATCCTCAGCCGCGTAGGAGATGGCACGCAGGATAACTTGTCGGGCTGTGAAAAAGCGGTGCAGGTGAAGGTTAAAGCATTGCCGGACGCTCAATTCGAAGTGGTTCATTCCCTGGCGAAGTGGAAGCGTCAAACGTTAGGACAACATGACTTTAGCGCAGGCGAAGGGCTGTACACGCACATGAAAGCCCTGCGTCCCGATGAAGATCGCCTCTCCCCGCTGCACTCAGTGTATGTTGACCAGTGGGACTGGGAGCGCGTGATGGGCGACGGCGAGCGTCAATTTTCTACTCTGAAAAGCACGGTAGAGGCTATCTGGGCAGGAATTAAGGCTACCGAAGCTGCGGTTAGCAAAGAGTTTGGTCTGGCACCGTTCCTGCCAGAGCAGATCCACTTTGTTCATAGTCAGGAGCTGTTATCTCGTTATCCGGATCTTGATGCAAAAGGTCGTGAACGTGCGATCGCTAAAGAGTTGGGCGCGGTATTCCTGGTGGGGATCGGCGGCAAACTCAGTGATGGTCACCGCCATGATGTGCGTGCGCCGGATTATGATGACTGGAGTTCAGCGTCTGATCTGGGCCATGCCGGTTTGAACGGAGATATTCTGGTCTGGAACCCGGTACTGGAAGATGCGTTTGAGCTGTCCTCTATGGGGATTCGTGTGGATGCTGACGCTCTGAAACACCAGTTGTCTTTGACCGGTGATGAAGATCGCCTGAGTCTGGAATGGCACCAGGCGCTGCTGCGCGGTGAAATGCCGCAGACGATTGGTGGAGGGATTGGGCAGTCGCGTTTGACCATGCTGTTGCTACAATTACCGCACATTGGTCAGGTTCAGTGTGGCGTATGGCCGGCTCAGGTACGTGAAAGCGTCGCTTCTCTGCTGTAAGAATTAACGCCGCCAGCGTCTGAGCAGGCGACTTCGCATCCCGGTATCAAAGCGCCAGATATGATCGAAAATGCGCATGATGCCGGGTTTTCCGTGTGCTGACATCGCCACTGCATGAAAACGATGCTGGTGAACTCGCTGCAATTCACCCACTTTATTGACGACCTCATCGGGTAATCGCTGAGCGATAAAATCTGAGATCACCACCGCATCGGCATCAAACCATTCCCGACCCTGCATGCGCTCAATAATGGCGCGAAAACAGCTGGCGATATCTGTACCGCCGCGAAAGCGCTGACTTAAAAAACGGATCGCCTGTTCGATACCCTCCGGACCGGACAGCTCATAGCGCACCACTTCTGTTGAAAACAGCATAATGAAACAGCGCCGGTTATCGGCAAGAGCGACGCGCATTAGCGCCAGGCAAAAGGCTTTCGCACATTGCTCATTAAATCCGCCCATCGATCCCGAGGTATCGACGCAGACGATAAAAGGCCCGCGCGGCTGCTCGTCAAAATCCTGATGCACCACAGGCCGTTCCGTGACTTTTTCACGCCACGCTTCGCCGTGCAGGCGATAGGTCAGCAGTTGTTTTTCCACCAGCCGACGGTAGAACTCGTATTCCAGTTCGGTAATGCCCAGCGTCGCCAGTTCAGGCGGCAGCAGGCGCAGGATATCGTCGCTTTGCTGGATGCCATCCACTTGCTCCGGTACGGTTGCCGGTTCGCGCACCAGCGTACGGAAGGTTTCCATTGGCGCATCTTTACGCGGCACGGATTTCGCTTCTCTGGAACGACCTAATTGCTCAGCCAGACGCTGGAGTTCAGGTTGTTGCGTCAGAAATTCGCCGTATTTCACCATCAGCTGATAATCACCGCGCTTGATTTGACCAGCGCTCATATCCCACAACCGACCCGCGGCGTTGTCATTTTCTGCCAGGACGGGTTCCAGTTGCCCGCTGAGAGTCATCCGCTCCTGTACTTCGCTGAGCAAATGTTCACGCTCTTCTTCCAGCAATTGTTGATTCAGCGTGGTGGTTTGCACTACCAGACTCAGGCGCCAGCGCTGGAGAAAAAGCGTATGCAGGGCGGGCGTAAACGTGTTGTTGTCATCGACTAACTGCTGCGCTTGTCCGGCCCACGGTGAATGGAGGCGGTGCAATAACGACAATATTTGCGGTAGCTGGACGATAAACTGTGCATGAGAGAGGAGCTGACTTTGTTGATAACAAATGACCTCTTCCGCCAACTCCGGCGGCACATGGGTATCTTTGAGCCGACTACGCAAAGATTCACGCCAGCGCGGTATATCTTCAGCGATCGCTTTTTTGAGGCGCGGGAATTTTTTAAAAAAAACCACCATCTTCGGAGAAGCCAGCAGGGCGACGATCATCTCTTCGATCATCGCCTCTTCGCTGACTGCCAGCATGATGTTGAGCGTATCAAGGGTTAGCATTGTTGCGCCTGGCGGATTTGCATCCCGACATCCTGTAGACTGGCTTCTATGCGGCCTAACCAGTCATTATGAATAAACAGGCACTTTTGTTGTTCGCTAAATGCGCTGTGCTGCTGGTGCCACTCGTTATCAAGCGCTTCAAGCTCTTGTTTTATCTCTGCAGGCATACTTTCTTGTGATGAACTTGGCAGCGCCAGACGAGATCCTTGCAAACTGACGTCGCGTACGACCAGGTGTTGTGCGCTATCCACTTCCATGTTCAGCGTCTGAGCAAAACCGATCCCGTTTAATTTTCCGCGGATCTCACCGCCTTTGGTTAGCCACAGTTCCAGTGCGCTACGATCAAAAGCAATATGGATGACTTCCATGTCATGCAGCTTCAGGGGCTTTTGCAGCAGTAATGTCAGGATTGAGGATGTGGCTTCCGGCGGTAAATCATAATGAGGACGACGGCTGAACATGCCGCCCTGACGGATCACCGTGAACGCAGTTTTATCGCTTTGCTGCTGCTGGAGCTGAATGCGACGTTGCACAATGCTGCCCAAACGCGTCAGCATAGCCTGCTGCTGCCAGGCGTGCCCGGTCATCAATATTTCCAGCTGCTGCTGCATCAGATTCAGGCTTTGTGCGTCGTACCACAGGCAATCTTTCAACAGGATGAGGTCAATAGGGACGACCGCATCACGTCCGCTAAAGAAGGCGCTGGCCTGGAGCAAGCGAATGGCTTTTTTCCAGCGACGATCGGACACGTACGGGGCATTCGGTAGCGTGTCCAGCTGCTGACGTAGGGTGAAAATAAGCTCAAACACGCGATCGGGAAGCTTGATGGCGCCAATGTCTTTTTGCCACTGGTAATACTCTTCATCCGTCACCTGTAATGACGCCGGGACCGGGTTGTCGCTTTCATCTTGCTGACTTAGCAGCATTGAGCGGAAGTTGGCTTTGTCCTGAACTTTATCCAGCCACAGGCGTATCAGCATACGGTCATACAGCGCTTCCAGGCTGCTGTCTGCTTCTGGCAGTTCGTTGGAGGCTGCCACCAGCAGGCGCATCGGGATTTTCTCTTCATGCGCGCCGTTGCGGAAGTGGCGTTCGTTAATGGCGGTCAGCAGGGTGTTAAGAATCGCCGGGCCCGCCTTCCAGATTTCATCAAGAAAGACGATTTCAGCTTCAGGAAGATAGCCTGCCGTTAAGCGTTCATAGCGACCTTCGTCTTTAAGCGCCTGAATGGACAGTGGGCCGAAGACCTCTTCTGGCGTAGAGAAGCGCGTCATCAGGTATTCGAAAGCGCGCGCATTTTGAAAAGCAAACTTCAGTCGGCGGGCAATTAAGCTTTTCGCTATCCCGGGAGGGCCTAATAAGAAAACGCTCTCGCCGCTGAGTGCAGCCAGCAGACACAGACGAATGGCGTGGCTACGTTCATAAAGTCCCTTTTCCAGCGCATTGCTCAGACGGGAAATTCTTTCCGCTAATAAATGTGGGTGAGCCATAATGAAGTGGCGTCCTTTCGCCAAATGTACTGCGTGAACTGCGAGTATAGATGCTCCACACCTGTACATTAATAGACTGAAGGTGCGCTAAGTTTTCTTTGAGCCAGATTAATCTGGTCACATTTAGGGGTACGATTTTATGATTAATCGTGCATACTGTGCGCCTTTTTGTGGGCCAAGGGACGACGCACACATTTCTTATATATACACCAAATCAATCAATCTACACCAAGGTGGCAATGGAGTTTTCTCCTGGGATGGGGAAATAACGAATGCAGCCCATACGGAGTGGCGTGAAAGATGAGGTGTATAAACGAAAGACGAGTCTATGAGCACTGATAATAAACAATCATTGTCTGCGATTACCCTTGCGGCCATTGGGGTTGTCTACGGTGATATTGGTACCAGCCCACTTTATACGCTTCGTGAATGTTTATCCGGCCAGTTTGGTTTTGGCGTTGAACGTGATGCAGTATTTGGCTTTCTCTCGCTGATTTTCTGGCTGTTGATCTTTGTTGTCTCTATTAAATACCTGACGTTTGTCATGCGCGCTGATAACGCCGGAGAAGGTGGGATCCTGACGCTGATGTCATTAGCCGGGCGCAATACCTCGGCGCGAACCACCTCCATGCTGGTGATTATGGGGTTGATTGGCGGCAGCTTCTTTTATGGAGAAGTGGTGATAACGCCTGCCATTTCGGTGATGTCGGCGATTGAAGGCCTGGAGATCATTGCCCCGCAACTGGATACCTGGATTGTTCCGCTCTCGATAATCGTACTGACCCTGCTGTTTTTGATTCAAAAACACGGTACCGGCATGGTCGGTAAGCTGTTTGCGCCGATTATGTTGCTGTGGTTCCTGACACTGGCGGTATTAGGCGTGCGAAGTATTATTGGCAATCCGGAAGTACTGCAGGCGCTAAATCCGTATTGGGCGGTGCATTTCTTTCTCGAATTCAAAACATTGTCCTTTATTGCGCTGGGGGCCGTGGTGTTGTCGATTACCGGTGTTGAAGCGCTGTATGCTGATATGGGCCACTTCGGTAAGTTGCCGATTCGTCTGGCCTGGTTCTCTGTCGTGTTGCCTTCGCTGGTACTGAACTATTTTGGTCAGGGGGCGTTACTGTTAAAGCATCCTGAGGCGATCAAAAACCCGTTCTTCCTGTTGGCGCCGGAGTGGGCGTTGATCCCGCTACTGATTCTCGCCGCGCTGGCGACGGTAATCGCTTCGCAGGCGGTTATCTCCGGCGTCTTCTCGCTGACGCGTCAGGCCGTACGTCTGGGATATTTATCGCCAATGCGTATTATCCATACCTCGGAAATGGAGTCGGGCCAGATCTACATTCCTTTCGTTAACTGGATGCTCTATTTTGCGGTGGTTATCGTGATTGTGAGCTTTGAACACTCCAGTAATCTGGCCGCGGCGTACGGGATTGCGGTAACGGGGACGATGGTACTGACGTCTATTCTGTCTACCACCGTGGCGCGTAAAAACTGGCACTGGAATAAATACTTTGTCTTCCTGATCCTGGTAGCGTTCTTATGCGTCGATGTTCCGCTGTTCTCCGCGAACCTCGATAAACTGATTTCCGGCGGTTGGCTGCCTTTGACGCTGGGTCTGGTGATGTTCACCATTATGACCACCTGGAAAAGCGAGCGTTTCCGTCTGCTGCGTCGCATGCATGAGCACGGCAACTCTCTGGAGGCGATGATTGCCTCGCTGGAGAAATCCCCACCAGTACGCGTGCCGGGAACGGCGGTATATATGTCCCGTGCGTTGAACGTCATCCCGTTTGCGCTTCTGCATAACCTAAAGCATAACAAGGTGTTGCACGAACGCGTGATTCTGCTGACGCTGCGTACTGAAGATGCACCCTATGTACACAACGTGCGTAGGGTGCAGATTGAGCAGTTATCGCCAACTTTCTGGCGCGTAGTGGCCAGCTACGGTTGGCGTGAAACACCGAACGTCGAGGAAGTGTTCCATCGCTGTGGTCTGGAAGGCTTAAGTTGTCGGATGATGGAAACCTCCTTCTTCATGTCGCACGAGTCGTTGATTGTTGGTAAGCGACCATGGTATTTGCGCCTGCGCGGCAAGTTGTATCTGCTGTTGCAGCGCAATGCGCTGCGTGCGCCAGACCAGTTTGAAATCCCACCAAACCGGGTTATCGAGCTCGGTACGCAGGTCGAGATTTAATCTCATCGACGCCCTCTTTCATCGCGAAAGGGGGCGTTTTGTTTTGTTCCTCCCAGTTTTCATTTCATCGAATGATAATCCTTGCGAAACGTTTCGATGGTGATCACATTTTCGTAACGTCGCGGTGGTTTTCTGTCCACTCTTCGAACTACACTTATTTTCAGCGAAACGTTTCGCTAGTGGGGAAAGAAAATGAAGAAAGGCACGGTACTCAACTCTGAAATTTCATCGGTGATCTCTCGTCTGGGACATACCGATACGCTGGTGGTGTGTGATGCAGGTTTACCCATCCCTAACAACACAACGCGTATTGATATGGCATTAACTCAGGGCGTACCTTCTTTTATGCAGGTATTGGATGTGGTTACTCGTGAAATGCAGGTCGAGGCGGCTATTCTCGCGTCGGAAATTAAACAACATAATCCGCAACTCCACGAAACGTTGCTCAGTCACATTGAGCAACTGCAACAACACCAGGGAAACACCATAGAAATTCGTTACACCACGCATGAACAATTCAAAAAACAAACCGCAGACAGTCAGGCGGTAATTCGCAGCGGAGAATGTTCTCCGTATGCGAATATCATTCTCTGTGCTGGCGTCACGTTCTGAGGCCATCATGAACGCATTACTGCAACTCAAAGGGATCGATAAAGCGTTCCCGGGCGTAAAAGCGCTATCCGGCGCCGCGCTGAATGTCTATCCAGGCCGCGTAATGGCGCTGGTGGGCGAAAACGGCGCGGGCAAATCCACCATGATGAAGGTGCTGACCGGAATCTATACCCGTGATGCCGGTTCCTTATTGTGGCTGGGGAAAGAGACCACTTTTAACGGCCCAAAATCTTCCCAGGAAGCCGGAATCGGTATTATCCACCAGGAGCTGAACCTGATCCCGCAACTCACTATCGCCGAGAATATTTTTCTCGGTCGCGAGTTTGTGAATCGCTTTGGCAAAATAGACTGGAAGAAGATGTACGCCGAAGCCGATCTGCTGCTCGCCAAACTGAATCTGCGCTTTAAAAGCGACAGACTGGTCGGTGAGCTGTCGATTGGCGATCAGCAGATGGTCGAAATTGCTAAAGTGCTAAGCTTTGAATCGAAGGTCATCATTATGGATGAACCGACGGATGCCCTCACCGATACTGAAACCGAATCCCTGTTCCGCGTCATTCGCGAACTGAAATCCCAGGGACGCGGCATTGTCTATATTTCTCACCGCATGAAAGAGATCTTCGAGATTTGCGACGACGTCACCGTCTTTCGCGACGGGCAGTTTATTGCCGAGCGTGAAGTCGCATCGCTTACCGAAGACTCGTTGATTGAAATGATGGTGGGACGTAAGTTGGAAGATCAGTACCCGCGTCTGGAAAAAGCGCCGGGTGATATTCGCCTGAAGGTCGATAATCTGTGCGGTCCTGGCGTAAATGATGTGTCATTCACGCTGCGTAAAGGTGAGATCCTTGGCGTATCGGGGCTGATGGGGGCTGGGCGTACCGAGCTGATGAAGGTGTTGTACGGCGCATTGCCGCGTACCAGCGGCTACGTCACGCTTGATGGCCATGAAGTTGTCACCCGTTCGCCGCAGGATGGACTGGCTAACGGCATCGTCTATATTTCTGAAGACCGTAAACGCGATGGTTTAGTGCTCGGCATGTCGGTGAAAGAGAACATGTCACTGACCGCACTGCGTTATTTTAGTCGCGCAGGTGGAAGCCTTAAACATAAAGACGAGCAGCAGGCTGTAGGGGATTTTATTCGCCTGTTCAATGTTAAAACGCCATCGATGGAACAGGCTATCGGCCTGCTCTCCGGCGGTAACCAGCAGAAAGTAGCGATTGCACGCGGTCTGATGACCCGTCCAAAAGTTCTGATCCTCGATGAGCCGACGCGCGGCGTCGACGTTGGGGCGAAAAAAGAAATCTATCAGCTTATCAACCAGTTTAAGGCTGATGGGTTGAGTATCATTCTGGTCTCTTCTGAGATGCCAGAAGTATTGGGCATGAGCGATCGAATTATCGTTATGCATGAAGGGCATCTCGGCGGTGAATTCACTCGCGAGCAGGCCACTCAGGAAGTATTAATGGCTGCCGCTGTGGGCAAGCTTAATCGCGTGAATCAGGAGTAAAAAAGATGACTACCCAGGCTGTTTCTGGTCGCCGTTATTTCACTAAAGCATGGCTTCTGGAGCAAAAGTCGCTCATCGCTCTGTTAGTGCTGATCGCGATTGTTTCCACCATGAGCCCTAACTTTTTTACCGTTAATAACCTGTTCAACATTCTCCAGCAAACGTCGGTGAATGCCATTATGGCCGTCGGGATGACGTTGGTTATCCTGACGTCGGGTATCGATCTGTCCGTCGGTTCCTTGCTGGCGCTGACCGGTGCGGTTGCGGCTTCGATTGTAGGGATTGAAGTCAATGCGCTGGTGGCTGTTGCTGCGGCTCTGGCGCTTGGCGCTGCCATTGGCGCGGTAACCGGGGTGATTGTCGCGAAAGGCCGCGTGCAGGCCTTTATTGCGACTCTGGTGATGATGCTGCTGCTGCGCGGTGTGACCATGGTTTACACCAACGGCAGCCCGGTAAACACCGGGTTTACTGATAATGCCGATCTGTTTGGTTGGTTCGGGATTGGGCGTCCATTAGGCGTTCCTACGCCAGTGTGGATCATGGGGATTGTCTTCCTCGCAGCGTGGTACATGTTGCACCACACGCGTCTGGGTCGTTATATCTATGCACTGGGTGGTAACGAAGCGGCAACGCGTCTGTCCGGAATCAGCGTCAGTAAAATCAAAATTATCGTTTACTCACTGTGCGGTCTGCTGGCATCGCTGGCGGGTATCATTGAAGTCGCGCGCCTCTCCTCTGCGCAACCGACGGCAGGTACAGGCTATGAGCTGGATGCTATCGCTGCGGTGGTATTAGGCGGTACCAGCCTCGCGGGTGGTAAAGGACGAATTGTTGGGACGCTGATCGGCGCATTGATTCTTGGTTTCCTCAATAATGGTTTGAATTTGTTAGGTGTATCCTCCTATTACCAGATGATCGTCAAAGCGGTGGTGATTTTGCTGGCGGTACTGGTAGACAACAAAAAGCAGTAACAACGATTACAGGACATCTTAAATATGAACATGAAAAAACTGGCTACCCTGGTTTCTGCTGTTGCGCTGAGCGCCACCGTGAGCGCGAATGCGATGGCGAAAGATACCATTGCGCTGGTGGTCTCCACCCTCAACAACCCGTTCTTTGTCTCTCTGAAGGATGGGGCGCAAAAAGAGGCAGATAAGCTGGGCTACAACCTGGTGATTCTGGACTCGCAAAACAACCCGGCGAAAGAGCTGGCTAACGTTCAGGATTTAACGGTTCGCGGGACCAAAATTCTGCTGATCAACCCGACTGACTCCGATGCAGTGGGTAACGCCGTGAAGATGGCTAACCAGGCGAAAATTCCGGTTATCACCCTTGACCGCGTAGCGTCTAAAGGCGAAGTGGTAAGCCATATTGCATCTGATAACGTGCTGGGCGGCAAAATTGCGGGTGATTACATCGCGAAGAAAGCAGGTGAAGGCGCGAAAGTTATCGAACTACAGGGTATTGCCGGTACTTCTGCGGCGCGTGAGCGTGGCGAAGGTTTCCAGCAGGCCGTTGCGGCGCACAAGTTTAACGTCCTGGCCAGCCAGCCGGCAGACTTCGACCGTACTAAAGGTCTGAACGTCATGCAGAACCTGCTGACCGCGCATCCAGACGTGCAGGCCGTATTTGCTCAGAACGATGAAATGGCGCTGGGTGCGTTGCGCGCGCTGCAAACGGCGGGTAAATCTGATGTGATGGTGGTTGGATTTGACGGCACTCCAGATGGCGAAAAAGCAGTAAATGATGGCAAACTGGCTGCGACCATTGCTCAGCTGCCGGATCAAATCGGCGCGAAAGGCGTTGAGACTGCGGATAAAGTCCTGAAAGGCGAGAAGGTTCAGGCTAAATATCCGGTTGACCTGAAGCTGGTCATCAAGCAGTAATACCGATTCAGGTCGCTCGCGACCTGATGGAGACATAAATACGCCATCCATGGATCTTGTTCTGAGGATGAAAGCGTAAAAAGAAAAGCAGGGCACGCGCCACCCTAACCCGGTGGCGCACTTTGACTTGGAACACCAAATATGAAAACCGCAGGCAACCTCGTTGTTCTTGGCAGTATCAATGCCGATCACATCCTCAACCTTAACTCTTTCCCAACACCGGGTGAAACCGTAACCGGTAGCCATTATCAGGTGGCATTTGGCGGTAAAGGCGCGAATCAGGCTGTTGCTGCGGGTCGGAGTGGCGCGAATATCGCATTTATTGCCTGTACGGGCGATGATGATATTGGCGAAAGTGTTCGTAAACAGTTAGCCAAAGATAATATCGATATTGCTCCGATTAGCGTAATTTCGGGGGAATCGACCGGTGTGGCGTTGATTTTTGTGAATGGTGAAGGCGAGAATGTCATTGGCATTCATGCTGGTGCGAACGCAGCACTTTCGCCCGCACTGGTGGAAGCGCAGCATGAGCGTATTGCGCAGGCGTCCGCTTTGCTGATGCAGTTAGAGTCTCCGATCGAAAGCGTACTGGCTGCGGCAAAGATTGCCCATCAGAATAAGACTCTGGTCGCCCTTAACCCAGCTCCGGCACGTGAACTTTCTGACGAGCTGCTGGCGCTGGTGGATATTATTACCCCGAATGAAACTGAGGCTGAAAAGCTGACGGGGATCCGGGTTGAAAATGATAAAGATGCGGCCAAAGCGGCGCAGGCATTGCACGCGAAGGGGATCCATACTGTATTGATTACCTTAGGGAGTCGCGGTGTGTGGGCCAGCGTAAACGGTGAAGGTCAGCGAGTACCGGGTTTTAAAGTTGATGCTGTGGATACCATCGCCGCCGGGGATACCTTTAACGGCGCGTTAATTACAGCGTTACTGGAAGAGACTCCGCTGCCTGAAGCGATCCGTTTTGCGCATGCGGCTGCGGCGATTGCGGTCACCCGTAAAGGCGCTCAGCCTTCCGTTCCATGGCGCGAAGAAATAGAAGCGTTTTTAAGTCAGCAGAGGTAACGCTTGGCTACAATGAAGGACGTCGCCCGCCTGGCGGGAGTTTCCACATCGACGGTTTCTCACGTCATTAATAAAGATCGCTTTGTCAGTGAGCCTGTTACTGACAAAGTTGAAGCGGCGATTAAAGAACTTAACTACGCGCCCTCTGCACTGGCGCGTAGTCTCAAGTTAAACCAGACCCGCACTATTGGCATGTTAATTACTGCCAGTACCAATCCCTTCTATTCCGAACTCGTACGCGGCGTTGAACGTAGCTGTTTTGAACGCGGTTATAGCCTGGTGCTGTGTAATACCGAAGGTGATGAACAGCGCATGAACCGTAATCTGGAAACGTTGATGCAAAAACGGGTGGACGGCTTGCTGTTGCTCTGCACGGAAACACATCAACCTTCCAGGGAGATAATGCAACGCTATCCTTCTATACCGACCGTCATGATGGACTGGTCGCCTTTTGATGGTGAAAGCGATCTGATTCAGGATAATTCCTTGTTGGGCGGAGATTTAGCCACTCAACATCTGATTGAAAAAGGGTTTACGCGCATTGCCTGCATCACCGGGCCGCTGGATAAAACCCCGGCGCGTTTACGTCTGGAAGGATATCGTGAAGCAATGAAGCGGGCGGGTTTGCTTGTTCCTGAAGGTTACGAGATTACCGGTGACTTTGAGTTCGGCGGCGGCTTTGAGGCTATGCAGACGTTGCTGTCGCATAAACTGCGACCGCAGGCCGTTTTTACCGGCAATGATGCCATGGCGGTCGGCGCGTATCAGGCTCTGTACCAGTCAGGATTACGCATTCCGCAGGATATGGCGGTGGTGGGATATGATGATATTGAGCTGGCGCGCTATATGACGCCGCCGCTGACGACTATCCATCAACCAAAAGATGAATTGGGCGAACTGGCCATCGATGTATTAATTCATCGAATGGCGCAGCCCGCATTGCAGCAACAGCGCTTGCAGCTTACTCCTGTTTTGATGGAGCGGGGGTCGGTTTAGGCTTATGTCGCTCTTTAATCAGGTTACGTCCATCTTTGGCTTTTAGCAGCATGAACATCAGCGCGGACACTACTGTGATAGCGCCCATCGTCATAAAGGTGTAGTGGAACTGCTCTACCGTATTCGTTCCTTCCATACCTTCATAGATACGCAGAACGGCGGCGCTGATGGCGACCCCTAAACTGATTGATAACTGCTGCGTAACGGCCAGCACGCTGTTGCCGCTGCTGGCGTTTTCATCGGTCAGATCCGCCAGAGTGATGGTATTCATTGAGGTAAACTGAGTGGACATCGCCATACCTAAAATGAACAACGGCAGAATTAGCATCCAGACCGGCATGGCGGGAGATTGCAATGCGAACTGCGCAATCATCAGACCAATAAATACTGTAACACCCACCAATGTTGTCCTGTAACCGAGTCGGCGCAGCACCTGAGTCACCATCGATTTCGCCAGTATTGAACCCAGCGCTGTTGGCGCCATCATGCAACCGGCTATCAGCGCCGGATATCCAAAGCCTACCTGCAACATCAGCGGCATTAAGAAAGGTACGCACCCTGTACCCAGACGTGTGGCAAGGTTTCCGGCGATCCCGACGGAAAAGGTTCGGGTCTTAAAAATAGGTAGCGATATCAGCGGCGTTGGATGACGGCGTGCGTGTCGAATGTAGGCGAGTAGTAACAAAACGCTGGCAAGAATAATGCTGAGCGCTATCCAGGTTGCGACCAGCTTCTCACCGAACAGCTCAACTCCACTGGAAAACAGCACCAGGCTCAAACCAAACAGAAAAAAACCGGTCATATCAAAGCCACGGCGTGGTGTGGTGAAGTTCGGCATATATTTGCGTGCATAGAAGATACCGGCAACGCCAATTGGAATATTAATCAGGAAGATCCAGTGCCAACTGGCCCACGTGACCAAAACCCCGCCTAAAACAGGGCCTAAAATCGGCCCCACAAGTCCTGGCATGGTTACGAAGTTAAGTACAGGAAGTAGTTCACTGCGAGGGTAAGCGCGCAATAATGCCAGACGGGCAACCGGCATCATCATGGCACCGCCGATACCCTGAATAACGCGAAAAATCACCAGTTCGCTTAGGGAGCTGGACAGCGCGCAGGCCAACGATCCCAGCGTAAACAGGCTAACTGCTATCATAAAGACGCGCCGGGTGCCGAACCTGTCTGCCAACCAGCCACTCACTGGGATCAGCATTGCCACCGTCAGGGTATAACTGATGATGGCCGATTGCATGGCAAGTGGGGAACGGTTGAGGCTGTGTGCGATTGCGGGTAACGCAGTATTTAGGATAGTGGCGTCTAATGCCTGCATAAAAAAGGCCATGGCAGCTATCCACGGTAGTCCGGCCATACTGCGTGATTTCTTTTCTGACATATTATTTATCCGGTAGCACGTTCGGTGCCATCAGCAATGCCTGACAGGCAGTGAAAGCGCGATCCCCATTGCTATCATCTATCGCATCGACAATGGCCTGGTGCAAATCCAGCTTAACCACATCGTTATATGTAATAGAAGTAAAGTAGGTTTGGTAAACAGAATGGAACAGTGATGCAAAGGAGATAAGGAACGGATTAGCACTCATTTCATAGATGTGTTCATGCCAGGCGATATCAACCTCAATCCAGCGCTCACGTCTGAAGTTTCTTTTCAACTCAACCATCTCTTCCATCAGCGTGTTGAGATGCGCTTTCTGTTCTGCCGTGCCGATAGTTGCCGCCAGTAAACATGCCTGAGGCTCCAGGCTGATACGCATTACCAGAAAATGTTTAATGACCTGTGGGAAGTTATCTTCCGTCATCCACCAGGTGAGCAGTTCCTGGTCGAGGAAGTTCCAGTTTGCCTGCGGCATGACGCGTGTACCAATACGCGGGCGCGGTAATACCATACCCTTTGCCGTTAACGTTTTTACCGCTTCTCTTACTGCGGTACGACTTACGCCAAACTGATCGCCCAGCTCTATTTCACCAGGCAGTATCGCGCCTGGTGCATATTCACCTTTTAGTATTCGCTGAGCCAGCTTTTCGGCCAAAACGTAGGACAGGTTTTTCTGTGCGGCTAGCTGTTGGGCATTTAACGGCATGAATGTTCTTCCTTACTCTTTTTCTTATTCATTAGTATGCCACCAGGAACTGTGATTGCGGCTGCAAAAACGGCAATTTGCTTATTTTATGGCATGTTAATGGTGATTTTGGTGAAAAAATACGCGTTCAGAAAGTTATTTTAAATTTCCCCTTGTCAGCCTGAAATAACTCCCTATAATGCGCCTCCACTGACACGGAACAACGGATTACAAGCCGCCGGGTCAGCGGGGTTCCACTGAGAACTTCGACGAAGAAAGTACAATTAAATGCTTGACTTCGTAGCGGGATGGCGTAATATGCACACCCCGCGCCGCTCAGAAAAAGCGAAGCGGCACTGCTCTTTAACAATTTATCAGACAATCTGTGTGGGCACTCGAAGATACGGATTCTTAACGTCGCAAGACGAAAAATGAATACCAAGTCTCTGAGTGAACATACGTAATTCATTACGAAGTTTAATTCACGAGCATCAAACTTAAATTGAAGAGTTTGATCATGGCTCAGATTGAACGCTGGCGGCAGGCCTAACACATGCAAGTCGAACGGTAGCACAAAGGAGCTTGCTCCTTGGGTGACGAGTGGCGGACGGGTGAGTAATGTCTGGGAAACTGCCCGATGGAGGGGGATAACTACTGGAAACGGTAGCTAATACCGCATAACGTCGCAAGACCAAAGAGGGGGACCTTCGGGCCTCTTGCCATCGGATGTGCCCAGATGGGATTAGCTAGTAGGTGGGGTAACGGCTCACCTAGGCGACGATCCCTAGCTGGTCTGAGAGGATGACCAGCCACACTGGAACTGAGACACGGTCCAGACTCCTACGGGAGGCAGCAGTGGGGAATATTGCACAATGGGCGCAAGCCTGATGCAGCCATGCCGCGTGTATGAAGAAGGCCTTCGGGTTGTAAAGTACTTTCAGCGAGGAGGAAGGTGTTGAGGTTAATAACCTCAGCAATTGACGTTACTCGCAGAAGAAGCACCGGCTAACTCCGTGCCAGCAGCCGCGGTAATACGGAGGGTGCAAGCGTTAATCGGAATTACTGGGCGTAAAGCGCACGCAGGCGGTCTGTCAAGTCGGATGTGAAATCCCCGGGCTCAACCTGGGAACTGCATCCGAAACTGGCAGGCTAGAGTCTTGTAGAGGGGGTAGAATTCCAGGTGTAGCGGTGAAATGCGTAGAGATCTGGAGGAATACCGGTGGCGAAGGCGGCCCCCTGGACAAAGACTGACGCTCAGGTGCGAAAGCGTGGGGAGCAAACAGGATTAGATACCCTGGTAGTCCACGCCGTAAACGATGTCGACTTGGAGGTTGTGCCCTTGAGGCGTGGCTTCCGGAGCTAACGCGTTAAGTCGACCGCCTGGGGAGTACGGCCGCAAGGTTAAAACTCAAATGAATTGACGGGGGCCCGCACAAGCGGTGGAGCATGTGGTTTAATTCGATGCAACGCGAAGAACCTTACCTACTCTTGACATCCAGAGAACTTGGCAGAGATGCCTTGGTGCCTTCGGGAACTCTGAGACAGGTGCTGCATGGCTGTCGTCAGCTCGTGTTGTGAAATGTTGGGTTAAGTCCCGCAACGAGCGCAACCCTTATCCTTTGTTGCCAGCGGTTAGGCCGGGAACTCAAAGGAGACTGCCAGTGATAAACTGGAGGAAGGTGGGGATGACGTCAAGTCATCATGGCCCTTACGAGTAGGGCTACACACGTGCTACAATGGCATATACAAAGAGAAGCGACCTCGCGAGAGCAAGCGGACCTCATAAAGTATGTCGTAGTCCGGATTGGAGTCTGCAACTCGACTCCATGAAGTCGGAATCGCTAGTAATCGTGGATCAGAATGCCACGGTGAATACGTTCCCGGGCCTTGTACACACCGCCCGTCACACCATGGGAGTGGGTTGCAAAAGAAGTAGGTAGCTTAACCTTCGGGAGGGCGCTTACCACTTTGTGATTCATGACTGGGGTGAAGTCGTAACAAGGTAACCGTAGGGGAACCTGCGGTTGGATCACCTCCTTACCTTAAAGAAACGTTCTTTGTAGTGCTCACACAGATTGTCTGATGAAAAGTAAATAGCAAGGCGTCTTGCGATTGAGACTTACACGTCCCCTTCGTCTAGAGGCCCAGGACACCGCCCTTTCACGGCGGTAACAGGGGTTCGAATCCCCTAGGGGACGCCACTTGCTGGTATGTGTGAGTGAAAGTCGCCGACCCCGATATCTCAAAACTCATCTTCGGGTGACGTTTGAGATATTTGCTCTTTAAAAATCTGGATCAAGCTGAAAATTGAAACGACACACTGTTTCATTTCTCCGTAATAAGAAATGAAAAGCGGTGTGTTCGAGTCTCTCAAATTTTCGCAACACGATGGTGTTTTACGAAACATCTTCGGGTTGTGAGGTTAAGCGACTAAGCGTACACGGTGGATGCCCTGGCAGTCAGAGGCGATGAAGGACGTGCTAATCTGCGATAAGCGTCGGTAAGGTGATATGAACCGTTATAACCGGCGATTTCCGAATGGGGAAACCCAGTGTGATTCGTCACACTATCATTACGTGAATACATAGCGTAATGAAGCGAACCGGGGGAACTGAAACATCTAAGTACCCCGAGGAAAAGAAATCAACCGAGATTCCCCCAGTAGCGGCGAGCGAACGGGGAGCAGCCCAGAGTCTGAATCAGCTTGTGTGTTAGTGGAACGGTCTGGAAAGTCCGACGGTACAGGGTGATAGTCCCGTACACCAAAATGCACAGGTTGTGAACTCGAAGAGTAGGGCGGGACACGTGGTATCCTGTCTGAATATGGGGGGACCATCCTCCAAGGCTAAATACTCCTGACTGACCGATAGTGAACCAGTACCGTGAGGGAAAGGCGAAAAGAACCCCGGCGAGGGGAGTGAAAAAGAACCTGAAACCGTGTACGTACAAGCAGTGGGAGCATCCTTCGGGGTGTGACTGCGTACCTTTTGTATAATGGGTCAGCGACTTATATTCTGTAGCAAGGTTAACCGTATAGGGGAGCCGAAGGGAAACCGAGTCTTAACTGGGCGTTAAGTTGCAGGGTATAGACCCGAAACCCGGTGATCTAGCCATGGGCAGGTTGAAGGTTGGGTAACACTAACTGGAGGACCGAACCGACTAATGTTGAAAAATTAGCGGATGACTTGTGGCTGGGGGTGAAAGGCCAATCAAACCGGGAGATAGCTGGTTCTCCCCGAAAGCTATTTAGGTAGCGCCTCGTGAATTCATCTTCGGGGGTAGAGCACTGTTTCGGCTAGGGGGTCATCCCGACTTACCAACCCGATGCAAACTGCGAATACCGAAGAATGTTATCACGGGAGACACACGGCGGGTGCTAACGTCCGTCGTGAAGAGGGAAACAACCCAGACCGCCAGCTAAGGTCCCAAAGTCATGGTTAAGTGGGAAACGATGTGGGAAGGCACAGACAGCCAGGATGTTGGCTTAGAAGCAGCCATCATTTAAAGAAAGCGTAATAGCTCACTGGTCGAGTCGGCCTGCGCGGAAGATGTAACGGGGCTAAACCATGCACCGAAGCTGCGGCAGCGACACTATGTGTTGTTGGGTAGGGGAGCGTTCTGTAAGCCGTTGAAGGTGTGTCGTGAGGCATGCTGGAGGTATCAGAAGTGCGAATGCTGACATAAGTAACGATAATGCGGGTGAAAAACCCGCACGCCGGAAGACCAAGGGTTCCTGTCCAACGTTAATCGGGGCAGGGTGAGTCGACCCCTAAGGCGAGGCCGAAAGGCGTAGTCGATGGGAAACAGGTTAATATTCCTGTACTTGGTGTTACTGCGAAGGGGGACGGAGAAGGCTATGTTGGCCGGGCGACGGTTGTCCCGGTTTAAGCATGTAGGCGGAGGTTCCAGGTAAATCCGGTACCTTTTAACGCTGAGGTGTGATGACGAGGCACTACGGTGCTGAAGTGACAAATGCCCTGCTTCCAGGAAAAGCCTCTAAGCATCAGGTAACACGAAATCGTACCCCAAACCGACACAGGTGGTCAGGTAGAGAATACCAAGGCGCTTGAGAGAACTCGGGTGAAGGAACTAGGCAAAATGGTGCCGTAACTTCGGGAGAAGGCACGCTGATATGTAGGTGAAGCGGTTTACCCGTGGAGCTGAAATCAGTCGAAGATACCAGCTGGCTGCAACTGTTTATTAAAAACACAGCACTGTGCAAACACGAAAGTGGACGTATACGGTGTGACGCCTGCCCGGTGCCGGAAGGTTAATTGATGGGGTTATCCGTAAGGAGAAGCTCTTGATCGAAGCCCCGGTAAACGGCGGCCGTAACTATAACGGTCCTAAGGTAGCGAAATTCCTTGTCGGGTAAGTTCCGACCTGCACGAATGGCGTAATGATGGCCAGGCTGTCTCCACCCGAGACTCAGTGAAATTGAACTCGCTGTGAAGATGCAGTGTACCCGCGGCAAGACGGAAAGACCCCGTGAACCTTTACTATAGCTTGACACTGAACACTGGTCCTTGATGTGTAGGATAGGTGGGAGGCTTTGAAGCGTGGACGCCAGTCTGCGTGGAGCCAACCTTGAAATACCACCCTTTAATGGCTGGTGTTCTAACGTGGACCCGTGATCCGGGTTGCGGACAGTGTCTGGTGGGTAGTTTGACTGGGGCGGTCTCCTCCTAAAGAGTAACGGAGGAGCACGAAGGTTAGCTAATCCTGGTCGGACATCAGGAGGTTAGTGCAAAGGCATAAGCTAGCTTGACTGCGAGAGTGACGGCTCGAGCAGGTGCGAAAGCAGGTCTTAGTGATCCGGTGGTTCTGAATGGAAGGGCCATCGCTCAACGGATAAAAGGTACTCCGGGGATAACAGGCTGATACCGCCCAAGAGTTCATATCGACGGCGGTGTTTGGCACCTCGATGTCGGCTCATCACATCCTGGGGCTGAAGTAGGTCCCAAGGGTATGGCTGTTCGCCATTTAAAGTGGTACGCGAGCTGGGTTTAGAACGTCGTGAGACAGTTCGGTCCCTATCTGCCGTGGGCGCTGGAGAATTGAGGGGGCTGCTCCTAGTACGAGAGGACCGGAGTGGACGCATCACTGGTGTTCGGGTTGTCATGCCAATGGCACTGCCCGGTAGCTAAATGCGGAAGAGATAAGTGCTGAAAGCATCTAAGCACGAAACTTGCCCCGAGATGAGTTCTCCCTGAGACTTTAAGTCTCCTGAAGGAACGTTAAAGACGATGACGTTGATAGGTCGGGTGTGTAAGCGTAGCGATACGTTGAGCTAACCGATACTAATGAACCGTGAGGCTTAACCTTACAACGCCGAAGATGTTTTGGCGAAGATACAGACACAAGATTCAGCCTGATTACAGATGACATCGACAGACTAAAAAGTGTGTTGATAAACAGAATTTGCCTGGCGGCTGTAGCGCGGTGGTCCCACCTGACCCCATGCCGAACTCAGAAGTGAAACGCCGTAGCGCCGATGGTAGTGTGGGGTCTCCCCATGCGAGAGTAGGGAACTGCCAGGCATCAAATTGCAGTAAACCGGGATGAATAATCCGGGTAGTGACAAAGAAATTCGGTGGAGCGGTAGTTCAGTTGGTTAGAATACCTGCCTGTCACGCAGGGGGTCGCGGGTTCGAGTCCCGTCCGTTCCGCCACTTATTAGAAAATTAAGCCTGCTATCAAGCAGGCTTAATGATAAGAAAATTTAGGGGCGTAGCTCAGTTGGTAGAGCACCGGTCTCCAAAACCGGGTGTCGCGAGTTCGAGTCTCTCCGCCCCTGCCAGAAACAATCCTTAGCATTCTTGCTAAGGATTTTTTTTTCGTGCAATTCAACATTGTCTTCCTTCTGTTTTTACTCCCGGCATCCTTGCCAGTATTTACCTTAATCTTCCAGAATATTTGTTCTCAATAGATCGCAGATCAGTGCATGTTTATCGCTGTTTTGCAGCCAAACTGCATATAAAGGGCGAGATAGCGTTGTACTGTCGGTAACCGTATGGAGATCGCTTTTGGTTTTGGCCCAGTTGACAGGAAGCCAGCTAAAGCCCTTAATCACAGAAAGCTGTTGCCTGGCCAGTTCAGCTGAACTGGTGGTGAGTACCGGCACTTCATCTCCCGCGATCAATCCCGCTTCGTGTTGTTGAAAATCGGGTCCCCATTCCAGACGTAGATAGTTCAGTTCATCTTTGGTTTGCGATGGAGAACTACAATAGAGCGCCAGCGTGAAATATCCCAACAGTTGGCTGCTAAATTCGTCCATTTTGGGCGTTTCGGTCGTAATCAGTAGATCAAGCTGTCGTTCATGAAGCTGTTTTACCAATGACTGGCGCTGAGCGATCCTCGCTTCAAACTGCAGGCTGGACTGTGGCTCCTGAGATTGATATAAACGTCTCAACCAGTCATTAAGCATGCACTCCCAGAGAGATGCGCTGGCGCCGATAGAAAACTCGTTATGCCGCGAGGTATTCGCAACTTCCTTACGTGCTGCTTGCCACGTATTCATCAGGGTTTCAGCGTAAGGCAATAATTTTTCACCTGCGGCGGTCAAACGGATATTGTTTCTGTGTCGAGTGAACAGGTTTACACCCAATTGATTTTCCAGCTGTCTGATCCGAAAACTAACCGCTGACTGGGTCAGATAGAGCGCTTCAGCAGCCCTGCCAAAGTGGCGTGTCCGGCTAACTTCCAGGAAAGTTTTTAACAATTCCGTATCCACAACTCGCTCCATAAAATAATTTGTCGTTATGATTTAAATCTTTTGTTTGACGCTCTGTCAAGCGTAACTAATACTCCGCGCCATAAATAGCTCGGCCAAAGAATTAGGAGCGTGCAGGATGGCGGAAAGCTTTACGACGACTAATCGATATTTCGATAATAAATATTATCCCCGCGGATTCTCCCGTCATGGTGATTTCACCATTAAAGAAGCACAACTGCTTGAGCGTCACGGTTATGCTTTCAACGAGCTGGATCTGGGTAAGCGTGAGCCGGTAACTGAAGAAGAGAAACTGTTTGTTGCGGTATGCCGTGGTGAACGTGAGCCGGTTACTGAAGCTGAACGCGTGTGGTCTAAATACATGACGCGTATTAAGCGTCCAAAACGCTTCCACACGCTTTCTGGTGGGAAACCTCAGGTGGAAGGCGCAGAAGACTACACCGAATCTGATGATTAATAAAAAAGGGCGAAAGCCCTTTTTTTATGCCAGTAGTTTCTGCAAATGAATGAGTAACCTGTCTATCGCCCGGTATCCAACGGCTTCCTGTAAGTGTTGGCGAGAGATGCGATCACATTGTTCTATATCCGCAATCGTTCTAGCGACCTTTATCAGACGCAGCCAGGCGCGGATAGATAATCCGAGATGCGCGAGCGTTTCTTCCAGCCATTGAGCATCGTCGCTGTGCAGTGGGCAGTATTTATGAATATCCTGGCTGTTCAGGTGCGCGTTTAACTTATTTTGCCGCAGATACTGACGCTCTCGTGCTGCTATAACGCGTTGCTTAACCGTTGCACTATCTTCCCCTTTCACTGCGCTCTGACTGAGTATGCCGGGCGGTGGTAAGGGGATTTCGAGGGAGAGGTCGAAGCGATCGAGAAATGGTCCTGACAGTCGATTGAGGTAGCGCAGCGTCTGTTCTGGAGTACAGCGATTATGATTCCCCTGATAATGGCCTGTAGGGCTTGGATTCATCGCTGCTATAAGTTGAAAGCGCGCGGGATAGGTTATTTTTGCTCTGGTGCGGGATAGATGGATCTGCCCGGACTCGATGGGTTCGCGCAAGGCATCCAGCGTACGCCGTTCAAACTCGGGTAGTTCATCCAGAAACAGTATGCCGTTATGCGCCAGAGAGATCTCGCCTGGTGCAGGAATAGAGCCTCCACCGACCATGGCCGTTAATGAAGCACTGTGATGTGGTGAACGAAAAGGGCGTTGCTTCCATTGTTTTTGTATCGTTTCGGAATTAACCAGACTGAGTATCGCAGCACTTTCCAGCGCTTCATCGTTGTTAAGCGGTGGGAGCAGACCTCTGAGGCGACTGGCCAACATGGTCTTGCCCGTACCCGGCGGGCCAATGAGCAAGAGGTTATGACCGCCAGCTGCGGTAAGCTCCAGCCCGCGTTTACCCTGTTCCTGGCCGATAACATCGCTCAGGTCGTCGGCGAATGCGTCGGGCGTAAAATCTGCGGCTGAGGGCCTGTCTAAATCGTGCTTACCTTCGAGAAATGCGCATACGGTCTGCAGGTGATCTGCGATCAGGCATCCTTCGCCGTGTATCAGTCCAACTTCAGCGGCATTCTCTGTGGCGACAATAATTCTCCTGCCTGCACGAATGGCTTCGGTTGCGCTTGATATCGCGCCGGGAACGCCGCGTAACGCGCCTGTAAGCGCTAATTCACCGACCAGCTCATATGCATCGAGATTATGGGTTGTAAGCTGCTCAGAAGCGGCCAGAAGCGCAACAGCGATAGGTAAATCATATCGCCCCCCTTCTTTCGGAAGATCGGCTGGAGCGAGATTTATGGTTATCTTCTTTGCCGGGAATTCATACCCGCTATTAATTATCGCACTGCGTACCCGATCGCGAGCCTCTTTCACCGTCGTTTCCGGCAGCCCCACCATGGTTAAACCGGGCAGGCCGTTGCTGATATGTACCTCGACAGTAATGGCGGGTGCATTTACGCCCAACGCGGCGCGTGTATGAATGATCGATAGTGACATAATGCCTCCTGATGACAGTATTATGTCGCAATACATCGCGGCAAGATTTTACATAATTACGCCTTTTAGGTGCTGATTCATGTGTTTTATTGTAATTCACAATAAGTTGCATCTAGTCTGGGATGACGCCCGCAAATGCTTTTGAATAGACTTTTTATTGGGGATCGGGCTGCTGAGAATTACCTGAAACGTGAAATATTTTCATTTTTGATTTTTTGTATAAAAAACAACGATATTTATCTAAACCGTTAATGGCGTCAGAAAAACGAATAAAAAAATATCTTGTGTCATTTGCAAATTCTATGGTAACTCTTTAGGTATTCCTTCGAACAAGATGCAAGAAAATACAAAAATGACAGCCCTTCTACGAGTGATTAGCCTGGTCGTGATTAGCGTGGTGGTGATTATTATCCCACCGTGCGGGGCTGCACTTGGACGAGGAAAGGCTTAGAAAACAAGCCTTAACGAACTAAGACCCCCGCACCGAAAGGTTCGGGGGTTTTTTTTGACCTTAAAAACTTAAACGAGGAGCAGAAAGTGAGTATCAGCATAAAATTCTGTTTCTCAAGATTTACGGCGGGGATGTAACTATGAATGGGGCACAGTGGGTGGTACATGCGTTGCGTGCACAGGGGGTTCAAACCGTCTTTGGTTATCCCGGTGGCGCAATTATGCCGGTTTACGATGCGCTGTATGACGGCGGCGTAGAACACCTGTTGTGCAGACATGAGCAGGGCGCAGCGATGGCGGCGATTGGCTATGCCCGAGCGACGGGTAAAACCGGCGTTTGTATCGCCACTTCCGGTCCTGGTGCTACTAACCTGATCACCGGACTTGCCGATGCGCTGTTAGATTCTGTTCCTGTGGTGGCGATCACCGGTCAGGTGGCATCACCTTTCATCGGAACGGATGCATTCCAGGAAGTGGATGTTCTGGGTATGTCTCTGTCCTGCACCAAACACAGTTTTCTGGTGCAATCACTGGAAGAACTGCCGCGCATCATGGCTGAGGCTTTCGCCGTGGCGAATTCCGGTCGTCCGGGCCCGGTTCTGGTTGATATCCCAAAAGACATCCAATTAGCCAGCGGTTCGCTGGAGCCATATTTTACGACCGTCGAAAACATTGAGGCTTTCCCGCACGCTGATGTTGAGCAGGCGCGTAACATGCTGGCGCAGGCGCAAAAACCGATCCTGTACGTAGGTGGCGGCGTAGGCATGGCGCAGGCAGTTCCGGCCCTGCGTGAGTTTATTATGCTTACCCAAATGCCGGTCGCCTGTACGCTGAAAGGCCTGGGCGCAGTAGATGCTAACTACCCATACTATTTGGGTATGTTGGGAATGCACGGTACTAAAGCTGCAAATTTCGCGGTGCAAGAGTGTGATTTACTGATTGCAGTTGGCGCACGTTTTGATGACCGGGTGACCGGTAAGCTGAATACTTTCGCACCGAACGCCAGCGTGATCCACATGGATATCGACCCGGCGGAAATGAATAAACTGCGCCAGGCGCACGTGGCGCTGCAAGGCGATTTAAATGCGTTGCTGCCGGCATTACAGCAACCGTTGAAGATTGACGAATGGCGTCAGTACAGTGCTGAGCTGCGCGCAGAGCATACCTGGCGCTATGACCATCCGGGCGAAGCTATTTATGCGCCGTTATTGCTGAAACAGCTTTCAGACCGCAAACCAGCCGACAGCGTAGTAACAACGGATGTTGGTCAGCATCAGATGTGGTCGGCACAGCATATGACCTACACCCGCCCGGAAAATTTTATCACGTCGAGCGGCTTGGGTACGATGGGCTTTGGCTTGCCTGCTGCGGTTGGCGCGCAGGTTGCTCGCCCGAATGATACGGTAATCTGTATCTCCGGTGACGGTTCCTTCATGATGAATGTACAGGAGCTGGGCACCGTAAAACGCAAGCAGTTGCCACTGAAGATAGTTTTACTCGACAACCAGCGGTTAGGCATGGTGCGACAATGGCAGCAGCTGTTTTTTCAGGAACGTTATAGCGAAACTACCCTTACCGATAACCCCGATTTCCTCATGTTGGCCAGCGCTTTCGGCATACCTGGCCAGCACATCACCCGTAAAGACCAGGTTGAAGCGGCACTCGACACCATGCTGAACAGCGAGGGGCCATATCTGCTTCATGTCTCAATCGACGAACTTGAGAATGTCTGGCCTCTGGTGCCACCTGGCGCCAGCAACTCAGAAATGCTGGAGAAATTATCATGATGCAACATCAGGTCGCCGTTGAGGCTCGTTTCAATCCGGAAACGTTAGAACGTGTTTTACGCGTGGTACGCCATCGTGGTTTTCAGGTGTGCTCCATGAATATGGAAGCCGCCAGCGATGCGCAGAATATAAATATCGAATTGACCGTTGCCAGCCCCCGGTCGGTCGACTTACTGTTTAGTCAGTTAAGTAAACTGGTGGATGTTGCACATGTTGCCATCTGTCAGAGCACAACCACATCACAACAAATCCGCGCCTGAGCGCAAAAGGAAGAAAAATGACGACGAAAAAAGCTGATTACATTTGGTCTAATGGCGAGATGATTCGTTGGGAAGACGCGAAGGTCCACGTGATGTCCCACGCGCTGCACTACGGTACTTCCGTATTTGAAGGTATTCGTTGCTACGATTCTCACAAAGGGCCGGTGGTGTTCCGTCATCGTGAACATATGCAGCGTCTGCGTGATTCAGCCAAGATCTATCGTTTTCCGGTATCTCAGAGCGTTGATGAGCTGATGGAAGCGTGCCGCGAAGTGATTCGTAAAAACAACCTGACCAGCGCCTATATCCGTCCACTGGTGTTTGTTGGCGATGTAGGGATGGGCGTTAACCCGCCAGCGGGTTACACCACTGATGTGATTATCGCCGCGTTCCCGTGGGGGGCTTACCTCGGAGCTGAAGCGTTGGAACAGGGGATCGACGCGATGGTTTCTTCCTGGAACCGCGTTGCACCGAATACTATCCCTACCGCTGCCAAGGCTGGTGGTAACTATTTGTCTTCACTGCTGGTGGGTAGCGAAGCGCGTCGTCATGGCTACCAGGAAGGTATTGCGCTGGATGTGAATGGCTACATCTCAGAAGGCGCGGGCGAAAACCTGTTTGAAGTAAAAGACGGCATTTTATTTACTCCGCCATTTACTTCTTCCGCCCTGCCGGGTATCACCCGTGACGCGATCATTAAGCTGGCGAAAGATCTCAATATTGAAGTGCGTGAGCAGGTGCTTTCCCGTGAATCGCTGTACCTGGCCGACGAAGTATTTATGTCCGGTACTGCGGCCGAAATCACCCCAGTACGTAGCGTCGATGGTATCCAGGTGGGCGAAGGCCGCTGTGGTCCGGTCACCAAACGCATCCAGCAGGCCTTCTTTGGCCTCTTCACCGGTGAAACGGAAGATAAATACGGCTGGTTGGATCAGGTTAATCAATAAACATAAATTTGGGACGGCACGCACCGTCCCAATTATTAGACAGACGGGAGTTAATCAAGCATGCCTAAGTATCGTTCTGCTACCACCACCCACGGCCGCAATATGGCGGGTGCCCGCGCACTGTGGCGCGCCACCGGGATGACCGATGATGATTTCGGTAAACCGATTATTGCTGTGGTGAACTCTTTTACCCAGTTTGTGCCGGGCCATGTCCACCTGCGCGATCTCGGTAAGCTGGTTGCCGAACAAATCGAAGCCTCAGGCGGTGTGGCAAAAGAGTTCAACACCATTGCTGTGGATGATGGTATCGCCATGGGCCACGGGGGCATGCTGTATTCACTGCCGTCGCGCGAGCTGATCGCTGACTCCGTTGAGTACATGGTTAACGCTCACTGCGCCGATGCGATGGTCTGTATCTCTAACTGCGACAAAATTACCCCGGGGATGTTAATGGCCTCCTTGCGCCTGAACATTCCGGTGATCTTTGTTTCCGGCGGCCCGATGGAAGCCGGGAAAACCAAGCTCTCTGACCAAATTATCAAGCTCGACCTGGTTGATGCGATGATTCAAGGCGCTGACCCGAAAGTTTCCGACTCGCAGAGCGAGCAGGTTGAACGTTCTGCCTGTCCGACCTGCGGCTCATGCTCCGGGATGTTCACCGCAAACTCCATGAACTGTCTGACCGAAGCGCTGGGTTTATCGCAGCCGGGTAACGGTTCGCTGCTGGCGACTCACGCCGACCGTAAAACGTTGTTCCTTAACGCGGGTAAACGCATCGTTGAGCTGACTAAACGCTACTATGAGCAGGATGATGCTTCTGCGCTGCCGCGCAACATTGCCAGCAAGGCGGCGTTTGAGAATGCCATGACGTTGGATATCGCCATGGGCGGCTCCACCAACACCGTTCTGCACCTGCTGGCGGCCGCACAGGAAGCGGAAATCGACTTCACCATGAGTGATATCGACAAGCTGTCCCGCAAAGTCCCACAGCTGTGTAAAGTGGCGCCGAGCACGCAGAAATACCATATGGAAGACGTGCACCGCGCAGGCGGCGTACTGGGTATTTTAGGCGAACTGGACCGAGCCGGGCTGCTGAACCGTGACGTGAAAAACGTGCTGGGACTGACTCTGCCGCAAACGCTTGATCGGTATGATGTGATGCTGACCAAAGATGATGCGGTGAAAAAAATGTTCCGCGCTGGCCCGGCGGGCATCCGTACCACCCAGGCGTTCTCGCAGGACTGCCGCTGGGACACGCTGGATGACGATCGTGCCGAAGGCTGTATCCGTTCGCTGGAACACGCTTACAGTAAAGACGGCGGTCTGGCGGTACTCTACGGTAACTTCGCGGAAAACGGCTGTATCGTGAAAACCGCAGGTGTGGATGACAGCATCCTGAAATTTACCGGCCCGGCGAAAGTGTACGAAAGCCAGGATGACGCGGTTGAGGCGATCCTTGGCGGCAAAGTGGTGGCGGGCGACGTGGTTGTCATTCGTTACGAAGGACCGAAAGGCGGGCCGGGCATGCAGGAAATGCTCTACCCAACCACCTTCCTGAAATCGATGGGCCTTGGTAAAGCCTGTGCGTTGATCACCGACGGACGTTTCTCCGGCGGCACATCCGGCCTGTCTATCGGCCACGTTTCCCCGGAAGCGGCCAGCGGTGGCAACATTGCGATCATCGAAGATGGCGACATGATTGCTATTGATATCCCGAATCGCGGTATCCAGTTACAACTAAGTGATGCGGAAATCGCTGCGCGTCGCGAAGCGCAGGAAGCACGCGGTGACAAAGCCTGGACGCCTAAAGATCGTCAGCGTCAGGTTTCTTTTGCGCTACGCGCCTATGCCAGTCTGGCAACCAGCGCCGACAAAGGCGCGGTGCGCGATAAGTCAAAACTCGGGGGATAATGATCATGGCGGATTCACAACCTCTATCCGGTGCTCCTGAGGGCGCTGAGTATCTCAGAGCGGTACTGCGTGCGCCGGTATACGAAGCGGCGCAGGTAACGCCGCTACAAAAAATGGAAAAGCTCTCTTCGCGCCTCGATAACGTGATTCTGGTCAAGCGCGAAGACCGTCAACCCGTTCACAGCTTCAAGCTGCGTGGAGCCTACGCCATGATGGCGGGCCTGACCGAAGAGCAAAAAGCGCATGGGGTCATCACCGCATCGGCGGGTAATCATGCTCAAGGTGTCGCGTTCTCTTCTGCGCGATTAGGCGTGAAGGCACTGATTGTCATGCCAACGGCTACCGCCGATATCAAAGTTGATGCCGTACGCGGCTTCGGTGGAGAAGTGCTGTTGCACGGCGCGAATTTTGATGAAGCCAAAGCCAAAGCGATTGAGCTGTCGCAGCAGCAGGGTTTTACCTGGGTTCCGCCGTTTGACCATCCGATGGTGATTGCCGGGCAGGGCACGCTGGCGCTGGAGTTATTGCAACAGGATGCTCACCTCGACCGCGTATTTGTCCCGGTAGGCGGCGGCGGATTAGCGGCAGGCGTGGCGGTGTTGATCAAACAGCTGATGCCACAGATCAAAGTGATTGCCGTGGAAGCTGAAGATTCCGCCTGCCTGAAAGCGGCGCTGGATGCCGGACAACCGGTCGATCTTCCGCGTGTGGGTCTCTTTGCTGAAGGTGTGGCGGTGAAGCGTATCGGCGATGAAACTTTCCGTCTGTGCCAGGAATACCTCGACGACATCGTTACCGTTGATAGCGATGCAATCTGCGCGGCAATGAAAGACCTGTTCGAAGACGTGCGTGCGGTGGCGGAACCTTCCGGGGCGTTGGCATTAGCAGGGATGAAAAAGTACATCGCCCAGCATAATATTCGCGGTGAACGACTGGCACATGTGTTGTCAGGTGCGAACGTTAACTTCCACGGCCTGCGCTACGTGTCTGAACGCTGTGAGTTGGGAGAACAGCGCGAAGCGCTGCTGGCAGTCACTATCCCGGAAGAAAAAGGCAGCTTCCTCAAGTTCTGCCAGTTGCTGGGTGGACGCTCGGTGACCGAGTTTAACTACCGCTTTGCCGATGCCAAAGATGCCTGCATTTTTGTCGGCGTACGCCTGAGTCGTGGTCTGGAAGAACGTAAAGAAATCCTCCAGTTGCTTAGTGACGGCGGTTACAGCGTGGTGGATCTGTCTGACGACGAAATGGCGAAGCTGCACGTGCGCTATATGGTTGGCGGCCGTCCGTCGAAACCCTTGCAGGAACGTCTGTTCAGCTTTGAATTCCCCGAATCGCCAGGGGCGTTGCTCAAATTCCTGCATACCCTGGGTACGCACTGGAATATTTCATTATTCCACTACCGCAGTCACGGCACCGATTACGGTCGTGTACTGGCGGCGTTTGAGTTGGGTGAGCACGAGCCTGATTTCGAAACGCGGCTGAACGAACTGGGCTATGATTGTCATGATGAAACGCATAACCCGGCGTTCCGTTTTTTCCTCGCGGGTTAGCAGTCGCCATTAAAAAAGGGTTCATGTTTTCACATGAACCCTTTTTGCAACTGTATCTGCAAATTACAGCGTGATGACGTCGAATTCGACTTCGGTGTTCACGTCAGCATCGTAATCCACTTCGTCGAGGCCAAAACCGAACAGGTTCAGGAATTCCTGCTTGTACCCTGCATAGTCAGTTTCTTGCGCCAGGTTTTCGGTGGTGATCAGCGGCCACAGATCGCGACATGCCTGCTGAATGTCTTCGCGCAGTTCCCAGTCATCCATACGGATACGCTGGTTGTCATCAAGCGCCACTTTGTCGCCGTACAGGCTGGTGGTCATCAGACGGTTGATCTGCTCGATACAGCCTTCATGAATCCCCTGCGCTTTCATCAGTTTGAAGACCATAGAGATGTACAGCGGCATTACCGGGATCGCAGAAGATGCCTGAGTGATCACGGATTTCAGTACGGCAACGTTCGCAGAACCGTGCAGCGGAGCCAGCTGATCACGCAGCGCACCTGCCGCGCGGTCGAGGTCTTCTTTTGCTTTGCCCAGCGCGCCGTGCCAGTAGATTGGCCAGGTCAGGTCGGTTCCGATGTAGGAGTAGGCCACGGTTTTCACGCCATCAGCCAGCACGCCCGCTTCGCTCAGCGCGCCCATCCACAGTTCCCAGTCTTCACCGCCCATCACAGTAACGGTGTTCTGAACTTCTTCTTCCGTTGCCGGCTCAATGCTGGCGGTGATGATCTGATCTTTGTTGGTATCAATCGCTTTAGAGGTGTAAACCTCACCGATTGGCTTCAGCGCCGAACGGACGATTTCACCGGTTTTCGGCATTTTACGCACCGGGGAAGCCAGCGAGTAAACCACCAGATCAATCTGACCCAGGTCTTCTTTGATCAGTTTGATGACTTCATCACGGCACTCGTCGGAGAACGCGTCGCCGTTGATGCTTTTGGCGTACAGGCCTTCGCGCTTAGCGGCTTCATCGAAGGCTGCAGAGTTATACCAGCCCGCGGAACCCGGTTTGGTTTCCGTGCCTGGTTTTTCGAAAAATACGCCGATAGTGGCGGCACCGCTGCCAAAGGCGGCGGAAATTCTGGACGCCAGACCGTAACCGGTGGAAGCACCGATGACCAGCACGCGGGAAGGGCCGTTAGCGATTTTCCCGTTTTTCTTCACATAATCGATCTGTTTTTCCACATTGACTTTGCAGCCAGTCGGATGGGTCGTTGTACAGATGAATCCACGAATTTTTGGTTTGATTATCATAATGATGGCTAATTAAGTTTGTATTTTCGCTGTCAAGTGCGCAATGACACCGTCTGTTCTGGCTTGCTAAACGTGATGGTTAACAAGCCCCCCACATCTATTATGGCACGTGACATTATACAGAAAAGGAGTGCCAATACTGAATCTACCACTGATTTTAGGCCTGATGCTGGCGCTACTCGGTGGATTTACGCTCCAGAACAATTTTCCAGAACGCATCAATTAGCGGCTCATGCAGCCGCTTTTTCGGCGCGCAGACGCCCAGCTCGAACGGTGTTTTCTCGTCGCTGCGCTCTAAAATCATCACGCGATTACGCACCGGCTCCGGGCTGTTTTCCAGCACAACTTCCGGCAGCAGCGCCACGCCGCAGCCGAGCGCCACCATCGAGACCATCGCTTCATGACCGCCCACCGTGGCGTAAATCGACGGGTTGCTGATTTTGTGGCGGCGGAACCACAGCTCAATACGGCGGCGTACCGGCCCCTGGTCGGCCATGATAAACGGTACCGTCGACCAGTCGGGTTTCTCGACGGAAACCTGATTACGCACCGGGCAGGGCAGTGCCGGGGCGATCAATACGACCGTCAGATTCTCCAGCATCGAAAACGCCACCGCGCCGGGCAGCATCTCGGGCTTACCGGCAATCGCCAGATCGGCCTCGCCGGTGACCACTTTGTCCATCGCATCGGCGGCGTCGCCAGTGGTGAGCTTGATTTCCACCGAAGGATGCTCGGCGCGGAAGCGGTCGAGGATTGGCGGCAGGTGGCTGTACGCGGCGGTGACAGAGCAGAAGATATGTAACTCGCCAGACAACGACGGTCCCTGTTGATCGAGGGTGTGGCGCAGCTGCTGGTATTGCAGCAGTGTCTGCTGGGCGAATACGCGCAGCTCTTCACCTGCTTCGGTCAGGGTGACCGTGCGGTTATCGCGCACAAACAGCGGCTGGCCGAGGTCTTCTTCCAGGCGCTGGATCTGGCGCGAAAGCGTGGAAGGGCTGACGTGCATCGCCCGCGCGCTGCGGCCAAAATGGCGACTTTCTGCCAGATGCAGGAACATTTTCAGATCGCGTAAATCCACCGGCGAGCCTCTTTATTTTGACGTTGCAGATATTGCAATGTGACGTTGTGAATATATCAATTTCCGCAATAAATTTCCTGTTGTAATGTGAGTCTAATCCCGCTGAAACGCGAACCGAATAATAAGCACCACAACACAACATCACGGAGTACACCACCATGGCTAACTACTTTAATACACTGAACCTGCGCCAGCAGTTGGCACAGCTGGGCAAATGTCGCTTTATGGGCCGCGACGAATTCGCCGATGGCGCAAGCTACCTTCAGGGTAAAAAAGTGGTCATCGTCGGCTGTGGCGCACAGGGTCTGAACCAGGGACTGAACATGCGTGACTCCGGTCTGGATATCTCTTATGCCCTGCGTAAAGAAGCGATTGCTGAGAAGCGTGCTTCCTGGCGCAAAGCGACCGAAAACGGCTTCAAAGTCGGGACCTATGAAGAGCTGATCCCGCAGGCTGACCTGGTGGTTAACCTGACCCCGGACAAGCAGCACTCTGACGTGGTACGTTCCGTACAACCGCTGATGAAAGACGGTGCGGCGCTGGGTTACTCCCACGGTTTCAACATCGTGGAAGTGGGCGAGCAGATCCGTAAAGACATCACCGTAGTGATGGTGGCGCCGAAGTGTCCGGGCACCGAAGTCCGTGAAGAATACAAACGTGGTTTCGGCGTTCCGACCCTGATCGCCGTTCACCCGGAAAACGATCCGAAAGGCGAAGGCATGGCTATCGCCAAAGCGTGGGCAGCAGCCACCGGCGGTCACCGTGCGGGCGTGCTGGAATCCTCCTTCGTGGCGGAAGTGAAATCTGACCTGATGGGTGAGCAGACCATTCTGTGCGGCATGTTGCAAGCCGGTTCTCTGCTGTGCTTCGACAAGCTGGTGGAAGAAGGGACCGACCCGGCTTACGCGGAAAAACTGATTCAGTTCGGCTGGGAAACCATCACCGAAGCGCTGAAGCAGGGTGGGATCACCCTGATGATGGACCGTCTGTCCAACCCAGCGAAACTGCGTGCTTACGCGCTCTCTGAGCAGCTGAAAGAGATCATGGCGCCGCTGTTCCAGAAGCACATGGACGACATTATCTCCGGTGAATTCTCTTCCGGCATGATGGCTGACTGGGCCAACGATGATAAGAAACTGCTGACCTGGCGTGAAGAGACCGGCAAAACCGCGTTCGAAACCGCCCCACAGTTTGAAGGTAAAATCGGTGAGCAGGAGTACTTCGATAAAGGTGTACTGATGATCGCGATGGTGAAAGCAGGCGTTGAGCTGGCGTTCGAAACCATGGTCGATTCCGGCATTATCGAAGAATCCGCTTACTACGAATCGCTGCACGAGCTGCCGCTGATCGCGAATACCATCGCTCGTAAGCGTCTGTACGAGATGAACGTGGTTATCTCCGATACAGCAGAATATGGTAACTATCTGTTCTCTTACGCTTGCGTACCGCTGCTGAAAGAGTTCATGACGACTCTGCAGACTGGCGACCTGGGCAAAGCGATTGCCGAAGGCGCGGTAGACAACGCGCAGCTGCGCGACGTGAATGACGCGATCCGTAGCCATGAAATCGAGAAAGTAGGCCAGAAACTGCGTGGCTACATGACCGATATGAAGCGCATTGCCGTAGCTGGATAAGCATAACGCTATCAGGCAAAAAAGCCCGGAGGTTGATACTCCGGGCTTTTTATTAGTTACGGTATAGCACTTTAATGATGTGATAACCGAACTGGGTATGCAGTGGGCCGGTCGGCTCCAGTACAGGGCAAGAGAAGACGACTTTATCGAACGCCGGAACCATCTGGCCCTGGCGGAACTCGCCTAAATCACCGCCGCGTTTGCCTGATGGGCAGATAGAGTGTTTCTTCGCCAGTTTGCCGAAGTCGGCGCCGTTTTTAATCTGTTCCAGAAGATCCAGTGCCAGTTTCTCTTCTTTAACAAGGATATGCACTGCTGCTGCTGTTTTTGCCATGATCGTGCCTTGAGTGGGGTGGTTAAGGCTGGCTATACTACCACGCTGTTATTCTCCCCTCCCGACTTTCATGAGTGACCCTTTATGCGTTTGAACCCCGGACAACAACAAGCCGTCGAATTCGTCACCGGACCTTGCCTGGTGCTGGCGGGGGCGGGTTCCGGCAAGACGCGTGTTATCACTAACAAAATCGCACATCTGATCCGTGAATGTGGTTATCAGGCACGCCATATTGCGGCCGTGACCTTTACCAATAAGGCTGCGCGCGAGATGAAAGAGCGCGTGGCGCAAACGCTGGGTCGTAAAGAGGCGCGTGGGCTGATGATCTCCACATTCCACACGCTGGGACTGGACGTCATAAAGCGCGAATATGCGGCGCTGGGGATGAAGTCGAACTTCTCGTTATTTGACGATACCGATCAGGTGGCCCTGCTTAAGGAACTGACCGAAGGGTTAATTGAAGACGATAAACTTATTCTTCAACAGCTGATCTCGACGATCTCCAACTGGAAAAACGATCTGATGACCCCGGCACAGGCGGCGGCCAGTGCGAAAGGCGAGCGCGATCGCATTTTTGCTCACTGCTATGGCCTGTACGACGCGCATATGAAGGCGTGCAACGTGCTGGACTTTGACGATCTGATCCTACTGCCGACGCTGCTGCTTCAGCGTAATGAAGAGGTGCGCGAGCGCTGGCAGAACAAAATCCGCTACCTGCTGGTGGATGAATACCAGGATACCAACACCAGCCAGTACGAGCTGGTGAAGCTGCTGGTGGGGCAACGTGCGCGCTTTACCGTGGTGGGTGATGACGATCAGTCTATTTACTCCTGGCGCGGCGCGCGTCCGCAGAACCTGGTACTGCTAAGCAAAGATTTTCCGGCGCTACAGGTGGTGAAGCTGGAGCAAAACTACCGTTCCTCCGGGCGTATCCTGAAGGCGGCGAACATTCTCATTGCTAACAACCCGCACGTCTTTGAAAAGCGGCTTTTCTCCGAGCTGGGCTATGGGGCTGAGCTGAAGGTGCTGAGTGCGAATAATGAAGAGCATGAAGCGGAACGCGTCACCGGGGAATTAATTGCCCATCACTTTGTGAACAAGACGCAATATAAAGACTACGCCATCCTGTATCGCGGTAATCATCAGTCGCGGGTATTTGAAAAATTTTTGATGCAGAACCGCATCCCGTACAAAATTTCTGGTGGAACGTCGTTCTTCTCGCGTCCGGAGATTAAAGATCTGCTGGCCTACCTGCGTGTGCTGAGCAATCCGGATGACGACAGCGCATTTTTACGCATCGTAAACACGCCAAAACGTGAAATCGGTCCTGCCACGCTGCAAAAGCTCGGTGAATGGGCGATGACCCGCAACAAAAGCCTGTTTACCGCCAGCTTTGATATGGGGCTTAGCCAGACACTGACCGGACGTGGGTATGATTCTCTGACCCGTTTTACGCACTGGCTGGGTGAAATCCAACGCCTGGCGGAGCGCGAGCCGGTTGCCGCCGTGCGCGATTTGATCCACGGCATTGATTATGAATCCTGGCTGTATGAAACCTCGCCGAGCCCGAAAGCGGCAGAGATGCGTATGAAAAACGTCAACACCCTGTTCAGTTGGATGACGGAGATGCTGGAAGGCAGTGAGCTGGAAGAACCCATGACCCTGACTCAGGTCGTTACCCGCTTTACCCTGCGCGACATGATGGAGCGCGGAGAGAGCGAAGAAGAGCTGGATCAGGTGCAGTTGATGACGCTGCATGCCTCAAAGGGGCTGGAGTTCCCTTACGTGTTTATGGTGGGAATGGAAGAAGGATTTTTGCCGCACCAGAGCAGCATTGATGAAGACAACATCGATGAAGAGCGTCGTCTGGCTTACGTCGGAATTACGCGTGCGCAGAAAGAACTTATCTTCACGCTGTGCAAAGAGCGCCGCCAGTACGGTGAGCTGGTGAGACCAGAACCGAGCCGATTCTTGTTGGAACTGCCACAAGATGACGTTATCTGGGAACAGGAGCGTAAAGTGGTAAGCGCCGAGGAGCGGATGCAAAAGGGACAGGCCAGCATCGCCAATATTCGGGCGATGATGGCGAAAGCAAAAGAGAAGTAGATATTTTCCAGGGCGTATAAGCGTCATCCGGCAGCCAGCACAACAGGGAGGTTGATGAGATGTTGAAGTTTGTATTGGTCATTTTGTCAGGGATGTTCTATACCGCAACGGCGTCTGCAACAGATAGATTTGAGTTTTTTGACTATTGTTCTGTGTCGATGGTGAATATGGTTGCCAGCAGTAATCAGCCATTAATGATTGCAGAGCATGTTGGTGCGAAAGATTTACGTATTGAAGCCGAAGAAGATGATGAGAGTAACGTTATGCTCCAATTGTTTGATCGGCGGAAAAAAAGCACCCCGGATACCCCCGGAGCCGGGCATCTTGGCTGGGTGACTTATCATCCGGCTAAAAATATCCTGACGGACATTAATGATGAACAACTGCAATTTGACCCGCAAAAAGGCAAACACTTTCAACAATGTTTAACCCGTATGCGGGAATGTCAGGATTTAAATCAGAAACTGAAACTGGATGCCACCATTGATTTCCCGCGTTATGCGTTGACGGGTAAGTCTCGCGCCTGGTTCTATGCCGCTCCGGTAGCGCAGTGCCGCAGTGAATCAATTTTTATCGTACCCGGTGATATCGTATCCAGAACGGGGTTCAGCATTGCCCGGGATGAAGAAACGCAAAAGTTTTATGAGTCTGTGCGGGGTAACGATTCACATGGTTATTTGTTGGCAGGATACGGTGGTTACGTTGGTTGGATAGAAGCCAATCATCTGGAGGCGGTCGATCTGGTATGCAACGATGCCAGGGATAAATCGGGGTTAAAGAATCCTGCGCCGGAAGAGTTTGTTGAGCGTAAAGTCGCTCAGACTCAACCGCGCCTCTATTTCTATGATGCGCCGGATAAAGCCTGCCTTCGCGAAGATAATTCATTCATCATTGCTGACGACAAAGTTCAGATGGTAAATCGGTCTGCGTACGCGGGCTTTTCCTTTGTTCGCTATACCCATCCGGTGACGCATAAGGTGACTGAAGGATGGGTTTTAGCCAGTGGGCTGAAGTAGCCTATTCCGCGTTAATGAACGTCCAGAGGCCAGTGGACATAGCTTTGCCACTGGATTTCCTGATCGATTAACTCTTTACCTAATGGATGATGTTCCAGCCAGCCTTCCGGCAACGTTAGCGTCAGATTTTCATCCTGAGCTTGCAGGATGATGTGTGGCACTAAATCGTCGCGACGGCGTGCGGCGAAGATGATCGCCAGACGTAGTAAACGGCAAAGGTGCTCCGCAATGCGCGGTGGCACAGCGTTTTGCTGGTGCAGCGAAGAGAGATCGACAGGATTGCTCTGGTTGAGTAACAGCGTGGCTAACAGTTTTTTCTGTGCGGGAGTAAAGCCCGGAAGATCGAGATTACGCACCAGCCAGGCGGCATGCAGCGGAGCCTGCTTATATTCCACGCTCAGCCCTATTTCATGCAACTGACAGGCACTTTGCAGCAGTTCGCGGCTAATGGCCTCAAGATGCCACTCATCTTTCACCTGATCGAATAAATGTACAGCCAACTGTGCGACGCGGTTCGCCTGATCGGTGTCGACCATAAAGCGACGCTGAATATTACGCAGCGTGCGGCTGCGAATATCCTGATCGACAGGCAGGTGTAGCATACCGTAAACCAGACCTTCACGCAGTGCGCCGCCGGCCAGGGTCATGCATTGAATATTCAACTCAGTGAAAATGGCGAGCAGAATGGCCAATCCGCTGGGGAAAACCAGCGCGCGTTCCAGCGTTAACCCTTCGATTTCTAGCTCTTCCAGGCGACCGCAGTGAATAGCACGTTGCTTAAGCTGTTGAAGTTTGGCCAGCGTAATGCGCTCATCCATACCCTGCGCCATCATGATTTCCTGCAACGCCTGGACGGTACCGGAGGCACCGACGCAAACTTTCCAGCCATGAAAACGCAGTTTGTCGGCGACGGGGCGCAAAACTTCACGAGCCGCTTTCTCGGCTTCGTCAAAGTTTTCCTGTGCCAGATTACGATCGGTGAAGTACCGTTCAAGCCAGGTGACACAGCCCATTGACAGGCTGAACAGGGAGGTTGTTTGGGCACCTGAGCCGGTAACCAGTTCGGTACTGGCGCCGCCAATATCAACGACCAGACGCTGATCGGCACCGCCAGTGGTGTGAGCAACACCCTGATAAATCAGACGCGCTTCTTCTTCACCACTGATGACCTGGACTGGGCAGCTGAGGATCTCTTGCGCTTTAGCGATAAAGACATCGGCGTTTACCGCGATGCGCAATGTTGCCGTGGCGACCACACGGATTTGCGGTTGCGGGATATCCTGCAGGCGTTCAGCAAACAGGCGCAGGCATTGCCAGCCGCGTTCCATGGCTTCAGCGGAGAGAACGTTGTCGCTGTTGAGTCCAGCGGCCAGACGCACCTTGCGTTTAATACGCGTGAGCGTCTGGATGCTTCCCGCCACCTCGCGCACAACCAGCATATGAAAACTATTCGAGCCTAAATCGATTGCGGCGTACAGCGAAGTGGTTGTGAGCATATCTTACGTTAACCTGAACGACGACGATTACGCGGAGCACCACCGGTACGACGTGGGCCATTGCCAGTGCGTGGGCGCGTTAAACGTAACGGCTTCGGCAGATCGGTCATCAGCGCATCCGGGTTGTACTTACTAACCGGAATCGAGTGGCCAATATAGGTCTCGATAGCGGGTAAATTCAGCGCGTATTCTTCACAGGCCAGGCTGATCGAGTGACCGCTCGCGCCAGCACGGCCGGTACGACCGATACGGTGAACGTAATCTTCACAGTCATCCGGCAGGTCATAGTTGAATACATGCGTTACGGCTGGGATATGCAGACCGCGCGCGGCGACATCAGTCGCAACGAGAATATCCAGATCGCCACGAGTGAACTCATCAAGGATACGCAGACGTTTTTTCTGCGCTACGTCACCGGTCAGTAGACCAACGCGATGACCATCGGCGGCAAGACTACCCCAGATATCTTCACAACGATGCTTAGTGTTAGCAAAGACGATAGCGCGATCTGGCCACTCTTCTTCAATCAGCGTTTGCAGCAAACGCATTTTTTCTTCGTTGGAAGGATAGAAGAGTTCTTCTTTAATACGATGACCTGTCTTCTGTTCCGGTTCGACTTCAACGTACTCGGCGTTATTCATCTGTTCAAACGCCAGTTCGCGAACGCGGTAAGAGAGGGTTGCAGAAAACAGCATGTTCAGACGTTGGGTGGTTGGCGGCATACGACGGAACAGCCAACGGATATCTTTAATAAAGCCCAGATCGTACATACGATCTGCTTCATCCAGCACCACGACCTGAATCGCGCCCAGGTTAATGTGGTTCTGTTTTGCATAGTCGATAAGACGACCGGTCGTGCCGATAAGAATATCGACGCCGCTTTCCAGCACTTTCAGCTGTTTATCGTAACCGTCGCCGCCATAAGCCAAGCCTAATTTCAGACCGGTGGTCTGTGCCAGCGGCTCGGCGTCGGCGTGGATCTGCACGGCTAACTCACGCGTTGGCGCCATAATTAACGCACGCGGTTGGTTCACCTTGCGATCGTCAATCGCGGGATGAGAGAGAAGATAATGAAACGTTGACGTCAGGAACGCCATCGTTTTTCCGGTACCGGTTTGCGCCTGCCCTGCAACATCACGACCTGCCAGCGTTAGCGGCAGCGCGAGGGCCTGAATGGGCGTGCAGTTATGAAACCCTTTGTTTTCAAGGGCTTCGATCACCTTTGGGTGCAGGGCGAAGTCGGAAAACTTCTGTTCTGTTAAATGTGTTTTGCTCATAGTGTGGTAGAATATCAGCTTACTATTGCTTTACGAAAGCGTATCCGGTGAAATAAAGTCAACCTTTAGTTGGTTAATGCTACATCAACACGTCGTTGATTAAGGGTACACCAACGCACCAGGCTTATTCCTGTGGAGTTAATATGAGCGATAAAATTATTCACCTGACTGACGACAGTTTTGACACGGATGTACTCAAAGCGGACGGAGCTATCCTCGTTGATTTCTGGGCAGAGTGGTGCGGTCCGTGCAAAATGATCGCTCCAATTCTGGATGAAATCGCTGACGAATATCAGGGCAAATTGACGGTTGCTAAACTGAACATTGACCAAAACCCAGGCACCGCGCCGAAGTATGGTATCCGTGGCATCCCGACCCTGCTGCTGTTCAAAAACGGCGAAGTTGCGGCGACTAAAGTCGGCGCACTGTCCAAAGGTCAGTTGAAAGAATTCCTCGACGCTAATTTAGCGTAAGGAAGTCTCATGATCGGGCGACCATACTTCGAAATGATTCGGATGACTGGACGCCCGACTTGAGTCGTGCTAAGTTAGTGTTGACTTCGTATTAAACATACCTTATTAAGTTTGAATCTAGTTATATCCAATACTTCCCGTTGTTTCTCGCGCAGGAAGTGGACAGATTCCTGGCTTATCGCTCAATCCGTCTTGTCGTTTCAGTTCTGCGTACTTTCCTGTGACCAGACAGCGAACAGACATGAGTTTGATGGCCGTAAACAGGCATGGATGACCCTGCCATACCATTCACAACATTAAGTTCGAGATTTACCCCAAGTTTAAGAACTCACACCATTATGAATCTTACCGAATTAAAGAATACGCCGGTTTCTGAGCTGATCACTCTCGGCGAAAATATGGGCCTTGAAAACCTGGCTCGTATGCGCAAGCAGGACATTATTTTTGCCATCCTGAAGCAGCACGCAAAGAGTGGCGAAGATATCTTTGGTGACGGTGTGCTGGAGATATTGCAGGATGGATTTGGTTTCCTCCGCTCTGCAGACAGCTCCTACCTCGCCGGTCCTGATGACATCTACGTTTCTCCCAGCCAAATCCGCCGTTTCAACCTCCGCACTGGTGATACCATCTCTGGTAAGATTCGCCCGCCGAAAGAAGGTGAACGCTACTTTGCGCTGTTGAAAGTTAACGAAGTTAACTACGACAAACCAGAAAACGCCCGTAACAAAATCCTCTTTGAGAACTTAACGCCGCTGCACGCAAACTCTCGTCTGCGTATGGAACGTGGTAACGGTTCTACTGAAGACTTAACGGCGCGTGTACTGGATCTGGCATCGCCGATCGGTCGTGGCCAACGTGGTCTGATTGTTGCTCCGCCGAAAGCGGGTAAAACCATGCTGCTGCAGAACATCGCGCAGAGCATTGCTTACAACCATCCGGACTGTGTGCTGATGGTGCTGCTGATTGACGAACGTCCGGAAGAAGTGACCGAGATGCAGCGTCTGGTTAAAGGTGAAGTTGTGGCTTCTACCTTTGACGAACCAGCATCCCGTCACGTTCAGGTTGCGGAAATGGTTATCGAGAAGGCGAAACGCCTGGTTGAGCACAAGAAAGACGTTATCATTCTGCTCGACTCCATCACCCGCCTGGCGCGTGCGTACAACACCGTGGTTCCGGCTTCCGGTAAAGTGCTGACCGGTGGTGTTGATGCCAACGCCCTGCATCGTCCGAAGCGTTTCTTCGGTGCGGCGCGTAACGTGGAAGAGGGCGGTAGCCTGACCATCATCGCGACTGCGCTGATCGATACCGGCTCTAAAATGGATGAAGTTATCTACGAAGAGTTTAAAGGTACCGGCAACATGGAACTACATCTCTCTCGTAAGATTGCTGAAAAACGCGTCTTCCCGGCTATCGACTACAACCGTTCCGGTACCCGTAAAGAAGAGTTGCTCACCACTCAGGAAGAGCTGCAGAAAATGTGGATCCTACGCAAAATCATCCATCCGATGGGTGAAATCGACGCAATGGAATTCCTCATTAACAAGCTGGCGATGACCAAGACCAACGACGACTTCTTCGATATGATGAAGCGTTCCTGATTCAGGCATCATCTGAAAACGCCACGTTTTTACGTGGCGTTTTGCTTTTGTGGATGTAATCTTAACGACACAATAACAACAATACGGTATGACTACGCCTGGCGAAGAAAGGTTGTAATTCGTATTTTGTGGTTGATAATCATACAGAACCACCTGATATGGAGTCGGGTTTCTCTTCTGAATAATCGCCCGGATGGTTATACTTCATATATTGATATTCTCTGAGAGCATGTATAGTGAATTTACTGACAGCAAGTACTGATCTCATCAGTATTTTTTTATTCACAACGCTGTTTCTTTTCTTTGCCCGCAAGGTCGCGAAAAAGATTGGATTGGTGGATAAACCCAACTTCCGCAAACGTCATCAGGGACTGATTCCGCTGGTTGGGGGGATTTCGGTTTACGCAGGCATTTGCTTTACCTTCCTCATCGCCGATTACTACATCCCGCATGCTACTCTCTACCTGGCCTGTGCTGGGGTACTGGTGTTTATCGGTGCTCTGGACGATCGTTTTGATATCAGTGTAAAAATCCGCGCGACCATCCAGGCCCTTATTGGCATCATTATGATGTCGGTGGGAAAACTCTATCTGCTAAGCCTTGGCTATATTTTCGGCCCTTGGGAGATGGTGCTCGGTCCTTTTGGCTATTTCCTTACTTTGTTTGCCGTCTGGGCGGCGATTAACGCCTTCAATATGGTGGATGGGATCGATGGTCTGCTCGGTGGGCTATCCAGCGTGTCATTCGCCGCTATGGGACTTATTCTGTGGTTCGATGGCCAGACAAGCCTTGCTATCTGGTGTTTTGCCATGATCGCCGCCATTCTGCCTTACATCCTGCTGAACCTGGGTATTCTCGGACGCCGCTATAAAGTCTTTATGGGGGATGCGGGAAGTACGTTGATTGGCTTCACGGTGATTTGGATTCTGCTGGAGACGACCCAGGGGCCAACGCATCCTATTAGTCCGGTTACGGCCCTGTGGATTATTGCCATTCCGTTAATGGATATGGTGGCAATTATGTACCGTCGTTTACGCAAGGGTATGAGTCCTTTCTCCCCGGATCGCCAACATATTCACCATTTAATCATGCGTGCCGGGTTTACTTCCCGACAGGCTTTTGTCCTGATTACCCTGGCTGCAGCGATTCTGGCATCCATTGGCGTGCTGGCTGAATATTCTCGTATTGTCCCGGAATGGGTGATGTTGGTGCTCTTTTTACTGGCGTTTGTCTTGTACGACATCTGTATTAAACGAGCGTGGAAGGTGGCGAGATTTATCAAACGTTTGAAGCGCAAGCTGCGTAGAAATCGTGAAAGTAAACCAGACTTAACCAAATAAAATGAGGGTACGATGACACAACCATTACCGGGGGAAGACGCCGTGAGCGCTGAAAATGAACTGGACATCCGTGGGTTGTTTCGTACCTTGTGGGCTGGGAAGGTGTGGATCGTCGGTATGGCTCTCGCCTTTGCGATTGTCGCTCTCGCCTATACGTTTTTTGCGCGTCAGGAGTGGAGCGCCACGGCGATTTCAGACCGGCCAACGGTCAATATGTTAGGCGGTTATTACTCTCAGCAGCAGTTTTTGCGTAACCTGGATATTAAGGCCAGTCTCGCTTCTGCGGACCAACCGTCGGTGATGGATGAAGCCTATAAAGAATTCATCATGCAGCTTGCTTCCTGGGATACGCGTCGTGAATTCTGGCAGCAGACTGATTACTATAAGCAGCGTATGGTCGGTAATAGCAAAGCCGATGCGGCGATGCTGGATGAACTGATTAATAACATTCAGTTTATGCCTGGTGATGCGGTACGTAATACCAACGACAGCGTGAAGCTGATTGCCGAGACGGCGCCTGATGCTAACAATCTGCTGCGTCAGTACGTCGCGTTTGCCAGCCAGCGCGCGGCGCGTCATCTGAATGATGAGTTGAAGGGTGCCTGGGCTGCACGCACCGTGCAGATGAAGGCGCAGGTTAAACGTCAGGAGGAAGTGGCGAAATCGATCTTCTCCCGCCGTGTTCACAACATTGAGCAGGCGCTCAAAATTGCTGAACAGCATAATATTTCGCGTACTTCCACGGATATTCCTGCTGAAGAATTACCTGATTCTGAACTGTTTTTGCTTGGACGACCTATGCTGCAGGCGCGACTCGAGAACCTGCAATCTGTTGGTCCTGATTTCGATCTGGACTACTTCCAAAACCGAGCCATGCTTAACACACTGAACGTTGGGCCAACTCTGGATCCGCGTTTTCAGACCTATCGTTATTTGCGTACGCCGGAAGAACCGGTAAAACGTGACAGCCCTCGTCGTGCTTTCCTGATGATTATGTGGGGCATCGTTGGGGCTCTGATCGGTGCTGGTGTCGCGTTAACCCGCCGCCGCACGATTTAGCAATACCGTTGCAGTGAGGGGCTGGGCCCTCACTGCCAATCCGAAGAGAATCGATGTGAAAGTACTGACTGTATTTGGCACGCGACCGGAGGCTATCAAAATGGCACCTCTGGTTCATGCGCTGGCAAAAGATCCTGATTTTGAGGCGAAAGTTTGCGTCACGGCGCAGCATCGGGAGATGCTCGATCAGGTGTTGAACCTCTTTTCCATCGTACCTGACTACGATCTCAATATTATGCAGCCAGGCCAGGGATTAACAGAAATTACCTGCCGAATACTGGAAGGATTAAAGCCAATTCTGGCTGATTTTAAACCTGATGTGGTGTTGGTTCATGGTGATACCACAACGACCATTGCCACTAGTCTGGCTGCGTTCTATCAGCGCATCCCGGTGGGGCATGTAGAGGCTGGTTTACGTACTGGTGATCTCTACTCTCCCTGGCCGGAAGAGGCGAACCGTACGCTGACCGGGCGTCTGGCTATGTATCATTTTGCGCCAACAGAAAACTCGCGCCAAAATTTGTTACGGGAAGCTATTCCCGAAAATCGTATTTTCGTCACGGGCAATACGGTGATTGATGCGTTGATCTGGGTTCGCGACCGCGTACTGGCGAACGATGAATTGCGTGCTGAATTAGCAGAGCATTATCCTTTCCTGAGCTCTGATAAAAAGATGATCCTGGTGACCGGCCATCGTCGGGAAAGTTTTGGCCGCGGCTTTGAAAACATTTGCCACGCGCTGGCGGAAATTGCTGCGGCTAATCAGAATGTACAGATTGTCTATCCGGTACACCTCAACCCTAACGTTAGCGAGCCGGTTAATCGAATCTTAGGTCACGTTGAAAACGTGATTCTGATTGAACCGCAGGACTATATGCCATTCGTCTGGCTGATGAATCACGCCTGGCTGATCCTTACCGACTCCGGCGGGATTCAGGAAGAAGCGCCGTCTTTGGGGAAACCTGTGCTGGTAATGCGCGAAACGACGGAGCGTCCGGAGGCCATTACCGCTGGTACGGTACGTCTGGTGGGGACAGACCCGCAGCGTATTGTTGAAGAAGTCACGCGTTTGCTTCATAACGACGATGAATATCAAACCATGAGCCGCGCCCATAATCCGTATGGTGACGGGCAGGCATGTGACCGAATTTTACACGCGTTAAAAAATAATCGGATATCGCTATGAGTTTTACGACCATTTCTGTCATTGGGCTGGGTTATATCGGACTGCCAACGGCGGCTGCCTTTGCTTCCCGTCAAAAACATGTGATTGGCGTAGATGTAAATCAGCATGCGGTGGACACCATTAACCGCGGGGAAATTCACATCGTTGAGCCCGATCTGGGGGCGGTGGTGAAAACGGCGGTTGAAAACGGATTTCTGCGAGCGGTCACTACGCCCGTCGAAGCTGACGCTTATCTGATCGCCGTGCCGACTCCATTCAAGGGTGAGCATGATCCCGATATGGCCTACGTTGAAGCCGCGGCGAAGTCTCTTGCACCGGTGTTGAAAAAAGGCGCCCTGGTGATCCTTGAATCGACGTCACCCGTCGGGGCAACGGAACAGATGGCTGCATGGCTTGCAGAAATGCGGCCCGATCTGACTTTCCCGCAACAGGTTGGTGACCAGGCTGACGTCAATATTGCCTATTGCCCTGAACGCGTGCTGCCGGGTCAGGTGATGGTTGAGCTGATTAAAAACGACCGAGTGATTGGGGGCATGACCCCAGTCTGTTCTGCACGCGCCAGTGAGCTGTACAACATCTTCCTTGAAGGAGAATGTGTCGTGACCAACGCGCGCACAGCGGAAATGTGCAAGCTCACGGAAAATAGCTTCCGCGACGTCAATATCGCCTTCGCTAATGAACTATCGCTGATTTGCGCCGAACAGGGGATTAACGTCTGGGAACTGATTCGCCTGGCAAATCGTCATCCGCGTGTGAATATTTTGCAGCCTGGCCCGGGCGTAGGTGGGCACTGTATCGCGGTCGATCCGTGGTTTATCGTGGCGCAGAACCCGCAACAGGCGAAATTAATCCGCACTGCGCGTGAGGTCAATGATGGTAAGCCTCATTGGGTGGTCGAGCGTGTTAAGGCTGCCGTGGCCGACTGTTTGGCGGACACCAATAAACGCGCCAGCGAAGTGAAAATTGCCTGTTTTGGCCTGGCATTCAAACCGAATATTGATGATTTGCGTGAAAGCCCGGCGATGGGAATTGCGCAACATATCGCGCAATGGCACAAAGGTGAAACGCTGGTGGTGGAACCGAATATCCGTCAACTGCCGAAAAAACTGGATGGTCTTTGCCAGTTGGCGGCACTGGATGATGCGCTGGCAAGTGCCGATGTGTTAGTCATGCTGGTCGACCATAATGAATTTAAAGCCATTGAAGGCGATGCGGTACAACAGCAGTATGTGGTTGATACCAAAGGGGTCTGGCGCTAATGAAACGAATTCTGGTTACCGGTGGAGCGGGATTCATCGGCTCTGCAGTTGTACGGCATATCATTCATGAGACAAAGGATGCGGTGGTGGTGGTCGATAAGCTGACCTACGCCGGAAACCTGATGTCGCTGGAGCCGGTTGCACAGAATCCCCGTTTTGCCTTTGAGAAAGTGGATATCTGCGATCGGGCATCTCTCGACAGAGTGTTTCAACAATATCAGCCGGACTGTGTGATGCATCTGGCTGCAGAAAGCCATGTTGACCGCTCCATTGATGGGCCGGCCGCATTTATCGAAACTAACATTGTGGGAACTTACACGCTGTTAGAAGCGGCGCGCGCGTACTGGAGTGCATTAACCAGCGAGGAAAAAGCCGCATTTCGGTTCCACCATATCTCGACGGATGAGGTGTATGGTGATCTCCATTCTACCGATGATTTCTTCACAGAAACCACGCCGTATGCGCCGAGTAGCCCTTATTCTGCGTCGAAAGCCAGCAGCGATCATCTGGTCCGCGCCTGGCTGCGTACCTACGGTCTGCCAACGCTGATTACCAATTGTTCCAACAACTATGGTCCGTACCATTTCCCGGAAAAACTGATTCCGCTAATGATCCTCAACGGACTGGCGGGGAAACCGTTGCCGGTGTACGGCAATGGGCAACAAATCCGTGACTGGTTATATGTAGAAGATCATGCCAGGGCGCTCTGGTGTGTGGCGACGGCGGGCGTGGTTGGAGAAACCTATAATATTGGTGGTCATAACGAGCGTAAAAACCTGGATGTCGTCGAAACAGTTTGCAGCCTGTTGGAAGAGCTGGCGCCGCATAAACCGCAGGGCATTGCGCAGTACCGCGATTTGATCGCTTTTGTGGACGATCGCCCAGGTCATGATTTGCGTTACGCCATTGATGCTTCAAAAATAGCGCGTGAACTAGGTTGGATGCCGCAGGAAACGTTTGAAAGCGGAATGCGCAAAACCGTGCAGTGGTATCTGGATAATCAAGCATGGTGGAAACCCGTGCAGGACGGCAGTTACCAGGGCGAACGTTTAGGTCTGAAGGGCTAACAGCCTGGTTTTGGCTCCCGGAGGAGACAACGCATGAAAGGTATCATTCTGGCGGGTGGTTCAGGTACTCGCCTGTATCCCATCACGCGCGGCGTATCGAAGCAACTGTTACCCATTTACGATAAGCCGATGATTTACTACCCGCTATCGGTACTGATGCTGGCGGGAATTCGCGAAATCCTGATTATCACTACCCCGGAAGATAAAGGGTATTTCCAGCGTTTACTGGGTGATGGCTCTGAGTTCGGCATTGAATTGCAGTATGCTGAGCAGCCGAGCCCGGATGGATTAGCGCAGGCGTTTATTATTGGCGAAACGTTTCTTAACGGTGAACCATCGTGTCTGGTGTTAGGGGACAATATCTTCTTTGGTCAGGGATTTAGTCCAAAACTGCGTCATGTGGCTGCCCGAACGCAAGGCGCGACGGTGTTTGGCTATCAGGTGATGGATCCTGAACGTTTTGGTGTTGTTGAGTTTGACGAAAATTTTCGCGCAGTCTCACTGGAAGAGAAGCCGAAAGAACCGAAGTCTAACTGGGCGGTGACAGGACTCTATTTCTATGACAGTAAAGTGGTGGAATATGCAAAACGCGTAAAACCGTCTGAGCGTGGAGAACTGGAGATTACGTCCATTAACCAGATGTATCTTGATGACGGACACCTGACGGTAGAGTTGCTTGGGCGTGGTTTTGCCTGGCTGGATACCGGTACGCATGACAGTTTGATCGAAGCGAGTACTTTTGTGCAGACGGTAGAGAAACGCCAGGGCTTTAAAATAGCCTGTCTGGAAGAAATCGCCTGGCGTAACGGTTGGCTGGATGACGAAGGCGTGAAGCGTGCCGCCAGTTCACTGGCCAAAACGGGCTATGGCCAATATTTGTTGGAGCTGCTCCGTGCTCGTCCGCGCCAGTATTGAGCCGCTTAGCTGGGAAAATACGTTCTTTGGCGTCAATAGCGCCATTGTACGTTTTGACCAACATGCGCCGGTTCTGACTGCGAATGCGTTGCAGTCTTGGTCGCGGGTACAGGCAAAAATTCCTGCCGCAAATAGCCATGAATTAGATGGCTTACAGCAGTTGGGATTCTCACTGGTAGAAGGTGAAGTGGATTTTGTACTGCCGGTGACCTGTTTCAGCGGCAACCCCGGTGCGCAGGTCGCACAACCTGAGGATATCCCGGCATTACGCCAACTGGCAGGCCAGGCGTTTGCGCAAAGTCGTTTTCGCACTCCGTGGTATCCCGCAGATGCCAGTGCGCGTTTTTACGCGCAGTGGATCGAAAACGCGGTGCTGGGGACGTTCGATCATCAATGCCTCATTTTTCGTAAACCGACAGGTGAAATTCGTGGCTATGTCTCGCTGCGTGAACTGAATGCGACCGAGGCCCGAATTGGTCTGCTGGCCGGGCGTGGTGTGGGCGCAGAACTGATGCAGGCGGCGCTTTGTTGGGCACAGGCTCGCGGTAAAACAACATTGCGCGTGGCGACCCAAATGGGCAACACCGCCGCGCTTAAACGTTACATACACAGTGGTGCGAATGTGGAAAGCACCGCGTATTGGTTATACAGGTGAAACGATGATTCCATTTAACGCACCGCCGGTGGTGGGAACTGAACTTGATTACATGCAGTCCGCGATGAACAGCGGCAAACTGTGTGGTGATGGCGGCTTTACCCGCCGCTGTCAGCAATGGTTGGAGCAGCATTTTGGCAGCGAGAAAGTGCTGCTGACACCCTCCTGTACCGCATCGCTTGAGATGGCGGCATTACTGCTGGATATCCAACCTGGTGATGAAGTCATTATGCCAAGCTACACGTTTGTCTCCACGGCCAATGCCTTCGTGCTGCGCGGGGCAAAAATCGTCTTTGTTGATATCCGCCCGGATACCATGAACATGGACGAAACGCTGATTGAAGCGGCAATTACCGACAAAACCCGCGCGATTGTGCCAGTACATTACGCGGGCGTGGCCTGCGAAATGGATACCATTATGGCGCTGGCGACAAAGTACAACCTGTTTGTAGTGGAAGATGCCGCTCAGGGCGTCATGTCAACCTACAAAGGTCGGGCGCTGGGGACAATTGGTCACATTGGCTGCTTTAGCTTCCATGAAACCAAAAACTATACCGCAGGCGGTGAAGGTGGTGCGACGCTGATTAATGATAAAAAATTAGTCGAACGCGCAGAGATCATCCGTGAAAAAGGCACCAACCGCAGCCAGTTTTTCCGCGGTCAGGTAGACAAATATACCTGGCGTGATATCGGCTCCAGCTATCTGATGTCCGATCTGCAGGCCGCCTATCTGTGGGCGCAACTGGAAGCGGCGGACCGCATTAACCAGCAGCGTCTGGCGCTGTGGCAGAATTATTACGATGCCCTCGAACCGCTGGCGCGTGCCGGACGGATTGACCTGCCTTGTGTTCCGGAAAGCTGCGTGCAAAATGCCCATATGTTTTATATCAAGCTGCGCGATATCGACGATCGCACCGCGTTGATTAACTTCCTGAAAGAAGCCGAAATTATGGCGGTGTTCCACTATATCCCGCTGCATGATTGCCCGGCTGGCGATAAATTTGGCGTGTTTGCCGGTGTTGATCGTTACACCACCAAAGAGAGCGAGCGCCTGCTGCGTTTACCGCTGTTCTATAACCTGTCACCGGTTAATCAGCGAACGGTAATTTCGACCTTACTCAACTATTTCGCCTGATATGTCGCTTGCAAAAGCGTCCTTGTGGACGGCGGCCAGTACGCTGGTAAAAATCGGTGCGGGTTTGCTGGTCGTGAAGCTGCTGGCAGTGTCATTTGGTCCGGCTGGCGTGGGGCAGGCGGGCAACTTCCGTCAGATGGTCACCGTGCTTGGCGTGTTAGCGGGGGCCGGCATTTTTAACGGCGTCACGAAATACGTTGCGCAGCACCATGATGACCCGGCACGATTGCGGAGGGTAGTCGGTACCTCTTCCGCAATGGTGTTGGGATTCTCTACCCTAATGGCGGTGATTTTTTTGCTGGCAGCCGCGCCTATCAGTCAGGGGTTATTTGGCCATACTCATTATCAGGGGCTGGTACGACTGGTTGCGCTGGTGCAGATGGGTATTGCATGGGCGAATCTACTGCTGGCGCTGATGAAGGGTTTCCGCGATGCGGCGGGTAACGCGCTGTCGCTAATTGTGGGTAGCCTGGTAGGCGTGGTGGCTTATTATGGCTGTTATCGCCTGGGTGGGTATGAGGGGGCCTTGCTGGGGCTGGCGCTGGTTCCTGCGCTGGTGGTTATCCCAGCAGCCATCATGCTGATTAAGCGTGGCACTATTCCTCTGCATTACCTGAAGCCTTCGTGGGATAACGGTCTGGCAGGGCAGCTAAGCAAGTTTACGCTGATGGCGCTGATTACCTCCATAACGCTACCTGTCGCATATGTGATGATGCGAAACCTGCTGGCGGCGCAGTACGGCTGGGATGATGTGGGGATCTGGCAAGGGGTAAGCAGTATTTCCGATGCTTACCTGCAATTTATCACCGCCTCATTTAGCGTTTACTTGCTGCCGACATTGTCGCGTTTGACCGAAAAGCGCGACATTACACGCGAAGTGATCAAGTCGTTGAAGTTTGTGTTGCCGGCGGTTGCCGCCGCAAGCTTTAGTGTTTGGCTACTGCGTGACTTTGCTATCTGGCTGCTTTTCTCCGCTAAATTCACCGCGATGCGCGACCTGTTTGCCTGGCAACTGGTCGGCGATGTGCTGAAAGTGGGGGCGTATGTCTTTGGGTATCTGGTGATCGCGAAAGCGTCGCTGCGGTTTTATATTTTGGCTGAAATTAGCCAGTTCATATTATTGACGGCGTTTGCTCATTGGTTGATCCCTGCTCACGGTGCGCTGGGCGCGGCACAGGCGTATATGGCAACGTACATCGTCTATTTTTCTCTTTGTTGTGGCGTATTTTTACTCTGGCGTAGGCGGGCATGACTGTACTGATTCACGTTTTGGGATCGGATATCCCTCACCATAATCAAACCGTGCTGCGGTTTTTCAACGACTCGCTGGCCGCAACCAGCGAGCACGCGCGCTCGTTTATGGTTGCAGGTCCGGATGCGGGATTCAGTGAGAGCTGCCCGGCGTTATCGCTGAGTTTCTACAGCGGGAAAAAGGCGTTGGCTGAAGCGGTTATCGCGAAAGCAAAAGCGGATCGCCAACAGCGCTTCTTCTTCCACGGTCAGTTCAATACCAGCCTGTGGCTGGCGCTGCTGAGCGGGGGAATTAAACCGACGCAGTTTAACTGGCATATCTGGGGCGCAGATTTATACGAAGTCTCCAGTGGACTGAAATTCCGCCTGTTTTACCCGATTCGTCGCATGGCGCAGAACCGCGTGGGCTGCGTATTTGCCACGCGTGGTGACTTGAGCTATTTCGCCGGACAACATCCGCGCGTGCGTGGTGAGTTGCTCTATTTCCCAACGCGAATGGATCCCAGACTCAATAATATGAGCAGTGAATGTCAGCGTAGCGGCAAGATGACGGTGTTGGTTGGCAACTCAGGCGATCGCAGCAATGAGCATGTTGCCGCGCTACGCGCTGTTCATCAGCAGTTCGGCGACACGGTGAACGTGATTGTGCCGATGGGTTACCCCGCTAATAATACGGCCTACATCGATGAGGTTCGCCAGGCGGGGCTGGCATTATTTAGCGCTGATAATCTGCAAATTTTAAGTGAAAAACTGGAATTTGATGCCTATCTGGCATTATTGCGTCAGTGTGATTTGGGGTACTTCATTTTTGCCCGTCAGCAAGGGATCGGTACTCTGTGTTTGCTGATTCAGGCCGGTATTCCTTGCGTGCTGAACCGTGAAAATCCCTTCTGGCAGGATATGGTGGAGCAGAATCTCCCGGTGTTATTTACCACTGATGAGCTCAATGAAGACGTCGTACGCGAAGCGCAGCGCCAGTTGGCATCGGTAGATAAAAATACAATCACCTTCTTTAGCCCTAATTATCTGCAGCCGTGGCATAACGCGCTGCGCATTGCTTCAGGAGAAATCGTATGAGCCTGATGCAATTTAGCGGCCTGCTGGTGGTATGGTTGCTTTCCACCTTGTTTATCGCCACGCTGACCTGGTTCGAATTCCGTCGCGTACGTTTTAACTTCAACGTTTTCTTTTCGCTGCTGTTTTTGCTGACGTTCTTTTTTGGATTCCCGTTGACCAGCATCCTGGTGTTCCGTTTTGATGTGGCTGTCGCTCCACCGGAGATCTTGCTGCAGGCCTTGCTGTCAGCCGCCTGTTTCTATGCCGTCTACTATGTGACGTATAAAACGCGATTGCGTAAGCGAGTAGAGGGTAAGCCGCGCAGGCCGCTGTTTACTATTAACCGCGTTGAAGCCCATTTGACCTGGATTATCCTGATGGCGATTGCGTTGGTAAGCGTAGGCGTCTTCTTTATGAACAACGGATTCCTGCTGTTCAGACTGCAATCCTACAGCCAGATTTTTTCCAGCGAAGTCTCTGGGGTCGCTCTGAAGCGTTTCTTCTACTTCTTCATTCCGGCCATGCTGGTCGTCTATTTCCTGCGTCAGGACAGCAAAGCGTGGTTGTTCTTCCTGGTAAGCACCGTCGCGTTTGGTTTGCTGACCTATATGATTGTGGGCGGGACACGCGCCAATATCATTATTGCGTTTGCCATCTTCCTGTTTATCGGCATTATTCGCGGCTGGATTTCGCTGTGGATGCTGGCCGCTGCGGGTGTGTTGGGTATTGTCGGAATGTTCTGGCTTGCGCTGAAGCGCTACGGAATGAACGTCAGCGGAGATGAGGCGTTCTATACGTTCTTGTATCTTACGCGCGACACTTTCTCGCCGTGGGAGAATCTGGCGCTGTTGCTGCAAAATTACCACAATATTGAGTTCCAGGGGCTGGCGCCGATTGTTCGTGACTTCTATGTCTTTATCCCTTCCTGGCTGTGGCCAGGCCGGCCGAGTATTGTTCTCAACTCAGCGAACTACTTTACCTGGGAAGTGTTGAATAACCACTCGGGACTGGCGATTTCGCCGACGCTAATTGGTTCTCTGGTGGTGATGGGCGGGGCGCTGTTTATTCCGTTAGGCGCGATTGTCGTCGGGTTAATTATTAAATGGTTCGACTGGTTGTATGAGTTAGGCAATCGCGAAGCTAATCGCTATAAGGCGGCGATTCTGCACAGTTTCTGTTTTGGTGCCATTTTCAATATGATCGTTTTGGCACGTGAAGGACTGGATTCGTTTGTCTCACGAGTAGTCTTTTTCCTCGTGATTTTTGGCGTTTGTCTGCTGGTAGCAAAATTGCTGTTCTGGCTATTCGATAGTGCGGGACTCATCCATAAACGAATAAAATCGCTGCCCCGGACACAGATTGAAGGATCGTAATGACAGATAACACAACAGCGCCACTCTATTCGCTGCGCGGGCTACAACTGATTGGCTGGCGCGATATGCAGCATGCGCTAAATTACCTGTTTGCCGAGGGACATCTCAGGCAGGGGACACTGGTGGCGATCAACGCCGAGAAAATGCTGACGGCAGAAGATAACCCTGAAGTGCGGGAATTGATCAACGCCGCTGAGTTCAAATATGCGGATGGCATTAGCGTGGTGCGTTCAGTGCGCAAAAAATTCCCGCAGGCGCAGGTTTCACGCGTGGCGGGGGCTGATCTGTGGGAAGCGCTGATGGCGCGAGCCGGGCAGGAGGGAACGCCGGTATTCCTGATTGGCGGTAAGCCTGACGTTCTGGCGCAAACAGAAGCCAAACTGCGTGCGCAGTGGCGCGTGAACATAGTGGGTAGCCAGGACGGGTATTTTACCCCGGAGCAACGTCAGGCGTTGTTTGAGCGTATCCACACCAGCGGTGCGCAAATTGTGACGGTGGCGATGGGCTCGCCGAAACAAGAGATCTTTATGCGTGATTGCCGCAAGACTCACCCAGAAGCGCTGTATATGGGCGTGGGTGGTACCTACGACGTCTTTACCGGTCACGTTAAGCGCGCACCTAAAATTTGGCAGAATCTGGGTCTGGAGTGGCTGTATCGCTTACTGTCGCAGCCAAGCCGCATCACTCGTCAACTGCGCTTATTGCGTTATCTCCGCTGGCACTATACCGGCAACCTCTGACACCTTCTCTTCTCTGATAAGTAGCGTTTTCTACTAATTACGCTACTTATTCACCACATTATCGCTGCTTTATCGCACAGTCCATCTATTTTTTGAATGCTTTAATTGCCATTTAAGCGATTTTAGGAAACCATTCGCAACAATCATTCCAGTGCCGTGGAGTTTTGACGCCAACCGCTAAGCGGTCGGTGTCGTGTGGCCTGTTATGGCATAACAAGATGTACCCATAACGAGAACCGGTAATACCGGACAGCATGCAAACACAACAAGAGGATTTATGGCCGAGAACAAACCTGAGCTACAGCGTGGGCTGGAGGCTCGTCACATCGAATTAATTGCCCTTGGGGGCACTATTGGCGTCGGACTCTTTATGGGGGCTGCCAGTACCCTGAAATGGGCGGGGCCGTCGGTTCTGCTGGCATACATCGTGGCCGGGCTGTTCGTCTTTTTCATTATGCGTTCTATGGGGGAGATGTTATTCCTCGAGCCGGTTGCCGGTTCATTCGCTGTTTACGCCCATCGTTATATGAGCCCCTTCTTTGGTTATCTCACCGCCTGGTCATATTGGTTTATGTGGATGGCAGTGGGGATATCAGAGATTACCGCCATCGGGGTGTACGTCCAGTTCTGGTTCCCGGAAATGGCGCAATGGATACCCGCACTGATTGCTGTTGGACTGGTTGCGTTGGCAAACCTCGCCGCAGTTCGCTTGTATGGTGAAATTGAATTCTGGTTTGCCATGATCAAAGTGACCACCATCATTGTGATGATCGTCATTGGGTTAGGGGTGATTTTCTTCGGGTTTGGCAACGGTGGTCAGGCGATCGGTTTTGGCAACCTGACCGAGCATGGCGGCTTCTTTGCTGGTGGTTGGAAGGGCTTCCTGACGGCATTGTGTATTGTCGTGGCTTCTTACCAGGGCGTGGAGCTGATCGGCATTACTGCAGGTGAAGCGAAGAATCCACAGGTCACGCTGCGTAGCGCAGTAGGTAAAGTGCTGTGGCGTATCCTGATTTTCTACGTTGGGGCGATTTTTGTTATCGTCACTATTTTCCCGTGGAACGAGATTGGCAGCAACGGCAGTCCGTTTGTTCTCACCTTTGCCAAGATTGGTATTACCGCAGCGGCAGGGATTATTAACTTTGTGGTTCTGACTGCGGCGCTGTCGGGTTGTAACAGCGGGATGTACAGCTGCGGGCGCATGCTCTACGCACTGGCAAAGAATCGTCAGCTCCCCGCCGCTGTTGGAAAAGTTTCTCGCCATGGCGTACCGGTTGCCGGCGTGGCTATTTCTATCGCGATACTGCTGATTGGTTCGTGCCTGAACTACATTATTCCCAACCCGCAGCGCGTATTCGTTTATGTTTATAGCGCCAGCGTGCTACCGGGGATGGTGCCGTGGTTTGTGATCCTGATAAGCCAGCTGCGGTTCCGCCAGGCCCATAAAGCGGCGATCGCCAGTCATCCTTTCCGTTCGATTCTGTTCCCGTGGGCGAATTATTTGACGATGGCGTTCCTGATTTGCGTATTAATCGGCATGTACTTTAATGAAGATACCCGAATGTCACTGTTTGTTGGCATTGGCTTCTTACTGGCGGTGACACTCATTTATAAGGTTTTTGGCCTGAATCGTCATGGCACAGCCCAAAAATTGCAGGAATAAGCGACAAAACGCACAAACCATGACCAAACGATAATTTATTTTAAAAAACCACTAGACAGCAGACCGAGACCTCCGTAATATCCAGCCCCGCAACGGCGCTAAGCGCCCGTAGCTCAGCTGGATAGAGCGCTGCCCTCCGGAGGCAGAGGTCTCAGGTTCGAATCCTGTCGGGCGCACCATTTAGTAATGGTGCCGGAGCTGCGGTGGTTTTAATACCGCGTAAAAGATTTGCAGTGGTGGCTATAGCTCAGTTGGTAGAGCCCTGGATTGTGATTCCAGTTGTCGTGGGTTCGAATCCCATTAGCCACCCCATTAATTTAAAGTTGTGAAATGCGAAGGTGGCGGAATTGGTAGACGCGCTAGCTTCAGGTGTTAGTGTCCTTAGGATGTGGGGGTTCGAGTCCCCCCCCTCGCACCACGACTTAAAGAATTGAACTAAAAATTCAAAAAGCAGTAAAACGGCGAGTAGCGCAGCTTGGTAGCGCAACTGGTTTGGGACCAGTGGGTCGGAGGTTCGAATCCTCTCTCGCCGACCAATTTTGAACCCCGCTTCGGCGGGGTTTTTTGTTTTCTGATTTTCCTTTCTCAGTCGTTATTCCCAAGAATTACCTGCTGTCTTAAAAAGTCCGAATACCTGGTTTTTGCAGTGCAATCGTGGCACGCGTTGTGCAATAATATACGGGTAGATGCTCATTCCATCTCTTATGTTCGCCATCTGGCCTCATAAACTCAGGAATGATGCAGAGCCGTTTACGGTGCTTATCGTCCACAGACAGATGTCGCGTAGCCTCATCAAACACCATGGACATAACGTTGAGTGAAGCACCCATTTATGTTGTCATACAGACCTGTTTAACGCCTGCTCCAAAAGAGCGGGCGTTTTTTTATTTATGCATCATTGAAAATGCCCGGTAGGCGAAGCGTCACCGGGCAATGGGGAATTACTGCGGGGGATTGTTGTTCTGCAGCGTCAGCATCAGGCCATCACGGCGCATGGTGGCGGCTTCTTCCGGTTGATGCAGTCTGTCCAGCGCGTCAGCAAGCCAGGCGTAGTCATAGGCATCCGGGCGCTGTTTGAGGGCTGCACGGAAGGCGAGCGTGGCTTCCTGCCATTCGCCATGCTTCATGAGCGACTGCCCCAGCGTGCTCCATAGCAACGGGCGATCGCCCACGGCTTTAATCTGCTGGCGCAACACTTTCTCTATCTGTTCCGGGTTATTGGTTTTCAGACGCGGGATCGGCAGCACCAGGCGATCGTCGTACTGACGTTTCAGGCCATCAATAATGACCTGCTGCGCCGTGTCGTGATCGTCACACTCAATCAGATGTTCAGCCATCGCTACCTGCAGGGCAACCTGATGACGGGTTTTACGGTTCTGATTTTTCCACCATGCGCGTAGCCCCTCGCTGCCCTGATCGGCGCGAACCTGATCCATCAGGCCAACCCATGCCTGCTGTTCCAGCATAGCGCGATGTTCGTCATCGCCCACGTGCGCTTTTGCCATGGATGGAATGATATCCAGTAACGAACTCCATGCGCCGGTACGAATGTAGGCCTGTTCAGCCAGACGCAGCACTTCCGGATGACGAGGTGTCACTTCCAGCAGTTTGTCTACGCTGTGGCGCGCGGCATGATTTTCATTACGCGCCAGCTGCAGGCGAACGCGAGCGATTTCAACCGGGATCGTATCATTGCCTGCCAGTTCGGCGGCACGCTCAAGGTGTTGGTTGGCACGCGCTTCGTCACCGCGCTGCTGAGCCGCTTCTGCCGCCAGCAGGTAATTCACTACCGGCTGTTCTGCATGATCGGCATTTTTCGACATTAGCTTCTCAACCTGCTGATAGTCACCTTCCGCCAGCTTGAGCAGCGCCTGTTCGGTCTGCTTACGGGCGCGACGACGTTTACGACCGACAAACCATCCGCGGGTATGCGCACCTGTGCGGAAAATTCGGCGCAGCAGCCATTCAATTGCAAACAGGACGACCATGGCGACGATCAGGATGATCGCCAGTCCCGTCACGCTGGTTTCGATATTGTAATTATCCGTCTGGATCAATACGTAGCCCTGGTGACCGGCAATCATCGGACCAACAACGATCCCGGCAATCAGCAGCACAAAGAGCAATAATACTTTTAGCATCATTATTCTCCTTGCGGCGCAGTCGCCGGAGCGTCTGTTGCAGGCGCAGGTGCAACTGGCGCTGTGGCAGGTTGCGCCAGTAAATTACGTACGCGGGTCTGCATTAGCTTGTCGAGAAGAGCCTGGCTCTGCAGCGTTTCCGGGACATCCATACTGATGCTTTGTTGGCTCAGCTGGTCTACCTCTTCAAGGAAAGCTTTGGTCGTTGCATCATCGGTGTCGTAGTAGGCGCGCACCCAGGTAGAGACGTTTTCCAGCGCCTGACGCCAGGTTTCTTCCTGATGACGCGGCACAGCCTGGGCGGCCACTAACAGGCGTGAACGGATGTTTTCACGTAAATAAACGTCCTGGTTCGGTGCCAGCAGCGGGACGGCGGTTTCATCACGACGGCGAACGGTGATAAAGCTATCCATAAAGTTCTGCCAGCTTTTTTGCAGATTGATACGCCATTCGCTGATCGAGCTGGAAAGCTCGTTGCTGTCGGAGTCCATCGGCGAATCATCGGTGTCATTGTCGGCCAGACGCAGGTTATCAATCTGGTTTGCGAGCTGATTTACTTTGAGGATAATGCCGTCATAGTCGACCTGAGTCACCGCGGAGAGGCTAGCGATATCATCGGTAATCGCGCGGCGGGCGGTAATCAGGCTCGGGTCGTTCATATCCGCCAGGCTGGCATCAGCGCTTTTCAGCAGCGCCGCGGCGGTGGTCACGTCCTGATCGCTCCATAATTTGCGACCGGCCAGTTTCACCAGGAAATCAGCCTGCGCCAGTAACCATGTTCCGGCATCGCTGCTGGAGATAGTGGCGACTTTTTGCTGGACTTCGTCAAGCTGTTTGACCAGCGCGGCCTGCTGGCGAGAGGCTTCATCCAGCTGCGTGGCCTGCTGTTTAATAATGCCTTCCAGCTCAGCTTTTTGGCTTTCCTGCGCTTTTTGCAGCGCCGTCAGTTGGTTTGCCAGCGCGTCGCTGGTTGCTGTCTGTGTTGTTGCCTGTTGTTTCCCCCAGCCGTACAGCCCAACGCCTGCTGCCAGCGCGATTGCAATCGCCACGGCGCTCAGAATCAGCGCCGTGCTGTTCTTACTCTTTTTTTCAGTATTGACTGGCTGTGACGTGGTTTCCACGGCCTCCCTGGTCTCTTCAACCACGGCGGAGGATTTTTCTTGTTCCGTCATTATGGCATCCCATTATGAGAGTTATTGTAATGCGCGTAACAGCGCATCGTTGTCGGCGTTATCAGCGACCTTAATATCTTGCCAGCCCAGTTCCCGGGCGAGGTGCGCCAGACGCTCACTGACGACCAGCAGCCGACAGCGTAGTAACCAGTGCTCACGATACCATTGCGGAATGAGCGACCAGAGCTGTTGTAGCATCTCTCCGCTGGTGACAACCAGCGTGGTCACGCCACGAGATTGCCAGCGCATCGCTTCTTCCGCGCCATCGTAGTGTTTTGCACTGCGTTGATAACATTCACAAAAATCGACATCAGCTCCACGTGCCGTCAGGGTTTCACCTATCAGCTCGCGACCACCGTTGCCGCGTAAAATAAGCGCGCGTTTTCCCGCAATATTTTGTAATTCAGGTAATTGTAGCAAGACTTCGCTAATTTCCCGATCCAGAGGGTAGTGAATATTGCAGCTGCTAACGGTATGCAGTGCCAGCGCCGTTGTGCGGCCAATAGCAAAATAATGCGGAAGGGAGGGCCAACTTTTCCCTTGCTGCTGAAGCTCGGCATCAGCAAAGGTGACGGCGTGCTGTGAGAGTGCGAAGACCAGATCGTTTTCCGTCAGCGCTGACAGTCGGGAAGCAAGCATCGCCAGTTCCCGACCCCGTGAAAACTCGATGAGCGGAAAACTCCAGGCCACCTGCCCCAGTGTGCGCAGACGGCTCACTAACTCTTCCCCAGCGGGAGACGGGCGGGTGACCAGAATACTCATGCGGGGGCTTCTCCGTTGTAAACTTCAGCCAGAATGGCACGCGCACCGTTCTCCAGTAGCTCTTCAGCCAGAGAGATGCCCATCTGCTCAGCATCCTGCGCGGCACCGCGACGTTCTCCACATACCATCTGCGAACCATCAGGTGCGCCGACCAGCGCCCGCAGCCAAATCTCACCGTTAATGACCTCGGCATAACTGCCGATAGGTACCTGACATCCTCCTTCCAGGCGGGTGTTCATGGCGCGTTCGGCTTTGACGCGTAGCGCTGTCTCTTCATGATTGAGCGGCGCTAACAGCGCCTGAGTGCGCATATCATCCAGTCGACATTCTATGCCAACTGCGCCTTGCCCGACAGCTGGCAGAGAGACTTCCGGCGGCAGAGCGGTACGGACGCGCGACTCAAGACCTAAACGTTTTAATCCGGCGACCGCCAGAATAATCGCGTCATAATCACCGTTATCCAGTTTGCCGAGACGTGTGCCTACGTTACCGCGCAACGAACGGATGATGAGGTCAGGACGGCGTTTGGCCAACTGGCACTGACGGCGCAAACTGGATGTCCCGACGATGCTGCCAGCCGGGAGTTCATCCAGCGTGTTGTACTTATTGGAGACGAAAGCATCACGCGGATCTTCTCGCTCGCAAATGGTGACCAGTCCAAGACCGTCAGGGAATTCAACCGGCACATCCTTCATGGAGTGCACGGCGATATCGGCGCGTTTTTCCAGCAGCGCGACTTCCAGCTCTTTAACAAACAGCCCTTTCCCCCCGACCTTCGCCAGCGGAGTATCAAGGATCACATCGCCACGGGTTACCATAGGAACCAGTTCCACGATCAGACCGGGGTGGTTTGCCATTAAGGCGTCTTTGACATAATGTGCCTGCCAGAGCGCAAGGGGGCTTTGGCGTGTGGCAATTCTCAAAACATTGTCTAACATGCTTGTTACCGTCATTATCAATCATTGACCATCCTAACATCCTTATCAAAGGGATGTCAGCGTTACGCTCAAACGTAAGTGAGAGGAAAAGGCGCTGCATCATCACTGTCAGTGAAGAATGACGAGAAAAACCTCCCGACCGTATGAAGGAATTTACACGTAACGAACGGTGCTACACTTGTATGTAGCGCATCTTTCTTTACGGTCAATGAGCAAGGTGTTAAATTGATCACGTTTTAGACCATTTTTTCATCTGTAACTAATAAAAGTGCAGGTGAAAAAGGTAACGGTTATTTTTGACATACGGTTTATCCGGATTGATGACGAGGGTGGTAAGCGTTTGCGCCGCCGCTATCGACGCCATGACGGATGCAACATCAGGCGATACGTCTTGTACCTCTATATTGAGACTCTGAAACAGAGACTGGATGCCATAAATCAACTGCGTGTGGATCGCGCGCTTGCTGCCATGGGACCTGCTTTCCAGCAGGTATACAGTCTGCTGCCGACATTATTGCACTACCACCATCCGCTGATGCCGGGTTACCTTGATGGTAACGTTCCCAAAGGCATATGCCTTTACACGCCTGATGAAACCCAACGCCACTACCTGAACGAGTTGGAACTGTACCGCGGCATGTCGCCGCAGGACCCGCCGAAGGGCGAACTGCCGATCACCGGCGTTTACTCGATGGGCAGTACCTCTTCGGTAGGGCAAAGCTGTTCGTCTGACCTTGATATCTGGGTCTGCCATCAATCCTGGCTGGATAGCGAAGAGCGCCAACTGCTGCAGCGTAAATGTAGCCTGCTGGAAAGCTGGGCGGCCTCGCTGGGCGTGGAAGTCAGTTTCTTCCTGATTGACGAAAACCGTTTCCGTCACAATGAAAGCGGCAGTCTGGGTGGGGAAGACTGTGGCTCGACGCAGCATATCCTGTTGCTGGATGAATTCTATCGCACCGCTGTGCGCCTCGCGGGTAAACGTATTCTGTGGAATATGGTACCGGGCGACGAAGAAGAGCATTACGACGATTACGTCATGACGCTCTACGCACAAGGGGTGCTAACGCCAAACGAATGGCTGGATCTCGGCGGGCTCAGTTCGCTCTCTGCCGAAGAGTATTTCGGCGCCAGCCTTTGGCAGTTGTACAAGAGTATCGACTCTCCGTACAAAGCAGTGCTGAAAACGCTGCTGCTGGAGGCGTATTCCTGGGAATACCCCAATCCACGCCTGTTGGCGAAAGATATTAAACAGCGCTTGCACGATGGTGAGATCGTCTCATTTGGTCTCGACCCTTACTGCATGATGCTGGAGCGTGTAACCGAATACCTTACGGCGATCGAAGACCCGACACGTCTGGATTTAGTGCGTCGATGTTTCTACTTAAAAGTGTGTGAGAAACTGAGCCGTGAGCGCGCCTGCGTGGGCTGGCGCCGTGAAGTATTAAGTCAATTAGTGACAGAGTGGGGCTGGGATGATGCCCGTCTGACCATGCTGGATAACCGCGCTAACTGGAAGATTGACCAGGTGCGTGAAGCGCATAACGAACTGCTCGATGCGATGATGCAGAGCTATCGTAACCTGATCCGCTTTGCACGGCGTAATAACCTCAGCGTCAGCGCCAGCCCGCAAGATATCGGCGTGCTGACCCGTAAGCTGTATGCCGCGTTTGAAGCGTTGCCGGGTAAAGTCACGCTGGTGAACCCGCAGATATCTCCAGACCTCTCGGAACCGAATCTGACCTTTATCCATGTGCCTCCGGGTCGTGCCAACCGTTCGGGGTGGTATCTTTACAACCGAGCGCCGAACATGGACTCGATCATCAGCCATCAACCACTGGAATATAACCGCTATCTCAACAAGCTGGTGGCGTGGGCCTGGTTTAATGGCCTGCTGACCTCGCGTACGCATCTATTTATTAAGGGTAACGGCATCGTTGATTTGCCGAAGCTGCAGGAAATGGTCGCCGATGTGTCGCACCACTTCCCGCTGCGTTTACCAGCGCCAACGCCGAAAGCGCTTTATAGTCCGTGCGAAATTCGGCATCTGGCAATTATCGTTAACCTCGAATATGACCCGACGGCGGCATTTCGCAATCAGGTGGTGCATTTTGATTTCCGTAAGCTGGACGTCTTCAGTTTTGGCGAAGAGCAAAATTGCCTGGTCGGTAGCGTAGACCTGCTGTATCGCAACTCGTGGAATGAGGTGCGTACGCTGCACTTCAACGGCGAGCAGGCGATGATTGAAGCGTTAAAAACGATTCTGGGCAAAATGCATCAGGATGCCGCGCCGCCGGATAGCGTCGAGGTCTTCTGCTATAGCCAGCATCTGCGCGGGTTAATTCGTACTCGCGTACAGCAACTGGTGTCTGAGTGCATCGAATTACGCCTCTCCAGTACCCGTCAGGAAACTGGACGCTTCAAAGCGCTGCGTGTTTCCGGTCAGACGTGGGGGCTGTTCTTCGAACGTCTGAACGTCTCGGTACAGAAGCTGGAAAACGCGATTGAATTCTATGGTGCGATTTCACATAACAAACTGCACGGACTTTCCGTTCAGGTTGAGACTAACCATGTGAAACTTCCGTCGGTAGTGGACGGGTTTGCCAGCGAAGGGATCATTCAGTTCTTTTTCGAAGAAACGGGTGATGAGCAGGGCTTTAATATCTACATTCTGGACGAGAGTAACCGGGCCGAGGTGTATCACCACTGCGAAGGCAGCAAAGAGGAACTGGTACGCGACGTCAGCCGTTTCTACTCATCGTCGCACGATCGCTTCACCTATGGCTCAAGCTTTATCAACTTTAACCTGCCGCAGTTCTATCAGATTGTGAAAACCGACGGGCGCGCGCAGGTAATTCCGTTCCGTACCCAGCCGATTAGCGCTGTTCCGCCCGTCAATCAGGACAACGACGCGCCGCAGTTGCAGCAGTATTTTTCCTGAACATGATGCCGGATAAGCGAAGCGCATCCGGCAATCACACTTAGCGGAAGCTCACTTCTTCACCTGCCTGCTGTGTTGCCGCCTGTTCCAGCAGATCCCAGAACGTTTCGCCGCTACGATCGCAGATCCACTCGTCGCCTTTCAGGTCAAAGTGGTAGCCGCCCTGCTTGGTTGCCAGCCACACCTGGTGCAGCGGCTCCTGACGGTTAATAATAATTTTGCTGCCGTTTTCGAAGCTGAGGGTCAGCACGCCGCCGTTGATTTCACAATCGATATCGCTGTCGCCGTCCCAGTCGTCCAGACGCTCTTCAATGGTCATCCACAGGGTGTCAGCAAGGCGATGAAATTCACTGTCGTTCATTTTCTTATCCTGTTTTTCGTGATGACGGCAGTATAACCTGAAACAAAACGCGTTGCAGATTACAGGCTAACTCTTGCTTTTACGCCTTCTCCTGCGATGATAGAAAACAGAAAGCATGAACTTTACAGGCAATCCATAATGAAAAACGTGTTAAAGCCACTCGCTGTCATTTTTACTCTGTTCAGCCTGACGGGCTGTGGGCTCAAAGGCCCGCTGTATTTCCCGCCAGCAGATAAAACCGCGCCGCCTCCGACCAAGAGCGTTCAGCCGCAATCGCAATCCACCACGCCTGAGAAAAACGATCGTGGGATTAGTGACGGGCCTTCCCAGGTGAATTACTGACGGCAGGAATAGATTTATATTTCTGTACCCGCGTGAACGGAGTGAATGATGCAATTCTCTAAAATGCATGGCCTTGGCAACGATTTTATGGTCGTCGACGCGGTAACGCAGAATGTCTTTTTCTCACCAGAGCTGATCCGCCGCCTGTCCGACAGGCATCTCGGCGTTGGATTTGATCAACTGCTGGTGGTTGAACCTCCGTATGATCCGGAGCTGGATTTCCACTACCGTATTTTTAATGCCGACGGCAGTGAAGTGTCACAATGTGGCAATGGCGCCCGCTGTTTTGCCCGCTTTGTTCGCCTGAAAGGGCTGACCAATAAGCGCGATATTCGCGTCAGTACCGCCAATGGTCGTATGGTATTAACCGTAACCGACGACGAGCTGGTGCAGGTGAATATGGGAGAACCCAATTTTGAACCCTCGCAGGTTCCGTTTCGCGCCAATAAAGCAGAGAAGACCTATATTATGCGCGCGGCCGAACAGACAGTATTGTGCGGCGTGGTTTCAATGGGGAACCCGCACTGCGTGATTCAGGTTGATGATGTTGATACGGCCACAGTAGAAACACTGGGACCGGTTCTGGAAAGCCACGAGCGCTTCCCTGAACGCGCCAATATTGGCTTTATGCAGGTGGTGAAGCGCGAGCATATCCGACTGCGGGTTTATGAGCGTGGAGCGGGTGAAACGCAGGCCTGCGGTAGCGGGGCGTGCGCCGCTGTTGCGGTTGGTATTCAGCAGGGTCTGCTGGCAGAAGAGGTGAGGGTGGAATTACCGGGCGGTCGACTTGATATCGCCTGGAAAGGTCCGGGTCATCCGCTGTATATGACAGGCCCGGCGGCACATGTCTACGACGGATTTATTCACTTATGAAGCAACCAGGGGAAGAACTACAGGAAACGCTCATGGAGCTCGACGATCGGGCGGTCGTCGATTACCTGCAACGTAATCCTGAGTTTTTTATCCGTAATGCCCAGGCAGTTGAGGCGATGCGTGTTCCGCACCCGGTGCGCGGCACGGTCTCTTTAGTGGAATGGCATATGGCACGGGCGCGTAATCATATTAACGTGCTGGAAGAGAACATGGCGCTGTTGATGGAACAGGCCAACGCCAATGAAAGCCTGTTCTATCGTCTGTTAAATCTGCAAGGACGTCTGGTGGCGGCCAGCAGCCTTGACGATATGCTGATGCGATTTCATCGCTGGGCGCGTGAGTTAGGGCTGGCAGGAGCGACGGTTCGTCTGTTCCCGGATCGCTGGCGACTAGGCGCGCCCTCAAAATTCACCCATCTGGCATTAAGCCGTCAGGCTTTTGAACCGCTGCGAATTCAGCGTCTGGGCCAGTCTCGGCATTATCTTGGGCCGCTCAATGGCCCCGAGTTGCTGGTGATGATGCCGGAGGCGAAAGCGATAGGCTCAGTCGCGATGTCGATGCTCGGGCAAGATGGCTCCCTTGGCGTGATGCTGTTCAGCAGTCGTGACGTTAATCATTACCAGCAGGGACAAGGTACGCAGTTATTGCAGGAAATCTCGTTGATGTTGCCGGAACTGCTGGAGCGCTGGATTGAACGCATATGACCGATTCACCCCTTTCTCAGGATGTGGCGCGCTTTTTGCGCTATCTGGGCGTTGAGCGCCAGCTTAGCCCGATCACATTGCTTAATTATCAGCGCCAGCTTGATGCCATCATCGCGTTAGCCGGAGAAACCGGTTTGCAAAGCTGGCAACAATGTGACGCTGCTATGGTGCGAAGCTTTGCCGTGCGCAGTCGTCGTAAAGGGCTGGGACCGGCGAGCCTGGCGTTGCGACTTTCCGCGCTACGCAGTTTTTTCGACTGGCTGGTTAATCAGGGCGAGCTGAAAGCCAATCCGGCAAAAAGCGTTTCCGCACCCAAAGCACCGCGTCATCTGCCTAAAAATATCGATGTCGACGACGTTAATCGCCTGCTGGATATCGATCTCAACGATCCCCTCGCCGTGCGCGACCGCGCGATGCTGGAAGTGATGTACGGCGCCGGGCTGCGTTTATCTGAACTGGTTGGGCTGGATATTAAACATCTCGATCTCGACACCGGCGAAGTATGGGTGATGGGCAAGGGCAGTAAAGAGCGTCGACTGCCGATTGGCCGCAATGCGGTGGCGTGGATTGAGCACTGGCTGGATCTGCGCGGACTCTTTGGCTGCGATGACGATGCGTTATTTCTGTCAAAACTGGGCAAACGCATCTCTGCACGGAACGTGCAGAAACGTTTTGCTGAATGGGGTATCAAGCAGGGGCTGAACAGCCATGTACATCCCCACAAGCTACGCCATTCATTTGCGACGCATATGCTGGAGTCGAGCGGCGATCTGCGTGGTGTGCAGGAATTATTAGGCCATGCCAATCTCTCCACGACCCAAATCTATACCCATCTTGATTTTCAACACCTGGCTTCAGTGTACGATGCGGCGCATCCGCGCGCCAAACGGGGGAAATAATGCGTTTTTACCGGCCTTTGGGGCGCATTTCTGCGCTCACCTTTGACCTTGATGACACCCTTTACGATAACCGTCCCGTTATCACACGCACCGAGCAGGAAGCGCTCGCGTTTGTACAGAATTATCATCCGGCGCTGAGTTCGCTGCAAAATAGCGACCTCCAGCGCTTACGTCAGGCCGTTCGCGACGCTGAGCCGGAAATCTACCACGACGTTACTCAATGGCGCCACCGCGCCGTAGAACGCGCTATGCTGGAGGCGGGGTTGTCAGAGGCCGAAGCCAGAATGGGAGCGAATGCGGCGATGATGAATTTCGCCAAATGGCGTAGCCGTATTGATGTCCCGCAGGCGACACATGACACGCTGAAGGCGCTGGCCCGAAAATGGCCGCTGGTGGCGATTACCAACGGTAACGCGCAGCCGGAATTGTTTGGCCTGGGCGATTATTTTGAGTTTGTGCTGCGCGCCGGTCCCGACGGGCGATCAAAACCGTTCAGCGACATGTACGCGCTGGCGGCGGAAAAACTGAACATGCCCGTGGGTGACATTCTGCACGTGGGCGATGACCTGACGACAGACGTCGCGGGAGCCATCCGTTGCGGTATGCAGGCTTGCTGGATCAAACCGGAAAATGCCGACCTGATGCACATCGCTGACAGCCGTTTGCTGCCGCATATCGAAATTTCACAGTTGGCATCTCTGACCTCGCTGATATAATCACCAACAACTCTGTATAAATTCCCAGGGGTCCGGCTGGGCCCTGTTGATTCCGGCGGTGCCAATGGACGTTTCTTACCTGCTCGATAGCCTCAATGACGAACAGCGCCAGGCTGTGGCCGCGCCACGCAGCAACATGTTGGTTCTGGCAGGCGCGGGGAGTGGTAAAACGCGCGTGCTGGTGCACCGCATCGCCTGGTTACTGACGGTAGAGAACAACTCGCCGTACTCCATTATGGCGGTCACCTTTACCAACAAAGCGGCGGCGGAAATGCGCCACCGTATTGGTCAGATCATGGGAACCAGCCAGGGCGGTATGTGGGTGGGTACGTTCCACGGTCTGGCGCACCGTCTGCTGCGCGCGCACCATATGGATGCCAACCTGCCGCAGGATTTCCAGATCCTCGACAGCGAAGACCAACTGCGTCTGCTCAAGCGCCTGATCAAGGCGATGAACCTGGATGAGAAGCAGTGGCCGCCGCGTCAGGCGATGTGGTTTATCAATAGTCAGAAAGACGAAGGGCTGCGCCCGCACCATCTGCAGAGCTATGGCAACCCGGTTGAGCAAACCTGGCAGAAAGTGTATCAGGCTTACCAGGAAGCGTGTGATCGCGCCGGGCTGGTGGATTTCGCCGAGCTGCTACTGCGTGCCCATGAACTGTGGCTCAACAAACCGCATATCCTGCAGCACTACCGCGAACGCTTTACCAATATCCTGGTGGATGAGTTCCAGGATACCAACAACATTCAGTACGCCTGGATCCGCCTGCTGGCGGGCGACACCGGCAAAGTGATGATCGTGGGCGATGACGACCAGTCGATCTACGGCTGGCGCGGAGCGCAGGTGGAAAATATCCAGCGCTTCCTCACCGATTTCCCGGGCGCAGAAACCATTCGCCTGGAGCAGAATTACCGCTCGACCAACAATATCCTCAGCGCGGCTAACGCCCTGATTGAAAACAACAATGGGCGTCTGGGTAAAAAGCTGTGGACCGACGGCGTCGACGGTGAACCGATCTCGCTATACTGCGCGTTCAACGAACTCGATGAAGCGCGCTTTGTCGTTAACCGCATCAAAACCTGGCAGGACAACGGCGGTGCGCTTGAACAATGCGCTATTCTGTACCGCAGCAACGCCCAGTCGCGCGTGCTGGAAGAGGCGTTGTTACAAGCCAGTATGCCGTATCGTATTTATGGCGGGATGCGCTTCTTTGAACGCCAGGAAATCAAAGATGCACTCTCCTACCTGCGCCTGATCGCCAATCGCAATGACGATGCGGCGTTTGAGCGCGTGGTGAATACACCGACGCGCGGGATTGGCGATCGTACGCTGGATGTGGTGCGCCAGACCTCACGTGACCGCCAGCTAACGCTGTGGCAGGCCTGTCGTGAACTGTTGCAGGAAAAAGCCCTTGCGGGTCGTGCCGCCAGCGCCTTACAGCGTTTTATGGAGCTGATTGACGCTCTGGCGCAGGAGACCGCCGATATGCCGCTGCACGTGCAGACTGACCGGGTGATTAAAGACTCCGGGCTGCGCATGATGTACGAGCAGGAAAAAGGCGAGAAGGGCCAGACGCGTATCGAAAACTTAGACGAACTGGTGACGGCAACGCGTCAGTTTAGTTACAACGAAGAAGACGAAGACCTGATGCCGCTGCAGGCGTTCCTGTCTCACGCCGCGCTGGAAGCGGGCGAAGGACAGGCGGATACCTGGCAGGACGCGGTACAGCTGATGACCCTGCACTCGGCGAAAGGTCTGGAGTTCCCTCAGGTGTTTATCGTCGGCATGGAAGAAGGCATGTTCCCCAGCCAGATGTCGCTGGACGAAGGCGGACGTCTCGAAGAGGAACGCCGACTGGCCTACGTCGGCGTGACCCGTGCGATGCAAAAGCTGACGCTAACCTACGCTGAAACGCGTCGTTTGTATGGCAAAGAGGTTTACCATCGTCCGTCACGCTTTATTGGTGAACTGCCGGAAGCGTGCGTTGAAGAGGTACGTTTGCGCGCCACGGTCAGCCGTCCGGTGAGCCATCAGCGGATGGGCACGCCAATGGCGGAAAACGACACTGGCTATAAGCTTGGCCAGCGCGTGCGCCACGCCAAGTTTGGCGAGGGCACCATTGTCAATCTGGAAGGCAGCGGTGAGCACAGTCGTTTGCAGGTCGCGTTCCAGGGGCAGGGGATCAAATGGCTGGTGGCAGCCTATGCCCGACTGGAAACGGTATAACTTTCAGAAAAATATCATTATTTTGTAACGATCTGCTAGCCTTACTGATGAGCAGGTAATTTATCCAGGCTAGCGTTTCGTTGCGTGTTGACGTCAAAATTTTGCTGGCGTAACATGCGCGCACGATTACGCTAAGAGGACATTCGCCTTGGACACACCCAGTAGATACTGGCTCATTATCCTGTCATCCAGGATCAACTCCTAAGGCTATCCCTTTTTGCTGATAGCCTTCGCGGTTGTCAGCGACCTTCTGTTTTTTTCCCGTCGCGCTGAGTCAGGCTGTTTAATGGTCTGAAACCCAATTTGTTTCTGTGTGCCCTCCGAACTGTCCGATAATTTTTTGCATTGGGAGTCCCGGTCATGCTGAGCGCATTTCAACTGGAAAACAATCGTTTAACTCGCCTTGAGGCAGACGAGATCGAGCATCTGGCCAGTTCGGTTTGGGTCGATTTAGTCGAGCCGGATGACGAAGAACGAAACCGTGTGCAAAAGGACTTGGGCCAGAATCTGGCTACGCGCCCTGAACTGGAAGACATCGAAGCATCCGCGCGTTTTTTTGAAGACGAAGACGGTTTGCACATTCACTCCTTCTTCTTTTATGAAGACGCCGACGATCACGCGGGTAACTCAACCGTCGCATTTACTATTCGCGAAGGTCGACTGTTTACCCTGCGCGAGCGCGAATTACCGGCCTTTCGCCTGTACCGCATGCGTGCGCGTAACCAGGCGATGGTGGATGGCAACGCCTACGAGCTGTTGCTCGACTTGTTCGAAACAAAAATTGAACAGCTGGCGGATGAGATCGAAAATATCTACAGCGACCTGGAAAAACTCAGCCGTGTGATCATGGAAGGGCGTCAGGGCGATGAATATGACGAAGCGCTGTCGACGTTGGCGGAACTTGAAGATATCGGCTGGAAGGTACGCTTGTGTCTGATGGATACCCAACGCGCACTGAACTTCCTGGTACGTAAAGCGCGGTTGCCGGGCAGCCAGCTGGAACAGGCGCGTGAGATCCTGCGCGATATCGAATCTCTGCTGCCGCACAACGAATCGCTGTTCCAGAAGGTTAACTTCCTGATGCAGGCGGCGATGGGCTTTATCAACATTGAGCAGAACCGCATCATCAAGATCTTCTCGGTGGTCTCTGTGGTGTTCCTGCCGCCGACGCTGGTAGCTTCAAGTTATGGGATGAACTTTGAGTTCATGCCGGAACTGCACTGGAGCTTCGGGTATCCGGGGGCGATTGTCTTTATGATGCTCGCCGGTCTGGCGCCGTATCTGTACTTTAAGCGCAAAAACTGGCTGTAAGGGCTGTGCCGGATAAGGCGCAGCCGCCATCCGGCACTTCTTCAGCTCCGGCGCGCCCGTCGTTGCGTATAAATCGCATCCATTACGAAAATCGCCAGTGCGACCCAGATAAACGCGAAGGTGACCATCTTGTCCGCACCCGGGGCTTCACCGTAGAACGTTACCGCCAGCAGGAACATCAGCGTAGGGCCAATGTACTGGAAGAAACCCAGCGTCGACAGACGCAGGCGGGTTGCGGCGCCGGTAAAGCACAGCAGCGGAATGGTGGTCACGACACCCGCAGCAATCAGCAGCAGATTGAGCGACATTGGGTTTTGCCCCATATGGCTGGTTGGGCTGTCGGCAATGCCAAACAGATAGATGGCCGCGATGGGTAAAAGCCACAGCGTTTCGATCAGCATGCCGGTTTGTGCTTCGACGGCAATCTTCTTGCGCACCAGACCATAAAAAGCAAAGCTGAACGCCAGTCCCAGCGCAATTATTGGCAGCGATCCGAAGGTCCACAGCTGTACCAGTACGCCACAGGCGGCTAATAGTACCGCCAGCCACTGCATGCGACGGAAGCGCTCGCCGAGGAAAAGCATTCCCAGCACAATATTCACCAGCGGGTTAATAAAATAGCCGAGGCTGGCTTCCAGCATATGGTGATTATTGACTGCCCAAATGAACAGCAGCCAGTTTCCGCCAATGAGCACTGCAGAGAGCGCCAGCAGGAATATCTTCTTTGGCGTTTGGAGTAATGTTTTGACACCCGACCACTGGCGGCTGATGCTCATCAGCACCACCATGAAGAAAAATGACCAGATGACGCGGTGCGTCAGGATTTCATCCGCCGGGACATAGTAAATCAGCTTGAAGTAGGCAGGTGCGATACCCCAAATAAAATAAGCAGCAAGAGCGAGTAACACGCCCTGCCGCGTTTGTTTAGCATCCATCGGGAAAACTCATTGCAGAAATGTAACAGCAGTTTACCTTTTTTTGGCTGCTTACCCCACCATATAAGTGGCGGTTGCGCTGGCAATATAAAGCTGTTCTTCGTTATGCAGTTCCACGCGCGCCACGGCGACTTTATTACCCGCCCGCAGCAGGCTGCTGGTGGCGGTAAAGCGATTCCCTCTCCCCGGGCGCAGGTAATCAACGCGCAAATCGATGGTTCCCATGCGTGACATCCGCTGACGTAATTCGTCTTCACTGATCGTCTCATGGCGGGTTAGCGTACTGCCAACGCACACCAGACCGGCGGCGACGTCCAGCGCCGAGGCGATCACGCCGCCATGCAAAATGCTTTGCGCCCAGTTGCCGACCATCATCGGTTGGTTATTAAAGGCTAATTGAGCGAATTCTTTCTCATAGCGTTCAAGCTCCAGTCCCAGTGCCCGGTTAAACGGCATATGATAGACGAACATTTCACCCACTAACTTCAGCGCTTCCTCAGCAGTAAGTACGGCAGACATACGATCCCTACATCTTAATGGTTAATGAAATGTTGATATTATGCTTATTATTTGTTGTTTTCTACTTTAGGACGGGATAACTAACGAGGAACTCGCTAAGTATGTAGAATACTTGCCAGATAATTATACAATTCATCAATATTTTGGTTCAGGAGAACAGTACCGATGCGGGCGATTCTGGGATGGTTACTACCAGCAGTCATGCTGCCGTTGACCGCGTATGCGCAGGAAGCGACAGTGAAAGAGATTCATGATGCACCCGCGGTTCGCGGCAGTATTATCGCCAACATGCTGCAGGAGCATGACAATCCTTTCACGCTTTATCCTTATGACACCAACTATCTTATCTACACCAATACCAGCGACATGAACAAAGAAGCGATCAGCAGCTATAGCTGGTCCGAAAATGCGCGCAAAGATGAGGTTAAGTTTCAGCTAAGCCTGGCGTTTCCGCTCTGGCGCGGGATCTTAGGTCCGAACTCGGTACTTGGCGGCTCCTATACCCAGAAGTCCTGGTGGCAGCTTTCGAATAGCGAAGAATCTTCCCCATTTCGCGAAACCAATTATGAACCGCAATTGTTCCTTGGTTTCGCTACCGACTATCGCTTCGCTGGTTGGACGCTCCGCGATGTCGAAATGGGTTATAACCATGACTCCAACGGTCGGTCTGACCCCACTTCACGTAGCTGGAATCGTCTTTACACGCGTTTGATGGCTGAAAACGGTAACTGGCTGGTGGAAGTTAAGCCGTGGTACGTCATCGGCAGCACCGACGATAACCCGGATATCACAAAATATATGGGCTACTATCAGCTCAAACTGGGTTATCACCTCGGTGACGCCGTCTTAAGTGCGAAAGGTCAGTACAACTGGAATACCGGCTACGGCGGTGCTGAGTTGGGTGTCAGTTACCCCATTACGAAGCATGTGCGCCTTTACACCCAGGTTTACAGCGGTTACGGCGAATCGCTGATTGACTATAACTTCAATCAGACCCGTGTTGGCGTGGGCGTGATGCTCAACGATATCTTCTGACAGGTATTGAGAGTATTTTAATCATTGCAGTTTCTCTCTCAGGCGCTGAAAATAGCGCCTGTTTTTATTTCAGGCTAATGGGGTTAATGTGGCGCAGGCGGAAGTGTTGAATCTGGAAATGGGCGCTAAACAGGTTTTGCAAGAAACCTTTGGCTACCAACAGTTTCGCCCGGGTCAGGAAGAAATCATTGATACCGTGATCTCTGGTCGCGACTGCCTGGTCGTTATGCCGACCGGCGGCGGTAAATCCCTGTGCTATCAGATTCCCGCATTATTGCTCAACGGGCTCACCGTTGTTGTTTCTCCGCTGATTTCTCTGATGAAAGATCAGGTCGATCAACTGTTGGCCAACGGCGTGGCGGCAGCATGCCTTAACTCCACTCAAAGTCGCGAGCAGCAGCTTGAGGTGATGGCAGGCTGTCGCAGCGGACAGATTCGCCTGCTGTACATTGCGCCTGAGCGCCTGATGCTGGATAACTTCCTTGAAAACCTGGCGCACTGGAACCCGGTGCTGCTGGCGGTAGATGAAGCGCACTGTATTTCGCAATGGGGACATGATTTCCGCCCGGAATACGCGGCGCTGGGACAGTTACGTCAACGTTTCCCAACCCTGCCGTTTGTGGCGCTGACCGCCACCGCGGACGAAACCACCCGGCTGGACATTGTGCGTCTGCTGGGCCTCAACGACCCGTTAATTCAGATCAGCAGCTTCGACCGCCCAAATATTCGCTACATGCTGATGGAGAAGTTTAAGCCGCTCGATCAACTGATGCGCTATGTGCAAGAGCAGCGCGGTAAGTCCGGCATTATCTACTGTAACAGCCGTGCTAAAGTTGAAGACACCGCCGCGCGCCTGCAAAGCCGGGGCATCAGTGCCGGGGCTTATCATGCCGGGCTGGAAAATACCGTACGCGCCGACGTGCAGGAGAAATTCCAGCGCGATGATCTGCAAATTGTGGTGGCAACCGTGGCGTTCGGCATGGGGATCAACAAACCCAACGTACGTTTCGTGGTGCATTTCGATATTCCACGTAACATCGAGTCTTACTACCAGGAAACCGGTCGCGCCGGGCGTGATGGCCTGCCTGCGGAAGCAATGTTGTTTTACGATCCGGCAGATATGGCGTGGCTACGCCGTTGTCTCGAAGAGAAACCCGCCGGACAACTGCTGGATATCGAACGGCATAAACTCAATGCGATGGGGGCGTTTGCCGAGGCGCAAACCTGTCGTCGTCTGGTGCTGCTGAACTATTTTGGCGAGGGGCGTCAGGAGCCGTGTGGTAACTGCGATATTTGTCTCGATCCGCCAAAGCAGTACGACGGACTCATGGATGCGCGTAAAGCGCTGTCGACTATCTACCGTGTGAATCAACGTTTTGGTATGGGTTATGTCGTCGAGGTTCTGCGTGGCGCGAATAACCAGCGTATTCGCGAGCTGGCCCATGACAAGCTGCCGGTCTACGGCATTGGTCGTGAGCAAAGCCATGAACACTGGGTCAGCGTTATTCGCCAGCTTATTCATCTTGGTCTGGTGACACAGAATATTGCCCATCACTCGGCATTACAGTTAACCGAAGCCGCGCGTCCGGTGCTACGCGGTGACGTTCCACTACAGCTTGCCGTGCCGCGTATTGTGGCGCTGAAACCGCGCGCAATGCAGAAATCCTTTGGCGGTAATTACGATCGCAAACTGTTCGCCAAACTGCGTAAGCTGCGTAAAGCCATTGCTGATGAAGAGAATATCCCGCCTTACGTGGTGTTCAACGACGCCACACTGATTGAAATGGCCGAACAAATGCCGGTTTCACCGAGCGAAATGCTGAGCGTTAATGGCGTGGGAATGCGTAAACTTGAGCGTTTTGGCAAAGAGTTTATGGCACTTATCCGCGCACATGTGGATGGTGACGACGAAGAGTAGTCAGCCGGGCAAAAAAGTGCCAGGATGGTGACTCACTGAACTATTCCCCCGCGAGTCATTTTTTATGTTAACGCTATTTTTCACCGTTGCGTTGGTGCACATCGTTGCGCTGATGAGTCCCGGCCCCGATTTTTTCTTTGTCTCTCAAACGGCCGTTAGCCGTTCGCGCAAAGAAGCGATGATGGGCGTGCTGGGTATTACCTGTGGCGTCATGGTCTGGGCTGGCGTGGCGCTGCTCGGCCTGCATCTGATTATTGAAAAAATGGCCTGGCTACATACCATTATTATGGTCGGCGGGGGTCTGTATCTGTGCTGGATGGGGTATCAGATGCTGCGCGGCGCGTTTAAAAAACAGGACGTGGCTCCTTCCAATCCGCAGGTTGAGCTGGCGCAGAGCGGACGCAGCTTCTTGAAAGGTCTGCTGACCAATCTGGCGAATCCTAAAGCCATTATCTATTTTGGCTCTGTCTTCTCATTATTCGTTGGCGACAACGTGGGAACTGGCGCGCGTTGGGGAATTTTTGCCCTGATCATCGTGGAAACGTTGGCGTGGTTTACTGTGGTTGCCAGCCTGTTTGCGCTGCCGAAAATGCGTCGTGGCTATCAGCGCCTGGCGAAGTGGATTGACGGTTTTGCTGGCGCGCTGTTCGCGGGCTTCGGTATCCACCTGATCATTTCGCGCTGAGTTCGTTCCAGACCGGATAAGCGTTAGCGGGTCCGGTCCTGTAATCAGGCATGCCTTGCCGATGCCAGCAGGGCGCCTATCAGCATAAATAGCGAACCAAACACTTTGTTCAGCGCCTTCATTTGCTTTGGCCCTTTAATCCATCCTGCAATGCGCGTAGCCAGCGTCGCGTAACCGATCATCACAATGATATCGACCACGATGGTCGTAACGCCAAGCACCACATACTGCATCAGCTGCGGTTCCTGCGGCAGAATAAACTGCGGGAACAGAGCAGCAAGAAAAACAATGCTCTTGGGATTGGTCAGATTCACAAAGACCGCGCGTTTGAACAGGCGACTGCGCGATTGCGTATTTGCCATGGTGTTCAGATCGATAGCGCCCGCTGCCCGCCATTGTTGAATGCCCAGCCAAATCAGATAGGCTGCTCCCGCCCACTTCAGCACCTCAAACGCGATCACCGAACGAGAAAATAGCGTTCCCAGCCCCACGCCAACCAAAACGATATGAATGCCCAGCCCGGTCTGTAAACCCGCAATCGACGCGCTGGCACCGCGATAACCGTGACTGATGGCAGTGGTCATGGTGTTGATTGCGCCTGAACCTGGAGACAAGCTCAAAATAATAGAGGTCAGCAGGTAGGCGAACCACCATTCAAAGGTCATGAGAAACTCCCGAATTGTCTATTTTTATGCCACAATACGCTACTGTCGTTAGGTTGTGTCAGCGACGGTGAAAAAAACGATTTTACTTGGTCAGCGAGGCTGGATACCCGATGTTTCAGCAGCAAAAAGACTGGGAAACAAGAGAAAACGCGTTTGCTGCTTTTTCCATGGGGCCACTGACAGATTTCTGGCGTCAGCGGGAAGAAGCGGAATTTACGGGTGTGGATGATATCCCCGTACATTTTGTTCGTTTTCATGCAGAAAAAAACGATCGCGTCATCGTCGTCTGTCCTGGACGCATTGAAAGCTACGTGAAATACGCTGAACTGGCGTATGACCTGTTTCATTCTGGTTTTGACGTGCTCATTATCGACCACCGTGGCCAGGGGCGCTCCGGGCGCATGCTGTCGGATCCGCATCGCGGTCATGTCGATAACTTTAATGACTATGTCGACGATTTAACCGCCTTCTGGCAGCAGGAAGTGCTACCCGGTCCGTGGAGAAAGCGCTATATACTGGCGCATTCGATGGGCGGTGCGATTGCCACATTGTTCCTGCAGCGCCACCCGAATCAGTGTGATGCCATCGCGCTTTGCGCGCCGATGTTTGGTATTGTGATGCGCTTTCCCGACTGGATGGTGCGCCACATTCTGGACTGGGCTGAAGGGCATCCACGGATCCGCGAAGGCTATGCGATGGGCACCGGGCGCTGGCGGGCGCTACCCTTCGGCATGAATGCGTTAACTCATAGTCGACAGCGCTATCGGCGCAATCTACGTTTCTATGCTGATGAGCCGCGGCTACGTGTAGGCGGCCCGACCTACCATTGGGTACGTGAAGGTATTCTGGCAGGCGAACAGGTTCTGGCTGGTGCGGGAGATGACGCGACGCCGACCTTACTAATTCAGGCCGAAGAAGAGCGTGTGGTGGATAACCGCATGCACGATCTTTTTTGTGAACTCCGCGCCGCGGCGGGCCATCCTGTAGAAGGAGGTCAGCCGCTTGTCATAAAAGGCGCGTACCATGAGATCCTTTTTGAAAAGGACGCAATGCGCTCAGTCGCGCTTAACGCTATTGTCGAATTTTTCGACAAGCATAACTCATCCAGCGGAACCCGCTTTGCCTAGAGGTTTAATTTTCTTATGTATCAGGTTGTTGCGTCTGATTTAGACGGTACGCTGCTTTCCCCCGACCATACTTTGTCCCCTTATGCCAAAGAGACGCTGAAATTACTGACTGCTCGTGGCGTTAACTTCGTGTTTGCGACTGGCCGTCATCATGTTGATGTGGGACAAATTCGCGATAACCTCGGTATTAAAACCTACATGATCACCTCCAACGGTGCGCGGGTGCATGATTCTGATGGAAATCTGGTGTTTTCTCATAACCTGGATCGCGACATTGCCAGCGACCTGTTTGGCGTAGTGAATGCAAATCCGGACATCGTGACCAACGTTTATCGTGATGATGAGTGGTTTATGAACCGCCATCGCCCCGACGAAATGCGCTTTTTCAAAGAAGCTGTGTTTAACTATTCCCTGTTTGAACCTGCGCTACTGGAGCCGGAAGGCGTCAGCAAAGTTTTCTTCACCACCGATTCTCACGAAAGATTGCTGCCGCTGGAGCAGGCGATTAACGCCCGCTGGGGCGATCGCGTCAACGTTAGCTTCTCTACGCTTACCTGTCTGGAAGTCATGGCGGGCGGCGTATCGAAAGGTCATGCGCTGGAAGCGGTAGCGAAAGCGATGGGCTACAACCTGAAAGACTGTATCGCTTTTGGCGACGGGATGAACGACGCGGAAATGCTCTCCATGGCGGGCAAAGGCTGCATCATGGGCAACGCCCACCAGCGTCTGAAGGATCTGCATCCGGAACTGGAAGTCATCGGACTCAACGCCGACGATGCCGTGCCGCACTACCTGCGCGATCTCTTTTTAAAGTAATTGTTCTTTAGTTGACCAGTTGTCAACTAAACTCTCCGCTACAATGGATGTTCCCTGTTCTAAGAGACATCCATTGTGGCGCTACTCATCATTACCACTATTTTGTGGGCCTTTTCCTTCAGCCTGTTTGGCGAGTACCTTGCTGGTCATGTCGATAGCTATTTTGCAGTGCTGGTGCGCGTTGGACTCGCGGCGCTGGTTTTCCTGCCGTTTTTACGTACCCGTGGGCACAGCGTAAAAACAATCGCGCTGTATATGCTGGTGGGGGCCATGCAGCTTGGCATTATGTATATGCTGAGTTTTCACGCCTACCTGTATCTGACGGTTTCAGAGCTATTGCTTTTCACCGTGCTGACGCCGCTCTACATCACGCTGATTTATGACCTGATGAGCGGGCGGCGTCTGCGTTGGAGCTACGCTTTCAGTGCGTTACTGGCGGTGATTGGCGCGGGGATTATTCGTTACGATCAGGTAACCAGCCACTTCTGGACTGGCCTGCTGCTGGTGCAGCTTTCCAACATTAGTTTTGCCATCGGTATGGTGGGCTATAAGCGTCTGATGGAAACCCGCCCAATGCCACAGCATAACGCTTTTGCCTGGTTTTACATGGGGGCCTTTATGGTGGCTGTCGTGGCCTGGTTCATGCTGGGCAATGCGCAGAAAATGCCTACCACTACGCTACAGTGGGGTATCCTGGTATTTCTTGGCGTGGCGGCGTCCGGCATTGGTTACTTTATGTGGAACTACGGTGCGACCCAAGTGGATGCAGGTACGTTGGGCATCATGAACAATATGCATGTGCCAGCCGGGCTGTTGGTCAACCTGGCTATCTGGCATCAACAGCCTCACTGGCCAAGCTTCATCATTGGCGCGGCTGTGATAGTGGCCTCACTGTGGGTACATCGAAAGTGGGTCGTTCCGCACTCCGCACAAACGGCAGATGATCGCAGGCGTGATTCCGCGCTGAGCGAATAAACGCTTCCGTGACCGGCTGCCGCTGCTCGCCATCACGCACGGCGGCGTACAGTCGGCTCCACAATCCATCGCCCAGGGTTTTGGTCACCACCAGGCCCTGGCGTTCAAAACTCTCCACCACCCAGTGTGGTAACGCGGCGATACCCATTCTGGCGGCAACCATTTGAATCAGCAGCAGGGTGTTATCCACGCTCTTCAGCGACGGGCTCACGCCCGCAGGCTGTAAGAAATGCCGCCAGACATCCAGTCTACTCCGTTGCACCGGGTAAATAAGCAGCGTCTCGCTGGCTAAATCTTCCGGTGTGATTTGCGTTTTGCTGGCTAACGGATGATCCGGCGCCAGTACCAGGCGGACTTCAAAATCGAACATCGGTGAGTAGTGCAGTCCACTGCGCGGCAGAATGTCGGAAGTTAATACCAGATCCAGCTCATCTTGCTGTAGCGCCGGTTGCGGATCAAACGTTACACCGGATTTAAAGTCCATCTCCACCTGCGGCCAGTTGGCACGAAAATTCTCCAGCGCGGGCGTCAGCCACTGGATACAGCTGTGGCATTCAATGGCGATTCGCAGCCGGGTTTGCTGCGGTTCGTTGCAGGCCTGCAGTGCCCGGCCAATTTGCGGCAACACCTGATTTGCCAGCTGCAGCAAAATTTCGCCCTGCGGCGTAAAGCGCAGCGGCTGGCTTTTACGGATAAAGAGTCGAAAGCCAAGGCGCTGCTCCAGATCGCTGAACTGGTGAGAAAGGGCGGATTGGGTCTGATGCAACGTCGCTGCGGCGGCTGCCAGCGAACCACTATTCCGCAACGCCTGGAGCGTTTTCAGGTGTTTAATCTCGATCATGAAAGTCCTTCACTTCGGCATGAACAAATTGCGCTTGAGGAATATACAGTACTTGCGAAATATAGCGGTGTAAACATCTGGATGGCTAAAACCTGCAAATTAAATAAGAGGCATATAATGACAATACTTAATCACACCCTCGGTTTCCCTCGTGTTGGCCTTCGTCGCGAGTTGAAGAAAGCGCAAGAAAGTTACTGGGCGGGAAATTCCTCCCGTGAAGAATTGCTGGCCGTTGGCCGCGAGCTGCGTGCCCGCCATTGGGATCAGCAGAAGCTGGCGGGTGTTGACCTGCTGCCGGTAGGTGATTTTGCCTGGTACGACCATGTTCTGACCACCAGCCTGCTGCTCGGCAACGTTCCGGCTCGTCATCAGAACAAAGACGGTTCGGTTGATATTGATACCTTATTCCGCATTGGTCGTGGCCGCGCACCGACCGGTGAGCCAGCGGCGGCGGCAGAAATGACTAAATGGTTTAACACCAACTATCACTACATGGTACCGGAGTTCACCAAAGGTCAGCAGTTCAAACTGACCTGGACGCAACTGCTGGATGAAGTAGACGAAGCGCTGGCGCTTGGCCATAAGGTGAAACCTGTGCTGCTGGGGCCGGTATCTTACCTGTGGCTGGGGAAAGTGAAGGGCGAACAGTTTGATCGCCTGAGTCTGTTGAACGATATTCTGCCGGTTTACCAGCAGGTGCTGGCGGAGCTGGCAAAACGGGGTATTGAGTGGGTGCAAATCGATGAACCGGCTCTGGTGCTGGAGTTGCCGCAAGCGTGGCTGGATGCCTTTAAACCGGCTTATGACGCCCTGCAAGGCCAGGTGAAGCTGCTGCTGACCACCTATTTTGAAGGCGTCACGCCGAATCTGGATACCATTACCGCGCTGCCGGTACAGGGGCTGCACGTTGACTTCGTGCATGGTAAAGATGATGTCGCCGAGCTGCACAAGCGTCTGCCTGCCGACTGGCTGCTGTCAGCGGGTCTGGTGAACGGGCGCAACGTATGGCGCGCCGACCTCAGTGAGAAATATGCGCAAATTAAAGATATCGTCGGAAAACGTAATCTGTGGGTGGCCTCTTCCTGCTCTCTGCTGCATAGCCCCATCGATCTCAGTGTGGAAACCCGCCTTGATGCGGAAGTGAAGAGCTGGTTTGCTTTCGCCCTGCAAAAATGTGGCGAACTGGCGCTGCTGCGCGATGCGCTAAACAGTGGTGATACGGCGGAAATTGTGGCGTGGAGCGCACCGATTCAGGCTCGTCGTCACTCTACCCGCGTCCACAACGCTGCAGTGGAAAAACGTCTGGCGGCGATCACCGCCCAGGACAGCCAGCGCGCCAACGCTTACCCGGTTCGCGCCGAGGCACAGCGTGCCCGTTTTAATCTGCCGGCATGGCCGACCACGACTATTGGCTCATTCCCGCAAACCACAGAAATTCGCGGTCTGCGTCTGGACTTCAAAAAAGGCAACCTGGATGCCGGTAACTATCGCACAGGGATCGCGGAACATATCAAACAGGCGATCGCCGAACAGGAGCGCCTGGGTCTCGACGTGCTGGTACACGGTGAAGCCGAACGTAACGACATGGTGGAATACTTTGGTGAGCATCTGGACGGGTTTGTCTTTACCCAGAACGGTTGGGTGCAGAGCTATGGCTCCCGTTGCGTGAAGCCGCCGGTGGTGATTGGCGACGTCAGCCGCCCGGAAGCGATCACCGTGGAGTGGGCGAAGTATGCCCAGTCGCTGACCGACAAACCGGTAAAAGGTATGCTGACCGGTCCGGTGACCATTCTCTGTTGGTCATTCCCGCGTGAAGACGTGACGCGTGAAACCATCGCGAAGCAGATTGCGCTAGCATTGCGTGATGAAGTCGCGGATCTGGAAGCGGCGGGGATTGGTATTATTCAGATTGACGAACCGGCACTGCGTGAAGGTTTACCGCTGCGTCGCAGCGACTGGGCGGCGTATCTGGAGTGGGGCGTGGAAGCCTTCCGCATTAACGCGGCAGTGGCGAAGGATGAAACCCAGATCCACACCCACATGTGTTACTGCGAGTTCAACGACATCATGGATTCCATTGCGGCGCTGGACGCGGACGTGATCACTATTGAGACTTCACGTTCTGATATGGAGCTGCTGGAATCGTTTGAAGAGTTCGACTATCCGAACGAAATCGGGCCGGGCGTCTACGACATTCACTCGCCGAACGTCCCGAGCGTGGAGTGGATTGAAGCCCTGCTGAAGAAAGCCGAGCAGCGTATTCCGGCAGAGCGTCTGTGGGTGAACCCGGACTGCGGCCTGAAAACGCGCGGCTGGCCGGAAACCCGTGCTGCGCTGGCCAACATGGTTAAAGCGGCGCAGAATCTGCGTCAGGCTTAACCTCTACAGCGGAGGCAAAAGCCTCCGCTCTTCCCTGTTAACTGGCATAAAGCGCCGGTTTCTTTAAATAGTCGATGCACCACTGGCACACTTTCCCCATGCCATCCGAACGGGCTGCCAGGAATAATTTTGTCGCATGTTTATGCTCGCGCATCGGTTTTTTCAACAGTTTGCCACTATTTAACAGCGGGAGCGCTAAATGGTGCGGGATATAGCCAATACCGACATTTTGTTCGATAAGTGCAATGGCGGTAGCGAAGTCTGGTACGAACAGCGGTTTTTGTCCCTCCAGTAACCATGCTTGTAACGGCGTAAAATTTACGGATGTATCACGAATACACACTGCGGTGTACTGGCGAAGTTCTGCGTTTTCCAGCGGATGGCGCTCACTGGCGAGCGGATGTCGCGGGCTGACGACAAAATCCCATTCAAGCTGGCCAATAGGTTCACTGACAATACCTTCAGTACTGGGGACGGCATGTGGCGCGCCAATCACCAGATCGGCACGTCTGCTGTAGAGCGCGTCCCAACAACCGTTGTATACCTCAAGGCAGACCGTCAGAGTTGTCGAGGAGAATTGTCGTTCGAAATCGTGGATAAACGCCACCAACAAAGGGGCGGGAATAATATTGTTCACCGCAATTGTTAATTCGCGCTCGACGCCATCATGGATCAGAGCGGTGTTACGCTTAAGCGCCTCCATATCACCGAGAATGGTCTTGCTATGTTCAATAAAATAGCGGCCAGCAGGTGTGATTTCGATATATCGACCTTTGCGAGTAAACAGCGCTACCCCCAGGCTTTCTTCTGCTTTTTTAATGGTGTAACTGATGGCTGAAGGCACCTTATTTAATTGTTCTGCGGCGATGCTGATGCTCTGATGCCTGGCGACCAGATGAATAACACGAAGGGTTTCGTCAGAGATGAACATAAGGTTTCCTGGTTGGCAGAGATCGGCTAAACCAATCCCGGTTCAGCCGTAATGTTAATGCCAATTATACCCAGGAACTAATGATGTTTGCCCAGTCGACTTAACAGTATATAAGCGATACAAGCTACAACAATCGAATCCACCGAAGGAATACTGGTTAGAGTGAAGAGGCCTTTTACCGTCATAAAACCTACAGCAGCGCCAAGGATCCATGCAACAAACGTCAGTACCTTAATCTGTGGCTCTTGCGTCAGGACCAATTCCTGATAACCATTTCGGCGATAGAGGAAAAAGTCGGCAATATAAATACCTGCTACAGGCGGCGTCGCGATACCGAGGAACAGTAGGAAGGGAATGAACCACGCCATAATATCCAGACTTCCGACTATCGCAGAGAGTACACCCAGGGCGATAGTAATTTGCCATTTAGGGAACCGGGTTAACAGTGTTGAAACCACTAACGTACCCTGAAACATATTTCCGGCATTCCCTGTTACACAGGCAAAGATCAGCAGCAGCGCGCCTGGCAATACGGCGCCAAATATTGTCATGGCTCCCAGCAGAGAACCCTGACCGCTGAGGGCGCTGGGCGTTGCGCCAGCCCAGTAAAGTAGCGGATAGGCAATTAGGAACGTCACAGCCGCAGAGATGAGAGCATGTTTGCGATTATGCACAAAGCTGCCGAAATCAGGTAGCGTAGCGACAAGCACGATAATGGTGCCGACGACGGTCGAGACAGCGACACCTGTATTCATGCTGACAACTTCCGCTGGCGTGGTGACTTCGCTGTGTGTCGCAATATAGAGGATATAGCACAGTACTAAGGCGATGATCGGCACCGCGACCTGTGCGACTTTACCCAATACGGCAAAACCAAATGCCGTAGATGCGACGAATACCACGCAACCCGCTATCACCAGCAGAGGGACAGGAAGCGTTATGCCGTGCTGTAACAGTAAGTCATGGACAGAGTGACCAAACATATTTGCAGTCACGGCAATCCAGCCAAAAAGACTGATTGCCATCAGGATATTGATAGCAATGGCCCCTTTTTCACCGAAAGCGTACTTAACAATACCGTATGTCGGCAGACGGGCTTTTTCGCCAACGCTGATCGTGATGGCGGCAAGGATGGTAAGGATTAACCCACCCAACAGCACTACAGTAACCAGACTGCTACTGGAGAGTTGGTTGCCAAGACTTGAGGACGACAGCAAAACCGGTGTTACTGCGATCCCCAACAGAATCATGGCAATTCTCAAGCCTGATGCAGTATTCATACTCTCTTCTGTTTTACGCATATCCTGTTCCCTCTGTTAATGCGCATTACACGGTATGAAAATGACCGGTGTATTTGCGCCAGCTTCCTAATTCGGTAATTTCCCGTTGCCCTTCTGTCAGCCAGTTTTCCGCCAGTACGCCCAAAACTTCACTGCCATCTTCGAGTTTGACTTTGCCGATTGCCAGTCCGGCTGGCTCACTCATCAGCAGTTCAGCAAAACTGGCCAGTGGTAATTGCCAAATTTCCAGAGCCACGTGAGTACCACCTTGGGCAACGCGGATCATCCCCGGATGTTGGTCGTTAATGCTCCACAAACGGTAGTGCGCATCAGTGCGGTCTTCGCGGATAAAGACACCGCCTGCTTTTTGCATATTTTTATTGAGTTCCAGGCCGCGCATCAGGGTTCCGTTGACGGCCAGTAGGGTTGTTGTAGTCATCTTATTCTCCTAAAGCTAAAGGGTTATCCATGTGCCGTTTTGATGGTCCAGTGCAGATTTGATCGCCTGCGGGCTGGTGATCAGACCGCTGGCGTTCTTGCCCTGTTGTCGGCTGGCATTCATGAAATCGAGAATTGCTTCGACTTTGGGCTGCATGCTGCCGACGCCAAACTGACCTTCCTGCAGGAGCTGTTCGGCTTGCGCGATGCTGAGCGTTTCCAGCCATTGCTGCTGTGGTGTGCCGAAGTTAATCGCCACTTTTTCCACGCCAGTCGGGATAACCAGCAAATCCGCTCCCAGTTGGCTGGCAAGCAGCGCGGAAGCGAGATCTTTATCTATCACCGCCTCAACCCCCTGCAACTGGTGATGCGCATCGCGTATGACAGGGATCCCGCCACCGCCGCAGGCGATAACGATATAGCCCTGCCGCACTAACTGCGCGATAGTGTCTCGTTCAATGATTTCCAGAGGCCTTGGCGACGGTACGGTACGTCGCCAGCCTCGTCCGGCATCCTCCATCATCGTCCAGCCAAGCTGTTGCTGGCGTTCACGTGCAGTGTGTTCGTCCAGAAATGCACCGATGGGTTTACTTGGGTTAGCAAAAGCGTCGTCGTGCTGGCTGACCCGTGTTTGCGTGATGAGTGCCACAACCGGCTTATGGAGGCTGCGGCGCGCAAGTTCGTTATGCAGCGCTTTCTGAAACATATAGCCGATCGCGCCCTGAGTATCGCCGACCGCATAATCCAGCGGGACCGGCGAGACTTCACTGCTAGCTAACTCGGATCGACGTAAAATAAAGCCCACTTGTGGGCCATTGCCATGAGTCAGTACCAGGTCCCATCCAGCTTCGACCATATCAGTAATGTGCTTCACGCTTTCCATGACGGCCTCGTACTGATCGGAGATACTATTACGCCGATCGTCCTGAATCAGCGCGTTGCCGCCAACGGCAACGACAGCCAGAGGTTTATTCACGGTTTTTCTCCTTGTGCGACGATCCGCGCCAGCGCGGCAATGGCATCAACAAAACAGCGCATTGGCGCGGTCGTGATCCCTGCGCCAATCTGACCGACACCTGCCTGTTTATGGGCGATCCCCGTATTGATGACCGGTAAAATCCCCCTGTCGGCCACCTTACGTGCATCGATTCCCGCCGCCGTCGGAGCAAAATTGAGTGCTGGCAGAGTAAATGCCGGATTGCCGCCCAGGGTGATTGCCTGCATGCGTCTGCTGTTGTTGGTGGCATCTGCAGGTGTTCCGCCAACAAATTTCACAATTGCTGGGGAAGAAGCCATTGCAAAACCACCCACGCCCGCGGTTTCGGTAATAGCGCTGTCGCCAAGATCGGCGGCGGCATCGTCTACTCCATAGCCGGGGAAAAATAACCCTTCAACCGCATTGGCCGGAGCCTGGAACCACTGGTCGCCTGTACCCGAAAGACGAATACCAAAATTCACGCCGTTGCGGGCCATAACGGTAACCATGGAACTGAAAGGAACATTGGTTGCCGCGTCCATCATTGCTTTGCAGGCCGCCATCGAGAGATTAAGAAAGAAGTGATCATTGCTGGTAATGAAGGTGACCGTTCGCTGCAACTGCTCCGCAGGTAAATTACTGGACAACAGCGCAGGCAGTAGGCGTTTGATGAGCAGGCCGGTCGCGGCGGCGTTACGGTTGTGAACCTCGTCACCCATATGCAGCGCCTGGGCCATGAGTGGTTTTAGCTCCAGTTCGCCAAGACGAATGACAGCCGCTTTCAGTGCCGGTGCCAGCTCGTCACGCATCCAGTACAAGCGATTGAGTACCTCATCGTTGTTCGCTCCGAAGCGTAAAACCTTACCCAGCCCTTCATTAAAATTGCTGAACGTACGCTGACCGTTAGTCTTGTTCTCGATGACCCACAGCGGCATCGACGGACTGATAATTCCCGCCATTGGTCCAACAGCGTGATAATGGTGGCACGGTTCAAGTTCGATATCTCCCGCCAGAATCTGGCACTCCGCCTCTTCATGGCTGGTGGCCCACCCTTCAAAGAGCATTGCGCCGATGATTGCGCCTTTTACCGGCCCACACATGTTTTCCCAGCTAATGGGGGGGCCGGAGTGAAGAATACGTTTACTTTTAGCCATTTCTGGAATTGCTTCATGAGCCTGCATAACATCGACCAGTACCGGTTGGGCGCTGAGATAGCGCTCCATGGCGATTTTATTCGCCTGTTCAACCAGCGGATGGTGTATTAAAGAGGCCAGCTCCAGTCCGGCATTCACATCTCCCTGTGCGGGCGGCTGCCAGCTCAACGCTATTGCTTCACCGCCGACTTTCTGAATATTGTTGGCGAAACTCTGTAATCCGGCGTTTACCACTTTCAGCGGCTGATTAAACAAGGTATTCATGCAATTACTTCCTTCTTCTCAATCTGAATCTGCGCCACGATGCTGGCCCATTGCGCAGCCTGGGCATTACAGTCAGCGATAATGACGCCAGCATCACGCAAAGCGCTGACCTGGCGACTTCTTTGCTGGGGATCGCTTTCGGTACCGCAAACGTGAGCAATCATCAGTGGTGCCTGCTGTTGATCAATCTGTGTGAGTTGTTCGAGTAATTCAGCAGCAGGTGCTTCAGACGCACCGTATCCCAACACCAAATCGAACAGAACGACGGCGGTCTGCGGATCGTTAAGTTCAGCGAGCAGACGTTGATTGCGTAATGTCGGGTCGATCATGGGATGTGGCTTACCTCGGGTAAAATCGTCATCACCCATATCTATCAGCGTGTGGTTATGGCTTTGCCAGATATTGGCAAGCGTTTGGTTACCCGACACCGGCGTGTTTGATGCGGCGGTAAAACCGTTTTGCTGACAGATGAGCTGCGCTTCGTAGCAGAATGTTCCTCCTGCAAAAACACCGCGGATAGCCTGACGAGTTGGAGCCAAACGCTGGCAGGCTTGTTGCAGTGCAGTAAGGTCTGACGGTGAAGGCTGATAGCGAGTTTCCGTTAGTGGGCGTTTGTTTAGCAACGCGACGGCAAGGTCTGCTGCGCCAGCAAGGGTTGTCGCTGCGGTTACGTTTGGTCGCGTAACGGTTTGTGGGTCGGCTCCCAGGAAATTGACGACGACCGGCTTGCCGGCAGACTGCGCCAGTTGCAGAATACGTTCAGCTACTACTGATGACGGTGGTTTGGAAATCAATACGATGACGTGGGTGTCGTCATCATCCATGAGTGCTTGCAGCCCAAACAGCATCGAAATCCCGCCGATGTCTTCGCTCAGATCGTGGCCGCCAGTACCGAGCGCCTGAGAGATACCTGCACCCAGTTGGTCAATACGACAGGTGACTTCCTGTAATCCCGTGCCGGAGGCTCCCACCACGCCGATATGACCGCGGTTTACTACATTCGCGAAACCCAATGGAATGCCGTTAATAATGGCGGTTCCGCAATCGGGCCCCATGACGATACGGTTACGATCACGAGCGAGGTTTTTTATCGCTTTTTCTTGCTCAATGCTGACGTTATCGCTGAACATCATCACATTCAGACCAAGATTCAGCGCTTTAATGGCTTCCGCCGCGGCGTAGTCACCAGGGACCGAAATCAGCGCCAGATTGGCATCAGGCACTTTCTCCAGCGCCATTTCTATACTCACTATATCCGGTGTTTTTACACCCTCGTCACCTTCATCTTCCGGTTTACTGGTCAGGCGTTGTTCTGCGATATCCAGCGCTTCGGCGCAGATATCCTCCTCTCCCATTACCGCTATGACCAGGTCGTTTGGCCCTGCTTTGACGTTGTCGCCAAGCCCGGCGTGACTAAGCTGCTCAAGATTTGTTGATGTTCCCATCACCACGGAAGCCTGCTGAATGCCTGGTAACGCGCTGATTTGCGCCGAAATCTGCATCAGGGATACGGAATCCTGATAGAGGTTTCTGAAAATTTTATTCTTTACTTTCATTGTGTTATGTCCGTCGTTTATCACCCGATAACAGATTTCGGGTACAGCGATTCCGCGTAGCGATCTGCGCTACGAGAGCATTTCATTTATTCAATGGTGTGCGTACAGCGTTCTCATGCCGTGAAGCAAACCGGCCAGGCAGTCGACGCCCGATGTCGCCCCAAATTGCATGACCTGTTCTGCACAGGCGATAATCGTTGTTGTAGGCGCGTCAGCATTAAGCTGTTTGAGCAACTCGCAAATCGGTTGCGAAAAATGACCTTGTAGCGCGCCGTGTAAATAATGCTGGCTGATGTCAGTTGTGTACGGTAGTTGCCGTTCAATAGCCTGTTGCAATCTGGTGTAGTGAGCCTCAAGACCGGGACAGAGTTTCCACTGCCAAAGCGCCGCCAGATAACCCAGTAGATAGTCATCGCCATCCGGCGTTAGCCCTTTGCCGTAACCGATTAACCGGGGGACCTGTTCTTCAAGTTGCTCCGGCGACTCTTGTGGCCTTAACCCCCGTTGGCGAATATTTCCCTGCCATTGCAGTGCGCTTTCTACCTCATGTTCCAGGCAAAACAGCAGCAGTTGAGAATCCAGCGTCCTGTAGTGCCGTTGGGGCCACAAACAGGTTTTCGGATCCAGCGATTCACGTCGGAGTTGGGGTTGCCATACTGCGGCTGCGTTCAGGTCCACACGAAAACGCTGGGCTATTAATACGCCATCGGCTAACCGAATTGTCCCGGTTCCTGTGATCTCCCGCCGCCAGTCCCACCATTCTGGCAGCATGATCCGTGCCGCATCCGCCAGGTTTTGATACTTCTCTGCACACAGCAGCGTGAGGTGCCGTCCTTCTTCTGAGCGCAGATTCAGAGCATGCTGAAATGCACTGTGAACCCGCAGAATGTGTCGTCCTTTCACCGGAAAGAGATACCCTAGCGAAAGCGCAGAAAGTGCCGCCGGCGTCATGACGTTAGCCTTTCAACCCTGCGATAATGGCATCAGCGTGACTGACCCAACCAAAAATCGCGCCCTGGGCTTTGATCATCTCCAGCGCATATTTCTGGAACTCTGGAAAGTAGGAACCCACACAATCTTCAGGAATGATGCATTCATAGCCCCGATCGTTGGCTTCTCGTACCGTCGTCGTCACGCATACTTCAGTCGTGACGCCGCAGACAATTAACGTTTTGATCCCGTGATTTTGTAAAATCAGATGTAAATCAGTCTGGTAGAACGCACCTTTACCTGGTTTGTCGATAACCGGTTCACCCGAGACCGGGTACAGTTCAGGGATAATGTCGTGACCGGCTTCGCCCCGAACCAAAATGCGTCCCATAGGGCCTGTTTCGCCAATGAAAGTTTTACCGCCGCGGGTGAGTTTCGCCGCCGGGCAATCGCTAAGATCGGCGCGGTGCCCTTCGCGAGTATGAATCACAAGTAAGCCTTTATCGCGCGCAGCCGCTAATACCTTTTTACATGGCTCAATTGCGCTTCGAACCAACGAGACATCGTTACCTAATGCTTCACCAAAACCACCTGCCTCAACAAAGTCACGTTGCATATCGATCATCACCAGTGCGGTGGTATGCGGATCAAAAGGCAGAGCAAAAGGTTGGGCCTGGAAAGTCTGTTGCGTCATGATCAATCTCCTGTTCACAGAATAAGCAATTCGCTGGGTCTGTTACTGAGTATTCAGGAGAATAGCGATGTTAAACAGAAAAATAGTTTGGCGCTAAGCAACGAAAATTTTGCATTTGATGGGGGAGGAGTACGTCAAATGTGAAGGCGATCATAGCGCCTTCTTTAACAGCAAAAAAATTGATGCAGCGAGACTGTATAATTAAAAAAATTGTCGCAAGAATGTGACGCAATACACTTATTTTTTCTGAGGGATACCCTGGCCGAAGCCAGGGTTGTCCTTATTTTTTACTGCCGTACTGGGTAAACCACTCCAGCATTCTCTGCCAGCCATCCTTAGCGGACTCTTCGTGATAGCTCGGGCGATAATCGGCGTTAAACGCATGTCCGGCATCGGGATAGACCACGATTTCCGCTTTAGCATTGGCGGCGCGTAGCGCCTGACGCATTGTTTCAACGGTATCTTGTGGAATACTGGTGTCCTGGCCGCCATAAAGCCCCAGAACGGGAGCGTTAAGATCGGTCGCGATATCAACGGGATGTTTCGGCGAGTTGAGGGTTTTATCGCCCACCAGTTTGCCGTACCACGCCACCGCCGCTTTTAACTGTGGATTATGTGCGGCATACAGCCAGGTAATGCGCCCGCCCCAGCAGAATCCGGTAATCATCAGTTGATGCGCATCACCTCCGTTGCGGGAGGCCCAGCTGGCGACGTGATCCAAATCGGCCAGTACCTGAGAGTCAGGTACTTTGGCGACAAGGCCGCTGAGCAGCGTGGGAATGTCGGCAAAGTCATTGGGATCGCCTTCGCGAAAATAGAGCTCTGGAGCGATAGCCAGATACCCTTCCAGAGCCAGACGGCGGCAAACGTCACGAATGTGTTCATGAATGCCAAAAATCTCCTGCACGACAATAACCACGGGCAGCGGGCCATCGGTTTGCTTTGGTCGTGCGTGATACGCTGGCATATCATCGCCTTGTGAAGGTATGGATGTTACTCCGGCGATAATTGCGTTATCTGGAGTGTGAACCGTGGTAGACGTTGGTGGAGATACAGCAGGTGCAAAGCCAGATTGTCGTGTTGTCATGGTATTCTCCGTACCCTTAAATATTCAGCCAAAAAGCGCATTGTTAACTATAGACACATGCAACGAACCACATTGCCTTAAACGGGCTATCTTTTGTGCAGGGGTTCCTTACATCGCATCATTTATGTGATTCAAGTCACTATTTGATGGTAATTGAATGCAATTGATTTACATCATAGTGATTACTGTCACGAAAATATGTTCATGCCTTCGGTAAAGTGTGTTTTTGCTTCTTCTGACAAAACCGATTCACAGAGGAGTTTTTATGTCTAAGTCTGATGTTTTTCATCTCGGCCTCACTAAGAGCGATTTACAAGGGGCTACGCTTGCTATCGTCCCTGGCGACCCGGAGCGTGTGGAAAAGATCGCCGCGCTGATGGATAAGCCGGTTAAGCTGGCATCTCATCGCGAGTTCACTACCTGGCGTGCTGAGCTGGATGGTAAAGCCGTGATCGTTTGCTCTACCGGTATCGGTGGCCCGTCAACCTCTATTGCCGTAGAAGAACTGGCACAGCTGGGCATTCGTACCTTCCTGCGTATCGGTACGACTGGCGCTATCCAGCCACATATCAACGTGGGTGATGTCCTGGTCACCACGGCGTCTGTCCGTCTGGATGGAGCAAGCCTGCACTTCGCGCCCATGGAGTTCCCGGCTGTTGCGGACTTCGAGTGCACCACCGCGCTGGTGGAAGCGGCGAAATCAATCGGCGCCACCACCCACATTGGCGTTACTGCGTCTTCTGATACCTTCTACCCGGGCCAGGAGCGTTATGACACCTTCTCTGGTCGCGTAGTGAGCCGTTTTAAAGGCTCTATGGAAGAGTGGCAGTCTATGGGCGTCATGAACTACGAAATGGAATCCGCCACGCTGCTGACCATGTGCGCTAGCCAGGGTCTGCGCGCCGGTATGGTTGCGGGTGTTATCGTGAACCGTACTCAGCAAGAGATCCCTAATGCGGAAACGATGAAACAAACAGAAAGCCACGCGGTGAAAATCGTGGTGGAAGCTGCGCGTCGTTTACTGTAATTCTCCCGTCTATTCAAAAAGGCCGACGCGTTCGGCCTTTTTATTTTGCGTAGTGCCTCGCAGGAAATTCCTTTTAAACTGGACGTTTATACAGCACAATTCTATTTTGTGCCGGTAAGTCGTAGCTGTAAGGGGGGCGTTGTGGATATTTCAATTGTGATGAGTGCCGTGCTGGCATTAGCCGCAGGACTGCTGGTCGGGTGGCTGGCAACAAAAGCGCACGCCGACAGGATCCGTGCCGATCTCCTCGAAGAACGACGTGAACTGGATATCGCGCTAAGCGCCGCCCGGCAACAACTCTCACAGGAAGCCCACTGGCGTGATGAGTGCGAACTGCTTAATAACGAATTGCGCAGCCTGCACAGTATCAACACCTCTCTGGAAGCCGATCTCCGTGAAGTCACTACCCGGCTGGAAGCAACGCAACAGCATGCGGAAGATAAGATCCGTCAGATGATCAACAGCGAACAGCGCCTGAGCGAGCAGTTTGAAAATCTGGCGAACCGTATTTTCGAGCAAAGCAATCGCCGCGTAGATGAGCAAAATCGCCAAAGCCTGAACAGCCTGCTGGCACCGCTTCGCGAACAACTGGACGGTTTTCGACGCCAGGTTCAGGACAGCTTTGGCAAAGAGGCGCAGGAACGCCATACTCTGGCGCACGAAATTCGTAATCTCCAACAACTGAATGCGCAGATGGCACAGGAAGCGGTAAACCTGACGCGGGCATTAAAAGGTGATAATAAAACGCAGGGGAACTGGGGCGAGGTCGTACTCACGCGGGTGCTTGAGGCTTCCGGTCTGCGCGAAGGCTATGAATACGAAACCCAGGTCAGCATCGAAAACGACGCCCGTTCACGGATGCAGCCAGATGTTATTGTTCGATTACCGCAGGGCAAAGATGTGGTGATTGATGCGAAAATGACGCTGGTCGCCTATGAACGCTATTTTAACGCTGAAGATGAATTCACCCGCGAGAGCGCGCTACAGGAGCACATCGCCTCGGTGCGAAACCACATTCGTCTGTTGGGCCGCAAAGACTATCAGCAGCTTCCTGGATTACGTACGCTTGACTATGTGCTGATGTTTATCCCCGTTGAGCCAGCTTTTTTACTGGCGCTCGACAGGCAGCCCGAACTGATTACCGAAGCGCTTAGAAATAACATTATGCTGGTCAGTCCCACCACGCTGTTGGTGGCATTGCGTACGATTGCCAATCTGTGGCGCTACGAGCATCAGAGCCGTAATGCGCAACAAATTGCCGATCGGGCCAGCAAACTTTATGACAAGATGCGGTTGTTTGTGGATGATATGTCGGCAATTGGTCAAAGCCTGGATAAAGCCCAGGACAACTACCGACAGGCGATGAAAAAACTCTCTTCAGGCCGTGGAAACGTCCTGTCGCAGGCCGAAGCGTTTCGCAGTTTAGGAGTGGAAATTAAGCGCGAGATTAATCCTGAGCTGGCTGAACAAGCCACTACGCAGGATGAAGAGTACCGCTTGCGCTCGGTCCCTGAAACGCAACAAGATGAGCCTTACTCCGATGATGAAGCGGTAAATCAGCAATCAAGCTAGTCCATTTGGGGTAGTTGAACCCGGCAGAAGGGTAGGGCAAATTGGCCCAATCTGTTACACTTCTCGAACATTTTTTGAATGAGCAGGCACTGAGATGGTGGATAATTCACAAGAAACGACGCACTTTGGCTTTCAGACCGTCGCTAAAGAGCAGAAAGCTGACATGGTGGCCCACGTTTTTCATTCTGTGGCCTCTAAATATGACGTTATGAATGACTTAATGTCATTCGGCATTCATCGTTTGTGGAAGCGCTTCACCATTGACTGCAGTGGCGTGCGTCGCGGACAAACCGTTCTCGATTTGGCTGGCGGTACCGGCGATCTGACGGCGAAATTCTCTCGCATGGTAGGCGAAACCGGCAAAGTTGTGCTGGCGGATATCAATGACTCGATGCTCAAAATGGGTCGTGAAAAGCTGCGCAATATCGGTGTAGTGGGGAACGTTGAGTACGTTCAGGCGAATGCGGAAGCATTACCTTTCCCTGACAACACGTTTGACTGCATCACCATCTCTTTCGGTCTGCGCAACGTGACGGATAAAGACAAAGCATTACGCTCAATGTATCGCGTGTTGAAGCCGGGCGGGCGTCTACTGGTGCTGGAGTTCTCTAAGCCGATTATCGAACCGCTGAGCAAAGCCTACGACGCGTACTCTTTCCACGTTCTACCGCGTATTGGCTCAATGGTAGCAAGCGATGCAGACAGTTATCGCTATTTGGCGGAGTCAATCCGCATGCATCCCGATCAGGACACCTTAAAAGCAATGATGCAAGATGCCGGGTTCGAAAGCGTTGATTACTACAACCTGACGGCAGGTGTCGTTGCGCTGCATCGTGGTTACAAGTTCTGACAGGAGATTGGGGATGCCTTTAAAACCCTTAGTGACCGCAGGCGTTGAAAATCTGCTCAACACCTTTCTGTACCGTTCCCCTGCGCTCAAGTCAGCCAGAACGCGTTTACAGGGAAAAGTGCTACGTGTTGATCTCAAAGGATTTTCAACACCATTAGTTCTGGTGTTCAGTGAGCGCCAGGTCGATGTGCTGGGGGCATGGGAAGGCGAAGCCGATTGCACCGTAATCACACATGCCAGCGTGTTACCGAAACTACGCGATCGGCAGCAACTCACCAAGCTTATTCGCAGCGGTGAGCTGGAAGTCCAGGGCGATATTCAGGTCGTACAGAACTTTGTTGCGTTGGCCGATCTGGCGGAGTTTGATCCCGCTGAACTGTTAGCGCCCTATACTGGCGATATCGTCGCGGAAGGGGTTAGCAAAGTGTTGCGTGGTGGAACGAAGTTCCTGTGCCGCAACATTCAACGCCAGCAGCGCTATGTTGCTGAAGCGCTCACCGAAGAGTGGCGCATGGCTCCTGGTCCGCTTGAGGTTGCATGGTTTGCAGAAGAAACGGCAGCCGTTGAGCGCGCGGTCGAATCTCTGGCAACACGGCTGGAAAAACTGGAGGCCAAATGACGCCAGGTGAAGTACGGCGCCTTTATTTCATCATTCGCACTTTTTTAAGTTATGGCCTTGATGAACTCATCCCTAAAATGCGTATCACGCTGCCGCTCCGGCTGTGGCGTTACTCGCTGTTCTGGATGCCCAACCGACACAAAGATAAACCACTGGGAGAAAGGCTGAGACTGGCTTTACAGGAACTTGGCCCGGTGTGGATCAAGTTTGGGCAAATGCTCTCAACCCGTCGTGATCTTTTCCCTCCTCACATCGCCGATCAGCTAGCGCTACTGCAGGATCGGGTTGCGCCATTCGATGGGCAACGCGCGAAAGAACAAATCGAAGAAGCGATGGGCGGACTGCCCGTCGAAGAATGGTTTGATGATTTTGAGATCACGCCGCTGGCATCTGCATCTATTGCTCAGGTTCACACCGCACGGCTGAAATCGAATGGCAAAGAGGTGGTGATCAAAGTTATTCGCCCGGACATCCTGCCGGTAATCAAAGCGGATTTAAAACTGATCTATCGCCTTGCTCGTTGGGTTCCTCGCCTGCTGCCTGATGGTCGTCGCCTGCGGCCAACAGAAGTGGTCCGTGAATATGAAAAGACGTTGATTGATGAACTGAATTTGCTGCGCGAGTCAGCGAACGCGATTCAGCTGCGACGTAATTTTGAAGACAGCCCGATGTTGTACATCCCGGAAGTGTACTCCGACTATTGCAGTCAGAACATGATGGTGATGGAGCGCATTTACGGTATTCCCGTTTCAGATGTCGCCACGCTTGAGAAGAACGGCACCAATATGAAGTTGCTGGCTGAACGCGGTGTTCAGGTCTTCTTTACTCAGGTTTTCCGTGACAGCTTTTTCCATGCGGACATGCACCCCGGGAATATTTTCGTAAGTTATGAGCACCCTGAAAACCCGAAATACATTGGTATTGATTGTGGGATAGTGGGTTCTTTAAACAAAGAAGATAAGCGCTACCTGGCTGAAAACTTCATCGCGTTCTTTAACCGTGACTACCGCAAAGTTGCTGAACTGCACGTGGATTCTGGCTGGGTTCCGCCGGATACCAACGTTGAAGAGTTCGAATTTGCCATTCGTACCGTGTGTGAGCCGATTTTTGAAAAGCCGTTGGCGGAAATTTCCTTTGGTCATGTGCTGTTGAATCTGTTCAACACTGCGCGCCGATTCAACATGGAAGTTCAGCCTCAACTGGTATTGCTTCAGAAGACGCTGCTGTATGTTGAAGGTGTCGGACGACAGCTCTATCCGCAGCTAGATTTATGGAAAACGGCTAAGCCATTCCTCGAATCCTGGATCAAAGATCAGGTCGGTATTCCGGCACTTGTCAGGGCATTTAAAGAAAAAGCACCGTTCTGGGTCGAAAAAATGCCAGAAATACCTGAACTGGTGTATGACAGTTTGCGCCAGGGCAAATATTTACAGCACAGTGTTGATAAGATTGCCCGCGAGCTTCACGCGAATCATGTACGTCAGGGACAATCCCGTTATTTATTGGGCATTGGCGCAACATTGTTGCTAAGTGGAACATTCCTGCTGGTAAGCCGTCCTGAGTGGGGGCTTATGCCGGGCTGGTTGATGGCAGGCGGTGTCCTGGCCTGGTTAATCGGCTGGCGCAAAATGCGCTGAATTTTTCATCGCCCAAGGCAGGCCGTGTAACGTATACTACGGTCTTATTAATTCATCATCTATGACAGAGGAACATGTATGGGTGGTATCAGTATTTGGCAGTTGTTGATCATTGCCGTCATCGTTGTACTGCTATTTGGCACCAAGAAACTCGGCTCCATCGGTTCCGATCTTGGCGCATCGATTAAAGGCTTCAAAAAAGCGATGGGTGATGATGAGCCTAAGCAAGATAAAACCAGCCAGGACGCTGATTTTACAGCTAAATCCATCACCGATAAGCAGGGCGAAGTGAAAAAGGAAGACGCCAAAAGCCAAGATAAAGAGCAGGTATAATCCGTGTTTGATATCGGTTTTAGCGAACTGTTATTGGTGTTCGTGATCGGCCTCATCGTTCTGGGGCCGCAACGATTACCCGTAGCGGTAAAAACGGTTGCTGGCTGGGTGCGTGCTTTACGTTCCCTGGCAACTACTGTTCAGAATGAACTGACCCAGGAGCTTAAGCTTCAGGAGTTTCAGGACAGCCTGAAGAAAGTAGAGAAAGCGAGCCTGACAAATCTGACCCCGGAGCTGAAAGCCTCAATGGATGAGCTGCGTGAAGCGGCAGAATCGATGAAGCGTTCATACAGCGTGCACGATCCTGAGAAAGCGAGCGATGAAGCGCACACTATCCACAATCCGGTGGTGAAAGAAGGTGAAGCGCAGCGAGAAGGGGTCACCCCTGCCGCCGCTGAAAACCAGGCCAGTTCGCCGGAGCAAAAACCGGAATCCACGGGTGCTACAACGCCAGAGCCGACGGAAAACGCTTCCGCCACGTTGATGGATGCAGAAAAGAAAGCTGCCGCACCTGTTGTCGAATCCTCACCCTCGTCGAGTGATAAACCGTAAACATGTCTGTAGAAGATACCCAACCGCTCATCACGCATCTTATTGAGCTGCGTAAGCGACTCCTGAACTGCATTATTGCGGTAATCGTGATCTTTCTGGCGTTGGTTTATTTTGCCAACGACATTTACCATATGGTTGCAGCGCCGCTGATTAAACAGATGCCGCAGGGCGCAACGATGATTGCCACTGATGTGGCCTCGCCGTTCTTTACCCCGATCAAGTTGACCTTCATGGTGTCGCTGATCCTGTCAGCGCCAGTGATCCTCTACCAGGTGTGGGCATTCATTGCGCCAGCTTTGTATAAACATGAACGTCGCCTGGTGGTGCCACTGCTGGTTTCCAGTTCGTTATTGTTTTATATCGGCATGGCATTCGCCTACTTTGTCGTCTTCCCGTTGGCGTTTGGTTTTCTGGCCAACACGGCTCCGCAAGGTGTACAGGTATCGACGGACATTGCCAGCTATCTCAGCTTCGTCATGGCGCTGTTTATGGCTTTCGGTGTCTCTTTTGAGGTTCCGGTTGCCATCGTCCTGCTATGCTGGATGGGCATTACGACGCCTGACGATTTACGCAAGAAACGTCCTTACGTTGTAGTTGGGGCATTTGTCGTCGGGATGTTACTGACCCCGCCGGATGTTTTCTCGCAAACGCTGTTGGCGATACCGATGTACTGCCTGTTCGAGGTGGGTGTTTTCTTCTCCCGTTTCTATGTCGGTAAGCGACGTACGCGAGATGAGGACAACGAGGCTGAAGAAGCAAAAGAAGCCGAAGCCACTGAGAAAACTGAAGAATAAATTCAACCGCCCGTCAGGGCGGTTGTCATATGGGAGGAAGCATGTTTGATATTGGCGTTAATTTAACCAGTTCACAATTTGCGAAAGACCGGGATGAGGTCGTGGCGCGCGCCTTTGCTGCGGGCGTAAACGGTATGCTTCTGACCGGAACAAACCTGCACGAAAGTCAGCAAGCGTTAAAGCTGGCGCAACATTATCCGCATTGCTGGTCCACGGCTGGCGTGCATCCCCATAACAGCAGTCAATGGCAATCCTCAACGGAAGACGAGATTATCGCGCTGGCAAACCAGTCGAAGGTGGTTGCTATTGGTGAATGCGGCCTGGATTTCAATCGTAATTTCTCCACCCCGCAAGAGCAGGAGCGTGCGTTTGAGGCACAGCTTCGCATTGCCGCTGAACTGCAGATGCCGATTTTCATGCATTGTCGGGATGCGCATGCGCGTTTTCTGACATTACTGGAGCCGTGGCTGGATAGCCTCCCCGGCGCAGTGCTGCACTGTTTCACCGGCTCGCGTCAGGAGATGCAGGACTGCGTGGACCGAGGACTTTATATCGGTATTACCGGATGGGTCTGTGATGAGCGCCGGGGAATGGAACTACGGGAGCTGCTGCCGTTTATCCCGGTGGAAAGACTGCTGATAGAAACCGATGCGCCTTATCTACTTCCTCGCGACTTAATGCCGAAACCAGCCTCACGGCGCAATGAACCGGCGCACCTGCCACATATTCTTGAGCGTATTGCACACTGGCGCGGAGAAGATCCTCAATGGTTGTCAGCAACCATTGATGCTAACGTCAGAACGCTGTTCGAAGTGGCCTTCTAACGGCTTATATTTTTCGAAAGCCAGTATTTTTCACGCTCTGCTTAATCTCTTTATTCAGCAGGTTAAGCAGCAGCATGGAGCGCGCTTCGCCATCCGGCTCGGTGAAAATCGCCTTTAACCCCTCAAACGCCCCTTCAGTGATAATCACACTGTCCCCAGGCTGAGGGGTCTGCGGATCAACAATGCCTTCAGGCTTGTAGATGGAAAGCTGGTGAATAACGGGAGAAGGGACGGTCGCTGGCGTTGCGCCGAAACGTACGAAATGACTGACACCACGCGTGGCATTGATGGTAGTGGTGTGGATCACTTCTGGGTCGAACTCGACAAACATGTAATTAGGGAATAGCGGTTCACTGACCGTGGCACGTTTACCGCGCACCATTTTTTCCAGGGTGATCATAGGCGTCAGGCAGTTCACCGCCTGCCTTTCCAGGTGTTCCTGGGCTCGCTGAAGTTGCCCACGTTTGCAGTACAGTAAATACCAGGCTTGCATAATAACTCTTATCCGCTTGTTCTGAGCGCCAGCATAGCAAAAGCCATGAGTTAAGTTAATTATACCTGTCTCAAAGCAGGCTGAAACCCAATGGGTATATACTCCCAGAGCTTAAATGCATCGCCAGAGTTCACGCTAATTTAACAAAAATACAGCATCACAATGATGAACGCCGTATAATGAAGCGCTTACGAAGAGGCCACAATGGACGCCATGAAATATCACGATTTACGCGACTTCCTGACGCTGCTTGAACAGCAGGGCGAGCTCAAACGCATTTCGCTTGAGGTGGATCCCCACCTGGAAATCACTGAAATTGCCGACCGCACCCTGCGTGCCGGTGGGCCTGCGTTACTGTTTGAGAATCCTAAAGGCTATTCAATGCCGGTGTTGTGTAACCTGTTTGGCACACCGAAGCGTGTTGCGATGGGTATGGGGCAAGAAGATGTCTCGGCATTACGGGAAGTCGGTAAACTGTTGGCGTTTTTGAAAGAGCCAGAGCCACCGAAAGGATTCCGCGACCTGTTTGATAAGCTGCCGCAGTTTAAGCAGGTGCTGAACATGCCGACTAAGCGGTTGCGCGGTGCGCCTTGTCAGCAAAAGGTCTTCTCCGGCGATGACGTTGATTTAAATCGTATTCCGATTATGACCTGCTGGCCGGAAGATGCGGCGCCGCTGATTACCTGGGGGCTAACCGTAACGCGCGGCCCGCATAAAGAGCGGCAGAATCTGGGTATCTATCGCCAGCAGTTGATTGGCAAAAATAAGCTCATTATGCGCTGGCTGTCCCACCGCGGCGGAGCGCTCGATTATCAGGAATGGTGCGCGGCGCATCCTGGTGAGCGCTTCCCGGTTTCAGTTGCGCTGGGTGCAGACCCTGCGACCATTCTGGGGGCCGTCACGCCCGTCCCAGATACATTATCCGAGTATGCATTTGCCGGGCTGTTACGTGGTACCAAGACCGAAGTGGTCAAATGTATTTCCAACGATTTGGAAGTACCCGCCAGCGCTGAAATTGTGCTCGAAGGGTATATCGAGCCGGGTGAGTTGGCCCCGGAAGGGCCGTATGGCGATCATACCGGGTATTACAACGAAGTAGATAGCTTCCCGGTCTTTACCGTGACGCATGTTACCCAGCGTGAAGATGCTATTTATCACTCTACCTATACCGGACGTCCGCCTGATGAGCCAGCAGTGCTCGGCGTGGCGTTGAACGAAGTATTTGTTCCTATTCTGCAAAAGCAGTTCCCGGAAATCGTCGATTTTTACCTGCCTCCGGAAGGCTGTTCATACCGTCTGGCAGTGGTGACGATGAAAAAACAGTACGCTGGCCATGCTAAACGCGTCATGATGGGTGTTTGGTCGTTTTTGCGCCAGTTTATGTACACCAAATTTGTTATTGTCTGCGATGATGACGTCAACGCACGTGACTGGAATGATGTGATTTGGGCAATTACTACCCGTATGGACCCTGCCCGGGATACGGTACTGGTAGAGAATACGCCAATTGATTACCTGGACTTTGCCTCGCCGGTTTCCGGCCTTGGTTCAAAAATGGGGCTGGATGCCACAAATAAATGGCCGGGCGAAACCCAACGTGAATGGGGACGTCCGATTAAAAAAGATCCTGAAGTGACTGCGCGTATTGACGCTATTTGGGATGAACTGGCCATCTTTAATGACGGCAAAAGCGCCTGAGGCGCGATCATTTTGCCTATTGATCCGACAGAGAGAGCGCATGACAACCTTAAGCTGTAAAGTGACCTCGGTAGAAGCTATCACTGACACCGTATATCGCGTTCGTTTAGTGCCTGACGCGGCGTTTTCCTTTCGTGCTGGCCAGTATTTAATGGTCGTGATGGACGAAAGGGATAAGCGTCCGTTCTCCATGGCATCAACGCCGGACGAGAAAGGATTCATTGAGCTGCACGTTGGCGCTTCTGAGCTAAATCTTTATGCCATGGCCGTGATGGACCGCATTCTGAAAGACCGGGAGATCAAGGTCGATATTCCGCATGGCGAAGCCTGGCTGCGTGATGAAGACGAGCGCCCGTTGATCCTGATCGCAGGCGGCACGGGGTTTTCTTACGTGCGTTCCATTCTGCTCACCGCGCTGGCGCGTAATCCCAACCGCGATATCACCATTTACTGGGGTGGGCGCGAAGAGAAACATCTCTACGATCTCTCTGAGCTGGAAGCGTTGTCAGTTAATCACCCGAACCTGCGCGTTGAGCCGGTGGTGGAACAGCCTGAAGACGGCTGGCGTGGTCGTACGGGCACCGTGTTAACGGCAGTATTGCAGGATTACGGTACTCTGGCGGAACACGATATCTACATTGCTGGTCGTTTTGAGATGGCCAAAATCGCGCGCGATCTGTTCTGCAATGAACGCAGTGCGCGTGAAGACCGTCTGTTTGGCGATGCTTTTGCATTCATTTAGTAATAAAAAACCCGCCCCTGACAGGCGGGAAGAACGGCAACTAAACCTTTCCCCGTCATAATTCACACTGCTTCTTTGTTGGCTGCCTTTTCTCACCCCGGTCACATAGTTATCTATGTTCCCGGGGATTCGCTCAGTTGCCGCCGCGATGCAGCGCGAATTATTTAGGGGAATTTATCTTTGATTAAACTCGCTCAAATACCGTTGCGATGCCCTGCCCTAACCCGATACACATCGTCGCCAGACCAAACTGCACGTCTTTGCGTTCCATCAGGTTGAGCAGGGTGGTGCTAATACGCGCACCGGAACATCCCAGTGGGTGGCCCAGGGCGATTGCGCCGCCGTTGAGGTTGATCTTCTCGTCTATCTGCTCCATCAGCCCCAGATCTTTAATACACGGCAGGATCTGGGCGGCAAAGGCTTCGTTCATTTCAAACAAGCCGATGTCGCTGGTGGAGAGTCCCGCTTTTTTCAGCGCCAGTTTTGAGGCCGGAACCGGACCGTAACCCATGATTGAGGGGTCGCAGCCGACAACAGCCATCGAACGAATACGGGCACGCGGCGTCAGACCCAGCTCACGGGCGCGGCTTTCGCTCATCACCAGCATTGCCGCTGCGCCGTCGGAGAGCGCGGAGGAGGTACCCGCAGTGACCGTTCCGCTCACCGGATCGAACGCCGGACGCAGGGTGGACAGCGCTTCAACGGTTGTCTCCGGGCGAATAACCTCATCGTAGTTAAACTGCTTCAGCACGCCGTCTGCGTCATGACCACCGGTTGGGATGATTTCATTCTTAAAGGCGCCGGACTGTGTGGCGGCCCAGGCGCGGGCGTGTGAACGTGCGGCGAAGGCGTCCTGCATTTCACGACTGATGCCGTGCATGCGCGAAAGCATTTCTGCGGTCAGGCCCATCATCCCCGCAGCTTTTGCTACGTTGCGGCTCATGCCTGGGTGAAAATCAACGCCGTGGCTCATTGGTACATGGCCCATATGCTCCACGCCACCAATCAGGCACGCCTGTGCATCGCCGGTCATGATCATACGTGCCGCGTCGTGCAGCGCCTGCATTGATGAACCGCACAGGCGGTTCACGGTGACCGCCGGAACGGAGTGCGGGATTTCCGCCAGCAGCGAGGCGTTACGGGCGATGTTGAAACCCTGCTCCAGCGTTTGCTGCACACAGCCCCAGTAAATGTCATCCAGCGCGGTTGGATCCAGTGCCGGATTACGAGCCAGCAGGCTACGCATTAAATGTGCGGAGAGATCTTCTGCCCGCACGTTACGAAACGCGCCCCCTTTCGAACGGCCCATCGGGGTACGGATCGCATCAACAATTACAACCTGTTCCATTGTGACTCCTTAAGCCGTTTTCAGGCTGCCAACCGGGCGGGCAGGCTCAACCTGGGGATAATACGGTTCGTTATGGCGCGCCTTATCACGCAGACCAGCCGGAACTTCATACAGCGCTCCGAGGTGCTGATATTGCTGGGCCATATCGAGATACTTCGCGCTGCCGAGCGTATCCAGCCAGCGGAACGCGCCGCCGTGGAACGGAGGGAAGCCCAGGCCATACACCAGTGCCATATCGGCTTCTGCCGGACTGGCGATAATGCCTTCTTCCAGACAACGCACCACTTCGTTGACCATTGGGATCATCATGCGGGCGATAATCTCTTCATCACTGAAGTCGCGTTTAGGCTGGCTGATATCTGCCAGCAAACCATCAACGGTGGCATCTTCTTCTTTCTTCGGCTTGCCTTTGTTGTCTTCTTTATAGCGCCAGAATCCAAGACCGTTTTTCTGCCCGAAACGGTTAGCATCAAACAGGGCGTCTATCGCGTCGCGATAATCTTTCTGCATCCGTTGTGGGAAACCTGCAGACATTACCGCCTGCGCGTGATGTGCAGTATCAATACCCACCACGTCCAGCAGGTAAGCCGGACCCATTGGCCAGCCAAACTGTTTTTCCATGATTTTGTCGACTTTGCGGAAATCCGCTCCGTCGCGCAGCAGCTGGCTGAAACCGGCAAAATACGGGAACAGCACGCGGTTCACGAAGAAACCGGGGCAGTCGTTGACCACAATTGGCGTTTTGCCCATCTGGCTTGCCCATGCGACAACTTTGGCGATGGTTTCATCCGAGCTTTTCTCGCCGCGAATGATCTCAACCAGTGGCATGCGGTGTACTGGGTTAAAGAAGTGCATCCCACAGAAGTTTTCCGGGCGCTTGAGCGCGCTGGCCAGTTCGTTGATTGGGATGGTGGAGGTATTCGAAGCCAGTACCGTATCCGGGCGAACTTTGTCTTCAGTCTCCGCCAGCACCGCTTTTTTCACTTTCGGATTTTCCACGACCGCTTCAACTACCACATCCACACGTTCGAAACCGCTGTAGTCGAGGGTAGGATGAATGGTGGAAATTACGCCCGCCATTTTCAGACCGTCAATTTTGCCGCGTTCAAGCTGTTTGTTCAGTAGCTTGGCTGCTTCGGTCATACCGAGCGTTAATGATTTGTCATTGATATCTTTCATCACAACCGGCACGCCTTTCCAGGCTGACTGGTACGCGATGCCGCCGCCCATAATACCTGCGCCCAGCACTGCCGCTTGCTTTGGCGCATCAATATTTTTGGTGAGTTTTTTGGCTTTGGCTTTCACGAACTGATCGTTCAGGAAGATCCCAACCAGCGCGCGAGCTTCACTGGTGTGCGCCAGTGGCACAAAGCTTTTATTTTCCAGATTCAGCGCTTCTTCACGACCAAAACGGGCCGCTGCTTCAATGGTTTTCACTGCGGTAATCGGTGCGGGATAGTGCTTACCTGCCGTCTGCGCCACCATACCTTTAGCGATGGTAAAGCTCATGGCCGCTTCAATTTTGCTGAGCTTCAACGGCTCCAGTTTCGGCTGACGTTTGGCTTTCCAGTCGAGATCGCCATTAATTGCCTGTCGTAATACCGCAATCGCGCCATCAAGCAGTTTGTCTTGCTTCACTACGCCATCGACCAGGCCGATTTTCAGCGCCTGCTCAGCGCCAACATCTTTACCCGCAGCAATAATTTCCAGAGCGCTGTCTGCGCCCAGCATACGTGGCATACGTACGGAGCCGCCAAAGCCCGGCATGATACCCAACTTAGTTTCCGGCAGGCCGATGCGCAGGTCTGGTGTTGCCAGGCGATAATCGGTTGCCAGGACACACTCGCAGCCGCCGCCCAGTGCGTAGCCGTTTACCGCTGAGAGGGTCGGAACAGTCAGGTCTTCGAGGCGGTTAAAGACGCTGTTAGCAAAATGCAGCCACTGGCTCAACTGCTCTGCAGGCACGAGGAACAGTGAAAGGAATTCGGTGATATCGGCACCAACAATAAAGGCTGCTTTGTTAGAACGCAGCAGCAGCCCTTTTAAATTCGGTTGATTTTCCAGCACGTCAAGCGCATGGCCCAAGCTGGCAACGGTGGCCGTGTCGAGTTTATTGACCGAACCAGGGGCATCGAACACCAGTTCGGCGATGCCATCTTCCAGCCAGTCGAGGTACAGGGTGTCGCCTTTGTAAAGCATGTCAGTCTCCTGAATCCGCAAGGTGATCTGGTCATACCAGATGAATCGAAGTGTGTATTTTGTGTTAAAAAAATGCAAATGAATGATTAAAGAAATGACGATTTGATCACGCTCGGTAGAAATCACGCACTCACAAGGCGATGTGCTAAGATGCGGAGACTTGAGGTCAAAAAAACAGAAGGATAGAAAATGGAATCACTGGCCGCACTCTATAAAAATCATATCGTTACCCTACAAGAACGGACGCGCGACGCGCTGGAACGCTATAAGCTGGATGCGTTACTTATTCATTCAGGTGAGCTGATTAACGTCTTTCTCGACGATCATCCATATCCGTTTAAGGTCAATCCGCAGTTCAAAGCCTGGGTGCCTGTAACGCAGGTTCCTAACTGCTGGTTGTTGGTGGATGGTGTGAATAAGCCAAAGCTGTGGTTCTACCTGCCGGTTGATTACTGGCACAACGTTGAGCCGCTGCCGACCTCCTTCTGGACGGAAGAGATCGAGATCATCGCGCTGCCAAAAGCGGATGGTATTGGTAGCCAACTGCCTGCTGCTCGCGGCAATATCGGTTACATCGGTCCCGTTCCGGAACGCGCGCTGCAACTGGACATCGCGGCCAGTAACATCAACCCGAAAGGGGTGATCGACTACCTGCATTATTACCGTGCTTATAAAACGGATTACGAACTGGCCTGTATGCGCGAAGCGCAGAAAATGGCGGTGAATGGACACCGTGCCGCGGAAGAAGCGTTCCGTTCCGGAATGAGCGAGTTTGACATTAACCTCGCTTACCTGACGGCTACCGGTCATCGCGACACCGACGTGCCGTACAGCAATATCGTGGCGCTTAACGAGCATGCTTCGGTTTTGCACTATACCAAGCTGGATCATCAGGCTCCGTCTGAAATCCGTAGCTTCCTGCTGGACGCAGGTGCGGAATATAACGGCTATGCGGCAGACCTGACGCGCACCTGGTCGGCGAAAAGCGACAACGACTATGCGCATCTGGTGAAGGATGTGAATGACGAGCAACTGGCGTTGATTGCCACGATGAAAGCGGGCGCCAGCTATGTGGACTACCACATTCAGTTCCATCAGCGCATCGCGAAACTGCTACGTAAGCATCAAATTATCACCGATATGAGTGAAGAAGCGATGGTTGAAAACGATCTTACCGGGCCGTTTATGCCGCACGGTATTGGTCACCCGCTGGGCCTGCAGGTACATGATGTTGCTGGCTTTATGCAGGATGACAGCGGTACCCACCTGGCTGCGCCGTCGAAGTATCCTTATCTGCGTTGCACCCGCGTTTTGCAACCGGGCATGGTTTTGACGATCGAACCGGGCATCTATTTTATTGAATCGCTGCTGGCACCGTGGCGTGAAGGGCAGTTCAGCAAACACTTCAATTGGCAGAAAATCGAAGCCCTGAAACCGTTCGGCGGTATTCGTATTGAGGACAACGTGGTGGTCCACGAAAACAATATCGAAAACATGACCCGGGATTTAAAACTGGCGTAATGGACAGTTGGTTAATCCCTGCGGCGCCGGTATGCGTCGTTGAAGAGATCAAAAAAAGCCGCTTCATTACGCTGATCGCCCATACGGACGGTGTAGAAGCGGCAAAAGCGTTTGTTGAGTCAGTTAAAGCGGAACACCCGGACGCCCGTCATCATTGTATGGCGTGGGTGGCTGGTGCGCCCAATGACTCGCAACAGCTGGGATTTTCCGATGATGGCGAACCGGCGGGTACGGCAGGCAAACCGATGCTCGCACAGCTGATGGGGAGCGGCGTCGGTGAGATTACCGCGGTGGTGGTGCGCTACTACGGCGGTATCCTTCTGGGTACGGGGGGACTGGTAAAAGCCTATGGTGGTGGTGTGAATCAGGCGCTGCGGCAGTTAACGACACAGCGCAAGACGCCATTAACCGAATATACTTTGCAGTGTGAGTACGGTCAGTTGGCAGGTATTGAAGCTTTGTTGGGGCAGTTTGACGGTAAAGTCATTGCCAGTGATTACCAGGCTTTTGTTCGGCTCAGGGTGGCGCTTCCTTATGCCAAAGTGGATGGATTTTCGGCAAAACTGGCGGATTTTAGTCGTGGTTCATTGCAATTGTTAGCGATTGAAGAATAATCCCCACCTCATTTTAAAGAACTAAGGAAGCGGCAGAGATGCATTTTCGCGCCATCACCCGAATCGTTGGACTACTGGTCATCTTATTCTCGGGGACAATGATTATCCCCGGACTGGTAGCGCTCATTTATCGCGATGGGGCTGGGCGTGCATTTACCCAAACTTTCTTCGTTGCTCTGGCTATTGGCTCTATGCTGTGGTGGCCAAACCGTAAAGAGAAGGGCGAGCTGAAATCGCGCGAAGGATTTCTGATTGTTGTTTTATTTTGGACCGTGCTGGGGAGCGTGGGTGCGTTGCCATTCATTTTTTCGGAAAGTCCTAACCTCACGATAACCGACGCTTTTTTTGAATCCTTTTCCGGATTAACTACCACAGGTGCGACGACGCTGGTGGGGCTTGATTCATTGCCACACGCGATTCTCTTTTATCGCCAGATGCTGCAATGGTTCGGCGGGATGGGGATCATCGTGCTGGCAGTGGCTATCCTGCCTATTCTTGGCGTGGGTGGCATGCAGCTCTATAGGGCAGAAATGCCCGGACCGCTGAAAGATAATAAAATGCGCCCGCGTATTGCCGAAACAGCAAAAACGCTGTGGCTTATCTATGTATTACTGACGGTGGCCTGTGCGCTGGCGCTATGGTTTGCCGGGATGCCCGCGTTTGATGCCATTGGGCACAGCTTTGCCACAATTGCTATCGGCGGCTTTTCCACACACGATGCCAGCGTGGGATATTTCGACAGTCCCACGATTAATACGATTATTGCTATCTTCTTGCTGATCTCCGGCTGTAACTATGGTCTGCACTTCTCTTTATTAAGCGGGCGTAGTCTGAAGGTCTACTGGCGCGATCCGGAATTCCGTATGTTCATCGGCGTACAGTTGACGCTGGTGGTTGTCTGTACGCTGGTGTTGTGGATACATAATACCTATGGGTCGGCGCTCACGACCATCAACCAGGCTTTTTTCCAGGTAGTGTCGATGGCGACGACTGCCGGATTTACTACAGATAGTATTGCCCGCTGGCCGCTGTTCCTACCGGTGCTGTTGCTGTGTTCTGCGTTTATCGGCGGGTGTGCCGGGTCGACGGGCGGTGGCTTGAAGGTGATTCGTATCCTGCTGCTGTTTAAACAGGGTAACCGTGAATTGAAACGACTGGTACACCCGAATGCGGTTTACAGTATCAAGCTGGGGAATCGTGCGTTGCCGGAGCGAATTCTTGAAGCCGTATGGGGATTCTTCTCTGCTTATGCGCTGGTCTTTATTATCAGTATGCTGGCGATTATTGCGACCGGCGTAGATGACTTCTCTGCGTTTGCCTCTGTGGTCGCGACGCTGAATAACCTGGGGCCCGGGCTGGGGGTTGTTGCCGACAACTTTGCCAGTATGAACCCCGTAGCGAAGTGGATCCTGATTGCCAATATGCTGTTTGGTCGTCTGGAGGTCTTTACTCTGCTGGTACTTTTTACACCTACCTTCTGGCGTGAATAATGGAGTAACACGTGAAAACACTGATTCTTTTTTCTTCCCGGGACGGACAAACGCGCGAAATCGCCGAGTATCTGGCTTCTGAGCTCAAAGAGCTGGGTGTTTGGGCGGATGTGCTTAATTTGCATCGTACCGCGGAGCCCGACTGGCAAAATTATGACAGCGTGGTGATTGGCGCCTCGATTCGCTATGGTCATTACCATGCTGCTTTCCAGGAATTTGTGAAAAAGCATGCCACGCGATTGAATGCGATGCCGAGTGCGTTCTACTCCGTTAACCTGGTTGCCCGTAAACCGGAAAAACGTACGCCTCAAACTAACAGCTATGCGCGCAAGTTCCTGATGAGTTCGCCGTGGCGGCCAGATCGTAGCGCAGTTATTGCCGGTGCTTTGCGGTATCCCCGTTATCGCTGGTATGACCGCGTTATGATCCAACTGATAATGAAGATGTCAGGCGGTGAAACGGATGCGAATAAAGAAGTGGTGTATACCGATTGGGAACAGGTTGCGGGTTTCGCGCGGGAAATCGCTCAGTTAACCCACAAAGCGGTGTCAAAATAAACGTAAAGTATAAAAAATAATCACTCGGAAAATTATTTTAAATTTCCCCTTGTCAGCCTGAAATAACTCCCTATAATGCGCCTCCACTGACACGGAACAACGGATTACAAGCCGCCGGGTCAGCGGGGTTCCACTGAGAACTTCGACGAAGAAAGCACAATTAAATGCTTGACTTCGTAGCGGGATGGCGTAATATGCACACCCCGCGCCGCTGAGAAAAAGCGAAGCGGCACTGCTCTTTAACAATTTATCAGACAATCTGTGTGGGCACTCGAAGATACGGATTCTTAACGTCGCAAGACGAAAAATGAATACCAAGTCTCTGAGTGAACATACGTAATTCATTACGAAGTTTAATTCACGAGCATCAAACTTAAATTGAAGAGTTTGATCATGGCTCAGATTGAACGCTGGCGGCAGGCCTAACACATGCAAGTCGAACGGTAGCACAGAGGAGCTTGCTCCTTGGGTGACGAGTGGCGGACGGGTGAGTAATGTCTGGGAAACTGCCCGATGGAGGGGGATAACTACTGGAAACGGTAGCTAATACCGCATAACGTCGCAAGACCAAAGAGGGGGACCTTCGGGCCTCTTGCCATCGGATGTGCCCAGATGGGATTAGCTAGTAGGTGGGGTAACGGCTCACCTAGGCGACGATCCCTAGCTGGTCTGAGAGGATGACCAGCCACACTGGAACTGAGACACGGTCCAGACTCCTACGGGAGGCAGCAGTGGGGAATATTGCACAATGGGCGCAAGCCTGATGCAGCCATGCCGCGTGTATGAAGAAGGCCTTCGGGTTGTAAAGTACTTTCAGCGAGGAGGAAGGTGTTGAGGTTAATAACCTCAGCAATTGACGTTACTCGCAGAAGAAGCACCGGCTAACTCCGTGCCAGCAGCCGCGGTAATACGGAGGGTGCAAGCGTTAATCGGAATTACTGGGCGTAAAGCGCACGCAGGCGGTCTGTCAAGTCGGATGTGAAATCCCCGGGCTCAACCTGGGAACTGCATCCGAAACTGGCAGGCTAGAGTCTTGTAGAGGGGGTAGAATTCCAGGTGTAGCGGTGAAATGCGTAGAGATCTGGAGGAATACCGGTGGCGAAGGCGGCCCCCTGGACAAAGACTGACGCTCAGGTGCGAAAGCGTGGGGAGCAAACAGGATTAGATACCCTGGTAGTCCACGCCGTAAACGATGTCGACTTGGAGGTTGTGCCCTTGAGGCGTGGCTTCCGGAGCTAACGCGTTAAGTCGACCGCCTGGGGAGTACGGCCGCAAGGTTAAAACTCAAATGAATTGACGGGGGCCCGCACAAGCGGTGGAGCATGTGGTTTAATTCGATGCAACGCGAAGAACCTTACCTACTCTTGACATCCAGAGAACTTTCCAGAGATGGATTGGTGCCTTCGGGAACTCTGAGACAGGTGCTGCATGGCTGTCGTCAGCTCGTGTTGTGAAATGTTGGGTTAAGTCCCGCAACGAGCGCAACCCTTATCCTTTGTTGCCAGCGGTTCGGCCGGGAACTCAAAGGAGACTGCCAGTGATAAACTGGAGGAAGGTGGGGATGACGTCAAGTCATCATGGCCCTTACGAGTAGGGCTACACACGTGCTACAATGGCATATACAAAGAGAAGCGACCTCGCGAGAGCAAGCGGACCTCATAAAGTATGTCGTAGTCCGGATTGGAGTCTGCAACTCGACTCCATGAAGTCGGAATCGCTAGTAATCGTGGATCAGAATGCCACGGTGAATACGTTCCCGGGCCTTGTACACACCGCCCGTCACACCATGGGAGTGGGTTGCAAAAGAAGTAGGTAGCTTAACCTTCGGGAGGGCGCTTACCACTTTGTGATTCATGACTGGGGTGAAGTCGTAACAAGGTAACCGTAGGGGAACCTGCGGTTGGATCACCTCCTTACCTTAAAGAAGCGTTCTTTGTAGTGCTCACACAGATTGTCTGATGAAAATTAGCAGTAAGAAAATCTCTGCAGGCTTGTAGCTCAGGTGGTTAGAGCGCACCCCTGATAAGGGTGAGGTCGGTGGTTCAAGTCCACTCAGGCCTACCAAATTCGCTCTCGTGCTTTGTTGTGGCAAAGCTCGCATACTTCAGTATGCTTCGCTTCACCACGCCGCGCCCGAAAACGAATTAAGGTTAAAAGAGATTCATTCGATGGGGCTATAGCTCAGCTGGGAGAGCGCCTGCTTTGCACGCAGGAGGTCTGCGGTTCGATCCCGCATAGCTCCACCATCTTTACTGCAACAAATCAAAAAAACTTCAGAGTGTACCTGAAAAGGTTCACTGCGAAGTTTTGCTCTTTAAAAATCTGGATCAAGCTGAAAATTGAAACGACACACTGTTTCATTTCTCCGTAATAAGAAATGAAAAAGAGTGTGTTCGAGTCTCTCAAATTTTCGCAACACGATGGTGTTTTACGAAACATCTTCGGGTTGTGAGGTTAAGCGACTAAGCGTACACGGTGGATGCCCTGGCAGTCAGAGGCGATGAAGGACGTGCTAATCTGCGATAAGCGTCGGTAAGGTGATATGAACCGTTATAACCGGCGATTTCCGAATGGGGAAACCCAGTGTGATTCGTCACACTATCATTACGTGAATACATAGCGTAATGAAGCGAACCGGGGGAACTGAAACATCTAAGTACCCCGAGGAAAAGAAATCAACCGAGATTCCCCCAGTAGCGGCGAGCGAACGGGGAGCAGCCCAGAGTCTGAATCAGCTTGTGTGTTAGTGGAACGGTCTGGAAAGTCCGACGGTACAGGGTGATAGTCCCGTACACCAAAATGCACAGGTTGTGAACTCGAAGAGTAGGGCGGGACACGTGGTATCCTGTCTGAATATGGGGGGACCATCCTCCAAGGCTAAATACTCCTGACTGACCGATAGTGAACCAGTACCGTGAGGGAAAGGCGAAAAGAACCCCGGCGAGGGGAGTGAAAAAGAACCTGAAACCGTGTACGTACAAGCAGTGGGAGCACCTTCGGGTGTGACTGCGTACCTTTTGTATAATGGGTCAGCGACTTATATTCTGTAGCAAGGTTAACCGTATAGGGGAGCCGAAGGGAAACCGAGTCTTAACTGGGCGTTAAGTTGCAGGGTATAGACCCGAAACCCGGTGATCTAGCCATGGGCAGGTTGAAGGTTGGGTAACACTAACTGGAGGACCGAACCGACTAATGTTGAAAAATTAGCGGATGACTTGTGGCTGGGGGTGAAAGGCCAATCAAACCGGGAGATAGCTGGTTCTCCCCGAAAGCTATTTAGGTAGCGCCTCGTGAATTCATCTTCGGGGGTAGAGCACTGTTTCGGCTAGGGGGTCATCCCGACTTACCAACCCGATGCAAACTGCGAATACCGAAGAATGTTATCACGGGAGACACACGGCGGGTGCTAACGTCCGTCGTGAAGAGGGAAACAACCCAGACCGCCAGCTAAGGTCCCAAAGTCATGGTTAAGTGGGAAACGATGTGGGAAGGCACAGACAGCCAGGATGTTGGCTTAGAAGCAGCCATCATTTAAAGAAAGCGTAATAGCTCACTGGTCGAGTCGGCCTGCGCGGAAGATGTAACGGGGCTAAACCATGCACCGAAGCTGCGGCAGCGACACTATGTGTTGTTGGGTAGGGGAGCGTTCTGTAAGCCGTTGAAGGTGTGTCGTGAGGCATGCTGGAGGTATCAGAAGTGCGAATGCTGACATAAGTAACGATAATGCGGGTGAAAAACCCGCACGCCGGAAGACCAAGGGTTCCTGTCCAACGTTAATCGGGGCAGGGTGAGTCGACCCCTAAGGCGAGGCCGAAAGGCGTAGTCGATGGGAAACAGGTTAATATTCCTGTACTTGGTGTTACTGCGAAGGGGGGACGGAGAAGGCTATGTCGGCCGGGCGACGGTTGTCCCGGTTTAAGCATGTAGGCGGAGGTTCCAGGTAAATCCGGTACCTTTTAACGCTGAGGTGTGATGACGAGGCACTACGGTGCTGAAGTGACAAATGCCCTGCTTCCAGGAAAAGCCTCTAAGCATCAGGTAACACGAAATCGTACCCCAAACCGACACAGGTGGTCAGGTAGAGAATACCAAGGCGCTTGAGAGAACTCGGGTGAAGGAACTAGGCAAAATGGTGCCGTAACTTCGGGAGAAGGCACGCTGATATGTAGGTGAAGCGGTTTACCCGTGGAGCTGAAATCAGTCGAAGATACCAGCTGGCTGCAACTGTTTATTAAAAACACAGCACTGTGCAAACACGAAAGTGGACGTATACGGTGTGACGCCTGCCCGGTGCCGGAAGGTTAATTGATGGGGTTATCCGTAAGGAGAAGCTCTTGATCGAAGCCCCGGTAAACGGCGGCCGTAACTATAACGGTCCTAAGGTAGCGAAATTCCTTGTCGGGTAAGTTCCGACCTGCACGAATGGCGTAATGATGGCCAGGCTGTCTCCACCCGAGACTCAGTGAAATTGAACTCGCTGTGAAGATGCAGTGTACCCGCGGCAAGACGGAAAGACCCCGTGAACCTTTACTATAGCTTGACACTGAACACTGGTCCTTGATGTGTAGGATAGGTGGGAGGCTTTGAAGCGTGGACGCCAGTCTGCGTGGAGCCAACCTTGAAATACCACCCTTTAATGGCTGGTGTTCTAACGTGGACCCGTGATCCGGGTTGCGGACAGTGTCTGGTGGGTAGTTTGACTGGGGCGGTCTCCTCCTAAAGAGTAACGGAGGAGCACGAAGGTTAGCTAATCCTGGTCGGACATCAGGAGGTTAGTGCAAAGGCATAAGCTAGCTTGACTGCGAGAGTGACGGCTCGAGCAGGTGCGAAAGCAGGTCTTAGTGATCCGGTGGTTCTGAATGGAAGGGCCATCGCTCAACGGATAAAAGGTACTCCGGGGATAACAGGCTGATACCGCCCAAGAGTTCATATCGACGGCGGTGTTTGGCACCTCGATGTCGGCTCATCACATCCTGGGGCTGAAGTAGGTCCCAAGGGTATGGCTGTTCGCCATTTAAAGTGGTACGCGAGCTGGGTTTAGAACGTCGTGAGACAGTTCGGTCCCTATCTGCCGTGGGCGCTGGAGAATTGAGGGGGCTGCTCCTAGTACGAGAGGACCGGAGTGGACGCATCACTGGTGTTCGGGTTGTCATGCCAATGGCACTGCCCGGTAGCTAAATGCGGAAGAGATAAGTGCTGAAAGCATCTAAGCACGAAACTTGCCCCGAGATGAGTTCTCCCTGAGACTTTAAGTCTCCTGAAGGAACGTTAAAGACGATGACGTTGATAGGTCGGGTGTGTAAGTGTAGCGATACATTGAGCTAACCGATACTAATGAACCGTGAGGCTTAACCTTACAACGCCGAAGATGTTTTGGCGAAGAGACAGATTTTCAGCCTGATACAGATGACATCGACAGACTAAAAGTGTGTTGATAAACAGAATTTGCCTGGCGGCTGTAGCGCGGTGGTCCCACCTGACCCCATGCCGAACTCAGAAGTGAAACGCCGTAGCGCCGATGGTAGTGTGGGGTCTCCCCATGCGAGAGTAGGGAACTGCCAGGCATCAAATAAAGTGAAAAAGCCCATCCTGCCGGATGGGCTTTTTTGCGTCTGTGCGCCGTGAAATCCGCCGGCTGCGGCGCAGCGCGTGCCATCGGGTGAAAAGCGAATCACGACACCGCTGCTATCGTCTTATCCACTGCATAACAAAGTCAGCAACTTGTTGTATATCATTGATATCTAACAGTGGAACATCCACAGCAAGCGGAACATCACTGGCAACTGCGATAACATATTCATCCAGTGCCAATTCTTCAGCACTATGACCGCAACCGTCGCGAAAAAGCAGGATTTTGGCGACAGGTTCATGCTTAAAGCCCTCAACCAGCACCATATCTAACGTTGAAACGTCCATCCGGCTTACCAGATACGCTAAATCCAGTTCGGGTTCTTCCGGTGTTTCTACCATTAACGCCCAACGTTGTTGGCTGGCGACTAGCGTTTGTGCTGCCCCGGCTTTACGTAGCTCATAGCTATCTTTGCCGGGCTTGTCGACATCCATATTGTGATGCGTATGTTTAATCAATCCGGGACGAATACCTCTGGCACGTAGCTCCGGAATCAATTTTTTGAGCAGAGTAGTTTTTCCCGTGCCGCTCCATGCTGCAATGGCGAGTAAAGGGATCATGATTTGTCCTGCCATTTTGCGAGTTCTTCGGGGGTGTTCACGTTCACGAACGCATCTTTGTGGTCGCTGAAGTCGACGGAGTGGCCGCCAGCCTGGCGCATAAAGACCATAACGCGTCTTTCACCGGACTGAAGATAATCCTGCAGCAAGGGCTGCATGGAGCGGTGCATCAGCGCAATGGCCGGATGATCTCTTTCTCCATCATGTACCCAGACAACCGGCGCAGCTTTACGCTGCTCCTTCAAACGTGTAACCAGATCATGAGGAATATAGGGCATATCGCACGGACAGAATAGAAACCAGTCTCCCGCTTGCTGCAGGAATACTGACAGCATCCCGGCCAGTGGGCCAGGGAAATCGGCCAATGAGTCGGGGATCACTTTCAGGCCGCTTCGCTGGTAAATCTCCCGGTGGCGATTGGCATTAACCACCACGGTTTCGACCTGCAAAGCGAGGGTATCTGCCACATGTCGCCAAAGAGGTTTACCGTCAAGCTCAAGCAGACCTTTATCGGTTCCACCCATCCGTCTGGCCTTACCACCTGCCAGCACAACCCCTGTTATTGCACTATCCAGAATCACTGATATCGCCTCTTTTAATGTGGGATTGACCCTGCTAACGTATCCGTATTGAGCCTAAGGAGCACAACCATGAAATGTAAACGTCTGAATGAAGTTATTGAACTCCTCCAGCCAGCCTGGCAGAAAGAACCCGATCTTAATCTGATGCAATTTTTACAGAAACTGGCGCAAGAGTCAGGTTTTGACGGCGAACTGGCGGATTTAACTGATGACATTCTGATCTATCATCTGAAAATGCGTGACTCAGCGAAAGACGCTGTCATCCCAGGTATTCAGAAAGATTATGAAGAAGATTTCAAAACCGCACTACTCCGCGCACGTGGCGTAATTAAAGAGTAAAAGCTTGTAATCGCCGCCACCGAAAGCCCTGCGAAATGATATCCTGAATTATTCGTAGTATTTTCGGATGATGGGATGAACGACAACGCTTTTAATTTCCAGACGCTACACCCGGATACCATCATGGATGCACTGTTTGAGCAGGGGATCCGGGTGGATTCCGGGCTTACCCCGCTTAACAGCTATGAAAACCGTGTCTATCAATTCCAGGATGAAGATCGTCGACGCTTTGTCGTTAAATTTTATCGCCCTGAACGCTGGTCTGTCGATCAGATCCAGGAAGAACACCAGTTTGCTCTGGAACTGGTGAGCGATGAAGTCCCGGTAGCTGCGCCGCTGGTACTAAACGGCCAAACGCTGCTAAGTCATCAAGGTTTTCATTATGCGATCTTCCCCAGCGTCGGTGGACGCCAGTTTGAGGCCGACAACATCGATCAGATGGAGGCTGTGGGTCGCTATCTGGGGCGTATGCATCAGACCGGCTGCAAGCGTACCTTTGCCTTTCGCCCAACAATTGGCCTTGAAGAGTATCTGACTGAGCCGCGTAACGTTTTTGAACACGCACCGCTGATTCCATCAGGGCAAAAAGCGGCCTTCCTGAAGGCAACGGATGCGCTGATCGCGCTCGTTACCGATCGCTGGCATACGCGTTTTAACACATTACGCCTGCACGGTGATTGCCATGCCGGTAATATTTTGTGGCGCGATGGCCCGATGTTTGTCGATTTAGATGATGCCCGTAATGGCCCGGCAGTTCAGGATTTATGGATGCTTCTCAATGGCGATAAAGCTGAACAACGCATGCAGCTTGAAACCATTATTGAAGCTTATGAAGAGTTTAGTGAGTTCGACACCTCTGAAATCGGACTGATAGAACCTTTACGCGCTATGCGTTTAGTTTATTATCTTGCCTGGCTAATTCGACGTTGGGCTGACCCTGCGTTTCCAAAAAACTTCCCGTGGTTAACCGGGGAAGATTACTGGCATCGTCAGACCGCGACCTTTATTGAGCAGGCAAAAATTCTGCACGAGCCCCCCTTACAATTAACGCCAATGTATTAATCGGAGAAACGTGAACATGAAAAAAATATGGCTGGCGCTGGCTGGTATGGTTTTAGCTTTTAGCGCATCTGCAGCGCAATTCCAGGATGGCAAACAATACATCACCCTGGAGAAGCCTGTTGCGGGTGAACCGCAAGTGTTGGAGTTTTTCTCCTTCTACTGCCCGCACTGCTACCAGTTTGAAGAAGTGCTTCACGTGTCTGATAACGTGAAGAAAAAGCTGCCGGAAGGCACCAAGATGACCAAATACCACGTCGAATTCCTGGGACCTTTGGGTAAAGATCTGACGCAGGCATGGGCGGTTGCTATGGCGCTGGGTGTTGAAGATCAGGTTACTGTTCCGCTGTTTGAAGGGGTTCAGAAAACTCAGACCGTTCAGTCTGTTGCTGATATCCGCAAAGTGTTTGTCGACGCAGGTATTAAAGGCGAAGACTATGATGCGGCATGGAACAGCTTCGTGGTGAAATCACTCGTGGCGCAGCAGGAAAAAGCGGCGGCTGATTTGCAGCTGCAGGGTGTTCCGGCGATGTTTGTGAATGGCAAATATCAGGTTAACCCGCAGGGTATGGATACCAGCAGCATGGATATCTTTGTACAACAGTATGCGGATACCGTGAAGTATCTGGTAGGCCAGAAGTAAAAGAAAAGCCGGTCACTGACCGGCTTTTTTATTTGAGGCTTTAATTGCGTCGAGCTGCGCGTCTTTCTCACTCCACAGCGTATTCAGCCATAGCTGAAACTGACGCTTGAAGCCCTTATCGTTCACGTAATCACCGTGCAACTCTTCATGGACTGGCTCCAGATCCACCCTCACGACGATACGCGTTAACTTACCGCTCAGCATATCGTAGAACGGTCTGCTGTTGTTTTCCGGATAGCACAACGTGACGTTTAACATTTTATCGAACTGTGACCCCAGGACGTTCAATGCCATCGCAATACCGGCCGCCTTGGGGGGAAGCAGGTTTTGATAGGGGGAACGGGTTTGCTCGCGTTTTTCTTTGGTAAACCGTGAACCCTCAACAAAATTCACAATGGTTGTCGGATGCGCACGAAATTTCTCGCAGGAACGACGCGTTGTTTCGACATCTTTACCGCGCCGTTCCGGATGGCGGAGCAGGTAGCCACGCGAATAGCGTTTCATAAACGGCATATCCAGCGCCCAGCAGGCCAGGCCAATAAAGGGTACCCAGGCCAGCTGTTGCTTGAGGAAATATTTATTCATCGGGATGTGTTTACGGAACAGAACGCAAAGCACAACGATATCGGCCCAACTGTAATGGTTACAAATGAGCAGATACCAGTTTTTCTTACTAAGACCTTCCAGCCCTTCGACATCCCACTTCAAACGTGGATTGAGGTGCAGCAGTAGCGCCAGACCCTCACACCAGCAGTACATCATGAAATTACAGAACACGGAAACCTTGCGCCAGACGACAGGAACGGGCAAAAGGAGTTTCACAACTCCGGCAAGGATGATCGGCACAGAACAAAAAATCGTGACCAATATGGTCAATACGATACTCAGTAACAGCGTTATCGCAGCGAGTATTCTCGTCATAATTAAATTATTCAAAAGGTTAGCCATAGACAGTGCGCTAAAGAGGCGCAAGGGGCTGATTTTATCAGAAAACGGACCAAATGATGGTTCTTCCCTGAATAGAAAAAACAGGAATATCTATCCACATCAGGATATAAGCTGTGAAAATGGAATAAAATGCTGTGAATTTATTTAATTCATTGAAATACATATAAAAATAATATGAGGCAATAATTGCCATGTTATATTTAAAGAGCTGAAAATTATTTATTCACAAAGTTATCCACAGTCGTGTTTGCGAGCAAAGCAGAAGATCTGCAAAAGATTTTCGACAAATGCGGCGAAAAACTCATGTTTTCATCCTGTCTGTGGCATCCTTTACCCATAATCTGATAAACAGGCACGGACATTATGGTTCAGATCCCAGAAAACCCACTTATCCTTGTAGATGGCTCATCTTACCTGTATCGCGCATACCACGCATTTCCGCCGCTGACTAACAGCGCAGGAGAACCTACTGGTGCGATGTACGGTGTCCTTAACATGCTGCGTAGCTTGATTTTGCAATATCAGCCAACTCACGCAGCGGTGGTATTCGACGCCAAGGGTAAAACCTTCCGTGATGAGTTATTCGAACACTACAAGTCGCACCGCCCACCCATGCCGGACGATCTGCGTGCGCAGATTGAACCTCTGCATGCGATGGTGAAAGCGATGGGGCTGCCACTGCTGGCCGTTTCTGGCGTGGAGGCGGACGATGTCATCGGTACGCTGGCGCGGGAAGCGGAGAAGCTGGGTCGTCCGGTGCTGATTAGCACTGGTGATAAAGATATGGCTCAACTGGTGACACCGAATATCACCCTGATCAACACCATGACCAATACGATCCTCGGTCCGGATGAAGTGGTGAATAAATACGGCGTCCCACCAGAACTGATCATCGATTTCCTGGCGCTGATGGGGGACTCCTCAGATAACATTCCGGGTGTTCCTGGCGTGGGTGAAAAAACTGCGCAGGCGCTACTGCAGGGGCTGGGTGGGCTGGATACTCTCTATGCTGAATCAGACAAAATTGCGGGGCTGACATTCCGTGGTGCAAAAACCATGGCGGGCAAGCTTGAGCAGAATAAAGAGGTGGCGTACCTCTCATATCAATTGGCTACCATTAAAACGGATGTTGAGCTTGAGTTGACCTGCGAGCAGTTGGAAGTCCGTCAGCCGGTAGCAGAAAAACTGCTTGGTCTGTTTAAACAGTATGAATTCAAACGTTGGGTTAGCGACGTTGAAGCGGGTAAATGGCTACAGGCGAAGGGAACAAAACCGGCGGCAAAATCACAGGAAACCATCGTTGTCGATGAAAAAACTGAGCAACCTGCCACGGTGCTTTCCTACGACAACTATGTGACAATTCTGGACGAAACAACGCTGGAAGCGTGGATTGCAAAGCTGAAGAAAGCGCCCGTCTTCGCCTTTGATACTGAAACTGACAGCCTGGACAACATCTCCGCTAATCTGGTTGGCTTGTCTTTTGCCATTGAACCGGGTGTGGCTGCATATGTTCCTGTTGCCCATGATTATCTGGATGCCCCCGATCAGATCTCTCGCGACCGCGCGCTGGCGCTCCTGAAGCCGCTGCTGGAAGATGAGAACGCGCATAAAGTTGGACAAAACCTGAAGTACGATCGTGGTATCCTGGCCAATTATGGCATCGAGCTTCGCGGCATCACCTTTGACACCATGCTCGAATCCTACATTCTTAACAGCGTCGCTGGCCGACACGATATGGACAGCCTGTCGGACCGTTGGCTGAAACATAAAACCATCACCTTTGAAGAGATCGCCGGAAAGGGCAAAAACCAGCTGACCTTTAACCAGATAGCGCTGGAAGAAGCCGGTCGTTATGCTGCGGAAGATGCCGACGTTACACTACAGTTGCATCTGAAGATGTGGCCAGAATTGCAGCAGCATAAAGGGCCGCTGAACGTCTTTGAAAATATCGATATGCCGCTGGTTCCGGTTTTGTCTCGCGTTGAGCGCAACGGTGTGAAAATCGATCCGGCTGTTCTGCACAAGCATTCAGAAGAGCTGACGCTGCGTTTGAATGAGCTGGAGCAAAAAGCACATGAGATCGCTGGAGAAGTCTTTAACCTTTCCTCCACCAAGCAACTGCAAACTATCTTGTTTGAAAAGCAAGGTATTAAGCCGCTGAAGAAAACGCCGGGCGGCGCGCCATCAACGTCGGAAGAAGTACTGGAAGAGCTCGCGCTGGATTACCCGTTGCCCAAAGTGATCCTGGAATATCGTGGTTTAGCAAAACTGAAGTCGACCTATACGGACAAGCTTCCGTTGATGATAAACAAGAAAACCGGGCGTGTGCACACTTCCTATCATCAGGCGGTTACCGCAACGGGTCGCCTGTCTTCAACGGATCCGAACCTGCAAAATATCCCGGTACGTAATGAGGAAGGTCGTCGTATTCGTCAGGCGTTCATTGCGCCAGAAGACTATGTGATTGTCTCTGCGGACTACTCACAGATTGAACTGCGCATCATGGCGCATCTCTCGCGTGATAAAGGTCTGCTTACCGCGTTTGCCGAAGGGAAAGATATTCACCGTGCAACGGCGGCGGAAGTCTTTGGCTTACCGCTGGATTCTGTGACCGGTGAACAACGCCGCAGCGCGAAAGCCATCAACTTCGGTCTGATCTACGGAATGAGCGCCTTTGGTCTGGCGCGCCAGTTGAATATTCCACGTAAAGAAGCGCAGAAGTATATGGACCTCTACTTCGAGCGCTACCCTGGTGTGCTGGAATATATGGAACGTACGCGGGCGCAGGCGAAAGAACAAGGTTATGTCGAAACCCTGGAAGGGCGTCGCCTCTATTTACCGGATATTAAATCCAGTAATGGTGCTCGTCGCGCGGGTGCAGAACGCGCGGCAATTAACGCCCCGATGCAGGGTACTGCCGCAGACATTATAAAACGAGCCATGATTGCGGTAGACGGATGGCTGCAAACCGAGCAACCGCGTGTGCGTATGATCATGCAGGTACACGATGAACTGGTGTTTGAGGTGCATAAAGATGACCTTGAAAGCGTCTCTAAAAAGATCCACCAACTGATGGAAAACGAGACCCAGATTGACGTGCCGTTGCTGGTGGAAGTCGGCAGTGGCGAAAACTGGGACCAGGCGCACTAAGGGTTTACTGAATAACGGCTCTTTTTCGTAACTAAGCAACATAAGATAGAACTTTTTGTGATGTCCATTAGAATTCCCTATGTAAGGAATGAAAAAAAATTACAAAAAGTGCTTTCTGCGCTGCTCAAAAAAGAGTAAAGTTATTCACGTAGGGTACAGAGGTAAGATGTTCTATCTTTCAGACCTTTTACTTCACGTAATCGGATTTGGCTGAATATTTTAGCCGCCCCAGTCAGTAATGACTGGGGCGTTTTTTATTGTGCGAAAGAAGGTTTCGTACATACTGTAGGCCGGATAAGACGCGTAGTGGCGCCATCCGGCAATACGGTGGGTTATTCCCCGTCCTGCATCTCTTCAATCGGTGCCAGTTCACTAAACCAGCTATCCAGCTTCTGCCGCAGTTTGTCCACCCCCAGCTTTTTCAGTGATGAAAATGCTTCTACCTGCACATCACCGTTAAATGCCAGTACGGCTTCACGTACCATATTCAACTGCGCTTTGCGTGCGCCGCTGGCCAGTTTGTCTGCTTTAGTCAGCAGCACCAAAACCTGAACGTTACTCTCAACCGCCCACAGGATCATCTGCTGATCGAGATCTTTTAGCGGGTGGCGAATATCCATCAGTACCACCAGACCTTGCAGGCTCTGACGTTTTTCCAGATATTCAGCCAGCGCGCGCTGCCATTTGCGTTTCATCTCTTCCGGCACTTCGGCATAGCCGTAACCTGGCAAATCGACCAGGCGTTTGCCGTCAACAACTTCAAACAGGTTGATAAGCTGGGTACGACCCGGCGTTTTAGATGTACGCGCCAGACCTTTTTGATTCGTCAGGGTATTTAGCGCACTGGATTTGCCTGCGTTGGAACGGCCAGCAAAAGCCACTTCTATTCCGGTGTCGGAAGGTAAGTGGCGAATATCAGGCGCACTCATCACAAAATGCGTCTGTTGATAATTCAAGTTATTCAAAGCAGTCCTCTCCATCAATCAGGGCTTTGCAGCGATTATACCTGAACCCCAGCAAAAGGCTGGTTTTTCGACGTGCGGGCTGTGTAAGTAAAAACCTCGCACTTTGTGAGACATTGCTGATAGTTTCTATACGAGATGGCACGTCATACATTGGACTCATTCAAATAAATCATGCAATTACGAACGGGTTAAATTCTGAAAAGTTGAAATTGTTACCCAGGTTACTTGTACGATTAAGCTAAAAAGGTAAAGTAGTATCCATAGCGAGGAAGCTGACAGGATAGACGACTCAGGATGAGGGTCAGGAGCGCCAGGAGGCGAAGACACAGGATTGTCAGGAAGACAAACGTCCGGAGACGTTGATAAAAGGAAATGGAAACAACACGGAATGTTTCAGGCTAAGGGAAAAACAGGGTGTGTTGATAGCCAACAGGGATAGTAGAGCCCGTAAGGGTTGAGAGTCAGGATAAAAGGCGACAGATTACTCTGTCGCCTTTTTTCTTTATTTCTGCTAGATTCCGGCGCAATTATATACTGAATAAAAACAGCCAAAGACGAATCATGATGAAACCAACTTCTACACCACGCGGTAAAGGTCCTGCAAAAGCGTGTCGTAAAACACGCGAAGAAATTAATCAGGAAGCTCGCGACCGTAAGCGTCAGAAAAAACACCGTGGTCATGCGGCAGGTAGCCGTGCGTCCGGTAGTGAAGGCGCATCTGGTGGCGGAAACCAAAATAAGCAAAAAGATCCTCGTACTGGCAGCAAAAAACCCATTCCATTGGGCGTGACCGAAAAAGTCACCAAACAGCACAAACCGAAGAGTGAGAAACCTATGCTTTCACCACAGGCTGAGTTGGATTTACTGGAAACGGATGAGCGCCTGGATGCGCTGCTGGAGCGTCTTGAAGCAGGAGAAACCCTGAGCGCGGAAGATCAAACCTGGGTTGATGCCAAGCTGGACCGCATCGATGAGCTGATGCAAAAGCTGGGGCTTTCTTACGATGACGAGGAAGAAGAGGAAGAGGAAGAAAAGCAGGAAGACATGATGCGCCTGTTGAAAGGCGGCAACTAACGGTTTTACACCGTGGGTCTTCCCGTCCTGCTTATAACCCTTCCGGTTATATGTTATCTGGTGTGGTTATTCGTTAAACTACAGCGGTTGTCGCGGCGACAGAAGTGGCTGCGCAACCGGCTCATCACCCGCACAGGGGTTAAGCCGGTACGCCGTACCCGCCAGAGACGCCATCGGAAGGAGTGAGCATGTCAGAGCAGCTAATAGACTGGGACCTGGCCCTGATCCAGAAATATAACTATTCCGGGCCACGATATACCTCGTACCCGACCGCGCTGGAGTTTTCTGAAGACTACGGCACAGAAGCATTTCTAAAGGCCGTGGCGCGTTATCCTGAGCGTCCGCTCTCGCTGTACGTTCACATCCCGTTCTGCCACAAACTGTGCTACTTCTGTGGCTGCAACAAGATTGTGACTCGCCAGCAGCATAAAGCCGATCAATACCTCGATGCCCTGGAACAAGAAATCATTCATCGCGCTCCGCTGTTCGCCGGACGCCATGTCAGCCAGTTGCATTGGGGCGGCGGTACGCCAACGTACCTGAACAAAGCACAAATCAGCCGTTTGATGTCGTTACTGCGTGGTAACTTCAACTTTAACAATGACGCTGAAATCTCGATCGAAGTTGATCCGCGCGAAATTGAGTTGGATGTCCTTGATCATTTACGTGCTGAAGGTTTTAACCGTCTGAGCATGGGGGTACAGGATTTCAACAAAGAAGTTCAGCGCCTGGTGAACCGTGAGCAGGATGAGGCGTTTATCTTTGCGCTGCTGAATCATGCGCGGGAGATTGGCTTTACCTCAACAAATATTGATCTGATTTATGGCCTGCCAAAACAGACGCCGGAAAGCTTTGCCTTCACCCTGAAACGCGTGTCTGAGCTGAATCCAGACCGTCTGAGCGTCTTTAACTACGCGCACCTGCCAACGCTGTTTGCTGCTCAACGCAAGATTAAAGATGCTGACCTGCCCAGCGCGCAGCAGAAGCTGGATATTCTGCAGGAGACCATCTCTTCACTGACCGAAGCCGGCTATCAGTTCATTGGCATGGATCACTTTGCCCGCCCGGACGATGAACTGGCCATTGCTCAACGCAAAGGCGTGTTGCATCGTAATTTCCAGGGGTATACCACCCAGGGCGATACTGATTTACTGGGGATGGGTGTATCGGCTATCAGCATGATTGGCGACAACTACGCGCAGAACCAGAAAGAGCTGAAGCACTATTACCAGCAGGTCGACGAGCAGGGGAACGCGCTGTGGCGTGGAATTACGCTGACCCGCGACGACTGCATTCGTCGGGATGTGATTAAGCTTTTGATCTGCAACTTCCGCCTCGACTATGCCGCTGTGGAACAGCAATGGGATCTGAACTTCGCTGACTATTTTGCCGAAGACCTGAAACTGCTGGCACCACTGGCGAAAGATGGGCTGGTGGATGTGGATGAGAAGGGGATTCAGGTTACGTCGAAGGGGCGCCTGTTGATCCGTAATATTTGCATGTGCTTTGATGCTTATCTGCGTCAGAAAGCGCGGATGCAGCAGTTCTCACGGGTGATTTAACGTTTTGCCCGGTAGCGCCAGCGCCACCGGGCAAACTGCTTAGCTGAACAGCCCTACCAGCGCCGCACACAGCACTGCGGCAACCGCAGTTTGTGGCGTATGGCTTTCGACCGCACCGCTCGACAGCAGATTAATCATTGATTCCAGCATGATGACTTCCCCCGTTTGCCGGGCACGATCATACTTAACTCATCGGAACAGTAAAGCGCAAAATAGCAGCAATTTGCGCTCAATTATCAATCTTTACACAGTGACAAATCGTCACTCCATTCCGAGTTCTTTTAACTTACGTGTCAAGGTATTGCGGCCCCAGCCAAGCAGGCGTGCGGCTTCCTGTTTGTGCCCTTGGGTATGACGTAGCGCGGTGGTCAACAGCGTGCGCTCCATTTCCGGTTGAGCCTCAGAAAGCAGGTTTTGATGACCGGAACGCAAGGCCCGGTCTGCCCACTGTGCCAACAGGGTTGCCCAGCTGTCTGGCTGCATATGGGACGGTGCGTCAGGCACGGTGGTTTCAAACAGCTCGGCCGGTAAGTCCTGAATCAGCACCTCCTGTCCGGCGGCCATGACGGTTAACCAGCGGCAGGTGTTCTCAAGCTGACGCACGTTACCCGGCCAGGCCAGACGGGTCAGCGCCGCCTCGGTCTCCGGGTGTAATTGTTTGGCTTCAACGCCCAGTTCGCGCGCGGCCTCCTGCAGGAAATGACGCGCCAGACGTGGGATATCTTCCCGACGTTCACGCAGCGGCGGCAAATGTACGCGGATGACGTTCAGACGATGGAATAAGTCTTCGCGAAATTTGCCTTCCTGTACGCGCAGTTCCAGATTCTGGTGTGTGGCGGCGATAATACGTACGTCCACCTTCACGGGCGCATAGCCGCCAACGCGATAAAATTGGCCGTCGGCTAATACGCGCAGTAAACGCGTTTGCACGTCCAGCGGCATATCACCTATTTCATCGAGAAATAGCGTACCGCCGTCAGCCTGTTCAAAGCGTCCCTGGCGAATCGTATTCGCCCCGGTAAACGCCCCTTTTTCATGGCCAAACAGCTCAGACTCGATCAAGTCTTTCGGAATAGCCGCCATGTTCAGCGCGATAAATGGCGCTTTGACGCGCGGGCTATGACGATGCAACGCATGGGCGACCAGCTCTTTACCGGTCCCGGACTCTCCGTTAATCAATACGCTGATTGACGACCGGGACAGTCGGCCAATTATGCGAAAGACATCCTGCATTGCCGGCGCTTCGCCGATGATGTCAGTTGTTGGGCCGTTGATCTGAACATTGCGCGGCTGCTGCTGTTCCTGATAATGGCTGATGGCACGTTCGACAAGCGCTACGGCTTCATCGATATCAAAAGGTTTGGGCAGATAATCAAACGCCCCTTGCTGGTAGGCGCTGACTGCAGCATCCAGATCGGAGTGTGCGGTCATTATGATGACCGGAAGCATCGGATGCCGCGCTTTGATCTGTTTTAACAGCGTCAGACCGTCCATGCCCGGCATGCGAATATCCGACAACAGTACGTCAGGCGTTTTGCTGGCCAGCGCGTCCAGCACCTCTTTACCGCTTTCAAATGTTGTGCAGCTTAGTCCTGCCCCTGCGAGCGCACGTTCAAGCACCCAACGGATGGAACTATCGTCATCAACTACCCAGACTATTCCTCGTTGCATAAACGTCACCTTTATTTCCTGATAGGCAGGTAAACCGAGAATTCGGTATGACCCGGCCAGCTGGTAAATTCAATTTTGCCGGAATGTTGATCAATCAAATTACGGGCAATGGATAATCCAAGGCCGGTACCGCCTTCGCGACCGCTGACCATTGGGTAGAACAGCGTGTCCTGCAAATGCGAGGGAATACCCGGACCGTTATCCTCAACATCAATCCGTGCTGCCAGGCGATAACGTACGCCGTGCAGCGTGAGCTGAAACGCGGTGCGGGTACGCAGAATGATCTCACCGCCTTCCGGTCCCAGCGCCTGCAAAGCATTGCGCACGATGTTTAACAGAACCTGCTCGATCTGATCCGGGTCGTGCAGTAATTCGGGCAGACTCGGGTCGTAATCACGAATCAGCGTGACGTTTTCCGGGAGCTCCATTGAGACCAGCGCCACTACGCGCTCCGCCACCTTGTGAATACTTTCCGTGACGTGCATACCCGGCTGTTGTGGTCCCAGCAGACGGTCGACCAGATTACGCAGGCGGTCGGCCTGCTCAATAATGACTTTGGTATATTCGGTCAGCGCCGGGTCCGGAAGCGCTTTGCTGAGCAGCTGCGCCGCACCGCGTAATCCACCCAACGGGTTCTTGATTTCGTGCGCCAAACCGCGCACCAGATCGCGGGCGGCAATCTGCTGGGCGTGCTGGAGCTGCTCCTGGCTCAGACGACGCTGGTTATCCATTGGCGCCATCTCCAGCAGGATAAGGCCATCAGGCAGCCTCTGAGCAGTCACTGAGAGGATATGGGAGTGGCTGTCTATCACCAGCGTCACTTCGTTATCCGTAAAGCCCTGGCCCGCTTCCAGGCTCTCTCGCATCAGTCCGATGTTTAAGGAGAAATAACTCAACAGATCGGGAAGCGGGGTACCAAACAGTTTGCGGGAGCTTTGGGCGAGCAGCTGTTGTGCCGCAGGGTTGGCGTAATGTACCGCCAGCTCATCGTCGACGAGTAAAATGCTGTTGATTAAAGAATTGAGGATCTGCCCAGCATCGGGCAGCGTGCCGGTTGCCATTCAGCAGTCTCCTGAAAAGTGTTGCACCAATTTAGTGCATTATAGCTTTTTACGCATAAAAAGCGCGAGAAAGCAGGTTGTTAGTGGAGAAAAAAGCCCATCGTGTGATGGGCTAAAAGTTCCACGGCAACTCAATTCCAGGTTATCGCGCCAGCGCGTGACGCGACCTTATCTGGAAAGTACAACTCAAACGATTAAACGCTGTAGTACAGCTCAAACTCTACCGGGTGCGGAGTCATACGCACACGGTCATCTTCTTCGCGACGCAGCGTAATGTATGCATCGATCGCTTCATTGGTGAACACGCCGCCTGCAGTCAGGAACTCACGGTCCAGATCCAGTTCTTTCAGTGCTTCTTCCAGAGAACCAGCAACCTGTGGGATCTCTTTCGCTTCTTCCGGCGGCAGGTCATACAGGTTTTTGTCCATGGCTTCGCCCGGGTGGATCTTGTTCTTGATACCGTCAAGACCGGCCATCAGCAGTGCTGCGAAGCACAGGTACGGGTTAGCAGCCGGGTCCGGGAAACGCACTTCAATACGACGCGCTTTCGGAGAAGCAACAACCGGAATACGGATAGAAGCAGAACGGTTACGGGCAGAGTAAGCCAGCATTACCGGCGCTTCGTAGCCAGGGACCAGACGCTTATAGGAGTTCGTGGTCGGGTTAGCCAGGGCGTTGATCGCTTTAGCGTGTTTGATTACGCCGCCGATGTAGAACAGCGCCTGCTCAGACAGACCCGCATATTTGTCGCCAGAGAACAGGTTTACGCCGTTCTTTGACAGGGACATGTGGCAGTGCATACCGGAACCGTTATCACCGAACATCGGTTTTGGCATAAAGGTCGCGGTTTTACCGAAACGGTGCGCAACGTTGTGCACAACGTATTTGTAGATCTGAATTTCGTCCGCTTTTTTGGTCATGGTGTTAAAGCGGGTCGCGATTTCGTTCTGGCCAGCAGTCGCCACTTCGTGGTGATGTGCTTCAACAACCAGGCCCATCTCTTCCATGATCAGACACATGGTAGAACGGATGTCCTGAGAAGAATCTACCGGAGGAACCGGGAAGTAACCGCCTTTCACGCCAGGGCGGTGACCTTTGTTACCACCTTCGTATTTGGTGGAAGAGTTCCATGCGCCTTCGATGTCATCGATAGCCACGTGAGAACCGGAGATAGATGCGCCGAAGCGGATGTCGTCAAACAGGAAGAACTCTGGCTCTGGCCCGAACAGAACGGTGTCTGCGATGCCGGTAGAACGCAGATACTCTTCAGCGCGTTTTGCGATGGAGCGCGGGTCGCGGTCATAGCCCTGCAGCGTACCGGGTTCCAGGATATCGCAACGGATGATCAGAGTAGACTCTTCATAGAACGGGTCGATGAGTGCAGTAGATGCATCTGGCATCAGAACCATGTCTGATTCGTTAATGCCTTTCCAGCCACCGATTGAGGAGCCGTCAAACATTTTGCCTTCTTCAAAGAATTCGGCATTTACCTGATGAGCAGGAATAGTGACGTGCTGTTCTTTACCTTTAGTATCAGTGAAGCGCAAATCAACAAACTTCACTTCGTGTTCGTTCAGCATCGTCAAAACGTGTTCAGCGGACATACTTACTCTCCCGGATTGGTCATGGTCGTCGTGGTAACGAAGTCTTCAATTCTGCAAAAAATTGGCCGTGTCGCCGTAAAAAATATAAAGCGAAATCTGTGCCAACTTTTAAATTGCCCCTAAAAGGCGTTATCATGCGCACTATCGTGCAAAGGGGCTGCACCATGAAGGTTGTATTGCACCATTATAGTGCTTTAATGTGAACATTAAGCACCATATTGGTGCAAAGCATGTCAGATTACCCCTTTTAACGCTCCGTGAATGTGATCACAAAGAAACTCTGCAATACTTGTTTGCGGAGGATGTTTGTGATCCTGTTTTGTACTGCGATTAATCCGTGTACAATAACGCGCTATTTCTAAAATGCCTGAGGCAAAGTTGTGATCGAAAATTTGCGTAACATCGCCATCATCGCGCACGTAGACCATGGTAAAACGACCCTGGTAGACAAGCTGCTCCAACAATCCGGTACGTTCGATGCACGTGCTGAAACCCAAGAGCGCGTGATGGACTCCAACGATTTGGAGAAAGAGCGTGGGATTACCATCCTCGCTAAAAACACCGCTATCAAATGGAATGACTACCGTATCAACATCGTTGATACCCCGGGGCACGCCGACTTCGGTGGTGAAGTTGAACGTGTAATGTCCATGGTCGACTCCGTGCTGCTGGTGGTGGATGCAATGGATGGTCCGATGCCGCAGACGCGCTTCGTGACCAAAAAAGCCTTTGCCCATGGCCTGAAGCCAATTGTTGTTATCAACAAAGTTGACCGTCCTGGCGCGCGTCCTGACTGGGTTGTTGACCAGGTATTCGACCTGTTCGTTAACCTCGACGCTACCGACGAGCAGCTGGACTTCCCGATCGTTTACGCTTCCGCGCTGAACGGTATCGCAGGTCTGGATCACGAAGATATGGCTGAAGACATGACTCCGCTGTATCAGACCATCGTTGATCGTGTACCGGCTCCGAACGTAGATCTTGATGGCCCGCTGCAGATGCAAATCTCTCAGCTGGACTACAACAACTACGTTGGCGTAATCGGCATCGGCCGCATTAAACGCGGTAAAGTTAAACCGAACCAGCAGATCACTATCATTGATAGCGAAGGCAAAACCCGTAACGGTAAAGTCGGTAAAGTTCTGACTCATCTGGGTCTGGAACGTATCGAGAGCGATATTGCCGAAGCCGGCGATATCATCGCGATCACCGGTCTGGGCGAACTGAACATCTCCGACACCATCTGCGATCCGCAGAACGTCGAAGCGCTGCCGGCTCTGTCCGTTGATGAACCGACCGTAACCATGTTCTTCTGCGTAAACACCTCTCCGTTCTGTGGTAAAGAAGGTAAATATGTTACCTCTCGTCAGATCCTTGACCGCCTGAACAAAGAGCTGGTGCACAACGTTGCGCTGCGCGTTGAAGAAACCGAAGATGCGGATGCGTTCCGTGTATCCGGTCGTGGTGAGCTGCACCTGTCTGTTCTGATTGAAAACATGCGTCGTGAAGGTTTCGAAATGGCGGTTTCCCGTCCGAAAGTTATCTTCCGCGAAATCGATGGCCGTAAACAAGAGCCGTTCGAAAACGTAACGCTGGACGTCGAAGAGCAGCATCAGGGTTCTGTGATGCAGGCTCTGGGTGAGCGTAAAGGCGACCTGAAAAACATGAATCCAGATGGCAAAGGCCGCGTACGTCTTGACTACGTGATCCCAAGCCGTGGTCTGATCGGTTTCCGTTCAGAATTCATGACCATGACTTCCGGTACCGGTCTGCTGTACTCCACCTTCAGCCACTACGACGATGTTCGTGCGGGTGATGTGGGTCAGCGTCAGAACGGCGTACTGATCTCCAATGGCCAGGGTAAAGCAGTTGCGTTCGCACTGTTCAGCCTGCAGGACCGCGGTAAGCTGTTCCTGGGTCACGGTGCTGAAGTTTACGAAGGCCAGATCATCGGTATTCACAGCCGCTCTAACGACCTGACTGTAAACTGCCTGACCGGTAAGAAACTGACCAACATGCGCGCGTCCGGTACTGACGAAGCAACGGTTCTGGTTCCGCCGGTTAAGATGACTCTGGAGCAGGCTCTGGAATTCATCGATGACGACGAACTGGTAGAAGTTACCCCAACCTCTATCCGTATCCGTAAGCGTCACCTGACTGAAAACGATCGTCGCCGTGCAATGCGTGGCGCGAAAGAAGAGTAATTAACGCTCTTTCTCAGGTAAGCACAAAAAAGCCGCTGATTATCAGCGGCTTTTTTTATCATCAGCAGTATCAGAAGAAATACTTTGCCCCAACACGAATCTGGTTTTGTTCGCGATGATAGGGTTCAACATTGCGATCTAACCAGCGTAATTCCAGGTAGGGCAACCAGTGTTCATTGATCCGATACTTAAAGGTATTGGTAATTTCCCAATGATGATCTTTTCCGTTGCTGCTATTGAAGTCATTGACTCGCATAAAGTAGTGAGGTTCAAAGGTATAGGAGAATTTATCGGTAATGGTAAAGTTCCAGTAGTTACCTATTTCATAGGTATCATTATTATCCAGGTCACCGTTCAGGTCGGTTGAACTGTAGTTATTATGGTTATATCGATTACGCACGGTAAGATTAAACCATGGTGTAAATTTATAGTTAACATCCAGATAAACAGCACCGCCAGAACCAATACTCTTATCGTTTATTAATCCGCCAGGTTGGATTGTCAATTTATCTGTCGGTTTAAATAATGGATACCAGCCCTCTATTTCGTTATAGCCGTGTTTTAACTCATCCTTGCGTTGCATGGTGTAGGTGTTGGTGAGCATGATACCCGCGCCCATATCGGAGTTATAGCCGACGCGCATCATGATCTCTATTTGATCGGACGCCAGGTTATATGCTTCGCGGTTTTCTACATAGGCGCCAGCAAAAGCAGAGGTTGATACCACAGAGGATAAGAGAATTATTGTCGTTAATTTTTTCATGATAAATCCATTTTTTAAGCGTAGGAAGGCCGCCATCCCTTGAGATGGAATAAGCGGCTGTTATTTTTATACGTTTACAGCAGAGGTATTTTTCTTATTGGTAACAGAGTCTGGTTGGGTATTATTTTTCTTCCGTTGGCTGATTTCCTCAATAATAAAAGCAAAACGTGTTTCATTGAGCTTATAAAAGAAGCCCATTGTAAGTGCTGCAATAATCGCAAGTCCGCAGGGCCAGAGAAAAATAAGTTGACGCAAACCGAGCAGGGTAGCATCGCTCTGGGTTATGTTGGGGATATAACCGATTTGTGTCAGCATAATCCCAGGCAGGAAGCCTGCGAGCGCCGCGGAAATCTTGCGAGAAAAGGTATAACCCGTATATACCGAGCCTTCCGCACGGATCCCCGTCTTCCATTCACCATAATCGACCGTATCCGGAACCAGCGCCCAGTTCAGGCTGTTAACAAAAGCGGTTCCGAAGAAGGCCATGCAAGAAAACATCACAAATAAAAATGACGTGCTACCCCAGAAAAAGTTCAGCACATCGCCGATTGCCCATAGCGCCAGACCGCCGAGGTAAACCTGTTTTTTACCGAAGCGTTTTACAGCAGTGGGAACCAGCAGTACCCCAACCAGAATGCATCCCATGCTGAAGAAACCCATCCACGACAGCAGATGTATATCGTTGAGCACGTACTGGGTGTAATACACCTGAATCGCCAGCTTAATATTGAATGCCGCCAGCGTGCACAAGTTGGCAACACATAGCACCAGTAGTGGAGGGTTACGGAAAATGGCGCAGAACGATTTGAGAATACTGGGTTTATGGTGATCCGGCACGATTTCGATATAACGTTCCTTCACACCGCTAAAGCACCACCACATGCTGAACAACCCGCAGACGGAGAAGATCAATGCGGCAATCAGATAACCCAGCGAAGGCGAACTGATAAATAGCGCCTGAATCGGCATAAAGCCAACGGTACACAGTAACAGGCCTACGGTAGCGCCGCCCTGACGCCAGGCGGCGAGCTGAGCGCGTTCATGTGGATTTTTAGTAATTGCAGGCACCATCGCGCCGTAGGAACAGTTCATCAGGCTATAGAACAGGCCGAACAGCATGAACAACACCGTTGCCAGCCCTGTTTTCACCGTTAGCGTAAAGCCTGTCGCTAAAAATTGCGCGCTGGCGACGACGGCGACAGGAAATGACGCATATAAAATAAAGGGTCTGAATTTCCCTTTTGCGCCAATATTACGCCTTGAGTCCAGCAACACGCCGGTCAGAATATCGGTGAAGGCGGTGAAGAACTTCGCCACCAAAAAGATAATCCCACCGTACCAGGCCGGCATCCCTAGTTCATCGGTATAAAATTTAAGCAGATACAGCGTGCCGATACACAGCATCAAATTTGAGCCGAAGTCACCCACACCGTAGGCGAATTTTTCACGCAGGCTCAGTTTTAGCGTTAGCGGATCATGAAAAGACATAATCGCTCCTCAATAGCGCTCCGTAGAGCGCTATTCATTATTATTATCAAACGGTTTGTTTACGCGCTTCTATCTCTTCAACGATGCGGACATACATCTTCTCGTTAAGGTTGTAGAAACAGCCCATAGCTACAATGGTGATCACCGCCAACGCACAGGGATAAATAAAGATCAGCTGACGCAACCCTTCGACCGTACTGGCAGATTGCACCACGTTGGGGACGTAGCCGATTTGCGTCAGCATCCAGCCGGGGAAGAATCCTGCCAGCGCTTGTGACACTTTACGAAAGAAGGTGAAGCCGGTGTATACCGTACCTTCCGAACGTACGCCGGTACGCCATTCGCCATATTCCACCGTGTCGGAGACCAGCGCCCAGTTCAGGCTGTTGACGAATGCTGAGCCGAAGAATGCCAGACAGGAGAAGGCGACAAAGCTGACTGAGCCGCCGCCAAAGAAGTAGTTAAGCAGATCGCCCGCAACCCAGATCAGCAAACCGCCGATGTAGACCTTTTTCTTGCCGAAACGTCTGACCATTCCCGGCATCAAGAAGACACCGATGAAGATACAGCCCATGCTGAAAAAGCCCATCCACGAAAGGAGGATCGGGTCGTTCAGTACGTACTGGGTGTAATAGACCTGAATCGCCAGCTTGACGTTAAACGCGCCAAGTGTGCAAAGGTTGGCAACGCACAGAATAAACAGCGGGCGGTTACCTGCGATGGCGCGGAAGGATTGCAGCAATCCCGGTTTTTGCGCGGCATCAACGGGTTTCACTTCCACATAGCGTTCTTTTACCCCGGCATAGCACAACCACATAAACAGCAAGCCGAACAGAGAGAACAAGGTGGCGGCGAAGATATAGCCCAACTGTGAGTTGCCTTCGATCAGGTTCATTACTGGCACAAAACCGACGGTGCACAGCAGCAGGCCAAGAGTAGCTCCGCCCTGTCGCCAGGCTGCCAGCGAGGCGCGTTCGTCAGGGTTTTTGGTAATCGCGGGGACCATCGCACCGTAAGAGCAGTTCATCATACTGAAGAACAGTCCGTACAGCATAAACAGTACCGTTGCCATCACCGTTTTACCGGTGACTTCAAATGGTGTACCGACAAAGTTCGCAATCGCCAGCAGCGTCACTGGAAATGCGGCATACAGAACGAACGGGCGGAATTTGCCTTTCGGGCCGATTTTGCGGCGCGAGTCGAGCATAATCCCAGTCCCCATATCGGTAAACGCGGTAAAAAACTTGGCGATAAGGAAAATGATACCGCCATAAGTTCCAGGTAAACCAAGAACATCGGTATAAAACTTGAGTAAATAGAGCGTACCTATGTCCAGCAGGATATTGGAACCTAAATCACCCATCCCATAGGCGAGTTTTTCTTTGAACGGCAAGCGTAGGGTTGCCGGATTAGAAGAAGTCTGACTCATTATTATTCTCCATGTGCCCGTGAGTCTCCCCACGGGCGAGCCGTATTAGATGTTGCGTAAAGTGGCAAACAGTGACGCCCATTCACTCTTCGCGCGATAAAACACCGGAGGCTTGCCAATAGGCGCATCCACGGTAATTTCACCGCCCTGGTAAGTTTCCCCGGTCCAGACATTTACCCAGCTATCCTCAGGTAGATACAGAGTCCAGTCAGTCCTGCCTTGTTCGTGAACCGGTGCAACCAGCAGATCTTGTCCCAGCAGGTACTGATATTTAAGGGTATAGGTCCGCGCATCGTCTTCGTAATGCAGGAACAGCGGGCGCATCACCGGCAGACCGGTAGCGCTGTTTTGCGCGACGGCCTGTTTCAGATACGGTTTCAGGGTGGTAAAGACAGTGGTCATTCGGGCAAAGTGGGCGATAGTTTCAGCATCACCATCAAACTGCCAGTTATCGCCAGGGCGGTTACCTTCGTGGGTACGCATCATCGGCGTGAAGGCGCTGAAATCACACCAGCGCAGCAGCAGTTCTTTGCTGCGCTTCATGTCAAACAGGGTGGTGTAGCCGCCGATATCGCTGTGGTGCAGACCGTGACCGGTCATCGCCAGCGACAGCGCCGCAGGCACGACGGAAGCCAGACCGTCGTCAAGGCTCCAGTCCACGTTCTGATCGCCCGCCCACATCATGGTGGAGTATTTCTGGCTGCCGGTGTAACCCGCACGCATAAAGAACAGGATCTCGCCGAGTTTGCCGGTCTCCTGTAGCGCTTCGTAGTTACATTTCGCCCACAGTGCGGGCCAGGCGTTGTGCATAATTTCAGCGCTGACGCCGTTGTGCAGATACGTATCGGTTGGCAGGTATTCGCCAAAATCTGCCATCCAGCCGCCGCAGCCCAGTTCGATCATGTTTTTCTTGATGACCTCTTTGAACCAGTCGTAGGCTTCGGGGTTGGTCAGATCGACCACGCCGCCGTAAAACTCGCCAAACTCTACGAGGTAATCGCCGCCGGATGCATCTTTCGCCAGGTAACCGTGTTTGGCCGCTTCAGCACAGAGATCTTTATCGCTGGCAACATACGGGTTGATGTAGGAGAGAAACTGTACGCCTTCTTCTTTCCACTGCTTAATACGGCTATCCAACTGCGGATAATTGTCGCTGTTCCACTTCCAGTTCCACATCACGCGCTTGCCAAAGGAGGTCATGCGGATCCCGGACCAGTCCTGCGCCCAGATGCCGTTTACTTTCACGCCTGCGTTACGCATGGTGTCCAGTTTGTTTTGGCAAACCTCAGTACCGCCCTGAATACCGAGTGTGACGCCATCGTAAATCCAGTCGGGCAGTTCCGGCTGACGACCCAGCAGCGCGGTCAGTTTTTCCAGCAGGGAGATGTAGGTATCAGCGCACTCAAAACGCAGGGTGGTTTTGTCCTCCCACAGCGCCAGTTCGTGATACTCCGGCGCGCTGAAGTCGAAATTCATATAGCAGCTGTTATCAACGTGGCAGTAGTACTTCTGCGTGCTGACGAAGGTTGGCTGCGGGAAGAAGGTCCAGTAGTAGTCTCCGCCAGCATTTTCTTTGCAGTCAGCTTGCCAGGTGACATAGCTGTTTTTGTTACGGCCCACGCCCTGTTCGCTGGTCCACAGCGGGAATGGTTTTCCGCGCAAATCGAAGTAAGAGAACTGTTCGCCGCAGCCGTAAATATGATCGTCAGGGTTGGCGACCAGACGCAGCCAGATGCGGTTATGGTTGAGATCGCCGTTGTGCAGATCCAGCTTCAGGCGGCCCTGTTCATCGGTAGAGATGTGTAGCGTGGCGTTGATGGTGTCACCGCGGCTGAAATGTACCCGCCAGCCGTCTGGCGACTCGCTTACCGTGGCGCCAGTCAGGGCAATCTTCTCATTGAGCTTGTCTTTAATGCTGAAGTTGCCGCGAAACATGTCAATATCGGCAACGCCAGCGCCGACCCACAGGCAGGGCGTTTCTGTGCTGTGGCGTAAAATCAGGCGCTGGTGGTACGTTAAAGCAAATCCATCAGGTAATGATGTGAGTTCTAAGGCGGTTGACCGTTGTTGTAGCGAATTCATTGTCGTCTCCGTAAAAATAGGGTAATTCGGTAATTTGTCGGAAATCTGTTATTCACTGCCGATTAAAAAATGCATCTGATGTTGTTCTCCGGGCGCGAGATGAATCAGGCTTATTCCGGAGTTAAAGGCGTCGGGCGGGCAGGTCATCGGTTCAACCGCCAGGCCGCGCCTTGCCAATTTTTCGCCGGTATACACTTGCAACCAGGGCTGGTGGCTACGTAAAAAAGTGGACATGTTTTGCGATGGGCAGGTCATCCTGACTTCCCACTCAGCGTCAGGTGGCAGAGTCCGGAACGTATGATCGATAGCGGTCTGCGCAATGCGTTGCGGCGTGGTGAAATATCGTTCATCACACGTTTCTTCACTCACCGGGAGTGTTAATTCACAGTCATCAATGGGTTGCAGATTACAGGTCAAATAGGGATGTGCTCCCGCGCCGTACGGCGCGATTTCGTCACCCACATTCTGTGTGTGGATAAAAACGTGCAATCCACAGTCTGCCTCCAGTCGGTAAATCACCTCTGAAACCAGCGCAAAGGGATAACCATAAGAAGGCGGCAGAAAAATCGTCAACGACACTTCCGATGCCGACTGCTGGTTAATCTGCCAGTCCCGCCAGGCCAGTAATCCATGAATGGCGGTATGCATAACAGGATCGTTAACGGCAAGTTGGTAATCCTTGCCGTTATAGTGATAGCTGCCGTCTACAACGCGGTTTGGCCAGGGGATTAACACCTTCCCCAAGTGTGCCAGCGGCATTTCTTCCGGTTTGTGGGGAATAACGATATGACGCCCACGGTGCGTCAATTCCGCTAGCCCAGCGCCAACCGTGACGATTTTTGCCTGGTAGTGTCCGGCCTGAAGATGAATGGTTTTTCCACCGCTATGCATGGCAGCCCACCTTGTTACTTATTTAGCGTTGATATCCAGCAGACCGGCGGCAACAGCCGGAGCAAGGCCCGGAGCCAGCGGCAGACGTGGGATCACCAGGCAGTGCAGCAGGTGATAAATATCCTGCTTGCCGTCCCAGACTTTGGTGGTCACCTTGTTATCGGTGTCCAGCTCCTGCCACCATGAACCGGTCTCGTAATCCATCAGGTAGGTGATGCAGTAATCCCACCATTTCTGGTACCAGGCTTCGTACTGGCTGTCGCCTGTGAGGGTGTACAGGGCGTAGGCGGTACCCATCGCTTCGACTATTGGCCAACGCACTCTTTCGCGAACGATCGGTGTGCCGTCCCAATCCACCGAATAGACAAAACCGTCTGCGCCGTCCGGTGCCCAGGCATCGCGGATAGTGGCGTGGAAAAGTCCTTTTGCATCTTCCAGCAGCCAGGCGGGTGGTGTTTCGAAGCGAGCTTCCAGCGCGGCATGCAGATGCAGCATCAGGCGGCCCCACTCGATCCAGTGACCCGGCGTGCCACCGTAGGCGCGGAAACGGTGAGCTGGATTATCTTTGTTGTAATCGCGGATTGGATTCCACTGTGAATCGAAGTGTTCGTTGACGCGGTACTCCCCGCTACGGGCCACGTCGTGAATAATCACCGAAGCGATGCGCAGTGCGCGATCGAGCCATTTACGGTCATGAGTCACGTCATACACGATCAGGAAAGCCTCGACTGCGTGCATGTTAGCGTTGCCGCCGCGATAATCTTCCGTCTGGCTGAAGGCCTCGTCCCAGGACTCCAGGCACATTTGCTCGTCTTCGCTCCAGAAGTATTTCTCAATCACCTCGATGGCGTCATCCAGCAATTTTCTGGCCTGCGGATGACCGGTAGTAACCGCGCTTGCTGCGCCAAGTAAGACGAAGAAATGCTGATAACCCTGCTTGGAGGCGTCCATCACGCCTTCGTCATTGACGCAGGCGTACCAACCGCCGTAGCGTGTGTCACGTAGCGCGCCGTTCAGCGCCTTAATGCCGTGGTCGACGAGTTGATATGCACCTGGGCGACCCATGGAGGCGGCAACGGAATAGACGTGCAGCATGCGGGCGGTGATCCACAGATGCGTTCCCATATCCGTTCTGACCTGACCACTATTTCCCAGCCAGCCAAATCCAGTAGGGACAGCAGCATTTTTACCAAAGTTAAAGATGCGATCGGTTTCCTGTTCCAGCCAGCGGTTGTGGCTTAGGGTGTTAAACCATTTCATGCTTTGATCCTCTATTAGCGGCGGGCCATCATTTCGTCGACGATATCGCCCAGACGCTGCAACTTCGGTGCAGAAACATCACGCAGCATCAGTTCGGTATCCGGCAGGCCAACAACCGATGACCAGACCGCCCGCCCGGCCAGGAAGCCGGATGCGCCTGCGGTCATTGCTACGCTGACCGCGCGTGGGAACAGTTTTTCATCCACACCAGAGGAGAGAATGACCCACGGCATGTTGATATTTTCATTCAGGCGCTGAGAGGCGCTAAGCAATTCCTGTTGGGTTCCTTTGCCGTACAGCGGCATTTCGACCTTGTAGAGATCGGCACCGCTATCGCCCAGCTCTTTCGCGGCATCGATGATGGCCTGTTCACGGCAGAACTTATCGCCACGACGCGGTGGGCGAACAACCGGCTCGATGATGCTCAGCAGTCCATTGGAATGGCATAGCTCATTAAATTCTTTCACCATATCAAGACGCTGTTGGGCATCTTCATCGCTACGCCACAACACCAGCAATTTGAGGGCCTTAGCACCATCTTGCTTCACAGCCTGAGGGTTGATTTTTTTATCAATCACCACGCTATCGACCGGAATTCCGTTACCCGGAATGAACTCATCAGCGGCCACAATCATGGCGCAGCTTTTGGCGACCGCGTTTTGCTCTACAACCTGGCGGTAGCAGAACTGCTGATCGACCAGAATGGCGGAGGCATAGGGGGACAGGATCTTTGCCGCATTGACTTTGAAATCGGTCAGCACGCTGTCATTGACCGGGGATTTTGCACCCGCTGCGGCAAACATTAAGCGCATGGCTTCGCGCTGATCGACTGCCAGCATGGCAAAACCGCCGGAAGCTCGGGTAATATCCTTCAGGGTGTACTTCGTCATTGTTCAGTCCTTACTTATCTGTGTGTTTATTTAGCCCGGCGGATGCGCGAACCTGTTCAAGAATGGCCGTCCAGTCTTCCCGGCCACGGCCAGCGGCGCGCGCCTGGTTATAGACTTCGCGGGAGGCGGCGCCGAGCGGCATCGGTACGTGTAATTGGTTGGCAACGTCCAGAGCGATGCCAAGATCCTTATGAGCTAAATCGATCATAAAGGCCGGGGAAAGATCGCCTTTCAGCACTTTGTTTGGCCAGGAGGTAGTGAAGTGGCCTTTCCCGGCGGGAGTGCCGCTCATGACTTGCAAGGCCACATCGAAGGAGAGGCCGAGCGCTTCGCACAACACGGCGGCTTCAGCAGACAAGGCGTTTAACGCGATGCTCATGTAGTTGTTGATGAGCTTGACGCGAATGCCCATGCCGGGCCCCCCTGCATTGATCAATTCATTGCCCATCGCCATCAGGACCGGTGTGGCGCGTTCTACCTGCTGTGCCGTTCCACCTGCCAGCAGCAACAGCGTTCCCGCGATAGCGTGATCGGAGGTACGTCCAACCGGGCAATCCATCATGTCGAAGCCTTTGGCACGCATATCTGCGATCAGTTTGTCAGTTTGCAGTGGGTGAATAGTCGACATATCAATCACTAATGTCTGTGGGGAAAGGCTTTCACAGATACCCTGCTCGCCGAACAGTACGCTGCGCACCAGATCGCCGTTTGGCAGCATAGTGATAACAAATTCTGCCCCTTTTGCTGCCTGAGCCGGGCTGCTGGCAGGTTGGGCTCCTTTTTCCACCAGGCGCTGAACGGCATCCGGGTTAACGTCAAAGACGCTGAGTTGATGACCCTGCTTCAGCAAGTTGCTCGCCATGGGTGAACCCATCTGACCTAATCCGATAAATGCTATAACTGCCATAACGTTCTCCTGAGACGTGGATGTCATTTTTTGTCATTTAAGGTCGTTTGTTTTTGTCTGTTTTTGATCGTATTTGTAATTTATGGTCAAAAAATTGACAGCCGTCACTTTTTAAACATTTTGTGAAATTAAAATGATCCCATCTTGAAACGCCTAAGGAATGACCATGATTCGTATTGCTTGTGTAGGTATTGCCGTGATGGATCGCATCTATTACGTGGAAGGTTTACCGACTGAAGGAGGTAAGTATGTGGCGAAGCGTTATACGGAAGTGGGCGGCGGGCCTGCTGCAACGGCCGCAGTGGCTGCAGCGAAGCTGGGCGCACAGGTGGACTTTATTGGCCGTGTGGGCGATGACGACACCGGAAATAGCCTGCTGGTGGAGCTGGACTCCCTGGGGGTAAACACCCGCTACACCCGGCGCTATGCGGGGGCAAAGTCTTCGCAATCGGCGATTATGGTGGATGCGCAAGGGGAGCGTATTATCGTTAACTACCCCAGCCCGGACTTACTGCATGACGCTGGCTGGCTCAACGAGATCGATTTTTCCCAGTGGGATGTGGTTCTGGCGGATGTTCGCTGGCACGAAGGCGCCAGGGAGGCGTTCACACTGGCGCGTCAGGCGGGAGTGATGACGGTACTGGATGGTGACGTCACGCCACAAGATATCAGTGAGCTGGTGGCGTTAAGCGATCATGCTGCGTTTTCTGAACCGGGTCTGGCGCGTTTAACCGGGATAACCGATCCTGTAGCTGGACTGAAAAAATCAAAAACGCTCACAAATGGACATGTTTATGTAACGCGCGGCAGTGAGGGCTGTGACTGGATAAAAAATAATGCGTTGCAGCATCAATCTGGATTTAAAGTCGACGTTGTGGATACTACGGGGGCCGGAGACGTTTTCCACGGTGCGCTCGCGTTCAGCCTGGCTGGTGGTGATGCCCCGGAAGACGCGGTCAGGTTCGCCAGTGGGGTTGCTGCGCTAAAATGCACGCGTCCGGGAGGAAGGGCTGGAATCCCTGACTGTGATCAAACCCGATCTTTTCTGTCACTTTTTGTATAAAATGCCAGGGCAATGGTTTTTCGAGGAAATTTCATGAGTCTTACCGAACTGACCGGTAATCCGCGACACGATCAGCTGTTGATGCTGATTAGCGAGCGCGGTTATATGAATATCGACGAGCTGGCCAGTCTGCTGGACGTGTCCACGCAGACCGTGCGTCGTGATATTCGTAAACTCAGCGAGCAGGGATTAATTACGCGTCATCATGGTGGGGCTGGTAGAGCCTCCAGCGTGGTGAATACGGCGTTTGAGCAGCGTGAAGTCTCCTGGACGGAAGAGAAAAAAGCCATCGCGGAGGCGGTGGCTGACTACATTCCTGACGGCTCGACAGTGTTCATTACGATTGGCACCACCGTCGAGCAGGTGGCCCGCGCGCTGTTAAACCATAATCATTTGCGTATTATCACCAATAGCTTGCGCGTGGCGCACATTCTTTATAACAATCCGCGTTTTGAGGTCATGGTGCCGGGGGGAACATTACGCCCGCACAACAGTGGCATCATTGGTCCCTCAGCCTCGGCATTTGTCGCTGATTTTCGGGCCGATTACCTGGTAACCAGCGTTGGTGCGATCGAAAGTGACGGCGCGCTGCTGGAGTTTGATGTTAACGAGGCCAGCGTAGTGAAAACGATGATGTCGCATTCAAGACACATTCTGCTGGCAGCGGATCATACGAAATATACGGCTTCTGCCGCAGTAGAAATTGGCAACGTGTCTCAGGTGACAGCGCTATTTACTGATGAATACCCTGGTCCGGCATTGCACAATTTACTCCAGTCACAGCAGGTTGAAATTGTACAGGTGAGTCCTTCGCAAGATGATGCTCTGGCCGTGTAGTTCTTCCCAATGATGGCCCGATAAGTTCGCAGCCTTCACTCTCGCATAGTCAAACTTCTCCTTTCCCGCTACAGTTATTCATCCACGGCGAATAAGGAGAAGGGCATGCTCTATATCTTTGATTTGGGTAATGTGATTGTCGATATCGACTTCAACCGCGTGTTGGGTACATGGAGCGATCTAAGCCGTGTACCACTGGCTTCGCTAAAGCAAAGTTTCACCATGGGAGAGGCTTTTCACCAGCACGAGCGAGGCGAAATAACGGATGAAGCTTTCGCCGAGGCGCTATGTCATGAGATGGCGCTGCCGCTAAGTTACGAGCAGTTCTCTCACGGTTGGCAGGCCGTGTTTGTCGCCTTGCGCCCTGAGGTTATCGACATCATGCAAAAGCTGCGTGAGCAGGGGCATCGGGTGGTGGTCTTGTCAAATACCAACCGCCTGCACACCACGTTTTGGCCGGATGAATACCCCGAGATCCGTCAGGCTGCTGATCATATTTACCTTTCCCAGGAACTGGGCATGCGTAAACCGGAAGCGCGAATTTACCAGCACGTCCTGCAGTCTGAAGGTTTTTCTGCGCACGATGCGGTCTTTTTTGACGATAACGCCGATAATATTGAAGGGGCTAACCGGTTAGGGATCACCAGTATCCAGGTCGTCGATAAAAAGACCATTCCTGACTATTTCGCGACGTTGTTATGCTAAAAAATGTTCAGCAGCAAGCCAGGCATCATACGCGTCCTGTACGAGACTGGCTGAAGCTACTATGGCAGCGGATTGATGAGGACAACATGACGACGCTGGCAGGGAATCTTGCCTACGTTTCATTGCTCTCATTAGTGCCGCTTATTGCCGTCGTATTTGCGCTTTTCGCCGCATTTCCGATGTTTTCCGACGTCAGTGTCCAGTTACGTCATTTTATTTTCGCAAACTTTATCCCGGCGACGGGAGACGTCATTCAACGTTATATCGAACAGTTTGTCGCCAACTCGAATAAAATGACGGCAGTCGGGGCATGTGGGCTGATTGTCACAGCGTTATTGTTAATGTATGCCATTGATAATGCGCTGAATACTATCTGGCGCAGTAAACGCACTCGCCCTAAAGTTTACTCTTTCGCCGTTTACTGGATGATTTTAACGCTGGGCCCACTGCTGGCGGGAGCCAGTCTGGCGATCAGTTCTTATCTGTTGTCACTGCGCTGGGCCAGCGATCTCAACACGGTGATTGATAACGTCCTGCGTATTTTCCCGCTGGTGCTTTCCTGGCTCTCATTCTGGCTGCTTTACAGCGTTGTACCGACTACGCGTGTGCCCAACCGTGACGCGGTTATTGGCGCCTTTGTGGCCGCCGTGTTGTTCGAAGCCGGAAAGAAAGGATTTGCGCTCTACATCACGATGTTCCCGTCGTATCAGCTCATTTACGGTGTTCTGGCGGTGATTCCCATTTTATTTGTCTGGGTATACTGGACGTGGTGTATCGTCTTGCTAGGCGCGGAAATAACTGTCACTCTCGGGGAATACCGCAAACTTAAACAAGCCGCAAAAGAAGAAGAAGCAGAGCAACCATGATTGCATTAATTCAGCGCGTAACCCGTGCCAGCGTCACCGTGGAGGGCGAGGTGACGGGTGAAATTGGCCCGGGACTTTTGGTCCTGTTAGGTGTCGAAAGGGATGATGACGAACAGAAAGCGAACCGTCTGTGTGAGCGCGTACTCGGCTATCGGATTTTTAGCGATGCCGAAGGCAAAATGAACCTCAACGTGCAGCAGTCAGGCGGCAGCGTGCTGGTGGTTTCACAGTTTACGCTGGCGGCAGATACCGAGCGCGGCATGCGTCCGGGGTTTTCGAAAGGCGCAGCGCCCGAGCGGGCAGAAGCGCTGTATGAATACTTTGTTGAGCGTTGCCGCCAACAGGAAATGAATACGCAAACCGGTCGATTCGCTGCGGATATGCAGGTTTCACTGGTTAATGATGGTCCCGTGACGTTCTGGTTACAAGTATGAACCAGCTACCGGTATGGCCGCGGACAACAAGAGAGAATACGACTATGTATCACCTTCGAGTACCGCAAACAGAAGAAGAATTGGAGCGCTACTACCAGTTTCGCTGGGAGATGCTGCGTAAACCATTGCACCAGCCAAAAGGCTCCGAACGGGATGCCTGGGACGCGATGGCGCATCACCAGATGGTGGTGGACGAAGAGGGGAATTTGGTTGCGGTAGGGCGTCTGTATATCAATGCGGATAACGAAGCCTCCATACGTTTTATGGCCGTAGACCCCTCCGTGCAAGAGAAAGGGCTGGGCACGCTGATGGCGATGACCCTGGAGTCTGTGGCACGTCAGGAAGGGGTAAAGCGCGTCACTTGTAGCGCCCGTGAAGATGCTGTCGAATTTTTCGCCAAGCTCGGTTTTGTGAGCCAGGGGGAAATCACCACACCGCAAACCACGCCTGTGCGCCACTTTTTGATGATTAAGCCCATTGCGACGCTGGACGATATTCTCCATCGCGGGGACTGGTGTGGACAGCTACAGCAAGCCTGGTACGAACATATACCATTGAGCGAGAAAATGGGCGTGCGCATTCAGCAGTACACCGGGCAGAAATTTATCACCACGATGCCCGAGACAGGCAATCAGAATCCCCACCACACGCTGTTTGCCGGAAGCCTGTTTTCACTGGCGACGTTAACGGGCTGGGGGCTGATCTGGCTGATGCTGCGCGAGCGTCATCTGGGTGGAACGATCATCCTCGCCGACGCGCATATCCGATACAGCAGGCCGATCACCGGAAAACCAACTGCTATTGCCGACCTGGGGTCGCTGAGCGGTGACCTCGACCGTCTGGCAAGAGGCCGCAAGGCGCGTGTGCAGATGCAGGTCGGGGTGTTTGGCGATGACACGCCGGGTGTCGTGTTTGAAGGTACCTATATTGTGCTACCCGCGAAACCGTTTGGCGCGTATGAAGAAGGCGGGAATGAGGAAGAGTAGTTTCTGTAGCTGAAATGTAATATTGGGTACATTTGCTGATGTAAAATGCGGATTATGAAAACTCCATAATCCGCATTTTGATAAAAAACGCATGCTGGCGGTGGTTGTATTGATGAGTACCCTCCTTAATTTCAGAACTCATGAATACCCTTATTGGCTAAACCGCCAGGCCACATCCCGCATAGCGCTTCTTGCCGCCGGGCTCACCCCTGCCAACTAACGCGAAATGTCATGGTATCGAGTTCAATATCTTCAACCTGTACGCGGGTTTCTGTTTCTCCGGCCAATGTCGTACTGGCAATATAGCCGGCTCTCCGGTCATCAATACTCTGCTCACGGGAAGAAGGACGTCCCGCCGCGATAAATGCCTCAACTAACTGCGCAATCCCGCTTTCCAGTGTCATTTTTAAATACTCTTATCTGTATGGATATACAGTTTTATAACCTGGATTGGCATGAATGAAAATGGGGGAGGGTATGATTCTGGAAAGTGGCTCGCAAAAGTAAAAATCGTTCACGTGAAGGCTATTTTCCCGCTTTTCTCAGGTGTATGTTGTGTGGAAATTAATCGCTGATGATATACTTGAGGTATATATTAGTATAATGACTGGGATGGATATGGGTAGAATATTACTCGATTTATCAGATGAAGTGATTAAACGTCTTGATGATCTCAAGGTGCAGCGCAACTTACCTCGTGCTGAACTCTTGCGCGAGGCCGTTGAGCAGTATCTGGAAAGGCAGGATCAGGCTGCAACCACAATTTCCAGCGCTCTCGGACTTTGGAAAGGTTGTGAGGAAGATGGCGTTGAGTACCAACGCAAACTTCGTGAGGAATGGTAATGGTCAAAGGATCCGCGCTTTTTGACACTAACATCCTCATCGACCTGTTTAGTGGAATGAGTGAAGCAAAGCAAGCGATAGAAACATGGCCGCCACAGAATGCGATCAGCCTGATCACTTGGATGGAAGTGATGGTTGCGGCAAAGAAATACCATCAGGAATCCCGCACACGCGTTGCGTTGAGCGCATTTAACGTGATCGGTGTTTCACAGGATATTGCTGAACGAAGCGTGAGTATCAGGCAGGAATATGGGATGAAATTGCCGGATGCCATTATTTTGGCAACAGCACAGATTCATCGTCTTACGCTGGTTACGCGAAATACTAAGGATTTTGCAGGCATATCTGGTGTGGTTACACCGTATACACTGTAACCCGGGCGACCTACGCCGCCCGGTAGTGTAAAGACCTTACTCCCCTTCACCCGGGAACAGGAACGGGTTGATGGAACTGCGGGCAAAGCCCTCCTGCTCCATGTGCGCGTCCAGCATCAGTGAAGCGAGATCGTCGGCCACGGCCTCGACTTTCGGGTCTTTTTCCTGATACAGAATCTTCAGGTAAGTCCCGCAGTCACCGCAGCTTTCAGCTTTGATTGCCGCCTGTTCGTTATCCAGTGACCAGTAGTTTAAATCACGGCTCTGCTCGCAGTTGCTGCACTTTACGCGCACTACGTGCCACTCGGTTTCGCACAGGTTGCAGTGCAGATAACGCAGGCCCTGAGTGGTACCGATTTGCACCATGCTGGAGACCGGCATTGAACCACACACCGGGCAGAACTGACGCTGTTCACCGTATTCCGCACGGGCTTTGCCGGGGATCAGGCTCGCCATCTGCGCCCAGTAGAGCGACAGGGCAGCCCAAATGAACGGTGCTTTGTCGCTGCTGACGGAGGCAAAATCAGAGGCAAACAGCGCGCTGGCCATCAGCTCCAGTTCCTGCTCTGAGGCTTTTTCCAGATTCTCGATCACCGCTAACGCGGGACCGCTCATCTCCGGCTTCAGCTCAGCAATCAACGACTGCAGCAGCTTTTGCCAGTGTTTGTCGCGGGGCAGGACGTGGATATCCAATGGCGGTTTGCCCTGATCGTTCGCTTCTTTGATGCGCGCGGTCAGATCCATCTGCAGCGGATGGTCGTACAGCACCACCTCCTGTGCGTGGGCGATCAGCGCAGCAAAGCGCAGGTAATCGCCCAGCGGGTTGTTTTCGGCCAGCTCGCGCAGACGTTCAGCGCGGCGGTTATACAAATTTTTGAGTCTGGGGAATAATAACGGCGGAATCATATCCGCCGTGCGTTTCTCGCTCTTCTCCAGCTCATCTTGCGGGATTATGCGAATACTCATTCAGATGACTTTTCCTGTTTCTGGCGGACTTCACGGTACCAGCGCGGGTGATGTTTCTTCGCCCATGAACTGGTAACCCATCCTTCCACCATCGCGGTAATGGTGCCTTTCACCCAAAGGGCGGCGTAAATGTGCACCATGATAACCACAATTAGCGCTACTGCGGCAAATGAATGCAGCATTAACGCGAATCGGATCACCGGGATTGAGAAAGCAGGCGCAAAATATGGACGCCAGATTACCACTCCGCTCACCAGCAACAGGACCAGGAAGATAATCGCCGCCCAGAATACGCATTTCTGGCCGAAGTTATAACGTCCCGTGTCACCTACTTCCTCGTTGACGACAATCTTACGAATATTCTTCGCCCAAAAGATATCATCCCGATTGATTAGATTGTGGTGCCAGTAACGGAAAAACATGATGATGAACGAGGCAAACATAATCACGCCGACAAATGGGTGCACAATTCGCGCCAGTTGCGGCGTGCCCATGATGTGCATCAGCCAGTTAAAAGACGGGAAGAGAAAGCCCATCCCGCTCACTGCCGCCAGAATGAAACAGAAGGCGGTGATCCAGTGGTTGATGCGTTCCGGCGCCGTGTAGCGCACGATGGTGTCACGTCGTTTCATTTGCGCACCTCGTCTTTTTCTTCATGCAGATTGTCTTCTTCCTCTTCCGCACGGTTTGGACCTACGCCGACGTAGTGGAAGATACTGGCCGCAAATGTCGCTGCAAAGCCAACGGCTGCGAGTGGTTTCCAGATGCCTTTCCAGAATTTCACGGTGGCGCTGATTTCCGGGTTCTCCGGCAGGCCGTGATACAGATTCGGCTTGTCGGCATGGTGCAATACGTACATCACGTGTGTACCGCCAACGCCTGCCGGATCGTACAGACCTGCATTTTCGTAGCCACGGGTTTTCAGCTCCGCCACTCGCTCGCCCGCCAGCGTTTTCATCGATTCTTTGGTACCGAAATGAATCGCGCCGGTTGGGCAGGTTTTCACGCAGGCCGGTTCTTGCCCGACCACGACACGGTCAACGCACAGCGTACATTTATACACGCGGTTGTCTTCCGGATTGAGGCGCGGCACGTCGAACGGACAGCCTGCGATACAGTAGCCACAGCCGATACACTGCTCTGACTGGAAGTCGACGATACCGTTGGCATACTGAATGATTGCGCCTTCAGCCGGACACGCCTTCAGGCAGCCCGGATCGGCACAGTGCATACAGCCATCCTTGCGGATAAGCCACTCCAGTTTGTCGTTTTGTTCCACTTCTGAGAAGCGCATTACCGTCCAGGATTTAGCGGTCAAATCAGCCGGGTTGTCGTACACCCCAACGTTGCTGCCCACTTCATCACGGATGTCGTTCCATTCCGAACAGGCCACCTGACACGCTTTACAGCCGATACAGGTGGTGACGTCGATAAGCTTCGCCACCTCTTCCTGGTGATCCCGCGCCTGAGGCGCGGGGGTGAAACCGTTAGTGGCGGAACGACGAATGATGTCTTGCGATTGATAAGCCATAGGTCGTCTCCGTTACACCTTTTCCACGTTCACGAGGAAGGACTTAAATTCCGGCGTCTGCGTGTTCGCATCACCGACGAATGGCGTTAACGTGTTAGCGATAAAGCCTTTTTTCGCCACACCTTCGTAACCCCAGTGAATCGGAATACCGATGGTGTCGATATCCTGACCGTTAGCCTTCAGCGTGCGAATACGTTTAGTCACCACTGCTTTGGCTTTAATGTAGCCGCGGTTAGAGGAGACTTTGACGGTATCGCCATGAGAGATGCCGAGCTTATTCGCCAGCTTCTCGCCAATTTCCACAAACTGTTCTGGCTGTGCGATGGCATTGAGCAGCGCATGCTTGGTCCAGTAGTGGAAGTGCTCAGTCAGACGATAGGTCGTACCGACGTACGGGAATTTATCCGCTTTACCCAGCGCTTTAGCGTCATCTTTGAAGATACGCGCGGCAGGGTTAGAGATAACGTTCGGATGCAGCGGGTTAGTCCCCAGCGGCGTTTCAAACGGCTCGTAGTGTTCCGGGAACGGACCTTCCGCCATCTTATCGATAGCAAACAGACGTCCCATCCCTTCCGGCTGCATGATGAACGGCCCAACGTTACTGCCCGGTGCGGCGGCGCTGTAGTCTGGAATATCCATCCCGCTCCATTTCGCCCCATCCCATTTCAGGATCTGACGTTTTGGATCCCACGGATTCCCCTGCGGGTCAGCAGACGCGCGGTTATACAGAATGCGGCGGTTGAGCGGCCACGCCCATGCCCAGCCCAGCGTATTGCCAAGACCTGACGGGTCGGCGTTATCGCGACGCGCCATTTGGTTGCCTTCCGGCGTCCAGCTCCCGGCAAAAATCCAGCAGCCGCTGGAAGTGGTACCGTCGTCACGCAGTTGGGCGAACGAGCTAAGCTGTTGGCCTTTCTTAACGATGACTGCACCCGTTGCCGGGTCGGTAATATCGGCCAGCGCTTTACCATTGCTCTCCATCGCCACTTCTTCCGAAGCCGGTTCGTGCGGTGTGGAGTAGTTCCAGGTCATGCTCAGCACCTGTTCCGGGTTCGCACCACCCTGCTCGGCATACATCTTACGCAGGCGCAGGAAGATACCGGCGAGGATTTCACCATCGGTAACGGCAATCCCCGGGGCGTCCGCGCCTTTCCAGTGCCACTGCAACCAGCGACCGGAGTTGACGATAGAACCGTTCTCTTCGGCGAAGCAGGTGGACGGCAGACGGAATACTTCGGTCTGGATTTTCGACGGATCCACATCGTTCGACTCACCGTGGTTCTGCCAGAAGGTCGACGTCTCGGTGTTGAGCGGGTCGATGGTGACCAGGAACTTCAGTTTGGACAGTGAAGCCACAACTTTGTTTTTATTCGGGAACGATGCTACCGGGTTAAAGCCCTGGCAGATATAGCCATTCACTTTGCCCTGATTCATCATCTCGAAGTACTGCAGGACGTCGTACCCTTTATCCCACTTCGGTAGCCAGTCGAAGCCCCAGCTGTTTTCCGCTGTCGCTTTATCGCCAAAGAAGGCCTTCATCATGGAAACGAAGAATTTCGGGTAGTTACCCCAGTAGTTCACCTGACCTTCCAGCAACGGTTTTGGCGTGTTGGCGGCAAGGTAGGTTTGCAGGTCAGTTTGTTTCTCGCTTGGCAGGGTCATATAGCCCGGCAGGCTTTGTGACAGCAGGCCTAAGTCGGTCAGACCCTGAATGTTGGAGTGACCGCGCAGGGCGTTAACACCGCCGCCGGCCATCCCCATGTTGCCAAGCAGCAACTGGATCATCGCCATGGTACGGATGTTCTGTGCACCAACGGAGTGCTGCGTCCAGCCCAGTGCGTACAGGAACGACGCGGTTTTGTCTTTTGCACTGGTTTCTGCGATGTATTCGCACACTTTCAGGAAATCAGCCTTCGGCGTACCGCAGATGTTTTCTACGACATCCGGCGTGTAACGGGAAACGTGCTGTTTCAGCAGGTTCCACACGCAGCGCGGGTGTTGCAGCGTGACATCGCGTTTGGCGAAGCCTTTTTCATCCAGTTCGTAGTTCCAGCTGGTTTTGTCATACTTGCGTTTGTCCGCGTCGTAGCCAGTGAACAGGCCATCTTCGAAACCGTAATCCTCACGTACGATCAGGCTGGCGTTGGTATAGGCTTCCGTGTATTCGCGGTTGAATTTTTCGTTATTCAGCAGGTACAGCAAGACGCCTGACAGGAATGCAATATCAGTACCAGAACGAATCGGAGCATAGAAATCAGCCACCGCTGCGGTTCGCGTAAAGCGCGGATCGACAACAATCAGCTTCGCGCCATTGTGAATTTTGGCTTCCATCGCCCAGCGGAACCCGACCGGGTGAGCTTCAGCGGCGTTACCGCCCATCACCACAACGAGGTTGGCGTTTTTAATGTCGACCCAGTGGTTGGTCATCGCACCGCGACCAAATGTTGGAGCAAGACTTGCTACCGTTGGTCCGTGTCAGACGCGTGCCTGGTTGTCGACCGCGAGCATACCGAGCGCGCGGGAGAATTTTTGCGTTAAATAGCCGGTTTCGTTACTGGAAGCGGAAGCACACAGCATCCCGGTGGAAAGCCAGCGGTTAACGGTTACGCCTTCGGCGTTTTGTGCAACGTAGTTTGCGTCGCGGTCTTCTTTCATCAGCTTAGCGATGCGATCAAATGCCTCATCCCAGCTAATCTGTTGCCACTTATCAGAGCCTGGTGCGCGGTATTCCGGGAATTTCAGGCGACTTTCGGAGTGGATGAAGTCCACAAGTCCTGCCCCTTTCGGGCACAGCGCGCCACGGTTCACCGGGTGATCCGGGTCCCCTTCGATATGGAAGATGGATGCTTTGGCGTTTTTTGCTCCGTCACCGAGACTGTACATTAACAGTCCACAGCCAACGGAACAGTAAGTGCAGGTGTTACGGGTTTCGCGGGTACGCAGCAGTTTATATTGCCGTGTTTCCGCGAGCGCTACGCCGGGTGCAAAGCCCAGTGCCGCTGCCGTGGTGCCTGCCATACCGCCAGCGCAGATCTTAAAGAACTGCCTTCTGCTGACCTGCATGGTTTGCTCCTTGTTTCGACATTGTCACGTTCCCTTCACTTTTCCGTTACTCGAGCGTGAGGGAAGTGGTTGTTATTTTTCTTTGCGGACGGGACCGCAAAGGTCCAGAATTGGGTGAATTTCCCTCCCTCCAGGAGGGGTTTGTAAAGAATACCACAATGTTGGTATGCGTGTTCCAATATGGTTAAAAGAAAGTGAATAAGATTATTCAAGAAAACATCAAAAATGTGATGAGTTTGACAGGATCGCGCCAACTGACCCTCTGGAAACGCGAGGATTTGCTACATTCTCAGCTGGATGTCGTCGCTGAAGAAGTACCGGTTGCGCTGGTTTATAACGGGATTTCGCACGTGGTGATGATGGCATCACCGAAAGATCTTGAGCACTTTGCGATGGGCTTTTCACTTTCTGAAGGCATTATTGAGCGCCCACAGGATATCTACGGGATGGAAGTGGTTCCTTCTTGTAACGGATTAGAAGTGCAGGTTGAGCTGTCCAGCCGTCGTTTTATGGGGTTGAAGGAGCGACGTCGTGCGCTGGCCGGTCGTACCGGTTGTGGCGTTTGCGGCGTTGAACAACTCAATGACATTGGCAAGCCGGTCCAGCCTCTGCCGTTTACCCAGACATTCGATCTGGCACATCTCGATAACGCTTTAAGGCATCTCCCTGATTTCCAGCCTGTTGGGCAACTGACAGGTTGCACGCACGCGGCTGCCTGGGTACAGCCGTCAGGTTATCTGGCGGGCGGACATGAAGATGTTGGGCGCCATGTTGCGCTGGATAAACTGCTGGGACGACGTGCTATCGAAGGGGAAGCCTGGCGACCGGGCGCGGTATTAGTCTCCAGTCGCGCCAGCTACGAGATGGTGCAGAAGTCGGCGATGTGCGGCGTGGAGATTCTGTTTGCTGTGTCTGCCGCGACAACGCTGGCGGTAGAGGTTGCCGAACGCTGTAACCTGACGCTGGTGGGCTTTTGTAAACCGGGCAGGGCAACGATTTATACCCATCCCGAGCGTCTGGTAACAGAATAACAGGTGTTCAATTAATTTGAATAAGACTGGCAACTCCTTCCGCTTTTAGTTGTGTGATGTGAGGGCTATTATTTATCACATCAAGGCACGGTGCCTTACTCAAACAACTAAGTTAAAGGGTTTATATCATGAAAAGCATCAAAACTTTTGTCGCAGTTATCGCTCTGGCTACTTCTTTCGGTTCTTTCGCTGCTCAGACAGTTACCGCGACCGGTTCTACGCTGGAAAGCGCTGAAGCAAAAATTGCCGCTCAGGCTGAACGCGCAGGTGCCAGCGATTACAAAATCACTCAGGCATACACCGGTAACCGTGTGCATATGACCGCAGAATTGCTGAAATAAGAGACCTTTGTATTGTCGAAAGAGCGCCCTGGAGGCGCTTTTTTAGTGTATACCTGCCATTCTTAACAACGCGGTCACCACTGCGGCGGCAACGATCACTACAATCAGCGGCAGCTTACGCCAGGCGAGAAACACCGCAAAAGCCACGCCCAGCACGCGCGCCATGCCAGCAAAGTGTTCGCCTTCGTAAAAGGTGGTCGCCAGCGCAACGGAAAACAGTAATACGGTGGCAGCGTCGGAAAGCAGCGCCTGCGAGCGTTCTGAGAGTGCTAAACGGCTCCCCAGCTTAGTTCCCCCTAAACGCATTAAATAGGTTCCCAGAGATAACACGGCGATACCGACGATAAACAGCGTCATATTGCCCATCATTTTTTCCTCGTCAGTAAGCCAAACAGCGAAAGCAGTACCGGCAAACCCACCGGTGCAAAAGGGACGGCGGCGAGAGACAGCGTGGCACCGCTGCAGGCGCGGATAAGCGTCGTACGGTTTTTAAATGCCGGGACGACTAGCGCCAGCAGAATGGCAGGGAAGACGGCATCCAGACCGATAGTTTCTGGAGCGGGCAGAAGCCTGCCGACGACCGCGCCGACCAGCGTGCCAACAGGCCAGAAAACCGCGACGCCCAGACCGCACAGCCAGTAGGCGGCTTTACGCTGCTCTGGCGTTTTTTGCGACAGGCCAAACACCACGCTTTCGTCGTTCATGATATGGCAGCCGAGGTAGCTGGCGGCACGTTTCCCTACCAGATCGCGCACCGTAACGCCGAACGGCACGTGCCGGGCGTTAACCAGTAAACCGGCAGCCGCAGCCGCCAGTGGATTACCGCCGCTGGCGACGATACCGATAAACATAAACTCGGACGCGCCCGCCAGCACCGTAACAGAGAGCACAAACGGTACCCACAGCGGGAAGCCATAAGCCATCGCCAGCGAGCCGTAAGACATGCCCACAACCCCGACGGCCAGACAGACTAAAAATATCGCTTTTATCGTGTCGCCTTTGAGACTGGAAAAATAATGTTTCATACCGTTTTAGCCGTATCGAACGAGTTTCCATTATAATGAACGCAACAAGTTTGATTTACAAGTCGAACGATTTGTTCGATATAAAGAACGCGGAGTCGTGAATGACCCAACCCATCAGTATGATCGCGAAAAGTCTTGTGCGTGAACGTCAGCGCACCGGTTTATCGCTGGCGGAGATTGCCCGTCGTGCAGGAATTGCAAAATCGACACTCTCGCAATTGGAAGCGGGCAATGGAAATCCTAGCCTGGAAACGTTGTGGTCGCTGTGTGTAGCATTGGATATTCCCTTTGCGCGCCTGCTGGAACCGCAGGAGCAAAAAACGCAGGTGATTCGCCGTGGTGAAGGGACAAAAGTCGTGGCTGAGCAGGCTCATTATCAGGCCATTTTACTGGCGGCCTGCCCACCGGGCGCGCGGCGGGATATCTATCTGCTGCTGACGCAACCGGGCGCGGATCGAATTTCAGAACCACATCCACCGGGATCGGTTGAACATATCATCGTGACGCAGGGTAAGGCGATGGTGGGATTAACGGAATCGCCGGAGGAGCTAGGCGAGGGTGACTATATTTGTTACCCCGCGGACCAGGCGCATATATTTAAAGCGCTGGAGCCCGACACCCAAGCGATTCTGGTTTCTGAGCAGAACTAACTGTTATGTTGAGTTGTGCCGGATGCGGCGCGTTAGCGCCTTATCCGGCCTACAAGACTACTGTAAATAAAATACTTCTTTTAACTCTGCGCTGATCGGGCTGTTGTCTGGGTTGGCCGGCATTACGTCGCGCATATGCTGCCACCAACGCTGGCACACGTCGGTGCTGGCGACGGCATTCCAGCGCTCTTCGGACTCAATCTCAACGGTGGCGAACAGCAGATTGCGCTCTTCGTCGAGATAAATCGCGTAGTGATGGGCGCCGTGTGCTTTCAGCACCGCTTCCAGTTCTGGCCAGATGGGATTGTGCCGACGTTGATATTCAACATGTGCGTCGGCATTCACCTGCATCACAAAGGCCTTGCGGATCATAACGCCTCCAGATACAGCTCGCGAACCTCGTCGCGGCTGGCAGTGCGCGGGTTGCACGGCGCACACGGATCGGCCAACGCTTTATCCAGCCAGCCTTCAATATCTTCTTTCGTCACGCCAAGCGAACTAAAGCCTGCCGGAATGCCAACGCGTTTGCTCAGGGCACGAATCGCATTAATGGCCTCCATGCTTGCCGCTTCATCGCTGATACCGCGCGTATCAACGCCCATCGCCTGCGCCACGCGGGCAAAGCGCGGCACGGCGTTCGGGCGGTTAAAGTTTTCGATTACCGGCAGCAGGATGGCGTTGCAGACGCCGTGCGGCAGATTATGGGTCGCGCCCGGCTGATGTGCCAGTGCATGCACCAGACCCAGGCCAGCGCTATTGAATGCCATCCCCGCCAGATACTGACCAAACGCCATTTGTTCACGGGCTTCAAGGTTATGACCCTCGTCGACCGCTTTCGGTAGCCACAGGTTGATCAGGCGAATCGCTTCCAGCGCGTTGGCGTCGGTGAGCGGATGCGCACCAACGGAAACATAGGCTTCTACCGCATGGGTCAGGGCGTCCATGCCAGTTGCGGCGGTGACGGAAGCCGGGATGTCCAGCATGACGCTGGCGTCATCCACGGCGATATCCGGGATGATATTCGGGTCGATGATCACCTCTTTAACCTTGCGAGCTGAGTCGATAATAACCGCATTACTGGTCATCTCTGCTGCTGTTCCGGCGGTGGTATTGATGGCGACCAGCGGTACGCCAGCATTTTTTACCTTGCCCACGCCGGAATAGGCGGTAGACGGACCGGGGTTGGCGGTCAGGATCTTCACCGCTTTGGCGGTATCGATCGGGCTACCGCCACCGAAAGCGATGATGTAATCACACTCTGCGCCTTGGTATGCCGCAAAGCCTTTCTGCACCAGCGCTTCCGTCGGGTTTGGAAACACCTCATCAAACAGGTGATAAGACATCTGATGTTCATCCAGCGCGGCAAACAGGCTATCCAACAGGCCCAGCTTTACCAGTTGACCATCAGTGACGACCAGCGCTTTACCCCATTGCTTATTCGCCACGAGGTTCACCATATCGGCAATTGCGCCTGCGCCATGCAGGCTAATTTTTGGCAGTGCCAACATAAAGCTCATCACTATTCTCCTTACAATGCCAGTGCGCTTGCCAGCGGCGTCACGCCGAAGCGTTTGCCAAGTGCGATTAGCTCTTCACGCGTTATGGTCTGCTTCATACCGCCCATCGAATAGATTTTGACTAAAACTTCAGCGGACTTCTCTGCGGTATCGATCAAACCGAACGCTTCGTCGAGGGTGGGTCCACTGCCGAACACGCCGTGGAATGGCCACAGCACCAGCGAATGTTTCTGCATTTCTTCAGCGGTGGCCTGACCGATTTCATCTGTACCCGGCACCATCCACGGCAGAATACCGACGCCGTCCGGGAACACCACCAGACACTCGGTGCTGCCTTCCCACAGTTTGCGGGTCATCAGCGCGGTGTTGTTTTCCAGTACGTAGGTCAGGGCGATCAGGTTGGTGGCATGGCAGTGCATGATCACGCGGTCTTTACCATTGGTAGCTTTAATACGTTCGCAATGGGAAAGGAAGTGCGCGGGCAGTTCGGAGGTCGGCACGGCTTCGTGGGTCAGACCCCACAGAATGTGGTAACCCGCGCCATCGCTGTCGATTTTCACCACGCCCAAATTGGCGGCCGGATCGAGCTGGACGTTGCGGAAAAATTTCCCCGAACCGGTGACGATAAATGGTGTGTTCGCCAGCAGCGGCATCGGCTGACTCAGTGCGATATAACGCGGTTTTTCGTGGGAATCGGCGCTAAATGGCGCAATATCTGCCTCATCCAGGCGCAGTGTCAGGTTGCCGCCGTTGCGTTCGTCCCAGCCTTTCAGCCAGGCATCGGAAGTGGCTTTAATCATCCCCTGGACGAACCAGGAAGTGGTAATGTTTTGCATATTTTATACCTGTCTTATTCAATGCCGGATAAAGCGAAGCCGCCATCCGGCAAAAAGGGTTAGCTACGTTTACTCAAAATCTCTTTTTCATAAGCGCGAACGCTGTCCAGCCACTGGCTGCCCGCTGGTGTGTCGTGACGCTGGCAATACATCTCCCAGACGGCCTGCCACGGCAGCGACTTTTGCTCTTCCAGCAGGGCCAGACGTGCGGTGTAGTCGCCGCTGGCTTCGAGCTGACGCAATTGCTCGGTCGGTTCTAACAGCGCGCGCAGCAGCGCTTTTTTCATATTGCGGGTGCCGATCACCCACGCGGCGATGCGGTTAATGGAGGCGTCGAAGAAGTCGAGGCCGATGTGTACGCGGTCAAACAGGTTGTGGCGCACGATCTCGCTGGCAATCGCCTGCGTTTCATCATCCAGCAGCACCACGTGATCGCTGTCCCAACGCACCGGACGGCTGACGTGCAGCAGCAGGCGCGGCACGTACAGCATGGCGGCGGAGATTTTGTCGGAGATCACTTCTGTCGGGTGGAAGTGACCTGCATCCAGGCACAGCGCGGTCTGGCGGCTGGTGGCGTAACCCATGTAGAACTCGTTGGAACCGACGGTATAGCTTTCTGCGCCAATACCAAACAGTTTGCTCTCGACGGCGTCGATGTGGTGCGCCGGGTCGAGTTTCTCGCTGATCACTTCGTCCAGGGCTTCCAGCAGGCGTTGGCGTGGTGCTAAACGGTCAACGGTGATGTCTTTCATGCCGTCCGGGATCCAGATGTTCATCACCGACGGCGTACCCAACTGCTCGCCAAAATACGCCGAGACGCGGCGGCTGGCTTTGCAGTGGTCAATCCAGAACTGGCGAATGGTTTCATCGGCGTGAGCCAGCGTGAAGCCGTCTGCACTCAGCGGGTGCGAGAAGCAGGACGGGTTGAAATCAAGCCCTAACTGGTTCGTTTTCGCCCACTCAACCCAGTTTTTAAAGTGTTCAGGTTTGATTTTGTCGCGGGCGACTGGCGTTTCAGACTCCAGATAGATCGCATGCAAATTCAGACGTTTTGGACCCGGGATCAGGCTCAGCGCCTGCTCCAGATCGGCCCGCAGTTCGGTGGCGTTGCGTGCTTTGCCCGGATAGTTGCCGGTAGCCTGAATACCACCAGTGAGCGAACCTTCCGGATTTTCGAAACCGGCGACATCATCGCCCTGCCAGCAGTGCATGGAGACCGGCAGACGATCGAGTTGGCGCAAGGCCGCCTCGACATCAATGCCTACCGCGGCGAAACGCAGTTTTGCCAGTTCCCAGGCTTGTTCAAGTTGAGTGGTCATGCGCAAAGCTCCTTTGTCTGTCGTAGTGATTGAAACTGCGCCTGGTAGCGGGCAATTTCACTTTCAGGATTGGGAATGAAGGTGGTCAGGTCGTAGTTGGCGCTCACCACCTGACGGAAATCATCGACGTTGTTAAGCTCGTCCAGCGTCATCAACTGGATGCCAATATTGCCGAGCGTGGAGGCCTCAATTGGCCCGGACATCACGCGTATACCGCAGGCATCCGCGCACAGCTGGTTCAGCAAGGCGTTCTGACAGCCGCCACCCACGATGTGCAGTTGGCTAAATGCTGCGCCACGCAGCGTTGCAAGTTCTTGCAGGATGTCGGCGTACAGCAATGCCAGGCTGTCGAAGATACAGCGTGCCAGTTCGGCATTTTGTTGGGGAACGGGCTGACCTGATTCACGACAGGCCGCCTGAATTTCCGCGCTCATATCGTCGGGATTGATAAAGCGATCGTCGTTTGGGTTTATCAGGAACTGACAGGCCGGCAGCGCTTGCGTTTGGGCGATAAGTGCTGGCAGGTCTGTAATCTGACGCTCTTTTAAAACGCGCTGGAGCAACCACAGTCCCATGATATTTTTCAGTACGCGGTAGCGCCCTTCCGCGCCCCCTTCGTTGGTAATGTTCGCCGCCAACGCCGCATCGTTGGTATACGGTGTTCTGCTCTCGAAGCCCATCAGCGACCAGGTACCGGATGAGAGATACGCACTATTTTCATCGGCCAGCGGCGATGCGATGACCGCGCTGGCAGTGTCGTGACTGGCGACGGCTACGACCGGAATTTGGTTTTTCTGCGGGCAAATCCAGTGGCCAATTATGTTCCCCGGGTGTGTTGGACGCCCAAACCAGGCTTTGTCTGCCCCGGTCCATGCCAGCAGCGTGTCATCCCAGTCGTCGGTGTTGATATTGACTAACTGGGTGGTGGTGGCGTTGGTGTATTCCCAGTTCATTTTGCCGGTCAGGCGGAAGCTGAAGTAGTCGGGGATTAGCAGAGCATGTGCTATCTGCGGGAGCAGTTCCGGCTGCTGTTCGACCAGCGCACGCAGTTGATACAAGGTGTTAAAGGGCAGAAACTGAATGCCGCTGCGACGGTAGATTTCGCCTTTTCCGGGCTGCGCCATCGCCTGTGACATAATGCCGGTCGTGCGACTGTCGCGATAGGAAACTGGCAGGCCGATGCGCTGACCGTTTTTATCAATCAGAACGTAATCCACGCCCCATGTATCGATGCCGATACTGTCAATGAGAATGCCTTCATCGCAGACTTTCTTCAGCCCCAGACGAATGTCGTTTTCCAGGCTGTCGATATCCCAGGTGTCAAAACCCTCTGTTTTTTGCAGGCAGTTAACGAAGCGATGGATTTCACGCAGCGTCAGAGTGCGGTGGTCACTGTCGTAACGCGCCAGCATTACGCGTCCACTGGATGCGCCCAGATCGACAGCGACACAATGGCGAAAAGTCATAGCGAGATCCTTCTGAGTTTTATTGCACTCAGTCTAAGAACCCCTGAAAAGGCGTACCTTCTTGTTAGTGACAGCCACAATAATCGGCTGGCAGCGTGGCAAAGGTGAACGTGATGCTGTTCACAGTTTCCGCTAATAGTGTGTATTTGGGTGGATGTGACGCCTTCCGCATTTCCCGATCTTTCCCGCCATTTCTTGAAGAATTAACCCTGTTTACGCACTTTGGCGTCAAAAATTTAAGGTGAGGGTAGTAACCCTTAATTACTATTCAGCCATATTCGTTAATCAGGGGGAGCTGTCATGACCGTACTGCATTGCGTGGATTTTTTTCCGACAGGTAAAGCGACAGTGGCTATTGAACCACGGCTTCCCCAACCCGCGTTTCCCGAGCATCATCATGATTTTCATGAAATTGTGGTGGTCGAACATGGTACGGGGATCCATGTGTTTAACGGACAGCCTTACACCATTAGCGGCGGAACGGTGTGTTTCGTTCGCGATCATGACAGGCATTTATACGAACATACTGACAATCTGTGTCTGACCAATGTTCTGTATCGTTCCCCGGAGGCGTTTCAATTTCTGGCTGGGCTGAATCAGCTTTTGCCTCAGGAACAAAATGGGCAGTATCCCTCCCATTGGCGCGTAAATCAGAATGTATTGCAGCAGGTTCGTCATCTGGTGGGGCAGATGGAAGCGCTTGGCGAGGGAATGGATACGCCGACGGCGGCAAATCGCGAGATTCTGTTTATGCAGTTGCTGGTACTGCTGCGTAAAACCAGTCTGATGGAAACGGCGACTGATAACGATGCACGGCTTAACCTTCTGATGGCATGGCTGGAAGATAACTTTGCCGACGAGGTGTGTTGGGAAGCGCTGGCGGAGAAGTTTTCGCTCTCTTTACGCACTTTACACCGTCAGCTTAAACAACAAACAGGGTTGACGCCGCAACGCTACCTTAACCGTTTGCGGCTGATTAAAGCCAGGCATCTGCTACGTCACAGTGATGACAGCGTGACAGATATCGCTTATCTCTGCGGTTTCGGCGACAGTAACCACTTTTCGACGCTGTTTCGCCGTGAGTTCGAGTGGTCGCCGCGCGATATTCGTCAAGGGCGTGATCTTATCGCGGGCGACAGCCTCCAGTAACGCGAAAGCTATCAACGTTTTTTACCGTCAGTTTGCTGATAATCATAGCCTTTCATGCCAGATGGCGGGTGCGTTCAGGTTGAGGTTATGTGATGGCGAATCAGCTAATCCTTTTGAAATCAGACTTTTTTGCGCATGAGCAGCAGGCTGTCGCCGTGGCCGATCGTTATCCGCAGGATGCCTTCGCTGAGCATACTCACGAGTTTTGCGAGCTGGTGCTGGTTTGGCGCGGCAATGGTCTGCATGTCCTTAACGATCGCCCGTATCGGATAACCCGTGGCGATCTTTTTTACATTCGTGCCGAGGATAAACACTCATACACTTCCGTTAACGACCTTGTGTTGCAAAATATCATCTACTGCCCGGAGCGGCTGACACTAAATGTTGACTGGCAAGCTGCGATCCCCGGATTTAACGGTACGCCGAGGCAGCCGCACTGGCGGCTAGGCAGCGTTGGTATGACACAGGCCCGGCATGTGATCAGCCAGCTTGAGCATGAAAGTAATCAGCGTGATGCGCAGGCTTTTACCATGGCGGAGTTGCTGTTCGGACAACTGGTCACGCACCTTAAACGCCATCGTTATGCCACGGATACGCTCCCGGCGACCTCGAGTGAAACGCTGCTGGATAAACTGATAACCGCGTTAGCCGGCAGCCATGAACATGCCTTTGAACTGGGTAAATTTTGCGAGCGCGAGCAGTGCAGCGAGCGGGTTTTACGCCAGCAGTTTCGTAGCCAGACTGGGATGACCATCAATCAGTATCTGCGCCAGGTACGGGTCTGCCATGCTCAGTATCTGCTCAAACATAGCCGGTTGATGATTAGCGAGATTTCCATGCGCTGCGGTTTTGAGGACAGTAACTACTTTTCGGTGGTATTCACGCGGGAAACCGGGATGACGCCGAGTCAGTGGCGTCATCTCAGCACCCAACATGATTAGCTGGCCATTCCCAGTCCAACAATATTTGCCGCGATAATAATCACCACGCAGCCAAGGCTTAGTACGCTGACTGGGCGTCTCCCGGCATTGCTCCACTCTTTCATGATCAGGCCCACGATACCACCGCACAGGACGTAGAAGCTCATGTGCAGCATCCAGCTCATATAGTCATACTGTGCCGGAATTTTGGCGTGGCCCCAGGCGTAAAAGAAGAACTGGAGGTACCACATCAGACCAGCAAGCGCCGAGAACAGGATATTGCTGATAATCAGCGGTTTTGCTAACGAGAAGTCGGCCTTTACTGACAGGTTTTTCATTTTTGCCAGGCGAATGAAGCAGTATCCCAGATTGATCACTGCACCACCGCCCATGATGACCACATAGCTTGGCAGGGCGACATACAGCGGATCGATACCGAGCGCAGCAGCGGCTTCGTGCATTGGTTTAGCCGCATCCATGGCAAAGGACATCCCGGCGGAGAAAAAGCCGCACATCACCGCCAGTATTAGACCTTTTTTCAGATTGAACTCTTCGGCTTTGATGCCCATCTTGCGCTCTTTTAACTGTCCGGCACGGGTTACAATTGCCACGCCGATCAGGGCGACCAGCACGCCGAGCAATGTCATACGTCCTCCAGGCGTGCCGATGAGTACGCCAAATTTACCGGCTATGATTGGCGTCATTAAGGTGCCAACAATGAGCGTAATGCCGATGGCGATCCCTATCCCCATCGACATACCGAGATAGCGCATAGTCAGGCCATAGTTGATATTACCAATCCCCCACATGGCACCGAACAAAAACACCGGCAGCAGTGTGGATGCGCTGAATGAACTGTAATAGGCCCAGAAGTCCGGCAGCAGGATCGCGCTGACGAGCCAGGGAAGGATCAGCCATGATACAAAACCGCCTATGGACCACATGGTTTCCCAGGACCAGTGTTGTACCTTTTTAAAGGGGGCGTAGAAACAAGCGGCACTAGCGGCACCAATAAGATGCCATATTATCCCCATCGTAATTGCATTACCCATTCTGTTTCCTTTTGAATTATCGATTTGACAGGATGAAAATCACCGTTTTGATGTTCAAAAGTTTAAAGAGTGAGCAATAAACTAACCTTCAGCATGCTGCCGCGTGATAAGTAATGCTGGCAAAATTCACGGGATGAAAGGGATATTGATCACAAATGCAGTTCCGCCCCTCTTTTTTGAGAAGGGCGGAAATATTGAGGGTTAGCAGATTCTTACTGCCTGAATACCCATTAGCCAGGCGAGTTTTTCCAGTGCCTCGCCATGGTGTCCCAGGCCAATGCTGCAATGATGAGCTGGACCGCCCATGCACCATTGCGTGGTGAACTCGCGAGCCGATAACTGGAAGCGATAGCGGCTGTTGGTGTTGCCAATATCCAGAACTTCACCTGCCACTGCTTCACCTTCGGCATACTGTAAACGTACCCCGTTTTCGACATCTTCAATTACCGAAAGAAAGGTTACCGGGCCAGGTTTCACGGTCATCTGGATAGACACGCCTTTACCGGGTTTACCATGATAAACTGGCAGCGGAACCAGACTCACCGGACCATCCGCCATCAACGGGTGTGCCGGACCATCATGTCCCCACAAAACAACATCATCTTTAAATTCAATACCGTAAGGTTCTGAGAATGAACCGCCAGCACTCAGAAGTTGCTGAATTTTCATCGCCAGCACATTTTTGATTTCATATTCTCCCGCTACAGGAATACCACGATGAGTGAGTAGCGTGTTGCCGAGAATTATTGAGGTGATGATGTTCTCGTAAGCATTGCCGTTACGACCTTCGTAGTAATAGGCTAATGCACCGAGTTTATTCTGAGCGATCAGTTTATCCATGGCGCAGGCAGTGGTGAGTGCGCGATCAAGCTCTGCAGGTTCGCATGTCGCATCCAACTGAAGGACACGGTGCATTTCCTGTTGTTTGGCGTTGAGGTCTGCCTCGCTGACCTGCTCGCGATATTCCGCCAGCTCACACATCTCCAGTGGCTTAAAGCGTACGCCCATTTTCGCGGATAAGTTCGTCATATTGCTGTAAACGTCCACCATACCGTCATAATAGTGTCCGAGTACGCCAACCTGACAATTTGCCAGCATTTGACGAGCGTTAAGGGCCTGTAGCCACTGCGCCGTTTGTTGCCAGACGTACTCATCGCCCTGTAATGCACCCACAATAAGTTGAAAACGGATATTCGCGCGGTTAAAGACGTTCGCCAGTTCGGGAGCGCTGCAGGCCTGACAGTGCGCCAGCCATTCTCCAGTACGACCGCCCCGATCGGGAATCTGACGGATTTTTGAATAGGGCAATCCTGGTTCTGGCTGTAGGGCCAGAATAATGACCGGTTTATTGATACTTTGCACCAGGGGTAGCACCGTTGAGCTGAGCGCGTAGGTGCTGATGTAAAGGCAGACCGCATCGACCGGCTGATGCTGCAACCGTCTGGTAAGGGCATCGGCTTTATCGACGTTATCAATCAGGCCGCCATTAATCACGGTGGCTTGTTGCGCCGTCAGACGCTCATCAATTGCTTGCAGATAGCCCTGAAGACGTGACTCCAGGCCTGTAAACTGGGGCCAGTATGTGTCGAGGCCGATACCAAAAAGGGCGATGTTGACAGACATAGCAATATTTCCTTGTGAGATAATTCTCAGACTATGTCGTGCTTTATCTCCCATGTCCTTCATGTCGCTGCCTGTTTTCTAGCCAATTGGCAAAATCTGCCTGATTCTCCCGGTAATGCTCACACTTTTACCTCATAATAGCCATGTAAAAAGTACGGCATTGATAATCATTTTCAATATCATTTAATTAACTATAATGACCCAACTGCTTACGCGGCGTTAACACTGGCCGCCCGACAATACTGGAGATGATTATGAGTTATACACTGCCATCCCTGCCGTACGCTTATGATGCCCTTGAACCGCACTTCGATAAGCAGACGATGGAAATCCACCATACCAAACACCACCAGGCTTATGTTAACAACGCGAACGCTGCGCTGGAAAGCCTGCCAGAATTCGCCAGCCTGTCCGCTGAAGAACTGATCACCAAACTGGATCAACTGCCAGCAGACAAGAAAACCGTACTGCGTAACAACGCGGGTGGTCACGCTAACCACAGCCTGTTCTGGAAAGGCCTGAAAACCGGTACTACGCTGCAGGGTGACCTGAAAGCGGCTATCGAACGTGATTTCGGCTCCGTGGACAACTTCAAAGCTGAATTTGAAAAAGCTGCGGCAACCCGTTTTGGCTCCGGCTGGGCGTGGCTGGTGCTGAAAGGTGACAAACTGGCTGTTGTTTCCACTGCTAACCAGGATTCCCCGCTGATGGGTGAAGCAATCTCTGGCGCTTCCGGCTTCCCGATTGTGGGCCTGGACGTTTGGGAACACGCTTACTACCTGAAATTCCAGAACCGTCGCCCGGACTACATCAAAGAGTTCTGGAACGTGGTGAACTGGGACGAAGCTGCTGCACGTTTCGCCGCGAAAAAATAAGTCCGACGCGTTAATTAAGCCCCTGCAAGCAATGCTTGTGGGGGTTTTTTTGTGATCAAAATCAATATAAAAACAACGATCCATTTAAAATGAAACAATGTTTTATTGTGCGAGTGGGATCACTTTTATAGTCTCTGCGAATGTCTATCTTCTTTTCATCAAGACGGCGCATCTCAAAAGCACTATGCAGCCGCCCATAAAGATTGCGCCATTTTTATGTCTACAGGTGATGGAAATGCAGATTAAACGTACGATAGAGAAAATCCCAGGCGGTATGATGCTGGTGCCGCTGTTTCTGGGTGCGTTATGTCACACCTTCTCCCCCGGAGCCGGGAAATACTTCGGCTCCTTTACCAACGGCATGATCACCGGTACGGTGCCGATTTTGGCGGTGTGGTTCTTTTGCATGGGTGCGTCGATTAAGTTAAGCGCCACTGGCACCGTGCTGCGTAAGTCCGGCACGTTAGTGATAACCAAGATTCTGGTGGCGTGGGTGGTTGCGGCGATTGCCTCACGCATTCTGCCGGAACATGGCGTGGAGGTTGGATTCTTCGCCGGACTTTCCACGCTGGCGCTGGTGGCGGCCATGGATATGACCAACGGTGGGCTGTATGCCTCGATTATGCAGCAGTACGGCACCAAAGAAGAGGCCGGGGCGTTTGTCCTGATGTCGCTGGAGTCTGGCCCGTTGATGACGATGGTGATTCTGGGAACTGCCGGGATCGCTTCGTTTGAACCGCACGTGTTTGTGGGTGCCGTATTACCGTTTTTGATCGGCTTTGCACTGGGGAATCTGGACCCTGAGCTGCGGGAGTTCTTCAGCAAAGCGGTGCAGACGTTGATCCCTTTCTTCGCCTTCGCATTAGGTAACACTATTGATTTGAACGTGATTGCACAGACCGGCGTACTGGGGATTCTGCTGGGCGTGGCGGTGATTATCATCACCGGCATTCCATTGATTATCGCTGATAAACTGATCGGCGGCGGCGATGGAACGGCGGGGATTGCGGCTTCCAGCTCTGCGGGGGCAGCGGTCGCCACGCCGGTACTGATTGCGGAAATGGTCCCAGCGTTTAAACCCATGGCGCCGGCGGCAACCTCTCTGGTGGCGACGTCAGTGATTGTAACCTCCATCCTCGTGCCGATTATCACTTCTATCTGGTCAAAAAGAGCCAAAGCCAGAGCGGTGGCAATCGATATGCGCAGCGCGGTGAAGTAACGTGATTATGCCGGATGGTTTGTACCATCCGGCATAACTGTTTTAACCCTTGATTACAAACACCTCATCAATTGTTCGACACTCACTTTCATTCAGCTCCCCGCCTGCATTACGCGAAACCCCGGTGCAATAGCCAAACTTACGCGATACTACGGTTTTGATGGTGGTGACGAAATCCTCACCGATGGCGTAGATAGACATGTAGGTGCCAATCTGGTCCTGAATATCGCGAAGTGCAGCCAGGTCACCCTGCTTAAACGCTTCTCGTGCGCAGACAAACAACTCCGGCATGACGTTGTTTAATCCTGAAATAATACCCGCGCCGCCTGCCAACAGGTTAGGAATATAGTATTCGTCATAGCCGGACAGCACCGCAAAATCTTCGCGTACGGCGCGGGTGGTCTGGATCATGCTACGGGTATGGGACTGGCAGTCGACGGTATCTTTGATGCCTGCGAAGTTGGGGAACTCAGAAGCAAGGGTGGCAACCAGCTCGGGCGTTAAATCGCAACCGGTACGTGCCGGAAAGTTATAGGCAAACCATTTCCCACTGAGTTTCTGCCCCAATTGACGGAAGTAGCTCAGTAGCTGTTTCGCCGTTTGCCCGTAATAGTAAGGCGGCAGGATCATCACGGCATCGTAACCGGCGCGATACGCTTCCTGTGCCATCAACAGCACATCATTCTGGCAGGTGGATGAGACGTTGGCGACCATCTTCAGCGAGCTCATAGCGCGAGCCTCGCGGATTAGCAGCAATCTTTCCTCGAGCGTAAAGGAGGCAAATTCCCCGATGCTGCCCATCAACAAAATCACGTCGATGTTGGCTTCGGTAAGGCGTTTAAGATGCTGGCTCAGACCGTTAAGATCGATCTTGCCGTCATTGTCCATTGGCGTAATGGAAGGACACCAGACGCCAGCAAATTGCGATTGACCAATCACGTTGTCAACTCCTTATTTGAAATGATGTTTCAAAACCAGCTTGTATTGATAGCATGTGTCCCTAACTTTCATGTGAACCGTGCTCTCATTTTGAGCGACTGGGATAAAATAAATGTGGTGTAATGGTGGAAATTTATCGGGAGAGGGAACAGATGCGATATCCGGTCGATGTTTTTACAGGCAAAGTTCGGGACTACACGGGAAGCCGTCCCAGTGCGATTGCTAAGGTTCAGGTTGACGGCGAGTTGATGCTGACTGAACTGGGGCTGACGGGTGATGAGCAGGCGGAAAAGAAAATTCACGGCGGGCCAGATCGCGTCTTGTGTCACTATCCGCGTGAACACTATCAGCACTGGAAACAAGCCTTTCCTGAACAGACGGAATTGTTCGTTGCGCCTGCTTTTGGTGAGAACCTCTCTACTGAGGGGCTGACGGAAGATAATGTGTATATTGGCGATATTTTCCAGTGGGGGGAAGCGTTGATTCAGGTCACGCAGCCACGCTCGCCGTGCTTCAAGCTAAATTTCCATTTTGGCATCAGCGATATGGCCAGCCAGATGCAGGATGCGGGCAAGACAGGCTGGCTGTGCAGCGTTATCGCGCCCGGGCTGGTATCGGCAGACGCGCCGTTGATCCTGGCGTCACGCGTGAGCGACGTCAGTGTGCGGGAGGCGATTGCTATTGCCTGGCATATGCCGTTTGATGACTCGCAATATCACCGTTTATTGTCGGCTGCCGGGCTATCGAAAAGCTGGACCAGAACGATGCAAAAGCGTCGTTTAAGCGGCAAAATCGAAGACAATTCCCGCCGTTTGTGGGGAAAATAGACTCACTCTGTTCATGCAATTAAATCAGGTGGTGACACCTGATTTACTTCTCTCGTAGCACTTATCTCTGCGTACTAAAGCGGGTAAAAACCCCCCTGCCACACCATGCTTTCAGGGCATTCTTGATACCTGGCCCACAAAAAGAAACTCTGCGTTGAAAAAAAACTTGAGTATTTCCTGCACTCAAATATCTTAGCTTCAAATTGGTTTAAACCAGATTGAGAAAAATGAAAAAGAAAAACAATGTTGATGTTCTCAGAGAGCGCTTTGAAAGCTGGTTAAACGAGAATAATTTGCCAGCGGGCTCCAAGTTGCCCTCAGAGAGAGAGTTATGTGAGTTGCTGGATGCGAAGCGCATGACCTTACGTCAGGTTCTGATTGAGCTTGAGATCGATGCACGTATTTTCCGAAAGAACCGCAGTGGTTGGTTTATTTCGTCGAAGCGATTTATTTATAACCCTAAATCACTTTCCAGTTTCAATGCTGAAGCCTGTGCTCAGGGTCGTAAACCTTTTTGGGATTATTTAACCAAAGAAACGATTGAGACCGTTCCGCATCATGTTGAAGAGGTTTTTCTCTCCTCCGGCGAACGTTATTTAGTTACCGGCTGGTGTGGGCTTGATTCGCATAAAGTGTTTTACCATGAATCCTATATTGATGCCGATATTGCGCCAGAATTTATTAACAAACTGGGTACTCAGTCTTTTGCAAGCGTCTGGGAAGATGTATATGGTCATATTTTAAACATCAAAGAAATGATCTTTAAACCGGTCAATATGCCAGAAGTGGCCTGCAAAGAACTGGGCGTTGCGCCTAATACGTATGGAATTTTAGTAGAAAAACATCGGGCCACCCGAGATAAAAAAGTGGTTCAGGTTGACTTTGAGTATTGGCGACTTGAATCAGTGGAACTTGTTATTCGTGATGAATGAGAGAAATAATGGATAAATTTAACCAGGAACTTCTTGCTGAACGTGCGAGAAATATACCACTGTATCTACATGCTTATGCTTTTCATCTGAATATGCGTTATGAGAGAGTCCTTCCGGGCGATCTTCTGGATATTGCGCACCAGCAAAAATTAAAGGGCGTGAAAATACATGTTGAAGATGGTGAATCCCAATCACTACAGAAACTGAACGATCGGCAGTTACACGACTTTAAAGAGAAAGCCAAACAACATAACCTGGATGTACATATTGAAACGAGCGCATCGGACCAAGAGACGTTGACGGATGCGATCCGTATTGCGATGGCGACTGGCGCAACGTCAGTACGTTTCTACCCGCGCTATGAAGGGCATCTCAACGATGTTATGGCGAAGATTGCTAAAGATATCGCGTGGTTGTCCCGGTATGACGACTGCGGGCTAAGCTTTACTATTGAACAACATGAAGACCTGCAAAGTCATGAGTTGGTGACGCTGGTTAAAAATAGTGGAATGAAGAATCTCTCTATTCTGTTTGATTTTGGCAACATGATTAATGCCAATGAGCAGCCGCTTTCTGCGTTAGAAATCATGTCTCCTTTGATCACTCAGGTGCATATCAAAGACGCTAAAATTATTAAAGAAGGTAAAGGTTGGGGGCATGAGGCTTGTCGATCAGGGTATGGTGACTTACCAATGGAAGAGATGCTTAAGGCATTATTACTTTTAGGTGAAGATAAGCCGCAAGTCTATGCTTTTGGTCTGGAAGAAGAAGTTGAATATTATGCTCCAGCATTTCGCTTCGATGATGAAGGTGATAACCCCTGGATCCCATGGCGTGATGCAAGTTATACACCGCTGCCCGAGAGTGACAAGATTGACGCGCGACTAGCGTTGGAAAAAGAACATGCTCTTGCACAAATAAAATATATTCGTACTTTATGCGATAAATTTATAACTAATCAATAAATTTCCTTAATATTATTAATATGTAAAAAGGATTATGCAAATAGTCTATCTACTTTATTAGTTAAATATTTTAACTGAATATTTCTCTCAACAAGCAATGAGGGTTTAATCATGTTCATGAATAAATGGGCAAGACTCTGTTTTTTAATTTTAGGCGGCGGCACAATATTTAAACTTTCAAGTATGAAAGATGTTTTCTATGTGCCAATGCAAAATGACTGGGGCTTAACCAATACGCAAATTGGCTTGAGTTTTACGGTTTATACGATTGTTCAGACAACCGGGCTTTTTCTTTCGCTCTATATCGCAGATCGTTATTCTAAGAAAATATTATTACCATTAGGTCTCATTGGTGTTGGGCTTTGCGGCTTATATTTGGCAACGCTACCGTCATTTACCGGTTATCTCATTTGCTTTGCTGCAATGGCGTTCTTTGCCGATGTGGTTTATTGGCCGGTATTGCTGAAAGCCGTACGTCTGCTGGGCACGAAAGAAGAACAAGGTCGCATGTTTGGCTTTTTAGAGGCCGGACGCGGTGTGGTAGACGTCATTGTCGCTTCTGGTGCCCTGTTTGTCTTCGTCCAGTTTGGTGAGGGGAAAGCAGGCATGCAGGCGGGGTTGTTGTTTTATACGCTCATCACCATTGCGGCAGGTATTGTGACGTACTTTATTGTCGATAATGACGAAGTTAAAGGTGGCGAGAAAACCAGTGCCAACATGGAAGTGTTAAAGGGTATCAAGCATGTGTTGTCCTGTCCTAACGTCTGGCTGGCTTCACTAGGGATTTTCTTCGTTTACGCTGCATACTGTGGGCTGACCTACTTCATCCCGTTCTTGAAAGATATCTATATGCTTCCGGTAGCCCTCGTTGGCGCTTACGGCATCATCAATCAGTATGCGTTGAAAATGGTGGGAGGGCCGATTGGTGGGCTACTGGCGGACAAGGTGGCTAAATCGCCGACAATATACCTGAAGTGGACATTTCTGATTTCCGCCGTGGCGATGCTTGTTTTCATGCAATTGCCGCATCAAACAATGAATGTGTATATCGGTATGGCGGCGACATTAGGGTTTGGGGCGATTATTTTCTCCCAGCGTGCCATTTTCTTCGCGCCGATGGATGAGATTGGTACCCCGCGCGAGTATGCCGGTTCGGCAATGGCGTTTGGCTGTATCATTGGCTACATGCCAGCCATGTTTGCGTATACGTTATACGGCTATCTTCTGGATACCAATAGCGGCATCACGGGATACAACTATGTATTTAGCGTAATGATTGCGTTCAGCTTAATGGGCTTTGTCTGCTCGACTATTCTGGTGAAGCGGATTAAAAAGCAAAAGTTGGCGGCTGCAACGGCAGCGGCATAAGGTGAGAGCTTCCCCGGTAATATAATTACCGGGGAAGTCTGTTAAGAACGCTTATACAGCGGCAACCAAATCACCAGCCGTAAACCACCCAGCGGGCTGTCTTCGGCCTTCACCCAGCCGCGATGCTGCTGGATTGCGGTTTCAACAATCGCCAGACCCAGACCAGTTCCGCCAGACTCGCGATCGCGGGCTTCATCGGTACGATAGAACGGACGGAAAATCTGTTCTCTGTCTTCAGGGCTTACGCCCGGGCCATCATCGTCTACAGTGATGGTGATCCCGTCGATATCCACCGCGAAGCCCACTTCGATCTTCGTGTGTGAATAGCGCAGGGCATTGCGCACAATGTTTTCCAGCGCGCTTTCCAGCGCATTTGGGTTACCGTACAGCGGCCACGGACCCGGCGGGAAATTCACCGTGAGCGATTTACCCATCTGCTCCGCTTCAAAGGCGGCGTTATCCAGCACTTCGCCCCACAGCTGATTGGCTTTCACCGTTTCACTGACCAGCGCGTTTTTCTGCTGATTACGCGACATCACCAGCAGGTCGTTGATCATGCTGTCCAACCGGTGCGCCTCGGTTTCAATACGCTCCAGCTCTTTACTCTCACCGCTACGACGGCGCAGCAGCGCAGTGCCCAGTTGCAGACGGGTTAACGGCGTTCTCAATTCGTGAGAGATGTCCGACAGCAGGCGTTGCTGCGTGGTCATCATTCGCTCCAGCGCCGTCACCATCTGGTTAAAGCTGGCGCCTGCCGCCAGAAACTCCTGCGGACCCGCTTCCAGTTCCGGATGTTGACGCAGGTTGCCCTGGGCCACTTCATCCGCCGCATTTTTCAATTTTCGCGCCGGTTTCGCCAGGCTCCAGGCAAGCCAGAGCAATAGCGGAGAGCTGACTAACATAGTGACAATCAGCAACAACAGCGGTCGGTCGAACAGCAGGTTGATAAAGTCTGATTGTGAGCTGCTGGCAGGTCGAATGAGATACAGCTGGTAGTTATCTTCCCCGTCTCTGACGGAGAAAGGCCCGACCATCTCAACGCGACCGTATTTTTTCTTTTGCGGATGGTCGGCGTTATCGGCCTGACCAATAAAGTTACGAATGATCTGCATTTCGTTGCGTTCTGCGCCGATCACGCGTCCTTCCGTCGTAACAAGCAATAACCGCTGTCCTGGCGGCGCCCACTTGTCTATTGCCCGAAACAAGCGACGCCACCACATCAAATCGTTGGGTGGGTCGTTCGCCAGTTCAGCTTCAACGTGTTGCTCAATCATCAACCCTTGGCGCTGCTCGCTGTCCAGTAGCTCGGTCATCTGACGTGAATCGAGCTTGGGTAACATCAGCACCAACATCAACACCAGCGCCAACGTCAACCAGAAGATGGCAAAGATGCGTGCGGTTAAGCTCCCTATCATGAAGCGGAGACCATCAGGTAGCCGCGACCACGCAGAGTTTTAAACCACGGGTGTCCGTCTTTACGCTCTGGCAGCTTACGACGCAGGTTCGAGATATGCATGTCGATCGCGCGATCGAAAGGCGTCAGGCGTTTGCCCAGGACTTCCTGGCTCAAATGTTCACGCGAAACCACCTGACCAAGATGCTGTGCCAGCAAATAGAGCAGGGTGAATTCGGTGCCGGTTAACTCCAGGATTTGCCCATCAAAGCTGGCTTCCTGGCGGCCCGGGTTAAGGCTTAACGCATCCACTTCCAGCGTCGGCGAACCGTTGTCGCTGTTCTGCTGCTGCTCACTCCAGTGCGAGCGACGCAGAATAGCGCGGATGCGCGCGACCAGTTCACGGTCGTTGAACGGTTTAGGTAAATAGTCGTCCGCACCCAGTTCAAGGCCAAGTACGCGATCCAATTCGCTGCCGCGAGCGGTCAGCATGATTACGGGAGTCTGGTGTGTCTGACGAAGTGCTTTCAGCGTATCAATACCGTTTTTCTTCGGCATCATGACGTCGAGCAAAAGTAAATCGATGCTGTCATCAAGAAGCTCAAGCGCTTGTTCCCCATCATAGGCAACCAGCACATCGAAACCTTCCATTTCGAGAAGCTCCTTTAACAGGGAAGTCAGCTCTCGGTCATCATCAACTAACAGGATTTTATTCATTGTTTACGTACCTCCGAGGCAGAAATTACGTCATCAGGCGTCGCTAATCTATGACTTTACGTTGTTTTACACCCCCTGACGCATGTTTGCAGCCCGAATCGTAAACTGTCTCTCGTTGAATCGCGACAGAAAAGATTTTGGGAGCAAGTGATGGGCAAAGTTACCGCTGCCGTCATGGCCTCAACGCTGGCATTCAGTACTTTAAGCCATGCAGCTGAAGTCGTCACAGGCGATCACTGGCACCTGGGTGATGGCTCATCGCAACGCAGCGTACAGAGCCACATGTTTGACGGTATCAGTTTAACCGAACATCAACGTCAACAGATGCGAGATTTAATGCAGCAGGCAAGACACGAACAGCCTCCTGTTAATGTTAGCGAAATGGAGACAATGCATCGCCTTGTCACCGCAGAGAAATTTGATGAAAGCGCTGTGCGCGCTCAGGCAGAAAGAATGGCGCAAGAACAGGTTGCTCGCCAGGTTGAAATAGCCAGGATTCGCAATCAGATGTATCGCCTGTTAACGCCCGAGCAGCAAGCGGTTTTAAATGAGAAACATGAACAACGAATGGAGCAACTGCGCGACGTAGCGCAATGGAAACAAAGCTCATCGTTAAATTTATTGAGTAGTAGCAACTCACGTTCCCAGTAGTACCCCTGTTTTCCTTGCCATAGACACCATCCCTGTCTTCCCCCACATGATGTGGGGGTTTTTTTTGCCCAAATTACAGCGAATTACCAAAGACAAGCAGCTACTTACAGAAGATATTTGGAGCGTATAAACGCTTTTGTTATGTGTGGCTGACCTCAATGTAACTTACTGCCTCTATGTAGGGCCGTGTACTCTGATAATAATGCTTAGCTTTTTCCTAAATCCAACACAATGCCATCATTGGTAATGATAAAGGTGTAGTAGTGATTTTTTCCATTTAAGGTATAGCTTGCGCCATACACTAACCCTTTTTCTAAATTTACCGTAAAGCAGGTACTTGGGTAGGTGAGATGCTTAAAATCGCCAACTAATAATTTTTTATTTTCTATACTATTAGTTGACAGAATATAGCGGTTTAACACATCGTTTTTATCAGTGGTAAAGCAAACACGATTGTTGTCTACGTAGATCGCCCGTCTTTCGCCGGACTCTGCACCCTCTCTATCTTTCCCTGGGCACCCGGCGAGAAATAAAAGTAAAGGGAGAAAAGTGATCGATTTCTTCATATCGGAAAGTCCCCTAGTACCTTTTCATATTTCTGAATTAACTCCAGCACCGGTTCTTCTGGGTCATAATCACGGTAAACATACAGATCGCTATGCCCATCAAACCCATAATGCTTTAACAACCAGTAATCGCTGACTAAGGATGCTTGCTGCTCCAGTCCGTAATCAAGTAAGTTTTTCTCATTTAGACTGTATGTATAATCAGCTGCCCATGAGAACGCTCCGCGTGTTCGTACCCACATTCCATATTGGTGCTGCCAAACATGCATCATTTCATGTAAAAATAGATGCTGGGCATTTGGAGTTGGCTGTTTTGTAGGCATCGAGAAATCATCTTCGTATTTTATTTTTCTAAACCACATTTCGCCGTTGGGCGTCATCGCCTGGCCGGGGTTTTGACTATCAAAAGGAAGATAACTTTCCAGATGAACCCAAACTTGCTGGTAAAGAATGCTGAAGCCAAAGAGCGAGTTTGCAAGATTTATCTCGTCAAGCCTTAGCCTACGCAGACCTCCTTCCTTGATCGGTTGCCAGTCAATAGAATTAGGGTAATACGCCATCTTAATCCCTCAAGATATGTTGATTGAGTGTTTATCGTACATCTAAAGTAAATGAGCATTGGAAGAGTTATAGAGAGGTCTCAAAAATTCAGAATAAAACGTATTCAGGTGGTGTATGGATCATGCTGATCAGGCTGTAAGATAGGCCGTAATGTAGATTTTTTATTAGAATAAATTTCTAATTTAAGTGTGTTATGTATTGCTACAACATTCCATCCCTGTCTTCCCCCACATGATGTGGTTTTTTTTGCCCAAAATTTGTCACTCGGTTATTGCCTGACTGTTTTACTTCATCCGTTATACTAGCGGCATATTCTGGCGGGAGTGTTTATGAATCATACTTATGGACGGCTGGTTAGCCGGGCAGCAATCGCGGCTACCGTGATGGCAACGCTGTTACTTTTGATCAAAATTTTTGCGTGGTGGTACACCGGATCGGTCAGTATTCTGGCTGCATTGGTGGATTCTTTGGTGGACATCGCGGCGTCGTTAACCAACCTGTTAGTGGTGCGCTATTCGCTGCAACCGGCCGATGATGAACATACGTTCGGACACGGAAAAGCGGAATCACTGGCTGCACTGGCGCAAAGCATGTTTATTTCCGGTTCGGCGCTGTTTTTATTCCTGACCGGGATTCAGCATCTCATCCAACCCACGCCAATGAAAGATCCTGGTGTTGGGGTGGCGGTCACCATCATTGCGTTAGTGTGTACAATCATTCTGGTCTCGTTTCAGCGCTGGGTGGTGAAACGCACGCAAAGTCAGGCCGTTCGGGCGGATATGCTTCATTATCAGTCTGATGTTATGATGAACGGTGCAATTCTCTTGGCGCTTGGCCTGGCATGGTACGGCTGGCATCGTGCTGATGCCTTGTTTGCGCTTGGGATTGGCATCTATATTTTATTTAGCGCATTACGCATGGGATATGAGGCGGTGCAGTCCTTGCTGGATCGCGCTTTACCCGATGAAGAACGTCAGGAAATTATTGATATCGTGACGTCATGGCCTGGAGTCAGTGGCGCCCATGATCTTCGCACGCGGCAGTCAGGGCCGACCCGCTTTATTCAGATTCATTTGGAAATGGAAGACAATCTGCCGCTCGTTCAGGCGCATTTAGTGGCTGAAGAGGTTGAGCAGGCAATTTTACGGCGTTTCCCGGGATCAGATGTCATCATTCATCAGGATCCCTGTTCGGTCGTACCCAAGGAAGGCAAGATGTTTAAGCTTTCATGATTCGTTGTAAAAAAAGTGAACCAGGCCAGCATTTTGTGTATAAATTACCACCATTCGGCCTGACCTGAATCAATTCAGCAGAAAGTGATTGTTATACTATCTGCATATTCGTTGGATCGTTTCGATATGCGGAATCGACTTCCGGCAGCAGATTTCATTTTGCATTCCAAGTTCAGAGGTAGTCATGATTAAGAAAATCGGTGTGTTGACAAGCGGCGGTGATGCGCCGGGCATGAACGCAGCAATCCGTGGTGTTGTACGTGCAGCGTTGACGGAAGGGCTGGAAGTCATGGGGATCCATGATGGCTACCTGGGTTTGTATGAAGACCGTATGGTTCAACTTGACCGTTATAGCGTGTCCGACATGATCAACCGTGGCGGTACTTTCCTCGGTTCAGCCCGTTTCCCGGAATTCCGCGACGAAAACGTCCGTGCGGTGGCTATCGAAAACCTGAAAAAGCGTGGCATTGATGCGCTGGTTGTTATCGGTGGTGACGGTTCTTATTTGGGGGCGAAACGCCTGACTGAAATGGGCTTCCCCTGCATCGGTCTGCCGGGCACTATCGACAACGATATCAAAGGTACTGACTACACCATCGGTTACTTCACCGCGCTGGGTACCGTAGTTGAAGCGATTGACCGTCTGCGTGATACCTCTTCTTCTCACCAGCGTATTTCCATCGTTGAAGTGATGGGGCGCTACTGTGGCGATCTGACCCTGGCGGCTGCAATTGCCGGGGGTTGTGAGTTCGTGGTGGTTCCGGAAGTGGAATTCAGCCGTGACGATCTGGTTGCTGAAATCAAAGCCGGCATCGCGAAGGGCAAAAAACACGCAATCGTAGCGATCACTGAGCACATGTGTGACGTTGACGAACTGGCGCATTACATCGAGAAGGAAACGGGCCGCGAAACGCGTTCAACCGTGCTGGGCCACATTCAGCGTGGTGGTTCCCCGGTTCCTTACGACCGTATTCTGGCATCCCGCATGGGCGCCTATGCCATCGAACTTCTGCTGGAAGGTCACGGCGGTCGCTGTGTTGGTATTCAGAACGAGCAGTTGGTTCACCACGACATCATCGACGCTATCGAAAATATGAAGCGTCCGTTCAAAGGTGACTGGATGGACTGCGCGAAAAAACTGTACTGATTGCTTTTTGTTGCCCGGTGGCGCTTTGCTTACCGGGCCGACAAGAGTACACGTTGTAGGCCGGGTTAGGCGCTAGCCGCCATCCGGCAACCCCTCAGTTTTATTCCTCGAAGTTATAGCAAATCTTTTTTTATTCTTTAATGTTTGGATGCCTTTCTGGCACGCTTTGCTCATTACAACATCACATAAGAGAGCTGGGCGATGAACAAATGGGGCGTAGGGTTAACATTATTGCTGGCATCGACCAGCGTTCTGGCAAAGGATATTCAGCTACTTAACGTATCGTACGATCCAACGCGTGAGCTGTACGAGCAGTACAATAAAGCCTTCAGCACGCACTGGAAGAAAGAAACAGGTGACAACGTTGTGATCCGTCAGTCGCACGGCGGTTCGGGTAAGCAAGCAACCTCCGTCATCAACGGCATTGAAGCCGATGTTGTGACGCTCGCACTGGCTTATGATGTTGATGCCATTGCTGAACGTGGTCGAATTGATAAAAACTGGATTAAGCGCTTGCCGGATAACTCTGCGCCTTACACCTCCACCATCGTGTTCCTGGTCCGCAAAGGCAACCCCAAACAAATTCATGACTGGAACGATTTGATCAAACCCGGCGTGTCAGTGATTACACCAAACCCGAAAAGCTCAGGTGGCGCACGCTGGAATTATCTGGCGGCATGGGGCTACGCTTTACACCACAACAACAACGATCAGGCCAAGGCACAAGACTTCGTGAAGGCCCTGTATAAGAACGTTGAAGTGCTGGATTCCGGTGCGCGTGGTTCAACCAATACCTTTGTAGAACGCGGTATCGGTGATGTGCTGATCGCCTGGGAAAACGAAGCGCTGCTGGCAACGAACGAGCTGGGCAAAGACAAATTCGAGATAGTGACGCCGAGTGAATCTATCCTCGCGGAGCCGACCGTTTCCGTGGTCGATAAAGTGGTGGAAAAGAAAGACACCAAAGCGGTGGCGGAGGCTTATCTGAAGTATCTCTACTCCCCGGAAGGTCAGGACATTGCAGCGAAAAACTACTATCGTCCACGTGATGCAGACGTTGCGAAGAAATACGAAAACGCATTTCCGAAGCTGAAGCTGTTCACCATCGACGAAGAGTTTGGCGGCTGGACAAAAGCGCAGAAAGAGCACTTTTCTAACGGCGGTACGTTCGATCAGATCAGCAAACGCTAAATAATTCTGTGATTTACCGACCCGGTGGCTTAACGCAACCGGGTTTTTTATTTGTCATGGTTTTGCGTTACTCTTGCCCTTCAATGGGATACAGGAAACGCGTAATGAAAAAAGCAGGCTATCTTTTTCTGGCGGTAATGGTTGTTGCCGTCGCTGCAGGTATCGGGTACTGGAAATTTACCGGCAACCCGGACGCATTACGCAAGATTGTTCTTCAGCAATGCCTGCCACACCAGTTGCAGCAGCAGGATCCTGCGCCGTGCGCAGAAGTGAAGCCAGATGCCGGATATGCGGTGTTCAAAGACCGAAATGGCCCTTTGCAATATTTGTTGATGCCCACTTACCGCATCAACGGTACAGAAAGCCCACTGCTGTTAAAATCAGGCACGCCGAACTTTTTCTGGTTGGCCTGGCAGGCGCGTAGCTTTATGAGCCAAAAATACGGCCACGAAATCCCTGACAAAGCGGTCTCTCTGACCATTAACTCGCGTAGCGGGCGTACACAAAATCATCTGCATATTCATATCTCCTGCCTGCGAACCGATGTCAGACAACAGCTTGATGACAACCTGGCGAAAATCAGTACTCGCTGGCTGCCTTTACCGGGTGGACTGCGCGGTCATGAATATCTGGCGCGTCGCGTCACGGAAAATGAACTGGCGCAACGCAGTCCATTTATGATGCTGGCAGAAGAGGTGCCGGATGCGCGTGAACATATGGGCAGCTATGCGATGGCGATGGTGCGTCAGAGCGATGAGTCTTTTGTTCTGCTGGCAACCCAGCGCAATCTGCTGGCGCTCAATCTCGCCTCCGCTGAGGAAATTCAGGATCACGACTGTAAGCTGTTGGCAAATTCTCAAAATTAGTTTGATTGTCTGGCAGGGTTCTTATTTCAGAGTAAGCCAGGAATATGAATTAAAGGGACTTCTCATGTGCGTATAACGAGTGTTGTTATTAATCAGTTACGTTTGCTGATCGTTCCTGTGTGGTAGACAGAGATGAAACACAGCAGGAAACGGTGATCCGGCTGAGTTATTTAATGGAAACCTATATAAGTATTAAGAGATATTGCCACGGCCATACTTATCTAAAGCGAAGCTGCAAAGTAGCCGGTAAACATCGTTGCCGGGACTGCGGCGTTTCGCCATTAATCAATTGATTAAGCAGTTCGAAGCAGTGCCAGGCTAACAGCTTGTTATCCTGCTGAATAGTATCGATGCGCACAGAGAGTGAGTCGTACAGATAATGATCGTCGAAGCTGGCCAGATGAATATCGCTAGCCAGTAAATGATGTTGGCTCATATAGCGCAGCACCCCTTCCAGCAACCCACAGGCAGCGGTAAACACCGCTTTTGGCGGGCGCCCTAAGCGTGCGCAAAGGGCCGCAAACATCTCATAGCCTGAACTGGGATGGAAACTGCCGTTAATCACCCACTCCGGACGCAGCTCGACGCCAGCCTTTATCAAACCTTGAGTAAAGCCCGCCAGCCGGTCCTGGGTGGGGGATAATCTCGGTTGGCCGCCGAGGAACCAGAATTCGTCTCGATGCTTTTGGGCGATACGTGAGATAAGATCGACCGTAGGCGTAATGGAGTCGGTCATGACCAGTGGCAGATCGCTTTTTCCCGGGCAGCGGTCAAACAGCACTATTGGCAATTGCTGGCTTAGCTTCCGGTAGTCGGCATCGCTATGCAGGCAGGAGGCGATAATCAGGCCATCAACCTGACGAGCGACCATATTATTTACCGCGATGCTTTCCTGCGCCGGATTTTCATCCGTACAGGCAATCAGCAACTGCACGCCAGCCTCACGGCACAGCATTTCTAGTTCATGTGAAAAAACGGCGAAGCCGTAGTTGGTCATTTCTGGCACGACAAGACCAATAGTATGGCTACGATTATCGCGTAATGAACGGGCGTGAATACTCGGTTGATAGTGCTGTTCGCGGGCGATGGTCAGCACGCGTTGACGCGTCTCTTGCGCGACGCGCATCTCTTTGCCACGGCCACTCAACACCAGGCTGGCTGTCGCTTTTGATACCCCAGCCATTTCGGCAATATCTTTGATAGTAACGCGTCTGGTTTTCATCACGGAAAAGTCATTTAAACTCAAGGTATTTATTCTATCATGTGTGGCAGAAGCGGCCAGTAACGGAATGCAACTGGCGTGCTACCCGTGAAAGTGAGTTCTCCTGGATAATCGGGGAAAAAACGGCTGCTCATTACTCCTTCGCCGTGGTTGATGAAAATCTCTATGCTGGAGCGGTCAATTAAAATGTGCAGATGGCACACCGTCCCGCGCCAGTAACGATGATGGATTTCCGCAGTTTGTAGACTTTGGCGTGAGAGCCGTAAGCCATCACCGTTAACGCGGAGATGCAACGCGCCAGCACAGTCGATGGTCAGTTCGTCGCCGCAGGCGATATCAAAAGCCAACTCCATTGGCACTAAGCGCAATACGCCCCCTTGCCAGCCTTGCATTTCGCCGCGAAGTGCCGCAAGTTCCCGCGCCGGGGTCTGGTATAGCGTGCCATTACGCCAGGTGAGTTCACGCAGGCAGGTCATTTGGTGAATCCATCCCTGCGCGCAGGTTGGCTGCGACAGCTCCTCGCCGTCCGGAACGCCCATCCATCCTATCAGCAGACGACGGCCATCGCTCGATAGCAAGGTTTGCGGAGCATAAAATTCAAAGCCGCTGTCCAGTTCATGGAGTTCACTACACTCAAACGCGGAGCGAGCGTAATCGAGCTGCCCCTGCATCCACACGGCGGGATAGGTGTTGAGGAAGCGGTATTCTTCACGTGGTAATCCCTGTGGGCAGCAGATGAGAATATCCGTCCCGTTGAGGGGAAAAAGATCGGGGCATTCCCACATATAGCCGCCGCTGGAGAGGCCATTAAGGCCGTGGCCCGCTATTTCGCCATGGCTAAGCCACTGCTGTAGGTTTGTGGAGCTGAACAGTAACACTTTCCCCCGCAACTGCAGATCCTGAGCGCCCAGCACCATATACCAGCGATCGTGATGCCACCAGACTTTTGGGTCGCGCACATGGCCAGTGTATCCCGTCGGGAGCGGCAATACCGGACCTTGTTTACTGAACGCTCCATTTTCGCACTGTGTCGCCAGACATTGCCACGCCGTGCGCGCCCCATCGGCAAACTTGACGTTGCCGGTATAGAAAAGACGTAAGATCCCTTCATGATCTATTGCACAACCGGAGTAACAGCCATTACGGTCATACTCCTCATCTGGTATCAGGGCAATTGGTTCATGCCGCCAGTGGATTAGGTCAGCAGAGCTCCAGTGCCCCCAGCATTTAAAGGTATGATCGCAAGCGAAAGGATTCCACTGGTAAAACAGATGGTATCGGCCAGCGAATTCGATAAATCCATTAGGATCGTTCATTAATCCGGTCACCGGCGCATGGTGCCAGTGAGGATAATGGTCATCAGCCAACGCGCGGGGCTGGCCTTGCATTACCGCCTGCAAAATTTCAGGCAGTCGGGAAGGTAATGACATTAGTTCACGTCCATTTTATCGTTTAGTTACAACCTTGCGTTGTATCAGTGATTGATTTCGCTATCGGTACGGCGCCCGCAGAGAATAAAACCTGGCCAGTATTAAACGTGGCCATCTCAGGTGAGGGGGCTGACTTTAATCAACCATGCTAAACCGATTTAATGAGGAATGAGATGAGTATTGACATCATTCTTGCCTCGAAAAATGCACTACGCAAGGTCTGACAGACGAGGTAACGCCGTCATTGCACCTTTGGCGGTGGTCGCCAGCGCACCGCAGGTTTGTGCCAACGTGATGCTTTTTTCCAGAGACTGCGCATTCTGTGGAAGTCCATGTGCCGCCAGACTGAAGAGTAAACCTGCGACAAAAGCATCGCCAGCGCCAGTGGTATCAATGCTGATCGTCGGGCGAGCAGGGAAATGCAAAACCTGCCCACGAAAGGCCACTATGACCCCTTCTTTACCTCGGGTTACCATCAGGAGGTCGTGCTGGTAACGCTCCATCATCCAGCGCACGCCCTCGGACGGGTCATCACTGGCGCTGATAAACACCAACTCTTCTTCCGACAGTTTAACTACATTTGCCATGGTCAACGCGCGTTGAATGTTGTCACGCAGCAGTTGCTCATCACGCCACAGATCGGCCCTGATATTTGGGTCGAAGCTAATGTAGCCTCCCGCATATTTTATCTTTTCCATTGCGGCAAAAGCTGTGCTGCGACTCGGTTCTGCGCTGAGTGCAATTGAGCAAATATGCAACCATTGCCCGGAAGTGAATAGTGGCAAATCGCGTTGCTGTAAGAATAAATCAGCACTGGGGCGAACCATGAACGTGAAAGTTCGTTCGCCGTCTTCATTGAGTGCGACCACGACGGTGGATGTCCGATGCTCACCATCAACAGACATGTACCCGACGTCGACGTTTTCTTGTTTCAGCGTCTGGAGCATAAAATGACCAAAAGGATCATCGCCAACGCGACCGATAAATCCGCTGTCCCCGCCCAGACGGGCCACGCCAACTGCCACATTCGCTGGCGCGCCGCCGGGACACTGTCGCAGGCACCCTTCACCATCCGGCAATAAATCAACGACAGCATCCCCAAGGACCCAAACTTTTCTGCTCACCATAATTCCTCTTTTAGCTAAACAGTGCTAAACCGGTTTAGCTAAGTTAAACACAGTTCAGGATCAAGCGGAATAGGAGGCAGGCAAATTTTCCCCCGCGACGAGGAAGAGATTATTTTACTTTGTGATAGCAATCATATTTTCAAAACATTGTAGTATTTTCTCTGTCCTTCCCCCCTTATTCTGATGAGCACATGATATCGATTTCATAATGCGCCATGGCCACGATTAAAGATGTTGCTGAAAAAGCAGGTTTATCAATAACCACCGTCTCCCGGTTTCTTAATAACCATCCCTATATTTCTGAAGATAAAAGGGAAAAAATTCTGGCAGCGATGAAAGCGCTGGATTATGAACCCAGCACCGCGGCGCAGCAGATGCGTGGCGTGAAAAGCCAGCGTATTGGCGTACTGATTTCGCGGATCACTAACCCTTTCTTTGCCAGTCTGGTTGATGCGCTGGAAAGTACCGCGCGTAAAAATGGTTACTCGGTGCTGATTGTTCAGAACCACAACAGCCCTGGAGAAGAAAAGAACTGTCTGGATCTGTTAAAGAAAAAAATCATCGATGGGCTGATCCTTTGTGCAATGGAAAGCGAATCGCATGTTATTGAAGAATATGAAAAATATGGCCCGATTTTGTTGTGTAATACCGGTGGTGAAATGACGACTCTGCCGGTGGTTCGGGTAGACGATCGGAACGCAACCTATCATGCGATTCGCTACTTAATGGCAAAAGGTTATCGCCGTATTGCGTACGCCACTGGCGGAAAATTTCAGCAAAAGGGGCATGGTAGCCGAAGAAACAACGGTTTTTTGGCGGCGATGAACGAGATGGGGTTGACCGTCAATGAACGTTGGTTATTTCGTGAACAGCATACTTATCATGATGGTCAGGAGATTGCACTTCAGATCCTGCAAATGATGCCTGAGGAGCGCCCGGACGCCATTTTCACCGGAAGTGATGAAGTTGCCTGCGGAGTGATAGGCACTCTGACCATGAACGGTATGAAAATACCGGAAGATTTGGCGGTTATCGGGTTCGATAATTTACCCGTGGCTGAAATGCTCAATATTCCGTTAACGACCGTCAGTCAGCCCATCGTGGCTCTGGGCAGGATTTCGGCAGAGTATATGCTGGCGTTAATCAATGGGCAGCAATACAAGTATGATCCGGCCGAGTTGAGACCAGAGTTAGTGATTCGACAGTCGGCATAAATTTTTTTTAATTCGATATGGTATCGATTTCATATATCAGGGGATGTTATGCCAAAGATGGAAAAAAACCGCCACGCGTGGTGGAAGGAGGCGGTGATCTACCAGGTCTACCCAAAGAGTTTTTACGATAGTAACAATGACGGTATTGGTGATATCCAGGGAATCATCGCTAAATTGCCTTATCTGCAAGAACTGGGAATCACCATGATTTGGGTTTCGCCGTTTTATCAGTCACCGATGGCGGATAATGGGTATGATATTGCGGATTACTATGCCGTAAATCCGGATTTTGGCGATATGCAGGATGTGGAAAATCTCATTGCGTGCGCCAAAGAACATGGTATTCAGGTCATGATTGATCTGGTTATAAACCATACCAGCGATGAGCATCCCTGGTTTACGCAGGCGCTGGCGCAGCCCCAGTCGAAATATCGCGATTACTATATTTTCAAACCCGCCATCAACGATGCGCCGCCAAATAACTGGCGCTCTATTTTCGGCGGCAGCGCGTGGGAAAAAGTAGCGGGTGAAGCGTGTTACTATCTGCACACCTTTCACCGCAAACAGCCCGATCTTAACTGGGAAAACCCGGCGTTACGGGAAGAGATTTACGCCATGATCACCTGGTGGCTAGAGAAAGGCATTGCGGGTTTTCGGGTTGACGCCATCACCTTCATTAAGAAAGACCAGGATTATGGTTCTTTGCCTGCCGATGGGATTGACGGCCTGGTATCGATAAAATGGAAATCACGCAACCGCCCCGGGATTGAGGTTTTTCTTAACGAGCTAAAAGAACGCACTTTTCAGCGTTTTGGCTGCGTTACCGTTGGGGAAGCGCCGGGCGTACCGCTAGCGGATTACGGTCAGTTTATCGGGCCGCAGGGCTATTTCGACATGATCTTCGATTTTCATGCTGCCGATATCGATGTGGAAAATGGTTCTGAATGGTTCCGTCGACGTGACTGGACCGTGAAAGAGTTTAAACAGGCGCTCTTTGCCAGCCAGCAAGCGTTTATCGCATCCGGCTGGGGAACGACATTTATCGAAAACCACGACCAGCCCCGCGCACTTTCAAAATTGATCCGCGATCCGGTATTTCAAAATGAAACAGGTGCGAAAGCCCTGGCGGCCATGTATTTCTTCATGCACGGAACGCCTTTTATTTATCAGGGCCAGGAGCTGGGAATGAAAAATTTCAATCGGACTCGCATTGAGCAGTTCGACGATATTTCCAGTATTGATAACTATCATCGCGCACTCACGGAGGGTTTTACTTCTGCCCAGGCACTGGAGTTTATTAATCAACGTTCCCGGGATAACTCACGAACGCCGTTCCCGTGGGCTAAAACGATTAATGGAGGCTTCAATTCGGGAGCACAGCCGTGGCTGGAATTCACCCACCGTGATTTTGAGATTAACGCTGAAGAGCAGCGACATCGTTCAGATTCTGTGTTCCATTTTTATCAACGTCTGATTCAGCTACGTAATCATGAATATCCAGAAGTGTTGATTTATGGCAATTTTAGCCCGTTAGAAACCCACAGTGATGACATCGTCGCGTATGCACGGCATACCGATAATCAGCGTCTTATTTCCATAACCAATATGAGTAATACTCCATTATCTTATGTGATTCCGGTTGGGGAAGTTCTGCTTAATAACTATGACAGCATTGATTCTAACCTGAAACCCTACCAGACAATTATCATTAAAGAGTGTGTAACAAATGAGCAAGTTTAAAAAAATTGCCGTTGAGATTGTCGATACAATTGGCATTGATAATATTATTTCGGCCACCCATTGCGCCACCCGATTACGCTTGCAAGTAAAAGACCGTGAGCGTATTAATGACGAAAAAATCCGCAGTATTAGTGATGTAAAGGGCGTATTTTTTAATTCTGGGCAATACCAGATTATCCTTGGTACTGGAATCATTAATAAAGTCTATAGTGAGTTTGCCGCCGCTTTTAATGTTACTGAGGTCAGCAAAGAGGAGATGATCCAGCAGAGCGGAAATCGCTTACAACGTGGTATACGCAATTTATCGGACGTGTTTGTGCCCATTGTCCCCATTCTCGGGGCAACCGGCCTGTTCCTTGGTCTGAAAGGGGTACTATTCAACGATACCGTACTGGCCTGGTTTGGGAGTAATGCTGACAATATTCCTCTTTACCTGAAAACCCTGACCACGGTGCTGTGCGATACGGCATTTGCCTTTTTGGCAGCGTTTATCTGCTGGTCGGCATTTAAAAAATTTGGCGGGACGCCGATCGTTGGATTTTTGATTGGCCTGATGCTGGTTTCACCGGCATTGCCTAACGCTTATGACGTCGCCTACGGTAATGCGAACCCAATTTATGTCTTTGGCTTTATTCCACTGGTGGGCTATCAGGGCTCAATTTTAACGGCGCTCATCACTGGCATTATCGGTGCGAAACTGGAGATTGTATTGCGGAAGGTTATGCCAGATTCGATGGACCTTATCTTTACGCCGTTTGTGGTCATTTTGCTGTCGGTGTCCATTGCTTTACTTGTATTAGGGCCATTAGTTCATGGTTTTGAACATTACGCGATCTTAGCTATACAGCAATTCCTTTCTTTACCTGCAGGAATTGGTGGATTGCTAATTGGATTCCTCTACCCGATAGCCGTCATGACCGGGATGCATCATATGTTCATTATGATTGAAACCTCCCTGATAGCGGGCACAGGGTTTAACCCTTTAATCACCGTCTGCGCGATGTATGGCTTCGCCAATGCTGCCGTGTGTCTTGCTATTTCATTGAAATCACGCAGTCCATCATTTAAAACGGCTGGTATTTCCGCAACCGCGACGCAACTTCTTGGTGTCTCAGAACCTGCGCTATTTGGTATTGTGATGCGAACAGGAATTCGTGCTATCGCTATAATGCTTATCTGCTCCGCGCTTGGCGGAATGGTATTATCATTATTGTCTATAAAAGCCAATTCTTATGGGCTGGCAGTATTGTTATCACCATTAATGTATATTTACGATCATTATCAGGTTGTGAGTTATATCTGTGTAGGCGTTGCCGTATTTATCCTCGCCTTTATCATGACCACGCTGCTCGTAAAAATTAATGATGCGCCTGGAGATAAAACAGAAAATCCTAAATAAGGAATAGAAACATCATATTTCAGGTTGTACGTGTGTTCACTACGCCTCGAATGATGTAGAGCTATTATTGATATAAATTATTGTTAATAAATTATGTTATGCGCAACGGTGCGTAAGGCCTGCTTTTGCCCGAATATCCGTTGCCCATCTTTGGGATTATTATGAAACTCAATAACGTTGCTTTTATGGGGCTGTTATTGCCTTTAACAGCGCAAAGTGCGGACATAACCCTCAGCGATATTAACGCCCGGTTAGAAGTGCTGGAGCGGGAGTTGCAGCAGTCGCGAGCGCAGTTGGTTCAGGCGGAACGAAAAATCGACAGTGCAGAAAAACGTGCAGCAGCGGCAGAACGAAATACGGCGCAGGTACAGGAAAAATTGCGGGCGATACAACAATCACAATCGTCATCGCAACCGAATATTGCGTTGACTATGGCACCGTCCTTCGGCAAAGAGACCCCGGCGGGAGAGCGGACGGAGATTAAGTTCGGCGGTTATGCGCGTACGGGGATCCTGACGGGTAAAACCGGTTCCTCTACGACCGTCGGGCCTTCCATGACGCCAGCGGGCAGCACCGGGGGCAGCGTAGGACGTTTAGGGAATGAAGCGGACACGTATGTGACTGCTGATATGAACTTTTTGCACCAATATGCCAATAATTCGAAATTACGTTATTACATGAAAATAGCGGAATGGGACAAAACATATAATACCGATAGTGCCTTCAATGGTGAAATGAACTTACGGCAGGCATTTGCGGAAATGAGCGATATGCCCTCCTTTAGTGGCGCTTTTCAAAATGCAACGCTGTGGGCTGGTAAGCGTGAGGATCGTGATAACTTTGATATCCACTGGCTCGATTCTGACATGATGAGTCTGGTGGGGACCGGGGCGGGTATTTATGATGTGAGTTTTGTTGATGGCGTAAAAACAAACTTTTCGGTTTATGGCCGCAACTTCAATGATATTGAGGATATGGGGAATGTTGAATACAACAATATGACCGGTGCGGCGAACACCTTCGTGCAGAATTACACCTTTTCTCTGAATAATCGTCTGGGCCCATGGCAATGGATGGTTAATGGTCTGTATTCAAAGGATAATGACAAACGAATCAACGACGGGTTAGCGACGAACAAAGCGGCATCACAGGGTATCAATACGATGCTGGCGTACCATGGCGACAGCTTTTACGGCATAGGCGAGGGAATGTCGAAAACGATCCTGCAATATGGTAAAGCGCTGGGGGCCGAGGTGCGGGCTCCGGGGTCAGATGGATACCTGATTGATGACGCCTGGACGATTAAATTTGCCTCTTATGGTATCACCCCGTTAACGGATAAATTCAGTTGGGCTCCGGTATTTATGGCGCAAACGAGCAATAATCGCTATATCACCGACGATCGCTATAACTGGATAACGCTGAACTCGCGTTTTATTCAGGAGATTAATCAAAACTTTGCGCTGCAATATGAAACCAGTTATCAGTATATGGATATCGATCCACAAGGTTTTAACAATAACAAAGCAACCAGCGGTAGCTACGTCAAACTGACCTTCGCGCCAACATTCAAAATGCAAAATGTCACCGATTTCTTTGAACGGCCTGAGATACGCTTTTTTGTGACGTATATGAACTGGAATAAATCGCTGGATGATTATTCAAGTACGGATACGCCTGGGAGTACGGGTTATCACAGCGGTGGTTCGTTGTTGTTTGGCGCCCAGTTAGAAACATGGTTCTGATAATCAAAAAACTAAGGGACGTTCATTCCGATTTAAGTTATCCGATCTATTATGGAATAAATGGTTTCAGTCGACCCACCTAATCTGGCGTTTACTCCGCATGCCTGTCCCCGTATTCTTGTTGAAAAAAACAACAGGAGACAGGCATGTCGATCTGGCTTACACACCCTCTGTTTATCCCCTCTCTGGTGGTTGGTATCACCATCCTGCTCTGGGCTACGTCGCTGCTGCCGGAATTTATCACCGCGCTGTTGTTCTTTGCCGTGGCAATGGTGGCCAAAATCGCGCCAGCGGATGTGATTTTTGGCGGCTTTGCATCGTCGGCGTTCTGGCTGGTCTTTAGTGGCTTTGTGCTGGGGATCGCGATTCGCAAAACGGGGCTGGCGGACAGGGCGGCGAGGGCGCTGTCATCGCGGTTGACCGATTCCTGGCCGTTGATGGTGGCGAGTGTGGTGCTGCTCAGTTACGCGCTGGCGTTTGTGATGCCGTCCAACATGGGGCGTATTGCATTACTGATGCCGATTGTCGCGGCGATGGCGAAACGAGCCGGAATTAATGATGGTACGCGCGCCTGGTATGGTCTGGCGCTGGCCGTCGGGTTTGGGACATTCCAGCTTTCCGCGACGATTTTACCCGCCAACGTCCCGAATCTGGTGATGAGCGGCGCGGCGGAAGGCTCTTACGGTATCCATCTCAATTATCTTCCCTATTTGCTGTTGCATACACCGGTGCTGGGCTGGCTCAAAGGTGCGGTTCTCATCGCGCTTATCTGCTGGCTGTTCCCTGGCAAGCCTCATGCGCCGCGCGATCTCACGCCATCGGAACCGATGAGCGGAGATGAAAAACGTCTGGCCTGGATGTTAGCGGTGGTGTTGCTTCTTTGGGTAAGCGAAAGCTGGCACGGCATTGGCCCCGCGTGGACCGGATTGGCGGCGGCGGTTATCACGCTGCTACCACGGGTTGGTTTTATCAATGGCGAGGAGTTTTCCTCTGGGGTAAATATCCGGACCTGTATTTACGTGGCGGGCATTCTGGGGCTGGCGATTACCGTTACCCAGACCGGCATTGGCAGTGCGGTGGGCGAAGCGTTGCTGCAGGTGATGCCACTGGATGCAGAAAAACCGTTTACCAGCTTTCTCGCGCTGACTGGCATTACCACCGCGCTCAACTTTATTATGACGGCAAACGGCGTTCCGGCGCTGTATACCACGCTGGCGCAAAGTTTTGCTGATGCAACAGGGTTCCCGCTGCTGTCGGTGATTATGATCCAGGTATTGGGTTATTCCACACCGTTGTTGCCGTATCAGGCTTCGCCGATTGTGGTAGCGATGGCGCTTGGGAAAGTGCCTGCGAGGGCGGGAATGCTGCTGTGTATCGCGCTGGCGGCGGCAACGTATCTGCTTCTTCTGCCGTTGGATTACGCCTGGTTTAATGTGTTGGGGAAATTGTAATAAATGCCGGATGGCGACGTTGTCTTATCAGGCCTACATGATTCCGTAGGTCTGATAAGCATAGCGCCATCAGGCATTAACGCGCATTACGCCTGTTTAGCGGCTTCTGCTGCTTTAACGATCACGGCGAAGGCGTCAGCTTTCAGAGAAGCACCGCCAACCAGCGCGCCGTCGATGTCCGGCTGAGCAAACAGTTCAGCAGCGTTTGCTGCGTTTACGGAGCCGCCGTACTGGATGATAACTTGTTCAGCGATTTTCGCGTCAGCTTTAGCAATGTGGTCACGGATGAATTTGTGAACAGCCTGAGCCTGCGCTGGAGTTGCTGATTTACCGGTACCGATAGCCCATACTGGTTCGTAAGCGATAACCACGCCTTCGAATGCTGCCGCGCCCTGAGTTTTCAGAACGGCGTCGATCTGACGTGCACAAACTTCTTCAGTTTTGCCCGCTTCGTTTTCTGCTTCGGTTTCACCGATGCACAGAACCGGAGTCAGACCCTGTTCTTTCAGCACAGCGAATTTTTTAGCGATCAGCTCGTCAGACTCTTTGTGGTAAGTACGACGCTCAGAGTGACCGATAATGATGTACTGCGCGCCGATATCTTTCAGCATTTCAGCAGAAGTTTCACCGGTGAATGCGCCAGACAGGTTTAGGTCAACGTTCTGCGCGCCCAGAATGATGTGGCTACCGGCAGCGGCGTGTTTTGCCAGGTCGATATACATTTCCGGCGGAGCGATCGCTACTGCACAGCCAGCAACGCCAGCCAGTTCTTTACGCAGATTAGCAACCAGTTCGTTTACCATATGGCGGCTGCCGTTCAGTTTCCAGTTACCCATCACTAAAGGATGTCGCATTTCATTTCTCCACGCTTGTCAGCGAATTAAGGAATATGGCCGCCCGTGAGGGCAGCATGGTCTGTGAAACAGTATAGAGATTCATCCCCTGAAAGGCTTTGCTTTTTGTCATCAATTCGCCTTCTCAAGACTTTCTGATAGTACCAGCTTAATCGGTTCAACAGCGAAGGTCAGTCCTTTTTCACCGTTGTCTGCAACAACATAGCGAATTGCGCCTTCTGTTTCTGCGTAATAGCGCTTGCCTTTGCCGGCAGCGAGCAGTTTTTGTAGCTTTTTCTGGCTCTGTTCTTTCGTCTGCAGCGGCGCGACGGTGCGAATAACGGCGATCATGTATTCCAGCGCTTTCGCTTTGGCCGCTTTTTGTTCTGGCCCCTGAATGGGCAACCAGGTTATCTGCATACTTTTGATTTTTAAGGTGCCGCGCTCAAGTGCGGAGGACGCATACAGGTTTTCATTAATTTTACTGGCTGCGCGGGTGAGATTTGCTCGATCGCGACTGCTGTCGATGGCGCGGAACTCATTCAGGATAAGCTTCGGATTCTGCGTATTAAAGTTTTCGCGAAACTGGCTGATCGACAGGTCAAAGGTTGGCGCACCCGCCAGTAAATAGGGGGCCGTGGTTGCTGTCGATGGCTCTTCCGCCCGTGCCGCAGCACTGGCTGTTAAGGCTGAAAACAATAATAAAAACAGTATAAATCCTTGCTTCATCAATAGTACCTTTCATTCTCACTGCTCACGATTAAAACGGTAACCGTCGGGCTTGTCAAAAGGGTAAACTGTTCTGGAAGGTAATAATAAAGGAACTTACATGACCATACAGCAGTGGTTATTCTCATTTAAAGGGCGCATCGGGCGCCGTGATTTCTGGATTTGGATAGGCCTGTGGATCGTTGGAATGCTGGTTTTGTTTTCGCTGGCGAGTAAACAATTACTCGATATTCAGACGGCGGCATTTTGTCTGGTATGTCTGCTGTGGCCAACGGCTGCGGTGACGGTAAAACGCCTGCACGATAGGGGGCGTTCAGGAGCATGGGCGCTGTTGATGATTCTGGCGTGGATGCTGCTGGCCGGGAACTGGGCGATGTTACCAGGCGTCTGGCAATGGGCGGTTGGTCGCTTTGTGCCGACGTTGATTCTGGTCGGTATGCTAATCGATCTGGGCGCGTTCATTGGCACCCAGGATGAAAATAAATATGGGAAGGATACGCAGGACGTGAAGTACAGAGCTGACTCGTAGGCCGGATAAGCGTTAACGCCATCCGGCAAGCCCTCACCAGTAGTGCTCAGCGGTCATATGGCCCGGTCGACGACGCAGGTGTTTGGTCATTTGCCGGGTTTCTTTCAGCAGTTGCTGTGTATCGCGTACCATTTGCGGGTTTCCGCACAGCATCACGTGGCTGGTTTCTTTATCCATTGACAGCCCTACCGCTTTTTCCAGTTCACCGCTTTCAATCAGCGCCGGTACGCGCCCGGTCAGCGAGTCTGCAGCTGTCTCCCGGCTGACAACCGTCTGGATGCGTAATTTACCTTCGTAGCGCTTTTCAAGCGCCTGCATCAACGGCAGGTAACTCAAATCGGCGGCATAACGTGCGGCATGCACCAGCACCAGATTTTTAAAGCGATCCAGGTCTTTGCCTAACTGCAGAATCGACAAATACGGACCGATAGCGGTGCCGGTTGCCAGCATCCATAGCGTTTCGCAATCAGGGACTTCATCCAGTACGAAGAATCCAGTTGCCTCACTCACCACCTGGACTTCATCACCTGGCTTTAGCGCTGCCAGTTGAGGGCTGAGTTTGCCGTCGGGAACCGTCACCAGATAAAATTCTAAGTCAGGGTTGTCAGGCGCATTAACATATGAATAGGCGCGCTGGACGCGCTCGCCGTCAATCTCAAGGCCAAGTTTGGTGAACTGACCTGCGGTAAAAGGAAGAACCGGAGCTCGCACGGTCAAACTAAACAGGGCATCGGTCCAGTTCTGCACCTTTGTGACTTTGCCTGTTACCCAATCTGCCATGGTTTTCTCCTGTCTGCTTTGATTGCCTTATCTTCGTTCGTTGGGCGAAAGATTTCCAGCCCGGATGGGCTGGAAGGCTCTATTGATCAAATCAATTACAGAATGTGCGCCTGCACATCAGGATCTTTGCGATCGAGGTAGTGAATCGACTGAATACGGCGGATCGTCCGCGATTTGCCGCGGATCAGTAGCGTTTCGGTGGTTGCGATATTACCTTTACGGCTAATTCCTTCCAGCAGATCGCCTTTGGTGATGCCGGTTGCGGAGAAAATGACGTTGTCGCTGCGCGCCATTTCATCCAGACGTAACGCTTTGCCCGCTTCAATGCCCATGGCAGCACAGCGCGCCAGTTCTTGTTCGCCAATGCGACGGTTCTCTTCGCTGTCGCCTTTGACGTCATGGCGTGCCAGCAGACGGCCCTGCATGTCGCCATCCAGCGCGCGGATAACAGCCGCGGAAACCACCCCTTCCGGCGCCCCGCCAATGCCATACAGCACGTCAACTTCGCTGTCGGGCATGCAGGTCAGGATCGAGGCCGCAACGTCGCCGTCAGGAATGGCGAAGACGCGTACGCCCAGTTTTGTCATCTCGGCAATAACCTCGTCATGGCGTGGTTTTGCCAGGATGGTGACGGTCAGTTCGCCGAGCGGTTTGTTGAGCGCGGTAGCAATGTTACGCAGGTTGGCTTCCAGCGACAGGTTCAGGTCGATGGACCCTTTTGCGCCTGGGCCGACAATCAGCTTTTCCATGTACATATCCGGCGCGTTGAGGAAGCAGCCTTTATCGCCAACCGCCAGTACGGCCAACGCGTTGGCCTGGCCCATGGCCGTCATGCGCGTGCCTTCGATAGGATCGACGGCGATGTCGACCGCATCACCGCGACCGGTTCCGACTTTCTCGCCGATAAACAGCATCGGCGCTTCATCAATCTCACCCTCGCCAATCACGATGGTGCCGTCGATGTTGACCTGGTTGAGCATAATACGCATGGCGTTCACCGCCGCGCCGTCAGCGGTATTTTTATCGCCGCGGCCCAGCCATTTATAGCCAGCCAGCGCGGCCGCTTCGGTCACGCGTGAAAATTCAATGGCAAGTTCTCGTCTCATTGCAAACTCGTAGCTGAAAGGAATGGCGCGAAGTGTAGCACAGGGGAGGGGGCGAGATTATTGATGTGTGTGCGGGGTTGCCCCCGCAAGAAGAGATTGCCGGATTAGGCACAGTCGCCATCCGGCAATGACGTATTACTCGTCGTGGTCTTCCCACGCCATTGCGCGTTTGACCGCTTTTTTCCAGCCGCTGTAACGGAAGTTACGCTCGGTGGTTTCGATGCCTGGACGGAATTCACGCTCGATGACCGCTTTCTCTTGCAACTCATCCAGATTCTGCCAGAAGCCTACTGCCAGACCAGCCAGGTACGCTGCACCCAATGCGGTGACTTCGCGGACTTCCGGGCGCTCAACGCGGGTGCCCAGAATGTCAGACTGGAACTGCATCAGGAAGTTGTTGGCAACTGCACCGCCGTCAACGCGCAGGGCGTGAAGACGAATTCCGGAGTCAGCCTGCATTGCTTCCAGTACGTCGCGGGTCTGGTAAGCGATAGACTCAAGCGTTGCGCGGATGATGTGGTTGGAGTTTACGCCACGGGTCAGGCCGAAGATGGCGCCACGTGCATACGGGTCCCAGTACGGTGCGCCCAGGCCAGTAAATGCCGGAACGACGTACACGCCGTTGGTGTCTTTCACTTTGGTGGCGAAATACTCAGAGTCGAATGCATCGCTGATGAGCTTCATTTCATCGCGCAACCACTGAATGGATGCGCCAGCCATAAATACCGCACCTTCCAGCGCGTAGTTCACTTCCCCGGTCGGTCCGCAGGCGATAGTAGTCAGCAACCCGTTTTCGGACTTAACGGCTTTCTCGCCGGTGTTCATCAGCATGAAGCAGCCGGTACCGTACGTGTTTTTCGCCATCCCTTCCTTCACGCACAGCTGACCAAAGAGAGCCGCCTGCTGGTCACCGGCAATACCGGAGATAGGAATACGAATGCCGCCTTTACCACCAATGTTGGTCTGGCCGTACACTTCAGAAGAACGACGCACTTCTGGCAGCATGGCGCGCGGAATATCCAGCGCATCCAGCATCGTGTCATCCCAGTCCAGGGTATGGATGTTAAACAGCATGGTACGTGAAGCGTTGGTGTAATCCGTGACGTGTACGCGTCCCTGCGTCATTTTCCAGATAAGCCAGGTGTCCACGGTACCAAACAGCAGTTCGCCGCGACGAGCGCGCTCACGTGAGCCTTCAACGTGGTCGAGGATCCACTTCACCTTGGTACCGGAGAAGTACGGGTCAATCACCAGGCCGGTGTTGTTACGGATATACTCTTCCATGCCATCGCGCTTGAGCTTTTCGCAGATATCCGCGGTGCGACGACACTGCCACACAATGGCGTTATAGATTGGTTTACCGGTTTCACGCTCCCAGACGATGGTGGTTTCACGCTGGTTAGTAATACCGATTGCTGCAATTTCATCGGAACTGATATCGGCTTTCGCCAGAACTTCAACCAGCGTAGAGCTTTGGGTTGCCCAAATTTCCATTGGGTCGTGTTCTACCCAACCTGCTTTCGGGTAGATTTGCTCGAATTCGCGCTGTGAAACGGCAACGATATTCGCATCGTGGTCCATTACGACCGCGCGGGAGCTGGTGGTGCCCTGGTCGAGCGCAACGATATATTTTTTTTCAGTCATAATTTTTGTCCCGTAGTCACATTACAGCGAAGCTTTTTGTTGAGTGTTGGCCGCCGCGTCTTTTTCTTCAATCACGCAGACATCGCACGGTAAATGGCGACCAATCAGTTTGCGATATGCCCATGCGCCCAAAATCGCGCCGGTAATTGGGCCAAACACCGGTACCAGGAAGTAAGGGATATCACGACCACCCGTGAAGGCAATCTCACCCCATCCGGCCATCCAGGCGAAGAGTTTCGGTCCGAAGTCACGTGCCGGGTTCATCGCAAAACCTGTCAGCGGACCCATGGAAGCACCAATAACGGCAATCAACAAGCCGATCAGCAGTGGTGCCAGCGGACCACGAGGTACACCGTTACCATCGTCGGTCAGAGCCAGAATCAGCCCCATTAGAATAGCGGTAATGACCATTTCAACCGCGAAGGCCTGCACAAAATTGATATGCGGGTTCGGATAGGTGGAGAAAGTACCTGCCAGACCCAGGCTCTCGGTACTGCCGCGCACGATATGGTTAGTTTGTTCGAAATCGAGGAATAGATTGTAATAAAGCCCGTAAACCAGTGCCGCTGCGCAAAAGGCGCCGGCAATTTGCGAAATAATAAAAGGGATAACTTTGCGTTTATCAAAACAGGCGAACAGCCAGAGTGCGATGGTTACCGCGGGATTCAGGTGTGCACCAGAAACGCCTGCGGTCAGATAGATAGCCATCGCTACCCCCAGGCCCCAGATGACACTGATTTCCCACTGACCAAAAGTAGCCCCGGCCACTTTGAGTGCAGCGACACAGCCCACACCGAAGAAAATCAACAACCCGGTACCGAGGAATTCAGCAATGCACTGGCCTTTTAAGGTTGAGGTTTGACTCATAATCGGATCCTGAAGAGAGATTAATGTTTATGTGCGAGAAGGTCACTGACATCCCCGGAGCCGGTAGGCACACTGTTAATTTATCGTTAACGCTCAAAAACGAGAAATATCGAAATTAAAATGTGTGTACTGCATCAACAAAATGAGCGTTATCGCGCCATCTGGCGGTATTTGTTATACAAAAATAGTGTGAGCTGAATCATTTCAATGATCAATTCGTTAACACTTAAGAGTTATGACAGTAATGTCACCAGGAGAAAGACGAAAAGTGTTGCAAACCGCAATCTGCGCGGGATGCCGCTGGACAGCGATGGCGCGGCTTCATACAATCGGAGCTAAGTAGAGTGCGCTCGTTTTTATTAAGGCGTCGCCGGTTATCGGGACGAGGATTTTTATCCATCAACGCCTTGCAATTCAGGAGAGGTATGACGATGTCATTAGAAGTGTTTGAGAAACTGGAAGCAAAAGTACAGCAGGCGATTGATACCATCACGCTGTTACAGATGGAAATCGAAGAGCTGAAAGAAAAAAACAACTCACTGTCGCAGGAAGTTCAGACTGCACAGCAGCAGCGTGAAGAGCTGGAGCGTGAGAACAACAACCTGAAAGAACAGCAGAATGGCTGGCAGGATCGTCTGCATGCCCTCCTGGGTCGTATGGAAGAAGTCTAATTCTGATTTCTTTAAAAAGGCATCCATAATGGATGCCTTTTTACTATGTAGATATTAGGATATCGTAACTTTTAAATTTCAAAGAATACGATATGACAAAAAGAAACGATATTATTGATAATTCGGATCGATTTATCACCAGTGATATTAAATATGGCCTTATCTATACAGAGAATCTAGGATGGATTGATTTAGGCCATGCTAATCCAGCAGGGGCTGAAAGATTATGGTTTGAAATGATAAGCGCTCGTGGTGGTGATAGCGAATTTTATGAAGTAAATTATCATCAAAGTATGTCCAAAAACATTCATGGCCTAAATATTAATACTGGTATATATCGTAGATTTATGGTGCGACGAGGATTACCGGAACGAACCTTACAAGGTATTGCTTTATCGATATTCTTAGGTACGTCACATCGCTTCGAATCCTTGCAGGATTTTTGGCCTTACGTATATTTAACGGATAGTGGCTATAGTGCTGAAGATTTGGTATCGAACTTATTTGGTTTTTACCAAGCTGTAAATTATGCAGATTACACCTCTCGTCTTCGGATCTGTTCGAAAGAAAAGGCTTATCGTATCTGGGACTTCTATGGTCCTGTTGGTGAGTATAAAAACAAAAGCGTTATTCCGTTACTATTTCCTGACCCAATAGATAAGGATAAGAAACATGAACCCTACTCAGGGGAATTACCTTTATTTATGGATATAATAAAACCTGTTGCGAATCCAAATTATGTTCGGGAACTCCGCATATGAAGTTCAGGAAATCAGGTTTTATTATTGTATTTATGATTTTAATTTCGCTACTTTATTGCTGTTTCATGTTGAGCATCTTTACAGAAAAAATCTATACACAGCAGAATTTATTATTCTATCATCTGCTAACACCGACACCTCTTAAACAGGTTCCAAGGGTATCCAGCGACTGGTTTTTTGTAAGCTATTCAGATGAAGGTAGCCATCTTCAACTCAGTGAAATAATTTTTACCGGAATACAAAAGAGTGACCTTCAGATAGCTGAGGATAAATTAAATGCTTATATCGAAACTTATCCTGCCAGTCGTGAGATGATGAGCGTCGTTGCCGAAGAAAAAAATGAAAAGTATGATATTAAAGTCATTCATTACGAATCAAATGAATGAAAAAAAGGCCATCAAATTTGCTGATGGCCTTTTTTACTTACTCGATATCAAGCGGGTCTTCGGAGAGGATTATCCCGGTGTTGTCAGCGTACAGGTGATCGCCGGAGAAGAACGTTACACCGCCAAAGTTGACGCGTACATCGCTTTCTCCAATACCTTCCCCTGCGGCACCGACCGGAATTGCGGCAATCGCCTGAATGCCGATATCCAGTTCTTCCAGATCGTCTACCTGACGGACTGAGCCGTAGATGACCAGACCTTCCCATTCATTCTGTACGGCCAGTCGAGCCAGTTCGGCATCGACCAGCGCACGACGGACAGAACCGCCGCCATCGACCAGCAGAATGCGACCACGGCCGTTTTGTTCGAGCAGATCGTACAGCAACCCGTTGTCCTCGAAACATTTTACCGTGATGATTTGTCCGCCAAACGACGACCGCCCTCCAAAGTTAGAGAACAGTGGTTCCACGACGTTGACATCTTCCTGATAGATGTCACAAAGCTCGGATGTATCGTATTTCATAGGCTCAACGTTCAGTTGCTGCGAGAATTTTTAGTATATCGCGCTATGTGTACTGTTGGCAAAATCATCAATTGTTAATTGATATTTGTCAGTTAAAGAGACCACTGACTCAAGAAAATTCCAACGACAAACAGCAGGTTAGTTAACAGTGCCGCTTTTACGGTGCGTTCCAGCATCGGGCGCATTGCCTCAGGGTTCATCTCACGCATCACGTATCGCGCCTGTTTAATCAGCAACGGAGCGGCGAGAACAAACAGCCATCCCCACAGGCTTTGCAGTGAGAACAGGTTAAACAGCGCCAGACAGACCAGCGTGCCCATCAGCAGACAGGCGTGGTAGCGGCGGGCATTGACGGCGCCTAAACGCACCACCAGCGTGTTCTTGCCGTTCTCTCTGTCGCTGTTGATATCGCGCAGATTGTTGACGTTGAGCACGGCAGTTGCCAGCAGGCCGCAGGCGGTGGCAGGCAGAATGAGCGCCGGAATCAGCGTATGCGCCTGCAGATACCAGCTTCCCATAACGCTCAGCCAGCCGAAGAACACCAGCACGGAAATATCGCCCAGACCGATATATCCGTAAGGGCGATTGCCCACGGTGTAAGTGATTGCGGCGATGATCGACAGGCCGCCGAGCACCAGGAAGCCGACAAAATCTGCCAGCGTGTGACAAGCCACAGCAACCAGGGCCAGACCGGACAAGCAGATCAGCACCACGGTGACGATCAGCGCCCGCTTCATCTGCTGTTGGGTGATAACCCCTTTTTGCATACCGCGCAGCGGTCCTATGCGGTCGGGCTTGTCGCTGCCTTTGACGGCATCGCCATAGTCGTTCGCGAGATTCGACAGGATTTGCAGCAGTCCCGCGGTAATCAGTGCCAGCAGAGCGACCAGTGGATCAAAGAACCCTTGCCACCATGCTAATGCCGTACCGACGATGATCGCCGCGAAGGCGAGCGGTAAGGTCTTAGGTCGTAAACTTTCCAGCCAGGCTTGTGAGCGGCTAATTTGTTGTTGTTCAGTCATATTTAGCGCCAATAAAAATGGGGCTTTATCAGCCCCATCAACAGTGATGAAAATGCATTGAACGCGATTATAGGATAAAACGGCTCAGATCTTCATCTGCGACCAGCGCATCCAGATGTTTGCTCACATATTCGGCATCAATTGTGATGCTTTGGCCGTTCAAATCGCTCGCATCATAGGAAATATCTTCCATCAGACGCTCAAGAACGGTATGCAGACGACGCGCACCGATGTTTTCGGTGGTTTCGTTGACCTGCCAGGCCGCTTCGGCAATGCGTTTAATGCCCGACTCGGTGAAGTTAATGTCCACACCTTCGGTCGCCATCAGCGCTTTGTACTGCACAGTGATGGAGGCATTCGGTTCGGTAAGGATACGTTCAAAATCGCTGGTGGTCAGCGCCTGAAGCTCCACACGAATCGGCAGACGACCCTGCAGTTCCGGGATCAGATCAGACGGTTTCGCCACCTGGAATGCGCCAGAGGCGATAAACAGAATGTGATCTGTTTTCACCATACCGTGCTTGGTGGAGACCGTGCAGCCTTCAACCAGCGGCAGCAGGTCGCGCTGAACGCCTTCACGGGATACGTCCGGGCCGGAGGATTCGCCGCGCTTACAGATTTTGTCGATTTCGTCGATAAACACGATCCCGTGCTGTTCAACGGCGTCGATAGCTTCCTGTTTTAGCTCTTCCGGATTCACCAGTTTGGCCGCTTCTTCTTCAATTAGCAGCTTCATCGCGTCTTTGATTTTCAGCTTACGCGGTTTTTGTTTCTGTCCGCCCAGATTCTGGAACATAGACTGCAACTGGCTGGTCATCTCTTCCATTCCCGGAGGTGCCATGATTTCAACGCCCATCGGTGCGGCCGCGAGATCGATTTCGATCTCTTTATCATCCAGTTGGCCTTCACGCAGTTTTTTACGGAATGCCTGACGCGCTGCTGAAGGTTCCTGCGGCTGCTCTGACTGTCCCCAGTTATTTTTAGCCGGTGGGATCAGTACGTCGAGAATACGTTCTTCCGCCATCTCTTCAGCACGGAAGCGGTTTTTCTCGATCGCCTGAACGCGAACCATTTTGATGGCTGCATCGGTCAGATCGCGGATGATCGAGTCAACTTCTTTACCTACATAGCCGACTTCGGTGAATTTCGTTGCTTCAACTTTGATGAACGGCGCGTTGGCCAGTTTTGCCAGACGACGGGCGATTTCGGTTTTACCGACGCCGGTCGGGCCAATCATCAGAATGTTTTTCGGCGTGACTTCATGGCGCAACTCTTCGTTGAGCTGCATACGACGCCAGCGGTTACGCAGGGCAATCGCCACGGAACGCTTAGCGTTATCCTGGCCGATGATGTGTTTGTTCAGCTCGCTGACAATTTCGCGTGGGGTCATTTCAGACATGGGGGATCCTTACGCTTTGGAGTTCAATTCTTCGATGGTATGGAAGTGGTTGGTATAAATGCAGATATCCCCTGCAATATCCAACGCTTTCTCAGCGATCTCGCGCGCGCCAAGCTCGGTGTTTTCCAGCAGAGCGCGTGCAGCAGCCTGGGCGTAGGGACCGCCGGAGCCGATGGCAATCAGATCGTTTTCTGGCTGGATGACGTCGCCGTTACCGGTGATGATGAGTGATGCCGTTTCATCTGCGACGGCCAGCAGCGCTTCGAGTTTGCGTAGCATACGGTCGGTACGCCAGTCTTTTGCCAGTTCAACGGCCGCTTTCACCAGGTGACCCTGATGCATTTCCAGCTTGCGTTCAAACAGTTCAAACAGCGTGAATGCATCCGCAGTACCACCCGCAAAGCCCGCGATGACTTTGTCGTTGTACAGACGGCGGACTTTCTTCACGTTGCCTTTCATGACGGTATTGCCCAGTGTGGCCTGGCCATCACCGGCGATTACGACGTGGCCGTTACGGCGAACACTTACTATTGTTGTCACGAGCAGACCCCTTCTTACAAATACGGACGTAGGGGCCCCGTACCACGTACGGGGCAGAATGTAAGTATAGATGGGGGGGATTTTAGGGGTTTCAACCCCCAGTGGCGAGTCGAATGCAGTTTGTGTGACCAGCAACCTTCAGGCGGCTGATGGTGTTGTCGGCATTCTCTTTGCCTTTAACCGGACCAATGACCACGCGATTCCAGCCGTTATTAGTGGTAATACGTGAATTGAAGCCTTCAAAGGCCAGCTGCGCCCGTACGGTTTCTGCTTGCTCTGCGCCTTTAAATGACCCGCACTGCACCATCCAGCGGCGTTCATCTTTTTTCTCCGCTGTCTGTTTTGGCGGTTGCGTTTCATTCGTTATTGGTGCGGCCGCCTGCGTTTTCGGCTGAGCGGCGGTAGTATGCGCAGGCGTTTGCAGCAGGTCCTGGTACGGCTGTTGGGCCGCCGGTTTTGGCTGTGCTTTCGGCTGTTGTTGTACTGGAGCTGCTTGCGCCGTACGCGTTTGCTGCTGCTGGTACGGTTGTTCCGTTACCCGTGGTTGCGTGCGCGGCTGCTGAGCCTGCTGCTGCGTGTTGGCCCATTGCTGTTGCTGCACCTGACGCTGGCGCTGCAACGTTTGCTGACGCTGTTCAGGCGTTTGCTCGTTCCACGGCACTTCGTTGAGCTGCGTTGGCTGTTGACGCATATCAGCCTGCATTTGCGCTAATAGCTGTCGCTGCTCATTGGTTAGCTGATCGGCGTTCAGCACCTCGCCGCCAGCGGACGGTTCGGTAGGCGCACGTACGCCAGGCTGGCGGCTTTCGAGCTCTTTGATGTATCGCCAGCGTTCTTCCGGTTTTGGTGGGATGCCATTGCCGGTGACTTTCTGGTTTTGCAGCGTTTCGGACTCTTCTTTCTTGTGATGCGTAATGAAGTACAGACCACCGATAAAGGTCACGAGTACGGCTGCAGCAATAGCAACCATAGCGGGCGATACCGCAGGCGTATTGCGTTGTTTTTTCCGTGATGTGCTCTTCTTGCGCCGCGAAGGTGCCGGTTGGCCGCGACGTACATAATCTCGTTGTGCCACTATCGTTTCGCTGTATTTATTCGTTCGTCAGCCCGCCATGTTACTTAAGCGGCGGGCCTTTGACCAGACAGGGGAGTCCGAAAGCACTTTACTTTACGTCAGTGCCCGGGTAGTACCCCGAATAATTAGCTCGCAGTCCAGTAAACGTGAGCCACTGCTGACGTTCTGCCCTTGTAATTGATCGAGCAGTAACAGCATAGCTTCACGTCCGATATCAAAACGCGGCTGTGCAACGGTTGTCAGGGGTGGATCACAGAATTCCGTGAGCGAAATGTTATCAAAGCCAATGATGGATAAATCGTCAGGCACCTTCAGGCCCTGACGTTTGGCATATGAGAGCGCGCCTAGTGCCATGACGTCGCTGTGGCAAAAGACCGCGGTAGGCGGCTGCGGAAGTTCAAGAAGCTGCTTCAGTGCATCGGCTCCCGCTGCATAGGTAAAGTCACCACGCGCGATGAAATGCGGATCGACCGTAATTCCGCTACGGCGTAGTGCCTGAACGTAGCCTTGCAGACGGTAATGGCACAACGGCATATCCTCTGGTCCAGCGATACAGCCAATGCGTTTGTGCCCCAGCTCCAGCAGATAGTTCATCGCGTTGAAGGCTGCGGTGAGATTATCAATGTGCACGGTGGGCAATTCCAGCTCTGGCGCGAACTCGTTGGACATGACCATCGGCGGCAAGTTGCGTTGCTCTTCCACGCTGGCATCAAACGGCAGGCGCGAGCTGAGCAGCACCATGCCATCGATCTGCTTGGTGATTATGAGGTTGAGGAAGGTCTTTTCCTGCTGGTTCTGGTGCGCACAATCGCCGATAAGCACCAGATATCCTTGCTCTGCGGCGGTCACTTCTATGCCGCGAATCACTTCGCTAAAAAACGGATCGCAGATATCCGGCACAATCACCAGAATGGTACGTGATTCATTACGCTTAACATTGCGTCCCATCGATTGAGGTAAATATCCCACTTCCAGGGCTGCCTGCTCAACCTTGTTACGGGTTGACTGTGAGACTTTGTCCGGGTTCATTAATGCGCGGGATACGGTTGCCGTTGAGACTTTCGCCTTCAGAGCAACATCTTTCATCGTAGCGGCGGCAACCTGCTTATTCGGTTTCACTCTTTCTCCTCGCCAGAGAGCTGCTGGCACAGACTCGTCCTTGAATAGCCTTCATCTGAAACATTTTTATCAGATAGTTAATGGAAGCGGTTACAGAATTTTCATAAAAAGTGTGATGGATCTTTAATTTTACGATCCGCCTCGCATCGTGAGGGATTATCCCTCGATGGGATCGACATCCAGCACCCATTTAACCTTACGTGCATCGGGTAACGTATTGATCAGCGCCAATGTGCCACTGACGATATGCTGCAGGCGAATTCGCGACGGATGCTGTAACAAAATTTGCCAGCGATACCGACCGCCGCGCTTTGGTGCCAGAGCGGGAACCGGGCCGAGCACCCACAGTTTGTCATCGGCCAGTGGACTGGCCTGAATCAGGTTTCGTAACTGCTGTAAGAACATTGGCGCATGCTGGTTATTATGATCTTCAGCCCGCACGATCACATGGCTGGTCCACGGTGGAAGCTGGAGCGTTTGTCGCTCGGCCAGCGCCTGTTCGGCAAACGCGTCATAACCTTTATACAGCAAGGTTTGCAGCAACGGATGTTCAGGGTGGTGCGTTTGCAGCACCACTTCGCCCTGTTTCCCGGCGCGTCCTGCTCGTCCGGAGACCTGCGTGTAGAGCTGGGCGAAGCGTTCTGCCGACCGGAAATCCGCAGAGAACAGTGCACCGTCAACGTCCAGAAGCGCCACCAGGGTGACGTCCGGGAAGTGGTGGCCTTTAGCCAGCATTTGCGTGCCGATCAGAATTCGCGCGCCGCCGCGATGTACTTCCGCCAGATGCTGCTCCAGCGAGCCTTTACGGCTGGTGGTATCGCGATCGATGCGTGAAATTGGCACACCGGGGAAAAAAGGTGCTAAAGCCTGTTCAAGCTGTTCGGTACCGAGGCCAACCGGAACCATATGCGTCGAACCGCAGGAAGGGCACTGACGCGGTATTGGGCGCTGGCTGTCGCAGTGGTGGCAGCGTAAATGGTGCTGCGCCTGATGCAGGGTGTAGTAGTGATCGCAGCGCGGACATTCGGCAATCCAGCCGCAGTCGTGGCACAGCAGCGCAGGGGCAAAACCCCGGCGGTTCAAAAACAGAATTACCTGGTTATCTGCCTGCAAATGCTGACGCATGCGGGTGATAAGCGCAGGGGCGAGTCCTGCCTGCACCTGCTGACCTTTGAGATCCAGCACGTGCTGAGTGGCTGGACGCGCATTTCCGGCGCGTCGCGTCAGGCGCAGCATGCGATATTTTTTCTGCCGCACGTTGCACAGCGTTTCCAGCGCCGGGGTTGCAGAGCCGAGAATAATCGGAATCTGCTCGCTGTGGGCGCGATAAACTGCGAGGTCGCGCGCATGATAGCGCCAGCCTTCCTGCTGTTTATAAGAGCTGTCGTGCTCTTCGTCGATGACGATCACGCCGAGGTTTTTAAACGGCGTAAACAGCGAGGAGCGCGTACCGATAACTATCGCCGCTTCGCCATTCTTTGCTTTCAGCCAGGCTGAAAGACGTTCGCTGTCGTTCAATCCGGAGTGCAGGACTTCGACCGGCGCATTGAAGCGTTCGCGAAAACGGGCAATAGTTTGCGGCGTCAGACCAATCTCAGGCACCATCACCAGCGCCTGCTTACCCTGGGCAAGGACATTTTCCAGTACGCTTAGATAGACCTCTGTTTTGCCCGACCCCGTCACGCCCGCTAATAGCCAGGCGCTAAAGCTGTCCGAGGCGCTATGAATCGCGCCGACGGCGGTGGCTTGCTCGGTATTCAGTCGAAGACGCTCACCGGAAACGGCGTAGTGCGTACGCCAGTCGCTAAAGCCTGGCGTTTCACTTGCCAGATCGCACAGTCCTTTTTTCCGCAGTGCCTGTAATGCGGCGTCATTAAATTCCAGTTCAGCGACCTGGTCGCGCCATATTTTTCCCTGGCGTAGCGCAGCCAGCGCCTGCTGCTGCTTGGGAGAGCGCTTCAGGCTGTTCAGATCAATGATCTGACCTTCTTCTGTGGCAAACCAGTACCACATGGGCGCGTTAGTCGCCGGGCGTCCCTGGCGCAACAGAATCGGCAGGGCATGAAACAGCACGTCGCCGATAGGATGGTGATAATAGTCTGCCGCCCACAACAGCAGACGCCAGACGGAGGTCGAATAAACCGGTTCGCTGTCCAGCACTTCAAGAATGGTTTTTAATTCGCTCCGCGGCAGTTCGCTGCTTTCGTTGACGGAAAGGACGATACCCACGCGCTCCTGTTGTTTGCCAAAAGGCACGCGTACTCGACACCCGGCTTTGGCGCTCATGCCTTCCGGCAAGAGGTAGTCAAAGGTGCGAGGTAGCGGAACGGGTAAGGCAACGTGCGCAACGGGCATTGAATCATCCTGACTTGAAATCTGGCGGGTTAGTATACACATTAGTGAAGGACAGAATGCGGATCAGTTTGCAAGAGCAGGTTAATTTCTGTATGATTCGCCGCCTTTGATATGAATTTGTATCATAGGCCTATACTATTAACATCGCGTGGTGTCTGGCGTTAGGGCTGGAAGAGCGACGCGGCCTTAAACCGAGGTTTTCCCATGAAAAAAGATATTCACCCGAAATACGAAGAAATTACTGCAAACTGCTCTTGCGGTAACGTCATGAAAATCCGCTCTACAGTCGGTCACGATCTGAACCTGGACGTGTGCAGTAAGTGCCACCCGTTCTATACTGGCAAGCAGCGTGATGTTGCTACCGGTGGCCGTGTTGATCGCTTCAACAAGCGTTTCAGCATCCCAGGCAGCAAATAAGTTTCAGCTGTCAGAAAAAAGCGCCATATGGCGCTTTTTTTGTTTCTACACCTGTAGTCTGAAGTTCGTATTGATGTATTGAATGATGTCTATTATCTAATAAATAAAACAGTGTTTTTATTTTTACAATAAATTGTTTCAACTGGTGATCTTCGTCATTTTCATCTTCTGGTTTTTGCCACTTAAGCCAATTCTTGGCAAAATACCAAAGGTTTCTCTCTTCTTTCTAAAATACACTTTTGTGGAAATATAAAATTATTCTTAATCCTTCATCGTTTTTCCATTTATCGGCGAAACGAGATGGGCAATTTCCTTGATTGAGTGTGAAGAGGGATGGCTATGAAATTTAAAACCGCATTATTACTGATTCCATTATTCTCTGCGGCCGCGCAAGCGGGTTATGTTGATTATCGGCATGAATATTATGATGATGGTCGTAATTACGATCGTGTTTATATGTCGCATCGTTTTGCCACAGGTTTCGGCGTGGCAGTAGAAGCTATTTCACGTTCCGAAGACACGCAATCTAATGATGCGTGGAATAACATGGAGAGTAATGGTAACGAGTATACGGCAAGCTACCAGTTCACCTGGCAGGGTCTTATCTGGCAACCGGGTATTGCGATTGAAACGGGTGATAACATCGCGATTTATAAACCGTATATTCGCGTGCAGTACAACATCAATGACAACTGGTGGACCGCGTTCCGCTATCGCCAGGAATACATGCGCAGAAACACCGACGGCAAGGATGACCGTATGGTCTATCGTCCGGAAGCCTGGCTCGGTTATAACATCAATGACTGGATGTTTGAGCTAAACGGCATTTATAAAATTGCCGACAGCGAAGATTTATATAATAACCGAAAAGATGATTACGAATATAATTTCCGCGTGGCTTATAAAATTGGTTCCTGGGTTCCATTTGTTGAAGTTGGTAACGTTTCCTCGGGGTATAACACCACAACCACAGACGATCGTCAGACTCGTTATCGCGTTGGTCTTGGTTATAACTTCTGACCATTAATACATTTCATATCAGTTTATTACGCTGAGTATCGGTATATACGCATAGTTTACGTGAATAATGTGTCTAAGGAGTTAACATCATGTCTAATGATGGAACTATGATCGAAAATCATCAAAGTATTGCTGTCAGACCTTTCGGATTAAGAGATAAATTTGGTTATTTGTGTGGCGACCTTGGAACCTGTTTTATTCTTGGTCTGGTAAATAGTTTTTTAATGATTTATTACACCAACGTACTCGGTATTTCCGGTGTTATTGTTGGTTCACTCTATTTTGTGACCAAACTCTTTGACGCGTTTGTCGACGTTGGCGTAGGGCGCTTATGTGATACCTCTAAACTGACGATACATGGACGGTTTAATCCGTGGGTACGCCGTATGAAGTACCCGTTCTGTATCATTGCGGTCGTCCTGTTCCTGCCGTTTGTGAATGATTTTTCTTATACGGCGAAAATTATCTACATTTGCTGTTCTTATTTTATCTACGGTTCACTGTTATCGACCGTGAGCATTCCGTATGGGGCCATGTCTGCAGCCATTAGCTCGAATCCGGAAGATCGTGTCTCGCTGTCAACCTGGCGCAGCGTTGGGTCAGCTATCGGCGGCGGCGCAACCGGCTTTTTTATTCCAATCCTGATGTACACCACGCTGGTGGACGGAAGTCAGGTGATCTCCGGGCAGCATTTCTTCTGGATCGCCATCGGTTGTGCGGTGTTGGGGTTTATCTTTTTAACATTGACCTGCCAGTTAACGACGGAGCGTGTGCGCGTAGAGAAAAAAGAGAGCATGCCTGTTTCAGTGCTGTTGAAAGGGCTATTACGCAATAAAGCGCTGATTGTTTTAGTGGTTGTGGATCTGCTGATCGTAATTAATCAGGGGTTGTCTGGTACCAACATGACTTACCTGTTTAATGACTATTTCCATAACAAAGAGGCCATGTCCGTTGCCTTGCTCTTCACCTTTGGCTCTCTGGTTCTGCTGGCGCCATCGGCATCCTGGCTCACGAAGCGGTTTGGTAAAAAAGAGGCCAGCGTCGGCGCACTACTCTTTGCAGTAGCGATGTATTTGATTATGTACTTCATCCATATTACCGACGCGAAAGTCTATTTGGTTTTCCTGTTCCTGGCGACGTTGGGGGCTGGACTATTCAACCTGATGATTTGGGCGTTTATGACCGATGTTTGTGATTATCACCAGTATGTCACCGGCGATCGTGAGGATGGCACCGTCTATGGCGTGAACTTCTTTGCCCGCAAGGTTGGTCAGGCGTGCGCAGGAGCCATTGGCGGCTTTATGCTGGCCATCATTGGTTATCAATCTTCGTCAACGGGCGGCGCTGTGCAAACCAGCATCGTACAGGAAAACATCTATACAATGGCGAATCTTTTACCAGCGTTATGCCTGTTTTTGGCCGCGGTTATTCTGATTTATTTCTATCCATTGAACCGTAAAGAGACGCTAAAAATGGAAGAGACATTGAATAAACTTAATGGTATCAGTAAGTAAAATAGCGAGAAGCGGCGGGAGTAATCCCGCCTTTTCTCATCTGTTCTAACAATCAGTATTCCCACGTTTCCGGGTTGATACCCAGTTCACGCATGATTACCTTTGCTTCTTCCGGGATTTCATCACTGCGCTCTTTACGCAGGTCTTCATCGTTGGGTAATGGTTGCCCGGTAAAAGCATGCAGAAACGCTTCACACAGCAGTTCGCTGTTGGTGGCGTGGCGCAGGTTGTTGACCTGACGACGCGTGCGTTCATCGGTAAGGATTTTTAACACCTTCAGAGGAATGGAAACCGTAATTTTTTTGACTTGCTCACTCTTCTTACCGTGCTCAGCGTATGGGCTGATATATTCGCCGCTCCATTCAGCCATGAGATACCTAATCCTCTTTGTCAGTAATAATGAGGCCGGAACCTGAGCCCGAGCCATAATTGCATTGCGCGTAGTTTACCGTAGTGGCGCGGTTGTGACACGATGTTAGCCGTCGCATGTGTGCGCTAATGCATATAATTTTAACGGCTATTTCCAGTTTGCTCAATCTATACGCAAAGAAGTTTAGATGTCCAGATGTATTGACGTCTATTGTGACAATGTTTACTCTGGTGCCTGACTTTTCACCGACTCAGCCAGGATCTCCTCAATATGACGCGTAAACAGGCCACCATCGCAGTGCGTAGCGGATTAAATGACGACGAACAGTACGGTTGCGTTGTCCCGCCAATTCACCTCTCCAGTACCTATAATTTTACCGGTTTTAATGAGCCTCGCGCCCATGACTATTCACGCCGCGGTAACCCGACGCGTGATGTCGTTCAGCGTGCGCTCGCGGAACTGGAAGGGGGGGCCGGAGCGGTACTGACCAATACCGGTATGTCGGCGATTCATCTGGTGACCACGGTATTCCTCAAGCCTGGCGATCTGCTGGTTGCACCGCACGACTGCTACGGCGGGAGCTATCGTCTGTTTGACAGTCTGGCAAAACGTGGCTGTTATCGCGTACTGTTTGTCGATCAAGGAGATGAGCAGGCATTGCAGGCGGCGCTGGCAGAAAAACCGAAGCTGGTGCTAGTAGAAAGCCCAAGCAACCCACTACTGCGCGTGGTGGATATTGCGAAAATCTGCCAACTGGCGCGTGAGGCTGGCGCGGTCAGCGTGGTAGACAACACTTTTTTAAGCCCGGCACTGCAAAATCCACTGGCATTAGGCGCCGATCTGGTGTTGCATTCATGCACGAAATATTTAAACGGTCACTCAGACGTGGTGGCTGGTGTGGTGATAGCGAAAGATCCGGAAACGGTCACTGAACTGGCATGGTGGGCGAATAATATTGGTGTGACCGGCGGCGCGTTTGATAGTTATCTGCTGTTGCGCGGCCTGCGTACTCTGTCACCGCGTATGGAGGTGGCGCAACGTAATGCTCAGGCGATTGTGGATTATCTGCAAACTCAGCCGCTGGTGAAAAAATTGTATCACCCGTCATTGCCGGATAACCAGGGCCATGAGATTGCCGCGCGCCAGCAAAAAGGGTTTGGCGCGATGTTGAGTTTTGAACTGGATGGCGATGAGCAAACGCTGCGTCGCTTCCTGGGCGGGTTGTCATTGTTTACGTTGGCGGAATCGTTAGGGGGCGTTGAAAGTCTGATCTCCCACGCTGCAACCATGACACACGCGGGTATGGCGCCAGAAGCGCGTGCTGCTGCCGGGATTTCGGAAACGCTGTTGCGTATCTCCACCGGTATTGAAGATGGCGAAGATTTAATTGCCGACCTGGAAAATGGCTTCCGGGCTGCAAACAAGGGGTAAACATGAGTGTGATTGCGCAGGCAGGGACGAAGGGTCGTCAACTGCACAAATTTGGTGGTAGTAGTCTGGCTGATGTGAAATGTTATCTGCGTGTCGCAGGCATTATGGCGGAGTACTCGCAGCCCGATGACATGATGGTTGTTTCAGCCGCAGGCAGTACCACTAACCAGTTGATTAGCTGGCTGAAGTTAAGCCAGACCGATCGTCTCTCTGCGCATCAGGTTCAACAGGCGTTACGTCGCTATCAAAGCGAGCTTATTAGCGGTTTGTTACCCCCCGAGGTGGCGGATGGGTTGATCGGCGCGTTTATTCACGATCTGGAACGCCTGGCCGGGTTACTCGACAGCGGCGTGAACGATGCCGTCTATGCTGAAGTCGTCGGGCATGGCGAGGTGTGGTCCGCACGTTTGATGTCTGCCGTTCTTAACCAACAAGGGCTGGAGTCGGCCTGGCTGGATGCGCGCGATTTTTTACGTGCTGAACGCGGCGCTCAGCCGCAGGTGGATGAAGGTCTTTCTTACCCATTATTGCAGCAACTGCTGGCGCAGCATCCGGGTAAGCGCCTGGTAGTAACTGGCTTCATTAGCCGCAGTAATGCGGGTGAAACGGTACTGCTGGGGCGTAACGGCTCGGACTACTCGGCGACGCAGGTTGGCGCGCTGGCAGGTGTTTCCCGCGTCACTATCTGGAGCGACGTTGCCGGGGTATATAGCGCTGACCCGCGTAAAGTGAAAGATGCGTGCCTGCTGCCGCTGCTGCGTCTGGATGAAGCCAGCGAGTTGGCGCGTCTGGCGGCACCGGTTCTGCATGCCCGCACCTTACAGCCGGTTTCCGGCAGCGATATCGACCTCCAGTTGCGTTGTAGCTACACGCCGGATCAGGGATCGACGCGTATTGAACGCGTACTGGCTTCTGGTACCGGGGCGCGTATTGTGACCAGCCATGACGACGTCTGCCTGATTGAGTTTCAGGTTCCTGCCAGCCAGGACTTTAAGCTGGCGCATAAGGATATTGACCAGATCCTGAAGCGTGCCCAAGTGCGTCCGCTGGCGGTGGGCGTGCATCCTGACCGCCAACTGCTGCAATTTTGCTACACCTCCGAAGTTGCCGACGGCGCGCTGAAAATTCTTGATGAAGCAGGCCTGCCTGGTGAGCTACGCCTGCGTCAGGGGCTGGCGTTGGTGGCGATGGTTGGGGCGGGCGTGACGCGTAATCCGCTGCATTGCCACCGTTTCTGGCAACAGCTGAAAGGTCAGCCGGTTGAATTTACCTGGCAATCGGAAGAGGGCATCAGCCTGGTCGCGGTATTGCGTACCGGGCCGACAGAGAGTCTGATCCAGGGGCTACATCAGTCAATCTTCCGTGCTGAAAAACGCATCGGTCTGGTGCTGTTCGGCAAAGGCAATATTGGGTCACGCTGGCTGGAGCTGTTTGCCCGCGAGCAGAGCACGCTTTCTGCGCGCACCGGATTAGAGTTTGTGCTGGCAGGTGTGGTTGATAGTCGTCGTAGCCTGCTTAATTATGAAGGGCTGGATGCCAGCCGTGCGTTGGCCTTTTTTGATGACGAGGCGGTAGAACAGGATGAGGAATCATTATTCTTGTGGATGCGCGCCCATCCGTATGATGATTTAGTGGTGCTGGACGTCACTGCCAGCGAGCAACTGGCAGATCAATATCTGGATTTTGCCAGTCATGGCTTCCACGTCATCAGCGCCAACAAACTGGCAGGGGCGAGCAGCAGTAATAATTACCGCCAGATTCATGATGCCTTCGAAAAGACGGGTCGCCACTGGCTGTATAACGCCACCGTAGGCGCAGGCTTACCGATCAACCATACCGTGCGCGATCTGATTGATAGTGGCGATACCATTCTGTCGATCAGCGGGATCTTCTCCGGCACGTTGTCGTGGCTGTTCCTGCAATTTGATGGCACGGTCCCGTTCACCGATCTGGTTGATCAGGCATGGCAGCAGGGTCTGACTGAGCCTGACCCGCGCGTGGATCTTTCGGGTAAAGATGTGATGCGTAAGCTGGTGATCCTGGCGCGTGAGGCAGGATATGACATCGAACCGGACCAGGTACGCGTGGAGTCACTGGTGCCTGCGCACTGTGAAGAAGGCTCCATTGACCATTTCTTTGAAAATGGCGATGAGCTGAACGAACAGATGGTGCAACGCCTGGAAGCGGCCCGTGAAATGGGGCTGGTGCTGCGCTATGTAGCGCGTTTTGACGCTAACGGAAAAGCACGCGTTGGTGTTGAAGCGGTACGCCCTGAGCACCCGCTGGCGGCGCTGTTGCCGTGCGATAACGTGTTTGCCATTGAAAGCCGTTGGTATCGCGACAACCCGCTGGTGATCCGTGGGCCGGGCGCGGGCCGTGATGTTACCGCTGGGGCGATTCAGTCTGACATCAACCGTCTGGCGCAACTGCTGTAGTTTTTGTTGCCGGATAAAATGCGTCAGTATTACTATCCGGCAGCATTACCGTTTATCAATGAGGGCGTTGTATTTCCCTGCCAGCGCTCTTATTGCCTGAAAAACAGAATGGGCAGAGTAACGGGCACTGCACTGAAATTCCGTCTGTTGCCGCAACCAGTCGAGAAAATTACGGCCTGCCGCCAGAGTTATTGATATCCCTTTTTCAACGTGCCCCTCTGTTAGCAGACATACCATTTTACGATTACTGCCTTGCTCCAAAATCTGCCATTGGTTCTGCCACCATCCCTGGTCCGTTTTACCCCGGAGTTGCCAGGGTAATGTGCATTTATTGTCATTTATCTCTTCATCTATAAACCACAGCGATGCGTGACGATTACGAAACGATTCTGCCCAAGCGGTGATTGTCGCGCCGCGTAGAAAACATTCGTGAGAGATAATGTGTGTTTTTACCTCTGGCCAGAGGTGACTTAGTATGCGGAAATGCCCGTGTGCGGTAATGACCGGACGTAAAACCGCGCCGTTGGCGCTCCGTTTGAGCATGGCGCTACCGTACTGGATTTCATCAAACTGGCTACGGCGTAAAAACAGGGTTTCCCGCTGTCTTACTCGCTCAACGATATCGTCATGAATGACTTCGGGTTCAACATTGTCACGCCAGCGGTATCGTAATGAATCCCCTACGAGATGGGGCGTGAAATTACTGGAAATATGCAAAACATTGCCACGAATAGCATCAAAACTGAATAATACATAAAGTTTCTGCTCGGTGCAGGCTCCCTGAAAAGGGACGATTAAGGGAACCGTTGCTATTTGTTCTGGTGGAACAATGGTGGCGAGCGGCTGCTGCTTTGGCGTCCAGACCTTTTTGCAGCTCCGGCACTGAACGCGTTGGCTGCCCTGGGGATTATGCCCATAGCGGATGGTTTCTCGCTGATAACAACGTGGGCAAAAATGACCGCTTTTGGCGGCAAAATCCGTTAAATATTCCGACAACCAGCTACGAAACTGTTCCTCATTAAACAACGGGGGATAACTGCCGCATACCCGGCAATGCAGTGCAGCATAACCCAACCGATACTCTGGCCAGCTGTAATCTGGTGAGCTCGCCAGCCCCAGATTTTTGCAGCCAAAAGACTTACAGCAATTGATGGTGAACAGCGACGTCATCGTATTACCAACGATTTTTAATGGTCGTTGATTTTGACCTGCAACTATCACAGCTGGATGTGAGTTTTCTCACATAAAAAAACCTTTCAGAACGTAACGTAGCGATTCTTTATATGACTGAAAGGGATTGATTATGAAGTTAAAAATGCTTGCTGTTGGTGTTCTGGTATCACTGCCGTTATGGGCATCGGCAAAAGATGTCACGATTATCTACACCAACGATCTTCACGCCCACGTTGAGCCTTATAAGGTCCCATGGATTGCCAATGGCGCACGCGATATTGGCGGTTGGGCCAATATCGCCACGATGGTGAAGCAGGAGAAAGCGAAAAATAGCGCCACCTGGTTTTTTGATGCGGGCGACTACTTTACGGGCCCTTACATCAGCAGTCTGACTAAGGGTAAGGCGATTATCGATATCATGAACACCATGAATTTTGATGCTGTCACCATAGGTAATCATGAATTCGATCACGGTTGGGACAATACGCTGCTGCAGCTGAGTCAGGCGAAATTCCCCATTGTGCAGGGTAATATCTTTTATCAAAACAGCAGCAAAATGTTCTGGGATAAGCCTTACACCATTATTGAAAAAGATGGTGTGAAGGTTGGCGTGATTGGCCTGCACGGCGTATTTGCTTTTGATGATACGGTTTCCGCTGCGACACGTGTCGGTATTGAAGCGCGGGATGAAGTGAAGTGGTTGCAACGCTATATTGATGAACTCAAAGGTAAAGTCGATCTCACTGTGGCGTTGATCCATGAAGGCACTCCAGCACGTCAGTCCAGTCTGGGTGGTACTGATGTGCGTCGTGCGCTGGATAAAGACATCCAGACCGCAGGCCAGGTGCAGGGGCTGGATATCCTGATTACCGGCCATGCGCATGTTGGCACGCCGGAGCCGATTAAAGTCGGTAACACCCTGATTCTTTCTACCGACAGCGGCGGTATTGATGTGGGTAAACTGGTGCTGGATTATCAGCAGAAACCGCATCGATTGACCGTGAAGAACTTCGAGCTGAAGACCATTTTTGCTGATGAATGGCAGCCAAACCCACAGACGAAACAGGTCATTGATGGCTGGAATAAAAAGCTCGATAAAGTGGTACAACAGACGGTTGCAAACTCTCCGGTTGAGCTGACGCGTGCTTACGGAGAATCTTCTTCGTTGGGCAATCTGGCGGCGGATGCACTGTTGGCGGCGGCGGGTAAAGATACCCAGTTGGCGCTCACTAACTCAGGCGGGATCCGGAATGAAATCCCAGCGGGTGCTATCACGATGGGTGCAGTCATTAGCACCTTCCCGTTCCCAAATGAGCTGGCTACGATGGAACTCACCGGTAAGCAGTTGCGTGGCTTGATGGAGCACGGTGCGGGTTTAAGCAACGGTGTATTGCAGGTGTCCAAAGGACTGGAGATGAAGTATGACAGCAGTAAACCGGTCGGCCAGCGAGTCACCGTATTAACGTTAAACGGTAAACCGATTGAGGACGCCACGGTTTATCACATAGCCACCAATAGCTTCCTGGCAGACGGTGGTGATGGTTTTACGGCATTTACCGAAGGTAAAGTGCGAAATACCTCCGGCGGTTATTATGTCTCTAATGCTGTCGTTGATTACTTCAAAGCGGGAAATACGCTGACGGATGAGCAGATTAAAGGCATGCGTGTGGCAGATGTGAAACCATAGTGAGCTCAGGCCAGCAGATAATCCGCTGGCCTGTTGTTTTAGCCTCTGTGAGAGGCAAACACCTCTTTCGCGGCGAATAAACCATTGAGAGCTGCAGGGAAGCCGGCATATACGGCCATCTGCATAATCACTTCAACGATCTCATCCTGCGTTAAACCAACGTGTAATGCCGCGCCAATATGCACTTTCAATTGTGGGGCGGCATTGCCCATGGCCGTTAACGCTGCGATGGTGGCAATTTCCCGGCTGCGCAGATCCAGACCTGGCCGTGCGTAGATGTCGCCAAACGGAAATTCCAGCAGGTAGCGGGCAAAATCCGGCGCGATTTCCTTCAGGCTCTCAACGACGGCCTCTCCCCCTTTACCATCTACCTGTTGCAGCATTTTCTGGCCAGTAACAAAACGTTCTGATTCCATGATTTTCCCCTCGTAGGTGTGGCGTATGGCGAGAGAATAGGGGGCGTAGAATGATTTGGATAATACCGTTTCCGTGATACCTTTTCGGTATGACAACATCGACATTACACTCTCTGGATATTCGTCTGCTGCGTTACTTTGCCGTTGTGGCACAAGAGAACAATATGAGCCGCGCGGCGCAGCGTTTGTTCATGTCGCAGCCGCCGTTGAGCCGCCACATTCGCCAGCTTGAAGATCGCCTGGGGGTCACGCTTTTTGTCCGTCATACCCGTGGATTAACGCTGACGGAGGATGGCCAGCGCGTACTTGAAATGGTGCGCCCGCTGCTTGATCTCCAGGACAAAACCTACGTTGCGTTGAGTCAGTTAACGCAAGCCGGGGAGCCATCTCTGCGCTTAGGGCTAAGTACGGCGTTTGAACAGGGCGTTTTTGCTGCGCTTGAGTCACAGCTGACTACGCATGTGCAGAAGCGACATATTGTCCGTCATGGTTCGCCTGAACTGGCGCGCCAGGTGCGTCGTGGAAAACTGGATGCCGCGCTGGTGGCGCTACCGCTTGAGACCTCGGGGCTTAGCGTCACGCCACTTGGCTGGCAAGAATCGTTGATCGTCGCCTTACCCGCGTTCTGGCCAGAAGCGGCGCTGCCTTCGCTCTCGTTAACGTCGCTAAGCCACCGACCGCTGTTCTGGTTCAAACGTGAACGTAACCCTGCCTATTTTGATTACACCCGACACATTTTTAGTCGTGCCGGTTATTCTCCTGCCTGTATTGAAGAACCGCTGGAACATGACGTGTTGTTGGCGCGGATCGCGCAGGGTGACGGTCTGAGCCTGCTTCCTGCCTCCTTTTCCGCAATCCAACGTCGGGGGGTGATATTCCTGCCGCTTACCGATAGCGAATTGCGTATCAGTACGGGGTTGGTGATGTTGCCTGAAAACGTAAAAAAATTAGAGTGGCTGCAGACAGTCATGACGCAATCCCTCATCAATTCAGACTGATGTGAATTTTTTTCACGTTGGCTGAGTATTCCTCACCTTTGGCGATGATTTTTGTGTTGACGCCAGCATGCTTTTCCGTCATTTTTACATCTAGACGTCTAAACGTATAGCAGTTCACAACACAACATATAACGACAAAAGATTGATGAGGTAAGGTATGAGCTTTTTTCACGCCAACCAGCGGGAAGCCCTGAATCAGAGCCTGGCAGAAGTTGCCGGTCAGATTAACGTTTCATTTGAGTTTTTCCCGCCGCGCACCAGTGAAATGGAGCAAACCCTGTGGAACTCCATCGATCGCCTGAGCAGCCTGAAGCCGAAGTTTGTTTCAGTCACTTACGGTGCAAACTCTGGTGAGCGCGACCGTACGCACAGCATTATTAAAGGTATTAAGGATCGCACGGGTCTTGAAGCAGCGCCGCACCTGACCTGCATTGATGCGACCCGTGATGAGCTGCGTACTATTGCTCAGGACTACTGGAATAACGGTATTCGTCATATTGTTGCCCTGCGTGGTGACCTGCCGCCGGGAAGCGGTAAACCGGATATGTATGCTTCTGACCTGGTGACACTGCTGAAAGACGTTGCAGACTTTGATATCTCCGTTGCGGCTTACCCGGAAGTGCACCCGGAAGCGAAGAGTGCTCAGGCTGATTTGCTGAATCTGAAGCGCAAGGTTGATGCCGGTGCGAACCGTGCGATCACTCAGTTTTTCTTCGATGTAGAAAGCTATCTGCGTTTTCGAGATCGCTGCGTGTCTGCGGGAATCGATGTGGAAATTATTCCTGGCATCTTGCCGGTATCTAACTTCAAGCAGGCGAAAAAATTTGCCGACATGACCAACGTCCGCATTCCGGCGTGGATGTCGACCATGTTTGATGGTCTTGACGATGACGCGGAAACCCGCAAGTTGGTGGGTGCCAATATCGCCATGGACATGGTGAAGATTCTCAGCCGCGAAGGGGTGAAAGATTTTCACTTCTATACTCTCAACCGTGCCGAGATGAGCTACGCTATTTGTCATACACTGGGTGTAAGACCGAACTAAACAGATACTCAGCCCTCTACGGAGGGCTTTTTTTGATCATTTTGATCTACATCTCTGTAACGCAAAATATAAAAGGAATTAGCTATCGAATCTGTGGGTTATTTCGACTATATCTTATCTCTGGTGGTGTATATCGTAGTCAGAACACTGTAAAGGGAGCATATAGATGAGCATGTCCGACGATAGCCAAAACGCATCAACTGCCGGTAAGTGTCCTTTTCATCAGGGCGGTCACGACCAGAGCGCGGGAGCTGGAACGAACAACCGCGACTGGTGGCCAAATCAACTGCGCGTTGATCTTTTAAACCAACATTCCAACCGTTCTAACCCGCTGGGTGAGGACTTCGACTACCGCAAAGAATTTAGCAAACTCGACTACTCTGCCCTGAAAGGGGATCTCAGAGCCCTTCTGTCCGAATCTCAACCGTGGTGGCCAGCTGACTGGGGAACCTATGCCGGATTGTTTATCCGCATGGCATGGCACGGTGCAGGGACCTATCGCTCCATTGATGGACGCGGTGGCGCGGGTCGCGGACAGCAGCGTTTTGCACCACTAAATTCCTGGCCGGATAACGTTAGCCTTGATAAAGCGCGTCGTCTGCTGTGGCCAATTAAGCAAAAATATGGTCAGAAGATTTCCTGGGCTGACCTGTTTATCCTCGCGGGTAACGTGGCGCTGGAAAACTCAGGCTTTCGTACCTTTGGCTTTGGTGCCGGTCGTGAAGATGTCTGGGAACCGGATCTCGACGTAAACTGGGGTGATGAAAAAGCCTGGCTGACCCACCGTCACCCGGAAGAGCTGGCTAAGGCGCCGCTGGGCGCAACCGAAATGGGTCTTATCTATGTGAACCCGGAAGGGCCGGACCATAGCGGCGAACCGCTTTCAGCGGCAGCGGCTATTCGCGCGACCTTCGGTAACATGGGAATGAACGACGAAGAAACCGTAGCGCTGATTGGTGGCGGTCATACGTTGGGTAAAACCCACGGGGCTGCACCGGCATCGCATGTTGGTGCCGATCCAGAATCCGCACCGATTGAAGCGCAGGGCCTGGGCTGGGCCAGCAGCTACGGCAGCGGCGCGGGTGCGGATGCCATTACATCCGGTCTGGAAGTGGTCTGGACGCAGACGCCAACCCAATGGAGCAACTATTTCTTCGAGAACCTGTTCAAATATGAGTGGGTACAAACTCGCAGTCCGGCAGGCGCTATTCAGTTTGAAGCGGTTGATGCGCCAGAAATTATTCCCGATCCGTTTGATCCGTCGAAAAAACGTAAGCCGACGATGCTGGTTACCGACCTGACGCTGCGTTTCGATCCTGAGTTCGAGAAAATCTCCCGCCGTTTCCTGAACGATCCGCAGGCGTTCAACGAAGCGTTTGCTCGTGCGTGGTTTAAACTGACGCACCGTGATATGGGGCCAAAAGCGCGTTACATCGGACCGGAAGTGCCAAAAGAAGATCTGATTTGGCAAGATCCGCTGCCGCATGCGTTCTTCAACCCAAGCGAAGAAGATATCCTGAAACTGAAGGCGACCATCGCTGCTTCCGGGCTGTCCGTGGGCGAACTGGTATCGGTAGCATGGGCTTCGGCATCGACTTTCCGCGGTGGAGATAAGCGTGGCGGCGCTAACGGTGCGCGTCTGGCACTGGACCCACAGCGCGGCTGGGATGTGAATGCCACCGCGGCACGCGTTCTGCCTGTGCTGGAAGGGATTTATAAGTCTGCCCATACCGCCTCGTTGGCCGATATTATCGTGCTGGCCGGTGTGGTTGGTGTCGAGCAGGCGGCTAGCGCTGCGGGAGTCAGCATTAAGGTACCTTTTGCGCCGGGTCGTGTGGATGCGCGTCAGGATCAAACAGATATTGAGATGTTTGAGCTGCTTGAGCCGATTGCTGACGGTTTCCGTAACTATCGCGCCCGTCCTGACGTATCGACCACCGAGTCGCTGCTGATCGATAAAGCGCAACAGCTGACGCTGACCGCACCGGAAATGACCGTGCTGGTGGGTGGTATGCGCGTACTGGGCACCAACTTTGATGGTAGCCAGCACGGCGTCTTTACCGATCGTCCTGGCGTACTCAGCACTGACTTCTTCGTCAATCTGCTGGATATGCGTCATGAGTGGAAGGCGGTTGATGAGTCAAAAGAGCTGTTTGAAGGTCGTGACCGTCTGAGCGGCGAAGTAAAATACACCGCAACTCGCGCCGATCTGGTGTTTGGTTCTAACTCTGTGCTGCGCGCAGTGGCTGAAGTCTATGCCTGTAGCGATGCCCACGAGAAGTTCGTGAGAGATTTTGTTGCCGCATGGGTGAAAGTGATGAACCTGGATCGTTTCGATCTGCTGTAACAGACGATGCCGGATGCCGCTTGCGCGGGTCCGGCATGGTAGGAATAAAAAATCCCCGCATTTGCGGGGATTTTTATTGGCAGGTTATTCCCACTCTTGCAGGTAACGTTGGCCGTACTGGTCGGCCACCAACAGGGCAGCATACACCTGATCTGGGGTTGCGCCGCCAGGCATGTTGTGGATGGTTTCGCCTTCTGCACAAGCGGCTTCTGCCACAATGCGCATTTTCGTCGGGATATCCTGTTTGATATCCAGCTGCGCCAGCGTAATTGGCAAACCAACTGAATGGCACAGCGCCGCAACGGTTTCAATTTCATCGACCGGCGCGTTTTCCAGCACCAGTTGCGTCAGCGTACCGAAAGCCACTTTTTCACCGTGGTAGTAGTGGTGCGCATCCGGGATTGCCGTCAGTCCATTATGAATGGCGTGTGCCGCAGCCAGACCACCGCTTTCAAAACCGACGCCGCTCAGATAGGTATTGGCCTCAATCACACGCTCCAGCGCAGGCGTGACCACATGCTGCTCGGCGGCCAGCATCGCTTTTTCACCTTCTTCTATCAGCGTATTAAAGCACAGCTCAGCCAGCGCCAACGCCGCCTGAGTACATTGACCGCCTGCCATAGTGGTGGCACCGCTGCGCGAACAGGCGCGTGCTTCGAACCAGGTCGCCAGCGCATCGCCAATACCCGCGGCTAACAGACGCGCCGGTGCGCCCGCGACAATTTTAGTATCAACAATGACCCTGTCCGGGTTGTTCGGCAGCAACAAATAGCGGTCGAATTCACCCGCGTCGGTGTAAATAACGGACAGCGCGCTACACGGTGCATCGGTGGAAGCGATGGTTGGCGCAATGGCGACAGGCACGCTCATAAAGTGCGCCAGCGCTTTGGCGGTATCCAGCGTTTTACCGCCGCCAATACCGAGTACTGCGCCACATTGCGCTTTTTCCGCTACGCCGCGCAGACGGTCGATTTCGTTTTGTGAACACTCGCCGCCAAATGGTGCAATCTCCAGCGTCAGTCCGGCATCCTGGAAGCTTTTTTCCAGTGCTGGTTGGGCGAAGCCTAAGACAAACTTGTCCCCAACGACCAGCCAGCGCTTTGCCAGTGGTTTGAGGTAGCTGCCAAGACGGGTAATAACATCGGCACCCTGGATGTACTTACCAGGCGATTGAATAATGCGATCCATACTTTATTTACCTCACAGGTTGATGTGACCAAATGCGTTGTTCCAGTCCTGCTCAAACTTCTCTATTGCTGACTCTACCGCAGGGGTATTGAGCATTTGTTGCGCTACGTCTAATGGCAGAGTGATTGCTTCACATCCTGCCAGCAAGCAATCCAGCGCCTGACGCGGAGTTTTAAAGCTGGCCGCCAGTACCATGCTGTTTGGCGCATGCAGTTCCAGCAATGTTTGCAGTTCTTGTACCGTGCGAATTCCATCGCCGCCCTGGGCATCAATACGGTTAACGTAAGGCGCGACGTATTTAGCTCCCGCCAGCGCTGCCAGCAGCCCTTGAGAGGCGCTGTACACAGCGGTTCCCAGCGTGGTGATACCTTCCTTTTTCAGCATCTTGATTGCGGCCAGACCTTCAGACGTTACGGGGATTTTCACTACCAGGCCGGGTATAGCGTGACTCAACCGTTTGGCTTCCTCCACCATGCCCTGCGCGTCGCGGCTCATAGTTTGGGCAAACAGAATGCTCTCTTTGCCAATGGCGTTTTGCAGGCGCGGCAGCACATCCCAGATGGATTCTTTGCTTGCTGCCACAATGCTTGGGTTGGTGGTGACACCCGCGATAGGAAAGATGCGTGCCAGACGTTCAACTTCCGCGACGTTGGCGGTATCAAGGTAAAGTTCCATACAAAAACACCCTCTTTAAAGTTCAAGTTCATGTTGCAGCAGGCTGGCGATAGCCTCGGCAGAGGCGGCGTTAACCAGCGCGTTGCGGAATTCTTCGTGCATAATGCGGCGTGCCAGGCGCGAGAAGATACGCATATGCTGGTCACCTGCGGCGTGCTTGTTGAGCGTCAGCATAATGATGAACTGCGCATCGTCATCGCCCCAGCGTACCGGTGCTTTAAGGCGCGCCACGCTGATGGTCGACTGCTCAATATGTTCAGATTTGCTGTGTGGAATGGCAAAGCTAAAGCCCAGACCCGTGGAGAACACCGCTTCGCGAGCCCACAGATCGGTCTCCAGCTTGCGCGGGTAACGGCAGCGATTGGCCAGCAGCAGATTGTCGGTCATGCCTTTAATGACCTCTTCTTTGCTGCGCCAGTCGCTATCCAGTGTGATGCACTCGGCGGTAACCAGAGGCGTATCCTGTTGGGTCATGCGGAACTGGGCCAGCAGATGTTCCACTTCGAGTGAGGTGCGACAGGCCATCGCCTGATTCAGCAACTGACGGCAGGCGCGGCTGTCGAGTTGCGCCATGCGTGCTTTAGCGGCGGGAATTGACGGGGCGCTCATGCTGATCTCGTCCAGCCCCAATCCGATCAGCAGGGGTAGCACTGAACCTTTGGCGCCCAATTCGCCGCACAGGCCAATCCATTTTCCTTGACGATGTACCGCCTGCACGGCGAAATCCAGTGCGCGCAGGAAGGCCGGATTCAGGCTGTTGTAGTGGCGGGTGACTTTGGCGTTGTCGCGGTCGACCGCCAGCAGATATTGCGTCAGGTCATTGCTGCCAATACTAAAGAAATCAATCTCTTCACAGCATTGATCAATGATGAACATTACTGAAGGAACCTCCAGCATAATGCCAAGCTGGATCTTCTCATCAAACGGGATGTGTTCATTACGCAGCTGCTGTTTGGCTTCAGCTAGTTTCTCTTTGACCCACAGGATCTCTTCCATCGAGGAGATCATTGGGATCATGATTTTTAGGCTACCGTGGGCCGATGCGCGGAGGATTGAGCGCAACTGGGTGGTGAACAGCGCGGCATATTCTTCATAGATACGCACCGCACGATAGCCGAGAAACGGGTTGGCTTCGGCAGGAATATTCAGGTAATCAACGGGTTTATCACCACCGATATCCATGGTGCGTACAATAATGCTGCGCCCCTGTGCAGGCTCCAGCGCCTGGCAGAAAATGTTGTATAGCTCATTTTCATTCGGGGCGCAGGAACGGTCCATATAAAGCATTTCTGTACGGAATAACCCAACCGCTTCGGCACCGTTACCAAAGGCGGATTGCGCCTCCACGGAGTGGGCGATGTTAGCGGCGACTTCCATGCGGATGCCATCCGTCGTACGCGCCTCCTGGGTCAGCCAGATACGTTGCTGTTCACGCAGAGCATTTTGTACACGCATTTCCTGCTGATAGTAACGTACGACGGGTTCATCTGGTGCAACGATAATCGCGCCTGCGTTCCCATCGATATAAACCGTTTTCTGCAGCCATGGCGTCAAGACTTCAATATCTACGCCAACCAGCGTAGGAATGTTGAATGAGCGGGCGAGAATCACCGTGTGCGAGGTGGTACCGCCGCTTTTCAACAACAAGCCTTTCAGCAGTGTTTTGTCCAGTTCGAGGAACTGGCTGGGTGTGAGTTCATCAGCCATACAGACAGTCGGCTGGGTCAGCTTCCCCGGTGCGGGGAAACGTTGTTCGCCATAAATTTGCTGCAGGAGCTGGAAACAGACGTCGCGTACGTCCAGCGCACGTTCCTGTAAATAACTGCTGCTGGAGCGGGTGAATTCATCACAGAAATGCCCGGCGCTTTCGACAACCGCCTGAGCGCAGCTTAACCCGCGTGATACTCCGGCAAGCAGGTGCTGACGCAATGATGTATCGCCCGCCAGCGAGCGATGTGCTTCCAGAATCGCACTGGTCGCGCCGTCGCTGTCGAGCAAGCGGAATTCAAGGTTTTTCATCAGTAGCGTTAAACCGTTATCCAGCGCTGCTTGCTCGGTTTCAATGTCTTTCGCGGATGGGAGGGAATCCAGCGCGTTGAGATCCAGTGAGGAAAGCCGGTTCAGAACACCGCCTGCACTGCCGCTGCAAACGGCGCGAGCACGAAACAGCTGAGGATTCAGGTTGGTCAACGATGCGGGAAGCGGCTCCAGTTCGCTGTTTTTGATCTCCGCCAGCGGCGCATCACAGTGTGGAAACTCATCACGCAGCCACTGGCTCAGGCGCTGATGGGCAGCCAGCTCATCAGCGCCTGAAATCAACAGCTTGCAGCTATCGCCAGCCAGCGTGTCGGTGCCAATCAACGCGAGCGCGCTTTTGGCATTGCCCTTACGGTCGGTGCGCAGGTTATGCCACTCAATGTGTGAGGTAAACGTATTGCACAGTGTCTCAACGTGGCTTGCCGGACGGGCATGTACGCCATTGGGCAGCTCACAGGTAAATTCCACAATCAGGGCCATCGCCTCTCTCCCATAACGAGTTCTCGCTACAGGATAAAAGGGCAACGCCTGAGCTTGCCATGTGATAAATCTGCCAAAAACTGGATAAATGTAATGTAACCATCAAAGTGAGATATCCCTCACAAGTCAGTGTGTTCCTTATAAATTCCGAGAAGCCGCAAGTTATGAGGCGGATCGCATTTTTGTACTGATATTACAAAAATCCAGCAAATGGCCTTTTTATCCACTGTTTGCGTCGCTACGGATTGCCTATTGTTTTCCCCAACAACCTTATGGATATGGGCTGTAGGCAGCCCGGGAGCGACTTATGAAAGAGTTGGTGCAGATCCTGAAAAATACCCGTCAGCACCTGATGACCGGTGTTTCGCATATGATCCCTTTTGTCGTGGCGGGTGGTATTTTACTGGCGGTCTCCGTCATGCTGTATGGCAAGGGCGCGGTACCGGACGCCGCAACGGATCCTAATCTCAAGAAGCTGTTTGATATTGGCGTTGCAGGGCTGACGCTGATGGTGCCATTCCTTGCCGCGTATATCGGTTATTCCATTGCCGAGCGTTCCGCTCTGGCCCCTTGTGCGATTGGCGCATGGGTGGGAAACAGCTTCGGCGCAGGTTTTTTCGGCGCACTAATCGCCGGGATTATTGGCGGTATTGTCGTCCATTATCTGAAGAAAATCCCCGTACATAAGGTATTGCGTTCGGTAATGCCTATCTTCGTTATTCCTATTGTCGGCACGTTTATTACCGCAGGCATCATGATGTGGGGCCTGGGAGAACCCGTTGGCGCATTAACTACGAGTCTGACCGAGTGGCTGCAGGGGATGCAGCAGGGGAGCATTGTCGTGTTGGCCGTTATTTTAGGCCTCATGCTGGCATTTGATATGGGTGGTCCCGTCAACAAAGTTGCTTATGCCTTCATGCTGATTTGTGTGTCGCAAGGGGTTTATACCGTGGTCGCTATTGCCGCTGTGGGGATCTGCGTGCCTCCGTTGGGCTTAGGGCTGGCGACGCTGATTGGCCGCAAGAATTTCTCTTCTGAAGAACGTGAAGCCGGTAAAGCTGCGCTAGTGATGGGCTGCGTTGGCGTAACGGAAGGCGCGATTCCATTTGCCGCCGCCGATCCGCTGCGCGTTATCCCATCCATTATGGTTGGCTCAGCCTGTGGCACAGTAACCGCCGCCCTGTTTGGAGCGCAGTGTTATGCCGGTTGGGGTGGGCTGATTGTTCTGCCCGTTGTGGAAGGAAAACTGGGTTATATCGCGGCGGTTGCCGTTGGTGCTGTGGTGACCGCCGTGTGCGTTAACGTACTGAAAAGTCTGGCACGGAAAAAAGTGTCTCAGGTCGAGCAGAAAGAGGACGATCTGGATTTAGATTTTGAAATGAATTAAGTGAGGAAAGAGTCATGACTAAGATTATCGCAGTAACCGCATGTCCTTCTGGCGTTGCTCACACCTATATGGCAGCCGAAGCGTTGGAAAGCGCCGCTAAAGCCAAAGGTTGGGACGTAAAGGTTGAGACTCAGGGGTCGATCGGTCTGGAAAACGAACTGACCCTGGCGGATGTGGCTGAGGCCGACATGGTCATTCTGACCAAGGACATTGGTATTAAGTTTGAAGAGCGTTTTGCGGGCAAAACTATCGTTCGCGTCAACATCAGCGATGCAGTGAAACGCGCCGACGCCATCATGAACAAGATTGGCGCACACCTTGCGCAAACCGCTTAACTTTAGAATGCCCGATGGCGCAAGCTTATCTGTCCTACGCTATTAATCCTGTAGGCCAGATAAGGCGTTCACGCCGCCATCAGGCAACAAGCTTGCCCACAGGAGTTTTTCATGACCAATCGCATCCAACGTTTGAAAGCCGCTCTGTTTCAACATAATCGTGAAATCTCACTTGAGCGCGCGCAACTGTATACCGCCAGCCATCAGCAGACGGAAGGGGATCCGGTCATTCTGCGTCGGGCGAAAGCAACCGCGTATATCCTTGAGTACGTTGAAATTTCGATTCGTGATGAAGAGCTGATTGCAGGCAACCGTACCGTTAAGCCGCGGGCGGGAATAATGTCGCCGGAGATGGATCCGTACTGGCTGTTGAAAGAGCTGGACCAGTTCCCGACGCGTCCGCAGGACCGTTTTGATATTAGTGACGAAGATAAACGTCTCTATCGTGATGTGCTGTACCCGTACTGGGAAAAGCGCTCGATGAAGGATTTCATCAACGGTCAGATGACCGATGAGGTAAAAGCCGCCGTCAGCACCCAGATTTTTAGCATTAACCAGACGGACAAAGGGCAGGGACATATCATTATTGATTATCCGCGCCTGCTGAATCACGGGCTTGGTGAGCTGGTCACGCAGATGCGGCAACACTGCGAGCAGCAGCCGGATAACCACTTTTATCAGGCTGCGTTGCTGCTGCTTGAAGCTTCGCAAAGCCATATTCTGCGTTACGCTCTGCTGGCAGAAAAAATGGCGGAAGATTGCCCGGATGCGCAGCGTCGTCAGGAACTGCTCGCCATTGCCGCAAACTCCCGCCACAACATGCAGCACAAGCCGCAAACCTTCTGGCAGGCGTGCCAGCTGTTCTGGTACATGAATATTATTTTGCAGTATGAGTCCAACGCCAGCTCGCTTTCGCTGGGGCGTTTCGACCAGTATATGCTGCCGTTCTACCAGACCTCACTGACTCAGGGGGACGATCCGGCTTTCTTAAAGGAGATCCTCGAATCATTGTGGGTAAAGTGCAATGACATCGTATTGTTGCGTTCTACCAGTAGCGCGCGTTATTTCGCTGGATTCCCGACGGGATATACCGCGCTGCTCGGCGGATTGACGGAGAACGGACGCAGCGCGGTAAACGTTCTCTCATTCCTCTGCCTTGATGCTTACCAGAGTGTACAACTGCCGCAGCCAAATCTTGGCGTGCGCACCAATGCGTTGATTGATACACCTTTCCTGATGAAGACGGCGGAGACCATTCGTCTTGGCACCGGTATTCCGCAGATCTTTAACGATGAAGTGGTGGTGCCTGCGTTTCTGAACCGTGGCGTATCGCTGGAGGATGCGCGGGATTACGCCGTGGTCGGCTGTGTGGAGCTGTCGATTCCGGGCAGAACTTACGGCTTGCATGACATTGCCATGTTCAACCTGTTGAAAGTGATGGAAATCAGTCTGTATGAGAACGAAGGCAACAGCGCGCTGACGTATGACGGTCTGCTGGCGCATATTCGCGCCAAAATTAGCCACTACATCACGCTAATGGTGGAGGGCAGCAATATCTGCGATATCGGCCATCGTGACTGGGCGCCGGTACCGCTGCTCTCTTCGTTTATCAGCGACTGCCTGGATAAAGGTTGTGATATTACCGACGGCGGCGCACGCTATAACTTCTCTGGCGTGCAAGGTATTGGTATCGCCAACCTGAGTGATTCTTTACATGCGCTTAATGGATTGGTGTTCGAACAGCAGCGCTTAAGTTTTGACGAGCTGCTGTCGGTATTAAAAGACAATTTTGCCACGCCGGAAGGTGAAAAGGTACGCGCCAGGTTGATCAACCGTTTTGAAAAATACGGCAACGATATTGATGATGTGGATAACATCAGCGCTGAACTGCTACGTTTTTACTGTAAAGAGGTAGAAAAATACCAAAATCCGCGCGGTGGGCAATTTACGCCAGGTTCGTATACCGTTTCTGCTCACGTGCCGCTGGGTTCGGTAGTGGGGGCGACGCCGGATGGCCGTTTCACCGGAGAGCAACTGGCAGACGGTGGCCTGTCGCCGATGCTGGGACAGGATATGCAGGGGCCGACTGCGGTGCTGAAATCGGTCAGTAAGCTGGATAACACATTGCTTTCAAACGGTACCTTGCTGAACGTGAAGTTTACGCCAGCTACCCTTGAAGGAGAGGTGGGATTACGCAAGTTGGCAGATTTCCTGCGTGCGTTTACTCAACTTAAGCTACAGCACATCCAGTTTAACGTGGTGAATGCCGAAACATTGCGCGAGGCACAGCATCGTCCGCAAGATTTTGCCGGGCTGGTGGTGCGCGTGGCGGGTTACAGCGCCTTCTTTGTCGAGCTGTCGAAGGAGATTCAGGATGACATCATTCGCCGCACCGCGCATCAGCTGTGAGGTTGTGGAGCAGTGCGACGATGAAGCCGCACGCATCTTCAACATTCAGCGTTACTCGCTAAATGATGGGCAAGGCATTCGCACAGTCGTCTTTTTTAAAGGCTGTCCGCACACCTGCCCGTGGTGTGCTAACCCCGAATCTCTCTCTCCACGTATTGAAACGGTACGACGAGAGAGTAAATGCCTGCATTGTGCGCCTTGCCTGCGTGATGCTAATGAATGCCCTTCCGGGGCGTTTGAACATATTGGCTGTGATATCACGCTGGATGAGCTGGAACGCGAGGTGCTGAAAGATGAACTCTTTTTTCGCACCTCAGGTGGCGGAGTGACGCTTTCCGGTGGTGAAGTGTTGATGCAAGCGCCCTTTGCCATCCGCTTTTTACAGCGTCTGAAGCGGCTGGGGATTAGGTGCGCTATTGAAACTGCAGGTGACGCCCCGGCCAGCCGCCTGCTTCCGCTGGCAAAAGCATGCGATGAAGTGTTGTTTGATCTCAAAATTATGGATGTGGCGCAGGCGCGCGAGGTGGTCAATATGAACCTGCCGCGCGTGCTTGAAAATTTGCGGCTGTTAGTGAGGGAGGGAATCAATGTGATTCCCCGTTTGCCGTTAATTCCTGGATATACGCTCAATGCGGAAAACCTGCGACAAGCTTTGACGCTGCTGACATCCTTAGGCATAAAACAGGTTCATCTGCTACCGTTTCATCGGTATGGTGAACCGAAATACAGCCTGCTCGGCCTGCCCTGGTCGATGAAAGATGTGCCCGCGCCATCGGCGCAAGAGTTGGCTGCATTGCGTGGGATGGCGGAACGCGCTGGTTTTCAGGTAACCACAGGAGGTTAATATGACAGTCGCACCTGTACGATATCTGGTTGCGGTTACCGCGTGCGTAAGCGGCGTGGCACATACCTATATGGCTGCCGAACGGCTGGAGAAGCTCTGCCAGCAAGAGAAGTGGAGCATTAAGATTGAAACTCAGGGCGCGCTGGGAACCGAAAATCGCTTAACGGAAGAAGATATTAACCGCGCTGATGCGGTGTTGCTCATTACCGATATTGAACTTGCGGGGGCGGAACGCTTTACGCAGAGTCGATACGTGCAGTCGGGCATTAGCGCTTTTCTGCGTGAACCACAACGGGTGATGAGTGCAGTACGAAAGCTGCTGTCAGCGCCGCAGCACACACATCTTACTCTGGAGTAGTTTTTTTCTCCGTCAACTGGCTGTGATACTGCCGACGATACTCTGACGGTGAACGTTCAGTATTCTTGCGAAACAGGCGGCAGAAGTAGTTGCTGTCAACAAATCCACAGGTGTGTGCTACTTCTTTGATCTTCAGCTCGTAACCCTTTAACAGCGTTTTTGCGTGTTCCAGTCGCGTATGATTCAGGTATTCGTTAAAACCGATTGCGCCCGTTTTTTGAAACAGGTGGGAGAGGTAATTGGGTGAAATGTAAAACGCCTGCGCAACGGATTCTCGGGTGAGCGGCGCAGCGTAACGCTCGTCAATATAACCGCGAATGGCTTCGAAAAGGGCCTGGCTGCGGGATGCGGTCTGGATCTGGCTGCCGAGCAGATCGCGACAATGGCTCAGCAAGCTCGCAACGATTAACCTGGCCGTTTGCTGTTCTTGCGGCTGCATTTGCATCTCATGGAGCGTTTGCAGCAGAAAAGAACCAATACGTGGCCCGCGCCGTGCGACGTGTTGGCGGGTAAGATTTTGATATTGCTTGCCGTCCCACTGGACGATGCTGAAACCCAGTTGCTGTTTGCCGAACAGAATGCTGAGTGTCGTGACCGGTGTGACCCACTGCGGATAATTCCAGCCGCCAGCCGGAACGAACAAGACATCGCCGGGGGTAAGCACCTTATCAACGCCAGAATCCGCAAATTCACCTTCCAGCACAATTTCCAGCCGGGGAAAATCGACCTGATACGCCAGTTCCGGTGTTGTGCTAGTGGTGCTGGCAAAATACACCTGGCGCAGCGGTGCGGGGCCGTTAATCAGGCGGGAGAGAAGATGGCTTACGTCGTGATACATGTTAATCCCTTGCAGGCAGCAGACAGGGAAACAGTAACCGCCATCCTAAAAAAAGGCCACTCTTTAAGAGTGGCCGGTGCGAGAGTTACTGATTACCGATCTGATCGCCGTAAGGCAGGGAATCGTAATCTATCAGGGCATTCTTCTTGTACGGATTGCCAATCCAGCGGGTTGTCTCTTTGAACTGCGGGTTGGTAATGGCGCGAGTTGGATCGAAACCATCGTAGGTGAAGCCCGCTAAGTCAGACCAGGTGTGGATAAGCTCAGAGCTGCTGTATTTACGATTCACATCCTGTGAAAAGTCACGTGGATGCGCGGCCTGCCATTTTTCCGAGGTCCACAACAGGAACGGCACCGTATACATATGGCGCGTTGGGCTGTCCTCATTACGACCCTGCGTTTTGTGCGGTGGCGTATCGTAAACCTCTTCACCATGATCGGAGAAGTACAGCAGGAAGCCGTTCGGATCGGTCGCTTTATAGTCTTTGATCAGACTGGCAATAATATGATCATTGTAGACATTCGCGCTGTCGTAATCGTTGTAGGCTTCCAGCTCATCGTTACTCAGGCCAGCGGGAACATTGTCGATATTATTGTCGAACTTACCCTGGCCATCCGGATAGCGGAATTTGTACTTAATATGCGTTCCCAGCAGGTGCACGATGATGAACTTTTTCGGCGCCGGGTCGGCCAGCACTTCTTTAAATGGTGCCAGCACGTTGCTGTCATATTCGCGTGCGCTTTGCGTACGCTGCTGGTTCATATAGAACTGCTTATCCGTCTGCTTAGAGAACACGGTCAGCATGGTGTTGCGGGCCGTCATTGTCTGCTGATTGGTGATCCAGAAGGTTTTATAACCCGCCTGTTTCATCATGTTCATCAGAGACGGCTGAGTCAGATACAGATCCGGGTTCTTCTCGTTGGCGAAGGTCAGCGCCTGCTGCAGGATTTCAATGGTGTACGGACGTGAGGTCACAACATTATTGAACACGGTGAAGTTAGGATCGGATTTATGCAACGCATCCAGTTCTGGCGTCGTTTCACGCGGGTAGCCATACAGGCTCATGCGGCCACGTTGCGTTGACTCGCCAATCACCAGCACTAGCGTACGCGGTGCGTCACCTGAGCTGTCTTTAAAGTTGGCCAGTGGTGGCAGGGCATTGTTCTCATTCAGCAGGCTATTGAGCGAGGTCAACTGCTGACGATATTGATAATACCCGGAGATGAATTGCCACGGCGCGGCGGGCTCCATACGTGAAGCAAGGCCATCCAACGTTTTTTCAAACGGTTTTTGTTTGATGAAGGTGTTCACCGTCATTGGATGCAGAATCAAACCGTATAAAAGCGCAAACGACACCAGGTAGCGCCAGGGCGATGGAATATGTACCGGGCGCAGGCGCGTCCATAGCAGAATTGCTATTGCCGTATAGGCCAGCGCAATTAAGACGATCTTCAGACTGAAGTATTGACTCAGGTACTCGCTGGCTTCGTTCGCATTGGTTTCAAACATCACGTACAGAACGCTTTGCGAGAACTCTTGCCCGTAAATGACGTAATAGCTCAGAGCAGCCAGCGATGCCACCCATAGCACTATGCCAATGACGGCAGCAATAATGCGGATACGGTTTGGAAATAAAAATACCGGGATCAACCACAGCGAGCTGAACAGCAGGGAGTCGCGTAGGCCGGTAGATCCGCTATAGCCGCTGAAATAGATAACGGCCTGCAGTAATGAGGAAAAAAACCAAAAATAGAGGAGCGCCCAACCCAGGGCTTTCCAGCTAAACGCGGGTTTAGACTGGAGTTGTAAGGATTGCATAGTATGAGCCTGTCTTTAATTGTAGCGCCAAGAGTAGCGGCTAAACATTAAGAGGAACTGAAGCATCACGATCTCAGGATCGTGTTTCGCTGTTGTAATATTCACGTAGTGAATATGTTCAGGCAGGAATATATTGAAAATGAAATGATTGTAACAGCGGTTTTTACTGTCGCCTTCGTACAGTAGCACGAAGGCGACAGCTGGAGGGGTGTTAGCCTGTATTGCGCATACCGGCGGCAACACCAGCGATAGTCACCATCAGCGCTTGTTCAACGCGTGGATCCGGTTCATGTCCTTGCTCTTCGGCCAGGCGTGAACGGTGTAACAGCTCAGCCTGTAAGACGTTCAGTGGATCGGTATAAATATTTCTTAACTGAATGGACTCGGCAATCCACGGCAGGTCGGCCATCAAATGTGAGTCGTTGGCAATCGCCAGCACGACATCGATATCGGCTTCCAGGCGCTGACGAAGTTCTTCGCCCAGCGGCCACAGCTCTTTTTTGACCAGGCGCTGATCGTAGTATTCTGCCAGCCACAGATCCGCTTTGGCGAAAACCATTTCCAGCATGCCAAGACGCGTGGAGAAGAATGGCCAGTCGCGGCACATTGCTTCGAGTTCGCTTTGCTTACCGTCTTCAACCACTTTTTGCAGCGCGGTACCAGCACCCAGCCATGCCGGGAGCATCAGGCGGTTCTGCGTCCAGGCAAAGATCCACGGAATGGCGCGCAGAGACTCAACCCCGCCGGTTGGGCGACGTTTTGCCGGACGTGAACCGAGCGGCAATTTACCCAGTTCTTGCTCTGGCGTCGCGGAGCGGAAATAAGGAACGAAGTCTTTATTTTCACGCACATATCCACGATAAAGCTCACAGGAGATATCGGAAAGCTCATCCATGATATGACGCCAGTTATCTTTCGGCTCTGGCGGCGGTAACAGGTTGGCCTCCAGAATTGCTGCGGTATACAGCGACAGGCTGCTGATGGTCACTTCCGGCAGGCCGTACTTAAAGCGGATCATCTCACCTTGTTCTGTCACGCGCAGGCCGCCTTTCAGGCTGCCTGGCGGTTGGGAGAGCAGTGCCGCATGGGCAGGTGCGCCGCCGCGACCAATGGACCCGCCGCGACCGTGGAACAGCGTCAGTTCGATACCGGCTTTTTCGCAGGTTTTGATCAGCGCATCCTGGGCCTGATATTGTGCCCAGGAGGCGGCCATCACGCCCGCATCTTTTGCGGAGTCAGAGTAGCCAATCATGACCATCTGTTTGCCCTGAATAAAGCCGCGATACCAGTCGATATTCAGGAGCTGGGACATGACGTCATCGGCATTGTTGAGGTCGTCCAGCGTTTCAAACAGCGGCGCGACCGGCATAGCAAAACCGATACCGGCTTCTTTCAGTAACAAGTGTACGGCCAACACATCTGATGGCGTTTTCGCCATCGAGATAACATAGGCGGCAATGGAACCGTACGGTGCTTCGGCAATAACCTGGCAGGTGTCCAGCACTTCACGGGTGTCGTTGCTTGGTTCCCAGTGACGCGGCAGCAGCGGACGTTTGGAATTCAGTTCGCGGATCAGGAAAGCTTGTTTATCGGCTTCTGACCAGTTTTCGTAGTCGCCAATGCCCAGATAACGGGTCAGTTCGCCCAGAGCTTCAGTATGACGGGTGCTTTCCTGACGAATATCGATACGTACCAGCGGTACGCCGAAACATTTCACGCGCCTCAGGGTGTCGAGCAGTTCGCCATTGGCGATGATACCCATGCCACAAGCTTGCAGAGACTGGTAACACGCATAAAGCGGGTCCCAAAGTTGTTCGTTTTGGGTAAGAAGGCCCGCAGGCTTCGGCAATTTCTCGCCTTTCAGACGGGCTTCCAGCCAGGCCTGGGTTGCCATCAGACGTGAACGCAACGTTTTCATCAGATAACGGTAAGGTTCCGCCGCACCTTCTTCGCCCACCAGCGCCAGCAGTTCCGGTGTGGCATCTACCATCGACAGTTCAGAAATCAAAAACTGGATGTCTTTCAGGAACAGATCGGTGGCTTTCCAACGACTGAGCAGCAGCACGTGGCGGGTGATATCCGCCGTTACGTTCGGGTTGCCGTCACGGTCACCGCCCATCCAGGAGGTAAAGCGAACCGGGACAAAATCAACCGGCAGCTTATAACCCAGGTGCTCTTCCAACTGTTCGTTCAGTTCGCGCAGATAGTTCGGCACGCCTTCCCACAGGCTGTTTTCAACCACCGCGAAGCCCCATTTGGCTTCATCAACCGGGCTTGGACGCAGTTTACGAATTTCATCCGTATGCCAGGACTGGGCAATCAGCTGGCGCAGACGGCGCATCAGCTGGTGGCGTTCGTAATCGACGAGGTCTTTGTTGTCAAGCTGTTTGAGGCAGGCGTTTACCTCGCCCATTTTATGGATCAACGTGCGGCGGGTGATCTCGGTCGGGTGGGCGGTGAGTACCAGTTCCAGCGAGAGAGACTCCACGGCTTTCTTGATGGTGGCTTCATCGAGGTTGGGCTGGTCTTTCAATTTACGCAGGGTGCGAGCAATCACTTCCGGGTTGCTGGCGGCTTCGCCTTTTGGCGAAATGCTGTGGTGCTGCTCGGCAGTGTTGGCCAGGTTCAGAAACTGGCTAAACGCGCGGGCAACCGGCAGCAGCTCGTCGTTAGACAGGTTTTGCAGCGTAGTGAGCAATTCCTGGCGATTGACTTCATTGCCAGCGCGGGATGACTTGGACAACTTACGGATTGTTTCTACGCGGTCGAGAATGTTCTCTCCCAGCGCGTCCTTGATGGTCTCTCCCAGCACTTTGCCGAGCATACTGACATTACTACGCAACGCGGAATATTGTTCGTTCATTAACCCAGACACCCCATTTTGAAATTATTAGCCCTGTATTTTTCGGACTTAACTTTTTAGCCGTCTTTTATAAAGCCACGTAAAACTCGTGGCGTCAATTGCTGCGAAATCGGTTCAGCAAACGAAAAAATGGCGGCAATTTACGTTATTTAATTCACATCGAATCAAATAAGCGTTGCTTATGGAAATGTTAATAAATTACCTCGCTTACCACTAAAGGGTTAGCGAGGCGATAAGCGGTTAATGCCAGCAGAAGTGGTGCACTACCTGGGTAATTAACTCCCGCGTCGGCTTGATAAAACGCGTTTCCAGATACTCATCCGGCTGATGCGCCTGATTAATGGAGCCAGGACCCAACACCAGCGTTGGGCAAAGCGTCTGGATAAACGGCGCTTCGGTGCAGTAGTTCACCACTTCCGTTTGCGCGCCCAGCAGTTTCTCAACCACTTGTACCAGTTGATGGTCAGGTGGGCACTCATAGCCTGGAATGGGCGGATGCAGTTCCGACACCGTCAGGCGACCCGGCCAGCGCTCGCTGACCGGGGCCAGCGCATCGTTAAGTAAGCCACTGAGATCGTTGAGCGTCATGCCGGGGAGGGGGCGAATATCCATATGCAGTTCGCAGCAGGCGCAGATGCGGTTGGCAGCATCGCCACCGTGGATGTGACCCAAATTTAACGTCGGATACGGGACGGTAAACGCATCATGGTGATAACGCTCTTTCAGGTCGTCGCGCAAAGTCATGATATGGCCAATGGCATCATGCATCAGCTCAATCGCATTGACGCCACGCGCCGGATCGCTTGAGTGGCCCGATTGCCCCAAAATGCGAATCGCATTAGAGATATGACCTTTGTGCGCGCGGACCGGTTGCAGGGAGGTGGGTTCACCGATGATCGCACAGTCCGGTCGCAGGGCGGTGGTTTCAGAGAAGTAGCGTGCACCCGCCATGCTGGTTTCTTCGTCGGCAGTGGCCAGAATGTACAGGGGTTTTTTCAACTTCGTGACATCGACGTCGCGCAGCGCATCGAGGATAAAGGCGAAGAAGCCTTTCATATCCGCCGTACCCAGACCGTAGAGCTTATTGTCATGCTCGGTGAGAGTGAACGGATCGCGCGTCCAGCGTCCGTCATCAAACGGGACGGTATCGGTATGGCCCGCCAACAACAGACCGCCAGCCCCTTGCCCGATGCTCGCCAGCATATTGAATTTATTTCGCGTATCGGGAACCGGCTGGACCTCTACATTGAAGCCTAAATCTTTAAACCAGCCCGCAAGCAGAGTGATTAAACCTGCATTGCTTTGATCGAGTGCTTCTTCGGTGGCGCTAATCGACGGTGTGGCAATCAGAGCGCGGTAAATCTCGATAAATGGCGGTAAATTGTTTTTCATTGTTGACACACCTCGGGTCATGATAGTATCAATATTCATGCAATATTTGTGAATAAAAATACATTAACGTTAAGCATAATAAAACCCACCAAGTGTAAGGTGAGGTGATAAAGGCTTATACCTGGCAACAGAATCTAAGAAGGTGAGCAGCCCCGATGTTGAATACGCTGATTGTGGGCGCCAGTGGTTATGCCGGCGCAGAGCTTGTGACCTATGTAAATCGCCATCCTGATATGAACATAACCGCTTTGACCGTCTCAGCGCAAAGCAATGATGCAGGAAAATTAATCTCCGATTTGCATCCGCAGTTGAAAGGCATTGTCGATTTACCGTTGCAGCCAATGTCAGATATCAGCGAGTTTAGCGCAGGGGTGGACATTGTGTTCCTCGCAACGGCTCATGAGGTGAGTCATGACCTGGCCCCGCAGTTCCTGCAGGCTGGATGCGTGGTGTTTGACCTTTCGGGCGCGTTTCGCGTAAACGACGGCGCGTTCTATGAAAAATATTACGGCTTTACCCATCAGCACCCTGACCTGCTGGAGCAGGCCGTTTATGGGCTGGCGGAGTGGAGCGAAGACCAACTAAAAGACGCGAACCTGATTGCCGTACCAGGTTGTTACCCAACAGCGGCGCAGCTTTCGCTTAAACCGCTGATTGATGCCGGGCTGCTGGATCTCAGCCAGTGGCCGGTGATCAACGCCACCAGCGGCGTGAGCGGCGCGGGGCGTAAGGCGGCTATTTCCAACAGCTTTTGTGAGGTGAGCCTACAGCCGTATGGCGTGTTTACCCATCGTCATCAGCCGGAAATCGCGATTCACCTTGGTGCGGAAGTGATCTTCACCCCGCATCTGGGTAACTTCCCCCGCGGCATCCTGGAAACTATCACCTGCCGTTTGCAAACGGGCGTAACCCATGCGCAAGTGGCCCAGACGTTGCAACAGGCGTATGGCGATAAGCCACTGGTGCGTTTGTATGACAAAGGCGTTCCAGCGCTGAAGAACGTGGTTGGCTTACCGTTCTGTGATATCGGGTTCGCTGTACAGGGTGAGCACCTGATCGTGGTGGCAACTGAAGATAACTTATTGAAAGGCGCGGCAGCACAGGCGATGCAGTGCGCAAATATTCGTTTTGGCTTTGCCCAAACGCAGTCTCTTATGTAAAGGTGCAACAATGAATCCATTAATTATCAAGCTGGGCGGCGTTTTACTGGATAGCGAAGAGGCGCTGGAGCGTCTGTTTACCGCATTGGTGAATTATCGTGAGTCGCATCAGCGTCCACTGGTCATTGTGCACGGTGGCGGCTGCGTGGTTGATGAGCTGATGAAGCAGCTCAATCTGCCGGTAAAAAAGAAAAATGGCCTGCGCGTCACGCCAGCCGATCAAATTGACATTATTACCGGCGCCCTGGCGGGAACAGCGAATAAAACCTTACTGGCCTGGGCAAAAAAACATCACATCGCGTCTGTGGGTCTGTATCTTGGCGATGGTGACAGCGTAAAGGTGACGCCGCTCGATAAAGAGCTGGGTCATGTTGGACTGGCGCAGCCGGGTTCGCCTAAGCTGATTAACACGCTGCTGGAAGGTGGTTTTCTGCCGGTAGTGAGCTCCATTGGCGTTACTGAAGACGGACTACTGATGAATGTTAATGCCGACCAGGCGGCAACGGCGCTGGCAGCAACGTTGGGGGCGGATCTGATCCTGCTCTCTGACGTAAGTGGTATTCTGGATGGTAAAGGTCAGCGTATTGCTGAAATGACCGCCGTCAAAGCGGAACAACTGATTGAACAAGGTATTATTACTGATGGCATGATCGTGAAGGTCAATGCGGCACTGGATGCTGCGCGTACGCTGGGCCGTCCGGTGGATATCGCCTCCTGGCGTCATGCCGATCAACTTCCGGCGCTGTTTAACGGCACGCCAATTGGTACGCGGATTTTAGCGTAAGATTTTATTGAATGACTGTAGGCCGGGTAAGCGCAGCGCTACCCGGCGGAACTAATGAATAAAGGAACGATGTTATGGCACTTTGGGGTGGGCGTTTTACACAGGCAGCAGATCAGCGGTTCAAACAGTTCAACGACTCGTTGCGTTTTGACTACCGCCTGGCAGAACAGGATATTGTCGGCTCTGTGGCCTGGTCCAAAGCGTTGGTAACGGTTGGCGTACTGACCGCCGATGAGCAGCTGCAGCTGGAAGAGGCGCTGAATACTCTGCTGGAAGAGGTTAGGGCGAATCCGCAGCAGATCCTGCAAAGCGATGCCGAAGATATTCATAGCTGGGTAGAAGGAAAGCTGATCGATAAAGTCGGCCAGCTTGGCAAAAAACTGCATACCGGACGTAGCCGTAACGACCAGGTCGCGACCGATCTTAAACTGTGGTGTAAAGATACGGTTATTGAATTGCTGTCGGCCAATCGTCAGTTGCAAAGTGCGTTGGTGGTGACGGCAGAGAATAACCAGGACGCGGTTATGCCGGGTTACACCCACCTGCAACGTGCGCAACCTGTGACGTTTGCCCACTGGTGCCTGGCCTATGTTGAAATGCTGGCGCGTGACGAGAGCCGTCTGCAGGACACACTCAAACGCTTAGACGTTAGCCCGTTAGGCTGTGGCGCGCTGGCGGGTACGGCATATGAAATCGATCGCGAGCAGTTGGCCGGTTGGCTGGGTTTTGCCTCGGCGACGCGCAACAGTTTGGATAGCGTTTCTGACCGTGATCACGTGCTGGAGCTACTCTCCGACGCCTCTATCGGTATGGTGCATCTGTCACGTTTTGCTGAAGACCTTATTTTCTTTAATACCGGGGAAGCGGGCTTTGTTGAGCTGTCCGATCGTGTGACTTCGGGCTCATCTCTGATGCCGCAGAAGAAAAACCCGGATGCACTGGAGCTGATCCGCGGTAAATGCGGTCGTGTGCAGGGGGCGCTGACCGGCATGATGATGACATTAAAAGGCCTCCCGCTGGCATACAACAAAGATATGCAGGAAGACAAAGAAGGGGTGTTTGACGCGCTCGACACCTGGCTGGATTGCCTGCATATGGCCGCGCTGGTGCTGGATGGCATTCAGGTGAAACGTCCGCGTTGTCAGGAGGCTGCGCAGCAGGGCTATGCTAACGCCACTGAACTGGCGGATTATCTGGTGGCAAAAGGTGTTCCGTTCCGCGAAGCGCACCATATTGTGGGTGAAACGGTAGTTGAGGCGATTCGGCAGGGCAAACCGCTGGAAGCTCTGTCGCTTGCCGATTTACAACGGTTCAGCCAGGTCATTGGCGATGACGTTTACCCGATCCTCTCGTTGCAATCTTGCTTAGACAAACGTGCGGCGAAAGGCGGCGTTTCGCCCCTGCAGGTTGCGCAGGCGATCGACTATGCGAAGGCGCGTCTGGCGTAAATTGATGGGTAATGATTCGAGCCTGGCGCCACGCCGGGCTTTTTTATGCAAAAAAAATGCGGACACAAGGTCCGCAAAAGTTCACGTTGGCTTTAGTTATTTCGAGTATGAGAACGGACAGTAGCTTCAAGGGTTAAAGGGGTACCGTTCCGTTTCTGTGGTGCATTATTAAACAGAAAGCTTGATAGGGATAATCGTTCGTTGCTATGCTACCTATCGCTACGAACTATCGTGGCGATGGAGGATGAATAATGAATATTCGTGATCTTGAATACCTGGTGGCACTCGCCGAACATCGTCACTTCCGACGAGCGGCAGACTCCTGTCACGTAAGCCAACCAACGCTGAGCGGCCAGATCCGTAAGCTGGAAGATGAGCTTGGCGTTATGTTGCTGGAGCGTACAAGTCGCAAGGTGCTGTTCACTCAGGCAGGTTTACTGCTGGTGGATCAGGCGCGTACCGTGCTGCGCGAGGTCAAAGTGCTCAAGGAGATGGCAAGCCAACAAGGCGAGACAATGTCTGGCCCGCTGCATATTGGTTTGATCCCAACGGTGGGGCCATACCTGCTGCCGCATATTATTCCTATGTTGCACCAGACCTTCCCAAAACTGGAAATGTATCTCCATGAGGCGCAGACGCATCAACTGCTGGCGCAACTGGACAGCGGTAAGCTCGACTGCGTCATTCTGGCGCTGGTGAAAGAGAGTGAAGCGTTCATCGAAGTGCCGTTATTTGATGAGCCTATGTTGCTGGCGATCTATGAAGATCACCCATGGGCAAACCGGGATTGTGTGCCGATGTCCGATCTGGCGGGTGAAAAACTGCTGATGCTGGAGGATGGTCACTGCCTGCGCGATCAGGCGATGGGCTTCTGCTTTGAAGCGGGCGCTGATGAGGATACCCATTTTCGGGCAACCAGTCTGGAAACACTACGCAACATGGTGGCGGCAGGCAGCGGTATTACTTTATTGCCTGCGCTGGCTGTTCCGTCTGAGCGTAAGCGTGATGGTGTTGTTTATCTGCCCTGCATCAAGCCTGAACCACGCCGGACGATTGGCCTGGTGTATCGTCCAGGTTCGCCGCTGCGCAGTCGTTATGAACAGCTGGCAGAGGCCATCCGTGGATCAATGGATGGCCATTTCGACAGTGCGTTAAAACAGGCGGTTTAAGCCATTTAGCGCCGCTACCCGATAGGCTTCCGCCATCGTTGGGTAGTTAAAGGTGGTGTTAACGAAGTACTCGATGGTGTTACCACCACCTTTTTGCTCCATAATCGCCTGACCGATATGAATGATTTCGGCCGCGCGTTCCCCAAAGCAGTGGATCCCCAGAATCTCTTTAGTTTCACGATGGAACAGAATCTTCAGCGTTCCGACGCTCATACCGACGATTTGTGCTCGTGCCAGGTGTTTAAACTGGGCGCGACCGACTTCGTAGGGAACTTTCATTGCCGTGAGCTGCTGTTCCGTTTTACCGACGGAGCTGATTTCCGGAATGGTATAAATCCCGGTCGGGATATCTTCGATCAGATGCGCAGTCGCTTCGCCTTTTACCAACGCCTGGGCGGCAATGCGTCCCTGATCGTAGGCTGCTGATGCCAGGCTCGGATAGCCGATCACATCGCCAACGGCATAGACGTGCGGTAACGCTGTCTGGTACATGCTGTTGACCTTCAGCTGTCCGCGGCTGTCAGTTTTCAGACCAATATTTTCCAGCGCCAGCGAATCGGTATTACCGGTGCGACCATTGGCGTACAACAGGCAGTCGGCCTTCAGTTTTTTACCGGATTTCAGATGCATGATGACGCCATCATCGCAGCCTTCAATCTTCTCGTACTCTTCGTTGTGGCGAATGACGACACCGCTATTCCAGAAGTGATAAGAGAGCGAGTCGGACATCTCTTGATCGAGGAACGCCAGCAGACGATCGCGAGTGTTGATTAAATCGACTTTGACGTCCATTCCACGAAAAATCGATGCATATTCGCAGCCAATGACCCCTGCGCCATAAATCAAAACGTGGCGGGGTTCGTGGTGCAGGCTCAGGATCGAGTCGCTGTCATACACCCGGGGATGCGAAAAGTCGACGTCTACAGGGTGATAGGGGCGTGAACCGCAGGCGATAACGAACTTATCCGCGGTCAGCGTTTCCACCGTGCCGTCGTGGCATTCCAGAGCGAGCGTGTGTTCATCAACAAAACGGGCATTGCCCTGCAAAATTTCGCAGTGGTTACGCTCGTAAAATCCTTGCCGCATACGTGTCTGCTGATTTATGACGTTATCAGCGTGGTTGAGAATATCGGCGAAAGAAGAACGAAGGAGTCGGGAGTGGTCGCTGTAAAGTGGGTTCTGATTGAATTCAATGATACGGCTGACGGCGTGGCGGAGGGCTTTCGACGGGATGGTGCCCCAGTGGGTACAGCCTCCACCGACGTTATGATAGCGCTCAATCACCGCGACGCGCGCTCCTTGCTTAACCAGACCCATCGCAGCGCCTTCGCCGCCGGGACCGGAACCTATTACTATTGCATCGTAATCGTAGGAATGTGACATGGTCAGGCTTACCTGTTCTTATACATAAAAGCAACAGAATAGTAACATCGTTGTCAGGATAACCCAATTATCGTTGTGCTTTTTTGCGAAGTCGAAGCACAAACTGCGCGTAAACAATCATTCACAAAGCCATGCCAACCGCCTAATCTCTGGTATAGTGCCAGCAAGGTATGTGGAAGGATTCAGACATCGTGATGGGCGTTAGAGCGCAACAAAAAGAAAAAACCCGGCGTTCGCTGGTAGAAGCCGCATTTAGTCAACTCAGCGCTGAGCGTAGTTTTGCCAGCCTCAGTTTACGCGAAGTCGCTCGTGAAGCGGGCATTGCGCCAACCTCGTTTTATCGCCATTTCCGCGATGTGGATGAACTCGGCCTGACGATGGTGGACGAGAGTGGTCTGATGCTGCGCCAGTTGATGCGTCAGGCGCGTCAGCGTATTGCTAAGGGTGGGAGTGTGATCCGCACCTCGGTCTCAACATTTATGGAGTTCATTGGCAACAATCCCAACGCCTTCCGTTTATTATTGCGCGAGCGTTCGGGGACTTCCGCAGCGTTTCGTGCTGCGGTCGCACGTGAAATTCAGCACTTCATTGCGGAACTTGCGGACTATCTGGAACTCGAAAACCATATGCCTCGTGCGTTTACTGAAGCGCAAGCCGAAGCCATGGTAACCATTGTGTTCAGCGCCGGGGCAGAAGCACTGGATGTTGGCGCTGAACAGCGTCGGCAGCTGGAAGAGCGGCTGGTACTGCAATTGCGCATGATCGCGAAAGGCGCATTCTATTGGTACCGCCGTGAACAAGAAAAGATGACGCACCACTCCGAGTAACGAGAAGGACAAGCAATGAAACAGTCAGGTCAAGATAAAGGTACGCTGCTGCTGGCGCTGGTTGCTGGCTTATCGATCAATGGCACATTTGCGGCGCTGTTTAGCTCCATTGTGCAATTCTCAGTATTCCCGATTATTTCGCTGGTGCTGACGGTTTATTGTCTGCATCAGCGCTATCAGAACCGCACCATGCCTGTGGGACTACCGGGCCTGGCTGCCGCCTGTTTTATTCTCGGTGTTCTGTTGTACAGCACAGTGGTACGCGCTGAATACCCGGATATTGGCTCTAACTTCTTCCCGGCGGTACTGTCGGTGATTCTGGTGTTCTGGATCGGTTTTAAAGTGCGTAACCGTAAACAGGAAATTGTGGAGTAATCTTTGTCGGCCGGGCAAGCGAAGCGCTCCCGGCCAGGTCATCACTTATTTTGCGGTCAGTAACACGCCGCACTCCATATGGTGCGTATACGGGAACTGATCAAACAGAGCCAGACGTGAAACATTGTGCGTCTGGCTTAACGTTTCCAGGTTCTTACATAATGTCTCCGGATTGCAGGATATATACAGAATACGCGGATACGCCTGCACCATTTTCTCTGTTTCGCTGTCCAGACCGCTGCGCGGTGGGTCCACGAAAATGGTTTCACATTGGTAACTCTTCAGATCGATTCCCTGCAAACGGTTGAACTCGCGTACCCCGTTCATCGCCTGAGTAAACTCTTCGGCCGCCATGCGAATAATTTGTACATTATCAATGTGGTTAGCCGCGATGTTGTACTGCGCAGCAGCCACGGACGGTTTGGCGATTTCGGTGGCCAGTACACGGTTGAAGTTTTGCGCCAGGGCTAACGAGAAGTTGCCATTGCCGCAGTACAGCTCAAGCAGATCGCCTTTTGACCCTTTGGTGACATCAATTGCCCATTCCAGCATCTGGATATTCATGGTGGCATTCGGCTGGGTAAAACTGTTCTCAACCTGGCGGTAGATAATCTCTTTACCTGCTACCGGCAAGCGTTCGTCAATGTAGTCCTGGTCCAGCTCAATTTTGGTTTTGGTTGCCCGACCAATCAGATGGACGTTCAGGTTTTGCGCCCGCAGCGCATCTCGCAGCGCTTCGGCTTCCTGACGCCATTCATCATCTAATTTTTTATGGTACAGCATCGATACCACCGCCTGATCGCTCAGGGTTGTGAGGTAATCAATCTGAAACAGTTTGTGGCGCAGGACGTGGTTGTTGCGAACGCCGTCGATCATTGCCGTCATCAGCGTGTTGATGAGCTCGCTGGCAGCCGGGAAGCTGTCGACGCGAATACGGCTTTTGGTCTGGCTGTCGAACATGATGTGGTACAGGTCATCACCGTCATGCCACAGGCGGAATTCGGCGCGCATACGGTAATGGCTGACCGGTGAGCGAAACACTTCCGGAGCCTGTGCATAAAATGGCGTCATTAAGCTCTGCAGACGCACTACTTTTTCAGCTAACTGGGCGTCGTACTGTTCTGTCGGAAGGTGTTCGGGGGTCATGATGCGTCCTGAAAAATAAAAGTACGCGGGGATTGTAGGGATTGCTCAACAGATGTCCAGTCATTGATGATTTCCGATAATGTGATATGCGGTCTGGACACCAGGTTGTAACAAACTGTAGCATCCGTTTTCCGGTCCTGTGAGTTAAAAGGGAATCCAGTGTAAATCTGGAGCTGACGCGCAGCGGTAAGGAAGGTAAGAGATGAGCGCACCTGGTGCAGACACTGCGGCTTGCCGCGGGAAGTCATCGTCTCTTTATGTCGCCTCCAAGCCCGAAGACCTGCCGGCTAACGTCGCATCTGGTCTTCATCATCGCGTACTATCGGTGGGACCTGCGGCATCCTTCTTAAATTGTGGATGCTTTACAATGATCAAAAAATCATTGCTGTGCACGGCGTTGTCCGTCACGGCATTTTCTGGTTGGGCACAGGACACTCGCCCGGATACTCTCGTCGTCACTGCCAACCGTTTTCAGCAGCCTGTTAATACTGTTCTTGCCCCCACCGATGTGGTCACGCGTGAAGATATTCAACGCTGGCAGTCAAAAGATCTGAACGATGTCATGCGTCGATTGCCAGGCGTAGATATCTCCCAGAGCGGCGGTATGGGTAAAAGTTCCTCTCTGTATGTTCGCGGCACTGAATCTCGTCACGTTCTGGTATTGATTGATGGTGTGCCGATGGCACGTGCCGGCATCGGCAATGCGATCGACATTGGCCAGATTCCGGTATCGTTGGTGCAGCGTGTTGAATACATTCGCGGACCCCGTTCAGCAGTGTACGGCTCTGGTGCGATCGGTGGTGTGGTTAACATCATTACGATGAGTGATGAAGAGAAATCGCAGATCAACGCGGGTATGGGGACTGATGGTTATCAAACCTATGACGGCTCGGTTAATAAGCGGTTTGGTGACACGATGGTGACGGCGGCTGGTGCTTACCAGACGACGAAAGGTTTTAACATTCAACCCGACTCACCCTACAGCGGTGACAGCGACCGCGATGGTTATCGCAATAAGCTGTTCTGGGGCGGCGTTCAACACAAGTTTAGCGATAACGTCTCCGGCTTCTTCCGTGGTTATGGATATACCGCTAATAGTGATTATGACCAGGGTTCGTGGGGTAATCCTGGAGGGAATGACGAAGCCCAGAATTACACGCAGTCCTGGGATTCAGGTCTTCGTTACAGCTCTGGTATCTACTCCTCCCAACTTATTGCTAACTACCAGCATCTCAAAGATTACAACTATAGCAACGAACTCGGCAGTTATGCGGGAGACGCTACGCTGGATAATATGGAACAACGCTATATTCAGTGGGGAAATAACGTTGCGGTTGGGCATGGGGCAATTAGCGGCGGTGTCGACTGGAAACAAGAGAAGCTGACATCCAGCAGTACGACGAAATCAGATGCTTATAAACGTGATACAACGGGACTTTATCTGACCGGGCAGCAACAAATTGAGAGCGTCACGCTGGAAGCCTCGGGCCGTGAAGATCATGACGAACAATTCGGCTGGCATGGTACCTGGCAGACCGCAGCTGGCTGGGAGTTTGTTGATGGCTATCGTGCAACGCTCTCTTACGGTACTGGTTTCCTGGCGCCCTCGCTGGGTCAGCAATACGGGGCGACGCGCTTTGCCTCATCCTATGGACCGGGTATCGCTGCCAACCCGAATCTGAAACCGGAAGAATCTAAACAGTGGGAAGCAGGTATTGATGGATTGACAGGGCCGCTTAATTGGCGTCTTTCCGCATACCACTATGAAATTCAAAACCTGATCGACTACAAGAATAATCAGTACGTCAACGTTAAATCAGCCACGATTAAAGGGCTGGAATGGACCGGAAACTTTACGACAGGCCCCGTAGAACATAATCTGACGCTACAATACGTTGACCCGCGTGATGATGACACAAACAAGGTGCTCTATCGCCGTGCAAAACAGCAGGTTAAGTATGAGTTAACCGGACAGGTCCAGGATTTGGGCTGGAACGTTGCGTATCAATATATAGGTAAACGTTACGATAATGATTTCGACAATAATCGTGATGTTAAATTGGGCGGCGTCAGCTTATGGGATATCGGATTATCATATCCAATCACCTCACAGCTGACAGTTCGTGGTAAAATCGCCAACCTGTTCGATAAAGATTACGAGACAGTTTATGGCTACGCAACTGCAGGACGGGAATACACCTTGTCTGGCAGCTACACCTTCTGATCCACGTCCCACCGTGCTGGTGTTTGATTCCGGCGTCGGTGGGTTGTCGGTCTATGACGAGATCCGGCGTCTTCTCCCGGATCTCCACTATATCTACGCTTTTGATAACGTCGCCTTTCCTTATGGAGAGAAGAGCGAGGCGTTTATCGTTGAGCGCGTTGTTGAGATTGTGACTGCGGTCCAGCAGCGCTATCCCCTCTCTCTTGCGGTTATCGCGTGTAATACGGCAAGCACGGTGTCGCTCCCTGCGTTACGGGAGAAATTTGCTTTTCCGGTAGTTGGCGTGGTGCCTGCGATTAAACCGGCGGCGCGACTCACGGCGAATGGCGTGGTGGGGTTGCTGGCTACGCGTGCAACGGTGAAACGTTCATATACTCATGAGTTGATTGCGCGGTTTGCAAACGAATGTCAGATAGCGATGCTGGGTTCTGCCGAGCTGGTGGAACTGGCTGAAGCGAAGCTGCACGGTGAAACAGTTTCTCTGGAAGAGCTGCGCCGCATTCTGCGTCCGTGGCTGCGGATGTCGGAACCCCCTGACACAGTGGTGCTCGGGTGTACTCATTTCCCTCTATTACAGGAAGAGCTTTTACAGGTTCTGCCCGAGGGGACGCGGCTGGTTGATTCTGGTGCTGCGATTGCGCGTCGCACGGCCTGGTTATTAGAACATGAAGCACCAGATGCAAAATCATCCGACGAGAATGTCGCATTCTGTATGGCAATGACGACAGAAGCTGAACAACTATTGCCCGTACTGCAGCGTTATGGCTTTAAGACGCTCGAAAAACTGGCAGTTTAGGTAGTTTTGATGAAAAAATACGCGTTCGGAAAGTTATTTTAAATTTCCCCTTGTCAGCCTGAAATAACTCCCTATAATGCGCCTCCACTGACACGGAACAACGGATTACAAGCCGCCGGGTCAGCGGGGTTCCACTGAGAACTTCGTAGAGAAAAGCAAAAATAAATGCTTGACTCTGAATGAGGAAAACGTAATATACGGGACCTCGCGACAGAGCGCTAAAGCGCGTCGCAACTGCTCTTTAACAATTTATCAGACAATCTGTGTGGGCACTCGAAGATACGGATTCTTAACGTCGCAAGACGAAAAATGAATACCAAGTCTCTGAGTGAACATACGTAATTCATTACGAAGTTTAATTCACGAGCATCAAACTTAAATTGAAGAGTTTGATCATGGCTCAGATTGAACGCTGGCGGCAGGCCTAACACATGCAAGTCGAACGGTAGCACAGAGGAGCTTGCTCCTTGGGTGACGAGTGGCGGACGGGTGAGTAATGTCTGGGAAACTGCCCGATGGAGGGGGATAACTACTGGAAACGGTAGCTAATACCGCATAATGTCGCAAGACCAAAGAGGGGGACCTTCGGGCCTCTTGCCATCGGATGTGCCCAGATGGGATTAGCTAGTAGGTGGGGTAACGGCTCACCTAGGCGACGATCCCTAGCTGGTCTGAGAGGATGACCAGCCACACTGGAACTGAGACACGGTCCAGACTCCTACGGGAGGCAGCAGTGGGGAATATTGCACAATGGGCGCAAGCCTGATGCAGCCATGCCGCGTGTATGAAGAAGGCCTTCGGGTTGTAAAGTACTTTCAGCGAGGAGGAAGGCGTTGTGGTTAATAACCGCAACGATTGACGTTACTCGCAGAAGAAGCACCGGCTAACTCCGTGCCAGCAGCCGCGGTAATACGGAGGGTGCAAGCGTTAATCGGAATTACTGGGCGTAAAGCGCACGCAGGCGGTCTGTCAAGTCGGATGTGAAATCCCCGGGCTCAACCTGGGAACTGCATCCGAAACTGGCAGGCTAGAGTCTTGTAGAGGGGGTAGAATTCCAGGTGTAGCGGTGAAATGCGTAGAGATCTGGAGGAATACCGGTGGCGAAGGCGGCCCCTGGACAAAGACTGACGCTCAGGTGCGAAAGCGTGGGGAGCAAACAGGATTAGATACCCTGGTAGTCCACGCCGTAAACGATGTCGACTTGGAGGTTGTGCCCTTGAGGCGTGGCTTCCGGAGCTAACGCGTTAAGTCGACCGCCTGGGGAGTACGGCCGCAAGGTTAAAACTCAAATGAATTGACGGGGGCCCGCACAAGCGGTGGAGCATGTGGTTTAATTCGATGCAACGCGAAGAACCTTACCTACTCTTGACATCCAGAGAACTTTCCAGAGATGGATTGGTGCCTTCGGGAACTCTGAGACAGGTGCTGCATGGCTGTCGTCAGCTCGTGTTGTGAAATGTTGGGTTAAGTCCCGCAACGAGCGCAACCCTTATCCTTTGTTGCCAGCGGTTAGGCCGGGAACTCAAAGGAGACTGCCAGTGATAAACTGGAGGAAGGTGGGGATGACGTCAAGTCATCATGGCCCTTACGAGTAGGGCTACACACGTGCTACAATGGCATATACAAAGAGAAGCGACCTCGCGAGAGCAAGCGGACCTCATAAAGTATGTCGTAGTCCGGATTGGAGTCTGCAACTCGACTCCATGAAGTCGGAATCGCTAGTAATCGTGGATCAGAATGCCACGGTGAATACGTTCCCGGGCCTTGTACACACCGCCCGTCACACCATGGGAGTGGGTTGCAAAAGAAGTAGGTAGCTTAACCTTCGGGAGGGCGCTTACCACTTTGTGATTCATGACTGGGGTGAAGTCGTAACAAGGTAACCGTAGGGGAACCTGCGGTTGGATCACCTCCTTACCTTAAAGAAGCGTTCTTTGTAGTGCTCACACAGATTGTCTGATGAAAATTAGCAGTAAGAAAATCTCTGCAGGCTTGTAGCTCAGGTGGTTAGAGCGCACCCCTGATAAGGGTGAGGTCGGTGGTTCAAGTCCACTCAGGCCTACCAAATTCGCTCTCGTGCTTTGTTGTGGCAAAGCTCGCATACTTCAGTATGCTTCGCTTCACCACGCCGCGCCCGAAAACGAATTAAGGTTAAAAGAGATTCATTCGATGGGGCTATAGCTCAGCTGGGAGAGCGCCTGCTTTGCACGCAGGAGGTCTGCGGTTCGATCCCGCATAGCTCCACCATCTTTACTGCAACAAACCAAGAAAACTTCAGAGTGTACCTGAAAAAGGTTCACTGCGAAGTTTTGCTCTTTAAAAATCTGGATCAAGCTGAAAATTGAAACGACACACTGTTTCATTTCTCCGTAATAAGAAATGAAAAGCGGTGTGTTCGAGTCTCTCAAATTTTCGCAACACGATGGTGTTTTACGAAACATCTTCGGGTTGTGAGGTTAAGCGACTAAGCGTACACGGTGGATGCCCTGGCAGTCAGAGGCGATGAAGGACGTGCTAATCTGCGATAAGCGTCGGTAAGGTGATATGAACCGTTATAACCGGCGATTTCCGAATGGGGAAACCCAGTGTGTTTCGACACACTATCATTGCGTGAATACATAGCGTAATGAAGCGAACCGGGGGAACTGAAACATCTAAGTACCCCGAGGAAAAGAAATCAACCGAGATTCCCCCAGTAGCGGCGAGCGAACGGGGAGCAGCCCAGAGTCTGAATCAGCTTGTGTGTTAGTGGAACGGTCTGGAAAGTCCGACGGTACAGGGTGATAGTCCCGTACACCAAAATGCACAGGTTGTGAACTCGAAGAGTAGGGCGGGACACGTGGTATCCTGTCTGAATATGGGGGGACCATCCTCCAAGGCTAAATACTCCTGACTGACCGATAGTGAACCAGTACCGTGAGGGAAAGGCGAAAAGAACCCCGGCGAGGGGAGTGAAAAAGAACCTGAAACCGTGTACGTACAAGCAGTGGGAGCACCTTCGGGTGTGACTGCGTACCTTTTGTATAATGGGTCAGCGACTTATATTCTGTAGCAAGGTTAACCGTATAGGGGAGCCGAAGGGAAACCGAGTCTTAACTGGGCGTTAAGTTGCAGGGTATAGACCCGAAACCCGGTGATCTAGCCATGGGCAGGTTGAAGGTTGGGTAACACTAACTGGAGGACCGAACCGACTAATGTTGAAAAATTAGCGGATGACTTGTGGCTGGGGGTGAAAGGCCAATCAAACCGGGAGATAGCTGGTTCTCCCCGAAAGCTATTTAGGTAGCGCCTCGTGAACTCATCTTCGGGGGTAGAGCACTGTTTCGGCTAGGGGGTCATCCCGACTTACCAACCCGATGCAAACTGCGAATACCGAAGAATGTTATCACGGGAGACACACGGCGGGTGCTAACGTCCGTCGTGAAGAGGGAAACAACCCAGACCGCCAGCTAAGGTCCCAAAGTCATGGTTAAGTGGGAAACGATGTGGGAAGGCACAGACAGCCAGGATGTTGGCTTAGAAGCAGCCATCATTTAAAGAAAGCGTAATAGCTCACTGGTCGAGTCGGCCTGCGCGGAAGATGTAACGGGGCTAAACCATGCACCGAAGCTGCGGCAGCGACACTATGTGTTGTTGGGTAGGGGAGCGTTCTGTAAGCCGTTGAAGGTGGCCTGTGAGGGTTGCTGGAGGTATCAGAAGTGCGAATGCTGACATAAGTAACGATAATGCGGGTGAAAAACCCGCACGCCGGAAGACCAAGGGTTCCTGTCCAACGTTAATCGGGGCAGGGTGAGTCGACCCCTAAGGCGAGGCCGAAAGGCGTAGTCGATGGGAAACAGGTTAATATTCCTGTACTTGGTGTTACTGCGAAGGGGGGACGGAGAAGGCTATGTTAGCCGGGCGACGGTTGTCCCGGTTTAAGCATGTAGGCGGAGGTTCCAGGTAAATCCGGTACCTTTTAACGCTGAGGTGTGATGACGAGGCACTACGGTGCTGAAGTGACAAATGCCCTGCTTCCAGGAAAAGCCTCTAAGCATCAGGTAACACGAAATCGTACCCCAAACCGACACAGGTGGTCAGGTAGAGAATACCAAGGCGCTTGAGAGAACTCGGGTGAAGGAACTAGGCAAAATGGTGCCGTAACTTCGGGAGAAGGCACGCTGATATGTAGGTGAAGCGGTTTACCCGTGGAGCTGAAATCAGTCGAAGATACCAGCTGGCTGCAACTGTTTATTAAAAACACAGCACTGTGCAAACACGAAAGTGGACGTATACGGTGTGACGCCTGCCCGGTGCCGGAAGGTTAATTGATGGGGTTATCCGTAAGGAGAAGCTCTTGATCGAAGCCCCGGTAAACGGCGGCCGTAACTATAACGGTCCTAAGGTAGCGAAATTCCTTGTCGGGTAAGTTCCGACCTGCACGAATGGCGTAATGATGGCCAGGCTGTCTCCACCCGAGACTCAGTGAAATTGAACTCGCTGTGAAGATGCAGTGTACCCGCGGCAAGACGGAAAGACCCCGTGAACCTTTACTATAGCTTGACACTGAACACTGGTCCTTGATGTGTAGGATAGGTGGGAGGCTTTGAAGCGTGGACGCCAGTCTGCGTGGAGCCAACCTTGAAATACCACCCTTTAATGGCTGGTGTTCTAACGTGGACCCGTGATCCGGGTTGCGGACAGTGTCTGGTGGGTAGTTTGACTGGGGCGGTCTCCTCCTAAAGAGTAACGGAGGAGCACGAAGGTTAGCTAATCCTGGTCGGACATCAGGAGGTTAGTGCAAAGGCATAAGCTAGCTTGACTGCGAGAGTGACGGCTCGAGCAGGTGCGAAAGCAGGTCTTAGTGATCCGGTGGTTCTGAATGGAAGGGCCATCGCTCAACGGATAAAAGGTACTCCGGGGATAACAGGCTGATACCGCCCAAGAGTTCATATCGACGGCGGTGTTTGGCACCTCGATGTCGGCTCATCACATCCTGGGGCTGAAGTAGGTCCCAAGGGTATGGCTGTTCGCCATTTAAAGTGGTACGCGAGCTGGGTTTAGAACGTCGTGAGACAGTTCGGTCCCTATCTGCCGTGGGCGCTGGAGAATTGAGGGGGCTGCTCCTAGTACGAGAGGACCGGAGTGGACGCATCACTGGTGTTCGGGTTGTCATGCCAATGGCACTGCCCGGTAGCTAAATGCGGAAGAGATAAGTGCTGAAAGCATCTAAGCACGAAACTTGCCCCGAGATGAGTTCTCCCTGAGACTTTAAGTCTCCTGAAGGAACGTTAAAGACGATGACGTTGATAGGTCGGGTGTGTAAGTGTAGCGATATATTGAGCTAACCGATACTAATGAACCGTGAGGCTTAACCTTACAACGCCGAAGGTGTTTTGGCGAAGAGACAGATTTTCAGCCTGATTACAGATGACATCGACAGACTAAAAAGTGTGTTGATAAACAGAATTTGCCTGGCGGCTGTAGCGCGGTGGTCCCACCTGACCCCATGCCGAACTCAGAAGTGAAACGCCGTAGCGCCGATGGTAGTGTGGGGTCTCCCCATGCGAGAGTAGGGAACTGCCAGGCATCAAATAAAGTGAAGAAGCCCATCCTGCCGGATGGGCTTTTTTGCGTCTGTGCGCCGTGAAATCCGCCGGCTGCGGCGCTGCGCGTACTATCGGGTTGCAAAGCAACACCCTGAGCCTCCATAACACAAGCCATCCTGCGGTATATGCGGTAAACTAAGCGCGATTTTGCATCAGGAAAGCGTCTATGAATCACTCCCTTAAAGCCTGGAACACCTTCGGCATTGACCAGCCTGCCAACGAGATTGTTTGTGCTGAAAATGAGCAACAACTGTTGAACGCCTGGCATGCTGCCAATGCATCACATCATCCGGTACTGATTCTGGGTGAGGGGAGTAACGTCCTGTTTCTTGATACTTTCCATGGCACGGTGATCGTCAACCGTATCAAAGGTATCGAGGTTACAGAGAAGCCTGACGCATGGTATCTACACGTAGGCGCGGGTGAAAACTGGCATCAGCTGGTACGTTATGCTCTGGAGCACAACATGCCTGGCCTCGAAAATCTGGCGATGATCCCTGGTTGCGTTGGTTCATCCCCCATCCAAAATATTGGTGCCTATGGCGTGGAGCTGCAGCGCGTCTGCGAATATGTGGACTGCGTAGAGCTTTCGACCGGCAAACATCTGCGTGTCAGCGCTGCAGAATGCCGATTTGGTTACCGTGACAGCATCTTCAAACATGAGTACCAGGATCGTTTCGCGATTGTAGCCGTTGGGCTGCGTTTAGCTAAACATTGGCAGCCTGTTCTCACTTACGGTGACCTGACACGTCTTGACTCTGCAACGGTAACGCCTCAGCAGGTTTTTGATTCTGTTTGCCATATGCGCACCACAAAGCTGCCCGATCCAAAAGTAAACGGTAATGCGGGGAGTTTCTTTAAAAATCCGGTTGTCAGCGCAGATATTGCACAGGATCTTCTGGCTAAATTCCCGACAGCACCTCATTACCCGCAAGCTGATGGCTCTGTGAAACTGGCTGCTGGCTGGCTTATCGATCAATGCCAGCTGAAAGGTATGCGCATTGGCGGCGCAGCGGTACACCAGCAGCAAGCACTGGTGCTGATCAATGCAGACCATGCTACGAGTCAGGATGTGGTGCAACTTGCGCATCACGTACGCCAAAAAGTCGGTGAGAAATTCAACGTCTGGCTCGAACCGGAAGTCCGGTTTATCGGCCCGCAAGGTGAGGTTAATGCCGTGGAGATCGTTGCATGAAGGATAATACTGTCCCCCTGACGCTTATTTCATTATTAGCCGATGGCGAATTTCACTCCGGTGAGCAACTCGGTGAAAAGCTGGGGATGAGCCGTGCGGCAATCAATAAGCATGTCCAGACGCTACGTGACTGGGGTGTTGATGTATTTACTGTCCCTGGTAAAGGATATAGCTTACCTGAACCTATCCAGCTATTAGATTCATCACTTATTCATTCTCAGTTGGATGGTGGAAATATTACCGTCCTGCCGGTTATCGACTCAACCAATCAGTACCTGATGGATCGGATTAGCCAACTTGAGTCAGGAGATGCCTGCGTCGCTGAATATCAGCAGGCCGGGCGTGGTCGCAGGGGACGCAAATGGTTCTCTCCCTTTGGTGCTAACCTATACCTCTCGATGTTCTGGCGGCTGGAGCAAGGTCCGGCTGCTGCAATTGGCCTGAGCCTGGTGATTGGTATTGTCATGGCTGAGGTTTTACGCGATCTGGGTGCGGATAAAGTACGTGTTAAATGGCCGAACGATCTCTATTTGCTCGACCGTAAGCTGGCAGGGATCCTGGTAGAACTCACCGGTAAGACGGGGGATGCCGCGCAGATTGTTATTGGCGCGGGTATTAACATGTCCATGCGTCGGGTTGAAGAGAATGTGGTTAATCAAGGCTGGATTAACCTACAGGAAGCGGGTATTAATATTGACCGTAATACTCTGGCTGCCCGACTGATCCGCGAGCTGCGTGCTGCGTTGGTACTGTTTGAGCAAGAGGGGTTAGCGCCATATCTGTCCCGCTGGAAGGCACTGGATAACTTTATCGACCGTCCCGTTAAACTCATTATTGGTGATAAAGAAATATTTGGTATATCGCGTGGAATAGATGCGCAGGGTGCATTGCTGCTTGAACAAAATGGCGTGGTAAAACCCTGGATGGGCGGGGAAATATCGCTTAGAAGCGCTGAATAATAAGAAGGGGAGCTCAGGCTCCCCTTTTTTATTTATTTACGCAGCCTGACTTGCTCAACGGCATGATTGGCGCTTTTGGTCATAATCAAGCTGGCTCGCTCACGCGTTGGCAATATGTTTTGTTTTAAATTCAACCAGTTAATTTCTTTCCACAGTGATGTAGCCGTGTTGATGGCCTCATCTTCTGACAATTTCGCATAGTTATGGAAATAAGAGTCTGGGTTGGTGAATGCCCCTTCGCGGAATTTCAGGAAGCGATTGATATACCATGTCTGGAGTAATTCTTCTGGCGCATCAACATAAATAGAAAAGTCGACAAAATCAGAAACAAATACATGATGCGGATCGTGAGGGTAGTCCATGCCGCTTTGTAATACATTGAGTCCTTCGAGTATTAATATATCGGGCTGGGCAACGGTTTTGTCGCCATCAGGGATCACATCATAGATCAGATGAGAATAAACCGGCGCCGTAACGTTGGGAACGCCAGACTTCAGATCGGAAACGAATTTAACCAGCCGGTGCATATCATAGGACTGCGGAAAGCCTTTCTTCTTCATAAGGCCGCGATCTTTCAGCACCTGGTTAGGATGAAGAAAACCGTCTGTTGTAATCAGCTCAACCTTACGATGCTCGGGCCAGCGACTGAGCAGCGCCTGCAACACGCGTGCAGTCGTACTTTTGCCAACAGCGACACTGCCAGCAATGCTAATGATATAAGGAATACGCTCGCCGTTGGTGCCTAAAAATTGCTCCAGCACCGCCTGACGCCGCAGGTTCGAACTGATGTAAAAATTTAGCAAACGCGATAGAGGCAAATAAATCTCGGCAACTTCTTCCAGCGATAAGTCTTCGTTTATGCCTTTCAAACGAGCAATTTCTTCCTCGGTCAGGGTCATCGGCACGGAATCACGAAGCGCAGCCCACTGGTTGCGATCAAACTGTAGATAAGGCGACGTTAACGCTTGCTCTTTTATACTCATACGCATGGTCTGGCTGCCATTGCTCTATCAGGTTTGCGGTAAAAAACGAAATCGTCCCCGGTCCGCAATGGCATGCACATTTCAGTTAATTTGGACAATGGGCAGGAGGGTAACACCAGATGAGGGGGAATAATAAGAAAAAATCATCCCCTGAAACGCAATGTGACGGCTATTCCAGATGTATAAAGATGCGCTTTCTCTCTATTGATAACCGCATGTCGGAGCAAAATACCCCTCTGGGAGGGGGCCTGGCGTTGGAAATTTGTTCAACCCAAAGAGAAAATAGATTATTTATCGGTCGTATAGTGCAAAATGTGAGCGATAGAACATTTTATGCAATTTTTTAGTTGCATGAGTGCGCATGTCTCCATAAAATGCGCGCTACTTGATGCCGACTTAGCTCAGTAGGTAGAGCAACTGACTTGTAATCAGTAGGTCACCAGTTCGATTCCGGTAGTCGGCACCATCAAGTCCGGTGGGGTTCCCGAGCGGCCAAAGGGAGCAGACTGTAAATCTGCCGTCACAGACTTCGAAGGTTCGAATCCTTCCCCCACCACCACTTTCTGGCAGCGTTAATGCCGCCTGAGTTGGTTAAAAAATTAACCAGCTCGAACAGAAAAGAGAGCAATCTCTTTTTTGTTACAGAAAGAACTGGGTAGCCGAGTTTCAGGATGCGGGCATCGTATAATGGCTATTACCTCAGCCTTCCAAGCTGATGATGCGGGTTCGATTCCCGCTGCCCGCTCCAGACGTGCTGATATGGCTCAGTTGGTAGAGCGCACCCTTGGTAAGGGTGAGGTCCCCAGTTCGACTCTGGGTATCAGCACCACTTCACTTCTCCTTCCCGTTTCTCTCTGTTTACTTTTAAAAGCATTCAACAGCTCAGGTATATTGCCTGGTTGATGTGGTGATATCACCGATTTATCCGTGTCTTAGAGGGACAATCGATGTCTAAAGAAAAATTTGAACGTACTAAACCGCACGTTAACGTCGGTACTATCGGCCACGTTGACCATGGTAAAACAACGCTGACCGCTGCAATCACTACCGTACTGGCTAAAACCTACGGCGGTGCTGCGCGTGCATTCGACCAGATCGATAACGCGCCGGAAGAAAAAGCTCGTGGTATCACCATCAACACTTCTCACGTTGAATATGACACCCCGACTCGCCACTACGCACACGTAGACTGCCCGGGCCACGCCGACTATGTTAAAAACATGATCACCGGTGCTGCGCAGATGGACGGCGCGATCCTGGTTGTTGCTGCGACTGACGGCCCGATGCCGCAGACTCGTGAGCACATCCTGCTGGGTCGTCAGGTAGGCGTTCCGTACATCATCGTGTTCCTGAACAAATGCGACATGGTTGATGACGAAGAGCTGCTGGAACTGGTAGAAATGGAAGTTCGTGAACTTCTGTCTCAGTACGATTTCCCGGGCGACGACACGCCGATCGTTCGTGGTTCTGCTCTGAAAGCGCTGGAAGGCGAAGCAGAGTGGGAAGCGAAAATCATCGAACTGGCTGGCTTCCTGGATTCTTACATCCCAGAACCAGAACGTGCTATCGATAAGCCGTTCCTGCTGCCAATCGAAGACGTATTCTCCATCTCCGGTCGTGGTACCGTTGTTACCGGTCGTGTAGAGCGCGGTATCATCAAAGTTGGTGAAGAAGTTGAAATCGTTGGTATCAAAGAGACTGCCAAGTCTACCTGTACTGGCGTTGAAATGTTCCGCAAACTGCTGGACGAAGGCCGTGCTGGTGAGAACGTTGGTGTTCTGCTGCGTGGTATCAAACGTGAAGAAATCGAACGTGGTCAGGTACTGGCTAAGCCGGGCTCTATCAAGCCGCACACCAAGTTCGAATCTGAAGTGTACATTCTGTCCAAAGACGAAGGCGGCCGTCATACTCCGTTCTTCAAAGGCTACCGTCCGCAGTTCTACTTCCGTACTACTGACGTGACTGGTACCATCGAACTGCCGGAAGGCGTTGAGATGGTAATGCCGGGCGACAACATCAAAATGGTTGTTACCCTGATCCACCCAATCGCGATGGACGACGGTCTGCGTTTCGCAATCCGTGAAGGCGGCCGTACTGTTGGTGCGGGCGTTGTTGCCAAAGTAATGAGCTAATTGCCGAATAACATTTGACGCAATGCGCAATAAAAGGGCATCATTTGATGCCCTTTTTGCACGCTTTCACACCAGAACCTGGCTCATCAGTGATTTTTTTTGTCATAATCATTGCTGAGACAGGCTCTGAAGAGGGCGTTTAGTCCGAAACGCACCAGAGCATTTCGGTTTGGATCGCCTCGCTTACGCGGGGTGAAAATGTTTGTAGAATACTTCTGACAGGTTGGTTTATGAGTGCGAATACCGAAGCTCAAGGAAGCGGGCGCGGCCTGGAAGCGATGAAGTGGGTTGTTGTCGCTGTATTGCTGCTTGTAGCTATCGTTGGCAACTACCTCTATCGTGACATGATGCTGCCGCTGCGTGCGCTGGCCGTAGTGATTCTGATTGCCGCAGCGGGTGGTGTCGCGCTGTTGACAACAAAAGGTAAAGCGACCGTTGCTTTTGCCCGTGAAGCGAGAACCGAAGTCCGTAAGGTCATTTGGCCAACTCGCCAGGAAACATTGCACACCACATTAATTGTGGCTGCGGTTACCGCAGTAATGTCACTGATCCTGTGGGGACTGGATGGTATTCTGGTTCGCCTGGTATCCTTTATCACTGGCCTGAGGTTCTAAGATGTCTGAAGCCCCTAAAAAGCGCTGGTACGTCGTTCAGGCGTTTTCCGGTTTTGAAGGCCGCGTAGCCACGTCGCTGCGCGAATATATCAAGTTACAAAATATGGAAGAGCTTTTTGGCGAAGTCATGGTGCCGACCGAAGAAGTGGTTGAAATCCGTGGTGGCCAGCGTCGCAAGAGCGAACGTAAATTCTTCCCGGGCTATGTACTGGTCCAGATGGTGATGAATGATGCAAGCTGGCACCTGGTGCGCAGCGTGCCGCGTGTGATGGGCTTTATCGGCGGTACATCTGATCGTCCGGCGCCGATCAGCGACAAAGAAGTTGATGCGATCATGAACCGTCTGCAGCAGGTTGGCGATAAGCCGCGTCCGAAAACGATGTTTGAGCCAGGTGAAATGGTTCGTGTTAGCGACGGTCCGTTTGCTGACTTTAACGGCGTCGTTGAAGAAGTGGACTACGAGAAGTCTCGTCTGAAAGTTTCCGTATCTATCTTCGGTCGTGCGACTCCGGTTGAACTGGACTTCGCGCAGGTTGAAAAAGCCTAATACGCCGATCAAAAAAGCGACGATTTAATCGTTGCACAAGGCGCGAGATTGGAATACAATTTCGCGCCTTTTGTTTTTATGGATCCTATCCGTAAAACGAATTTAATCACGGGGAGCCTCTTCGAGGCGCTATAACCCAATCAGAGGAATTTAGAATGGCTAAGAAAGTCCAAGCCTATGTCAAGCTGCAGGTTGCAGCTGGTATGGCTAACCCGAGTCCGCCGGTAGGTCCAGCACTGGGTCAACAAGGCGTGAACATCATGGAATTCTGCAAAGCGTTCAACGCTAAGACTGACTCCATGGAAAAAGGTCTGCCGATTCCGGTTGTTATTACCGTTTACGCTGACCGTTCTTTCACTTTCGTTACCAAAACGCCTCCGGCAGCAGTTCTGCTGAAGAAAGCGGCTGGTATCAAGTCTGGTTCCGGCAAGCCGAACAAAGACAAAGTGGGTAAAATTTCCCGCGCTCAGCTGCAGGAAATCGCGCAGACCAAAGCTGCCGACATGACTGGTTCCGACATTGAAGCGATGACTCGCTCCATTGAAGGTACTGCACGTTCCATGGGCCTGGTAGTGGAGGACTAAGAAATGGCTAAACTGACCAAGCGCATGTCCGTGATCCGTGACAAAGTTGATGCTACTAAACAGTACGACATCAACGAAGCTATCGCTCTGCTGAAAGAGCTGGCCACTGCTAAATTCGTAGAAAGCGTGGACGTTGCTGTTAACCTCGGCATCGACGCTCGTAAATCTGACCAGAACGTACGTGGTGCAACTGTACTGCCGCACGGTACTGGCCGTTCCGTTCGCGTAGCCGTATTTACCCAGGGCGCAAACGCTGAAGCTGCTAAAGCTGCAGGCGCTGAGCTGGTAGGTATGGAAGATCTGGCTGACCAGATCAAGAAAGGCGAAATGAACTTTGACGTTGTTATTGCTTCTCCGGATGCAATGCGCGTTGTTGGCCAGCTGGGTCAGGTTCTGGGTCCGCGCGGCCTGATGCCAAACCCGAAAGTTGGTACTGTAACCCCTAACGTTGCTGAAGCGGTTAAGAACGCTAAAGCGGGTCAGGTTCGTTACCGTAACGACAAAAACGGCATCATCCACACCACCATCGGTAAAGTGGATTTTGACGCTGACAAACTGAAAGAAAACCTGGAAGCTCTGCTGGTTGCGCTGAAAAAAGCAAAACCGACTCAGGCAAAAGGCGTGTACATCAAGAAAGTTAGCATCTCCACCACCATGGGTGCTGGTGTTGCCGTTGATCAGTCCGGTCTGACTGCGACTGTGGCGAACTAATATTCGCCTTTACGTGGGCGGTGATTTTGTCTACAATCTTACCCCCACGTTTCTGCTAATTGCAGACGTATATCCGAGATATTCAGGCTGTGGCAAGGCGACAACTGAGTGAATCGCCAGTCACATAGTTAACTATGTGACTGGTGTGAACGAAGACAGTCAACGCCGCCACAGATTGAATAACGACAGATAGACAAGATTTGTTCGTTGGAGCCTGGCCTATCCAGGCCTCCGTCGAAGACCGCAGGTGTTTCGTCAGAAACTTAATGCCCTGCGTAGACGGTGACAGAACGCTAAGATTATTTCTGATACTCTGGCTTGTTTCTGCTCACCGTATTTAGACGCTCTCTCCGTTGGGGAGAGTGAAGTGAGTTCCGGAACATGAGTTCCGGCAAACATCCAGGAGCAAAGCTAATGGCTTTAAATCTTCAAGACAAACAAGCGATTGTTGCTGAAGTCAGCGAAGTAGCCAAAGGCGCGCTGTCTGCAGTAGTTGCGGATTCCCGTGGCGTAACTGTAGATAAAATGACTGAACTGCGTAAAGCAGGTCGTGAAGCTGGCGTATACATGCGTGTTGTTCGTAACACCCTGCTGCGCCGCGTCGTTGAAGGTACTCAGTTTGAGTGCCTGAAAGACACGTTTGTTGGTCCGACCCTGATTGCATACTCTATGGAACACCCGGGCGCTGCTGCTCGTCTGTTCAAAGAGTTCGCGAAAGCGAATGCAAAATTTGAGGTCAAAGCCGCAGCCTTTGAAGGTGAGTTGATCACGGCATCGAACATCGATCGCCTGGCAACCCTGCCGACCTACGAAGAAGCAATTGCACGCCTGATGGCAACCATGAAAGAAGCTTCGGCTGGCAAACTGGTTCGTACTCTGGCTGCTGTACGCGATGCGAAAGAAGCTGCTTAATCGCAGTTATCTTTCTCAGGCATCTGCTTACGTATAAACTTATTCTGATTTTCAGGAACAATTTAAATGTCTATCACTAAAGATCAAATCATTGAAGCAGTATCCGCTATGTCCGTAATGGACGTTGTAGAACTGATTTCTGCAATGGAAGAAAAATTCGGTGTTTCCGCTGCTGCTGCTGTAGCTGTAGCTGCTGGCCCGGCTGAAGCTGCTGAAGAAAAAACTGAATTCGACGTAATTCTGAAAGCTGCTGGCGCTAACAAAGTTGCTGTTATCAAAGCAGTACGTGGCGCAACTGGCCTGGGTCTGAAAGAAGCTAAAGACCTGGTAGAATCTGCACCGGCTGCGCTGAAAGAAGGCGTGAGCAAAGACGACGCAGAAGCACTGAAAAAATCTCTGGAAGAAGCTGGCGCTGAAGTTGAAGTTAAATAAGCCAACTTTTCTGGTTGCAGCCTAAGAAATTAGGCTGATGGCTGGTGACTTTTTAGTCACCAGCCTTTTTGCGCTGTAAGGCGCCAGTAGCATTTCACACTGTTTGACTACTGTTGTGCCTTTCAATGCTTGTTTCTATCGACGTCTTAATATACTGCGACAGAGCGTCCGTTCTGTGTAAATCGCAATGAAATGGTTTAAGCGTGATAGCAACAGGCATTGCGGAAAGTATTCGATTTTCCGGTCAACAAAATAGTGTTGCACAAACTGTCCCTTCGTCGGACAGATGGGTCGACTTGTCAGCGAGCTGAGGAACCCTAATGGTTTACTCCTATACCGAGAAAAAACGTATTCGTAAGGATTTTGGTAAACGTCCACAAGTACTGGACATACCTTATCTCCTTTCTATCCAGCTTGACTCGTTTCAGAAGTTCATCGAGCAAGATCCTGAAGGGCAGTATGGTCTGGAAGCAGCCTTCCGTTCCGTTTTCCCGATTCAGAGCTATAGCGGTAATTCCGAGCTGCAATACGTCAGCTACCGCCTTGGCGAACCGGTGTTTGACGTTCAGGAATGTCAGATCCGTGGCGTGACCTATTCCGCACCGCTGCGCGTAAAACTGCGTCTGGTGATCTACGAGCGCGAAGCGCCGGAAGGCACCGTAAAAGACATTAAAGAACAAGAAGTCTACATGGGCGAAATTCCGCTCATGACTGACAACGGTACCTTTGTTATCAACGGTACTGAGCGTGTTATCGTTTCTCAGCTGCACCGTAGTCCTGGCGTCTTCTTTGACTCCGACAAAGGTAAAACCCACTCTTCGGGTAAAGTGCTGTATAACGCGCGCATCATTCCTTACCGTGGTTCCTGGCTGGACTTCGAATTCGATCCGAAGGACAACCTGTTCGTACGTATTGACCGTCGCCGTAAACTACCTGCGACCATCATTCTGCGTGCGCTGAACTACACCACTGAGCAGATCCTTGATCTGTTCTTTGAGAAAGTTGTTTTCGAAATTCGTGACAACAAGCTGCAGATGGAACTGGTGCCGGAACGCCTGCGTGGTGAAACCGCCTCCTTTGACATCGAAGCTAACGGCAAAGTCTACGTCGAAAAAGGCCGTCGCATCACTGCGCGCCACATTCGCCAACTGGAAAAAGACGATATCAAACATATCGAAGTTCCGGTTGAATACATTGCTGGTAAAGTTGCGGCTAAAGACTACGTTGACGAATCTACTGGCGAGCTGATCTGCGCAGCTAACATGGAGCTGAGCCTGGATCTGCTGGCTAAGCTGAGCCAGTCTGGCCACAAACGTATCGAAACGCTGTTCACTAACGATCTGGACCACGGTCCGTACATTTCTGAAACTGTACGCGTCGACCCAACCAACGATCGTCTGAGCGCGCTGGTAGAAATCTACCGCATGATGCGCCCTGGTGAGCCGCCGACTCGTGAAGCTGCTGAAAGCCTGTTTGAGAACCTGTTCTTCTCCGAAGACCGCTATGACCTGTCTGCGGTTGGTCGTATGAAGTTCAACCGTTCTCTGCTGCGCGACGAAATCGAAGGTTCCGGTATCCTGAGCAAAGACGACATCATCGAAGTGATGAAGAAGCTCATCGATATCCGTAACGGTAAAGGCGAAGTCGATGATATCGACCACCTCGGCAACCGTCGTATCCGTTCCGTAGGCGAAATGGCGGAAAACCAATTCCGCGTTGGCCTGGTGCGTGTTGAGCGTGCGGTGAAAGAGCGTCTGTCTCTGGGCGATCTGGATACCCTGATGCCTCAGGATATGATCAACGCCAAGCCGATTTCTGCAGCAGTGAAAGAGTTCTTTGGTTCCAGCCAGCTGTCTCAGTTTATGGACCAGAACAACCCGCTGTCTGAGATTACGCACAAACGTCGTATCTCTGCACTCGGCCCAGGCGGTCTGACCCGTGAGCGTGCAGGCTTCGAAGTTCGAGACGTACACCCGACTCACTACGGTCGCGTATGTCCAATCGAAACGCCTGAAGGTCCGAACATCGGTCTGATCAACTCCCTGTCCGTGTACGCACAGACTAACGAATATGGTTTCCTCGAGACGCCGTACCGTAAAGTAACCGACGGTGTTGTAACTGACGAAATTCATTACCTGTCTGCTATCGAAGAAGGTAACTACGTTATCGCTCAGGCGAACTCCAACCTGGATGACGAAGGCCACTTTGTAGAAGACCTGGTTACCTGCCGTAGCAAAGGCGAATCCAGCTTGTTCAGCCGCGACCAGGTTGACTACATGGACGTATCCACCCAGCAGGTGGTATCCGTCGGTGCGTCCCTGATCCCGTTCCTGGAACACGATGACGCCAACCGTGCATTGATGGGTGCGAACATGCAACGTCAGGCGGTTCCGACTCTGCGCGCTGATAAGCCGCTGGTTGGTACCGGTATGGAACGTGCTGTTGCCGTTGACTCCGGTGTTACTGCAGTTGCTAAACGTGGCGGTACTGTTCAGTACGTGGATGCTTCCCGTATCGTTATCAAAGTTAACGAAGACGAGATGTACCCGGGCGAAGCAGGTATCGACATTTATAACCTGACCAAATACACCCGTTCTAACCAGAACACCTGTATCAACCAGATGCCTTGCGTATCTCTGGGCGAGCCGGTTGAACGTGGTGATGTGCTGGCAGACGGTCCATCCACCGACCTCGGTGAACTGGCGCTGGGTCAGAACATGCGCGTGGCATTCATGCCATGGAATGGTTATAACTTCGAAGACTCCATCCTCGTATCCGAGCGTGTTGTCCAGGAAGACCGTTTCACCACCATCCACATCCAGGAACTGGCATGTGTGTCTCGTGACACCAAGCTGGGGCCGGAAGAGATCACCGCTGACATCCCGAACGTAGGTGAAGCTGCGCTCTCCAAACTGGATGAATCCGGTATCGTTTATATCGGTGCGGAAGTGACCGGTGGCGACATTCTGGTTGGTAAGGTAACGCCGAAAGGTGAAACCCAGCTGACGCCAGAAGAGAAGCTGCTGCGTGCGATCTTCGGTGAGAAAGCGTCTGACGTTAAAGACTCTTCTCTGCGCGTGCCAAACGGTGTTTCCGGTACGATTATCGACGTTCAGGTCTTTACTCGCGATGGCGTAGAAAAAGACAAACGTGCGCTGGAAATCGAAGAGATGCAGCTGAAGCAGGCGAAAAAAGACCTGTCTGAAGAACTGCAGATCCTCGAAGCTGGCCTGTTCAGCCGTATCTACGCTGTGCTGGTTTCCGGTGGTGTTGAAGCTGAGAAGCTCGACAAACTGCCGCGTGACCGCTGGTTAGAACTCGGCCTGACCGACGAAGAGAAACAGAATCAGCTGGAACAGCTGGCTGAACAGTACGACGAACTGAAGCACGAGTTTGAGAAAAAACTCGAAGCGAAACGCCGTAAAATCACTCAGGGCGACGATCTGGCACCGGGCGTGCTGAAGATTGTTAAGGTTTATCTGGCGGTTAAACGTCGGATCCAGCCTGGTGATAAGATGGCAGGTCGTCACGGTAACAAGGGTGTTATCTCTAAGATCAACCCGATCGAAGATATGCCACACGATGCTAACGGTACACCGGTAGATATCGTACTGAACCCGCTGGGCGTACCATCGCGTATGAACATCGGTCAGATCCTTGAAACCCACCTGGGTATGGCTGCGAAAGGTATTGGCGATAAGATCAACGCCATGCTGAAACAGCAGCAAGAAGTCGCGAAACTGCGCGAATTCATCCAGCGTGCTTACGATCTGGGTTCAGATGTTCGTCAGAAAGTTGACCTGAATACCTTCAGCGATGAAGAAGTTCTGCGTCTGGCTGAAAACCTGAAAAAAGGTATGCCGATCGCAACGCCGGTCTTCGACGGTGCGAAAGAGTCTGAAATCAAGGAACTGTTACAGCTGGGTGGCCTGCCGACTTCCGGTCAGATCACACTGTTCGACGGTCGTACCGGTGAGCAGTTCGAGCGCCAGGTTACCGTTGGCTACATGTACATGCTGAAACTGAACCACCTGGTTGATGACAAAATGCATGCGCGTTCTACCGGTTCTTACAGCCTGGTTACTCAGCAGCCGCTGGGTGGTAAGGCGCAGTTCGGTGGTCAGCGCTTCGGGGAGATGGAAGTGTGGGCGCTTGAAGCATACGGCGCGGCATACACCCTGCAGGAAATGCTCACCGTTAAGTCTGATGACGTGAACGGTCGTACTAAGATGTATAAAAACATCGTGGACGGCAACCATCAGATGGAACCAGGCATGCCGGAATCCTTCAACGTACTGTTGAAAGAGATTCGTTCGCTGGGTATCAACATCGAGCTGGAAGACGAGTAACTCTCGATCAAACAGGTCACTGGTGCTGGCGTAACTGCCAGCGCCAGATTGTGCTAACTCCGACGGGAGCAAATCCGTGAAAGATTTATTAAAGTTTCTGAAAGCGCAGACTAAAACCGAAGAGTTTGATGCGATCAAAATTGCTCTGGCCTCGCCAGACATGATCCGTTCATGGTCTTTCGGTGAAGTTAAGAAGCCGGAAACCATCAACTACCGTACGTTCAAACCTGAACGTGACGGCCTTTTCTGCGCCCGTATCTTTGGGCCAGTAAAAGACTATGAGTGCCTGTGCGGTAAGTACAAGCGCCTGAAACACCGTGGTGTGATCTGTGAGAAGTGCGGCGTTGAAGTGACCCAGACTAAAGTACGCCGTGAGCGTATGGGCCACATTGAGCTGGCGTCTCCGACCGCTCACATTTGGTTCCTGAAATCTCTGCCGTCCCGTATCGGTTTGCTGCTCGATATGCCGCTGCGTGATATCGAACGCGTACTGTACTTCGAATCTTATGTGGTTATCGAAGGCGGTATGACTAACCTGGAACGTCAACAGATCCTGACTGAAGAGCAGTATCTGGACGCGCTGGAAGAGTTCGGTGACGAATTCGACGCGAAGATGGGTGCGGAAGCAATCCAGGCCCTGCTGAAGAGCATGGATCTGGAGCAAGAGTGTGAAACTCTGCGCGAAGAGCTGAACGAAACCAACTCCGAAACCAAGCGTAAGAAGCTGACCAAGCGTATCAAACTGCTGGAAGCCTTCGTACAGTCTGGCAACAAGCCAGAGTGGATGATCCTGACCGTTCTGCCGGTTCTGCCGCCAGATCTGCGTCCGCTGGTTCCGCTGGATGGTGGTCGTTTCGCGACTTCTGACCTGAACGATCTGTATCGTCGCGTCATTAACCGTAACAACCGTCTGAAGCGCCTGCTGGATCTGGCTGCGCCAGATATCATCGTACGCAACGAAAAACGTATGCTGCAGGAAGCGGTCGACGCCCTGCTGGATAACGGTCGTCGCGGTCGTGCGATCACCGGTTCTAACAAACGTCCTCTGAAATCTTTGGCCGACATGATCAAAGGTAAACAGGGTCGTTTCCGTCAGAACCTGCTCGGTAAGCGAGTTGACTACTCCGGTCGTTCTGTAATCACCGTAGGTCCATACCTGCGTCTGCATCAGTGCGGTCTGCCGAAGAAAATGGCACTGGAACTGTTCAAACCGTTCATTTACGGCAAGTTGGAACTGCGTGGCCTCGCCACCACCATCAAAGCCGCGAAGAAAATGGTTGAGCGTGAAGAAGCTGTCGTTTGGGATATCCTGGACGAAGTTATCCGCGAACACCCGGTACTGTTGAACCGTGCGCCAACCCTGCACCGTCTGGGTATCCAGGCATTTGAACCGGTACTGATCGAAGGTAAAGCTATCCAGCTGCACCCGCTGGTTTGTGCGGCATATAACGCCGACTTCGATGGTGACCAGATGGCTGTTCACGTACCGCTGACGCTGGAAGCCCAGCTCGAAGCGCGTGCGCTGATGATGTCTACCAACAACATCCTGTCTCCGGCGAACGGCGAACCTATCATCGTTCCGTCTCAGGACGTTGTATTGGGTCTGTACTACATGACCCGTGACTGTGTTAACGCTAAAGGCGAAGGCATGGTGCTGACTGGCCCGAAAGAAGCTGAGCGTATTTATCGCGCTGGCCTGGCCTCTCTGCATGCGCGCGTTAAAGTGCGTATCACTGAATATGAAAAAGATGAAAACGGCGAATTCGTTGCGCACACCAGCCTGAAAGACACGACCATTGGTCGCGCCATTCTGTGGATGATCGTACCGAAAGGTCTGCCTTTCTCCATCGTCAACCAGGCGCTGGGCAAGAAAGCAATCTCCAAAATGCTGAACACCTGTTACCGCATTCTGGGCCTGAAGCCGACCGTTATCTTCGCTGACCAGACAATGTATACCGGTTTTGCTTATGCAGCGCGTTCCGGTGCATCTGTTGGTATTGATGACATGGTCATCCCAGAGAAGAAACACGAGATCATCTCTGAAGCGGAAGCTGAAGTTGCTGAGATCCAGGAGCAGTTCCAGTCTGGTCTGGTAACCGCAGGCGAACGCTATAACAAAGTTATCGATATCTGGGCTGCGGCGAACGATCGTGTATCCAAAGCGATGATGGATAACCTGCAAACCGAAACCGTGATTAACCGTGACGGCGTAGAAGAGCAGCAGGTTTCCTTTAACAGCATCTACATGATGGCTGACTCCGGTGCGCGTGGTTCTGCAGCACAGATTCGTCAGCTGGCTGGTATGCGTGGTCTGATGGCGAAGCCAGATGGCTCCATCATCGAAACGCCAATCACCGCGAACTTCCGTGAAGGTCTGAACGTACTCCAGTACTTCATCTCTACTCACGGTGCGCGTAAAGGTCTGGCGGATACCGCACTGAAAACAGCGAACTCCGGTTATCTGACTCGTCGTCTGGTTGACGTCGCGCAGGACCTGGTAGTTACTGAAGACGATTGCGGCACGCTGGAAGGCATCACCATGACCCCGGTTATCGAGGGTGGTGACGTTAAAGAACCGCTGCGCGATCGCGTTCTGGGTCGTGTGACTGCTGAAGACGTTCTGAAGCCGGGTACGGCGGACATTCTGGTTCCACGCAACACGCTGCTGCACGAACAGTGGTGTGACCTGTTGGAAGAGAACTCCGTTGACTCCGTCAAAGTACGTTCCGTTGTATCCTGTGACACCGACTTTGGTGTGTGTGCGCACTGCTACGGTCGTGACCTGGCGCGTGGCCACATCATCAACAAAGGTGAAGCAATCGGCGTTATCGCGGCACAGTCCATCGGTGAACCGGGTACACAGCTGACGATGCGTACGTTCCACATCGGTGGTGCGGCATCCCGTGCGGCTGCTGAATCCAGCATCCAGGTGAAAAACAAAGGTAGCATCCGTCTGAGCAATGCGAAGTCGGTTGTTAACTCCAGCGGTAAACTGGTTATCACCTCACGTAACACCGAACTGAAACTGATCGACGAATTCGGCCGTACCAAAGAAAGCTATAAAGTGCCTTACGGCTCCGTTATGGCGAAGGGTGATGGCGAACAGGTTGCTGGCGGCGAAACCGTAGCAAACTGGGATCCGCACACCATGCCGGTTATCACCGAAGTAAGTGGCTTCGTCCGCTTCACTGACATGATCGACGGCCAGACCATTACTCGTCAGACCGACGAGCTGACCGGTCTGTCTTCTCTGGTGGTTCTGGATTCTGCAGAGCGTACTGCGGGTGGTAAAGACCTGCGTCCGGCACTGAAAATTGTTGATGCTCAGGGCAACGACGTTCTGATCCCGGGCACTGATATGCCTGCTCAGTACTTCCTGCCGGGTAAAGCGATTGTTCAGCTGGAAGATGGCGTTCAGATCAGCTCTGGTGACACCCTGGCGCGTGTACCGCAGGAATCCGGCGGTACCAAGGATATCACCGGTGGTCTGCCGCGCGTTGCGGACTTGTTCGAAGCCCGTCGTCCGAAAGAGCCGGCAATCCTGGCTGAAATCAGCGGTATCATTTCCTTCGGTAAAGAAACCAAAGGGAAACGTCGTCTGGTTATTACTCCGGTAGACGGTAGCGAACCGTACGAAGAGATGATTCCGAAATGGCGTCAGCTCAACGTGTTCGAAGGTGAACGTGTAGAACGTGGTGACGTGGTTTCCGACGGTCCGGAAGCGCCGCACGACATCCTGCGTCTGCGTGGTGTGCATGCTGTAACTCGTTACATCGTTAACGAAGTTCAGGACGTATACCGTCTGCAGGGCGTTAAGATTAACGATAAACACATTGAAGTTATCGTTCGTCAGATGCTGCGTAAAGCCACCATCGAAAGCGCTGGTAGCTCCGACTTCCTGGAAGGCGAGCAGGTTGAATACTCCCGCGTCAAGATTGCCAACCGCGATCTGGAAGCGAACGGCAAAGTGGGTGCAACGTTCTCCCGCGATCTGCTGGGTATCACCAAAGCGTCTCTGGCAACCGAGTCCTTCATCTCTGCAGCATCGTTCCAGGAAACCACGCGTGTCCTGACCGAAGCCGCTGTTGCAGGTAAACGTGATGAACTGCGTGGTCTGAAAGAGAACGTCATCGTGGGTCGTCTGATCCCGGCAGGTACCGGTTACGCGTACCACCAGGATCGTATGCGCCGTCGCGCAGCGGGCGAACTGCCAGCTGCTCCGCAGGTGACTGCTGAAGATGCGTCTGCCAGCCTGGCAGAACTGCTGAACGCAGGCCTGGGCGGTTCTGACAACGATTAATCGTTGCTGACCATAATAAAAAACCCGCTTCGGCGGGTTTTTTTATGTCTGTTAACTGGCTGGCGGTAACCGCCGATACAGCTCAATCATATCGCCCGCCAAATCCTGAATAACCATCGCGTTCATCAGATGGTCCTGCGAATGGACGGTAATAAGATTAACCGGTAGCTTGCCGGTACCTTCGTCAATTCCGATCAGCTGGGTCTGGATTTTATGCGCTTGTTTAACGTACTCGCGTGATTCTGTCATCGCTTGTTCTGCCCCAGCGAAATCACCTTTACGCGCCAGTTGCAGCGCTGTCAGGGCCTGACTGCGTGCAGCGCCGGCATTTACCAATAATTCCATGATGATTGTTTCTAACTCTTCCATGCCATCACTCCAGTAGTTTCAGCGCCTTGTCCAGTACGGCATCGCCTTTCATCATGCCGTAATCCATCATATCGATGACGGCGACCTTTTTTCCCAGCGGGTCGGCGAGCGTCTGCAGCTTGGCCTGCTCATACTTAACTTGTGGACCGAGCAACACGATATCCGCAGTGGCGATATTCTCTTCAAACTCAGCCACCGGCACTGCTTTAATAGTGACGTCGACCCCTCTTTTCTGGGCGGCGTCTTTCATCCTTTGCACCAGCATGCTGGTGGACATTCCGGCGGCACAGCATAAAACGATGTTTTTCATAAGCAGTCTCGATCAACATGTGTGGGTTGATAATTATCGCGAGCCAGCGGTAGCAACAACTGCTTTGCAGCAATTGTGTGCAAGGCATCACAAAGAAAAGCGCTTTTTCTGAAACCGGTTACAGGAAGAGATAAAACCCTACGTTCTGGACCAAGGCCAGTGGCTTTTGATTCGCTTATCCCATGCGGGAATATATAATTACTGTCAATAAAGACATGTTATAAAAAACAGTATTGACAGCGTTTTTTAAACCCGTATGTTAATACTTAACAGCGGAGAAATTGTAGTTTGCTGTTAACGTAGCAAGTGTTAGTAGAGTTTTATTGGGGGTTGCGATAAAGGCCACGAAGTATTTTTGTATGGGATAGTCGACGCTGAAAACGTTTTTTTTCACTTCGACAATGCTTTCAGGCCACGTAGTTGATTTATCTAATCGCAAAAAATGAGTAAAACGCGACGATGTAACGCCATGTTTTAATAGTAAATGTTTGCGATTTCTTTTTTTCTGGTTATCGCAAAGGTAAATAAGGCAACGCATCAAAGAGTATATGTCGCGAGGGGAAGTGTACTTGTTTAGGTCACCAGCCTTGAGTTCTATTATCAAGCGGGTGGAATGTGTATAACGGTAAATAGAGGACGGTTTTAGTTAGTATCAATATCCAATATTATCTGTAGTAAACGTGTACATTTTAAAGTAGTACCATCAGCAGTATTAAATCGTTAAGTTTATTAATGTTAAATCTGAAGTGTGTAGTAACTTAAAGCCCTGACTGCAATGGTCAGGGCTTTTGTTCGTTGTAGATCAATCTGTTATCCGGGATGCCCAACCGTGAGGGTTTAACATTTCACTACTTAATGAGTATTAAAAAAATTAATGCTTGCTTAATGATTAGAAGTAGGTCTACTATAGCGACATCGGTTTGGTACACAGACCTTATGTAAGCAGTTTTAGTAAAGCAGTTCTCAGTTCAAGCGTTATCCTCAGATACTCTTCTTCATGAGCCTCCTCCCTAAGTGCCCCATAAGTTAATTTCTGCAAAACAGGCCATCTTCGCTGCATAAGCGGCTCAAAAAAATGAAAGGAAGTATCTATGTCTAACAAAATGACTGGTTTAGTAAAATGGTTTAACTCTGAGAAAGGTTTCGGCTTCATCACTCCTCAGGACGGTAGCAAGGATGTGTTTGTACATTTCTCCGCTATCCAGAGTAACGATTTTAAAACGTTAGACGAAGGTCAAAAAGTGGAGTTCTCCGTGGAGAATGGCGCTAAAGGCCCGTCTGCTGTTAACGTTGTCGCGCTGTAATCGCCGATAATTTCACGAACGCTTACGATAGCGATGAAGGCCAGAGCCTGAGCAGTTAAGTGCAAGTGAAGAAAAACCCGCGAAAGCGGGTTTTTTCGTTTATGTGATAGCGTTGGACTTAGAGCATCTGTGCAGCGCGTCCCAGATAGCTATCCCAGTCTTTCCACACGGGCTGTAATCCCTGCGCCATCAGTGCTTCAGCCACGGCTCCCGGGCGACGAGCATCATGCGGGGAGAACTGTTCCAGTTCGGGGTGGTTATCGGCATAACCACCGGGCTGGGTTTTTGAGAAGGCGCTGACGTTGTTGATCGCCAATGGAATCACATGGTCACGAAACCATGGCGATTCGCGGGTTGAGAGCGAAAGCTCAATTTCTGGCGCCAGTAAACGAAATGCGCAAATGGTCTGGACCAACTGTCGCTCATCCATGATCGATGCGGGCTCAACGCCTCCGGTGCATGGGCGCAAGCGCGGGAACGAGATGGAGTAGCGACTCTGCCAGTAATGCTGCTGCATCCACAGCAGATGTTCAGCCACCATATAGCAATCGACTCGCCAACTGTCGGACAAACCAATTAATGCGCCAAGACCGATTTTGTCGATCCCTGCGCGGCCCAGCCTGTCCGGCGTTTCCAGCCGCCAGAAGAAGTCCTGCTTTTTACCCTTCAGATGGTGGCGGGCGTAAATTCCCTCATGATAGCTCTCCTGATACACCATCACGCCATCCAGCCCCAACCTCTTCAGCTCCACATATTCAGCCTCTGACAGCGGCTGTACTTCCATCTGTAATGAGGCAAACTGGCGGCGAATAGCGGGTAAGTGGCGACGAAAATAGTCCATCCCGACTTTTGCCTGATGTTCACCGGTGACCAGCAACAGGTGCTCAAAACCCATCTCACGAATAGCCGTGCACTCACGGGCAATTTCTACTGCATCCAGCGTTTTGCGTTTGATACGGTTGCTCATCGAAAAACCGCAGTAGGTGCAGTCGTTGGCGCAGAGATTCGAAAGATACAGCGGAACGTAAAAGCTCACGGTGTTGCCAAAGCGCTGGCGGGTGAGTTTCTGCGCCCGCTGCGCCAGCGGCTCCAGATAGTCGGCGGCGGCGGGGGAGAGCAGTGCCATCAAATCATCGCGATTAAGCTGCGAAGCGTTGAGGGCGCGTTCCACGTCGGCGGCGGTTTTCCCGTTGATACGCAGACGGATGTCGTCCCAGTCAAGCTGTCGCCAACGGTCGGTGAAGGTTTTCATGCGAAGGCCTCCAGGAATCCCGTTAACGGGCTGGTGGCGCTTGCCTGCGAACTTTTGCTTCCGGGTACCGCCTGGCGCGCCAGAAGGCCCGCTTCAACTGCCAGACGAAAGGCAGTGGCCATCATGACCGGATCATCCGCCACGGCGATTGCCGTGTTGACCAGCACCGCGTCGGCGCCCATTTCCAGCGCTTGTGTGGCGTGGCTGGGCACGCCGATCCCGGCGTCGACCACCACCGGCACGGTAGCCTGCTGGATAATAATCTCCAGCATCGCTTTGGTTGCCAGCCCTTGATTTGAACCGATGGGTGCGCCGAGCGGCATCACCGCCGCACAGCCCACTTCTTCCAGCCGCTTGCACAGTACCGGATCCGCACCGCAGTAAGGCAGCACCACAAAGCCCTGTTTCACTAGCGATGCGGCAGCTTTTAGCGTTTCAATCGGATCCGGCAATAGCCAGCGGGCATCCGGGTGGATTTCTAATTTCAGCCAGTTTGTGCCCAGCGCTGCACGCGCCAGTTGGGCGGCGAAAATAGCTTCTTCAGCGGTTTTCGCTCCGGAGGTGTTAGGCAGCAGCGTCACGCCCGCGTCGATAAGTGGGGCCAGAATGGCATCGTTATGCTGGCGCAAATCCACGCGCTTCATCGCCAGCGTCACCAGCTGGCTGCCGGAGGCGCGAATCGCCTCGACCATCAGCTGTGATGAGGCAAATTTTCCGGTACCGGTGAACAGATGTGAATCAAACGTTTTGTCGGCAATACGTAACATATCAACCCCCTGCAATAACCTGAAAAAGCAGGATCTGGTCGCCTTCCTGCATGATATGCTGCTGCCACTGCTCGCGCGGCAGAATCTGCTGATTGAGCGCCAGCGCCGCGCCCGGTTTGAGCTGATTAAGCTCGGTGAGCAGCCCGCTGACGGTTTGTCCCTCGGCGCACTGCATCGGCTCATCATTGAACTGAATCTGCATGTTGCCCTCCGCATACCTGGCAGCCATTGGCCCGACGCAGCGCAAGGCTGCGCCACTGGCTGGTTTTACCGTCAAAAAGGCGTAACTCGCCGCTGGGCGTCGCAATGCCGCTAAGCAGTTTGATGGCTTCCAGCGCCTGCAAGGTGCCCATCACGCCGACAACCGGGCCGATGATACCGGCGGTACGGCAGTTGCGTTCAGGTTCGACATCATCCGGCCACAGGCAGCGGTAACAGCCTTGTTCCCACGGCGGGGTGAGTACCATCAACTGGCCGCCGAAACCCACGGCGCTGGCGGTAACCAAAGGCGTATTCAGCGCCACGCAGGCGGCGTTAATTTCCTGACGCGTGGCCATGTTGTCGGTACAGTCGAGCACCACGTCGGCCCGCGCAACCGCATGCCGCAGCGCCTCACCCGTCAGTCGCTGTTCAAGGACGACCAGCTCGCTGTCCGGGTTAAGACGTGCCAGGTGGCGTTCTGCCGCCTGTGCTTTTGGGCGAGCAATGTCGTCGGTGGTGAACAATATTTGCCGTTGCAGATTGCTCAGATGAACGTCGTCATCGTCCGCCAACGTCAGCGTGCCGACACCTGCTCCCGCCAGATACAACGCGGCAGGCGAACCAAGCCCGCCTAAACCGACAATCAGCACATGGCTGTCGAGCAACTTTTGCTGGCCCTCAATCGCGATATCGCCAAGCAGAATCTGGCGGCTGTAGCGCATAAAGTCGCGGTCATTCATCGCCGACTCCTGCTATGTCGAGCAGCTGCGCCGTGGCTACCTGCCAGTCGGCCGCAAGGGTGATAGCGCTGACCACGGCAATGCTGCCGACGCCGGTTGCCAGCACCGCGGGCGCACGTTCCAGACTGATGCCGCCGATGGCGACGGTTGGATAGTCGGCCAGACGCGCAATATGACCTGCCAGCTGTGTCAGCCCCTGCGGAGCGGAAGGCATCTGCTTGGTTTGCGTGGGGAAAACGTGGCCGAGTGCGATGTAAGAAGGCTTAGCGGCCAGTGCGACGTCTATCTCCATATCATCGTGGGTGGAAACCCCCAGGCGTAAGCCCGCCGCCTGAATGGCCTGCAGATCGGTAGTTTCGAGATCTTCCTGGCCCAAATGCACGCCGTAGGCGTTGTGCTTAATCGCCAGCCGCCAGTAGTCGTTGATAAACAGGCGGGCGTCATAACGACGCCCCAGCGCGATGGCAGCGATAACATCCGCTTCCACCTCTTCATCGCGTTTATCTTTGATACGCAACTGGATCGTGCGCACGCCCGCCTCCAGTAGACGCTCAATCCATGCCACGCTATCCACCACCGGATAAAGCCCGAGGCGGAACGGCACGGTCGGGAAATCAGGCTGGTACATTACGCCTCCTCTTTTTTAAGGTAGATTTCGCCGCCTTTGGCGCGGAAGTTTTCCGACATATCCGCCATCCCCAATTCAATGGTTTGCGCGGCGGCGTAATCACGCACTTCCTGGCTGATTTTCATCGAGCAGAACTTCGGCCCACACATGGAGCAGAAGTGAGCGACCTTACCGGACTCCTGCGGCAGGGTTTCATCGTGATAAGCGCGGGCGGTGAATGGGTCGAGCGCGAGGTTAAACTGATCTTCCCAGCGGAATTCGAAGCGTGCTTTCGACATCGCGTTATCGCGGATCTGCGCGCCCGGATGCCCTTTGGCGAGGTCAGCGGCGTGAGCGGCGATCTTGTAGGTGATCAGCCCCTGTTTCACATCTTCTTTGTTCGGTAAACCGAGATGTTCTTTTGGTGTGACGTAGCACAGCATCGCGCAGCCAAACCAGCCGATCATCGCCGCGCCAATGCCGGAGGTGAAGTGGTCATAGCCCGGCGCGATGTCGGTGGTGAGCGGCCCTAAGGTGTAGAACGGCGCCTCGTGGCAGTGTTCCAGTTCTTCGGTCATGTTGCGCTGGATCATCTGCATCGGTACATGCCCTGGGCCTTCGAGCATCACCTGCACGTCGTATTCCCAGGCGATTTTGGTCAGCTCGCCCAGCGTATGCAGTTCGGCGAACTGCGCTTCGTCGTTGGCATCCTGAATCGAACCCGGACGCAGACCATCGCCAAGAGAGAGTGAAACGTCGTAGGCGGCGCAGATTTCGCAAATCTCACGGAAATGTTCAAACAGGAAGTTCTCTTTGTGATGGGAGAGGCACCATTTCGCCATGATTGAGCCGCCGCGCGAGACAATTCCGGTCAGGCGTTTAGCGGTCATCGGCACGTAGCGCAGCAGCACGCCCGCGTGAATGGTGAAGTAGTCGACGCCCTGTTCGGCTTGTTCCAGCAACGTATCGCGGAATGCTTCCCAGGTGAGATCTTCGGCGATCCCATTGACCTTCTCCAGCGCCTGGTAGATCGGTACGGTGCCTATCGGCACCGGGCTATTACGCAGGATCCACTCGCGGGTTTCGTGAATATAGCGACCGGTGGAGAGGTCCATCACCGTATCTGCTCCCCAGCGGGTTGACCATACCAGCTTTTCGACCTCTTCTTCGATAGAGGAGGTGACCGCCGAGTTACCGATGTTGGCGTTCACCTTTACCAGGAAGTTGCGGCCGATGATCATCGGTTCGGATTCCGGGTGGTTGATGTTAGCAGGAATAATCGCCCGGCCTGCAGCGACTTCATCACGCACGAATTCCGGAGTGATATTTTCCGGCAGGCGAGCGCCAAAGTTCATCCCCGGATGCTGGTGGCGCAGCACTTCACTACGAATACGCTCGCGCCCCATGTTTTCACGGATAGCGATAAACTCCATTTCCGGCGTGACAATCCCCTGACGGGCGTAATGCAGTTGGGTCACGCGCTTACCGGTTTTGGCGCGCTTTGGCGTCAGCAGGCCGCTGAAACGTAGCTCGTCCAGGCCATCGTCGGCCAGGCGCTCTTTGGTGTAAGCGGAGCTACGGTCGTCTAATTCTTCGCTATCGTTACGCGCCACAATCCACGGCTGGCGCAGTTTCGCCAGCCCCAGCTGGACGTTAATCGCCACGTCAGGATCGCCATACGGCCCGGAGGTGTCGTACACCGGTACGGCTTCGTTATCTTCAAATTGCGGATTGTCTTTGCTGCCGCCAATCAGCGTCGGGCTAAGTTGGATTTCGCGCATAGGGACGCGGATATCCGCCTGCGAGCCGGTGATGTAGATGCGTTTTGAGTTCGGAAAGGCGGTCCCTTCCAGGGTATCGATAAAGTGTTGGGCTTGAGCGCGCTGTTCGCGGCGTGATGGTTTAGTAGTGGCAGACATAGCTCATTCCAAATAAAAGTAAGGATATGGCTTGTCAGACGACGGATGAAGCAAGAGATAAGCTCGCCCGGGGGCGATGCTATTGCAGATTGACTCTTGTTCCCTTCGCAGGTTTTAACCTGATCAGGTTCCGCGGATCCCGAATTAACGGTCTCAGCCTTTTCCACTCATGCTGTTGTGGAAAATAAGCACTCCGACAAGAAGTAACCTCAGTAAAGAGGTAATGAATGTAAATTACGCGTTAATGCGACAAATCTCAAGCAGGACGTTTGAGAGTGCCACTCTCGTGCATCGCATCAAATACCAGCATGATCAGCTTATCTTCGAGTACGAACCTGGCTTCCAGCGCCTCGCCGATATCTGATAAAGCCTGTTGAAATTCAAGGAAGTTATCATGATCAATGGCGGTCTCCAGACTGGTGTCATAGTAGTCCATGATCTGTTGTGTGTTGGCTTCCAGCAGCGGCCAAATTTTTGTCGCTTTTAAAAGCTGCCCGTTCCCTTCCAATTTATGGAGAATACGTTCATAAATACTGAAGTGTCCGGTGGAGAGGTAATCGACCAGGCTCTGACAAAAATCATCCAGCGCCTTTTCATTGAGCCGCATGTACGATTCTTTGCCAGGCTTAATGCCAACCAGATTGTAGTAAGCCACGAGCAGGTGCTTACGTACATGTAGCCAGCGATCAACCAGTTTATTACTTCCTCCGACGTGCTCCGTCAGGCTTTCCAGCTGGTTTAACATGATTGACTCCGCAAGATGGTGTTTAAGAACTGCTCACCCGTAAATGTAAAAATAATGTAAACAACATGCCTGTGAAGCAAAGGTTGCGCAAGAGATATGGATCGTATAATTGAAAAATTAGATAGCGGCTGGTGGATTGTCAGTCATGAGCAAAAGTTATGGTTGCCGCATGGTGAACTGCCTCACGGTGACGCGGCACGTTTTGATCTGACCGGGCAGCGCGCACTTTCTATCGGCGAATGGGAAGGGGAAACGGTCTGGCTGGTGCAGCAGCAACGTCGACACGATATGGGGTCGGTGCGCCAGGTTATAGACCAGGATGTTGGCCTGTTTCAACTGGCCGGACGCGGCGTACAGCTGGCTGAGTTTTACCGCTCGCATAAATTCTGCGGCTACTGTGGGCACACGATGCACCCGAGTAAAACGGAATGGGCGATGCTGTGCAGCCACTGCCGGGAACGCTACTACCCGCAAATTGCCCCCTGCATTATCGTCGCTATCCGCCGTGACGACGCTATCTTGCTCGCCCAACATGTTCGCCATCGCAACGGCGTGCATACCGTGCTGGCGGGCTTTGTCGAAGTGGGTGAGACCCTTGAACAGGCGGTGGCGCGTGAAGTCATGGAAGAGAGCGGCATTAAGGTTAAAAACCTGCGCTATGTCACTTCTCAGCCGTGGCCGTTCCCACAGTCTTTGATGACCGCATTTATGGCAGAGTATGATAGCGGGGAGATTGTTATCGACCCGAAAGAACTGCTGGAGGCGAACTGGTATCGCTACGATAATTTACCGCTGCTTCCCCCGCCAGGCACCGTCGCGCGTCGATTGATTGAAGACACTGTGGCAATGTGTCGGGCTGAGTACGAGTAAAGAACGAGTGATGATACACTGATGGACTGACGCAATAAGGAACTGCAAAAATGACCGAACTGAAGAACGATCGTTATCTGCGTGCGCTGCTGCGCCAGCCCGTTGATGTCACTCCGGTATGGATGATGCGCCAGGCGGGCCGCTATCTACCGGAATATAAAGCCACGCGCGCCGAGGCGGGCGATTTTATGGCGCTGTGCAAAAATGCCGAGCTGGCCTGCGAAGTCACGCTGCAGCCGCTGCGTCGTTATAAGCTTGATGCCGCGATCCTCTTCTCGGATATCCTGACGATTCCGGATGCGATGGGGCTTGGGCTGTATTTTGAAGCCGGAGAAGGTCCACGTTTTACCTCACCGATTACCAGCAAGGCTGATGTCGACAAACTGCCGATCCCGGACCCGGAAGATGGGCTGGGTTATGTGATGAATGCGGTGCGCACGATTCGGCGTGAACTGAAAGGCGAAGTGCCGCTGATCGGCTTCTCCGGTAGCCCGTGGACGCTGGCGACCTATATGGTCGAAGGCGGTAGCAGCAAGGCCTTCACCGTGATTAAAAAGATGATGTACGCCGATCCAAAAGCGCTGCATCTGCTGCTGGATAAGCTGGCGAAGAGCGTCACGCTGTACCTGAACGCGCAGATCAAAGCGGGCGCGCAGTCGGTGATGATTTTCGATACCTGGGGCGGTGTGCTGACCGGTCGCGACTATCAGCAGTTCTCCCTGTACTACATGCACAAAATCGTCGATGGTCTGCTGCGCGAGAACGACGGTCGTCGTGTACCGGTGACGCTGTTCACCAAAGGCGGCGGTCAGTGGCTGGAAGCGATGGCAGAAACCGGCTGTGATGCGTTAGGCCTCGACTGGACCACTGATATTGCCGACGCGCGTCGTCGTGTGGGTCATAAAGTGGCGCTACAGGGCAATATGGATCCATCCATGCTGTATGCGCCGCCAGCCCGCATCGAAGAAGAAGTGGCGACAATTCTGGCCGGATTTGGTCAGGGTGAAGGCCATGTCTTTAACCTGGGCCATGGCATTCATCAGGATGTACCGCCAGAACATGCGGGTGTCTTTGTCGAGGCGGTACATCGCCTGTCGGCGCAGTACCACCGCTAATGGATCTCGCGTCGCTGCGCGCGCAGCAGCTTGAACTGGCCTCTTCGGTGATCCGCGAGGATCGCCTGCAGAACGATCCGCCGGATCTGATCGGCGGGGCGGACGTAGGGTTTGAGCAGGGCGGCGAAGTGACGCGGGCCGCAATGGTCTTACTGAAATACCCGACGCTGGAACTGGTTGAATACAAGGTGGCGCGAATCGCCACCACCATGCCTTACATTCCAGGCTTTCTCTCCTTTCGTGAAACGCCCGCGTTGATGGCTGCCTGGCAGTTGCTCTCGCACAAGCCCGATCTGCTGTTCGTTGACGGTCACGGTATCTCTCACCCGCGTCGCCTGGGCGTAGCCAGCCATTTTGGTCTGCTGGTGGATGTCCCGACGATTGGCGTGGCGAAAAAACGGTTATGCGGCAAGTTTGAGCCGCTCGCTGCCGAACCCGGAGCGCTAGCGCCGTTGCTGGATAAAGACGAACAGCTGGCGTGGGTCTGGCGCAGCAAAGCACGCTGTAACCCGTTGTTTATCTCTACGGGTCATCGCGTGAGCCTGGACCGCGCGTTGGCATGGGTACAACGCTGTATGAACGGTTATCGTCTGCCGGAACCAACACGCTGGGCAGATGCGGTCGCATCTGAACGCCCGGCTTTTACGCGGCTTGCAGCAAAAACGCCCCATATCGGGTAAACTGCCGCTAATTTCCGTATTTGAGAACTCATCATGTTACAAAACCCGATTCACCTGCGTCTGGAGAAGCTGGAAAGCTGGCAGCATGTTACGTTTATGGCCTGTCTGTGCGAGCGCATGTACCCAAACTACGCTATGTTCTGCAAGCAAACCGAATTTGGCGATGGTCAGATTTATCGCCGAATTCTGGATCTTATTTGGGAAGCGTTGACGGTGAAAGACGCGAAAATCAATTTCGATAGTCAGTTGGAAAAGTTTGAAGAGGCCATTCCTTCTGCAGATGATTACGATCTGTACGGCGTGTACCCGGCGATCGATGCCTGTGTGGCATTAAGCGAACTGATGCATTCGCGTCTGAGTGGTGAAACGCTGGAACACGCAATTGAAGTCAGTAAGGCTTCTATTACCACCGTCGCGATGCTGGAAATGACGCAAGCTGGTCGCGAAATGACCGATGAAGAGCTCAAAGAGAACCCGGCCGTTGAGCAAGAATGGGATATTCAGTGGGAAATATTCCGACTTTTAGCCGATTGTGAAGAACGCGATATTGAGCTGATAAAAGGGCTTCGTGCAGACCTGCGCGAGGCTGGCGAGAGCAATATTGGTATAAATTTTCAGCAATGACACCACAAAACGTGATTTAACGCCTGATTTGTCATGCCTGAAGGCTTCCCATCTGCCCCCGGTCTGGTCTACATTTGGGGGGCGAAAAAAAGTGGCTATCGGTGCGTGTATGCAGGAGAGTGCTTTTCTGGCATTTCCGTCGCACTCGATGCTTAGCAAGCGATAAACACATTGTAAGGATAACTTATGAACAAGACTCAACTGATTGATGTAATTGCAGACAAAGCAGAACTGTCTAAAACACAGGCTAAAGCTGCTCTGGAATCCACTCTGGCTGCTATTACTGAGTCTCTGAAAGAAGGCGATGCTGTACAACTGGTTGGTTTCGGTACCTTCAAAGTGAACCACCGTGCTGAGCGTACTGGCCGCAACCCGCAGACCGGTAAAGAAATCAAAATTGCCGCAGCTAACGTACCGGCATTTGTTTCTGGTAAAGCACTGAAAGACGCGGTTAAGTAATTCGCGTGGCAGTGAACAGTTTTATCGAAGGGGCGGTTTCGCCCCTTTTGTCCATCTGGCGTCACTCGCTTTGGCTTTCAGGTGTTCTGTTACTGTCTGCCTGTAGTCGCCACTCTGAGCTTCCTCCGTTCACAGCCAGCGGCTATGTTGGCGATCAGGGGGCAGTACGCATTTGGCGTAAAGATTCCAGCGACGGTGTTCACTTGCTCTCGGTATTTAGTCCGTGGCGTAAAGGTGATACCACCACCAGTGAATATCGCTGGCAGGGTGATACGCTCTCTTTGATAGAACTCAACACCTACAGTAAACCCCAAGAACATGTCCGTATACGCTTCGATGACCGGGGTGAGCTGAGTTTCATGCAGCGTGAAGTCGACGGTCTTAAGCAGCAGCTTTCCAGCGATCAAATCGCGCTTTACCGCTATCGAGCCGATCAAATCCGCCAGACAAGCGATGCGTTGCGTCAGGGACGGGTGATACTGCATCAGGGACGCTGGCATGCGAATCACACGGTTACGACCTGTGAAGGTGAGACGCTGAAACCCGATCTGGAATCGTGGGCGATAAACCATATTGAGCGCCGCCAGAGCCATTCATCCGTCGAGGTGAGTGTGGCATGGCTGGAAGCGCCCGAAGGGTCGCAGCTACTGCTGGTCGCTAATGAAGATTTTTGTCGCTGGCAGCCTACAGCCAAAACCTTCTGATAATCTGCCATCAGGTAATACTGTTACCAGTGGCCCATTCCCATATGGCCGCCGCCGCGATGGTTACCGCCACCGCCGCATCCACCGTAACCCATTCCCGCTCCGCGAGGCACGCCTGCCTGCGCCATGGCGACATCGCGTTTAACACGCTGCTCATCCAGGGACTGATTCAACGCTTCCATCTCTTTTGCCACGGCGGTAATTTTTGCCGTGTCTGGCGAGCTGGCTGTTAACAACGCGTTGTACTCATAACGTTTGGAGGTCAACTGTTGGCGCAATGCGCTGGTCTGTGAGTAGTAATCATCATAGATTTTCTGCGCGGTTGCCTGCTGCTCAGCGGTCATTGGCGCACCGCCCCGCTGCTGCATGCCATCACCATACCCCCAGTGATGCTGTGCCAGCGCTGGGGTAGAGCCCAGAGCCAGAAGAGAGAGTGCAATCAGTGCCAGTTTGTTGTTCCGTTTCATTGTTCATTCTCCTGTTGGTTAGCTTACATTCCCTTTTGCATCTTCCGTGCCAAAGCGGCAATCCCTGTCCTGCGGGCGTTGTACGTGTCGTCTTTGCAGGAAAACGGGTAAAAATGACTCGCCAGAACGCGCCAGCGGGTCATTTTTACCCGGTACTTTCAGCAGTTTGTGTTTGAGGGCAGGGTTATCAGGAGGAAAAAATGGCATGATTTCTGCTGTATACCTGTAACGATGAAAGGAACAGGTAGGGTAAAGGGAGAGCGTATGCGTCTTTATAAGGACACGGCTGCAAAGTGGTTGAGCCGACTCTTGCTGGCGGCAATCCTGATTTTGGTCGGCTGGTTTTCGGTTATGACCATTCGGGACTATGGGCGGGAAAGCGGTGCTGCACGGCAAACGCTACTGGAAAAAGGCAGCGTGCTCATTCGCGCTCTGGAGTCTGGTACGCGCGTAGGTATGGGGATGCGCATGCATCATGCTCAACAGCAGACGCTGCTGGAACAAATGGCCGTACAACCAGGCGTGCTATGGTTTGCCGTTGTTGATGAGCATGGCGTTGTTATTACTCACAGCAATTCCGCGATGGTCGGGAAAACGCTCTATTCACCGGATGTCCTGCGGCAGCTTAATCCCGGAGAACAAGAAAACTGGCGAAATATTGACATTCCAGTGGGGAGCGGTGAAAACACGCCGGCCCTGGAAATTTATCGCCAGTTTCAGCCGACGTATGGTCCAGGACGTCATGGCATGGCGCGTTGCGCCAACGATGACAGGCAGCTTAACATCCCTGCACAAACCATATTTATCGCCTTTGATGCCAGCGATCTGGCAGCGACTCAGGCAAGAGAGTGGCGTAACACCCTGATTGTCCTGTCCGCGCTGGCAGCCGTGTTACTGGCCACCGTGCTGACGTTCTTCTGGTATCAGCGCTATCAGCGTTCGTACAAAGAACTGCAGGATGCGATGAAGCGTAAAGAAAAACTGATGGCGCTCGGACACCTGGCGGCCGGAGTCGCACATGAAATTCGTAACCCGCTTTCATCCATCAAAGGTTTAGCAAAATATTTTGCCGAACGAACCCCGCCAGGTGGCGAGTCACATGAGTTGGCTCAGGTAATGGCGAAAGAAGCGGACCGTTTAAATCGGGTGGTGAGCGAATTGCTGGAGCTGGTGAAGCCAGCGCATCTGACGCTGCAACAGGTGGATCTTAACAAGGTTATCACCCACTCATTACATCTGGTGAGCCAGGATGCGGCAAGTCGCGAAATCCAGCTCCGTTTTTCGGCTAATCCTACGCTGCCCGCGATTCAGGCCGACCCCGACCGGCTGACGCAGATTTTGTTGAATCTGTATCTGAACGCCATTCATGCCATTGGTCGTCAGGGCACAATAGTGGTTGAAGCAAGTGAAAGCAGCGGCGATCGCGTTAAAATCGTGGTGACCGATAGCGGGAAGGGGATTGCTCCAGAACAGCTGGAGGCCATTTTTACGCCTTACTTTACGACCAAAGCTGACGGCACCGGCCTCGGGCTGGCGGTGGTGCAGAATATAGTTGAACAGCACGGCGGCACCATTCAGGTGGCAAGCGTTGAGGGCAAAGGCGCGACCTTTACCTTTTGGCTGCCGACTAAAGCGAAACAACAGGATTAACAAGGATGACGCACGGAAAAATCACTATTCTGGTGGTGGATGACGATACCAGCCACTGCACCATTTTACAGGCGCTGCTGCGCGGCTGGGGTTATGACGTTGCGTTGGCTTATAGCGGGCGAGCGGCGCTGGAACAGGTACGCGAACGTGTATTTGATTTAGTGCTGTGTGATGTGCGCATGGCAGAGATGGACGGTATCGCTACGCTGAAAGAGATTAAAGCGCTGAATCCGGCGATTCCGGTATTGATCATGACGGCGTTCTCCAGCGTGGAGACTGCCGTTGAGGCGCTGAAAACCGGGGCGCTGGACTACTTGATCAAACCGCTGGACTTTGACCGGTTGCAGGAGACGCTGGAAAAAGCGCTGGCGCACACGCGGGAAACGAGCGCTGAATTGCCGTCAGCGTCGGCGGCGCAGTTTGGCATGATTGGTCGTAGTCCGGCGATGCAGCAGTTGCTCAACGAAATTGCGATGGTTGCGCCCTCGGACGCCACGGTGCTCATCCACGGAGACTCCGGGACGGGCAAAGAACTGGTGGCCCGGGCGCTACATGCCAGCAGCGCACGCAGCGATAAGCCGCTGGTCACGCTGAACTGCGCGGCACTCAATGAATCTTTGCTGGAATCTGAACTGTTCGGTCACGAGAAAGGTGCGTTTACCGGGGCGGATAAACGCCGGGAAGGTCGCTTTGTGGAAGCCGATGGTGGCACGCTGTTTCTTGATGAAATTGGCGATATCTCACCGCTGATGCAGGTGCGTCTGCTGCGAGCGATCCAGGAGCGGGAAGTACAGCGGGTTGGCAGCAACCAGACCATTGCAGTTGATGTCCGGCTGATCGCTGCCACGCATCGAGATCTGGCGGAGGAAGTCAGTGCCGGGCGCTTTCGCCAGGATCTCTACTATCGCCTGAACGTCGTCACCATTGAAATGCCAGCATTGCGCCAGCGTCGGGAAGATATTCCACTGCTGGCCGAATATTTTCTCCAGCGTTTTGCCGAGCGTAACCGAAAAGCGGTGAAAGGCTTTACTCCGCAGGCGATGGATCTCCTGATCCATTACGACTGGCCGGGCAATATCCGTGAGCTGGAAAATGCGATTGAGCGATCGGTGGTGCTGCTAACGGGGGAATATATTTCTGAACGTGAGCTGCCAATGGCGATTGCTGCGACGCCGATAAAAACGGAATACAGTGGCGAGATCCAACCGCTGGTGGATGTCGAAAAAGAGGTGATTCTGGCTGCACTGGAGAAAACGGGCGGCAATAAAACCGAAGCCGCCCGTCAGTTAGGTATTACGCGCAAAACACTGCTGGCTAAGCTCAGCCGTTAGTTTTGCTCACGTTCGATAGCGCGCCAGCCGATGTCGTTACGGCTGAAGCAGCCGTCCCAGCGGATGTCTGTCATCAGGGCGTAGGCGCGTTTCTGCGCTTCTGCCACGGTGTTACCCAGCGCGGTGGAACACAGTACGCGACCGCCGTTGGTCAGCACGCGATCGTCAGCAGACAGTTTGGTGCCGGCGTGGAACACTTTACCGTCAGTGACGTCTTCCAGCGGCAGGCCGTGGATTTCATCGCCGGTATTGTAATTGCCCGGATAACCTCCGGCGGCAATGACCACACCCAGAGATGCGCGTTCGTCCCACTCGGAGGTTTTCTCATCCAGCTTGCCGTCACAGGCGGCGAGGCACAGCTCCACCAGATCGGACTTCATGCGCAGCATGATCGGCTGGGTTTCCGGATCGCCGAAGCGGCAGTTGAACTCGATAACCTTCGGGTTACCCTGCTTGTCGATCATCAGACCCGCATAGAGGAAACCGGTGTAGGTGTTACCTTCCGCCGCCATGCCTTTCACCGTTGGCCAGATGATGCGTTCCATGGTGCGCTGGTGGACTTCGTCAGTCACTACCGGTGCTGGAGAGTAGGCACCCATCCCGCCGGTGTTCGGACCGGTATCGCCGTTGCCCACGCGTTTGTGGTCCTGGCTGGTGGCCATCGGCAGCACGTGCTCGCCATCGACCATCACGATAAAGCTCGCTTCTTCACCGTCGAGGAACTCTTCGATAACGATGCGGTGGCCCGCGTCGCCAAACGCGTTACCGGCCAGCATGTCATGAACCGCGGATTCCGCTTCCTCCAGCGTCATCGCCACAATCACGCCTTTACCGGCGGCCAGACCGTCGGCTTTGATAACGATCGGCGCGCCTTTCTCGCGCAGGTAAGCCAGCGCAGGTTCGATTTCGGTGAAGTTTTGGTACTCCGCCGTTGGAATCTGATGGCGCGCAAGAAAATCTTTGGTGAAGGCTTTGGAGCCTTCCAGCTGCGCGGCACCTTCGGTTGGGCCGAAGATTTTCAGACCGGCGGCGCGGAATGCATCAACCACACCAATCACCAGCGGCGCTTCCGGACCAACGATGGTCAGATCGATCTTCTCGTTCTGGGCAAAGCTCAGCAGCGCCGGAATATCCGTTACGCCGATGGCCACGTTTTGTAGCGTGGGTTCCAGCGCGGTGCCCGCGTTGCCCGGGGCGACAAATACCGTTTCGACTTTTGGCGACTGCGCCGCTTTCCAGGCGAGGGCGTGCTCGCGCCCGCCATTGCCAATCACTAATATTTTCATCGTCTGCTCCGTGGATTAATGGCGGAAGTGGCGCATGTCGGTGAATACCATCGCGATACCGTGCTCGTCTGCGGCGGCAATCACTTCGTCATCGCGGATTGAACCGCCCGGTTGGATCACGCAGGTTACGCCAGCGGCAGCAGCGGCATCAATCCCATCGCGGAACGGGAAGAAGGCGTCGGAAGCCATAGAGGAACCTTTCACTTCCAGACCTTCGTCGGCGGCCTTAATCCCGGCGATTTTGGCTGAGTACACGCGGCTCATCTGGCCTGCGCCTATGCCGATAGTCATGTTCTCTTTGGCGTAAACAATGGCGTTGGATTTCACGAATTTCGCCACTTTCCAGCAGAACAGCGCATCACGCAGTTCTTGCTCGGTCGGCTGGCGTTTGGTTACCACGCGCAGTTCAGCTTCGCTCACCATACCGAGGTCGCGGTCCTGGACCAGCAGGCCGCCGTTCACACGCTTGAAGTCCAGACCCGGTACGCGCTGCGCCCATTGGCCGCAAACCAGCACGCGAACGTTCTGCTTGGCAGCGGTAATTTTCAATGCTTCTTCGGTGGCGGAAGGCGCGATGATCACTTCCACGAACTGGCGGGAGATAATCGCCTGCGCGGTTTCAGCATCCAGCTCGCGGTTAAAAGCGATGATGCCGCCGAATGCGGAGGTTGGGTCGGTTTTGTAAGCGCGGTCGTAAGCGTCAAGAATAGAGGTGCTTACCGCTACACCGCACGGGTTTGCGTGCTTAACGATAACGCATGCCGGTTCGCTGAACTCTTTCACGCACTCCAGCGCCGCATCGGTATCGGCGATGTTGTTGTAGGAAAGTGCTTTGCCCTGTACCTGCTGCGCGGTGGCAACGGAGGCTTCTTTAACATTCTCTTCTATATAGAAGGCAGCCTGCTGGTGGCTGTTCTCGCCGTAACGCATATCCTGCTTCTTAATGAAGTTCAGGTTCAGCGTACGTGGGAAGCGACCGGCGGCTTCTTTGCTTTCGCCGTGATAGGCCGGAACCATGCTGCCAAAGTAGTTGGCGATCATGCTGTCGTAAGCGGCGGTGTGTTCGAAGGCTTTAATCGCGAGATCGAAACGCGTGTCGAGGGTCAGAGAACCATCGTTGGCATCCATCTCTTTAATAATGGCATCGTAGTCGCTGCTCTTCACAACGATAGCTACATCTTTATGGTTCTTGGCTGCAGAGCGCACCATGGTCGGGCCGCCGATATCAATGTTCTCTACGGCATCTTCCAGAGAACAGCCTTCGCGGGCGACGGTCTGGGCGAACGGGTACAAGTTAACAACCACCATATCGATAGGCGCGATACCATGTTGCTCCATTATTCCGTCATCCTGACCACGGCGACCAAGAATGCCGCCGTGGACTTTTGGATGCAGGGTCTTCACGCGTCCATCCATCATTTCCGGGAAGCCGGTGTAATCGGAAACTTCGGTCACTGGCAGACCTTTCTCCGCTAACAGGCGGGCAGTGCCACCTGTAGACAGTAGCTCCACACCGCGTGCGGAAAGTGCCTGAGCGAATTCGATGATACCGGCCTTGTCAGAAACACTGAGCAGAGCGCGGCGGACTGGACGACGTTGTTGCATGGTAAATCCCCTGGATTTGACTATTACAGAGAGCGTTAGGTGAATTCTTGGCTAAAAACTCAGCTAACGCCCCTTACGGGGCATCCTTGTTGTGCGGGGGCATTGTAACGAAAACGTTTGCGCAACGCTCGCGAATTTTTATTTTTCACTTTTGTCCCTCGTTTCGACCGCTGAAGACTGTACATATACAGAAAGGATCGCAGAAGTAATGGGTGAGTTTGTGGATAACTCTGTGTGCAAATGGGTATAAAGCGGGGTTTTGCTGTGGAATGCAGCACTCAGTCATTTTTCTGTCATTTAAGGGTTGCGGGCTGCAGGAAACTCCCTATAATGCGCCTCCATCGACACGGCGGATGTGAATCACTTCACACAAACAGCCGGTCCGGTTGAAGAGAAAACCTGAAAATGAGGGTTGACTCTGAAAGAGGAAAGCGTAATATACGCCACCTCGCGACAGAGCGCTAAAGCGCGTCGCAACTGCTCTTTAACAATTTATCAGACAATCTGTGTGGGCACTCGAAGATACGGATTCTTAACGTCGCAAGACGAAAATGAATACCAAGTCTCTGAGTGAACATACGTAATTCATTACGAAGTTTAATTCACGAGCATCAAACTTAAATTGAAGAGTTTGATCATGGCTCAGATTGAACGCTGGCGGCAGGCCTAACACATGCAAGTCGAACGGTAGCACAGAGGAGCTTGCTCCTTGGGTGACGAGTGGCGGACGGGTGAGTAATGTCTGGGAAACTGCCCGATGGAGGGGGATAACTACTGGAAACGGTAGCTAATACCGCATAACGTCGCAAGACCAAAGAGGGGGACCTTCGGGCCTCTTGCCATCGGATGTGCCCAGATGGGATTAGCTAGTAGGTGGGGTAACGGCTCACCTAGGCGACGATCCCTAGCTGGTCTGAGAGGATGACCAGCCACACTGGAACTGAGACACGGTCCAGACTCCTACGGGAGGCAGCAGTGGGGAATATTGCACAATGGGCGCAAGCCTGATGCAGCCATGCCGCGTGTATGAAGAAGGCCTTCGGGTTGTAAAGTACTTTCAGCGAGGAGGAAGGTGTTGAGGTTAATAACCTCAGCAATTGACGTTACTCGCAGAAGAAGCACCGGCTAACTCCGTGCCAGCAGCCGCGGTAATACGGAGGGTGCAAGCGTTAATCGGAATTACTGGGCGTAAAGCGCACGCAGGCGGTCTGTCAAGTCGGATGTGAAATCCCCGGGCTCAACCTGGGAACTGCATCCGAAACTGGCAGGCTAGAGTCTTGTAGAGGGGGTAGAATTCCAGGTGTAGCGGTGAAATGCGTAGAGATCTGGAGGAATACCGGTGGCGAAGGCGGCCCCCTGGACAAAGACTGACGCTCAGGTGCGAAAGCGTGGGGAGCAAACAGGATTAGATACCCTGGTAGTCCACGCCGTAAACGATGTCGACTTGGAGGTTGTGCCCTTGAGGCGTGGCTTCCGGAGCTAACGCGTTAAGTCGACCGCCTGGGGAGTACGGCCGCAAGGTTAAAACTCAAATGAATTGACGGGGGCCCGCACAAGCGGTGGAGCATGTGGTTTAATTCGATGCAACGCGAAGAACCTTACCTACTCTTGACATCCAGAGAACTTTCCAGAGATGGATTGGTGCCTTCGGGAACTCTGAGACAGGTGCTGCATGGCTGTCGTCAGCTCGTGTTGTGAAATGTTGGGTTAAGTCCCGCAACGAGCGCAACCCTTATCCTTTGTTGCCAGCGGTTAGGCCGGGAACTCAAAGGAGACTGCCAGTGATAAACTGGAGGAAGGTGGGGATGACGTCAAGTCATCATGGCCCTTACGAGTAGGGCTACACACGTGCTACAATGGCATATACAAAGAGAAGCGACCTCGCGAGAGCAAGCGGACCTCATAAAGTATGTCGTAGTCCGGATTGGAGTCTGCAACTCGACTCCATGAAGTCGGAATCGCTAGTAATCGTGGATCAGAATGCCACGGTGAATACGTTCCCGGGCCTTGTACACACCGCCCGTCACACCATGGGAGTGGGTTGCAAAAGAAGTAGGTAGCTTAACCTTCGGGAGGGCGCTTACCACTTTGTGATTCATGACTGGGGTGAAGTCGTAACAAGGTAACCGTAGGGGAACCTGCGGTTGGATCACCTCCTTACCTTAAAGAAACGTTCTTTGTAGTGCTCACACAGATTGTCTGATGAATGATGAACTTCTGAATGTACTTCCGAGTGCATTAAGAAGTTTTGCTCTTTAAAAATCTGGATCAAGCTGAAAATTGAAACGACACACTGTTTCATTTCTCCGTAATAAGAAATGAAAAGCGGTGTGTTCGAGTCTCTCAAATTTTCGCAACACGATGGTGTTTTACGAAACATCTTCGGGTTGTGAGGTTAAGCGACTAAGCGTACACGGTGGATGCCCTGGCAGTCAGAGGCGATGAAGGACGTGCTAATCTGCGATAAGCGTCGGTAAGGTGATATGAACCGTTATAACCGGCGATTTCCGAATGGGGAAACCCAGTGTGATTCGTCACACTATCATTACGTGAATACATAGCGTAATGAAGCGAACCGGGGGAACTGAAACATCTAAGTACCCCGAGGAAAAGAAATCAACCGAGATTCCCCCAGTAGCGGCGAGCGAACGGGGAGCAGCCCAGAGTCTGAATCAGCTTGTGTGTTAGTGGAACGGTCTGGAAAGTCCGACGGTACAGGGTGATAGTCCCGTACACCAAAATGCACAGGTTGTGAACTCGAAGAGTAGGGCGGGACACGTGGTATCCTGTCTGAATATGGGGGGACCATCCTCCAAGGCTAAATACTCCTGACTGACCGATAGTGAACCAGTACCGTGAGGGAAAGGCGAAAAGAACCCCGGCGAGGGGAGTGAAAAAGAACCTGAAACCGTGTACGTACAAGCAGTGGGAGCATCCTTCGGGGTGTGACTGCGTACCTTTTGTATAATGGGTCAGCGACTTATATTCTGTAGCAAGGTTAACCGTATAGGGGAGCCGAAGGGAAACCGAGTCTTAACTGGGCGTTAAGTTGCAGGGTATAGACCCGAAACCCGGTGATCTAGCCATGGGCAGGTTGAAGGTTGGGTAACACTAACTGGAGGACCGAACCGACTAATGTTGAAAAATTAGCGGATGACTTGTGGCTGGGGGTGAAAGGCCAATCAAACCGGGAGATAGCTGGTTCTCCCCGAAAGCTATTTAGGTAGCGCCTCGTGAATTCATCTTCGGGGGTAGAGCACTGTTTCGGCTAGGGGTCATCCCGACTTACCAACCCGATGCAAACTGCGAATACCGAAGAATGTTATCACGGGAGACACACGGCGGGTGCTAACGTCCGTCGTGAAGAGGGAAACAACCCAGACCGCCAGCTAAGGTCCCAAAGTCATGGTTAAGTGGGAAACGATGTGGGAAGGCACAGACAGCCAGGATGTTGGCTTAGAAGCAGCCATCATTTAAAGAAAGCGTAATAGCTCACTGGTCGAGTCGGCCTGCGCGGAAGATGTAACGGGGCTAAACCATGCACCGAAGCTGCGGCAGCGACACTATGTGTTGTTGGGTAGGGGAGCGTTCTGTAAGCCGTTGAAGGTGTGTCGTGAGGCATGCTGGAGGTATCAGAAGTGCGAATGCTGACATAAGTAACGATAATGCGGGTGAAAAACCCGCACGCCGGAAGACCAAGGGTTCCTGTCCAACGTTAATCGGGGCAGGGTGAGTCGACCCCTAAGGCGAGGCCGAAAGGCGTAGTCGATGGGAAACAGGTTAATATTCCTGTACTTGGTGTTACTGCGAAGGGGGGACGGAGAAGGCTATGTTGGCCGGGCGACGGTTGTCCCGGTTTAAGCATGTAGGCGGAGGTTCCAGGTAAATCCGGTACCTTTTAACGCTGAGGTGTGATGACGAGGCACTACGGTGCTGAAGTGACAAATGCCCTGCTTCCAGGAAAAGCCTCTAAGCATCAGGTAACACGAAATCGTACCCCAAACCGACACAGGTGGTCAGGTAGAGAATACCAAGGCGCTTGAGAGAACTCGGGTGAAGGAACTAGGCAAAATGGTGCCGTAACTTCGGGAGAAGGCACGCTGATATGTAGGTGAAGCGGTTTACCCGTGGAGCTGAAATCAGTCGAAGATACCAGCTGGCTGCAACTGTTTATTAAAAACACAGCACTGTGCAAACACGAAAGTGGACGTATACGGTGTGACGCCTGCCCGGTGCCGGAAGGTTAATTGATGGGGTTATCCGTAAGGAGAAGCTCTTGATCGAAGCCCCGGTAAACGGCGGCCGTAACTATAACGGTCCTAAGGTAGCGAAATTCCTTGTCGGGTAAGTTCCGACCTGCACGAATGGCGTAATGATGGCCAGGCTGTCTCCACCCGAGACTCAGTGAAATTGAACTCGCTGTGAAGATGCAGTGTACCCGCGGCAAGACGGAAAGACCCCGTGAACCTTTACTATAGCTTGACACTGAACACTGGTCCTTGATGTGTAGGATAGGTGGGAGGCTTTGAAGCGTGGACGCCAGTCTGCGTGGAGCCAACCTTGAAATACCACCCTTTAATGGCTGGTGTTCTAACGTGGACCCGTGATCCGGGTTGCGGACAGTGTCTGGTGGGTAGTTTGACTGGGGCGGTCTCCTCCTAAAGAGTAACGGAGGAGCACGAAGGTTAGCTAATCCTGGTCGGACATCAGGAGGTTAGTGCAAAGGCATAAGCTAGCTTGACTGCGAGAGTGACGGCTCGAGCAGGTGCGAAAGCAGGTCTTAGTGATCCGGTGGTTCTGAATGGAAGGGCCATCGCTCAACGGATAAAAGGTACTCCGGGGATAACAGGCTGATACCGCCCAAGAGTTCATATCGACGGCGGTGTTTGGCACCTCGATGTCGGCTCATCACATCCTGGGGCTGAAGTAGGTCCCAAGGGTATGGCTGTTCGCCATTTAAAGTGGTACGCGAGCTGGGTTTAGAACGTCGTGAGACAGTTCGGTCCCTATCTGCCGTGGGCGCTGGAGAATTGAGGGGGCTGCTCCTAGTACGAGAGGACCGGAGTGGACGCATCACTGGTGTTCGGGTTGTCATGCCAATGGCACTGCCCGGTAGCTAAATGCGGAAGAGATAAGTGCTGAAAGCATCTAAGCACGAAACTTGCCCCGAGATGAGTTCTCCCTGAGACTTTAAGTCTCCTGAAGGAACGTTAAAGACGATGACGTTGATAGGTCGGGTGTGTAAGCGTAGCGATACGTTGAGCTAACCGATACTAATGAACCGTGAGGCTTAACCTTACAACGCCGAAGGTGTTTTGGCGAAGAGACAGATTTTCAGCCTGATACAGATGACATCGACAGACTAAAAAGTGTGTTGATAGACAGAATTTGCCTGGCGGCTGTAGCGCGGTGGTCCCACCTGACCCCATGCCGAACTCAGAAGTGAAACGCCGTAGCGCCGATGGTAGTGTGGGGTCTCCCCATGCGAGAGTAGGGAACTGCCAGGCATCAAATAAAGTGAAGAAGCCCATCCTGCCGGATGGGCTTTTTTGCGTCTGTGCGCCGTGAAATCCGCCGGCTGCGGCGTCCGGAAGTACGGCTAGCCGTGTACGAGGCTGAGTAACGGGTACGGTCGTCCAAGATCGTCCACTTCTGTCCGTTCCGTCACGTTAAATCCCATCTTTTTATAGAATCCAACCGCCTGCTCATTCTGTTCATTAACGTTGGTCGTTAGCATTGAAGTCATTGATAAAGCATGTTCAATGAGTAACTTACCAATACCACGACCACGTGCATCCGGGTCGACGAACAGGGCATCCATATGCTGATCGGTCAGAAGCATAAAGGCGATAGGCTCATCTTGTTCTGTCACTGCAACCCATAGTGGAGCTTCTGGTAAAAATGAACGTACCAGCTCTTCCAGCTCAATGCGATAATCCGGTGAGAGAAAATGGTGCGTCGCATCGACTGAACGACCCCAGATAGATACGAGCTTATCGCCTTCGTCCTTACGCGAACGACGAATGGTAAAGGGCATAGCATTCTCCTTTTTTCTTTACTGCACTATTCTACAGCAAGGGGCCGTGAAACTTTCTCAACTTGAGGATGCAGGCTCGACATTCGCATGATTCCTGGGTATCTTCAGCTGTCTGGATGTCTAAACGTTTAAACGTATGTAGTGAGGTTATCAGGTTATGCCAATTCGCGTGCAGGACGAGCTACCCGCCGTCAATTTCTTGCGTGAGGAAAACGTCTTTGTCATGACGACATCCCGCGCTTCCGGTCAGGAAATTCGACCACTGAAGGTGCTCATCCTCAACCTGATGCCCAAGAAGATTGAAACGGAAAACCAGTTCCTGCGCTTACTGTCTAACTCACCGCTACAGGTAGATGTTCAGCTATTGCGCATCGATGCCCGGGAGTCACGCAACACTCCTACGGAGCATCTGAATAACTTTTACTGTAATTTCGAGGATATCAGCGATCAGAACTTTGACGGACTGATCGTGACCGGCGCGCCGTTGGGTCTGGTTGAATTTAATGACGTGGCTTACTGGCCGCAGATTAAACAAGTGCTTGAATGGGCCAAAGATCACGTTACCTCGACGCTATTTGTCTGTTGGGCGGTACAAGCCGCGCTGAATATCCTGTACGGAATTCCTAAGCAAACCCGTACAGATAAACTCTCAGGCGTTTATGAGCATCATATTCTGCACCCACATGCACTACTGACGCGTGGATTTGATGATGCATTCCTGGCTCCGCATTCGCGCTATGCCGATTTTCCTGCTGCACTTATCCGGGACTACACCGATCTCGAGATTTTTGCCGAGACAGAAGAGGGAGATGCTTACCTGTTTGCCAGCAAAGATAAACGAATTGCCTTTGTGACGGGTCATCCTGAGTATGACGCTCATACGCTCGGCAGTGAGTATTTTCGTGATGTCGAAGCGGGCCTAATGCCGGAAGTACCCTATAACTACTTCCCGAAAGATGACCCGCAAAACAAACCGCGGGCAACCTGGCGTAGCCACGGCAATCTGTTGTTTACTAACTGGCTCAACTATTACGTCTACCAGATCACGCCATATGATCTGCGTCACATGAATCCAACGCTGGATTAATCTTCTGTAGCAGACGATCCTTAAGCGTTTCAGCATGTTGAATCAGGCACCTTCGGGTGCCTTTTTTATTTCCGAAATGCACCTCATCATGTAATTAAATTTTATTTATATTGTTATCAATGAGTTAATTAATATTTAAATTAAAAATGGAAATTGTTTTTGATTTTGAAAATTAAATGAGTAGTCTTAGTTGTGCTGAACGAAAACCGCACAACGATCCTTCGTTCGCATTGGGGATGTGTTTGGATCAATGACGAGGAACTACGCAATGAATCAACAGGCAACGACAACCGATGAACTGGTCTTCACCAGGCCGCGTGGCGAACAGGAGCAACAGATTCTGACCGCTGAAGCGGTGGAGTTTCTGACCGAATTGGTGACAAGATTTACACCAAAACGCAATAAACTTCTGGCTGCACGTATCCAGCAGCAGCAGGATATTGATGACGGTAAGTTGCCTGATTTTATTTCGGAAACGGCTTCCATTCGTGAGGGCGACTGGAAAATTCGCGGTATTCCTGATGATTTACTGGATCGCCGCGTAGAGATAACCGGGCCTGTTGAGCGCAAGATGGTCATCAACGCGCTGAACGCAAATGTCAAAGTCTTTATGGCTGATTTTGAAGATTCGCTGGCTCCTGAGTGGAGCAAAGTAATCGATGGGCAGATCAACCTGCGCGATGCGGTCAATGGCACCATTAGTTACACCAACGAAGCCGGTAAAATTTATCAACTTAAACCCAATCCGGCCCTGTTGGTGTGTCGCGTTCGTGGTCTGCACTTGCCGGAAAAACACGTCACCTGGCGTGGTGAATCCATCCCGGGCAGCCTGTTTGACTTTGCCCTCTATTTCTTCCACAACTACAAAACGTTGCTGGCAAAAGGTAGCGGCCCTTACTTCTACCTGCCAAAAACGCAGGCCTGGCAAGAAGCAGCATGGTGGAGCGAAGTGTTCAGCTATGCAGAAGATCGCTTTAATCTGCCGCGCGGCACCATCAAAGCGACTTTGCTGATTGAAACTCTGCCGGCCGTCTTCCAGATGGACGAAATTCTGCACGCGCTGCGAGACCATATTGTCGGCCTGAACTGCGGTCGCTGGGACTACATTTTCAGCTATATCAAAACGCTGAAGAACCACCCGGATCGCGTGTTGCCGGACCGTCAGGTGGTGACGATGGATAAGCCATTCCTCAGCGCCTATTCACGCCTGCTGATTAAAACCTGCCATAAACGCGGCGCGTTCGCGATGGGCGGTATGGCGGCGTTCATTCCCAGCAAAGATGCAGAACGTAACAACCAGGTGCTGACCAAGGTAAAAGCGGACAAAGCGCTGGAAGCCAATAACGGTCATGACGGCACATGGATTGCTCATCCGGGACTGGCTGATACCGCAATGGCGGTGTTCAACGACGTGCTCGGTGAAAACAAAAATCAGCTGTTCGTGACCCGTGAAGAAGATGCGCCGATTACCGCAGAACAACTGCTGGCACCTTGTGAAGGTGAGCGTACTGAGGAAGGTATGCGCGCCAACATCCGTGTCGCAGTGCAGTACATCGAAGCGTGGATCTCCGGTAATGGCTGCGTACCGATTTACGGTCTGATGGAAGATGCGGCCACAGCCGAAATCTCCCGTACCTCCATCTGGCAGTGGATCCACCACCAGAAAACGCTCAGCAATGGCAAACCGGTGACCAAACCGCTGTTCCGCCAGATGCTGGCCGAAGAGATGCTGGTGATTCAGGACGAGCTGGGCGAACACCGCTACAGCAGCGGACGTTTTGACGATGCCGCGCGCCTGATGGAGCAAATCACCACATCAGATGACTTAATCGACTTCCTCACCCTGCCAGGTTACCGCCTGCTTGCGTAATCCACCACATAACAATATGGAGCATCTGCACATGAAAACCCGTACTCAACAAATCGAAGAATTACAGAAAGAATGGACTCAACCGCGTTGGGAAGGCATTACCCGCCCATATAGCGCGGAGGAAGTGGTGAAATTACGTGGCTCGGTCAACCCGGAATGCACGCTTGCACAGCTTGGCGCGGCGAAAATGTGGCGTTTGCTGCACGGTGAATCGAAGAAAGGGTATATCAACAGCCTCGGTGCGCTGACCGGCGGCCAGGCGCTGCAGCAGGCGAAAGCCGGTATTGAGGCGGTCTACCTTTCAGGCTGGCAGGTGGCGGCAGATGCCAACCTGGCGTCAAGCATGTACCCGGATCAATCGCTGTATCCGGCGAACTCCGTCCCGGCAGTGGTGGATCGAATCAACAACACATTCCGTCGCGCCGATCAGATCCAATGGTCAACCGGTATTGAACCGAACGATCCGCGCTATGTGGATTACTTCCTGCCGATCGTTGCCGATGCGGAAGCGGGTTTTGGCGGTGTACTGAACGCGTTTGAACTGATGAAGTCGATGATTGAGGCTGGTGCAGCGGCCGTTCACTTCGAAGATCAGCTCGCATCGGTGAAAAAATGCGGTCATATGGGTGGCAAAGTGCTGGTACCGACTCAGGAAGCTATCCAGAAACTGGTGGCGGCCCGTCTGGCGGCCGACGTTATGGGCGTTCCGACGCTGGTGATTGCGCGTACCGATGCTGACGCAGCCGACCTGATTACTTCTGATTGCGATCCCTACGACAGCGAGTTCATCACCGGCGAACGCACCAGTGAAGGGTTCTACCGTACACATGCGGGTATTGAGCAGGCGATTAGCCGTGGTCTGGCCTACGCACCGTATGCGGATCTGGTGTGGTGTGAAACCTCCACGCCGGACCTCGAACTGGCGAAGCGCTTTGCCGATGCTATTCATGCCAAATTCCCTGGCAAACTGCTGGCCTACAATTGTTCACCGTCGTTTAACTGGCAGAAAAACCTGGATGATAAAACCATTGCCAGCTTCCAGCAGCAGCTGTCAGATATGGGATACAAATATCAGTTCATTACCCTGGCGGGCATCCACAGCATGTGGTTCAACATGTTCGACCTCGCACACTCCTATGCGCAGGGTGAAGGCATGCGCCACTACGTTGAGAAGGTTCAGCAGCCAGAATTTGCGGCGGCGAAAGACGGTTACACCTTTGTATCCCATCAGCAGGAAGTGGGCACTGGTTACTTCGATAAAGTTACCACCATCATTCAGGGCGGTACTTCCTCGGTGACCGCACTGACCGGCTCGACTGAAGAATCGCAGTTTTGATCAATGCCCGGTGGCGCTGCGCTTACCGGGCCTACGAAGGGATGTAGGCCGGATAAGCGAATGCGCCATCCGGCATGACGTTGTGCCGGATGGGAGAAATCAATGACGCGTGGCCTGGAATTACTGATTGCTCAGACGATTTTGCAAGGTTTCGACGCCCAATACGGGCGTTTTCTGGAAGTCACCTCCGGCGCGCAGCAGCGTTTTGAACATGCCGACTGGCATGCGGTTCAGCAGGCGATGAAAAGCCGTATTCACCTTTATGATCATCACGTCGGTCTGGTGGTGGAGCAGTTGCGCTGCATTACTGACGGTAAAAGCACTGATGCGGATTTTTTACTTCGCGTGAAAGAGCATTACACCCGGCTATTGCCGGATTACCCGCGCTTCGAGATTGCGGAGAGCTTTTTTAACTCCGTTTACTGCCGGTTATTTGACCACCGCTCGCTGACTCCCGAGCGGCTGTTTATTTTCAGTTCTCAGCCAGAGCGCCGTTTTCGCACGATCCCACGCCCGCTGGCGAAAGACTTTTTCCCTGATTCAGGTTGGGAGTGGCTGCTCACACGCGTCCTTAGCGATCTGCCCTTGCGTCTACCGTGGCAGAACAAACATCGGGATATCCACTACATCATTGAGCACCTGACCGAAACCCTCGGTGCGGATGTGTTGCAGGGCTGCCATTTACAGGTGGCGAATGAACTGTTTTATCGCAATAAGGCCGCCTGGCTGGTCGGTAAGCTGATTACCCCTTCCGGGACGCTGCCGTTTTTATTGCCAATTCACCGGACAGACGAAGGTGAATTGTTTGTCGATACCTGCCTGACCACGACGGCGGAGGCGAGCATTGTGTTTGGCTTTGCCCGTTCCTATTTCATGGTGTATGCACCGTTGCCGGCCGCACTGGTGGAGTGGCTGCGCGAGATCCTGCCCGGTAAAACCACCGCGGAATTGTATATGGCGATTGGCTGTCAGAAGCACGCCAAAACCGAAAGCTACCGTGAATATCTGCTGTATCTTGCCCATTGCGATGAGCAATTTATCGAAGCGCCGGGGATTCGCGGCATGGTCATGCTGGTATTTACTCTACCGGGCTTTGATCGGGTGTTTAAAGTTATTAAAGATAAATTTGCCCCGCAAAAAGAGATGTCTGCCGCCCACGTCCGCGCTTGTTATCAACTGGTCAAAGAGCACGATCGCGTTGGGCGAATGGCTGACACCCAGGAGTTCGAAAACTTTGTGCTGGATAAACGGCAAATCGCCCCGGCGCTGATGGCGCTGTTGCTACAGGAAGCCCCGGACAAAATTACCGATCTCGGCGATCAGATTGTCATTCGCCATTTGTATATCGAACGGCGCATGGTGCCGCTGAATATCTGGCTGGAGCAGGTCGAAGGCCAGCAACTGCGCGATGCCATTGAAGAGTACGGCAACGCGATTCGTCAGCTGGCCGCCGCCAATATTTTTCCCGGCGATATGTTGTTTAAGAACTTTGGCGTGACCCGCCACGGGCGCGTGGTGTTCTATGACTACGACGAAATTTGCTATATGACGGAGGTGAATTTCCGCCATATCCCGCCACCGCGTTACCCGGAAGATGAGATGAGCGCTGAACCGTGGTACAGCGTATCTCCAGGGGATGTTTTCCCGGAAGAGTTTCGCCACTGGCTGTGTGCTGACCCGCGTATTGGTCCGCTATTTGAAGAGATGCACGCTGACTTATTCAACGCCGACTACTGGCGGGGTTTGCAAACGCGGATCCGTGAAGGGCATGTGGAAGATGTTTACGCCTATCGGCGCAAGCAGCGGTTTTGTGTGCGGTTTACATAATTGTCTGTAGGCCGGGTAAGGCGTAGCCGCAACCCGGCAATGCCATCTTAGCGAAAGCCACCATACGCCAGCGTTACTTCTTTCGCCGCTTTGATCGCCATGGCGCCAAACTCGGTCACGCGATCGTCGGTAATGCGCGAAATCGGACCGGAGATGGAAATGGCGGCAAACGGCTGGCGGTGCTCGTCATAAATGCATGATGCCACGCAGCGCAGGCCCAGCGCATGTTCCTCATCATCAAAGGAATACCCGCGCTTACGCGTCTGGGCGAGATCCTCTTTCAGATGCACCGGCGACACCAGCGTGGCGTGGGTGTATGCGTGCAGCCCTTTACGGTGCAGCAGCCCAGTCACCTGTTCTTCGCTCAGCTGGGATAAAAACGCTTTACCCGCACCGGAGGCGTGCATCGGCAGTTTGCCGCCGATGGGTGCAGACATGCGCATCAGTTGGGTACACTGCACCTGGTCGATAATAATCGCCTGATGGTCGCTTTGATCCAGCACGGCGAGGTTGACCGTTTCACCGGAATCTTCCATCAGTTTGCGCAGGATTGGGTGGACAATCGCCAGCAGATTGCGACTTTGCAGAAAGCTGCTGCCGACGATAAACGCATGCGCGCCCACGGCCCAATGCCCTAATTCACCGACCTGACGAACAAATCCCTGCTGCTGCATGGTGGTCAACAATCGGTGAGTCGTGGAGTTTGGCAGGCCGGCCTGCTGCGCCAGCTCGGTCAGCGCCACGCTGCCGTTGGATTCCGCAATCCACTCGAGCAGTTTCAGGCCGCGCGTCAGGGACTGAACCTGCCCGGTTGCGGGCGCAGTGGTAGCGGCGGGTTTTCTACCGCGTTTCGCGGGAACGGGGGCAACCATGGCAGACTCCTTTTCTGTATCGTGGAAATCATTTTCGTTTTATTCAAATATAATGCAAGAATTCCTGTACTGATCGGATGAGTGAAGCTGAACATGTCTCATGTTGGCCGTTGTTCTCTTTTCCGCCTCTCAGGTTTGTGCCAGTATGGTCTGTTGAGTTTTTTTCGGTCTGGTTGAGCGTTGTCGGGAGCGAGTGTGAGCAGCAAAGTTGAACAATTACGTCAGCAGTTAAATGAACGTATTCTGGTGCTGGACGGCGGTATGGGCACCATGATCCAGGGATATCGTCTGAGTGAAGAGGATTTCCGCGGCGAACGCTTTGCCGACTGGCCGTGCGATCTGAAAGGCAACAACGACCTGCTGGTGCTCAGCAAACCGGAGGTGATCGCCGCGATTCACAACGCCTACTTCGAGGCGGGTGCGGATATCATCGAGACCAACACTTTTAACTCCACGACTATCGCCATGGCGGATTACCAGATGGAATCCCTGTCGGCGGAAATCAACTTTGCGGCAGCCAAACTGGCGCGCGCGGCGGCAGACGAATGGACGGCGCGTACGCCAAATAAACCGCGCTACGTCGCGGGCGTGCTTGGCCCAACCAACCGTACGGCGTCTATATCGCCCGACGTCAACGACCCGGCTTACCGCAATATTACCTTTGATCAGCTGGTGGCCGCCTACCGGGAATCCACCAAAGCGCTAGTGGAAGGCGGCAGTGACCTGATCCTGATTGAAACTGTATTTGATACCCTGAATGCCAAAGCCGCTATTTTCGCGGTAAAAACCGAATTTGAAGCGCTGGGCGTTGAGCTGCCGATTATGCTCTCCGGCACCATCACCGACGCTTCTGGCCGTACGCTCTCCGGTCAAACCACCGAAGCGTTTTATAACTCGCTGCGCCACGCCGACGCGCTGACTTTTGGTCTGAACTGCGCCTTAGGGCCGGATGAACTGCGCCAGTATGTGCAGGAACTGTCGCGTATTGCCGAATGCTACGTTACCGCACACCCGAACGCCGGGCTGCCGAACGCCTTTGGCGAATACGATCTTGATGCCGACACTATGGCGGCGCAAATTCGCGAGTGGGCCGAAGCGGGCTTCCTGAATATTGTTGGCGGCTGCTGCGGCACCACGCCGGAACACATCGCCGCCATGAGCCGCGCAGTGGACGGGCTGCCGCCGCGCAAACTGCCGGAAATCCCGGTGGCCTGCCGCCTGTCTGGCCTCGAACCGCTGAATATCGGCGATGACAGCCTGTTTGTGAACGTCGGCGAAAGGACCAACGTTACCGGCTCAGCGAAGTTTAAGCGCCTGATCAAAGAAGAGAAATACAGCGAGGCGCTGGACGTCGCCCGCCAGCAGGTAGAAAGCGGCGCACAGATTATCGATATCAACATGGATGAGGGGATGCTCGACGCCGAAGCGGCGATGGTTCGTTTCCTTAACCTGATTGCCGGTGAACCGGATATCGCCCGGGTACCGATCATGATCGACTCCTCAAAATGGGACGTTATCGAAAAAGGGCTGAAGTGCATTCAGGGCAAAGGCATCGTTAACTCCATTTCGATGAAAGAGGGGGTTGAGACCTTTATTCATCACGCGAAGCTGCTGCGTCGCTACGGTGCGGCAGTGGTGGTGATGGCCTTTGACGAGCAGGGCCAGGCCGACACACGCGCGCGCAAAATTGAGATCTGTCGTCGCGCCTACAAAATTTTGACCGAAGAAGTCGGCTTCCCGCCGGAAGATATTATCTTTGACCCGAACATCTTCGCGGTCGCGACCGGCATTGAGGAACACAACAACTACGCGCAGGACTTTATCGGTGCCTGTGAAGACATCAAACGCGAACTGCCGCATGCGCTGATCTCCGGCGGCGTTTCTAACGTGTCGTTCTCGTTCCGTGGCAACGACCCGGTACGTGAAGCCATTCATGCGGTATTCCTCTACTACGCCATTCGCAACGGCATGGATATGGGGATCGTCAACGCCGGACAACTGGCGATCTATGACGACCTGCCCGCCGAGCTGCGTGATGCGGTTGAAGATGTGATCCTCAATCGTCGTGACGATGGCACCGAGCGTCTGCTGGAGCTGGCCGAGAAATATCGCGGGAGCAAAACCGACGAGACTGCCAATGCCCAGATGGCGGAATGGCGCAGTTGGGACGTGAAAAAACGCCTCGAATACTCGCTGGTGAAAGGCATAACCGAATTTATTGAACTGGATACCGAAGAAGCGCGCCAGCAGGCCGCGCGTCCGATCGAGGTGATTGAAGGGCCATTGATGGACGGCATGAACGTGGTTGGCGACCTGTTCGGCGAGGGCAAAATGTTTCTGCCGCAGGTGGTGAAATCCGCCCGCGTGATGAAGCAGGCGGTGGCCTACCTCGAACCGTACATCGAAGCCAGCAAAGAGAAAGGCTCCAGCAATGGCAAAATGGTCATCGCGACCGTGAAGGGCGACGTGCACGACATCGGTAAAAACATCGTCGGCGTGGTGCTGCAGTGCAACAACTACGAAATCGTCGACCTTGGCGTGATGGTACCCGCGGAGAAAATCCTCAGAACCGCGCGTGAAGTGAATGCCGATCTGATCGGCCTGTCCGGGCTGATTACCCCGTCGCTGGATGAAATGGTCAACGTAGCGAAAGAGATGGAGCGTCAGGGCTTCACTATTCCGCTGCTGATTGGCGGCGCGACCACCTCGAAAGCGCACACGGCGGTGAAAATTGAGCAGAACTACAGCGGCCCGACGGTGTACGTACAGAACGCCTCGCGTACCGTAGGCGTAGTGGCCGCGCTACTCTCTGACACTCAGCGCGATGACTTTGTCGCTCGTACGCGTAAAGAGTACGAAACCGTGCGTATCCAGCATGCGCGTAAGAAACCGCGTACCCCGCCGGTAACGCTGGCTGCCGCGCGTGAAAACGATCTGGCGTTTGACTGGGAAAATTACACCCCGCCGGTGGCGCACCGCCTCGGCGTACAGTCAGTCGAAGCCAGCATCGAAACGCTGCGTAACTACATCGACTGGACGCCGTTCTTTATGACCTGGTCGCTGGCGGGAAAATATCCGCGCATTCTCGAGGATGAAGTGGTGGGTGAAGAGGCGAAGCGCCTGTTCAAAGACGCCAACGACATGCTGGATAAACTCAGCGCAGAGAAGACCCTGAATCCGCGTGGCGTGGTGGGGTTGTTCCCGGCCAACCGTGTCGGCGATGACATCGAGATTTACCGTGATGAGACGCGGACGCACGTCATCAACGTGAGCCATCACCTGCGTCAGCAGACGGAGAAAGTCGGTTTCGCCAACTACTGCTTGTCTGACTTTGTCGCGCCGAAACTGAGTGGCAAAGCAGATTACATTGGGGCTTTCGCAGTTACCGGTGGTCTGGAGGAAGATGCGCTGGCGGACGCCTTCGAAGCCCAGCATGACGACTACAACAAGATTATGGTGAAAGCGATCGCTGACCGTCTGGCGGAAGCCTTCGCAGAATACCTGCACGAGCGCGTGCGTAAAGTCTACTGGGGCTATGCGGCGAATGAGAACCTCAGTAATGAAGAGCTGATCCGCGAAAACTACCAGGGCATTCGCCCGGCACCGGGCTATCCGGCGTGCCCGGAACATACCGAAAAGGCCACCATCTGGGAACTGCTGGATGTGGAGACGCACACTGGAATGAAGCTCACCGAATCCTTCGCGATGTGGCCTGGTGCGTCGGTATCCGGTTGGTATTTCAGTCATCCGGACAGCAAGTACTACGCCGTGGCGCAAATTCAGCGCGATCAGGTTGAAGATTACGCCTTCCGTAAAGGCATGAGCGTGGCGGAAGTCGAACGTTGGTTAGCGCCTAATCTGGGTTACGACGCTGACTGAGCCACAAAACTGTCATCTTTATTTACAACAAACAGGGCACTCAATGAGTGCCCTGTCTCTTTATTACGTTTAAACCCTTATACTGAAAGAAGGCTTCGGCCTCAGGAACATATAACGATAAGGAGTACCTGATTCCGTGTTAACTCTGTTACACCTGCTTTCTGCCGTCGCGATGCTGGTTTGGGGTACGCATATTGTGCGTACCGGCGTGATGCGCGTCTTCGGCGCTCGTTTACGCACCGTACTCAGCCGTAGCGTTGAAAAGAAACCGCTCGCCTTCTGTGCTGGCATCGGCGTCACTGCCCTGGTGCAAAGCAGTAACGCTACCACCATGCTGGTGACGTCGTTTGTCGCGCAGGATCTCGTGGCGCTCACTCCTGCGCTGGTGATTGTGCTCGGTGCCGACGTGGGGACCGCGCTGATGGCGCGTATCCTGACCTTCGATCTCTCCTGGCTGTCGCCGCTGCTGATTTTTATCGGCGTGATCTTCTTTCTCGGACGGAAACAGTCCCGCGTGGGACAACTTGGGCGGGTTGGCATTGGGCTGGGATTGATTTTACTGGCACTGGAGCTGATTGTGCAGGCGGTAACGCCGATCACCCAGGCTAACGGCGTACAGGTTATTTTCGCCTCACTTACCGGCGATATCATGCTGGATGCGCTGATTGGCGCCATGTTTGCGATTATCAGTTACTCCAGCCTGGCGGCGGTACTGCTGACGGCTACGCTGACCGCCGCAGGCATTATCTCGTTCCCGGTAGCGTTGTGTCTGGTGATTGGTGCCAACCTCGGCTCTGGTCTGTTGGCGATGCTCAACAACAGTGCTGCGAATGCTGCTGCCCGTCGTGTGGCGCTCGGCAGTCTGCTGTTTAAGCTGGTGGGCAGCCTGATTATCCTGCCGTTTGTTCATCCGTTGGCGAATTTGATGGATGAGCTACCGCTGCCGAAATCCGAACTGGTTATCTACTTCCACGTCTTCTACAACCTGGTACGCTGTGTGGCGATGGTACCGTTCGCTGAACCGATGGCGCGTTTTTGTAAGCGCATCATCCGCGATGAACCGGAGCTGGACGCGCATCTGAAGCCCAAGCATCTGGACGTCAGTGCGCTGGATACGCCAACGCTCGCTCTCGCCAATGCCGCCCGCGAAGCGCTGCGCATCGGTGATGCGATGGAACAGATGATGGACGGGTTGAAGAAGGTGATGCACGGCGAGCCGCGCGAAGAGAAAGAGTTGCGCAGGATGGCGGATGACATCAACGTGCTGTACACGGCGATTAAACTCTATCTGGCTCGGATGCCAAAGGATGAACTGGCGGAAGAGGAGTCACGCCGTTGGGCGGAGATTATCGAAATGTCGCTCAACCTCGAACAGGCATCCGATATCGTCGAACGTATGGGGAGTGAGATTGCTGATAAGTCGCTGGCCGCCCGTCGGGCATTCTCTGTGGAAGGGCTGAAAGAGCTGGATGCGCTTTACGATCAGCTGCTCAGCAATCTGCAACTGGCGATGTCGGTGTTCTTCTCGGGCGATGTGACCAGTGCCCGTCGTCTACGCCGCAGCAAGCACCGTTTCCGTATTCTCAACCGTCGTTATTCGCACGCGCACGTTGACCGACTGCATCAGCAGAACGTGCAAAGCATCGAGACCAGCTCCCTGCATCTGGCGTTGTTGGGCGATATGCAGCGTCTGAACTCGCTGTTTTGCTCCGTGGCCTACAGCGTGCTGGAACAGCCGGATGAAGATGATGAGCGCGACGATTACTAACTGAGTCAATGCCGGATGGCACTGCGCTTATCCGGCATCAGACAACCAATCAATTAAAAGCAGTGACCCGCCTCAACGGCAACCGCCTCTTCACCCGCTTTAAAGATATATGTGGTGTTCGGGCCGCCGAGCACAGATTGACCGTTGCTTACCTTAATCCAGTTACCTTCCGGCAAGCCAATCACCGTCAGCTCTGGCGCAACCACCAGCAGCTCGCGAATACGCTGTTCACGTGTTTCGCCTTTGTGACCTTCCGGCAGCGCGTTGGTGAAATGTGGGTTAATCTGCAGCGGGAACAGACCCAGCGCATCAAAGCCTTTGGGATCGACAATTGGCATGTCATTGGTGGTGCGGATGGTCTGGCAGGCAAGGTTGGAACCCGCGCTCCAGCCAATGTACAGCGCCCCGCGCTTGACGACATCGACAATCGGCGACAGCAGCCCACGCTCGCGGCTCTCTTTCAGCAACTGGAAGGTATTACCCCCGCCGACAATCACCAGCTCTGCATTTTCAATGGCAGCAATCGGATCGGCAACGGTATGAATGCCTGTAACATTGACGCCCATTGGCGCAAAGATGGCTGCCGTTTTCGCCGTGTACTCATCCCAGGTTTGCGTCACGCCGGCGAACGGAATAAACACCGCCGTACGGCGACCATTCAGTTGCTCAGCAATCAGCGGCAGCGCATGTTCCATCCATCCTTTGCCCGGCAGCGTCGAGTTACTCAATAAAAGCAGTTCCATCATTTCTCCCTGTAATCAGAAAATTACAAACCGCGCTAATGCTACCACTATCAGCCTGACGCCTTACTGATATGGCTCACGATGTTGGAAGGGGGACAGAAGCTATGGCTATTTTTTAAGTGTCAATCCAATACCGAGCGCCTTCATCACAGCCAACGTGGTTTTTCAGCGTCGGATTTCCTTTCTCACTAAACGAGCGATAGAGTTGTTCGCGGGATAATCCCGTTTCTGCCGCGATGTTCGCCATTCCTTTAGCGCGTGCCACCACGCCCAACGCTTTTGCAATGTACGTTGCTTCGCCTGTTTCGAGGGCATCCGCCATAAATAGAGCAATTTCTTCAGCATCAACCAGCGCAGCAGCGGGATCGTACTGAGTAAGCTTATTCATGGCGGAAATGTCTCCTGATAGTCCAGTGAACGGGCGAGCATTCCCCAACAGGTTTAACATCGCCAGCTAAACCATTCGCCAGTCGGAAAAGGCGTGCGGCAATGAGCGTTTTGGCCCTGCGATTCCGTAGATTCTGCTCCCAGCGTTGGAAAACCGTGGTCTGAAGAATTTCCATTATTACGTTCCATGTATTTTATAAACTACATTCTGAATTGACACGTTGAGACCAGAGAATAAAAAAATGGGGAGTAAGGGGAAATGCTGGCAGGAGGAAACAGGAAGGCGCCTCGCAGTAATGCATAATTTTCCAGGATGCTGCAGTTGATACGCGAAACGATAACGGGGAGAGGCGGCTTTGTGCCAATAGCAGACGTTAACAAGGCAGTATATTTCGCGGGCACTCCTGAACAAATTAAAAACATGATAGCGTGTAAACTCTGGTTAGATTTCAACGTACAAGCGGTATCTTCCAGGAGAATTCCAGATGTTTACTCATATGCGTATTGCTAAACCCGTCACCAATCTTGAAAAGTCTTTCCTGATGTACAGTCAGGGGCTCGGCCTGCATAAAATTGCTGAATTCAACGATCATAATGGTTTCGATGGAATCATGTTAGGACGAGAGGAATTAAACTGGCACATAGAATTCACTTTTTGTCTTAACCATCCAGTACAACCTTTGCAAACCGAGGAAGATTTGCTCGTTCTTTATTACTCGGATAAAAACGAATGGGTACATGCCTGTAAAAGAATGACTGACGCTAGTTTTAAAATGGTGAATTCGTTTAACCCTTATTGGGATATGAATGGAAAGACATTTATTGACTCCGACGGATATAAAGTAGTTCTCCAAAATAAGGCCTGGGTGTAACTGTTCGTCTTGTTGCAAACCTAAACTTCCGCTTCTCGCTCAAAGCTGCCCCTCAGCTCCATGCCAGACGCGGAGTAAACGCATCCGTGTAAGTGCACAATTTTCATGCGCTACTTAAGCAGCGTGCTCCCATCGACATTCAGTCAGCTTTATACGCCTGCCACTCGCGCCAGACATTCTCAGGATCAATATCGCGGTAACCGCGCTCTCTGATTATATCCTCGGCTGCTTCGGCCGGCAGGCGGATGGCTGTAGCACCATCGCGGATAGACTCAACCTCATCGCGGGTCAATTCCCGTCCCATGTCCTGTTCTTTATCAATCAGGACGACGATCAGCGCAGGGATAAAAACAATCTTCATACTGATAAGCCTCTGAAATATTCGCATACCACTGTATCACTGACAGTTTTGATATAGTTCAGTAATCGTTAATTTATTACCAGGACAGGAATCATTCATGACATTACAAATCCGTGAAGCCACACCTGCCGACGCGATGTTGCTTAATGCGCTGGGCTACCGCATCTACCGCGCACACTTTGAACATCTGTGGGAGTCAAAGTCTGAACTGGAAGCTTTTTTAGCAAGCGAATATTCTCTGGACGAGCTGGAACAGAGCCTGAAAGAGCAAGCGGTCTGTTGGTATGTAGCAGAGACCGATAGGCCAATTGGTTTTGCGAAAGTGACCTATGAAAGCAGCATCCCTGATACGAATATGTCAGGGATGCAGCTTAACAAACTCTATCTTGATCCTGCAGACACCCGTAAAGGTTACGGTCAGGTGATGTTTGACACCGTCAAAGAGCTGGCCCGGGCCAAGGGGAAAGACTTTGTATGGTTGGAGGTTCTTGAACAGAACGAACGTGCCTGTAATTTCTACCGCAAACAGGGCATGACCTTAATTAAAAGAGACTATTTCAAAACAGCTTCACAGCAGAGCGTCATCAGGATCATGGGGATTGCTGTCTAGCGGGTGACCGGCCGCTTCGTGCCAGGAGCGGACGTTGCCATACGCGCAAATTAGGAATGGTGCTTTATAACTTCATCCGCACCACTACCTATTTGCATTACACTTAATAAACAAGAACAACCAATCCGCTAATTTTGAAGGGATAGTGCATGTCTGCCATGGGTTTATCCAAAATGGGCACTGCCAGAGTGGCTCTGAATACCAGTGATTGTGATCATATAGTTATAGAGAAGTGGCCTGTCAGCGAAGTTGAGTGGGCCTTTTATAAATACGTGGCAACAGAGCTTAATCAGGCAGAGGTTGCAACTCCTAAGCTCTTGTCTGCTGATGCAGCCTTACGCCAATTAAGTATGGAGTATATTCCTTATTCGGTTGAACAAGCCAATGTGGCCAATGATTATGCCATAGCTATGCTGGGCCGCCTGCATCGTTATCCTGCGCATTCTGAATGGCTTTATCACACTCATACATGGACAGAAAAAGCGTTAGAAAACTCTCTCGTGCTTTTGGCGTTACCAGAAAAAAGTGCACAGCAGCTACGACGATTTCAGCAATGTAGTAATGAGTTATTTGGCTACCAAAGCCTGGTTTCAGGCGACAGCAACGCAGGCAACTGGGGAATGAGAGAAAACGGTGATTTAGTTCTTTTTGACTGGGAAAGATTTGGCAAAGGGAGTCCTGCTATCGACCTGGCTCCCCTTATAAATGGAATGGGGAAAAAACAAATGTTTATGGCCCTTTCAGAACGCTATTGCAAGCTATCCTCCCACAAAAATATCATAGATCTGGCCAGAGAAATTGCTATAGCCAAAGCCTGGATTGTCACGGAAGTGATTACCCTACTTCAAAAGCGGAAAAAGGCTGCATTTCCCATTTATCTAAACTGGTATAGAGAGCATCTTCCAGACTGGTTAGACAACGTCAAAAAAATGTTATGAAGAATGAATTTAAAAAAATGCACTTTACCGGAATGTCCGCTCCTCGCTCTAAGCAGACCTCCAGAAAACGATACATAATGTCGATCGCTAGACTTCAATCCCTTTCTGCTTCAGTTCTTTTCTAATCACACGTTTAATCCAGGCTGCCAACGATTCATCGCCATCCTGCCGTTGTGCTTCTTCCATCGCTTTGCGCAGTTCCGGATCCAGACGGAATTGAAACGGGGGATTGCCTCTTCTTTCGTTCATGTGTGGTGACACCTTAATTACACAAGAGTGGTGTGGGTATGTGTGATGACACATTACGCTCACATATCAAAAATAACAACGCCCCGAAAGTGCGGGAACACGCATGCCGCAAGCTGATCTGCTTTATTTTCCACTCGCCGAGGCGTTCCGCCATCTTGATTGTCGCCATCTCACTACCGAAGAGAATCTGGTGCTGTCGTTCGGTTGTGAAGAGGCGCTGGCAGGGCTGTACCATACGCTGAGTTTTATGGGCGAAAGCTGACCAGCAACTGTTTGCCAGCGACCCCCTAAACTCATCTGGAAAGCGCCTCGCAGACTTCTTCTTCGGGACGTGACAGACCTGTGCAACCACCTTAGTGTGACATAATGATTTGTTGGTCTGGGAATAGGAAATGCTCGTTTATTACGCTAATCTTAGGCATGTCATGCGCACTGTTATGGGGGTTGTCATGCGCACTGTGTCTAAGGTAAAAAAATCAGTCAATGTCTCTCTGGCTCCAGAGATACTGGAAGAGGCGCGCAAGCTTAAAATCAATCTGTCAGCTGTTTTAACTGAAGCCCTAATCGAAAAATTTCGCGAGAACAAACGTGAAGAATGGTTGCGGGATAATAAAAAATCGATAGAAGCATTGAATCAATGGGTGGAAGAAAACGGTTCGTTCAGTGATTTTCAAAGGACATTCTGATGGAGCAGTATTGCGCTTATGAGAATACTGGCAGTGGAAAAAGCGTTTATCCGTTTTTAATTAGCTTACAGCATCCGGTGGCCGCTGTTTTGCAACATGTACTGGTTGCCCCCGTTATCGCGCTAAGCCAGTTCCCCAACGAAGTACCGCCAGCTAAAATTTGTCCTGTTGTTAATATTGGTGGGCAAGCCTATGTGGTGATGACGCATATGATGACAGGCATACCGGTGAAGAATATGGGTAACTGTGTGGGAGATCTGACCGCAAACAGGGCTGAACTTCGCGATGCGATTGATTTCCTGCTTAACGGTTATTAGAGCACCATGACGGGGCTGATTATGTTGAAAGGTGTGACGGATCACAAATAGCCCTCGGGCATTCGCGCACGATTATTTTTATCGCCCGCAAGGTAAGGTATATTTCGCTTTTAATACACAAAAGCATTCAAGTTGTATCAAGGCGGCAAGGGAACGAATTCCTGGGAGCATAGATAACTATGTGACCAGGGTGAGTGAGGGCAGCCAACGCAGAGACGGCTTGAAGGATGAAGTGTATACAGGAGAAATTATGCTGCCCGACTCATCCATCCGATTAAATAAATACATCAGTGAAAGCGGAATCTGCTCGCGTCGCGAGGCGGATCGCTTTATCGAACAAGGGAATGTCTTCCTGAATGGTAAACGCGCCACCATTGGCGATCAGGTGATGCCTGGCGACGTCGTAAAAGTGAATGGTCGGTTGATTGAGCCGCGTGAAGCGGAGGATCTGGTTTTTATCGCACTGAACAAGCCGGTAGGGATTGTCAGCACCACCGAAGATAGCGAACGCGACAACATTGTTGATTTCGTTAACCACAGCAAGCGCGTGTTCCCCATTGGCCGTCTGGACAAAGATTCCCAGGGGCTGATCTTTCTGACCAACCACGGCGACCTGGTGAATAAAATCCTGCGCGCCGGTAACGATCACGAAAAAGAGTATCTGGTGACGGTCGATAAGCCCGTAACCGACGACTTTATTCGTGGGATGGGAGCCGGTGTGCCAATCCTCGGCACCGTTACCAAGAAATGTAAGGTCAAGAAAGAAGCGCCGTTTGTGTTTCGCATCACGCTGATTCAGGGGCTGAACCGCCAGATCCGCCGTATGTGTGAGCACTTTGGTTATGAAGTGACGAAGCTTGAGCGCACACGCATCATGAACGTGAGTTTGTCCGGCCTGCCGCTAGGTGAATGGCGCGACCTGACGGATGACGAACTGATCGATTTGTTCAAGCTGATTGAGAATTCTTCTTCAGAAGCTAAACCGAAGGCGAAAGCGAAGCCAAAAGCCGCCACCGCAGGTATCAAGCGCCCGGTAGTGAAAATCGAAAAATCAGCGGAGAAAGAGAAATCGCGCCCGGCGGCAAACGGGAAGCGTTTTACCTCGCCGGGGCGTAAGAAGAAAGGACGTTAACGTCTGCCGCGCGTTGGCGTATTCGCCGACCAGGAGAATGACGCCTCTGAATCCGGTTTATAAGCCTGCTTTTTCTTCAACTGGCGGGCTTTTTTAGCTTCGGCTTCGCGCAAGGCCATCAGCTTATCGATGTACTCTTTCTTGATGCTGTTGGTCTCTGCGTTGGTCAGCAGTCGACCATGCGCAATGCGTGCGCGGTCAAGCAGCGTTTTCAGTTCACGCTGTTCGCGCTCAGTCATCTCTTTTTGGGTAATGCGGGGGAGTGCCATACGGGTGCCCTCTGTTAGCCGATACTCTCAGTGTACGGTAATCCTGGTCAGGCTGATAGCACTCAGGCCGGGTAAGCATGTGCTACCCGGCATTTTTTTAACTTTCCTTCACTGTTTGCTGTGGTTCTTTAGCAATCGGTTTACCGGACCAGTAACCCGCAAGCAGCGAACCAGAAAGGTTATGCCAGACGGAGAACAACGCGCCGGGCAGAGCGGCGAGCGGACCGAAGTAGATTTTGCCCAGCGCAGCGGCGAGGCCGGAGTTCTGCATGCCGACTTCAATCGCCAGTGTGCGGCAGGTGGATTCATCAAAGCCGAACAGTTTCCCGCCCCAGTAGCCGCCAAGCAGGCCAATGGTGTTATGCAGAATAACGGCGATAATTACCACAAAGCCGACCGACGCTATGTGCGACGCAGAACCTGCCACAACAGCGCTGATGATGGCCAGGATGCACACCATAGAAAACGCGGGCAGATACGGTTCTACGGCTTTTACGACGCGTGGGAACAGATGGTGAATGACCAGGCCCAAAGCAATCGGAATAACCACGATCTGCAGAATGCTCAGCAGCATACCCATCACATCTACCTGAATATGCGCGTCGACGTAAAGACGGGTGAGCAGCGGTGTGGCGACAACACCGACCAGCGTTGAAACCGATGAAATCGTCACGGAGAGCGCCACATCGCCCTTCGCCAGGTAAATCATTACATTAGATGCCGTTCCGCTGGCGACGCTACCGACCAGCACCATACCTGCGGACAGTTCCGGTGGCATATTAAAAGCCAGCGCCAAAATCCATGCGGCGAGCGGCATCACCAGATAGTGTAGAAAAATACCTGCCGCAACCGGCGCAGGGCGTGAGAGTACGCGTTTAAAGTCATCCACCTTCAGGTGCACGCCCATGCCGAACATAATCAGCATCAGTAACGATGGCACGAATGGCCCGACAGGCGTAAATGTGGAGGGCGTGTAATACGCAATAACAGAGAGCAGCAGCGCCCATAACGGGAACAGCCGCGTGAGAGTAGCGAGCATGTTGTATTCCTTGCGATTGAAATGTGTTGTGTTGTTATAAAAAAGCCGGGATCGAGCCCGGCCATAGTTATTGTGTATCGCGTGATGGAATATTATTCAAACAAATTATGTTTATGTTCCGCAGTGAATGTTTTCCCAGCTCAGCCCGAAACGCGCGAGATATTTGCGCAGGCGGTCCGCATCGTTAGGATTGGCTTTTTTCTGCCGCGAGACGGCGAACAGTTCGCGTCCGGCTTCCGACAGCGACGCGCAGCGGCGGCACACTTCCAGTACCGTTTCTAACTGGCGGCGATCGAACAGGTCAATGTCCATATTCAGTTCAGGCTGCGGAGTGGCTATCTGCCAACTCTCCTTTAGCAGCGCAATCTCTTCTTCGACAAGGGATAAGGTAATGCGACCTTGTTCGGCAAGTGTCGCCATGCGCGCGATGGATGAACTGAGTTCACGAAAGTTGCCGCGCCATTGCGCCTGCGGGGAGCAGGCAAACGCCAGATAGGAAGTGCGTGCCTCTTTATCGAAACGGATTTGCGTCTGCTTGTTGCTGGAAAAACGTTGCAGCTCATACTCGACGTTCGGCGCGATATCCTCCCGCCGCTGCGCGAGACCGGGCAGGGTGAAACTCCACATGTTGATACGCGCGTAGAGATCCTCGCGAAAACGGCCCTCAGCGACCCATTGCCGCATGTCGCGATGGGTGCCGGCAATCAGCTGAAAATCGCTGTGTACTTCTTTGTCCGACCCAAACGGGAAAAAGGTTTTTTCTTCAATCGCTTTGAGTAACATGGCCTGCTCGTCCAGCCCCAGCTCGGCGATCTCATCGAGAAACAGCACGCCGCCATCGGCCTCTCGCAGCAATCCGCTACGCGCCGTGAGCGCACCGGTAAACGCCCCCTTCACATGGCCAAACAGCGTTGACATCGCATTATCACCGCGCAGGGTCGCGCAGTTAACCGCCACCAGTTTTCCCGCCACCAGATGCCGCGACTGGCGTAGCTGAAAAATACGTTTCGCGAGGAAGGATTTGCCCGCGCCGGTAGGGCCGGTGAGCAGGATCGGGTCTGTTGAGCGCAGAGCTACCCGCTCAATGCGATCGATCAGTTTATTGAAAGTGGCGTTGCGCGTATCAATCCCGGCTTTCAGAAAGGATACCGACTGCTGCTGTTCGCGCTGAAAACGACTGGTGAGCGTGGCATAGCGGCTTAAATCGAGATCGATAACCGAGCAGACGCCAGCGGCGACGGCTTCATCTGATGAACCGCGTGGTGCCGGGCTGGTTTGCAACAGGCTGGCGGGCAGGTAACGCGCTTCCGTCAGCAAAAACCAGCAGATTTGTGCCACGTGAGTCCCGGTGGTGATGTGCACCAGATACTCTTCGTTTTCCGTATCAAACTCATAATGCGTGGCAAAGTCGAGAAACGCGGCGTAGACCTCTTCAAAGTCCCACGGATCGTTAATGGTAACGGTATGCGGGCGGACTTGGGTGTGCGGCGAAAGCAGCGCGACGTCTTCAATCAACCTTTGCGCCATGCTTTCATCGCGTGGCTGGTGGAGGAGTTCCAGCCTGTCGACAGGGAAATCGGGTTGTTGGCATAGCCCAACCGTGGGTCGCCATTTCTTAAACCGATTGGCCCGCTTGCCGCGCTTATCCAGCACCGTTCCCAGTACGCCAATCACTACCCGTTGCTTCTTCATGGTTTATCCAAAAAGATAAATAAGAGATTAAAAGATAAAAAAATAAACCCATCGAGACAACCGCCATGATTGGCGTAAATAATTAAAGCTATGAAAATCAATTAATTAAAAATTAATCATGCCTGTTTTAATTCCTGGCACGCTTCTGGCAATAACACTTGCGTCAATCACGCTGAAAGCGCAGGGGGTTAAACCCCGCCGGCACGTCAGGAACGGCACAGGTTGTTTTCCGGAAGTGTTCCGTCAGCCGATGACCACCAAACGGGTTCGATTCCCGATTCATTCTCCCAATGAAACTGGTTGTTAATCATAGAAATAAAGCGGAGCAATGCGCAGCTAGCACGCTCCAGAACAGGCTGCCGGTAAAGATGCCGTGCGGCAGGCAAAAGGGAATTCCCCTGCCGCTTCGCCCCTGCACCCGCGCCTGAACGATATTAAGGAATATAAAATGGCTAAGAAAATTACTATTCGTAAAGGCCAGCTTGGCCTGTTATCCCGACAGGGTGACTACTATCAGGTGCTGAATACAGGTGAACACCGTTTGCCATGGTTTAACACTCCGGACGTTCTGGTAATCAATACCGATGGCAGCGAAATTCCGGAAGCGCTCGCGGAGTATTTACGTCGCTTCCAGCCTACATGGGTGGAGCAGTACTGTGTGGTGGCTGATCTAACCGATACTGAAGCAGGTGCGCTGTATGTGAACGGCGTCTTGCAGGAAATTTTGCCACCGGCAACGCGCCGTCTGTACTGGCAGGCCGATGAAGCGCTGAAGCTGGTGCAGATAGATACACGTCAGGTTTTGGTTCCTGTTGATGTGATGAACGCGGTGTTACAGCCCCGTCGCAGCGGTGCGGTGAAAGGTCGCGAAGCGATCTTAACGGTGCAGGTTCCGGCGTGGCACGTCGGTGTACTGAAAATTGATGGTGAAACTCAGGCGCTGTTGCCGCCGGGGTTAACAGCATACTGGAAGGTAAATCATCTGATTGAAGCGGAAGTGGTGGATACCCGCTTGCAGGTGCTGGAGGTCGGCGGCCAGGAGATCCTGACCAAAGATAAGGTCAACCTGCGTTTGAACCTGGCGGCGAACTGGCGTTATAGCGATGTACTGCTGGCATTTGGTCAACTGACTAAACCGCTGGATCACCTTTACCGTGAGTTGCAGTTTGCGCTGCGTGAAGTGGTGGGAACGCGCACGCTGGACGAACTGCTGGAAGATAAACAGGTGATTGATGAGGTGGTGAGCGCGCAGGTGAAAGCCCGCATGACGCCGTTTGGTATCGAGGTGGCTTCGCTGGGGGTGAAGGATATTGTCCTGCCCGGCGATATGAAGGCCATTTTGTCGCAACTGGTTGAAGCGGAAAAATCCGCCCAGGCCAACGTGATCCGACGTCGTGAAGAGACTGCTGCCACGCGATCGCTGTTGAATACCGCCAAAGTAATGGAAAACAACCCGGTAGCGCTGCGCTTAAAAGAACTGGAAACCCTCGAAAGAGTCGCGGAACGGATCGATAAAATCTCGGTATTCGGTGGCCTCGACCAGGTGTTGCACGGTCTTGTGAACATAAAAGGATAAAAATAATGAGTTACAACACAGTGGACGGTGCAATGCGCGAACGGGTATTGCGCCAGCTAAAAGAGGTGGAGAAACGCTATAACGTCAGGGTGCTGTACGCCTGTGAGTCCGGCAGCCGTGGCTGGGGATTTGCCTCGCCAGACAGCGATTACGACGTGCGGTTCCTCTATGTTCATTCCCCTGAATGGTATCTGCGGATCGAAGCGCCACGTGATGTTATCGAGCTGCCGATAGATGATGAGCTGGACGTGTGCGGCTGGGAATGGCGCAAGGCGCTGGGGTTACTCAAAGGCGCAAACCCGACGCTTATCGAGTGGCTGGATTCGCCGGTGGTCTATCAGCAGGATGACGCGACCGTGTCGGCGCTGAAAGCGTTGGTGCCTGAATGGTTTTCCCCGCTGCGTGCCCGCTGGCACTACTATTCAATGGCGCGGAAAAACTTTCGCGGTTATCTGCAGGGCCACGACGTGCGATTGAAGAAGTACTTCTACGTCATTCGGCCGCTGCTGGCGGTACGTTGGGTGGAAGCGGGCAAGGGCGTACCGCCGATGCGTTTTGCCGAGCTGCTGGCGGGAAGTGAACTGGATGCGCCATTGCGTCAGGAAATCGACGAATTGCTGGCGCGCAAACAGCGCTCAGGTGAGGCTGAGTATGGTCCGCGTCGTCCATTGTTACATGCGTTTATCCGCACCGAACTGGAGAGAGGAGAAATTCCGCCGATCTTACCAGACAGCCGGGAGGGGAATGTCCGGACACTGGACCGACTATTATATGACACGGTGATGCGGTGAAAATGCCCGATGGTACAAGAGCCATCGGGCGTTAGCGTCTACTCACTCAAACAAATTATGGTGCAGCTTCTGTACCACTTGCTCAGCTTCGTTACCGGGCACCAGGAAGCACAGGTTATGGCTGGACGCGCCGTAGCAAATCATTCGAATGTTGAACGGCTCCAGTACGCCGAACACCTCTTTACCCACGCCGCAGGCTTTGGACAGGTCGTTGCCAATCAACGCCACCAGCGCCAGGCCTTCTTCGACTTCAACCCGACACAGGGCCGACAGTTCCATCAGCAGAGACTGCGTTAACAGCGTATCGCCGGTGGACGTTGAACCGGTGGTATCCAGCGTCAGCGCCACGCTGACTTCGGATGTGGTGATTAAATCGACCGAGATATTGTGGCGTGCCAGGATGCCGAACACTTCCGCTAAAAAACCACGAGAGTGCAGCATATTCAGGCTATGCAGTGTCAGCAGCGTCTGCTTACGGCGTAACGCCAACGCACGAAACAGTGGTGGATTCGCGGTTTTATTGCAGACCAGCGTACCGCCTGCTTTTGGCTCCTTACTGGAGCCAACAAATACCGGGATATCGCTACGTACGGCTGGCAACAGGGTTGCCGGATGCAGTACTTTCGCGCCAAAGGTCGCCATTTCTGCGGCCTCTTCAAAAGCGATTTCATCAATACGCTGCGCAGCCGGAACCACGCGCGGATCGGTAGTGTAGATGCCGGGAACGTCGGTCCAGATATCAACGCGCGTTGCGTGCAGCGCTTCGGCCAGCAGGGCGGCGGTATAATCGCTGCCGCCGCGTCCCAGCGTGGTGGTGCGGCCCTTGCTTTCACTGCCGATAAAGCCCTGAGTAATCACCAGACCTTCGCTCAGGCGCGGGGCCAGCTGGTGCGAAGCCAGTTCAGCCAGCGCCGCAACGTCGGGCTCTGCACGGCCAAAACGATCGTTGGTGCGCATCACTTTACGCACGTCAAACCACTGCGCTTGCACGTTGCGCTCACGCAGGATCTCGACGAATAGGAGGGTAGACATCAGTTCACCGTGGCTGACCAGTTCGTCGGTCAGCGCGGTTGAGGTCGCCAGTGACGCTGCTTCTGCCAGTGTGGTGATGTTCTCCAGCAAACGTTCGATCTCTTCACGAATGACGTTCGGATAACGCAGGCGTTCCAGAATATTGAACTGAATTTGACGAATGGCGTCGAGTTTTTCGAAGCGTTCGGTTGGCTCCAGACCTTCTGCCAGCGCGACCAGCAGGTTAGTAATACCCGCTGAAGCGGACAGCACCACTAAACGTACGTTAGCATCAGAAAGCACGACATCAGCGCTGCGATTCATGGCATCAAAATCCGCCACGCTGGTACCGCCAAATTTGGAGACAACTACATCAGTCATAACTACCTCGTGTCAGGGAATGAATAGAGCGACCATGGCACAAAGGCAGAACGGAAACCGGTGCAGGCGCAAATGCAAATACCGTATTTATAAATAAAATGTGTGGCCTGTACTGTCAACGCTGGGATTATGCGGATTTTTCATGCTGCGTTAACGCTGAGTAACAGTACTTATAACAGCTATACTTTTTAGCCACATTTGGCGGATGCCCTGGCAATGGCATTAAAACAATCACACTTTTCTGTGGCTGGCGTTACAATCGATCTCAGTCACAATTCTCAAAATCAGAAGAGTATTGCTAATGAAAAACATCAATCCAACACAGACCTCAGCCTGGCAGGCACTACAAAAACACTTTGAAGAAATGAAAGACGTTACTATCGCGGATCTGTTCGCGAAAGATAGCGATCGTTTCACTAAGTTTTCCGCGACGTTTGACGATCTGATGCTGGTGGATTTCTCCAAAAACCGCATCACTGAAGAAACGCTGGCTAAACTGCAGGATCTGGCAAAAGAAACCGATTTGGCCGGTGCTATCAAGTCCATGTTCTCCGGTGAGAAAATCAACCGCACTGAAGACCGTGCCGTACTGCACGTGGCGCTGCGCAACCGTAGCAATACGCCAATCATCGTTGACGGCAAAGATGTGATGCCGGAAGTGAACGCGGTGCTGGAAAAGATGAAATCCTTCTCTGAAGCGATTATCTCCGGCAGCTGGAAAGGCTATACCGGCAAAGCCATTACTGATGTCGTGAACATCGGTATCGGCGGCTCTGACCTCGGCCCGTTCATGGTGACCGAAGCGCTGCGTCCGTACAAAAATCACCTGAATATGCACTTTGTGTCGAACGTCGATGGTACGCACATTGCCGAAGTGCTGAAAAAAGTGAACCCGGAAACCACGCTGTTCCTGGTCGCTTCCAAAACCTTCACCACCCAGGAAACCATGACCAACGCCCACAGCGCGCGCGACTGGTTCCTGGCGACCGCTGGCGACAACAAGCACGTAGCCAAACACTTCGCAGCGCTGTCTACCAACGGTAAAGCGGTTGGCGAGTTCGGTATTGATACTGCCAATATGTTTGAGTTCTGGGACTGGGTTGGCGGTCGTTACTCCCTGTGGTCTGCAATTGGTCTGTCCATCATCCTGTCCGTAGGCTTCGACAACTTTGTTGAGCTGCTCTCTGGCGCGCACGCGATGGACAAACACTTCTCCACCACCCCGGCTGAGAAAAACCTGCCGGTGCTGCTGGCGCTGATCGGTATCTGGTACAACAACTTCTTCGGTGCCGAAACCGAAGCGATTCTGCCGTATGACCAGTATATGCACCGTTTCGCGGCCTACTTCCAGCAGGGCAACATGGAATCCAACGGTAAATACGTTGACCGTAACGGCAATGCGGTGGATTACCAGACTGGCCCAATCATCTGGGGTGAGCCGGGCACTAACGGCCAGCATGCGTTCTACCAGCTGATCCACCAGGGTACCAAAATGGTGCCGTGCGATTTCATCGCCCCGGCCATCACTCACAACCCGCTGTCGGATCACCATCCGAAACTGCTGTCTAACTTCTTCGCGCAAACCGAAGCGCTGGCATTCGGCAAGTCTCGTGAAGTGGTTGAGCAGGAATATCGCGACCAGGGTAAAGATCCGGCTACGCTTGAGCACGTTGTGTCGTTCAAAGTGTTCGAAGGTAACCGTCCAACGAACTCCATCCTGCTGCGCGAAATCACGCCGTTCAGCCTGGGTGCGCTGATTGCGCTGTACGAACACAAAATCTTCACTCAGGGCGCGATCCTGAACATCTTCACCTTTGACCAGTGGGGCGTTGAGCTGGGCAAACAGCTGGCGAACCGTATTCTGCCAGAGCTGAAAGATGGTTCCGAAGTGAGCAGCCACGATAGTTCTACCAACGGTTTGATTAACCGTTATAAGTCCTGGCGCTAATCTGCTTCTTCCTTCGAACCGCAGCGGTGTTGGCTGCGTTCGTTAACCCCGGGAACATAGCTATCTATGCTCCCGGGGATTAACGATCTTGCCGCCTTGCTGCAATTCGAATGAATTTGCAGATTACCTGTGATAGAAGCTGATATTATTATCAGCTTTTTTTATAAGATAATTCCACTTCTCCACGTTATTACCTAAAAATTTAATTGAGCTTAATCCTAAAATAATTTATTCACCGTTATCCTGTTTCTGATATTTTCAGATTTACCGGATATTGTGTTTTTACTATTATATTTTAACTATTTGAATTAATTTGTTTTTATTATTTGCTATTAATAATTTTTCCTCTCGTTATCTAATTGTCCTAAATTCCCTCTCGACCTAATTTACAAACTTCGCTTGTGTATACTCGATCTCGCCCGAAATTCTTTTGGGTAAATCTCCATTCATACAATGAAGGGAATTTGTGATGAAAAAAGTTCTGTATGGCCTTTGGGCTATATCTGCGCTTGCGGTGACCTCTGTCTATGCCGCCCCCGTTCAGGTGGGTGAGGCTGCAGGGTCGGCTGCCGCGTCGGTTTCGGCGGGAAGTTCCTCCGCGACCAGCGTGAGCACCGTAAGTTCTGCGGTGGGGGTTGCCCTGGCGGCGACCGGCGGCGGCGATGGTTCTAATACCGGAACCACCACCACGACAACCACCAGTACCCAGTAACACCAGTACGTAGCCCCTGAAGTATGACGGGGATTAACCATAACCACACTTCGGTGTGGTTATTTTGCCGCTGCGGAGAAACGTCGTGAAGCGACCAGCGCTCATAATGGTTTGCCTGTTACTACAGGCGTGCTCAGCCACCACCGAAGGGTTGGGGCATTCGCTGTGGGATAGCGTGTTTGGTACTCCCGGCGTACAGATGACGGACGATGAAATTCAAAACATGCCTTACGCCAGCCAGTACATGCAGCTCAACGGCGGTCCCCAACTGTTTGTGGTACTCGCGTTTGCAGAAAACGGACAGCAGAAATGGGTGACTCAGGATCGGGCTATTCTCGTCACGCAGCATGGGCGCATTGTGAAAACGCACCTTGGCGGGGACAACCTGATCGAGGTGAATAATCTGGCGGCAGACCCGCTCATAAAGCCAAATCAGATAGTCGACGGCGCAACGTGGACCCGCACGATGGGCTGGACCGAGCATCGGCAGGTACGCTATGCCTCCGCGCGCTCGGTTTTCACCTGGGATGGCGCAGACACCATCAAAGTCGGCAGCGATAACACGCTGGTACGGATCCTCGATGAAGAGGTCACCACCGATCAAACGCGCTGGCATAACCGCTACTGGGTAGATAGTGACGGCATGATTCGCCAGTCAGAACAGTATCTTGGCGCAGGTTTCTTCCCGGTGAAAACTACGCTGATTAAGGCGGCAAAACCATGATGAAACAAATGATTACTGCGCTGACATTCAGCCTGTGCGCGGCATCTGTTTTTGCTGTGGGCAGTGTAAAAGTGATCACGACAGGTAGCACAGAAGCAAAAACGCTGACCGGGGCTGAACATCTGCTCGACCTGGTCGGACAGCCGCGGTTGAGCAATAGCTGGTGGCCAGGCGCGGTTATCAGCGAAGAGCGGGCAACAACTGAGGCCCAACGTCAGCAGCAGGCATTACTGGCTCGCCTGGTGACGTTGGGCGCTGAAGCAAGCGGTGATGATGCTGGCGCTATCAACGCATTACGCCAGCAAATTCAGGCGCTGAAGGTGACCGGCAGGCAGACAATTAATCTCGACCCGGATGTAGTGCGTACCAGTGAGCGAGGCAACCCGCCGTTGCAGGGTAATTACACGCTGTGGGTCGGACCGCAGCCCACGGATATCACGCTGTTGGGTTTGCTAAGCCACTCGGGTAAACAGCCGTTTATACCCGGACGTGATGTTGCCAGCTATCTCGATGGGCAGCATCGGCTCAGCGGCGCGGATCGTAGCTACGCCTGGGTTGTCTATCCCGACGGACGCACACAAAAAGTACCGGTCGCCTACTGGAACAAACGTCATATTGAGCCGATGCCCGGCAGCATCATTTTTGTCGGGCTGTCGGACTCTGTCTGGAGCAGCACCCCGGATGAAATCAATGCCGACATTCTTCGCACCCTGACCCAGCGGATACCCGAATAATGAGAAAAACTTATCTGCTCAGCCTGTTGGCGCTGGGTATCAGCGCGGCCTGTCACGGTGAAACGTATCCTGCGCCGATTGGTCCTTCCCAGTCTGATTTTGGTGGCGTAGGGCTGCTGCAAACCCCAACTGCACGCATGGCGCGTGAGGGCGAAATGAGCCTTAACTACCGCGATAACGATCAGTACCGCTATTACTCTGCGTCGGTGCAACTGTTTCCGTGGCTGGAAACGACCCTGCGCTATACCGATGTGCGCACTAAAAAATACAGCAGCGTGGAGTCGTTTTCAGGCGATCAGACATACAAGGATAAGGCTTTCGACCTTAAACTGCGATTGTGGGAAGAGAGCTACTGGATGCCGCAGGTGGCGGTGGGCGCGCGCGATATTGGCGGAACCGGCCTGTTCGATGCGGAGTATATTGTGGCGAACAAAGCCTGGGGACCGTTTGATTTCTCACTCGGTCTCGGCTGGGGATACCTCGGGACCAGTGGTAACGTCAGCAATCCGTTTTGCTCATACAGCGATAAATTCTGTCATCGCGATAACAGTTACAAGCAGGCGGGTTCCATTGACGGCAGCCAGATGTTCCACGGCCCGGCGTCGCTGTTTGGCGGCGTGGAATATCAGACACCCTGGCAGCCGCTGCGTCTGAAACTGGAGTACGAGGGCAATAATTACCAGCAGGATTTTGCGGGCAAGCTGGATCAGAAGAGCAAGTTTAACGTCGGCGCTATTTATCGCGTCACCGATTGGGCCGACGTTAACCTCAGCTATGAGCGCGGGAACACCTTTATGTTTGGGTTCACGCTGCGGACTAACTTTAACGACTTGCGACCACACTATAACGATAACGCCCGTCCGAAGTATCAGCCGCAGCCGCAGGATGCCATCCTGCAACATTCGGTAGTGGCGAATCAGCTAACGCTGCTGAAATACAATGCCGGGCTGGCGGATCCTAAAATCCAGGTGCAGGGCGATACGCTGTATGTAACCGGCGAACAGGTGAAATACCGTGATTCGCGCGAGGGGATCGAGCGTGCCAACCGGATCGTGATGAACGATCTTCCAGACGGGATCCGCACGATCCGTATTACGGAAAATCGCCTTAACTTGCCGCAGGTGACGACCGAAACAGAAGTTTCCAGCCTGAAGCACCATCTGGAAGGCGAACCGTTGGGCCATGAGACTCAGCTGGCGCAAAAACGCGTGGAGCCGGTGGTGCCGAAAACGACCGAGCAGGGCTGGTATATCGATAAGTCGCGCTTCGATTTCCACATCGATCCTGTGCTTAACCAGTCGGTGGGCGGCCCGGAAAATTTCTATATGTATCAGTTGGGCGTGATGGGTACGGCGGATTGGTGGGTGACCGATCATCTGCTGACCACCGGGAGTTTGTTCGCCAACCTCGCCAATAACTATGACAAGTTTAACTACACCAACCCGCCGCAGGATTCGCATTTGCCGCGTGTGCGCACCCATGTACGTGACTATGTGCAAAACGATGTTTACGTGAATAACCTGCAGGCCAACTACTTCCAGTCACTCGGCAACGGGTTTTACGGACAGGTGTACGGCGGCTATCTGGAGACCATGTATGGTGGGGCGGGGGCAGAAGTGCTGTATCGCCCGCTGGACAGCGATTGGGCGTTTGGTGTTGATGCCAACTACGTGAAACAGCGTGACTGGCGTAGCGCGCAGGACATGATGAAATTCACCGACTACAGCGTGAAGACCGGGCATTTGACGGCGTACTGGAATCCTTCTTTCGCCCAGGATGTGCTGGTGAAAGCCAGCGTGGGTCAGTATCTGGCCGGGGATAAGGGCGGAACGTTGGAGATCGCCAAACGCTTCGACAGCGGTGTCGTGGTGGGTGGTTATGCGACTATCACTAACGCCTCGCCGGATGAGTATGGCGAAGGTGATTTTACTAAAGGGGTGTACGTTTCCGTGCCGCTGGATCTGTTCTCGTCAGGCCCAACCCGCAGTCGCGCGGCGATTGGCTGGACGCCGTTAACGCGCGATGGCGGTCAGCAGCTTGGGCGTAAGTTTGGTCTGTACGATATGACCAGCGACAGAAGTGAAAACTTCCGCTGACTGATGGCCGGATGCGACTTGCGCTCATCCGGCTCTATAAACGGCGCAATAATTTTGCCGGGTTTCCCGCATACACGCCTTTCTCGGTGATCGATTTGGTCACTACGCTGCCCGCGCCATCGCAGACAGTGACCGCCAGAATGGTCGCCCCGCTGCCGATCGAAACATCGTCGCCAATCGTAATGCGACCCCAGCTGTTGCGGTCGGCGTTGGGTTTTCCTCCGCGAAACATATCGTTGGCGAACATCACGCCATGCCCGATAAAACAGCGGGCGCCGAGGGTGACATATTCGCAGATGAAGGTATGCGACTGAATTTTGCTGTCTGCGCCAATCTGCGTGTTGCCCTGGATTTCAACGAATGGTCCGACAAAAACGTTGTCACCCAATATGCAATCGTAGAGATTGGCGGGTTCATAAATCACCACGTTCTCACCGCAGGTCACGTTGCGGATAGCAGATTGTCTTAGCTGCATAATTCATCCTGTGAAATGTATCGTGGTATTCATCATTCTCTGTTGACCTTTCTTGCACAAAACATAAACAAAAAATGTAGATCTCTGTCACATTTTTGCGTTATACAGGAACCTCGCCACTGAGTATGAGGTGCTGTTATGACGTCGCTATCTCGTCCGCGCGTGGAGTTTATCTCCACCATTTTACAGACCGTGTTGAATCTGGGACTGCTGAGTCTGGGCCTGATCCTGGTCGTATTCCTCGGGAAAGAAACGCTGCATCTGGCGGATGTGCTGTTCGCGCCGGAACAAACCAGCAAATATGAGCTGGTGGAAGGGCTGGTGGTTTACTTCCTGTATTTTGAATTTATCGCGTTGATTGTGAAGTACTTTCAGTCAGGGTTTCACTTTCCGTTGCGCTACTTTGTCTATATCGGGATCACCGCGATTGTGCGGTTGATCATCGTCGATCATAAAGCGCCGATGGATGTGCTGATCTATTCTGCGGCGATCCTGCTGCTGGTGATTACCCTGTGGCTGTGTAATTCCAAACGGCTGAAGCGAGAGTAAAAAACAACACGCCGCATTCGGGCTGCGGCGTGTTGATGGTCAGGGTTACTGCGCAGAGGCAGGTTTCGCTTTCTCTGCTGCGGGCTCCCACAGTTGTTCAAGTTCTTCCAGCGTTTTGCCCTTGGTTTCCGGTACGAACCGCCACATAAACAAGGCTGCCAGAATGCCCATACAACCGTAGATCCAGTAGGAAAAACCGTTGTGGAAATGGGAAACCAGCCACGAATTTTTGTCCATCATCGGGAAGGTCCAGGAAACGAAGTAGTTTGCCAGCCATTGAGCGGCAACCGCAATGGCGAGTGCCTTGCCACGAATCGCATTGGGGAAAATTTCGGCCAACAGCACCCAGCAAACCGGCCCCCAGGACATGGCGAATGCGGCGACGTAAAACAGCATCGACAGCAGCGCTATCAGCCCGGAAGCCTGGGTGTAAAACGCAGTACCGAGACTGAACATACCAATGGCCATACCTAAGGCGCCAATAATTTGCAGCGGTTTGCGACCAAATTTATCCACCGTCATGATCGCCAATACGGTAAAGCTCAGGTTGATCACGCCGACAATAATGGTCTGCAGCAGCGCCACATCGGTACTGGCTCCCAGCGTTTTAAACACCTCCGGGGCGTAGTACAGCACGACGTTGATACCGACGAACTGTTGGAAAATGGAAAGCATTACGCCGATGACGATAACGCCTGCACCAAACATCAGCAGGCGACCACCGGTTTTGCGACCATGTTCCAGAGACTGATTGATCTCCTGCATGGCCTGAGTGGCGAGTGTGCTACCCATAATCTTGCGCAGAATACCTTCTGCTTGTTCGTGTCGACCACGCGCCATCAGCCAGCGCGGGCTTTCTGGTACGGTGTACAGCAGCAGTAAAAACAGCAGGGCGGGAATACTTTCTGACGCAAACATATATCGCCAGCCATCGGTATTCAGCCAGTTAGCGTCGCCTGAACGCGCGATGAAATAGTTAACGCAATACACTAATAGTTGACCAAAAATAATGGCGAACTGGTTAAACGAGACCAGTTTCCCACGAATGTGTGCGGGGGCCAGTTCGGCAATATACATTGGTGAGAGCATCGAGGCTAAACCTACGCCAATACCACCAATGATACGATAAATAACAAATTCGGGAACGTATCCGGCCAAATAAACGGGTACGGCGTTATCTGGATTAATCGTGGTAAAGCCTAATTCAGGCCAGGCGGAACCAATACCGGAAATAAAAAAAAGCAGGGCCGCGATTTTCAGCGAGTCCCGACGACCAAAGCGGTTACTACAATAGCCGCCCAGCGCACCGCCGATGATGCAGCCAATCAACGCGCTGGCGACGCAAAAACCCAACAATGAGTTGGCGGCGGATTCACTTAAGTGTTGTGGAGCGACAAATACGGTATTTAAGGATTCTACCGTTCCGGATATGACAGCAGTGTCGTAACCGAATAATAGTCCTCCTAAAGTTGCGACTAATGTAATCGAAAAAATGGTGATGCTGCCAACTTACTGATTTAGTGTATGATGGTGTTTTTGAGGTGCTCCAGTGGCTTCTGTTTCTATCAGCTGTCCCTCCTGTTCAGCTACTGACGGGGTGGTGCGTAACGGCAAAAGCACTGCCGGACATCAGCGCTATCTCTGCTCTCACTGCCGTAAAACATGGCAACTGCAGTTCACTTACACCGCTTCTCAACCCGGTACGCACCAGAAAATCATTGATATGGCCATGAATGGCGTTGGATGCCGGGCAACCGCCCGCATTATGGGCGTTGGCCTCAACACGATTTTCCGCCATTTAAAAAACTCAGGCCGCAGTCGCTAACCTCGCGCATACAGCCGGGCAGTGACGTCATCGTCTGCGCGGAAATGGACGAACAGTGGGGATACGTCGGGGCTAAATCGCGCCAGCGCTGGCTGTTTTACGCGTATGACAGGCTCCGGAAGACGGTTGTTGCGCACGTATTCGGTGAACGCACTATGGCGACGCTGGGGCGTCTTATGAGCCTGCTGTCACCCTTTGACGTGGTGATATGGATGACGGATGGCTGGCCGCTGTATGAATCCCGCCTGAAGGGAAAGCTGCACGTAATCAGCAAGCGATATACGCAGCGAATTGAGCGGCATAACCTGAATCTGAGGCAGCACCTGGCACGGCTGGGACGGAAGTCGCTGTCGTTCTCAAAATCGGTGGAGCTGCATGACAAAGTCATCGGGCATTATCTGAACATAAAACACTATCAATAAGTTGGAGTCATTACCCAATCCTCTTTACGCTTTATCCTTCGCACTACCTCTTTGTTGGCTGCGGAAGCGCACCCCAGTCACTTACTTATGTAAGCTCCTGGGGATTTGCCTCCTTGCCGCCTCGATGTAGCGCGAATGCTTTCGCGTAACAACGTATTCAATAAACCTGATTCCCTAAGAAATAAGGGAAACCGTATTACTTGGTGATACGACCCTGCGCGTCTTTCAGTGCAGCATCAACTGTCTGACGACCGCTGGCGGCGTTGATCACTGCAGTACGAACGGCATACCAGAATGCAGACATCTGCGGGATGTTCGGCATGATTTCGCCTTTCTGGGCGTTATCCATGGTGGCCGCGATACGTGGGTCTTTGGCTAACTGATCCTGGAAGGATTTCAGCGCAACCGCACCCAGTGGTTTATCCTTGTTCACTTCATCCAGACCCTGATCGGTCAGCAGGTAGTTTTCGAGGAACTCTTTCGCCAATTCTTTGTTCGGGCTGGCAGCGTTGATACCGGCGCTCAGCACGCCAACAAACGGTTTAGACGGCTTGCCTTTGAAGGTTGGCAGTAGAGTCACGCCGTAGTTGATTTTGCTCTTGTCGATGTTCGACCATGCCCACGGACCGTTGATGGTCATCGCCGTATCGCCTTTGTTAAAGGCGGCTTCGGCGATGGAATAGTCGGTATCCGCGTTCATGTGTTTGTTCTTGATCAGGGAGACCAGGAAGGTCAGACCCGCTTTCGCGCCGGCGTTATCCACGCCCACGTCTTTCACATCGTACTTGCCGTTTTCAAACTTGAATGCATAACCGCCGTCGGCGGCAATCAGTGGCCAGGTGAAGTACGGTTCTTGCAGATTGAACATCAGCGCGGATTTACCTTTCGCCTTCAGCTCTTTATCCAGTGCAGGAATTTCTTCCCAGGTTTTCGGTGGGTTTGGCACGAGGTCTTTATTGTAAATCAGCGACAGCGCTTCAACCGCGATCGGGTAGGCGATCAGTTTGCCGTTATAGCGCACGGCATCCCAGGTGAACGGATAGAGCTTGTCCTGGAATGCTTTGTCTGGCGTGATTTCAGCCAGCAGGCCAGACTGAGCGTAACCGCCAAAACGGTCATGCGCCCAAAAAATGATGTCCGGGCCGTCACCGGTTGCGGCAACCTGAGGGAATTTCTCTTCCAGTTTGTCCGGGTGCTCAATGGTGACTTTGATACCGGTGTCTTTTTCGAATTTTTTGCCCACTTCAGCGAGGCCGTTATAGCCTTTGTCGCCGTTAATCCAGATAACCAGCTTACCTTCTTCAATCTTGGCGAGAGCCGAGGCGGAAAACATCATCGTCGTTAATGCGGACAATGCGAGGATGCGTGCGCCAGTTTTGATTTTCATAGTTCCCATCCTGTTTGGTGATTTTGCAGAGGTGGCTTAACGGTGACTAGTTTCTTTATACGACAACCTCTTTCCATCCTCCTTACCCCTACGCCCCACCCACTCTTTATGTGATCTGTGTTACATAAATGTGAGTATTGCGTACTGGCGCACATAAAAACCCACCGATTTTTGCAGGCTGCATCACGAAATTCCTCTGAAGCAGGAGGGCCGGGTCTCAGACGCTGCTCTCTCATCCTCCCGCCTCCTCCCCCATAAAAAAGCCGGGGGGTGGAGGATTCACGCCATCAAGGGATAACGCATAGTCAGCCCATCATGAATGTTGCTGTCGATGACAGGTTGTAACGAAGGGAGAAGGGCATGGCGAGCGTACAGCTGCGTAATGTAACGAAAGCCTGGGGTGACGTGGTGGTATCAAAAGATATCAATCTCGACATTCACGAAGGGGAGTTCGTGGTGTTTGTCGGACCGTCAGGCTGTGGTAAGTCGACCTTGCTGCGTATGATCGCCGGACTTGAAACCATCACCAGTGGCGACCTGTTTATCGGTGAGACCCGGATGAACGACATTCCGCCCGCCGAACGCGGCGTGGGCATGGTCTTTCAGTCCTACGCGTTGTATCCCCATTTATCCGTTGCGGAAAATATGTCGTTCGGCCTCAAGCTGGCTGGCGCAAAAAAAGAGGTGATGAACCAGCGCGTGAATCAGGTGGCGGAAGTTCTGCAACTGGCCCATCTGCTGGAGCGTAAACCGAAAGCACTTTCCGGCGGACAACGTCAGCGCGTGGCGATTGGTCGTACGTTGGTCGCTGAACCGCGCGTATTTCTGCTCGATGAACCTCTCTCCAACCTCGATGCAGCACTGCGCGTACAGATGCGCATTGAAATTTCCCGTCTGCATAAACGTCTTGGCCGCACGATGATTTACGTCACCCACGATCAGGTCGAGGCGATGACGCTGGCCGACAAAATCGTGGTGCTGGATGCGGGGCGCGTGGCGCAGGTTGGTAAACCGTTGGAGCTGTACCATTACCCGGCTGACCGCTTTGTTGCCGGGTTTATTGGCTCGCCGAAGATGAACTTCCTGCCGGTGAAAGTTACCGGGACGGCCATCGATCAGGTGCAGGTTGAACTGCCCAACCGCCAGCAAATATGGCTGCCGGTAGACAGCCACGCGGTGCAGGTTGGCGCCAACATGTCTTTAGGTATCCGTCCGGAGCATTTGCTGCCCAGTGATATCGCCGATGTCACCCTCGAAGGTGAAGTGCAGGTGGTCGAGCAGCTTGGTCACGAAACACAAATTCATATCCAGATCCCCGCCATCCGTCAAAACCTGGTTTACCGCCAGAACGACGTGGTGTTGGTACAAGAGGGTGCCACATTCGCTATCGGCCTGCCGCCAGAGCGTTGCCATCTGTTCCGTGAGGATGGCACTGCATGTCGTCGGTTGCATCAAGAGCCGGGCGTTTAAGGCCCCCATAAAAAAAACGAAACGCAAAACTATCAAGTCGATGCGTTTAGAGAAAAGCAATGATCTCAGGAGATAGAACGATGATTACTCTGCGCAAACTTCCTCTGGCGGTTGCTGTGGCGGCAGGCATTATGTCTGTTCAGGCAATGGCTGTGGATTTCCATGGTTATGCACGTTCCGGCATAGGCTGGACGGGTAGCGGCGGTGAACAACAGTGTTTCCAGGCAACCGGTGCTCAAAGTAAATACCGTCTTGGTAACGAATGTGAAACCTATGCGGAAATCAAATTAGGTCAGGAAGTGTGGAAAGAAGGCGATAAGAGCTTCTACTTCGACACCAACGTAGCCTACTCTGTGGCACAACAGAATGACTGGGAATCGACCAGTCCGGCATTCCGTGAAGCCAACGTGCAGGGTAAAAACCTGATTGAATGGCTGCCAGGCTCCACTATCTGGGCCGGTAAACGTTTCTATCAGCGTCATGACGTCCACATGATCGACTTCTACTACTGGGATATTTCAGGTCCTGGCGCTGGTATTGAAAACATCGATCTGGGCTTCGGTAAACTGTCTCTGGCCGCCACCCGTTCTCAGGAAGCTGGGGGGTCTTATACCTTCAGTAGCCAGAATATCTACGACACCTCTAAAGATACCGCGAACGACGTATTTGACGTACGTTTAGCGCAGATGGCTACTAACCCTGACGGCATGCTGGAGCTGGGTGTGGACTATGGCCGCGCGAATAAAACCGACGGTTACAGCTACGCGGATGACGCAACGAAAGATGGTTGGATGTTCACCGCAGAACACACCCAAAGCATGCTGAAAGGCTATAACAAATTTGTTGTTCAGTACGCGACTGACGCCATGACAACGCAAGGTAAGGGCGGCTCGCAGGGGACTTACGGCTCTACCTTCGATACGCAGGTATCTCCAGATGCACCTGTCATCCATCATGTTGACAACAACATCAATAACAACGGTAGCCTGGTACGCGTACTTGACCACGGTGCAATCTCTCTGGGCGACAAGTGGGACCTGATGTACGTCGGTATGTATCAGAACATCGACCTGGATAACGACCTGGGTACCGAATGGTACACCGTCGGTATCCGTCCGATGTACAAATGGACGCCGATCATGAGCACCTTGCTGGAAGTCGGTTACGACAACGTCAAATCTCAGCAAACTGGTGATCGCAACAGCCAGTACAAAATCACCCTGGCGCAACAGTGGCAGGCGGGCGACAGCATCTGGTCTCGCCCGGCAATCCGCGTCTTCGCAACCTATGCCAAATGGGATGAAGAGTGGGGTTACGTGAAAAATGGCGACAAAGTTTCTAAATATGCCGCCGCAACCAACTCTGGTATCAGCACAACCAGCCGTGGCGACAGCGATGAGTGGTCCTTCGGTGCCCAGATGGAAATCTGGTGGTAATTCAGCACTAATCTGACGTAAAGACCGAAAGAGGGGCGCCAGCCCCTCTTGATTACGGTTTAGCGCGCTATTGCCTGGCCACCGCTGAACCCATGCTATCTGAGGTGATAACAATGAAAATGAAGAAAAGTCTCGTTGCCCTTTGTTTATCTGCAGGGTTATTTGCCAGCGCGCCTGGCATCAGCCTGGCCGATGTAAATATTGTTCCGCAGAACACCACCGCGGCTCCAGCTATTCCCACTGCTGCGCTACAACAGTTAACCTGGACGCCGGTTGATCAATCCAAAACCCAGTCGACACAGCTAGCGACAGCGGGTCAGCATCTGGATGTTGCTGGTATTACTGGCCCAGTCGCTGCGTACAGTGTACCCGCGAATATTGGTGAGTTAACCCTGACGCTGACCAGTGAAGTCAACAAACAAACCAGCGTATTTGCACCAAACGTTTTAATTCTTGATCAGAACATGACGCCATCTGCGTTCTTCCCCAGCAGTTATTTCACTTATCAGGAACCCGGCGTGATGAGTGCCGATCGCCTGGAAGGAGTCATGCGTCTGACGCCTGCGCTGGGCCAGCAAAAACTCTATATGCTGGTCTTTACCACGGATAAAGATCTCCAGCAGACCACGACCCTGCTTGACCCGGCAAAAGCCTATGCCAAAGGTGTAGGGAACGCGATTCCGGATATTCCAGACCCGATTGCCCGTCATACCACCGACGGTCTGCTGAAGCTGAAAGTCAAAACCAGCTCCTCTTCCAGTGTTCTGGTTGGGCCGCTGTTTGGTTCATCCGGCCCTGGCCCTGTCACGGTTGGCAATACCGCCGCGCCTGCGGTGGCCTACGCGGCCCCGGCTGCAACAGTGGCTACTCCAGCGCCACAACCGGTGAAGAAAAGTGAGCCAATGCTAAATGACACGGAAAGTTATTTTAACCAGGGCATTAAGGATGCCGTGGCGAAAGGCGATGTCGATAAAGCGCTGAAGCTGCTTGATGAAGCTGAGCGTCTGGGATCCAAATCCGCCCGATCCACCTTTATCAGCAGTGTAAAAGGCAAGGGGTAAACATTTCCCCGCAGTGCTGATTTTGCAACAACTGGTGCGTCTCCTGGCGCACCTTTTTTTATCCTTCGGTGCTAATTGTTACACTTATGTTGCTTTGACGATCACTTAATTGTGTTTGCTCACCCCGTAATGCATTTTCTGCGATACAATGCCTTCAGGTTATAAATCGGAGAGTAAGGCATGCCACACCCTGCGTTAACGCAACTGCGTGCGCTGCGTTATTTTGATGCGATTCCGGCGCTGGACCCGCAACTGCTCGACTGGTTGTTACTGGAAGATTCCATGACTAAACGTTTTGAGCAGCAGGGAAAAAAGGTTACCGTCACGTTACTTCGCGAAGGATTTGTTGGGCAAAATGAGGTGGCTGAAGAACTGATGCTGCTGCCGACAGAACCCCGTTATTGGTTGCGTGAAATCCTGCTCTGCGCGGACGGTGAACCCTGGCTTGCCGGGCGCACAGTGGTGCCTGAATCAACTTTGTGCGGCCCTGAACTGGCCTTACAAAACCTGGGAAAAACCCCACTTGGGCGCTACCTGTTTACGTCATCGACATTGACCCGAGATTTTATTGAGATTGGCCGTGATGCTGCGCTGTGGGGGCGACGTTCCCGCCTGCGGCTGAGCGGTAAGCCGCTGATGCTTACCGAACTTTTCCTACCTGCATCGCCGTTGTACTGAGAGGAAGATAAAGATGGAGTGGAGTCTGACGCAGAATAAGCTGCTGGCGTTTCACCGCTTGATGCGTACGGATAAGCCAATCGGCGCCTTACTGCTGCTCTGGCCTACGCTATGGGCATTGTGGGTGGCGACCCCAGGCATGCCGCAACTGTGGATCCTGGCGGTATTTGTCGCCGGCGTTTGGTTAATGCGCGCCGCCGGATGCGTGGTGAATGATTATGCCGACAGGAAATTTGACGGACACGTTAAACGCACCGCGAATCGACCGCTGCCGAGCGGGGCCGTCACCGAAAAAGAAGCCCGAACGCTGTTCGTCGTATTGGTATTGCTCGCCTTCCTGCTGGTTTTAACGCTCAACACAATGACCATTATGTTGTCCGTTGCGGCGTTAGCGTTGGCGTGGGTTTACCCGTTTATGAAACGCTATACGCATTTGCCGCAGGTGGTGCTGGGGGCGGCGTTTGGCTGGTCTATTCCGATGGCGTTTGCTGCCGTGAGCGAGTCTGTGCCGCTGAGCTGCTGGCTGATGTTCCTCGCCAACATTCTCTGGGCGGTGGCCTATGACACCCAGTATGCGATGGTTGACCGGGATGATGACCTGAAGATTGGCATTAAATCGACCGCGATCTTGTTTGGTCAAAACGACAAGCTGATCATTGGTATTCTGCAGGTGGGCGTGCTGGTGCTGATGGCGCTGGTGGGCTGGCTAAACGGGCTGGGGCTGGGCTATTACTGGTCACTGCTGGTGGCGGGTGCGCTGTTTGTGTATCAGCAGAAGCTGATCGTTAATCGTGAACGGGATGCCTGTTTTAAAGCGTTTATGAACAATAACTATGTAGGGCTGGTACTGTTTTTAGGACTGGCGATGAGCTACTGGCATTTTTGAGTTTGGCTTAGCCTGCAAAATAAAAACCGGTCATTTCGACCGGTTTTTTTTACTTACTCGCCCTGTGTGGCACTCTCGATGGTCAGACGAACATCCGATGTGACCAGTTCAGCCAGCATCTGATAGATCTTCATCGTCTCTTCCGGCTCGGCATCTCCGGTATCGCTAATGAATCCTTCGTCACGCAGCGTCAGCACCAGAGAGCTGAATACCGCTTTGTCGAAGAATTCCGGCGCGTTAATGCCGTGCAGTACGGAGAGGCGTTGCGCCACGGTGCGGCTCTCTTTCTCAAGCGTACCACGGTTGATGGACGGGTTGGCGCTCAGCAGCCAGAAGGTAATGGCGTAGCGTTGCAACGTCTCGCGAGCACCCGCAGCCAACAGCTGGAGCGTACGGGAGCGGGCTGGGTTAATATGCAGTTCGCCATCCTGCTGAGCGATCAATCCCTGGCGCTGCATTTCGCTGGCCAATTCGTCAATCACTCCGGCAAGCTCATTGCGTTCCCAGCGCAGGAACAGCTCGGCTTTCAGCATTGGATACAACGCATCAATATGCTGCTGTAGCGCGACGCGTGAAATACGACGGCGCTGAGTTACAATGGCTGCCATCAACGAAGGCAGAACCAGCATGTGCGCAATGTTGTTGCGATAGTAGGTCATCAATACGGCCTGCTCGCGCGGCAGTATGATGATGTCGCCGATGGTGTCTTTCTCGACCTCAAACTTGTTCATCTGCAAGGCGTGGTCGATCAACTCACTGGCGCTCTGTGCAGGAACAGTTGAGTCTGCTGCGTACGGCACGTTGCGCAGCAGGCTAAGGTAGCAGTCAAGCTGCTCGGTTAACTGTTCACGGGTCAGAGAGCGCTGGCGGGAAGCCAACAGCGCGGTACAACACAGGTTCATGGCGTTGGCCGCGCCAGCGTTGTTAATGCGCACCATCAGATCGGCGGCAATGTTATTCACTGTCGGCGTCAGCCAGGCCGGGCGGATAGACTCGATAGGATCGATAGATTCACGCCACTCCGGCACATGCTGATTGAGGTACGTCATCAGCGGCATCGGCTCGCCAAAGTTAACGTAGCCCTGACCCAGATTACGCAGCTTGCTTAAGCCACGCAGCATTTGTGGCAGACTCTCTTTTTCTTTTGTCGCGCCACGCAGCTCTTTTGCGTAGGTGCCTACTTCCATTACGTGCTCATAGCCGATGTAGATCGGTACGAGGGTAATCGGACGCGTACCGCCGCGCAGCATCGCCTGAATGGTCATCGACAGCGTGCCGGTTTTCGGGTCGAGCAGACGACCGGTACGTGAACGGCCGCCTTCGACAAAATACTCAACCGAGTAACCGCGGCTGAACAGCTCGCCCAGGTATTCACGGAAAACGGTGGAGTAGAGCTTATTGCCCTTGAAGGTACGACGAATAAAGAACGCGCCCAGGCGGCGGAAAATCGGACCTGCCGGCCAGAAATTCAGGTTGATACCGGCAGCGATGTGCGGTGGAACCAGCCCCTGATGATACAGAACGTACGACAGCAGCATATAGTCCATATGGCTGCGGTGGCACGGAACATAAACGATTTCATGCCCATCGTGCGCCAACTGACGTACACGTTCCGCATTATGAACGTTAATCCCCTGATACAGACGGTTCCAGGTAAAGCCCAGAATTCGGTCCGTGAGGCGGATCATCTCGTAGGAGAAGTTGGCGGCAATCTCTTCCATCAGTGCAATGGCATTTTGCTGTGCTTTTTCGTGGGAGATTTTTTTACTGCGCGCTTCATCTTCTACCGCGCGAGCGATCGCTTTTGACGCCAGCAGCTTATTAAACAGATCCTGGCGGGCAGGGAGGCGAGGGCCAACCGCGGCCAGACGCTGGCGAGCAAAATGCATACGCGCCACGCGTGCCAGTTTCTGAGCGATTATCTTATCCGTACCGTGTTCATCCGCCATACGACGCAGGGAGACTGATGGGGAGAAACGGACAAAACTGTCGCGACCCAGCCAGGACACAGCAAAGAATTTCTGTACGCCGTTCAGCATGCGCAGCGGCGGATTGACTTCGCCTTTTTCGCGTCCTGGCGCACGGCCAAACATCACCGAAACCGGCACCATCTGCACATCCAGATCTGGATTGCTGCGATGCAGGTCGAGATAGTTATGGAACAGCTTGATGGACTCTTCTTTCGGCGTGTAATAGGTGAACACGCGCGGGCCGCCGTGAATAAACACGTAGCGCGGCAGCAGAGTCCCGTCTATCTCCAGCGGTTCCAGGGGATCGGGGAGATCGTGCACCAGACATTGGGCACGCAGCGTCAGCAAGTCTGCTTTTGAATTGTACGGTAGGACGTACATAATGGGACGAGACGTATCGAGTCCCAATTCCGGGGCAGGTTCTGCCGGAATAGACTTGCTTTTTACCAGGATGCTTAATGGTAAATTCAGTAATTTGTAGTAAATTCGTGGCCAGCCGGACATAAACGATGTAAAGCCTCTGGTTAATAATGCAAATGCGCTGCAAGGATATCAGAAAGTTTAGTGAATTTCTGTGGTATCCCGTCATACTTCGCGCTGCTTTGCCACCCCCTGAAACAAACGGGGTAACGTTACAATGACATTGACGCTAATAATGTAAAAAGGTTCTTTTTGATGGCCAATAATACCACTGGATTCACCCGAATTATCAAAGCTGCAGGCTATTCCTGGAAAGGTTTTCGCGCCGCATGGATCAATGAGGCGGCATTCCGCCAGGAAAGCGTTGCCGTGCTGCTGGGCGTAGCTATCGCCTGCTGGCTGGACGTCGATGCGATTACCCGCGTGCTGTTAATTGGTTCCGTGATGCTGGTGATGATCGTTGAAATCCTCAACAGTGCGATTGAGGCGGTGGTTGATCGCATAGGCTCTGAGTATCACGAACTTTCCGGCCGGGCGAAAGATATGGGTTCTGCGGCGGTGTTGTTGTCTATTTTCGTTGCTCTGATCACCTGGGGCATTCTGTTGTGGCCGCATTTGCGATAAGGATTCCACATCTTCATAAATCTCCTGCTTTTTGTGCAGTTTGCGGTTCCAAAATCACCTTTAGCTGTATATACTCACAGCATAACTGTATATACACCCAGGGGGCGGAATGAAAGCGTTAACGGCCAGGCAGCAAGAGGTGTTTGATCTCATTAGAGATCACATCAGCCAGACAGGTATGCCACCGACGCGTGCGGAGATCGCGCAGCGTTTGGGGTTCCGTTCCCCAAACGCTGCTGAAGAACATCTGAAAGCGCTGGCGCGTAAAGGTGTGCTGGAAATTGTCTCCGGTGCATCGCGTGGTATTCGACTGCTGCAGGAAGAAGAAGAAGGATTACCGCTTGTCGGTCGTGTGGCGGCAGGCGAGCCACTTCTGGCGCAGCAACACATCGAAGGCCACTACCAGGTCGATCCCTCATTGTTCAAACCGAACGCCGATTTTCTGCTGCGGGTTAGCGGTATGTCGATGAAAGATATCGGTATTATGGACGGCGATTTGCTGGCGGTGCATAAAACTCAGGACGTGCGTAACGGACAGGTTGTTGTTGCCCGTATCGACGACGAAGTCACGGTTAAGCGCCTGAAAAAGCAGGGCAACAAGGTTGAACTTCTGCCAGAAAACAGTGAATTTAAACCTATCGTTGTCGATCTGCGCGAGCAAAACTTCACCATTGAAGGGCTGGCGGTAGGCGTCATTCGTAACGGTGAATGGCTGTAATCATGTATTAATACTGTGGCGCATTCTGCGCCACAGCTAGTTTTCACTTCTTTTCATCAGGCTTTCCTGTATGCCTTTCTTTACCGCCTCTGATAAAGCGCTCTGGCACCTCGCCTTACCGATGATCTTCTCCAATATCACCGTTCCCTTGCTGGGGTTGGTGGATACTGCTGTGATTGGTCATCTGGACAGCCCGGTCTATCTTGGCGGCGTTGCTGTCGGGGCCACGGCGACCAGTTTTCTCTTTATGCTGCTTCTTTTTTTGCGCATGAGTACCACCGGTCTTACCGCGCAGGCATTTGGTGCGAAAAATCCACAGGCGCTGGCGCGCGCGCTGGTACAGCCGCTGATGCTGGCATTGGGCGCAGGGGTACTTATCGCGCTGTTTCGCACGCCGATTATCGATTTAGCGCTGCATATTGTCGGGGGAAGTGAACCTGTACTTGAACAAGCCCGGCGTTTCCTTGAAATCCGCTGGCTCAGCGCGCCAGCCTCGCTGGCGAATCTGGTGCTGCTCGGCTGGTTGCTGGGCGTGCAGTATGCGCGAGCGCCGGTTATCCTGCTGATTGTCGGCAATATTCTCAACATTGCGCTCGATTTATGGCTGGTGATGGGTCTGCATATGAACGTGCAGGGTGCGGCACTGGCAACGGTGATTGCTGAATATGCCACACTGCTTATCGGTCTGATGATGGTGCGCAAAGTCCTGCATATGCGCGGAATATCGCTGGCAATGTTGAAACAGGCGTGGCGGGGCAACTTCCGTCGTTTGTTGGCACTCAACCGTGACATCATGCTGCGTTCGCTGCTGTTGCAGCTCTGCTTTGGGGCCATTACGGTGCTGGGGGCGCGTCTGGGAGGCGATATCATTGCGGTTAATGCCGTACTGATGACTTTGCTGACGTTTACCGCTTATGCACTGGACGGATTTGCCTATGCCGTGGAAGCGCATTCGGGCCAGGCCTATGGGGCGCGGGACGGCAGCCAGTTGCTGGATGTCTGGCGAGCAGCGTGTCGACAGTCAGGAATTGTGGCAATCCTTTTTTCGCTGATCTATGCCTTGTTTGGCGAGCAGATTGTGGCGCTGCTGACCTCACTGTCGCAAATCCAACTTTTGGCCGATCGCTATCTTTTCTGGCAGGTGGTTTTACCGCTGGTGGGCGTGTGGTGTTATCTGCTTGACGGTATGTTTATTGGCGCAACGCGGGCTGCAGAAATGCGTAACAGTATGGCCGTTGCCGCAGTGGGATTCGCCTTAACGCTCCTGACGTTGCCGTGGCTGGGAAATCATGGTTTGTGGCTGGCGTTAACCGTTTTCCTCGCGTTGCGCGGGCTGTCGCTGGCCTTTATCTGGCGGCGTCACTGGCGTAATGGAACCTGGTTTGCCTGATCAGAATGGTTAAAAATTCCGAATAGTAAATAAAACCCAGAATCACTGACTACACTTATTCTCACGTCCAGAGAAAACAGCATGTGTCTGGACATGGCACTCTCGCTATTCACAACCTAACGATGAGGACTTGATGATGAATAAAGACGAAGTCGGCGGCAACTGGAAGCAGTTTAAAGGTAAAGTGAAAGAGCAATGGGGCAAACTGACCGATGATGATATGACGGTCATTGAAGGTAAACGTGACCAACTGGTTGGTAAAGTCCAGGAGCGTTACGGTTACGCCAAAGATCAGGCGGAAAAAGAAGTTAACGATTGGGAAAAACGTAATGATTACCGCTGGTAATTGACCCTTCCCTCCTGAGAGTACAAGGATGTACGCTCTCCCACCTGACTAACGCCCAACTTTCTTCTTCACCTGAATTGTGTGGTCATGCTGGCAGTCGCCTGGATGACGGCATGACTCAACTTCCACACAGGCCGGACACAGCCCGTGGGCTTCAATAACATTATGTCGCAAAGCAAAGCCCATTTTGGCCGCCAGCGTATGCATGATGTCTTCCACACCTTCTGCGCACTCTTCTTTTACCACGCCACAGCGGTCGCAAATGAACATCGCAGAACTGTGCGTTGGCTGATCGAACAGATGACAAAGGACATAGCTGTTGGTGGATTCCACCTTATGCACAAACCCTTGTTCAAGCAGAAAATCGAGCGCGCGATACACGGTTGGTGGTTTGGCCTGCGGCTCGGTTTCCCGCAACAGGTCGAGCAGGTCGTAAGCGCTGATGGCACCTTCCTGCAGGCTCATCAGTCGCAGCACTTCGAGGCGTTGTGGCGTAAGCCGCACGTTGCGTTGCGCACAGAGTTTTTCAGCTTGAGCCAATAACTCTTGCGTAGTGGTTTTGTCCATTTGGCGCCTCGATTTGCGTGGAAGGTTAATCCCTTACTTTAACATGTTCTGCTTAAAACGCCGAGATCCGCCGCGATGTGCTATACCTGAGCCATCGCAATACTGGAAAATAAACATGAAAAGACCCGATTGTATTCGTCACTGGCGTGAAGTTGAGGGGGCCGATGATTCCACCTACCCAGACAGCGATGAGCTGTTTGCCATAGGAGCGCCGCTTGCCCGCAAATTGGGGTTAGGACGACTCGGCATTCATCATGAACGCCTGCCGCCAGGTCGGCGCACGTCTTACCCGCATGCTGAAAGTGATGAAGAAGAGTTTATCTATGTGCTGGAAGGATATCCTGAGGCCTGGATTAACGGTTATTTATGGAAGCTGGAGCCTGGCGACAGTGTTGGTTTTCCTGCAGGTACTGGCGTGTGTCACACCTTTATCAATAACACCAGTGAAGAGGTACGTCTGCTGGTCGTGGGTGAGGCGAACAAAAAATACAATCGCATTTATTATCCGCTTAATCCGGTCTATGCCGCCACGCGCGAGGATCGCTGGGTTGACCATCCGCCGCAGTTTTTTGGATCTCACGACGGAAAACCGGGGCGTAAGTAGCGTTGGTCGGCACCAGAGATGGAGAACTGTGAGGATGTGGCTCACTATCGTAACGGTCTATGCTATAGTAGCGCCCCTTTTTTAACCGGATGCTTGAATATTCGCCATGCTGCCTGAATCTCAGTCTACCGCTTTTCCCGCTCATCGTTTTTCTATCGCGCCGATGCTCGACTGGACGGACAGGCACTGCCGCTACTTTTTGCGCTTACTGTCCAGCCAGACGCTCCTCTATACGGAGATGGTAACTACCGGTGCGATCATTCATGGCAAAGGCGATTATCTGGCGTATAGCGAAGAAGAACATCCGGTCGCATTGCAACTGGGTGGGAGCGATCCGGCTGCACTGGCGCAGTGCGCAAAGCTCGCTGAACAGCGGGGGTATGATGAAATTAACCTCAACGTGGGCTGCCCTTCCGATCGTGTTCAAAATGGGATGTTTGGCGCTTGTCTGATGGGAAATGCGCAACTGGTCGCTGATTGCGTCAAAGCGATGCGTGATGTGGTGTCGATACCGGTCACGGTGAAAACCCGTATTGGCATTGATGATCAGGACAGCTACGAATTTCTGTGCGATTTCATCAACACGGTCTCGGGTAACGGCGAATGTGAGATGTTTATCATCCATGCCCGCAAGGCCTGGCTGTCTGGGTTAAGTCCGAAAGAAAACCGCGAAATTCCACCGCTGGATTATGACCGCGTTTATCAGCTAAAGCGCGATTTCCCGCATCTGACGATGTCGATCAATGGCGGCATTAAATCGTTGGCAGAAGCGAAAATCCATTTGCAGCATATGGATGGCGTAATGGTGGGGCGCGAAGCTTATCAAAACCCAGGTATTCTGGCCTCCGTTGACCGCGAGATTTTTGCCGCTACTACTCAGGATGCCGATCCGGTCGCCGTGGTGCGTGCCATGTATCCCTATATTGAGCGTGAACTGAGTAAAGGTACGTATCTTGGACATGTGACGCGTCATATGCTGGGGCTGTTCCAGGGGATTCCTGGGGCCCGTCAGTGGCGTCGTTATCTGAGCGAAAATGCGCATAAAGCCGGGGCAGATATTAACGTTCTGGAACACGCCTTGCAGCTGGTCGCTGACAAGCGTTAATTTTTCACCAAAAGTTAGTGAATTTCACCACGCCCTGCGCTTTGTCGCGGGGCGTTTGCTTTATAAATCAATATAATAATTTTGGCATGTTTCTTGTAATGCAGTGGAGAGTATTTAATTTCGGGAGAGAGCTATGCTGGAACTACTTTTTGTGATTGGGTTTTTTATCATGCTGATGGTCACCGGCGTATCTTTGCTGGGGGTATTGGCCGCATTAGTGGTCGCCACTGCAGTGATGTTTTTGGGCGGACTATTTGCCTTGATGATAAAACTTTTACCCTGGCTGCTACTGGCCGTTGCGGTGGTGTGGATTATCAAGGCGATAAAAGCGCCAAAAGTCCCACAGTATCAGCGTAATAACCGCCGATTTTACTAAGGTATTGAGCGGTGCGTCACAACCTGTAACATTGCCTTTAGAACCAAATAGGAATTGATTATCAAATCTGTCACTATTGCCAGGTTAACGAATTCATCGAGCTGTACCCTACATACAGCCGAACTAAAAAAAGAAAGGGCTTCCCACGGGAAGCCCTAATTCTTTATTTCCCCGTCATAATTCAAACCGCAGGTGTGTTGGCTGCTTTCATTCACCCCAGTCACTTACTCCAGTAAGCTCCTGGGGATTCATTCAATTGCCGCGTTACTCAGCTTAAAGCCTAGCCCCTTCAGGGTCAGCGCAAGCGCTGCTCAAAAACGCCTAATCATTTTTATCCTGCTGTTTGAATTGTTTAGGGGAAGTCGGAGCATTATGGGATGAGTAAACTCGAGCCCTGCGTGGCCCGGCTTTCCAGCACTTCATGGGCTCGTTGCGCGTCACTTAGCGCAAATTTCTGACCCGGCGCGACATCCACTTTGATCACCCCGCTGGCAATCAGCGAGAACAGCTCATTGCTGGCTTCGGTTAATTCATGGTGGTTGGTGATGTAACCCTGGAGCGAAGGGCGGGTCACGTACAGCGAACCTTTCTGATTCAGAATGCCTAAGTTAACGCCAGTCACCGGTCCGGAGGCGTTACCAAAGCTGACCATCAGCCCTCGACGCTGTAAACAATCCAATGAGGCTTCCCAGGTATCTTTTCCCACTGAGTCATAGACCACCCGCACTTTTTTACCGCCGGTTACCTCTTTCACTCGCTCAACAATGCTCTCTTCACGATAGTTAATGACCTGCCATGCACCGGCCTGCAGCGCAATTTGCGCTTTTTGCGCATTGCCGACGGTACCAATCAGCTTCGCACCCAATGCTTTTGCCCACTGGCAGGCAATCATCCCGACGCCGCCCGCAGCCGCATGGAACAAAAATGGTTCATCAGGCTGAATTTCATAGGTTTTACGCAACAGATAAAAAACAGTTAACCCTTTCAGGAATGAGGCTGCAGCTTGTTCAAATGAGATAGCGTTGGGCAGGATGGCGGCTTTATCGGCCGGAACGTTATGTACTGAGCTGTAAGCGCCAAGCGCAGACTGGGCGTAAACCACGCGATCGCCTGCTTTAATGTGCGTTACTTTACTCCCCACTTTGCTGACTATGCCCGCGGCTTCGGTTCCCAGGCCGCTGGGCAGAGAAGGCGGCGGATAAAGACCACTACGGATGTATGTGTCGATATAGTTGATCCCAATCGCTTTGTTCTCGACCTGGATTTCGTTCTCCGCCGGATCTGCAGGCGTAAACTCGACGACCTGAAGCACTTCAGGACCACCATGCTTGTGAAATTCAATACGTGTTGCCATGCTTCCTCCAAAAGAAATGTGGTAATCTTTCGACCCAATCATTATCTCGGTAACTCCATTCACTATGGCAGGAAATAAACCCTTCAACAAACAACAGACTGATGCTCGTGAGCGCGATCCCCAGGTCGCCGGGCTGAAAGTACCGCCGCACTCGATTGAAGCGGAACAGTCGGTGTTGGGCGGTTTAATGCTGGATAACGAACGCTGGGACGATGTGGCCGAGCGTGTGGTGGCGGAAGATTTTTATACCCGACCGCACCGGCACATCTTCACCGAAATGCATCGACTGCAGGAGATGGGAAAACCCATCGACCTGATCACGCTCGCAGAATCGTTGGAGGTTCAGGGACAACTGGACAGCGTCGGCGGCTTTGCTTACCTGGCTGAGTTATCTAAAAATACCCCAAGTGCGGCGAACATTAGTGCTTATGCGGATATCGTCCGTGAACGTGCTGTTGTTCGTGACATGATTTCGGTTGCGCACGAAATCGCGGAAGCCGGGTTTGATCCGCAAGGCCGTTCCAGTGAAGATCTGCTGGACCTCGCGGAATCACGCGTTTTTAAAATCGCTGAAAGTCGGGCCAACAAAGACGAAGGCCCGAAAAACATCACCGATGTGCTCGACGCAACCGTCGCGCGTATTGAGCAGCTGTTCCAGCAGCCGCACGACGGCGTCACCGGGGTGAACACCGGCTATGACGACCTCAACAAAAAGACGGCGGGTTTGCAGCCGTCAGACTTGATTATCGTCGCCGCGCGTCCGTCGATGGGTAAGACGACATTTGCAATGAACCTCGTCGAAAATGCGGCGATGTTGCAGGATAAGCCAGTTCTTATCTTTAGTCTTGAAATGCCCTCGGAACAGATCATGATGCGTTCCCTGGCTTCGCTTTCACGCGTAGACCAAACCAAAATCCGTACCGGTCAACTGGATGATGAAGACTGGGCGCGAATTTCCGGAACAATGGGTATTTTGCTGGAGAAACGAAACATCTATATTGATGATTCTTCCGGCCTGACGCCAACGGAAGTGCGCTCGCGTGCTCGTCGTATCGCCCGTGAACACGGCGGTATCGGCCTGATCATGATCGACTACCTGCAACTGATGCGCGTGCCGTCGCTCTCCGATAACCGTACGCTGGAAATTGCTGAAATTTCCCGCTCGCTGAAGGCGTTAGCAAAAGAACTGCATGTGCCGGTGGTGGCGCTGTCGCAGCTTAACCGCTCACTGGAACAACGCGCCGACAAACGTCCGGTTAACTCGGATCTGCGTGAATCCGGCTCCATCGAACAGGATGCCGACTTAATCATGTTTATCTATCGTGATGAGGTTTATCACGAAAATAGTGACTTAAAAGGCATCGCCGAAATTATTATTGGTAAGCAGCGTAACGGTCCGATTGGCACGGTGCGCCTGACGTTTAACGGACAGTGGTCGCGATTCGATAACTATGCGGGCCCACAATACGACGACGAATAAATCTCCGTCATCCTTCATGCTGCAGATGCGTTGACTACGCCCGTTCACCCCAGTCACTTAGCTTACTAAGCTCCCGGGGGTTCTCTGGCTTGTCGCGTGACTCGGACTGCGTCCTCGCCCCTTTGGGGCCAGCGCAGGCGCTGTTCAAAAACGCCAAAGCGTTTTTGTCCTGCAACACGAATGATTTAGGGGATTCTTTTATTAAGGAATACGAATGCAAGCGGCAACTGTAGTTATTAACCGCCGCGCTCTGCGACACAACCTGCAACGTCTGCGTGAACTGGCTCCTGCCAGCAAACTGGTTGCGGTCGTGAAAGCGAACGCTTATGGCCATGGTCTGTTAGAGACCGCGCGAACGCTCCCCGATGCGGACGCTTTTGGTGTCGCTCGTCTTGAAGAAGCCCTGCGGTTGCGAGCGGGAGGGATCACGCAGCCCATTCTGCTGCTGGAGGGATTTTTTGATGCCTCCGATCTGCCGACGATCTCCGCGCAGCGTCTGCATACTGCCGTCCACAACCAGGAGCAACTTGAAGCCCTGGAAGCCGCAGAATTGGCTGAACCGGTCACCGTCTGGATGAAGCTCGACACGGGAATGCACCGCCTGGGCGTACGTCCTGAGAAGGCTGAGGCGTTTTATCAGCGCTTGACCCAATGTGAAAATGTGCGTCAACCGGTTAATATCGTCAGCCACTTTGCGCGCGCAGACGAACCTGAATGCGGCGCGACCGAAAAACAGCTCGATATCTTCAATAGCTTTTGCGAGGGCAAACCTGGGCAACGTTCAATTGCCGCGTCGGGGGGAATTTTGCTGTGGCCCCAGTCCCACTTCGACTGGGCGCGTCCGGGGCTGATTCTGTATGGCGTATCGCCGCTGGAAAACCACTCTATCGGCGCCGATTTTGGCTGCCAGCCAGTGATGTCGTTGACCTCCAGCCTGATTGCGGTGCGTGAACACAAGGCGGGCGAACCGGTTGGCTATGGTGGAACCTGGCAGAGTGAGCGCGATACACGTCTGGGCGTGGTGGCGATGGGCTATGGCGACGGTTATCCGCGTGCAGCGCCGTCAGGGACACCGGTGCTGGTTAATGGCCGTGAAGTGCCGATCGTCGGTCGTGTCGCGATGGATATGATCTGCGTCGATTTAGGCCCCGAGGCGCAGGACAAAGCTGGCGATTCGGTGATCCTGTGGGGTGAAGGCCTGCCCGTTGAACGCATTGCTGAAATGACGAAAGTAAGTGCTTACGAACTTATTACGCGCCTGACTTCGCGCGTGGCGATGAAGTATATCGATTAATTAAGCGCATGATATGCCGGATAAGGCGGTTACGCCGCTATCCGGCAATATTCCTCTCAACATCCTCTCGATCTTCTCCTGCTTCCGGTTTATTGTGTTCTTATCCTCTGCCTGTAAACCTGGAGAACCACACGTGTTTCAAAAAGTTGACGCCTACGCTGGCGACCCGATTTTATCGCTTATGGAGCGGTTCAAAGAAGATTCACGTAGCGACAAAGTGAACCTCAGCATTGGCCTGTATTACAACGAAGACGGGATTATTCCTCAGCTTAAAGCGGTCGCGGAAGCGGAAGCCCGACTCAATGCCAAACCGCATGGCGCTTCGCTGTATCTGCCGATGGAAGGTCTGAACGCTTATCGTCATACCATTGCACCACTGCTGTTTGGCGCAGATCATCCGGTTCTCCAGCAGCAGCGCGTCGCAACCATTCAGACGCTGGGCGGCTCCGGCGCGCTAAAGGTTGGCGCAGACTTCCTGAAGCGCTATTTCCCTGATTCTGGCGTGTGGGTTAGCGATCCGACCTGGGAAAACCACATCGCGATTTTTGAAGGTGCTGGATTCAATGTAAGTACTTACCCCTGGTATGACAACACGACCAATGGCGTGCGTTTCAACGACCTGCTGGCAGCGCTGAATACCTTACCCGCGCGTAGCATCGTGCTACTGCATCCGTGCTGCCATAACCCGACAGGGGCGGATTTAACTCCAACGCAGTGGGATGGCGTCATTGAGATCCTGAAAGCACGTGATCTCATCCCATTCCTGGATATTGCTTACCAGGGCTTCGGCGGTGGAATGGAAGATGATGCCTACGCGATCCGCGCCATTGCCAGCGCCGGATTGCCTGCCCTGGTCAGCAATTCATTCTCGAAGATCTTTTCCTTGTACGGTGAACGCGTCGGTGGGCTGTCAGTGGTGTGTGAAGACGCCGATGCCGCCAGCCGCGTTCTGGGGCAGCTAAAAGCGACGGTGCGCCGGAACTACTCCAGTCCGCCAAATTTTGGTGCGCAGGTGGTTGCTGCGGTGTTGGGGGATGACACGCTGAAAGCCAGCTGGCTGGCGGAAGTCGAAGAGATGCGTACCCGTATTCTGGCGATGCGCCAGGAGCTGGTTAACGTATTGAATGCGGAGATCCCGGGCCGTAACTTTGATTACCTGCTGCAACAGCGCGGTATGTTCAGTTATACCGGGCTCAGCGCCGCTCAGGTCGATCGCCTGCGCGATGAGTTTGGGGTATACCTGATAGCCAGCGGTCGTATGTGCGTGGCCGGGTTGAATCACAGTAATGTGCAGCGCGTGGCGAAGGCATTTGCCGCCGTCATGTAACCGGGTGTACAGGCCTGATACGCGTCACGAGATCAGGCCTGTTTTCCAATGTGATCATGCTCCTTTTCCTGGACAAAACCAGAGAAAATCCTTCCTTTCCCTTCCCCCAAGGGGTAATGTCAGATAGTTTTTTGACCAGTTGTTAATAAAAAAATGATAACTAACTGACTACTTAGGGAAAAATATGCGCAAGTTTACCCTGGCACTGAGTGCCGTTTGTTTATTGTTCACGTTAAATCAGCCCGTTCAGGCGTTAGTTTCCTCTCCCTCTCAGCTTAACCCCGGCACCAACGTTGCAAAACTCGCTGAGCAGGCTCCCATTCATTGGGTCTCCGTGGCACAAATCGAAAACAGTTTGACCGGGCGCCCGCCGATGGCCGTCGGGTTTGATATTGATGACACCGTCCTCTTTTCCAGCCCGGGCTTCTGGCGCGGTAAAAAAACGTATTCCCCGGACAGTGAGGATTACCTGAAGAATCCGGCCTTCTGGGAAAAAATGAACAATGGCTGGGATGAATTTAGTATTCCAAAAGAAGTGGCGCGTCAGTTGATTGATATGCATGTGCGTCGTGGCGACCGCATCTTTTTCGTGACCGGGCGTAGTCAGACCAAGACCGAAACGGTATCGAAAACGCTGGCCGATAACTTTCACATTCCGGCCGGTAATATGAATCCGGTCATTTTTGCCGGTGATAAACCCGGTCAGAACACTAAAACACAGTGGCTGCAGGATAAAAGCATCCGCATGTTCTACGGTGACTCCGACAATGACATCACCGCCGCTCGCGACGTGGGTATTCGCGGTATTCGTATTTTGCGCGCCTCTAACTCCACTTATAAACCGCTGCCGCAGGCTGGCGCGTTTGGTGAAGAGGTGATCGTCAACTCGGAGTATTGAGAAGACGGAATGCTGATTTTTTAAACAAATTTACGCTACTGGCTTTTACCTTTTGCGGACTTGCTGCACACTGAATAAAGATGTTCTCATTAGGCAATATGCTGGTAAGGGGAATAAAGATGACGAATTCGGAGTTGCTGCAATACTGCATGGCAAAAACGGGTGCAGAGCAGAGCGTGCACAGTGACTGGAAAGCCACACAAATCAAAGTTGAAGATGTACTCTTTGCGATGGTCAAAGAGGTCGAAGGTCGCCCGGCGGTTTCTCTGAAAACCAGCCCTGAACTCGCAGAATTGCTGCGTCAGCAACATAAAGACGTGCGTCCCAGCCGTCATCTCAATAAAGCGCACTGGAGCACGGTGTATCTTGATGGCTCGCTGCCAGATTCACAGATCTACTATCTGGTAGATGCCTCCTGGCAACAGGCTGTAAATACGCTGCCGGAAGATAAACGTAAGTTGCTGGTGCAATAATTTACCGCTTCCTGTTGCGCCAGGAAGCGGTACGGGGATACTTACAACAGCGGTTTGAGGAAACGAGCCGTGTGTGAGGCTTCACATTCAGCGACCGTCTCCGGCGTGCCGGAGACTAAAATTTCCCCGCCGCCGCTGCCGCCTTCCGGACCGAGATCGACAATCCAGTCTGCGGTTTTAATCACGTCCAGATTGTGCTCAATCACCACGATGGTGTTGCCCTGATCCCGAAGCTGATGCAGCACGTCCAGCAGTTGCTGAATATCCGCAAAATGCAGGCCGGTGGTTGGCTCATCGAGAATATACAGCGTCTGTCCGGTACCGCGTTTGGACAACTCACGCGCCAGCTTCACGCGCTGCGCTTCACCGCCCGAGAGCGTGGTGGCAGACTGGCCGAGGCGGATGTACGTCAGACCAACGTCCATCAGCGTTTGCAGCTTACGCGCCAGCGCCGGAACGGCATCGAAGAACTCACGTGCTTCTTCAATCGTCATATCCAGCACTTCGTGGATAGTCTTGCCCTTGTACTTAATCTCCAGCGTTTCGCGGTTATAGCGCTTACCTTTGCACTGATCGCACGGCACGTAGATATCTGGCAGGAAGTGCATTTCCACTTTGATCACGCCATCGCCCTGACAGGCTTCGCAGCGTCCACCGCGGACGTTAAAGCTGAAACGACCCGGCGTGTAACCGCGTGCACGGGACTCCGGCACGCCGGCAAACAGTTCGCGCACTGGCGTAAATACCCCGGTGTAGGTTGCCGGGTTAGATCGCGGGGTACGGCCAATTGGGCTTTGGTCAATATCGATGACTTTGTCGAAATGTTCCAGACCCTGAACATCGCGATACGGCGCAGGTTCCGCCAGCGTCGCACCGTTCAGCGCCGTCTGCGCAATGGGGAACAGCGTATCGTTGATCAGCGTCGATTTACCTGAGCCGGAAACCCCGGTAATGCAGGTAAATAAACCAACCGGCAGCGTCAGGGTGACATCTTTCAGGTTGTTACCGCGTGCGCCGGTGAGCTTCAGCACTTTTTCCGGATCAGCTGCCACGCGCTGTTTCGGTACTTCAATTTTGCGCTTACCGCTCATGTACTGGCCGGTCAGCGACTCAGGCACCGCCATAATATCTTTTAGCGTTCCTTCGGCAACTACCTGGCCGCCGTGAACGCCCGCGCCGGGACCGATGTCGATAACGTGGTCAGCGGCGCGAATCGCATCTTCATCGTGTTCGACCACAATCACGGTATTACCCAGGTTACGCAGATGGATAAGCGTACCCAGCAGTCGTTCATTATCGCGCTGATGCAGACCAATAGACGGCTCATCCAGCACGTACATTACGCCGACCAGTCCTGCGCCGATCTGACTTGCCAGACGAATACGCTGGGCTTCGCCGCCGGAGAGCGTTTCGGCTGAACGCGACAGCGTCAGATAGTTGAGGCCGACGTTGACCAGGAACTTCAGACGATCGCCAATCTCTTTAAGGATTTTCTCTGCAATCTTCGCCCGCTGACCTGCAAGTTTCAGGTTGTTGAAGAAATCCATCGCATGACCGATGCTCATGTCGGAAATCGCGGGCAGCGGCGTATTTTCGACAAATACGTGGCGGGCTTCCCGGCGTAAACGCGTCCCTTCACAGCTGGCGCACGGCCGGTTACTGATGAATTTGGCTAATTCTTCGCGTACCGCGCTGGATTCCGTCTCTTTATAACGGCGCTCCATATTGTGTAATACGCCTTCGAACGGGTGACGACGTACGGACGTATCGCCGCGATCGTTCATGTATTTGAATTCGATATTTTCTTTACCCGAACCATACAGCACCACTTTATGCACAGCAGGGTTCAGGCTGGCCCATGGGGCTTCGACGTCGAACTTATAGTGCTCCGCCAGCGACTTAAGCATCTGGAAGTAATAGAAGTTACGACGATCCCAACCGCGGATGGCGCCACCGGCCAGCGACAGTTCCGGGTTTTGGATCACCCGGTCAGGATCGAAATACTGCTGCACGCCGAGACCGTCACAGGTTGGGCACGCACCCGCCGGGTTGTTGAACGAGAACAGGCGGGGTTCCAGTTCGCGCATACTGTAGCCGCAAATCGGGCAGGCAAAGTTGGCGGAGAACAGTAGCTCTTCCGCTTTCGGGTCGTCCATATCGGCGACCACCGCCGTACCACCGGACAGTTCCAGCGCGGTTTCAAAGGATTCAGCCAGTCGCTGAGTGAGGTCATCGCGGACTTTAAAGCGGTCAATCACCACTTCAATGGTGTGTTTCTTTTGCAGCTCCAGCTTGGGCGGATCGGAAAGGTCACACACTTCGCCGTCGATACGGGCGCGGATATAGCCCTGGCCCGCCAGGTTTTCCAGTGTTTTGGTGTGCTCGCCTTTACGCTCCTTAATTACCGGCGCCAGTAACATCAGACGTTTGCCTTCCGGCTGCGACAGTACGTTGTCCACCATCTGGCTAACGGTCTGCGCCGCCAGGGGAACGTCGTGATCCGGGCAGCGCGGCTCGCCAACGCGGGCAAACAGCAGGCGCAGATAGTCGTGAATTTCGGTAATCGTACCTACCGTGGATCGCGGGTTATGAGATGTCGATTTTTGTTCAATTGAGATGGCAGGAGACAGCCCCTCAATGTGGTCGACATCCGGTTTTTCCATCAGTGACAGAAACTGACGCGCGTAAGCTGAAAGGGATTCAACGTAACGACGTTGCCCTTCGGCATACAGGGTGTCGAAAGCAAGCGAAGATTTGCCTGAGCCCGAAAGCCCGGTGACGACAATCAGCTTGTCGCGCGGGATGACGAGGTTGATGTTTTTGAGATTATGGGTGCGGGCGCCCCGAACTTCGATCTTATCCATTCATCTTTCCCGGATTAAACGCTTTTTTTGCCTGGCTGCATGGTGCTACCGGCGATCACAAACGGTTAATTATGACACAACTTGACCTGAATGGATATACAGTATTGGAATGCAAAACGCATGTTCCTGTGCAACAATGTTTGACGGGGATTGTTTACTGGAATCGATCTCGCAACGTAGTAAAAGCGCTATTGGAAATGCTACAATCCCGCGCTTACACTTATTCAGTAACGTTTTTCAGGAGACACGATCATGGCCAGCAGAGGCGTAAACAAGGTGATTCTCGTCGGTAATCTGGGCCAGGACCCGGAAGTACGCTATATGCCGAATGGTGGCGCAGTTGCCAACATTACGCTGGCTACTTCCGAATCCTGGCGTGATAAAGCGACCGGCGAAATGAAAGAGCAGACTGAATGGCACCGCGTTGTGCTGTTTGGCAAACTGGCGGAAGTGGCCAGTGAATATCTGCGTAAAGGCTCCCAGGTCTATATCGAAGGTCAGCTGCGTACCCGCAAATGGACCGATCAGTCCGGCGTAGAAAAGTACACCACTGAAGTTGTTGTTAACGTTGGCGGCACCATGCAAATGCTGGGTGGTCGTCAGGGCGGTGGTGCTCCGGCAGGTGGCGGTCAGCAGCAAGGGGGTTGGGGTCAGCCTCAGCAGCCGCAGGGCGGCAATCAGTTCAGCGGCGGCGCGCAGTCTCGTCCGCAGCAGTCCGCTCCGGCAGCGCCGTCTAACGAACCGCCGATGGACTTCGACGACGATATCCCGTTCTAAGATAGCTGAACGCATTAACGTTCTAATTTATGAAAACCCCGTTGCGACGGGGTTTTTTTATATTTCTTATTCAGAATTAATTATTCGGTATTTTCTGGTTTATCATCGCAGCTTTATGATTCATTTAATACGAACTAATCTACGCTAATATTCGGTAATATTTATTGGTGGTTACGGCGAATGAAAATTAAGCTACGCTGGCAAATAATGGAATCTATGCGCGTGGTGTAGGTTCTACTATTACGGCAAACGGTGGCGATGTTTACATTAATACTTACTCCAGCAATTTCAAAGAACTGCTGGAGAACAATAGTGGTTATCCTGATGGCTCATCAAAAAGTGATGCGGTTAGTGCTAAAGATGGTGGTGTCGTAAATATTAATCAGTCAGGTGAGAACAAGGTTAATTTGTTAGGAAATATCGACTTCGGAGATAGAATATATGCTCATACCAGCCAGATGAATATTACGCTCAATGGTGCGGAATCATTTTGGCATGGACATGAGGCGAATGTTCTGGACATCGCTAGTGGTAAATGGGCCGGAGATTTGAATCTGACGCTGATGAATAATGCTTACTGGATCCCGGATGGCAAAGACGCTCAGATCAGCGCCATCACCTTGCAAGACGGCGGGACGATAAACCTGCACGGTTTTAACCTGCATACCAATCAGAGCATCAACGAAACCGTGAAGATTCACGATCTGAAAGGCAACAACGGTATTTTCCTGATTGATGTAAATACAAATAAAACCGATGAGCAGCGGCGTAATGGGAGCGACTTTATCGAAGTCGTTAAGAGTAGCACGGGGGGAACTCATGCTATTGAGGCGTTAAATATTAATAAGCTTAGCGATCTGCAAGAAGATATCTGGGTTGCCGATGCCGCCAGCAATGTGATGTTCGAAGCGTACGATAAAATCGATATCACTAACGAGTATGTATACGACTATAAACCGCTACTGCGTTCTGATATTCGGGAAGGTGATCCGGTAAGCCAGTATGGCACAAACTGGTATATTACGGGGGTTTCAACAAAAGCCAGTGCGGGTAGCAACACCGCGATTGCTAATGCCGGGTTAAACTACGCGGTGGCCACCGCCCGTCTCGAAATCGACAGCCTGAATAAACGTTTAGGGGAATTACGCCAGAACCAACAGCAAAATGGTCTGTGGATACGTTATAAAGGCGGCGAAATGGAAAGCGCTAATGGCAGCTACTTCAAAAACTTGTACAGCTTCTGGCAACTGGGTTATGACAATAAAGAAGAAAGTGAACAATCAGTCTGGACGCGAGGCATTGCGGCGCATTACATGAGAGGTAACGCTGACTTTACTTATGGCACGGGCGATAACAAGAGCTACGGTGGTTCACTTTATGCTGCATGGAACCGCCCGGAAAAACAGGACTACCTGGATCTGGTACTGAAATATAGCCGCCATGAGAGTGATTTTAACTACCGAAATGTGTACGGCAATATGGGGGTGGCGGATAGCAGTACGTGGTCAATTAGCGCCAGCGCAGAATACGGTCGTGAGTTTAGTCTGGGAGAATCCTCTTTCATCGAACCGCAAGCACAGCTCGTGTATACCCGGTTGGATGAAGCTCGTTATACCACCAGCAGCGGGCTACGGGTTCGTCAGAATGATATCGATAGCGTGATCGGTCGTGTCGGATTGCGAGGAGGTTATCGATTTGAAGAACGCCCGGACAGCGACATTTATGTGAAGCTGGATCTGCTGCATGAGTTTGCTGGTGATCGTGATGTCACTGTGTGGGGTAAAGACGCGTCCATGACGGTCCGCGAGGGAGGAAGTGACTCGTGGATCAACTACGGTATTGGAACCAATATCCATCTCACTCAGAACAATAATTCTCGACTGTACGTTGACCTGGAAAGGTCAGCTGGAGGCGACATTGATATGAACTGGCAGGTGAACGCAGGGTTCCGTATGGAGTGGTAAGCGGTTACCGGAACGTCAGTAGAATCGTTATCGCTTAAAACGGTGTCCGACCGGGTATATTCTGGTCGGACACACTGTTGTTATCAGTTCAACACCATCGGCCATTCTGGCGGTGTGTGGCTCATCATTTCGACCATCACGGTTTCAATATTCTTCCAGATCGTGGAAATATCCACCAGGGTTATGCCGAGCAATCCGGTCGCAAACCAGCAGGCAAAAACCAACCCTAAACCGCTGCTAATGACGGCCAGGCCAATATAGTCTGATTTACGAAAACGGATATTGAGCGTACTGGCTAAAAACATCAGCACTGCACTGAGTAATTGCCACCGCAGAAGAACCACGCCAGTTGTTATTGTTGCCATGAAAAACGTCCTCAGAAAGTCTGGATGCCCAGGACAGCGCGGGGGTGTTCACCGAGGGTGTAGTACTCTGGCTATCGACGGGCAATAACATGAATGAAACATTGTTTCTGTTACATGATTTTTGTGAACTATATCACAAGTGTTCGTTTGTTCACCAGTGCTGGACGTTATTTTTGCTGGATTATAACCATTATTAATGTGTGGTTATTTTTGAAAAGGCTACTGATACTAAATAATCAATCTTAAAGGTGTATTTACGCCACTAGTTTAATTCATCTTAAATTAATTGTTAAAAAAATTTAATGAATTTCTTAAATGCAACCAGGATAGTGCTCATAAAAAATTAACGTTTTCGGGATAATAACATTGTGAAATAAGCGTAACTTTAAGTTTGCATTACGGAAAAATAATATCATCCCCAACTATTATCAGACTTTTACATAGAGACGTCTGTTGCTAATACTGATAGATTCATGCAAGTTAACTAGCTGGTGTTTATAGCATCACTGCCGTGACAGGTACTGGCATAGACAAAACAGGGACATAAGGCTGACATGAATCACAGTGCGCGACGCAAGATGCTGAAGTTGCTGGGAACATTCATGGTGGTATTGCTCCCCGTGGTGCTGGCATTATGGTTTGCTCAAATCCGGGCTATGTCCGAAACCCGTAATGAACTTCACTCTTTTGCTCAACTGGTCTTAAATAAAACAGAATTAGTGATCCAACAAGCCGATTTAGCACGTGATATGGCCCAGTTGTATCAAGGTGAGATGTGTACCCCAACACATCAGAAAAGTATGCTGAATATAATTCGCGGTCGTTTATATATCAGCGAGCTAATTTATGCCCAGGGCGATCATTTTTTGTGCTCTACGTCGATGGTGCCATCCACTACCTATATTATGCCGACCGCAGACTATAAACGTACGCCGGACATCTCGATCTATTACTATCGCGATACCCCGTTTTTTGCTGGCTACCGAATGACGTATATGCAACGAGGAAACTACGTTGTCGTCATCAATCCGTTATCTTACAGCGAAGTCATGTCAGATGACCCAGACCTGTCCTGGGGCGTGTATGACACGGTAACGGATTCCTTTTTCTCTGCCAGCGAAGGGGCGCACATTGATCAATTCTCGCCGCTGGTGGGCGGCGAAGCCTCTACCTTCCCGTTGGCGGATCGCTTCTATACTATTGTGCGTTCAGAAAAACGGCCAATCGCGATTATTGTGTCGACCTCGGATAAACGCATAAATTCGATTTTTTATCACGAGGCTGCATTAACGGTTCCTTTCGGGATTATCTGCAGCATCCTGATGCTGTTAATGTGGTGGCGTACGCGTCAGGAATACCTCTCTCCCCGTCGTTTATTAAAACGCGCAATCAAAAAACGTCACCTGTGCCTGTACTACCAGCCGATCATTGATATCACAAACGGTCAGTGCGTAGGGGCCGAGGCTTTGCTGCGCTGGCCGGACTGTAAAGGTGAGGTGATGAGTCCGACCGAGTTTATTCCTCTGGCTGAAAAAGAGGGAATGATGGAGCGGATCACGGATTACGTGGTTGAAGAGGTGTTCAACGATTTGGGGTATTTTCTGTCGGCACATCCCCAGCTTTATATCTCGATAAATCTCTCCGCGTCTGATTTTCATTCATCCCGACTCATTGCCCTGATTACTGACAAAAACCGTGAGTACTCCGTGGCGGCCCGACAAATTAAAGTTGAGGTAACGGAGCGCGGGTTTGTTGATGTAGATAAAATGACGCCGGTAATCCAGGCGTTCCGCCAGGCGGGTTATGAAGTGGCGTTTGATGATTTTGGCACGGGGTATTCCAATCTACATAATTTGTCCGCGCTGAATGTCGATATCCTGAAGATCGATAAATCATTTATTAGTACTCTGTCCACTAACAGTACCAGCCACATGATTGCCGAACATATCATTGAGATGGCACAAAGCTTACATCTTAAGACGATCGCTGAAGGGGTTGAAACGACAGAGCAAGTCGAGTGGCTGCGTGAACGCGGCGTACAGTATTGTCAGGGCTGGTATTTTGCGAAAGCGCTGCCGCTGCAGGAGTTCATACGCTGGATACAACGGTCGCCCGCCATACTGACGCAGAGCGGGCAATAATCTTACAGGCGGTGGCGGTAATCGCTTGGAGTACGATCAAACTCACGACGAAACACGCGAGAGAAGGTTTGTTGCGATACATAACCAAGATCCATCGCAATGTCGAAAATAGGTCGCTCAGTCGTCCTCAGTTCAACCGCCGCCAGCAGAAGTCGGCGTTGGCGGATGTAGTCGCCCAGCGTCTGGCGCGTAACCGTGCGGAACATTCTCTGTAAATACCACTTCGAGTAACCTGATTTTTTCGCAACCGCCTCAATGTTCAGCGGCTGATCAATATGTTCATCAATCCATTCAATAAGGGTCTGAATAATCTGCTGATGGGACATAGGGCTGCCTCTTTTTCAGTATTCGATTCGTCGTTTTGCCTGCGAGTGAGTATAATTCCTCAAGTTAACTTGAGGTAAAGCAATTTATGGAAAAGAAATTACCCCGAATAAAAGCGCTGCTCACACCAGGTGAAGTCGCAAAGCGTAGCGGTGTGGCGGTATCGACCCTGCATTTCTATGAAAGCAAAGGGTTAATCAGCAGTATGCGCAACAGCGGTAACCAGCGTCGGTACAAACGTGATGTGTTGCGTTACGTGGCGATTATCAAGATTGCTCAACGTATTGGGATCCCGCTGGCAACGATCGGCGACGCGCTGGGCGTATTACCTGAAGGACATTCACTTAGCGCTAAAGAGTGGAAACAACTCTCTTCGCAATGGCGTGAAGAGCTGGATCGACGCATTCATACTTTGGTGTCACTGCGCGATGAGCTGGATGGGTGTATTGGTTGCGGCTGCTTGTCGCGCAGTGATTGTCCGTTGCGTAACCCAGGCGATCAGCTGGGCGAGCAAGGAACCGGGGCGCGGCTGCTGGAAGACGATTGATTGGTATAAAACTAAAGCGCCACAGAGGGCGCTTTAGTTTGGTTCCGGTCTTTGTCTTTCACTCTATCCCGCTGGTTCACGGGAGGGTTTCCCCCGACATCAACACCCCTCAGTCGAACACATTAGGGGAGGTTCCGGTTTGTGTTGATAAGGTAAGTGTAAGCCACCTCTCACCATTTGCCAGTGAAATGGTTATTTTTTAGCCAAAAAAAATTCCCGCATCTTCACCTGTTTTTTTGCGCGAGTTTGCGTGAAAAAGGAACACTCATGTTGTAATCACGCCGCGAAAATTGTTGCCAGATTGCGCATTGACGATAACGTTTGCGCATCGGCTGATTATTTATTGCGCGTTATAAGAAGAAATGAGTAAAAAGCGGCAAAGTTCAGTTGAAAACCAGCGTATGATCGCTGGATAATCGTTTGCTTTTTTTTACCACCCGTTTTTTATGCGCGGAGCTAAACGTTTGCTTTTTTGCGACACCCCTATTGACGCAAACCTGGCACATGGAGAAAACGTTTAGCAGGCAGTGGATTGTCCAGCACGCATAATGACGAAAAAATAAACTCTCAGGGGATGTTTTCTATGTCTACGCCTTCAGCGCGTACCGGCGGTTCACTCGACGCCTGGTTTAAAATTTCGCTTCGCGGCAGTACCGTTCGTCAGGAAGTCGTTGCCGGATTAACGACGTTCCTCGCCATGGTTTACTCCGTTATCGTGGTTCCAGGGATGCTGGGTAAAGCCGGATTCCCGCCTGCCGCTGTATTTGTGGCAACCTGTCTGGTCGCGGGCGTCGGTTCTATTGTGATGGGCTTGTGGGCCAACCTGCCGCTGGCAATTGGTTGCGCCATTTCTCTGACGGCGTTTACCGCATTCAGCCTGGTATTGGGGCAACATATCAGCGTGCCCGTTGCGCTGGGCGCGGTGTTCCTGATGGGGGTCCTGTTTACCATCATTTCCGCGACCGGTATTCGTAGCTGGATCCTGCGCAATTTGCCGCAGGGTGTTGCGCACGGCACGGGAATCGGTATCGGCCTGTTCTTGCTGCTGATTGCGGCAAACGGCGTTGGTCTGGTGATTAAGAACCCGCTGGACGGCCTGCCGGTTGCACTGGGCGACTTCGATACCTTCCCGGTGATAATGTCGCTGGTTGGTCTGGCGGTGATTATTGGCCTCGAAAAACTGAAAGTACCGGGCGGCATCCTGCTGACTATTATCGGTATTTCCATTGTTGGCCTGATTTTCGATCCGGCTGTACATTTCTCCGGTATTTTTGCCATGCCGTCTCTGAGCGACGAAAACGGCAACTCGCTGATCGGCAGCCTGGATATTATGGGCGCACTGAATCCTATCGTTCTGCCGAGCGTGCTGGCGCTGGTCATGACCGCCGTCTTCGATGCGACCGGAACTATCCGTGCCGTAGCCGGACAGGCGAATTTGCTGGATAAAGACGGACAGATTATCGACGGCGGCAAAGCGCTGACCACTGACTCCCTGAGCAGCGTGTTCTCTGGTCTGGTGGGCGCTGCACCTGCGGCGGTCTACATTGAATCCGCAGCGGGTACGGCAGCGGGCGGTAAAACTGGCCTGACAGCGATCACCGTTGGCGTCTTGTTCCTGCTGATCCTGTTCCTCTCTCCGCTCTCGTATCTTGTACCGGTGTACGCCACGGCGCCTGCGCTGATGTATGTAGGCCTGTTGATGCTGAGCAATGTGGCAAAAATCGACTTTGCTGACTTTGTCGACGCAATGGCGGGTCTGGTAACGGCCGTATTTATCGTGCTGACCTGTAACATCGTAACCGGCATTATGATTGGCTTTGCTACCCTGGTGATTGGCCGTCTTGTCTCTGGCGAATGGCGCAAGCTGAACATCGGCACGGTGGTTATCGCTATCGCGCTGGTGGCCTTCTACGCGGGCGGTTGGGCTATCTGATTCTTATTCGATAAAGATCCTGAAAACGGGTGGCTTTGGCCGCCCGTTTTTATTTTCAGAACACACTTGTTGTCTTTTGCGTTACTCTCAATTAGATAGAATTGAGGCACGACGCCTCTCATCACGAATCATAAGAAACATCGCAAACAGGGAACGCATGGAAATCTTTTTTACCATACTCATCATGACCCTTGTGGTCTCGCTGTCGGGGGTATTTACTCGCGTATTGCCCTTCCAACTCCCTCTACCCCTTATGCAGATCGCCATCGGCGCCTTGCTGGCGTGGCCGACGTTTGGTTTGCATGTGGAATTCGATCCTGAGCTATTTTTGGTTCTGTTCATCCCGCCGCTGCTCTTTGCCGATGGCTGGAAGACGCCAACGCGTGAGTTTCTCGAACATGGGCGAGAGATCTTTGGTCTTGCGCTGGCGTTAGTGCTGGTCACGGTGGTCGGGATTGGCTTTATGATTTACTGGCTGGTGCCGGGGATCCCTCTCATCCCGGCCTTTGCGCTGGCTGCCGTCCTGTCGCCAACCGACGCCGTTGCCCTTTCCGGCATTGTGGGGGAGGGACGCATCCCGAAGAAAATCATGGGGATCCTGCAGGGCGAAGCGTTGATGAACGACGCCTCCGGCCTGGTGTCACTAAAATTTGCCGTCGCCGTGGCGATGGGTACGATGGTATTTACCGTTGGCGGCGCAACGCTTGAATTCTTCAAAGTAGCAATTGGCGGTATCCTGGCCGGTTTTGTCGTCAGTTGGCTGTACGGGCGCTCCCTGCGTTTTCTCAGCCGCTGGGGTGGCGATGAGCCGGCAACGCAAATCGTTCTGCTGTTTCTGCTGCCGTTTGCGTCTTACCTGATTGCGGAACACATTGGTGTCTCAGGCATCCTCGCGGCGGTCGCTGCCGGGATGACAATCACCCGTTCCGGGGTGATGCGCCGCGCGCCGTTGGCGATGCGCTTACGTGCTAACAGCACCTGGGCGATGCTGGAATTTGTGTTTAACGGCATGGTTTTCCTGCTGTTAGGGCTGCAGTTGCCGGGGATTCTGGAGTCTTCTTTGGCGGCAGCAGAGGTCGATCCGAACGTTGAAATCTGGATGCTGTTTACCGATATCGTGCTGATTTACGTGGCGCTGATGCTGGTACGTTTTGGCTGGCTGTGGACCATGAAGAAGTTCAGTCTGCGCTTCCTGAAGAAAAAGCCAATGGAATTCGGCTCCTGGACGACGCGTGAAATCCTGATTGCTTCCTTTGCGGGCGTGCGCGGGGCAATAACTCTTGCGGGTGTGCTCTCCATTCCGCTGTTGTTACCGGATGGTAGCGGCTTCCCGGCCCGATATGAGCTGATTTTCCTTGCTGCGGGCGTGATCCTGTTCTCACTGTTTGTTGGCGTAGTAATGCTGCCGATTCTGCTACAGCATCTGGAAGTCGCAGATCACTCGCAGCAGCAAAAAGAGGAACGTATTGCCCGGGCTGCCACGGCGGAAGTCGCGATTGTCGCCATCCAGAAAATGGAGGAGCGCCTGGCCGCGGACAGCGAAGAGAACATCGATAATCAGTTGCTCACCGAGGTGAGTTCACGTGTCATCGGTAATCTGCGTCGACGCGCCGACGGACGCAACGATGTGGAAAGCTCGATGCAGGAAGAAAACCTCGAACGGCGTTTCCGTCTGGCGGCACTGCGCTCAGAACGCGCAGAGCTTTATCACCTGCGTGCCACACGTGAAATCAGTAATGAAACGCTGCAAAAACTACTGCACGACCTGGACTTGCTGGAAGCGCTGTTGATTGAGAACCAGTAACGGTAGTGCCTGATGGCACTACGCTTATCAGGCCTACGGGATTTTGTAGGTCTGATATGGCGTTAGCCGCATCCGGCATTTTACGACGCTTGCATTAGCCAAAAACCTTCGCAACATTTCAGCCATGCCTGGGCGCTGTGCGACAGATATACGCCCTCGCGCCAAATCATACCCAACTGCCAGCGTAAATCACTCTCCAGAGGGATCCAGCGCAAAGTTTGCTTATCCAGACGCTGGCAGATTGGCTCCGGCAAAATGGCGATTCCGACGCCGGCTTGTACCATCGCCGCCAGGAAATCCCACTGCCCGCTGCGTACTGCAATGCGGGGCTTGACGTTGTGCTGGCTAAACAGTTCAAGCAACTGGCGACTCAACGCGAAATCTTCGTTATAGATAAGTAACGGATGCTCCGCTAACGCCTCGGGGGAAATAGATTCGCACGTTGTCCACTGACCGGAGCGAGGGACCAGCACACAGAGCGGATGACTGAAAAGCGGTAAGGTCGCCAGACCGCTTTCTTCCTCAACCGGCAGCGCGGTCATCGCGACATCCAGATCGCCATTCATCACCGCCTGCTGGACGGTTAAGCCGCCAAATTCAGAGACCTTTAGCTCAACGCCGGGATAGCGCTGGCGAAAAAGGCTGATAGGCCCTGCCATCAACATGCCGACCATCGGCGGGATACCGAGGCGCAATAGCCCCTTGTTGAGATGGTTAATGTCGCTGAGTTCCGCTTCAAGCTGGCGAAACTCGGCGAGGATCGCCAGACCGCGCTCGAAAACCACTTGTCCGGTATCAGTCAACAAAAGCCGCCGACCGTCGCGGATTAGCAGCGTGCAGTTAAGCTCGTCTTCAAGATTCTTCAACATCTTGCTGATAGTGGGTTGAGTGACAAAAAGCTTCTCCGCTGCGCGAGTAAAGCTCTGCTGACGAACCACCTCAACAAAATATCGCAGCGTTCTGATATCCATGATTATTCCTTAAGACTATGCCTGCAATGAGTTTAATTCATTTCAGTCCGGGACGGGGGCTCTCTATACTGGCGCTCTCTATTTTTTAAGGACATACCCTCATGGCTGTGGCGATAAGCCGCGTGACGCCTGCTGTCATTCAACGACTTCAGATCCCCGTTCAGGTTCTGCTGTACGCAGGTCTCTTTGTATTTGCTCAATATCTTGTCTCCTGGCTGCATTTGCCGCTTCCTGCCAACCTGGTCGGGATGGTACTGATGCTGGCGTTAATTGTCTGCCGGGTTATCCCGCTGAACTGGATTCGCGCAGGCGCTCGCTGGTTACTGGCTGAAATGCTGCTGTTTTTTGTTCCGGCGGTGGTGGCCGTCGTCAACTATACGCAGCTGCTGCTGGTCGATGGCTGGCGCATATTCGCCGTTATTGCGCTAAGTACGCTGATGGTGCTCGGTGCCACGGCGTGGGTGGTCGATAAAGTGTATCGTTATGAAATGAGCAGGTTAAACCGTGAGTAATTTCCAGCTAAGCGTGTTGTGTCTGGTGATTACGTTGGGTATCTATTTTGCCAACAAGCGCCTGTATCGCCGTTTTCGCAAATTACCGCTGATGCCGCTGGTCCTCACGCCAGCATTGCTGGTGCTGATGTTGGTATTCGGACACATCTCCTGGCAAAACTATATTGGTGAATCGCACTGGCTGCTGTGGCTGTTGGGCCCGGCAACCATTGCGTTTGCCGTTCCGGTGTATGACAACCTTGCGGTGATTAAGCGGCACTGGATGTCGCTGACGGCGGGCGTGGTGACTGCAACGCTGGTGGCTGTCACCAGCTCCGTGTGGTTGGCGCGTTTGTTTATGTTGCCTGATGAGATCCAGCGCAGTCTGGCGGTGCGCTCTGTCACCACGCCATTTGCGCTGGCGGCGGCAGAGCCGTTGGGCGGGCAGCCGGACCTGGTGGCCTTGTTCGTGGTGGTGACCGGCGTATTCGGCATGGCGGTCGGCGATGTGCTGTTTTTACGCCTTTCCATTCGTGAAGGGATGGCGAAAGGCGCAGGATTTGGCGCGGCGTCGCACGGGGCAGGTACGGCGCGCTCTTATGAACTCGGTCAGCAGGAGGGTGTAGTTGCCAGTCTGGTGATGATGCTTTCCGGCGTGGTGATGGTATTGGTTGCGCCGCTGGTGGCGATGGTCATGTTCTGATTTTTCGGTGGACGATATTTTTTCAGGTTTATGTCTCTTACACTGACGGTCCTTTTTTATCGCAGTGTAAGGATACTCAGCGTGAAATATATGTGGCTACTGGTCGGCCTGTTTAGTCATGTCGCATTGGCATATTGCCCCGATGAAGACCAACAGGTGACCCTGCAAGGGGCATTAATCCAACAGACTTTTCCCGGCCCCCCAAACTACGAAAGCATCAAGGATGGTGACGAAGCGGTAACTTATGACTATTTAAAGCTCGATCAGCCGTTTGAGTGTGATTTTGCACCTGAAAATGATGTCGTGCCGGAAGTACAGCTTATTCTTGCTGGCAAACGTCATATTGATTATGCCGATCTGGCTCCCCTTTTAGGAAAAGAGGTCATCCTGAGCGGGAAAACGATGTACGCCCAGATTGGTCGCCACTTTACCCCTGTTCTGCTCATCCTTGATGACGTGAAAGCTGCTGGCACTCTTACCACACCTGAACAGAAGAAGAGCGCGCTGCTTCAGTTTCAGCAGTTCCAGCAGGCGTTGCGTGAGAAAAACGTTGCGGCGTTGAAAACGTATTTTGTATTCCCATTGCCGGGCAGCCTTTTAGATTTTATTCCCTACGATGAATCACAAGATATCGAGACGGAACCGCTTACCGAAGCGGAGTTTGATAAACATGCATTGCAGATTATTGAGGGGTTGCAGAGGCTGAACGACCTTGATGTTAACCCTGACACGTTGACGATAAAAGAACACAGAATTAATGCGCTATCTGCTCAGGAGCAGCAGCGAAAATATTATCCCGCTGATGAAGACGGCCAATTTTATTATGAAGAAAACGGTCAGCGTCACACGGTGGAAGGAACCTGCGATACGGTTGCCGACGGGGAATTTGAAGAGGGTATTTTAAGACTTTCTCAGGGTACCGAGGCGAATGCCCAACTGCCTGGCCTTTCAGAGTATTGTGATGGTGCGTCGATATATGATTTTGAATTGATTGATGGAAAACTCCGCCTGGTGCGCAGTTTTACCGCTGGATAAAAACAATATATTACGTGAGAAACAGAGAATAAGGATATCAAGTGAATATACTCAATGATTTATTTCTGGGCTGGAGAAAAGGTGTTCTGGGACGGTTGAAGTTTTTTCTTTATTTTGTATTGATTACCGTTATTTCATTATTTACAACATGGTTTTTAGTTGCGAATCCTTTTAGCAACTTCGCTATTTTTATCAATTGGCTGGGGATTATTTTAAGCTATTACTGTGGTTTTTTAGTCATCACCAAACGGTATCGGGAGTTGATGCCATTTCCAGTGATCATTGCGATTATTCACTGGGGAGCCGGGTTGCTGGCTTTCTGGAAGGGCTGGCAGTGGCTAAATATTGTGTGCGCGATTGTTTTCCTGTTGCTTATCGCTGTTCCTGCTCGCCGCTTTATAACGGATGAGAATCCCACATAATTGACAGAAATTCTTCCCCGGTCAAAATAACCGGGGAAGAGGAGGTGGGACTAGTGTGCGCGACCTTGTTCTACGCCGTACCCGGTCTGGGAACGGATGAACTGAGCACGGAACTGCTCGCGTTCGCGGTTGCCTTCTTCTGAGTTATCGGTAGCAGAGAAGAACCAGATCCCGAGGAACGCTACGCTGATGGAGAACAGCGCCGGATATTCATACGGGAAAATAGCTTTTTCGTGACCGAGGATTTGGACCCAAATGGTTGGGCCGAGAATCATCAGCACCACAGCCGTCAGCAGACCTAACCAGCCGCCGACCATGGCGCCACGGGTGGTCAGTTTTGACCAGTACATGGAAAGCAGGATGATCGGGAAGTTGCAGCTTGCCGCGATGGCGAACGCCAGGCCTACCATAAAGGCGATGTTCTGATTCTCAAACAGCACGCCGAGCAGGATGGCTATCACACCCAGCACCAGCACGGTAATTTTTGACACCTTCAGTTCTTCACGCTCGGTTGCGCCTTTGCGGAATACGTTGGCGTACAGGTCGTGAGAAACAGCCGAAGCGCCCGCCAGGGTCAGGCCGGCAACCACCGCCAGGATGGTGGCAAACGCCACTGCAGAGATGAAGCCGAGGAACAGGTTACCGCCCACCGCATTCGCCAGGTGAACCGCAGCCATGTTGTTACCACCGATCAATGCGCCTGCAGCATCTTTGTACTCTGGGTTAGCACCTACCAGCATGATCGCGCCAAAGCCGATGATAAAGGTCAGGATGTAGAAATAACCCATAAAGCCGGTGGCATAGAACACGCTCTTACGCGCTTCGCGGGCATCGCTGACCGTGAAGAAACGCATCAGTATGTGCGGTAAACCTGCCGTACCAAACATCAGACCGAGACCTAACGACAAGGCGGATATTGGATCTTTAACCAATCCGCCAGGACTCATAATCGCGGAGCCTTTCGGGTGTACCGCCATCGCTTCGGTGAACAGGTTATTGAAGCTGAAGCCAACGTGCTTCATCACCATAAAGGCCATGAAGCTGGCGCCGAACAGCAGCAGAACAGCTTTAATGATCTGTACCCACGTGGTTGCCAGCATGCCGCCGAACAGCACATACATCATCATCAGCACACCAACCAGGACGACGGCGATGTGATAGTTCAGACCAAACAGCAGCTCAATCAGCTTACCTGCGCCAACCATCTGGGCGATCAAATACAGTGCGACCACCACCAGGGAACCGCAGGCCGACAGAATACGGATTGGCCCCTGCTTCAGACGATAAGAAGCAACGTCTGCAAAGGTGTAACGACCGAGGTTACGCAAACGCTCCGCAATCAGGAACAGGATAATTGGCCAGCCGACCAGGAAGCCGAGCGAGTAGATCAGCCCGTCATACCCAGAGGTAAACACCAGCGCGGAAATCCCGAGAAACGATGCCGCCGACATATAGTCGCCCGCAATCGCCAGCCCGTTCTGGAAACCGGTGATGTTACCACCGGCGGTGTAGTAGTCATTACGTGAACGTACCCGCTTAGACGCCCAGTAGGTGATACCGAGCGTAAAGATGACGAAAATCAGGAACATGACAATCGCCTGCCAGTTGGTTGGCTGGCGTTGAACTGCACCGCTAATAGCATCCGCCGCGTTTGCAGCGAAGGGCAGCGTGGCGGCAAGCGCCGTCAGGACTCTCTTCATGATGCTTTAACCTCGTGCAGAACCGCATTGTTCAGGCGATCGAATTCACTGTTTGCCCGCCAGATATAGATCCCGGTCAGGATGAAGGAGATAAGGATCACTCCGACCCCAATCGGAATACCCCGGGTGACGCTGGTTCCCGCGTGGAGCGGTGTACCCAGCCAGCCAGGCGCAAAAGCAATCAGTAAAATAAAGCTGATATAAACTGCCAGCATGATGATGGACAGAATGGTGGCAAACCGTTGCCGTTTTTCAACTAATTCCCTGAAATGCGCACTGTCTTCTATCCGCTGATAAATTTGGTCATTCATCACAGAATCTCCAGAGGTCCCCCTGCGTCTTTCGTGCTACAGGTTCGTTGGCCGCACTTGCCTACCCCAGCCACATAGTGATCTATGCTCCTGGGGATATGCTTGCTGGTCGCCTTCCTGTAACACGAAATCCTTTGGGGGAGGGTTTTTATATTTCCCTCCCGGTCAGGGGAGGGGTAGGGATAGGATTTGTAGGCCCGATAAGCAGCGCGCCATCGGGCATTTCATGGTTATCGTTATGATGGCATTGCGATGGCCTGCTTCTCTTCGAGCAGTTTCTCTACCACGCCAGGATCGGCGAGGGTTGAGGTATCGCCCAGATTACTGGTATCGCCCGCCGCGATTTTTCGCAAAATACGGCGCATGATTTTGCCTGAGCGGGTTTTCGGCAGTGAGTCGGTCCAGTGCAGTACGTCTGGGGTTGCCAGCGGGCCAATTTCTTTACGTACCCAGTTGCGAACTTCGGCGTACAGCTCAGGTGACGGCTCTTCGCCGTGATTCAGCGTGATGTAGGCATAGATCGCCTGGCCTTTAATATTATGTGGGATACCGACCACTGCGGCCTCGGCAATCTTCGGATGTGCCACCAGCGCCGATTCGATTTCAGCCGTTCCCAGACGGTGACCGGAGACGTTTAGCACATCGTCCACACGTCCGGTGATCCAGTAATAGCCGTCTTCGTCACGACGCGCGCCGTCGCCGCTGAAGTACATATTTTTGAAGGTAGAGAAGTAGGTTTGCTCAAAGCGTTCGTGATCGCCAAACAGCGTTCTCGCCTGACCCGGCCATGAGTCGGTAATCACCAGGTTGCCTTCGGTCGCGCCTTCCAGCGGGTTACCTTCGTTATCGACAATTGCAGGCTGTACGCCAAAGAATGGACGGGTGGCGGAACCGGCTTTCAGCTCGGTAGCGCCTGGCAGTGGGGTGATCATGAATCCCCCTGTTTCGGTCTGCCACCAGGTATCAACGACCGGACATTTTTCGTTGCCGATCTTCTTCCAGTACCACTCCCATGCTTCCGGGTTGATCGGCTCGCCAACGGAACCCAGGATACGCAGCGATGAACGGTCAGTACCTTCAATTGCTTTATCGCCTTCGGCCATCAGGGCGCGGATGGCGGTCGGTGCGGTATACAGAATATTGACCTGGTGCTTGTCCACAACCTGCGACATACGCGCCGGGGTTGGCCAGTTTGGTACGCCTTCGAACATCAGCGTGGTTGCGCCGCAGGCCAGCGGACCGTACAACAAATAGCTGTGCCCGGTTACCCAACCCACGTCCGCGGTACACCAGTAGATATCGCCCTGATGGTAGTCAAATACATACTTAAAGGTGGTGGCGGCGTAGACCAGATATCCGCCGGTGGTATGCAGCACGCCTTTCGGCTTGCCGGTTGAACCGGAGGTATACAGGATAAACAGCGGATCTTCCGCGTTCATTTCTTCTGGCTGATGGTCCGGGCTGGCTTTCTCAATAAGATCGGACCACCACAGGTCACGGCCTTCCTGCCATTCCGTTTTTCCACCGGTACGTTTGAGGACGACCACATGCTCCACGGTCTTCACGTTCGGGTTTTTCAGCGCATCATCGACGTTCTTTTTCAGCGGGATGCTGCGTCCAGCGCGCACGCCTTCATCGGCGGTGATCACCAGGCGAGAATTGGAATCGATGATACGTCCAGCGACGGCTTCCGGCGAGAACCCGCCGAAGATGACCGAATGCACTGCGCCAATACGGGCGCAAGCCAGCATGGCTACCGCAGCTTCCGGAACCATTGGCATATAGATCGCCACCACATCGCCTTTTTTAATGCCTAAATCCAGCAATGTATTAGCAAAACGGCAGACATCGCGATGCAGTTCGCGATAGGTAATGTTTTTACTCTGGGTAGCATCATCGCCTTCCCAGATGATGGCGGTACGATCGCCGTTTTCCTGCAGATGGCGGTCAAGGCAGTTTGCGGCCAGATTCAGGGTGCCGTCTTCGTACCATTTAATCGACACGTTGCCGGGTGCAAAGGAAGTGTTCTTCACCTGGCTGTATGGCTTGATCCAATCAATAATTTTTCCCTGTTCGCCCCAAAATGTGTCGGGCTCGTTAACGGATTGCTGGTATTTCTCTGCGTACTGCTCCGGATTTATCAGGCAACGATCCGCAATGTTTGCGGGAATAGCGTGTTTATGTATTTGGCTCATGGCTTTTGTTCTCCTTGTAGGATGTTAATAATATGTCTCATAAACGTTAAATGTAGGGGCTTTGAGAGTTTTGTTTAGTATTTGCGCGGCAGATCACGCAATAAACGAATTGTGCAAATTAGCGACAAACTGAATTTTGAAGAGAACTAGCAAAAATTGACTAAATCTCGCGATAACATGTAGTTATCTAAAGGATTGTTGAAAAGGTGATCTGTCTCTGAATTAGACAAAAGAGGGTGCAATCAGAGGGGGTTACTAACTCTAAAGTGGTATTTTACATACACTTACAATTGATTAAAGACAACATTTTCAGTGTGGTTTCTTGTTACAAATAGGGTGGAGCAATGTCATGACAGTATTCGTGTGGTTGCTGTTATGGAAAACAATAAAAGAACCGCCATTGCAGATAATGGCGTCATCTGGATGAGACCCCTATGGCAAGGATAAAATCACGCGTACGCCGTTTCTTCAGCCTGTTAGTACCTTTATTATTTATCTCTGCAGTTCACGCTGAACAAACCCCCGTACCCGCAAAAAACGTCACCGTTGAAGCGAAGAATGAAGTCTTCGCGCCTCAGCATCCCGATCAATATCTCTCCTGGAAAGCCACGTCTGAGCAATCAGCCCGTGAAGATGCGCTGGCAGAAGATCCGCGTCTGGTGATCCTGTGGGCGGGATATCCCTTCTCGCGCGATTACAACAAACCGCGTGGACACGCGTATGCCGTGACCGATGTCCGTGAAACCTTACGTACAGGCGCACCCAAAACGGCAGAAGATGGTCCGTTGCCGATGGCCTGTTGGAGCTGTAAAAGCCCGGACGTGGCGCGTCTGATCCAGAAAGACGGTGAAGATGGCTACTTCCACGGTAAATGGGCGCGCGGCGGTCCTGAAATTGTTAACAATCTTGGCTGCGGCGATTGCCATAACACCGCGTCACCAGACTTTGCCAAAGGCAAGCCAGAACTGACGCTGTCGCGCCCTTATGCAGAACGCGCGATGGAAGCAATCGGCAAACCGTTTGAGAAAGCCGGTCGCTTCGATCAGCAATCCATGGTCTGCGGCCAGTGCCACGTGGAATACTACTTCGACGGTAAAAACAAAGCCGTTAAGTTCCCGTGGGACGACGGCATGAAAGTCGAGAACATGGAGAAATACTACGATACCATCGCCTTCTCTGACTGGACCAACTCCCTGTCTAAAACGCCAATGCTGAAAGCGCAGCACCCGGAGTATGAAACCTGGAGCGCAGGCATTCACGGCAAGAACAATGTGACCTGTATCGACTGCCACATGCCGAAAGTGCAGAACGCGGAAGGCAAGATTTACACCGACCATAAGATTGGTAATCCGTTCGATAATTTCGCTCAGACCTGTGCGAACTGCCACACCCAGGACAAAGCGTCCCTGCAAAAAGTGGTCGCCGAGCGTAAACAGGCCATTCATGACCTGAAAATCAAAGTTGAAGACCAGCTTGTTCGTGCGCACTTTGAAGCGAAAGCCGCATGGGATGCGGGTGCGACCGAAGCGGAAATGAAGCCGATTCTGGAAGATATCCGTCACGCGCAATGGCGTTGGGACCTGGCTATCGCCTCACACGGTATTCACATGCACGCCCCGGAAGAAGGTTTGCGGATGCTGGGTAGCGCAATGGATAAAGCTGCCGATGCGCGTACCAAACTGGTCCGTTTGCTGGCAACTAAAGGCATCACGCATGAAATCCCGTTACCGGATATCTCTACTAAAGAGAAAGCCCAGGCAGCGATTGGTCTGAATATGCAGCAAATCAATGCTGAGAAACAGGACTTCATCAAAACGGTGATTCCGCAGTGGGAAGATCAGGCGCGTAAAAACGGTCTGTTAAGCCAATAACCCCATTTCGCCCCGCAAGGGGCGGATAACTCAACGGAGTGAATATGAGCGTATTACGTTCGTTATTAACTGCTGGGGTGCTGGCGTCAGGCTTGTTCTGGAGCCTGAGTGGAATCACAGCCACGCCAACGCCGCAGGAGTCGGATCAACGCTGGACGGTTACCCAACAGCGTAATCCAGATGCCGCCTGTCTGGATTGCCATAAGCCCGATACCGAAGGCATGCATGGTAAGCATGCAGACGTTATCAACCCGAATAACAAACTGCCGGTCACTTGCACTAACTGTCACGGCCAGCCGTCACCGAACCACCGTGAAGGGGTGAAGGATGTGATGCGTTTTAATGAGCCGATGTACAACGTGGAGCAGCAAAACAGCGTCTGTATGTCCTGTCACCTGCCTGAGCAGTTGCAAAAAGCGTTCTGGCCGCACGATGTCCACGTAACCAAAGTGGCGTGTGCCAGCTGTCACTCGCTGCATCCGAAGCAAGACACGATGCAGACGCTAAGCGATAAAGGACGGATCAAGATTTGCGTCGATTGCCACAGCGATCAGCGTAACAATCCGAACTTTAACCCGGCGTCGGTTCCGTTGCTTAAGGAGCATCCATGAGTTGCTCTCGTCGCCAGTTTATCACCGGCGTCGGCGCGCTGGTGGCAGTGAGCGGGACGGCGGGACGCGTTGTGGCGAAGACGCTGAACATCAACGGCGTACGTTACGGTATGGTTCATGATGAGTCTTTATGCATTGGCTGTACGGCCTGCATGGATGCTTGTCGGGAAGTTAACAACGTGCCGGAAGGCGTATCGCGTCTGACGATTATTCGCAGCGAGCCGCAAGGGACATTTCCTGATGTGAAGTATCGCTTCTTCCGTCACTCGTGCCAGCATTGCGATCACGCTCCCTGCGTTGACGTCTGCCCGACGGGGGCATCGTATCGCGATGCCGCCAACGGCATTGTGGATGTGAACCCGGACCTTTGCGTTGGCTGCCAGTACTGTATCGCCGCGTGTCCTTACCGTGTGCGCTTTATCCATCCGGTGAGCAAAACGGCGGATAAATGCGATTTCTGCCGGAAAACCAACCTGAAAGCGGGCAAACAGCCCGCCTGCGTTGAGTCATGTCCGACGAAGGCGCTGATGTTTGGTAATCTGGACGATCCCAACAGCGATATCTCCCGCTTGTTGCAGCAGAAAACTACCTACCGTTACAAGCTGGCGTTGGGCACAAAACCGAAGGTCTACCGCGTTCCCTTTAAATTTGGGGAGGTGAGCCAATGACATCCGCTTCTGCATTTCATTTCGAATCACTGGTGTGGGACTGGCCTATTGCCATCTATCTGTTCCTGATAGGCATCTCCGCTGGACTGGTCACGCTGGCAATTTTGCTACGTCGTTTCCATCCGGAGGCGGGCGGTTCAGACAGTACGCTGTTGCGCACCACGCTGGTGTTAGGGCCCGGGGCGATTATCTTCGGTTTGCTGATTCTGGTGTTCCACCTGACGCGCCCATGGACTTTCTGGAAACTGATGTTCCACTACAGCTTCACTTCGGTGATGTCGATGGGGGTCATGCTGTTTCAGTTATACATGGTGGTGTTAGTGCTGTGGCTGGCAAAAATCTTTGAAAAAGAGGTGATTGCACTGCAGCAGCGGTTCGTGCCGCGACTGACGATTGTGTCAAAACTCCTGACACTAATCACGCCGTTCCATCGTGCGCTTGAGACGCTGATGCTGGTACTGGCGGTCCTGCTCGGGGCGTATACCGGGTTCCTGCTGTCGGCGCTGAAATCCTACCCGTTCCTGAATAACCCGATCCTGCCGGTGCTGTTCCTGTTTTCCGGGATCTCCTCCGGCGCGGCGGTGGCGCTGATCGCCATGGCGTTACGTCATCGTAGCAATCCGCACAGTACTGAAGCGCACTTTGTGCATCGCATGGAAGTCCCGGTGGTATGGCTGGAGATCTTCCTGCTGGCGGCGTTCTTCGTCGGCCTGGCGCTGGGCGATGACGGCAAAATGCGCGCGCTGGCGGCGGCACTGGGCGGCGGATTCTGGACCTGGTGGTTCTGGCTGGGCGTGGCCGGGCTTGGGTTGATACTGCCGATGCTGCTAAAACCCTGGGCCAATCGCAGTTCGACGTTTCATGGCGTGCTGGCAGTGTGCGGCGCCAGCCTGACCGGCGTACTGCTGCTGCGCTTTTTTATTCTCTATGCGGGTCAGCTAACCGTTGCGTAAGGTGATTTCTGGACGTTCTCCTTCCTGAAGCCGGTTTTCTGGCACTGTTATTAAGCCTCGGGGTCAACGTATTGACCCCGCTTGCCGTGTTGGTGGGTGTCCGCCAGCGCTGGCAAGGCCTGATGCGCCTGGCAAGTGTGGGCGTGTGGACGCAATTTTCGCTGCTGATGCTGGCCTTTGCCATTCTGGTATTCTGCTTTCTGACCAGTGACTTTTCGGTAGTCTATGTTGCGCAGCATAGCTACAGTCTGCTGCCGTGGGGGTTAAAACTGGCCGCGGTGTGGGGCGGGCATGAAGGGTCGCTGCTGCTGTGGGTGCTGTTTCTTTCCGGCTGGAGCGCGCTGTTCGCTTTTTGCTATCGACGTGACACCGATGCGCTGTTTCCGCTGACGCTCAGCGTCCTCTCAATGATAACGGCCCTGCTGCTGTTGTTTGTGGTGGTATGGTCCGATCCGTTTGTGCGCATCTTCCCGCCAGCCATTGAAGGGCGTGACCTTAATCCGATGTTGCAACATCTCGGGTTAATCCTCCATCCGCCGCTGCTGTACCTGGGTTATGGTGGTTTAATGGTGGCGGCAGGCGTGGCGCTGGCTTCGCTGCTGCGCGGTGACTTTAATGCACAAAGCGCCTGGGTGTGCTGGCGCTGGGCGCTGCCCGGTTGGTGCGCTCTGACGCTGGGGATTATTCTCGGCTCCTGGTGGGCGTACTGCGAGCTGGGCTGGGGGGGCTGGTGGTTCTGGGACCCGGTAGAAAACGCTTCCTTATTGCCCTGGCTTTCCGCCAGCGCGCTGCTGCATAGCTTATACATCACGCGCCAGCGCGGGATCTTCCGCCATTGGTCGCTGCTGCTGGCGATTGTCACGCTGATTTTATCGCTGCTGGGGACGTTGATTGTGCGTTCCGGCATTCTCGTTTCAGTACATGCCTTCGCGCTGGATAACGTCCGCGCCGCGCCGCTGTTTGCGCTGTTTACCGTATTGAGCCTGGCGTCGCTCGGGCTGTATGCCTGGCGCGGGCAGAATATTCGTCAACGTGCGCATTTTGGCGGCTGGTCGCGCGAGATGCTGATTCTGGTTGCGCTACTGCTTTTTTGCGCGGTGCTGATGATTGTGCTGATTGGCACGCTCTACCCGATGATTTACGGACTGTTCGGTTGGGGACGGCTCTCTGTGGGCGCACCGTACTTTAATCGTGCGACGCTACCCTTTGGGCTGCTGATGCTGCTGGTTATCGTGATGGCAACGTTCAGAAGTCGCAAAGTACCTGTACGTGCTCAGCTTCCGGCGCTGCTGGCGCATGCCGGGGTTTTGGTGTTTGCCGTCGGGATTGTCTTTTCCTGCGGGAGTCGTCAGGAGATAAGCCTGAACCTGAGCCCGGGGCAGCAGGTGGAACTGGCAGGCTACATTTTCCGTTTTGAGCGTCTGGACCTGGAAGCAAAAGGTAACTACACCAGTGAAAAAGCGCAGATCACGCTGTGGCAGGATGAAAAACGCATTGGCAGCCTGCAGCCTGAAAGGCGCTTCTATGCCGCGCGCCGTCAACAGATGATGGAGCCGGGGATCCGCTGGAATCTGTTACATGACTGGTACGCGGTGATGGGCGAAAAAACAGGACCGGACCGTTATGCCATGCGCTTGTACGTGCAGACCGGCGTACGTTGGATTTGGGGCGGAGGGCTATTAATGGTCTTTGGCGCGCTGCTGAGTGGATGGCGAGGGAGGAAACGTGATGCGTAATATCTGCGGTTTTATCGTTCTGTTTTTTATCACTTTCGCTACGCATGCCCAGGTTGTGGACACATGGACTTTTGCCAACCCACAACAGCAGGAGAAAGCGCTGTCGATTGCCAGTCAGCTGCGCTGCCCGCAGTGCCAAAACCAAAACTTGCTGGAATCCAATGCGCCGGTAGCGGTCAGCATGCGCCATCAGGTTTACAGCATGGTGGCGGAAGGGAAAAGTGAAGCCGAGATAACCACGTGGATGACCGATCGTTACGGCGATTTCGTGCGGTATAACCCGCCGTTGAATGAGCAAACGCTGCTGCTGTGGGCGTTGCCGTGCCTGCTGCTGTTACTTGTAGGGGTGGTGGTCTGGCGGGTGAGAAGGCGTCAGCGCGCAGAGGACGAAGTGTCATGAGCCAACCCGTATATTCTACAGCGTCGTTACGACCAATGCCCGTGAAGCGGCTGACTGCTGTGGTGGTGGTGATGGTTGTGGCCTGCATCGGTGGTTATCTGTTGACGTCAAAATGGCAGGCGGTACGGCAGGAACAGGCCCGACTGGCAGATCCATTACATGCGTTCTCCGATGAAAACGTTCAGGAAAAACAGCTGCTTTCCTTACAATCGCAAATTCGTGCCAATCCACGTGATAGTGTGAAATGGGCGCAACTCGGCGAGTATTATCTTTGGCAAAACGCGTATCATAATGCGCTGCTGGCCTACGAGCAGGCGCTGCGTGTCGGTGGTGAAAATGCTGAGATTTATTCAGCGATGGCAACGGTATTGTATTACCAGGCCGGACAACATATGACGCCGCCCACTCGCGAAATGATTGATAAGGCTCTGGCGCTGGACCCGGCTGAGGTGACAGCGCTGATGCTGCTAGCCTCAGATGCGTTTATGCAGGCCGACTATTCGCAGGCCATTTTGCAGTGGCAAAAGGTACTCGATTTAAACTCGCCGAGAGTCAACCGGGCGCAACTGATTGACTCGATTAATATGGCGAAATTACTGCAGAATCGGCAAAAATAATTTTGTTTTTTTTGTGATTTGTATCATTTGGCCTGTTTAAAAAACAGGCGAACGAACAAACGGACAAAAAAAACTCATGCCATGACTTCTTCATTTTTGAACATATTAAAATTCTTTTATAACAAAAAGTTATTCATACTTAGTGCGATAAAATTGCATTTTTATGCATAAATTCAGCTAAAGTCCCTGTTCTTAGAGGGTTGCGCTGAATGCCATGCAGATGATAATGATAATATACCCGTCATACTTCAAGTTGCAGGTGTGTTGGCTTTCCTCGCTCACCCCAGTCACTTACTGGCGTAAGCTCCTGGGAATTCGCTGCGTCGCCGCCTTCCTGCAACTCGAATTATTTAGGGTATAAGCGTTAAAAAACTCCATAAACGAACGCAACACAAATCATACCCTTTCAGTATGTACTATTCCCATTCTTTATAGGTGGAATAGCGCTCCATCGAGGAAGTCCGTTGTTATGAAAAATTTGAAAGTCAGCCTGGCATGGCAGATTCTAATCGCTATGGTGCTGGGCATTCTGCTAGGGAGTTACCTGCATTACCATAGTGACAGCCGCGAATGGCTGGTGGTGAACCTGCTGTCACCGGCGGGCGATATCTTTATCCATCTGATTAAAATGATTGTCGTGCCGATTGTTATCTCCACGCTGGTGGTTGGAATTGCCGGGGTGGGTGATGCAAAACAACTGGGCCGTATTGGCGCCAAAACCATTCTCTATTTCGAAGTGATCACCACCGTAGCGATTATTCTTGGTATTACGCTGGCGAATGTGTTCCAGCCGGGTTCCGGGATTGATATGTCGCAACTGGCGACCGTGGATATTTCGAAATATCAAAATACGACCGCAGAAGTGCAGAGCCACGCGCATGGCTTGATGGGCACGATTGTGTCGCTGGTGCCGACTAACATCGTTGCGTCGATGGCGAAAGGCGATATGTTGCCGATTATCTTCTTCTCGGTGCTGTTTGGTTTAGGCTTGTCTTCCCTACCAGCAACTCACCGCGAGCCGCTGGTGACCGTGTTCCGCTCGATTTCCGAAACCATGTTTAAAGTGACCCACATGGTGATGCGCTATGCGCCAGTCGGTGTTTTTGCGCTGATTGCTGTGACCGTCGCGAACTTTGGTTTTGCCTCACTGTGGCCGCTGGCGAAGCTGGTGCTGTTAGTGCATTTCGCCATTCTGTTCTTCGCACTGGTGGTGTTGGGGATTGTGGCGCGTATTTGTGGTTTGAGCATCTGGATCCTGATCCGCATTCTGAAAGATGAGCTGATTCTGGCCTACTCTACCGCCAGTTCCGAGAGCGTACTGCCGCGTATTATCGAGAAGATGGAAGCCTACGGCGCACCAGCTTCAATCACCAGCTTTGTTGTACCAACTGGTTACTCATTTAACCTTGATGGTTCAACGCTGTACCAGAGTATTGCCGCTATTTTCATTGCGCAGCTGTACGGTATCGACCTGTCGCTGTGGCAGGAAATCGTATTAGTACTGACGCTAATGGTCACGTCGAAAGGGATTGCGGGCGTGCCGGGCGTCTCTTTTGTGGTACTGCTGGCAACGCTGGGCAGCGTCGGGATCCCACTGGAAGGTCTGGCGTTTATCGCCGGTGTTGACCGTATCCTCGACATGGCGCGTACCGCGCTGAACGTAGTTGGGAATGCGCTGGCGGTGCTGGTTATCGCCAAGTGGGAGCACAAATTTGACCGCAAAAAGGCGCTGGCCTACGAGCGCGAGATGCTGGGTAAATTTGATAAGACCGCGCAGTAATTGGTGATGGTCGCCTGACAGCGACGCTCACGCGTCTTATCCGGCCTACACATCCTTTGTAGGCCGGATAAGCGTAGCGCCATCCGGCAACCAGCATCAACCATTGGTCAGCTTTTCAAACTCTTCACAGCCGGTATCAAATCCTTCCATACAGCTCAGATTCAGCCAGTGCAGCGCTTTCTGTTTATTCTTCACGATAAAACCCTGCTCGCCGTTTAAGAACATCATTCCGGCCCAGTACTCTGAATAACCGGTGCGGGAGATGGCGGAGCTGCGTTTGAAATACCACGTCGCTTTTTCATCGTCTGCGGGGATCCCCACGCCATTGGCGTAAATCAGCCCGAGCAGCATTTGCGCGTCGACGGCGGAGTCATTTTCCAGATCTTCAGAGGCGTTTTGCAGCAAAGTGATGGCTTTGGGGTAATCGGTGCGGCCTGCCTGGGTGTTGACCAGAATCCGCGCCAGGGTGAGTTCACCTGCTTTACTGCCCGCTTTGGCTGCCTTTTCCGCCAGCGTTTTGGCCTGGGGGTAATCCAGACTGACCGGATTCGTAATTTTGATTTGCGCCAGTAGCGCGCAGGCGTCGGCATCGCCATTGTCTGCGGCTTTTTGCGCCCAATACTCGGCTTTGCTCAAATCGCCCGAACTGAACCAGGTATCGGCAAGAAAATACTGTGCGCGACGGTCCCCTGCCTCAGCGGCCTGTAAGTACTGGCTTCCTGGCTCAGTATCACTGGCATGGGCAAAGAATGTCATAAAGAACATCAATGCAATGAGTTGTTTCATTTTGAGTTTTATTTAGGGTACGGAATGAACAGTATAAAGAGATCGTATGGATAAAAAAACAGCCTCCGGGCGGAGGCTGTTGTAGAACAGGTACGTAAACGGACTAACCCATCGCGCTTTCGCGCAGGCTGGCTTTCAGCTTGGTGTACTCATCAATCACATACTGTTCGGCGGCGCGCTGATCGGTAATGCGTTCAACGTTAACGGCACAGTACTTGTACTCCGGCGTTTTGGTAATCGGGCTTAAATTCTCGGTTACCAGCTCATTACATGCCCCAATCCACCATTGGTAGGTCATGTAAATCGCGCCTTTGTTCGGACGATCGCTGACCGCCGCACGGGTAATGACCCGACCTTTACGCGAGTTAACCCACACCAAATCTTCGTCCTGAATGCCCAGGCGTTCTGCGTCGGCAGTATTGATCTGGGCATAACCCGGCTCATCCGCCAGCGCGGCCAGCGCCGCACAGTTACCGGTCATCGAACGACAAGAGTAGTGGCCGACTTCACGTACCGTAGACAGTACCATTGGGTACTCTGGGGTGAGTTTGTCGATTGGCGCTACCCAGTCGCAGGTGAAGAACTGCGCCAGGCCGTTCGGGGTGTCGAACTTCTCTTTAAAGAGGTAAGACGTCCCCTGGTCGGCATCAGAGGTGTCGCGACAAGGCCACTGGATATAACCCAGTTCACCCATTTTCTCATACGTTGCACCGTAGAAATCCGGGCACAGATGACGCAACTCATCCCAGATTTCCTGGGTGTTGTTGTAGTGCATCGGGTAGCCCATACGGGTGGCGATTTCACTGATAATCTGCCAGTCCGTTTTCAGATCCCACTTAGGCTCAACGGCTTTAAAGAAGCGCTGGAAGCCACGGTCAGCCGCTGAGAAGACGCCTTCATGCTCGCCCCATGACGTAGATGGTAAAATAACGTCTGCGGCAGCGGCGGTTTTGGTCATGAAGATATCCTGCACGATGACCAGTTCCAGATCCTCAAAGCCTTTGCGTACTGCGGAGAGTTCAGCATCGGTCTGTAATGGATCTTCACCCATGATGTACGCTGCACGGACTTCGCCATGCGCCGCACGGTGCGGCAGTTCGCTGATGCGATAACCAGTGTGTGCAGGCAGACTTTCCACGCCCCAGGCTTTAGCGAACTTCTCGCGGTTTTCCGGGAACTTAACGTACTGATAGCCCGGATAGGTATCCGGTAGCGCGCCCATATCGCATGCGCCCTGAACGTTGTTCTGGCCACGAACTGGGTTAACGCCCACGCTTGGCTTACCGAGGTTGCCGGTCAGCATGGCGAGGCTAGTCAGTGAACGTACGGTTTCCACGCCCTGATAGAACTGGGTGACACCCATGCCCCACAGGATGGCCGCGCTTTTCGCCGTGGCATACATACGTGCAGCCTGACGAATATCCTGCGCGCTAACGCCAGTGATATCTTCGACGGACTCCGGCGTGTAGCCTTCGACAATTTTGCTGTACTCTTCGAAGCCTTCTGTACGGGAAGCGACAAACGCCTGGTCGTACAGTTTTTCTTCGATGATGACATGACCCATAGCGTTGAGCAGCGCGATGTTCGAGCCGTTTTTCAACGCGATGTGCATGTCGGCAATACGCGCGGTTTCAATTTTGCGCGGATCGCAGACGATGATTTTCGCCCCGTTACGTTTAGCGTTAATCACGTGATTCGCCACGATCGGGTGGGAATCCGCCGGGTTATACCCGAAGATGAACACTAAATCTGTGTTATCAATTTCATTGATAGCATTACTCATTGCGCCGTTACCGACCGATTGGTGCAGACCTGCAACCGATGGGCCGTGTCAGACGCGAGCGCAGCAGTCGACGTTATTGGTACCAATAACGGCGCGCGCGAATTTTTGCATTACATAGTTGGTTTCGTTACCTGTACCGCGAGATGAACCGGTCGTCTGAATAGCGTCCGGGCCATACTTCGCTTTGATGGCGCTCAGACGAGTGGCGACGTAATCAAGGGCTTCATCCCAGGAAACAGATTCCAGTTTGCCGCCACGCTGGCGACGGATCATTGGGGTTTTCAGGCGAGGGGTCAGGATCTGGGTATCATTGATAAAATCCCAGCCATAGTAGCCCTTCAGACACAGGGTACCCTGGTTGGTTTTCCCCTGCGCCGCTTCAGCCCGGACGATTTTGCCGTTATCGACCACCAGGTTGATTTTGCAACCTGATGCGCAATATGGGCAAACCGTGACGACTTTTTTCATCGGTCTCGCTCCAGTTAATCAAATCGCGCATACGCGCTGTCGCCCTTAGTATGCATCTTCTATGCCACTTTTTTATTGTGGGCATTCCCTGATATTACGGGTGATTTTTGGTCAAAACCCTGACGAAAAACAGGCTGTCGTCATATTTGACGTGTCGAATCTCCAATACGTGACGCCCCGGCAGTGTGACCGAGGTTATGTTTCCTACACATCCTTGTGCCTTATCGCTGTCACTCTGGGCAGAATCAATCACACTCATTTAAGTTGGCCAGAAATGGGGAAAGATAATGAAGCCAGCCATACTGGTTGTGGATGATGACGTTGCGGTCTGTTCGCTTTTGCAGGATGTGCTGAGCGAACACGTCTTTGCGGTGACTGCTTGTCATACCGGGCAGGAGGCGCTGCGCTGCATTGAGACTCAGCCGGAGATCGCGCTGGTATTGCTGGATATGATGTTGCCCGACATCAACGGCCTGATGGTGCTGCAGCAGGTGCAAAAAATGAGACCCGGGCTGCCGGTGGTGATGCTGACCGGGCTTGGTAGTGAATCGGATGTGGTGGTCGGGCTGGAAATGGGCGCTGACGATTACATTGGTAAACCGTTCAATGCCCGGGTGCTGGTGGCGCGGGTGAAGGCGGTGCTCAGACGCGTGGGCGTGCTAACGGCTGAAAGCGGCACTCCACAAACCTCGGGTCTTTCTTTTAACGGCTGGCATCTTGATACCGCGGGCTGCCAGCTTCGTAATCCTCAGCAATTGAAGGTGGACCTGACGCAGGGTGAATACAGTCTGCTGTTGGCGCTGGCGCAAAATGCCCGTCGGGTGCTTAGTCGTGAGCAATTGCTGGAACTGACGCGTAGCGACAGTGTTGAAGTGTTTGACCGTACTATTGACGTGTTAATCATGCGGCTGCGGCGAAAAATAGAGAACAACCCGCATCAGCCGATGCTGATCAAAACCCTGCGCGGGCTGGGCTATGTATTCGCCGCCGACGTGCAGCATCACGACAAGGCGGCGTAAACGCCTTATCCGGCATCAGTCATTGCGGCCTTTAACTCTGTCAGCGTTTTTGCGCCGTCTATCGCATTGGCACACAACAAACTGGCTCGCGCGCAGGCGTGCGCTAGCCGGATGCTCTCTTCCAGTGACCAACGTTCATGACAGCCATACAAAAATCCGGCGCAAAACGCATCTCCCGCCCCCACGCTGCCGACAATCTCCTCCTGCGCCAGATACTGTGACGGGATCCAGACGCCTGCCCGATCCGGCGCTTCACCCCAGGCACCTTCCGGACAGTGGATCACCACCCGCTGGTGTACGCCCGCATTCAGCAGTTCGCGCGCGGCGGTAGCGATATGTGGGATATGCAGCTCGCCGTTGGGCTGGCGGATCTCCAGCCCGCTGAACTCTCCGGCTTCCAGCTCGTTAATCACCAGATAATCGAGATGGCGCAGGGCGGGCATCACCAGCGGCTGGTAGCGCGGGTCGCCCTTGCGTGAGACCAAATCCAGCGATGTTTCGAAACCGTTATCGCGCATTTGCGCCAGCAGCCGAGCGCTACGTGTGCCGTACTCTTCATCTGGCATGTCCAGGCTGTCGAGCAGCAGCAGATAGCCAAGATGGAAGATTTTCATCGAGGTATCCAGTTGCTCAAAAGCGGGCAGATCCAGCAGGCGATTCGCGCCGGGAGAATGAAAAAAGGTGCGCTGACCGCTCGGATCGGTCATCACCTGCGACATTGACGTGGGCGCGAATGTCGTGCGCTGCACGTGTTGGTGATTAACGTGATACTGCTCCAGCATCGCCATAATGTAGTCGCCGTCGCTGTCCTGCCCGATTAACCCCACCGCCTGCAGCGGCAGTCCGGCGTGCATTTTTGCCAGCGTCAGTAGTACGTTCAGCGGCGCACCACCGGTGGCGCGTTCGCTACGGGTGATCTCCGCCAGCCAGCCGCGTTCCGTCCACTGCACAATTTGATGCACATGATCGACCAGCATGTTGCCTGCGGCGATAACGCCTTTGCGTTCCATCAGACCCGTCCTGCGCTGCCAAAAATGCGCATCTGTTCTGAAACGGTATCGGTAATGGCTTCCTCAATGCCGAGCAGCAGTTCGGCGAATTCGTCGTACAAGGGCTGACGATTCGCCATCCGCGTCTCCACTGCCGACAGCGCCGCTTGTGACATGCCGGTATAGAAGTTGATTTTGTGAATGCCGAGTTCAATCGCGCGCTTGAAATCGTCGTCGCTGATGCCGGAACCGCCGTGCAGCACCAACGGGATCGCCGCCTGCTGGCGGATAGTGTCCAGACGCGGGAAGTCGAGTTTGGGTTCGCCTTTGTATTTGCCGTGCGCATTACCAATGGCGACAGCCAGCGCGTCAATTCCGGTTCTGTCGACGAAATCACGCGCCAGCATCGGATCGGTAAACAGTGATTCGTCGGCATGACCGTACAGCGCACCGCCTTCATCACCACCGACTGCGCCCAACTCAGCTTCCACCGACACGCCGACGGCGTGGCACATCTTCACCACTTCGCGGGTCTGACGGATATTTTCTTCGTACTCCAGCGTGGAGCCATCGAACATCACTGAGCTGAAACCTAAGCGTAACGCTCGCACCACCGACTCAAAGTGCAGGCCGTGGTCAAGATTCAGCACTACAGGAATGTCATGTCTGGCGGCTTCGAACTTGACCGCTTCGACCAGAGAATCCAGCGAGATATATTTAAAATGCACCTCGGCAATGTTGATAATAAATGGCGAACGTTCCTGCTTTGCCGCGGCAAACAACGCGCGCAGGAAATGTGAATCCAGAACGTTAAACGCCCCTAAGGCATAGCGGTGTTCGCGAGCATGGGCAAGGCCATCAGCGAGTGAGATCAACGGCATAATGTGCTCCTTGGTTAGCGGAACAGGCGATATTCGTTACACAGCACCAGCAGCGCCGGTTCGTCTTCTTCAATGTCGTTGTAGCGGGAAATCGGTTGCAGAAAATGGTTGTCGTGGTCGTCGTCATTAACAGAAGAGACCTCGCCAACCAGCACGTCACCAAAACCTTCTTCCGCCCAGAAGCTGTGATACAGGCCTGGCGGCAGGCAGATGCTTTCACCCGGCGTCAGGCGCAGTTGACTGCCTGCGGCATGCGTTTGTCGACAACCGTCAATCACCACGCTAACGTCGCTGTCTTCCGTTTGCTCGCGGATCCCTGCATTCCACAGTTCTACAATGAGATTACCGCCGCCGCGATTGATAATGTCTTCACGTTTGCGCCAGTGAAAATGCATCGGCGTGACCTGCGCATCGCGAACGTGCATGATTTTCTCGGCGTAGCATTTCTCGTAAGGCATACCTTTCGGCGAGCCGTTACGCAGGGTGAACAGCGTTAACCCTTGTGCGGCGAAATTGTTGCCGCCGAATGCGGTGACATCCCAACCGAGCTTGAGGTCGAAAACTTCGCTCCAGGCACTGGCGTCGAGCTGGCGCCATTGGGTGGGCGGGAAACTGGCGAAAGGAGGCAGGTGCACGTCGTGCAGAGAAAAAAACTGGCGCGTGTGCCCAAGGATCTCGTTTATTGCGGAGCGTTTCATCGGCTGAATCCTCCTTAATATAATGCCGGATGGTGCCGCGCTTATCCGGCCTACAAATTCATAGCGATCTTGTAGACCGGATAAGGCATCTTTGCCGCCAACCGGCGTTGTTGTGGCGGGCTATTTCACCGTCCAACCCTTATAACTGCCGACGTTGTTTTTATCGATCATCGTCACTGGGATCAGCACGGGTTCTTTCGGGGCGGGTTTCCCCTGTAATATGTCATAACCGATTTCGACCGCTTTGGCAGCCATCACCTGCGGATCTTGTGCTGGCGTCGCCACAAATAGTGAGTTTTCGCGCTTCAGGGCTTCTTCGCCGTCCGGGCTGCCGTCTACGCCGACAATAAAGAATTCGCTACGTTGCGCCTGCTTTGCCGCCAGATCGGCACCGATCGCCGTGGGATCGTTAATGGCGAATACGCCGTCGATCTTCGGATTCGCCGCCAGCAACGCGGTCATGATCTCCAGCCCGCCTTCGCGACTGCCTTTGGCGTTTTGGTTATATGACAGCACCTTGATGTCAGGGTGGCGTTTAAACTCGGTCTGGCAGCCTTCCACACGGTTCTGGACGGCAGATACCGGTGGCCCGTTGATAATGACCACGTTGCCTTTGCCTTTCAGACGGTCGGTAATATATTTACAGGCCATTTCTCCCGCCTGGGTGTTATCGGAGGTGATGGTGGCGTCTGCGCCTTCCGCCGCCACGTCAACGGCGACCACCACAATCCCGGCGTCTTTCGCGCGTTTTACCGCCGGGCCGATGCCTTTGGAGTCGGCGGCGTTCAGGATAATCATGTCGACTTTGGCGGCAATAAAGTTGTCGATTTGCGACACCTGCTGGCCCAGATCGTAGCCGCTGGAAACCAGCGTCACTTTAACGTTATCACCGGCCAGTTTGCGTGCTTCCAGCTCCGCGCCTTTGGTTATCTGCACGAAGAACGGGTTGGCCAGATCGCCCACCGTAACACCGATGGATTTCAGTTCTTTTGCCTGTACAAACGGAGCGCTAGCAAGCAGTGCGCCAGCACAGAGCGCGGTGACTAAGGGCTTCAATCTCATGCTGTATTCCTCGAAGTAAGATGTTGTTGTTATGCACTTTGATGGTGTCGGGTACGGTATTTGTCGATCAGCACCGCTATGATGATCACCGCCCCTTTGATCACCAATTGCCAGAAATAGGAGACGCCCATCAGCGTCATGCCGTTATTCAGCGTGGCGATAATCAGCGCCCCCACCAGCGTGCCAGTGATGGTGCCGATCCCGCCAACAAAGCTGGTGCCGCCGAGGATCACCGCGGCGATGGCGTCCAGTTCGTAGCCCATGCCTAAGTTGCCGTTGGCGCTGTACAGCCGCGAGGCGCTCATCACCCCGCCAAGACCCGAGAGCAAACCGCTCATGCCGTAGACGAACATCAGCACCAGCCACACTTTAATCCCGGTTAGGCGCGCGGCCTGCATATTGCCGCCAACCGCATAGATATGAACGCCGAGTGTGGTGCGCCTAAGAATGAACCAGCACACCACCACCACCGCCAGCGCAATCACTACCAGCCATGGAACCGGACCAAGATAGTTATTGCCGATCCACTCAAAGCTGATGTTGGAGTTAATCACCGTCGTGCCGTCGGCCAGCAGGTAGGCCGCACCGCGCAGCGCGGTATAGGTTCCAAGCGTGACGATAAACGGCGGCAGGCCAGCAAAAGCGACCAGCGCCCCGTTAAACAACCCCAGCAGCATGCCGAGCAGCAGCGCAGCAGGGACTGACAGCATGGCAAATTCCGGGATCAGCGAAACTACCATCGCCGCGACTGCGGTAGTGCCGAGAATGGAGCCAACCGAAAGATCAATGCCACCGGTTAAAATAATGAAGGTCATGCCAGCGGCCAGCACGATGTTGATCGACGCCTGGCGGGTAATATTCAGCAGGTTGCTTTCGGTAAAAAAGTTTGGCGCGATAAAGCCAAATACCGCCACAATCAGGATAAGAATCGGCAAGATACCGACCGTTTGCATCAGATCGCTCATCAGCATTTTTTTCGCGGAGGCGGATTTCGCCACCTGCTGGGGAGTGGTTGGATTATTCATGGGACACCGCCTGATGATGGGAGTCGTTCACGCCGGTTGCCAGCGTCATAATATTTTCCTGGGTAATACTTTGTCCGTTCAGCTCGCCGGCAATGCTGCCTTCACGCATCACATACACGCGATCGCTCATCCCGACCACTTCCGGCAGTTCGCTGGAGATCATCAGGATCGCCACGCCTTTGCGCGCCATATCATTCATGATCCGGTAGATCTCGCTTTTGGCACCGACGTCCACACCGCGCGTCGGTTCATCGAGGATCAAAATGCGTGGGCCGATCGCGACCCAGCGCGAAATCAACAGCTTTTGCTGGTTGCCGCCGGATAGCCCGCCCGCACGGACCTGCGCATGCGGGACGCGAATATTGAGCAATTTGATGGCGTCATCAGAAATTGCCTGCGCCTTTTTGCGATCGAGCATGCCCCAGGTGGCGTCGCGCTCCAGCGTCGCCATGGTGATGTTCTCTGCCGCTGCCAGCTCCAGAAAGAGTCCCTGTTCTTTGCGGTTTTCCGTCAGAAAACCGATGCCGTGGTCAATCGCCTCGCGCGGGGAGTGGATCACTACCGGTTCACCGTCCACTTCAATCATGCCGCCGATGGCTTTACGCACGCCAAAAATCAACTGTGCCAGTTCAGAACGCCCGGCGCCGACTAAACCCGCAAGGCCGACAATCTCCCCGGAGCGTACCAGTAAGCTGCACGGCTGGACTTTATTGCCGTCGGTCAGGTGGTGGACGTTGAGGCGCGCTTTACCTAAAGGAATATCGCGCTCTTTGTTGAACAGATCGCTTAACGGACGGCCTACCATCATGCGCACCAGTTCCGAGGCGTTGAGTTTGTCGCGGGTCAGGCTGCCGACGTATTGCCCGTCGCGCAGGACGCTGACGCGATCGGAGAGCTCGTACACTTCCGCCATGCGGTGGCTGATGTAGATAATCGCCATCCCCTCATCGCGCAGGCGCATAATCAGTTCAAACAGGCGGTGGGTTTCACGTGAGGAGAGGGCGGCGGTGGGTTCATCCATCACCAGAATGCGGCTGTTACGGTGCAGGGCGCGAGCGATTTCTACCTGCTGCTGTTCGGCGATGGTCAACGTCATCACGCGATCGCTGGCCTTAAACTGGGCGCCGAGTCGGTCGATGACTTTCTGCGACTGTATCACCATCTCTTTACGCTGGACCAGACCGCCGCGCGACAGTTCGCTACCAAGAAAGATATTTTCCGCCACCGTCAGGTTTGGCGCGAGCTGCATCTCCTGGTAAATCAGCGTGATGCCTGCGCTAAGCGCATCTTTTGGCCCACGAATGTGGAACGGCTGACCGTCAATCAGGATCTCCCCGCTGGTGGCGGTATAGGCGCCCGCGAGGATCTTCATCAGGGTGCTTTTCCCTGCGCCGTTCTCACCCATCAGGGCATGAATCTCACCGGGCCAAACCGTTAAATCGACCCCTTTTAGCGCATAAAATTTGCCAAACGCTTTGGCAATGTTGCGCATCTCCAGAACCGGTGTCCTGCTCATGGCGGATCTCCTGTGGGGTGGCCGATATCAGCAGTCCATCACAGGAATGTAAATGCAAAATGTCAGAAGCCGTTCATATTTGTCATATTGCGATTTTTCTTCACGGAGCGTGATATGCCGCAACCGGGACGTCACTTTTTCGCCAGTGCGCGTGGACGATTACTGTTCTTTAATCTGCTGGTGGTGGCGGTCACGCTGATGGTGAGCGGCGTGGCGGTGCTGGGGTTTCAGCATGCCAGCCAGATCCAGGAACAGGTGCAGCAGCAAACCGTTGACGACATGACCGGCAGCATGAACCTGGCCCGCGATACGGCAAACGTGGCGACGGCGGCAGTGCGACTGTCGCAAGTGGTCGGCGCGCTGGAATACAAAGGTGAAGCGGAGCGGCTGCAGGAGATGCAGCGGGCGCTGAAGCAGTCGCTGGAACAATTGGCCACCGCGCCGCTGGCTCAGCAAGAGCCGGTGCTGGTCGAGCGAATTATCCAACGCAGCCAGGAGTTACAAAGCAGCGTGGAAGGTATGTTGCAGCGCGGACAGCAGCGGCACTTTGAACGTAACGCGCTGCTCAGTTCGCTGTATCAGAATCAAAGTTATTTACGTCACCTGCAAAAGCTTATCGGCACGCAGGATGACGTACAGCTGGGACAAATAGACCGCTTAATTGTGGCTGCCATTGAAACCCCCACGCCGCGTTCGGTGATCAAACAACTGGACGAAGTGATGCCCACGCTGCCTCTGCAAACCAGCAATCTTCTGATTACCAACATCCTCAGCGATTTCAACCTGGAGCTGCATAAGCTGGGGCCGCTTTCGTCCGCGCTGGAGCAGAGCGATCTGGCGATCAGCTGGTATATGTTCCACATCAAAGCGCTGGTGGCGATTCTCAACAGCGATATCAACCAGTATGTCTCGCAGGTGGCGACTATCTCCGAACAGCGGGTGGCGCAAAGTCATCAGGAACTGCAATCCGGCGCGTTATTTATTTTGTCATTTGCGCTGCTGGCGGTGGTGATCACCGGTTTTGCCGGGTGGTATATCTACCGCAATCTCGGTTCTAACCTGACGGCTATTTCGCGGGCGATGACCCGGCTGGCGCATGGGGAATCAGACGTCAGCGTCCCGGCCCTGCAACGGCGCGATGAGCTGGGCGAACTGGCGCGCGCCTTTAGCGTCTTTGCCCGCAATACGGCGTCGCTCGAACACACTACCCGGCTGCTGAAAGAAAAAACCACGCAGATGGAAATCGACCGCACCGAGCGTCAGGGGCTGGAGGAAGCGCTATTGCACAGCCAGAAACTGAAGGCAGTGGGGCAACTGACGGGCGGATTAGCCCATGATTTTAATAACCTGTTGGCGGTCATTATTGGCAGCCTGGATTTGGTGGACCCGGATTCTCCCGACGCGCCACGGGTCAATCGGGCGCTGAAAGCCGCCGAGCGCGGGGCGCTGCTGACCCAGCGGCTGCTGGCCTTTTCGCGCAAACAGTCGTTGCATCCGCATGCCGTTGAGCTGAAAACCTTGCTGGAAAATCTCGGCGAACTGATGCGCCATTCGCTCCCCTCCATGCTGACGCTGGAAATTGAGGCCCAGTCTCCGGCCTGGCCCGCCTGGATTGACGTTAGCCAACTGGAAAATGCCATTATCAACCTGGTGATGAACGCCCGTGATGCCATGGACGGGCAGGTGGGTACGATAAAAATCCGTACCTGGAATCAACGGGTCACGCGCAGCGACGGACGTAAGCAGGATATGGTGATGCTGGAGGTTGCCGATCAGGGAAGCGGGATGTCACAGGAGGTGAAAGCTCAGGTCTTCGAGCCGTTTTTCACCACCAAACAGACCGGCAGCGGCAGCGGATTAGGCCTGTCGATGGTCTACGGTTTTGTGCGCCAGTCTGGTGGTCGGGTGGAAATTGAGAGCGCGCCGGGGCAGGGAACCACGGTCCGGTTACAGCTTCCCCGCGCCGTTGTGCCGGTACAGATTCAGGCAGAGCCGATAGCGGAACATGCGGCGAACTGCGGTGAAAAGCTGGTACTGGTGCTCGAAGATGAGGCCGACGTGCGCCAGACGCTGTGTGAGCAGTTGCATCTGCTGGGGTATCTAACGCTGGAAGCCGCCAACGGCGAGCAGGCGCTGCATATGCTGGCGGCTTCATCCGAGATTGATATTTTTATCAGCGACGTAATGCTGCCTGGAGGGTTAAGCGGTGTGGATGTAGTCAACTATGCGCTGAAGCACTACCCTCAGCTAACAATTCTGCTGATTAGCGGTCAGGATTTACGCCCGGCGCATAACCCGGCGCTGCCTGACGTGGCGCTACTACGTAAACCTTTTACCCGAGGAGAGCTGGCGCAGGCGCTGCGACTCGCACGTAATTGAGATTCCTCCGCTACCCGCGCGAATACGCTTTGATTACCGTGGGGTGAGTTTCTTGATGAGGCGGGTTTTATGCAACGCTCCCTGACATTCTTTCTTTTCAGTCTGCTAATGATTACCACCGTTTCGGCGCAGGCCGATATTATCGATGATGCCATCGGCAATATTCAGCAGGCGATAAACGACGCATACAAACCCGATAACGGGCGGGATTACGACGACGCCCGCGACAATGGTTGGGAACGCCAGATGAGTGACGATCGGCGCAGGCAGTATGATGACCGGCGACGTCAGTTTGAAGATCGACGTCGCCAACTGGATGACCGTCAGCGCCAGCTTGATCAAGAACGGCGTCAGTTAGAAGACGAAGAACGCAGAATGGAAGAAGATTACGATCGTTAACTGTAACTATCTAAATGTAAGAATATTTTATCCCCTGTAAGGGATTTAGCTGTCAGCTCAACATCTCGCCATTTTATGTTAATACATGCACTTGAGTACAGTGCATGTATGCATTGCAATCTCTCTACTCCAGCATAATTTCCATTCCGTCATAACCGGCCTCAAACCCTGTGGGGAGCGGGTTATCCATCATCCACAGGTCGAACTGATGGCTGATATGCGTCAGGATCACCCGTGGACAGCGGATAACGTCGTTCAACGCGATAACGGTATTTAAATCACAGTGATTGCGCGGTGGCTCGCTACGCGGAGCGTGACTGCAATCGATGATAATCACCTGTGGCTGATTGTTATGAAGAAACCTCAGCGTTTTGTCGGGCAGTCCGGCGGTATCAGTGAGCCATGCCACGCGGCTGTGTGCGGTCTCCAGCAGATAGCCAAACGTCAGCTTTGAATGATTGAGCGGCAGCGGCGTCACCTGTAATCCTTGCAGGTCGAACACCTCAAACGGCGCAACGGTATGGCCAAAATCGAGGAGGCCGGAATGCTTAAACAGATCGTCGCAACCCTGCTCATCCGGCGGGCCGTATACCGGGATGGTCGCCCCTACGCCCCAGCGCAGCGGAAACAGCCCCTGCACGTGGTCCATATGATAATGGGTGAGCAGAAACTGCTGGAAGCTGCCCGCTGACCAGTCGTCCATCAGATGCGGGATCCCTGCATCCAGCAGCGTCACCGCATTGTTGAATTTGACCACCCCGCTACAAGGGCGTCGACGATATTGCGCCTGTAAGCGTGCTCGTTGGCAGGCCGCGCAGTCACAGCCAAATGCCGGCACCAGCTGCGCGCCGCCCGTTCCCGTCAGCGTAATGGTCAGACTCATGGCTCCCCCTACAACGGTTTTGTGAAGCGAAAATGGCTCATGGTATAGCCTTCGCGCTGATAAAAACGGTGCGCGTCAAGGCGTTGGGTGCTGGTGGAAAGTTCGGTTATTTCTGCGCCCGCTTCGCGCGCGGTGGCTTCGGCCCAGGCCAGTAACTGGCTGCCAACGCTTAGCCCTCGCGCCTGCGGCATCACCACCAGCTCCTGGATCTCGCCAATCCAGTTGGCGTGGTGCAGATGAAACTGCAGGTGCAGGCCGATCAACCCCACGACCTGTCCGTCAAGCAGCGCCAGCTGGTAGTGCATATTGGGATCCTGCAGATTAGCGGCGTAACCAGCGCTAAAAGCCTGCAGGTCGAATTGACCCTGCTTCAACTCACAGACAAGCGCGTAAACTGCATCGGTATCGTAGAGCGTGGCGCGGCGTAATTCACAGACAGACATGTTTCTTCTCCTTGCGTCCCATCAGTGTGAGTAGTGTAGCGACAGACTGTAGCAAACTACCATCGTTGTTCAGGACGTGGCAGTCATACGGCGCATAGCGCGCCGCGCGTTCAAGGCGGGCGGCGATTTCCGTTTCGCTCTCCCGCCCACGTGCCTGCAGGCGCTGGCGGAGAATTGCCGGAGAAACCTGTAAGCAAATGGGGAGTAAAGAAGCGCCATAGCGACTTTGCGCCTGGGGCAGATGCGCACGTGAGCCGTTGACCACCACATCAAACCCGGCGTGCAGCCAGAGGTCTATCTCCACGCCTACGCCGTAGTAGAAGCCGTTGGCATGCCAGCTCAGCGCCAGCAGGTTCTGCCCGGCGCGGGTAAAAAACTCTGGTTCGCTCAGCGCAATATGATTTTCATTTCCTGCGTTGGCGGCGCGGGTGATGTAGCGATGCGCCACCAGCAGTTGTGCAGGTTCCTGTAGGCGGAGTTCCGCCAGCAGACTGTCCTTACCGGAGCCGGACGGCCCCATCAGCCAGATCAGTTTAGCCATAGTCAGAATACCCTTTTGCCCTGACGCCAGACGTGGTCGATATGGATGTTGCCGTCTTTGCGATGCGCCAGCACCAGATCCGCGCGTTTCCCTTCGGCAATAACGCCGCGATCGTCGAGATTTAATGCCCGCGCCGGATTGTGGGTCACCAGACGAATGGCCTGTTGCAGCGTAAAACGGTTGGCCTCATCGTCCGCCACGCGAAACGCCGCATCGAGAAGGCTGGCGGGATAGTAGTCGGAGGAGAGAATATCCAGCAAGCCCAGCTCAGCCAGTTTATGCGCCGCCACGTTGCCGGAGTGAGAACCACCGCGCACGATGTTTGGCGCGCCCATCAGCACGTTCATGCCATGATGGCGCGAGGCCTCTGCAGCAGCAAATGTGGTAGGAAATTCGGCGATCACGCTGCCAAGTTGATGCGATTCCAGCACATGATCGCAGGTTGCGTCGTCATGGCTCGCCAGCGCAATCTGGCGTTCGCGACACATCTGCGCAATGGCCGTACGGTTGGGCTGCGACCAGCGTGCGGCGAGGGCCAACTGTTCTTCTTCATAGCGGGCCATCTGCTCGTCGGTGAGCGAATATTTCCCCTGATAATACTCACGGTATTTTTCGCGGCTAGCGAACTGGCGCTGGCCCGGCGAGTGATCCATCAATGAAACCAGCGTCACCGGCTCACGACCAACCAGTTTTTCAAACAGCGGCAGGGTAGTGTGATGCGGCAGTTCGCAGCGCAGATGCAGACGGTGCTCAGCGCGATTAACCCCGCGCTTTTGCGTCTCTTCAACTGCATTAATCATTTTCTCCAGATTTTCGAGGCGGTCACCGCCGTCGCGCACATCGCCAATCGCCACCGCGTCCAGCACGGTGGTAATGCCGCTGGCGACCATCAGTGCGTCGTGGCTGCTCATCGCCGAGTGGGCTGGCCAGTCTACCTTCGGGCGCGGGGTGAAAAACTTGTCGAGATTGTCGGTATGCAGCTCGATAAGTCCTGGCAGCAGCCAGCCGCCTTCGCCGTCCAGCGCCTCTGGTAAACGGCTCTGACTCTCAGTAAAGGCGCGGATAATTCCGTCCTCAATTTCCAGCGATCCTTGCACCACGTCATCTTCCAGCACCAGCTTTACATTATTGATAATCATGCTGTTGTTCCCATCAGGTGCAGGCGATCTGCTACGCGATCGCGCACGGTTTGATCGTGAAATATGCCGACAATTGCCGCGCCGCGCGCTTTCGCTTCTTCAATCAATGCGACAACGGCGGCGCTGTTTTTGGCGTCCAGCGAGGCTGTAGGCTCATCGAGCAGCAGAATCGGGTAATCGACGATAAACCCGCGGGCGATGTTGACGCGCTGCTGTTCGCCACCGGAAAAGGTCGACGGTGCGAGATGCCACAGTCGTTCTGGTACGTTCAGGCGGGTAAGAAGATTGGCCGCTTTGGCGGTGCACGCCTCACGAGGTACACCCAGATCCAGCAGCGGTTGCATCACCACATCCAGCGCGGAAATCCTTGGGATCACGCGCAGAAACTGGCTTACCCAGCCGATGGTTGAACGGCGAACTTCCAGCACTTTGCGCGCCGGGGCCTGAACCAGATCGACCCATTCATCGCTGTGACGAATGTGGATGTGTCCTTCATCCGGCAGGTAGTTGGCGTACAGCGAGCGCAGCAGCGTAGATTTACCGCTGCCGGAATGACCGTGCAGCACTACGCATTCGCCATTTTTTACTTCCAGCGTGGCGTTTTGTAGCACCGGCAGACGTACGCCGTTTTGCTGATGCAGGACAAAAGTTTTACTGACGTTTTCAACGCGAATCATTTGAGCCTCTTAGTTCTGCAGTACGGACGACACCAGCAACTGGGTGTATGGATGGTGCGGGTCGTCGAGCACGCGGTCGGTTAACCCACTTTCCACCACCTGACCCTGTTTCATCACCAGCAAACGGTCTGCCAGCAGACGCGCCACGCCCAGATCGTGGGTGACAATCACCACCGCCAGATCCAGTTCCACCACCAGGCCGCGCAGCAGGTCCAGCAGCTTGGCTTGTACGGAAACGTCCAGCCCTCCGGTGGGCTCGTCCATAAATACCAGTTTGGGATGGGTGACGAGGTTGCGGGCGATCTGCAGGCGTTGCTGCATGCCACCGGAAAAGGTGGTTGGCAGGTCGTCGATACGCGAGGCGGGGATCTCCACCTCCTCCAGCCAGCGCTGTGCGGTGGCGCGGATGTCGCCATAGTGACGCGCGCCGGTGGCCATCAGGCGCTCGCCGATGTTGCCACCGGCGGAGACCTGACGGCGCAGACCATCCAGCGGATGCTGGTGCACCACGCCCCATTCGGTGCGCAGCAGACGGCGACGATCGGCCTCGTTCATGCCGTACAGCGAGCGGTTCTGATACAAAATCTCACCGCTCTGTGGCGTCAGCCGTGAAGAGATCGATTTCAGCAGTGTGGTTTTGCCCGAGCCGGACTCGCCGACGATACCCAGCACTTCGCCAGGCCACAGGTCAAAAGAGACATCGCTGAAGCCTTTGCCCGGCGCGTAGAGATGAGTCAGGTTGTTGACTGAAAGCAGCGGTTGCGTCATTTGCTGAGGGCCTCGCTCTGTTGGCGGCAGTAGTCAGTGTCGGAGCAGACAAACATGCGTTTGCCGGTGTCATCGAGCACCACTTCATCGAGATAGCTGTGGGTTGAGCCACAAATGGCACAGGGCTCATCCCAGCGCTGTACGGTAAACGGGTGATCGTCGAAATCGAGGCTTTCCACGCGGGTGTAAGGTGGTACGGCATAGATGCGCTTTTCGCGGCCTGCGCCAAACAGTTGCAGGGCCGGCATCATGTCCATCTTCGGGTTGTCGAATTTCGGGATGGGCGACGGGTCCATGACGTAGCGGTCATTGACCTTCACCGGATAGGCGTAAGTGGTGGCGATATGACCGAAGCGGGCAATATCTTCATACAGTTTCACCTGCATGATGCCGTACTCTTCCAACGCGTGCATGGTGCGGGTTTCCGTTTCGCGCGGTTCGATAAAGCGCAGCGGTTCGGGGATCGGTACCTGGAAGATAATGATTTGATCTTCCACCAGCGGCGTTTCCGGGATGCGATGGCGGGTCTGGATCAGCGTCGCGTCTTCCGTACGCTCGGTGGTATTGACCCCGGTTACGCGTTTGAAGAAGTTGCGAATCGACACGGCGTTGGTGGTGTCATCCGCGCCCTGGTCAATCACCTTCAGCACGTCTGGTTCGCCAATCACGCTGGCTGTGAGCTGAATACCGCCCGTTCCCCAGCCGTAAGGCATCGGCATTTCGCGACCGCCGAACGGTACCTGGTAACCGGGGATCGCCACCGCTTTCAGAATTGCACGGCGGATCATGCGCTTGGTCTGCTCATCAAGATACGCAAAGTTATAGCCGGAGAGGTTAGTGGTCACGGGTAGACTCCTGTTGCAGGCGTTTGAGCAGTTCCAGCTCGGCCTGGAAATCGACGTAATGGGGAAGTTTGAGGTGCGATACAAAACCCGCCGCCTCGACGTTATCCGCATGCGCCAGCACGAACTCTTCGTCCTGCGCCGGTCCCGTGACCGTCTCATCGTAATCGGCTGCCTGTAGAGCGCGGTCCACCAACGCCATCGCCATCGCTTTGCGCTCGCTCATGCCGAACACCAGTCCGTAGCCGCGGGTAAAATGGGGGGAATCGTTTTCCGGCGCGACAAAACCGTTGACCATTTCGCATTCAGTCATCAGCAATTCGCCGACGTTCACCGCAAATCCCAGCTCTTCCGGGACGGTTTCCAGTGCCACATAGCCGCTGCGGATTTCGGCGGCAAACGGATGATTGCGCCCGTAGCCGCGCTGGGTGGAGTAGGCCAGCGCCAACAGATATCCCTCGTCGCCGCGCATCAACTGCTGCAGGCGTGAAGCGCGTGAACAGGGGTAAACCGGCGGCGTGCGGGTGATGTCATCGGGTTGAGCGCCGTCGTCCTCTTCGCGCTTTGCCAGCCCCTGATTAGCCAGCAGGGAAAAAACGTGCGGGGAGGCATCTTGTTTGCTATCAGCGGTGCGCAGTGGCGGCGTTTCGCCATTGGCCAGCAGGGTAAAATCCAGCAGACGATGGGTGTAGTCGTAGGTTGGACCCAACAGTTGCCCGCCGGGAATATCCTTGTAGATGGCGGAAATACGTCGTTCGAGGTGCATCTCGGCGCTGTTTACCGGCTCGCTCACCGCCACTTTTGCCAGCGTAGTGCGGTAGGCGCGTAGCAAAAAGATAGCTTCTACGCTATCGCCGCTGGCCTGTTTGAGCGCCAGTGCCGCCAGTTCACGATCGGCGATGCCGCCTTCGGTCATTACCCGGTCGACGGCCAGGTTCATCTGCTGTTCGATTTGCGCCACGCTCAGTTCAGCAATGGTCTCATCGCCCCGGCGTCGGTTTTCTTGCAGGGCGTGGGCGTTGGCTATCGCCTTCTCGCCCCCTTTGACGGCGACGTACATCAGCACACCTCCACATGGGTGGTTCGCGGAATAGCCAGCAGGCGCTCGCCGCAAGTGAGGATCAGATCGACTCCCAGCGGGAACGGGTGCGGACGCTCGGTGAGTTCGTGAATCAGGCATTCCGGCAGTTGCGGCGCGATCATGCGCTCTTCAGCGATACCGGCCCCGGTCAGACGCAGCATGCGTCCGCCGCTTAAGCCAGAGATTTGCACAATCAGCGTGGCGCTGGTTTCTGGCGCGACGGCGGAACCGGCAGAGAGGGCGTTTAGCTGTTCGCTGCTAATGTGTCCGTCGGCGACGGCAAAGGCTGCCAGTTGCGGCTGATCCACCAGCGGCGCGTTGGTGTGAAAACGCAGGTTCTGTCGGGCGATATCGTTATCCATCGACGGTGCCAACCAGACCGGCGTGTCGCCGTCAACCAGGGTCAGCAGCACGCTGGTGGTTGCCAGGCCCAGCGGCTGCCAGCCGTGTTTCAGTTGATGCAGGGCGACGATGACGCCCGGTTCGCTCATGGCTTTCAGCAGGCGACGAAAGCTCTGCTGAGCATCCTGAACGGGTAAATTAAATGCGGTCTGTAAGGTCATGCGTTATCTCCGCGTACCAGCGTGAAGAAGTCGACCCGGCTGGCGTTGACTTCGGCACGGCGTGCGCTAATCAGCGCCTCGCGTTCCGCTTCCAGCGGGGCAATTAAGGTTTCCATTAGGTTCTGGAAATGCGTTTGCTCCTGCAGCAGTGCGTCAATGACTGCGCACTGCTCGGCATGGCGTTTGTTGCGTCCCAGCAGGTAGCCGTAACCCAGCGTGCCGCTTTTCAGGCGTATTACTGCACGGGTAATCGTGGTGTCACCGGCAAAGAAGCGGTTGCCGGTGCCGCCCATGCGGGCCTGGATCTGCATCAATCCGCATTCAGGTGCGCGGATGAGTTCATAGTCCGGCGTCAGTTTGAGCGCGTTGATGCGGGCGTTCAGGGCATCGGCATTGCTGTAAGCCAGCGCGCGCATCCAACGCTGGCGGGTGGCGGTATCGAAATGCATTCAGTGCTCCATAGTGAATTCGATCATGTCGGCGCGGGTCAGGCTGACGGAATATTCCGCCGCGTGTTCTTCGCCTTCACGGTGGTTCAGGGTGCGCACGCACAGCAGCGGCGCCATATTGGGGATTTCCAGTACCTTGCTCTCTTTGGCCTGTGCGCGGCGGGCGCTGATGCGCGTCTGCGTCCGTAGCAGCGTCAGACCGGACCGTGCGTGCAGGTAGTCGTGCAGTGAGCCGCTGTTGAAGTCCTGCAGCAGCGGCCACAGCGTGAGGTCGGAAAAATAGTGGTCGATCTGGCACAGCGCGATGCCGTTTACCCGGCGCAGAGTGCGCAAATGAATCACGTTATCGCCCTCGTTAATGCTGAGCGCGTCGGCAATGTGGCCGGAGGCCGGGCGCAGTACCGCCAGCAGTTTTTCGCTGGTGGGATGACTGCCCTGGTCCAGCAGGTTCTGGCTAAAGCGCGCCTGAGCATTGAGCGGGTAATCGAATGGGCGCATCAGCACCAGTACGCCGACGCCCTGGCGACGTTGAACCCAACCGCGATCAACCAGCTGGTCAATGGCGCGGCGCAGGGTGTGGCGGTTAACATCAAAACGCGCGGCAAGCTGATGCTCGGCGGGCAGATAGTCGCCGCAGCGGTAATGTTGACGTAGCTCCTGCTCAAGTCTCGCGGCAATTTCCTGATAACGCGTTGGATAACTGGTCGGATGTGTAGACAAGTGCATAGCAATCAATGCCTCGTTAATCAGATAAAGTGCTTACGCAAACGCTGGGAAAGGAAATCCAACAGGCTGACAGTGACGATGATTAACACCATCAGGGCGCAGGTTTGCTGGAACTGAAAGCCGCGAATCGCCTCCCATAAGGTCACGCCAATACCACCTGCGCCCACCATGCCGACTACCGTGGCCGAGCGAACATTGGATTCAAAGCGATACAACGAGTAGGAGATCAGTAGCGGCATGACCTGTGGCAGAACGCCGTACAGAATCTCTTCAATTTTGTTGGCTCCGGTGGCGCGAATACCTTCTACCGGACCCGGCTCAATGGCTTCTACCGCTTCGGAAAGCAGCTTGGAGAGTACCCCGGTGGTGTGAATGAACAGCGCCATCACCCCGGCGAATGGCCCTAAACCGACGGCGACCACGAACAGCATGGCGAAGACCATTTCATTGATGGCGCGGCAGGCGTCCATCAGGCGACGCATCGGCTGGTAAATCCACCACGGCACGAGATTGTCGGCGCACATCAGGCCGAAGGGAATCGACAGCACCACGGCGAGGGCGGTCCCCCAAACGGCGATTTGCAGGGTGACGGCCATTTCACCGAGATAGTCCTGCCACTGGCTGAAATCTGGCGGGAAGAAGTCGGCGGCGAAGGTTGCCATATTGCCGGAATCTTCGATCAGCGTGAGCGGAGCCATTTCGGCACCTTTCCACGAGACCACCAGTACGGCGAGCAGAATGGCCCAGCTCAGTAGTGAGAACCAGCTACGTTTGGGCGGGGCAACGGTGATGGTTTGCATGTTTGACTCCGTTGGAACGTGTATTTGCGTGGCAGGCCAGATAAGCGCAGCGTCATCCGGCCCACAAATCACTGCACCGCTTTGCTGACGCTGGTCATGGCTCCCAGGGCTGCGGTCAGACGGTCCAGGTCGTCGAGCTGCGCTTTCAGCGCCGAGGTTTTGCTGGTTTTCTCTTCCTCGTTCAGCCCTTTGTTGTCCTTCACGCTCTGCATCTCTTTAAACAGCGCCAGTTGGCGAATCGGCACCAGCTGTAAGTCGCTCGAGGCACGGAACGGCGCCCATCCCAGGCGTTCCAGTACGGTTTTCTGTTCCGGCGTTTTGCCGTAATTCATAAAGAAGTCGTACACCTTGTCCTTGGTGTTTTCGGAGAGATTTTTACGCCAGACGATCGGATCGCCCGGAATCAGCGGTGACTTCCAGATAACTTTCAATTCTTTTAGTTTGTCCGGCGCGGACGTTTTCAGCTTGTCGAGGTTTTCGGTGTTGTTGGTGGCGACATCGACCTGTTTGTTGGCGACGGCCAGGGCGTTGGTTTCGTGCCCGGCGTTAACGGTGCGTTTGAAGTCGCTGGCGGAGATGTTGTTTTTGGCGAAGACGTAATAACCGGGGACGAGGAAGCCTGATGTCGAGTTTGGATCGCCGTTGCCGAAGGTCAGATCCTTACGTTTGGCGATCAGATCGTTCAGGTTATTGATCGGACTGTCTTTGTTAACGATCAACACGCTCCAGTAACCCGGGGATCCGTCGGCGGCGACGGTCTGGGCAAACACTTGCCCGTTAGCGCGATCCACCGCTTCCATTGCCGAGAGATTGCCGTACCAGGCGATATCCACTTTGTTAAAGCGCATGCCCTGGATGATCCCGGCGTAGTCCGGGGCGAAGAAGGCGTTTACCTTCACGCCCAGCGATTTTTCCATGTCCTTCAGGAACGGTTCCCACTGTGGCTTCAGGTTTTGCTGTGATTCGGTCGAAATAATGCCAAAGTTCAGCGCTTTCTCTTGCTCCTCGGCAAATGCTGGACTGAGCAGAGTACTGACGCTGAACATGCCGGTGAATGCCAGCGCGGCAACAGCCTTGTAATTCATGTTTATTCCTCAGTTCGGACAAAGTTAAGCAGCCTGCGCGTTCTGTTCGACGCGGTTCATGCTGCGGTAGAGATGGTCAAAACGGTCATTGTCAAAATGCTGGCTGCTGCCATCAAAGAAGACGTTGCCCTGGCGTAGCGCGACAATGCGTTCGCAGTAGCGCAGGGCGTAATCCACCTGATGCAGCGTGACGACCACGGTGATGCCGTCGGTCTGGTTGATGTCGCGCAGGGTGTCCATCACGATGCGTGCGGATTCTGGATCCAGCGAGGCAATAGGCTCGTCAGCAAGGATTACTTTTGCCTGCTGCATTAACGCGCGGGCAATCGCGACGCGCTGCTGTTGCCCGCCCGAAAGCGTGGAAACGCGTTGGTAGGCAAAGTGCGCCATGCCAACGCGGGTTAACGCTTGTAATGCGCGCTGTTTCTGCTCAGCGGTAAACCAGCTAAAACAGGTGCGCCAGAACGGTGTGCTGCCGAGCGCGCCAATCAGAACGTTCTCCAGCACCGTCAGGCGATTCACCAAATTGAACTGCTGGAAGATGTAGCCGGTGTGGGCGCGACTTTTGCAGATATCGCGCGCCAGGCGGCCTTCATGTTGAACGGTGCGACCCAAAAGTTCGACGTGGCTACCGGGTGATTTATCACCGACGATCAAGCCGCTTAAATGACGTAAAAGGGTGGATTTGCCGGAGCCAGACGGCCCAAGCAGAGCCACCATCTCACCGGAACAGATGTTCAGATCAACCGCATTAAGCGCCTGATGTTGATTGAAGGATTTGGAGAGTTTTTCGACGCGAATAATCGTTTGCATGTTGCGGCCTCCCTAAAAAAGTGGCCCCATCGTGGCGGATCAATGTGACGTTTTCGTTAAGGGATGGTTACTTGGCGATGAAGAGTTGAGCGATATTTGATGACAGTACGGGAGGGTTGGCCTCCCGTTTGATTACTCGGATAGCGGCTGCTGTTTGACGACGTTGATCATCCACGGGACACCATACTGGTCACTCACTTTACCGAAACCGTGGGCCCAGAAGGTTTCCTGCCAGTCCATTTCGATTTTTCCGTTTGCTGCCAGGTTATCAAACCAGCGTTTACCTTCGTCGACGTTTTGCGTGTCGAGCACTAACGTAAAGCCGGAGTAGTGGGCATTTCCGTCAGGGGCGCTATCGCTCATCATGATGTCGCTGCCCGCAACGCGCAGGTTGGCGTGGGCAATGGCGGTATCAGGGAATTTCATAGCGGAAGGGCAGCCTTCTTCACTGTCCTGCGCCGATTTTGGCATTTCACTGAAGTTGATTTTGTAGAGCAGCTCAGCGCCTAACGTTTTTTGATAGAAAGCGATAGCGTCGGCGCAGTTGCCTGCAAAGGAGATATAGGGACTTAACGGCATAATCTTTACCTCAGGTAAAAGAAACCAGTTAAGTGTAGTTATCGTCTGCATAAACAAACCAGGCGGGAAGTATGAGCTTCCCGCCTGGTTGATGAGCTGGTGTAGGCCTGACGAGCGTAGCCCCATCAGGTAATTTGCATCAGTTCTTTTTCACAAACTCAGATTTTAGCTTCATTGGACCAAAGCCATCGATTTTGCAATCGATGTTGTGGTCGCCTTCAACCAGACGAATGTTTTTTACTTTGGTCCCGATCTTCAGCATGGAAGAGCTACCTTTTACCTTCAGGTCTTTCACGACGGTAACGCTGTCGCCGTCGGCCAGCAGGTTGCCGTTGGCATCTTTAACGATCAGTTCGTCGCTGTCGTGAGCCGGTTCAGCATCGTTCCATTCGTGAGCGCATTCCGGGCAGATGAACATGCCGTTATCTTCGTAAGTGTATTCGGAGTTGCATTGTGGGCAGTGTGGTAATGACATGTGGATTTCCTCAAAAGTCAGCAGGGGCAAATGCGCCCAAAAAATGGCAGATTGCCGAAAAAGGCCGCAATTATACATAAAATCCCTGCTTTTGTCGGGACTACTGCGCAATTAAGCAAAATGATCTGCTGTAAAGACCCCTTGCATTAACCTCAATGAAAGTATGGCGGAATATTTTTTAAGGGAAATTGCTACGCCAGGTTATTTAAGATAAGGTGAGGCGAAATATCTGATATTCATAGGTAACATCGCCTGGGGATGTCTAAGTCATTGTGATTAAATATCTCATACCCCCTTAATTTTAGTAGGGGGATTAAGCTGGCATTTTTTAAAACTGAACTACGCTGTTTATCTTTCTTACTTATTACATAAGTGAGAGGCTTCATGCCAGCGGTTGTACGTCAAAATTATTTTAATAATATCAATTGGTTGTTTTGATTTTAATTATTTCCACACGTAATTATAAAAGCCAAAAAATCTATAAATAAAACGATTGGGCTAAATAAAAGTAATGTTATTTGCGTTAAGGAAAGATTTTCCATGCACACACAGACAATATATGAATTAAGTCAGGAAGCGGAACGCTTGCTGATGCTTTCGCTTGAACATCTCAGGCAATTGCAAACATTGCCTATAACGTCGTTAGATGATGTTGCGCTAAAACAAGGAGAGCATAGCAGACAGGTGGTCCAGCCCCTGCATTTCAGCGCGCGTGGCATGGATGTCCAGCAAGCAACGCTCAACAATGAGCTGCGCAAGATTACGCGTCTGGAGATGGTGCTGGCGATTGTCGGCACTATGAAAGCAGGGAAGTCGACGACGATTAACGCAATTGTGGGGACCGAAGTTTTACCTAATCGTAATCGCCCGATGACGGCGTTACCGACGCTAATCCGCCATACGCCGGGACAGAAGGAACCGGTTCTGCATTTTTCACATGTCGCGCCGATCGATGCTTTGATGAAAGTTTTACAGCAGCGCGTGCGCGAGTGCGATCGCCAGCGTCTTACGCAGACCCTGGAGATTGATAAGGATATGAATCTCCTGCTGCAACATATTGAAAATGGTGTCGCATTTGAACGCTATTATCTTGGCGCACAGCCTATTTTCCATTGCCTTAAAAGTCTGAATGACCTGGTGCGTTTGTCAAAGGCGCTGGAGGCTGATTTTCCTTTTGCCGCTTATGCCGCGATTGAGCACATTCCGGTTATCGAGGTTGAATTTGTCCATTTAGCCGGACAGGCGAGTTATCCGGGACAATTAACCCTGCTGGATACGCCAGGGCCGAATGAGGCCGGGCAACCGCACTTACAAAAGATGTTGAATGAACAGCTGGCGCGGGCTTCCGCGGTACTGGCGGTGCTGGATTACACCCAACTGAAGTCTATTTCTGATGAAGAAGTGCGTCAGGCGATTATGGCGGTCGGAAAGTCAGTGCCGCTGTATGCGCTGGTGAACAAATTCGATCAGAAAGACCGCAACAGTGATGATGAAGAGCAGGTGCGGGCGCTCATTTCCGGTACGCTGATGCAAGGGGGAATTGCCCCAGAGCGAATTTATCCGGTTTCTTCTATGTGGGGTTATCTGGCGAACAGGGCGCGTCACGAGTTGATGACCCGCGGGCGGTTGCCGGATCATCAGGTGCAACGTTGGGTACAGGATTTTGCCGAAGCGGCGCTTGGCAGACGCTGGCACACCACCGATCTTGAGGATATGGAGCACATCCGTCATGCCGCCGATCTGTTGTGGGAGGATTCTTTGTTTGAGCAGCCGATCCAGAAAGTGATTCACGCCGCTCACGCCAATGCTTCGCTGTATGCGCTACGCTCAGCGTCGCATAAGTTATTGAACTATGCGCAAAGCGCGCATGAATACCTGGAGTTTCGCGCCCACGGGTTAACGGTCGCCTATGAAAAGCTACGGTTGAACATCACGCATATTGAAGAGGATATGCAGCAGTTAGAAGTGAGCCAGGGGCGGGTGAGCGATGAAGTCAGTCATGAGGTAGAGCTGACTTTGGCGGCTGCCGCGGCCTATCTCAGTGAGCAACAGACCGAGATTCTTCGCAGTATCAACACGTTTTTTGTCAAAGAAAACGTTCTGATGATGTCTCGGCATGGCCTTGGAGCTGGCGTTTCCTCGGTAGAAATGGCCGGAGAAATGCTGGTGCTGCGTGATGAAGGGCAGGCGAAAATCGTGCTGGATAAAATACGATCGTCCTGTGAGGTCGTATTGCTGGCAGCGCAGGAAAGTATGAGTCGGGATTTAGCTCTGCGCTTTGAGCAGCTTGAGTCGACGCTGTCCCGGGCGCTAAACGACGCTATGCGCCCTATTGAGCAGCGGGTGAAAGAGGAACTTAATCATGCTGGTTTTCGTGCGCGGATCCGTTTTCCGGCGTTTCATACGGCGATGTTTAACTTCAATACCCGCCAGTTGTTTAACGAGGCCATTGAACAGGATATTCCGGTAGAAAATCCGCCGTCGACTGGTGGCGCGGTGCGGGATACGTTCTCTCGCTGGCTGAATCAACCCAACTGGGGATGGAATGATTACGTCGAAACAAAAACGCGTTATCTCATTGATATGGGAGCTCTGCATAAAAACCTTGTGCACTACGTCACCCAGTTTTGCCAACAAATTCGTAAAGCTTTAGCGGCTCAGGTCGATATTTCCGTTACGGCAGGCATGGCCACGTTTTTTGCTGACTTTTCACTGTGTTTGACGCAATTACAGGCGAGCCTGCGTGAGAGTCTGACCCTGCGTCAGCAAAATGAATCTGCGGTGAATGCCCTGAACGAACAACTGCAGCATTGTATTACGACTGCGGCATGGCTTTATGAAGATTCCCGCTTGCTGCGCGACGATATCAATACCCTTTTTGCAACCGAGCACACATGACTAACGTGTTACTGGAAGGCCCAGGGCGGACGCTGGAGTGTGTCTACCCGAAGTTTATGGTCGATCTGGTTCAGGGAGATGAAACCAAACGTTCCGGCGGTTTTCTGCAACAGCAGCAGCGCCTGCGAGCACGCCTGACGCAGGAGGTGTTATCCCAGACGCAACTGCGTGCGTGGGTAATGGCGGGCGTGTCCAGCGAGCATCTGGTGATGCGGCTAAAGCTGGTGGAAAAACTGGCTGGCATGATTGACCCGGGTCATCTGGCGCTGGTACGCATTGCTGAAGGGCTGATGTGTTTACAACAAACTGAACACCCGCGTGGACTTTCCACACCTGGTCTTGTGCAGCAGATCAGTTCGCTTGCTGACTGGTTTACCCAGCGCGGCGCTTATAAAGAGAAGGCGGTGACGCAACGCGGTCTTACAGTTCAGGCGGGCGAACACAGCGAGCAAATTTTTACCCGCTGGCGGGCTGGCGCGTATGACGGTTGGTCGTTACCTGGACGCTGTTTTGTCGCGCTGGAGGAACTGCGCTGGGGGGCCTTCGGTGACGCTTGCCGGTTAGCGAATGCCGATGTGGTGTCAATGCTGAAAGACAATCTGCGTACGATGGCCGCTCAGGCGCTGGCGGATAGCGTGAATGCGGCGCCCGCCACGCGTCATTACTATCATCATTGGCTCAGTACGCCAGCCATTGGTGGCTCAGTAGAGCATCACGATATGTTGAGCTGGCTGGGGGACTGGTGCGATGCGCAACGCCATCCGGTGAGCTGGTCGGTGACGCAGCGTTGGCAAAATGTGGCTCTGGGAATGCCGAGATTGTGTTCGGCGAAGCGGCTGGTCGATGCGATGGTTGAGGAGATTTTCGCACCGCCCCAGCTCATCAGTTGAGCAGGGGCGGTAAGTGAAGCAAAGGCAGGCTTAGTGGTGCAGTGAGTCTGCCGGGGTAGCCACCGTCTCGTTGGCGACCTGGTTTTTATTAAAATGTTTGGCATACAACGCGGTGATAATCGGCACCAGAATGGCGGTGACAATCACGCTGGCGGCAACCAGTGCCGTAGCGGATGCGGCAACCGGTTCAAATGCCGGGTTGATCTGGGCGATAATCACCGGGTTTGCCACCGCAGCGCCTGCGGCAGAAGAGGCTGCCACGCCCGCCGTACCGTTTCCGCCGCCAATAACGCGGTCAGCAATAATCAGCGGGATACCGGTGATGACGATAACCGCGACACCCAGCAGAATGCCCAGCAGACCAGTATCAACGATGACGCTCAGGTTAATCGTGTTGCCCAATGCGAAGCCGAAGAACGGGATCAGCACCGGGGTAGCTTTGCTGAAGAAGGCACGAAGATCGTGATCCAGGTTACCCAACGCAAAACCAATCAGGAACGGTAATACCGCGCCGACAAAATGGTGTGGCTCGAAAGAGGCCAGGCCCGCAGAGCCGAGGATCACCATGGTCATTAACGGACCGGATTCCAGAGACATCAATACAAAGGCGCCAGACTCTTCTTTTGTTCCGTACTGGTTCATCAGGCTGGCGTACAAACCGCCGTTGGTCATGTCCATCGCTGAAACAATGGCCAGTACGGATAGACCGGCAAAGAACCCGGTTTGAATACCGGTATCAGGAATAAATGAAGCGGCAATCATTGCCACTGCCCATGCCACGGCTATTTTGGTTAATACCAGCGTGCCGGATTTGCGTAATACCGTACCGGTTGCCCGTAAATCAATAGATGCGCCGATACAAAAAAACCACACAGCCAGAATTGGCACCGTTCCGCTGATCATACCTTTAGTAAACGAACCGAAATACGCGCCGGTATCCGGAGCTAACGTATTTAACACTGCGCCTAATAACAGAGGAATCAACATCATTCCGCCGGGGATGCGTTCAATCGTGGCTTTAATTTTCATAAACGTCCTCATGTCTTGTCGCAGCTAATACTCGCGAAAGAAAAAATTAATAAATTCAAATGTTTATTCGGGTCTTTTAACAAAGAAAACCACTATCTCTTTGTTTTATAAAATCTAACGCGGCATACGTTGAGCGTGTTGCTGCTCCCAGGGATATTGCGTCTGGAATTAGTTTGCATTCATGGGAACATTGATTCAATCAAAATAAAACGATGTTTTAGTTATCTTCATCACATATTCCGAGCAAAAAACCTTAAACGCCATGATTATTAAAAAAGCTGTGATCTTTTTGTGAAGAGATGTAGTGTTTTTTTTGCTAGCAGAATAATAGTGACTATTGTGATTGTTGGTGAAATAAAGCGATGTATTCTTAAATTCCATTGTCAAAAAAGCGCAAGCGTGACATGTAAAAAATCTGACTCAGAATGAGCTGATTTACACATGTTGACGAAATGAAAATTTATATGTGAAGTTGATCACAAATTTAAACACTGTTAGGGTAAAGAGGTCATTAACCGCCCAATCAGGCGTCAACAGGTTCGGTTGTATAACCCTTAACCAGGGTGTGTAAGTAAACCTGCTACGCTTGTTACAGGGAGTGCGCTTGTGCATTCCCCGCTCGGCGATGACCTTGACGCATGCGGCGTTGAGACTCGACTGGAGCGTGACAGGGCTAAGTCTACGAGGACTGGTATGCTTAAAAGGAAAAAAATAAAACCAATAACGCTGCGCGACGTTACCATCATTGATGATGGTAAACTGCGGAAAGCCATTACCGCGGCGTCGTTAGGTAATGCGATGGAGTGGTTTGATTTTGGTGTTTATGGGTTTGTTGCTTACGCATTAGGTAAAGTGTTCTTCCCGGGGGCTGACCCCAGCGTGCAGATGGTTGCCGCACTCGCTACTTTCTCTGTTCCCTTTCTGATTCGACCGCTTGGCGGATTGTTCTTCGGTATGCTTGGCGATAAATACGGTCGTCAGAAGATCCTCGCCATCACCATTGTGATTATGTCGATCAGTACCTTCTGTATCGGTCTCATTCCTTCATATGCCTCGATTGGTATCTGGGCGCCGATTCTGCTGTTGCTGTGTAAGATGGCGCAGGGGTTCTCGGTCGGTGGGGAGTACACCGGGGCGTCGATTTTTGTCGCAGAGTACTCGCCAGACCGTAAGCGCGGATTTATGGGCAGTTGGCTGGACTTCGGCTCGATTGCCGGGTTTGTGCTGGGTGCGGGCGTGGTAGTCCTGATCTCAACTGTCGTCGGCGAAGAAAACTTCCTTGAGTGGGGCTGGCGTATTCCGTTCTTCCTTGCGCTACCGTTAGGGCTGATTGGCCTGTACCTGCGTCATGCGCTGGAAGAAACGCCGGCGTTCCAGCAGCACGTGGATAAACTGGAGCAGGGCGATCGACAGGGTCTGCAGGAAGGTCCGAAGGTTTCGTTTAAAGAGATTGCGACCAAACACTGGCGCAGCCTGCTGGCGTGTATCGGGCTGGTTATTGCTACCAACGTCACCTATTACATGCTGCTCACCTATATGCCGAGCTACCTGTCGCATAACCTGCATTACTCTGAAGACCACGGCGTGTTGATTATTATCGCCATCATGATTGGTATGCTGTTTGTACAGCCGATTATGGGTTTGCTCAGTGACCGCTTTGGACGCCGTCCGTTTGTGATTATGGGCAGTATTGCGCTGTTTGTGCTGGCCATTCCGGCATTTATCCTGATCAACAGTAACGTCATTGGCCTGATTTTCGCCGGGTTACTGATGCTGGCTGTGATCCTCAACTGTTTTACCGGGGTGATGGCGTCAACGTTACCGGCGATGTTCCCGACGCATATTCGCTACAGTGCGCTGGCCGCCGCGTTTAATATCTCGGTATTGGTAGCCGGTCTGACCCCGACGCTGGCCGCATGGCTGGTGGAAAGCTCGCAGAATCTGATGATGCCAGCTTATTATCTGATGGTAATTGCGGTGATAGGTTTAATTACTGGCGTGACCATGAAAGAAACCGCCAATCAGCCGTTGAAAGGGGCCACGCCTGCCGCGTCGGATATTCAGGAAGCGAAAGAGATCCTTGGCGAGCACTACGACAATATTGAGCAGAAAATTGAAGACATCGATCAGGAAATTGCAGAGCTGCAACTTAAGCGTACGCGCCTGGTGCAGCAGCATCCGCGTATTGATGAGTAGTTTTCATGGCTTAAGGTTGGCTTAATATCCTTCAGGCAAACTCTCCTCCATATCCTCGGAGGAGAGTGTCATGAAAACCCGCATTTACGAAAGTTTGACCACCGTGTGCAGCGTACTAATTATCAGCAGCTTTTTGTACGTATGGGTGAGTTCTTACTGATCTTTCGCTAATTCTACCCACGCGCGAGTACCGGTGGTTCCCTGACGATTTTGCAAATAAAAATGCCCGCGATGTAACTGGGTGATTCGACTGACAATGCTCAGTCCCAGCCCAATCCCGCCAAAACGGCTATCCATCCGCACAAACGCTTTGCTCAGTTCCCCGCATTTACTTTCATCAATGCCTGGCCCTTCATCTTCGACGGCCATGACGGCATCATGCTCTGTATTCAGACTAATCGTAATATGGGTGCCTTCCGGGCTGTAGCGATGTGCGTTCTCCACCAGATTTCGCAGCAACATCCGTAAGAGCGTTGCATCGCCACGTACGACAACGTCCACCGTACTTTGCGGTAGGAGCAGCGTCTGCTGGCGCTGGTCCAGCATGGTGCTGAGTTCATCGTAGGAGGGCAGAATCACATCCTCCAGCAGTTTGACGTGCTGATAGCTCCCGGCTGAAAACGACTGTCCGACGCGGGCGAGTTGCAGCAGCTGCGACACGCTATCCATCATTTGGTCAAGGCGGGCAATTAACGGCGAAACATCGACCTTATGAGTTTTGGACAGTAATTCAAGATGCAGGCGCACGCCTGACAGCGGCGTGCGCAGTTCGTGAGCGACATCGGCGGTAAATAAGCGTTCGTTTTCAATCGTGCTGGTTAGCCGCGTTACCAGGTCGTTTAGCGCTGAGACAACCGCCTGGATCTCAATGGTTGAGCTGTGAATTTCAATCGGGGTCAGGTTATCGGCTGCCCGCGCTTCCAGCTCTTTTTGCAGATCCGCCAGCGGGCGAGTAATACGTCGCACTGCCTGGTAGCAAATCAGCAGCGCCAGGCTGACCATAAAGATTCCGGGGACGATCAGGCTGGCGATTGCCTCACGGATCTCATGCATGATGTGGCGATCGTTGTTACGATTTTCGCGCAATGCCTGTTCGAATAACTGTATTTGTTCGGTACTTTCGTGCCACAACCAGAAGGTACTAATCAGCTGAAAGACCAGCAGAATAAGACCAATCGTCAGCATCAGGCGATGACGAAGCGGGAGAGGTTGTTTTAGATATTGCAGCAGCTTCACTTAGCTTTCCTCAGTGGCAACCAGCATATAGCCAAATCCCCTGACCGTGCGGATGCGAGATTTTCCGACTTTGTCGCGCAGGTTGTGAATGTGCACTTCCAGCGTATTGGTCGACGGTTCGTTATCCCAGCTGTAGATGTCGTTATAGAGGATTTCCCGGTGTACCGGGCTGCCCGCTTTGAGCATCAGGCGCGACAGGAGTGCGTATTCTTTTGGCGTTAAGATAACCTCTTGCCCGTCCATCCACACCTGGCGACGACCGATATTCAGCGTCAGGTTGCTGACAATGAGTTCACTTTCACCCTGATTGTTATGCCGACGCAGCAGCGCCCGGATGCGGGCATGCAGTTCTTCCAGTGCGAACGGTTTGACCAGATAGTCATCGGCCCCCACGTCCAGCCCGCTGACCCGGTCTTTCACCGTATCACGGGCGGTGAGGATGAGTACCGGCACGGTGTATTTTTTCTGCCTGATTCGGTTCAGAAAGTGCAGGCCGTCTTCATCCGGTAAGCCCAGGTCGAGGACCACCAGACTGTAATGTCCGCTTTCCAGACACTGCTCCGCTGCACGGGCCGTCGATACGCCGTCGCAGGCATAGCCTTCTGTTTGCGCGGCGAGTATCAGTCCCTGTAATAACAACGTATCGTCTTCAACAATCAGAATTTTCATTCGTTTAGCCTCCCCGGCAGGGTTGCAGAATATCATCTGTCGCCTGGTATTTCTGTGTTTGCACGCCTGTTAATCCCAGCAGGGTAGAGAATAGATTATCCTGTGAGAAATCTTCTGAGCTTGCCCGTTTTTGTAAACATGTCTGAGAGACTTGATAGCGTTGCTGATAATCTTCTGAGAGCCACAGCAGCATCGGCACATGTTTTTGCGTATCTGGCGCAATCGAATACGGCAGGCCGTGCAAATAGACGCCATTTTCCCCTAAGGATTCACCGTGATCGGAAAGATAAACCAGGCTGGTGGTGAAATTATCCTGATGCTCTTTCAGTATATTGATTGCTTTATCAACAATATAGTCAACGTAAACAAGAGTGTTGTCGTAGGTATTGATCAACTGCTGCTGTGAACAATTCTGGATTTCGTTAGTGTCGCAGGTTGGTGTAAATTTCTTGAACTGCGCAGGATAGCGGTTGTAATAGGTCGGGCCGTGGCTGCCGATGGTGTGCAGCACAATCACGCCGTCGCCTTGCAGGTTATTAATATACTCTTCCAGTCCGTGGAACAGCACTTCATCGTAGCATTCGCCGTCAATACACTGTCCTGGCAGGTTCAACGCGGTCATATTCTGGTGTGGTACCCGGTCACAGGCTCCTTTGCAGCCGCCGTCGTTATCGTTCCACAGCACGTTAATTCCTGCGCGCTGAATAATGTCGAGGACGCCTTCCTGATGCTGCGCCAGTTCTTCATCGTAGTGTGCGCGCGGCATATCGGAGAACATGCAGGGTACGGACACTGCCGTTGCCGTTCCGCAGGAGGTGGTGCGGGGGAAATAGACCACATCATCTTTTTCCAGCAGCGGGTTGGTCTGGCGCGAATAGCCAGACAGCGAGAAGTTATCTCCGCGTGAGGTCTCACCGAGAACCACAATTGTCAGGTTCTTACGTTTTTCTTTTACCATTAATGGGTTGCGATGCGCATCTTCGCCAATACGCACCAGCGGTAGGTGGGCCAGCCTCTGGTGTGAATACCAGGACGATGTCGCCACAATGCTGTTGGATGGGCTGAGAGATTTCACCAGCTGTTTATTGTTGCGAAACAGTGAGGCGTAATCTTTGTAGAAGAAGGTGGCGACCAGCACGATCAACAACGCGGACACCAGAATGTTAGCGCCACGGAACAGTACGCTGCGCATTACCGGGGCGATTGGTTTGATTCTTACCCAGCAGGCAATGAGCGCGGCCAGAATACCGCTTACACCGAGCGTGAGGAGCATTTTTGGCGTCAGCAGCGCGAAGGTTTCTGCGGGCGTAGTGTCCATCATGTTGGCGATCATCGAGCGGTCGATGATGATGCCGTAGGTCATGATGAAATATTGGGCCGCTGCGCCAACCAGAATGAAAATGCAGGCCACCAGGCGATTAAGCCACAGGAATGAGGCCAGCGTCAGCACAATGTTCATGACGCTGAACGCGACGACTGGCATCGACAAAAACACCAGCACGTTACGCACGGAATCCAGCGGCAGGACTTGCAGCACTTGTTTGTAGAACGCAATGTTCAGAAAAGTTGCAAGATAAATTGAGATCAGCAGAATCCAGCTGATTAGACCGAGAACAGGCCTTTTAAACAGGTGCTTTAACATTAAGGGGGTTCCATCGACTAAGTGGTGCAAATCCTCTCAAAGTAAAGTTAAGCCAACCTTAAGTTCTTAATGTTGATTCCGAATCGCGGTAGGAAAATCCAGGCCCGATGAAGTTATGTCATCGGGCCACTACGGTGAGTTGCGTTAGTTATTGTTTACCGGGGCATCCAAAGGATACGGATTTTTATGGATTCGGTTGTAGTTCAGAGCGTACAGCGCAGTAATGATCATCAGCGTGACGAACGACCACATCACTTCTTTAGCACCGGAACCGATAACCGCCCAGATACAATAGACAAACGCGATAAAGGTTACTGCCAGGTACACTGGGCGCGCTTTGCCGAAATGACCATGGCCGAGCAGCAGCAATGCCGCGCAGGTGTACAGATATGGCACCAGGGTGAAGATAACGGAGACCGAAGAGACCAGACCAAATTCTTTCGCGGCGTTCGGCGACATGCTGCTGAACTGGAAGATGGTCATCAGGATACCGACAATAATTAACCCGGCTACCGGCGTACCGGCTTTGTTGACGCGGGCAAAAATCGGCGGGAACAGGCCGTCATCGGCTGCCGCTTTGGCAGTTTGTCCGGCAAGTAGCGTCCAGCCGCCCAGAGAACCGAGGCACCCGGCAGCCGCACAGAAGGAGACAATCGCCCCTGCGGTGTCACCCAGCGCCATTCGAGCGGCATCGCCGAACGGGGAAGCTGAAACACGCAGCGCAGCATTAGGGATCATACCCATAATCGCCGTGGTGGAGAGCACATAGCAAACCGCGGCAATCAGCACGCCACCAATAGTGGCAATAGGCACGTTACGTTTAGGGTTTTTAACCACGCCTGCCGCGACGGAGGCGCTTTCCACCCCAATAAATGACCACAAGGTTACGTTCAGAGTACTTTGAATCGCGCCGAAGGTGTTCATGCCGCTGACGTTCCAGGCCGCCATATAAGTTTCACCGCGGAACCAGAACCAGCCGAAGACGGCAATACCGACGATGGGCACCAGCGCCAGAACCGTTGCGACGGCCTGTACACGGGTGATCATTTTTGGTCCGACAATGTTCAGCAATACGAAGATCCACAGTACCACAACGCAGGTCAGTGTCAGGACCAACGGATCTTTTAAGATGGGGAAGAAGTAGCTCAGGTAACCGACGCCGATGACCACCATGGCGATGTTACCTATCCAGCAGGCCAGCCAGTACAGCACGTTGGTCTGGTAACCTAAAAAAGGGCCGAAACAGCGGCGGGCATAAGCGTAAGAACCACCGGGACTGGAGTCTAAGGACGACATTTTCGCATACACCATCGACAGTGCTAAAGCACCGATAATAGTGACCAACCATCCGTAGATTGCAATCCCGCCAGTTGACGCCAGGTTTGCGGGTAGCAGGAATACACCGGAACCCATGATATTCCCCGACACCATAAGGGTGACGGGGATTAATCCCACTTTGTGAGCATCAGCATCCGTCGACATATTTTTTAACTCCTGATTAGGATAAATGACGTCTTATCATACCTCTTCAGAAGACTATTTTATGATGGCGGACCAGGGGTATCGCCAATGCTGATATTATTATGGCTTATTGCTAACTGATTAAAAATCAGGCAGCGGATTGCTCCCTATGTTGACTAACATAATGCAGTGGCGTCATCCCATAGAACTCTTTGAAAACGGAAATAAAGTATGAGGTACTGTTATATCCGCACAGTTGAGAGACCTGAGAAATGTTTTTTCCGTCCATCATTAATTGATTGACGGCGTAACGCATACGACACGTAGTTATTATTTGACTGTAACTGGTGTTTTCATTTTTGAGCTTTTTCTTTAACAAACTGGGGCTCAGGCATAAGCAGCTGGCGACCATGCTTAAATTCCAGTCTTTATGGATATCGCTCTCGATAATGTGGTACACGCAGTCGCTGACGCAATTGCGTAGCATATGCATGAGCAGGGAGATAAACTTTTTGCTGTCGAGAAAACGTGATAACACTGTGAACAGAAGCGAACGAGTACGTTCGTATTCACCTTCATCCACCGTTTCCATCACGCTATGTTGAGCAGCTGCCCGGAAGATATCCGGCGTCAGGCAGACGGCGGTCATGACCGGATTGGCACTGCGTTGCCAGGGAGGGATCTGTGACAGATCTTTGTTTAAGAATCGAAGATAGTCTTTAATAATTTCACGACTGATGTGTACGACCAGTGCGTTATTAAGTGATGATAAATCAATAATATTATTATCGCATGCTACCAGTGCCATGTTGTTGGCTTTTAAACTGATGGCTTCTTTTCCGTTAATCCTTAACCAAACATCCTTCTCCGTTAATACAACAACACAAGCTGCTCTGCTGCAAACCCTCATACCCAAACTCCAGGAATATGAACATAAAACACCGTAACCCACCAAATCAGGTGAATCAAATCGGTTAAATAGAATTGTATGATGAAACCAAGACTGCAATAAAATAACGTGTCTGAAATTAATTACAATATTTGGAGGGATTTTTCTTATGTACACATTTTTGTACGGAGTGGAAACTGGCGTTTTTTGTATGTAAAAAAAGCGCGGGGTGGTCCCGCGCAAAAAGGTATGACAGTGTTATTGTTTTGCAGCAATACTCAGGAATTACTCAAGAATGACATGTCTACCTTAAACATCGGACTCTCTAAAAAGAGACATTATGCTTTCACGCACATGACGTGATACACACCGTCAATAATTTCCGTTCCTTCGGTTTCATGTTCAAATCCAGGGAAGTGGTGGTCCCAGGACTGCAACGAACGCAGGTACCCAATTTGCGGGCTGTTGGCATCGCCAAAGTTTTCACCGGACAGCAGCATCGGAATTCCCGGTGGGTAAGGGATCACGGAGTTTGCCGCAATACGTCCCGCCAGATTTTCAATCGCGACCATCTCAACGTTGTCACTGACTATCGCGTTGTAAGCGTCACGCGGGGTAATATTCGCATCCGGCAGACCGGAGTAAGCGGCGTTGAGCCGGCTGCCTGGGTTGTTCTCTTTCAGCCAGGCAAACATGGTGTCGCCCAGATCGTGAATACCCATGTTGGCATAAGTGTCAGGATGTTCTTCCACCAGTTCTGGCATAACCTGTGACAGCGGTGTATTGGCATCGTAGTGGTGTTTGAAAGAGCACAACGTGTTGATTAATGTGCCCCATTTACCACGGGTAATCCCCATGGAGAACAGGAACATAATCTGGAAGTCGGTGGTACGGGTCGGCACGATACCGTGGCGGCCAAGCCAGGCGGTAACCAGCGCTGCCGGTACGCCGTTCTCTTCCAGTTCGCCATCGTCGCCCATCCCCGGAGCCAGAATGCTGACTTTGATTGGGTCCAGCATGCTCCAGTTATCCGGCAGGTCTTTAAAGCCGTGCCAGGATTCACCCGGACGCATCACCCAGCAATTCTGATCGGTTGCCAGCAATGTAGCTGGCGCGTCGGCAAAGTCATAGGTTTTACCGGTCTGCGGATCGGTTACCACTTCTTTGTTCCACGGTTTGAAGAACCAGTCGCCTTCGGCGGTGAATTCTTTGTACAACCTTGCCATGGCCTGACGGAAATCGACCGCTTCGTCGATCACTTCCTGAGTGAGTGACAGGCCGCTGTTACCGTCCATCATGGAGACCGCCACGTCGTTTGATGCGCAGATGGCATACAACGGAGAAGTGGTGGCGTGCATCATGTACGCCTGGTTAAAGCGGGAGAAGTTCACGGCTCCACGACCTTCACGGACGTGAATGTAAGATGCCTGAGAGAGCGCATTCAGCAGTTTGTGGGTCGAGTGGGTGGCAAAAACGGTAGGGCCGTTGTGATCGCCCGGCGCGCCACGCATGGCGTAGTGATCGGTATAAATTGGGTTGAAGCGGGCATAACCGTACCAGGCCTCATCGAAGTGGATGCGATCGCTGGTTTGCGCGAGCAGATCCTGCGCTTCTTTGGCGTTGTAGCAAACACCGTCGTAGGTACAGTTGGTCACAACGCTGTAAGACGGTTTTTGCCCGGCCTTGCCTTTGGTCAGCGGGCTTTCGCTGATTTTTTTCTGCAATGTTTCAGGCTGCATTTCCTGCGGGTAGATAGGTCCGATAATGCCGTACCGGTTGCGGCTCGGTACCATGTACACCGGTTTTGCCCCAGTGAGGATCAGCCCCTGCTCGATAGATTTGTGGCAGTTACGATCCAACACCACGACGTCATTGTCGGTCATACAAGCCTGCATGATGGTGCGGTTAGAGCCGGAAGTCCCGACCACCACGGACCAGGAACGATCGGCGCCGAACACGCGGGCAGCATTTTTTTCACTTTCCCCAAATGCGCCAGTATGGTCGAGTAAAGAACCGAGATTGGTACGTTCAATCCCCATGTCGGTACGGAACAGATTTTCACCGTAGTAGTCATGGTACAGTCGACCGGCAGGCGTTTTGGTGAAACCGACACCGCCCTGGTGACCAGGAGCCGCCCAGGAATACTCATGGACATTACTGTATTTCATCAGGGCGTTGAACAGCGGCGGTAACAATTGCTGACGATAGCGAGTCATCGCTGCGATGGCGCGGCCAGCGATAAAGTCAGCGCTGTCCTCCAGAATCCAGGCGAATTCATCGACAAGCTCCAGCAGGTCGCGATCCAGTGACGCGGTGGCCTTTTCCCGATCGCCCAGCAGGAAAACAGGAACGTTTTGCTGGCGCTCGTGGAGCTTACCGATCAATTGCCTGACATTCAGGTGCTCGTCTTGTTGTTCCATTTGATAGCTGAACATCAGGTAATCAATGGCTTCATTTGCGGCGAGGATGGCATAACCATCGTCGAATGAGGTGGACTTAATGACGGTAACATTTTGGCGGCTTAAAGCATCGGCCAGACGTTCGACAGCGCTACCGACCCAGGTGTCCTGATGCAGAAACTCACTTTCAACAATTAATACTTTCATCATCTTTTACCCGGTTGTGGAAAGGTTGCAATTTAGGGATTGCAGACACACCGTATGAATGTGACGTAGGCAAGTATTATCCTGACAAAATGGCCTGTAAAGCGGGTGAAAAATAGTCTGATTTGACTTTATTATTTTATTAAACAAAATGTTGCGTTTACTTGTTGTCGGTTTTCCACTGCCGTTTATCGACAGGGGGAATATTTTTTTGGCTGATACTGATATCAGCGAATGATATCAACCCGCCATTGTTTGCCGACGCTGCTGGCTCAGTTTACGGTACTGCTGCGGCGACATGCCGACAAACTTGCTGAAGGTGTCATAAAAACGGCTGCTGGATCGGAATCCGGCAGTCAATGCGACGTCGAGAATGGTTTTATCGGTATCGCTAAGCAATGCGCGGACGTGATTGATCCGCATGGCGGTGATGTACTGCTTCATGGTGAGTTGCATCACGCGCTGGAAAATCCCCATCGCGTAGTTGGCATTGAGCTTCACGTGCTCCGCAACGTCGTTGATGGTAAGCGCCTGATCGTAGTTATCAGCAATAAAGCTCAACATTTGGCTGACGTAAAACTGGGCATGCCGTGAGGCGCTATTTTTATGCGTGCGTGAGGTTTTGTTGACCAGAATAGGTTCCCATCCAGAAAGGCTAAACCGCTTTAACATCAGGCCGATTTCATCGATCGCCAACTGGCGAATTTGCTCATTTGGGCTGTTCGCTTCCTGCTGCCAGCGCAGCACTTCAAAGGTACTGAGTTGCTGGGTCGCGAGCGATTTGACGACCATGCCATGGGTAACATGATTGATAAGCTCCCGATCCAGTGGCCAGGAGAGAAACAGATGCATCGGTAAGCTGAAAATCGCCATCTGCTTGCAGTTGCCGGGGCGGGTGAGTTGATGTGGGGTACAGGCCCAGAATAGGGTGATATGTCCTTGTTTTATCTTTACGACTTCGTTGTTGATCAAATACTCCACATCGCCGTCAAACGGTACGTTGACTTCCACCTGACCGTGCCAGTGGCTGGCAGGCATAGCATGCGGTGAACGCAGCTCAATATCCATCCGCTGATATTCAGAGTAGAGCGACAGCGGGCTGCGGGTCTGTTTTTCGTCGCCATTACACATATGCGGGTCGGGCGGGAGAAAGACTATCGGCTCTGTACTCATCATCACTCCATTTCCTGAATTATCAGAATCATGTCTCATCCGCAGAAAAGAAACCGCGAAGGGGGGCACAAAACCGGTCGCTATGAATGATAGTAGACCGATTATCAGGCCGGATACTCTGCTTTTTAGGTGATTTAATCCCAAAAACTCAGATCGTCACACGGCTGACAGAGGATCTGAGTTTTTGGGAATGCTCATGAGGGAAAACGGAGGTTTTCACCCGGGCGGCGTGCCACCATGACCGTGTTCACTACTGTTCTGGAGAGTCATGATGTCTGCACCCAAAATTACCTTTATCGGCGCCGGTTCGACGATTTTCGTCAAAAATATCCTCGGGGACGTTTTTCATCGCGATGCGTTGAAGTCGGCGCATATCGCCTTGATGGATGTCGATCCTACACGTCTGGAAGAGTCACACATTGTTGTGCGTAAACTGATGGATTCTGCGGGTGCATCCGGGCATATCACCTGTTATAGCGATCAAAAAGCGGCATTGCAGGATGCTGATTTTGTGGTTGTCGCTTTCCAGATTGGCGGCTATGAACCCTGTACCGTTACCGATTTTACGGTGTGTAAACGTCATGGTCTGGAGCAGACGATTGCCGACACTCTGGGGCCGGGCGGCATCATGCGTGCGCTGCGCACTATCCCGCATTTATGGCAGATTTGTGAGGACATGACGGAAGTCTGCCCGCAGGCCACCATGCTTAACTACGTTAACCCGATGGCGATGAACACCTGGGCAATGTATGCGCGCTATCCGCATATCAAGCAGGTTGGGTTGTGCCATTCAGTACAGGGCACGGCGGAAGAGCTGGCGCGGGATCTGGATATTGATCCTGCTTCGCTACGTTATCGTTGCGCCGGGATCAACCACATGGCGTTTTATCTGGAGCTGGAGCGTAAAACGGCTGATGGGGGCTATGTAGATCTCTACCCGGAACTGTTGGCGGCTTATGATTCCGGTCAGGCACCGAAACCGAATATTCATGGGAATACCCGTTGCCAGAACATTGTGCGTTATGAAATGTTCAAAAAACTGGGCTTTTTCGTCACCGAGTCATCGGAACACTTTGCGGAATATACGCCGTGGTTTATTAAACCGGGGCGTGAAGATCTGATTGAACGCTACAAGGTTCCACTGGATGAATATCCTAAACGCTGCGTGGAACAGGTGGCGAACTGGAATAAAGAGCTGGAAGAGTACAAAACGGCGGCGCGGATCGATATTAAGCCGTCGCGCGAATATGCCAGCACTATCATGAACGCTATCTGGACTGGTGAACCAAGCGTGGTGTATGGCAACGTTCGTAATGACCATCTGATCGATAACCTGCCGCAAGGCTGTTGCGTGGAGGTAGCTTGCCTGGTTGATGCGAATGGTATTCAGCCAACGAAGGTGGGGACGCTCCCGTCCCATTTGGCGGCCATGATGCAAACCAATATCAATGTTCAGACCCTGCTAACGGAAGCCATTCTGACGGAAAATCGCGATCGCGTTTATCACGCGGCGATGATGGATCCGCATACCGCCGCGGTATTGGGAATTGAGGAGATTTATGCGCTGGTGGACGATCTAATCGCCTCCCATGGCGACTGGCTGCCAGCCTGGTTACATCGTTAACACACAATCACGCCGGGCAGAGTATCCGGCGTTTAACGTCTGACGTTTCCTCTTACAGAAGGCGGGCGCTGGTAACAGCGACCCGATACCCTATGAGCATCTCTCTGACTACAAAACTCAGTTACGGATTTGGCGCGTTTGGTAAGGATTTCGCTATCGGTATCGTGTACATGTACCTGATGTATTACTACACCGACGTGGTGGGATTATCGGTGGGCGTCGTCGGAACTTTGTTCCTGGTGGCAAAAATATGGAACGCGTTTAACGATCCGGTGATGGGGTGGATAGTGAATGCCACCCGGTCGCGTTGGGGAAAATTTAAACCCTGGATCTTACTCGGTACGCTGGCGAACTCGTTGGTGCTGTTTTTGCTTTTTAGCGCACATCTGTTTGAGGGGACGGCGCAAATCGTTTTTGTTTGTGTGACGTACATATTGTGGGGGATGACCTACACCATTATGGATATTCCATTCTGGTCGCTGGTCCCCACGATTACGCTGGATAAACGCGAGCGTGAACAACTGGTGCCGTTCCCTCGTTTCTTCGCCAGCCTTGCAGGGTTTGTCACCGCGGGCGTGACGCTACCCTTTGTAAACTATGTTGGCGGCGCGGATCGCGGGTTCGGTTTTCAGATGTTTACGCTGGTGCTGATCGCATTTTTTATTGTTTCTACCCTCGTAACCTTGCGCAATGTGCACGAAGTGTATTCCTCTGACAGCGAAGCCACGGCAGACAGCACCCGGCTGACGCTGAAATCAATCCTTGCGCTTATCTACAAAAACGATCAGCTTTCCTGCCTGCTGGGTATGGCGCTGGCTTACAACGTGGCGTCCAATATCATTACTGGTTTTGCGATTTATTACTTCACCTACGTGGTGGGTGATGCTGACCTTTTCCCATACTACCTCTCCTATGCCGGAGCGGCTAACTTGCTGACATTGATTCTCTTTCCCCGTCTGTCAAAGGCGCTTTCTCGCCGGATACTGTGGGCTGGCGCTTCGGGTATGCCGGTTCTGAGCGCAGGCGTATTGCTGATTATGGCACTGGGGGCATTCCACAATACTTTACTGATTGTTACCGCAGGGATCCTTCTGAACATTGGTACGGCACTGTTCTGGGTACTTCAGGTGATTATGGTGGCGGACACCGTAGATTACGGCGAGTATAAGTTTAACGTCCGCTGCGAGAGTATTGCCTATGCCGTGCAGACGATGGTGGTCAAAGGTGGCTCGGCGTTTTCTGCTTTCTTTATTGCGGTGGTGCTGGGATTGATTGGTTATGTTCCGAATGCAACGCAATCCGCTGAGACCATTCTTGGCATGCAGTTCATCATGATCGCGCTGCCGACGCTCTTCTTCATTGTGACACTGGTGCTCTATTTCCGTTACTACCGGTTAAATGGCGATATGCTGCGTAAGATTCAGATCCACCTGCTGGATAAATACCGAAAAGTGCCGTCGCCCGTCAAGCAGTCGAATACCCCGGAGATACCGGTGGTAGTGGCCAGCGATGCGAAGGCGTAGCTATGGAATGGCATTCCTGGATTGGCTATCTGGCGGCAACGCTGACGACGCTCTCTTTTTTGCCGCAGGCGATTAAGGTCATTACCACCCGCAACACCCAAGGTATCTCCGGTTTAATGTATGTGATGTTTGTGTGCGGGTTGGTTTTGTGGCTGGTTTATGGGTTATTGATTGACGATACCGCCGTCAGTATGGCGAACTTTCTGACGCTGCTGTTCGCCTTGCCGATTCTGGTTATCAAATCGCGTAATGGGTAGGGCAGATTGCCGGATAAGCGTTAGCGCTATCCGGCGATTTTTAACTGTCTGTTGTGCCAGCCCGCCAGCACGAGCACCGTCGTTAGCGCGCCGAGCAGGGCGCAGAACATATCCGACTGGGTATCCCACGGGTCGCCTTGCGTACCCAGAAAATCATCGGCTCCCTGGCCCATCGCCAGTGCCGCCCACCATTCGATCAGCTCATACATCGCGCTAATCGCCAGCGCTACGCAGCAGACCAAAAAAGCCAGCATTTTGCGGCCACGAACGCGATTACCGCGCACTAAAATCTCTCTTGCCGCTAGTGCAGGTACCAGCCCCTGGAAGAAGTGACCCAGCTTGTCATACGGGTTACGACTGAGATCCAGCCATTCCTGAACCTGAAAACCGACGGGAACTTTGGCGTAGGTATACATACCGCCGACCATCAGAATGATGGCGTGCAAAAAAATGAGCGTGTAGAGCAATGGCGTCAGCGGATACTGTTTTTTGGTCGCCAGCAATAATGGGACGACAATAATGACCGGCGTGACTTCCATCAGCCAGGTGATCTTCTCCGAGGCTGAGATACCGGTGTAGATAAGAATCAGCGTCAGCAGCAGCGCGCCAGTATGCAAGATTGTGACGTTCAGGGTACGAAGCATTGCGAATTCACAAGTAATGGAAAAGGTCACTATTCCCTGTGCGCAACAAAAATTCAAGGTCAGTAAATGGGGGGATAAAGGAGGCCCGGGGGGATCACTGGACTGACGCCAAAAAACGGGTGTCAGTCCAGTGCCGGGCCGAATGGGTTTACTTCGCGCAGTTAGCGCATTGTTTGCTGACGATTTGCTGGAAGAAATCGTTGCCTTTGTCATCGACCAGGATGAAAGCCGGGAAATCTTCTACTTCGATTTTCCAGATTGCTTCCATACCCAGCTCCGGGAATTCCACGCATTCCAGATGCTTAATGCTCTGCTGCGCCAGTACCGCTGCCGGACCACCGATGCTGCCTAAGTAGAAGCCGCCGTGTTTGTGGCAGGCGTCAGTTACCTGCTGGCTACGGTTACCTTTCGCCAACATGATCATGCTGCCGCCATGGGACTGCAGCAGGTCAACATAGGAGTCCATGCGACCCGCAGTGGTTGGGCCTAAAGAGCCAGACGGATAACCCGCAGGGGTTTTGGCCGGACCCGCATAGTAGATCGGGTGATCTTTCACGTACTGTGGCAGGCCTTCGCCGGACTCAATACGTTCTTTTAGCTTCGCGTGGGCGATATCGCGACCGACAATGATAGTGCCGCTCAGCGACAGACGAGTAGAAACCGGGTACTGAGAAAGCTGGGCAAGGATCTCTTTCATTGGGCGGTTGAGGTCAACTTTGACCACTTCACCTTCGCCTGCCTGGCGCAGGGATTCCGGAATGTATTGAGCTGGATTGTGTTCCAGTTTTTCAATCCAGATCCCTTCGCGGTTAATCTTGGCCTTAATGTTACGATCTGCGGAGCAAGAGACGCCCATACCAACCGGGCAGGACGCGCCGTGGCGAGGCAGGCGGATCACGCGGATATCGTGCGCGAAGTATTTCCCGCCAAACTGGGCACCGAGGCCGAGTTTCTGCGCTTCTTCCAGCAGTTCCTGTTCCAGTTGCAGATCGCGGAACGCCTGGCCGTGCGCATTACCTTCAGTTGGCAGTGCGTCATAGTAGTGTGTGCTGGCCAGCTTCACCGTTTTCAGGGTGCTTTCCGCTGACGTGCCGCCAATGACAAATGCAATATGATACGGCGGGCAAGCTGCAGTACCCAGCGTACGCATTTTCTCCACCAGGAAGTTTTTCAGTTTGCCGGGAGTCAGCAGCGCTTTGGTTTCCTGATACAGATAGGTTTTGTTCGCTGAACCGCCGCCTTTGGCTACGCACAGGAATTTGTATTCGTCGCCGTCCACGCTGTACAGATCGATTTGTGCGGGCAGGTTGGTGCCAGTATTCACTTCTTTGTACATATCCAGCGCCGCGTTTTGCGAGTAGCGCAGGTTATCTTCAATATAGGTATTAAATACGCCTTTAGAGAGTGCCGCTTCGTCGCCGCCACCGGTCCAGACACGCTGACCTTTTTTCCCCATGATAATGGCCGTACCGGTGTCCTGGCAGGTTGGCAACACGCCTTTGGCGGCGATTTCGGAGTTTCTCAGGAACTGCAGCGCGACATACTTATCGTTTTCGCTGGCTTCGGGATCATGGAGGATTGAGGCGACTTGCTGTTGGTGTTCAGGGCGGAGCATGAAGGAGGCGTCGTGGAAGGCTTGTTGGGCCAGTAGCGTAAGTGCTTCAGGAGCTACTTTCAGGATTGTTTCGCCTTCAAACTCGCCAACGCTGACGTGATCGGATGTCAGCAGGTAGTACTCAGTTTTGTCTTCCCCCAGTGGGAAAGCCGCCTGGTAAGTGAATTCAACTTTTGACATTTGCTTCCAGCCTTTTCATTTTTCTCAGGAATTTTAAAATTCTCTGCGTCTTAACGGTGGCGTGCCGTACTAAAACGGACGGCACGCGAACTGTAATTACAGGAAACCGTACATTGCGGCGAAGATCCAACCAAAGACACAGGATACGCTTACGCCGATCAAACCAGGCAGAATGAAACTGTGGTTGATAACGAAGCGGCCAATGTGGGTAGTGCCGGAACGGTCAAACTGAATTGCCGCCAGATCGCTTGGGTAAGTCGGCAGAATGTAGTAACCGTAACATGCCGGAGCGGAAGCCACGATGTATGCTGGATCGACCCCAATTGCCAGCGCGACCGGAACAATCGCCGCCAGCGCCGCTGCCTGAGAGTTTACAAATTTAGATACCAGCAGCAGAACAATTGCATAGGCCCACGGATACTCTTTCACCATGTTGCCCAGCACACCTTCGATTTCTGCCATGTGCGCGCCGAACATGGTTTCTGCCATCCAGGCAATACCGTACACCGCCACAATCGCGATCATACCGGAACGGAAGACTTCGTTTTTAGATATTGAAGCGGGATTAGTCTTCGTCAGGATAATAATCAGCGCACCGGTCAGCAGCATGAACATCTGGATGACCAGTACCATTGACAGCGGTTTGCCACTGAAGGTAGGACGCAGTTCAGAGAACGCGCCGAGCACGGCAACAACGGCGATAGCGGCAAGGAAGATCCACATGGCCAGCCAGTTGCTTTTCGGCAGCTTTTTGTCTAACAGCGTGGCGGTATCGCCATAAACGTAGTTGTGGTTTTCAGGTACGGAAATAAACTTCTGGAACTCTTCATCTTTATCCAGATCTTTACCACGAAACCAGCTGAAGATACCGATCGCCAGGATACCCAACAGGGTAGACGGGATGGTGATGCTGAGCAGGTCGAGGAATTCGAGATGCTTGCCTTCAAACGTTACGTTACCCAGCATGGCGACCAGTGAAACAACGGCTACGGAAACAGGGCTGGCGATAATCCCCATCTGCGCACCGATAGAGCTCGCCGCCATCGGACGTTCCGGGCGAATATTGTTCTTAATGGCAACGTCATAAATGATTGGCAGGATGGTGTATACCACGTGGCCTGTACCACAGAGAATCGTCAGGGTGCAGGTCACGAACGGGGCGACGATGGAAACGTATTTTGGGTTACGGCGCAGCAGCTTTTCAGCAATTTGCAGCATAACGTCAAGGCCACCGGAGGCTTGCAAGGTTGCCGATGCGGCGACCACGGCAATAATAACCAGCATGACATCTACAGGCGGTTTACCCGGCTGAAGATGGAAAACGAAAACCAGAATGACCAGGCCGATACCGCCTAATAAACCCAGCGCGATACCGCCCTTTCTGGCACCATAAAACAAACATATTAATATTATGAGAAGTTGTATACTAAATAACATTTTATTTACCCTCGCGAAAAACCCAGTCAATTTTTTGAAAAATGGATCTGTGCCACATTCTTTTTTGCCGGAATAGGCATCAAAAAATGGTCAGTATTCGATATGTCCGTATTTGCGATTAATGTTCAAATGTCTTGCTAGAATGTTTTCTTAAAATTATGGTGATATTTGGCTTTTTTCTGTGGTGTTGATCAGAGGAAAGTATCCTCAGGCGATGGGAAGCAGGGTTGGGTGTGGAGAGCTGCGTTTGACGCTGTAATTTATCTGTTTTGCGTTTTCCGCTATTACGTGAACCACCGACAAAATGGGTGAGTAGATTATTTATGTGATCACGCTCGCGCCATTTCATGATGTAATGAGGTTGGCGTGCGGATACTTTTACTTGCTCACAAAAATGTACGGTGTCCATGGTACGTAGCATGGTCTCCATTGCTACCAGTCTAGATTTTGTATGTCTGGTTAATTTCAGACTAATCCTTTATGGGTAAAAATACACACTCTGCGAGTTAGATAATACTTAATTAACTTTTGTTAGCGATTTTGAAATTAAAAACAGTGTGACGTTAATCAATATTAAAATAATACATTTAACATGCTGGATACAAATACATTTGATCTAACGCAAATTTATAATTCTGCAGCATGAGTCAGCAAAATAGGGATTTTTCATTATTTTAATAATTGTTACTTTCAAATAACAAATAATCCCAACATGTTTTTATTGGCAATATTGTTTAAGCAATGAGTAGTGCTCAGCCTGAACGCGGTAACGATAAACCGGTCTACCGGTTACGCCATAATGGATGCTGGTAAATAATATGTGACAATTGACGAGCCAGATAAGATATTTACGGCATGAGACGCGCGAGATATTAACCTCGTTAGCCAGCTCATCGGTGGAGAACTCCTGATCCTGATGCTCATCAATCCACTGACACAGCGTGCGTAACGTTTGTGGCGTTAACCCTTTAGGTAAGCGCCGCGCTTCCTGCTCATTAGAGGAACTTCCATGAATCAACTGGTCAAGCTCAGACTGTTCATAGTACTGATGCTTTTCCATTTCGTTTTTCTTTTGTAACCACCCGGTAAGCGCTTCTTCAAAACGGGATGCCTGAAAAGGTTTGATCAGGTAGTCAACGACACCATAGTGAAGGGAGTCTTTGATAGTCGTTGCGTCAGCGGCGGAAGAGATGACAATAACATCACACTTGCAACCTTCGCTGTGCAGAACGGGCAACAGATCCAGACCGTTTTCTTTTTGCATATAAATATCAAGCAAAATCAGGTCGATATGATTACCGCTATGAAAGATTATCTCTTTCGCTTTCTCCAGCGTGGAGGCTGTGCCGCAGCAATGAAACCCGGAGAGTTGTGCAACATAACGACGGTTTAATTCCGCTACCATTGCATCGTCATCGACAATTAAGACATTGATCATCTGCTGGCCCTCTCACCATTCCACGGTAACTGTACAAAAAATTGGGTGAAGATCCCAGGTTCAGACTCGACGGAAATATTGCCGCCAACGTTTTCAACCTGTTGTTTAACAAGCGCTAAACCAACGCCCCGTTCGGTTCCTTTTGACGAAACGCCCTTCTCAAAGATGTGCTCAATGTGTTCGGGGGCGATCCCCGGACCATCGTCATTCACTTCGCAATGCAACCAGCCGTGTCGATAATGCAAGGATACGCTGATCTCGCCCCCAGGTTCTTGACCTAGCGCTTCCAGGGCGTTTTCAATTAAATTCCCCAGAACGGTAATCAGCACTGCCACCTGATCTTCGTTGCTGTTTTCCGGCAACTGGCTTTCATTGCTGATCACCAGGCTATGGCCTAAATCAGATGTGCGATTAATCTTACTGAGTAAAAATCCTGCGATCACCGGGGATTTAATTTTTCCTAACAGCGAGCCAATCTCTTCCTGATAATTGTTCGCGGTCTTCAGGATATAATTTTCAAGCTGCTTATAACTTTTCAGATGCAATAATCCCAGAATCACGTGCAATTTATTCATAAATTCGTGGGATCGTTCACGAAGTGCGTCGGCATAGTTAACCATACCGTCCAGACGCTGCATCAGTTTTCGGACTTCAGTTTTGTCTCTGAAGGTTGAAATGGCCCCGATGATTTTACCGTTGCTGAGCACCGGAACTGTGTTTATCAAGAGTAGTCGATCCTTCACCATGATCTCTTCATCGCGACGCGGCGTACCATTATGTAGTACCTGTGAAAAATCGACCACCTGTGACCACGCGTGGCTGAGCGTAGAGAGCTGAGCATCGTCTTGCGATTTGTGGTAATCCAGTAGCTCCTGCGCCGCCTGGTTTATCAGCGTTACCTCACCGCACTCGTCAACGGCAATGACGCCTTCCTTTATAGAATGCAACATCGCCTGGCGTTGTTCGAACAGATTGGATATTTCATAAGGTTCCAGGCCAAACAGAATGCGCTTGAGGACTTTAACGAATATCCATGTGCCGAGTAGCCCAACCAGTACACCAAATAAGATGGACCAGATGATGCTACCGCGACTGTTATTGATCTGTTCAGCAACTCTGCTTAGCTCAAGACCGATCGCCACGACGCCAATTTGTCGGTGATGCTCGTCATAGATTGGGGTGAAAACACGCAGGGCTTGTGCCAGGAACCCGCGATTAATAGCCACATTCTCTTTGCCTTGCAGGGCCAGCAAAATGTCATCACCTTTAAACGGCTGGCCAATTCGTTGCGCTTCGGGATGGGAGTAACGAATGCTCTGCATATCGGTGACTACAATGAACAAAAAGTCATTGCTCTTATTCACCGCCTGGGCAATCTCCTGAATGCCACTTTCTTCGGGCTTCTTCATTAGCCCCTGACGGATTTCTGGAGAATTCGCCAGCGTTCGTGCGACAGCAAGCGCTTTATCAGCTAGCGCATCGCGCGTCATATTACTTATTTGCGAGAAATAAATCAGATGAACGACAAGCAGCACAGAGAAGAGTACCGCACTGACCATGAGGATCACGGTGGTGCCGAGCTTCATCGGGCGTTTGCGTATAGCAGTACGTTGCAGAGAGTGTCTCATCACGGTCCTGGAATCACTGTTTGTACGGGTATTATCGCCTGATGGGGTACGTAATTCAAAGGTGGTAGGGCTATGGGGCATAGGCTACCTGTACTTTTCTTCTTTTATATAACGTAGCGCGAATTTCTTTCTATATAGAGAATAGAGATTTACTTATCTGTTTTTCTACTTTTCAGCGATGGTGGCCGCTAATCTTCTTACGATTGTGGATAACTCTGTGTGCAAATGGGTATAAAGCGGGGTTTTGCTGTGGAATGCAGCACTCAGTCATTTTTCTGTCATTTAAGGGTTGCGGGCTGCAGGAAACTCCCTATAATGCGCCTCCATCGACACGGCGGATGTGAATCACTTCACACAAACAGCCGGTCCGGTTGAAGAGAAAAACCTGAAAATGAGGGTTGACTCTGAAAGAGGAAAGCGTAATATACGCCACCTCGCGACAGAGCGCTAAAGCGCGTCGCAACTGCTCTTTAACAATTTATCAGACAATCTGTGTGGGCACTCGAAGATACGGATTCTTAACGTCGCAAGACGAAAAATGAATACCAAGTCTCTGAGTGAACATACGTAATTCATTACGAAGTTTAATTCACGAGCATCAAACTTAAATTGAAGAGTTTGATCATGGCTCAGATTGAACGCTGGCGGCAGGCCTAACACATGCAAGTCGAACGGTAGCACAGAGGAGCTTGCTCCTTGGGTGACGAGTGGCGGACGGGTGAGTAATGTCTGGGAAACTGCCCGATGGAGGGGGATAACTACTGGAAACGGTAGCTAATACCGCATAACGTCGCAAGACCAAAGAGGGGGACCTTCGGGCCTCTTGCCATCGGATGTGCCCAGATGGGATTAGCTAGTAGGTGGGGTAACGGCTCACCTAGGCGACGATCCCTAGCTGGTCTGAGAGGATGACCAGCCACACTGGAACTGAGACACGGTCCAGACTCCTACGGGAGGCAGCAGTGGGGAATATTGCACAATGGGCGCAAGCCTGATGCAGCCATGCCGCGTGTATGAAGAAGGCCTTCGGGTTGTAAAGTACTTTCAGCGAGGAGGAAGGTGTTGAGGTTAATAACCTCAGCAATTGACGTTACTCGCAGAAGAAGCACCGGCTAACTCCGTGCCAGCAGCCGCGGTAATACGGAGGGTGCAAGCGTTAATCGGAATTACTGGGCGTAAAGCGCACGCAGGCGGTCTGTCAAGTCGGATGTGAAATCCCCGGGCTCAACCTGGGAACTGCATCCGAAACTGGCAGGCTAGAGTCTTGTAGAGGGGGTAGAATTCCAGGTGTAGCGGTGAAATGCGTAGAGATCTGGAGGAATACCGGTGGCGAAGGCGGCCCCCTGGACAAAGACTGACGCTCAGGTGCGAAAGCGTGGGGAGCAAACAGGATTAGATACCCTGGTAGTCCACGCCGTAAACGATGTCGACTTGGAGGTTGTGCCCTTGAGGCGTGGCTTCCGGAGCTAACGCGTTAAGTCGACCGCCTGGGGAGTACGGCCGCAAGGTTAAAACTCAAATGAATTGACGGGGGCCCGCACAAGCGGTGGAGCATGTGGTTTAATTCGATGCAACGCGAAGAACCTTACCTACTCTTGACATCCAGAGAACTTTCCAGAGATGGATTGGTGCCTTCGGGAACTCTGAGACAGGTGCTGCATGGCTGTCGTCAGCTCGTGTTGTGAAATGTTGGGTTAAGTCCCGCAACGAGCGCAACCCTTATCCTTTGTTGCCAGCGGTTAGGCCGGGAACTCAAAGGAGACTGCCAGTGATAAACTGGAGGAAGGTGGGGATGACGTCAAGTCATCATGGCCCTTACGAGTAGGGCTACACACGTGCTACAATGGCATATACAAAGAGAAGCGACCTCGCGAGAGCAAGCGGACCTCATAAAGTATGTCGTAGTCCGGATTGGAGTCTGCAACTCGACTCCATGAAGTCGGAATCGCTAGTAATCGTGGATCAGAATGCCACGGTGAATACGTTCCCGGGCCTTGTACACACCGCCCGTCACACCATGGGAGTGGGTTGCAAAAGAAGTAGGTAGCTTAACCTTCGGGAGGGCGCTTACCACTTTGTGATTCATGACTGGGGTGAAGTCGTAACAAGGTAACCGTAGGGGAACCTGCGGTTGGATCACCTCCTTACCTTAAAGAAACGTTCTTTGTAGTGCTCACACAGATTGTCTGATGAAAATTAGCAGTAAGAAAATCTCTGCAGGCTTGTAGCTCAGGTGGTTAGAGCGCACCCCTGATAAGGGTGAGGTCGGTGGTTCAAGTCCACTCAGGCCTACCAAATTCGCTCTCGTGCTTTGTTGTGGCAAAGCTCGCATACTTCAGTATGCTTCGCTTCACCACGCCGCGCCCGAAAACGAATTAAGGTTAAAAGAGATTCATTCGATGGGGCTATAGCTCAGCTGGGAGAGCGCCTGCTTTGCACGCAGGAGGTCTGCGGTTCGATCCCGCATAGCTCCACCATCTTTACTGCAACAAACCAAGAAAACTTCAGAGTGTACCTGAAAAGGTTCACTGCGAAGTTTTGCTCTTTAAAAATCTGGATCAAGCTGAAAATTGAAACGACACACTGTTTCATTTCTCCGTAATAAGAAATGAAAAGCGGTGTGTTCGAGTCTCTCAAATTTTCGCAACACGATGGTGTTTTACGAAACATCTTCGGGTTGTGAGGTTAAGCGACTAAGCGTACACGGTGGATGCCCTGGCAGTCAGAGGCGATGAAGGACGTGCTAATCTGCGATAAGCGTCGGTAAGGTGATATGAACCGTTATAACCGGCGATTTCCGAATGGGGAAACCCAGTGTGATTCGTCACACTATCATTGCGTGAATACATAGCGTAATGAAGCGAACCGGGGGAACTGAAACATCTAAGTACCCCGAGGAAAAGAAATCAACCGAGATTCCCCCAGTAGCGGCGAGCGAACGGGGAGCAGCCCAGAGTCTGAATCAGCTTGTGTGTTAGTGGAACGGTCTGGAAAGTCCGACGGTACAGGGTGATAGTCCCGTACACTAAAATGCACAGGTTGTGAACTCGAAGAGTAGGGCGGGACACGTGGTATCCTGTCTGAATATGGGGGGACCATCCTCCAAGGCTAAATACTCCTGACTGACCGATAGTGAACCAGTACCGTGAGGGAAAGGCGAAAAGAACCCCGGCGAGGGGAGTGAAAAAGAACCTGAAACCGTGTACGTACAAGCAGTGGGAGCATCCTTCGGGATGTGACTGCGTACCTTTTGTATAATGGGTCAGCGACTTATATTCTGTAGCAAGGTTAACCGTATAGGGGAGCCGAAGGGAAACCGAGTCTTAACTGGGCGTTAAGTTGCAGGGTATAGACCCGAAACCCGGTGATCTAGCCATGGGCAGGTTGAAGGTTGGGTAACACTAACTGGAGGACCGAACCGACTAATGTTGAAAAATTAGCGGATGACTTGTGGCTGGGGGTGAAAGGCCAATCAAACCGGGAGATAGCTGGTTCTCCCCGAAAGCTATTTAGGTAGCGCCTCGTGAACTCATCTTCGGGGGTAGAGCACTGTTTCGGCTAGGGGGTCATCCCGACTTACCAACCCGATGCAAACTGCGAATACCGAAGAATGTTATCACGGGAGACACACGGCGGGTGCTAACGTCCGTCGTGAAGAGGGAAACAACCCAGACCGCCAGCTAAGGTCCCAAAGTCATGGTTAAGTGGGAAACGATGTGGGAAGGCACAGACAGCCAGGATGTTGGCTTAGAAGCAGCCATCATTTAAAGAAAGCGTAATAGCTCACTGGTCGAGTCGGCCTGCGCGGAAGATGTAACGGGGCTAAACCATGCACCGAAGCTGCGGCAGCGACACTATGTGTTGTTGGGTAGGGGAGCGTTCTGTAAGCCGTTGAAGGTGTGTCGTGAGGCATGCTGGAGGTATCAGAAGTGCGAATGCTGACATAAGTAACGATAATGCGGGTGAAAAACCCGCACGCCGGAAGACCAAGGGTTCCTGTCCAACGTTAATCGGGGCAGGGTGAGTCGACCCCTAAGGCGAGGCCGAAAGGCGTAGTCGATGGGAAACAGGTTAATATTCCTGTACTTGGTGTTACTGCGAAGGGGGACGGAGAAGGCTATGTTAGCCGGGCGACGGTTGTCCCGGTTTAAGCATGTAGGCGGAGGTTCCAGGTAAATCCGGTACCTTTTAACGCTGAGGTGTGATGACGAGGCACTACGGTGCTGAAGTGACAAATGCCCTGCTTCCAGGAAAAGCCTCTAAGCATCAGGTAACACGAAATCGTACCCCAAACCGACACAGGTGGTCAGGTAGAGAATACCAAGGCGCTTGAGAGAACTCGGGTGAAGGAACTAGGCAAAATGGTGCCGTAACTTCGGGAGAAGGCACGCTGATATGTAGGTGAAGCGGTTTACCCGTGGAGCTGAAATCAGTCGAAGATACCAGCTGGCTGCAACTGTTTATTAAAAACACAGCACTGTGCAAACACGAAAGTGGACGTATACGGTGTGACGCCTGCCCGGTGCCGGAAGGTTAATTGATGGGGTTATCCGTAAGGAGAAGCTCTTGATCGAAGCCCCGGTAAACGGCGGCCGTAACTATAACGGTCCTAAGGTAGCGAAATTCCTTGTCGGGTAAGTTCCGACCTGCACGAATGGCGTAATGATGGCCAGGCTGTCTCCACCCGAGACTCAGTGAAATTGAACTCGCTGTGAAGATGCAGTGTACCCGCGGCAAGACGGAAAGACCCCGTGAACCTTTACTATAGCTTGACACTGAACACTGGTCCTTGATGTGTAGGATAGGTGGGAGGCTTTGAAGCGTGGACGCCAGTCTGCGTGGAGCCAACCTTGAAATACCACCCTTTAATGGCTGGTGTTCTAACGTGGACCCGTGATCCGGGTTGCGGACAGTGTCTGGTGGGTAGTTTGACTGGGGCGGTCTCCTCCTAAAGAGTAACGGAGGAGCACGAAGGTTAGCTAATCCTGGTCGGACATCAGGAGGTTAGTGCAAAGGCATAAGCTAGCTTGACTGCGAGAGTGACGGCTCGAGCAGGTGCGAAAGCAGGTCTTAGTGATCCGGTGGTTCTGAATGGAAGGGCCATCGCTCAACGGATAAAAGGTACTCCGGGGATAACAGGCTGATACCGCCCAAGAGTTCATATCGACGGCGGTGTTTGGCACCTCGATGTCGGCTCATCACATCCTGGGGCTGAAGTAGGTCCCAAGGGTATGGCTGTTCGCCATTTAAAGTGGTACGCGAGCTGGGTTTAGAACGTCGTGAGACAGTTCGGTCCCTATCTGCCGTGGGCGCTGGAGAATTGAGGGGGCTGCTCCTAGTACGAGAGGACCGGAGTGGACGCATCACTGGTGTTCGGGTTGTCATGCCAATGGCACTGCCCGGTAGCTAAATGCGGAAGAGATAAGTGCTGAAAGCATCTAAGCACGAAACTTGCCCCGAGATGAGTTCTCCCTGAGACTTTAAGTCTCCTGAAGGAACGTTAAAGACGATGACGTTGATAGGTCGGGTGTGTAAGTGTAGCGATACATTGAGCTAACCGATACTAATGAACCGTGAGGCTTAACCTTACAACGCCGAAGGTGTTTTGGCGAAGAGACAGATTTTCAGCCTGATACAGATGACATCGACAGACTAAAAAGTGTGTTGATAGACAGAATTTGCCTGGCGGCTGTAGCGCGGTGGTCCCACCTGACCCCATGCCGAACTCAGAAGTGAAACGCCGTAGCGCCGATGGTAGTGTGGGGTCTCCCCATGCGAGAGTAGGGAACTGCCAGGCATCAAATAAAGTGAAGAAGCCCATCCTGCCGGATGGGCTTTTTTGCGTCTGTGCGCCGTGAAATCTGCCGGCTGCGGCGCAGCGCCTTATCCGGCCTTAGGTTCATAACCTGTGCTGTAGATTTATGCAGCGGACTGCCGTTATCCACAAGTGACAAACCGGACAGTATCATGGACCGCTTTTCCCGGTAATCCGCATTCACAAGGCTGGTCTCACTATGGAACAGGAACTTCATTTTATCGGTATCGACGTCTCTAAAGCCTGGCTGGATGTCGATGTGGTGCGGCCAGATGGCCGTCACCGCAGTGTATATGCCTGCGATGGTGGCGGTGAGTAAAACAGAATGGGGACGGGCATTCCGGGTGCGTCTGGCAGGGAATGGAAAGAAAGGGAAAGTGATAATCGGCGCGATGATGCGCAAGCTGGCGCAGGTGGCTTACGGGGTGCTGAAATCAGGTGAGCCGTTCGATGTGAGCAGACACATAGCCGTACAGCGTGGTGAAAAGCGCGGGAGATAACAGCGCCTGACGGCGCTGTGGTTGTCATGCCTTCAATCCGGAATGCCGGAACATCAAAATGCTTGCAGGTGATAACAGTATCGATAACAGTCTACATCATTACCCGAGCACCAGTTTCAGTAGCGGATACGGTCGTCCGAGATCGACTACTTCCGTGCGTCCCGTCACTTTAAAGCCCATCTTCTTATAGAGCCCAGATGTCTTCTTGTTAACTGGCATGGCTATTTTATATATGGATTGTGAGCGGGGAAACTCTGTAAGGATATTGAGAGATGAACAGTTGGAAAGTATCAGAAACTATAAAAGCAAAAACCCGCCTTTAGGGCGGGTTCTTTAAATAGTGGTGCCGGACTCGGAATCATATCCACGACTAACACACTGTTTGTTATTGGTTTTATTGATATTTCTCGTAAACAGCGCCCCCACTAAGGCCCCCATAAAAAATCGCTTTTGTTTTGTGATGGTTATCTCGAAAAAATCGTTATTTAGAGAATTGGATTTTGTTATGTGTGGAATCAGGGCTACGAAAAACGTCATGAAGTTCACACAGTGCTGGATATACGAAATTGTCAATTAAGTTTTGTGAATCCATACAGTCAGTATGTTAATTCTTTGCATTTATATTTCTCAGGACAAAACCATCCAACCTAAACCGAGTAAATAAAATTTATGTTGGAAGGTTTTGCTCCTGATTACACAACCTTAATTGTGCAGCATCATTCGTGCGATCTTTTCTAGTAGAGAACTTTGGCTGACTTCATGGTGGCGTACTAGGTCATAAGTAAAAGTACGCAACAATAATTCTGTAGCAGGTTCTGCCATGACTTCTATGGAATGTCCTTCAAAATCTTTTGCCATCAGATTATATACTAGTATCGCTTTATCCATGCTCCGATTTGGCTGATTGCTACGAGTACAAAACAAATTTGCGCTATAGCCATTATCTTCAATAAACAGTTGCTGGTACTGGTTTGGGCGGTGACCTTTTGGCTTGGGAGTAAGGTAGTAAGGAAAGTACGTCTCATCAGCGGCGCCTCGCTTATTTAACACACCATTATTGAACTCTGCTGCTTGTAGGGAACAGCGATCTGCTGCACCTATTAAGCGTGGAACGCGGCTTGTGTTATAGCGCCACAGGACAACATTACGTTGATGATCGATAAGAAAAAAATCGTTGTCTCTGATTTGCTCTATACATGCCTGCGTCATACCAGAGACGGTGTGGCGTAATTCCTGTTCCCGTTCATACAGCTTAGGCATTTGGATCGTTAGTGTGCCATTTTTAATTTCTATGGGAGTAACTGCAGCGTAGAAGGCTTTTTGTTTACGCCGTTTTTCCCACGGACAACGGATTGCTACTAACGTAAAATAGCCATCAGCTATTTGGAGTCCCGATATCTTACCCAATCCTCGTATTACTTCTTTGAGCCAAAGTTCGCTGCGGAGCATTGCTAACTTGGACGGTTCTATTTTTTTTAATATTTTTCGAGTAATTCCTGTTTCAGGATCTTTTTGGGAGCGTAGTATTGAGTCAACATTACATCCTTGAATGACATGTTGATAATTTTTATTAAAATCTAATATTAAGTTGACTTTAAGCTTCGAGTAATAATCCAGTTGTTCATGTTTACCCTGTTTAGCAAGGTCGAGAGCCTGCCAGGTTGTGTTGAAACTATTATTTCTAACCTCACCGTCATCATCCATGATTTCTAATGTAATACTTGAACCATTTTTCTTTTGTGAGCTATTGAGAACTAAATAATTTTTATCATTATCAAGATGCTTTATATCCTGAGCATTAACTACAGATTCCGCATTTAATTCTTGCTGGAGGTAATGCAGATAATTTTGGTGTGCTTTTTCATCTTCATCGTTTTTTAGATTATCAATGATAATAAGAGGACGGTGAAGCGCAGTATGTGGTGTTTCTAAAAATTTTAATTGGCGATGAGATGCTTGAAAAATACGCGGAGTAAATGCAATATTTGCTGAGGCCAGAATTTCAGTGATTAATTTTTGTATTAGGTTTTCTGCGTGGTTTTGGCATCCAGAGTAGGGCTTGTTTGCAAAGCGCATATAAGGCAGATTGCCAAATTGCTTAGCATTCACTGTTTCTATAAGGTCAATATTTTTGTTATCATTGATGAGCAATCGGCCAAGATCTGTATTAATCCCAGATGCTTCTGGTTGCGCTCGAAAGCAAACAGCCTTCAGTTCAAATGTTAGATCATTATACTTGGAATAAAAAATGGAAAATTTCAAAGCATCGATATAATATTCATTGTTTTTGTTTGGCTTATCGTTTTGTAAGCTTGCTGAAAAATATAAATCACTATTATAAGAAATTGGCGATAAAGAGAAATATTGGGCAGCGTTCTTTAGCAGTATTAACTTAAGATGTAACGCAATAACTTCTTGGGCTATTCTATAGTGATCAAAACCTAACTTTATTATTTCAGTAGCCCATTGACTGTAAGGTCTTGGATTGGGGGTGAGAAATAAAGCTAGATGGTAATCTTTCAATGAAAAAGAGTGATAGCGTAATTTTTTAGGGGTGTCTAAATGTAATTTTTCGCTTAAGAGTTTCTTAATGTCTCGATGAACCCCGCTGATGTATTCATCATAGCTAATTTCAAGTGGTTTAGGTTTTCTAATATATGCTACATCGATACCCCATCCATCCGATGAAGGTAACTTAAGAACTTTTTCCAAAACACTCTCTACTTGTTCAGCAATATCGAACAATTGTGTTCTGGCAAGCGGTGCATAGGGAGAAGGGTGAATATCCCATTCAGAGGACATTGTTATAACTGCATTTCTGGGTTGATTTAATTCCATTGTTTCACTCATTTTCATATCCTAACATATTCATAAGTGTACGGTTAATTAGTATCTTTCTATTTATTTTTGATTCGTACCGACTTGAACTAATATCTTTTTCATAATAAGAAACAACTTTCAAAAGGTTAAAGTAAAAGATTTGTGTGGATTTAAATTTCTCCGCGCGATCATTTAGGCAGTTGAGTCCATGCCGCGTATTAAGGTAGACAGCAGAAACTTTATTCAGAGAAGTGCTAGCGCTGACAATCTTATTTAATATTTCTACTTTGTTTAAAGCACTTGTGTGCAATCTTTTCGAAATATCACGGTTATTCTTTCCCATCATCCAGTTTTTAACGTCTATAGCAAATAAATGATCTTTTTTGATTAAGTAGATATCAAACAATTCATAGCACTCGCTACCTAACTGTAAAATTATCTGTTCAGGTGCTAAGGGTTTTATTCCTGCCGCTTTTAACACTTGATGAAATTGCCACTCTCCAATATTTCCAATAAGCAATGGAATTAATGCTGGGATAGGAATAAATCTCTTTAATGGCTCGGATTCTAATTTCAATAGTCTTGGGAATACGCGTTTTTCGAGGTCACCACACTCTTCACTCATACCCTCATGATATTGGGGTAAACAGTGTTCAGGCTCATAAGGTGAACTACCCGCAGAAATATCTGTAAGGCCATCTGATTGGATTGTTCTTGCTAAGATAATATTTTCCAAATCGACGGTGCGCTCCAGGAAGAAATTTTCAACGCATAATTTCATATAATCGATGTTTTTAATTATAGGATTGCGTTTTAATCGGTTGATATATTTTTGAGGGCTTTGAAAACTATCAGGATGGCGTAAATCTTCGTTAAGCTGGATAGCATTTTTGTCACCGGTTCTGGCGGCTTTTAAAATTACTTCGACAAACTCGACTTCAAAATCTTTATACATTGCATTGGCATTTAGCACGCGTTGTTCGAAATCAGTACGCTGTTTATCCGTATTGAAACTGGCTTTTTCTAAATCGTGTCGCGCTTTTTCAAACCAACGATTGTTATGGAGGCTGAGTGATGCGAGCAGAGATCTAGCATCGGGATACCGCGCCAGATCACGGAAGACGCGTATCGCATTCAAATGTACGCCGGAAGGTAACTTGATAGTCCCCTGCATTTTTGCATCGCGACGTTCAGTCCGGCCAATGGTCTGCATGGCCACTTTATGAAGTTCTACTATATGTTCATCATCAAGCATTCGTGCTGCATCTGAATCTACCAGGTCGGTTTCAAAGTCATTTGCGCGACGAAGCATACTTCCGTGTGCGTAGTGCTTAAGTAATGTTACATAGTTTTCCAGTGTGTTGCGTGTGCCTGCGGCGTTAACCTGACTCCAGAAGCTATCGCATACCATCGCAAGTTCATCAAAATCAACTTCTAGCGATTTTCCTCCAGCATCCGTTTCCGGATAGGCAATGTAGTAGTTGAGACCGGTTCCTGCCCCTTTGAAGTGTGAAATCATAAAAAGAGTCAAATTAGGCTGATCAATACGCAAGTAGTCCCGGACGGGATCCTCACGGTTAAGTTTTGAGTCAAACATGACGACTCGTAGGGTATGCAGGTTGTCGAAAGGTGTTATTTCAAATACACGAGGTGTATCATTTCCACGCCGATTATCAGTGTCTAAAATTTTCAATCCATTCATAGGAGTAGAGCTATTGAGCGTCGCTTGCAGAAATTTACCTAAGACTGTAAAAAAGCGAGCACTGAGGCCAATACACAAAGTATGCCGGGTGGTATAGGCTGCGAGTAACATTGCTTGTAGCTCGCGGTGAAATTCGCGTTTATGATAGCGATGACGTTGTATATACGTTAAATAGTGTTCAAGATGACCTTCCCATATCTTCAGCACTTTTTTGAATATGGGGTCATTAATTAATGGAGAAAGCTCACTTTTTTGATCGTCGAATATTTCAATATTAACGGGACGATGAATATTTCTTAATTTACGGATAGTTGCTAACGGAGCGGCAGACTCCACATCTCTGCACTTAATCTGGTAGCCGAGATGGTATGCATAGTCGGCAAGAAAGGGGCGGCTATATTGCCCATTGTAAGTACCAGGGAAGCCTGCGGTAGCTGATAGCAGGATCACTGTATTATGTGTTTGATACAGAACACGAAGCAGAGCGACTTCAGGAAGCTCCTTGATAAGTTCCATACGGAATTTGAGTAAAACCCAACCCTTTAGTTGGCTGGATTCAATAATAACCTTTTCCCTGGGGGCTAATGAAAAAAGCGTTTTCGGTTGAAAGTAAGTAAAAAAATCATCAATCAACTGTTCGTCCGTTGAGCTTCCGGATAAAAGATATGAAGCTTCCCCCTTAATTTGCTGTGCTTTACCTATAAATAATGATAATGGATTGTTTTGGTTAGCCTGATCTTGTTGCGACAGCATTTGCTGAACTCGCGATGGATTTTTAAGCTTTGCCGAAGCAGCAAGGATTGCGGTGATTGTTTGGTATAATTCATAGAGACTAAAATCATTTCCAGCATCTTCATCGTCCTCGGCGCTTACGTAAATTTCCGTATAGGATTGTCGTCCGTGGCTACGAAGTCGTATATGGCGAAGATCATCTTCTCTGTAGAAGCGTTGGATTTGATAGCTGAAAACATTACCTATAAGCGCAATCACTTGTTCTGTATTCCGGCTATCAACAACAACATCAAGCATTTTATTGCTAAACAATTGAGTCATTTTTTTTAAATCAAAACCGGGGCGTAAATCACACCGCAAGAGTGCGTTATTTATTTCACAAACATATTCATCTAATGGCTCATACCCAGGTGCTCGCTCATTCCCTCTACACTCGTCTATATATTCGAGAACGCGATGTAATGTTGCAAGAATTGATGGTAATTGCAGATCGTCATTAAGTAATATTTTGCATACTGTTTGTTGGAAAATTTTGTAGGCTTCGTGCTCTTCATCAAGTACTAAAGTAAACCGAATATCTCGCTGTGCATAAGGCGAGTCGCTATCGTGAACCCAGTATTCCTGTTTTAATTTTTCAAGACGTTCTCCCGATGTAACTGAGGTCAATTCTTCCAGAGGATTTTTATCCTGGTGTTTTTTTTGCCCAAGAACATGATCAAGTAACTGGCTGCTTTTATGATAAATTCCTTCATTATCTCGTTTCAGAAGGAGTACGCTGCCGTCAAATTTTTTTGTTGTCGCTAACAGAATACATCGCCTGTACAGTGCTATATGAAATGGGAAAAGATGTTTCACCATTTCTACTGCTAAACCCGCGAGTTTGTCTTGGCCAGCTCTCTCCAGCAGTGTTTCGAAATCGGTATTGAGGGTATTAAGTAATGCGATGGCCGCTTCCTGTAGGCGTCCTGTGAGCTTATAGCCGCTGGTGAGTAATTCTTCTTCTATTTTAACCTGTTCGTCGGTGGCTCCGGCTCTTACTTCCGCTTTAAGCCGTAGTTCAAGTGTAACTCTTGCCTGTACATCGGATCTCAGTCGTTCAAAAATCAACTGAGTATTGTTTTTCAGTATGTTACAGCCAGTGTGTATCCAGTCGAAATAACGTTGCTGGTTATCTTTTTCGTCTCTATCCGTTTGTTTCACCCAAGTGGTAAAACTTAAGTCCGCAACATCGCGTAACGAGAGATAGGGGAGTATCAGGATTTGCTTCGAGCTGGCCAACTCGACAAGTTCTGAGGGAATGTCAATTTGCGATTTTAAAGGGGTGATGAAAACCAGGTTACGATGCCCATTTCCGGGTGACGTTGCGGCATTTACACCTTGTATGTATTGATAAAAAACGTTATAGGTTTTTCCGCTGGATGTACCATCTTGCGACTGAATTAATAATGGGGTTTCGGATTCGCTAAAAGCATAGAACTTACCTGCATTGCTTCTTGCTTTCGTAATTTCCTGATGAATAGCATCAGGCAACCGTAAATTTTCTCTTTTTGACATTGTATTTTACCTTGTCCTTATGTTCTGGGAGTCAGTGCGTTTAGTCGAATATCCCGGTCTTATTATCAGTTGCTTTTTGATTCATTTATCGTTCGTTGATTTTGTCGGTGAGTATTGGGTTTGCTCGCCTACAAATGTCCCCGTAGCCACTCCTCCACGCGCTCAACATCAAAAGCGCGTAACCCATACTCCTGCGTCAGCAATGTCTCAGGTAAATACTCATCATATTTTTCGAGGCACTTTTCAGCGATGCTTTCGGCAAGACGGGATTCGGAAGGTAGCCCTTCCTGAAGTGCGCTGAATAACGCTTGTTTAACCTCCGAGACCGTAGTTTTTTCTACTTCAACCACACCAGCAAATGAGCCCGCCTTGAAACCGCGTTGGATAAGTAATGCCGACAACGTGTTTACGGTTTGATCGCCTAGCCAGGGAAGAATGTAGACATGCTGTCCCTGCTGAATAAAACATTCCGAAGCCAGATTATTGTTGCGAAAACAGTGCAGCCCTTCATCAAACAGGTTTCTGGCCGTGGTATCGGCAAAATCGGCTTTGCGATCGCCAACGGTGATACGGTAGTCGCCTTCCCGATAAATGGTGAGCATTTCCTGGCGGACGACATCATGAATGGACATCCCTTGTCCGCCAAATAACGGCGGCTGCCCCCCCTTTGTCGCCTCGACATAGATGACTTTTTTATCACTATCGATATCGGTTACCTTCCAGCGTCGACCGCCGAAAATAATGTGTTGGTCAGGCATTAGTGGGGAATCGACGGGGATAGAGCCCAATGTTTTGCTCCCCGCCACAATACGAAACTCTTCCAGCGTGCTGAATACGGCGTAGAAGGTGTATTGATTCACCTGACGTTCGCCCTCGGCGCCCAGAACCAGTTCACCGCTTGATAGCTGGGTCAGAAACTGGTGCTCCCCCATATGCTTCAACAACGTTTTGAAGTCATCAATGCTGACTTTCTGGAACGGTCCTTGTTGACATAGCTGTGACCAGAATTGATCGGCACGTACGCCTCCCCACTGCGCCACGATCGCCAGGATCTGATGGAACAGCGTGGAGTAGTGCATCTGCCGGGTATCGGCGGGCTCAAACCATTTACTGCCGATAAGTAAGCGGATCATGGCCAGCGACTGAACGAGCTGAAGCCTGAGGTGGTCAACAATGCCTGATGTTGGGGTCAGTTCATGTTCGGCAATCAGCATTCTCAATACGGCAGGCGAGTCGCGTCGGCCAGAACGACCCATACGCTGACGCAGGCTGGCTACGGAATGAGGCGCAGTAACCTGCACCACGGAGCTGACTTTGCCGATGTCGATGCCAAGTTCCAGCGTCATCGTACAGATGGCGGTGGTAGGTAAGTTGCCTTGCTGAAGGCGTTTTTCCAGCGTTTCACGCAGATCTCTGGACAGCGATCCGTGATGTGGGAAGAATTCGTTGGGAACGATGCTCGCTTCACTCAGATCGCCTAGCGTAGCAGCAATGCTTTCGGTCCGTTTGCGGCTGTTCGCGAAAACCAGATGGGAATCACCGCGACAGAGGCGAAAGATATCATGGCAGATTTGCGTCTCTGCCGACGGCGGCGGTTGCTGGCCCGAGGTGGTCAGAGGTTCCAGATAGCCTTTCACCTGCACTTTTAGCGTGGCGTGAGTCTGACTGTCAGTAATAATGTCGCAGGGCAGACGTTGATTGGGCCGCAGAGATAACGGTACTCGCTCCAGTTCCCCCAGCGTTGCGCTGAGTGCGACTCGGGGGACGGGATTGTCGATTCTTCCCAGCAGGTGATCGACTCGATTTAACAGAGAGAGAAGCTGCATACCACGCTCGGAACCGATGAAGGCGTGGAATTCATCAATGGCGATATACTCCAGTGGAGCGAACGCCTGCTTTAACCATCCCGCATTGCGGATCAGCATCGCTTCCAGTGATTCCGGGGTGATAAGCAAAATACCGGCAGGGTTTTTCTTCGCTTTCAGTTTTTTGCTCTGCGCAACGTCACCATGCCAGGGGGTGACCGGCATCTCCAGCGCATCGCCGAGGCTTTCCAGCCGTCGATACTGATCGTTAATCAGGGCCTTAAGCGGGCTAATGTATAAAATGCCAAAGCCGCCCTGAATATCCGCAATGGCAGAACAGGCGGGCAGGAAAAATGCTTCCGTTTTACCCGCGGCAGTCGCGGCGCTGATCAGGACATCCCGATCTCCCGCTAATATTGGTGGAATGGCTTTTTTTTGCAGTTCCCGGAGATCTGCCCATCCCTGTCGGTATATCCACTTCTGTATGCGTGGATCCAGCCGCTGGTATTCGTTCGTCATAATCTGAAATCAGCCAGGCCGTCCTCATCGGCATCTTCTGCCGACGTTACTTCATCCATATCGCTGGGTTTTTCTTGCGCGACAGCGACACCGGCGATCAACTGTGACCATTGAATGGACGGGTTTTGTTCCAGCACGGCTAACATATCCAGGAAGGCTTTAATCGTGTTTCGCGGCGTGCGGAAATAAGCATCGCCGATGGTATTGCTACAGTGGCGTAAAAATGCCGTCAGCGCTTCATCAGGAACCAGATAGTGACTCGCATCGCCACCTGAATATACGTGACGTAGGTTTTTTAACAGAATATAAAGCTCTTCCGGCGTCAGGCTGGCTAAATGCAGGGAAGGGGATGAATAATCAATGACGCCAGCCCGCTGGGCGAAACTATTTTCCGCCAGCCGTGACTGGAGTGCTTCGTAGCTGTACAAACCCTTGCGCGGATCGAACAGGAACTCTGGCGTACCGCCGAGTAAAAAACCAATATATTCAGCGGTTCCTTGCAGGCAGTCATTCAAAATACGCAGTATCTGTTCATAGTTCGCAACCCTGGCCTGCGTATTGCTCAGTTTGTACAGATTGACCATTTCATCCAGATTGACCAGCAGACCCGCGTATCCGGCCTGACGAACAAACAGGCTCATCAGCTTTAACGAGTCGTAGAAAGAAGCATCAGAAATAATGGTGCGCACACCCAGATCGTTACGGGCGTCGGTTTTCGTGGTGTATTCACCTCGTAGCCAACGGATGGCATTTGATTTCAATGTCTCATTATCCTGCTCGTGGCCCTGCCAGTAACATTCAATGACTTTGGCGAAATCGTAGCCGCCAACCATATCGGACAAGGCGGCGAGCTTCTGGTGAATAATTGTCGGAACGGGAGTATTTTTACTTTCCGATTCTTTTCTGGCCTCCGTAATAAAGCGCTCAACCACACTTAATAAGGCGTTTCCGTCCGGCTTATTGCGTGTGGACAGATTTTTCATTAGCTCGGAATAGAGGTTACGCGCTTGTCCACCCGTCGCGTGGATGCGCCTGTCCGGGGATAGATCGGCACTGATTGTCACCAGCTTTTTCTCTAACGCAATTGAGCGCACAACGCTTAAAAAGAATGTCTTACCGGAACCGTATTCCCCAATAATCAACCGGAATCCTGCACCACCATCAGCGATACGCTCAATATCCTGATACAGCGCTTTTATTTCGTTGACCCGGCCAACCTGAATATGCTGAATGCCAATTTTAGGCGTAACGCCTGACTTCAGTGACTGAATAATGGCGTCTCTTTCTTTGAGACGAATACGAATGCCAGACATAAATTATCCTTTGAGTTCTTGTGCTATTTCCAGGTCAACGTAAATATCATCGTCATCATCAAGCACCGGGGCGTCAACCTGTTCGAAAGACCAGTCATTAATTGCTTCAATCGCACCACTGAGCATCAAATTAAACTGCTGACATAGCTCAGCGACGTCGTTTCGGGCCCAATGTTCTTTTTCCAGCAAACGTTGGTAAAGCTGATGATGTGCCTCATCAAGACCTGCGCCAGTCTGTGACGGGATCTCCGCCGGGGACTCGTCTGCGGGTTCATCTTCGGTGAAGATGGTGTTCAGTAACTTGCGTACGTCCGTGGTATCAGACTCATGACGGGCAAGGATCCGTTCATCAAGAGAAAACGCACCGCTCGTCGCTGATGGGGATTGTAACGTAGCTGTCGGCGTTGTTTCTGTGGTTGACAGACGGTGGATATCGCTGGTGACGGTACTGCTGTCCAGGCCGAGGCTGGTGTAGATTTTTTCCAGTTGCTTAATTTCAGCCGGATCGATTTTTCCATCTGCGCAGGCGACGCTGATAATCACGTTGCCAATAGTGGATTTATCTTTACCGCTGAGTTGCTCAATTTTACCCTTCAGACCGGCCTGATTTGCAGGCGTATTGAGCCGCCAGATGAGGTAGGCGTGCAGCGAGCGTTTTTCGGTGGGCGATAAGGCATCGTTATGATTAATTATTCTCTCCAGTGCGGCCTGTTCCGCAACATCCACGCGCTTGTCCATTTGTGCAATCATGGCGCCCAGCCGAAGCGCCACGGAGACTGACGTAAATTCTGCCGACGGTACGTAGAATTCCGCATGCCCTTCAGGGAATAAAACAACGTGCCCTTCTGGTTCTGCCCGGACAAGGTGATAGCGCATATCCGGCGCAATGCCGTAGCCTGCTCGCCGGGCGAAATTTTGCATCAGCTCGGCTTCTTTCTTATTCATCTTATCCGGTACAGGCATCCCCATTCTGGCCCAGAAATCAGCCACTGTCGCCAGCCCTGAATGTTCGCGGATTTTCTCATCGGCCCAGCGCTTAAATTCAGCAAACAGACGTTCTGCATCTTCAGTCAGAATTTCATCGGGAAGCAGCATGATGGCGGCGACATCGCTTTTTGACGCCTCTTTTTTACCGAGGTAGCGACTGTAGGCATCAAGCGCGTTGGTACAGGATTCAGCAACAGGGATTAGTTTCTGCACCGGCGCTTTTAAAACGCTGGGGTCGGGAAGATCTATCTGTTTTTTGACCTGAAGTTCCCGAAGCGTACCACTGGCGGGGGTATAGCTTAAATACAACCGTGTTTTATTGGGTTTGACGACAATACCGTCACCATATTTTTGGGTATAACGCTGTTTGAATAACGAGGAAAATTCAGAATGACATCGACGGGCAGGTGTGCGCAGGGTGTAATCAGGAAAATAGTGTATCCATGCCAGTGCCAGATCGGCACAAACAGGTTGTCCTTTATCGACCACCGTCGCCAGATTTAGCCTGAACAGTAATGCACTTCTCGACGAGAAATATTCGTTTTCAGTGTGTACAGAAAGTAGCTTCGGTCTGAGAATGATCATCATTTCCAGCAACTGTGTTGCATAATGACGGAAGGAACCGCTTGCCTGAAATACGGTTCTCAGGCGCGATATCTCTTCAAATAACGCTTTGAATTCATTATCAGAAATAGCCTCTTGCGTACCATCGGCCAGTACGCGGCGCTCAAGACCGTAAAAATAAATAAAAACATAACCGATGGGGCAGGTTGCATCGCTGCGATCGCTTGCCAGCCAGTCAATATAAGCGCCACGGCAACGAGGAGAGAGAGCGGCAAAGGTGGGCCAATACCCCAGAGACTCATCATAATAATGGCGTGAAATGGGCTCAATGGGGAAAGCGTCGTTAACCAGAGAAGCATCGGAACCATCGTTATAAAGATGACCATATTCTCCGGATGAATGGGTTTTCAACCGCCCGCCGAAATAAAAATTGCCGTAATTAATGACGACGTTTTGAATGGTGACGCTTTCTCCCGGTTTGACCCATCGCGCTGGCGTGGTATTGCGCCGGGCGGCGCTCTCTTGTGACGGTTGGCGGCTGGTGCTGTATTCAACCGCCAGTCCATTAACAAAGCTAAAAGTTGCCAGTTCGTCATCTTCGGAAGCCTGAGAATGCATATTTGTCACGCTGCTGTCTGACTTATTAAGAGATGCTTGTCGGGATGAATGATTTATTTTGGTGATGATTTTGTTATTTATATTGGGGGGCAGCGACTTTTTCTTTTTGGAAAACAGAAGCCAGATAACCGCCAACATAATAACAAATATCCAGAAGCCCATTCCGTGCCCTTAATCGCTGATAACGCTTCCCGGCATTGTTCTACGATCGGCAAGGGCGGTAAGCATAAAACTGGAAGAGAGATCGCAAAATGATACCGCGACTGGGCTGAAGTACAAGCATAAATCCCTGGTATTTAAAAGGCTTATGCCATATGGCAGAGGGGTAATTAAACGAAATAGTTTATATCTATGAGATGCACATAAAACGATTGATTTCATCTTGCGCATGACGAAGGCGCTCAGCAATGTCAGCAAATCCGTCAGGCTCACGGAAGAACATTCCCCCTTCCACTGCCGTTTGATGATCCCCTGCGATCGCGGCGAACCGTTCAGCGTCATCAGGCAACAGTTGCAAGTTTCCGACAATCACCTGAGTAAAATCCACACCCGGCACAGACCAGCGACGTTGCTTCATCTCGACCACATTACGCATGGCTTCCAGCGTTTCATAGGGGCTGGCGAAATGATGGCGCAGCAGACAATCCACATCATACCAGTGGCGAGCGAGTCGGGCCGGGTTTGGCGCTTTGGTTTGCGTACAAAACTGGTGTAGCGCCGTCAGCTTTTCCCAAAGAATATAACCGATGTTATAAGCATTTACGGTCGCAACAGGTAGCTGAAATGCATCTAATCCAGCAATCCCGGACAGATAGCTCACAACAGGCATTTGATCGGTTGGCTTACCACGATTTCGTCCACCAAATTCCAGCAGAATATGATCGCGCTGATAGGCCATACTGTCTTCTTTCACCCGTGGGAAATAAATATCGATTTTTTCGCCACCGCTGTCAGGTTCCATTTTTGCTTCAAGGCCCGGAATTTTATAAGCCTGAAAGCGTTGGTTTAACCGTTCTGCCAGCGTACTTGTCCATGCGATTAAACGCTCTTGCTGCTGATCTCTGAACCGGCGATTCTGGCTATTATTCAGCGTGCTTTGCTCCCACGCCTGCTGTTCGTCCTCTTCTGAATGGCCTGCCAGATCGGCCCAGTGAACAGAAAGATCGATATCTTCAGAAAAACGTTCAATCACGTTCCAGCATTTGCTTAACGCCGTTCCACCTTTAAACGCGACAGAAAGGTCGCCCAGCAGATCCTCATTAAAAAGCAGCCGAAGGATCTCAGTTACCCAGAGATCCTTTTCCAGAAAACTGGCTCCCAGCCCGGAGGGATGCTGTTGTGCTGCATAAGAAAGGATTTCCTGAAGCTCGCTGCGGTACGATGCGCCCCGGTAATAATCGAAAATGTTCATCAGAGCGCCTTTTGCAACGTCATCAGATGCGAGCGCCACGCATGAAGCGCAGGTTCATTCATTAACTTTCCGGCAATCTGTCGCGCTTTGGCTGACGGGATGCTCAGCCGGTGAAAGGCATTCTTCAGGGTTTCCGGCGGGGTATGTTCCTGATCCAGACTCAGTAAACCGCGCATCAGTTCCCCTTCAGGTCGGTTCAGCCAACGCAACCGGCTTGCTGATTTATGCTGGATCCGTACCTGCTCATTACCAACTCGGAACTCTCGCGTCGGGCCATTTGACCAGTAGATGCGTTTAACCGGTGCCTGCGTTTGCAGCCCCAGCCGGTAAGCGGCTTCCAGTCCCTGAAGGGTGATTTTGTAACCGCGCTCCTTTGCCCATGCGGCGGCAACATCACTGGCGCTGGCAACCACGTTAACAGAGGGAAGATTCTTCAACGGTTTTGGCCGGGAGTAGAAACCCCGTTCAACCCGAACCAGCAGGCCTTCTTTGACCAGACGACTCATTGCCTGTTGTACAGATGCGCGGCTTCCCAGCGAATAAAATCCGCTGATGGAAAAGGGGACGCCACGCTTCATGCGGTGAACCCGCTGGCGGGCCAGAGCGGCAACAGACATTGATTCTCCTGTACTGACATTCTGTTTTAGTGTGAATTTATTTTAGACCATATTTATCAGGGTATACAAGCATATTGATGTCAGTAGAAATATGTATATATCGATAGAATTAATAACAGGATCCCTATGAGAAGTGACCCTGTTAATTTCTGTATCAGGCCTCAGCGTTTAGCGGTTCAGCATTGCGTCTGAATCTGGGATCGTCTTGTTTTCCGTGCTGTGCTGCCCAATCAAGAACCTGAGCCAGCAATTGCTGCATGTAGTGATCGGTATCTCTGATGGTTTCAAAAGGAGAGTGCTGTTCGGAAGAAAGAAGTGCAGTCAATAAACCCTGAACGCCAGTCGCCAGTCCTTCGTCCTGAGTGATTTGCAGATAAGCATTTAGCGGCTTATCTTTCGACGCTTCGTCTCCGCCCAGAAAACGTTCAAAGTCAGGAACACTGACGCGGTGGCGAACTGTAAGCCCTTCACTTCGGGCCTGTCGGATGGCATTTTTGATTTTTTCGTTTTCTGTCCACATGCCATTTCTGGTACCGTTCGATTTCTGCGGTGAATCGGCGTCATGCACCAGACTGAAATCAATTTTGAAATGCGTAAGCACTTTTATCAGCGGCACCAGTATGGCTTTTCCACGAGCGCGGATGATGGCGACCTGATCCATCAGCGCATGGTTTCGTTCTATGATGGACGCCATAAATGCTGCATGTTCCGTATCGCCTTCGACCAGTACAGGGTGTGAACCAAAAAAGACCTCAGAAAAGCTGGGATCGATATGCTGTAACGCCTGAAGCCGCTGTTTATCATCACCTTCAAATTCAATCAGATCTGAGCGATAGGTTCTCGGCGTTACAGGGGACTGATCATCATCTCTTTCCCTGTCTAAACGCACAATGGTGGTGTGATCTTCAAACGGATTGATAAAATAAGGTGAATGGGTGGTCAGAATGATCTGCCAGTCCGGGTTTTTTGCCAGTTGGTATAAATGACGCTGAGCCGCTCGGGCCGCCATAGGGTGTAAAGCATTTTCTGGTTCATCAATTAATAACAGGTAGCCGGGAAAGGCCGGATCTTCCGGACTGTCCGGGATTGGTGCGCCACTGTCGTGGGCGTCCAACTGCGCTTTGGCTTGTGCTAAATACTCTGCCAGCTGTTCCGGGTCATCTTTTTTGGTGGGTTTCGCGACTTTCTTTGAAAGCTCGGTAATATCTTTTTCAAGGCGTTTGCGATAGTCACCACGAACCTCTTTATCGCGATTAAGCTCATTATGGACCTGAAGCATTGCCCAGAATAACGCTCTGCGAGCCCCTGTTCCTTGTTGAACCAAATCGGTATCAGCTCTTCCATCTGAAATTCTCAAGCTCGAGCCATTTTTAATAAGTTCGTCCACTTTTGGAACAAGCGGTGCCGCACACACATTAAGACTAACGTCCAGTCGGGGAAAAATTCCTTTAAATCCCGTAGACACCTTACCCGCAATACCATTGAAATGTTCCTGATGTTGCTCGCTGAGGGCGTTCATACTGGAGGACACACTCTCAATCGCTTTTGCCAGATCGGATGCAGGATTGCTCCGGGCTTTTTCCAGTTCCGTGAACAGGGGAGACAGAGCAAGTTTAAGTAACAGTTCTTCCGTTTTTGCCGCATCTTCGAGCGAGCCTATCCGTAGCGGTCTGGGAAGTCTGGAAGTAAATACCGGATCGGCACCACCAGCTTTAGTATCCTCGGCCCAGCAGCCTTGCTGTTCATCGCCTCCGGTGGGATCCCATGTGGTACGGACTTTCTGAAAATCTGGCGCGCACCATTGCCAGCGGCTTTTTACAACAAGAAACTCACCTCTTGCTTGTTTCCATTTTTCATCAACGTTGCCAATACCCTGAGGAATATGTACCTCAAGAAGGACTTCAGAGGGTTGATCCGGTTGAGCGTGCTGGTGTCGATCATGCGCGGGATCAAATGACACGCTTCCTTTGGCTAACTCATAGGCTCTGAGAACGGTGGATTTACCGGCATTGTTTTTTCCTACCAGACAAACAATGTTATCGAGTGCAATATCGATACCTTCATTACCTATACATCCGATGTTGCGGATGGTCATACGAAGCAGCTTTGAGCGGTTTTCTACGGACATCATTGACTCCAGGATTATTAATATGCAAAGAAGGGTCATGTTAATAACGAAATGAGAAGCATAATTTGATGTCACGCTAATTTATTGATAATCATCTATTTTGAGATGGCCGTACAATTTAAAGATAGTTTTTTCTGTTTGCGATCTGCCTTCCATAACCTCACTTGCTGTTAACCGCTAATCGCGGTATCTTTTACCCACACCTGCAAAATCAGGTGCCGGGATTGACCTCCTGAAATACCACATACTGGCGACACATGACGCGCCTGCGTCTTTTTTTGTGTTGTGCGTTCGGCTATATCTCAATGGTGGGCTGGGCGAGGGCACCGCAAGGTGCGCCGGTATCCAGTATGGCCGGTAAGGTCAACCTCGTTCAGTCCACCACCCGTGAGATTGACCTCTCCGGTGGTGGTATTAAAACCACATACTGGAGGCTGCCATTATGGCTACGATCCCCACCCAGACACACCCGTTACTTGCTGTTCCCTTCAATGCCGCCACGGACTTTACCGTCCTTGCCAGCCACTGCGAAAACTTCGCTGAAACCCTGATTGAAAGTAAAGATATCGCGTTAAAAATGGCGCTCTGCGGCAGACTTAACACCGCTCTGACGCTGCTCCAGCCCACGCTGTTAGAACCCGTCCCGCCCCATCTTGTTGAAAGCCTGACCGTTGATACCCTCCCCGCAAACGCCCCTCAGTTCGGGCCAGAATGCACTGAGCTTTGCAATTACTGCCTTGCTCTGACGCAGACGCTGGCGGGGCAGGGATTTTCCTCTGAAACGGAGAAATTCCTTAGCTGGCTGTTGTATGACCTGATCAATTACTTCGCAGCGGAAATGAAGGCCCCGCGTTGGCTGCGTACCCCCGATGGCGTAAAGTTTATTGACGGGGTGGCGGCATGATGCAACCGGACTGGCATTCTGCCGACATTATCGCAGCGCTGAAAAAGCAGGGCACGTCGTTGTCCGCCGTTTCCCGCAGCTCAGGGCTGGCATCCTCCACGCTGGCGAATGCGCTGATCAGACACTGGCCCAAAGGTGAAAGATTGATCGCCGAAGCGTTGGGCGTTGCGCCAGAGCACATCTGGCCTTCCCGCTATCTCGGACCACGTTAAAACAGACTCTCCCGCTCTTCTGATGGCCCTGCTGTCAGAAGAGCGGGAGAAGGCAAGCGAAGCGCGGCAGTGGAATCCTTTTTGACATAAAAACAGTTTTTCCTTTCTGCGCCAGCGGCACTGGTATAGTCTCCCCTTGCCCTATGCTGTCGTTGACAGCGACACGCTTCACAACCTGAAAGAAGCGCCTGTTATCAGTACGGTTGAGCCCTTTACCGGTGCAGACCTCTGCAAACACCGGGTCGCAGACTATCGCGATGGAGGCTCAAGTTTTGACACGATACGTCCTTTTACTGCGTCAGCCTGCTGGCTCACTCTACACCGCGCCGGAATTCTCCCGGCTAACCTGTATCTGCTGACACCTTCAGTGCCCTTTACCTGACGGGCTGCGGTCTGCATTGCCGACAGGCTTTGCTGCCGCGCGACCGTAAAACAGCACCAGAAACGCAACGTTTAAGCACTGCACCAGTCCAGTGCGTCACTTTAACCGCGCAAAGCGGGAAAGTGACGCACGCAGCCCTTTCGACCTGTATCAGACAACTCAACCGCGCCAGCTCATGGCTGGATTCTGACACTGCCTTTTCAGGCCATTTACCCATAAGGAGAACATGAACCGATACCGAGGCGGATCCGGACGATCCGGGGGATAACCCGCGCAAGCGGGCGGCTGCTCAGAGAGCACAACCGAAGCCCCGCCACACCTCAACGGCTGCCGCCCCGGCGCTCAGGTATCGTTCGCAGCCCCGACAAAAAAACAGGGGCTATCGGCCTGTGCGCCGGGGAAAGCTGTATCAGTGTTGGTTTTTGGGATGAGTTTGCGGCAATCATGAAAGGGGGAATGTATGGGAATACTGGAGCAGGAAATGAAGCGGCTGGCGCAGCAGGCGGGTGGCAGCTACAAAACTGTGGATGATCGCATCAGGCTGGCGCAGCGTTTTTGTGAGCGTCTGGTACTGGCGCAGAATGTGCAGATCCGCCGGGTAGAGCAGCTTAAGGCCCGGCATATTGAAGGCTATATCCGTGAACGGCTGGCGCAGGGTATCACGAAGCGTTCCCTGCAAAACGAGATGGCGGCGGTGCGCTGCATCCTGAAACAGGCCGGACGCGCAAAACTGGCAGGCGGTGATCGGATAAACAACCGTTCGCTGGGGCTATTTGGTGCATCCCGTAGCGGTACGAAACGGGCCATCACGCCGGAGTATTACCGCCATGTGCTGGAAACTGCCCGCATAAAAGATCCGGGGCTGGCGGCAGCGCTGGAACTCTCGAGGCTGATGGGGTTGCGCTCGCAGGAAGCGGTACAGTGCTGTCAGTCATTAAAAACGTGGAAACAGGCGCTGGAGCGTGGCGAAACCCGGCTGACGGTGGTGTTTGGCACCAAGGGGCATCGTCCCCGTGAAACTATTATTCAGGATACTGGCGCAGTGAAAAAAGCGCTGGATAACGCCTTATCTGTCGCAGAGTTGCGTAACGGCAGACTGATTGATCAGCCCTGCCTCCAGAAGGCCATGAATTACTGGCGGGGAGCGCTCGCTGAAGCCGGATTGACGGGGAATTATACCCCGCACTCACTGCGCTATGCGTGGGCGCAGGATGCCATCCGTCACTATCTGACGCAGGGATTCAGCGACAAAGAAGCGCTGGCGCTGACCTCAATGGATTTGGGCCACGGCGACGGACGCGGGCGGTATGTGGTGCAGGTCTACGGGCGGCGGGAAGAGGAATAATTTCCCGTTCTGGTGCAATCATAAAAAGGCCGAAGGGGTAAGGGGACGCTAAGGGTAACAGCGCCAGACCGGAAAGGGCCAAAGGGCTTAAAAAGCCGGAACTGGCGCAGTTAAACGGAGTTTGGCACTGGTGCAAATAAAAAAGCAGATCCGCGGAGATCTGCTTTCCGGCGAGGCTTGTCAGGGGATTCAGGCCACCTGAACCTGCCTGTCATACCGGTACGGCGCAACAAACTTCTGCCGACAGGCGTCGAGCCAGTCCGACCACCACTGCATCATCTGCGTGCGCTCGTCGAGGTGCTCGGCCTTGTGGATATAGGCGGCGCGCACGTTGTTACGCTCCTGATGGCTCATCTGCCGCTCCACGGCGTCTTTCGACCAGCGCCCGGACTCAATCAACGCGCTACAGGCCATCGTGCGGAAGCCATGACCGCAGACGTCCACCTTTGTGTCATAACCCATCACCCGCAGCGCCTTGTTGATGGTGTTCTCGCTCATCGGCTTGTGCGGATCGTGGTCGCCGGGAAACAGCAGCTCACTGTTGCCGGACAGCAGTTTTAGCTGCTTCAGCACCGTCACTGCCTGTTTTGACAGCGGCACCAGATGCGGCGTTTTCATCTTTGCGCCACGCTCTGAATAACGCACGCCGGGAATAGGCTCACGCCCGGCGGGAATAGTCCACATTGCGCCATCCAGATCAATCTCCGTCCAGCGGGCGAAGCGTAGTTCGCTGGAGCGGATAAAGATCAGCAGGTTAAGCTGTACCGCCAGCCGTGTCAGTAATCTGCCGGAATAGCCCTCCAGCCGCTCCAGTAACTCTGGCATTTTCTCCAGCGGCAGGGCGGGGTAGTGGTTTTTCGGCGGCGGTGTGATGGCCCCTGTAAGATCGTTGGCCGGGTTGCTGGCGATCAGGCTCTCCTGCACCGCGTAGCGCATGATCGCCGTAGTGCGCTGCTGAATGCGTGCGGCGGTCTCCAGATTACCTTTCTTTTCAGCCACCCGAAGCGGGATCAGCAGGTCGGCGGTTTTCAGGTCAGCGACGGGGAATTTGCCGATCAGCGGGAAAACGTGCAGTTCAAGAGAACGCAGGATTTTCGCGGCGTGGTGCTCCGTCCAGCGGATATTGCCCGCCAGCCACTTACGGGCGACCTCTTCGAACGTATTGCCGCTTTTCTTCGCCTGCTTCTCCTGCTGCTTCTTCACCCCCAGATCGTCGCCTGCACAGAGTACCGCACGAGCTTCTTCACGCAGCTTACGCGCATTCGCCAGCGTGACGGTCGGGTAAGCGCCAAACGCCAGCTTCTTCTCCTTGCCGCCAAAACGGTACTTGAGTTGCCAGAGTTTAGATCCGTTAGGTTTAATCAGCAGGTACAGGCCCTGCGCGTCGCTGAGTTTGTAAGGTTTGTCGATGGGTTTGGCGTTACGGATGGCGGTATCGGTGAGTGGCATAACGGGGGCTCCAGAGTTTATCGAACCAACAGGCCCCCAATTAAGCCCCCAAAAACTCTGGATGTCAAAAAACCTGACGGAACTTTTCAGCACCATCAGGTTTCTTTAACTTACTGATTTTTTAACGTTTCAGGACGTATAGGGACATCATGAAACTAAATTTTGGTGCCCGGACTCGGAATCGAACCAAGGACACGGGGATTTTCAATCCCCTGCTCTACCGACTGAGCTATCCGGGCAACGGGGCGCATTAAACCGTATTCACGTCTGTCAGTCAATTAAATTTCGGGAAAAACCGTTCAACCGCTTAATATTACGGCAATCTACGCATTTATGCCTGAAGATTGAACAAAATAGCGTGGTGCCAATTTCTCACCACCCAATAAGCGTTGTGCGCTTAAGTCAGCGCACCGCCCATACGGCACTGAGCAAAGCGCAGGATATCTTCAGCCAGACGGTGTGCTGTTTCGACATCAGCATGGCTACGATTGACCAACATGCGGCTCAGGCAGCCTTCCAGCACCAGTTCCATCTGTTTGGCAACCATTGCCGGGTCGTCAACTTCCAGCGTCGTGAGCAGTTCATGGGTGAAGTCATGCGCCGCCTTTTTTTGTTGATCGGCTAACTGATGGATCGGATGTCCGGGATCGGGGTAAAACGTACAGGCGGCGATGAACAGGCAGCCTGGATAGCGATTATTGCTCACGCATTCGGACAGCGCGTTGTAGCGTGCCAGTAATTTCTGCTCAACGCTCTGGGTGTCATCCAGCAAAAGCTGACGCCGCCAGATATCCACCCGCTGGCTGAGGTAACGTAACGCATCGTACAGAATGGCCTCTTTATCGGGCCAAAAGCGTTGTAGTTCATCAAGAGGATAATTGATACGTTCGGCCACCATTTCCAGCGTGGTATTGGCTATCCCTTGAACCTCAAGTAATTTCAGGGTTTCTCCCAGGACATCTTCACGTTGCACGGTATTCTCCTCCGTATTTCCTGTTGCAAGTGTCGCTCACGGTTGGCGATCGCGCAAATGTGCGCTGAAGGTCGTGGCATCCATAAAGCCTGTTACCCGGGCCTCCGGGTGCTCTTTCCCTTCAGCGTCAAAGAACAAAATAGTCGGCAAACCTAAAACCTGTAAATGCTTCAGCAGAGCAACATCCTGGGCATTGTTTGCCGTCACATCCGCCTGCAAAAGCACTGTGTTGCCGAGCGCTTGCTGAACCTGTGGGTTACTGAACGTATACTTCTCAAACTCTTTGCAGGCCACGCACCAGTCGGCATACAAATCCAGCATAACAGGCTTGCCTTTAGCTTGCGCCAGCGCCTGATTTAGCGCATCTACCGATGCTACCGGCGTAAAGTTAAGATGCGTCTGGTCTTGAGCATGCGGCGCACCGAACGCCCAGTCCTGTAATGGTCTTACGCTGACCAGCGCTGCAGCTAACAGGACAATCTGCACGATGCGCATCCAGGCGTGCTTTGCCTGCAGGCTGGTGATGAATGCCCACGCAAAGAATGCGACGCCAAGCGCTGACCACAGGCGAGCGCCCCATTCGTCGCCAATGATGCGCTCGAGTAAGAAGACGGGAAGCGCCAGAATGACAAAACCAAAAGCGGTTTTGACATGCTCCATCCAGGGGCCGCTTTTAGGTAACAGGCGATTGCCAAATACGGTAATCAGCATCAGAGGTAATCCCATCCCCAGCGCGTACAGATACAGCGTGCCGCCTCCCAGCCACATGTTCCCGCTCTGAGCGATATACAGCAAAATCGCGCTTAACGGGGCTGTGGTACAAGGAGAACAGATGAGACCTGCGATCGCCCCCATCGCAAAGACGCTACCGGGAGAACCACCTTGCTGGCGGTTACTCATCAATGTAAGGCGCGTTTGCAGCGATGAAGGGAGCTGCAGCGTAAACAAACCAAACATCGATAACGCGAGCAGCGTAAAGATGACGGCAAGGCCAATCAGAACGTAAGGATGCTGTAGTGCGGCCTGGAACTGCAATCCAGCGGCCGCAACAACCAGACCCAACGCGGTATAGGTGAGCGCCATCCCCTGGACGTAGATAAACGTCAGCAACAGTGCGCGCCCGGTTGATAATCGTTGCTTGCCGCCCAGCACTATGCCGGAAATCAATGGATACATCGGTAATACGCAGGGCGTAAACGCGATGCCTATTCCGATCAGTAATGCCCACAGAGCGGTAAAGGGGAGTTTGGCTGCGGGCTCCGGTTGCTCTTGCGGCGCGACAGTGGCTGGCGCTGGCGCAGGTGTTGCCTGGGTATCGGCGGATACTTCACTTAACGGTACGGTTTTGGTTTCTGGCGGGTAGCAAAATCCGGCGTCAGCACAGCCCTGGTACGTGACCGTTAATGTTGCGCCAGATTTCGCCTGATTGATCGTGACCGGGATGGTCAACTGTTTACGGTATATCTCACTTTTGCCGTAAAACTCATCTTCATGCCAGACCCCCGGCGGTAGTTTTACCTCGGCGATATCAGCCTGAGAAGGCGTAATGCTTATCTGTTTGCGATACAGATAATAGCCATCTTTAACCTGCCATGTGAGGTTCAGATCGTGTTGGTTTTGCTGGAAATCAAAAACAAACGCCCGATCGGCAGGTACAAACTGCGAGCGGCCTGGCGCGTCAAATAATCCGGCAAAAGTAGATGTGCTGCACAGCAGCAGGATCAGCGTAAGGATGCGTTGAGCCATGAGCGGTAATCAAAGTCTCCGTGAATGACGGGTAAAACCAGAAGTTCAGGTGTTTGATATGGATGATGTGACTTCAGGCAATCGAGTAAGGCTTGCTGGTGCGTAACGGTGGTTTTTAAAATCATCTGGACTTCATATTCCTGCTCCAGTTTACCTTCCCAATAATAGAGGGAGGTCGCACCGGGCAGTAGCGTTACACAGGCGGCTAGCTTTTCCGCCAGCACTTTTGCAGCCAGATCCTGGGCGGTTGCTTCATCCGGCGCAGTACAGAGCACCACAACGGTATCGGGGATGGAAATATCCTGACTCTTTACATCAAGCATAAACACCTCGAAAGAACAGAGTAACCAGCTAAAGAGTGGTCACTATACAACGGACGAGGGAAGGATGTTAGCTAAAGCGGGGTGATAAAGAGGAGGAACTGCAGGGTGCGAAGGCACCCTGCAGTAAAGTCTTATAGCATGAAGCTGCCCAGCAAGAAGCCGAAGCAGACAGCCAGAACGACACCCAGAGTACCTGGGATGAAGAACGGATGGTTAAAGACGAATTTACCGATGCGGGTTGTTCCGGTGTCATCCATCTGAACCGCCGCAACCAGAGTTGGGTAGGTTGGCAGAATGAACAGGCCAGAAACCGCGGCGAAAGACGCAACAGCAGTCAGCGGGGAAACGTTCAGAGCCAGAGCCATCGGCATCAGTGCTTTAGCGGTTGCAGCCTGAGAGTACAGCAGTGCAGAAGCAAAGAAGAAGATGACCGCCAGCAGCCACGGATGACCCTGGATTACGCTACCTGCAGTATCTTTGATCCAGTCAATGTTGTGAGATACGAAGGTATCACCCAGCCATGCAACACCCAGGATACAAATACAGGCGCTCATACCGGCTTTGAAGGTGCTGGAGTTCAGGATGGAGTCAGTTTCAACGCGGCAGATGATTGTCGTCAGCGTCGCGATGCTCAGCATGATGATCAGGATTGCGTTGGTGGTGTTCATCAGCGGTTTAGCGACCAGGCCAAGGCTTGGGCTGTTGATGATGGCGTATACAACGACGCAAACCACGCCCAGCAGGAACAGCCAAACGGAGGTTTTCGCGCCAGCTTTGATTTCAACTTGTCTTTCACCGCGCAGTTCAACCAGGCCTTCTTCCAGACGTTTACGATAAATCGGGTCGTCAGACAGTTTGGAGTTGAACAGTGCGGTGATCAGGAAGGACATCACCAGAACGGCCAGCAGAGTGGATGGAATGACCACGGACAGCAGGTGAATGTAGCTGATGCCATGACCTTCCATGACGGAAGACATGTAAACCACAGCCGCGGAGATTGGAGACGCCGTAATCGCAATCTGTGCGGAAACCACTGCGGTAGAGAGCGGACGGCAAGGCTTGATACCTTGCTCCTTCGCGACTTCAGCGATAACCGGCAGAGTAGCCAGAGAGATGTTGCCGGTACCGGCAAAGATCGTCAGGAAATAGGTCACGATAGGTGCAAGGATCGTGATGTATTTCGGATTCTTACGCAGCAGTTTTTCAGTTTGATGAACCAGATAGTCCAGACCACCGGCAATCTGCATGGCAGAGATAGCAGCGATAACCGCCATGATAATGGAAATAACATCGAACGGAATATTACCCGGTTTTACGCCAATAGCGGCAAGAACCAGAACACCCAGCCCACCTGCAAATCCAATACCTATACCCCCAAGTCTGGCACCTAAAAAGATTGCCAGCAAAACGATGATAAGTTCTAAAACTATCATATTAGCCTTCCTTGTTGTTTAACAAGTTGATATTAAATTGTTGTTTTTAAGTAACTTCGAGTAAGAAAAAAGGCACGTCATCATGACGTGCCTTCTCCGGTACTACCCTACACGATTACTGTTCGCTTTCATCAGTATAACGTTTTGCTTTATAAGCAGGGTGCATCAGGTTCTGTGCAGAGAAGATATCGTCTAGTTCAGACTCGGTCAACAGACCGCGTTCCAGGACAACTTCACGTACGCTCTTACCGGTTTCGGCACAAATTTTACCGACGATGTCGCCGTTGTGGTGACCGATGAACGGGTTGAGGTAAGTAACGATGCCGATGGAGTTGAATACAAACGCTTCACAGACTTCTTTGTTAGCAGTGATACCACTAACGCATTTTTCCAGCAGGTTGTAGCAAGCATTGCTCAGAATGTGAATGGATTCAAACATTGCCTGGCCAATGACCGGTTCCATTACGTTCAGCTGCAGCTGACCCGCTTCAGATGCCATGGTGACAGTGATGTCGTTACCGATGACTTTGAAGCACACCTGGTTTACGACTTCCGGAACAACCGGGTTCACTTTTGCTGGCATGATAGAAGAACCCGCCTGCAGTTCTGGCAGGTTGATCTCGTTCAGACCAGCACGTGGGCCAGAGGAGAGTAAACGCAGGTCGTTACAGATTTTGGACATCTTAACAGCCAGACGTTTCAGTGCGCCGTGCACCATAACGTATGCGCCGCAGTCAGACGTCGCTTCAATCAGGTCTTCAGCAGGAACACAAGCGAAGCCAGTGACTTCAGCCAGTTTCTGTACTGCCAGCGGGGAATATTCTTTCGGCGTGTTCAGACCTGTACCGATTGCCGTTGCGCCGAGGTTAACTTCCAGCAGCAGTTCTGCGGTACGACTAATGTTTTTCACTTCTTCTTTCAACAGTACGCTGAAAGCATGGAATTCCTGACCGAGAGTCATCGGTACAGCATCTTGCAACTGGGTACGACCCATTTTCAGGATGTCCTGGAATTCAACAGCTTTTTGTTCGAAGCCTTCACGCAGTTGGTTCAGAGCATCAATCAGTTTGATGATGGATGCGTAAACAGCGATACGGAAGCCGGTTGGGTAAGCGTCGTTGGTAGACTGACATTTGTTAACGTGGTCGTTCGGGTTCAGGTACTGATATTCACCTTTCTGGTGACCCATCAGTTCCAGACCGATATTGGCCAGCACTTCGTTGGTGTTCATGTTGACGGAGGTACCCGCACCACCCTGGTAAACGTCTACCGGGAATTGATCCATGCATTTTCCGTTATTCAGGACTTCATCACACGCCGCGATGATGGCATTTGCCACACTCTTAGGAATGGTTTGCAGCTCTTTGTTGGCCATTGCCGCTGCCTTTTTAACCATTACCATACCGCGAACAAATTCAGGAATGTCGCTGATTTTGTTGTTGCTAATGTAGAAGTTTTCAATCGCTCTCAGAGTGTGAACACCGTAGTAGGCGTCCGCTGGAACTTCCCTGGTACCCAACAAGTCTTCTTCGATACGAATGTTGTTTAACATGTGAACCTTCTTTTTCAAGCTGCCAATGATTTGACTAAACACACAGGATATATGTGATTTCGATTGTTTCTCGACCGACGATTATCCCCTGCATCGGTCTGATACTCGAGATCATATGCTGGTTCAGGATTTCTACCGTAATCTGGATCACTTAAAGCGTGGAATTTACCCCTTATTTATTATTCTGTGAAATGGATCACCCCTTTGTGATTAACCCTAAATATTAGTGTACAAGCCGCTTGAAATTTTGCTAACCACCACAATATCAAACCGATGCGAGTCACATAATTTTCGTACAGGCGTTGAAAAAAACGACTGTTATTAACAGGAGATCCCCTTGCGCTGGATACCACTAATTGCCATTTTTCTCTATGTTTACATAGAGATATCCATTTTTATTCAGGTCGCCCATGTATTTGGTGTCCTGATGACGCTGATTTTGGTTATTTTTACGTCGGTTATCGGTATGTCACTGGTTCGTAACCAGGGATTTAAGAACTTTTTACTGATGCAACAAAAAATGGCTGCTGGTGAAAGTCCGGCTGCAGAAATGATCAAAAGCGTGTCGCTGATTATCGCTGGTTTGCTGTTGGTGCTGCCCGGCTTTTTCACCGATTTCCTCGGTCTTCTCCTTTTATTACCTCCGGTGCAAAAACATCTGACGATGAAACTGCTGCCGCATTTACGTTTTTCGCGGATGCCGGGTGGCGGTTTTAGCGCTGGAACCGGTGGCGGTGAGACCTTCGACGGTGAATTTCAGCGTAAAGACGATGAGCGCAACCGTCTTGATCATAAAGACGACGATCGTCGAGACTGACCCCGCAGGCCCGGTAAGTACTACCGGGCTTTTTTATTGCTTATTTGGCCTCAGCCATTTTCCGACTCGGTAAAAACAGCCACAGCCCAGCCAGCATAATCAGGGCGTACAGGCTCTTCCAGCCAACCATCGTCAGTAGCAGTAGACACAGCAGACCGCCAATGACTGCCAGTGCGCGGTAATGCCCTTTCAGTAATCGACATCCCGCCAGCATGCACAGCAGGTAAATCATAATAAAAATGCCGTTGGCATAGACGATTAACGCATCGAGATTGATTTGCAGCATATAGATGCACAAGGTACTCACCACGCAGCAGCCCAATACGGCGTTTAGCGCATTGCGTGGAAGGTGACGGGGAGACAGACGTGCCAGATGACTCTCCGGTTTATACTGTGCTTGCGACCAGACCAGCCGGGCGAAGCTTTGAATATAAATGTTAAGGCTGGCAAAACAGGCCAGATAACCAATGATGCAGGCGACCCACAGTGCCTGTACGCCAAACAGCTGCACGACGATCTCTGGCAGTGATGCCGCTGCCGCCATCTGTTCGCCGTAGGCGCCAAAATGAAGCACGACGACGGTGCATGCCCAATAAACAGAGCCCGCCAGCAGCAGACCTATCATTAGCGCGCGCGGGAAATCCCGCTCAGGATTTTTGAATTCAGACGCCAGATGAGCAAAGGCTTCAAGGCCAACAAAACACCAGAACATCACCGACAGCGCGGCGAATAGCCCGGGTAGTTCAATATCGCTAATCGCAGGGAAGGGGATTTCGCCAGGTTTCAGATCGCCCGCCCACCAGATAGCGACTATGAGGGCAACAATCAGTCCGGCAATGACCGTTTGCAGATTCGCGCTGGAGCTTGCGCCGCGAGAGCCGATATACCAAACCAATCCCAGCGTACCGAGTTCCGCCAACAGCAGTTGCTCGTCATGCCAGCCAAACATCGCCTGACCAAATCCGGCGGCGATGTGTAATGCTGCGGGCAAGCCGACGGGAATCACCGACAAAAACAGCCATCCGGTGACGCGCTCCAGGCGTGAGCCAAAGGCCATGCCGACAAAATGCGCTACGCCGCCCGCGCTGGGAAAATGGCGACCCAGTATGGCAAAGACAATCGCCACGGGAAAAACTAAAACAATCAGCACCGGCCAGGCCCACAAACTGTTGTTGCCGGCCACCAGCGCAGCCAGCGCAGGGACGGCGAAAACGCCTGTACCTAACAATGATGTCGACAACAGGCCAACGCCCTGAGCCAGTCCCAGCTCTTGTTTCAGTCCGCTCATAAGTTGTTATCCGGTTATGCCCAATGACGGGCTACAGCGCAGATTTTTGATGGTATCACAATCGGATTTGCTTATGACGACGCGGCTGAAATCGTTATGAAATGTGAGGCGCGTCGGCGTTTTGACGGGATTTTCTGCTGATAAAAATTTTTTTTCGCTTGCCCCCTTGAAGGCACAAAACCCCATCCCCATCTCTCTGGTCACTAGCCGGGAAACCGTTTACGGGCCGGCGTCACCCATAACTGATAAAGACTTTCTCAAAGGAGAGCTATCAATGAGTATTCGTCCGTTACATGATCGTGTGATCGTCAAACGTAAAGAAGTTGAATCTAAATCTGCTGGTGGCATCGTACTGACCGGTTCTGCAGCAGGTAAATCAACTCGTGGCGAAATCATCGCTGTCGGTAAGGGTCGCATCCTGGACAACGGTACCGTACAGCCGCTGGACGTTAAAGTCGGCGATATCGTTATTTTCAACGATGGCTACGGTGTTAAATCTGAGAAGATCGACAATGAAGAAGTGTTGATCATGTCTGAAAGCGACATCCTGGCAATTGTTGAAGCCTAATCCGCGAACGACACTGAACATACGAATTTAAGGGAAAGAGAAAATGGCAGCTAAAGACGTAAAATTCGGTAACGACGCTCGTGTGAAAATGCTGCGCGGCGTAAATGTACTGGCAGATGCAGTGAAAGTTACCCTCGGTCCAAAAGGCCGTAACGTAGTTCTGGATAAATCTTTCGGTGCACCGACCATCACTAAAGATGGTGTTTCCGTAGCACGTGAAATCGAACTGGAAGACAAGTTCGAAAACATGGGTGCGCAGATGGTGAAAGAAGTTGCCTCTAAAGCGAACGACGCTGCAGGCGACGGTACCACCACCGCAACCGTACTGGCTCAGTCCATCATCACTGAAGGTCTGAAAGCCGTTGCTGCGGGCATGAACCCGATGGATCTGAAACGTGGTATCGACAAAGCTGTCGCTGCTGCCGTTGAAGAACTGAAAGCACTGTCCGTACCGTGCTCCGACTCTAAAGCTATTGCTCAGGTTGGTACTATCTCCGCTAACTCCGACGAAACCGTAGGTAAACTGATCGCTGAAGCGATGGACAAAGTCGGTAAAGAAGGCGTGATCACCGTTGAAGACGGTACCGGTCTGCAGGATGAACTGGACGTGGTTGAAGGTATGCAGTTCGACCGTGGCTACCTGTCTCCTTACTTCATCAACAAGCCGGAAACTGGCGCAGTAGAACTGGAAAGCCCGTTCATCCTGCTGGCTGATAAGAAAATCTCCAACATCCGGGAAATGCTGCCGGTTCTGGAAGCCGTTGCGAAAGCAGGCAAACCGCTGCTGATCATCGCTGAAGATGTTGAAGGCGAGGCGCTGGCAACTCTGGTTGTTAACACCATGCGCGGTATCGTGAAAGTGGCTGCGGTTAAAGCACCAGGCTTCGGCGACCGTCGTAAAGCGATGCTGCAGGATATCGCTACCCTGACCGGTGGTACCGTTATCTCTGAAGAGATCGGTATGGAGCTGGAAAAAGCAACTCTGGAAGATCTGGGTCAGGCTAAACGCGTTGTTATCAACAAAGACACCACCACCATCATCGATGGCGTGGGTGACGAAGCTGCAATCCAGGGTCGCGTGACTCAGATTCGTCAGCAGATCGAAGAAGCAACTTCCGACTACGACCGTGAAAAACTGCAGGAGCGCGTAGCGAAACTGGCAGGCGGCGTTGCAGTTATCAAAGTAGGTGCTGCGACTGAAGTTGAAATGAAAGAGAAGAAAGCCCGCGTTGAAGATGCCCTGCACGCGACCCGTGCTGCGGTAGAAGAAGGCGTGGTTGCTGGTGGTGGTGTTGCGCTGATCCGTGTAGCAAGCAAAATTGCCGGCCTGAAAGGCCAGAACGAAGACCAGAACGTTGGTATTAAAGTTGCGCTGCGCGCAATGGAATCCCCGCTGCGTCAAATCGTGCTGAACTGCGGCGAAGAACCTTCTGTAGTGGCTAACACCGTGAAAGCGGGCGACGGTAACTACGGTTACAACGCTGCAACTGAAGAGTACGGCAACATGATCGACATGGGTATCCTGGATCCAACCAAAGTAACGCGTTCTGCTCTGCAGTACGCTGCTTCTGTTGCGGGTCTGATGATCACCACCGAGTGCATGGTTACCGACCTGCCGAAAGGCGATGCGCCTGACTTAGGTGCTGCTGGTGGTATGGGCGGCATGGGCGGTATGGGCGGCATGATGTAATCATGTTGTTCTGAATCTCTCAGAATTGAGAAACCCCTGGGCAGAAATGTCCGGGGGTTTTTCTTTTGGTCATCTTTTTAGTATATGATTCAGCTACGGACATAACGTCCAGCTAATTGATTATGGGGAATGACATGCACGTGAAATATTTAGCAGGGATCGTTGGTGCCGCGCTACTGATGGCGGGTTGTAGCTCCAGCAACGAACTGAGTTCTGCCGGACAAAGCGTACGCTTTGTCGAAGACAAGCCTGGCGCAGAGTGTCAACTGATTGGCACCGCAACCGGCAAACAAAGTAACTGGCTTTCTGGCCAGCACGGCGAAGAGGGTGGTTCAATGCGTGGTGCCGCAAACGATCTGCGTAACCAGGCCGCAGCAATGGGTGGTAACGTGATTTATGGCGTCAGCAGCCCATCACAAGGAATGCTTTCCAGCTTTGTTCCTACTGCCAGTGAGATGACTGGCCAGGTTTATAAGTGCCCTAATTGATTACACTTCATCCTGCCTCCTTGTTGGCTGCGCTATGAAACCCCAGTCACATAGCTATCTATGCTCCTGGGGATCTCTTTGCTTGCCGCCGTGATGCAGATTGAATGATTTTGCGTAATGAAAAGCACTTACCAAATTCGCTTGGTCATAGGCCTGATAAGCGCAACGCCATCAGGCATTCTGAACTTTTTGCGCAGACTGGACGCGTAAATGATGTAGTGCGCGCAAGCATTGATCCTGAGTGAGCTTTTGCGCCTTATCACTCGTCAACGTTCTGACAAATACCTGACAGGGTACGCCCGCTATTTTTTTCAGCCGAGGGCTGAAATCGAGAAGACGACGAGTAATGGCTTCGGCTTCTTTGCTGCCGGAAAGGGCGCGAGTTTTTACTACCGATCCACAGAACTGGACTTTCCCTTTTTCATCCTTATAACGATAGATAATCGCCAGATAATGATTAAACAGGTTATGCTTCCATTCTGGTTGTGTATAAGAGTCGTATTCAAGATTGTCGTTTTGCTGGCAATCAACATCATACAGCGGCAGAAAATCCAGTAGTGATGTAATTCGTAGCGCCAACTCCCGCATGCCTGCATTATTTATTGCATGAATAATTGCATGGACCAGCACTTGAATCTGTAATTCATTAACCCGTAGTTCGTGCGTTTTTCCGTCATGCAACGTCAGAGAAAATGTTAAGTTTTCCCCTTTATTATTCACTAACATGAGCGAATTTATGCGAAAGTTAATATCCGCGTTCCTTAACTCATCTTCCTGAATTAAAGGGATATTTTCGTGCATTTTTTTGCTGGCTTTGTCACGTTCTTTTTCATATTGCAAACGAGCGTCTTCGCTAAGCTGGTGCTTTGTATAGAGTCTGCTCTCGAGCGCGATAAGCAGATCTCTTAGTCCAAGCGGAGAGAGAAAAAATAACGACTCTTTATTTCTTGGTTCTTTAATCTTCAATGCCAAAGCAACAAATTCATTCTTCTGACGAATAACGCCGGTATTAATACCTTTAATACTGATAGTCATCAAAGGTTCTCCCTAACCATATATTTATTAAAAATCTAGATTTGACCTGATTTATATGTTTTGCAAATAATAAATTGCGCGCCGCGAGTTAAAATAGCACATATTAAAAGTGCGACTCCACCTACAGGGATATTAAATAATCGCGATCGATAGCGAGTGTCCGAAATCGGACACTCAATAATGACTATTGTTGGCGTAACTGCAGATCCAACGGTGTTTTACTTGGTTCTCCACCAATTTCACGTGCCAGTTTAGGGACCATATAGCCGGAAACCAGTGTCAGCAGCTCACGCATAATACGACGCGCTTCATCGTCGCTGACCATAAAGTGGGCGGCACCCTGCACTTTATCCAGTACGTGCAGGTAATAGGGCATCACACCGGCATCAAACAGCGCGTTACTCAGGTTGGCCAGCGTTTGTGCGTTATCGTTCACGTCACGCAGCAGTACGCTTTGGTTGAGAAGCGTGACGCCTGCAGCACGCAGTCTGACCATCGCCTGGCGAAATGTCTCATCGACTTCATTCGCGTGGTTAATGTGATTGACCAGCAGAATTTGCAGGGAAGAGTGCGCAAAACGTTCGATCAGTCCTTCAGTAATACGTGCTGGGATAACAATCGGCAAACGGCTGTGAATACGCAGACGCTTAATATGCGGGATGTCTTCCAGTTGCGTGAGCAGCCAGTCCAGTTCATGGTCTTTAGCCATTAACGGATCGCCACCGGAGAAGATAATCTCATCCAGCTCAGGATGTGCGCTAATGTAGTCCAGAGCGACCTGCCAGTTGCGCTTATTGCCCTGGTTTTCAGCGTACGGGAAGTGTCGACGGAAGCAATAGCGACAATTTACTGCACAACCACCTTTAACCAACAGCAGCGCACGGTTGCGATATTTATGCAGCAGACCGGGAACCACGCTGTGCTGTTCCTCCAGTGGATCGGTGGAGTAGCCAGGTGCAGAAACGAACTCTTCCTGAGAAGTCAGTACCTGACGCAGAAGAGGATCGTCCGGATTGCCTTTTTCCATGCGGGCAATAAACGTACGTGGTACGCGCAGGGCGAAAAGCCGTCTCGCGTCGCGTCCGGCCAACAGTTTTTCATCTGCGTCGATATTCAAAAGATGCAGAAGTTCATCAGGATCGGTCACAACATCGGCAAGTTGCGATAACCAATCTTCTCTGGATGGGGTATTTAGGGTTACAATATGCGCCATTTTGTGGCTTAGCTACCAGTTAACAATTTTCAGAGGGCCTTATGGCAACGTACTATAGCAACGATTTTCGTGCTGGTCTTAAAATCATGTTGGACGGCGAACCTTATGCGGTTGAAGCCAGCGAATTCGTTAAACCAGGTAAAGGCCAGGCATTTGCGCGCGTTAAGCTGCGTCGCCTGCTGACCGGTACTCGTGTAGAGAAAACCTTCAAGTCTACTGACTCCGCTGAAGGCGCAGACGTAGCTGACATGAACCTGACCTTCCTGTATAGCGACGGTGAGTTCTGGCACTTTATGAATAACACCACTTTCGAACAGCTGGCTGCAGACGAGAAAGCGGTAGGCGATAACGCCAAATGGCTACTGGACCAGGCTGAATGCATCGTGACCCTGTGGAACGGTCAGCCGATCTCCGTGACTCCGCCGAACTTCGTTGAGCTGGAAGTTGTTGAAACCGACCCAGGTCTGAAAGGTGATACCGCAGGTACTGGCGGCAAACCGGCTACCTTGTCCACCGGCGCAGTCGTTAAAGTTCCGCTGTTCGTACAGATCGGCGAAGTGATCAAAGTGGATACTCGCTCAGGCGAATACGTTTCTCGCGTAAAATAAGATATCTCATTGATTATATGGCGCAGGTTACTGCGCCATACTTTTTCCAGGGCAGGAATGATGAAACGTCTTCTCGGTCTTGTAATGCTCATTTCTTTCACCTGCACCTTGTTGACGGGGTGTAATACCGCGCGCGGCTTTGGTGAAGACATCAAACATCTTGGCAGTTCAATCTCTCACGCCGCCAGCTAATCCTCTCTCATAGTCTTAAAAATGGTTGTTTATCCATCATCCTTGCGGATCTTGTCTATTATTAAGTAGCTATACACAAACAATATTGGCTAGAAAAGGAAGACGTTATGATTAAGAAGACAATTGCTGCGATCTTTTCTGTGTTGGTACTTTCTTCTGTATTAACCGCGTGTAACACCACGCGAGGCGTAGGGCAGGATATTTCTGAAGGCGGTAGCGCCATCTCTGGTGCAGCGACAAAAGCTCAGCAATGACCATCAACGGTACGACGTTGTGTCGTACCGTTAATTACCTTTCTCGGCTAGTGAGAGAAACGGCGAGAATCGATTCCCCAGGTGCAGTTTCATGCGGATATTCCGTTTATAGGTGTAGACTGTCTTGCCATGAATGCTGAGGGCGGCAGCTATCGCATTGTTACTCACACCATCCATCCACATCGATAATACTTTCTCTTCCTGGGGCGTAAGCAGCGGAGACGCGTTTTCGCCGATTTCTAAGGTGGGACGAACCTGGAGCGCCTCCTGAATGGTGTTCGAAAGTGCGTTCAGAGTGGCGTGCTTAGTTAAAACCGAATGGGCGACGGATTGAGGGGAAGCAAGAGAGGGATGTAATCTGTCAGCTGATTGCAATAAAATCAGCGGAACGACGCCGCAGCTCATAAAAAAGGGCGTAATTGGCGGGCTGGGATGCGTCTCGCTAATAAAACTGTATAAATCCGCGATCACCAGATGCGGCTTCCACTGCAAAATATGCTCTTTTGCTAACAGGAGGTTATTTATTCCTGATACCAGAAATGAGGAGCTGAACCTGCCGGAATGATTAAGCAAGGCCTCAATCCCTGTGCGAGTATAGTGGCACCGGTCAATCACTAAAATTTTAAGCATAACCTTTTCGCATTCAGAAGAGAGGCAATCGACTTTCTGGATTCAGAAAGCCCTTCATCATAGAGAACTCCGATGAGCGCCAAACGCGGGAACTACGCCGCTAATTATGCTTAATTCTTGCTTTTAGTAGGTTGCGAATAAAAAGGTTGAAATTCATTTTCTTCCGGGCAAAAATGCCATTTCACACATCAGCTTTGCAGGACGACCTGCAAACGCTTCTTTCACCGGGGACGGCCCCATTGTTCTGGAGCCTGATATGTCCTGGATCGTTTTATTAATTGCAGGTCTGCTCGAAGTTGTCTGGGCGATTGGCCTGAAATATACCCACGGTTTTACGCGTTTGACGCCAAGCATTATTACCATTGCGGCGATGATCGTCAGCATCGCCATGCTATCCTGGGCAATGCGTACGTTGCCTGTCGGGACCGCTTATGCCGTATGGACCGGTATTGGCGCAGTTGGCGCAGCAATTACCGGGATTCTGCTGCTGGGTGAGTCTGCCAGCCCGGCGCGTTTACTGAGCCTCGGACTGATTGTTGCCGGCATTATTGGCCTGAAGCTGAGCACCCACTAAGCGCCTGGTTGTTTTACCCAAATCAGTTTATTTACCTCAAACCCTTCCCGGGTCGCGACAGCCAACATTTGCTGTTTTATTTCGTCTGAAATAGTCGGGGTCCGTGAAAGGATCCATAGGTAGTCGCGATCCGGCCCGCAAACCAGCGCGTGACGATATTCCCTGTCGAGCGCAATCACGTTATACCCGCCATAGAAAGGGCCAAAGAACGAGACCTTGAGCGCAGCGCGGTTTGGATCGCCGGTGAAATAGGCTTTACCCTCGGTTTTCTGCCACATTTCCCTGTCAGGGTTATAGCCCTTGTTGATCACATTGATGCCGCCATCGTCGCGCAGGCTGTAGGTTGCGGTCACTTTTTCCAGTCCACGCTCGAATCGATGGTCGAAACGCGCAATTTCATACCAGGTGCCCAGATAGCGTTTGGCATCAAAGTTATTCACCACGGTAACGCCTTTCGGCGGTGTAGGGGTACTGCAAGCAACAACCAGAAATGCAGCCGTAACTGCAGCAACGACGGGCAGAATGCGCATAGTGTTTTCCTTACTGTTTTTTGTTAAGTGTAGATGACAGCAGGAAAAAAAGATCAAGAATGGAGGTCCGATTTACCGGACCTCTTTGTCAGTTATTGCAACTTTTCCAGGATGCGCCAGGCGGCCTCTACGCGAGCCGGGTTAGGGTAGCTTTTGTTTGCCAGCATCACGATGCCAAGTTTTTTTTCTGGCACGAAGGCAACGTAGCTGCCAAATCCGCCAGTAGACCCTGTTTTATGCACCCATGAGGCTTTCACGGCCGGGGCTGGCGGATTTACCTCAACGGCGGGAAGTGCTGCCAGCGCTACTTTGCTGTCGCTACCGCTGATTATCGAGTCGGCTTTCACCGGCCAGTTAAGCATCTCCCAGCCCAGTCCCTGATACATATCGCCAATACGCCAGTAACGTGATTGCGCAAGCTCAATGCCCTGCTGGAGCGTTTTCTCCTTAACCTGGCTGGCGTCCATGTTGGCCTGAACCCAACGAGTCATATCGACGACGCTGGATTTCACGCCATAGGCTTCGGCATCAAGTTGTCCGGGGGAAACATGCACTGGCTTTCCTTCGCGATAGCCCCAGGCATAATCTTTTTGTTCGCTCTGTGGAACCGTAATCCAGGTATGCGCCAGTTTTAAAGGCTGCAGGACGCGTCTGGTTAGCGCCTCTTCATAGCTCATCCCTGAAGGTTTCACCGCTAGTGCGCCAAACAGGCCAATACTGGAGTTAGCATAGAGACGTTTAGCACCTGGAGCCCATTGCGGCTGCCAGTTTTGATAAAAGCGCAGTAATGCGGCTTTATCCGTAACGTCGTCGGGGATCTGAAGCGGCAGACCACCCGCCGTATAGGTGGCTAAGTGCAGCATGCTGATACCCCGCCATTGTTTGCCCGTCAATTCTGGCCAGTATTGCGTGACCGGATCGCTGAGCTTGATTTCGCCGCGGGCGATAGCATCGCCACCCAACACGCCGTTGAACGTCTTACTGACCGAGCCAAGTTCAAACAGTGTTTGCTGAGTAACGGGACGGTTATTGGCGATATCGGCTTTACCCCAGGTAAAGTAATACGGTTTCCCCTGGTAGATAATCGCCACGGCCATACCCGGAATAGCCTGTTCTTGCATCAGCGGTGTGATGGTGCGATTGACGATATCGGCAATGTGTTGTTCTGTTTTTGACGCGGCAAACGTTGAGAAAGAGGCTGTCAGCAGCAACGCGCAGCATATTGATTTTTTCATCATGAAATCAGTTCCGTTATAAAAAGCGAAAGAGTGTCCGGGCCCGTCAGACGCAATCAGTGTGTTTGATTTGCATCGTGTTGACAAACGGTTAAATTTAGCAGCAGATATAAGTTTTTCTAACAGGCCAGATGATGACGCGTCGCTATATCCCTCTAAACTCGCTGCGTGCTTTTGAAGCCGCGGCCAGACATCTCAGTTTGACCCGTGCTGCGATTGAACTCAACGTGACGCATTCTGCAATTAGCCAGCATGTAAAATCACTAGAGCAGCAGCTGAATTGTCAGCTTTTCGTGCGTGGTTCTCGTGGGTTAATGCTGACGACTGAAGGAGAAAGTCTGTTACCTGTACTTAATGACTCTTTCGATCGTATGGCGGGGATGCTGGATCGTTTTGCCACTCAACAGACTCAGGAAAAACTTAAAATTGGCGTGGTAGGGACTTTTGCGGTCGGCTGTCTTTTCCCTCTGCTGAGCGAATTTAAGCGCAGCTACCCGCATATTGATTTGCACATTTCCACCCATAATAACCGCGTGGATCCCGCTGCCGAGGGGCTGGATTATACCATTCGCTATGGTGGTGGTGCCTGGCACGATACCGATGCGCAATATTTATGTAGCGCGTTGATGTCTCCTCTGTGTTCACCGACATTGGCTTCGCAGATTAAAGTACCTGCGGACATCCTGAAATTTTCGTTACTGCGATCGTATCGGCGTGATGAATGGGCGCTTTGGATGCAGGCCGTCGGAGAAGCGCCGCCGTCACCGACGCACAACGTGGTGGTGTTTGATTCGTCCGTCACCATGCTGGAGGCCGCGCAGGCGGGGATTGGTGTGGCAATCGCCCCAGTCAGAATGTTCACGCATTTGCTCAGTAGTGAACGTATCGTCCAGCCGTTTTTAACGCAGATTGATCTGGGGAGTTACTGGATAACGCGTTTGCAATCTCGCCAGGAGACACCTGCGATGCGCGAGTTTTCACGTTGGTTGATCGGGGTATTGCACAAATAAAAAGGCCCGCCACTGGCGGGCCTGAAATTAACGTATGCGATTAGATGGTCAGGATACCAATCGCCGTTACAACGGTCAGGATCGCTGCCAGGCCGTAGAATACCCATTTGCCAGCAGGCACGTGGATTTTCAGGTCATGCATTGCGTGGTGCATACGGTGTAAACCGCACCACAGCGGCAGAACGATCATCAGGAACAGAAACGCACGTCCGATGAAGCTCTGAGCGAATGCCAGTACGCGTTCATAGGTGAAGGCATCAGGAACAAAGCCCAGCGGCAGCATAATGCCGACCAGCAGGATCATCACTGGCGCAATGATTGCGCTCCACATACCGCCTGCACCAAACAGGCCCCAGAATACGGGTTCGTCAGAGCGTTTTGGATTTGGATTAATCATTCCGGACTCCTTACCAGAACAGGGCAACAAACAGTATTACTACTGTCGCAACCACAGTAACTGCCCAGAGACCTTTGATGATCGGCTCTGGCCCCATTTTTTCGTCTTTTACGATGATGTTGGCGGCTTTAGGCGCCAGCTCAAACCAGGTTTTGGTATGCAGCAGCGCTGCTGCCAGGGCGATAATGTTCAGGATCACCACCACCGGGTTTTGTAAAAAGGCGACGAAGCCCATCCAGGACTCTGCACCATGCTTGAGTGCAAACAGGCCGATAATCAGTTCAATGCTGAACCAGACTGCCGGAACTGCCGTGCCTTCGTGCAGCATGTAAAAACGATAAAATGGCAGCTTTTTCCACCAGGTGGACGTCATAGGACGCACATAGGGTTTGCGTTTAGTCGTCATCGTGCACTCCTTAGCGTGGTTTCAGGGTAGCGATAAGAAAGTCTTTTGAACTTTCAACTTTACCCTGCTGAATGGCCGCAGCCGGATCGACGTGTTTCGGGCAGACTTCGGAGCAGTAGCCCACGAAAGTACAGGTCCAGACGCCGTTCGGGCTGTTCAATTGAGCCATACGCTCCTTCTTACCGTGGTCGCGGCTATCTTCGTTGTAACGATGCGCCAGCGTAATCGCAGCCGGTCCAATGAACTCAGGGTTCAGGCCGAACTGCGGGCACGCGGCGTAGCACAGACCACAGTTGATGCAACCGGAGAACTGATGATACTTCGCCATCTGCGCCGGAGTCTGGGTGTTTGGTCCCTGATCCGGTGTACGCGGGTTACCGATGATGTACGGCTTGATTGCTTCCAGACTTTCGATAAAGTGCGTCATGTCAACGACCAGGTCGCGCTCGATCGGGAAGTTGCCCAGCGCTTCAACCTTCATACCGCTGGTGTAATCACGCAGGAAGGTTTTGCACGCCAGTTTTGGCACATTGTTGACCATCATGCCGCAGGAGCCGCAGATCGCCATACGGCAGGACCAGCGGTAGCTCAGGTCCGGCGCCAGGTTATCTTTGATGTAGCCCAGCGCATCCAGCAGTGACGTGGTTTCATCATAAGGAACTTCGTAGAAAGCACTGTGCGGCGCGGTATCGGTTTCCGGGTTATAGCGCACCACCTCAACTTTCAGGTTTTTCATCTCAGCCATTCGCCTTCTCCTTCTTATCGGCTGCTTCCGCTTCGCCACCGTAAACACGTTTAGCCGGTGGCAGAGTGGTGATTTTCACGTCGCTGTATTCCAGGCGAGTCGTGCCGTCAGCATCGCGGAAGGCGAGGGTGTGTTTGAGGAAGTTCACGTCGTCACGCTCGGTGCAGCCTTCATCCAGACGCTGGTGCGCGCCGCGGGATTCTTTACGTGCCAGAGCGGAGTGCGCCATACATTCAGCAACGTTCAGACCGTGACCCAGTTCGATGGTGTACAGCAGGTCGGTGTTGAAGACGCTGGAAGTATCAGTGATACGTACGCGCTTGAAGCGCTCCTGCAGTTCCGCCAGCTTATCAACGGTTTTCTGCATGAGTTCCGGCGTACGGTAGATACCGCAACCTTCTTCCATGGAAATACCCATTTCGTCACGGATCTTAGACCAGTTTTCGTTACCTTCCTGGTTAACCAGATCTTTCAAGCGTTTTTCAACGCCAGCAACCTGTGCATCCAGAGCAGCACTGTTTGCAGCGCCAGCCGTTGCAGCGCGTTCCGCAGCTTGTTCTCCGGCCATACGACCGAAGACCACCAGTTCCGCCAGAGAGTTGGAGCCCAGACGGTTAGCGCCATGCAGACCAACAGAGGAACATTCGCCGACAGCGAACAGACCTTTAATGCGGGTTTCACAGTGCTGATCGGTTTCGATACCGCCCATGGTGTAGTGTGCTGTCGGACGTACCGGGATCGGTTCTTTAACCGGATCGACACCCACATAGGCTTTCGCCAGTTCGCAGATGAACGGTAAACGTTCGAGCAGTTTTTTCTCGCCGAGGTGACGCAGGTCGAGGTGAACAACATCGCCACGCGGAGTGGAAATGGTGTTGCCTTTGCGCCATTCGTGCCAGAAAGCCTGAGAAACTTTGTCGCGCGGACCGAGTTCCATATATTTGTTTTTCGGCTCGCCCAGCGGAGTTTCTGGGCCCATGCCGTAGTCTTGCAGATAACGGTAGCCGTTTTTGTTGACCAGAATACCGCCTTCACCGCGGCAGCCTTCAGTCATCAGGATACCGGAACCTGGCAGACCCGTCGGGTGATACTGAACGAATTCCATATCACGCAGTGGAACGCCATGGCTAAGTGCCATGCCCATACCGTCGCCGGTTACGATGCCGCCGTTGGTGTTGTAACGGTAAACACGACCTGCACCGCCCGTCGCCATCACAACGGCGTTAGCACGGATCTGCACCAGCGTGCCTTCCATCATGTTCATGGCTACCAGGCCGCGAGCATGACCATCGTCAACAAGGATATCCAGAACGAAGTGTTCATCAAAGCGCTGAATCTGCGGGAACTGCAAAGATGTTTGGAACAGCGTATGCAACATGTGGAAGCCGGTTTTATCCGCGGCAAACCAGGTACGCTCGATTTTCATACCGCCGAAGCGACGTACGTTGACGCTACCGTCTTCACGACGGCTCCATGGGCAGCCCCATTGTTCCAGTTGCGTCATTTCAGTTGGGCAGTGGTGGACAAAGTAATCCACGACATCCTGCTCACACAGCCAGTCTCCGCCTGCTACCGTATCGTGAAAATGGTAGTCAAAGCTGTCATGATCCTGCGCGACAGCAGCAGAGCCGCCTTCGGCAGCAACGGTATGGCTGCGCATTGGGTACACTTTTGAGATCAGTGCGATTTTAGCGTTGGGATTTGCTTGTGCGGCAGCAATTGCTGCACGCAATCCCGCGCCACCGGCGCCTATAATGGCAAGATCGGCTTGAAAGGTTTGCACGACATTCCTCCAGATTGTTGTTATTTCATTCCTGCCTGAAATCAGATGCTTCATCGGCTCCAAACAGGTTATGAACGCGTTTCCACTGCTCCTTTATAGGTACAATAGTATAGTCTCAGGGATGTGCGGGAAATTTGACGTGTTCGATTTTTTTAGCGTGTCACAGGGGGGAATTATCATTGAATTTGATTAATTTAATTACTAAACCACCCTATGTCGCTTTTTTTACCCAATTGCTTGTACAGATTACTGGGGCGCGAAATTTGTCTCGTTAACGCGATACGAGTAGACTTCGTGCCCTTGTCTTAAATCGGAGAAACAACCATGAGCGAAACGGCAACCTGGCAGCCGAGCGCGTCCATCCCCAATCTGTTAAAACGTGCAGCAATTATAGCGGAGATTCGCCGCTTTTTTGCCGATCGTGGCGTGCTGGAGGTTGAGACCCCTTGTATGAGTCAGGCAACGGTAACGGACATCCATCTGTTCCCGTTCGAAACGCGTTTCGTCGGCCCGGGGCACTCTCAGGGGATGAATCTCTATTTAATGACCAGTCCGGAATACCATATGAAGCGCCTGCTGGTGGCAGGGTGCGGCCCGGTGTATCAACTGTGCCGCAGCTTCCGTAATGAAGAGATGGGGCGCCATCATAACCCTGAATTCACCATGCTCGAGTGGTATCGTCCGCACTACGATATGTATCGCCTGATGAACGAAGTGGATGATTTGCTTCAGCAGGTGCTGGACTGCTCGCCTGCGGAAAGTCTCTCTTACCAGCAAGCCTTTCAGCGTCATCTGGAGATAGACCCGTTGTCTGCGGATAAAACCCAACTGCGGGAAGTCGCGGCGAAATTGGATCTCAGCAATATCGCTGATACCGAAGAAGACCGGGACACCTTACTGCAACTGCTGTTTACGATGGGCGTTGAGCCGCATATTGGCAAAGACAAACCGACGTTTGTGTATCATTTCCCGGCCAGTCAGGCATCACTGGCGCAAATCAGTACCGAAGATCACCGCGTGGCTGAACGTTTTGAGGTTTATTACAAAGGTATTGAGCTGGCAAATGGTTTCCATGAATTGACCGACGCGCGTGAACAACAGCAGCGGTTTGAACAGGATAACCGCAAACGTGCCGCACGAGGCTTACCGCAGCAACCTATCGACACCAACTTGCTGGAAGCGTTAAAAGTAGGCATGCCGGATTGTTCTGGCGTGGCGCTGGGCGTTGACCGTCTGGTGATGCTGGCGCTGGGCGCAGAGAGCCTGACTGAGGTTATCGCATTTACCGTCGATCGCGCGTAACTGACTCTTCTTCAATACAACGTGGCGGTAAAATCGCCACTTTGTAGCATATTTTTTCATTTTCCCTCTAATAGCCACAATTTACTCCTGGATATTTGATATCGTTCAGGTATCAATTCTGTGTTGATTTATCTATCGCTGAACTCTGCAAAGAGAGCAGTGCCAATCGGTGAGCGGCGTTAGTTAAACGCTTGCCAGAGAAAGGGATGGTTTAATGACCCAAACAATAAAAAAGATGAGCCTGATTGGTCTCATCCTCATGATATTTACGTCAGTTTTTGGATTTGCTAATAGCCCATCGGCTTTCTATTTAATGGGATACAGTGCTATTCCATGGTATGTATTTTCTGCATTATTATTCTTTATTCCATTCGCCTTAATGATGGCTGAAATGGGTTCTGCCTATCGTAAAGAAGAGGGCGGTATCTATTCCTGGATGAATAATAGCGTTGGACCACGCTATGCCTTTATCGGCACCTTTATGTGGTTCTCTTCCTATGTTATCTGGATGGTCAGCACTGCGGCGAAAGTCTGGGTACCTTTTTCAACCTTCTTATTTGGCGCAGACATGACGCAACATTGGCGTATCGCGGGGCTTGAGCCTACGCAGGTCGTCGGACTGCTCGCCGTTGGCTGGATGATTCTGGTGACCTGCGTGGCCTCCCGGGGTATTAATAAGATTGCCCGTATTACGGCAGTAGGCGGAATTGCCGTAATGTGTCTTAATTTAGTTCTGTTGTTAGTGAGTGTCGCTATTTTGTTATTAACTGGTGGCCACTTTGCTCAGGATATTAATTTTATCTCCTCGCCTAATCCGGGATATCAGTCCGGTCTGGCCATGCTGTCATTTGTGGTATTTGCCATTTTTGCTTACGGTGGAATAGAAGCCGTGGGTGGATTAGTTGATAAAACGGAAAAACCCGAAAAGAATTTTGCGAAAGGCATTGTTTTTGCCGCGATTGTGATTTCTGTGGGTTATTCGCTGGCTATTTTTTTATGGGGTGTTAGTACTAACTGGCAGCAGGTATTAAGTAATAGCTCGGTTAACCTCGGCAATATTACTTATATCCTGATGAAAAGCCTTGGGATGACGTTGGGTAATGCGCTGCATCTTTCCCCTGAGACCGCGATGGCGATGGGCGAATGGTTCGCGCGTATTACCGGACTTTCTATGTTCCTCGCTTATACCGGCGCGTTTTTCACGCTCAGCTACTCGCCGTTGAAAGCGATTATTCAGGGTACGCCGAAGGCATTGTGGCCCGCACCGATGACCAAACTGAATGCGGTGGGAATGCCGACGACCGCAATGTGGTTGCAGTGTCTGTTGGTAAGCCTGTTTATCCTGCTGGTTTCGTTTGGCGGCGATACGGCTTCAGCGTTCTACAACAAACTGACCCTGATGGCGAACGTTTCGATGACGCTGCCGTATCTGTTCCTTGCGCTGGCATTTCCGTTCTTTAAATCCCGCACGGGTCTGGAAAGACCGTTTGTTGTCTTTAAAACCCGAGCGGCGACGCTACTGGCAACAGGCGTGGTAGTACTGGTGGTGACGTTTGCCAACGTATTCACCATCATCCAGCCGGTAATTGAAGCCGGGGACTGGAACAGCGCATTGTGGATGACCGGTGGCCCAATCTTCTTCTCGCTGCTGGCGATGGCGATTTATCAGAACTACAGCCGCCGCAAGGTCAACGAACCTGAGTGGGCGGTGGAATAAACATCCTACCTAATCCGGCCTACAAAGAAGCATCTTCGTAGACCGGATACGCTGTAGCCGTCTGTTTACAAACTTCCCGCCGGGCGACTGCCTCTGCCCGCAGAACTTAACGTTCTACCCGTTTGCTTACCCCCCAGACTCTCCAGACGCATCTGGAACGGTGGGAATGGCATATCGATACCGTGCTCGCGGAAACCAGCCAGTATCAGCTGATGGATCTCGTGGCGCAGCGGCATACGGTGCCCCATCTCTGCGGCATAGATACGCAGTTCGAAGATTTGAATCCCCTGCTGCAGGTCAACCAGAAAGACTTCTGGCGCCGGGTTATCGATAACCAGTGAACAGCGGTGTGCGGCAGTAAGCAGGATCTGCGTCACTTCCTCGCTGTTCGCCTCCGACGGTGCCGGGATGGTTAACACTACGCGGGTGACCGAATCTGACAACGACCAGTTGATAAACTGCTCGGTGATAAAGGCTTTGTTGGGCACGATGATCTCTTTGCGGTCCCAGTCGCTGATGGTCGTGGCGCGGGTATTAATTTTCGTCACGCTACCGGTAAGATCGCGAATTGTCACCGTGTCGCCAATGCGGATTGGTTTTTCAAACAGGATAATCAGGCCGGAAATAAAGTTGGCGAAGATTTCCTGCAAACCAAAGCCCAGACCAACACCGAGAGCCGCCACCAGCCATTGCAGTTTGGACCACTCAATACCGATCATCGAGAAGCCAACCAGACCGCCAATCAGCATTAGCAGGTACTTGGTGATAGTGGTGATGGCGTAACCGGTGCCGGGGGTTAAATCCAGATGTTGCAGCAGCGCCAGTTCCAGCAACGCGGGCAGGTTGCGTACTAATTGGGTGGTGATGATAAACACCAGAATTGCGATAAGCACTGCACCCAGCGTTATCGGCTCCAGGCTTTCCACGCCCTGCACCGTAGAGGTGACATCCCACAGCGAGATGTTTTCCAGGAAGCCAAAAGCGGAATGAATTTCTGACCACAGCACAATGACCGAGAGCAGGGCGATAAGCATCAGGATAGAACGCACCAGACGCAGCGATTGCGCGCTGATAGCATCCAGATCCACTTCGCTTTCATCAACATCAATTGTGCCTTCAAGACTGGTGGAATGCGGCGGTTCTTCTTCACCCCGCGCGCGCTGCGCAAGCATTTCGGCGCGTCGATGCTTGGCGCGATCGAAGGCCAGGCGGCGGCGCTGGATCAGCATCCAGCGGCGGATGACGTGATAAACCACCAATAACAAGAACCAAATCGCCACGGACGTTTCCAGACGTGCCAGCAACGCTTGTGACGTGGCGAGGTAGCCCACGGCTGCGGCGAGAATAGCAATCAGCGGCGCGCCCATCAGCATATTCCATAGCATGCTGTTGACCATGTTGTCGCTGTTGCCCTCTTTATCGAGGTACAGCGGTATCCCGGCGCGTTTCAGGCTCAGGGTTACAACCGCCAGCGCACCGCAAATCAGAATAAAGCACAGACGTCCCAGTGAGGCGGAGAATTCCCGATCATTGAGATTATCAAACATAATCACCGCCATGATCAGCGGGACAATCAGTCCGATGCTCATCAGGTAATAGTGCATGGCTTTCGCGACGCGGTTACGTGGCCAGCCAAAGTGGGCAATGAACAAACCGTTGGGACGCGCAAAGGTGGCGCAAATCATTACCGCCCATAGCATAGGCACCGTGGCGGTAACGCCATCGCCGATAGCAACAGCCAGCGGGTAAGGCCAGGCTTCCTGCAACCCGTAACCGAGCGTTGCCCACAGCACCGGCAACGGCGAAGCGACGAGTATTGACCAGAAAACCGTGCGTATCGTCAACCAGAAGTGGTCCTGGGTGACTTTCCCGACCCGCGCTGATGAACGCTCCAGAAAACGGGTGAAATGTTTGCGCGAAGAGAGGCTAAAGCCAACCAGCACCAATGCCGCGAAAAGCGGTAGCAGCGTTTCTTTGCTGGTCAGCATCATGATGCTGGCTTTACCCAACTGATTAAACGTATCTAATGAGATCAAACGCCGCAAATCCTGAACGATGTCGACAGGCCAGGAGAGCGAGATGGGGCTGACGTCTGACGTCCAGAACAGATAGCGGTGCGTTGCTTCGTTGACCTCTTTTAGCGCATCTTCCAGTTGGCTGTTGGAGACCTTGAGTTTGGTCAGCTCAAGGATCAGGGTATCGCCACCCTGTAACAGAGAGTTCAGCAACTCACGCTGGGTGCGTAGCTGGGCGTTGAGAATGCTGCTCTGTTCAGCAGTTAGCGGTTGTCCATCGGCCTGATGAATCTGACGCAGTTGTGGCTGTTTGTTGAGGAGATCTTCATAGCGCATACGGTGCACGCGTAGCTGCGCCATTTCGGTATCCAACTGCTGGGGTTTGGGCATTTCCGGTAAACGGGATACCTGCGCGCGCAGCGCTTCTCCCAGCATATTTGAGACCCCAAGCCATTGGGACTGCTCTCGCAGCGTATTCAATGCCTGGCGCACCTGTAATGTTTGACTGGCGGCCTGACGCTGTTGCGAGGCAACCAGGTCCATACGCTGCGCCTGCTGGTTTAAGGCCTGAGACAGTTCGCGGTTAACTTTGAACTGGTCAACAATGCCTTCCGGCAGCCCCGCGCTGTTTTCCGCCAGCAGTTCGGTGCTTTCCAGCGCTCGCTCTGCTTCACGCTGGCGCTGACTGTTGAGTTGGTTGCGCAAAGCCTGCAGGTAAGTATCAAGCTGTTGGCTCTGTTTTTCCGCCAGCTCTGAGCGCATACGTGCCAGTTCCTGGCGGTTATTGGCGGAAAGCTGCGCCAGCTCCAGTTCATCGACCAGAGCTTTGAGTTTGGCGGATTCAGCCTGCATCGCCTGATTCTGCGCGGGATTCGCGTTGGCGGCACCAATACGTCGCTCAAGCTCATTGAGCTGGCGGCGGGCATCGGTTTGCTGTTGAGGAAGCTGACTTAAGGAGTCGGCGATTTCCCGGGCGCGATCCTGCTCCTGCTGGGCCTGACGACTCTTTTCCAATAGCTGGCTGCTGACCTGGAGGATCTCCTGATTTAACGCATCGGTGGTGAGTCCGGTTGGCACATTGCGCGGTTCATCGCGCAGGTTGCTAAGCTGCGCGCGTAATGTTGCAGACAGCTTGGGGAAGTTATCAATAACCTGTTGATATTGTTGGGCGCGCTCGAGAGATCCTTTACGCTCCTCAAGGGCATTCAGCGCGGACTGGAGCGCCTCGACGGTTTCTGGCTGAGCGGGTTTTGCCGCCTTTGCCTGCTCCAGTTCCTGGGTGAGTTGTTTGGCATCGGGGGCCGTCGCAGCGTACGCCCCCAGGCTGAGGCACCAGGCCATCAGAAAAGTGATAATCAGGCGCACAGCAGCGATTCCTATGTTTAACTTTCGTCTTTTTTGTCGTCAACCAGCGGGCTGGCATCGTGTTCTGCTTCGATCTCTTCTTTCGTTAGCGGGGCAGGTTCTGCCTCTGGCGTCACGAAAGTCTCGGTCGAGATGGCCATTGGTTGGCCAATTTTTGTCACGGAAAGGTCCTGCAACTGCTCAACCAGGTTAACTTTGCCCGGTGCGAACAGGTTGATGACGGTGGAACCGAGCTTAAAGCGACCCATTTCCTGACCTTTCAGCAGCGCCACCGATCCTTCACTTTCGCCTTCCGGCCAGGTCCAGCGTTTAATGACGCCTTCACGCGGTGGGGTAATGGTGCCAGCCCAGGCGGTTTCAATACTGCCGACGATGGTCGCACCGACCAGAATCTGCACCATCGGACCAAATTCGGTATCAAACAAGCAGATTACGCGTTCGTTGCGTGCAAACAGGTTCGGCACGTTTTGCGCAGTCAGGATGTTTACAGAGAAGAGATCGCCCGGTACATACATCATTTCACGCAGGATACCGTTACACGGCATGTGTACACGGTGGTAATCGCGTGGAGACAAGTAAGTGGTCACAAACGTACCGTTGCGGAATTTGTCCGCCATCTGGTAGTTGCCGGCCAGCAGCGCTTCCAGGGTATAGCTGTGTCCTTTGGCCTGCAGCAGTTTGTCTTCTTCAATGTTACCTAACTGGTTAATCACACCGTCAGCAGGCATGACCAGAACGTTTGGATCGGTGTTGATCGGGCGTGCGTCATCGCGCAGCGGGCGAACAAAGAAGTCGTTAAAGGTGCGATAGCTTGCGGTGTCCGGCTTTTGTGCCTCTTTCATATCGACCTTGTAGTATTTCACGAACAGATCGATAACCAGTTTAGTTAGCCATCCAGCTCGTTTGCTTGCACCCCAACCCGCCAGGCGAGTGAGCCATAGTTTCGGCAGAATGTATTGTAGCGAAAGCTTAAATGAGTTTAACAAGGTAGCCTCCAGGCCATAATTTGTTCCCGATCCGGCATACGGGCCGGATCCTGAAAAAAGGGGGACGATTCTAGCGATGCTTAGCTTAGTTGTCAGTTGTCTGTATCAGAAAAGTTTTTACGCGTTTTTACCTGCGCCATGCTTTCCAGGATGCGGTGATAATTTTCAAACCGAGTTTCGGCTATGGCCCCTTTTTCTACAGCCTCACGGATAGCGCAGCCTGGATCGGTATCATGCTTGCAGTCGCGGTATTTGCAGTGGCCCAGGTAGTCATGGAATTCGACAAAGCCCTGCGTGATTTGTTCCGGCTCCAGATGCCACAACCCGAACTCACGAACGCCAGGGGAGTCGATCACGTCACCGCCATGCGGGAAATGATACAGACGAGAGGCCGTGGTGGTATGCTGTCCAAGGCCGGAGTTGTCGGAGACATCGTTGGTCAGGATCTCTTCCTGCAGCCCGAGAAGGTTATTAAGCAGGCTGGATTTCCCTACGCCCGACTGACCGGCAAAAATGCTGATGCGATCGGTTAATGCTTCTTCAAGTGGTTTCAGGCCGTCTTTAGTGCGGCTTGATACCATCAACACGCGATAGCCAATGTGGCGATAGATATCCATCTGTTCGTTAACAAAGGCCATGCCTTCGCCATCCAGCAGATCGATCTTATTCAGTACGATAATTGGTTCAACGTGTAGTGTTTCACAGGCTACAAGATACCGGTCGATAATATTGAGTGACAGCTCGGGTAAAATGGCTGAGACAATAACGATCTGGTTGATGTTGGCGGCAATGGGTTTCACCCCGTCGTAAAAATCGGGACGTGTCAGTACTGAGGTACGCTCGTGTACCGCCTCAACGATGCCTTTGACATTCACACCTTCTGCTGCCGCTTTACCCGGGCGCCAGACGACGCGATCGCCGGTAACCAGCGAGCGAATTGTACGGCGGATATTGCAGCGGTGAATCTCGCCGTCAGCGGATTCCACGTCGGCATGCATGCCAAAACGGCTGATAACGATGCCTTCGGCGGTTTCGCCAAACAGGTTGTCGTCGTAGTCTGGCTTCTCCGTGGACGATTTAAGACGACGCTGGTGATTGGCATTCACTCGGCGCTGTTGGCCTTTGGAGAGTTTATTCTTACTCAATCGGACTGGCTCCTGGTCGCCCATGATGGGCAAAACATTTATGATACACGCAATTTTAGACGAATATAGTCACACTGAATGTGACGCTGAAGGGTGGAAAATAGCATGAGTGCCAATGAAAACAACCTGATTTGGATCGATCTGGAGATGACTGGCCTGGATCCCGAGCGCGATCGCATTATTGAGATCGCCACGCTGGTGACGGATGCCGACCTGAATATTCTGGCTGAAGGACCGACAATTGCGGTGCACCAATCCGACGAACAACTGGCGTTAATGGATGACTGGAACGTACGTACACATACCGGTAGCGGGTTGGTGGATCGCGTGAAGGCAAGCACCATGGGAGATCGTGAAGCCGAATTAGCCACCCTGGCGTTTTTGAAAGAGTGGGTTCCAGAAGGAAAATCACCTATCTGCGGCAACAGCATCGGTCAGGATCGTCGTTTCCTGTTTAAATACATGCCGGAGCTGGAGGCGTATTTCCATTATCGCTATCTGGACGTCAGCACGCTCAAAGAGCTAGCGCGTCGCTGGAAGCCGGAAATTCTGGCTGGCTTCACCAAGCAGGGAACACATCAGGCTATGGACGATATTCGTGAATCGGTTGCCGAGCTTGCTTACTATCGCGAACATTTTATTAAGCTCTGATTTTGTTCTCCGGTGGCTTGCGTCACCGGGTTTTTGACGCTAAATTGTTCAGCTTGATTGTAAAGTAATCACTTGAACGGATTTTCGAAAAAAACGTATTCAGGGGGGTTGCAGCTAAACGGATTTCTCGTATAATGCGCCTCCCGTAACGACGCAGAAATGCGAATTACGACAGCAACAAATTTGCGGGAATAGCTCAGTTGGTAGAGCACGACCTTGCCAAGGTCGGGGTCGCGAGTTCGAGTCTCGTTTCCCGCTCCAAAATTTGAAAATGCTTGTAAAGCAAAGACACACCCAAGCGGGAATAGCTCAGTTGGTAGAGCACGACCTTGCCAAGGTCGGGGTCGCGAGTTCGAGTCTCGTTTCCCGCTCCAAAATTTGAAAGTGCTTATAAGCACAGACCACCAATCGCAGGATTTCGAATTGCGACAAGGCGGCAACTGAATGAGTCCTTAGGAGCTTACTGAAGTAAGTGACTCAGGCGAATGAAGGCAGCCAACGCAGTAGCGGTTCGAAAGACGAAGATTATGCGGGAATAGCTCAGTTGGTAGAGCACGACCTTGCCAAGGTCGGGGTCGCGAGTTCGAGTCTCGTTTCCCGCTCCAAATTCTTACCCCAATAAAAATATCCACAACGACTAATCGCGTTGGGGGCGTTTTGTTTCGTCATTGACATACTCTTGTAAACAGACTTATCCACAGGTCCGGGTATTGTTCCTCGAATACAAAAAACTTCGCTGGGTGAATAGTATCATTTTAAACATCTGAAATTATTGAATTAATTATCATTTCAAATTGTTAATGCGATCACTTGACGATTTTTTCCCTCTTGAATATCAATGTGTTTTTATTTTTATACACAAGCTGTGGATGACTTATGCGTCGCGCGGCAGACCCTTTTCAATGACCCTGACCAAACGTAGTTTCTTCGGTAACTGCACCTCAACTACGCTGGCATTCCGCTTCTCAATTTGCTGAGCAATCGCCCAGTCTATGTGTTCGTCGAGAAGTGGGTGCTCACTTCTTCGACTTTCCAGCGCGTGAATAACCGCTTCATCCCATGGGGCATTACCCAACGCAACGGCGATATTTCGCAGCCAGCGCAGGTGGCCAATACGGCGAATGGCAGAACCTTCCGTGACTTTTAAAAACCACGCTTCGCTCCAGCTAAACAGTTCAATTAACTCCGGGGCATGAAGTTGCTTGCGGGGGGAGAAGTCATCCTCTGTCGTCAACTGCGAATAGCGGTTCCACGGGCAGATGAGCTGACAATCATCGCAGCCATAAATTCGATTCCCCAGCAGAGGACGAAATTCTTCCGGGATCGCGCCTTCCAGTTCGATAGTGAGATACGAGATACAGCGGCGCGCATCTACCGTATAGGGTTCAACGATGGCCCCGGTTGGGCAGATGGTCATACAGGCAACGCACTTCCCGCAGCCTTCTTCGACTGGCTCATCGACCGGCAGGGGCACGTCGATCAGTAATTCCCCGAGGAAGAAAAATGAACCTGCTTCACGATTGAGGATAAGTGAGTGCTTACCTGTCCAGCCAAGCCCGGCTTTTTCCGCCAAAGGACGCTCAAGAATGGGCGCGGAATCGACAAAAGGTCTAAAATTCAGCGAAGCGCAGTGCTGTTGGATCTTCTCCCCCAGCTTTTTTAAGCGGTTACGCAGTAGCTTATGGTAGTCGCGTCCAAGCGCGTAACGGCTGACATAACCGAGTGAGGGATTTTTCAACGTGCCGGCAAAGGCTGCATTAGCAGGAAGATAGTTCATACGTACGCTGATGACGCGTAGAGTACCGGGTAACAATTCGTGAGGTCGGGCGCGCATCATGCCGTGACGAGCCATCCAGTCCATCTCGCCGTGGTATTGTTTATCCAGCCAGGCCTGCAGTTTGGGTTCCGCTTCGCTGAGGTCGGTATCGGCAATACCGACCTGCTGAAAGCCAAGCTCCAGCCCCCACTGCTTAATATTATGCGCTAACTGATTGAGATCGAGGGGCTCTGACATGACGGACCATACAATGAAGAAAAACCCCACAAGTATACCACACTCCATCTGGCACGCCGATGACATCAGGCGGATGGAGCGAGAGGCAGCAGACAGTTTAGGGCTGACGTTGTATGAGCTGATGCAACGAGCGGGAGAGGCGGCGTTTCAGGTCACACGCAAGGCATATCCGAATGCCCAACACTGGCTGGTGCTCTGCGGTCACGGCAACAACGGCGGTGATGGTTACGTGGTGGCAAGGCTTGCCAAAGCGCAGGGTTTTAATGTTACGTTGCTGGCGCACGAGAGTGATAAACCGCTCCCCGAGGAAGCACAGCAGGCGCACGACGCCTGGCTTAACGCTGGTGGCGTGATTCATGCTGCTGATATTAACTGGCCAGACAGCGTGGACGTCATTATTGATGCGCTGTCAGGTACTGGCTTAAAAAACGCGCCGCGTGAACCTCTCCCGGCGTTGATCGAACGTGCCAATAGCCACCCAGCCCCTACAATTGCAATCGACATTCCCTCCGGCCTGCTTGCGCAGACGGGGGCGACGCCGGGGGCAGTCATCAACGCTGCGCATACCGTTACCTTTATTGCGCTCAAGCCAGGTCTGCTCACCGGTAAAGCACGCGATGTCACCGGACGTCTGCATGTTAACGCACTCGGGCTGGACGACTGGCTGGCGGGGCAGAACGCGCCGCTGCAACGTTTTGATGCTCAACAGCTTGCGCACTGGCTAACGCCGCGTCGGCCCACCTCACACAAAGGCTCCCACGGTCGGCTGGTGATTATCGGCGGCGACCACGGCACGGCAGGTGCAATACGTATGGCCGGTGAAGCGGCGTTGCGTGCGGGAGCCGGGCTGGTCAAAGTATTGACGCGCAGTGAGAACATTGCGCCTGTTCTGACTGCCAGACCGGAACTGATGGTCGATGCGCTGACGCCGCAGACTCTGGAAGAGAGCCTGGCATGGGCGGATGTTGTGGTGATAGGACCAGGGCTTGGTCAGCAGGAGTGGGGCAAAAAAGCGCTGCAAAAAGTGGAGAATTTTCGCAAACCGATGCTCTGGGATGCGGATGCGCTGAACCTGCTGGCAATCAACCCCGATAAACGTCACAATCGCGTGATCACGCCGCATCCAGGTGAAGCCGCGCGACTGCTGGGCTGTTCCATTGCAGAAATTGAAGACGATCGCTTACTTTGTGCACAACGTCTGGTAAAACGGTACGGAGGCGTAGTAGTGCTGAAAGGCGCGGGTACGGTTGTTGCTGCTGAACAAGCTGAGTTAGGTATTATTGATACTGGCAATGCAGGGATGGCCAGCGGCGGAATGGGGGATGTGCTTTCCGGTATTATTGGCGCATTGCTCGGACAGAAGCTTACCCCGTATGATGCAGCATGTGCGGGATGTGTTGCGCACGGAGCGGCGGCGGATGTGCTGGCGGCGCGTTTTGGTACGCGCGGCATGCTGGCGACAGATCTCTTTACCACGCTACAGCGTATTGTTAACCCTGATGTGATTGACGTTTATCATGATGAATCGAGTAATTCCACTACCTGATGAGCAGGCGACTTTAGACCTGGGACTGCGGGTAGCCAAAGCCTGTGACGGCGCGACGGTTATATATTTGTACGGCGATCTGGGGGCGGGTAAAACCACTTTCAGCCGGGGATTCCTGCAGGCGTTAGGCCACAAAGGTAATGTAAAAAGCCCCACCTACACGCTGGTTGAACCCTATTCACTCGATAACTTGATGGTATATCACTTCGATCTGTACCGACTTGCGGACCCGGAGGAGCTGGAATTTATGGGGATCCGCGATTATTTTGCCAATGATGCCATCTGCCTGGTGGAATGGCCGCAACAAGGTAAAGGTGTGTTGCCAGACCCGGACGTCGAAATACACATTGAATATCAGGCGCAAGGTCGAGAGGCGCGCGTAAGCGCAATCTCCTCATCGGGTGAATTATTGCTGGCGCATTTAGCCGAATAACCTTAAGGGTGGCGGGATGATTTATTGCATCAGAAACTGGCTGATGGCAACCCTGGTCCTGCTGTGCACGCAGGCAGGGGCCGCCAGCCTCTCCGATCTTCAGGTTTCCAATGGCGATCAACAGGCGCGGATCACGCTGAGCTTTATTGGCGATCCTGAATACGCCGTGACCCAGGACGGGAAACGCACCGTCGCGTTTGATATTAAACAAACTGGTGTGATTCAGGGTTTACCACTGCTGTTTAGCGGCAATAATCTGGTGAAATCTATCCGTTCCGGCACGCCAAAAGATGCGCAGTCTCTGCGCCTGGTAGTGGATTTAACCGAGAACGGCAAAGCTGAAGCCGTTAAACGTCAGAACGGTGGCAATTATACCGTTGTGTTTACCATCAAAGCAGATGCGCCGCCGCCTCCACCTCCAGTGGTTGCTAAGCGTGTTGAAACGCCGGTTGTCGCCCCTCGTCCTGCCGAGCCTGCGCGTAACCCGTTTAAAGCGGAAAACGATCGCACCACGATGGTGACCAACAGTAATACCTCCACACGACCTGCGGCGCGCGCCAGCACCAGCAGCAGTGAAAAAGTGGTTATTGCCATTGATGCAGGGCACGGTGGGCAGGATCCGGGGGCGATTGGCCCTGGCGGTACGCGTGAGAAAAACGTCACGATTGCCGTGGCGCGCAAACTGCGTAGTTTGCTCAATGATGACCCGATGTTTAAAGGCGTACTCACCCGTGATGGCGATTACTTTATCTCGGTGATGGGGCGTTCAGACGTCGCGCGTAAACAAAATGCCAATTTCCTGGTCTCTATTCATGCGGATGCCGCGCCAAACCGGGATGCCACCGGCGCTTCCGTTTGGGTTCTGTCAAACCGTCGGGCAAACAGCGAGATGGCCGGCTGGCTGGAACAGCATGAGAAGCAATCAGAGCTTTTGGGCGGCGCGGGCGATGTGCTGGCAAACAGTCAGTCCGATCCTTATCTCAGTCAGGCCGTGCTGGATCTGCAATTCGGCCATTCGCAACGTGTCGGGTATGATGTGGCGACCAGCATGATCGGCCAGTTAGAACGTATTGGCTCGATGCATAAGCGTCGTCCTGAACATGCCAGTCTGGGGGTATTACGTTCGCCTGATATCCCGTCAGTGCTGGTTGAAACCGGCTTTATCAGTAACAACAGCGAAGAGCGTCTGTTGGCGAGTGATGATTATCAGCAGCAGCTGGCCGAGGCGATTTACAAAGGATTGCGTAACTATTTCCAGGCGCACCCAATGCAAACTGGGCCGCAGGGCGCACAGGCGCAAACCGCCAGTGCTGTATCGCCTGGTAACACGTTAACAAATTAAGGATTAGCCATGCCGATTCAGGTTCTACCGCCACAGCTGGCGAACCAGATTGCCGCAGGCGAGGTGGTAGAACGGCCTGCGTCAGTGGTGAAAGAGCTGGTGGAAAACAGCATTGATGCTGGTGCGACGCGCATTGATATTGATATAGAGCGCGGTGGTGCGAAGCTTATCCGTATTCGTGACAACGGCTGCGGGATTAAAAAAGACGAGTTGGCGTTAGCGCTGGCGCGCCATGCCACCAGTAAAATTGCCTCGCTTGACGATCTCGAGGCCATCGTGAGCCTCGGATTTCGCGGCGAAGCGCTGGCCAGTATCAGCTCCGTCTCTCGTTTAACCCTGACGTCGCGCACACAAGAGCAGCCTGAGGCCTGGCAAGCCTATGCTGAAGGGCGCGACATGGATGTGACGGTAAAACCTGCTGCGCATCCAGTGGGAACCACACTGGAGGTGTTAGATCTGTTCTACAACACCCCGGCGCGGCGCAAGTTTATGCGTACCGAAAAAACCGAATTTAATCATATTGATGAGATTATTCGTCGCATTGCCCTGGCACGTTTTGATGTGACGATTAATTTGTCACACAACGGTAAAGTGGTACGCCAGTACCGTGCAGTGGCTGCTGATGGACAGAAAGAGCGCCGACTGGGCGCGATTTGCGGCACGCCGTTTCTGGAACATGCGCTGGCGATTGAATGGCAGCATGGCGATTTAACGTTGCGCGGCTGGGTGGCCGATCCTAACCACACAACGGCAGCGCTGGCGGAAATCCAGTACTGCTATGTGAATGGCCGGATGATGCGCGATCGGCTGATCAACCATGCTATTCGTCAGGCCTGTGAAGATAAGCTGGGAGCCGATCAGCAACCCGCTTTTGTGTTGTATCTGGAAATCGACCCGCATCAGGTGGATGTTAACGTACATCCGGCCAAACATGAGGTCCGTTTTCATCAGTCCCGCCTGGTGCACGATTTTATTTATCAGGGCGTGTTGAGTGTTCTGCAACAGCAGCTTGAAACGTCGCTGCCGTTGGCTGATGACGATGAACCCGCCCCCAGGCACATTCCTGAAAACCGCGTTGCCGCCGGACGTAACCATTTTGCCGAACCGGCTCCCGTGCGTGAACCTGCGACACCGCGTTACTCCGCGTCCGCTGGTGGCGCAGGCCGTCAGGCGGCTAGCTGGCCTCATGCCCAACCTGGATACCAAAAGCAGCAGGGTGAAATTTATCAGCAACTGCTGCAGACGCCGGCTCCGCCGCGTAAAACGCCAGTCTCTGAAACACCATCGGCACCGCTGACCGGCAGCGCTCAGGGCTTTGGACGGGTGCTAACGATTGTCGGCGCAGACTGCGCGTTACTCGAATGCGATGGTCATATTCGGTTGCTGGCATTACCGGTGGCGGAACGTTGGCTGCGTCAGGCGCAGTTAACGCCAGACCAGGGGACCGTTTGCGCCCAGCCGTTGCTGATCCCTTTACGTTTAAAAGTCACCGCCGATGAAAAAGCGGCGCTGCAAAAAGGGCAGGGCCAACTGGCTGAGCTGGGCATTGAATTTCAACTGGATGCACAGCATGTGACCATCCGGGCGGTGCCTTTACCCTTACGCCAACAAAATTTACAAATCTTGATTCCTGAACTGATAGGCTACCTGGCGCAGCAGTCCGTATTCGAACCGGGCAATATTGCACAGTGGATTGCACGTAACCTGATGAGCGAGCATCCTCAGTGGAGCATGGCTCAGGCGATTACGCTGTTAGCGGATGTTGAGCGGCTTTGCCCACAACTCGTGAAGGCGCCGCCGGGTGGTCTGTTACAACCCGTTGATTTACATTCGGTAATGAATGCCCTGAAACATGAGTGATACCCGTAAGGCGAGCCTGCCAAAGGCGATTTTTTTGATGGGGCCAACGGCCTCTGGTAAAACGGCACTGGCAATTGAATTGCGTAAAGTTTTACCCATAGAGTTGATAAGCGTTGATTCCGCCCTTATTTACAAAGGGATGGATATCGGCACAGCCAAGCCTGATGCAGATGAATTACAGGCTGCGCCGCACCGATTGCTGGATATTCGCGATCCGTCGCAAGCATATTCTGCGGCGGATTTTCGCCGCGATGCGTTAGCCGAGATGGCCGATATTACCGCTGCGGGGCGTATCCCGCTGCTGGTGGGCGGTACAATGTTATATTTTAAAGCCTTGCTTGAAGGGCTGTCGCCGTTACCGTCGGCGGACCCGGAAGTCAGGGCCAGAATTGAGCAGCAGGCTGCAGAGCTTGGGTGGGACGCGTTGCACCGACAGCTTCAGGAAATCGATCCAGTGGCAGCGGCGCGTATTCATCCAAATGATCCGCAAAGACTTTCCCGGGCACTGGAAGTTTTTTTCATTTCGGGTAAAACTTTAACGGAGCTGACGCAAACGTCAGGAGATGCTTTGCCGTATCAGGTGCATCAGTTTGCAATCGCCCCGGCGAGCCGTGAACTGCTCCATCAGCGAATTGAGCAGCGTTTTCATCAGATGTTAGCTTCAGGTTTTGAAGCAGAAGTCCGGGCGCTTTTTGCCCGAGGAGATTTGCATACGGATTTGCCTTCCATTCGTTGTGTAGGGTATCGCCAGATGTGGTCATACATTGAAGGCGAAATTTCATACGATGAAATGGTTTATAGAGGTGTTTGCGCCACGAGGCAGTTGGCGAAGCGACAGATAACCTGGTTGCGTGGTTGGGAAGGCGTGCATTGGCTTGACAGTGAAAAGCCTGACCAGGCGCGAAACGAAGTATTACAGGTTGTTGGTGCTATCGCGAACTGAATGTGTACAATTGAAACGTATCGTGCGCAATTTTTCAGAATCGAAAGGTTCAAAGTACAAATAAGCATATAAGGAAAAGAGAGAATGGCTAAGGGGCAATCTTTACAAGATCCGTTCCTGAACGCACTGCGTCGGGAACGTGTTCCAGTTTCTATTTATTTGGTGAATGGTATTAAGCTGCAAGGTCAAATCGAGTCTTTTGATCAGTTCGTGATCCTGTTGAAAAACACGGTCAGCCAGATGGTTTATAAGCACGCGATTTCTACTGTTGTCCCGTCTCGCCCGGTTTCTCATCACAGCAATAATGCCACCGGCGGCACTGGCAGCAACTACCATCACGGTAGCAACGCGCAAGGTTCATCTGCGCAACAGGACAGCGAAGAAACCGAATAAGGTTGTCTGCTGTTTTACACACGGGGAGCCAGCGATCCTGCGTTCCCCGTTGATACATATTAAGGGGTTGACGCTTGTTTGACCGTTATGATGCCGGTGAGCAGGCGGTACTGGTACACATCTATTTTTCGCAAGACAAAGATATGGAAGACCTCCAGGAGTTTGAATCTCTGGTTTCTTCCGCCGGTGTCGAAGCAATGCAGGTGATTACCGGGAGCCGTAAAGCACCGCACCCGAAGTATTTTGTTGGTGAAGGTAAGGCAATCGAAATTGCCGAAGCCGTAAAAGCGACTGGCGCTGCGGTGGTGATTTTTGATCATGCTCTAAGCCCCGCCCAGGAACGTAACCTGGAACAGTTGTGCCAGTGTCTTGTTATCGACAGGACAGGCCTTATTTTAGATATTTTTGCCCAGCGTGCGCGCACCCATGAGGGTAAGTTGCAGGTTGAGCTGGCGCAGTTGCGCCATATGGCTACGCGTCTGGTCCGTGGCTGGACCCACCTTGAAAGGCAAAAAGGCGGGATTGGTTTGCGCGGTCCGGGTGAAACCCAGCTCGAAACCGACCGTCGTTTGCTGCGTAATCGCATTTTGCAAATACAGTCGCGCCTGGAAAAAGTTGAAAAGCAACGTGAGCAGGGGCGACAGTCGCGCAAGAAAGCGGATGTCCCAACCGTATCACTGGTGGGATATACCAACGCCGGAAAATCCACCCTGTTCAACCAGATTACCGAAGCCCGGGTTTACGCAGCGGATCAGCTGTTTGCAACTCTGGACCCGACGCTGCGCCGAATAGACGTAGCGGACGTCGGTGAAACTGTGCTGGCGGATACCGTAGGGTTTATCCGTCATTTACCGCACGACCTGGTGGCGGCGTTTAAAGCCACCCTGCAGGAAACACGTCAGGCGACATTGCTGCTGCACGTTATTGATGCAGCAGATTTTCGTGTGCAGGAAAACATCGAGGCCGTCGACACGGTGCTCGAAGAGATCGATGCTCACGAGATCCCGACCCTGCTGGTGATGAATAAAATCGATATGCTGGAAGATTTTGAGCCGCGTATCGACAGAGATGAAGAAAATAAACCGATTCGCGTTTGGGTTTCAGCGCAAACGGGAATAGGTATACCACAGCTTTTTCAGGCTTTGACTGAGCGACTTTCCGGTGAGGTGGCGCAGCATACGTTGCGTTTGCCGCCGCAGGAAGGGCGTCTGAGAAGCCGGTTTTATCAACTTCAGGCAATAGAAAAAGAGTGGATGGAGGAGGACGGCAGCGTAGGTCTGCAGGTTCGTATGCCGATCGTAGACTGGCGTCGCCTCTGTAAACAAGAACCGGCACTGGAAGACTATGTTGTCTGATCTGACGGATATGGCCTGAAGATTTTTTCGCCTCTATACCTTGTGGATTTTGTGCGGCAGGAAGGCGGCAAGTCCTGAAATCTCCAGCTGCATAGTCAACTATGTGACTGGAGTTGAGGGACGTAGCCAACGCATCGGCAGCGCAAAAGACGCAGGTATAGCATCGCATAACAAATATGGAGCACAAAAATGGCGTGGAATCAGCCCGGTAATAACGGACAAGACCGCGACCCGTGGGGAAGCAGCAAACCTGGCGGCAACTCTGAGGGAAATGGAAACAAAGGTGGTCGCGATCAGGGACCTCCCGATCTGGATGATATCTTCCGCAAACTGAGCAAAAAGCTCGGTGGTCTGGGTGGCGGTAAAGGTACTGGTTCTGGCGGCGGTAGTTCATCGCAAGGCCCGCGTCCTCAATTGGGCGGTCGGGTCTTTGCTATCGCAGCGGCAGCTATCGTCATTATCTGGGCGGCCAGCGGTTTCTACACCATTAAAGAAGCGGAACGCGGCGTGGTGACACGCTTCGGTAAATTCAGCCATTTGGTTGAGCCGGGTCTGAACTGGAAACCGACCTTTATCGATGAAGTGACCCCGGTTAACGTTGAAGCCGTGCGTGAACTTGCCGCATCCGGCGTCATGCTGACCTCTGACGAAAACGTCGTACGCGTTGAAATGAACGTGCAGTATCGTGTGACCGATCCGCAGCGTTACCTGTTTAGCGTAACCAGCGCGGATGACAGCCTGCGTCAGGCAACCGACAGCGCCCTGCGTGGTGTTATCGGTAAATACACTATGGACCGTATCCTGACTGAAGGCCGTACCGTTATTCGTAGCGATACCCAGCGTGAACTGGAAGAAACGATCCGTCCGTACAACATGGGTATCACTCTGCTGGACGTCAACTTCCAGGCCGCACGTCCGCCGGAAGAAGTAAAAGCCGCGTTTGACGATGCTATCGCAGCACGTGAAAACGAACAGCAGTACATTCGTGAAGCAGAAGCGTACACCAACGAAGTGCAGCCGCGTGCAAACGGTCAGGCGCAGCGTATTCTGGAAGAAGCGCGAGCTTACAAAACGCAAACCATCCTGGAAGCACAGGGTGAAGTGGCTCGTTTCGCAAAAATTCTGCCGGAATATAAAGCCGCGCCGCAAATTACCCGCGAGCGTCTGTATATCGAGACCATGGAAAAAGTGTTGAGCAATACCCGCAAAGTCCTGGTTAACGATAAAGGCAGCAATCTGATGGTTCTACCGCTGGATCAAATGCTGAAGGGCGGCAGTGCGCCGGCAGCAAAGACTGACAGCAGTTCAAACCTGCTGCGTCTGCCGCCAGCAGCGACTTCCAGTACTGGAGCAAGCAATACTTCGTCCACCAGTCAGGGCGATATTATGGACCAACGCCGCGCGAATGCGCAGCGTAACGACTACCAGCGTCAGGGGGAATAACGATGCGTAAGTCAGTTATTGCGATTATCATCATCGTTCTGGTAGTTCTGTTCATGTCTGTCTTTGTGGTCAAAGAAGGCGAGCGCGGTATTACTCTGCGCTTTGGTAAAGTACTACGTGACGATGAAAACAAGCCGCTGGTTGTTGCACCAGGCCTGCACTTCAAGATTCCGTTTATTGAATCAGTGAAGATGCTGGATGCGCGTATTCAGACCATGGACAACCAGGCCGATCGCTTTGTCACCAAAGAGAAGAAAGACCTGATCGTTGACTCCTACATTAAGTGGCGTATCAGTGACTTTAGCCGTTACTACCTGGCAACGGGCGGTGGTGATGTTTCTCAGGCAGAAGTCCTGCTGAAACGTAAGTTCTCTGACCGTCTGCGTTCTGAAATTGGTCGTCTGGACGTGAAAGACATCGTTACCGACTCCCGCGGTCGTCTGACCCTGGAAGTGCGTGACGCGCTGAACTCCGGTTCTGCTGGCACGGAAGATGAAGTCGCGACGCCGGCGGCGGACAGCGCAATTGCCGAAGCGGCTGAGCGTGTTCAGGCTGAAACGAAAGGTAAAGTACCGGTCATCAACCCGAACAGTATGGCGGCATTGGGGATTGAAGTGGTTGACGTGCGTATTAAGCAAATCAACCTGCCTGCTGAAGTGTCCGAGGCTATCTACAACCGTATGCGCGCTGAGCGTGAAGCGGTAGCGCGTCGCCATCGTTCACAAGGTCAGGAAGAAGCGGAAAAACTGCGCGCGACGGCAGACTATGAAGTCACCAAAACGCTGGCAGAATCTGAGCGCCAGGGCCGCATAATGCGCGGTGAGGGCGATGCAGAAGCCGCTAAATTGTTTGCCGATGCGTTCAGCCAGGATCCTGACTTCTACGCCTTCATCCGTAGCCTGCGTGCGTACGAGAAGAGCTTCGAAGGTAATCAGGACGTGATGGTCATGAGCCCGGACAGCGATTTCTTCCGCTACATGAAGACGCCGAATACCGCGACACGCTAATAGCGTTCCAGCGGTTTAAAAACCAGCAAAACCACCGGCATCCCCAGGATGCGGTGGTTTTCTTTTTATAAAAGGACGATGGATGAATTCAACAATTTTGCTGGCGCTCGCACTGGTTCTGGTGCTGGAAGGCCTGGGACCGATGCTTTATCCCGGCGCGTGGAAGAAAATGATCTCCGCAATGGCGCAGCTTCCTGAAAATACTTTACGTCGTTTTGGTGGAGGTCTTGTGGTTGCGGGCGTTGTGGTCTACTACATGTTGAGGAAAACGATTGGCTGATCAATTAGTAGCCTATTTTGCGGATTTTCGCATGCAAAAAGTGCTGTATATCTGAAAAAGCGGTGGTAGAATCCATTTTTAAGCAAACGGTGATTTTGAAAAATGGGTAACAACGTCGTCGTACTGGGCACCCAATGGGGTGACGAAGGTAAAGGGAAGATCGTCGATCTTCTGACTGAACGGGCTAAATATGTTGTGCGCTACCAGGGTGGTCACAACGCAGGCCATACTCTCGTAATCAACGGTGAAAAAACCGTCCTCCATCTTATTCCATCAGGTATTCTTCGCGAGAATGTCATCAGCATCATCGGTAACGGTGTTGTGCTGTCTCCGTCCGCGCTGATGAAAGAAATGAAAGGACTGGAAGATCGTGGTATCCCGGTTCGCGAGCGCCTGCTGTTGTCTGAAGCTTGTCCGCTGATCCTTGATTATCACGTGGCGTTAGATAACGCTCGTGAGAAAGCGCGTGGCGAGAAAGCGATCGGTACTACCGGTCGTGGTATCGGTCCTGCTTATGAAGACAAAGTGGCACGTCGCGGTCTGCGCGTTGGCGATCTGTTTGATAAAGCAACCTTCGCTGAAAAACTGAAAGAAGTGATGGAATATCACAACTTCCAGCTGGTGAATTTCTATAAAGTTGAAGCGGTTGACTACCAGAAAGTGCTGGATGATGTGATGGCGATTGCCGACATCCTGACCTCGATGGTTGTTGATGTTTCCGATCTGCTGGACCAGGCGCGTAAGCGTGGCGATTTCGTCATGTTCGAAGGCGCGCAGGGTACGCTGCTGGATATCGACCACGGTACCTATCCGTACGTAACGTCTTCCAACACTACCGCAGGTGGTGTGGCGACCGGCTCCGGCCTGGGTCCACGTTATGTGGATTACGTTCTGGGTATCATCAAAGCTTACTCTACACGTGTCGGTGCGGGTCCGTTCCCGACTGAGCTGTTTGATGACGTTGGTGAGTTCTTGTGCAAACAAGGTAACGAGTATGGCGCGACCACCGGTCGTCGTCGTCGCACCGGTTGGCTGGACTCCGTTGCTGTACGTCGCGCAGTACAGATTAACTCCCTGTCTGGCTTCTGCCTGACCAAACTGGACGTACTGGACGGTTTGAAAGAGGTGAAAATCTGTGTCGCTTACCGTATGCCAGATGGTCGTGAAGTGACCACGACTCCGCTGGCAGCTGACGACTGGAAAGGTATTGAGCCGATTTACGAAACCATGCCGGGCTGGTCTGAATCCACCTTCGGCGTGAAGGAACGTAGCGGTCTGCCGCAGGCAGCACTGAACTACATCAAGCGTATTGAAGAACTGACCGGTGTGCCGATTGATATTATCTCAACTGGCCCAGACCGTACCGAAACCATGATCCTGCGCGACCCGTTCGACGCATAATTCTGGTTATAGCGTGGCGTCGAATGGCGCTGCGCTTGCACTATCTTAGGCCGGATGGAGCGCTTTGTATTAGAATCCGGCTTAAATTCACGTAAGTTCCTCGCTTTTTTCCTTCCTGAATTGAAATAAATTAGCGACCTGGCTGGTGGCTGGTTTATCATCAATGTAATTAATACCACCAGGTTTATCCGTTTTATCCCTTTTCCTGAGGTTGATGTGCAGTTAACAAGTTTCACCGATTACGGATTACGTGCGCTAATCTACATGGCGTCACTTCCCGAAGGACGTATGACCAGTATTTCTGAGGTGACAGAAGTCTACGGCGTGTCCCGTAATCATATGGTCAAAATAATCAATCAACTTAGCCGGGCGGGCTTTGTTACTGCTATTCGTGGAAAAAATGGCGGTATCCGCTTGGGTAAACCGGCTAAAGCTATTGGTATTGGTGATGTGGTTCGCGAGCTCGAACCTCTATCGTTGGTCAATTGTAGCAGCGAGTTTTGCCATATTACCCCGGCCTGTCGACTCAAACAGGCGCTTTCTAAGGCAGTGCAAAGTTTTCTCACGGAACTGGACAACTACACACTTGCTGATTTGGTTGAAGAAAATCAACCGCTTTATAAATTATTGCTGGTGGAGTGACGAAAATCTTCATCAGAGCTGACAATGGAGGAACCTCAATGTCACAAGATCCTTTCCAGGAACGCGAAGCAGAAAAATACGCGAATCCTATCCCGAGCCGGGAATTTATCCTCGAACATTTAACTAAACGTGAAAAACCGGCCAACCGCGATGAGCTGGCCGCTGAACTCAACATTGAAGGTGAAGAGCAGCAAGAAGCGTTGCGTCGTCGCCTGCGCGCCATGGAGCGTGACGGACAACTGGTCTTCACCCGCCGCCAGTGCTATGCGCTGCCGGAACGTCTTGACCTGCTGAAAGGTACCGTTATTGGCCACCGTGATGGCTACGGCTTTCTGCGCGTTGAAGGCCGTAAAGATGACTTGTACCTGTCCAGCGAGCAGATGAAAACCTGTATTCATGGCGATCAGGTACTGGCACAACCGCTGGGCGCAGATCGTAAAGGTCGTCGCGAAGCGCGTATTGTGCGCGTCCTGGTGCCAAAAACCAGCCAGATTGTCGGTCGCTACTTTACCGACGCTGGCGTTGGGTTTGTTGTCCCTGACGATAGCCGCCTGAGCTTCGATATCCTGATCCCGCCGGAAGAGATTATGGGGGCGCGTATGGGCTTTGTGGTCGTGGTTGAACTGACCCAGCGTCCGACTCGTCGCACCAAAGCGGTGGGTAAAATTGTTGAAGTCCTGGGCGACAACATGGGAACCAGCATGGCCGTAGATATGGCTCTGCGTACTCATGAAATCCCGTATATCTGGCCGCAGGCGGTCGAAAAACAGGTCGCCGGGCTGAAAGAAGAAGTGCCGGAAGAAGCGAAAGTCGGACGTGTCGATCTGCGCTCACTGCCGCTGGTGACTATCGATGGTGAAGATGCGCGTGACTTCGACGATGCGGTTTACTGCGAAAAGAAACGTGGCGGCGGCTGGCGTTTATGGGTGGCGATTGCTGACGTAAGCTATTATGTTCGCCCGCCGACTCCGCTGGACCAGGAAGCCCGCAGCCGTGGCACATCCGTCTACTTCCCGTCGCAGGTTGTTCCGATGCTGCCGGAAGTGCTGTCTAACGGATTGTGTTCTCTCAACCCGCAGGTGGACAGGTTGTGTATGGTCTGCGAAATGACCATTTCGTCGAAAGGCCGTTTAACCGGCTTTAAATTCTACGAAGCGGTCATGAGCTCCCATGCGCGTCTGACCTACACCAAGGTCTGGCATATGCTGCAGGGGGACCAGGAACTGCGTGAGCAGTACGCGCCGTTGGTTAAACACATTGAAGAGTTGCACAACCTCTACAAAGTGCTGGATAAAGCGCGAGAAGAGCGTGGCGGTATCTCGTTTGAAAGTGAAGAAGCGAAGTTTATCTTCAATGCTGAACGCCGTATTGAGCGTATTGAGCAGACACAACGTAATGATGCGCACAAACTGATTGAAGAGTGCATGATCATGGCGAACATCTCCGCGGCGCGATTCGTTGAGAAAGCCAAAGAACCCGCGCTGTTCCGTATTCATGATAAGCCGACGACCGAAGCGATTAACTCGTTCCGTTCCGTACTGGCGGAGTTGGGGCTGGAGCTGCCAGGCGGCAACAAACCGGAGCCACGTGATTACGCGGAGCTGCTGGAGTCGATTGCTGACCGTCCTGACGCTGAAATGCTGCAAACCATGCTGCTGCGTTCGATGAAGCAGGCGATTTACGATCCGGAAAACCGCGGACACTTTGGTCTGGCGCTGCAATCTTATGCGCACTTTACCTCGCCGATCCGTCGTTACCCGGATCTCTCCTTGCACCGGGCGATTAAGTATCTGCTGGCGCAGGAGCAGGGCCATAAGGGCAACACCACGGAAACGGGTGGCTACCATTATTCGATGGAAGAGATGCTGCAACTGGGTCAGCACTGTTCGATGGCCGAGCGCCGTGCTGACGAAGCCACGCGCGATGTCTCTGACTGGTTGAAGTGCGACTTCATGCTGGATCAGGTAGGGAATGTCTTCAAAGGCGTGATCGCCAGCGTCACCGGATTTGGCTTCTTTGTCCGTCTTGATGAGTTGTTTATCGACGGTCTGGTGCATGTCTCCTCCCTGGATAACGACTACTATCGTTTCGACCAGGTTGGGCAGCGCCTGACGGGTGAATCCAGCGGTCAAATGTATCGCCTGGGCGATCGGGTGGAAGTTCGTGTAGAAGCGGTCAATATGGACGAGCGTAAAATCGACTTCAGTTTGATCTCCAGCGAACGTGCACCGCGCAATGAAGGCAAAACCGCGCGCGAAAAAGCGAAAAAAGGTGATGCAGGTAAAAATACCGGTAAACGTCGTCAGATGGGCAAAAAGGTGAATTTCGAGCCGGACAGCGCTTTCCGCGGCGAGAAGAAAGGCAGAGCCAAACCTCAGGCGGATAAGAAAACGGCTGAGAAGAAAGGCGACAAAAAAGCGAAAAAGCCATCGGCAAAAACGCTTAAAATCGCTGCCGCCACCAAAGCTAAACGTGCGTCGAAAAAGAAAGTCGCACAATAACAGCCATAAACAGTAAGTCGGGCAACTTCGCGTTGCCCGCGTTACACATAAAAAATTAACGAGTACATTCATGAGTGAAATGATTTACGGCATCCATGCGGTGCAGGCTCTGCTGGAACGTGCGCCTGAGCGCTTCCAGGACGTCTTTATTCTCAAAGGTCGTGAAGATAAACGCCTGCTGCCGCTGATCCACGCACTGGAAGCACAGGGTGTTGTCATTCAGTTGGCTAACCGCCAGTTCCTGGATGAGAAAAGTGAGGGTGCGGTACATCAGGGCATTATTGCTCGCGTGAAGCCGGGTCGTCAGTACCAGGAGAACGATCTGCCGGATCTGATTGCTACACTCGATCAGCCGTTCTTTTTGATCCTTGATGGCGTCACTGACCCGCATAATCTGGGCGCATGTCTGCGTAGCGCCGATGCTGCTGGCGTGCATGCGGTTATCGTACCGAAGGATCGTTCTGCGCAGCTGAATGCGACGGCGAAAAAAGTGGCCTGCGGCGCGGCAGAAAGCGTACCGCTGATCCGTGTAACTAATCTGGCACGCACCATGCGTATGCTGCAGGAAGAGAATATCTGGATCGTCGGAACCGCAGGTGAAGCCGACCATACTCTCTACCAGAGCAAAATGACCGGGCGTCTGGCGCTGGTGATGGGCGCAGAGGGTGAAGGTATGCGCCGTCTGACCCGTGAACACTGTGACGAACTCATCAGCATCCCGATGGCAGGTAGCGTTTCGTCGCTGAACGTTTCAGTTGCGACGGGCATCTGCCTGTTTGAAGCAGTCCGCCAGCGCGGATAAATTTAATTTTCAGACAAACCATCCAATTTAGGATGGTTTTTTTTTATCTAAAACGGGTATTATAAGCGAGTAAAAATAACATTCATTTTATTTATTCCTAAATAATCAATATATGGAAGATATATAGTGTGGACTCCACAAATGCTCGCTACTGCGCTGCAGAATATCCATGATTTAAATATTAAAACTCATAATGATGAGCAATCCTTAATAGTTAAAATGGATGATTATGGCGATCTGCAGCTTAACGTTTTATTTACTTCCCGCCAGATGATAATTGAAACTATTATTTGTTCGGTGAATGATATTCAACACCATGACGAATTCAATCTCTTTTTGTTACGTCATCAAAAACTGCTGCCGCTGTCCTCTGTGGGAATTTCTCGCGTTCAGCGAGATGAATATTACGTTGCGTTTGGCGCGCTGTCGCTTAATTCATCTCTGGACGATGTTGTCCTTGAAATGAAAACGTTAGCCGATAATGCGCTGGATCTGGCTGAAATCACTGAAGAATACACGCACGAATAACAAGGAACGTTATTAATGGGAATTTTGAAAAGTCTGTTCACCCTCGGCAAGTCAATGATTTCGCAAGCGGAAGAATCAATTGAAGAAGCACAGGGTGTGCGGATGCTGGAGCAGCATATTCGTGACGCGAAAGGTGAACTGGATAAAGCGGGAAAATCACGGGTTGATCTGTTGGCGCGTGTGAAGCTCAGCAACGACAAACTGAAAGATTTGCGCGACCGTAAATCCACGCTGGAAACGCGAGCGATGGAAGCGCTGAGTAAAAACGTTGATCCATCTTTGATAAATGAAGTTGCGGAAGAGATTGCCCGCCTTGAGAATATGATTTCAGCTGAAGAGCAAGTACTTACTAACATTGAGGCGTCGCGCGATGGCGTTGAGAAAGCGGTGAACGCAACCTCACAACGGATTGCGCAGTTCGAACAGCAGCTTGAGGTGGTAAAGGCAACAGAAGCGATGCAACGCGCCCAACAGGCGGTGACTACATCGACAGTGGGCGCGTCTTCCAGCGTGTCTACAGCCGCAGAGTCGCTCAAGCGTTTGCAAACGCGGCAGGCAGAGCGTCAGGCTCGTCTGGATACCGCTGCGCAACTCGAAAAGGTTGCCGATGGGCGTGACCTCGACGAGAAGCTGGCCGAAGCTGGCATTGGGGCGACCAATAAAAGTTCGGCTCAGGATGTCCTGGCACGACTGCAGCGTCAGCAAGGCGAGTAATGCCGTTCACTTGGGTCATCAAAACGTGCCAACGGCACCTTTCAAGACTGACCTGGCCTGCATTACTGGGGTTATTCGCAGGGCAGTATCTGTTTTGTTACCTGGTGCTGAGGTTACTTGGTGAGGCGGTCCTGGTTGGTCGTCTGAGCGACTTTATTTATTACTGCTCAGTCGTCGGCTCTACGTTGGGTTTTGGTGACATGAGTCCGCAAACTGCGGCAGGTCGGATTTTTACAGCGATCTGGCAAATTCCTGTCAGCGTTGGTTTATTTGGCGCATTAATGGGAAAGGTTATCGGCCTGGTGCAAGGGATGTTAGCGAAAGGAATGATGGGGATGGGAGATTATCAGCATTTGCGTAACCATATGCTGGTGGTCGGTTGGCGAGGCCACCAGACGGAAAAAATGATATCGCTGTTGCTGTATGACACCCGGCGCGCTTTTGAGCGGGTGCTCCTGTGTGAATCAGATGATATTCAGCATCCTTTATCAGGAAATAACTGGGTTGATTTCATTCGTATCCGTAATTTTAATGACCCGCAAGAGCATGCTCGCATGGGGTTATGCAATTGCCAGAGTGTGATCATATTTGCTCGTACAGATGAACTCACGTTTACCATCGCGCTTTCACTGGTAGATTCCATTCCTGAACAATGCCATGTTGTTGCTTATATGGAAGATGAGCGTTACGCAGGATTGCTGGAAGTTCATTGTCCGCGCATTGAAATTGTGCGCAATCTCTCCGCTGAGCAGCTTTCTCGCTCCATTCAGGACCCAGGGTCTTCGCAGTCGGTCGCATCCATCATGAATCCCATGCTGGGTGATACGGGGTTTGCCGTGCCAATACCTGAAGAGGTGGTTTCAATTCGTTATGGCGACCTCATGCGCTATATGAAGCTTCGTCACGATGCCACGGTTTTGGGGATTAGCAGCTGTAAAAATGGTCGGGGGATGGAATTAAATCCGGTCATTTCGACAGAGGTAAAAGGAGGTATGTGGCTGCATCTGATAGGTAATAGCCGCATTCTGGCGAAAGAGATTGCATGGCTGGAGATAGAGGGAAAATAATGACGAGTTTTTTCCAGCGTTTATTTGGTAAAGCTGCTGCCGATGCGCCAGTACGCGGGCCGTTGGGGTTACATCTGAATGCAGGGTTTACGCTCAATACGCTGGCGTTTCGCCTGCTGGAAGAGTCTTTGCTGATCGAATTACCTGGTGAGGAGTACACCGTCGCCGCGGTTAGCCATATTGATTTGGGAGGAGGAAGCCAGATTTTCCGCTACTACACGTCTGGAGAGGAGTTTCTGCAAATCAATACCACGGGCGGCTCAGATATTGATGATATCGACGATATCAAATTTTTTGTTTATGAAGAAAGTTACGGGATTTCACAGAAAAAACACTGGCAGTCTGCCATTAGCCCGTCCGCAATAGGTACGCCGACGCTGAGCTGGCAGGAAGTATGCTGGCAGCGCTTTTTTAACGATGAAGAGCCGGGGAATATTGAACCGGTTTATATGCTGGAGAAAGTGGAAAATCATCAGCATGCCACATGGGATGTACATAATTTTACTATGGGCTACCAGCGGCAGGTTACAGATGATACGTGGGAATACCTGTTGTTAAACGGTGAAGAGTCGTTCAATGAGCAGGGAGAGCCTGAGTGGGTATTTTCGCGGGCGCTGGGTGTAGATATTTCATTAACATCGCTTGATATTATTGGTTAATTTTAGGGATGGTTACAATGCATATACTGGATTCATTACTGGCTTTTTGCGCCTATTTTTTTATTGGTGCAGCCATGGTGATAATTTTTCTTATCATCTATTCAAAGATTACACCGCACAATGAATGGCAGCTGATTAAAAATAATAATACGGCAGCATCGCTGGCCTTTAGCGGTACATTGCTGGGCTACGTTATTCCGTTATCCAGCGCGGCAATAAATGCTGTTAGCATCCCGGATTATTTTTGTTGGGGGGCAATTGCGCTGGTAATTCAACTCATTATCTACGGCGGCGTGCGTTTATACATGCCAGCACTGAGTGAGAAAATTATTAATCACAATACCGCAGCGGGAATGTTTATGGGGACCGCTGCCCTGGCGGGGGGCATTTTTAACGCCGCCTGCATGACATGGTAATGGACGATCATGGCAAGAATACGTAAATCCGGAAACAAAAACAGGACGTCAGGGCATTCCTCCATCACGCGAATCGGACGCCCGGTCGATCCTTTTGCAAAAAAACGCAGCCGCTACAGCGGAAAATATCTGACGTTGGCCATTATGGGCGGTGCGGCATTTTTTATCCTTAAAGGATGCACAGACGACGATAATACCGATAACGACGGTGACGGTACCTTTTACTCCACGGTGAACGAATGCATTGACGGTGGCAATAGCGCCACCGTTTGTGCCGATGGCTGGAACAATGCGAAATCAGAGTTTTACGCTGATCTGCCGAAGCAAATGAGCAAGGAGAGTTGTCAGACGCAGTTTGGTGACTGCTATCTCGATAGCACCGATCAAAGCTGGGTGCCGGTATTCACCGGTTTTTTACTCAGCCGCATTATTCGTAAGGATCGCGACGAGCAGTATGTCTACAGCAGCGGCGGTTCTTCTTATGCTTCACGCCCGGTCTGGCGTACGCCTTCCGGAGATTACAGTTGGCGTTCCGGTAGCGGAAAGAGTGATACCGCAACCAGCCATAGCTATACGACGAAAAAAGTCTCGACAGTTTCACGCGGCGGCTACGGACGTTCGTCCAGCGCACGCGGGCACTGGGGAGGTTAACGATGCTGCGACATGATGTCCCTGTGCGCCCCGCTCTGGACAGGATCGCCTACGATCATGGTTTCGATTTTCATATTATCGATGACGAAATCTATTGGGATGAGAGTCGGGCATACCGCTTTACGCTCAGGCAAGTGGAAGAGCAGATCGAAAAGCCTACCGCAGAATTGCACCAGATGTGTCTGGATGTCGTCGAGCGGGCAGTTAAAGACGAACAGATTATGCAGCAACTGGCGATCCCGCCCCTGTACTGGGATGTGATTGCCGAAAGCTGGCGCGATCGCGATCCTTCGCTGTATGGCCGCATGGATTTTGTCTGGTGCGGGAATAACGCCCCGGTCAAGCTGCTGGAGTACAACGCCGATACGCCAACGTCGCTCTACGAGTCCGCGTATTTCCAGTGGTTATGGCTGGAAGATGCGCGTCGTAGCGGAGTGATCCCACGCGATGCCGACCAGTACAACGCTATTCAGGAGCGGCTGATCTCTCGTTTTGCTGAGCTTTATAGTCCCGAGCCCTTCTATTTCTGCTGCTGCGAAGATACCGATGAAGATCGGACCACGGTATTGTATTTACAGGATTGCGCGCAGCAGGCTGGGCAAAAGTCACGATTTATTTATGTCGAAGAACTGGGGCTTGGCGTCGGCGGCGTGCTCACGGATCTGGACGATAACGTCGTTCGTCGCGCCTTTAAGCTCTATCCCCTGGAGTGGATGATGCGCGATGAAAATGGTCCCTTACTGCGCCATCGCCGAGAACAGTGGGTTGAGCCGTTGTGGAAGAGTGTGCTCAGCAATAAAGGGCTGATGCCTTTGCTGTGGCGATTTTTTCCCAACCATCCTAATCTGCTTCCCGCCTGGTTTGATGGTGAAACGCCACAAATTGCGGCTGGTAAAAGTTATGTGCGCAAACCGATATTTTCTCGGGAGGGGGGAAACGTCACCATTTTTAATGGTCAGCAGCAGGTCGTTGAACATGCTGAGGGGGACTACGCCGAAGAGCCGATGATCTATCAGGCATTTCAGCCATTACCGCACTTTGGCGACAGCTATACGCTGATCGGCAGTTGGATCGTGGATGATGAAGCCTGTGGTATGGGGATCCGCGAGGACAATACGTTGATCACTAAAGATACTTCTCGTTTCGTCCCTCACTATATTGCGGGCTAACCGCACTTTTGTGATCTCCCTCCGTCGCGAATAATGAGGTTCTGACCATACTTAAGGCGAGGGCCATTGACGGAGGGAGACACAATGCACTGGCAAACGCATACCGTTTTTAACCAACCTGTACCGCTCAATAACAGCAATTTGTACCTGTCGGATGGGGCTCTGTGCGAAGCGGTCAATCGCGAAGGCGCGGCCTGGGACAGCGATCTTCTCGCCAGTATTGGTCAGCAGTTAGGGACTGCCGAGTCGCTCGAATTGGGTCGGTTGGCTAACGCTTATCCACCGGAACTGTTGCGCTACGACCCGCAGGGGCAGCGGTTGGATGATGTGCGTTTTCATCCAGCCTGGCATATGCTGATGCAGGGATTGTGCGCCAACCGCGTACATAATCTGGCCTGGGAAGAAGACGCGAGGCAGGGAACATTTGTTGCCCGGGCGGCCCGCTTCATGCTGCATGCACAGGTGGAAGCGGGTACGTTGTGTCCGGTGACTATGACGTTTGCCGCCACGCCGCTGTTGATCCAAATGTTACCTGCACAATTTCGCGACTGGTTGACGCCGCTGCTAAGCGACCGTTATGACTCGCATTTACTGCCCGGAGGGCAAAAGCGTGGGCTGCTAATCGGCATGGGAATGACCGAAAAGCAGGGTGGTTCAGATGTGCTGAGCAATACCACTCAGGCAGAACGTCTTACAGACGGCGCGTATCGGCTGGTCGGACATAAGTGGTTTTTCTCCGTGCCGCAAAGCGATGCCCATTTGGTGTTGGCTCAGGCAAAGGGCGGTTTATCCTGCTTTTTTGTACCGCGATTTTTACCTGATGGGAGCCGGAATGCGATTCGTTTTGAACGACTCAAAGATAAGTTAGGCAACCGATCCAACGCCAGCTGCGAGGTTGAATTCCACGATGCGATTGGTTGGCTATTGGGTGACGAAGGGGAAGGTATCCGCCTTATCCTGAAAATGGGCGGGATGACGCGTTTTGACTGCGCGCTCGGCAGTCACGGCATGATGCGGCGTGCTTTTTCCGTCGCGATTTACCATGCACATCAGCGACAGGTTTTTGGTAAGGCATTGATTGAACAACCGATGATGCGTCAGGTATTAGGTCGAATGGCGCTCCAGTTAGAAGGACAGACGGCGTTATTGTTCCGACTGGCGCGGGCCTGGGACCGTCGTGCTGATGTCAAAGAAGCGCTGTGGGCCAGGTTGTTTACGCCAGCAGCGAAATTCTCCATTTGCAAGGCCGGTATGCCGTTTGTGGCAGAGGCGATGGAAGTGCTGGGCGGGATTGGCTATTGCGAGGAGAGCGAGCTGCCGCGGCTGTATCGTGAGATGCCGGTAAACAGTATTTGGGAAGGCTCCGGTAACATTATGTGCCTTGATGTATTGCGGGTACTGACAAAACAACCCGGCATCTACGATATGCTCAGCGAAGCTTTTGCGGAGGTAAAGGGGCAAGATCGGCATTACGATCGAATGGTACGTCAGCTACAGCAACGTTTACGTAAACCCAGCGAGGAGTTGGGACGGGAGATTACGCAGCAACTGTTCTTGCTCGGCTGCGGGGCACAGATGTTGCGCTATGCCTCTCCGCCAGTGGCGCAGGCCTGGTGTCAAATGATGCTCGATACGCGGGGCGGACTACGATTGTCTGAACAGGTGCTGAACGATTTGCTCCTGCGGGCAACGGGGGGATTACGGTAATAACTTGCCTGATGGCGACGCGGGCGCGTCTTATCATGCCTACGCTCAGTCCAGGTCAGATAAGTTTACGCCATCCGGCAATCTGTTACGCATAAAGTATGGCCTGTACGCGCCAGTTATCGGGCTGCTGGTCTTCGTACATTTGAATGATCCGATACCATGAGGCACCTTGTTCATCCGCTTTTAACGCGATTACACGTTCTACATCCTGCGGATTCCCAGCAATGTTACTGACAGAGATCAGGCCAATTTCGTTCAGGCCCGTAACGCAGTCAGCACTGGCGAACTCGGCAGACTGCGCCGTAGTACCTACCAGTCCGGCAGAAAGCAGCAGTGAGGATAAGGCAAGTGTTTGTTTCATCGTCAGCTCCATTATTCGTACCCCTACACACGGCAGGGCATTCCATCGCGATAATAAACCGCAAGCTTCCTGCTGTTGGTTTATTGTGCACAGGTAAACGCATAGGGGCGCAAAGCAATGTAAAGCTGACTAAATTTCAACCCAATGTTATTTACGATACAAAATTGCCTGTGAATACCATTGGCCTGTCACGATGGTTTCATCCACTAATAAAACCACGTAGTAATCAGCTTTAGCCGCGACGGCTTTGGCACGGATCTCTGCCAGCGCATCATCCGGAGAGCCTCTTACCAGCGAGCTAACCGTCCCTATTCGCTGTAACCCATTACTTTGGTCACGGCGAATCTCCTGCGGGTGGTCGGCAACGGGTGGTGCGGGTTGCGGAGTTCCCTGTAGCACGCTACAGGCGCTTAAAAACACCACCAACAATAAAGAGGCAAACCGACGCATAACTCTATCTCGTTTCCTGATATCCATAGTGTAGTGCCTTATCAATTTCCCTTTAGGGGAATGTTCCCGAATTGTTATCTCTCACGCGATTTTCGAATGAAAATGTTGTGAAAGCGTAACCCAGTTCTCAACATTATGAATCATTGCCGAACACATTCGCTTGCGTTAAGTATTGCTGCATGGCATACCAGAAAGAAAGAGGCGACAAATGATCGAAATTGAAACACGACAGTTGGCTGGTATCCCTGTCCTGCACGCCGTTCCGGCAGGCAAGTGTGAAAGTTCACTCCCATGCATTATCTTCTACCACGGATTTACATCTTCAAGTCTGGTCTACAGTTATTTTGCCGTTGCTCTGGCTCAGGCCGGATTTCGCGTCGTCATGCCAGATGCGCCCGACCATGGTGTCCGCTTTAACGGTAATGCTCAGGAGCGAATGTTCCGCTTCTGGAATATATTGCAGCAAAACATGCAGGAATTTACGACGTTACGTGCGGCGCTGGTGGCGGAAAATTGGTTATCAGATGAACGACTTGCTGTTGCGGGAGCATCCATGGGGGGAATGACGGCGTTGGGCATTATGGCTCGCCACACCGAGGTTAAATGTGTAGCCAGCCTGATGGGTTCAGGCTATTTCACCCGTCTTGCGCGTACGCTTTTTCCTCCTTTGCAGGTCCAGACGCCAGAGCAGCAGGCAGAGTTCGATGCCGTTATTGATCCGCTAGCCGAATGGGATGTTACGCATCAACTGCAACGTCTGGCCGATAGACCATTGCTGCTGTGGCATGGACAAGAAGACGATGTGGTACCGGCGGTTGAAACCTACCGCTTACAGCAGGCGCTGATTCAGGCAGGGTTGGACAATAATCTGACCTGCCTGTGGGAAGCGGGCGTGCGCCATCGCATTACGCCTGAAGCGCTGGCTGCGACGGTAACATTTTTTCGCCAGCACCTTTAAACGCGCATAATGCTTACGCCCTGAGCTTCAAGCTGTTGCAGAATTTCAGGGTTCGCGTTTTTACCGGTAATGAGCATATCGATTTGATCGGCGCGGCTGAACAGCATCCCCGCGCGTTCACCGACCTTACTGCTGTCGACTAGTACCACCAGTTTGCCCACCACGTTAAGCATCTTCTGCTCGGCCATCGCAGTCAGCATATCGGTTTTATACAGTCCGTCCGCGGTCAACCCTTTACCGCTGGTAAACATCCAGTGTCCGGCATACAGGCTATTTTCACTGCCTTGCGGGCTAAGCGTGATGGATTGGCTTTTGTTGTATTGCCCGCCCATGATGATCACGCTGTCATGCTCCTGGTCGATCAGATAATTTGCCAGCGGCAGATAATTGGTGATGATCTGCACTGGCTTGCCGCACATTTCACGACCCAGCAGGAAAGCGGTCGATCCGCAGTTGATCACCACACTTTCACCCGCATTCACAAGCTGGGATGCCGCCTTGGCAATACGTACTTTTTCATCGTGGTTCTGCGCCTGGTGCAAATTCATTGGCGTCCAGCGCGGACGCTGCTGCGTAATAGCTTCTGCGCCGTTGCGGACTTTCTTGAGTTTGCCGCTTTCGTCGAGTTTGTTGATGTCCCTACGGGCCGTTGCGGGTGAAATCCCCAGACGCTCAATCACGTTCTCAACGGTAACAAAGCCCAACTGCGCCAGCATATCCAGCAATATTTGATGTCTTTGTGCTTCAGTCATGAGCTATTCCGATACAAATTGATTTGAAAAGATGATATTTGAAATAGCCTGGAAATACTAAAGTAAAAGGGAAAAATGCCGGGATGACCCGGCATTTTGTGTGGATCACAGGAAGGATTTAAACGGTAAATCTGGTTCAATGGTGAAGCAGTCATCAAAGCCGCGCGGATAGTGATATTCAAAGTTATCTTTGTCCAGCGGCCAGGTGAACTTGCCGCCTACCTGCCAGATGAATGGCTTAAAGCCATACTTCAGCCGATCCTTTTTCATCTCCCACAGGACGCGGATCTCTTGAGGGTCAGCCTGAAAGTTTGACCAGATGTCATGATGGAAGGGGATCACCACTTTCGTATTCAGCGCTTCAGCCATACGCAGCATGTCGGCGCTGGTCATTTTGTCGGTAATACCACGCGGATTCTCACCGTAGGATCCAAGCGCGACGTCAATCTGGTGCTCGTTGCCATGTTTTGCATAATAGTTGGAGTAGTGTGAGTCTCCGCTGTGATACAGCGTCCCCCCCGGCGTTTTGAACAGGTAGTTTACCGCGCGGGCATCCATACCATCCGGCAGCACGCCTGCCGCTTTTTGATCTGCAGGCAAGGTGATTAATGCCGTACGATCAAACGCGTCGAGCGCGTGAATCTCAATATCTTTTACTTTAACAACGTCGCCCGGTTTCACTACGATGCAGCGTTCTTTTGGTACGCCCCAACCGATCCATAGATCCACGCAGGTTTGTGGTCCGATAAACGGCACGTCGTCGGCGCAGTTCTGCATGACGGCTGCCGCAACATTCACATCGATGTGATCGTTATGATCGTGCGTCGCGAGTACCGCATCGATCTGTCGAATGGCAAACGGATCAAGAACAAACGGTGTGGTGCGCAGATTCGGCTGCAGTTTTTTCACCCCTGCCATACGTTGCATTTGGTGGCCGGTTTTCATCAGCGGGTTACCGTGACTCTGTTTACCCGTACCGCACCAAAAATCGACGCAGACGTTAGTCCCGCCCTCTGACTTCAGCCAAATTCCGGTACAGCCAAGCCACCACATAGCGAAAGTGCCTGGTGCAACCTGTTCCTGTTCGATCTCTTCATTCAGCCAGCTTCCCCACTCCGGGAATGTACTCAGGATCCATGATTCACGCGTGATGCTTTTTACTTTACTCATCGCATTTACCTTCATGTTTACTCAAATTTAATCAATGTGTGATTTGTTTTGATTAATCCTGACATTATTTTTTCATATTGGCAATGGGGGATTTTTGAGCTTTGCACCAATGACAGAAAAGGTAATGTAATGATTTTAGGTGGTTTTACGCTATGGGGTTTATTGTAATTTATTGATTTAGTTAACATTGAGTATTTTTCGTCGCACTGCTTAATTATCCACTCTTTAAATATGGTAATTATTTGCGTACTGCATCACATTTAATCAAATTTAATCTTGTTGTGATTACTTTTGAAAATTACAGTGAGTGGACAACATCCTGGGCATCTGGAAAGCCCGGCAACTTCGTCTACTGGAGATCGTTATGGAGATCCTCTACAACATCTTTACCGTCTTTTTTAATCAGGTTATGACCAACGCCCCGCTGTTGCTGGGTATTGTGACCTGTCTTGGCTATATCCTGTTGCGTAAAAGTGTCAGCGTTATCATTAAAGGCACGATCAAAACGATTATCGGTTTTATGCTGCTGCAGGCGGGGTCTGGCATTCTCACCAGCACGTTCAAACCGGTGGTGGCGAAGATGTCCGAGGTTTACGGTATCAACGGTGCGATTTCCGATACCTATGCTTCCATGATGGCAACCATCGAACGTATGGGGGATGCCTATAGCTGGGTAGGGTATGCCGTGCTGTTGGCGCTGGCGCTAAACATTTGTTACGTACTGCTACGGCGGATTACCGGTATTCGCACCATCATGCTGACCGGGCACATCATGTTCCAGCAGGCGGGCCTGATCGCCGTTTCTTTCTACATCTTTGGCTATTCCATGTGGACGACCATCATCTGTACAGCGGTGCTGGTGTCGCTCTACTGGGGCATTACCTCCAATATGATGTACAAGCCTACCCAGGAAGTGACCGACGGTTGCGGTTTTTCCATCGGTCACCAGCAGCAGTTTGCCTCGTGGATTGCCTACAAAGTCGCGCCTTACTTAGGTAAGAAAGAGGAGAGCGTGGAAGATCTCAAGCTGCCAGGTTGGCTGAATATCTTCCATGACAACATCGTTTCTACCGCGATTGTGATGACCATTTTCTTCGGCGCTATCCTGCTCTCTTTTGGCATTGATGTGGTTCAGGCGATGGCGGGTAAAACCCACTGGACGGTCTATATCTTGCAAACTGGTTTTTCGTTCGCCGTCGCTATTTTTATCATCACTCAGGGCGTACGCATGTTCGTTGCTGAACTTTCAGAAGCGTTCAACGGTATCTCTCAGCGTTTGATTCCCGGCGCGGTGCTGGCCATCGACTGCGCGGCGATTTATAGCTTTGCTCCTAACGCGGTGGTCTGGGGTTTTATGTGGGGCACCATTGGCCAACTGATAGCAGTGGGCATTCTTGTGGGCTGCGGCTCCTCCATCCTGATTATCCCAGGCTTTATCCCGATGTTCTTCTCGAACGCCACTATTGGCGTATTTGCTAATCACTTTGGCGGCTGGCGAGCGGCGCTCAAGATTTGCCTGGTGATGGGGATGATCGAAATCTTCGGCTGCGTCTGGGCGGTGAAGCTTACCGGTATGAGCGCCTGGATGGGCATGGCGGACTGGTCAATTCTGGCGCCGCCGATGATGCAGGGTTTCGCCTCCATCGGCATCGTGTTTATGGTCGTCATTCTTCTGATTGCACTGGCTTATATGTTTTTCGCAGGGCGCACGTTGCGCGCTGAGGAAGACGCAGAAAAACAACTGGCAGAACACTCTGCTTAAAAAGGAGTTCCGATTATGACCGTACGTATTCTGGCTGTATGTGGCAATGGGCAGGGCAGTTCCATGATCATGAAAATGAAGGTGGATCAGTTTTTAACCCAGTCAAATATCGACCATACGGTAAACAGCTGTGCCGTGGGGGAATACAAAAGTGAACTGAGCGGCGCAGATATCATCATCGCCTCTACCCATATTGCCGGCGAGATTACCGTATCTGGCAATAAATATGTTGTCGGCGTGCGCAACATGCTGTCTCCCGCCGATTTTGGACCAAAACTGCTGGAAGTGATCAAAGCGCATTTCCCACAGGACGTGAAGTAAGGACACGCCATGAAATTACGTGATTCGCTGGCAGACAATAATTCAATCCTTTTACAGGCTGAGGCCAGCACCTGGCAGGAAGCGGTAAAGCTTGGCGTGGATCTGCTGGTTAAGGCTGATGTGGTTGAACCACGTTACTACCAGGCGATCCTCGACGGAGTCGAGCAGTTTGGTCCGTACTTTGTGATCGCACCCGGTCTGGCGATGCCGCACGGTCGCCCGGAAGAAGGCGTCAAAAAAACGGGCTTCGCGCTGGTAACGCTGAAAACTCCGCTGGTGTTTAACCACGAAGATAACGACCCGGTCGATATCCTGATAACGATGGCGGCAGTTGATGCCAACACGCATCAGGAAGTAGGCATCATGCAGATCGTGAATCTGTTTGACGACGAAGCCAATTTCGACCGTTTACGCGCCTGCTGCACCGCGCAGGAAGTGCTGGATTTAATTGATAACGCCACCGCGGCGGCTGTTTAAAAGGATACCAAAATGTCATTACCTATGTTGCAGGTTGCGCTGGACAACCAATCAATGTCTTCCGCGTATGAAACGACGCGTCTGATTGCCGAAGAGGTCGATATCATTGAGGTGGGTACTATTCTTTGCGTGGCAGAGGGCGTTCGTGCCGTTCGCGATCTGAAGGCGCTTTACCCGCATAAAATTGTGCTGGCGGACGCTAAAATTGCCGACGCGGGCAAAATCCTCTCCCGCATGTGTTTCGAAGCCAACGCAGACTGGGTAACCGTCATCTGCTGTGCCGATATCAACACCACCAAGGGTGCTCTGGCGGTGGCGAAAGAATTTAACGGTGACGTACAGATTGAACTGACCGGCTACTGGACCTGGGAGCAGGCGCAGGAGTGGCGTGACGCGGGTATTGGGCAAGTTGTCTATCACCGCAGTCGTGATGCGCAGGCGGCAGGCGTGGCGTGGGGAGAGGCGGATATCAGCGCGATCAAGCGTCTGGCCAATATGGGCTTTAAAGTTACCGTGACCGGCGGTCTGGCGCTGGAGGACCTGCCGTTGTTCCAGGGGATCCCTATTCACGTCTTTATCGCTGGTCGCAGCATTCGCGACGCCGCTTCTCCGGTTGAGGCCGCACGTCAGTTCAAACGTTCCATCGCCCAGCTGTGGGGATAAGGAGCGGCTATGCTGTCGAAAGAGGTCCCGCTCGGTATTTATGAAAAAGCGCTCCCTGGCGGGGAGTGCTGGCTGGAACGCTTGCAACTGGCGAAGGAACTGGGCTTTGACTTTGTCGAAATGTCGGTTGATGAAACCGACGCACGCCTGGCGCGCCTTGACTGGTGTCGCGAGCAGCGACTGGCGCTGGTGGCGGCTATCGCCGAAACCGGGATACGCGTACCGTCCATGTGCCTGAGCGCCCACCGTCGTTTCCCGCTTGGCAGCGAAGATGATCGGGTGCGCGAACAGGGGCTGGAGATTATGCGTAAAGCCATTCAGTTTGCGCAGGATATCGGTATTCGCGTTATTCAACTGGCGGGTTACGACGTCTATTACCAGCAGGCCAATAACGAAACGCGTCGTCGGTTTCGCGATGGACTAAAAGAGAGCGTGGAGATGGCGAGCCGTGCGCAGGTGACGCTGGCGATGGAAATCATGGATTATCCGCTGATGAATTCGATCAGCAAGGCGCTGGGTTATGCTCACTATCTCAACAATCCGTGGTTCCAGCTGTATCCCGATATTGGTAATTTGTCGGCGTGGGACAACGACGTGCAGATGGAGCTGCAGGCTGGGGTAGGCCATATCGTCGCGGTACACGTGAAGGATACTAAACCAGGTGTATTCAAAAATGTGCCGTTTGGTGAAGGGATCGTTGATTTCGAGCGTTGTTTTGTGACGCTCAAACAGAGTGGATACTGCGGGCCATACCTGATTGAGATGTGGAGTGAAACAGCGGACGATCCGGCACGTGAAGTCGCGAAAGCGCGCGATTGGGTGAAAGCGCGTATGGCCAGCGCAGGTCTGATGGAGTCGGTGTAATGCAAAAACTTAAACAGCAGGTTTTTGAAGCCAATATGGATCTGCCACGCTACGGGCTGGTGACATTTACCTGGGGTAACGTCAGTGCCATCGACCGTGAACGTGGGCTGGTAGCGATCAAGCCCAGTGGTGTCGCCTACGAGCACATGACTGTTGATGATATGGTGGTGGTCGATATGTCAGGGAAGGTGATAGAAGGCGGCTTTCGTCCTTCTTCCGATACCGCCACCCACCTGGCGCTCTACCAGCGTTATCCGTCGCTGGGCGGAGTCGTGCATACGCACTCTACTCATGCCACTGCCTGGGCGCAGGCAGGGCTGGCGATCCCGGCTCTGGGAACCACTCACGCGGACTACTTCTTTGGCGATATTCCCTGTACCCGGGCATTGACGGAAGAAGAAGTGCAGGGCGAGTATGAGCTGAATACTGGCAAGGTGATCATTGAAACGCTGGGCAATGTAGAACCATTACATTCGCCGGGTATTGTGGTGTATCAGCACGGTCCGTTTGCCTGGGGTAAAGATGCTCACGATGCGGTACACAACGCGGTGGTCATGGAAGAAGTGGCGAAAATGGCGTGGATTGCGCGTGGCATTAACCCGGCGCTCAGTCCCATCGACAGTTACCTGATGAATAAGCACTTCATGCGAAAGCACGGCCCAAATGCCTATTATGGCCAGAAGTAAGAAAAAACGTTCCGGAGCCAACTCTTCATGGGGATGAGATCGGTCTGGCTTCAGGACTTTTTTGCAAAAAAAAGCCCCCGATAAGGGGGCAAATCAAACTGTGGCAATATTCTCGTTGGTTATTTCTGGTGCTAGCGATAAATATCTGCACTGGCATGCATATTTCCGTTACTACCGGGTTCCCTGGTGAGGATCACGTGATAGTAGGTTGCGCCTTGTACATCGGTTTCTTCATTCAGGGCCTGAGTGGCTTCACTTTCAGTGGCGAAGTTATGATTTATGTAAATAACGCCTAAGCTCTGCACATCATCCATATTCCTGGCCTGATGATTGTCAATTTTGATGGCTGCCGTTGCATTTGCACTGAGCAAAAGTACAGCCAGAAGGGGCAAAATACGGGCTCGCATATGTACCTCCTCGATTGCGGTCTCTGGTTAGCTCTCTCCTGTGAGTGGATAACTTCTGATTTAATTTTAACCGCTCCCGGCGCAGTCGATAGCGACCATTTCTGATGCAGTTGTTCAAAAAATTACCGCAAAGCCATCTTTTCTTTAATTAACAATCAGCTGAAGCCTTCCGCTGCGGTTAAAAATACCTGCCTTGCGCGCATAAGCTCTTACCAAATAGTCAATTTAATCGGGTGAGTACGCCGTTTATAGTGAGCCGGATAATTAATATAACTTTATGATAATAAGGCAAAAACTTATGGATACTTCATTCATGGATTTCAGCTACTTTGTGATTATGTTTATGGTCGCGCTGGTGGCAGGCTTTATTAATGTAGTGTCGGGCGGCGGTGGTTTTCTCTCTATTGGCGCTCTCTTAATTTCTGGTTTACCCCCCGCCAATGCGCTGGCAACCAATAAAATTCAGGCGTTGGGCAGCTCGCTGACCTCCGGAATTTACTTTTTACGCCGGGGACATATTAATGTGCAGGAACACAAATATGTCTTTTTATCTGCCTTTATCGGTTCTGCGTTGGGCACGACGCTTATCCAGTTTATTGAACCAGAAGTGTTGAAGAAACTGCTGCCGATCCTGATTATTGCGGTCGCCATCTACTTTATTTCTGCGCCTAATCTTAGCGAACCGAAAAGAAAGCAGCAGGTATCCCTGTTTCTCTTCTCGTTGATCTGCGGGGGAGGAATTGGGTTTTATGATGGTTTTCTCGGTGCCGGAGCAGGCTCCTTTTATACGCTCTGCTACATCCTGCTGTGGGGATACAGCATCGATAAGGCGCAAATTCACTCGAATTTTATCAACCTGGCGTCGAACATCGCCTCGATTCTGTTCTTCATTTTCGGCGGTAAAATGATCTGGTCGCTGGGGCTGGTGATGTTTGCTGGTCAGTCCCTTGGCGCACGTCTTGGCGCGACGGTGGTACTGACGCGCGGGAAGAAAGTTATCCGGCCGATGATTGTCGTTGTCTCCATTTGTATCAGCATCAAAATGCTGCTTGATATGTATTAATTGCGGCATGGTAAATAATCGTACAATCACCTTGAGTTTAGCGGCTGACCCCAGTATTATGACGCGTCATTTTTCAGCCGACCTTTAACACGTTCCTTGCCTCCATGGGCCTCGGCTGACCCAGACAGGAGGCTGAATAATCCGTAAGGAGCAATTCGATGCGTCATTACGAAATCGTTTTTATGGTCCATCCTGACCAGAGCGAACAGGTTCCGGGTATGATCGAACGCTACACTGCTGCCATCACTGGTGCAGAAGGCACGATCCACCGTCTGGAAGACTGGGGCCGCCGTCAGCTGGCTTACCCGATCAACAAACTGCACAAAGCTCACTACGTTCTGATGAACGTTGAAGCGCCGCAGGAAGTGATCGATGAGCTGGAAACTACCTTCCGCTTCAACGATGCCGTTATCCGCAGCATGGTTATGCGTACTAAACACGCTGTTACCGAAGCATCTCCGATGGTTAAAGCGAAAGACGAGCGCCGTGAGCGTCGCGATGATTTCGCTAACGAAACCGCAGATGATGCTGAAGCTGGGGATTCTGAAGAGTAATTTCTGATGACCAACCGTCTGGCGTTGTCCGGCACCGTGTGCAGGGCTCCCCTTCGAAAGGTCAGTCCATCAGGAATTCCTCATTGCCAGTTCGTGCTTGAGCATCGTTCTGTGCAGGAGGAAGCCGGGTTTCACCGGCAGGCGTGGTGCCAAATGCCCGTTATTATTAGCGGACACGAAAACCAGGCCATTACTCACAGTATAACGGTCGGTAGCGCAGTGACCGTTCAGGGGTTCATCTCTTGCCACAAGGCAAAGAACGGCCTGAGCAAAATGGTTCTGCATGCCGAGCAGATTGAATTGATAGATTCTGGAGACTAGCCATATGGCACGTTATTTCCGTCGTCGCAAGTTCTGCCGTTTCACCGCGGAAGGCGTTCAAGAGATCGACTATAAAGATATCGCTACGCTGAAAAACTACATCACCGAAAGCGGTAAGATTGTCCCAAGCCGTATCACCGGTACCCGTGCAAAATACCAGCGTCAGCTGGCTCGCGCTATCAAACGCGCTCGCTACCTGTCCCTGCTGCCGTACACTGATCGTCATCAGTAATCGGTCACGGTCCATTAATACGACTTTGAGAGGATAAGGTAATGCAAGTTATTCTGCTTGATAAAGTAGCAAACCTGGGTAGCCTGGGTGATCAGGTTAACGTTAAAGCGGGCTATGCTCGTAACTTCCTGGTACCACAGGGTAAAGCTGTTCCTGCTACCAAGAAAAACGTTGAATTTTTCGAAGCGCGCCGCGCTGAGCTGGAAGCTAAACTGGCTGACGTTCTGTCCGCTGCTGAAGCTCGTGCTGAGAAAATCAACGCACTGGAAACCGTAACCATCGCGTCTAAAGCTGGCGACGAAGGTAAACTGTTCGGTTCCATCGGTACTCGCGACATCGCTGACGCTGTAACTGCAGCTGGCGTTGAAGTTGCTAAGAGCGAAGTTCGTCTGCCGAACGGCGTTCTGCGTACCACTGGTGAGCACGAAGTGAGCTTCCAGGTTCACAGCGAAGTGTTTGCTAAGCTGACTGTAAACGTAGTTGCAGAATAAGTTTTTATTCTGATAACCGCGTAAAAGCGCCGGCCCTGTGCCGGCGTTTTGCTTTTCTGTTTCCCCCCGCTTTTCGCTCTGGCTATTCTTTATCCTTTTCGGGATAATCATAAAAATAAAACATTATTTCAAAGTGGTGATGGAATGGAACCAACGCACCAACCTCTGTTTGCGCGTAAAAATGTTGTCTACCTGAGCGCGGCGTTTTGCTGCCTGCTGTGGGGGAGCGCCTATCCGGCTATAAAAAGCGGATATGAGATCTTCCAGATTGCCACGGATGATATTCCCTCAAAAATTGTCTTTGCCGGCTATCGCTTCCTGTTTGCGGGATTATTGCTGCTACTGTTGGCGATGGCGCAGCGTAAACCGATTGGCCGGTTAAGCCCGCGTCAATACGGTCAGCTCACGCTGTTGGGACTGACGCAAACCTCGCTGCAATACATCTTCTTCTATATTGGCCTGGCGTTCACGACGGGGGTAAAAGGCTCCATCATGAATGCGACCGGGACCTTCTTCAGCGTGCTGCTGGCCCATTTTATCTACCATAATGACAAACTGAGCTACAACAAAGCACTGGGCTGTATCCTCGGCTTTGCTGGGGTGATGGTGGTGAACTTTAGCAGCGGAATGGATTTTAGTTTCAGCCTGTTAGGTGACGGTTCAGTGGTGATGGCCGCCTTTATTCTTTCGGCCGCCACGTTATACGGTAAACGCATTTCTCAGACGGTAGATCCGACGGTAATGACGGGGTATCAACTGGGCGGTGGCGGTCTGGCGCTGGTTATCGGCGGCTACGCTTTTGGGGGCTCGTTGACCTTACATGGCGCATCTTCAGTGGCGATTCTGGGCTACCTGACGTTACTCTCTTCGGTCGCCTTTGCCTTGTGGAGTATTCTGCTCAAGCATAACCGCGTGGGGATGATTGCGCCGTTTAACTTTCTGATCCCGGTTTCGGGAGCGGTGCTGTCGGCGATATTCCTCGGCGAAAACATTCTCGAATGGAAATATGCGCTGGCGCTGGTGCTGGTTTGTTCAGGGATCTGGTGGGTGAATAAGGTGAAGCGCTGATGCTTCACCTTGATGCCTGATGGTGCTGTGCTTATCAGGCTTACATGTGTGCTGCTTAACGGGCGCGAATAAAACTGCCGTTCGGCTGGCGGGTAAACAGTACCTGCTGGCCATTACCGGTATCGATGGTTAACCCGGTCACCACGCCATTGGCATTCTGCCTGATCTGCACCATCTGACCGTCTTTCAGATTACTTAGCGGTTTTCCTGCACCTTCAACCTGCGCCATTGCATACACATCGGTTGGCGGGAGGTTATGGTCACGGAAGACCTGGGCCAGCGTTTTGCCCGAGTCGACGCGATAAGAACGCCACTGTTGCTCAATTCCGTTATCCTGTTGGAAAGGTTGCGTCTGCGGCTGAGATTGCTGAACCTGCGGCTGCGCGTCCGGTTCTCCTTCCTGAATCGGTTCCGGTGCAACCGGAGCGACCTGGCCGGGATCGTTTTGCGGGGCCACTAACTGTGCCTGAAGCTGAGCCTCGGTTGGCGGTTGCGACTGTGACTGTAAATCCAGTTGGGCAGTACGCGTCACCACAGGGGCATCAGTAGTGTCACTGGAAGGAAGCAGGAAACCGATCACCAGCACGATAGCAGCAATAATAATGCCGCGTCGGTGCATAGGCGGTAGCGGGTCCATAATGCGAAAATTGTCCGGTGCATGCCAGATTTTCGCCAGGGTTGGTTTTAATTCAAAGCGCCCGGGCATGGCTTTCCTCCTGCTCCGCGTCTCGTTCCTCGATCATAGAGTATAGATGGCTAACGCTATGATGTTCGTCATATTACCCGCTTTCGTGACGTCAACGCGGGATATTCCTATTGTTTATGTTTCCTCGCGATTTGTCATCTGTTCCCGAGACAAAGTTTTACCGGATGCAGCATGGCTGATATGCTGCCCGCTACTTTACATCCGATGAAAGGAAATATGATGGCTAACCCGACTTTTGACACTATCGAAGCGCAAGCAAGCTACGGCATTGGTTTGCAGGTAGGACAACAGCTGAGCGAATCCGGACTGGAAGGACTGTTGCCTGAAGCGCTGGTAGCGGGTATCGCTGACGCGCTGGAAGGTAAGCACCCAGCAGTGCCGGTCGATGTTGTGCATCGCGCACTGCGTGAAATCCACGAACGTGCTGATGCAGTACGTCGCGAGCGTTTCCAGGCTATGGCGGCTGATGGCGTCAAATATCTGGAAGAAAACCGTGAGAAAGAGGGTGTGAACAGCACTGAATCCGGTTTACAGTTCCGCGTTCTGACTCAGGGCGAAGGTGCTATTCCGGCGCGTACTGACCGCGTTCGCGTTCACTATACCGGTAAACTGATCGACGGTACCGTGTTTGATAGTTCTGTCGCACGCGGTGAACCGGCTGAATTCCCGGTTAACGGCGTTATCCCTGGCTGGATTGAAGCGCTGACCCTGATGCCGGTAGGTTCCAAATGGGAACTGACTATTCCTCAGGAACTGGCTTACGGCGAGCGTGGCGCTGGCGCGTCCATCCCTCCGTTCAGTACGCTGGTGTTCGACGTTGAGCTGCTTGAGATCCTGTAAGCAGTGAACTCTGTTCCCCCGAGGCCGGGGGAGCAAAAAATAGCGTGAAAAGCTATTGTTACGTCGATGTCGAGATTTTATCTTGCAAATGCCGCATCAGCGTGTATTTTTGTGAACTGTTTCGCGCTATCAGAGTGATATGACACTCACTTTAAACATTAAATTAACATTATATCTAAATCTTAGTATTCATCCCGCCAATTCTTACCTAATATCGATGAGTCCTGATAACAGGATCGTCGTATCATCGACACACTAAAGGCCGTAGAGCCTGAACAACACAGACAGGTACAGGAAGAAAAAACATGGTAGATCAGGTAAAAGTTGACGCCGCTGAAGAGGCATCGACTGAACAGTCGCTACGGCGCAATCTCACAAACCGTCATATTCAACTTATTGCCATTGGTGGTGCTATCGGCACCGGCCTGTTTATGGGCTCAGGTAAAACTATCAGCCTCGCCGGGCCGTCGATCATCTTTGTGTATATGATCATCGGTTTTATGCTGTTTTTCGTGATGCGGGCAATGGGGGAATTGCTGCTCTCGAATCTGGAGTACAAATCGTTTAGTGATTTCGCCTCCGACCTGCTCGGGCCATGGGCCGGATATTTTACCGGCTGGACCTACTGGTTCTGCTGGGTCGTTACCGGGATGGCGGACGTTGTCGCCATTACGGCGTATGCACAATTCTGGTTCCCCGAGCTGTCAGACTGGGTCGCCTCGCTGGCGGTGATCGTGCTGCTTCTGAGCCTCAACCTCGCCACCGTAAAAATGTTTGGGGAGATGGAGTTCTGGTTTGCGATGATCAAAATCGTCGCCATCATCGGCCTGATCGTCGTCGGTCTGGTGATGGTATTGACGCACTTCCAGTCGCCAACCGGCGTTCAGGCATCATTTACGCATCTGTGGAATGACGGTGGCTGGTTCCCGAAAGGTCTGAGCGGCTTCTTTGCTGGCTTCCAGATAGCTGTGTTCGCGTTTGTGGGTATTGAGTTGGTGGGAACGACCGCTGCGGAAACCAAGGATCCGGAGAAATCTCTGCCGCGCGCCATTAACTCGATTCCGATCCGTATCATCATGTTCTACGTTTTTGCGCTGATTGTGATTATGTCCGTCACGCCGTGGAGCTCGGTCGTGCCAACCAAGAGCCCATTTGTTGAATTGTTTGTGCTGGTTGGTTTGCCTGCCGCAGCGAGCCTGATCAACTTTGTGGTGCTGACTTCAGCGGCCTCTTCTGCAAACAGCGGCGTGTTCTCGACAAGCCGTATGCTGTTCGGCCTGGCACAGGAAGGCGTTGCGCCTAAAGCGTTTGCCAAGCTGTCTAAACGCGCAGTTCCGGCGAAAGGTTTAACCTTCTCCTGTATCTGTCTGTTGGGCGGCGTGGTGATGCTGTACGTGAACCCGAGCGTAATTGGCGCGTTCACCATGATCACTACCGTGTCGGCGATTCTGTTCATGTTCGTCTGGACCATCATTCTTTGCTCGTACCTTGTGTACCGTAAGCAACGTCCGCACCTGCATGAAAAATCAATCTACAAGATGCCGTTAGGCAAGCTGATGTGCTGGGTATGTATGGCGTTCTTCGTCTTCGTACTTGTGCTGTTGACGCTAGAAGATGATACCCGTCAGGCGTTGATGGTGACACCGCTGTGGTTCATCGCGCTGGGTCTGGGCTGGTTGTTTATCGGTAAGAAACGTATGGCAGGTATGCGTTAAGCGTTGCCATCTCGGGCACAAAAAAGGCCACATAAACAGTGGCCGAATGCGGACTTCAGGAAGGCGCTCTCGGGCGCCTTTTTTATTCACCTGCGAGGGCACGCGGGAACAACACATTGTTTTCCAGACTGATGTGTTCCATCAGGTCGTCGATCATTTCGTTAATGCCGTTATACATGGCTTTCCAGGTGGTGCAGGCTTCTGGCGGCGGCGTCACGTTGTGGGTGATATGCTTGATTACTTCCACCAGTTCACCCGCATCGTCATGCTCGCTTTCCATCACGCTGATTGGCCCCATCGCCTGGCTACCCATGCCCTGTTTGATCATCGGGAACAGGATCTGCTCTTCTTTCATCATGTGGCTGGACAGCTCTTCATGCAGCATGGTCAGGTTTTTCGCCAGACCGCGCGGTACGTTCGGTTTGTCTGCGTGAACGCGTTCAACTTTAGTGGCCTGCAGAATCAGTTCCGGCAGCTGTTCACGGTGTCGGTCATGATAACGCACAACGATATGGTCAATGATTTCAGCCAGCGCCACGGTACGCCAGTCTTTTTCCAGCGGCTGCTCAGCGAGTTTTGCCAGTTCGGATTCGATGGCTTCGACATCCAGCTCTTTACGCGCGGCAGCGCGTGCCAGCGTTTGCTTACCGCCGCAGCAGTAATCCATATCGTATTTACGAAACAGGGCCGAAGCGCGAGGAATAGAGAGCGCCAGTTCACCTAAAGGTTGATCGCGATAAGACATTGCCGTTACCTCATTCTCAATAATATAAGATGCATTTTAAATACAAGTTATGGTGAAGGATATAACCCTTTCGGGGTGGGGTTTTTTGTGATGAATGTCACAAGAATTTCTTATTTCGTTAAGGTGCTGAATCTTATTGGAAAGGAGGGGGACGGCGAAAAAAGCCACGCGACAGTGTTAAATAAGCGCACGCCGCTGCCGATAGTTAGACCTCAGACAATACCTGCATAATAAAAGGCTACAGATGTTCAAACGAATTAAAGTGATAACCTTACTTATCACTGTGTTACTCGCCCTGGGCGCAATGCAGCTCATCTCCGCGGGCGTGTTTATTGGCGCGCTCAATAATGATAAACAAAACTTTAACGTCTCGCAGCTTTCCAGCCAGAACGTGGCTGAGTTTACCGATGCGTGGATTAGCCTGAACCAGGCTCGTGTTACGCTCAACAGGGGCATGCTGCGTTTACAGGGAACGATGGCCAGCGATATCAATGGTGGTCAGTTGAAGGAACTGGTGAACACGGCAAATCGTCTGTTGGCCGAATCGAAAGAGCATTACGATACCTACTACGCCTTGCCGGAAACGCCGGGACTGGATGAGCATCTGGCCGATCGACTGGAAGAACAGTACGGTATCTATTCTGCAACGCTGGCTAAAATGAACGCGCTGCTGGCTGAAGGTAAGCTGGAGGAGATGTTCAAACAGAATGCCGAGCAAAAGCAAACGGCGATGCAGGCCGTTTATCGGGAATGGCGTAGCGCGCAAACGGCGCTGGCCACTGCCGGAGTGCAGGACAATGAAAGTGATTATCAGAAGATAATCTGGTTGCTGTCCGCAGTGATGCTAATTGTTGTCGGCGTGATTATCGCCAGCTGGCTGGCGATGCAGCGAGTGTTACTCAAGCCGCTCCACGAAGTGATGGCACATATTCGCCACATTGCCGCGGGTGATTTGACGCACCGCATCAACGCCGATGGCAGTAATGAAATGGCGCTGCTGGCAGGCAACGTCCGCGAGATGCAGCAGGCGCTGGCGAATACGGTCAGCGTAGTGCGTGACGGGGCTGACACCATCTATACCGGTGCGGGTGAAATTGCCGCTGGCAGTAACGATCTCTCTTCACGTACCGAGCAGCAGGCCGCTTCTCTGGAAGAGACCGCTGCCAGCATGGAACAACTCACCGCGACCGTGAAACAGAATGCGGATAACGCGCGTCAGGCGACCAGTCTGGCAAAAAACGCCTCACAGACGGCGCAAAAAGGCGGAACAGTGGTTGATAGCGTGGTGCGTACTATGGATGAGATCGCTACCAGTTCCAGCAAAATCGCGCAAATTACCAATGTTATCGACGGCATAGCTTTCCAGACCAATATTCTGGCGCTGAACGCGGCGGTAGAAGCGGCGCGAGCGGGTGAACAGGGGCGTGGCTTTGCAGTAGTTGCAGGCGAGGTTCGCACGCTGGCGCAGCGTAGCGCTCAAGCAGCGAAAGAGATTAAGGCGCTGATTGATGACTCGGGGAATCGGGTCAATGCCGGTACAGCGCTGGTTCATGAAGCGGGTGAAACGATGGCGGAAATTGTCAGCGCCGTGACTCGCGTGACCGATATTATGGGCGAGATTGCCTCGGCCTCTGATGAACAGAGTCGGGGTATCGATCAGGTAGGCCAGGCGGTGGCTGAGATGGATCGCGTCACGCAACAAAACGCCTCGCTGGTGGAGGAGTCTGCTTCCGCTGCCGCTGCGCTCGAAGAGCAGGCTGCACGATTGAATCAGACAGTGGCGGTGTTTAAAGTGTCGCGTCGGATGACGGCGTAAACGCCTTATCCGGCCTGCAAGGTATTATTCCCCAGGCCGGATTAGCGGAGCGCCATCCGGCACATTATGATTGTGGTACCACGACAACGCTGGGTTTCTGCGGCTTGGCTCTGACGGCTATCACTACCCCAACCATCAGCAGCGCAATGCCGCTTATCGTCAGCAACGGCGGAAATTCCTGGCGCAGTATAAAGGTGTACAACAGGCCTGCCAGTGTTTCAAACACAATCAGCGGACCGAGGATCACCGTCGGCAGCTTCTGGCTGGCGACGTTCCAGCACAGTGCGCCAACCCACGAACACAAGACCGCAATGGCTATCATCAGGCCGATAAACACGCCCGGACGCGGGCCGAAGGGCAGAGCGAAGTCCGGCGTTTGCCCGTTCAGCCAGAGGCAGGCGGCAATATAACCGAACAGGGATACAGGCAGCGTCACCAGTGCCTGGGCCGTCGCCCACATCATTGGGTGCTTATCCGGATTTTCGCGTAGCCAGCGGGCATTACGCAGTGCATACCACGCCCAACACACCACCGAAATCAGCGCCAGCGCGATGCCAGAGCCATATCGCCAGCCGCTAAAGTCGGGGAGGCCCTGATTCAGCTCCGAAATATTCACGCACAGCAGACCCATGCCAATTAACACCAGCGCAGGCGACAAACGCCACCATGATAATTTGCCGTCGCGTTGGCTATAGAGCAGGTTAGCGAAGATCGGGATCACCACCGGCAAGGTACCGATTATCATGGTTGAGACCGGTGCTCCGGTGCGCTGGATGGCACTTGCCAGACAAACGTAATAGACCAGGTTACCCATCATCGTTAGTGCCAGCGCCGTTATCCAGTCTTTACGCGTCAACTGGCGCAGGCGCACACGCCCCAGCCAGGCGATCGGCAACGCTATCAGCCCCAGCGCCAGATAACGCCCCATCGACTGTAACACCGCCGGGTATTCCGGTACGATCAGCGGCCCAACAAAAATTAATCCCCACATCAGCCCTGCCAGCAGGGCATACAACACGCCGCTAATCATTTTTGACATCCACATCGCTTAACAATAAGTCGAGTGTAGGCAGGAAAAATGCCGCGGTATTGTATGAGATTGCTGATCAGCGCCGGACGACTTGTTTCTGATAACGCACCGGCGTAATGCCGTAGCGATGGGTAAACGCGCGGGTGAGATGCGACTGGTCGGTGAGGCCGGTTGCGGCGGCGACCTCTGCGGCGGGCATACCGTGAGTGAGAAAACCTTTAGCTCGCCACAGGCGGATCGCCATCAGCATCTGGTGCGGCGTGACGTGGAAATGCAATTTGAACTGGCGCTGAAAATGCCAGGGACTCAGCGATGCCACCCGCGCCAGTTCGTCGAGCGTGACCGGGTGCATATAGTTATCGTGCAGATACTCGCGGACTCGTTCAAAGCGATGCGCCCCCTCCGGCAATACCGGCGCATGGCGGGCCAGCGGTTGGAACGTGTCGATCAGATCGAGTAATAATCCTTTTTGCGCCAGCGGATCTTCCGTGTTCCACAGACCGTGGATCAATGAACAGATCTGACGCGAGCGCAGCGGATCGTGACGGGTAACGTCATGGAACCACCAGTGGCGGATCCCGGTGACCTCCTCCAGAAGATCGGGTTCAAGATAGATCATCCGATAGCGCCAGCCGTCGGCGGTTTCGGCTTCGCCGGTGTGCAGCTCATCGGGATTCATGGTGACGACGGACTGGGCGGGGGCCACGTACTGCGTGCCGCGATAGCGAAAGCGTTCGGCTCCGGCTTCTATCGCGCCAATACCAAACGCTTCATGAGTGTGCGGCTCAAAGGCGTAACGCGAGATATGCGCATGATACAACTCAACGCCGGGCACCTGCGCCAGATGGCGAAAGCGGGCGCTGTCTTTCTCATCAATAAACTGCTCAGGTACACCTTGCACGTTTTCTCTCCCCACGCATCATTCTGTCATTATCAGAGAGGATGCGCGGGGATGCCACCACAATTAACTAATTTTTAACATTTGCACGATGCCTTTGACGCTGTCAGCCAGCGATGTGGTCGGGCGACCAATCAGTTTGCTCAGCGTATGGCTGTCGTCGAACAGACCGCCTTTGGAGGCGCCAGTGTCTGAGTCAGCCAGCATGTCCGCCAGTCCGGCAGGTAGACCAAAGCCCTTCAGCGCAGCGGCAAAGTCAGTTTCGCTCAGGTTCTGATACACCACTTTTTTACCGCTCTGTTTTGCCAGTTCGGCAGCCAGTTGGCTCAGTGTCCAGCCGTCATCGCCCGCCAGCTCATAGATTTTACCGGCGTGACCGTCTTCGCTGATGACGTGCGCGGCAGCGGCGGCGTAGTCGGCACGGGTCGCCGAGGCGATTTTGCCCTCACCTGCCGCGCCAATAAAGATGCCATGTTCCAGCGCGGCCGGGGCGCTGGCGAGATAGTTTTCGGTGTACCAGCCGTTACGCAGTAGCGCGTACGCGATACCGGATTCAGCCAGCATCTTCTCGGTTGCGACATGCTCGTCAGCCAACCCCAGCGGGGAAGTGTCGGCATGTAGCAGGCTGGTGTAGGCGATAAATTTCACGTGGGCAGCTTTTGCCGCGTTAATTACGTTGCGATGCTGTGGGGCGCGTTGTCCCACTTCGCTCGATGAGATCAGCAGTAGCTTGTCGATACCCTGTAGGGCAGTTGTAAAGGCGGCTTCATCGCTGTAATCCGCCTGACGAACGGTAATGCCCTGCTGGCTAAGCGCCGTCGCTTTCGCAGGGTTACGTACAATGGCCACAATGTGGCTGGCAGGAACGGTTTTCAGCAAAGTTTCAATAACGTGTTGGCCCAGTTGGCCGGTGGCGCCGGTAATCGCGATCATGGGGTGACTCCTTGGTATTGGTCTTGTGTTTAATCACGCTAACACCTAAACTTACTTTTAGTAAGTACGCACAAAAAGGTAAGTATGAAAATGGCCACACCCACGCTTTCTCAGCAGTTACGCGATGGCAACTTGTTCGCCGAGCAGTGCCCCTCCCGCGAGGTGTTAAAACACGTCACCAGCCGCTGGGGGGTGTTGATTCTGGTGGCGCTGCGCGACGGTACGCACCGTTTTAGCGATCTGCGCCGTAAGATGGGCGGCGTCAGTGAAAAGATGCTGGCGCAATCCCTGCAGGCGCTGGAGCAGGACGGGTTTATCAACCGGGTATCGTATCCGGTCGTACCGCCGCATGTGGAGTATAGCCTGACGTCGTTGGGGGAGCAGGTGAGCGATAAAGTCGCCGCACTGGCGGACTGGATAGAACTTAATTTGCCGCAGGTGCTGGCGCAGCGGGAAGAGCGGGCGGCGTAAAGTATTGCCGGATAAGACGCAGTTGCGTCACATCCGGCACGAAAATTACTTACTCAAATCCAACTGATAAATCGCAAAACCAATGTCATCGGTCGCGACTTTTTTCAGCGGATATTGTCCTTTCTCTTTGATAAACGCGGCGGCCTTCTCGGTTGGTGATGTTTCAAAGCGAATATCCAGTTTGGTATCGCTGTGAATCGGCGCCAGACGCCAGTTGTTATCCGCTGCCGGATGTATTTCACCGGCGCGCTTCGTCTCGGCACCTATCCATGCCGCCAGCACCGATCGGTTTTCATCCGGTGATGCAAATGCGATGTGGCTGTCGCCAGTTCCGGCAAACTTACCACCGTAGGCACGGTAGTTATTCGTCGCGACGAGGAAGGTGGCATTTGGATCGACAGGTTTGCCGTTGAAGGTCAGATTTTTAATACGCTCTGCTTGCGGATTGATGGTCTGGCATTCACCGTCATAGCGGGCGGGTTGCGACACATCAATCTGGTAATTTACGCCGTCAATCACGTCGAAATTATAGGTACGGAAGCCGTCCCAGTTAATCAATGACTGTGGTTTGCTGCTGTGGATATCAATCTGATTAAACTGTCCGGCGGAACATTCCAGCCACTCTTTCACCTCTTTACCGCTGGCTTTCACCACCACCAGCGTATTGGGATAGAGATACAAATCGGCGGCGTTACGGAAGGTGAGCTGGCCTTTTTCGACTTCGACAAAGCTGGCCGGATCGTTCTTGCGTCCACCGACCTTAAACGGCGCGGCGGCGGAAAGTACCGGTAGTTTTGCCAGATCCGGATCGCCCTGAATAAAGTGTTCCACATAGGCTTTCTGCGCGTTGTTCACCACCTGTACGGTCGGGTCATCCTGTACCAGCGCCAGATAGCTGTACATATTGTCGGCGGATTTACCGATCGGTTTGCTGACAAACTCACGCGTGGCGTCGTGATCGGCTTTCAGGATCTCAACGATTTTTTTGTCTTCTGCTGCCAGTGATTTTTTCGCTGCCGCGTCATAAATCGGACGTGCTTCGGCTTTCGCCTGGGTGACCTGCCATTTACCGCTGTCGTTATTCAGCACTAAATCCACCACCCCCAGATGATCGCCCCACATGCCCGGCATCACCGCAGGAACGCCATTGAGTGTACCTTTTGTGATATCTGCGCCTTTGATGTTGGCAAAGTCTTTACCGGGGAAAACAGCGTGGGCGTGACCAAACATAATGGCATCCACGCCCGGGACTTCACTGAGGTAGTAAACGGAATTCTCTGCCATAGTCTGGTATGGGTCGGCAGAAAGCCCGGAGTGAGCAACCACCACCACCACATCGGCACCCTTGGCTCGCATTTCTGGCACGTATTTACGTGCGGTTTTGGTGATGTCATTCACCGTCACTTTGCCGCTGAGGTTGGCTTTATCCCAGGTCATGATCTGCGGCGGTACAAAACCGATATAGCCTATCTTCAGCGTCTGCTTGTTCCCTTGCTGGTCGACAACCTCAGTGTCTTTGATCAGATAAGGCGTAAATAGCGGTTTTTTGGTCTTAACGTCGATGATATTGGCGTTAACGTAAGGGAATTTCGCTCCGGCTAGTGCGTTGTGCAGATACTCAAGACCGTAGTTGAATTCATGGTTGCCGAGGTTACCCACCGCGTAATCCAGCGTGTTTAGCGCCTTATAGACCGGGTGAGTTTCGCCCGCTTTCAGCCCCTTGGCTGCCATATAATCCCCGAGTGGACTGCCCTGAATCAAATCGCCGTTATCAACCAGCACGCTGTTTTTGACTTCACCACGCGCAGCGTTGATAAGGCTAGCCGTACGCACCAGGCCAAACTTTTCAGTCGGTGTATCTTTGTAATAATCGAAATCCATCATATTGCTATGTAAATCAGTGGTTTCCATTATCCGCAGATCGACGGTCGCGGCATTCACGCTGGCTGCAATCAGCGTGGCCAGAAGCGTTGCACTAAACTTAATCATCAGGGGCATCCTTTTAAGATCTAAGCCACAAAAGAAAATGTATATAAATCTTCTTGCTTACAGAACTGTGAATCATGACATGAATATAGCGTTTAAAACCGCAGACGCTATCACAGTTGGCGGATCCCCTGGCGATCGGGTATAAGTAAAACAACGAGTTAACACCACGAAAGAAACGAGGTGGAGAATGTTAGAACATGTATGCCAGCTTGCACGGAACGCGGGCGATGCCATTATGCAGGTCTACGATGGAATCAAACCGATGGAGATTACCAGCAAGCAGGATGATTCTCCGGTCACAGCGGCGGATATCGCCGCGCACAAGGTGATCCTCGAGGGATTATTGGCGCTGACGCCGGATATTCCCGTTCTGTCTGAAGAAGCACCTCCTGGCTGGGATGTCCGCCAGCACTGGCAGCGCTACTGGCTGGTAGACCCGCTGGACGGTACCAAAGAGTTTATTAAGCGTAACGGTGAATTCACCGTCAATATTGCGCTGATCGAGAACGGAAAGCCGGTACTGGGCGTGGTTTACGCCCCGGTAATGAAAGTAATGTACAGCGCGGCAGAAGGTAAAGCGTGGAAAGAAGAGTGCGGCGTGCGCAAACAAATCCAGGTTCGTGATGCGCGTCCGCCGCTGGTGGTGATTAGCCGCTCGCATACCGACAATGAGTTAAAAGAATATCTGCAACAGTTGGGTGAGCACCAGACCACCTCGATTGGTTCCTCGCTGAAGTTCTGCCTGGTGGCGGAAGGGCACGCACAGCTGTACCCGCGTTTTGGGCCCACTAACGTATGGGATACCGCCGCAGGCCACGCGGTTGCCGCCGCAGCCGGAGCGCACGTTCACGACTGGCAGGGGAAACCTCTGGACTACACCCCACGTGAATCGTTCCTCAACCCCGGCTTCCGCGTTTCTATTTACTGAGTAATTTGTGCAGCAGGGCAATCACCTGCTGCACCTCTTCCTGCGTTAATGCGCCATCTTTTGCCCACTGCACGCGTCCGTCCTTGTCGAGAACGACAATTGCTGAACTCTCTTCATCAAGTTGCCAGGCCTTACGCGCAATGCCATTGCTGTCGACAATAAATTGTGACCACGGGTAGAGCTTCTTATTACTCTCCAGACTGCTGCGCACAAACATTCCGGAGCCTGGGATGGCGTCATCGGTGTTGACGATCGTAGTGGTCTGGTATTTATCGTGCGGTAAATTGGCCGCTTTGATGGCCTCGATCAGTGTCGCATTTTTCTCTTTGGCGGAGGTGCGCCCGGCGATGTGCTGCACAATACGGACTTTGCCGGGCAGTTGCGCGCTATTCCAGCTTTTGTAGCTAAACTTATCGTTATCGAGAATCAGTTCGCCGCGATCGGCGATTCCCACCGGCGGTACGCGCTGGTTAGTTTCGAACGAATGCGCGGAGGCAATCATCGGCAGCAGCAGGCACGATAGCGCCAGCAGTTTTCGTAAGGTCATGGGTTTTCCTTTTTCTTTGTTTGCAGGTGATCCGACCACTTGGGTCTGGAATTTAATCATATGTGCGATTGCTGCTTTTTCCCGCAAGCGCGATGCCAGTTTGCGGACGGGCGCACAAATCCTGCGAAAAATGAAGGCTTATACTGAAGACAACGAAGCGTTGAAAAGATAATTCTGAATAATTGTAACTTGAAGGTAAATAAACTTATACACGCTGGAAACATCAACGAGATAGTCTATAGTCATAGGGCATTAAAATTTGCGCCTGAGGATTGTCGGACCGATTGTGGTACCGCTAAGGCGTAATGCTCAGCAGGAGACAACAATGAAAATTTTCCAACGATACAACCCGCTGCAGGTGGCGAAGTACGTGAAGATCCTGTTTCGTGGACGGTTATATATCAAGGATGTAGGCGCTTTTGAATTTGATAAGGGTAAGATTCTTATCCCAAAAGTGAAGGACAAACTGCATTTTTCCGTGATGTCCGAAGTTAACCGTCAGGTCTTGCGTCTGCAAACTGAGATGGCTTGATCAAAGTGCTATGCGGTAGTTAAAAAAACGGCTCCTGGATGGGAGCCGTTGATGTTTTTGTCAGGCGTTAAGACGCCTTCGCCTCTTCTTTTGCATCCGGCAGTTTTGGTACCAGAACAGTAGGTTTGCTGTCCAGTCGCGTTACCAACAACTGATCGATCTTGTAGTTATCGATATCCACCACTTCAAATTTGTAGCCAGAATACTTCACCGAGTCGGTGCGTTTCGGGATTTTACGCAGCATGAACATCATAAAGCCGCCGATGGTTTCATAGTTGCCGGACTGCGGAAACTCGTCGATATCCAGTACGCGCATAACGTCATCAATCGGCGTACCGCCATCAACTAACCATGAGTTTTCATCACGCGCCACAATCTGCTCTTCCAGACCCTGGCCAACTAAATCGCCCATCAGCGTGGTCATCACGTCATTGAGCGTGATAATTCCCACCACCAGCGCGTACTCGTTCATGATGACGGCAAAATCTTCGCCTGCGGTTTTGAAGCTTTCCAGCGCTTCCGAGAGCGTCAATGTATCCGGAACAATCAACGTATTGCGAATCTGTACGCCGCTGTTCAGCGCCATGCTTTGATTCGCCAGTACGCGGTTGAGGAGATCCTTTGAATCAACATAGCCAATGATGTGGTCGATATCTTCGTTACACACCAGGAACTTGGAGTGCGGATGTTCCGCCACCTTGTTCTTCAGGCTTTGCTCATCTTCGTGGAGATCGAACCAGATAATATTCTCGCGGGAGGTCATAGAAGACGGTACGGTACGCGATTCCAGTTCGAACACGTTTTCAATCAGCTCATGTTCCTGCTTACGCAAAACACCTGCCAGCGCACCGGCTTCGACCACGGCGTAAATGTCGTCCGAAGTGATGTCGTCTTTTCGTACCATTGGGATCTTAAACAGGCGGAAAATGTTATTTGCCAGACCGTTGAAGAACCACACCAGCGGGCGGAAGACCAGCAAGCAGAAGCGCATCGGGTTGATGATACGCAAAGCCACAGCTTCTGGCGCAATCATACCGATGCGTTTCGGGGTTAAATCCGCGAACAGGATGAACAGGCCAGTAACCAGCGAGAACGACAGAATAAAGCTTAACTGTTCGGACAGCTCTGGGGCGAAGTATTTTGAGAACAGGCTGTGAAAAGCCGGGGAGAATGCCGCATCACCGACTATACCGCCGAGAATAGCGACCGCGTTAAGGCCGATTTGCACGACGGTAAAAAACATGCCGGGGTTTTCCTGCATCTTCAAAACACGCTGTGCGTTCACGCTGCCTTCATCGGCAAGCAGTTTAAGTTTGATTTTGCGTGATGCAGCAAGCGAGATCTCTGATATCGAGAAAAACGCACTCACGGCGATCAGGCAGAGAATGACTAAAATACTGTTTAACATATCTTATCCGACCGTTAAGGCCAGATCCTCGGAAGGGATAAATTGATAAATCCGTGTGAAATACACATTGAAAACCGGTCCGAAGGGAGTGGACCGGTAATTTCAGAAGCTAGTATAGCGTAAGGTACTGTAAAGTCGCCAGAGGAGCTTTTTTGGCCTTATCCAGCGGCGTTAAGCCTGCGCACCATCTGCATCTCTTTTTCGCTATAAGGTGAGCCATCCGGCTTCAGCACATCATGGAACCATAGCTGCGCCGTCGTTTCGTTAAGCGGGATATCCGGCCACGGTAACCAGGTTTGTGTTTTCCCCTGTACCAGCCCCCAGTGAAAGCTGGAGACACGCTGAGCACGAAATAGCGGCAGTTGTTCTTCTATTCGGCTATTGACATGACGTGCCAGCCACTCGGTACAAAAGAGCGGCCTGCCAAATTCGGCCAACTGCGACAGAAGAGACCGCTGGCCAGGGGTATCGACATAGGCATGGTAGCTAATCACATCGGAAAGCCTCAGCGCGGCTATATCAACAGGATGCGTAAACGCACTCCCGCACGCCGCGCGATCGTCAATATGCCAGGCTGCTACGGTCAACGGTTGAGAGGGGGACTCCTGTCGAGCCCAGCCAAACAGATGGGTCATCAAGGTTAAGGCGTAGATTTCCAGCCTGTCGTCATAGCGGGAAAATTCGCCGGTATGACAAAAAATCCCGCCGTTGCCAGGCTCATTATATAAATCCCAGACGCTGATGCGTGAGTCATGGCAAAAGTAACGGATGACATCTCTCACGTAAGCTTCAATTTGCGGCCAACAGCGTCGGTCCAGCACGCAGGCGCGCCCAGGGCTACCCGCTGCCTGGCTGTTGTGAATGCCGGGAACCGGCGGTTTTTGCTGACCGATAAACGGCTCATCGCCGGAAAAGGCGCAGTCGTCGAGCAGCGTCAGCATCACTTTTATACCGTGGCTATGGGCAATGCTCAGGAAGAGGTCGATGCGCCCGAGAAGGCCGTCACGGTCATGCTGCCAGACGGTAAACGGTAAATTTGTTCGTAGCTGGTTATAACCATACAGGCTGGCCCAGCCGAGTTCCTGATCGATAGTGTTGCTATCGAAACTCTCTGCTTGCCACATTTCGAGCCAGTTAACCGCGGTGCGCGGTAAGTAATTAAAACCGCAGCCCCAGGGTTGCTGTTGATACCAGCTTTGCGCCCGTGCTTTGTTCCATGGGTTATACATGATGCGCTCCTTATTCTGCATCTGAGAGACTGACGCGTCCCATCGCACGTTGCGTAGCGCTGCCACCCCAAACTTCATCGTACTCGTAGCCAGTGAGTTGTTTGATCACCATCCGAGTTTCTTCATCGCAGTCGCGGTAGTTGCCACCCAGCTTGCGGCGGGCGATCTCTTTAAGCAGGACTTTGTGCGTTTCGCGGGTGAGTTTGAATTTGTAGGTGGTGTAGAAACTCACCGCCAGCAGTGCCGAGGTAGCAAAGATCATCAATCCGATTATGGCGTGAAGCGCGCTTGCTGGCTGTGCGCCGCTGCCTTTTATAAAGCCAGACTCTTCCAGCACCATGCCGATAAGCAAAATAGCGATTGCCACGGTACTTTTGCGGGTGAGTACCATAACACCTGCAAAAATCCCTTCTCGGCGCTGTTGGGTAACCATTTCGTCGATATCAGGAATAAAGCTGTAGATATTCCATGGGATATAGTAAAGACCGGAACGCGCCATACCGAGTAGAATAAATACCGCCGAGAACAGAATATTGGATACCTGGGTTTCAGTGTAATAAATAATAAATAAAAATAGTAGTACGCTAAATATACAGGTGTAAGAAAGACGTAGTGCCGCTGACGGGGTGATATTGAGTTTGTTCAGTAATAGCATAAATCCATAGGTGCCAAACACTGAAGCAAAGGCGGCAATACTTAACCAGCCAGAAACGGAGGCTGCATCCTGGCTTAAACAATACACCACGTAATAGGTGAAAACCGAGCCGAATACATCCATGGCGGTAAATGAGAAAATATAAATAATGATATGCAGGCGAAATGCCCGAATGCGGAATGCCGAAAACAGATCGAGTACTAAATATTTAAGGTGATTCAGTAGACCGCTATTTCGTTGCAAGTCAGCCTGAAATGTCTCTTCCTGAACGTCTTTGGCTTCCCATGTACATCGCCAGGTTATAAACACGGCAAGACAGAACACGGCGGAAAAAATCAGCCCGGTTAGCGTATAGGTAAAGGGATTATCTTTGCCGGTGAACTGCATCAGGATGCCGGGTACCGAGACGGCAAGAAATCCGCCCAACTGCGAGCAGATCATGCGCACACCGGAGAGGCGACTGCGTTCTTCGTAGCGATTGGTCATCTCTGCGGCGAGGGTTTCCCACGGCACCAGCACCATCGCTGACAGCAGCTCAATTGACAGATAGGTTCCCAGGTAATACCAGTAACCCATGTCGGTCAGCCACAGCAGGGCATAGAGAAACATTAAAGGAGAACTAAGTAATAAAAAGAAGCGACGGCGGCCAAATCGTCGACCCAGCCACGTGTTGCCAAAGTTATCGGTGATGTAACCCATAATTGGACTAAGTACGGCATCAATTACGCGGGCAATAGCAAATATTGAGCCTGCTTCCAGCACGCTTAAACCGCAGTAGGTGGTATAAAAAAATAAAAGCCAGGTTCCGATAATGGCGAAAGCACCGCCGCCAAATAAATCAGTAATGCCATAGCCGATCGCTACACCATAACTGACTCTGCGTTCAGTTGGTTTGACCATAATATTTTCCAGTATGTAGGGTATTTGTACTCCGGTATTATCCGGCTGATGTTATTTAATTCTGTAGCGTTAGGTTAATTTTAATTATTAATGGTTATCCATTGTCGGGTTTTAGACGAATGATAAATAGCATCGACCATCGCCAGTGATTTGCGGGCATCATTAATATTGATATATTCTGTTTGACCTCCATGAGTAATAGCATGATAAAACTGACGAATGGCCTGCTGGTGGCCCAGGCCCCAGTAACTTTTACTGTGACCGTCCGGAGAACCGTCGCAATCCAGCTTCAGGCGCCGATCCGTTGTAACGCGCCAGAGGGTGTTATCCGTGAGCTGCAGCATGCCGTGTTCGCAATGAATCTCCAGCTGTAGCGGTGAATCGAGGGTGTTGCAGTTACTGGCATAAAACAGACCACGGGCGCCGTTGGCAAAGTGCAGAGTTGCCATCGCGCTGTCTTCGGCTTCGGTAACGTCTGCCAGTTCGCCGCTATCCACCACACCTTTTAAACGTGTCACACCGCCGGCGAACCACTGCATCAGATCGAGAGTGTGAATAGCCTGGTTGATCAGTAAACTGCCGCCTTCGCTGACAAAACGTCCACGCCACGGGCTTTCGCTGTAATACGCTTTAGAGCGTGACCAGGTCAAAACCGCTTTAATGCTTAACATTTTACCCAGCGTATTTTTCGCCAGTTCGTCGCGGATACGTAAGCTGGTTGGATTGAGTCGATTTTGATAACACACGCCCAGCAAGCCTTGGGCAGACGCCGCTGCGTTAGCGATGTCCGCAACTTCTGTGCAATTCAACCCCACCGGTTTTTCGCAAAACACATGTTTCCCGGCGGCAAGCGCGGCGGTAATCATGTTTTTGTGCTCGAAATGAGGTGTACAGATATGGACGACGTCGATGTCATTATCCAGCAGCATTTCACGGTAATTCTGGTAATAGCGGCAGTTATACGCCATGGCCTGTTGCAAACCGTTGGCACTATCAATATCGACTAGCGCACGCAGCGTGACCCCCGGCAAAAGCCGGAGGGCGTTAACGTGGCTGCGGTGAATCGCCCCCGCGCCGATGATGGCGGCATTGATTGTTGTCATGTCACCTCCGGTTATGTGCGGGCATTCGCCAGCATTTGCGCCTTCACGCACAGCTCTGCGGCTTTAAAGGCGTGGGCCTGAGTCATGGCGTTTTCCGTGCGATTCAGACAATCGAGAATGAATTCACCGAAGAACGGGAAACCGACTTTTCCCGCGACCGGGAAACGAAATTCTCCTTCTTTATTCACCAGATACACCACGTCCTGTTCGCCCCGGGTGATATCCACATACTTGCGGATCTCAATGTAACCTTCGGTACCCAGTAACGTCAGGCGGCCATCCCCCCAGCTACTGAGCCCCTGCGGCGTGAACCAGTCGCAGCGGAAGTAGCCAGTTGCACCGTTGTCGCCCGCCAGCATGGCATCGCCAAAATCTTCAAACTGCGAGTACTGCGGATGATTAACGTTACGCACCTGGCTGGCGACGACGTGTGCCTCGCGGTTGCCGGTATAAAACAGGAATTGTTCGATTTGATGGCTACCGATGTCGCACAGAATGCCGCCAAAGTAGCGTTTGTCATAAAACCAGTCCGGGCGTCCGTCGCCTTCGCGATGCGGACCGGTACCCAGAGTTTGCATCACGCGCCCAATCGTCCCTTGCTGAATGAGCTGACCGGCAAAGACAGCGCTTTCAACGTGCAGACGCTCGCTGTAATAGACTGCGTATTTGCGTCCGGTTTTCGCCACCATCGCTTTGGCGTCTTCCAGTTGTGCAAGCGTGGTTAACGGAGCCTTGTCAGTGAAGTAGTCTTTCCCAGCCGCCATTACCTTTAGCCCCAGCGGACAACGCTCAGACGGAATAGCTGCCCCGGCAACCAGCCGGACCTCGCGATCGTTCAGGATAGTCTCGAGCGAATCGGCCACCTGCGCCTGGGGATAATGCTGCAAAAATTGATCGATTTTGTGCGGATCGGGATCGTAAACCCATTTCAGCGTGGCGCCTGCTTCAATCAACCCGTTGCACATGCCGTAGATATGGCCGTGGTCGAGCGTGGCGGCGGCAATGACAAACTCGCCAGGCTTCACGACCGGTTGAGGCTTCCCGATAGGGGCGTAGTTCATTCCATCTTGTTTGTTCATGGTTTAACTCCTGAATCTAAGTCTTTACCCAGAGGGATGGCGCCCACTTCCGTAAAATTGTTCACGGAGGCGGATTTCTCATAGAAATGCGGGGCGATTTCAATCAGGCCGCCGGTGCGATAAAACGCATCGGTGTGGTGGATGGGTAGCGTCACCACCGCGCGGGTGATGGCGGATTTATAGATAGCGGTGATCAGTTCCAGCGAACGTTTGCCCTGTTCGCCATCGACCAGCGGACGGGTTTGTCGTTCGATGGCGCTAAGCAGGTTGTCGATTTGCCCGGTATGCAGCGTCCATTGCAGCGCTGGCGTCGCGTGAAAAAGCGCATCCAGACGCTGTTCCAGTTCGCCGTTATTTTCCGGTTGCGGAAAGCCGTTGTCCGCCGACTGGCTGGCATGCACTTGCCACGGCGCAGAAATTCGCGCCTTTTCGCCCTGAATAACCATTTTCTGATCTTCACCGTGATGCACAACTGAGGCGGTCAACTGCGTCAGTGCCCCGTGTGGGTATTTGAAAATAGCCGCGCTAAGATCCTCTACTTCGGCATTGTCGTGGGCGACGTTGGTCATCATTGCGACCACTTCGGCTGGGAAACCCAGTATCCATTGAATGGCATCAATGTGGTGCACCGCGTGATTCAGCGTGCAGCCGCCGCCTTCTTTCTGCCACGTGCCGCGCCACCACAAATCGTAATAGCAGTGTCCGCGCCACCAGAATGAATCCACCTGCGCATGGCAAATCTTGCCCGCCAACCCGGAATCAACCACCGTTTTTAGACGCCAGAAGGCATCAGTAAAGCGATTTTGCGCGATGATCGATAAGGTCTTTCCGCTGCTCTTTTGCGCGGCGATCATGGCATCGCACTCTTCGAGCGAGGCGGCCATCGGCTTTTCGCACAGCACGTGTTTTCCGGCGTGCAGCGCATCAATGCTGATGGCTGCATGTACGTACGGCGGCGTACAGACATCGACCACATCTACCGCAATGCCCGCGTTCAGCATCGCCTGATGGCTGCGGAAGACTTGCGCTTCGCTCAGGCCATAGCGTGATTTCTTTTCCTCTGCTTTCTCCGGGTAGATATCGACCAACGCGACAATCCGACAACGATCCGCGAACTGTAAATAGCCCTGAATGTGGTTGTGGGAGATATTCCCGGTACCGACAATTGCAATGTTCAGCATGATTTTCTCCTGCGCGTTACCAGCTACCGGAAGCGTCCAGCGTGCGGCTGGCCATATTTTTTTCCACTGAAGAGGCGATACGTTCCTGTAACAGCTGGAAGTAACGTTGCTCGTCAATCGGCAGCTCTACCCAGTCATCTGTCCAGGTAGAGAGGTGCATCGCATTGGAAAGCGTCAGGCCGCGAATGCCTTCCAGACCGGGGGCGATCAGCGGCTCATCGTGTAGGATCGCGGCGGTAAAATTGCGGGTAATGACATAGTGCTCGCAGCATTCCGGTTCGGTAGGGATGGTCACTTCCCAGCATTCCGGCTCACCAAAACCGTTTTGCCAGCGGGCGTTGAAGTCGGTTTCGGATTCACGCAGTCGCCAGAAGCGCAGGCGACCTTCTTCTACCACCACCTTTCCCCTGCTGCCGACAATTTCGAGGCGGTTTGTGCCAGGCGTTTCGGCGACGGTGGTGATGAACACCCCGGTTGCGCCGTTGGCGTATTCTGCGTAGGCCGTGACGTCATCTTCGACTTCAATCTGACGATGCTTGCCAAACTGGCAAAAAGCGCGCAAGCGTACCGGCATGCCGACCAGCCATTGCCATAAATCGAGTTGGTGCGGGTCCTGATTCAGCAGCACGCCGCCGCCTTCACCTTTCCAGGTCGCGCGCCACCCGCCGGAGTTGTAATAGCTTTGTGAACGATACCAGTTGGTAATGATCCAGTTAGATCGACGCAGCTCGCCGAGTTCGCCGCTGTCGATCAGATCTTTGACTTTCTGATACAGCGGATTGGGGCGCTGGTTGTACATCATGCTGAACACCACATTGCATTCGCGCGCGCAGTCGTTCATCTCTTGTACCTGCGCGGTGTAGACCCCTGCGGGCTTCTCACATAGCGTATGAATACCAAGATGCATGGCCATCATCGATAAACCCGGATGGTCATAATGCGGCGTGGCGACGATCACGGCATCGATCAGCCCACTTTCCAGCATCTCTCGCGCATCGCTGAACAATCTCACCTCTTCGCCGACCAGCCGGCGGATCGCCGGATGTTTATCCGGATTGTTATCGCACACTGCGGCGAGCACGGCTTCTTGTACCGTTCCGGCCAGCAGGTAGCGTGCGTGGACGGTACCAATGTTGCCAACCCCAATAATGCCAAAGCGTATTTTTTTCATGTCGTGCCTTTTTCGTCAGAAATAAGGGATATGCGGAACATAAGAAACGCCTGGAATATCGACAATGTGATTTTGTGAGAACGGTTGCAGGATGAAAAAGAAGTTTGTTCAGTCATTGAAAAAGTGTTTTAGAGTCAATGAACTACGTTTGCAAAAAATTGCAAAGATTGATTGCGAGTGAGGTCACAGAATGTCTGGCAAGCTAAAAATGGACGAAATTGCTGCTCTGACGGGGTACTCGGTGAGTACGGTGTCGAGGGTGCTTAGCGGAAAGTCATACACCAGTGATAAAGCACGTGAGGCGATTGTCAGTTGCGCGCGCGGACTGGGGGTTCTGGACTCGTTGTCCAGCGGACGACTGTTGATCAACGGCATTGCTGTTTTCGCCCCGTTGCGCACCTTTACCGCTCGTGGCGATGCATTTTACCTCGAAGTGACGCGCGGTATTGCCGAGGCGATAGCGCCGCATGATGTCTACCTGAGTTACTGCGGACTGGATGAGCAGCGTGCGGACATCAAGGTCTTTCAGGAAAAGGCCAACAATAAGAATATTAATGCGATTATTCTTATCGGCATTGATGACCCAACTGTGCATAAACTGGCGCAACTGTTGGATAAACCCTGCGTGTTGATTAATTCTCAGGACAAAGAAGGGTTACTGGATGCGGTATCCCCCGATCATCGGGCGATTGGCAACCGTGCTGTGCAATATCTTTTTGATCAGGGGCACCGACGTATTCTCCATGTCACCAGCCTGCGCCGGGAAACGATGTACTGGCGTCTGGAGGGCATCAAGGAGGTCTACCGACAGTATCAAATACCGTTTGATGCCGGGCGCGATCTGCTGGTAACGGAGGGCTTTTCTGAGGAGGAATCAGACCGGGCGATGGACAACTGGCTACGTGAGACGCCCCGTGAAGCGTGGCCGGAAGTTATTTTCTGCGCCGGGGCATCAATGTCGACGGGCATCAGGCGGGTACTGGAAAACATTGGCGTGGAGATACCCGGTGAATTGTCGCTGATGACGACGGATGTTCAGGAACTGGACGCGCATATCGTTGCAGCAGTAACCAGTATCACTATTCCTTGTCGGGCGTTGGGCGTGGAAGCGGTGCATTTGCTGCAGAACCGTCTTAATCGCCCCTCTGCGCCGGTGTTTAACCTGTTACTGAAAGGAAAGGTGACGGATCGAGGCACCGTGACCCACGCAACGCGCCATGCCGCGCGGGTGACGGTATCTCGTTAATCGAGGATTAACGTTCTGGCGGCAGGCAAACGCCTATTCCACCAATCCCACAGTATCCATAAGGGTTTTTGTACAAATACTGCTGGTGATCGTCCTCGGCATAGTAGAACGGGGTTGCGGTAGTGATTTCCGTGGTAATAGTGCGTTCATCGCCTGCGGCGGTCATTGCTGCCTGAAAACGCTCAAGGCTGGCCTGTGCCGCGGCGGTTTGCTCCGGCGTTAACGGGTAAATGGCGGAGCGATACTGCGTACCCTGGTCGTTCCCCTGACGCATGCCCTGCGCCGGATCGTGATTTTCCCAGAACACCTGCAGCAGTTGTTCGTAGCTGATAACATGCGGGTCATAGACGACGCGTACCGCTTCGGCGTGTCCGGTATCGCCGGAACAGACTTCCCGATAAGTTGGGTTTGGGGTGTAACCACCTGTGTATCCGGCTGCGGTGCTATATACGCCGGGTAATGACCAGAATAAACGTTCAACGCCCCAGAAGCATCCCATGGCGAAATAAGCTATCTCCATACCTTCGGGCACGTTGGTCATCGAATGTTGGTTAACCGCATGCAGCGTTGCCACTGGCATCGGGGTGTTGCGTCCAGGTAGGGCATCTGCTTGAGTAACAAGATGCTTTCTATCAAATAAACTCATGGCCGTTCTCCCGAAATCAGTCATTTGGGTTAAGGTTGTAACGAGACGCGTCTTTGCCCACAATAAACAGCGTGAATGCGTCTAGAGTTAAACATAAGAAATATTTGGGTTGTCGTCTGTTTTTCAACTCTTATTGTTGATTTTTTGTTAAGCCGAGGAACGGCATAGTATTTTTTTCCAGGGGTGGGAAAAAAGGATATTCAGGAGAAAATGTGCCACATATCCGTCAGTTATGTTGGGTTGGATTACTGTGCTTAAGTGGCTCCGCCGCCGCCGCGAATGTTCGCTTGCAGGTCGAAGGATTATCAGGACCGCTGGAGAAAAACGTCCGTGCGCAGCTGTCCACGATTCAAAGTGATGAAGTCACTCCAGACCGACGCTTTCGTGCGCGCGTTGATGATGCCATCCGCGAAGGGCTAAAAGCGCTGGGCTACTTTGAGCCAACCATTGATTTTGAACTGCGTCCGCCGCCGGCAAAAGGACGCCAGGTGCTGATTGCCAAAGTCACCCCTGGCGAGCCAGTGCTGATTGGCGGCACAGAAGTGATTCTACGCGGTGGCGCACGTACGGATAAAGATTACCTGGATCTGCTGAAAACACGCCCGGCAATCGGCACTGTGCTGAATCAGGGTGACTATGACAATTTCAAAAAGTCACTCACCAGCGTGGCGCTGCGCAAAGGCTATTTCGACAGTGAATTTAATAAAAGCCAGCTCGGGATAGCGCTTGAGCGCCGCCAGGCATTCTGGGATATCGATTACAACAGCGGCGAACGCTATCGCTTTGGGCATGTCACCTTTGAAGGCTCGCAAATTCGCGATGAGTATCTGCAAAATCTGGTGCCCTTTAAAGAGGGTGATGAGTATGAGTCGAAAGATCTGGGCGAACTGAACCGTCGTCTGTCGGCAACCGGATGGTTTAACTCCGTGGTCGTCGCGCCGGAATTTGATAAAGCCCGTAAAACCAAAGTGCTGCCGCTGAAAGGCGTGGTTTCGCCGCGCACCGAAAACACCATCGAAACCGGGGTTGGTTATTCAACTGACGTCGGACCCCGGTTGAAAACCTCGTGGAAAAAGCCGTGGATGAACTCCTACGGCCACAGCCTGACCACCAGCGCCAGCATCTCTGCGCCAGAGCAAGTTCTTGATTTCAGTTATAAAATGCCGCTATTAAAGAACCCGCTGGAACAGTATTACCTGGTGCAGGGGGGCTTTAAGCGTACCGATTTAAACGATACCGAGCAGGACTCCACGACGCTTGCGGTTTCCCGCTACTGGGATCTCTCCAGCGGCTGGCAACGCGCGATTAACCTGCGCTGGAGCCTCGACCACTTTACCCAGGGTAACGTCACCAACACCACCATGCTGCTTTATCCGGGCGTGATGATCAGCCGGACGCGCTCGCGTGGCGGTCTGATGCCCGTCTGGGGCGACTCCCAACGTTATTCCATCGATTACTCCAACACAGCCTGGGGCTCAGACGTTGATTTCTCCGTCTTCCAGGCGCAAAACGTGTGGATCCGTACGCTGTACGATCGTCATCGCTTTGTGATGCGCGGCAACCTCGGCTGGATTGAAACCGGTGACTTCGACAAAGTGCCGCCGGATCTGCGTTTCTTCGCTGGGGGCGATCGCAGCATTCGCGGCTACAAATACAAATCTATTTCGCCAGAAGGCAGCGACGGCAAGCTGAAAGGGGCTTCGAAGCTGGCGACCGGCTCGCTGGAATATCAATACAACGTGACCGGAAAATGGTGGGGCGCGATGTTTGTCGATAGCGGCGAAGCGGTTAGCGATATTCGCAAAAGCGATTTCAAAACCGGTGCCGGGGTCGGTGTTCGCTGGCAGTCGCCGGTCGGACCTATCAAGCTCGACTTTGCCGTCCCTGTCGGCGACAAAGATGAACATGGTTTACAGTTTTACATCGGTCTGGGGCCTGAATTATGAGTTTATGGAAGAAGATAAGCCTCGGCGTACTGATTTTTATCCTGCTGCTGTCAGGCACAGTAGCGTTTCTCGTCGGCACCACCTCGGGCCTGCATTTGATCTTCAAAGCCGCGAATCGTTGGGTTCCGGGGCTTGAGATCGGTCAGGTCACCGGCGGCTGGCGGGATTTATCACTTAAAAATATCCGTTATGACCAGCCCGGCGTGGCAGTAAATGCTGGCGAAGTACATCTGGCCGTTGGGCTTAATTGCCTGTGGAATAGCAGTCTGTGCGTCAACGATCTGTCGCTGAAAAATATCAACGTAGCGATCGACAGCAAAAAAATGCCGCCATCAGCGCCGGTTGAGGAAGAAGAGAACGGTCCGCTTAACCTTTCCACGCCTTACCCAATCACGCTTTCACGCGTGGCACTTAACAACATCAATATTAAAATCGATGACACCACGGTTTCCGTGCTGGACTTTACCTCTGGTCTGAACTGGCAGGAAAAAACGCTGACGTTGAAGCCAACGTCATTGCAGGGGCTGCTGATTGCCCTGCCTAAAGTGGTGGAAGTGGCGCAGGAAGAGGTCGTCGAACCAAAGATTCAAAACCCGCAGCCGGATGAAAAACCGCTCGGCGAAACGCTAAAAGATCTGTTCTCAAAGCCGGTGCTACCGGAAATGACCGATGTGCATCTGCCGCTCAATCTCAATATTGAAGAATTTCGCGGCGAGCAGTTGCGCGTCACCGGGGATACTGATCTCACGGTACATAACCTGTTGCTGAAAGTGAGCAGCATTGACGGCAACATGAAGCTGGATACGCTGGATATCGACTCGAATCAGGGATCGGTAAAAGCCAGCGGTACGGCGCAGCTCACCGACACATGGCCGGTCGATATTACGTTAAACAGCACGCTGAACATCGACCCGTTAAAAGGCGAAAAGGTGAAGCTGAAGGTCGGCGGCGCACTGCGTGACCAGTTGGAAGTCGGCGTAAATCTGTCTGGTCCGGTGGATATGGACCTACGGGCGCAAACGCGTCTGGCGGAAGCCGGGTTGCCGCTCAATCTGGAAGTGGTGAGTAAGCAAATATACTGGCCGTTTACCGGCGACAAGCAGTTCCAGGCTGATGACATCAAGCTCAAACTGACCGGCAAGATGACCGACTACACGTTGTCGATGCGTACCGCAGTGAAGGGGCAGGATATTCCTCCGGCTACCATCACGCTGGACGCTAAAGGTAACGAACAGCAGATCAATCTCGACAAACTCAGCGTTGCGGCGCTGGAAGGGAAAACCGAGCTGAAAGCGCTGGTGGACTGGCAGCAGGCGATCAGCTGGCGCGGGGAGTTAACGCTGGATGGCATCAACACCGCGAAAGCGATTCCAGACTGGCCGTCAAAACTGAATGGCCTGGTGAAAACGCGCGGCAGTCTGTACGGTGGAAGCTGGCAGATGGAGGTTCCGGAGCTGAAGCTGACCGGCAACGTGAAGCAGAACAAGGTCAATGTGAATGGTTCACTGAAGGGTAACAGTTACCTGCAGTGGACGATCCCGGGGCTGCATCTGGAACTGGGGCGCAACAGCGCGGATGTGAAAGGGGAACTGGGGGTCAAAGACCTCAATCTCGACGCGACGATTGATGCCCCGAGCCTGGATAACGCGCTGCCTGGACTGGGCGGTACGGCGAAAGGGCTGGTAAAAGTTCGCGGTACGGTTGAAGCGCCGCAGCTGCTGGCGGATATCACCGCTCGCGGTCTGCGCTGGCAAGAGCTTTCCGTCGCTCAGGTACGCGTCGAAGGCGATGTGAAATCGGCCGAGCAAATCGCCGGTAATCTCAATGTTCGCGTAGAGCGGATTGTACAACCTGACGTGAATATTGGCCTGGTGACGCTTAACGCCAAAGGCAGTGAAAAGCGGCATGAGCTGCAACTGCGCATTCAGGGTGAGCCGGTTTCCGGACAGCTTGATCTAGCGGGTAGCTTTGATCGTAAAGAACAGCGCTGGAAAGGGACGCTGAGCAATACGCGCTTCCAGACGCCGGTGGGTCCGTGGTCGTTGAACCGCCCTATTGCGCTGGATTACCGTAATCAGGAACAGAAAATCAGCATTGGGCCGCACTGCTGGAACAACCCGAATGCGGAACTGTGCGTACCGCAAGCCATTGATGCCGGTGCAGAAGGGCGCGCGGTGGTGAACCTGAATCGCTTCGATCTGGCAATGCTGAAACCGTTTATGCCGGATGCAACCCAGGCCAGCGGTGTGTTCACTGGCAAAGCCGATGTGAGCTGGGACACCACCAAAGAAGGGCTGCCGCAGGGGCAAGTGACGCTGAATGGACGTAACGTGAAGGTCACGCAAAGCGTGAACGATGCATCGCTTCCGGTGGCGTTTGACACGCTGAATCTGACTGCTGACCTGCATAATAACCGTGCCGAGCTGGGCTGGCTGATTCGCCTGACCAACAACGGGCAGTTTGACGGCCAGGTACAGGTGACGGATCCGCAAGGACGCCGCAACCTGGGCGGTAACGTCAATATTCGCAACTTCAATCTGGCGATGGTGAACCCCATCTTCTCGCGCGGTGAAAAAGCGGCTGGGGTGATCAACGCCAACCTGCGACTGGGCGGTGATGTGCAAAGCCCACAACTGCTTGGACAACTGCAACTGAGCGGTCTGGATATCGACGGTAACTTTATGCCGTTCGACATGCAGCCAAGCCAGTTAGCCGTTAACTTCACCGGAACACGCTCCACGCTGGCGGGCGTGGTGCGCACGCAGCAGGGAGAAATTAACCTGAGCGGCGATGCCGATTGGAGTCAAATAGACAACTGGCGGGCGCGGGTCGCGGCTAAAGGCAGCAGGGTACGTATTACCGTGCCGCCGATGGTTCGCCTGGATGTCTCGCCGGACGTGGTCTTTGAAGCCACGCCGAGCCTGTTTACCCTGGATGGCAACGTAGATGTGCCATGGGCGCGTATCGTGGTACACGACCTGCCGGAGAGCGCGGTAGGGGTTTCCAGCGACATGGTCATGCTGAACAACAATCTGCAGCCGGAGAAACCGCAGACAGCCAGTATTCCGATTAACAGCAACCTGAACATCCACGTCGGTAACAACGTGCGTATTGACGCTTTTGGTCTGAAAGCGCGTCTGACGGGCGACCTGAAAGTGGTACAGGATAAGCAGGGGCTGGGGCTGAACGGACAAATTAATATTCCGAGCGGTCGCTTCCATGCCTATGGTCAGGATCTGATTGTGCGTAAGGGCGAGCTGTTGTTCTCCGGCCCGCCGGATCAGCCGTTGCTCAATATTGAAGCGATTCGTAACCCGGATGCCACCGAAGACGACGTGATCGCCGGTGTTCGCGTGACCGGCACTGCCGATGAACCGAAGGCGGAGATCTTCTCCGACCCGGCAATGTCGCAGCAAATGGCGCTTTCCTACCTACTTCGCGGACAAGGACTTGATAGCGAACAGAGTGACAGCGCGGCGATGACCTCAATGCTTATTGGTCTGGGGGTTGCACAAAGTGGTCAGGTTGTGGGTAAAATCGGGGAGACATTTGGCGTAAGCAATCTGGCACTGGACACGCAAGGGGTGGGCGATTCATCTCAGGTAGTTGTCAGCGGATACGTACTGCCAGGTCTGCAGGTGAAATATGGTGTGGGTATATTTGACTCCTTAGCGACACTCACGCTACGTTATCGTCTGATGCCTAAGCTATATCTGGAAGCAGTGTCTGGCGTAGATCAGGCACTTGATTTGCTCTATCAGTTCGAGTTTTAGCAATGCGAATATTTGTCTACGGCAGTTTACGAACCAAACAAGGCAACAGCCACTGGATGACCAATGCCCTGTTGCTGGGGAATTTCAGTATCGACAACTACCAGTTGTATAGCCTGGGCCACTATCCAGGCGCCGTTCCGGGAAAGGGAACAGTACACGGGGAAGTTTATCGTATTGATAACGCCACGCTGGCAGAGCTTGATGCTCTGCGTACCCGTGGCGGTGAATACGCACGCCAGTTAATTCAAACGCCGTACGGAAGTGCATGGATGTACGTGTACCAACGTCCGGTTGATGGCTTAACGCTGATTGAAAGCGGCAACTGGTTAGACAGAGACCAGTACTGATGTGAACACGCCACCTTCGGGTGGCGTTGTTTTTTGTGCCAATCGTACTCGCATCAGGGCATAAAAAAGCCCCGACATGCGGGGCTAAGCATCAAAAGTAAAACTTACTTTTTCGCGCGCTCGAAGGAAGCAACGATTTCAGCTTTAGCGGCTTCAGCGTTGTCCCAACCGTCAACTTTTACCCATTTGCCTGCTTCGAGGTCTTTGTAGTGCTCGAAGAAGTGGGTAATCTGCGCTTTCAGCAGTTCCGGCAGGTCGGTCACATCTTTGATGTGGTCGTATTCTTTGCTCAGCTTGGTGTGCGGTACCGCAACCAGTTTCGCATCTTCACCGGATTCGTCGGTCATTTTCAGTACGCCAACCGGACGGCAGCGGATCACTGAACCTGGTTCCAGCGGATACGGGGTCGGGACCAGAACGTCTACCGGGTCACCGTCCAGAGACAGGGTGTGGTTGATGTAACCGTAGTTGCACGGATAGAACATCGCGGTGGACATGAAGCGGTCAACGAACAGGGCGCCGCTCTCTTTGTCAACTTCGTATTTGATCGGATCTGCGTTGGCAGGGATCTCGATAACAACGTAGATATCTTCCGGCAGATCTTTACCGGCAGGGACGTTGAGTAAGCTCATGTCTGTTTCCTTTAAATATGCTATGGCAAACAAGTGGCGGGTATTATAGCCAACTCGCGCTGAATGTCTCCGCTTGTTTTCGCTTTATCTACGTGCATTTTCTTCTTTTTACCCCTCTCTGATGACAGAAAAATCCATATCTTCAGCCGCATTTTTCATAGCGAGATGAAAACGATTACAAAGTTGTGATTAACGTTTTATTTACTTTTTTGAAGTGTGATGTAACGCAATCTGTTACATGCTCAATTGTCTATAGTTTTTCGCGACGGTTTATTAACCAACAATAATCACCCTACGAGGACGCACTTATGTGGAAGCGCTTACTTTTAGTCACAGCAGTTTCGGCAGCCATGTCGTCTATGGCAATGGCAGCCCCTTTAACCGTAGGATTTTCACAGGTTGGCTCTGAATCCGGCTGGCGCGCCGCAGAAACCAACGTTGCGAAAAGCGAGGCCGAAAAGCGGGGTATTACGCTGAAAATCGCTGACGGCCAGCAAAAGCAGGAAAACCAGATTAAGGCAGTCCGCTCATTCGTGGCGCAGGGCGTTGATGCCATCTTTATTGCCCCGGTCGTGGCAACGGGTTGGGAGCCGGTCTTAAAAGAAGCAAAAGATGCCGACATTCCCGTCTTTTTGCTCGATCGTTCCATCGATGTAAAAGACAAATCTCTCTATATGACCACCGTCACCGCTGACAACGTGCTGGAAGGTAAATTGATTGGCGACTGGCTAATTAAAGAAGTGAACGGCAAGCCGTGTAACGTTGTTGAGCTGCAAGGGACCGTCGGGGCAAGTGTAGCGATCGATCGTAAAAAAGGTTTTGCTGAAGCCATCGCTAACGCACCTAACATCAAAATTATCCGCTCACAGTCCGGTGACTTCACCCGCAGTAAAGGGAAAGAAGTGATGGAGAGCTTTATTAAAGCGGAAAACAACGGCAAGAACATCTGCATGGTTTACGCCCACAACGATGACATGGTGATCGGTGCGATTCAGGCGATCAAAGAAGCGGGTCTGAAACCCGGCAAAGATATTCTTACCGGTTCCATCGACGGCGTACCGGATATCTACAAAGCGATGATTGATGGTGAAGCTAACGCCAGCGTCGAGCTGACGCCGAATATGGCAGGTCCGGCCTTCGATGCGCTGGAGAAATTCAAAAAAGACGGCACGATGCCTGAGAAGCTGACCATCACCAAGTCGATCCTCTACCTGCCAGATACGGCGAAAGAAGAGTTAGAGAAGAAGAAAAACATGGGCTACTAGTTTTGCTGTCGGTCTTCTGTAGGTCTGATGGCGCTGCGCTTATCAGGCCTACGAAACGCCGTGATTTCGCACCGGAGGAATGCCATGACCACCGACCAACATCAGGAGATCCTCCGCACCGAAGGATTAAGTAAATTTTTTCCCGGCGTCAAAGCACTGGATAACGTGGATTTTAGTTTGCGTCGTGGCGAGATTATGGCGCTGCTGGGTGAAAACGGAGCCGGTAAATCGACGCTAATCAAAGCGCTGACCGGTGTTTACCACGCCGATCGCGGCACTATCTGGCTCGAAGGCCAGCAGATTTCCCCGAAAAATACCGCCCATGCCCAGCAACTGGGGATTGGCACCGTGTATCAGGAAGTAAACCTGCTGCCCAATATGTCGGTCGCGGATAACCTGTTTATTGGCCGTGAACCACGGCGTTTTGGCCTGCTACAGCGTAAGCAGATGGAAAAACGCGCCACGGAGCTGATGGCGTCATACGGTTTTTCCCTCGACGTACGCGAGCCGCTGAACCGCTTTTCTGTGGCGATGCAGCAGATTGTCGCGATTTGCCGCGCGATCGATCTCTCCGCGAAAGTGCTGATCCTCGATGAACCCACAGCCAGCCTCGATACCCAGGAAGTTGAAATGCTGTTCGGCCTGATGCGCCATCTTCGCGATCGGGGCGTCAGTCTGATCTTCGTCACCCATTTCCTCGATCAGGTTTATCAGGTCAGCGATCGCATCACCGTTCTGCGTAACGGCGGCTTCGTTGGCTGCCGCGAAACCCGCGAGTTGCCACAGATCGAACTGGTCAAAATGATGTTGGGCCGCGAACTGGATGCCCATGCGCTACAGCGTGCGGGACGCACGTTACTGAGCGATAAGCCGGTGGCGGCCTTTAGCGGCTTTGGCAAGAAAGGCACCATCGCGCCGTTTGATCTACAGGTGCGTCCCGGTGAGATTGTTGGTCTTGCCGGATTGCTGGGATCCGGGCGCACGGAAACGGCGGAGGTGATCTTCGGTATTAAACCTGCCGATAGCGGTAGTGCGCTGATCAAAGGTAAACCGCAGATCTTACGATCCCCACATCAGGCTTCGTGCCTGGGGATCGGCTTCTGTCCGGAAGATCGTAAAACGGATGGTATTATCGCCGCCGCCTCGGTGCGGGAAAACATCATTCTGGCTTTGCAGGCGCAACGTGGCTGGCTGCGGCCTATTGCGAGGAAAGAACAAAACGAGATTGCCGAGCGTTTTATCCGTCAGCTTGGAATTCGTACCCCCAACGCCGAGCAACCAATCGAGTTTCTCTCTGGCGGTAATCAGCAAAAAGTTTTGCTCTCGCGCTGGTTACTCACCAAACCGCAGTTCCTGATCCTCGATGAACCCACGCGGGGAATCGATGTCGGCGCACATGCTGAGATCATCCGCCTGATCGAAACGCTGTGCGCGGATGGCCTGGCGCTGCTGGTGATTTCATCCGAACTGGAGGAGTTAGTGGGTTATGCCGATCGCGTCATTATTATGCGCGATCGCAAACAGGTGGCCGAGATCCCGCTGGCTGAACTGTCCGTACCGGCGATCATGAATGCCATTGCGGCCTAAGGAGACTATGGTGATGCCTCAATCTCTCCCTCAATCCAACACCGCGAAACGACGGTTCCGTTGGCCAAAAGGTATGCCGCAACTGGTGGCGCTACTGCTGGTGCTGCTGGTCGACAGCCTGGTGGCCCCACACTTCTACCAGGTGATTTTGCAGGATGGACGCCTGTTCGGCAGCCCGATTGATATTCTCAACCGTGCCGCTCCCGTGGCGCTGTTGGCGATTGGTATGACGCTGGTGATCGCCACCGGCGGTATTGATCTTTCCGTTGGCGCGGTGATGGCGATTGCCGGTGCGACCACCGCGGCGATGACGGTGGCCGGGCACAGTCTGCCGGTGGTGCTGCTTGCTGCCTTAGGTTCCGGCATTCTGGCCGGGCTGTGGAACGGGATTCTGGTGGCAATCCTCAAGATCCAGCCGTTTGTTGCGACGCTCATCCTGATGGTGGCCGGGCGTGGAGTGGCGCAGCTTATCACGTCCGGGCAGATCGTCACCTTCAACTCGCCCGAGCTGTCGTGGTTTGGCAGCGGCTCGCTCTTTCTGTTCCCCACGCCGGTGATCATCGCGCTGCTGACGCTGGTCGCCTTTTGGCTGCTAACGCGTAAAACGGCGCTGGGCATGTTTATTGAAGCGGTGGGCATTAACATTCGTGCGGCGAAAAATGCCGGGGTGAATACCCGCATCATTGTGATGCTCACTTATGTACTGAGCGGCCTGTGTGCGGCTATCGCCGGTATTATCGTCACGGCGGATATCCGTGGGGCAGATGCCAATAACGCCGGATTGTGGCTGGAACTGGATGCCATCCTGGCGGTGGTCATCGGTGGTGGCTCGCTGATGGGCGGGCGATTTAACCTGCTGCTGTCGGTGATCGGCGCATTGATTATTCAGGGAATGAACACCGGGATTTTACTGTCGGGCTTCCAGCCGGAGCTGAACCAGGTGGTCAAAGCCGTGGTGGTGTTGTGTGTACTGGTCGTGCAGTCACAACGCTTTATCAGCCTGATAAAAGGAGTGCGTGGTCATGATAAAACGTAATTTACCGCTAATGATTACTCTCGGCGTGTTTGTGCTGGGGTATCTCTACTGCCTGACCCAGTTTCCGGCTTTTGCTTCAACTCGGGTAATCTGCAATATCCTGACCGATAACGCTTTTTTAGGGATTATTGCCGTGGGCATGACCTTCGTGATCCTCTCTGGCGGGATCGACCTTTCCGTTGGCTCGGTGATCGCCTTTACTGGCGTATTTCTGGCGAAGGCTATTGGTTATTGGGGTATTTCCCCGCTGCTGGCGTTTCCCCTGATTTTGCTGATGGGTTGCGCGTTTGGCGCATTTATGGGGTTACTGATTGATGCGCTGAAGATCCCTGCGTTCATTATTACGCTGGCGGGAATGTTCTTCCTGCGTGGCGTCAGCTATCTGGTCTCTGAAGAGTCGATCCCAATTAACCATCCGATCTATGACACGCTCTCAAGCCTGGCATGGAAAATTCCCGGCGGCGGTCGCCTGAGCGCGATGGGGTTGTTAATGCTGGGCGTGGTGGTGATTGGCATCTTCCTTGCGCACCGTACGCGGTTTGGTAATCAGGTTTACGCCATTGGTGGCAACGCCACCTCGGCCAACCTGATGGGGATCTCAACCCGTAGCACGACCATTCGTATCTATATGCTGTCTACCGGGCTTGCTACGCTGGCCGGCATTGTGTTTTCAATTTACACCCAGGCGGGTTATGCGTTGGCGGGCGTTGGCGTCGAGCTGGATGCGATTGCTTCGGTTGTTATCGGCGGAACGCTACTGAGCGGCGGGGTCGGTACGGTGTTAGGTACCTTGTTTGGCGTCGCTATTCAGGGATTAATTCAAACCTATATTAATTTTGACGGCACATTAAGTTCCTGGTGGACGAAGATTGCGATTGGTATTTTATTGTTTATTTTTATAGCGTTACAACGCGGTTTGACGGTGCTATGGGAAAATCGTCAAAGCTCGCCGGTAACCCGAGTGGGTACGACAGCAACACCAAAGTAACATCCTGATTTTACTAAAAACATTTAAATACCTAAACTTTTTCCGGTTGTAGTCGATAGGTTCTGTACAGGTCTGTTTTAACCCTACAACCGGAAATATAACAATGCCAAAATCCCTTTCAATTCGATCAAGTTTGTTGGTGTTATTGTCGCTGCTGACGTTCCTTCTGTTACTGACTGGAGGGATGGGGCTATATGCCTCTACTCGTATTATTACTTCATTGATTTACCACGCTATTATGAGTGGGGCAATGTTGGCTGCTATCGCGCTACTGGCCGTGATTTGGTTCATGCTGCGAAATAAGTTTCTCAAGCCGCTGGATAGTATAGTGGAGCAACTGGAACGCCTGGCGACGGGGGATTTGTCGCCGGTTTCGGCGCTGTCGGCTAGCGCTGAATTCAACCGCCTGAGCGCAGCGATGGATGAAATGCGCCATTCGCTGGGCGACTCGGTACAACGCGTACGCGATGCCAGTTCGCAAATTGATATTGGTAGCCGTGAGCTGACTGCCGGAAACCAGCATCTGGCGCAACGCACTGAATCGACCGCCACGTCGCTGGAGCAGACCGCCGCCAGCATGGAAGAACTCACGGCGACCGTGAAACAGAATGCGCAGAACGCGGAACAGGCGCATCAGTTGGCAAAATCGGTGTCGGATACCGCCGATCGCGGTAGCGAGATGGTGTGCTATGTGATCGAGAAAATGCGCGATATTTCAGGCAGTTCCAGCCGAATCGCCGACATCCTTAGCGTAATCGATGGTATTGCTTTCCAGACCAACATCCTGGCGCTTAATGCCTCCGTTGAAGCGGCGCGCGCCGGTGAGCAAGGGCGGGGCTTTGCGGTTGTCGCAGGTGAAGTCCGAAATCTGGCCAGCCGCAGTGCTGAAGCGGCAAAAGAGATCCGCACCTTAATCAGCGATTCGCACACGCACGTGGGTGAAGGCAGTGAGCTGGCGCAGCAGGCGGGTGAAACCATGGATGAGATTGCGACCGAGGTCATGCGTATGACCAAACTGATGCGTGAAATTGCCAGTGCGTCCCAGGAACAGAGTCGCGGCATTGAGCAGGTGAATATTGCGGTGATTCAGATGGATGAAACGGCGCAGCAAAATGCGGCGTTGGTACAGCAGTCGTCAGCAGCTACCCGCTCGCTGGAAGAGCAGTCACATGCGCTGCTTGAAGCAATGGCAGTGTTTAAAGTACAAACGGCGTAGCGGATAAATTTGCCGGATGATGGGGTTAACACGTCTCATCCGGCAAAACGTATTACGCGTCCGGGAACTCGCGGATAAAGCGTTCTACATCTTCAACCATATGGTCGTTACCCACGAAGAAGGAGCGGCGCTGATGCAGGCTTTCCGGGATAATATCCAGAATACGATTTTTACCGTCGCTCGCCTTGCCGCCCGCTTGCTCTGCCAGCAGGGCCATTGGGTTGCATTCGTACAGCAGACGCAGTTTCCCTTCCGGGTGGCTGGCGGTGCTTGGGTACAGGTAGATTCCGCCTTTCAGCAGATTGCGATGGAAGTCCGCAACCAGAGAGCCAATGTAGCGCGAGGTGTACGGGCGCTGGGTTGACTTATCTTCTTCCTGGCAGAATTTAATGTACTTCTTCACGCCGTTCGGGAATTTAATGTAGTTGCCTTCGTTAATGGAGTATGTGCTGCCTTTCGCCGGGAAGCGCATACGTTCCTGGCTGAGGCAGAATACGCCCAGAGAAGGATCGTAGGTGAAGGCGTGTACGCCGCAGCCGGTGGTGTACACCAGCATGGTGGAAGAACCATAAACCACGTAACCTGCCGCAACCTGCTTGTTGCCCGGCTGCAGGAAATCCTCTTCCGTGACCGGCGTGCCGACGGGGGTTACGCGGCGATAAATAGAGAAAATCGTACCGACAGAGACGTTAACATCGATGTTGGATGAGCCATCCAGCGGATCCATCAGCACAACATATTTTGCGTGTTCACAGCCTTCAAAGACGACGATTTCATCTTCTTCTTCCGAGGCAATGCCCGCCACAATGTCGCGCGCCTTCAGTGCAGCTTTCAGTTTTTCGTTCGCGAACAGATCGAGTTTTTGCTGAACCTCTCCCTGCACGTTCTCAGCACCGCTGGCACCCAGGATATCGACCAGACCGGCCTTATTGATATCGCGGTGGATGATCTTGGCGCCCAGCTTTATTGCCGACAACAAAGCAGTGAGTTCACCGGTAGCATGAGAAAACTCGTGCTGCTTTTCGACAATAAATTCACCTAACGTTTTCATAACACTTTCCCTGCAATTTATGTGGAGTAAAGCGACCGCAACAATATTAACAAATATTTCCATTGTTGCGCTTAGGTGAATCGCGCCAGCAAACTACGGAATATCCTGAAATGCGTTTCTCACCTGCCGGACATGTGCGTAAAATGGCCCCCAGATTAAAAAAGGATAGTGACGTATGCGCATTCATATTTTGGGAATTTGTGGCACTTTCATGGGCGGTCTGGCGATGCTGGCGCGCTCGCTCGGTCATGAAGTAACCGGTTCGGACGCCAATGTGTATCCGCCGATGAGTACCTTGCTTGAGAAGCAAGGTATTGATTTAATTCAGGGGTACGATGCCAGCCAGCTCGACCCGCAGCCGGACTTAGTGATCATCGGTAATGCCATGACCCGTGGTAATCCGTGCGTGGAAGCGGTGCTCGAGAAGAACATCCCGTACATGTCCGGCCCACAGTGGTTGCATGACTTTGTGCTGCGCGATCGCTGGGTACTGGCGGTTGCGGGCACGCATGGCAAAACCACCACCGCCGGAATGGCGACCTGGATCCTCGAAGCCTGCGGCTATAAGCCTGGCTTTGTGATCGGCGGCGTACCGGGTAACTTTGAGGTTTCTGCGCGTCTGGGCGAAAGCGACTTCTTCGTGATTGAAGCAGATGAGTACGACTGCGCCTTCTTCGACAAGCGTTCCAAATTCGTGCATTACTGCCCGCGTACGCTGATCCTCAACAACCTTGAGTTCGATCACGCGGACATCTTTGACGATCTGAAAGCGATCCAGAAACAGTTCCATCACCTGGTGCGTATCGTGCCGGGCCAGGGACGCATCATCTACCCGGAAAACGACATCAATCTGAAACAGACGATGGCGATGGGCTGCTGGAGCGAACAAGAGCTGGTGGGCGAACAAGGCCACTGGCAGGCGAAAAAGCTGACCACCGATGCCTCCGAGTGGGAAGTGTGGCTGGACGGTGAAAAAGTCGGTGAGGTGAAGTGGGGCCTGGTGGGCGAGCACAATATGCATAACGGTCTGATGGCGATTGCGGCCGCGCGCCATGTGGGCGTCGTGCCTGCGGATGCAGCCAATGCGCTGGGCTCGTTCATCAACGCCCGTCGTCGTCTTGAGCTTCGCGGCGAAGCCAATGGCGTGACGGTGTATGACGATTTTGCCCATCACCCGACGGCCATTCTGGCAACGCTTGCGGCGCTGCGCGGTAAAGTGGGTGGCACGGCGCGCATCATCGCGGTGCTGGAACCTCGCTCGAACACCATGAAAATGGGGCTGTGCAAAGATGACCTCGCGCCGTCGTTAGGGCGTGCGGACGAAGTGTTCCTGCTGCAACCCCCGCATATTCCGTGGCAAGTAGCAGAAGTTGCTGAAGCTTGCGTTCAGCCAGCCCACTGGAGTGGCGATGTGGATGCCCTGGCGGATATGGTGGTGAAAACCGCGCAGCCAGGCGATCACATTCTGGTGATGAGCAACGGCGGATTTGGTGGTATTCATCAAAAACTGCTGGATGGCCTGGCGAAGAAAGCTCAGGCAGAAGCGGAAGAGTAAAAAAATGCCCGGTGGCGCTACGCTTACCGGGCCTACAACGGATCATAGGCCGGATAAGGTATTTGCACCGCCATCCGGCACTTTCGGCAGATGAAGAGGTTACGCTTCGTTTTCCGCCAGTTCACGCAGATACTGGAAGATCTGGCGGGAAGATTTTGGCGGCTTGTTGCCCGCTTTTTCTTTCCTGGCGTTACGCACCAGCGAACGTAGTTGCTGACGGTCGGCGTCAGGCCACAGGTTCATCACTTCTTCGATGGCTTCATCGCTACCGTCAACCATACGGTCACGCAGTTGCTCCAGCTTATGGAAGACAACGACCTGCTGGTTGTGACGGTTTTTCAGCTTATCCAGTGCCTGACGGATAGGATCAACATCGCGCTGGCGCAACATTTTGCCAATCAGCTGCAGCTGGCGGCGGCGACCTTCCATCTTAATACGCTGGGCCAGCTCAATCGCGGCACGTAAATCCGCATCGAGCGGGATTTTATCCAGCGCGTTTTTCCCCAGTTTTACCAGTTCCACACCCAGGTGTTTTAACTCCTCGGCGTCACGTTTTATTTCACTTTTACTGACCCAGATAATTTCATCGTCTTCGTCTTCGATGTCATCACCGGGAACGTCGTCGAGCCAGTCTTCGGGCTGCTTAGTCATGTCAGGCTCCTTAAAAAAAGAGGCTAATGTTACCAGTTAAGATGCGCACTGAAAAACGGTTCTCTGTTAGACTTCAGAGAAACTCTCTCTACATTATGGCATTTGCGATGAAAGTAATCTCACAAGTTGAAGCGCAGCGTAAGATTCTGGAAGAAGCGGTCTCGACGGCACTGGAATTAGCGTCAGGTAAGTCGGATGGCGCGGAAGTCGCTGTAAGCAAGACCACGGGTATTAGCGTCAGCACCCGTTATGGTGAAGTGGAGAACGTAGAATTCAATAGCGATGGCGCGTTGGGGATTACGGTTTATCACCAGAACCGTAAGGGCAGCGCATCGTCCACCGATTTAAGTCCGCAGGCGATTGCCCGTACCGTGCAGGCTGCGCTGGATATTGCGCGTTACACCTCACCGGACCCGTGCGCGGGCGTTGCAGATAAAGAATTACTGGCCTTTGATGCGCCCGATCTGGATCTGTTCCACCCAGCGGAAGTCTCGCCTGACGAAGCTATCGAATTGGCTGCCCGCGCTGAACAGGCGGCGCTGCAGGCTGATAAGCGTATCACCAATACCGAAGGCGGCAGCTTTAACAGCCACTATGGCATCAAAGTATTTGGCAACAGCCACGGCATGCTGCAGGGCTACTGCTCCACTCGTCATTCCCTTTCCAGCTGTGTGATCGCGGAAGAAAATGGCGATATGGAACGCGATTACGCCTACACCATTGGTCGGGCGATGGGCGATCTGCAAACGCCGGAGTGGGTGGGGGCAGACTGTGCTCGCCGTACCTTATCTCGTTTGTCGCCGCGTAAGCTTTCCACCATGAAAGCGCCGGTGATTTTCGCCAACGAAGTGGCGACCGGACTGTTCGGACACCTGGTTGGCGCGATCGCCGGTGGTTCGGTGTACCGCAAATCCACCTTCCTGCTGGATTCGCTGGGCAAACAAATTCTGCCGGAATGGCTGACTATTGAAGAACATCCGCACCTGCTGAAGGGACTGGCGTCATCGCCGTTCGACAGTGAAGGGGTACGGACTGAACGCCGCGACATCATTAAAGACGGCGTGCTGACTCAATGGCTGTTGACCAACTATTCCGCACGTAAGCTGGGGCTGAAGAGCACCGGGCATGCGGGGGGGATCCACAACTGGCGAATTCCGGGACAAGGTCTAAGCTTCGAGCAGCTACTCAAAGAGATGGGTACAGGCCTTGTGGTTACCGAGCTGATGGGCCAGGGCGTAAGCGGCATTACCGGGGATTACTCGCGCGGTGCGGCGGGCTTCTGGGTCGAAAACGGCGAAATTCAGTATCCGGTGAGTGAAATTACCATCGCCGGGAACTTAAAAGAGATGTGGCGCAATATTGTGACCGTAGGGAACGATATTGAAACGCGCAGTAATATTCAGTGTGGTTCGGTATTGTTACCGGAGATGAAAATCGCCGGGCAATGATACTCGTTAAGGCGTAAATTTTTTAATAATAAAAAAGGAAGTGAGCAATGCGTAAACACCTGTTAGCGATCGTCGCGGCTTCAACGCTGGTTCTTGGTTCTTCTGCGTTTGCAGCCGATCTCGAAGATGACATGGGGATCCTCAACGACAACCTGAAGATCGTCGAAAAAACGGATAATGCGACTGAACTGAAAGATGCGTTAACCAAAATGCGTGCAGCCGCGCTGGACGCTCAAAAAGGAACACCGCCGAAGCTGGAAAGCAAATCCCCGGACAGCCCGGAGATGAAGGATTTCCGCCACGGTTTTGACACACTGATCGGTCAGATTGATGGCGCGCTTAAGCTGGCGAACGAAGGTAAAGTCAAAGAGGCGAAAGCCGTTGCGGAAGACATGAAAACCACGCGCAACGAAAACCACAAGAAGTTCCGCTAATCTACGCTATCCGGCCTGCATAACCGTGGGCCGGATAAGACGCTGCGTCACAACACCCCATAAGTAAACGCTATACCCATCACATTTTTTCATTTTTATCGTCCATTCATTGTTCGTATCGCCGTCCATTTTTCGGCTCACTCTTGCGATCTCAATCACATTCTTCCAGTGATAAATCGTGAACCCGACCCATTTTGCGGCGCAGATCACTAACGCTGACCCCCTTTCCACTTCGAAGTGGAAAACAACTCGCTACAAACTTTTAACCCCCACCGCTAATTTATCCCCAGAGCCATTAGTGGGGTAAGACGAGTGAATAACGGAGCTGTAATGAATGACATGGGGGAATCGGTGGAACTGGCCGACCGCATGCTGGCACAGGTGTATGCCTTGCTGCGTGAACGCCACATTATTCCCAACGCTGTACAGGAACAGATGCTGACGTCGCATGTTCGCGCCATGGCGCACCGCTCGGTAACGGGTGAACCCTTACCTGAAGTCGATGCCAGCTTGTTTGATGAAATTTCTGCCGAATCAATGGCGCTTGCCCGCGACGTGGTTGCCGAGTTTGGCAACCTTCCTGAGGAAGAGGCCTGGCTGCTGTCGGTGCACTTCGAAGTCGCAAAAGACAACCTTTAAGGAGCAAAAGATGGAACAGATTACCGTAGTGATTGGCGATCGTCTGGGTAAAGGCCAGAAAGTGGCGGCAGGCGTTGAGAAAGCGGGTGGCCGTGCGGTTGTGGTACCAGGCGTTGCGGCTGACATGAAGCTGGGTGACGTAATGAAAGCGGAAAACGCCACCTTTGGTATCTCGTTTTGCGGCAGCGGTGGGGCGGGGGCAATTACCGCGCAGAACAAATACGGCTACAAGGCGAAATACGGCATGCGCTCGGTTGATGAAGGCGTCACCGCCATCAACGAAGGTTGCAACGTGCTGGGGTTCGGTTTTATGGACAAAGAAGAGCTCGGTGAACGCCTGGTTCAGGCGTGGCAAAAGAAACACGGCGCTTAAGCATGAAAGAGCAATTCACCACCACGGTGAGAGTCACTGGCAAGGGCGAGGCAAAAGCGCGCGCCTTTGCCGACGCCCTGAACCACGTTCAGGCTGCGGTGATGAAAGCGTCGCCGCATATCTTACTGCGTATTGAGCCACAGGATGTGCAGGTTGTTCAAGCGCGTGAAACGGTGCGCAAAGAGGCGTTTTTATTTCTCTTTCTGCGCCGGGAAAGACGCACCTTCAGCGTGGAGCTGGATGTGACCGTCAACGTGACTGCCATCAATCTCGACAAGGTGGATTTCGTTACGCAACGCTGATTCTTTATTAAAAGGCATAAATATGTTCCTGATAATATTAATAAAATCGCTCATCATTGGTGGCCTGGTTGGCGTCGGTGTCGGCGCTGGGGCTGCACGCATGTTTCATGCGCCTACCACTCAAGGGATGGGCGCGTTTCGTACTCTGGGAGAACTGAATTCCTGTGAAGGGGATCCGGCTTCTCACTTCTCGTTCGGCCTGGGCTTCTTCTTTAACGCCTGGGCTTCTTCCGTTGCGGCGGGAGCGTTCACGCAGGACGTTGACCATCGCATCATCCCCAACTGGGGCGCCGCCGCGCTGATGGTTAAAAACCGCAACGTCGGCGAAACGCTGCACGATCCCAAACGCATGGCGATTGCCTGTGGCGTTATCGGGATGATTGTCGTGACCTTCCTGAACCTCACCGCGTCATCCGTACCGGAAGCGCTGCAAGTTACTGCCGTCAAGGTACTGGTGCCTGCGGCTAACCTGCTGGTTAACACCGTGATGCCAGTGATTTTCTGGCTGGCGGCGATCGATGCCGGTAAGAAATCAGGTTTCTGGGCCACCGTTTTTGGCGGCGCGGCGCAACTGATTATGGGCAACGCCGTCCCGGGTCTGGTCCTTGGTATTTTGATCGGTAAAGGCGTGGAAGAAAGCGGCTGGAACCACGTTACCAAAGTCATGATGGTGGCTATTGTTGCACTGTTTGTCCTGAGCGGCTTCTTCCGCGGCTTCGATATGAAGATGATCGAATCCTTCCATCTGACTGTGCCTGGCTGGTTGGAACTTATCCATAACTCACTCAGCGGCAAATAACGGAGGCCATCATGGAACAGAATAAAGGTTTTTGGTTCGCTGACTGGTCGTTCCCGATCTTCGTTGGCCTGCTCTCCTCTGGCGTATTTGCCGGAACGCACATGTACTACCTGTACGGTATCGGCGCATTTAACGAAGTCGCTTTTGTGGCGATGCTAAAGGCGGGAATGGACACCGGCTCTTACGGAGCGGTGGCGGCATTTGGCGCAAGCTTCCTGTTTGCCCGCATCATTGAAGGTTCGCTGGTGGGGATTCTGGATATCGGCGGCGCGATTCAGACCGGAGTCGGGTTAGGTGTTCCGGCGCTGTTGCTGGGCGCGGGCATTATCTTCCCGGTCGCCAACTTCGCCGCCTCTCTGGTCACCGGCCTGGTGATTGGCCTGGCGATTGGCTACATCATCATCCTGGCGCGTAAGTTCACCATCAATCAGAGCGATTCAACCTACGGGGCGGACGTCATGATGGGGGCCGGTAACGCCTCTGGCCGCTTCCTCGGGCCATTGATTATCCTCAGCGCGATGACCGCTTCTATCCCTATCGGCATCGGTTCGCTGGCAGGTGCGCTGCTGTTTTACCTGTGGCAAAAACCGATCACCGGCGGGGCGATCCTTGGGGCAATGATCCTCGGTTCAATCTTCCCGATTGCCATTAGCTAACTGTTGATTTGTAGGCCGGATAAGGCGGTTACGCCGCCATCCGGCAAAGGAGAGAGCGATGTTTGATTTACTCCTGCGCCGTGCGCGCCTCGTTGACGATACGGTGAGCGATATTGCGCTGAAAGACGGCAAAATTGCGGCGTTGGGCAACGTTGATGGCCCAGCGCTGAAAACCATTGAGCTCGGCGGCGAGTGCTACGTCAGCGCAGGCTGGATTGATTCCCACGTTCACTGTTACCCGAAATCCCCGATTTATCACGACCAGCCGGACAGCGTCGGTATTGCGACTGGCGTCACCACGGTCGTGGATGCGGGCAGTACCGGGGCGGATGATATCGACGATTTTTACACCTTGACCCGGGAAGCGACGACTGAAGTGTATGCGCTGCTGAACATCTCCCGTGTTGGGCTTATTGCCCAGAATGAGCTGGCTAACATGGCCAATATTGACGCCGATGCGGTGCGGCAGGCAGTGAAACGCTATCCTGATTTTATCGTCGGCCTGAAGGCACGCATGAGCAGCAGCGTGGTCGGTGAAAACGGCATCACCCCGCTGGATCGTGCCAAAGAGATGCAAAAAGAGAATGGCGACCTGCCGCTGATGGTGCACATCGGCAACAACCCGCCGAATCTCGATGAGATCGCCGAACGCCTGAGTGCGGGCGACATTATTACCCACTGCTACAACGGTAAGCCGAACCGCATTCTGACGCCGCAAGGCGAGCTGCGCGCATCTGTCACGCGGGCGCTGCAACGTGGAGTCCGTCTGGACGTTGGCCACGGCACCGCCAGCCTGAGCTTTGCGGTGGCAAAACGCGCTATCGGTCTTGGCATTTTGCCGCACACCATCAGCTCCGATATTTATTGCCGCAACCGTATCAGCGGTCCTGTGTATTCCCTGGCGAATGTGATGTCGAAATTTCTCGCCATTGGGATGTCGCTCCCGCAGGTCATCGAGTGCGTGACCGCCAATGCCGCTGACGGCCTGCGTCTGAAACAGAAAGGGCGACTGCAGGTTGGTCTGGATGCTGATTTGACCCTCTTTACGCTTAAGCGCCAGCCAACCGTGCTGGTAGATGCAGAAAACGACAGCCTGCAGGCTGAACAACTGCTGGTGCCGCTTGCCGCAATACGTGCGGGCAAGGGCTATATGACCGAACAAGGGAGCGCGGAACATGCCTTCGATTTTTGAGAAATACGATTTAAAACAGGTAATTAACACATCAGGCCGTATGACGGCACTTGGCGTCTCCACGCCGCGACCAGAAGTGGTTCAGGTCGCGATGGCGGGAATGAATCAGTACTTCGAAATGAAAGATCTGGTCAATAAAACCGGCGACTACATCGCGAAATTACTGGAAGTGGAAGGGGCGACAGTCGTTTCCTGCGCGTCGGCGGGAATCGCCCAGTCGGTGGCTGCGGTGCTGGTTAAAGATAGCGACTGGCTGCTGGAAAATCTGCACGTTACGCCCATCGAGAACAACGAAATCGTGCTGCCCAGAGGCCACAACGTCAACTTTGGCGCACCGGTAGGCACTATGGTGGCGCTCGGCGGCGGTAAGCTGGTGGAAGCGGGCTATGCCAATGAATGTTCCGCGGCACAGCTGGCGGCGGCCATTACGCCGCGCACGGCGGCGATTCTTTATATCAAATCTCACCACTGTGTACAGAAAAGTATGCTCAGCGTGGAGCAGGCCGCGGTGGTGGCGCGCACGCATAATCTGCCGCTGATTGTGGACGCAGCGGCGGAAGAAGATTTGCAGTGCTACTACCGCCTTGGTGCGGACCTGGTGATTTACAGCGGCGCAAAGGCGATTGAAGGGCCAACCAGCGGTCTGGTGATCGGCAAAACCCAGTACGTTGAGTGGGTGAAGCGCCAGACGGCGGGGATTGGCCGGGCGATGAAGGTGGGCAAAGAGGGTATTCTTGGCCTGACCTGCGCTATCGAACTGTATCTGAACGCGCAAAAAGAGAGTGGCGCGGAGATGGTCGAGAAAATGACGCCGTTCATTAATGCGCTGAATACCTTTAATGGCGTCAGTGCCCGCGTGGTGTGGGATGGCGCTGGGCGCGACATCGCCCGTACGGAAATTAAGTTTGACGAAGCGGTAACCGGTATCGCCACGGGCGAACTGGTTGAAGCCCTGAAACAAGGCGAGTACGCGATTTACTTCCGTGGTTACAAAGCCAACGAAGGCATTATCGAGGCCGATGTGCGCAGCGTCGATCGCGCGCAACTGGAAATTGTGGCCCGTCGAATTGGTGAAGTGATTTCACAGGAGAAAAACGCATGAAACTGACCCCTAACTTTTATCGCGACCGCGTCTGCCTGAACGTGCTGGCAGGCTCCAAAGAAAATGCGCGGGATATTTACGCGGCAGCGGAAGGACACGTGCTGGTCGGCGTGTTGTCAAAAAATTATCCGGATGTCGCAAGCGCGGTCGCGGATATGCGTGAATACGCAGCGCTTATCGACAATGCGCTCTCCGTGGGATTGGGGGCAGGCGACCCAAACCAGTCGGCGATGGTCAGTGAGATCTCTCGTCAGGTACAGCCGCAGCATGTTAATCAAGTCTTTACCGGTGTGGCAACCAGTCGTGCGCTGTTGGGCCAGCAGGAGACGGTAGTCAACGGTCTGGTCTCGCCAACGGGTACGCCGGGGATGGTGAAAATCTCCACCGGTCCGCTGAGCAGCCAGACATCGGACGGTATTGTACCGGTAGAAACCGCGATTGCGTTGCTCAAAGATATGGGTGGTAGCTCGATTAAATACTTCCCGATGGGCGGCCTGAAATGCCGTGATGAGTACATTGCCGTAGCGCAGGCCTGTGCCCGGCATGACTTCTGGCTGGAGCCTACCGGGGGTATCGATCTGGATAATTTCACTGAAATCCTGCAGATCGCTCTGGATGCCGGAGTGAGCAAAATCATTCCTCACATCTATAGTTCGATTATTGATAAGGTGAGTGGTAACACCCGCCCGGATGACGTGCGCCAGTTGATGGCGATGACCCGGGCTTGCGTAGGCTAACTGACAGATGAGGAGACTGACGTGCGATTCCCCAACCAACGTTTAGCGCAGCTGTTTGGCATGCTGCAAAACGAAGCGCTTCCACAGGACGAGCTGGCGCAGCGGTTGTCGGTTTCCACACGCACCGTACGAGCTGACATCACTGCGCTAAACGCGCTGCTCACCCAGTACGGCGCGCAGTTTGTCCTCAGCCGGGGCAACGGTTATCAGCTCAAAATTGACGATCCGGCAAGTTATCATACCCTGCAAACGCAGCAGCCTGATGGGTTGCTGCGCATCCCGCGAACCAGCCAGGAACGGATACACTGGCTGGTGGTTCGTTTTCTGACGTCGGCCTTCTCGCTAAAGCTTGAAGATTTGGCTGATGAATGGTTTATCAGCCGTGCGACGCTGCAAAACGATATGGCTGAGGTACGTGAACATCTGCAACGTTATCATCTCACGCTGGAAACGCGCCCCCGTCACGGCATGAAGCTGTTTGGCAGCGAGATGGCGATCCGCGCCTGTCTGACCGATCTGCTGTGGACGCTGGCGCAGCAGGATCCGCAGCACCCATTAGTGATGCAAGAGGCGCTGAATGCCGGGATCCCTGAGCAGCTACAGCCCGTTTTACAGGATATTTTTGCTCGTTTTCATATTCGCCTGACCGATGAGGGCGAGCTATTTTTGCGGTTGTACAGCGCAGTAGCGGTACGGCGGATTAGCGAAGGGTATCCATTGCCGGAGTTTGCCGCAGAAGAAACGGATCAATCGGTATGCCTTGCCGCGCGTGAGATTGCGGCGGTCCTGCACCGACTGGCAGACAAACCGCTTTCTGTTTTCGAAGAGAACTGGCTACAGGTGCACATCGCCGCCCGTCAGGTACAAGAGATCGCCCCCAGCGCCATCAATGCGGATGATGACGAAGCGCTGGTTAATTACATCCTGCGTTTTATCAACACGCAGTACAACTACAACCTGTTGAATGACAAACAGTTACATGCCGATCTGCTGACGCATATTAAGACGATGATCACCCGCGTACGTTACCAGATAATGATCCCCAATCCGCTGCTGGAAAATATTAAACAGCACTATCCTATGGCGTGGGATATGACGCTGGCCGCCGTCTCGGGATGGGGGAAATATACGCCATATGCCATCAGTGAAAATGAGATTGGCTTTCTGGTCCTGCATATTGGCGTTGGATTGGAACGTAGTTACAACATCGGTTACCAGAGACAGCCGAAAGTTCTGCTGGTATGCGATGCCGGAAACGCGATGGCGCGGATGATTGAAGCGGTGCTGGCGCGTAAGTATCCGCAGATAGAAATTGTCGATACCGTCACGCTGCGTGACTACGAACAGCGGGAAAGCATTAGCGAAGATTTTGTTATCTCTACCGCGCGGATCGGGGAAAAAGATAAGCCTGTAGCGATGATTGCGCCGTTCCCGACCGATTATCAACTGGAGCAAATTGGCAAACTGGTGCTGGTGGACAGAACTCGTCCGTGGATGCTGAATAAATTTTTCGATGCCGCCCATTTTCGTGTGATCGACGGTCCTATGGATCAACAAACGCTGTTCACCACGCTATGTCGGCAGTTGCAGAATGAAGGCTTTGTCGATGCAGAGTTTCTTGATTCGGTGGTTGAACGTGAGGCCATCGTCAGTACGATGCTGGGCGACGGCATCGCGTTGCCGCACGCCCTCGGTCTGCTGGCAAAGAAAACGGTGGTCTACACTATCCTCGCTCCGCAGGGTATTGCCTGGGGCGATGAAACGGCGCACGTGATCTTCCTCCTCGCCATCAGTAAAAGCGAGTACGAAGAAGCGATGGCGATCTACGATATTTTCGTCACCTTCCTGCGCGAGCGCGCCATGACGCGGCTCTGCGCATGTCAGAATTTCAGCGAGTTCAAAACCGTCGCCATGGAGTGCGTGAGCCGTTTTTGAGAGGTGGATAACAGAACGTTTATCGCCTGAAAATTAACGCAAACGATGTACGACCTGGTTGCTGCTGCCGCGCCAGATTAGCGCCGGGTCTTTGAGATCCAGCACGTATTTGCCATCGACCAGCACGTTGATGAGGTCGACAACCTGCATTTGCGCGGCGTTGAGTTCATCGAGCTTGTAGCCGGTCCACACCCAGATATCTTTCCCAGGGCACTCAGCGCGAATGCGCTGTACCAGTTTCAGGATATCCGGCACGTTTTGCGGATGCAGCGGATCGCCGCCTGAGAGCGAGATCCCCTGGCGCTTGATTCGCGTATCGTTCAGATCGGCAATGATCTTGTCTTCCATCTCTTTGCTAAACGGCTGGCCGGAATTGAGCCGCCAGGTGCTTTTGTTATAGCAGCCGGGGCATTCATGCACGCATCCGGAAACAAACAGCGTACAGCGGGTTCCGGGGCCGTTAACGATGTCGACGGGGTAATATTGGTGAAAGTTCATTTTCGCTTCTCAATTGACGCCATTACTGCGTTGTCTGCGCTCGCTCACCCGGGTCACTTACTTATGTAAATTCCCCGGGATTCACTTGCTTGCCGCCTTGTCCTGGCGCCAATTGCTTTGCGAAAAGCGTCGCATCGCCAGGCAATAATACTGCCGAAATTAACCTATCTGCCCATTACCTAAATGCTTAACGCGGCGCTTCACTTCTTCCTGCTTACCGGCGTTAAACGGACGGGCGTCCGGGCTGCCTAAATAACCGCAGACGCGGCGGGTGACCGACACGCGCGCGGCGTCGTGGTTACCACATTTCGGGCAAGTGAAGCCTTTGCTGGTGCATTCGAACTCACCGGTAAAGCCGCACTCGTAGCATTCATCGATTGGCGTGTTGGTGCCGTAATACGGCACGTGCTGATAGCTGTAATCCCAGACATCTTCCAGCGCTTTCAGGTTGTGCTGAATATTCGGGTATTCGCCGTAGCAAATGAAGCCTCCACTCGCCAGCGGCGGATACGGCGCTTCGAAATCGATCTTGTCGTACGGGTTAACCTTCTTCTCCACGTCGAGGTGGAAGCTGTTGGTGTAGTAACCTTTGTCGGTGACGCCCGGCACCACGCCAAACTCGGCGGTATCCAGACGGCAGAAACGATCGCACAGGTTTTCGCTCGGCGTGCTGTACAGGCTGAAGCCGTAGCCGGTCTCGTTTTTCCACTGATCAACGGCCTTACGCAGACGTTCCACAATGGCGATACCCTTGGCGCGCAGCTCCTCGCTGTCGTACAGATGTTTGTCACCAAACAGCGCGTTAATGGTTTCGTGAATACCGATGTAACCCAGCGAGATAGACGCGCGGCCATTTTTAAAGATTTCTGACACGTCATCGTCCGCTTTCAGACGCACGCCGCAGGCCCCTTCCATATACAGAATTGGTGCCACGCGAGCTTTCACGCCTTCCAGACGCGCAATGCGGGTCATCAGCGCTTTACGCGCCAGCACCAGGCGATCGTCAAGCAGTTTCCAGAAGGTGGCTTCATCACCGTGTGCTTCCAGCGCGATACGCGGCAGGTTGAGGCTGATAACGCCGAGGTTGTTACGCCCGTCGTGAATCTGTTCGCCGTTCTCATTTTCCCACACGCCGAGGAAGCTGCGACAGCCCATCGGTGTTTTGAACGAACCGGTCACTTTCACTACCTGATCGTAGTTCAGGATATCCGGATACATGCGCTTGCTTGCGCACTCCAGCGCAAGCTGTTTGATGTCGTAGTTCGGATCGCCAAACTTATGGTTCAGACCGTCACGAATCGCGAACACCAGTTTCGGGAACACCGCGGTTTTGCGATTTTTACCGAGGCCCGCAATGCGATTACGCAGAATAGATTGCTGGATCAAACGTGATTCCCAGCTGGTTCCCAGACCAAAACCAAAAGTGACGAACGGCGTCTGGCCGTTGGCGGTATGCAAGGTGTTCACTTCATACTCAAGGGACTGGAATGCGTCGTAGCACTCTTTCTCGGTACGAGAATGTGCATAGCCGTCGGCATCCGGGATCTGCCACTCTTCAGCGGTTTTACGATGCTTATTAAAGCTCTCGGTAACGAACGGCGCGAGGACTTCATCAATACGGTTAATGGTGGTGCCGCCATAAATGTGGCTGGCAACCTGCGCGATAATTTGCGCGGTCACGGCGGTCGCGGTAGAGATGGATTTTGGCGGCTCAATCTCCGCGTTACCCATCTTAAAGCCCTGCGTCAGCATGCCTTTGAGGTCGATCAGCATGCAGTTGAACATCGGGAAGAACGGCGAGTAATCGAGGTCGTGATAGTGAATATCACCACGCTCGTGCGCCTGAACCACATCGCGCGGCAGCAGGTGCTGACGTGCATAGTGTTTGGCAACGATACCGGCCAGCAGGTCGCGCTGGGTTGGGATCACTTTACTGTCTTTGTTGGCGTTTTCATTCAGCAGTGCGGAGTTGGTTTGCTCAACCAGACCACGAATTTCCTGGTTCAGACGGCCACGTTTTTCACGCTGGATATCACGGTCGTGGCGATATTCGATGTACGCGCGGGCGAGTTGTTTGTACGGGCCAGACATCAGCTGGTTTTCTACCGCTGTCTGGATCTCGTTGATATCGACCTTGCTGCGCTCATTCATCTGGCTACTAACGACTTCTGCGACGGTGGCACAGTAATCTGCGTCATCGACTCCCGCTGCTTTAGCTGCACGCAGAATGGCTTCTTTGATGCGCTCTGATTTAAACGGCACTTTACAGCCATCTCGTTTCATCACATGCGGTGTCATGATCACTCCATATTTATAAGAACAGGTTATCCACAGAGGTTGGGGAAGCGGCCATGGCTTTATTCATCTCTATTGCCAATGACTTCCCGCAATCCTGACCCACTTTATCCACAATTTCTCCGTTAAACGGTGCATTGTAGTTGTAGCAATTGTAGTCGATTAATACAACATGTTGGGTCGGCGTGCATTTTAAGTTCTATATGTAGTGATTTGCATCAAGGATGTTTACGATTTATTTGATGTAGCGCAAAGTAAAAATCGGAGCGTACAGATGACGGGCAGTACAGCGATTGTAAATTGTAGGCAGAAAATTCTGATTAATTATTCAACAAAAACAGTAGGGTAAACGTAGTGTCAGCAGTGAAGCCCGGCAACACTACATGAACCGGGCCTGACGCCAATTGCAAGCTATTTTTGCAACCACCAGACGGCCTCAAAAGGAAGCAGTGTCATGTCCCCAGGTTGGCTGGCGACCTCGGCATAGTTGTGCATCAGCACCTGCCAGTTTCCATCGGTCTGGGCTGGCTGCCAGCTCTGAAAGGTATCGCTCAGATTGGCAATGACCAGCAGCCGCTGCCCTTGCCACTCGCGTTGGTAACACCACAGATGCGGGCTGTCCGGTAACAGATCCTGATAGTCGCCCCAGGTAATAACTGGCTCCGCTTTGCGCAATGCGATCAGCTTCTGATAGGTGTAGAATACTGAGTCGGCATTGCTCAGCGCTGCCGCCACGTTGATCTCCGCCGCGTTGTCACACAGATTGATCCATGGCTCGCCCTCGGTAAAGCCCGCGTGTTGGCTGGCATCCCACTGCATCGGCGTGCGGCTGTTATCGCGGGATTTACTGGCGAGGATCGCCAGCAATTCGTCGGCATCTCGCCCCTGACCGTTCAGTTCGGCAAACATGTTATGGCTTTCTACATCGCGATAATCGGTAATCTGGCGGAAGTGCGGGTTGGTCATGCCGATCTCTTCACCCTGATAGATATAGGGCGTGCCCTGCATGCCATGCAGCACCATCGCCAGCATTTTAGCTGCTGGGACACGGTATTTACCTTCATCGCCAAAACGCGACACGATGCGTGGCTGGTCGTGGTTACACCAGAACAATGCGTTCCACGCTTGATTATGCATGCCCTGTTGCCAGTGGCGGAACAGAGTTTTCAGCGCCACATAGTCGGGTTTGGCTAACGTCCACTTCTCACCATTGGGGTAATCCACTTTCAGGTGGTGAAAGTTAAAGGTCATCGACAGTTCACTGCCATCGAGCGCGGCGTACTGCTGGCAGTTTTCCAGCGTGGTGGAAGACATCTCGCCCACCGTCATCAGGCCGCGTGGCGTGAAGACGTCGTGGTTCATCTCGCGTAAAAACGCATGCGCGCGCGGGCCATCGGTATAAAAACGCCGCCCATCGCCGTCGGGATCATTCGGGAAGTCCTGATCTTTAGAGATAAGATTCACCACGTCGAGTCGCAAGCCGTCCACGCCGCGATCGGCCCAGAACTCACAGACTTTTTTTAGCTCGGCGCGGACCGCCGGGTTCTCCCAGTTCAGGTCTGCCTGCTCCGGAGCGAAGAGGTGCAGATAATACTGCTCGCTTGCGGCGTGCCAGCCCCAGGCGCTACCGCCAAATTTGGAGCGCCAGTTATTCGGCGGGCTGTCTGGCGTGCCGTCGCGCCAGAGATAAAACTGACGATACGGGCTGTCTTTATCCAGCGCTTTGCGAAACCAGGCGTGCTGGGTTGAGGTGTGGTTAAACACCATATCGAGAATAATACGGATGCCGCGCGCTTTCGCCTGTGCCACCAGTTCGTCAAAGTCTTCCAGCGTACCGTAGGCCGGATCGACAGACAGGTAATCCGCGACGTCGTAGCCGTTATCAACCTGCGGTGAAACATAGAACGGCGTCAGCCAGATGGCATCAACGCCCAGTTTTTGTAGATAGTCGAGACGCTGCGTCACGCCGCGTAAATCGCCGGTGCCGCTGCCGGTGGTATCCTGAAAACTCTTGGGGTAAACCTGATAGATAACGCCGTTTTGCCACCAGTGGGGAATAGTCATGGTTGTTTCCTGGAAATACGTTGGGGCGCAACTGCGCCCCGAAGAAAAGTTAGATAATTTGTAATGTGCCCAGACGATATTTTCTCTGGTAAACAAATGAGGTCAGTACCATCGGGATAACAATCGCAATGGCCATCGCCATACCAAATACCTGCCAGTAAGTCGGCTGGATGGAGAGGATGCCCGGCAAACCGCCGACACCAATCCCGTTTGCCAACACACCGTTCAGGCCGCACAGCAGTCCGGCGAAACCGGAGCCGATCATCGCGCACAGCATCGGGAAACGGTATTTCAGGTTGATGCCGTACATTGCCGGTTCAGTGACCCCGAGATAAGCAGAGATGGCAGCAGGGATTGAGATTTCACGTTCATTGTGTTTGCGACTGGAGATAATGATGCCCACCACCGCAGAGGCCTGAGCGATATTCGACAGTGCGATCAGCGGCCATACCGGTGTGCCACCCATGCTCTGAATCATCTGCATGTCGATGGCTAGCGTGGTCTGATGCACGCCGGTGATCACCAACGGGGCGTACAGGAAGCCGAACAACGCCGCGCCGATCGGGGCAAAGCTGCCGGTCAGCAGATGACGGACCGCAAACGCGACACCGTCGCCGATCATGCGACCAAACGGACCGATGAAGGCATGCGCGAGAAACACTGCAAGGATCAGCGAGCACACCGGGACGATCACCAGATACAGATAATCTGGCACGATGCGTTTCATGCGCGTTTCAATAAACCCGAGCGCCAGACCGGCCAGCAACGCTGGAATAACCTGTGCCTGGTAACCCACTTTCTCAATACTGAACAGGCCGAAGTTCCACACTTCCGGCACCTGCTGACCGAGCAAATAGGCGTTCATCAGCTGCGGTGAAACCAGGGTTACGCCCAGCACAATACCGAGGATTGGCGTACCGCCCATTTTCTTCACTGCCGACCAGCAGATCCCGACTGGCAGATAGAAGAAGATTGCTTCGCCAATCAGCCACAGGAAGTCGTAAAGGGTTTTCAGCGAAGGATGCATCTGTGCCAGCGTCTGGCCGTTGCTCATGGGCAGATCGCCGATCACGTTACGAAAACCTAAGATCAAGCCGCCGCTAATCAGCGCGGGCAGCAGCGGGAAGAAGATCTCCGCAAAATGAGAAATCAGCTGTTCGTGCCATTTCATATTCTGCCGCGCCGCTTTTTTCGCCTGCTCTTTGTCGGCGCTGGCTTGTCCGGTAGTCGCCAACAGCGCTTTGTAGTAATCGCCCACCTCGGTGCCAATCACCACCTGAAACTGTCCGGCGTTGGTGAAGCAGCCTTTGACCATCGGTAACTGTTCGATCTCTTTCGGCCTGGCGTTAGCAGGCTGATTCAGCACAAAACGCAGGCGAGTAATGCAGTGACTCACCGTGGCGATATTGTCGCGCCCGCCTACCAGCTCAATCAGCCGGTCGATGTCTGCTTGTTTAATTTTGCTCATTATTAAGCCCTATTGTTGACCTGCCGCCAGAGTATATCGTCGATGAAAATTTAAAAATGGGAACGTTCCCGAAACGCAGCGAAGATCACAAATTGACGCTCAGAAAGCAATCAGGAGAGGCTGGAGGGAATAACGATTTGTCGTGGTTCGCTACGGCCGTTGATCTGCTCGATCAGCTGTGAGGCCGCTTGTCGTCCGGCTTCGGCGTATCCTGGATCGACGGTGATAATTTCCGGATGGAGGAATTTCATCAGCGGCGTGCTGCCCACGCTTGCCAATTGCAGGTTCTCAATTCGCTGCTCCTGCAGGTATTTGCTGACCCCAAGGGCGAGGGTGTCTGTCGCGCAGACTAATGCGGTGGTTTCCGGGGTGATAACACTGGCGGCCTGCTCATAACCCTGCTTCATGGCCAGACCCGGCAGCGCGGCGACGGGGGGTAATTTATGTTTCTTACAGAATGCCAGATAGGCTTCATGGCGGCGCTTCCCGGTGGTCACGTCGCTATGGGGAACGCCAAGAAAGCTGATCTGGCGATGCTCGCGATCGTACAGACGTTGCATCAGGGTAAGAATAGCGCCCTCATCGTCATAGCAGACGGAGGCAATGCCTTTGGCATCTCTTGCCAGCAGCACCAGCGAATCTTGCCAGGTGGCGAGCATGGATTCAGTAATGCCGGTAAAACCAAACAGCACCACGCCGTCAATATTACGGCGTCTGAGCATACCCAGATGTTCCTCTACCAGCTCAGGCGAGAACTGACTTTCCATCATGATCGGGTCGTAACCCTGCTCATAAAAGGCGGGCAGCATGGTTTGGACGGCGAGATTTTCCGAAAGTGAGTCCAGACGCGTGACGATAATCGCCACCACTTTGTCACTTTGTCCGCGCATGGCGCGTGCGGAGCGGGAAGGAGAGAATCCGTGCTGATTCATCACGGCTTCAACGCGTTCGCGGGTGCGTTCGCTCACGCCGCTTTCGTTGTTGAGAACGCGGGAAACGGTTGATTTTCCCACGCCGCTTAAGCGGGCGATGTCTTTAATTGTCAGCCGGTTTTGCATCCTGTTTTCCCGTGTTGCGTGCGAAGTTATGCCAAAGAGAGAATAACTTTACTCACGCGCAGTGCAATGGGCAAAGTCTGGTATACGTTTGGTTTAGTTTCCATGGTTTATCATACCGCCATAATTGCCACAAACCTTATGGTTTTCTGCGTATAATCCGCGGCGCAAATCATTCACTTACCGGAGGCTATATGGATCCCGATCCCACCCCTCTCCCTAAAAGGAGAAACAACCCTTTCCGGTAAGCCTGTCTTTCACTGTCTTACCGGAACAGTAAGACAGTGACGTTCTGACGTCCCTGTTACGATTATTAGATTGCCATCAGGCAAGGATTTGCCACGCCTGAAGGATTTACTGCCCTGTTTATACGGGGGCAGAGGGACTGCCTATGTTCAAAAATATTACTCGCCAGCTGTTTGCCCGGCTAAACCGCCATTTACCGTATCGTTTGGTGCATCGCGATCCGCTACCCAATGCGCAGACCGTTGCCAGCACGCCGATCCCGCCTTCGCTGAGCGAACATTGCCTGAAAATGGCGCTGATGGACGAAGAAGCGTTGTGGAAAACGTTCGGCACGCACCCGGAAGGGTTGAACGCTGCAGAAGTGGAAAACGCTCGCGAGTTACATGGCGAGAACCAGCTACCGGCGCAGAAGCCGTCGCCATGGTGGGTACATCTGTGGGTCTGCTACCGCAACCCGTTTAATATTCTGCTGACTATCCTCGGTGCGATTTCCTATGCCACCGAGGATCTGTTTGCTGCGGGCGTCATCGCGCTGATGGTTATCATCTCCACGCTGCTGAATTTTGTGCAGGAAGCGCGTTCCACCAAAGCGGCGGATGCGTTGAAAGCAATGGTCAGTAACACCGCGACGGTGCTACGCGTCATCAACGAGAAAGGGGAGAACGGCTGGGTTGAACTGCCGATCGACCAGCTGGTTCCTGGTGATATTATCAAACTGGCAGCAGGGGATATGATCCCAGCCGATCTGCGTGTGGTGCAGGCTCGTGATCTGTTTGTGGCACAGGCTTCGCTGACCGGCGAATCGCTGCCGGTGGAGAAAGTCGCCACCAGCCGCGACCCGCAGCAAAGCAACCCGCTGGAATGCGATACCCTGTGCTTTATGGGCACTAACGTGGTGAGCGGTACGGCGCAGGCCGTCGTGATTGCGACCGGAGCTAATACCTGGTTCGGGCAACTGGCGGGCCGCGTCAGCGAGCAAGAAAGCGAGCAGAATGCCTTCCAGAAAGGGATCAGCCGCGTCAGTATGCTGCTGATCCGCTTTATGCTGGTGATGGCGCCGATTGTGCTGATCATCAACGGTTATACCAAAGGCGATTGGTGGGAAGCGGCGCTGTTTGCGCTGTCTGTGGCGGTGGGACTGACCCCAGAGATGTTGCCGATGATCGTCACCTCAACGCTGGCACGCGGGGCGGTGAAGCTGTCAAAACAAAAGGTCATCGTCAAACACCTCGACGCCATCCAGAATTTTGGTGCGATGGATATTCTGTGTACCGATAAAACCGGCACGCTGACGCAAGATAAAATTGTGCTGGAGAATCATACCGATATCTCCGGCAAGCCCAGTGAACACGTCCTGCATTCTGCGTGGCTGAACAGCCATTACCAGACCGGGCTGAAGAATCTGCTGGATACGGCGGTGCTGGAAGGCGTGGACGAAGAATCCGCCCGCCGTCTCTCTACCCGCTGGCAAAAAATCGACGAGATCCCGTTTGATTTCGAACGCCGCCGCATGTCGGTGGTGGTCGCTGAAGAAACCGATGTACATCAACTGGTGTGTAAAGGCGCGCTGCAGGAGATCCTTAGCGTCTGCACCCAGGTACGCCACAATGGTGAGATTGTTCCGTTAGACGACAACATGCTGCGTCGGGTGAAACGCGTCACGGACACGCTGAACCGTCAGGGGCTGCGCGTAGTGGCGGTGGCAACGAAGTATCTGCCCGCGCGTGAGGGCGATTACCAGCGTATTGATGAATCCGATCTGATCCTCGAAGGCTATATCGCGTTCCTCGATCCGCCGAAAGAGACCACCGCACCGGCGCTTAAAGCGCTGAAAGCCAGCGGTATTACGGTGAAAATCCTCACCGGCGATAGCGAGCTGGTGGCGGCGAAAGTGTGTCATGAAGTGGGACTGGATGCGGGCGATGTGGTGATTGGCAGCAGCATTGAAGGGTTAAGCGATGACGAACTGGCAAAACTGGCCCAGCGCACCACGCTGTTTGCCCGCCTGACGCCAATGCACAAAGAGCGCATTGTTACGCTGCTCAAGCGTGAAGGTCATGTGGTCGGCTTTATGGGGGATGGCATTAACGACGCTCCGGCGCTGCGCGCGGCGGACATCGGTATCTCTGTTGATGGCGCGGTCGATATTGCGCGTGAAGCGGCAGATATTATCCTGCTGGAAAAGAGCCTGATGGTGCTGGAAGAAGGGGTGATCGAAGGACGCCGTACCTTTTCTAACATGTTGAAGTACATCAAAATGACCGCCAGTTCTAACTTCGGTAACGTATTTAGTGTGCTGGTGGCGAGTGCCTTTTTACCGTTCCTGCCAATGTTGCCGCTGCACTTACTGATTCAGAACCTGCTGTACGATGTATCCCAGGTGGCGATTCCGTTTGATAACGTTGACGAAGAGCAGATCAAAAAGCCACAGCGCTGGAATCCCGCCGATCTGGGCCGCTTTATGCTCTTCTTTGGGCCGATCAGCTCCATTTTCGACATTCTGACATTTTGCCTGATGTGGTTCGTCTTCCATGCGAATACGCCAGAACATCAGACGTTGTTCCAGTCGGGCTGGTTCGTGGTGGGGCTGCTGTCGCAAACGCTGATTGTGCATATGATCCGTACCCGTCGCGTGCCGTTTATCCAAAGCCGCGCCGCATGGCCGCTGATGCTGATGACGCTGGTGGTGATGGTGGTGGGTATTGCATTGCCATTCTCGCCGCTGGCCAGCTACCTGCAATTGCAGGCGCTGCCGCTGAGCTACTTCCCGTGGCTGATTGCGATTCTGGCGGGTTACATGACATTGACCCAATTAGTGAAAGGTTTTTATAGCCGCCGCTACGGCTGGCAGTAATCCTCAACATCTCTGCAGGATGGTGTTAATACCATCCTGCATTTCACTTTTTCATTCGAAAGATATTCTCCCGAAATATTGGTGTTTTATTTTTATTGAAATGCTAACGCGGGTTGTTAGTATCAAATCGCCATCCTTGCGTTGTTTATTTATCAATAAAACGATCTGCATTGCAAAAATGAAACAGTGTGCTAAAAATTTTAAGTGTCTGCGATTTTTTGTGAACGTAGTCATCGAAATAAATTGTTACACCAGTTAGTCTGCGCAGGTAACGTCGGTAAGAAAGTTTCTCGCTGCCCGTTTTTAATTCCGGCAGTCATTTGCTCTGCAAGCTATTCCTGTTAATGGATATTATGAACTTCTGGAGAAGGACAAATGAAACTGACAAAAAACCTGTTAAGTCTGTGTATTGGCGCGTCTGTATTACTGGCGAGTCATGCAACGCTGGCACAAACCTTTCGCGCCGCAGATGTGCATCCGGCTGATTACCCGAACGTTGTTGCCGTGAAACATATGGGGGAAAAACTTAGCGCTGCCACCGACGGTCGTTTGGAGATTAAAACCTTTCCCGGTGGCGTGTTAGGCGACGAAAAGCAGATGATTGAGCAGGCGCAATTAGGTGCTATCGATATTATTCGTGTCTCAATGACGCCAGTCGCCGCTATTCTCCCTGAAATTAACGTGTTTACCCTGCCATACATTTTCCGTGATGAAGACCATCTGCATAAGGTTCTCGACGGCATGATTGGTCAGGAGATTGGCGACCGCCTGACGGCCAACACCAAATCGCGGCTGGTGTTCCTCGGCTGGATGGATGCCGGAACGCGCAACCTGATCACCAAAAATCCGGTGGTGAAACCGGAAGATTTACACGGTATGAAAATCCGTGTTCAAGGGAGTCCGATAGCGCTGGATACCCTGAAAGCGATGGGCGCTAATTCCGTTGTCATGGGCGTCAGCGAAGTATTTAGCGGTATGCAGACCGGCGTTATTGATGGCACGGAAAATAACCCGCCAACGTTTGTTGCGCATAACTATTTGCCGGTCGTGAAAAACTATACCTGGAGCAAACACTTTATTATTCCTGAGCTTTTTCTGTTCTCGAAAGCCAAATGGGATAAGTTGAAAAAAGAAGACCAGGACCTCATTATTAAACTCGCCAAAGAAGCACAGGTAGAGCAACGAAAACTTTGGCAGGATTATAATGCGAAATCGCTGGAGACCATGAAAGCCAATGGCGTTCAGTTCCACGATATTGATACGGACTATTTCTATAAAGCCACGCAGTCAGTGCGGGATAATTACGGTAAAGACCACCAGGATTTGATCAAACGAATTCAGGATGTGAAGTAATTCATCAGGTGGAGGATATCAACCCTCTGCCTGAATCTTTTGATTAATTCGAGGTGATGATTATGGGTGAATGCTATTCATCGGTAATGGATTTTCTTTATCGGGTGTCAATGTGGATTGCCGGTATCGCATTATTGGTCATGGTCGCCATTATCCCCATTGGTATATTCGCGCGTTATGTTCTGAATAACGCCCTGTCATGGCCTGAACCCGTCGCTATTCTGTGTATGGTGACATTCACCTTTATTGGCGCGGCGGTGAGCTATCGTGCAGGCTCGCATATTGCGGTAAGTATGGTGATTGACCGTCTGGGTGAGGCTTCCCGCCGTTATTGCTCGGTAATCGCTGACGTTATGTTAGTGGCGATAAGCCTTTTTATCCTCTGCTACGGAACCAATCTCTGTCTTGAACTGTGGGGCCAGCCCGTGGCCGAATTCCCGCTTTTAAGCGCCGGGCAAAACTACCTTCCATTACCGATTGGCTCTGCCATAACGCTGCTGTTTATCGCAGAAAAGATTTTCCGTGGTCCGCAGTACCAACGTCCTGTTGTCATGCTGGGATCGACCAGCTAGTTACCGCCCCCATTTCAGAAAGGAAAGCAGATGGATGCATTTATTCTCGTCTTTACGCTCGGCATTATGCTGGCAATTGGGGTACCGGTAGCGTATGCGGTTGGCATTAGCGCCATCATTGGGGCCTGGTACATAGATATTCCGCTGGAAGCGGTAATGATCCAACTGACCAGCGGGGTGAATAAGTTTTCGCTGCTGGCGATCCCATTCTTTATTCTGGCTGGGGCTATTATGGCCGAAGGGGGAATTGCGCGGCGACTGGTGAACTTTGCCTATATTTTTGTTGGCTTTATTCGCGGCGGACTGTCGCTGGTAAACATTGTGGCATCAACCTTTTTTGGCGCTATTTCTGGATCGTCTGTAGCTGATACCGCATCCATTGGTTCGGTAATGATCCCGGAAATGGATAAAAAAGGTTATCCGCGCGACTTTGCCGCGGCGGTAACGGCCAGTGGTTCGGTGCAGGCGATTCTTACGCCGCCCAGCCATAACTCGGTTATCTATTCGCTGGCTACAGGCGGCACGGTGTCGATTGCCGCACTGTTCATCGCCGGGATCCTGCCGGGCCTGCTGTTAAGCCTCAGCCTGATGGTGATGTGCGTGGCTTTTGCGCACAAGCGCGGTTATCCAAAAGGGGAACGCGTACCGTTTCGCCAGGCGCTGAAGATTTTCGTCGAGACGCTGTGGGGCCTGATGACGGTTGTGATCATCATGGGCGGCATTTTGTCAGGTATCTTTACCGCGACGGAGTCTGCGGCGATTGCCTGTCTTTGGGCCTTCTTTGTCACCATGTTTATCTATCGTGACTATAAATGGTCTGAGCTGCCAAAGCTGATGTTCCGCACGGTGAAAACGGTCACGATCGTCATGATCCTGATAGGCTTTGCTGCTGCGTTCGGTGCCGTCATGACTTATATGCAGTTGCCGATGCGGATCACCGAAGCCTTCACAAGCATCTCGGATAACAAATATGTCATCCTGATGTGCATTAACATCATGCTGCTGCTGATCGGTACGCTGATGGACATGGCGCCGCTGATCCTGATCCTGACGCCGGTGCTACTACCGGTGACTAACGCGCTCGGTATTGATCCGGTCCATTTTGGCATGATCATGCTGGTGAACTTAGGGATTGGCCTGATTACGCCACCGGTAGGGTCGGTGCTGTTTGTGGCCAGTGCGGTGAGTAAGCAGAAAATAGAGCAGGTGGTAAAGGCGATGCTGCCATTCTACCTCGTGCTATTCCTGGTACTGATGCTCGTGACATATATTCCGGCGATTTCGCTATTCCTGCCGAAACTGTTTGGTGTGATGTGATAAATGCCCGGTGGCGCTCACGCTTACCGGGCCAACCTAAATTCACTCCGGGCTTCCATGCCCGTTTTTTTGTCTTTCGCCCAATACAGCTAAATATTTTCTGAATTATGGCATTGCCAGTGTCTTCCAACAGAATACGCTAGATTATAAATGTTAACATCTTGTCATGTTAATTATTCTTAGGCAGTATTATGAACGGTTATATATTGGGGAGAGATGATCCTGAATATAGTATTGATGTTGGAAGTGGTGAATGGTGCAGTGCGGGGAATTTTTCAGATCAATTTTATTATTATAAATATTACCTGGAACAGTTGATTGATGGGAGCTTATATTTAAAGTATCGCTATCCTTTTGCTCGAGAAAATTTACTGCATTATTTGCAAAATACGGGTGAAGACATACATATTAACTTAACTGATATGATGGGAAAATCAGCCCAGTTAAAGGATAATTATGTGCAATTATTGGATGCAGCAAAGAGTTTTTGTAAAACATTATCGCCAGGTCAGCATGAGTTTACTTCTGAGCATGTTAATACTGATGATTTTATTTCTAGCGATCCAGACTTGTTTTATGCTATAGGAGGTTATCAATACTGGGGCAAAGGTCAGGTGCAAATTACCGAAGATAAGTATAAAAATACGATGAGCAATGGTAGTAGATTATGTAGTTATGATTTGACATTTCAGTTTAAGTTTTTTGACAGGTATAACTGGAATATTAGTGTCGCAAATTCTGGCGTTCGTTTAGGTAGTATCGTTCCGGTGAATGATACTTTTATGGGGAGGTTTCATCAGGAGTGTCTGGCCAGAGAGTACAATGTTTTTGGTGCCATTGAGTCAGAGGTAAAATGGCATGACTGAGCATAGCACTCTATTTTACATGGAAAAAATACTTACTTTCGCTTTAGTTTGTGCCTTTTGTTATATGCTGTATATTATTTCGGTTTGCTGGTTACCCGTGCGTGAAAGTCACTATCTTCTGGTTGTACAATGGTGCCGTAACGATGATTCAAATACCCACTATGCAAAGAATTTATCCTGGCATGGTTTATATGTTTATTTGGAGAAATCGTCTGGGGATATTATTGTAAGGGAAATGAACACTCCTCTACACGATCCATTTCAGTCTTACCGGTACGTTTACCGTAAAATTGCACATGAAAATGATATATCCTTGGTCGCAGAGAAATGGGGGCTAATTAAGTGTCAGGAAAAAAATAAAGCGCTCATTGGTTCATCTGGTTATTCTTTTTTATGGAGACATGACCAATGAACACTTTTATAAGACGAGCTACTATAAAAACATTTTGTTTACTAATTATAATGTTTATCTGTATTTTTTCTATTAATTCAGTTGAAAGATATAACAATATTGTTAGTTTTAAAATTCACAATAAGATAGTTTATACATTGGAAAAGATGAAAAATGATAATGATGATGATCTCAAAATTAATGTTTATAGTTCAAGGTTGTACTGGGTTTTAGGACAAACCTGTTTCTCAGAGAATATAGAATCACAGCAAAAAGGGGAAATGGAATTATATAATTGGGGAGTGGGGATAATCGAAAATGAAACCATCACCTTAAAGAATAATGGCAGAGAATTGATTTTTTCAGTTATAGGCTGCAATACTTAAGGAACCCTGCCAGAGCAGGGCTCTCTAATAAGATTTAGCGACGAACGGCGATCGCTTCAATCTCGATTTTCACGTCTTTCGGCAGACGGGCAACTTCCACGCAAGAACGCGCCGGGAAGGTCGCGTTGTGCTCGGTGAAGAACGCTTCGTAGGTGGCGTTGACGGTAGCGAAATCGTTCAGGTCTTTCACGAAGACGGTCGTTTTTACGATGTCGCCCACTTTCAGACCAGCTGCTTCAACGATAGCTTTTACGTTTTCCAGCGACTGACGTGCCTGAGCGGACACGTCTTCCGCTACGGCACCGGTTTTCGGATCGACCGGGATCTGACCGGAAGTGATTACCATGCTACCCAGGTCAACGCCCTGAACGTATGGGCCGATTGCTGCTGGTGCATTTTCCGTCGCGATAGTCTTGCTCATGATTTCTCCTGAATTACAGCGGTAATAGAATGTTCCCGGCCATTATAGGGAGCCGGGAAACCATTACCAACCTCAATTAGTTGGCCAGCACCACATAATGCGAAAACTCTTTTTCACAGTATTTGCATTTGAGTGCGATATCATCAGCGCGTTTTTTCACTGCAAAACTGGAAGAAACCGGCTCAGCATGGCTGATGCAGTTGCTGTTCGGGCACACCAGTACGTTGTCGATGCGCTCCGGCAGGCTAGGGCGTGATTTACCCACCACGTCGTAATCATCAATGCGGTTTACCGTTGCCTGCGGAGCGTACAGGGAGAGCTGGTTGACCTGCTCGTCGGTCAGGAACGTATTTTCGATTTTAATCAGGTCTTTACGGCCCATCTCACCAGACGGCAGGTTCAGTCCGATGGTGATGCGCTGATCGGTTTCAGTCAGTTTGAACAGCGTCAGTAGCTTAAAACCAACCTGTGCGGGAATGTGGTCAATCACGGTGCCACGTTTGATGGCTTCAACCTGCAGTTTGTTATCGTGTGTCATCTCTTTTTCTCCCTTACAGTGCCAGTTCGCTATTCAGTACCAGTGCCAGTAACGCCTGGCGGGCGAAGATGCCGTTGCCAGCCTGCTGGAAATACCAGGCGTGCGGCGTCTTGTCGACGTCGGTGGTGATTTCATCGATGCGCGGCAGCGGATGCAGCACCTTCATGTTCTCTCTGGCTCCCGCCAGATCGCTGGCACGCAGAACAAACTGTGCTTTTACGTTGGCGTATTCGGATGGGTCCAGACGCTCTTTCTGCACGCGGGTCATGTAGAGAATGTCGACCTCCGCCATCACTTCTTCAATCGTGCCGTGCAGGCTCCAGGCAATACCTTTTTCATTCAGCATATCCAGAATGTACTGCGGCATCGCCAGCGCGTCCGGGGCGATGAAGTAGAAACGGTTACCTTCGAACTTCGCCAGCGCCTGAGTCAGGGAGTGGACGGTACGGCCATATTTCAGGTCACCCACCATGGCGATGTGCAGATTGTCCAGGCGGCCCTGTGTCTCCTGGATGGTAAACAGATCCAGCAGCGTTTGGGTCGGGTGTTGGTTGGAGCCGTCGCCCGCGTTAAGAACCGGAACGTTACCAGAGAATTCTGTTGCCAGACGCGCGGCACCTTCCTGTGGATGACGCATCACGATGGCGTCGACGTAGGTGCTGATGACGGAAATGGTGTCGGCCAGCGTTTCGCCTTTTTTACCCAGCGAGGTGTTGGCACTGTCAGAGAAACCCACCACGCTGGCACCCAGGCGGTGCATCGATGTTTCAAAGGATAAACGGGTGCGGGTCGACGCCTCAAAGAAGCAACTGGCGATGACCTTATGCTTTAACAGCTCTGGCTGTGGGTTCGCTTTTAATTTCGCCGCTGTCGCGAGAACCAGATTGAGGTCATCGCGGCTGAGGTCGTTTATGGAAATGATGTGTTTTTGATAGAGCGGGTTAGCCATGTTTATCTCCTGACGCCTGGGCAAAAAAAAAGCCCCTCAATTGAGGGGCTCGGAATGGGTGATCAACGGAAAGAAAAACGGCAGGCCAGCGTCCTTTTTCAGACGCGGTAAGACAAAATGTCGTACACACTGAACCATACATCCTCCCGGCAAATTGTCCGCGATTATACTCAGCTCCGTTATGGGATCAAGCGAAAAATGCACAATTTATTCATCGCAAACGGTTCTTATGAATTTTAATTCATTTTAAATAGATAATTAATCTGTTTGTGAACCAGGGCTGTTCGCTGTACAACCCGCGGTGCGACCCAGACAATACTGCTACCGGCAATGACGCCGAGAATTTCTGGCAACGCGTGATAATCGAGGATTCTGGCAACGGCACGGCCATAGCCTGCCGCCGTGTGGATGAGGATAAATTCGCTATTGTGTTCCACGCTGACCACCATTTCAGCAATCGAGCGGGCAGCATCAGGAGCGGGTCGCGATTGCGGATTTACAGAATAAATTTTTTGCCCTTTTGTATTTCTTATTTTTATCGCACCCAGCAGTTTTAGCAGACGAGATACCGTTGACTGGCTAATCCCGGTAAAACCATGCTGTTGTAGATCGCGGCGAAGTGCTTCCTGGGACAGGTAGCTTTTTTCGCTAATCAGGCGCTGACAAATCGCCAGCTGTTTCTGCTCTTTGGTCGAGTAATCATCGAGTTCCTTCATAAAAACACCCTAAATTTATCATTTGTATCAATGTGATGGCGAAATTCACCACATTTGCAGTATCAATAACGGCTCAAACGGGCGGTTGTGCAGAAAAACGAGAGCACGCACAAAAAAGCCGTCGGGATCCGACGGCCAAAACGGCTACAGCATCGCGCCGATACTCAGGACGACCATGTTCAGCACCGTCAGAACCAGCAGCAGCGGGGCGACCCATTTCAGGTAGCGCACATAAGGAACGCGAGCGATGGCCAACCCTCCCATCACGACGGCTGAAGTAGGGGTGATCAGATTCACAATGCCGGAAGCGGATTGGTACGCGGTGACGACCAAATCCCTTTGCACATGGGCGAAGTCGGCCAGTGGGGCCATAATGGGCATCGTGAGCACCGCCAGGCCAGACGAGGAAGGGACCAGGAAGGAGAGCAACACTTCCAGCCAGTAGGTCACATTGATAAAAATGGTGGTGGACAGACCGGAGACTAAATTTTCGGCGCTGTGCAGAATGGTGTGGGTAATCATACCGTTATCCATCACCACGACGATACCGCGCGCAATGCCGATAATCAGCGCCACGCCGAGCAGATCCCGCGCGCCGTCAATGAATGTGCTGGTGAAGCCCTCTTCACTCATACGGGCAATCACGCCGACGATAATCGCTGAGGCCAGAAAGACTGCGGATATTTCTGCCATCCACCATCCGAGTACCGCGACGCCATAAATCATTACCGCAAAGGCGGCGGCGAATATCAGCAGGATCCACTTACGCGTAGCCGTGAATTCAAGGTTAGCATTGCCGCGATTACCGAGAAAATGGGCGCGGTTTTCCTCCATTTTATCCGCCACAATCGACAACTCCGGGTGATTACGGACTTTGCGCGCATAACGCATGACCCACACCACGCAGATAACATAGCCGATGACCAGCAGCAGAATGCGCATCAGCATTCCCTGCGTGAAAGGGATCCCGGCGGCGTTTGCGGCGATGACCGTCGCAAAAGGGTTGATGGTCGAACCGAGCGTGCCGATGCCTGCGCCGAGTAGCACGGTTGCAGCAGCAACCAGTGGATCAAAGCGCGCGGCCATCATGACCGGAACCAGCAATGTGTAGAATGGGAGTGATTCCTCCGCCATGCCGTAAATCGTGCCTCCGGCGGCGAAAAGCCCCATCAGAATGGGGATCATCCACTCTTCTTTTCCGTTCAGCCTGACCGTCACGCGTTCGATGCCGGCATCAATGGCGCCCGTTTTGTTTACCACGCCGAGAAACCCACCGATGATCAGGACAAACAGCGCAACATCAATTGCGCCTGCGGTGTAGGTTTCGTGGTTATAAAGCCCGTCAATCGGTGCCAGCAGGACAGCGGTTATGCCTTGCGGATGCGCCTCTGTAGGGGCATAGGTACCGGCAACCGGCACTTCTTTGCCGAGGGTAGCATTCATCGCCATCTGGTATTTCCCTGCCGGGACAATCCAGGTCATAACGGCGACGAGCGCAATAAGAATAAACAGGATGGTATACGCGCTGGGAAATTTGAATTTGCCCATTATGTTCTCCGGATAGCTTGGGCATATGCCGCCAGGCGACACATGCCCGCAGGGGTTAGTCGCCGAGTGTCGCTACCATGACCGCTTTAATGGTATGCATCCGGTTTTCCGCTTCGTCGAAGACGATGGAATGTGCTGACTCAAATACCTCTTCCGTGACTTCAAGCCCTTTCAGGCCGTAAGCCGCTTCGATTTCACGGCCCACCTTGGTGTGCTCATTATGGAAAGCGGGCAGGCAGTGCATGAATTTCACGTTAGGATTGCCGGTCGCATTGATGACCTGCTGGTTAATTTGATAAGGCGTCATCAGGCTGACGCGTTCTGCCCACGCTTCTTTAGGTTCGCCCATCGAAACCCAGACATCGGTGTAGAGAAAATCTACGTCGTATACCCCTTCCGCAACATCGTCCGTGAGCGTAATGCGTGCGCCTGTTACGCTGGCGATTTCGCGGCATTCGGCAACCAGCGCCTCGTCCGGCCAAAAGGACTTTGGCGCGACCAGACGAATATCCATCCCCATTTTCGCCGCGCCGACCATCAGTGAATTGCCCATGTTGTTGCGAGCGTCACCAAGATAAGCGAAGCTCAGTTCGGGTAAGGTTTTCCCTGGCGCGTGTTCCAGCATGGTCATCAGATCGGCAAGGATCTGCGTAGGGTGGAATTCATTCGTCAGCCCGTTCCAGACCGGCACGCCAGCAAATTCACCCAATTCTTCAACGATCTCCTGGCCGTAGCCGCGGTATTCGATGCCGTCATACATGCGACCCAGCACGCGAGCGGTATCTTTCATCGACTCTTTATGACCGATCTGCGAGCCGCTTGGACCGAGGTAGGTCACCTGTGCGCCCTGATCGAAAGCACCGACTTCAAAGGCGCAGCGGGTGCGCGTTGAGGTTTTTTCGAAGATCAGCGCAATATTTTTACCGACCAGCGTTTGCCTTTCGCGCCCGGCTTTTTTTGCCGTTTTTAACTCGATAGCCAGATCGATCAGGTACTGGATTTCCGTTGGGGTGTAGTCCAGCAGTTTGAGAAAATTGCGATTTTTCAGGTTAACAGTCATGAAAATATCCTTAATGTTGGGTTATGCGTTGGCGGCTTCCAGGCGAATCAAGGTGCCTTTGTCACCGGCGAGAATGGCCGGGCCGTCGGCCAGTGAGCCGATGCCTGCAATTCCGTGGCAGTGAGAGACAAATTCCGCGCAGGCGGTGACTTTAGGGCCCATTGAACCGGCGTCGAATTGCATTTCACCGAGCAGTTCCGGCGTCACCTGGGCCAGCGGGCGCTGGGTAGGTTTGCCCCAGTCGAGATATACGGCGTCGGCATCAGTGAGGATCAACAACGCATCGGCATGGAGTTGGCGGGCGAGCAGGGCGGCGGAGAGATCCTTGTCGATCACCGCTTCAATGCCGTGGAAGCCATCGGCTTTTTCCACCACCGGTACGCCGCCGCCGCCGTTGCAAATCACCAGATGATCGCGGGCGATCAGTGTGCGAATGGCGTCGCTTTCAACGATGCGTTTGGGCTGTGGAGAGGGCACAACGCGACGGAATGTTTTGCCATCGGCTTTGAAAATCCAGCCCTTTTCCGCGTGTAGCGTTTTAGCCTGTGCATCGTCGTAAATCGGTCCGATATATTTGGTCGGATTGCTGAAAGCCAGATCGTGGGCATCGACTTCAACCTGAGTCAGCAGGACGCTAATTTCACGTTGTGGCAGTTGGTTTTTCAGCGCTTGTTGCAGCATATAGCCAATCATTCCCTGACTTTCCGCGCCGAGAATGTCGAGCGGATAAGGGGTGACACGGTCATAAGCGCTGTTTTGCAACGCCAAAAGTCCAACCTGTGGGCCATTGCCGTGCACCAGAATCACACGCCATTGCTGCGTGAGTTGAGCGATAGTTCTTGCTGCCAGCTCAATGTTCTTGCGCTGGATGTCAGCTTCCAGCGGCTCTCCGCGTTTGAGCAGCGCATTGCCGCCCAACGCCACAACCAGGGTAGGTTTGTTTTCCATAACGTCTCCTTAAATACCGTCGCGTTCCAGCGGGCAACTCATGCAGCGCGCACCGCCGCGCCCGCGTCCCAGTTCGTCGCCAGGAATGGGTAAAACGGTGATACCGGCTTTGTCGTATTTCTCGTTGGTCCAGATGTTGCGCTCGTAGCCCACCACCACGCCGGGGCGCAGCGTCAGGACGTTGTTGGCGTCGTTCCACTGTTCGCGTTCAGCTTCGAAGGCGTCACCCCCGGTGGTGATAAGCGTTATTTGGTCGAGACCCAGCGCTTTTTCGAGGGCGTGTACCAGCGTACTTTCCTGGGTACGTTTCAGGCCGCCGCGCCCGTCTGGCGTCAGGGTCCAGCACTGGACATCCGGGCGCACTACTTCCGGATAGACGGAAAAGGTATCGATATCGATGTGGGTCATGACGGTATCGAGGTGCATACAAGAGCGATGTTTCGGCAATTCGACCGCGATGACGCGTTCAGCCTGGCGATGCCTGAACAGCGACTGGGCAAGGAACTCAATACCCTGCGGCGTGGTACGTTCCGACATACCGATGAGTACCGCGCCGCGACCAATGACCAGCACATCGCCACCTTCTAAAGTGGCGTGGTCATAATTAATATTTTCATCGCCGAAATATTTAATAAATTCACCATCGGCAAATTGTGGATGCCAACGGTAAATTGCTCGCAGGTTATTGGTTTCCCGCTGGCGTGCGGTTTTTGCCATCGGGTTAATGGATACACCGTTATATATCCAGCAGGAGGTATCGCGAGTAAATAAGTGGTTTGGTAATGGCTTCATAATAAAGTCACTAATATCGTGTGTATCGACCACCATATTTTTGATTGAGGCAGGAATTTCCCCGTAGGTCAGCCCACCACTTAAATGCCGGGCGAGCTCCCGGTGCTGCATATCTGCAAGCCATGCGCGAATATCAGCAGCGAAAGCGGGGCCAAGGCGATAATCAGAGATTTGTGTCTCCAGTAGCCAGCCTTTGGCATCTGGGATATCTAAGGTTTGTGTCAATAAATCAGTGAGTAGCAGAACCTCAATCCCTTGCTGACGTAACGTGTTGGCGAAAATGTCATGCTCTTCTCCTGCACGTTCTACCGAAAGAACATCATCAAAAAGCAGTTCCTGGCAATTTGATGGCGTCAGCCTTTTTAAACTGAGATTAGGGCGATGTAGCATTACGCTACGTAATTGACCGATTTCAGACCCGACATAATGCTTTTCCATCATTATTCCTTTAATACGATTTTAAAAAATAAAGAGGAGGTGCCTGCAAATAATATTTATTGCAGTCATGATTTTTCAGCTGATTTCGGAGTCTATATTTAGATCTTATTTGGTAGAGAAACGTGATTTATTTCACAGTCAGGTTGATGGTTGGCTTTTGTTGTTTAATTTATGAGATGGCTCTGAGAATTTAAAAAATAAAAATAAGAGTAACTGAATTACTACGCATGAATATGTCTTGTTATTTATTCATGTTAATTTTTTGTACTTATTTAAAAATAAAGCAATTCAATAAGGTGCTGATTTTAGTGTATTTTTTATTATGGTATACATATTTATGCGAACCTGTGATTTTATTATTTGCACGCTGGTGTTGATTACCAAATAAATATGTCACTGCACAAAGATAAAGAGAAGGGAGTGAACTGTGATGAAAGACTGGTTTTTATAAAAAAACATTTTATAACAATGTGTTAGTAAACTCCTCGAAAATGACGAGGTGGAAGTTATGCAGTGTTTATGCATAAGCAGTTGTGGCAAGTTAACGATATTTTAACACCATCAGCGATAAACATGCGTTGACGCAAATTATCGGTAAATAGCAGTGGTATGGCAGGTCGTTTTTTCGTATAACAAGTAAAATGAAACGTTGTTTTAATTAGGGGGTTTGAGATGATTGTCGGCAATATTTACAACCTGGATGCCTGGCTGCCGGAAGAGTTGCGCCAGGCGATTGAGCATATTAAAGCGCATGTGACGGATGCGACGGAAAAGGGCAAGCATGATATCGACGGCGATCGTTTGTTTTATCTGATTGCTGAAGATATGACGGAGCCGTTCGCACAGCGCCGCGCCGAGTATCACGCCCGGTATCTGGATATTCAGATCCTGCTCAAAGGTCAGGAAGGTATGACTTTCAGCACGCAGCCTGCGGGCGCGCCGGAAACTGACTGGCTGACGGATAAAGACATCGCCTTCGTGGCGGAAGGCGTACAGGAGAAAACGGTGGTGTTGAATGAGGGTGACTTCGTGGTGTTTTATCCGGGTGAAGTGCATAAACCGCTATGCGCGGTCGGCGCTCCCGCGCTGGTACGTAAAGCCGTAGTTAAGCTGTTGGTTAAGTGACGGACGCCAGGCCTGATGAGCGTAGCGCTATCAGGCACAACGGCGCAGATTGCCGGGTGTGGCGGAGCCTTACCCGGCCTACAAACATCATTATTTTGCGAGCGTTGCGACCATCACCGCTTTGATGGTGTGCATCCGGTTTTCTGCCTGATCAAATACGATGCTGGCGGGTGATTCAAAGACCTCGTCGGTCACTTCTATACCGCCGTGCAGTCCGTACTCTTGCGCCATGTGTTTGCCAAGTGTGGTTTGATCGTCATGGAACGCCGGCAGGCAGTGCAGGAATTTCACCTGCGGATTACCAGTCAACGCCATCATTGCGCTATTAACCTGATACTTACGCAGCAGCGCAATACGTTCGGCCCATTTCTCTTTCGCTTCGCCCATTGATACCCAGACGTCGGTATAGATAAAGTCCGCACCTTTCACGCCCGCGGCGATATCTTCGGTCAGCGTAATATTGCCGCCGTTTTTCTGTGCCAGCGCTTTGCACTCCGCAACCAGGCTTTCTTCCGGCCAGCAGGCTCGCGGCGCGACCAGGCGCAGATCCAGCCCGGTTAACGCGGCGGCTTCCAGCATGGAGTTACCCATATTGTTACGTGCATCGCCTGCATAAACCAGCGTCATTTCATTGAGCGCTTTACCTGGCAGGTGTTCCTGCATCGTGAGCAAATCTGCCAGCAACTGGGTAGGGTGAAATTCGTTAGTTAATCCGTTCCATACCGGAACTCCGGCGTATTCCGCAAGCGTCTCGACAATTTCCTGGCCATGCCCCCGATACTGAATACCGTCGTACATACGACCGAGCACGCGGGCGGTGTCTTTGATCGACTCTTTATGCCCAATCTGGCTGCCGCTTGGCCCGAGATACGTTACGCGCGCGCCCTGATCGTATGCGGCAACTTCGAAAGAGCAACGGGTACGGGTTGAGTCTTTTTCGAAGATGAGCGCGATGTTTTTACCGGTGAGTTTAGCGACCTCTGTGCCGTTTTTTTTATCCGCCTTGAGCTGCGCGGCGAGCTGGAGCAGTGACGTCAGTTCAGCAGAGGTGAAATCAAGCAGTTTCAAAAAATGTTTCTGATAAAAGGTAGACATAGTTTCCTCACATGGCTTAGGCCATTTATTGAATTAAAATTCAATTTATATGGATGTTTATTCATTTGCAACCTTGTTTAACAAATCTTTCCTGGAAAGGTGGAGGCAATGACAGCGGTATGTGACAATAAGAGTATCGGCAGGACATTATGAGGAACGAGCCATGGCACACCCGGAACTACTGGAAGAACAGCGTGAAGAAACGCGCTTGATTATTGAAGAGTTACTCGAAGATGGCAGCGATCCAGACGCGCTGTACACCATCGAGCATCACCTTTCTGCGGATGACTTTGAAACCCTGGAAAAAGCGGCAGTAGAAGCTTTCAAGCTGGGCTATGAAGTGACCGAGCCGGAAGAGCTGGAAGTGGAAGAAGGTGACACGGTTATTTGCTGTGACATCCTGAGCGAATGTGCTCTGAATGCCGAGTTGATCGACGCTCAGGTTGAGCAACTGATGAACCTGGCTGAAAAATATGATGTGGAATACGACGGTTGGGGCACCTATTTCGAAGACCCAAACGGCGAAGAAGGTGAAGACGGCGACGATGAAGACCTCGTCGACGAAGATGATGACGGCGTGCGTCACTAAGTCATCTGCTGACCTACGGTGGCGTATGCTGCCGTAGGCCAAGGACAACGTATGGATTACCTGCAAATACTCTCCCCGATCCACAACTTCCTGCACTGTAAAACGCCCCAGGCCTGGCTTGATAAAGCGCGAGACCCGGCGAATCTCCCTCTGTTACTGACCGATCACCTCGTCTGCGAGCTGAAAGCGGCGCAAACGGCTATGCTGCTGGTGCGTAAGTATGTCGCAGATAAACAGGGATCGCAGGCGCTGCTGGACTGGCTGAAACCCTATGAGGCGTATGCTTTCAGGGATGGGGATGAACCGGATTTTATCGCACTGAATAAACAGATTAGCAAAAGTGTGATGCCGCAAACTGACGACCCGTGGGGACGCAAGCTTATCGACAGCATGGTTTTGCTGATCAAAGAAGAACTTCACCACTTCTGGCAGGTGCGTGAGATGATGATGAGCCGCAATATTCCCTACGTCAAAATCACCGCCAGCCGTTATGCCAAAGGCATGCTCAAAGAGGTGCGAACCCACGAGCCATTAACGCTAATCGATAAGCTGATTTGCGGGGCTTACATTGAAGCACGTTCTTGTGAACGGTTCGCCGCGCTGGCGCCGTATCTGGATGACGATTTACAGTCATTTTATCTGTCACTGCTGCGTTCTGAAGCGCGGCACTATCAGGATTATCTGGCGCTGGCGCAGCAGGTTTCTGCTGACGATATCAGTAGCCGGATACGGTTCTTTGGCGAAGTAGAAGCCGCGTTGATTACCTCTCCCGACGATGAATTCCGTTTTCACAGCGGGGTGCCCGCTTAGCCTCCTTCTCTGACGCGCGGCAGACATTGCCGCGCGATTTAACCCTTCCTGTTGCTGTTAACAAAATCTGGTGGCTGGCAATCGCTCACTGCTGCCGTAATAATCAAAACGCGCGAAGGGGAAATATATCCCCAGAACAGAGACGATTTGGCATAAGGATGGTTAATGAACTGGACACACGTATTGTTGGCGGGGTATATCGGGGTGGTGATTGCTATCGTCGTCGGCATGTTTCGCAAAAAAGGCTGGCTGGGCAAGCTCTCCGGCGCGGTGGTTTTTGTGGTGGCAATTGTCGCGTGGAATCTGTTTGATGTGCACTACCTGATCCCGCGGGAAAGCCCGAATTATGGGCTGACGGATGCGCAGAAATTTGAAAACGCGATGCTGTCCATGCCCGTTTATCAGGTGCTTAAGGAGCAGGAGCCTGCGCTGTGGCAGAACATCCTCACCCAGGCAACGCAGCTGAAAGAGGCGGGGAAAAGCGAGCAACAGATTATCGACGCTATTCAGCCGCAGATCCTGCAGGTACAGATGGCGCGTTTGCAGCAGGCGCCTGATGCCAATGTGATCGAGTATATGAAGATTAATCTCGAGCAGATTTCCGCGGTGGCAAAAGTGGGCAATGACGAATGTTTTCGCTTTTTGTTCCCGGCGGTGAAAGGTGGGATTAACCCAGTGCGTATTATTCCGCGTGAGATCATGGATCGTCGTATGGCGAGTGATATGAGCATGATGTATGCCTCACATGGCCCAAAAAAACATACGGTCACGGCAGAAGAAAAACAGCTGGCGCTTCAGGATCTGCAATCCATCAGCCCGGGTCTGGTACAGCGCTTTGGACCGGATATCCAAATCATGGCCGATCCGAGTAAAGGCGTGGGCAAAGAGAAAGTCGTCTGTGAAATGGTGCAAGATTTATGGTCACAGGTGCTGAAGCTGCCAACCGCGCGCGCGGCCGGCGTTATTCGGCTGATGCTCTCAGCCGAAATGCAGTAACGTAACCAGAGCCCCTCGGCGTGAGGTCAGAGGGGCTTTAACATCCGCACTTCACAATCTACATGTCCGGTACAGCCGAGCGCTTCGCTGATATGCTTAAACCCTAAATGTTCATACAGGCGGATAGCCTCGGTCAGAAATGCCGTCGTTTCAAGATAACACTGCTTAAAACCCTGCTCGCGGGCATGGTCAAGCGCCATCAGCGCCAGCTTTTTCGCCAGCCCCTGACCGCGTGCGCTTGGGAGGAAGTACATCTTTTGCAGTTCGCAAATGTCCGGTTCGCTACACCCTAATGGCGCAACGCCGCCGCCGCCCACGACTTCACCATTTTGCTCAACCACCCAGTAGGCTGCGCCCAGCTGGCTGTAAACCTGAAACAGCTCGTCCAGATTGGGATCGGCAACGGTATAGCCTTTATCGGCGGTCAGGCCGTATTCGGCGGAAACCTGACGGATAACGTGGGCAATAGCGGCGTTGTCGTCGGCGGTAATGCGGCGCAGCGTCGTTGAGACAGGTGTGATAACACTCATAGCGAACTCATGACATAAAAGTGAGACATATGCAGTTAATAACACTGCGGTGAGGGGAAGTGCAAGCGAGGATAATTCAAGAAAAAGCCTCTGCGCGGGTGCGTCAGAGGCTTTTATCGTCTGCGGTGTCGGATACGCTACGCTTATCCTGCAAACAATTTTACAGCGCGGCGATAACCGCCTGCTGCTCAATCAGCTTCGCTTTCGCTTCCGCATAGCCGTCCAGCTTCTCACGTTCTTTGGCGATCACCGCTTCCGGAGCGCGAGCAACGAAACCTTCGTTGGACAGTTTGCCTTCGATACGGGCAATCTCACCTTCAATTTTCGCCACTTCTTTTGCCAGACGCGCCAGTTCATCATCTTTGTTGATGAGACCCGCCATCGGGATCAGCAGCTCGGCACCGTCGATGATTTTGGTCACGGAGACCGGACCTTTGTCATCGGCAGGTAGCACGGTGATGCTTTCCAGACGCGCCAGGTTCAGCAGGAAGCTCTTGTTATCGTTCACACGACGCATCGCATCCGCGCTGCAACCACGCAGCAACAGCTCCAGCGGTTTACCCGGGGCAATGTTCATTTCCGCGCGGATGTTACGTACGGCAACGATCGCCTGCTTCAGCCATTCGGTATCGGCCAGCGCCGCTTCATCAACCTGTGCGGCGTTATATTCCGGGAACGGCTGCAGCATGATGGTATCTGCGGTGTTGCCACAAATTACTTTCACGCGCTGCCAGATGGTCTCGGTGATGAACGGAATAATCGGGTGCGCCAGGCGCAGCAGACCTTCCAGCACCGTCACCAGCGTATTGCGGGTGCCGCGCAGTTCAGCATCAGTTCCTCCGGTCATTACCGGCTTGGTCAGCTCCAGATACCAGTCGCAGAACTGGTTCCAGGTGAATTCGTACAGGATGCCCGCGGCGATATCGAAGCGGAAGTTATCCAGCGCTTCGCGGTACGCTTTAACGGTCTGGTTGAATTCCGCCAGGATCCAGCGGTCGGCCAGCGACAGGGTCATTTCGCCGCCGTTGAAGCCGCAGTCCTGATCTTCGGTGTTCATCAGCACGAAGCGGCTGGCGTTCCACAGCTTGTTACAGAAGTTACGGTAACCTTCCAGACGCTTCATATCCCAGTTGATGTCGCGACCAGTAGAGGCGAGTGCGGCCAGGGTGAAACGCAGGGCGTCGGTGCCGTGCGGCTCGATGCCGTTCGGGAACTGCTTCTCGGTACGTTTGGCGATCTTCTCGGCCAGCTGCGGCTGCATCATGTTGCCGGTACGTTTTTCCAGCAGCTCCGGCAGGGAGATACCGTCGACCATATCCAGCGGGTCAATTACGTTGCCCTTGGATTTGGACATCTTCTGGCCTTCGTCGTCACGGATCAGACCGGTCATGTAGACGGTATGGAACGGAACCTGCGGCTTGCCGTTTTCATCTTTGATGAAATGCATGGTCATCATGATCATGCGGGCAATCCAGAAGAAGATGATGTCGAAGCCGGAAACCATCACGCTGGTTGGGTGGAACTGACGCAGCGCGTCGGTATTTTCCGGCCAGCCCAGGGTAGAGAAGGTCCACAGTGCGGAGGAGAACCAGGTGTCGAGAACGTCTTCGTCCTGACGCAGCGCAACGTCGGCGCCGAGGTTGTTTTCCTGACGCACTTCGTCTTCGGTACGGCCAACGTAGACGTTACCCGCTTCGTCGTACCATGCCGGGATACGGTGACCCCACCACAGCTGACGGGAGATACACCAGTCCTGAATATCGCGCATCCAGGAGAAGTACATGTTTTCGTACTGCTTCGGTACGAACTGAATGTCGCCGTTCTCTACCGCTTCTACCGCCGGTTTCGCCAGCACATCGGCACGGACGTACCACTGGTCGGTCAGCATCGGTTCGATAACCACGCCGCCACGGTCGCCGTAAGGTACGGTCAGATCGTGAGGTTTGATCTCTTCCAGCAGGCCCAGCGCGTCGATGGTTGCAACGATCGCTTTACGTGCAGCAAAGCGTTCCAGCTTCTGGAATTCAGCCGGGATTTCACTGGAGTAAACGTCAGACTCTTCGCCTTTGGTATCGTACACTTCCGCCGTTTCGCGGATGTCGCCGTCAAAGGTCAGAATGTTGATCATCGGCAGGCCGTGACGTTTCCCGACTTCGTAGTCGTTGAAATCGTGTGCCGGGGTGATCTTCACGCAGCCGGTTCCTTTTTCCATGTCGGCGTGTTCGTCACCGACGATCGGAATGCGGCGGTTAACCAGCGGCAGGATCAGGAATTTGCCGATCAGATCTTTATAACGCGGATCTTCCGGGTTCACGGCCACGCCGGTATCGCCCAGAATGGTTTCCGGACGGGTAGTCGCCACGACCAGGTAATCTTTACCGTCAGCGGTTTTCGCGCCGTCGGCCAGTGGATAGCGGATGTGCCACATCGAGCCTTTAGACTCGCGGTTTTCCACTTCCAGATCAGAGATAGCAGTGCGCAGTTTCGGATCCCAGTTTACCAGGCGCTTGCCACGGTAAATCAGGTCTTCTTTGTACAGGCGAACAAAGACTTCTTTCACGGCATTGGAAAGACCTTCGTCCATGGTGAAGCGCTCGCGCTCCCAGTCAACGGAGTTGCCGAGACGGCGCATCTGACGGGTAATGGTGCCGCCGGATTCCGCTTTCCACTGCCAGATTTTGTCGATAAAGGCATCGCGACCGTAGTCGTGACGGGTTTTACCTTCTTCAGCGGCAATCTTACGCTCAACCACCATTTGGGTGGCGATACCCGCGTGGTCGGTACCGGCCTGCCACAGAGTGTTTTTACCCTGCATGCGCTGGTAGCGAATCATGGTATCCATGATGGTTTGCTGGAAAGCATGACCCATATGCAAACTGCCGGTGACGTTCGGCGGCGGGATCATGATGCAGAAGGACTCTTTGCTTTCATCGCCGTTAGGTTTGAAATAGCCCTGCTTTTCCCAGTGCTCGTAAAGCGGCTGTTCGATATCTTGTGGGTTGTATGTCTTTTCCATTATTTCCAGGTTGCCGTATTCAGGTTAAAACCAGCCACGCGGTAAGCTTTGTAGCGATCACGTGCCGATTGTTTCAAAGAATCTTCGTAAGGGACGAAGTCTATCACTTCTGTGAAAGCGGTGGCAAAATCTGCAAAGCCAACGCGCAAACTGATGAGCAGGTCACGTGGGCTGCTGTTGCGTTTTTCTGGCCAGGCAATCTCTACCGGGGCGCCGCCTCTGGGGCCTTCACCCGCCAGATTATGCGGAACAAAGCTTTCTGCCGGTCTTGCCCACAGAGCTTCATCCAGTCGAAGAGCCTGCTTTTCGTTTTCGCAGGCGATCAGCACGCGCTTGCCAGCCCGCCAACGTTCTGCGGCAATTTCACACACCAGTTGTTCAACGGCGCTTAAGCCATCAACGGTAGTGTCATTATCCAGAAGATAGAACGTCGCATTCTTCATATATGGGGCTTCTTGTGGTGAATTTAAATACAAGGCCGGGTGACCCGGCCTTATCGCCTGATGGCGACGCTTGCACGTCTTATCAGGCCTACAGCGTGTTGCTTTGTAGGCCGGATAAGCGTAGCGCCATCCAGCATTTACACATTACTCTTCGCCGTTAAACCCGGCGCGATTGAGCAGGAACTGCGACAGTAACGCGACCGGACGACCGGTTGCACCTTTGGCCTTACCGGAACGCCATGCGGTACCGGCGATATCCAGGTGCGCCCAGTTGTACTTACGGGTAAAGCGTGACAGGAAGCAGCCCGCGGTAATGGCGCCGCCAGGGCGTCCGCCGATGTTCGCCATATCCGCAAAGTTAGACTCTAACTGCTCCTGGTATTCATCACCCAGCGGCAAACGCCACGCGCGATCGCCAGCCTGCTCGGACGCACCGATCAGCTCATGCGCCAGCGGGTTGTGGTTCGACATCAGGCCGGTGATGTGATGGCCCAGCGCAATCACGCACGCGCCGGTCAGGGTCGCAACGTCAATCACCGCCTCCGGCTCAAAGCGCTCGACGTAGGTTAACACGTCGCACAGCACCAGACGGCCTTCGGCGTCGGTATTGAGCACTTCAACGGTCTGACCAGACATGGTGGTCAGCACGTCGCCTGGGCGATACGCGCGGCCACCCGGCATATTTTCGCAGCCCGCCAGTACGCCGACGACGTTGATGGGCAACTGAAGCTCGGCCACCATGCGCATTACGCCGTACACAGCCGCCGCGCCGCACATGTCGTACTTCATCTCATCCATGCCTTCGGCTGGTTTTATGGAGATACCGCCGGAGTCGAAGGTTAACCCTTTCCCGACCAGTACAATTGGACGCGCGTCTTCGGACGGATTGCCTTTGTACTCGATGACTGACATCAGCGACTCGTTCTGCGAACCGTGACCGACGGCGAGATAAGAGTGCATACCCAGCTCTTTCATCTGCTGCTCGCCGATCACACGGGTCACCACATTTTTGCTGTAACTGTCTGCCAGCTGACGCGCCTGAGAAGCCAGATAGGCAGCGTTACAAATATTTGGCGGCATGTTGCCGAGATCTTTCGCCGCTTTAATACCCGCGGCGATCGCCAGACCGTGCTGGATAGCTCGCTCACCGCTGGTCAGCTCACGGCGGGTCGGTACGTTGAAGACCATTTTACGCAGCGGACGACGCGGCTCGCTTTTGTTGGTCTTCAACTGGTCAAAGCTGTACAGCGTTTCCTGGGCCGTCTCAACGGCTTGACGTACTTTCCAGTAGTTATTGCGCCCTTTGACGTGCAGCTCAGTCAGGAAGCAGACGGCTTCCATTGAGCCAGTATCATTCAGCGTATTGATGGTTTTCTGAATGACCTGCTTGTACTGGCGCTCATCAAGTTCACGCTCTTTGCCACAACCAATAAGGAGAATTCGCTCAGACAGAACGTTAGGAACATGGTGCAGCAACAGGGTTTGACCCGGTTTGCCTTCCAGTTCGCCACGACGCAGCAGTGCGCTGATGTACCCGTCGCTGATCTTGTCGAGCTGCTCTGCAATCGGAGAGAGGCGGCGTGGTTCAAAGACACCCACGACGATGCACGCACTCCGCTGTTTCTCCGGGCTACCGCTTTTTACACTGAACTCCATGCACTACGCTCCTGAATCTTAAAGACAACAGCGGTGGCTACGGATAGAATTGCAAGCTTTCGTAACTCATACCCGCTGTTGCGGTGACTTCGTGTTAATCTTAACGTTATTACGGCATTGGCACGTCAGAACAATTTCTGAGAGGTGGATCCGTTGAGTATAATGATCTTAGCGACGATTTCGACGACTCAAGAGAATAAATGACGTTTAAGCCATGAAACAAGCTAAATTCCGGCAAAAGACGGGTTTTTACGGGCGTATTTAAAGTGATAATCATAAGATATCTGGTTCGGGAAACGCTCAAAAGCCAACTTGCGATCCTATTCATCCTGCTTTTGATCTTCTTTTGTCAAAAGTTAGTCAGGATCCTTGGTGCGGCTGTTGACGGCGACATCCCGGCGAATCTGGTGCTCTCGCTGCTGGGGCTGGGCGTGCCAGAAATGGCGCAACTTATCTTGCCCTTAAGCCTGTTCCTCGGGCTGCTGATGACGCTGGGCAAACTGTATACCGAAAGTGAAATTACGGTCATGCATGCCTGTGGGCTGAGCAAGACTGTGCTTATTAAAGCAGCGATGGTACTGGCGTTGTTTACCAGTATTATTGCGGCGGTCAACGTGATGTGGGCCGGACCGTGGTCCTCCCGGCATCAGGATGAAGTACTGGCGGAGGCGAAAGCCAACCCCGGTATGGCGGCGCTCGCTCAGGGGCAATTCCAGCAGGCGACTAACGGCGGTTCGGTACTGTTTATCGAAAGCGTCGACGGCAGTAACTTCAAAGATGTGTTCCTCGCGCAAATCCGCCCGAAAGGTAACGCCCGTCCTTCGGTGGTGGTGGCTGATTCCGGACATCTTACGCAGATGCGCGATGGCTCCCAGGTCGTAACCCTAAACCAGGGGACGCGCTTTGAAGGGACCGCGCTGCTGCGCGATTTCCGCATTACCGACTTCCAGGATTATCAGGCGATTATCGGCCATCAGGCCGTGGCGCTGGATCCAAACGATACCGAACAGATGACCATGCGTACGCTGTTGGCGACCGACACCGATCGCGCCCGCGCGGAGCTGACCTGGCGTATCACGTTAGTATTCACCGTATTTATGATGGCACTGATGGTCGTTCCGCTGAGTGTGGTAAACCCGCGTCAGGGGCGTGTACTGTCCATGCTGCCAGCCATGCTGCTCTATTTGCTGTTCTTCCTGGTGCAGACGTCGCTGAAGTCGAACGGTGGCAAAGGTAAGCTGGATCCTGTGTTCTGGATGTGGGTGGTTAACCTGGCTTATCTGGCACTGGCGATTGTGCTCAACCTCTGGGATACGGTGCCGATGCGCCGCTTACGTGCCCGTTTTATGCGTAAAGGAGCGGTATAATGCAGCCCTTTGGTGTACTTGACCGCTATATCGGTAAAACCATTTTCACCACCATCATGATGACATTGTTCATGCTGGTATCGCTCTCCGGGATCATCAAGTTTGTCGACCAGCTGAAAAAAGCCGGGCAGGGGAGCTACGATGCGATGGGTGCCGGGCTGTATACCCTGCTCAGCGCGCCGAAAGATATCCAGATCTTCTTCCCGATGGCGGCGCTGCTGGGGGCTTTGTTGGGGCTGGGCATGTTGGCCCAGCGCAGTGAACTGGTGGTGATGCAGGCTTCCGGCTTTACCCGTATGCAAGTGGCGTTATCGGTGATGAAAACCGCGATTCCGCTGGTGCTGCTGACGATGGCCATCGGCGAATGGGTTGCGCCGCAGGGTGAACAGATGGCGCGTAACTACCGTGCCCAGCAGATGTACGGCGGCTCGCTGCTCTCTACCCAGCAGGGGTTGTGGGCGAAAGACGGGGACAACTTTGTTTACATCGAGCGGGTGAAAGGTGACGCTGAGCTAGGTGGAATCAGCATCTACGCCTTTAACGACAAACGTCGTTTGCAGTCTGTTCGCTATGCTGCCAGCGCGACGTTTGACCCGGAGCAAAAGGTCTGGCGTTTGTCGCAGGTGGATGAGTCCAACCTGACCGACCCGAAACAAATCACCGGTTCGCAGACCGTGAGCGGCACCTGGAAAACCAACCTGACGCCTGACAAGCTCGGCGTCGTGGCGTTGGATCCTGACGCGTTGTCGATTAGTGGTCTGCATAATTACGTGAAGTACCTGAAGTCGAGCGGCCAGGATGCCGGACGCTACCAGCTCAATATGTGGAGCAAAGTGTTCCAGCCGCTGTCGGTGGCGGTCATGATGCTGATGGCGCTGTCGTTTATCTTCGGCCCACTGCGTAGCGTCCCGATGGGTGTGCGTGTAGTGACGGGGATTAGCTTCGGTTTTGTATTTTATGTGCTGGACCAAATCTTTGGCCCGCTGACGCTGGTGTACGGCATTCCGCCGATTATTGGCGCGCTGCTGCCAAGCGCCAGCTTCTTCCTGATAAGCCTGTGGCTGATGCTGCGTAAATCGTAATATCTACCCCTCCCGCTATGCGGGAGCTTCCTGTTAGCGTTTTCTCCCACCCATCAAACTGCCCAACATGCCACGGATTATCTGATTAGTGACCTGTCGCGCCGCGCTTTTCGCCACGCTCTGTACCACGCCATCGCGCTTGCCGCCGCGCTTGCCGCCGCGCTTGCCGCCGCGCGGTCCGGTACTGCCAAACAAAATATCCTTCAACCCACCGAGAATACCGTCGTCAACCTCGACCGCTTTACCGTTGGCGGGAGGCGTATTTTGCTGTTCGGTGCTGGCTTGCACGCCTTGCTGTAAACGCTCATAGGCGGATTCGCGGTCGATCTCTTCCTCATATTTGCCGTACAGCGAGGAGTGATTGATCAGCCCGTTGCGCTCGTCGTCGGTCACCGGTCCCATGCGGGAACACGGGGCAATTACCATCGCCCGCTCCACCACCGACGGGCTGCCTTTGGCGTCCAGAAACGACACCAGTGCTTCGCCGGTACCCAGCTCCTGAATGGCTTTCTCGGTATCAAACGCCGGGTTGGCGCGCATGGTTTGCGCCGCGCTTTTCACCGCTTTCTGATCTTTTGGCGTGAACGCGCGCAGGGCGTGCTGCACGCGGTTACCCAACTGGCCGAGCACGTTGTCCGGAATATCGGCCGGGTTTTGTGAGACGAACCACACGCCGACCCCTTTCGAGCGGATCAGGCGTATGACTTGTTCGATTTTATCCAGCAGCACCTGCGGAGCGTCGTTGAACAGCAGATGCGCTTCATCAAAGAAGAACACCAGTTTTGGCTTCTCCAGATCGCCTGCTTCCGGCAGCTGTTCGTACAGTTCGGAGAGCATCCACAGCAGGCTGGCGGCGTACAGTTTGGGCATCTGATAGAGCTTCTCGGCGCTGAGGATGTTGATCATCCCTTTGCCGTTGGCGTCGGTACGCATCCAGTCTTTGATATCCAGCATCGGTTCGCCAAAGAAGTGCGCCGCACCCTGCTGCTCCAGCGACAGCAGTCCGCGCTGGATAGCCCCGACCGAAGCGCTGCTGATATTGCCGTACTGATTCTGGAAGGATTTGGCGTTATCGCCGATGTACTGAGTGATGGCCCGCAGGTCTTTGAAATCGAGAAGCAGCAGGCCCTGGTCGTCGGCAATGCGGAAGATAATATCCAGCACGCCAGACTGCACGTCGTTGAGGTTCAGCAGACGGGCCAGCAGCAGCGGCCCGAGGTCAGATACCGTGGCTCGCACCGGGTGGCCTTTCTCACCGAAGATATCCCACACCGTGACCGGATTAGCATGCGGTTGCCAGTCGGTAATACCGATGTTTTTCAGGCGGGCGAGCAGCTTTTCAGAGGTTTGTCCTTCCTCGGCCACGCCGGTTAAGTCGCCTTTCACATCAGCCATAAATACCGGTACGCCAATCCCGGAGAGCGATTCGGCCAGTTTTTGTAGGGTGACGGTTTTGCCGGTCCCGGTCGCGCCGGTAATCAGCCCGTGACGGTTGGCCATGCCTGGCAGCAAAAACAGTTCTGTGTCCGGCGTGCGGGCAATTAGCAGGGGTGCGCTCATTGAGATTTCCTCCATTTATCCTGCCTGGAGTATAGGCAATGTCCATCAAAGAGAGTATGCGATGGCGAGAGAAAATGACTTAAAGCGTATTGCCGTGATAAATCTGATACCCCAGATCCACGGTGTTGTGGTTATGGTCGTTGTTCTTGATTTTGCTCAGCAACATCTGCGCCGCCATGCGGCCAATGTCAAAACGTGGGGTGATCACGCTGGCAAGGCTGGGGATCATCTGCCTGCCCATTTCCAGTCCGTGAAAACCAGCAATCGAGATCTGCTCCGGAACGGCCAGCTCACGCTCGCGGCACAGCAATAGCGCGCCCATCGCAATATCGTCGTTGGTGCAAAAGACGCCGTCTACATCCGGATGCGCGGTGAGCGCGTCCCGCATCATCTGGGTGCCGAGATGAATGGACGAAATAGAGCGCGGATTGACGCGCAGCGGCATCAGACCCCGACGCGTCATGGCATCGCAGTAGCCGCGATAGCGCTGTTCATCGCGGACGTCGTCTTTCGAACCAAGGTAGAGGATTTTGCGCCGCTGGCGTTTATCCAGCATGGTGCTGACCATATCAAACGCGGCCTGACGGTTATCGAAACCTACTTCCATGTCCAGACGATCGCCCTGAATGTCCATTAGCTCGACCACCGGAATGTTGGCAGAGCGCAGGAATTTAACCGTGCGCAGAGTGTGATATTTCTCGGACAGGATAATGCCGTCGATATTGTACGACAGCAGGTTGATCACCGACTCTTCCTCGGATTCCCGGTCATAATTGTAGTTGGCGATCAGCGTCTGATAGTTATGGTCTGAAGTGACTGACTCAATACCGGCCAGAATGTCAGCGAACAGCTGATTTTGAAACGAGGGGATCAGCACGCCGAGCGTATAGCTTTGCGCGTTCAGCAGCATCGCGGGCGCGCGGTTGGGGATGTAATTAATCTCCTCCATAATCTGCGCAATGCGTTCACCGGTTTCCTTTGCGACCTTTTTCGGCGAGCGAATGTAGCGGCTCACCGTCATTTTGGTCACGCCCGCCAGCGTGGCGATATCTTGCAAAGAAATTCTGTGGTTCCTCATTTTCTCTCCAGTGCCGGGGAGCGCTGACCTGTGCTCCCCGGTGATGACCGTCTTAATGCAGGATGGCGTTCAGCGCCAGAACACCCAGCAGACCCATAATGGAAATCAGCGTCTCCATTACCGTCCATGTGCGCAACGTTTCCCCCACGCTGAGATTAAAGTAGCCTTTAAACAGCCAGAATCCCGGATCGTTAACGTGGGAGGCAATCACACTGCCCGCGCCGGTAGCCAGCACCATCAGCGCCGGGTCGGCATGAGTGACGTTGATAATCGGCAGTACCACACCTGCGGTAGTGATAGCCGCCACGGTGGCTGAACCGAGCGCGATGCGCAGCAAAGCGGCAACCGTCCAGCACATCAGCAACGGAGAAAGCGACGTGCCGGTCATCAGGTGTGAGATATATTGTCCCACGCCGCTGTCGACCAGAACCTGCTTAAATGCACCGCCCCCGGCGATGATAAACACAATCATCGCGATCGCGCCGATAGAGTCACCAATGATATCCATAATTTGCTCGGTCGTACGTCCGTTACGTCGACCAAGGGTAAAAATGGCGAGCACGATAGCAATAAATAACGCGACCGCAGGGTTACCGATAAACTCAAAGAACACCCGCACGCTGTTGGTCTTTGGCAGTGTAATTTCGCACACCGCGGCGACCGCCATCAGTATGACCGGGATTACCGCCGCAAAGATACTGTTCCAGAACGACGGCATCTCTTCTTCGGTGAACAGATGCGGGTTGAACAACCCTTCCGGCGGTGCTTTCTCAAAGCGGGTCAGCAGCTTAGAAAACAGCGGCCCGGCGACAATCACCGTCGGGATAGTAATAATAAATCCGTACAGCAGAGTGGTACCGAGATTGGCCTCGAAAATGGTGGCAATCGCGGTGGGTCCCGGATGCGGCGGCAGAAAACAGTGGGTCACGGACAGCGCGGCGACCATCGGTACGCCGACATACAGCAGCGGCAGGCCGGACGAGGCCACCACCGTAAATACCAGCGGCAGCAGCAGAACAAAGCCGACTTCGAAGAACATCGCCAGACCGACGACCAGACCGGTGATCACCAACGCCCACTGCACGCGTTTCTTACCAAACGTGCCAATCAGCGTGGTGGCGATGCGCTGAGCCGCACCGGTATCGGAAATCAGCTTACCGAGCATTGCGCCGAAGCCGAGGATCATCGCCAGCCCGCCGAGCGTGCCGCCGATCCCATTTTGTATTGAGTGCAGAACGGCCTGGGCATCCATCCCTTCGGCAAAACCAACGACCGCCGCCACCAGGACCAGAGCAATAAAGCCGTTAACTTTAAAGCCAATCATCAGGACCAGGAGCAGCGCGACGCCTGCCGCAATTATTATTAATGGCATAATCGTTTCTCTTTAAATTATTTAGAGTGGTGTGCCAAAAATGCAGCGCCTGGGCGCTGCGTGATGTTGCGTTGTATCAGACGGCGACGAGCATGCCGCCATCGACAAACAACAGGTGCCCGTTAACAAAATCGGATGCTTTAGAAGAGAGGAATACCGCCGCGCCGATCAGCTCCTGCGGATCGCCCCAGCGTGCGGCTGGCGTACGTTTGCACAGCCAGGAAGTGAAGGCTTCATCCTCGACCAGCGCTTTGGTCATTTCGGTTTTAAAGTAGCCCGGGGCGATACCGTTGACCTGGATATTATGGCGCGCCAGCTCAACGCACATTCCGCGGGTGAGCATTTTTACCGCGCCTTTAGAGGCGGCGTACGGCGTGATGGTGTCGCGGCCCAGCTCGCTCTGCATGGAGCAGATGTTGATGACCTTCCCGGCCTGACGTTCCACCATGCGACGCGTTACCGCCTGCGAGACCAGGAATACCGCCGTCTGGTTAACGGCAATCACATCGTTCCAGTCCTGTTCCGGGAATTCGGTAAACGGATGGCGACGCTGGATACCGGCGTTATTCACCAGCACATCAATTTGGCCAATGTCTTTTTCGATATGCTCGATGGCGACATCAATGTCCTGTTTATGCGTAACATTGAACGGCGCGGCAACGGCGCGGATCCCTTCCTGCTGCAGTTTAGTGACGGCGGCTTCCGCGCGCTCCGGTGTAATATCATTGACGATAATCTGCGCGCCATATTTACCCAGACCGGTCGCCAGTAAATAACCAATGCCCTGAGCCGAACCGGTGATCAGAATGTTTTTGCCGTCCAGTGAAAAAAGATCGTTCATCATGCTATTCCTTATTTTATGTCTTCGAAAACAAGCTGGACTTTCGCTGCCTGGGTTTTGTCCCCGGCGAAGTTCAGCGCCTGTTCAAGCTCGGTAAACGGATATTCGGCGCTGAGTAACGGCAGTGGATCGATAACATTATTCGCCAGCCACGACACCGCGGTGTTGAACTCGGTGGTAAAGCGGAACGAACCTTTGAGCGCGATCTCTTTGCCGATCAACATCATCATCGGGAAGTCCGGCACCGCGCCGCCCATGCCGACCTGCACCATCACGCCTTTCGCGCGGGTCACTTCCAGACAGGTGGTGATTGAGGACGGATGGCCGGAGACCTCGAAGCTGACGTCGAAGTAGCCTTTCTCTTTTTTCCACTCGTCGAGCGAGTCCTGCTGCGGGTTAATCAGCGTGTCGGCTCCCATTTGTTGCGCCAGCGAGAGCGAACGTGAGCTGATATCCGCACAGACAATCTCTGCCGCGCCGAGCGTTTTCACCGCGCTGACAATCAGACAGCCGATAGGCCCAACGCCGGAGATAAACACGCGCTTGCCCTGCAGGTCGCCCGCTTCATGTGCGGCGTGGATCGCGACCGCCAACGGTTCGGCAAAGGCCATGACTTTTTCATCCGCCTCTTGAGGGTAGGGGACGCACTGCGCAGTATCGACGGTTTTATACTGAGTAAAGCCGCCGTCGACGTGGGGAAAATACATGGCGCTGCCAAAAAAGCGCATTTCCGTACACTGGTTTTCTTCATGCTGAAGACAGTATTTACAGTGGCCGCAGGGCTTCGACGGATTAATCGCCACTGACTGATCTTCAGGTAATTCTTTTGAATCGCTGTGCACTACTTTACCAATAACTTCATGGCCTAAAATCATCGGCGCTTTAACGGTAAAATTACCGACTTTTCCTTCCTGATAATAATGTAAATCGGAACCACAAATACCGCCTCGGGTAATTTTTACCAGCGTCCCTTTATTATTCCATTCTATATTTTGGTCGGTAATGGCAACAGTTTTCTTCCCCGCGACAACGCAGGATTGGGTTTTGACTTGCATAAATGCCTCACTGGTCAGGTAGTAACCTCGGCAGCATTTAAACGGTTTTAATTGTTATTATTTGTGATGCAGGTCACGCTGAGAAATTGTTACACTACAATGTTACGCATAACGTGATGCGCCCTGTAAATCTGTTCAGTCGCGGCGAAAAAAGGTGAATTCTGCAATGTGGAAGGCGTAGTATCGCGCCATGGAATATGAATCAGGAGTTTTTTCAATGGCCGGGGAAAGTTATATTTTGATGGGCGTTTCGGGTAGCGGTAAATCTTTAATTGGTAGCAAAATTGCCGCAGTGTTATCGGCTAAATTTATTGATGGTGACGATCTCCATCCGGCTAAAAATATTGATAAAATGTCTGAAGGTATTCCATTAACCGATGAAGACCGATTGCCGTGGCTAGCGCGATTAAATGACGCCTCATACAGTTTATATAAAAAGAACGAGACCGGGTTTATTGTCTGCTCGTCATTAAAAAAACAGTATCGCGATATATTGCGTCAGGGGAGCCCGAATGTGCATTTTTTGTGGCTGGACGGCGACTACGAGACTATTCTGGCGCGTATGCAGCGTCGGGCAGGGCATTTTATGCCGGTGGGATTACTCAAAAGTCAGTTCGACGCGCTGGAGTGCCCACAGGACGATGAGAAAGATATTGCCCGCATCGATGTAAACCATGACATCGAGCATGTGACGGAACAGTGCCGCCAGGCGGTGCTCGCGTTTCGTCACGGGCAATAAGCCCAGCTCCTTGCGGGACTGAGCCCTGCATCAGAAGTCGGCTTTCAGCACCACGCGATAGCGGGCCTTGCCATCACGCACGTGCTGGATAGCTGCGTTAATTTGCGACATCGGGTACAGCTCGGTGGTAGGCGACACCTTGCTGCGCCCGGCAAACTTCATCAGCTTGCGCAGCTCAAATGGCGTCCCGGTCGCCGAACCGGAGATGCTGCGATCCCCGGCAATTAAGGTAAATGCCGGCACCGGCAGCGGCTTCAGCACTGCGCCGACGGTATGGAAGTTACCGCCGTAGGCCAGCGCTTCAAAATAGGGCTGCCAGTCGAGATCGACGTTAACCGTGTTAATGATGAGATCGAACTGGCCCGCCAGCGCTTTTAGCGCATCCGGATCGCGGCTGTTGACCACTTTATCCGCCCCCATCGCCAGCACTTCCTGTTCTTTCGCCGGATTGGAGCTGAATGCGGTCACTTCACAACCCATCGCGTGTAACAGCTTAATGGCGATATGTCCCAGGCCGCCGATGCCGATCACCCCAACGCGGCTGGTGGCAGTGATATGGTGCATCAGCAGCGGTTTGAACACCGTGATGCCGCCACACAGCAAGGGACCAGCTGCCGCCAGGTCGATGCTCTCCGGCAAGGGGATCACCCACTGCCAGTCGGCTCGCAGCTTCTCGGCAAAGCCGCCGCGATTGAGAATAGTGGGAACGGACCCTTCCAGGCAGTTGATCTGATTGCCGCTGATACAGGCGTCACAATGTCCGCAACTGCGCGCCGTCCAGCCAATCCCAACGCGCTGACCAACCTTCAGACCCTTATCCTGCGCCGCACTGCCGAGCGCTGCCACGCGACCAATCACCTCATGCCCGGCAACCAGCGGATACTGAGAGAATCCCCATTCGTTGTCGATCATCGACAAATCGGAATGGCAGATACCGCAGTAATCGACCTGGACTTCGACATCTTCCGGCTTGAGCTCGCCCGCATCATATTCATAGAGTTCGAGTTCGCTGCCCGCCGCTTTTGCGGCGTAGCTTTTTATCATCGACATCGTGTTTCCCTCAGTGTGGTGTTGAACTGGAAGTGTAGAGCATGGGGAAACGGGACGCTTCGCAGAAGGGGGGATTAAGAAGAGGGCAAACTGTGATGAGGGTTGCAGGTGGGAAAGGTAATGCTGAAATTTTCAACACTTAGCAGGCCAGATACACGCTGGCGCTTGCATGGTGGCGCACGACAGGTATAATTCACAACGTTTTCCGCATCCCTTCCGTGCCGGAGTGGCGAAATCGGTAGACGCAGTTGATTCAAAATCAACCGTAGAAATACGTGCCGGTTCGAGTCCGGCCTTCGGCACCATCGGAACATCAATAGACGTCAACGGACGTCTTTTTTTGTGCCTGAAATCCAGTATCCGCAAGGCTTTCCTCGCTTTTTCACTCAACCTAAGTCAACCTGATTCAATCTACATCAACTTACTGATGCGGGTACAACTGCGGGTATATCCCGGTTCGATAATGTTTGTACCCACACAGAACCCTTGAAAGGATACTTATCATGGCTCTGAGTGATGTGAAGGTTCGTTCGGCAAAGCCTGAAGAAAAAGCCTATAAACTAACTGACGGTGATGGCATGGTTTTGCTGGTTCACCCTAACGGCTCCAAATACTGGCGACTGCGTTATCGCTTTGGCGGTAAGGAGAAGATGCTGGCGCTGGGGAAATATCCTGAAGTGTCGCTGGCGGATGCCCGGGCACGCCGGGATGAAGCCCGTAAGCTGTTAGCTAATGGCGTCGATCCCAGTGAGAACAAGAAAGCCGTTAAGGTAGAGCAGGAGCAAGAGGCGATAACGTTTGAAGTAGTTGCCAGAGACTGGCATGCCAGTAATCAGAAATGGTCTTCAACGCATAGCGCTCGTGTATTAAAAAGCCTTGAGGATAATCTCTTTACTGTTATCGGTAAGCGGAACATTGCTGAACTGAAAACTCGGGATCTGCTTGTCCCCATCAAAGCTGTGGAATCATCCGGACGACTCGAAGTCGCCGCCCGTTTACAGCAGCGGACTACCGCGATTATGCGCTTTGCCGTTCAGAGCGGCTTAATCGACTACAACCCCGCGCAGGAGATCGCTGGAGCGGTTGCTACAGCAAAGCGGCAACATCGCGCTGCGTTAGAACTTAATCGCATTCCTGAATTACTTCATCGCATTGATCATTACTCCGGCAGGCCGTTAACTAGGTTGGCCGTGGAGCTCACCTTGTTAGTTTTCATCCGATCTAGTGAGCTACGCTTTGCTCGCTGGTCAGAAGTTGATTTCGAAACTGCTATGTGGACGATTCCAGGTGAGCGTGAACCGCTGGGAGGTGTTAAACATTCTCAGCGTGGTTCGAAGATGCGGACTCCACATCTTGTTCCTTTGTCGCGGCAGGCTCTGGCTATTTTGGAAAAGATCAAAAGCATGAATGGGAACCTTGACCTGATCTTCGTAGGAGATCACGATCCGCGTAAACCCATGAGTGAGAACACGGTGAACAAGGCTCTACGAGTGATGGGCTATGACACGAAAACGGAAGTCTGTGGGCATGGTTTCAGGACAATGGCCTGTAGCTCATTGATTGAATCGGGTCTATGGTCGAGGGATGCCGTAGAGCGGCAGATGAGCCATCAGGAGCGTAGCTCTGTTAGGGCTGCCTACATCCATAAAGCGGAACATCTGGGGGAGCGCAGGTTGATGCTGCAGTGGTGGGCGGATTATCTGGATGCGAATCGGGAGAAGGGGGTGAGTCCTTTTGAATTTGGGAAAGGGGAGTTCTCCAGAGATTAACTGGCTGAGTTAGTATGACTTTGTGATGCAGGCTTAAGTATTCCGTTAGGGTCTGTCAGTTTGTTGTGGCAAACTGACAGACCGAATTTAGTGACCTACGATAGTAAGGCTTACAACATGCGAATGGTGAGACATGGTTTTCCCACGCGATGAGTGCCATCCTGCATCCGTAGCCTATGTTAGACCAAGATTAAGATACAATTCTGAAAATCACCTGGTCGCTTAAAGCTAAGAAGGAACTGAAACGTATTATTTCGATAATGATAACTTTAGGTGTCTTTTGTTAAAAAATAATTATGTAAATCATTTTCGATTTTTTCTACAGCCAAATCAATCAAATTGGTAATATTAGGATTTGGTTTCTTTTTTGAATGTTTACGGGATAAAAGTACAGATTGTGAAATACTATCAACAAATTCCCAGTATTGAAATGCAGTCATCTCATCTTCTCTACAGGAACTCAACGCCTTCATCGTTGAACCCTCATAGTAAATATGATGAATATCTTGTGAGATATAATATAATTTTTTGTCGTTTGTTCCAACCCAATGTTCAGTCTCAAACTTTACACCATTTATAGTGATGAAGGAACCTATATCTTCTGAAAAATTAGCTCCCGTAAGCCAGTGTAAATCCATCGCTGCATCAAATGCATACCATCGACATTTATCAAGATTGCTTCCGTTCTTATAAAAATTCTCTTTTATATATTTTCGACGCGTATGTATACTCTCTGGCAGCTGATTAATGGTGTTTGAGTCAAGATCCCAAAAAGCATATTTTGCTATTTCTAAATCATACGCACTAATCATGTCAATGAAGCTTATCATGCTATAAAGATATACTTCGAATCTTTTTTCAGGCGTGAGATGAGAATAGTTTAATTTTATATTTTGAATTTGAAGCATAGATATATAATGAAGACCATATACCGTCCTTGCTTCAACGGAAAGTTCCTGAAAATTAATTTTCTTTTTTTCAGAGTCTGGGGTGTATTCCCTGAAAGTCGCCTCGGGATCGTCAATATGACCAGGCCAGAATCGGTGGCAAAAGTTCTGATAGGCCGTCATTGATTTCTCAACCCATATATCAGGCATTTCATTAACACCAATTGCGGTTAAACATACATTTCCTGATTGTAATAGATTTACTAACGGCAATAGGCCAACTCGTTTTACATCCTCCAGAGTTGATGTCGATGATAATTCCTCCATTCTTTGTAAAGAGCAATTATCTAAGTTTATCTGAACCACTTTTTTCTGCGTCAAACACTGCAAAGCATAAGCTGGGGTCAATACCTTATTATTTTCATATATGGAGAGGCAAGGTCTTATGAATTTAATTTCAGAGCGTTTTCCCATTTGTAGCCTCTTCAATTTTTAAAAAATTGGTTTTAATTCTAATTGACACCCAGCGCCTTATACACCGCATCTACAGGTTCAGAGTAAAAACTGACCTGGAATTTGGTAAACAACTCGGCTGGTACAGTCGGAATATCTACCGCAGAAGACATCGGCAGAAGGACCTTCTTCGCGCCGCTATCGAAAGCAAGTTGTAAGCTAGCCGCCAGATCCTGAACAGGGTTGATTACACCACCGAGCGTCATGCTACCTAACACGACCATTTGTTCCTGAACGGGTTTCGCCAGTAAAACGGAACACAGGGCAATAAGTGCCGCAAGGCTAGTCGCAGTACTTGGTCCGGTATTGTACAATTCGACTACGTGCAGGTGGTACTCATGTTCAGAAAATTTCGCTGTTGCGCTAACGCGGTTGAGGTTGCCTTTGAAATAGTCAAATCCAACCCGGATAGCTTCCTTAGCAGAGGTACTTGATCCCAGACCAGAAACGCTATGCTTACCATTACCAGCGGTCATCTGAGTTTCGAAGCGGTACAGACCCGTCATGCCACTTTCCGCTTGCGTAACCAAATGCACTACGCCTGGCTTTGGCATGCCAGCAGGAATTAATTCGCTGCCGCCCTGTTCTGGCACGCTGACGAAGAATTCTTCCAGCGTCTCGTTATCGATGTAGCTGAAATTCACATCGAAGAACTCCAGACCGCCCAGCTTTTTAAGCTGTTCTTTGACTCGACGACGGGCTTCCATGGCGTAGGTCAGGCAAACACGGACGTCCTCTTTGCTGTAACAGCCATTGGGATGAAGAAGTTTCAATAGACCAGAAACCGTGCGCCTTACCGCGATAACATCTCGCTGGTTGAGGTTATTACCCAGCTTATAGAACTTATCAATCGCATCGGAGAAGCTGCGTTTGCGCATTTCCCGCATGTATTCGGCGAGATAATCTGTGATAAGGCCGTAGCGGTTGGTAAAGAATTCCGGGCGCATTTTCGGGATTTCCCAGCCGGGTATATAGGCATGGAAGCGGTCGAAAAACGCCGTGTCGATCATCGCGGCAGGGAAGGGGGCTAACAGATGGCTGGTTTTGACTAACGTCTCAACGCTCTGATTGATGTTGCCGACGAACACCATCGACGCTTTGCCTTCAATCGAATCTCTGCCGCGTGAAAACGAGCCAGACGCCATGTAATCCTTCATGATTTGCACGCCGTCTTTGTCTTTGAAAGTGATCCCTGCCACTTCATCAAACGCGACCACATCCCACATGCCGACCAGGCCAATCTGGCGGCTGGCCATGTTGTAAAACAGGTTTGCTACCGTGGTTTGTCCGCCGGAAACTAGCAGCGAGTTTGGCGAACATTCTTTATAGACGTGGCTTTTACCGGTACCGCGTGGGCCCAGTTCGCAGACGTTATAGTTATTTTCCACGAAAGGGATCATGCGGGTGATCAGGTGCCATTTAGTTCGCTGCTCAATGTTGGCAGGTTCCATACCCACGGAACGTAGCAGGACATCAATCCACTGGTCGCGGTTGAAGTGCGTACGTGCGGTAAATACCTCTTCCATGTCCATATTGGGCATCTGGATAGGTTTAAGCGTCATCAGAGAAAAGGGGGACGTTTTCTGTCCTTCCTCAAAGAAGTAGTTCACGGTGATCATGCACCAGATGCCACCGGTCAACAGCTTCTCGTTGTCCTTGACCATCTGCGGTGGAACCAATGCATCTTTAATACCGAGGTTGGAGAGCTGAGCTTCGTAAACGTCTTTCTTCTGATTGAGCTTGACCGACACTTTATCGATGATCTTGTAGGATCCTCGCTCACGAATGAGCGATTTCACCTTCTCTGCTTCATCAGGGCGGACGTAGTTATCAGCCAGAATACGCTTAACGTTCTGCAACCCTTGCTCGACGATCTGGTCATCGTCGGAAGCGCAGTACATACCGAGCAGATACTCCAGCACATAGACCGGGACGTTAGCCCCTTCCTTGAGCTGCTTGGTAAGATCTTTACGCACCACCCGACCGCGAAAATGCTGATTCAGTAAGGCGTCCAGATCGTAACCTTCTGCGACGAGTTCCCCTTCGGAGACGGCTGGAACGGGTAAGTCATGATGGGTTTGCATATCGCCTCACTTAAAAGAAATCATCCTGAAATGCCAGATCGATAATCACAGGGTACTTCTGGTAACCCGTTTCCGTTTGTGCATCTTCCAGTATCAGCCAGTACTCATTACGGCGATTGAAATTCGCGCCAATCAGCTTCAGCGTAACGTCACGCACGCGTTTTTCCATTGTGTTGTTATCGCTGTCAAAGCAGATTCGCTCTTTACCGGATACCACATTATTGGCGTTGTCGACGATGAAGATATTCAGGGTACGCGGTTCGTATAACTCACCTACCGGATGGGTTTGCAGCAGGCTGACTTTATCAATGTTATTGACGAGTTTGATCAGCGGATGGTAATTCACGATGTCTACCGGACGACGCTGAGGTTGCTTCTCGGCAGCGGTTTTCTGCAGCGCTTTCACCTGCAATACGGGAACGCAGACCTCCTGTAGCATGGCACCACCATGCACAAATCGCGCGCCGCCCGAGAAATGGAAACGCTGGATCCCTTTCGGAATCAGGAACTCGCTGTTATCGCTGACGCCTGCGGTATCCGCCACTTTTCCTTTCCAACAAAAATCATCGGCAGGAAGCTGGTGGCCGATAATAAAGCGTTTATGGTTTTTAATCGTATTGTCCGGCTTGATCTGCAGCGTAGTTTTATCCTGCCCGGAAAGGGGCTGCTGCTGGAACAAGAAACCGTGGTCCGCCGTGACGATAATGCGTGTACCATGCAGACGGTTAATCACACGGGTCACTAAATCCTTCAGTTCAACCACCGCGTTGCGACACGCTTCGAAGGTCTTCTCCTCCGTAGATGCGCTGTCACCCATGGCATCAATGGTGTTATGCCAAATATAGATGACTTCGTAATCGCGAATAAGATCCCGTCCTTGCTGATTTTTCCATTTCAGAAGATCGTCCGATTTTACTGCCATCCCTTTATATTTCTTCAGAATGGTATCGCGGTTAGGCGTACCTGAGGTGGATAACCCGTCCGCATAAACGATGTCACCACTACCCGATTGGTAGCATATCTTGTCATGTGGCAGCAATGCCGCCATTCCCAGCTGGGTATAGCTGGGTAACACGCCCAACTGGGAACGCAGTTCGGCAGTAAAGCGTTTCTCGGTATTGATCTGGTTGCCCAGCTCTTCTGCCACTTCATAACGCAGCGCATCGGAGATAATCACGAACACACGCTTGATTTGTGGATTGTTAAACTGTGGCTTAACCACATCATTGTAGAAGTTCTGCTGCCGTGGAACGCCCGCAATATGCCACTCCTGCATACGGTTTTCGGCTTCCAGAACCTTATTCCAGCTCCGGCTTAATTCTGCCAGGTACCAGTTGGAATACAGCGCTTCGATATAGTCATCCAGGCTTTTCAGGATCATTGCGCCTTTGCTATGAACCAACAGCGCGTATTCGTTAAACAAGCGGTAGGCCTGGTCAAAGCGGAACAGCTCTTCGCAGTAAGCTTTCCAGAACGTTGCGCTGTCCTGATAGTGGAAACCGTCAACATGACGATTACGCAGATTCAGCAGTCGTTCAGCCTGACGCAGCGCGTCATAGATGGCGTAGTATTCCTGACGCGTCTGACACCAGTATTTGCTCTGGCGTTCAGACAGAAGCTTTTTGAAGGCTTCACGGTCAAGCGTGGTGCTCTCTTCCAGAAGCTGCGTCACTAGCGCATGAATAATGGTCTGTTCAATGCTCAGCGTGGTTTCGCACTCGTGCAGATCATACGGCGAGCTGAGGCGGTACTGATCTTCTGGTCGCAGCGCATCCTGCATCTGTTGTGCGCAATAATCATAAGCGTCTTTGTAGCGACGGTCGGTACGCCAGGTGACCATAAAGGCCAGCGCGGATGCTCTTCCTGAAGCTGTGGTCAGTACGTTTTTTTCCAGCCATTCGCGTTTCTGCGGGTTAGCTTGCGCGGAGAGATCGGTACAGAACAGCTTGAGGATCAGGTTTTCCAGGGTCGGATGTTCGGCCTGATAGCCCATTTCCTGATTCAGAATGTCCCACAACACACCTTCCAGATCGTGGCGTTTCAGCATCGTCAGCGTGTTTTCCAGGTCGCTGTCATCATCTTTCTGTTGATTAACGTATTGGGTAATCAGGCTGAACAGAATCTCTTCCGTTTTTGCTGTTTTCACGCCAGCGATGACCGCAACCATCTTCTTATCAAGGGAGGCTTCGTTTTCCTGTTCAGTCACCAGGCCTTTTAAGGCAGCAAGACGTTTAGTGCTGAAAAATGCCTTCCGGCGTTGGATATGCTCGCGTAGGCCAAGCTGCGGAATGCCTAACGTATTCAACGTGATGGCGGCGAAATCGGCGTGGAACTCCGTACTATAAAGACGAATATCCAGCAGCCAGTCGAACTCTTTGGGGGGCACATCGTGGGGGAACCACAGCAAAAACTGCTGTTCAGGCTCATCAATTTCAATACGCTTTTTAACCGCCAACTGCGACTGATCGGTCATGTCGAGCAGCGTGATATTCTCCAGTTCGAGATTACCCAGCTCTTCGAGGAAACGCTTATCGGGATCGTGCCAGAAAATGATGCGATGTTCGGCGAATTTTGCTTTAAGGCCGGCAATAAATTCCTGATTTTGCAAGGTCACAATCCCATGTTGGTTCTGTAAATTCGAAGATGCCTGAACGCCTGGAAACCATGTTCCGCGTTCTGACATAAAGCCGCATTTTATCATGAACTGGAGGTGACGGATGCCTGAATAAGGCAGGTTTCCCGTATTGAGATCACCACCGGGCTGAAGCCCGGTGGGGTGGGAAGGTATGTTATCTGACTTACATCACCTCAGGCGCACTGCCGGTAATGGCTTTCACATCCGCCAGCAGATCGCCAAACTTACCGTAGTTAACCTTAACGCCGTCGTCGAGATCAATACTGATTCTCATATCAGCATAGTGGCGTAAGCGATCGTCGAAGCTGCGCAGCTCATTGAATTTTTTGCTCAGATTGTCGCGATCGCGCTTCAGACGGGTGGCTTCGCCGCCGGAGGCAGCATCGACCTGTTCGTTCAAGCGATCGATATTGGCCTGGTAGCGCGCCAGCAGCGGCACCACATATTCGGTACGCATTCTCGCCAGCGTCGCGTCGTTGTAGCGATGCAGATAGACCAGACACTCAAACGCTTTCTCTTTACCGGAGCTGAACAGCCAGTAGATCGGGCGCTTTTTATACATCTTCAGATGATCTTTCCAGAACTGGTTGGAAAGATAGCGACGGATGGTATCCAGCGCAGATTCGGCTTTTTTAGGCTTGACCGCGTATAAACAGAGACTTTCGGCGATAAATTCGAGATTTTCCTGCAAATGTTCTTCGCCCCAGACGGTGCGGACAAACTCTTTGACGCGAGAGGTGACGTCATCGTCAAACCACTCGTCATCCATCAGCGGCAGGATACCGTCATTGTCCGCAGGGAAGGTTTTGTACGCGCCTTCGGTGACTAGTTCTGTGAAGCCTTTATTACCTTCGTGAGCGTAGACGAGGCCTTCGCGATCGAGTGAGTAGCGGCCCATCATGCAGCCGATGGAATAGGAAAGTAATTCAGAAAATGAATCGGATTTAAGTCTATTATGCGAATTTTCTGACGTTAGCTCACCGTAACGATAAACGGGGTTTCCATAAAGCGTTATTTCTTTTAAAGGGTGCTCGATAGTTAATTCGTCACTAATGCTAAATAGATTAATGAAATATTTATTTATTTCAGATTCAATGGATATCATTTCCGAAATTTTTACATTCCAGTAATCTAAGAGAATATGTAAAGATTGTTTTATACGTGATGCATTTCCATTTGCTAATTTATTGGATTTGAAATCAACAGATGTTTCTTGCGAATCCCAGTTCTCTTTTGATATTTCTATAGCAGAGGATACTATTCTTACAATATGCTCTTTATCATTTTGTGAAATAATAGGTAATGGCAATGATGCAATATTGCCTACTTGGAAATTTAGTGTCGGGTTGATTTTTTTTACCAAGTAAGTTGCAACTTTCGAACACAAGAAACCAAGCACAACCCTATTGTTCTCAATATTATTGGAAAATACAGCAGGACTCCCAGAATCAAAAAGAACGTTATCTGGAAGATATCTTACACCAAAATAGCTGCTAGATAACTTGGACCAAGTTACACCTTCAGAGAAATAGTTCTTCTTTCCCTGAAAGCCCGAACTTGGATGTTGAGCTATAATATCACCATTACCTTCCCAATTTATAACATAATCTATGTTGCCGTACCATCTTCTGTACTCTCCACCTTTATGGTAAAGAACCCATTTTTTACCGCCATTTACCTTGTGGTTAGTTTTACTATAGGATACCTCTGTCCAAGATCTTAGAAACATTTCATTATCACCTGTTTTTACACCCTCGGTGACATCTGAAATGTCAGAGATTGAATTTTTATTTCTAAATATTGAAATGAGATTTTCATTAAGAGAAAATAGAAAAGCATAATTAGGAAAAACTTCAAAGATAGATGTCTTTCTTTCTGATTTTTGTTTGTGTTCTTTTTTGTTTATAATTTCAAGAAGGTTTGGTGCTTGGATAGATGCTCCGTAATAAGGTGCAAGATCTATAAAAACGCCATAACTATCTGTTGAACTTGCTCTAAGACTAAATGCGCAGATAGGAACGTAAGCTGACTCGAAAAAAGAATGATACTCTGGTTGAACTAACGATATGATTTCGGAGTTATCACAGATAAACTTTCTTAATTTGTCAAAAGATTTAATCGTTAACCAAGTAAATGGTGTCATCAATGATATTATACTGTTTTTATTTGTGAAGCTAAAGCATCGTAACATAAAAATAGAATATAGATCTGCCTTGCCAATACTAAAATTAACATTAGCTATCTCTTTGATTATGCTAGGAATGTATGAGTTCCCCATATATGGCGGATTCGCCACTACCGCATCATATCGTTGTGCCAGTATCCACGCCTGCTGAATATACGGAATAAACGCTTTCGTGGCAGTCTTCTGCTGGAAATCGCCTTCCTGCTCCAGGCGATACAGCGCGCCGAGAAACGCCTTCAGTTCCGCTTCTTCTTCCTGCGGCACCTGAATCAGCGAGCCCAGCGTTTTGGCATTCACAAAGCGCTTCAGCGTGCGCATCAGCAGCTGATATTCGGCACTGTCGGTATGCGCTAATGCTGTATTTTCGGCAAACATATCGCCCATGCTGCCGGTCTGGTTCTGCTGGTGGAAGTTCAGCTGTTGCCACAGCTTAGCAATATCCAGATGCAGGCTCTCCTGCAGGGAGACAATATTCAGGCGCACGTCGCGGGTGAATATCCGGCGGTCATCCTGTCTAGCCATCATTAATAAGGCAAAGCCGGAAAGCTGTGCGGCACGGTCATCGATGTCGAGACCAAAAATATTATTTTCCAGAATCAGCTGTGGAATATCGCGGGCGCGATAGCCACGCTCTTCGTAGATATTTTTCAGCACGTTATAGGCTTCAATCAGAATATGGCCGGAGCCGCAGGCCGGGTCGAGAACCTTGATGCTTTCCGGTTCAATGCTGGCAGGCGTAATGGCTGCCAGTTGCGCCTGCACTTCTGGCGTCTGTTCGGCTGGCTCAATGTAATAGTCCATTTTGCCTTTCAGCGGCGAATCCGGGTAGGTCTGCAACCACTGGCGACCGACGGAGTTCTGCACCAAATACTGCACTATCCAATTTGGGGTGAACAACTGGGTGGCGGCAGGAATATCTTCGCTCTTTACCACCTTGCCGATAACGGCATCTTTTTTCTCAGAGATATAGAACTGATACAGCCAGCCGATAACTTCAACGTCTTCCCAGTCTTCAGGCGGAATGCCGTCTACCAGACCGCGTAGAATAGAGTCAGTACGGGTCAGGTTATCCGGCAGCAGCAGTTCAGCTTCATCATCGACTGCTTCAAACAGGAACGGCATCGCGCGGTGCAGGGCGTGGCACTGCGCTAGCAGTAGTTCACGGTATAGCGTTTCGTCCTTGTTACCGGACAGCTTCATTTCAACCAGCTGTGCCTTTTTCTCCGGCAGCAGCGCTTCCGCCACTTCCGGCACATGGTCCAGCACTTCAAAGCCGGTTGGGTTATCCGGGTGCGAGAGCATGCGGAAACCGTGGTCAAGATAACCCTGGATCTCCATATAGCGAATGGCGCACAGGCGGTTGAACCAGGTATAGGCACAGTGCTCAACCAGCACGTCAAAGCCCTGCTCGCGGGCGCGTTTTACCAGGCGATCGCGGCGGGTGAGGGTGGACTTGGGGTAGTCAAACTGACCATAGCGCACGGTTTCGCCGACGATCTCGGCATCAGCAATCTGCAAAGTGCCTTTTTTATCGACGGAAATCCCCAACGTGGTCAGCTTCTGGATCACCGCATCGCGGAACTGGTTACGGGCCTGTGGAGCGTATTTTTTGATGTTATTGGTATTCATAGAAAATCCTGCAAAGGGCAGCAGAGCGCTGCCCTGAAATGGGGGTTACTGAAGACGAATCCGGTCACCTGCCTCAATGGCTGTCAGTAGCGCAGAGCGAAGCTTATCAAGCGCTTTTTCCACCTGCTCGGCGGTTTCCAGCACTTCACTACCGGTGGCTTTGCGCATCTCGCTGGCGACATTCACCAGATGCGTTTTTTTCGGTACCGGTTGGATTACGGGCTTTTCTACCACAACATAGGTCTGTTGTGACTCTGCCGCATGTTTAGCTTCACTCGTTGCCCGAAGTTGGGCTTCCTGTTTTTTACGCAGCTCGTCGATCCACTGGTTAATCTTCTTCTCGGCATCCGTTTGCAGCGCCATTGTCTCTTGCTGTTCCGCCAGAATTTCCGGGATCGACTGGCTGACCTCGGCACGTTTTCTGGCTTTTTGCATCGGCAGCAGAACGCTGTTTTGCAGCTCTGACGTGGAGTGCGCTTCCTGCAAGCGTTGGCGACTCTCTTCGATACGGGCGTCAATACGCTCCAGGGCGTGCTGGCGGTGTTGTTCGACTAACTGATGGTTGACGTTTTGGACCTGTTCAATCAGCGGCGTGATGCGATTGAGGTGCTTATAAGGCTCCGGCATCTGCCAGATGCTTTCCAGCTCACCCAGCGCTTTTACCGCCACGGCGTCTTTTTCCAGCGCGCTGCGGTTGGATTTAAAGCTGCCATTCAGCGCAGCCCCCAGCTTTTGCCAGGTGGCGAACTGCTTGCGGTAGAAATCGACCAAATCTTCACGATCTTCACTGAAATCCAGAAGCTCATTGGCCTGACTGGTGACTTTCTCAATCAGGGCAAAATCTTCTTTTTCGCTGAGAATGGAATTCAGCAGGCGCAGGCCTGACTCAATCTCTTCTTTTCCTGGATTGTTTCCACCTTCCGCTTTCGCTCTGAAGACATTCAGCTCTTGCTTCCAGTCGTCGAAGACCTGACGGATATGTTCGACCAGTGCGGGTTCTTCACGTTCGCTAAACGGCTGTTGGGCAATCTCCGCCATGGTTTGTGCGGCTTTGCGAATTTGTGATTCGTCGTGACGACGAATTTTGTGCAGACGTAGCTCGCTGTGGCGACGGCTGTTATTGAACAGCTCCCAAACTTGCTTACGCTCGATATTGTTATTCTGCTGGCTAAAGCTGAATTTGCCTTTACGTGCCAGGCGAGCAACCAACAGCTTCACTTCTTCTTCTGGCCATCCATAAGGTCGACGAGCAAAGTGGTTCAGGACATCGCGTAAATAGACCGGTTTATTGTACTCGATGTTCATACTGACCCAGGTTTCCACTTCCCGCATCGCCTCGGGATTAGATTCCTCCAGCTCGCCAAGATCCAGCTCTGTATCATTCTCTACTGTAAGCAGCGCATGGATTTCACGTGCGATATCGCCGTTGAACGGCTTCAGCATTTTTAGCTTGGCAAACGTGTTTTCAATCACATAGCGGCAGGCTTCATCCACGATGCTGGACGGCGTCGAAGATTTCTTCGGTAAACGCTCGCCAATCGCCCAGACGTCTGCTTCGGCAATAAGCGACTCTAGCTGGACGCGCAGCATTTTTTCGCGAACGCTGTTCTCGCGGGCTTTTTCTGAAAGTAGGCTGGCCTGTTCCGGGCGTTGTCCGGCGTTGTCCTTGAGGAATTTTTCGGTCTGAACGACTAAATCAATGTCGGTCCAGGTGCGCCCCTCCTCTGGGAGGCGAATCAAAATACAGCCATCACCTTCCGAAGTATAAGGACGGCAGGCGGCATCGCTGTTATAGAACGTATAGGTCGGATCTTTGGGGGTAAGAATTTTTACCACCAGATCGTTAAGCATTGCGCCGTCTAACGGGTGTCCGTTCAGGAAGCGGCTGATGTCGAAGTCCTGCTTATTTGCCGGATAGCGATATTTGCGGTTTTTCAGAATGTCATCAAAGATGATCGAAGCCAGTTTTTTGTTGATCGCAGAGAAGTCGACTTCAACATTGCGGATCTCGTTCTCGATCTCTTTTTCTTCGTTGGTCAGGAACACGTATTTGTCTTCGACACGTGCAATCAACATTTCCCGTTCCAGCTTGTTCAAGCTTGTTTCAACGCGACGGCGCAGATCGACTTTATCAGCATCGATTTTATCAATGGAAAGGGTGACCAGATTATCGAGTGTACTTTTCAGCACATCGACATAGCGGATCAGGAACAGCGTTTTCAATAAGTTGCCATCGAACTCATCAAGAATGCCATTCTGACAGGCCTGAGTGATGGTGCGGCTGACGGCCGGTTCCAGGAAGCTCTCAATCGCGGCATAAAAACGCCAGAACGGCACCAGAGAATCCAGACCTTGCGGGGCGATTTGCTGTGCCGCAGTCTGGAATGCTTCTAACTGCGAGCGTTCACCCATGGCTAACTGTTTACCGGCGGCACCTTTGGTCCGGATAGACTCAAAAACCTTCTGCAGAATCTGGTAGTGCCACGGGACAAACGGGTAGTTATCAATAAATTCTTCTTCACTGGTGTAGGGGCGCAAAGAAGCGGTGGTTGTAGGATCAAAAGCGAGCTGGTTACGCAGAATGTCGCCTTTTTCCTGCCAGACTTTAGCCAGCGTGGGTTTTGCAGCATCGGTTTTCACCAGCAAACGTTTTTGGATAACTTCGGATGTGTTGGAGCTTGAAAGCTGCAGGCGAGTTGAAAAGCGGCCCTGGATTTTAGAGAAGTCTTGTCCATCGCGGCTGCTCATCCCACCAATGGCCGCATTGATATCTGCCTGGGAGGTAACAATAACCCATGCGCGTCCACCGCAGATCACACCCAGGTTTTCAGTGATAGTCTGTAGCTTCAACATCATCTGCGTATTTTTACCGATGAACTGACCGACCTCATCCACCATGAAGAGGATGTTTTTGCCGTTTTCATCCAGCCACTCTTTGATCCACTGGCAAAAATTATTGATATCTAATGGGAAGTTCTTATCCAGCTGTTCCACCCATTGACGCGAGGCGTCAACGCTTTGACCTGTGGCCTGACTTAGGGCTTCTGCCATTTCATCGCTGATGAAATAGTAGGAATCGCGCTCTTTTTCCCAGCTTGAACCAGTGATAGTGGAGAATGCGGTCTTAAACGCGTCGTATTGGCCGCGTTTAGCCAGTTCACGCTCCAGATGGGCAATGTGTGGAAAATCAGCACAGTAGCCAACCCGTTCGTTAAACACCTTCAGGAAGACTTTAAGGATGGCGTCTTCTTTGTCATCAACATTAGCACGAGAATCAATATTGAACAGAATCACTTCCGTCGGATGATGGACCGCTTTGTTGATATCAGCGAGGAACAGAGCATCTTTGATTTTGTCTTCAAAGAAGGAGTATGCATTACGTTCCGTACCGTTATGGCTGACTTTGCGGTTAGACAATAGATACGACAGAATCTTGATAAAGTGCGACTTACCAGAGCCAAAGAACCCAGACACCCATACGCCAATTTTGTTTTCCATGCGTAAACGCTCCGGACCGGTTGCCGGAACATAAGATTCGAAGAAATGGCGAAGATGTCCTTCCAGTTCCCGGGTGATGACGTATTCATCAAGCTCAATCCAGGCACTGGCATCGTCCGTCTGTTCGGCTTTCACAACGCCATTGATGTTTCGGTCCAGACGTTTCTCAAAGATCTGTTCAATATTCATTGCTGTGCTCTTTAACGAGGATTCAATGTCGCCGCAGGCCCGCTTTCTGGTACCAGCCTGAAGGCGCGATAATAATTTCGGGAATCAATACCCGCCAGGGGAGAGAGATCGTGTCCGCTATATGTTCCCGGATAAAACATCAACAGAGGGGTAAAACCCATCACGTCCTGCAAGGCGCTCATCAGCTCATGGCCACGAACCAGCGGCCAGGCATTACCCATGCCTGTCAGGATGACAAATTCTTGATTCTGAAGATCGACTTTTTTTGCTATGTAATCCGCGATCTTTTTCTGATTCAACAAGCCAACGAGTTGTTTTTTCAGCGCTTCGGTACCGACTTTCACTTCCTGCTGACAGACGCGCTCAAATAGCCCACGTTCGGTGAGCATGTCGATAATGATCTGAAAGATGTTGAGGTGCGCGAACTTGTGGTCCTTTTCCAGGTTACGGAACAGATATTTCAGATGTTCACGCACCTGCAGCTCATTCTGAGCGGGATAATCAAAAATCCAGAACCCAATCTCATTACCGGAGCCGTTATTTTTGAGGAAGCGTTCTTCGCTAATGCGGCTCTGAACTTGTGACAGGCGGTATTCAAGCACGGGATCGATCACCGTTGCCCCTCCAGAATAGAAACCAGTTCTTGTTGTCCAAGGCGCTGCAAGGTTGCTTGGGTTTCTGGTAAAAGAAAGACTGACTGTAGATTGCGTCGGCGAGGCGTATCCAGATAACCCGCTTCAGCCAGCGCTTTGACCAGGTTGTTACCCATTTTTTTGATGGATGAATCTGAGTAACTGGTGAGTACGGGCTGCTGGCGAAGATGGCTGGTTACAAATTCATCCCAGCTATCCATAGGGAGCTTTTCTTTAAACTGTCGGCGCAGATCGTTTACCACTTCAGCCAGAAAGTCTTTAACAACCGGTGAATGGAGTACCAGAGCGACAAATAGCAATTGCTGACGCTCGCGCTCGCTCCCTTCCGCAATAAGTGACCACGCGGCTTTATCAAGCGTATTCAGGCGTAGTTTTATCGTTGTGGCATAGCGCTTTGCAGTATTGGCAGAGGAAGCTTGGAGAATGTTATGACCCACGATCTGCTCTTGCCAGGTCTGTTCATCGGGAGCGGTAAGCATGAGCTCAGCGATGATTCGACTTTCCCTGCTCATCAGCGGCCCGCCTAGCAGGTCTCCAATCCATGCCTTGCCGTTTTTCATCGTCATATCTACCCTCTGAAGACTGCTATGCAGCTCGCAAAAAAACAAACGATGATTGTAATGGGGGAAGGGGCCGGATGCCATGAGAAATGGCAATTTGTGAGAGGGTAAGGCTTGAAGGATTCTCATGAGCCCGAGCATTGATGCTTACCATCGCCTGAGTAGCCAGTTTGAAACCGCTTATTAGAGATTTAATACTCATTTTACTAGTATTATTCTTACGGTCAGCCACAACATTCTGAGTCAGATGAGATTCAAGTTCCATAGAAAGACATGCTTAAGTTAAATGTTTGATTAAATATATTAAGATCCTGTCTTAATACTTCCTGATTACCTATAAAAAGGCGGTGCATACCGCTTAATATCATCAGTCAAATTTTATTTTCCCATTTTAATAACATTACCAAGTATGTTAGTTTCTGTAACGCCATCGCTTAAGGTAAAGAAACCAAGTCTCTCCTCTTCATCAGATAAATTAAATGCAGCAATATGATGATAACGGGATTTAATTTTATCAGAATATAATCTGAAAGGTGATGGGCTCAATTCGATTTCTACTGATAAACCAGAAAAATCGAGCGCAAAACAACCTGAAAGTATCTTCTGATCTGAAGCAGGAAAACTTTCTTTATAAATGGCATTATATTTAGGTTGGAAATATCTTATTAACCCTGCCTCGGCTAAGCAAATTACTTCTTTTTGGGATAAATGATTGTCTATTATGCTTTTGAGACGAATATTGTCTTCTTCACCGGTAATACTAGTTTTGTCTCGTCCATCGAAAGAAGTTAAAAGTATATAATCATCGTATACCAAATTAAAAATAAATACTTGGTCATCTGGATAGTCACTCATAGTTTCAGCAAGAATTTTCTGAAGTGTAGAATGACTTTTTAACCGGTCAATTGCAGTTCTCTTTCCTTCAGCAAATGCTTGACCTACATATAAAACCTCAAAGTTACGATAAATATCATTTCCAGTATATAAAGCCAATACGTCGCTCGGCCAATATCTTTCCCATAAGCCATCAGACTTGTACGTCTGAATTTTTTTATGTGGGTAATCTGCTACATTCAAACTAACCTCATTATCTTCAAATTCAAATGGAAAAGTATATTCAGAAACTATTTCTTTACCTTTGACCCGACTAGACACTTTACCGGAAACAAGGCCATTGTGGATTATAGGTTGCTCGTTACAACATGTTGCTTTTGGCTTTTTACAGATGAGATATATATGGCTATTGTCAGCAACTTCTTGGAGCTCATCATTCATCTTACCATCAGCATGCAGCTGATCAGGAGTGAACATCAGCCATCCTTTAGAAGTAATGCTCACTGAAAATTCAGATACGAATTTTCTTTTACCAACCATGATTTCCCCCAAAATTCATTCTAGGCATCAAGCAAATACTGCTTGATATGTTATGAAACAATCCCATACCTATTCTAATGACATATCTCCGAAAAATATTGCACTTTTGCAGTAGTTTATTTCTCCGCATATGAGTGCGGTAGCAACTATTTGTGCATTAATTTTTTGCCTTATCCTCCACCATGTCTTACTAATCACCCTGTACACAGTTTACTCATGTCTTACCATAGAACGGCAGTTTAGCGACTTCACCACTGCGCATTCAACATCGCGCCAGAAGATTTTGAGCCGTTCTCATATAAGCTGAAACTGGCGGGAGTGACGGTCTGGAAAGACAATAAAAGCGAAGGGCAATCTTTCTATTTTCTTGACCCGGATGGCCACAAGCTGGAGCTGCATGTGGGAGATTTAGCATCCCGACTGGCGCAATGCCGTGAGAAGCCTTACTCTGGAATGCGTTTCGGTACTGGAAAATAATCACCCAACTTTGTGATCTTCCACGCAGTATTCAATTTTTTGTCCCATTCTGGGGCCAAATCCCCAAAGTAAAACCTCACAACTCATTTATTTTCAACAAATTAAACCAAAAGGCGAGTCCGGCCTTCCGCACTCACCCTCTAAACACCTCCTTCCTGTGCCACTCCATAAACCCTTCTTTTGGGTAATTCTCGCGCATCATCGGTAGCGCTATCGATTTACCGTCGAAATCCCAGAACAGTCTGCCCACTATGCTGCTGCCATTCACTGCGGGAGATACCTGAATCCGCATACGCTCATCCAGCCCAATCGAACCTTTATCAAAGGCTTTATGGTGAATTGCACACAACGCCAGTCCGTTTGAAATTTCGCACGGGCCGCCGTGCTGTTTCCATTTGATATGGGCGGCTTCCAGGGCGACTGAGGTGCTGTCGTGGCGCATATTGAAGCCACAAATGGCGCATTCATAGTTATAGGCACGCAGAACCTGCTGGCGGAACAATGGGTCCCGCTGTTTACGGATTTGCAGGATATCAAATCCCAGTTCATCCGCGATCTCTTCCTGAATGCTTTCGGTGAAGTGCGCCTCGAGCATTTGCTGGGCCAGGGAATTAATGAGGTTTTTGTTCTTTTTCAGCAGGGAAAAATGTTGTTCATCAAAACCTCCGGCAACGTTGTGCGTTACCAGTTCCCCGGCAGGGGGCTGTTTGCTGCTGCCGGATGTTGAACAGTGCTCGGCGTTTTGTAGCTCCCAGAACCCATCTCCCTGTAAGCGCCAGAAGGGCATATCCGGGCGGTATTGCGCGCGCTGTGGTCCAAATCGCTCCAGCAGACTATGCAACGGGTCGCGAACTTCCGAACCGTAGTCAAACAGGCGACCGTGACCCTGCTGATAACCCGCCAGCACATGAAGCAGCAGCAGAGGCTTGTGCGGAGCACGCTGCTCGCCTTTACGCCAGATGGTGATGTCGGCAATTGCCTGTTGCAGGTTTTTACTGGAAGTCATTGATTTCATTATCAGGTAAATAATTGCGATGATGCTCGCAAAATATCACCTGATCAAGCAAAGACGGGTTGATGCGCTACCAACATCACTTTTATGTTTTCTGAAAAACACATACGCCATGGCGGTTACCGTCCCCCAAACTGGAGACGCAGGAGTACAATAAGTAAGCAAATTATTGCATATCGAAGGATCTTTGATGGTGAAGGATAACGAGGTATTAGAATTTTTTCGGGGAGAGTTATCTCTCGCGGTAACGTTTACTTTCAAGCCTATCCCGATTGAACTTGATACTCCGCTGCAAGGTTACGCTGAATGGGATGAATTACCGTATGCCATTGAAGATTTTGGAGAGAAATATAACGTTGATGTTTCAGTAATTGATTTTGAGGCCTATTACCCGTGGGAAAGAGAAGCGATCTATCGAAAGTGGTTTACGAAAGAACCCATCAAACAAGTGTCAAAACCGCTTACTGTGCGTATGTTCGCAGAATCAGCCAGAGCAGGTTACTGGTTATATGATTGACTGTATGCTTACAGAGGATACTGACGCAATTAGATGTTGATTGCATCGACAAAATCTGGGAAATAATTGTACGAAGAATCATGGCAGTATCAGTTTACTCAAAAGTTTTGGTGGTGTATCTCGCTGTTTATTAGAGAGGAATGACCTCGTTTGTTCATAAAACGTATGCTTTCACCACCAGCACATTCTTTCTGTGCTGGTGAAATACTCAATGGCAGTTACGAAATTACTCTGTGATTCCTGTCACTTTTACATTTTCTAAAATGATATTAAAATATTCACTTTCAATACCAACCTCCAGAATTTGATACATTTTTATTGTGGCTGATTTTAATGTCTGGCTTTCACTTAACGCTTTATACAAAAGGGGCATTGTTTTATTAAACTCCTTCTGTATTGCAATCGGCGCGTGCACACGCGTTCCTGTCAGTCTACCTGTATTTCCATCTACAGGGACAGACAGGTGATGAGTGACTGCTTTCAGTTCAATAGCACCAATGCGTCCAGCAACTTGTGAGCTTCCCATTACGGGGGAGCCATTTACATCGGTTAACCACAGATAGGCTGGGTTTGACATGATTAGTCCTTATCTATATTTATACGGGAAGGGAAATAAAGCATGATGAGAATCCAAACTAATGTTCCAATAATTTTTACGGGCCAGGGTTCAAGAAAAGCGAAACAAGCGAGGCCTCCTGCGATTAGTAATGGACCGGATAATAGATCAAGAACTCCCCCCATCAGGTGTATCTTTGTTGGCAAGAACCTGTTGGCTATAAAGGCGATAATATAAGCGCTTCCAACGATGATAATAATGGCAAGGATTTTATCCTGCCATGAATCGAATTCGATGAGAGAAATTAAACAAAGGGTGGCAACATACCCGCAAAACAATGAGTTTATTATTAGTGTGATAAGTTTTTTCATGTTACCAGTCCTTAGACTTACCGTTTAAATGTTCTCCCACTAACTCAATTGTTTTTATAAAAAAAGGCTTGTCTTCTGTATGTCCAGTATGTATAGAATCAACAAAAGATTGTACTGTATCAGGTGGAATGATAATGTTATAGATCCTTCTTGCAATGCCTTCTGTCTCGGCCATGGCAATCCTTTAATAAAGTAAGATAGCTAGAAATGAGAGCATGTAAATAACAAAAATTGATGGTGAAATAGTTGACTTGAGTAACAGTTTCTCAAATGACATTAAGAATATCGATATGGATTATTAATTAGAGGTATTTATTCTTGAAATAAATATTCTGGTGGTAATATAAAAAATCACATGAAAATTCGTCACCAATAAAGGCGCCCGCAGGCGCCTCAATTACAATGACAATCACACACTCACCCCTTCAATGCTTTCCCCGCAATCCCCCCGATAAACTCCAGCACCTGCTTTTGCTTGCGCGCGGAGAGCTTTTCCACGGCGCGCAGGGATTTCATTAGTTCTGACTCTTCGGGTTCGGCTGTAATCAGGATAACGGCTCGCATAACCCACCTTCAGGCGACGGTTATCTGCGGCGTGGACTTCTGGATCAAATGAAACTGCAATACAATGCGTATCAGTCATGGTGACTATTCTCCTATAATAGTTACTGCGATCAGCGATGCGGAGGTGTTGGCGCACCTTCACATCGCGCTAGTAAAACCCCTGTAAATTACGCCAGTATCCTGGGGGAAGTCCAGATGTAAATAAGATGAAATAAGCGCGAATTGCACGCTTTCGGAATAAATAGAAAACCTCTCTATCCCAATAAATCCGGTATTATTCACCGTATAAATTCATTCTCATTCAATCCACCAGATACCTACCATTTCCAGAAAACAACGCCCCTCTGTATCAGGCCAAAAATGCGATCTCACTCACTGAAGCAAATAGCAAACTCTGAAACAACACCGTTTTGTACACTTTACTTTACACTTTTGGTGATGTGAATCACAAATATAACCCCGTGAAGTGATCCGACTCTCACAAAATGGGGTGTACTCATTCACGAATACATTATGCGCACAGCCTGGAAAGTTAAGTTTTCAGTATTTCCCCCCTCAGTGGGCGCACTACCGCGAATGGCAAATCAATACGCAAAAAAAAACTTGTTGAATATGAACGGGTAAAAAAACGACGTGTGATTTACATCACTCACATTTACAGCTTTTTAAATTATTGCCAGTGATTAATGTTGACCGGACTATTTCCATAATCAATTAAATCTTGCATAGTGCCTCCACATTATTTCTCCCCCTGGCCCAGGAGGCGAATAGTTATATTTCATCAGACTTTATTGATGAACCCGATATGCTTTACGTCACATTAATACGTACATGACCACTGTTACTGGAGAAACAAAATGAATTATCCGGCAGAACCCTTCCGTATTAAAAGCGTTGAAACTGTATCTATGATCCCGCGTGATGAACGCCTGATAAAAATGCAAGAAGCGGGTTACAATACTTTCCTGTTAAATTCGAAAGATATCTATATTGATCTGCTGACAGACAGCGGCACCAACGCCATGAGCGACAAGCAGTGGGCCGGAATGATGATGGGTGATGAAGCGTACGCGGGCAGCGAAAACTTCTATCATCTGGAAAGAACCGTGCAGGAACTGTTTGGCTTTAAACATATTGTTCCGACTCACCAGGGGCGCGGCGCAGAAAACCTGTTATCTCAGCTGGCAATTAAACCCGGGCAATATGTTGCCGGGAATATGTATTTCACCACCACTCGTTATCACCAGGAAAAGAATGGTGCAGTGTTTGTCGATATCGTTCGTGACGAAGCACACGACGCCGGTCTGAATATTGCGTTTAAAGGTGATATTGATCTTAAAAAATTACAAAAGCTGATTGATGAAAAAGGCGCAGAAAATATTGCCTATATCTGCCTGGCTGTGACGGTTAACCTCGCGGGCGGCCAGCCGGTCTCGATGGCGAACATGCGTGCGGTGCGTGAACTGACACAAGCGCACGGCATTAAAGTGTTCTACGACGCCACCCGCTGCGTTGAAAACGCCTACTTTATCAAAGAGCAAGAGCAGGGCTTTGAGAACAAGAGCATCGCCGAGATCGTGCATGAGATGTTCAGCTATGCCGACGGTTGTACCATGAGCGGTAAAAAAGACTGTCTGGTGAATATCGGCGGCTTCCTGTGCATGAATGATGACGAAATGTTCTCTGCCGCCAAAGAGTTAGTCGTGGTGTACGAAGGCATGCCATCCTACGGCGGCCTGGCCGGACGCGACATGGAAGCGATGGCGATTGGCCTGCGCGAAGCCATGCAGTATGAGTACATTGAGCACCGCGTGAAGCAGGTTCGCTACCTGGGCGACAAGCTGAAGGCCGCTGGTGTACCGATTGTTGAACCGGTAGGTGGTCACGCGGTATTCCTCGATGCGCGTCGCTTCTGCGAGCATCTGACGCAGGACGAGTTCCCGGCGCAAAGCCTGGCGGCGAGCATTTATGTGGAAACAGGCGTGCGCAGTATGGAACGCGGAATAATCTCTGCAGGCCGTAATAACGTGACCGGTGAACACCACCGACCGAAACTGGAAACCGTGCGTCTGACTATTCCACGCCGCGTTTATACCTACGCGCATATGGATGTCGTGGCTGACGGCATTATTAAACTTTACCAGCACAAAGAAGATATTCGCGGGCTGAAGTTTATTTACGAGCCGAAGCAGTTGCGTTTCTTTACTGCGCGCTTTGATTATATCTAAATAATCATTATGGCCCCATCTCAGGATGGGGCTTTTTTGTATTCCTTTTCTATGAACAGGAAGCCTTTGCGGTGCCCGTTACCGTGGCATAACTAAAAAAAGTAAACCCTGACTCCGACATTTTTATTATCCGCATGATGTACAAATGACAGCTGTAATTATAACGAATAGTCTACAGGAACATTTATCATGGATATTAATGCCATTGAGCGACAGAGTTGTACCCCCGGACTGATTAGCGGAACCATGTTGGTTATCGCAACCGTAGTGGGTGGCGGGATGTTTTCCCTGCCGATTGCGATGGCCGGCGTATGGTTTCCCGGTGCCTCTGTTATTCTTCTGTTTATCGCCATCATGATGTTATTAACCGGTCTGATGCTGGTCGAAGTTAACCTGCATTATGGTGCCGGTGCCAGTTTTAATACCTTTACTCAGGATTTATTAGGCCGAAAGTGGAATATCGTGGTCGGTATCGCTTTCGGCTTTGTGCTGTATATTCTGACCTATGCCTATATCTCCGGTTCGTCGGCGGTGATGGCGCAAACCGTGTTCAAATACAGCGGCGTGCGCTTTCCGGCGAATATTTCGGTGGTGATCGTCAGTATGTTGGTAGGGGCGATTGCCTGGTACAGCTCCCTGCTGGTTGGACGCATCACTACCGTGCTGATTATCGGTAAGTTTGTGGCGTTCTTTGCCACGTTCTCCGGGCTGATTGGCCATATCGAAGTGGCAAAACTTATCGACAGCGTGGCGGTGGCGTTGCCCAATTCGCAGTATTTGCCCTATATCCTGATGACGCTGCCGTTCTGCATCATCTCGTTTGGTTTTCACGGTAACGTACCGAGCCTGGTCAAGCTGTATGGCACGAGGGGGATCTCGAATATTACGCGTTCGATTATCATCGGCACGCTGTTTGCCCTGCTGTTATATATTTTCTGGCTGGGTGTGACGATGGGTAATATCAGCCGTGCCTCATTCCCGCCGATTATCGCCAAAGGCGGCAATATCGACGTGTTTGTCGAGGCTATCAGCGGGCTGTTCACCAGCCGTTATATGGATCTGATCCTGACCTTCTTCGGCAACTTCGCGGTAGCCAGCTCACTGCTGGCGGCAACGCTTGGTCTGTTCGATTATATCGCCGACCTGTTCCACTTCCCGGATGACGGTATAGGCCGTCTGAAAACCGCGCTGGTGACCTATTTCCCACCTGCTGCTGTGTGCTTCTTCTTCCCGAATGGTTTCGTGCATGCGATTGGCTATGCCGGTCTGGCCTTTACCATCTGGAGCGTGATCCTGCCGCCGTTCCTGGTGAAAGCCGCGCGAAAACGTTTTCCGACTGCCAGCTATACCGCGCCGTGTAATAACACCGTGCTCAATCTGGTAATAATCTGCGGGGCGATTGTCTATCTGACGGTTGTTCTGGATGTATTTGGTCTGCTGCCAACGTTTCGTTAGTGCGGGGGAGTTATGTTTCTGACATTGCTACGATTTCAGCATCCGCTGGTTTATCGCTTTGCGTGGCTGCGCTTGCGGGTGGTGGTGTTAAGAACGTGCGGGCTGCGTAAGAAAAAAGCGGGAAATAAGACTCAGGCCTGTCGCTGACAGGCCTGCCTGGCATTACACCCGGAAGTAGCGTGGTGGGATCAACGCGGAAAAGGCGTCGAACTTCTTCACCATCTTTTTCCAGAACAACATAACAACAATCCTCGATTTGAAACATTGGCGCTATTGTAGTCAGCGCCGACAAATCGTAAAGCCAGTGACATCGTTCCGATTCCGGGGCGGTGTAAACCTTTTAGTTCACCATTGCGTCAAATACGATTGCCGCGAATTTGACGGGGTTGACAATGGGTTACGCCATAAACCAGTAATAAAAGAGACCGACTTTCAGGCCGAGGATTACGATGTAGGCACAGCAGTATTTCATGGTGCCAGACATAATCTGGTTGGCCTGGCCGTCCATTTTAGTGGCTGAAACCGCAATGGCGATACTCTGCGGCGAAATCATTTTCCCTCCTGTTGCGCCAGAGGTGTTGGCCGCCGCCAGCCAGTTGGGATCGATATGCAGTTTACTGGCGGCAATGGTTTGCAGTTTGCCGAACAGAATGTTCGAATTGGTATCGCTGCCGGTAACGAACGTACCCAGCGCACCAATCACCGGGGCGAGGAAGACGTACGAGCTGCCGGTCAGATCGACAATCGACTGGGCCAACGTGGAGATAATCCCGCTGAGATCCATCACCGTGGCCAGTGCGACGATCGCCATAATCGCCACAATGGAATTTTTAAGCTGGAAAATGGTTTTGATAAACACTTCCAGCATCCCGCGCGCGGACGCCCCCTGAATAAAACCGCCGATAATGGTCGCAAAGATGATCAGCATCCCCGGCGTGGTCACCCATTCAACCTTGAGCGCCAGCGTTTTGCCGTCAGCAAGCGTGAAATGCAGCACCGAGGCCAGTTGTGAGGCTGCGCCTTTTATCGTCGGGAATAGCGGCGAACACAACAGGATAAAGACAAATATGAACAGATAGATAGAACCCACGCGGAACAATACTTTTGCCGAACGCGGCGTGGTTTCGCGGTTATGGCTGACTTCAATTCGCCACTCGGGATCGGTTTTCCCATTGCGCAGACGGCTAACCATCGCCACGGCAAACAGGCTGACCAGGCTACCGGCAAAGGCGGGTAATTCAGCACCGAGATGAATAGCGACAAAATACTGCGGAACCAGCGTGGTAATACCGCAAATCAGCGTAATTAAAAATACGCCGCGAATGGCTCTCAGGCCGCCGCCAATAATGCAGATAATCACAAATGGCAGCAGGATATTAAACAGCGCAAGCTGCAGAATAATGGTTCCGCCCAGGGTATAAACCGGCAGGTTAACCTGTTCCGCCAGAATAGAAACTGGGATCCCGACTGCGCCGAATGCGGTGGGAACGGTATTTGCCACCAGAGAGGCTATTGCCGCCTTCAGTGGGTTGAAACCCAGTGCGATAAGTATACCGATCGGAATGGCGACCGCTGTACCATAACCCGCCGCGGCTTCAAGAAATCCACCAAAGCACCATGAAATCAGCAGCACCTGAATACGCTTATCTTCACTAATGCTGGCGAGGATATCGCGCAGAATATCCAGCGCTTTGGTTGCCTGCATGACGTTATAACTGAAGATAGCGCCGAGGATCACAATCACAATCGGCCATAATCCCTTCAGCGCACCATAGCCTATCGCGGCTTTGAGATTCTGTACGGGCATCTCCCAGAACAGAGCCGATAGCGCAGCAGTGAATACTAAAGAGATCAGTACGGAATAATGGATAGGCATTTTCAATTTTAATATTAAAAATACCATCAGTAGTAAAGGAGAAAGTGCCAGGGCAAACATAAAATATTCGTTCATTGCTATTCCTGATTGGTTTATTAAACCTGATTTATATTTATGTCGGGAAGGCTATATTGCTGTATAAATAAAAGATGCAAACTGAATCGCTTCAGTGAATAAAGTAATTATGATTAATGGTTTTGTAACTATTGTAATCTTTTAATTAAAATTCAATGCCAGGTAAATATACTAAAGAGCAAGTTGAATACCTATAAATAGTTATTTGATAACTCTTTTAATAATGGTAGTGACAGGAATAATTATCACCTGAAACTATTTTTAACCGACTCATAACACGGTGATTTTCAATATAAAAATGTGAGCGAGGCCGAAAGAAATAAACCAGGGTATTGCATGTACGAGTTGATTGGAGGATTATTTGGTTTTGTCATACAAATGAAAATACAGGTATTTAAGATGATCCTGATATAAGAAGCGGAGAGCGGCCATCTCAGGAGTATGATCCGACAAACACCATGAACCCAGACATCGACAAAACCAGCAAACAGAAGACTGGGCGTGATATAGCGATATCAAGCGCAATAAACAGAAATGAAGCAATGGAGTAGTTATTGTGAATGTAAATTTCTTTGTTACCTGTATTGGTGACGCCCTGAAATCACGGATGGCACGAGACTCCGTATTGCTACTGGAAAAACTGGGCTGTCACGTTAATTTCCCCGAGAAGCAAGGGTGTTGTGGTCAGCCAGCCATCAACAGCGGTTACATCAAAGAGGCGATCCCCGGAATGAAAAACCTGATCGCCGCCCTGGAAGACAACGACGATCCGATTATCTCTCCGGCAGGCTCCTGCACCTACGCGGTAAAAAGCTACCCGACGTATCTGGCGGATGAACCTGAATGGGCGCTGCGCGCCGAGAAGGTTGCCGGACGTATGCAGGATCTCACTTCTTTTATCGTCAACAAACTGGGCGTGGTGGATGTCGGTGCCAGCCTGCAGGGCCGTGCGGTATATCATCCTTCCTGTAGCCTGACTCGCAAGCTGGGGGTGAAGGAAGAGCCGCTGACGCTGCTGAAAAACGTGCGCGGGCTGGAGCTGATGACATTTGCCGATCAGGACACCTGCTGCGGCTTTGGCGGGACATTCTCGGTCAAGATGGCCGAGATATCTGGTGAGATGGTGAAAGAGAAAGTCTTACATCTGATGGATGCGAAGCCGGAATATTTGATTGGCGCGGACGTCAGCTGCTTGCTGAATATTGGCGGTCGGCTGCAACGTGAGGGCCAGCCGGTCAAAGTGATGCATATTGCTGAAGTGCTGATGAGCCGCTGAGGGGAAAGAGATGTCGATAAAAACCAGCGATGTAGAGTTTAAACTGCGCATTCGTCAGCAGATCGAAGATCCGATCATGCGCAAAGCCGTGGCCAACGCGCAGGAGCGTATTGGTGCGAATCGGCAGAGAATGGTTGATGAGCTAGGCCACTGGGAAGACTGGCGCGATCGTGCCAGCCAGATCCGCGATCACGTTCTGAGTAACCTCGACGCTTACCTGTATCAACTCTCCGAGAAAGTGACGCAAAACGGCGGCCACGTCTATTTCGCAAAGACCAAAGAAGACGCTACCCGCTACATTTTGCAGGTTGCGCAGCGTAAAAACGCGAAGAAAGTGGTGAAGTCCAAGTCGATGGTGACCGAAGAGATCGGCGTCAACCATGTGCTGCAGGATGCCGGAATTCAGGTGATCGAAACCGATCTCGGCGAATATATCCTGCAGTTGGATCAGGATCCGCCTTCGCACGTTGTGGTCCCGGCTATTCATAAAGATCGTTATCAGATCCGCCGCGTGCTGCACGAGCGTCTGGGTTACGACGGCCCGGAAACCCCGGAAGCCATGACCTTATTTATCCGTCAGAAGATCCGCGAGGATTTTCTCAGTGCTGAAATCGGTATTACCGGCTGTAACTTTGCTGTGGCGGAAACCGGCTCTGTTTGCCTGGTGACCAACGAAGGCAACGCACGGATGTGCACCACGCTGCCAAAAACACACATTGCGGTGATGGGCATGGAACGTATCGCGCCGACCTTTGCCGATGTGGATGTATTGATCACCATGCTGGCGCGTAGCGCCGTGGGCGCGCGTCTGACGGGCTACAACACCTGGCTGACCGGCCCGCGTGAGGCGGATAATGTCGACGGTCCGGAAGAGTTTCACCTGGTGATTGTCGATAATGGCCGCTCGCAGGTGCTGGGTTCGGCGTTTCGCGATGTGCTGCGCTGCATCCGCTGCGGGGCCTGTATGAACACCTGCCCGGCGTACCGTCACATTGGCGGACACGGCTATGGTTCTATCTATCCCGGCCCTATCGGCGCGGTGATCTCTCCGCTGCTCGGCGGCTATAAAGATTTTAAAGATCTGCCTTACGCCTGTTCATTATGCACGGCCTGCGACAGCGTTTGTCCGGTAAAGATTCCGCTGTCAAAACTGATCCTGCGGCATCGTCGGGTGATGGCCGAGGAAGGCATCACCCCGAAAGCCGAGCGTCGGGCGATAAAAATGTTCGCGTATGCCAATAGCCATCCGGGGCTGTGGAAAGTCGGGATGATGGCGGGCGCACATGCGGCGAGCTGGTTTATCAATGGTGGCAAAACTCCGCTTAAGGTTGGCGCGATTGGTGACTGGATGGAGGCGCGCGATCTTCCTGATGCCGACGGTGAGAGCTTCCGCAGCTGGTTTAAGAAACATCAGGCGCAGGAGAAAAAGAATGGATAACCGTACCGCGTTTTTAAACACTATCGCCCAGGCGCTGGGCCGCCCTCTACGTTTTGAGCCGCAAGCGGATGCCGCGCCGGTGAACAACTATGCCAACGAGCGCCTGACCGAGCTGAGCCCGCAACAGCGTTGCGATGCGTTTACCCAGTTTGCCAGCGAGGTGATGCTGGCCCGCTGCGAACTGACCCGCGAGGAACAGGCCGCAGAAGCCGCGCGACGCCTGTGCGAAGAGTTGGGTCAGCCGGTGGTTATCAGCGGCGACAGTCGACTGGTGGAACTGGGCATCACGGAACGTCTGCAGCAGGAATGCAACGCCGTGGTCTGGGACCCGGCGCGAGGCAGCGAAAATATTGCCGAGGCTGAGCAGGCGAAAGTGGGGGTGGTGTATGCCGAGTATGGCCTGACCGAGTCCGGCGGCGTGGTGCTGTTTTCCGCGCCGGAGCGCGGGCGTTCAATTAGCCTGCTGCCGGAGTCCTCGATTTTCGTGCTGCGCAAAAGCACTATCCTGCCGCGCGTTGCCCAGTTGGCAGAGAAACTGCATCAGAAGGCGCAGGCCGGTGAGCGTATGCCGTCGTGCATTAACATTATCAGTGGACCCAGTTCGACGGCAGATATTGAGCTTATCAAGGTGGTTGGGGTGCATGGCCCGGTGAAGGCGGTATATCTGATTATTGAGGATTGTTGAGGCAGGATTCAGAACCGCTCTGGCGTGAAGAGCCAGAGCGGTATCGACGTTATGCAATCAAGCTGATGATCAATACGATAATCAGGTCAATAACGGAGTTCACCAGCTCCAGTAACGCCGGGTCGACGCCAACCAGTTGACCGGTTGCCAGACGAATAAGCACGGTTATCAACCACGCCATGATGTACGGAGAGATATTGCCGTGCGACATCAGCATGCCGATGGTATCGCCAATGCCGGTATCAATAATGGTCTGCTTCAGTACGCCGCCTGTGCCGATGATCAGGATCACCATGGCGATGCTTTTCACTGCGTTTTCAAAGGCATTCATCACCCACTGCATGTCGTGACCACGCGCGGTACCAGAATAGACACGCCGAAGGAGGGCAGATTGTTCTGGTCAACCAGTACGTCGGCTTTCATGAACGACGGCGTTGGGCGATCGAGGTTGCCGAGGAACTTTGGCAGGATAAGCCCGGCGCAGCTCACGCTCGGAATCATCACCAGAATGCCATAGATGTAGACCATGCCCATGCCCATGCCCATGCCCATGTCCGCGCCGTAGGCGTTAACCAGCGCAACCGGCCCCGGCTGTGGCGGGAACAACGAGTGAGTGGTGGCGGCGGTAACGGCGGGGATCGCCAGCTTGGTTGAACTATTATGATTTTTGGTTGAGATGCTACCTATATTGGTTAACCATTGATGCGATGAATGTCATATTGCGTTACATATTTACAGTCTTACCGAACTGAATGGCCTTAATTAGGCGATCTAATCGGCATAAACCGTGATTTGGTTAACCAATTTATCGTTTCAGGTTGACATGTCATACCAAAAGGGGGAATTTATATGCCATATCGTCGAGTCCATAACGTAAACGAGGAATAAAACATGGAACAGACATGGCGCTGGTATGGTCCTAACGATCCGGTCACCTTAGCGGATGTTCGTCAGGCGGGTGCCACAGGCGTTGTCACCGCTTTGCACCATATCCCTAACGGGGAGGTGTGGACGGTTGATGAAATCCTGAAGCGCAAAACTATTGTTGAGCAGGCGGGCCTGGTCTGGTCGGTCGTCGAAAGCGTGCCGATCCACGAAGACATTAAAACCCGTTCCGGCAACTATCTGCAGTGGATCACCAACTACCAGCAAAGCCTGCGTAACCTGGCCCAGTGCGGCATTCGTACCGTGTGCTACAACTTCATGCCTGTTCTCGACTGGACCCGTACCGACCTGGAATACGTCCTGCCGGACGGCTCCAAAGCGCTGCGTTTTGACCAGATTGAATTTGCCGCCTTTGAGCTGCATATCCTCCAGCGTCCGGGCGCGGAAGCAGACTACACCGCCGAAGAGATTGCTCAGGCAAATGAACGCTTCGCCACCATGAGCGATGAAGACAAAGCGCGCCTGACCCGCAACATCATTGCCGGTCTGCCGGGGGCAGAAGAGGGCTACACGCTCGACCAGTTCCGCCAGCATCTTGCGCGCTATAAAGATATCGATAAAGCCGCGCTACGTGAGAATTTCGCCGTCTTCCTGAAGGCGATTATTCCGGTGGCGGAAGAAGCTGGCGTACGCATGGCAGTTCACCCGGACGATCCGCCGCGCCCGATCCTCGGCCTGCCGCGCATTGTTTCCACGGTGGAAGACATGCAGTGGATGGTCGATACGGTTAACAGCATGGCGAATGGTTTCACTATGTGCGCCGGTTCCTACGGCGTGCGGGCGGATAACGATCTGGTCGACATGATTAAACAGTTTGGCCCACGCATTTACTTCACCCATCTGCGCTCCACGCTGCGTGAAGATAATCCGAAAACCTTTCATGAGGCGGCGCATCTTAATGGCGACGTCGACATGTACGAAGTGGTGAAAGCGATCGTTGAAGAAGAGCAACGCCGTAAAGCGGAAGGGAAGGAAGATTTGATCCCGATGCGTCCGGACCATGGCCACCAAATGCTGGACGATCTGAAAAAGAAAACCAACCCAGGCTACTCCGCGATTGGTCGCCTGAAAGGGCTGGCGGAAGTGCGCGGCGTTGAGATGGCTATCCAGCGCGCTTTCTTCAGCCGCTAAAGCGAGTTGCCGGCCACCTGTCTGGCCGGCTTTTTCTTTTCTCATCCGTTGGTCTTTCAACGGGTTCTGGAGTTCACGATGACAACGACAATTGCCAATAGCGACCTGCCGGTTGCGCGCCCTGCATGGGACAGCTCGCGCCTGCAATCCCGCATTGTTCACCTGGGATGCGGCGCTTTTCACCGCGCGCATCAGGCGCTGTACACCCATCATTTGCTGGAAACCACCGACAGCGACTGGGGGATCAGTGAAGTTAACCTGATGCCGGGTAACGACTGCGTACTGATTGAAAATCTGCGCAAGCAGCAACTGCTGTATACCGTGGCGGAAAAAGGCGCGGACAACACCGTGCTGAAAGTGATCGGATCAATGAAAGAAGCGCTGCACCCGGACCTTGACGGCTGTGACGGTATTTTACAGGCTATGGCGCGCCCGCAGACGGCAATTGTTTCGCTGACGGTCACCGAAAAAGGCTACTGCACCGATGCGGCCAGCGGTCAGTTAGATCTCAATAACCCGCTGATTAAACACGATCTGGCGAATCCTACCGCGCCGAAATCGGCGATTGGTTACATCGTACAAGCGCTGTACCTGCGTCGTGAGCAGGGGCTGGCTGCCTTCACCGTGATGTCCTGCGATAACGTGCGTGAAAATGGGCATGTGGCGAAAGTCGCGGTGCTGGGGCTGGCGCAGGCGCGCGACCCGCAGCTGGCGCAGTGGATTGAAGCTAATGCCACTTTCCCGTGCACCATGGTCGACCGCATTGTTCCGGCAGCGACGCCGGAAACGTTACAGGAGATTGCCGACCAGTTGGGCGTTTACGATCCGTGTGCTATCGCCTGCGAGCCGTTCCGTCAGTGGGTAATTGAAGACAATTTTGTCAACGGTCGTCCTGACTGGGACAAGGTTGGCGCACAGTTCGTGGCCGACGTGGTGCCGTTTGAAATGATGAAACTGCGCATGCTCAACGGCAGCCACTCTTTCCTCGCGTATCTGGGCTATCTCGGCGGCTATGAAACTATCGCCGATACCATGACGAATCCGGCGTACCGCAAAGCGGCGTTTGCGCTGATGATGCAGGAGCAGGCGCCGACGCTCTCGATGCCGGAAGGCACCGATCTCAACGCTTACGCGACCCTGCTGATCGAGCGTTTTAGCAACCCGTCTCTGCGCCACCGTACCTGGCAAATTGCGATGGACGGTAGCCAGAAACTGCCGCAGCGCCTGCTTGATCCGGTGCGTCTGCACTTGCAAAACGCCAGCGGCTGGCGTCACCTGGCGCTGGGCGTGGCGGGCTGGATGCGCTACACCCACGGTGTGGATGAGCAGGGGCAGGCCATTGATGTTGTCGACCCAATGCTGGCTGAATTCCAGCGCATTAACCGACAGTACCAGGGGGCCGAACGCGTGACGGCGCTGCTGGGGCTGTCTGGCATTTTTGGTTATGACCTGGCGGAAAACGCCGACTTTGTGGAGACCATTATTGCGGTGTATCAACAGTTATGTGAACACGGCGCACGTGAGTGCGTTGCGGCATTAAGCGCTGACGCATAACCTCCGAACTATGACGGGTCAATCAAAATATTGGTTTGGTTGACCCGTTTTCTGTTTTTGGCTTCCCGCAAATGCTATAGTTCGGTACTTATTCACCGTATCTGATTACACGCATCTGACGGACATAACACGATGAAATCGAACACTTCTCAGCAAAGACCCTACCAAGAAGTGGGTGCCATGATCCGCGATCTGATTGTTCAGACGCCGTACCAGCCCGGTGAACGCTTACCACCAGAGCGTGAAATTGCCGAGATGCTCAATGTCACTCGCACGGTGGTTCGCGAAGCGTTAATCATGCTGGAAATTAAAGGCCTGGTGGACGTGCGGCGCGGGGCCGGGATCTACGTGCTCGATAATGCGGATGCGCAGACCATCGACAGTACGGATGCAAATCATTGCAATGATGCGGGGCCGTTTGAGCTGCTGCAGGCGCGGCAGCTGCTGGAAAGCAATATCGCTGAATTTGCCGCGCTGCAGGCTACCCGCGAAGATATCGTCAAAATGCGCCAGGCGTTGCAGCTCGAAGAGCGGGAGCTGGCGTCCAGCGAGCCAAACGGTTCTGAAAGCGGCGACATGCAGTTCCATCTCGCCATCGCCGAAGCCACGCATAACAGCATGCTGGTGGAGCTGTTTCGCCAGTCATGGCAGTGGCGTGAGAACAACCCGATGTGGATCCAGCTCCATAGCCACCTCGACGACACTCATTACCGCAAAGAATGGATGGGCGACCATAAACAGATCCTTGCGGCATTAATCAAAAAAGATGCTCGCGCGGCCAAGCTTGCCATGTGGCAGCATCTGGAAAATGTCAAACAGCGCCTGCTGGAGTTTTCAAATGTAGATGACATTGATTTTGATGGTTATCTGTTTGATTCCTGGCCGCTGGATAAAGTTAATGCCTGATTTTCCTTCCTCTCATAAGCGGGCTATTGCGGCCCGCACCGCACTTTTACGTATCCTTATTCATTGTCCTACCAGGTCGATATTCACGTTTTGAATGACACGTAAAAAATTGTTTCCATCGCCTCAAATGATCATTTTTCCGCCGTCTTTGTGCGATGGAAATTGATTTATATCAATTAAAAACAACTTATTTTCGCGTGCAAAAAAATGCGTTATTTACCTTATTTTTACCTTTCCGTGCTTATTTTTAGACAAAACGGATCTGGGTAAAGTGAGAATCAACGCGATCCCTGCAGTTATCAGGATAAGGCATATCGGCATAACTACGCATAAAAACAAGCGTTTCGCGTAAATGTATACATTAATGAGGGTGTGTAACTTATTGGCCATTATGATGTTTTGAGTTGTGGTATGTCTAACGTAAATTTCTCATGTTTTTTTAATCAAATGAATAAAATCGAATAAGCGTAAAGTTAACATTACATATTGTTCCATAAACATGTCATCTTTCACTTGAAACATTGTTCCATTTTTCTGCTTTTTATTAACAGTTTCATTACTATTATGACTGTATTTTGCCGTTGACATGTTTTTACACTAACTGCATATTTCATAACCATAAGCGTGTCATTACGTTCAGGAGTTGAAAATGCCATCTCGAGACTATCCCGATATTCGAAAACCCAGAGGGACCCGATCAAAAGATATGGTTCTTTTAAGTGCCCGTGTCGATACCTCTTTATGGGAATATGTGCGAACGCTGGCATTTGAAACACGAAAAAGCAAACAAGATATTATTGCTGAAGCATTAATGTTACATCGCTCTGTTAATAAGAGTGAAAGTTTAGAGTAATGACTCTCTGTCCGGGTTTTGTTTAAAACCCAAGAATGAAATATGTCTTGCTACTTCACTTTGAAAGTCAGTTTGATGGCGTAAATCGGGAAGATATTTATAGCCATTTTTCATCAAGTGTGTTTAATCTGACAAAGTTATTAGCTTACGGGATACTTTTTAAACCGTGACAGGTATTTACCTGGATATATTGTTGCTGCTTAAGATTATATTCTTTTAGCGGTGATGAATCGCTGTTTGTATAATTGTGCGGCGCTAATTAACGCGGCGAAAAGCAGCGCTGCCGCACCACACAGTGTGGCGTTGATGATGGCAACTGCGCCGCTTCCCAGCAGGCTGGTTAATAGCGGTCCGAGAATTTGTCCAATGCCGTATGTCAGGGTGACCAGACCCAGCAGATTAATATTGCGCGGCACGCTAAGTTGACGGGCGAGCGGCATCACCAGCGACGTGGTGCCCATAAACGTTGCACCAAAACCGACGCTGCTTATCACCAGCAGCGGCAAGGAATCGCTGGCGAGCGTCATGACCACGCAGGCGCTTTGTATCAGCAAATTCGCCGTCAGGCATTGCAATACTCCCCAGCGTCGGGCGGCCCACAGCCAGGCGAAACACCCCGGAATAATCGATATGCCAACCAGCGACCAGAGATGAGCCGTCAGCAGATGCGAACCGGCGCTTTTCGCCATCAGTGGCAGGTAGGTGGCGACAATGATGTAACCAAATCCGGCCAGCCCGTACAGCAGCGCCAGCAGCCACCAGGACATCGGCTGATGCTCTGTTTTTACCGGGGGCGCGGCGGGGAGCGTATGGTCGCGAGAGGGCAGAAGCATAACCAGTAGCACAAAGAACAGAGCCGAGGCTGCCGCTGCCCCTAACCACAACGTGTGTGATGACAGCGCAAAGTGCAGACCACTGATGACATATTCATTACCCATCAAAATGCCAGCGCCAACGCCGGAGAACAACGCGGCGATCACGAAGGGATGACGGGTATGATGCAGAACGATCATCGAGCCAAAGATCATCATACCGGCACTGGCGACGCCCGCCAGAAAGCGGATCAGCATGACCAGCACAGGCTGTGTAAAGCTGGCCATCGCCAGAATCAGTCCGGCGGTGGCGAGTGCAGAAATTAACAGCATCGGGCGTAAGCGTGAGGGAAGGTGGAAGAGCCCGAAGGAGAAGAGCAGGCTTCCCGCCAGATATCCGGCGTAGTTGGCGCTGGCAATCCACGAGAGCTGGTCAAACGTAAATTGACCTTCCGACAGCAGTACCGGCAGCATTGGGGTATACAGAAAGCGCCCAATCCCCATGCCCAGCGTTAAGACCAGCATGCCAAAGAGTGCGACGCTGATGGCATGGCGATTTGAATCTGGACTTCCCTGAGACATACGCACCTTGATTTCACACAGTGAGTCGGGTGATTGTTATATTACATGTGTAAATGATAATGAAAAGTAAAAAAATAAACGACGCAAAAACCTTTCTCCTTAAAAATTCGCCAGCGTCAGCAGGGACGGAATTTGTGACAACAGATATAACACCAGCCCAATAGAACCGCCGACCAGCGTGCCGTTAACGCGGATAAACTGCAAATCTTTGCCAATGTTTAACTCAATTTGCTGTGACATATCGCGTGCATCCCAACTTTTCACTGTGTCGCTGATATGGCGTGTCAGGAAGGAGGCAAACTCCGGGGCAACTTTATGCGCGGCCTGCTCCAGATGCCCATTGAGTGAGGCACGCAAGGCGCTGTCAGCAACCAGCGTTTCGCCAAACCACTGCCCGGCGCTGGCAATGCGCTGCTTCACGCGGGAATCGTCGGCGTTAATATCTGTTTTCACCCACTGGCGCAGATCTGCCCACAGTTCGCCAAGATAACGGTTGAAGGCTTCGTCTTCCTTCAGATAGCTTTTCATGCTTTCGGCCCGCACTGCCATCTCAGGATCGTTTTTGAGCTTGTCGATGAGCTTAAACGTGGCGCGATCGAACGCGTGGCGGATCTGATGCGCTTGATCGTGGCTGATGTCATCCAACAAGGAGTTAACGGCTTCCGATACCAGCTCGGCGCTGTGTTCGCCCAGCCATTCGGTCGGCAGGATCTTTGCTTTCAGCGGATGCTCGGTCTCCAGCCAGTGCACTATCTGTCGGGCGATAAATGTCCGCGAACTGTCGCGCTGGAGCAGGGCAATAAGCTGGGCAATGAGCGTGTCGAGCAGTACCTGATGGCGATTGTTTTTGGTCATGCTTTCCAGCATCAGAGCACTGGTTCCGGAGAGATCGACCTTATCGATGGCTTTGTGCACCGCCCGCTTGATCAGCCGCTGGATGCGAGCGTCGTCGGTCAGCTCCAGAAAGCCGCTCATGATCTGCAGCAGATGTTGACCAATACGCTGGGCGTTTTCCGGCTGGCTGAACCAGTTGCCGATTAGAAGCGCCGGTTCATGGCGGCGGATCAGAGCTACCAGAGATTGGGTATCGAGGAATTTCTCTTGCACAAACTGCCCGAGATTTTCGCCGATCCGATCCTTATTGCGAGGGATAATCGCCGTATGTTGCGAAATAAACGGGATCGGCACCCGACGAAAAAGCGCCACCACAGCGAACCAGTCCGCCAGCGCGCCTACCATCGCTGCTTCAGCGATCGCCTTGGTCCCGAGAACCCAGAAATTAGGCGGCAGAAACAGCGTGATGACGAAGGTGGCGGCCGCAATCAGCAGCAATGAGAGCGCCAGTCGCTTGGCGCGTTTGAGTTCAGCAATTTTATTCATAGGCTTAAGGATAGAGCCAGACGGGGGGATCGCGCAAAAAATGTGGTGCGTGTCCCATTTTCCGGCGGAGAGACCTTACTTCGGGATCCAGTTGTCCCAGGCGGGTAAGGGGCCGAGTTCTGCCACCAGAAAATCGATAAACGAACGCACTTTCGGGTTGCTGTACTTGCTGGGAAAGTACAGTGCATACAGGGTGTGAGTTTCACAGGTGATGGTGCCGTCGAGCATTAGCGGCGTGATCTCTTCTTTTTGAATATGATCGCCAATCAGATAAGTGGGCAAATACGCCACCCCCTGATCTTCTAACACCGATTTCAACAGCACCAGACTGCTGTTGGCCTGGATCGGCATATGCAGTTTTAACTGATGCAGTCGATCCTGTTCATCTGCCACCTTCAGCACCGGCGTGAGGCCCGGGTAGACCAGGCAATCATGATCTACCAGATCGCTCCGGCGCTGGGGCATGCCTTTTTTGGCAAGGTAGCCGGGTGAGGCACAGTACGCCCAGCGAACAGGTACCAGCTTGCGCATCGCATAGTTTTGCGGCGGTGCGGTGGAAATTCGCAGGGCAATGTCGAAATCCGTTTCGTTCAGGTTCACGAAGTTATCGTTGAGATCGATATACAGATTCACATCCGGGAACTGGGAGCGATATTTATCCACCAGGTTCACCAGTCGGGAATAACCAAACGCAATGGAGCAGGTTATACGTAATTCACCCTGCGGGTTATGGTAATAACCGGAAGTAGTGTTCAGTGTTTCATCGAATTCTTTCAACAGCTTGTTAGCGCGATTAAAGAGATATTGCCCGGCATCGGTCAGGGTAATACTGCGGGTGGTGCGTTTAATTAATGTCGTGCCTAACGTATCTTCCATCGCCGCCAGGCTTTTGCTGACCGCAGACGGCGAGACGTTGAGCTGCGCCGCGGCTTCTGACAATCCTCCGCAGTCGACGATTTTAGTAAAAAATTCAAGATGCTTAAGTGAAATCGTCGTACTCATAATTTCCTTAAATTCACAAGTGATTTGCAAAAACGGTACGAATAGGCCGTTACATTCATCTTTTAAACATGCAACTATTGAATCACAGGAAACAACTTGCTGGCAAAATGAAAAAATAACAACTTAGGTGAGTTACGTCACAAAATTAAAGGAGGCGAAACGGAAACTCATCACATTGTGAATTTAATCTCATTAATTATTATTCTAAAGGTACCGATTATGTGGTCACGACTCGAACCCTACAGATCGTCGATTATTTTATTAGTTGCTTTGGTGATTGGCGGCTTATTAGGCATTTATGCCCCATCGTTTGCAGGTAAACTCCAGCCTATAGGTCAGATATTCCTGAACCTGTTATTTATGATTATTGTGCCGCTGGTGGGGATCAGCGTCATGTCGTCCATCGCCAGTATGACCGACCTGAAAAGGTTAGGGCGCATCATGGCAATAATCTTTATTGTTTCGATCGCGATGGCCTTTATTCCGGCGGCCGGGATCGTCGCGCTGGCGCTATGGTATAACCCGGCGCAGGGCGTCACTATCGATCTCTCGCAGTCGGTGCAGGCGGGCAGTGGCAAGATGGATTTTGTCAGCATGATCACCACCAGCGACTTTATCGGACTGTTTTCTAAGTCCAATATTCTGGCGCTGATCGTAATGGCGATCATCGCCGGAGTGGCGATTGGGCAATCAGATCAGGCCGGTAAACGCATTGCGTCGCTGCTGGAAGATGCTAATACCGTGATCATGAAGATCGTCTCGATCATTATGAAGGTGGCACCGGTTGGTCTGGGCTGTTATTTCGCGGCCACCATGGCCAGTCAGGACTCTGCACTGCTGTTAACCTTTGCCCGTGCTATCGGCCTGTTTATGGTCGCCACGTTGGTCTACTTTGTTTTTGGCTCGATTATCTATTCGTACATTGGCGGCGGTGTTCCTGCAGTCAAAGCCTTCTGGCGAAACGCGATTGAACCCTCCGCGACCGCGCTGGGAACCTGCTCTTCGCTGGGGACGCTCCCGGTGACCCTGCGTGCCGGTAAGGCGATGGGGATTAACCCGGAAATCGTTGATGTTTCCATTCCGCTGCTGGTTAACCTGAACAAAGGCGGCGTGGCGATGATTGCCGCGCTGAAAATTGTCTTTATCTATTCCGTACTGGGCATGGAGTTCACTACCGAAACCTTCTTCCTGACGATGCTGATTGCGGTGCTCTCCGCCATTATCGTCGGCGGCGTGCCGGGCGGGGCGTTCCTCGGTGAAATCTTTATCGTCACCACGCTGGGTCTGCCAATGGAAGCGATCCCGATGCTGGTGGTGCTGGGCACCATTACCGATGCGCCAGCCACGTTGATTAACGTAATCCATGATTTGAATGCGGCGCAGATTGTTGAACGGTTCGCTGGAAAAAAGCAGATCAACACTGAAATAAACTCTACTGCTACGGTGGTATAGGTTTTCACACGGATTAAGAACAGGAGATGTTATGAAAGACGCAATGAAGCTTGAGACGCACCTGGTTGTTGCGGGTCGCGACAAACGTTATACCCAGGGAGCGGTGAATCCGGTGATCCAACGCGCCTCTTCGCTGGTGTTTGATACCGTGAAGGACAAGAAATTTGCCACCGCCAATCGTGCGAACGGCGAACTGTTTTACGGTCGTCGCGGCACATACACGCACTTTGCTTTCCAGAAGGCCATGAGCGAGCTGGAAGGCGGCGTTGGTTGCGCGCTTTACCCGTGCGGTGCGGCGGCGGTCACTAATGCGATTCTGGCGTTTGTTCAAAGCGGCGACCATATCCTGATGACCGGCGCGGCCTATGAACCAACCCAGGATTTTTGTAATAAGATCCTGAGTAAATTCAACGTTGAAACCACCTATTACGATCCGCTGATCGGCCCGGGTATTGTCGATCTTCTGCGTCCTGAAACGAAAGTGGTATTCCTGGAATCCCCCAGTTCAATCACCATGGAAGTGCAGGACGTGCCGGGAATGGTGAAGGCGATCCGCGCGGTGAACCCGGAGATTGTCATTATGATCGACAATACCTGGGCAGCGGGTGTGCTGTTTAAAGCGTTGGATTATGGCGTGGATATTTCCATTCAGGCGGGAACGAAGTACACCATTGGTCATTCGGACGGCATGTTAGGCACGGCGGTGTCCAACGCCCGTTGCTGGGATCGCCTGCGTGAAAATTCCTATCTGATGGGACAAACGCTGGATGCCGATACGGCCTACAACGGCAGCCGTGGATTGCGCACCCTGGCGGTACGCCTGAAGCAGCATCAGGAAAGCAGCATCCATATTGCCCGTTGGTTGTCGGCCAGACCGGAAGTGGCGCGGGTGAATCATCCGGCCTTACCAGAGTGTCCGGGGCACGAGTATTTTCAGCGTGACTTTACCGGAAGCTCAGGTCTGTTCTCGTTCGTGCTGAAAAAGAGACTTACCGACGAGCAGATGGCGAATTTCCTCGATAACTTCTCGCTGTTCCATATGGCTTATTCGTGGGGCGGGTTTGAGTCGCTCATTCTGGCGAATCAGCCGGAGGAACTGAACAGCATTCGCCCGGCAGGAGAGGTGGATTTCAGCGGCACGCTGGTCAGGGTGCATATCGGCCTTGAGGATATCGACGATCTGATTGCCGATCTCGAAGCGGGATTTGCGCGCATTGCTTAAGGTGATGTGAGTTGTGTCGGATGTGGCGCAAACGTCATATCCGGCCTGCTGCAACTATGCAGGCCAGATAAGCGTAAGCGCCATCCGGCATGTTAGCTCTCTGTGGCTAACGTCGTCGCCTCATGCTGGCGCACCCGTTTGAGCAAGGCTGCCAGCGTGAACACGACAGCGATCCCCGCCACAACCGCCAGCAGATGAAACGAGATCCTGCCACCGTTAAACCACAGCCAACGCCCGATTTCGACAGAAACCGCCATCACCGTCAGGATCACCATATTCAGTGACGCGGAAACAGTGCCCTTCGGTAAGTTGTTGGAAAAAAGCGTAAAACGAAACAGCGTTGGGAAGATCATTCCAATGCCAAACGCATACATGCTGGTTCCCAGCACCGACCACAGCCAGACGTGCGGCCACAGCAAATTACCCGCGATCAGCACCGCTAACCCGCTCAGCTGAACAGGCACGGCGCGCCAGATAAAACTGGGTTGGGTTGGATCCTTCACAAAACGAACCACCACCATATTGGCGACGATCACCGCACCAAATACCGGCGCCTGCGCCCAGGCAAACTGCGATGTGGTCATGCCGCCCGCATCAATCAGGATCACGGGTGAGACTGCCACCCAGCTCATCATCGGGATATAGCTTAGCGACAGCGTGGCTGCGCCAAACAGGAATACCCGGTTGCGGAAAACGTCGCGGAAATCGCGCAGCACGCCACGCGCGCTGAACGGCACCGCGCCGCGCTGGACGGTTTCCGGCATTGCCAGTAGCAGGCCAACGAAGGCGATAAGCCCCATGACGGCAATAATGGCAAACAGAAACTTCCAGTGGACAAAGTGCATTAGCGCAGCCCCGGAGAGTGGGCCAATAACCGGCGCAACCAGCACAATGGAGGTGATTACCGCCATCAGCTTAATGGCCTTCGTTTGCCCAAACGCCTCCTGCACCGTGACATAACCCACAGTGGCGATAAAGCAGATGCTGGTGCCCTGCACAAAACGCGCAACCAGAAATTGCGTCATTGAGGTGGTGAACAGCGTGGCCGCGCAGGCGAGCGTAAAGATTAACGCACCCGCAATCAGCACCGGTCGACGACCAATCCGGTCTGAAAGCGGGCCTAACAGCCATTGCAGCGCCATGCCGCCTGCCAGATAAAGGCTCACTGCAGCCGGTGCCAGGCTGACATCGGCGTTGAAATCGCGCACGACATTAATGATGCCGGGTTGGATCAGGTCCGTCGACAGATAGGCGGCGAAGTCGTACAGAATCAACGCGATGGGGAAAAATAGCGTCGTGGCGCGTTGGGAGAAAAACGCGAAAATCCGTTGCATAAAACAGCTCCTTGTCGGGAGAAAACCCTCAACGGGAATAGCGAAATTCAATACCGTCTTTTAGACGTCAGGCCGATGACAGAAAAATGCAGACTGCAAATGTACTGAATTTCATGTAATCAAAAACGCTGCCCGCGCAAGGCGCAAGCAGGAGAAACGTTTTCAGACTCGGGTCAGAAAACGTAACGATTACAGGTAACAATCAGCACATCGCACCTCGGGAAGAATTAGTTGAATGGATAATAGCCACCCAAAGTGTAATGCGGATTGGATATTAATTAAACGAGTTTATCCGCTTTATTTGCAGAAATTCATCTCGCTTATCAGAAAGTGATGCTCTGCAGAAAACGCAGCGCGATCGCACCGCCGAAGACAATCAGTACGCCCCCGGCGATATGCTCTACCCACAATATTCCTCTGGTTAACCGTCGCTGGATCTGCGGTAAACCTATGAACATAACGATCAACAGATCCCACACCAGCACCACGCTGGTCATCCAGATCCCGCTCACGGCTTGTTGCAGCAGCGTCACCGATGGGCCGAGCAGTGCGGTCATCAGCGCCAGATAAAACAGCGCATTTTTGGGGTTGAGCAACGACGAACCTAACCCCAGCAGCAGCTGTTTGCTAAATCCCGGGCAGGTAGACGGGGCGTCTGCTCCGGACAGGGTTTGCGGGCGGCTGCGTATTAGCAGGCTGCCTATCCACAATAAATAGAGCGCGCCCACAAGCTCAATAACCGTAAACAGCAGGGGACGTTGGCGCAGGATCCCCCAACCGATAATCGCCAGCAGGATATACAGCCCATTGCCTATGGCGATACCCACACACAGCCCGGTGCTACCGCGCATCCGGTAACGGGCGGCGTAACCGACCAGTAAAAAGAAGTCCGGCCCGGGGCTTAGCAGAGCGACAAAATGTGCCAGCGCCAGTGCGGGAAAAACCGATGGAAAAAGTACAGAAAGCAGTGACATAGCGACCTCAGAGAATGAACCTGCGATCACCCTACGCCTGGCATAACGCTATTTATTGTCTGAAATTGATCGTCCCAACGCGTACTGGCGCGGTGTTGCTGCGGTGTAGCGGACAAAGGTGCGGTGGAAATGACTCTGGTCGGCAAAACCGCTCTGATAGCCGACATCGGCAATCTCGTCCCCGGCACGAAGCCGCTGGCGGGCATAGTCAATCCGCAAGATATTCAGATAACTTGCAGGCGTGAGTCCTGTGTCCTGCTTAAAGGTACGGATCAGTGTTTCTTTACGCATGCCGCACTCTTGCGCCAGATTGTCCAGCGAGGGCGGAGCCAGCAGATTGGTCTGCAACCGTTCACGCAGATACTGGCTGGCGGTGCTTTGGTTTTCCGGTGTTACCGATTGCAATGGCAGCGAGCGCAGCAATGCTTGTGCGGCATCCGTTATCTGCGTCGTTTGCCGTTGCTGCATAAGCGCCACGAGGTTCATATAGTGCTGGAATAATTGCGGGTCGCGAATAACGGGATCGCGCGAGCAAAGCATTTGATTGTTGTTGAGCGCAGGCAGATGGACAAGACACCACCGGACATCAAGATAAAGCATGTGATAGCTGCGAAACAGTCCGTTCACGGGATTACAGCTGTGTGGCACCAATGGCGGGATCACAATCAGATCGCCCACTTTCAGGTGATAATCTTTTCCATCGCACTGGCTGCATGTTTCCCCCTCAAGAATCGCCCCAATCGAGAGCTGAGAGTGGTTATGACGCTTATAGGCCTGCTGGCTTTGCCAGGTGCTGCGTAGTTCCAGCCACGGGAGCTGTTCGTCTCGCCAGAACGATTGTGGAATATCCCGGGTATGCGTCACATCGTGTCCTCCCTGAAAGTGATGGTTTGTTATAACACAGGCCGTGCGGTCAAAAAGCGGGAATGCGCATTGAAATAGTGATTCTGCGTGATGCGTTCCAGACAATTGCAGACGTTACAACGGGACGTTTTTATCTCTGAAAACGTCTCGCAAAGAGAGAAAGTTGCAGGTGAGGGGGGCGGTTTTGCGGCGCTACAGTCACAGCATCTTATTCCCAGGTGACGGATCGCCATGAACAAAACACCGACTTCCACGCCGCATGATGCGGTCTTTAAAACGTTTTTGCATCACCCTGAAACCGCTCGGGATTTTCTCCAAATACATCTTCCCGCTTCGCTGTGTGAACTTTGTGATTTTCAGACGCTGAAACTCGAGACAGACAGTTTCATTGAAGAGGAATTACGTGCGTACTATTCCGATGTGCTGTGGTCTGTGAAAACGACGGATGGGGATGGGTATATTTATGTCGTGATTGAACACCAGAGTACACCGAATGCGCATATGGCATTCAGGTTGATGCGCTATGCGGTTGCGGCCATGCAGAAGCATTTAGATGCCGGGCATCAGCAGTTGCCGCTGGTGGTGCCGATGTTGTTTTATCACGGCGCTAAAAGCCCGTATCCCTACTCGCTGTGCTGGCTGGATGAATTTGCCAGTCCGAAATTGGCTCGTCAGTTGTATGCTGCGGCATTTCCGCTGGTGGATATTACGGTTATTCCGGACGATGAGATTGTGCAACATCGGCGTATGGCGTTGCTAGAGCTAATATAAAAACATATCCGCCAGCGCGATCTTATGGGACTGGTTGAGCAAATTGTTTCTCTGTTAGTTACCGGACTGACTAATGACAGTCAGATAAAGACGCTGTTTAATTATATTTTGCGTACAGGCGATGCACCTCGATTCAGGGAGTTTATTCGTGGGGTTGCCGAACGTTCACCGCAGCATAAGGAGCATTTGATGACGATTGCGGACAGATTGCATGAGGCTGGATTTCAAAAAGGGTGGGTCGAAGGTCAGCAGGAAGGCCAGCAAAAAGGTAAACAAGAAGGTAAACAAGAAGGTCTAATTGAGGGGCAGCGAGCTGAGGCGCTCCGTATTGCACGCACCATGCTGGCAGACGGTATCGATATCAACACGGTACAAAGAATTACCCGACTTTCTGCTGAGGATATCCAGGGATTAAGCCACTAGACAGAGGCGAAACCGGGCGTACCGATTTACTCCATCGCCACCTTCACTGCTTCTCCGAGTTTTTGCATCACTTCCCGATGCTTCTCATCAGGCGGCAATGCGCAGTTGATGCGCACACAGTTGCGATACTTTCCGGATGCGGAGAACAGCGATCCCGGAGCGACCTGTATTTTCAACCGACAGAGCTGCTTAGCCACGCAGACCATATCAACCTGCAATGGCAGTTCGACCCAAAGCATAAAGCCACCTTTTGGTCGTGTAACGCAGATTCCACAGGGGAAGTATTCGCGCACCCAGCAGGTGTAGATTTCCATATTACGCTGATAAATCTGGCGCATACGCCGGACATGGCGATGATAGTGGCCTTCGCGCACAAAGGTTGCCGCTGCCAGCTGCGTGGCGGGAACATTGGTGCCGATAACGGCGTATTTTTTATGCAGAAGTTTGTCATGATAGCGGCCAGGAACAACCCAACCCACGCGCAGACCCGGTGCAACGGATTTGGTAAACGAACTGCACAACAGCACCCGACCGTCGATATCCCAGGAGTGGATGGTGCGCGGGCGCGGGTATTCTGTTGCCAGTTCGCCATACACATCGTCTTCAAAAATAACAATATCGTGCCGTTGGGCGAGGGCGAGCACAGCGCGTTTACGTGCATCCGGCATAATAAATCCGAGGGGATTATTGCAGTTGGGGACCAGGATCACGCCTTTGATGGGCCACTGATCCAGCGCTAATTCCAGTGCTTCAATACTGATGCCGGTATCCGGATCGGTTGGGATCTCAATAACCTTAATCCCTAAGCCGCGCAGTAGCTGCATCGTGCCGTAATAGGCGGGCGATTCTACGGCGACGATATCTCCTGGCTGGCAGACCGACAATAGTGCCAGCGACATTCCACTCTGGCTGCCGCTGGTGATCACGATATCATCCGCAGCCACCACCGATCCGCCGTCCAGCATCAGACGGGCAATCTGATTGCGCAGTTCACGGCATCCAGCCAGTTCGTCGTAGCCCAGCACCGCACCTAAATTGTGTTGCACCACGCGACTTAACTCGCGCCAGAGCGGTTTCAGGCTGGGTTGATTGATATCAGGGACGCCGCTGCTGAAAGGGATTATCGATTTATCTGCATGACCTGCCAGCATGCTCAGCACCTGATCCCACTGGGTTATCTCCACCGGACGCTGGACCGGGCGCGACATCAGCGGCACCGGCGGCTGCGCTTTTTGCGGCGCGACAAAGTAGCCCGAACGTGGCTGCGGGGTGATCAACTGCCGCTGTTCCAGCATCTGATACGCCTGCTGCACGGTGCTGATGCTCACCCCGTGTTCCTGGCTCAGGCTGCGCACCGACGGCAATTTCTCGCCATGGCGATACAGCCCCTGCTCAATGCGTTCGGCCAGCAGTGTGGCCAGATGTTGGTAACGCGTCATGCTGTATCCCTCGTTATTGCCATACAGATTGATAAACCAATACAGAACGGTGGAAAAAACCGTGTGCAGATACTGTTTTAATCAATCTGTATGTTAAATAAAAGTACTTTTTGAATCTGTATTGTCAGGCAGTAAATCCGAGAAGATAAAGCCTCTGACAAGGTGAGGAGGTGGGGTATGGAATTTCACGAGAACCACGCAAAACAGCCGTTTATTGGGTTGGTGCAGATCTGGCGGGCATACAAGGCATGGCGGCTGCGAGCGCAAACGCGGCGCGTATTGCAACAGATGAGCGACGAGCGGCTGCGGGACGTCGGGCTGCGACGCGATCAGGTGGAGTGATTTCTTTCATCGACAGAGGCTGGGGTTATCGCCCCGGTCTCTTTTGTATTCACGGCATTTATCAATTCATGCTTCTGAATGATGTGTTTCTTGATACTTACTCTGATAAGTATTATTTTCTTCTCAGTGATGAAGGGAAAATAAGCATGACTGAAGATGAACTGTTTGCCCGCCGCCCGATGGGAATGCGCATGGCGATGGTGGTGCGGCAGTGGCGGGCTATTATTGATGCAGCTATTACTGACACAGGCCTGACGCAGTCAAGCTGGACGGTACTGATGCAGTTGTATCAACTGGGAGATAACGTCTCGGTCAGTGAACTGGCCCAGGTGCAGGGTATTGAACTGCCGCCGCTGATGCGCACTCTCTCACAGCTGGAAAAGCACGGCTATCTGCTGCGTTCTACATCGCCTTATGACAAACGCATTCGCCTGCTCACGCTGACCGCGCAAGGCCGAGCAAGGCTGGAAGAACTCAACCGGGTGATTGAGAACTACCAACATCGCGTCACGTGTACCATCCCAGAAGCGGAGCTTGCCGCCTTCAGCGCGACCTTAAATCAACTCGCCTGCAATTTGCGGACAATCCGCGAAGAAGACAATCAACACTAAAAAACTATGATGACCCCAGAACAAAAATTTGCCCGTTGGGTAAGGGTGAGTATTGCCGCTTTCCTGGTAATATTCGCCTGGTTTATCGTTGCCGATATCTGGATCCCGCTGACGCCGGACTCCACGGTGATGCGCGTGGTAACGCCTGTTTCCTCACGCGTATCCGGCTACGTCTCGCAGGTACATGTCCATAACAATAGCCCGGTGAAAAAGGGCGACTTGCTGTACGAACTGGATCCGACGCCGTTTATCAATAAGGTCGAGGCTGCGCAAATCGCCCTTGAGCAGGCAAAGCTGAGCAACCAACAGCTGGATGCGCAGATCGCCTCTGCGCGTGCCAATCTGCGCACCGCGCAATTTAACGCCCGGAACGACAAGACCACCTTTGACCGCTATCAGCGCCTGAGCGCCATGCAGAACGTGTCGCAAGCCGATCTCGATAAGGTGCGCACCGCCTGGCAAACCAGCGAGCAGTCGGTGTCGGCGCTCAATGCCAATATTCAGAACCTGCTGATCCAACGCGGCGAGCGCGATGAAAACCGCAACGTGACGCTGCAAAAATACCGTAATGCACTGGAAGAGGCACAACTGAACCTCGGCTGGAGCAAAGTGTATGCACAGACCGATGGCACGGTGAGCAACCTCCAGCTTAGCCCCGGACTGTACGCCACCGCCGCCACGCCGCTGCTGGCGCTGGTCAGCCACCAGACTGATATCGTGGCCGACTTTCGTGAAAAAAGCCTGCGCCACACTCGCGTGGATACCGATGCCGCCGTGGTGTTCGACGCCATGCCGGGCAAAGTTTTCTCTGCCCGCGTCACCAGCAGCGATGCCGGTATTCTGGCAGGACAGGAGCTGGTTAATGGCCAGCTGTCGCAGCCGGAACAGTCCACCCGCTGGGTGCGCGATGCCCAGCGGATGCGTATTCACGTCGCGCTGAACGAACCGCTCGACTCGCCGTTGCCGACCGGGGCGCGCGCCACGGTGCAGTTGTATAACAGCGAGGGGATGTTCGCCCGCACTTTTGCCGGGGCGCAGATCCACCTCGTTAGCTGGCTGCACTATGTCTATTAACACGCTGGCCCACGTCTTTACGCCGCACGGGAATATTGTCTACACCGCCAATGATTTTCACCAGACTCTGCGTATTGCCGTTGCCGGAACGATAGCGCTGAGTATCTCGACCTTCTACAACGTGCAGTACGGCGTGTTCTTTGTGGTTTATCCGCTGATGTTGTTATCGCTGGTGCCGGTGTTCAACCGCCATGTGGCAAAACAGTTTGTGTTCAGCGCGGCGGTGAACTGCGTTGAAATGGTGCTGATTGTCGGCTATCTCCCACAATGGCCGCTGATTATGACGCTGGTGGTATTTGGCCTGTACGTGATGCGTTTTCGTTTGATGAGTAAAGGGCCGCTGTTTCTGTTCGGCTCAATGGGCGTGGTGTGCCAGAGCACGATGCTCAATTTTATGAGCTATCCCACCACCAACTGGCATACGCTGATGTTCTCCAATATGGAAGCCTGCGTCATGGCGGTGGCGCTGAGTGCGTTGTTGTATTATCTGATCCCGGACGTGGAGCCCCGCCAGCCGCCGCCGCGCATTGAAAAAGATGACGCCCGGGTTCGCCACGAGTCGCTGCTTTCCGGTTCGGTGGCGACAATGATTTTTGTGGTTTTCCAGATCTGTGACTTGAGTGATTCGCTGTCGGCGCTGATGGCGGGCATTTTGATCCTGTTTCCTATGCACTATCGCGGCGCGGTGTTGAGCTCTCTCTGGCGCGTGGTCGGCGTGGTCCTGGCTTGTCTGTACATTCTGCTGGTGCAACTGCTGGTGTATGATTTCAGCAATCATATGCTGTTGATGATGCCGCTGATTGGCCTTGGACTGGCGTTCAGCGCCCGCCTGCATGTAATGGAAAAAGTCGGTGCGGGCGTGGGTTTTGCCAGTATCACCACCATCGGCATTATGTTCGGGCAGAACCTGCATCCGGATCAGGACCTGGTATTCAGCGATCTCTACCGCATCACTTCCGTTACCGTCGCGCTGCTGGCCACGTTAACGATGGTATTTCTGGTGCACCGGGTTTTGAACTGCTTTGCGGCGACACGATTTGTGATCACCGAGTGAGTGGGGTTGTGAGTGCAGGATGGCGGCGTAAACGCCTTATGCTACCTACGAGAAAACGCTATTTCCAGGCCCGGTCACATCGCGTCACCGGGCAATTCAGATTGCCTGCTGCTTCACCGTTATCTAATTATTCAGAATAAGAGTTATTTGTTCGAAAAATAAAAATATATGAGTTATAAGTATTCTGAATTTTAATAATTGTGACCTTATGAACAAATTTAATTTTACGATTAAATTTTTAAAGGGGGTAAAATCATATGACATGGGAATATAAAGTATCGACAGGTATACTGAGCCATAACGGTGAGTTAATTGCTTATTGCTACAGTGGTGCCGGTGAATCAAAGGATAAACCAAACTGTGAACACATACGTAACAAGGGCCCCATTCCTCGAGGTATTTATTTTATTGCGGGATGGAATAATCACAAAAGCCCCTCCGCTATCATCCTTGAACCTATTGCAGGGACCAATACTTTTGGCAGAGATCATTTCGAAATTCATGGCGATAAAAAAGGGCTGCCACCTGGAACGGCATCTGCAGGGTGTATCATTATGAATGGACAAGATAAGCGCCAAACCATTTACGATTCGGGTGATACAATTTTGGTGGTAAGATAATGAAATTTATTATTATCTTCTTTCTGTTTATGCTTTCGGGTGCCTCCTGCGCTGCAGAGCATACTGCACCTCAGCTTCTGCAGATGATAAATGAAAAAGGAGCAAATGCTGTTGTACACACACTTTATAATGACAATGAATCAGAATGGTGGAACCATATTATTCCTGAAATTAGCAAAGGTAATAATGACTGGTTAACGGTGGCCAGTGCTCTGGAATCAGGAGTAGATGCTAGCACTGCGGAAGATTTGCAGGGGGCGGTATCTGAAGCCATTCCACATAACCCCGCCGGTGTTCTGGCTATTCTCAACGATAAGAGACCATTGCTGACTATTGAGCAGATATGTGCATTTGCCTCTTTCCCTGAGTCAGAAGAAGAAATGAATAAGCTATTTGTTAATTCCATCAGGGAAATGTATAAGATCAAAACGGCAGAAGGGAAACGGTGTATTGCGGTTATGATCAATACTGTCGAAAATTCTGTTCCATTTAATAAGTATTCATAAATGGCTATCCCTGGATATATGTCACTAATCGATGATGCTGGTAATGTTATCAAAGGTAGTGTGATGGTAAAAGACCGTGAAAATCAGATCGAGGTTTTAGGTTTGTATCATAATGTGAGTTACAACTCTGACTTGCATAATGGAAGGGTGTTGAGTAAACGTCAACATCGTCCATTTTTAATTGAAAAGGAAATTGATGCTTCTAGTGTGCTTTTGTATAAAGCATTAAGTACCGGAGAAACATTAAGGAAAGCGGCTATTGATCTCTATCGAATAAATGATGCTGGTCAGGAAGAGGTCTATTTCACGATAATCCTGGAAGATGTGAAAGTCGTTACGATTTTTTCACTGATGCACGATGTTAAAGATCCTTATTACGAAAAACAGACCCATCTTGAACTTGCTCAGTACCACTACAAGAAGATTACCTGGCACTATCATGATGGGAATATAGTCCACTCTGATGATTGGGATTATCGCTTAGGGTCTTGAGTAAATGGCTCTGGATAAAATGATGTCACGCAATCAATACACGGCGCTTATACTCCTGAGCGCCGCCTGGCATCTTAGAAGTTATCCCTGCTTGCGCGACTTCGCCGAAATTACGTCGATAAACTCCTGCACCTGCCGTTGCTTACGCGCGGACAGCTTGCACACCCGACGCAGCGACTGCAGTAACGCGGGCTCTTCCGGCTCCGGCAGTCTTCAAAGCCTTTCTTTGCTTTGGCTTTTTTCGTTGGTGCTTTGACCATGATGAACTCAATCAGGAAAAATTTGGGGGCTATTGTAGCGATAAAAGCGGCGAAATTCGCCCCCCTCACTCAATCTCCAGCTCATCAAACAGCGGTAAATCCACATTCTGCAACGCTTAACACGGATCGCTTTTTCGTGCCGGTGGCGCTTTTCCTGGCCTGGTTTGTCCGGCATCGGTGATGCGATAGCTCATGCCTTTACGGTTAACCATCCTCTGCCGGATGGCGGCTGCGCCTTATCCGGCCTACTAAAGTTCATCCTATCAACAGCAAAATGTGATGTTATTTCCAACAATTTCGCTATCATCATAAGATGATTGTAGATACATTTTTGTATATACAATTAGGGATGAAATACATGCCAATGGAGTTTGAATGGGATGCATACAAGGCACAAAGTAACCTGAGGAATCATTATGAACATGGTTAAGCATAAACGCGGCAGCGTATCCGCTCTGAGTGCTCAGCATGAGGCTGAACTGAAGGCGCTGGCGAATAAACCGGACGATGATATCGATTACAGCGACATTCCCGTGACCGAAGATAAGCAGTGGTCAGAGGCCACTCGCGGTCAGTTTTTCCGTCCGTTAAAAACGCAGGCCTCGGTGCGTATTGATGCCGATGTGATGGAGTGGCTGAAGCGCCCAGGAAAGGGGTATCAGACGCGTCTCAATGCCATTTTGCGCGAAGCGATGCTGCGCGAGCAAAATAAGAAATAGTCAGAATATACTGGGGCAGTGAGTGCCGGATGGCGGCTGCGCCTTATCCGGCCTACAAAAAATCTACTTCTTCAATCCCGCAAACGCGGCTCTGATCTCGTCTTCCGGCAGGTTAATGCCGATAAACACCAGCAGGCTGTGTGGTTGTTCGTCGCCCCACGGCCGGTCCCAGTCGGCGCTGTACAGGCGCTGGACGCCCTGGAACAGCAGGCGGTTTGGCTCGCCTTCAATCCACAGCATGCCTTTGTAGCGCAGCAGCTTCTCGGCGGATTCCAGCAGCAGGTTTTCCATCACTCGGGACACGTCGCTGATGTTTACCGGGTAATCCAGCTCGACGACGATCGAGGAGATATCGTTTTGTTTGTCGGCAATAAAGTGGAAGCGCGGTTTGGCGCTGACCACGTTCTCTTCCAGCATAAAACCGTTGGTGTCGAACAGCAGAGAGAGGTCGATATCGCCATGCGTGACGGTATACACCGGGGCGCGGGCGTTGATGCGCGCCAGGCGTTCACGCAGCTTTTCGCTTTCACCGGCTACGTCGGTTTTGGTCAGCAGGATGCGGTCGGCGTAGCCGACCTGCGACTGGGCGATGGTGAACTGGTTCATCTGCTCGTCGGCATGCACCGCGTCAACCAGCGCAATCACGCCGTCCAGCAGGTAGCGTTCGCAAATTACTTCATGGGAGAAAAAGGTCTGAATAATCGGGCCGGGATCGGCCATGCCGGTGCATTCGATCACCAGACGGTCAAAATTGATGGTGCCTTTGTCGAGGTTGTCGAGCAGATCGAGCAACGCGTCTTCCAGTTCGCTGGAACGGGTGCAACAGATGCAGCCGTTGGTCAGGGTTTTGATCTGCGTAGCGCGATCGCCAATCAGCTGATCGTCCACCGAGACTTCACCGAATTCGTTTTCGATAACGGCAATCTTGTAACCGTGCTGCTCGTTGAGAATATGGCGTAGCAGGGTGGTTTTACCCGCGCCAAGAAAACCGGTGAGTAGGGTAACTGCAATCGGGGTCATTCACTTCTCCTTCTAACAGCAACTGCTTCCGCCGCTACCGTAGCGGGCTTCCTGGCGCTCGCGGAAGAATTCTTCGTAGGTCATGTACGGCTTATCGGGATGGTTGGTCTTCATGTGCTCGACGTAGTTGTCGTAGTCCGGGATACCAATCAGCATCTTCGCCGCCTGACCGAGATATTTTTTAGCTTGCCCTAAAGTACCAAACATAAACAATCCTGATAAGCGAAAAGCCCCGCCGGAGCGGGGCTGATTACATCTTAGTGGTGTGAAGAGGTCTTCACGCCGCCTTCCGGCACCGGTACATACGGTGTCTCTTTATCAGAGCGACCGTTGATGGTGCGGGCTTTCTGCCAGGTACGGAACCCGTAGAAAATGATGCTGTACACCACCACCAGGAACAGAATACTTAAGCCCGCGTTGGTGTAGTTGTTGATGACGATATGGTTCATGTTGGCAATCTGCTGAGCGGTCAGTTCGCCGCCGTTAGCAATCTTCTCTTTGTACTGATTCGCCATGAAGAAGAAGCCTTCCATCTGCGGGTTGGTGCTGAACAGTTTCAGACCCAGCGCCCAGGTGGTGCAGATCAGCAGCCATACTGCCGGAACCACGGTAACCCAGATATATTTGGTACGCTGCATTTTAACCAGCACCACGGTGCCCAGAACCAGGGCCACGGCAGCCAGCATCTGGTTAGAGATACCGAACAGCGGCCACAGGCTCTTCACGCCGCCCAGCGGGTCAACCACGCCTTGATACAGCAGGTAACCCCACAGGCCTACGCAGCCCGCAGTACCAATGATACCCGCAACCAGAGAGTCGGTTTTCTTCAGGAACGGAACGAAGTTACCCAGTAAATCCTGCAGCATAAAGCGGCCAGAACGGGTACCCGCATCCAGTGCAGTCAGGATGAACAGCGCTTCGAACAGAATACCGAAGTGGTACCAGAAGCCCATGTCAGCCATCGGCAGCACTTTGTGGAACACGTGAGCGATACCCACAGCCAGCGTCGGTGCGCCACCTGCGCGGTTCAGAACGGACGGTTCACCGATGTCTTTCGCGGTTTGCAGGATCTGCTCAGGCGAAATCACGAAGCCCCAGGAGCTGACGGTTGCCGCCGCGTGTGCGGTGACGTCTTTCAACTGCGCCATAATCAGCGGCGCGTTCTCGCCACCCATTTCATGCAGGTTCGGCATGGTGATGCCAAGACCCGCAGGCGGGGTGTTCATTGCGAAGTACAGACCCGGTTCGATAATGGACGCAGCAACCAGCGCCATAATCGCCACGAAGGATTCCATCAGCATCGCGCCGTAACCAATGAAACGCGCGTCGGTTTCACAAGCCAGCAGCTTCGGTGTAGTACCGGAGGCGATCAGCGCATGGAAGCCAGATACCGCACCACACGCGATGGTGATGAACAGGAACGGGAACAGAGCGCCTTTCCACAGCGGGCCAGTACCATCAACGTACTGGGTCATTGCCGGCATTTTCAGTTCCGGGTTGAGGATAACAATCCCCACCGCCAGACCAACGATAACGCCGATTTTCAGGAAGGTAGCCAGATAGTCGCGCGGAGCGAGGATCAGCCATACCGGCAGCAGCGCAGAGATAAACGCGTAGCCGATCAGGGTAAAGGTAATAGTGGTGTCTTTAAAGGTCAGGGCCGGGCCCCAGAATGGGTCGTGCGCAATCACGCCGCCGAAGTAGATGGAGGCAACCAGCAGCACAATACCAATCACCGACACTTCACCCACACGTCCTGGTCGCAGGAATCGCATGTAGATACCCATGAACAGTGCGATAGGTACGGTTGAGCAGACGGTGAACACACCCCACGGGCTTTCCGCCAGCGCTTTTACCACGATCAGCGCCAGTACTGCGAGGATGATGATCATGATTAAGAAGCAACCGAACAGCGCAATGGTTCCCGGCACCGGGCCCATCTCTTCTTTGATCATCTCACCCAGAGATGCGCCGTTACGGCGAGAAGAGATAAACAGCACCATGAAGTCTTGCACCGCACCGGCCAGCACGACGCCCGCCAGCAGCCACAGCGTACCAGGCAGGTAGCCCATCTGCGCAGCCAGTACCGGTCCAACCAGCGGACCGGCACCTGCGATAGCGGCAAAGTGGTGACCAAACAATACGTTACGGTTGGTTGGAACGTAGTTCAGACCATCATTATTGATGACCGCCGGCGTGGCGCGCGTCGGGTCAAGTTTCATCACCTTTTGGGCGATGTACAAACTGTAGTAACGATAAGCCACCAGATAAACAGAAACTGAGGCGACCACGATCCACAGGGCACTGATGTGCTCACCCCGACGTAATGCCACTACCGAGAGGCAGAATGCACCGATGATTCCGAGAATCACCCAGGGTATGTGCTTGAATATCTTTTTCGTATCCATAGTAAAACCTGGTATCTAATTAATAATTGGCCGAAGCCGCGTGGGTTTGATCTTGTGTTTGAGGAGGTAAATTGACTGCTATGTTGGGTGGATCTTGCCAGATAATTACGCGCGTAAAGTAAGGTAAATAAGTGAGCGGTTATATGTCAGCTTAAGCGGTCCCAAGTGTCAGCGAGCGGTAAGCTGTTGGGATTAATGGAGGGTTTTTTGTGATTGAGATCACGGCATTATAGTGTCCGCTTGCTGATATGCCATGTTTTTCCACTGACAGAGCATTTCATTGAGAGACTCAGATTAAGATATAACAATAAGGCGTTTGTTCGATGTCTCTGAGCAACACATGTTTCTTACGTGATTTAGTCAGGTAATATTTTTCATCCAAATAGTAGTCAATAAGTTCATTGAGGCGCTCTTTATCTATCCGGGGCGTTACTCCCAGCGTCCAGAAGCTACGCAGCGCTAATTCCGAACGTTTGATTTTGGCGCTTTTAACCAAATCAGCAATCATATTTCTGACGCAGCTTGTCGGATCCTGGTTCTGCTTGAGTTCAAGTGCAATGTAGCTGTCCAGCGTCCAGCCTTTTTTCCGCAACAAAAAATCTGCACGTACAGACAATCGCTGTGGATTTTTTCGCAGATCGCAAGCGAGGGTTTGTTCACGCCACCATTCATGACCCGTCGAAGCCAACAGATTAGCGAATTCTATCTGCATCCAGACTTCCCAACCGGAGATGTTGTACTGATCAATGATATTGAGCTTTTGGCGAATATCTTCGCGTTCAAAAAAGTGGTGCGCGAGGGTGGATAGGTGATCAAAATCGCGATTTAACATAGAGGCATCCTTTCCTTAAAAAACGGGAATCCTACACCTAAGGCGCAACGGAACGACTAATTTTTTACGTAATTTGTCATAGGGAACGGTATTTAATGCGAAAACGATAATTCTGTGGCAATTGCTGACACCATAAAGTTTTCTCTTTCCAGGCCGAAAACCAGAGTATCTGTCTAGCGGAAAGAGAAAACATGTTAAAACGAATGAAGATTGTTACCAGCTTACTGCTGGTATTGGCGCTGTTTGGCCTTTTACAGCTCGCCTCGGGCGGCCTGTTCTTTAACTCACTTAAGAATGACAAAGAGAACTTTACCGTTCTGCAAACCATTCGCCAGCAACAGTCTGCGCTGAACGCCACCTGGGTTGAGCTGCTGCAAACGCGTAATACTTTGAACCGGGCGGGTATTCGCTACATGATGGATCAGAGCAATATTGGCAGCGGTGCGACCGTTGCTGAGCTGATGCAAGTAGCCAGCACCGCGCTGAAACTGACGGAAAAAAACTGGGCGCTTTACGAGTCGCTGCCACGCGATCCGCGCCAAAGCGAAGCTGCATTCCAGGAAATCAACCGCACTTACGACATCTATCATGGTGCGTTGGCGGAACTGATCCAGTTACTGGGTGACGGGAAGATCAACGCGTTCTTCGATCAACCGACTCAGAGCTATCAGGATGGTTTTGAGAAAGCCTATATCAACTATATGCAGCAGAACGATCGTCTGTATGACATCGCAGTGGCTGATAACAACAGTTCTTACAGCCAGGCGATGTGGGTGCTGGTCTGCGTGCTGATTACTGTACTGGCGGCAATCATTGCGGTCTGGTTTGGTATCAAACTGACCCTTATTTCCCCAATGAACCGTCTGATCGACAGCATTCGCCATATCGCCAGCGGCGACCTGGTGAAGCGCATTGACGTGGAAGGTTCCAACGAGATTGGACAGTTGGCGGAAAGCCTGCGCCATATGCAGGGTGAGCTGATGAACACCGTGGGGGATGTGCGTAATGGTGCCAACGCGATTTACAGCGGTGCCAGCGAGATTGCCATGGGCAATAATGATCTCTCCTCGCGTACCGAACAGCAGGCGGCTTCTCTTGAGGAAACCGCAGCCAGCATGGAACAGCTGACGGCAACCGTGAAGCAGAACGCCGAAAACGCGCGCCAGGCCAGCCATCTGGCGCTGAGTGCTTCGGAAACCGCGCAGAAAGGCGGCAAAGTGGTGGATAACGTCGTGCAAACTATGCGTGACATCGCTTCCAGTTCGCAGAAAATCGCCGACATTATTAGCGTCATCGACGGCATTGCTTTCCAAACTAACATTCTGGCGCTCAACGCCGCGGTAGAAGCCGCGCGTGCGGGTGAACAGGGGCGTGGTTTTGCGGTGGTTGCGGGTGAAGTTCGTAATCTGGCCCAGCGTAGTGCGCAGGCCGCGCGCGAGATCAAGAGCCTGATTGAAGACTCGGTCAGCCGCGTAGATGTCGGTTCAACGCTGGTTGAAAGCGCCGGTGAAACCATGGATGAGATTGTCAATGCAGTGACCCGCGTGACCGATATTATGGGTGAAATCGCCTCCGCTTCTGACGAGCAGAGCCGCGGGATCGACCAGGTCGGTCTGGCTGTTGCCGAGATGGATCGTGTCACGCAGCAGAACGCCTCGTTGGTGGAAGAATCCGCCGCCGCCGCCGCCGCGCTGGAAGAACAGGCCAGCCGTCTGACTCAGGCCGTTGCCGTGTTCCGTATTCAGCATGACCAGCAACGCGCACGTGACGTTGCCGCTGCCAAGCCGGTGTCAACGGTCCAGCCGCGTAAAGCTGCGGTAACGGATGCCGGGGATAACTGGGAAACGTTCTAAGTAAGCATCAGGCGCATGGCGCAGCGTGATTCATACGCCAGGCCATGCGCCGCTTCCTCTTCTCTTTTCTGGCGCAGTAATACAGGAAGCGTCTCATCAGCCAGTAGCTCAAAACCCAGTCGCGCGTACAATGGCGCATTCCACGGCACATCGCGGAAGGTGGTCAGCGTGAGCGACGTATAACCTTTCGCACGCGCCTGCCCGGCAACATAGCTAAGCAATCTGCGGCCAATGCCTTTTCCCTGCCACGCCTGATGCAGCGACAGTTCCGCAATAAACAGCGATGAATCCAGTTCTTCGGCGACTAAAAAACCGACCGGATGCTCATCGGCCTGCGCCAGCCAGCTCAAGCCAGCGGCAGCAAATGCGCGATGCCGGGCAGCCGGCATAATCTGGTCGTCAGCAATCCATGCCAGTTCCGGGATGTGTAAAAAACGTTGCCCCGCCGATCGTTCGATCGCGGGAAGCGCAGCGGTGTCTGCCAGCGTGGTGGAACGTAAGATGATGTTCATTTGTCGAGCATAACATGCCCGATAAGCGCGGTGTTATCGGGCATCGTGAGGATTAATCTTTACGCGGATCGCTGATGGGCTGGCGCACCAGGAAGATGTAGGCGAGAGCGCCCACCATGGTGACGCAGCCGCAGATGATCAGCGCCAGACGGAAAGAGTTGGTGGTATCAACAATAAATCCGGTGACGATCGGTGCGAATGACGCGCAGATGAAGCTGGCGAAGTTCTGGATACTGCCCACGGAGGCGGTCATGCGTGAAGCCACCGCCACGTGGATCAGACCCCAGCAGGATGTTCCGGCGAAGTGGATACAGAACAGCGCCATGCCGATCAGTAACACCGCAGCCATTGACGTTGTGGCCTGTGGTACGACGAAGGTGAAGGCCGCAGAACAGAACATCCCGGCGATAATACAAATCTTACGGCTCTTAATCGGCGCCATACCGCCTTTCACCAGCCAGTCGGTGACAAAACCATTAATCAGCATGCCGGCTGCACCAAACAGGAACGGGATCGCCGCCATTAATCCAGTGCTTTTTAAATCCAGATTGTAGGAGGTTTGCAGGTAGCCCGGCAGCCAGGCCAGATATAACCATGCGGTGTAGTTGATGCCGCTAAAGCCCAGCATCATGCCCCACATGGTACGGTTGCGGAACAGGCTACGCCATTCGGCAAAGCTCAGGGGATCGCGGCGGGCATTGACGCTGCCAGCGTTCAGGTAAGCCTGTTCAGTGGCGCTCAGCGCAATCTGCTCACGGTTGCGATACAGCATGTACCAGCCGATGGCGAGGAAAATGCCCAGCACGCCGATGGTAATAAACATCCAGCGCCAGCCCATCACCAGCATCATGGCAGCCAGAATCGGCGGGCTAATGGCTACACCGATGGTGGAAGCGGCGTTGAATAATCCCATCGGGCGGCCGCGCTCTTTGATGTTAAACCAGTCGTTGATGACCTTTACGCCGCACGGGTTCATTGGCGCTTCGCCGATCCCCATCCCGATACGCACCAGCACAAACTGAGTGAAGCTGTGTACCATGCCGGACATCGCCTGAAACAGCGACCAGAAGAACATCCCCAGTCCGAGCATAATGCGCGGACCTTTGCGATCCAGAAGTGGGCCGCAGGGGAGCTGGGCAATACCGTAAGCGAGCGAAAATACCGACAGCAGCACGCCGATTTGCGTGGCGCTCAACCCCAGCTCTTCACGAATCGTTAAGTTAGCAACCGACAGAGAACTGCGGTCGAGATAATTAATTACCGCAGCAAAAAATAATAAAATCATTGCCGTGGTCTGAATGCGTTTTATTCGGCTACTGCGTTGCACCATGCCTTCAGAAGGAACATTTATATCCGCAGATGACGACGTGCCAAACGAAGAACTCGGGTCGAGGGTAATATTATTTTTTTCCACGCCGGACTCCTGAACCTCAATAATTTATTATTCACACAGCCGGGCTGTGCAGTATTGAAAAAATACCAGTGATGAAAAAATTTACTCATCACCGCTCACAAAAGTTTTTAATGCAGTCGACTTAGCGTGAGCATAGGCAAGAGGTATTTTTCCGGCGTTTTTATTTTTATAAAATCGTGCTCCCGGTAATAGTTTGCTGTTTTTTATCGGTACTTAATGTGCGGCGCGATGACTTTGGTTGATGGAACGAATCATCGATTGTTTAGCTGAATTCAAATGGTTACATAGCGCCAGCGTGGCATCCAGGTCGCTGCGGCAAATCAGCGCGCTGAGGATGGTCATATGCTCATCGATGGCAATGATGTTGCGTTGTTTGAGGTCGCTCTCATCCCACTGATAGTGGAAGTGGAAAATCACGGAGATGATTTCAAGTGATTGATTAAAAAATATATTGTCGGCAGCGGAGAGCAGTAAAGCATGAAACTCACGGTCTAACTGCGAGAACATACGAAAGCTGCTGCCGATGCTGTCGCGCAGGATCCGGTGGCGCTCAAGCAGCGTTTTCGCCTGCAGCCAGCGTGGGTCATCGTCGGGCAGATTGAGAAAATGCTGCAGGGAATGGGTTTCCAGCATTTCTCTGAGTTCAAACAGTTGTTCCGCATAGGCCTGATCGAACTGCTTCATGCTCCACTGACCGCGTTTTTCGTTTTTAATCAGGTTGTAACGTTCGAATTTTAAAAGATATTCCCGTACCACTACCGGGCTTACCCCCGCGGCTCTGGCAAGCTGCAGTTCGGAAAAACTCTCGCCCGCGCGCAGCTGGCGCTGGTTGATCATAGTGAAAAAAGCCTGCTCAAAAATCCGGTTTTGCTCGGTCATGGAGGCGGTGGTGCAGGCAAAACCGTCATCATGGTCAGGTTTACGCACGATGACATAGTGGCTACCGACCTGGGTTAGCACCCCGCACTCGCCTAGGTGGCTCAGCATATGGCGCACGGTAGTGCGGCTGATGTTGTACATCTCCGCCAGCGCACTTTGCGAAGGAAGTGGGGAAGGGATATGACCCCGCGCCATATCATCGATTATCTGGTTAATCACATTGTGGCGTAAGTTTTGTGAACGGCTCATGGCTTCTCCTTTTTGCCTATTAAAACCCGATTTAAAACATTTTTATGCGCTGGAATTCACAGATTGTGTTTCTGTTTTCTCCGGCTTTTTTATTTTCGTTGATATCTGAGGCAACAGAAAAACAGGAGAGCAGAATCATGTCTACGATGAATACCTTGATTTGCCAGGAGCCTAAAAAATTAGTCTGGAAAGAGCGCGAAATACCTATTCCGGGTGAGGGCGAAGCATTAATAAAAATTAAATCGGTAGGGATTTGTGGTACCGATATTCATGCCTGGGGCGGCAACCAACCTTTTTTCAGTTACCCACGAGTGTTAGGTCATGAAATATGTGGGGAAATTGTTGGGCTGGGAAAAAATATACAGAATCTGAAAAATGGGCAGCAGGTGGCGGTTATTCCTTACGTGGCCTGCCAGCAGTGTCCGGCATGCCTGAGCGGGCGTACCAACTGCTGCGAGAAGATTTCAGTGATCGGCGTGCATCAGGATGGCGGTTTCAGTGAATATCTGTCCGTTCCGGTGACCAACTTACTGGACGCGCAGGGGATTGACCCGCAGGCGGCGGCGCTGATTGAGCCTTACGCCATCAGCGCGCATGCGGTACGTCGGGCGGCGGTGGCGCCAGGTGAGCAGGTGCTGGTGGTTGGCGCCGGTCCGATTGGTCTGGGCGCTGCGGCGATTGCCAAAGCCGATGGCGCACAGGTGGTGGTCGCCGATACCAGTCCGGCACGCAGAGAGCATGTGGTTTCCCGCCTGGGGCTCCCGGTTATCGATCCGTCCGCTGACGATTTTGATGTGCAGCTGCGTGATCAGTTTGGCGGTTCGCTGGCGCAAAAGGTGATTGATGCCACGGGGAATCAGCATGCGATGAACAATACGGTGAATTTGATTCGCCATGGCGGCAGCATCGTTTTTGTTGGGTTGTTCAAAGGTGATTTGCAGTTATCTGACCCTGAATTCCACAAGAAAGAAACCACCATGATGGGCAGTCGCAACGCCACACCGGAAGATTTCGCCAAAGTCGGCCGCCTGATGTCGGAAGGCAAATTGACCGCCGACATGATGCTCACGCACCGTTACGCCTTTGCCACACTGGCAGAAATCTACGAGCGGGATGTGATCAACAACCGTGAACTGATTAAAGGCGTGATTACGTTCTGAGAGGGAAAACAGGATGAATACATTGAATCGACGTGATTTTGCGGGGGCCAGCTACCCAACGCGCGTGATCCAGTTTGGAGAAGGTAACTTTCTGCGGGCGTTTGTCGACTGGCAACTGGATATTCTCAACGAATACACCGATTTGAACGCGGGCGTGACCATTGTTAGGCCAATTAATACCAATTTCCCGCCGTCGCTGAATACCCAGGACGGGCTGTATACCACGCTTATTCGCGGGCTAAACGAGCAGGGTGAGACGGTGAGCGAGGCGCGGCTTATCCGGTCGGTGAATAACGAAATCAATCCGTATGAGGACTTCGCGGCGTATCTGGCGCTGGCGCACAATGCGGATATCCGCTTTGTGTTTTCGAATACCACCGAAGCCGGAATAAGCTATCACCCGGCAGACCGCGTGGATGATGCGCCGCCGGTGAGCTTTCCAGCCAAACTGACGCGCCTGCTGCTCGAGCGCTTTAATCAGTTTGCCGGGGCGGCGGATAAGGGCTGGGTAATTATCCCGTGTGAGCTTATCGACTATAACGGTGAGGCGCTCAAATCCCTGGTGCTGCGGTATGCGCAGGAGTGGCATCTTCCTCCGGCGTTTGCCGACTGGGTGGAGACGGCAAACACGTTCTGTTCCACGCTGGTCGACCGCATTGTCACCGGCTACCCGCGAGAAGAAGCCGCCGCGCTGGAAGCTGCGCTTGGCTATCACGATGCGTTTCTCGATACCGCGGAGCATTTTTACCTGTTTGTGATCCAGGGGCCGCAGTGGCTGGCAGAGGAGCTGAAGCTGGCGCAGTGTCCGCTGAATATCCGTGTAGTGAGCGATATCAAACCGTACAAAGAGCGCAAGGTCGCCATTCTCAATGGCGCGCATACGGCGCTGGTACCTGTAGCATGGCTGTGCGGGCTGGAGACCGTCGGCGAGGCGATGCAGGATGCCGATGTCCGCCGTTTTGTTGAACAGGCGATTAGCGAGGAAATTATACCGGTATTGGATCTTCCGGCGGATGAACTGCGTGAGTTTGCCAGCGCGGTGAACGGGCGTTTTCGAAACCCCTACATTCGTCACCAGTTGCTTTCCATTGCGCTTAACGGGATGACCAAATTCCGCACCCGAATTTTGCCGCAACTGCTGGCGGGTGAGAAAAATGGGCGTTGGCCCGTGCGGTTAACGTTTGCCTTTGCTGCGCTGCTGGCGTTTTATCGCGCAGAGCGTAACGGGGAACGCTATCCGATCCAGGATGACGAGCAGTGGGTCAGTCTGTATGCCAGCCTGTGGCCGCGAGTTGGCAGTGATTTAACGCTGCGTGAGCTGGTCGATGCCGTGCTCGGAGATGCGGCGCACTGGGGAGATGATTTGACGTTGTTGCCTGGGCTTGCCGGACAGGTAACGGCCAACCTGGAGATGATTCTGGCGCAGGGGATGCGCCAGGCAGTGAAAAGTCTGGAATAAGGTTGCCATGCAGCGCCCGGTGTAGTGTTGGGCGCTGTTTTTTTACCCCTGAGCAGCCACTACTTTGATTTCAACCATCCCGATCCCCAGCTTTCGCGGCGAGTGGCCGAGAATATTGCCCTCGTTGGTGGCAACCGGATCGGGCGGGACAATCACCAGCGTATCGGCATCCGCCGGGTTTTCAAAATGTAAGGTGGTGGTGGTGACATCGTGGCCTAACACCAGCGTCTGTTCCTCGTTGCCAACACGCACGGGAATAGGGCGATTAGCGTTGTCGCCGAAAGCTTTCGCGGTGATGACCAGATCGAATTTCTTCGGCAGCGGGGCCTTGTATTCGATGGTTACCTCTTTGCTGAGCTGCGCATTGGACCAGCGCCCCCAGGATTCGGGTCGTGATATACCGCTAAACTGTTTCACCTCTTCCGGTGCGCCCGCCACGTTGAAGACGAAACTATCGGCTTTGTAACGGATGTCGTTATCGACAATTTTCAGCGTATCGACGTTACCTTTGTAGCGCTCTATGTCGATCACCGTGTCTTTAAATACGGTTTTACTTTTCCATTTGGCTTTGTCGACGTGCTGCACAATTTGCTGCCCACCTAACTGACCCTGTGAAACGCACCAGTCGGTAGAGAGCGCCAGCTCCGGCGCCCACAGCTGCGCCATTTTGTAGCAGCGATCGACCCAGACAAAGTTATCGCGCGGGGCAAAATCAGCCAGTTGGAAGCGCAGCGGGGCAGAGTATTCGCTTTCCGGTAGCGGCTCGACGCGTTTGTCCGATACCCGCAAAAGCAGCGGCAGGCGGAAATGGCTGCCGGAGAAAGAGATCATGTTTTTGTCCTGGTCGACGGTGAACTCTTTCATCTCTTTCGGGAAATTCCACAGGCGAATGATATCGGGTTTCCACGCCAGCATTTTTTCTTTGATGTTCATGAACACTTCCGATACGGATTCGCTCGACAGGCTGCTGCGGCCAAGGCCGATAAAGTTATCGCCGCCGAGAATATCCAGTACCGTTGCCCCGTTATCCATGGTATTACGCTTCACCGCCAGCGTATCCTGCTGCGGCTGGTCGCCGCGCAGCACGAAGAACAGGTTGTTGCGATCCTGCTTGTTCAGGTACTTCCATGCAGTGTTGTTCATCGCCAGATGATCAGAAGACACTACGATCACGGTGTCTTTAAACCACGGAGAGGCTTTAATTTTATTGATAAATTCAGCGATATTTTCCTGACTGCAGCTGACTGCGCTGAACGACTGGTTGGCCTTCCCGTCGATGTCATAACGTTTACGGTTACAGCTACGTGAGATAAATCCATCCGGATGATGGGTATCCACAGTCAGGGTAAACAGTGAAAAGCGCTGGCCCGAGCGCGAAAGTTCTTCGAATTTTTTCCACGCTTCGTCCAGCACGGTGTCGTCGTAGAAACCCCAGTCGTTACGATAGGCCGGATCCGCCACCACGCTTTTTAACTCTTCCGCGCCGTACAGATGGTCAAAGCCGTGAGATTTCAGGAACACGTCTTTGCCGGCAAAACGCAGGTTGGCACCCTGCACGAAGTAATTCTGATAGCCGGAGTTTTTCAGGATATCGCCCAGACAGATATTGTTGGGGAAGAAGCTGGAGACCGACGCCGAGGCGTTGCCTTCAAACGGCGCAAACAGCGGAATACCGCACTGGGAGGCGACCATCCCGGCGATAGTGTAATCGGTACCCGGCAGCTGCATGGTATTGCTGAAATCCAGACCTTCGTTTTGCAACGCGCCGAGTTCCGGGGTCAGATCCGGGAAGGCATCGTTGTTAAAATAGGTGCGCTCAAGACTTTCGCCGTAGATATAAACCAGGTTCAGCTTCGGATTGGGAATGGTTTTCGACGGCTCTTTATAATACGTCGCGAAATCCGGATCGCCATCGCGCGATTGCGACTTAACCAGCTCGGTTATCTGGTGAAACGCCGGGCTGGCGTCGACGGAAGCCAGTGCCAGCAGCAGGGCCAGCAGACTGTAACCCACATGATGCGGGTGATGGCGACGGCGGCGCAGGATCCAGCCGAGCGCGACAAAAACGGTCGTCAGCACCAGCGCGATGCCGACGCCCGGCAAAATATATTTTCCAATCCCCGCGCCGGTCAGGCTGTTGGTCAACGTGTACAGAACCGCGTCATTGATCCCGTCACCGGTGAAATAGTCACTGGCGTACAGCGTGATATTCAGGACAATAAAAATCCCCAGCACCGTTAACGTGGCAGCAAACCACCAGGTGTTGCGACCCGCTTTCCAGGCGTAAATCAGCACTGAAGCGAGAAACAGAGTAATGGAGATTAATTCTGACAACGGTCGATCCTCAGTAAACCAGGCACATGCCTTGCAGGCTAATCATTCGGGGAAAGCACAATGTAATAGCGATGTAACATTGCTGCAATTGTAGTGACATTAAATTACGTTGTTATTCAGAATTGGTTTAGATATGCGTATTTTTTGCGGGGAAAAACTAGTTATTTGATACGTGAATGTTTTGGCGTAAGGAATGATGCCGCGCAGGCTGTACGCGGCAATTCAGGCATCAGGAAATGAAGTTCATCCCCTGTTTTAACACCAGATCGCAGGCTTTGGTTTTTACCTGCTTCGCCAGAGAGCTGTTACCGATGGTATTCAGGTCCAACTGTTGACCATCTTTGGCGTTGAGCAGACCCTGAATACCGTCCATATAGTTGGTGTCTTGTTTTTGCTCAGGCGCGCTGAGGCCCAGTTTATCCAGCACCTGGTTTTTGACGTTTTGCGTGTCGGTGACCGAGGCCAGTTTCTGTTTCGCGCAATATTCCAGGATCCCGGCGGCATTATTCATGCTGCTGGAAGTCAGCGACTGATTGCTGCCATTCAGCAGGCTGGTCAGGGAAGAGAGCGACGAGCTGCTCTGCGAGCCTGAACTTTGTTTGCTCAGTTCGCTGGCCGCGCTGGAGAGCGAATCCTGCCAGGAGGCGGCAAAAACGCTGGTGGAGATAAGCGTGCTGGCGGCAAGCGCACAGCACAGCAGACGTTGGTGTGTTTTCATCATGATAAGCAACTCGTGTTATGCCTTTCAGCGCAGTATAGCGCTGGCTGTCTTAAGAGTGGTCCTAATACGTTAATACTCTTTACCGGTTACGCGACTACGGTAGCTTTCCCAGTTAAAGATGACCCACAGGCTGTTGCCAAGGCGCATACGGTCCATTACGCGCTCACCCAGCAGTTTGTTCATTTCATCCATATTACTGTTAGTCAACATACCGGTCGGGCGTTTTGAAGACGAGCGGCGATCGACGATCTGGTTGATGATCACTTTTTCGTAGCGGGATTCAGTTTGCATGCCGATCTCATCGATCACCAACAGATCCACGTTGCTCAGATCGTTAAGCAACTGTTCTTCGCTGGTTTCACGATTACTGAAGGTTTCTTTCATCGCCGACATAATATCGGCGACGGTAATGATCAGTACCGACTTGCCGCGCAGCAGCAGTTCGTTGCAGATGGCAGCGGCCAGATGGTTTTTGCCCGTGCCGGGCTTGCCGGAGAAAATAAAGCTGGCGATGTTGCCGTCAAACTCTTCAACGTACTGGCGGGCTTTGCTCAACGCATTCATCTGACCTTCGCACTCCACCCGATAGTTATCGAACGAACAGTTCTGATGCAGCGGACGGATACCGGAACGGTTGAAAGTGCGCTGCATTTTCATGGCCCGGTTTTCACGGGCCAGCGCGGCGGCGCGAATTTCACCTTGCTCTTTTTGCCATGCCAGCAGTTCTTCGCCCGTTTTAAATGCGGGCTCGACATTAGGCGGCATCATTTTTTGCAGACGTTTCATCAGGTCGCCAACGTTTTTCATCGTTATCCTCTAAAACCCGGTGGAATATGGCTGTCAGGCTCGCTGACATTGTTCACATCGCGCTTCGGCATTCCGCCATTGCTGGCCCGGCCAATCTGGATGCTGCGCGCCAGTTTTTGCTGCCACTGAATATGGTGAAAGACTTTGCCTTCGGCCTGCCAGTACGCGACGAATGAGGCCAGTTCCTCGGCGGTGACGGGTTCTCTTAGCGCCACGCCCCACAGGGCAGCCTGGCGCTGAAAGTCGGCATCGGGCTGCCAGTCAGCGTACATCGCAAATTTCCCCATTGGCACCGCAACGGGGACGGCCTGCGGCTCTTCATAAAATTGTGCATCCAGCGTCACATCGCTTCCCGGGCGTGACAGCCTCTCTTCAAGCGCCAACAACTCAGCCAGTCGTGCAGGCGTCACCGCGTAAAACGCTGGCGCGTTATTGGCAAATACGGCTACGGCGCCGCCCGTTGATTTGGCCAGCACTGCGTGGTGATCGTGTAGTAAGGCGTCAATGCTAGTGACGTCCGGCGTCAAAATTTTGCAGGGCATAATGTTTCTCAATACTGAACAACAACCGAGAAGGGAACTGCTTTTATAGTAACACAGAAGAGAGAGAGCAGCAGATGAGGGGAGATTCCCCTCTGTGGCGTGCTTAAACGCGCGGGCGTTTGCGATACAGCCATAATCCCGGTACGGACAGGCCGATGGAGAGCGCGCCGACAATCGATGAGGCTTTCAGGAAATTGGTTAACAAGGTGATCATCAACGCTTCGCTGTAGCCAAAATGGCCGATTTTTACCGCCGAGATCATCGCGGTGTAGGCGGAGATCCCTGGAAACATGGGGATCACCGCCGCGACGGTGAAGACTTTTGGATGCGCCAGATACCAACGTGACCACTGGATCCCAATGCAGCCGACCAGTAGCGAGGCCATAAAGGTCGACCATTCAATATTAAGTCCTGCGCTCATCATCACCATGCGTGAACCATGTCCGAGTGCGCCGAGTAACGCGCACCAGGGTAGCGCCCGATGCGGTACGTTAAAGACCATAGCAAAGCCAAGCGCCGGGATCGCCGCCAGGATCATGTCTTGCATCAGCGCCAAAATGAAATCGATCACGCCCATCCGCGTAGCCCCCATAAGGTCATCGACATGACCACGCCAATGCAGGTTGCCAGTGTCAGTAGGCTGGCAATAGCCCAGCGGGCGAGTCCAGTATTAATGTGTCCTTTAAACATATCCGCGACGGAGTTGATCAACGGAAACCCCGGAACCAGCAGCAGCACGCTGGCGGCCATGGCGATGTTTGGGGTGTGGTTAAACGTCGGCAACGTCAGCAGCAGACCTGAAATCGTTGTCGCCACAAAAGCCGTGATGCAGAAGTTAATTTGTGGGTGTAAATGCCGGGACGCCAGAATCTGGCGGATATACATCGCCACCATACTGGCGAAAAAGGTGATCACCGCGCCATCCCATCCGCCGTTATTGAGTTTACAAAAGCAGGCGCAGGATAAACCGACCATCAAGGCGACCAACCATCTTGGATAGCGCAGCGGCTTAATTTGGCTAAAGCGCTTCTCTACGCCTTTAACATCCAGCAGTTTGTGTTCCGCCAAAATTACGATGTGCTGCACTTCCGTGACGACGTGCATGTTAATCCCGCGATCCTGATTTTTTCGCGTTGATGTCAGACACTGCCCGTCTTGAATGGTAGTCAGGACGATAGCGTTAGAAGAGATGGCGCTTTCTACACTGTCCATGCCAAGTGCCAGTCCAAGCCGGGTGGATAGCTCGTCAACCAGCGCGCTTTCTGCCCCATGCTGAAGTAAAAAAAGACCGCATTGAATACACAACCGTGTAACTGTCCGCTGTGACGACTGCTCTGTTTGCATGGCTCGCTCTGGCTGAAAAGGATCTCATGGAGTGATGAATGTTTACTTTTATCATGAAGCATGAGCTTGTTGGCTCTGCTAAGATCAATTTTTGTGTTGAAAAAAGACGCAGGCCGCGTGCCTGAGCCATTTGAACATCTCATCAGCTTATCAATAAAGAAGTCTCTCACCGAAATGTAACGTTATTCATCCAGATAGCAAATACATAAGCCAAGCTAACGATCTATTGTAGTACTTTTAATTGTACAGATAATATTTTTATAGGTAATTGTGTAATAATGGTTCGATAGATTGACGCTATTTGGATTATAGCGCCAAAGTGTCTGTTTAATTAAATCATAAAGCCAAGGATAAACAATTCACCCCGTTTATTGTTCGGAGTATTTTCCTGTGGATTAATTTTATTAATTCATCAAGGAATTTTGAATAAGTGCGATTACGGACTGGTGAGTGGTGGAGGGGATATGTTGCCAGGACGCTGCAAAAACGCAATTATTATTAGTAAATTACCTATTATACAAACTGGGTTAAAAGGTGTAATGCAGGCACAGTTTGCCGATTACGAGCTGACCTACTGCCGCTCCGTCGAAGAACTGACTTTGCTGCAGCTGCGTTGTGCCAATCTGGTTATTGCTGATTTAACCGGAGACTGTAATCATCCTCGTTCAGTCTGCGAACAATATTATTCTTTATTATCCCAATACCGTGATATCCACTGGGTATTTCTTGTATCTCGTCATTTTTATCCTCTGGCCATTGAACTGCTAATGTGCCCTGTTAGTTCGCTGTTATCTGACGCCGAACCGATTGAAAGTTTAGTAAATGTCATCCACGCGGGGAATACCCGTGCGGAGAGAATCAGCAAGGCGTTGCTCTCTCCGCCAGCTATACCGCAATTAATGGATAACAACGTGCGGTCAATTGTTCTCACCCTTTCTGAAAGGAAAGTGTTGCGGCTCTTAGGGAAAGGATGGGGAATTAACCAGATTGCGACGTTGCTAAAGAAAAGCAATAAAACAATCAGCGCTCAAAAGAACAGTGCTATGCGTCGTTTGTCGATTCATAGTAACGCAGAAATGTACGCCTGGATAAACAGTTCTCAAGGATCGCGAGAACTGAATTTACCTTCAGTCTATGGAGAAACCACGGAATGGAAAGCAGAAACATCAAAAGAAACGTCGCGCTGGTAGAGAAGTGCGCAATGAGTAGTGTCGGTATTAAGAGTTTGTTTAATACCATGTCGGATGACCAATACAAACTTCATATCTTTTCGAGCCAACCTGCATTTAGTCAGGCAATGTTAAAAACGTCGTTTTCGGCGGTTATTTTTTCCCTCTCTGCAATCAGAACTGACCGCAGGGCCGGTTTAGCTTATATGATGGAACTGGCGGAAAAATTTCCGCGTATTCGCCGGGTGGTAATTGTTGATGATGACGTAGAGGCGCGATTAATCGGCTCTTTGTCGCCCTTGCCGTTAGATGGGGTAGTGAGCAAATCGTCTTCGTTAACGGTGCTGCAGGATGCGCTATTCACGGCATTGAATGCTCCCTGTCGGGGATCCGAAGGTGCAAAAAACCATTGGTATATCAATCAAAGCCGTATGCTCAGTCCAACAGAACGAGAAATACTGCGCTTTATGTCGAATGGTTATTCAATGCCGCAGATTGCCGTTCAGTTGGAACGAAATATTAAAACCATCCGGGCACATAAATTTAATGTGATGTCCAAACTGGGTGTGAGCTCAGATGCCGGACTGCTCGATGCTGCAGATATTCTGTTGTATCTGCGCGCAGGTGAGTCTGCACCATTTCTACAGACGGCTTCTTAACTCGTTACGTGCTGGGGTGAACAACCGGCACGGGCCGTATAACTTTACTGACAGACATCCACCCAGGTGGCTGAAGTTAGTTGAGCCATTCTTTCAGGCGTGATGCGAACCGCGCTGTGGATGGCCCCTGCAGCGGGCAGCACTTCTGCATAGTGTTTCAGGGAGACATCGCAGTATACCGAAATCGGCGTTTCCAGCCCGAAAGGACATACGCCGCCAACGGGATGACCTGTCGCATTCACTACTTCATCGCTACTCAGCATACGGGCTTTGGCGCCAAAGGTACTTTTAAGCTTTTTGTTATCCAGTCGGGCATCACCTTTGGCGACTACCAGAATAATGTCGTTCTTCACCTTTAGTGAAAGTGTTTTCGCAATCTGGCCTGGTTCGACGTTATGGGCTTTTGCTGCCAACTCGACGGTGGCTGTGCTCTGATCTAATTCGATAATCTCAATATCTGGCGCATGTTGCGCTAAAAATTGGCGTACTGATTGCAAACTCATTCTTCTCTCCAAATAGCCTACAGGCAGCTCCGTACAGCAAAAAACCGCATGGCGTAATTTGTCATAGGGTAAACCTCGCTGTAAATATTTAAATGTAACAATACGGCAACATTGGTAGTTTTTCGATCGTCTTCACAATCAAAGAAACCGGTTACAGTAACCGGTTGCAGAATGCTGAAATGGCGATTAATACTGATGTTGTCACTTCCTCTGTATCACATAATAAGAGCCATCTATGAAACTTAACTCAAAAAGCGGTAAGGCTGGTTTTTCTCCTGGCACGGTTGCGAATAGTAGGAATGGGTTTTACGTGGTGGTGTTGAAACCAGCACGGTTGCAGGGGTTAGCACAACGGGAGAACGGCAATGTCTACTAACCATGCGGTATTTAATGCGATTTTCCGCTTTGTTGAAAATTACGTCAGCCCCGTCGCGGGGCGTATTTCTTCACAGCGTCATGTCATGGCAATTCGTGACGGTTTTATCTCGGCGATGCCTTTTATGATTGTAGGCTCGTTTCTGTTGGTTTTCGCCTACCCGCCTTTTTCTCCGGATACCACCTGGGGATTTGCCCGTGCATGGCTGGATTTGGCTAAACAGTTTGAAGGGCAGATACTTACACCGTTTGATATGACGATGGGGATTATGTCGGTCTACATATGTGCTGCTATTGCTTATAACCTGGGCAAGCACTATGTGAAGTCACATCAGTTAGATCCGTTTATGTGCGCGATGTTGTCGATCATGGCATTTCTGTTGATTGCTGCGCCAAAAACTAAAGGCACGATGCCAGTTGATAGCCTGGGCGGTACGGGGATTTTCACCGCCATCCTGGTGGCTATTTACTGCGTTGAAATGATGCGTTTTCTGAAGGCGCATAACATCGGCATTCGTTTGCCCGATCAAGTGCCGCCGATGATCAAAAACTCCTTCGATCTGCTGATCCCGGTGCTGGTGGTGGTGCTGACGCTATACCCGCTGAGCCTGGTCATACAGTCACAGTTTGACATGTTGATCCCGCAGGCCATCATGGCCATCTTTAAACCACTGGTATCCGCCGCCGATTCTCTGCCGGCGATACTGCTGGCAGTACTGATCGGCCATCTGCTGTGGTTTGCCGGTATTCACGGCGCCGCGATTGTGTCGGGAATGCTGCAAATGTTCTGGCTCACCAATCTCGGGATGAACCAGTCGGCGCTGGCTCAGGGTACACCTTTACCACATATCTTTATGGAAGCGTTCTGGACGTTCTTTATCGTGGTTGGCGGTTCCGGCGCGACGATGGGGCTGGTAATTTGCTATCTGCGCAGTCGTTCGGCCCATCTACGCTCGATTGGGCGGTTGAGTGTGGTCCCCAGCATTTTTAATATTAATGAACCGGTGATTTTCGGTACGCCGATTGTCATGAATCCGGTGTTCTTTATTCCCTTCCTTCTGGCCCCAATGGTGAACGCCGTGCTGGCCTGGGCGGCGATGAAACTGGATTTAATTGGGCGGGTGATTTCAGTGGTTCCCTGGACCGCACCGGCACCCGTTGGCGCGGCATGGGCGTTAGGTTGGGATTATCGTGCGGCGCTCCTGGTTGTCCTGCTGGCGCTGGTGTCGGCTGTTATCTACTTCCCGTTCTTTAAGGTTTACGAAAAGCAGCTATTAGCGCAAGAAAATGAAGAAGCACAGCGTATAGAAGAGGAAAATCAGCAGGTTGCATAAAGTGTAGGTGGGGGGCTACGGCTCCTCGCTTACTTCAGCGTGCAGTCGCCGCATTGCTGAACATCGGGCAGACGATAGCGCTGGCAGCAGGTTCTGCGTACTAACAGTCCCTCGCGTAGAACAACGGTACGCCATAAAGGGTTATCCTGGCCGCAGGGGAGTTGTTTCTCAAAAAAGCAGGTCTGACGCAGCGTGTTCAGCAATTCTTCACCTAACAACGGCTTCATTTCCGTTAAGTACCAGTGAATTAAGTACCCCGTGTTGCTCCAGATAAGCTTCGCGTTGATCTCGCCTGTCGCTTCCAGTGCCTGCACAACCGGCGTTAGCGCTGAGAGAATCAGCGTTTCCATACGCTGTTGGGGAGACTGAGCCGTGGCCTGATGATCCTGATGCACGTCGATCCAGAAACAGGCTGCACGACCCGATTCGTGAAACTCTACGTGCATATGTTCTGGCGAGACGTCGATAGCCTCTTTTTGCGTCAGCAGGGCCACCATCAGTGGAGGCATCATCAGACCGATATACCACTGCGCCCAGAGAGAAATCAGCGGCTTATTTTCGCGGGGCAGCATGGGCTGATTGCGATAAATATGGTCTGAATAAACCGCGAGCAATGAACTTAGCGTCGTTGGTTGCGTCCATTCATGCAGCGTCATTGCTCCTGGCACTGGCGTTTCGTCCAGACGAATGAAATCCAGCAGGTGTTCTCGGGTTTTGGCTATCGTTGCGCGGACGGCAACAGCCAGCGAGGGCATCTTTGCAGGGAGATGACTACGCCAGATGACATCTTCAACGATCGGAGCGGAACGATAAGCCATGTTGATATAAGGATGTTAATCTAAATGATAATGATTTCTAATCCTATAATTGACACTGAACGATGGCAAGATCTTTGTCGCCATCCGGAGCGGTATCGCACAGATCGCTCAGGCAGAAGGGCAGTTTACCCTTAGCTCATCGCTGACCAGCGTGCTGTTGCGTCCAAGGTGCTTGGCTTCATAAAGCGCTTTATCCGCTTGAGCAATCGCGGCTTCAATATCCTGCTCAACCAGAGGCGCAATGCCGATACTGATAGTTACGTTGGTTGCCACGCTCTCATTAAACATGTGGGGAATTTTAAGGTCGTACACTTTCTGGCGAATGCGCTCGGCGGCAGCCTGAGCCTGTTGGGGATCGACCGCGGTCAGCAAAACCATAAACTCTTCGCCGCCAAAGCGCGCCACCACGTCCCGGGAACGCACGGAGTCACGAATCGCGGCCGAGACGCGGATTAGCGCCTGATCGCCCATCATATGACCGTAATGGTCGTTATAGGCTTTGAAATGGTCGATATCCAGCAGCAGGACGTAGTGCTTCGAGTTGCTCAGGGCCAATAGTGTATCGAGTCTGTGTTGCAGCCCCCGGCGATTGTACAAACCGGTTAGCGGGTCGAGCATGCTGAGACCGTTCAGGGTTTCCCGTTCTTCCAGTAGTTTGTGCATCAGTTGCTGGGCGAAGCCGTCGTAGCGCTTTTGTATCACATGCTGGATGGCGATCCCGGCCATGGGCAACGCCATAAAATAGAAAATTCGCAAACCATGCTCGCTGCCGTTCAGCCATAAACAGACGGCGACGGAAGGCAATGAGTGAAGCGTAAACGCGATGATATTATTGGCAAAAGCGATAGATCCAATAAACAAAACGCTGAGAAGCGCGATTAACAGAAAATAATAATCATTATGGCCTAGCGCGTTATATTTCAGGAAAATATGTAATGCCCAAAGCAAGCCAAAAACGATTGAAATAAAAGGAAGATTAATTCTTTTATCCGCATATTTGCCATGCCATGCCAGTAACAAAGTACTCATCACAAGTATCAGCAAAGCCGGTGCTGACAAAGCTTTGACGGCAAACAGGGGGAAAAAAAGCGTAAACAGCGCGGAGACTGCATTGAGTAACAGGAACAGTCGTAAAGAAAGTTGGTATTTTTTGGTGCGCAGAGTTCGCCAGGATTGTACTGTCATAGGTAAATATTGTTAGTTATCTGCAATGTACGAAGGTGAGTTGGTAAATAAAACAAATAACGAACGGGGTTTCATTCGCAGAGGTTTTTATTGTTTTTAGTTGAAAAGCTAACCGGCGAGCAATTTATCACCTTAAATTATTGATGTCATCAATCGTTAAGTAAAACTCATATAATTGATAGTGCCACATAGCTGACAAATGAGAAAATTTATCATATGATATTGGTTATCATTATCAGTGTGATAGGTGGTACCATGTTGCAACGTACGCTGGGCAGTGGTTGGGGTGTTCTGCTGCCAGGAATGCTTATTGCCGGGATGGCATTTAGTGACCTGTCGGTCTACGTATGGAAGGCGATGATTGTATTAGGATTACTACTGACTTCACTCATGTTATACCATGAGCGTTTACGGCACTTTGTTTTATTACCGTCATGCGCAGCACTGATCGGCGGCATTGTTCTGGTAATGATGAACTGGAATCAGGGATGAACAAAACAGGGAAGAAAATTGAGAAGGAAATAAGATAATTGGTGCGAGGGGGGGGACTCGAACCCCCACATCCTAAGGACACTAACACCTGAAGCTAGCGCGTCTACCAATTCCGCCACCTTCGCACAGTCATCTTATTTTTTGATATCGCCTCGTTGGTGCGAGGGGGGACTCGAACCCCCACATCCTAAGGACACTAACACCTGAAGCTAGCGCGTCTACCAATTCCGCCACCTTCGCCCAGTGCGAGCAATATCAACGTGGATTATGGTGCGAGGGGGGGGACTTGAACCCCCACGTCCGAAAGGACACTAACACCTGAAGCTAGCGCGTCTACCAATTCCGCCACCTTCGCATACCATCGACACTCAAAAAGTATCGTTACCACGGAGGCGCATTCTAGTTGTTTTCAACTTTTCGTCAATAGTTAATTGTACAGGCTGGGTCGATTGATGCAAAAACGGCCACGTGAATGACCGTTCGCTGCGAGACAATTACGCTTTTTTCGCCTGACGCGTCATGACGGTGCGATAGACCTTAAAGCGCCCGGTCTGCGCGATAACTTCGTGGAAGCCAAACACTTCATCCAGTACTTTCGGATAAGGCAGGAAGGCGTTGGCTACAATACGCAGTTCGCCACCGCTGTTGAGGTGACGCACCGCGCCTCGAATCAGCGTTTGCGCGGCATCCAGGCTGGTCTGCATGCCGTCGTGGAACGGCGGGTTGGAGATGATCATATCAAAGCGACCCGTCACGTCAGAAAAGACGTTACTGGCGATAACGTCACCTTCAATACCGTTGGTGGCAAGCGTTGCGCGGCTGGCTTCAACAGCGGCTGCGCTAACATCGCACAGGGTTAAGCGCACTTTTGGCGAGTGGCTGGCAAGTGCGACGGAGAGAACACCCGCGCCACAACCGACATCCAAAACTTTGCCTTTAGTGTGCGGCGTCAGCGTAGAGAGTAGCAGTTGGCTGCCAACATCCAGGCCGTCACGGCTGAATACGCCCGGCAGCGTTTTAATGATCAGATTGTCGGTCTGGTATTCGTCCCAGTATTTTTCAGCATCAAAGACCGGTTGCTTTTCCAGACGACCGTGGTACAGGCCACAGCGACGTGCGCTGTCGACTTTGTTTAGCGGTGCGTATTCGGCCAACATCTGCTCGGCGCTACGCACGCCGCTGCGGTTTTCACCAACAACAAAAATATCGCTGCCCACCGGTAACAGCGACAGAAGGTTCATCAACTGGAACTGAGCCTCAGGTTTATTCTTCGGCCAGTAGTAGATCAGCGTATCGCTATCGCCGACGTCATCGGCTTGAGCGACGAGGCTGAAGCGGACGTTGTCGCCCATCTGGCGGTGAAGCACCTGCCAGTGGTGAAGCTGCTGAGTGTGCGCACGGCTGGCGGCGCTTTCAAAATGAGCAGGCAGGTCATCCTGCAAATCACCGGCAAACAGAATACGGCTTTGTTCGAAATCATCACTGTGGCGCAGCAAGACTTCACTTGCCGGGGTAAAAGCAGACATGGAGTGCTCCTTAAATTGTACAGCGGGGGATTATAGTTGTTTGATGGCACGGATTCGACAAATTTGCTATATTTGCGCCCCTGATTACAGGAGCGTTTCGCTATGACATCCCGACGAGACTGGCAGTTACAGCAACTGGGCATTACGCAGTGGTCGTTGCGTCGTCCTGGCGCACTGCAGGGCGAAATCGCGATTTCCATTCCTGCGCATGTCCGTTTGGTGATGGTTGCTGCACAGTTACCCGCGCTAACCGAACCATTGATGAGCGATATTTTACGCGCATTAACCGTCAGCCCGGATCAGGTTTTACAACTGACGCCTGACCGTGTCGCCATGCTGCCGCAAGGCAGTCGCTGTAATAGCTGGCGGCTGGGAACCGAAGAGCCGCTGCTGCTGGAGGGCGCTCAGGTCGCGAGTCCTGCGTTTAATGAATTACGGGAAAACCCCGCGGCCCGCGCCGCGTTATGGCAACAAATCTGCGCATATGAACACGATTTCTTCCCTCGAACCGACTGATTTACCTACAGCATTTCAGATTGAAAAACGCGCCCACGCTTTTCCGTGGAGTGAAAAAACATTTGCCAGCAACCAGGGCGATCGTTACCTCAATTTTCAGTTGAGGGTTGATGACGTGATGGCGGCCTTTGCGATTACGCAGGTCGTGCTGGATGAAGCTACGCTGTTCAATATTGCCGTCGATCCTGACTTTCAGCGCAGGGGGCTGGGGCGTGAGCTGCTGGAGCATCTGATCGATGAGCTGGAAAAGCGTGGCATTTTGACGCTGTGGCTTGAAGTGCGCGCCTCAAACGCAGCCGCTATCGCGCTGTATGAAAACCTGGGCTTTAACGAGGCGACGATCCGGCGCAATTACTATCCGACGGCCGATGGTCATGAAGACGCCATTATCATGGCATTGCCAATCAGCATGTAAGACAAGGTGTAATGATGAAGAAGTGGGACTGGATTTTCTTTGATGCCGACGAAACGCTGTTTACGTTTGACTCGTTTACCGGCTTACAGCGGATGTTTCTCGACTATAGCATTACCTTTACCGCTGAAGATTTTCAGGACTACCAGGCCGTGAATAAACCGCTGTGGGTGGATTATCAAAACGGCGCGATTACCTCATTACAGCTGCAGCACGCCCGTTTCCAGAGCTGGGCTGAACGCCTGAAGGTTGAACCTGGCCAGCTTAATGACGCATTTATCAATGCGATGGCGGAGATCTGCTCGCCGTTGCCAGGGGCAGTTTCACTGCTTAATGCAATTCGTGATAAAACGAAAATCGGCATTATTACCAACGGCTTCACGGCGTTGCAGCAAATCCGCCTTGAACGGACGGGACTGCGCGATTATTTCGATCTGCTGGTGATTTCTGAGCAGGTTGGCGTGGCGAAACCCGATCCCCGTATTTTTGACCATGCGCTGGAGCAGGCGGGCAATCCTGACCGTTCCCGCGTGCTGATGGTGGGCGACACCGCAGAGTCCGATATCCTTGGCGGCATTAATGCTGGGCTCTCCACCTGCTGGCTCAATACGCATCATCGCGAGCAGCCAGCGGGCATTCAGCCGACCTGGACGGTGACGTCATTAAGCGAACTGGAGCAGCTCCTGTGTAAACACTGATTGCCTCCCCCCCGTTGATGGGTAAAATAGCCGCAATTTTTCGTATTCAACTTGCACGGCCCGTTGCCGTGCTTACCTAAGAAGATTTGACTATGACGTTGTCTCCTTATTTGCAAGAGGTGGCCAAACGCCGCACTTTTGCCATTATTTCTCACCCGGATGCCGGTAAAACGACCATTACTGAAAAGGTTCTGTTATTCGGACAGGCGATTCAGACCGCCGGTACGGTAAAAGGCCGTGGCTCCAGCCAGCATGCGAAGTCTGACTGGATGGAAATGGAAAAGCAGCGTGGGATCTCCATTACCACCTCCGTGATGCAGTTCCCGTATCATGACTGCCTGGTGAACCTACTGGATACCCCGGGGCACGAAGACTTCTCCGAAGATACCTATCGTACCCTGACGGCGGTGGACTGCTGTCTGATGGTTATTGACGCCGCGAAAGGCGTCGAGGATCGTACCCGCAAGCTGATGGAAGTTACCCGTCTGCGCGATACGCCGATCCTGACCTTTATGAACAAACTCGACCGTGACATCCGTGACCCGATGGAGCTGCTGGATGAAGTCGAGAACGAACTGAAAATCGGCTGCGCACCGATCACCTGGCCGATTGGCTGCGGGAAGTTGTTTAAGGGTGTCTATCACCTTTATAAAGACGAAACTTATCTGTATCAGACAGGTAAAGGTCACACCATTCAGGAAGTGCGCATTGTTAAAGGTCTGAACAACCCGGAGCTCGATGCTGCCGTGGGTGAAGACCTGGCGCAGCAGCTGCGCGACGAGCTGGAACTGGTGCAGGGTGCGTCCAACGAGTTCGATCATGAGCTGTTCCTCGCGGGCGAAATCACCCCGGTCTTCTTCGGTACCGCGTTGGGTAACTTCGGCGTCGATCATATGCTGGATGGCTTAGTGGAGTGGGCGCCTGCGCCGATGCCGCGTAAAACCGATACCCGCATCGTTGAAGCCTCTGAAGAGAAGTTCACTGGCTTCGTGTTTAAAATTCAGGCCAACATGGATCCGAAACACCGTGACCGCGTGGCGTTCATGCGCGTGGTGTCCGGCAAGTACGAGAAAGGCATGAAAATGCGCCAGGTGCGCATTGGTAAAGACGTGGTGATCTCCGATGCGCTGACCTTTATGGCCGGTGACCGTTCTCACGTCGAAGAAGCGTATCCGGGCGATATTCTTGGCCTGCACAACCACGGCACAATCCAGATTGGCGATACCTTTACCCAGGGCGAAATGATGAAGTTCACCGGTATTCCGAACTTCGCACCGGAGCTGTTCCGTCGTATTCGCCTCAAGGATCCGTTGAAGCAGAAACAGCTGCTGAAAGGACTGGTTCAGCTTTCAGAAGAAGGCGCCGTGCAGGTATTCCGTCCGATCGCCAATAACGACCTGATCGTGGGAGCTGTCGGTGTGCTGCAGTTCGACGTGGTGGTTTCTCGTCTGAAGAGCGAATACAACGTTGAAGCGATTTATGAATCGGTCAACGTGGCGACTGCGCGTTGGGTAGAGTGTTCTGACGTGAAGAAATTTGAAGAATTTAAGCGTAAAAACGAAATTCAGCTGGCGCTGGATGGCGGCGATAATCTTACTTATATTGCACCAACCATGGTTAACCTGAATCTCACCCAGGAACGTTACCCTGACGTTCAGTTCCGCAAAACGCGCGAACACTAATCGACCTTTCCGGGCACGGTATTCGTCGTGCCCGGCAACTTTTCCTGTCTTTTAAATCCCTTACGGAATGTTCTTAAATCCTCTCATTTTTTCTTTGTTTGTCTGTTTTTTAGCCAATTCGGGCTGCGATCACGAAATCGTGAACTATATTTAACAATGTGATGACATGAATGTCGGTTTTTAATGCTTCTTAAGCTGCCTGTTGCAGCCTCTATAACTGACATTCATCTCACTTACAAAATTTGTCTCTGGTTCAGGCCGTTTAATGCCAGAGCATCGCTTAAGAAAAACATACAGGAATACATCGATGACAATGACAGGACTTAAGATTTCTAAAACGCTGCTGGCCGTGATGCTGACCTCCGCTGTTGCAACGGGTTCTGCTTATGCAGAAAACGCCACGACGGATAAAGCGCAATCCGGCGTCGAAAGTGCGGGGCAGAAAGTCGATAGCTCTATGAACAAAGTCGGTAATTTCATGGATGACAGCACCATCACCGCGAAAGTGAAAGCCGCGCTGGTGGACCACGATAGCATTAAGAGCACCGATATTTCCGTCAAAACAGATCAAAAAGTAGTGACGTTAAGCGGGTTTGTTGAAAGCCAGGCACAGGCCGAAGAGGCGGTGAAAGTGGCGAAAGGCGTTGAGGGTGTGACCTCCGTTAGCGACAAACTGCACGTGCGTGATAGCAAAGACTCTTCCGTAAAAGGCTATGCAGGCGATACGGCAATCACCAGTGAGGTAAAAGCCAAGCTGCTGGCCGATGATATTGTCCCATCCCGCAAAGTGAAAGTTGAAACCACCGATGGTGTGGTACAGCTTTCAGGAACCGTTGAATCGCAGGCTCAAAGCGATCGCGCTGAGAGCATCGCCAAAGCGATTGATGGCGTGAAAAGCGTTAAAAACGATCTCAAAACTCACTAATTAGACTTAATTCGTCCTCCTGGCGTTTGTCGGGAGGCGTATTGTGCACCACACTGAAAATATCGCCGATGGGCAGCCTGAGTGCTCATATCAAGCGGTGACATTAACTATGGTAAAGGAGAAGCATATGTTTCGATGGGGCATCATATTTCTGGTTATCGCGTTAATTGCCGCTGCACTGGGTTTTGGTGGACTGGCGGGGACCGCTGCAGGCGCAGCGAAAATTGTATTTGTAGTGGGGATCATTCTGTTTTTGGTCAGCCTGTTTACCGGTCGTAAACGACCCTAGCATGTAACTGCAAAGAAAAACCGTAAAGATAACTTGCTACTCAGCCAGTCCACCGGACTGGCTTTTACGGTTTTAGCGTCAGGCAATTTGCGTTACTTTGTTGTTCTATTACAAAAACAACAGGAAGGCAGAGGTGGGGCAGAGAATACCCGTCACGCTCGGCAATATTGCGCCGTTATCGTTACGTCCGTTTCAACCAGGCAGTATGGCGCTGGTGTGTGAGGGCGGCGGACAAAGAGGCATCTTCACCGCTGGCGTGCTGGATGAGTTCATGCGCGCCCAGTTTAATCCTTTTGATCTCTTCTACGGAACGTCTGCGGGCGCGCAAAACCTATCAGCCTATCTCTGTAACCAGCCTGGTTACGGGCGAAAAGTCATCATGCGTTACACCACCCGACGTGAGTTTTTTGACCCGGTACGCTTTGTGCGAGGGGGAAACTTAATCGACCTCGACTGGCTGGTAGATTCGACCTCGTCCCAAATGCCGCTGGCAATGGATAACGCCGAGCGCCTGTTTGCCGCAGGAAAATCGTTTTATATGTGCGCCTGTCGGGGTGATGACTACACACCGGGCTATTTTTCACCGAACCGGCAAAACTGGCTCGATCTTATTCGTGCCTCCAGTGCGATTCCCGGGTTCTACCGCACAGGGGTTGCGCTGGATGGGGTTAATTACCTGGATGGGGGCGTCAGCGACGCCATTCCCGTGCAGGAAGCGGCGAAGCAGGGGGCAAAAACGCTGGTGGTTATTCGTACCGTGCCTTCGCAAATGTACTACACCCCGCAGTGGTTCAAGCGTATGGAACGTTGGCTGGGCGAAAGCAGCCTACAACCGCTGTTGAATCTGGTGCAGCACCATGAAGCCACCTATCACGCGATTCAGAGCTTTATTGAGAAACCGCCGGGCAAGCTGCGTATCTTTGAGATCTACCCGCCCAAACCGCTCCATAGTATGGCACTGGGAAGTCGTATTCCGGCGCTGCGAGAAGACTATAAAACCGGACGCCTCTGCGGTCGTTACTTCCTGGCTACCGTCGGCAAACTGCTGGGGAAAAACGTGCCGCTGCCTCGTCAGACGCCGAAGATTTTGGTGCCGGGACCGGTGGTGGTTCCTCCCGCGCCGGTGGCCAACGACGCCCACGCCCCTGTGGTGACCAATGCGCCTCAGGCTAATGACACCACGTTTGATAATGAGGATTTGGCGTGAGTTTTCGCTTTATCGATACGCATTGTCACTTTGATTTTCCGCCGTTTACTGGCGACGAGTCCGCCAGCCTGCAGCGCGCCAGTGAAGCCGGTGTGGACAGTATTATTGTCCCGGCCACCCAGGCGGCGAATTTTTCCCGCGTGCTGGCGTTGGCGGATAATCACCCCTCGCTGTTTGCCGCGCTGGGCCTGCATCCCATTGTGATTGAACACCACAGCGACGACTGTCTGGACCAACTGCAGCAGGCGCTGGATAAGCGTCCGCAAAAGCTGGTGGCAGTAGGTGAGATTGGATTGGATCTGTATCGGGACGATCCGCAATTTGACAAGCAAGAGTGGATTCTGGAGGCGCAGCTTAAGCTGGCGAAGCGTTACGAACTGCCAGTGATCCTGCATTCACGGCGCACGCATGACAAGCTGGCGATGCACCTGAAATACCATGCTTTACCGCGAACCGGCGTGGTGCATGGATTTTCCGGGAGTTTTCAGCAGGCTGAACGCTTTGTACAACTGGGCTACAAAATTGGCGTGGGTGGCACCATTACCTATCCACGCGCCAGCAAAACCCGCGAGGTAATGGCGCGATTGCCGCTGGAGTCACTGCTGCTGGAAACCGACGCGCCAGATATGCCGCTCAGCGGGTTTCAGGGACAGCCCAATCGACCGGAGCAGGTAGTCAGAGTGTTTGACGTCTTATGCGAGCTGCGCCCGGAACCTGCGGACGTGATTGCTGACGCGCTGTATCGCAATACGACGACGTTGTTTGATTTTTGATTTCCGGATGTGACGCTTTTGCATCGCATCCGGCATTTCACAGATACAAAGCCGGGAAAATCAAATTTTCCACCCCGCGCTCGCGCAATTTTTGCGCGAGGATCTCCACATCCTCCGGCGTGGCGCTCGGCCAGTCTTTTGCTTCGCCGTATACCCCGTGCGCATGAAAGGCATTCAGTCGCACCGGTACGTCACCTGAACGTATGATAAACGCCGCCAGCGCATCGATATGCTGGAGATAATCCACCTGACCAGGAATAATCAGCAGGCGCAGTTCCGCAAGTTTTCCTTGCCCGGACAGAAAGGTAATGCTTTGTTTAATCAGCGTGTTATCGCGACCAGTCAACTGACGATGACATGCGCTATCCCAGGCTTTTAAATCGAGCATCACGCCGTCGCACACCGGTAGCAATCTTTGCCAGCCGGTTTCGCTCAGCATGCCGTTGCTGTCTACCATGCAGGTCAGGTGTTGCAACTGCGGATCGGTTTTGATCGCGCTAAACAGCGCCACAATAAACGGTAGCTGGGTCGTCGCTTCGCCGCCGCTGACCGTAATTCCCTCAATAAACAGTGCTGCCTTGCGAATAGACTGCAGCACCTCATCAATGCTCATGGTCTGCGCCATCGGCGTAGCCTGCTGTGGGCACATGTGCAGGCAGGTGTCACACTGCTGGCATACGTCGGACTGCCACCACACTTTTCCTGCACTCAGGCTGAGTGCCTCATGCGGGCAATGCAGGACACACTCCCCGCAGTCATTGCAGCGTCCCATCGTCCACGGATTGTGGCAATTTTTACAGCGCAGATTGCACCCCTGCAGAAACAGAGCCAGGCGACTGCCCGGCCCGTCGACGCAGGAGAAAGGGATAATCTTACTTACCGAAGCGCATCTGCTGTTCATGGCTAATCACGCGAGGTTGTCGTTCCAGAATGCGCGTATTGCGCGCGGCTTCTTCGCCCAGCCAGGTTGTGTTGGTGCGAGAACCTGCGGCGCGATATTTTTCCAGATCCGACAGGCGCACCATATAACCGGTGACGCGAACCAGATCGTTACCGCTCACGTTAGCGGTAAATTCACGCATCCCGGCTTTAAACGCGCCGAGGCATAATTGCACTAACGCCTGGGGATTACGCTTGATGGTTTCATCCAGCGTGAGAATGTCGCTGATACCGGCGTGATAATACGCGTGATGCGGCGCAACGGTCTGCAGGTGAGTGATCGGGTCCGGTTCATCGCCGTAGGGCAGACGTGCGCCCGGCGTGGTGCCGATGTCAGAACTGATCCCCGACTGTGCATGCAGCATCGCGCGCTGATTCCAGCCATATTTCACTGGCGTGCTTTCTACAAATTCCGCCAGTTGGGCGCTAATGCGATAGCCAAGCTGATTGGCAAACTCATCTTTCCCGTAACGCGCGCATTGCCCTGCTTTTTCACACAGCAGATTTACCGCCTCCGCCAGGCCATACATACCGAACATAGGCACAAAACGTTTGGGATCAATCAACCCTTCCTGCACCAGGAAGCTATTCTCAAAGAAATGTGATTTTTCATAGAGGAATTCACATCGTGCATCAATGATGGCGATTTGCTGCTGGCAGTAGTGCGGTAGGGTGCACGTAAAGAAGTCATCGACAGAGGTGCTGCGCTCTGCGATGGCTTTCAGATTGAGCCTGACCAGCGTACTTCCGCCGCCAGCCAGCGGCAGTGAGTTGTAACAACTGACGACGCCGTAGTGGCCTTTTGTGAAAATTTTATCATTTTCAGGGCCGTTGGAAATGTGTGGTTTACTGCATTCACAGATATTTTTCGCCACGTTAAGCAGCAGATCGTCAGGGGTGATTTGCGGATCATAAATAAAAGTAAGATTAGGTGAAACCTGCTTTAACTCTGCATCTGCGCGTAAAATTGCGCGTGTAATCGGCGTGTCGACTGGACCAATGTTGGCATGCATAAAGGCATCTGGCAGGGTGCGGTCGAGATAACGCCAAAAACGTTTTATTCGAATATCGATCTCATCTTGTGTTAGAATTCTAACATATGGTTGCAGTAGAGCATCGAGCTGACCGAGATAGACCGGCATCGACGTTACTGACGGAACGTGATGGTACAGGATGGTGAGTAAGGATAACGCGTCATCAAGATCCTTTGCTCCTTCCAGCTCCAGCCATGATGAACCGTTGGCCAGAAAACGCGCGTAGTCGGGTAAAACATAACGCGGTTTGAACGGGGCATGGCCTTCGTACATATCGCAGATCACCCCGTCATCCAGCGCCTGGCGTGCTTCAGCAGGCAGTTGCGGGTAAGGCAGTGCGTTTTCAGCCTCCAGCGCCAGAAAGTGGCGTTTCTGCTCAGGGCTGAGCACCGGACTGGTCACGATTTGTTGGCAACGCTGTTGCAGCGCGAGTTCGCTTGAAGTGGGCATCGTTGATTCCTTTTTATCCCGAAGGTGTAACGCCATTGTAGAAAGCAACGTCGCTACAACCTTTGATCCGGATGCGCTTGATGCCACCGCATTCCCTCTGGAAAGGTGATTTATTTGAAGTGGATCTCATTAGAGTAATGCAAATCTGTATGTGGTTTTCATTAACTGTGATGTATATCGAAGTGTAATCGCGAGCGGATGTTAGAATACTAACAAACTCGCAAGGTGAAATTTTATACGGCGACGCCGTTGGAGAATGTTATGACCGATTTAACAGCAAGCAGCCTGCGCGCACTGAAACTGATGGACCTGACCACCCTGAATGACGACGACACCAATGAAAAAGTGATCGCGCTGTGTCATCAGGCGAAGACCCCGGTTGGCAACACTGCCGCAATCTGCATCTATCCGCGTTTCATCCCTATTGCGCGTAAGACTCTGAAAGAGCAGGGTACGCCGGACATCCGTATTGCCACCGTCACCAACTTCCCGCACGGCAACGACGACATCGAGATTGCGCTGGCTGAAACCCGCGCGGCGATTGCCTACGGCGCGGATGAAGTTGACGTGGTGTTCCCGTACCGTGCGCTGATCGCCGGTAATGAGCAAGTTGGTTTCGATCTGGTTAAAGCGTGTAAAGACGCGTGTGCGGCGGCAAATGTGCTGCTGAAAGTGATCATCGAAACCGGTGAGCTGAAAGAAGAAGCCCTTATCCGTAAAGCGTCTGAAATCTCCATCAAAGCCGGTGCTGATTTCATCAAAACGTCTACCGGTAAAGTACCGGTCAATGCGACGCCGGAAAGCGCACGCATCATGATGGAAGTGATCCGTGATATGGGCGTTTCTAAAACCGTTGGTTTCAAACCCGCTGGCGGCGTGCGTACGGCAGAAGATGCACAGCAGTTCCTGGCGATTGCTGACGAACTGTTTGGCGCTGACTGGGCAGATTCCCGCCATTACCGCTTTGGCGCATCCAGCCTGCTGGCGAGCCTGCTCAAAGCGCTGGGTCACGGCGACGGTAAGAGCGCAAGCAGCTACTAAGTTTGAATTGCCCATCGTAGGCCGGATAAGGCGTAAGCCGCCATCCGGCATCAATACGACTAGCCGGGGAGCGCACTGCTTACCCGGCCCATAATCGGGAGGTTACCGTGTTTCTCGCACAAGAAATTATTCGTAAAAAACGTGATGGTCATGCGCTGAGCGATGAAGAGATTCGTTTCTTTATCAATGGGATCCGTGACAACACCATCTCTGAGGGGCAAATCGCCGCCCTGGCGATGACCATTTTCTTCCACGATATGACAATGCCTGAGCGTGTTTCGCTGACTATGGCAATGCGTGATTCAGGAACCGTGCTGGACTGGAAAAGCCTGCAACTGAACGGCCCGATTGTGGATAAACACTCTACCGGCGGCGTGGGTGACGTAACGTCACTGATGTTAGGCCCAATGGTCGCCGCATGCGGCGGTTATATTCCGATGATCTCCGGGCGTGGCCTGGGACATACCGGCGGCACGCTCGATAAACTGGAAGCCATTCCAGGATTTGACATTTTTCCGGACGACGCCCGTTTCCGTGAAATTATTAAAGACGTGGGTGTGGCGATTATTGGGCAAACCAGCTCGCTCGCACCGGCGGATAAACGTTTTTATGCTACTCGCGATATTACTGCGACGGTGGATTCCATCCCGCTGATTACTGGCTCCATCCTGGCGAAAAAGCTGGCGGAAGGGCTGGATGCGCTGGTGATGGATGTGAAAGTAGGCAGCGGCGCCTTTATGCCGACCTACGAGCTCTCTGAAGCCCTTGCCGAAGCGATTGTCGGCGTGGCGAATGGCGCGGGTGTACGTACCACCGCGCTGTTAACCGATATGAATCAGGTGCTGGCTTCCAGCGCGGGTAATGCGGTAGAAGTTCGCGAAGCGGTGCAGTTCCTGACAGGTGAATACCGCAATCCACGTCTGTTAGACGTCACCATGGCGCTGTGCGTGGAAATGCTGATCTCCGGCAAGCTGGCGAAAGACGATGCCGAAGCTCGCGCGAAATTACAGGCGGTGCTGGATAACGGTAAAGCGGCAGAGATTTTTGGTCGCATGGTTGCAGCGCAGAAAGGCCCGACCGATTTCGTCGAGAATTATTCGAAGTACCTGCCAACGGCAATGCTCAGCAAAGCGGTATATGCTGATACCGAAGGTTTTGTCAGCGCGATGGATACCCGTGCGCTGGGTATGGCGGTCGTTTCCATGGGCGGCGGTCGCCGTCAGGCCTCGGACACCATTGATTACAGCGTTGGCTTCAGCGACATGGCGCGTCTGGGCGACAGCGTAGACGGACAGCGCCCGCTGGCGGTGATCCACGCCAAAGATGAAGCCAGCTGGCAGGAAGCGGCGAAAGCGGTCAAAGCGGCAATTAGCCTTGACGATAAAGCGCCAGAAATTACGCCGACAGTCTATCGTCGTATTACCGAATAACTGTATACTGATCTGATCGCTTTTTTGCGGCGCAGATGTATGGAGAACAAGATGAAACGTGCATTTATTATGGTGCTGGACTCCTTTGGTATTGGTGCGACTGAAGATGCGGATCGCTTTGGCGACGTAGGCTCAGACACTATGGGACACATTGCAGAAGCCTGTGCGAAAGGTGAAGCTGACAATGGTCGCAAAGGTCCACTGAATCTGCCTAACCTGACCCGTCTGGGCCTGGTGAAAGCTCACGAAGGCTCTACAGGTAAAATTGCTGCCGGCATGGACGGTAATGCGGAAGTGATTGGTGCTTACGCCTGGGCGCATGAACTCTCTTCCGGAAAAGACACGCCGTCCGGCCACTGGGAAATCGCCGGTGTACCGGTTCTGTTTGACTGGGGTTACTTCTCCGATCATGAAAACAGCTTCCCGCAGGAACTGCTGGATAAGCTGGTAAAACGTGCCAACCTGCCGGGCTACCTCGGTAACTGCCACTCTTCCGGTACCGTGATTCTGGATCAGCTGGGTGAAGAGCATATGAAAACCGGCAAGCCGATTTTCTATACCTCCGCTGACTCAGTGTTCCAGATTGCCTGTCACGAAGAGACTTTTGGCCTGGATAAACTCTACGAACTGTGCGAAATCGCCCGTGAAGAGCTGACCGAAGGTGGTTACAACATCGGTCGTGTTATTGCGCGTCCGTTTATTGGTGATAAAGCCGGTAATTTCCAGCGTACCGGTAACCGTCACGACCTGGCCGTTGAGCCGCCAGCACCGACCGTGCTGCAGAAACTGGTCGACGAGAAAGACGGCCACGTGGTTTCCGTTGGTAAAATCGCGGATATCTATGCGAACTGCGGCATCACCAAAAAAGTGAAAGCTACCGGTCTGGACGCGCTGTTCGACGCCACCATCAAAGAGATGAAAGAAGCGGGTGATAAGACCATCGTCTTTACTAACTTCGTTGATTTCGATTCTTCCTGGGGCCACCGTCGCGATATCGCCGGTTATGCCGCAGGTCTGGAACTGTTCGACCGCCGTCTGCCTGAGCTGATGGAGCTGGTGGGTGAAGATGACATTCTGATCCTGACTGCTGACCATGGCTGCGACCCGAGCTGGACCGGAACAGACCACACCCGTGAACACATTCCGGTACTGGTTTACGGCCCGAAAGTGAAACCCGGTTCTTTAGGTCACCGTGAAACCTTCGCGGATATCGGCCAGACGCTGGCGAGCTACTTTGGTACGTCGCCGATGGACTACGGTAAAAACATGCTGTGATACCCGTTGTCTTTCGCGCTGTAGATGCGTTGACTTTGTTCGCTCACCCCGGTCACATAGTTAATCTATGCTTCCGGGGATTCACGAATTCGTCGCCTTCCTACAACGCGAAATCCTTTGGGTATTCTTCTCAATTTTAATAAGGATAAATTGATGGCAACTCCACATATTAATGCAGAAATGGGTGATTTCGCTGACGTCGTATTGATGCCGGGCGACCCGCTGCGTGCGAAGCATATTGCTGAAACTTTCCTCGAAGATGTCCGTGAAGTGAACAACGTTCGCGGCATGTTAGGTTTCACTGGTACCTACAAAGGCCGTAAGATCTCCGTAATGGGCCACGGTATGGGTATCCCATCCTGCTCCATCTACACCAAAGAGCTGATCACCGATTTCGGCGTGAAGAAAATCATTCGCGTAGGCTCCTGTGGCGCCGTGCGTATGGACGTCAAACTGCGTGACGTGGTTATCGGTATGGGTGCCTGCACCGATTCCAAAGTTAACCGTATCCGCTTTAAAGATCATGATTTCGCTGCTATCGCTGACTTCGACATGGTGCGTAACGCTGTTGATGCAGCAAAAGCGCTGGGCGTAGACGCGCGCGTGGGTAACCTGTTCTCCGCTGACCTGTTCTACTCTCCGGACGGCGAAATGTTCGACGTCATGGAAAAATACGGCGTGCTGGGCGTGGAAATGGAAGCGGCGGGCATTTATGGCGTTGCGGCTGAATTTGGTGCGAAAGCGCTGACTATCTGCACCGTGTCCGACCATATCCGTACTCACGAGCAGACCACTGCCGCTGAACGTCAGACGACCTTCAATGACATGATCAAAATCGCGCTGGAATCCGTTCTGCTGGGCGATAAAGAGTAATGTTGTTTGTGCCCGGTGGCGCTGCGCTGACCGGGCTTAACATTGTTCTCGCAGGCCGGATAAGGCGTCGCCGCCATCCGGCATTTTCAGGCCTGCGCTTAACGCACCGCGCCGGCAATCCATGCCGACAGCTCGCGTAACTCTTTTTCTTGCTCCGGGAAATCAACCAGCAGCGCCTCGCACTCCTGTTGCAGCATATCCGCACGGTACAAGCATCCTTGCAGACGACCCGCCAGCGCTTCTAACGGCGCGGGATTGAGACTGTCGGTAAACACCTGCGTACGCGTGATATGCCCTTTTTCAACGTCGAAATGCAGTTCAACGCCGCCCCAGGTGAAACGCTCGTCCAACAGGTGCGAGAAGGCTGGCGCCTGACCAAAGTTCCACTCCCAACTGCTCTGGCGGGCAAAGGTTTCGGCAAAGTTCGGCAGATCCGGCGCTTTGTCCGGGGAGATAATCTCGGCTTCTACGCGTTCGCCGTAGTGGGCGAAAAAGGCCTCCGTGATGGCCTGACAAACCTGTTGATGAGTGATGCCCGGTAATAGCTCGGTCAAATTTGCCACGCGCGAGCGAACTGAAGTGATGCCTTTGGCGGCAAGTTTCTTTTTATCGGGATTGAGATAGTTTGCCAGGCGACTGAGATCGGCATTCAGCAATAGCGTGCCGTGGTGGAATCCACGGTCTTTCGTTTCACGATAAGCAGAACCAGAGACTTTACGATCGCCGTCCGGCGTTTTCACCACCAGATCGTTACGCCCGGAGGCTTCAGCTTCTACGCCCAGCATATTCAGCGCATTGAGGACTATCGCGGTGGAGATAGTTTTGTCGTATTCCGGTTTTCCGGCCATAAAGGTAAAGCAGGTATTACCTAAGTCATGGAACACCGCGCCGCCGCCGCTGCTGCGACGGGCGAGTCGCACGTTATCTTCCTCCATCCGGCGGGTGTTGCACTCTTTCCACGGGTTTTGCGCCCGGCCAATCACCACCGTATCGGCGTTCCGCCATAAGAACAGGACGCGCTGCGTGGCGGGCATCTGGCGAAAAATGCACTCTTCAACCGCCAGGTTAAACCATGGATCGTAAGAATCGGAGATAAGCAGGCGTAGTGTGGACATAGCGATTTCCTTTTCTGATTAATCTTTATCTTCGTCCTGCACCGGTTTGTTAGCGGTCAGCAGGAAAGGGGATTGCTGCCAGCGAGTACGCTTGCCTTGCAATAAAGTACGGGTGAGCACCACGCCAATTGCCAGTGACAGAAGCAGCATCAGGCGCAAGATGTTGGTGGTGTTATCTACCTGCTTGGCTTCAGTGGCAAGCGTATGGGTATCCAGCGTCAGGCGCAGATAGCCCAGTGGTCCATTTTTTCCCTGAATGGGTTCGACAATTTGCTGGTTAAAATAGCCCCCGGCTTTTTTACCGTCGAGCGCCAGTCGGTCACGAACGTTGACACTCTCACCGGTGCGCGTGATCAGGTCTCCCTGCTCATCGTACACGCCCGCATCCAGAATACGGCTACTCTCCGTCAACTGGGTGAGCACCGTTTTAATGCGCTTTTCATCCGGCGTTTCGGTACGCATCAGCGGGGCGACGTTTAACGCGACCTGGCGAGCCAGCGTGCGGGCCAGCTCTTCAAGCTGCGGATTACGCTGCTGCTGGTGGCTTTGACTGAACCAGGATGCGCCTTGCATCAGCGCGACGAGCAGCGCAAGGCAGGACAATACAATCACTGCACGATGAAGTCGGAATTTCAGTTTTGTGCGAGCCATATTCCACCTGCTGAAAATTTGAGACTTAATGTTGCCAGAAGCGCTGGTTACAGGGTAGCCTCATGCGTTATTTTCCCCTGATGATTCCGACCCGAACGATTTTACAGGAGCTTTAATGCCTAACATTACCTGGTGCGATCTACCTGAAGATGTCTCTCTGTGGCCAGGTCTGCCTCTCTCTTTAAGCGGTGATGAAGTCATGCCGCTGGATTACCACGCAGGCCGCAGTGGCTGGCTGCTGTACGGTCGTGGGCTGGATAAACAGCGTTTAACGCAATACCAGAGCAAACTGGGCGCGGCGATGGTGATCGTAGCGGCGTGGTGCGTTGAGGATTATCAGGTGATTCGTCTGGCAGGCTCGTTAACGCCGCGTGCGGCAAAACTGGCGCATGATGCCAAACTGGATGTTGCCCCGCTGGGCAAAATTCCGCATTTGCGCACGCCGGGTTTGCTGGTGATGGACATGGATTCAACGGCTATCCAGATCGAATGCATTGATGAAATTGCCAAACTGGCCGGGACCGGTGAAATGGTTGCCGAAGTCACCGAACGCGCGATGCGCGGCGAGCTTGATTTCACCGCCAGCCTGCGCAGCCGCGTGGCGACGCTGAAGGGGGCTGATGCCAACATTTTGCACCAGGTGCGAGAAACATTGCCGCTGATGCCTGGCCTGACTCAGCTGGTGTTAAAACTGGAAACGCTTGGCTGGAAAGTGGCTATTGCTTCCGGCGGGTTTACTTTCTTTGCCGATTATCTGCGTAACAAGCTGCGCCTGACGGCAGCTGTGGCGAATGAGCTGGAGATCATGGACGGTAAATTCACTGGCAACGTGATCGGCGATATCGTCGATGCGCAGTATAAAGCCAGTACGCTGACCCGCCTGGCGCAAGAATATGAGATCCCGATGGCGCAGACGGTGGCGATCGGCGACGGTGCCAACGATCTGCCGATGATCAAAACGGCCGGGCTGGGCATTGCGTATCATGCGAAACCCAAAGTGAATGAAAAGACGGAGATTACTATCCGTCACGCTGACCTGATGGGCGTGTTCTGCATTCTCTCTGGCAGCATGAATCAGAAATAATGAGGTAAAACGTGGCAAAAGCTCCTAAACGCGCCTTTGTTTGTAATGAATGCGGGGCCGATTACCCGCGTTGGCAGGGGCAATGCAGCGCCTGTCAGGCCTGGAACACCATAACCGAGGTGCGTCTTGCCGCGTCGCCAACGGTGGCGCGCAACGAGCGACTCAGCGGCTATGCCGGAAATGCAGGCGTCGCAAAAGTGCAGAAGCTCTCTGACATCAGCCTTGAGGAACTGCCGCGTTTTTCTACCGGATTCAAAGAGTTCGACCGCGTACTCGGCGGTGGTGTGGTGCCCGGCAGCGCCATACTGATTGGCGGTAACCCCGGCGCGGGCAAATCAACGCTGCTGCTGCAAACGCTGTGCAGGCTTGCCGAGCAGATGAAAACCCTGTACGTCACCGGCGAAGAGTCGCTGCAACAGGTGGCGATGCGCGCGCATCGACTTGGCCTGCCGACAGCGAACCTGAACATGCTGTCGGAAACCAGTATCGAACAAATTTGCCTGATCGCTGAAGAAGAACAGCCGAAGCTGATGGTGATCGACTCCATTCAGGTGATGCATATGGCGGACATTCAGTCTTCGCCGGGCAGCGTGGCGCAGGTGCGTGAAACCGCAGCTTACCTGACGCGCTTCGCCAAAACGCGCGGCGTGGCGATTGTGATGGTCGGCCACGTCACCAAAGACGGTTCTCTGGCCGGGCCGAAGGTGCTGGAGCACTGTATTGACTGCTCAGTGTTGCTCGACGGTGACGCCGATTCGCGTTTCCGCACTCTGCGTAGCCATAAAAACCGTTTTGGCGCGGTGAATGAGCTGGGCGTCTTTGCCATGACCGAACAGGGGCTGCGCGAAGTTAGCAATCCCTCTGCAATCTTTTTAAGCCGTGGCGATGAAGTCACTTCCGGTAGTTCGGTGATGGTGGTCTGGGAAGGCACGCGCCCGCTGCTGGTAGAGATTCAGGCGCTGGTCGATCACTCAATGATGGCAAACCCGCGCCGCGTGGCGGTTGGTCTGGAACAAAACCGTCTGGCGATTTTGCTGGCGGTGTTGCATCGTCATGGCGGCTTGCAGATGGCGGATCAGGACGTGTTTGTCAACGTGGTCGGCGGCGTAAAGGTTACGGAAACCAGCGCCGACCTGGCACTGCTGTTGGCAATGGTGTCCAGCCTGCGCGACAGGCCGTTGCCGCAGGATCTGGTGGTCTTTGGTGAAGTGGGTCTGGCGGGAGAAATCCGCCCTGTGCCCAGCGGTCAGGAGCGTATTTCAGAAGCGGCGAAGCACGGCTTTCGTCGGGCGATTGTTCCCGCCGCCAACGTACCGAAAAAAGTGCCGGAAGGGATGCAGGTCTTTGGCGTTAAGAAGCTTGCAGATGCGTTAAGCGTGTTTGACGACCTATAATAAAATACCCGCCGTCTTTCCGGCGGCATTGGGTATAACGTTTATTTTTTCAGCAGGAGGCTCTTGTGTCATTTGATTATCTGAAAACCGCCATTAAGCAAAAGGGCTGTACCCTGCAACAGGTGGCGGATGCCAGTGGCATGACCAAGGGATATCTAAGCCAACTGTTGAATGCCAAAATTAAAAGCCCCAGCGCGCAAAAGCTGGAGGCGTTGCACCGTTTTCTCGGGCTGGAGTTTCCACGCCAGCAGAAAAATATCGGTGTGGTATTCGGAAAGTTTTATCCGCTGCATACCGGCCATATCTATCTTATCCAGCGCGCCTGCAGTCAGGTTGATGAACTGCATATCATCATGGGCTATGACGACACGCGCGATAGAAGCTTGTTTGAAGACAGCGCCATGTCGCAACAGCCCACGGTGCCTGATCGTCTACGCTGGCTGCTACAAACCTTTAAGTATCAGAAAAATATTCGAATTCATGCCTTCAACGAAGAGGGCATGGAGCCGTATCCACACGGGTGGGATGTGTGGAGCAACGGGATAAAAACGTTTATGCAGGAGAAAGGGATCCAGCCAAACTGGATCTACACCTCTGAAGAGTCAGATGCTCCGCAGTACCTCGAACATTTGGGGATCGAAACCGTGCTGGTGGATCCCAAGCGGACGTTTATGAGCATCAGCGGCGGGCAAATCCGTGAGAACCCGTTTCGCTACTGGGAGTATATTCCCACCGAAGTGAAGCCGTTTTTCGTGCGCACCGTGGCGATCCTCGGCGGGGAGTCGAGCGGAAAATCGACGCTGGTAAACAAGCTTGCCAACATTTTTAACACCACCAGTGCGTGGGAATATGGGCGTGATTACGTTTTCTCCCATTTGGGCGGCGATGAGATGGCGTTGCAGTATTCCGACTACGATAAAATCGCTCTGGGACAAGCGCAATACATTGATTTTGCTGTTAAGTATGCCAATAAAGTGGCTTTCATCGACACCGATTTCGTGACTACTCAGGCCTTCTGCAAAAAGTACGAAGGGCGTGAACACCCGTTTGTGCAGGCGCTGATTGACGAGTATCGCTTTGACCTGGTGATCCTGCTGGAAAACAACACCCCATGGGTGGCAGATGGTTTGCGCAGCCTTGGCAGCTCGGTTGACAGAAAAGCGTTTCAGACGCTGTTGGTCGAGATGCTGCAGGAGAACAATATCAATTTTGTGCACGTTCAGGAGCCGGACTACGATGGTCGCTTCCTGCGCTGCGTGGAGTTGGTGAAAGAGTTGATGGGCGAGCAGAGATAGTTTAAATGCCGGATGGGGCCGCGCTTATCCAGCCTACAAGTCGCACTAACCTCGTAGGCCTGATAAGGCATCACGCCGCCATCCGGCGCTTAACGGTAATTACTTCGAAATACGTTTGTACTTAATACGCTTCGGCTCCAGCGCATCCGCGCCCAGCGTGCGTTTCTTGTACTCTTCGTATTCGGTAAAGTTACCTTCGAAGAATTCCACCTTACCTTCATCCTGATAATCCAGGATATGGGTCGCGATACGGTCAAGGAACCAACGGTCGTGCGAGATAACCATTGCACAGCCCGGGAACTCCAGCAGGGCGTTTTCCAGCGCGCGCAGGGTTTCGATATCCAGGTCGTTAGTTGGTTCATCGAGCAGCAGCATGTTGCCGCCAACCTGCAGCAGCTTCGCCAGGTGCAGACGACCACGCTCACCGCCGGACAATTCGCCGACGCGTTTACCCTGATCCACACCTTTGAAGTTGAAGCGGCCCACATAGGCACGGCTTGGCATTTCGGTGTTGCCGATCTTCATGATATCCAGCCCGCCGGACACTTCTTCCCACACGGTTTTGCTGTTGTCCATGGCGTCACGGAACTGGTCAACGGAGGCCAGCTTAACGGTTTCACCCAGCGTGATGGTGCCGCTGTCAGGCTGTTCCTGACCGGACATCATACGGAACAGGGTTGATTTACCCGCGCCGTTCGGACCGATGATGCCGACGATAGCGCCTTTCGGTACCGAGAAGCTCAGGTCGTCAATCAACACACGATCGCCGTAGGATTTACGCAGATTGGTGACTTCAACGACTTTATCGCCCAGACGTGCTCCAGGTGGGATAAACAGCTCGTTGGTTTCGTTACGTTTCTGGTATTCAGTGTTGTTCAGCTCTTCAAAGCGTGCCAGACGGGCTTTGCCCTTAGACTGACGTCCTTTCGCGCCCTGACGAACCCACTCCAGTTCTTTCTCAATGGATTTACGGCGAGCCGCTTCCTGAGAGGCTTCCTGGGCCAGACGCTGATCTTTCTGCTCCAGCCAGGAGGAGTAGTTGCCTTCCCATGGAATACCTTCACCGCGGTCAAGTTCCAGAATCCAACCAGCTACGTTGTCGAGGAAGTAACGGTCGTGGGTAATGGCCACCACGGTGCCTTCGAAGTCGTGCAGGAAGCGTTCCAGCCACGCGACGGATTCGGCGTCCAGGTGGTTAGTCGGTTCGTCGAGCAGCAGCATGTCTGGTTTTTCCAGCAGCAGGCGGCACAGCGCGACGCGGCGGCGTTCACCACCGGAAAGATTTTCAATTTTGGCATCCCAGTCCGGCAGACGCAGAGCGTCAGCGGCACGCTCAAGCTGCACGTTCAGGTTATGACCGTCGTGCGCCTGAATAATCTCTTCAAACTTGCCCTGTTGCGCGGCCAGCTTATCGAAGTCAGCGTCCGGTTCGGCGTACTTCGCGTACACTTCATCCAGGCCTTTCAGCGCGTTAACCACTTCAGCAACCGCTTCTTCAACGGATTCGCGAACGGTATGTTCCGGGTTCAGTTTCGGTTCCTGCGGCAGGTAACCGATTTTAATGCCTGGCTGTGGGCGAGCTTCCCCTTCGATATCGGTATCAATGCCGGCCATGATGCGCAGCAGAGTAGATTTACCTGCGCCGTTCAGACCGAGTACACCGATTTTGGCGCCAGGGAAGAAGCTCAGTGAGATGTTTTTAAGAATATGACGTTTCGGCGGAACGACTTTGCCGACACGATGCATGGTATAAACGAATTGGGCCACGTTGGACTCGCCTCTATGTTTATCCCGTCATACTTCAAGCCGCAAATACGTTGGCTGTGTCGTTCACCCCAGTCACGTACTTTTGTACGCTCAGGGGATTCACTTGCTCGCCGCCTTGCTGCAACTTGAATTATTTAGGGCTAATTATTGGTAAATAGTTATCAAAGGCGAAGTGTAGCCTTTTTCATTGTCCAATCCCAGCCAGCAGATCTCACTCGCAACAAAAGTAAAAAAGTGTCCGTGACGTGGCGCATTCTGCAATGTCTGGTTAGCATGAATGAATTAAGCGGCATGATGCTGCACAGACGTAACATGAGAAGAGGAAGAGCTTGTGGACAAAGCCAAACAATTTACCTGGCGCCTGCTGGCTGCCAGCGTATGTCTGCTGACGGTCAGTCAAGTAGCGCGAGCGGATTCCCTGGATGAGCAGCGCAATCGCTATGCGCAAATTAAGCAGGCCTGGGATAACCGACAGATGGATGTCGTAGAACAGATGATGCCAGGCCTGAAGAACTATCCTCTGTATCCGTATCTGGAATATCGCCAGATCACTGACGATCTGATGAATCAGCCCACCATTACCGTCACCAATTTTGTGCGCGCCAACCCGACACTGCCGCCCGCGCGTACTCTGCAATCGCGTTTCGTGAATGAACTGGCGCGCCGCGAAGACTGGCGTGGGTTGCTGGCGTTCAGCCCAGAAAAACCGGGCACCACCGAAGCGCAATGTAACTATTACTTCGCGAAATGGAGTACCGGACAAACTGAAGAAGCCTGGCAGGGGGCGAAAGAACTGTGGCTGAGCGGAAAAAGTCAGCCGAACGCCTGTGACAAATTATTCGGCGTATGGCGTGCCTCAGGCACCCAGGATCCGCTGGCGTATCTGGAGCGTATTCGTCTGGCGATGAAAGCCGGGAATACCGGACTGGTCACGGCGTTGGCCGGACAGATGCCCGCAGAATATCAAACCATCGCTTCAGCGATCATCGCGCTGGCCAACGATCCGAATTCGGTAATGACTTTTGCTCGCACCACTGGAGCCACTGATTTTACCCGCCAGATGGCGGCGGTTGCCTTTGCAAGCGTGGCGCGTCAGGATGCGGAAAATGCCCGCCTGATGATCCCCTCGCTGGTGCAGGCGCAGCAGTTGAATGACGAGCAAACCCAGGAGCTGCGCGATATTGTTGCCTGGCGGCTGATGGGCAATGACGTTACCGACGAGCAGGCAAAATGGCGCGATGATGCCATTATGCGCTCGAATTCCACGACGCTTGTGGAGCGCCGCGTGCGCATGGCGCTGGGAACCGGCGATCGCCGTGGCCTGAATACCTGGCTGGCGCGCCTGCCAATGGAAGCCAAAGAAAAAGATGAATGGCGCTACTGGCAGGCGGATCTGTTGCTGGAGCGCGGACGTGAAGCGGAAGCCAAAGAGATCCTGCACCAGCTCATGCAGCAGCGCGGTTTCTATCCAATGGTTGCGGCACAGCGTCTGGGCGAAGAGTACGCGCTGAAAGTGGATAAAGCGCCAGACAAAGTTGACTCTGCGCTAACTCAGGGACCGGAAATGGCGCGCGTACGCGAGCTTATGTACTGGAACATGGATAATACTGCACGCAGTGAATGGGCGAATCTGGTCACCAGCCGCACGAAGTCCGAGCAGGCTCAACTGGCGCGCTACGCGTTCAACAATCACTGGTGGGATCTAAGCGTACAGGCCACGATCGCCGGTAAGTTGTGGGATCATCTGGAAGAGCGTTTCCCATTGGCCTACAAGGATCTGTTTACCCGCTATACCAGCGGCAAGGATATTACGCCAAGCTATGCGATGGCGATAGCGCGTCAGGAGAGCGCCTGGAACCCGAAAGTGAAATCGCCGGTTGGCGCCAGCGGGTTGATGCAGATTATGCCGGGCACGGCGACGCATACGGTGAAAATGTTCTCGATTCCGGGTTACAGCAGCCCGAGCCAGCTACTGGATCCTGATACCAACATCAACATTGGTACCAGCTATTTACAGTATGTGTATCAGCAATTCGGCAATAACCGCATTTTTGCGTCGGCGGCTTATAACGCCGGTCCGGGGCGCGTTCGTACCTGGCTTGGCAATAGCGCGGGCCGTATCGATGCGGTCGCGTTTGTCGAGAGCATTCCATTCTCAGAAACGCGGGGCTACGTGAAGAACGTACTGGCTTATGATGCGTACTATCGCTATTTCCTCGGCGATAAACCGGAGTTGATGAGCGACGCAGAATGGCAACGTCGTTACTGATCGCGTAGGTTGTGTTATGCTATTGTACTCGTTAAAGAGTACAAAGGGGGAGGCAAGCTCGCTTCCCCCCGCAACGATGGCGATAACTTATGACTCAGCAATCACCCTATTCAGCAGAGATGGCAGAACAGCGTCACCAGGAGTGGTTACGTTTTGTCGATCTGCTTAAACACGCCTATGAACAAGACTTACACCTGCCGCTGCTCAACTTGATGTTAACGCCGGATGAGCGCGAAGCGTTGGGCACGCGCGTGCGGATCATAGAAGAGTTGCTGCGCGGTGAGATGAGCCAGCGCGAGTTGAAAAATGAGCTTGGGGCGGGGATTGCCACCATTACGCGGGGTTCGAATAGCCTCAAATCCGCACCGGTGGATCTGCGTCATTGGCTGGAGCAGGTATTGCTCGGTAAAAATTGATCCGCCGGATGCAGCTTTGCTTTACCCGGCCTACGATTGAACATCCGGCACAATGCTATAAATACACCGCGTTATGAAACGGACTGAGCGCCAGAATCACCGCCTGGTGGTAGACGCTTGAGCGCGTCAGCTTGCCGGCGGTAAAGACGCCGATTGCACCCTCTTTACGGCCAATCTCGTCAATGCCCGTGTACTGCGACATTACCGGGCCGAGCGCTTCACCCTGGCGTACTCTGTCGAGAATGACAGCAGGCAATGGCAACGTGGCTGAACGGGCTTCGCCGCGCTGGACGCCGTTATCAATCACCACCCAACTGAAGGTGGCGTCATCGTCGATTCCCGCTTCAATAGCGACCCAGAAATCAGCCTGCGGGTGCAGGCGACGCGCGTTATCAACGCGATTTCGTGCGCCAGTGCGCGTTTCCTGGCTTCCGAAAGGCTGTTCCGGTACGCCACTCTCGACGGCGACGGGTTCAATATGGCAGGATCCTTCCCCGAAAATCTCTTCAAATGCCCGCAGAATTGCCTGAATTTTGGCAGGATTGGTGGTCGCAGAGATAACCTTGTGCATAATTAAGCTCAGTTTGAAAATTCATCGCATCGCAGTATAACGGAAAAAAAGCATGTTACAGGTATACCTTGTTCGCCATGGCGAAACGCAGTGGAACGCCGAGCGACGTATTCAAGGCCAGTCAGACAGCCCACTGACCGCTAAAGGTGAGCAGCAAGCCATGCAGGTGGGTGAACGCGCCCGCTCGTTTGGTATTACGCATGTCATCAGTAGCGATTTAGGTCGTACACGACGCACCGCAGAAATCATCGCCCAGGCCTGCGGCTGTGATATCGCCTATGACTCCCGCCTGCGCGAACTGAATATGGGCGTGCTGGAGCAACGTCATATCGATACGCTGACGCCGGAGGAAGAGGGTTGGCGTCGCCAGTTGGTGAACGGTACTGTTGATGGTCGTATTCCGGAGGGGGAATCGATGCAGGAACTGAGCGATCGCGTTAACGCGGCGCTGGCATCCTGTCTGGAACTGCCGCCGGGGAGTCGTCCGTTGCTGGTCAGTCACGGTATCGCGCTGGGTTGCCTGGTGAGTACGATTCTGGGATTACCGGCATGGGCTGAACGTCGCCTGCGTCTGCGCAACTGTTCTATTTCTCGTGTCGATTACCAGGAAAGTTTGTGGCTGGCGCCGGGATGGGTAGTTGAAACGGCAGGGGACATCTCTCATCTTGACGCCCCTGCTTTGGATGAACTGCAGCGTTAGCGGCGAATTGGAATCAGGAATTCGCAGCGCAGGTTGATCGGGCGATCTCCCGCTTTGGCATCTTCTGCCGGGTAGTATCGCTCGATATCCTGCCCTTTACGGCGCGTCAGGTTCAGCATCGGCATGCATGTGCCATACACCGTCAGGATAAACTCCTGCACGCCGGTCCCCAGCCCTTCATAGGTGAACATCACGTACTCGCCGCCCTGTAACAGAATAGGCTGCGCCGATGGCACATAGCCATTGGCCTGTTCCGGCGTTAGCGCAGTGGTGTAAAACACTTCCTGCTCGTCATCTTTTTCAATGCTCGGACGCGTTTCGTTTAGCCCGTACAGCACCGGAGGGATCGCAGGAGCCTGACTGAGGAAATCGCGCCAGAACTGAATACGCATTTCATGACGGAAATCCGAAATCTGTTCCAGCGAGCAGGAATAGCTTTGTGTGGTGCCAAGCAGTTGCGTATCTTCCAGCGTGACGAACTCATGCGCCGGCATAGCAAATTCACCCAGTCGCATTGGTGGGCGAATACCGAACGCGCTCCAGTCCGGCGAGCGACGATACAGCGCAGGCGTCTGGGAAAACTGTTTCTTGAACGCGCGGGTAAAGGTTTGTTGAGAGTCGAAGCGATATTGCAGGGCAATATCCAGAATCGGACGCGCAGTCAGGCGTAGCGCCACTGCGGATTTCGATAAACGACGGGCGCGGATATAGGCGCCAATAGCATGGCCCGTCACGTCCTTAAACATTCTCTGCAGGTGCCACTTGGAATAGCCTGCTTTTGCCGCCACATTGTCAAGCGACAAAGGCTGATCCAGATGACCTTCCAGCCAGATTAACAGGTCGCGAATAATGCCAGCCTGATCCATATAATATCCTCATCCTTTCAACAACGAGTACCTGACGTCAGGTATGTGGATAATAGCATTTTTTGTTGTTTTAGCATTCAGTGTTTTTTTTGCTCATAAATGCTTTTTTCGGACATACGAAAACGTAATTATTGTAATCCTGTGATCTGTATACGTTTTATCTTAGAATGTCGAATTATTACACAGTGCAACATTTAAGAATGGTAACAATATGAAATATAAGAGCTTAATCATTTCCTCAATTCTGCTGATGTTGACGCAGGCCGCCCATGCGGAGCAGATTGGATCGGTTGATACGGTATTCAAAATGTTTGGCCCGGATCATAAAATTGTGGTCGAAGCGTTTGACGATCCGGATGTGACCAATGTGACCTGCTATGTGAGTCGTGCGAAGACCGGCGGCATCAAAGGTGGATTGGGGCTGGCGGAAGATACCTCTGATGCCGCGATCTCCTGTCAGCAGGTGGGGCCGGTAGAACTGAGCGACAGAATCAAGAACGGCAAAGCGCAGGGCGAAGTGGTATTTAAAAAACGGACATCGCTGGTGTTTAAATCTTTACAGGTTGTGCGTTTTTACGACGCAAAACGTAATGCGCTGGCCTATCTGGCCTATTCAGATAAAGTGGTCGATGGATCGCCCAAAAATGCCATCAGCGCGGTACCGATTATGCCGTGGCGGCAATAACAAGGAAGCAAAATGCAACAGCCGTTGATCTGGTTGGTGGAGGATGAGCAGGGCATCGCCGATACGCTTATCTACATGCTGCAACAGGAAGGCTTTAGCGTCGAAGCGTTTGAGCGCGGGTTACCCGTGCTGGAAAAATCTCGCCAGCGATGCCCTGATGCGATCGTTCTGGATGTCGGACTGCCGGATATCAGCGGTTTTGAACTGTGCCGACGCCTGTTGGAACGCCATCCGGCGCTACCGATTCTCTTTTTGACTGCGCGCAGTGATGAAGTTGATCGCCTGCTGGGGCTGGAAATTGGTGCGGATGACTATGTTGCCAAGCCTTTTTCGCCGCGCGAAGTGTGCGCACGTGTGCGTACGCTGCTGCGGAGGGTGCAAAAATTCTCCGTGCCTTCATCGACGACGCGCTGTGGGGATTTTGAACTTAATGAGCTGGCCGCGCAGATCAGTTGGTTCGGTATGCCGTTAAACCTGACGCGCTATGAATTTCTGTTGCTAAAAACCTTGCTGATGTCGCCAGGTCGCATCTACTCTCGCCAGCAGTTGATGGATTTAGTCTGGGCCGATGCGCAGGATACCTTTGACAGAACGGTTGATACCCACATCAAAACGCTGCGCGCCAAGCTGCGGGCCATCAACCCCGAGCTTTCCCCCATCAATACGCATCGCGGTATGGGATACAGCCTGAGGAGCGTCTGATGCGCATTGGTATGCGTTTGCTGCTCGGCTATTTTCTGATTGTCGCCGTCGCCGCCTGGTTCGTTTTGTCGATCTTTGTACAGGAAATTAAGCCAGGCGTTCGCCGGGCGACCGAAGGTACTTTAATTGATACCGCCACGCTGCTGGCCGCGCTGGCACGTGATGACTTACTCTCTGACTCACCTACCAACGGCAAGCTGGCGCAGGCCTTTTCACAGCTGCATAACCGCCCATTCCGCGCCAATATCAGCGGCATTAACAAAGTACGTAATGAATACCATGTCTACATGACGGACGCGCAGGGCAAGGTGGTGTTTGATTCAGCTAACCAGGCCGTCGGTCAGGACTACTCCCGCTGGAACGACGTGTGGTTAACGCTACGCGGGCAATACGGCGCTCGTAGCACGCCGCAAAACCCGGATGATCCGGAAAGTTCAGTGATGTACGTTGCCGCACCGATCGTGGACGGCGGGCGTATTATCGGGGTGCTGAGCGTAGGTAAGCCGAATGCGGCAATGGCACCGGTGATTAAACGCAGTGAACGGCGGATGCTGTGGGCCAGCGCCGTATTGCTGGGCATTGCCTTAGTGATTGGCTTTGGGATGGTGTGGTGGATAAACCGCTCCATTGCCCGACTGGCGCGCTATGCCGACTCTGTCACCGAAAATCGCCCCGTCCCGCTGCCAGATTTAGGTAGTAGTGAGCTACGTAAACTGGCGCAGGCGTTGGAAAGTATGCGTTTGAAGCTGGAGGGCAAGAATTATATTGAGCAATATGTGTATGCGTTGACGCATGAACTGAAAAGCCCGCTGGCGGCCATTCGCGGTGCGGCTGAGATTTTGCGCGAAGGCCCGCCGCCAAACGTGGTTGCGCGCTTTACTGATAATATTCTGACGCAAAATGCGCGCATGCAGGCGCTGGTTGAAACCTTGCTACGGCAGGCGCGACTGGAGAATCGACAGGACATTACGTTGACGCCAGTGGCGGTAGATGCGCTTTTTACCCAGCTTAAAGAGGCGCGTAGCGTGCAGCTGGCGGCAAAAAACATCACGTTAACCATTATGCCTTCATCTCTTAGCGTCGCTGCCGATCTTGCGTTGCTGGAGCAGGCTCTGGGGAATTTGCTCGACAACGCTATCGACTTCACGCCACAGGATGGGGTAATTACGCTGAGCGCGCATCAGCAGGAGGATCAGGTCACGTTGCGGGTCATCGACAGCGGCAGCGGCATCCCTGACTTTGCGTTACCGCGTATTTTTGAGCGCTTCTACTCGTTGCCCCGTGAGAATGGGCACAAGAGCAGCGGGTTGGGACTGGCGTTTGTCAGCGAAGTTGCGCGACTGCATGCAGGTACGGTGACATTATGCAACCGACCTGAAGGTGGCGCACAGGCCTCGTTTACACTTCACCGTCACTTCACATAACTTCAAATTCTGCGCACATAGCTGTTCTACCTTGCTGAAATTGCAAAGGAGAACGCTATGTTTAAATCACCCCTGTTTTGGAAAGTTGTCACCTTAGGTGGCGCAATATTGCTGCTGTTAATTCCACTCACGATGGTCAGGCAGATAATCGTTGAGCGATCCGATTATCGTGATGACGTTGAAGATGCAATCCGCCAGAGCACCAGCGGACCGCAAAAGATGGTCGGCCCGTTGATAGCCATTCCGGTCACAGAGCTTTATACCTCGCTGGAGGATGGCAAAGAGATCCAGCGTAAGCGAAGCTATATCCATTTCTGGCTGCCGGAGTCGTTGGTGGTTGAGGGGAATCAGAACGTTGCAGCGCGTAAAATCGGTATTTATGAGGGGCAGGTCTGGCACAATGACCTCTCGGTGAAGGCCGAGTTTAACGCCGAACGGTTGAGTGATTTAAACCATCCCAATGTCAGCGTCGGCAAACCGTTTATTGTGGTTAGCGTGGGGGATGCGCGCGGGATTGGTGTGGTAAATACGCCGCAGGTCAATGGAACGCCGCTGGCGGTTGAACCGGGGACGGGGCTGGATGGACGTGCGCAAGGGATCCACATTCCGTTACCCGACGTGAGCTGGGCGGAGAAAAATCTGAGCATGACGCTGTCGCTCAATTTGAGCGGAACAGGAAATTTCTCGGTCGTTCCGGTGGGGCGTAATAGTGAAATGACCTTAACCAGCAACTGGCCGCATCCCAGTTTTCTTGGTGACTTTCTCCCGGCTAAGCGTGAAATCAGCGAATCCGGATTCAAGGCCCAGTGGCAAAGCAGTTGGTTCGCGAATAACCTCGGTGAGCGCTTTGACGACGAAAAGATTGGCTGGCTGGGCATGCCGGCGTTTAGCGTCGCCGTCGCCACGCCTGCAGATCAGTATCAGTTAACGGACAGGGCAACAAAATATGCCATTTTACTGATTGTGCTGACCTTCATGTTTTTCTTCGTGCTTGAAAGTATGACCAGCCTGCGTTTGCACCCTATGCAGTATCTGCTGGTGGGGCTGTCGCTGGTGATGTTTTATCTGCTGCTGCTGGCGCTGTCGGAACACATTGGTTTTACCGCCGCGTGGATCACTGCAAGCCTGGTGGGGGCGTTGATGAACGGCGTGTACCTTCAGGCGATACTGGGATGGCGTAACAGTATGTTGTTCACCGTGGCGTTGCTGGCGCTGGATGGTGTGATGTGGGTGCTGCTCCGTTCACAGGACAGCTCTTTACTGCTGGGAACAGGCGTGTTGTTGCTCGCGCTGTGCGGAGTGATGTTTCTGACGCGTCATCTTGACTGGCACTCGTTGGCGCAGCCAAAACCTAGGGCAAAGTCTACAGAACTTCCGGAGCCTCAGCCTGCGAAGAGCGACGAGTTTCGCTTGTGGAAATAGGGCGCTGGGGAAACGAAAAATGAAAAACGGCGCATAAAGCGCCGTTTTTTTACCTGTGAGGATTGAATTAATCCTGCAGGTCGCCGCAGAAACGGTAGCCTTCACCGTGAATAGTGGCGATGATTTCTGGCGTATCCGGCGTTGATTCGAAATGTTTACGAATGCGGCGGATAGTCACGTCAACGGTACGGTCATGCGGCTTCAGTTCGCGACCGGTCATTTTTTTCAGCAGCTCTGCGCGAGACTGGATCTTGCCCGGATTCTCACAGAAGTGAAGCATGGCACGGAATTCGCTGCGTGGCAGTTTATACTGCTCGCCGTCAGGACCAATCAGAGAGCGGCTGTTGATGTCCAGCTCCCAGCCATTGAACTTGTAGCTTTCGACGCTACGGCGTTCTTCGCTGACAGTACCTAGGTTCATGGTACGGGACAGCAGGTTACGAGCACGGATAGTCAGCTCGCGCGGGTTAAACGGCTTAGTGATGTAATCGTCTGCGCCGATTTCGAGGCCGAGAATTTTATCGACTTCGTTATCACGGCCCGTCAGGAACATCAGCGCAACGTTAGCTTGTTCGCGGAGTTCGCGCGCTAACAGCAGGCCATTTTTCCCAGGCAGATTGATATCCATAATCACAAGGTTGATGTCATATTCAGAGAGAATCTGATGCATTTCCGCGCCATCTGTCGCTTCGAATACATCATAGCCTTCTGCTTCGAAAATGCTTTTCAACGTGTTGCGTGTTACTAACTCGTCTTCAACGATAAGAATGTGCGGGGTCTGCATGTTTGCTACCTAAATTGCCAACTAAATCGAAACAGGAAGTACAAAAGTCCCTGACCTGCCTGATGCATGCCGTAAATTAACATGATCGGCGTAACATGACTAAAGTACGTAATTGCGTTCTTGATGCACTTTCCATCAACGTCAACAACATCATTAGCTTGGTCGTGGGTAGTTTCCCTCTGGACCCGACAGTGTCAAAAACGGCTGTCATCCTAACCATTTTAACAGCAACATAACAGGCTAAGACATGCCGGACACCCAATAAAACTACGCTTCGTTGACATATATCAAGTTCAATTGTAGCACGTTAACAGTTTGATGAAATCAACGTATCCAAATGTTTGCTTTCATCACAAAATTTCAATATTACAACTAGTTGCACGCGCTAATTAATAAATGTAATGAATCCAACCAATGCGAACCATTTTAAATTAAATTATCATGGATAAACAGAAGGATATGCAACTTTTGTTAACATATAAGGCAATAGTGCAGCCTGGAAATAGTTTAGCATTTTTTACTGAACGCGAAATGCTTTTTCAGTGACTTCTGTTAAAAATATGTAAATTCGCGATGCGTAATATGTTGATGTGCGTCACATTATTACCTGTACACAGGCCAAAAGAGTATCGAAATGCGTTTAACAATTATTCTGGTTGCCCCCGCCAGAGCGGAAAATATTGGTGCGGCTGCCCGTGCAATGAAGACCATGGGATTCACCCAGATGCGGATCGTTGACAGTGAGGCCCATCTGGAACCCGCCACGCGATGGGTTGCGCATGGTTCTGGCGATATTATTGATAATATTAATGTTTTTCCAACGTTAGCGGAGGCGCTTCACGACGTTGATTTTACCGTTGCGACCACGGCGCGTAGCCGGGCGAAGTTTCATTATTACGCCACACCGGTCGAACTGGTTCCCCTGTTGCAGGAAAAATCAACGTGGATGGATCATGCCGCACTGGTTTTTGGCCGTGAAGATTCGGGGCTGACCAACGAAGAATTGGCTCTGGCGGATGTACTCACCGGGGTACCTATGGTAGCTGACTACCCTTCACTCAATTTGGGGCAGGCGGTGATGGTGTATTGCTATCAATTAGCAGGTTTAATACAACAACCGGCCAGAAACATTGAGGTAACGGATGAGCATCAGCTACAGGCATTGCGCGAACGAGTTTTGCGTTTATTAGCCACGCTGAACGTTTCTGACGACATTAAGTTGACGGACTGGCTGCAACAGCGAATGGGTCTGTTAGAGCAGCGAGACACCGCAATGTTGCACCGTTTTTTACATGACATAGAAAAAAATCTTACAAAATAAAGTGCTGTAAATATTTTTATTTCTGGTTTTTTATTCTGGATTCAAGTAGGCGAGACATGCTGTATTGGTTGAAAGTAAAAGGGCAAGCAGTCGCTCGTGAACAAGTTTCGGAATGTGATCAATTTAAAAATTTATTGACTTAGGTCAGCAGATACTTTAACCCTAAAAGAATACAGGACAGATAATAAATAATTACAGAGCACACAACATCATGAAACGCATCAGCATCACTATTACCACAACCATCACCATTACCACAGGTAACGGTGCGGGCTGACGCGTACAGGAAACACAAGAAAAAGCCCGCACCTAAACAGTGCGGGCTTTTTTTTCGACCAAAGGCAATGAGGTAAACCATGCGAGTGTTGAAGTTCGGCGGTACATCAGTGGCAAATGCAGAGCGCTTTCTGCGGGTTGCCGATATTCTGGAAAGCAATGCCAGACAGGGGCAGGTTGCGACCGTGCTCTCTGCCCCCGCAAAAATTACCAACCATCTGGTGGCGATGATTGAGAAGACCATCGGTGGTCAGGATGCTTTAGCCAATATCAGCGACGCCGAACGTATTTTCTCTGAGCTGTTGGTGGGGTTGGCCGCCGCACAACCGGGCTTCCCGCTGGCTCCGCTTAAAGCCTTTGTTGAACAAGAATTTGCTCAGATTAAGCACGTCCTGCATGGCATCAGCCTGTTGGGACAGTGCCCGGACAGCATCAATGCCGCGCTTATCTGCCGTGGCGAAAAAATGTCGATCGCCATCATGGCAGGCCTGTTGGAAGCGCGTGGGCACAACGTGACGGTCATCGACCCGGTCGAGAAATTACTGGCGGTAGGCCATTACCTTGAATCTACCGTTGATATTGCTGAATCTACGCGTCGTATTGCCGCCAGCCGTATTCCTGCGGACCACATGATTCTGATGGCCGGATTTACCGCCGGGAATGAGAAAGGTGAGTTAGTGGTGCTGGGACGTAATGGCTCCGACTACTCTGCCGCCGTACTGGCCGCCTGTTTGCGTGCTGATTGTTGTGAAATCTGGACCGATGTTGATGGCGTATATACCTGCGATCCGCGCCAGGTTCCCGACGCCCGATTGCTGAAATCGATGTCTTATCAGGAAGCGATGGAGCTTTCTTACTTCGGCGCCAAAGTTCTGCACCCACGCACCATTACCCCTATTGCCCAGTTTCAGATCCCCTGTCTGATAAAAAATACCGGCAATCCGCAAGCGCCGGGTACGCTGATCGGCGCCAGCAGTGATGAAGACGATTTGCCGGTCAAAGGTATTTCTAACCTCAATAACATGGCGATGTTTAGCGTCTCCGGCCCAGGAATGAAAGGCATGGTAGGCATGGCGGCGCGCGTTTTTGCCGCGATGTCGCGTGCGGGCATCTCAGTGGTGCTGATCACGCAATCCTCTTCTGAATACAGTATTAGCTTCTGCGTCCCGCAGGGCGACTGCGCGCGTGCGCAACGCGCAATGCAGGATGAATTCTATCTCGAACTGAAAGAAGGCCTGCTGGAGCCGCTGGCGGTGACTGAGCGTCTGGCGATCATCTCAGTTGTGGGCGATGGTATGCGCACGTTGCGTGGCATCTCAGCGAAATTCTTTGCCGCGCTGGCTCGCGCTAACATCAATATCGTGGCTATCGCCCAGGGCTCGTCTGAGCGTTCTATTTCGGTGGTGGTGAATAACGACGATGCCACCACTGGTGTGCGCGTAACCCATCAGATGCTGTTCAACACCGACCAGGTGATTGAAGTGTTTGTGATTGGCGTAGGCGGGGTGGGTGGTGCATTGCTGGAGCAGCTTAAACGCCAGCAAACCTGGCTTAAAAAGAAGCATATCGATCTGCGCGTGTGCGGCGTGGCAAATTCGAAGGCCCTGCTGACCAACGTCCACGGTTTGAATCTGGAAAACTGGCAGGCTGAGCTGGAAAACGCGAAAGAGCCATTCAACCTTGGGCGCTTAATTCGTCTGGTGAAAGAATATCATCTGCTCAATCCGGTGATTGTCGACTGTACATCAAGCCAGGCGGTGGCGGATCAGTACGCTGATTTTCTGCGTGAAGGCTTCCATGTGGTTACGCCGAACAAAAAGGCTAACACCTCGTCGATGGATTACTACCATCAGCTGCGTTTTGCTGCGGCGAAGTCCCGGCGTAAATTCCTTTACGACACCAACGTGGGCGCGGGCTTACCAGTTATTGAAAACTTGCAAAATCTGCTTAGCGCAGGTGATGAATTGCAGCGTTTCTCCGGCATTCTTTCCGGCTCGCTGTCATTTATTTTCGGCAAGCTGGATGAGGGGATGAGCTTTTCCAGGGCCACCACTCTGGCGCGGGAACTGGGCTACACCGAGCCCGACCCACGTGACGATCTTTCCGGTACGGACGTGGCGCGTAAGCTGCTGATCCTCGCCCGTGAAACCGGTCGTGAGCTGGAGCTTTCAGACATTGTTATTGAGCCTGTCCTGCCAAAAGAGTTTGATGATTCCGGTGATGTTTCCGCATTTATGGCGAAATTACCGCAGCTGGATGACGCCTTTGCCGCGCGCGTGGCGAAAGCCCGTGATGAGGGGAAAGTATTGCGCTATGTTGGCAATATTGAAGAGGACGGCGTCTGCCGCGTGAAAATAGAGGCAGTAGACGGCAACGATCCGCTGTTCAAAGTGAAAAACGGTGAAAACGCGTTGGCGTTTTACAGCCACTATTATCAGCCGTTACCGTTAGTTCTGCGCGGATACGGTGCGGGTAACGACGTGACGGCGGCGGGCGTATTCGCCGACCTGCTACGTACCCTTTCATGGAAGTTAGGAGTCTGACATGGTGAGAGTTTATGCCCCGGCTTCCAGTGCCAATATGAGCGTCGGGTTTGATGTGCTCGGGGCGGCGGTTACCCCGATAGATGGCTCGTTGTTGGGCGATGTGGTGTCCGTTGAGGCGGCCGACCATTTCAGCCTGAACAACCTCGGGCGCTTTGCTAATAAGCTGCCGTCTGAGCCGCGAGAAAATATCGTCTACCAGTGCTGGGAGCGTTTCTGCCAGGAACTGGGTAAAAGCGTTCCGGTGGCGATGACGCTGGAAAAAAATATGCCGATTGGCTCTGGGTTAGGCTCCAGCGCCTGTTCCGTTGTGGCAGCGCTGGTCGCGATGAATGAACACTGCGGTAAGCCGCTCAACGATACGCGCCTGTTGGCAATAATGGGCGAGCTGGAAGGGCGTATCTCCGGCAGTATTCATTACGATAACGTTGCCCCGTGCTTTTTGGGCGGCATGCAGTTAATGATTGAAGAAAACGGCATTATCAGCCAGCAGGTGCCAAGCTTTGATGAGTGGCTATGGGTGCTGGCATATCCGGGGATTAAAGTATCGACGGCAGAAGCGCGGGCGATTTTACCTGCGCAGTATCGCCGACAAGACTGTATTGCCCACGGGCGGCATTTGGCTGGGTTTATCCATGCCTGCTATTCCCGTCAGCCAGCGCTTGCCGCGAAGCTGATGAAAGATGTCATTGCTGAGCCGTACCGTACCCGTTTGCTGCCAGGCTTTAGCCAGGCACGTCAGGCGGTAGCGGAAATCGGCGCGCTGGCCAGTGGTATCTCCGGGTCAGGACCGACGCTGTTCGCTTTATGCGACAAGCCGGATACGGCGCAGCGTGTCGCAGACTGGCTGGATAAAAATTACCTGCAAAATCAGGAAGGCTTTGTTCATATTTGCCGGCTGGACACGGCGGGCGCACGGGTACTGGGATAATCAATGAAACTGTATAATCTGAAAGATCACAACGAGCAGGTCAGCTTTGCGCAGGCCGTCACGCAAGGGCTTGGCAAGAATCAGGGATTGTTTTTTCCGCACGATTTGCCGGAATTCAATCTGACAGAAATCGATGAGATGCTGAACCAGGATTTCGTTAGCCGCAGCGCTAAGATCCTTTCCGCATTTATTGGTGATGAGATCCCACAGGAAGTCCTTGCAGATCGCGTACGTGCGGCGTTTGCCTTCCCTGCGCCGGTGGCTCAGGTTGCCGCGGATGTCGGCTGTCTTGAACTATTCCATGGTCCTACGCTGGCATTTAAAGATTTTGGCGGACGCTTTATGGCGCAGATGCTGACGCATATTAGCGGCGATAAACCGGTCACGATTCTGACTGCCACCTCTGGGGATACCGGGGCGGCGGTTGCACATGCCTTTTATGGCCTGAAAAACGTGCGAGTGGTGATCCTTTATCCGAATGGCAAGATCAGCCCATTACAGGAAAAATTGTTCTGTACGCTGGGCGGCAATATTGAAACTGTCGCCATCGACGGTGATTTTGATGCCTGTCAGGCGCTGGTTAAACAGGCGTTTGATGATGACGAGCTGAAGGTGGCTTTGGGGCTGAATTCGGCTAACTCAATCAACATCAGCCGTCTGCTGGCGCAAATTTGTTACTACTTTGAGGCCGTGGCGCAACTGCCGCAAGAGGCGCGAAATCAGCTGGTTATTTCCGTTCCCAGCGGTAACTTTGGCGATTTGACCGCCGGGTTGTTGGCGAAATCACTGGGCCTGCCGGTGAAGCGTTTTATCGCCGCGACCAACGTCAACGATACGGTTCCACGCTTCCTTGCACAAGGCGAGTGGGCACCGAAAGCAACCCAGGCGACGTTGTCGAATGCGATGGATGTCAGTCAGCCGAACAACTGGCCGCGCGTGGAAGAACTGTTCCGCCGTAAAATCTGGCGTCTGAATGAGCTGGGTTACGCCGCCGTTGACGATGTCACGACACAGGAAACGATGCGCGAGCTGCATGAGTTAGGCTACACCTCTGAACCGCATGCGGCGGTGGCTTACCGTGCGCTGCGTGATCAGCTAAACCCTGGCGAGTATGGTCTGTTCCTCGGTACTGCGCATCCGGCGAAGTTTAAAGAAAGCGTTGAGGAGATTCTTGATCTGAAGCTGGCTCTGCCAAAAGAGCTGGCGGAACGCGCAGACTTGCCGCTGCTTTCGCATCATCTGCCAGCTGATTTTGCGCAACTGCGTAAGCTGATGATGACCCGCGGGTAATTCTTGTGCCGGATGAGGCGTTAGCCGTCATCCGGCATGTACACTACTGCTCGTGACGCTTGAACACCAGTTCACCTTTCCCTGACGATTCTTCATCAAAGAAATAGCCTTCGCTGTTAAAAGCGGTCAACTGTTCTGGCTGCGTTAAGCGGTTTTCAATGATGTAGCGGCTCATCAGGCCGCGCGCTTTTTTGGCATAGAAGCTGATGACTTTGAACTTGCCGTTCTTCTCGTCAAGGAAGACCGGTTTGATCAGTTCTGCATTAAGCTTTTTCGGCTTCACCGATTTAAAATACTCATCCGAAGCGAGGTTAATCACCACGCTGTCGCCTTGCGCTTCAAGTGCTTCGTTAAGTTTATCGGTGATGGTATCTCCCCAGAACTGGTAGAGATCTTTACCTTTCGCATTGGCCAGACGAATGCCCATCTCCAGACGGTAAGGTTGCATCAAATCCAGCGGACGTAGCACGCCGTAAAGTCCGGACAACATCCGTAAATGCTGCTGAGCGAAGTCGAAATCCGCCTCGCTGAAGGTTTCAGCCTGCAGTCCGGTATACACGTCGCCCTTAAACGCCAGAATGGCCTGGCGCGCATTTTCCGGGGTGAAGTCAGGCTGCCAGTCATGGAAACGCGTGGCATTCAAATCCGCCAGTTTGTCGCTAATCCCCATCAGCTTGCCAATCTGCGGCGCAGAAAGCTGGCGCGCCACGTGGATAAGCTGCTGGGAGAAATCCAGCAGTTCGGGTAGCGTATGGCGTGTCGTTGCCAGCGGACTTTGGTAGTCGAGCGTTTTTGCAGGTGAAATCAGAATCAGCATATCCAGTCCTTGCAGGAGATTTATTGCGACTTTAGCAAAAAAAACGACAGAATTGATCGATGGTTGTGATTGCCGCGCTATCCGCGCGGCGTTTCATCCCAGCTTTCGGGGGCAAGTTGTTGTCTGATATCAGGATAACGGTGCGGATCAAATTCCGGTCGTACGCCAAGTTTACGCTGGCGCAGATAGTCGCTGGCGATGGTATGCACAACCGGAGAAAGCAGCAGAATCGCCGTCAGGTTTGTGATGGCCATACAAGCCATAATAATATCGGCCAACTGCCAGACCAGCGGAAAGCTGACAAACGTTCCGCCGATAACGGTGCAAACGGTGGCGATGCGCAATAGCCAGATGACGCGGATATTGTCCAGTTTCAGGAAGACGAGATTGTTTTCCGCATAAATGTAGTTGGCGACGATCGAGCTAAAGGCAAACAGAATCACAATAAAAGCCACATATCCTGCTCCCCACTCCCCCGCGAGCGTTACCATTGCTTTCTGGAGTAACTGGATGCCTTCCATAGGGACATAGCTGGTGCTATTGCCTGCCAACAGAATAATCATCGCGCTGGCCGTACAGACAACGAGAGTGTCGCCTAATACCCCAATCATTTGCACAATGCCTTGTGCCGCAGGATGCGGTGGCCAGGATGCGGCCGATGCGGCTGCATTCGGCGTAGATCCCATTCCGGCTTCGTTAGAAAACATGCCGCGCTGAAAACCGTTGGCAATAGCCTGGCTTAGCGTATATCCGGCCGCACCCGCTGCGGCTTCCTGCCAGCCAAAGGCGCTTTTTATAATGGTGATGATAATGTCGGGAAGCTGCTCGATATGCCACAGACAGATGATGATGCTACCTCCGACCCACAGCAGTGCCATCATCGGAACGAACCATTGCATCAGGCGAGCTACGCCTTTGATGCCACCGACGATGACAATTAATGACGTGATTGCCAGTGCGAAACCGGAGACGAGGGGAGGAATATCAAAAGCAAAAGTCAGCGCACGCGAAACGGAATTTGCCTGAACGCTGTTAAAAATCAGTCCATAGGCAATAAGTAAAAAAATGGCAAAAAGGACGCCCATCCAGCGCATGCCCAGCCCACGTGCCATATACCATGCAGGGCCACCGCGAAACTGTCCATTGCTATCGCGTTCTTTATACAGTTGGGCAAGTGAGCACTCGGCGAATGACGTTGCCATACCAATGACCGCTGAAACCCACATCCAGAAAACGGCTCCAGGGCCGCCAGCGGCGATCGCCAATGCTACGCCGGCCAGGTTCCCGCTACCGATACGCGCGGCAAGACTGGTGCACAGAGCCTGAAAGGAAGTTAAACCGCCCGGCTGCGGGCTAATGCTGTTTTTAAGACTTGTGCCAAATTGGCGAAGGTAGCGGAACTGCACGAACCCTGTACGCCAGGTGAACCAACATCCTGCGCCAAGCAGGAGGTAGATCATCACCGATCCCCAGAGTATTTCATTAATAAATGAGAAAAAATCAGGCATTAACATCCCTCTTGTTGATGCCGGTAAGCGCGAAGATTTCCGTGTAAGCGCTACCAATAATCGACCAGTATATACCTTGTCATGAGAGTGATTGCGGGAGTTTATCATAACAATCGTTATATCCCGCAATTGCGCATCACAGGCTTTGAGATGCGTAATCAGGACTGAGCGGCTGGTCGGACAATCCAGGCGGTTGCGCTGAGAGTGCGTCGTGCTATCATCAGGGAAGATCGGTTACATCCCCCTAACAAGCTGTTTAAAGAGAATCGCTATCATGACGGACAAATTGACCTCCCTTCGTCAGTTCACCACAGTAGTGGCCGACACCGGAGACATCGCGGCAATGAAGCTGTATCAGCCTCAGGATGCCACAACCAACCCTTCTCTCATTCTTAACGCAGCGCAGATCCCGGAATACCGCAAGCTGATTGATGACGCTGTAGCCTGGGCTAAGCAGCAGAGTAACGACCGCGCACAACAGGTCGTCGACGCGACCGACAAACTGGCAGTCAATATCGGTCTGGAGATCCTGAAACTGGTCCCGGGTCGTATCTCCACTGAAGTCGATGCTCGTCTGTCCTACGACACCGAAGCATCCATCGCGAAAGCAAAACGTCTGATCAAAATGTACAACGACGCTGGCATCAGCAACGATCGCATTCTGATTAAACTGGCTTCAACCTGGCAGGGCATCCGTGCCGCTGAGCAGCTGGAAAAAGAAGGCATCAACTGTAACCTGACTCTGCTGTTCTCCTTCGCGCAGGCACGTGCATGTGCAGAAGCTGGTGTATACCTGATTTCTCCGTTCGTTGGTCGTATTCTTGACTGGTACAAAGCCAACACCGACAAGAAAGAGTATGCACCGGCGGAAGATCCGGGTGTGGTTTCCGTAACGGAAATCTACGAGTACTACAAACAGCACGGTTACGAAACCGTGGTAATGGGCGCGAGCTTCCGTAACATCGGCGAAATCATTGAGCTGGCAGGCTGCGATCGTCTGACGATTGCTCCGACACTGCTGAAAGAGCTGGCGGAAAGCGAAGGCGCTATCGAACGTAAACTGTCCTTCTCCGGCGAAGTGAAAGCGCGTCCTGCACGCATCACCGAAGCTGAGTTCCTGTGGCAGCACAACCAGGATCCGATGGCTGTAGACAAACTGGCGGACGGTATCCGTAAGTTTGCTGTAGACCAGGGTAAACTGGAAAAAATGATTGGCGATCTGCTGTAATCATTTAAGCGTGGCCCGGATATGGGTCACGCTACCTCTTCTGAAACCTGTCTGTCCTTCCTTTCGCAGTGTATCATTCTGTTTAACGAGACTGTTTAAACGGAATAATCATGAATACTTTACGCATTGGCCTGGTGTCCATTTCTGACCGTGCTTCCAGCGGTGTTTACCAGGATAAAGGTATCCCGGCCCTGGAAGAGTGGCTGGCGTCTGCCCTTACCACCCCCTTTGAACTGCAAACGCGGTTGATCCCGGATGAACAGGCGATCATCGAACAGACCTTATGCGAGCTGGTTGATGAAATGAGCTGCCATCTGGTGCTGACAACTGGCGGGACGGGTCCGGCACGTCGCGACGTGACGCCTGATGCTACGCTTGCCGTCGCTGACCGTCAGATGCCAGGCTTTGGCGAACAGATGCGCCAGATAAGTCTGCACTTTGTGCCAACGGCGATCCTCTCCCGTCAGGTCGGCGTAATTCGTAAACAGGCGCTGATCCTGAATCTGCCTGGACAGCCGAAATCGATCAAAGAAACGCTGGAAGGCGTGAAAGAGGCTGACGGTAAGGTTGTCGTGCCCGGCATTTTTGCTAGTGTACCGTATTGTATACAGCTATTAGATGGACCGTATGTCGAAACCACACCGGCTGTTGTAGCATCTTTTCGTCCAAAAAGTGCAATACGCGATACAAACGCCTAAAAGTAGCCCGATCGCGGCATAAGTGCCAATGACAGTGGAGTATTGAATTGTTTACGATATAGTAATTTTTGCTTTACATATATCGACAGACAGATTCAATAACTCCACTGACTGATGGTTTGCTATGTCACAACACAATCGACCGCTGAATCGCCAGGATTATAAAACCCTAACGCTTGCTGCTCTTGGCGGTGCGCTTGAGTTTTATGATTTCATTATCTTTGTCTTCTTTGCCGCTGTTGTTGGCGAACTCTTCTTTCCTGCAGATATTCCTGAATGGCTACGTCAGGTGCAAACCTTCGGCATCTTTGCCGCCGGATATCTGGCGCGTCCACTGGGTGGCATCATCATGGCGCATTTTGGTGATCTGGTCGGGCGTAAGAAAATGTTCACGCTGAGTATTTTACTGATGGCAATACCAACGCTGGCGATTGGACTGCTGCCTGATTACGCCTCAATTGGGATCCTGGCGCCGCTGCTGTTACTGCTGATGCGCATTTTGCAGGGCGCAGCCATTGGGGGGGAAGTACCAGGTGCGTGGGTATTCGTGGCCGAACATGTACCAGAGCGTCGCATCGGCATCGCCTGCGGAACGTTGACCGCTGGGCTAACGGTGGGAATTCTGCTGGGGTCGGTGGTTGCGACGTTAGTGAACACCAGTTTTACGCAGCAAGCGGTGCATGACTATGGTTGGCGTATCCCTTTCCTGCTGGGGGGCGCGTTTGGGTTGGTGGCAATGTATCTACGCCGTTGGCTGCAGGAGACGCCCATCTTCCTCGAAATGCAGCAGCGTAAAGCGTTGGCGCAAGAGCTACCAGTGAAATCGGTGGTGAGCAAACATAAAAAAGCAGTGGTGGTGTCAATGCTACTCACCTGGCTGCTCTCTGCCGGGATTGTGGTAGTGATCCTGATGTCGCCAGTCTGGTTGCAGAAGCAATATGGCTTTGCGCCGGCGCTGACGTTACAAGCTAACAGCGTCGCCACAATTATGCTGTGCATCGGTTGTTTACTGGCGGGGTTTATTGCCGACCAGGTTGGTGCCAGCAAAACTTTTATTGTCGGTAGCCTGCTGCTGGCCTGTTCGAGCTGGTTTTTCTATCACCTGACCGGCAGTCATCCCGAATACCTGTTTGGGTTGTACGGCCTGGTAGGGTTATGCGTTGGCGTCGTGGGGGCAGTGCCTTACGTGATGGTGCGGGCGTTTCCGGCAGAAGTCCGTTTTACCGGTATTTCCTTTTCCTATAACGTCTCGTATGCCATTTTCGGTGGGCTAACACCCATCGCAGTAACGGTGTTGATGAGCGTGTCGCCAATGGCTCCGGCCTGGTATGTACTGGCGTTATCGCTGGTAGGGCTTGGTTTGGGAATTTGGCTGCGACAGGATATTTATCATCGCGATTCGAACGTACAGGCAGAGTTACAGCAGTTGTAAGAACTATCCCCCCGGAAGGGGGGATAGTATCAGATTAATGTGCTTCACCAATCGGCAGGATGGTGCGGCCAAACTGTTCGTTCAGCACTTCACCCATCGCCAGGTAAATGGCGCTTGCGCCGCACACTAAGCCAACCCATCCAGCAATGTGAATGATTGCTTCGTTACCTGCAATGTTGCCAACGGCCAGCAGGGCGAACAGCACTGTCAGGCTCAGGAACACGAACTGCAGCATGCGCGCGGCTTTCAGCGTACCGAAGAACATGAACAGAGTGAACACACCCCACAGACCCAGGTAAGCGCCCAGGAACTGACCATTGGTTGCATCCGCGAGGCCCATTTTCGGCATCAGCAGGATCGCAACCAGCGTCAGCCAGAACGAACCGTAGGAAGTAAAGGCGGTTAAACCGAAGGTGTTGCCTTTTTTATATTCCAGCAGACCGGCAAAAATTTGCGCGATACCGCCGTAGAAAATGCCCATCGCCAGAATAATAACGTCTAAAGCGAAGAAACCCGCATTATGCAGGTTAAGCAGAATGGTGGTCATGCCAAAGCCCATCAGGCCCAGCGGTGCCGGATTAGCCAACTTAGTGTTGCCCATAATTCCTCAAAATCATCATTGATTGAATGGTGAAATAGTTTCCCCGAATAACGATCACTGTCTTCGGGGCGCGGCATAATAATCAGGGGAGAGAGCACTGTCTATGATCTAACGAAGGGAAAACGAATTATTTTCCCTGTGATGGGCATCACGTTTGTGTGTGGTTGAGCATTCTGCGCAGGCAGGCGATGTGGAGTACCGCTGGGATCGTCACGCGATAGGCGCTGCCGCTTACCGCTTTAACCTCGTTTTAGGCCGCCAAGTCCGGCTCCGCGCAGTAATCCGTGCCCGATTACGCCGACGGCGGCGTGGGTTCGCAGAATTTTGGTTAACTCTCTATCAGCTTTTAGCTTCATCAAATAGGTGACATTCATGTTTCTGAGGCATCTGAATAAAAGTATGGCGAATTAGTCGTCGCCGATGATTTTCAGCGTCGCCATATCAGAAGAGTTCACCGTATGACCGGAGAAGGTTATTTTTTTCACGCAGCGCTTATTGTCGTTGTCGCTATTGATGTTGATCCAATTGGTTGTTTGCCCTTCTTTGATGGAGGAAGGCACGTTCAGACTCTGGCTGGACATGTGGGCAGCCTTGAAGTAAACCGATGCACCACTGAGCTGTAAATCACCATGATCGGCCGTCAGTTGAATACGTTTCACCACGCGGCAAACGGGTAGTTTCAGCGTCAGATCGGTGGTTTCATTACGGGGCATGGCGATCACACCGAGGACTTTATGATCGTTAGCGTGTGCGGCGCTGCTCAGCAGCAGGCCCATAAGCAGGCTGGCGGAAAGGGTTAATACGGATTTCATGGAATTTCTCTTTGACGGCTGTAAAAGTGTGTCGTTTCAGACCATCTTACCGCTGTCAGAATCATGATTCATGCTTGTAATATTTTCTTTTTATTACAATTTTTATGTGAATGGCTGTGCTGAATTTATCTGTTTTATGAATTAGTTTTGATTTGAGACTATTCATTTTTTAATCTTTTAGCCTTTTTTCTGCGATTTTATTGCCACAAGGCTAAAAAAAATTTTCATGCCCCCCTTGATGACGTGGGTTACGACCCCATCTTGTAAGCAACCGCAGTGGTGAGTCTGAAAAAAAACGATTCAGGGTAGTTGAAACCGCACGTTTCGCCCTTATTACAGATTCACAACCACATGATGACCGAATTTTTAGTGGAGACGTTTAGATGGGTAAAATTATTGGTATCGACCTGGGTACTACCAACTCTTGTGTAGCGATTATGGATGGCACTACTGCACGTGTGCTGGAGAACGCCGAGGGCGATCGCACCACGCCTTCTATCATTGCTTATACCCAGGATGGTGAAACTCTGGTTGGTCAGCCGGCTAAACGTCAGGCAGTGACAAACCCGCAAAACACCCTGTTTGCGATTAAACGCCTGATTGGCCGCCGCTTCCAGGACGAAGAAGTACAGCGTGATGAAGCCATCATGCCGTACAAAATCATCGGTGCTGACAACGGTGATGCATGGATTGACGTTAAAGGTCAGAAACTGGCACCGCCGCAGATTTCTGCTGAAGTGCTGAAAAAAATGAAGAAAACGGCTGAAGATTACCTGGGTGAACCAGTAACTGAAGCTGTTATCACCGTACCTGCATACTTTAACGATGCTCAGCGTCAGGCAACCAAAGATGCTGGCCGTATCGCAGGTCTGGAAGTAAAACGTATCATCAACGAACCAACCGCAGCTGCGCTGGCTTACGGTCTGGATAAAGAAGTCGGCAACCGTACTATCGCGGTATATGACCTCGGTGGTGGTACTTTCGATATCTCTATTATCGAAATCGACGAAGTTGACGGCGAAAAAACCTTCGAAGTTCTGGCAACCAACGGTGATACCCACCTGGGTGGTGAAGACTTCGACAGCCGTATGATCAACTACCTGGTTGACGAGTTTAAGAAAGATCAGGGTATCGACCTGCGTAATGACCCGCTGGCGATGCAGCGTCTGAAAGAAGCTGCAGAAAAAGCGAAGATCGAGCTGTCCTCTGCGCAGCAGACCGACGTGAACCTGCCGTACATCACTGCAGACGCGACTGGTCCTAAACACATGAACATCAAAGTGACCCGTGCGAAACTGGAAAGCCTGGTTGAAGACCTGGTTAACCGTTCTATCGAGCCACTGAAAGTTGCTCTGCAGGATGCTGGCCTGTCCGTATCTGATATCAACGACGTTATCCTCGTTGGTGGTCAGACGCGTATGCCGATGGTGCAGAAGAAAGTCGCTGAGTTCTTCGGTAAAGAGCCGCGTAAAGATGTTAACCCGGACGAAGCCGTAGCAATCGGTGCAGCTGTTCAGGGTGGTGTATTGACCGGTGATGTTAAAGACGTGCTGCTGCTGGACGTTACCCCGCTGTCTCTGGGTATCGAAACCATGGGTGGCGTAATGACTCCGCTGATCGCGAAGAACACCACCATCCCGACCAAGCACAGCCAGGTGTTCTCTACCGCTGAAGACAACCAGTCTGCGGTAACCATCCATGTGCTGCAGGGTGAACGTAAACGTGCTGCTGATAACAAAGATCTGGGTCAGTTTAACCTGGATGGTATCAGTCCGGCTCCGCGCGGTATGCCGCAGATCGAAGTTACTTTTGACATCGATGCCGACGGTATTCTGCACGTTTCCGCGAAAGACAAAAACAGCGGTAAAGAGCAGAAGATCACCATCAAGGCTTCTTCTGGTCTGAACGAAGAAGAAATTCAGAAAATGGTTCGCGAAGCAGAAGCGAACGCAGAATCTGACCGTAAGTTTGAAGAGCTGGTTCAGACCCGTAACCAGGCTGATCATCTGCTGCACAGCACTCGCAAGCAGGTTGAAGAAGCAGGCGACAAACTGCCGGCTGACGACAAAACTGCCATCGAGTCTGCACTGACCGCGCTGGAAACTTCTCTGAAAGGCGAAGACAAAGCGGATATCGAAGCGAAGATGCAGGCGCTGGCACAGGTTTCCCAGAAACTGATGGAAATCGCTCAGCAGCAGCACGCCCAGCAGCAGGCTGGTGCAGCAGGCGCTGATGCTTCTGCAAACAACGCGAAAGATGACGACGTTGTCGACGCTGAGTTTGAAGAAGTGAAAGACAAAAAATAATCGCCCTGATGCAGGGTAGTTAATCGGCACGGGCGTAGAGGTTTCCTCTTCGCCCGTGCTCGTATGTTAAGGGGCTTAAAAAAACCAATGGCAAAGCAAGACTATTACGAGATTTTAGGCGTTTCCAAATCAGCGGAAGAGCGTGAAATCAAGAAGGCCTACAAGCGCCTGGCCATGAAATATCACCCGGACCGCAATCAGGGTGATAAAGAGGCCGAAGCCAAGTTTAAAGAGATCAAAGAAGCGTACGAGATCCTGACCGATGCGCAAAAACGTGCGGCTTACGATCAGTACGGCCATGCAGCGTTTGAGCAAGGTGGTATGGGCGGCGGCGGCGGTTTTGGCGGCGGGGCAGACTTCAGCGATATCTTTGGTGACGTGTTTGGCGATATCTTTGGCGGCGGTCGTGGTCGTCAGCGCGCCTCACGTGGGGCTGATTTACGTTACAACATGGATCTCACTCTGGAAGAAGCCGTGCGTGGCGTCACCAAAGAGATCCGCATCCCTACGCTGGAAGAGTGTGACGTCTGCCACGGCAGTGGCGCGAAGGCGGGCACACAACCGCAGACCTGTCCAACCTGTCACGGTTCCGGTCAGGTGCAGATGCGCCAGGGTTTCTTCGCCGTACAGCAGACATGTCCACACTGTCAGGGTCGCGGTACGCTGATCAAAGACCCGTGCAACAAATGCCACGGGCATGGTCGCGTTGAGAAGAGCAAAACGCTGTCTGTTAAGATCCCTGCAGGGGTTGATACCGGCGACCGTATTCGTTTAGCGGGTGAAGGCGAAGCCGGTGAGCATGGCGCGCCAGCGGGTGATTTGTACGTGCAGGTGCAGGTAAAACAGCACCCAATTTTCGAACGTGAAGGCAATAACCTGTACTGCGAAGTGCCGATTAACTTTGCGATGGCAGCCCTGGGCGGTGAGATTGAAGTCCCGACGCTGGACGGTCGCGTGAAGTTAAAAATTCCGGGTGAAACGCAGACCGGTAAACTGTTCCGCATGCGTGGTAAAGGCGTTAAGTCTGTACGCGGCGGCGCACAGGGCGATCTGCTGTGCCGTGTGGTTGTTGAAACCCCGGTTGGCCTCAACGACAAGCAGAAACAGCTGCTGAAAGACCTGCAGGATAGCTTTGGTGGTCCTACCGGCGAGCAAAACAGCCCGCGTTCCAAAAGCTTCTTCGACGGCGTGAAGAAATTCTTTGACGATCTGACGCGCTAAAATAAAAGTAGAGAAAAGGCCATTTCAGCGATGAGATGGCTTTTTTTTACCTGGCAGACGGATATCCAGACCCTTACTGGCAGCGGACATATTATCCCAATCTTGTTGGGATAGTATGATGTGTGGATCAGTTCTACGGTTTTAGAACTAACATCTTTTTTTTGTTATTCACAGCTGCATACCTGGTTGATGTGATTGTTTTAACATCAATAAATAATCGTGGCCAACCTAATTCAAAAGGCAACTACAGTCATATTTCTGGCAAAATAATTACTTATCTCCTCTCAAGCAACATATTCTGACACACTACCAGTAATAACGATTCACCTTCCTTGATGTGAGATTTACATCACTATCCTGTCATTATATTTCATTATTATTCGTCACCGCGGGAATACAATATTCATTGATGGATTAATTATAATTATGGGGAATACATTCAATGCCTCGGATAAAAAATGGACTATTAGCTTGTCTTATACTTATAGTGCCTTCTCTTTTTAGCCATGCAGCACAAGCTCTGGAGTATAAAAATTCTTTTGGGTCGATTAATGCCGGTTATGCCGACTGGAATAGCGGGTTCGTCAATGTACACCGTGGCGAGGTTTGGAAAGCAACAGCTGATTTTGGTGTCAATTTCCGAGAAGCCGAGTTCTATTCATTTATTGAAAATAATGTTTTAAATCATGCTGTTGCCGGTCGAAATCATACGGTGTCGGCGATGACCCATGTGCTTTTTTTTGATTCTGATTATACCTTCTTTGGCAAGATTTATGGCCAGTGGGATAACTCCTGGGGCGACGATCTGGATATGTTTTATGGGCTGGGTTATCTCGGCTGGAGCGGAGATTGGGGGTTTTTAAAACCCTATATAGGTTTGCATAACCAATCTGGTGATTATGTATCACAACGATATGGACAAACCAGCGGCTGGAATGGCTACGTTATTGGCTGGACTGCGGCTTACAATTTTACTTTATTTGGTGAGAAATTTGTTTTGTCTGACTGGAATGAAATTGAGCTTGATAGGAATGATGCTTATGCGGAACAGCAATTTGGCCGGAATGGATTAAATGGCGGATTAACACTGGCCTGGAAATTTTATCCACGATGGAAAGCTACGGTAACGTATCGTTATTTTGAAAACAAATTGGGGTATGACGGTTACGGGGACCAGATGATTTATATGATTGGGTATTCATTTTAAATAAAACCAAAGGATCGGAAATGAAAAAAACAGTCGTGGCGAGTTTGGTTGGACTAGCATTATGTGCCGGGAGCACATTACAAACAACATATGCAGCTTCAGCGAAACAGCCTAATTTAGTGATTATTATGGCTGATGATTTGGGCTATGGCGATCTCGCGACTTATGGTCATCAAATCGTCAAAACGCCTAATATCGACAAGCTGGCGCAGGAAGGGGTGAAATTTACCGACTACTATGCGCCCGCGCCGCTGTGCTCTCCTTCTCGTGCTGGTTTATTAACGGGACGTATGCCATTCCGTACAGGGATCCGTTCCTGGATCCCTGAAGGCAAAGATGTCGCGTTGGGACGGAATGAACTGACGATTGCCAACCTGTTAAAGCAACAGGGGTATGACACGGCGATGATGGGGAAATTGCACCTGAATGCCGGTGGCGATCGCACCGATCAACCGCAGGCGAAGGACATGGGTTTTGACTACACCCTGGTAAACCCGTCGGGATTCGTCACGGATGCTACACTTGATAACGCAAAAGAACGTCCCCGCTATGGCATGGTGCATCCCACTGGCTGGATCCGTAATGGACAGCATATTGGTCGTGCGGACACCATGAGCGGCGAGCTTGTCAGTTCTGAAGTCGTCAACTGGCTGGATAACAAGAAAGACGACAAACCGTTCTTCTTATATGTCGCGTTCACGGAAGTTCACAGCCCGCTGGCCTCGCCGAAAAAGTACCTCGACATGTATTCGCAATATATGAGCGCTTACCAGAAACAGCATCCGGATCTGTTTTATGGCGACTGGGCGGATAAGCCGTGGCGCGGAACGGGTGAATACTACGCGAACATCAGCTATATGGATGCTCAGGTTGGTAAAGTAATGGATAAGATCAAGGCAATGGGTGAAGAAGATAACACCATTGTCATTTTCACCAGTGATAACGGCCCAGTGACACGCGAGGCTCGCAAAGTATATGAACTGAATCTGGCGGGTGAAACGGATGGGCTTCGCGGTCGTAAAGATAACCTTTGGGAAGGCGGTATCCGTGTTCCGGCAATCATCAAGTACGGTAAACATATTCCGCAGGGGATGGTAACGGATACGCCAGTTTATGGCCTTGATTGGGTGCCGACGTTAGCAAACATGATGAATTTTAAACTGCCAGCAGATCGTACCTACGATGGGCAGTCTCTGGTTCCATTACTGGAACAGAAAACGTTAGCACGTCAGAAACCACTCATCTTTGGCATTGATATGCCGTTCCAGGACGATCCAACTGACGAATGGGCGCTCCGTGATGGCGACTGGAAGATGATTATCGATCGTGAAAATAAACCGAAATACCTCTACAACCTGAAAAAAGATCGCTTTGAAACCATTAACCAGATTGGGAAACAACCTGAAATCGAGAAACAACTGTATGGCAAGTTCCTGAAATATAAACAGGACATTGACAACGATTCGCTGATGAAAGCTCGCGGTGACAAGCCAACGCCAGTCACCTGGGGCTAACTGAAAAATTATAAGAAACATAAGGTATGCCACTTAGGGCTATGCCCGCCTGGTTCAGTATTTTTATGCTGAGCCGGGTTCTTTTATTTATGGAGCTATCGCGATGCAGACAAAAAGTTGTCAGGTCATGATTAAACCGACTGGCTCGGTATGTAATCTGGACTGTAAATACTGTTTTTATCTGGAAAAGGAGATGCTTTATCCGGATAGAAAAGCGAATTACAGAATGTCAGATGACATGCTTGAGTTATTCATCAAACAGCATATTGCCGCGCAGGATGTGAATGACGTGATTTTTGCGTGGCAGGGGGGAGAACCTACGCTGATGGGGCTGGCATTTTATCGGCGAGCGCTAGCATTGCAGCAGCGTTATTCTGGCAGTAAAACGATTATAAATACCTTCCAGACTAACGGTATATTGATTGACGACGAATGGGCTATTTTTTTTAAGCAGCATGCCTTCCTGGTGGGAGTTTCTATTGATGGTGATGCCGCGTTACATGATGAATGGCGGGTTACTCGTTCGGGTAAACCGACGCATGGAAAAGTTGAACAGGCCGTTAAATGCCTGGTACGTCACTGTGTAGAATTTAATACGCTGACGGTGGTGAATAGCACGAATATGAATCACCCGGTGCGAGTATATGACTATCTGAAAAGCATTGGCAGTCGCTATATGCAATTTATTCCGCTCATCGAAAGAAGCGCTGAAGAGGGCGGTATTGGTCTGGCACAGCCTGAAGACGAACAAACGAGAATGATGCCGTGGTCGGTTGATTCATTGCAATTTGGCCATTTCCTCAACGCTATTTTTGACGTCTGGGTCCGTAACGATATTGGCGATATCGGCATACAAATGTTTGAGCAGACACTCGCGGCGTGGTGTAGGTTACCGCCACAGGTCTGCGTGTTTGCGCCAACCTGCGGTAGTGCATTCGCAATGGAAATGAACGGTGATGTGTATAACTGCGATCACTTTGTGTATCCAAAATATAAGTTGGGGAACATTCAAGATTCGCCGCTGCGCGCGATGAACAATAGCGAAAAAAACCGGCAGTTTGGCGAGGATAAGCGACGCACAATGGCACAAGAATGTGACTCCTGCTCATGGCAGTTCGCCTGTTATGGCGGTTGTCCTAAGCACCGTTTTTTGCCGTCAATATCAGGTAAAAGAAATCACAACTATTTGTGCGCGGGATATAAGGCGTTTTTTTCACATACCGCAATGACGATGAATGCCATGAAAACACTCTACGAAAATGGTTTTTCACCTGTAGAGATAAAATCAGTATTTGCTTGAACGTATCGTATTCGCAGGGAGTGAATATGTTTTCTTGGATTAATGTCGATAGTTGTAAAACGCCTGGTTGCAAAAATGTGGGCATATTGAACAGCCCGGATTACCAAAACCAAGGGAAAAATATACTATGCCGGGCTTGCGGTTTTCTCTTCCCCGTTATTTCGGAACGATCGCTCAACCGTTTTCGTCAGTCGGTCAATCAGGCCTGGAAAGGATTGATTAAATCCTGCCCCAATTGCGGTGGGATTTCACTCAAAAAGTACGGTTTTTCCGCGCAAGGAGAACCGCGTATTTACTGTCAGCGCTGCCATAAAACATTTATTTCTCCTGCCATGCAGAAAACAGATGCACGTCAGGATTATCTCGCCACGCTGATTCAGGAAGGTGCGACACTGGCGGATATTCGCACCGCGCTCATGCTGGATAGCACCGGGTTGAATCGGGAGTTACAGAAGCTCTCTCGCAGTGCAAATCTGGCTGAACGCGAATTTACCTTTCCTACGTTTGATATCGCCATGAGCACGCGCGCCTTTCGGATCAAATTTAACGGTGGTGATAATTTTCTGTATGCGCTGGTCACCGCAGAAGAAAATACCGGTCGAATTGTTGCCGTGACCACAAATTACTCGGCTCATCCCGTAGAAGCCGAGTATCAGTATCATTCTGACTATGAAGAACGCCTGCCTCCCGGTACGCTGGCGCATATTGTGCAACGTAAAGAAGTGATAACGATGCGGCGGGAGACGCTTTTTGATGTGGATTACGGCCCCGCAATATTGCACAAAAATGATCCTGGGATGTTAGTTAAACCCGTTTTACCAGCTTATCGCCATTTCGAGTTAGTTAAAATGCTCACGGATGAACGCTCTCTCAATATTCAGCATTATCTCGATCAGGAATGCTTTATCCTGGGAGGATGCATGATGGCGAATATACAGCATGTTCAGCAAGGGCGTTGCCATATTGCTTTTGTGAGAGAGCGCGGAGAATCAGCACCGCAAAAAGATATCCCGCCAAGACTGTTCCTGAGTGGCGGTATCCGTAATAACGTTTGGCGAACATTCTCCACGCGTGACTACGCGCTGGCAGTGTGTAACCTGACGCAGAACCGAAAAACGAGTATGCAGCGCAGCGCCACGCTTGCGAGTGCGACCCGTTTTATCCATTTTATCGATACACATCCTTTTCTGGCACACCTCAACCGTATGTCTCCGGCAAATGTGACGGCAACGCTTGACCATCTCAGATACGCGTTTAATGGGAGGCATCACGCCGATGCAGACTAACTAATCCTGTGTTCTCTCATTAGATAATGCTCGGGAAATACGATCTATTCATCATAAATAATCTAATTTTAACGAGCTTTCTGAGGGTGTAAGATAGTAATTACGAAGTATTCACCCAATAGAGAGAATAAAAGTGAAACATCTGCACCGTTTTTTTAGTAGCGACGCCTCGGGAGGTATCATTCTGATCATCGCTGCCGCAGTCGCTATGATGATGGCAAATATCGGGGTTACCAGTGGATGGTACCACGCCTTTCTGGAAACACCTGTCCAACTGCGGGTTGGCGCGCTTGAGATCAACAAAAATATGCTGCTGTGGATCAACGACGCGTTGATGGCGGTGTTTTTCCTGTTGATTGGTCTGGAAGTGAAGCGTGAGTTAATGCAGGGTTCGCTTGCCAGCCTGCGTCAGGCGGCGTTTCCGATCATTGCCGCGATCGGGGGCATGATTGTCCCGGCGTTGCTGTATCTGGCATTCAACTATGCCGACCCTATCACTCGTGAAGGATGGGCAATTCCGGCAGCAACGGATATCGCTTTTGCATTAGGCGTGTTGGCGCTGTTGGGCAGTCGTGTTCCGCTGGCGTTGAAAATCTTCCTGATGGCGCTGGCGATTATCGATGACCTCGGCGCCATCGTGATCATCGCGTTGTTCTACACCAGCGATCTCTCTTTGTTGTCTCTGGGCGTCGCCGCGTGCGCAATTCTCGTCCTGGCGGCATTGAATCTGTGTGGTGTGAGACGTACCGGTATTTATATTCTGGTTGGCGTCGTGTTGTGGACGGCAGTGCTGAAGTCCGGCGTGCATGCCACTCTGGCAGGGGTGATCGTCGGTTTCTTTATTCCGTTGAAGGAAAAACATGGGCGTTCACCCGCGAAGCGATTGGAGCATGTCCTGCATCCGTGGGTGGCCTATCTGATCCTGCCGCTGTTTGCTTTTGCTAATGCGGGTGTTTCACTGCAGGGCGTGACGATGGACGGGTTGACCTCCATCCTGCCGCTGGGGATTATTGCCGGCCTGCTTATCGGTAAGCCACTGGGGATCAGCCTGTTCTGCTGGCTGGCATTACGGCTCAAGGTAGCGCAGCTGCCTGAAGGTACGAATTTCCAGCAAATTATGGCGGTCGGTATTCTGTGCGGCATTGGCTTTACGATGTCGATTTTCATCGCCAGCCTGGCGTTTGGTAACGTTGATCCAGAGCTGATTAACTGGGCAAAACTGGGGATCCTGATCGGCTCTCTGCTGTCGGCAGTTATCGGTTATAGCTGGCTGCGTACCCGGTTGAATACGTCAGCCTGAGCAGATAACTCTTGGTGACAATTTCAGGGAGAGAGTATGTCTCATATAAATTACAACCACCTGTATTACTTCTGGCATGTGTATAAAGAAGGATCGGTGGTAGGTGCCGCAGAAGCGCTTTATCTGACACCACAAACTATTACCGGGCAGATCAAAGCGCTTGAGGAACGCTTACAAGGGAAGTTGTTTAAGCGTAAGGGGCGCGGGCTGGAACCCAGTGAACTGGGGGAATTAGTCTTTCGGTATGCAGACAAAATGTTCACCTTAAGCCAGGAAATGCTGGATATCGTGAACTATCGCAAAGAGTCGAATTTGCTGTTTGATGTCGGTGTGGCGGATGCATTGTCCAAACAACTGGTCAGCAGCGTGCTGGATGCCGCGGTGGTTGAGAATGAGCAAATCCACCTGCGTTGTTTTGAATCAACGCACGAGATGCTGCTGGAGCAACTCAGCCAGCATAAGCTGGACATGATCATTTCCGATTGTCCGATCGACTCAACGCAGCAGGAAGGGCTGTTCTCGGTGCGGATAGGCGAATGCAGCGTGAGTTTTTGGTGTACCAAGCCGCTGCCTGAGAAACCGTTTCCGGCCTGTCTGGAAGAGCGTCGATTGCTGATCCCTGGACGTCGTTCGATGCTCGGACGTAAGCTGTTGAACTGGATTAACTCACAAGGACTGAACGTTGAAATCCTTGGCGAGTTTGATGACGCCGCGCTGATGAAAGCGTTTGGCGCAACGCATAACGCTATTTTCGTTGCGCCTACGCTGTATTCGCATAATTTCTATGCTGATGATTCTATTGTTGAAATTGGACGTGTAGAGAATGTGATGGAGGAGTATCACGCCATATTTGCGGAGAGGATGATCCAGCATCCGGCTGTGCAGCGTATTTGTAATGCGGACTACTCGACATTATTTAAGCCGCAGTAATCAAGAAAGCCGTCATGATTCCGGCTGCGGTATGTTCCCGCAGCCGGAATCATTCTACATCTGCGGATCGCGGTTGCCTTCGAAGTTGGTTGCACAAACAACAGGCATAAAAAAACCCGCTTTCGCGGGTTTTTTCACAAAGCGACAACAGACGGGCGATTAAGCCAGTTTGTTGATCTGTGCAGTCAGGTTTGCTTTATGACGTGCAGCTTTGTTTTTGTGGATCAGACCTTTAGCAGCCTGACGGTCCACGAGTGGTTGCATTTCGTTAAATGCTTTCAGTGCAGTAGCTTTGTCGCCAGCTTCAATAGCTGCGTATACTTTCTTGATGAAAGTACGCATCATAGAGCGACGGCTAGCGTTGTGCTTGCGGGCCTTTTCAGACTGAACGGCGCGCTTCTTAGCTGATTTGATATTAGCCAAGGTCCAACTCCCAAATGTGTTCTATATGGACAATTCAAAGGCCGAGGAATATGCCCTTTTAGCCTTCTTTTGTCAATGGATTTGTGCAAATAAGCGCCGTTTAAATTCCAGCACTCGTTGCGTAGTGATGGCGCAGGATTCTACCAGCTTGCGTGGCGTGAATACAGCTTTTCCACGAGAAAAATTGCATTGGTGTGCCCGTGAAGGGCGTCAATTTGATTCATAACAATGAAAACCATCCTCTTTCTGTTTCGTAGAAACAATCGCCGGTTAACGTTGACCGCGGTACAGGGTATACTTTCACGATTTTCACTGTTTTGAGCCAGACATGAAGCTGATACGAGGCATACATAATCTCAGTCAGGCCCCGCATGGGTGTGTGCTGACTATTGGTAATTTCGACGGCGTGCACCGGGGCCACCGTGCGTTACTGCAGGGGTTACGGGAAGAAGGGCGCAAGCGCAATTTACCGGTAATGGTGATGATTTTCGAGCCGCAGCCGCTGGAGCTGTTTGCGACAGACAAGTCGCCTGCGCGCCTTACTCGTCTGCGGGAAAAACTGCGTTATCTGGCGGAATGTGGCGTGGATTACGTACTGTGCGTGCGTTTTGACAGGCGTTTTGCCGCATTAACGGCGCAGACCTTTATCAGCGATCTGCTGGTTAATCGCCTTGGTGTACAATTTCTTGCCGTTGGTGATGATTTCCGCTTTGGCGCTAGCCGTGCGGGCGATTTCTTGTTATTACAGGAAGCGGGCGCTGAGTATGGTTTTGATATCACCAGCACCCAAACCTTCTGTGAGGGCGGTGTGCGCATCAGCAGCACCGCGGTCCGTCAGGCACTGGCAGAAGATAACCTGCAACTGGCCGAAAGTCTGCTTGGGCATCCTTTTACTATCTCAGGACGTGTAGTTCATGGTGACGAGTTAGGGCGCACGATCGGTTTTCCGACGGCAAACTTACCGCTTCGTCGCCAGGTTTCTCCAGTGAAAGGGGTTTATGCGGTTGAAGTGATGGGACTGGGTGACAAACCTTTCCCCGGCGTCGCCAACATCGGCACCCGTCCGACGGTAGCAGGCGTACGCCAACAGTTGGAAGTGCATCTGTTGGATGTTGTAATGGACCTGTATGGTCGCCATATAGATGTAGTGCTGCGTAAAAAAATACGCAGCGAACAGCGATTTGCCTCGCTGGATGAACTAAAAGCGCAGATTGCGCGTGATGAGTTGACTGCCCGCGAATTTTTTGGGCTAACAAAACCGGCTTAATGCCTATACGAGTTTTAAATACGGAACCGAGAATCTGATGAGTGACTATAAATCAACCCTGAATTTGCCGGAAACAGGGTTCCCGATGCGCGGCGATCTCGCCAAGCGTGAACCGGGAATGCTGGCGCGTTGGACTGATGATGACCTGTACGGCATCATTCGTGCGGCCAAAAAAGGCAAAAAAACCTTCATTCTGCATGATGGCCCTCCTTATGCGAATGGCAGCATTCATATTGGTCACTCGGTTAACAAGATTCTGAAAGACATTATCGTGAAGTCCAAAGGACTCACGGGCTATGACTCGCCGTACGTTCCGGGCTGGGACTGCCACGGTCTGCCTATCGAGCTCAAAGTAGAGCAGGAATATGGCAAGCCGGGCGAGAAGTTCACCGCCGCTGAGTTCCGCGCCAAGTGCCGTGAATACGCCGCTACGCAGGTTGACGGACAGCGTAAAGACTTTATCCGTCTTGGCGTGCTGGGCGACTGGTCACATCCGTACCTGACCATGGACTTCAAAACTGAAGCCAACATCATTCGCGCGCTGGGTAAGATCATCGGTAACGGTCATCTGCATAAAGGTGCGAAGCCGGTTCACTGGTGCGTTGACTGCCGTTCCGCGCTGGCGGAAGCGGAAGTTGAGTATTACGACAAAACCTCCCCGTCCATCGACGTGGCGTTCCACGCTGTCGATCAGGATGCGGTGAAAGCGAAATTTGGCGTTTCTGACGTCAACGGCCCGATCTCACTGGTTATCTGGACTACCACCCCGTGGACGTTACCAGCGAACCGCGCAATCTCCCTGGCACCTGATTTTGACTATGCGCTGGTACAGATTGACGGTCAGGCCGTGATTCTGGCGAAAGATCTGGTTGAAAGCGTCATGCAGCGTATTGGCGCGGCTGAATACACCATTCTCGGCACCGTGAAAGGCGCTGAGCTGGAACTGCTGCGCTTTACCCACCCGTTTATGGGTTTTGACGTGCCGGCGATCCTGGGCGATCACGTGACGCTGGATGCGGGTACCGGGGCGGTACATACCGCGCCTGGCCACGGCCCGGACGACTATATCATCGGTCAAAAATACGGTCTGGAAGTGGCGAACCCGGTGGGTCCGGATGGCGCTTACCTGGCGGGAACCTACCCGACCCTGGACGGTGTGAACGTTTTTAAAGCCAACGATATTGTTGTCGCTCTGCTGAGCGAAAAAGGCGCGCTGCTGCACGTTGAAAAAATGCAGCACAGCTACCCATGCTGCTGGCGCCACAAATCGCCGATCATCTTCCGTGCAACGCCGCAGTGGTTTGTTAGCATGGATCAGAAAGGCCTGCGCGCGCAGTCGCTAAAAGAGATCAAAGGCGTGCAGTGGATCCCGGACTGGGGCCAGGCGCGTATTGAATCGATGGTTGCCAACCGTCCTGACTGGTGTATCTCCCGTCAGCGTACGTGGGGTGTGCCGATGTCTCTGTTTGTCCACAAAGACACCGAAGAACTGCATCCGCGCGCTATCGAACTGATGGAAGAAGTGGCCAAACGCGTTGAAGTTGACGGCATCCAGGCGTGGTGGGATCTCGATCCGAAAGATATTCTCGGCGACGAAGCTGACCAGTATGTCAAAGTCCCGGATACGCTGGACGTATGGTTCGATTCTGGTTCAACCCACTCATCCGTCGTAGACGTGCGTCCTGAGTTTGCAGGGCATGCGGCAGATATGTATCTGGAAGGTTCTGACCAGCATCGCGGCTGGTTCATGTCATCTCTGATGATCTCCACCGCCATGAAAGGCAAAGCGCCATACCGTCAGGTACTGACCCACGGTTTCACCGTTGATGGGCAGGGGCGCAAAATGTCCAAGTCTATCGGCAATACCGTTTCTCCGCAGGACGTGATGAACAAACTGGGCGCGGATATTCTGCGTCTATGGGTCGCTTCAACCGACTACACCGGCGAAATGGCCGTTTCTGACGAAATCCTGAAACGTGCTGCCGACAGCTATCGTCGTATCCGTAACACCGCGCGCTTCCTGCTGGCGAACCTGAACGGGTTCGATCCGGTAAAAGATATGGTGAAACCGGAAGATATGGTGGTGCTGGATCGCTGGGCGGTAGGTTGCGCGCAAGCGGCGCAGGAAGAGATCCTGAAAGCTTACGAAGCCTATGACTTCCACGAAGTGGTACAGCGCCTGATGCGCTTCTGCTCCGTAGAAATGGGTTCGTTCTACCTCGACATCATTAAAGACCGCCAGTACACCGCGAAAGCCGACAGTGTGGCGCGTCGTAGCTGCCAGACCGCGCTGTTCCATATTGCAGAAGCCCTGGTTCGCTGGATGGCGCCGATCATGTCCTTCACCGCAGATGAAATCTGGGGTTACCTGCCAGGCGAGCGTGAGAAGTACGTCTTTACCGGTGAGTGGTATGAAGGCCTGTTTGGCTTAGGCGAAACCGAAGCGATGAACGATGCCTACTGGGACGAACTGCTGAAAGTGCGTGGCGAAGTGAACAAGGTCATCGAGCAGGCGCGTGCGGATAAGAAAGTCGGCGGTTCTCTGGAAGCGGCAGTGACCCTGTACGCTGAACCTGAACTGGCGGCGAAACTGACCGCATTGGGCGAAGAGTTGCGCTTTGTTCTGCTGACCTCTGGTGCGACGGTTGCGGATTTTGCAGCGGCTCCTGCTGATGCTCAGCAGAGCGAACTGCTCAAAGGTCTGAAAATCGTACTGAGCAAAGCCGAAGGTGAGAAATGTCCGCGCTGCTGGCATTACACTACCGACGTCGGCCAGGTGGCGGAACATGCAGATATCTGCGGACGCTGTGTCAGCAACATCGCCGGTGATGGCGAACAACGTAAGTTTGCCTGATGAGTAAGCCTCTTTGTTCAACAGGACTACGCTGGCTGTGGCTGGTGGTAGTCGTGCTGATTATCGATTTAGGCAGCAAATACCTGATCCTCCAGAACTTTGCTCTGGGGGATACGGTGTCGCTGTTTCCATCGCTTAATCTGCACTATGCGCGTAACTATGGCGCGGCGTTTAGCTTCTTAGCTGACAGCGGTGGCTGGCAACGTTGGTTCTTTGCCGGTATCGCTATCGGAATTTGTGTCATTCTGATGGTGATGATGTATCGCTCAAAGGCGACGCAGAAGCTAAATAACATCGCGTATGCGTTAATCATTGGCGGTGCGCTGGGCAATCTGTTTGATCGCCTGTGGCACGGTTTCGTGGTTGATATGATTGACTTTTACGTTGGTGACTGGCATTTCGCGACATTCAACCTTGCCGATACGGCGATCTGTATCGGTGCGGCATTGATTGTTCTGGAAGGCTTCTTACCGTCGAAAGAGAAAAAAGCCGCATAAAAAAATGCCGGATGGCGCTATGCTAATCCGGCCGACAATTTACTGCGATCCTTGTAGGCCCGGTAAGCGTAGCGCCACCGGGCAGACAGGCGGCAGCAATTTTAAAGAGCAACCTGCATGTCTAAATCAGTACAGAGTAACAGTGCGGTGCTGGTGCACTTCACCCTTAAGCTCGACGATGGCTCCACCGCAGAGTCAACCCGCAATAACGGCAAGCCTGCGCTGTTTCGCCTGGGCGACGGTTCTCTGTCTGAAGGGCTGGAGCAACATCTGCTGGGGCTAAAAGAAGGCGATAAAACCACTTTTGCTCTGGAGCCGGATGCCGCCTTTGGCGTGTCAAGTCCGGACTTAATTCAGTATTTCTCGCGTCGGGAATTTATGGACGCGGGTGAGCCAGAAATTGGCGCTATCATGCTCTTTACCGCAATGGACGGCAGTGAGATGCCAGGCGTGATCCGCGAAATCAATGGTGACTCGATCACGGTCGATTTCAACCATCCGCTGGCTGGGCATACCGTTCATTTTGATATTGAAGTGCTGGAAGTCGAACCGGCACTGGAGGCGTAAAATGCAGATCCTGTTGGCCAACCCGCGCGGTTTTTGCGCTGGCGTAGACCGCGCTATCAGCATTGTCGAAAACGCGTTGGCTATTTACGGCGCGCCGATTTATGTCCGTCATGAAGTGGTACATAACCGCTATGTGGTGGATAGCCTGCGCGAGCGCGGGGCCATTTTTATTGAGCAAATCAGCGAAGTGCCGGATGGCGCGATCCTGATCTTCTCTGCCCACGGCGTGTCTCAGGCGGTGCGTAACGAAGCCAAAGGCCGCGACCTCACGGTTTTTGATGCAACCTGTCCGCTGGTAACGAAAGTGCATATGGAAGTTGCCCGCGCCAGCCGTCGTGGCGAAGAGTCGATTCTGATTGGTCATGCCGGTCACCCGGAAGTCGAAGGCACGATGGGGCAGTACAGTAACCCGCAAGGGGGAATGTACCTGGTTGAATCACCGGAAGACGTGCTGAAACTGAATGTGAAAAATGAAGGCAAATTATCCTTCATGACGCAGACCACACTCTCCGTTGATGACACCTCTGACGTCATTGACGCACTGCGCCAACGTTTCCCGAAAATTGTCGGGCCGCGCAAAGATGATATCTGTTATGCCACCACCAACCGTCAGGAAGCGGTCCGTGCGCTGGCGGAACAGGCCGATGTGGTGCTGGTGGTCGGCTCGAAAAACTCCTCTAACTCCAACCGTCTGGCTGAACTGGCCCAGCGAATGGGGAAAGCGGCGTATTTGATTGACGATGCGACCGATATCCAGGAAGCATGGGTGAAAGAAGCCAGGTGCGTGGGCGTGACGGCTGGAGCCTCAGCGCCGGATATCCTGGTGCAAAACGTGATTGCTCGTCTGCAGGAGCTTGGCGGTGGGGAAGCTATTCCGCTGGAAGGCCGTGAAGAAAACATCGTTTTCGAAGTGCCGAAAGAGCTGCGTGTGGATGTTCGTGAAGTAGAGTAAGTCTTTCAGGTTACGATTATGAGAAGATGCCAGACTTAACGTCTGGCATTTTTTTATGGAGAAACCATGCGCTTACCGATCATTCTTGATACCGATCCCGGCATTGATGATGCCGCCGCTATTGCCGCTGCGCTGTTTGCCCCTGAGCTGGATCTGCAACTGATGACTACTGTCGCAGGCAATGTGTCGGTGGAAAAAACTACCCGTAATGCGCTGCAACTGCTGCACTTTTGGAATGCGGATATTCCGCTGGCGCAGGGGGCATCAATGCCTTTGGTGCGACCGCTGCGTGATGCCGCTTCCGTACACGGTGAGTCCGGTATGGAAGGGTATGATTTTGTCGAGCACGACCGCCACGCGATGGCAAAACCCGCCTTCCAGGCCATTCGCGATGTGCTGATGCACGCCTCACAGCCCATGACGCTGGTGGCAATTGGCCCCCTGACAAATATTGCGCTGCTGCTGACTCATTATCCTGAATGCGTGTTCAACATTAAGCGCCTGGTGATTATGGGCGGTTCTGCCGGGCGCGGAAACTTCACGCCAAACGCCGAGTTTAATATTGCTATCGATCCCGAGGCCGCCGCGAAAGTCTTCCAGAGCGGGCTGGAGATTGTGATGTGTGGGCTGGATGTCACTAATCAGGCCATGCTCGCCCCGGACTACCTGGCTACGTTGCCTCAGCTTAACCAGACGGGAAAAATGCTGCACGCGCTGTTCAGCCATTATCGTAGTGGCAGTATGAATACGGGGCTGCGCATGCACGATCTGTGCGCTATTGCCTGGCTGGTGCGCCCGGAGCTGTTTACCCTGCAACCATGCTTCGTGGCGGTTGAAACCCAGGGCGAGTATACCTCGGGTACGACGGTGGTGGACATTGAAGGACGTTTAGGTCATCAGGCAAATGCGCAGGTCGCGCTGGGGCTGGACGTTGAGGGATTTCAGCAGTGGGTGGCAGAGGTACTGGCGCTGGCCCCGTGAGGTTGTGATCCGGTCCGCAATATGCGGACAGAATTAGCAGGTTAATCGATTAATCTGCTAATCTGATGCTGTTGTTCTCCTCGGGCCGGAGACACATATGAACCTTTCTTTTATCCAGCCACCGCAGGTGGCGTGGGCAAGCGGCGCTTTAGCCGATGGCCCATTATTGCGTAAATCCACCCGTATTCAGGATCTTACTGACGTTTTTGCCGATGAAATCGCCCGTCAACAGTTGACCGGCGAGCAGGTTGTGTATGACGTTGAAATGCTGGATACGTCTCCCGCTGAAGGCGAACTCTATACCGGCGTTACTCATCTTTATCCTGGCCGGGTTGGTTGCGAATATTTTATGACTCGCGGGCATTTCCATGCGCGCCGCGAACAGGGGGAAGTCTATTTTGGCCTGCGTGGCAAGGGCCTGCTGTTGCTGCAGACTGAACAGGGCGACGCGCGGTTGGAAAAGGTATTCGCCGGATCTGTCCACATCATCCCCGGTTTTACCGCGCACCGGTTAATCAACACCGGGGAAGAGGTGCTGTCGGCGCTCGCCGTATGGCCAGGAATTGCGGGTCATGATTATGCGGCGCTCACCAGGGGCTTCAGAATAAGAGTCTTTGAGGAGAATAAGACGGTCCAGGCGAAGGAGGTACAGAATGGCTGACTTAGCACATTCTTACGGCCTGGATATGACGGTCCATCATCACCCACTTGGTTTTAGCTATGGGGACGACGTTACCGGACCGATGCCAGAGATTCGTCAACTCGATCACATTCGTGCCTCGCTGCGCGATCCGCACTGTGAAGGACCGCAGGAGGTGTATGCCATTGCGATGGATGTTGCGCGAATGCAGGATCGCGAAGAATTGAAAAAGCGGATGCTGCTGTTTGGCGTGGTGACCTATGCAGCGGGAAGGTTGGGGAAAGAACCGGTGCGTAGTCAGGGACATGTTCATCGTATCAGTCAGCACAGTGGCTGGTCTCCGCCGGAGCTTTACGAAATCTGGCAGGGAAAAGCGATCATTTATATGCAGGAATATGTTGAGGATGACCCTGGCCGGTGTTTTGCAGTCATTGCCGGACCGGGAGAGAAAGTGCTGGTACCGCCCGGCTGGGGACATGCGACCATCTCCGCAGACCCGGATGTACCATTAACCTTTGGCGCGTGGTGCGATCGTGAATATGGTTTTGAGTACGACGCCGTGCGTGCACATAAAGGATTGGCATGGTATCCGCTACTGCAGGGCAACAACATTATCTGGCAGCATAATCCCCGTTATATTCCCGGACGACTGCAGGCCGTAACGCCCCGGCAATATACGGAGTTCTCGATTACTTCCGCGCCTGTTTACCAGCAATTCATCGAAGATCCAGCGCGCTTTCAATTTATTTCGCGTCCGGACAAACACCCCGAGCTGTGGCAAAACTTTCATCCATAAAAAACCGGGGCATCGCCCCGGTTGTAATGTTTTCTGTGTATTAACCCGCAAACAGGCCCGTAGCGACGCCAAGAGCGGCCAGAATCAGCAGTAAAATCATCGCTTTCACTGGTGATACACCGCGCTTGGCCATCAGATACCAGGTGCCAAGCACCACAACCAGCGGCAGTAACTGCGGGAAGATACCGTCCAGCATCTGCTGAACGTGAATGTTCACCCCATCTTTAGTGATAAATTCCAGCCCGGTGCCAAGCTTCACGTAGCTTGCCGCTACGCCTCCCATGACAAATACTCCCAGCAGCGATAACGCTTCACGCAGACGGGCAGATTTGCTACTCACCAGCATTTCCACCGAGCCAGATCCCATTTTGTAACCTTTCAGGAACAGGAACCACGAACCAGGAATGATGATGGCCAGCCAGGCAACGGTATAAAACAGCGGTCCCAGAATGTTACCGCCGGCCGCCAGGGCCATGCCGATACTGAGCAGGATAGGGATCAACATCCCAGGGATCATGGAATCGCCGATCCCGGCGATCGGGCCCATCAGGCCAACCTTCAGGGTATTAATGGTCTCGCCATCGATCGGCTCACCGTTCGCTTTTTTCTCCTCCAGCCCCAGCACCATACCATTTACGATTGCGCCAATCTGAGGTTCCGTATTATAGAACGAGGCGTGGCGGCGCAGCATTTCAGTACGTTGGGCTGGATCGGGATAGAGTTTTTTTGCCACCGGAAGCATGCTCAGACAAAAGCCAAAAGATTCCAGACGTTCAAAGCTCATCGATGACAAGTTGTGCATCATCCATGCACGCCAGCAGCGGCGAAGATCTTTACGCGTAAGTGTACGTTCTTCCATCAGAATTCATCCTCATCATCATCCACAACCGACTTTGCATTCGCGGTCTGCTGTGGTTCCGGTTTGTAGTTGTAATGGATCAACGCCAACAGCGAACCGACGATCACCAGCGCGACCATGTTGAGTTTTAAAAAGACGATGCAGACAAAACCCACGAGAAAGTAGATCAACATGGTGTAGTTTTTGATGATCTGTTTCAGCAAAATCGCGATCCCGACGGCGGGTAAAATGCCGCCCAGTACGTTCATCGTCGACAAGACAATTTTCGGCAAACTGTCCATAAAACCGCTGATGTATTGCGCCCCAAAGTAGACTGCAATAAAGGTCGGTACAAAACGCAGGACAAAGTTTGTTACCTGTGGCCAGATGGCGCTGTTCAGGTAAATACCGCGTTCGTCGCCTCGTTCCAGCGCCACATCTGCCCGGTGATTCCAGAAGGAATTCAGTACCATCATCACGTTAAACAAAATGGTTCCGGCGATACCGATGGTGGCTGCCAGCGCGACCGCAACCTCGGGGCCTTTTCCTGAAAGGATACCTAAAGCAATTGCCGGGTAAGCAACAAAGTTGAGATCGGCCGGCATCGAACCGCCGGGCGTTACCATCGCGATATACACTGCCTGAACCGCGACGCCAATCATGATTCCGGTTTTAATGTCGCCGAGGATAATCCCGACCAACATTCCGGAAATCAGTGGGCGGGTGATCAGATACCAGCCGCCGGTCAGTCCCAGAAGCCAGGGGCTGCTGAGGGCGCCGAGATAGCAAAGTATGCCAATCAACGTAGCTTCGATAATCATCGTACGCTCCTTATTTCAGCTTCTGGCGTGCGTCCTGCCAGCTGTAGCTACTGGCATCAGGAACCAGGCGAAACTCAACCAGATGTCCATGCTGCGTCAGCCAGTCAAAGGCGGCAATTTCATCCCCGTTGACCGACTGATTCGGGCCGATGGTGGTAGTATCAGCACGAGCACTCATTGGACCCACATTAATCTTGCCGTTGGCATTTTTCAGGCTGATACCCGCTTCTTCAATGCGCTTGAGCGTGACGGGAGATTTGCCAATGACGAAATAACGCTTTTCGCTGGCAATGACTTTCGGCAATTTTTCAATCGCGGTAGCCGTATCAAATAACCAGACTTTAGTGTCCTGTACGGCGCCTTTCATCACCGAGGAGAGCAGAGGGTCGGCCGCGACGGCGTCGTCTATAGCGACAATCCCGTCACAGGGCAGCTCTTTGGCCCAACGTGTCACGAGCTGCCCATGAATTACGCGGTCATCGATACGTACAAAAGAAATACTCATAATGGTTTCCTTTAAAAATCGTCGGACTGAACGGATAAAACCGGGGCGGCTTTAATCAGCGTGGGTACTGTTAACGCCAACAGCTCGACGGCTGCGGCATGAACATCCGTTAAATGGCAGATCTCCTCACTTTGTAACAGCATCGGGAAATTAACGCCCGCGACGACAGCAACGGGAGGAACCGTTTGTGCAGAAAACGCATGATGGCAGGCGACATTCCACGGCGTACCGCTTTGCATGTCACACAGCACCAGAACGCCGTCAGCGTCTTTTCCCGCACTCGCGAGAACCTGAGTGAACGTCTGTTTAAACCCTTCGATACCCGCCTGTTCACTCAGCGTGACGGGGAAAACGTGCGGTAATTCTCCATAAACCATACGACCGCTGGCGAGAAGCGCTTCCGCCAGGGGACCATGGGTGGCAACAATAACGTTAATCATGCGCTTATCCTCTAACCCAGGCTTTAATCGTGGCGAGCTGTTGACCGATGCCTTTGCCAAAAGGCGAAATGCGATACTCTCCTACGGCGGCTGGGATGATAAAGGTCTCTGCATAGTTGACGACGAACGGGGGAAATGCGCCGTTCGGGCTTTCGACAACGGCCTGCGCGCCTTCGACCAGGTTCAGGACGTTGACGCCGCCATGGGTATGGTGAGTGACGGGCGCCGTAAACCAGTGGCGACGCGTTTCGATAAATTCGCGTTCGTGCATCCCGGTTCTTTCTTCCCGCCAACCGTCACCTTCAGCGATGGGTTCAATACGGTTGATCAGGTTGTCGTGCACCCATTGCGTGTCGCGCTGCCAGTCAATAACCTGCTGACCGTGATCAAGATGCACTGGGCGCGGTAAGCCGTCTAAGCCTAAACGACCCCAGTCCCACAGCTTGAAGGTGAAAATATAAGGTGTTGCGCTGATCTCCAGCACCATGGTTCCTGCTCCCGAGCAATGTACGGTGCCGGCGGGGATCAGGAAGTGATCATGTTTATGCGCGGGGATCTGATTCACGAATCGCTCATCATCAAAGATTTTTTCGCCACGTCCTGCGGCCCGGAGATCGTCGAGCATATCCTGCGGTGCGATCCCGGTTTTTGTCCCGAGATACACCACGGCCCCCGGTTCGGCTTCGAGAATGTAATAGCTCTCATCCTGGGTATAGTGCATACCAAACTGCTGCTGTATGTATTCGGTGAGCGGATGAACCTGGAAGCTCAAATTCTGCCCGCCAATGGTGTCAAGGAAGTCAAAACGGATCGGGAATTCCGCGCCAAAGCGCGCGTGAACTTTTTCACCCAGCAGGGGGCGCGGATAAGTTAATACCAGGTCCTGAGAAGGGATCTCGATCCGCACGTTGCCAAAACGCAGTAACAGGCTGTTTTCCTCGGGCACGCAATCAAAACACCACGCGTAATTGGGGGCTGAGGGATCGAGATCGAAGTGTTGTTTCATCCATTGGCCGCCCCAGACGCCAGGGTCAAAGAAAGGGGCAACGCGAAACGGTTGTTCGGTTGTTTGTTGCAGGCCAGCGCGTAGCGCGTCACCGCTGACCATCGCGGGATTACTTTCTACCGTGGTATCAAGCAAATAATCGGCGCGTTTGAGTAACGGTGTTTTGTGTCTGTCGAATACCCGCCATTCAATGAAAAAAGCACGTTTGTAACGACGAAGAATATCTTCATCCTGGTTTTCTGCCCCCCAGTTTCCCAGCCCGTCATGGCGCATACGCTGTTGAATTTCCCAACGGGGAAGATCGGCATAAACCAGTATGTCACCAGAATGTGCCAACGCAGCGCCAGAGCCGTACACCACGACAAGCCCTTCGGTAACGGCATCAATTTGTTGGCGGAGCTGGCGGAGTTTATTGCTATCAAAAAACTCATCCAGATGGTGGCAGGAGAGAACACCAAATACGCGATCGTCGGTCAGGTTGCGCGCCAGTAAATGATGCAGGGCCTGCTCATCGCGGCGGGCGGATTCAATATTCAGTACCAGTGCGGCATCTAACGTCGTAACGAGCTGTTGCTCCAGCTCGTCAAGCCGCACGCCCGGATAGCAATCGACGATCAATACGGTTTTTGCTGCATCAGAAACTCTGGCGTTAAGCACTGAATGGATCGACGACCACCCCTGCCAGGCGTGGTTGTCATAGCCCTGAACGGTAACCTCAGGGAATTTATTATAAGTTGTATGCATTTTCTGTCTCCGTGTTGGCTTATTTAAGATTAATCGATTAACCTTATTTTCATAGTGTGGTTAACGCGATTAACCCGCCATAATCTGAAACCAGTGCGATGAAAAGCACGCTGGCGTGATGTGAATCACACGTAAAAAGGCATTATTTCGGTTATTCGATTAACCTTTGAAAAAAACAGGAGAAGTCATGACCACAGTCACGCTGGCGCAGGTTGCTGAACGCGCGGGAGTGTCCACGGCAACCGTTTCAATGGTGCTGCGTAACCGGGGACGCATTTCTCAGGCAACACGTGACCGGGTACTTAAAGCGCTGGACGATGCTGGCTACGTTTATAATCAAACCGCTGCTAATCTGCGTAACCGGAGCAGTAATCAGGTTGGATTGTTGTTACACGACATCACTAACCCTTTTTATGGTGAGATGACAGCAGGGCTAAGCCATGAGATGGAGCGGCATGACCTGCTGTTGTTTCTGGCAAACAGCGAAGAGTCAGGAGAACGGCAGCAAAAATTTGTCGACTCATTAATGCGCAATAATGCCTGCGGGATGGTGCTCTGCGCGGCGCGCGAAACACCGACATCCTTTTTTGAAGCACTGAAAAGGCGCAATATTCCTGCCATCATGGTGGTCCGCCCCCTCAGCGATCCTGATTTTGATTTTGTGGGAACGGATAACTTTCTTGGTACGCAAATGGCCACTACTCATTTAGTCAGAATGGGGCATAAGAATATTGCGTTTATTGGGGGGAGCCCAAGTTCAGGTAGCCGGGCACAGCGTATCGGTGGCTTCACCAGCACGTTGCTGGAGCAGGGGATATCACCGAATCCGGAATGGATAGTCGCCACGCAGGCCAGCCAAATTGACGGCGCAAAAGCGGCGGAGTCTCTTTTTCTGCGTTTCCCGCAAATTACCGCCGCCGTTTGTTATCAGGACATCGTAGCGCTTGGGGTCATGCAGGCATTACGTAAAATGGGGCGTGAACCGGGGCGCGATTTTGCGCTGGTGGGATTCGATGACATCACCGAAGCGGCGCTGGTGCAACCAGCGCTTACTACCGTCTCAGTGGCCGCAAAAGAGATTGGTCGCAAGGCTGGAGAGCTGCTTTATAGCCGCATTCAGGGAAATGACGAACCACCGAAACGCATTATTCTGCCACCTGCGCTGGTAGTCAGAGAATCATGTGGTTTTTGCTGATCGTCATGCCTTTTACTGATATCTCTGCCTGTTTATCATTAAATTCTAATTATCGACGTTTTGGGCTGGCGGCGCAGCGATGCGCTGGTTAATCTGAAAACGATTTACGTAAAATTAACAAAAGAGAATAGCTATGCATGATGCACAAATCCGCGTTGCCATCGCGGGAGCCGGAGGACGCATGGGGCGTCAGTTGATTCAGGCCACTCTCGGCATGGATGGCGTACAGCTCGGCGCGGCGCTGGAGCGTGACGGTTCTTCCTTATTAGGAAGCGATGCAGGAGAGTTGGCGGGAGCCGGGAAAACGGGCGTAACCGTACAAAGTAGCCTTGAAGCGGTGAAAGATGATTTCGATGTTTTCATCGATTTTACCCGCCCGGAAGGCACGCTGGCGCATCTGGCGTTTTGCCGCCAGCACGGTAAAGGGATGGTGATTGGCACCACCGGCTTTGATGACACAGGTAAACAGGCTATTCGCGATGCCGCGCAGGAGATTGCTATTGTTTTCGCCGCGAACTTTAGCGTGGGTGTGAATGTCATGCTGAAGCTACTGGAGAAGGCGGCGAAAGTGATGGGTGATTACACCGATATTGAGATTATCGAAGCGCACCACCGCCACAAGGTGGATGCGCCGTCAGGCACTGCGCTGGCCATGGGCGAGGCGATTGCTGGGGCGCTGGATAAAGATCTGAAAGACTGCGCAGTCTATTCCCGTGAGGGTTACACTGGCGAGCGCGTACCGGGCACGATCGGTTTTGCCACGGTACGAGCGGGGGATATCGTCGGGGAACACACCGCGATGTTCGCCGATATTGGCGAGCGTATTGAGATTACGCACAAGGCGTCCAGTCGCATGACCTTTGCTAACGGTGCGGTGAGATCGGCAATTTGGCTGAAATCAAAGTCAAATGGTCTTTTTGATATGAAAGATGTGCTTAATTTACGTAATTTATAGCTTTTACTACCCTTCGTGATGTGGTTATTGTAATCATAATTAATTGATTACATGGGGCAATATTTTATTGCCCTTTAATTTTTAGTGTTTGAGTATTGTTTTTCATTTAAATGCGATTTTACCAGTTTTTTGTGGTGGTATTTTGTTATCTGAATGTGAATTTTGACCAAATGGTCCACTTTTTACTATCGCACTTCCTGTTTTTACACTCTTTATCTGCCGCAAGCGTTTTCCATCCCAAGTTAGCTGATCTTTTTGCCTGTTAAATCGTGTGATTTATCCCAGTGGCGTAAAATAATAATAAAAAATGTCCTTTTGGGTAGACTTTTACGTGGGCTGTCTCTAGAATGCCGCCGTTTGCCAGAAATCCATAGGTAAGCAAATTTGCATTGATTCATGATGTGTAAATGAATTAATATGCAAATAAAGTGAGTGAATATTCTCTGGAGGGTGTTTTGATTAAGTCAGCGCTATTGGTTCTGGAAGACGGAACCCAGTTTCACGGTCGGGCCATAGGGGCAACAGGTTCGGCGGTTGGGGAAGTCGTTTTCAATACTTCAATGACCGGTTATCAAGAAATCCTCACTGATCCTTCCTATTCCCGCCAAATCGTCACTCTTACTTATCCTCATATCGGTAATGTCGGCACCAATGAAGCCGATGCTGAATCTTCTCAGGTACATGCGCAAGGCCTGGTCATCCGCGACCTGCCGCTGATTGCCAGCAACTTCCGCGATACCGAAGACCTCTCTTCCTACCTCAAGCGCCATAACATTGTGGCGATTGCTGATATTGATACCCGTAAGTTGACGCGTTTGCTGCGTGAAAAAGGCGCACAAAACGGTTGCATCATTGCGGGCGATAACCCGGATGCCGCGCTGGCGCTGGAAAAAGCGAAAGCATTCCCGGGCCTCAATGGTATGGACCTTGCGAAAGAAGTCACCACCGCGGAGCCGTATAGCTGGACGCAAGGTAGTTGGACGCTGGCCGGTGACCTGCCGGAAGCCAAATCTACCGATGAACTGCCGTTCCACGTTGTGGCGTACGATTACGGCGCTAAACGTAACATTCTGCGTATGTTAGCGGACCGCGGCTGCCGCCTGACGGTGGTTCCAGCGAAAACCTCCGCTGAAGACGTTCTGAAGATGAATCCGGACGGTATCTTCCTGTCTAACGGCCCTGGTGACCCGGCACCGTGTGATTACGCGATCACGGCAATTCAAAAGTTCCTCGAAACCGATATTCCGGTATTTGGCATCTGCCTCGGCCATCAGTTGCTGGCGCTGGCGAGCGGTGCGAAGACCATCAAGATGAAGTTCGGCCATCACGGCGGTAACCACCCGGTAAAAGACATTGATAAAAATGTGGTGATGATTACCGCGCAGAACCACGGTTTTGCGGTTGATGAAACCACGCTGCCGGCTAACCTGCGCGTGACCCACAAGTCGCTGTTCGACGGCACCCTGCAAGGGATTCATCGCACCGACAAACCGGCGTTCAGTTTCCAGGGGCACCCGGAAGCGAGCCCGGGTCCGCACGATGCCGCACCGCTGTTCGACCACTTTATCGAGTTAATTGAGCAATACCGTCAGTCCGCGAAATAATCAGGAGTAAAAGAGCCATGCCAAAACGTACAGACATAAAAAGTATCCTGATTCTGGGCGCGGGTCCGATTGTTATCGGTCAGGCGTGTGAGTTTGACTATTCCGGCGCACAGGCGTGTAAAGCCCTGCGTGAAGAGGGTTACCGCGTTATTCTGGTGAACTCTAACCCGGCAACCATCATGACCGACCCGGAAATGGCCGATGCCACCTATATCGAGCCGATTCATTGGGAAGTGGTACGCAAAATTATTGAGAAAGAGCGCCCGGATGCGGTGCTGCCAACCATGGGCGGCCAGACAGCGCTGAACTGCGCGCTGGAGTTGGAGCGCCAGGGCGTACTGGCTGAGTTCGGTGTGACCATGATTGGCGCAACGGCGGATGCCATTGATAAAGCGGAAGACCGTCGTCGCTTCGATATCGCGATGAAGAAGATTGGTCTCGACACCGCGCGTTCAGGCATCGCTCACACCATGGAAGAAGCGCTGGCAGTTGCCGCTGACGTTGGCTTCCCGTGCATTATCCGTCCTAGCTTCACCATGGGTGGCACTGGCGGCGGTATCGCCTACAACCGTGAAGAGTTCGAAGAAATCTGTGAACGCGGTCTGGACCTTTCCCCAACCAACGAATTGCTGATTGATGAATCGCTGATTGGCTGGAAAGAGTACGAGATGGAAGTGGTTCGTGATAAAAACGACAACTGCATCATCGTCTGCTCCATCGAAAACTTCGACGCGATGGGCATCCATACCGGTGACTCCATCACTGTGGCGCCAGCCCAGACGTTAACCGACAAAGAATATCAAATCATGCGTAACGCCTCGATGGCGGTACTGCGTGAAATCGGCGTGGAAACCGGCGGCTCTAACGTCCAGTTTGCGGTAAACCCGAAAAACGGTCGTCTGATTGTTATTGAGATGAACCCGCGCGTGTCCCGCTCCTCAGCGCTGGCGTCCAAAGCAACCGGCTTCCCGATTGCTAAAGTCGCTGCCAAGCTGGCGGTAGGTTACACACTCGACGAGCTGATGAACGACATCACTGGCGGCCGCACTCCGGCTTCGTTTGAGCCGTCCATCGACTACGTTGTGACGAAAATTCCCCGTTTCAACTTCGAGAAATTCGTTGGCGCTAACGACCGTCTGACCACGCAGATGAAATCTGTCGGTGAAGTGATGGCGATTGGCCGTACCCAGCAGGAATCGCTGCAGAAAGCGCTGCGTGGTCTGGAAGTGGGCGCGACCGGCTTCGACCCGAAAGTAAGCCTGGACGATCCTGAAGCGCTGACCAAAATTCGCCGCGAGCTGAAAGACGCGGGCGCAGAGCGTATCTGGTATATCGCCGATGCCTTCCGCGCGGGCCTGTCAGTCGACGGCGTGTTCAACCTGACCAACATCGACCGCTGGTTCCTGGTGCAAATTGAAGAACTGGTACGCCTGGAAGAAAAAGTAGCCGACCTTGGCATCAACGGCCTCGACGCTGACTTCCTGCGCATGCTGAAACGTAAAGGTTTCGCCGATGCGCGTCTGGCGAAACTGGCCGGCGTTCGCGAAGCGGAAATTCGCAAACTGCGTGACCAGTACAATCTGCATCCGGTCTACAAGCGCGTGGATACCTGCGCAGCAGAATTTGCCACCGACACCGCCTACATGTACTCCACTTATGAAGATGAGTGTGAAGCAAATCCGTCCGTCGACCGCGATAAAATCATGGTGCTGGGCGGCGGTCCAAACCGTATCGGTCAGGGCATCGAGTTTGACTACTGCTGCGTACACGCCTCGCTGGCACTGCGCGAAGATGGTTTTGAGACCATCATGGTCAACTGTAACCCGGAAACCGTTTCTACCGACTACGACACCTCCGACCGTCTGTACTTCGAGCCGGTAACGTTGGAAGACGTACTGGAAATCGTGCGCATCGAGAAGCCGAAAGGCGTTATTGTGCAGTACGGTGGCCAGACTCCGCTGAAGCTGGCGCGCGCGCTGGAAGCAGCAGGAGTGCCGGTAATCGGTACCAGCCCGGATGCCATTGACCGTGCGGAAGACCGTGAGCGCTTCCAGCACGCGGTTGACCGTCTGAAGCTGAAACAACCGGCGAACGCCACCGTGACGGCCATTGAACAGGCTGTTGAGAAGGCGAAAGAGATTGGTTACCCGCTGGTGGTGCGCCCGTCCTACGTTCTCGGTGGTCGCGCGATGGAAATCGTCTATGACGAAGCCGACCTGCGTCGCTACTTCCAGACTGCGGTCAGCGTGTCTAACGATGCACCGGTGCTGCTGGACCGTTTCCTTGATGATGCGGTTGAAGTGGACGTGGATGCTATCTGCGACGGCGAAATGGTGCTGATTGGCGGCATCATGGAGCACATCGAACAGGCGGGCGTACACTCTGGTGACTCCGCATGTTCTCTGCCTGCGTACACGCTGAGCCAGGAAATTCAGGATGTAATGCGCCAGCAGGTGCAGAAACTGGCCTTCGAACTGCAGGTTCGCGGTCTGATGAACGTCCAGTTTGCGGTGAAGAATAACGAAGTTTACCTGATTGAAGTCAACCCGCGTGCGGCACGTACCGTTCCATTCGTCTCCAAAGCAACGGGTGTACCGTTGGCGAAAGTCGCGGCGCGCGTAATGGTCGGAAAAACGCTGGCACAGCAGGGCGTCACCAAAGAAGTTATCCCGCCATACTACTCGGTAAAAGAAGTGGTGTTGCCGTTCAACAAGTTCCCGGGCGTTGACCCGCTGTTAGGGCCTGAAATGCGCTCTACCGGGGAAGTGATGGGCGTGGGTCGTACCTTCGCAGAAGCGTTCGCCAAGGCACAGCTGGGCAGCAGCTCCACCATGAAAAAACAGGGTCGTGCACTGCTCTCCGTTCGCGAAGGCGATAAAGAGCGCGTGGTTGACCTGGCGGCGAAGCTGCTGAAGTTTGGTTTTGAGCTGGATGCAACGCACGGCACGGCAATTGTGCTGGGCGAAGCGGGTATCAACCCACGTCTGGTGAACAAGGTGCATGAAGGGCGTCCGCACATTCAGGATCGTATCAAGAATGGCGAGTACACTTACATCATCAACACCACCGAAGGTCGTCAGGCGATTGAAGACTCTAAGCTGATTCGCCGCAGCGCGCTGCAGTACAAAGTGCATTATGACACCACTTTGAACGGCGGTTTCGCGACGGCGATGGCGCTGAATGCCGATGCCACTGAGAAGGTGACCTCGGTGCAGGAAATGCACGCGCAGATCAAAAAGGCATAAGCAAAGGGGCCGGTGATAATTGCGTTAACCGGACCTGTAATATTATCTTGAAAGGGTTTCTGTAAAGAAACCCTTTTTTACCTCTCGTAAGGTCATTCCTGGCCAAATGCAGTTTCATAACCACATTTTCAATGTAATAAGCACGATATTGCTCACACTAATCAACATTCAAGTCGCATACTATCTTTTATATCCACAATTTTAATATGGCTTAGTTTTTATTAATTTGGACAGGCCGTAGCCAGATTTTTAATTTGTGAAATGGTGTGCTTATGTGTGAAAAATATGTTGAAAGACCGCTTTATTTGTTAATTGCTGACTGGATGATGGCTGAAGATCGTTGGATCACCGCAAAGGAAATTTCCCGCCATTTTGATATTGAACACTGCAAGGCAATTAATACGCTCTCTTATATTTTGTCGGAAGTGGGAGAAATTGTTTGTGAAGTTAAGATGATCCCTAATCAGATTGCAGGCCGGGGCTGCCAGTGCCAGCGTCTGGTGAAAGTCATCAGTATTGATTCCCACCTCTACAACCGATTGAGCCACAATTTGCAGGAAAAAAAGGTGAGTGTGGCGAAAACGCCGCGACTGTCTGGCGTTCCGCCAACAGAGCTCAACCGTGAGCAGAAATGGCAGATGATGCTGTCAAAAAGTATGCGTCGCTAATGATTCGCTTACCTGATGGTAGCGTTAACGGTGATTGATTCGTAGGCCGGATAAGCGTTAGCGCATCCGGCATAGATTACTGGGCTGATTTGGGTTTCACGTCCGTCGTGCCTTTCAGGCGCGGCCGGTTTTCTTCGACCTGCGTTAATGGCTGCGTTTCACGTAAACCTGCCCGGCAGCGGACCGCAAGGTCCTGATACTCTTTAGTGTTCAGTCGCTTCCAGTGCAGTTCCTGGTCAGTGACTTCACGCAGTACGCGAGCAGGTGAACCGACCAGCAGTTGCCTTGCTTCCCCCTGAAATCCGGCTTTGACAAAGCTCATGGCGGCGACAATGCTCTCTTCGCCAATCACCGCGCCGTCCATAATTACGCTGTTCATGCCGATCAGCGCGTCCCTGCCCACCACGCAACCGTGCAGGATTGCACCGTGGCCGATGTGCCCATTTTCATGCACGATGGTGTCAGTGTCGCAATAACCATGCATGATGCAGCCATCCTGCAAGTTAGAACCCGCCTCCAGAATCAGGCGACCATAGTCACCGCGCAGTGAGGCGTGTGGGCCGACGTAGACGCCAGCTCCCACGATCACATCACCAATCAACACGGCGCTGGGATGAACATACGCCTCTGGATGCACTACCGGAATCAGGCCTTCAAAGGCGTAATAGCTCATCGGTTATCAGCGTCCTTTCCACACCGGATCGCGTTTTTCTGCAAATGCCTGAGGTCCTTCGAGCGCATCTTCTGAGTGCAGCACCGACGGATAGTGCTTCAGTACTCCGCTGCGGATGTAACGGTAGCCTTCTTCTACCGGCATTTCACTGGTCGCACGATAAATTTCTTTCAGTGCGGCGATAGCCAGCGGGGCGCTATTCACCAACTGCTGCGCCAGTTCGCGCGCGCTATCCATCAGCTCGCTCTGGCTGACAACGCGGTTGACGATACCCCAACGCAGCGCTTCTTCTGCGCTCATTCGTCTGCCTGTCATCACCATTTCGTTGACGATAGCCGGTGGCAGCAGTTTAGGCAGACGCAGTACGCCGCCGCTGTCAGGTACGATCCCCAGTTTGGCTTCTGGTAGCGCAAAGCTGGCATTTTCCGCACAGACGATAAAATCCGCTGCCAGCGCCAGCTCAAAACCGCCACCAAACGCATAGCCGTTAACTGCGGCGATAACCGGCTTATCGAGGTCGAAAATTTCGGTTAAACCAGCAAAACCGCCGGGGCCAAAGTCGGCATCAGGCGCTTCACCTTCGGCCGCTGCTTTTAAGTCCCAGCCCGCAGAAAAGAATTTCTCACCGCCGCCGGTGATAATCGCGACGCGTAATTCCGGGTCGTCACGAAAATGAAGAAAAGCTTCCCCCATGGCAAAACTGGTTTTTGCGTCAATAGCGTTGGCTTTAGGACGATCGAGAGTAATTTCCAGGATCGGGCCATTACGGGTCAGATGTAATGATTCACTCATAGTTCATCTCCAGATAAATAAATTTCCCGGCAGGAGGAATTCCAGCCGGAAGGGTTATTTCAGATTTTTTTTGATTATTTTTCCTGAACAATTGCGTGGCAGGTCGGTTCTGATCTCCATAAACGAGGGAACCTTGAATTTCGCCATATTGTTTTCGCAGAAGCTAAAGAACTCAGCTTCGCTTAATGTTTCACCTTCATTGAGCACGATAAATGCTTTAATGGCTTCATCACGGATCGAATCTTTTATACCGACAACCACAATGTCCTGAATTTTCGGGTGCGCAGAAATAATATTTTCCAGCTCGACGCAGGAGACATTTTCCCCGCCGCGTTTAATCATGTTGCAGCGCCTGTCGACGAAATAAAAAAATCCGTCCGCATCCTGGTAACCCGAATCTCCGGTATGTAACCAACCCTCAGGTTCCAGCGCTTTGGCGGTAGCCTCCGGCTGCGCATAGTACTCTTTGAAGATAGTTTTGCCCGGCACGCCTTTAATGCAGATTTCGCCAATTTCTCCGGCGGGCAGGGGACGGTTTTGATCGTCACGGATTTCGGCTTCATAGCTAAAACCCACGCGACCTATAGAGGGCCAACGCCGTTTGTCTCCTGGGCGATCGCCAATAATGCCAACGATGGTTTCGGTCATACCGTAGGACGTCAGCAACCTGACGCCAAAGCGTTCGGTAAAGGCGTCTTTTTCCTGCTCGGATAAATTGAGATAGAACATCACTTCGCGCAGGCGATGCTGTCTGTCCGTTGGAGCCGCGGGTTGTACCATCAGGGTTCTGATCATCATCGGAATGCATTCGGTGACCGTCGCCTGGTATCTACGTACCTGATCCCAGAACGCCCTGGCGCTGTACTTCTCCAACAGCACAAAGGTGCTGCCTGCAGAGAATGCCGCCATGGCTGCCGTACACTGACAGTCGATATGAAAAGCGGGCATCACCGTCATGTAGACGTCGTCATCACGCAGGGCGATTTGCCAGGAGGTGTAATAGCCGGCAAATCGCAGGTTGTAGTGGGTAATGACAACCCCTTTAGGTCGTGAGGTGGTGCCAGAGGTAAACAGAATTTCTGCCGTATCATCAGTGGATAACGCGGGCGTATAACACAGCGTAGTCGACTGGCGGGCTTGCAGTTGGGTAAAGTGGCTCACGCCGTCGTCAACCGGAAGTTGCTCGCCAATCAGGCAAATATGATTAAGCGGAGTCGTATTTTCCAGCCGTATCTGGCGGTACATAGGATAAAACTGGGCACTGGTGACTAACAGGCTTACATGGCTGTTTTGCAGGATCCAGGCGCTTTCTTCGCCCAGTAATCGGGCATTAATCGGCACCATAATGGCGCCAATTTTTGCCAGCCCAAACCAGCAAAAGATGAATTCCGGACAGTTATCAAGATGCAACGCGACCTTGTCGCCTTTGCGGATCCCTAAGGAATGGAAAAGGTTCGCCGTGCGGTTAATCTCTTCATTGAGCGAGGCATAGCTAAACTGCCGAATGTTTCCTTCGCAGGATTCGAAAATTAACGCCGTTTTATCTTCGTACACCCCGGCCAGGTCGTCCCACATCTGACGTAAGTTTTGTCCGCCAACGATATCCATATTGCTTTATCCACTGAAATCAGGCGTGAGCGCTAACCCACTCGCGGGTCAGCGCGTCACGTTTATTCCTCAACTCTGGCCAGGCCTTTGCCGACCAGCTCATTTATGTCTGCTTCGCTATAACCAATGTTTTTCAGAATGGCGGCGGTATCCATGCCATGTGACGGCATGCCACGCCAGATTTTCCCCGGGTTGTTTTTAAATTTCGGCATGATATTCGGTCCTTTGCAGGTGCGACCATCCATCGTTTGCCACTGAGTAATAGATTCACGAGCAACGTACTGCGGGTTGCCTTCCAGTTCCGGAATGGTCAGTACCTTCGCGCAGGCGATATTCAGCTCTGCAAAGCGCGCCTGCACTTCGGCGATGGTGTGCGCTGCCAACCACGCATCCAGTTTCTCTTCCACGAGCGGGCCATAAGGGCATTCCACGCGATGGATAAGCTGGGTACCTTCCGGGACTTCTGTCGTACCAAGAATATGGGCGAGGCCGATATCTTTGAAGCATTCATTGATTTGTGTGATGCCTACCAGCTCCATGACGATATAACCATCGGCGCATTTATACAGGCCGCAGCCAGCGTAATACGGGTCTTTGCCTTTGGTCATGCGTGGGCAAATTTCGCCGCCGTTAAAGTAATCCATCATGAAGTACTGACCCATACGCAGCATGACTTCGTACATGGCGATATCAATGCTTTCACCTTTGCCCGTTTCGCGTACTTTGTGCAGGGCAGCCAGCGCCGCTGTCGTTGCGGTCATTCCTGAGAAGTAATCGGCGGTGTACGGGAAAGCAGGCATCGGCTGATCAACGTCGCCGTTTTGGATCAGATAGCCGCTGAACGCCTGCGCGATAGTGTTATATGCCGGAAGATTAGTGTACTCATCGGTCCCAAACTGGCCGAAGCCGGAAAGGTGGGCGATTACCAGTTTCGGGTTATGTTCCCACAGCACTTCATCAGTAATTCCGCGACGAGCAAAGGCCGGGCCTTTACTGGCTTCAATGAAGATATCGGTGGTTTCCATTAGCTTCAGAAATGCTTCCCGACCTTCATCTTTGAAAATATTCAGCGACAGGGCGTGTAGGTTACGACGTGAGAGCTGCGGATAGTTAGGCTGTACGCGGATGGTATCGGCCCACGCAACGTTTTCAATCCAGATAACCTCAGCACCCCATTCGGCGAACATCTGTCCGGCGAACGGACCGGCAATCTCGATCCCTGAAAATACAACTCGTACCCCGGCAAGTGGGCCAAAGGTTGGCATTGGTAAGTGATCCATAATTTTGCTCCTGGCATTTTTTTGTATGCCCGGTAAGCACAGCTCCACCGGGCATATTGCCGGATGGCGGCGTTAACGCCTTATCCGACCTACGAAACGAACGAATCAACGGTATTGCTTCAATACCGCACGACCCAACGTCAGGATCTGCATTTCGTCAGAACCACCAGAAACACGGTCAACGCGCAGGTCACGCCAGAAGCGCGTGATGCGATGATTGCCCGCGATACCCACTCCGCCCAGCACCTGCATGGCGGTGTCTACCACTTCAAATGCCGCGTTGGCGCAGAAGTATTTGCACATTGCCGCGTCACCCGAGGTAATGGTGCCGTTATCCGCTTTCCAGGCAGCTTCCAGCAGCATGTTTTTCATGGAGTTCAGTTTGATCGCCATATGCGCAAACTTCTCCTGAATCAGCTGGAAACGGCCGATAGCTTCGCCAAACTGCACGCGCTGATTGGCGTAGCGCGCCGCATCTTCAAACGCGCACATTGCCGTACCGTAGTTGGTCAGTGCGACGAGGAAGCGTTCATGGTCAAACTCTTCTTTCACGCGATTGAAACCGTTACCTTCCCGACCGAACATGTCTTTCTCGTCCAGCTCAACGTCGTCAAAGGTGATTTCACAGCAGCTATCCATGCGCAGACCGAGTTTCTCCAGTTTGTTGACCTTGATGCCCGCTTTGCTCATGTCAACGAACCACTCGGTGTAAACAGGTTTATCCGGCGATGCGCCATCTCTCGCCATTACCACGATGTAAGGGGTATAGGCACTACTGGTGATAAAGCACTTACTGCCATTAAGATAAACCTTACCATTTTTACGTGTATAAGTGGTTTTCAGGCTGCCAACATCCGATCCCGCTCCCGGTTCGGTGATCGCAGAGTTCCACATCTGCTTACCGGTTCCCTGGAACGCCATAATTTTATCGATTTGTTCCTGGGTCCCTTCACGCAGGAAGGTGTTAAAACCCCCCGGTAACTGGTACAGCACATAGGTTGGCGCGCCCAGGCGGCCGAGTTCCATCCAGACGGCGGCCACGGTGACAAAACCCGCTTCCAGTCCACCGTGTTCTTCCGGAATCAACAGGCTATCGATGCCCATATCCGCCAGCGCTTTAACAAAACGCTCAGGGTAGACGCTGTCGCGATCGCACTCGGCAAAATAAGCTTCCCAGTTCTCACTGGCCATCAGTTCACGAATACCGGCGACAAACAGCTCCTGCTCGTCATTTAAGTTGAAATCCATCTTTCAGCCTCTTGATCAATTGGGTTAATAAGAATTACTTGTCTTTCCAGTGCACTTTGGCGTCTTTAATAAAGGACAGCGTCACCATGATATTGACGAAGAACAGCGGGCATCCTCCGGCGATAATCGCGGTCTGTATTGGCTTCAGCCCGCCCAGCGCCAGTAGAACGATACCGATGATGCCGACCAGCACGGACCAGCCGATACGCACTAACAGCGGTGGTTCTTCACCATCGCGGACTTCGCGACAGGTGGACATCGCCAGGGTATAAGAGCAGGCGTTAATCAGCGTGACGGTGGCAATAAAACAAAGGATGAAGAAGCCCCACATGGTGGCGGTGCTGAATGGCAAGGCGGCCCAGGTTTCGATAATGGCGCGCGCCACGCCGTGTTGTTCAATCAGCTGTGGGATGTTGAGAATGTTTTTATCCATCAGCAGCAGGGTATTGCTGCCAAGGACTGTCCACAGGATCCAGGTAGAAGCGGTCAGGCCCAGCACCATCCCAAAGCACAGTTCACGTACGGTACGACCACGAGAAATACGTGCCAGGAAGATGCTCATCTGGATGGCGTAAATGACCCACCATGCCCAGTAGAAGACGGTCCAACCCTGCGGGAAGCCGCCTTTGCCGATGGCATCGGTATAGAACAGCATGCGCGGCAGATACATCAGCAGCATGCCGACCGAGTCGGTAAAGTAGTTCATGATGAAGCTGGCGCCGCTGACGATAAACACCCAGCCCAGCATCAGGAAGCTCAGGTAGCTACGTACGTCGCTGGCGATTCTGACTCCTTTTTGCAGGCCGCAGGCTACGCAAATGGCGTTCAGAATGATCCAGCAGGTAATGATGATGGCATCTAATTGCAGTGTATGCGGAATACCGAACAGCCATTGCATACACTCGGTTACCAGCGGTGTCGCCAGACCGAGGCTGGTACCCATCGCAAAAATCAGCGCTACCAGGTAGAAGTTATCAACGATGGTGCCGAACAGCCCTTTCGCATGCTTTTCGCCCACTAATGGTACCAGCGTGGAGCTAGGACGGATGACGTCCATCTTGCGCACAAAGAAGAAGTAGGCGAAGGCCACGGAAAGGAAGCTGTAGGTTGCCCATGGCAGCGGTCCCCAGTGGAACAGGCTGTACGCCAGACCTATCTCTTTCGCACCCGTGGAATTGGGTTCCAGGGCGAACGGTGGGGTGGAGATATAGTAGTAGATCTCGATGGAGCCCCAGAACAGTACCGCTGCTGAAGTACAGGAGGCGAACATCATAAAGATCCAGCTGGCGGTACTAAACTCCGGTTTTTCGTCGCCTAATTTCTTTTTGGCATACGGGCCAAAAACCAACCAGAACCAACCGAAGAGCATGACGACCATATACCATTCAAATGCCCAGCCCCAGACACTGGTGACATAACTGAATACCGCATTAATAACGACGTTAGCGGCATCGAGATCTCTTACTGTTAGCCAACAAAGTATTCCAACTATTATTAATGGCGGAAAAAAAACCTTCGGTTCAATTCCCGACTTTCTCTTTTCATTTTTCATAAGTGAATTCCAGTGTGAAAACGAAATTTATTTAGCGTGCCCGTGTGTGATCGTTTGTTTATTTATTATTAATGATTTGTTGATAACTTTTTAACCTCTGGGGGCGCCTCAGTGAGTAACTCATAATGAGTATTCATTTCGGGTGATTCTGTTATATGTGTCACACTTTTTTACGCTGGTTAATTTGCTTAAATTCATACTATTTTTTGTTGTTAATCAGTGTGTTATCTGTGGTTTTTTAACTTTTTTAAGTGGCTGGCGTTCAATATTGTTGAACCCGCAGACAATATTGAAAATTTTTATATTTGTCGTAATTCTTTCAATATTGGTGAGGTACGTAACACTATTGAAAGTTACGAATTTCAATGTGTGACATTTTCAATATTGGTGATTAAGGTTTTATTTCCGAATTAAAGAGCGTGATATCTGTATTTAACACCGCCGATATAAATACGTTTCCTTCATGATTTCTGGAGATGCAATGAAGATAATTACTTGCTACAAATGCGTACCTGATGAACAGGATATTGCGATTAATAATGCTGATGGTTCACTCGATTTCAGCAAAGCGGATAGCAAAATCAGCCAGTACGACCTGAATGCGATCGAAGCAGCTTGCCAGTTAAAACAACAGGCAGGCGAGGCCCAGGTTGTGGCCATGAGCGTCGGCGGCAAAGCGCTGACCAATGCAAAAGGGCGCAAAGATGTGCTCTCCCGTGGTCCTGATGAACTGATTGTTGTGATTGACGATCAATTTGAACAGGCGCTGCCACAACAAACGGCTACCGTGTTGGCTGCCGCCGCGCAAAAAGCCGGTTTCGATCTAATTATCTGTGGTGACGGTTCTTCCGATCTCTATGCTCAGCAGGTTGGCCTGCTGGTGGGCGAAGCACTGAACGTTCCCACGATTAACGGCGTGAGTAAAATCCTCTCTCTTACCGACAGCACGCTGACGGTAGAGCGTGAACTGGAAGATGAAGTCGAAACACTGAGCATCCCGCTTCCGGCGGTCATCGCGGTCTCAACGGATATCAACACCCCACAAATCCCTTCCATGAAAGCCATTCTTGGCGCGGCGAAAAAACCGGTTCAGGTTTGGTCGCCTGCAGACATTGGACTGAACAGCGTGCAGGCGTATTCCGCACAGCAGGTTGCTGCGCCGAAGCAGCGCGAGCGTCAGCGCGTTGTGATTGAAGGTGACGGTGAAGAACAGATTGCCGCGTTTGTCGAGAATCTTCGCAAAATCATTTAATTATCAGGGGATGTTATGAACAAATTTTCCAGTATCTGGGTATTCAGCGATACCCCTTCTCGTCTGCCGGAACTGATGAAAGGTGCGCAGGCTTTAGGTGAAAAAGTTAACACGTTTGTACTGAGCGATGCAGATAGCGCGACGGCATGTCATTTGGGGGCAGATCATGTCTGGTTGCTCAGCGGTAAACCAGAAGAGCGTATGGTCGAAGACTACGCCGATGTGATGGCCCAGACCATTCGTCAGCACAGCGAGGACGGCGCAGTACTGCTGCCCAATACGCGTCGGGGCAAGTTGCTAGCGGCAAAACTGGGCTTTCGCTTGTCAGCTGCAGTTTCAAACGATGCCAGCGCAGTCGTCGTACAGGATGGTAAAGCGGCGGTCAAACATATGGTCTACGGCGGCCTGGCGATAGGGGCGGAAACAATCGCTTCGCCGTTTGCCGTGATTACACTCAGCAGCGGGACGTTTGACGCGCAGCAACCCGATGCTACCCGCAGCGGCGAGATGCATACCGTACAGTGGCAGGCTCCGGCCGTTGCCGTGACCCGTACGGCAACTCAGGCACGTCAGAGCAACAGCGTCGACCTCGACAAGGCTCGCCTGGTGGTCAGCGTGGGACGTGGTATCGGCAGCAAAGAAAATATCTCGCTGGCCGAAGCGCTGTGCCAGACGATTGGCGCTGAGCTGGCCTGTTCCCGTCCGGTGGCGGAAAACGAGAAGTGGATGGAGCACGAACGCTACGTCGGTATCTCCAACCTGATGCTCAAGCCTGAACTGTATCTGGCGGTGGGGATTTCCGGGCAGATCCAACATATGGTCGGCGCCAACGGCGCACAGACGATTTTCGCCATTAACAAAGATAAAAATGCGCCGATATTCCAGTATGCGGATTACGGCATTGTTGGCGATGCGCTGAAGATCCTGCCTGCGCTGACGGCTGCCTTAGCGCGTTAAACCATTTCGGGCAGGATGCGAAGGTGTCCTGCCGCTGACAGGAGTACGTATGTCCGAAGATATCTTTGATGCCATCATCGTGGGTGCAGGTCTGGCTGGTTCGGTTGCGGCGCTGGTGCTGGCTCGGGAAGGCGCACAGGTGCTGGTTATCGAGCGCGGCAATTCTGCTGGCGCGAAGAATGTCACCGGTGGGCGCATGTATGCGCATAGCCTGGAGCGCATCATTCCCGGTTTTGCTGAGCAGGCCCCCATTGAACGCGTCATCACCCACGAGAAACTCGCCTTTATGACCGATAAAGGGGCGATGTCCATTGATTATTGCAACGGCGAAGACGCCACATCGTCGCAGGTTTCTTATTCCGTCTTACGCAGCAAATTTGATGCCTGGCTGATGGAACAGGCCGAGGAGGCGGGCGCTCAGCTCATCACCGGTATTCGCGTGGATAACGTTGTGCAGCGCGAGGGTAAAGTCGTGGGCGTGGAAGCCGATGGCGATATTCTGGAGGCCAGGGTAGTGATCCTTGCTGATGGCGTAAACTCTCTGTTGGCTGAAAAGTTGGGTATGGCAAAGCGCGTCGAGGCATCGCATGTTGCCGTCGGCGTAAAAGAGCTGATCGAATTGCCGAAATCAGTGATTGAAGATCGTTTCCAGTTACAGGGGAACGAAGGCGCAGCCTGTCTGTTTGCCGGATCGCCAACCGATGGATTGATGGGCGGTGGCTTTCTCTATACGAATGAAACAACCCTTTCTCTGGGACTGGTCTGCGGTCTTCATCATCTGAAAGACGCGAAAAAATCGGTCCCACAAATGCTGGAAGATTTCAAACAGCATCCGGCAGTTGCCCCGCTGATCGCCGGTGGCAAGCTGGTGGAATATGCCGCGCACGTTGTACCTGAAGCCGGTATCAACATGCAGCCAGAACTGGTGGGTGACGGCGTACTGATTGCCGGTGACTCTGCCGGAATGTGTATGAACCTCGGCTTTACTATTCGCGGTATGGATTTGGCCATCGCCGCAGGCGAAGCGGCGGCGAAAACGGTGCTTTCAGCCATGAAGCGTGACGACTTTAGCAAGCAGTCGCTGGGTGAATACCGTCAGCATCTGGACGACGGCCCGATGCGTGATATGCGTATGTATCAAAAGCTGCCCGCTTTTCTTGATAACCCGCGCATGTTTACCGCTTATCCCGAAATGGCGGTCAGTATCGCACGCGACCTGTTCACCGTAGATGGTTCCGCCCCGGTGCCAATGCGTAAAAAAATCCTGCGCCATGCGAAGAAAGTGGGCTTCATCAACCTGATGAAAGATGGCCTGAAAGGAGTGACCGTATTATGACTTCTCCCGTCAATGTGGACGTAAAACTGGGCGTCAATAAGTTCAATGTCGATGAAGACAGCCCACACATCATTCTCAAAACCGATCCTGATAAACAGGCGCTGGAGGTGCTGATTAAGGCCTGCCCGGCTGGACTGTATAAAAAGCAGGACGACGGCAGCGTACGCTTTGATTACGCCGGATGCCTCGAGTGTGGGACGTGTCGAATTCTTGGACTCGATACAGCGCTGGAAAAATGGGAATACCCGCGCGGGACGTTTGGCGTGGAGTTCCGCTATGGCTAAACCTGGTGCCGGATGGCGGCTTCGCCTTATCCGGCTTACAGGTACGGTTCATAGGCCTGATAGGCGTTATCAGGCATTAAGTTAAAATAAAACAGGATATAGCCATGCAGCAGCCCAGGAACTTTGATGACATCAAATTTACCTCTATTCACCGCCGGATAATGCTGTGGGGAAGCGGTGGGCCGTTTCTGGATGGTTATGTGCTGGTGATGATTGGCGTGGCGCTCGAACAGCTCACGCCAGCGTTGAAACTGGATGCCGAGTGGATTGGTCTGCTGGGGGCTGGTACGCTCGCCGGTTTGTTTGTCGGGACGTCGCTGTTTGGCTACATTTCCGATAAGGTCGGGCGCCGTAAAATGTTTATCATCGATATTATCGCCATTGGCGTGATATCGGCGGCAACCATGTTTGTCTCCTCGCCCGTTGAGTTGTTGGTGATGCGGGTGCTGATCGGGGTGGTGATTGGGGCTGATTACCCGATCGCAACCTCAATGATTACCGAGTTCTCCAATACCCGCCAGCGCGCTTTCTCCATCGGTTTTATCGCGGCGATGTGGTATGTCGGCGCCACCTGTGCCGATCTGGTCGGTTACTTTTTGTATGATGTTGAGGGCGGATGGCGCTGGATGTTGGGCAGCGCGGTGATCCCCTGCATTTTGATCCTGATTGGGCGTTTCGATCTTCCTGAATCGCCACGCTGGTTGCTGCGTAAAGGTCGGGTGAAAGAGTGCGAGGAGATGATGATCAAACTGTTTGGCGAACCGGTGGTATTCGACGAAGAAGCACCCCAGCAGACGCGTTTCCTTCAGTTGTTTAATCGCCGACATTTCCCGTTTGTCCTGTTTGTTGCCGCCATCTGGACCTGTCAAGTGATCCCGATGTTTGCCATTTATACCTTTGGTCCGCAGATTGTTGGGCTACTGGGGCTCGGCGCCGGGAAAAGCGCCGCGTTGGGCAATGTGGTGATCAGCCTGTGCTTTATGCTGGGGTGTATTCCTCCCATGTTCTGGCTCAATAGCGCGGGCCGTCGACCGCTGTTAATTGGCAGCTTTATTATGATGACGCTGGCGCTGGCTGTGCTGGGGCTAATCCCTGATATGGGCGCATGGCTGGTGGTGCTGGCGTTTGCCGTGTACGCGTTTTTCTCGGGGGGGCCGGGAAACCTGCAATGGCTATACCCAAACGAACTGTTTCCCACCGATATTCGTGCCTCTGCAGTCGGGGTGATTATGTCGTTAAGCCGTATCGGCACCATTGTGTCAACCTGGGCGCTGCCGGTGTTCATCACCAAATACGGGATCAGTAATGTGATGCTGATGGGCGCGGGAATTTCGCTGGTAGGCCTGCTCGTGTCCATCGCTTTCGCCCCGGAAACGCGAGGTCTGACGCTGGCGCAAACCAGCCAAATGACGATTCGTAGTAAGCCGGTGGTCAGGGCAGGCTATTAAGAGTGTTCTGTATTTTCCCTGCAACTCAGTCAGTTAGCCTACAGTTAACGGATATATCACTGAAAACGACTGAAAAGCAGGGAGAACACCATGCAGAAACATATTCTGATCACTTCCATTTTTACCGCAGCAGCACTGTTTACCGTAGCCGGTTGCTCCTCAAATCAGGCGGTGAAAACCACCGATGGTAAAACCATCGTCACCGACGGCAAACCGCAGGTTGATGATGATACCGGCCTGGTGTCGTACAAAAACGCGCAAACAGGTAAGACGGAACAAATTAACCGCGATCAGGTTAAGGATATGAGCGAACTGGATAACTAGCTCAGATTTTTCCATTTATCTGCTCAATAATATTGACTGTTAGCCTGTGGATTAACTGACTAAACTCACTGTTATTACAATAATGCAGTGATACAGGCTAATCATGATTCTCATCATTTATGCGCATCCCTATCCTCAGCATTCGCATGCGAATAAGCGGATGCTTGAACAGGCAAAGACGCTGGAGGGCGTGGAGATCCGCTCGCTCTACCAGCTCTACCCCGACTTTAATATCGATATTGCCGCTGAACAGGAAGCCCTGGCGCGCGCAGAGTTGATTATCTGGCAGCATCCTATGCAGTGGTATAGCACACCTCCGTTACTCAAGCTGTGGATGGATAAGGTCCTTGCACACGGTTGGGCATACGGTCACGACGGTACTGCGCTGCACGGTAAGCATCTCATGTGGGCTGTGACCACCGGCGGCGGTGAAAACCACTTTAATATCGGCTCCCATCCAGGCTTTGATGTGCTTTCCCAACCTTTGCAGGCCACGGCATTATATTGTGGTCTCAAATGGCTGCCGCCATTTGCGATGCACTGTACGTTTATCTGTGATGACGAGACGCTGCAGGCGCAAGCGCGTCATTATAAACAGCGTCTGCTCGAGTGGCAGGAGGTTCATCATGGATAGTCATACGCTGATTCAGGCGCTGATTTATCTTGGATCGGCGGCGCTGATTGTCCCCATCGCCGTGCGGCTGGGGCTAGGGTCGGTGTTGGGGTATCTCATCGCCGGGTGCATTATCGGACCATGGGGTCTGAGGCTGGTGACGGACGCCGAATCAATCCTGCATTTTGCCGAGATCGGCGTGGTGCTGATGCTGTTTGTCATCGGCCTGGAGCTGGATCCGCAGCGTTTGTGGAAACTGCGGGCTTCGGTGTTCGGCGGCGGTGCGCTACAGATGGTGGTTTGCGGCGGTTTGATTGGTTTGTTCTGTATGTTCCTTGGCCTGCGCTGGCAGGTGGCGGAGCTGATCGGCATGACGCTGGCGCTTTCCTCGACGGCCATCGCGATGCAGGCGATGAATGAACGTAACCTGATGGTGTCGCAACTGGGGCGTAGCGCATTTGCCGTGCTGCTGTTCCAGGATATCGCCGCTATTCCTCTGGTGGCAATGATTCCCTTACTGGCGGCAAGCGGCGCATCGACCACGCTTGGGGCATTTGCATTGTCAGCCCTTAAGGTAGCTGGCGCGCTGGTGCTGGTGGTGCTGTTAGGGCGTTATGTTACCCGTCCTGCCTTGCGTTTTGTTGCGCGCTCAGGCCTGCGGGAAGTTTTCAGCGCCGTCGCGCTGTTCCTCGTTTTCGGTTTTGGTCTGCTGTTGGAAGAAGTTGGTCTTTCGATGGCGATGGGGGCGTTCCTGGCCGGCGTGTTGCTGGCGAGTTCTGAGTATCGCCACGCGTTGGAAAGCGATATTGAGCCGTTTAAAGGGCTGCTGCTGGGGCTGTTCTTCATCGGCGTGGGGATGTCTATCGACTTTGGTACGCTGATTGATAATCCTTTGCGCATCATCATTCTGCTGGTTGGTTTCCTGGTGATTAAAACCGTCATGCTATGGCTGATAGCGAAACCGTTACAGGTGCCGAACAAGCAGCGCAGATGGTTTGCCGTATTACTTGGGCAGGGCAGTGAGTTTGCTTTCGTGGTGTTTGGCGCGGCACAAATGGCAAACGTGCTTGATCCTGACTGGGCGAAATCGCTGACGCTGGCAGTCGCGTTGTCGATGGCAGCGACGCCGATTTTACTGGTGATTCTTACGCGTCTGGAAAAATCGGCGACTGGTGAAGCGCGGGAAGCGGATGAAATCGATGAGGAGCAACCGCGGGTGATCATCGCTGGATTTGGGCGATTTGGCCAGATAACCGGTCGTTTGCTGTTGTCGAGTGGGGTCAAAATGGTGGTTCTGGATCATGACCCGGACCATATCGAAACGCTGCGTAAATTCGGCATGAAGGTTTTCTATGGCGATGCGACCCGGATGGATCTGCTGGAGTCAGCCGGAGCGGCTAAAGCAGAGGTGATTATTAATGCCATTGACGATCCCCAAACCAGCCTGCAACTGACCGAAATGGTGAAAGAGCATTTCCCACATCTACAAATTATTGCCCGCGCGCGCGACGTGGATCATTACATCCGTCTACGTCAGGCGGGCGTGGACATGCCTGAACGTGAGACCTTTGAAGGCGCGCTGAAAACCGGACGCCTGGCGCTGGAAGGGCTCGGGCTTGGGCGCTATGAAGCGCGTGAGCGGGCCGATGTCTTCCGCCGCTTCAATACGTTAATGGTTGAGGAGATGGTGAAAGGGGAAAATGACGCAATTTCCCGCGCGGCGGTTTATAAGCGCACCAGTGCAATGCTAAGTGAAATTATTGCGGAAGATCGTCAGCACTTATCATTGATTCAACGCCATGGCTGGCAAGGCACGGATGAAGGTAAACATACGGGCGATGTCGCCGATGAACCGGAAGTGAAACCGTCAGCATAGGGTAAAAAATGTGATGTTCTGCAAACTTTACTGCTAATTGGCTGTTTTTGAACTACTGTAATGCTGGGAGTCCACTCAGAAGTCGCGGACTCGCCAGCAGAACAGAAAATTTTCATGCACATCTTCCTTTGGCTAGTCGACGAAAGATTGCGCTTTCCGTATAGTGGCGACAATTTTTTTGTATCCGGGAAATATTCAATGATCAGTCTGATTGCGGCGTTAGCGGTAGATCGCGTCATCGGTATGGAAAACGCCATGCCGTGGAACCTACCTGCCGATCTCGCCTGGTTTAAACGTAATACCTTAAACAAGCCGGTCGTCATGGGGCGCCACACTTGGGAATCAATCGGGCGACCGTTGCCGGGGCGTAAAAATATCGTCATCAGCAGCAAGCCCGGCACCGACGATCGTGTGCAGTGGGTGAAGTCTGTTGATGAAGCCATTGCGGCCTGTGGCGATGAGCCTGAAATTATGGTGATTGGCGGTGGGCGTGTGTATGAGCAGTTCCTGCCGAAAGCGCAGAAGCTGTATCTGACACACATTGATGCGGAAGTGGAGGGAGATACCCATTTCCCGGACTACGAACCGGACGACTGGGAATCTGTTTTCAGCGAATTCCACGATGCCGACGCGCAAAACTCTCACAGCTACTGCTTCGAGATTCTGGAACGTCGTTAATACTGTAAGTGCCCGATGTAGGCCTGATAAGCTTAGCGCCATCAGGCCTGAACCTCTCAGCAGACGATTATCAGGCGTTGACCGCTTCGCCGGGATCCATATTCAGATGGCGATTTGATGGCTGCACAAAGTAGCGTTTGTCTTCCCAGCGCAGACAGGTGAGATCGCCTCCCCAGCAACACCCCGTATCCAACGCGTAAATACCTTCTGGCGTGCCTTTGCCCTCCAGCGATGCCCAGTGCCCGAATGCAATGCTATAGGCGTCACTAACGGGGCCTGGAATGGCAAACCACGGCTTCAGCGGAGCTGGCGCATCTTCTGGCGACTCTTTGCTGTACATATCAAGTTGACCGTTGGGGAAGCAGTAACGCATGCGGGTGAACGCGTTGGTAATAAAACGCAGGCGGGCCAGCCCCGTCAGCTCCGGGGTCCAGTTATTAGGCATGTCACCGTACATTGCATCGAGGAAAAACGGATACGAGTCGCTCGACAACACGGCTTCAACATCGCGTGCACAGTCCTTCGCCGTCTGTAGGTCCCACTGTGGGGTAATCCCTGCATGCGCCATCACCAGCTTCTTCTCTTCATCAATCTGCAACAGCGGCTGGCGACGCAGCCAGTTAAGCAGTGCATCAGCATCCGGAGCTTCAAGCAGCGGTGTGAGTCGGTCTTTCGGTTTATTACGGCTAATGCCGGCAAACACGGCCAGCAGGTGTAAATCGTGATTACCGAGAACTAACCGCACGCTATCGCCCAGCGATTTAACGTAGCGTAAAACGTCTAACGAGCCTGGCCCTCGCGCAACCAGATCGCCGGTGAGCCATAAGGTGTCTTGCTCGGGATTAAAGTCTACCTGGTGCAGCAAGGCTATCAGTTCATCGTAACAACCGTGAACGTCGCCAATGAGGTATGTTGCCATAGCTATTGTTTTAATGAATGAGTGTAGGAACGGCGAGTCTGAACACGGGAATGTCGATGGTAAAGGCGATCCCTTGTTCATCGATCATTTCGTAATGACCCTGCATGGTGCCAAGCGGCGTTTCAATCACCGCGCCGCTGGTGTACTGGTACTCTTCGCCAGGTTCGATGTGGGGCTGAACGCCAACCACACCTTCGCCCTGAACTTCGGTTTCACGGCCATGACCATTGGTGATCAACCAATAACGCCCCAATAGCTGCACAGGCGCTCGCCCCAAATTGCGGATAGTCACGGTATAAGCAAAAACGTAACGTTCATCATCAGGTGAGGATTGCGCTTCAATGTAGACGCTTTGTACCTGAATGCACACTCGGGGCGAATTGATCATGTTTAACTCTCCTTCGATGGCGCGTTTTCCGACAGATAGTTAGCCATCCGGCAGTATTGCGCGACAGAGATATTTTCCGCTCGCATCGCCGGATCAACGCCCAGCTCTGTCAGTACTTCAACGCTAAACAAATTGCCGAGGCTGTTACGTACCGTTTTACGACGCTGATTAAACGCTTCAGTGGTAATACGGCTCAGCACACGAACATCTTTAACCGGATACGGCATTGTTGCGTGAGGGACCAGACGCACAACGGCAGAATCGACTTTAGGCGCTGGCGTAAATGCGGATGGCGGCACTTCAAGTACCGGGATCACATTGCAGTAATACTGCGCCATGACGCTTAATCGACCATACGCTTTACTGTTTGGCCCTGCAACCAGACGGTTTACCACCTCTTTTTGCAACATGAAATGCATGTCGGCAATGGCATCAGTATAGGTAAAAAGATGGAACATCAGCGGCGTGGAGATGTTGTACGGCAGGTTACCGAATACGCGCAGCGGTTGCCCCATTGTTTGGGCGAGTTCGCCGAAGTTCATGGTCATGGCGTCTTGCTGATAAATCGTCAGCTTCGGCCCTAAAAACGGGTGCGTTTGCAGGCGCGCGGCGAGATCGCGGTCTAACTCAATGACCGTGAGCTGGTCCAGGCGTTCGCCTACTGGCTCGGTTAGCGCAGCCAGGCCTGGGCCGATTTCGACCATAGCCTGACCCTTCTGCGGGTTGATTGCAGAGACAATACTTTCGATCACAAACTGATCGTTGAGGAAGTTTTGCCCGAAACGTTTACGGGCTAAGTGGCCCTGATGGACTCGATTATTCATTGGTATTAACAATCATTTTGATGGCGAGATTAAGCGCCGTAATAAAACTGCCGACATCTGCTTGTCCACGTCCCGCAAGTTCAAGCGCGGTACCGTGATCGACGGATGTGCGAATAAAGGGCAGGCCCAGCGTGATGTTCACACCGCGACCAAATCCCTGGTATTTTAGCACGGGGAGACCCTGATCGTGGTACATTGCCAGCACGGCATCCGCGTGGTCGAGATACTTGGGCTGAAACAGCGTATCTGCGGGCAGCGGGCCATTCAATTTCATCCCCTGCGCACGCAGTTCATCGAGAACCGGAATGATAGTTTCTATCTCTTCCGTTCCCATATGACCGCCTTCACCGGCATGCGGGTTAAGACCGCACACCAGAATATGCGGATCGGCAATGCCGAACTTAGTGCGCAAATCATGATGCAGAATACCGATCACTTCCTGAAGCAGAGCGGGCGTAATGGCATCAGCAACGGCTCTGAGCGGCAGATGCGTGGTTGCCACGGCAACGCGCAGCTCTTCGGTTGCCAGCATCATGACAACTTTCTTCGCCTGTGATCGCTCTTCAAAGAACTCGGTGTGCCCGGTAAACGGGACGCCAGCGTCATTGATTACGCCCTTGTGAACCGGACCGGTAATCAATGCCGCAAACTCCCCTCGCAGACAACCATCGCAGGCGCGAGCCAGCGTATCCACCACATATTGCCCGTTTTCTACCGCCAACTGACCCGCGACTACAGGTGTTCGCAGCGCAATCGGTAACAGCGTCAGCGTGCCTGCTGATTGCGGTCGGGCTGAGGTATCTGGAGTGTAGGGGAGGAGTGAAAGCGGTAAACCGAGCATTGCTGCCCGGTCACTGAGGAGTGCTGCATCCGCACAGACAACGAGTTCTACAGGCCACTCACGCTGCGCGAGTTGAACCACCAGATCGGGGCCAATCCCGGCGGGTTCGCCGGGAGTGATAACAATGCGTTGAGTACGAGTCATTAGTTGCTCAGAACTTTAACGTAGGCGCTGGCGCGCTGTTCCTGCATCCAGGTTGCCGCTTCTTCCGAGAATTTACGGTTCATCAGCATACGATAAGCTCTGTCTTTCTGCGCGGCGTCAGTTTTATCAACGTTACGCGTGTCCAGCAGCTCGATCAGATGCCAGCCGAAAGAGGAGTGCACTGGGGTGCTCATCTGGCCTTTGTGAAGTTTGGTCAGCGCATCGCGGAAAGCCGGATCGAAAATATCCGCTGCAGCCCAGCCCAGATCGCCGCCCTGGTTAGCAGAACCCGGATCCTGAGAAAACTCTTTAGCTGCTGCCGCGAAGGTGGTTTTACCGCTCTTAATATCTGCCGCGATTTGTTCCAGTTTCAGACGCGCCTGTTGGTCGGTCATGATCGGCGACGGTTTGAGCAGAATATGGCGGGCATGAACTTCAGTCACGGAAATGCTTTGGCTCTGACCACGCATATCGTTGACTTTCAGAATATGGAAGCCGACTCCAGAGCGAATTGGACCAATGATATCGCCTTTTTTCGCGGTGCTTAACGCCTGGGCAAAGATGCCCGGCAGTTCCTGAATGCGTCCCCAACCCATCTGGCCGCCTTTCAACGCCTGCTGATCGGCGGAATAAGTGATGGCCAGTTTGCCAAAATCGCTACCGTTACGTGCTTCATCAACTACTGAACGCGCCTGGCTTTCCGCTTCGTTTACCTGATCGGAAGTTGGGTTTTCCGGCAGTGGGATCAGAATGTGGCTCAGGTTCAGTTCGGTGCTGGCATCATTTTGGTTGCCGACCTGCTTCGCCAGGGCATCCACTTCCTGTGGCAATATGGTAACGCGACGGCGAACTTCGTTGTTACGCACTTCAGAGATAGTCATCTCTTTGCGGATCTGGTTACGATAAGTGGAATAGTTTAAACCATCCTGTGCCAGACGGCTGCGCATCTGATCCAGCGTCATGTTGTTTTGCCTGGCGATATTGGCGATAGCCTGATCCAACTGCTCGTCAGAGATTTTTACACCCATCTTCTGACCCATCTGCAGGAGAATTTGATCCATGATCAAACGTTCCAGGATCTGATGACGCAGCGTGGCATCGTCCGGTAACTGTTGACCCGCCTGACCCGCATTTAGTTTTACTGACTGCATTAAGCCATCGACGTCGCTTTCCAGAACGACGCCGTTATTGACGACGGCTGCGACTTTATCGACCACCTGTGGGGCAGCGAAACTGGTATTCGCGATCATGGCGATACCGAGAAGCAGCGTTTTCCAGTTCTTCATACTTTTTCCATTATCAATTAACCGCAATGCGGATTACGTTGTAAATCAATCAGATCATAAAGAGCTTTGATACGGCAGAATGTTCGAACGCAGCATTTGGTTAGTGCCCAGACCATAGTTGGAACTCAGGCCGCGCAGTTCGATATTAAAGCCGATCGTGTTGTCATAAATCGCGTGTTTCTGGGTGTTATCCCAGCCGTTCAGCTTACGTTCGTAGCCGAAGCGAATGGCGTAACAGCAGGAGTTGTACTGCAGTCCCAGCATTGAATCTGCTTCTTTGTTCACGTTGGTATCGAAGTAGTAAGCGCCAACAATCGACCAACGGTCAGCGATTGGGAAGCTTGCCACCGCGCCTACCTGTGAGATCCCGTTTTTATACTGCTCTGCCGTAGAGTAGTAAGACGGCAGGGTAGCCTGGATATACTCCGAGCTGGCATAACGGTAGTTCAACTGCAGTATACGGTTTTCGTCGCGGCGGTATTCGATACTGCTGCTACTGGTTGCGACGCTGTCCAGACGTGTGTCGTACTGGATCCCACTGCGTAAACCCCAGCGATCGGAGATGCGCCAGTAGGTGTCGCCAGCCCATACCAGTGAGCCCGTTTTGTCGTCATTCTCCCATTTTATGTTGTCATCGCCAGTGCGAGACTCGGTGAAATAGTAGATTTGACCCACGGAAATATTAAAACGTTCAACCGCCGCATCATCATAAACACGAGATGTGACCCCGGTCGTCACCTGGTTGGCTGAGGCGATACGGTCCAGGCCGCCATAAGTACGGTCACGGAACAGGCCGCTGTAGTCAGATTGCAGCAGGGAAGAGTCATAGTTATAGATATGACTTTGGTCACGATACGGTACGTAAAGATACTGCGCGCGCGGCTCCAGCGTTTGGGTATAGCCCGGCGCCAGCATTTGCATGTCACGCTCGAACACCAGCTTGCCGTCAACTTTAAACTGCGGCATGACGCGGTTGGCTGAATCATCGAGTTTGTTAACGTTACTCGGGTTATTGTTGTACCAATCGAGATTAGTCTGCTGATAGTGTGTTGCCAGCAGTTTTGCTTCGGTATTGATACTTCCCCAGTTGTTCGACAACGGCAGGTTGATGGTCGGTTCAAGATGAACGCGCGTGGCTTCCGGCATGTTGTCGTTAGTGTTAACGAAATGAACCGCCTGGCCATAAATACGGGTATCAAACGGCCCGACGTCATTCTGGTAATAGTTGACGTCTAACTGCGGCTGCGCAGAATAGCTGTTACTGTTTTGCGCGTCGAAGACCTGGAATTGCTTGGTCGAAACCGTCGCGTCAAAGTTTTGTACCGCGTAGCCAACGCTGAATTTTTGCGTGGCATAGCCGTCGGTACTGGAACCGTATTTATTGTCAAAATCATTAAAGTAGCTGGTATCGCTGACCTTGGTGTAATCGACGTTGAAACGCCACACCTGGTCCATCACGCCAGCGTGCTGCCAGTAGAACAGCCAGCGACGAGAATTGTCATCCTTCGGATGCTCATCCTCGTACACTTTATCTGAGTTCAGATAGTCGAACTCCATCAGGCCAGCGCCCGCCTGAGTCAGGTAGCGGAATTCGTTCTCCCACATAACACCGCCACGACGGTGCATATAATGCGGCGTAATGGTGGCGTCCATGTTGGGCGCAATGTTCCAGTAATACGGCAGGTAGAACTCAAAATAGTTCGTGGTGGAGTATTTTGCGTTCGGGATCAGGAAACCGGAACGGCGCTTATCGCCGACGGGTAACTGCAAATAAGGACTATAAAAGACCGGAACTGGACCCAGTTTAAAACGGGCGTTCCAGATCTCTGCGACCTGTTCTTCACGGTCGTGGATCACTTCACTACCCACGACGCTCCAGGTATCGGAACCCGGCAGACAGGAGGTGAAGCTACCGTTTTCCAGAATAGTGTAACGGTTTTCGCCTCGCTGTTTCATCAGGTCGGCTTTTCCGCGCCCCTGACGACCTACCATCTGATAATCACCTTCCCAGATGTTAGTATCTTTAGTATTCAGATTAGACCAGCCTTTCGGCCCCTTCAGAATAACCTGGTTGTCATCATAATGAACGTTGCCCAGCGCATCGACGGTACGTACTGGCTCAGGCTGGCCTTCAGCCTGCTTCTGATGAAGCTGCACTTCGTCGGCCTGCAGGCGGCTGTTACCCTGCGCAATATCCACGTTGCCGGTAAACACCGCATCATCCGGGTAATTCCCTTTTGCGTTGTCGGCATTGATAGTGACGGGTAATTCATTGGTCTCGCCCTGCACCAGAGGACGGTTATAGCTTGGCACGCCTAACATGCACTGTGAGGCGAGATCGGCTGCCAGACCCTGTTGGCTATAAAGGGCGCTGGCAATCATGGTGGCCAGAAGAGTGGGAATACGTTTTTTCATACGTTGTATTTATTGTTCCATCATCAGTAGCGTCGCGCGTGACAAACGGTCACAGCCTAACTTATCTCATCTTCACTGCGCTAGTGTTAATCCTGCCGATTAAGGCTCCGTGGTGTTAGGCACGGCATTGAATGACAGGTATGATAATGCAAATTATAGGCGATGTCCCACAATTGACCGCTGCCATAAATCGGTAAAAGCACCTTATATTGTGGGACATAGCCTGGCTGAGAGCAGAAAGATTTGGGGAGTCTATGCAGTATTGGGGAAAGATAATTGGCGTAGCCGTGGCTTTAATGATGGGCGGCGGCTTCTGGGGTGTGGTCCTGGGCCTGTTAGTTGGCCACATGTTCGACAAAGCCCGCATGCGCAAAATGGCGTGGTTTGCCAACCAACGTGAACGCCAGGCGCTGTTTTTTGCTACCACTTTTGAGGTGATGGGGCATCTGACCAAATCCAAAGGCCGTGTCACGGAAGCCGATATTCATATCGCCAGCCAGCTGATGGACCGGATGAATTTGCACGGCGACTCGCGTACGGCCGCACAACATGCTTTCCGGGTGGGAAAATCGGATAATTACCCATTACGTGAAAAAATGCGTCAGTTTCGTAGCGTCTGTTTTGGTCGATTCGATCTGATCCGCATGTTCCTGGAGATTCAGATTCAGGCGGCATTTGCCGATGGATCATTGCATCCTAATGAGCGTGAAGTGCTGTATGTGATTGCTGAAGAGTTGGGTATCTCACGGACCCAATTTGATCAGTTCCTGCGCATGATGCAGGGCGGCGCGCAGTTTGGCGGTGGATATCAGCAGCAGTCCGGCGGCGGTGGCTGGCAGCAGGCGCAACGTGGCCCGACGCTGGAAGACGCCTGCAATGTGCTGGGGGTGAAAGCGACCGATGATGCGACTACCATTAAGCGCGCATACCGCAAGCTGATGAGCGAGCACCATCCGGACAAACTGGTTGCGAAAGGTCTGCCGCCAGAAATGATGGAAATGGCGAAGCAAAAAGCGCAGGAAATTCAAAAGGCTTATGAGCTAATCAAAGAACAGAAAGGCTTCAAGTAAATATACACGGCATCCTTCAGGCTGCCTCTTTGTTGGCTGAACTGTGAAACCCCAGTCGCATAGTTATCTGTGCTCCTGGGGATTTCTTCGTTTGCCGCCTCGATGCATCTCGAATGATTTGTATTAATAAGTAAAAACGAAATGTGTCACAGCAACGTTTTAAAAATCCGCCGGGACTTTAAACGTCATACTGTTGCCGTATTCGGGATGCGTGATGGTTAGCATTTCGGCGTGCAGCAGCAGACGGGGTGCCAACGCCAGTGCTTCGGGCGGAGCATAGAAGCGATCGCCGAGGATGGGATGCCCTAATGCCAGCATATGCACACGCAGCTGGTGGGAGCGTCCGGTAATCGGTTTCAGTACGACCCTCGCGGTGTTATCTGCTGCAAACTTCACCACCTCATACTCGGTTTGCGCCGATTTCCCGGTTTCATAACATACTTTCTGCTTTGGCCGATTTGGCCAGTCGCAAATTAGCGGTAAATCAACCAGACCTTCGGCAGGAGCAGGATGTCCCCACACGCGCGCGACATACTGTTTCTTCGGCTCACGTTCGCGAAACTGGCGTTTTAGCTCGCGCTCTGCCGCTTTCGTTAGCGCCACTACAATCACGCCGCTGGTGGCCATATCCAGACGATGGACGGATTCAGCCTGCGGATAGTCGCGCTGAATACGCGTCATCACGCTGTCTTTGTGTTCATCCAGACGACCCGGTACGGACAACAAGCCGCTCGGCTTGTTGACTACCATAATGTGTTCATCCTGATACAGGATAACCAGCCAAGGTTCCTGCGGCGGATTGTAGTTTTCCATCCCCATGTATGGCTCCGTTACTGATGCGTCACGACGATCAGACGCAGGGCATCAAGACGCCATCCCGCCTGGTCCAGGCTTTCCATCACCTGCTGACGGTTACTTTCAATTGCGCTGAGTTCGTCATCACGGATGTTCGGGTTAACGGCGCGCAGTGCTTCCAGACGGGAGAGTTCCGCCGTCAGTTTTTCGTCCGCTTCTTTACGTGCCGCGTCGATCAGCGCACGAGCCGATTTTTCCACCTGCGCCTCACCGAGTTGCAGAATGGCATGAACGTCCTGCTGCACGGCGTTGACCAGTTTACTGCCGGTATGGCGGTTAACAGCGCTGAGTTGGCGGTTAAAGGTTTCGAATTCAACCTGCGCGGCAAGGTTATTGCCGTTTTTATCAAGCAGCATACGTACCGGCGTTGGCGGCAGGAAACGGTTTAACTGCAGCTGTTTCGGCGCTTGCGCTTCAACCACATACACCAGCTCAACCAACAGGGTGCCAACCGGTAATGCTTTGTTTTTCAACAGAGATATTGTGCTGCTACCCGTGTCGCCGGAGAGGATAAGATCCAGACCATTACGGATTAACGGATGCTCCCAGGTAATAAACTGTGCGTCTTCACGCGACAGGGCGACATCACGTTCGAACGTAATGGTGCAGCCATCTTCCGGCAGTCCTGGGAAATCAGGCACCAGCATATGATCGGACGGCGTCAGCACGATTAAATTGTCACCACGGTCATCCTGATTAATACCAACGATATCAAACAGGTTCATGGCGAAGGCGATCAGGCTGGTATCGTCGTCCTGCTCTTCAATACTCTCAGCCAGTGCCAGCGCTTTTTCGCCGCCGTTAGAGTGGATCTCCAACAGGCGATCTCGACCTTGTTCCAGTTGCGCTTTCAACGCGTCATGCTGTTCGCGGCAGGTTTTGATTAGATCATCAAAGCCATCGGTATTTTCTGGCTCAGCCAGGTAGCCGATCAGGTTGTTATATACCGTGTCATAGATAGTACGTCCGGTCGGGCAGGTGTGCTCGAACGCATCCAGACCTTCGTGGTACCAGCGCACCAGTACGGATTGCGCGGTTTTTTCTAAGTAAGGCACGTGAATCTGAATATCATGCGCCTGACCAATACGGTCCAGACGACCAATACGCTGTTCCAGCAGATCCGGGTTGAACGGCAGGTCAAACATCACCAGATTGCTGGCGAACTGGAAGTTACGCCCCTCGGAGCCGATCTCAGAGCACAGCATCACCTGGGCGCCGCTATCTTCTTCGCTAAACCAGGCCGCAGCGCGGTCACGTTCAATGATCGACATGCCCTCATGGAACACGGCGGCGCGGATACCTTCGCGCTCGCGCAGCACCTGCTCCAGCTGTAGCGCGGTGGTGGCTTTCGCACAAATAACGAGTACTTTTTGCGAGCGGTGGCTGGTCAGGTAGCCCATCAGCCATTCCACGCGCGGATCAAAATTCCACCAGGTGCCGGTGTCGCCTTCGAATTCCTGATAAATCTGTTCCGGATAGAGCATGTCGCGCGCCCGGTCTTCCGCACTCTTACGCGCGCCCATGATGCCGGAGACTTTAATCGCCGTCTGGTATTGGGTTGGCAAGGGTAGCTTGATGGTATGCAGCTCGCGTTTCGGGAAGCCTTTCACGCCGTTACGGGTGTTACGAAACAGCACGCGGCTGGTGCCGTGTCTGTCCATTAGCATTGAAACCAGCTCCTGACGCGCGCTCTGGGCGTCTTCGCTGTCGCTGTTTGCCGCCTGCAATAACGGTTCAATGTCCTGTTCGCCAATCATGTCACCTAACATGTTCAGCTCATTGTTGCTTAGCTGGTTGCCTGCCAGCAGCATGGCGACGGCATCGGCGACCGGACGGTAATTTTTTTGTTCTTCAACAAACTGGGCGAAATCGTGGAAGCGACTTGGGTCCAGCAGGCGCAGGCGCGCAAAGTGGCTTTCCAGGCCCAACTGTTCCGGTGTTGCGGTCAGCAGCAGGATGCCCGGTACGCGTTCTGCCAGTTGTTCAACGGCCATATATTCACGGCTGGGCGCGTCTTCGCTCCACACCAGGTGATGGGCTTCATCGACAATAAGCAGATCCCATTCGGCGTCACACAGATGCTCCAGGCGCTGTTTACTGCGACGGGCAAAGTCCAGCGAACAGATAACTAACTGTTCGGTTTCAAACGGATTGTAGGCGTCGTGCTGCGCCTCTGCATAACGCTCATCATCAAACAGCGCAAAGCGCAGGTTAAAACGACGCAGCATTTCGACCAGCCATTGGTGCTGTAACGTCTCCGGAACGATGATCAATACACGCTCTGCTGCGCCTGACAGCAGCTGTTGATGCAGGATCATCCCGGCTTCAATGGTTTTACCTAAACCCACTTCGTCAGCCAGCAATACGCGAGGAGCATGACGACGACCGACGTCATGAGCAATGTTGAGCTGGTGAGGGATCAGGCTGGTACGTTGACCACGCAAACCACTCCACGGCATACGATACTGCTCGCTCTGAAATTTACGTGCGCGATAGCGCAGTGCAAAGCGGTCCATACGGTCAATCTGACCGGCAAACAGGCGATCCTGTGGTTTGCTGAAGACCAGCTTGCTGTCGAGCAGCACTTCACGCAGCGTGACACCGGTTTCTTCGGTATCAAGGCGAGTTCCGATATAGGAAAGCAGGCCGTTTTCTTCTTTTACTTCATCGACATGCAGTTGCCAGCCTTCATGGCTCGTTATCGTATCACCAGGATTGAACATCACGCGGGTCACGGGGGAATCACTGCGCGCATACAGACGGTTTTCGCCCGTCGAAGAGAAAAGTAATGTGACGGTTCGTGCATCCATGGCGACAACGGTACCAAGTCCCAATTCGCTTTCTGTATCGCTGATCCAGCGTTGACCAAGTGTAAAAGGCATATATGTTCGGCTCTATATCTTTAGTTGCAGGCAATACTCACCCTCTGCCAGAGTAAAGGGGCAGCAAGTGTATTGGGGTCCAGGAATGGAAAGGGCGCTATGGTACTGGATGGCGACGGTTTCGTCACGCGTCAAAATAACCCCAGTTGCCCTGTAAGTAGTGTAGCAAAGTTATCATCGATAAAGGGAAGTATTCCCTCGGCAACTGGCTGGATCTGCCGGGTCAAATAGTGCTCATAGTCAAGAGCAGAAAGCTGATAATCCACGGGTTCTGGACCATTTATCGTCCAGACATATTTAATGGTACCGCGATTCTGATACTGCGGCGGACGTCCCAGCTTTACATTTTGCTCATCGGCGAGGCGCGCGGCGCGCACGTGTGGCGGCACATTGCGCTGGTATTCGCTTAACGGGCGACGCAGGCGTTTGCGATACACCAGTTGGTCGTCCAGTTCACCCGCCATCAGACGGTCGATAGTCTCGCGAATAAACTCCTGATAAGGTTGGTTACGAAAAATTCGTAGGTACAGCTCTTGCTGAAACTGTTGAGCCAGCGGCGTCCAGTCAGTTCGTACCGTTTCCAGGCCCTTAAACACCATGCGTTGCTCTGCGCCTGTCTGAATCATCCCGGCGTAGCGTTTTTTGCTACCGGTATCTGCGCCGCGAATGGTCGGCATCAGAAAGCGACAAAAATGGGTTTCAAATTCCAGCTCCAGCGCGCTGGTCAGTTTTTGCTGCTTCAGCGACTGCGCCCACCAGTCATTGACGTAACTCACCAGCTCCTGACCAATCCGGGCTGCATCATCCTCTGAGTGTGCTTTTTTAAGCCAGACAAAAGTGGAGTCGGTATCGCCATAGATGACATCGTAGCCCTGAGCTTCAATCAGCGCTTTGGTCTGACGCATGATCGCGTGGCCACGCATGGTGATGGACGAAGCCAGCCTCGGGTCGAAAAAGCGGCAGGCGGTGGTTCCCAGCACGCCGTAAAACGCGTTCATGATGATTTTCAGTGCCTGTGAGAGCGGCTTATTCCCGTGGCGTTTTGCTTCATCGCGCCCGTGCCAGATCTGGGTCACGATTTCGGGTAGGCAGTGCTTTTCGCGTGAGAACCAGGCGTCAAGGAACCCTTCGGTACTGTGCTCCCGATCCGGATGCGCCATCCCTTCGATAAGCCCCACCGGATCGATCAAGAAAGTACGAATAATTGACGGGTACAGGCTTTTGTAATCCAGCACCAGCACGGAATCGTACAGACCCGGGCGTGAGTCCATCACGTAACCGCCGGGGCTGGCGTGCGCAGGGATTTCACCCAGATTCGGTGCAACGTAGCCCGCCCGGTGCATTCGCGGCAGGTAGAGATGGCCAAACGCGGCGACTGAACCGCCGTGCCTGTCGACCGGCAAGCCGTTAACCGTTGAACGCTCCAGCAGAAATGGCATGATCTCGGTTTTATGAAAAATGCGGGTGACCAGTTCACAGTCTTTGAGATTGTAGGTGGCAAGCGCGGGCTTATCGTGGGCAAACCGGCGATCGATTTCGTCCATTCTGTCCCACGGGTTATCAATCGACTTCCCCTCACCCAGCAACTCTTGCGACACTGTTTCCAGTGAGAATGATGAGAAATTCCAGAATGCGGATTTGAGCGCCTCAATGCCGTCAATAATCAGACGACCTTTAGCCTGTGCGAAGAAGACGCCATTTTTGAAGCCATGCTCGCGCCACTCCAGTTCGCTGTTATCGCGGCCAAAACGCAGGGGAATGCGGTAACGCTCGGCATGTTTTTGCAAAACGCGAAGATCGAACTGCACCACGTTCCAGCCGATGATGACATCAGGATCGTGCCGGGTAAGCCAGTCATTGAGCTTCTCCAGTAACTGCGGGCGACTCGTCACATACTCAAGCTGAAAGTCGAGCGCGGAGGCATCGCCATTCGCCGGACCGAGCATATAAACAATTCGCTGCCCGCAGCCTTCAAGGCCGATGCAGTACAGTTCACCGTGGCGGGTGGTTTCGATATCCAGAGAGACCCACTTCAGCGGAGGCCGGTAATCTGCGTGCGGCTTCAGGCGAGCATTAACGATAGCGCCATTACGCAGGTCGCCATCCACCCAAACGGGAGAGGTGATAAAGCGCTCCATCAAATACCGCTCCGGCGGACGTACATCGGCCTCGTAGACCGTTACACCATTTTCGCGCAGCAGTTTTTCCAGCCGCATAAGCTGGCGATGTGAGTGGCAATACAGGCCAGAAACGGGCTGACGATGAAAGTCTTGCAGCTGAAGCGGCGTCAGGCGATAACCTTTTTCGGTACGTAACAGTGTGGTGACGCGGGGTGTCTGGTTGGTGGGGATAAAAGCGACCGACTCCTGCGGCGCAAGCGTGACCTGCAATGGCCCGCTGTCTGTTGCCAGCCAGAATGAAACCTCTGTCCCCTGCGGGGTATCCCGCCAGTGCCGAGTTAAGATAAAGCCTGCCTGCGCCACGCTGTGTATCCATTAAAAAACCAGGCATGATTATAGCCTGGTTCTGATAGATTTGCTGTGGTTTTATACAGTTGTCCTGTGCCGGCAGAGACTACTGTCCGTAATAGGCTTTTGCGCCGTGTTTGCGCAGGTAGTGTTTATCTAACAGGGTTTGCTGCATATCCGGCAACTGCGGCGCGAGCTGGCGGCAGAAAATCCCCATGTAGGCGACTTCTTCCAGCACGATGGCGTTGTGTACGGCATCTTCGGCATCTTTTCCCCAGGCGAACGGACCGTGAGAGTGCACCAGCACGCCTGGCATCTGCGAAGCATCAATGCCTTGTTGCTCAAAAGCTTCCACGATCACGTTACCGGTTTCCCACTCATATTCGCCGTTGATTTCTTCCTCGGTCATTTTCCGTGTGCAGGGAATCGTGCCGTAGAAATAGTCCGCATGAGTGGTCCCCGTGGCGGGAATAGACTGACCCGCCTGCGCCCAGATGGTTGCATGACGGGAATGGGTGTGAACAATGCCGCCAATGGTGGGGAAAGCCTGATACAGCAGGCGGTGCGTTGGGGTATCGGAGGAGGGCTTTTTATTACCTTCCACCACTTCACCGGTTGCAATACTGACAACGACCATATCGCCGGCAGTCATTACGCTGTAATCGACACCGGAGGGTTTAATCACAAACACGCCGCGCTCGCGATCGACAGCGCTAACGTTTCCCCAGGTCAGCGTCACCAGGTTGTGCTTTGGCAGCGCCAGATTCGCTTCCAGTACCTGACGTTTAAGATCTTCTAGCATGTTAACTCCTGAATGCCGGATGGCGCTTCGCTTATCCGGCCTACGGTGATTTGTAGGCCCGGTAAATGAAATGCCACCGGGCAATTCGTTTCGACAATTAACGTTTGAACCCGTAATACACGTCGTTCCAGCGTAGCGAGTCTTTAAAGGCTGGCAGGCGGGTATCGTTGTCGATCACGGCGATCTCGATATCGTGCATTTCTGCGAACTGACGCATATCGTTCAGATCCAGCGCGTGACTGAAGACGGTGTGGTGCGCGCCGCCGGCAAGGATCCAGGCTTCAGATGCGGTCGGCAGATCGGGCTGAGCCTTCCACAATGCGTTGGCCACCGGCAGTTTCGGTAGGGAGTGCGGCGTTTGTACCGTGTCGATGCAGTTAACCAGCAGGCGAAAACGATCGCCGAGATCGATCAGGCTGGCAACCACGGCCGGGCCGGTTTTGGTGTTGAAGATCAGACGGGCAGGATCATCTTTACCGCCAATACCGAGGTGCTGAACGTCGAGGATTGGTTTCTCTTCCACCGCGATGGACGGGCACACTTCCAGCATGTGAGAACCGAGTACCAGATCGTTGCCTTTCTCGAAGTGGTAGGTGTAATCCTCCATAAATGAGGTGCCGCCCTGCAGACCGGTTGACATCACCTTCATGATGCGAAGCAGAGCGGCGGTTTTCCAGTCGCCTTCGCCCGCAAAGCCGTAGCCTTGCTGCATCAGACGCTGTACGGCCAGACCCGGGAGCTGTTTCAGGCCGTGTAAATCTTCAAATGTGGTAGTGAAGGCGTGGAATCCTCCCTGTTCCAGGAAGCGCTTCATCCCCAGTTCAATACGTGCCGCTTCCAGTACGTTCTGACGTTTTTCACCGTGGACTTGTGTGGCCGCCGTCATGGTGTAAGTGCTTTCATACTCATCGATTAGGGCATTGATTTCGCCGTCGCTAATTGCGTTCACGACCTGTACCAGGTCGCCTACGGCCCAGGTGTTGACCGAGAAACCGAACTTGATCTGCGCGGCAACTTTATCGCCGTCAGTGACCGCAACTTCGCGCATGTTGTCGCCAAAACGGCAGACTTTCAGATGGCGAGTATCCTGTTTGGACACGGCCTGGCGCATCCAGGAGCCGATGCGTTCGTGCGCCTGTTTGTCCTGCCAATGACCGGTGACCACGGCGTGTTGCTGACGCATACGTGCGCCGATGAAGCCGAACTCACGACCGCCGTGCGCGGTTTGGTTCAGGTTCATAAAGTCCATGTCAATGCTGTCCCACGGCAGGGCAGCGTTGAACTGGGTGTGGAACTGAAGTAGCGGTTTGTTGAGAATCGTCAGGCCGTTGATCCACATTTTCGCTGGCGAGAAGGTGTGGAGCCACACCACCATTCCTGCGCATTTGTCGTCGTAGTTGGCGTCGCGACAGAGGTTGGTGATTTCATCCGGACGCGTGCCCAGCGGTTTTAATACCAGCTTACAGGGCAGTTTGGCTTCAGTATTCAGTGCGTTAACGACGTGCTCCGCATGTTGGGTTACCTGACGCAGGGTTTCAGGGCCATACAGATGCTGGCTACCAATCACAAACCACACTTCATAGTTATCAAAAATCGTCATTGTCGTGTCCTTAATGTGTCAGGGTTGCCAGGTCTACCGGGGCTTGTTGCGCCGGAGCGGCAGTCGGAAGGTATTGTTGTTCAGCGCTAATCGCCCACTGTTGGTAGCGGCGGTAAAGCTGTTCAAAACGTTGAGCCTGTTCTGGGCGAGGTTGCAGTGTGTTTTCCACGGCACTCGCCATTTTTTGCTGAGCGGCCGGGATATCGGCATGTACTTTCGCGGCAACGGCGGCGAAGATAGCCGCGCCGAGTGCGCAGCACTGGTCGGAGGCGACAATTTGTAGCGGACGGTTTAGCACGTCACAGCAGGCCTGCATGATGACCGGATTTTTACGGGCGATGCCGCCTAACGCCATCACGTTATTAACTGCAATGCCCTGTTCGGTGAAGCATTCCTGAATGGCACGCGCGCCAAAGGCCGTGGCGGCAATCAGCCCACCGAACAGCGCGGGTGCGTCGGTGGCCAGATTGAGATCGGTAATCACCCCTTTCAAACGCTGATTGGCATTGGGCGTACGGCGACCGTTAAACCAGTCGAGCACCACCGGCAGGTGATCCAGTGACGGATTTTTTGCCCAGGCTTCGGTGAGTGCTGGCAGCAGTTGTTTTTGGCTGGTTTTAATCTGGGTCTTAAGCTCCGGATGCTGCGCCGCAAGCTGCTCCAGCGGCCAGCTCAGCACGCGGCTAAACCAGGCATAGATATCGCCGAATGCGGACTGTCCCGCTTCGAGGCCAATAAAATCAGGCACTACGCTGCCATCAACCTGACCGCATATGCCTTTCACCGCGCGTTCGCCGACGCTGTGTTTGTCGGCAATCAGAATGTCGCAGGTCGACGTGCCGATGACTTTTACCAGCGTATTGGGCTGTGCGCCCGCGCCGACCGCCCCCATATGGCAGTCAAAAGCGCCGCCTGCAATCACCACGCTTTCCGGTAGCCCCAGACGCTGCGCCCACTCGGCGCACAAGGTGCCAACCGGCAGGTCGGCCGTGAAGGTATCGGTAAACATTGGGTATGGCAGATGGCGGTTAAGGATGGGGTCGAGCTCATCAAAGAAACTGGCTGGCGGTAGGCCGCCCCAGCTTTCATGCCACAGGGATTTGTGTCCGGCGCTGCAGCGTCCGCGGCGAATATCCTGCGGACGTACGGTATTAGAGAGCAGGGCCGGAACCCAGTCGCACAACTCAATCCACGAAACCGCGGCCTCTGCGACCGCGTCATCCTGGCGGGTCACATGCAGGATTTTGGCCCAGAACCATTCGCTGGAATAAATACCGCCGATATAGCGGGAGTAATCGATCTTGCCTGGCGTGTGGCACAGACGGGTAATCTCTTCCGCTTCTTCGACTGAGGTGTGATCTTTCCACAGGACAAACATTGCATTCGGGTTTTCAGCGAACTCCGGACGCAGCGCCAGTACGTTGCCCTCGGCATCGATAGGCGCCGGGGTTGAGCCGGTACTGTCAACGCCAATCCCGACCACTTCCGCGCGCTGTTCAACACTCAGTTCGGCCAACACGGTTTTCAGCGCCGTTTCCATTGACTCAATATAGTCGCGCGGATGATGGCGAAACTGGTTGTTCGGGCCGTCGCAATACAGACCTTCCTGCCAACGTGGGTACCATTCTACGCTGGTGGCGATCTCTTCACCGGTGGCACACTCCACTGCCAACGCGCGTACTGAATCACTACCAAAATCGAGGCCAATTGTTATCGCCATCGTCTTACTCCATCCAAAAATACGGGTATGGATAAACAGTAGTGACAAGGGATAAAAACCGTCAGGCAGGATCCGCTAATCTTATGGATTAAAATGCTGTGGCATCACAAAGTGTGACGCCGTGCAAATAATCAATGTGGACATTTCTGCCGTAGTTATAGACACTTTTGTTAGCCGGTTTTGACGTTGGCTTGGTACATATTTTTTCACAAAGTGCTTTTCACAAGCGGGGTTGATGGTCCATTACCGCAGACACAGCGCCCCGCAGGGGCGATGGTGATGATGTCTGGCGTAATATGGACAAATTGTTTCTTAGCAGAACATAGGGAGTATTGAAATTATGGCTGAAACGCAAAACGATCCCCTGCTGCCGGGCTATTCGTTTAACGCGCATTTGGTGGCTGGATTAACCCCCATTGAGGCGAACGGATACCTGGATTTTTTTATCGACAGGCCGTTGGGTATGAAGGGCTATATCCTCAATCTTACCATCCGTGGCGAAGGGGTTATCAATAATCAGGGTCAGCAGTTTGTCTGCCGTCCCGGGGATATTTTGCTGTTTCCTCCTGGAGAAATTCACCACTATGGACGACACCCCAACGCCAGTGAGTGGTATCACCAGTGGGTTTACTTTCGCCCGCGCGCCTATTGGCAGGAGTGGCTGACCTGGCCGGCCATTTTCGCCCAGACTGGCTTTTTTCGTCCGGACGAAGCGCATCAGCCGCATTTTAACGAACTGTTTGGGCAGATAATCAACGCCGGGCAGGGAGAAGGCCGCTATTCCGAGCTGCTGGCGATTAATTTACTGGAGCAGTTATTACTGCGACGTATGGAAGCCATTAATGAATCGCTGCACCCACCTATGGACAACCGCGTGCGCGATGCCTGCCAGTACATCAGCGATCACCTGGCGGACAGTAATTTTGATATTGCCAGCGTCGCACAACACGTCTGCCTGTCGCCTTCCCGTTTGTCGCATCTGTTCCGCCAACAGTTGGGCATCAGCGTATTAAGCTGGCGCGAGGATCAGCGTATCAGCCAGGCCAAGCTATTGTTAAGTACGACGCGTATGCCCATTGCTACGGTGGGTCGCAATGTTGGTTTCGACGACCAACTCTATTTCTCGCGCGTTTTCAAAAAATGTACCGGCGCCAGTCCGAGCGAGTTTCGCGCTGGATGTGAATAAAAAGTGAATGATGTGTCCTGAAAGTTGTCATAACTCGCAATCTATTCAGACAATTGATGGCTTGACGAAGTTGAGAAGGGTTAGCAGAATCCCTGCTTCGTAAATCTGACGGACACATTATGCAAGCATTGCTGGAACACTTTATTCTCCAGTCCGCCCTGTACTCTCTGATCGCCGTACTTTTGGTGGCCTTTCTGGAGTCGCTGGCGCTGGTTGGCCTGATTCTGCCCGGTACCGTGATGATGGCGGGGCTGGGGGCGCTGATTGGTAGTGGCGAACTGAACTTCTGGCATGCCTGGCTTGTGGGCATCATTGGTTGCTTATTGGGAGACTGGATCTCCTTCTGGCTGGGCTGGCGTTTTAAAAAGCCGCTGCACCGTTGGTCGTTCATGAAAAAGAACAAGGCGTTGCTGGATAAAACCGAGCACGCGCTGCATCAGCACAGCATGTTTACCATCCTGGTGGGGCGCTTTGTTGGCCCGACGCGGCCTTTGGTGCCGATGGTGGCGGGCATGCTGGATCTACCTGTCGCGAAATTTATTGTGCCCAATATCATCGGCTGTGTGTTGTGGCCACCGTTCTATTTTCTGCCGGGTATCCTGGCGGGGGCAGCAATCGATATTCCTGCTGATATGCAGAGCGGGGATTTCAAATGGTTGCTGCTGGCGACGGCGCTGCTGCTGTGGGTAGGCGGTTGGTTTTGCTGGCGATTGTGGCGCAGCGGCAAAGCGGCTGTCGATCGCTTAACCGCGTATTTCCCCCGCAGCCGTTTGTTGTATCTGGCGCCGTTGACGCTCGGCATCGGCGTGGTTGCGTTGGTGGCGTTGCTGCGACATCCACTGATGCCGGTGTATATCGATATTCTGCGTAAAGTCGTGGGTTACTGACGAATCTTTTGCCGGATGGCGCTAATGCTTATCCGGCCTGGGAAATCTGCCAACTTGTCATCCGGTTTTAATGCCCAATAGCGCCGAGGCGCTAGCGTTGCCGCTTAACAGATCGTCCGTATCGCCCTGCCAGGCGATGCGCCCGTCGGCGACCACAATCGAGCGGGGCGCAATTCGCGCCGCATCTTCTACGCTGTGGGAAACCATCAGTAACGTCAGTTGCTTCTCGCGACAGACTTCGGCCACCAGCGTTAACATCTCCTGGCGCAGCGCAGGGTCTAGTGCAGAAAAAGGTTCATCAAGCAGCAAAATGGGTTGTTCGCGTACCAGACAACGCGCCAGCGCCACGCGCTGTCGTTGCCCGCCGGAAAGCTCTCCGGGCAGTCGCTCCAGCAGTGAGTCAATTCCCATTTGCCGGGCGATGAAGTGCATTTTCTCCCGTTGCGATGCGTTCAGCTTCAATCCAGGATTAAGGCCCAGGCCGATATTTTGCTGCACGTTCAGATGACTGAACAGGTTGTTTTCCTGAAACAGCATCGAAACGGGGCGACGAGAGGGCGGTGTGGTGGTGTGATCTTCACCTGCAATCATCATGGTGCCGCTGGCTGGCGTGAGAAAGCCGGCTATCAGATTCAGCAGCGTGCTTTTCCCGGCGCCGCTTGGCCCGAGTATCGCTACCTGCTCACCGCGCGCGATTGACAACGTAAAGCGCATTGGCAAATGGTGATAAAGCCATGTGATATCAATCAGTTTTAACATTTCGCCCCGGCAATTTCTCAATAACAGTAAACAGTGTAAAGCACAGGATCAGCAGCAAAAACGCCGTCACCGCGCCATCCTGACTGCGATAAGATCCAATCTGCTGATATAAATAAAACGGCAGGGTGCGGAAATCCTCGTTGCCAAATAACGCCACTACGCCAAAATCACCAATCGACAGCACACAGGCAAATGCCATCGCCTGCGCCAGCGGGCGCTTCAGGGCGCGAAGTTCAACCATTTTCAGGCGCGACCATCCCTCGATTCCTAACGACTGGCACAACATACTGTAACGCGCGGTCACGTCACGCATTGGGTTTTCCAGCACCTTCAATGCGTAGGGGATCGCCATGAGTGCATTGGTAAAAATGACAATGCCGTCAGCGGATTCGGGGAGCCCAACAGTATTATTGAGCAGCAGAAAGAAGCCGGTTGCCAGCACGATGCCTGGCATAGCGAGGATCATCATGCCGCTCAGCTCCAGCATTTGTCCTGCCAGCATCTGTTGGCGGGCACGCAGTTCACGACTACTCCATAACAGCATCATGGTGAGTATGACGCACAACGCACCTGCCGCCAGCGCGATGCGCAGTGAGGTTCCCAACGCCTGCCATAGTGCTGGCTGCGTAAGCACATCCAGTACCTGACGGTTAAGACCATCGACAATCACCGCCAGCAGCGGCGGTAGCAACAGCAGCAGGGCCAGAATAATCAGCAGCGAGTCGGCCAGACGGCTGTGCAAACGATCGTCTGGATCGCGCCAGCCCTGAACCAGTGTGGTGCCCGGCGCAATAGCACGGCTCAGGCGTTGGCTGAGTAGCACCAGCGCTAAACAACACAGCATCTGGATCAACGCCAGCATGGCGGCGCGGGCAGGATCGTAATCAAAATTCAGCGCCTGATAGATAGCCAGTTCGATAGTGGTGGCCTGTGGCCCGCCGCCCAGCGACAGAACGGTGGCGAAGCTGGCGAAGCACAGCATAAAGATGAGCGCTGCGACGGGAAGGATTTGCCGACGAAGCCACGGCCATTCAACAAAACGGAAGAAATGCCAGCCGCGCATCCCGAGTTGAGCGGCTAACTGTCGCTGTTCGCCGGGAATATTCTCCAGCGACTGCAACAGCAGACGGCTGGCCATCGGCAGATTGAAAAAGACGTGCGCCAGCAGAATGCCCTGCAAACCGTAAGGCGAAAAGGTCCATTCCAGCCCTAAGGCATGCCAGAGCGAGGCCAACCAGCCCTGACGACCATAGACGCTAAGAATACCGAATACCGCGACCAGCACCGGCAGGATTAACGTCATGGCGCACAGGCGCAGCAGCGCCAGACGTCCTGGAAAACGGCGACGATAGAGCGCCCGGGCAAGGAAAATCGCCGGGATAACCGACAACACAGCGGATAGAAAAGCCTGCCAGAAAGAAAAGCGCACCACATGCCACAGGTAGTCATCTTGCCACAGCGAGGACCACTCTCCCTGCGGGGCGTTAAACCACAGCGCCAGAAACGCGGCCAGGGCCACGGTCACCATCAGCGTGGCGGCGGTAAGCCCTGGAACCAGCCAGCCGGGAATTAACGGCTGACGGCGCGTTGCCATTCGCTAATCCATGCCTGACGTTGAGCCGCAACCTGCTGCGGGGTAAATTCGAGCGCAGTGGCTGGTTTTTCCAATTGCTCAAATCCTGACGGTAGGGCGACCTGCGTCACCGGATACATCCAGTTGCCGGTTGGAATCGCATTCTGGAATGCCGTAGACACCATAAACTTGAGGAACTTCTCGGCCAGTTCCGGCTGCTTGCTGGCCGCAGTACGCGCGGCGACTTCCACCTGCAAATAATGGCCTTCGCTAAAGTTAGCGGCGGCGTAGTTGTCTTTTTTCTCGGCGATGATGTGATAAGCCGGAGAGGTGGTATAGCTGAGTACCAGATCGCTTTCACCTTTCAGGAACAGGCCGTAGGCTTCACTCCAGCCCTTGGTGACGGTGACGGTTTTTGCCGCCAGTTTCTGCCAGGCCTCTGGCGCTTTATCGCCATAGACTTTCTGCATCCATAGCAGCAGACCCAGCCCCGGCGTGCTGGTACGCGGATCCTGATAAATGACGCGCCATTTTTGGTCGCTTTCAACCAGTTCCTTCAGGCTTTTAGGCGGATTCGTCAGCTTGTTTTTATCATAAACGAAGGCGAAATAACCGTAGTCAAACGGAACGAAGGTATCGTTTTTCCAGCCACCGGGCACGTTAACGGCGTCACTTGCTACGCCACTTTTGGCGAACAGGTTAGTTTGTGTAGCGGCTTCCAGAAGATTGTTATCCAGGCCCAGCACAACGTCGGCTTTGCTGTTTTTTCCTTCCATGCGCAGGCGGTTAAGCAGCGAAACGCCATCTTCCAGCGCGACCAGTTTCAATTCACAGTTGCAGTCAGCTTCAAACGCTTTTTTGATTGTCGGACCCGGCCCCCAGTCAGCAGCGAACGAGTCGTAGGTATAGACGGTCAGTACAGGTTTGGCGAAGACAGGCGCTGCGCACAGCAGTAAAAGCGGAAGACATTTTTTAAACACTTTGCACCTCAAGAGTTGGGTGGCAAAGGACTTGAGATAAGCCTCAAATCCCTTCGCCGGCATTATCCGGATCAGGTTCGACGGGTATCTCTCAGCCCATACGCAGATCGAATGATTTTGTGTATGTTTTTATTTAGCACCCCGTTGAGAACGGCGTTAGTGTAATGATTTTGTTGCTTAGCAGCAATTAAGGATCCGGCGGAGCAAACCACGCCGATTTAAAATCAAACCAGCCGAGAGTATTCATACGCAGTCCGCGCATACTGCGCTGCCCCTGAATGATCAGCCAGTGGTGGATTAACGGCACAATGGCCTTTGTGGCGAGCAGCTGTTGGCACCATGCAGCCAGGCTCATTTCGCCCGTTCGCCAGCGGGCCGCATCGTTTTCCCAGTCACGCGAGATACAGTTTTGCAGTAACGGGACTTCGCACAAATGGGCGAACAGTGAGAAGTCGAGCGGTAGGGTAAAGTTGGCGCTGTTAAGCCAGATATCGCTGACGATTTCTCCTGCATGCCATTGATCGTAGTCGATCTCCTGAATAGTCAACTGCACCTGATGCTGCGCCAGCAACGTCTTCATGATCTGCGCAATAATCCGATGTTCGATGTGATCGCGATAGTAGGTGATCGTCAGCGTTTCCAGCCCGGCGGGTTTTTCACCATGGCCGGGTTTTGCGTGATGCCAGCGGGGGAGTAAACCATACGCGGGAAACCACAGTCGCTGGTACTGTTCGTCGGCGTGGCAGATTAAATTGGTCGGCGAGAGAATGCGGCTTACCCATTCGCGGACCTCCTGGTTAGCTCCACGGTGGCTACGCGCATCAAACAGCAGGTAGTAGCAACCTTCTTCGAGGCGGCTTTCGATCGCCTTTTCATCCTCGGTGGGACCTTGTAGCGTCAAACCGCCGCCTGGCTCTTCGCCGATGTCAGGTAATACCCAAACGTTAACTTCGTCGATCAGGGCCCGGTAGCCAAAGTAATCATCAAATGCATGAATTTTCAGTTGGTTATTGGTGTTTCGTATTACCGCATACGGACCGGTACCAATCGGGTGACTGGAGAAGTTGTTTAGCGTTTCCCATTCTCGCGGCAGGATCATGGCGGGGACCTGCCCCAATAGCCAGGGAAGCCAGCGGTCTGGCTGGGCCAGATGGATATCCAGCGTCCAGGCCGTGGGAGAGACGATCTGCGTGATGTGTGAGTACAGCGGCAGGCTGTTAATGCGCATCAGTGAGGCGATAACATCTGCCATTTCCAGTTCGCGGCCATGATGAAAATGGATCCCCGGACGCAGGAAAAATCGCCAGTGTAAAGGTGAAATTTGCTGCCAGTGATGGGCAATGTCCGCTTCCAGTTCCCCATTTTCCTCATTTACCCGAATTAAGGCGCTGAAGATTTGCCGGGCGATATGGGTTTCGGAGCGGCGTAATGCCGTGCCGGGCAGCAGGTTGTGCATGGGGCGATAATAGAGAACGCGCATGATATGCCGACCCTGGCGAAAGCTGCGACCCAGATGGGAGACCAGCATTTGCCGTACGGCCGTTTTGTCACCGACCAGTTGCACCAGTTGATCGATGCGATCCTGTTCCAGTAGGTCTTCCGCGCGCTGCTGCTGGAGCGCCAGCCCGGTATAGAGGAATGTCAGTCGCGAGCGTTTACCTCGTCCAACTTCAGCTTCCCACGTTAACCAGCCGCGATCTTGCATGGTATTAAGCAGCGTACGCATATGGCGGCGCGAGCAGCTTAGCAGTTCCGCCAGCTCGTTCAGCGTCGTGTCTTGCGTTTTGCCGTCACAGCATTGCCACAGACGGATGAACTGTTGTTGCAAACGACCAGAAGACATAAAAGGGGAACTCCTGCGGAAAACTCAGCAATTTTATAATCCCTATATTAAGCCAATAATAGATTCCGATGAAGCGATGAGACAACGAAGGGGTCATCTATGCGTCAGTTCTGGTTGAAGTACTTTACCACGACAGAAAAATCGTCCTGGTTGGCTTGCCTGAGCGCACCGCAGCGCTTAAAGATGCTCGAAGAGCTGATGCAGTGGGAGATGACATCTGACTCCTGAATTGGAAATTGCAGACATCATGTGTGACTGAGTATTGGTGTTAATCGCCGCGCCAGCAGGTATTATCTGCTGGCTTTTTTCGTTTCAGCTGCGCTTAAAAGGAAAGATATGCTCTGGATTATGACCATGGGACGGCGCCTCAACGGCGTTTACGCGGCATTTATGCTGGTCGCTTTTATGATGGGCGTGGCGGGGGCATTGCAGGCACCCACTCTGAGTCTGTTCCTGAGCCGTGAAGTCGGAGTGCAGCCATTTTGGGTCGGGCTGTTTTACACCGTCAATGCGATTGTCGGGATCGTCGTCAGCCTTGGCCTCGCGAAACGATCCGACAGCCAGGGCGATCGGCGTAAGCTGATCATGTTCTGCTGCCTGATGGCGATTGGCAACGCGCTGCTGTTTGCCTTCAATCGCCATTATCTCACGTTGATCACCTGTGGTGTGCTGTTGGCCTCGCTGGCGAATACAGCCATGCCGCAGTTGTTTGCGTTGGCGAGGGAATATGCGGATAACTCCGCGCGTGAAGTAGTGATGTTTAGTTCGGTGATGCGTGCGCAGCTTTCGCTGGCCTGGGTGATCGGACCGCCGCTGGCCTTCATGCTGGCGCTGAATTACGGCTTCACGGCAATGTTTTCTATTGCCGCAGGGATTTTTGCCATTAGCCTGGTGCTGATTGCGCTGATTCTGCCGTCTGTCGCTCGGGTGGAGCAGCCCGTTGACGTGCCGTTGGAACAAACCGGCGGTTGGCAGGACAAAAATGTGCGTATGCTATTTGTTGCCTCCACGCTGATGTGGACCTGCAACACCATGTACATCATCGATATGCCGCTGTGGATAAGCCTTGAGCTGGGTTTGCCGGACAAGCTGGCCGGGATCCTGATGGGGACGGCGGCCGGGCTGGAAATTCCGGCGATGATTCTGGCGGGCTACTACGTGAAGCGCTTTGGTAAACGGCGAATGATGATCGCCGCCGTCGCGGCAGGTGTGCTGTTTTACCTTGGGCTGATCTTCTTTCATAGCCGGACAGCACTGCTGGTGCTGCAACTGTTTAACGCGATCTTCATCGGTATTATTGCCGGGATAGGCATGCTGTGGTTTCAGGATCTAATGCCCGGACGTGCGGGTTCAGCGACCACATTATTTACCAACAGTATTTCGACCGGCGTCATCCTCGCGGGAGTGATTCAGGGTGCTGTTGCGCAAAGTTACGGGCATTTTGCCGTTTATTGGGTGATTGCGGCGATTTCTATGGTCACGCTTATGATGACCGGGCGGGTGAAGGACGTGTAATGACGTTGCCGGATGCAATATGCGCATCCGGCATAACAAGGTCTAGCGCATAAACGCCGGCTGCTTGTCTTCGTACTCAGTGATGGCCGCTTCATGCTGCAGCGTCAGCCCGATGCTGTCGAGACCATTCAGCATGCAATGACGGCGGAAGTCGTCGATTTTAAAGCGATAGGACTTCTCGCCCGCTTTCACTTCCTGCGTCTGGAGATCCACTTCAAATTTAATCCCCGGATTGGCTTTTACCAGATCGAACAGTTCATCAACCTGCGCATCGCTCAGGGTGACCGGCAGCAGTTGGTTATTGAAGCTGTTGCCGTAGAAGATGTCGGCGAAGCTTGGGGCGATCACCACTTTAAAGCCATAATCGGTCAGCGCCCACGGCGCATGTTCGCGAGATGAGCCGCAGCCAAAGTTTTCCCGCGCGAGCAGAATTGACGCACCTTTATATTCCGGGAAGTTCAGCACGAAGTCAGGATTAGGTTGTTGGCCTTTTTCGTCCAGAAAACGCCAGTCGTTGAACAGATGAGCGCCAAAACCGGTGCGGGTAACCTTCTGCAAAAACTGTTTGGGAATAATAGCGTCGGTATCAACGTTGGCGGCATCCAGTGGGACAACCAGGCCGGTATGCTGGGTAAATTTCTCTGCCATGGTAGTTTCCTTATTTGATGCTGCGAATGTCGGCAAAATGACCAGTAACGGCGGCAGCGGCGGCCATGGCCGGGCTGACTAAGTGTGTGCGACCACCGCGGCCCTGACGGCCTTCAAAGTTGCGGTTGCTGGTGGAGGCACAGCGCTCGCCTGGGTTCAGGCGGTCATTGTTCATCGCCAGACACATCGAACAGCCCGGTAAACGCCATTCAAACCCAGCTTCGATGAAGATCTTGTCCAGACCCTCCGCTTCCGCCTGCGCTTTCACCGGACCAGAACCCGGCACTACCAGCGCCTGTACGCCCGGCGCGACTTTGCGCCCTTTGGCGATTTCTGCCGCTGCGCGTAAATCTTCAATACGCGAGTTGGTGCAGGAACCGATGAACACTTTATCAATAGCGACTTCTGTTAAGGGAATGCCCGGTTTTAATCCCATGTAAGCCAACGCTTTCTCAGCCGATGCGCGCTCTACCGGATCGGAAAATGACGCCGGGTCGGGAATATTATCGTTCACTGAGATGACCTGACCCGGATTCGTTCCCCAGGTAACCTGCGGCGCAATCTCTTCTGCCTGCAGGGTGACGACGGTATCAAAGGTTGCGTTGTCGTCGGTTTTCAGTGTGTTCCAGTACTCAACCGCGTGGGTAAAATCTTCGCCCTTCGGAGCGTGTAAACGCCCTTGCACATAGTTAAAGGTGGTTTCATCCGGTGCGACCAGACCCGCTTTGGCACCCATTTCAATGGCCATGTTACACAGGGTCATTCGGCCTTCCATACTCAACGCGCGGATGGCTTCGCCACAAAACTCAACCACGTGTCCAGTACCGCCTGCGCTACCGGTTTTACCGATAATCGCCAGCACGATATCTTTGGCAGTAATGCCTGGGGCTGCTTTGCCATTGACTTCAATCTTCATGGTTTTAGCGCGCCCTTGTTTCAGGGTTTGCGTCGCCAGCACGTGTTCAACTTCAGAGGTGCCAATACCAAAGGCCAACGCGCCAAACGCGCCGTGTGTAGCGGTGTGGGAATCGCCGCAGACGATGGTCATTCCCGGCAACGTCACGCCTTGTTCAGGCCCCATTACATGGACGATCCCCTGATACGGATGGTTCAGATCGTACAATTCGACACCAAATTCATTGCAGTTTTTGATCAATTCCTGCATCTGAATACGCGCCATTTCGCCGGAGGCGTTAATGTCTTTGGTCTGTGTGGAGACGTTGTGGTCCATGGTGGCAAAGGTTTTACCTGGCTGGCGAACTTGACGTCCATGCGCGCGCAGCCCATCAAATGCCTGCGGAGAGGTCACTTCATGCACCAGATGTCTGTCGATATACAACAGCGGGGTTTCGTTTTGCACCTCATAGACGACGTGCGCATCAAACAATTTTTCGTATAACGTTTTGGCCATGATTACACCCCTTCTGCGACATAACGGGCAATAATGTCACCCATTTCATCGGTACCGACTGCGGCAGCGCCACGGGCTAAGTCACCGGTGCGAATACCTTCTTCTAATGCGCGGTTGATGGCGCTCTCAATTGCGGTTGCCGCATCATTGGCGTCCAGGCTGTAGCGCAGCAGCAGCGCCAGTGACAGGATTTGCGCGATCGGGTTGGCAATGTTTTTTCCGGCGATGTCCGGGGCGGAGCCGCCAGCGGGCTCGTACAGGCCAAAACCCTGATCATTCAGGCTGGCGGACGGTAACATGCCCATTGAACCGGTGATCATGGCGCACTCGTCAGACAGAATATCGCCAAACAGGTTGGAACACAGCAGCACGTCGAACTGCGAGGGATCTTTGATCAACTGCATTGTCGCGTTGTCGATGTACATATGCGCCAGTTCAACGTCCGGATATTCATTCGCAATTTCATTGACGATTTCGCGCCACAGAATCGATGTTTGCAGTACGTTTGCTTTATCAATCGACGTGACTTTACGGCGACGCTGGCGAGCGGATTCAAACGCGATACGCGCAATACGTTCGATCTCGAAACGGTGATAAACCTCGGTATCAAACGCTTTTTCATGCTGTCCGCTGCCTTCGCGGCCTTTTGGCTGACCGAAGTAGATCCCGCCGGTCAGTTCGCGCACGCACAGGATGTCGAAACCGTTGGCGGCAATATCTGCACGCAGAGGGCAAAATGCTTCCAGTCCCTGGTACAGCTTAGCCGGACGCAGGTTGCTGAATAATTTAAAGTGCTTACGCAATGGCAGCAGCGCGCCGCGTTCAGGTTGCTGGTTTGGCGGCAGGTTTTCCCATTTCGGGCCGCCAACGGAGCCAAACAAAATGGCGTCAGCTTGCTCACAGCCTTCAACCGTCGCAGGCGGCAACGGCTGGCCGTGGTTATCAATGGCCGCACCACCCACGTCGTAGTGGCTGGTGGTAATGCGCATGTTAAAACGGTTGCGGATTGCGTCCAGTACCTTCAAGGCTTGCGCCATCACTTCCGGGCCAATACCGTCACCCGGCAAAACAGCAATATGATAATTCTTCGACATCACACGGTTTCCTTGTTGTTCTCGTTGTTCTGAGCTTTGCGTTGCAATTCTTTTTCGACTTCTTCAGCGCGCCAGATGTTGTTCAGCACATGAACCATCGCTTTTGCGGAAGATTCGACGATATCCGTTGCCAGACCGACGCCATGGAAGCGACGACCGTTATAGTTGGCAACGATATCCACCTGACCCAGCGCATCTTTACCGTGCCCTTTGGCGGTCAGACTGTATTTCACCAGTTCGATGTTATATTCGGTGACACGGTTGATGGCCTGATAGATGGCATCGACTGGACCGTTACCGTTCGCCGCTTCGGCTTTAACTTCTTCACCGCAGGCCAGTTTGACGGAGGCGGTGGCGATGTCATTTGAGCCGGACTGCACGCTGAAGTAATCCAGACGGAAATGCTCTGGCTCTTCTTGCTGTTTGTTAATAAAGGCCAGCGCTTCCAGGTCGTAATCAAATACCTGACCTTTTTTATCCGCCAGTTTCAGGAAAGCGTCGTACAGGTTGTCCAGGTTGTATTCATTTTCTTTATATCCCATCTCGTCCATACGGTGTTTTACCGCAGCGCGTCCGGAACGAGAGGTCAGGTTCAACTGTACCTGGTTCAGGCCGATGGATTCAGGGGTCATGATTTCGTAGTTTTCACGATTTTTCAGCACACCATCCTGATGGATACCAGAAGAGTGGGCAAACGCGCCGCTACCAACAATCGCTTTGTTGGCCGGGATAGGCATGTTGCAGATTTGGCTGACTAACTGACTGGTACGCCAGATTTCCTGGTGATTAATGCGGGTCTGTACGTTCAAAATATCTTTGCGTACTTTGATTGCCATGATCACCTCTTCCAGTGAGCAGTTACCGGCGCGTTCGCCGATACCGTTCATTGCGCCTTCCACCTGGCGAGCACCTGCGTGAACGGCTGCCAGTGCGTTGCCAACGCCCAGACCTAAATCATCATGGGTGTGCACGGAGATAATGGCTTTATCGATATTCGGTACGCGCTCATACAGGCCGGAAATAATTCCGCCAAACTCAAATGGCATGGTGTAACCGACGGTATCGGGGATATTGATGGTTTTTGCACCTGCGTTAATCGCGGCTTCTACCACGCGGGCCAGATCGGCGATAGGAGTACGTCCCGCATCTTCACATGAGAACTCCACGTCATCCGTATAATTACGCGCACGCTTAACCATGTAGATTGCTCGTTCGATCACTTCATCCAATGTGCTGCGTAATTTCGTCGCGATATGCATCGGTGAGGTGGCGATAAACGTATGAATACGAAAAGCTTCTGCGACCTTCAGCGATTCCGCTGCAACGTCGATATCTTTTTCTACGCAGCGGGCTAAGGCGCACACGCGGCTGTTCTTAACCTGACGAGCGATGGTTTGTACGGATTCAAAGTCACCTGGAGAAGAAACCGGGAAACCCACTTCCATCACGTCAACGCCCATACGCTCGAGGGCCAGCGCAATCTGCAGTTTTTCTTTCACACTCAGGCTCGCCTGTAACGCCTGTTCACCGTCGCGTAAGGTGGTATCGAAAATAATGACTTGCTGGCTCATGGTTTTGGTCCTTGGTCTTTAGGGCGCCTTGCTTCGAGCATAAAAAAACCCGCGCAACGGCGCGGGTTTTTGTCTTAACTGGAGCTGACTTAATGCTGAATGTCGTCCACCAGTCTACCGCGCAATGAAGATGCGTTTAGTAGTAGTAGACCGTTAAAACGAGCAATGTAAGTCATCAATCTGGCTCCAGGCGAATGCGATATGCTTTTAGTGGTACTGGATATGAGGTCTGATGTCAACCCCATGCCTCGTAAATGCCCTGCTTAAGGGATAAAGTTTCAACAAAACTTAAGCGAATTGTGCTGAATTTTTCTGGGTATATAAAATTAATTCACTGAGGGCTGAACACAGTTTTCACGGTTTGACATATTTGAGCATACTTATTTGCATTTATTGTAACGATGAGCTAGAGATATCATCCCGATTGGGATTTTATATCTTTATGATTTATCTATTTTTATAGTAACTATGAATGGGTATGACCAGTGTACCACCCCAAAATTGATAAATTAATGTTAACTTTTAATGTATTAATAATATAAACATTTAATTAAAACTTAAATACGTATTCATGAAGCGTATGATTGTTTATTCGCCATGCTTATGGTTATATTGCTTTTGAAATTTAAACATATGAATCATCGCGCAATGACTTCTTCCGCGCGGCGTTTGTAGTGTTTTTTTGCACATTCAGATTTGTGCCTTTATGTTTTCCTAATTTTAATGTTTTCTCTTTTTCTCATTTTATATGCATGGTAAATCATATTAACGGAGGTTATTTCTTCACTCCGTCTGGGATTAAAAGGGAGTTTAGAGTGACAGTGGAGTTAAATATGCCAGAAGTAAAAATAATAGATAAACCAAATCTTATAGAGATGGGGAAGCCACAGCTTCGCATGGTTGATCTAAATTTATTAACCGTCTTTGATGCGGTGATGCAGGAACAAAACATTACTCGTGCTGCCCATTCGTTGGGGATGTCGCAACCTGCAGTCAGTAATGCGGTTGCGCGCCTGAAGGTCATGTTCAACGATGAACTTTTTGTGCGTTATGGTCGCGGGATCCAGCCGACTGCCAGGGCCTTCCAGCTATTTGGTTCCGTTCGCCAGGCGTTGCAATTAGTACAGAACGAACTGCCAGGTTCGGGCTTTGAACCTGGCAGCAGCGAGCGTGTATTCAATCTTTGCGTATGCAGTCCGTTAGATAATATCCTTACTTCGATGATTTATAATCGGGTTGAACAAGTCGCGCCAAACATTAATGTCGTATTTAAATCTTCGCTCAACCAGAATACAGAACATCAATTACGTTATCAGGAAACTGAGTTTGTTATTAGCTATGAAGACTTCCGTCGTCCGGAATTCACCAGTATTCCGTTATTCAATGACGAAATGGTGTTAGTGGCGAGCAAAAAGCATCCGCGCATTAGTGGTCCGCTGCTGGAAAGCGATCTCTATAATGAACAGCATGCCGTGGTTTCGCTCGATCGCTTCGCTTCATTCAGTCAACCGTGGTACGACACCCCGGATAAACAATCCTGCGTGGCCTATCAGGGCATGGCATTAATTAGCGTTCTTAATATTGTATCGCAAACGCATCTGGTCTCTATAGCGCCACGTTGGTTGGCAGAGGAATTTGCCGATTCTTTAGAGCTGCAGGTATTGCCTTTACCTTTAAAATTGAACAGCCGCACATGTTATCTTTCCTGGCATGAAGCTGCGGGGCGCGATAAAGGACATCAATGGATGGAAGAACTGTTAGTCTCTGTCTGTAAACAGTAGCCACTGGCAGAATAAACTGGATAGCTCATCTGGTTTATTCTGCTTTTCGATTTATATCTGAAATTTTATGCTGAACTCTGGTTTTTACGCTTACCTGAAAGTGTAAAAAAATAGACTAATTGCTGTAAGTCCCCCTTTTTAAGCGATTATTTATCATATCAATTGCTTATGCTGGTTTAATTCTCCATATATTCGATTCTTTCCTTCATTTTATTCTTATTTACTCCGGTGTCACCCCTTCGGAGTCAATTGCCATGCGTCATCGTCAGCGGTTAATGTGTTGTTAAACCGTTATTCATTATAAGAGTGAGGCAAGCCATGGAGATGTTGTCTGGAGCCGAGATGGTCGTCCGATCGCTCATCGATCAGGGTGTGAAGCAGGTATTCGGTTATCCCGGGGGGGCCGTCCTCGATATTTATGATGCGTTGCATACAGTCGGCGGTATTGATCATGTGCTGGTTCGTCATGAGCAAGCCGCAGTACATATGGCTGATGGTTTGGCGCGTGCCACGGGAGAGGTGGGCGTCGTTTTAGTCACTTCCGGACCGGGGGCAACCAATGCGATCACCGGTATTGCAACAGCCTATATGGATTCCATTCCGTTGGTGATCCTCTCCGGGCAGGTCGCTACTTCACTGATTGGTTACGATGCCTTTCAGGAGTGTGACATGGTGGGCATATCCCGTCCGGTGGTAAAGCACAGCTTTCTGGTTAAACAAACGGAAGACATCCCGCAGGTGCTGAAAAAAGCCTTCTGGCTGGCGGCAAGCGGTCGTCCGGGACCTGTGGTGGTGGATTTACCGAAAGATATTCTGAATCCCGCGAAGAAACTGCCATACAGCTGGCCAGAGTCAGTGAGTATGCGTTCGTATAATCCGACGACGACCGGGCACAAAGGACAGATAAAACGGGCTTTGCAGACGCTGGTCGCAGCGAAGAAACCGGTTGTGTATGTGGGAGGCGGGGCGGTGAATGCTGCCTGCCACGAACAGCTGAGGCAGATGGCTGAAGCACTTAATCTGCCAGTTGTCTCCTCGCTAATGGGCTTAGGTGCGTTCCCGGCAACGCATCGCCAGGCGCTGGGCATGTTGGGTATGCATGGTACTTACGAAGCCAATATGACCATGCATCATTCCGATGTGATCTTTGCCGTCGGCGTTCGCTTCGATGATCGCACGACCAATAACCTGGCAAAATATTGCCCGAATGCGACCGTGCTGCATATCGACATCGATCCGACCTCTATTTCAAAAACTGTCACGGCAGATATTCCGATTGTGGGCGATGCTCGCCTGGTGTTGGATCAGATGCTTGAACTGCTGGAGCAGGAGAAGTCGCTGCAGCCGCTGGATGATAACCGTGACTGGTGGCAACACATCGAGCACTGGCGTGCCCGTCAATGCCTGAAATACGACACGCAAAGCGAAAGTATTAAACCGCAGGCGGTGATCGAAACCATCTGGCGCCTGACGAAAGGGGATGCGTATGTGACCTCTGACGTTGGCCAGCATCAGATGTTTGCCGCACTATACTATCCGTTTGATAAACCGCGGCGCTGGATCAACTCAGGCGGCCTCGGCACCATGGGATTTGGTTTGCCCGCGGCGTTAGGCGTGAAAATGGCGCTGCCGGATGAAACGGTGGTCTGCGTCACCGGAGATGGCAGCATTCAGATGAACATTCAGGAGCTGTCGACGGCGCTGCAATATGAGCTGCCTGTGCTGGTACTCAACCTTAACAACCGTTATCTCGGCATGGTCAAACAGTGGCAGGACATGATCTATTCTGGGCGTCATTCCCAATCTTACATGCAGTCGCTACCCGATTTTGTGCGCCTGTCTGAGGCTTATGGGCATATCGGTATCCAGATTAATCGGCCTGATGAACTGGAGAGCAAGCTGGGCGAAGCGCTGGAACATGTGCGTAACCACCGTCTGGTGTTTGTCGATGTTACCGTCGACGGTAGTGAACATGTCTACCCGATGCAGATTCGTGGAGGCGGGATGGATGAAATGTGGTTAAGCAAAACGGAGAGGACCTGATTATGCGCCGGATATTATCAGTATTGCTGGAAAACGAGTCGGGTGCATTATCGCGTGTTATTGGCCTCTTCGCCCAGCGTGGATACAACATTGAAAGCCTGACCGTCGCGCCGACTGACGATCCGACCTTATCGCGGATGACGATCCAGACGGTTGGAGATGAGAAAGTCCTGGAGCAGATCGAAAAGCAGCTTCACAAACTGGTGGACGTTTTGCGCGTCAGCGAACTGGGGCAGGGTGCTCACGTTGAACGAGAAATTATGCTGGTGAAAATTCAGGCCAGCGGTTATGGCCGGGAAGAGGTGAAACGCAACACGGAGATTTTCCGCGGGCAAATTATCGACGTTACGCCGTCTATCTACACCGTACAACTGGCGGGCACCAGCGATAAGCTGGATGCGTTTCTGGCAACGCTGCGTGAAGTCGCTAAAATTGTGGAAGTCGCTCGTTCCGGCGTGGTGGGGCTTTCCCGCGGCGATAAAATCATGCGCTAATCATGATCGGGTTCTTAATTCGCAAGCCCAACGACTCAGGTTGGGCTTTTTTTTGCGAAATCAGCGGTAACCAGAGACAAAAGCGGTTGCCGGAGTCATTATTCTGCGCTTAGATGTTAATAAATTTAACCCATGCCATCTCAAAGGTTATGGTTTGTACATTTTACGCAAGGGGCAATTGTGAAACTGGATGAAATCGCTCGGTTGGCCGGCGTTTCGCGAACGACTGCAAGCTACGTTATTAACGGTAAAGCAAAGCAATATCGCGTAAGCGACAAAACGGTTGAAAAAGTCATGGCGGTGGTGCGCGAGCATAATTACCACCCTAATGCCGTGGCGGCCGGGCTGCGTGCTGGACGCACACGTTCTATTGGGCTTGTGATCCCGGATCTCGAGAACACGAGCTATACCCGGATCGCAAACTATCTGGAGCGTCAGGCGCGTCAGCGCGGATATCAATTGCTGATTGCCTGCTCTGAAGATCAGCCGGATAACGAAATGCGCTGTATTGAGCATCTTTTACAACGCCAGGTTGATGCCATTATCGTGTCGACCTCCTTGCCGCCTGAACATCCGTTCTATCAGCGTTGGGCGAACAGTTCATTCCCAATTGTGGCGCTGGACCGCGCGCTGGATCGCGAACACTTTACCAGCGTCGTGGGCGCAGACCAGGATGATGCGGAAATGTTGGCGGAGGAACTGCGTAAATTCCCTGCTGAAACCGTGCTCTATCTGGGGGCGCTCCCTGAATTATCCGTCAGTTTCCTGCGCGAACAGGGTTTCCGTACCGCGTGGAAGGACGATCCGCGTGAAGTGCATTTCCTGTATGCCAACAGCTACGAGCGGGAAGCGGCCGCGCAATTGTTTGATAAATGGCTGGAAACGCATCCCATGCCTCAGGCGCTGTTTACCACGTCGTTTGCCCTGCTGCAGGGAGTGATGGATGTGACCCTGCGTCGCGATGGTCAATTACCGTCTGATTTAGCGATTGCGACGTTTGGCGATCACGAACTGCTCGACTTCCTGCAGTGCCCGGTACTGGCGGTGGCGCAGCGCCATCGTGATGTTGCAGAACGCGTGCTGGAGATTGTATTGGCAAGCCTTGACGAGCCACGTAAACCAAAACCAGGTTTAACGCGTATACGGCGTAATCTGTACCGTCGCGGTATTCTCAGCCGTAACTAAGTCCTCTCTATTGATGACGTCGACAGGATATCTCTGGCGTCATCAAATTTGCCATTATCAGAAATAACCGCATTATAATTAAGAATATTCTTTAGAATTATCTTAATTTCATCTTAAATAATGGCGAATTAAAAAAGCAACTAACCATTTTCGGGTTATTGATACGTAACTGCGCGTTACGGTTGTATTATTTTGTTACATGCTTGTATGGAATTGACGAATTAACAAACACTTCGCTGCCGTACTGCGACAATCTCGCCCCTGCCTCACTCCTGTGCGGTGTACAGACTGATTAACTGGTACTGTTAACTCGCTGCATATTGTCCTAAAATGCCGCTCGCGTCGCAAACTGACACTTTATATTTTCTTCTGATGATATTCAGTTGTTTTAAACAATGATGAGTTGTTGGATTTTTTTCTTACAAATATTCATGACGTTAATTTGCTTCGTTTGCTGTACGGAATTTGCTCAACGCAGATATTAGCCGTAAACAATGGGTTTTTTGCTCCGCTAAGCGCCGTGACTTGCTTGACAAGGTTTTCCTCCGCTCCGTAAACTCCTTTAAGTGGGAATTTGTGGGATAAAGTGGTAATCGGGGGTGAGACTGGCATGTTCCGGGGAGCAACGTTAGTTAATCTCGACAGTAAAGGGCGCTTATCGGTGCCTACCCGTTATCGGGATCAACTGCTCGAGAGCGCTACCGGTCAAATGGTTTGTACCATTGACATCCATCACCCGTGCCTGCTGCTGTACCCCCTGCCTGAATGGGAAATTATCGAGCAGAAGTTATCGCGTCTGTCGAGCATGAATCCAGTTGAGCGTCGCGTACAGCGCTTATTGCTGGGTCATGCCAGCGAATGTCAGATGGATAGCGCTGGTCGATTATTGATAGCGCCCATTCTGCGGCAACACGCAGGGCTAACGAAAGAAGTGATGCTGGTTGGGCAGTTCAATAAGTTTGAGCTGTGGGATGAAACGACCTGGTATCAACAGGTCAAGGAAGATATCGACGCTGAGCAGTCTGTTACCGGCGCGCTGTCGGAACGATTGCAGGATTTGTCTCTATAAAATGATGGAAAACTATAAACATACAACGGTGTTGTTGGATGAAGCCGTAAACGGCCTGAATATTCGTCCAGACGGCATCTACATTGACGGGACATTTGGTCGCGGCGGTCACTCACGTCTGATCCTCTCACAGCTTGGCGAAGAAGGACGTTTACTGGCTATCGATCGCGATCCACAGGCGATTGCCGTTGCACAGACGATTACCGATCCCCGTTTTTCCATCGTACATGGACCTTTTTCTGCGCTGGCTGACTATGTCGCTGAACGCGGACTGACCGGTAAGATCGACGGGATTCTTCTCGATCTTGGGGTTTCTTCTCCGCAGCTTGATGACGCGGAACGCGGATTCTCATTTATGCGTGACGGTCCATTAGATATGCGTATGGACCCAACACGTGGTCAGTCAGCAGCTGAATGGCTGCAAACCGCCGATGAAGCAGACATTGCCTGGGTGATTAAAACCTTTGGCGAAGAGCGCTTCGGCAAACGCATTGCTCGCGCCATCGTAGAGCGCAATCGCATCGAACCGATGACCCGCACCAAAGAGCTGGCGGAAGTGATTGCGGCGGCAATGCCGGTGAAAGACAAATTCAAACATCCCGCGACCCGTACCTTCCAGGCGGTGCGCATTTGGGTGAACAGTGAACTGGAGGAGATAGAGCAGGCGCTAAAAAGCTCGCTCAGCGTGCTGGCACCAGGAGGTCGCCTTTCGATAATCAGTTTCCATTCGCTTGAAGATCGCATTGTGAAACGCTTTATGCGTGAACAAAGCCGTGGTCCTCAGGTTCCGGCTGGAATACCGATGACCGAAGCGCAGATCAAAAAGCTGGGCGGCCGTGAGTTAAGAGCACTAGGCAAGATGATGCCGGGCGAAGAAGAGGTTGCTGAAAATCCTCGTGCCCGTAGTTCAGTTCTGCGTATTGCAGAGAGGACGAACGCATGATCGGCAGAGTGACAGAAGCCCTCAGCAAAGTTAAGGGATCGATAGGAGGCAACGAGCGCCATGCCTTGCCTGGCGTGATCGGTGACGATCTTTTGCGGTATGGGAAGCTGCCACTCTGCCTGTTCATTTGCATTATTTTGACGGCGGTTACCGTCGTGACCACAGCACACCATACGCGGTTACTGACCGCGCAGCGTGAGCAACTGGTTCTGGAGCGAGATGCGTTAGATATCGAATGGCGCAACTTGATCCTTGAGGAGAATGCGCTCGGTGATCATAGCCGTGTTGAACGGATCGCAACGGAAAAGCTGCAAATGCAGCATGTTGATCCCTCACAAGAAAACATCGTAGTACAAAAATAAGGATAAACGCGACGCATGAAAGCAGCGGCAAAAACGCACAAACCAAAACGCCAGGAAGAACAAGCCAACTTTATCAGTTGGCGTTTTGCGTTACTGTGCGGCTGTATTTTGCTGGCACTGGGTTTTCTGCTGGGGCGCGTTGCCTGGCTGCAAATCATCGCGCCGGACATGCTGGTACGTCAGGGCGATATGCGCTCTCTGCGCGTCCAGGAAGTGTCCACCTCGCGCGGAATGATTACCGACCGTTCAGGACGTCCGCTGGCGGTGAGCGTACCGGTGAAGGCGATTTGGGCCGATCCGAAAGAGGTGCATGATGCAGGCGGCGTGAGCGTTGGCGAGCGCTGGCGAGCGCTGTCGACGGCCCTGAATATCCCGCTTGATCAACTGGCTTCCCGCATTAACGCCAACCCGAAAGGACGCTTTATCTATCTGGCACGTCAGGTAAACCCTGACATGGCTGACTACATCAAAAAACTCAAGCTGCCAGGGATTAACCTGCGTGAAGAGTCCCGCCGTTACTATCCTTCCGGAGAAGTGACCGCTCACCTCATCGGTTTTACTAACGTCGACAGTCAGGGGATTGAAGGCGTTGAGAAAAGCTTCGACAAATGGCTCACCGGACAACCGGGTGAGCGTATTGTACGTAAAGACCGTTATGGCCGCGTCATTGAGGATATTTCCTCTACCGACAGCCAGGCGGCGCATAACCTTGCGCTGAGTATTGATGAGCGTTTACAGGCACTGGTCTACCGTGAACTGAATAACGCTGTGGCCTTTAACAAGGCGGAATCAGGCAGTGCGGTGCTGGTGGATGTAAATACTGGTGAAGTGCTGGCGATGGCGAACAGCCCGTCTTACAACCCAAACAATCTCACCGGTACGCCGAAAGACGCTATGCGCAACCGTACCATTACCGACGTGTTTGAACCGGGTTCTACCGTTAAGCCGATGGTGGTGATGACGGCGCTGCAGCGTGGCGTAGTACGCGAAAACACCGTGCTCAACACTATCCCTTACCGAATTAATGGCCACGAAATCAAAGACGTGGCGCGTTATAGCGAATTGACCCTCACCGGGGTTTTGCAGAAGTCGAGTAACGTCGGTGTTTCCAAGCTGGCGTTAGCGATGCCGTCCTCAGCGTTAGTAGACACTTACTCACGTTTTGGGCTGGGAAAAGCGACCAATTTGGGGTTGGTCGGAGAACGCAGTGGCTTATATCCTCAAAAACAACGGTGGTCTGACATAGAGAGGGCCACCTTCTCTTTCGGCTACGGGCTGATGGTAACGCCGTTACAGTTAGCGCGAGTCTACGCAACGATCGGCAGCTATGGCGTTTATCGCCCGCTGTCGATTACCAAAGTTGATCCTCCCGTTCCGGGCGAGCGTATCTTCCCGGAAGCGACCGTACGCACCGTGGTGCACATGATGGAAAGCGTGGCGCTGCCCGGTGGCGGCGGCGTGAAGGCGGCGATTAAAGGCTATCGTATCGCCATTAAAACCGGTACGGCGAAAAAAGTGGGGCCGGATGGCCGCTACATCAACAAATACATTGCTTATACCGCAGGCGTTGCGCCTGCGAGTCAGCCGCGCTTCGCGCTGGTTGTTGTTATCAACGATCCGCAGGCGGGTAAATACTACGGTGGCGCCGTTTCCGCGCCGGTCTTTGGTGCCATCATGGGCGGCGTTCTGCGCACCATGAACATCGAGCCGGATGCGCTGACAACGGGCGATAAAAATGAATTTGTGAATAATCAAGGCGAGGCAACAGGTGGCAGATCGTAATTTGCGCGACCTTCTTGCTCCATGGGTGCCGGGTGCACCGGAGCGAGCACTGCGGGAGATGACGCTCGACAGCCGTGTGGCTGCATCAGGCGATCTCTTTGTCGCAGTATTGGGTCATCAGGCGGACGGGCGTCGGTATATCCCGCAGGCGATAGCGCAAGGTGTGGCTGCCATTATTGCAGAAGCAAAAGATGAAGCTGCTGACGGTGAAATCCGCGAAATGCACGGTGTACCGGTTATCTATCTGAGCCAGCTTAACGAACGCTTATCTGCACTGGCAGGCCGTTTTTACCACGAGCCTTCTGAGAAAATGCGTCTGGTCGGCGTGACCGGGACGAACGGTAAAACCACCACCACCCAATTGCTGGCACAGTGGAGCCAACTGCTTGGTGAAACCAGCGCGGTAATGGGCACGGTAGGCAATGGCCTGTTGGGTAAAGTGATCCCAACGGAAAACACCACCGGTTCAGCCGTTGATGTCCAGCATGTGCTGGCAGGGCTGGTTGCGCAGGGTGCCACGGTGGGCGCGATGGAAGTCTCCTCGCACGGTCTGGTGCAACATCGTGTGGCGGCGCTGAAGTTTGCCGCCTCGGTATTCACCAACCTGAGCCGCGATCATCTGGATTACCACGGCGATATGGAGCACTACGAAGCCGCGAAATGGCTGCTGTATTCCACGCACCATTGCGGTCAGGCTATTGTCAATGCGGATGATGAAGTCGGTCGTCGCTGGCTGGCAAAATTGCCGGATGCGGTTGCTGTGTCGATGGAAGGCCATATCAACCCGAACTGTCACGGTCGTTGGTTAAAAGCGATTGACGTGGATTATCACGACAGCGGCGCGACGATTCGATTTTCCTCCTCATGGGGCGACGGCGAAATTGAAAGCCGCCTGATGGGGGCGTTTAACGTCAGCAATCTGCTGCTGGCGCTGGCAACGCTGCTGGCGCTGGGGTATCCGTTAGCTGATTTACTGAAAACGGCGGCACAATTACAGCCGGTTTGCGGGCGTATGGAAGTGTTCAGCGCACCGGGTAAAACCACCGTGGTGGTTGATTACGCCCATACGCCAGATGCGCTGGAAAAAGCGCTGCAGGCAGCGCGTTTGCACTGCACTGGCAAACTGTGGTGCGTCTTTGGCTGCGGCGGGGATCGCGATAAAGGCAAACGTCCGTTGATGGGCGCAATTGCCGAGCAGTTTGCAGATGTTGTTGTGGTGACCGATGACAACCCGCGTACCGAAGAGCCGCGCGCCATTATTAACGATATTCTGGCGGGGATGCTGGATGCCGGGCAGGCGAAGGTGATGGAAGGTCGCGCAGAAGCGGTGACAAACGCCATTATGCAGGCGAAGGAAAACGACGTGGTGCTGGTGGCCGGGAAAGGTCACGAAGACTACCAGATCGTCGGCGCACAGCGCCTTGACTATTCTGACCGCGTAACGGCAGCGCGCCTGCTGGGGGTAATCGCATGATTAGCGTAACGCTCAGCCAACTGGCTGAGATCCTCCGTGGCGAACTGAAAGGGGCCGATCTGACCCTTGATGCGGTGACAACCGATACGCGTAAAGTGACGCCAGGCTGCCTGTTTGTGGCACTGAAAGGCGAACGTTTTGACGCTCATGATTTTGCCGACAAGGCACAAGAGAGCGGGGCGGGCGCGCTGTTGGTCAGCCGTCCTCTGGACACCGATCTGCCGCAGTTGATTGTTAACGATACGCGTCTGGCGTTTGGTGAACTGGCAGCGTGGGTACGCGCCCAGGTTCCGGCGCGTGTTGTCGCGTTGACCGGCTCTTCTGGTAAAACGTCAGTCAAAGAGATGACGGCCTCCATTTTGAGTAAGTGTGGCAACACGTTATATACCGCGGGAAACCTGAATAACGACATCGGCGTTCCGATGACGCTGCTGCGCTTAAACAACGATTACGACTATGCCGTGATTGAGCTCGGCGCCAATCATCAGGGTGAAATCGCCTGGACCGTTGGCCTGACTCGCCCGGAAGCCGCGCTGGTGAACAACCTTGCCGCCGCGCATCTGGAAGGTTTCGGCTCTCTGGCGGGCGTAGCGAAGGCAAAAGGTGAGATTTTTACCGGCCTGTCAGCGAACGGTATCGCCATTATGAATGCCGACAACAACGACTGGCTGAACTGGCAGAACATTATCGGCAATCGCAAAGTCTGGCGTTTTTCGCCGAATGCGGCTAACAGCGACTTTTCGGCGGCCAACGTACATGTGACCTCACACGGCACGGAATTTACGCTGCAAACGCCAACCGGAAGCATTGATGTTCTGCTACCGCTGCCGGGTCGCCATAACATTGCTAACGCCCTGGCGGCGGCGGCGCTCGCTATGGCGGTAGGCGCGACACACGATGCGATCAAAGCGGGTCTGAAGGATTTGCAAGCGGTACCGGGGCGTCTGTTCCCGATTCAACTGGCAGAAAACCAACTGCTGCTGGACGACTCCTATAACGCTAACGTCGGATCCATGACCGCAGCGGTACAGGTGCTGTCTGAAATGCCAGGCTATCGCGTGCTGGTGGTTGGCGATATGGCAGAGCTTGGCGCGGAAAGCGAAGCATGTCACGTGCAGGTGGGTATCGCTGCGAAGGCGGCGGGTATCGACCGTGTGCTGAGTACAGGGAAACTGAGTCAGGCAATTAGCCATGCCAGCGGCGTTGGTGAGCATTTTGCGGATAAAACCGCGCTGACCGCGCATCTTAAAGCATTGATTGCAGAACATCAGGTCATGACGATTTTAGTGAAGGGTTCACGTAGTGCCGCCATGGAAGAGGTAGTACGCGCATTACAGGAGAATGGGACATGTTAGTTTGGCTGGCCGAACATTTGGTCAAATATTATTCCGGCTTTAACGTCTTTTCCTATCTGACGTTTCGCGCCATCGTCAGCCTGCTGACCGCGCTGTTCATCTCTTTGTGGATGGGCCCGCGCATGATCGCCCGCTTGCAAAAAATGTCCTTCGGACAGGTCGTGCGTAACGACGGTCCGGAATCGCACTTCAGTAAACGCGGTACGCCTACCATGGGCGGGATTATGATCCTCACCGCAATTGTTATCTCTGTTCTGTTGTGGGCATACCCGTCGAACCCGTACGTCTGGTGCGTGCTGGTGGTTCTGATCGGTTACGGCATTATCGGTTTTGTCGATGACTACCGCAAAGTAGTACGCAAAGACACCAAAGGCCTGATTGCGCGCTGGAAATATTTCTGGATGTCGGTGATTGCGCTGGGCGTGGCCTTTGCGCTGTATCTGGCCGGTAAAGATACTCCGGCGACCGAGTTGGTGGTGCCGTTCTTTAAAGACGTGATGCCGCAACTGGGTCTGTTCTATGTTCTGCTGGCGTACTTCGTGATTGTGGGGACCGGCAACGCGGTCAATCTCACCGACGGTCTGGATGGCCTTGCCATTATGCCGACTGTGTTCGTCGCCGCAGGTTTTGCGCTGGTGGCGTGGGCGACCGGTAACATGAACTTCGCCAGCTATCTGCACATTCCCTATTTACGTCATGCGGGTGAGCTGGTGATCGTCTGTACGGCGATTGTCGGCGCGGGCCTGGGCTTCCTGTGGTTTAACACCTATCCGGCGCAGGTCTTTATGGGCGACGTCGGATCGCTGGCGCTGGGCGGCGCGCTGGGCATTATTGCCGTGCTGCTGCGTCAGGAGTTCCTGCTGGTGATCATGGGCGGCGTATTTGTTGTAGAAACGCTGTCGGTCATTCTGCAGGTTGGCTCATTTAAGCTGCGCGGACAGCGCATCTTCCGTATGGCGCCGATTCACCACCACTATGAACTGAAGGGCTGGCCGGAACCGCGCGTCATTGTGCGCTTCTGGATTATTTCGCTGATGCTGGTGCTGATTGGCCTGGCAACGCTGAAGGTACGTTAATCATGGCTGATTACCAGGGTAAAAAAGTCGTCATTATCGGTCTGGGGTTGACCGGACTGTCCTGCGTGGATTTCTTCCTGGCGCGTGGCGTGACGCCGCGCGTGATGGATACCCGTGCGACGCCGCCTGGTCTGGATAAATTACCGGAAGCGGTTGAGCGTCATGTTGGTAGCCTGAATGATGACTGGCTGCTGGCTGCCGATCTCATCGTCGCCAGCCCTGGTATTGCCCTGGCGCACCCTTCGTTGAGCGCTGCTGCTGATGCCGGGATTGAAATTGTTGGCGACATTGAGCTGTTTTGTCGCGAAGCTCAGGCGCCGATCGTCGCGATCACCGGGTCCAACGGGAAAAGTACCGTCACTACGCTGGTCGGCGAGATGGCGAAAGCTGCCGGTGTGAATGTGGGGGTTGGCGGTAATATTGGCCTGCCTGCGCTGATGCTGCTGGACGACGAACGCGAGCTGTATGTTCTCGAGCTGTCGAGCTTCCAACTGGAAACAACCTCCAGTTTACAGGCCGTGGCGGCCACCATTTTGAACGTCACCGAAGATCATATGGACAGGTATCCGTTTGGCCTGCAGCAGTACCGTGCGGCCAAACTGCGCGTCTATGAGAACGCGAAAGTATGTGTGGTCAACGCCGATGATGCGCTGACCATGCCGATTCGCGGGGCGGATGAGCGCTGCGTGAGCTTTGGCGTCAATATGGGGGACTATCACCTGAATCGTCAGCAGGGCGAAACCTGGCTGCGGGTGAAAGGGGAAAAAGTCCTCAACGTGAAAGAGATGACGCTTTCAGGTCAGCATAACTATACCAACGCCCTGGCTGCGCTGGCGCTGGCGGATGCCGCAGGTTTACCACGGGCGTCGAGTCTGAAAGCGCTGACCACCTTTACCGGTCTGGCGCACCGTTTTCAGTTGGTGCTGAACCATAACGGCGTACGCTGGATTAACGATTCTAAAGCCACCAACGTCGGCAGCACTGAAGCCGCACTGAATGGCCTGCACGTTGACGGCACGCTGCACCTGCTGCTGGGCGGCGACGGGAAATCCGCTGACTTTATGCCGCTGCAGCGTTACCTGACCGGCAATAACATTCGTCTGTACTGCTTTGGCCGCGATGGCGCGCAACTCGCCGCTCTGCGACCTGAGATTGCGGAACAAACTGAAACTATGGAGCAGGCTATGCGTCTGCTTGCGCCGCGCGTGAAGTCGGGCGATATGGTGCTGCTGTCGCCAGCCTGCGCCAGCCTCGATCAGTTCAAGAACTTTGAGCAACGCGGTGATGTCTTTGCCCGTCTGGCGAAGGAGTTGGGTTGATGCGCTTATCTCTCCCTCGTCTGAGACTGCCGCGCTTACCAGGACTGGGTGTCCTGGCGTGGATCTTCGCGGCGCTTAAAGGCTGGGTGATGGCTTCGCGTGATAAAGACGCCGACAGCCTGATCATGTATGACCGCATGCTGCTGTGGCTAACCTTTGGTTTGGCGGCTATCGGCTTCGTGATGGTGACATCGGCATCGATGCCCGTAGGGCAACGCCTGGCGGGTGATCCTTTCCTGTTTGCTAAGCGTGACGCGTTGTACATCTTCCTCGCGTTTTGTCTGGCGATGGTGACGCTGCGTCTGCCGATGGAGTTCTGGCAAAAGTACAGTACGACGATGCTGATAGCCTCAATCATCATGCTGCTGATCGTGCTGGTGGTGGGTAGCTCCGTTAACGGGGCGTCGCGCTGGATTGCGTTGGGTCCGCTGCGTATTCAGCCAGCAGAATTTACCAAGCTGTCGCTGTTCTGTTATCTCGCCAATTACCTGGTGCGTAAAGTGGATGAGGTGCGTAACAACCTGCGCGGCTTCTTAAAACCGATGGGCGTGATCCTGGTGCTGGCTATTTTACTGCTGGCGCAGCCTGACCTTGGTACGGTGGTGGTGCTGTTTGTTACTACTTTGGCGATGCTGTTTCTCGCCGGCGCGAAACTGTGGCAGTTCATCGCCATCATCGGCATGGGGATTTCGGCGGTCGTACTGCTGATCCTTGCCGAGCCGTATCGTATTCGCCGCGTAACTTCTTTCTGGAACCCGTGGGAAGATCCGTTCGGCAGCGGTTACCAGCTGACACAATCTCTGATGGCTTTTGGTCGCGGTGAGGTTTGGGGACAAGGCTTAGGTAATTCAGTACAAAAACTGGAGTATTTACCGGAAGCGCACACCGACTTCATCTTCGCCATCATTGGGGAGGAGCTGGGTTATATCGGTGTGGTATTGGCACTTTTAATGGTATTCTTCGTCGCTTTTCGCGCGATGTCGATTGGTCGTAAAGCGCTGGAAATTGATCACCGTTTTTCAGGCTTTTTAGCCTGCTCCATCGGGATCTGGTTTAGCTTTCAGGCGCTGGTAAATGTCGGTGCGGCGGCAGGTATGCTGCCAACCAAAGGTCTGACGTTGCCGCTGATCAGTTATGGTGGTTCCAGTTTGTTGATTATGTCGACGGCCATCATGTTTTTGTTACGTATTGATTATGAAACGCGTCTGGAAAAAGCCCAGGCGTTTACACGAGGTGCACGATGAGTGGTCAACCGAAGCGGTTAATGGTGATGGCGGGCGGTACCGGCGGGCATGTGTTCCCGGGGCTGGCGGTCGCGCACCATTTAATGGCGCAGGGCTGGCAGGTTCGTTGGCTGGGCACCGCCGATCGTATGGAAGCGGACTTAGTGCCGAAACATGGCATTGAAATTGACTTTATTCGCATCTCCGGTTTGCGTGGCAAAGGCATTAACGCACTGCTTGCCGCGCCCGTGCGTATTTTTAATGCCTGGCGTCAGGCGCGCGCCATCATGAAGCAGTTTAAGCCTGATGTGGTGCTGGGTATGGGCGGCTACGTGTCTGGCCCTGGCGGTCTGGCGGCCTGGTCATTAGGCATTCCGGTGGTTCTGCATGAGCAGAACGGCATTGCTGGATTAACCAACAAATGGCTGGCGAAGATTGCAACGAAGGTGATGCAAGCCTTTCCTGGCGCATTCCCAAATGCAGATGTGGTGGGCAACCCGGTACGTACTGACGTGCTGGCGCTGCCATTACCTGAAGCGCGTCTGGCTGGACGTGAAGGTCCGGTTCGCGTGCTGGTCGTCGGTGGTTCTCAGGGCGCACGCGTGCTTAACCAGACGATGCCGCAGGTTGCCGCCAGGCTTGGTGATGCGGTGACTATCTGGCATCAGAGCGGTAAAGGTGCGCAGCAAACCGTTGAGCAGGCTTATGTCGACGCGGGACAACCGCAACACAAGGTCACTGAGTTTATTGATGATATGGCGGCAGCTTACGCGTGGGCGGATGTCGTGGTCTGTCGCTCAGGTGCGCTGACGGTGAGCGAAATTGCCGCCGCAGGTTTGCCTGCGCTGTTTGTACCGTTCCAGCACAAAGACAGACAGCAATACTGGAATGCGCTGCCGCTGGAGAAAGCGGGCGCGGCCAAAATTCTTGAGCAGCCGCAGTTTACTGTGGATGCCGTCGCCAGCACCCTTGCCGGGTGGTCGCGAGAAACCTTATTAACCATGGCAGAACGTGCGCGCGCCGCATCCATACCGGATGCCACAGAGCGTGTTGCAAACGAAGTGAGCCGGGCTGCCCGGGCGTAATTGTGGTGATGCCTTTTGCATCGCATGAACTAAGAAGTTAATGGCTAAAGAATGAATACACAACAACTGGCAAAACTGCGTTCCATCGTGCCCGAAATGCGTCGCGTTCGGCACATTCACTTTGTCGGCATCGGTGGTGCTGGTATGGGCGGTATTGCCGAAGTTTTGGCCAATGAAGGTTATCAGATCAGCGGTTCTGACTTAGCGCCGAATCCGGTGACGCAGCAGTTGACGAATCTGGGCGCCACGATTTTCTTTAATCACCGCCCGGAAAACGTGCGTGATGCGAGCGTGGTGGTGGTATCCAGCGCTATTTCTGCAGATAACCCGGAAATTGTTGCGGCGCATGAAGCGCGCATTCCGGTGATCCGTCGTGCTGAAATGCTGGCGGAGTTAATGCGTTTTCGTCACGGTATCGCCATTGCCGGGACGCACGGTAAAACCACGACCACGGCGATGGTCTCCAGCATCTATGCGGAAGCGGGTCTGGATCCGACTTTCGTCAACGGTGGTCTGGTGAAAGCAGCAGGCGTCCATGCGCGTCTGGGTCATAGCCGTTATTTGATTGCCGAAGCGGATGAGAGCGACGCATCATTCCTGCATTTGCAGCCGATGGTGGCGATTGTCACCAATATCGAAGCTGACCATATGGATACCTACCATGGCGACTTCGAAAATTTAAAGCAGACGTTTATAAATTTCCTGCATAACTTGCCGTTTTATGGTCGTGCGGTGATGTGTGTTGACGATCCGGTGATCCGCGAACTGTTACCGCGAGTCGGCCGTCAAACCACAACCTATGGTTTTAGCGACGATGCCGATGTGCGCGTTGAAGATTACCAGCAGATCGGCCCACAAGGGCACTTTACGCTGCTGCGCCAGGGGATGGCTGATTTACGCGTTACGTTAAACGCGCCGGGTCGCCACAATGCCCTGAATGCGGCGGCGGCGGTGGCGGTCGCGACAGAAGAAGGTATTGAAGACGAGGCTATTTTACGTGCGCTGGAAAGTTTCCAGGGGACCGGGCGTCGTTTTGACTTCCTCGGTGAATTCCCGCTTGAGCCGGTGAACGGTAAAACCGGGACTGCGATGCTGGTTGATGATTATGGTCATCACCCAACGGAAGTTGACGCCACGATCAAAGCTGCGCGCGCGGGCTGGCCGGACAAAAATTTGGTGATGCTGTTCCAGCCGCACCGGTTCACACGTACGCGCGATTTATACGACGACTTTGCCAACGTGCTGACCCAGGTCGATGCGCTGCTGATGCTGGATGTGTATGCCGCAGGCGAAGCCGCGATTCCGGGTGCTGACAGCCGCTCGCTGTGCCGTACTATTCGCAGTCGCGGTAAGATCGATCCGATTCTGGTCTCCGATCCGGCCCTGGCGGCTGAAATGTTGGCCCCCGTATTAACCGGCAACGATCTGATTTTGGTGCAAGGCGCTGGAAATATCGGCAAAATCGCGCGTTCCTTAGCTGAAATCAAACTGAAGCCGCAAAACCCGGAGGAAGGACAACATGGCTGATAAAATCGCGGTCCTGTTAGGGGGAACCTCCGCAGAGCGTGAAGTATCGCTGAATTCCGGCGCGGCCGTGCTGGCTGGGTTACGTGAGGGTGGTGTGGATGCCCATCCGATTGACCCAAAAGAGGTTGATGTCACTCTTCTGAAATCAATGGGTTTTCAGAAGGCGTTTATTGCGCTGCATGGTCGTGGTGGTGAAGATGGCACGTTGCAGGGCATGCTGGAGCTGATTGGCCTGCCGTATACCGGCAGCGGCGTCATGGCTTCCGCGATTTCGATGGACAAACTGCGCAGCAAGTTGCTGTGGCAGGGCGCAGGTTTACCCGTCGCACCTTGGGTTGCGCTGACCCGCGCTGAGTTCGAAAAAGGTCTTAGCGATGAAGTGGTTACAAAAATTTCTGCGTTAGGCCTGCCGCTAATTGTGAAGCCAAGCCGTGAAGGCTCTAGCGTAGGGATGTCAAAAGTTGAAGAAGAAAATGCTTTGCATGGTGCATTAGCATTGGCTTTTCAGCATGATGAAGAAGTACTGATTGAAAAATGGCTCAGTGGCTCGGAATTTACAGTTGCGATGCTCGGCGAAGAAATTTTACCGTCAATACGTATCCAACCCGCGGGAACCTTCTATGATTATGAGGCGAAGTATCTCTCTGATGAGACACAATATTTCTGCCCAGCAGGTCTGGAAGTCGAACAAGAGGCCCGTTTGCAGGAATTAGTCCTGAAAGCATGGACCGCATTGGGCTGTAAAGGTTGGGGCCGTATTGACGTCATGCTGGACAGCGATGACCAGTTTTATCTGCTGGAAGCCAATACCTCTCCGGGTATGACCAGCCACAGCCTGGTGCCGATGGCGGCGCGTCAGGCGGGTTTGAGCTTCTCGCAGTTGGTGGTACGAATTCTGGAGTTGGCGGACTGATATGTCGCAGGCTGCGCTGAACACACGAAACGGTGATGAAGAAGAAGTAAACTCCTCACGCCGCAATAATGGAACGCGTCTTGCAGGAATACTGTTTCTGTTGACAGTGCTGTGCACCGTGTTTGTCAGCGGCTGGGTAGTATTGGGATGGATGGAAGATGCGCAGCGTTTGCCATTGTCAAAACTGGTGTTAACCGGTGAACGGCATTACACGCGCAATGACGATATCCGTCAGTCCATCCTGGCGCTGGGCGCTCCGGGAACCTTTATGACTCAGGATGTGAACATCATCCAGAGCCAGATTGAACGTCTCCCCTGGATCAAACAGGCGAGCGTCAGAAAGCAATGGCCTGATGAATTGAAGATTCATCTGGTTGAATATGTGCCAATAGCGCGTTGGAATGACCAACATATGGTGGATGCCGAAGGAAATACGTTCAGCGTCCCAACCGGTCGGGCCAATAAGCAGGTATTACCCATGTTGTACGGGCCGGAAGGCAGCGCGAGTGAAGTGTTGCAAGGGTTCCGTGACATGGGGCAGGTGCTGGCTAAGGATAGATTCACCCTGAAGGAAGCGGCAATGACCGCTCGTCGTTCCTGGCAGTTGACGCTGAATAACGATATTAAGCTGAATCTGGGCAGGGGCGATACGATAAAACGTTTGGCTCGCTTTGTGGAACTCTACCCGGTTTTACAGCAGCAGGCGCAAACCGATGGCAAACGGATTAGCTACGTTGATTTGCGTTATGACTCAGGAGCGGCAGTAGGCTGGGTTCCCTTGCCTCCTGAGGAATCTAATCAGCAACAGAATCAGGCACAGGCAGAACAACAATGATCAAGGCGACGGACAGAAAACTGGTAGTTGGACTGGAGATTGGCACCGCGAAGGTAGCCGCTTTAGTAGGGGAAGTTCTGCCCGACGGTATGGTCAATATCATTGGCGTGGGCAGTTGCCCATCGCGAGGTATGGATAAAGGCGGGGTGAACGACCTTGAGTCTGTGGTGAAGTGCGTACAGCGCGCCATTGACCAGGCTGAGCTGATGGCAGATTGCCAGATCTCCTCTGTGTATCTGGCGCTTTCCGGTAAACACATTAGCTGTCAGAATGAAATTGGTATGGTGCCCATTTCCGAAGAGGAAGTGACGCAGGAAGATGTGGAAAACGTGGTTCATACGGCAAAGTCCGTACGTGTTCGCGATGAACATCGCGTTCTGCACGTTATTCCGCAGGAATACGCCATTGACTACCAGGAAGGTATCAAAAATCCGGTAGGTCTTTCCGGCGTGCGTATGCAGGCAAAAGTCCACCTTATAACCTGCCACAACGACATGGCGAAGAACATCGTCAAAGCTGTTGAACGTTGTGGTCTGAAAGTTGACCAACTGATTTTTGCTGGGTTGGCAGCCAGTTATTCCGTCTTGACGGAAGATGAACGTGAGCTGGGTGTCTGCGTGGTCGATATTGGTGGTGGTACAATGGACATCGCCGTTTATACTGGCGGGGCGTTGCGCCACACTAAAGTTATCCCTTATGCAGGGAATGTCGTGACCAGCGATATCGCGTATGCCTTTGGTACGCCGCCAAGCGATGCCGAAGCCATCAAAGTGCGTCATGGTTGCGCACTGGGTTCCATCGTGGGTAAAGACGAGAGCGTTGAAGTGCCAAGCGTGGGGGGGCGTCCACCGCGTAGCCTGCAACGTCAGACTCTGGCAGAGGTCATTGAGCCGCGTTATACCGAGCTGCTCAACCTGGTCAACGAAGAAATTTTGCAATTACAAGAACAGCTTCGTCAGCAGGGTGTGAAACATCATCTGGCGGCGGGGATTGTGTTAACCGGCGGTGCTGCGCAAATTGAAGGCCTTGCGGCCTGCGCACAGCGTGTGTTCCATACGCAAGTGCGTATTGGCGCACCGCTGAATATTACTGGTCTGACGGATTATGCTCAGGAGCCGTATTATTCAACGGCGGTGGGGCTGCTTCACTACGGGAAAGAATCCCATTTGAGTGGTGAGGCTGAAGTAGAAAAACGCGTAACGGCATCAGTTGGCTCGTGGATCAAACGACTCAATAGCTGGCTGAGAAAAGAGTTTTAATTTTTAAAGAGACCGACGCACATTAACGGTCTCAGGCGACAGGCACAACGGAGAGAGAAACTATGTTTGAACCTATGGAACTTACCAATGACGCGGTGATTAAAGTCATCGGCGTCGGCGGCGGTGGCGGTAATGCCGTTGAACACATGGTGCGCGAGCGCATCGAAGGTGTTGAATTCTTCGCGGTGAATACCGACGCGCAGGCGTTGCGTAAGACGGCGGTAGGACAGACCATTCAGATTGGTAGCGGCATCACCAAAGGTCTGGGCGCGGGTGCAAACCCGGAAGTCGGTCGCAATGCGGCAGATGAAGATCGTGAAGCTCTGCGTGCAGCGCTTGACGGTGCAGACATGGTGTTTATCGCCGCTGGCATGGGCGGCGGTACCGGTACTGGTGCAGCGCCAGTAGTGGCTGAAGTGGCAAAAGATTTAGGTATCCTGACCGTTGCTGTCGTGACCAAGCCTTTCAACTTTGAAGGCAAGAAGCGTATGGCATTCGCGGAGCAGGGTATCACTGAGCTGTCCAAACACGTGGACTCTCTGATCACTATCCCGAATGACAAACTGTTGAAAGTGCTGGGTCGCGGGATCTCCCTGCTGGATGCGTTTGGCGCAGCGAATGACGTGCTGAAAGGCGCAGTACAGGGTATCGCTGAACTGATTACCCGTCCGGGTCTGATGAACGTCGACTTTGCAGACGTGCGTACCGTGATGTCTGAAATGGGCTACGCAATGATGGGTTCTGGCGTGGCGAGCGGTGAAGATCGTGCAGAAGAAGCGGCTGAAATGGCAATTTCTTCTCCGCTGTTGGAAGACATCGATCTGTCCGGCGCACGTGGCGTGCTGGTCAACATTACTGCGGGCTTCGACCTGCGTCTGGATGAATTCGAAACCGTGGGTAACACCATCCGTGCCTTTGCATCGGATAACGCGACCGTGGTAATCGGTACCTCTCTGGACCCGGATATGAACGACGAACTGCGCGTAACCGTTGTTGCGACTGGAATTGGTATGGACAAGCGTCCTGAAATCACTCTGGTAACCAACAAGCAGGTACAACAGCCGGTAATGGATCGTTACCAGCAACACGGCATGGCGCCGTTGACGCAAGAGCAAAAACCGGTAGCGAAAGTGGTTAACGACAATACGCCGCAAACCACTAAAGAGCCGGATTATCTGGATATCCCAGCATTCCTGCGTAAGCAAGCTGATTAAGAATTAGCTGGAATTTGGGAATCTGCGCTCTTTGTGCTAAACTGGCCCGCCGAATGTATAGTACACTTCGGTTGGATAGTTAATTTGGCGAGATTATACGATGATCAAACAAAGGACACTTAAACGTATCGTTCAGGCGACTGGCGTCGGTTTACATACCGGCAAAAAAGTCACGCTGACGCTACGCCCTGCGCCGGCCAACACCGGGGTCATCTATCGTCGCACCGACTTGAATCCTCCGGTAGATTTCCCGGCCGATGCCAAATCTGTGCGTGATACCATGCTCTGTACGTGTCTGGTCAATGAGCATGATGTGCGGATTTCAACCGTAGAGCACCTTAACGCTGCTCTGGCGGGCTTAGGTATCGATAACATTGTTATTGAAGTTAACGCCCCGGAAATCCCGATCATGGATGGTAGTGCTGCTCCATTCGTATACCTGCTGCTCGATGCGGGTATTGAAGAACTGAACAGCGCTAAGAAATTTGTTCGCATCAAAGAGACCGTTCGTGTCGAAGATGGCGATAAGTGGGCTGAATTCAAACCGTTTAATGGTTTCTCGTTGGATTTTACCATCGACTTTAACCATCCGGCGATTGATGCCAGCACGCAGCGCTATGCGATGAACTTCTCTGCAGATGCGTTCATGCGCCAGATCAGCCGTGCGCGTACTTTCGGCTTCATGCGTGATATCGAATATCTGCAGTCCCGTGGCCTGGCCTTGGGCGGCAGCTTCGATTGTGCCATCGTTGTTGACGATTATCGCGTATTGAACGAAGACGGTCTGCGTTTTGAAGACGAATTCGTTCGTCACAAAATGCTCGACGCGATTGGTGACTTGTTCATGTGTGGTCACAACATTATTGGTGCATTCACCGCGTATAAATCCGGTCATGCATTGAATAACAAACTGTTGCAGGCAGTCCTGGCAAAACAGGAAGCCTGGGAATATGTGACCTTCCAGGACGATGCAGAACTGCCTCTGGCGTTCAAAGCACCTTCGACCGTACTGGCATAACGACATACGCTGTCGTATAAATTCGACTGGTAAATCTGGCACTCTCTCCGGCCAGGTGAGCCAGTCGTTTTTTTATGTACTCATTAACGCAGTCTTTTCCAACGCAAATTTTTCCCTGCCACTAGGTTAAAATAGTGTGCGATCGCTGCTTTCTTGAGCATATTTACCCATGGCTGGTTGTCATTACTGCTGTGGAGCGTACGCTTTAATGATAAGATTCGTGCGCAAAAAAATGTTTTGCATTCGTAACCCCAAACGCAGGGTATATCAGGTGGCAAAAACGTGAGTGGAATACTGACGCGTTGGCGACAGTTAGGCAGACGGTACTTCTGGCCGCATCTCCTGTTGGGGATGGTCGCGGCGAGTTTTGGCCTGCCCGCGCTCAGTAATGCTGCTGAACCCAATACCCCTGCGAAGGCGACCGCCAGCAATCACGATCAATCCGGTAAAGTTAACTTTAGCCAGCTTGCTTTGCTGGAAGCGACCAATCGTCGCCCTAATTTTACCGTCGATTACTGGCATCAGCATGCCATTCGTACGGTTATTCGCCATCTTTCTTTTGCTATGGCTCCTCAGGCGTTGCCTGTTGCCGAAGAGCCGTTGCCAATCCAGGCGCACCATCTTGCGTTGCTGAATACGCTCAGCGCGATGCTGACGCAAGAAGGCAGACCGCCCGCGACCGTGAGTCGCGTGACATATACCCATTTTACCTCTCAGGCCGCGTTTAGCGTTCCGGTCTGGATCAGCCAGTTGCAGGGTATCCGCGCTGGTCCTCAACGCCTCAGCTAAAAAAGAACCTTTCAACTTATAATTTTTGACTCCGCACCGCGGGGCGTTTGAGATTTTATTATGCTAATCAAATTATTAACAAAAGTATTCGGTAGCCGTAACGAGCGTACGCTGCGTCGTATGCGTAAAGTGGTCAATGTTATCAACGCAATGGAACCGGAGATGGAAAAACTCTCCGATGATGAACTGAAAGCGAAGACCGCTGAATTCCGCGCCCGTCTGGAAAAAGGCGCCAGCGTTGAGAGCCTAATCCCGGAAGCGTTCGCGGTGGTCCGTGAAGCGAGTAAGCGCGTATTCGGCATGCGTCACTTCGACGTCCAGCTGCTCGGCGGCATGGTGCTTAACGATCGCTGTATCGCGGAAATGCGTACCGGTGAAGGTAAAACCTTGACCGCGACGCTGCCTGCCTACCTGAACGCATTGAGCGGGAAGGGTGTACACGTGGTGACCGTGAACGACTACCTGGCTCAGCGTGACGCCGAAAATAACCGCCCGCTGTTTGAATTCCTCGGCATGACCGTAGGGATCAATATGTCTGGCCTGCCAGCGCCAGCCAAGCGTGAGGCCTACAATGCCGATATTACTTACGGTACTAACAACGAATACGGTTTTGACTACCTGCGCGACAACATGGCGTTTAGCCCGGAAGAGCGTGTTCAGCGTAAACTGCATTATGCGCTGGTCGATGAAGTCGACTCCATCCTGATCGATGAAGCGCGTACGCCGCTGATCATTTCCGGTCCGGCTGAAGACAGCTCGGAAATGTATAAAAAAGTGAACAAAATCATCCCACACCTGATTCGTCAGGAGAAGGAAGATTCCGACACGTTCCAGGGGGAAGGCCACTTCTCTGTTGATGAGAAAGCGCGCCAGGTTAACCTGACCGAACGTGGTCTGGTACTGATTGAAGAGCTGCTGGTTAACGAAGGTATTATGGATGAAGGCGAGTCTCTGTACTCTCCTGGCAACATTATGCTGATGCACCACGTGACAGCCGCACTGCGCGCGCATGTGCTGTTTACCCGCGATGTCGACTACATCGTAAAAGATGGCGAAGTTATCATCGTCGACGAACACACCGGCCGTACTATGCAGGGCCGTCGCTGGTCTGATGGTCTGCACCAGGCCGTTGAAGCCAAAGAAGGTGTTGATATCCAGAACGAGAACCAGACGCTGGCATCCATTACCTTCCAGAACTACTTCCGTTTGTATGAAAAACTGGCTGGTATGACCGGTACCGCAGATACTGAAGCCTTTGAATTCAGCTCCATCTACAAATTGGATACCGTGGTTGTGCCGACCAACCGTCCGATGATTCGTAAGGATTTACCGGATCTGGTGTACATGACTGAAGCGGAAAAAATTCAGGCGATCATTGAAGATATTAAAGAACGTACCGCAAATGGCCAGCCGGTGCTGGTGGGTACTATCTCTATTGAAAAATCTGAAGTGGTCTCTAACGAACTGACCAAAGCTGGTATCAAACATAACGTTTTGAACGCCAAGTTCCACGCCAGCGAAGCGGATATCGTCGCGCAGGCGGGTTACCCGTCGGCCGTGACAATCGCCACTAACATGGCGGGTCGTGGTACCGATATCGTGCTGGGCGGTAGCTGGCAGGCGGAAGTTGCCGAGCTGGAAAACCCGACTCCGGAACAAATCGCGCAGATCAAAGCCGCCTGGCAGGTTCGCCATGACGCAGTGTTAGCTGCCGGTGGTTTACATATTATTGGTACTGAGCGTCATGAATCTCGCCGTATCGATAACCAGCTGCGTGGTCGTTCTGGACGTCAGGGGGATGCGGGTTCTTCTCGTTTCTATCTGTCGATGGAAGATGCGCTGATGCGTATTTTTGCCTCTGACCGCGTGTCCGGCATGATGCGTAAACTGGGTATGAAGCCAGGTGAAGCGATTGAACACCCGTGGGTCACCAAAGCGATTGCTAACGCGCAGCGTAAAGTGGAAAGTCGCAACTTCGACATTCGTAAGCAATTGCTGGAATATGATGATGTCGCCAACGACCAGCGTCGCGCAATCTACACCCAGCGTAACGAACTGCTGGACGTATCTGACGTTAGCGAAACCATCAACAGCATCCGTGAAGATGTCTTCAAAGCAACGATTGATGCCTATATTCCGCCACAATCTCTGGAAGAAATGTGGGATATCCCGGGTCTGCAGGAACGTCTGAAAAACGACTTCGATCTGGATATGCCGATTTCAGAGTGGCTGGATAAGGAGCCTGAGCTGCACGAAGAAACGCTGCGCGAACGAATTCTGGCAAACGCCGTAGAAGTTTATCAGCGTAAAGAAGAAGTTGTGGGTGCGGAGATGATGCGTCACTTTGAAAAAGGCGTGATGCTGCAAACTCTCGACTCCCTGTGGAAAGAGCACCTTGCGGCGATGGACTATCTGCGTCAGGGTATCCACCTGCGTGGTTATGCGCAAAAAGATCCGAAACAGGAATACAAGCGTGAATCCTTCTCTATGTTTGCATCAATGCTGGAATCACTGAAGTACGAAGTGATCAGCACCCTGAGCAAAGTTCAGGTGCGTATGCCTGAAGAAGTAGAAGCGATGGAGCAGCAGCGTCGCGAAGAAGCTGAACGTTTAGCGCAGATGCAGCAACTGAGCCATAAAGGTGATGATTCTGCTGCGGCAGAAGAGCTGGCGGCACAAACCGGCGATCGTAAAGTGGGTCGTAACGATCCGTGTCCTTGCGGTTCCGGCAAAAAATACAAACAGTGCCATGGCCGTCTGAGCTAAGTAAATAACTTACTGAAAAGGCGCAGAATTCTGCGCCTTTTTTATGGAAGATAAAGATGAAAATACTGCAGATCGCCGTCGGAATTATTCGTAATCCGCAACATGAAATTTTTATAACCCAGCGTGCGGCGGATGCCCACATGGCAAATAAGCTGGAGTTCCCCGGCGGAAAAATTGAAGCGGGCGAAACGCCGGAACAGGCGCTGGTTCGCGAGCTACAGGAAGAAGTTGGTATTACGCCGACTCAAAGCTCGTTGTTCGAAAAGCTGGAGTATCAGTTTCCGGACAGACATATTACGCTGTGGTTCTGGCTGGTTGAAAGCTGGGAAGGCGAGCCATGGGGAAAAGAGGGGCAGCCAGCGCAGTGGATTGGGCAACATGCTTTGAATGCGGAAGATTTCCCGCCTGCGAATGCACCGGTCATTGAAAAGCTGATTGCTGGTTAATGGTGTTCGTCGCGCGTAAGCCGGATAAGGTAACGCCGTATCCGGCAAATTAGGGCGGGGCTGTACGCTTGCTCGCCCTCCGTTTTAGTTGAATTACTTCTGTTCTTCACTCCAGTCGTCGCTTTCCGACAAGTCGCCTGAGCTTGGGATACGTTTCTCTTCTGCAGCCCACTCACCGAGATCGATTAACTGGCAGCGCTTGCTGCAGAATGGGCGAAACGGACTGACTTCAGCCCACACGACGGGTTTGCCGCAGGTTGGGCAGTTGACGATGGTTTGTTCAGACATGTTGACTCCTTAACAGCACGCCAGATCAAAATCTAGACGCTCAGGCACCTGGCCATTCTCGCTATCCAGCGGCATAAAGCGAATGGCAAAACGGCTCTTATGACCAGAGATTTGCGGATAAAGCTGCGAATCAAGCGGCAGCTGCAAGCGAAGAAGATCCGCATCTTCGCCGTTGTCCTGGTAAAAACCATTCAGGCTGGTTTGCTTACGAAACGGCGCAGAGTTGCGAATTAAATCCAGCACCAGCGACAGCGCCTGATTGAGCGGATTCAGGCTGGCAAGCCAGGTTTCAACCTGCGCGTCGCGATGTGATTGCGGTAAATGTAACCAGATATGCAGGGTTGGCAGATCGAAACTGCAGCACCCGCCAGGAATGCTTAAACGTTGACGCACGAGGCCAATCAGACGATCTTCGCGCAGCGTTTGTCCAATCCGCGGGGCCGAAATCAGAATGCTGCCTGCGCTTTTTAACTGCTGGCGCAAAGCGTCGATCCTGCTTTGATCGACGCCGGGAACTTCAACCCAGGCCTGGAGTTTACGCTGTTGTCTTTCCAGCTCTTTGAGGAGTTCGGTACGGACTTCACCGCGTTCAAATACATCCAGTAAATCTCCGATATTACGGAAAAAATGCAGTGCACCTGCATGGTCCGCAATGGGTAAATTAACGGAGAGCTGTTGGATTAAAAACTCAATGCGCAGCCATGTACGCATCTTCTCATTGAGAGGGTGTTCAAAAAGGACCTGGGTGTGCATTACGGTTTTTCCTGTGAGACAAACTGCAACGCGCATTGCAAATAGAGCGCGTGCAGGCGGGCGACATCCGAAGCGATGGCTTCCGGTGCGCCATTATTATCAATAACATCGTCTGCCACGGCCAAACGCGCTTCACGCGTTGCCTGAGCAGCAAGAATTTGTTCCACATGCTCACGCGTGACGTCATCACGCCGCATAGTGCGTCTGAGCTGTGTTTCGGGGTTAACATCTACCACCAGTACGCGGTTGGCTTTTTTATACAGCGAATTTTCCACCAGCAAAGGTACAACCCACAACAGATAAGGGGACGTCGCTTGCTGAAACTGGCGCTGCGTTTCCTGCTGAATAAGCGGATGGAGCAGGGCATTCAGCCATTTTTTCTCCTCTGGGGCGGAAAAAATGCGTTCGCGTAAAATGCGTCGCTGCAACGAGCCGTCTGCGGCGATCACCTCGGAACCAAAATGTTCTTCAATCGCCTTAAGGGCGGGTGTGCCGGGTTCAACCACCTGGCGCGCAATAATATCTGCATCAATGACGTTTATTCCGAGGTCAGCGAACGCATTTGCAACGGTGCTTTTACCACTGCCAATGCCGCCGGTTAAGGCTACCGTATACCTCATAGATGCAGATCCCGGAGTTTAAGTTTGATTATCAAACAGTTAAAAGTTAAGCGTGCGAAGGCGAGGCTGCTGCAGGATTAACCTGCTATTCGCCAGGTAAATTTATGGGATTGTAGCGTAAAAAAAGAGAATTTCGCAGTCTTGCGCGGCATTGATTAGTGCGTATGATAGCGTCACTGGAGTTGTGAGTTTCGATTTTTCGCCATTAACCCCAGGAATCCGCACATGCGTATCGAAGAAGATCTGAAGTTAGGTTTCAAAGACGTTCTTATCCGCCCTAAGCGTTCTACTCTCAAAAGCCGTTCCGATGTTGAGCTGGAACGTCAATTTACCTTTAAGCATTCAGGTCAGACCTGGTCCGGCGTTCCCATTATTGCCGCGAACATGGACACTGTCGGTACGTTTGCCATGGCAACGGCGCTGGCATCCTTCGACATCCTGACCGCTGTGCACAAACACTATTCTGTTGAAGACTGGGCCGCATTCATCGCAGAGACTTCTGCCGATGTACTCAAACACGTAATGGTTTCAACCGGCACGTCTGACGCAGACTTCGAAAAAACCAAACAGATTCTGGCGCTCAACCCAGCGCTGAACTTTATCTGCATTGATGTGGCAAATGGCTACTCAGAGCATTTTGTTCAGTTTGTGTCGAAAGCACGTGAAGCATGGCCGACAAAAACGATTTGTGCGGGTAATGTGGTCACCGGAGAAATGTGCGAAGAGCTGGTACTTTCCGGCGCGGACATTGTTAAAGTCGGCATTGGCCCGGGTTCTGTATGTACCACGCGTGTAAAAACCGGTGTTGGCTATCCGCAACTTTCGGCGGTTATTGAATGTGCCGATGCTGCTCACGGTCTGGGGGGCATGATTGTCAGCGACGGTGGTTGCACGATGCCTGGCGACGTGGCAAAAGCGTTTGGCGGCGGTGCAGACTTCGTTATGCTCGGCGGTATGTTAGCTGGTCATGAAGAAAGCGGCGGCAAAATTGTTGAAGAAAACGGCGAGAAATTCATGCTGTTCTACGGTATGAGCTCTGAATCTGCCATGACGCGTCACGTTGGTGGCGTTGCGCAGTACCGCGCAGCGGAAGGTAAAACCGTTAAGCTGCCTCTGCGCGGCCCGGTTGATAATACCGCTCGCGATATCCTCGGCGGCCTGCGCTCTGCTTGTACCTATGTCGGTGCTTCCCGTCTGAAAGAGCTGACCAAACGTACAACGTTTATTCGTGTACAGGAACAAGAAAACCGCGTTTTCAATAGCCTGTAATATGATAGCTGGCGCGTTCTTCGCGCCAGCGTCATCCCACCCCGCTCATCGCATCTCCCAAATGAAAAATCGGTAAATACATCGCGACGACCAACGTACCGATAATCACCCCCGTAACGATCAGCAGCGCAGGCTCAAGTAGCGCAGCCAGATTCTCCGCCTGAGACAAGGTTTTATCGCCGTGGTGATGGGCCAGATTACGCAGCATGGCATCCAGCGAGCCGGATGCTTCACCTGTTCTGACCAGTTGTATACACAATGGGCTGAATTCACCACAATTTTTAAGCGCTAACCAGATGGGTTTTCCGGTGCTGATGTTGTGATGTACTTGTATTAATCGTTGCGACCAGAAAGGGTTGTCCAGCGTTTCAGCTACGCTCTCAAGGCCTTGCAGAAAAGGAATACCTGCATTTTGCGTTAATGCCAGAACAGTGAAGATTTGCGTGAGTTTTTGCCCTCTCACCATTGGCCCAATGACCGGAAGACCGAGCAGAAATTTCTGGCGCAGAATAAGCCAGTAGGGTTGTTGTTTTATCAGGTGATATACCGCAATCGCAACCATGCTGAATACTACTGCCAGCCATCCCCATTGGCTGCTAAAGTGCGCGATGGCAATAATCCACTGAGTAAGTACCGGTAGCGGAGTGTTGAACGTCCGGTAGATGGCTGCAAACTCAGGGAGTACAAACTGCAACATCGCAAATACGACCATCATTGCCATCGTGATGATGATAATCGGATAGCGCAGGGCTTTTTTCACTTTATCAGCGAGCTGCTGTTGATTCTGTTGCTGGCGCGCGAGTTCAAAACAGCAGTCGTCCAGCTTACCTGTAAGCTCTCCGGTGCGGATCATTGCCTGATAAAGCGGCGGAAAAACGTGTTGCCATTGCGATAGCGAGGTGGAGAGCGAAATCCCCTGCTCCATATCGTGAGCCAGCGTGCGCAGTAGCGCCTGCCACTGGCTGCTCGGGTGCTGTTCAGCCAGCAGAGTTAAGCTTGCCGAGAGCGTTAGTCCTGCTTTCAGTAATGTTGCCAGTTGATGTACGGTTTCGGCGCTTCTGTCGCGACTCCAGTGTGAAGTTTTGATGTGCATACGGTTAATGCGCAGTGGCGTAATATGCAGTTGTTCGAGAGCAAGTATCAATGAGGGGCGGGTATCAGCCCACAGTACGCCTTCCTGTGGATGACCTTCGTTGCTAATACCTTGCCAGCGCCAAAGCTGTTTAGCTGACATGGGGCATGCCCAGTACGCGGATCAGCTCTTCAAATGTTGTTAGCCCTTGTTCGACGGCCTGACAGCCATTTTCAAACAGCGTACTCATCCCCAATTGCTGCGCAGCCGATTCTACTGCGTCTACTGACGTCCCGTTGGCGATGCTTTGGCGCAATGCGGGCGTAACGGGAAGCACTTCAAACAATGCGGTACGGCCATAAAATCCGTGATAGCAGTGTTCGCAGCCAGCGGCTTGCCAACGTGGCAGTGGCGTAGGCCAGGCAGCTTCGGGGAGCGTGATTGGTTTTTCCAGACGTTGTCGGCAGTGGGGACACAGTTTTCTTACCAACCGCTGGGCAATAACGAGCGTCAGCGCGGAGGCGATCATCCAGCGAGCAACCCCCATTTGCTGCAGGCGTACCAGCGTTTCAGTGGTGGAATTGGTATGCAGTGTTGATAGCACCAGATGACCGGTTTGTGCGGCTTTAAGGGCTATTTCAGCCGTTTCGCCATCGCGGATTTCACCCACCATGATAATGTCGGGATCCTGGCGCAGCAGAGCGCGCAATACGCCCTGAAAAGTGAGACCGGCGCGGGGATGAATTTGAGTCTGGTTAAGCCCGGCGATCGGGATCTCTACCGGATCTTCCACGCTGCAAAGATTCACCTGCGGGGTGTTTCGGGTTTGCAGCGCACTGTACAGCGTGACCGTTTTACCGCTTCCTGTGGGGCCGGTGACCAGAATCAGCCCTTGAGGCTGCTGCAACGCTTGTGAAAATGCTGCTAACTGCGCGTCCTGCATTCCCAGCGCAGTGAGTTCCAGCGTTTGATTGACCTGATGAAGTAGCCGCAGCACTACTTTTTCGCCGAAGCGACAGGGCAGGGTGGCGATGCGAAAAGAGACCGATTCTCCTGAAATCTCAACGGTAAATTGTCCGTCTTGCGCAAGTCGATGCTCGGCAATATCCAGACTGCCTAAAACTTTTAACCTTGCGGTAATAGCGATACCCATCTCGATTGTGACTTCCGGTAAAACATGCAGTACGCCATCCACACGTAATCTGATCCGATAGTGACTTTCCGCTGGCTCAAAATGAATATCAGAAGCCCGTTGCACCAGAGCGGATTGGAACGTCTGATTCAGCAAGTCTGCGGCGCTGGCACTGCTTTTAGTGACGACCGTCGGGAGCATTTTGCGTGGCGTATGCGTGTGGCCTTCCATTTGCTGACGCGTCCAGCAAACAATGTCGATGCGTCGGGTAGTCGCAAAATGCAGTGCGTCCAGTAGCTCGTGGGATGGGGCCTCCACGACGGCGATGTGCACCACTTCATTATCTGCATCCAGTAATGTGGCCTGATAACGTTGGCACAGCGCTGTAAGTTGGGTGGTATTCATCTCTTTTCCTTAGTTGATATCGAAACGAAAAACGTCTTCGCAGGCCTGTTGCAATGCGCTGTCATTCTGGATGACGCAGTTACGACTCCAGCCAGTAATGCCGTTTGCATCGTCCCAACCCGGCGCCATGGTGATGCTTAGCCCGTTCAGGCTTTCCTGCCCGCTGAGGCTGACAATGCCTTTTTCCACGCTCATGGCGGAGACATATCGGGTGGTGGTTGGAGAAGGGATGCCATTGGTTCCGGCATCGCAGGTTTCTGTCCCGCCATGCTCCAGCGCACAAAGCTCAACTGCCGTGCGATAGGGAACAAAGGTTTGCAGCATGTCGGTCAGCGCGGCTTTGCGCAGATAGTTTTGATAAGCCGGAATGCCGATGGCGCTAAGAATGGCAATAATGCCAATGACCACCATAAGTTCGATAAGCGTGAATCCTCGTTGCTTGTCCATCGTTCGCTCCTTGAGTTAGCTGGCGCTACTTTGGCAAACGCTCTGGGCCACGGCGAGAGGCAAATAACTGAATGGGAAGGCGGGTTCCGAGGATTTTTACGAGATTACAGAATCAAACAACGTATTTGCGAAGAGGCTCGAAGAAACTGCCGGATAACGGCGAAAACGCCTTCTCCGGCATGCAGAATGGCCCGATAAGCAAAGCGCCATCGGGCAATACAAACAGCAATTAGCGAAAACGCATGGAGAGATCGAGCGCGCGAACGTGCTTGGTCAACGCGCCAACAGAGATGAAATCCACGCCGGTTTCGGCAAATTCGCGCAGCGTTTCGTGAGTGACGTTACCCGACACTTCCAGACGTGCCTGGCCGTTGGTGCGTTTTACTGCTTCACGCATTTGGTCAGTTTCGAAGTTATCAAGCATTATGATGTCAGCCCCGGCTTTCAGCGCGTCGTCCAGTTCATCCAGGCTTTCGACTTCGACTTCAACCGGCACATCCGGGTGCAGCCAGAAGGCTTTTTCCACGGCCTGACGTACCGAGCCAGACGCAATAATGTGGTTTTCCTTGATCAGGAAAGCGTCAGAAAGCCCCAGACGATGATTTGCGCCGCCGCCGCACAATACGGCGTATTTCAGCGCGGTACGCAGACCCGGCAGGGTTTTACGCGTATCCAGAAGCTGGGTTTTTGTCCCCGCCAGCAGGTCGACGTATTTACGTACTTCGCTAGCCACACCGGAAAGCGTCTGCACAAAATTAAGCGCGGTACGTTCGCCGGTCAGCAGTACGCGGGAAGGGCCGTCCAGTTCAAACAGTGGCTGATTAGCCTTAATGCTGTCGCCATCTTTGACATGCCAGGTGATGTTGACATCATCGCCCGCCAGTTGAATAAAGACCTCTTCCACCCAACGTTTCCCACAAAAAACGCCATCTTCGCGGGTAATGACGGTAGCGTGGGAGCGCATGTCTTCGGGTAAAAGCTGTGCGGTGATATCGTTATTGGCATCAACTTCTCCGCCTAAATCTTCACGCAGCGCCTGAGCTACAGCTGCAGGGATATCGAGATTTATGCGTTCCAACAGCGCGTCACGTCGGTAGTCAGGGTTATAGCGGCGAGGCGGCATGATAAAACTCCAAATTGCTAACGAATCATAAGGTGGAAACATGCTACCCTGAACCTGATATGAGCACCACCAATAAGGAGATTCTGCATGTTGTTAGACGAGGGCTGGCTGGCAGAGGCGCGACGCGTTCCCTCTCCTCATTATGATTGCCGCCCGGATGACGAAACCCCTTCTCTGCTGGTGGTGCATAATATCAGCCTGCCGCCCGGTGAGTTTGGCGGCCCGTGGATCGACGCGCTGTTTACGGGCACGATTGATCCCAATGCCCATCCTTATTTTGCCGGAATCGCCCATTTGCGCGTTTCTGCCCATTGTTTGATTCGCCGTGACGGTGAAATCGTGCAGTATGTCCCCTTTAATAAACGCGCCTGGCATGCTGGCGTCTCGAGCTATCAGGGTCGTGAACGCTGTAATGATTTCTCAATTGGTATTGAGCTGGAAGGGACGGATACGCTGGCCTATACCGATGCGCAGTACCGGCAACTGGCCGCTGTGACGAATGCCCTGATTACGCGTTATCCGGCCATTGCCAACAATATGACAGGACATTGCAATATTGCGCCCGAGCGTAAGACCGATCCCGGGCCCTCATTTGACTGGGCAAGGTTTCGCGCCCTGGTCACCCCCTCGTCGGACAAGGAGATGACATGACGCTGTTTACAACATTACTGGTGTTGATTGTTGAACGCCTTTTTAAGCTGGGTGAGCACTGGCAGCTTGATCACCGGGTTGAAGTTCTTTTCCGCCGGGTTAAGCATTTCTCGATGATGCGTACGGTAGGCATGGCCCTGATTGCGATGGGGGTGACGTTCCTGCTGCTACGTGCACTCCATGGGCTACTGTTTAACGTGCCCTTACTGGTGGCATGGATCGTAATTGGCTTGCTGTGCATCGGCGCTGGCAAGACGCGTCTTCATTATCATGCATATTTGAACGCGGCTGCCCGCGCTGACGCTCACGCTCGTGAGGCGATGGCCAGCGAGCTGACACTTATTCATGGGGTTCCGCCGGACTGCGATGAGCGTGAGTTTTTGCGTGAACTGCAGAATGCGCTGTTATGGAACAACTTTCGCTTTTACCTGGCGCCGTTATTCTGGCTGATTGTCGGTGGTCCGTGGGGACCAGTGACGCTGGTGGGTTATGCTTTTTTACGTGCCTGGCAGTCCTGGCTGGCGCGCTATCAGACGCCGCACCAGCGTCTGCAATCGGGTATCGATGCGATCCTGCATGTGCTGGACTGGATCCCGGTGCGTCTGGCGGGCGTGGTCTATGCGCTGTTAGGACACGGCGAGAAAGCGCTGCCTGCCTGGTTTGCATCGCTTGCTGATCTCCATACTTCGCAATACCAGGTGCTTACTCGTTTGGCGCAGTTTTCTCTGGCGCGCGAACCCCATACCGATAAAGTCGAAACGCCAAAAGCCGCTGTTTCAATGGCGAAGAAAACCTCGTTTGTGGTGGTGGTGGTCATTGCGCTGCTGACAATTTATGGCACGCTGATCTAGCGATTGTAGCCGGGATTGCGACGTAACCGCGTTATCCGGTCTGGCGCATATGTAGACCGGATAACGGTGCAATGACTCAATACGTATCCGCTGGCGGGATGCCAAAATCAGGCATTCCGTTTTTGTCCCAGCGCACGAGCTTCAGACGCGTATGGCGGTTTGGGTCGTACAGCGGATCGCCCTCGATTTCGGTGTAATTTCTGGCGTGGTACACCAGCACATCTTCACCTTCCGGCGTTTGCGTAAAACTGTTGTGCCCAGGGCCGAACTGGCGGTTTTCGTAGCTGGTGGTAAAGACCGGGCGTGGTGATTTGTGCCAGTGCTGTGGGTTGAGCGGATCGGCATTGAGGTCAATCCACAATAATCCCATACAGTAATTCTCGTCGGTGGCGCTGGCAGAATAACTGATAAACAGCTTGTCGCCGTGAACCATGACCGCCGGACCTTCGTTGACCCAAAAACCCCGACATTCCCAGTCATATTCTGGATGGCTGAGTATCACCGGCTCACCTTTAATCGTCCATGGGTTTTCCATCTCAGCAAGATAGATATTGGAGTTCCCGGCAATATCGGGCGATTTCTGCGCCCACAGATACCACTGTTTTCCCTGATGGTTAAAGGTGGTGGCATCAAGTGCGAAGGTATCAAACTGCGTTTTAATCTGGCCTTTTTCTGTCCAAATACCTGCCAGCGGATCGCTGTCCGCGCATTCGAGCGCAAACATACGGTGCTGAAACATTCCCTGCTTGTCGAGCGTCTGTGTGTGGCTGGCGGCAAAATAGATGTACCACTTACCAGCCAGATGATGGATTTCAGGCGCCCAGATGAGCTGGCTCATGGGACCACTTTCTGGTTTGCGCCAGACGACAACCGGGAAGGCGGTGCGCAGCCCTTCCAGCGAGTCAGCCCGGCGGATCTCCAGTCGATCGTATTCGGGCACTGAAGCAATGAAATAATAGTGGCTACCGTCACGTAAAATAAACGGATCGGCACGTTGTTCAATAAAGGGATTAGGCCACTGATTCATCAGGCTTTCCTTACGGTTTCTGTTGTTTTTATCTCGTGGTATTCATTCAGTTCACGATAGTTGGCGCGGCGCTTTTCTAAATCTGTCTGGATTTGCTGCATAAACTCGCGGTCAACTTTCAGCAGACGAACCACGCCTGCGGTAATCAGGTAGCCTACGCCAGGTATGATGGTAAACAGCAGCATAATGCCGTTAATAGCGGAGTCGCTTTGCGCTTTCGCCCCTGCGTCGTAGCCGTACCAGGAAAGCAGGAAGCCAACCATCGCTCCGGCAATCGCCAGGCCCAGTTTCAGGAAGAACAGGTTGCCGGAGAAGCTGATTCCAGTGATGCGTTTACCGGTTTTCCACTCGCCGTAGTCATCGACATCCGCCATCAGCGACCAGTGCAGCGGGGATGGGATCTGATGCAGGATGTTGAGCAGGAAGTAGAGCAGCATAATCATCATGGTGGCTTTCGGATCGAAGAAGTAAAACGCTGCGGAGAAAATCGCCAGGATGATGTTGGTCCAGAAGAAGACTTTCAGTTTGCACCAGCGATCGGTTAACACCTTCGCCAACATGCTGCCGATCATCATGCCTATAACGCCAAGGCTGATAAACAATGTCGCAAATTGCGTACTCTGCTGCATAACCCAGGTCACGTAGTACATGGTGGCGGCCATGCGAATAAAGCCCGGACAGACGTTGCACAGGGTTAACAGCAGAATTTTTACCCATTGATCGTTCTTCCATACGTCTTTCAGATCGGCTTTTAAATCGTCGTTAGTCGGGACGGCAGGACGTACACGCTCACGGACGGTTGCAAAGCAAAACAGGAACATACACATGCCGATGAAGGCCAGTACCGCCATCGCCATTTGATACCCTTTGGCTTTGTCTTCTCCACCGAACCAGTCCGCCATTGGCAGCAGAGTGAGGGAGAGCAGCAGAGTTGCAATTCCTACCAATACAAAGCGATATGACTGGCAGGCGACGCGTTCTTGCGGATCGTTGGTGATGACGCTGCCGAGAGAGCAATAGGGGATATTGATCGCTGTGTAGGTAATTGAGAGCAGGAAGTAGGTGACAAAGGCATAGATAACTTTGCTGTTATATGTCCACTCCGGGGTGGTAAACATCAGTACGCTGAATAATGCGTACGGGAAAGCCATCCACAATAACCATGGACGAAATCGACCATATTTGCTGCGCGTACGGTCGGCCATTGCGCCCATAATGGGATCGGTAACGGCATCAATAACGCGTACTGAGAGCAGTAATACGCCGACCAGGGCAGGCGCCAGACCAAAAATATCTGTATAAAAATAGTTTACAAACAACATGATGGCGCCAAAAATGATGTTGCATCCGGCGTCGCCCATTCCATAGCCGATCTTTTCTTTCACCGTGAGCTTACTGGTTTCCATCAACTGCACTCCATGAATGAGATATGGAGAGAATTATTGTCTGGTACCGGTGTTTTTGCGTTGCAGGATAACGCCGCTGATATGGACTAAACAGTCATGAGTGGGAAAGTGTGAGGCAGGTAACAACCCCCACCTGGTGCAGGTGGGGGAGGGAAATTAATGTGCTTTAACTGTGCCGGCGGTTTTCTGCTTGAACAGGTAACCAATGCCAAGAACAGCAATCCATACCGGGATTAAGTACACTGAGATCGCCATGCCCGGCGTCATCAGCATAATCACCAGTACTGCGGCCATGAAAATCAGGCATACCCAGTTACCCAGCGGATAGAGCAGAGCCGGGAAGCGGGTGGTAACCCCCTGCTGCTGTTTGGCTTTGCGGAACTTCATGTGCGCCAGGCTGATCATTGCCCAGTTGATCACCAGCGCGGAAACCACCAGCGCCATCAGCAGACCAAAGGCGGATTCTGGCGCCAGATAGTTGATCAGCACACACAGAGCCGTAACCAGCGCGGAAACCAGAATGGTGTTCACCGGTACGCCGCGTTTGTCGACATTCATCAGCGCTTTTGGCGCGTTACCCTGCTGTGCAAGACCGAACAGCATGCGGCTGTTGCAGTAAACGCAGCTGTTATAGACAGAAAGAGCGGCGGTCAGCACCACGATGTTCAGCGCATTGGCAACAAACGTATCGCCCAGTTCGTGGAAAATGAGGACAAACGGGCTGGTATCAGCCGTGACGCGCGTCCATGGCATCAGGGAAAGCAGAACAGCCAACGAACCCACATAGAAAATCAGGATACGGTAGATAACCTGGTTGGTGGCTTTGGGAATACTTTGCTCCGGGTTATCGGCTTCTGCTGCGGTGATCCCGACCAGCTCCAGCCCACCGAAAGAGAACATAATAATCGCCATCATCATCACCAGACCGGTGAAGCCGTGCGGCAGGAAGCCACCCTGGTTCCACAGGTTACTGACGCTGGCCTGCGGCCCGCCGTTGCCGCTGAATAACAGCCAGCCGCCGAAGATGATCATCGCGACTACGGCAATGACTTTAATAATGGCAAACCAGAACTCCATCTCACCAAACACTTTTACGTTGGTCAGGTTGATGGCGTTGATAATCACGAAGAAAGCTGCCGCAGAGGCCCAGGTTGGGATCTCCGGGTACCAGAACTGGATATATTTACCGACAGCCGTCAGCTCAGCCATGGCAACCAGAACGTACAGCACCCAGTAGTTCCAGCCAGAGGCGAAACCCGCAAAACTCCCCCAGTATTTATAAGCAAAGTGACTAAAGGAGCCTGCTACCGGCTCTTCAACCACCATTTCACCAAGCTGGCGCATAATCAAAAAGGCGATAAAGCCGGCAATAGCGTAACCCAGAATAATCCCCGGTCCTGCAGACTGGATAACGGATGCGCTACCGAGGAATAACCCGGTACCAATCGCGCCACCCAGTGCGATTAGCTGTATATGGCGGTTCTTAAGACCACGCTTGAGCTGATCGCCATGCTGTTGACTTTCCATCATTAAACCTCGTGTGTGGTTTTACTCTTCATCTTTCGAGTACTTATTTTTTGAACTACGCAGCAATGCGTGTGTAAGTTTGCAATTCCGTTTGTTGTATTAATTTGTTTACAGATGCTTTTGATAAAATGTTGCCTTAATACTTTTGTCTTGTTCAGAATAATGATATGCGAGCGCGAATGCACCTGCTTTATGCGGGGAAGCTATCGAGTTGAATAAAAAGAAACCATTTGTAAATGCGAGTTTATCTACCTCAAAATTTCCATTTTGAATTTCTATTCATTATTTGTAATTGAAATATCGATAAATAAGCTGGTGAATCGGTTCAGATAAGATAACTTTTCGTTTCAATTCCGTTAAAACTACCTCGGGGTGGGTAAATTTAACATTTGTGCATAGTTACATGTTTGAAACGTTATATCTGTAATGTTGTTAAAATATGCCCCCTTTACTGATTTCAATCAAAACCTGTATGGACAGAAGGTGAATACTTTGTTACTTTAGCGTCAAGAACATGAAATTGGTAAGACCAATTGACTCCGGGCAAATGGCTTAAGACAGGAAATCATGGCCTACAGCAAAATCCGCCAACCAAAACTCTCCGATGTGATTGAGCAGCAGCTGGAGTTTTTAATTCTTGAGGGGACACTTCGCCCCGGAGAAAAACTCCCACCGGAACGCGAGCTGGCAAAGCAGTTCGACGTCTCCCGCCCCTCCTTACGCGAGGCGATCCAACGCCTTGAAGCGAAGGGGTTACTGCTTCGTCGTCAGGGCGGTGGCACTTTTGTTCAGAGCAGCCTGTGGCAAAGCTTTAGCGACCCACTGGTAGAGCTGCTCTCCGACCATCCTGAATCCCAGTTTGACCTGCTTGAGACGCGCCATGCGCTGGAAGGTATTGCAGCCTATTACGCTGCACTGCGCAGCACGGATGAAGACAAAACGCGAATCCGTGAACTCCACCATGCGATCGAGCTGGCTCAACAGTCCGGCGATCTTGACGGCGAATCTGATGCGGTACTGCAGTATCAAATTGCTGTCACCGAAGCGGCGCATAATGTGGTGCTGCTCCATTTGCTAAGGTGTATGGAGCCAATGCTGGCCCAGAACGTTCGGCAAAACTTCGAATTGCTGTATGCGCGTCGCGAGATGTTGCCGCTGGTAAGCAGTCACCGTACCCGTATCTTTGAAGCAATTATCGCTGGGAAGCCTATCGATGCGCGTGAAGCGTCTCACCGTCACCTGGCCTTTATCGAAGAGATTCTGCTAGACAGAAGTCGTGAGGAAAGTCGTCGTGAACGCGCCTTACGCCGCCTGGAGCAACGAAAGAATTAGTGATTTTTCTGGTAGAACGTTAACCAGAAGATGTTGTAAATCAAGCGCCAATTAAAGTGCGCGGCAACTAAACGCAGAACCTGTCTTATTGCGTTCTCTGGCGAGAACGCAATGGGACAGGTTCCAGATAACTCAACGTATTAGATAGATAAGGAATACCCCCATGTCAGAACGTTTCCCAAATGACGTGGATCCGATCGAAACTCGCGACTGGCTACAGGCGATCGAATCGGTCATCCGTGAAGAAGGTGTTGAGCGTGCTCAGTATCTGATCGACCAACTGCTTTCAGAAGCTCGCAAAGGCGGCGTGAAAGTAGCGGCAGGTGCAGGGGCAAGCAATTATGTAAACACTATTGCCGTTGAAGATGAACCGGAATACCCGGGCAATCTGGAGCTGGAACGTCGTATTCGTTCTGCAATTCGCTGGAACGCCATCATGACCGTACTGCGTGCGTCTAAAAAGGACCTCGAGCTGGGTGGTCACATGGCATCCTTCCAGTCCTCCGCTACGGTATATGATGTTTGCTTCAACCACTTCTTCCGTGCACGCAACGAGCAGGATGGCGGCGACCTGATTTACTTCCAGGGCCACATCTCTCCGGGCATCTACGCACGCGCATTCCTGGAAGGTCGTCTGACTGAAGAGCAGATGAACAACTTCCGTCAGGAAGTTCATGGCAAAGGCCTGTCTTCCTACCCGCACCCGAAACTGATGCCTGAATTCTGGCAGTTCCCGACCGTATCTATGGGTCTGGGTCCAATCGGTGCTATCTACCAGGCTAAATTCCTGAAATATCTGGAACACCGTGGCCTGAAAGATACCTCTAAACAAACCGTTTACGCCTTCCTGGGCGACGGTGAGATGGACGAGCCAGAATCTAAAGGTGCGATCACCATCGCGACCCGTGAAAAACTGGACAACCTGGTCTTTGTAATCAACTGTAACCTGCAGCGTCTTGACGGCCCGGTCACCGGTAACGGCAAGATTGTTAACGAACTGGAAGGCATCTTCGCAGGTGCTGGCTGGAACGTTATCAAAGTCATGTGGGGCGGTCGTTGGGATGAGCTGCTGCGTAAAGACACCAGCGGTAAACTGATCCAACTGATGAACGAAACCGTTGATGGCGACTACCAGACCTTCAAATCCAAAGACGGCGCATACGTTCGTGAGCACTTCTTCGGTAAATACCCGGAAACCGCAGCGCTGGTTGCTGACTGGACTGACGAGCAGATTTGGGCTCTGAACCGCGGTGGTCACGATCCGAAGAAAGTCTACGCTGCGCTGAAAAAAGCACAGGAAACCAAAGGCAAAGCAACTGTAATCCTCGCTCATACCATCAAAGGTTACGGCATGGGTGACACCGCCGAAGGTAAAAACATCGCTCACCAGGTTAAGAAAATGAACATGGACGGCGTGCGTTACATCCGCGACCGTTTCAACGTTCCTGTGACCGATGAGCAGGTTGAAAACCTGTCTTACATCACCTTCCCGGAAGGTTCTGAAGAGCACACCTATCTGCACGCTCAGCGTCAGAAACTGCACGGCTACCTGCCTGCTCGTCAGCCGAACTTCACCGAGAAGCTGGAACTGCCAGCTCTGGAAGACTTCGGCGCGCTGCTGGAAGAGCAGAACAAAGAAATCTCCACCACTATCGCTTTCGTTCGTGCACTGAACGTGATGCTGAAGAACAAGTCGATCAAAGATCGTCTGGTGCCGATCATCGCTGACGAAGCACGTACTTTCGGTATGGAAGGCCTGTTCCGCCAGATCGGTATTTACAGCCCGAACGGCCAGCAGTACACCCCGCAGGACCGTGAGCAGGTTGCTTACTACAAAGAAGACGAGAAAGGTCAGATCCTGCAGGAAGGTATCAACGAGCTGGGTGCTGGCGCATCCTGGTTGGCTGCTGCGACCTCTTACAGCACCAACGATCTGCCGATGATCCCGTTCTACATCTACTACTCCATGTTTGGGTTCCAGCGTATCGGTGACCTGTGCTGGCAGGCAGGCGACCAACAGGCTCGCGGCTTCCTGATCGGTGGTACTTCCGGTCGTACGACGCTGAACGGCGAAGGTCTGCAGCACGAAGATGGTCACAGCCATATTCAGTCTCTGACTATCCCGAACTGTATCTCTTACGATCCGTCTTACGCGTACGAAGTTGCGGTCATCATGCACGATGGTCTGGAGCGTATGTACGGTGAGAAACAAGAGAACGTTTACTACTACATCACCACGCTGAACGAAAACTACCACATGCCGGCCATGCCAGCAGGTGCCGAGGAAGGTATCCGTAAAGGTATCTACAAACTCGAAACCCTCGAAGGTAAGAAAGGTAAAGTTCAGCTGCTGGGCTCCGGTTCTATCCTGCGTCACGTCCGTGAAGCTGCGCAGATCCTGGCGAACGACTACGGCGTAGGCTCTGACGTGTATAGCGTCACTTCCTTCACTGAACTGGCGCGTGATGGCCAGGATTGTGAGCGCTGGAACATGCTGCACCCGATGGAAACGCCTCGCGTTCCGTACATCGCTCAGGTGATGAACGACGCGCCGGCAGTGGCATCTACTGACTATATGAAACTGTTTGCCGAACAGGTTCGTACTTATGTACCGGCTGATGACTATCGCGTACTGGGTACTGACGGTTTCGGTCGCTCTGACAGCCGTGAAAACTTGCGTCACCACTTCGAAGTTGATGCTTCCTATGTGGTTGTAGCGGCCCTGGGCGAATTGGCTAAACGTGGCGAAATCGATAAGAAAGTGGTTGCTGACGCAATCATCAAATTCAACATCGATGCAGATAAAGTTAACCCGCGTCTGGCGTAAGAGGTAAAAGAATAATGGCTATCGAAATCAATGTACCGGACATCGGGGCTGATGAAGTTGAAATCACCGAGATCCTGGTCAAAGTGGGCGACAAAGTTGAAGCTGAACAGTCGCTGATCACCGTAGAAGGCGACAAGGCCTCTATGGAAGTTCCGTCTCCTCAGGCTGGTATCGTTAAAGAGATCAAAGTCTCTGTTGGCGACAAAACTGAGACCGGCAAACTGATCATGATTTTCGATTCCGCCGACGGTGCAGCAGCTGCTGCACCTGCTCCGGCAGAAGAGAAGAAAGAAGCTGCGAGTGCGCCTGCAGCACCTGCTGCGGCAGCGGCGAAAGAAGTCCACGTACCGGACATAGGTGGTGACGAAGTTGAAGTTACCGAAGTCATGGTTAAAGTGGGCGACACCGTTGCGGCTGAACAGTCTCTGATCACCGTTGAAGGTGACAAGGCTTCCATGGAAGTTCCGGCGCCGTTCGCGGGTACCGTTAAAGAGATCAAAATCAACACCGGCGACAAAGTGTCTACCGGTTCCCTGATTATGGTCTTCGAAGTGGCGGGCTCAGCGCCTGCTGCCGCACCGGCTCAGGCTGCCGCTCCGGCAGCTCCAGCGGCTCCAGCGGCTTCTGGTTCGAAAGACGTTAACGTACCGGACATCGGCGGTGACGAAGTTGAAGTCACTGAAGTGATGGTGAAAGTGGGCGATAAAATTGCCGCTGAGCAGTCACTGATCACCGTAGAAGGCGACAAAGCCTCTATGGAAGTTCCGGCACCGTTCGCCGGTACCGTAAAAGAAATCAAAATCAGCACCGGCGACAAAGTGAAAACCGGTTCTCTGATTATGGTCTTCGAAGTAGAAGGCGCAGCACCGGCAGCCGCTCCTGCGCAAGCTGCGGCTCCGGCTCCGGCCGCTGCACCTGCACAAGCAGCAGCACCTGCTGCGGCAGCGAAAGCAGAAAGCAAATCTGAATTTGCTGAGAACGACGCTTACGTCCACGCTACGCCGCTGATTCGTCGCCTGGCGCGCGAATTTGGTGTTAACCTGGCGAAAGTGAAAGGGTCTGGCCGCAAAGGTCGTATCCTGCGTGAAGACGTTCAGGCTTACGTGAAAGATGCTATCAAGCGTGCTGAAGCGGCTCCGACTGCAGCAACAGGCGGTGGTATCCCGGGTATGCTGCCTTGGCCGAAAGTGGACTTCAGCAAGTTCGGCGAAATCGAAGAAGTGGAACTGGGCCGTATCCAGAAAATCTCTGGTGCTAACCTGAGCCGTAACTGGGTGATGATCCCGCACGTTACGCACTTCGATAAGACCGATATCACCGATCTGGAAGCGTTCCGTAAACAACAGAACGCCGAAGCTGAGAAACGTAAACTGGACGTGAAATTCACCCCAGTGGTCTTCATCATGAAAGCCGTTGCCGCTGCTCTGGAACAGATGCCACGCTTCAACAGCTCTCTGTCTGAAGACGGTCAGCGCCTGACTCTGAAAAAATACATCAACATCGGTGTGGCGGTAGATACGCCGAATGGTCTGGTGGTTCCGGTCTTCAAAGACGTGAACAAGAAGAGCATTACCGAGCTGTCTCGTGAACTGACCGTGATCTCCAAGAAAGCGCGTGATGGCAAGCTGACCGCTGGCGAAATGCAGGGCGGTTGCTTCACTATCTCCAGCATCGGCGGCCTGGGTACTACCCACTTCGCGCCGATTGTGAACGCGCCGGAAGTGGCTATCCTCGGTGTCTCCAAGTCCTCTATGGAGCCAGTGTGGAACGGTAAAGAGTTTATGCCGCGTCTGATGATGCCGATTTCGCTCTCCTTCGACCACCGCGTAATCGACGGTGCGGATGGTGCGCGCTTTATTACCATCATCAACAACATGCTGTCTGACATTCGCCGCCTGGTGATGTAAGCGAAAAAGCCGGCCCGACGGCCGGCTTTTTTCTGGTAATCTCATGAAGTCAGTGAGGTTATTGTGCGAAAGACAAATCGGTTGCCGTTTGTTGTTTCAAAATTGTTAACAATTTTGTAAAATACGGGCGGATAGAACGACCCGGTGGACGACGGGTATAAATTAAGAGGTCATGATGAGCACTGAAATCAAAACTCAGGTCGTGGTACTTGGGGCAGGCCCTGCAGGTTACTCTGCTGCCTTCCGTTGCGCAGATTTAGGTCTGGAGACCGTCATCGTAGAACGTTACAGCACCCTCGGTGGTGTTTGTCTGAACGTCGGCTGTATCCCTTCTAAAGCGCTGCTGCACGTAGCAAAAGTTATCGAAGAAGCCAAAGCGCTGGCTGAACACGGTATCGTTTTTGGCGAGCCGAAAACCGATATCGACAAGATTCGTACCTGGAAAGAAAAAGTTATCACTCAGCTGACCGGCGGTCTGGCTGGTATGGCTAAAGGCCGTAAAGTGAAAGTGGTTAACGGTCTGGGTAAATTCACCGGGGCGAACACCCTGGAAGTTGAAGGCGAAAACGGCAAAACCGTGATCAACTTCGACAACGCGATCATCGCGGCGGGTTCCCGTCCGATCGAACTGCCATTCATTCCGCATGAAGATCCGCGCGTGTGGGATTCCACTGATGCGCTGGAACTGAAAACCGTTCCTAAACGCCTGCTGGTTATGGGCGGCGGTATCATTGGTCTGGAAATGGGTACCGTGTACCATGCGCTGGGTTCAGAGATCGACGTGGTTGAAATGTTCGACCAGGTTATCCCGGCTGCCGATAAAGACGTGGTTAAAGTCTTCACTAAACGCATCAGCAAGAAATTCAACCTGATGCTGGAAACTAAAGTGACCGCCGTTGAAGCGAAAGAAGACGGCATCTACGTTTCCATGGAAGGTAAAAAAGCGCCTGCTGAAGCACAGCGTTACGACGCCGTACTGGTGGCAATCGGTCGTGTACCGAACGGCAAAAACCTCGACGCGGGCAAAGCGGGCGTGGAAGTTGATGACCGTGGCTTCATCCGCGTTGACAAACAGCTGCGCACCAATGTGCCGCACATCTTTGCTATCGGCGATATCGTCGGTCAGCCGATGCTGGCGCACAAAGGTGTTCACGAAGGTCACGTTGCCGCTGAAGTTATCGCCGGTAAGAAACACTACTTCGATCCGAAAGTTATCCCATCCATCGCCTACACTGAACCAGAAGTGGCATGGGTTGGCCTGACCGAGAAAGAAGCAAAAGAAAAAGGCATCAGCTACGAAACCGCCACCTTCCCGTGGGCTGCTTCTGGCCGTGCTATCGCCTCCGACTGCGCGGACGGTATGACCAAACTGATTTTCGACAAAGAGTCTCACCGTGTTATCGGTGGTGCGATTGTCGGTACTAACGGCGGCGAGCTGCTGGGCGAAATCGGTCTGGCGATCGAAATGGGTTGTGACGCTGAAGACATCGCGCTGACCATCCACGCGCACCCGACTCTGCATGAGTCTGTGGGTCTGGCGGCAGAAGTGTTCGAAGGTAGCATCACCGACCTGCCAAACCCGAAAGCGAAGAAGAAGTAATCTTCCTGCTTTGTGAAAACGCCTCTTCTGAGGCGTTTTTTTGACCTAAAGCTACCTGTTCTGGTAGTCATCTTATTGATATTTTCGCTAAAAAAAATTGCGCAACTGCCGATACTTTTTTCGCCATTGTGTGGCTACTGGTCGCACGGAGAAGAGGCTCTGGACTCTTATTACACGAAAAAAGGAAAAAACATGTCTTTAAAAAAAATCGCGGTTGTTGGCATGGTTGTCGCGACAATGACGCTGACCGGGTGTGGTGCCATGACTACTGCCGTTAAAAAACGTAATCTTGAAGTGAAAACGCAGATGAGCGAAACCATCTGGCTGGAGCCTTCCAGCGAGAAGACCGTCTACATTCAGGTAAAAAACACTTCTGATAAAGACATGAGCAACCTGCAAACTCTGCTGGCAAATGATCTCTCCGCAAAGGGCTATAAGGTGACCAGTTCACCGGACAGCGCATACTACTGGGTACAGGCGAATGTTCTGAAAGCGGACAAAATGGATCTGCGTGAAGCTCAGGGATTCCTGAAGACCGGCTATGAAGGGGCGGCGATGGGGGCGGCTCTGGGCGCGGGGATTACTGCTTATAACAGCAACTCCTCCGGCGCGGCGCTGGGTGTTGGCCTGGCGGCGGGACTGATCGGTATGGCCGCGGATGCCATGGTAGAAGATGTGAATTACACCATGGTTACTGACCTGCAGATCTCCGAGCGTAGCAAAGCGAAAGTGACGACGGATAACGTTGCCGCACTGCGTCAGGGCACATCCGGTATCAAGCTGCAAACCAGCAGCGCACAGGGCGATCGCGCAAAATACCAAACCCGCGTCGTGTCTAATGCCAACAAGGTGAACCTGAAATTCGAAGAAGCGAAGCCGGTTCTGGAAGCGCAACTGGCGAAATCCGTCGCTAATATCCTGTAATTTAAATTGAGTAGCCGGGTGGCTACTTCGCCTTACCCGGCTTATAAAATGTGGTCCGTTGACGTTACTCAGGGGGCGACGGGCTGCCAGCTTTTATCTGGGCTATAGGTGGACAGCGCCCGAGCTTTCTGATCAGAATCACTGCCGAGATCGGACTGGTACACCTTGTCGTCCTGGTTTATCACAAAGCTCATGACGCCCGTCTGACCATAGCTAACAGGCCAGGCAACCATAGCAAATCCGCTGCTTTTGTCGGGAAGGATACGAAAACGATAGCCGTGATAGCCCGTACCAGGCTCCTGTGGACTGAAGGCTGGGCCAAGCGGGCTTGGTGCTTCGCCGGGCGAAACTGGCCAGTACAGACCATCCTTTTTCCCATCAGAACTGACAATCTTTTGCGCGTATTTTTGGTTCATCGCAAAATAGCTCTGCTGAGCATCTACATAGGCGTGTAATGCCTCAATGGCGGCGAGTTCGTTGCGGCCAATTTCGCGGGTCTGGATCTCTTCGGCAGCTTCAAGCATGTCAAATCGCCAGCCGGAAGTGGTTTTGACAACAGGGATCGGCAGTTGCCAGTTGCTGTCTCCGACAACCAGATGCGCCGTATCACCGTCAATGACGGTGCTATGATGAACCTTCCAGTCGCGCAGGAAACGATCGACAGCATTCGGATCAACGCCTTCCGGCGGCAGAAAATCGCGCCAGTTATCGCCAAGCAGGCTGCTCATCGCGCTCTCATTTTGCTCACTAATGGCTTTGGCAAGTGCATCGGTTGCCTGGTCAGGTGTGCTAAAGGATTGCTGCGCCATCACCGAGGCCGAAAGCATGAACAACACCATTCCACTAAGTAGTTTATTTTTCATGTCGGCTCCCTTAACGATGACGAAATTCACGGTGTTCAGCGCGTCCACCAGACGCCTGACGTGGCTGCTGGCGGGCAGCGAGTTGTCTGCTTTGTGCGCCGCGCTGCTGCTGTGCCTGCCAGTTCGCGGAGCGGCTATCGTTGCCGCTCAGCGCATTGGCCCGTGGCTGAGTGCTTCGCTGCTGGGGAGGACGTTGCTGTGCGGGCTGTGATGCGCGTTTCTCTTGTCTTTGCGAGGTGGTCTGGCGATTTTCTCGCTGCTGCGTGGTGCTCCGCTTCGTCGTCTGCGGTTTGGTGTCGTAGCCACGGTAGTTATTACGCTGGGAAATTTGCTTCAGCTGTTGGCTGGATGCCTGACGCTGGGCGTCTTTCGTGCCCGTACGCGCCGTCTGCGGGAATGTTTTCCCCGTCGATTTTTCCATCTGGCTCAGGGCTGCCTGACGCTGGCTATCGCGGTTAACCGGTTTTTGCTGTGTTGAACTGAGCCCGGTAGCTGTGTTGGTGGCGTGAAAGCGGTTATTGAGTTGGCTATTAGGGTATGGCACGCCCTCGCGATAGGCCGGGTTGTGCTGCCAGGTTCGGTTGGCGTCCGTCAGCCGTTGTCCACTGATTTTATTGAAATTATCAACGTTGATATTGATGTTGTTATCACCGTTACGGTTATAACCGCCATGGTTATCCCAGTCATCATCGTCATCCCAGTCGATATTGCTGAAGATGGCATAAGTTGTGGCAACGCCGAGGCTGAAGCCTAAACCGTTAACGAAGCTGTTGCCAAACTGCTCACCTGGCGTTGGTGGCAGATAGGTTGGCGGATAAGCTGTATTTGGCCAGGTACCGTAAACCGTATTCGGGTTATAGGTGGGAACGTACACCACCTGCGGATCGGCGGATTCAATCTTAATTACCGTTGGGCTTGCTGTGGCCGTTGTGGCTGATGTGCTCGCTGAACGGGTTGTCGACTCGCTGGCTACGGTTTTAGACGGTGCTGCTTTGGTCACGGTGGTGACTGTCTGCTGCGGTGTCGATTGTAACGCCCCGGTCTGTTGCGCCAGCGCACGCAGGCGTTGCACGGAATCCATAACATCTTTTGGTTGTGCAAGGAAAGCATCTCCCAGGCTCTGTACCCACGGCGGATTTTCACCCATCAGCGACATTAACTGCGGAAAAGCCACCAGCGATTTCACGCTGGGATCCCAGGGTTGACTGGCAACGGCCTGAATAGCGGCGTCACCCTGCATTTTGGGGTTGTCTTTAGACCACTGCGCGGCCTGGATGACGTTGGCCGGGTAGGTTGAAGCCATCAAAATTTGCGACAGTAGTGAGTCCGGATAGAGTGCGATAGGCGCAACCCACTGATCGATTTGTGCCGCCGTGTACGTAGGTATTGCAGCAGGCGCTGGTTGGTCGACCGGGGTAGGGGCCGCTACGGGAGCTGGAGCCGGTACTGACGGTTGCTGTGTCAACGGGGCAGGCTCCGTGGTGCGACTTTTAACGAACATCACGCCAGAGGCGGCAAACAGCCCGGCACTGCACAGAAGGACAAGCAGGTGTGGCTTAAAGGGCAACTTCATAAAATGACTCCAACGAGACAAGCGCTGTGCCGTGAGGCGTTCCTGTTGCCGCGAGTATTATTCACCCGTGTTAGACAGTTTTGACTTTTATTGGGGATTCAGCCGGGAGGTCCGGAAAAAGAGTGTGAAGATTTATTACACAATTATATCTGATGGCTGAGAAATCGCTGGAATATTCAGCAGGTCGCGCTTGAAAATCAATCGTTTCAGGGCGCCTTCAGGCAGCCTTAATTGCCTCTCGCCTTGTCGCTATACCATTCTTAACGATTCAGCCAATTTTTTATGTTGCTTTTTTGTAAACGGATTAACACTTAATGAAAATCCTGTTATTGTGCCTTATGCGGTACCGGGCATTTACCCTACTAACTACTGTCTCACAGGAGCGTGAAGAGAATCGCCCATCTACAAAAGCGCCGCATTATGACAATGAGAGCGAGGAGATATCGTCGTGCTAGAAGAATACCGTAAGCACGTAGCTGAGCGTGCTGCCCAGGGGATTGTGCCAAAACCTTTAGACGCAACCCAAATGGCCGCACTTGTCGAGCTGCTGAAGACCCCGCCTGTGGGCGAAGAAGAATTCCTGTTAGACCTGTTGATCAACCGTGTTCCTCCTGGCGTAGATGAAGCCGCTTATGTTAAAGCCGGTTTTCTCGCTGCCGTCGCGAAAGGCGACACCACCTCCCCGCTGGTAACACCAGAAAAAGCCATTGAACTGCTGGGCACCATGCAGGGTGGTTACAACATTCATCCGCTGATCGACGCGCTGGACGATGCCAAACTGGCGCCGATTGCCGCCAAAGCGCTCTCTTCAACGCTGCTGATGTTCGATAACTTCTACGATGTGGAAGAAAAAGCCAAAGCGGGCAACGAATATGCGAAGCAGGTAATGCAGTCCTGGGCTGATGCCGAATGGTTCCTGAACCGTCCTGCTCTGGCTGAAAAAATCACCGTTACCGTCTTTAAAGTGACCGGTGAAACCAACACCGATGACCTCTCTCCGGCACCGGACGCATGGTCTCGCCCGGATATCCCGCTGCACGCGCTGGCGATGCTGAAAAACGCCCGTGAAGGCATTAACCCGGATCAGCCGGGCGTGGTAGGCCCGATCAAACAGATCGAAGAATTGCAGAAAAAAGGCTACCCGCTGGCTTATGTGGGTGACGTTGTCGGTACCGGCTCTTCGCGTAAATCCGCCACCAACTCCGTGCTGTGGTTCATGGGCGATGATATCCCGCATGTGCCGAACAAGCGCGGTGGCGGTCTGTGCCTCGGCGGCAAAATTGCGCCGATCTTCTTCAACACCATGGAAGATGCGGGTGCGCTGCCAATTGAAGTCGACGTTTCAAACATGAACATGGGGGACGTGATTGACGTTTACCCGTTCAAAGGCGAGGTGCGTAACCACGAAACCGGCGAACTGCTGGCCAGCTTTGAGCTGAAAACCGACGTGCTGATCGACGAAGTGCGTGCCGGTGGCCGTATTCCGCTGATCATCGGTCGTGGCCTGACCACCAAAGCGCGCGAAGCGCTGGGTCTGCCGCACTCAGACGTCTTCCGTCAGGCGAAAGACGTGGCGGAAAGCAGCCGCGGCTTCTCGTTGGCACAGAAAATGGTTGGCCGCGCCTGCGGCGTGAAAGGTATTCGTCCGGGCGCGTACTGCGAACCGAAGATGACCTCCGTGGGTTCTCAGGATACTACCGGCCCGATGACCCGTGATGAACTGAAAGACCTGGCGTGCCTGGGCTTCTCAGCTGATCTGGTGATGCAGTCCTTCTGTCATACCGCCGCGTATCCGAAGCCGGTTGACGTAACCACGCACCACACGCTGCCAGATTTCATCATGAACCGTGGCGGGGTGTCGTTGCGTCCTGGCGATGGCGTCATCCACTCCTGGCTGAACCGCATGCTGCTGCCGGATACTGTCGGCACCGGCGGTGACTCCCATACCCGTTTCCCTATTGGCATCTCCTTCCCGGCAGGTTCGGGTCTGGTCGCGTTTGCCGCGGCGACCGGCGTGATGCCGCTGGATATGCCGGAATCCGTTCTGGTTCGTTTTAAAGGTAAAATGCAGCCGGGCATCACCCTGCGCGATCTGGTACACGCCATTCCGCTGTATGCGATCAAACAGGGGCTGCTGACCGTTGAGAAGAAAGGCAAGAAAAACATCTTCTCTGGCCGCATCCTGGAAATCGAAGGTCTGCCGGATCTGAAAGTGGAGCAGGCGTTCGAACTGACCGATGCCTCCGCTGAACGTTCCGCTGCCGGTTGTACCATCAAGTTGAACAAAGAGCCGATCGTTGAGTATCTGAACTCTAACATCGTACTGCTGAAGTGGATGATCGCAGAAGGTTACGGCGATCGCCGTACGCTGGAACGTCGTGTGCAGGGGATGGAAAAATGGCTGGCGGATCCGCAGTTGCTGGAAGCCGATGCTGACGCAGAATACGCGGCGGTGATCGACATCGATCTGGCGGATATTAAAGAGCCAATCCTGTGTGCGCCGAACGATCCGGACGATGCGCGTCTGCTGTCTGACGTGCAGGGCGAGAAGATTGACGAAGTGTTCATCGGTTCCTGTATGACCAACATCGGCCACTTCCGTGCGGCCGGTAAGCTGCTGGATGCGCACAAAGGCCAGCTGCCGACGCGTCTGTGGGTGGCGCCGCCAACCCGTATGGACGCCGCGCAGCTGACCGAAGAAGGTTACTACAGCGTGTTTGGCAAGAGCGGGGCGCGTATTGAGATCCCGGGTTGTTCACTGTGCATGGGTAACCAGGCGCGCGTGGCGGACAACTCAACCGTGGTGTCGACCTCTACCCGTAACTTCCCGAACCGTTTAGGGACCGGGGCGAACGTCTACCTGGCTTCTGCGGAGCTGGCGGCGGTCGCGGCACTGATCGGCAAACTGCCGACGCCGGACGAGTATCAAACCTATGTGGCGCAGGTGGATAAAACCGCTGTCGACACCTACCGTTATCTGAACTTCGACCAGCTGTCTCAGTACACTGAGAAAGCCGACGGCGTGATTTTCCAGACCGCGGTGTAATGCGCTAACGCGTTTTGTGTAAAAACGCATCAATGCCCGGAGAAGTCGGCTTCTCCGGGCATTTTTATTTCTATTCCTTATACCCGCTACGCTTTTTTTCTGCGGCGCTGCTGCGATAATTACAGCAAGGCGCAATGCGGTATTGGCGCATTGCCGGGAGCAGAGGAAGACATTATGGATTACGAATTTCTGCGCGATATTACCGGAGTGGTAAAAGTGCGTATGTCCATGGGCCACGAAGTGGTGGGGCACTGGTTTAACGAAGAAGTGAAAGAAAACCTGGCCTTACTTGATGAAGTGGAACAGGCGGCGCGTGCGGTGAAGGGCAGTGAGCGCTCCTGGCAGCGGGCAGGACATGAATACACGCTCTGGCTGGATGGCGAAGAGGTGATGGTACGCGCCAATCAACTGGAGTTCTCCGGAGATGAAATAGAAGAGGGGATGAGCTACTACGACGAAGAGAGCTTTTCACTTTGCGGCGTAGAGGATTTTCTTCAGGTAGTGGCGGCATACCGCGAATTTGTGCAACAGCGTTAATTTATGCGGAGCCTGTAGGCTCCGCAAAACTATCTATTTAACGTAAGCCAACAGGCTCAGGGAGTCACGCGCGAGCGCTTTGCATTTCTTTGCCGTAGGAATGCCGATACCGCTGAGATCGCGATAGCTGTCTTCACCCAGCGCTTTCATATTGAAGGTGTCGTAATTACTTAGGTCCCACTGGTTTTGCTGGGCAAAAAAGACCAGTGCGCGACGAATCTGCCCATTAGGTAAATTCTGGTATCCACAGTCATTTTTCAGAAAAACAAAAACTGCCGTTAAATCGGCCATATCTTCGGCTTCGGACTCACTCAGCGCATAGCTGTTTGCGCATACGGCCATCAGGCTGCCGAACAAAACTGTTCTGAAAAACGTCTTCATTGCTTCTACCACTGCATCACGGAATTTAAACGTTAGCACACTGCGAGCGAAGCGACGACCTTTATTATTTGCCATTCACTTGACCTTCCCGTAAGGGGAAGGCTTATGCTTAAAAGATAGCCTGCTTAAGCTGCTGAATATAAGGAAGTGAGAATGCAACGTCGTGACTTTTTAAAGTACTCCGTGGCGCTGGGCGTCGCGTCAGCGTTACCTTTATGGAGCCGGAGCGTATTTGCCGCCGACCGTCCCGCCTTACCCATTCCTGATCTGTTAACCGCCGATGCTTCGAATCGCATCCAGCTGATCGTGCAAACCGGGCAGTCAAACTTTGCCGGTAAAACGGCCACGACCTGGGGATATAACGGCAATCTGCTCGGACCGGCGGTCAAGCTGAATAAAGGGCAATCGGTGACCGTCGACATTCATAACCAGCTTACCGAAGAGACAACGCTACACTGGCACGGACTGGAAATCCCCGGTGAAGTCGATGGCGGGCCGCAAGGCATTATTCCTGCAGGCGGGAAACGCTCCGTGACCTTTACGCCGGATCAACGGGCAGCAACCTGTTGGATCCACCCACATCAGCATGGCAAGACTGGTCGTCAGGTGGCGATGGGGCTGGCCGGGCTGGTGCTGATTGAAGATGAAGAGATTCGCAAGCTGCTGCTGCCTAAGCAGTGGGGCATTGATGATGTGCCGGTAATCATGCAGGACAAGCAGTTTTCCGCGGATGGACAGATTAACTATCAACTGGACATCATGACCGCTGCCGTCGGCTGGTTTGGCGATACGCTGCTGACCAACGGGGCGATTTTTCCTCAGCATGCGGCGCCGCGCGGCTGGCTGCGCCTGCGTCTGCTTAATGGGTGTAATGCCCGCTCACTGAATATCGCGGCCAGCGATAATCGCCCGCTGTATGTCATTGCCAGCGATGGCGGTTTGTTGGCGGAGCCGGTAAAAGTGACCGAGCTTCCTATGCTGATGGGCGAACGCTTCGAAGTGCTGGTGGATGTGAGCGACGGTAAAGCTTTTGATCTGGTCACATTGCCTGTCAGTCAGATGGGCATGGCGGTGGCGCCGTTTGATAAACCGCACCCGGTCATGCGCGTTCAGCCGCTGCTGATTACCGCCTCCGGCACGTTACCGGATATGCTGACATCTATGCCAGTGCTGCCGTCGCTTGATGGGCTGACGGTACGCAAACTGCAGTTGTCTATGGATCCGATGCTCGACATGATGGGCATGCAAATGCTGATGAAGAAATACGGCGGGCAGGCCATGGCAGGGATGGATCATGGGAAGATGATGGGCCATATGAATAACGACAATATGGGTCACGGGAACATGGATCATGGCAATATGAACCACGGTGAGATGGGGAATATGCAGCATGGCGGCATGGGCAACATGAAGCAGGAGGGTACATTTGATTTCCATAATGCTAACCGGATTAACGGGTTGGCGTTTGATATGAATAAACCGATGTTCGCCGCGGCGAAAGGTCAGCACGAACGCTGGGTGATTTCTGGCCAGGGAGACATGATGCTGCATCCGTTCCACATTCACGGCACGCAGTTCCGCATTCTGTCTGAAAATGGCAAAGCGCCTGCTGCCCACCGTACGGGATGGAAAGACACGGTGCGGGTAGAGGGCGGCGTCAGCGAGGTGCTGGTGAAGTTTGACCACGACGCGCCAAAAGAGCATGCCTATATGGCGCACTGTCATCTGTTAGAGCATGAAGATACCGGCATGATGCTCGGATTCACGGTATAAAAAAAGCCGGGGGGCGGCTTCGCCTTGCCCGGCCGACATGTCGCATCCGTAGGCCCGGTAAGCATTAGCGCCACCGGGCTTTTCAGTTATTTAGCGTCGTCCGGCAACGCGTACGCCACGATATAATCGCCCATCTTCGTCCCAAATGAGCCGTGGCCTCCGGCGGATATAACCACATACTGCTTACCGTTAACTTCATACGTCATCGGTGTTGCCTGGCCACCGGCCGGTAAGCGCCCCTGCCACAGTTTTTCACCGTTGCTCATGTTGTATGCGCGCAGATAGTTATCGGCAGTTGCGGCAATAAACAGCACGTTGCCCGCAGTGGAGATTGGTCCACCCAGCATCGGCATCCCCATATTGAATGGCACCGGAACCGGCATCGGGAACGGCATGCTGTCCTGCGGTGTACCAATACGTTTTTTCCACACTACCTTATTGGATTTCAGATCGAGCGCGGAGATATATCCCCAGGCCGGTTGCTTGCACGGCAGTCCAAATGGCGAAAGGAACGGGTTCAGCGTGACGCCAAACGGCACACCGTACTGCGGCTGAATACCGGATTCCGTACCGCTGCCTTTGGCATCTTTCGGCGGCTCCATTGGGTTGCCGGGACCGCGTGGGATCAGCTTCGAAACGAACGGCAGCGCCATCGGGTTAGCAATAGCGACCTGACGGTTAGGATCAACGGAGATACCGCCCCATTCGAACATACCGAGGTTACCAGGGAAGACCAACGTGCCTTGTTCAGATGGCGGGGTGAATATCCCCTCATAACGCAGTTGGTGGAACATCACGCGGCACACCAGCTGGTCAAACATGGTTGCGCCCCACATGTCGGCCCCGCTGAGATCTTTCTTCGGACGGAAGCTGAGATCGGAGAACGGCTGGGTTGGGCTGACATAATCCCCTTTAGCTGCGCCTTGCGGCACCGGTTTTTCCGGGGCAGGTACCACCAGCTCGCCATTACGGCGGTCGAGGACGAAGATATTACCGGTTTTCGCCGGAGCATAAATGACCGGAACTTTCTCTCCTTTAACGGTGATATCTGCAAGGGTCGGCTGCGCCGGTAAATCCATATCCCACAGATCGTGGTGAACGGTCTGATAACTCCAGGCAAGCTTACCGGTGCTGGCATTCAATGCCAGAATCGAACTCGCGTAGCGTTCCTGTTCCGGCGTGCGGTTACCGCCCCAGATATCCGGGGTGGTGACGCCCATCGGTAGATACACCAGGTCCAGCTTCGCGTCATAGGCCGCAGGCGCCCAGGAGTTCGGAGAATTAAAGGTGTAGTGCCCGCCCGGCTGCGGGATCGCGTTTGGATCTTTCGCACCTGGGTCAAAGGCCCACAACAGTTTACCGCTGTTAACGTCAAAGCCGCGAATTACGCCTGACGGCTCGCGGGTAGAGAAGTTATCAGTCACCGCTCCGGCAATTACTATCACTTTATCGGTGATAATCGGCGGAGATGTCGGCTCGTACATACCTGGCGTGGTTACCGGCATATCGGTTTGCAGGTTCAGAATACCTTTGTTCGCAAAGGATTCGCACAGCTTACCGGTGTCAGCATTGAGAGCAAAAATGCGCCCATCGTTGACCGGCAGAATAATGCGACGCGGACAGTCGGCCACCACGTCAGACGAAGCATTCGCCGCCGTTGCTTCATGATAAGACACTCCACGACAGGTGACGTGCTGGAAGCTGGTGTTGGTATTGAGCTGTGGATCGAAATGCCACTTCTCCTTCCCGCTGGCCGCATCGAGGGCAAACAGCCGCTGGTGGGCGGTACACAGATAAAGACTGTCGCCCACTTTTATGGGGGTAACTTCGTTGGTGATTTCACCAGGATCGTTCGGTTGTTTTAAATCACCGGTACGAAATACCCACGCTTCTTTCAACTGATGAACGTTGTCAGCGTTAATTTGTTTTAACGGAGAATAGCGTTGGCCTTCCTGATTACGACCATAAGCAGGCCAGTCCCCATCGGCAACCGGCGAGATTGCGTCGGCCTCGGTGGCATCAGCACTCAGCGTGCCGTGAACCTCTTGCGGATCGTTAAAGCCAGCCCAGGTCAGGATGCCGCCGCTTATCAGCAGGGCCACAACCAGCGCGGCTACCGCACCGCTGGATGGGATTATCAGACGATGCCAGACAAAAGGTAAAATAAGCCAGATACCAAAGAAAACCAGGATGTCGCTTCGCGGCGTCAGTGCCCAGAAATCAAAGCCGACTTCCCAAACACCCCAAATCATGGTGGCGAGAAGTAGGACAGCATACAGCCAGAGAGCAGAACGTTTACTTCGCCACAGCAGGAAAGCCACACCGAGCATGACAAGGCCCGCGATCGAGTAGTACCAGGAGCCTCCGATAGCGACCAGCCAGCCTCCGCCAATCAGGAGATAGAGTCCACAAAGTGCCGCGAATAGGGCGCTCAGGGTCACGATAAGCCGTTGAGAACGTACGTTGTTATTTGCCATAAAAAATACCATCACGCGTGTTATTTATTTATTCGCAGTTAATTATAGGAGCTAAAACGCGTGATACTCGTCACGTTATGAACTTTATCAACAGATGCCGCGTGTGAATGCTTTTACTGGTATACTGCGTGCCTTGCGCTTAGATGCTCGCTTATTACAAGTAAGCATTGAGTGATTTGTTTTTAAATCATATGGTTAGAGATATGAAACATACTGTTGAAGTCATGATCCCGGAAGCGGAGATCAAAGCGCGTATTGCTGAACTGGGACGTCAAATTAACGAACGTTATAAGGACAGCGGCAGCGATATGGTGCTGGTTGGTCTGTTACGCGGCTCATTTATGTTTATGGCCGACCTGTGCCGTGAAGTGCATGTCTCCCACGAAGTCGATTTCATGACTGCATCCAGCTACGGCAGCGGAATGTCTACCACGCGTGATGTTAAAATCCTGAAAGACCTGGATGAAGATATTCGTGGCAAGGACGTGCTGATTGTCGAAGACATTATTGACTCCGGCAATACGTTGTCTAAAGTGCGTGAGATTCTGAGCCTGCGCGAGCCGAAATCCCTGGCCATCTGTACGTTGCTGGACAAACCTTCCCGTCGTGAAGTGGATGTTCCGGTTGAGTTTATCGGATTCTCTATTCCAGATGAGTTTGTTGTTGGCTACGGCATTGACTACGCCCAGCGTTATCGCCATCTGCCGTATGTTGGCAAAGTGGTGCTGTTGGACGAGTAATATTGGGAGCGCCTGCTGGCGCTTCGCTTATTCGGCCTGCACGTTACTTCCGCAGGCCGAAAAGTCGCTTACGCGTCGCTGCCGTTTGTTGGCATCTGCTTGTGATTGGTATGTTTCTGGCTGAGGTTAGACAACCCCTGGCGATAGCGCTGCTCCAGCGTTTCGCGACTGGTGGCGGTGACGTCAAGATCGCGCAGCAGGCCATCATGAATACCGTAAGCCCAGCCGTGAATTGTGACTTTCTGACCGCGCTTCCAGGCTGAACGCATAATGGTTGAGTGGCCAAGGTTGTAGACCTGCTCCATGACATTCAGTTCGCAAAGGGTATCAATGCGGCGTTCCTGTGGCATTTCGCCCAGTAGTGAGCTGTGTTTAAACCAGATATCGCGAATATGAAGTAACCAGTTATCAATCAGTCCCTGTTCTTTATTTTCAATAGCCGCCTGGACGCCGCCGCAACCATAGTGACCACAAATAATAATATGTTCCACTTCCAGCACATCCACCGCATACTGCACTACTGAGAGGCAGTTCAGGTCGGTGTGAATAACCAGATTGGCAACATTACGGTGGACAAATAATTCGCCCGGCTCAAGACCGGTTAATCGTTCAGCGGGTACGCGGCTATCGGAACATCCAATCCATAGAAAACGCGGATTCTGCGCATGTGTCAGCGTTTCAAAAAATCCGGGATCCTCTTCTACCAGCATCTTTGACCATAGTGCATTGTTGCTGATGAGTGTATCTATGTCTTTCATGGAGTTGTACGACCCGAAGCCAGATAAATTTGATGGGCTAATATAGGTTAACTCCAACATTATTTAAACTATATATAAAATGTCAGAACGTAAGGTAAGCAAAAAACCATGACCATTGCTCTGGAACTTCAACAACTTAAGAAAACCTATCCCGGTGGTGTTCAGGCGCTACGCGGCATAGATTTGCAAGTCGAAGCGGGCGATTTCTATGCGCTCCTGGGACCTAACGGCGCAGGGAAGTCCACCACCATCGGGATAATCAGCTCGCTGGTGAATAAAACCTCCGGACGGGTTAGCGTTTTCGGCTACGATCTCGATAAAGATACGGTTAACGCCAAACGCCAGCTTGGGCTGGTCCCGCAGGAGTTTAACTTTAACCCGTTTGAAACCGTGCAGCAGATCGTGGTTAACCAGGCCGGTTACTACGGCGTTGAGCATAAAGAGGCGGTCAAACGCAGCGAATTATATTTAAAGCAGCTCGATTTATGGGAAAAACGCAACGAGCGCGCGCGCATGCTTTCCGGTGGGATGAAGCGCCGTCTGATGATTGCTCGGGCACTCATGCACGAGCCCAAATTACTCATCCTTGATGAACCGACGGCGGGCGTGGATATTGAGCTGCGCCGTTCAATGTGGGGCTTTTTAAAAGATTTAAACGACAAAGGCACCACGATTATTCTGACCACCCACTATCTCGAAGAAGCTGAAATGCTGTGTCGCAATATCGGCATTATTCAGCATGGTGAGCTGGTGGAAAATACCTCAATGAAGAGCCTGCTCTCTAAACTGAAATCCGAGACCTTTATTCTCGATCTGGCGCCGAAAAGCCCGTTGCCAAAACTTGAAGGCTATCAGTATCGTCTGGTGGATACTTCCACGCTGGAAGTGGAAGTTCTGCGCGAGCAGGGTATTAACAGCGTCTTCTCCCAACTGAGCGCTCAGGGGATTCAAGTATTGAGTATGCGGAACAAAGCAAACCGACTGGAAGAACTGTTTGTTTCTCTGGTGCATGAAAAACAAGGAGATGGCGCATGATGCAGCTTTATTGGGTTGCGCTGAAAAGCATTTGGGCGAAAGAAATTCACCGCTTTATGCGTATCTGGGTCCAGACTCTGGTTCCCCCCGTCATCACCATGACGCTCTATTTTATTATCTTTGGTAACCTGATCGGCTCGCGTATTGGCGAAATGCACGGTTTTAGCTATATGCAGTTTATTGTGCCGGGTCTGATTATGATGGCAGTGATCACCAACTCATACGCTAACGTGGCATCGTCATTCTTCAGCGCCAAGTTTCAACGCAATATTGAAGAGTTGCTGGTCGCCCCGGTGCCAACACACGTGATCATCGCCGGTTTTGTCGGCGGTGGCGTGGCGCGTGGCCTGTGCGTCGGGATCCTGGTCACGGCGATTTCACTGTTCTTCGTGCCGTTCCAGGTGCATTCCTGGGTCTTTGTGGCGCTCACGCTGGTGTTAACGGCAGTGCTGTTTTCGCTGGCCGGTTTGTTGAACGCGGTTTTCGCCAAAACCTTTGACGATATCAGCCTGATCCCAACTTTCGTGCTGACCCCTCTGACCTATCTGGGTGGTGTGTTCTATTCGTTAACACTGCTGCCGCCGTTCTGGCAGGGGCTTTCGCATCTGAATCCGATCGTCTACATGATTAGCGGCTTCCGCTACGGCTTCCTGGGGATTCATGATGTTCCCCTGGTCACCACATTTGGCGTGCTGGTGGTGTTTATCGCTGTGTTTTATTTGCTGTGCTGGTACCTGATTCAGCGCGGTCGAGGATTGCGCAGCTAACGTTGCGTTGTGCCGGATGGCGTTTTGAGCGGCGCATCCGGCCAGCATTATCGTGTGAGCAACTCCCAGCGTAAGTCCGCCTCCAGACTGGTGACATCGGTGGTATGCGAAAACTGGTTATCGTTGAGTACTGGGGTTAGCGTCAGGGTAAATGACATCTGCTTTCCCGATACCTGCGCATGGTTTTCTACCGCCACAATACCGTCATTGTTATGTATTAACAGCGTCTCGCCGGCATTTTCTTCGGCGGTCAGATTCTGGCGGTCGCTGGTTTTTGCCACCGAATAGTGGCGCCCATCAATGACCAGTTGGCTCACCCGTACCGCGAGCCCGCCACCGTTACCAAATAAAAAACGCCCTTGCGGGCCAGCGCTTCCCTGTACAAACACACCCATTACGGTGTCTTGCGGGCAGTAAGCGTTCACATTGATCTCTTTCGTTGGCATTTGATGCCACTGCTGGCGTGTGTTGACACTATCTTCCCGTCGGAACGTGTTAAACCCCACGGTCGGTTGAGATAAAGTCAGTTGACACTCACTCTGCGCCATTGCAGAGGGGGAAGAGAGCACCAAAGCGGCAACGACCCCATAAATCCCATTTATCTTCACTGGCAGGTTCCCTCCACGGTTTCATAAAACGCCTCTTTATCCTGCTCGTCGCTGAGCGTGTAATGTATGCGACAAATCCGCTGCATATTGTCATCCACGGCATAAAGTGCAGGGTTGCCTTCCACGTCGCTGATAAAGACGCGACCGCTGTCTACCACACTGACCTGATAATTATCGTGCTCATCAACGATACTCATTCCTTTCGGTAACCATTGCCCGTCCGCACCTTTTACCGTCAGCATGACCCGATGTGTATTCAGTACGTTAAAATCCACTTTGCTTACCGAGCCGTGGGCGGCAACCACGCTCTTGATCCCGTTCGCCAGATCCATATTTTGCGGCAAGCTGTTGGCATTAATTTCAATACGTGATTTTCGCCACTCCGACACGCCCGGGATCACCGCTTGCCCCCAGACGTCAGTCCACACGGAGCCCTGCGGCGTGGAAATTTCGACACCGCTTTGTGATTCGCTTAACCGCGCGATGCCAAAGGTATTTTTGATGGCGTAAGGCGAGAAGGTGAGGCCATGATCGTGAATTGCCACTCCACCCGACAGTGTTCCGTTGTAAGTGCGCTGCCGATCGCTGTCGGCAGTAGCCGCGAGGCTCAGCTGCGTGTAATGCAGGTTGGTGCTGAGGCCTCCGCTGAGCGAATTGACATCGCGTTCGGCGCTTTCACGCTCTGCCGCCAGATAATAGTTGGTATTTCTGCCAATAATGCCGCTATTTTGTACGCCATAGGCGGTTCGGTCGCCCTGATCGCGCATATAAGCGCTGATATTCTGATTTGCGCCAAGCGGTATACTGAGATTGACATACACCATGTCATCATCGTTGTAGCGGCTACCGTTATCGTCACTGATATGACTGTTTAACGCATGCTGCCAGTTGACGCTCACGGACCCATACTGGAACGATTTACTCCATGAGGCGATCATATAGCGAGAGTCTTCCGTGTCGCTGTCGCTCGCCTGTTCATAGTTGTAACCCAGCGAAAAGGTGCCCACCAGCGGCGCACTCCAGCTCAGGTTGCCGCCCCAGCTATTTTTGCTGCGTTCAAACTCATCATCCAGCGCTTCGGTTAATTCGCGATAGCCGTTCGAATAATGCGCCGCATTGAGGGATAACGCGAAGTTACTGGTGAGGTACAGATTACTTTGTAACTCCGTTTTCATGCCGTTTTGCGCACTGCCAAAGGATTCGCGGCTGCCGAGCAAACTCGACGAGAGCGTCCAGCTATCGTTCACCGCCCAATCAAGCATCGTTCCGGCTGCCTGATAATCCTGTGCCGCCACGCCGGACGCCTGCAAAGAAAGCTGCGGATGCAACAGCCAGCCATCGGAGACGTTATAGACCCACGGGTTGCTGTAGTCGCCTTCCACGTCGCGGACTTTACCCAATGACATCGTTAATCCTGTCGGGCGCGACAGGCCATTACGGCGGAAAGAGGCGGCCGGGATTATAAAACGGGTCACCGAGTTATCGGTTTCCACTACGCTGACGTCCAGGTCAGCATTGTGCCGCACGATCGGCACATTCTCGAGCGTAAACGGCCCGGCCTGTACCACGGAGGAGTAAATAAGCTGCCCGGACTGACGCACTTCCACGCGAGCCTGCTGGGTGCGGGCAATGCCGGAAACGCTCACCCCGGAGAAATTTGAGATAAGTCCTTGCTCTGGTTGAATCTGCACGCCGCTTATCGGCGCACCGCTAAACAGTGCCGACTGCACGTTGATCTGGCCAACCTGAGCGCGTATTTTCTGCTGCATAAACACGTGCTCAGCAAAGGTATAGAGGCTGTCGGCATTGCGTTCACCGTTATCATCGGTGACGATATAACGGCTGCGTAGAGTCCAGTCAGCGATATTCATTCCCGCTTCCAGATCTGCCTGTGAATAATCGTTGCTGGCGGTGTCAAACTCGTTGTGTGAGTTGAATACCGTATAGTTCAGCAGCCCCGCCGTGCCGCCAGTGGCGTAGTTTTCCTGTGTGTAAAAGTCGTTATCCAGCGCCACGGTGGGCACAAACAGTTCCACGGTTTCATCGTTGGGGCGGTAATTGAGGGTGGCGTCAGGATAATCGCTGTGAATTTCGTGGCACGTTTCGCTGGCGGAGATGGACAACGTGCGCAACCCCGCCGCGTCGGTAAAATCATTATCTACGCAAAGTTGCCCTTTATCACCAAAGCGCAGGGCAAGCGTGCCTTTTTCCGTGCCATTCACTTTGAGTGAAACCGCGTGCCGCCCTGGCAGAAAACGGGCTTCGTTGGCAAAGTATTGTGCCACGCTGGTACTGATCCCACGCGCTTTGAGAATATCGGTACTGAATGTCACTTCTCTGGCATCGGCTGCCGTGAGCGGGAATAAACAGATCGTCAGTGAACAGCAGAGCGCATGGCGAATACTGCAAGTCAGTGGCTTGAGCTTATTCACTCATCTATCCTTCTGATCAGGGAACTAATGGAGCGGTAAAGGTTGGAACTTCAATGCCATAACGGCTGGCAGGCGAAAAGCGTACCGATTTGTCTGCGGCGATGGCTTTGGGCACCGCAACATTCAACGTTTCACCGGGCAGAATATAGGTTTTAGGCAGTTTCCCCGCCGTGCCGGAAGGTTGATACGTCACGTTCATGTCCATGCGCACTACGTAAGGCGACGGGTTTTTCACCGTGAGATGTTGCCCGCTGCCTGACCAGGTGAGCAGTTTCCAGGCGTCGGTAACCACGGGTAAACTTTTCGGACGGATTAGCACCGGTAAATCCTGGCGAATATTAAAACTAATTTTGCGTTTTTTGGTTGGGTCTTTGGGTGGAATTCCCTCAAAGACGACGCGTTTGTAATGCTCTACCGTGAGCGGCTCGGTGGTTTGCAGAATAAAACGCACCTGCTGCTGTTGCCCCGGCTCTACGCGCACCACGGGCTGGGTGACGTGTACCTGGGTGCCTTTGTCGTCGGGCAGGTCAGTGATGGTGGTGTATAGTAATGCCGGGTAGTCGTCAGTATTTTTGACGTTCATGACCCCACCACCATCTGATTCATCAATGACCAGCAGCGTGGTGTCCGGCACCATGCCAGCGGCATGTGCCGCTATCATTGGGCACAGGGAAAGAGACAGCACCAGTAATGCGCGTTTGGATGTCAGGTATTGCAGGGAAATCATTGTTATCCTCCATGGGGAAATACGCTCTCCACATCCGGTGGAGAGCGGGGAACCGATTACAGATAGCCCAGGGTAATGGTGGCTTCACCATCAAGTGGGGTATCGTCGGTGATGGCAAGCGTCGCGGTATCCACAACTGCGGCAGAGACAACCAGTGGGAAGACCGCTTCGGTAATGGCCAGCGGATCCACACTGCCAGTGGTGGCGACGCTGTACCAGATAAGATCTCCGGCATCGTTGGTTACTGCTCCCGTCGTTGATTTCTTCCAGGCTTGCGTTAGCGTGCCGTTACCTTCAACCATATCCGCGGCCACGCCGTTGGCCTTCAGGTTCGGCAGGTCAACATAGAGAGCCCAGCCACCAATCTTGACGTTCCCGGCCGTTTTGCCGAGGCCATTTGTTCGTGTAGATGCGTTTGTAGACGCTCCCGCGACATCTGCATTGGCCACTTCTATACCAAACGCGCGGGTACCAGGACGGTTTTCCGAAAGGCGCCAGGCCATTTTGGTGGCCGCTGTGCAGCTAAGAGTCAGCGTGATATTCTTCTGCCCTAACTGGTTGGTTGCGGTGGCGCTCAGGTTGCCGAGGTAAATCTTCCCATAGTCGGCCACCCCCGCATCGCTCATGGTGGGCGTACAGGCGGCATTGGTGAGCCTCCCGGCGACTTTCAGAGTGGCGGTATCCGCTGCGTGAGCGGCGGATCCCAGCAGAGCCAGCGATAACGCTGAAAGTAAAAGTGTTTTTTTCATTGTTAATCCTTACAGGTAAAGCAACTAAACGGTGTCTTTGTTTTTCTCTCTTATCCCCGTCATTCTCCAGGTTGCAGGTGCGCAGGCTTACCCGGCCCCTAAAGAGCCGCGGCAAGCGGCGTTCAAAACGCAGAGGCGTTTTGTCCTGCAACTCGAATTATTGAGGGTATATACAGGCCAGCCGCGTATGAAACGTTCGCTGGCCGCCAGGCAACATCTTCAGCAATTGCGCCGGCGGTGGTAGATGCCCGGATTAGAGATATTTCAGCGTGATGGTTGCTTCACCGTCGAGATTGGTGTCATCAGTGATAGCCAGGGTCGTGGTATCCTGAATGGCTGCAGACACCACCAGCGGGAATTGCGCCGATGTGACCGCTAGCGGTTCAGTTGTTCCGGTTGTTGCCAGAGAGAGCATACCGGCATTTTGCATTTTGACCGCACCAGTGGTGGATTTTGACCAGCTTACGGTGGCGACATCGCTGGAGATTAAGTCAGCTGCAGCGGTGTTTGCTTTCACGCCCGTCGTGTCGACATATACCGCCCAGGCACCAATGTTTACCGCACCCGCTTTACCCAGGCCCGCCGTCGTCGTTGCGCCTGTGGCTTCTCCACCTGCTGCGTCCGCGTTTTTCACTGTGATGCCGGTAGCCAGCGTGTCGGCATGGTTATCGGTCAGCGTCCATGCCACTTTGGTGGCGGTGGTGCAGGTAATATTCAGACTGACATTTTTTTTGCCTAACTGGTTGGTAGCGGTGGGGCTCAGATCGCCCAGGTAGATACGGCCATAGTCAGCAACACCGACCTGATCCAGCGCGGGGGTACAGGCGGCGTTGGTCAGTAGACCTTTTACTTTCAGTAAGGTGGTATCTGCGGCGTGGGCGTTGGACATCAGTGTTGCGAGTGATAATGCCGAAATTAAAAATACCTTTTTCATTGCTAATCCTTTATAGAAGATGGATATAAAAAAACATCTCGCTCTTGATAATAAGAGAAAAATTAAAAATATTAATAGCATTCGCTATATGAATGTTTTTTCATGTAACATTATATTTTGGCTGGTGTGTAAAATATATGTAATTTTTCTTAACGGCCTTTCAATTATAGCTAATAAATAGTGGAGTGACGTGGCGATTATTTAAATATAAATTTATTCTCATTAAGGTTCTTTTTATTTTTCCTGTAAATAGGTAGGTCAATGATTTTCGGATTAAGATCGAAAATTAAGAAAATATTAATATACGCGCTGGAACAGTAAGAAACATGCAGGTCCGGTGTATGATAAGCTATTTGCTGATTCAGACTCATTGGGAGAGTTGCGATGCTGGGTTGGGTAATTACCTGTCATGACGATAAGGCACAGGATATGCTGCATCGTCTGGAAACAAAACACGGTCCTTTGGTCCAGTGTCAGGCGGTAAGTTTTTGGCGAGGGCTCAGCTCGAACATGCTAAGTCGCATGATGTGCCATGCCCTGCATGCTACAGACTCGGGCGAGGGCGTGATATTCCTGACCGATATGGCCGGGGCTGCGCCTTACCGTGTGGCTTCGTTAATGAGCCATAAACACCCCCAGTGTGAAGTGATTTCAGGTATCACTTATCCATTACTTGAGCGAATGCTGTCGTCGCGGGAATCGATGAGCAGTGCTGCGTTTCGCGACAGCATCGTCGCGCTTGGCGGGCCTGAAGTCTCCAGTCTCTGGCATCAGCAACAAAAAAATCCCCCCTTCGTGTTGAAGCATGATTTGTATGAGTATTAATCATTGGTATTGATGGCGTTTTTGCTACAATAGCCGGGGTTTCTCGCCTCGGTTATCTCATATGGTTATGCGCGTTCTGCTTATTTTATTGCTCCTGTTTTCTGGCAGCGTCACTGCGGCTTTGCCTGCTCGCTATATGCAAACCACCGAAGCCGCCGCCGTATGGGCGCAGATTGGCAATAAAATGGTGACGGTCGGGAATATTCGCGCCGGGCAGATCCTCGCCGTTGAGCCCATCGCGGCAGACTATTACGAATTTGCCTTTGGTTTTGGCACCGGGTTTATTGATAAGGGGCACCTGGAGCCCGTTCAGGGGCGGCAGAAAGTCGATGATGGCCTGGGCGATCTCAATAAACCGCTGAGTAATCAAAGTCTGATAACCTGGAAAGACACATCGGTTTATAACGCTCCGGATGTCGGTAGCGCCCCATTTGGGGTGCTGGCTGATAATCTGCGTTATCCGATTATCAGCAAGCTTAAAGACCGACTCAACCAGACCTGGTACCAGATCCGCATTGGTGGCCGACTGGCCTATGTTAGCGCGCTGGATGCGCAGGAAGACAACGGTATTCCGGTGCTAACTTACCATCATATTCTGCGCGATGAAGAGAATACCCGCTTTCGCCATACCTCCACCACAACCTCCGTACGCGCGTTCAGCAACCAGATGGCCTGGCTCCAGGATCGTGGCTACACCACGTTGACGATGTATCAACTGGAAGGCTACGTGCAGAATAAAATGAATCTCCCGGCGCGGGCGGTGGTGCTGACCTTTGATGATGGTCTCAAGTCGGTGAGCCGTTATGCTTACCCCATTTTGAAGCAGTACGGTATGAAGGCCACGGCGTTTATCATCTCCTCACGCATCAAGCGCCACCCGCAGAAGTGGGATCCGAAATCGCTGCAGTTTATGAGCCTCTCTGAACTGAACGAGATCCGGGATGTGTTCGACTTCCAGTCGCATACCCATTTTTTACATCGGGTTGATGCGAATCACCGACCGATCCTGCTGAGTCGCAGCTATCACAATATTCTGTTCGATTTCGCCCGTTCGCGCCGGGCGTTGTCCCAGTTTAATCCTCACGTCCTGTATCTTTCGTATCCGTTTGGCGGTTATAACGCCACGGCGGTAAAAGCCGCAGGCGACGCAGGATTCCATATGGCGGTCACTACGGTGAGAGGGAAGGTTAAGCCGGGAGATAATCCGTTCTTATTGAAAAGACTTTATATTTTAAGAACGGATTCGCTGGAGACAATGTCGCGGCTGATAAGCAACCAGCCGCAGGGGTAATGGCTGTCAGGCAACCTGTACCGGAATGGCTTTCGCGGTGCGCTTCATTTCGTTGTCGCCTTCAAAGTAGGCTACTTTCGGACGCCAGGTACGGGCTTCTTCATCAGACATGGTGACGAAGCTGGCAATAATCACAATGTCGCCAACCTCGGCGCAATGCGCTGCCGCACCGTTCACTGAGATAATTCTGGAGCCGCGTTCAGCCGCAATCGCGTAGGTGGAGAAACGTTTCCCGTTGGTCACGTTCCAGATATCAATCGCTTCGTTTTCCAGAATACCAGAGGCGTCAAGAAAATCCTGGTCAATGGCGCAGGAGCCTTCATAGTGCAGGTCTGCCTGCGTGACTTTTACACGGTGGAGCTTGCCTTGCAGCATGGTGCGAATCATAACTTCTATACCCTGTCGTTTATCTTGGCTAAGCAGGCGCAATTGACCTGCTTTGAGAATTTTCAGGCAGTATTGCCTGATTTTTAACCCCTGTCTACTGGGCTAATGTAACGCTTTGATTATCGATAAGACGCGCCTGACCCAGCCAGGCGGCGACCAGAATCACTGCGCGTTTGCTGGTTTCAGTCAACTCCAACAGTGTGTCGGCATCACGGATCTGAATGTCGTCGGCGCGGAAGCCTTTTTCATTCAGTTCGTGCTCAGCAATGGCGACAATCTCTTCCAGATCGCGCTCACCAGCCTGTAATTTTTCACCGATATGGCTCATTACTTTGTATAAACCAGGGGCGATTTTACGCTGCTCTGCCGTGAGATAGCCGTTACGTGAGCTGAGGGCTAAGCCGTCTTTGGCGCGAATAATGGGTACGCCGACGATCTCAATGTCATAACCCATATCCGCTACCATTTTGCGGATCAACGCCAGTTGCTGGAAATCTTTCTCGCCAAAGCAGGCGATATCTGGCTGGATCAGGTTAAACAGCTTGCTGACGATAGTGGAAACACCGCGGAAGTGACCCGGACGGCTGGCGCCTTCCAGCATAGTAGACAGTCCAGGAACATCTACATAGGTATGGCCTTCTGTGCCCTGCGGGTAGATTTCTTTCTCTGACGGTGCAAAGACGACATCGACTTTACGCTTGTTCAGTTTTTCGCAATCTTCCTGCAGCGTGCGTGGATAGCGCGCCAGGTCTTCCAAACGATCAAATTGCATTGGGTTAACGAAAATACTGACGATCACGACATCAGCCTGAGCCTTTGCTTCATCAACCAACTTCATATGGCCGTCGTGTAGGTTCCCCATGGTAGGGACCAGCGCGACGCGTTTGCCTTCCTGACGCAGACGACGAATATGCTGGCGCAGCAATGGCAGAGTTTCAATAATTAACACGTTGACTCCTTAATGGAAACTGTGTTCTTCACCCGGATAGACGCCGGATTCAACCTCAGCAATATACTGCCGTACTGCGGCGCGCATGTCGCCCGCTTCAGCGAGGAAATTTTTGGCAAATTTAGGGATATGGCCGCCGGTAATGCCGAAGGCATCGTGCATGACGAGGATTTGTCCATCAGTGACGTTACCTGCGCCAATACCGATAACCGGAATAGACAGCGCATCTGTGACTCGCCTCGCCAGCTCAACCGGTACGCATTCCAGCACCAGCAACTGAGCGCCAGCGGCTTCCAGCGCCAGCGCATCTTCCAGCAGAACGTCTCCGGCATTGCCGCGGCCCTGAATTTTGTAGCCACCAAAGATATTCACCGACTGCGGGGTTAACCCCAGATGACCGCAAACCGGCACGGCACGTTCGGTGAGCATTTTCACCGTATCAACCAGCCAGGCTCCGCCTTCAATTTTCACCATATTGGCGCCCGCACGCATAACCACCGCGGCGTTTTCAAACGCCTGTTGCGGCGTGGCATAAGCCATAAATGGCAGGTCTGAAAGCAGCAGGCAGTTGGGCGCACCGCGACGCACGGCGCGGGTGTGGTAGGCAATATCTTCAACGGTCACAGGCAGGGTGGAATCATGACCCTGAACGGTCATTCCCAGGGAGTCGCCGACCAGCATCACGTTAATGCCTTCGTCAGCAAACAGTTTGGCAAAACTGTAGTCATAGGCGGTGATGGTGGCGAAGCGTTTCTTTTCCTGTTTGCATTTCTGCAGCAAGGCGATGGTGGTTGGTTTCATCATAACCCCTGTTGGTCATCAATAATCTGAATATAATGGCCGCATTGTAGGGGAAGCGACGATGGAAAGTTAGCCCTTTATGGAGATCTCCCGGCCATAGACAGCCGGGAGTGAGCATTAGTTGTAGTCCATCGTGAAGATACCGGTGGCTTTGAAATTACCCGCGGAAATGGGCTGATTACTGTCTTGCTTCAGCGTTGCCAGGAAATTGAGGGTTTGAGATTGCGCTACGCCCGGCTCATTACCCACAACCGTGCCATCATAGATGTTGTTTTCACCGGTGGTATCGTGCCGATCGCGATACACCGAGTTCTCGTCATTTGGCACCAGAATGGTCTGCGGGCTGTAGTTATTTGCCGCGCCGCTGATTTGCACTCCCACGCCGTCGGCTCGATCGTTGGCTAACGCATTGGCGAGCAGGCTACGGTCTCTAGCCACAGCGCTTGAGGCGAGCGTGACGTTAATATTGTTGAGCCCTCTGCAGCCTGCGAGCTGAATAGCGAAAGGCACTGGTGTTGCGCCTGTGAGAATATCGCGCGGGTTATAGCGCCCCATGTCGACAACGTTGTTTTTGACGCTGGCGCCACTGGCGACCGGTATTGCCGAGCAGGTGGGTTCGCTGATTTTGATTTTGCTGATATCGTAAGTGACAAGGATGGATTTTGAGGCTATACCTGCGCCGGGGTTGTCATTCCAGATACGAAAGTGATAGCTGTTCGTTTTTAGCAGTTCTATAGAGCTTGCGCCAGGGGTATAGGTCTGGTCGGTGTAAAAGGTGAGCGTGCTGTAAAAACCGACGCCGCCTCGGGTGGAGTATTCCACTGTATTTCCGGTATTGGTTCTGTCGCACCAGGTTGAATCCGTGGGGACAGGGATCAGCGCCTGACTCTGATAGCCGCTACGAATATTCAGACTATCGACGCTAAACGTAAATTCTCCTGCGGCGCTCATATTATGTATATTGACCGAGAAATAGAGCCCCTGGATATTGGTTTTAAAGATTTCCACCCCGTTATAGCTGCCAGCGCTTACAAAAGCGGAGTCTATCGAAAATCCATTTCCCGAGCCCTTGTTTGACTGGGTGCAGTACGCACTTTCGGAGCTTTTTCCTGAACCGTGGCTGTTGTCCCATTTCAACGCCACGTTGGCCGGGGCCAGGGTGGCGTTACGGCTAAATACCACCGTGGGGGCGGCATCATAGGTGGTATTAATCGTACCATCTTTTGAGGGACCGTTGCCGACCTGGTAACTGACGCTTTGCTTCTCGCCCAACACATAGGTTTTTTTCGCCTGGCTATCTGTGCTGACGCCAGACAGCAGGCTGGCGAACAGGAGGGCGGTAACGCCTTTCCCGCTGAGTGGGCCGAATAATGTCCTTATCATGTTCAATTCCTTATTCATAATAAACGGAAATCAGCACGCTGCTTTTGACCGGGCCGCCGGTAATCGACTGCGCAGAGACCACTTTCTGCATCCTGGCATAGAAAGTGTACAGACTGTCCTGATAGGTGGCGGCGGTCACGTCATACTGGCTGCGTGGCGTGCCGTCGGGAGCCATCACGTTGACGATATGACTGGGGTCCTGAGTGGAGAAGATCACCACGCCCACGTTTTGTGCGCCCGGTGTGGCGTCGTTGGGGAAAATTTGCGTTGACCCGGTGGCGAAACGCCCGGAAAGCGGCGAAAAGTTGAGGGTGATTTTCGACGGCTCTTTCCCGCTGACCGGCATACAGTTTTTCACGCGGACGTAGAACGTAGCGCCCCCCTGGTAGGGGTCTTCCGGTGTAATGCCGCGCGCGAAATAGTCGATATCTTTGGTGCCTAATGCCACCAGCCCATTGTTATCCAGGGAGATTTCGCAGCTGGTGTTCAGAATATTGGCTCTGATTTCCACCTCGTTATCGGCGTGGGCGAGAGAGGTGAATAACAACAGGCCAATCGCCAGCGTGCGGCCCAATAGTGTGCTCATGGCGTTTTACTCATAGGTGACGGTGAACAGGCCCTGGGTGGAGAATCCCCCGGTGTGTATATCGGCGATAGTGTTGCCATTGGCTATTACGATGCGGGCGCTGAGCGGCCACTTGACGATATTGTCGTCGTGCGCATCAGTGACATTAACTGCTTGTTTAACCGGGTTGTTGCACTGCAGTTGTACGCTGCCGCTGCTGCCCGGTGAGGCGGTGGTCCACACTTCCGCCGAGACGCCAGCGGCATCGTCGCTACCGTTGAGCGCGTTACGAAATCCGTTGCCGCTGCCGGAAAGACCATCGCAACCGGTTCTGGGTGTCAGGGTGACTGAGGCCTGATTCTTCACCAGCCCGGAGCAGTTTTTGAAGGCCAAATAAAAGGTGCGGAAATTGGTTTTATTCACCACCTGCGGAAGATAAATATCGCCGATATTGACCACCGAGTTCACCGTACCGCTGCTGTCGGTGATCGTTGTTTCGCAGGTTGGCTGGAGGAAGGTGGTGGACACCGTCATCTCCAGCGCGTTGATGCCCGCAAACCCAGGAAAGGCGATCAGCAGGGCCGGGAGCGCACCGCAGAGTGAGAAGAGAGATCGCATCAACGTAGCCTCATTGCTATTCATAGGTAAACGTAAACGTCGCCTTGGCCTGAAAATCCCCGCTGGTGGGGGCGATTGATGTACTGCTACGACGGAAAAAGGCGCTGATATCAAAGCCGTTCTCTATCTGGTCGGCGCGCCATAACACTTCTTGTGAACCATCCAGGCGGAAAAGTGCGCCGTCATCGCTGCCTTTGGGCTTAAAGCCAAGCGCAATGTTTTCTGCGCCGCCACTCAGGCTGTTTTGCAGCTTGTAGTCGCTGTTGGACATTCGGTCGGCTGACCATATGGTCATTTTCAGCGTGGTAATATTGTTATTGCACTCTTGCGGCAGAAGTTTGAAGCTGCCTTCGGCCTGTGCTGTGGTATTAACCACTGCCGTCAGCGCCATGGCGGGTATCTTAAGCGAATATTGCGGGTCATTGCCGCTGACCGTGGTGTTCGTCACGCTGCTGACTTTCATGCTGCAGGTGGTTTCCGCTATCACGGCGGTAAAGTCGACGCTCAACCCCTGTTTGCCTGCAAAACAGGCCGGGGAAAACAGCAGGCCGGTGAGGCTCAACGCGGAGATTACGCGGCGTATTTTCATCATCTTTCCTCGTAATCTACTGCATTATGCAGGGAACGGCATTGAACACGAGCGTTTTGCCGCTATTCTGCTCATCTTGCTGCGTCACCCGGTAGTGCAGGCGGCAGCTTTGGGATTGGTTTTTGAGCGTCCAGCGCACCATCAGATCGCCGCTGTCGCCAATGCCGCGTACAAAGGCCTGGCTGCCCTGGCCTACGGTGCCTAATAGTGTCTTTTTCTCGTCGTAAACTTCGGCGGTGAACGGAACCGGTTTATGGTCGCTGCGTACGAGGTTAATAATGGCTGCGCGGCCCTGGTCGGTCTCAAATCGACTCAGTACCACCGCGCCACGGCGTGGAATCACCGTCGAGATGGTGCTTTTCAGTTCGACGTCATTTTCCAACTGGTCAATATCCAGCGAGACCATATTTTCCCGGTACGGGGTCAGCGAACTGCCCACGCCGTAGCCAAAGCGGTCAACCGTACTGTTGCCATAGTCAATTCGCGCCCCTTTGGCGCCAGGCGCTTCTATCAGCACCAGCGTATCGCTATCACCAAAACTCTGGTTGCTGAAGGTCAGGCCACCACGGTGCAAAATAAAGCCGCCGTCGGTGTTAAGGGAATATTGACGCGAGCTATCGTTGCTGGCAGAGGCGGACGCGGCCAGGCTGCCATACCCAGAGTCATAGCTGACGTAAGAGCTGACGGTGGAGAGGTTTTTATCCTCTTTGCGCATGTCATAGGCGGTGCTGACACTGTAGTTCCAGCGGTTGTCGGCACTGTAGCCGCTGGCGCTGGTGTTGAACTGGTTGCTGCCGTTAAAATCGCTGTTTACGCTGCTGTTTAAAGTGTGGAAACCACCGCCGCTGGTTTCTCTACCCAGTAATTTATCCAGTGGAATGGTCAGACTGAGATACACCGAGTCGTCGCGGTTATTATCTTCATCGTAGGTGCGCTGCAGGCTCACGCTATAGCTGGCCCAGCCCCAGTTGTTGCTGTAGCCTGCCGAGAAGCTACTGCGTGAATCATTGGTGACCCAATAATCAGACCAGCTGCCGGTAAGGTATATGGAGCCATAGGTCTCGTCGCCGCTTTGCAGGGTTTGGTTAAGACTGATGGTGAACTGGTTTTTCATCCGCGCGTAGCTATTCATGTTGCGGACTCTATCGCCACTACTGTGGTTCGCATCATCAATCAACGTCAGCGCATCTTTCAGCCCCAGGTACTCTTTCGTGGAGTAGCGGTAGGCCGCGATATTCAGTGAAGTATCGGTCGGTGTGAAAAATTTGTTCCACGATACGCGATAGCTCTGGCCGGAGTAGGTTTGATCCTCCGGGATCCTGGCTTGAGATTGCGTCACGTCAAAGGAGATGGCGCCCGCCGAGGTATTCATCCCCAGGCCGAGCAGCCCGGCGAGATAGCCGTTATCTGTTGCCTGAATGCCGCTATAACCGGTAAACGTGCTGTTGAAGCCGTAATAGAACGTTCCCTGCGCCAGGCCGGGTTTATCTCTCAGACTGTCGTCATTGACTTCGCCTATGCTGACATCCCAACGGCCGACGCCAGGGTGCATCATTTGCACCAGCGATGAGAACGGCTGGCTGAAGGTATGTTTCGTGCCATCGGCCTCGGTGATGGTGACTTCTAAATCCGCGCCGTAGCCGGACGGTGAAAGATCGTCAATGACAAATGGACCAGGCGGGACGGTGGTTTCGTAAATTTTATAGCCGTTCTGGGTGATGGAAACGCGGGCGTTGCTTTTGGCGACGCCGCGTATGGTCGGCGCGAAGCTGGCAAGCTGTGGCGGCAGCATTTGCGACTCGCTGTATAGGCGCGCGCCGCGAATATTCACCGTGTCGAAGGTTTCACCGCTGGTGCCAGACTCGCCGAGAATGAGCTGCGAACGCAGAAAAGCAATGTCCCTCTGGACGTACCGGTTTTGGTACTCAATGCGGCTGTCGCCCTCTTTCTGCCAGGTGTAGTTGCCCTGAGCGCGAAAATGCCATGCGCCAAGGTTGACCCCGCCATTAAAGCCAGCGTATACGCTGTCATCGGTACCTTCATTGTTTTGGTTTTTCCAGGCATTGAGGTTATACGACAGCATGGCGGCCGGGATACCATCGTCCCATAACGAAGGGTCAACGCTGTTGGCAAAACCTTTCTGCACCCACATTTGCGGCACGCCGATATCCAGGCGCTGGTCGCCGCCATCAAAGTGAACGCTTGACTGGTCAATGGCACGCGACAGCTTAAGGCAGCTGTTCGCGCGATCGTCGCGCTTGAGCCATATGGCATCTTCCGGCATATCGTCGGGCAGGCGGACGTGCAACTGGCTGAGTATTTTAGGCGTGATACAGGCTTCGGTTTTGCCGTTCTTGGCGTCAATAAATTCAAGTTTTAGCGTGGTGACCAGCGTGTTATTGACATAGCCGCTGACGTCATAGATCCCGGCAGCAATGGCGTTGCCGTTGGTGTAGCGGCTAAGGTCGACGCTGTTAGAGCCGGGCCCCATGAGAAATGAACTGTCAAATTCGACGTTTTCATTTTCGGCCCATGCGAAGGGGCAAGCCGAATAAACAGCGAACATAATCACGCGGGCCAACAGCGACACAGAGAACTTGTTTGACGACATATTCATCAAGGTGTCCAGAAGCTAAATTTAAAGATCGGCTTTACCGTTGATGGCACCGCCAAAATCGTTAATGGCCATATAATTGACACTGGCTTTACCCGGCATGCTGGTTAAGCCAGGGATCGCAAAGTCCGCTTCGGTTTTCGGTGCGACCATGGATGACGAAGCAACGTATTTTCGGCCATTCACGTTGGTTTCTACTTTATTAAACGAAACAAAATAGCCAGTGGGATTGGTGACGTGCAGTACGGGCTTGCCCGCTTTTTGCTGCAGGCGCCACTGTAATTTATGCGGTGCTTCCGAGGCGTTGCCGTCCAGCCCGCCAGGGCGGTAGAACATTTTAATTCGCGTACGGAATGCCAGCTGCAGAAGATTTTTTTCGTTAACGTCTTCGTCTTTCATTTTGGGCGGCACTTCAAGGACGTTAAACCAATAGATACTTTCCCGATCTTTCGGTAATGCGCGTCCGCCGGTAAAGGTGATTTTCACTGTCTGCCCGCGGCCCGCTTCAATGCGCGACACCGGCGGCGTGGCGTTGAAAGGAAGATTAATCGTGCTTGGGTCGGCGTTTTGATTGCCGTCATCCAGCCAGCTTTGCGTTAATGCCGGGCGCGAACCTTTATTTTCCAGCCGAATAGTGGTGTCTTTTTGGGCTTCGTTGTAAACGATTCGGGTGCCTGACAGAATAATATCGGCCCTCGCCGGGTTAATAGCCGAGGTGGTGGCGAGTAGAGATAATGTAATAAGAGTAGAACGACGCATCCTAGTCATTATTATTCCTCCATGTTTTTGATTAAAAGGGAATAATGGAATCCTTTATTCCCTTATAAAGCGTTAACGATTACTCATAAGTAACCGTATAGGCGGTGTTCGATTTCACGTAGCCTGGCGTTACAGGAACTGCGCTGGCTTGTCTGACGTAGGACACCACAAAGTTAAAGGTGGCGATGCCGCTTTTGAACGACACCTGGTGAGTATCAGCAGGGTTGTTGACTTTCACCTGTTTGTACGCCACGGCAGCGCCAGACGAATCGACCATATGAATTGCCAGGTTAACGCCGCTGGCCGGGCTGATGATGGCATCATCGTTGTTCAGCGTGCCGTTGGCGTTGCTGAAGAACGTGGAGGCCATGCTGATGTTGGCTTTGGTATTCGTCGTGGTAGCGCCGCAGTCTACGGTGATGTAGAACTTCTCAGGCATAACGCCCGGTGTGGTGTCTGCTACGCCGGTGTTGGCAGTGATATCAGCAGTTTTGGCGGTTTTCAGCTGTACCTGGCCGTCCTGGCTGCCGCCGTTTACGTGCGGCGTACAGGTGTTGTCACTCACCAGACCGGCGAAGTCGACCTGACCACCGTCTAATGCTGCAAATGCCGTTGTGGTTGACGCTGCAGACAGCACCAGCGATAAAGCTATTAACTTTAATTTCATGTAGAAATATCCTTGTTAAAAATAATTTCATGTAAAGCAGCGCTCATTATATGGAGCGTCAATGAAATATAAAAATATAACATTTGGATGATTTTATTTTAAATTATTAATCAGGGTGATGATTCTTGTTTATTGCCTCATATATATGCGATATAAAGCCTCGGTGTTTTTATCCTTTATGACACTTTGGATAATTATGCATTATTATTTGGGGGCCATTTTTCGCAATCTTGCTGTTTACACCATTGATTATATGAAATTATTTTGTTTGTGCTTTTTATTATTTTCGCTGTCTATTGTTGCGGCAGGATAAAACCGCATCCGCCTGCTATGTGCTTATTATGCGGTAGCAGGGAAACGAGGAGCTATCCCATTACTGCCGATAGCTCCAGAACCGGGCCTTTACTCGTAGGTCAGAGTATAGGCAGTGTTCGATTTCACGTAACCCGGCGTTACAGGAACTGCGCTGGCCTGTCTGACGTAGGACGCCACAAAGTTAAAGGTGGCGATGCCGCTTTTGAACGACACCTGGTGAGTATCAGCAGGGTTGTTGACTTTCACCTGTTTGTACGCCACGGCAGCGCCAGACGAATCGACCATATGAATTGCCAGGTTAACGCCGCTGGCCGGGCTGATGATGGCATCATCGTTGTTCAGCGTGCCGTTGGCGTTGCTGAAGAACGTGGAGGCCATGCTGAGGTTGGCTTTGGTATTCGTCGTGGTAGCGCCGCAGTCTACGGTGATGTAGAACTTCTCAGGCATAACACCCGGAGTGGTGTCTGCTACGCCGGTGTTGGCAGTGATATCAGCAGTTTTGGCGGTTTTCAGCTGCACCTGGCCGTCCTGGCTGCCGCCGTTTACGTGCGGCGTACAAGTGTTGTCACTGACCAGACCAGCGAAGTCGACCTGACCGCCGTCTAATGCTGCAAGTGCAGAGGAGGAGAGCAGGGCAGCGGAGAAAGCAACCGATAGTGCGATGATTTTTTTCTTCACAAGAATATCCTTATATAAAGTTAATATGTGGCGTAATTTTTTATCTGGTAAATAAAATATGGGTTATATGAAATTAATTCGTGTGAATTAAACCTGAATGTGGTTACTTTGTAAAATCCATGAGTTGAATTTAAAAAGTTTTATCATTCATAAATTGAATATTATTTTTTTACTTTATCTTCTTTGTCTTGAAGAAGATGTCATTGATATGTCTTTTTTACGCTAAACCATAGGTTTTGATTAATTTTTTGAATGAAATGAGCGTTTTTTTGTTTTTTTATTCGTTTTGAGGTGGTTTTAATACATGTCGAAATGGTTATTAAGTATTAGAGGAGTGTCGGTATATTATTTGTTTTAATGATGTAATTGCGTTATTTAGAATTTTTGAATTGTTTTGTTAGAAAGTATAAGGAGATGTGGGTTAAAATTTCAGCTATTATAAAAGGCGTTTCGGTAGATTGATTTAATATTTCTCGATAGATTATATGGTGAAACTCGTCATCTACTCAAAACTCAGGCACGTGTTGTGACGCAAACTGAATGATTCGTGCCTGCTTTATAAGCGCAATATTACCAGCGTTCGGGGCAGGGTGACACGTGACGCAGGCAGATAGCCAGCGGCTGGTTGTCATCGGGGAAGCGTAATTCAGGGGCTATTTCAAACAGTGGCCACAGCATAAATCCACGGTTCTTCATGTCATAATGTGGCACGGTCAGACGGTCGGTATTCATCACTTCATCACCAAACAGCATTATATCAAGGTCCAGCGTACGCGGCCCCCAGCGTTCGGCTTTACGCACGCGTCCCTGCTGTAGCTCAATGCGTTGGGTGTGATTAAGCAGTTCTTCGGGCGCGAGAGTCGTTTCCAGCGCCACGGCGGCGTTCAGGTAGTCTGGCTGATCCTGTGGGCCTAACGGCGGTGTACGGTAAAACGAGGAAACTGCGACGATGCGGCTGTCGGGAATATCGCCTATCGCTTGCACGGCAGCATTAACCTGCTCCAGAGGTGAGGCTAAATTACTGCCGAGCGCAATATAAACGAGGGTCACGAAGAACCTTCACGACGCGGGGCACGTTTACGCGGGCGACGATGTCGACGGCGCTCTGGTTCTTCGTCGAGTTCATTCAGCATGCCTTTTTGTTCCGGCGGCGCGGAAACCTGGAATTCACTCCACCACTGCGCCAGACGCTGCAGCTCTGCGTTGTGTTCCACTTCGGCGCGCAGGGCCAATAGGTCGTAGGCAGCGCGGAATTTTGGATGCTCCATCAGCTTCCAGGCGCGTTTGCCCTGACGGCGGGACATACGTAGTTGTAGCTGCCAGATATCGCGGGTCAACGAGGTCAGGCGCTTAGGAATAGCCAGCGAGCGGCAGGCTTCGTCCAGTACGTCGTTCATCGCCAGCGCGAAAGCGTCGTAGTAGGCCAGACCGCTCTCCTGCGCGATTTTCTGCGCGGCTTCCAGTAACGGATACCAGAACATGGCGGCGAACAGGAACGCCGGGTTAACGCGCATATCATTGTTGATGCGGTTATCGGTATTCTTCAGCACCTGGGCGATGATGCGCTCCATCGGGCTGTCGCCGTCTTCGGTGAAATAGCGCGTAATAGTTGGGAACAACGGCTGGAACAGGCTGTACTCACGCAGTTTTTTATAGGTTTCATACCCATAGCCCGCCTGTAACAGCTTGAGCGCTTCTTCAAACAAGCGCGCGGGAGGAATATCGTTAAGCAGCGTTGCCAGACGCGGGATCGGTTCTGCGGTTTCCGGGCTGATGCGCATGTCGAGCTTGGCGGCAAAGCGTACGGCACGCAGCATACGTACAGGATCTTCACGATAGCGCGTTTCTGGATTACCGATCAGGCGGATGACGCCATCTTCGAGATCCTGCATGCCTCCGACGTAATCACGTACGGTGAAATCGGCCACGCTGTAATACAGGCTGTTAATCGTGAAGTCGCGACGCTGAGCATCTTCCTCGATGGAGCCGAAGATGTTGTCGCGCAGCAGCATACCGTTTTGCCCGCGTTGTGACGTTGTGCGATCGGACTCGCTGCCTTCATGGTGTCCACGAAAGGTCGCGACTTCGATAATTTCCGGGCCAAACATGACATGGGCCAGACGGAATCGACGCCCAACCAGGCGACAGTTACGAAACAGTTTTCGCACCTGATCCGGCGTTGCATTGGTGGTGACATCAAAATCTTTCGGCTTTTTGCCCAGCAAAAGATCACGTACGCCACCGCCTACCAGCCATGCCTCGTATCCGGCCTTATTGAGCCTGTACATTACCTTCAGGGCATTTTCACTGATATCTTTGCGGGAGATAGAGTGCTGCTCACGCGGGATTACCGTCATATGTGGACGGGCGACGGCAAGCTCGGCCTCGCGCTCCTCGCGGCTTAGCACCTTGCGGCAAAAATTAGCGACTCGGGTAAAAATAGTGCACCTCGGTAGTGTCAAACTTCAGTAAAGACAAGTGTTGCTGTGTAAAAATCGCGGCTAATCATAGCTCAGCATGAGGCATTTGAGAATGCCGGATTTATGCTTACCTGTTCTGGTACCCTGGTGAGATCCCAGTTAGCCACGGCAAATTGCAGGAGTTGTGCCACTGACATATCCCGCCAGTCGTTATAACTGGGCTGCCCCAAAAAGCGTAATGCATCAATCAGTACCGGGCGCGGATCGCCATTGGGCAGTGCAGGCGCATGATTCTGCTTGGAAAGTTTAGCGCCTTGTTCATTGAGCGCCAGTGGCAGATGAATATAGTCTGGTGCTTGCCAGCCGAACTGTTGATACAACGAAATCTGCCGTACCGTTGGTTCGATAAGATCGGCACCGCGCACAATCTCCGTCACGCCCTGGAAGTGATCGTCCACCACCACCGCGAGATTATAGGCAAACAGCCCGTCACGCCGATGGATGATAAAATCTTCCCTTGCGAGTTGCGGGTCAGCCTGAATCATACCGCGCAGTTGGTCGGTAAACTGCAGTACCGGGCGGCGCTGCTTAATGCGTACTGCTGCCTGTTCTGGTCCATGACGTCGCTCGCGGCAGTGACCGTCGTATATACCGCCGACGCTTTGAATACGCGCGCGCGTGCAGGTGCAGTAATAGCTCAGATCCTGCTGTTGCAGCCAGGCGAGCGCCTCGCGGTAGGCATCATGACGTTGGGATTGCCATAAAATGTCGCCGTCCCAGTGCAGTCCGTAATGTTCCAGCTGACGCAGAATTGTGTCTGCAGCACCGGGAACTTCACGAGGGGGGTCAATATCTTCAATACGTACGCGCCAGATTCCGCGATGAGCCCGCGCCTGCAGGTAGCTCCCGAGGGCGGCAATCAGTGAACCGAAATGTAGCTCGCCAGAGGGGGAAGGGGCGAAGCGGCCAGTATAGTGTGAATCGCTCATTTTGCGGGCTAACAAATAATAAGGCGGGAGAAGCTCCCGCCTGTAGTCAACGTGGTAAAATGGCCGGAATTAACCTGCCATTTGTTTTTCGCGGATTTCTGCCAGCGTTTTACAGTCGATGCACAGATCGGCTGTTGGACGCGCTTCCAGACGGCGAATACCAATTTCTACGCCGCATGATTCGCAGTAGCCGAAATCTTCATCTTCTACTTTCTTCAGCGTCTTCTCGATCTTTTTGATCAGTTTGCGCTCACGATCACGGTTACGCAGCTCAAGGCTGAATTCTTCTTCCTGCGCGGCACGGTCCACCGGATCAGGGAAGTTAGCCGCTTCGTCTTGCATATGAGATACGGTGCGATCAACTTCATCCCTAAGTTGATTACGCCATGCCTCAAGAATACGCCTGAAGTGCGACAGCTGGGCTTCGTTCATATACTCTTCGCCCGGTTTCTCCTGGTACGGCTCCACCCCAGCGATGGCGAGAATACTCAGGGACGATGTTTTACGGTTTTGCCCTTCTTGCATGTTGCTTCTCCTTAACACGCACTATCGATCCCCATGTTCGGGGAAAAATCAGGTCGCTATAAATAGCAGATGCTTTTCCGGATAGCAATTATCTAAACGTAACACTTGACAACCCTGTGAGGAAAAGCGTATTTGCCCACGCGCCCAGAATACTAATTAACCAAATGTTTACACCATTACAAGGTAATGGGCAATGGCTCTTTAAGAGTCATACCATGGGCAGAAAGTTCCGCTTTATAAACCAGAATTTCTACCCCCTTAAGCTGTGCTTCAACTAATAATTGCGCATATTTAGCATCGATATGACGCGCGGGTGAAAACCGTGTAATGGCTGAATGCAACACCGCAAAAAATATCACGGCACGCTTGCCTTCAGCCGCTACGCTCATCAATTCCCGAAGATGTTTCTGACCTCGTTCAGTAATGGCATCGGGAAAATAACCCTGATCTTTTTCCGCCAACGTGACTGATTTCACTTCAATATAGCAGTCAGGTCGGGAATCCGCCTGTAACAAAAAGTCGATGCGACTCCCTTCGGTGCCGTATTTTACTTCACTTTTCAAGGTGCTGTAGCCTGAAACTTCTGAAATGAGCTCATTCTCAATAGCTTCTTTCGTTAATTTGTTGGCCCACAGCGTGTTAACACAAATAAAAGCGCCCTTTTGCGTTTGTGTTAATTCCCAGGTATGGGGATATTTCCGTTTAGTATTTTCTGATGTCGAATACCAGACTGTGTCACCCGGCGTTGCACATCCGGTCATCGCTCCCGTATTGGGGCAGTGTAATGTTAGCGCTGTGCCATCCGGTGTAATCACATCCGCTAAAAAACGCTTATAGCGCAGGATGAGCGTGGCAGGTTGTAAAGGTGGAGAAAATTGCATGAACAGTCCCTTTGATTATTCAGTCAGCATCCAGCGTTGCAGTGGCGTGTAACGCGTGCGTCCCCGCGATAGTGAAGAGGAATACAGCGCAAACTCCGTGACCGGAAATGACCAGCCAAAGCCAGGTGCGGGGAGAGATACCGCATGACCCGCATCGCGCAGCAGTGTGATATGTGGATGAAACGGCTGTGGGCTTTGGTAGCACCCGCTTCGTGCGGCCTGCGCCCGCAGCATATTCGCCAGTTGCAGCAGGCCGCGCGGCGGCTGACGCATTCCCAGCCACACAACCCGCGAGCGCAGCCATTGTCCGGCATCATCAAGTTTGAGGGTAAAACCCGGCTGGCGAATACGTCCGGCAAGCTGTGACAGCGCCTGCTGTTTCTCCGCGCTGACGTCGCCTAAAAAGGCCAGCGTCAGATGCAGATTATCAGCGGCGACGGGACGACCCGCTTCAGCGGGAAACTGCGCGGCCCGCCAGTGGATGAGCTGCTCCCGAACCTCGCCTGGCAATTCAATCGCAAAGAACAGCCTTTTTGGCTCAGTCATGATGGATACTCGGTTATGAATTAACGCGATGCTACAATGCAGCGCGAAGAATGTTAACCCTCTGGAGCCATTTGTGACGTCGTTGCCCGTTGCCGCCGTAGTGCCTGAACTGCTTACCGCCCTTGATGCCTCGTTGCAGGTTTTGCTGACGGCGCCGACTGGTGCCGGGAAATCGACCTGGCTGCCGTTGCGACTTCTTGAGCACCGCGGCATCAAGGGGCGCATTATTTTGCTGGAGCCTCGGCGTCTGGCTGCGCGTAATGTGGCGCAACGATTAGCGGAATTGCTGAATGAAAAGCCTGGTGAGACTGTCGGCTACCGGATGCGTGCGCAAAGTTGCGTAGGGCCGCAGACCCGCCTTGAGGTGGTGACGGAAGGTGTCCTGACGCGCATGATCCAGCGCGATCCTGAGTTGTCGGGCGTTGGGCTGGTGATCCTCGACGAATTTCACGAGCGGAGTTTGCAAGCTGACCTGGCGCTGGCGCTGTTACTGGATGTGCAGCAAGGGCTGCGCGACGACCTGAAGCTGTTGATCATGTCCGCCACTCTGGATAATGGGCGTTTGCAGCAGATGTTACCCGATGCGCCGACGATTGTCTCTGAAGGCCGGGCATTTCCTGTTGAACGGCGGTATCAGCCGTTGGCGGCACACCTGCGTTTTGATGAAGCGGTAGCGATAGCTGCGGCAGAATTCTTGCGCCATGAAAGCGGGTCGCTGCTGCTGTTTTTACCGGGCGTGGGGGAAATCCTGCGCGTGCAGGAACAGCTGACATCACGTGTGGGCAGTGATGTGCTGCTATGTCCACTGTACGGCGCATTGACGCTTGCCGAGCAGCGTCAGGCGATTTTGCCCGCGCCGCAAGGTAAGCGCAAAGTGGTGCTGGCGACCAATATTGCCGAAACCAGCTTAACGATTGAAGGCATCCGGTTGGTGGTCGACTGCGCCCAGGAGCGAGTGGCGCGCTATGACGCGCGCACCGGTTTAACGCGGTTGATTACCCAGCGCATTAGCCAGGCATCGATGACCCAGCGAGCCGGGCGTGCAGGTCGTCTGGAGCCCGGTATCTGTCTGCATCTGCTTGCCAAAGAGCAGGCCGAAAGAGCGGCGGCGCAGGGAGAACCCGAGATATTACAGAGCGATCTGTCCGGACTGTTGATGGAACTGCTGCAATGGGGATGCACCGATCCTGCGCAGTTGAACTGGCTGGATACGCCGCCAGCTATCAACCTGCAGGCAGCAAAACGGCTGTTGCAGATGCTGGGCGCGCTTGAGGGCGACAGACTCAGCGTCACGGGGCAAAAAATGGCGGCGTTGGGTAACGATCCCCGTTTAGCGGCTATGCTGGTTAGCACCAACAGTGACGATGAAGCGGCATCGGCGGCAAAACTGGCAGCAATTCTGGAAGAGCCGCCGCGCGGTGGCAGTAGCGATTTGGCTGTTGTATTTTCACGAAATCAGCCCGTCTGGCAGCAGCGTAGTCAACAATTACTGAAACGGCTTAACGTTCGCAGCGGGCAGCCAGACAGCGCGCTGCTCCCCTCGTTGCTGGCGCAGGCGTTTGCCGATCGGATCGCGCGTCGACGTGGACAAGAAGGACGCTATCAACTGGCCAACGGCATGGGGGCAATGCTGGATGCCGATGACGCTCTTGGACGCCATGAATGGTTGATTGCGCCGTTGTTATTGCAAGGCAGCGCGTCACCAGATGCGCGTATTTTACTGGCCTTGCCGCTGGATATTGAAGTGTTGATGCAGAGGTGTCCTGAACTGCTGCAACAGTCCGACACCATCGAATGGGATGAAGCCCAGGGAACGTTAAAAGCACTGCGCCGTACGCGGATAGGCCAGTTGACGCTAAAAGTGCAGCCACTGGCCAAGCCCTCGGAAGAGGAGTTGCATCAGGCGATGCTGAATGGTATTCGCGATAAAGGGCTAAGTGTGCTCAACTGGACACCGGAGGCCGAGCAGTTTCGGCTGCGTTTGCAATGTGCGGCAATCTGGTTGCCGGAGTACGACTGGCCCGCGGTAGATGAGGATTCTCTGTTGAAGACGCTGGAGCGTTGGCTGCTGCCACACATGAGCGGTGTGCACTCTTTACGAGCGTTAAAAGCACTCAATGTGGGTCAGGCATTGCGAGGTTTGCTGGACTGGTCAATGCTGCAACGTCTGGATAGTGAACTGCCAGCGCATTACACTGTGCCAACGGGAAGCCGGATTGCCATTCGCTATCATGAGGATAATCCTCCTGTATTGGCCGTTCGGATGCAGGAAATGTTTGGTGAAGCAAACACTCCGACTATCGCCCAGGGACGCGTGCCGCTGGTGCTGGAGCTGTTGTCTCCGGCCCAAAGACCGCTACAGGTGACGAGCGATCTAAGCGCGTTCTGGCAGGGATCGTACCGCGAGGTGCAAAAAGAGATGAAAGGGCGTTATCCCAAACATGTCTGGCCGGACGATCCGGCGAATACCGCGCCAACGCGGCGCACCAAAAAGTATTCATAATTTGAGAGATTTCTTCTTCTGTCGCAGGGCGGAAGAACTGAGAATCGGCCTTTGCGCCTGAATGTTGCGGAGAAAAAGCATGGCGGGGAATGACCGCGAGCCAATTGGACGTAAAGGGAAACCCTCGCGTCCGGTGAAACAAAAGGTGAGCCGTCGTCAACTCAGAGATGAAGAGTATGACGACGATTATGATGATGATGACTATGAGGATGAAGAACCGATGCCGCGTAAGGGTAAAGGCAAAGGGCGTAAGCCTCGTGGTAAACGCGGCTGGTTCTGGCTGCTGGTAAAACTGTCGATTGTTTTTTTGGTGCTGATCGCCATTTACGGCGTGTATCTGGACCAAAAAATCCGTAGCCGTATAGACGGTAAAGTCTGGCAGCTTCCTGCTGCAGTATATGGTCGCATGGTTAACCTTGAGCCAGAAATGCCGATCGGCAAGAACGAAATGGTGAAGTTGCTGGAAGCCACGCAGTACCGTCAGGTAACGAAGATGACGCGTCCAGGCGAATTCACCGTGCAGGCGAAAAGCATTGAGATGATTCGTCGTCCGTTTGACTTCCCGGACAGTAAAGAAGGGCAGGTGCGCGCGCGTCTGACCTTTGACGGTGATCATCTGGACACCATCGAGAATATGGATAACAACCGCCAGTTCGGTTTCTTCCGTCTCGATCCACGCCTGATTACCATGCTCTCTTCACCTAATGGCGAGCAGCGCTTGTTTGTCCCGCGCAGTGGATTCCCGGATCTGCTGGTCGATACACTACTGGCAACCGAAGACCGTCACTTCTATGAGCATGATGGCGTCAGCCTCTACTCGATTGGTCGTGCGGTGCTGGCCAACCTGACGGCCGGTCGCACAGTGCAGGGGGCGAGTACGCTGACTCAGCAGCTCGTGAAGAACCTGTTCCTGTCCAGCGAACGTTCTTACTGGCGTAAGGCCAACGAAGCTTACATGGCGCTGCTGATGGATGCGCGTTACAGCAAAGATCGCATTCTTGAGCTGTACATGAACGAAGTCTATCTCGGTCAAAGCGGCGATAATGAAATTCGCGGCTTCCCGCTGGCGAGCCTCTATTATTTCGGTCGTCCGGTGGAAGAACTGAGCCTCGACCAGCAGGCGTTGCTGGTGGGGATGGTTAAAGGGGCGTCAATCTATAACCCATGGCGTAACCCGAAGCTGGCGCTGGAGCGTCGTAACCTGGTGCTACGTTTGCTGCAACAGCAGCAGATTATCGACCAGGATCTGTATGACATGCTGAGCGCGCGTCCGTTAGGCGTACAGCCGCGTGGTGGAGTGATCTCGCCGCAGCCAGCCTTTATGCAGATGGTGCGTCAGGAGCTCCAGGCGAAGCTGGGCGATAAAGTTAAAGATCTCTCCGGCGTGAAGATTTTCACCACCTTTGATTCCGTGGCGCAGGACGCTGCGGAAAAAGCGGCGGTGGAAGGCATTCCGGTGCTGAAGAAACAGCGTAAGCTGAGCGATCTGGAAACCGCGATTGTAGTGGTTGACCGCTTCAGTGGCGAAGTGCGTGCCATGGTTGGTGGAGCAGAACCGCAGTTTGCGGGCTATAACCGTGCGATGCAGGCGCGTCGTTCGATTGGTTCTCTGGCAAAGCCAGCGACTTATCTGACCGCGCTCAGTCAGCCGAAACTGTATCGCCTGAATACCTGGATTGCTGATGCGCCGATTGCGCTGCGTCAGCCGAACGGACAGGTCTGGTCGCCACAGAACGATGATCGTCGCTATAGCGAAAGCGGAAAAGTGATGCTGGTGGATGCGTTAACCCGCTCCATGAACGTACCGACGGTAAATCTGGGGATGGCGCTGGGCTTGCCTGCTGTGACTGATACCTGGATTAAACTGGGTGTGCCGAAGGATCAGCTCCACCCGGTTCCGGCCATGCTGCTCGGGGCGTTGAACCTGACGCCGATCGAAGTGGCGCAGGCGTTCCAGACTATCGCCAGCGGCGGCAACCGCGCGCCGTTGTCGGCGTTGCGTTCGGTGATTGCTGAAGATGGCACCGTGCTGTATCAGAGCTTCCCGCAGGCCGAGCGCGCCGTGCCAGCACAGGCGGCGTATATGACGCTGTGGACCATGCAGCAGGTGGTTCAGCGTGGTACGGGTCGTCAGCTTGGCGCGAAATATCCAGGCTTGCATCTGGCAGGGAAAACCGGGACCACTAACAACAACGTGGATACCTGGTTTGCCGGGATCGACGGCAGCCAGGTGACCATCACCTGGGTGGGACGTGATAACAACCAGCCAACCAAGCTGTACGGTGCCAGCGGTGCAATGTCGATTTATCAGCGTTATTTGGCTAACCAAACGCCAACGCCGCTGGTGCTGACGCCGCCGGAAGATGTGGTGGATATGGGCGTGGACTACGATGGTAACTTCGTGTGTAGCGGCGGTATGCGCACGCTGCCGGTCTGGACTACCGATCCTGATTCACTGTGTCAGCAGGGTGAAATGATGCAGCAGCCGACCGGAAATCCGTTCGATCAATCTTCTCAACCGCAGCAGCAACAGCAACAGCAACAGCAGCAACAGCAGCCACCGCAGCAAGAGAAGAAAGACAGTGATGGCGTAGCGGGCTGGATTAAGGATATGTTTGGCGGGAATTAATCTCGCTACCGTTGTACTTTCCCCCATATCAGCATGATGCCAATGCGTGCTGATGTGGGGATTTCCCCCTGTTTGACATCCCTGTTTTTACGCCGCTTCCTGACTAACCTCCAGTTTTTAAAGCAAATAGCATTGAAAATCGATTCGATTATTATGTGCCAATCATAAACAATAATTTTTTTGTATTTATTTCTGTGACAATTAAACGTTAAATTTTTTTTGTTTTCGTTTTCTGGTTGCATTTTACAGTGAATTCCATAATGAAAATAATTAAATCCATCTAAAGTATTCTTTTGGTGTATGTATTTTTATCTTCTTAATGTTGAATTAAGTATAAATAATTTATGGGGATATTCTTAATTTAATCAATGTGTTGATTGTTATATTATTTCACTGTGTGTGGGAAGGCTATTCGCTTTTATTCGTTTATCCTCGTATGATAAATCATCAAAGGGAATATTTTGATGTTGATAGATCTGATGTTTGTATAATATTCATGGGAATATATTGCTCATCATCATTTTCAGCCAGACTCTGTATTTCCTTTGATGCAATCCATTTATTTTAATGTTGATTTTTATGAGCATATGTAAGGAATGCGTTATGTGCAAAAAAATTCTCACCGACTTGTTCATGGGCGGTATGTTGGCAGGGATTGTGGCCCCAGCGTTAGCTGTTGATACGGGAAGCATTACTTTTACCGGGAAGATTGTCCCTGACTCTTGCGTAGTCGATGTCAATGGCGCTGGAGGAGAGGGGACGGTTACCTTTAATCAGTTGTCAAAAACTGCGTTTGGCGCAGATAAGAAAGTTGGCGATTCGCAATCTTTTGCCATCACCATCACGGGTTGTGATGAGGCGGTTCAAAACCTCAATATCAAGTTTGATGGGGCAAGCATCCCCGGATACAACGAGGAAGTATTGCAGCCTGGAGGAGAGGCAAAGAATGTCGGGGTTCGTATGCTGCCTGAAGGGAGCAGTAATTATGTGAAATTTGATGGTTCAGAACCGGATGTCGCGCTAAATAAGGCCAACGTTGGGAACGTAATATTTAACTATAAGGCTGAAGTGATTCAGGTTGGTAGCACTGCGCCGACCGCCGGTGATTACTCGGCACAAGCTACTTACACCCTGCTTTACCGTTAGTACCTGTCTAACCTGGCCCAGGCTGGGCCAGTATTTCAATGGAATGGAAATATGAAACGATTTATTATCGCATTAACCGCTATTTTAACTATCGGGATTAATCTTGCCCATGCTGGTGTTGTATTGGGGGGGACTCGCGTTATTTATCCTGCTAATCAGGCGGAAGTTCAGGTTGCGCTGAAAAATAAGGATAATGATAAGCGCTACCTCGTGCATAGTTGGGTGAGTAATATTGATGACAGCAAAGCCCCCTTTATTATTACTCCGCCAATTTATAAACTCGATGAAAATCATCAGACATTGTTGCATGTCGTTTATACCGGCAGTCAATCTTCTGTCCCTCAGGATCGTGAATCATTGTATATGGCAAATGTTAAATCCGTTTCCGCGATTCCTGAAGCATTGCGTGATAATAATACACTGCAATTTGCCATTAAAACCAAATTAAAGTTGTTCTACCGCCCGGTATCGTTGAAAGAGAGCGAGGCTAAAACCGCCTGGCAGTCACTGCAGTTTAGTCGCAGCCAAAACCAGCTTATCGTGAAGAATCCTACGCCATTTTACGTCACTTTTGGCCGACTCACTGTCGCAGGAAAAGAGATTAAACCGGCCGCAGGTCAGCAAACTCCTTCTGCATTAACGATGATGGTCGCGCCGTTTGGCGAGCAGCGTTTCCCTTTATCATCATCGGTGAAAGGGGATGTGGTCTGGACTGCAATTAATGATTTCGGTTCAGAAACCGGGCAGCACAAACAGTCGCTGTAAATCAACTATTGATTTATCACGGGTGGTATTTATGGCTTCTGATCATACTGTTCGGATACTGGCCCTCAATTCGCTGACATTGGCTTTATTTACGATGAGTGGTGCAGTCTATGCCGAGGATTATTTTAATCTCGATGTTCTGGAAACGGGAACACCATTGGAAAATACGGGGGCGCTTGAATCTTATTTACAGCATAACGGGTTATCACCCGGGCGTTATTTAACATCGATTGTCTGGGATCAGGACCGAATTGATAAGCGAAATATAAATTACCTTCTTTCAAAAGATAATAAAAAACTGATTCCACAACTGACCAAAGCAGAATGGCGCGAGCTCGGTGTGAAAGTGGATGCCATACCGACATTAAAGAATATTGATGATAATACGCTGCTGAGCGATATCGGTGAGTATAGCGCCGATGCACGCTATGACTTCAACCCGGAGACCCAGGTACTGCAATTACGCATCCCTCAGATATACCGTGACCGGCAAATGTCGGGGGAAAGCAACCCCGCTTCCTGGGATGACGGCATTCCGGCGCTGTGGACGAGCTACTATGTCTCGGGGACGCATCAACAATTGAACGGCGACAGCAATGTATCCAACTGGGCGAGCTTCAATTCTGGAATGAATATCGGCCCCTGGCGTTTGCGTAACGCCAGTAACTGGGGAAATGATGATGGCTGGCAATCCATTAGTACGACGCTTTCCCGTGATATCAAGCGCTTACGCAGCCAGCTTCAGTTTGGGCAAACCGCTACCAATGGTGAACTGTTCGACAGCGTGCAAATGACGGGTATGAAGCTGGAAACGGATACCAGCATGCTGCCCAGCGGGTTGCAGGGATTTGCGCCGGTCGTTCGTGGCATCGCCAACAGCGATGCCAAAGTGACCGTTAAGCAAAATGGTTACACCGTTTACCAGACAAACGTTTCACCGGGCCCATTTGAAATCCGTGATTTAGCGCAGGTGACGGCAGGGGCGGATCTGGAAGTCACTGTGACGGAAGCCGATGGCACGGAAAGGAGCTTTATTCAGGCGAGCTCCTCGGTGCCGATCATGCAGCGTGATGGCGCGTTGAAATACAGCCTGGCTATGGGGAAATATCGCGATACGGATAGCCATGAGAAACCAGAATTTGGTCAGGCAACGCTAATTTACGGCTTGCCGTATGGCATTACCGCTTACGGCGGTGTGCAGGGCGCGTCAATGTACCATGCCGGGCTGGTCGGTATCGGGGCGGATTTACATCATTTGGGCTCGCTGTCGATGGATTTAACCATGGCCAAAACGGCTTTTGACGACAGTCGCTCTGATACCAGCGGCCAGTCGTGGCGCGTGCAGTACGCCAAAGATTTTCCGCTGACCGATACCACGGTCACGTTAGCCAGCTATCGTTACTCCACGTCCGGGTTTTATACCTTTCAGGAGGCACTCGACCAGCGAAATAGTCGCTATGACGACGACAGCATCTACAGCTACCGCGACAGCTACAACCGTCGCAGCCGCATGCAACTGAACGTGTCGCAGTCGTTACAGAGCTGGGGATCGGTGTATGCCAACGCTTATCAGCAGGACTACTGGGGAATGCAAGGCCATGAGCGCAGCGTCAGCATGGGCTACAGCAGCAGCTGGCAGGGCGTGAACTGGTCGCTGAATTACAGCCTTACCAAAACGCCGTCGACGGATAACGACCAGCAGTTTTCAGTATCGATTAACGTCCCGCTTTCGCGTTGGCTGCCGAATGCCTGGGGCACGTATAACCTGACGAGTTCGAAAACAGGCAACACGTCACATCAGGTTGGCGTAAGCGGTACATTGCTGGAAAACAACAATTTAAATTACAACCTCCAGCAAACCTACACGGATAACAACGTGGGCTATGGGGCGTATCTCTCGTCACGCTATCGGGCTTCGGCGGGTGAGTTCAGCGCCAATTACAGCTACCAGAAAAATAGCAAGCAGTGGGGCTATAGCGCGCAAGGATCTGTGGTGGCGCATTCGCAGGGGATTACGCTCGGGCAGTCAATTCAGGATGCCTTCGCCCTGGTGCATATCGCCGATGGTGACCACGTTAAAATACAGAATGCGCAGGGGATATACACCGATCGCTGGGGTAATGCGATCGTGCCGAATTTAACTAACTATCGGCGTAATACTGTCACTGTGAATACCGTGGGGCGTGACGATCTGGATATTCAGGATGCTTCTGTGGATGTGGTTCCCACGAAAGGCGCGGTGGTGGCGGCTCACTTTAGTGCTCGTTCGGGGAAACGGGCCTTGCTGACGCTGCGGCATGGCCAGGGCGTGGTGCCGTTTGGCGCAGTGGTGAGTATGGACGGGACGACATCAATCGTCGGCGATGATGGTGAAGCGTATGTCACAGGGCTCAAAGGAACGCAACGTTTTGAGGCGCAATGGGGAAATACCGCACAGACCAAATGTTCGGGCCGCGTGAGCGTGCCGGAGAACGTAGGCGCAGGAATTCTTACGGCTACAGTGAATTGCCAATAACGGAAGGCTAGCGAATGAACTCACAAAAAATAAGATGCAGGATGCTAATTTTAATAGCATTTTTATCCTTTTGGTTGTCACCAGCAGTATTGGCCTCGTGTTATTTTTCTGATGGTGGAGGAAATCCAGCGGAGGTGAATTTTACCATTCCTCAATTGATTGTGAATAGTGATGCACCGCCAGGAACTATTATTTACACGGCAGAAGCCACAAGCGCTTCGATTGCGGTGACATGTGATGCCGACGGCGATATTTATCAAGGATACAATAATGGTTTAATGCCAGATGATGCCAGACCGGACAATCCGCTTAAAGGTGTTTATGCAACGAATATTCCGGGGATTGGTTTTCGCGCTGCCTGGGCGAATAATACTAACGCAACATTAAATGAGGGGGCATTAATTAGCCTCTGGCATATGGGCAGTTCAAAAGTACGTAAATCAGATGGTTACTATCCCATAAAGCTTCATGCCATTATTCAGTTTGTGGTAACCGGTACCGTTTATTCTGGCGGTGGCGTTGTGCATACCCCACAGTTTTATGCAGACTGGAAATATGACAATCTGGTGATGGGGAAACTGCGTTTTTCCGATATAAGCGTTTTTGTACAATCACAAACCTGCGAGCTAACAGAAAAAAATATTACGGTGCCATTAAATGATATTACCGCTGGGGAGTTTACGAATAATGTCTCAAAAGTCGTTTCGGACGATCGTTTTAAAATCCAGTTAAATAATTGTGATGCCGGGATTCAAGTTGACTATCAGTTTACTTCTGCAGGCTCAACCGGTGTGACGGACGGCACTATTTTGAATATTGCTAATGGTGACAATGCCGCCAGCGGGGTGGGTATTCAAATTCTGGATAGCCACGATAATGTTCTTCGGTTTGATCAAAACTACACGGCGGTTGCGCAGACTACGCAGGATCAGTCTGTCACGATTCCGCTGAAAGCGCGTTATGCCAAAACCGGAACTGTGAAGGGAGGGCAGGTCAGCGCAGTGGCAACCTTTGAAGTGTATTATCGCTAAAGCCAGCCTCTGCTTGCCCTGAAACCGGGGGTTTTCTTTGACTCAACATTCCAGCTTATTTTATTAACCCTTTATTTTCATCTGGTTATTTCTTGAGCCCTTAGTTTTGGTAGGGGGCTGTATTGCTTGCTATCGCATCAAATTTTGGCCTATTATTCCCATCGTTATAATAATAATTCTCGTTTACGTTATCATTCACTTTCATCAGAGAAACACCAATGGCGCGTTTTAAAACTGCTAAGCCAAACTCATCGCTGCGTAAAATCGCAGTCGTGGTAGCCACAGCGGTTAGCGGCATGTCTGTCTATGCACAGGCGGCGGTTCAACCGAAAGAAGAAACCATCACTGTCACCGCAGCACCTGCCGTACAAGAAAGCGCATGGGGCCCCGCGGCGACGATTGCTGCTCGTCAGTCAGCGACGGCGACCAAAACCGACACACCGATTCAAAAAGTTCCTCAGTCTATTTCAGTGGTCACCGCCGAAGAGATGGCGTTGCATCAGCCGAAATCAGTTAAAGAGGCGCTCAGCTACACACCTGGTGTGGCAGTGGGTACTCGTGGCGCATCGAATACGTATGATTACCTGATCATCCGTGGCTTCGCTGCTGATGGCCAAAGTCAGAATAACTATCTGAATGGCCTGAAAATGCAGGGCAATTTCTACAATGATGCCGTGATCGACCCGTATATGTTGGAGCGTGCCGAAGTGATGCGCGGTCCGGTTTCCGTTCTCTACGGAAAAAGTAACCCAGGCGGTTTGTTGAACATGGTCAGCAAACGCCCGACCACAGAGCCGTTGAAAGAAATTCAGTTCAAGATGGGCACTGACAGCCTGTTCCAAACCGGTTTTGATTTCAGCGATGCGCTGGATGATGACGGCGTATACTCTTACCGCTTAACTGGCCTGGCGCGTTCCGCGAATGCCCAGCAACAGGGCGCAGAAGAACAACGCTATGCCATCGCGCCATCTTTCTCATGGCGTCCGGACGATAAGACAAACTTCACCTTCCTTTCCTACTTCCAGAACGAGCCGGAAACCGGTTATTACGGTTGGTTGCCGAAAGAAGGGACGGTGACTGAGCTGCCGAACGGCAAGCGTCTGCCTACCGATTTCAACGAAGGTGCGAACAACAATACCTATTCTCGTAACGAGAAGATGGTGGGCTACAGCTTCGACCACGAATTTAACGACACCTTTACCGTGCGTCAGAACCTGCGTTACGCGCAAAATAAAGTCTCGCAGAACAGCGTGTATGGCTACGGTATGTGCTCCGATCCACTCTATACCAAGGATCCGGCTAACAGTCCTTGCGCCAGTGTTCCTCAGGCCGACTGGAATCACACGCTGACTCGTCAGTATGTTATCGACAATGAGAAATTGCAGAACTTCTCCGTCGATACCCAGTTGCAAAGCAAGTTCGCGACTGCTGATGTGGATCACACGCTGCTGACCGGCGTTGACTTTATGCGTATGCGTAATGATATCAACTCCTGGTTTGGCTATGCGGGTTCTGTTGCGCCGTCCGATATCTATAACCTCGACCGTAGCGACTTCGATTTTGGCTCACACCCAGGCCCTTCAGGTCCTTACAAAGTGCTGAACAAACAGAAGCAGACCGGCTTGTATGTCCAGGATCAGGCGCAATGGGATAAGGTGCTGGTTACTCTGGGCGGCCGTTACGACTGGGCTAAACAGGACTCTCTGAACCGTGTTTCTGGCGTAACGGATTCCCGCGATGATAAGCAATTCACCTGGCGCGGTGGGGTTAACTATCTGTTCGACAACGGCGTAACCCCGTATTTCAGCTACAGCGAGTCGTTTGAACCGGCTTCCCAGACGGGGGCAAGCGGTAATATCTTTGCGCCGTCCAAAGGTAAGCAGTACGAAGCTGGCGTGAAGTACGTGCCGAACGATCGTCCAATCGTGATCACCGGTGCTGTCTATCAGTTGACCAAAACCAACAATCTGATGGCCGATCCGAACGGATCGTTCTGGTCAGTGGAAGGCGGTGAAATTCGTTCTCGCGGAGTGGAAATTGAAGCGAAAGCGGCGCTGTCTGCCAGTGTTAACGTTGTCGGCTCTTATACCTATACCGATGCGGAATACACCACCGACACCAACTACAAAGGCAATACGCCTGCGCAGGTGCCAAAACACATGGCATCGCTGTGGGGCGATTATACCCTTTATGACGGTGCGCTTTCCGGGCTGACGTTGGGTACGGGCGTTCGTTATACTGGCTCCAGCTATGGCGATCCGGCAAACTCCTTTAAAGTAGGGAGCTACACGCTGGTGGATGCGTTAGTTCGTTATGATCTGGCTCGTGTCGGCATGGCGGGCTCCAACGTGGCGTTGCATGTGAACAACCTGTTTGACCGCGAATACGTCGCCAGCTGTTTCAATACCTATGGCTGCTTCTGGGGCGCAGAACGTCAGGTCGTTGCAACCGCAACCTTCCGTTTCTAATTTCTTTTTGGGCACGCTTTGCGTGCCCGTTTTACAAGTTGGCTGCTATGCAGGAAAACAGATCCCATCCCGACACCACCTTTGCGTTGCGTAATGTCTCCTTTCGTGTGCCTGGCCGCACGCTTTTGCATCCTCTCTCTTTAACTTTTCCTGTGGGGAAAGTGACTGGCCTTATCGGCCACAACGGTTCCGGAAAATCGACGTTATTGAAAATGCTGGGGCGCCATCAGCCGCCGTCGGAAGGTGAAATCCTGCTCAACGAACAGCCGCTGGAGAACTGGAGCAGTAAAGCGTTTGCCCGTAAGGTCGCCTATCTGCCGCAACAGCTGCCGCAAGCGGAAGGAATGACGGTGCGGGAACTGGTGGCGATTGGGCGTTATCCGTGGCATGGGGCACTGGGACGTTTTGGTGTGGCTGACAGAGAGAAAGTAGAAGAAGCTATTTCGCTGGTCGGCTTAAAACCGCTGGCACATCGTCTGGTCGACAGCCTGTCCGGCGGGGAACGCCAGCGGGCGTGGATTGCGATGCTGGTGGCGCAGGACACCCGCTGCCTGCTGCTTGATGAACCGACTTCCGCGCTGGATATTGCCCATCAGGTTGATGTGCTTGCGCTGGTGCATCGCTTAAGTCAGCAGCGCGGGCTGACGGTGATTGCCGTACTGCATGATATCAACATGGCGGCTCGCTACTGCGATTATCTGGTGGCGCTGCGCGGTGGTGAAATGATTGCCCAGGGGTCGCCTGCTGAGCTGATGCGCAGTGAAACTCTGGAACAGATTTATGGTATCCCGATGGGCATTTTGCCACATCCGGCTGGTGCCGCACCCGTGAGTTTTGTCTATTAATGATTGAATTACATCATATTACCCGTCGGCGGCTGCTTGCGGCGATGGCGCTGTCGCCGCTGCTGTGGCGGATGAATACGGCACACGCTGCAGTGGTTGATACGCAACGCATTGTGGCGCTGGAATGGCTACCGGTAGAACTACTGCTGGCGCTGGGTATTACGCCGTATGGCATCGCGGATATCCCTAACTACAAGCTGTGGGTCAGTGAGCCCCCGTTGCCAGACTCGGTGATTGACGTTGGGCTACGCACGGAACCCAATCTCGAACTGCTGACCGAAATGAAACCCTCATTTCTGCTGTGGTCGGCAGGCTATGGTCCTTCTCCCGAAAAGCTGGCGCGAATTGCGCCTGGCCGGGGATTTAACTTCAGTGACGGTAAAAAGCCGCTGGCCGTTGCGCGACGATCGCTGCAGGAAATGGCGCAATTGTTCAATCTGCAAGCCTCTGCTGAACGCCATCTGACCGAGTACGATCGTTTTATCGCCAGCCTGAAACCGCGCTTTATTCAACGTGGTGCGCGTCCCGTGCTGCTGACATCCTTGCTTGATTCGCGACATATGCTGGTGTTTGGTCCGAACAGTCTGTTCCAGGACGTGCTGGACGAATATGCGATCCCCAACGCCTGGCAGGGCGAGACAAACTTTTGGGGCAGTACTGCCGTGAGTATTGACCGTCTGGCAGCCTTTCAGGATGCCGATGTTTTGTGCTTTGACCACGGCAACGATCAAGAGATGGCTGTGCTGATGTCTACGCCGTTGTGGCAAGCAATGCCGTTTGTCCGCAGCGGACGTTTTCAGCGTGTACCTGCCGTCTGGTTCTATGGCGCCACACTCTCGGCGATGCATTTTGCCCGCATTCTGGATAATGCGCTGGGAGGCAAAGCGTGAGTAAACGAATTGCGCTTTTCCCGCCCCTTCTGCTGGCGATTCTGTTTGTGGCTGCCTGCTGGTTGACCTGGGTGAATTTTTCCGTTGCGTTGCCGCGCAGCCAGTGGCAGCAGGCTATCTGGTCACCAAACATCAATCTCATTGAGCAGATGGTTTTCCACTACAGTCTGCTGCCGAGGCTGGCGATTTCGCTGCTGGTCGGCGCCGGACTGGGGCTGGTTGGCGTCTTGTTTCAGCAGGTGCTGCGTAACCCGCTGGCAGAGCCAACCACGCTGGGCGTCGCGACCGGTGCGCAATTGGGCATTACCGTCACCACGCTATGGTCGATTCCTGGTGCCCTGACCACGCAATTTGCGGCGCTGGCGGGAGCATGTGTCGTTGGGGCGCTGGTGTTTGGCGTCGCCTGGGGCAAGCGTCTTTCCCCAGTGACGTTAATCCTTGCCGGGCTGGTGGTCAGCCTGTACTGCGGGGCGATTAACCAGTTGATGGTTATCTTCCATCACGATCAACTGCAAAGCATGTTTTTATGGAGCAGCGGTACGTTAACCCAAACCGACTGGAGCGGCGTACAACGCCTGTGGCCGCAGTTGCTGGGCGGCGTGATGCTGACGCTGCTGTTACTGCGCCCAATGACGCTGATGGGACTGGATGACGGCGTAGCGCGTAACCTCGGTCTGGCGTTATCGCTGGCGCGCCTGGCGGCCTTGTCGCTGGCGATTGTTCTCAGCGCATTGCTGGTTAACGCCGTCGGGATTATCGGTTTTATTGGCCTGTTTGCGCCGCTGCTGGCGAAAATGCTTGGCGCGCGGCGTTTGCTGTCGCGTCTGATGTTGGCTCCGCTGATTGGGGCATTAATCCTCTGGCTCTCTGACCAAATTATTCTGTGGCTGACCCGCGTATGGATGGAAGTTTCCACTGGTTCGGTGACGGCGCTGATTGGCGCGCCATTGTTGCTGTGGCTGTTGCCGCGCCTGAGGAGTATGAGCGCGCCGGATATGAATGCCGGCAACCGTATCGCCGCTGAGCGTCAGAATATACTGATGTTTGCGCTGGCGGGTGGGGCGATATTGCTGCTGACCGTTATTGTGGCGCTCGCGTTTGGCCGTGATGCGCACGGCTGGACATGGGCCAGCGGCGCGATGCTGGATGAACTCATGCCCTGGCGCTGGCCACGTGTTCTGGCAGCGCTGATTGCCGGGGTGATGCTGGCGGTAGCTGGCTGTATTATTCAGCGTCTGACCGGAAACCCAATGGCCAGCCCGGAAGTATTAGGTATTAGCTCCGGGGCGGCATTTGGCGTGGTATTAATGTTATTTCTGGTCCCCGGAAATGCCTTTGGCTGGCTGATGCCGGCCGGGAGCCTCGGGGCGGCAGCCACCTTGCTTATCATTATGATTGCCGCCGGGCGCGGGGGCTTTTCGCCGCACCGCATGTTGCTGGCAGGGATGGCGCTCAGCACGGCGTTTACAATGCTGCTGATGATGCTGCAGGCCAGCGGCGATCCGCGGATGGCGGGGGTGCTAACCTGGATCTCCGGCTCAACCTATAACGCGAGTGGCGAACAGGTGCTGCGCACCGGGATTGTAATGGTTATCCTGCTGGCGATGACGCCACTGTGTCGTCGTTGGCTGACGATATTACCGCTGGGCGGCGATACGGCGCGGGCGGTGGGGATGGCGATCACGCCGTCGCGCGTAGGGTTACTGCTGTTGGCTGCGGGGCTGACGGCAACCGCAACCATGACGATTGGACCGTTGAGTTTTGTCGGGTTAATGGCGCCGCATATTGCTCGTATGATGGGCTTTCGCCGGGCGATGCCGCATATGCTGATTTCGGCGCTGGCGGGCGGCGTGTTGCTGGTCTTTGCTGACTGGTGTGGGCGAATGGTGCTGTTTCCGTATCAGATCCCGGCGGGGTTACTGTCGACGTTTATTGGCGCGCCGTACTTTATCTATCTGCTGAGAAAGCAGAGCCGGTAATGTAAACGCCTCGCCTTTACAGGCGAGGCGAATGGATCACAACTTTGCAAATACCCGACGCGCGGCGTCGATGGTGTTATTGATATCGTCTTCGCTGTGCGCCACGGACATAAAGCCCGCTTCGAAGGCGGACGGCGCCAGATAAACACCTTCATCCAACATCATATGGAAGAAACGCTTGAAGCGTTCAACATCGCACGCCATTACGTCCTGATAGCAGGTCACGGTTTCGGCATCGGTGAAGAAAATCCCGAACATCCCACCCACATGGTTAACCACCAGCGGAATGTTTGCTTCCTCGGCGGCTTCCAGTAGACCTTCCGCCAGACGTGTCGTCAGTTCGTTCAGCGTTTCATGAATACCCGGTTGGGCCACTTCGGTCAGACAGGCAAAACCTGCCGCCATCGCAATCGGGTTACCGGAAAGCGTACCCGCCTGGTAAACTGGTCCGGTCGGTGCCAGTGCGTCCATCACATCGCGACGGCCGCCGAATGCGCCAACGGGCATGCCGCCACCGATGATTTTACCCAGGCAGGTGAGATCCGGCACGACACCGTAATAATCCTGCGCACCGGCCAGCGCTACGCGGAAACCGGTCATCACTTCATCGATAATCAACAGCGCACCGAACTCATCGCACAGTGCACGCAGGCCCGGCAGGAATTCCGGCAGCGGCGGGATACAGTTCATGTTACCTGCGACTGGCTCAACGATGATGCAGGCGATCTCCTGAGGATATTGTTCAAATGCCGCACGTACTGAAACGAGATCGTTATAAGTGCAGGTCAGGGTGTGTTTCGCGAAATCAGCCGGAACGCCTGGAGAATTCGGCTGACCCAGCGTTAACGCGCCGGAACCGGCTTTGACCAGCAGGCAATCGGCATGACCGTGGTAGCAGCCTTCAAATTTGATGATCTTATCGCGGCCGGTGAAACCGCGCGCCAGGCGGATGGCGCTCATTGTCGCTTCCGTACCGGAGTTCACCATACGCACCATGTCCATGGTCGGCACGAGTTCAGTGACCAGCTCCGCCATTTTCACTTCCATCTCGGTTGGTGCGCCGAAGCTTAAACCGCGCTCTGCGGCTTCAATCACCGCATTACGGATTGCCGGATGGTTATGACCCAGTACCATCGGTCCCCAGGATCCGACGTAATCGATATAGGCTTTACCATCGACATCGTACAGATACGCGCCGTCGGCTTTTTCAATAAACAACGGAGTGCCACCCACGCCGGTAAAGGCGCGAACGGGGGAGTTAACACCGCCGGGGATAAGTTCGCGTGCTGCGTTGTAGAGGTTTTCAGACTTACTCATGGATGGGGTCCTGGTTCGTAGAAAAAGTGAATGCGGGCTATTCTAGTTATTCAGCGAAGGTTATGAAAGTTTTACGCATTTGAAACAATGCGATTTGCAGGGGATTTTCGTGAAATGTGCGAGTAGAATGCCGATTTCGTATTTGTATTACCAATTAATGATCATCTGATGAAGACAGACACTCCCTCTTTTGAAGCACAGCAAATTGTGCGTTTACGCCGTAGGGATCAAATCCGTCGACTCCTGGAACGAGACAAAACGCCGTTGGCGATCCTGTTGATGGCAGCGGTAGTTGGTACCGTAACAGGGTTGGTTGGCGTGGCATTTGAGAAAGCGGTGACTTGGGTACAGAATCAACGCATTGGCGCGCTGGTTCAGGTTGCCGACCATGCCGTTCTGGTGTGGCCTCTGGCGTTTATTCTCTCTGCATTGCTGGCGATGGTCGGCTACTTTCTGGTGCGTAAATTTGCCCCAGAAGCGGGCGGCTCAGGGATACCAGAGATTGAAGGCGCGCTGGAAGAGCTGCGGCCTGTGCGCTGGTGGCGCGTACTGCCGGTGAAATTTTTCGGCGGTATGGGTACGCTGGGTGCCGGTATGGTGCTCGGACGTGAAGGACCGACCGTACAGATTGGCGGTAATATTGGGCGCATGGTGCTGGATATTTTCCGCATGCGCAGCGCTGAGGCGCGGCATACTCTGCTGGCGACCGGCGCGGCTGCGGGGCTTTCGGCGGCGTTTAACGCTCCGCTGGCGGGGATCCTGTTCATTATTGAAGAGATGCGCCCGCAGTTTCGCTATAGCCTTGTGTCGATCAAAGCCGTGTTTACCGGCGTCATCATGTCGAGCATTGTGTTTCGTGTTTTCAACGGCGAGGCCCCGCTCATTGAGGTTGGTAAACTCTCCAATGCGCCAGTGAACACGCTGTGGTTGTATCTGGTCCTGGGGATTATTTTTGGCTGTGTCGGACCGTTGTTCAACACCATGGTGTTGCGGACTCAGGATATGTTCCAGCGTTTCCACGGCGGCGATCTCAAAAAATGGGTGCTGATGGGCGGTGCGATCGGCGGTCTGTGCGGGATCCTTGGCTTAATTACGCCTGAAGCGGCTGGTGGCGGGTTTAACCTGATACCTATCGCTGCGGCAGGGAATTTCAGCGTTGGTTTACTGCTGTTTATCTTTATTGCCCGCGTCATTACCACGTTGCTGTGCTTCTCGTCCGGCGCGCCAGGCGGGATATTTGCCCCGATGTTGGCATTAGGCACGTTACTTGGCACCGCGTTCGGTATGGCGGCAGCGGCCTCGTTTCCCCATTATCATCTGGAGGCCGGAACCTTTGCCATTGCCGGTATGGGGGCATTGTTGGCGGCCTCGGTGCGCGCACCGTTAACGGGCATTATACTGGTACTGGAAATGACCGATAACTATCAGCTCATTTTGCCAATGATTATTACCTGTCTTGGCGCAACACTATTAGCCCAATTTATGGGCGGGAAGCCGCTATACTCGACAATCCTTGCCCGTACGCTGGCGAAACAGGAAGCGGAGCAGGCGGCAAAAAGCCAGAGTGCCGCCACGGGCGAGAATACTTGAACGAAATACCAGGGTATTAGATAATGGCCCAAAATATTGGGTTGAAATTTACCCAATTGCCGATGTCGTTTGGAGCAAAATATGAGTGATGACGTAGCGCTGCCACTGCAATTTACTGAAGCAGCAGCCAATAAAGTAAAAAGCCTGATCGCTGACGAAGATAACCCGAATCTGAAATTACGCGTGTATATCACTGGCGGTGGTTGCAGCGGTTTCCAGTACGGTTTCACCTTTGACGATCAGGTAAACGATGGTGATATGACCATTGAGAAACAAGGTGTTGGTCTGGTCGTTGACCCAATGAGCCTGCAATATCTGGTGGGCGGCGCGGTTGACTATACCGAAGGTCTGGAAGGTTCCCGCTTCGTTGTGACTAACCCGAATGCGAAAAGCACCTGCGGGTGTGGTTCTTCTTTCAGCATTTAAGTATGCGAGAATGAAAAAGCCGTGTTAATGACACGGCTTTTTGCTATCTGCTGTTATCATCCAGCGCAAACGTGGGTAATTTCAAATGCCAGCGAATAGCGGCAAGCCGAATTAGCAGGGTGACAACCATTCCCATCATACTGGCGTTTTCCAGCGAAACATTAAAAGTATAAAACGCCGTCGCATGCACGATCCCGCCGATAATACACGCGGTGGCGTAGATTTCGGTGCGCAAAATCATCGGAACTTCACGCGCTAACACGTCGCGAATGATCCCGCCGCCGACGCCGGTAATCACTCCCATACAAATCGCCACTAACGGCCCGGTTCCGGCGAGAAACGCTTTATTTACACCAATACCTACAAACACCGCCAGGCCAACGGCATCGAGTACCGGAAGGATCCACTTAGGTATTCGTCTGGGCTGGCGCACCAGTACGATCGTCAGCATGCTGGTGATCATCGCCACGACCAGATCGGTCGGATCCTTAACCCAAAAAACTGGCCCATTATCCAGCGCCATATCGCGGATTGTACCGCCGCCAACGGCGGTAACCACGCCAAGCACCAGGACACCAAACGGGTCCATACGTAATTTTCCGGCCAGTAATACGCCAGAGATAGCAAATACCGCAGTGCCTACAATATCAAGCCAATAGACGAGCATTGTCGAATCCCCACTGATAGCCCGACAGGCAGGCTCTATTTCACTTGTGAAAGCGCATTACAGAGTTGTTTTGCGGCGAGGATAATACGCGGGCTCGCGCGTTCGAACCAGTCACTATTCAGCGTAATAACGGGAATTTTTAGCTGGTTTCCCCAGTATTGCTCAATTTTCAGAGTTTCGCCCGGACCTCCGGTTGCAACAATTGCCTGAGGGGCGCGTGCCAGGACCTGCTCGCGACTAACCTGTGGCCAGGGAACCCGGCTGCCGGCAAAGATGTTTTCTCCGCCGCATACCTCAAGAACCTCGTGCTGAATGGAGCCTTTTCCACTGGTAAACAGAGGATTTGCGCCAAACTGGAGAAACACCCGTTTTTTGGGTTTGTTGCCATACTGAGATTTTAGTAAAGCATAATCATCAAGCAGGGTTTGCGCCGCCTGTTTGGCCTGCTCAGGTTTAGGGCTCCACGCTGCCAGCTGGCGGAGCGCATCAGCGACTTGCTCAATGGTAACGGCATCCACCCAGATGACCTTAATTCCCAGGGCGGTCAATTGATTCACCTGGCGTTCAGCATTGCCCCCGCGCCAGGCGACGACTAAATCCGGTTTGAGCGCCACAATGCGTTCAAGATTCATGCCTTGCCAGGTTGATACCTCTTCGATATTTTTCGCTTCGGGCGGATAGTTCGAGTAGCTGCTGACGCCTACGGGCGTAATGCCAGCGGCAAAGGCAAGTTCGGTATTGGCAGGAGAAAGCGTCACAACACGCGGCGCGGCGTAAAGGAACGCCGGGAGAGTGAAAAGCAGGGCGACCAGCGCCCTGGAGAATGATTTAGCCATGCGCCAGTTTCTGCACCAGCGTTTCAACCATCAGGCTTGACTGTTTGGCGGCAACCACCAGGAACTCGTCAAAGCTAAGGTGGGACTGCTGATCGGCGACGTCAGAGATGGCGCGAACCACGACAAACGGCACGTTAAAGTTGTGGCAAACGTGCGCAATTGCAGTGGCTTCCATTTCTACGGCAATGGCCTGTGGGAAGTTATGCTGAATTTTTGCCAGACCAACAGAACCGTTAATGAAGGCGTCACCGCTGACGATAAGACCACGAACAGCGTTCAGGTTGAGTTCTGCGATGCAGGATTCCGCCGCAGCGATAAGTGCGGGATCGGCTTTAAAACCTGCCGGGCAACCCGGGAGCTGACCAAATTCATAGCCAAAGGCGGTGACGTCAGCGTCGTGATAACGCGCTTCGTCAGAAACCACAATATCACCAACTTTCAGCGTAGAGGCCAGGCCGCCCGCGGAACCGGTATTAATGATGGCATCTGGTTTGCAGCGTTCGAGCAGTAGCGTTGCGCCCAGCGCCGCAGCCACTTTACCAATACCCGATTTCAGTAGCGCAACCTCAGTACCGTTCAGTTGGCCGGTATAAATTTCACAACCGCCGAGAGTGATGGTCTGACGGTTTTCGATTTTGTCACGCAGCAGCGTAACTTCTTCTTCCATTGCACCAATGATGCCGATTTTCATAGATTTACTCGCGATAAGCCAGATTTGAGGGCATAGTCTATCATGCGCTTAAGGGGTAGCGCATTTCTCAGGCGGGAGAGGATATGGTACAGATCGATTTCCGAAAAAAAATAAACTGGCATCGTCGTTACCGTTCGCCGCAGGGCATGAAGACGGAGCATGAGATCCTGCGTATTTTTGAAAGCGATCGTGGACGTATTATCAACTCTCCTGCTATTCGCCGGCTGCAGCAAAAAACCCAGGTCTTTCCGCTGGAGCGTAATGCCGCGGTGCGCACGCGCCTGACGCACTCGATGGAAGTTCAGCAGGTTGGGCGCTATATCGCGAAAGAGATCCTCAGTCGGCTGAAAGAACTCAAGCTGCTGGAGCAGTATGGCCTGGATGAACTGACGGGGCCGTTTGAGAGTATTGTCGAAATGTCGTGCCTGATGCATGACATCGGGAATCCACCGTTTGGCCATTTTGGTGAAGCGGCGATCAATGACTGGTTCCGCCAGCGACTGTATCCCGCCGACGCGGAAAATCAGCCCCTTAGCGACGACCGCTGCCTGGTTGCGGCGCTACGTTTACGCGAAGGCGAAGAGTCGCTGAATGATATTCGCCGCAAGGTGCGTCAGGATCTCTGTCATTTTGAAGGCAATGCGCAGGGTATTCGTCTGGTGCATACTTTGATGCGAATGAATCTTACCTGGGCGCAGGTTGGCGGTATTTTAAAATATACCCGTCCGGCATGGTGGCGCGGCAGTACACCTGAAACACATAACTATTTAATGAAGAAACCGGGCTATTATCTTTCCGAGGAACCGTATATTGAGCGGTTGCGTAAAGAATTATCATTAGCGCCTTACAGTCGTTTTCCATTAACCTGGATTATGGAAGCTGCCGACGATATCTCTTATTGCGTAGCCGATCTTGAGGATGCCGTTGAGAAAAGAATCTTCAGCGTCGAGCAACTTTATCACCATTTGTATGAGGCGTGGGGACACCATGAAAAGGGTTCCCTGTTTAGTCAGGTTGTTGAGAACGCCTGGGAAAAATCACGTTCAAATACATTAAGCCGCAGCACCGAAGATCAGTTCTTTATGTATTTACGCGTCAATACGCTGAATAAACTGGTGCCGTATGCGGCCCAGCGGTTTATTGATAATTTACCGCAGATTTTTGCGGGTAGCTTTAATCACGCGCTGTTAGAAGATGCGAGTAGCTTCAGTCAGTTGCTGGGTGTCTATAAAAACGTGGCGGTAAAACATGTGTTTAGTCATCCAGACGTTGAGCAACTGGAATTGCAGGGCTACCGAGTCATCAGCGGGTTGCTGGAGATCTATCAGCCTTTATTAAAAATGTCCCAGTCAGATTTTACTGAACTGGTCGACAATGAAAGAGTTAAACGTTTCCCTATCGAATCACGATTATTTCAGAAGTTGTCTACTCGCCATCGTCTTGCTTATGTAGAGGCGGTTAGTAAAATATCAACAGGTTGCGCTGAGTTTTCGGTACTGGAATATTATTATCGCTGCCGGCTGATTCAGGATTATATCAGCGGTATGACAGATTTGTATGCCTGGGATGAATATCGTCGCTTGATGGCCGTAGAACAATAAATACTCATTTGTAAAGACGACCAATAAAATTTTACTTTTTCCTTAAACTCAATTCTGGAACTTAGCGCTATAAAACGACTCTGACGTATACAGCAATTTTGCGTTACCTGTTAATCGAGAACGAAACACATGAAAAAAACCACATTAGCAATGAGTGCACTGGCTCTGAGTTTAGGCTTGGCGTTGTCCCCTCTGTCTGCAACTGCGGCTGAGACGTCGTCTTCAGCAATGACCGCCCAACAGATGCCAAGCCTGGCCCCGATGCTCGAAAAAGTGATGCCATCGGTGGTAAGTATTAACGTCGAGGGGAGCACGACGGTGAATACGCCGCGTATGCCGCGTAATTTCCAGCAGTTCTTTGGTGATAATTCACCGTTCTGTCAGGACGGTTCTCCGTTCCAGAGTTCTCCGTTCTGCCAGGGCGGCGCGCCGGGCGCTGACAATGGCGGCGGCCAGCAGCAGAAATTTATGGCGCTGGGTTCCGGCGTAATTATTGATGCCGCGAAAGGATATGTCGTGACTAACAACCACGTGGTGGATAATGCCACGGTGATTAAAGTCCAGTTGAGCGATGGTCGTAAATTTGACGCGAAGATCGTGGGTAAAGATCCACGTTCTGATATCGCGCTGATCCAAATTCAGGATCCGAAAAACCTGACAGCAATTAAGCTGGCAGATTCCGACGCGTTACGCGTGGGGGATTACACCGTGGCGATTGGTAACCCGTTTGGCCTCGGTGAGACCGTGACTTCCGGTATCGTTTCTGCGCTGGGGCGTAGCGGCCTGAACGCGGAGAACTACGAAAACTTTATTCAGACAGATGCCGCGATTAACCGGGGTAACTCCGGTGGTGCGCTGGTCAATTTGAACGGCGAGCTGATCGGCATTAACACCGCGATCCTCGCACCGGACGGCGGTAACATCGGTATCGGTTTTGCGATCCCAAGCAACATGGTGAAAAACCTGACTTCGCAGATGGTTGAGTTTGGCCAGGTTAAACGTGGTGAGCTGGGTATTATGGGGACCGAGCTGAGCTCTGAGCTGGCGAAAGCGATGAAAGTTGACGCTCAGCGCGGCGCATTTGTCAGCCAGGTGATGCCAAACTCTTCGGCAGCGAAAGCAGGTATTAAAGCCGGGGATGTGATTACCTCCCTGAACGGTAAACCTATCAGCAGCTTTGCCGCTCTGCGTGCGCAAGTGGGGACAATGCCGGTAGGCAGCAAAATTAGCCTTGGCCTGCTGCGCGACGGTAAGCCAGTCACCGTGAATCTGGAACTGCAGCAGAGCAGCCAGACTCAGGTTGATTCCAGCTCTATCTTCAAAGGCATTGAAGGTGCTGATATGAGCAACAAAGGTCAGGACAAAGGGGTCGTGGTTAGCGACGTTAAACCGAATAGTCCGGCTGCACAGATCGGCCTGAAGAAAGGTGATGTGATTATCGGTGCGAACCAACAGCCGGTGAAAAACATCGCCGAACTGCGCAAAATCCTCGAGAGCAAACCGGCTGTACTGGCGCTGAACATTCAGCGTGGCGACAGCTCCATCTATCTGTTGATGCAGTAATCTCCCTCAACCCCTTCCTGCACAGGAAGGGGTTCTTTTTGTGATACCTCCCACAACTCCATATTTATCCCTTCTGCTTTGTGCATTTGCACAATGTCGCCGCTTATTATCTTCCCTATGCTTGAGCTCTGCTCACAGGAGGGGTTTATGGCTGGCTGGCATCTTGATACCAAAATGGCACAGGATATCGTGGCGCGAACCATGCGCATTATTGATACCAATATCAACGTAATGGATGCCCGTGGGCGGATCATTGGCAGCGGCGATCGCGAACGTATTGGTGAATTGCACGAAGGTGCGCTGCTGGTGCTTTCGCAGGGTCGGGTGGTGGACATTGACGATGCGGTGGCCCGGCATTTACACGGTGTGCGGCAGGGGATAAACCTGCCGTTGCGTCTTGAAGGCGAAATCGTTGGCGTTATCGGGCTTACCGGCGAACCGGAACATCTGCGCAAGTATGGCGAACTGGTGTGTATGACCGCGGAAATGATGCTGGAGCAGTCGCGTCTGATGCATCTGTTAGCGCAGGATAGTCGCCTGCGTGAAGAACTGGTGATGAACCTGATCCAGGCAGAAGAGAATACCCCTGCGCTGATGGAATGGGCGCAGCGATTAGGCATTGATTTAAACCAGCCGCGTGTGGTGGCTGTGGTGGAGGTCGATAGCGGTCAGCTTGGTGTTGATAGTGCGATGGCGGAGCTACAGCAATTGCAGAGCGCATTGACTACGCCCGAACGTAATAATCTGATTGCGATTGTTTCTTTGACCGAGATGGTGGTGTTGAAACCGGCTCTCAATCAGTTTGGCCGCTGGGACGCTGAGGATCATCGCAAGCGGGTTGAGCAGCTCATTGCTCGCATGAAAGAGAACGGACAGCTGCGTTTTCGCGTGTCGCTGGGCAACTATTTTACCGGGCCTGGCAGTATTGCCCGTTCGTATCGTACGGCGCGCACGACCATGATGGTCGGTAAGCAACGGATGCCGGAAAGCCGTAGCTATTTCTACCAGGATTTAATGCTGCCGGTGCTGCTGGACAGTTTGCGCGGTGGCTGGCAGGCTAACGAGCTGGCGCGTCCGCTGGTACGGCTGAAAGCAATGGATAACAACGGCTTACTGCGTCGCACATTAGCGGCGTGGTTTCGGCATAACGTTCAGCCGCTGGCGACCTCCAAAGCGTTATTTATCCACCGCAATACGCTGGAATATCGCCTGAACCGAATTTCAGAGCTGACCGGGCTGGATTTAGGGAATTTTGACGACCGACTGCTTCTGTATGTCGCGTTACAGTTGGATGAGCAGCATTAATTTCTTGCCTGTTGGCGCTACGCTTATCAGGCAAAATGCCGGGGGCGGCTTCGCCTTACCCGGCATACGAACACATTCACTCGCGGTTATTTACGCGTTAGCTTTTCCAGATCGGCTTCAATTTCGCTGATCTTGTTGGTCACGACGCTTTCCAGATGACGTAAATCATCGAGGATCTTGCGTTTAAGATCGACTTCGCTGCGATCGCGCTGGCAGATCTGATCCAGTTCGTCGATCACATAACGCAGGTTGGGGCTGATCTCCTGCACTTCTTTGTAACCCTGGCCGACGCCATCGGCGACAACCGTTTTACGCTGACGGGGATATTTGAATTTCACGCTCTTGGCAAAAAACTCACCTTTATCCTTCTGGAAATAGATTTTCAGGATATCGTTGTTGGCTTCTTGCCGCAGGCTGTAACGATCGATTTCTTCAGGATTAGTAATGCCCAGACTTTTCAGATTGTCATACATAGCGGTACCCTTAAGCTCACTATAACCATTGAATAATTAACGAAAAGCCTTGTTTATGCCACTCGTAGATGTAAAAAAAGCGGGCTAAGCCCGCTTTTTCAAATCACGGTTAGTCGATGGTGCGTAACAGTTCGTTGATTCCTACTTTGCCACGCGTTTTGGCATCGACTTTCTTCACAATTACCGCGCAGTACAGGCTATATTTGCCATCTTTCGACGGCAGGTTGCCGGAGACAACCACAGAGCCTGCCGGAACGCGGCCATAATGCACTTCGCCGGTTTCGCGATCGTAAATACGGGTGCTTTGACCGATGTACACGCCCATAGAGATAACAGAGCCTTCTTCGACGATCACGCCTTCAACCACTTCAGAGCGCGCGCCGATGAAGCAGTTGTCCTCGATGATGGTCGGGTTAGCCTGTAACGGCTCCAGTACGCCGCCGATGCCAACGCCACCGGACAGGTGAACGTTTTTACCGATTTGCGCGCAGGAACCCACGGTCGCCCAGGTATCAACCATTGTACCTTCATCAACATAAGCGCCGATGTTTACGTAAGAAGGCATCAGTACGGTGTTACGTGCGATAAACGCACCCTGGCGTACGGCTGCTGGCGGAACCACGCGGAAACCCTCTTTCTGGAAGCGTGCTTCATCATAGTTGGCGAATTTCATCGGTACTTTATCGAAGTAACGACTTTCCGCACCCTCGATAACCTGATTATCGTTAATACGGAAAGAGAGCAGGACCGCCTTTTTCAGCCACTGATGCGTGACCCACTGACCCTCAATCTTCTCTGCGACGCGCAGTGCACCGGAATCCAGTAAAGCAATAACCTGATTCACCGCTTCGCGGGTTACGGTATCTACATTTGCCGGAGTAATGTCGGCACGGCGCTCGAAAGCGGACTCAATAACGTTCTGTAACTGCTGCATTGTTAAACTCTTTCCATAATAAATAAAAACATTACCCTTTATCGTTTGGATTGAGGGCCTCTGTCAACCGTTGATGTACTTCCTGCTGCAGCTCATTATTAAGGGCGCGCCGGTCGGCAGTGGCGATTATGAATAAATCTTCTACTCGCTCGCCAATGGTTGTAATTCGGGCGCCATGCAGCGAAATTCCCAGATCGGCAAAAATCTGCCCGACCCGCGCCAGCAGTCCAGGCTGGTCGAGGGCGATAAGCTCAAGGAATGATTTTCGGTCGGTATGGGTCGGCAGGAAAGTGACCTCGGTATCGACGGTAAAGTGGCGTAATTTTGCCGGTTGGCGACGCGGCTGCGGCGGCTGCCAGCTCCGCTGCGTGATCGCCTGTTCCAGTCCAAAACGGATCGCTTCGTGTCGGTCTGACGACAGCGGGCTACCGTCCGGCTCCAGTACAATGAACGTATCCATCGCCATCCCATCGCGGGTGGTAAAGATCTGCGCATCGTGGACGCTTAGATTGCGCCTGTCCAGTTCGGCGCAAACGGCGGCAAACAGGTAAGGGCGATCGGGGCTCCAAATGAATATTTCCGTTCCGCCGCGCGTGGCCTGCGGGCTGAGCAGGATTAGCGGCTTACTGAGATCGTGTTGCAGCAGATGACGCGCATGCCAGGCCAGTTGATTTGGGCTGTGGCGCACGAAATAGTTGGCGCGACAGCGCGACCAGATGTGGTGCAGCGCTTCTTCATCAATGTTATCCATACGCAGTAGCGCCAGCGCCTGAAGCTGATGATGGCGAACGCGTTCGCGCATATCCGGCGTGTTTTGCATCCCGCGACGTAGCTGTTTTTCCGTCGCAAAGTACAACTCACGCAGCAAACTTTGCTTCCAGCTATTCCACAGCGTTTCGTTAGTAGCGCAAATATCCGCGACGGTCAGGCACACTAAAAAGCGCAGACGGTGTTCCGTTTGTACTTCTTCAGCGAATTGCTTGATCACTTCCGGATCCTGAATATCACGGCGCTGAGCGGTCACCGACATCAGCAAATGCTGACGCACCAGCCAGACGATCAGCTGTGTTTCACGTGAGTTCAGACCGTGCAGTTCGGCGAATTTGAGCACGTCCTGGGCGCCGAGAACCGAGTGATCGCCGCCGCGACCTTTGGCGATATCGTGGAACAGCGCGGCAATCAGAATCAGTTCAGGTTGTCGCAAGCGCGGCCACAGATCCACGCACAGCGGATGGCGCGGGCGGGTCTCTTCGTTAGCAAAACTTTCCAGCTTGAGCATCACGCGGATGGTGTGTTCATCCACCGTGTAGGCATGAAACAGGTCAAACTGCATTTGGCCGACAATATGTGACCATTGCGGCATATAGGCCCACAAAACGCTATGGCGATGCATCGGCAGCAGGCCGCGACTCACTGCTCCCGGATGGCGCAACATACTCAGAAACAGTGAGCGCGCTTCCGGGATGTAGCACAGCGGCTGGGTTAAATGACGGCGGGCATGACGCAGATGGCGCAGCGTGGTGGAGTAAATCCCAGCGATCGCGCTGTTACGCACCATGATGTAAAACATCCGCAATATCGCTTCGGGTTTGCGGATAAACAGGTCGTCGTTGCGCAGATCAATCAACGAGCCGCGTAGTTGAAAGTCGTCGTCAATCGGACGAGGTTTTTCATCGGCGGGCAGGGCGAGGATTGCTTCGTCAAATAGCTGCAGCAGCATGTGGTTCAGTTCGCTGACCCGCCGCGTAACGCGGAAATAGTCTTTCATCATCCGCTCGATTGGCTCGTTGCCTTCACCGCCGTAGTTCAGGCGTTGCGCCACGCTGAGCTGACGATCAAACAGCAGGCGGTTATCGTAGCGACTGACCTCCAGATGCAGGGCGAAGCGAATGCGCCAGAGGATGTGCAGACATTCATTCAATTCGGCGCGTTCTGCCAGCGTCAGGAAGCCAAAGCCGACCATTTCATCCAGCGAGGTAGCGCCAAAATGGCGGCGGGCGACCCATTGCAGAGTATGAATATCGCGCAGGCCGCCGGGGCTGCTTTTGATATCCGGCTCCAGGTTGTAGCTCGTGCCGTGATAGCGTTGGTGGCGCTGATTTTGCTCTTCCACTTTGGCGGCGTAAAATTTATCGGACGGCCAGAAACCTTCGCTAAAAATATGCTTTTGTAGCTCAAGAAACAGCGCCACGTCGCCAATCAGCAGGCGTGTTTCTATCAGGTTGGTGGCGACGGTTAAGTCTGACAATCCTTCCAGCAGACACTCTTCCAGCGTGCGCACGCTGTGCCCAACCTCGAGCCTCACGTCCCACAGCAGCGTTAACAACTCGCCGACTTTTTCGGCCTGCGCGTCAGGGAGCTTTTTACGACTGAGGATTAGCAGGTCAATATCGGAAAGCGGATGCAGTTCGCCGCGTCCGTAACCGCCAACTGCAACCAGCGCCAGGTCGGCAATTTGACCAAAACCAGCTTCAATCCACAGACGCTGAAGCAACTGGTCAATAAACTCGGTGCGGGCCTCAATCAGCTGTTCAGCGGAGATCCCGCTGTCAAACGCTTCACCTAACCAGTGCTGGAACGCGTCGATATGCGCTTTAATGCCGGGACAGTTGAGGTCGTGCTGCGGCCAGGTTCCGGGATTTTGCGGTTGGCCAGGCAGGGTGGGGAGGGCAGTATTTGCGTGCTGTTCAGGAAGAGTATTCATTTTGCGCCACCCATTAAAAAGCCGGATGGCGGCTAATGCGCCTTACCCGGCCTACGGATTTACTCTTCATCCTTCAAGCTGCTTCTGCGTTGGCTGCGCTCGTTCACTCCAGTCACGTACTTTTGTACGCTTCTGGAGGTTCACTCTCTTGCCGTCTTGAATCAATTCGAATGATTTTGAGTAAAGGTGCAACTTGTAGGCCTGATAAGATGCAGGGGCATCGCCATCAGGCAAAACATTATTCGCCGTGTGTGATGATCGCCGGGATGGTGTCATCCTTGCGTAACGTCAGAATTTCACAGCCGTTTTCCGTCACCACAATAGTATGCTCGTACTGAGCAGACAAGCTCCGGTCTTTGGTTTTTACCGTCCAGCCGTCTTTCATGGTGCGGATGCGGTAATCACCGGCATTCAGCATAGGTTCTACGGTGAAGGTCATGCCCGGCTGCAGTACCACGCCGCCGTCGTCTGCATCGTAATGCAGAACCTGAGGCTCCTCGTGGAAGCCGCGACCGATGCCGTGACCGCAGTATTCACGGACCACAGAGAACCCTTCGCCTTCCGCATATTTCTGAATCGCAGCGCCCAGTGTGCGCAGGCGAATACCCGGTTTTACCATCCGCAGCGCCAGGTACAGGCTTTCCTGCGTGACGCGGCACAGACGCTCGCCCAAAATGGTAGGTTTGCCGACGATGAACATTTTCGAGGTGTCGCCGTGGAATTCGTCTTTAATTACGGTGACGTCAATGTTGACGATATCACCGTCTTTCAGGAGTTTGGCGTCGTCCGGGATCCCGTGGCACACCACCTCATTAATAGAGATGCACACGGATTTCGGATAACCGTGGTAGCCAAGGCATGCGGAAATAGCCTGCTGCTCGTTCACGATGTAGTCATTACAGATGCGATCCAGCTCGCCAGTGCTGACGCCCGGTTTAACAAATGGTTCGATCATTTCCAGTACATCAGCGGCCAGGCGACCAGCGACGCGCATTTTTTCGATTTCTTCAGGGGTCTTGATTGAGATAGCCATGAATTCTGTCCATCAGTACCGATGATATCGGCAATAATTGTTTAAGTGCTGCCAATGGTATCAGTCAGGGGTGTACCCTGCCAAATTGAGAATCATTCTGAACTTCGCCTTTCGTGCCACAGGTGCGTTGGCTCTATTTTTTCACTCCGCTCACTTACTACATGTAAGCTCCCGGAGATTCGAAAATTTGCCGCCTTCCTGTAACACGAAATTCATCGTTCATTCAGCACACAGTGCCAACAATTATTGGTGTCGGCGGCGTATTTGTGGTATAAAGCGCGCCGGACTTCCGATCCGTTCGAAGACTACACACGATGGACGGGAGCGACAAATCTCACTTTGTGTAACAACACACACGTATCGACACATATTCCGGGGTGCCCTTTGGGTCGGTAATATGGGATGCGTGGAGGCTTAACCCCAACTTTTATATATAGAGGTTTTAATCATGGCAACTGTTTCCATGCGCGACATGCTCAAGGCTGGTGTTCACTTTGGTCACCAGACCCGTTACTGGAACCCGAAAATGAAGCCGTTCATCTTCGGTGCGCGTAACAAAGTTCACATCATCAACCTTGAGAAAACTGTACCGATGTTCAACGAAGCTCTGGCTGAACTGAACAAGATCTCTGCTCGTAAAGGTAAAATCCTTTTCGTTGGTACTAAACGCGCTGCAAGCGAAGCGGTGAAAGAAGCTGCTAACAACTGCGACCAGTTCTTCGTGAACCATCGCTGGTTGGGCGGTATGCTGACTAACTGGAAAACCGTTCGTCAGTCCATCAAACGTCTGAAAGATCTGGAAACTCAGTCTCAGGACGGTACTTTCGAAAAGCTGACCAAGAAAGAAGCGCTGATGCGCACTCGTGAGCTTGAGAAACTGGAAAACAGCCTGGGCGGTATCAAAGACATGGGCGGTCTGCCGGACGCTCTGTTCGTAATCGATGCTGACCACGAGCACATTGCTATCAAAGAAGCAAACAACCTGGGTATCCCAGTATTTGCTATCGTTGATACCAACTCTGATCCGGACGGTGTTGACTTCGTTATCCCGGGTAACGACGACGCAATCCGTGCTGTGACCCTGTACCTGGGCGCTGTAGCTACTACCGTTCGTGAAGGCCGTTCTCAGGATCTGGCTTCCCAGGCGGAAGAAAGCTTCGTAGAAGCTGAATAATAAGGCACGCTCGTTAGAGCGACCCCTTATATATCCTGGATAATTCGAGTTGCTGGAAGGCGTTGACGCAACGAATCCCCCGGAGCTTACGTCAGTAAGTGACTGGGGTGAGTAAGGAAAACAACGCACCAGCAGCTTGAAGAATGACGGATATAGGCCAGGTAGTATCACGTTTGGTTAGGGGGCCTGTATATGGCCCCCTTTTTCACTTTTAAATCTGTGCGGTTTCATGCCGGGCAGATCAAATCTTCCGAGGATTTTAGAATGGCTGAAATTACCGCATCCCTGGTAAAAGAGCTGCGTGAGCGTACTGGCGCAGGCATGATGGATTGCAAAAAAGCACTGACTGAAGCTAATGGCGACATCGAGCTGGCAATCGAAAACATGCGTAAGTCCGGCGCAATCAAAGCGGCGAAAAAAGCAGGCAACGTGGCTGCTGACGGCGTAATCAAAACCAAAATCGACGGCAACATCGCTTTCATTCTGGAAGTTAACTGCCAGACTGACTTCGTTGCTAAAGATGCTGGTTTCCAGGCATTTGCTGACAAAGTACTGGACGCTGCCGTTGCTGGCAAAATCACTGACGTTGAAGTTCTGAAAGCACAGTTCGAAGAAGAACGTGTTGCACTGGTTGCTAAAATCGGTGAGAACATCAACATCCGTCGCGTTGCTTCCCTGGAAGGCGACGTTCTGGGTAACTACCAGCACGGTGCTCGTATCGGTGTTCTGGTTGCTGCAACTGGCGCTGACGAAGAACTGGTTAAACAGCTGGCAATGCACGTTGCTGCAAGCAAACCAGAATTCGTTAAGCCGGAAGACGTTTCCGCTGAAGTGGTAGAGAAAGAATACCAGGTTCAGCTGGATATCGCGATGCAGTCTGGTAAGCCGAAAGAAATCGCAGAGAAAATGGTTGAAGGCCGCATGAAGAAATTCACCGGCGAAGTTTCTCTGACTGGCCAGCCTTTCGTTATGGATCCGAGCAAATCTGTTGGTCAGCTGCTGAAAGAGCACAATGCTGACGTAACAGGCTTCATCCGCTTTGAAGTGGGTGAAGGTATCGAGAAAGTTGAGACTGACTTTGCAGCAGAAGTTGCTGCAATGTCCAAGCAGTCTTAATTTTTAAAGGAGCCGCCTGAGGGCGGCTTCTTTTTGTGTCTGGCTTGTAAATTCAGCGAACCGCTATAGTGGTCATGCTGAAAAGCGACATACAATGTCGCCGGAATTAACTCATCTCATTCGTTGACAGTCTCAGGAAAGAAACATGGCTACCAATGCAAAACCCGTCTACAAACGTATTCTGCTTAAGTTAAGTGGCGAAGCTCTGCAAGGTTCAGAAGGCTTCGGTATTGATGCAAGCATCCTTGACCGTATGGCTCAGGAAATCAAAGAGCTGGTTGAGCTGGGTATCCAGGTTGGCGTAGTGATTGGTGGTGGTAACCTGTTCCGTGGCGCTGGTCTGGCGAAAGCAGGGATGAACCGTGTTGTGGGCGACCACATGGGCATGTTAGCCACCGTCATGAACGGTCTGGCGATGCGCGATGCGCTTCACCGCGCCTATGTGAACGCTCGCTTGATGTCCGCTATTCCTCTGAATGGTGTGTGTGATAACTACAGCTGGGCAGAGGCTATCAGCCTGCTGCGCAACAACCGCGTTGTTATTTTGTCTGCGGGTACCGGCAACCCATTCTTTACCACCGATTCTGCAGCCTGCCTGCGTGGTATTGAAATTGAAGCGGATGTGGTACTGAAAGCCACCAAAGTCGACGGCGTATTTACGGCTGATCCGGCTAAAGATCCAACCGCGACCATGTACGAGCAGTTGACCTATTCGGAAGTGCTGGATAAAGAACTGAAAGTGATGGATCTGGCGGCGTTCACGCTGGCTCGTGACCACAAATTGCCGATTCGTGTCTTTAACATGAACAAACCGGGTGCGCTGCGCCGTGTTGTTATGGGTGAAAAAGAAGGCACGTTAATCACGGAATAATTCCCGTTGCGGCTAAATGCAGGTAATATTCCGCTTTAATGTCGCGGGATACGTCCCTCAAAATTAATCAAGACTATACTTGTCACATCTTGCGTGGTGGGTATGGTCTGACTGAAACAAGCTTTCAAGGATTCGTAACGTGATCAACGATATCAGAAAAGATGCTGAAGTACGCATGGACAAATGCGTCGAAGCGTTCAAAAACCAAATCAGCAAAATTCGCACGGGTCGTGCTTCTCCTAGCCTGCTGGATGGTATTGTCGTGGAATATTACGGCACACCGACTCCGCTGCGCCAGTTGGCAAGCGTAACGGTTGAAGATTCCCGTACCCTGAAAATTAACGTGTTTGACCGTTCTATGGGACCAGCCGTTGAGAAAGCCATTATGGCTTCCGACCTCGGTCTGAACCCAAGCTCTGCGGGTTCCGATATCCGCGTTCCGCTGCCGCCGCTGACTGAAGAACGTCGTAAAGATCTGACCAAGATCGTGCGTGGCGAAGCTGAAGGCGCGCGCGTTGCCGTACGTAACGTACGCCGTGATGCCAACGACAAAGTGAAAGCATTGTTGAAAGAAAAAGAGATCAGCGAAGATGACGATCGCCGTTCTCAGGATGACGTGCAGAAACTGACTGACGCAGCTATCAAGAAAGTTGATGCGGCGCTGGCAGAGAAAGAAACGGAACTGATGCAGTTCTGATTCGCCTGTACGCTAAAAACGCCGCTTAGAAGGCCTGAGAAGGCTGGAGAGCGGCGTTTTGCTTTATTCTGCCTATATACCTTAAAGGGTAAAATTCTTCTGGATGTCTCATGAAGCAATTAACCATCCTGGGATCAACCGGTTCCATTGGTTGCAGTACGCTGGATGTAGTACGCCATAACCCGGAAAAATTTCGTGTTGCTGCGTTAGTGGCGGGTAAAAATGTCGCCCGTATGGTCGAGCAATGCCTGGAGTTTGCTCCTCGCTATGCGGTAATGGACGATGAAAAAAGCGCGACGTTGGTAAAAATAGCTCTGCTGGAGCAGGGCTGTCGTACTGAGGTAATGAGTGGACAGCAGGCGGCCTGTGATATGGCTGCGCTGGATGATGTTGATCAGGTGATGGCGGCGATTGTTGGCGCGGCGGGATTGCTGCCGACGCTGGCTGCAATTCGTGCGAGCAAAAGCATTTTACTGGCGAATAAAGAATCTCTGGTGACCTGTGGTCGTCTGTTTATGGACGACGTGAAACGTCACAAAGCGCAACTTTTGCCGGTAGATAGCGAACATAACGCGATTTTTCAGAGTTTACCGCAACCTATCCAACACAATCTGGGATACGCTGACCTTGAGCAAAATGGCGTCATGTCAGTTTTGCTTACCGGGTCTGGTGGCCCTTTCCGTGAAACGCCATTGTCCGATCTGATTTCTATGACCCCCGATCAGGCATGTCGTCATCCGAATTGGTCGATGGGACGAAAAATCTCTGTCGATTCCGCCACTATGATGAATAAAGGTCTGGAATACATTGAAGCGCGTTGGTTGTTTAATGCCAGTGCGAGTCAGATGGAAGTGCTGATTCATCCGCAGTCGGTTATTCATTCGATGGTTCGTTATCAGGATGGTAGCGTTCTGGCGCAGTTGGGGGAACCTGATATGCGTACACCTATTGCCCATACGATGGCATGGCCAGAACGTGTGACGTCTGGTGTTAAGCCTGTCGACTTTTGCCAACTCAGTGCGTTGACGTTTTCCGCACCTGATTATCAGCGTTATCCCTGCCTGAAACTGGCGATGGACGCGTTTGAGCAAGGGCAAGCGGCGACGACCGCGCTGAACGCCGCGAATGAAATTACCGTTGCCGCATTTTTGGCGCAGCAGATCCGATTTACCGATATTGCTGACCTGAATTTATCCGTACTGGATAAGATGGATTTGCAGGAGCCACAGAGCGTTGATGATGTGCTGAAGGTTGATGCCATCGCGCGGGATGTCGCCAGAAAAGAAGTGATGCGACTCTCAAGCTGATGATAATCCCTGTACGCAGAATCGCGCTATTTGTTAGCGTTGGGCTTCAGTGATATAGTCTGCGCCACTCGATCGCGGGTATTTGCTTTTTTCCGGTCGGGTAAGCCGTGGTTTGACACGGCTTTTTTGTGGATGGGCTTCAGTATTCCTGAGTACCGTTAATCCTTTCAGGGACTAAAAACGCGTTATGTTGTCTGCAACTAAACCATTAAGCGAAAATTTGCCAGCACATGGTTGTCGCCATGTAGCAATTATCATGGATGGCAATGGCCGCTGGGCGAAAAAGCAAGGGAAGATTCGCGCCTTTGGGCATAAGGCCGGAGCTAAATCCGTCCGCCGGGCTGTCTCTTTTGCTGCCAATAACGGTATTGATGCGTTAACGCTGTATGCCTTTAGCAGTGAGAACTGGAACCGACCTGCGCAGGAAGTGAGCGCGTTAATGGAGCTGTTCGTGTGGGCGCTTGATAGCGAAGTGAAAAACCTGCACCGCCATAACGTACGTCTGCGTATTATCGGGGATATCAGTCGATTTAACTCACGTTTGCAAGAACGGATTCGCAAATCAGAAGCGATTACCGCCCAGAATACCGGGTTGACGCTGAATATTGCAGCGAATTACGGTGGACGGTGGGATATAGTCCAGGGAGTCAGGCAACTGGCACAACAGGTGCAGGATGGTCTGCTGCGACCAGAGCAAATCGATGAAGAGATGCTTGGGCAGCAAATTTGCATGCATGAACTGGCTCCTGTGGATTTAGTGATAAGGACTGGGGGGGAGCATCGAATTAGTAATTTTCTGTTGTGGCAAATTGCCTATGCCGAACTTTACTTTACGGATGTTCTCTGGCCCGATTTCGATGAACAAGACTTTGAAGGTGCGCTGCATGCCTTTGCTAATCGTGAGCGTCGTTTCGGCGGCACCGAGCCCGGTGATGAAAAAGCCTGATGGGGGTCGCTTTTGCTGAAGTATCGCCTGATTTCTGCTTTTGTTTTAATACCCGTTGTCATCGCGGCGTTGTTTTTGCTGCCGCCGGTGGGGTTCGCCATTGTCACGCTGGTTGTCTGTATGCTGGCCGCCTGGGAATGGGGACAGTTAAGCGGTTTTACCACGCGTACACAGCGAGTATGGCTGGCGGTTTTGTGTGGGCTATTGCTGGCACTGATGCTGTTTTTACTGCCAGAATACCATCGCAATATTCATCAGCCTCTGGTTGAAGTCTCGCTGTGGGCGTCGCTGGGCTGGTGGGTCGTGGCGCTGTTGCTGGTACTGTTTTATCCCGGCTCTGCGGCGGTATGGCGTAATTCCAAAACATTACGCATAATTTTCGGCGTGTTGACCATTGTCCCGTTCTTTTGGGGAATGCTGGCGCTACGTGCATGGCACTATGATGAGAATCATTATAGTGGCGCGCTATGGCTGCTGTATGTCATGATCCTCGTCTGGGGAGCTGACTCTGGTGCCTATATGTTTGGTAAGCTGTTTGGCAAACATAAGCTGGCGCCGAAGGTTTCTCCTGGTAAAACCTGGCAGGGTTTTTTTGGCGGACTCGCCACTGCGGCCGTGATCTCATGGGGTTATGGCATGTGGGCGAATCTTGAGGTTGCGCCTGTCACCTTGCTTATTTGCTCCATCGTTGCAGCCCTGGCCTCCGTGCTGGGTGACCTGACCGAGAGTATGTTTAAGCGTGAAGCAGGAATAAAGGACAGTGGTCACTTAATTCCAGGACACGGTGGTATTCTGGATCGCATTGATAGCCTGACGGCTGCGGTACCGGTCTTTGCCTGCCTGTTGTTATTGGTATTCAGGACGCTTTAACGGATGGTCTTATGCTGAGTATTCTCTGGAATCTGGCTGCATTCATTGTTGCACTTGGTGTGCTTATCACCGTGCATGAATTTGGTCATTTCTGGGTTGCGCGGCGCTGCGGAGTTCGCGTCGAACGCTTTTCCATTGGTTTTGGAAAAGCGCTTTGGCGGCGTACCGATAAATCAGGTACGGAATACGTCATCGCCCTGATTCCTCTCGGCGGTTACGTCAAAATGTTGGATGAGCGCGCTGAACCGGTCGCACCGGAGTTGCGCCATTACGCTTTCAACAATAAAACGGTTGGACAACGCGCAGCCATCATCGCCGCAGGTCCGATTGCAAACTTCCTTTTTGCTATTTTCGCTTATTGGCTGGTGTTTATCATCGGTGTTCCTGGCGTTCGCCCGGTTGTTGGTGAAATAACGCCCAACTCAATTGCTGCGCAGGCGCAAATTCAGCCGGGTACGGAACTAAAAGCGGTTGATGGTATCGAAACCCCTGATTGGGATGCCGTAAGATTGCAACTGGTAGCCAAAATTGGCGATCAGCATACGACTCTCAGCGTAGCGCAATTTGGCAGTAACCAGCGTCAGGACAAAACGCTGGATTTACGTCAGTGGGCATTTGAGCCAGACAAGCAGGATCCCGTCTCCAGTTTAGGGATTCGTCCGCGCGGTCCGCAGATTGAACCGGTGCTGTCAGAAGTGCAGGTTAACTCCGCTGCAAGTAAGGCGGGTTTGCAAGCTGGCGACAGGATCGTTAAAGTCAATGGTCAGCCGCTGACACAATGGATGACGTTTGTCACGCAGGTGCGCGATAATCCGGATAAGCCGTTAGCGCTAGATATTGAAAGACAAGGAAGTTCCTTGTCTTTAACGTTAACCCCAGATTCAAAAGAGGTTAACGGGAAGGCAGAGGGTTTTGCGGGCGTGGTGCCTAAAGTTATTCCTCTGCCTGATGAGTATAAGACTGTACGCCAGTATGGGCCATTCAGCGCCATCCTCGAAGCCTCGGATAAAACGTGGCAGTTGATGAAGCTGACGGTCAGTATGCTGGGAAAATTGATTACCGGTGATGTAAAACTGAACAACCTCAGTGGGCCGATTTCTATCGCCCAGGGGGCTGGGATGTCAGCGGAGTTCGGGGTTATTTATTACCTGATGTTCCTTGCGCTTATCAGCGTGAACTTAGGGATAATCAACCTGTTTCCGTTGCCCGTTCTTGACGGGGGGCATCTGCTGTTCCTGGCGATTGAAAAGCTGAAGGGCGGTCCGGTATCCGAGCGGGTTCAAGACTTTAGTTATCGCATTGGCTCTATCTTGCTGGTGTTGTTAATGGGGCTTGCACTTTTCAATGATTTCTCTCGGTTGTAAGAGAGTGTTAGGAAGAACGCATAATAACGATGGCGATGAAAAAGTTGCTCATAGCGTCGCTGCTGTTTAGCAGCGCCACCGTATACGGTGCTGAAGGGTTCGTAGTGAAGGACATTCATTTCGAAGGCCTACAGCGAGTCGCCGTTGGTGCGGCTCTCCTCAGTATGCCGGTGCGCACAGGCGACACGGTTAATGATGAAGACATCAGTAATACCATTCGTGCTCTGTTCGCCACCGGTAACTTTGAGGATGTCCGCGTCCTGCGCGATGGTGATACCCTTCTGGTTCAGGTAAAAGAACGCCCGACGATTGCCAGCATCACTTTCTCCGGTAATAAATCGGTGAAAGATGACATGTTGAAGCAGAATCTCGAGGCGTCTGGCGTGCGTGTTGGCGAGTCTCTGGATCGCACCACGCTTGCTGATATCGAAAAAGGCCTGGAAGATTTCTACTATAGCGTCGGTAAGTACAGCGCCAGTGTGAAAGCAGTGGTTACGCCTTTGCCGCGTAACCGCGTTGACCTCAAACTGGTCTTCCAGGAAGGGGTTTCGGCGAAGATCCAACAGATCAATATCGTCGGCAACCATGCCTTCACAACCGAGGAACTTATTTCTCACTTCCAGTTGCGTGATGAAGTTCCGTGGTGGAACGTGGTGGGCGATCGTAAATACCAGAAACAGAAACTGGCGGGCGACCTTGAAACCCTGCGCAGCTACTATCTGGATCGCGGCTATGCTCGTTTCAACATCGATTCCACCCAGGTCAGCCTGACGCCGGATAAAAAAGGTATCTATATCACCGTTAACATCACTGAAGGCGATCAGTACAAGCTTTCAGGGGTACAGGTGAGCGGTAATCTGGCCGGGCATTCTGCCGAAATTGAGACCCTGACGAAAATCGAACCAGGCGAACTCTATAACGGCACTAAAGTGACCAAAATGGAAGATGATATCAAGAAGCTTCTGGGTCGCTATGGCTATGCCTATCCGCGCGTACAGTCGCAGCCTGAAATCAACGATGCAGACAAAACCGTTAAATTGCGCGTAAACGTGGATGCGGGTAACCGTTTCTATGTGCGTAAGATCCGCTTTGAAGGTAACGACACTTCTAAAGATTCCGTTCTGCGTCGCGAAATGCGTCAGATGGAAGGTGCCTGGTTGGGTAGCGATCTGGTCGATCAGGGTAAAGAGCGTCTGAACCGCCTGGGTTACTTTGAAACCGTCGATACCGATACTCAGCGTATTCCGGGCAGTCCGGATCAGGTTGATGTGGTTTATAAGGTCAAAGAGCGTAACACCGGTAGCTTTAACTTCGGCGTCGGTTACGGTACCGAGAGCGGCGTGAGCTTCCAGGCTGGCGTTCAGCAAGATAACTGGTTAGGTACTGGCTATTCTGTTGGTATCAATGGCACCAAAAACGACTACCAGACCTATACTGAGTTGTCTGTGACTAACCCGTACTTCACCGTTGATGGTGTGAGTCTGGGTGGCCGTGTCTTCTACAATGACTTTGAAGCGAATGATGCGGATCTGTCCGACTATACCAACAAAAGTTATGGTACAGACGTAACGCTTGGCTTCCCGGTAAACGAATACAACACGTTGCGTGCTGGCCTGGGTTATGTACACAACAAACTGTCCAACATGCAGCCGCAGGTTGCGATGGATCGTTATCTTGAGTCAATGGGCGAGACCAATACCAACAGCTTTGCCGCTGATGACTTCACCTTTAACTATGGTTGGACGTACAACAAACTGGACCGTGGGTACTTCCCAACGGACGGTACACGCGTCAACCTGAACGGTAAAGTGACCATTCCGGGTTCTGATAACGAATACTACAAAGTGTCGATGGATACCGCGACCTATGTGCCGATCGATGACGATCACAAGTGGGTGGTTTTAGGACGTACGAAGGTAGGCTATGGTGACGGCATTGGCAGTAAAGAAATGCCGTTCTATGAAAACTTCTATGCAGGTGGTTCCAGCACCGTGCGTGGTTTCCAGTCGAATACCATCGGTCCAAAAGCGGTCTATAAAAACGGTGCCTACGCCAGTGGTTCCGATAATAACGATTACGAAGAGTGTTCCAACGCAGACGGTAAAGACTGTAAATCGGATGATGCAGTGGGCGGTAACGCCATGGCTGTCGCCAGCCTGGAGTTTATTACCCCAACGCCGTTCATTAGTGACAAGTATGCTAACTCGGTCCGTACCTCGTTCTTCTGGGATATGGGTACCGTTTGGGATACTAACTGGCAGGATAGCGCTCAAACAAGAGCTATAGGTGTGCCGGACTACAGTGATCCAAGCAATATCCGTATGTCAGCGGGTATCGCTTTACAATGGATGTCCCCATTGGGGCCGTTGGTTTTCTCCTACGCCCAGCCGTTCAAGAAGTACGATGGAGACAAAGCGGAACAGTTCCAGTTTAACATTGGTAAAACCTGGTAATTGTTCTTCGCAAAGGAATGTAGTGGTAGTGTAGCGATGACTTTAGGCGATCTTGCATGGGATCGCCTGGCCACGCAAAGAACTGTACCCTCGGGTGCAAATGGGATGGTAAGGAGTTAATTGTGAAAAAGTGGTTATTAGCTGCAGGTCTCGGTTTAGCGATGGCAACGTCCGCACAAGCGGCTGACAAAATTGCAATCGTCAACATGGGTAGCCTGTTCCAACAGGTTGCACAGAAGACAGGCGTTTCTGCTACGCTGGAAAACGAGTTCAAAGGCCGTGCCAGCGAACTGCAGCGTATGGAATCCGATCTGCAATCTAAGATGCAGCGTCTGCAATCAATGAAAGCAGGTAGCGATCGTACCAAGCTGGAAAAAGACGTTATGGCTCAGCGTCAGACTTTCTCTCAGAAAGCTCAGGCTTTTGAGCAGGATCGTGCGCGTCGCTCCAACGAAGAACGTGGCAAACTGGTTACTCGTATCCAGACTGCTGTGAAATCTGTTGCCAGCAGCCAGAGCATCGATCTGGTCGTTGACGCAAACACCGTTGCATACAACAGCAGCGATGTAAAAGACATCACCGCTGACGTACTGAAACAGGTTAAATAAGTAATGCCTTCAATTCGACTGGCTGATTTAGCAGAGCAGTTGGATGCAGAATTACACGGTGATGGCGATATCGTCATCACCGGCGTAGCGTCCATGCAATCTGCGCAAACTGGCAATATTACGTTCATGGTGAATCCTAAGTACCGTGAGCACTTAGGCGTATGCCAGGCTTCTGCCGTAGTGATGACGCAGGACGATCTTCCTTTTGCTAAGAGTGCAGCGCTGGTAGTGAAGAATCCCTACCTGACCTATGCTCGCATGGCGCAAATCTTAGATACCACGCCGCAGCCGGCACAAAACATTGCACCGAGTGCAGTAATTGATGCGACGGCGAAGCTGGGTAACAATGTCTCTGTGGGCGCAAATGCGGTCATTGAGTCTGGCGTAGAACTGGGCGATAACGTCGTTATCGGCGCAGGTTGCTTCGTCGGAAAAAATACTAAAATCGGCGCAGGTTCACGCTTGTGGGCGAATGTGACGATTTACCATGACATTCAGATCGGTGAGAATTGCCTGATCCAGTCCAGCACGGTCGTTGGATCTGATGGATTTGGTTACGCGAACGATCGCGGTAACTGGGTGAAGATCCCCCAGCTTGGTCGCGTGATTATTGGCGATCGCGTCGAGATCGGCGCGTGTACCACTATTGACCGTGGTGCCCTGGACGATACTGTGATCGGTAATGGTGTTATCATTGATAACCAGTGCCAGATTGCGCATAACGTTGTGATTGGCGACAATACGGCGGTAGCCGGTGGCGTCATTATGGCGGGTAGCCTGAAGATTGGCCGTTACTGCATGATTGGCGGTGCCAGCGTGATTAATGGGCATATGGAAATATGCGACAAAGTCACGGTGACTGGCATGGGTATGGTGATGCGTCCTATCACTGAACCGGGCGTCTACTCCTCAGGCATTCCGCTGCAACCTAACAAGGTATGGCGTAAAACAGCTGCACTGGTGATGAACATTGATGATATGAGCAAGCGCCTCAAATCGATTGAGCGCAAGGTTAATCAACAAGACTAAAGCACCTTTTTTGCATGTCTGACTTTTCGGCCTGTCCCATTCATACGATTGCGACAGGCCGTGTTATTATTGCCTTTTAGTATATTTTGACAGGAAGAGTATTTTGACTACTAACACTCATACTCTGCATATTGAAGAGATTCTAGAACTTCTGCCGCACCGTTTTCCGTTTTTGCTGGTTGACCGCGTGCTGGATTTTGAAGAAGGTCGTTTTCTGCGCGCAGTGAAAAATGTATCCGTTAACGAGCCTTTCTTCCAGGGCCACTTCCCGGGTAAACCTATTTTTCCAGGCGTACTGATTCTGGAAGCGATGGCGCAGGCCACCGGCATCCTCGCGTTTAAAAGCGTAGGAAAACTGGAACCAGGCGAACTGTACTATTTCGCGGGCATTGACGAAGCACGCTTTAAGCGTCCTGTCGTACCTGGCGATCAGATGATCATGGAAGTGACTTTCGAGAAAACGCGCCGTGGCCTGACCCGTTTTAAAGGGGTTGCGCTGGTCGACGGTAAAGTTGTATGCGAAGCAACGATGATGTGTGCCCGTAGCCGGGAGGCCTGATACGTGATTGATAAATCCGCCTTTATTCACCCGACCGCCATTGTGGAAGAGGGCGCCAGCATTGGCGCTAACGCTCACATTGGCCCATTTTGTATTGTTGGACCCCATGTTGAAATTGGTGAGGGTACCGTACTGAAGTCTCACGTTGTCGTGAATGGCCATACCAAAATTGGTCGCGATAACGAGATCTATCAGTTTGCCTCCATCGGTGAAGTTAACCAGGATCTGAAATATGCTGGCGAACCAACCCGCGTGGAAATTGGCGATCGCAACCGCATCCGCGAAAGCGTCACCATTCATCGTGGCACAGTGCAGGGCGGTGGAGTGACGAAGGTGGGCAGCGATAACTTACTGATGATTAATGCGCACGTTGCGCATGATTGTACGGTAGGCAACCGCTGTATTCTGGCAAATAACGCCACGCTTGCCGGACATGTATCGCTTGATGATTTTGTTATCATCGGCGGCATGACCGCGGTGCATCAGTTTTGCATCATCGGCGCGCATGTGATGGTTGGCGGTTGTTCTGGCGTTGCCCAGGATGTGCCTCCGTACGTTATCGCCCAGGGCAACCACGCCACGCCGTTTGGCGTTAACATCGAAGGTCTGAAGCGTCGCGGATTTACCCGCGAAGCGATCACCGCGATTCGTAACGCCTATAAAGCGTTGTACCGTAACGGTAAAACGCTGGAAGAAGCGAAGCCGGAAATCGCGGAACTGGCGCAACAGTACCCCGAAGTCCAGGCTTTCAGCGATTTCTTTGAGCGCTCAACGCGTGGCCTGATTCGTTAATGACTGAACAGCGTCCTTTAACGATAGCCCTCGTCGCCGGAGAAACCTCCGGCGATATTCTTGGTGCAGGGTTAATCCGTGCACTCAAGGCGCGTGTTCCCAATGCGCGTTTTGTTGGCGTGGCGGGCCCGCTGATGCAGGCCGAAGGCTGTGAGGCCTGGTACGAAATGGAAGAGTTGGCGGTAATGGGCATTGTTGAAGTGCTCGGACGCCTGCGCCGCTTACTACATATTCGTGCCGATCTCACTCGCCGTTTCACTGAACTTAAGCCGGATGTTTTCGTCGGCATTGATGCGCCTGACTTCAATATTACCCTCGAAGGCAACCTGAAAAAGCAGGGCATAAAAACCATTCATTATGTCAGTCCTTCTGTATGGGCCTGGCGACAGAAACGTGTTTTCAAAATAGGCAGATCCACCAATATGGTGCTGGCCTTTCTGCCTTTCGAAAAAGCGTTTTATGACAAATTTAACGTTCCGTGCCGCTTTATCGGCCACACTATGGCGGATGCCATGCCGCTGGATCCGGATAAAAACGCGGCACGCGACGTGCTGGGTATTCCCCATGATGCTCACTGTCTGGCTCTATTGCCAGGAAGCCGTGGCGCAGAAGTGGAGATGCTCAGTGCCGATTTTCTGAAAACGGCGCAGCTTTTGCGCCAGCATTATCCGGATCTCGAAGTCGTGGTGCCGTTGGTGAATGCCAAACGTCGCGAGCAGTTTGAGCGTATCAAAGCTGAAGTTGCACCGGATCTTTCCGTACATCTGCTCAATGGGATGGGACGTGAAGCGATGGTGGCCAGCGATGCAGCACTGTTGGCTTCAGGCACGGCAGCGCTGGAATGTATGCTGGCAAAATGCCCGATGGTGGTTGGCTACCGTATGAAACCCTTTACCTTCTGGTTGGCGAAGCGTCTGGTGAAAACGGATTACGTTTCGCTACCTAACCTGCTGGCAGGAAGAGAACTGGTTAAAGAGTTGTTGCAGGAAGAGTGTGAACCGCAGGCGCTGTCGCAGGCGCTGCTGCCGTTGCTGGCGAAGGGTAAAACCAGCCATGCGATGCACGACACATTCCGTGAACTGCACCAGCAGATCCGTTGCAATGCTGATGAGCAGGCGGCGGATGCAGTCCTGGAGTTAGCACAATGATTGAGTTTGTTTATCCACATACGCATTTAGTGGCGGGTGTGGATGAAGTTGGACGTGGTCCTTTGGTCGGCGCGGTTGTTACTGCCGCCGTTATTCTGGATCCGGCTCGTCCTGTTATTGGTCTGAACGACTCAAAAAAACTGTCGGAAAAACGTCGCCTGGCGCTGTTTGATGAAATCAAAGAAAAAGCGTTAAGCTGGAGTCTGGGCCGTGCGGAACCGCATGAAATCGACGAGCTGAATATTTTACATGCCACCATGCTGGCGATGCAGCGTGCGGTTGCGGGTCTGCATATTGCGCCGGAATACGTACTGATTGACGGCAATCGTTGCCCGGCATTACCGATGCCGTCAATGGCGGTGGTCAAAGGTGATAGCCGCGTGGCGGAGATTAGCGCTGCTTCGATACTGGCAAAAGTCACCCGTGACGCTGAAATGGCGGCACTGGATACGGTTTTCCCGCAGTATGGCTTTGCACAGCACAAAGGTTATCCAACTGCTTTTCATCTGGAAAAGTTGGCACTACATGGTGCAACAGAGCACCATCGCCGTAGTTTTGGCCCCGTCAAACGCGCTCTGGGACTCACGTCCTGATTCTTGTGTCGAAGGAATCTGAAGATGTCTGAACCTCGTTTCGTCCACCTGCGGGTGCACAGCGACTACTCCATGATCGATGGGCTGGCGAAAACCGGGCCGCTGGTAAAAAAGGCGGCCGCGTTAGGCATGCCTGCGCTGGCGATCACCGATTTTACCAACCTGTGTGGTCTGGTGAAGTTTTACGGAGCGGGTCACGGCGCCGGCATTAAACCGATTGTTGGTGCAGATTTTCATGTCCGCAGTGAGCTATTGGGTGATGAACTCACGCAACTCACCGTGCTGGCCGCTAACAATACCGGCTATCAGAACCTGACGTTGTTGATATCGAAAGCCTATCAGCGTGGCTATGGCGCAGAAGGACCTGTCATCGACAGAGACTGGCTGATCGAACTAAAAGAAGGTTTGATTTTGCTCTCCGGCGGTCGTATGGGCGACGTCGGGCGCAGCCTGCTGCGCGGCAATAGCGCACTGGTTGATGAGTGCGTGGCGTTTTATGAAGAACATTTTCCTGATTGCTATTTTTTAGAACTGATTCGCACCGGCAGGCAGGATGAAGAAAATTATCTGCATGCTGCGGTAGAACTGGCTGAAACGCGTGGTCTTCCGGTGGTGGCGACCAACGATGTTCGCTTCCTTGAAACCGGTGATTTTGACGCGCATGAAATCCGCGTGGCAATCCACGACGGGTTTACCCTTGATGATCCAAAACGACCGCGTAATTATTCGCCGCAGCAGTACATGCGCAGCGAAGATGAGATGTGCGATCTATTCTCCGATATCCCGGAGGCGTTGCAAAACACTGTTGAGATAGCCAAGCGCTGTAACGTGACGGTGCGTCTGGGTGAGTATTTCCTGCCACAGTTCCCGACTGGTGATATGACCACCGAGGATTTCCTTGTGGCAAAATCACGCGAAGGTCTGGAAGAGCGTCTGGCGTTTTTATTCCCGGATCCTGAAGTTCGCGCGCAGAAGCGACCGCCTTATGACGAACGTCTGGAAGTTGAACTTAAAGTTATCAACCAGATGGGCTTCCCGGGTTACTTCCTGATCGTTATGGAGTTTATCCAGTGGTCGAAAGATAACGGCGTACCGGTAGGCCCGGGACGTGGTTCTGGTGCTGGTTCGCTGGTCGCCTACGCGCTGAAAATTACCGACCTTGATCCGCTGGAATTTGACCTGCTGTTCGAACGTTTCCTTAACCCGGAACGTGTTTCAATGCCCGATTTTGACGTTGATTTCTGTATGGAAAAACGTGACCAGGTCATTGAACACGTGGCGGAAATGTACGGTCGTGATGCGGTTTCGCAGATTATTACCTTCGGTACGATGGCGGCAAAAGCGGTTATCCGTGACGTGGGCCGCGTACTGGGTCACCCGTATGGCTTCGTTGACCGTATTTCGAAACTGGTGCCGCCCGACCCGGGCATGACGCTGGCCAAAGCCTTTGAAGCTGAACCTCAACTGCCGGAAATCTATGAGGCAGATGAAGAGGTTAGAGCGCTGATCGATATGGCGCGCAAGCTGGAAGGCGTCACGCGTAACGCTGGTAAGCACGCCGGTGGCGTGGTTATAGCACCGACCAAAATTACTGATTTTGCGCCGCTGTACTGTGATGAGCAGGGGCTGCACCCGGTCACCCAGTTTGATAAAAACGACGTGGAATACGCCGGCCTCGTGAAGTTCGACTTCCTCGGTCTGCGTACGCTCACCATCATCAACTGGGCGTTGGAAATGATCAACGCGCGCCGTGAAAAGAACGGTGAACCGCCGTTGGATATCGCCGCTATCCCGCTGGATGACAAAAAAAGCTTCGACATGCTGCAACGTTCGGAGACCACGGCGGTGTTCCAGCTTGAATCCCGCGGCATGAAAGATCTGATCAAACGTCTGCAGCCTGACTGCTTCGAAGATATGATCGCACTGGTGGCTCTGTTCCGACCTGGTCCGCTACAGTCGGGGATGGTAGATAACTTTATCGACCGTAAGCATGGTCGTGAAGAGATTTCCTACCCGGACGTACAATGGCAGCATGAGTGTCTGAAACCGGTACTGGAGCCGACCTACGGCATTATCCTGTATCAGGAACAGGTTATGCAGATTGCCCAGGAGCTGTCCGGATACACCCTTGGCGGCGCGGATATGCTGCGTCGTGCGATGGGTAAGAAAAAACCGGAAGAGATGGCTAAGCAGCGCGGTACCTTTGAAGAAGGGGCGAAAAAGCGCGGCGTCGACGGCGAACTGGCGATGAAAATCTTTGACCTGGTGGAGAAATTCGCCGGTTACGGATTTAACAAATCGCACTCCGCAGCCTATGCGCTGGTCTCCTACCAGACGCTGTGGCTGAAGGCGCATTACCCTGCCGAATTTATGGCGGCGGTAATGACCGCCGATATGGATAACACCGAGAAAGTCGTCGGACTGGTGGATGAATGCTGGCGCATGGGGCTCAAAATCCTGCCACCGGACATCAACTCCGGGCTTTATCATTTTCACGTGAATGATGATGGCGAGATTGTCTACGGCATCGGCGCGATAAAAGGCGTGGGTGAAGGGCCAATTGAGGCTATTATTGAGGCGCGAAATGAAGGCGGTTACTTCCGCGAACTATTTGATCTTTGTGCGCGTACGGATATCAAAAAACTTAACCGCCGGGTGCTGGAAAAGTTAATCATGTCCGGGGCGTTTGACCGCCTTGGTCCGCATCGTGCGGCGTTGATGAACTCACTCAGCGATGCCCTAAAAGCCGCCGATCAGCATGCGAAAGCCGAGGCAATTGGTCAGGCGGATATGTTTGGCGTACTGGCGGAAGAGCCGGAACAAATTGAACAGTCTTATGCCAACTGTACACCGTGGCCGGAGCAGGTGGTATTAGACGGTGAGCGTGAAACGTTAGGTCTTTACCTGACGGGACACCCTATCAATCAGTATTTAAAAGAAATTGAGCGCTATGTTGGAGGCCACAGGCTGAAAGACATGCATCCGACAGAACGTGGTAAAGTCACCACGGCTGCGGGGCTCGTCATTGCTGCGCGGGTAATGGTCACCAAGCGCGGCAATCGTATCGGCATCTGTACACTGGATGACCGTTCCGGGCGTCTGGAAGTGATGTTATTTACCGATGCTCTGGATAAATACCAGCAATTGCTGGAAAAAGACCGCATACTTATCGTCAGCGGACAGGTCAGCTTTGATGACTTCAGCGGCGGGCTTAAAATGATGGCCCGTGAAGTCATGGATATTGACGAAGCCCGGGAAAAATATGCTCGCGGGCTTGCTATCTCGCTGACGGACAGGCAAATTGATGACCAGCTTTTAAACCGACTCCGTCAGTCTCTGGAACCCCACCGCTCTGGGACAATTCCAGTACATCTCTACTATCAGAGGGCGGATGCGCGTGCGCGATTGCGTTTTGGCGCAACGTGGCGTGTCTCTCCGAGCGATCGTTTGCTAAACGATCTCCGTGGCCTTATTGGTTCGGAGCAGGTGGAACTGGAGTTTGACTAATACAGGAATACTATGAGTCTGAATTTCCTTGATTTTGAACAGCCGATTGCAGAGCTGGAAGCAAAAATCGATTCTCTGACTGCGGTTAGCCGTCAGGATGAGAAACTGGATATTAACATCGATGAAGAAGTGCATCGTCTGCGTGAAAAAAGCGTAGAACTGACGCGTAAAATCTTCGCCGATCTTGGCGCATGGCAGGTAGCCCAACTGGCGCGCCATCCACAGCGTCCGTACACCCTGGATTATGTCCGCCTGGCATTTGATGAATTTGATGAGCTGGCGGGCGATCGTGCCTATGCGGATGATAAAGCAATTGTCGGCGGCATCGCGCGTCTGGATGGCCGTCCGGTGATGATCATTGGTCATCAGAAAGGCCGTGAGACCAAAGAAAAAATCCGTCGTAATTTTGGCATGCCAGCGCCGGAAGGCTATCGCAAAGCGCTGCGTCTGATGGAAATGGCTGAACGTTTCAATATGCCGATCATTACCTTCATCGACACCCCTGGGGCATACCCGGGCGTAGGCGCGGAAGAGCGTGGTCAGTCTGAAGCGATTGCGCGCAACCTGCGTGAAATGTCGCGTCTGAGTGTGCCGGTTATCTGTACCGTTATCGGTGAAGGTGGCTCCGGCGGCGCACTGGCGATCGGCGTGGGCGATAAAGTGAATATGCTGCAGTACAGCACCTATTCCGTTATCTCTCCGGAAGGCTGCGCATCCATTCTGTGGAAAAGCGCCGACAAAGCGCCGCTGGCCGCAGAAGCGATGGGCATCATCGCCCCACGTTTGAAAGAGCTGAAGTTGATTGACTCTATTATCCCGGAACCGCTGGGCGGCGCCCATCGTAACCCGGAAGTGATGGCTGCGTCCCTGAAAGCACAGCTGCTGGCCGATCTCGCCGATCTTGACGTGTTAAGCAAAGAAGATTTGAAAAACCGTCGTTACCAGCGTCTGATGAGCTATGGTTACGCGTAAACTGCATTAATTCTGAAAAGGGCCACAACGCTGTGGCCCTTTTTTTTACCTGCAGTTTGACCATGCTATGCTTAACTAAGGTTTTTCCAGGAGGAACGCATGAATATCATTGCCATCATGGGACCGCATGGCGTCTTTTATAAAGATGAGCCCATCAAGGAGCTTGAACGTGCGCTGCAGCAGCAGGGATTTCAGATTATCTGGCCGCAGAATAGCGTCGACCTGCTGAAGTTTATCGAGCATAACCCGCGAATTTGCGGCGTCATTTTTGACTGGGATGAATACAGTCTGGATCTGTGTAGTGACATCAATCAGCTCAATGAGTATCTCCCGCTCTACGCTTTTATTAATACTCATTCGACGATGGATGTCAGCGCACACGACCTACGCATGGCGCTGTGGTTCTTTGAGTACGCATTGGGCCAGTCTGACGATATTGCTACGCGTATTCGCCAGTATACCAATGAATACCTCGACAACATCACGCCACCTTTTACCAAAGCGCTGTTTACCTATGTGAAGGAAGGGAAGTATACCTTTTGCACGCCGGGCCATATGGCGGGAACGGCGTACCAGAAAAGCCCGGTCGGCTGTCTGTTCTATGATTTCTTTGGCGGTAACACGCTGAAGGCCGATGTGTCCATTTCCGTGACTGAGTTGGGCTCGTTGTTGGATCATACCGGTCCGCATCTGGAAGCCGAGGAGTACATCGCACGTACCTTTGGCGCTGAACAGAGCTATATGGTGACTAACGGCACCTCAACGTCGAACAAGATTGTCGGCATGTATGCCGCGCCTTCAGGCAGTACGCTCCTGATTGATCGCAACTGCCATAAATCGCTGGCGCATTTGCTGATGATGAGCGATGTGGTGCCAATCTGGCTGAAGCCTACCCGTAATGCGCTGGGGATCCTCGGCGGTATACCCCGTCGGGAATTCACTCGTGAAAGCATAGAACGTAAGGTAGAAGAGAGCCCTCAGGCGAAATGGCCAGTCCACGCGGTCATCACCAATTCCACTTATGACGGTCTGTTGTATAACACTAACTGGATCAAGCAAACCCTGGATGTGCCCTCCATTCATTTTGATTCTGCCTGGGTGCCATATACCCATTTTCATCCGATCTATCAGGGGAAAAGCGGAATGAGCGGCGAGCGGGTGCCAGGGAAGGTGATTTTTGAAACCCAGTCTACCCACAAAATGTTGGCGGCATTGTCACAGGCTTCGTTAATCCACATTAAGGGCGACTACGATGAAGAGACGTTCAACGAAGCCTTTATGATGCACACCTCCACTTCGCCGAGCTACCCGATTGTTGCGTCTATCGAAACGGCGGCGGCAATGCTTCGTGGCAATTCAGGCAAGCGCCTGATCAATCGTTCGGTTGAGAGGGCGCTGCATTTCCGTAAGGAAGTCCAGCGGCTGCGAGAAGAGTCAGATGGTTGGTTCTTTGATATCTGGCAGCCGGAAAAGGTAGATGAAGCAGAGTGCTGGCCGGTAGCGCCAGGCGAAGACTGGCACGGATTTGTCGATGCTGATGCCGACCACATGTTCCTCGATCCGGTGAAAGTTACCATTCTGACACCGGGGATGGATGAGCAAGGAAATATGAGCGAAGAGGGGATCCCCGCGGCTCTGGTGGCGAAATTCCTCGATGAACGCGGCGTCGTCGTTGAGAAAACAGGGCCGTATAATCTGTTGTTCCTGTTCAGTATTGGTATTGATAAAACCCGGGCGATGGGGCTGCTACGCGGCCTGACGGAATTTAAACGTTCATACGACCTGAATTTACGCGTGAAAAATATGCTGCCGGATCTGTATGCCGAAGATCCTGATTTCTATCGTAATATGCGTATTCAGGAGCTGGCGCTGGGGATCCACAAACTGATCCGCCAGCACGATCTCTCTGGGCTGATGTTGCGGGCGTTTGATACCTTACCGGAAATGAAAATGACGCCGCACCAGGCCTGGCAGCGGCAGATCAAAGGTGAAGTCGAAACGGTGACGCTCGATCAACTGGTGGGGCGTGTTTCCGCTAATATGATCCTGCCTTATCCTCCCGGCGTGCCGTTGTTGATGCCAGGGGAAATGATCACGGAGAAAAGCCGGACGGTGCTCGATTTTCTGCTGATGCTGTGTTCGGTGGGGCAACATTATCCTGGATTTGAAACCGATATCCATGGCGCTAAACTGGGTGAGGATGGTGTGTATCGCGTGAGAGTCCTGAAAATGGCATAACGACTTGCCTGACCTTGTTACGCACGAGTAACGTTTTGAAAGAAAAAAGAAAGAGGCGATGACGCTATGCTGGGATTAAAACAGGTTCACCATATTGCCATTATTGCGACAGACTATGCGGCGAGTAAGAGATTTTACTGTGATGTGCTGGGCTTTACGCTAATCAGCGAAGCCTACCGGGAAGAACGTGATTCCTGGAAAGGCGATTTGGCATTGAACGGACAGTATGTGATTGAGCTGTTTTCTTTTCCGTTTCCGCCGTGCCGCCCGAGCCGCCCGGAAGCTTGCGGTTTGCGCCATCTGGCGTTCAGCGTAGATGACGTGGAAAAAGCGATCGCGCACCTGGAAGCTCACCAGGTGAAGTGCGAATCCGTGCGAATCGATCCGTTTACCGGCAAACGCTTTACGTTTTTTAACGACCCGGACGGATTACCCCTCGAACTGTACGAGCTGTAAGGCTTGTCATTGTGGCGTTTGCCCGGTAACGTGCCGGGCAATGCCATTGTAAGAAACCATCATGACGACACTCACGTTGAACACTGCACTGCTGAATTCCCAATCGATTCTGGTCGCCTTTAGCGGCGGGCTGGACTCTACCGTGCTGTTGCATCAGTTAGTGCTGTGGCGAGCACAAAATCCTGGGGTTGTGTTGCGCGCAATCCATATTCATCACGGATTAAGCCCCCATGCAGAGGGTTGGGTGCAACACTGTGAGTCGGTATGTGCGCAGTGGCAGGTGCCGCTGGTGGTTGAGCGGGTCCATCTTGAGGATGATGGGCTGGGCATTGAAGCTCAGGCGCGGCGAGCACGCTATCAGGCATTTGCGCAGACTTTACTCCCGGGTGAGGTGCTGATGACCGCCCAGCATCTGGATGACCAGTGTGAAACTTTCCTGCTGGCGCTTAAGCGCGGCAGTGGTCCCGCCGGACTTTCCGCCATGGGGGAAAGCTCACCGTTTGCCGGAACCCAACTGATTCGACCGTTGCTGGCGCAAACGCGAGAGGCGCTTGAAGCATGGGCGCGACAGCATGAATTATGCTGGATAGAAGATGAAAGCAATCAGGATGATACCTACGATCGCAATTTTCTCAGATTGCGCGTTACCCCCTTACTCCAACAGCGCTGGCCGCACTTCGCACAAGCCACGGCCCGTAGCGCCGCGCTGTGCGCTGAGCAGGAAAGTTTACTGGATGAATTGCTGGCCAACGATTTAGCCAACTGCGTCACATCCCATGGCGCACTGTTACTGGCACCGTTAATGGTGATGAGCGATGTGCGGCGTGCCGCTCTGCTTCGTCGTTGGCTGGCGGGATTAAATGCGCCGATGCCTTCCCGTGATGGGCTGGAACGTATTTGGCAGGAAGTTGCGTTGGCACGGGAAGATGCTGCGCCCTGTTTTCGCCTTGGAGAATACGCGGTTCGTCGCTATCAGTCACAGCTGTGGTGGGTTAAATCGAACCACGGTCAAAGCGAAACCGTTCTTCCGTGGCCATGTTGGAAAACGCCGCTGACGCTGCCTGCCGGGTTAGGCTCGGTGCAGCTCATCTCTGCTGGTGAATTGCGCATGCCGCAAGCGGATGAAGCTGTCAGCATCCGTTTTAAAGCGCCAGGAGTATTGCATATTGTCGGGCGTAACGGTGGGCGGAAATTAAAGAAAATCTGGCAGGAACAGGGGATCCCACCCTGGCGACGAGATACCACGCCGTTGCTGTTTTATGGTGAAACGTTGATTGCAGCTGCAGGTGTTTTTGTGACGCGTGAGGGCGCGGCGGTAGATGAAGAAGGTGTAAGTCTGATTTGGCATGTCTGATGGTGCTGCGCTTATTCGGCCTACTCTCCAGAGGATGTGTAGGCCGGATAAGGTGCAAGAAAAGTTAAGATTCGCTGACTACCACGGTACCGATTTGCGGGTGGCTGAAGCTGGCAATTTTGTCGAGGCGAAGCTCCCGGGTTTCGCCCGCGACATCTGCGACCAGATATTCCACGTTTTTGCGTGAAACCAGGTCATTCGCTTTCGCCTGCAAAACTTCGCCATCTTTTAGCGCCAGTGTCAGTAACAAATGGTGCTGGCAGGCGAGTTCTAGATTATCGTAATCATCGCAGTTGATGGGTTGATATGTTTCATTCATTGACATAATCGCTCACCAGTAAGTTCGCGGCAGCATAGGCCGCTTTTTCCCTGACCGACTCTGGAAGGGCGTTGTCTGTCGCCACTTCATTAAGCACCTTCAATACGCAACCCAGCGCATCCGGGATATACCCTAAATCTCCGCTGGCGATTTCCGCGTACCGCTTGCGTATTAACTCACAATATTTTTCCACATGCCCTCCTGTCAGCACTCTGACTTAACCGTGGATGCAAGTCTAAGCCTACGAAGATAAACTCTGTTTAGCAAGGTGACTATACCATACTCATTCAAGCAATATCAGCGCCTTGATACAGGAGCAGTTAGCAGCCTTTTGCCGTAGTTTTCGCTACAATGTGCGCCTGATTCGAAAGGAGTTCTCTCATGGCGCTTAAAGCGACAATTTATAAAGCCGTTGTCAACGTCGCGGATCTTGACCGCAACCAGTTCCTCGACGCGGCCTTGACGCTGGCGCGTCATCCCTCTGAAACCCAGGAACGCATGATGCTGCGTCTGCTGGCCTGGATTAAATATGCCGATGAACGGTTGCAGTTCACGCGTGGCCTGAGTGCGGAGGATGAGCCTGAAGCATGGTTGCGTAACGACCATCTGGGCATCGATCTCTGGATTGAGTTGGGTCTGCCGGATGAGCGTCGTATTAAGAAAGCCTGTACCCAGTCCGCTGAGGTAGCCCTGTTTGCTTACAACAGCCGTGCGGCTCAGATCTGGTGGCAGCAAAACCAGAGCAAGTGTGCGCAGTTTAAAAATCTTACCGTGTGGTATCTGGATGATGAACAGCTTGCACAGCTGAGTGACTTTGCTGGTCGTACAATGGCGCTACAGGCGACTATTCAGGACGGTGCTATCTGGCTGTCCGATTCTCAGAATAATCTGGAAGTTCATCTGGCCGCGTGGCAGCCGCGTTCATGATCGTTATATCCCGAAATGTCGCTATCCCAGATAACGAGCTGGAAATCACGGCGATTCGGGCACAGGGCGCGGGCGGTCAGCACGTTAATAAGACCTCGACGGCTATCCATTTGCGCTTTGACATTCGGGCCTCTGGGCTGCCAGAGTATTATAAGGAACGTTTGCTGGCTGCCAGCCATCATCTGATTACAGGCGATGGCGTGATTATCATTAAGGCGCAGGAATACCGTAGCCAGGAGCTAAATCGGGAAGCGGCAATCTCCCGGCTGGTGGCGGTGATAAAAGAATTAACCGCGGTGCAAAAAAGCCGACAGGCAACTCGCCCTACGCGCGCCTCGAAAGAGCGCAGGTTGTCATCGAAGGCGCAAAAATCCACAGTGAAGGCACTGCGCGGGAAAGTTCGTCGAACGCAAGACTGACGAGCGGGAATTAAAATTTATAAGGAATTCATAGTGAAAACAGCAATATTGTCTGTAGTCGCTGCATGTACGCTCTTTTCCTTGATCGGCTGTAACAACCGTACTGAAGTCGAAGTACTACAGCCGACGCGGGCGGCAGAATTAAAACCGATGCAGCAAAGCTGGCGCGGCATTTTGCCTTGCGCGGACTGCGAAGGGATTGAAACTTCTCTGTTCCTGGAAAAAGACGGCACATGGGTGATGAACGAACGCTACCAGGGCGTACGGGATGAACCGTCCTCTTTTGCCTCTTATGGCACATGGGCGCGTACAGCCGACAAACTGGTCCTGACGGACAGTAAAGGCGAAAAATCGTACTACCGCGCAAAAGGTGAAGCGCTGGAAATGCTCGATCGTGAAGGTAATCCGATAGAGTCGCAGTTCAACTACACCCTCCAGCCAGTTTCCGCCAGCTTACCGGTGACGCCAATGCCGATGCGAGGGATGTACTTCTATATGGCTGACGCGGCAACTTTCACTGATTGTGCGACGGGTAAAAGAGTCTCTGTCGCGAACAATGCACAACTGGAGCGAGATTATCTGACTGCGCGTGGTGCAACGGATAAGGCAGTTCTGCTTACGGTGGAAGGGCACTTCACGATGGAAGAAAATCCTGATACGGGCGCGCCAGTGAAAACCTTAAGAGCGGATAAAGAAATTAAGTTTATCCCTGGCCAGAGTTGCGCTGATTGATCTGCTGCTTATAAAAACTGTCCGGCGATCGCCCGGGCAGTTTTTCCTTATCGGGTCAATCCAACAAAACGGCTGGTTTTGATATAAATCCCTAATTTCAGGTGGCCGACATACTGTAGCTGCGTTTCAGACTTAAACGCGGAAATATCACCTTCGCGCATATGCATCAGGTCGGAAGGGCTAATCCAGCCCGACTGCGCCAGCGTTAGCGGGTGTCCGGCGGTGGCAAACGCATCGGTTACGAATTCGGAGCAAAACCACGCCTTCTTTTCTCCCTCGCTGATATTGCTCAACTGGGCTTTTGCCAGCCCGCTAACGCATTGCTGGCGAAAATCCGCTGAGAAAGGATTCAACGAACATATTTGCCGGGTCACCATAAACGGAATAAATTCGACGATGCCGCGGTAGTTATAGCCGCTATCTTTGATTTTATAAGCGAATGTTTTGATTTCTTCGGCCTGCTGCGGTGTGAGGTCGGGTACCCGCAGAGCAAAAAGCTTATCACTGTGATTTTCAGCCTTTTTGAGCGAAACGATTTGTACTCCCGCCCCGGTCGCTTCGGCAACTTCATTACCGCCAAGGTAAACGGCCACATGGCTGACAGAAGAGGTGCTGAACGCGCGAATACCCAATGAGGTCACCCCAAGACTGGAGGAGAATAGCAGGTCGCCTGGCCTGAGGTCGGTATCAGTAATTTCATGCAGCGCTTGATCGGTAAATGAGCTTTGATGCTGGAGTTTTACCTCCCATTTCTTTGCCTGGGCATCAACAGCCTTTGCCGATGAATTTTGCTGACTGACGTCAATCGTGCAGGCTGAAAGCAGAAGACAGAAGAGGAGGTGCAGGCGGTAATACGCCATTGGTTTAAGCATTTTATACAATCCATGTAAAAAAGGCCCTGATCCTCAGGGCCTTGCGCTGGTATTAGCCTTTAATAGCTTTGACCAGGTAGTCGACGATGTCACCTGTTTTAATCAGCTGCTTCTCGCCATTACGACGGTATTTATATTCGATATCGTCGTTGTCGAGGTTACGGTCGCCCAGCACGATAGTGTGCGGAATACCGATCAGCTCCATATCGGCGAACATCACGCCCGGACGCTCTTTACGATCGTCCATCAGCACTTCGATACCCTGCGCGCGCAGTTCAGCGTACAGCTTCTCAGCCAGCTCCTGAACGCGGTAGGATTTGTGCATGTTCATCGGCAGAATCGCCACCTGGAAAGGCGCGATAGCGTCTGGCCATACAATGCCGCGATCGTCAAAGTTCTGTTCAATAGCTGCAGCAACCACGCGAGTGACACCGATGCCGTAGCAGCCCATGGTCAGCGTCTGGTTACGGCCATCTTCGCCCTGAACGGCGGCTTTCATCGCTTCAGAGTATTTGGTACCCAACTGGAAGATGTGGCCCACTTCGATACCGCGTTTGATCATCAGCGTACCTTGACCGTCCGGGCTCGGGTCGCCTGCAACCACGTTACGGATGTCAGCTACTTCCGGCGTCGCCACGTCGCGATCCCAGTTGATACCGAAATAGTGCTTACCGTCGATGTTGGCGCCGGCGGCAAAATCGCTCATTACCGCAACGGTACGGTCGATAACTACCGGAATCGGCATGTTCACCGGACCCAGAGATCCCGGACCTGCTTTCACCAACGCGCGAATTTCTTCTTCGGTGGCGAAGGTCAGCGGACTGGCAACCTGCGGCAATTTTTCCGCTTTGACTTCGTTCAGCTCGTGATCGCCGCGAACCAGCAGGGCAATCAACGGAGATTTGCTGCCTTCAACCGCTTTCACCAGCAGGGTTTTCACGGTTTTCTCGATCGGCAGGTTGAACTGTTCAACCAGCTCGGCGATGGTTTTCGCGTTCGGCGTATCAACCAGCGTCATTTCCTGGGTTGCCGCCGCGCGCGGTTCTTTCGGCGCAAGCGCTTCGGCAAATTCAATGTTGGCCGCGTAGTCGGAGGAGTCAGAGAAGATCACGTCATCTTCGCCGCTCTGCGCCAGTACCTGGAATTCATGAGAGGCATTGCCGCCGATGGAGCCGGTGTCAGCCTGTACTGCACGGAAATCCAGGCCCATACGGCTGAAGATTTTGCTATATGCGGTATACATCGCATCATACGTTTCCTGCAGGGATTCCTGAGAAGTATGGAAAGAGTAGGCATCTTTCATCAGGAATTCACGGGAGCGCATCACGCCAAAACGCGGACGGACTTCGTCACGGAATTTAGTCTGGATCTGATAGAAGTTCAGCGGCAGCTGTTTGTAAGAGCTCAGCTCATTACGGATCAGGTCGGTGATCACTTCTTCATGCGTTGGGCCGAGTACAAACGAACGATCGCCACGGTCAGCAATACGCAGCAGTTCCGGGCCGTATTGTTCCCAACGGCCGCTCTCTTCCCACAGTTCAGAAGGCTGAACGACCGGCATCAACACCTCGATCGCACCGGCGTTGTTCATTTCTTCACGCACGATGTTTTCGACTTTTTTCAGGACGCGCACGCCGGTCGGCAGCCAGGTATATAACCCGGAGGCCAGCTTGCGGATCATCCCGGCGCGCAGCATCAGCTGGTGGCTGATGACTTCGGCGTCGGCAGGTGTCTCCTTCAGAGTGGAGAGCAGATATTGGCTAGTACGCATGTTGTTACGGTTCCAGTTGAACGATCGAACAGGCTCAAAACGAGCCTGGCACAAAACAAAAGTGGTTTAGTTTACCAGCGAGAAAGGGATGTCAAAAGAGTACACGACGCAAATTAGCGGGCTTCCAGCGCAAAGACCTCAAATCCTGCCGGCGTGACGCGCCAGCGGACGTTAAAGTCCAGCAGCCAGACGGCATAGGTTTTGCCTTCTTCCTCATTTTTACGGTAGGCAGGACGCGGATCCTGCGCCAGCACTTCGGCAATAAACTGACGAAGATGCGGATAACGCTTTTCGAGCGTTGGTAGTTGCTCAGCAAGTTCGTCACTGAACGTCACGTCTACGCTGGCCTGGGGGGCATTCTGTGCATAGCTGGCGCGCGCGTCGGGCAGCGACTCGGCAAACGGCAGATACGGTTTAATATCAATGACCGGCGTGCCATCAACAAGATCCAGTCCACCGAGCTCAAGGATTACATGCTCTTTATGACAGCGAATACCCCGCAGCTCAACTAACGACATGCCAACAGGGTTAGGACGAAACGTTGAACGCGTGGCAAAGACCCCCATTCTGGCGTTGCCGCCCAGGCGAGGAGGGCGCACGGTTGGACGCCATCCACCCTCCATTGTCTGGTGAAAAACAAAAATCACCCACAAATGACTGAAGGCTTCCAGGCCGCGAACGGCATCGGCCTGGTTATAGGGTGCGAGCAAATGCAGTTCGCCGCTGGCACTTTTCACCAAACCTGGCTGACGTGGAACAGCGAACTTTTCTTTATAAGGTGAGCGGATAACGCCTATTTGCTCGAACTGAAAATGGCTCATTTCGCCGTAATGTTCAGTGCAGAACCGATACAAACCGCCTGGCGATAGCAACCCGGCGTTCCGCTGGTTACTTCGCAACTGTGCAGCAATACCGCATTTGCTTTCATTTTAGATGCGTTAATCTGCATGCGTTTGCGTGCGGTTGGAATGCTTGGAGGGGAATCCTGGTTGGATGCCTGGCAGGATTCGCCGCTGACTTCGCCGAGATCGCGGAACGGTTTGCCCACTAAATCTTCAGCGTTAGTAATGATTCTTACCGGCGTCGCGCGCGGTGCTTTTGGTTTTTCCGGCTCCGCTTTAGGTGGGGTCGCGGTGCTTTGAACGGGTTCAACAGGGGATCTGCTTAACATAGAACAGCCGCTCAGCATGAGTGCTACTAAACAGATCGGTAAAGCACGCATAATATTTCCTCAATGAATGATCTAAACGTCAGATATTGAATCAGGTGCTTGCATAAATGACAAGACGGGCAAGCGCCCGTCCTGATGATATTACAGATTCTGGAAACAGCCTAAATTTACCAGCCCTTAACAGCACCGCCGTTGAAGACTTTATTTGCTGCTTCGTATACTTCGTCAGACTGGTATGCCTGAACGAATTTCTTCACGTTTTCAGCATCTTTGTTGTCTTCGCGCGTCACGATCAGGTTTACGTACGGGGAATCTTTATCTTCAACAAAAATACCGTCTTTTGCCGGCGTCAGGCCGATCTGGCTGGCGTAGGTGGTGTTGATGACCGCCAGTGCGATTTGTGCATCGTCCAGGGAACGTGGCAGTTGCGGCGCTTCCAGCTCAACCAGCTTCAGGTTTTTCGGGTTTTCAATCACGTCCAGCGCGGTCGGCAGCAGGCCAACACCGTCTTTCAGTTTGATTAAGCCCACTTTTTGCAACAGCAGCAGGGAGCGGCCAAGGTTAGTCGGATCGTTTGGAATCGCCACCTGTGAACCATCCTGCAGTTCATCCAGTGATTTGATTTTTTTGGAGTAGCCTGCAATCGGGTAAACAAAAGTATTACCTGCGGCAACCAGTTTGTAACCGCGATCTTTGATCTGCTGATCCAGGTACGGTTTATGCTGGAAGGCGTTGGCATCGATATCGCCTTTGCTCAAGGCTTCGTTAGGCAGGACGTAATCGTTAAACGTGACCAGTTCAACGTCCAGGCCGTATTTTTCTTTTGCCACTTTCTGTGCGACTTCGGCAACCTGCTGCTCTGCGCCAACAATAACACCCACTTTGATGTGGTTAGGATCTTTTTCATCCTGACCGCAACCCACAAGTGCCAGAGAACCGATCAGGGCTCCAACTGCCGCAAAGGTTTTGAATTTGAACGCCATGCTTATTTCCTTTTCTTAATGAGTTTTTTGTGTTGTGTGCAACGTTATTTGTGCGTGACAGCCCGGACGATGCGATCACCGGATAACTGAATTAAATAAACCAGAACGACGAGCAATACCAGCACTGTATTCATTACGGTAGCGTTGTAGCCAATGTAACCGTACTGATAGCCAATCTGCCCAAGACCACCGGCACCAACGGCGCCCCCCATCGCGGAGTAACCAACCAGCGTGATGAGGGTTATGGTGGCCGCATTGACCAGTCCAGGCAGCGCTTCTGGCAGTAAAACCTTACGTACAATCTGCAGCGGCGTGGCGCCCATCGCACGGGAGGCCTCAATCAGCCCGGTTGGAATTTCGAGCAGGGCGTTTTCCACCATACGGGCGATAAACGGCGCGGCGCCGACGGTCAGTGGGACGATAGCGGCCTGCAGTCCGATGGATGTGCCAACAATCATGCGGGTGAATGGAATCATCCATACCAGCAAGATAATGAACGGGATGGAACGGAAAATATTAACCAGCGCAGAGAGTGTACGGTAGAGCTTCGCGTTCTCAATGATTTGCCCCGGGCGCGTGACGTACAGCAACACGCCAACCGGCAAGCCAATCACAAAACCAAAAAAACCGGACACAAAGGTCATTGCCAGCGTTTCCCATACGCCGCGAACCAGCAGCCACATCATCGGCTCAGACATAACCCAGTACCTCTACTTTTACATGGTGTTCCTGCAACCAGTTAATGGCTGCTTGTGTATCTTCCTGTGTACCGTGCATTTCAGTCAGCATGATGCCGAACTTCACACCGCCGGCGTAATCCATCTGCGCGCTAATAATGTTGTTATTCACATTAAAGCGGCGGGCCGTCTCAGAGAGCAATGGCGCATCAACGGAATGACCGGTGAATTCCATGCGTAGCATTGGCACGCTGTCTGCTTCTGGCTCGGCTTTTAACCGTTCCAGATAATCTTCCGGGATATCGAGGTGCAGCGTGGACTGAATAAATTTCTGTGCCAGCGGCGTTTTCGGGTGTGAGAACACTTCGCTGACGGTGTCTTGTTCAATCAGTTCACCATTACTGATGACCGCCACGCAGTCACAAATGCGTTTTACAACGTCCATCTCATGGGTAATCAGCAGAATGGTGAGTCCCAGACGACGGTTAATGTCTTTCAATAATTCCAGAATCGATCGGGTTGTTGCCGGATCGAGTGCGCTGGTTGCTTCATCACACAGCAGCACTTTGGGATTGCTTGCCAGCGCACGGGCGATCGCCACACGCTGTTTTTGTCCACCGGAAAGGTTGGCCGGGTAGCTGTCGTGCTTGTCGCCAAGACCGACTAAGTCCAGCAGCTCTGTTACACGGCGTTTAATTTCTTCTTTTGGTGTGTTATCCAGTTCCAGCGGTAGCGCGACGTTGCCAAACACGGTGCGGGAAGAGAGCAGGTTAAAGTGTTGGAAAATCATGCCGATTTGACGGCGAGCTTTGGTCAGCTCTGACTCAGAAAGCGTCGTGAGCTCCTGACCGCCGACCTGGACGCTGCCTTCGGTTGGGCGTTCAAGTAAGTTAACGCAGCGGATGAGCGTACTTTTACCTGCACCGGAGGCGCCAATGACGCCATAAATCTGCCCGGCAGGAACGTGCAGGCTGACATTATTAAGCGCCTGAATGGTGCGAGTCCCCTGCTGGAACACTTTGGTGATATTCGAAAGTTTTATCATTAGTTATTTATTATCGTAATTAAGTTAGTCGTGGCATTTTCGTCTGTCAGGGACGGTCGAAGCCGTCAACAAGATGGATGTTAAGGCATCCAGACGTCTAAATCAATCTAGCTTTGCACGATGAGCACTTTCTTGCCCGCCGAAACATGCGATACTAGGGCCACATGCCTTATTCAGGAGCTATAAAAGGTGGCAAAATCTGTACCCGCAATTTTTCTCGACCGTGATGGCACCATTAATGTGGACCACGGTTACGTACATGAGATTGACGAGTTCGAGTTTATCGACGGCGTTATTGATGCCATGCGTGAACTTAAAAATATGGGTTACGCGCTGATTGTCGTGACGAACCAGTCTGGTATCGCTCGCGGTAAATTTACTGAGGCACAGTTTGAAACGTTGACCGAATGGATGGACTGGTCGCTGGCCGATCGCGACGTTGATCTGGACGGCATCTACTATTGTCCGCATCACCCGCAGGGTACTGTAGAAGAGTATCGTCAGGTTTGCGACTGCCGTAAACCGCATCCTGGAATGTTGATCTCCGCCCGAGACTTCCTGCACATCGATATGGCCGCTTCTTATATGGTGGGCGACAAAATAGAAGATATGCAGGCGGCGGCAGCTGCGAATGTTGGCACGAAGGTTCTGGTGCGCACGGGGAAACCTGTTACGCCGGAAGCAGAAAATGCGGCGGATTTGGTCATAAATAGTCTGGCAGACCTGCCAATGGCGATAAAAAAGCAGCAAAAGTAAGCGTAATGGATAAAAGGTGAGCGGTTGAAACAAAAAAGCATTTTTCCGCTTGTCTTCCTGATTCGACTCCCTATAATGCGCCTCCATCGACACGGCGGATGTGAATCACTTCACACAAACAGCCGGTCCGGTTGAAGAGAAAAACCTGAAAATGAGGGTTGACTCTGAAAGAGGAAAGCGTAATATACGCCACCTCGCGACAGAGCGCTAAAGCGCGTCGCAACTGCTCTTTAACAATTTATCAGACAATCTGTGTGGGCACTCGAAGATACGGATTCTTAACGTCGCAAGACGAAAAATGAATACCAAGTCTCTGAGTGAACATACGTAATTCATTACGAAGTTTAATTCACGAGCATCAAACTTAAATTGAAGAGTTTGATCATGGCTCAGATTGAACGCTGGCGGCAGGCCTAACACATGCAAGTCGAACGGTAGCACAGAGGAGCTTGCTCCTTGGGTGACGAGTGGCGGACGGGTGAGTAATGTCTGGGAAACTGCCCGATGGAGGGGGATAACTACTGGAAACGGTAGCTAATACCGCATAATGTCGCAAGACCAAAGAGGGGGACCTTCGGGCCTCTTGCCATCGGATGTGCCCAGATGGGATTAGCTAGTAGGTGGGGTAACGGCTCACCTAGGCGACGATCCCTAGCTGGTCTGAGAGGATGACCAGCCACACTGGAACTGAGACACGGTCCAGACTCCTACGGGAGGCAGCAGTGGGGAATATTGCACAATGGGCGCAAGCCTGATGCAGCCATGCCGCGTGTATGAAGAAGGCCTTCGGGTTGTAAAGTACTTTCAGCGAGGAGGAAGGCGTTGTGGTTAATAACCGCAACGATTGACGTTACTCGCAGAAGAAGCACCGGCTAACTCCGTGCCAGCAGCCGCGGTAATACGGAGGGTGCAAGCGTTAATCGGAATTACTGGGCGTAAAGCGCACGCAGGCGGTCTGTCAAGTCGGATGTGAAATCCCCGGGCTCAACCTGGGAACTGCATCCGAAACTGGCAGGCTAGAGTCTTGTAGAGGGGGTAGAATTCCAGGTGTAGCGGTGAAATGCGTAGAGATCTGGAGGAATACCGGTGGCGAAGGCGGCCCCCTGGACAAAGACTGACGCTCAGGTGCGAAAGCGTGGGGAGCAAACAGGATTAGATACCCTGGTAGTCCACGCCGTAAACGATGTCGACTTGGAGGTTGTGCCCTTGAGGCGTGGCTTCCGGAGCTAACGCGTTAAGTCGACCGCCTGGGGAGTACGGCCGCAAGGTTAAAACTCAAATGAATTGACGGGGGCCCGCACAAGCGGTGGAGCATGTGGTTTAATTCGATGCAACGCGAAGAACCTTACCTACTCTTGACATCCAGAGAACTTTCCAGAGATGGATTGGTGCCTTCGGGAACTCTGAGACAGGTGCTGCATGGCTGTCGTCAGCTCGTGTTGTGAAATGTTGGGTTAAGTCCCGCAACGAGCGCAACCCTTATCCTTTGTTGCCAACGGTTCGGCCGGGAACTCAAAGGAGACTGCCAGTGATAAACTGGAGGAAGGTGGGGATGACGTCAAGTCATCATGGCCCTTACGAGTAGGGCTACACACGTGCTACAATGGCATATACAAAGAGAAGCGACCTCGCGAGAGCAAGCGGACCTCATAAAGTATGTCGTAGTCCGGATTGGAGTCTGCAACTCGACTCCATGAAGTCGGAATCGCTAGTAATCGTGGATCAGAATGCCACGGTGAATACGTTCCCGGGCCTTGTACACACCGCCCGTCACACCATGGGAGTGGGTTGCAAAAGAAGTAGGTAGCTTAACCTTCGGGAGGGCGCTTACCACTTTGTGATTCATGACTGGGGTGAAGTCGTAACAAGGTAACCGTAGGGGAACCTGCGGTTGGATCACCTCCTTACCTTAAAGAAACGTTCTTTGTAGTGCTCACACAGATTGTCTGATGAAAAGTAAATAGCAAGGCGTCTTGCGATTGAGACTTACACGTCCCCTTCGTCTAGAGGCCCAGGACACCGCCCTTTCACGGCGGTAACAGGGGTTCAGATCCCCTAGGGGACGCCACTTGCTGGTTCGTGAGTGAAAGACGCGTACCCTGATATCTCAAAACTCATCTTCGGGTGACGTTTGAGATATTTGCTCTTTAAAAATCTGGATCAAGCTGAAAATTGAAACGACACACTGTTTCATTTCTCCGTAATAAGAAATGAAAAGCGGTGTGTTCGAGTCTCTCAAATTTTCGCAACACGATGGTGTTTTACGAAACATCTTCGGGTTGTGAGGTTAAGCGACTAAGCGTACACGGTGGATGCCCTGGCAGTCAGAGGCGATGAAGGACGTGCTAATCTGCGATAAGCGTCGGTAAGGTGATATGAACCGTTATAACCGGCGATTTCCGAATGGGGAAACCCAGTGTGTTTCGACACACTATCATTGCGTGAATACATAGCGTAATGAAGCGAACCGGGGGAACTGAAACATCTAAGTACCCCGAGGAAAAGAAATCAACCGAGATTCCCCCAGTAGCGGCGAGCGAACGGGGAGCAGCCCAGAGTCTGAATCAGCTTGTGTGTTAGTGGAACGGTCTGGAAAGTCCGACGGTACAGGGTGATAGTCCCGTACACCAAAATGCACAGGTTGTGAACTCGAAGAGTAGGGCGGGACACGTGGTATCCTGTCTGAATATGGGGGGACCATCCTCCAAGGCTAAATACTCCTGACTGACCGATAGTGAACCAGTACCGTGAGGGAAAGGCGAAAAGAACCCCGGCGAGGGGAGTGAAAAAGAACCTGAAACCGTGTACGTACAAGCAGTGGGAGCATCCTTCGGGGTGTGACTGCGTACCTTTTGTATAATGGGTCAGCGACTTATATTCTGTAGCAAGGTTAACCGTATAGGGGAGCCGAAGGGAAACCGAGTCTTAACTGGGCGTTAAGTTGCAGGGTATAGACCCGAAACCCGGTGATCTAGCCATGGGCAGGTTGAAGGTTGGGTAACACTAACTGGAGGACCGAACCGACTAATGTTGAAAAATTAGCGGATGACTTGTGGCTGGGGGTGAAAGGCCAATCAAACCGGGAGATAGCTGGTTCTCCCCGAAAGCTATTTAGGTAGCGCCTCGTGAATTCATCTTCGGGGGTAGAGCACTGTTTCGGCTAGGGGTCATCCCGACTTACCAACCCGATGCAAACTGCGAATACCGAAGAATGTTATCACGGGAGACACACGGCGGGTGCTAACGTCCGTCGTGAAGAGGGAAACAACCCAGACCGCCAGCTAAGGTCCCAAAGTCATGGTTAAGTGGGAAACGATGTGGGAAGGCACAGACAGCCAGGATGTTGGCTTAGAAGCAGCCATCATTTAAAGAAAGCGTAATAGCTCACTGGTCGAGTCGGCCTGCGCGGAAGATGTAACGGGGCTAAACCATGCACCGAAGCTGCGGCAGCGACACTATGTGTTGTTGGGTAGGGGAGCGTTCTGTAAGCCGTTGAAGGTGTGTCGTGAGGCATGCTGGAGGTATCAGAAGTGCGAATGCTGACATAAGTAACGATAATGCGGGTGAAAAACCCGCACGCCGGAAGACCAAGGGTTCCTGTCCAACGTTAATCGGGGCAGGGTGAGTCGACCCCTAAGGCGAGGCCGAAAGGCGTAGTCGATGGGAAACAGGTTAATATTCCTGTACTTGGTGTTACTGCGAAGGGGGGACGGAGAAGGCTATGTTGGCCGGGCGACGGTTGTCCCGGTTTAAGCATGTAGGCGGAGGTTCCAGGTAAATCCGGTACCTTTTAACGCTGAGGTGTGATGACGAGGCACTACGGTGCTGAAGTGACAAATGCCCTGCTTCCAGGAAAAGCCTCTAAGCATCAGGTAACACGAAATCGTACCCCAAACCGACACAGGTGGTCAGGTAGAGAATACCAAGGCGCTTGAGAGAACTCGGGTGAAGGAACTAGGCAAAATGGTGCCGTAACTTCGGGAGAAGGCACGCTGATATGTAGGTGAAGCGGTTTACCCGTGGAGCTGAAATCAGTCGAAGATACCAGCTGGCTGCAACTGTTTATTAAAAACACAGCACTGTGCAAACACGAAAGTGGACGTATACGGTGTGACGCCTGCCCGGTGCCGGAAGGTTAATTGATGGGGTTATCCGTAAGGAGAAGCTCTTGATCGAAGCCCCGGTAAACGGCGGCCGTAACTATAACGGTCCTAAGGTAGCGAAATTCCTTGTCGGGTAAGTTCCGACCTGCACGAATGGCGTAATGATGGCCAGGCTGTCTCCACCCGAGACTCAGTGAAATTGAACTCGCTGTGAAGATGCAGTGTACCCGCGGCAAGACGGAAAGACCCCGTGAACCTTTACTATAGCTTGACACTGAACACTGGTCCTTGATGTGTAGGATAGGTGGGAGGCTTTGAAGCGTGGACGCCAGTCTGCGTGGAGCCAACCTTGAAATACCACCCTTTAATGGCTGGTGTTCTAACGTGGACCCGTGATCCGGGTTGCGGACAGTGTCTGGTGGGTAGTTTGACTGGGGCGGTCTCCTCCTAAAGAGTAACGGAGGAGCACGAAGGTTAGCTAATCCTGGTCGGACATCAGGAGGTTAGTGCAAAGGCATAAGCTAGCTTGACTGCGAGAGTGACGGCTCGAGCAGGTGCGAAAGCAGGTCTTAGTGATCCGGTGGTTCTGAATGGAAGGGCCATCGCTCAACGGATAAAAGGTACTCCGGGGATAACAGGCTGATACCGCCCAAGAGTTCATATCGACGGCGGTGTTTGGCACCTCGATGTCGGCTCATCACATCCTGGGGCTGAAGTAGGTCCCAAGGGTATGGCTGTTCGCCATTTAAAGTGGTACGCGAGCTGGGTTTAGAACGTCGTGAGACAGTTCGGTCCCTATCTGCCGTGGGCGCTGGAGAATTGAGGGGGCTGCTCCTAGTACGAGAGGACCGGAGTGGACGCATCACTGGTGTTCGGGTTGTCATGCCAATGGCACTGCCCGGTAGCTAAATGCGGAAGAGATAAGTGCTGAAAGCATCTAAGCACGAAACTTGCCCCGAGATGAGTTCTCCCTGAGACTTTAAGTCTCCTGAAGGAACGTTAAAGACGATGACGTTGATAGGTCGGGTGTGTAAGTGTAGCGATACATTGAGCTAACCGATACTAATGAACCGTGAGGCTTAACCTTACAACGCCGAAGATGTTTTGGCGAAGAGACAGATTTTCAGCCTGATACAGATGACATCGACAGACTAAAAGTGTGTTGATAAACAGAATTTGCCTGGCGGCTGTAGCGCGGTGGTCCCACCTGACCCCATGCCGAACTCAGAAGTGAAACGCCGTAGCGCCGATGGTAGTGTGGGGTCTCCCCATGCGAGAGTAGGGAACTGCCAGGCATCAAATTGCAGTAAACCGGGATGTATAATCCGGGTAGTGACAAAGAAATTCGGTGGAGCGGTAGTTCAGTTGGTTAGAATACCTGCCTGTCACGCAGGGGGTCGCGGGTTCGAGTCCCGTCCGTTCCGCCACTTATTAAGAGCCCTGAGCATTAGCTCAGGGCTTTTTCTTTTCCTGCAATTTAATTATTGCTACATCTGCAAAAATCCTCTGCATTTATCACTCTTTTTCTATAAAGAGCTGAAGGCCATAATCTTTTTAATTAACGAACATAGTGATTATAAAGAGGAATTCTATGGCTATCCCTGCATTCGGTTTGGGCACTTTCCGCCTGAAAGATGACGTGGTTATCGCTTCTGTTAAAACGGCGCTTGAGCTGGGCTACCGTGCTGTCGACACTGCGCAAATCTATGATAATGAAGCGGCTGTGGGGTAGGCGATTGCCGAAAGCGGCGTACCGCGTAACGAGTTGTACCTCACCACCAAGATCTGGATTGAAAATCTTAGCAAAGACAAACTAATCCCAAGCCTGAAAGAAAGCCTGAAGAAACTGCGTACAGATTATGTTGATCTGACGCTGATCCACTGGCCATCTCCGGGCGATGCGGTATCCGTTAAGGAGTTCATGCTGGCGCTGGGTCTGCATCTGGATGGCGAAGATAAAAAAGCGATCGTAGCACTGGACTGCAACGATCGCCTTGTCAGCCCGGAAGGACTGGCTCCTGCCTGGGATTAATTGCTCGATCCTTTGTACTCTTTAACCCTCTTTCACAGCTCCTTCGGGAGCTGTTTTTATATATTCACTTAAAAAGTCTATAAATGCCCGAATGCGTGTACTGACCGCACGATCGCTGTAATAAACGGCGCTGAAAGGCATTTTTACCGGCAGACGTTTATCGGCCAGCAGTTCCACCAGTTCTCCCCGCGCAATCTCTTTATCAATCATATAATCTGAAAGACATGCGATGCCGTTACCGCTCAGACAAAGCTGTTTTAACGTTTCCCCGCTGTTGGAAGAAATCCCGCACTCAACCTCATGGAGCTGTCCATCGCTACAGGCAATCGGCCAGGTATTGAGTGAAACGGGTTCGGAAAACCCCAGACACAGGTGCTGCTTTAGCTGTTCGATGGTCTCGGGCTTGCCAAAACGGGCAATATAGTCAGGGGACGCGATAATCTTGCGATAGCTGCTAAATAACGGGCGCGCACGCAGGCTCGAGTCAGTCAGGGTACCTGCTCGTATCGCGACATCCACTTTTCTTTCAATAAGATTGATGAACGTTTCTGAGGAGACAAGAGACAACGTCATCTCAGGATATCGCTCACGGAACGGTTTGATTAGCGGCATCAGGAAATGCAGCATCACCGGCGTTGCCGCATCGATACGCAGCAGACCGCGCGGAGTATTACGCGACTCCATGATTTCCGTTTCTGCGGCTGCCATCTCTTGCAGTATCTGCTGCACACGTCTGAAGTAACGCTCTCCTTCTTCAGTGAGACTTAGCTGCCGGGTCGTGCGATTAAGCAAACTTACGCCCAGTTTCATCTCCAGTTTTTTTACTGCCCGACTGATCGCAGAATTAGCCTGTCCGAGCTGTTCTGCTGCCCGGCTGAAACTGCCGCTTTCCACAACGGCCACAAAAATCGCAAGTTCATCGGATGTCGCTTTCATTTTTGCACCTGAAGCAAAATTATATTGAGATTTTGAATATTTTTGTCATTAAAACATCCCGGCATACTGCGTGTCATCTGATTACTGATGTTATGGAGTTATTTATGCCTCTCGCTTTATTTGCACTCACAATTAGTGCCTTCGCTATTGGAACGACTGAGTTTGTGATTGTTGGCCTGGTACCGACTATCGCGCAACAGCTGGGGATCTCGTTACCTTCCGCCGGACTGCTGGTTTCAATTTACGCGCTGGGTGTGGCGATTGGCGCACCGGTGCTAACCGCTCTCACCGGACGTCTGCCGCGTAAACAGTTACTTGTAGCGCTGATGGTCCTGTTTACGGCAGGGAATTTGCTGGCATGGCAAGCTCCCGGGTATATGACACTCATTGTCGCCCGTTTGCTGACGGGACTAGCTCACGGTGTATTTTTCTCGATTGGCTCTACTATCGCGACCAGTCTGGTGCCAAAAGAGAAAGCGGCTTCTGCCATTGCCATTATGTTTGGCGGCTTAACGGTGGCGCTGGTAACGGGTGTGCCGCTGGGTACGTTTATCGGTCAGCACTTTGGCTGGCGTGAGACTTTCCTTGCAGTATCAATGTTAGGCGTGATTGCGCTGATCAGCAGTCAACTGCTGATCCCCGCCAACATTCCCGGTCGTGCAGCCGCCAGCATTCGCGACCAGGTGAAAGTGCTGACTCATCCCCGTCTGTTGCTGATTTACGCTGTTACGGCACTGGGCTACGGCGGCGTGTTCACAGCATTTACCTTCATGGCACCGATGATGCAGGATCTGGCGGGATTCTCTCCGGCAGCAGTAAGCTGGATCTTACTGGGTTACGGCGTATCAGTGGCTATCGGCAATATCTGGGGCGGTAAGCTGGCGGATAAGCATGGTGCGGTTCCTGCGTTGAAATTCATTTTCGCCGCGCTGTTTGTTCTGCTGATGGTTTTCCAACTGACGGCTTCCACGCAATACGCCGCGCTGGTTACCATTCTGGTGATGGGGATCTTTGCCTTTGGCAACGTACCAGGGTTGCAGGTCTACGTGGTACAGAAAGCGGAACAATTTACGCCTAATGCTGTTGATGTGGCGTCAGGGTTGAATATTGCGGCGTTTAACATTGGCATTGCACTGGGTTCAGTGATTGGTGGACAAACGGTCGAGCATTATGGTCTGGCGCAGACGCCGTGGATTGGCGCACTTATTGTCCTGGTTGCTTTCCTGCTAATGGGGTTCAGCGGTCGTCTTGATAAGCCCGCGCGTGTTGTTTTGGGGTAAATCATTGATGTAAGCGCCCACTTACAAAACAAACTGCAATTGTTCGTTGAAAGTGACTGCTAAAATCCCTATAACAGAAGAACCAGTCCGGCTGCGGACTGGTTGACGTTACAGAGGTTTGAAAGTCTAAAGTGCGAAAAAACACCTATGCCATGCGTTATGTTGCCGGACAACCCGCCGAGCGGATTTTACCGCCAGGGTCGTTTGCGCATATTGGCCAGGCATTACCCGCAGGCGTACCGTTGAGCAGTGAAGATCGCATTCGCGTGCTGGTATGGAATATTTTTAAACAGCAGCGAGCTGAATGGCAGTCGGTGTTGAAGAATTTTGGCAAAGACGCGCATCTGGTGTTATTGCAGGAAGCGCAAACCACGCCAGAACTGGTGCAGTTTGCGACCGCTAATTATCTTGCGGCCGATCAGGTTCCGGCCTTTGTGCTGCCTCAGCATCCCTCTGGCGTTATGACGCTTTCCTCCGCTCACCCAGTATACTGTTGCCCATTGCGCGAGCGTGAGCCTATTTTACGGCTGGCGAAATCGGCGCTGGTGACGGTGTACCCGTTGCCTGACACTCGGTTGTTAATGGTGGTGAATATCCACGCGGTTAACTTTAGCCTTGGCGTTGATGTCTATAGTAAGCAATTACTTCCCATTGGCGATCAGATTGCTCATCACAGCGGCCCGGTGATCATGGCTGGCGATTTTAATGCCTGGAGCCGTCGACGGATGAATGCGCTGTACCGCTTTGCGCGTGAAATGTCGCTGCGCCAGGTGCGCTTTACCGACGATCAGCGTCGCCGCGCGTTTGGTCGTCCTCTAGATTTTGTGTTCTATCGCGGTCTGAACGTGAGTGAAGCCTCAGTGCTGGTTACCCGCGCATCCGACCATAACCCGCTACTCGTTGAATTCAGTCCCGGCAAACCTGAACAATAACGGTGTGTCAGGTCTGCCGTAGGGCAGGCCTGTGATGGTTGCCCTTCATTTTTCACAACAACCGAAGGACAACACAATGACAACACGCTCTCATCATGACAACGTCGAAAAGCAGTTTGGCTCTCAGGCAAATGCCTATTTAACCAGTGCGGTGCATGCCTCTGGTCGTGACTTGCAACGTCTGGCAGAAAGGCTGTCGGCATTTCCGCTGGCCCGCGTACTGGATATGGGATGCGGAGCGGGGCACGCCAGCTTTGTGGCTGCGCAACACGTAAAGCAGGTCGTGGCTTATGATTTATCGTCACAGATGCTTGAAGTGGTCTCTGAAGCGGCAAAAGACAGAGGTCTGGAAAATATCGTCACACAGCAGGGGTATGCTGAAAGCCTGCCATTTGAAGATGACGTATTTGATGTAGTGATTAGCCGCTATTCCGCGCATCACTGGCATGATGTCGGGAGTGCGCTGCGGGAAGTGAATCGCGTTCTGAAGTCCGGCGGTGTGCTGATTGTGATGGATGTGATGTCGCCAGGCCATCCTGTACGTGATATCTGGTTGCAAACCGTGGAGGCGTTACGTGATACCTCACACGTCCGCAACTATTCCAGCGGAGAGTGGCTGTCATTAATCAATAACGCCAATCTGATTGCCGATACCTTGTTAACCGATCGTCTGCCGCTGGAGTTCAGTTCGTGGGTGGCGCGGATGCGCACGCCTGCAGCGTTGAGTGACGCGATTCGTGTTTACCAACAGAGTGCTTCTGCCGAAGTGAAAACCTATTTTGCGTTGCAGGAAGATGGCTCGTTTACCAGCGACACGATCATGGTTGAGGCGCATAAAGCGGGATAAATAAAAAAGGCACTGGGGGGAAGCCAGTGCCTTTATTTCTACAATACTATCAGGAGTCCGGCATGCCGTTGTTTTTCACAAACAACGTTAGCTGATCGCCAGGCTGCAGATTGTCCGTATCGTTGTTCCAGCGCATCACATCCTTGATGTTAACCCCGTGACGCTTGGCAATGCTCGACAGTGAGTCGCCTTTACGCACACGATAGGTGATGCTATCGCTGTTATTAGCTAACCGTTGTGCGCTGGTACCCGCACCTACCGTCAGACTTTGGCCCACTTTCAGCGACGACCCACGCAGATTATTCCACTGCTGCAGATCCTTCGTGCTCACGCCAAGACGTGCAGCGACGCCGGAAAGCGTATCGCCAGAGCGAACTTTGTAGCTACGGCTGTTCAGCGGCGTGTTATCCGCAACCAGCGTTGACTGTACGGCCGCAATCTCGCCTGAAGCCAGAGACTCACGCAGCTTCTCTGCATGCTTCTTTGGCACCATCACATATTGCGGGCCGCTTGCACCCAACGTGGAGCCTTTCACGCCAGCATTGAAGGTCTTCAACTTGCTGACGGAGATACCCGCCATATCGGCAACCTGAGCCATTTCAACCGGGCTACTCAAGCGAACACGTGCCAACGCGCGGCTTTCGTCTGTTGTTGGCAGACGCACGCCATAGCGTTTGCTGTTTTTGAGTATATCGCTCAATGCCAGCATTTTAGGCACATACAGCTTTGTTTCCTGAGGCAATGGCAACGACCAAAAGTCAGTGGGTTTACCACGGGCTTTGTTCGTTTTAATCGCCTTCATGACACGTCCTTCACCGCTATTATAAGCAGCTACGGTCAGCAGCCAGTCGCCATCAAACATCTTGTTCAGACGCTGCATCATGTCCAGTGCGGCGGTGGTGGAAGCCACAACGTCGCGACGTGCATCATAATTGCGGGTCTGTTTTAAACCATAATTGCGCCCCGTGCTCGGAATGATCTGCCAAATACCTGCGGCATTGGCGCCAGACGTTGCGTGAGGATCAAAAGCGCTCTCCACTATGGGTAGTAGTACCAGTTCCATTGGCATGTTACGTTTCTTAACCTGCCCGGCTATCCAGTACATATACGGCTCTGCCCGTAAAGTTACATCGTGGAGATAGCTCTTATTGCGTAAATACTTCTGTTTCTGTTCGCGAATCCGGCTGTTTTCCGGAATTCCCATCTTTAGCTCGTCACCAATGAAAGCCCACAAATCTTGATCAGCAGCGATAGACGTTCCGTCGTCCATCCATCGCGCCTGACTTGTAAACTTTCCTGCTTCCCCTTGACCAGCTGCAGAAAGGCTCTGTGCGTGTTGTTGGACGTTACCAGTATTCTGGCACCCAACAAGCAGGACAGAGGCGAGTAATATCGCTTTTGCCTTCATGTGTGTGTCAATAGTTGCTTAAAAGACGACCGATCATAACGGCGAAGTTTTCAAAAGGCAACCCGGAATTGTCAGAACGTATCTTTCTTTGACCTTAACCAGGCAAAACGCTCTTCAGGTTGTTGCAATATTGTTTCTTTGTTTATTTCATTAATTAAATCAATATCTTCCGTTCTTAAGAAAAGATTATTTCGTCGCTCATTTTTCAGAATTACGGGTAGTGTCATTTGTTTTTTTACCCGTAACTCATTAACTTTACGATAATATTCATTAATAAACGAATCGTGAGGCAGAATGCTTAAGGCAAACTTCATGTTTGCTAATGTGTATTCATGTGCGCAACAAATTAACGTATCGTCAGGAAGTGAGTTTATTTTTTTAAGTGATTGATACATTTGAGATGCTGTTCCTTCGAACAGACGTCCGCAGCCGCCGGAAAAGAGCGTGTCGCCGCAAAATAAATAAGGGTGACTAAAGTAACAGATATGTCCTAAAGTGTGACCCGGCGTAGCAATTACCGTAAATTCATGCCCCAAAACCAGTGCAATATCGCCATCTTCAACTACGTGCGTCGTTCCCTTATCTTGCGTTTCAGCCGGTCCATACACCACTATTTGTGGGAAGTGTTGTAAAAGTTCTTTCACGCCGCCCACGTGATCCTGATGATGGTGGGTCAGCAGAATGGCATCAGGAACCCAGTTATGTTCTGCAATAGCTTTCAAAACGGGAGCTGCTTCGCCCGGGTCCACAATCAGACAATGCTTGTCATTATTCGACAGGACCCAGATGTAATTGTCCTGAAATGCAGGAATACTGTTAAGATTCATAGATTACCTCTCAATGCGTAACGGAAGGTTGTGATGAAACCGGCAAGGATCCCTCAAACTGTCGTAGCGCCCGTTAGCTGGAATGATTTGCCATGGGGCGAATACTATCGTGAGGCGCTGGAGTATCAGCTTAACCCGTGGTTCGCAAAAATGTACGGTTTTCATCTGCTTAAGATTGGTAATTTAAGCGCAGAAATCGATTCCGAAGCGTGCGCGGTTTCTCATCAGGTTAATGTTTCTTTGCAAGGGTCTCCCATGCAGGTGACGGCCGATCCTTTGCATCTACCTTTTGCCGATAAGTCTGTGGATGTCTGTTTATTGGCCCATACGCTACCGTGGTGTTCCGATCCCCATCGCTTATTGCGTGAGGCCGATCGCGTGCTTATTGATGACGGCTGGTTGATTCTGAGCGGTTTTAACCCGGTAAGCCTGATGGGATTGCGTAAACTGGTGCCCGTATTGCGTAAAACATCACCCTACAACAGCCGGATGTTTACGCTCATGCGGCAATTGGACTGGCTTTCATTGCTGAATTTTGAAGTGCTGCACTACAGCCGTTTTCACGTCCTGCCCTGGAATAAGAAGGGCGGAAAAATGTTAAGCGCCCATATTCCCGCGCTGGGATGTTTGCAACTGGTGGTTGCGCGTAAGCGAACCATTCCGCTCACGCTCAACCCGATGAAACAAAATAAAAGCAAAACGCCTATCCGCCAGGCCGTCGGCGCGACCCGGCAATACCGCAAACCCGACGCTTAAGCCTCAGCCTGATACCCAATATCATCCTGAGTTGGACGCATGGCTGCGGCGCGCGCAAGCTCATCGCAGCGTTCGTTTTCCGGATGACCCGCATGGCCTTTCACCCACTCCCATTTGATTTGATGCGGCCCCAGCGCGGTATCCAGACGTTTCCATAGATCGACGTTCTTCACCGGCTTTTTATCTGCGGTTTTCCAGCCGCGCTTCTTCCAGTTGTGGATCCACTGCGTAATGCCCTGACGCACATACTGGCTGTCTGTGCTGAGTATCACTTCACACTGTTCTTTCAGGGCTTCCAGCGCAACGATTGCCGCCATTAGCTCCATGCGATTATTGGTGGTGAGGTTGTAGCCTTCGCTAAAGGTTTTTTCGCGCCCGCGATAGCGTAAAATCGCTCCGTAACCACCTGGCCCCGGATTTCCCAGGCAAGAACCGTCGGTGAAAATTTCTACCTGTTTAAGCATCTCTGGTAGACTTCCTGTTTTAGCAAATCGAAATCAAACGATAAGTCTGACATAAATGACCGTTATGAGCACTGGAATTACACGACAGGTAGTCCTCGATACCGAAACCACCGGTATGAACCAGATTGGTGCCCACTACGAAGGCCACAAGATCATTGAGATCGGTGCGGTTGAAGTGGTGAACCGCCGCCTGACCGGGAATAACTTCCACGTTTACCTGAAGCCGGATCGGCTGGTGGACCCGGAAGCATTTGGCGTGCATGGCATCGCTGACGAGTTCCTGCTCGATAAACCTACGTTTGCCGATGTGGCCGATGAGTTTCTCGACTACATTCGCGGCGCGGAGCTGGTCATCCATAACGCATCGTTTGATATTGGCTTTATGGATTACGAATTCGCTAAGCTCAAGCGGGATATTCCGAAGACCAACGAATTCTGCAAAATAACCGATAGCCTGGCGCTGGCGAGGAAAATGTTTCCTGGCAAGCGCAACAGCCTTGATGCATTGTGCTCACGCTATGAAATAGACAACAGTAAACGTACCTTGCACGGCGCATTGCTCGATGCTCAGATTCTGGCCGACGTTTATCTGATGATGACCGGTGGGCAGACAACGATGGCGTTCTCAATGGAAGGTGACAGCCAGCAGCAGAATGACACGGGGATCCAGCGCATTGTGCGACAGTCCAGCAAACTACGCGTTGTTTTCGCCACTGATGAAGAGTTAGCGGCCCATGAGTCGCGCCTTGACCTGGTGCAGAAGAAAGGCGGAAGTTGCCTCTGGCGGGCATAGTTTGTACGTTTTTCGTATGGAAATGACCATTCGGGTGAATTTTGCAGCAAACGATTAAAAATCGTGAGAAAAAGCGTTGACGAGGCGCGAGGCAATCCGTAATATTCGCTTCGTTCCCAAGCGGAACACAACGCGGAGTGGTAGTTCAGTTGGTTAGAATACCTGCCTGTCACGCAGGGGGTCGCGGGTTCGAGTCCCGTCCATTCCGCCAATATTCAGAAAGCCTGAGTCAGAAATGATTCAGGCTTTCGTCGTTTTAACCCAGAAAAATAAAAGCCTGCAACCATGTGTTATTGCAGGCTTCGTTGTTACTCGCTCAGCGTCTGCGCGATATCTTTTTGTACCTGCTGGCGCTGTGCTGGAGTCAGCACTTTGTTCAGATCAAAATAGTATTTCACGCGGTAATAACGCGCTTGCTGTTCGATATTGCTGAACGCGGAAAGCTGTTTTTTGACGGCCGTTTCATCCCATTTCCCGGACTTGATGACGTCAATCAACGCGCCGTCTTTCACATCCTTCACCGAAATCTGCCCGACATTGGTTTTAAGCTGCTGGTGCAGTTTTTTAATCTGCGCAACCTGGTCAGTGCTCAGCTTAAGATGCTGTACTATCGGATCCTGGGCAGGAGCCGGAACATTAGATGTGGTTGCTGCAAACGTGCTAAAAGACGCGCCAGCCACGGTAACTGCCAGCAAAGTCATGCGTACGGAGTTCTTCATTATTGCAATCCTGAGAAGGGAATTATCGACAATATTTGCCACTTGTCGGTTACGAGTAATTATCCCTGGCAGGATACGTTGCCAGAAGCGTGTCGCCACGCGAATTTGTTTTGCGGTTGGTTACGGAGTGAAACAATCCCGCCACGGAAAATGTTCCGCAGCGGGAGGGTTGGCGATATTTATAGTGTGAACGGGTCGGCATCCTGCCAGGCGGGAAACTTTTCGCGATACTCACGCAGCGCCGAGAGAGACAGTTCAGCGTCAATACGCGTGGCCTGATGCGGCTCGGCGGTGGCAATAATCTCACCCTGCGGATTAATCACCCGGCTGTCGCCGCGATAATGATGTCCGTTACCGTCAGTGCCCACGCGGTTACATCCTGCTACATAAGCCTGGTTCTCAATCGCCCGGGCGGTGAGCAAAACCTGCCAGTGCAGCGAACGCGGCGCCGGCCAGTTGGCAACATACAATGCCAGGTCGTAGTCGCCGCGGTTGCGCGACCACACCGGAAAACGCAGGTCATAACAGACCAACGGCAGAATACGCCAGCCGCGCCATTCAATAATCACCCGCGCGTCACCGGCCTGATAATACTGATGCTCATCCGCCATACGGAACAGATGGCGTTTGTCATAAAAATGGACATCACCTTCGGGGTCGACCAATAAAAAGCGGTTAACCGGGCCGCGTTCAGACTGGAGAGCCGCGCTACCCGCTATCAGGGCATTCGTCTGTTGCGCCTTAGCGCGCATCCAGCTTACGACCTCTTCCTGTGCCAGCGATTTGCCTGCCGCTTCCATGGCAAATCCGCTGGTAAACATCTCGGGCAACACAATGACATCACGTCCGTTGACGGTTTCCAGTTGGCGGTCGAAATGGCGCAGGTTGGCTGGGCCATCCATCCAGCTCAGTGGTTGTTGCAGCAGCGTAATTTTCAAACCAGGCACGATCGAGGCTCCTCGTTGAACAACATTTTGACACTGTAGCATGAGCTCTTACGAAAATGTGGCAATAAAAAGCCCCGCATTAAGCGGGGCTAAACGTTGTGCGTGTGTCGTTATGCGGCTTCGACTTTACGCACCTTCTCTGGCAGCTTTACCGGCTGAGTCGCCAGCTCCTCGGGTTCAAAGTCATCCACGTTGATGCTGCGCAGACGACTCGCCTCGGCTTTCACCAGAATTGCAGCTTCGTCTTTATCAATCAGTCCTTTAGCCAACGCATTGTGCGCCAGTTCATCCAGACGGGTAAACGGCAGGTTTTTACCCAATTCTTTGCAGATCCGCTGGTGGATAGGGTCGGCTGCAATCACATCCAGCAGAGCCTCTTCCAGCAAACCAACCGGGTTATGCTCGCTCGGCGTCAGGTATTGACCGCGACCAAGGCGAGAACGGGTGGCGCTCGGAACCTGCAAAATCTTCGCAACCTTATGATCCAATTTGTCAGACGGTGCATGGTAGTGGCGACCGGTAGGGAAGATGACCACACTCAGCAGGCCTGCGACCAGACGGTTCGGGAAGTTTTTCAGCAGATCGTCCATCGCCTGTTCCGCTTTGTACAACGCATCCTGAACGCCCCAGTGAACCAACGGCAGGTCGGCTTCATTACGGCCTTCATCGTCATAACGCTTCAGCACCGCAGAGGCCAGATACAGCTGACTTAACACATCACCCAGACGCGCGGAGATACGTTCACGGCGCTTCAGGCTGCCACCCAGTACGGCCATGGACACATCTGAAAGCAGTGCCAGGTTGGCGCTCAGACGGTTCAGATGCTGATAGTAACGTTTGGTTGCATCGCCAGTTGGCGTGCTGCTGGTTAAACCACGCGTCAGGCCAAGCCAGAAGCTACGCACTTTGTTACTGCCGACGTGACCAATGTGTTTGAACAGCAGTTTGTCGAAGGCATTCACATCGTTACTCTGTGCCGCCGCCATTTCTTCCAAAACGTACGGATGGCAGCGAATCGCACCCTGACCGAAGATCATCATGCTACGGGTCAGAATGTTGGCGCCCTCAACGGTAATGGCGATTGGCGCGCCCTGATAAGCACGAGCGAGGAAGTTGCTTTCCCCAAGCATAATGCCTTTACCGCCAGTAATATCCATTGCATCGATGATTGATTGCTGCCCACGGTGGGTACAGTGATACTTCACGATGGCCGACAGCACAGCCGGTTTTTCACCCAGCATAATGCCGTAGGTAATCAGCGATGCCGCAGCATCCATCACGTAGGCGTTACCCGCAATACGTGCCAACGGTTCTTCAATACCTTCCATCTTACCGATAGAGATTTTGAACTGGCGACGAATGTGCGCATACGCACCGGTTGCCATCGCGACCGACTTCACGCCGCCCGTCGAGTTAGACGGCAGGGTAATACCGCGTCCTACGGACAGACATTCCACCAGCATACGCCAGCCCTGACCGGCCATTTTTGGGCCACCGATGATGTAATCAATCGGTACGAAGACATCTTTACCCAGCGTTGGGCCGTTCTGGAAAGGTACGTTCAGTGGGAAGTGACGACGTCCAATTTGTACACCCGGCGTTGAGGTTGGGATCAGCGCACAGGTAATGCCAAGATCTTCTTCGCCACCCAGCAGTTTTTCCGGGTCGGAGAGTTTAAATGCCAGACCCAGCACGGTAGCGATAGGCGCTAGCGTGATATAGCGTTTGTTCCAGGTCAGGCGCATACCCAGCACCTGCTGCCCCTGCCAGTCACCCATACAAACCACGCCGGTATCCGGGATCGCGCCTGCGTCGGAACCCGCTTCCGGGCTGGTCAGGGCGAAGCATGGGATCTCCTGACCACGTGCCAGACGCGGCAGGTAATGATTCTTTTGCTCTTCGGTGCCGTAATGCTGCAGCAGTTCGCCAGGGCCTAATGAGTTAGGTACGCCAACGGTGATCGCCAGGATCCCGGAAACGCCGGAGAGTTTTTGCAGAACGCGAGCCTGAGCGTAGGCGGAGAATTCCAGCCCGCCGTACTCTTTCTTAATGATCATTGCGAAGAAGCGATGTTCTTTTAGATATGCCCACAGCTCCGGCGGTAGATCCGCGAGTTCGTGGGTGATCTGGAAGTCGTTCGCCATGCGGCAGGCCTCTTCCACCGGGCCATCAAGAAACGCTTGTTCTTCAGCAGTCAGATGTGGCTGAGGATAGTTATGCAGTTTTTTCCAGTCTGGCTTGCCCTGGAAAAGGTCGCCTTCCCACCAGGTCGTACCGGCATCAATCGCTTCTTTCTCAGTGCGCGACATCGGTGGCATGACTTTGCGGAAACCGCGGAACACCGGCGCAGAGATCATGGATTTGCGCATAGGCGTAAAGTTAAACGGTACGAGGATAATGGCCAGAGGAACCAGCAGCCAGACTGACCACAGGCCAGCTACGCCAAGCGCAGCCGTCCAGGCGAGCAAAATTAAGCTGCTGAGGAATAAGCTCACGCGGTGATAAAACAGAACGCTGAGCAGGACAACCGTAGCGATAATACTCAAAATCATCATAACGAAAAGCTCCCTTGCTTGTAGGAGGTCTGACCACTTGTGATGATATGGTTGTAGTGGATGTGAATTCTTTTAGCAATATGTTTACAAAATAATTACAACAAAGCTCACATTGTTGTCGTTTTAACCGGCACAAAAAATCAAAAGCCGCCGCCATTCCTGTGGCTTGGACTTCTCGCTGGTAGCGCTATCCGGTACACTGCATCTTGTCATTTACATTCATGCTGAAGGATATCCTCATGTACCAGGATCTTATTCGTAACGAACTGAGCGAAGCGGCGGAAACGCTGGCTAATTTTCTTAAAGATGACGCCAATATTCACGCCATTCAGCGCGCGGCGGTCCTGTTGGCAGACAGCTTCAAAGCGGGCGGTAAGGTACTTTCTTGCGGTAACGGCGGCTCCCATTGTGACGCGATGCACTTCGCCGAAGAGCTGACCGGACGCTATCGCGAAAACCGCCCTGGCTACCCGGCGATCGCTATTTCTGACGTTAGCCATATCTCCTGCGTCAGCAACGATTTCGGTTACGATTATGTGTTCTCCCGTTATGTGGAAGCTGTGGGTCGCGAGGGCGATGTCCTGTTAGGCATCTCCACTTCGGGTAACTCCGGTAACGTGATTAAAGCGATTGCTGCGGCGCGTGAGAAGGGAATGAAAGTCATCACCCTGACCGGCAAAGATGGCGGTAAAATGGCAGGCAGCGCGGATATCGAAATTCGCGTGCCGCACTTTGGCTACGCTGACCGCATTCAGGAAATTCATATCAAAGTTATTCATATCCTGATCCAGTTGATCGAAAAAGAGATGGTTAAATAAGACTTCGCTGGGGGCTCGTCGCCCCCGCTGTTGTGGAGGTGATATATGTGCGAACTGCTCGGGATGAGCGCCAATGTGCCAACCGATATCTGCTTTAGCTTCACCGGGTTGGTTCAGCGCGGCGGAGGTACCGGTCCGCACAAAGACGGCTGGGGGATTACTTTTTATGAAGGTAAGGGCTGCCGTACGTTTAAAGATCCGCAACCCAGCTTTAATTCGCCTATCGCCAAACTGGTACAAGACTATCCCATCAAATCCTGTTCTGTGATTGCCCATATTCGTCAGGCGAACCGTGGCGAAGTGGCACTGGAAAATACCCATCCATTTACGCGAGAGCTGTGGGGACGTAACTGGACGTACGCTCATAACGGCCAGCTCAGCGGCTATAAATCGTTGGAAACCGGTAATTTCCGTCCGGTCGGGGAAACCGACAGCGAAAAAGCATTTTGCTGGCTACTGCATAAGCTGACTGAGCGCTATCCACGCACGCCTGGCAATATGACGGCAGTATTTAAGTATATCGCGGTGCTGGCAGGAGAACTGCGAGAGAAGGGGGTCTTCAACATGCTGCTGTCTGACGGGCGTTATGTGATGGCCTTCTGTTCGACCAACCTGTTTTGGATCACCCGGCGTGCGCCATTTGGTGTAGCGACGTTGCTGGATCAGGATGTGGAAATCGATTTTAGCTCAGAGACCACACCCAATGATGTGGTCACCGTGATTGCCACGCAGCCGTTAACCGGCAATGAAACCTGGCAAAAGATTATGCCAGGCGAGTGGGCATTATTTTGTCTCGGGGAGCGCGTAGTTTGATGCCAGCTGCGGCTGGACCACTTCGTGACTCAACGGCTTGCTGATAACGTAACGGCCATCTACGACGGAAACTGTTGGTGGCTTACGCGTTTGTTCGAAGTAATCGTATCCCGGTTTTAGCTGTGACCAGAACTCTTTGTAATACGAGAATTTATGGCGCTGCATGTTGGCGTCGGTCATACGGAACGGATAAATGCTGACCTGCACGCTGGGCTGCCCAAACACCAGCGCACCGGTGACAAACTGGAAAATCTCATCAATGCCGTTATCGGTCATCGCGTAGCAGCCGACGGAAACGCAGGCACCGTGAATCATCAGGTATTTACCTTCATAACCGTGTGCGCGGTCGTAGGCGTTAGGGAAACCAATGTTAATCGCTTTGTAAAAGCGGCTATCCGGTTTCAGCTGTCCGCGCTGTACGCTGTAAAATCCTTCCGGACTTTTGAAATCACCCTGACGCTGTTTCGGCCCTAAGCCGCCGGAATAATTGCAGATCTTATAACTGTCGAGCAATTGATACTGTTCGCCCATCTTGACGTACAGATCCAACGTTCGCTCTTCTTTGAAGATCTGGATATAGACAGGGGAGCCCATTAATTGTTGCTTATATTCTTTGCTGACAGGCGTAGTCGGGCTGCTGCTGCTCAGCAAACCGGCAAACGAAACGCACGGCAATAAAAGCATCGCAAGAAAAAATGCGATTTTACGCATACTACTTATTCCTTGATAAAACGATTACACACGCCAGGACGGCAAAAAGAGTCCCCAAATCGGATAAATCTGGATCTGGAGCGCTCACATTATCACCCAGAGAGTTTTTCGCAAGTCTCTCGTGCTGCGTTTACACTTTAGATTTTCTTTATACGGAAAATTGTGCTTAAAGTCTGTCAGGCGTGGCGTATTTTGTGGGTTAGCGAACTTTATGGTACACCGAACCTCATGAGTTAAATGAGACGCTGCGCGAGCGTGTGTACGCGACGGACAATTTGTGCGTTATCTGTGTGATGCGCGCTTTGTGATGAATGGACACGCACTGACGTTGCAGAGGAACTGACTTCTCATGTCGCAAAAATACTGTATACTTAAACAGTGTTGTGAGAGGTGAGTCATGCGCAAAATCATACATGTCGATATGGACTGCTTTTTCGCGGCGGTGGAAATGCGTGATAATCCCGCCCTGCGTGACATTCCCATTGCCATTGGCGGCAGTCGTGAACGCCGCGGGGTTATCAGCACAGCCAATTATCCGGCGCGTAAATTTGGCGTGCGCAGCGCAATGCCAACCGGAATGGCGTTAAAGCTGTGCCCGCATCTTACCCTGTTACCCGGTCGTTATGAGGCATACAAAGAAGCGTCATGCCAGATTCAGGCGATCTTCTCCCGCTATACCTCGCTGATTGAACCGCTTTCGCTGGATGAAGCCTACCTGGATGTCACCGACAGCGTTTACTGCCACGGCTCCGCGACGCTGATCGCCCAGGAGATCCGCCAGACGATCTTCAATGAACTACAGCTAACCGCCTCTGCGGGGATTGCGCCGGTTAAATTCCTGGCAAAAATCGCCTCCGATCTCAATAAACCCAACGGGCAATATGTGATAACCCCTGCTGATGTCCCTGAATTTCTCAAAACGTTACCGCTGGGGAAAATTCCCGGCGTCGGTAAAGTCTCCGCCGCTAAGCTGGAGTCGATGGGATTGCGTACCTGCGAAGATATTCAAAAATACGATCTGGCTACGCTGCTCAAACGTTTTGGTAAGTTTGGCCGCGTGTTGTGGGAGCGCAGTCAGGGAATTGACGAGCGGGACGTCAACAGCGACAGGCTGCGCAAATCCGTCGGCGTCGAGCGGACACTGGCGGAAGATATTCATCAGTGGTCAGAGTGTGAAGCGATTATTGAGCGGCTCTATCCCGAACTGGAACGGCGTCTGGCAAAGGTTAAGCCGGATCTCCTGATCGCCCGCCAGGGAATAAAACTCAAGTTTAATGATTTTCAGCAGACCACTCAGGAGCATGTCTGGCCGCGCTTAAATAAAGACGACTTAATTGCGACGGCACACAAAACCTGGGAAGCACGTCGGGGAGGGCGAGGTGTGAGGCTGGTGGGGTTACACGTCACGCTGCTGGATCCACAAATAGAAAGGCAGCTGTTATTGGGGTTGTGACATACATGTATTGCCGGATAAGCACAGCGCCATCCGGCATTTAACGCAGATTTACTTCGCCGGAATAGACTTCAGCAGTTCAGTCAGCAGCGTCCAGTAGTGGCCGACGCTTTCGATATGAACCTGCTCATCCGGGGAGTGCGGACCGGTGATGGTTGGCCCGATGGAAACCATGTCCATTTCCGGATACGGTTTTTTGAACAGGCCACATTCCAGACCAGCATGGATGATCTGAATGTTCGGCGTTTTATTGAACAGACGCTGATAGGTTTCACGAACCAGGTGCATAACCGGAGAGTTTGCATCCGGCTGCCAGCCTGGATACGCGCCTTTGGCTTCAGTTTTGGCGCCAGCCAGTTTACCCAGTGAATCCAGCATGCTCACCACGTAGTCTTTACCGCTGTCGATCAGCGAACGTACCAGGCAGTGGATCTGGACATTATCGTCAGTCATGGTTACCACACCGACGTTCAGGGAGGTTTCTACCACGCCTTTGGCGACGTCGGAGTTGCGGATCACACCGTTAGGGGTGGCGTTCAGCAGACGTACAAAGCTGTCGCGAGACTGCGCGGTTAGCGCGGCTTTGTCGTTAGTAACGGCATCCAGCAGCAGAGCCAGATTTTTCTCTTTAGCTTCCAGCTCGTTTTTCAGGATTTCCTGGTAGGTGCTGACCAGCGCTTTTAACGCATCAACTTTATCTGCAGCCACGGCGAGGGTAGCGAAGGCTTCACGCGGAATCGCATTGCGCAGCGTACCGCCGTTGAAATCAACCAGACGCAGATCCAACTCTTCAGCGTGACCCGCCAGGAAGCGTACCAGCAGCTTGTTCGCGTTGCCGAGACCCACGTGGATTTCACCGCCGGAGTGGCCACCTTTCAGACCTTTTAACGTCAGCTTAAAGCTCTGGAAGCCAGCCGGGATTGCTTCACGGGACAGCGGCAGGTTAGAGGTAAAGTCGATCCCACCTGCGCAACCCATATAGATCTCACCTTCTTCTTCTGAGTCGGTGTTGATCAGGATATCCGCCTGCAGCCAGTTAGCCTGCAGACCAAATGCGCCATCCATACCTGCTTCTTCGGTCATGGTCAGCAGGACTTCCAGCGGACCGTGTACCACATTGTCATCAGCCAGAACGGCCAGCGCGGACGCCATACCGATACCGTTATCCGCACCCAGCGTGGTGCCACGGGCTTTTACCCATTCGCCATCAATATAAGGCTGGATAGGATCTTTGGTGAAGTCGTGCACGGTGTCGTTGTTTTTCTGCGGGACCATATCCAGGTGCGCCTGCAGAACGACCGGCTTGCGGTTTTCCATTCCTGCGGTAGCGGGTTTGCAAATCAGGATATTACCGACTTGATCGCGCTCGACGTGGAAACCTTTCTCTTGGGCCCAGCTCAGAATGTGTTCAGCGAGCTGCTCTTCATGGTAGGACGGATGAGGAATAGAACAGATTTTGGCAAAAATATCCCACAGCGGTTGCGGGGATAACTGAGACAGTTCAGACACGTTGAGTCTCCTTGGCGATGTCCTGCAAAACTTGCTTGCAGGCCACAGGGTTAGCAGAATTAAAAACACCACAAGTCAGGCTTGCGCGATGCGATTGAGAATACCACTTTCTCCGCCGACGGCTAGCATAAAGCATGCAAAAAGAGGCGCGGATTCCGCGAAACACTGGTTTTTAGTGCGTCAGATCTCTATAATCTCGCGCAACCTATTTCCCCCTCGAACACTTTTTAAGCCGTAGATAAACAGGCTGGGACACTTCACATGAGCGAAAAATACGTCGTCACCTGGGACATGTTGCAGATCCATGCACGTAAACTGGCAAGCCGCCTGATGCCTTCTGAACAATGGAAAGGCATTATTGCCGTTAGCCGTGGTGGTCTGGTGCCGGGCGCATTGCTGGCGCGTGAATTGGGTATTCGTCATGTCGATACCGTATGCATCTCCAGCTACGATCACGACAACCAGCGCGAACTGAAAGTGCTGAAGCGTGCCGAAGGCGACGGTGAAGGTTTTATCGTAATTGATGACCTGGTTGATACCGGTGGTACCGCCGTTGCGATCCGCGAAATGTATCCTAAAGCGCATTTCGTCACGATCTTCGCTAAGCCGGCCGGTCGTCCGCTGGTGAATGATTATGTTGTTGATATCCCTCAGGATACCTGGATTGAGCAGCCGTGGGATATGGGCGTTGTGTTTGTCCCGCCGATCTCTGGTCGCTAATCAATAACGTTTTCGACGCCTGGCAATGCCGGGCGTTGTTCTTTTTTTGCGGTGTCAGGTTACACTATGCCTTAGTGAGTATTCATGGAGGCTGCAATCATGTCACAGGCTAACCTCAGCGAAGTCCTGTTTAAACCCCGCTTCAAACACCCTGAAACGTCAACGCTGGTTCGTCGTTTTAATCGCGGCGCGCAGCCGTCCGTACAATCGGCTCTTGATGGCAAAACAGTTCCGCACTGGTATCGCATGGTGAATCGCCTGATGTGGATCTGGCGTGGCGTCGATCCGCGTGAAATTCTCGAAGTGCAGGCCCGCATCGTCATGAGTGAAGCCGAACGTACGGATAAAGAACTCTACGACACGGTCATCGGGTATCGCGGCGGGAACTGGATCTACGAGTGGGCGAAGCAGGCGATGGACTGGCAACAGAAAGCGTCTATGGAAGCGGATCCGCAGGTGAGCGGACGCCACTGGCTACATGCCTCCACGTTGTACAACATTGCCGCTTATCCCCACTTAAAAGGCGATGAGCTGGCAGAGCAGGCGCAGGCTCTGGCCAACCGTGCCTATGAAGAGGCCGCACAGCGTCTGCCGGGTACGCTGCGTGAGATGGAATTTGCCGTTACCGGCGGCGCGCCAATCACTGGCTTCCTGCATATGCCAAAAGGCGACGGTCCGTTCCCGACGGTGCTGATGTGCGGTGGCCTCGACTCTATGCAAACGGATTACTACAGTCTGTATGAGCGCTACTTTGCCCCGCGCGGTATCGCCATGCTGACGCTGGATATGCCGTCGGTCGGGTTCTCGTCAAAATGGAAACTGACCCAGGATTCCAGCCTGCTGCACCAGCACGTATTAAAAGCGTTGCCAAACGTTCCCTGGGTGGATCACACCCGCGTGGCGGCCTTCGGTTTTCGCTTTGGCGCTAACGTGGCGGTACGCCTGGCGTATCTGGAATCATCGCGTCTGAAAGCGGTGGCCTGTTTGGGGCCAGTGGTTCACGCGCTGCTTAGCGACCCGCAGCGCCAGGCAAGCGTCCCGGAAATGTATCTTGACGTTCTGGCAAGTCGTCTGGGGATGCATGACGCCTCCGATGAAGCGCTGCGTGTAGAGCTTAATCGCTATTCATTAAAAGTGCAGGGGCTGCTGGGCAGACGTTGTCCGACGCCAATGTTGTCGGGGTTCTGGAAAAACGATCCATTTAGCCCGGAAGAGGAGTCGCGTTTAATCACATCTTCATCTTCTGACGGTAAGTTGCTGGAGATTCCATTCAACCCGGTGTATCGCAATTTTGACAAAGGGTTGCAGGAAATAACCGGTTGGATCAATCAGAGATTGTGTTAAAAGTTTGCTAAATTTTATCGATTTGGTAAAACAGGTGCTTCACCTAAGGAGATCGTAATGACGTTACCGAGTGGGCATCCGAAAAGTAGATTGATCAAGAAATTCACCGCGCTGGGTCCGTATATCCGCGAAGGACAGTGCGAAGATAATCGATTTTTCTTCGATTGTCTGGCTGTTTGCGTCAACGTGAAACCCGCCCCCGAGAAACGCGAGTTCTGGGGCTGGTGGATGGAACTGGAAGCGCAGGAAAAACGCTTTACCTACAGCTATCATTTTGGTTTGTTTGATAAAGATGGTAACTGGACTGCGGTGCCAGTGAAAGAGACCGAAGTGGTCGAGCGACTGGAATACACCTTGCGTGAGTTTCATGAAAAATTACATGGATTGTTAACGTCGCTGAATCTGGCGTTGGAGCCTGCTGATGATTTTAAGGATGAACCCGTTAAATTAACGGCATAACGAACAGCAAAATGCCGGATGGCGGCGCAACCCCATCCGGCATTTTTTATGCTAGACCCTAAATAATTCGCGTTGCAGGAAGGCCAACGCACATGCAGCTTGAAGTATGAAGGGTATAATCAGAACTGGTAGGTCATACCGACGGCAACGATATTATCGTCATTGATACCCAGCTTATTATCGCTATCAAGCTGGTTGATTTTATAATCAACAAACGCAGACATATTTTTGTTGAAATAGTACGTTGCACCCACGTCGATATAATTCACCAGGTCCTCATTCCCAACGCCTTCAATATCTTTACCTTTCGACAGCACATAACCCAGTGACGGACGCAGACCAAAGTCAAATTGGTACTGAACAACCGCCTCGAAGTTTTGTGTTTTATTGGCAAAGCCGCCGGAAATTGGCGTCATATTGCGTGTTTCGGAGTACATGGTCGCAATATAAATATCGTTAGCATCATATTTTAAGCCGGTCGCCCAGGCTTCTGCCTTATCGCCCGTACCGCGCGTTTGCAGATTTTGCTGGTTGGTACGATCGGAGTTGGTATACGCGCCGCTTACCGCGAAATCACTTCCGCCAAAGTCATAGGTCACGGAAGTACCAAAACCGTCTCCGTTCTGTTTTTTCACATCGCGGTCCTGGTTTTTACCCTGATACTGCAAGGTGAGATCCAGGCCATCCACAACACCGAAGAAGTCAGTGTTGCGGTAGGTCGCCAGGCCGCTGGCGCGTTTGGTCATAAAGTTATCGGTTTGCGCAGAGGAGTCGCCGCCGAATTCCGGGAACATATCGGTCCATGCTTCCACGTCGTACAACGCGCCCAGGTTACGACCATAATCAAATGAGCCAAGATTTTTTAATTTCAGACCAGCAAAAGCCAAACGCGTTTTTTGCTGGTTGGAGTCACTTTCGGCTTTATTACCGGCAAACTCCGCTTCCCAACGGCCATATCCCGTCAGTTCATCGTTAATTTGCGTTTCACCTTTAAAACCTAAACGGACATAGCTCTGGTCGCCGTCTTTGCTGTCATAATCCGTCATGTAATGCATGGCTTTTACTTTGCCATAGAGATCCAGTTTATTGCCGTTCTTGTTATACACTTCCGCTGCCTGTACGGATGCCGACGCAACAATTCCCATCACCACTAATGCCAGAGTGCTCTTTTTCATTTTCATTCCTGATTAAAAAGTACGCGCTAATATTTACTGGGTGTGATCCCCGCTAAAAGACAGGAAGGTTTTTAACGTCTGGCAATGAACGTTTTATGACAAAGTAAGAATAATTTTAAAAAAGGATGTTTTTTTGTTTCTGTAATAAAGGCGTCAAAATCAGCCGCTACGCTTGCTGATCCTGCGCAATAAAATTTCATGCTTTGTACGCTGGTTGTTGGCAACCGAGGCCAGTCCTGCTAAAACGTTCGTTTGATATCATTTTCCCCAATTTTGAATGGCAGAGAATCATGAGTGACAGCCAGACGCTGGTGGTAAAACTAGGCACCAGTGTGTTAACGGGCGGATCGCGCCGCCTGAACCGCGCCCATATCGTAGAACTGGTTCGCCAGTGCGCGCAGCTCCATGCCGCAGGGCATCGTATTGTTATCGTTACTTCGGGCGCGATTGCTGCCGGACGTGAGCATCTTGGTTACCCTGAGCTCCCGGCAACGATAGCTTCGAAACAGCTGTTGGCGGCGGTAGGGCAGAGCCGATTGATTCAACTGTGGGAACAGCTGTTCTCGATATACGGTATTCATATCGGGCAGATGCTGCTAACGCGTGCGGATATGGAAGACAGAGAGCGCTTCCTCAACGCCCGCGATACGCTGCGCGCGCTGCTCGATAACAACATCGTTCCGGTCATTAATGAGAACGATGCGGTGGCTACCGCCGAAATTAAAGTGGGTGACAACGACAACCTTTCGGCGCTGGCAGCGATTCTGGCCGGGGCCGATAAGCTGCTGCTGCTGACCGATCAGCAGGGACTGTTCACCGCCGATCCGCGTACTAATCCGCAGGCGGAGCTGATCAAAGACGTGCACGGTATTGATGATGCGCTGCGCGCTATTGCCGGGGACAGCGTCTCTGGCCTGGGAACCGGCGGCATGGGGACTAAACTACAGGCCGCCGATGTCGCGTGCCGCGCCGGGATCGACACCATTATTGCCGCAGGCAGCAAGCCAGGCGTGATTGGCGACGTTATGGAAGGCGTTTCCGTTGGGACGCGTTTTCATGCTCAGGCTTCTCCGTTGGAAAATCGTAAACGCTGGATTTTCGGCGCGCCGCCTGCCGGTGAAATTACCGTCGATGAAGGCGCAACAGGAGCTATTCTGGAGCGCGGCAGCTCGTTGCTGCCAAAAGGTATTAAAAGCGTGACAGGTAACTTCTCTCGTGGTGAAGTGATCCGCATCTGCAATCTGGAAGGGCGCGATATTGCCCACGGCGTAACCCGCTATAACAGCGACGCGCTGCGCCGTATTGCCGGACACCACTCACAACAGATTGATACCATCCTGGGCTATGAATACGGCCCGGTTGCTGTCCATCGCGATGACATGATTACCCGTTAAGGAACAGGCATATGCTGGAAAAAATGGGCATTGCTGCCAAAGCCGCGTCATACAAGTTGGCGCTGCTCTCCAGTCGCGAAAAAAATCGCGTACTGGAAACAATCGCTGATGAGCTGGAAGCACAAACCGAAAGCATCCTCAGCGCAAATGTACAAGATGTTGAGCAGGCGCGAGCCAACGGCCTGAGCGATGCGATGCTCGACCGCCTGACCCTGACGCCGGCGCGTCTGAAAGCGATTGCTGACGATGTGCGCCAGGTGTGTCATCTCGCCGATCCGGTCGGGCAGGTGATTGACGGCGGTCTGCTGGACAGCGGCCTGCGTCTGGAGCGTCGTCGTGTCCCGCTGGGTGTGATTGGCGTGATTTATGAAGCGCGTCCAAACGTCACCGTCGACGTGGCTTCCCTGTGCCTGAAAACCGGCAATGCGGCGATCCTGCGCGGAGGAAAAGAGACGTACCGGACGAATGCCGCAACCGTGGCGGTGATCCAAAAGGCGCTGGAAGCCTGCGGTTTACCCGCCGCAGCCGTGCAGTCGATAGACAACCCGGACCGCGCACTGGTCGCTGAAATGCTGCGTATGGATAAGTACATCGACATGCTGATCCCTCGCGGTGGCGCGGGTCTGCACAAGTTATGTCGTGAGCAGTCGACCATTCCGGTGATCACCGGTGGTATTGGCGTATGTCATATCTATGTAGATGACACGGCAGAGATCGCCCCTGCGCTGAAGATTATCGTCAACGCCAAAACCCAGCGTCCGAGCACCTGTAACACTGTAGAAACTCTGTTAGTGCATCAGGACATCGCGCCACGTTTTCTGCCTGCACTGAGCGAGCAGATGGCGCAAAGTGGCGTCACGCTGCATGCCGATGAGATGGCGCTGGCTACATTGCAGTCAGGGCCCGCTAACGTGGTCGCGGTGAAAGCCGAAGAGTATGACGACGAGTTTCTGTCGCTGGATTTGAATGTGAAAGTCGTTACTGACCTGGACGATGCCATCGCCCACATTCGCGAGCATGGGACCCAACATTCCGATGCGATCCTGACGCGCACGCTGCGTAACGCCGATCGTTTCGTGAATGAAGTAGACTCTTCTGCCGTGTACGTTAACGCTTCTACGCGTTTCACCGATGGCGGCCAGTTCGGATTGGGTGCGGAAGTAGCGGTAAGTACGCAAAAACTGCACGCGCGTGGTCCAATGGGGCTGGAAGCACTGACCACATATAAGTGGGTTGGCTTCGGCGACGACACGATCCGAGCGTAATTGAAACCGGGTGATGCACAAGCAGGCGTTGATGCGCAAGGTTAATGCATCTCCCGGTTAGTTTTATCTGTTGCTTCTGGTACGTGGTTGTTTTCCGTTCTGCAATTTATTAATCATCTTTGCTCTCCTTCGTCGCGTCAGAAGTCTGCATATCGCAGAATTTTCCGTGCCCACATGAATTTTCCTGGACCGCAATTCACGTCTTGTTCCTGATGGTAGTACACCGGTCACAGATTACTCCGCGTCTGCCAGACGGCTACTGGACTGGGGATGTAAAAATACAGTTCAATGCAACCCTTATTCTTTCTGGTCAGGCCAAGGACGTTTTTCGCTTCTTTTATAAAAGTCCAGCAGATGATGTCGAGCGTTATTATCGTTTGCAATGGATAGATGAGCCGGTCACCGAAAGGGCGGAGACTCGGGCTAATAAAGTGGCTGTTGTGACAGCGTCAGCAGGGAATTGGCGCGATTTTGGTAGTCGCGCCGCGTAAAGAGCGCTTTGAATACAGCCGTAATGGCGACGTTATCAGCAATACCGGCAATGTTTCATTTCGTGTGATCGACTATGGCGCTTGCAAAGATAAAGCCCACGAGCAGGGACGGGGCTGTCGTGAACGTTATTACATTATGCCGGGTACGCGAATAAAACTGCCGTTCACGCATCGGAATCTGGCACGGTAAGCGGTCATAACAGTGAAATGATGGTTAATAGCAGCCATCTGTACGGGGTAAATAAAAATACCGGGTTGTAAGGATGCACAAGACAACAAAAAATATTGTCGGCGGTAGAATTTGTTTCTTTCTTGCACTGATATCAGGAACTTCACATGCAGGTCCCGTAAAAGTGGGTAATTACGTTATTCCCAGCGCTTTTGCTCGTTCACTGGAGCAGAAAATGACAGTGTAAATAGACCCATTTTAGTTCCATGCGTTTTTTGAGAACCCGGTCAAATTGACTCATTTCTGGGAGGAAATGGCAAAAATATGGCACAAGGCACTTTTGCTGAACATCGCGTGAAGTCGCGTAGATAATGGTGCGATAATAGGAACATAACACACCATGAATTCTCTTTGATAAATATAGATATTTTCTTGTTTCATCTTTATAAATGCCCCCTTTTGTGCCCCCGCCTTGTTTTTCATGCGACTCGATGAGACTTTCATCGAGTCGTTAATCTCATCAAATTCTTCACGTATCGTGGAAACCTTCGCAGATCTCCATCCCCTCACAGCCGTGATCGGCTAAAAACAATATTACTTACCTCCCTGTAAGAACACCGGCTCATCAGCCCGCACGCTTTCCTGGCTTGAAGAATGTCTGTCGCAGTCAAATATGGCGCTTGTTCCTGTAAGGTAAATCCTGTGCGATCGATACGTACTAACTCATACTTTTCCACCAGAAAGTTAACGGCATTAGCCAGAGTGATACCGGCATCGATATGTTCCTGTATAACGGTTTCATCACAGAAAGGTGTATCGTTTAGCGTCAGACCATAATGCTGTTCCAGCAGCCGTGTAAGTAGCATTTGCCAGACAGCCACGGGCGACAGACAGGGCTTCGCCGCCCGCGAAATTGTAGCAGGTAGATTTTTCATGTTTGCTCTCGTGAAATTTGTTAGCGTTGAGTGGGATAAATGGCGATGTATATGTAGCCACAACTACCAAGAGTATCGGCTTCACACGTGAGCCCATTGTGATATAGCGTGACGCAATGCTCATGCTGAGGAAAGAGTTCTCCGCTGGTGAGCATCAACTCCAGTTGCTTGAGTATCAGCGGAAAAACTTGATCCAGGCGTAGCGCATCATCGTCGCTGAAAGTACCGTTGAATCCTGCCCGGTCAGCGAGAAAATGCACCCGGCAGCCTTCCTGCACCAGACGAGCGCCGAAACAGGGTGTGCTCGTACACTTTAGTCCCCACACCAGGCAGGCGGGGTTCTCCGGCTTAGTACCGGATTCGGAGTGATTGTTCATTATTATTCCTGATTAAAGGGAAGGATTAATTGAGAGTGACACTTAGAAGAATGACATAGGGACCATTGCGGTCCTGACGGCGTTCAGCGAATACGGCCAGAACGCCGCCTATGTCCTGCACCTCGCGACCAGCATAATGGCAGACACTGCCAGTCCATTTATATTTGCCCGTACTGAAGCGAAACAGTCGGGAGCCAGGATGCTGTCGGTACAAGGTCATGGCCTGGCGTTTACTGATGATTTTCATACCCAGCCTCGCTCGGCAAACGACACAATGTCTTCTGAGCCGATGACCAGATGATCAAGCGTTTTCACATCAACGAGCGCCAATACTTCTTTTAGCCTGCCCGTAATATTACGGTCGCATTGGCTGGGCTCCGGGTCGCCGGATGGATGGTTATGCGCCAGCACGACAGCTGCAGCATTGAAGCGAAGCGCTGACTTCACTAACTCTCGAGGATGGACCTGGACATGGTTAATCGAACCGGCAAATAGCGTTTCACTCTCCAGTAAACGGTGCTGGTTATCGAGATAGAGCACCATAAATACTTCCCGTTCTTGTCCTGCCAGCTTTAACCGAAGCCAGTCACGGGCTGCCGTACTTGAAGTAAAGGATATGCCAGGCTGACGAAGATATTTATCCAGCAGGTTGATAGCGCGGCGGATGGTCCGTTGGGCATAAGGTGTCAATCCGGAGGTCGCGGGGAGCAGGCAACCATGCTGGGCCATAACCGTCAGTTGGAAAAGTTCAGGCTGTAATGACACCGGGGATAATGCGGTATTCATGTCAGGTATTCCTCAGTCGATTAGATGCATAATGGCGCTGCATTCCGGATGGTTTAGCGCATAGTCGCGTAAGCGATAATAGTGTTCAGTCATCGCGTCACACTCGGTGCGGCAGGCGTGGTGGCTGTATGTCATCAGACAGGTGACTATCCCTGCCGCTTCGCCAGTAAGTTCCGCGCCGTTGCCGTTCATGCTGTTGAACAATGCCCACGTCTTATCGTGCTCTGACTCAGGAGCCATGAAAGCACCGCCGTTGCTGAGCGTCGAAAAGTTCCAGATACCACCGTGGTAATCGGCACACAGACGGCCCATCCAGCCAAAGATTCGGGGCTCAAGGGTTATCCATTGTGGGATGGAGCCAAAGTGCTGCGGCCAGAAGCCGATGCGTAACTCGTCATGGACCACTGAGGCAGTAATTGCTGCCTGCTCCGCGAACTGATGATTTTGTGTATTCATTAAACTATCTCCTTATGCCGGAACGGTTGTTTAACGCCCGAAAAACTCGAGCATATTTTCTGCCATCACCCACAGGGCGCGATTGAGCTTCACGTCGCCATCAATACCGGTAACGGCACGGGTGCGACTGCTTTTCCCCTGTGCGGTTCGTCCTGACAATCCCCCTTTCATCAGGTTCTCCTGCACCCGCTGATAGACGGTCCACAGGTCATCGCTGTAATCCTCCCGGCGACGAGGGGTCAGCAACTGCGATACCGTGACCGGCTGGTGGTCCTCACCAAAGCGATATTCCAGCGCGGCATTCGCCAGCGCGTGGCGGGCGGGTGCAGGCAGCGCCAGTGACTGCATCGCATCGCGCTTCTCCTCCACCCGGTCAAAAACACCGAGCACTTCGTAAGCCCCTTCAATTACCTTCTCGACGACATTACCCTTATGCGGCACCCGCACTTCTCCAAATGACTGACCGCAGACCAGGCCGTTGGTACAGACGCCACGAAACAGCCCCGGCAGCATCTGGTAGCTCGAGGAGCCGTCATGACTGTTAAGCAAAATGATTTCCGGTACCTGATGCCCCGTCAGTTGCCCGGCACGACGCAGGCGAAGCATGTGCTTGGTGTGCTCCCGCTTGCTCTGATCGCGAACCTTTGTCTGGCAGGCAAAGAACGGCTCAAAGCCTTCACGCTGCAGGCTTTCGAGGATGGTGATGGTCGGGATGTAGGTGTAACGCTCTGAGCGTGATTCATGCTTGTCACTCCCGAACACGCTGGGTACATGGCACATCAATTCTTCATAGGTCAGAGGCCGGTCACGGCGTATCTGGTTAATACGGCCAAAGCGGCTGGCTAATCGCATGGCTAACTCCTTATCTGATAATGAAATAAAAACAAAACAGGCCATGTTCCCGAAGGAGAATGGCCTGTTGCTATCTGGTGTTGGTACGTAGCGGGCTGGAGAGGTCTGAAACGTGAGTAATTAATCGCTGTAGTGTGTGGTCCGGCACTCACTGAGGTCAGACAGCTCTTTTTGCGTATTCTTCAGACCCGGGCTGAAGGAGCCAACTTTGTTATTGTTGACGTAAACATCGAAATTAGACGACTGACCCAGCGCGTCAATAAATGACACCCAGGCATTATCGCCATTCCTCCAGCCCAGGGATGACGGTAACGGATACTGGCTGTCATTCATCACCACGGTGATGTCGGTTCCGTCATCGTGAGAATTCAGCAAGGTACCATCGGGCAGGGTCAGGTATACGCTGTGCTGCAGCACATTCTGCTCATCGGGGCTGGTGGTGCAGTTAAGATTAAAGACCACTTTCTCCGGGCTGGTGATGATGTATTCGGTCACCCCCTGAGCGAAGCCGCTGCTCCACATATTGGGGATGGCCTGTGCAACGGAGGCTGAGGCCAGCATAACGACCGCCAGGGTGGCATGAGATAAACGCATAAGTGATTTCCTTTCATTAACATCAGAGGGAGGGAATCCGTCAGGGCGCGCTGAAGCGCACCGGGAACCCGGACAACCTTAATTCATTTCATCAACGCTCTTATCTGTCTGTCGTTTTGTCCTTCCATTTTGGCCGGTTGCTACCCGAAAAGGATTTCACCAGCGACCAGTATTCCACCGGGAATCGTTTTACCAGTTCCCCGTTGAGACGGACATCAATAGTCCGGTACTGCCCGTTGTTCATGGTCCCCTGACTGAAGTAAGCATTGCTGCTGCAGGTCCCCGTGTCGTACTGGTTCCAGGCTTTTTCGGGTTTGCCCACCACGTAAAAATCCCCCAGGGCGCAGCCGTTAGTGGATTTACGATTAACAATGGCCACCCTGTTCGTTGCCGCCAGCACGATGGTGCAGGTGCTGTGTTTTCCGCCACAGACATCCCATAACACTCGACCGCCGGGGTCCTTAAACGACCAGATGGTATTCGCCGGAATATCGGTACGTTCCTGGGCCGCGGTACTGAGACTGACGCTGAAAACCAGCGCAAAAACTGCAAACCTTCTTTTCATTTTCATTCCTTAGCCATTTCAGAAAATCCGCAGTCAGCACCCGCAGCGGTGACCATATCGCACTGCAGGCTGAGCGGATGCATTTATTTATCGATCGATAATAACGATCGATAAAATAGATATCGATCGTTACATTCTATTGATAAGGATGAAAGTTGTCATCCCTTTCGGAGAAAATGTGTGACAGAACAGGGACTCAGGTATCCGGTGCCACGAAGCGGGAGCAACGAGGTGTTCTGATTAAAAGAAGTGGGTCTGTGAATGAGGCTCATGCCCACGGATGAGCGGGAGGAGGATAAAGTCCGGTTTCAGAAGAAAATCCAGTCCCAGACGGCACGGGCCGCCGACACCACAGCGTCCCGCACCGTGCGGATCACTGCTCGTACGGGGGCAGGAAGAAAAGAGGAGGACGCTGCCATATCAAACACGTCCCCCACCGCGCTACCGAAACCATCACGGGCCTGCTTTTTTACCGGTGCCGTGCAGAGCTTACCGTGCAGCTGTGTTGCCAGCGGGCTGGCGGCCCGGTCGGGCAGGCTGCGCATCATGGTCTCCACCATTGTGTCCATCCCCCACCCGGTTCTGGCTGACACCACACAGACCGGATGATGTGGCAGGAACAGGTGCTGCACAGCGCGTCGTTTCGCCTCAATGGTCAGCTGCTGGTCCGGAGAAGGCTGGTTATCGGCGAGGTTCCATGTGTGGCAGGGTTCGGCCTTGTCAGCCTGATTCACCACGAACAGTACCCGGTGCTGATATGCCAGCATGACCTTTCGATAAAAATGCTCATCCAGCGACAGCGCCCGGTCATCGGCCTTAATGACCCACAGCACTAAATCCAGTTCAGGTAAAATGCGGCGGTACAGTGCGGTATATTCCTCGTCGCGTTGCGCGCTTTCACCCACACCGGGTAAATCGACTATCATCAGGCTGTGACTGCCATTGCGGAGCCTGAAGCGCAGCGCGTCGCGGGTACAGGCATTCACGTCGCTGACTGGCGTGACTTCCCCCTGAAACAGGGCATTGCAGAGGCTGGATTTACCGGCCCCCGTTTTGCCCATAATACCTATCACCGGCTCGTACCGGGTAAGACTGCGAAGGCGTTCAATAATGTGGCTGCGGATAGCGTGGGGCAGAGAAGCCAGGGGCTTCTCAATGGCCTGAAGGCCGTCAGATTTTTTCATACGGAAGTCTCAGTGTGAAAAACAAAAAGCCTCGCAATCCGGCTAAGGATGCAGGGGATTCACGGAGATAATATCTGTCTGAAAATTTTTGGAATGCAGGCAATTAATATACGACTCGTATACAACCTGTCGTTATCAGACCTCACTTTGTGAATATGCTGGCTGATCCCGACAGGCTGAGTACTGCCGCGTTAAGGTCAGAACTTTGTCTTTTTGTACCTCTGGTATTCTTCAAGTATGAGTTCCTTCAGCATTTCACCATTATTCAGACGTCTTGATCTCGACAACGCCCTGAGTTTCTCCCTTGTGTTAACATCGAGATAAAACTGAATGTTAATGTTTTCCTCCTGTGATTTTTTATACTTCCGGCTGGCTTTTTTCTTGTTAAATGTTTGTCTGAAAATTTTAACATCTTCATCGGAAGTCATAAGTCTGGTTATCCAGACATCAAACGAGAGAAATATTGCGTGATAGATATCAGAAGAATCAGGAAAGTCAATAAGCTCACCACAGGCAATATTTCTGTCCTTCAGATACTGCCAGGTCCAGATGCAGTCATCACTGTTCTCTGGCCTGAGGTAACTGAATGGACTCCGGCTTTTAAAGGCTTTTATCCATTCTGATTTTATTCTCTCCAGCCAGGCATGAATTGATTTGTCGTCCGAGAGTAAGTCTATGATTTTCAGGATCTGCATGATTTGTGATTTTGAATCAGAGGGAAAACATTGAATTTGTAAATAATCATCCCTGATAACAAGTTTATTTTTACTATAAAGTTTCTGTAAAATTGAATTTTGATTCTCTCTGATAAATATCATGAGCTGATACCATGTAAAAAGACAGGCCCTTTCACTGCTACCTATCCATGATATTCTCTCTGTCGCTATCAGTTCTCTTTTAGAACGTAAAATCATATTCCCGATTAATTCGTTCAGTTCCAGGACTGTCCGGGTGCCAGCAATATCCTCGCGATGTTCTTTGATGTAGCCAATATAATTCTCGGGTTTATCAAAAGGGTCTGACGGCATGATGCTGATGCCGTATCTGGACAGAAAAGAAGAATAATACGCATTCAATCTTTCATTCAACACTTCGCGCGACAATATTTCACCACTCATTTTCTTTATTTTCAGCTCGTTTTTTATACAAAATAAGGATATAAAAACTATACAACATTGAAATAGCAACGAATAAATAAGGCGATGAATTTGTGATTTGGCGCATAGAAAACCACTAAAAACGCCTGCTGCGCAGAGGCAAAACGATTCCTTTCTCCTGCCACACACACGGATGGGTGAGACAGCAATGCAATGCTGGCTCAGTACTGATTATTGATGCAACGCCTTACGTCAACGAATGTGGTCACGCCGCTAAACTTTACGTCATTACCGGTTACTATATTTAAGCAGGAAGCATGATAAACACCTCCCGATGCTTACTGAAAATTATAAGGCCAGCACATCCAGGAACCCGATAAAAGACGCCTTATCAGGCCCGGCATCTGAAAAAGAGATGTAATGCATGCTGGCTATCAGCAAGGGACTGTTTGTCTGGAAATTAATAATTAAGGTTAATTGGTATTATAGGGAAGTGGATCTCAGCATATACTCGTGATACCTCAGGCTTCAGATTACTCGTGCCCTCTCAGTCTCACCAGACCTGGTCTGTGCTGCCATCCCGGCATGTATCTTCACGTTTATCGTGTATATAACTACTGTCCCTCCTGGGGAGGCCACATTACTGACAGTAACAAATTGAATATGGCAGGCAGGTAACACGTCCTGCGACAGTGCAAAAAAAAACAGCACCCGCTGTTCCTTTGAACTCAACTAAAGGAACAGCACAATGAAAAGACATTACCCACACTTTAAAAAAATCACTCCCGATGATTTCCTGCTGAATCTGATTAATCACCATCTTAATCAGCTCCTGGCATGTCACGCTAAGATACTGGCATTTCGAATGGATTTTGATTACCAGCGAGGTACCAGCCGGTTCATTCGTAATTCCTCCGCAGAAATACAGGATGATCTCAGAGAGCTCACTCAGGCGATGATGAACCTTCCAGGCGTTATCGGTTGTTTCTGGGTGCTGGAATGGACATCAGAAGGAGAGGTACATGCCCATGCGATTTTTTATCTTAATGGTCAGGAGCATCAGAAATCATTCCCATTTATTTTACAGGCGGGAGTGCTGTGGCAACAGATTACCCATGGTGAGGGCAAATACCAGAGATGCAAGCCACAGGAATATCATCAGGACAATATTAACAATGTTGTTGAATATCACAACAACGAAGCCATCGACAGCCTGAGACGTATAGCCAGCTATCTGGCAAAAGAAGACCAGAAATACGGATTACCAATCTGGGGATACAACGACATTCCTACGCCAGCCAGGCAGGGCAGACCGAGGAAGTTTAGTTAGTTTTTTACAGCAGCACCGGTTGCTATGCCGGAGCGGGCAGCAACGTTTAATCACCCGACTCCGGTACCCATTCAGCTACCGGAGAATCAAACCATGACCAGTAAACCTTCCCTGTCTGAAGACCAGTTCGTCGATATGGCTTTTATCACCCGCCTGCTGGGGGTCAGTGATAAATGGATTTACCGACTCATCAAGGATGGCCTCTTTCCAAAACCCATCAAACTTGGACGAAGTTCACGCTGGTTGCAAAGCGAAGTCGAAGCCTGGCTGCAGGCCCGTATTGATGCATCCCGTCCTCAGCGCTAAACCCCTTCCCGTTCGTTAACCCAAAACCAGTGCGTCATCTCGTATCCGCCTCTTGCGGAGTCTTACGGCTGCATGTCAGTTACTCATTTAAGGAATATCAGAAATGAACAATTCACCCTTACTCAACCATTACCAGGTCTGGCTGGATGATTTTACCCGCGTCAGTCTGTTCCATGGTTTATGCCAGCAGCACATCTCGCAGTGGCACAGGCTGGCGATAACCGCCTGCCCGATGCCAGGCAGTAGCGTAACAGAAGTCGTCATTCCACAGTGTCTGCTGCCGGTCACCCGCACCGGTCGACTGGGATCATGTACTGCCGCCCCCGGTCTGACTAAACACACCGATTATGCCCTTCTGCCCGGTGTGCTGCTTAGCGAATGTTATCGACTGGGGAAAAGTCGGCTGGCAGACCAGTTACAGATGTTATTCCGGCTTAATGTACAGCCCGGTATGCGCCAGGCGCTGACCCTGCTGTGCTGGTGTGAGCTGGCAACAGGTAAGGATATGGAGGAATGGTATGCGCTGCATCTGCCACTGCCTGACACGCTGACGCAATGGTTGGCAGTAAAACAGCGGGCATACCGGGGACTGAAGACGCTGACTGACGGTTACATTCGTGCCACCCAGCCGATGTGAGGGACGGATAATGCTGATACCAAAATGCTATATTGCACAGCGTAAAACCGGTGAGATTTTCGCTGTCAGCCAACTGAATTCAGGCGATGAAGAGTGGTTCTGCCATCACTGCCAGTGCCCGTTGATTTTCCATCCCCCCACCATAACGTCACCGCCCTGGTTCGAACACGACATACTTCAGGGACAACCAGAAGCACTGCTGCAATGCCCCTATCTGGCCCCCGTCAATGGAAAGCCTTCAGCAGTGGCTAAGCTACAGCGCCTTCTGGCACAACTCCCACCGGTCATCACGACCACACAATGGCAATGTACCATGTGCGGCCTGTCATATGGCGGTGAGAAGTGCTGCCCTCAATGTAGAAAAGGGATATACAGTCGGGAGATACGAATTTAGCGATACGTACCAGGCAATCATGGGATTGATTGGTACACCAGAAAGTTATTATATGCGGGGATATAACTTCGGAGTAAAAATCAATCACTTTCCATCACCCTGCCACTGGTGCTGGTGGATTGAGCATTAGTACTCCACGACGGGTTGGTAATATTAATTGATTAACCAACTGATATATAAACAATACTACCCCAGCACCACACCCTATACGCTCACTCATACACGACAGCCTTAATGACTGGTATTACCCCCCTTTAAATCCTTAATCCCTTCAACAGCCCATTACGGGCAAGGCTTTGCTCTGCCCGTAATTCATTACCCAAGGCAAATTATATGATTGATAATATCTGTCTAGACAGACGGCACGCACCATTCAATACCACTTACCTACAGCGTATTCTACGCGTCATAAATAACGCGACTGCAGAGCACCCACGCACGATGGCGGTACGGGTAGACCTGCGTCTTCCTGACGATATCATTAACCGACAGAGTCTGATATCTCGTTTCATTGAATCCCTTGATGCAAAGATTGCAGCGCGCTACAGAAGTAAGTTGAAGCAGGGTAAACGAACTTATCCATGCCACCTTCGTAATGCCTGGGTTCGGGAAGTAGGTGAGATAAATCAGAAATCGCATTACCACATGGTGTTGTTCGTGAATAACGATACGTTCAATGGACTGGGGAGTTACAAAGAAGACGGTACGGGCCTGGCGTCTCTGATACGAGAGGCCTGGCTGAGTGCTTTACAGCTTAGTCACCGCCCAGAGCACTGGACGCTAGCCCGCTTTCCCGATAATCCACTTTATTACCTGGACGTTAATTCCGCTGGTTGCAACGAGGTTTATGATCAACTGACGTTTCGGTTAAGTTATTTTGCGAAAGAACGCACCAAAGATTACAGCAGGGAAGAACGGTCCTTTGGATGTAGCCAAAACTAATTGTTAATCAAAGAAAAATTGTTTTTAAAATCTTTACCCCGCTGACTTCTAACCACTTATATCGATTGGTGAGGCCTTGGAAACCTCCAAATAATACGCTATATTTCCATTTTTCCAGAAATATAGAAATGAAATGCAAGTGGAGCTTTCAAAAGCAACAGATACCCTGAAAGAGCTGGGTCATCCCACGCGCCTTAGCGTTTACAGAGAGCTGGTTAAAGCCGGGCATGAGGGGTTACCGGTTGGCGAACTGCAGAAGCGGCTCGAAATCCCTGCGTCTACGTTGAGCCATCATCTCTCATCGCTGATATCAGTCTCTCTGGTACGCCAGGAGCGCAAGGGTAGAACGCTCTATTGCCATGCTCGATATGAGAACCTTGAGGCTCTCATTACCTTCCTGACAGAAGAATGCTGCTCAGGGACTGACGACTGCCTCACCCTGCCCCAGAAGACGGAGAAGTAAAATGACAGGCGATCTTAAGAATGTTGATTCAGGTTTGTTTGACACCTCAATCACAGAGGCAAGATTCGGTATTCCTGCCGTTCCCCATCCTCCTCGTATCCTGATGCTGTACGGATCTGTACGTGAACGCTCTTACAGCCGATTAGCAACGGAAGAAGCAGCAAGACTGCTGACTGCGATGGGTGCAGAGGTGCGGATCTTCAATCCCTCTGGTTTGCCTCTTCCTGATGATGCACCAGATTCGCATCCCAAAGTCATGGAGTTGCGTGAGCTGGTTCGTTGGGCCGAAGGCATGGTGTGGTGTTCACCTGAACGTCATGGTGCGATGACCGGCATCATGAAAGCCCAGATTGACTGGATACCACTTTCGGAAGGCGCTGTTCGCCCTTCTCAGGGTAAGACGCTGGCCGTTATGCAGGTCTGCGGTGGCTCTCAGTCTTTCAATGCCGTTAACCAGATGCGCATTCTTGGCCGCTGGATGCGGATGATCACCATTCCAAATCAGTCCTCCGTGGCAAAAGCCTGGCAGGAGTTTGATGAAGATGGGCGAATGAAACCGTCGTCTTATTACGACCGCATCGTGGATGTGATGGAAGAGCTAGTGAAATTTACTCTGCTGACCCGAGGTAACTCAGCCTATCTCGTTGATCGCTACAGCGAACGAAAAGAGTCGGCAGAAGAACTTTCCCGGCGGGTTAATCAGAGCAAAATTTGAGGGCTGGTATGAGTGATGTAACGGCATTCAACAACTGCATGAGCGTGTTCTGGCAGCAACATGAAGCCGAACTCTCTCGCTTTCTGACATCGAAGACAGGTGATAGCGAAAAAGCAGCAGACCTTCTGCAAGAGCTATTCCTGCGTGCCCGCGCTCATTCAGACAGTTTCTGCGAGATGGAGAATCCGCGAGCCTGGCTATATCGGGCGGCGAGGAATCTGCTGATTGATGAGTACCGCACCACCAGGGAGTTTGTTGAGCTGGAAGAAGATGCCCCATTAACAGACGCATCCCCTGATGCAATCTCAACGCTGGATATTTGCCTGCCTGAAACATTACAGGCTTTACCTGAAGATGAGCGATGGTTGATTGAAGAGTCCGACCTTAACCGGCGTCCCCAGCAGTCTTTGGCCGATGAACTGGGAATTACGCTTACGGCGTTTAAATCCCGTTTGCTTCGGGCCAGAAAGCACCTGAAAGAAACGATGACAGAACTTTGTCAGATTGAGGCGGATGACACATCTCCCGTCTGCTGCCACAAAAAAATGAATTAATCGCGCATCTTTTTCCCGTCACCTTCGTTTACCTCAGTGTAAAGCCAAATGACTAAACACTGAGGTAAACAGTCCATGTCAAAAATTGAGATCTTTGAAGCAGCAGGCTGCTGCGCAACCAGTAGCGTTGTGGTCAGCGACGAAGCAGTCAAATGGAACGCCAGCGCCGAATGGGCGAAAAAGAATGGCGTTGATATTCAGCGCTACAGCCTTGCGAAGAACCCGCAGCAGTTCCTGAATACCCCTGTCATCAAAGAGTTCCTGAACACATCAGGGATGGAGTCCCTTCCTGTCACCTTGCTCAACGGCAAGCTCGTAATGGCAGGCAAACTCCCGACACGAGAAGATATCGCCCGTTGGGCAGGTATTGCGCTTACTCAGGACTGGAGTGAAGACAGTACGCAACCACGTTGCTGCAGCATTCCACGTATGCCTTAATTCCAGAGGAGCAATCACTGATGAATATGCCATTTTTAAAAGACATTCCCCCGTTCATCTTCTTCACCGGTAAAGGTGGCGTGGGTAAAACATCTCTGGCCTGTGCTACTGCGGTATGGCTGGCCGATCAGGGTAAGAGAACGCTTCTGGTGAGTACCGATCCGGCTTCCAATGTCGGCCAGGTCTTTAGCCAGACTATCGGCCACCGAATTACAGATATCAGTACCGTAGAAAATCTTGCCGCGATGGAAGTTGACCCTATGGCTGCAGCACAGGCTTATCGTGACCGCGTGCTCGACCCGGTTCGCGGGCTGATGCCAGCCGATGTGGTCAGCAGTATTGAAGAGCAGCTCTCCGGCTCATGCACCACGGAAATCGCTGCGTTTGATGAGTTTACTGGTCTGCTGACCAATCATGAGCTGCGGGAAAAATATGACCATATCGTATTTGATACCGCGCCAACCGGTCACACCATCCGCATGCTTGAATTGCCGGGAGCCTGGAGCGGTTATCTCGAAGCGAACCCTGATGCCGCTGCAAACCTTGGACCTCTGGTAGGGCTTGAGAAACAACAGCACCAGTACTCCGATGCGGTTAAAGCGCTGTCCGACGCAGCTCTCACACGCTTAGTGCTGGTTGCCCGAGCTCAGGCTTCAACGCTGAAAGAGGTTTCTCATACGCACGATGAGCTTTCTGCTATTGGTTTGCAGCATCAACACCTTGCCATTAATGGTGTGCTGCCACCGTTTGCCGGTGAAAATGATCCACTGGCGCAAAGTATTCTGGCTCGGGAAGAAAAAGCATTACAGGCAATGCCTGATAATCTGGCTAATCTTCCCCGCTCACAGCTGTATCTGAAGCCATTTAACCTGGTCGGTCTGGAAGCCCTGCGGGAGCTATTTACCCAGAGCAACGCCGCACCGGCTCTTCCTGCTACCACGCTGAATGCTCTGGATTTACCGAAACTTGCTTCACTGGTTGATGAACTGAGCCAGACAGGCAAAGGGCTGGTCATGACGATGGGTAAAGGCGGTGTAGGTAAAACGACCATTGCAGCATCGGTCGCGGTATCGCTGGCGAAGCGTGGTCATAAGGTCCACCTGACTACATCCGACCCGGCGGCACATCTGTCTTACACGCTGGATGGTTCGCTGCCAAATCTTCAGGTTAGCCGTATCGACCCGAAGGTAGAGACAGAGCGTTATCGCCGTTTTGTACTGGAAAACCAGGGCAAAGGGTTAGATGCAGAAGGACTGGCGGTGCTGGAGGAAGATCTCCGCTCGCCATGTACTGAAGAGATCGCCGTCTTCCAGGCATTCTCGCGGATCATCAAAGAGGCCGACGACCATTTTGTCATTATGGACACCGCGCCAACGGGTCACACGCTTCTGCTACTGGATGCAACTGGAGCCTATCACCGGGAAATGGTGCGCCAGATGGGGCAAACACATGACCATGTGATGACGCCAATGATGCAATTGCAGGACCCGGAGAAGACAAAAGTGATTATCGTGACGCTTGCCGAAACGACACCTGTACTGGAAGCAGCAAACCTGCAGCAGGATTTGCGTCGCGCTGGCATTGAGCCGTGGGCATGGGTTGTTAATAACAGCCTGGCGGCAGCTGAACCGTCTTCACCTTTCCTGAAGACCAGGGCGAACCGCGAGCTCCCTCTCATATCTGATGTGGAAGAGCAGTATGCAGAACGCATTGCATTAACAGCGCTACAGAGCGAAGAGCCTGTCGGTATTGACCTGCTGGAAGATATGGCGAAGTAACAATAAAGGGGGCATTAGCCCCCTTCATGCTTTGCTGTCGCTCTATTTTCCCGATGGATAATAAAGACCTCTGTCATTTTCCAAAAAGTATCTTTTCAAGTTCAATTAACTGTTGCTGAGATTGCTCATTGAGGTGGGCCTCGGCCTGGTCATACCAGGTCAGCAGGCTACGCCCCAATGGCGTCAGAACTGTCCCACCACCTTTGTTACCACCAGTGGAAGTGATTACAACTGGCTGACCAATTCCCTTATTCAAAGTGTCAATTAAGAGCCATGCTCTTTTATAAGGTATCCCCAAATCTTTAGCTGCCGCCGAGAGAGAGTGAAAACCATCAATTGCTCTTAAAAGGTCAATCTTCCCCGGCCCCAGAGAAATGTTGTCATTAATATAGATCCGTGGTCTGACTAATATTAAGTTCGATTTAAGGGGCTTACTTTTCATTCTGATACCTTTTTCAAAATCATTTTCTCTGTGATGCGGGATAGTCCAAAGCGTAAACCACCATCATCTTTGCCGGGTATGCTTAAAGGTTTTGATTGCGGAAATAAGCAGTACCACGCCCAACAGAGTCATTAGTACTCTTACTGGGAACATACCGAGCATAAGGCCCCCAACAGCGGCCCCTATAACGGAACCGATGACCATCCACACAAAAAGTTTTTTCTCTTTTCTCAGGATCTGGAAAGCATCAGCATTAGTGTAGCGAGAAAAACCCACAATCATCGTCGGTAAACTGATCATTAATGACAAACTGCCAGCCAGTTTAATATCAGCCCCAAAAAGGATAACAATGGTTGGTATAAGGAGCTCTCCCCCTGCAACACCCAGCAGAGCAGCAACATTCCCGATGAAGAAACCCGCAATAACACCCGCAATAATGGTCGCGATTCCGGGCTGGAATAATCCAGCGGAGCTATCATGCAAAGGCATCCATGCTTCTGAAAGCATGACGAATGACAGGATAACAAGCAGGAGCAGAATGGTTCTGTCCAGCCAAATACGGGACATTTTTATGGCTCTTCCTGCTGCCCACCATGCACCGATAAGGCTCCCGGCCAGCAAATTGATGACAATATCAAGATGAGCAAACAGCTGGTCGATGGCGATGGATTTTGTGCGGAATATCAAAGCAACAGCGACAACAGTAAGGCTCATTGCTTTGTTAAAAATAACCGCTTCCAGCGTCGGCATTTTGAAACTACCCATCAGGACGGGAAGGCGGAACTCAGCACCACCAAGACCAATCAAGCCGCCTAAAGCACCTATTAACGTGCCTGATAAAAAACCTTTTCCATTCCGTTTCGAATCTGATGACATGTATTTACCTTTCCCGTTATGTCAAAAATGACACAACGGGAAAGGTAACATAAAAAATGTGGACTCTGGAAGCGTATATTTGACTTTCTGGAGGGAAGAAAAAAGATGATATGAAAGGGCCGGGGAATCAGCCCTTTCATTAAATGAAATTACTTGTTGTCGATTCGTTTTCCGCTAGCGTCAACCACCTTCTCACCGTCTTCCTTGGTGAAAGCCGCTTTCTGGGCATCTGGAAGGATATCCAGAACCACCTCCGAAGGACGGCAAAGTTTAGTTCCCAGTGGTGTTACCACAATCGGACGGTTAATAAGGATCGGATGTTGCAACATAAAGTCGATGAGCTGATCGTCAGTAAATTTATCTTCTGCAAGACCCAGTTCCTCATACGGCTCGACGTTCTTACGCAGCAAAGCACGGACGGAAATGCCCATATCCGCAATGAGTTTGACCAGCTCATCGCGTGAAGGTGGAGTCTCAAGGTAAAGAATAACGGTCGGCTCGATACCGCTGTTGCGGATCATCTCCAGCGTATTACGCGACGTGCCGCAGGCTGGGTTGTGATAAATGGTGATGTTGCTCATATCAGTATCTCATTACAAAGTGAAAGAGAGACGTAGCGCCAGCGCGGCCAGCGTTACAAACAGCACAGGCAGAGTCATGACGATCCCGGTGCGGAAATAGTATCCCCAGGTGATGGTCATGTTCTTCTGTGAAAGGACATGCAGCCAGAGCAGCGTTGCCAGGCTACCAATCGGTGTAATTTTCGGTCCCAGATCGCAGCCAATCACGTTGGCGTAGATCATCGCTTCTTTGATAACGCCTGTTGCGGTGCTTCCATCGATAGAAAGAGCGCCAACCAGCACGGTAGGCATGTTGTTCATGATGGAAGACAGGAAAGCCGTCAGGAAGCCAGTACCCAGCGTAGCAGCCCAGAGTCCTTTATCCGCCAGTACGTTCAGCACACCGGAAAGGTATTCGGTTAGCCCGGCGTTGCGCAGACCGTAGACCACCAGGTACATCCCCAATGAGAAGATGACGATCTGCCATGGCGCACCGCGCAGCACTTTGCCAGTGTTAATGGCATGGCCTCGTTTCGCCACCGCAAACAGAATGACAGCTCCTACGGCAGCAATCGCGCTGACCGGGATACCCAACGGCTCAAGGACGAAAAAGCCAACCAGAAGAAGGATCAACACTATCCATCCGGTTCTGAAGGTTGCCAGATCTTTAATCGCCTTTGCCGGTGTCTTAAGGAGAGCCAGGTCGTAAGTCGGCGGAATATCTTTGCGGAAGAAAAGATGCAGCATAACCAGAGTGGCAACAATGGCTGCAATATCCACCGGCACCATTACCGACGCATATTCGGTGAATCCCAGACCAAAGAAGTCCGCCGATACGATATTCACCAGGTTCGACACGATAAGCGGCAGGCTGGCCGTATCGGCAATAAAACCGGCAGCCATGACGAATGCCAGCGTGGTGCCTTTGCTGAACCCTAATGCCAGCAGCATGGCGATGACTATCGGCGTCAGAATAAGTGCCGCACCATCGTTGGCAAACAGTGCCGCCACCGCCGCACCGAGCAGAACGATATACGTAAAGAGCAAACGTCCACGACCGTTACCCCAGCGGGAAACGTGCAGCGCTGCCCATTCGAAAAAGCCGGACTCATCAAGCAGCAGGCTGATAATAATTACGGCAATAAAGGTCGCCGTCGCATTCCAGACGATATTCCACACCACCGGAATATCGCCCACATGCACAACGCCAGATATCAGAGCCAGACCCGCGCCCAGCATTGCACTCCAGCCGATCCCTAATCCTTTTGGTTGCCAGATAACCAAAACAATGGTCAGGACAAAAATAGCGCCTGCCAGTAACATAAAACCTCCTGACAGGGCGACTTTGCCGCCCTGTATATGCAAAAAAATTAACTCATCAACTCTCTGAGCTTTTCAATACCAGCGGGCTCTGACGCCAGCACCGGAACAAGCGCTATACGGTTAGCGTACTGATTCTTAACAGCCTCAATCTGAGGCTGTTCCTGATGAGCGCGCTGGCAAAGCAACGGAGAACGCGTATCCGCAATGGAAAGGCTGTTATTGATAATCCAGCCCCACGGATGAATTCCCGCTCTTTCAAGATCAGCCTGCAGGTTTGCCGCTTCCAGCACCGGTGTGGTTTCAGGAAGCGTAACCAGCAGAACTTTGGTTCGTTCCGGGTCCTGAAGCTGCATCATGGGGGTAGTAAAATGACCTTTACTCCCCATTTTTTTGGCAATCTCTCGGTGGTAAGCCCCGGTCGCATCCAGCAGCAACAGCGTGTGTCCGGTAGGGGCGGTATCCATAACAACAAAGCGCTTACCCGCTTCACGAATCACGCGGGAGAAGGCCTGAAACACGGCAATTTCTTCAGTACAGGGAGAGCGTAAATCCTCTTCCAGTAGCCGTTTCCCTGCTTCGTCCAGATCTCTTCCATTCGTCTCAAGAACATGCTGGCGATAGCGTTCGGTTTCATCGTGAGGGTTGATGCGGCTGACCTGCAGATTTTTGAGGCTGCCGTTCAGCGTTGTACTCAGGTGCGCAGCAGGATCAGAGGTCGTGAGATGCACGTCAAATCCCATGTCTGCCAGCCTGACGGCGATGGCAGCAGCCATCGTGGTTTTCCCTACGCCACCTTTGCCCATCAGCATAATCAGGCCGTGTTCACTGCGAGCGATATCATCGACCAGGCCAGAGAGCGATAAGTTTTCAGGCGTGTACAGGACGTTCGTTACCGGGAGCGGTAATGCCTCAGAACGGGTATCCAGCAGTCCCTTCAATGCTGAAACACCAACCATATTGACTGGCTGTAGTAATAGGGTATCTGTCGGTAGCTCAGATAAACCGGCAGGAAGATTTGCCAGTGCCTCCTGCTCACGTTGCCATATCGCAGCGGCCAGGGCGTCATATTCAGTTTCGGCTTTAGGCAGCACACCATTAATCACCAGATACTGGTTTTTCAGGCCAATTGCAGCCAGTTCTTCATGGGTGCGGGCGACTTCCTGCAACGTAGATTTTTGCAGTCGTGAAACCAGAACCAGGCGGGTACGTTCAGGATCGGATAACGCCTCTACTGCATGAGCATACTGCTCACGCTGCTTTTCCAGCCCGGCCATTGGGCCAAGACAGGAAGCACCATCTGGATTACTTTCAATGAAGCTACTCCAGGCACCGGGAAGCTGGAGAAGGCGAATCGTGTGGCCCGTCGGCGCTGTATCAAAAATGATGTGATCGAAGCGGGTCAGCAGGGAAGCGTCTGTCAATAAGCCGGTGAACTCATCAAACGCCGCAATCTCAGTGGTACAGGCTCCTGAAAGCTGCTCGCTGATACTGTTAACAACGTCATCAGGCAAAAGACCTTTGATAGGATCAACGATTCTGGAGCGGTATTGCTGGGCGGCTTCCTGCGGGTCGATTTCCAGAGCGGAAAGTCCATCAACTGCTGCCACAGGGCGAATGGTGTTACCGATAGCCTGATCGAATACCTGGCCGACATTGGAGGCTGGATCGGTACTGACCAGCAAAACCCGCTTACCCTGTTCAGCAAGGCGGATAGCCGTCGCGCAGGAAATAGAAGTTTTTCCTACACCTCCCTTACCGGTAAAAAACAGGTAAGGCGGGATATTCTGTAAGAATTTCATATGTCCTCCTGACATACTCAGCAACAGGAAGTATTACCACCACAGCAACTGGTGGGAGCTAACCCTACCTTCTCCAGCGGAATACCGAACCAGCGAGCCAGCTCAGCACGTTTTGGGTATAGCCCTGCCATCACAGTTTCACCGTCCAACAGCAGTAGCGGAAGCCCTTCTGCTCCAGATGCTTCGAGGAATGCTTTCGCTTTCTCATTCTGAACAAAGCTCATGGGCTGCTGCGCCAGGTTGTAACGTTCAACCTGTACACCACGTCCTTTCAGCCATTGCACATCAGCAGAAAAATCGACCAGAACCTGATCAACATCTGAACCACAAACACCGGTACTGCAGCACATCGCAGGATCAAACACGGTTAACGTTTTCATCTTTAACACCTCACATCCGAAAAAACATATATGTATAGGTAAATTTTTTTAGATACAAACAGCCTTACCACTGCCAGAGCAGTTTGCTGATGCCAGCTTACGGGCGATGGCCTGAACGTCGTCCTGTTGGCTTAACCAGGCCTGCTCAATCACCTGAGCAGCCCAGGAAGGAATATGCGGAGATAAGCGGTAATGAACCCATTTCCCCTGCTTGCGATCCAGCAATAGGCCACTTTCCCGAAGCATTGCCAGATGACGGGAGATCTTGGGCTGTGACTGTTCTAGCGCAGTGCAAAGGTCGCACACGCACAGCTCTCCCATCTCCCTGAGCAACAGCACGATGCCCAGGCGAGTCTCATCGGAAAGGTTTTTGAAGAGCTGTAGGGAAGTTAGTGTCATTGAGCCTCCTGAATGTCTAAAAAATAGAATACACTGTAAGTAAATAAGATCAACCATATATTCGATAAAACACATATGAGAATCGATATAGCTCTGAACAGAGTCATATCATGCCGGAATTCAGTTGTTTAATGGAGTAGGATATCAGGCCAAAGTTGGGCGAAAGATCATTTAAAAATGAAGGGTTAAGCTAAGAAAGCGTGGGGTAAAACTGCTAGGGCGGATACTCCAAGTGATAACTTCAGCATAATAAAAAATTAATATTAGAGAGAAAAAGAGCATGTAACCAACTTAAACTACACACTCTTATTTAAGGCTGTAAAGCATAAAATCACTTTTCTGCATTATTATTTATAGTCTGCCCTACGTTTCCAGCTTTTAGGAATCAAGGCCTCCCCAGATTCTCTAGTCCAACGTTGTTTTGTTGCTTCAACATATCGAACATCATCTACAAAATAAGCGTGTTCTAATAATATAACCTGTAATCCTTCCTCTCCATTGACCTCATCAAAGAGAAAATTAATATGTTTTCTCATTGCCCTAAAGTCTTCATCATTAGAGTCTATTTGAGTTTCATCTACGCCATTTGATTCATCTTCTTCCTGAGCATTAGAATTAATATTTATTTTACTAGGCGAATTAGAAAAATATGGACGGCTCAATTGATCTAACACTAACAATCCAGGAATAGGACGTTCTTCTTTTGCAAAATACCGCTGCAAACCAAATGATAATGCTATGTGAACAGCTAAGTAGTTTTGATCAGAACCAATATCAGCCATTGATAAAATAGAACCATAAGGACCTTTCTCTACGAGACTAACTTTAGGCTCTCTGGAAGAGAATAATATTTCAGCATTAGTACAAGGTTCTTCTCTCGGTAGCATTTGAAATGCTTGATTAGAAAAGTTAGAAATCAAGTTCTCCGCTCTCTGTAACCTTACCCTTCTGTTATCTAGGTCTACAATAGACTCTAACTTATTGATTTCACTTTGCAAGCCACTTAAGTCTTTTGCAGAATGTAATAACCTATCATCGAGTGTCTCGAGGAAAAAACTAGCTTTACCACGAAAATAAGCATGCATTTGAGCTAAACTAGTTAGTCTTTTTCCATTCTGTATTTGAGATAATTTTGATTCAATTGCTGCATCAACTTCTCTAAGTTTTAAACTAAGGCTAATTTCACCTTCAGATAGTTCATCCATTTGTAAGCTAAGATGAGGTTTGATTCGCCCAACCTCACTATTTTCAGAACTTAAAACCTCAAGTGAATGTTTTATCTTTTGAGCAACTTCTGCACCTTTCTTAGTTTCAGAGTTGCAGATGGGACATGTTGTAGGGATTTCTGACAAGTTCAAATGCTCAGCTATCCGTAACTTCTCATGTTGTTTTTTAATAGCACATTGATAATCATTTGACTCTTTCAATGCCATGAACATTGCACGTTTCTTACGTTTAGTTCGATTGAGATCATGTAGAATATTTTTTCGATAATCATGTAACTCTGAAAGCTCATTCTCGTCAGGATAATTTAAAGTATCCATGGGGTTAATCATGGCACTTTTTAATAAAGAAATAAGCTCATGCTCATCAATACCATATAAATCCCTCTCTGATAACAATCCTATTTCTTGGGCTTCTGCTAAAAGAACTCTTAAACGTTGTTTTACTAACCCATCTTTTGAACGGCGAGCTTCTACTCTGCTACTTTCAATTTCTAGTACTCTACGAAGCTGGCGCAAACGTTTTTCAGCAACGACTGAAGCTTCTGAACTTACACCTAAAAAATAAGGAAGAGTTGAGATAATTGCTGGGGATTTTTTATTATCATCCAAGCCATGAAGGAGTACTGTTTCGCTATCTATAACTTCCTTCGTAACAAATATGTATGGTGTTATATGTCGAACTGTAGCTTTCTCTGTATATTGACGATTAGATTCTAAATCATTATTTAAGTCGCCAATCTGAAAAGCTCGCTCTAAAATAGCTTTTGCTGCAGATACTGTAGTACGCCCCTCAAGTTCTTTAATATTCTTTGGAATAGAGAGTTCTCGCCCCGAAGTAATATACATACAATCACTTGATTTTTTACCAACGGGAGGAATTTGGCGACACACAATCAACTGGTCCTTCCCTTTTGACCATCTAACTCCCACAACGGTACAATGGCGCTTAATATAAGCGGGTAATTCACACGAAGAAGAACCCAAGCAATAATCAATTGCTTTTATTATTGCGGATTTACCTGTTCCCGAGGCTCCAGTAATAATATTAACTTTACCAACATCAAATTGGATCTCACGAAATAAATCTTCAACCCCAAAAAAAAAGATTCTTTCGATATTCCATCTTTTCATAACGTAAGTCCCATAGCTTCAAAAGTGGCCCTCGTTGATCCCATTTCAGAAAACCAATAAGCTAATAAACGTGTTTTCTTTAGGGATAGACTATTGTCTTTCATTAGACGCTCTAGCTTAATATTATTTCCAACTACTGTTCCATCAACATTTAATTTCAATATTTTTGAAATACATCCAAATCTAATGGCTTCAGTTGTAATAGCTAATGTAGAGTTTACTCGCTTAGTTAATTCATTAAGCACACTTGGATTCCTTTCCAACCAAACTAGCAAACCAGTCTTTATATTGCATCCTAAAAATGTTGAACTTAAATCCTCTGATAAAACAATAGGAAGAACTAAGTAGATGAGAGGGATTTCTGGATTTATCTCAATGGAAGTATTATAGAAATCACAAAACCCCGATAATAAAAACGAGCAAAATACAGGGTTCGTTTCAGCATATATATCGTGAGCTAAAATCATTTCTTATCCCTTAACAAACCCTTGTAATCAGGATGCCATCCCACTTTTAACTCTATTGATAATAATTGATAGGTCCCACGAACATAATAGCTAGCATTCCAATTCGGAGCAAAAGAACGTATCTGGGTATGAGCCAAGTCAAAAGACCATCTGAACAATTGATATCCTTGTTCTTCTTTATGATGACCTTCACAATCCTCACACTCCTCGGCCATTCTTTCATACTTATCAGACCATGTTTCTAATAGTAATTTATCGTATTGATCTATTCTGCTCGCCATATCAAATCGTTCATTGCACCACTTGTGCCGTTGAGATCTTGCCCTCCATTCTTCACGAGTTGCTTGCGATATATCAACTCGACGCCCCTTAATAAGCTCTATTTGATTGACAATCATTGAATGTGGATTGTAGTTACTAGGCAAAATTGCATTTTCAAAATCGGCGTTTAGTTCGTCCCTTTCTAGTTCACCAGATATTTCTGATAATCTTTGTTGAACCTCAAGCTTATATATAACCCTTTCTCTTTTCCCACACAAAGAGAATATCACTTGAAGATCCCACCACTCCAGTAATCGTTGACAGATTAATTCACGTTTACTTGGAGGGAAGTTAGTTAACTTGCTTTCTATATCTTTATTTATATTTGATATGTTTTTTTCATTTGCAAAAAGCACTACTTTTCCCAATAATTCTTTTCGAGTATCTTTTTGCAATTCTAAAAATGATTTACATGCATTATATCGCTGGACATGTGGTGCTGGAACTTTCTTTTGAGCTAATGAATGTTCATGTTCTTCTACGACCCGAGTGGCCTCATCGATAAGTTTTAGTAGTAGTAATTCACGGTCTGAATTTTCTTGAGTTAAAACAAACAATTCGTCTTTATTACCGACAGGTGCAACAGTAATTAATTGTAGTCTTGTTTCATCTAAATTAATTTTAGGTAAAAGATCTATCCAAACCTTGAATGTTTTCCATAACAATGTAGATGTGATCGTGACTGAGGCTGGATTAGGCTTAATAGAATGCTTTAATTGTGATAAAAGGCTTTCGCCATTAGCTACAATCTCGACGTCATCTAGGCGTTCAAGACAAAGAGCTGCATCATCATGCTCGTTTTCGAGGATTGCTTTAAGTGCATAGAGTGACTGGTAGTAAAAACCAAGTGCAGCTCCTTCTGCGGTATGGTTCACAGCTCGACTCATGCTCTTCCCTCTCTTAGAATCTAATACATTTCATATTCCTAATGAAAGGCCTTGTTTGAAGAGATTAAAAAGCCTTAGATTTTAAAGTATATGAAACGAGCAAAAACCTAATGACACCGATAGTAACGTAGTTAGCTCACTAAATGCACTTTATTTTGGTAATAAATTGATATCACTCATATTTTTACTTTTCATTGCTTTATTGCAAAGATATAATATTCTCACAGATATCCCACCTGATAATTTAACTCATTGATTAAACTGATCATATAGTGAGATTTCTGTTATGTCATGGCATTAGATTGAATGCTAAACTAAAAAACCAAGCTGCGGTAGATTACGTTTGCATACTTCTCTTGATGTTTCGGTAAACTTCATAATGTAGCAATCTATCTATATGATTTGCATACCACTGCATCATCTCCCTTCGCCCTTCCAGATACAACGCATGGTTATACGTCCCACGAATCGCATTCTTATCAACATGCGCAAGCTGGGTTTCAATCCATGCGGTATTGAACCCTTCCTCGTGCAAAATCGTACTCATCGTGTGACGGAAACCATGCCCCGTTACCTTCCCCGTATATCCAATCCGCTTAAACACCTGATTAATACTCGCTTCACTCATCGTCTTGCGGGGATCATTACGTCCTGGGAACACCAGTGGATATTGCCCTGACATCACTTTGAGCTGCTGTACGATTTCCAGCGTTTGGGTAGAGAGGGGGACAAGGTGAGGCCGTTTCATCTTCATACGCTCTGCGGGGATTTCCCACACCGCTTTTTCAAGATCAAATTCACTCCAGAAAGCACCTCGAAGCTCACCGGTGCGAACTCCCGTAAGGATCAGCAGATGAGCGGCAAGAACAACTAACGGGCTTCCTGTATAGCCTGCGAGAGCTTTAAAGAAGTCTGGTAGCTCCTCAACGGTAAGGAAGGGATAATGCTTCGATTCATGTCCTGACATCGCGCTGGTTAGATCTGCCGCAGGATTGTATTCCGCGCGGCCGGTAACGATGGCATAACGAAAAACTTCGCTGCAGCGCTGGCGAACCTTCTTGGCCTTCTCTGTTGCGCCACGGCTTTCCATTCGACGTAGCACATTCAGCAGAACCAAAGGCTTGATGTCATTCACCGGCAGTTGGCCAATATAAGGGAAAATATCTTTATTGAAGGCTTCGATAATGTCGGAGGCATAGCCTTCTGACCACCGGCTCACCTTCGTTCCGTGCCATTCAAGTGCCACAGCCTGAAACGTATTATTGAGCTGCACATCGCGAACCAACTTTTCTTCTTTCTTGGCAAACGATGGATCGATACCTTCGGCCAGCTTTTTCTTGGCTTCATCACGTAGTGCCCTCGCTTGTGCAAGGGACACTGCCGGATAGACACCAAAAGCCATACGCTTCTCTTTTCCATTGAAGCGATATTTCATCCGCCAGTATCGAGAACCAGAAGGAACAACTTCGAGATACAAGCCTGCACCATCTGCTAGCTTATAGGCTTTCTCTCTGGGTTTAGCAGCATCTACCTGTCGTGCATTAAGCTTCATTGGGGGCATCTCCCTGGACCGAACACAGAATGCCCCCACTTATGCCCCCAACTGCGACTTGATTTCGGTTGAGTCCAGTTGATAACAGGAGATAAGATACGGGCCAGAAACCGCAGTATACGGGCTTTTAGTTGATTTCGGTAGACTTGGGAAGAGTTTGAAATGGTGCCGATAATAGGAGTCGAACCTACGACCTTCGCATTACGAATGCGCTGCTCTACCAACTGAGCTATATCGGCCCTGAAAAGGACATGTCCACGAATGTGAGCACGGGGTAGAAGGTTAAAACTAACCGGGCGACGCGTCAATGGCCTTGCGAATCAAACGCCTATTTTTGCATCATCCGGTATCAATTAGGCACGAATCGTGTCGTCACAGGAATGCTTGTACGCGGTCGGGTAATTCTATAACCGGCGACAAACACGCAGCTCATAGTGTTCCCATTCCAGCCCAAAATGTATCCGCAGTTGCTCCTCTTCAAAATCAATATGCAATCTGGCAACCGCCAGCATAAACAGCGGTACAACCCGTATCCCAACCAGACTGACGTTCTTTGGGCGTGACATGGAATTTTGTTTTTTCACCGCGAAGAACCGTAACCAATGCACGAAGATTCATGGCGAACAGTGAAAGATAGGACGATTTGCCATCCCATGCGGATATCCCCCACATACCGAACATAAATGCTAGCTCGGAGAATAGAAAGAAGGGTAAAAAGTGGAGATAAAATGGCGTGGAGTAGGCCGAAACAGGAGGGATCCCGGTAAAAAGATACACCAGCGGCGAGATTAAAAAGACGGTATTCCACAAGCAAGCAAGGTACGACCAGAAGGTAGTACCGTACATTAACGTCTGCGCAATGCTCAGTTTAATCTTACTATTCCTGAATATCGTGTCGTGAAGGAGGATATCGAGGGAACCTGCCGCATATTTAAAACGCTGGATCATCCAGGTCAACAGATCCTGCGGCGATAATATTTTTGATTCAATTTCAGGATGCATGACCGAGCGCCAGCGATGTTCGCGATCCCCGTGCAGCAGAATAGAGGTATAGATATCTTCAGAGACATGGAATTTATAGGGGGTTAGCTCAGTGTCATAAGCCACATGCATTTTCATGGCCTGGCGTAACTCTTCCCGCAACGCACAGTCCGGTACCTCACCGGTGTAACGCGCGATTTCCGATTCCACTGTATGAGCATAATGACGTAACGCACTTTTCATGATGGCTTCCCGGCGATGAATGGACGCAGCTCCACAGCAAAATGCGGCATTAGCCCAGTTTCTGCGCCGCAGCATGACGGCGTAAAACATCTGCGGATCGTTAAAAAAGGGGTCACGACCAATGGTGTGCGGACCCACCAATTTTTCCACAAACCTGCCAAATGCGTGGCCCGGTCGGCCTAACTTTTCTCGCAGTACTTTGGGCAGACGCCTCCCGGCAGGGAGATCATAAAACCACTGGGGAGTCTGAATCCAGGCGACGGCCGGGGCGCGAAAATAACCCAAGGTATTGGTTAGGATGGTGGAGAAAACGCGAGTGTCTGCATCGCATATGACGATAAAATCGCCGTAGGTGTGCTCCATACCGTTGCGTAGGTTATCGGCCTTAAAACCAACATTATATATTGTTGATATTGTCATTATTCTCACTATTCTTATTTTACGGCATTTTAGCTTTATTGATACATTCGAGTTGACACATTTTACTGATCGCTATTCTGGCGTGGCTTACGCTATGTACCCGGTCAGTGAACAGGTAAAAGAAGCTTGGTATAATGAAATTAATTTTTTACAAATAGGCCCACATCAGTCACAGATCCTGGGGTTATATTTTTATCTACTCATTCTTAGGGTGAAAGCAGCATTCCGTGCCTGAGAATAGGGTTTCGCTAATAATTTCTGTGGGCTTTTTCTAAATGTGTTTCATTTTCACCTTTTAGAATGAATTAACCAAGTCTGGTTGATTCCCTGTTTAACATTTTTTAGTCTGGATTATATTATCCTCACTATCTTGAACTATTGGGGTACTAATGAGGATTTATGGGGCTCAATGAAAATAAATGCAATGATAACGAATATCATAATCGTTCTTTGATGGCGAAAAAAAGTACGATGGTGAGTGTGGTTGTTAATATATTCTTATCCTGCGCTCAGATTTTGCTGGGAATATTTTCTGGATCACAGGGGCTAATCGCTGACGGTATACATTCGTTTTCTGATTTGGTTTCGGATTTTGTCGTTTTGATTGCCAATAAAAAAAGTCGCAAACCTTCTGACGAAGATCACCATTATGGTCATGGACGCTATGAAAATGGGGCTTCGTTGATTATTGGCGCAATCCTGTTCCTTGTCGGATCCATTATGATTTGGTCCGCAAGCGGCAAGCTGTGGCACCCTGAAGCCATTTCAGAGGTGCATATTATTGCGTTGTGGGTAGCACTGTTCGCGCTGGTAACTAAGGAACTGCTATTCCGCTATATGCTGGCTGTCGCGACACGCATTCAGTCGTCTCTGCTCATTGCTAACGCCTGGCATGCACGATCTGATGCCGCATCATCAGTAGTCGTGTCTGTCGGGATTGTCGGCAATTTACTTGGTTTTCCATGGGTTGATCCGGTAGCAGCAATGGTGGTTGGTGTTCTGATTGCCCGTATGGGCTACACTTTTGCCGCCAGTGCACTTCATGACCTGATGGATCGTTCAGCAAGCACGGAGATGGAAACCGCAATTAAAGCAACTATTCTCGCTGTCTCTGACGTCCTCGGAGTACACGATCTGAAAACACGAAAAACGGGCGATCTCATACTGGTAGATGCACATATTGAAGTTGATGGAGGGCTTTCTGTCAGTGAAGGGCACAATATTGCCAGAGCAGTACGCCAGGCAGTGCTGGAAAATAAAAATGTGCTGGATGTCATGATCCACACAGACCCTTATCAGGGAAATGGATTGCCCGTTTGTTAATTATTCCAGGCTTATTGTTTCCTCCATAAACACGTAGTCAAGATGACATCTTAAAATATAGAGTGATCTGACTACGCTATTTTTCATGACCGCGCCGGATGTCCGTCAGCAACAGGTTGGCGGACGCCATACTCAGAGAAAGTCTGTCCTGCACTACAGGTACATCTGAATTGCGCTCTTTCCTGAACCGGAAATTATTCATGCGACCTGTGCCATGACATAACGGCGAGTAGTTTTGCCATCCCGCACCAGCCTGTCATTTCGGCAAGCATCAGACCCGTTCCCACAAATCTGGGATAACATACAGCACAGGGGGGGGCAGGAATAGTCCTGCCCAGTTGAGATGTCCATCTCGAGGATGCGGATGTTTTCATGGACGATTTTATTGCGCGATGCTGAGTTGTCGTCGGTACATTTCCTGGCTGAGTGCTCCCAGCGATAACTTGATACGATGTTCGTTATACCATAGTATAATCATCTGAATTTAAAATTCCTATTAAATAGCATCATGGAATCATTGAGGTAACTCTTAAATATCCACTATACGGTCCTGCCGTAGTGTTTTTATTCGTAATTGATATATTTCGCATCAGTGTCACCGGTGAGTTTTTGACTCCTGGCGAAGTTATCGTGTCGGATAAGCCATCAATGCCAGTTGCATTTATTTTTAAATTCGCCTCCCCCACGTCATCAGTAAACTCATACTCAAGGTTTATTTTTGTATTGAGCACATTACTTTTTGTCGTTATGGTAACAGGAAGGGACTTAACCTCATCAAACAATACTTGACCAAAAGCAAGACTTGCAGGAGATATTTCAACAGAAACATCAGCTATTTCAGTGTAATTTACTGTACCAACGGCAATGCCAGCAGAATATGTACCCCACGGAGCGGTCCATAATATATTTCCGTCAGCATCCCGTATCTGAGGCGGCGGATGTCCGCCCTGGTTTCTGTCACTCAGATACACTTGAAAGGTATACGAAGTCCCGACAGGGACTGAGGGATGGCACATTCCATCCTCAATCCCGAAGTAACGCCCTGCGGTCATAGTTGTATCTACGATATAACCATATCCGATCTTTTTTCCTGAGAATCTTGAGTCTATCGGCACCTTAATTTCCGGTACGTTATTTCCCAGGCCCACACTCTCATATCCATACTCAGTCATCTTAACTATTGGTTCTAACCTGGCGGACTCATGACTATAGTTATTTATCTCATCCCAGGCAGTTTGCTTAACCGACATGGTAAATGGACCATCATGGCTGAGAATATTTTTCCAACCAGTTAAATAATAAGGGAGTTGATTATTATTGACGCTCGAAAACACCGGTCCGACAGTTCCCGCATTTAATACATAGACTAAACCCGGCACGGATAAATCAATATCTGGTGGGATAGTCCACCTGGAATCGGTAACTTCTTGTCTAGTGTTTGCCGGAAGTCCTGCTGTGACAACGACACCGCACACAGCCTCGATATAGAAGGGGATAATTCCAGTAGCTATGAAAATAATAAAAGATAATTTGTTTTTGCTCATTCTGACATATCCAATCAGGGATTATTTATTGTAAATATGATAGCGGCTGTGAGTTTAGTGCCGGCCACAATTCCCGCTCCTGACCTCACCGTTGTTACCGGTGTGATAATACAGGTTCTGGTTGAATCACCGGGGCAAAATGGTTTACCCGTATCAGCTCCGGATATTGTGTTAAACTCAATAGCAGATGACTGACTATCCTTAAGAGAAAGATACGCTGGGGTAACGTTACCTGTCGTTTCATCCTGCATCTGAATTAATCTTTTGTCATCCACTGACAAGCTACCAGTGACCACCCCAGCATTTATCGAGGATCCCCTGCTGTATTTGCATTCAATTTTTAAGGAAAATGGCGCGTGTATTTTCTCCCCCAAAGTAATATCACCAAGGTTAACTTCCTGCGTGTTACTGCCATCAGAGAAACTTACATTGCAGGGTGGAGCAACAAAAGTAGCGGTGATGGGTATTAATTTTGTGGCTGATGAAGTAGCTGCACTGGAGCATAAAGGCATCACAGTAAAAAAAAGGGAAAGGAGGTTATAGTAATTTATTTTCATGACCACTTTACTCATTTTAATTTCAGAAATAGACACCCAGAACACTAGCCATTTACACAGAACACTGTGTTTATTTATTTCTTTTCATTATAAAAATATTCTTCTGTCAGTTCAGGGTCAGCGTGACCAGCACATTTGCTGCAGCCTGTCCGGCACGCGCTGTGGATGCGTCAAGAAACACAGTGAAATCCATATTCTTTCCCGTCAGTGCAAGGGGTTCGTTGAGTCTGGCAGACATCCCGTCACTGACCCGCTGAAAACTGACTCTCCCCCCATTCAGAACCAGTTTTCCATCATCTGAGTCCGCATGGCTGAAAGTCAGCGTGGCGGAGGGTAGAATGGCCGGTGCAGTCACAATACTGAAGCTGAGTGGGCGGGTAAGTATCTGGCTACTGCCTGTCGGCACATCGCCAAAATCAATGGTATCCGGCGTCAGTATAAATTTCACTGGCGTAGCCTTTCGCGTGCAGGTGACAGAGGGCCATGGCTGAGCTGACTCGGTTGTCAGGTCCCCCTGCAGGGAAAAACTTCCGGTATAACCTTGGATATAAGTCACCGGTCCGAGCGTCCAGGTGATAGTGTGGTCCTGAAATTCATCCGGAGGTGCTACCGGAAAATCCAGAGGCGTCGCCTTATTACTGGTCACTCCATTCAGTGCCAGCGTGCTGTAAACCAGGGTATTGAGTATCTGTGAATTACCTGTAGTCTCGGTAACTATCACATCATTGGTATAATTCACAGGACACTTGCTGCCAAAGCTGAGGGTTCCGGGTGTGCTGTAAACGCAGGCTGTAAGCACAGTCTGCCCTGTTCCTGTTGACATCCTGTCCGCATCAAACCAAATGCCAATGTAAGCCACTCCTCCTTCCTGATTAACAAAAGCCCTCACAAAAGAATATCTGGTGTTATTTCTTATCACTTCATCATTAGCGTAAGCCGGAAGTCCGGGTGACTGTGAATCATTTGTCCGGATGATGCGGTTTTTATTGAGAGTGACTGTACCCATCCACAACGTCCCAGTGGCAGATGGCGGCAAAGTAAACGTTCTCCCCCTTATACTGATGTCTCCATTTTTGAGGGTACAGTCATATGTCCATGCCGCCCGGGCAAACGGAGAAGATAAAATCAGCAACGTCAGTACTGCGCAGCGTATCTGTTTATTCCTTTTCATTACCTTCCTGTCCAAAGCCTTTTGAAACACCATCATGGATACATCACGCTGAACCGTACGGTGGCCGTGGTCTGCCCCCGGGGCGTGTCTGGCATCACCCGCGTCGATGGCGTCACCGTGCAGCTGCGGTTGTCCGTCCCGGCACAAAATCCCAGTGTCCCATCGGTCGCCCCGCCACCGGTCAGGTCGATGTCCTTATTCCCCGCGCTCAACCAGAACGCCGCCGGCGTGCCACTGCTGCCTCCCGGACCGGTCATGGTCATCGCCATTTGTGTACTGCTCCCTGCGACCAGCGCGCTCCCCACCTGCTCACCGTAAATCACCGTGGAGACCGGGGTCGGGCAGCTGATATCTATCTTCACTGGATAATGGGTCTGTGTCCCGTTCAGCAGACTGCCAAGAAATACCTTGTCCGGCACCGTCAGCGTGCAGGGAGGTACCGTGAAGGTCGCCTTTATTGTCACTGTCGCCGTGGCCGTCGTCGCCGCCCGCACTGGATGCAGACCGGCTATCAGAAGCGCCAGTGAGGAGGACAGCGCCAGAAGTACGGCCTTATTTAACGTCATAACTCACCGCCCCGCCCCAGTCGTTGAGTGCATCCACGCTGACCCCGCTCAGGCCGCTGTGTCCCGTACTGGCTTCTGAATACGGTGCCAGCTGCGCCAACGCCCGCTGGGCAACGCCGCTCAGCACCACCTCTTTCCCCTGGCTTTTCACCTTCGTCACCGCAAAGTAATAGGGCGTCGGATTCTTTATCCATACGCTGCCGTCCCGGTTCACCAGCGTCAGCTGTTTCTCCGCATCCTTTCTGCCCTCCACCAGAGCCTTCGGCCGGTAAATCAGCTTCACCTGGGTGTTCATGGCTATCGCTATCACACTCCCGTCCGTCTCCTTCGGCTTCGGCGGGATTTCCTGCACGTTGAGGCGGAACAGGGATTCCCGGTCAGATGGCAGGGCGGGATTCACATTCATCAGGCGGACTATCTGCCTGCCTTTCGGGGCCACTCTGAAAAAAGGCGGGGACGGCACCATGAACACATCCGCTTTATTCTGAGAGACATTATCAATCCACACCTGGCCCCCATAGGTCTCCTGCGAACTGCTGCTCACCTCAAAGGAGATGCTCTTCTTCCCCTCGTCATAGATAAAGCGCGTCCCGTTCAGGGTGAACGCCGCCATTGCGGAGCTGATCAGGGTCGTACCCAGTACGACTGCCAGCGCTGCCTGCAGTACCATTTTTTTTCTGTTATTCACAACGAATCTCCTGAACGGTTCCGGTATTTTCTTTTAAGCCTGCCGCGCTGAAGCGGCACTGTTTCCCGCTGCTCTGGCTGACGGTAATGGTTTTCGGGATGGACAGCAGGTTCATCAGCAGCACACCGTTGCGGGTGATAAAACCGGCATCCAGACCCTGCTCCGTGGTGGCACTTCCTCCGGTGAGCGTGTTGCCCTGCGCATCCCGTACGCGCACGATGTAACGCAGTACGTTCTGGAAGCCAAACTCCCGGTAAATAATTGCTTTCTCTGTCGGCACCACGTCATACGAGGTGTTAAGCAGCTCGGCGCTGTCCGGAACGTTTTCCGGATTGATGCTGATGGTTGTCGGGTTATACCCGGTCAGGTACAGTACCGTGCTGCCGCTGCTGTTGGTCGGCAGGGAGCCGTTAAAGGTCACCCCCGGGGTGTCCTTAATCCGCACCACCGCCACGGTATCGGATGCCTCTTTGGTCAGCAGCAGCCCGGTCTGTGCCGTGGCAATCGCCGACCCGGAAAGGTTGCCGGACAACGTGGTGGTCTCGCGGCTTTTTGACACCGCCAGGTTGGTCTGTACCCGGTCAAAGGCATAGCTGACCGACGCCCCGGCTGTATTGTTGCTGCGTTCATCCGTCCCGGCATTGACGCTGTAGTTCAGACGCTCGTTCAGGGTCGCTGATGTGCTGGTATTGAATGACGTGCCGCTGTAGCGGTTGTAGCCCACCGAGTTACTGCTGTAATGGCGCACCCCGCCCAGGGTGAACGGAATACTGACCCCCAGCGAGCCGGAATATTCATCCGACGTGGACCAGGCGCTGCGGGAATAGTTGCCGCTGAGGTACAGCGAGACGCCGTCCAGAATCGTGGTGCTGGCGGACAAAGACGCCCCGATGGCATCCCTGTCCCGGTTCCAGTAGGACTGCTGCCAGAACGACCCGCTGAGATACACTCTGTCCAGCCGGTGGGACAGACGGGCTTCATAGCGGGCCTTCTCCCGTCCATCAAACCAGATGTAGTGGTCATTGAGCCCCAGGCCGTCCGGGTCATATATCTTGCGCCCGTACCCGTACTTCGGGTTCCAGTTCGCAAACTCGGTATACCCGGGACTCTGGTAACGGTAGGTCAGCAGCTGGATGTCGGTTTTACTGGTGAAACTTTTGGCATACTTCACCGTGGCGCTCACCCCCTGGCGACGCGGGCCGTCATCATATTCTGCCCGGGAGCCATTCACACTGAACGCCAGCGCGCCCCACATGCCCATGGACTGCGTCAGCCCGATGCCGGCAGCCTGATACCCGCTGTGCAGCAGGGTGGCCATATTCAGCGTGGTGGATGACAGCCCCCAGTCCAGACTGGCCAGCCCGAAAGTACCGTTCCCGGAACTGAACGCATCGCTCAGCCGGTTCGTGTCGTTACGCTGTCCCACGGCCAGGTTATAGTTATAGTCACCCGGTCGCAGCAGGGAAGGCAGGGTGGCTACCGGGTATTCGGTCACCGTTTTACGGCCACCATCGTCTTCCACCGTCACCACCAGATTCCCGTTACTGGTGGAGTTCAGGTCATCCAGACGATACGGCCCGGACGGCACCACCCGGGAATAGATGGTATAGCCTCCCTGGGTCACCGTGATGCGGGAGGTGGTGGAAGCCACCCCGGTAATCACCGGGGCGTAACCCCGGGTCTGCCAGGTGCGCATATTGTTGTTGGAGCGCAGGGCAGCACCGTAGAAGCCGAAATCGCTGAACAGTTCAGTCCGCGTCTGCGAACGGCCAATCAGCAGGTCGCCCTTCACCTGACTGATGGCCGTGGACAGGGTCAGGTTGTTGGTGGTGAATTCATTGCCCCACGCATTGCGGGTGGCATTCATGTCACTGGATAAAATCCAGCGCCCCACATTCAGGCTGGTATTGAAACTGCCATAAGCATTGAGGGTATCGTCCCCGTATCCATTATTATTCCGGGTCTGCACGTTCTGGTTAAAGTTGCCGTTATATTTCAGACGCAGACCGTTAATGCCGTAGTCCCAGCGGGCGGCATCGTTTTTTTCCGCCAGCCAGGCCTGGGGAATACCAAAATCCAGCGTCTGGCTGCCGGCGTCGTAACTGACTTTTGTGCTGTCCTTTTTCCCCGGCTGATAGCAGCCCCGGATGCTGTCAAAGGTGTCCTGGTAGGCCTGCGGCTTAAAGAAAATACCTGCATTCTGCAGCCACTCCGGGCTCAGGCAGAGCTGACCTGCCTGCTCATCCTCCGGGCTGATAACCAGCGTCGAACGCCCGGTCCGGGTGCCGTTGAGCGAGACATCGACATAGTACTGACCCGCAGGGTATTTCACACCGTCCTTCAGGACTGAGGGGACATCCGTGGTTCCCTGCAGGAATGCCGTGTTGAGTTCCGTGGCAGACGCAAAGGAAGAACAAATGCTCAGTGCCAGAAGTGACAGCGCAGGTTGTTTTATTATTGTGGAGGTTTTTGTATTCACACCGACCTGCCTTCAGAGCAAACAAGAAAGAACAAGACAAAAAAACAGCGAAAACCGGTAAAAGGCCCTGCCGGGCGCGCACGGCGTTGTGCGCGGGCAGGACCTGATTTATATCCGGTGGGGATTAGTTGTAAGCCACTACATAAGCCACAGCAGAGTTGTAATCACCCGCCTGAGCACCACCAATCAGCTGGGCGCTGAACTGGGCACCTTTGGCTGCGTCATTCAGGTCGGTCAGGGTTACCTGAGACACGCTCTGGGTCTTGTTAATGTCGTGAGCACCGCCCGTGGCGTTTACCGCGCTCAGTTTCACCATAGCGTCAGTGGCAGCACCACTCTGCGGCGCCAGGCCGGTTACTTCCAGCGGGCCGGCAAACGCAAAGGATGCGTTGGTCATACCCGCAGGGTTACAGGTGGTTCCCGCTTTCGGTTTCAGGGCAAAGTTCACGACAGCCCCCTGGTTGGATGTGTCACCTGCCGCTGCTGCAGCAGTGGAGGTGGCCACGTTGCCCAGCTGAACCACGTTGCTTACCGCCCCGTTGGCTTCAGGCACGATGTCACAGGTGGTGTCAGTAACAGTACCAATAAACTGAACATCCCCACCGTTTGCAGCCAGTGCAGAGCCAGACATCACAGCCAGAGCCAGGGCAGAAACAGTCAGTAAATGCTTTTTCATTTTATATTCCTTGTTTTGCGCCAAAATAAGCGCATTTGTTATCACTGATAATATTTTTCCGTTGATGGCAGAAACCATCATTAACACCGCCCGGACGGACAGCGTTAATGATGAATGCTGCGTTTTAATTAAGCCCGGCAGCAATTTTGATGACCTTATACAGCCTGTCATATTTATATGCTGCTCATGTTTATATACTGCACTTATATGGCTTATTCAGCGCAGATTGCTTTTATATTCAGCTCGTTATTTTACTGTTCATTTCACGGAACTGTTCAGAACAGAGATAACAGACATAAAATTAATATCAGTCTCATGCCGGACCATGGCTACCGCACGAAAATAACAAGTGGTTAATTCCGTCATTACGAAAGATAAATATATATAGAGGCGCCGCCCGAACAACAAAAAATAGATTTAATCAGTCATTAAAATATAAGAAAAGCAGAGGCCGTATTCTCTCCCGGAAGTAAAGAGAAACCTATTACTCTGTCATTCGGATATCGCTCACTATATACGGGTACATTCTCACCACGGTCTGATTCACCATCTGCAGTCGCCGGTATTTTACCGAGAAATGGCTCTGCGACACACCGTGACGCTCACAGGCCTCCCGCCGTGTCAACCCCCTCACCAGCACCTCCTCCAGGGCGTCCTGCATGTTCTTTTTTCCTGTTATGCCCATGGCAATCAGGAGCCGGAAATGGCAGATATTCACCCGGCCAGGCTCCAGCGTTCCGGGGATAAAGTGCCTCCCGGACCGGGAGGCAGAATATTTTGATTGCTGTGGTCGCTGTATACACATCTTTGTACCTCCCGTTTGATAATTCAGTTTCCCGCGCACGCCCGCATCAAACACTCGGATGAACACCCCTCAGGCACCGGCCCCGCATTAACAGTGATGGAAGGGATAAATTCCAGCGCGGTGTTTCTTATCCCCAGTTCCCGCATAATCTGCCACCGGTAGTGATAAATCAGTTTGTCCGTTCGGGCGATGCTGGCCCCCATTTCACGGGCACTCCCGCCCATCTCCAGCCACTCCAGGGCCACACTGACCGCTTTACGTGAAGACACCCGGCCTCGCAATCGGTGAGCCAGCCAGAGCCGCAGGGGGTGAAGAATCTGCGACCCGTCTGTCCGGCCTGTGCAACACTGTCCGCAGGCTCCTGTACTTTCAGGACCGGACAGGCTGATATTACTGACACAGTCTGTGGGTGCCATGTCCTGTCGCTCTTCCATCAGGGCATCATAGTCCCTGAGCCAGATATTCCCGAACCATGCCGCCGTGATGTAATCCGAAAATAAATGACGCTTACGGGTAATTATCAGCGGCAGTGCCGGAAACTGCCGGCGAATGGCACATAATAAATAGGCATGGTTATGTGCGCTAATATCAAGAATAACGCTCTGTGTTTTCTTTTCTGTCACAAAAGAAAACAACTCCCCGATATTTTCAGCCATACAGGTTTCTTTTTCTTTTGTCTTTCTCTGGAGCCCCTCAAGAGCCCCCCTCATAATAAAATCGGGAGAATAAACTATTACCACTCCAGCCTCACCCTGAAGATTCTGATACTGCATTAATAAACTCCATCAGAGACAACGCTAATAATACTAATTTAAGTGCGGCTTTATGGGGTTAATCCTAAGACGTTAATAGTTATTACAACAACCAATAAAATCGATCGATAAGATCTTGAAAACTAATCAATATATTTCATTGATTGACTTCCTTTACAGATAACATCTCAATTTTCAGGATAATAATAAATTTATATAAAAATTATAAAACCACACAAAAACAATATGATTAATCGTGTAATTAAATATATTCTGTAATTTCACTCATGGAGTAAAAATCAAATTTTACATGTAGTTACCGTGAAATTGGGTAAAACATGCGCAATCCAACCGTTACAGGTGACATCAACATATTGATGAATTTTATGAATCAGTCATGAAGACAATTGCTTAAAGGAGAACAAAAATATAGGACTTAGTAAATTTCGTTAATTGTCGGCATTATCACAAAGCAGTGACTTATTGTGATCCCGATCGGTTCCGGATAGCATTTTAAAGAGAAATCTGTATTCACTGACACCTACAGAAAGAATGCCGGACATCCGCAGCCCGTCAGCATCATCAGGCCGTTTCTGAAATGGGCCGACTCTAAAACCCGCAGCATGAAGATACTGTTATCCGCGCTTCCCTCACCTAAAGAGGTGGACTGTCTGATTGAACCGTTCGCCGGCAGTGCATCTGTGTTTCTCAACACGCGCTACCGGCAGTAAGTGCTGGCTGACAGTAATGCCGACCTGGTTGATGCATAGCGCCATGTCACTTTTTTCCATGCCGGATTTGAGGTAACGCTGCGGACTGCAACTGAAGGGATGTTTTTGGGGTCCACTTGGAAAACGGAAAATATCCTACGCTAAACCTGTTTTTTGAGCTGGCATGACGGGCAGCTGTGAGCGAGGAGATGAAGTTGCCGCTAAAAAGCTGACTACCGATACTGTGTCGATTCACCGCCATCAACATCGATAATCTCAATAGGCTCAAGGAGTTCACTGACGATTTTATTCTTCGGACTACGATTTCCCATCCTTGTCATCTTTGCGGTGTCTGATTGGGATAATCCTTCTTTCCCTGATTTCCTCATCGATATCGAATAAGCACTCGTCGCAAAATTCTTTATCGAGAGAGAGCCACCGCTCAAGAACGCTTCTTTTTTTGTTGCAACGTGCACATCTCTTCATCTTTCTGCGCCTTGGTGACTTCATTATGTGAGTTACATGGAAAATGGACGCAGCAAGCCTCGGCCAGATAACTAACCGTCATGAAAGGCTTTTCTGCGAGCAATATAAGACAAGGATAACCAGGCCTGGCGCATGAAAGATAATCGTTTTGATAGATCAGTTTCTCGATATTGATCGTCAGTGCCGATCGATAAGAAGTGCGGGAACGTTAGACTCACCTCTGTTGCTTCATCATGATGATGGGACTGATGGCCCTCGAATCTATCTGTCTATTAGCATCGGCATGACAAATACCAAGAATTAACAAAACAAAAGGCAATCAAAAAATACATGTGTATAAAAATAAGTGCAATTTATTCTGTTACTTCAATACTTCCTTTCGCCTAAGATTGCCTGCAATACTCCCATTTTAATACTATTTATTACTACATAACCAAATGAATTATATAGAATAAATTGGAGATCGTCTCTACTGTTCCTTGTAAAAGTCATGGCTCCATACAACATTATTTTTAATTTTCTCCAGTTCAAAAAATCTACATACGTCACAAATGCTTTTACATTTGATAATGTATAGTTGTCATATGACAAGTTGATTATCATTCTGTGTAGACAAGGAGAACTGTTATGACGGATTCGATTCCATCAGGTTACAAGCCGCTGACATGTGACACGCTGCCGGGTTATCTCTCATCCAGACTGACCCCTTCATGCGAACCGGGAGGTTTACCTGAAGAGTGGAAAGTTTCAGAAGTGGGGGACGGAAACCTGAACATGGTGTTTATCGTTGAAGGGACGCATAAAACCATCATTGTAAAACAAGCTTTGCCCTGGCTTCGTGCAGGAGGCGAAGGGTGGCCCTTATCTCTTAGCCGAGCAGGCTTTGAGTACAACGTCTTATGCCAGGAAGCAAAGTACGCAGGTCACAAACTGACACCGCAGGTCTATTTTTATGACCCGGAGATGGCACTGTTTGCCATGGAGTATCTGACACCTCACGTAATATTGCGTAAGGAGCTGATTAACGGCAAAAAATTCCCTAATCTTGCTGAGGATATCGGGACGTTTTTAGCCCAAACTCTCTTCAGTACCTCTGACATTGGCATGCCGGCCGATCAGAAAAAAGCACTTACCGCCGAGTTCGCGTTGAATCATGAGCTGTGCAAAATTACGGAAGATCTGATCTTCACAGAGCCCTATTACAACGCTGAACGGAATAACTGGACTTCTCCTGAGCTGGACGATGCCGTCCATAAGGCCTGGGCTGATGTAGAGATGATCCAGGTTGCCATGCGTTATAAGTACAAATTTATGACAGAGGCACAGGCATTGTTACATGGTGACCTTCATTCAGGGTCAATCATGGTGACCGATACGGATACAAAAGTGATTGATCCAGAATTTGGTTTCATGGGGCCAATGGCATTTGATATCGGCAACTATATCGGCAACCTTCTGATGGCTTTCTTCTCACGCCCTGGGTGGGATGTGAATGAACAACGTCGCATTGCCTATCAGGAATGGCTGCTTCAACAGATTGTTGAGACCTGGTCCGTTTTCACCCGGAAGTTCCGCCAGCTGTGGGACAACAAAACACAGGGGGACGCATGGCCGACAGAAATGTATCAACAGAACAGGGCCGCACTGAAGGACGCACAGGATCAGTTTTTTGCCACGCTGCTTGAAGATTCCCTGGTGAACGCCGGCATGGAGATAAATCGCCGAATTATTGGTTTTGCTGGCGTTGCTGAGCTGAAACTGATTGAAAATAAAGAGCTTCGCGCAGAATGTGAACGACGCGCTTTGACCATGGCACGCGATCTTATCGTCAATGCCCGCCACTTTAAAAATATGGATTCCGTCATCCAGTCTGCAAAGGTTAAATAAGAGGTCATTATGAATATTAAAGGTAAACACTACCGTACGGTCTGGGTTTCCGGGGATGGAAAGGCGGTTGAAATCATCGATCAGACTAAGTTGCCTTTTAAGTTTGAGGTGGTGGCGCTTACCTCTGCGGAGATGGCCGCAGCGGCTATTCAGGAAATGTGGGTTCGGGGCGCTCCACTTATTGGTGTTGTTGCGGCATATGGTATTGCACTGGGAATGAACCACGACGCCAGTGACGTGGGTCTGCAGCGTTACTATGACCTTCTTATCAAAACCCGACCAACTGCAATTAACCTCAAATGGGCTCTCGACAGGATGATAGCTACATTGAAGGTTCTCTGTGTATCTGAGCGCAAGAATGCGGCCTGGGCGCTGGCGGCAGAAATTGCCGAAGAAGATGTCGCGTTATGTGAACAAATTGGATTACATGGCGCAGAACTCATTCGCGATATAGCCCAGAAAAAACCGGCCGGGAGAGTGGTAAATATCCTGACGCACTGCAACGCAGGATGGTTGGCGACTGTAGACTGGGGAACAGCGCTTTCTCCCATCTATAAAGCGCATGAAAACGGAATCCCTGTTCACGTCTGGGTGGATGAAACGCGGCCACGTAATCAGGGCGGACTCACGGCATTTGAACTGGGCTCACACGGTATTCCTCACACCCTGATCTCCGACAACGCGGGTGGCCACCTGATGCAACACGGTGACGTTGATCTCTGCATTGTGGGGACCGATCGCACCACGGCCAGAGGGGATGTCTGTAATAAAATAGGCACCTATCTTAAAGCGCTGGCGGCCCATGATAACCATGTTCCCTTCTACGTCGCGTTACCTTCTCCCACTATTGACTGGACTATCGAGGACGGAAAAACCATTCCGATTGAACAACGTGACGGAAAGGAACAGTCCCATGTCTACGGGATAAATCCTCATGGAGAGTTGAGCTGGGTGAATACCGCTCCTGAAGGAACACGTTGTGGAAACTATGCTTTCGACGTCACGCCTGCCAGGTATATCACCGGCCTCATTACTGAACGGGGAGTCTGTGCCGCCAGTGAGTCTGCGCTGGCGGGGATGTTTGCTGACCTGAAGAGTAAAGCACTCCAGGACGAGTAGCATTAAAACGACGACCACTGCTGTTAAGGAGCAGGAATGGAAAGGATTAAGTTAGCAGAAAATATCATTTCCACTTGTCGGGAAATGAATGCGTCAGGTCTTAATCAAGGAACATCAGGTAATGTGAGTGCCAGATATACCGGTGGCATGTTGATTACACCGAGTGGGATCGCTTATTCAAAGATGACGCCGGACATGATTGTCTTTGTAGACGATAAGGGAATACCAGAAGCGGGTAAAATACCATCAAGTGAATGGTTATTCCATCTGGCGTGTTATAAAGCCAGACCAGAATTGAATGCTGTCATACATACGCATGCGGTGAATTCCACGGCGGTGGCAATACATAATCATTCGATTCCGGCCATTCATTATATGGTGGCGGTGACGGGGACGGATCATATTCCCTGTATTCCTTACAATACCTTTGGCAGCCCTGAACTGGCCGACGGTGTATCTAAAGGGATCAAAGAAAGTAAGTCCTTGCTGATGCAGCATCACGGTATGCTGGCCATGGACGTCACGCTGGAAAAGACGTTGTGGCTGGCGGGTGAAACCGAGACGCTGGCTGATTTATACATCAAATGTGGCGGATTACATCACGATGTTCCCGTGCTGTCTGAAGCCGAAATGACTATCGTTTTTGAAAAATTCAAAACGTATGGTTTGAAAGCGTAATTACAGCTGTATTTTAATTAATAACATATAACAGCCATTCGCGGAATGGCTGCTATCCCCTCTGCCCACAACGATTGATTATAACTACCACAAGGAGTTATTTATGTTTATCGTGGAATCGTATGCTGTTGCTATAATAATGTGTTTTATTACCATGATTTGCTGGGGGTCATGGGCGAATACAACCAAACTTGTAAGTAATAAAAAATGGGAATTTCCTCTATTTTATTGGGATTACTCAGTTGGATTATTGCTGTGCTCTTTGTTATTTGCCTTCACTTTGGGGTCTACGGGGGAAGCCGGTCGTAGCTTTATACCTGATATTCAGCAGGCGAGCAGTGGTAGTCTGATGTCGGCAATACTTGCAGGGATTATTTTTAATATTTCCAATATCCTTCTGGTCGCTTCTATTAATCTTGCCGGTATGGCGGTAGCTTTTCCTGTGGGTGTGGGGCTGGCACTGGCTCTGGGTGTGATCACCACTTATATCGGCAATCCGCAGGGCGATCCGCTCATTCTGTTCCTCGGTGTCGCCTGCGTTGTGATCGCCATTATTTTTACCGCGATAGCCTATGGTCGTGTCACTCAGGAGGCGGATAAATCCCGTCGTAACAAAGGTCTCATCACTGCTATTCTGGCGGGTATCATCATGGGATGGTTTTTCCGCTTCCTGGCTGACTCCATGTCAGACAATTTCAGTCAGCCTGCCAGCGGTCTGATGACGCCGTACTCAGCACTTGTCCTGTTTGCCATAGGGCTGTTTTTGTCGAACTTTATCCTTAACACGCTGGTTATGAAAAAGCCTATTTCAGGAGAACCTGTCAACGGGAAAATGTATTTTTCCGGAAGTTTACGGGATCATGTTTGTGGCTGGTTGGGCGGTATGATTTGGTGTGTCGGTCTGGCATTTAGTCTGATTGCGTCTGGTCAGGCGGGTTATGCTATTTCCTACGGTCTGGGACAGGGGGCAACAATGATTGCCGTGATCTGGGGGGTATTCATCTGGAGAGAATTTGCCAGTGCGCCAGCCGGAACCAATAAACTGCTGCTGACCATGTTTATTTCATACATTGTGGGTATTATTTTAATTATCGCCGCTAATCAATAAAATACTGCCCCAACTATGGGGCAGTTATTCATTCTTTTACTGCGGTAATTCACACGCCAGCAAAAACTCAGCCGTTCCTTCATCAACAATCAGGTCTGTGACATATCCCCCCAGCAGGGCACCCAGCGTCGCGTCATAGCCTCTTTCCCCACCAGCAAGAAAGATCTTCCGTTCAATCTGCCTTAACTGAGCCAGACTTATGCCAAGAATACGCTGGTCAACATCAGCCACGACGGGTACTCCTTCCTTGTCATAGAAGCGACCACAAATGACACCTACCGCACCTAAATCCCGATAGGTCTGCATTTCCTTCTTATTCAGCACACCCACTCGAATAAGGGGATTTTCATCAAGAGCATTACCTACGACGAAAAAGGCTTTCGTACAACGAGTCAGAACGTCAAAATTCGAGCGAATAATAGGTTCGGCCTGTAACTCCATTGCCAGTCTGGCACTTGATACCACGGCAGGAACATGAAGCGAAGCGACACGTCCTGAAAGCTTGTAAGCGATTTGTGATGAGGATTCAATAATCGTCAGGTCTGGTTGAGAGGGCATGGAACCGAGCATCTGAATAACGGTGACATTTTTACATGACTTCGGCGTCATGGTTTTGCTCATCTGATGGATTGTTCTTCCCCAGGCAACTCCCAGCACATCACCATTCTCAATTACCTGATTCAGATACATGCCACCGGCACGTGAAAGACGAGTACGCATCAGCTTTGTATCATCACGCTTTCCGGCATGTTCGCCATCAGGCACGATGATCACTCTCTGGAGATTGAATTTATCGCGAATTTGCAAAGCAGCGTCGATAGATCCAAAGACATTCACGTCCAGGTTGATATGAACCAGTCCATTTTCCCGGGCTGTTTGCAGGTATTTGACGACCGTGACGCGGGACACCCCCATGATAGCTGCAACTTCAGTCTGGCTTTTGCCTTCCTGATAGTACAGCCATGTTGCATGAAGTACGGGATCATCATTGAACAGGCTGCTGTTTGTTTGATCTCTATCCACTTTGTATACCTGTATTAAACCGGGGAAATGCTTATCTTAACCCTGTTTACCCGGAGAGTTGATGCAGATTGCCAGTGGCATGATTTTATACAGATATTTTATTCTTTTACATGAAATAAACCAGCATACCATTTGAGCGGTCGCCTTCTGTTCCTCTATGCTAAAAAGCCGGAGGCATGCTCCGGCTTTATCAGTATTACTGGGAGTACACTCCTTCAGCACAATAAACGGTTCAATATCGCCCCTTTTTGATCGTCAGCGATTCGTCACCGCGCAGACAGTTGCCGCCACTCACTAAATGATGAGGGCCAGTGAACCGACAGGTTGGCTCACTGGCGAGAACCCGATTATAAAACTAAGCTGGCGAGCAGAATAAAAATCAGCCCACTGATGGATAAGAGTGTGGACATCAGCGTCCAGGATAACAGCGTTTCTTTGGTGGTAAGGCCAAAAAAGTCTTTAATCATCCAGAAACTGGCATCGTTAACGTGAGAACAAATACAGGATCCGGCACCGGTAGCCAGCGTAATCAAGGCCAGGTTGGTATTGGGATGTACTGCCAACAGTGGGATGACCAGACCGGCGGTAGAGATCGCCGCGACGGTGGCTGAACCCAGACAAATACGCAGGAATGCGGCCACGCCCCAGGCCATCAGGATCGGGTTAATATCCATACCCGAAACCAGGGTGGAAATATACTGACCGACGCCAGAATCGATGAGAACTTGCTTGAATGCACCACCACCACCGATAATCAGCAGCAGACCAGCAATACCCGCGATAGCTTTTCCGCAAGAATCCATCAGGTCAGGGATTGTTTTCCCGCGCCCCAGGCCCATGGTATAGATCGCGAACAGCAGTGAAATCAGCATGGCGATCGTCGAGTTACCTAAGAACAGTATCACGTTGTAGAATAAGCCTGAATCCGCAGCACTTTTGGCATGAGTCATCTGGATGATGGTAACAACCGCCATCAGGATCACCGGCAGCATTGCCGTGAGAAAACTTATCCCAAAGCCAGGCATTTCGCTTTCGCTGAATCGGCGGGTCGCGCCGAGAGAGGCGATATTCCCCTCTTTTTTAAAGGCGTCTGGAATAATGCGCTGGCAGAATTTATTCAATATCGGGCCGCAAAGAATAAAGGTTGGAATGCCGACAATGATACCGTATATCAGTACCAATCCTACATCAGCGCCATATTCTCTGGCGATAACTGTCGGGCCGGGGTGCGGCGGCAAAAAACCGTGCGCGACCAGCAAACCGGAAAGCATCGGCACACACATAAACATCGGTGATATTTTTGCTTCACGGGCAATAGCGAATAAAATAGGTACCAGAAGAATTAAACCGACTTCGAAAAAAAGTGCAATACCGACAATAAACGCCGAACAGACCACTGCCCAGTCAAGTTTATTTTTCCCGAAATAATTCAGCATGGTCAGCGCTATTCGCTGTGCACCACCCGCATCGGCCAGCAAGCGACCGAGCATAACACCGAAACCAAATATCAAGCCAATATGTCCCAACGTACCGCCAAGTCCGGATTCGACTGAGGTGACGACTTTACTCAAATCCATACCACTGGCGATGGCGACAGCAATCGATACAATAATTAACGAAACAAACGTATTAAGCTTAATTTTTATGGTTAAAAGCAGGAGTAAAGCAATCCCTGCCACAACGATAATTAGTGGCATAACGTCCTCTCATAACAGGGTAGCGACCCGTCATTATCCGACTGAGTAAATAACGAATGATATGTAGCCGGATAATTCAGGTGTCTGGATGTTTTTATTTATGCTTTCAGTTTTTATTCATAAAATCGCGCAAAGCCGCGCCAATTTTGTTTACATCATAAATACAACCCGTCCATGTCCCGCCACTCACGGCCTGAAGCATTGCCCATAGCCGGGTATCATCTGGCAATTCAGGATCGGGAAGTAAATCCTGATGGCTGGGTCTGGCATTTAATATTGCAGTTGCCTCCTCCTGTGAAGGTAATTGTTCATCGCGACGGGTGCCGAGGAAATTGACTTCGCCGTGAAGCTCGCGACAATCAATTTTAATTTCAATGATATCCCCGGTGCGTAATTTACCGATGGGCCCTCCGGCCAGTGCTTCTGGCCCCACATGGCCGATGCATGCGCCAGTAGAAACGCCCGAGAAACGTGCATCGGTGATTAACGAAACATGCTTACCGTATGACAGATGCTTCAGGGCACTGGTAACCTGGTAGGTTTCTTCCATCCCGGTACCGGAAGGTCCAACGCCGATAATGACCAGAATATCGCCCGCCTTGATCTTGTCATGCTTGATATCGTAAATCGCACTTTTCTCGGACAGATAAACCTTCGCCACACCTTTATGGTAATAGATACCTCGCTCATCAATCACCGAGGGATCAATGGCGGTGGATTTGATCACCGATCCTTCTGGCGCAATATTGCCCACCGGGAACGTGATAGTTGAGGTCAACCCGCGCGCTTGTGCTTGCTGTGGCGACATGATCACGTCGTCAGCGTTGATTTGTTCCTGCTCGAGAAGGAGTTGCTTGAAGTGCTGACGCCGTTCGGAGTGCTCCCACCAGTCGAGGTTTTCCTTCAGCGTGCTGCCGGTAACCGTCATAACATCTTCATGCAGCAATCCGAGGCTTCGCAGATGCAACATGACTTCCGGCACACCGCCTGCCATGAAGGCATTGACCGTTGGATGATAAACCGGGCCATTAGGCAGTACGCTCACCAGTCGGGGCACGCGCTTGTTGATGCGGATCCAGTCGTCAACGGTCGGGATATGGCAACCTGCCTGGTGAGCGATTGCCGGGATGTGTAACAACAGGTTTGTTGAACCACCGAACGCGGCATGGACCGTCATCGCATTCTCTATCGCTTTATCGGTGAGAATTTCCCGGGTGGTGATGCCTTTTTGACACAGGTTCAGTGCCGCTCGTGCAGAAGCTCTGGCGATCTCCTGCCACACAGGCTCGCCGGAAGGAGCCAGTGCTGAGTGTGGGATTGCCAGCCCTAATCCTTCGGCCACCACCTGAGATGTTCCGGCGGTGCCTAAAAATTGACAACCGCCACCTGAAGAGGCACAGGCTTTACAGCCCGCACGGCGTGCGTCCTGTAGAGATAATTCGCCATTGGCGAAGCGTGCGCCAATAGTCTGCACCTTGCCGTTGTCTTCTCCGTCCTTTGCGGGTAGCGTCGCGCCACCGGGCACCAGCACCGTCGCTATGTTGTGCTGTGCGGCGAGCGCCATCATAGTGGCTGGCAGCCCCTTGTCACAACTCGCCACGCCAATGACAGCTTTCGCGCCGGGCAGAGAGCGAATAAGACGGCGCATCACCATTGAGGCGTCATTACGGTATGGTAGCGAATCAAACATCCCCGTTGTGCCCTGAGTGCGTCCGTCACAAGGGTCGGAGACGTACACGGCATAGGGCAGGGCATGGTTGGCTTTAATGACTTCGGCCGCCGCTTTCATCTGGATATCCAGCTCGTAGTGCCCCTGGTGTAGCGCCAGCGCCACGGGCTTACCCTCTGCGTCGCGTAATCCACCGAGTGTACTGAGCAGTAAAATACCGTCCCGATCCAGCTCGTCCGGAGACCAGCCCATTCCGGCATTCATGGTCATACCGAACAGATCCCCGCTCGGGCGATTGATAAGCATCTCTGCGGTTAATGGCAGTTCGCCGTCCGGGCCATCGGCGTGCGTTCTGACGGTGTAGATATCGTGACTCTCGTCAGCAAAAATATTGCGAACAGACATGAGTTTCTCCTCAGACTGGTAAAATGCCCTGCGCGGTAAGTAGCGCGCGGACTTTATCTTTTGCTTCTTCTGATGCTTCAAGAATCGGTGGCAAGCAATACGTCTCTACAGGCAACCCGACACACTGCATGCTGTATTTGATCAGTGAGACAAACGGTGTTTCCAGGGCGTAAATAGCGGGCAGTTGTAGTAGTTTTTTATTCAGCGTCGCGGCGGTAGCCAGATCGCCTTCACGCCAGGCGCGGTAGATGCCGACGGAGAGTTCTGGAGCAAAGTTAGCGCTGGCGGTTATCGCACCGTCGCCGCCCAGCAGCATCGTATTCAGCAAATGGTCGTCATAACCGCAGAATACAGAAAACGACGGGCGTATCGACTTAACTGTGTTGATCATCGTACGCAAGTGACCAACGCTGTCGATGGTGTCTTTGATGCCAACGATATTCTCGTTTTGCAGAGCCAGCCGTGTCACGGTCTCCGGGGTTAAGTCCTGACCCGTCAGATCCGGAAAGTTGTACAGGATCACCGGCAGAGTGACACTACGGGCGATCTGCTGGTAATAGTCGTCAAGATTGCGTGGTGCGACTTTCCAGTAGTAGGGGTTGATAGCGACGATACCATCAGCGCCGCAGGCTTGTGAATGTTGCGCAAGTTTCACCGCTTCGTCAGTGGAGGGCGAACCGACGCCAATCAATACCGGCACTCGCCCACCCACAACGGCCACGGCTTCTTCGGCGAGCGCCATGCGCTGGGTTGTATTCATCTGGCTAAATTCACCACCGGTACCCAGGTAAAACAGTCCGTCGACCCCTTTATTAATCAGGAAGTCGGCAACTTCGCGCATTGCCGTTTTATCAAGGGTTCCGTCACGATGAAACGTGCTGGATACCGGGGGAATAATGCCGCGGAATTTTTTCATTACCTCAGTTTCCTTTTCGTAAATGCTCATTTTCGTTTCTGTATCCCAGCCCATATGATATTTGCCCGGCGCATTTCCGGAGCAATTCCAGATAGCTGTCTATCTTATTTCCTGAATAAACCACTGGATCGCCAGAAAGAGAGATTGCATAGTTAACCCTGTTATACATATTGAATACCGGCATACTTAAACATACCGCTCCATAGGTTGATTCTTCGTTGTCTATGGCCCATCCCCGAAGTCGTGTTTTTTGTAATTCTTCCAGAAACAACTTTTTATCGGTAAATGTGTTGTGCGTATGCGGGGTTAACGTGAGTGCCTCTAAAAAATAATCCAGTTCTTCTCGTGTCTTCCAGGCTAATAACGCCTTACCTAACGCAGTAATATGCAATTCAAGTTTTTTACCAATCCAGCTTTTGCTCGTCGGTACCGAGTCCGGACTTTCGACCTTGTCGAGATAGATAGCTGAAATGCTCTCCATCGCCCCAAGATGACAAACCAGTCCACTTTTCAGCGACAACTCCTGCATTGGCCGCTTAGTCACCTCAAATATATTTTGACGGTGTAACGCCTGACAACCCAACTCGTAGTTTTTTATTCCCAGTGAATAGTAGCCGTTTTTGTTTTTAATTAAGAAACCGCATTCCACCATTACATTTAATAAATTAAGCAGGCTGCTTTTTGGATACTGGAATTTATTTAATAACTCCATATAACTGGCCATGCCAACCCATGCAATGTGGGTTAATATTTTTTCGGCACGGACTAATGAATTACATCCTTTACGAACCATAATGGCTCCTCCTTGCTCATGGAATAAATGGTATCGACATTACATAATGGAAAATATGCTTTGTTCAGCATGCTGAACCGTAATGGAGTGATTAAATGTGATCTTGTACGCAGTTTGAATAATGAATCCAGAACAGTCACATTTAGTAAATGAGAATAAAAAGTAGATGGAGTGTTGTTGCAACATAGTTGAGTGTGGATCGCGTATAGGACTTCTTTATTCTTTCGAGTGCATCGTCAATATTTTTCAACGGGTGCCATTGAGCATTTTTGCTTGAAATCCCTCTCGAACGAACCTGCTTATCATTTTATTGAATGAGGCAAAAACAACTGACATCCGGCTCGCTGATAACGCCGTGCAATAGTCTCAGGTAACCCGCTGTCACTGATGATCGTTTTAATACATGAGAGTGTTGCTACAGCATGCGGCTCAACGGCATCAAATTTAGAGTGATCGGCCAGGAGAATAACTTCACGCGAGCGTTGAATAATCCGTGTTTTCACCCCGACTTCAAACATGGTGGCATTGGTGATACCCGTCTCCAGCGACAGCGCATCGCAGGAGATATACGCACGTTCTACGGAAAAGGCATTGATCATCTCCAGCGCCAGACTCTCTCCTACCGAAAAATAACCCGGGCGAATCAGTCCACCGATAATGTAGCTTTCCACATGGGGAAAACAGCCCAGCTCATTGGCGATTTTAATGTCGTTGCAGATGACCTTTACCCGCGCATCGGCCAGGCATTTCGCCAGTTCGAGGCAGGTTGAGCCGGAGTCGAGAAAAAAGCAGTCGCCATCTTTGATCATTGTTCGGGCAAGGGCGGCTATTTCTCTCTTCGCCACAGATTGCAATGTGCGTTTCACATCGAAGACGTACTCTTTGTCGTCGGTACTGTCGTCGAAGTCGAGACAACCGTGACCGCGGATCATGCCCGGGTACTGGTTGGCAATATACTGAAAATCACGGCGAACAGTCGCTTCCGCATAGCCAAAAAGTTCCATGGCCTGCTGTGTGGAGAGGTGACGATGTTGCCACAGGTAATGCAGCATCTGTTTGATACGGTCAGGTCTCTGTTGGCTCATCAGAAACAATCTCCTCTTACAGGGGGGCGAATTGGGCTAAGGTCGCGCGATAGTCAGATGAAGAGAACAGGGCGCGCCCAATCACCATATGTTGCGCCCCAACTGCTGCCAGTTGCTGTGCCGCCGCCAGCGTAATTCCACCGTCGGCCCAGCACTCGGTTTCAGGAAAAGCCGTGCGTACTTTTTGGATTTTCTCGCACATGGAGGGAATAAACCGCTGTCCCTGCCCATCGGGCTCACTGGTCATCACCATCACCCCGTCCAGTTCAGACGCCAGATATCGCAAGGCGTCGATCGGGGTTGCCGGATTAAATGCCAGCCCGGCTCGTGCGCCGGTATGGCGGATCTCTGCTAATGTTTCCGAGGGATAGTCCAGCGTTTCCGCATGAACGAAGATCCACGCGGGTCTGATTTCAGCCAGCGCGTTAAACCAGAACTGTGGCCGGGCAACCATAAAATGAAAGGAAAGTGGATGAGGCGTCTGTCTGGCAACGGCCTGCACCGTTTTCATCCCAAACGTAATGTTGTTAATGAAGCTGCTGTCCTCAATATCCAGATGCAGGGACCCAAAATCCAGGTTGTCTAATGCCGTTAACTCGCGACCATAGTGCAGAGGATTTGCGCTGGCGAGAGAAGGGTGCAGGATCATAAGCGCCTCCGTTAACCTGATACCAGCGCAAAAAGTGCATCGTCGGTGCTGGCATTTCGCACTGCCGCTAACCATTGTGGCGAATCAATAAACTGGCTGATGCGCTGAATGGTCAAAATATGTGCGTTGGCATCCGTGGCACTGACGCAGAGAAGCAACCAGACGGGGTCGCACTCTTCGTTACCAAAGGCGACCGGAGTTCGTAGCGTGGTGATGCTGACCTGATTATAGTTTGCGCCTTGCTCTGGTCGGGCGTGAGGCAACGCAACGCCCGGGGCTATCAAATAATAAGGCCCCCAGTTAAGGGTATTTTCGATGATCCCATCAACGTAGCATGGCTGCGCGGCACCATAGGCTACCAGCGGGCGGGCGGCGATTTCTACGGCCTGACGCCAGTCTGTGGCTTCAAGTTGTGACTGTACCCATTTAATATCGTTAATCATCCGTCGTTGACTCCATGCCGATTCGGGTTACTCTGGTAGCGATCCCCGTCGATACTTTTGACGAAGGCGGCAGGGATCGCAGAAGGGTTATTGCTCTCTGCCGGGGATAAGCGCTCTGCTTATCCCCATCTTATCGGCGTATATGATGCACTTTCTCCATAAACTGACTGACTCGCGCCTGGTCAACGAAATTGGCAAAAACGCCGTCCTTTTTAAAGGTGGTTGCGGTCACACAGCCATCGGCGATACTGAGTTGTTCCTCCACGTTTTCCAGGCAGACGCCCGTGTTGGCCAACACGACGGTGTCAGGCACCGTTTCTTTGACCCGTTTTAACAGCGCGCTGTCGGTACGTGCCCCGGCGGTCAGGCCTGAAACGCAGAGCGCATCGGGATGGTTGTTAAATACCGTCGATTTAGCAATGGAACAGATATCGCGATTGCCCAGATAGACGGCAGCTTCAGGGACGATATTGAATAACGTTTTCACTCCGCCTGCGCCAATGCGGTGCTGATGACGAATGGTTTCACCGACGTTAGTGTCCCAAACGCCAAAGTCGCTGGCATAGGCTCCGGTAAAGATCTCGCGGATAAACTTAGCGTCGGTAGCCATCGCCAGGTCGAATGAGGCGACCGGATCCCACAGTACATTCACGCCAAATGGGATGCGGATATCGTTCATCAATTGCCCGATGATTCGTGCCATTGCCGCAGTCGTTTCCGGACGCACCTTCGTGAGATAGGGAAGACTAAATTCGTTGGAGAACATGACTGCATCTACCCCACCATTTTGCAGCGCCATCAGATCGTCCCAGGCTCTGTCGATAACCCAATTCATCCCCAGTTGCGCATCAAAACTCGGGTCGCCGGGCAATGCACGTAGATGGCACATGGCGATGACCGCTTTTTCCGTCCCAATAACCTCTTTCAGCCAACTCATTGAAAGTACTCCTTATTCCGATAATTCACGTTTACGTAAGAACAGAACGACGCTGGCGACAATACCGACCGCCACGACAACGCCAATAATGCCAAGCGACATCAGTTCAGAAATCGACCAACCGAACATATTGCCCACGGACAACGCTGAGATTTGCGCACTTTCACCGGCAAAACTGAAACCGCCTTTGAGCGCCATTTCGGTGAAGTAAGGCGCGAACTGGGTGGCGATCAGCAGGACGGTAATCATCACGATGATCCCGCTTATCAACGTCCTGATCAGGTCTCCGCGGTGGATAACCGTAGCCATACAGATAAAGAACGGCGCTACCGGCAGGTCTGCGAGGGGTAATACTTTGTTGCCCGGTAAAATGCTGGCCAGAATTAACATAATAGGAATCAGTAGTAGGCCAACGGCAATGGTGGTTGGATGGCCCAGCGTCACCGCGGTATCCAGACCGATATACACTTCACGTCCTTTGAAATACTTCTGGAAGAATTTTCTTGCGCCGTCGGAGATGGGCATTAAGCCCTCAACAATCAGGCGGATCATGCGTGGGAACAGCACCATGATTGCCGCAACGGTAATCATCAGACTGGCGCAACCTTTAAAGCCTTCGCCAGCTGCCAGGCCAAAAATCAGACCGAGCACTACGCCGATGATCACCGGATCGCCGACCATGCCGTAGCGTTTCTGGATCTCCTGAGCATCGATATTGCGTCCCTTCATGAAAGGGATTTTTTCATAGATAGCATCAAGTAGAACGAAAAGCGGTACTGAACTGGAACCGTAGCCTTGCGGTATCGAAATACCTTCCAGCCCGACGATGTTCTGCACCCGTTTTGCCGTCCAGTCGGCCATTTTTAACGATAGCGCCGCATGGCAGATTGCCCCCAACACACCATAAATCAGGCTACCGGTCATAAGCTGGACCACCGTACCCGTAATGGCGTAGTGCCAGTAATTGTAAATATCGACGTTCATCGTTTTGGTCAGACGGGTGACCAGCATGGCGACATTGAGAAGAAAAATAACCGGGATAATCATGGCGCCAATGGCAGTCGCATAACCAACGCCGGAGGCGGGTCCTGCGCCAACGTCAAAGACATGCAGGGTCAGGCCGAAGCGTTCAATCATCACTTTAATAGGGGGACTGAGGCTGTCGATCGCCATGACGATCACCAGTCCCATACCGACAAAACCGATCCCGACCGTTACCCCTGCCTTAATCGCCTGCAGCCAGGGGATGCGGAAGATAAGGCCAATCACGATCATGATGATAGGGACGAAAACGGTACCGCCGAGAGACAGGATGTAATCAAACATAATGCCTCCTTTTATTGGGTTAACAGAGCCTTGATTTGTTGTTTTAACGCGTCGTCGTTGATCCCTGTGAGCAGGGCGGCGCCATTAAGCGTAGGGATGCCGTAATCACTGTTGGTTCGCATGGAGGTAACAATAAGGTCCATACCGTTACAGTTAAGAGGGATCTCATTCAGACAGCATTGGGCGGTAGTGGCTGCAATGCCCTGTTCAGTCAGGAACTCTTGCAGCTTGTGTGCAATCATGGTTGAAGTCGACATGCCGGTACCGCATGCCACAAGGATCTTTTTCATAATGGATGTGCCTCTTGTGTAGCGCCTGAATCAGGCTCAATGGGGAAATGTGCTGCTGGCATACCTGCCAGAGCAGTCAATAAGCGGATGCAGTCAGTCAAATCACGCAGGCTGGCAACCTCCGCCGGAGAATGGGTATAGCGACAAGGAATAGAGAGACTGGCGCAGGGAATACCATCCTGCTCAACCTGGATATAACCGGTTTCTGTTATCACGCCGGGAGCCACTTCTCGCTGCACCGGAATGTTGTGTTCAAGAGCCGTCTGTTCCAACATCCGTATCAGGCGAGGAGGCGTGATTAATCCTGCCAGCGTTCCCCGACCATGGTAGTTCAGGCAGGTGATCCCAACGCCCTGATTAATCCTGACTTCGGAATAATCGTGTAAATCAGGGGTATCACACGATGGCGTGATATCAATACCAATCGCCAGATCTGGTTTTACACGGCGTAATACGGGAACAATGCCACGGATATTAAATTCTTCCTGTACAGAAGCCACCAGATAAACAGCGATATCAAGCTCCGTAGTACTGATAGCATCCGCTACACCGAGCAGCGCAGTACAGCCCAGACGATCGTCAAGCGCTTTACTGCACACCAGATCGTTTGCCAGGAGTTGGGGCGGGTTATACAGAGTGACAGGCGTACCGACCTGAATGCCCATCCGTAAGGCGTCGTCTTTGTCTTTGGCGCCAATATCAATCCACAATTTATCGACGGAAGGTGACTGCGTGCGCTCGTCGCCTTTGGCAAAGTGGTATGACTTAATCCCGATACATCCCATCACCGGCCCATTGTCCCCGGCGAGGGTGACGACGGAACCAGCCATAGTGACTTGCGCAGGACCGCCTACGCGTTCAAAACGTAAAAATCCAGACGACTCTATTTTGCGCACCATAAAACCGACTTCATCCATATGCGCAAAAATCATCAGTCTCAGTGCATCAGGTTTATCACTACCGTAGCGTGCGACGACATTCCCAAGCCTGTCTCGCCAGACCTCTTTTGCATGACGCCTGAATTCGCGCAGCATGACATCAGCGACTGCGTTTTCGTGTCCTGAGATCGCATTATGCTGCAAAAGCGAGAACAGGGTTTCCTGAACAGAAAATGACATAGCTATCTCCGTAGAACGTAAAACAATCACTCGTTGAGCGTTTTATAGGCGCTCACTGGTCGAATAATTGTGAGAACGCTCACGTGAAAACGCGCAAAGCTGCACAAATAAAAAATAATGTGAACCGGGTGGAATAAAAACGCTCAACGTTTGTGAAAGTTACGGGCTGGAGAGACCAGTATTTATGCTTGAAATAATGAGGATGAATAAAACGCGGTAACTGTTATCGCCCACTTTGTTGCAGGACGCTCCCTCTTTATGCCTGTGTATATCCAGGTTTTCTACCAAGGGAGCGTAGAACTTAATGGCATGTGGTAAATCGTTAGTATCCTGGTGATAAAAGAAAATATAGCAGTACTTATTGCGCTGAATGAATTGTAGCGAGCCAGTGAGAGATATTGTCCGTCAGAGCATCGTTCCTGAAGAGTGCGCTGCCGGATACTACACGATCCACTCCGCTGGCGATGATCTCTGGAAGTTCTTCCAGGTTTAGCGAACCATCAACTGCCAGCAGAATGGCGTCTCGCTTGCCGGCTGCATTGAGTAATGCGACAACCTGCGTGATGCGTCTCAGTAACGCTGACTTGCAGAGTTTGCTACCGTAGCCGGGATTTACCGCCAGAATTTGTATTATTTCAACGTCTTCAATGACCGGTAGAATATATTCCAGTGGTGTTGCAGGGCACAGGCTAATCCCTCGCAAAAGCGGCATAGTGCCACCGGAAACTTCAGCATTTTGCTCACCAAGCCAATGAAGCATATGGTGTAGATGCGGCGTGTTTTCCACCTGCAACGTGACGCAGTGTGCTCCTGCCTTTACGCTTGCCTGCACAACGGGCCAGGGATTATCCACCATAAGGTGGACATCCTTAATCATCTGCTGTGGCAACTGTGCGATAGCCCAGGGGCCAACGGTGAACTGAGGGCAAAAATGTCCGTCCATCAGATCCAGGTGAATAACGGGTTGTTCAAGCGCGCGAAGATTTTGCTGATACTCCCCGAGTTTGAGCCACTGACCGGCAAGAATGCCGATGCTTAACGGGTAGTGCTTCATTAACGATACGCACTCTGTGCGATTCAAACCGGAAAAGGAACGGTTCATTTTTAGATCCTTATGGCATCAATCCATTGAAGACGCGTTTTTTTCGTGGGCAGCTCATCAGTGATTCCAGTTTTTCCACACAGGCAAGGTAGTGGGGCGTAGTTTTATGGAACGCAACGGCGGCTTCATCCTTATAGGCTTCATAAATATAAAAGCGGCTCTCAACTTCCGGATCCTGCAACACATCGAAGCGGAGATTCCCCTCTTCACGCACCGACCCCAAATGATTGAGGCGAAATACCTCGATAAACTCGTCGACTTTATCTTCGTGGACGTTAATTTCCACCAGAGTGACATGCATACTTTTCTCCTTAAAACGCATGGGCCCACCAGGGCAGGCCCATACCCTTTTTAGTTTTTTTCGCTCAGATAGAGTTCGTACGCGCGTTCAGCGGTTTCATTACGATGCACCACCGCGTGGACGGCCTTCATCATGGCGACTGGGTGCTCGGACTGGAAGATGTTACGCCCCATATCGACGCCGGATGCGCCCTGATCGATGGCCTGCCAGCACATCTCAAGCGCTTCACGTTCAGGTAATTTTTTACCACCCGCGATAACAATCGGAACCGGACAACCCGCGGCGATGCGCTCAAAACCTTTATCGACATAGTAGGTCTTGATGATCTGCGCCCCCATCTCTGCGGCGATACGGGTGGCGAGTGAGAAGTAGCGCTGATCGCGAACCATGTCTTTCCCCACGCCGGTCACCGCCATTGTTGGCATGCCGACTTTAATGCCGGCATCGATCAACTGAATGATATTTTTGATCGACTGATGTTCATACTCACTGCCGATATACACCTGTGCCGCTACGGCGCAACTGTTGAGACGAACGGCATCATCCATGGAGAGCGCGACCGCCTCATTGCTTAACTCGGTGAGAATTGAGTTAGCGCCTGAGGCGCGCAGGACTACCGGTTTGTTGGTGGCGGGGGGGACCACACTGCGCAGGATGCCGCGTGTGCACATCAGTACATCAGCGAGAGAGAACAGGGGAGCGATATTGATATCAATACGCTCCAGTCCTGTTGTTGGTCCCTGAAAATAGCCATGGTCAAACGCGAGCATAACCGTTCTTCCGGTCTCAGGATTAAAAATGCGCGACAGTCGGGACTGCATCCCCCAGTCAAGTGCGCCGCATCCCTTAAGTGTGAACGGGGTATTGCGTTGCGGCGTATCGGTATGGAAATCCTTACCATCTTTGATGTCATCTAAATCAGCCATTTTTTACTCCACGGTTACGGAATGAAAATCAGAAATCGTATTTGTCGATGTTATCTTTAGTGAACACCACGCGTTCAGGCAGAAGCACAATGCCATTTCCCTTCGCCTCGTAGCTGTAGCCCTGCACGCTGTTCGGCGAGACTTCAACTTGCCCAACACCCGGAATCTCCAGCTTGTCCCCAATGTTCATGTCGCCTTTTTTCAGCAAGGCATCAGCCACGTATATGGAAATCTTGCCTTGCTGGACCACGTCCCAGAGGCCAAATTCTTTTACCGTGCCGCGTTCAACATAAGGACGCATTACGTTTGGTGTGCTGAAACCGACAATCGCCACGCTGGTATTCTTCAGGTTCTCAGCGGCCTGAGCTGCAGCAGGAAGGGCGTTGGCATCCGGCGCAATGATGGCGTCGAGATCGGCATAAGCTTTAATAATGCCTTCTGCGGTTTGCAGCGATTTGGTGGCGTCGTTATAGCCAAACTGAGTGGTGACAACTTCCCAGCCCGGATGATCTTTGGAGATCTTATCTTTGGCCTCTTTCACCCACTGATTCTGATCGGTTACGGTCGGGCTGGAGTAGAAGAAGGCCACTTTGGCTTTCTCTTTTTTGACCTGGTTTGCGGCCATATCAACCAGCATGCCGCCTAACTGCGCTGGTGTACCCTGGTTGATGTAGTACGAGCGACATTCCGGTTTGGTGTCAGAATCCCATGTCAGGACTTTCACACCGCGTTGCATGGCGCGCTTTAATGCCGGGCATAACCCATCAGGTGAAACAGCGGAAACCACAATGGCGTTATACCCCTGGTTAACAAAGTTATTGATGAGTTGAACCTGACCAGAGACGCTGGGCTCTGTCGGACCGTCATAGGTAACATCGACACCAAGCTCTTTACCGGCCTCCAGGGCACCGTTACCACCACTGGTAAAGAACCCCACCCCAACCAGTTTCGGGATAAATGCGATTCGCTCTGCGGCATAAGCGTTGAGGGTGAACGCCGCCAGGCTAAGGGTACTGATTACGGCAATTTTTTTAATGCTCTGAATAGTCATGTACTTTTCCTTTAGGGCAATGGGTTTCAGGCCTGCCGAACAGCGCGACGACGTGCCATCCAGTCTTTAATTTGCTGACGATGCAGGCTGACGGAACGACCTACGACAACGACAATAAGTAATGCACCAGAGAGGGCGCTGGATATCTGGTTAGGCACGCCAGCCATCTGCAACCCCTGCTGCAGATAGCCCACTAACAGCGCGGCGATGGCTGTGCCGAGAATTGACCCGGAACCGCCATAGATGTTGGCACCGCCCAGGACGACCGCCGTAATGGCCGGCATCAGGAAGGAGGCCCCCAGATCGGAGCGAGCAGAGCCAAAGTAAGAAACCAGCAGCACCGCTGCGACTGCCGATGCAAAGCCGGTCATCGCGTACAATGCGTATAGCGTCTGATTCACCGGGATAGCGCTATACAGCGCCACGCGGGGGCTTTGCCCAATCAGGAAGACATTTCGTCCGGCGTGGGTTCGGTGCATCAACAGCCAGAAAAAGAGCACGCTGACGAGAAAGAAGATCAGTGGCACGGGTAGGCCCAGTACATCAAGGTTGGCAAAATCGGTGAAGCCCTGTGGGAAGCCGCCAATACCTTCATAACCGGTCGCCCCTGCCATCCCCGACAGCAACAATGCGCTGCCGCCAAACAGGTACAACGTTCCCAGCGTGATAACCAGAGGATTCACGCCCGTGTAGATAATCAGCCCGGCGTTGATCAATCCGCACAGCGCGCCCAGCGCGAGCGTCAGGATAATGGCCAGCGGCAACGGTACGCCCCCCTGGAACATCACGCCCAGCGCGATAGCGCACAGCCCCATCGTGGAGCCAAAAGAGATATCGATCCCGCCGCTGACGATCACCATGGTTAAGGGGAGGGCAACAATACCAATGCAGATAAAGTCGCTGGTGCTGAACAGCAGTACGTTCAGATCCAGCAGTCGAGGGTTCAGAGCGCCAAATCCCAGAATTTCAATCACCAGTAGCGCGGCGAGCGCCAGTTCCCAGCCGTAACGATGTAAACGAGTCATCAGGCAACCTCACGTTTTTTAGCGGTGCGCACAGTATCCGCGGCGCTTTTTGTCGACGGACACGGCTGAGACTGCGGAGTGAAGCGGGCATATTTTTGTCGGCGGATATTACGTTCCAGCGCGCAGCGCAGTCGGCCGTCAAATACCAGCACCGCCAGCAGGACCAGACCGGCAATAAAGTCATTCCACCAGGCCGGAATGCGCAGCAGGACCAGTACGCTATCGATTTGAGTCAGGAAATAGGCACCAAGCACGGCGCCAATGATTGTCCCGGAACCGCCCAGCAGACTGATTCCACCCAGTACGCAGGCAGCAATGGCTTTCATTTCCAGCCCGGTTCCGGTCTGATTAGGGATGAAGCCAATCTGAGAAGCAAAGACGATCCCAGCCAGCGCCGCCATGCAACCGTTGAGCGAGAAGGCCAGAATACGGATGGCTTCGGTACGTACTCCCAGTTGCCGTGCGCCCTGCAAATTATCCCCGGTGGCATAAAAACAGCGACCAAAGGCGGTTTTTGCCAGTAGCCAGGCCATCAGCAGCATCAGGAGTAGGGTCAGCCAGCCGATGGCGGAGATCCCGAGGAAAACCGGGGCGGAGAGTTGCTTAAGCTGTGCAGGCAGTCCTTCAATCCATTTACCGCCCGTCCAGAGCAGCATGACGCCGCGATACAGACCCAGCGTTCCTAACGTGGCAACAATTGCCGGGATTTTCAGCCAGGCGACCAGCACGCCATTAATAACCCCCGCCAGCAATCCCAGTAGCAGCGTCGCTACGCAGGCCACGGGCAAGGGATATCCCGCGTTCAGCAGCAGCCCCAGCAGCACGGCGCACATCCCGGTTATCGAGCCGACCGATACGTCGATGTTGCGGGTCAGCATCACCAGCGTCGCCCCCATCGCCAGCAGCATGAGAATTTGGGCGCTGCTGAAGATCATCGTCAGCGTCTGAACACTGAGGTACTGGCTGTCAAGCATCCCCGGCAGAACGAACAGCAACAGCACTGCCAACAGTGCGGTTGCCTCGCGATTATTCTGAATAAATTTCAGCATGGCGCCTCCCCGGTATGTGGCGTAGTCCCTGACGGGCGGTCGCCGAACGCAACGTGCATGATGGTGTCGACATTAATCTCGTCGCCCTGCAGGGCATCGTTGCCTGTTTCCCCCTGGTGCATGACGTAAACGCGATCGGCCATCTGTTCGATCTCCTCCAGATCGGACGAGATGAACAGCACCGCGACATTCTGAGCCGCAATACTGCGGAGCAACTGGTAGATGTCGTTACGGGCAGAGACGTCCACTCCGCGCGTCGGCTCATCCACGATCAGTACTTGCGGCGAGGCTTCGAGGCATTTGGCGATCAAAATTTTTTGCTGATTACCACCGGAGAGCGTGCGGGCAGGTTGTTCGGGATCGTTCAGCTTGATATTGAGCGCGCGGCGATAACGTTCGAGCGTGGCGCTGTCTTTTGCCGGATTTGCCCAGAAACCGCTGTGGTTATGGGTTAATGCGCAAACATTCCACGCCAGCGAGGCATCCAGATTCAGTCCTGATGATTGCCGATCCTCCGGTAGATATACCAGACCATGCTGCAGACGCTCGCGTGTGGAAAGCGTGGAGATATCCTTGCCGCCGAGTACGACGCGTCCGGCCCGCAGAGGTCGTAGCCCGTAAAGCGTTTCTGCAAGTTCGGTGCGCCCGGCGCCGACCAGGCCAGCCAGACCTAAAATTTCCCCGGCACGAACCTCGAAACTGACGTTCATGAATCCTTCACCGGTGACATTTTCGAGGCTCAATACTGGTGTGCCTGCATCGTGCTGCGGACGGTTGCCAGGCAATTCCAGCCACAGTTTCTGGGTCGCGCTCAGCGTGTTAGTACGTGACGCTGGCGTAATGGCCTGGATAATTTCGTCTGTGCTCAGGTCCGCCGTTTTACCGGAGAGCGCAATGGTTCCGTCCCGCATCACGCTAATGTAATCCGCAATCTGGCGTATCTCAGGCAGCTTGTGGGAGATGAAAACGATCCCTACGCCGGCACTCAGCAACTCACGCAGACGACTGAACAACCGATCTGTTTCTGCTGGTGTGAGTGAGGCTGTGGGTTCATCAAGGATCAAAATTCGCGAATCGCGCATCAGCCCGCGCAGGATTTCGACCATTTGCCGGTCGGCGACATCCAGTGAACCGGCCTGGCTGTTGATATCAAACTGGCAGCCCAGCGCGGCGAGCATCGCGCTCATTTTTTGCGCCGAGCTTTGGTGTTTGGGCAGACCAAACAGGACATTCTCTTTTACCGTCAGGCTGGGGAAGAGCAGTGGCTCCTGTGGTACAAGGTAGATCCCCAACTGATGCGCCAGGATCGGCGTCAGTTTTGTACAGCGGGATCCTTCAATCTCAATGCTTCCGCTGTCCGCCGGAGTAATACCGGCGATAATTTTCATCAGCGTGGATTTCCCGGCACCATTCCCTCCCAGCAGCGCATGGACTTCGCCTTTACGCAAGGTAAAGTTAATACCTTTCAGTACCTTAACGCCGGAGTACTGCTTACAGACAGACTGTGCGCTGAGTAGCGGAGCGATTTTTTCGTGACTCATTTACGTGCCACCTCCGTTCGGCCTGGGTAGAATCAGGTTGAACAAATGTATTGAGCGATTCGAATTGTTCATAACCTTATGACCTAACTGCTCATAAAACCGACGAATAGATCACGTTTTATGCTAAAATGATCGGAGTAATTAAATTTGTTCAATAAAAAGCCACCGAAATGTGGGTTTAATCACAGTTATTAACTACCAATGAATGAACAATTGCGTTCAGAAATTCGATATGTTCAAAGTGAAGACAGAATGATGACTATTAACGACCCGATGATTTCCGGGCAAGGGATGTGTGAAGAAGAGCTGGTGGCACGCATTGCGTGGTTCTATTACCACGACGGTATGACGCAGAGCGACATCAGCAACAGGCTGGGGCTGACGCGGCTTAAAGTGTCGCGCCTGCTGGAGAAGGGGCATCAGTCCGGGATTATTCGTGTACAGATTAATTCTCGCTTTGAAGGCTGTCTGGAATATGAAACTGAATTACGTCGTCGCTTTGAGCTGAACAATGTACGGGTCATCCCGGGACTTCCCGGAGCAGATGCCTGCGTTCGCCTGGGGATTGGCGCCGCGCATATGCTGATGGAGTCACTCCAGCCACAGCAGATTCTGGCGGCCGGTTTCGGCGAAGCGACCATGAACACGTTAAAGCGACTGAGCGGATTTATCTCTGCTCAACAAATTCGCCTGGTGACGCTCTCGGGTGGCGTGGGGCCTTACATGACTGGGATTGGACAACTCAACGCGGCCTGTCCGGTCAGTATTATTCCGGCTCCGCTTCGCGCCTCCTCAGCAGAGATTGCCCGGACGTTAAAAAATGAAAACAGCGTCCAGGATGTCCTGCTGGCTGCCCAGGCTGCCGACGCGGCCATTGTCGGTATCGGCGCAATCAACCAGAAAGATGAGGCCACCATTATTCGCTCAGGCTATATCACTCAGGGTGAACAGCTGATGATTGGCCGCAAAGGCGCTGTGGGCGACATTCTGGGCTACTTCTTTGATGGCGAAGGGCAGGTGATTCCGGATATGAAGATCCACGATGAACTTATCGGGTTAACCCTCAATACCCTGAAGACGATCCCGACGGTGATCGGTGTTGCCGGGGGCGTGAATAAAGCGGAAGCGATCGCTGCGGCGATGAAAGGGGGTTATATCAACGCATTGGTCACTGACCAGGAAACTGCCGCCGCCATTGTCAGCGGGCAGTAATGCGTATCTGCCGTGCAGTCGCGCGGCAGGGAAGTAACAGAATTTCCGTTTGTACTGTGGAGAAAGCATTGACGACCTGACAAATATAATAAGCCGAGGACAAAAACGATGGCCCGACTCTGTACCCTCTCTGAATCAGCACATTACCTGATGGCACTGGACGCCGGAACCGGAAGCGTTCGCGCCGTGATTTTCGACCTGGAAGGTAAACAAATCGCGGTGGGGCAAGCGGAATGGCGGCATCTCGCCGTACCGGATGTGCCCGGCTCGATGGAGTTTGATCTGGGGAAAAACTGGCAACTGGCCTGTGAGTGTATTCGTCAGGCGCTGCATAACGCCGGGATTGCGCCAGAAGCGATTGCTGCCGTTTCAGCCTGTTCGATGCGTGAAGGCATTGTAGTCTATGATGCAGAGGGGACGCCTGTCTGGGCCTGCGCAAACGTGGATGCCAGAGCGGCACGGGAAGTCAGCGAACTTAAGGAGATCCACGATTACACCTTCGAAAGTGAGGTCTATCGCAGCACGGGACAGACGCTGGCGCTGAGCGCCATCCCACGCCTGCTCTGGTTGGCGCATCATCGTTCGGATATCTATCGTCGCGCCTCAACGGTCACGATGATCAGCGACTGGATGGCCTACATGCTCAGCGGTGAGCTGGCGGTGGATCCTTCCAATGCCGGAACAACGGGCCTGTTGGACCTCAAAACGCGAGACTGGAAACCGTCATTGTTGCAGATGGCAGGATTGCGGTCGGATATTCTCTCACCGGTTAAAGAGACAGGAACGCTCCTGGGAAGGGTGACGGCCCAGGCCGCTGCACAGTGCGGGTTGAAAGCAGGTACGCCAGTGGTAGTAGGCGGCGGAGATGTTCAGTTGGGCTGCCTTGGCCTTGGGGTCGTACGTCCGGCGCAAACCGCCGTGCTGGGCGGCACATTCTGGCAGCAGGTGGTGAATTTACCCGCTCCGATTGTTGATCCGGAGATGAATGTGCGCATTAATCCGCACGTCATTCCGGGAATGGTGCAAACCGAATCCATCAGCTTTTTTACTGGCCTGACGATGCGCTGGTTTCGTGACGCTTTCTGTGCAGAAGAAAAGCTGATCGCTGAGCGTCTGGGGGTAGATACCTACACCCTTCTGGAGGAGATGGCTTCCCGGGTACCGGCAGGTGCATGGGGAGTGATGCCAATTTTCTCTGACCGGATGCGTTTCAAGAGCTGGTATCACGCCGCTCCTTCGTTTATCAACCTGTCCATCGATCCGGAAAAATGCAATAAAGCTACGCTGTTTCGTGCGCTGGAAGAGAATGCGGCCATTGTATCGACCTGTAATTTGCAGCAAATCGCCGATTTTACCGGCATCCATCCTACTTCACTGGTATTTGCTGGGGGGGGCTCGAAGGGCAAACTCTGGAGCCAGATTCTGGCGGATGTATCAGGGCTGACGGTTAATGTGCCGGTCGTCAAAGAGGCAACGGCGCTCGGCTGCGCCATTGCTGCCGGTGTCGGGGCAGGGATCTGGTCATCTATGGCCGAGACCGGTGAACGACTGGTACGCTGGGAGCGGGAACATGTGCCGGATAAAGAGAAGCACGAGCTTTATCGGGAATCACGTGAGAAATGGCAGGCGGTATATCAGGAGCAGTTAGGTCTGGTCGATCACGGGTTGACGACCTCTTTGTGGAAAGCGCCGGGTTTATAACAGGAGATCGCAATGATTAAATCGAACGAAGCGCAGCATGAGTACCGTTTTGGCGATAGCGGCCCGAAATATCTCATTCGCGGTCCGGTATGTGACATGGGCGTCGTCATGCTCCAGCCCGGTCAGTCTTTTCCCAACCATCGTCACATCGAAGCCTGCGAGATTTTTTATACCCTGGCAGGTGAAGTGACGTTATATCTGAACGGTGAGCCCTACACGTTAGGCTCGGGGGATGTTTTGCACTGCGATCCCGGTGAAGCACATTTTCTGGTGAACAGAGGTGAGGTTCCGTGGAAAGGCGTCTTTGTTAAATCTCCGCATATTCCGGGAGACAGTCATCCGGTTGAGCCGACGACGTATTAGCCACTGGTATTTTAAGTAAATCGACTCCATTAGATGAAGGCTGGGGCGGGTGATGTTACTCGCCTTGCTCCATTTATCGAATGTAGACATGGTCGAATCCTACCAACTTGCCGGGCCTCTGGCATATTGCTACCGCGCTATTGTCTATACCTAATCGCGACCGCGGGGCTTTTCTTGCCGCCGTAATAATACAAAGTAAATTTAAAGAAAGTCTGAATTATGAAAATCAGCCTCTTCTCCAGCTTGATTATCACCAATACAGCCTCTGAGTATATTTACTCAGAGGCTAATCTTTGATTTTAAGTACTGAATAATTAAAGTTTGCTCAGAGTATCATTTCCCTCACATACGATATTCGATCATCCCGCTCTTTTTGGCAACCCAGTCATACAAGCGTTGTCCACGCAGATTGGTTTCATGTGTATGCCAATATAATCTTGACGCGTGGTGTTTTTGAGCCTCTTGTTGAACATACTCGATAAGCTGTTTACCGATGTGTTGTCCGCGTACATCTTCGCTAACAAATAAATCTTCAAGATAGCAATAATTTGAATCTGTCCAGGTTGAACGGTGAAAGAGATAATGCACCAGACCTACTATTTTTCCATCATATTTAGCGACAGCACAATAAACAGGCTCGCACGGCGTAAGGAAACGCTCCCATGTTAATTTTGTTACTTCCTCGGAAATTTTAGTGCGATAAAATGTTTGGTAGTTTAGCCATAAAGGAAGCCAGTTGGTGTAGTCTTGTTGTTCTGCGGTTACTATAGTAATAGTCTTTTTGTCGTTCATATATTTATCCTGATATTATAAGAATAATGTGCCCGGATGATTATCCTGGATTTTTTATAACTTCTTGTAAAGTGACACTTTTCATCAATTGATAGGATCCACTTTTAGCATAAAGGTTAATAAAATGAAGAAAAACAATGCACCTTTATTTCAAGGATTTGTTTTAGGCAACGGCATCGTGAAGGAACAGATCTATCACACACTCCGTGATCACATTCTTACAGGCCGATTACCCGCAGGAACAAAAATGCCTTCAACCCGGGCGTTGTCCGAGATGATGTCAATTTCACGCAACTCGGTGATTGCCGGTTATGACCGGTTATTAGATGAAGGGTATATCCTGACCCGAAAAGGGTCTGGTACGTATGTAGCGCACAATATTCCGGATCTAAGTATCAGCAATAGTTATCCGAAGATAGAGTTAGGGGAAGTCGTCGCGCCAGATGAACAAGTAAACAACCGAAATGACCCGGTTCTGGATTTATGGTCGAATGAGTATGAAGGGCGCGGCATGAACCGTCTGTTTGCGGTTGGCGTTGGGTGCACGGATCTCTTCCCACATGCGTTATGGGGAAAACTACTGCAGCGGGTCTGGAGACAATCCAGGTATCAACTGGGCGCTCACACTCATCCTTGCGGCTATCTTCCTCTGAGAAAAGCGGTTTGCCGTTATATCAAAACAACGCGTGGAGTGAACTGTAACGAAGATCAGATCATTATCGTAAATGGCATCCAACAGGCATTGAACATTACTGCGCGAGCGCTACTTTCAACGGGAAGTGATGTTTGGCTGGACAACCCTGGTTACAAAGGTGCGCGAGGGGTTTTTATGTCAGTTGGCGCTATGGTTAGGCCAGTCCAGGTAGATAGCGAAGGAATGAACGTCCGCTATGGCATTGAGAATTTTCCAAACGCTAATCTCGCCTATGTTGTTCCGTCGGATCAATATCCATTAAGCGGATCGTTGAGTTTAACCCGGCGTTTTGAATTGCTGGAATGGGCGAAGTCAAACCAGGCATGGATATTTGAAGATGATTATAATAGCGAATTCCGGTATGCCGATCGTTCTTTACAAGCATTACAGGGATTAGATCAGAATCAACGGGTAATCTATGCTGGAACATTTTCTAAAATGATGTATCCAGAATTCCGTTTAGGTTTTTTAGTTGTCCCTCCTGGTTTAAAAGAACAGATTATGGTGACGAAATATTTTACCGATCTCGGCACCAGCTATCTTGAGCAGGCAGTGATGACGAGTTTTATTGAGGATGGGCATTATGCCAGTCATGTGCGTCGAATCCGCAAGGCGTGCTATGAAAGAAGAACGACGCTGGTCAATGCCATTCAGGATTATCTCGCTGATAAAATGATCGTTCAGCCTTCTGACTCCGGCGTTCATATTGTGTGTTGGCTACAAAATGGCTTAACCGGAAATGAAGTTGAAGAGAAAGCCAGATTACTTGGCATGGGAATACTCTCCCTAAGCCGTTATTACCACGGGGATGTCTTACGACAGGGGATTTTAATTGGCTTTGCCAATCATCCGTCAGAGGAAATTGTTGATGGGATACGTCGCCTTGCTCAGGTTATTTAAATTGTAACTTATTCAATTTTTATCATTAATACAGTGGATCCGTAAAAAATACGCATTGTGGTTCTTTTGGCCTGGTCAGTTTGATCATACTCTGCGCGGGTTTAATCCTGTTTTGTAAGAGGTACGGATATGTCAGACATCTTTAATCAATTCCATCAACCCATTGGTATGTCTTTGTCTGACTGGCGTGGAGCCCCTTTTCCCGAGGCTCAACAAATTACAGGTCGCTATTGCCAGCTTGAACGTATTAACGCCGCTCGCCATGCAAAGGGTCTTTACGAAGCGTACTGCGAAGCGAGTGATTTTCGCGACTGGACTTACTTGCCGGTAGGGCCCTTTGAGACCTTTGATGCCTTCTTCGTTTATTTAAAAAAGATTGAAGAACAAACAGATCCCATGCATTTTGCCGTGATCGATTTAGCCAGTATGAAACCTGTGGGTACGTTTGCGCTTATGCGTATTGATCCCTCCAATGGTGTGATTGAGGTTGGGCACATTTCTTACTCCCCTCTGATGAAACGCACGCGAGCGTCAACGGAAGTCATGTCATTGGTTTTAAAGTACGTTTTTGAGGACCTGGGCTATCGTCGTTTTGAATGGAAATGTGATGCTTTAAATGCGCCTTCCCGTGAAGCGGCAGAGCGCTTTGGCTTCAGTTTTGAAGGCATATTTCGTCAGGCTATCGTTACCCGTGGACGTAATCGTGATACTGCATGGTACTCAATCATTGACGGGGAGTACCCGACGCTCAGACCCGCCTACGATATGTGGCTCGATGAGGGTAATTTCGATAACCAGGGACGGCAGATTAAGCGTCTTGCAGAGCTGATGAAAAGGGCATAATTAAATTACATTTCCAGCTACCATCCTAGTGAGAAATTAAAACCGACCTGCGTGCTGCCTTTATTGCTGCTATTTTTCTGATACCCCGCCTGTAACGTGTAGGCGGCATTCGCGGTCACGTTACCCGTCAGGCCTATCGCCATGAATGGTCTTAATCTATGATTTTCATGAGGTTTGTTGCTGAATCCCCCGGCATATTCAATATCCCCTTGAAAGCCATTAGAACGGCTGGAGAGATTGGTGCTGACGCCGAATTGCGAATTGAGCCTGAGCGTTTTGGCGAGCTGATACTGAGTTTTGAGCCCGGTCTGTAATTCTGTTGTGGCTATTTCAAGTCGCTCAAAATGTGCAGGGAAGGCTATATCTCTGTTCTCCTGATAGCCATCGCGGGTTAAGGATGAATACCGAAGCCCGGTAAATGGGCTGAAAAAAAACGGTTCCGAGACGACAAAGGTATAACTTGCCTCGGCCGATGCAGTATAACCCTTAATGGTCGAGTGACCTTTTCCTGCCTCGGTGTTAGCTCGTGTATTACGTTGGATAGTAACGTTATCCCGGATCCCTGCCATTGAGAGAGCGACAGTCAATCCTGCGGGTTGTGTTCCCCGGTGGTATTGCAGATATCCGGCGATACCAGGGTGTAGGTTGTTACGAAAACGATAATTATCGTTGATCCTGCCTCCGAGCGGAAAACTCAATGCGATCCCCGATACCAGTGAACCATCCGCGAGAAGTGACATACTGGCATTGAAGCCCGCACTGTCCCGGCGATTGCCTTGCATCGCGTCGGCCTGGAAAAAAGACTTCAGGCAGTAACGGTTGCCAGGGGTACTATAGCAACGTTGGTCCGACAGTGATGTTAATGCTTGCTGGTATAAATCCAATACCTGGTAGCTTCTCTTTGCTGTGTCGGCCATTGCCTGGCGGCTATTGATAACATCAATGATAGTGATCTCCGGTTTTTCCTGAGGGATGTCCTGTGGCGGCGTCACGGGCGGATTAACCGCTGGCGGTGTCACGGGCGGATTAACCGCTGGCGGTGTCACGGGCGGATTAACCGCTGGCGGTGTCACGGGCGGATTAACCGCTGGCGGTGTCACGGGCGGATTAACCGCTGGCGGCGTCACGGGCGGATTAACCGGCGGTGGTGTCACGGGCGGATTAACCGGCGGTGGTGTCACGGGCGGATTAACCGGCGGTGGTGTCACGGGCGGATTAACCGGCGGTGGTGTCACGGGCGGATTTACCGGAGGAACAGGCGCGGGGTATTTTATTCTCCAGAGAGTGGCGTGAGTTTCTCCTGCATCAGTGTCAGCACTGCCTGCAATAAGGGTTCCATCGTGATTAACAACCCGCGCCACAGAACTGCCGCTGTTGTCCCGGCGTAAAGTCCCGAGTCCCGTCATCTTCGCGTTTCCCTGACGGTACAGGTATGCCTGGGAATCGCCTGAATCGGTATGCGCGCTACCGACAACAACCTGACCATCAGCAGAAATGGCATAAGCGTAGGAAGGACCGTTATTATCTGTTTGCAGCGATCCAAGATTGGTCATGCGCCGATCGCCTGCATTATACAAAAATGCTTGTATCCCGCCACTGTCGCTGGCGGCGTTCCCGACAATAACGTTACCATCGGCCGAAGTGGCCAGGGCCAGCGAAGAACCGCTATTATCAGCGCGCAGCGACCCTAATCCTGTCATCTGTAATTCATCGATAGAATAGCGGAATGCCTGGCTGACACCTCTGTCGGTTTGTGCGGAGCCGACGATGATTTTTCCATCGGCAGAAATGGCTGTCGCCTGTGAACTGCCCTTATTGTCACTGCGTAGCGTCCCTATCCCTGTCAGGTGAGTACTTCCATCACGATAGAAAAAGGCCTGACTGCTACCGTAGTCGGTATCTGAATTTCCAGTAAGAATGCTGCCATCATCTGAAATCGCGGTGGCCGAAGAATAACCCTGATTTTTAGCGCGAAGTGTGCCCAGATCGCTCAGGCTGCCACTGCTCACCAGATAACGAAAAGCGTGAGAATAACGAGCGTCGACATCAGCCTCTCCAACAACCACCTGACCGTCACCCGATAAGGCATGAGCGCTGGAATAACCGATATTATTCGCCCTGAAAGTACCGATTGGCGTCAGATGCGTATCGCCAATGCGGAAAACAAAGGCCTGGCTTCTGCTGGTATTGGTATCCGCCCAACCTGCAATAACGCTCCCGTCATTGGAAATGGAGGTTGCTTCTGAATACCCCTGGTTATCACTTTGCAACGTACCTAAATCATGCGCAATAATATTATCCAGATTGATAATAAACGCCTGGCTGTTTTGCTTGATGGTGACCGTTCCCACCGCATGAGAACCATTTTCGGCAATGGCGGTAATTTTGGAGGTGGCGTTATCGGGAAAATTGCCAGCAATATCTTGGGGATCAATAGTCAAAGGCTGCGCTGACGCGCCTGAGTTGATTAACAGCCAGGAATATAACAATGTTTTTACTTTCATAACTAACTATATACCGTGAAAATTTTTGTCTGTGTTATATGAATTCGGAGGGGAGTTGATGAGATTTATCAACTAAATAATGATTGTGGTATTAATGGCTAAATAAAATTATCTTATTTTGTGATAATTGAGATAACAATTGGATATCCATTACTAAAAGTGCAGTTGTACGCTGAAAATAACAATCCCAGGTAATATCACCCCACCTTCAACACTGGCAGATTTATTAATGTTATATTGCAAAGCATGATAGATGTAAGGCGCAAATCCTATGCCGGTAACATCCTTAATGTTTTTATAGACTCCTTCATCGCCACAATGGCTAAAGGTGTTGAGGAAAAACTCCCCGGCATAGGCATATCCACCTTTAAAGATCCAGCGTCCCTCGGTAATCCAGTCTTTGCGTACGCCTAGCAGTAAACATCTGTCAGCAAAACTATTTTTCAGTGAACCGATGGCCAAACTATAGTCAGAATCCGGGCTAAGCCTTCTCTCAAAAGCAACATACTGATTCTGAAAGTATTGGGTATAGCTTTTGGCTGGATTATAGGCATGATAAACGAATGCGGTCGGATTGATCGCATACAACGTTTTCTCGCTACACATCGCAAATGTTGAATAAGAAAGGATTAACACTGCTACTAAATACTTCATGGACAACCTTGTTCATTAGCTGGAAATTATACTGGATGGTGAGTCACCAGATTAGCGATCCTGATTTATAAATCAGGTTGTGTAAACTGGCAGGAGTATAATTAAATCTTAGGTGTAGCATAAACCTGCATGGTTTTAGGAAAATAATATTTAAATACGGTATGGCTTGCAGCAATCAAAAATAAACCGGAGACAGTCCATCGCTCCCTCCGGTTTCAGGATTATTTCAGCCGGGGCTCAAGCCAGACCAGCGCCAGTGTGGAGAGCGCGCACATCAGCAGAATGCCGACAAACCAAAATAGATACCACATCGTACACTCCTCCCTAATAAAGTTCGTGGTTGTCGCGGCGGATCGTTTCTACATTTATGCGCCCCAGCATCTTGTAATAACTCCACACGGTATAAAGCAGAACGATCGGTAAAAAAATCAGCACAATAATCAGCATGATGCTGAGCGTCATCTGGCTGGAGGTACTGTCCCACACCGTCAGGCTGGAGAGCGGATACGCGCTTGAAGGCATCACAAATGGAAACAGGGTAATGCCGGCGGTGAAGATCACGCAGGCCTGAGTCAACGAAGCAAACAAAAATCCCCACACGGCCCGATGCTGGTCGCAGGTATAAAGTGTCAGCATCGGGAAAATCATGCCCAATAGCGGGATCAACAGCAGTGAAGGTGAGTTTTCAAAGTGCCCCATCCACGCGCCCGGTGCGATCGTTACGACTTTTAATAGCGGGTTGGAAGGACCATTAGGATCCTGGTTAAGCAGCACAAAGCCGTCAATCCCCGTCCACAGCCAGTATCCGGCTAGCAGGAAACAGAGAACTACCAGCATCGCGCTGCGGCGGGTGGCAGATAACGCACGCTGGCGAAGTATGCCGTCGGTTTTCAACTGTAACCACACGCCTCCCTGCAGAATAACCAGCATCAGGCTTAATGCGCCGCACAGCAGGGCAAAAGGAGAAAGTAGCTGCCAGAAGGTACCCAGATAGTGCACATGAAGCTGTGGCGTGAAGAGAAAAGGTACCCCTAAAAACAGATTACCGAACGCCACGCCGAAGATAACCGGCGGCACCAGACTGCCGATCACCAACCCTGTGTCCCACATGGCGCGCCAGCGTGCATTGGCTATTTTTCCACGGTAATCAAAGGCCAGCGGGCGAAAAAAGAGCGCGCACAACACCAGAATCATCGCCACATAAAACCCCGAAAATGCGGCGGCATAGACCCGCGGCCAGGCTGCGAATAATGCGCCGCCCGCCAGAATGAGCCACACCTGATTACCTTCCCAGTGCGCCCCGACACTATTGATTATTACCCGACGTTCCTCGTCGTTGCGCGCGATCAGCGGCAACAGGCAACCAACCCCCATATCAAACCCGTCGGTGACCATAAATGCCACCAGGATGATGCCAATCAGCAGCCACCAGATGAGCCGCAACGTTTCATAATCCAACATGATTATCTCCTTTATCCCTGTTGTTGCGCCGGTTGCTGACGTTGCATCGTATCCGGGCCCAGACGCGCGTATTTCTGCATCAGGTAGACCTCTGCAATTAAGAACAAAGTGTAAAGCGTCAGGATTAGCCCCATGGAGAAGGACAACTGGCCTGCGGTCAGCGCGGAGTGGGCGTACCAGGTTGGCAAAATATCCTGAATCGCCCACGGCTGACGGCCAAACTCCGTCATAAACCAGCCAGCTTCAATGGCAATCCACGGTAGCGGCAAGCTCCACAGCGTCATGCGCAGCACCCAGCGATGCTGGTCGATGCGCCTGCGTAAGGTTTGTATTAGCGCAATCGCCATTACCAGCAACAGCAGCGAACCGCATGCAATCATGATGCGAAAGCTCCAGAATACCGGCGCAACTTGCGGGATTGCGCTGCGTTGCGCGGCCTGATATTGCTCAGGAGTGACATGGTTCATATCAGGCGCGTAGTTTGCCAGCAGAATGCCGTAACCCAGATCTTTTTCCACGTCGTAAAACGCCTTGAGCACCTGTGGCGTACGGTTACCTTTGGCGATTTCCTGCATCAGCAGCCACGCTTCCCGACCTCGTTGCAGGCGGGGGAGAGCATCCGCCATCAGGTTTTTCAGCCCGGGAACAGGCGTGTCTAAAGAGTGCGTCGCCAGGATGCCCAGCAGAGCCGGTATCTTCACGGCAAAGGCGTTGCGTTCTTGTTCTTGCTGCGGCCAGGCGATCAGATGAAAGGGGGCTGGTGCTGGCTCGGTCTGCCATTCACCTTCCATTGCTGCCAGTTTTACCGGCTGGCGTTGTGCCACCTCATAGGCTGAGCTGTCACCCAGTTGCAGGGTGCCGAGAATCGCCAACGTGCCAAAGACGGAGCCCACTGCGAAGGAGCGTTGGGCGAACTCGCGATTGCGACCCCGCAATAGATACCAGGCGCTGATGGACATCACAAACATAGCGCCTGTGACATAACCGGACATCACGGTATGTACAAATTTCACCTGGCTGATGGGGTTAAAGACCAGCTCGCTAAAGCTGCTCATCTCCATACGCAAGGTATCAATATTAAAGTGAGCGCCGGTGGGATATTGCATCCAGCCGTTGGCGTTGAGGATCCACAGGGCCGAGATATTAGAACCAAACGCGACCAGCCAGGTGACCATCAGGTGTTGGTATTTGGTTAAGCGTTGCCAGCCGAAGAAGAACAGACCAACGAACGTCGATTCGAGGAAGAAGGCCAGCAGGGCTTCCATTGCCAGAGGCGCGCCGAAAATATCACCCACGTAGTTGGAATACAGCGACCAGTTAGTACCGAACTGAAACTCCATGGTCAGGCCGGTCGCCACGCCGAGCGCAAAGTTAATCCCAAATAACTTACCCCAGAAACGTGTCATGTCTCGGTAGACTGTTTTGCCGGTCACCACATAAATGGTTTCCATGATGGCCAGCATAAAAATCAGCCCCAACGTCAGGGGAACAAACAGAAAATGGTATAGCGCGGTCAGCGCAAACTGCCAACGCGATAAGTCAATGACGTCCCACATGCGAACTCCATCAGGCATTAGAGAGAGAATAGGTAAGGAAGAAAACGTCAGACCCGCTGCAAAAAATACGCGGGTCCGAAGAGAATGTTCAGGCCGGTGGGCCGGATGCCAGCCAGCCGCAGACTTCATCCAGGCGCTGGAGCGAGTCGCGAAGATCTTCCGGCGCAGCCTGCACCAGCTCTGGTAATGGGCAGATCTCATAACTTTCGAGCAGAAGCCCTTTCAGGGTATCCAGACAGCGCACATGCCAGACATGGCGCAGCGCCGTGGCATCGATTTGGCTCTCGCCGTAACCGATAGTGCGGATCTGGATGCGTCCTTCGCCACATAATCGAGCAAGAAACAGGCGATCCGCATCGCTAATCGGCAGTTGGGTGAGGTTAATGCTATGGGGTTGCAAGGCCGGATCGCGCACGTGCGCCAGCAGTTCCTGTGCCAGCGTCAGGCCATTCATTAGCCCGTCCACCGGCGGGGGCAACAAGCTGTCGTCCGGCAGTGTATTGAATGTTGCCGCCAGCCACAGCGCCCGCGGCGCGCTACCTGCTTCCAGATGCTCCTCCCACTGTCCCTTGTCATTCTGACTACGTACCCGCCAGATACCGCAGAAAATCGACTCCTGAATTTCGCTCGTTCTGCCGTCAGCATGCTGGATGCGCACTGAAACTTCGCCTTCGCCGAGTAGCGTATTTAAAAACGTGAGATCGTCTGCGTTGAGCGCGGATAATTCCCACCCCAGCACGTCCTGTTTGGCCGGAATACACCTCCTGAGCTGGTGGCGCACATCGGCTAACAATCCCATTACCGCCGGACTGTGCGGGCAGTTTTCCAGGGACGCCATGCTGGGGTCGCTGTTAACCTGGCAGGTAAGGGGCAAAGGATTCATGCTGAAGCTGTCATCATTTGGCTGCGTCCCCGGCCCCAGAAGATGAAAAAAAGTGTCGCTCATCGTACGGACTCCGGCGGCATGTGTGGTTCAACTAACGGGCGCATCAGGTTAAGCAGATCGGCCCACGGGTGGATACCGCTGAGAATGCCGCGCAGTTCGCCGTGGATAAACACCAGTGTGGCTGGAAAGCGGAATACGCCAAAACGATCGCCAATCGCCTCACTGTGCTCAAGATCCGTCATGGCGATATGCCAGTCAAACTGGGGAAACTCGCGGAGCAACTCAGCCATCATCACCGGGTTATCGCTGACTTCGGGAGTCCGGCGGGGATCGCTACTGAGCAGCACCACACCGTCGCGAACGTGGGTTACCCAGTCATCCAGTTCGGAGGCGTTTAGCGGCTGCCAGCCTCGCGCTATCATACGTTGCCATAGAGTAGAAAACGGGTTGTCATTCAACATCTTGCTTATCTCTCCAGCGTTACGCGATACTGGCGAATACGCACGCCTTCATAGTTTTCCATCGACAGACATTCATAGTTCAGGCAACGCGTGTCATCGTTGGTTTGTGGCACAATCCCCCACGCAGCCAGTTGCGTAAGTGCGGCCTGCTCCGCCGCCGGAAGCTGAGCGCGGGCGATGTCGGTCAGGCTGCCGCCATAGTCGTCCAGCTGTACCGGTTGAAGTCCTACAAGGGCGATGTGCGGGGGCAAATGACCGCGAATGTCCGCCAGCGCCAGCACTTCGGAGAAACTGTTCTGGTGCAGACTCATTTTTTTGGCGCTGAGGTAACTGGGGACTTTTTCACCGGCGTAGGTTTGCAGGGTACCCGGCATGAGTCCGTAGTCGATGGCGTCCAACAGTAGCAAATGACTGGCCTGCTCAACGTAGCCCAGCAGATTCAGTCCCTGCGTGCCGCCGTCGACGATTTCAACGTATTCCGGCCAGTGATAATGGGCGTACAGGCGCTCGGCGACGCGAATGCCAAATCCTTCGTCTGCCCACAGCAGGTTGCCTAGGCCCATCACGATGACGTGTGGTTCACTCATAACGCCTCCTTGTCGTGCTGACGACGGTTAAATTTGTGGCTACGGTAGCCGTTGACCATGGTGGAGATGACGGTATCGTCAGACATGATGTCCTCGCGAATCGCCATGTAGACATGACCAACAATGAAGGCCGCAATGAACCACATCCCCAGCCGATGCCAGCTGTGGATGTCGAGAGAGTTGCCGCCGGTCCAGTAGAAAAACTCCGTCACATAGCGAAAAGGGGTAAAAATGGCGTACTGGCTGTGCTCGCTGTATAAGGCGAAGCCGGTGAGGATCATAAAAACGGAGAGCAGGAAATAGCCGAACATTGCCGCCTGTGCGACGGGGTTATGGCCGATATCATTTCCCGGTTTTTTCTCCAGAAACAGATACCAGCGCACCACCGAATACGCGCCATGCCACCAGCTACGACGCCAGACCGGCACGATAAACAGCTCGCGCGAATAGCGGTTCCCGACGAAGGCCCAGTAAATGCGACCCAGCAGGATCACCGTGAACACCATGGCGGCGGCGAAATGCACCAACCGGATGTCGCCCATATAGAACAGATATGTGGCCTCGCCGCTGACCGACGGCAGTGGTCGGCCAATGAAGTAGCCGGTCACCATCAACACCAACATGCAGCCGACCGTCAGCCAATGCCACAGGCGCACAGGTGCTTCAAACACATAGTGGCTGATAGCGGTATCACGCGCCTCCCCGGCGCGGGGGGATGTCTTTCCAGTCATCGTTCCTTTCCTCAGCGATTAGCGAACCTGGACGGCGATGAGTTCGCTGCCGTCGTCGCCGAGCACGTGTGTTGAACATGCCAGGCAGGGGTCGAAGCTGTGCAAAGTGCGCAGGATCTCTAATGGCTGATCGGGAATCGCCATTTGAGTACCCATCAATGCCGCCTCGTAAGCGCCAATTTGTCCTTTTGGATCGCGTGGGCTGGCATTCCAGGTGGTCGGCACCACGCACTGATAGAGATCGATTTTCCCGTCGCGAATCGATGCCCAGTGACCTAACGCGCCGCGCGGTGCTTCGGTAAAACCGATCCCGCGGCACTGCTGCGGCCAGCTCTCTGGCTCCCATTTTTCGGTGTTTGCGGTTGCCAGATTTCCGTTTTTCAGGTTAGTCATCAGCTTGTCGAAGAAATATTGCAGTTTGCTCACGGCCCACTGGGCTTCGTGTGCGCGACACAGAATACGCCCCAGCGTTGACTGCATACCTGACAGCGGCAGCTTGAGGGCAGACATCATGCGATCGACGGATTCAATCGTGGCGGCATCCCCTTTGTGATAGGCAATCAGCGTGCGCGCCAGTGGGCCAACTTCCATGGCATGTCCGCGCCAGCGCGGAGCTTTAATCCACGAATAGCGTTCCTGTTCGTTGAGCTGCTGAATATCAATATCGCTGCCTTTGACATCACCCGGGTTATACCAGGGTTCAGTGATCCCTTCGAACGGGTGACGGCCTAATTGATCGTCCGGATAACGGTACCAGGCATGATCGACAAACTCCTGAATTTGCTGTTGATCGGCCAGATCCACTGGCAGCACGTTTTTAAAATCACCGTTAATCACCGCACCGCCCGGCATTAGCAGACTCTTTTGGCTGAAGTCGTTAGCGATATCCGGGAACGCGCCATAGCTCAAAACGCACTTATCAGAAAGCCCGGTGCCAATCTGGCTCCAGGACTTATTGAACTGGCCAATAGCCAGCGCGTCCGGAACCATGACGTTGTTGATGAAGTCGGCGGTGCGGGTGATTATCGACTGCACCAGGTTCAGGCGTTCCATATCAACCGCACCTACCGCGCCGCGCTGATCGATATTAATCGCGCACGGCATACCGCCGACAATCCAGTTAGGATGCGGGTTCTTACCGCCGAACACCGTATGGATTTTTATGATCTCGCGCTGAAAATCGAGTGCCTCCAGATAATGGGCAAAACCCATCAGGTTAGCCTCAGGCGACAGTTTGTACTGCGGGTGACCCCAATAACCGTTGCGGAAAATCCCCAACTGACCGCCGTCGACAAATTTCTTCAGGCGATTTTGGACGTCAAAGAAGTAGCCTGGGGAGGACTTTGGCCAGGCGGAAAGGCTTTGGGCAAGTTGTGATGTGGCGCGCGGGTCTGCTTTCAGGGCATTCAGAACGTCAATCCAGTCCATTCCGGCTAACTGGTAAAAGTGTACCAGGTGATCGTGGCACCAGAGTGTGGCCAGCATAATATTGCGAATGATGTTGGCGTTGTCGGGTACCTTGATGCCAATAGCATCTTCAATGGCATACACCGATGCCAGGGCATGTACGCCGGTGCATACTCCGCAAATACGTTCGACAAACGCCCAGGCGTCACGTGGGTCGCGCCCCTGCAGAATGATTTCCAGTCCGCGGAACATGGTGCCGCAGGAAACCGCGTTGGTGATGATGTTCTGCTCATCAATGTTCACTTCACAACGCATGTGTCCTTCAATGCGGGTTATTGGGTCCACAACCAGACGGCGACCCGCATTGTTTAACGTGTATCCCTGGGTTTGATACGAATTGCTCATGCCTGGTTATCCTCTTTGTCCGGCTGCGGTTGTTCGGCTTCAGTTAATTGCTGTTTGTGGCGGTTATGTTGATTGACGGCGCTGGCAACCGCATGGACGCCGACGCTGGCCGCCACCACGCCGAGCGCGGTGAGGCCCACTGTGTCGGCGGTTGAATGGGTGCCCATCTGTGGAATATCGACCACGCGGCTGTAGAACGAACCGCGATCCCAGAAGCCGTTCTCCGAACACCCCAGACAACCGTGACCGGACTGGATGGGGAAAGAAACACCGCCATTCCAGCGGGTAGTGGAGCAGGCGTTATAGGTGGTTGGCCCTTTGCAGCCCATTTTGTACAGGCAATAGCCTTTGCGGGCAGCGTCATCGTCCCAACTTTCAACGAACTCTCCAGCGTCAAAGTGGGCGCGGCGATAACATTTGTCGTGAATACGCTGACCGTAGAACATCAGCGGACGCCCCAGACGGTCGAGTTCAGGCAGTCTGTCAAACGTCACCATGTAGGTGATTATGGCGCTCATGACGTCCGGAATCGGCGGGCAGCCGGGCACTTTCACGATCGGCTTATCGGTAATCACTTTATCGATCGGAGTGGCCTGGGTTGGGTTAGGCCTCGCAGCCTGCACGCAGCCCCAGGAGGCGCAGGTGCCCCAGGCGATGATCGCGCTGGCTCCGGCGGCGGCTCTTTTCAGTTTTTCAATAAACGGTCGCCCGCCGCTAATGCAGAACATCCCTTGTTCTCCCAGAGGAGGATTACCTTCGACTGCCAGAATGTATCGGCCGTGGTAGCGGCTTAGAATGTCTTCAAAAACCTCTTCGGCCTGTGTTCCGGCGGCTGCCATCAGGGTGTCGTCGTAATCAAGGGAAATCAGAGAGAGGATGACGTCTTTGGCGAGTGGGTGAGAGGAGCGGATAAATGATTCGGTACAGCAGGTGCATTCCAGACCGTGGATCCAGACGACCGGGATCCGGGGTTTGTTTTCCAGCGCCCAGGCGATTCTGGGCGTCATTCCGGCTCCCAACCCTAGCGATGTTGCCGCGAGACTACAATATTTAAGAAAACTGCGTCTGCTCACGCCCTTGCGGCGCATCGTCTGATAAAAGGTCTCCTCGTTATTCGTATTCATAACACGCGTTTCTTCCCCCGTTGAGTTCTGGCGTACGCCGCCAGCGATAATCTAAAAAAGCCTATCCGATTAGCGGGGAGAAACAATGCAAAGAATGTGGTTATGTCCTATTGCGATATTTTCGTGCCTGTTATCTGTTTTTCGCTTTTTGGCAATAAAAAAACGCACAGGGGGGACCACCCTGTGCGTCGGGTTTATCGCGGAAGAACTTAAACCCCAAGGCGATCGCGTAAGCTGTAATATGCCGCTCCCATGGCGGTAAACGGAATGCGCAGGCTGCGGCCTCCCGGGAACGGGTAGTGCGGCAGTTTGGCGAACGCGTCAAAACGCTCGGCATCCCCGCGCAGTAGTTCGGAAATCAGGCGTCCGGCCAGGTGAGTACAGGTCACGCCGTGGCCGCTGTAGCCCTGCATATAGTAAATGTTGCTATCAAGACGACCGAACTGCGGCATGCGCGACAGGGTTAACAGAAAATTACCGGTCCAGCGGTAATCAATCTTTACCCCCTGCAATTGCGGGAAGGTCTTCAGCAGTTTCGGCATCACCAGACGCTCAATATCGTCCGGATCGCGGGCGCCGTAGACTACGCCACCGCCGTACAGCAGGCGGTTATCGCCGGTCAGACGGTAGTAATCCAGCAGGTAGTTACAATCTTCCACACAGTAGTTTTTCGGGATCAGCGAGCGCGCCATCTCCGCCGACAGCGGTTCGGTGGTTAACACCTGCGTGCCGCATGGCATGCTGCTTTTTGCCAGCGCAGGTTCCAGTTTGTCGCCGAGGTAGGCGTTGCCCGCGACAATCACAAAACGTGCCGTAACCTGACCTTTTTCGGTGCTAACTACCGCCGGGGTGGTGTGCTGAATACGCGTCACAGGCGATTGTTCGAAGACGCGCCCACCGTTCAGACGAATGGCGTTAGCCTCGCCAATCGCCAGGTTGAGCGGATGAATATGACCACCGCTGTGGTCGAGCAGTGCCCCGACATAACGATCGCTGCTGACTTCGCGGCGAATTTCGCTGCTGTCTAACAGTTCAAGCTGCGTATTGCCGTAGCGTTCCCAGTTCGATTTCTGCTCCTCCAGCGTTTCCATCTGCTTGTGGTTCAGAGCCACAAACAGCCCGCCAGGACGATAGTCGCAGTCGATCTGATAACGTTTGATACGTTCGCGAATGATATTGCCGCCTTCAAACATCATACTGCCAAGCATTTTAGCGGCGTCCGGGCCGTAGGTGCGTTCAATGACGTCGATATCGCGACTGTAGGAGTTTACCAACTGGCCGCCGTTGCGCCCGCTGGCCCCGAAGCCAATTCGTGCGGATTCCAGTAGCACTACGTCGTAACCCATCTCTGATAAATGTAGGGCAGAGGAGAGTCCGGTATAACCGCCGCCGACGACGCAAACATCACAGCTCACCGATTCGCTAAGGGTAGGAAACGGTTCGTACTGATTGGCGCTTGCGGCGTAATAACTGCTGGTATGTTCAGTCATGATTAAGACTCCAGGGAGATCCAGATGGTTTTTAATTCGCTAAATTTTTCCAGCGCATGCAGGGATTTATCGCGTCCGTTACCGCTTTGTTTATAGCCGCCGAATGGCACGGTCATATCACCGTCGTTATAGTTGTTCACGAAAACGGAACCGGCCTTCAGGCGGCGACTCATGCGGTGCGCGCGCGACAAATCACGGGTCCAGACTGCGGCGCCCAGACCGTAGTCACTGTCGTTGGCCAGCGCCAGAGCTTCGGCTTCACTGCTAAAACGGGTGATGACCAGTACCGGCCCGAAGATCTCATCGCGACTGACGTGGGCTTGCGGCGCGGTGTCGACAAAAATAGTCGGGCCGATGGCCGCCGGGTGTACGTGGCTGCGGCCATCCAGCGCCAGCGTGCCTTGCGCTTCACCGTCGCGAATAAAACTGTGTACGGTGTCGGCATGCGTGTTGTCGATAAGCGTGCCCATCGTGGTTTCCGGATCCAGCGGGTTGCCCGGCTGCCAGTTTTTCGCCTGTTCTTTTAAAAGCGCGATGAACTCGTCGGCAATACTCTCTTCCAGCAGCAGACGCGTACCGGCAATACAAACCTGGCCCTGGTTATAGAAAATACCTGCCGCGGCATTGGCGGCGGCTTTCGGCAGATCCGGGCAGTCAGCGAACACGATGTTGGCGCTTTTACCGCCGGCTTCCAGCCAGACGCGTTTCATATTGCTGTCGCCAGCGTCCTTGAGTAGTTGTTTGCCGGTGCGAGTCGATCCGGTAAAAGTGATCACATCGACATCCGGGTGCTGAGACAGCGCCTGGCCTGCTTCATGACCGTATCCGCTCACAACGCTGAGCACGCCATCGGGCAAACCTGCTTTTTTAGCCAGTGCGGCCAGGCGAATCGCGGTCAGCGGTGATTTCTCCGAAGGCTTGAGGATCACGCTGTTGCCCGCAGCCAATGCCGGACCTAGCTTCCAGCAGGCCAGCAGCAGGGGAAAATTCCACGGCACGATAGCCGCAATTACACCCACCGGCTCGCGCACAATCAGCGCCAGATCGTTTACCGAGGTGGTGGCTACTTCGCCATAGACTTTATCTATCGCTTCGGCGTACCAACGGATGGCGCGCGCTGCGCCTGGAATATCATCACGCAGGCTATGGCGGATAGGTTTACCGGTGTCGAGTGTTTCCAGTAGCGCCAGCTCCTCGTGATGCTGCTCCATTAAATCCGCGAGCGTGTGCAGTACTGCTTTGCGCTCTGCGGGTGATGCTTGCGACCAGTCCCCACGTTCAAAGACGCTGCGGGCTGCGGTGACCGCGCGGTCTACATCCGCTTTTTTGCCGCGGGCGACTTTCGCCAGTGGGCGCTGTCCTGCTGGATCCAGCGTAATAAAGGTTTCGTTATCGGCGGCCGCGCAATATTCGCCGTTAATAAATAAACGGGTTTCTGGCGAATAATGGCTGGCTTTCTCACGCCAATATTTAAGATTCTGAAAGTTCATAGCTACTCCTTTTATATCAATAAGATAAAGTTCGTTGCTGATCTATTCAGGCAAAATCAGGCTGCACGATGCCCCAGGGATGTACCCTGTTAATGCGCGTTATTTAAGAAGGCCTGAGAAACTCAGGCCGGTACTAATTAGAATGTGGTGGGAGTGTGGGCACTGATGATGCGGCAGATCCCTGCCGAGGTGTTGCTGAAGCTATGGGGTATGCCGGTGTTAATGGCATAACTTTGTCCTGCAACAAGATGATACGTTTGACCGTTGATGGTCAGTATCACTTCACCTTCCAGTATTGTGCCAATCTCTTCACCCTGATGTTTAATTCTCTCCCCGGTTGTCGTGCCTGGCTGATAGGTCTCAAACATCATTGCCAGCGTACGATTCGGATTGCCGTTGTGTACCAGCTTCATGGATACTCCCTGACTTCCGATCTCAATCAAATCCTCCTGATTGATAACCACCTGCGGTTCGTCAGGCTTTTCCGGTTCCGCGAAGAACTCGGAGAGCGACAGCCCATAGACTTTCAATAGCTTTTGCAGCGTACTGATGGCAGGACTAACTTTATCCTGCTCTATGGTGCTGATGGCGCTATGCGTTAACCCAGACAGTTCGGCGGCACGACGCTGCGAAAGACCCAATTGCTGGCGGATCTCTGACAAACGTTTACCCGGCGCCAGGCCGTCATCGCTCATAATTGCATTTCCTTAACTGTAGTAGTCAGAGTCGCTGTTTTTCAGCGAGGTGGTTCTGACAAGCGGTGATAAAACCTTCAAGTAACATACGCGACAGGGCGTATTCGCTACTGTTCCATTCCGGGTGCCACTGCACGCCGAGCGCGAAAGGATGGTCTTGAACGCTGGCTGCTTCCACTAATCCGTCCTGCGAGCGTGCTTCCACGCGCAACTGCGGGCCAAGGGTTTTTGCACCCTGACCATGCAAGGAGTTAACCCAAAACGTGCTGCAACCTGGTATTAGCTGAGATAGCAATCCTCCCTGTTGAACCTGAACTTCATGAGATGGCGCATATTGCTGCTCCACCGGGAGTTCCGCATCTTCACGATGTTCCAGAAACTGTGAGTGATCGCACAGGCGACGATACAGAGTCCCGCCAGTGGCGACAACTAATTCCTGTAAGCCCCGGCAGATGGCGAAAATGGGAATGCGCCTTTCGAGCCCGGCGGTAATTAGCGCCATGCTCAGAAGATCACGCCCGGGATCGGCGTCAGACTCATCGCCATTTTCACCATAGAGGTGCGGCTGCACGTTGCTTGGGCTTCCAGGCAGGAAGATACCATCCAGTTTTGGTAACAGTGCGTTCAGTAATTCGGGTTCCGCGAGTGCATGAGGCAGCGCTATCGGTAATCCACCGGCATGTAATACCGCATTCAGGTACTTTTCTTGCAGAGTCTGGGTCTCATGACCCTTAAGCCTGTTTCTACACATCACTACACCAATAACTGGCTTGTCAAATATATTGCCCATGATCGACCTCACGTTTTGGAATAAATTATTGCCAAACGGTTCCATGTTGTGCCATTCCGTTCATTATTTTCTCAATCTAGCAGTGGAATAACCTTCTAGCAAACTTAATTTAACATTTGACAAACAATTTATTTGCATCCAGAGTCGAAGGGTGGACATTATATTTAACAGTCAAATCACAGAACAGCTTACAGGCCAACGGCGGTGAATCATGGAAACCAATATCGTAGAAGTTGAGAATTTTGTGCAGCATTCTGAAGAGAGACGAAGTAGCGCGTTTGCGCGTGAGGTTAAGCAGTATCTGGAACGCTATCCCAATACGCAGTATGTGGATGTGCTGTTAACCGATCTTAATGGGTGTTTTCGCGGTAAGCGCCTTCCGGTTGCGGGATTACATAAGTTAGAGAAAGGCTGCTATTTTCCGGCATCCGTTTTCGCGATGGATATTCTCGGCAATGTGGTCGAAGAGGCGGGATTAGGTCAGGAGCTTGGCGAGCCGGATCGGACCTGTGTACCGGTACCAGGCACATTAACCCCTTCGGCTGCCGATCCGGAATTTATTGCGCAGATGATGCTGACGATGCTGGATGAAGATGGCGCTCCCTTTGACGTTGAGCCGCGGAACGTTCTGAACCGACTCTGGCAGAAACTTCGCCAGCGCGGTCTGTTCCCCGTCGTAGCGGTAGAGCTGGAGTTCTATTTACTCGATCGTAAGCGCGATCCTGAAGGTTATCTGCAGCCGCCGTGCGCGCCGGGTACGGACGATCGTAATACTCAAAGCCAGGTTTACTCCGTTGATAACCTGAACCACTTTGCAGATGTCCTGAACGATATTGATGAACTGGCCCGTTTACAATTGATCCCGGCTGACGGTGCAGTGGCTGAAGCCTCTCCCGGGCAGTTTGAAATCAACCTCTACCATACCGATAACGTGCTCGACGCCTGCGACGATGCGCTGGCACTGAAACGCCTGGTACGGCTGGTGGCGGAGAAACACAAGATGCATGCCACGTTTATGGCAAAACCTTATGAGGAGCATGCAGGGAGCGGGATGCATATCCACATCAGCATTATGAATAATAAAGGCGAGAACGTACTGGCCGATGCGAATGGCGATGATTCTGCGTTACTTAAGCGTGCGCTTGCCGGGATGATTGATCTGATGCCCGCGTCAATGGCGCTGTTGGCGCCGAATGTGAACTCTTATCGCCGCTTCCAGCCGGGGATGTATGTTCCAACCCAGGCTTCCTGGGGGCATAACAATCGTACGGTGGCGCTGCGCATTCCTTGCGGCGATCGTGATAACCATCGGGTTGAATATCGCGTGGCGGGGGCGGATGCCAATCCGTATCTGGTAATGTCGACCATTCTGGCCGGGATCCTTCACGGTCTGGATAACGATCTGCCGTTGCAGGAAGAGGTGGAAGGTAACGGCCTGGAACAGGAAGGGTTACCGTTTCCTATCCGTCAGAGCGATGCGCTGTGGGAGTTTATGCAAAACGATCGTTTGCGCGAATTACTTGGTGAACGTTTTAGCCACGTATACCACGCCTGTAAAAACGATGAGCTGATCCAGTTTGAACGCCTGATTACCGACACGGAAATTGAGTGGATGTTGAAAAACGCCTGACTACCCTGCAGGCCATTTAAAAAGAAGTCGCATCATGCGGGCTGAGCGGAGCCAGCCCGTCAAAATTGCAGGACTACCTGCCATTTCCCGGATGTCGCGTAATGGAGCGCGGGCGACAACGGGTCTTCAGATAACCGACAGAGTTTGTGACGAGGAAATGTGATGATGCCAATGTTTAAAAACCCGCCCCGCGTGAGCATCCATGGCTCCCGCAGTAATTACGGACCACTTTTGTACCGTATGACATTAACATCTTATTTTTGGCGGTTCGCCCCGACACGACCCCGATCTGCTGTACCCACGTTTCGAACGCAGATCTGGGCGCGTAGCGGGGAGGAAAGCTATGTCGACTAATTCTTCTGCCGATCTCGCAGCCCAGCCAGGCAAAGCACAGCTGCGCAAATCTCTCAAGCTGTGGCAGGTGGTGGTGATGGGGCTGGCTTACCTCACGCCGATGACGGTGTTTGATACCTTTGGCATTGTTTCAGGTATCAGTAATGGTCATGTTCCGGCGTCCTACCTGCTGGCTCTGGCGGGTGTACTGTTTACCGCCATCAGTTACGGCAAGCTGGTACGCCAGTTTCCACAAGCCGGTTCGGCTTACACCTATGCGCAAAAAGCGATCAACCCGCATGTGGGGTTTATGGTTGGCTGGTCGTCACTGCTTGATTATCTTTTCCTGCCGATGATTAACGTTCTGCTGGCGAAAATTTACCTTTCCGCGCTGTTCCCGGGGGTTGCTCCATGGATTTGGGTGGTGGTGTTCGTGGCGATCCTCACCGCGGCAAATTTGAAAAGCGTTAATTTGGTGGCGAACTTTAATGCACTGTTTGTACTGGTGCAGGTCGCGATAATAGTGGTATTCATTTTCCTTGTGGTGCAGGGGCTGCATAAAGGCGAAGGGGTCGGCACCGTCTGGTCGCTGCAACCGTTTGTCAGTCAGAATGCGCATCTGATCCCGATTATTACCGGGGCGACCATCGTCTGCTTTTCGTTTCTCGGTTTTGATGCGGTGACGACGCTTTCAGAAGAGACGCCAGATGCCGCACGTACTATCCCGAAAGCCATTTTTCTCACCGCGCTGTACGGCGGACTGATCTTCATTGCCGCCTCGTTCTTTATGCAGTTGTTCTTCCCGGACATTAGTCGATTTAAAGATCCGGATGCAGCGCTGCCGGAGATTGCCTTGTACGTCGGCGGCAAACTGTTCCAGTCTATTTTTCTGTGTACCACCTTTGTGAATACGCTGGCATCCGGTCTGGCGTCGCATGCCAGCGTTTCGCGTCTACTGTACGTGATGGGCCGCGATAATGTCTTTCCGGAGAAGTACTTCGGTTATGTCCATCCGAAATGGCGCACGCCTGCGCTGAACGTCATTATGGTCGGGATTGTGGCACTCTCGGCGCTGTTTTTTGACCTGGTGACCGCCACGGCATTGATTAACTTTGGCGCGCTGGTGGCCTTTACGTTCGTTAATCTTTCCGTGTTTAACCACTTCTGGCGTCGTGAAGGACGTAAGCATACCTGGCAGGAAAAGTTGCACTATCTGGTACTGCCGATGGTCGGCGCTGCTACCGTTGCCGTACTGTGGGTGAACCTGGAGGTGACATCGCTGACGCTTGGGCTGGTGTGGGCCGGGCTAGGGCTGATTTATCTCGCGTACCTGACCGGACGCTTTCGCAAACCGCCGCCGCAGTTTGACGCTGCGAAATCTGAGCGCGCCTGGGAGTGATAGAAATAACATTCAGCTAAATGTCCCTTCGGGCGTAAACCACAGGGCGTGCCGTCAGGGACGCCCTCAGCTGTAAAAAGAGTTCGGGCCTCGTAAATTCTTCGTAGAGAGATATGGCACCAGGTTGGATAAGCTTTTAATGCCACCCTTTTTCTCTTCGAGGTTCATATGCCAAAGCATATTGATTTAGCACAAGTCAAAGCGATGAAAGTGGTTAATTATGCCACGTTGCGTGAAACGCTAAAATCAGGTGACCTTTTTTTCGCCTCCGGAGACTACCTGGTATCAAAAGCAATTGAAAAGGTGACGGATTCGCCATGGAGCCATGTGGGGATTGTTTTTGTTTTACCGCAAATTGATCGCGTGTTGCTCCTGGAAAGCGTGGAAGATATGGGGGTACGACTCGCTCCATTATCAAAATATCTATCTGATTATGATGATATTGGAAAACCTTATAAAGGCCGGGTTGTTCTTGCTCGATATGATACGTTGGCTAAATCTGCCGTTGAGCAAATAGCCGCTTTTGGTCTTAATGAGCTAACCCGCCCATATGATAAAGAAGAAATAGCACGCATCCTTGCGAGGATCGCACTTGGGAAAGGAAAAGCGAAAAAGGACAGGGAGTACATTTGCTCTGAACTCGTCTACGCTTGCTTCAACAATGCCGGAGTTAACATTGCATATAATCCGAAAGGATTTATTAGCCCTGAGGATGTATGGCAGGATACTCATATTTCTTTGATAAATAGAATATTGTAAAGGCCGCCATTATTCAGAATAGTATCTAATAGTGGTGCAATCACGGCATCATTACAGAGATTAAAATGGGTTCAGCCGGCGGTGAATCATCACATGCCTATATCGGAGGGACAAGGATAACTACTTTCAGACGTCGGGTGACGGTGTTTTCTGCTGTATTTATTAATGCCGTGAGACGTGTGGGCTATAGTAAAGGAGGCCGTTATTTCTCATCATTAATAACCGGGAGTAGGGGATACGAATGAAGAAGATACTGATGCTGGTCGGGGATTATGTCGAAGATTATGAAACGATGGTGCCTTTTCAGGCGTTGCAAATGCTGGGCCATCGTGTTGATGCCGTCTGTCCGGATAAAAGTCAGGGTGATTACGTTCAAACTGCTATTCATGATTTTGATGGGGCGCAGACCTACAGTGAAAAGCCCGGGCATCGTTTCACGTTGAACGCGAATTTCTCTGACGCGCGGGCGGTAGATTACGACGCGCTGCTAATCCCCGGTGGGCGAGCACCAGAATATCTCCGACTCAATCCGGATGTCATTAAACTGGTGCAAGATTTCAATGCTGCTGATAAACCCATCGCTGCGGTTTGTCATGGACCTCAGCTGTTAGTTGCTGCGGGGGTGTTAGAAAATCGGACCTGTAGCGCCTATCCGGCTTGTGCGCCAGAAGTTCGTTTGAGCGGCGGACATTACGCAGATATTGGCATTGATCAGGCCCACGTTGATGGCAATCTGATTACCGCGCCTGCATGGCCAGCGCATCCGCAATGGCTGGCTAAATTTGTGGAAGTATTAATGAAGTAAGCGATGAGAAAGTCGGTATAACCCGTCCGGCTATACCGACTGCGCATATTACCTCTGCATGAGGGCGAACACGCCCCAACCAATGTATTCCCGGGTGAAGGCAACGTGGCGTTCTGGTGAACTTCTCAGTTGCTCTGTAACTTCTGGGGCAAATTCATCGTCCGGGTTTGCCTCCAGCCACCGGCGCATTGTCAGCCACTTTGCCGCCTCGTATCTGTCCCAACCTTCCTGGTCAGCCAGTACCATTTCAACCATGTCGTAACCGAGCAGGCCGAAAGACGAAACGAGTTCAGGCAGAGAAAGAAAATCAGTCATCGCAGTAGCGCCGCAGGCCTGGGCAATCTTCTCCGTTGCGGGGATCTGACGCCAGTACGGTTCGCCGATGAGCATGATCCCGCCTGGTTTGAGGCTCTGCTTCAATTGTTGGACCGTTCCGGCGACGCCACCGCCAATCCAGGTCGCGCCAATGCAGGCGGCGATATCAAATTTTTCTTCGGCAATATACCCCGTTGCATCGGCATGAATAAAACGCACGTGCTCAGTGACGCCCAACTCCCTGGAGCGCAGGGTAGCTTGCTCACTGAACAGCAGACTCATGTCGATACCCAAGCCGGAAATACCGTGATCGCGTGCCCAGGTGCACAACATCTCACCCGAACCGCTACCGAGATCCAGAATGCGGGTGCCCGGGGGCATCCGTAAAACCCGACCTAACGTAGCGTATTTCTGCGCGGTGAACGGGTTATGGATGCGATGTGCGCTTTCGCTGATAGTAAAAATCTTCGGGATATCCATTTCTCTCTCCTTAGCGATTATCCAGTTGGGCGCGAACGTTGTTCAGCCCGGTAGTATTGATACGGTAGGGCTGACCATTGACGGATTTGATCAGTTTTTTGGTTCTGAGCTTTTTGAATACGTCAAGGGTACAGTCGCAGAGCAGCAGCCCTTCGCGGCTATAGCATTCGACAGAAGTTACGCGGCCTGAGGCATCACGGACGTGAGCAATACGGCCCCCTTTGGCGAGAACGTGTAAAGTACGTTGTTCCTGACGGGATAAATTCATACTGGAAAACCTGTTTAATCATCATGTGCAAAACGTGCAAACACACAACGGTGTCCGCATTCGAATTCGGCGCATTGATAACCAGTCCGGCCTGAAAAGGTCGGGAAGCTGATTATCAGATGATTACATTCTCCAGCATCAAAGCCTCGGGTTGAGTTGAAAGGTATTTACCTGCTGAATCATACCAGCAAGGAACTTCAGGGGAAAACCCCTTTTGGAGTAAGTGTGATCTGTAACGAAAAATTGTATTTCTTTTATTTACTAACTTTTTAATTCTCGTTAAGTGAAAACGCATTGATTCATTAAAGTAATTTAATGTTCCATTATCACCAGTAACGTTATCGGTAGCCATGCAGCATTGTTGCTTTTATCCGTATTACATCATTGATTAGTTTGATTTAATCTTCTTGTTGGTTGTTTAAACACTTTGATAAATACTCCTGTATTATAATTGTAGCTTTAAATCAAATTTTCAATTTGATGGTTTTGGGAATTTTCTTAACGTGGCTAAGTGTGTATACTCGATCCTGCAAGAAGCTCTTCTGTTATCATTAAAACTATAAGTATGTCCTTGACACCCGTATTGCCTCTGCCCTGAATCTCTTCTCGGGGGAGAGGTTTTTTTTGCCTGGGTGTTATTTGGTTAATTACCATAAATAGAAACCTAAATATTAATGTTATTAATATTTAAGTTTTGTTTTCTTAATTATGACGATGCTGTTTTGTCGAAGTCTACGGCTGTATTGTAATCGTATTACTCTGAAGCTATTTCGTACTGAAATAGTATAAATGTAACTATGTTTGTATGGGTATTATATAGTTTTTCTTATAACTGCCTTTTTTTCAGTGCGATAGAAGTTTTTTGCTTTTGAGGTAATTGTGATTTTGTTCACGGATTTTAGTGTGCTAAGTGGCTATTTGTAGAGAGGTGCAAACGGTTGCATGTAGCTGATACAGTATTTGTTCATTAAAAAAATATAGCGATAGTATGTCTTGTGCCAATACAGAACACAGGAATCTAAATGATTTCTATTATCTCTTAGGCTAGGCATACTGTTTATGACTTCTGTTAGCTTAACGCCATGGGAAATAGCAGTAAAAACAGACAGGGAATATGATTTTATCAATCAGAAAGGAGTTTTATAATCACAGGTATAATTACTGGCCTTTTTTATCTTCCTTTACATAAATCGTTGTCGTAATGCCCATAAAATCAGCGTTCCAGGATGAACGCTGATTTTATTTGGTTTCAGATAATTCAACCCGCGCTGCATGCCGAACACCTCTCGCAGTACCTCGTAAATGACAAATTAAAGGATCTCCAGGAATGGATATTGTTGAACGTTTTATTAACTACACGAAAATCAATACCACGACGTCACGGGAAAACGGCGCTAATGGGATAATGCCTTCTTCTCCCGGTCAAATGGAACTGGCAAAACTGCTTGCAGCAGAACTTGAAGCATTAGGAATGGAAAACATTAAGGTCAGGGATACCGCTATTGTGACGGCAACCCTACCAGCAAATACCGACGACACAATTCCGGTCGTCTCCTTTTTTGGTCATCTGGATACCAGTGCGGAACAAACCGCAGACACCAAAGCACAGCGCCTGCATTATCTCGGTGGGGATTTATGCCTGAACAAAGCGCTGAATATTTACCTGCGCGAAAGTGAATTCCCGGAACTGAAAAATTATATCGGTGATGACCTGCTGGTGACCGACGGGACCAGTCTGTTAGGTGCTGATGATAAAGCCGCCATCGCTGCGATCATGAATGCTCTTGCGTATCTGGTCGCTCACCCGGAGATTAAACATGGGCCGGTAAAAGTGGGGTTTGTCCCGGATGAGGAGCAGGGCTTGCGTGGCGCAAAAGCGTTTGATGTTGCTGCGTTTGGCGCTGATTTTGGCTATACCCTGGACTGCTGCGGTATCGGTGAGTTTGTTTACGAGAACTGGAATGCGGGTGATGCGGAAATCATCTTTACCGGCCAGTCCGCACACCCAATGTCGGCCAAAGGTAAGCTGAAGAACTCGCTGCTGATGGCGCATAAGTTTATTTCCATGCTACCCGGGGGAGAAGCGCCTGAGTATACGGAAGGGCGCGAAGGTTATTACTGGGTAAAACAGCTGCAGGGGAACAGTGCCCGCACGGTACTTAAGCTGGATATCCGCGATTTCAGTGAAGAAGGTTATAAGGCACGGATGGCGTTTATCCGCCAGCTTGCCGTCAGCACCTGTGCGCTGTGGGGAGAAAACAGCGTGGTCTGTCATTTAGCCGATCGTTATCAGAATGTGTTTAATAGCCTACAAGGTGATGCGCGTTATCCGATTGATATTGCATTACGCGCTTATCAGAAATGCGGCATAACGCCAGCCCCTGTCGCCATGCGTGGCGGATATGATGGTGCCGTGTTGTCGCAGAAAGGGTTGCCATGCCCAAATATTTTCACCGGTGCTCATAACTTCCATTCAATTTATGAGTATTTGCCGGTGCGTTCCCTTCGGGCTGCCAGTGATGTTGTGGTGGCTGTCATTGAGGAAACTTATGCTGAGTTCGCGCAGCGGGGAACCCAGCCATGATTCAGGTGTTAATAGCGCTACTGGTTATCGTGGTGGTCGCGCGTCTGATTCTGAAAGGTTATCGCGCTGAGCCCGTACTATTCATTGCAGGCTTAGTCCTGATGATTTGCACCGCGTTAACCGGATGGGGTTCCGTATTACCGAAGGGCGTTGCCAGTACGGGAATTTCATTTCTCGATCCTTTTGAGGTGATGCGCGATCTCTTCAGCACGCGCGCCGCCGATCTCGGTCTGATGATCATGGCGTTAATGGGATTTGCGCATTACATGGATCATATCGGCGCAAATGAAGCGGTCGTGCGTGTCGTCACGAAACCCTTACGGGCGCTGCGTTCACCCTATGTGCTGCTCTTTTTCTCCTACCTGCTCGCCAGCCTTCTGCAACTGGCCATTCCTTCAGCAACCGGGCTTGCCGTATTGCTGATGGGGACGATGTTCCCCATTATGCTGGGATTAGGCCTCTCAGCAGCCTCAGCTGCCGGGGTCATTGCGACTTCGCTTGGCGTGGCATACACCCCGACGGCAATCGATGCTATCAGGGGGTCTAAAGCGGTGAACATGGATGTGGTGGAATATGTTGTCTACCACCAGGGACCCGCCGCGCTGGTTACGGTTCTGGTCGTCGGGGTATGTCATTTTTTCTGGCAGCGGCATTGCGACCGTAAAGCAGGGACGTTACCGCGGGAAATAGGGAGCGCTGAGGTGACTGACTCAGGAAAAGCCCCTGCTTTTTACGCACTGCTCCCCATGCTTCCGATACTGATGGCTGTGGGATCATCCGAAATGTTCGTCAGGGGGATTAACCTGAATATCATCACTATTGTCCTTATTTCAATGACCATTTGTATGCTGATTGAATGGATTCGAGTGCGTGATTTAAAGTCGGTATGCGAAGGGTTCAGCCATTTCCTCAAAGGAATGGGGACCGCGTTTACCGGTGTGGTTGGACTGCTAGTTGCTGCAGGGGTTTTTGCTCACGGCATCAAAGTAATCGGTGCGATCGATCAACTCATTCTGATGGCAGAACACGTGGGATTACCGCCGTTTGCTATGGCGGTGGTGTTTGCGCTGGTGACGCTGGCCGCGGCTATCATTATGGGCTCGGGGAATGCACCATTCCTCGCCTTTGTTGAGCTCATTCCGCAAATCGCCGCCAGCATGGGCGCTAACGCCGTTGCTATGATCCTGCCGATGCAGCAGGCGTCGCATATGGGCCGGGCAATTTCGCCGGTTTCCGGCGTGGTGATTGCCGTTTCCAGTGGGGCGAAAATAACCCCATTCGATGTGGTGAAGCGTACTGCCGTACCGTTGATTGTGGGGTTTGTGACTCACACCCTGATCATCGGTATTTTCTATTAACGGTATCTGAGACAAGCCAACCTCCTGTGCATCGACTCGGGGGGGCTTTTTTGTATTGGACGAAATTAAAAGCGTTAATATTACTGATACCTCTTTAAAAAAAACGGCCTGTGGCCGCGAGGCTATCCGTTGCGTTGCGTAGGCAAAAATGTGATTTCATCAGGATATTTAAAGTCTGTTTTGTGTTGAAAGGGGGGATTTCCTGGAATGTCAGGCGGAACATGCCAGGATATTTCCTCAAATCAGCAATTTTTGAAATTTTATGATAATCATATTGCTAACGAAAGGCGGAGTTGATAACTGGTAAGTATTATTAGTTTTTGTCTTTATTATATAATTCTTATTATTTATTGCTGAACCACACTGTCATCAATGATTAATAAGAATAATGTATTGAAATTGCATTTTTATTACATAGTGATAATTTAATCTGGATCATATTTTGATGTTTTTAGTTGTAGTAATTTTTCAAATGGAATAATGCAATGTTTACATGTATCAATGATTTATTTGGGCAGGTTTAAGTGGTAAGGGATTCAGGAAAAGTTAGTACGTTACGACACCATTATCAGGATGATCTTGAAGCATTTACCTGGAGTGCATTAGTCGCAATTGGTATCGCAATACAGGACCGCAAGATTCACTCTAAAATGTCAGAGCATCTTTTTATTATGCAATGGCTGGCGATCGCTAAAAAAAGAAAGCTCTTCTCAAGGAACGTCGTCAATGAACTTCAATGGTTAATTGATGAAGGAAAGAAAAAAAGTCTCAATGCGCAACTTAAATTTAAAATAGAATATCTATACTCAACGTCGAGTGGTGATGTATCGATGCAAAATGACTACTTTAAGTTTACTCATTCGATTGAGGTATTGAGAAATAATGGCTGGGAAAGCTTTCTGCTTACGCCAGAGAAGTGGCGTGATCTGCATGAAAAGATTAAAGTAAGAGCAGGTGATTTTATTTTTATGGATGACACACGGCTTCAGGAGTGTTTTGGCGTACAGGGTGAGATTGTCAAACCATTCTGTATCCGGGTATATGGTGATGTTGAGTTTGCCAAGTTAACTTTCATTAAACATAACCTTCCGGCTGAGTTTGTAAAGCACATTTCAAATGAATTTTATCACTTCCATTTTCTTTTGGTAAGTAATGCTTAACTGAAGAAATGAGCAGTGTGCTGTTAATTAAAACATTGTGTTGATCAACATGTGAGATTATCGGATATAAACCACGTTCCAGGGATAGCGAATGTTTACTCGAAAGTTAGTGATTACCAGCGAATGGATAAGGTTATCTGATATTCCAGACAGCGTGTCCATTTCTTTTCGCGGAGTTCTCGAGATAGCTGAAAGCACAGGCGCGCCAGAAGCCAGTACACCTTTGTTACGTTTAGAAAATGAAATGGCGCAGATCGTTGTTGATTCGTTGTCCTGGGTGCGGGCGCCCGTCGATTATCAGGAAGAGGTTACCGTTCATATCTATAAGTAATATTAATGTTGAATGGTTTTGGCCTTATTATTGCCGATACAAAAGGGTGGCTGTTAATCGCAGTATGTACACCTGTGTAATTAATTTATTACGTGAGAATGAATGCGGAAACTTTCTAATAATTAACCATTTTACAGGTTAAGATATTGCGTGATGTGTCGATAACTATTAAGTCGCAGATGACTTTATTGTTATGGAGATGTTTAAATGTTAAAGGATATGAGAATTAAAACCAGCCTGTTATTATTGCTGTTGCTATTTACTTTCATGCAGTTTTTTTCCAATGGATTTGAGTTGGTAGATCTCAAAGGAAATCAAAAAAACACCTTGTTACTACATAATATCATTAAGGAGCAGGATACACTGCATAATGTCGTTGAGGCTGTTTATAAAGTAAGAAGCGTGCTTGATAATATTCAACAACATAATCCGACTGATGTCCAACAGACATTACAACAGGTGCAAGATCAGCTGGCGTATGCCAGAAAACAGTTCGATGTTTTCTGGGGGATTCCTGGCTTGACTGCTGACGATCCGCAAATCGGTAAAATTATCAGAACGGCTTTTGAGCAACAAATGGATGCTGAACAAAAGTCTGTTGATAAATTAAACGTGACGCTTTCCAGCAATAGTGTGATTAATACACAAGAAAATGCTAATGCAGAACTGCTCGCGGCCCGCAAAAATTTTGATAACGAAGTGACGAATTATTACCAGTCAACAATGCTGATTGGTGAGAAGATCGTTGCACAAACACACGTTCAGTTTAATAACTCAATCCTGAAGGTATCGGTGATCCTGGTCATTACGGTGCTTATCTTCTTTATTTGTAACTTCTGGTTGAACCGGACCATCATTCAGCCTTTAAAAATCGTATCTGAGCATTTTGAGCGGATTGGTAAAGGTGATTTAAGCCATCCTGTCAAGGTGTCGGGTAACAATGAAATCGGGGTATTGTGCTTAAATTTGCATAATATGCAAAACGGCCTGCGGGAGACTGTCAGCACTATTCGTGATGGTGTTGAATCGATTAATGTCGGTATGCAGGAAATTGCTTCCGGTAATTCCGATTTATCAACCCGTACGGAACAACAGGCTGCGGCAGTAGTGGAAACGGCAGCCAGTATGGAGCAGATTTCAGTTACCACAAAAAATAATACGGATAAGTCACATCAGGCATCCGTCATGACCAGTGAAAGTACGGAAATGGCATTGCGTGGTGAGCGTTTAATGAGCGATATGGTTGAGAAAATTCACCTGATCAGCCGAAATGCGCAAGGCGTGAACGAAATATCCAATGTTATTGATAGTATTGCTTTTCAAACCAATATCCTGGCATTAAACGCGGCGGTGGAAGCTGCACGCGCGGGTGAGTCCGGGCGTGGGTTTGCCGTAGTGGCGAGTGAAGTCCGAACCCTTGCGCAGCGCAGCGCCTCCTCGGCGAAAGAGATCAGTGAACTGGTTGCCAAAGCGGCAATTAGCGTCAAAGAAGGGGTGGAAATAGCCGAAAATAGTGGCGCCATGATGGCGGATATTGCGAAGGCAATACGCAACATTAATGTACTAATGGAAGATATATCCGGAGCATCAGGGGAACAAAGTCGCGGCATAGAGCAGATCCGTGTTGCCGTGACTCAAATGGAGCAGGTGACCCAGCAAAATGCCTCGTTAGTGGAAGAAATTGCTGCGACGACTGGCAGCGTGGAAGAACAATCGGCAATGTTATCTGAGGCGGTGGCTGTGTTCCAGGTGGAAGAAAAATCGTAGCATAGTATTCAAGACGTTAACCAGGCGCTGCTCATCTCATCAGTGGGTTATTCAGCCTGATGAGATGGCTGGCTACTGAGAAACTTTTTATCACTTAATTGATAATGGTTCTCATTATTATTGTTGTGTTCTGCGCGGAATGGTAATGTTGCTATCAGTCATAAACCATTAATCCCATTTTCTGTGCAGAAGAGAGCATGAACAACACCACCGGCCAAAATACATCCGCACGCCTGACACGTACCTACTCCGTCAGTGAATTTATGGATTTTGGTGAGCGCTACGGAATTGATTACCGCTTTCCGCAACTGTCGCAAAAGCCAGCTTTACTTCACTCCAGTCCCGTACTGCAGGGGAATGTCGAAGAGATGACATTACCCTGCGGGATGTGCGTCACCCACTCTGATGTCCAGGTGCTACAACCCTACGAAACCACCTCCCGTCATAGCAGCCCTCTGTATATGCTGGTGGTGCTGGAAGGCTGTGTGATCCTGACGATCAACGGGCTGGAACACGTGGTGCGCTCCGGGATGGCGTTTAGCTCGCGCCTTAGCGAACACCAGACCATGAATGCCCGTCACGCTGCGCACTGCAAACTGCGTACGTTATCGCTGGGGCTGTATCCTGATGGCGCGTGGCGTACGGGGTTGCTGGAGGCGTTGATGCGCGAGTGGGAAAGATGCCTGACGCCGACGCTTATCTGGCAGGTGCCGGGTTTTTTGCTTAGCGGATTACAGTATGCCCAGCAAAGTACGCTCAGCTATGTTTCTCGCCAACTGATGCTGGAAGGGCTAATTCTGCAGTTGTTTGGCCACGGCCTCAGCATTTGTCAGCTGGAGAGCGGTAAGCGCCAGGCCGCTAGCAGCGAACAGCAGCGCCTCGAGATCGTGCGCCGACTGCTGGAGCTGAGTCCCGAGAATGACTACACCCTCAGTGCACTGGCCCAACGCGCAGCGATGAGTCCCAGCAGCCTGCGCAGCAAATTCCGTGCGGCGTATGGCTGTTCCGTCTTTGACTACCTGCGCGATTGCCGTCTGGAACGTGCGCGCGGATATTTACTGGAAGGATACAGCGTACAGCAGGCGGCCTGGATGTCGGGTTATCAGCACGCGACTAACTTCTCTACCGCTTTTCGTCGTCGTTACGGCTTTTCGCCGGGCGATATGCTCAAACTTTGCTAATCCATTTTTGCGTTTTGCGCACGTTTCTGCCTGACAATTTGGCACTGCGCATAGGCAACCTGGCATCCGGCATAGCTATCTCTGCCAGCAAAAAGGTAATAATTCTCACTTACAATTAGACATGCCTTGGGAGATATTCATGTTCGCGAAGACTCGGTTGGCGCTGATGGTGGGATGGGTGACCGGTAGCGTAGCTTTTCCTCTGCTGGCGCAGGAAACAACAAAAAACGATACGGTGGTGGTTACCTCGCAAATGCAGAGCGGAGCCACCAAACTTGCCACGCCGGATATTGAAACCCCACAGTCGGTGTCAATTATTACTCGCGAACAGTTTGAAGAGCAGGGCGCTACCAGCGTGCGTCAGGCCGTCAGCTACACGCCAGGGGTGTACAGCAACCAAATTGGCGCCTCTAACCGTTTTGATTACATCGTACTGCGCGGTTTCTCCGACGGTAGCCTGGACAACGTTTATCTCGACGGCCTCAAGATGATGGGCGACACCAATTCGCACAGCTCGTTGGTGGTCGATCCGTGGTTCCTTGAAGATATCGAAGTGGTACGCGGCCCGGCTTCCGTACTGTATGGCCGTTCCTCTCCGGGCGGTATTGTGGCGCTGACATCACGTAAGCCGTCGTTTGATGCGGGCAGAGAAGTGAAGCTGTTTGCCGGCAACAACAACCAGCGCGGCGCGGCGTTTGACGTTACCGGGGCGCTGGATGATAACGATCGCGTCGCCGCACGACTGAGTGGAATGACGCGTTATGCGGACTCGCAGTTTGGTCCCTTGAAGGAAGAACGTTACGCGCTGATGCCGAGCCTCACCTGGCGCATCACCGATCAAACGCGTCTGGATCTGATGGCCTATCTGCACCGTGACCCCGAAGGTGGTAGCCACTCCGGTTTGCCGTATGACGGTACCGTGGTTCCACATTACGGCCAAAAGATCTCCAACACCTTTTATGAAGGCGAGGATGATTACGATAAATACGATCGTCGCGAAAACATGGTGGGCTACAACATTGAGCACCTGTTCGACAGCGGCTGGTCGGTACGGCAAAAGCTGCGCTATCTGCATACCGACGTTGAACTGAACCAGGTGTATGCGGCAGGCTGGCTGAATGAAGCCGAGCTTAATCGCGGCTACTCCGGTTCTGATGAAAAAATGTCGGCGATTACGCTGGATAACCAGCTCGATGGCAGCTTTGATACCTGGCAGGTTAACCACCGTCTGCTGGTGGGGATCGACTATCAGGATCGCAGTAACAATACCACCGGCTACTACGGGGCGTTTCCGCCGATTGATGTCTTTAATCCGGTGTATGGTGCAAAGCCTGAGTACATCAACATGTATGCGCGTGAGAAGCACAAACTACGTCAGACGGGCTACTATTTGCAGGATCAGATGTCATGGGATCGCTGGCGTATTACGCTCGGTGGTCGTTACGATCAAGTCAGCGTATCTAACATTGATAAGCAAAACGATACCCGCAGCGACCTGGATAAAAACAACTTCAGCACCCGCGCCGCGCTGCTTTATCTGTTCGATAATGGTTTTGCACCGTACGTGAGTTATTCCACTGCCTTTACGCCAACCAGCTTTGCTGATGAGAACGGGAATCTGCTGGACCCGATGAAAGGTAAGCAGTGGGAAGCCGGCCTGAAATATGAGCCGGAGGGACTCAACAGCCAGTTTAGCGCGTCGGTGTTCCGTATCAATCAAACCAATATCGCCACCAAAGAAGAACCGACCGATCCGTATCGCTCGATTGGGGAAATTGAGTCTGAAGGGATAGAACTGGAGGCGATTAGCCAACTGACGGAGAGTTTCCGTCTGCAGGCGGCATATACCTATACCGATATTCGTTATAAGAAAAGCAGCCCGGCAGAGCAGGGCAAGCGCGCGGTATACGCGCCGCGTAATCAGGCCAGTACCTGGCTGAGTTACGATGTAAAAAGCGGCCCGCTGAACGGTTTGACGCTGGGCACAGGTGTGCGTTACGTCAACGGTATTACCAGCGACCGCCTGAATACTCACACCCTGCCTTCCTACACGCTGGTGGATATGGCGGTTGGCTACGACTTAACGAGTATTGGTATTAAAGGTTGGAGCGCGCAGTTGAACGTCAACAATCTGACCGACAAGCGTTACGTTGCGGCCTGTAATTCGCTCTCATACTGTTATTTCGGCGTCGAGCGTAGCATTGTCGGTAGCGTGTCCTGGAAATTCTGATGCTTCAGCTGGATGGCGGCGCTGACACGTTATCCGGCCTAAGGGGGGCACACTTATCCAGGCCGGATAAGCGAAGCGCCATCCGGCTGGGTGGCGCGGTTATTGCGTAAAACCGTTTTGCATACAAATCTGCGCGCTGGTTCTCAGAGTAAAGGCGACTTTATCTGGGTACTGGCTGTAATAGTTATGTTCTTCTTCCAACCCTTTCGCCTGCGCCAGACGTACCGTTTCCAGCGAGCAGGTACGGTAGATAAGGTCTTTATTCATATTGCTTTGCTTCTCGCGCTGTTTATCTGCAGACAGCGCCAGCCAGCTCTCGGACAGCGAGTAATCGTAGACCACTCGATTTCCTTTTGCCTGCACGTTCTCAATGGTAATGAATTCGTCGATCTTTAGTCTTGGCTGCCCACGCATTTTTTTCTTATCTTCTGCGGCGGCATATTGCGCCAGCGCATTAATATCCATCCCGGCTATTTTCTGCTTATAGATATCGACATACGCGGCGGGTTGCTGATAATGCTGAGTATAAGCATTTCTTAATTCTCCGTCGCTCATCGTACAACCCGCCAGAAACAGAGGTAATAGCAGCGCCAGTTTTAGTTTAGTCATGATGTTGTCCCGTTTATTATTGTGGTCCCGGTCACCCATAACAGCTATTACGGGCGATATTTAAGGTTGTATAAACGGGGAGGCGGGGGGACAAGTTCAAAAGTCTTAAAATGGCGTATCAGGCGGCAAACCCTGCCAGAATTGGCAGGGTTTTTGAGCATACGGTAAAGAATTAATGGCCGATCATTTTGGCCTTCGGGATCAACTGGAAATACATATGATCCGGCACCGGCGTCTGCCAGACATTGGCATACATCGCATAGCCTACGGCGGCAAACAGAATACCGAGCAGCAGTAGCGTCATTGTCCACCCTGATAACCTACCTTGTCGCCACCATGGTTTAGACGCTGCACTGTGCCCTGATTGCGCGCCAGGTGGTGTTTTCAGTGACATGGTCAGTGTCGAGGCCACCGGGCAGGATTCAACACAGGTCATGCATCCCGTGCATTCCACGGTACGCACCTGAATCAGCTTGTCGACCGGGATATTCGACGGGCAGTTTTTCGCGCATTTCCCGCAGTCGATGCAACTGTCAGCGTTGCGGCGGATTTTAAACGGCGAGAGCAGCGAAAACAGACCAAGCAGCGCGCCGTAAGGGCACAGATAACGACACCAGGTGTTGCGAATAAACAGGCTCAGGACGCTGATACCTCCTACGAAGATGAGCGTGGCGGAGCCAATATGGCGAAAGAAATCGAGCATCTTCACATCGATAATGATGCCATAGGCCGACGTCAGAAAATATTGGATCCCCTGAGCAGGCATCGACAGGGCGATATACAGGAAGAAACTCAGCAGCAGATACTTCAGGCTGAGCAGCGGGATATCCAGCCAGCGCGGTAGCGTGAATTGACGACCAAATACTTTTTTTCCCAGATTCCCGAGCAATTCGGAAAGCGTGCCCACTGGGCACAACCACGAACAAAAAGCTTTTTTTAACAACAGGCTAATCAGGATAAACGCAACTAACAGCAGCATAGAGGCGGCATGGATGGGCGGAAGAAAACCAGTCTCCAGCGTGTAACGGATATTCATCAAGCCCGCTATCGGCAGCCATCCCTCAATACCGCCGGGTCTTGATATATAGACGCTGTTACCGGCGGTTTCAAAATAGCGAACCCAGTACCAGAACGTTACACCTATATAAATATTGATAGCCAGCAGCAGAAACTGGGTGGCTTTTCGCCAGCTGCTGGCGTTGCGCCAGTCATTCCACGGTAGTTTGCCCCCGCTTGTGCCTGGACGGCGCTGCCAGCGCATTCTCTTCTTCCCGTTCATGGTCTTCTACATTCCCTCATATTTTCCCACTTACATTCAGCGGGGTTAGCTCAGGGATATGCTAACGCGACTCAGATATGATGTATTTGATTTGCATCTTATTAAGCGAATGATAACGGTCATTCATGGTAAACCTCAACGCGGTCGCGGCCATTGCTTTTTGCCAGATATAGTGCGCGATCGGCTTTATCAACCAACTGTTTATAGTCGGGATGATAGTCATATTCGGCAATACCAATACTGACGGTAATAGAAAATGACTCTGTTGCTGAGGTTGTCATGCGCATCTCGGCAATCTTCATGCGCAGTGTTTCCAGAATAATACTGGCCTGCGATTTGTCAGACTCGACGAGCAGAATCATAAATTCTTCGCCACCATAGCGGAATACGTAATCGCTGCTGCGGATATGATCATATATGATCGCTGCAACGTTTTTGAGCGTCTGATCGCCGGTGTTATGTCCGTAGCTGTCGTTGATTTGCTTAAAGTAGTCAATATCCAGCATTGCCAGGGTAAAAGGCTTACGCGTATGCAACGCCAGCGAAATCTCACGGCGCATAATCGTTGGAATAAAACGCCGGTTAAGCAACTGAGTCAGTGAGTCCTTACCATTTTCCTGCTTAACCAGCGCGTCAAACATTGAGGCGAGCAGGAAATGGATTTGTGCCGATAGCTGGCGAATATCCTGCAATAAGCTCATCCGCTCAGATTCTGTCGGCTGATGCTGATGCGACAGGGTGGTTGTCAGACGGCTGTCGATCTCTGTAATCAGTGATTCCATCTTTTTCAACAGATTGCTGCTGCCGAGAATGTGTTTTCCCTTGTGTGAGAACCACATACCGAAATCAGAATTCGCCAGAAGCACCATCTCACCGAAAGGCATTCCGGTGGCGATGTTATAGATAAACTGGTTTTCCCAGTCGGTAAATGAACGGATTTGCCGCTCGCGCTCGACGTTAACGTCATCGTAAATAGTCTGCAGGCGGTACTGCTCCTGCGTATGCATTGAGTTTTGAAAACTGGGGGAATAGGAGACCGTCATGGCCTCCAGCGCCGTGTCCATTGCCAGGCTGCTGAAACAGATGGCATCGCTCAGCAGGGCGGATGAGTCATGCGCTTTGTTTTTCAGGACCCGATACAATTCATCTTTCAGTTTACGCGCGCCGCGGTTCACCAGATCGATGGGCAGACCAATACGGGCATGCACCACGCCAATTTTGCGCTGTTTGGCCAGGAGTTGTGAGAGATCTTCATGTGCGCTACCAAGGACACTGCGCAGCCAGTCAAACATGCTGCCGCTGAGGCGGGTGCTGACCTGCTCTGTATTGAGGAACAATGCGCTCTCCGCGTGGGAGAGCATATAGTCATAAAAAACGGTTACTAAATGACGAATCTCCTCATCGCTTAATGACATCAGGAGCGAATGAACTTCTGGAGATGTTTGACGTAACAGCGCCTGCCATTCTGTAAGGAGTAATGTGTCGTTTACCGGATCAACTTGTTCCATCTCACAACCACTCAAAATACGATTAAAAAATTCAGGCGGTATTACGGACAATTACCTCACGATGGTCAAGTTAAACTCTCTTATCGATGGCTAATACCCTCATAAATAAGCCTGAGCGCGAAGATACCAATAATTGCGCCAATCACCCGACTGGCAACGCGTTGGATTCGGCCATATGCACGGCGTACAGCGGGTAACGAAAATGCCTGGCTGAGAAAAATACGCCAGATAATGGAAGACAACACAATACCAGCCCAGGCCATCAGCCTGGCCCACGTTGGCGTGTCTGCGCTTAAGGTGACCGAGAAGATACTAATAAAAAACAGTACGGTTTGCGGATTAGATAAATCCGTTAATAACCCACGGCGGAAAAACACATACCACGGGGCGGAAAGCGGCTGCTGTAACGTTGGCATTTGCGGTGTCGCCTGGTGGCGGATGCTGTTCCAGGCAAACCACAGCAGATAGGCGCCGCCAACAATCTTAATCAACGAAAATATCTCTTCACACTGGGTGATGAGCGTCGCCATACCAAACAGGCCAAGGCCGGAGTAGAACGCATCGCCCAGGGCCACGCCCAGACCGGTCATCACCCCCGCACGCCGCCCTGACGCCAGGCTGGTTTGCACCACCACAAACAGGTTCGCGCCGGGATTAAAAAAGGTTAAAACAAACAGGCTGACGGTGAGCACGACGGCATGTAGCGGTTCCATAGACAACCATTCCTCAAATATTCATAAAGTTAACACTATAATTTCAGCGAGCGGGCTGTTCTGAGGATCAACTCACACTGGCTATTGAAACTTTGAACAAGTTGATGTGCTGATACTCGATGGCGCAGTTTTATCTGCGCCACAAAATTTCTATATATTTCTGCTGAGTGTGGATTTTTTATCCAGTTTGGACTAGTTATTAATCATCCTTGAATCGCGTTATCTCATGTTCAGGGATGGATGATGGCATCATAACAAAACCTGGAGCTCGTCTATGAAAACTGGAATTAAAGTACTTATTGGTGCATTAGCTTTTGTCGTGACCAACGCATATGCCGCAGAATTTATGACAAAACTTGAGTTTGAAAAGGTTGAGTCGCAGTACACAAAAATCGGTGATATCTCAACGAGTAATGAAGTTTCTGTCGCAGATGCCAAAGAAGAACTGCTGAAGAAAGCCGAACAGAAAGGTGCCGATGTTGTGGTATTAACTTCCGGTCAAACGGATAATAAAATCCATGGCACAGCCAATATCTACAAGAAAAAATAATACGCTGCTGTAAAAATCACGACTCCCGTCGGTCATTGTGCTGGCGGGTTTTCTTTTAATCTACGCCAGAATGTGGTTCGGCTTACCCCGAGATATCGCGCGGCCGCAGTTTTATCACCATTAAATTGCGCCAGTACCTGCTGCGGCGTTAGCGCTGAGGATACCTGTGGCGTGTCAGCCGCAGCGGCCAGTTCTGGTAACAGCTGCTGCAAAAATTGTATGTTTAGTTCCGGCTGTGGCTCGACGCTTAAGAACAACGCAAGGCGCTCCATCATATTACGCAGTTCGCGGATATTTCCCGGCCAGCCATAATTCAGTAACGTCGGCTGACTCAGACTCAGCCCCTTGCGCACAGACTCAGAAAACGGCACGTCCAGATCCGCCAGCGACTGTTTTAAAAAACCTTCCGCCAACGGCAGGATATCGGGTAAGCGCTCGCGTAGCGGCGGCAGCGTGAGGCGTAATATGCTCAGGCGATAAAACAGATCGGTGCGAAACTCACCCTGTTTCATCTCCTGCTCCAGGTTGCAGTGCGTGGCGCTGATCACCCGTACATCGACCGGAATCGGCTGATGTCCCCCGACCCGGGTAACCTCTTTTTCTTCCAACACGCGCAGCAGCCGGGTTTGTAACGGCAGCGGCATTTCGCCTATCTCATCAAGAAACAGCGTTCCGCCGTGGGCGATTTCAAACAGGCCCGCGCGTCCTCCCCGACGGGAGCCGGTAAAGGCGCCATCCTCATAGCCGAACAGTTCCGCTTCCAGTAGTGATTCGGTGATGGCCCCGCAGTTGACGGCGACAAACGGCGGCGAAGGTTTACCGCGCCGATTCTCCTGACGGGTGAAAAACTCACGATGAATGGCCTGCGCCGCCAGCTCTTTACCGGTGCCGGTTTCGCCCTGAATCAGCACCGGGGCGCGGGAGCGGGCGTAAAGCATAATAGTGTGCCGCACCTGTTCCATTTGCGCAGAGTGGCCGCGCATATCCCCCAGCGCATAGCGGGTACGTAGCGTATCGCCGGACGCGTACTGACCGTTTCTGTGCAGCGTCAGACGCGTCATATCGAGTGCATCAACAAAGGCCTGGCGCACGGTGGCCGCCGAATAGATAAAGATGCCGGTCATGCCTGCTTCTTCAGCCAGGTCAGTAATCAACCCCGCGCCGACTACCGCTTGTGTACCGCTGGCCTTCAGTTCGTTGATTTGTCCACGAGCATCTTCTTCGGTGATATAGCTGCGCTGTTCAAGTTGCAAATTGAAGGTCTTTTGAAAGGCGAGAAGCGCAGGGATAGTTTCCTGATAGGTAATGACACCAATCGACGAGGTGAGCTTACCTGCTTTTGCCAGCGCCTGTAGCACGTCAAACCCGCTGGGTTTAATCAGAATAACCGGGATCGATAGACGGCTTTTCAGATACGCCCCGTTGGAGCCTGCCGCAATGATGGCATCGCAACGCTCGGTGGCCAGCTTCTTTCGGATATACGTCACCGCTTTTTCAAAACCCAACTGAATAGGGGTGATGGTTGCCAGGTGGTCGAACTCCAGGCTGATGTCGCGAAACAGTTCGAACAGACGGGTGACAGAAACCGTCCAGATAACCGGTTTGTCGTCGTTCACCCGCGGCGGAAGATGCCTATCAGCCATAACCAACCCAAAAAAGTAAGGAACCGAATAATGGGTTTAGTCGTGTTTCATAAATGTTGCAATGAAACGTTAAGGTCGGTTTCATGAAACGATAGCTGACACGCTTTTGTACAACAAAGATACAGGAATTTATTTTAATCTATTGTTTTTGAAGGTGAATATATAAATTGATTAAAAATTAAGGTCTTTGGCATATCCCTTGCTTTAGGTAAATCAACGAATGCTAACAAGTTGATAACAAGAGGACGGGATATGTCTCAACACTCCCCAGGGCTGGCGTTTCGCGCTGCGCTCACTAAAGAAAATCCATTACAAATCGTTGGCACCATCAACGCCAATCACGCTCTGCTGGCCCAACGCGCCGGGTATCAGGCGATTTATCTCTCCGGCGGCGGTGTGGCGGCAGGGTCGTTAGGGCTGCCGGATCTCGGTATTTCTACCCTTGATGATGTGCTGACCGATATTCGTCGCATTACTGATGTTTGCCCGCTGCCCTTGCTGGTGGATGCGGATATCGGGTTTGGATCGTCAGCGTTCAATGTGGCGCGTACCGTGAAGTCGATTTCCAAAGCTGGGGCTGCCGCGCTGCATATTGAAGATCAGATCGGCGCCAAGCGCTGCGGCCATCGCCCGAACAAAGCGATCGTCTCTAAAGAAGAGATGGTCGACAGGATCCGCGCTGCGGTGGATGCACGTACCGACCCCAACTTTGTCATCATGGCGCGGACCGATGCGTTGGCAGTGGAAGGGTTAGAGGCGGCCATCGATCGTGCCCAGGCGTACGTCGAAGCCGGCGCGGACATGCTGTTTCCGGAAGCCATCACCGAGCTTGCGATGTACCGCCAGTTTGCCGACGCGGTGCAGGTGCCGATCCTCGCCAACATTACTGAATTTGGCGCTACGCCGCTGTTCACCACCGATGAATTGCGTAGCGCGAACGTTGCGATGGCGTTGTATCCGTTATCGGCCTTTCGCGCCATGAACCGCGCTGCGGAAAAGGTTTACAACGTGCTGCGCCAGGAAGGAACGCAGAAGAGCGTGATCGACATTATGCAGACGCGCAACGAACTGTACGAAAGCATCAATTACTACCAGTTCGAAGAGAAACTCGACGCGTTGTATAGCAAAAAGTAACCGTCGTAGGCCGGATAAGGCACAGCCGCCATCCGGCAATAAATTTGTACCCTACATATTATAAAAATGACGAGGACAACATGAGCGACACAACGATCCTGCAAAATAGTACCCATGTCATTAAACCTAAAAAATCGGTTGCGCTGTCAGGCGTTGCCGCCGGAAATACCGCGCTGTGTACCGTAGGCAAAAGCGGTAACGACCTGCACTATCGCGGTTACGATATTCTCGACCTGGCGCAGCAGTGCGAATTTGAAGAAGTCGCACATCTGCTGATCCACGGGAAATTACCCACCCGCGATGAACTCACCGCCTATAAAAGCAAACTCAAAGCGCTGCGCGGACTGCCGGCTAACGTGCGCACCGTGCTGGAAGCGCTGCCAGCCGCCTCGCATCCGATGGATGTGATGCGCACCGGCGTCTCCGCGCTGGGCTGTACGCTGCCGGAAAAAGAAGGTCATACCGTCTCCGGTGCGCGCGATATCGCCGACAAGCTACTGGCGTCGCTCAGTTCAATCCTTTTGTACTGGTATCACTATAGCCATAACGGCGAGCGTATTCAGCCAGAAACTGACGATGATTCTATTGGCGGTCACTTCTTGCACCTGCTGCATGGCGAAAAGCCGTCGCGAAGCTGGGAAAAAGCGATGCATATTTCGCTGGTGCTGTACGCCGAGCACGAATTTAACGCCTCCACCTTTACCAGCCGCGTGATTGCCGGGACCGGCTCCGATATGTATTCCGCGATTATCGGCGCGATTGGCGCACTGCGTGGTCCGAAACACGGCGGAGCGAATGAAGTGTCGCTGGAGATCCAACAGCGCTACGAAACGCCGGACGAAGCCGAAGCGGATATCCGTAAACGCGTGGAAAACAAAGAAGTGGTGATTGGTTTTGGTCATCCGGTTTACACCATCGCTGACCCGCGTCATCAGGTGATCAAGCGCGTGGCGAAACAGCTTTCTCAGGAAGGCGGTTCGCTGAAAATGTACAACATTGCCGACCGTCTGGAAGACGTGATGTGGGAAACGAAAAAGATGTTCCCCAACCTCGACTGGTTCTCGGCGGTCTCCTACAACATGATGGGCGTCCCCACTGAAATGTTCACCCCGCTGTTTGTCATCGCCCGCGTCACCGGCTGGGCGGCGCACATCATCGAACAGCGTCAGGACAACAAAATTATCCGTCCTTCCGCCAATTACACCGGCCCGGAAGATCGCGAATTTGTCCCGATTGAAAAACGTTGCTAATTCAAAAACCTCTAAAGATAAAAATAGGAAATGTACCCTATGTCCGCACATATTTCGAACGTCCGCCCGGAATTTGACCGTGAAATCGTTGATATCGTTGATTACGTCATGAACTACGAGATCACCTCGAAGGTGGCGTATGACACCGCGCATTATTGCCTGCTTGATACATTAGGCTGCGGCCTGGAAGCGCTGGAATATCCGGCCTGTAAAAAACTGCTGGGACCGGTCGTCCCTGGTACAGTGGTGCCGAACGGCGTACGCGTACCTGGCACCCAGTTCCAGCTCGACCCGGTGCAGGCGGCGTTTAACATCGGCGCGATGATCCGCTGGCTGGATTTTAACGATACCTGGCTTGCCGCTGAGTGGGGTCATCCTTCCGATAACCTCGGCGGTATTTTGGCCACGGCTGACTGGCTGTCACGCAATGCGGTGGCGGTGGGGAAAGCGCCGTTGACCATGAAAAAAGTGCTGACCGGCATGATCAAAGCTCATGAGATTCAGGGCTGTATCGCGCTGGAAAACTCGTTTAATCGCGTTGGTCTCGATCACGTCCTGCTGGTAAAAGTGGCCTCCACGGCGGTGGTCGCTGAGATGCTCGGGCTGAACCGGGATGAAATTCTCAACGCCGTGTCGCTGGCGTGGGTCGACGGACAGTCGCTGCGTACTTATCGCCATGCGCCAAATACCGGTACGCGTAAATCCTGGGCAGCAGGCGATGCGACCTCACGCGCGGTACGTCTGGCATTGATGGCGAAAACCGGTGAGATGGGGTATCCGTCCGCGCTGACGGCGAAAACCTAGGGCTTTTACGATGTCTCTTTCAAAGGCGAATCGTTCCGCTTCCAGCGCCCGTACGGCTCTTATGTGATGGAAAACGTGCTGTTTAAAATCTCCTTCCCGGCAGAGTTCCACTCGCAGACCGCGGTAGAAGCGGCAATGACGTTGTACGAGCAGCTACACGCCGCAGGTAAAACGGCGGCGGATATCGAAAAAGTCACTATTCGCACGCATGAAGCCTGTATCCGCATCATCGACAAAAAAGGCCCGCTGAATAATCCGGCGGACAGGGATCACTGTATCCAGTATATGGTTGCCATTCCGCTGCTGTTCGGGCGCTTAACGGCGGCAGATTACGAAGATGGCGTGGCGCAGGACAAACGCATTGATGCCCTGCGCGAGAAGATCAACTGCTTCGAAGATCCGGCTTTTACCGCTGATTACCACGATCCGGAAAAACGCGCCATCGCCAACGCCATCACTCTGGAGTTCACCGACGGTTCACGCTTTGAAGAAGTGGTGGTGGAGTACCCAATCGGCCACGCGCGTCGTCGTACTGACGGCATACCGAAGCTGGTCGAGAAGTTCAAAATCAACCTGGCGCGTCAGTTCCCGACCCGACAGCAGCAGCGCATTCTGGATGTCTCCCTGGACAGAACTCGCCTGGAGCAGATGCCGGTCAATGAGTATATGGATCTCTTCATTATTTAAACCAGCGTGCAGCAAGGCGTAAGTTCAACAGGAGAGCATTATGTCTTATAGCGAGTTTTATCAACGTTCTATAACGCAACCGGAGTCGTTCTGGGCCGAGCAGGCCCAGCGTATTGACTGGCAGCAGCCGTATACGCAGGTACTGGATCACAGCAACCCGCCGTTTGCCCGCTGGTTTTGCGGCGGCATGACCAATCTGTGCCATAACGCCATCGACCGTTGGCTGGAGAAACAGCCCGAGGCGCTGGCGCTGATTGCGGTGTCATCCGAAACCGAAGAAGAGCGCACGTTTACCTTTCGTCAGCTGTATGACGAAGTGAACGTCGCGGCGGCAATGCTGCTGTCGCTGGGCGTACAGCGTGGCGATCGGGTGCTGGTGTATATGCCGATGATTGCCGAGGCGCACATTACGCTGCTGGCCTGCGCGCGCATTGGGGCAATTCATTCGGTAGTGTTCGGTGGGTTTGCTTCACACAGCGTGGCAGCGCGCATCGACGACGCTCGGCCGGTGGTTATCGTCTCGGCGGATGCCGGGGCGCGTGGGGGCAAGATCCTGCCGTATAAAAAGCTGCTTGATGATGCGATCGCACAGGCGCATCACCAGCCGCGTCATGTGGTGCTGGTCGATCGTGGTCTGGCGAAAATGGCGCGGGTCGAGGGGCGTGACCTCGACTTTGCTACCCTGCATCAACAGCATCTCGGGGCGCGGGTGCCGGTGACCTGGCTGGAATCGAACGAAACTTCCTGCATTCTCTATACCTCCGGGACAACCGGTAAACCGAAAGGCGTGCAACGCGATGTTGGCGGTTACGCGGTGGCGCTGGCGACCTCGATGGATACCATTTTCGGTGGTAAAGCGGGCGGCGTGTTCTTTTGCGCGTCGGATATCGGTTGGGTAGTTGGACATTCCTATATCGTGTATGCCCCGCTGCTGGCGGGGATGGCGACGGTAGTTTATGAAGGGCTGCCAACGTACCCGGACTGCGGCGTGTGGTGGAAAATTGTTGAGAAGTATCAGGTCAGTAGGATGTTCTCGGCCCCGACAGCTATCCGCGTGCTGAAGAAATTCCCGACCGCGCAAATCCGCAATCACGATCTCTCCTCGCTGGAGGTGCTGTATCTGGCGGGGGAACCGCTGGACGAACCAACTGCCAGTTGGGTAACGGAAACGCTGGGTGTCCCGGTTATCGACAACTACTGGCAGACCGAATCCGGCTGGCCAATTATGGCGATTGCCCGCGGGCTGGACGACAGGCCGTCGCGTCTGGGCAGTCCCGGGGTGCCGATGTACGGCTACAACGTACAACTGCTCAATGAAGTCACTGGTGAACCCTGTGCGGCGAACGAAAAGGGCATGTTGGTGATTGAAGGCCCGCTGCCGCCGGGCTGTATCCAGACTATCTGGGGCGATGACGCGCGGTTTGTGAATACCTACTGGTCGCTGTTTTCTCGCCAGGTGTACGCCACCTTTGACTGGGGCATTCGCGACGCCGATGGCTATTACTTCATTCTGGGACGTACGGATGACGTAATAAACGTGGCTGGACACCGACTCGGTACGCGAGAGATCGAGGAGAGTATTTCCAGCTATCCGAACGTTGCGGAAGTGGCGGTGGTCGGCGTGAAGGATGCGCTTAAAGGGCAGGTGGCGGTGGCGTTTGTCATTCCAAAACAGGGCGACAGCCTGGAAGACAGCGACATCGCGCATTCCGAAGAGAAGGCGATTATGGCGCTGGTGGACAGCCAGATTGGCAATTTTGGCCGCCCGGCGCACGTCTGGTTTGTATCGCAACTGCCGAAAACACGTTCCGGTAAAATGCTCAGACGGACGATCCAGGCGATCTGCGAAGGCCGCGATCCCGGCGATCTGACGACCATTGACGATCCCGCGTCGTTGCAGCAAATCCGTCAGGCTATCGAGGAATAGCTGTTTTGACCAGGCCCGGTGGCGCGAAGCTCACCGGGCCTACAAACGGCACAACTGCTAGCCGGATGAGTCGCAATGCGGCACCATTCGGCTCTTATGCCCGGTATCAAAGAGCATGTTCTAATTTATAGTTTTTATAATAATATTGCTTATCTCTGTCATTTATCTCGCGGATAACCCGACAAGGAACCCCCATGGCCACGACATTTGCCGGAATGTCTTTTGTGACGACGCTCCCCGCGCCAATCACGGAATTATCGCCAATCGTTATGCCTGGATTAATGACCACATTACTGCCAATCCATACGTTATTGCCGATGGTGACCGGAAAGGAAAACATCTCTCCGGATTGCCTTAATTCATGATGAACAGGGTGACCTGTTACTGAGATGGTGACGTTTGGCGCAATTAATACGTTATCGCCAATGCTGACCGTGTAATCATCCACAATGGTAAAGTTAAAATTGGCGTAGAAGTTTTTGCCAATGTGAATATTGCTGCCGTAAGAGAAATAAATCGGGGGCTCGATCCACGCATTCTCTCCCACGGTGGCAAACATTTCACGAATCAGTTTTTCCCTCTTTTTAATCTCCGATGGACGCGTGTGGTTAAATTCATACATCAACTCTTTTCCGCGCAATCTCTCTTCCGGCAGCCCTTCGCACATATCGGTATACAATCTGCCTGCTTTTATTCTGTCTCTCATAGACATGCTCATCGCAGCTATTCCTTTATTGTCATTCGTCTTCAGACTTGTTTGCTTGTTTGAGTGAAAACGCGGGAAAACGGCCCGGGCCCGCTAAGGGTAAAGACGGAAATCAGAGTGAAGCTCAGCGCAATTATTCCCAGTACCAGATAAGCCCCCTGGAAACCAATACTCTCATACATTTTTCCAGCCAGGACTGACATGAAAATCATGGCTAACTGCTTGAAGAAGCAGAAACACACCAGATAAATCGTCGCCGAGAAACGCACTTCAAACTGACTGGTGATGTATTTGAAGCAACCGACGATCAGGAACGGTATCTCAAACATATGCAACGTTTTGAGAATAACGACCTCCAGCGCAGAGGTGGCAAAGGAGGAGCCGATGATCCGCACCGACATAATCATCCCCGCCAGCAGCAGAGCGTTCTTACCGCCGATGCGATTCACAATCAGCGGCGCAAAGAACATGATTGAGGCATTGAGTAATTCCCCCATGGTCGTGACGTAGCCAAACACTCGGGTGCCTTGTTCGCCGGTGGCAAAGAACGAGGTAAAGAAGTTGGCGAACTGCTGGTCAAACACGTCATAAGTACAGGACACGCCGACCACGTACAGAGAGAGGAACCAGAGCTTCGGCTGTTTGAATAACTCCAGCGCCAGCTTCAGGCTGAATGCCGAGTTGTTGGCGCCTACCGCATCCGCGACTTTTGCAGAAGAGGGCGCATCGGTTTTTGAAAAGAGCAGCAGCAATGCCAGGATCACCGCGCAGCCAGAACCTAACCAGAAGACAAACTGGTTGTTGATGGTGAACATAATTCCGGCAATCGAGGCGCACAGCGCCCAGCCCACGCAACCGAACATACGCGCGCGACCAAATTCAAAGTTGCTTCGGCGGCTGGCCTTTTCAATATAGGCTTCAATCGCCGGGGCACCGGCATTGTAAATAAAACCAAGGTAAATCCCACCGACAATCGACCCCAGTAAAATATTAACCTGTAACAACGGGCCAAAGACGTAAATAAAGAACGGGGCAAACATCACCAGCATTCCGGTAATCACCCACAGCAGGTGTTTACGCAGACCAAGCTTATCGGAAAGCAGCCCAAAAACGGGCTGGAACAATAATGAAAATAGCGAAATACAGGCGAAAATAATCCCCGTATCCCCTTTACTGATGTGGTTTACATCGTGTAACCAGATAGGGAAGAAGGGGAAATATGCACCCATAATGAAAAAATAAAAGAAGAAAAAAAAGCCAAACATCCAAAAGTTCGTGTTCTTTAAATAATACATAATGGACTTCCTTAGGCAAAATAAGGGCAGGTTGCGACCTACCCTTTATTATGTTTAACCCCAGATAACCTGGTAGTGGTAACGCCCTGCGCTCAGTAGAAATTCCGGTGATACCGAAGGACTCCACGAATCATCGCCACCGACGCCCATATGGAAGCCATCAATATTGAGCCAGCTACCCGCTTCCGGTTGCAGCAGATGGCGGTGGCTGGTTTCCATCAATTGCTGCTGGCTAAAGCGGCTGATGTTGAACAGGAAGTCTCCGCGCCACTGGTGCGCGCCGTAGTGCAGTTCTCGCGTGCCGCAGCGCAGACCGTTTTCACTTGGAAAAACATACGGCGTGTACATTTCATCGAGCGATAAATCCCAACGGTCGAAACAGGCGGCGCTCAGCCTGTCCGGGTAGTTCTCATGCGGGCCAAGACCTAACCAGTTCACCCGCTCAGCGACCTGCGTCAACTGGCAGCTCAGACCGATACGGGCCGGATGCGGCGTGTCGCTGGCGACGTTGACATCCACCGTTATCTGCATTTCACCCTTGCCGTCAATACGGTAGCTTTTTCGGCTGATAAACAGCGTTTCACCCTGATACTGCCACGCATGTTCGGTGGTAATCAGAACCGCATTGCTCAGCGTGTCGGCTGCACAGTGCAGTAACGTTGCCTCGACCTGATAATGACCGGCAGACTTCCAGCGTTCGACCCAGGCGTTAGGGTCGATGCGGGTTGACTCGCTCACGCCGATGTCGTTGTCCAGTGGGGCACGGATGAACTGGTCGGTTAGCGGAGTTAACAGTTGGGCTGTATCGCCAATCCAGTACTGTGCCAGCAGGCCAGACTGACGGTCGAATTGCCAGCGCTTGTTGCCGCTCTCAACAGTAAAGACGTTTTCGCTAGCGTTAAGCTGTGGCGCGATGTGGGCAGTTGGCAGTTGCGGCAGGCTGAGTTTCTCTTGAAGCTTCCATTGCTGCCAGGCGCTGATGTGCCCGGCGTCTGACCACGCAGTTGCCTGAGGTTGTTCTACGCGTACCGTCAGCCACACCTGACCTGCGGTTTTCGGCATAGGGACATCTGGCAGGGTAATCACCTGGCGACCCTGTGGAGCGATATCCAGAACGATTTCTCCGGCGGCTAGCGGGTTGCCATCCTGGGCGATCGACCAGTGCAGAACTTCGTTATCGCTGCGGCGGAACAGATATTCGCTGGTCACTTCAATCTGGCGTTCAGCGCCCGGCAGTAACGTGAACTGGAAAAACTGCTGTTCATGTTTGGCCTCATATAACGCCGGGTGTGGGGTGCGATCGGCGAACACCAGTCCGTTCATGCAAAACTGACGATCGTTAGGTGTGTCGCCAAAATCACCACCGTAGGCGGACCATGCCTTGCCGTTTTCATCATATTTAATCAGCGACTGATCCACCCAGTCCCAGACAAAGCCGCCTTGCAGGCGCGGATATTGACGGAACGCTTGCCAGTATTTGGCGAAGCCGCCAAAACTGTTGCCCATGGCGTGGGCGTATTCGCAAAGGATCAGTGGACGTTGCTCGCCGGGCATCGACAGCCACTTTTTAATCGACCATTTGGGTACGGCGGGGAAGGGCTGATCCTGATCGACGCGGGCATACATCGGGCAAATGATGTCAGTCGCCGTAGTATTTGCGCCGCCGCCTTCATATTGTACCGGGCGTGACGGGTCTTCTGATTTTATCCAGCGGTAGAGCGCGTCGTGATTGACCCCATGACCGGATTCATTGCCCAGAGACCAGATGATAATGCTCGGATGGTTGCGATCGCGCTGTACCATGCGCGTAACGCGCTGGCTCATGGCTGGCAACCACGCGGGATCGTCGGTGAGGCGATTCATCGGCACCATGCCATGGGTTTCAATGTTGGCTTCGTCCACCACGTACAGCCCGTAGCGATCGCACAGCGTGTACCATAACGGATGGTTCGGGTAATGCGAGCAGCGCACGGCGTTAAAGTTGTTCTGCTTCATCAACAGAATATCCTGCACCATCGTTGCTTCGTCCATCACCTGACCATTGACCGGATGGTGCTCATGACGGTTGGTGCCGCGAATCAACAGTGGCTTACCATTGAGTAACAGCAGTCCGTTTTCAATGCAAACCTGACGAAAGCCGACGTCACAGGCTTCCGCTTCAATCAGCGCTCCGTCCGCGGTGCGTAACTGCACAACGGCACGGTACAGATTGGGTGTTTCGGCACTCCACAGCGCCGGGTGTTCGACGTTCAGACGCAGGGTAACCCGGTCATGATAAGCACCGCGTTCATCAATAATCTCGCTGCCGAGTGGAGAAGTCGTTTCGGCTGTGAGCGTTTCTCCCTCCCACAATTGAAGGGCTACGCGTAAATCTTCGCTCGCGTTGCTCGCCACTCTGACTTCCACTGTCAGCGCAGCGCGGCTGAAGTCGTCGTTAAAACGGGTATTAATGCGCAGGTCGCGAATTTGCGTTGTAGGCTTATGTAGTAAAGATACGTCGCGAAAAATACCGCTCATGCGCCACATGTCCTGGTCTTCCAGATAGCTGCCGTCGCTCCAGCGCAGCACCATCACTGCCAGACGGTTTTCGCCGTGCAGCAGATAATCGCTAAGATCGAATTCAGATGGCAGGCGGCTGTCCTGTCCGTATCCCACCCAGCGGCCGTTGCACCACAAATGAAATGCGGAGTTCACGCCGTCAAAAATAATGCGCGTCTGACCCTCATCTAACCATGCATCGTCAATATTGAATGTGAGCGAGTAACATCCTGTCGGGTTCTGTGCCGGAACGTACGGGGGGGTAACCGGAATCGGATAGGTGACATTGGTATAAATTGGGGCGTCGTAGCCGTCCATCTGCCAGTTAGAGGGGACGTTGATAATGTCAGCCTGGGGCAGATCGCTTGTCAGCCAGCTTTCCGGCACTGCCTCTGGCGCGGGAAACCAGGCAAATTGCCACTGGCCATTCAGCGAGCGTAACTGAGTCGAGTGCTGATTAGTACGCGCGTCATCTGCTGAACGCCAGCTACAGAACGGTGGGTGCGCCTCCAGGCGGTTGAGCTGCGTAACGCCGGGATTTTCCCAGTCGCGACGTTTCAGAACAGCGGAGAGTGAATCTGTGTTCAGGTTCATAACGGTATCCTGTTTGAATTTGTTATTCGCTCACAATTTCAATCAAAATACGGATAAGCGATCCCAACTGTAAAGGATGGGGCGTTCAATGAGTGAACTGACTCACACAATTGTTACGCGTTCACAATTTGGGGGTGAGCTGAGAAACTTGCCGCGCAAGCTGGATCAGTGAATCGGCCAGCGCCTGGGGAGAGGTGGTCTGTGTATCGGGTGGCAGAACTGTTTGGCGCTTAACCAGGGTGACGGGCAGTAATTGATTGCCAACGGTTGATTCACCACGGGGAAGTTGCAGCAGCCTGTCGACGCTGGTTTCACCCAATAACGGAAAATCCTGCCTGATGGTAGTCAGCGGTGGAATGTAGCAGGCGCTGTCTTCGGTGTCATCGTAGCCGATCACCGAGATATCCACCGCCACCCGCAGACCGAACTCGCTGATTGCCCGCATCGCGCCCAGCGCCATTTGATCGTTAGCGACGAGCATAGCGGTGGGGTGATTACCACTATTGAGCATATGCAGCGTTTGCTGAAAACCGGACATCGCGCTCCAGTCGCCTTCCAGCTCCGCGACGGGCTTTAGCTGGTAGTGCGCCAGATATTTATGCCACCCCGTATGGCGAAGCCTTGCCGACACTGAAGTATGCGGCCCGCTCAGCAGGGCAATCCGCTGATGTCCATGCTGTACCAGATGTTCAACGCCGAGGCGTGCGCCGTCGTCATGGGAGAAAATCACGCTGTTAATCGGTGTCTGGTCAGAGACATCGAGAAACAGTACCGGCACCGTACCGCAGGCGGTGGCCACGGCAATGGCATCTTCTTCATCCAGCGGATAGTTGATGATAAGTCCGGTTACGCGTTGAGAAAGCAGGTTGTGGACGGCGGCTTTACATGCCTCAACGCCGCTACGCTCGACCATGGCGATCACCACGCTGGCACCGGACTGGTCGGCGCGGGATTTTATGGCGGCTACGATTTGCGAGGGGGCATGCAGGGCAAGGTTCGCCGTCACGACGCCAATTAGCGGCGTCTGTTTACCTGCCAACTGCTGTGCGACGCGGTTGGGGATGTAATTGAGCTCCGCCATCGCGGCCTCAACTTTCTGTCGGGTTTTTGCGGAAACGTGGCTGGCCTGATTCACGACGCGAGAGACGGTCTGGTAAGAGACACCTGCATGGTCTGCCACATCGTATAGCGTTACCGGTTTCACGTTTATCACCCCTGTCATGACGTTATCTGCGCGCTATGATGCCACAGCGGGAAGGTTTTGGGGTATTTACGCATGGGTTATGCGAGGTGCATTCCAGGGTTGCGGATTGTGTGCTGGAGGATTTATCGTCGTGATGCTGAACGGAATAAAAAGTGAGGACATCGTGAGCGACTCTGCGGCAAATAATATTCTGTCCATCTACCGACGCCATGCGGAGGCTTTTGCCAGCCAGCGCTCTCGCGCCTTGTTTGAGAAAAGCTGGCTGGACAAGTTCATTACCGTAATGGGCGGGCAGGGCTGCATTGTGGATATTGGCTGCGGCAATGGTCAGCCGATTGCGGATTATTTTATCCAGCAAGGCTTTCAGCTGACGGGCGTTGATGGTTCCCCGGAAATGCTGGCGCGGGCGCGGCACTCTTTCCCCGCACAGCGCTGGCTGGAGCAGGATATGCGCGAGCTGGCGCTTAACGAGACATTCGACGGACTGATCGCCTGGGACAGCTTTTTCCATTTAACCCAACAGGATCAGCAAAAGATGTTCCCGATTTTTGACCAGCTCAGCCATCCTGGCAGCGCGCTGATGTTTACCAGTGGTACGGAAAACGGCATTGCGATGGGGGAATTTGAGGGCGAACCGCTGTTTCACGCCAGCCTCGCGCCGGATGAATACCGCGCATTGCTGTCAGCACACGGCTTTACGGTGGTCGAGATGGTGATGGAAGATCCGCACTGCGCCGGGCATACCATCTGGTTGGCGCAAAAAAGAAGCTAGTCGCCGCGAAAGGTTTTACGCCATTCTGCCGGGCTAACGCCAAAGTGGGATTTAAAATGCTGGCGCCAGGTGACGGGCGACTGGAAACCAACTTGTTCGGCGATGCGCTCAACGGGCAATGGGCTGGATTCCAGCAACGTCTGGCTACGCCGAAGACGCTCGGTAATCAACCAGTCGGCTACGCTCGACCCGGTGGCCTTCATAAAGTGGCGGGTCAGGGTGCGGCGACTCATCATCACCCGCTGTGCCAGCTCGTCGAGATTATGCGGTTCGTGGAGATGCTGGCGCAAATAGTCGAGCAAGGCGTTGATGCGTTGATCCTGGGTATTTTTCGCTACCGGTTGTTCGATAAACTGCGCCTGACCGCCCTCGCGGTGCGGTGGCACGATCATCCGTCGGGCAATCTGATTCGCCACCGTGCTGCCAAAACGCTGACGGATGACATACAGACAGCAATCCAGCGCCGCAGCGGTGCCTGCCGAGGTAATAATTCCGTCGTCATCCACGTACAGGGCGTTGATATCCAGACGGGCCGCCGGGAAGCGCGCCTGAAAATCCTGCTCGAACTCCCAGTGCGTAGCCGCCCGTTTTCCATCCAGCAGGCCGGCATATCCAAGGACAAACGCTCCCAGACATAGCCCGACAATCTGTGCGCCGTTTTGTCGTGCGCGGTTGAGCGCATCCAGCAAGCTTTGTGGTGGACGATGTGCGGTGGTGCTCCACCAGGGGATCACCACGATGTCGGCGGCCTCTACCGCTCCATAGCCGTAAGCGGCAGTAATTGAGAAGCCATCCTGCGAGGAAATGATGCCCGGTTTTTCGGCGCACAGTTGCACCTCGAAACGCTTTTTCGTTGCCACTTTGTCACTGAAAATAATGCACGGCACCGAGAAGTGAAACGGGCTGAAATCTTCCACGGCAACAATGGCGACGTTGAGCGGCTGCATACGATTCCTCTGTGGATGTTAGAACGTCAGGGTTTCGCCATCTTCCGGCACGTTAATGAATTGCGCAATCTGGTTGTCGCGGGCGTACTCTTTCAGCACCTCTCGGGTCAGCAGACAGTGGTTAATCGCCTCCATATGGGTCGCCACAATGTGTGCTTCGGGTAGCGTGAAGTGGGTTTTCAGCACATCTTCCGCGCCCATAATAATTGGGCCAAACCCGATAACGTGGGCAAAACCTGCATTCAAAATAACCACGTCTGGCTGGAATGTCCGCATGTTAGTTTCCACCTCATCGCGCCAGATGGTGTCACCGACCAGATACAGCGTTTTTTCTGCCGGATGCTGGAATATAACCCCACAGGCATCACCCAGACGCTCCGCCATTTGTGGGATAGCGTAGGCGCGATCTGAGCCGTGCTGGCCGCCGGTTTTACGCAGGGTGATATCGCCGATCACGGTGTTCTGCATCAGGACGGTCAGTTGTGTGAACCCCTGACCCCGCAACACCTGTGCGTCCTGCTCATTTTGCACATAGATCGGTTTATCTTTCGGGACGATGCGAGCCGCAGCTTCATCCCAGTGGTCTTCATGCAGATGGGTGACGATCAGCGCATCAACGTTGAGCAGCGTGTCGATATCGACAGGCAATTCCACGGTCGGGTTGCGGATCTCGGCGCGCGCCGTTCCGGCAAAGCCTGGATAAGCCCCTTTCTTCGCCAGCATCGGATCAACCAGAAAAGTTTTACCGCCAAAGGTGATGCGCTGCGTAGCGTTACGGATTTGCGTAATGTTCATGGTGTTTACTCCACGTGTTGGGTCTGTGGTGTCATCGTAGAGTGTTGTCCAGAAGATGAATGTGGGCAAATGGGCGACTAGCGATGAGATTGGGCCAATTGCATTCAGCCTGCAGAGAATGTTATTTACTGCGTTTAATCTCCGTCTCATTGCCTAAATTAATAAACATCTATCTTCCTTTTTTCTGCATTATTTATTCTGCAGGTATTATCAGAGTCTGAATAAAAATGCAGTTATTTTAATAAAAGGAAGATTTATTAAATTCGAAGCGACTCCGGAAAATAGTGTTGATATCTGCTACGGATCACAGACAGGAAACAGATCGCGAACCACGAAATAAGAATGCTATCATTCACATCAGACACGGCAGGAACCTGCTGGCCCACGCATTCACCCCGGAGTACCTGATGAACAACGACATAGCGCTAAAATATTATGATATCGCTGACGAGTACGCGACCGAAGCGGCAAAGCCGGTGAGCGACGCTGAACGCGACGCGCTGGCGCACTACTTCCAGCAGTTGATCACCCGTCTAATGAACAACGAAGAGATCAGCGAAGAAGCACAGCAGGAGATGGCAACCTTGGCCGGCGTCGACGCGCAGCGCATCGATGATATCGCGGAGTTTCTCAATCGTTGGGGTAACGAGTAGCCAAAGGTGTGGCCTGTGTTTTACACTGCGCGCAAATTGAGTAGGTATACTCTACAAGTAATAGGTTTAATCAGGCGGAAACAGCAATGAACGGAACAATCACAACGTGGTTTAAAGATAAAGGCTTTGGATTTATCAAAGATGAAAACGGCGATAACCGCTATTTTCATGTGATTAAGGTTGCGAATCCTGAGCTGATCAAAAAAGACGCGGCGGTGACCTTTGAACCCACCACCAACAACAAAGGCCTGTCTGCCTATGCGGTGAAAGTCATTCCGGACAGCAAATACATCTATATTGCAGGTGAGCGCCTGAAGCTTACCTCTATCAAATCATACCTGGTCTACAGCGAAGACGTTCCTGCCGAGACCCGTATCGACAAAGAGAACGCGGTACTGTCTGTTGGCGTGCTGATGAACAGCATCCGACCGAAATCAGACGTTAAGCCTGGCGAAATGCGCACGCTGAAAAAGCTGGCCATCACCACCTTCCAGGGCACGACGCTGATCTTCTCGGAAGATGAAATCGATATCGACGAGACGGTGAAACTGCTTAAAGTCTGAAGCCCTTCAGAGTGAATGAATGCCGAAACGCTGCTCTTTCTGAGCGGGTTTCGGTTTTTTTGCATCAAATAGTCAACTCAGTAATTTAAGCCTTCTCTAATAAATGCCATCGAGAGCCGCGTGCTCTGGCCATTCTTCTATAAAAATAACATGGCCCGGATCTTTTTCATCAATATAAAGGTTATAAGCAATACAGCGCGGTTCTTTCCTGGTGGTCGATATTTGCTCACGATACAAAGCAAGACCGGTTTCAATATACTCAAGTTTGATGAAATCATTCGGCAATAATCTTTAACATTCAACCTCCTGGCAAAAAACGTAAGCACACTATGTAATGAAGATATATCGCGGGGAAGACGCCACAGTGATATATCGGTCGGTGAGTGAGTTATTCCAGCGCTCAATCAGATTATCTGCATAACTGTGATCAACTTCACCTCCCGGCAACCAAAATCTCTTGTGACTCGACGCCGTCCTCTATCTGTTTCGCCACCTTTTGTAAGGCTGGAAGATGCTTTTCCGCAGCCTGTTCGATGGTCATGGCGCTGGCCATATACACCAGATTCAGGCAGCCGATGACCCGCTGTTCGCTGCGGATGGGAACGGCGATAGAGGCGATTTTCTCCTCCTGATCCCAGCCGCGATAGTTCTGGCCAAAACCGTCTTTTCGCGCACGAGCCAATATGGCGTCGAGCTTTAAGGGTTCTCGCGCCAACTGGAACTCTTCTCCCGGTCGTGAGGCCAGCATTTCAATCAGTTCCTGACGTTCATTTTCCGGGCTAAATGCCAGCCAGGTCAGGCCGGAGGCGGTTTTCAGCAGCGGCAGTCGACGCCCGACCATCGCCCGGTGAAACGACAGGCGGCTGAAGCGGTGGGTGGTTTCACGCACCACCATGGCGTCCACATCCAGCGTGGAAACGTCGGTCGGCCAGATCACCTCGCGTAGTAAATCTCCCAGCAGCGGGGCGGCCAGCGCAGAAATCCACTGCTCGTCACGAAATCCCTCGCTAAGCTGGCGGACTTTAATGGTTAAGCGAAAGCTGTCATCGGACAAGCTGCGTCGGACGTAACCTTCATCCTGCAACGTTTCCAGCAGCCGCCTGACCGTGGTGCGGTGCAGGCCGCTCAGCTCAGCCAGCAGGCCAACACTGGCCCCGCCATCGAGTCGATTTAACATATTTAATAACATTAATCCGCGCGTTAGCCCGCGCACGGTTTTGTATTCGGTGTTGTCATCATTTTTCATATTCGTTGACAAATCTAAAGGTAAAACAACGTTGTGCACCTGGTGCACATCCAGGCATGTTTTGATTGTAGCGCAAAAACTCACTTCTATACTGACCGCACAATAAAAAATAATTTACATCTTTTTAACAAAACGCAATTGCACCTCACCTGGGGTAGTTATTGCGTTTTGACCGAGTCGTGAGGTTCTGAAATGACAACAATAAACCCTGATATCCAACCCGCAGTGCAACACACCGTTCAGGTCGCGATTGCCGGAGCCGGTCCGGTAGGGCTGATGATGGCGAACTATCTTGGCCAGATGGGCATTGAAGTGCTGGTGGTGGAGAAGCTCGACACGCTTATCGACTATCCCCGTGCTATCGGGATTGACGATGAAGCGCTGCGCACCATGCAGTCCGTCGGTCTGGTCGAAAACGTGCTGCCGCATACCACTCCGTGGCACGCGATGCGTTTCCTCACCCCGAAAGGCCGCTGCTTTGCTGATATCCAGCCGATGACCGACGAATTTGGCTGGTCGCGGCGCAACGCGTTTATTCAGCCGCAGGTGGATGCAGTGATGCTGGAAGGGCTGTCGCGTTTTCCCAACGTGCGCTGCCTGTTTTCCCGTGAACTGGAAGCCTTCAGCCAACAGAACGGGGAAGTAACGCTGAATCTGAAAGCGCCGGACGGCCAGCGCGAAACGGTGAAAGCCCAGTGGCTGGTGGCCTGCGACGGCGGGGCCAGTAACGTCAGACGGTCGCTGAATGTGCCATTTGAAGGCAAAACCGCTCCAAATCAGTGGATTGTGGTGGATATCGCCAACGATCCGCTCAGCACGCCGCATGTGTATCTGTGCTGCGATCCAGTGCGCCCGTATGTCTCCGCCGCGCTGCCGCATGCGGTGCGCCGCTTTGAATTTATGGTGATGCCGGGAGAAACCGAAGCACAGCTCAGTGAGCCGCAAAATATGCGCCAGTTGCTGAGCAAAGTATTGCCGAACCCGGACAACGTCGAACTGATCCGCCAGCGTGTGTACACCCATAACGCCCGTCTGGCCGAACGTTTTCGCGTTGACCGCGTGCTGCTGGCGGGCGATGCAGCGCACATTATGCCGGTCTGGCAGGGGCAGGGGTACAACAGCGGCATGCGCGATGCTTTTAATCTGGCGTGGAAACTGGCGCTGGTGATTAAGGGCAAAGCCGGTGATGCGCTGCTGGATACCTACCAGCAGGAACGTCGCGACCACGCCAAAGCGATGATCGATCTCTCCGTGACCGCAGGCAACGTACTGGCGCCGCCGAAACGCTGGCACGGTGCTGTGCGCGACGGGGTTTCCTTGCTGCTGAACTACATTCCGCCGGTCAAACGCTACTTCCTTGAGATGCGTTTTAAACCGATGCCGCAATACCACTCCGGGGCGCTGGTGCGTGAGGGCGACGCGAAAACTTCTCCGGTCGGCAAGATGTTTATCCAGCCGAAGGTGACGCTGGAAACTGGCGACGTGACGCTGCTCGACAATGTCATCGGACCGAATTTCGCTGTGATCGGTTGGGGGTGTAACCCGCTATGGGGCATGAGCGAGGCGCAGATCCAACAGTGGCAGGCGCTGGGCACGCGGTTTATCCAGGTGGTACCCGACACGCAAATCAGCACCGAGCAGGATAACTATGACGGCGTGACCCGCCTTGGCGATACGCAAAACCGCCTGCGCGCGTGGTTTGCCCAACATAACGCCTCGCTGGTGATTATGCGCCCGGACCGTTTCGTCGCTGCTACCGCTATTCCGCAAACCCTGGGCAGTACCCTGAATAAACTGGCGTCGGTGATGACCCTCACCCGAGTAAGCGCCGACATTCCCGTTGAAAAGGTAGCCTGATATGCATGCTTATCTTCACTGTCTCTCCCACTCGCCGCTGGTGGGTTACGTCGACCCGGCTCAGGCCGTGCTCGACGAGGTTAACGGCGTGATCGCCAACGCCCGGGCGCGTATCGCGGCGTTTGACCCTGAACTGGTAGTGCTGTTTGCCCCCGATCACTACAACGGTTTTTTTTACGATGTGATGCCGCCGTTCTGTTTAGGTGTGGGAGCCACGGCGATCGGCGATTTCGGCAGCGCGGCGGGGGAACTGCCAGTGCCGACAGATCTCGCTGAAGCTTGCGCCCACGCGGTGATGAAAAGCGGCATCGATCTCGCCGTGTCCTACAACATGCAAGTCGATCATGGTTTCGCCCAGCCGCTGGAGTTCTTGCTCGGGGGGCTGGATAAGGTCCCTGTGCTGCCAGTGTTTATTAACGGCGTCGCCACGCCGCTGCCGGGCTTTCAGCGTACCCGCATGCTCGGGGAAGCGATTGGCCGTTTCGCCAGCTCATTGAATAAACGCGTACTGTTTTTAGGCTCCGGCGGGCTGTCACATCAGCCGCCGGTACCGGAGCTGGCGAAGGCCGATGCTCATATGCGCGACCGTCTGCTCGGCAGCGGTAAGCAGCTGCCCGAAAACGAGCGCGAGCTGCGCCAGCAGCGGGTGATTAGCGCCGCCGAGAAGTTCGTGGCCGATCAAAACACGCTGCACCCGCTGAACCCTGTCTGGGATAACCGCTTTATGACCCTGCTTGAACAGGGGCGTTTGCAGGAGCTGGACGCGGTCAGTAACGAAGAGTTGTCTGCGATGGCGGGCAAATCAACGCACGAAGTAAAAACCTGGGTTGCCGCCTTCGCCGCTATTTCTGCCTTTGGCAACTGGCGCAGCGAAGGCCGTTATTACCGCCCGATCCCGGAGTGGATCGCCGGATTCGGCTCCCTGAGCGCCACCACAAAGAACTGAAACAGAACTGAATATGCAGGAGAAAACCATGACTTACCAACCGCAAACCGAAGCCGCGACCAGTCGTTTCCTGGAGGTGCAGGAAGCAGGCGAAACCCTACGCGTGCATTTCAATGACTGTGGACAGGGAGAAGAAACCGTTGTGCTGCTGCACGGCTCCGGTCCGGGGGCGACCGGCTGGGCGAACTTCAGTCGCAATATCGATCCGTTGGTGCAGGCCGGATACCGGGTGATCCTGCTGGACTGTCCTGGCTGGGGTAAAAGCGATGGGATCGTTAACCGCGGTTCGCGATCCGATCTCAACGCTCGCATCCTGAAAAGCGTGGTCGATCAATTGGATATTCAAACAGTCCACCTGCTGGGTAATTCGATGGGCGGTCACAGTGCTGTGGCGTTTACCCTGAGCTGGCCGGAGCGCGTGGGCAAACTGGTGCTGATGGGCGGCGGAACGGGCGGCATGAGTCTGTTTACCCCGATGCCGACCGAAGGTATCAAGCGGCTGAATCAGCTGTACCGCGAGCCGACCATCGAGAACCTGAAGCTAATGATGGAGATCTTTGTCTTCGATACCAGCGATCTCACTGAGGCGCTGTTTGAAGCGCGTCTGAACAATATGCTGTCGCGCCGCGATCACCTGGAAAACTTTGTGAAAAGCCTCGAAGCCAACCCGAAACAGTTCCCGGACTTCGGCCCACGCCTGGGGGAAATTAAAGCCCAGACCCTGATTGTCTGGGGACGCAATGACCGCTTCGTACCGATGGACGCCGGACTGCGCTTGCTCTCCGGAATTGCGGGTTCTGAGCTGCACATCTACCGCGACTGCGGACACTGGGCGCAGTGGGAACATGCGGATGCCTTTAACCAGCTGGTGCTGAATTTCCTCGCACGCCCTTAAGGAACGGACATGACCAATCTTAATCTTGAGCAGTTAGCCGCCGATTTACGTCAGGCTGAGGAAAAAGGGGAAGCGATTGCTCCGCTGCGTGAACTGATCGGCGTGGACAACGGCGAAGCGGCCTACGCTATTCAGCGCATCAACGTACAGTACGACGTGGCACGTGGGCGTCGCGTGGTGGGGCGCAAAGTAGGGCTGACGCACCCGAAAGTGCAGCAGCAACTGGGGGTCGATCAGCCGGATTTCGGCACGCTGTTTGCCGACATGTGCTACGGCGATAACGACACCATTGCGTTTGAGCGCGTGCTGCAACCGCGAATTGAAGCGGAAATCGCGCTGGTGCTGAACCGCGATTTGCCCAATGCCGACACTACCTTTGACGAGCTGTACAACGCCATTGAGTGGGTACTGCCCGCGCTGGAAGTGGTCGGCAGCCGTATCCGCGACTGGTCAATCAAGTTTGTTGATACCGTGGCGGATAACGCCTCCTGTGGCGTGTATGTGGTCGGTGGTCCGGCACAGCGTCCGGCAGGGTTAGAGCTGAAAAATTGCACGATGAAAATGACGCGCAATAACGAAGAGGTCTCCAGCGGGCGCGGCAGCGAATGTCTGGCACATCCGATCAACGCCGCCGTCTGGCTGGCGCGCAAAATGGCCAGCCTCGGCGAGCCGCTGCGCGCCGGAGACATTATTCTCACTGGGGCCTTAGGTCCGATGGTAGCGGTGAATGCGGGCGATCGTTTTGAAGCCCATATCGAGGGTATTGGTTCAGTCGCCGCCACCTTTTCAGCTGCGGTTACAAAAGGAAGTCAGTCATGAGTAAGCGTAAAGTGGCCATTATCGGCTCCGGTAACATCGGCACCGATTTGATGATTAAAATTCTGCGTCACGGGAAACAGCTTGAAATGGCGGTGATGGTCGGTATCGACCCGCAATCCGATGGTCTGGCGCGTGCCAGACGTATGGGCGTTGCTACCACCCATGAAGGGGTTACGGGACTTATCGCCATGCCGGAATTTGCCGATATCGACATCGTTTTTGATGCCACCAGTGCGGGTGCGCATGTGAAAAACGATGCCGCGCTGCGCGCCGTTAAACCGGGGATCCGCCTGATCGACCTGACGCCTGCGGCGATCGGTCCGTACTGCGTCCCGGTGGTGAATCTGGACGCTAACGTTGACCAACAGAACGTCAATATGGTGACCTGCGGCGGGCAGGCGACTATCCCGATGGTGGCGGCAGTTTCTCGCGTGGCAAAAGTCCATTACGCCGAAATTATCGCCTCGATCGCCAGTAAATCTGCGGGTCCAGGCACGCGCGCTAATATCGATGAGTTTACTGAAACCACCTCGAAGGCGATTGAAGTGGTTGGCGGCGCGGCAAAAGGTAAAGCGATTATCGTCCTTAACCCGGCCGAGCCGCCGCTGATGATGCGCGACACGGTGTATGTGCTGAGCGAAGCGGCTTCCCAGCTTGAAGTTGAAGCGTCTATTAATGAGATGGCGGCGGCGGTACAGGCGTACGTGCCGGGCTATCGGCTTAAACAGCGCGTGCAATTTGAAGTCATCCCGCAGGATAAACCGGTCAATCTGCCGGGCATCGGTCAGTTCTCCGGGCTGAAAACAGCGGTGTATCTGGAAGTGGAAGGCGCGGCGCACTATCTGCCAGCCTACGCGGGCAATCTCGATATTATGACCTCCAGCGCGCTGGCGACCGCTGAGAAGATGGCGCAGTCATTGGTACGCAAGGCAGGAGAAGCAGCATGAACGGTAAAAAACTCTATATCTCTGACGTGACCCTGCGCGACGGCATGCACGCTATTCGTCACCAGTATTCGCTGGAAAACGTGCGCCAGATTGCCAAAGCGCTGGACGACGCGCGGGTCGATTCCATTGAGGTGGCACACGGAGACGGCTTACAAGGTTCCAGCTTTAACTACGGCTTTGGCGCGCACAGCGATCTGGAGTGGATTGAAGCGGCAGCGGACGTGGTGAAGCACGCTAAGATCGCCACGCTGCTGCTGCCGGGCATCGGCACGATTCATGACCTGAAAAATGCGTATCAGGCTGGGGCGCGCGTCGTGCGTGTGGCGACCCACTGCACCGAAGCGGATGTGTCGGCCCAGCATATTCAGTATGCGCGTGAACTGGGTATGGATACCGTCGGCTTTCTGATGATGAGCCATATGACCACGCCGGAAAACCTCGCGCAGCAGGCGAAACTGATGGAAGGTTATGGTGCAACTTGTATCTATGTGGTCGATTCCGGCGGGGCGATGAACATGAGCGATATTCGCGCCCGCTTCCGCGCCCTGAAAGCGGTGCTGAAACCGGAGACGGAAACCGGGATGCACGCCCACCACAACCTGAGCCTCGGCGTGGCGAACTCGATTGCCGCGGTGGAAGAGGGGTGTGACCGTATCGATGCCAGCCTGGCCGGTATGGGTGCAGGCGCAGGCAACGCACCGCTGGAAGTGTTTATCGCCGCGGCGGATAAGCTCGGCTGGCGGCACGGGACCGATCTGTATGCGCTGATGGACGCCGCCGACGATCTGGTACGCCCGTTGCAGGACCGCCAGGTGCGGGTGGATCGCGAAACGCTGGCGCTGGGTTATGCCGGGGTGTACTCCAGCTTCCTGCGCCATTGTGAAGTCGCGGCGGCGCGTTATGGCCTGAGTGCGGTAGATATTCTGGTTGAACTGGGCAAACGCCGGATGGTAGGCGGCCAGGAAGATATGATCGTCGACGTGGCGCTGGATCTGCGCAACAGCAAATAAAAATGATTACGCGGCTGGCAATGTATCAGCCGCGATTCACCTGCATCGTGACCTCAGAGGTACATCTTATGACTACTCGTACCCCCGCATCCTCATCCCGCCTGACATTGACCGTCGGGTTGTGTTTTTTAGTCGCCCTGATGGAAGGACTGGATTTACAGGCCGCCGGGATCGCTGCTGTCGGTATCGCCCATGCGTTTGCATTGGATAAAATGCAAATGGGCTGGATCTTCAGCGCGGGCATTCTCGGGCTGCTGCCCGGCGCGCTGGTGGGCGGCATGCTGGCCGATCGCTATGGCCGCAAACGCATTCTTATTGCCTCCGTGGCGCTGTTCGGCCTTTTCTCGCTGGCAACAGCGGTTTCCTGGAATTTCTCATCGCTGGTGTTTGCACGTCTGATGACCGGCGTCGGGCTGGGCGCGGCGTTGCCGAATCTGATTGCGCTGACTTCCGAGGCGGCGGGTCCGCGTTTTCGCGGTACGGCGGTAAGCCTGATGTACTGCGGCGTGCCGATTGGCGCGGCGCTGGCGGCGGCGCTCGGGTTTAGCGGCCAGGCTTCAGCCTGGCAAACGGTGTTCTGGGTCGGCGGGGCGATCCCGCTGCTGCTGGTGCCGCTGTTGATGCGCTGGCTGCCGGAATCACAGGTTTACGCCCAACAAACGCAGGTTGCCGCCGCACCGCTGCGCGCCCTGTTTGCGCCAGCGACGGCCACCGCCACGCTGTTGCTGTGGCTATGCTATTTCTTCACCCTCCTGGTGGTGTATATGCTGATCAACTGGCTGCCGATGCTGTTGGTCGGGCAGGGTTTTGAGCCCTCGCAGGCGGCGGGCGTGATGTTTGCCCTGCAAATTGGCGCAGCCAGCGGCACCTTAATCCTCGGGGCGTTAATGGACAAACTGCGCCCGGTGGTTATGTCGCTGCTGATCTACACCGGGATGCTGGCATCTCTGCTGGCGCTGGGCACGGTATCGTCATTGAGCGGCATGTTGATGGCCGGATTTGTGGCGGGGATGTTTGCCACCGGCGGGCAAAGCGTGTTGTATGCGCTGGCACCGCTGTTTTACAACACGCAGATCCGCGCCACCGGCGTGGGTACCGCTGTTGCCGTCGGGCGTCTGGGGGCGATGAGTGGTCCGTTGTTGGCAGGAAAAATGTTAGCGCTCGGCACCGGAACGGTGGGGGTGATGGCGGCTTCTGCGCCGGGGATATTGCTGGCAGGGCTGGCGGTATTTATTCTGATGAGCCGCAAATCGCAGATGCCGATCCCGGCCAGCGGTGCTTAAGCGCTCATTCGGTAGTATGAGCAGGGAGATACGGTTCCCACTTCCGGGTGAACGCCAGTCGGTGAGGACGTTGCCAGAGTTTACATAAAACCTGGCAACGGAGGCGTTATGAGCTGGCGGCCCTTTTTGTATTTGATTATTAATCCCCACCCGATCTTAAGCGCCCGGCGCGGGCATCTGCGCCTGGTGCAGGGTTGACTTTGCATTCTGTTAACAAACGCGGTATAACAAACCTTCTTTGGATGTTTAGATGTCCATACGGTTAGAAGGTTATATGCAAACAGCACAACAAAATGCGCCACTGAAGCGCACAATGAAAACGCGTCACCTGATAATGCTCTCCTTAGGCGGCGTGATTGGCACAGGGTTATTCTTCAATACCGGGTACATCATCTCCACCACCGGGGCGGCGGGAACGCTACTGGCCTATCTGATTGGCGCGCTGGTGGTCTGGTTGGTTATGCAGTGTCTGGGCGAGCTGTCGGTCGCGATGCCGGAGACCGGGGCGTTTCACGTCTATGCTGCGCGTTATCTCGGCCCCGCAACAGGATATACCGTGGCGTGGCTCTACTGGCTGACCTGGACTGTCGCGCTGGGTTCGAGTTTTACCGCCGCCGGATTCTGTATGCAATACTGGTTTCCACAGGTGCCTGTATGGGTCTGGTGCGTGGTGTTCTGCGCGATTATTTTTGGTCTGAACGTCATCTCCACGCGCTTTTTTGCCGAAGGGGAGTTCTGGTTCTCGCTGGTGAAAGTGGTCACCATCATCGCTTTTATTATTCTCGGCGGGGCGGCGATTTTTGGTTTTATCCCGATGCAGGATGGCTCGCCCGCGCCTGGACTAAGTAATATCACGGCGGAAGGCTGGTTTCCACACGGTGGCTTACCGATCCTGATGACGATGGTGGCGGTGAATTTTGCTTTTTCGGGAACCGAGCTTATCGGTATTGCCGCCGGAGAAACAGAAAACCCGCGCAAGGTCATTCCGGTGGCGATCCGTACTACCATCGCGCGACTGATTATTTTCTTTATCGGCACCGTGTTTGTGCTGGCGGCGCTGATCCCGATGCAGCAGGCGGGCGTGGAGAAAAGCCCGTTTGTGCTGGTGTTTGAAAAGGTGGGGATTCCTTACGCCGCCGATATTTTTAACTTCGTGATCCTGACGGCTATTCTTTCCGCGGCGAACTCCGGGCTGTATGCCTCCGGGCGCATGCTGTGGTCGCTATCGAATGAACGCACGCTGCCAGCCTGTTTTGCCCGAGTGACGAAAAATGGCGTGCCGCTGACGGCGCTGTCGGTCAGTATGCTTGGCGGCGTACTGGCGCTATTTTCCAGCGTGGTGGCCCCGGATACGGTATTTGTCGCGCTGTCGGCAATCTCCGGGTTCGCAGTGGTGGCGGTGTGGCTGAGCATTTGCGCTTCGCACTTCGTCTTTCGCAGCCGTCATCTGCAGCAGGGTAAAGCATTGAGTGAATTACATTATCGCGCGCCGTGGTATCCACTGGTGCCGGTACTGGGATTTATGCTGTGTCTGGTGGCTTGTGTCGGGCTGGCATTCGATCCAGCGCAGAGAATTGCGCTGTGGTGCGGGTTACCGTTTGTGGCGGTGTGTTATGGTGCTTATTTCCTTACTCAACCGCGTAAAGCCAAACAGGAGCCCGAACATGTCGCAGAATAATCCGTTAAGCGTCATCCTCGATAAACAGGATTTCCTGCTGCTCGATGGTGCGATGGCGACGGAGCTGGAAGCGCGTGGCTGTAACTTAGCCGATAGCCTGTGGTCAGCCAAAGTGCTGGTCGAAAATCCGGAGCTTATCCGCGAAGTCCATCTCGATTACTACCGGGCGGGGGCGCAGTGTGCGATCACCGCCAGCTATCAGGCGACACCGGCGGGGTTTGCCGCCCGTGGTCTGGATGAAGCGCAGTCGAAAGCGCTAATTGGTAAAAGCGTGGAGCTGGCGCGTAAAGCCCGTGAAGCGTATCTGGCCGAGAACCCGCAGGCAGGCACGCTGCTGGTAGCAGGATCCGTCGGGCCTTACGGCGCATATCTGGCGGACGGTTCTGAATACCGTGGTGATTACCAATGTAGCGCTGAAGAGTTTCAGGCGTTTCACCGCCCGCGCGTGGAAGCCTTGCTGGATGCCGGGGCCGATCTGTTAGCCTGTGAAACCCTGCCAAATTTTGCCGAAATTAGCGTGCTGGCTGAGCTATTGACAGCGTATCCGCGCGCACGGGCGTGGTTCTCGTTTACCCTGCGCGATAGCGAACACCTGAGTGACGGTACGCCGCTGCGTGACGTAGTCGCGCTGCTGTCGGGTTATCCGCAGGTGGTGGCGTTAGGGATTAACTGCATTGCGCTGGAAAACACCACCGCCGCGTTGCAGCATCTACACAGCTTAACGACGCTGCCGCTGGTGGTGTATCCGAACTCGGGTGAGCACTACGATGCCGCGAGCAAAACCTGGCATCATCACGGTGAGCATTGTGCGCAGCTGGCGGATTATCTGCCGCAGTGGCAGGCCGCTGGCGCCCGGTTGATTGGCGGGTGCTGTCGCACCACGCCGAAAGATATTGCTGAGCTGAACGCGCAGCGCTAAGAATAATGCCGGGTAAGCGCAGCGCCACCCGGCATAAATCATGCCGCATCCGCCAGAACAAACATGCCGTACGGATGGATTTCGAGATAATACTGCTCGCCGACGTCCGGCTGCAGACGTGTGGCGTTGACCTGTAATAAGATCTCCTGCCCGTGCCATTCCACCGTGACTTCATACTGGGGGCCCATATAGGCCACGTGGCGGATCACGCAGCGCTGACTCTCTTCGCCGCGATCGCTGAGCGTGATCGCTTCCGGGCGCACACCGACCATACCTTCGCCTTGCGTACCAAAGTGCAACGGGCGCGGCAGGTGATAGCCGTAGATATCAACGTATTGGTCACTGAAGGTGGCCGGGAACAGGTTGGCATCACCCATAAAGCTTGCCATAAAGCGCGAGGCGGGCTGGCGATAGAGATCCTGCGGTGAACCGATCTGCATGATGTGTCCCTTGTTCATCACCAGCACGGTATCGGAAACCGCAAAGGCTTCGCTTTGATCGTGGGTGACGTACAACGAGGTGATATCAAACTGCTTTTGCAGTTCGCGGATCTTGTCGCGCATGCTGCGACGCAGGTTGGCGTCGAGGTTACTTAACGGTTCATCAAACAGCAGCACTTTCGGTTTGAGGATCAGTGCGCGCGCCAGTGCCACGCGCTGCTGCTGACCGCCGGAGATCTGATCAACATAGCGTTCTTCGAACCCCTCCAGATCGACCATCGCCAGCGCCTCTTTGACGCGGGATTTCACCTCAGCGCGGGACACACCGAGCATCTTCAGGCCATAACCAACGTTCTCTCCCAGCGACATATGCGGGAACAGGGCATAAGACTGAAACACCATACAGATATCACGCTGCTGAATTGAGCGATGGGTGACGTCTTCGCCATCAATGAAAATCTGTCCTTCGCTCGGTTTTTCCAGCCCGGCGACCAGGCGCAAAATGGTGGTTTTGCCACAGCCGGACGGGCCGAGCAGCGTGACCATTTGTCCCTGCGGAATGGTGAGATTGATATTGTCGATAACCGTGTTGCTGCCAAATCGTTTGGTGACGTTGCGCAGTTCAACGAAATTTTTCTGAGTCATAGTGCGCTCCATTACGCCTGGTTTTTGGCTTTTGAACGGGAGGTTCGTGATTCACCGATCAGCCAGTCAAAGATGAAAATAATCGCCAGCATCACCACGATCAGAATAGAACCGTAGGCAATCGCCACGCCGTATTCGCCGTCTTCCACGCGGTTAAGGATATAGGCTGTGGCTACGCGGGTATCCGGCGTGACGAGGAACACAATGGCGCTGACGGTAGTAATGGCGCGCACAAAGCTGTAGATCAGCGCCGAGAGGATCGCCGGGCGCAGCAGCGGCAGCAGGATGTGCGTAATGGTCCGCAACGAGCCAGCGCGCAGGCTAAGCGAAGCTTCATCCAGTGATTTATCGATCTGGCCTAAGCCCGCGATACCTGCCCGAATACCGACCGGGACGTTACGCATTACCATCGAGATAATGACAATCGCCGCCGTACCAGTGAGGTACACCGGGGCGCTGTTAAAGGCCAGAATGTACGACACGCCCGCGACGGTGCCCGGAACGGCAAAGCACAACATAGTGGTGAATTCGATGGTCTTTTTGCCCTTAAACTGCTGGCGCACCACAATCCAGGCGATCAGCAGGCCGAAGATAGCAGTGATCGGCGCGGCAATCCCGGCGTAGAGCAGGGTGTCGAGCAGTGAAGGCCACGCGCCGTCGCTCATCCCCTGGCCGAACAGTTTGGTAAAGTTCGCCAGCGTCAGCGTGTAGTCCACGCCCCAGTTAACGGTGAAACTACCGTAGAAAATGCTGCCGTACAACAGGGCGTTAAAGGCAATCCACACTGCCAGCAGCGCGACCACGCTCCACACCAGCGTCACCGGCAGTGGCTGTACGTCGCCCCGGTAGGATTTACCGGAAACGGTGACGTACGAGCGTTTACCAATCCACATGTACTGCACGCAGAACACCAGCAGCGAGAACAGCAGCAGGAATGCGCCCAGCGTACTGGCGGCCTGGTAGTCGAGCTGCGAACCGGTGATGTAGAAGTAGATTTGCGTTGCCAGCACGTCGAAGTTTCCGCCGAGCACCAGCGGGTTACTGAAGTCAGCCAGCGATTGCACCACCACAATCAAAAAGGCGTTGGCCAGTGCTGGTTTCAGTAGCGGGACAAACACGCCGTTAAAGGTCTGCCAGCGGCTGGCGCGCAGGGTGTAAGAGGCCTCTTCCAGCGACGGATGAATGGTTTTAATCGCCCCGTCGAGGATCATAAATGCCATCGGCGTGAAGGCCAGTACCTGCGCCAGCCAGATGCCGGTAAAACCGTACAGCCAGTTGGTGTTGGTTAAGCCAAACCATTCGACCATAAATTCGGTGATGTAACCGGATCGCCCCATCATCAGCGTGACGCCTAACCCCACAACAAACGGCGGGGTGACGATCGGCAGAATCGAGAAAATTCGTCCGATAATGGCGCTGCGTTTGGCGATCCGGGTAGTGTAGATAGCCAGCACCAGGCCAAAGAAGGTGCAGCCGACGCCGACGGCAATCGACAGCATAATCGAGTTGAGGATCACCTGAATGATATGCGCCTGAGACAGCACATTCATAAATGCCAGCGGGGCAAATTCTCCGGCGTCGTTGGTGAACATCGGAATAAAAATAGCGATGCTCGGCCAGACGATAAAAATACCGATTAGCGCGACAATCGCGGTGAGCGAACCGATGACGAAACGGTCGCCGCCCAGCCATTCCAGACGGGTGAGTGCCAGGGTCATGATCGCGCCAAGTGCCACAAACAGCACAATGGTGGCATAGCCTAAGCCGCGCCCCTCAAGAGTCGCGCTGGCGACGATAAACGCCATACAGAAGAATGCCCAGCCTGCGTCAAGATAATGGCGGCCGCGCTGTTCGCGCCTGGCCTCATGGAACGGACGTACCAGCAGCAGGCTCGGCAGCAGATACCATAACCAACTGATATTGAACTGTGACCAACCGTAGGCGGCGAGTATTTCCTCGCGCGTCGACTCCAGCAGGCCGTAGTCCAGGCTCCAGCTTGGTAACAGGGCAAACGCCAGCCAGCCAAGCAAAACCCAAAGAAATATCGCATCCCGTTTTTTCACGGGATGGAGTGCAAGTGTGTGTGACATAGCGTTTCCGGTATTCCAGGCCGGATGCGGTATTTACGCCGCACCCGGCAAATGATCGCCGATGTAGGTTTATTTACCCATCTTCACTTCGCTGACCCACTTATTGATCAACGCTTTACGGACATCGGTTGAGCCGTACTTATCCATGTCGTAATTGATAAGCTTCAGGTCGTCGAGTTTCAGCGAGTTAGGAGACGTCTCGGCGGTGGTGTTGGTCAGGATCTGATAGGACTTGCCTTTCTTCCACGCCAGTTCCTGAGCATCTTTTGACAGTACCCAGTCAACGAACAGTTTGGCGTTATCGAGGTTGCGCGCGCCTTTCAGAATGCTGACGCCGCCGATCTCATAGCCAGTACCTTCGCACGGTGAAATTAGCTCCAGCGGTGCGCCCTGTTCTTTTTCCAGCGAGTAGTCGTGCAGGAAGCCAATACCAATCGCTGTTTCGCCACGTGCGGCGTTACGCGCTGGGGCAATGCCTGATTTAGTGTATTGAGAGACGTTGGCGTTGAGCTGTTTCAGGTAGTCAAAGGCCTGATCTTCACCCCACAGTTGGGCAAAAGTCGCCAGCGCGGTGTAGGCGGTACCGGAGCTTTGTGGGTCAGCAATCTGGATTTCGCCTTTGTATTCCGGTTTGGTCAGATCTTTCCAGCATTTGGGCACCGGCAGATTTTTCTCTTTCAGGCGCTGGGTATTGACGCCAAAGCCCAGAATACCGACGTAAACCGCAGAGGACAGGTTGCCTTTCACCTTCGCGGGATCGCGGAATTTCTCCATGATCTGTTCGAGATTGGGGGATTTATAGGGCTGCAGCAGACCCATTTCACCGGCCTGGGACTGCGGATCCAGCGTCCCGCCGTACCAGACATCCGCCTGCGGGTTTTTCTTCTCGGCATCCACTTTTGCCAGCGTACTGCCCGAGCCGTTGCGAATGAATGAGGTTTTCACGTCATATTTTTCACCGAAGGCCTTGGTTTCGGTTTCGCACATCTCGTTAGTGGCGCTGCAATACACCACCAGACGGCCCTGCGCCTGAGCGGCATTGCTGAAGGCCGCCAGCGTCAGAGCGGAAGCAATCAGGGTAGAGGTAAGCGTCAGTTTCATTGTTTTATCCTTTGACTGAGAGAAGGGGTAATACCCGCAATGAGCAGCGGCATTAGCAATAAACCCATAAAGACAGCAGCGACCGAGAGCAAACTGAACATTCCCGACCAGCCGTAGTGTTCTATGACCAGCGACAGCGGCCAACCCGCAAGCGCGGCCCCCAGATAGGCGAACAGTCCGAGAAAACCGGTGATTGAACCTGCCGCCGCCTTGTGTCCGCACTCCACCGCCGCGAGGCCAATCAACATCTGTGGGCCAAACACAAAAAAGCCCACCGTAAAGAAACACATTGCCAGTAGTGCGTAGTGGTGTACCGGTGCCAGCCACAGCGCGGCGACAGAGACCATCAGCCCCAGCGTGAACAACAAAATCATCGGCGCACGCTGACCGCTGAACAGCAGATCTGATCCCCATCCGGCAAACAGCGCGCCGAACAAGCCGCCGACCTCAAACAGCATCACCGTGGCATTGGCGCTGAGCAGATTCACGCCGTGGCTTTCTGTCAGCCAGAGATTGCCCCAGTCATTAAGCGCAATACGGATCAAATAGACCAGCACATACGACACGCCGAGCAGCCAGATCATCGGGTTCTTCAGCATGGTGGTGCGCAACATTTGCCACAGTCCCATCGGCGGGCTTTGCTGTTCCTGGCGCAGTTCCAGCGGGTCGTGTCGCCATTCTCCAACCGTCGGTAATCCCTCTTCCCGGGGCGTGCCTTTCAGTTGCAGGGTGAGCCAAATGCCTAACGCCATGCTGATAATCCCCGGTGCCAGCATCGCCGCCTGCCAGCCCCACCAGTGGGCGGCAAAGGCGCTTATCAGCGGGATAATTGCCCCACCCATGTTGATCGACATATTCCAGCAGCCCCACCAGAATCCGCGTTCGTTGCGCGAGTACCAGTGAGTCAGCAGTCGGGCGCAGGGAGGCCAGCCCCAACCCTGGAAAAAACCGTTTAGCGTCCACACCACCAGCAGCAGCGTTAGCGATTCACCAAAGGCGAACAGCACATTCAAAACGCCGGTGGCGAAAAGGCCGATGCCCATAAACGCGCGCTGTCCGTGGCTGTCGTGCCACAGTCCGGCGGTAAATTTCGACAGGCCATAGGTCAGGTAAAACAGCGACCCCAACAGGCCGATATCGCTTTTATCCAGACCGAGGTCCGTTTGCAGCGCCGGGAGAACGTAGTTGACGCTTTTGCGTGTCAGATAAAACGCGGCGTAACCAATTACCATACACATCAGCAGCCGAGGGCGTAGCGCCCGGTATTGTTGGTCTGTTTCGCTGGCTGAGCGTGCGTGCATGGCTGTCTCCGTTTGTGCTGACTATAGGAAAGTGAAAGCAAAAGAGGATGAGAGAAAGTCCAGAGTGGCTAAGACTTTTTCCTGGTTAGCGGCTGATTTGTTGCAAATTTGTGGGCAGGTTAACAATTACCCGTGTGCCACCGTTCGATTCGAGCGTCAGTTCGCCGCCAAGAGCGCTGACCCGCTCACGCATCCCCTGAATACCGAAACCGGGAATTTTTTCCGGCAGAATACCCACGCCGTTGTCAGCGACTTCCAGAAACAAGCGCTGTTCCTGCTGACGCAGCGTAATCGATACTTCGCTGGCGTCGGCATGTTTACAGACGTTGTTGAGTAACTCCTGCAGCAGCCGATACAGTGTGAAGCGCACCGTTTCATTTTCTGGCGTATTTTCAAGCTGATAGTCAAACCAACAGCGAATGCCTCGTTCGGCAAAGGCAAATTCATTCACCAGGTGATGCAGGGCATCTTTAAAGGCCAGTTCATCGAGCGCGGGCGGGCGCAGTTGGCGCAGCAGCTGGCGGGTGGAGTGGTGAATACGCCGGGCAAGGTCGTTGATCTGATTTGCCGCCACAAGCGTTTGCTCGCGTCCCGGCGCGCGTTTGACCAGCTGCGACTGAATTTGAATGGCGGTGATATTCTGACCAATTTCGTCATGCAGTTCCCGCGCCAGGCTTTTGCGCGTATTTTCTTCGGTGCGGATCAGTTGCTCGGTCAGCTCGCGGCGTGCCGCAAGTTCGGCTTCCAGACGCTGGCGATAATGGTGCAGGTTTTGTGCAAGATGTTGCTGGCGGCTGATAGCGATCCCAAGCCCGATGCCCAGCAGCGCCTGGGTGGCGAGGAAAATCTCCAGCTCCAGTAAATTACTGAACCCGACGCCGATTTGGCGGGCGATAGTGATCATCATACTGCCGAGCAATCCGGACAACACGCCGCCCTGCCAGCCGAATTTCCACGCCATCACCACGTTCGGTAGGAACACCACGATCAGCAGCAGACGCTCAATCTCTGGTGACAGCACCATCTGGGTGCCAATGCCAATAATAAAAAACAGACTGCACCAGATGATAAGTGAGGTGCGCAGCGGGGGATTGGTGGTATCCAACCCGAGCAGATGATAGCGGTGCTGCTGGCGCAGAAATTCATAGATCAGATAGACAAACGGCGTCAGCAGCACGCCACCGGTAAATGACGCCAGGCCAATTAACGTTGCCGGGCTTTGGATAAATGGTGAAAGCAGGGCGGTATTGAGCAATGAGGTAAGCGTCACCGCAGCCAGCAGTAGCGTTAAGCGCTGCCAGTAAAGGGGGAAGCGGTGCCAGTATGACTGGCCGATGCTTGCCGGAATAAGGCTAATAAACGGCGCAGCCAGCAGGATATAGCCGCTCAATAATTGCTCGCTGTGCAGCCAGAACAACATCAGCACCGGCGGCAATATCAGCGCGGGCCAGTAACGGCGAGAAAGCAGGATGAGCAGCGCGAGATAGACGCCATGCGGCAGGAATAGCGCCGCCTGCTGGCCGTTGTGGGTCAGGTAAAAACCCAGCGTCCACAGCATCAGCCAGCCCGATCCCCAGGCCAGCAGAATAAACAGAGAAATAACCCAATGACGAAGGTTACGCGACATTAATGCCCCGTCAGCAACTGGTGGTCGAGGGCAAAATGCACCAGATCGATGGTGCTGTGGCATTGCAGTTTGCCTAGCACGTTCGCGCGATGAACATGCACCGTTTTATGGCTGAGATCGAGCTTGAAGGCTATCTCTTTCACGCTGTCGCCTTTGACCAGCAGATCAAACACTTCGCGCTCGCGGGGGGTCAGTACCTCCAGGACCCGTGCGGGTTGTTCGCCGCCGCGTAGCGCCCGCAGCGCGTCGGCGCACAGGTAATGCCCGCCCATACCGACTGAACGTACCGCCTGCACCAGTTCCTCTGGTCCGCAGCGTTTGGTCAGATAACCGCTGGCGCCGGCATCCAGCGCGCTTTGCACAAATGTGGGAGAGTCATAAATGCTGAGAATAATGGCGCGAAAACCGGGCTTTTGTGCTCGCAGTCGTTTTAACAGGCTCAGACCATTTTCATCCGGCATGGCGATATCCATCACCGCAACGTTTACGTCATCATGCAGTAACGCAGGCCACGCCTGAGCTGCGCTGCTGTACTGACCGGTAACGTTGAGATCGTCTTCGAGACTGAGTAATTGCGCAAAGCCGGAACGCACCACCACATGGTCATCCACCAGCACAACATGAATCATGATATTGCTCTCTTGCCTGATAATGCAGTCTATGATGCCTGCCAGCGCCGCGCTGGCAATCATCCAGGTGCAGTTATGTAACGAATGTAACAAAATCGCAATACAAGGCATCCTTCAAGCTGCCTCATTGTTGGCTGCGGATTACTCGGCCCATCCCTGGGCCTCGCCCCTTACGGGGCCGCTGCAAACAGCGTTCAAATCTGCTCCCGGCAGATTTGTCAGAAACCCCAGTCACATAGTTATCTATGCTCCTGGGGGCTTCCGTTACCGCCTCAACGTATCTTGAATGATTTTGTGTATAAGCATTGCCGCTTTTTTTCTAAAAACGCTTTGTTCTTAGCCAGAATTTTTAATTCCTTTATCAAACTGTGCCGCAACGAAATACTGCCCCCATAACAAGACAGGGGAGCAAACAATCATGGCTATTTCATCGCGTAACGCATTTCTCGGCGTACTGGCATTCATCGCATTTCAGGCACAGGCGGTGAACGTCACCGTCGCTTATCAGACCTCCGCCGAACCCGCCAAAGTGGCGCAGGCGGATAACACTTTTGCGAAGGAGAGCGGCGCGACTGTTGACTGGCGCAAATTTGACAGCGGCGCGAGCATCGTCCGGGCGCTGGCCTCCGGCGACGTGCAGATCGGTAATCTTGGATCCAGTCCGCTGGCGGTAGCAGCCAGTCAGCAGGTGCCGATTGAGGTTTTCCTGCTGGCATCAAAACTTGGCAATTCTGAAGCGCTGGTGGTGAAGAAAAATATCAGTAAACCGCAAGACTTGATAGGTAAACGCATTGCCGTGCCGTTTATCTCCACTACTCATTACAGCCTGTTGGCAGCGTTAAAACACTGGGGCATCAAGCCCGGTCAGGTTGAGATTGTGAACCTGCAGCCACCGGCAATTATTGCCGCCTGGCAGCGTGGGGACATTGATGGCGCGTACGTCTGGGCGCCTGCGGTCAATGCGTTGGAAAAAGATGGCAGGGTGTTAACCGACTCATCGCAGGTTGGCGAGTGGGGCGCGCCGACGCTGGACGTATGGGTGGTACGCAAAGATTTTGCCGAGAAATACCCTGAGGTAGTTAAAGCCTTTGCCAAAAGCGCTATCGACGCGCAGCAACCTTATATCGCCAATCCTGATGAGTGGCTGAAGCAGTCGGAAAATATCAGTAAATTGTCGCGTTTAAGCGGTGTGCCGGAGGCGGATGTACCGGGGCTGGTGAAAGGTAACGCTTACCTGACGCCGCAACAGCAGACTGCCGAACTAAATGGAGCGGTGAATAAAGCGATTATCGACACCGCGCAGTTCCTTAAAGAGCAGGGCAAAGTCCCCGCCGTGGCGACAGATTACAGCCAGTACGTGACCGATCGCTTCGTGCAATAAATAAGGAGGCACTGATGCTGAAAATCTCACATCTTGCCGCCAGCTACGGTGGAAAACCGGCGCTGGAGGATATCAACCTGACGCTTGATAGCGGCGAACTTCTGGTAGTACTCGGACCTTCCGGCTGCGGGAAAACCACGTTGTTAAATCTGATTGCCGGGTTTGCGCCGTATCAGCACGGTAGCATTACGTTGGCGGGTAAGAAAGTTGACGGTCCCGGCGCAGATCGCGGAGTCGTGTTCCAGAACGAAGGCCTGCTGCCCTGGCGCAACGTGCAGGACAACGTGGCCTTTGGGTTGCAGCTGGCGGGGGTGGAGAAGCTCCAGCGTCAACGAATCGCGCAGGAGATGCTGCAGAAAGTTGGGCTGGAGGATGCGGGAAAACGTTTTATCTGGCAGCTTTCCGGCGGGCAGCGGCAGCGCGTCGGTATTGCCCGGGCGCTGGCGGCCAACCCGCGGCTGTTGCTGCTGGATGAACCCTTTGGCGCGCTCGACGCTTTTACTCGCGAGCAGATGCAAACTCTGCTGCTGAAGCTGTGGCATGAGACGGGCAAACAGGTGCTGTTGATTACCCACGATATTGAAGAAGCCGTGTTTATGGCAACGGAGCTGGTATTGCTGTCGCCAGGCCCTGGCCGGGTACTGGAGCGTCTGCCGCTGAATTTCGCCCGTCGCTTTGTGGCTGGAGAGTCGAGTCGCAGCATTAAGTCCGATCCGCAGTTTATCGCCATGCGCGAGTACGTGTTAGGTCGAGTCTTTGAACAACGGGAGGCATTTTCATGAGCGTGGTGATTAATGATAAACCCCGCCGCCAGCGGGTGCTGAACTGGCGCTGGCCGTTCTCGCGGCAGATTACCTTAAGCCTTGGTACGTTGGCCGTCATTTTGGTGTTGTGGTGGACTGTGGCGGCGCTGCAGTTAATCAGCCCGCTGTTTTTGCCGCCACCAGGGCAGGTTTTGCAAAAGCTGATCGTTATTGCCGGTCCGCAGGGATTTATGGATGCCACGCTGTGGCAGCATCTGGCGGCGAGTCTGACACGTATTGTTATCTCGCTTCTGGCGGCGGTGCTGCTGGGCGTTCCGGTTGGAATCGCTATGGGGCTGAGTCCGACGATGCGCGGCATTCTCGATCCGATCATTGAACTGTATCGTCCGGTTCCGCCATTGGCCTATTTGCCGCTGATGGTCATCTGGTTTGGCATTGGCGAAACCTCGAAGATCCTGCTGATCTATCTGGCGATTTTCGCCCCTGTAGCAATGTCTGCGCTGGCGGGGGTCAAAAGCGCGCAGCAGGTGAGAGTACGTGCTGCTCAATCGCTGGGAGCCAGCCGTGCGCAGGTGCTGTGGTTTGTTATTTTGCCGGGGGCATTGCCGGAAATACTCACCGGGTTACGGATCGGGCTTGGCGTGGGCTGGTCGACGCTGGTGGCCGCAGAGCTGATTGCCGCCACGCGAGGTTTAGGATTTATGGTGCAGTCAGCCGGTGAGTTTCTGGCAACGGATGTGGTGCTGGCGGGGATCGCGGTGATTGCCGTTATCGCGTTTATTTTAGAACTGGGTCTGCGTGCGCTTCAGCGCCGTCTGACGCCCTAGCATGGAGAAGTACAATGAGTGAACGTCTGATCATTACCCCGCTGGGGCCGTATATTGGCGCACAAATTACCGGTGCGGATTTGGCGCGCCCGCTGAGTGATAACCAGTTCGAGCAGCTTTATCACGCAGTACTGCGTCACCAGGTGGTGTTTCTGCGTGAGCAGGTGATTACGCCGCAACAGCAGCGTACTCTGGCGCTGCGTTTCGGCGATCTGCATATTCATCCGGTCTATCCGCATGCCGAAGGGGTAGAAGAGATTATCGTGCTGGATACGCATAATGATAACCCCCCGGATAACGACAACTGGCACACCGATGTAACCTTTATTGACACGCCGCCTGCCGGGGCGATTTTAGCGGCGAAAGAGCTGCCATCAACCGGAGGCGATACCCTGTGGACCAGCGGAATTGCTGCTTTTGAGGCGCTTTCAGAGCCTTTGCGTCAGTTGCTGAGCGGTCTGCGGGCAGAGCATGATTTCCGTAAATCATTCCCGGAATATAAATACCGCAAAACGGAGGAGGAGCATCAGCGCTGGCTGGAGGCGGTAGTGAAGCATCCGCCTCTGTTGCATCCGGTGGTGCGCACACATCCGGTAAGCGGAAAACAGGCGCTGTTTGTGAATGAGGGATTTACGACGCGAATTGTCGATGTGACGGAAAAAGAGAGCGAAACGTTACTGGGATTTCTGTTCGCGCATATCACTAAACCGGAGTTCCAGGTGCGCTGGCGCTGGCAGCCTAACGATGTCGCGATTTGGGATAATCGCGTGACACAGCATTATGCGAATGCGGATTATCTACCGCAGCGGCGCATTATGCATCGGGCAACGATTCTGGGAGATAAGCCTTACTTCCGTGCAGGCTAACAGTCCGGTGGTGCTTTTTCATCGGGCCTGAAAAAGCAGGCCCGATAAGGCGACGTTATTAACGCAGGATTTTTTTCTCAGCCAGATCCAGTGCGAAGTAGCTGAAGATCAGATCCGCGCCAGCGCGTTTGATCGACCCTAAGCTTTCCAGCACCACTTTCTCTTCATCAATAGCGCCCGCCATTGCTGCGAATTTAATCATCGCATACTCGCCGCTGACCTGATAAGCGCCAATCGGCAACTCGGTGCGCTCGCGAATATCGCGCAGAATATCGAGGTATGCGCCAGCCGGTTTTACCATCAGGCAGTCTGCGCCCTGGGCTTCATCCAGCAGTGATTCACGGATCGCCTCGCGGCGGTTCATCGGGTTCATCTGATAGGTTTTACGATCGCCCTTCAGCGCGGTGCCTGCAGCTTCACGGAACGGGCCGTAGAAAGAAGAGGCAAACTTAGTGGAGTAGGACATGATCGCGGTATCGGTGAAGCCCGCAGCATCCAGCGCCTGGCGAATCGCCTGCACCTGACCGTCCATAGCGGCAGAAGGCGCAATGAAGTCCGCACCCGCTGCTGCGGCAACGACCGCTTGTTTGCCGAGGTTAGCAAGGGTTAAATCGTTATCAACGCCGTGATCGCATAACACACCACAGTGGCCATGCGAGGTGTATTCACAGAAACAGGTGTCGGACATGACAATCATTTCCGGCACGGTCTGTTTACAGATACGCGACATGCGCGCCACCAGACCGTCTTCTTTCCAGGCATCGCTGCCGGTGTCATCCGTATGGTGGGAAATGCCGAAAGTCATGACCGAACGGATGCCCGCATTGGCAATGCGTTCAATTTCGCGCGCCAGATGCTTCTCTGGAATACGCATCACGCCAGGCATGGCGTCAATAGCTTTGTAATCGTCGAGTTCTTCTTCAACAAAGATCGGCAACACCAGGTCATTTAAGCTGAGTGTTGTCTCTTCAAACATAGCGCGCAGCGCAGGAGATTTGCGCAGGCGGCGAGGGCGTTGGATTAGGTCTGTCATGGTATGCCTGATGTTTGTGGAATCGAAGATCGCAGTATACCCGAACCTGAAGGCGAGGGGGTTACGAAAGTTGGCGTTATATCTGGATTTCCCTTGATGGAAGGTTGAGTCATTAGAGCCATTTATTCATATTCATTATGTTGTTTATTATTTTAAATATCTATATGTTTGCTTTTATATCCCGATGCATAAGATGCGTCTATTTATTAGTTATTTGTTTGTATGCATCGTAATTCATTGGTAAATAATATGTTTTGAACGACTGGTTGTCCGTAATTAATTGAAGGTAATGATTTTTTTGTTTCTTAAATAAAGAAGTTGGCATTCGTGGTGTTGTCCGTTTTCGGACAACGGGCAAAGAATAATTGAACCTTTCCTCCATGACGCCGCATAATCGTTCCTGCGAAACATAAAATGTTTTCTATGCATTGATAATTGATGGATCAACTATATTACGTCCCTGAGGAGGGATGACAAATGCACACTTGGAAAAAGAAACTTGTAGTCTCACAATTAGCATTAGCCTGCACTTTGGCAATCACTTCTCAGGCGAATGCTTCCACTGATATCTCTGGCACTACTTATACTACTTTCACGCATTATAACGACGCATCTTATACTGATGGCGTTTACTATGATGGATATGTCGGTTGGAATAATTACGACACTGATAGTATTTATAACGGTGATATTTATCCGGTAATCAATAACGCTACTGTCAACGGCGTTATTTCGACTTATTACCTGGATGATGGAGTTTATGCTGACAGCAATAACAATAGCCTGACGATTAAAAATAGTACTATTCACGGTATGGTGACATCCGAGTGTATGACCACGGATTGTACTAACCGTACGGGCACCGACTATTACTACGATCGTCTGGCGATGAACGTCATTAATTCAACTATCGATGACAACTACGAACATTATACCTACAACGGTACGTATAATGACGCCGCTGATACGCATGTTGTCGATGTTTATAATCTGGGCACGGCTATTACTCTGGATCAGGAAGTTGATCTGTCTATCTCCAATAACTCTCACGTTGCGGGTATTACGCTGACTCAGGGTTACGAGTGGGAAGATATTGACGATAATACCGTTAGTACTGGTGTAAACAGCAGCGAAGTATTTAATAATACTATTGCTGTCAGTGATTCTACTGTGACCTCAGGTTCATGGTCTGATGAAGGCACTTCTGGCTGGTTTGGTAATACCAGCAATGCAAGCGATTACAGCGGTTCTTATACTGCTGATGATGTTGCATTGGCTGTTATTGCGCATCCAGATGCCGACAACGCGATGCAGACTACTGCCACCTTTAACAATTCCACGCTGATGGGCGACGTGGTGTTCTCCAGCAACTTCGATGAGAACTTCTTCCCGAACGGCGCTGATACTTACCGTGATACTGATGCCGATCTGGATACCAATGGTTGGGACGGTACTGACCGTCTGGATCTGACCCTGAACAACGGTAGCAAGTGGGTTGGCGCAGCGATGTCCGTACATCAGGTTGATTCCGATGGTGACGGTGTTTATGACGGCTACGCTGCGGGTACTGAAGCCACCGCGACGCTGATCGATATCGCTGCCAACAGCCTGTGGCCTGATTCAACCTACGGTATTGACAGCGACACAACCTCTTATGACGAAAATGGTCACGTGGTTGGCAATGCTGTCTACCAGAGCGGTCTGTTCAACGTCACGCTGAACGGCGCTTCACAGTGGGATACCACCAAAACCTCTCTGATTGACACCCTGAGCATCAACAGTGGTTCCGTCGTGAATGTAGGCGATTCTGATCTGATTTCTGACTCTATCGCGCTGACCGGTGCTTCTGCCCTGAACATCAACGAGGATGGTCATGTTGCGACCGATACCCTGTCTATTGACAACAGTACCGTCACAATTGCGGATGATGTTGCTGCTGGCTGGGGCGTAGGTGATGCTGCGCTGTATGCAAATACTATCAACGTAACCAACAATGGTGTTCTGGATGTGGGTAACAGCACAGGTGATGCACTGCAGGTTGATACGCTGAATCTGACCAGCTACACCGACGCTTACAACCATGTTAATGCGGGTGTTTTCGACATCAACAGTACCAACTATGTGTTGAATGCCGACCTGACCAACGACCGTACTAACGACAAAACTCAGGCTAACTATGGTTACGGCGTGATCGCAATGAACTCTGATGGTCACTTGACTATCAATGGTAACGGCGATTCCGACACCTCCTACGATCAGTCTGAAGTTGATAACTATGGTGACCACGTTGCAGCTGCAACTGGTAACTATAAAGTACGTATCGATAACGCGACCGGTACTGGTTCTATTGCTGATTACAAAGGCAAAGAACTGGTTTATGTTAACGACACCAACAGCACTGCGACCTTCTCTGCAGCTAACAAAGCGGATCTGGGTGCTTACACCTATCAGGCGCAGCAGCAGGGTAACACCGTTGTTCTGCAGCAGATGGAGCTGACCGACTACGCGAACATGGCGCTGAGCATTCCGTCTGCTAACACCAATATCTGGAACCTGGAACAAGACACCGTTGGAACTCGTCTGACTAACGCTCGTCATGGTCTGGCAGATAACGGTGGTGCATGGGTAAGCTACTTCGGCGGCAGCTTCGACGCGGATAACGGCAGTATTAACTACGATCAGGATGTCAGCGGCATCATGGTCGGTGTTGATTCCAAAATCGATGGCAACAACGCTAAGTGGATTGTCGGTGCTGCGGCAGGCTTTGCGAAAGGTGATATGAGCGACCGTACTGGTCAGGTGGATCAAGACAGCCAGACGGCCTACATCTACTCTTCTGCTCGCTTTGACAACAACATCTTTGTTGACGGTAACTTAAGCTACTCCCACTTCAACAACGATCTGTCTGCTAACATGAGCAACGGTCAGTATGTTGATGGCAGCACCTCTGCTGATGCCTGGGGCTTTGGCCTGAAACTGGGTTACGACCTGAAACTGGGTGATGCCGGTTACGTGACGCCTTACGGTAGTGTATCCGGTCTGTTCCAGTCTGGTGATGACTATAAGCTGAGCAACGACATGAAAGTTGACGGTCAGTCTTATGACAGCATGCGTTATGAACTGGGTGTAGATGCAGGTTATACCTTCGCCTACAGCGAAGATCAGGCGCTGACCCCGTACTTCAAACTGGCCTATGTTTACGATGACTCTAACAACGATTCTAACGTAAACGGAGACTCTATCGACAATGGCGTAGAAGGTTCTGCGGTACGTGTGGGACTGGGTACTCAGTTCAGCTTCACCAAGAACTTCAGTGCTTACACCGATGCTAACTACCTCGGTGGCGGTGATGTTGATCAAGACTGGGCTGCAAACGTTGGTGTTAAATATACCTGGTAAGAATTTTCTCGCTGAGAAGTATAAGGTAATTTAATTCAGAATAATGCCCGTCACGGATTTGACGGGCATTTGTTGCAAGGAATGCACAAATGTTCTCGACGAATAAACCTCTTTTGGAATTTGGTAAGCTTGATAAATGTTTGTCAAAATACGGACAACATTTCAAATATGATAACGAAAAGCAAATTATATATTCCAGTGATATAAATAGTGACGATACCTTTATTATATTAAGCGGCGTAATTTCCCTGCGACGAGGAGAAAATGTGCTGGTTGGCATCGCGCAGGCTCCGTTTATTATGGGGCTTTCGGATGGCGTGATGAAAACAGATGTACCTTACAGATTAATAACCGAAAGTAATTGTACGGGATATCATCTTCCGGCTTCACAAACGATTAATATAATTGAACAATGCCAGGTTTGGCGCGAAGCCTTCTGCTGGTTAGCGTGGCAAAACTGCATGCTTGAAATGCGCGACTTACAGTTAATTGGCAATAACTCCTACGATCAGATCCGCGCGACGCTGATATCCATGACGAAATGGGACGACGAACTGCGTTCGCGTGTCGGTGTCATGAACTATATTCACCAACGCACGCGAATTTCACGCTCAGTTGTTGCTGAAGTTCTCGCGGCTTTGCGTAAAGGTGGTTACATTGAAATGAATAAAGGCAAACTGGTGAACATTAACCGTTTGCCTTTTGAGTATTAAGTCAGGATGCGGGAATAACCTGCGGTTTGTTTCCGCTCAACTCTGCAACCAGATCGTTGATACCGTCGCTCATATTGGTAAAGCGGGTCAGCGGAGAACGTGTTACCACGACAAACGCCCCAACGTTTTGCTGCGGATTCATCGCCATATAGGTGATGAATCCGCCGCCGCCGCCGGTTTTTTGAATAATTCCCGGTCGGCCATTTTTCGGTGCCATATAGACCCAGCCCAAACCAAGTGCATCGGCCTTGCCCGGAACATCCATCCCTATCACTTTGGTCAACTGTGTACGCTGATAAATCAGCGTCTGCATCCGATCGGCCTGTTGGCTACGATGATAAAAATCAGATGAGAGATACTGCTGCATCCAGCGCATCATATCGCCGGGTGTTGAATAGACGCCGCCGCTGCCCATCGCCGCCAGCGTGTTGTTGCAAGGGCTGGCTCCTTTTTCCGCGACCATCAGGCGTCGACATTGATCGGGGGACGGCGTAAAGGTGGTGTCTTTCATCCCCAGCGGACGGGTGATTTTTTCTTCAAACAGCTGCGGATAAGGCTTACCTGAGGCGGTTCCCAGCGCATCGGCCAGTAGATCAAACGCCAGGTTGGAATAAGAAGCCTGCGAGCCCGGTGCGGCTTTTAGCGTGGCGGTTGAGAGATAGCTCCAGCGCTGTTCGCGGGTTGGCCAGACAAACACGGGGCGCTTTGCTGCGCCGCCTGGCTGTTCGCGCGGCAGCGCACTGGTATGCGTCGCCAAATTCACCAGTCTAATCGGTGTGCCCTGATAAGTCGGCACGCGTGCGCCAGGTGGTGCATATTTACTCAACGGATCGTTGAGTTTAACTGTGCCCTGATCGAGTAATTTTACCAGCATTTCGCTGGTCATTAATTTGGTGATGGAGGCAATACGAATTACGGAATCCAGTTGCGGATGGACGTTGTTACCGGGACGCGTTTCGCCAAAGCTGCGAAATACGCGCTGATTGCCATCAATCACCACGAGTGCCATCCCTGTAGCACCACTGCCGTAAAATATATGGTCGGCATAACGATCGACGATATCAGAGGCGAAGACCGGATCGGTTATAGGCTGTGCCGCCTGGACAGATGTCAATGACGCCGCACACAGCGCGGCAGAAAAAAGCAGACTACGTTTCAACGGTGGTGTCCATGAGTTAGAGAAAGTGAAAAAGGATGTCGTGCGTATGCGTATTTATACTACTCATCAGCGTATTGCAAAGCGCTTATCAGCCAATGATAGTGTGAAAAACGTAACGATGAGTAAACGCGAGCGTTTTCGGGATTATGCATATTCGCTTTTGTGATCTCACGCTGTGATAATCAGCACAGATTGGAACGTTGTCGAGTGTGAAAACCACAGAAACAATTCTTCATAACTGGGGGGCGAACTAAGTGCCCCGGTTTTGGTCACAATGTGGGTTTCAGCTTGTGTTTTTGGGCGTAAGCCATCTGGCCACGTACTTTCAGAGTGGCAAATGCACAGCAGTCGTCATAACGATAAGAAGTTAGCAGGAGAGCACTATGTTTAAGTCTTTTTTCCCAAAGCCGGGAGCGTTCTTTATTTCGGCATTTATTTGGGCACTGGTCGCTGTTGTATTCTGGCAAGCAGGTGGGGGAGCCTGGGTTGCACGCTTTACCGGCGCGTCGGGAGATGTACCGATTAGCGCGGCTCGATTCTGGTCGTTGGATTACCTGATTTTTTATGCGTATTACATTCTTTGCGTTGGGGTGTTCGCGCTGTTTTGGTTTATCTACAGCCCGCACCGCTGGCAGTACTGGTCGATACTCGGCACATCGCTGATTATTTTCGTGACCTGGTTTCTGGTTGAAGTTGGCGTCGCCGTCAACGCCTGGTATGCGCCATTCTATGATCTGATTCAAACCGCACTCAGCGCGCCGCACAAGGTGAAGATTGAGCAATTCTATCATGAAGTGGGCATCTTTCTCGGCATTGCACTGATTGCCGTAATTATTGGCGTGATGAACAACTTTTTTGTCAGTCACTATGTCTTCCGCTGGCGGACCGCAATGAATGAACACTATATGGCGCACTGGCAGCATCTGCGTCATATCGAAGGCGCTGCGCAGCGTGTGCAGGAAGACACTATGCGTTTTGCCTCCACGCTGGAAAATATGGGAGTCAGCTTTATCAACGCGATTATGACGCTGATCGCCTTTTTGCCCGTGCTGGTCACACTCTCTGCCCATGTTCCTGACCTGCCAATTATTGGGCATGTGCCTTATGGCCTGGTGATTGCCGCGATTGTCTGGTCCCTGATGGGAACTGGCTTACTGGCGGTAGTCGGGATTAAACTTCCTGGGCTGGAGTTTAAAAACCAGCGCGTGGAGGCGGCCTACCGTAAAGAACTGGTATACGGTGAAGATGACGCCAATCGTGCGACACCGCCAACGGTGCGTGAACTGTTTCACGCGGTACGCCAGAACTACTTCCGCCTCTATTTTCACTATATGTACTTCAATATCGCCCGTATTCTGTACCTGCAGGTTGATAACGTTTTCGGTTTGTTCCTGCTGTTTCCGTCGATTGTTGCCGGTACGATTACGCTTGGTTTGATGACGCAAATTACAAACGTGTTTGGTCAGGTGCGCGGCTCGTTCCAGTATTTGATTAACTCCTGGACAACGTTAGTTGAACTGATGTCTATATATAAGCGTCTGCGCAGCTTTGAACGTGAGCTTGATGATCAGGATATTCAGGAAGTTACCCATACCCTTGGTTAATAATGAGGAGATGTTATGTCGACGGTTTCCCGTCTTTACCCCTTGTCCGGTTTGGCCGCTCTGGTGCTGGTGGGATGTAGTAGCCAACCTGCGCAGCCGTTAAAAAAGGGGGAGAAAGCCGTCGATGTGGCGAGCGTGGTGCGCCAGAAAATGCCCGCCAGCGTGAAAGACAGGGACGCGTGGGCACAGGACCTGGCGAAGACGTTTGAAAGCCAGAAGCTGGCGCCGACGGTTGAAAATATCTGTTCGGTGCTGGCGGTGGCTCAGCAGGAGTCTAACTATCAGGCGGACCCTGCTGTTCCAGGACTGAATAAAATCGCCTGGAAAGAGATCGACCGCCGAGCCGAGCGGATGCACATTCCGCTGTTTGTGGTGCATACCGCGCTGAAGATTAACTCGCCAACGGGGAAAAGCTACAGCGAGCGTCTGGATTCGGTGAAGACGGAAAAACAGCTGAGTGCCATCTTTGATGATTTTATTAATATGGTACCGATGGGGCAGACGCTGTTTGGTTCGCTTAATCCGGTGCATACCGGCGGTCCGATGCAGGTCAGTATCGCCTTTGCCGAGCAACATGCTGGCGGTTATCCGTGGAAAATGGCGGGAACCGTGCGTCAGGAAGTGTTCAGCCGTCGCGGCGGGCTGTGGTTTGGTACATATCATCTGCTTAACTACCCGGCGAATTACAGTGCGCCCATCTTCCGCTTCGCCGATTTTAATGCCGGGTGGTATGCCAGCCGCAATGCGGCTTTCCAGAATGCGGTCAGTAAAGCCAGCGGGGTGAAGCTGGCGATGGATGGGGATTTGATTCTCTACGGTAGCAGCGAACCGGGTAAAACCGAGCTGGCAGTGCGTAAACTGGCCGGGAAACTGGATATGAGCGAGAGTGAGATCCGCCGTCAATTGCAAAAAGGTGACAGCCTGGCGTTTGAAGAGACTGCGTTGTACGAGAAGGTCTATAAGCTGGCGGAAGCGAAGACCGGGAAAGCGCTCCCCCGTGAAATGCTGCCAGGCATTCAACTGGAAAGCCCGAAGATCACGCGAAATCTGACTACCGCGTGGTTTGCGAAACGCGTGGACGATCGTCGGGCGAGATGTATGGGTCAGTCGTCGTTATGATGACGACGGCGCCAGTGCACGAATGCCGCGATAGCACCCAGAATCAGGCTTCCGGTGATGAAAGGGACCAGCCCAAAAAGGGTACCGACACCCAAACCGATTTCAACTCGCGGTCGCCCTGTCTCTTGCATTTGTAACTGCATTAGTTGTTCATAGATGCCGGGAGCGTGGGCCAACAGATTTAAAATCTGCGCGCCCGCCCAAAAGCAAAACAGCACAAATACGGCATACGCAATGTTGCCGGGCAGGGAGGAGGTGTCCCGATGCTTGCCCTTAAAAAGGGATTTTGAGAGCGTAAAATCAGCCATAAAGACCTCCGGAAATAACCTGCTTTTTTGACGTAATGCCTGGAACTCACCGTGAGTCTGACAGGTGATCGGCAATGTCAATATCAGAATGATGGTAATTTCAGGTAGAGATTATTCCTGGATTTCGGTTTTTTGCTTTCCGTCACAATTGAGTAACCTTAAGTGAAATTAAGTTACATTTCAGAATTTCCGTACAGGCCACAGACGTCCATGAGGAAATGTGCGAGGATGCGCTTCCATGTTGTATTTCTACCGGAGCTGTTATGAACCTGCCTGTAAAAATCCGCCGAGACTGGCACTACTATGCCTTCGCAATCGGGCTTATCTTTATTCTGAACGGCGTGGTGGGCTTGCTCGGTTTTGAAGCGCAGGGGTGGCAAACCTATGCGGTGGGGCTGGTTACCTGGGTGATTAGCTTTTGGCTGGCCGGATTAATTATTCGTCGCCGGGTGGAAGATGAAGATGAAACAAAGGATGCCCAATAGAGATCAGGCATCCTGACGGGTTTACATACTGGTTTTCAGCGCGCTATCTGCCGCATGGCGTTCCAGCGCCAGCTCGATCAGGCGAGTGATCAAATCGGTATAGCCTAAACCGCTCGCCTGCCACAGTTTTGGATACATGCTGATGTTGGTAAAGCCCGGCAGTGTGTTGATCTCGTTGATCACAACCTCGTTCTCTGCGGTTAAGAAAACGTCCACGCGGGCCATGCCGGCACAGCCCAACGTCTGATAAGCCTGAATTGCAATGTTTCGGATCTTATCGTTAATTTCCGGTGCGATTGCTGCCGGAACAACCACTTTGGCACCGTTGTCGTCAATATATTTGGTGTCGTAAGCGTAAAAATCACTGTTCAGCACGATCTCGCCACAGGTACTGGCCTGCGGATGATCGTTACCCAGCACCGCGCATTCGATCTCGCGGCCTTTGATCCCTTGTTCGACGACGACTTTATGATCGAATTCAAATGCGAGTCCGACGGCCTGGTCGTATTGTGCTTCGCTGGTCACTTTACTGACGCCAACGGACGATCCCTGGTTGGCCGGTTTTACAAACAGCGGCAGACCCAGGCGAGACTCAACCTCGGCAAAGCTGATGCTGTTGCGATTGGCGCGAGTCAGCGTAATAAACGGGGCGATGTTTAATCCGGCATCGCGCAGCAGACGTTTGGTCACGTCTTTATCCATACAGGCCGCAGAACCTAATACATCAGATCCGACGAATGGTAGATTCGCCACGCGCAGCATCCCCTGCAAAGAGCCATCTTCACCCAGCGTGCCGTGTACAATTGGGAAAATAACATCGACCGTAGGCAGCGGCTTACCGTTTTGCGCATCGATCAACTGATGTTCTTGTTTACCCGGTACCTGAGCAAGGCTGGTCGCGGAGGGACGCAGCGCAATATGCGCCGGATCGTTTGAATTGAGCAGATAATTACTGGCATCGCTAACGTGCCATTGCCCTTGTTTATCAATACCTAACAGCACAACGTCAAAGCGAGTCTTGTCGATGGCATCGACGATATTTTTTGCCGATTGCAATGACACTTCATGTTCCGCTGATTTACCACCAAATACGATTCCTACCCGCAACTTTGCCATCTTAAAAACCCATTCCATGAATGCAAAGCACATACATTACCACGACAAAACGTAGGTTTCCTCGGCTTCTGGCAGATTGTTTTAGTGGATAACCGGGGAAGTGATAGGCGTAAACGCGCAGATCGACCGTGAAGCATAATTCCCTGTTTAAATTATGGGTTTGGTGTGAGGTGTATCACAAATATGATGAGCGGGGAGATAAAATCCTAAACTGTGATTTATCGCACCTGTGAACCCTTATTTGGCTAAGTAATTTGTTAAGCTGCTCGCAGTTTTCAGCTATTTATCGTTATGAGTCCTTATGGAATCCTGGAGAGTTAACCTTATTTCCGTGTGGTTCGGTTGCTTTTTTACCGGACTGGCGATTAGCCAAATCCTGCCTTTTTTACCGCTCTATATCTCCCAACTGGGAGTGACCTCGCATGAAGCGCTCTCAATGTGGTCCGGCTTAACGTTCAGCGTCACCTTCCTGATTTCAGCCATTGTCTCTCCGATGTGGGGCAGTTTAGCGGACCGTAAAGGACGTAAGCTGATGTTGCTGCGTGCTTCTCTGGGGATGGCGATTGCGATTTTACTGCAGGCCTTTGCCACCAACGTCTGGCAGCTTTTTCTTCTGCGTGGGGTGATGGGGTTAACTTCTGGCTATATTCCCAATGCGATGGCGCTGGTGGCCTCACAGGTACCGCGCGAACGCAGCGGATGGGCACTGAGTACACTTTCGACGGCGCAAATTAGCGGCGTCATTGGCGGGCCGCTGATGGGGGGCTTTATTGCCGATCATGTTGGTTTACGGGCAGTATTCTGTATTACAGCAGCCTTGCTGGTGGTGAGTTTCCTGGTCACGCTGTTCTTAATCAAAGAGGGCGTGCGCCCGACTATCAAAAAAAGCGAACGTCTGAGCGGTAAGGCCGTCTTTGCCTCACTGCCTTACCCGGCGCTGGTGATTAGCCTGTTTTTTACTACTATGGTTATCCAACTGTGTAACGGCTCAATTGGACCGATTCTGGCGCTGTTTATTAAATCGATGGTGCCAGACAGTTCGAATATTGCCTTTCTCAGCGGGTTGATTGCTTCGGTGCCGGGCGTCTCGGCCCTGATTTCAGCGCCCCTGCTAGGTAAGTTAGGCGACCGTATTGGGACCGAACGGATTTTAATGGCGACGTTAATCTTCGCGGTAGTGTTGTTTTTCGCCATGTCATGGGTCACCACGCCATTGCAGTTGGGAATCTTACGTTTTCTGCTCGGATTTGCCGACGGCGCAATGTTGCCCGCAGTGCAGACACTGCTGGTGAAATACTCCAGCGACCAAATAACCGGGCGAATTTTTGGTTATAACCAGTCATTTATGTACCTCGGTAACGTGGCCGGGCCATTAATGGGAGCAACGGTATCAGCAATGGCGGGCTTTCGCTGGGTGTTTATTGCCACGGCGAGCATTGTGCTTATCAATATCTGGCAACTGGCTATCGCGCTGCGACGTCGACGTAGCGTACGCTGAAGTTCTGATTAACAACGCTGCTCGTCAGCGTTGTTAATCCATAATTGTGCATTATATATCTATGTTATTATTAATTCCCATACCCTTTTATATGCAATGATTCTACTTTACTACGCCCCTCCTTATTTTGTGTTGTGATTGTTTTCGCAAAATGTTTTATTTTTTATAAAAATACAACTTTCATCCTCTAGGCAGTGGTGAGTCTTAATGATAACGTGGCTCATATTTGGTTAAGGGAATACGCAAATGAAAAATCTCATCACTGAGTTGTTACTTAAGCTCGCCCAAAAAGAAGAAGAGTCGCAAGAGCTGGCGACGCAGGTTGAAACGCTCGAGCAGGTAATCATCGAAATGCTGCGTAATATGACGTGGAACGATCGGCAAATTTTTATTCGCCAGATAGAGGATGCTGTGGCTGGGGTAGGCCGTATGCCTGCATTTCTGACCAGCATTCATAACGCAGGCGAGAGTGTGCCAAAAGCGTTTTGAGTCATCTGTGGCGCGTCGTCCACGAATTATCATAAAAGTGTCACATCAAATACTTATAGTCGCTTTGTTTTAATTTTACTGTATTTATACATGGAGAAAATAAAGTGAAACAAAGCGCACTCGCTATTGCCCTGTTACCTTTGCTGTTTACCCCGGTTATTTATGCAGAATCATCTGCTATGCCGGTTCTGGATAATCGTGCCGCTCAGGGTGATATCACCACACCGGGCGGTGCCCGCCGATTGGCTGCCGATCAAACGGCAGCTTTGCGCGATTCTCTGAACGATAAACCTGCCAAAAATATTATTCTATTGATTGGTGATGGGATGGGTGACTCAGAAATAACGGCAGCACGAAATTATGCCGAAGGCGCAGGCGGCTTTTTTAAAGGTATTGATGCTTTACCGTTGACCGGACAATACACGCATTATGCGCTGGATAAAAAAACGGGCAAACCCGATTATGTGACGGATTCTGCGGCATCCGCCACGGCGTGGACCACCGGTGTGAAAACCTATAATGGTGCTCTGGGCGTGGATATCCACGAAAAAGATCACACCACAATTCTTGAAATGGCAAAAGCAGCGGGGCTGGCGACGGGCAACGTTTCTACCGCTGAATTGCAGGATGCGACTCCGGCAGCGCTGGTTGCTCATGTGACCTCGCGTAAGTGCTATGGCCCTGACGTGACCCGTGAAAAATGTCCAACTAATGCGCTGGAAAAAGGCGGCAAAGGGTCAATCACCGAACAATTACTCAATGCCAGGGCTGACGTTACGTTGGGTGGCGGGGCAAAAACGTTTGCGGAAACCGCAGCGGCAGGCGAATGGCAGGGTAAAACGTTGCGTGAACAAGCCCAGGCCCGCGGTTATCAACTGGTGAGTGATGCGGCTACGCTGGCGGCGATTACTGAAGCTAATCAGGATAAACCGCTGCTGGGTCTGTTCTCTGACGGCAATATGCCGGTACGCTGGGAAGGACCGAAGGCATCTTATCATGGCAATCTGGATAAACCGGTTGTGACCTGTGCGCCAAATCCAAAGCGTAATGACAGTGTGCCGACGCTGGCGCAGATGACGGATAAAGCGATTGAACTGTTAAGCAAAAATGAGAAAGGTTTCTTCCTGCAAGTGGAAGGGGCGTCAATTGATAAACAGGACCACGCCGCCAACCCATGCGGACAGATTGGCGAAACGGTCGATCTGGACGAAGCGGTACAGCGCGCGCTTGCCTTTGCGAAGAAAGATGGCAACACCCTGGTAGTGGTAACCGCAGACCACGCGCATGCCAGCCAGATTGTCGCACCGGATACCAAAGCACCAGGCCTGACTCAGGCACTGAACACCAAAGATGGCGCGGTGATGGTTATTAGCTACGGTAACTCTGAAGAGGAATCTCAGGAGCACACTGGTAGCCAACTGCGAATTGCAGCCTACGGCCCGCATGCGGCGAATGTGGTTGGTTTGACCGACCAGACCGACCTGTTCTACACCATGAAAGCGGCGTTAGGACTGAAATAACCCGACGCCCGGCGGCAATACTTTTGCCGTCGGGTGGTATTTTTATCGTTAGCAGCCAAACTTACCTGTGTGTCGTCGTTCAGAAAAGGATGGTGCTATGAAAATTACATTATTAATGACGTTGCTTTTTGGTCTTATTTTTTTAACTACCGTCGGTGCTGCCGAGAAGACATTAACCCCGCAACAACAACGTATGACCACCTGCAATCAGCAGGCAACGGCGCAGACCTTAAAAGGGGATGCGCGTAAGACATATATGAGTGATTGCCTGAAAAACAGTAAATCTGCGCCTGAGGAAAAGAGCCTGACGCCGCAGCAGCAGAAAATGCGTGAATGCAACGTCAAGGCGACGGAGCAGTCCCTGAAAGGTGATGATCGTAATAAATTTATGAGCGCTTGCCTGAAAAAATCTGCGTAGCACTTACGGGTGAGCAGGTAAAATCGCTCACCCGAAATATCATACTTCCGCCGCCAGACCCCTTCCTATAATTTGGGAAATTTGTTTCAGAATATTCCCAAATACGATGAATGATGAAAACTTTTATCAAAAGAAGGTCGTCCCGAATGACGCGTTTTTATCGCTTCATCAGAATGACCACCAGCGCTCCGGTCTGCGATTCGCCCGACGGATCAGGCTGCCGCGAGCGGTGGGATTGGGGGGAATGTTTTTATCTATCGCGTCGGTACTCGTTACTCAGCCCATTACCGGTGGCTGGTGGCTGTTACTGGTGGGATGGGCGTTTGTCTGGCCGCATCTGGCCTGGCAGCTGGCAAGCAAAGCTGACGATCCTCTGCATAGTGAATTTACCAACTTAAAAGCTGATGCCATTCTTGCCGGTATGTGGATAGGAATTATGGGAGTGAATCTGTTGCCATCCACGGCGCTGCTGATGATTACCTGCATCAACCTGATGGGTGCAGGGGGGATGCGAATATTCATTGCAGGCGCTGTTTTGATGGTGGTTTCATGCCTGGTGACGTTACAGTTAACCGATATCTCCGTCGCGTTTAGCAGTACTCAACTTAGCGTGCTATTGACGCTGCCGGTGCTGGTGATCTATCCGCTGATTTTTGCCTGGGTAAGTTATCAAACGGTCATCAAACTGGCGGAGCATAAGCGCCGCTTACAGGTGATGAGTACGCGAGATGGCATGACCGGAGTGTATAACCGTCGTCATTGGGAGCTGTTACTGCGTAATGAATTTGATAATTGTCGCCGCTACCAGCGTGACGCCACGTTACTGATTATCGATATTGACCATTTCAAAAGCATTAATGATACCTGGGGTCATGACGTTGGGGACCAGGCGATTGTCGCGCTGACCCGCCAGTTGCAAATGACCTTACGCGGTAGCGATGTGATAGGGCGCTTTGGTGGTGATGAATTTGCAGTGATTATGTGTGGTACGCCGGCAACCAGCGCGATAGCAGCGATGTCTCGTGTGCACGAACGACTTAGCCACTTGCGTTTATCCTGCGCGCCACAGGTTGCCCTGCGTATTAGCGTGGGCGTTGCGCCGCTGACCTCAGAAACCGAGCATTATCGGGAATGGTTAAAGTCGGCGGATATGGCTCTTTACAAAGCAAAGAATTCCGGACGTAACCGCACTGAAGCGGCGGCCTGACGTCCGGAGGTGTTGACTCAGGAGCGGCTGAGTTTTTCAGACTGTTCCATGCACTTAATCATCGCTTCGATCACTGCTGAACGGAAACCGCGTTCTTCAAGGACGCGTACCGCTTCAATGGTGGTTCCACCAGGCGAGCACACCATATCTTTCAGCTCTCCGGGATGTTTACCCGTTTCCAGCACCATCTTCGCCGAACCCATTACCGCTTGTGCCGCGAATTTATAAGCCTGTGCGCGAGGCATGCCGCCTTGTACGGCGGCGTCCGCCATTGCTTCGATAAACATAAAGACATAGGCCGGTGCTGAACCGCTGACGCCAACAACCGGGTGAATCATTGCCTCCGCAATGACTTCTGCTTCGCCAAAGCAGCGGAAGATATTCAGCACGTCGGCCGTATCTTCCGGCGTGACTAAAGCGTTCGGTGTGACGGAGGTCATTCCCGCGTTCACCAGAGACGGCGTGTTTGGCATCGCGCGAATGATTTTACGGTCATGGCCCAGCGCACGGGCGAGTTGATCGAGGGTGACGCCTGCGGCAATTGAGACGACCAGAGAGTCTTTGTTCAGGCTGGAGGTAATTTCGCTCAGCACCTTAATCATGATGCCTGGTTTTACGGCCCCAAATACGATATCGGCGATTTGTGCGACTTCTTGTGCAGACTGCGCCGCATTAATACCGTACTGGTCGTGCAACGCAGCGACTTTATCGGGGGAGGGAGTATAGACCCAGATTTGGCCGGGGAGAACCTGGCCGCTGGCGATCATGCCGCCAAGTATCGCTTTGCCCATATTACCGCAGCCGATAAAACCAATTTTCTTGTCCATTTGTCACTCCCTATGGATGATATTCATTGTTTTATACCCTAATTACTTCAAGTAACTTGAATTATTTAAGGTAAACCGGGGAAAGCTAAGTCTAGCGCGGAAAGAATATGTGCAGAAGGATAAACAGCACTTTGCCTGAAAGTAAAAGCACGCGACAATGTGCGATTGCACATCAGTGGGAGAGGTTATGACAATATGGGTGGATGCCGATGCGTGTCCGAATGTGATCAAAGACATTTTGTACCGCGCTTCAGAGCGCATGCAAATGCCGCTTATTTTGGTAGCGAACCAAAGCCTGCGCGTCCCTGCTTCGCGTCTTATCCGTACACTACGCGTTCCCCCCGGATTTGACGTGGCGGATAACGAGATTGTGCGCCAGTGTAGCGCCGGTGATTTAGTGATCACGGCGGATATCCCGTTGGCGGCAGAAGTGATTGAAAAAGGTGCGGCGGCGCTTAATCCACGCGGCGAACGTTATACCGTAGCCACGATCCGTGAGCGTCTGATGATGCGTGATTTTATGGATACGCTACGCGCCAGCGGTATTCAGACCGGGGGACCAGACAGCCTTTCCCCTCGTGACAGGCAGCATTTTGCGGCTGAACTTGATAAGTGGTGGCTGGAAGTACAGCGGAGAAAATAAAATGTGTAATTTATTATTTACACTACATTCGTTGTGAATTCTTGTTATAGTGGGTTTTAATAGGTATCGCCACTCTATCTGTAATTTAATCTTTACGAATTGGTGATGTACTAGTTTGATGATATGATTAGATCTTTAACCGCATCAGATCCCGCTCGTTTGCGGTTCTCTGGGGAATTTCTGTGATGACGCAACCTCTATTTCTTGTTGGCCCCCGGGGGTGTGGTAAGACAACTACCGGTATGGCGCTGGCGAAGGCTATCGATTTCCAGTTTGTCGATACCGATCGCTGGTTGCAATCGCACGTGCAGATGACCGTGGCGGAGATCGTTGAAAGAGAAGGATGGGAAGGGTTTCGTGCCCAGGAGACGACCGCGCTGCAGGCCGTCACAGCCCCGGCAACGGTTATTGCGACCGGCGGCGGCATTATTCTTACCGAATTTAATCGTCACTACATGCGCAGCCACGGCGTGGTTATCTATTTAAGCGCATCGGTATCGGTACTGGTCGATCGTCTGGAGGCCACGCCTGAAGAGGGCTTGCGTCCAACCTTAACCGGTAAACCTCTGACTGAGGAAGTGCAGGAGGTTCTCGCCCAGCGCGATGTTTTGTATCGTGAGGTAGCGCACTATATCGTTGATGCCACCAATGAACCTGCGCAGGTGGTGGAAGACATTCTTGGGATACTGGCGCAGGCAGCACCACGGTTACAGGGCGGTGTCTATACTTAGTGTTCATCCAGTGAAAAGGAAGAACTATGCCGACAAAACCACCTTACCCACGTCAAGCGACCATTGTTACGGTTGAAAAAGGGACGCCAGGCCAGACGGTAACCTGGTATCAACTTCGAGCCGATCACCCTAAACCGAATTCGTTGATCAGTGAGCACCCTTCTGCGCAGGAAGCCATGGATGCCAAAAAGCGCTACGAAGACCCCAATAAAACCTGATATAAGCACCGCCCGGGCACGTGTCTTAAAAGTGCCAGTACGGGCGTGCATCACATTTTTTTAAATTTCGCCGTGTACAGTCAAAATTGAAAATTAAACAATAACAATCCAGTACTGGAATGATTTGGAATCTTTACACAATACACCGCCGATCTACTGCTACGCTTTTGAGCATTTATAGTGCAGGTCAGCGCCCGGCAATTGTCCGGGATTTCACAGCAAAGTAAGAAGACGGTGGAGCAACAAATGAGTACGTCGTTGGCTATCCTCACGATTGGCGTGGTGCCAATGTGTGAGGTGTTACCGCTCCTGACGGAATATATCGATGAACAGCACATTACTCACCACAGCCTGCTGGGGCAGATGCGGCGAGAAGATGTGATGGCTGAATACGGGGTTTCGCCCGGTGACGAGCTATTATTAACGTTGCTCAGTGACCATCAACTTGCACATGTCTCACGTCAGAAGGTGGAGCGCTCCCTGCAAAGCATTGTAGAGGTGCTGGATAACCAGGGCTTTGACGTTATCCTGCTGATGAGTACCGCCTCAATCGCTCGTCTGACCGCACGCAATAGCATTTTGCTGGAGCCGTTACGGATTATCCCGCCACTGGTGGCCTCGATTGTCGATGGGCATCAGGTCGGGGTGATTGTCCCCGTCACCGAATTACTCAAAGCCCAGACGCAAAAATGGCAGGTGCTACAAACGCCGCCAGTGTATGCCGTGGCAAATCCGATCGACGGTAGCGAAGAACAATTGATTGATGCGGGGAAAGAACTGCTGGAGCAAGGTGCGGATGTGATCATGCTGGATTGCCTTGGGTTTAATCAACGCCACCGTGATCTACTGCAAAAATCGCTGGATGTCCCGGTACTTCTGTCCAATGTGCTAATTGCCCGACTGGCTTCGGAATTGTTGACGTAATTTTGCGTGACAGGTGGAACGTCAGCCCCCTATATTGGTTGTTAACTTAATCACGAGACAGGGCCAGTTGTATGCTTCAAAGTAATGAATACTTTTCCGGCAAAGTAAAATCGATCGGTTTTACCAGCAGCAGTACTGGCCGCGCCAGTGTTGGCGTAATGGCTGAAGGTGAATATACCTTTGGTACTGCGGCGCCTGAAGAGATGACGGTCGTCAGTGGCGCACTGAACGTGTTGCTGCCAGGGGAAACAGAGTGGAAGGTGTATGCCACAGGGGACGTGTTTAACGTACCGGGCAACAGCGAGTTTCATCTGCAGGTGGCAGAGCCAACGTCCTATCTTTGCCGCTATCTGTAAGCGTAAAAATAACGAATGGCGACACTGAGCCGCCATTCGGTAAATACGGCTTAGCGCTGTGCTTCGCCGCCTAATCCTTCCACCAGACTTTTAATCAGAGCAGCCAGTTCACCCGTCATCAGGATGAAATCGGCGTCAAAACGCTGAGCATAATCTTCGCGGTCGATATCTTCGTTCTGATCGCGCAGCTCGTCGCTAAACTTCAGACGCTTAATGGAGCCGTCATCACACATAACGAACTGAATGCGCTGCTGCCAGTCGAGGGCCAGTTTGGTGACCAGTTTGCCTGCTTCGATATGCACGGCGATTTCGTCGCAGACCAGATCCTGTTTTTTCGCGCGGATCACGCCGCCGTCTTCAAGGATCGCTTTCAGTTCGGCTTCGTCCAGCAACTGGAATCCTTGTGCCGTTGTGCCGGAGCGAACCCATTCAGTCAGCGTCAGCTCAATAGGGTTTTCCATCGTCAGCGGAACGACCGGCAGCGAACCGAGGCTCTTACGCAGTAGCGCCAGCGTATCTTCCGCTTTCTTCGCGCTCGCACAGTCGACCATGATCAGATCGTTGACGGTGTCGATCCACATCATTGTCTGGCTGAAGCGGCTAAAGGCGCGCGGCAGCAATGAGTGCAGAACTTCATCTTTCAGCGAGTCTTTTTCAGTCTTCTTGAGTTTGCGACCTTGCTCAGCTTCCAGTTTGAATATTTTGGCTTCCAGCGCCTGTTTGATAACCGGCGACGGCAGAATTTTTTCTTCTTTGCGGGCGCAGATAATAATTTGGCCATTGGCGGTATGCGTTAATGCATCACTGTGCGATCCCATCGGCGGAACCCAGCCCATTTTTGCCATATCCTGGCTACCGCAAGGGGTGAACGTCATTGATGCCAGCTGTTTTTCCATCTCTTCGGCACGCAAAGAAACATCGCGGCTAAGACGGTAAACCATTAAATTTTTGAACCACAGCATGATAATTTCCACGGCCTTGTCGTTAAATCCAGCGGGCATGATAGCGAATTGTCGCTATGCTTGCATTGTTAATCGGGAAGAGGAGCAAACAGTGCGTATAGGTATCGATTTGGGCGGTACAAAAACGGAAGTTATCGCGCTTGGCGATGCGGGCGAACAGCTTTTTCGCCATCGCCTGCCTACGCCGCGTGATGATTATCGGCAAACGATAGAAACCATCGCCGCGCTGGTGGAGATGGCGGAAAAAGCCACCGGGCAGACGGGAAGCGTAGGGATGGGCATTCCTGGTTCAATATCGCCCTACACCGGAGTGGTGAAGAATGCCAACTCGATCTGGCTTAACGGGCAGCCTTTTGACAAAGACTTAAGTGCGCGTCTGAACCGCGAAGTGCGGCTGGCAAATGATGCCAACTGCCTGGCGGTTTCTGAAGCGGTGGATGGCGCAGCGGCAGGGGCGCAAACCGTGTTTGCGGTGATTATTGGCACCGGATGTGGTGCAGGCGTGGCGCTGAACGGCCGGGCGCACACGGGCGGCAACGGTACTGCGGGCGAGTGGGGACATAACCCACTGCCGTGGATGGAAGAAGATGAGCTGCGTTATCGGCAGGAAGTACCTTGTTATTGCGGCAAGCAAGGCTGCATTGAAACCTTCATCTCCGGGACCGGTTTTGCCACCGATTACCAGCGTCTGAGCGGTAATCCGCTCAAGGGCAGTGAAATTATCAACCTTGTTAATGTGCGGGATGCGCTGGCAGAGCAGGCGCTGAGTCGTTATGAGCTTCGCCTGGCGAAATCATTGGCGCATGTAGTGAATATTCTTGATCCAGACGTCATTGTGCTGGGCGGCGGAATGAGTAATGTCGACAGGTTGTATCAAACCGTTCCGACGTTGATGAAGCAATTTGTTTTTGGCGGCGAGTGTGAAACGCCTGTACGCAAGGCGTTGCACGGTGACTCCAGCGGTGTACGCGGCGCAGCCTGGCTGTGGCCGCATATATAAACGGTTTCTATGTCGCGGGTGCAACCTGTTGTTGCACGCCGCGCTTCAGGCGACCATAGAGCAGCAGCGACGACATCGCAGAAAACGACAGCAGTGCCGCCGGCAGCGTCACGTAGTTGTAGGCAAATCCCAGCGTCAGCATCATGCCCCCGCAGTACGCGCCAATCGCGCTGCCGAGATTAAAGGCAATTTGCCCCCCAGCAGCACCCAGTAGCTCGCCCCCTTTAGCATTTTGCAGCAGCAAAATTTGCAGCGGTGCCGACAGGGCAAACAGACCCGCGCAGCAAATGAAAGCGAAGGTCAGCGACGCGGCTTTGATCCCGCCAAAAGCAAAGAGCAACAGCAAAGCCAGCACAATGACGAAGTCGGTTATTACCGCAATTCGCAGCGGCGTATAGCGGCCAGACAACCTACCGCTTAGCAGATTTCCCAACACCATTCCCAATCCCACCAGCATCATGATGAAAGTCATTAGCGCCTCGGGGAAGCCGGAGATGTACATCATGTACGGTTTGACGTAGCTGAACCAGGCGAAAACCCCGGCGTTACCAAACATGGTGGCGGAAAAGATGAGCCACGGGGCGGGGTTTTTTAAGAAGTGAAATTGCTCGCGCAGTTTCCCTTTTGCTTCATCGCTGATGTTGGGTACCCAAAACGCGACCGAGACTATCACCGCGATATTAAAAACGGCGATCAGCAGAAACGTGTAGCGCCAGCTAAATTCCTGACTCAACCAGGTGCCAACGGGAATGCCAATCAGATTAGCAACGGTCATTCCCGAAATCATGCCCGCGACGGCGGCGGTGACTTTTCCCGGACGAGCCAGCTTCGACAGGATAATAGCGCCAACGCCAAAAAATGCGCCATGTGGGAAGCCGGAAACCAGCCTGCCCACCGCCAGCATAAAATACGAGGAAGAGAGGGTGAAGATGGCGTTGCCAATTACGCACAGTGTGACCAGAAACAGCAAAATATGCTTGAGCGAAAAGCGATTGGAAAAGAGCGCAATAATGGGCGCGCCCAGCACCACGCCAAAGGCGTAAAACGAAATCATATGGCCAGCGGCAGGAATGGAAATTCCCACGTCCCGCGCCAGCTCAGTGAGGACACCCATGATACCAAACTCGGCCATGCCCAGCCCAAATGTTCCCAACGCTAAAGAGAAAATGACTTTTTTCATACCACCTGCCAACAAGAAAGACGCAGGATTTGCGCCATAGCGGCGAACGTTCGCTGCCAATCGGGATAGCTTGCGGATAAGCGAAGTGGAATGCCATTTCATATCCGTCCCTGAGTATGCAATATTGTGCTACATAGCGTGCTGGATAGCGCTGGCGCTTATCCAGCCTGTGAAATCATATCCGCGGGTCGATTACTCCACCGCAAACATCTTGTCGAGCTTGCTGTAGCCCAGTCCGTTGATTTTTTTAACTTTGATTTGCACCGGTATACGTTCTTTCATCGCTTCAACGTGGCTGATGACGCCAATAGTCTTGCCGGTGGCGTTGAGTGCATCCAGCGCGTCAAGAGCGGTATCCAGCGTTTCGCTATCCAGCGTGCCGAAACCTTCGTCGAGGAACAGGGAGTCAATTCGCGTTTTGTGGCTTACCAGATCGGACAACGCCAGCGCCAGCGCCAGACTGACGAGGAAGCTCTCACCGCCTGAAAGCGTACGCGTGTCACGTACCGCATCGGCCTGCCAGGTATCTACCACTTCCAGCTCCAGCGCTTCGCTGGTCTTGCGCTGCAACAGATAGCGGCCGTGAAGACGGGTTAGCTGGTTGTTGGCAAGCCAGACCAGATTATCCAGCGTTAGCCCCTGGGCGAACTTGCGGAATTTATCCCCCTCTTTTGAGCCGATCAGGGCATTCAGATAGCCCCAGTCTTCGACCTGTTGTGCGACCCTTTCAATCTCCAGCATCAGCGTCTGCTGCTGTTGGCGGTTGTCTGCATCCTGTTTGAGCTGCTGGCAAATTTCACCCTGACGCGTAGTGTTATCCCGTAACTGCTGGGTGAGCTGCGCCAGCGCGTCGTGCAGATGCTGCGCCGTCAGCGTGAGCTCCACTTCTGTTGGTTGCTGCTGTTGATGAGCCGCCAGCGCTTGCTGAGCCTGATTAAGCAGCGTTTTCGCCTGCTGTCGCTGGCCTTCCAGTGATTGCTTTAACTGCTCCAGGCGGTTAAAGGTCTCTTCGTCCAGCAGGGCGGCAATAAAGGCTTCGCGATCGGCAAAGATGCTGGCCTGCAATGCGGCATCAAACTGTGCCTGGATTTCCGCAGCGCGCTGAACGTCCTGCGCCTCCTGCTGTTGCAACGTTTGCCACTGTCCCTGTAAAGAGAGGCAATCGTCGTGCACCTGCCGCCAGTTTTCCAGCGACAGATCCTCAGTGCTTTCAGATAGCGCCTCGGTTTCTGGCAGCGTTTCCAGCAGCGGAGCAAGCTGGGCTATTTGGGCCTGTAAAGCGGCCAGTTCGTTCTGGCGCTGTTGCCAAATTTGCGCTTCATTCGCCCGTTCGCTCAGCCATGAGGCGACGTCATCCTCGGCAGGCAGGACAAGACCATGGCGTGCCAGCTCGGTGCTTAGCGTCGCCTGTCGCTGGTCAATATGTTGCTGGAGCTGAGTAATCTGTTCCGTATGCGCGGTGATTTGCGCCTGCAAGGTATGACGCAGGCTCAGCTGGTGAAGCTGCTGCTCGTGTTCTTCCTGAGCGGCAAGCCATGGGACGATATCATCCTGAGGTTGCAGCGTTATGTTGAGGCTGGCGGTGACTGTCTGCCATTCCAAAGTAAGCGCTTGCTCCTCCTGAGAAAGCGTCTGTACTTCGCGTTCATCTCGCTGAAGCTGCTGAGTTATTGCTTCGAGCTGACCGCGTAGCGTTGACCCTTCATCGGCCAGCGCCTTGACCTCTTTTTCCAGTGCTTCACGTCGCGTCTGATTCACGCTCAGTTCGAGCGTGTGATAGCGTTCAATTGCCGGATGAGCGGTCGAGCCGCAAAGCGGGCAAGGCATGCCGGATTGCAACAATGCCCGTTGGCTTTCCAGATCTTTGATGCGGGCTTCTTGCTCGCAAATGACTCTCACATCAGTAAGTTGCTGATTTTTATCTTTATAGCGCTGACGTTTTTCGGCTAATACCACGTTACGTTGCGTCAGCTCTTGCTGACGCTGCACAAGCGTGGTGCGTAACTGCGCCAGTTGCTTTTGCTTCGGTGCAATTTGCCCGTGCAGATTGCTCAACCGCTGGCGTAATGGGCGAAGCTGCGCATGCTGCGCCAGCGCCGTCGCTACCTCTTGCGGCGAAAGAGTCAGCGAGGGTTGCGTCAGAGCATCGAGCTTGCGCGTATCGTTCTCCCGTAGCTGCTGCCACTGGCGCAGTTGGGTTCTGGCGTCGGACTGCTGGGCCAGAAGCGCTTTCCATCCTGCCAGTTCGCTACTCCATAAGCGGAAGTTTTCATGCTCCTTCAGCCAGTCGGTTAACGTTTGTTGTCCGGCGAGCATGGCGGCTGACTGCGTTTGCGCCTGCTGACGAATACGACCGCGCAGCGCTAAGCTGCTTTGTAAGCGAGCATTTACTTCCTGAATCTTCTGTCTTGTGCGGTCAATAGTAGCCGTTTGTTCCTGGATTCGCTCCCAGTGCGGACGTAACGCTCTGGCTGGCAGTGCCAGGCTCAGTACTGCCAGCTGCGGCTGCGCATCTTCTTGCGCCTGAAGCACTGCCTGTAATGCCTGCTGGTGACGGTTTAAATCCGCCTGTAGCTCATTTTGCCGAATGAGCCAGTTGAGGTGCTGTTGCTGGGCTTGCTGGCTGGTAAGGTATTGTTTTTCTTCGTCAGTAAGTGCCTGCAAACTTTCCGTCAGGGACTGTACCTGCTCTGGCGCTAACAGCGCCACGCCGCTGGCCTGGGCCTGCAGTTTTTCCAGCTCCGTGCGCGCTGATTTGTGCTTTTCAAATACCATCGCCGAAATCTGTCCGTAGATCTCGGTGCCGGTCAGCTCTTCCAGCAGTTCGGCGCGCTCTTTCGGTTTGGCATTGAGAAATGCGGCAAACTGCCCCTGTGACAGCAGCATCGAGCGGGTAAAACGGCCGTAATCCAGCCCGGTAAGCTCGGCGGTCATCTCCAGTTTGTCTTTGACTTTATCGGCGAGGATTTTTCCGTCGGCGCAGCGGGCCAGCTCTACGCGCGGAACCTGCAGATTGCCCTCTGGCTGATTACGCGCCCGGTTCTGGCTCCAGAATGCGCGGTAGGCTTCGCCTCGCACCTCAAATTCCACCTCGGCCAGACACTCTGCGGTGTCGCGGGTCATCAGGTCGTTTTGCGACTGTGACACGGTATTCAGGCGCGGCGTTTCGTGGTACAGCGCAAGGCAAATTGCGTCCAGCAGGGTGGTTTTTCCCGCACCCGTGGGCCCGGTGATGGCGAACAGCCCGTTGCTGGCAAAAGGTTCTGCCGTAAAATCGACTTTCCATTCTCCCTTCAGGGAGTTGAGATTTTTCAGGCGCAGGCTGAGTATTTTCATGCTTCAGCCTCCCCCGCAAGCGTCTGTACGGTTGCGCTAAACAGCTGATTAAGCCGCTCGCGCTGCGGTTCTTCGAGTTCTTCCAGCGCCAGGCGGCGGTCAAAAACCTCCGCCACGCTCAGCTCGCTTAATGTTTCACGACGTTCATTGGCCATAATACGTTCGCGCTGTTCCCGACTGCGGCGCACCAGTAACACCTCTACCGGTAAATCTTCGGTCAAGGCCTGGATTTTACGCTGCATATCATGCAGATAGTCATCGGTGGTAATTTCAATATCCAGCCACACCGGCGGCTCTTGCTGTACGTTGCGCCACTGTTCAAGCTGGGCGGTTATGGCGGCTAGATCGCCTTTCAGTACCGCAAGTTGCTGCGTGATCGGTACGGTGATATTTTCAACGGCGCTGAGTTTCCCGGCATCAAAGCTCACCAGATGCACGCATTTGTTTTTGCCGCACTCGTCAAAACTGAGCGCAATCGGCGAGCCGCAGTAGCGAATATGCTCTGTGCCACCAATAACCTGCGCCCGGTGAATATGGCCCAGCGCGATGTAGTCCGCCGGAGGGAAGTTTTGCGCCGGGAAGGCGTCCAGCGTACCGATATAAATCTCACGGACGGCGTCACTTTTACTGGCGCCGACAGTGGTCAAATGCCCGGTCGCAATGATGGGCAGATTCTGGTCACCACGTAGCGTGCAGGCGTCCTGATACTGCTGCTGGTAATAGTCGGTGATGGCTGACAGCAAATGCTGCTGTTTCTCTTGTCCGGTCAGCCCCGCCTGGCTGGTTATGATGTCGCGCGGACGTAAGAAAGGAACCGGGCACAGGATCGCCCCCGGCGTGCCGTCACGTTGCAGTAGAACCTGCGGCGCATGACCGGCGCTGGCAACGACTGTGGTGTTGAGAAACGCCAGAATATCGCGGGACTCATTGAGTGTGGCGACGGAGTCGTGGTTGCCTGCCAGTACCACCAGATGACAGCCGGTTTGCTGCAGATTAACGACAAAACGGTTATACAGCTCACGGGCATAGCTTGGCGGTGAGCCGGTATCAAAAATATCGCCTGCCACAATAATGGCATCCACCTGATGGGATTGTGCCGTTTCCAGCAGCCAGTCGAGAAAGGCCTGATGTTCAGCGGCGCGGCTCTTGCTGTAGAAATTTTGGCCCAGATGCCAGTCAGACGTGTGAAGGATGCGCATAAGAGTTCCATGACGATAAAACAATGGCGGGGATTATAACCCTGCATGGGAGAGAATATCTTGTCTCCGGGCTGTCATAATTCAATGGCCTGCGTTAAACCTGGATGATCTTTTCATAAATCTGTCATAAATCTGACGCATAATGACGCCGTATTGATACTGATGATGACAAGCAACTAATAACAGGGCAAATCATGGCGAGACGTATTCTGGTCGTAGAAGATGAAGCTCCAATTCGTGAAATGGTCTGCTTCGTGCTCGAGCAAAACGGTTTTCAACCCGTAGAAGCCGAAGACTATGACAGTGCTGTGAACCAACTCAATGAACCCTGGCCGGACCTCGTCCTGCTTGACTGGATGCTTCCCGGTGGCTCGGGTCTACAGTTTATTAAACATCTCAAGCGTGAAGCGATGACGCGGGACATCCCGGTGATGATGCTGACGGCGAGGGGAGAAGAGGAAGACCGCGTTCGTGGTCTGGAAACCGGCGCGGATGACTATATTACCAAACCGTTTTCTCCTAAGGAGCTGGTGGCGCGTATTAAAGCTGTTTTGCGTCGTATTTCGCCGATGGCAGTGGAAGAGGTTATTGAGATGCAGGGGCTAAGCCTTGATCCCACCTCGCATCGCGTGATGACTGGTGATGATCCGCTGGATATGGGGCCGACCGAATTCAAGCTGTTGCACTTCTTTATGACTCACCCAGAGCGTGTCTACAGCCGCGAGCAACTCCTCAATCATGTCTGGGGAACCAATGTATACGTGGAAGACCGGACTGTCGATGTGCATATCCGCCGCTTACGTAAGGCGCTGGAGCACAGCGGACACGATCGTATGGTGCAGACGGTTCGCGGAACGGGATATCGTTTTTCGACCCGCTTCTGACTGACAAGAATCAGGGCCTGAAGGATTAGGCCGTTTAGGGAGTAAGGCGTTTGCTAGAACGATTGTCATGGAAAAGGTTGGTACTGGAGCTGATCCTGTGCTGCATACCGGCATTTATCCTTAGTGCTTTTTTTGGTTACCTGCCCTGGTTTTTACTGGCGTCGGTAACGGGCCTGCTTATCTGGCATTTCTGGAATTTATTACGTTTGTCCTGGTGGCTATGGGTCGACAGAAGTATGACGCCCCCGCCGGGGCGCGGCAGTTGGGAACCGCTGCTGCATGGGCTGCATCAAATGCAGTTGCGCAACAAAAAACGTCGTCGTGAACTGGGTAATCTGATTAAGCGCTTTCGCAGCGGGGCGGAATCGCTACCCGACGCAGTGGTGCTAACCACCGAAGAAGGCGGTATTTTCTGGTGTAACGGACTGGCTCAGCAGGTTCTTGGACTGCGCTGGCCGGACGATAGCGGGCAAAATATTCTTAACCTGCTGCGCTACCCGGAATTCACACAATATTTGAAAACGCGCGATTTTAGCCGGCCCATCAATCTGGTGCTCAATACCGGACGGCATCTGGAAATTCGCGTAATGCCCTATACCGATAAGCAATTGCTGATGGTGGCGCGCGACGTTACCCAGATGCATCAACTGGAAGGTTCACGACGTAACTTTTTCGCCAATGCCAGCCATGAACTGCGTACCCCGCTGACGGTGCTGCAAGGCTATCTGGAAATGATGCAGGAGCATCCGTTAGAAGGGACAACGCGCGAAAAAGCGCTGCATACCATGCGTGAACAAACGTACCGGATGGAAGGGTTAGTGAAGCAACTGCTAACGCTGTCAAAAATTGAGGCTGCGCCAGCGCTGCAATTGAATGAGAAGGTCGATGTGCCCATGATGCTGCGCGTGGTTGAGCACGAAGCGCAAACGCTGAGCCAGCACAAACATACGTTTACTTTTGATGTTGATAACAGCCTGAATGTGCGGGGTAACGAGGAGCAGTTGCGTAGCGCTATCTCGAATCTCGTCTATAACGCGGTGAACCATACGCCTGCGGGAACGCACATTACCGTACGCTGGCAGCATGTGCCTTCGGGGGCGGAATTTTGTGTGGAAGACAACGGTCCAGGCATTGCCGCCGAGCATATTCCACGCCTGACCGAGCGTTTTTATCGCGTAGACAAGGCGCGATCGCGGCAAACGGGCGGGAGCGGACTCGGGCTGGCCATCGTGAAGCATGCCTTGCATCATCACGACAGCCGTTTGAATATCGATAGCGAACCCGGCAAAGGGACGCGATTTAGTTTCGTGATCCCGGAACGTTTAATTGCCAAAAATAACGGTTAAGGCGTATTCGTAAGATAATCTTTCCAAAAGCCAGCGTAAGCTGGCTTTTTCTATATGGTCAATATAAGTATCCTGAATTTTACGACGTTTGGTTGTTTTTTGTTCGAACTATTACCCATACCTTTTTCCATGAAATGGTGTTTTGTGCTAACCCTATTTTTCATATCGCTATATTGTTCTGGTTTTTGGATCCCACCTTGCTTTAAAACGTTATAAGCGTTTAAATTGCGCTCCAGGTGCTGTCATACCGACTGCATTTACGCGGTAAATCGAAAAACTATTCTTCGCCGCGCCAGGTCGGGAGTGTTTCCCGCTGGAATTGAGCAAAAATGCCGCTGTATTGTCCCCCAGGGAAAGGCAAAAATTTACTATTTTCAACACCACATCCACAGGCAGTAAGACTTTATGACCCATCAGTTAAAATCGCGCGATATTATCGCTTTGGGATTTATGACATTTGCACTGTTCGTTGGTGCAGGTAACATTATCTTCCCCCCAATGGTTGGTTTGCAGGCAGGTGAACACGTCTGGACTGCGGCTTTTGGCTTTTTGATTACCGCCGTGGGTCTGCCGGTGCTTACCGTTGTCGCACTGGCGAAAGTCGGTGGCGGTGTGGACCGACTGAGCACGCCTATTGGTAAAGTCGCTGGACTGCTGCTGGCGACCGTTTGCTATCTGGCTGTTGGGCCGTTATTTGCTACCCCGCGTACCGCGACGGTCTCTTTCGAAGTCGGGATTGCACCGCTGACCGGTGACTCCGCACTGCCACTGCTTATCTACAGCGTGGTCTACTTCGCGATTGTGATTCTGGTTTCGCTGTATCCCGGCAAACTGCTGGATACGGTGGGTAATTTCCTGGCTCCGCTGAAAATTCTGGCGCTGGTGGTTCTGTCTGTCGCCGCAATCGTCTGGCCAGCAGGTCCGATCAGCAATGCGATGGAAGCCTATCAAACTGCGGCGTTTTCTAATGGCTTCGTGAACGGGTATCTGACCATGGATACGCTGGGCGCGATGGTCTTTGGTATTGTTATCGTTAACGCCGCTCGCTCGCGTGGCGTTACAGAAGCGCGTCTGCTGACCCGTTACACCGTTTGGGCGGGTTTGATGGCGGGCGTGGGCTTAACGCTGTTGTATCTCGCGCTGTTCCGTCTGGGTTCAGATAGCGCGATTCTGGTCGATCAGTCTGCTAACGGCGCGGCAATTCTGCATGCGTATGTTCAGCATACCTTCGGTGGTGCAGGGAGTTTCCTGCTGGCGGCGCTGATTTTTATCGCCTGTCTGGTCACCGCGGTTGGCCTGACCTGCGCATGCGCAGAGTTCTTTGCCCAGTATGTTCCACTGTCTTATCGTACGCTGGTATTCATCCTCGGCGGCTTCTCGATGGTGGTGTCTAACCTGGGACTGAGCCATCTGATTCAGATCTCTATTCCAGTGCTGACGGCCATCTATCCGCCATGTATCGCACTGGTTGTATTAAGTTTTACCCGCTCCTGGTGGCATAATTCTTCCCGCGTCATTGCACCTGCGATGTTTATCAGCCTGATTTTTGGTATCCTTGATGGCATTAAAGCTTCTGCAATTGGCGACGTGTTACCAGCCTGGACCCAGCGTTTACCGCTGGCGGAGCAGGGGCTGGCGTGGTTGATGCCAACAGTCGTGATGGTGGTCCTGGCCGTTATCTGGGATCGCGCGGCGGGTCGACAAGTGACCTCCAGCGCACACTAATATCACTGACAATAAGTTTTAACCACGGGGCTATTAACATGGCCCCGTGGTTTTTTTATTGTGTTAACAGGTTAGGAATCGATGGAAAGTAATAACAAGCTAAAGCGTGGGCTGAGCACCCGGCACATTCGCTTTATGGCATTAGGTTCAGCAATTGGTACCGGGCTGTTCTACGGCTCGGCCGATGCCATCAAAATGGCGGGGCCAAGCGTGTTGCTGGCCTACATTATCGGCGGCGTAGCGGCGTATATTATTATGCGCGCGCTGGGCGAAATGTCAGTTCATAACCCGGCTGCCAGCTCTTTCTCGCGCTATGCGCAGGAAAACCTCGGACCGCTGGCAGGCTACATCACCGGCTGGACCTACTGTTTTGAAATCCTGATTGTCGCCATTGCCGATGTGACCGCCTTTGGTATTTACATGGGCGTCTGGTTCCCGGCGGTACCGCATTGGATATGGGTACTCAGCGTGGTGCTGATTATCTGCGCCATCAACCTGATGAGCGTGAAGGTGTTTGGCGAGCTGGAGTTCTGGTTCTCGTTCTTTAAAGTTGCCACCATTATCATCATGATTGTCGCCGGGTTCGGCATCATTATTTGGGGGATTGGCAACGGCGGGCAGCCAACCGGGATCCATAATCTGTGGAGTAACGGTGGTTTCTTCAGCAACGGCTGGCTCGGCATGGTGATGTCGCTACAAATGGTGATGTTCGCCTACGGCGGGATTGAGATTATCGGTATTACCGCAGGCGAAGCCAAAGACCCGGAAAAATCTATTCCGCGCGCCATCAATTCTGTACCGATGCGCATCCTCGTGTTTTACGTGGGGACACTGTTCGTCATTATGTCGATTTACCCGTGGAACCAGGTCGGTACCGACGGTAGTCCATTCGTTCTGACATTCCAGCATATGGGGATTACTTTTGCCGCCGGGATCCTCAACTTTGTCGTCCTGACCGCATCGCTGTCGGCGATCAACTCTGACGTCTTCGGTGTGGGTCGTATGCTGCATGGTATGGCGGAGCAGGGCAGCGCCCCGAAAATGTTTGCCAAAACGTCGCGTCGTGGCGTGCCGTGGGTCACGGTGATGGTGATGACCATTGCGCTGTTGTTTGCGGTGTATCTTAATTACATCATGCCGGAAAATGTCTTCCTGGTGATCGCCTCTCTGGCAACTTTCGCAACTGTTTGGGTGTGGATTATGATCCTGCTCTCACAAATTGCTTTCCGTCGTCGTCTGCCGCCGGAAGAGGTCAAAGCGCTGAAATTTAAAGTGCCGGGTGGGGTGGTTACGACCGTTATTGGCCTGATTTTCCTGGTCTTTATCATCGGGCTCATCGGCTACCATCCGGATACTCGCATTTCGCTGTACGTTGGCTTTGCATGGATTGTCCTGCTGCTGGCTGGGTGGGTTTTCAAACGCCGTCGCGAGCGTCAACTGGCTGAAGCGCAGTAATATTTTTGCCGGGTAGCCTGTCGTTACCCGGCAATTTTCTCCTCCCCCAAGCTCCTCCCCCAATAAACGTTAAGATGAGGAGTGATCCTGCACTTCGCTATGGCAAGGTGACGTCATTATCATCAAAGCAACTATGTTAAATGTCGAAAAATCAATAATTCTTGAGAATCTGATCGCAATTGTACATTTCAGACATTTCCAAATTATTCTTTTTCCAATAAATACAGTTTTCAATTTGATACTGAATAAAAACACCTTCATTATTTTCCATAAGTTGATCGCAATTATACTTTTTAGGAATTTCTATACCTTTATTCTGCCAGTGCTTACAATTATCCATCTGATTTATAATAGAAAGCCTGTCATGAACCTCTTTTTGCTCGTTCATCGATGGCCCAGAAAAACACGATAAAGCTCTTTCATTTTCTAGGCATTCAGCAAGCACATTGACTGAAATACATAATGCAAAAAGTGGTGCAATTCGAAATACTTCAAACATTATCGGAATCCCTTAACCGAAGAAAATACCCCACGTTACAACAGTCGAAAAATAAACTGAAAAACATAATGCTATAAGTGTCATAAATCGGAATATGCTAAAAAACTTGCACAAGTGAGTGTCTCAAAAATTTAGGGGAAGCCGCATAGAAGTACTAAGTTAACCCCCGTATTACAGACACGGGGGTTTCTCTTGGCTGAGCAAAGCCCAAAACACAATCGCCCAGCAACTACACGTAAGAGCCCTTATTAACCCCGCATCCTTTACGCTTCCTCGCCCGTTCGCTCACTTCGTTCGGTCTCTTGGCTGCGGCGAGCGTTGCGTTCTCCCACTCTCCGGATGAAAGTCATTGCCGAACTGGAGGGCCGACGACCGACACGAACGTGAAAGCCGGTGCTTAACCTCGCCTGTGAGAAAAACTGCTTTGCAGGGAGAAAGGCCCACGGACAGAGAATGGATCGGGAGAGGATCAAGAGGACATTTAGAAATGGCCGAGGTGCACACAATGAAGTTATGTTAAAGATGCCGCTGCTCGTGTAACTCATTGTCACAGCGGCATTTTAAACATAACGAGTCGTACATTATGCACACCACGGCTTAGAACCACGAAAATAGGCTCTCCGGGCAACTCAGTCACCGCCAGTTCTGGCAGTGCATAACGATAACGGACATCATATATTCATTTATTTGTTTGTTTATTTGTTTGTTTATTTGTTTGTTGTGCTGGCAATTTTATTCAGAAATCCAGAACAAAAAAAATCACCACTCATTTTCACTAAGATAATGATTTATAAGAAATAACTCAGTGCCAGTGATTCTGCTGCAGCGCGACCGGCTACGGAATTTTCAACCCCGGTTGCACAAACTTTTTGATGTTCCGTTACGTGAAATTTCACGTAACCACACCGCCGTATTACGTCATTTTTTCACGTAAGCGCGCGGGCCATCACCGACGAACGCCGCGCACTGGAGTGCTGCTATGGTAAAAGCGATAACAAATCAATGATACTCAGGATCAAGTCATCAAATACCGGCTTTTTATAGATGCACAAATAAACCGGAAAAAACACACCGACCAAAAAGCCCGTTCCAAACCAGCCTGGCAAAAGAAACCGCATGATCCGTTTATACATACACCTTCCTGTCACATCGTGCTGTTTTGTGTGCAGGAGCTGCCCGCCTTCAGCTTTCACTCCCGCACTCATTATATGCACAATGCAACAGCAAAAAATCACTCTTCCCGGATATCGAGAAAATCATGGTAATCCGGCGTGCCAACATAAAGCACCTCATAATCATCACCGCGCCATCGATCACACTCATCGCTGTAATCACCACGACAGAGCCATGACCCATCAGGCCAGACGAAAATATCATCGTAATCCATGCCCCACCCCTCAGACCTTTTTAGCCTGGATGACGATTAACAAATCTGTACTTTGCTTCTGGTCTGATTTTGTTGACCATGATTTTGGCAGAAACGATAACCCTGTATTCTGCTCACCATCTTTATTCTCAGCCAGTCCCGATAAAACAATAATATCCCCGTTCTTCATATTTACATTGGTGACAATCTGCCTTGTCGTGAACGTCGGCGAGTTATTAACGCCCGTAGTCGTTTCGGCATAGTCGCTTAATTGCTGGTCTATTTTCATCGATACCAGATCGCGCGTTATTAATGGCCTGACTTTGAAATCAACACCCGTATTACGGTAGACAATTGACTGTACAGGCGTACCGTTCTCATACGTCAGAGATCCGACCGTGGGCACACTGGCACCAACAGAAAATGATGACTCCTGACCTGACACCACCCGCAGCCGTGGCGAACTGACCAGCGAAAACCGGTTATCTGTACGGAACAACTCATATAACGCATCAAATGACGGGCCATTAAACTGAATAAAATTACCGTAACCCTGTTTTGACCCTATTCCGATACTGAAGCGGTCATTGAGTAATTTAGACGCCAGCACAAGGCCGGAACCGTTTTTTTCATTGGTCTGTACTTCAAATACAAACGCCGATACAAGCACCTGCTCAGCTCTGACGTCTATTTCATCCAGAAGTTTTTCTATCTGCTCTATATTTCGCTTAGTACCACGATAAACAAACGTATCGCCGGATGTACTCATGAATGGTTGTTCAGCGCTGGAAATCTGTACCCCGTCAGCACCTGCATTAGCCACGCTCTGGGTGAATGACGTCCCCAGCGCCTGGGCCAGATAAGGCACATCACGATAGCGCGGCGTATAGGTATAGGTGTAAAAACGTGGTGGAGAAATAACAGGTTTATAGGTGTAGAGATAATCAATACCCTTTTTCTGAACCACTTTAACATTCATGTTTTCCAGATAACGAAGAATAAACTCCCGTTCATCATTATCAGGATGAATATGCAAAGTTAACATCCTCGCATCCTGCGTCAGTTCTGGCGACAGCATAAAGGGACGTTTCAAAATCTGATTCCATAAAACGGAAACAGCCTCAGGGAATTTCATTGTATTAACTTCAAAATCAGTACCCGCTGCGGATACCTGACAGCACAAACAAAATAAAGAAAAAGGAAGAAGTCGCATATTATTTACCCTGCTGGAAAATAGATGAAGTAGCATTGCTGACACCGGAATTAAGTTGTTCAGCCATATCAGGCTGATTAACTGAATTACCGGAAGAACCGGAAGAACCGGAATAAAACGTAACAAGCTCATTACCTATAACAAGTTGCGTAAAACGCCCCTTATATTGCTGGTCAGATTCATGATAACGAATATTGCCCGCATTATCTGTCAGTATGAAATAACGTTCAGTATCAGAAGAGACCAGATAACCGGACAACCGCCACTTTGACGAAAGAACGGGTAAAGCCGGTGTGGCAGGAACAACACCCGCAGCGGGAACAGCCGTGGAAGATGACGACTGAAATGATTCAGAAGAATGAGAACTTTTATTATCAGAGCCAAAATAAGACGACCAAATCAGATAACAAAGATAACCTAAAACAAGTAAAACAGAAAACTTTATAATCAGTGAAAAACACCCTTTCTCCTTAACTGGCTTTTCCGATGGTTTCGAATCAGAAATAACCTCAGTTTGTTTAACCGGAGTTATATTGCCTGACATAATCACCCCAGGAATAAGAGAATAAGACGAACGCATATCAATAAAATCATTGCCAACAAGCTCACCTCCGTCAGTAAATTTATAATCCGTGTCATAGCATGGATAAAAATGTTTAGCGCGAAATGTCAGAGAGTTAAAAGGTTTATCATGTTGCCCCTTCTTTTTATAGTAAAAACGGGCCTGTACAAGATGAGGCAGAATTGATTTTTTAGATTTATTAATGCCATAATCTTTCGGTCTGGTCATTTCCATAAAAGAAGAAATAAACGGTATGCGGATATGATCAAGACGATTAAGAATAACAAGATTCTCTATCAGTGCTTCCCTGACCTGAGAATCAAGCATATCAGGGTGTTGTACCAGCAAATAAACATCCCAATGATGTTTACGGGCATGAATCAACCATTCAAGAATTTTCTTTCTGTCAGAGTCCCGATAATCGCGGGAATTAAGAAAACTTGCACATTCATCCAGAATAAGAACACCAAATTTATCTTTATAGGCGTCAGGTGAACCCATACCCAATGCATTAAGGTCTGATGAACGAACATTACAAGGTAAAACGGTGATTGATTTAGACGAACGAGAGCCAAGATGTTCAGTATAAAAAGGATAGTTAGCCGCACATTTAACCTCACTATCACCGTCATTATAATATAATGACATAATATAAGCGCCAAATATGCCCTTTCCTGCTCCTAATTCCCCCTGCGTGACATAAATAGCCATATAACACCTATTTTTTAAAGAACGGTAAAGAGAATGGAGAAGTGGTAATTCTTAACAGTTCCCTTGAATAAATCACAAGAAAATGAACACCTAAAACAGCAGCCTGAGCAGAAACAATTATACTTATATATTGAGTCAGGTTAACAGGTAAAAGACTCATAAAACAAAGCCAGATATCACCAGAGAAAGAACCCGTATTCAGCAAATCATAAAGATATCCGTTAGCCATATCCAGAAGAGATTTAACAGCCACACCAACAACACTGACAAATACGGTTAAGAATAAAATATGACCAGATGTAAGATTGAATAAAGAATAAAAAAACAATCCCGCACCAACTGAAATAAGCCGTGTAAATTGTGAAATCACCCAGGCTAAGGAAGTACGAAATAAAAATGAAAGAACGTTAACAAGCGCAACATACCACATTATTTAACCCTCTGTAATCCACGAACGACAATGAAATATACAGCAACCGCTGTCATGATTTTAAAAATCCATGTAATAAAGCCTCTTAAATTTTTGTCATACCATATACAAAAATCATTAAGTACAATCGTTTTTTTTAGTGTTTTGTTATCAACAAGGCCGAGAGTAATATCAAATGATAATGGGCGACATACCCCCGTTATGCCAACAAGGGTATTATTAATATCATCTATATTTAATGACATATCAGGGATTTGATTTTTTAACGCATCTAATGATGATTTAAAAGAAGGAACGGAAGAATTAAAACTTTCCTCTATATTATCGAGATACCCATTTGTTGTATTAGTGAGGTCTGAAAAATCAAGATTTGAATCATCAAATTCAGGTGTTTTATCATTAAAAACCAGGCTGTCTTTAAAGGAACGATGAAAGGCTTTAACCTCGGCAAGTAAGTCGCCGTCGCCATCAGTATTCCCGCCACCGGAGCCGTTACCGCCAGAACCATTCCCACCACCTGAGCCGTCGCCGCCGCCGCCGCCTCCGGAGCCGTCGCCGCCGCCGTTGCCGCCGCCAGAACCGCCGCCGGAACCACCACCGGAACCACCACCGGAACCACCGCCAGAACCGCCACCGGAACCACCGCCAGAGCCACCGCCAGAGCCACCGCCGTCGCCAGAATCGCCACCGTTGTCGGAATCACCGCCATCAGGTTCTTCAGGTTCCACCTCAGATTTAAGAACAATTTGTGTGCTGTATCCGTAAACAGCAGGGTCTACAGATTTAAGTGCAAATAAAGGATTTAAACGACATGAATTTAAGTACTTATCATAATTTTTGAGGACATCACCAGGAGCTGCACCGGGAACAGAGCAGATATAAAACTTTCCGATCTCTGGATCTGAAAGCTCAAAGGGTGACATTGTTTTTTTAATTTCCACGTAGTGAAACAGGCTAAGTAAATCGTTTCTGCTATAAGAGGAATAATTAGAAAGATAATCAGGCAAAGAACGCTGGAAATTATCTCCATTAACATCAGGGTATGGCGCTAAAGGAATAGTTGAATTAAAAGCATCAAAAGATACAGGTGTAACAGCATCACGCACAACCCCTTTAATATAAGGCTGGAAGTTTTTAGAAAGCTTTACTTTTTGAATAAATGGGAAGTAATTATTTTTCTCAGTTGAGCCAATTGATTTAGCGTTTATAGAATAAAAACAATGGTTACTTGCTGAATATGTATAATCAGAAGTTTGCCCATTGCGTTTAACGTTATCTAAAACAAATTGCTCATCTTTGAGGATGTTATAAGAAGAACAAAAATTTGTTTGTGGGTTGAAACTTTCAGCATCATCAGATGGCAAATTACGATGCCATATGCCCGTTGCACGCTTTGTTTCTTCATCAATAACACAATTAAAACAAATATACTCTTTGCCGAAAAAAGTAGTCTTATAAAACCCATCCGGCCTTTTGACAGCTAAATCCATCCCTCCTTCATATATAACAGGGTGTGTATCAGGATTAACTTCAGTATCGGCAGCATGCCCAGAAAGGGAAAATAAAGAGAGGATAAGAAAAAGGATTTTCATAATGTGAATCTCAATAAAAACGCCCCCTGTAAAGAGGGCGTGAGTATATTAATTTTATGAAGCAGCCTTAGCAAAGAAAGACTTAATAACACCCATGCCAACGCTGACAACGAGTTTAAACGTCAGGATACCGAACGCCGCAGTAACAACCGCCCCCATTGTGACAAGGATAGGATTAGAAATAGCTTCCAGCATAGCCGTTGTAATGAAAGTTGACGGATCCGGAGCCGTACTCGCTGCAAGTGCAGAGCCAGAGGTGCCAGCCATTACAGCAGCAGCCAAAGCTTTTAATTTAAAACCAGTAGTAATATTCATGAAATACCTCTTTAACGGGAAGAAGAAATAAACGTTCGCTTAATAAAAGCGAGAAGAAAACCAGAGCCAAAACCAGATAATAAAGAAAAGAACCATAAAATAAAAAGATACTCTACAGGCTCTTTATCCTTAAGAAACGGACCTATTAAATCATATAAATACCCCATTTAATTAATCCCCCAACAAAAGCCCCGCGATAAACGACAGAATAAACAATATCAACGGGGCCAGCCCATACAACAATATTAAATAAAAATCACCAGAAGCCATTATGATTTATCATCTACGAAAAAATAGACTTGAAATCTTCTACGGTAATCTTTACCGGATTTATAGCCCTGCCATATGTGCCTTTGATAATGCAAAGACCATCGTTCACCTCAAAGAAAATGATATAGTCAGGGCTACCAGACAATTCAATTAAACAATAAGAACGACGAATCACAACATCGTGATCATTACGGGAAGCGTATTCAATCAATTCGCGAAACGGTTTGAATTCAAGGTTCATGATGTCACCTGCAATTTATTTATCCGGTTTACACTCAATAACACCAGTGACAAAAATATTAGTACCCTGACGACCATCATCAAGTGTGTATTTACGGTTCTCAAAAGAGACTTCAACTATTTTCCCTTTCAGGGAATTGTAGTAATTAAGCAGATTAGTAAAGTCATTGCTGTTACCAATCCTGAATTCCTGTGTTTTCTGGTCTTCAAGACCATATTCATTCTGAACAGATGACATGACACCCAGGAACCATTTAGTACTGGCTTTTCCGTCAAAGTTTGATTCCTTTGCACGAGTACCCAGTGCAGTACCACGAAAAATAAATCCTGTTTTCATTATTAATTTACCCCATATAAACGCTGATGCTTCATTGAATGACTGAATATGACACCACCCCTTTTAAGGGTGGATTCATAATCATCGAGAGAATATTTTTTAACTGCATCCGGACAGGCCAGCAGTCCGAATGCCGCGCCTGTATCGCCGTCGAATATATCCAGCACATCCCCGGCTATTCTGGCGAACTGGCGACGTACACGCTGTACCCTGCCAAGTAATTCAAGACAGGGGAGAATATTTTCCTGTACCCGGCGCTCATCGGACGGGAGCTGCCTGACGCGCTCAATATGTTTGCTCAGTACAGAAGCCGAGTAGTCACATAATCCGGCAAAAAATGCATCCACATCAGAAAGCACATCGACGGTCACTTTTTTGAGTTCGACTTCTGACCGGTACCAGGACACGCCTTCAATTTTCTGCTCAAGGGCCTTGTCATACACGCGCCAGTAAATCCGGGATTTACGCTTACCGACATAAACCGTATCACCCCGGAGAGTGTCACCCGTCAGAGGCCGACGAACGTCGAGTTCCTGGACGCGCCCACCTTTCCCCGACAGGAACGCCCGGTCTTTATAGGCTGTCAGGGCATAGGACGTATCAAAATTTCCGGTAAAGTCATCAAAGCACAGGTCGATACGCGACAGTCGGGTAACGCCCAGGCCGCGCAGGGTATTCCAGAGCAGGTAAGGCGTGGTGTGCATAAACAGATGACGACAACCCACACCAGATAACTGAACATGCGCTGTGTCTTTCTGATTAGCCCCGCCAAACATTAACCAGCCGCATTCTGTTTTACCGTCAGCAGAGAACAGGCGGCACGAATGGCTGTAACCCTGCATACCACGGGAACGAACCGGCCCCACGGACAGCCCAAGAATACGGTCAAAAAACAGGAAAACACGCTGATATACGGCGTTGCAGTGGTCATGCAGATAATCATCAAGCCGTCGCTGATAATCAGCAGCATCCAGCGTTAACCCGGTACGGAAATCAATCTGCGAAGGTGCTTTCGGGAACTCAGGCAGCACACCGTTATAGCCGGATACTTTCCTGAACTCATGCCACTGCGACAGGTCACGCATGTAAGACACGTTAAACGAAAATGACAGCGCATCCACACGCACCACGTTTTCAGAGGTATTCATTTTCACCCTCCGCAAACAGTGGCACCAGTTCGGAGCCCGGAAATTCATCATCCACAAACATCAGGAACGCCTCGAACGAGTCAAAGAACACGCCTTCACCGTCCGGCAGGTCAACCAGTACCCCGCAGCCGGGAAAATCAGGACTGTAATCGTAGAGGATTGTCTGCATATCACACCCCGTGACGTGTCATATCAAAGGGTTTGCCCGTTCTCATCATCGCGTTGATGATATTCACCAGCTTATGCATACAGGCAATAAGGGCGACTTTCTTGGGTTTTCCCCTGTGAACCAGACGTTCATAGAACGCCTTAATCACCGGATTAAAGCGGGTGGCGGCAATGATTCCCATGTAAAGAATGTTTCGAACGGACTGACGCCCACCCCAGATACGGCGGCGTCCCCTGAAGTTACCCGAGTCCTGATTAAACGGGGCCACGCCAAGTAAGGCGCTGATGCGGCGGCGGTCAACATGCCCGAGTTCAGCAAAATCACCAATCAGCACGGTCATGGCCTGTTCACCCACGCCCGGAATGGCTAAAAGCCGGTCTGCCAGCTCTGCAAAGTTTTTTTTAACGTAACGGGAGATGTCGGACTCAATCTGTTTAAGTTCAGCCCGAAGAGAGGCCAGCGTATTCTGAATACTTGCCCTGGCGTAATCATCGGCATGAGTCAGCCGCTGTTTTTCCGTGGTAATCAAATCCACCACCTGACGGCGACGCCCGGTCATACCGGAAAGTTGTTTTCGTTGTTCGTCAGTGACAGGTCTGATGTAGCGCTCACGGTCCGGGCCGGAATCAATCATAAAGGCCATATGCGCCAGAACAGCCGCATCAATACGGTCAGTTTTCGCCAGTTTTCCCATCGCCCGGGCAAAGTTTCTGGCATGACGTGGGTTCACAACAACGATATCGTGGCCCTGTAACTGGAGATAACAGGCGGCGTTATCCTCATAGCCTCCGGTTGATTCCATCAGGATCATCGTCACATCATAGCCAGACAGTTCATCACAAAGCTGTCTGAAACCCGGCTCATTGTTTGATACGGTAAATGCTTTGCTGTCAGCGTAAATATGTACATCAAGTGTCTTACCGGACACATCCAGTGCAACCTGAGTTTTAAGCTTTCCTGCTGATTGTGGCTGCCTCATCGTTTCCCTGCCTTATGTGCGAACTTGTGAATTCATTCAACAATACGGGCTTATGGATAAGGCGGCTTCAGGTGCGCAATTTGCTTTGATACGGGCTTTAAACCCAAGGGGAAATCAGGCTACACCGGAAGCTACCAAATCAACTACGATGGGGAGTAAACCACAGATTGAACACATAAGGGGATACGTGATGTTGAACGCCTGGCACCTTCCGGTTGCCCCATTTGTTAAGCAAAACAAAGATCAACTGACGATTACGTTATGGCTGGCGGGGGAAAATCCACCCCAGCGGGTGACGCTACGCGCAGAAAATGATAACGAAGAGATTTCGCTGAGCATGCACAAGCAGCGTAGCCAGCCGCAGTCGGGCGTGACCGCGTGGCGAGCGGCGATCGATCTCTCCAGCGGTCAGCCTCGAAGACGCTATAGTTTTAAATTACTTTGGCGCGACCGTCAGCTGTGGTTTACCCCACAAGGATTCAGCCGTTTTCCGCCTGCGCGTCTGGAACAATTTGCGGTTGATGTGCCGGATAATGGTCCTCAGTGGGTCGCTGACCAGATTTTTTACCAAATTTTCCCGGACCGTTTTGCCCGCAGCCAGTCGCGTGAAGCTGATCAGGATAACGTCTATTATCACCACGCTGCCGGACACGATATTGTGCGGCGCGAATGGGATGAACCGCTTACGGCTCAGGCTGGTGGCTCAACGTTTTATGGCGGTGATTTGGACGGTATCAGCGAAAAGCTGCCGTACCTGAAAACGTTAGGGATCACGGCGCTGTACCTGAATCCGGTGTTTACCGCGCCGAGCGTGCATAAATACGATACCGAAGATTACCGTCATGTTGATCCGCAATTTGGCGGCGACACGGCGCTGCTGCGCCTGCGTCACAAAACGCAACAGCAGGGCATGCGCCTGATTCTGGACGGTGTTTTTAACCATAGCGGCGATTCGCACGCCTGGTTTGACCGACATAATCGGGGAACGGACGGGGCGTGCCATAACCCAGAATCTCCCTGGCGCGACTGGTATCATTTCTCAGCCGACGGCGTTGCGCTCGACTGGCTGGGATATGCCAGCTTGCCTAAGCTGGACTTTTCTTCGGAAAGCCTGGTAAATGAAATTTATCGCGGCGAAGACAGTATCGTCCGTCACTGGCTGAAAGCGCCGTGGAGTATGGACGGCTGGCGTCTTGATGTGGTGCACATGCTGGGAGAGGCAGGAGGCGCACGTAACAACCTACAACACGTGGCTGGCATTACGCAGGCGGCGAAAGAAACCCAGCCAGAGGCGTATATAGTGGGCGAGCATTTTGGCGACGCGCGCCAGTGGTTGCAGGCCGACGCGGAAGATGCCGCCATGAACTATCGCGGTTTTACCTTTCCGATCTGGGGATTTCTCGCCAATACCGATATCTCATACGATCCGCAATCTATTGACGCCCAGACCTGTATGGCGTGGATGGATAACTACCGCGCGGGGTTGTCGCATCAACAGCAATTGCGCATGTTCAACCAGCTCGACAGCCACGATACTGCTCGCTTTAAGTCTCTGCTCGGTAAAGACGTCGCACGTTTACCGCTGGCGGTGGTGTGGCTGTTTACCTGGCCGGGCGTACCCTGTGTTTACTACGGCGACGAAGTGGGACTGGACGGAAATAACGATCCGTTTTGTCGCAAACCGTTCCCGTGGCAGCCTGCAAAACAGGACGCTGACCTGCTGGCGTTGTATCAGCGTCTGGCCAAATTACGTCACCAGAGCCAGGCGCTCCGCCACGGTGGATGTCAGGTGATTTACGCCGAGGAGAACGTGGTGGTGTTTGTACGGGTGCTAAACCGCCAGCGCGTATTGGTGGCGATTAACCGTGGTCACGCCTGCGAAGTGGTCCTGCCTGCCTCGCCATTATTGAGCGTCAGTCAATGGCAGCTCAAAGAAGGAACAGGCGTGCTTGTCGACGATATCCTGACGCTGCCGGCAATTTCCGCCTCGGTGTGGTCAGGTCATTGATACAAGCGCGCCACCTCCGGGCTTGCCAGCAGCGCTTCCCGCCACCAGCGCTGCGCCAGCCCATCGCGGTTATTACGCCATGCCATATAGGCCACGTCTTTTTGGCGAAATGAGATGACCGCTTTTTCCACCAGCTCGCCCGTGGCAAGCCACGGGTTGGCAATATGGCGGGGGAGAAATCCGCATCCCATGCCTGCTCGCAATAGCATCACCTTACTGTGGAAATCATCGACGCGGATCTGCGCCTGCTCCTCCATCAGGTTGGTTTGTAACGGATGACAAAAGCGGGCGCTGTCGCTGATAACAATCGCCCGATGCAGACACAGCTGTTCGTTCGTCAGACCGTCAGGTGCTGCAGCCAGCGGATGATCAGGCGCAACGACAAACACATTGTCCAGCGTGCCGAGCATTTTGTAAGACCAGGCCGCTGACGTTGGCGGTTCATTAATCGCCCCCAGAATGATATCTGCTCCATTATGGGTCAGCTCCTCCCATGATCCTGCCAGCGTGTGGTGGGTAAAGCTCAGGCGGGTTTGCATATTAAGCGCGTGAAATTCATCGATAATGGGCAATAGCGCGGTGAAAGGAAAAGAGTCGTCCAACGCAATCGCCAGCTCTTTTTCCCAGCCTGAACTTAGCTGTATCGCTTGCTTTTCGAGATCTTTGGCCGCGCTCAGCAGCAAACGTCCTTTTTCCAGCATCATCTGCCCGGTGTCGGTAAATTTTGCCCGATGCCCAGAGCGGTCAAGCAATTCGATATTCAAATCGCTTTCCAGCTTCTGAATCATATAGCTGAGTGCAGCAGGGGTTTTAAACAGCGATTCGGCCGCCGCAGCAAAGGACCCCTGTTTGTCGAGTGCGTCGAGGATTAGCAATACATCCAGATTGATGCGCATAAGCAAAAAATATCCTGAAAATTAAACCCCTCTGTTTTACCGAATGGAGAAAAACAATGCCAGTGAATAAATTAGATGAGACATGCGCATTTTTTTGACATTGTTTAAGATATATCGCAACACAGAACGAATAGTTTCACTAGACGGTAAGTTTTCTTTAATAACTCGTTAGAAATTTCCCGCTATACTCAACAAGCTTTCTGATTCAGGATCCTGCTGCTGACGGCAGAAACAGACCGTTGCCTTTTAACTTATTGATTAAGAAGGTGTGCTATGTCTATTCGGGAACTGATTGACCCACAAAACTCTACGCTAATTTTTATTGATCATCAGCCGCAAATGTCATTTGGTGTGGCGAATATCGATCGCCAGACATTGAAAAATAATACCGTCGCATTAGCGAAAGCCGGGAAAATATTCAATGTTCCAGTGATTTATACTTCTGTGGAAACAAAAAGTTTTAGCGGATATATCTGGCCAGAATTATTAGCGGTACATCCTGATGTGAAACCGATTGAACGCACCTCGATGAACTCCTGGGAAGATGCGGCGTTTGTGAAGGCCGTAGAAGCGACCGGGCGTAAAAAACTGATTATCTCCGCGCTGTGGACCGAAGTGTGTCTGACTTTCCCGGCGCTGATGGCGCTGGAAGCGGGCTATGAAGTGTATGTGGTAACAGATACTTCAGGCGGCACGTCGGTGGATGCCCATGAGCGTTCCATTGACCGCATGGTACAGGCGGGTGCCGTACCCGTGACCTGGCAACAGGTACTTCTTGAGTATCAGCGCGACTGGTCCCGTAAAGAAACCTACGACGCTGTCATGGATCTGGTGCGCGAGCACAGCGGTGCCTACGGGATGGGCGTGGATTACGCCTATACCATGGTGCATGGCGCGCCGGAACGTAAAGCCTGAATACACTTCATCCTTCATGCTGCATCTTTGTTGGCTTCGCTTGCGTACCCCGGTCGCTTACTGATGTAAGCTCCCGGGGATCCACAACCTTGCCGCCTCGATGCACCATGAATGATTTTGTGTATTGCTTTCCTGGCCTAAGCGGTCTGTTTCCTCTCAACAAGGAACCCTTCATGGCGCAGAACAAACATGTGACGTTGGTGATTACCCACACCCTGCTGCCTGAGCAGGCACAGCGATATGAGCAATGGCTGGGGAAAATTATGCCAGTGGCGGCCGAGTTTCCCGGTCATCTCGGGGCGAATGTGATTCGCCCTGTGGATGGCGACAACCTGTGGAATATCATTATTCGTTTCGACACGCTTGAGCATCTTTATAACTGGACCCAGTCCGATACGCGCCGTGGGCTGGTAGAAGAGATTGCTCCGATGCTGGCGGAAGGTGATAAAACCGAAATTCGTACCGAAGCCGCGTTCTGGTTTACTCCGCCCGCGCTCCATGTACGTCAGCCGAGACGCTGGAAACAGTTTCTGATAACCCTGCTGGTGATTTTTCCCAGCACCAATCTGGTGCCGTGGTTGACCGGCATTGTGTTGCCTGCATTGAAGGGTTCGTTACTCCTGCATCTGATCAATGATGCCTGTGTGGTTGCGTTGGTGGTCTGGTTCTGGATGCCCATCGTAACCCGTCTGTTTGCCGGATGGCTGAAAAAAGTCTGACCGGTTTCTCAGGAGATTGTTATGTCGCAAACTGCCACACTGATTCTGACTCACGGAAAAATTCATACGCTCGAAAGACAAAACCCGCAGGTCGAGGCGGTGGCGATCGCCAACGGTAAGATTCTGGCGACCGGTAGCCATGATCGGATCATGAGCTTTGCCACCGAAGGGACGCAGATTGTCGATCTGCAGGGGCATACGGTGATCCCCGGTCTGAACGATTCACACCTGCACCTGATTCGCGGCGGTCTGAATTACAATCTGGAATTACGTTGGGAAGGCGTGCCGTCACTGGCGGACGCGCTACGTATGCTCAAAGAGCAGGCGGACAGAACGCCGTCGCCGCAATGGGTACGCGTGGTGGGCGGCTGGAGTGAATTTCAGTTTGCCGAACGGCGCATGCCAACCCTCGAAGAACTCAATGAAGCGGCCCCGGATACCCCGGTTTTTGTTCTGCATCTCTATGACAGAGCGCTGCTGAACCGCGCCGCGCTGAAAGCCGTCGGCTACACCAAAGCAACGCCGGATCCGATGGGCGGCGAGATTGTACGTGACAGCAACGGCAACCCGACCGGCATGCTGATTGCCAAACCCAACGCCATGATCCTCTATTCGACGCTGGCAAAAGGACCAAAACTGCCGCTGGAAATGCAGGTTAACTCGACCCGCCAGTTTATGCGAGAGCTGAACCGTTTGGGACTGACCAGCGCCATTGACGCGGGCGGTGGCTTCCAGAACTATCCGGAAGATTACGAGATAATTGAACAGTTACATGCCAACAAGCAGATGACGGTGCGTATTGCCTACAACCTGTTTACCCAGCGTCCTAAGCAGGAGCTGGAAGACTTTGAACGCTGGACCGACATGCTCAAGCCTGGGCAGGGGACTGACTTTTACCGTGCCAATGGGGCAGGGGAAATGCTGGTCTTCTCGGCTGCGGATTTTGAAGACTTCCTCCAGCCGCGCCCGGATCTGCCGGAGGGTATGGAAGATGAACTGGAGCGCGTGGTTCGCCACCTGGTGGAGCACCGCTGGCCGTTCCGCCTGCATGCCACCTACGATGAATCCATCAGCCGTATGCTGGACGTGTTTGAGAAGGTAAATCGCGATATCCCGTTCAATGGCCTGCACTGGTTTTTCGATCACGCCGAAACGATTACTGAACGGAATATCGAGCGCGTTAAAGCGCTGGGTGGCGGGATTGCGGTTCAGCACCGAATGGCATTCCAGGGGGAATACTTTGTCGATCGTTATGGCAAAGATGCGGTCAAACATACGCCGCCAGTGGCAAAAATGCTGGCGGCTGAAGTTCCGGTCGGGCTGGGGACTGACGCCACCCGCGTGGCCAGCTACAACCCGTGGACCGCGCTCTATTGGCTGGTTTCGGGTCGTACTGTTGGCGGAATGGCGATGTACGATGATAACAACCGCCTGCCGCGCGACGTGGCGCTGGAACTGTGGACGGCTGGCAGCGCCTGGTTCTCCAGCGAGCAGGGTAAGAAAGGGCGCATCGAGAAAGATCAATTGGCCGACCTGGTGGTGCTGTCCAAAGACTACTTCAGCGTGCCGGAAGAAGAGATCAAAGGTATTGAGTCAGTGATGACCATTGTCGATGGCAAAGTGGTGTATGCGGCCGGGCACTTCACCCCACTTGCACCGCCGGCTATCCCGGTAATACCTGACTGGTCGCCGGTAGTGAAGGTGCCGGGGCACTATCGCGCAGCGCCGCCTGATGCGGCAAAAATTGGCGCCATAGTGCAGATGCACCAGTGCTGCGGTAGCTGCGGCGTACACGGTCATCAGCATGATATTGCGCGTCAATCAGGCATTCCGGTGTCGGATGACCGGGCTTTCTGGGGCGCGCTTGGCTGTTCCTGTTTCGCGTTTTAATCTCTCATTGCAGTCCCTGCCCAGGGGCTGTGCAGTGTGGCGCAACCGTCTGTGACTCAGGCTAATGCTGTTGTGCCAACGGCTGTAGAAGTGCTAACCGGTTAAACGTGTTATACAGAAGTAAGAAGCGGGGGATAAATTAAATAATCCGTAATAATTAATAATCAGCGGTGAATCATATAAATTATCATCGAGCCTACCGAAACAATACCATAATAAAAAGCCCAGTTCCCATAGCCTAAACAAAGCGAAGTGATGGTGCAACTTATTGTGGCAAGTGTCAGTATGAAGAAAATGGCTTGCATCACTTTGTGATATCTAAACATAAATATTTTCTCCTTTACGTCATTCTTGAAAAGAAATACTCGCCTCCCGATTTGAGGAGGGCGAGTATTTTGTAAATCACATCAGAAGTTATAATTAAATACGGCCATTGCCCCCTGACCTGTCTGGTGTTCAGATGCGTCGAGGTTGTAGTTGATACCGAAACTTACATTTCCTTTCTGCGCCTTCACACCGAGTTGTCCTGAGAACGAAGTATCATCAACAATCGTTGAAGACAGTGTATCGGATGCGTTAATACCGTAGGTACGAATATGCGTTTTCGCGTTGGTGTCGCCAGTAACCGGAATGACCGACAGATCGGCTTGCGGGCTAACTGCCCAGCCAGAATCAAGCGAGTATGTGGTTCTTAAACGCACGCCAACCGGGAATTGCCAGAGGTTCTGCTTCTGCTCAGCGGTATCAAACAGCTTCTCTCCGGACTGGGTAGTAGTATCAAAACGTTCAGTTTTGAGTTGTACATAGCGTACACCGGCGTGTGGAACGATATCGATAGAGGACAGGTTGTACAGGTATTCACCCGTAATTCCCGCGGTCAGCATTTCGGAATCAATATCCGCTTTTAACTTACTGCCCATATCCACCCAAGCCGGAAGATTCTGCTCAACGTCATTACTGTTCCTGGACAATCCTAAATCAACGGTCACGCTGAAATTATTATTTGTCCAGTTTTCATAAAACGTTGCACCCCAAAAATCAACATCATTTTTGGTATATTGCAGATCTCCTTTGGACGATGATTTACCGGTTCCGGAATGGAATGCTAAACCGCTGCGCAAATTACCCAGAGAGGTTTGATGAGTGATATCTGCGCCAATCATTAAACCAAAGTAATTAACATTATTGCCGGTTTCCAGTGCGCCAGTTTTAAAACCACTGTTACTGTCGTGGCCATACAGTGTGCTGGCCCAGAAATTCAGACCTTCAGCTCCTGCGTCAGGTTGGAGTTTGCTGTTAAGCACTGAGTTACGATCGTTGATCGCTTTGGTGGCAGACAACCCTGTGGACAGGGTAGTGTTCTGCACACCTCCGGCCACAGCCAACTGCGCTGCACTGTTAATGGTTTTCACGATATCCTGCGTAGAGACGTAAGGATTATCTATCGCACGTGACAGGAAACGAACGCCGGCAGACTGACTTTGCGTGTCATTGATTCCCTGGCCCATCATAGTATCCAGCGTTTGCGTCAGTGCGACGCCAGGTAACGCGTCAGCAGAGGATTTAGCCTCCGTGGTGACCTGCAATTGTCCGCTGTCTACATCCCAGTGACGTGTTGCAGAAAGCAGTCGGTTGGTCAGTAAATTTTCACCATTCCATCCCTTTTCCGATACACCTGTTTGAGTGGAATCATCGATAGGACCTGGTGAACCACCGTTAAAACCGTCGACAATATAATAGGTCTGACTGGCTTTGGCGTCGGCAATGTAAAGGCTGGCGCTGTCGCTGACGTTGAGCGTTCCATTTTCAGCTGTGAGCGCATACTGCCCGCCGGCAATGGTTTTGCCATTCACCATTAACAGTGAATTATCGGCAAAAGTAGCCGTATTGGCATTTGCGCTGGGGGCTGAGGTCTGTGAACCATCCACAACCAGACTACCATGGTCTTTATCCAGCAATTGCGGGGCATTAATGGCTAATGCGGCGGTAATCCCGTCAGCAGACCATTGCAGACCCGTTTTGGCAAACTGTGTTTCAGCCCACTCGGTCGTTGCCTCACCCAGGATCAGTAAGGCGTTTTGCCCGGCAGTGAGCTTGCCGTCAATTTTGTCATCGATAAATTGCAGCGCAGCTTTGGAAGCCTGACTGATGGTGCTATTGGTTTGCCATTGCGGATCAAGGAACAGAGATGCCCCGTTCAGGCTTACGTTCTGTGCGAGCAGATGTCCCGCAGCGCCCTGATCTGCGGTAGTGCCCACATTGATAGTCGTACCTGAGTCGGCGTTGAGTGCAGCGGTTTGCAATACACCATTGACCTGCATATTGGCGTCTTTCATATCAATTTTAGACGCTTGTAACGCCGCGCTGTCTGCAATGGTAATGGCGCTGTTTTTGTTTGCTGAAATTTCTCCGGAAACGCTGTATTTGCCACCAGCGACCTGTAAATTCCCATTGTCCAGGTTTACGGTGGCATTCAACGAACCTGTGGCTCCGGACAGAGAAGCATGACCCAACTGCAATGTACCCTCTTTGACATTAACACTGACACTGGCGTCTTCCCCTGCGGAAACAAGGCTGGTGTTGTCTTTACCAGCTACATCACCGGTTAAGGTCAGCGTTTTGTTGCCTTTCACAGTGACACTGGCGGTGTTGCTTTCACTGGCAGCCAACACAAGGTTTTTTACGCCAACACTGTTTGAGCTGCCGTCTTGATCTTCACTGTTTTTTTCACCACCAATAACGATGTCGCTTTTTGTTGATTCGACAGTAACACCGGCAAGCACGGTGTTTTCACCCACAGCACCAACCGTGTCAAAATCTACACTACCAGCAGGACCAGTACCATCAGCAGACACCACGTTGCCCAGCATAATAAGTTTGGCATTGTCCACCAGACCATTAACAGATTTTACATAATCGAGGTTAAATAGCGCATCAGAGAGTGCTAATGTGCCATCGTTGAAAAATACCCGGTCGCCTGTGGTGTTCAGGCCGGTGGCAGAAGTATTAAGACCGTTACTACCCAGACCATCAGTAAATATTTGCGCTGAGCTGGTTTGCAAAGTTCCATTATCGACGGTTAACGAAGCGTCGCTGCTCAAAGAGATATTATCTGCCTGTAGCGTGGAATTACCTGCTACGGTGAGTGCGCCATTGCCCGTTATATTAACATCAGCAATGATGTGATTCCCCGTCAGATTGAGTGCTGACCCTACGTTTGTGTCATTCAGACCATTGAGGATGGTACTTTTACCCAGCACGTTTAACACCGTAAAATCGACAAATTTACTGCCGTCTAATTCAGTGACTTCTTTACCTAACTCAAGAGTTGAATTGGTTTTGTTGCCGGTGATTTTATTAACATTGCTGGTTGCGACATTATCGCCCAGAGACACCTGGGCTTTATTGCTATTGCTGACGTTGATGTCGCCGAGTACTTTCGAGTTGTCATTAATACTGACAATACTTTCCCCATCACCGGTGACAATATTACCGGTGAGTGTTGTTTGCTTTGTCAGTTCAATATTGACATCTTCAGAATATCCGGCTTGTACAGAACCGAAAATGTTACTTTCAGAAGCAGTAATGTTAACGGAGTCAGAGCCGCCGGTAAAAATACCTGCTTTCCAGGTTTCTGAGCCTAACTGACTGTTATCAATATCGACAATTACATCGCCTGTGTCACCGAGATCGACATAGATACCATATCCGCCATCACCATTTTGATTTGCCACCCAGTTTTTGTTCTTTGCCACCCCATTTTTAAGGGCATTATCATAGTTGGTATCCATCTGAGCGCCGTTAAGCTGAGCGTCCTTTAAGTTGATGGCTATATTAGTGTCGGTGCCAGACCCTCCTGATTCGATAAAATCAACGGTGGCCTTGGTCAGATTGAGGGTAGACTGATTACCAGCAAGATCGGTTTTGCTAAAATTAATGTAGTATCCGCTCAGGTCAAGATCAGTAACATTTACTGTTCGACTTAGAAGGTCGTGATGTGGAGGGTTAAAATAGATATTACCTTTATTACTGGCGGAATCGAGAGAGGCTTCCTCCTGGGTGTTACTAAAGTTCCAGGCATAAATTCCTTTAACGGCAGTATCACCGGCGCCAGAGTTAGGCTCCAACAAACTCCAGTTAAGCCCACTCACCATACCAGAGCCTTCATCAGAAGCTGTAGCAGTACCTGATATTGCGAGTAGTATAGAGACGACTAATATCTTTTTTGAGAAAGAAACGCTTTTTTGCGACATAAATAAATCCTTATATTTGCTAACACATGGCACTTCTATAAAATAGGGGTGAAACAATAGAAACCGCATCGTGATTGATAGCGATTTTTTATTTTGGAATTTAAATGAGTTCTATATACGCGACATACTATTATTTATGCGCGGCTTTCTTGTCGGGTTTTTTCCAGTTTGTTGGTCCTGCATTTACCGTCAGTGAGTGAATGAAATCTCTGCTGCAATGGCGTATACCTAAAGCTTGCATCATCATCCAGCGATAGTGGTACATCACTTTTTCACTTCTTTTCAATTGTTTTGCAGTTTCCCGAAGTGAAATGCCTCTGGCTAACCAATCCAGCGTAATTGTTCGTGTGCGTGATGAAGGTATCACTTCTGATAACCTTCTTCTGATCCACTTTTCAAGTGAACCTAATACCACCTGCGGAGGAACGCTTGCACAAAAAACTCTGAGCCGAGGATATGCAGCTGAGAATATTGGTGACGTAAGATGCTCAGCAATGCCTATATTGGGATATCCAGATATTAAAGCATCATATTCCTTTAGCAATATCCCACCAAAATACTCAGCAACCATACGATCTGAGTAGAGAAAATAATGCTGAGTACAAATCATTTGTGCTTGAGGAAAACTTTTACGGAGAGCCAGGATTAATGCCACATATCTTCCTGGTGGGACATCCAGGATGATTATATGTGGTGGCGGTCCGGTATATTCGCACAACTCACTGATGGTGAGTTGTGGCAATGAAATATAGTTATCAGGAGTTTTTTTACCGCTGATTAAATTTTGTAATGCAGCCGCATGCGTCCAGTCTGCGGAATAAATAAAAAACCGCGTGCATTTATCTTTACTGCTCATGCATATCTCTCCCTAATCTGCAAGAAAAACACTGTTAATAATGTGGTTTCCTGGAGAAATCCTAATCTGCTGATAAATTGATGTGTAATGATTAAAATCGATCGATAAGATCTGTTTTTTTAATTGAATTTGTAGAATGATAAGTAAAAAGTGTTAATATTTGTTGGAATAATTAGCACAGTTAATAAATTTATAACTTATTTATAAGCGCTATGATTAACATGGGTTTTTTATAGCGTTCTATTTTGAAAAGAAACAGGAATGCCTTATATAACAATGGGATAAGAATTAAAATACAAGGTGTGTGGCGGCATTATTCAGATGTGAAGACATTAAATATATTTATTGCATGTTGGTTAAATTTAGCGAGTTCACTCTTCCTTTATTGCTCTTTGTCTTAAAAATTCAGATATCATCTTAAAATTGTTAGGAAAATTCTTAGAGAAAAATATGTTGATGCGTTAAGGATGTTTATCCAGAGATAGGACAAAAAAACGGTTATGACGTCATTTACTTACTTCAAAATGAGCGGAGAGGTATAAGGAGAAAGGGATGACTGGAGACTAATAACCAGATGTAAAAAAGGCCCGCATTTGCGGGCCTCTTACGATTCATGCCATTTACAGGCTGGAAACGTTCTCGGTCAGGTATTTTGCTACGCCGTCCGGAGACGCGTTCATACCTTCTTTACCTTTTTCCCACTGTGCCGGACATACGTCGCCGTGCTCTTCGTGGAACTGCAGCGCGTCAACCATGCGCAGCATTTCGTCGATGTTACGACCCAGCGGCAGATCGTTAACCACCTGGTGGCGAACAACGCCGTTAGCGTCGATCAGGAAAGAACCGCGCAGAGCAACACCTGCTTCAGGATGCTCAATGCCGTAGGCTTTCTGGATTTCGCGTTTGATGTCAGCAACCATTGCGTATTTCACTTCACCAATGCCGCCTTTTTCGACAGGGGTGTTACGCCATGCGTTGTGGACAAATTCAGAGTCGAAGGAAACGCCAACAACTTCAACGCCGCGCTTCTGGAATTCTTCGTAACGTTTGTCGAATGCGATCAGTTCAGACGGGCAAACGAAGGTGAAGTCCATCGGCCAGAAGAACAGAACGGTAGTTTTACCGTTGGTATGCTGCTTGAAGTTGAAGTTTTCAACGATCTCACCGCTACCCAGTACCGCAGCTGCTGTGAAATCCGGAGCCTGACGAGTTACCAGTACCATATAATTCTCCTGCAATGTTAAGGGGTTTTTGGAACGCAACGCGGGCCAGTATAGAGAGTGTTCGGGAATAAGACAAAGAGGCGCTGGCAATCAATGAGACAGGTTTTGTCTATCAATCTTTTGCCGGATAGCGGCTGCTGCTTATCCGGTGCATGATGCGGGCTATAATCAAAGGGATTTACGTCGCGCCTGTCCCATCATTTGGGGATAAAACTGCCAGAAACGTTCTTCTAACGCATCGTAGTGCGTATCGAGGTCATACCATGAGTCGCGCAGGGCATCGAGCCGCGGGCGGCGGCTGGCCATGCCGTTCAGGACGTTCTGGATAAAATCCATATTCCGATAGCGCTCGAGCCATTTCTCCGACCAGATGTAGTTGTTCAGATTGATAAAGCGCGGCGGCGATTCCGGTAAAATAGGGGTCACCTGGGCGCGGGCATAGCGTACAAAGTCCGTCAGCGGGAAGTCGGGGGAGATTTCCGACCAATGGCGCGACAGAAAATGATCCCACATGACGTCCAGCGTAATCGGTGCGACGCGGCGCGTTTCGCTGCGAAACCACTCTTTGGCTTCACGCACCTGTGGCAGGTTATCGGTCATCACGTCGATACGACGGTGCATAAAGATGCCCTCCACCACGTCGGGCGAATAGTGCGTTTGGGGATTACCCCGGACAAAATCCGCCAGTAGATTACCGGAAAGCGAGCTGTCGGCGAGGTGAGCCAGATGCAAATGTGCAAGAAAATTCATAGTTAAATGTTTATCCAGAGGGGTAAAGGTTGCAGGGAGAACGCCCCGGCACTAGACTACCCGCCTCTTATTTTAGTCTGAGTCAGTGTCATGCGCGTTACCGATTTCACCTTTGAACTACCCGAATCCCTGATTGCCCACTATCCGCAGGCTGAACGCAGTAGCTGCCGCTTGCTGTCTTTGGACGGGCCGACGGGCGCGCTGACGCACGGTACTTTCACCGATTTGCTCGATAAGCTCAACCCTGGCGATTTGCTGGTTTTTAATAACACCCGCGTTATTCCGGCGCGTCTGTTTGGGCGTAAAGCCAGCGGCGGCAAGATTGAAGTACTGGTCGAGCGTATGCTGGATGACAAACGGATTCTGGCGCATATTCGCGCCTCTAAAGCGCCGAAGCCGGGTGCCGAGCTGCTGCTGGGCGATGACGAAAGCATTAAAGCAACGATGGTGGCGCGCCATGACGCGTTGTTTGAAGTCGAGTTTGATGACGAGCGTAGCGTGCTCGATATCCTCAACGCGATTGGCCATATGCCGCTGCCGCCATATATCGACCGTCCGGATGAAGACGCTGACCGCGAGCTGTACCAGACCGTGTATAGCGAAAAACCAGGGGCTGTCGCCGCGCCGACCGCCGGTCTGCATTTTGACGAACCACTGTTGGCAAAACTGCGTGATAAAGGTATCGAGATGGCGTTCGTTACGCTGCACGTGGGGGCGGGTACCTTCCAGCCGGTGCGCGTAGATACCATCGAAGATCACATTATGCACTCCGAGTATGCGGAAGTGCCACAGGATGTGGTTGATGCTGTGCTGGCGGCGAAAGCACGCGGCAACCGCGTGATTGCGGTAGGTACCACCTCCGTACGTTCACTGGAAAGCGCGGCGCAGGCGGCCAAAAATGACCTTATCGAGCCGTTCTTCGGTGATACGCAAATATTCATTTATCCAGGCTATATATATCAGGTGATTGATGCCCTGGTAACCAACTTTCACCTGCCGGAATCGACACTGATTATGCTGGTTTCCGCATTTGCTGGTTATAAAAACACCATGCACGCCTATCATGAAGCGGTAAAAGCGGAATATCGCTTTTTTAGTTACGGTGATGCCATGTTTATCACGTACAATCCGCAGGCTATTTCTGAGCGCGTTGGGGAATAAATCCGCGATGCGAGTGTTTAACGTCGGACTGTTTTTCTGACGCAGGAGTTAAAATGAGATTTGAACTGGACACCACAGACGGTCGCGCCCGCCGCGGCCGCCTGGTTTTTGATCGTGGCGTAGTGGAAACGCCTGCTTTTATGCCGGTCGGTACTTATGGCACCGTGAAAGGCATGACGCCGGAAGAAGTTGAAGCGACCGGCGCGCAGATCATCCTCGGTAACACCTTCCACCTCTGGCTGCGCCCGGGTCAGGAAATCATGAAGCTGCACGGCGATCTGCACGATTTCATGCAGTGGAAAGGACCGATCCTCACCGATTCCGGCGGCTTCCAGGTATTCAGCCTGGGCGACATCCGTAAGATAACCGAGCAGGGCGTGCATTTCCGTAACCCGATCAACGGCGATCCGATCTTCCTCGATCCTGAGAAGTCTATGGAGATTCAATACGATCTCGGTTCCGATATCGTGATGATCTTCGACGAATGTACACCGTATCCGGCCGACTGGGACTATGCTAAACGCTCGATGGAGATGTCTTTGCGTTGGGCGAAGCGCAGTCGCGACCGTTTTGATAGCCTCGGCAACAAAAATGCGCTTTTTGGCATCATTCAGGGCAGCGTTTACGAAGATTTACGTGATATCTCCGTCAAAGGTCTGGTAGATATCGGCTTTGATGGCTACGCTGTCGGCGGTTTGGCTGTTGGTGAACCGAAGGAAGATATGCACCGCATTCTGGAGCATGTTTGCCCGCAGATTCCGGCTGATAAACCGCGTTACCTGATGGGCGTTGGTAAACCAGAAGATCTGGTTGAAGGCGTGCGTCGTGGTATCGATATGTTTGACTGCGTGATGCCAACGCGAAATGCCCGTAATGGTCATTTGTTTGTGACTGACGGCGTGGTAAAAATTCGTAACGCGAAACATAAAAGCGACACCAGTCCGCTCGATGCTGAGTGTGATTGCTACACCTGTCGCAATTATTCGCGCGCATACTTGCATCATCTTGACCGTTGCAACGAAATATTGGGCGCGCGACTCAACACGATTCATAACCTTCGCTACTACCAGCGTTTGATGGCGGGTTTACGCAAGGCTATTGAAGAGGGTAAATTAGAGAGCTTCGTGACCGATTTTTACCAACGTCAGGGTAGACCAGTTCCACCTGTGAACGTTGATTAATTTTAATAATGAGGGAATTTGAATGAGCTTTTTTATTTCTGATGCGGTAGCGGCAACAGGTGCTCCGGCGCAGGGCAGCCCGATGTCTCTGATTCTGATGCTGGTGGTGTTTGGTCTGATTTTCTATTTCATGATCCTGCGCCCGCAGCAAAAGCGTACCAAAGAACACAAAAATCTGATGAACTCCATTGCGAAAGGCGATGAAGTGCTGACTAACGGTGGTCTGGTGGGTCGCGTGACCAAAGTAGCAGAATCCGGCTACATCGCTATCGCGCTGAACGACACCACTGAAGTGGTTATTAAACGTGATTTCGTAGCTGCCGTTCTGCCGAAAGGCACCATGAAGGCGCTGTAATTTATTGTTTTCCCAAAGGGAACTGCCGTGTTAAACCGTTATCCTTTGTGGAAGTATGTCATGCTGATCGTCGTGATTGTCGTCGGTCTGCTCTATGCGCTTCCCAACCTGTATGGTGAGGATCCGGCTGTTCAAATCACTGGCGTGCGCGGTGCCGCCGCCAGTGAGCAAACGCTGATCCAGGTCCAGAAAACGTTACAAGAAGATAAAATCACACCTAAGTCTGTGGCTCTGGAAGAGGGTGCTATTCTCGCGCGCTTCGACTCCACTGATACCCAACTGCGCGCTCGTGAAGTGTTAATGGGCGTATTGGGTGATCAATACGTCGTGGCGCTTAACCTTGCTCCGGCAACCCCGCGTTGGCTGGCAGCCATTCACGCAGAACCGATGAAACTCGGTCTTGATCTGCGTGGCGGCGTTCACTTCCTGATGGAAGTGGATATGGACACCGCGCTGAGTAAGTTGCAGGAACAAAATATTGATAGCCTGCGCAGCGATCTGCGTGAAAAAGGCATTCCTTATACTACCGTTCGCAAAGAAGATAACTACGGTCTGAGCATCACTTTTCGTGATAGCAGCGCCCGTGATGAAGCTATCTCTTACCTGAGCAAGCGTCACCAGGATTTGGTTATTTCTAGCCAGGGCAGCAATGCACTGCGTGCGGTGATGACCGATGCGCGCCTGAGCGAAGCCCGTGAATACGCGGTACAGCAGAACATCAACATTCTGCGTAATCGTGTTAACCAACTGGGTGTTGCTGAGCCGGTTGTACAACGTCAGGGTGCTGACCGCATTGTGGTCGAACTGCCGGGTATTCAGGATACCGCGCGGGCGAAAGAAATTCTGGGCGCTACCGCGACGCTGGAATTCCGTCTGGTAAACACCAACGTTGACCAGTCTGCTGCGGCATCCGGGCGTGTACCGGGTGATTCGGAAGTGAAACAGTCTCGTGAAGGTCAGCCGGTTGTGCTTTACAAACGCGTGATCCTGACCGGTGACCATATCACCGATTCCACTTCCAGCCAGGACGAATACAATCAGCCGCAGGTTAACATCTCGCTGGATAGCGCGGGTGGTAACATCATGTCCAACTTCACCAAGGACAACATCGGTAAGCCGATGGCGACCCTGTTCGTGGAGTACAAAGACAGCGGTAAGAAAGATGCCAACGGTCGCGCCGTGCTGGTGAAACAGGAAGAGGTGATTAACATCGCCAACATCCAGTCTCGTCTGGGCAACAGCTTCCGTATTACCGGTATCAACAACCCGAATGAAGCGCGTCAGCTTTCTCTGCTGTTACGTGCCGGTGCGTTGATTGCGCCGATTCAGATTGTGGAAGAACGTACCATCGGCCCAACCCTGGGTATGCAGAACATTAAACAGGGTCTGGAAGCGTGTCTGGCTGGTCTGGTGGTGTCTATCCTGTTCATGATCTTCTTCTATAAGAAGTTCGGTCTGATCGCCACGAGTGCGCTTATTGCGAACCTGGTACTGATTGTCGGTATTATGTCGCTGCTGCCGGGCGCTACGCTGAGTATGCCGGGGATTGCGGGGATCGTCTTAACCCTTGCTGTCGCGGTCGATGCGAACGTACTGATCAACGAACGTATCAAAGAAGAGTTGAGTAACGGGCGTTCGGTGCAGCAGGCCATCAATGAAGGTTATGCGGGCGCATTTAGCTCCATCTTCGATGCGAACATTACGACGCTGATCAAGGTCATTATCCTGTACGCAGTCGGCACCGGGGCAATTAAAGGGTTCGCGATTACTACCGGTATTGGGGTAGCGACGTCGATGTTTACCGCAATTGTCGGTACACGTGCCATCGTAAACCTGTTGTATGGCGGCAAGCGCGTCAAAAAGCTGTCAATCTGAGGAGTGCGAAGTGGCACAGGAATATACTGTTGAACAATTGAACCACGGCCGTAAAGTCTGGGACTTTATGCGCTGGGACTACTGGGCTTTCGGCATTTCAGGTTTCCTGCTGATCGCGGCCATCGTGGTGATGGGCGTGCGCGGCTTTAACTGGGGTCTCGATTTCACCGGTGGTACGGTCATTGAAATCACGCTGGAAAAACCAGCGGAAATGGACGTGATGCGCGATGCGCTGGAGAAAGCGGGCTTTGTTGACCCGCTGCTGCAGAACTTCGGCAGCAGCCACGACATTATGGTGCGTATGCCGCCAACCGAAGGCGCAGACGGCGGTCAGGTGCTGGGTAGCAAAGTGTTGAGTGTGATTAACGAATCCACCAACCAAAACGCGGCGGTGAAGCGAATTGAATTCGTGGGGCCGAGCGTAGGTGCAGACCTGGCGCAAACGGGGGCGATGGCGTTGATGGCGGCGCTGATCTCCATCCTGGTGTACGTCGGTTTCCGCTTTGAGTGGCGACTGGCGGCAGGGGTGGTTATTGCTCTGGCGCACGACGTGATTATCACGCTGGGGATCCTGTCGTTGTTCCATATCGAGATTGACCTGACTATCGTCGCCTCGCTGATGTCGGTAATCGGTTACTCGCTGAACGACAGTATCGTTGTATCTGACCGTATTCGTGAAAACTTCCGCAAAATTCGTCGCGGTACGCCTTACGAAATCTTTAACGTGTCATTGACTCAGACGCTGCATCGTACGTTGATTACTTCCGGTACGACGTTGATGGTTATTCTGATGCTGTTCCTGTTCGGTGGTCCGGTACTGGAAGGCTTCTCGCTGACGATGCTGATCGGTGTTTCCATCGGTACCGCATCTTCTATCTACGTGGCATCGGCGCTGGCGCTGAAGCTGGGTATGAAGCGTGAGCACATGCTGCAGCAGAAGGTCGAGAAAGAAGGGGCGGATCAGCCGTCAATTCTGCCTTAACCCATTAAGAGTGAAGATAGTGGAATCCCGATCGCAAGGTCGGGATTTTTTTTGCCTGTGATTTAGCGGCAGACCATTATTGGTTTCGGTCGCCACACTACTGACAGTATGCTGTCAGTAGCACTGTCTTATAGTCCTTCTGACACTACTCACACAGGCAGGAGGAAGTATGAACAACGTCATTAACTGGTTTGAAATCCCCGTGGCAGAAATGGATCGTGCCATTGCATTTTATGAGCCCGTGATGCAGGTTTCTTTGCGTCGGGAAAATATGGACTGCGCCGAGCTGGCCGTATTCCCGCATCAGGATCCTGCTCCCGGCGGAGCGCTGGCTAAATTTGACGGCATTACGCCTTCAGCGCAGGGCGCTATTATTTACCTGCATACGGACGATTTGGCTGCAACGCTTGAGCGTGTCGCCACCGCTGGCGGCCACTGCGTGTTTGGCCCGCTCGAACTGGGGCAAGACATTGGCACGATTGCGCTGTTTACTGACAGCGAAGGCAATCGTGTTGGTTTACATCAACCCGCGTAATTTTTTCAGCACTGAGGATTAATATGTCCAGACGCGCCGACCGCTTGTTTCAGATTGTACAAATCCTGCGTGGCAGGCGAGTGACAACGGCGGCGCTGCTGGCAGAACGTCTGGAGGTATCTGAACGGACGATTTATCGCGATATCCGCGATCTCTCTTTATCCGGCGTGCCCATTGAAGGTGAAGTGGGCAGTGGATACCGCCTAATGGCAGGGTTTGATTTGCCGCCGTTAATGTTAACGCAACACGAATCAGAAGCGTTGATGGTGGCTATTCGGCTGCTGAAAACATGGGGTGGGGATTCACTCTCACAGGCGCTGGAGTCTGCGCAGGAAAAAGTGCTGGCGATATTGCCGTCAGAGAGTCGGCGCAGGGCCGAGCAAACACGGATTTTCGCACCTGATTTTGGTAATCAGCCGCATTCACGCAGTGCGTTCGATCTCATTCATCGCGCGGTTTCGGCGCAGCAGACACTAGCGCTGCATTATCGCGATGAGGTCGGGAATCTTTCCTGGCGCGATGTTCAGCCGCTGGGACTATTTTTCTGGGGTGAGCACTGGCTGCTCGTTGCATGGTGTGAAAAACGTGACGATTATCGCTGCTTTCGCGTTGATCGATGTCTGAAGATCACGCCACTCGACAAGTACTTTCGCGAATCAGCGGATCGCTCGCTAAGTGACTTTTTACGTAAAGTACGCTGTGAAGACCAGCCATAAAAAAGCCAGCGGTTAAGCTGGCTTGTCTGCGGACAGATTTCCTGAATTAGAAGTTGTAACCTACAACCAGGTAACCACCCCAACCGGTAGATTTCGCGCTGAAATCGCCTTCGCCCCAGTTCAGAGTGTCGCCACCTTTCCACTGACCGCCGTTATGGAAGTAACGCGCCACTACGGAGTAGTGCCAGTGATCGTAGTTCAGCGCCAGAACGTGGCTGGAAGCGATAGAGTTGCTGGTGCGGTTCGGATCGTCACCCAAATCTGAGCCCCAGTCGAAGTTGGTGAAGCCGATGTAAGTTAACTGACCGCCCCATACCTGAGTGATCGGCACAAAGTATTTCACTTTGAAACGATAGCCATCCCACTCGTTTTCGTTGGATGCGCCATAGTTCTGCCACTGGTATTTAGCATACACGTTCAGAGACAGGCCCATCGGCAGACCGGTATCGATATCGGTACCCAGACCCATATACCAGGTGCTCTGGCGACTGGCTTTGTTATCACCCATATCGTAGATGTAGTTGTTGGCGAAATACCATTCTTTGAACGGACCAAAGCTCAGGTCAGTGCCGGTCAGTTTGTCGATGGAGAAACGCGGTTCGATTTCCATAAACAGCGGAGAACCGTCAGACCAGATGCCTTTATCGTTGCCGTTACCCCAGTCGAAGGTTTTAGGAATATCGATGTAGCCATAGAAGTCAAACCAGTCTTTTTTGGCAAACGCTTCATATTCCAGATACACGTCGTTGTTCAGTTTCGGGGAGAAACGGGTGTGGTAGCTGCCCACCACGTTGACGCTTTGGTGCCACCAGTCGGACAGATATTGCGGTTTGTCATTTTCTGCTGCGTTGGCAGTAAAAGACGAGGAGAGCGCCAGCACTGCACCGGCTGCAAGTAATGTTTTTTTCATATGTATGCCACTGTTTGAAATCCCTTTCGGGAGTGAAAAATGCGCAATTTGCGTTTCTAAATATTTCGTAATTCTTCGGTGCCTATTATAAAAATCATTGTTCACAAAAATATGTCTTGTTTCACAGTTCTATCATTTACGTAATCGATTGCGTTCACGTTTGCGTACTTTAGGCGGCGAATTGTACTGGCTCTCATCAATGTTGCCAAGTTTTACCAGAAATATCGGTTATGTCAGAGGAGTAACAAAATAGACGGGAGTGATGTTGCGGAACGCACAAAACGTTCCGCAAAAAAGTTTATTGACTAACAGGTTGAACGTCGTGGATGCGAACAAAACCTAACTGTTCGCGAGTGAGACCATTTATCTGCAGCGGAATGTCGACGTCGCTGGGGGCAAGAATACTTGCCGGGGCGTTGACCAATTGGTTGTGAACGTTCACTTCCTGATAGTTGTCCGTGGTACCCTGAATTTGCCCGTATTCGACGGTGGCGCTAAAGGCGGGTAAAGGCGTGTTGGATTCACCCTGAATCCGCAGCGTCAGGCGCGTTCCGTCGGCGTTCGGCGCAATATTTATCAGCGACATGCGTAATGTGCCTATCTGGCTGTCCAGTCGGGCAGGGGTTTTGGAACCTGGCAGCAGATAGACGCCGCTGGTCGATTTTGCGTTCAACATATTTTGCTGGGTAATTTTTACCGTTTCCTGATTGAGCTGCGTCATCTCTTTATTCAACGTGCTAACGCTTTGATGCATCTGGCGTACTTCACTTTGCTGCGCGCAGGCGCTAAGGCTAAAGAGACTTCCCACCAGGAGAATTCTTAGGTAACGTCTTGTCATTGTGATCACTTCCTTTATTGTCGCGATAGCATAATGGTAGTGCGCACTGAGCGCGAAGGCATCGATCCTTTGTCTCAAAAGCGCTGCGCCTTTGTTGTCACGCCAGTTCAGGGTAAAATAGATTTCTGTTAACCACTGAGGTACAGGACGCCGTATGCATTGCCCATTCTGTTTCGCCGTAGACACTAAGGTAATTGACTCTCGTCTTGTCGGCGAGGGCTCCTCAGTACGCCGCCGTCGGCAGTGTCTGGTCTGTAACGAACGTTTCACCACTTTTGAAGTGGCTGAACTTGTCATGCCGCGCGTTGTGAAAAGCAACGATGTGCGTGAACCTTTTAATGAAGATAAGCTGCGCAGCGGCATGCTCAGAGCGCTTGAGAAACGCCCGGTCAGTTCTGATGACGTCGAAATGGCGTTGAACCATATCAAATCACAACTGCGTGCCACTGGCGAGCGTGAGGTGCCGAGCAAGATGATTGGCAACCTGGTGATGGAGCAGTTGAAAAAACTCGATAAAGTCGCCTACATCCGCTTTGCCTCGGTGTACCGTAGTTTCGAAGATATCAAAGAATTTGGCGAAGAGATTGCTCGCCTACAGGACTAAGCCATGCAGGATGAATTGTACATGGCGCGCGCGCTGAAGCTTGCTGCGCGCGGACGTTTTACCACTCACCCCAATCCCAACGTGGGCTGCGTGATTGTTAAAGATGGGCAGATCGTCGGTGAAGGGTATCATCACCGCGCGGGCGAACCGCATGCCGAAGTCCATGCCTTGCGGATGGCGGGAGCAAAAGCGCAAGGGGCAACCGCCTATGTCACGCTTGAACCCTGTAGTCATCATGGGCGTACGCCGCCGTGCTGCGAGGCGCTGATTGCCGCAGGCGTGTCACGTGTGGTTGCCGCGATGCAGGATCCCAATCCGCAGGTAGCAGGTCGTGGGCTCTATCGTTTGCAGCAGGCTGGCATTGACGTCAGCCACGGGCTAATGATGAGCGAGGTTGAGCAGCTTAATAAGGGCTTCCTGAAGCGTATGCGTACGGGATTCCCCTATGTGCAGCTTAAGCTTGGTGCCTCGCTTGATGGACGTACGGCGATGGCCAGCGGTGAAAGCCAGTGGATAACCTCGCCGCAGGCGCGTCGCGATGTGCAACGTTTACGAGCGCAAAGCCATGCTATTTTAACCAGCAGCGCTACGGTATTAGCCGACGACCCTCAGCTTACTGTGCGTTGGTCGGAGCTTGGAGAGTCTACCCAGGCCAGTTACCCGCAGGAAAATCTGCGCCAGCCGATCCGCATTGTTCTTGATAGCCAGAATCAGGTCACGCCGGAGCATCGAATTGTGCAACAGCCAGGAGAAACCTGGATTGCCCGGACTAAAGACGACCCTCGCAGTTGGCCGGAGACGGTGCGTAGCCTGAAAGTGCCGGAACATAACGGGCATCTGGATCTGGTGGTGCTGATGATGCAACTGGGTAAGCAGCAAATTAACAGCATTTGGGTTGAAGCTGGCCCAACGCTGGCGGGCGCGTTACTACAGGCCGGTTTGGTTGATGAGCTAATCGTGTATGTTGCGCCTAAACTGTTAGGCAGCGATGCGCGAGGATTATGTGTGCTTCCAGGCCTTGAGAAACTGGCCGACGCCCCCCATTTCAAATTCAATGAGATACGCCAGGTGGGCCCGGACGTTTGCCTGCATTTAACGACTGCGTGAGGCTTTCTGATTTAGAGGAAGCAGCGCACAGAATATTATGATAAAATCCGCCCCCCTTACGGGGCTATAAATCGAACCCGAAGGAAGAATATGAACATTATTGAAGCTAACGTTGCTACCCCGGACGCTCGCGTCGCCATCACCATTGCGCGTTTCAACAACTTTATCAATGACAGCCTGCTGGAAGGTGCGATCGACGCCCTGAAACGTATTGGTCAGGTTAAAGATGAAAACATTACCGTTGTTTGGGTTCCTGGTGCCTATGAGCTGCCGCTGGCGGCTGACGCTCTGGCGAAAACCGGTAAATACGACGCGGTGATTGCGCTCGGTACGGTGATCCGTGGCGGTACCGCGCACTTCGAATATGTGGCTGGCGGTGCAAGCAATGGCTTGGCGCATGTCGCTCAGGACAGCGGCATTCCGGTAGCCTTCGGTGTTCTGACCACCGAAAGTATTGAACAAGCCATCGAACGTGCTGGCACTAAAGCCGGTAACAAAGGCGCAGAAGCTGCACTGACTGCGCTTGAAATGATTAATGTATTGAAAGCCATCAAGGCCTGATTTTTGTAAGGGGAAATCCGTGAAACCTGCTGCTCGTCGCCGCGCCCGTGAGTGTGCCGTCCAGGCGCTCTACTCCTGGCAGTTGTCCCAGAACGACATCGCTGATGTTGAATACCAGTTCCTGGCGGAACAGGACGTAAAAGATGTCGACGTTCTGTATTTCCGTGAACTGCTGTCCGGGGTGGCGACTAACAGCGCGTACCTGGATGGCTTAATGAAGCCTTACCTGTCTCGCCTGTTGGAAGAGCTGGGTCAGGTAGAAAAAGCCGTGCTGCGTATTGCGCTGTTTGAACTGTCTAAGCGTAGCGATGTGCCATACAAAGTGGCCATCAATGAAGCGATTGAACTGGCGAAAACCTTCGGCGCTGAAGACAGCCACAAATTCGTGAACGGTGTACTGGATAAAGCAGCACCTGTGATTCGCCCCAACAAAAAGTAATTCCGAGGCCGGTCGGATGGTGGAACGTGTTTCCACTATCCCCGGCTTTTTCTTTTTTTCTGCTGAGGCATAACGTATGGCATGTGGCGAATTTTCCCTGATTGCCCGTTATTTTGACCGCGTAAGAACCTCTCGTCTTGATGTCGAAACCGGTATTGGCGACGATTGCGCACTCTTGAATATCCCTGAAAAACAGACGCTGGCGATCAGTACCGATACGCTGGTGGCTGGCAACCACTTCCTCCCTGACATTGATCCCACCGATCTCGCCTGGAAAGCGCTGGCGGTGAATTTGAGCGATCTGGCGGCGATGGGGGCGGACCCTGCATGGCTGACGTTAGCACTCACGTTACCTGAAGTCGATGAAGCCTGGCTTGAAGCCTTCAGCGATGGCCTGTTTGAACTGCTTAATTACTATGATATGCAGCTGATTGGCGGTGACACCACGCGTGGGCCACTGGCGATGACGCTGGGTATCCATGGCTACGTTCCTGTCGGACGGGCCTTAAAACGCTCCGGAGCGAAACCGGGAGACTGGATTTATGTGACTGGCACACCGGGCGACAGCGCGGCGGGGCTGGCGATTTTACAGAATCGGTTGCAGGTTGGAGATGCAAAAGACGCAGACTATCTGCTTAAACGTCATCTGCGGCCAACGCCGCGCATCTTGCAGGGTCAAGCCCTGCGCGATCTTGCCAGTGCGGCTATCGATATTTCTGACGGCCTGATCTCCGATCTCGGGCACATTATTAATGCCAGCGGCTGCGGCGCGCGGGTTAACGTTGATGCGCTGCCTTACTCTCCGGCATTTGCCCAACACGTGGAATCGGAACAAGCGCTGCGCTGGGCGCTCTCGGGTGGTGAAGATTATGAGTTATGCTTTACTGTACCGGAAATTAACCGTGGCGCGCTGGACGTCGCGCTGGGGAATCTCGGCGCATCGTTTACCTGTATCGGGCAGATGAGCGCGGATGTGGAAGGTATTCACTTTACGCGCGACGGAAAACCCGTCACGTTCGACTGGAAAGGATATGACCATTTTGCCGCGCCTTAAAAAAGATGTCGCCAAAAGTCGCCTGAGCATGCGCAACCCGTGGCATCTGTTGGCCACCGGTTTTGGCAGTGGGCTGAGTCCAATTGTTCCTGGCACGATGGGATCGCTGGCGGCGATCCCATTTTGGTATTTAATGACGTTTTTGCCGTGGCAACTGTATTCACTGGTGGTCATGTTGTCTATCTGTATTGGCGTTTATCTGTGCCATCAAACGGCGAAAGATATGGGCGTGCACGATCACGGCAGCATTGTCTGGGACGAGTTTGTCGGGATGTGGATAACCCTGATGGCGCTTCCGACCAATGACTGGCGGTGGGTTGCTGCGGGTTTTGTGATTTTCCGTATTCTGGATATGTGGAAACCGTGGCCGATCCGCTGGTTCGATCGCAACGTGCATGGCGGAACGGGGATCATGATCGATGATATTGTGGCCGGGATACTTTCTGCCGGGATCCTCTATTTTATCGGCCATCACTGGCCGGTAGGTATCATTTAAATGCCTTTGCCGGATGGCCGCGTAAATGCCTCATTCGGCCTACAAACGGCCCGATAAGCGCAGCGCTATCGGGCATTGCCAGATTATTTAAATCCCACCACCGGATGCTGTTTGTACGGCGTTTCCAGCTCGGCGATCTGCTCCGGCTTCAGTGTTAAATCCACCGCATTAAGCAATTCATCCAGCTGTTCCTCACGAGACGTACCGATAATCGGTGCGGCCACACCGGGTTTGCTCAGCAGCCAGGCCAGTGCGACCTGTGCCCGCGTGACGCCTAATTCCTCACTGATACCGGCGAGCCGTGCGGCAATTTGTGCATCGTTTTCATCGCTCTCGTTGTACAAATTTTTACCGACTTCATCAGAAACCAGACGTGCAGTGGTTTCTCCCCAGGGGCGTGTCAGGCGACCACGCGCCAGTGGACTCCATGGGATCACCGCCACGCCTTCCTGATAGCAAAGCGGCAGCATTTCGCGTTCTTCTTCGCGATAAATCAGGTTGTAGTGATCCTGCATGCTTACGAACTGCGCCCAGCCGTGTTGTTTCTGTAAGGCCAGCGCCTGAGCAAACTGCGAAGCGTGCATGGATGAGGCGCCGATATAGCGCGCTTTACCGGCTTTAACAACGTCGTTCAGAGCTTCCAGCGTTTCTTCGATTGGCGTGTTGTAATCCCAACGGTGAATTTGCAGGATGTCGACATACTCCATACCCAGACGTCTGAGGCTGTCATCGATCGAGCGCAGGATTTGTGCGCGGGATAATCCTTCTGCTAAATCATCAACCTGGTGAAAAACCTTGGTGGCGACCACGACATCTTCGCGGCGGGTGAAATCACGCAGCGCGCGACCGAGAATCTCTTCGCTACTGCCAGCGGAGTAACTGTTGGCGGTATCGAAAAAGTTAATGCCACCCTCAAGGGCATGTTTGATTATCGGGCGGCTGCTTTCTTCAGGTAGCGTCCAGGCGTGATTGCCGCGATGGGGTTCGCCAAACGTCATGCAGCCCAGGCAAAGGCGGGAGACACGAAGGTCGGTTTTTCCTAAGGTGTTGTATTTCATCAATCCACTCCTGCTTAGCTCGTGATGAGTTAAGCATAGCAGGAGCGGAGAGGGGATTATGCCAGCCAGGCCTTGATTTTGGTCTCAATGCCAGCGGCATCAAGACCCAGATCGGCGCGAGCCTCCTCCTGAGTCCCCTGCGGGATGAAGAAATCAGGCAGGCCAATGTTCAGTACCGGAACGGGCTTGCGATGAGCCATCAGCACTTCGTTTACGCCGCTGCCAGCACCGCCCATAATGGCGTTCTCTTCAATGGTGACCAGCACTTCGTGTTGAACTGCCATTTCCAGGATCAGCGTTTCATCCAGCGGTTTCACAAAGCGCATATCCACCAGCGTGGCGTTCAGCGACTCGGCGACCTGAGCGGCTTCCGGCATCAGGGTACCGAAGTTGAGAATCGCGACTTTCTCTCCGTGACGTTTCACTATACCTTTCCCGATAGGCAGTTGTTCCAGCGGCGCCAGCTCAACGCCCACCGCGTTACCGCGCGGATAGCGCACTACCGTTGGACCATCGTTATAGTGATAGCCAGTGAACAGCATCTGGCGACATTCGTTCTCATCGCTTGGGGTCATAATGACCATTTCCGGGATGCAGCGCAGGAAGGAGAGATCGAACGCCCCCTGGTGGGTTTGTCCATCTGCACCAACGATACCCGCCCGGTCAACGGCGAACAGGACTGGCAGTTTCTGAATGGCGACATCATGCAGCACCTGATCGTAAGCGCGTTGCAGGAAGGTAGAGTAAATAGCCACGACCGGCTTATAGCCGCCAATCGCCAGACCGGCAGCAAACGTCACCGCGTGCTGCTCAGCAATTGCCACATCGAAGTAGCGGTCCGGGAACTTACGTGAGAATTCCACCATGCCGGAACCTTCGCGCATCGCCGGGGTGATCGCCATCAGCTTATTGTCTTTCGCCGCGGTCTCGCACAGCCAGTCACCGAAGATTTTTGAATAGCTTGGCAGGCCGCCGCTACTTTTCGGCAGGCATCCGCTGGACGGATCGAATTTGGGTACCGCGTGGAAGGTAATTGGATCTTTTTCCGCTGGCTCGTAGCCACGACCTTTTTTGGTCATGATGTGCAGGAACTGTGGACCTTTCAGATCGCGCATGTTCTTCAGCGTAGTGATAAGCCCCAGCACGTCGTGACCATCCACCGGGCCGATATAGTTAAAGCCCAGCTCTTCAAACAGCGTACCCGGAACAACCATGCCTTTGATGTGTTCTTCGGTACGTTTGAGCAGCTCTTTAATCGGCGGTACGCCGGAGAACACTTTCTTTCCGCCTTCGCGCAGCGAAGAGTAAAGTTTGCCGGAGAGCAATTGCGCCAGGTGGTTATTCAGCGCGCCGACGTTTTCTGAGATCGACATTTCGTTGTCGTTCAGAATAACCAACATGTCGGGCTTAATATCGCCCGCGTGGTTCATCGCTTCAAACGCCATGCCAGCGGTGATGGCGCCGTCGCCAATCACGCAGACGGTACGACGTTCTTTGCCTTCTTTCTCGGCGGCAACCGCAATACCGATGCCAGCGCTGATAGAGGTCGAGGAGTGTCCGACGCTCAGTACGTCATACTCGCTCTCACCGCGCCACGGGAACGGATGCAAACCGCCTTTTTGGCGAATCGTACCGATTTTATCGCGACGGCCGGTCAGAATTTTGTGTGGGTAAGCCTGATGTCCCACATCCCAGATTAACTGGTCAAACGGGGTGTTGTAGACGTAGTGCAGCGCGACGGTGAGTTCCACCGTGCCCAGACCAGAGGCGAAGTGCCCGCTGGAACGGCTTACGCTGTCGAGCAAATAGCGGCGCAGTTCGTCGCAAAGCTTTGGCAGGCTCTCTTTTGGCAGCAGGCGTAACTCCTGGGGGGAGTCGACCAGCGCCAGGGTCGGGTATTTGGCTATATCAAAACTCATCGCAAGCTCATGGGATATGTTGGTTTATTTATCACGCTGGATTATATAGTCCGCTAGCGCTTCCAGTGCCGAGGTATCGAGTGACTGTGCGGCCAGCAGATTCAGCGACTGGCGGGCATCTTCGATTAAATCCCGGGCTTTATTCCGGGCTTGCTCAAGACCCAGAAGTGCAGGATAGGTACTTTTGCCAAGCTGCTGGTCAGCACCCTGACGTTTACCCAATATTGCAGTATCGCCCACCACATCCAGGATGTCATCCTGAACCTGGAAAGCCAGGCCGATGCTTTCTGCATATTTGTCGAGTGTTGCCAGGCATTCTCGCCCTTTGTCACCTGCGCTTAATGCCCCCAAACGTACGGCGGCGCGAATCAATGCCCCGGTTTTGTGGCGGTGAATACGCTCCAGCGCATCCAGCTCAACCTGATGGCCTTCGGCTGCCAGATCCAGTGCCTGGCCGCCGCACATTCCGGCGATACCGCTGGCCTGGGCCAGTTCAGAGATCATCGCGATGCGGTCACGGTCAGACACTTCCGGCATCGGGGCGTCGCTGATAATGGAGAACGCCAGCGTTTGCAGCGCATCTCCGGCGAGGATCGCGTTTGCCTCGCCAAATTTTACGTGGCAGGTCGGCAGACCGCGGCGCAGGTCATCGTCGTCCATCGCGGGTAAATCATCGTGCATCAACGAATAAGCATGGATGCACTCGACGGCTGCCGCGGGAGCATCAAGCGTACTCAGGCTGACGCCAAACATCTGACCGGTCGCGTACACCAGAAACGGGCGCAGACGTTTACCGCCTAATAATGCGCCATATTGCATGGTTTCGACCACGGGAGTGTTCTGAAAGGGCAGTGGCGCGATAAAACGGCTCAGTGCCTGATTGGCCTGCTCAACGCAAGCCTGTAGCTGCTGCGTAAAATCCATTTACTCATTATCCGGTGTAAAAGGCGTAAGGGCGGCGTCTTCAGTATCTGACAGCAGGATTTGCACGCGCTGTTCAGCCTGTTGCAATTTAACCTGTCCCTGACGCGCCAACTGTACGCCTCGTTCGAATTCGTTCAGCGCTTCTTCCAGCGGCAGGTCGCCGCTTTCCAGGCGGGTAACAATCTGTTCCAGCTCGCTCAGCGCTGTTTCAAAACTGGCTGGCGCTTCATTTTTCTTCGGCATAATGAATGTCTGACTCTCTGTATTGGCAGCACAAGACTATGGTAACGGACTCGCACTGATAAGCAAATAACGCGCAATGGTAAGGCGATGTGCACAGGATGACCATGATGGTGGTATACTTGCGCGCCTGGATGCAGCCGCAGGGTATGGGCTGCTGTATTTTTTTCCATTACAAGTCATTCAGACTTGCCAAAGAACCATTGCCGCCATGAAGTTTATCATTAAATTGTTCCCAGAAATCACCATCAAAAGCCAATCTGTGCGTTTGCGCTTTATAAAAATTCTGACAGGGAACATTCGTAACGTTTTAAAGCACTATGATGAAGACCTTGCCGTTGTCCGTCACTGGGATCACGTTGAGGTTCGCGCGAAAGATGAAAGCCAACGCCTGGACATTCGCGACGCGCTAACCCGTATTCCGGGGATCCACCATATTCTCGAAGTAGAAGACGTGCCGTTTACCGATATGCACGATATTTTCGAGAAAGCGCTGGTACAGTATCGCGATCAACTGGAAGGTAAGACCTTCTGCGTTCGCGTCAAACGTCGCGGTAAGCATGAGTTTAGCTCTATTGAGGTGGAACGCTATGTTGGCGGTGGACTGAACCAGCATATTGAATCCGCGCGCGTGAAGCTGACGAAGCCGGACGTGACGGTGAATCTTGAAATCGAAAACGACCGCCTGTTGCTGGTTAAAGGCCGCTATGAAGGTATCGGCGGTTTCCCGATAGGGACACAGGAAGACGTACTGTCGCTGATCTCGGGTGGTTTCGACTCCGGCGTGTCCAGCTACATGCTGATGCGTCGCGGCTGCCGCGTACACTATTGCTTCTTCAACCTGGGCGGGGCAGCGCATGAAATCGGCGTTCGCCAGGTGGCGCATTATCTGTGGAACCGCTTTGGTAGCTCGCATCGCGTGCGTTTTGTTGCCATCAACTTTGAGCCGGTAGTGGGCGAGATCCTGGAGAAAGTCGACGACGGTCAGATGGGCGTGGTCCTCAAACGTATGATGGTACGCGCGGCGTCGAAAGTCGCTGAGCGCTACGGCGTACAGGCGCTGGTAACCGGTGAAGCGCTGGGCCAGGTGTCCAGCCAGACGCTGACCAACCTGCGCCTGATCGATAACGTTTCTGACACCCTGATCCTGCGACCGCTTATCTCCCATGATAAAGAGCACATTATCAATCTGGCACGTGAAATTGGTACCGAGGACTTTGCCCGTACTATGCCGGAATACTGCGGCGTGATTTCAAAAAGCCCGACGGTGAAAGCAATTAAGGCGAAGATTGAGGCCGAAGAAGAAAACTTCGATTTCTCGATCCTCGATAAAGTGGTTGAAGAAGCGAACAATATCGATATTCGTGATATCGCCCAGCAGACGCAGCAGACCGTGGTGGAAGTGGAAACCGTGAGCGGCTTCGGCCCGAACGATGTGATTCTGGATATCCGCTCTGTGGATGAACAGGATGACAAACCGCTGAAGGTTGACGGCGTGGACGTCGTTTCTCTGCCGTTCTACAAGCTGAGCACCAAATTCGGCGATCTGGATCAGAGCAAAACCTGGCTGCTATGGTGTGAACGCGGGGTGATGAGCCGTCTGCAGGCGCTTTACCTGCGCGAGCAGGGCTTTGAAAACGTGAAGGTGTATCGCCCATAATTGAGCAAACACCATGTTGAAGGCCGGATATGGCGGTTACGCCGCCATCCGGCAATACAACGTTATTATTCAAAACGCATGGGAAGCGTTTTCCCGTTCGACTCCCAGACGCCCTGATAAACCCCGTCTTTTAAATCCAGTGTTATTTTCTCTTGCGATTGTTCAGCTGCAGACGTCTTCAGTTCATAATGTTGATTATCGGCCGTATCGCACTTACCGGTTAATTCAATCGGTGCGCCAAATTTCTGGTAAAAGTAAGCCCCGTCAAAAAAATCACCGTATTTGCACTCCACCTTCAACACAATACGCATGCTTTTTCCCAGCGTGCCGTACATCACCTTGCCGTCAATGCCGGGGGCGGGCTCAACCGGTGTTGTACTCTTTGCGCCAGTCAGATACTGGCCGTATGACGTGAGCTGATTATGCAGTTCTGCGGTAGGTATTTTCGTGGTGAAATCGCCCAGATCGTCGAGCGCACGGCTGGCATGGTTGCTACAGCGTCCATTCAGGAAGGCCAGATGGTCTTTTTGCAGAGAGAATTTATCGATGTAGTACAAACCGTCGGTGTAGGTTGCGCATGATGCGTAGAATTCGGCGTAGTCAAAATCATCGCCTTTCTCTTCTTTTATTTGCGCCGACGTCTGCGATTTATGCGCATCAACAAAGGTGTCGATTTGGCCACGGATATCTTTTCTGATGCGGGTATTTAATTCGGCCATCGTAGAGCGGGAAAAGAGATCGTTGAGGGTAATTGCTGCGCCGTTGGCTAAATCGAAGCTGAGCGGTACATTGTACGATTCACAATACGCGCCGCACCCTTCGACAAACATGTTCAGAGTTAGAACTTTGGCGTCGCGATACTCAACCGTGTAGTCAAGGTTTGCGGTGGGGTTTCTCTCTGATTTCGCAAACTGGTTCACTGTTGTTTGTGGATTGTTACCCGGTAGCTGATTGATAAAGCTTGCGAAAATATAATCGTTAATGCGTTTAGCGACCTGAGGGTTATCCGTTGAAGTAAACCACGGCACGCGATACTGTATCTCAGCGCTTGCGGGGTAGCGATATTCAAGGTTTTTTATTTCAAGTTGCGTTGCTGCGGCGTAGCCGGAAAGGAGCAGTAAAGCCACTGCGCTCAGATATCCTTTCATTCTTATTCCTTGTAGGTAAGTGGCCTGAAGATTTATTCGTAGTAGTTATAAATTCCCGCAGCCATCACCAGCTGTGACGCTACCTCATGGGCTTTTTCACGACTAACCAACAGATCAATGATTTTTAAACCGAAATCGATGGAGGTTCCCGGTCCCTGGCTGGTTAACAGGTTAACGCGCGGATCCCACACGACGCGCTTGTCCTGCCATTGCTCCGCGGGGATCTTGTCTTTCAGCGCCGGGTAGCCGGTCATGTTGCCGATGGGAAAAATGTCGTGTGGGACGAGGACGGTCGCGGCAGCGGCGCAGATTGCCGCGACTATGCGTCCGGAGCGATGAAACTGTTTCACGGTTTCGACCAGCAGGGGACTGTCGCGAAAGCACTCGGTGCCTTTGACACCACCGGGCAGCACGATGATGTCGAAATCGCCGTCGGCAACTTCGACTAATGGCGCATCCGCCAGCAGTTTCACACCGCGCGAGCACACGATCGTCAGGTTGCCATCGCTGGCGACGCTGGCGGTTGTGACCTTAATTCCGCCGCGAACCAGCAGATCGATAGTAGTAACTGCTTCGGTTTCTTCACTACCAGGGGCGAGACATACCAGTGCTTGAGCGCTCATACTCACTTTCCTTTCTTTTAACCATTTCAAACAGGCGGGCATTTTCCGGAACGGCGATGCCGTGCGCGCGTGCGCGTTTTAACAAATAACCGGTAATGTAGTCGATCTCGGTATGACGCATGGCGCGAATGTCCTGCAGCATAGATGAGATATTTTCCGCCGTACTGTCAATCACTTGCTCGACATAATAGCGTAAATCATCCGCTGATGTGTGGTGGCCTTCGCGTTCGATCACCGCTGCCACTTCCTCGCAGATGAGCGCTATTTTTTCCGGATGGTGGCGTAACTCACCGTTTGGGCAATCCCATAATGCGGTCAGCGGGTTAATGACGCAGTTGACGGCCAGCTTGCGCCACAGCTCGGCGCGAATAGTGTTGTGCCAGGCGACGTCCGGCAGCACCTCTTGCAGGGTTTCAGCCAGATAGCTGAAATCTCCGTCTTGCTCACGCGCCGGTCCAATACGCGTTGTTCCCTGAGCGACATGAATGATGACGTTCCCGTCACGGCGCGCTGCGTGGGTGGTGGTACCCATCAGCAAGGGTTGCTTAATGTTATGTAACTCTTCAATCGTGCCCATGCCGTTGTGAATAAGCAGAATGGGCGTGGTTTCAGGCAGAATTGCGGCCAGGCCTTTTACCGCATCAGAAACCTGCCAGGCTTTCAGGGTGACCAGCAGCAGGTCGCTTTTTGCCAAAAAGTCGGGGTCGTTTGCCGTCAGGGATTCATTAAAAACTGAGCCATCCGTGTCGATCAGGTTTACGCTGCAGTAGGGTTGCGGTACGCGCAGCCACCCTTGCACCTCATGTCCATGTTTGCACAGTGCTGTAAGCCATAGCTGTCCTAACGCTCCACATCCCAGTACGGTAATTTTCATTCTTCCTCCTCACCTGCAACAACACCAGGTGTTAATCCATTTCGACCGCACCCCATTATTGTTCGCAGATGTCACTACCACGTACAATGAAGGGATACAGCCTAGTATAGCGCTGTCTGTTGAGTAACTTTGCAGGTATTATGCTTTGCATCAAAAATGAAGGGAGAGGAAAAGATGCCATCTTTCGATATTGTCTCTGAAGTTGATCTTCAGGAAGCCCGTAACGCGGTGGATAACGCCAGCCGTGAAGTCGAGTCACGCTTTGATTTTCGTGGCGTTGAAGCCACTTTTGAGCTGAATGAGTCAAATAAGACGATTAAGGTGCTGAGCGAGTCTGATTTCCAGGTCAATCAGCTGCTGGATATTTTACGTGCAAAGCTGCTGAAACGCGGTATTGAAGGCACGTCGCTGGACGTACCAGAGACCTTCGTGCACAGCGGTAAAACCTGGTTTGTTGAAGCTAAGCTGAAGCAGGGCATTGAAAGCGCGGTGCAAAAGAAAATCGTTAAGCTGATCAAAGACAGCAAGCTGAAAGTGCAGGCGCAGATTCAAGGCGAAGAAATTCGTGTGACCGGTAAGGCGCGTGACGATCTGCAATCCGTCATGGCGCTGGTTCGCGGCGGCGATCTCGGCCAGCCGTTCCAGTTTAAGAACTTCCGCGATTAAGTCGTAATGCCTGATCCGGCCTACAGGTCGCACATGCTATTTGTAGGCCGGACAAGACGATAGTCACCATTCGGCACTCTTCACGCCTGGCTTATCGCTTGCTCAACTTCGAATCGATTGGTCACTTTGCTGTCGATTTTCACGTAGGCTGAATGCTCTTTCGCCACGATTAACACTTCGCTTATCCCTTCTTTCGCCAACAGACGCTGCTTCAACGTGTCATCCGCGGCAATTTCTGGTGGGATTTCCACGCGCAGGCTGCTGACGTAAGGCGGTTCTTTCATTGTGCTTGCCACCAGTAACCAAATGGCTGCCAGCAGCGCGCCAGCCAGGAATACGGCCTGACCATCAAACATTTCGACCACCCAACCACCGAGTGAACCGCCAATCGCCACGCCAAGAAACTGGCTGGTGGAGTAAACGCCCATCGCCGTGCCTTTATAACCTGCAGGTGATTCTTTGCTGATAAGCGAGGGGAGAAGGGCTTCCATCAGGTTAAAGGCGAGGAAGAAGATCTGCACGCCCGCAATCAGACCCCAGAAACGCACGTTAGCGCTCCATAATACGATCTCTGCGATAAGGATCAGTAACACGCAGGCGAGGAACACGCGTTTCATCTTGCGCTTCACTTCGGCGTAAATGATGAACGGCACCACGGAAACAAAAGACAGCAGCATCGTCACCAGATAAATTTTCCAGTGTTCTGCGGCGGGGAAACCGGCTTTCGCCAGTTGTCCTGGTAACGCGACGAAAGTGGACATCAACAAAATGTGCAGGCACATGATGCCGAAGTTGAGCTTCAGCAGTTTAGGCTCCGCCAGCACTTTGCTGAAGCTGCCTTTTACCATGCCCGACTCGCGGTTCAGCACGTGGTTGGTACTATTGGGAACGACCCAAATAGTCAGCACGATACCCGTGGTGGCAAGAGCGGCAATCATCCAAAACAGCGCGTGGAGCCCCAGCGCATGGGTAACGATGGGCCCCAGCACCATCGCAATGGCAAAGGTGATACCAAAGCTGACGCCGATAAACGCCATCGCTTTGGTGCGGTTTTGCTCGCGGGTTAAGTCGGACAACAGCGCCATTACGGCGGCGGCAATTGCGCCAGAGCCTTGTAGGGCGCGGCCAAGAATAATTCCCCAGATAGAATCGGAGAGCGCGGCAATCACGCTGCCGAGAACGAATACCGCCAGTCCGCCGACGATAAGCGGCTTACGGCCGATGCGGTCAGAGAGTAAACCAAAGGGGATCTGGAAGACGGCTTGCGCCAGGCCATAAATGCCGATGGCAAGGCCTATCAGCGCTTCGCTGGCACCCTGTAGCGCCATGCCGTACGTGGTCAGAACTGGCAGAACCATAAACATGCCAAGCATGCGCAACGAGAATACGGTCCCTAAACCCCAGGTGGCGCGCAACTCACCGGGCGTCATTTTGTAATCGTTCATTCCCACCTCTGTATTAATTTCGCGCCTAGTGTAAAGCGGGGAAGGAATGGGGTAAACCTCTACGATATGTGGAATTGTGTAGCACGGAAACTTAAATAGTTACGGTTGCAACTAATTTACTTGCGATAATTACAGGTGTAGTCTTTTTGTGGTTATTACTAATGGAAACAGGGAAAAGGAAAATGGTATTTCGTAATAAATATCACCAATTGATTCAGGCTGATGACGGTATTCAATGGACATCATTCTAATGAGTATTCAAGACGATGTGTTAAAGCTTTTCAGGGAAGAAATACCCGGGTATTTGGATGAAAACTGGAAAGAGGTTCCTTTAGAACTCGACTCAGAACTATTTGATGTCCCCGGTGATGACCTCCACAGTGCTCTGACTCGATATGAGAAAGAGTTTAAAGTCGATTTATCATGTGTGAACTGGAAACCGTATTATCCGTGGCACAATTTGCCACTATTCACTAGATGGTTCAAAGCTAAATGGGAAGAAGTAGAAGGCACACGTTTACCTTTAACCGTAAGGATGTTTGCGGAGTCAGCAAAGGCGGGGAAATGGTTGTTTGAGATCTGGCCTGATGAACAAAAAGACGAGACCTGATGCTGTCAAAATCGGGTAGTAAATAAAAAGGATGCCGAAGTACCCTTTTAGCATTCGCTGAATTTACCCAACCAAGGTCAACAGGGTGTATGAATAATACATCATAAAGTCTAATGATATCATGATATTAGTACGACTAAAGATCGCATACAGTGGACATCCTTCTGATGAGAAATTATGAAGCTGAAGTTATTGAGTACATCATGAAGAATTACCCAATCAGGGAACGTTGGTTCAGACCTGGTCTTAAGCAGGTCACTAAACAATGGACCCTTGAGGATGATTTTCAGTTTGTTCCGGAAGATGCGTATGATTTTTTAGCTGATTTATTTGAGCATTTTGATATTGAATATTCGAAGTTTGATGGAAGGAATTATATTGAACAAGAATCCCCTTTCTGGCGAAAAGATCCTCCTGAAATTGAGTTGAAGCCTTTGACAGTAGGTATGATTATTGAATCAGCAAAGGCTGGGAAATGGCTTTACGACTGAATAACATTCCTGCCAATAAAAAGGGTGCCAGAGCACCCTTTTCGTATCTGCAGATTCTTACCAGACGTAAGTCAGCAGGTTCTGCGAGTTTGGCACCATAAAGTCGACGGACATCATCACGGAAAGCGCGGTAATGGCGATGATGGAGAAGCCGAACAGCTTGCGCGCCCAGACTTTGTCATCTTCCACTTTATAACCGCGCAGCGCCATGCCCAACCACCAGACGCTCACCGCCGCAGCAACAATCAGGTATTTATAACCTGCATAGCCGCCCAGGGTTAGCATCAGCGTGGCGATAGCAAATGCGATGATATACAGCGTGATATGGTTTTTCGCGACTGAAATGCCTTTCACCACCGGCAGTACTGGGATGTTGGCAGCCTGATAATCCTTAAAGCGGAAAATCGCAATCGCGTAAGAGTGCGGCATCTGCCACAGGCTGAAAATAGCCAGCAGAATCAGCGCACCGCTATCGAACGCACCGGTTACGGCGCAGTAGCCAATCACCGGCGGCGCAGCGCCGGAGAGTGAGCCAATCAGCGTGCCATAAACGGAATGGCGCTTCATGTACAGGCTATAGACGCCCACATAGACCACGAAGCCCATTACCCCCAGCCAGCAGGCCAGAGGGTTCGCGCCAAACCACAGCAGCATAAAGCCAGCAATACCCAGCAGGGTGGCGTATACCAGTGAGACCGCAGGGGAAATCAGACCTTTAACCAGCACGCGGTTTTTGGTCCTCTCCATCTTCCTGTCGATATCCCTGTCGATGTAGTTGTTAAATACACAACCCGACGCCACAACCAGTGACACCCCAACCAACGTGTAGATAAACAGGGGATAATCAATGCTGCCTTTCGAGGCCAGCAGGAACCCCCCAATCACCGAGATCAGGTTGCCAAAGATGATGCCTGGTTTCGTTACTTGCAGGTATTGCTTAAACATCATAATCGCCGCTCTTAGTGCATCATCATGTTGTAGTTAAGGTTCCACATAATCCAGATGGAGCCCACAACCAGGATGGCGATGATTAGCACAGTAAAGACAAAGGCCGTCATGTTCCAACCTTCATCAGATTTGCTATTCATGTGCAGGAAGCACACCAGGTGCACCAGAATCTGTACCACTGCCATTGCCAGAATAGTTCCCAGAATGACGGCCGGAGAGGCAGAACCTGTCATCACCATCCAGAACGGAATGACCGTCAGGATGATCGACAGGATAAAACCTGTCATGTAGGTTTTTACGCTGCCATGGGATGCGCCGCCGCTCTCGTTAGCATGACTCATTACATCGCCCCCATCAGATAAACAACAGTGAACACACAGATCCATACCACATCCAGGAAGTGCCAGAACAGGCTCAGGCACATGATGCGGGTACGGTTAGTACTGGTCAGGCCGCGACGAGCGACTTGCACCATCAGCACCGCCATCCAGATAAGACCGGAGGTGACGTGCAGACCGTGCGTGCCGACCAGCGCGAAGAACGCAGACAGGAAGCCGCTGCGATCCGGGCCCATACCGTTAACAATCAGGTGATGGAATTCATAGAGTTCCATCCCGATGAATCCGGCACCGAACAAGAAGGTCAACGCCAGCCAGGAGATAACCTGGCTCTTGTTGTTCTTGTACATGGCGATCGCTGCCATGCCGTAAGTAATGGAGCTGAATAACAGCAGGAATGTTTCAACCAGAACGAACGGCAGTTCAAAAATGTCCTTACCTGTTGGGCCACCTGCGGTGCCGTTCACCAGAACGGCATAGGTTGCAAACAGAATAGAGAACAGAATGCAGTCGCTCATCAGGTAGACCCAGAATCCGAAGATCTTGGTCTGGCCTGCATCGTGGTGCCCATGTTCGTGCGCGTGGGCAGTCGCGTGCGTTAAAGTATCAGTTGCCATTTTTCAGCCCTGCCTTAGTAATCTCATCGAAATGCTGGTTTTCCAGTTTTTCGATTTCCGGGACCGGCACGTAGTAATCCACGTCTTCATCAAAGCTTTTCACAATCCAGCTGATGATCATGCCTGCGAAGCTTGCAATCGCCAGCCACCAGATATGCCAGATCATGGCGAAACCAAACAGTGTTGCGAAGGCGGTAATGACGATACCGGCACCGCTGTTCTTCGGCATATGAATCTCTTCATAGTGCGCAGGCTGCTTGTACGCTTCACCTTTTTCTTTCATTTCCCAGAAGGCATCACGCTCGTGAACGTGCGGCACAACGGCAAAGTTATAGAACGGAGGCGGGGAAGAGGTTGCCCACTCCAGCGTACGACCACCCCATGGGTCACCGGTCAGGTCACGGTTCTGCTCACGGTCGCGAATGGACACGTACATCTGAATGAACTGGCACAGGATACCGAGTGCAATCAGCGCGGCACCACAAGCGGCAACAACCAGCATCGGATGGAACTGCGGGTCAATCTGCTGGCTGAGGCGACGGGTCATACCCATAAAGCCCAGCACGTACAGCGGCATAAATGCCACGAAGAAGCCGATGATCCAGAACCAGAATGCGCGTTTACCCCAGGTCTCGTTCAGCGTGAAGCCAAACGCTTTCGGCCACCAGTAGGTCATCCCCGCGAAGCAACCAAATACCACGCCGCCGATGATAACGTTATGGAAGTGCGCAATCAGGAACAGACTGTTGTGCAGTACGAAGTCGGCACCCGGAACCGCCAGCAGTACGCCGGTCATGCCGCCGACTGAGAAGGTCACGATAAAGCCAATCGTCCACAGCATTGCTGAGTGGAATACGATACGGCCCTGATACATGGTGAACAGCCAGTTGAAGATCTTCACCCCGGTCGGGATGGCGATAATCATGGTGGTAATACCGAAGAAGGCGTTTACGTTTGCGCCGGCACCCATGGTGAAGAAGTGGTGCAGCCAAACAATGAACGACAGAACGGTGATACACACGGTTGCCCACACCAGCGAGGTGTAACCAAACAGACGCTTACGCGAGAAGGTTGCAGCGACTTCGGAGAATACCCCGAATACTGGCAGGATCAGAATGTACACTTCCGGATGGCCCCAGGCCCAAATCAGGTTGATGTACATCATCATGTTGCCGCCCATATCATTGGTAAAGAAATGGGTGCCCAGATAGCGATCCAGGGTCAGCAACGCGACGGTAACCGTCAGGATTGGGAAAGAAGCGATAATCAGGATGTTCGCGCACAGAGACGCCCAGCTAAATACCGGCATCTTGAACATGGTCATTCCTGGCGCACGCATCTTAATGATGGTCACAAAGAAGTTGATACCAGTCAGCGTTGTACCAATACCGGACAACTGGACTGCCCATATCCAATAATCGACCCCGACGCTTGGACTGTACTCTATTCCCGAGAGCGGCGGATATGCCAGCCAACCGGTCTGAGCGAATTCACCTACGCCCAGAGACAGGTTAACCAGGATTACGCCGACAACGGTGAACCAGAAGCTCAGGTTGTTCAGGAATGGGAACGCAACGTCACGTGCGCCGATCTGCAGCGGAACCACCAGGTTCATCAGACCGATAACAAATGGCATTGCCACGAAGAAGATCATAATCACGCCGTGAGCCGTGAAGATCTGGTCGTAGTGGTGAGGTGGCAGGAAACCCGCTTCACCTGCTGAAGCCAGCGCTTGCTGACTACGCATCATGACGGCATCTGCAAAGCCACGAATCAACATGACGATTGCGACGATGACATACATGATGCCAAGGCGTTTGTGGTCAACCGAAGTCAGCCACTCTTTCCACAGGTAGGTCCACTTACCGAAGTAAGTGATTAGGCCCAGTAAGGCCGCACCACCGATGATAATGGCAGCGATCGTAACCATGACAATGGGTTCATGGAACGGCACTGCATCCAGCGTCAATTTTCCGAACATCGTATTCTTCCTCGGCCCCTTAGTGAGCGGATTCCGCGTGGCTCATGTCCATGCCTTCCATGCCTTCGTGTGCGTTGTGCTCACCTTCGGGTTGGGTCATGTCCATGCTCTTACCGTGAGCCATAAATTTGTTAATAACGTCTTTAAACAAATCAGGTTTCACGTTGGAGAAGTATTCCACCTGGTTGTATTCGCTTGGCACAGCCACTTTTTCGAACGCAGCCATGTCGCTCATGGTGTTCGGAGACTGTTTAGCTTTAGCAACCCATTGGTCGAATTCGGCGCGGTCCTTTGTTGCGATAGCCTTGAACTTCATACCGGAGAAGCCTGGTCCGCTATAGCTTGCGGAGATACCATCATAAGTACCGACTTCGTTGGCGATCAGATGCAGTCGAGTCTGCATACCGGCCATGGCATAAATCTGGCTACCCAGACGCGGGATAAAGAAGGAGTTCATCACGGAGTTAGATGTCACTTTGAACTCAACCGGAGTATTCGCCGGGAAGGCGATTTCATTCACGGTAGCGATACCCTGTTCCGGATAGATAAAGAACCATTTCCAGTCCATGGAAACCACTTCGATGGTAATGGGCTTCTCGTCATGCGCCAGCGGTTTGCTTGGCTCAAGAGCGTGAGTGGTTTTCCAGGTCAGTACGGCAAGGAAAATGATGATTAAGATCGGCACCGTCCAGACCACAGCTTCCACTTTATTGGAGTGTGACCAGTTCGGGCTGTACTTCGCATCTTTATTGCTTGCACGATACTTCCAGGCAAAACCAACAGCCATCAAGATGGCTGGAATAACGACAATCAACATCAGGCCAAATGCCGTCAGTATCAGTGAACGTTGTTCCAGTCCAATCTGTCCTTTAGGGTCAAGCAGCGCAGAATTACAGCCACTGAGTAACGCAGTGCCTGCAATTAATGACAACCATCCCAAACTTTTATTGTATTTCCTGAGTCTCATTTAACGACCTCAATTCCACGGGACCGGGTGGCGTTTAAAGTGTGAGGGCATTTTACGGGAAGGTTACATTACTGTAAACATCCTTGGATCTGTGTTACTGGGTTCTGCCATGCGTGTCACATATGTTACAATATATGTCGCTTTGACTTTAAGAACCTGTTGCAACATCACGTTATAACGAAAGCGGACAGGCGGAGGAGATGCTGAGGGTAATTGGTATAACCAATACGAAAATAAAACAATTAATTAACAATTAATTATCAATAAAAAGACAACTCAGGAACAAAAAATAAATCTGTAGTGGCTGAATCGAGTAAGGAAAATAGAATATATAAAAGGCGTCAATAATTTCCAAATTCTTTGGCGCACAAAATAACAAATATTATTTTTATCAATTGTTGTTTATTTAGCCGTTATAATTACGCAGGGTGATTACAACGGCTTATTAATACGGATTTTTACGCCAGACGGGTTTTGCGCAGAGCCAGATAATCCAGCAATCCGCCAAAAATGACCCCGCAGACGGCGACCGTCACTGAGACTTCAAGCAGTTCCGGCAGGAAGGAGAAGTGAGTGTAATCGAGGGCGTTCATCGTCAGCAGTAGCAGCCAGACTGCCAGCAAACAGCAACCCACTACCAGCGTCATTAATGCCAGACCGTACGCTCCACGAAATTCCGTGCGTGGAAGAAAGCTTTCATTTTGCCAACTATGCTCCAGGGTCTGACGACAAACCAGCAACAGTATGAGACCAGGGATCGCGGCAAACACCGAGAACAGATAAAACGTCGGCCATCCGTGCGCTTCGACAAACCAACCCGCTACCGGGCCAACATAAACGCGACCAACGGCTGAAAGCGCGGAGAGCAGGGCGAACTGGGTCGCTGAGAAGGACTTATTGCACAGCGTCATTAATAAAGCGACAAACGCTGCCGTGCCCATTCCGCCACACAGGTTTTCAAAGAAGACGGCGGCCGCCATACTGAACATGTGTTTGTCAGTGATGGACAATAGCCAGTAGCCTGCATTTGACGCCCCTTGCAGAATGCCAAATATCAGCAATGCGCGGAACAGCGAAAGACGCTGCATCAGGATCCCACCGTACAATGCACCAACGATGGTTGCCAGAAGCCCGAGCGTTTTATTCACCACGCCGACTTCACCCGCATCAAATCCGACGCCGCGGATTAAAAAGGTGGTGGTCAGACTCATGGCGAAGGCATCCCCAAGCTTATACAACACAATAAGCAGCAGGATAAGCCAGGCGTTGTTACGACCAAAGAAGTCGCGCAACGGAGCCGCCACTGCCTGCTCCAGCGTTTTGGGCACCGGAATGGCATCAGTCGGTTCGGGTGCTAACAATGTGGCAATGATGCAAGGTATCAGCAGCGCCGCCATCAGCCAGTACATGCCTTGCCAGCCCAGCCAGCGATCGGCCATCCACAGAGCCAGCCCACCGGAAACCAGCATCCCTAAACGATAGCCCAACACGCTGATTGCTGCGCCAGTGCCACGTTCTTCGGCAGGTAACACGTCGGTTTTCCAGGCGTCGAAGACGATATCCTGCGATGCTGAACAAAACGCGATCACCACGGCCAGTGCGGCCATCCAGCGCAGTTGTGTGCCGGGCTCAAGAAAGCCCATCGCGGCGATAGAAATGAGTAACAGCACCTGGGTTGCCAGCAGCCAACCGCGGCGTCGACCTAAAAATGGCGGCGTGTAGCGGTCCATAAGCGGGGACCAGAGGAACTTAAACACGTAGGCCTGGCCGACCAGAGAAAAGAAACCAATGGTTTTAAGATCGATATTCTCAACCGTCATCCATGCCTGAAGCGTACCTGAGGTCAGTGCGAGCGGTAAACCGGAAGCAAACCCCAGAATGAGCAGGATAGCTGAACGTGGTTGCTGAAAAATACGTAAGTAATGACTGGACATGGGCTTCTATAGGCCCGACGAACGCCGGGCCATATGGGCAGAAATTAACGCGCGTTCTGCTTGATGAAATCGTGAACGCTGGTGTCCTGAGACATATCAGCGATGGTGTCGGTCAGCACGCTGTTAACGGCGTCAGCGATATTTTTGTTAGAGGCCTGCAGAGCACCTTCAACAGAATAGCTTGCGCGGTAATTTTTGGTCATCTTGTTGCCGTTAGCCGCGGTCGCAATGATGGCGATATCTGCTTTGGTGGCGATGTTATAACGCACGCTACCCTGAGATACGTCAGCGTATAGCTGGCTAACAATGATTTGCAGGTTTACAGCACCGTTCGGCCCAATCATATAGCCGCGTGCGGTCATCTGTTTTTCCAGCACTTCTTGCAGCAGGAAACGCAGATCGCGGGACGCGGTCAGGGTAACCAGCTGGTTGTCGCGGGTGACTTTTGCCAGCGCTTGATCCTGACGCTGGTCGGCACCGTTGATGCTAACGGTCACGCCCATCAGGCTTGGGTCCTGCTGCGGCAGCGTAATCTTCGGGGAGACTTCAATAGTGGTTGGCGGCGTTGCGCATCCAGCTAACATGAACAGCGCGACTAACGGGAAGAGGATTTTTTTAAACATGCCAGGGCTCTCAGCGAATCTAAATTGTATGGTTGGAGAAAATTCCCGCCATCATAACATCGCCAACGATGAGGGGAAGTGGGTAACGCATGTAAATTCATTGTGTTGTCCGTTTTATGACTTTCTAAAGACCATAAACGGGATTTTTGCAATAAATCGAAGTGAGGATTCAGTGAACTTCATCCGTTTGGCTGAGAAAATCAGACAAGCGCTAATTTTTTGTTGCTAAGGTGTAATGAAAACGGTAAAAGCGGCTAGTATTTAAAGGGATGGGTGACATCTCAGCGTTGTCGGAGGAAAAATTTCATGATGATTCGTGAGCAAATAGAAGAAAAATTAAGGGCAGCGTTCGAACCCGTATTCCTCGAAGTTGTGGATGAAAGCTATCGTCACAATGTCCCGGCCGGTTCTGAAAGCCACTTTAAGGTTGTGCTGGTTAGCGATCGCTTTACAGGTGAACGTTTTCTTAATCGTCATCGGATGATTTACAGCACGTTAACGGCGGAGCTTTCCACAACCGTTCATGCCCTTGCCCTGCATACCTACACCATTAAGGAGTGGGAAGCGTTGCAGGATACGATCTTTGCATCGCCTCCGTGTCGTGGGGCGGGAAGCATCGCGTAAAAACGGATTTGCAACAACCGACGCTTTTCCAGTATGTTGCTACAGATTATGTGAAAACGGCCTGCGGGCCGTTTTGTTTTGTCTGAATTCTGGGGGTGTCGTACAGTATTCAGACAAAAATTAGCCGGGAATTGTGAAAAAAGCCGCAGCAACGCGTGATAACCGTTCTCGACTCATAAAAGTGATGCCGCTATAATGCGCGTCTTATTTTTCGGAATGTCTTCGGGATGATTCTGACGACAGGGAATGTGATTGATTATGAGAACATCCCAGTTCCGCGAAGCCAACAACCTGTGCTTGCGGAGAAGAGTTGACCGAGCACTGTGATTTTTTGAGGTAACAAGATGCAAGTTTCAGTTGAAACCACTCAAGGCCTTGGCCGCCGTGTAACGATTACTATCGCTGCTGACAGCATCGAGACCGCTGTGAAAAGCGAGCTGGTCAACGTAGCGAAGAAAGTGCGTATTGACGGTTTCCGCAAAGGAAAAGTACCGATGAATGTTGTTGCTCAGCGTTATGGCGCGTCTGTTCGCCAGGACGTTCTGGGCGACCTGATGAGCCGCAACTTCGTTGACGCGATCATCAAAGAAAAAATCAATCCGGCTGGCGCACCGAACTACGTTCCGGGTGAATACAAGCTGGGTGAAGATTTTACTTACGCGGTAGAGTTCGAAGTTTACCCGGAAGTTGAGCTGACTGGCCTGGAAGCAATCGAAGTTGAAAAACCGGTTGTTGAAGTTACTGACGCTGACGTTGACGTGATGCTGGACACCCTGCGTAAGCAGCAGGCAACCTGGAAAGACAAAGACGGCGCTGCTGATGCAGAAGATCGTGTAACCATCGACTTCACTGGCTCTGTAGACGGCGAAGAGTTCGAAGGCGGCAAAGCGTCTGACTTCGTTCTGGCGATGGGCCAGGGTCGTATGATCCCAGGTTTCGAAGAAGGCGTTAAAGGCCACAAAGCTGGCGAAGAGTTCACTATCGACGTGACCTTCCCGGAAGAGTACCACGCTGAAAACCTGAAAGGTAAAGCCGCTAAGTTCGTTATCAACCTGAAGAAAGTTGAAGAACGTGAACTGCCGGAACTGACTGAAGAATTCATCAAACGTTTCGGCGTTGAAGATGGTTCCGTCGCGGGTCTGCGCGCTGAAGTACGTAAAAACATGGAGCGCGAGCTGAAAGGCGCAGTGCGTAACCGCGTTAAGTCTCAGGCGATTGAAGGTCTGGTAAAAGCTAACGACATCGACGTTCCGGCTGCGCTGATCGACAGCGAAATCGACGTTCTGCGTCGTCAGGCTGCACAGCGTTTTGGCGGTAACGAGAAACAAGCGCTGGAACTGCCGCGTGAACTGTTCGAAGAACAGGCTAAGCGTCGTGTAGTTGTTGGTCTGCTGCTGGGCGAAGTGATTCGCACCAACGAGCTGAAAGCTGACGAAGATCGCGTTAAAGGCCTGATCGAAGAGATGGCTTCTGCTTACGAAGATCCGAAAGAAGTTGTTGAGTTCTACAGCAAAAATAAAGAGCTGATGGACAACATGCGTAACGTCGCTCTGGAAGAGCAGGCTGTTGAAGCCGTTCTGGCGAAAGCGAAAGTGACTGAAAAAGCCACTTCCTTCAACGAACTGATGAACCAGCAGGCGTAATTCGTTGCTTTTTTAGCACGAATTTCCTACGCAAGCCCGTCACCTTTTGGTGGCGGGTTTTTTTTTGTCACGCATTTTGCATGGGAAGAGTGCGAAAACAGCGTTTCAGTGTTAGCGTTACAACAAAAGATTGTTATGCTTGAATTATGGCGATGTCGTACCCATTACTGAGGGACTAGCTGATAATCCGTCCATAAGGTTACAATCAGCACAGCAGGTTTTTTCAAATTTTATCCAGGAGACGGAAATGTCATACAGCGGCGAACGAGATAACTTTGCACCCCATATGGCGCTGGTGCCGATGGTCATTGAACAGACCTCACGTGGTGAGCGCTCTTTTGATATCTATTCTCGTCTACTTAAGGAACGCGTCATTTTTCTGACCGGCCAGGTCGAAGACCATATGGCTAACCTGATCGTGGCGCAGATGCTGTTCCTGGAAGCAGAAAACCCAGAAAAAGATATCTACCTGTACATCAACTCCCCTGGTGGGGTGATCACTGCCGGGATGTCTATCTATGACACCATGCAGTTTATTAAGCCGGACGTCAGCACCATTTGTATGGGCCAGGCGGCCTCAATGGGCGCGTTCCTGCTGACCGCCGGGGCGAAGGGTAAACGTTTTTGCCTGCCTAACTCTCGCGTCATGATCCACCAACCTCTGGGCGGTTACCAGGGCCAGGCAACGGATATTGAAATTCATGCCCGTGAAATCCTGAAGGTAAAAGGGCGCATGAACGAACTTATGGCGCATCATACGGGTCAATCTCTTGAGCAGATTGAACGTGATACCGAGCGCGATCGCTTCCTCTCTGCTTCTGAAGCGGTAGAGTACGGTCTGGTCGACTCGATTTTGACCCATCGTAATTAATGCCCAGCGCGCATGTGTGCCGCTATAATTACCTGGAGCGGCACAACGCTGACTAGCGTCTTGCGCCTGAGAATGGCATTTGCGTCGTCGTGTGCGGCACAAAGAACAAAGAAGAGGTTTTGACCCATGACAGATAAACGCAAAGATGGCTCGGGCAAATTGTTGTACTGCTCTTTTTGCGGCAAAAGCCAGCATGAAGTGCGTAAGCTGATTGCCGGACCATCCGTGTATATCTGCGACGAATGTGTTGATTTATGTAACGACATCATTCGCGAAGAGATTAAGGAAGTAGCACCGCACCGTGAACGCAGTGCGCTGCCGACGCCACATGAAATTCGCAACCATCTGGACGATTATGTTATCGGCCAGGAGCAGGCGAAGAAAGTGCTGGCGGTCGCGGTATACAACCATTACAAACGTCTGCGCAACGGCGACACCAGCAATGGCGTCGAGTTGGGCAAAAGTAACATCCTGCTGATTGGCCCAACGGGTTCCGGTAAAACGCTACTGGCTGAAACGCTGGCGCGCCTGCTGGACGTTCCGTTCACCATGGCTGATGCCACCACGCTGACCGAAGCCGGTTATGTGGGTGAAGATGTTGAAAACATTATTCAGAAGCTGCTGCAGAAGTGCGATTACGACGTGCAGAAAGCACAGCGCGGGATTGTCTATATCGATGAAATCGACAAGATCTCTCGTAAGTCTGACAACCCATCTATTACCCGTGACGTTTCTGGCGAAGGCGTTCAGCAGGCGCTGTTGAAACTGATTGAAGGTACGGTTGCCGCCGTTCCGCCGCAGGGGGGGCGTAAACATCCTCAGCAGGAATTCCTGCAGGTTGATACCTCCAAGATCCTGTTTATTTGCGGTGGGGCATTTGCCGGTCTGGATAAAGTCATTGCTAATCGTGTTGAAACCGGCTCCGGCATTGGTTTTGGCGCAACGGTAAAAGCGCAGTCTGACAAAGCCAGCGAAGGTGAACTGCTGTCGCAGGTGGAACCGGAAGATCTGATCAAATTTGGTCTGATCCCTGAGTTCATCGGTCGTCTGCCGGTTGTGGCAACGCTGAGCGAACTGAGCGAAGAAGCGCTGATCCAGATCCTCAAAGAGCCGAAAAATGCCCTGACCAAGCAGTATCAGGCGCTGTTCAATCTTGAAGGTGTTGATCTGGAATTCCGTGAGGAAGCGCTGGATGCGATCGCCAAGAAAGCGATGGCGCGTAAAACCGGTGCGCGTGGTTTGCGTTCTATCGTCGAAGCTGCGTTGCTCGACACCATGTACGATCTGCCTTCTATGGAAGACGTCGAAAAAGTGGTGATCGATGAGTCGGTGATTGGCGGCCAGAGCAAGCCATTGCTGATTTACGGTAAGCCGGAAGCACAGCAGGCATCTGGCGAATAATTCATCAATTCATACAGACATTTAATTTAAAAGGGGGGATTTTATCTCCCCTTTTATTTTTCCGTAAACATGGCGTTGAATGTGTGGGAAACATCCCCATATACTGACATACATGTTAAAGGTGGTGTGGAGCACAGTCGTACCACCTGATTACCTGGCGGAAACTAAACTAAGAGAGAGCTCTATGAATCCTGAGCGTTCTGAACGCATTGAAATCCCCGTATTGCCGTTGCGCGATGTGGTGGTTTATCCGCACATGGTCATACCCTTATTTGTAGGGCGGGAAAAATCTATCCGTTGTCTGGAAGCGGCTATGGACCATGATAAAAAAATCATGCTGGTCGCGCAGAAAGAAGCGTCAACGGATGAGCCGGGTGTAAACGATCTTTTCACCGTCGGGACCGTGGCCTCTATTTTGCAGATGCTGAAACTGCCTGATGGCACCGTAAAAGTGCTGGTCGAGGGGTTACAGCGCGCGCGTATTTCAGCGCTGTCTGACAACGGCGAGCACTTCTCTGCGAAAGCGGAGTACCTTGACTCGCCTGCTATTGATGAGCGCGAACAGGAAGTGCTGGTACGTACTGCTATCAGCCAGTTCGAAGGTTATATCAAGCTGAATAAGAAAATCCCACCAGAAGTGCTGACGTCGCTGAACAGCATTGACGATCCTGCGCGTCTGGCGGACACCATCGCAGCGCACATGCCGCTGAAGTTGGCTGACAAACAGTCCGTGCTGGAGATGTCCGACGTTAACGAACGTCTGGAATATCTGATGGCGATGATGGAGTCTGAAATCGATCTGCTGCAAGTTGAGAAGCGCATTCGCAACCGCGTGAAAAAGCAGATGGAAAAATCCCAGCGTGAGTACTATCTGAATGAGCAAATGAAAGCGATTCAGAAAGAGCTCGGCGAGATGGACGACGCGCCGGACGAAAACGAAGCGCTGAAGCGTAAGATCGACGCGGCGAAAATGCCGAAAGAGGCAAAAGAGAAAGCGGAAGCAGAACTGCAGAAGCTGAAAATGATGTCTCCGATGTCGGCGGAAGCGACCGTGGTGCGTGGTTACATCGACTGGATGGTACAGGTGCCGTGGAATGCGCGTAGTAAGGTCAAAAAAGACCTGCGTCAGGCGCAGGAAATCCTCGATACCGACCATTACGGTCTGGAACGCGTCAAAGACCGTATCCTTGAGTATCTCGCGGTACAAAGCCGTGTAAACAAAATCAAAGGCCCAATTCTGTGTCTGGTAGGACCGCCGGGGGTGGGTAAAACCTCTCTGGGACAGTCCATCGCCAAAGCGACCGGACGTAAGTACATCCGTATGGCTCTGGGTGGCGTACGCGATGAAGCGGAAATCCGCGGTCACCGTCGTACCTACATCGGTTCAATGCCGGGTAAACTGATCCAGAAAATGGCCAAAGTAGGCGTGAAAAACCCGCTGTTCCTGCTTGATGAGATCGACAAAATGTCTTCTGACATGCGTGGCGATCCGGCTTCCGCACTGCTTGAGGTGCTGGATCCAGAGCAGAACGTGGCGTTCAGCGATCACTATCTGGAAGTGGACTACGATCTCAGCGACGTGATGTTTGTTGCGACCTCTAACTCCATGAATATTCCGGCCCCGTTGCTGGATCGTATGGAAGTGATCCGTCTGTCTGGATATACCGAAGACGAGAAGCTGAACATTGCTAAACGTCACCTGTTGCCGAAACAGATTGAGCGTAACGCGCTGAAAAAAGGTGAACTGACGGTCGACGATAGCGCCATTGTAGGCATTATTCGTTACTACACCCGTGAAGCGGGCGTGCGTAGTCTGGAGCGCGAAATCTCCAAACTGTGCCGCAAAGCGGTGAAACAGCTGCTGCTTGATAAGTCACTGAAACATATTGAGATCAACGGCGACAACCTGCACGACTACCTGGGCGTACAGCGCTTTGACTATGGCCGTGCGGACAACGAAAACCGCGTGGGCCAGGTGACCGGTCTGGCGTGGACGGAAGTGGGCGGCGATCTGCTGACCATCGAAACCGCCTGCGTACCGGGTAAAGGTAAGCTGACCTACACCGGTTCGCTGGGTGAAGTCATGCAGGAATCCATTCAGGCTGCGCTGACTGTGGTGCGTGCGCGTGCGGAAAAACTGGGTATTAATCCGGATTTTTACGAAAAACGCGACATCCACGTTCACGTTCCAGAAGGGGCGACGCCGAAAGATGGTCCAAGTGCGGGTATCGCCATGTGTACCGCGTTGGTTTCTTGCCTGACCGGTAACCCGGTCCGCGCCGACGTGGCGATGACCGGCGAGATCACCCTGCGTGGCCAGGTTCTGCCGATCGGTGGTTTGAAAGAAAAACTGCTGGCGGCACACCGTGGTGGTATTAAAACGGTCTTAATTCCAGACGAAAACAAACGTGACCTGGAAGAGATTCCGGACAACGTGATTGCCGATCTGGACATCCATCCGGTGAAACGCATTGAGGAAGTACTGACTCTCGCGTTGCAAAATGAACCCTCCGGAATGCAGGTTGTGACCGCAAAATAGTGACCTCGCGCAAAGAGCACTAATAAAAACTGGGCTGGCAGGCCATTTCGGACTTGCCAGCCTTTTTTTGTATAGCTAATTTAGATGACGGATTGGGCTTGCCATCATTAACGGGTGTTGTAAGGGCATGGCAGGCCTGATATAACTGCTGCGCGTTCGCACTTTGAAGGATTCATGTGCGATATAAATTATAAAGAGGAAGAGAAGAGTGAATAAATCTCAACTGATCGACAAAATTGCTGCAGGGGCTGATATCTCTAAAGCTGCGGCTGGACGTGCGTTAGATGCAATTATTGCTTCTGTTACCGAATCTCTGAAAGAAGGTGATGACGTAGCGCTGGTAGGTTTTGGTACTTTTGCCGTTAAAGAGCGTGCTGCCCGTACTGGTCGCAACCCGCAAACAGGTAAAGAGATCACCATTGCCGCGGCTAAAGTACCGGGCTTCCGTGCAGGTAAAGCACTGAAAGACGCGGTAAACTAAGTGATTTCCCCTTTGGGGATGTGACGAAGTACAAGGGCGCATCGACTGATGTGCCTTTTTTATTTGTAATTCCGGTACTTTCTACGTGTTGTGGGCTGACAATTACCCCTGTTTCTTGTCACAATAGGCCTTTGTGCGCAGCGTTCAGGAAACGCTATGCTGCGTGAAGCATATATACTCAAAATCCTTGCCGCCGTTGTTGTGTCAACGCGCAGGCGGCTTGAGAGATAACGCGTATAGTCATCTACAGCGGAGTGTGGTTACACCATGATGGACAGCTTACGCACGGCTGCTAACAGTCTCGTGCTCAAGATTATTTTCGGTATCATTATCGTGTCGTTCATTTTGACCGGCGTGAGTGGTTACCTGATTGGCGGGGGCAATAACTTCGCCGCCAAAGTGAATGGCCAGGAGATCAGCCGCGGGCAGTTCGAGAATGCGTTCAACAGTGAACGTAACCGCATGCAGCAACAGCTGGGCGATCAATACTCCGAGCTGGCCGCGAACGAAGGCTACATGAAAACGCTGCGTCAGCAGGTGCTGAATCGTCTTGTTGACGAAGCGCTGCTGGATCAGTATTCCCGCGAGCTTAAGCTCAATATCAGCGACGATCAGATTAAGCAGGCTATTTTTGCCACGCCTGCTTTTCAGGTCGATGGCAAATTTGATAACAACCGCTACAACGCGATTGTTAATCAGATGGGCATGACCGCGGATCAGTACGCACAGGCATTACGTAATCAGCTTACTACCCAGCAGCTGATTAACGGCGTTGCCGGTACGGACTTTATGCTCAAAGGTGAAACGGATGAGCTGGCAGCGCTGGTTGCACAGCAGCGTATCGTGCGCGAGGCGACAATTGACGTTAACGCTCTGGCCGCGAAGCAGTCTGTAACCGAGCAGGAAGTTGCCAGCTACTACGAGCAGAATAAAAATAACTTTATGACGCCGGAACAGTTCCGTGTGAGCTACATCAAGCTGGATGCTGCAGCAATGCAGGAGACGGCCAGCGATGCTGATATTCAGTCTTACTATGACCAGCATCAGGACCAGTTCACGCAGCCGCAGCGTAACCGCTACAGCATCATTCAGACCAAAACGGAAGATGAAGCCAAAGCGGTACTGGACGCGCTGAACAAAGGTGGTGATTTCGCTGCGCTGGCAAAAGAAAAATCTGCTGACATCATCTCTGCGCGCAAAGGCGGGGACATGGGATGGCTGGAAGATTCCACCACCCCGGACGAGCTGAAGAATGCCGGTCTGAAAGAAAAAGGTCAGCTGTCTGGCGTGATTAAGTCTTCCGTTGGTTTCCTCGTTGCGCGTCTTGATGACGTACAGCCTGCGAAGGTTAAACCGCTGAGCGAAGCCCGTGACGACATTGCGGCGAAAGTGAAGCAGGAAAAAGCGCTGGATGCCTACTATGCGCTGCAGCAGAAAGTGAGCGATGCCGCCAGCAACGACAATGAATCCCTGGCTGGCGCGGAGCAGGCTGCGGGCGTGAAAGCGGTTGAAACGGGCTGGTTTAGCCGTGACAGCCTGCCGGAAGAGCTGAATTTCAAACCTGTTTCAGACATCATTTTCAATGGCGGTCTGGTTGGCGAGAACGGAACGCCTGGCAGCAACTCTGACATCATCACCGTGGATGGCGATCGCGCATTTGTCCTGCGTATTGCAGAGCACAAAGCCGAAGCCGTTAAGCCGCTGGCGGAAGTGAAAGAGCAGGTAACTGCGCTTGTTAAGCACAATAAAGCAGTGCAACAGGCGAAGCTGGATGCTGATAAACTGCTGGTGGATCTGAAGGCCGGTAAAGGCGATGAAGCCATGAAAGCGGCGGGTCTGAGCTTTGGTGAAGCGAAAACCCTGAGCCGTACTGGTCAGGATCCGCTGAGCCAGGCTGCGTTTAGTCTGCCTCTGCCGACGAAGGATAAACCGAGCTACGGCGTGGCAAACGACATGCAGGGCAACGTTGTTCTGCTGGCGCTGGACGAGGTGAAAGCCGGTTCTATGCCTGAAGCGCAGAAGAAAGCGATGGTACAGGGGATTACCCAGAACAACGCGCAGATTGTCTTCGAAGCGCTAATGAGCAACCTGCGCAAAGCGGCAAAAATTAAAATCGGTGATGCGCTGGATCAGCAGCAATAACCGAGGCTGCTCGCAAAAAATTGCAAAAAGTTGTATCTCCCAAAGGCCGCTTTCGCGGCCTTTTCCAATTCTGATATTTGCTGTTTGTCTGCCGTACTGCACCTCGCTATCGTGATTCCACTGTTAACAAACAAGGAGAAAACAGTATGAAACATGGAATCAAAGCTCTGCTTATCACCCTTTCATTGACCTGTGCTGGCATGGCTCAAAGCGCACTGGCTGCAGAGCCTGTCGCCAAAAGTCAGGCGGTACAAACTAAAGCGGAGACCTCAGGGGCGGCACAAAGCAAAGCCACACTGCCGACTAAGGCAAGCGACGATGAAGGCACCAGGGTAAGCATCAACAGCGCTTCCGCGGAGGATTTAGCGCGAGTCATGAACGGTGTCGGCCTGAAGAAAGCACAGGCGATTGTGAGCTATCGTGAGGAGTACGGGCCGTTTAAAACGGTGGAGGACTTAAAGCAGGTACCGGGTATGGGCAGTTCGCTGGTGGAGCGTAACCTGGCAGTTTTAACACTTTAATAACTTGCACAGCGCTGAAAATTTGCCAGACTAGAGAGGTCATACCAGTTATGACCTCTCTACCCTAAAGTATGTTCTTATAAAAACAACCTAAGGTTTCTGCGCTATGCAAACACAAATCAAAGTCCGTGGTTTTCATCTTGATGTCTATCAGCACGTCAACAACGCCCGCTATCTCGAGTTTTTGGAAGAAGCCCGCTGGGATGGTCTGGAAAACAGCGACAGCTTTCAATGGATGACTGCGCACAATATCGCTTTTGTGGTCGTGAATATAAATATTAACTACCGCCGTCCAGCGGTACTCAGCGACCTGCTGAGCATTACCAGCCAGGTTCAGCAATTAAATGGCAAAAGCGGGGTGTTAAACCAGACAATTACCCTGGAGCCGGAAGGGCAGGTGGTGGCAGACGCATTGATAACCTTCGTCTGTATTGATTTGAAAACGCAAAAAGCGCTGCCGCTGGAAGGGGAGTTACGCGAAAAGCTGCAGCAGATGGTGCAGTAGTGGCTGCAAGTGTCTGCAGGCCGGATAAGCAAAGGCTATCCGGCATCACTCAACACATTACTTTAACCCGGTTTTCTGCTTCATTGCCGCCATCACCGCCGGTTTATCTGCAAGATAATGGTTCAGGCCGTTGGCGCGCAGATTACACGCCGCACAGTGTCCGCAACCGTCACCTTTGATGCCGTTATAGCAGGTCAGCGTTTCTTCACGTACCAGATCCAGCTTACCCCAGTAGTCAGCCAGCGCCCAGGTTTCGGCTTTATCGATCCACATCAGCGGGGTTTCAAAGCGGATATCTTTCGCCATCCCCAGGCTCACGGCATGGTTCAGCGCTTTGACGAACTCATCGCGACAGTCCGGGTATCCAGAGAAATCCGTTTCACACACGCCGGTAATGACCGCCTCTGCCTGTACCTGATATGCGTAAATTGCTGCCAGCGTTAAAAACAGAATATTGCGTCCTGGCACAAAGGTGTTGGGAATGCCGTTCGCATCCGGTTCGTAATCAGGTACCGGAATATTATCGCGGGTCAGGCTGCTGACGGCCAGTTCGCTGAGCAGCGTGACACCAAGTACCTTGTGCGCGCGTGCGCCGAGTTTTAAGGCCAGGTCACGTGCGACATCGATCTCAGCGCGATGGCGCTGACCATAATCGAAGGTTACGCAATGTACTTCATCATATTGACGTAGCGCTTGCGCCAGACAGGTCGTGGAGTCCTGGCCCCCACTGAATACAACAACGGCACGTTTCATGGCTTTTCCTGACAAATAACAAAACCCTTATGGTAGCGCCTGGGCGTGTCGCCGACCAGCTTCTTCATGCCAACGGGGGCGGTAGCCAGGCTTCGGTGAACTCAAACCAGCCGCGAGGATTCAGGCGTACGCCGTTCACGCCCGGTGGCGCGCTGATACGATAGTGATAATTGAACAGCGGCGTCAGGGTTGCGTCATGCATCAGCGTGGCGAAAACTTGTTGTAAGGCCGCATGACGATCGTCTTCATCGGCCTGGATTTGCAGGGCATCCAGGGTAGTTTGCAGATGAGTAAATTCTGGTGCGCTCAATACGTGTGACCAGAGTTGATCGCAGCGCAGCCACTGCTCGAGCGTATATTCAGGTGCTTCGCCAATTAATCTGTCGCCCATCATCAGGTCGGCCAGAGCTAAAGGATGCTCGCCATCCCAGTTTTTAGCATTATGAAAAATAAGGGTTAATTCACAGCCGAGCTGTGCCAGCGCCAGTCGAAGCTGTTCAGCCATGGCGTGCAGTTCTACCGGCAGGTGATAAGCCAGCGTCAGTTTTTCCGGTAGCGCTACCTCGTCCAGCTCATCCCATTGTGGGATAGTCCATCCTGGCAACAGCGCATTGCTTGGCGTGATCAGATTTTCATCCACCTCAAGCGTTTGTAGCAGGGAAGAACGATGGATAATATTGACCAGCCGACGGGCCTGCTGCGTATTCAGGCGTGCGCTTTTTCTGAGCGTGAGATAACAAAAACCGAGGCTGATCCCGCTGCTCACCTGGCTTAGCATTGGCAGCTCTTCGGGTTTACCAATTGCAATTTGCACAGGATGGCGACAGCTGGTGCCCAAATCCTGAGAGAACAACTGCGGGGTTATCCAGTATTCAATGGCTTTTAGTAGCGGATGTCTCAAATGGTAGTGATCGTGACTCTCGATACGCACCAGCTCAGGAGTAAATAGTGTCAACCTAAACGGGCCAGTACCCACAACCGGGTATGCAGGATGCGCCAGGTGACTGCTGTAGCTTGCCAGACGATGCGCCAGCCAGTAATCGGGGCGATGCAAAATAAAGGTCAGGCACTGGGGATGCGTCACCTCAATACGCTTTACGCTGATAAACAGCTTATTCAATGCCGGTAGCGCTAACAGCTTCAGCAATTGTTGATGTAGCTGCGTGCTGCTGACCGCATCGCCGTTATGCCAGTACAAGGTGGACCGAATATAGAAATCCCAGCGCAGACCGTCGGCGGAGATATTCCAGTGGTGGGCCAAATCACCGCAGGGGCGTTGCGTATTACTGTCAAACCGGGTCAGGCCAGAGAAAATTTGTCCGGCGAGGTGTTGCTCCGCGCGACCGGGGAGAAATCCAGGGTGCAAAGGGTCAAGCTGGCGGTAATAGGGAATACGCAGGGTTGGCGTGTCGTTTTGCCACTGACCGCCCATAAACGGCTGTAGCAACGTTCTTAATTCTCCCGGTGCCAGTTGAGCCAGCTCCAGCACGCTAAGCTGTTCTCCCTTTTGTAGCGCCTGTTCCATCATGGTGTTGCGCAGGGAATCCGGCGTCACCAAAAAGCGTAACTGCCCGCGTTTCCCGCGCCCCGACTGGGCGTGCCACTCCAGCCAGCCAGCATCCTGTGCTTGCTTTAGCAGGGTGCGTACGTGGCGCTCGCTGCAAAAACAACGTTCGGCCAGTTCCCCTACGGTCACCGACTGCGGTTCGCCGTGCGACGGTTGCCACAGGCGTTGGTACTGGTTCAGGCGATTAAGCAGACGCATTGATACTTGATCCTTCAGGATGGCCCGTTAACGGTTTTTGCGCAGATAAACCCGGAACAATTCATTTTATCTATTCACTATTACTTCCGTATATCTCAGGTGATACTGAATCACAAGTTAACCGCGTCACAGTGTGGAGAAAGAAATGGCTCGTCTGGCTGCATTTGATATGGATGGCACCCTTTTGATGCCGAATCACCATTTAGGTGACGAAACGCTTTCAACGCTGGCGCGCCTGCGTGAACGCGATATCACCCTGACATTTGCCACCGGCCGCCATGTGCTGGAAATGCGCCATATTTTGGGTTCGATCTCACTGGACGCCTTTTTGATCACCGGTAACGGCACGCGCATTCACTCCCAGGAGGGCGATGTGTTGCACCGACAGGATCTGGATCCGAATGTTGCGGATATCGTGTTACATCAGAAATGGGATACCACCGCCAGCATGCATGTCTTTAATGACAACGGTTGGTTCACCGGACAAGAGATCCCCTCGCTGTTACAGGCGCATGTATATAGCGGATTTCGCTACCAGATCGTCGATGTGAAACGTATTCCGGCTCATCAGGTAACGAAGGTCTGTTTCTGTGGCGATCATGAGTCTCTGATCCAATTGCGCATTCAACTGAATGAAGCGCTGGGAGAACAGGCGCATCTCTGTTTCTCCGCGTTTGATTGCCTCGAGGTGCTGCCGCTGGGCTGTAACAAAGGATCCGCGCTGGCGGTGTTGAGTGACCACTTAGGGTATTCAATGGCCGAGTGTATGGCATTTGGCGATGCTATGAACGATCGCGAAATGTTAGGCAGCGTTGGGCGTGGTCTTATTATGGGTAACGCAATGCCGCAACTGATGGCTGAACTGCCTCATTTATCGGTGATTGGGCATTGCCGTAATCAGGCGGTGTCACACTTTTTGACGCATTGGCTGGACAATCCGCATCTACCTTATTCCCCCGAATGAGAGATCCCTTCCAGCAAGCCAGACTTCGCGTCTGGCTTTTTTTTGTCTGCTCAGTGTGTATTCAGCAACTGGGCAAGTTCTGCTTTCCACGGCGTTAAATCACCAATGTGCGCGTCGACCCACTGCGGGTTGTAGTAGGTTTCCAGATAACGTTCGCCGCTGTCACACAGCAGCGTCACCAGTGAACCCGTTTCTCCGGCGTTGCGCATGCGCGCGGCAAGTTGCAGCGTTCCCCACATGTTGGTGCCGGTTGAGGCACCGACTTTACGACCCAACTGCGTTTCCAGCCAGTGCGCGGTCGCCACGCTTGCGGCATCCGGTACGCGCAGCATTTCATCAACTACGTCAGGAATAAAGGACGGTTCGACACGCGGGCGGCCGATGCCTTCGATTTTGCTTCCGACCGGGCTGCGCAATGTCGCATCGCGCTCCTGCCAGAAGGGCAGAAAAACCGAGTTCTCCGGGTCTACTACCATCAGACGAGTGTCGTAGCCCTGACAGCGAATATAACGGCCAATGGTTGCTGAAGTGCCGCCGGTTCCGGCGCTCATTACGATATGACGGGGGACGGGGTTGGGCTCGCACTGCATCTGACGGAAAATGCTGTCGGCAATATTGTTATTGCCGCGCCAGTCGGTGGCGCGCTCAGCATAAGTGAACTGGTCCATGTAATGACCGTTCAGCTCACGCGCCAACTGTTCAGAGGCTGCATAGATTTCGCAGGCGCTTTCCACGAAATGACAGCGACCGCCGTAAAATTCAATCTGTTCAATTTTACGTTTCGCGGTGCAGGAAGGCATGACGGCAATAAACGGCAGTCCTAACAGTCGGGCGAAATAAGCTTCAGAGACCGCCGTTGAACCGGACGATGATTCAATAATGGTGGTGCCTTCTTTGATCCAGCCATTGCACAGTCCGTACAAAAACAGTGAACGCGCCAGACGATGCTTCAGGCTCCCGGTAGGATGCGTGCTCTCATCTTTCAAATAGAGCTGAATACCCGGAAACGCCGGTAGCGACAGACGAATGAGATGTGTATCCGCAGAACGCTGATAATCCGCGTTGATTTCATTGATGGCGTTTTTAACCCAGGAGCTATTCATAATTAATGGATATCCATTTGTCATTTTGTGCCCAGAATAGCGAAAAGCACGGAAAAAATTGTTGCCATTTAGCCTTTAAAATAGAATGTAAGGAGAAAATTCTTCTCTGTGGAGTGGATATGTTAGACAAAATTGACCGTAAGCTGCTTGGCTTACTGCAACAGGACTGCACCCTTTCTTTGCAGGCGTTAGCAGATGCCGTTAATCTGACTACCACCCCCTGCTGGAAACGCCTCAAACGGCTCGAGGATGACGGTGTTCTGCTGGGTAGAGTCGCTTTGCTGGACCCCGAAAAACTGGGGCTGGGCTTAACCGCGTTTGTGCTGATCAAAACTCAGCACCACAGCAGCGAATGGTATTGCCGCTTTGTTACCGAAGTCACCGGTATGCCGGAAGTACTGGGGTTCTGGCGTATGGCAGGGGAGTATGACTACCTGATGCGAGTGCAGGTTGCTGATATGAAAAGCTACGATGAATTTTATAAACGCCTGGTGAACAGCGTACCGGGCCTGTCTGACGTCACCTCCAGCTTTGCGATGGAACAGATTAAATACACAACAGCTCTCCCTATTGAATAATTCTCCCGGCGCTTATTGCCGAAAATTTTGTCAGGACATTACGCGTGCGATTATTTGCTCAATTAAGCTGGTACTTCCGCCGGGAGTGGCGTCGCTACCTCGGGGCGGTGGCCCTGCTTATCATCATCGCTATTCTTCAGCTTATTCCGCCGAAAGTGGTTGGGATCATTGTCGATGGGGTAACCACTCAACGCTTCACCACCGAGCGGCTGCTGATGTGGGTGGGAACCATTGCATTGATCGCCGTGGTGGTTTATTTGCTGCGCTATGTCTGGCGCGTGCTATTGTTTGGCGCATCCTACCAACTGGCGGTTGAGCTGCGGGAAGATTATTACCGTCAGTTGAGTCGCCAGCATCCAGAGTTTTATCTGCGTCACCGCACGGGCGATCTGATGGCGCGTGCCACCAACGATGTCGATCGCGTGGTATTCGCCGCTGGTGAAGGCGTGCTGACGCTCGTAGATTCTCTGGTCATGGGATGCGCGGTGCTGATCGTGATGTCCACGCAGATCAGCTGGCAGCTCACGCTCATTGCGCTGCTGCCGATGCCGGTGATGGCGTTAATGATCAAGCGTTACGGCGATCGACTCCACAACCGCTTTAAGCTGGCTCAGGCGGCGTTTTCCAGTCTCAACGATCGTACTCAGGAAAGTCTGACCAGTATTCGCATGATCAAGGCCTTTGGTCTCGAGGATCGGCAGTCGGCATTATTTGCCGCAGATGCCGAAGATACCGGTAAGAAAAACCTGCGCGTGGCACGCATTGACGCTCGCTTTGATCCCACAATTTATATCGCCATTGGGATGGCTAATCTACTGGCGATTGCCGGAGGAAGCTGGATGGTGGTACACGGTTCGCTGACGCTCGGCCAGCTCACCAGCTTTATGATGTATCTCGGCCTGATGATTTGGCCGATGCTGGCGCTGGCATGGATGTTTAACATCGTCGAGCGTGGCAGCGCCGCCTACAGCCGTATTCGCGCCATGCTGGCTGAGGCACCGGTGGTGGATGACGGCACAGAACCCGTGCCGGAAGGACGCGGCGAACTGGCGGTGGCGATTCGCGAATTTTGCTACCCGCAAACCACCCACCCGGCACTGGAAAATGTGAACTTCCAGCTCAATCCAGGGCAAATGCTGGGCATTTGTGGTCCGACCGGCGCGGGGAAAAGTACGGTGTTGTCGCTGATCCAGCGTCATTTTGATATCACCGAGGGCGATGTGCGCTTTCATGATATCCCGCTGACGCGCTTACAGTTGGATAGCTGGCGCAGCCGACTGGCGGTTGTCAGCCAGACGCCATTCCTGTTTTCGGATACCGTCGGCAACAACATCGCGTTAGGGCGTCCGCAAGCCACGCAGGAAGAGATCGAACATGTGGCGCGCCTCGCCAGCGTCCATGAGGATATTTTACGTCTTCCACAAGGCTATAACACCGAAGTAGGCGAACGCGGGGTGATGCTGTCGGGTGGACAAAAACAGCGTATTTCTATCGCCCGAGCGCTACTGCTGAACGCTGAAATCCTGATTCTGGATGATGCGCTGTCGGCAGTAGATGGTCGTACCGAGCATCAGATCCTGCATAACCTGCGCCAGTGGGGCGAAGGCCGAACCGTGATTATCAGCGCCCACCGTTTATCCGCCCTGACGGAGGCCAGCGAGATTATTGTGATGCAACATGGGCATGTTGCCCAGCGCGGCGAACATGAGGCCTTAGTGCAACAGCCAGGCTGGTATCGCGATATGTACCGCTATCAGCAACTGGAAGCGGCGCTGTCTGATACACCAGAAATAAACGAGGAGGCGGCTAATGCGTAGTTTTGGGCAGCTATGGCCGACCCTGAAAAGACTACTGGCGTACGGCTCTCCGTGGCGAAAACAGCTGGCAATTGCGGTGGTCATGCTGTGGGTGGCGGCGGCGGCGGAAGTCAGCGGCCCGCTGCTGATTAGCTATTTTATCGATAACATGGTGGCGAAGAATAATCTGCCGCTGGCAATGGTCGCCGGGCTGGTTACGGCGTATATCGGTCTGCAACTGCTGGCAGCAGGCCTGCATTACGCACAGTCATTGCTGTTTAACCAGGCGGCGGTTGGCGTAGTACAACAGTTACGCACCGACGTAATGGACGCGGCGTTACGCCAGCCGCTGAGCGCCTTTGATACGCAACCTGTCGGGCAGCTTATCTCCCGCGTAACCAATGACACCGAAGTAATTCGCGATCTGTACGTGACGGTGGTGGCAACGGTGCTGCGCAGCGCGGCCTTAATCGGCGCCATGCTGGTAGCGATGTTTAGCCTCGAGTGGCGTATGGCGCTGGTGGCGATGGCCATTTTCCCGGCTGTGCTGGTGGTGATGGTGATTTATCAACGCTACAGTACCCCGATTGTGCGCCGGGTTCGCGCTTATCTGGCGGATATTAACGATGGCTTTAACGAAGTTATCAACGGCATGAGCGTTATCCAACAGTTCCGCCAGCAGGCGCGATTTGGCGAGAGAATGGGCGAGGCCAGCCGTTCGCACTATATGGCGCGTATGCAGACTCTGCGCCTGGATGGCTTTTTGCTGCGTCCGCTGTTGAGCCTTTTCTCGGCGCTGATCCTCTGCGGTTTGCTGATGTTGTTCAGCTTTACCTCTGGCAGCGCCATCGAGGTTGGCGTGCTGTACGCGTTTATCAGCTATCTTGGCCGTTTGAACGAACCGCTGATTGAGTTGACTACCCAGCAATCCATGTTGCAACAGGCGGTTGTCGCCGGTGAGCGAGTGTTCGAGCTGATGGACGGACCACGTCAGCGCTATGGTGACGATGAGCGACCGCTGAAGAGCGGGGACATTGAGGTGGATAACGTTTCATTTGCCTATCGTGACGACAATCTGGTGCTGCAAAACATCAGCCTGTCCGTACCATCGCGCAGTTTTGTGGCTTTGGTCGGACACACTGGCAGCGGCAAAAGTACGCTGGCCAGCCTGCTGATGGGGTACTACCCTCTGACGCAGGGTGAAATCCGTCTTGATGGACGGCCGTTGTCTTCACTGAGCCACAGTGCATTGCGTCAGGGCATCGCGATGGTGCAGCAGGATCCGGTGGTGATGGCAGATACTTTCCTGGCAAACGTCACGCTGGGTCGTGATATCTCAGAAGAACGGGTGCGGCAGGCGCTGGAAACCGTACAGCTAGCGGAACTGGCGCGGGGTCTAAGTGAGGGGATTCATACCCGGCTGGGCGAGCAGGGCAATAATCTCTCTGTTGGGCAGAAACAGCTGCTGGCGCTGGCACGGGTATTGGTTGAAACGCCGCAGGTGCTGATCCTCGACGAAGCCACGGCCAGTATTGACTCCGGCACTGAACAGGCCATACAGCACGCGCTGGCGGCGATACGTGAACACACCACGCTGGTGGTGATTGCGCATAGGTTATCGACGATTGTCGATGCGGATACCATTCTGGTGCTGCATCGTGGGCAGGCGGTTGAGCGTGGTACGCACCAGCAATTACTCGCGGCACAAGGCCGTTACTGGCAGATGTACCAGCTGCAGCTGGCGGGTGAGGAGTTAGCCGCCAGCACGCAAGAGGATTCTGTGCTCGCCTGATAGCGTAGCTCTGATACGACAATCAACAATCTGGTGCAAAAATGTAACGCACTATGCACCGCCATAGTGCGTTTTTTCTTTTTCTCCCTCGACAGTACCCTGTAAGCCTGAACTATTCCGCATTTTTCATTCCTGGCACATCCCTTGCAACATTCAACAGGTGTATCTGCAGCCACTACTGAATTCTGACTGGAGGGGATCTATGAAGCTGGTTACCGTGGTAATCAAACCGTTCAAACTCGAAGACGTCCGTGAAGCATTGTCGTCTATTGGTATTCAGGGGCTAACCGTCACCGAAGTGAAGGGGTTTGGCCGACAGAAAGGTCATGCTGAGTTGTACCGTGGGGCAGAATATAGCGTCAACTTTCTGCCAAAGGTGAAGATTGATGTGGCGATTGCCGACGACCAACTGGATGGCGTGATTGATGTCATCAGTAAGGCGGCCTACACCGGAAAAATTGGCGACGGCAAAATCTTCGTCGCCGAGCTGCAACGTGTGATTCGTATTCGTACCGGCGAAGCCGACGAAGCCGCACTGTAATTTCTGGCACACAGTGATAGGAAACCAAAAAATGAAGATAGCGACGATGAAAACGGGTATTGCTTCACTGGCGCTGCTGCCGGGGCTGTCGATGGCGGCACCGGCTGTTGCGGATAAAGCGGATAATGCTTTTATGATGATCTGTACCGCACTGGTGCTGTTTATGACTATCCCAGGCATTGCGCTGTTCTACGGCGGTTTGATTCGCGGTAAGAACGTGTTGTCGATGCTGACCCAGGTTACAGTGACATTTGCTCTGGTTTGTATTTTATGGGTGGTTTATGGCTACTCACTGGCGTTTGGTGAAGGGAATAATTTCTTCGGCAACTTTAACTGGGTATTGCTGAAGAACATCGCGCTGACGGCGGTCACGGGGAGCTTCTACCAGTACATTCACGTTGCTTTTCAGGGCTCGTTCGCCTGCATCACCGTGGGACTTATCGTTGGGGCACTGGCTGAACGTATTCGCTTCTCTGCGGTGCTGATTTTTGTGGTGGTGTGGCTAACGCTATCCTATATCCCCATTGCCCATATGGTCTGGGGCGGCGGCTTGCTGGCTTCCCATGGCGCCTTGGATTTTGCAGGTGGAACAGTGGTGCACATCAACGCGGCGATTGCCGGCCTGGTGGGGGCGTATCTGATTGGCAAACGCGTCGGTTTTGGTAAAGAAGCCTTTAAACCGCACAATCTGCCGATGGTCTTCACCGGTACCGCTATCCTTTATATTGGTTGGTTTGGCTTTAACTCTGGTTCTGCGGGTATGGCGAATGAAATCGCTGCACTGGCCTTCGTCAATACCGTGGTTGCCACCGCGGCCGCCATCCTCGGATGGATCTTCGGCGAATGGGCGCTGCGTGGCAAACCGTCTCTGCTGGGCGCGTGTTCTGGCGCCATTGCCGGTCTGGTAGGCGTAACACCTGCATGTGGCTATATCGGTGTTGGCGGTGCGCTGATTATCGGTGTCGTTGCGGGGCTGGCAGGTCTGTGGGGCGTAACCATGCTGAAGCGTTTTCTGCGCGTGGATGACCCGTGTGACGTGTTTGGCGTTCACGGTGTGTGCGGCATTGTCGGCTGCATCATGACCGGAGTTTTCGCTGCAAGTTCTCTGGGAGGTGTGGGCTTTGCCGAGGGTGTGACCATGGGGCATCAGCTGCTGATACAACTGGAAAGCGTGGCGATCACCATCGTCTGGTCCGGTGTGGTGGCTTTCATTGGTTATAAGCTGGCGGACATGACGGTTGGTCTGCGCGTACCGGAAGAGCAGGAGCGCGAAGGTCTGGATGTGAACAGCCATGGTGAGAACGCTTATAACGCCTGAATCTCAAACTGCCGGATGGTGCTAAACGCTTATCCGGCCTACGATGATTTAGTCTGTAGGCCGGATAAGACATCAATTGCGATTACGCATTACCCCTTCCTGGACGGTAGAAGCGACCAGCACGCCGTCCTGGGTATAAAACTCTCCGCGAACAAAGCCCCGGGCACCGGAGGCCGAAGTACTCTCGACGTTATACAGCAGCCACTCATTGATATTGAACGGACGGTGGAACCACATGGAATGGTCAATGGTGGCGATCTGAATCCCTTTCTCCAGGAAGCCAATCCCGTAGGGCTGCAGCGCAACAGGCAGGAAGTTCAGATCTGAGGCATACCCCAGCAGATACTGATGAACACGCAGATCGTCTTGTAGTGTTCCGTTGGCTCGGATCCACACCTGACGCGCCGGAGGTGCGACGTGACCTTTTAAGGGATTATGAAACTCCACTGGTCGCACTTCCAACGGACGATCGTTAATAAATTTTTCTTTCAACAACGGCGGCAGCAAATGCGCCACTGAGCGGGCAATTTCCGTTTCTGATTTCAGCTCATCGGGACCCGGTGCCTTTGGCATGGTTTTCTGATGTTCAAATCCGTCTTCCGGTGCCTGAAACGAAGCAGTCATGTAAAAAATGGGTTTACCATTCTGGATCGCGGCAACGCGACGTGCGCTAAAGCTGTTACCATCACGCAGGACTTCCACATCATAGATGATCGGCTTTTGGCTATCGCCGGGGCGTAAAAAATAACTGTGAAAGGAGTGCACCAGGCGCTCTTCCGGTACGGTTTCTTTTGCGGCATATAGCGCCTGACCGACAACCTGTCCCCCAAAAACCTGACGTAACCCTAAGTCTTCACTTTGGCCCCGAAAGAGTCCTTCTTCAATTTTTTCCAGATTTAACAATGTCAGCAAATTTTTCAGTGCCAGACTCATACGTGCTCTCCAGGTGATATCGATGTCGCAGCGAGGTAGGCAGAGTATAACGCAATTTTAAAAGTGGTCCGATGGGTGCAATTGTCTGAATTACTGGCCGATTACAGGCAAAACCAGCTGTCTTGTGCCACACTTAGTCACGTTATGTTTTTGTTAACCACTCTTCTGGCGAGGAAAGTTCTCGCTGGTGCATAGATGATAAGGAGAATTTAATGAAACTCGTGCACATGGTAAGTGGTTTAGCGGTTGCGGTCGCTTTAGCGGCCTGTGCTGATAAAAGCGCGGATATTCAGACACCTGCGCCAAGCCCTAATACGTCAATTGCTGACACACAGTCTAAAATTCAACAGCCGAATGTCTCCGGTACAGTATGGATCCGTCAGAAAGTGGCCTTGCCACCTGATGCGGTGCTGACCGTGACGCTGTCGGATGCGTCACTGGCTGATGCGCCGTCAAAAGTGCTGTCGCAAAAAGCGGTTCGTACTGAAGGTAAGCAAGCACCGTTCAGCTTCGTATTACCGTTTAACCCGGCAGATGTTCAGCCTAACGCGCGTATCCTGCTGAGTGCGGCCATTACGGTTAATGACAAACTGGTCTTTATCACCGATACCGTTCAGCCGGTGATTAATCAGGGTGGTAAGAAAGCCGACCTGACGCTGGTGCCTGTGCAGCAAACGGCAGTACCGGTTCAGGCGAGTGGTGGCTCTGCAACCACGGTGCCGTCAACGTCACCAACCCAGATGAATCCTTCTTCTGCGGTTCCTGCTCCCACGCAGTACTAAGGTTTTCATAACCCTCTCCGCCAGGGGAGGGTTAGTACACCCAGCGATAGCGCTGTAAATCGATCTGTCCGCTTCCTGAAACCACGATCCCTTCCGCCAGTAACGCCTGACGTTGGCGTTGCAGGTCAGGCCCAGTCAGCGAAATAATACCATGGCGATTGACCACCCGATGCCAGGGCAGGCTACTCCCTTCGGGAAGACGTTTAAGCACGCCGCCTACCTGACGCGCAGCCCGAGGCGATCCCGCAAGCCTGGCCACATCGCCATAAGTGGTGACGAAACCTTCGGGAATTGACGCGACAATTTGCCAGACGCGTTGGGGGAAAGTGTCTTGTATATCCATCATTTATTCCTGCGCTAATCCTTCAGCATAATGCCGAATGGTGAAGGAGTGAAGCCGCATTGCGCAAGAAAACAGCATCCGGTGCTGGATGGGTTGCAATTACAGGGTGCAGCAGTGATAATGCGCCTGCGCGTTGGTTAACAACGCTCTCAATGGGGGCTCTGTTGGTTCTCCCGCAACACTACTCTGTTTACCAGGTCAGGTCCGGAAGGAAGCAGCCAAGGCAGATGACGTGTGTGCCGGGATGTAGCTGGCAGGGCCCCCACCCAATTCTGCCGTCCGGCAATTTTCCTTCTGCTTATCTACTTTTTTTGTCATCGTATTGTCATTTTAATGTCATCAAATGCTGTCAATGTGTTTCGGGGATGTTATTTGATGCTTTTGCCGCTGCCATCGCGTTGTAATGCCATGGGCCTTACATCCGATGTCTTTTGGCTGACCACAAGGATTTTTTACGATGTCGACCGCTGTATTGAATGTCAAAATTGATGAGGCGCTAAAAGAAAAGCTTCGCCATTACGCTGAAGTACATAACGAGAATTTAAGTATCGCAACGGAAAAACTGCTGCTAATCGCATTTTCCGCCGTTGAAGAGGCAGGAGTCTCTGCTGAGGATATCGATAGCCAGCATACGGAAGAATCCGTAGTTGAAGCTCTGACTCCTAAAGAAATCAAAGCATTGCGAAGATTGCTGAAGAAGAAAAAATGAAACAACAACCGCTCTCAACCGCCTGTAATTACAGCGAAGCCTGTGAAATGCTGCGCTCCGGTTATGTGAAACATGTTCGTTTGAGCTGGAATGTCGGCAGCGATGAGTTCTTTCGTATTGCCTCCGACTGGTGTGATGCTGGGGCAAAAATTAAAAAAGATGGTGAGAATTTCGTCATTTCGCTGAAGGGGTTTCCGGTTCCCCCTCAGCGGTAATATGCCGGGACTTCCTCGTCCATTGCGGCATTCCTGGGCGAGTCCGTTGACTCGTGGCTTAGATTATTTTACGCATTTTCCCGCTGCTGGCCTGTAAGCGCAGATTATCCCAAATGGGTTGCAATACTCTGAAGGCGGCGCGCGCAGTGTCATCCGGTAACGTGAAGGGCATACGCAAAAAGCGATCGAATGCGCCATCAAGTCCAAATCGCGTACCGGTACCCAACTGGATGCCTGCGCTTTCGACGCGCGTGGCAAAGAGCGTTGCCAGCGTATCGGGCAGTTCAACCCAGAAAGAGAGTCCTCCCTGTGGCTGGGTAAATTGCCACTCCGGGAAATGTGAGTTCATCAGGCTCGAGCACAAGTCTCGCTGCGATGTGAGCAGGCGTCTTCTGCCAGGAAGAAAGTCGGCGGCGTTATCCAGCAACCAGCTGGTGGCGAGTTGTTCCAGCACCGGAGAGCCCAAATCGAAGGTGTCGCGGGTTTGTACCAGCGCGGCAATGGTACGCGACGAGGCCCGAATCCAGCCCAGACGTAATCCGCCCCAAAAGCTTTTCCCTGCCGAACCCAGCAGAATTATCGGTGCATCGCGATTGAATGCAGCAAGTGGCGGTGGAGGCGGGGCGTCATACCACAGGTTCACCATGGTCTCATCGACCACCAGTGTAGTGCGCGTCCTTTCAGCAATATCCGCCACGACCTGACGAGTTGCGGCGTCCATACAGCGGCCGGTCGGGTTGTGAAAGTCCGGCATCAGATAGGCCATTCTCGGGGCGGTTTGCGCGAGAGTGGCAACCAGACCCGCCGTATCCCAACCGTGCTCAGGCAGCGACACGCCAACGGGGCGACATGACGCCCCTTGTATTGCTGCAATCGCCAGCGGATAAGTGGGATGATCGACCACTACGCGATCGCCGGGACCGGTGAGTAAACGCAGGATCAGCGCCAGTCCGCTGACCGCGCCGTTCACGACCATTATTTCATCGGGCTGTGTCGGGAGTCCGCGTTCGCAATAATGCCGGGCGATGGATTCACGCAAAACAGCAAGTCCCTGTGGCAGATACCCAGAGCTTAGCAAATGCTGCGGCATCGCAAACAGCGCTTGCTGGTAAGCCTGGTGAATTTCAGGGCCAGCACTCAGTGCCGCCGTGGACAAATCAAGCGCTGTGCCGGTGCTGGTTCGCGTTGGCACATGGCGAATGTGTTCCGGCAGGATCACCCGTGAGCCGCTCCCATGACGACTTTCCAGATATCCCTCTTCACGCAGTTGCGCCATGGCGCTGGCGACGGTGGTTCGACTTACTTCCAGAACGGCGGCGAGCTCGCGCTCACCGGGCAAGCGACTATCCAGCGCCAGTCGACCATCAAGGATCAGCAGACGTAATGCTTCCGCCAGTTGTCGCCAGATAGGCGTTCGTGAGGGGCTTTCCTGCCAGTGCCCGAGCAGGCGCTGCAAAGATTGACTTCCGTAACGGCGAGATGACATAACAGTCCACTTTTTGAAAACTGGACATTAATCATAGTGCCAATTGCGGTGAAGATGAAAGCCATCTGAGAGTAAGAGGGAAATAACATGCTGCGTCGTTTACTTCAGCTGTTTATCGGGCTGACGCTGTACGGTGTGTCGACGGCGATGTTTGTCCGTGCCGATCTAGGGGCCGATCCGTGGAACGTATTTCACCTGGGCGTGGCAAATTTAGTGTCGATGAATATCGGTGTCGTGATTATCGCCGTGGGCGTATTGGTGCTGCTGGCATGGATACCGCTACGCCAGCGCCCGGGTTTTGGCACGTTGAGCAACGTGATTATGATCGGGCTGGCGGCAGATGTCGCACTGGTGGTGATACCGGGATTTGAATCCCTGATGGCGCGCAGCGGGCTGCTGGTATCAGCGGTGATCCTGAATGCGTTAGCCACCAGTCTGTACATTGGCGCCGGTTTTGGCGCAGGCCCGCGTGACGGTCTGATGACTGGTATTCACGCGCGTACCGGCTGGCCAGTACGACGAATTCGCACCGCAATTGAAGTGTCTGTTCTGCTTATCGGCTGGCTGCTGGGGGGAACCGTCGGGGTTGGGACGGTGCTGTATGCGCTGGCTATCGGGCCGCTCATTCAGATTTGCCTGCCGTGGTTTCGCCATCAGCCGCAGTCGCGAATCCGTCCCAGGAATGCGCCTGGGGCACGATCGTCTACTGGCGACTAAACTTAGTCTCGACTGACGCGGCCGGAATCGGCTTGCCGCGCAGTACACTTCGGAGGTTTTTCTCATGAAGTATGTTGATGGCTTTGTGGTTGCCGTACCCGCTGAAAACAAGGAGGCGTACATTGCGATGGCGGCTAAAGCAGCTCCGCTTTTCAAGGAGTTCGGCGCATTGCGCGTGGTGGAGTGTTGGGCAGATGATGTTCCCGACGGCAAACTGACCGATTTTCGCATGGCAGTGAAAGCCCTGGATCATGAAGAGGTGGTATTCAGTTGGATTGAATACCCTTCCAAAGAGGTCCGTGACGCGGCGAATCAGAAGATGATGTCCGATCCCCGGATGAAGGAATTCGGGGAATCTATGCCATTTGATGGCAAGCGGATGATCTACGGTGGATTTGCGCCCATCATGGAAGAGTGATGTGACTGGCTGTGCGGCGTGCCGCCAGCCATCTCAGTATCAACCGCTACGTTAAAGCCGTTTTTCTGCCCACAGAATAAATGCCGCCTTCGGCAGCGCTTTGCTATAAAGCCAGCCCTGACCATACTGTACGCCATGCTGGCGTAGCCAGGCTTCCTGCTTCTCGGTTTCAATACCTTCAGCCACCATCTCCAGCTTCAGTGTTTTCGCGATCTCGATGATATGCGGTGTGACGTTGTTGTACTCCAGCGCATCGACAAACGATTTGTCTATCTTCAGGATGTCCACATCCAGATCCTGCAAATAGCTCAGACTGGAATAGCCGGTGCCAAAGTCATCAATATAAATTGAATGACCAGCCTGACGGTATTTGGCAATAAAGGGCGCACTGTTTTTCGGGTCGGCAAACTCGCGTTCGGTCAGCTCCAGCGCGATTTGCTCAGGCTTTAGTTGCCATTGATTCACCTTGCGGCTCAACAGCGCAGGAAGCGTTTCCGAGGTCAGATCGGCTGACTCAAGGTTAATGGAGATATGCTGGTCAGGATGTTGACGCAGCCATCTTCCAAGATCGTCAAATACGCTTTCAATAATCAAAAGAGTAAGCGGCTCAGAAAGCCCGGTTTCTTGTGCCATTGCGACGAAAATTTCCGGCGACAGATAGCTTCCGTCGGCTTGCTGCCAGCGAGCCAGCGCTTCTGCCCCGACCACTTTGCCCGTTTTAAGCGAGATAATCGGCTGGTAGTGAACCTTGATATCCCTATGCTGGATAGCGTCCTGCAATTGGTGATGGGGAGACTGTAAACGGCGTAAAATACGCAGAATAAAGGTGGCGGTGAGTAAACCGATAAGAATCCCTGCCGGCAGCCAGATCAGCGCCTGTCTATGCCAGCTTTTTTGCACAGGTAATGTGGATGCCCATGTTACAACCGTAATGCCCAACTCGGGGAAAGGGCGGGCGTTATAAATACTGCCATCTTTCTGAAAATGGGTAATCGAACGCTCTTGTTGCACATGGTGTAAAACGTCCGATGGCAGATCGGCGCTACTGGCTACCACCATGTTACGCGCGGTGCCAATGATGGCGACTTCAATCGGCCAGGATCCAAACGGGATGACGTCAATAAAAGAACCGGGATCGATCATCACGACGTAATGCTGGCTACCTAATGCCGCCATAAAACGTTTGATGCCCAAATCGTTTTGCGTGGTCAGCCACGCGCGATATCCATCTGGCGTGACTTTCATTGCCGGAGGAAACGCGACCGCCTGGCTTCTTTTTTCCAGGGATGAGCATTGTGGAACGTTATCTTTAAGGTACAGCACTTCCTGAATGTTACGGTAACTGTATGATAAACGACGCATTTCCAGCAAGTGTTCGTCGCTGCATGGCACGCCCTGAAAGGACTCGATACTGCGTAAGGCTTTTTTGGCCTGTTCGCCAACGCGTTCCGTACGTAATGCAGCACGCATGGAGAACATATCGAGTTCATCGATAAATTTCGTTTCAACCTGACGATGCGCCAGCCACAGGCTTAAACCTACGGGGGCGAGGATGGAAAGAAACAGTACCCCTGTCACCAGGCTTATCAGATGTCGTGTTGTCACGGTGATATCCTTATTTACACAGCGTAGGGAAAGTATATCTGAAAGCCGAAAAAGCAATCCGATTGGCATCATATATTTACGGCCATTAATCGTCCCGTTAAAAAACCACAACGTAAATCGGGTTGAGATTCGTACAAGAGTGGTGTATTTTGTTTGTATGTTATAACATAACAATTTGAGGTTACCATGAAACCGGATATTCATCCTTTTTACCGTACCGTGGTGTTTCACGATACCAGCGCCAATGAATTCTTTAAGGTCGGTTCGACCATCAAAACGGAGCGTGAGATTGAGTTTGAGGGGAAAATGTACCCGTATGTGACTCTGGATATCTCTTCCAAATCGCATCCGTACTACACCGGGAAACAAAAAACCTTTGATAACGAAGGCAGTGCAGCACGTTTCCAGAAGCGTTTTGGTCATTTTATTGGCACTAAGCGAGGTTAAGATGCAGGTACTTAATTCACTTCGTAGTGCAAAACAGCGTCATCCCGACTGCCAGATAGTGAAACGCAAAGGGCGTTTGTACGTTATCTGCAAAACGAATCCGCGCTTTAAAGCGGTTCAAGGACGTAAAAAAAGACGTTAGTTTCTTTGCCAGCATTTCAGGGAATAAAGTGCGTTCCCTTTACAGGGACGCACTTTTTTTATCTGCGCTGAGACGCCCTTACTAACTGTTCTGGGACCGGGTTAGCGTAAACACATCGTAGAAAGAGAGCTCGCCCTTACGGGATATCATCTTTTGCAACTGCGTTTTATGTTCGCTATCGACGGAAGGTGAGTGCATGATGGTATCTATGAGTGAAGAGGGAACAAAGCGCGTGTTATACCATTCGCCGTTATAGCAAACTCTGAAATCCAGTACGTCGATATCTTCAAAGCGGTATCTTGGCGCAACGTCGAAAAAGAAAAACGCGTTGAGTATGACGAACAGAACCACCAGCAGCCATACTGAATCGACTAACGTTTCTGACTGTAGCATCACCGCCAGCGTGGCAAACCACGCAACATACATGCCGATAAACAGGCCAGGATATTTGCGAATAAAGCTGATGCTAAAGCGCGGTTTGTTGTCGCGTTTTTCGCGAATATTTAAGTCGTCGATGGTTTCGGTAAGCAGGCGCTGTATTTCTGTCATCTCTTGCCTTCGTGGTGTCTGCGATGTTCAGGTACGATCGCCCTATTTTAAAAGGGGATACCTTTTGAAGAAAGTAACAGATTAACCACAATTTAGCATAACAGTTACATTTAGGATCACAGCGTTTTGATAATCCTGGCGGGATTGCCCCCGACCACGCTATTTGCTGGAACGCTTTTCGTAACCACCGCGCCTGAGGCTACAACCACATTATCACCCAACGTTACGCCAGGGTTTATCACCGCGCGTCCACCTATCCATACGTTGTTGCCAATAGTCACAGGTTTGCCAAGCTCCATGCCACTGTTTCGCTCGGCAGCATCCAGCGGATGGGTCGCGGTATAGATATGGACTCCTGGAGCTAACATGCAGTTGTCACCAATATGGATTGGGCAGACGTCGAGCATAACGCAGTCGAAGTTGGCGTAAAATTCTTTACCGAGATAGATGTTGTAGCCGTAATCACAGCGAAAAGAGGGTTCAATGTAAGCGCCTTCACTCTGGCCCAACAGTTCATGCAGAATAGCCTGTCGCTCACTTTTTTCATCAGGAGCGGTAAGATTGTAGCGCCAGGTCAACTGACGAGCGCGTAGCCGGTCGTGGCGTAACGTTTCATCTGCAGGGCTATAAAGTTCGCCAGCGATCATTTTTTGCTTTTCATTACTCATTACGAATTCCCTGTGTCTGGTAGTCATTTCAACACAGTAAAACGCAATGCACTCAAGGGGAACGTTCCCGTTTCTTCGCTGTGATCGTAGTCACGTGATTTGAATTAAATAATCATTGTAAATACGAAAATGGTCAGCCAGACAAATGTGCCGCGATACCTGACTTAACCTGTGAGTATTAGCGAATGAATTTCCAAACAGAAGTTGGAATCTTGTCGTAGAGCTTATTCATGGTCAATTCAGCAAGGCGATGATCTGCTGCTGAGTAAAATACAGCCAGTTCGTTGTCGGACAATTCATATTTATTTTTTTCAATAACGCGCTCAAGGGTGTCAATTGTCTGGCAACGTCGCAGGCGCATCAAATAATCAGTTTTAGTTAATGGTTTATCGGACATAACTCTTACCTATGATTGTAATAATTTTTAACAAGACAAACTAACAGGATTAGCCCTGGTGGCATTGACAAAACAGCGAAACAGTCGATTACCTGACTTCCGCCATTTCTGCAGATCCTGCATATTAATACCATAACTGCTGAACAACATAAAAGTGTCATCCAGATATTCATCTATCTGCGTAATCAGCTTATTGTCCTCATTGTACTTAATTTTATAATTAAGTGCGAAGGTTGCAATATGCTCTATCAGTTCATTGAGCTGCAAGCTGGTGGCAGAGGTAGGGTCATTAACCCAGCCATGGTTACTTTGTTCAAGGTTTGCAAGACAGTCATGATACAGGGTTTCACAGAGAAATTTAAGCTGTGCGATATCATGTCTTTTGGGTGAGTATTCATCCATAACGCATCCCCTTCTTAGTGGCTTAAACTAACCGAACACCTTTCGGGATGGATACAACAAACTACCTGGAACTTGCCCGCGACTCCTGATGATTTAACTATAATCTACTCTAAAAAAGATTTCATCGTCATATCACGAAAAATTACAATTATGCAAAATTATGATGCAGGGTCATTTTTACATTTTAACAGATCTCTGCCGCTATTCGAAATGGGACAACTTCTTTATTCTTCGGGCAATCATCGGGTTATCTTGATTAGGTTAACAAATGCAAGGCCACTGCCAACAATGTGAGCTGCTTACCAGGAATAATCTTAATATTTATTAAGGTTAATAAGTACTCTTAATCATTTTTTAAGAATAGCCTTTAAGGCTACAAGGATTATATCGATTATTTAACCTGGAGAAAATAAACGAAATCGCAATACGTGAATTTTATGATTTTTCAGAAAAAAGGCCGCTTGCGCGGCCTTATGTTTAGAAAGGTGTCAATGATGGTCTACTGAGTGGCTATGCTCAATATCTTCGCTTTTACGGCTAAAGCGGCGGCGTACCACCACAAAGAACACCGGCACAAAGAATATAGCCAACACGGTTGCCGTCACCATCCCGCCCATTACGCCAGTACCAACGGCGTTCTGCGCGCCGGAACCTGCGCCGGAGCTGATTACCAGTGGCATTACGCCCAGAATAAAGGCCAGCGAGGTCATCAGGATCGGACGTAAACGCATGCGGACCGCGTCCAGCGTCGCCTCTATCAGACCTTTGCCTTCTTTATCCATCAAGTCTTTGGCGAATTCGACGATAAGTATCGCGTTCTTCGCCGATAAACCAATGGTTGTGAGCAGGCCCACCTGGAAGTAAACGTCGTTGGTCAGGCCGCGGAATGTTGCTGCCAGCAATGCACCGATTACCCCCAACGGTACCACCAGCATAACGGAGAACGGAATGGACCAGCTCTCGTACAATGCCGCCAGACACAGGAATACGACAATCAGTGAAATGGCATACAGGGCAGGGGCCTGGTTGCCGGACAGTCGTTCCTGGTAGGACATACCGGTCCAGTCATAGCCGATACCAGATGGCAGTTTGCTGGCCAGTTGCTCCATCATTGCCATGGCTTCACCGGTACTTTTACCCGGTGCGGCCTGGCCTAAGATTTCCATGGAAGGCAGACCGTTGTAGCGTTCCAGACGCGGTGAACCGTATTCCCAGCGTGAGGTCGAGAAGGCAGAGAACGGTACCATTTGTCCATCGCTGCCGCGGACATACCAGTTTCCAATGTCTTCCGGCAACATACGGTATTTCGCTTCAGACATGACGTAAACTTTCTTCACACGACCACGGTCAATGAAGTCATTCACGTAGCTTCCGCCCCATGCCGCACCCAGCGTTGTATTAATGTCGCTAATGGAAACACCCAGAGCCTGCGCTTTTTCCTGATCGATATCGATCTTGAACTGCGGCGTATCTTCCAGACCGTTAGGACGTACGCCGACTAGCAGGTCAGGATGCTTCGCGACTTCACCAAACAGCTGGTTACGTGCCTGCGTCAGTTTCTCATGGCCCAGGCCCGCCTGGTCAATCAACTGGAAGTCGAAACCGGTAGCAGTACCTAACTCCACAATTGCTGGCAGGTTGAAGGCAAAGACCATGGCATCTTTAATCTGCGAGAATGCGCCCATCGCACGTTGAGTAATGGCCTCAACTTTGTTCTCTTCGCCGGGACGTTCACTCCAGTCTTTCAACGAGACGAACGCGATACCGGTGTTCTGACCACGACCCGCAAAACCGAAACCGTTAACGGCAAACACCGATTCAACGTTCGCTTTTTCTTTGGTCAGATAGTAATCCGTCATCTCGTCCAACACCTTCTGGGTACGCTCTTGCGTTGCACCCGCTGGCAGCTGAGCCATTGACAGGAATACCCCCTGGTCTTCATCCGGCAGGAACGAACTTGGCAGACGAACGAACAGATAGGCCATGCCCACGACGATGATCAGATACAGCGCCAGATAACGACCGGTGCTGCGCAGAATACCGCCTACGCTGTCGGTGTAATGGTGCGTGCTCTTATCAAACATGCGGTTAAACCAGCCGAAGAAGCCTTTTTTACCTTCTCCGTGATCGCCTTTTGCAATCGGTTTGAGCATGGTCGCACACAGGGCAGGGGTCAGAATCAATGCCACCAGCACTGACAACGCCATTGCCGAAACAATGGTGATGGAGAACTGACGGTAGATTGCACCGGTAGACCCTCCGAAGAACGCCATCGGGATAAATACCGCTGACAGTACCATCGCGATACCCACCAGTGCGCCCTGAATCTGGCCCATTGATTTACGCGTTGCTTCCTTCGGCGGTAGACCTTCCTCAGCCATTACACGTTCAACGTTCTCGACCACAACGATGGCGTCATCCACCAACAGGCCGATGGCGAGCACCATACCGAACATCGTCAGTGTGTTTATCGAGAAGCCGAAAACCGCAAGGACGGCAAACGTACCCAATAACACTACTGGCACAGCGATAGTCGGAATCAACGTCGCGCGGAAGTTCTGCAGGAACAGATACATAACCAGGAATACGAGGATGATTGCTTCAACCAGCGTTTTCACTACTTCGTGAATAGAGATTTTTACGAATGGCGTAGTGTCATACGGGTATACGATCTTCAGACCTGACGGGAAGAACGGTTCCATCTTCTTCAGCTCTTCGCGGATAGCGTTAGCGGTGTCGAGGGCGTTCGCGCCTGTCGCCAGCTTGATACCCAGACCGGAAGCCGGTTTACCGTTGAACTTCGCAATGATGTCGTAGTTTTCGCCACCCAGTTCGACTTTCGCGACGTCGCGCAGACGCACCTGGGAACCATCCTGATTTACTTTCAGCAGAATTTTGCCGAACTCATCTGCGGAGGTCAGACGGGTTTGCGCAATGATCGACGCGTTAAGTTGCTGGCCTTTCACCGGCGGCGTACCGCCTAACTGACCGGCTGCAACCTGGGCATTCTGCGCTTTAATGGCGCTGATCACATCAACCGGGGTCAGTTGGAAGTTGTTCAGTTTGTTCGGATCCATCCAGATACGCATCGCGTACTGGGAACCGAACAGCTGCACATCACCCACACCTGAAGTACGGCTGATCGCGTCCTTCATGTTGGCGCCCACATAGTCGGAAATATCTTCCTGCGTCATGGTGCCGTTGGTGTTGATAACGCCGACAACCATCAGGAAGCTACTGGACGATTTCTCAACGCTCACGCCCTGTTGTTGTACTTCCTGCGGCAGCAGCGGCATCGCCAGTTGCAGTTTGTTCTGCACCTGAACCTGCGCAATGTCAGCATCAGTGCCTGACTGGAAAGTCAGGGTGATCTGAACCGTACCGGTTGAGTCACTGTTAGAGGACATGTACATCAGGTTATCGATACCGTTCATATTCTGTTCGATAACCTGCGTAACAGTATCCTGTACTGTTTTGGCATCAGCGCCAGGGTAGGTCGCGGAGATCGTCACTGCTGGCGGTGCAATAGTTGGATATTGCGCCACCGGCAATTTGAGGATCGCGAGCCCCCCTGCCAACATGATGATAATGGCGATCACCCACGCAAATATTGGGCGATCGATAAAGAAATTAGGCATGTCTTAACGGCTCCTGTTTAAGTTAAGACTTGGACTGCTCAGACTGGCTACCGCTTGCGCCTTGCTGGTTGTTATCTGCGGTTATTTCCTGCGCTTTTACCTGCGCGCCAGGACGTACTTTTTGCAGCCCAGTAACAATCACGCGGTCGCCTGGCTTAAGTCCATCAGTGACTAACCATTTGTCGCCAATCGCTTGTGCGGCGACAATTTGACGCGTTTCAACTTTGTTGTCAGCACCGATAACCAATGCACTGGCATCGCCACGCGGTGTGCGGGTAACGCCTTGCTGTGGAACCAGTAATGCAGTTGGGTTAATCCCTTCTTCCAGACGTGCGCGGACGAACATACCCGGCAGTAAGGTATGATCCGGGTTCGGGAAAATTGCGCGTAACGTAATCGACCCAGTGGTTTGATCTACCGTCACATCAGAAAATTCCAGCGTACCGGACTGCGGGTATTTAATGCCGTCATTGGTCACCAGCTCAACTTTCGCTTTACCGTTCTCTTGCTTCAGCGTGCCGTTGGCCAGCTCTTGTTTCAGGCGCAGGAAGTCATTACTTGACTGCGTCACGTCTACATAGATGGGATCCAACTGCTGAACGGTCGCCAGTGCGGTCGCCTGACCGTTTTGTACCAGAGCGCCTTCCGTAACGGATGATTTACCAATGCGACCGCTGATCGGCGACGTCACTTTGGTGTAAGCCAGATTGATGCGTGCAGTTTCTACCGCGGCTTTCGCGGCAACAACGGCGGCGTTTGCCTGCTGTGCGTCAGCCAGCGCGCTATCGTAGTCCTGTTGGCTGATGTACTTCGTACCTAACAGTTTCTGATAACGTTTCACCGTCAGTTGAGCGATATTTGCTGCGGCTTGTGCTTTGGCCAGATCACCTTTTGCACTTTCATAAGCGGCCTGGTAAGTAGCAGGATCAATCTGATAGAGAGATACACCCGCTTCGATGTCACCACCTTCCGTGAAATTACGTTTCAGGATAATCCCGCTAACCTGAGGACGAACTTCAGCAATACGAAACGCACTGGTGCGACCCGGAAGTTCGGTTGTGATCTGTAGAGGTTCAGTTTTGAGCGTAACAACTCCAACCTCTGGCATTTGCTGGCCCCCTTGTTGGGCCTGTTTGTCGTCACATCCTGTTAGCGCTAAGCTGCCTGAGAGCATCAGAACGACTGCCAGAGGCGTTAACCCTCTGTTTTTGTTCATATGTAAACCTCGAGTGTCCGATTTCAAATTGATCAATGGCTTAAAGCCCATAAACCCATTGCTGCGTTTATATTATCGTCGTGCTATGGTACATACATTCACAAATGTATGTAAATCTAACGCCTGTAAATTCACTGACCTATGGCACGAAAAACCAAACAACAAGCACAGGAAACACGACAACACATTCTCGATGTCGCTCTGCGTATGTTTTCGCAACAAGGGGTCTCATCCACCTCGCTGGCTGAGATCGCAAAAGCCGCTGGTGTGACGCGCGGTGCAATCTATTGGCATTTCAAAAACAAATCGGATTTATTCAGTGAAATCTGGGAGCTAGCAAAACCTAACATTGATGAGTTAGAGACTGAGTATCAGGCAAAATTCCCTGACGATCCACTATCAGTATTAAGAGAAATTTTAATTTACGTTCTTGAAACTACCGTGACAGAAGAACGCCGACGTTTATTGATGGAGATTATATTCCACAAATGCGAATTTGTCGGGGAAATAGCATCAGTTCAGTTAGTCGAACGTAGCCTGTGTCTGGAAAACTATGACCGCATAGAAAAAACGTTACGCCACTGTATGGATGTCAACATGTTGCCGGAAAACCTGAACACACGTCGTGTAGCGGTGTTAATGCGTAGCTATATTTCCGGGATCATGGAGAACTGGTTATTTGCTCCCGAATCATTTGATCTGAAGAATGAGGCTCGCCAGTACGTGGCGGTACTGCTGGAGATGTGTCTGCTTTGTCCAAGCTTGCGTCTGCAGGCAGGAGAGACAAGCTAGTTTGCCATTCTGCACCAGGAATTCTCCTGGTCATTTTGCCTTCTGCTATTCTGCCGTTCACAGCCGTGATATTCTTGTCACTTGACTATTTCCGGTCACTTTCCTGGTTCAGAAACATTCATTCTCATGACTATGTTGCAGCTCTATAAACGTTCACAGCATGTAATTGCTATTAGCATTCTTTTCTTCATTCTATTGTTATCCTGCCAGTCATCTGCATTTGCGCGGGCGCAACAGAGTGGTGAACTGCCGACGAAAGCTGATATTCAGAGCCAGTTAGACACGCTGAATAAACAAAAAGATCTCTCCGCGCAGGATAAGCTGGTCCAACAGGATCTCATCGATACCATTGCCACGCTGGATAAAATCGATCGCGTGAAAGATGAGACCGTACAGCTTCGCCAGAAAGTGGCCCAGGCGCCAGAGAAAATGCGCCAGGCGACGGATGCGCTAAATTCACTCAGCGATGTCGATAATGACGACGAAACGCGAAAAACGCTGAGCACGCTTTCCTTACGACAACTTGAGTCGCGCGTAGCGCAGGTCCTGGATGACCTGCAAAGCTCGCAAAACGATCTGGCCACGTATAACAGCCAACTGGTATCACTGCAGACCCAGCCAGAGCGCGTACAAAATGCGATGTACACCGCGTCGCAGCAGATGCAGCAAATCCGCAACCGACTTGATGGCACTAATGTAGGCGAAGGAGCTTTACGCCCCAGCCAGCAGGTGCTGTTACAGGCGCAGCAGGCGCTGCTGAATGCGCAGATCGACCAACAGCGTAAGAGCCTCGAAGGGAATACGATTTTGCAGGATACCTTGCAAAAACAACGTGATTACGTGACGGCGAACAGTAACCGCCTTGAGCATCAGCTCCAGCTCCTGCAGGAAGCGGTGAACAGCAAGCGACTGACGTTAACCGAAAAAACGGCGCAGGAAGCGGTCAATCCTGACGAGGCCGAGCGTATTCAGTCCAATCCGTTAGTGAAGCAGGAGCTTGATGTTAACCATCAGCTCAGCCAGCGTCTGATTGCCGCGACCGAAAATGGCAACAGCCTGATGCAGCAAAATATCAAAGTTAAAAACTGGCTTGACCGCGCGCTGCAATCCGAACGCAACATTAAAGAACAGATCGCCGTTCTGAAGGGCAGTCTGCTGCTGTCGCGTATTCTGTATCAGCAACAACAAACACTGCCGTCTGCGGATGAACTTGCCGATATGACCAACCGGATCGCCGACTTGCGTCTGGAGCAGTTTGAGGTCAACCAGCAGCGCGACGCGCTGTTCCAGAATGATGCGTTTGTCGCCAAACTGGAAGAAGGGCACCGCAACGAAGTGAACGGCGAAGTCCATGATGCCTTACTGCAGGTCGTGGATATGCGTCGTGAACTGTTGGATCAGCTAAATAAGCAGCTTGGCAATCAGCTGATGATGGCGATTAATCTGCAAATTAACCAGCAGCAGTTAATGAGTGTGTCGAAAAACCTGAGAGGGATCCTCACGCAGCAGATTTTCTGGGTTAACAGTAACCGTCCGATGGACTGGGACTGGATCAAAGCTTTCCCGCAAACGCTTAAAGACCAGTTTAAGTCGATGAAAATCACGGTTAACTGGGAGAAAGCATGGCCCGCGGTGTTTATTGCGTTCCTGGCGGGATTGCCGCTATTGCTCATTGCCGGGTTAATCCGCTGGCGTCTGAAATGGTTGAAAGAGTATCAGGCGAAATTAGCCGCTGCGGTGGGTAACCTGCGTAATGACAGTCAGCTCAATACACCAAAAGCGATTCTGATCGATCTCATCAGAGCCTTGCCGGCGTGCCTGATTATCCTCGCGGTAGGTCTGATTCTTTTGACTATGCAGTTGAATATCAGCGACCTGCTGTGGGCGTTCAGCAAGAAGATGACTATCTTCTGGCTGGTGTTTGGTTTGTGCTGGAAGGTGCTGGAAAAGGATGGCGTAGCGATTCGTCATTTTGGCATGCCTGCGAAGCAGACCAGCCACTGGCGTCGTCAGATTGTGCGCATCAGCCTCGCACTGTTGCCGTTGAACTTCTGGTCGGTTATTGCTGAGTTGTCACCGCTTAATTTAATGGACGATGTGCTTGGGCAGGCGGTCATTTTCCTCAACCTGCTGCTGATCGCCTTCCTGGTATGGCCAATGTGCCGCGAAAGCTGGCGTGATAAAGAGTCGCATGGTCTGCGTCTGGTGACGATTACCGTGCTGTCTATTATCCCGATAGCATTAATGGTGCTGACGGCGACCGGCTATTTCTACACCACGCTGCGCCTAGCGGGACGCTGGATTGAAACGGTTTATCTGGTCATTCTCTGGAACCTGCTGTACCAGACCGTGCTGCGTGGGTTGAGCGTCGCGGCACGTCGTATCGCCTGGCGTCGCGCGCTGGCGCGTCGTCAGAACCTGGTGAAAGAAGGGGCGGAGGGTGCAGAGCCGCAGGAAGAGCCGACCATCGCGCTGGAGCAGGTTAACCAACAAACGCTGCGTATAACTATGCTGGTAATGGTTGCCCTGTTTGGTGTCTTGTTCTGGGCCATTTGGTCTGATTTGATCACCGTGTTCAGCTATCTCGACAGCATTACGCTCTGGCATTACAACGGCACCGAAGCGGGTGCGGCAGTGGTGAAAGACGTCACCATGGGCAGCCTGTTGTTTGCGATTATTGCATCAATGGTGGCGTGGGCGTTGATCCGCAACTTACCAGGGCTGCTGGAAGTGCTGGTGCTGTCGCGACTGAAAATGCGCCAGGGTGCTTCCTATGCGATCACTACGATCCTTAACTACGCGATCATCGCCATCGGCGCAATGACGGTCTTCGGATCGCTCGGTGTTTCGTGGGATAAGCTACAGTGGCTGGCTGCCGCCCTGTCGGTTGGTCTGGGTTTTGGCTTGCAGGAAATTTTCGGTAACTTTGTTTCCGGCCTGATTATCCTGTTTGAACGCCCGGTCCGCATCGGCGATACCGTTACCATCGGTACGTTCTCAGGAACGGTCAGCAAGATTCGAATTCGTGCCACCACCATTACCGACTTCGATCGCAAAGAGGTGATTATCCCGAACAAAGCGTTCGTGACGGAGCGCTTGATCAACTGGTCGCTCTCCGATACTACCACGCGCCTGGTGATTCGCATTGGCGTGGCCTATGGTTCGGATCTGGACAAAGTTAAGAAGGTGCTGCTGCAGGCGGCGATGGAGCACCCGAAAGTGATGCACGATCCGGAACCAGCGGTGTTCTTTACCGCCTTCGGCGCCAGCACGCTGGATCATGAGCTGCGTTTATACGTGCGCGAATTGCGCGATCGTAGCCATACGGTTGATGAGCTTAACCGTGCGGTCGATCGTTTGTGCCGTGAAAACGACATTGATATTGCCTTTAACCAGCTCGAAGTGCACCTGCACAACGCGAAGGGCGACACCGTGACCGAGGTTAAGCGTGACATCATTAAAGGTGATGACCCGACGCCTTCGGTAGGTTAATAGAAAAATCATCAGGCCTGCGAGCTTCGATTCATTCGTAGGCCTGATAAGTGCAATGCCATCAGGTTTTCAGTTACAGATCTTTTTCGATAAAGAGAGCCGTTTCTTCTCGTAATCCTGCTTCACAATCTCCAGCGCTTTCAGCACAATTTCAGGCTCCATCTGATTCTCTTCAAGCAGGACAATCAGATCGACGGCCAGTTTGATCTCGTCCGGGGCGTTCTCTAATGACATAAATTCTCCGGGATTAACGGGTTAAACGCGCCAGCACGTTTTCTATTCTCGCCAGGGCATGGCGACAGCGTGCCAGTCGCGCCTCGAATGCTTCTACTTCACGATGCAGTTTTTGCTGTTCTTCAAAACCCGTTGCCTGAGCCAGACGCTTTTTGCGTTCATGCGTCATTTCCACCAGTCGGCGTTCAAACTCCTGGTGTTGAACTCGCTTGCGCTGCCAGCGCGCCAGGCCTGGAGATGCGCAGTCCCACTCGCGGAGTGACCAACTGGCGGTTTCACGCGAAATCGCCTCTAACTGTGAGGCAAGGTGTTCCGCCAGCCAGCTAATTTGTGGTAGTTGTTGCTGTTCAACTGCGCGCCGCAAGGCTGCGAGATTATCTTCAGCTTCAACCAGATAAGCTTGGAGCAACGTGCTGCGAGTGTGAAACAGATGCCTGTCAAAGCGGGCGCTCAGCGTGGCGTGATGCGCCAGCGGGGCACACTGCTGGCGCAGGCGGTTAAGCTGGTTTTCGAGCGTCTGTAGCAGCATGACGGTTTTCACGACAACACTCCGATGAAAATGAGAACTGTTATGCTAAAGTAGCGATTCTCTGTGTTAAGTACTGATATTATGCAACGCATTATTCTAATCATCATTGGCTGGATAGCGGTAGTGTTAGGCACGCTGGGCGTTGTATTGCCGTTGCTGCCCACGACGCCATTTATCCTGCTGGCCGCCTGGTGTTTTGCCCGCTCATCGCCGCGCTTTCACGACTGGCTGCTGTACCGTTCGTGGTTCGGCGGGTATCTGCGTCACTGGCAAAAACACCGCGCGATGCCGCCTGGAGCGAAGCCACGCGCAATTTTGTTAATCCTGGTGACGTTTGCTATTTCACTCTGGCTGGTCAATATGATGTGGGTGCGCGGCCTGCTGCTGGTTATTCTCGCCTGTTTACTGATTTTTATGTGGCGGATCCCGGTGATTGATGAAAAACAACAAAAGCAGTAAACCGCAATAATCGCTGTTGCAATTGTCTCTCGCAGCCAGTAAATTCGACCGTTTTCGAGCACAGGCGCAGATGGTCAAAGGTTAAGCAAGTGTAACCCTGACCCTTAATATAGACACAAAATCATTCAAGATACGTCGAAGATGAAGTGTATAGTGCGCCGTGAAGTAATACTGTATCAATCAGGCACAAACTTATGACCGCGACTGCACAGCAGCTTGAGTTTCTCAAAAATAGCATCAAAAGCATCCACGATTACCCAAAACCGGGCATTCTTTTCCGTGATGTCACCAGTTTACTGGAAGATCCGAAAGCCTACGCCCTCAGCATTGAATTGCTGGTTGAACGCTATAAAGATGCGGGTATCACTAAAGTGGTTGGCACCGAAGCGCGTGGCTTCCTGTTTGGCGCGCCGGTAGCGTTGGGTCTGGGCGTCGGCTTTGTTCCGGTACGTAAACCCCGTAAGCTTCCGCGTGAGGTGATAGCTGAGAGCTATGAGCTGGAATACGGCACCGATCAGCTGGAAATTCACGTTGATGCCATCAAACCGGGCGATAAAGTCCTGGTTGTAGACGACCTGCTGGCAACCGGCGGCACGATTGAAGCGACCGTGAAGTTGATCCGCCGTCTGGGTGGCGAAGTGACCGATGCTGCCTTTATCATTAACCTGTTTGATCTGGGCGGCGAACAGCGTCTGGAAAAGCAGGGGCTGACCTGTTACAGCCTGGTACCATTCCCGGGCCACTAAGTCGGGCTATCTTATCCCGTCTGAAGTAATACCGAGACACACAACCTCGCCGTCGCTGCGAGGTTGTGTTAGCATTACCCTCCTGTGAATCCACCCTCCAGCCTTTCAGAGCCTGCCAATGAGTTATCAGGTCTTAGCCCGAAAATGGCGCCCACAAACCTTTGCTGACGTCGTCGGCCAGGAACATGTGCTGACGGCACTGGCGAACGGCTTGTCGTTAGGGCGTATTCATCATGCTTATTTGTTTTCCGGCACCCGTGGCGTCGGAAAAACCTCTATCGCCCGCTTGCTGGCGAAGGGATTAAACTGTGAAACCGGCATCACCGCGACGCCGTGCGGCGTGTGCGATAACTGCCGGGAAATTGAGCAGGGGCGTTTTGTCGATTTGATTGAAATCGATGCCGCCTCACGCACCAAAGTCGAAGACACTCGCGATCTGCTGGATAACGTCCAGTACGCGCCTGCGCGCGGGCGATTTAAGGTCTATTTGATCGACGAAGTGCACATGCTGTCGCGCCACAGCTTTAATGCCTTGCTGAAAACGCTCGAAGAGCCGCCCGCGCACGTCAAGTTCCTGCTGGCGACTACCGATCCGCAGAAGTTGCCGGTGACCATCCTGTCGCGCTGTCTGCAATTCCATCTTAAAGCGCTGGATGTCGAACAGATTCGCCATCAGCTTGAGCATATTCTCAAAGAAGAGCATATCGCCCATGAACCGCGTGCGCTGCAACTGCTGGCTCGCGCCGCGGACGGCAGCCTGCGCGATGCGCTAAGTTTGACCGATCAGGCGATCGCCAGCGGCGATGGTCAGGTCTCGACCGACGCGGTCAGCACCATGCTCGGCACGCTGGACGACGACCAGGCACTCTCGCTTGTTGAAGCGGTTGTGGCCGCCGATGGCGAACGCGTGATGACGTTGGTTAACGACGCTGCCGCGCGCGGTATTGAATGGGAAGCGTTGCTGGTAGAAATGTCGGCTTTACTGCATCGTATTGCCATGGTTCAGCTTTCACCTGCCGCGCTCGGCAGCGATATGGCCGCCATTGAGCAGCGTATGCGTGAACTGGCGCGAATCGTCCCGCCAACCGATGTGCAGCTTTATTATCAGACCCTGTTAATCGGGCGCAAAGAGCTGCCGTATGCGCCGGACAGACGAATGGGCGTCGAAATGACGCTGCTGCGTGCGCTGGCTTTTCATCCGCGCATGCCGCTCCCGGGACCTGAAGTTCCGCGTCAGTCGTTTGCCCCGGTCGCACCCACTGCGGTGATAACCCCAACGCAGGTGCCGCAGCAGCCTGCGTCAGCGCAACAGCAACAGAATGTGCCGCTCTCCGATGCTACCAGCCAGGTGCTGGCTGCACGTAGCCAGCTGCAACGCGCCCAGGGAGCAACCAAACCAAAAAAGAGTGAACCGGCAGCCGCTTCCCGCGCGCGGCCGGTGAATAATGCTGCGCTGGAAAGACTGGCTTCGGTGTCGGAACGTGTTCAGGCGCGTCCGGCGGTCTCTGCGCTGGAAAAGGCTCCGGTGAAGAAAGAAGCGTATCGCTGGAAGGCGACCAATCCTGTTGCAGAAGTTAAAGACGTCGTTGCCACGCCGAAAGCGCTGAAAAAAGCGCTTGAGCATGAAAAAACGCCGGAACTGGCGGCAAAGCTTGCGGCTGAAGCTATTGAACGCGATCCGTGGGCCGCCCAGGTAAGCCAGCTCTCGCTACCTAAACTTGTGGAGCAGGTGGCGCTTAATGCCTGGAAAGAAGAGGATGGCAACATGGTGCGCCTGCACCTGCGTTCCACGCAGCGGCACCTTAATTCCAGTGGCGCGCAGCAAAAACTGGCCGAAGCATTGAGTACCTTAACGGGGTCAACGGTTGAATTGACCATCGTTGAAGATGATAATCCTGCGGTGCGCACGCCGCTGGAGTGGCGTCAGGCCATCTATGAAGAGAAGCTCGCGCAGGCGCGTGAGTCGATTATTGCGGATAATAACATCCAGACGCTGCGTCGTTTTTTCGATGCGGACCTGGATGAAGAAAGTATTCGCCCCATTTGATCGTCAGCCAAATGGTTTGACGGTCGTCATCCCTTAACGTGATTGAGAGAGAAGCCTATGTTTGGTAAAGGCGGTCTGGGTAACCTGATGAAACAGGCCCAGCAGATGCAAGAAAAAATGCAGCAGATGCAGGAAGAAGTCGCCAAGCTGGAAGTGACCGGCGAATCTGGCGCGGGTCTGGTAAAAGTGACCATCAACGGCGCGCATAACTGCCGTCGCGTGGAGATCGATCCAAGCCTGCTGGAAGACGACAAAGAGATGCTGGAAGACCTGGTTGCTGCGGCATTCAACGACGCGGCGCGTCGTATTGAAGAGACGCAGAAAGAGAAGATGGCTTCTGTTTCCTCCGGAATGCAGCTGCCGCCTGGCTTTAAGATGCCGTTCTGATGCAAACCAGCCCGCTGTTAACTCAGCTTATGGAAGCACTGCGCTGTCTGCCGGGCGTTGGTCCGAAGTCTGCGCAGCGCATGGCGTTCACGCTGCTTCAGCGCGATCGCAGCGGCGGGATGCGTCTGGCGCAGGCGTTAACGAAGGCGATGTCGGAAATCGGCCACTGTGCCGATTGCCGCACTTTCACCGAGCAGGACGTCTGCAACATCTGCTCGAACCCGCGTCGCCAGGAAAACGGTCAGATTTGCGTGGTGGAGAGTCCGGCGGACATCTACGCCATTGAGCAAACCGGGCAATTTTCCGGACGTTACTTCGTGCTTATGGGACACCTGTCGCCGTTGGACGGTATCGGGCCGGATGACATCGGGCTGGATCGTCTTGAACAGCGACTGGCGTCTGAGCAAATCAACGAACTGATCCTTGCGACTAATCCCACGGTCGAAGGAGAAGCGACCGCCAACTATATTGCTGAGCTTTGCATGCAGTATGGCGTTGAAGCCAGCCGTATCGCCCATGGCGTTCCGGTCGGCGGCGAGCTGGAAATGGTCGATGGCACCACGCTATCGCACTCTCTGGCAGGACGGCACAAGATTAAATTCTGAACAAACGGAGGCCGCGACGGCGGCTTCCGCTTGAAATCCTTCCCGCTTGTCCCCATTTCACCCTCAACGTGTTTTTACCATTGAAAATGGCATTGTTGAGGTAGATCTACATGAAAGGACAAGAAACTCGTGGTTTTCAGTCAGAAGTAAAACAGCTTCTGCACCTGATGATCCATTCTCTGTATTCCAATAAAGAAATCTTCCTGCGTGAGCTTATCTCTAACGCCTCGGATGCGGCAGACAAGCTGCGTTTCCGCGCACTGTCTAACCCGGATCTGTATGAAGGTGACGGTGAGCTGCGTGTGCGTGTTTCCTTCGATAAAGATAAGCGTACGTTGACCATTGCCGATAACGGCGTGGGGATGAACCGTGATGACGTTATCGATCATCTGGGGACCATTGCGAAATCCGGCACCAAATCTTTCCTCGAATCCATGGGTTCCGATCAGGCGAAAGACAGCCAGTTGATCGGTCAGTTCGGGGTTGGCTTCTACTCAGCCTTCATCGTGGCGGACAAAGTCACCGTGCGTACCCGTGCTGCGGGTGATAAACCGGAAAACGGCGTGTTCTGGGAGTCTGCGGGCGAGGGTGAGTACACCGTTGCTGATATCACCAAAGACGATCGCGGCACCGAAATCACTCTGCATCTGCGCGAAGGCGAAGACGAGTTCCTCGATGACTGGCGCGTACGTTCCATCATTAGCAAATATTCCGACCATATCGCGCTGCCGGTAGAGATCGAAAAAACCGAAGAGAAAGACGGCGAGACCGTGGTTTCCTGGGAAAAGATCAACAAGGCGCAGGCGTTGTGGACGCGTAACAAGTCGGAAATCAAAGACGACGAATACAACGAATTCTATAAGCATATCGCCCACGATTTCACCGACCCGCTGACCTGGAGCCACAATCGTGTAGAAGGTAAGCAGGAGTACACCAGCCTGCTGTATATCCCATCGCAGGCGCCGTGGGATATGTGGAACCGCGATCACAAGCATGGTCTGAAACTGTACGTCCAGCGTGTATTCATCATGGACGATGCCGAGCAGTTCATGCCGAACTACCTGCGCTTTGTCCGTGGTCTGATAGATTCTAACGATCTTCCGCTGAACGTCTCCCGTGAGATCCTGCAGGACAGCACCGTCACCCGTAACCTGCGCAGCGCGCTGACCAAACGCGTACTGCAGATGCTGGAAAAACTGGCGAAAGACGACGCGGAAAAATACCAGACCTTCTGGAAACAGTTTGGTCTGGTTCTGAAAGAAGGCCCGGCGGAAGACCATGCTAATCAGGAAACTATCGCCAAACTGATGCGCTTCGCGTCTACGCATACTGACTCCTCCGCACAGACCGTGTCGCTGGAAGACTACGTTGCGCGGATGAAAGAAGGGCAGGAGAAAATCTACTACATCACCGCAGACAGCTATGCGGCGGCGAAGAGCAGCCCGCACCTGGAACTGCTGCGTAAGAAAGGCATCGAAGTGCTGCTGCTTTCTGACCGCATCGATGAGTGGATGATGAACTACCTGACCGAGTTCGATGGCAAACCATTCCAGTCCGTGGCCAAAGCCGACGAGTCCATCGACAAACTGGCGGATGAAGTTGACGAATCGGCAAAAGAAGCGGAAAAAGCGCTGACGCCGTTTGTTGAGCGCGTGAAAACCTTGCTGGGCGATCGCGTAAAAGAAGTGCGTCTGACTCACCGTCTGACCGACACACCGGCTATCGTCACCACCGATGCGGATGAAATGAGCACCCAGATGGCGAAACTGTTCGCCGCTGCGGGCCAGGCGGTACCGGAAGTGAAATATATCTTTGAACTGAACCCGGACCACGTGCTGGTAAAACGCACGGCGGATACTCAGGACGAAGCGCAGTTCAAAGAGTGGGTTGAACTGCTGCTGGATCAGGCGCTGTTTGCCGAGCGTGGCACGCTGGAAGATCCGAACCAGTTCATCCGCCGTATGAACCAGTTGCTGGTATCCTGATAGCGATAATGTGATGCCGGATGGCGCTAGCGCCATCCGGCTTTTTTTCGCCTTCTGAACTCAATTTTCCATCATTAACCGTTTCAGCGCAGGCACCTTCCTTGAGCCAATTGCGTGATGGTGGTATCGTTTAGCGCTTTTTAAAAAATATCGACAACCTTTAAGGGGATTTTCGTAATGCGTATCATTCTGCTTGGCGCTCCGGGCGCGGGTAAAGGAACTCAGGCTCAGTTCATCATGGAGAAGTATGGTATTCCGCAAATCTCCACCGGTGATATGCTGCGTGCCGCCGTGAAATCTGGCTCCGAGCTGGGCAAACAAGCGAAAGACATCATGGACGCCGGTAAGTTGGTGACTGATGAGCTGGTGATCGCGCTGGTAAAAGAGCGTATTGCTCAGGAAGACTGCCGTAATGGTTTCCTGCTTGATGGCTTCCCGCGCACTATTCCGCAGGCAGATGCCATGAAGGAAGCGGGTATCAACGTGGACTACGTTCTGGAATTCGACGTTCCGGACGAGCTGATCGTTGACCGTATTGTAGGTCGTCGCGTACACGCTGCTTCTGGCCGCGTTTACCATATCAAATTCAACCCGCCTAAGGTTGAAGGTAAAGACGACGTGACCGGCGAAGAGCTGACCACCCGTAAAGACGATCAGGAAGAGACCGTACGTAAGCGCCTGGTGGAATACCATCAGATGACCGCACCGCTGATCGGCTACTACTCGAAAGAAGCACAGGCGGGTAACACTAAATACGCGAAAGTTGACGGCACTCAGGCCGTGGCTGACGTTCGCGCAGCGCTGGAAAAAATCCTCGGTTAATTTTTAACGCAGTTAATGCCGGATGGCGGTGGATACACCTTATCCGGCCTACGATTCTTTGTAGGCCTGATAAGCGTAGCGCCATCAGGCAAATTCTCGTCTTACCTTTCACAGCAATTAGTTCTTCTTTACCGCTTTTCCGCTACAATTATCAACAATTTGAATCGATAAGAGGCGGTAATGCGTCAGACGAAAACCGGTATCCTGCTGGCAAACCTCGGCACTCCCGATGCCCCAACCCCCGAAGCCGTTAAGCGCTACCTTCGCCAGTTTTTAAGCGATCAACGCGTAGTCGATACGTCCCCTGCGCTGTGGTGGCCGTTGCTGCGTGGTGTGATCTTGCCGTTGCGAGCGCCGCGTGTGGCAAAGCTGTACCAGTCAATCTGGATGGAAGACGGTTCCCCGCTAATGGTCTACAGCAAGGCGCAACAGCAGGCGTTGGCACAACGTCTGCCTGATACGCCTGTCGCGCTGGGGATGAGCTACGGTTCGCCGTCGCTCGAAAGCGCGGTTGATGAACTGTTGGCAAGCGGAGTGGAACACATGGTGGTGTTACCGCTGTACCCGCAATATTCCTGTTCGACGGTTGCAGCAGTCTGGGATGAGCTGGCGCGCATCTTAGCGCGCAAACGCGCTATTCCTGGTGTCTCATTTATTCGAGATTACGCCGATGATAGCAGCTACATTGATGCGCTGGCCAAAAGTGCCCGGGATTCATTCGCTCAACATGGCGAACCTGATTTGCTGCTGCTCTCCTACCACGGCATTCCGCAGCGCTACGCCGATGAGGGCGATGACTACCCGCAGCGCTGTCGCGACACGACGCGTGAGCTGGTTTCGGCGCTTGGTCTGCCGCCGGAAAAAGTCATGATGACCTTCCAGTCTCGCTTTGGCCGCGAACCGTGGCTGACGCCGTATACCGATGAAACGTTAAAAATGCTGGCGGAGAAAGGGACCCGACATATCCAGGTTATGTGTCCGGGCTTCGCGGCTGATTGTCTCGAAACGCTGGAAGAGATAGCGGTGCAAAACCGGGAGATTTTCCTTGAGGCTGGCGGTAAGCAATATGAATATATTCCGGCGTTGAATGCCACACCGGAACATATCGAAATGATGGTTAAACTGACCGCCGCCTACCTTTAAAGCTGCGCCCTGAAATAACGCGCGCCGTCCTGCAGGGCATCGTCGGCGGTTTTCATCATCCGCGAATAGTGCAGGAAGGCGTGCAGCGTGCCGGGATACATTTTGTACTGGCAAGGCTGCTGATGCGCTTGTAACGTCTGGAATAATAAGCAGCTATCGTCGATCAGTGGATCGAACTCCGCACCGGCGATAAAACATGGCGGTACGTCGCGCGTCAGATCGTTATTAAACAGGCAATAGTACGGTGACTCGCGATCGTCAGCGCTGCGTAGGTACGCGTTTTCGTACATCTGCAGATCTTCGCGGGTTAAACCATCCCACGCGCCGCCCATCAGCCGTCGACTTAGTGAATCTTGCAGGCCGTAAAGGCCATACCACAACAGCACGCCAGCGACTTTGCCGCAGGCAATGTTTTTATCTCGCAGCCACAGAGTGCTGGCTAGCGCCAGCATCGCTCCGGCGGAATCGCCCGCAAAACCAATCGTATTTACATTGAGGGAATAGTCGCCAGCGTGTTGATGATAGTACTGGCACACGGTGACTATCTCTTCAATGGCTTGCGGGTAGCGGGCTTCCGGCGCCAGCGAATAGTCAATGCCGATCACCGTGCACTGGGTGTAGTGCGCCAGTAAGCGCATAATACGGTCGTGGGTATCCAGATTACCGAGAATAAAACCGCCGCCGTGCAGGTAATACAGCGTCGCCTGGCTTTGGGGCTGCGGAGCGTAAATTCGTGTGGCAACGGGACCGCACGCGGTAGAAATCACGCATTTTCGGGTATTCATCTGCGGGGCATCGGCATTCCACAGTTGCCGCTCATGAATGTAGTGTTGGCGCTGAGCCACGAAGTCATCGGCAGCGGGCCATGGCGGCAAATCGTCGCGATGAAAATTCACCACGCTTTTCATTTCATCCGAAATTTTGTCGAGTACGGGGATTTTGTTTTCCGGCTTCATAAAACGCTCCTTGTAAAGGTGAGTTATTGTAGAAATTAATCCTGGATAAACTGCGATCTCACCGTCCGATATTGAAACTCAGCGCCGCATCGCATGCGCAGCAGGGAATGTGCTACCATGCATCGCTCAGTTAACCACCCTAAAATCGACCATGAAATTTCCCGGTAAACGTAAATCCAAACACTATTTTCCCGTCAGCGCGCGCGATCCGTTGCTGCAACAAATTCAACCAGAAAATGAAACCAGCGCAGCCTGGGTGGTGGGCATCGACCAGACGCTGGTGGATATTGAAGCCAAAGTGGATGATGACTTTGTCAAACGTTATGGATTAAGCGCCGGGCACTCTCTGGTGATTGCCGATGATGTCGCTGAAGCGCTCTACCAGGAGCTGGTGCGCGAAAATTTGATCACCCATCAGTTTGCGGGCGGTACTATCGGTAACACCATGCACAACTACTCCGTGTTGGCAGATGACCGCTCGGTGCTACTGGGCGTGATGTGCAGCAATATCGAGATTGGTAGTTACGCGTACCGTTATTTGTGCAATACCTCCAGCCGTACCGATCTGAACTACCTGCAAGGCGTTAATGGACCGATTGGCCGCTGCTTTACGCTGATTGGCGAATCCGGAGAGCGTACCTTCGCCATCAGCCCCGGACATATGAACAAACTGCGAGCGGATAGCATCCCTGAATCCGTCATTGCTGGTGCGTCCGCGCTGGTGCTGACGTCCTATCTGGTGCGCTGCGAACCGGGCGAGCCGATGCCGGAAGCAACCATGAAGGCGATTGAATATGCCAAAAAACACAATGTGCCGGTGGTACTGACGCTGGGCACCAAATTCGTTATTGCCGATAATCCGCAGTGGTGGCAAGCATTTCTGAAAGAGCATGTCTCTATTCTGGCGATGAATGAAGAAGAGGCCGAAGCGCTGACCGGCGAGAACGATCCGCTACTGGCGTCCGACAAGGCGCTGGACTGGGTGGATCTGGTGCTGTGCACTGCGGGTCCGGCGGGTCTGTATATGGCGGGCTTTACGGAAGAAGAAGTCAAACGTAAAACCCAGCATCCGCTGCTGCCTGGGGCGATTGCCGAATTTAACCAATACGAATTTAGCCGCGCCATGCGTCATAAAGACTGTACGAATCCGCTACGTGTGTATTCGCACATCGCGCCGTATATGGGCGGGCCAGAAAAGATCATGAACACCAACGGTGCTGGTGACGGCGCGCTGGCGGCATTGCTGCATGATATTACTGCCAACAGCTATCACCGTAGCAACGTGCCTAACTCCAGCAAGCACAAGTTTACCTGGCTGACCTATTCGTCATTAGCGCAGGTGTGTAAATATGCTAACCGCGTGAGTTACCAGGTGCTGAACCAGCATTCCCCGCGTCTGACGCGCGGCTTGCCGGAACGTGAGGACAGCCTGGAAGAGTCGTACTGGGATCGTTAAATCTTGCGTAGGCCGGATAAGCGATAACGCTATCCGGCACGTAACATTAACTGGCAGTAGCAACTTCACCAGCAGGCGGCGTTTCAATCAGCTCCAGCATGGTGCGGGCGATTTCACGCTCACCCATGACCACCTGATTGGCGCCCCGCTCGGTAATGTATTCCACTTCATCGTCATAATGCGCGCGGGCGATAATCTCAATCGACGGGCACTTTTCACGAGCTGAAGCGACAATTTCACCCGCTTCATAGCCATTCGGAATGGTCAGCAGCAGCCAGCGTGCGCAATCCAGGTGCGCCAGACCCATAATTTCCTCATTAGCAGCGTTGCCCAGCACCGCCCGGATCCCACGCTCGCGCAGTTCATCCACCCGGGTACGCGAGGTTTCGATAACCACCAACGGGATCCCTGCTGCCATCAGTTTCTCACCCAGCAGGCTGCCGACGCGGCCAAAGCCCACCAGCAAGGCGTGATTACAGATATCCACCGGAATTTGCTTCTCTTCTTCGATGGCTTCTTCCAGCGTCTGCTCTTCCAGCGTTTCGGTTTTGGCGAGATATTTTTCTAACACTGCGAACAGCACCGGGTTGAGCATAATGGACAGGATAGCCCCTGCCAGGACCAGATTCTGTCCGGCCTGTGGCAGCAGGTTTAACGCCATTCCCAGACCCGCCAGGATAAAGGCAAACTCACCAATCTGCGCCAGACTGGTGGCAATGGTGAGTGCTGTGCGTTGGGAGTGACCAAACAGGCGCACCAGGAAATAGGCGGCAACGGATTTACCAAAGACAATAATCGCCAGCGTGCCAAGTACCGCCAGCGGCTGCTGGATCAAGATTAACGGATCAAACAGCATCCCGACGGATACAAAGAACAATACGGCGAACGCATCGCGCAGCGGCAGAGTATCATGCGCTGCACGGTGACTCAGTTCCGATTCATTCAGCACCATACCGGCGAAGAACGCGCCCAGTGCAAAAGAGACATCGAACAATTCCACTGCGCCAAAGGCGATACCTAATGCCAGGGCAAGGACTGACAGAGTAAACAGTTCTCGTGAGCCGGTTGCGGCGCTACGCGCCATGATCCAGGGCACTAGGCGACGGCCAACCAGCATCATAATGGCGATAAACGCCACCACTTTACCGATGGTAATGCCCATATCGACGGCCAGCGATGCAAACCCAACATCTTCTTTTTCCAGCATTCCGGCGACGGCGGGCAGGAGCACCAGCGTCAGCACCATCATCAGGTCTTCAACAATCAGCCAGCCTATAGCGATTTGCCCCCGCTGGCTGTCAATAAGTTGTCGTTCCTCAAGAGCACGCAGTAGTACTACGGTACTGGCGGTCGAAAGACACAGTCCAAAGACGATACCTACCATCAGCGACCAGCCCATTACCGCTGAAAGCGCCATACCCAGTAGCGTTGCCACCGCTATCTGGGCAATCGCGCCGGGAATGGCGATTGACTTTACCGCCATCAAATCCTTCAGGGAAAAGTGCAGCCCGACGCCGAACATCAACAGGATCACGCCAAGCTCAGCCAGTTCAGGCGCGAGTTTGGTATCAGCAACAAAACCAGGTGTAAATGGACCGGCCAGAACGCCCGCTAACAGATATCCCACCAGAGGAGAAATACGTAGTTTATTGGCAATCATGCCTAATATAAAAGCGAGCACAAGGCCGCCGACAATGGTGGTGATAAGCGGGGTGGCGTGATGCATTCCGTCTCCTTTGGTTGCTGTGTTGATCCTGAAAACCCAAATTCCGAGTAATAGTTTATGACAAATTTGATGTTTATGTTGATGAATAATTATTGAATTTTGATGAAAACAGGATTTTAAAGGAAAAAAAGCACGGATCGGAAAACCAGGGGGGGATGTCTGAGGCAAACGCTGATGGTCACTGTAAGTGATGACGACCAAAGTCTAGCTTTGGTCGTCAAAAAATCAGGCTTTATGTCGGTTATCAGGTAAGAATATGGTTAGTATCCCCAAAAGTGGCAGGAAAGCACATATTTTGTAGACCAAATCGATACTGGTATGGTCGGCAATCAGCCCTAACACCGCGGCTCCCAAGCCACCCATGCCGAAGGCAAAACCGAAAAATAGCCCAGAAACCATGCCGATACGCCCAGGAAGCAGCTCCTGTGCATAGACCAGAATGGCAGAAAACGCTGATGCGAGGATAAAACCAATGATTACGGTTAAAATCCCGGTCCATTCCAGCGTTGCATAGGGTAAAACGAGGGTAAATGGCGCTACGCCGAGGATAGAGCCCCAAATAACATATTTTCTGCCAATTTTATCGCCCAATGGTCCACCAATTACCGTTCCGGCGGCGACGGCAAATAAGAAGGCAAACAGGTGAAACTGGGCATTTTGTACCGATAATCCGAATTTTTGCATCAGATAAAAGGTGTAATAGCTGCTAATGCTCGCCATATAGAAGTATTTGGAGAAAATCAGCACCAGCAGAATGCTTACCGCCAATACCACTTTATTACGCGGCAACGGATTAACGATGGCGACCTTCGGCTTTCCTTTACTCATCCGATGCTGTGCTGCATACCAACGGCTGATTTGCGCCAGGACGACAATCGCTAATAACGCGGCCAGCACAAACCAGGCCACATTACCTTTACCGTATGGCGCAATGATGACAGCCGCCAGCAACGGTCCCAGAGAGCTACCGAAGTTACCGCCAACCTGGAAAATCGACTGGGCAAGGCCGTGGCGACCACCGGAGGCCATACGCGCCACACGGGACGATTCCGGGTGGAATACCGATGAACCGGTACCAACCAGCGCCGCGGCGAGCAACACCATATGGAAGCTGCCGGCCATGGCCAGCAAAACAAGCCCGCTCAGCGTGAAGCACATCCCAATGGGCAGCGACCACGGCATCGGGTATTTGTCCGTCCAGTAACCCACGACCGGTTGTAGCAGCGAGGAAGCAAGCTGGAAGGTCAGGGTAATCATCCCTATCTGCATAAACGTCAGCGAGAACTCTGACTGTAAAAGCGGATAAATTGCGAGGATCAGCGACTGGATCATATCGTTGAGCAGATGGGAGAGGCTGATTGCCCCTAAAATGCCAAATGAGGTGCGCGCTTTAGCAACCGACGCTGACGCGCCAGCCGCTGGCTGGGTTGGTTCACTTATTGCCATAGAAAGTCACTTCTGTTTGGTTGCGATTATGAGGGTAATCTAATTTGTTATTATTACCTGACTAACATACCTGCGGAAGGTGTTTGAAGGAAGTCTCATTTCTGAAAACATTTTCGACTATTATTTCATATCATTGTAATTTCAGTCGTTGATTTTGGCTCAGGGAGAGTACATGAAATTTTTAAAACGGGGCGTGGCGCTGGCGTTATTAGCCGCATTTGCGCTGGCAGGTCAGCCTGCACAGGCGTACGAAAAAGATAAAACTTATAAAATCACCATTCTGCATACTAACGATCATCACGGTCATTTCTGGCGTAGCGAATATGGGGAATACGGACTGGCGGCGCAAAAAACGCTGGTGGACGGTATTCGTAAAGAGGTGGCCGAAGAAGGGGGCAGCGTACTGCTGCTTTCCGGCGGCGATATTAACACCGGCGTACCAGAATCCGATCTGCAGGATGCGGAACCTGATTTTCGCGGCATGAACCTGATTGGCTACGACGCGATGGCGGTCGGAAACCACGAGTTTGATAATCCGCTTAGCGTATTGCGCCAGCAGGAAAAATGGTCGAAATTTCCGTTTCTCTCGGCCAATATTTATCAGAAAAGCACCGGCGAGCGTTTATTTAAGCCGTGGGCCATCTTTAAGCGCCAGGGCTTAAAAATTGCCGTACTTGGTTTAACCACTGATGATACGGCGAAAATTGGCAACCCCGAGTTCTTTACCGATATCGAATTCCGTAAACCTGCCGATGAAGCCAAACTGGTTATCCAGGAACTGAATATGGGGGAAAAGCCAGACATCATTATTGCCACCACCCATATGGGACATTATGACAATGGCAATCATGGATCTAACGCCCCTGGTGATGTGGAGATGGCGCGCAGCCTGCCAGCAGGGTCGCTGGCAATGATTGTGGGTGGTCACTCACAGGACCCTGTGTGTATGGCTGCGGAAAATAAAAAACAGGTGGATTACGTCCCGGGGACGCCGTGTGCGCCAGACAAGCAGAACGGGATCTGGATTGTTCAGGCGCATGAGTGGGGGAAATACGTGGGACGGGCGGACTTTGAGTTCCGCAACGGCGAAATGAAAATGGTTAATTACCAGCTTATCCCCGTTAACCTGAAGAAAAAAGTGACCTGGGACAACGGTAAAAGTGAGCGGGTACTCTACACCCCGGAGATTGCTGAAAATCAGCAAATGCTTTCGCTGCTGACACCGTTCCAGAATAAAGGTAAAGCGCAGCTCGACGTGAAAATTGGCAGCGTCAATACGCGTCTCGAAGGCGATCGTAGCAAAGTCCGTTTCGTGCAAACCAATATGGGGCATTTGTTGCTGGCTGCGCAAATGGCGCGGACCAGCGCTGATTTTGGCGTGATGAGCGGCGGCGGTATCCGTGACTCCATTGAAGGCGGCGATATCACCTATAAGAGCGTGCTGAAGGTACAGCCGTTTGGCAACATCGTGGTGTATGCCGACATGAGCGGGAAAGAGGTGATTGACTATCTGACCGCGGTGGCGCAAATGAAGCCGGACTCCGGGGCCTATCCGCAGTTTGCCAACGTCAGCTTTGTAGCGAAAGACGGCAAACTTAACGATGTGAAAATCAAAGACGAACCTGTTGATCCAGCCAAAACCTATCGTATGGCAACGCTGAGCTTCAACGCCACCGGCGGTGATGGCTATCCGCGTATTGATAACAAACCAGGCTATGTGAATACCGGATTTATTGATGCGGAAGTGCTGAAAGAATACGTGCAGAAGAACTCACCGTTGGATGCCAGTGCGTATGAGCCGAAGGGTGAGGTGAGCTGGCAGTAACAGTGCGGAGTGCCGGATGGCGGTGCTGGCACCTTATCCGGCCTACAGGTCAGTGCGATGTGTAGGCCTTAAAGCTGCGCGCCATCAGGCATTCATTCTATAACCGCTTAGTCCCGGCGGGCGATGTCAGCGAATTTTGCATCCAGAATTTTCGCCAGATCGCTCGCTGCCAGTTCGATATCCAGCCCGCGTTTGCCGCCGGACACATAAATGGTGTCAAACGTTTGGGCTGGCGCGTCGATAAGCGTCGGCAATCTTTTTTTCTGTCCCAGCGGGCTGATACCACCTACCAGATAGCCGGTAGTGCGTTGCGCGACCATGGGATCGGCCATATCGACCTTTTTGGCGCCCAACGCTTTGGCGACCTTTTTGAGATCCAGTTGACCGGCTACCGGTGTGACGGCGACCGCCAGATGCTTCATGTCGCCGTTCACGGCAACCAGCAGCGTTTTGTAAACCTGGTCCGCATTCAGACCTAACTTGCGCACCACTTCGTCACCAAAGTTCGTCTCGGACGGATCGTGATCGTAGGTGTGGATCTGGAAAGAAATTTTGTTTTTTTCGAGTAATTTAACGGCGGGTGTCATAGCAATTTTCCTGGCCCAGACAAAATACGACACAAGCATACGCCTGATGTCTGTCTAAAAAATAGTACCATCTTGCGCAATAGTATTGGCAGGATGATGACTTTGAGCGACAATCGAACTACACCGACGCTTTAAGCGCCGGGATCATAATAATGATGAAATTCCTCTTTGACGGGCCAATAGAGATATTGGCCATTTTTTTACCGTAACATCTCCGGCAAATTTCCTTCTCCGTATAAATGCAGCGCGCCAACGGCCACCACATAGTGACCGGCAGGCATCGCTCTGAGTCGATCGCACCAGGCCGCATTACGTTGATGCATCAAAACGTCATACAACGACTGACTAAATGTATTGGGTAGTGTGAGTTCGCTATTGTGCGGCGGCGTTTCAAGCCACCAGCTCATCATCTGTTGTAGCAGTCTGGCATTGGTATGCCAGTGTGTCAGGGTATCGTCCAACAGAGCCAGGCCGTTATCGGGCAACTGACATAACAGTGCGATTTGGCTGGATGCACCTTCCAGTTCGATTATCGGTTTATGCACTTTTTTAGCCGCATTCAGCAGTTGGTAATCAATCCCGTATTCAGCCCGCAGCCCCAGCTTCTGCGCCTGCGTTGCCTGTAATACCATGGCGATTTGCCATAACGGCTGCGTGGACAGCAGGGAAGGGGAAATGCCCAGTTCGTCGGTGACCTTATCCAGATTATCTAACTGCTCCGGGCTGATGCGTTCTTCCAGTGCGGCAAAGGTCGGAAGGTTGGCAAACGGCGCGTCGTCACCGGAAACATCAGCTTCGACAATCAACGCATCGGCATGCTTGAGCTTTTTGAGTAATTTGGCAGGCAGAGGCGCCATATCGCGGCTGCCCATATGAATACTGCCAATCAGATGAAAATGGCGGTTGCCGGGCAAAGAGATGTCGATGGCAGGCCAGGTATAGTGGTTGCCGCGCAGTGCAGACCAAAATGCTTTTACCCGGTATAACAAATCCATACGACCTCCCTAAGTGGACTTCCATGCTAGCGCGTGGTCCTGGAAGGTGCAATGCGTGAATTGCCGGATGGCACAGTTGATAGCGCCATCCGGCAAAGGCTTACTCTTTAGGTTTGAAGCGCAGCAGTCGGTTCGCGTTGCTCACCACTGTGATGGAAGAAAGCGCCATCGCCGCCCCGGCGACGACCGGGTTGAGCAGCGTGCCGGTGAACGGCCACAAGATCCCGGCGGCAACGGGGATACCGATGCTGTTATAGATAAACGCGCCAAGCAGGTTCTGCTTCATATTGCGCAGCGTTGCCCGGGAGATAGACAGCGCATCTGCAACGCCCATCAGGCTATGACGCATCAGCGTAATTGCGGCTGTTTCAATCGCCACATCGCTGCCGCCACCCATGGCGATCCCTACATCGGCCTGAGCCAGCGCTGGCGCATCGTTGATACCGTCACCGACCATGGCAACCTGACGCCCCTGGCTCTGCAGACGCTTAATCGCCTCGGCCTTACCGTCCGGCAGAACGCCCGCAATCACCTCATCAATACCCGCTTCTTTGGCAATGGCGTTGGCAGTCGTTGGGTTGTCGCCGGTGAGCATCACCAGACGATACCCAGCGCGGTGCAGGCGCTGGAGCGCTGCCACACTGTCGCTACGCAGTGGATCACGTACCGCTAACAGCGCTGCGGCTTTACCATCAATTGCCAACAGCACGGGGGTTGAACCCCGGGAAGCCTGAGCGGTGATTTCATCTTCCATTTCTGTGGTATCGACCTGCTGCTCATTGAGCAGCGCCTGGTTGCCCAGCAGTAGCGTATGACCTTCCGTTTCGCCACTGACGCCTAAACCACGCAGCGTACGGAAACCGTTGATCTGCGGCAGCGTGATATCACCCGCTTTGTCGAGAATCGCTCTGGCCAGCGGGTGGCTGGAACCCTGTTCAAGGGCCGCTGCCAGACGAATTGCCAGCGCTTCCTCGGTATTACCAAACGTTTTGATGGCGACAACCTGCGGTTTGCCTTCGGTCAGCGTCCCGGTCTTATCAAAGACGAGAGTATCGAGCGTGCTGGCGCGCTGCAGCGCATCGGCATCGCGTACCAGTACCCCAAACTCAGCGGCACGCCCCACGCCGGAAATAATCGACATCGGCGTTGCCAGACCCAGCGCACAAGGGCAGGCGATAATCAGAACGGTGGTGGCAATCACCAGCGTATAGACAATCTGCGGCGCTGGTCCAAAGAAATACCAGATAGCCGCACTGACCAGCGCAATGGCGACCACGACCGGAACGAACACCGAGGAGATACGGTCGGCCAGTTTGCCAATTTCCGGTTTACTGCTTTGCGCCTGACGCACCATACGAATAATGCGCGACAGTGTGGTGTGGCTACCAACAGCGCTGGCGCGGAACAGTACGCTGCCGTCCTGGACGACCGTACCGGCGTGGACGCTATCGCCTTCACCTTTTTGCTGCGGAATCGGCTCGCCGGTCAGCATCGCTTCATCCAGCCAGGCTTCACCTTGTGTAATTTCTCCATCGACCGGCACGCGGTCACCGGTAGTCAGACGCAGTAACATTCCGGCCTGAACGTCTGCCAGCGGTACGTTCTTTTCACCTTCGTCAGTAACGACGCGCGCGGTCGGCGGCGTCAAATCGAGCAGTTTTTCCAGCGCTTTGGACGAGCGTTGGCGAGCCCGCGCTTCCAGCATGTGTCCGAGGTTAATCAGACCAATAATCATGGCGCTGGCTTCATAATAGAGGTGTCGCGCTTCCATTGGGAACCATTGCGGCCAGAGGTTGACGCTCATGGAATAGAGCCATGCCACCCCTGTACCCAGCGCGACCAGGGTATCCATAGTCGCGGTGCCGTTCATCAGGCTTTTCCACGCATTGCGATAAAAGTGACCGCCTGCGAAAACCATCACGGCAAGCGTTGCCAGGCCAATCGTCAGCCACAGGCTGCGGTTGTCATCGCTCACCATCATGTTGTCGCCGATCATACCCCATACCATGACAGGGATACCCAGCAGCAGCGCAACAGCTGCCTGCCAGCGAAAACGCTTCATGGTTGCCACGGCGGTTTCTTGCTGACGTTCGCGGCGCTTGACGTCATCTTCAATCGCTTCTGCGCCGTAACCCGCTTTTTCAACTGCCTGGACTAAATCTGCGGCGGAGGCACTGCCCATTACCAGCGCAGTGCGTTCCGCCAGGTTTACCCGTGCCTGAGTGACGCCCGGTACACTTTGCAATGCATTTTGTACACGGGTCACACAACTGGCGCAGCTCATGCCGTTTAACAGCAACTGTTGGCTGTCATCATCAGCCGTAGCTGCCGGAAGCTCGGAAGGGACCGCTGCCAGTGCTTCCGACGGGATTGATGACTCCGTCAGCGGTTTAGCCTTTGGGTGGCTTAACTCCGCGCCGTAACCGGCTTGTTTGATGGTTTCAATCAGCGCTTCTGCGCTGGCGCTCCCGGTAACATGCGCCTCTGTCACGGTGACATCCGCTTGCTCAACGTCTGGACGTTGTTCCAGACTTTCTTTAACGCGTTTTACGCAGTGACCACAGGACAAACCGTCCAGGGTTAGATCGATTGTTTGAGACATAACAAATTTCCTCTATGAGTGGTCGGTTACTTATTGACCTTGGCAATCGTTTTGACTAACTGTTATAAAGGTTAAACCTTCCATCTGGGGGAAGGTCAAGGGAGAAAAGATGAATATATCCGATGTTGCTAAAAAAACCGGTTTAACCAGCAAAGCCATACGCTTTTATGAAGAAAAAGGCTTAGTGACGCCGCCGCTACGTAGCGAAAATGGCTATCGTACATACAACCAACAGCATCTGAATGAACTTACGCTGCTGCGCCAGGCACGCCAGGTGGGTTTTAATCTCGAAGAGTGTGGCGAACTGGTGAACCTGTTTAACGATCCGGCGCGTCATAGTGCAGATGTGAAAAAGCGTACCTTAGAAAAGGTAGCGGACATTGAGCGGCATATCAGCGAGTTGCAGGCCATGCGCTTGCATTTGCTGGCGCTGGCGGAGAGTTGCCCAGGCGATGACAGTGCCGAATGCCCGATTATTGATAACCTCTCCGGCTGTTGCCACCATAAAGCGAAGGCTTAACGGCGAGGGGGATTAAGCATAAACACCACCGTGCCGCGGTACCATGGGGATTTCTCAAGCTGTGCTTCAGCCAGCGGATCCCGGCTACCGTTTTGCACCAGCCCCAGCTTAAACGGAATGCGCAGACGGCTGAGTGCGGGCAGATACGCCTGATAATTCGTTACCGTATGACGGCCCTGATAGCTCTGGACCACCAGTTCATCGACCGCCAGCGCGTTCAGCGTGGCGACGTCGCCCGTTTTTGCCCAATCCAGAAGTCCAGTCACGCCAAGTGCAAACTCGGCTGGTAACTGTTGACGTAATTGCTGCAAAAAGCGGGCGTAATCGGCAAGCTGATGAGTCGCCGCGTCAAAATCAACCTGTAGGCCGACCACGTGATTCCCGGCCGTCTGCCAGCGTTGCATCAACCGTATGATACGCGCCGGGATCGCCTCCGGTACGTCGAGCGTGGTAAAGCGCACGGTCAGCCAGATCGAGGGAAAAGACAGGCGGCTGACCGGCAGCCCGAGACGCTGGAAAACCACGTTACCCGAACGAATCAGCACCTCACCCTGATGCAGATAGACCGTTTGCGCGTCTTTCAGCTCATCACTGGCCTTCACGCCGGACCACAGCCAGAAGGCCGGATGCTCACGGGCGGCGACGATATCCGCCGCCTGCGGCTGGCCTGTCAGCAGCGCGGTTACCAGTAGTATTTGAGTTTTTGCGCCCACGGACTTCCCGGATACTGCGTTTTCAGTTGGGTGAACCAGCCTTTACGCTGCAGTTTATCCACTTCCTCACCGCCGCATTCGTTAGAGCCTGACGGCGCATAGCACATGATGGCGCGATACAGCGCGAAGCTCTTGTCTTCAACCTCTGCTTTCGGTGAAGTGATTACCTGCTGATAGTAGCTTTGCCTGTCGAACTGGCCGAACGGTTCTTTGCGCGATATTGCTGATTCAAGTACGTCGTTGCCGGCACTGTTTTTCCACAAATCAACGTGGGTTTGCGTGGTGCGGAAGAATTCGCCTAAGCAGTTCAGCGCGTGGGCATCATCCGCTTTTTTGCTCAATACCGTTACCGTTTCATTGAGGCTGCGACAGGTATAACCGGCTTGAGCGGCATCGCCATTCCAGTCGAAAATACTCAGATTAACATCATCAAACGCGTCGCCAATAACCGGTGGAGTAATGGCGCTGGTCAGTTTTCTGTCATTCAACCAGTCGCCAAAGCGGTTTTCAGTAAGATCGCGTACCAGCAGCGTATGCAGGGCGATGGTACGCTCTTCATTGTTGGGTCCATGGACGGCCTGCTGGCGCAGCAGTTCCGGCGAGGCCTGTGTTTTCAGTATCTGCGAGCGAAAACGCAGGTTGGTCACTGCGCTTTCTGGGGCAAAAACCGCCGCCACATCGCCGCTATAAACCAGCGTGGCGGCGAGCTTAGCCTGTACATACTGCTGCTGTTCGTTGTCCTGGCTGAGTTTTAGCAACTGCAGCCAGAAATCACGCGCCGCGGGCCAGTTCTTCTGGCCCATCAGCGCTTCGCCATACAGCACTTGTTCGCTGAAGGCGAGGGTATCGTGAGCGGCAAGTTTCTGCGCTGGCGTAACTGCCTGAATAATCGCCGCGTAGTTCTCCGTCGCCAGCCACAGATTCAGTTGCAGATCGCGCCATAGCGGCAATTTTTGGCTCTGTTCAAACACCGGTTTGCTGGCATCGAGCTGCGCCTGGGTCAGTGTGGGTTTACTGTTGTTATCCAGACGCAGCGCGCGCAGCAGTTCGATATAGCTGACATGCGGCGCATCGGGGAAGGCTTCTACCACGGACTGTTCGTAGAACGCCATACCGTAGACATTATCGTATTCGATGACAATGTCACGCAGTTGCCGTGCGTCAGCCGACTGCTGGAGCGTTTGCTCATACAACCCGGCCAGCTGTGGCCACGCCTGTAAATACCAGTTGATGCGACGCAGCATACCGCGCGCGGATTCGGCATACAGGCCTTGCGGGAAGCGTTGCAAATAGACTTGTGCCTGCGTCTGAGCCTGAGTCGCATCCTCGCGGTTAATTTTTGCAATATCAAAATCGCCGTACTCGCCCACGCTGTTCTGGCTGCTCTTGTTCAAGGCCGCACGCATCAACATGTATTGCGCGGTCTCTACCAGCCACGGGCGCTCACTTTTGGCAAGCTGAGTGAAATCGCGTTCGGCGCTGGCATAATCACCGGCATAGAAACTGGCAGCTGCGGCCAGATAATTTTTATAGGACTGAGCCGGTGAATCAGCCGGGAGGGTGGCAAGTGAAGACTCAATTTGTTCGCGGGTTGCCCCGGATAGCAGCCCCGTACGCGCCTGGGCTAAGGCCTGACGCTGTTCCGCCGCTAACGTCGGGTCGGCCAGCAGTGCGGCAAAAAATGCGCTGACGCTCTCGGTGTTATTTGAAACATGACGGTTCTCAAGCTCAGCGTCGTTGACGTTTATTTCGTCTGCGCTAATGTTCAGTTCGGCCATCTGTCGGGAGAGTGGGCTGTCTGCGGCGGATGCCGGCGCAGCGGCTGGCTGCGGGGCTGCCTCATCCCATTGCGGGTGATAGGCAAAATAGAAATCCCGGGAGCGGGTGATATCCGCTGGCATTGATTGCACCGGCAGAGCAAATGATTTTTCCTGGCTCAGCAGCCGCAGCAGGTTGTCGCGGCTGTCGTTTTCAGGGTTAAAGGTTGGCGTGCCTTTCAGCAGGCAGCTGTCGTCGCTCCATTTGCAGTCTTCCATATCGAAAGAGGCGAATGCCTGCGGGGCGGCGGTCAGTAATGTGCAAAGGGCAAAGGCAAGGGGTGTCTTCCTGACCATAGTCTTATTTCCTGTCTTTTTAGTGTGATACCGCTTTAATAATCAGGGATATCCCTTCAACGGCAATGACTTCAACCTGCGTTCCGGCGCTCAAATCGTCGCGGGCGCTGACGGGCCATGAGCTATCGCCGACGCGCATATGTCCACGGCCATTGACCAGGCCAGTTTCCAGAATAAATCGACGACCAACCAACTGCTGCCCGCGCTGGTTCAGATGGCTGTCGGCGGGTTTCTGCTCCTGAACACGCCTTGCCAGCCACTTCCACCAGAGCCAGGCCGCCAGCAGGGTGAGGACGGCGAACATCGCTCCTTGCCAGGCCCAGTCAAGCGGAACGAGCCACACCACCAGGCCGGTAATCACCGCCGCCACGCCGCTCCACAGCAGATAGCCGTTACCGCCCAGCATCTCGGCAGCGAGTAGCAAACCGCCGAGGCTGAGCCAAAATATGTGCGGGTGTACCAGAATCATCGCTATCATGATTTTTTCCGCTCGCTGGCGCTGTCCTTAACCAGTTCTGCGATCCCGGCAATGGAGCCCATCAGGCTGCTGGCATCCAGCGGCATCATTACCACTTTGCTGTTATTCGATGAACCGATATGCTGCAGCGCTTCGGTGTATTTCTGCGCCACGAAGTAGTTCACGGCCTGAATATCCCCGGCGGCAATGGCTTCAGAAACCATCTGCGTTGCGCGAGCCTCAGCTTCTGCCGAACGTTCACGCGCTTCAGCCTGTAAAAACGCAGACTGGCGTTCACCTTCCGCTTTAAGGATCTTCGACTGCTTCTCACCTTCGGCCTTGACGATTTCTGCCTGACGGATCCCTTCGGCTTCAAGAATGTAGGCGCGTTTGGTACGTTCGGCTTTCATCTGCGCGTTCATCGCGTCGATAAGTTCTGCCGGAGGACGCACGTCGCGGATCTCGATACGGGTGATTTTAATGCCCCAGGGATTCGTGGCTTCATCAACAATATGCAGCAGGCGCGTGTTGATGTTGTCGCGCTGGGAGAGCATTTCATCAAGCTCCATCGAGCCGAGAACGGTACGAATGTTGGTCATGGTCAGGTTGATGATCGCCAGTTCCAGATTACTGACTTCATAGGCGGCTTTCGGCGCGTCGATCACCTGAATAAAGCACACTGCATCAATCGCGACGTTGGCGTTATCTTTGGAGATGACTTCCTGAGAAGGGATATCAAGCACCTGTTCCATCATGTTGATCTTACGACCAATGCGATCCATGAACGGCACGACAAGGTTTAAACCTGGTTGCAGGGTTTTGGTGTAACGGCCAAAACGCTCTACCGTCCACTGATATCCCTGCGGGACGATTTTGACGCCAGCGCCGACGATGACCAGTGCGACAAAGATGAGAATAGGAATAAAAATGAGCATTGATGAAACCTCCTGTTGTGCTGTCCTTTACTGCCTCATTAATCAAATTATACCCGATTAATCAAGGGGGGCTCCCTTATAATAAATTACAGGCATAGACTGTCTGCACGAAAGATGTAAAAAAGGGATGGGTAATGGAAGAAAGCAGCATTCTGCTTCAGTTAAAAAATGTCGCATGGCAGGCAGGGGAGACGCAGGTTCTCAATAACATCAGTTTTGATCTCCGTGCCGGAGAATTTAAGCTGATTACCGGCCAGTCCGGCTGCGGGAAAAGTACGTTACTCAAGATTGTGGCGTCATTAATGAGTCCGACTGCCGGTGAAATCCTCTTTGAAGGCAAGGAGATAAGTACCCTCAAGCCGGAAGCGTATCGCCAGCAGGTCTCCTATTGTGCGCAAACGCCTGCCTTGTTTGGTGAGACCGTCTACGACAACCTCATTTTCCCCTGGCAAATCCGTAACAAACGTCCGGAGCCGGATGCGTTTCTGACCGTCCTGGCCCGTTTTGATCTCCCCGAGACGATCCTCAAAAAAAACATAAATGAGCTGTCCGGTGGCGAAAAGCAGCGCATCTCGCTAATTCGTAATTTGCAGTTTCTGCCCAAAATCCTGCTGCTTGATGAAATCACCAGCGCGCTGGATGAAGCCAATAAACGTAATGTGAACGAATTAGTTCACCATTATGTTCGCGATAAGAATATTGCGGTGCTGTGGGTGACGCACGACAAAGATGAAATTACGCATGCGGATAATGTCATAACCCTTCAACCGCATGCCGGAGAAATGCAGGAAGCACGCAATGAACGAGCATAATATTACCAATGAGTCCCTGGCATTAGCGATGATGCTGGTGGTGGTGGCGATCCTGATTAGCCACAAAGAAAAACTGGCGCTGGAAAAAGATATTCTCTGGAGCGTTTGCCGGGCGGTGGTTCAGCTTATTATCGTCGGCTATGTGCTGAAATATATTTTTGGCGTTAACCACAGTATTCTGACTTTACTGATGGTGCTGTTTATCTGCTTTAACGCGGCTTATAACGCGCAAAAGCGCAGTAAATATATTGATAAAGCTTTCCTCTCGTCGTTCATCGCCATCACGGTGGGGGCGGGATTAACGCTGGCGGTGCTGGTTTTGTCTGGCTCTATCGAGTTCGCGCCGATGCAGGTCATCCCGATCTCAGGCATGATTGCAGGCAATGCGATGGTGGCGGTAGGGTTGTGTTACAACAATCTGGGTCAGCGGTTTAGCAGCCAACAGCAGCAGATTCAGGAAAAACTCAGCCTCGGCGCGACGCCGAAAGTGGCCTCCGCGCCGCTGATTCGCGACAGCATTCGCGCCTCACTGATCCCAACGATCGACTCTGCGAAAACGGTAGGGCTGGTGAGTTTACCGGGGATGATGTCCGGGTTGATCTTCGCGGGTATTGATCCGGTAAAAGCGATTAAATATCAGATTATGGTGACGTTTATGCTGCTTTCGACCGCCAGCCTGTCAACCATTATCGCCTGCTACCTGACCTATCGGAAATTCTATAATTCGCGTCACCAATTAGTCGTAACGCATTTGAAGAAGACGTGATGTGATGGCCGGATGACGGCTAACGCCATCCGGCAAATGCAGCAGATTAGTACAACAGCGCGTACAGCTGTCGGCGGTATTTTGAGGCCAGTGCATCGCCGGTTCCGAGTGCGGCAAGGATCTCCTGGAAGGTCTTACGCGCCAGGCCGTCGGCAGCAGTGAGATCTTTCTTCAGGTGGCTGAACAGCAGTTCCAGCGATTCTTCGTTGCGTCCGACCTGATGTAACTGAATGGCCAACTGTGTTGCCAGCGCCGCATCCTGCGGATTGCTGGCAACCTGCTGTTGCAGCTGTTGGATTTCCGGCGTATCGGCCGCCTGCTTCAGCAGTTCAATTTGCGCGACCAGTCCCTGATAGCGGGTGTCCTGATCCTGCAACGGAATGGTTTTCAGCACCGCTTCGGCTTCGTCAGAGCGGTTCAGGGCGATTTGCGTTTCCGCCAGCAGCAGGCCAATTTCGCTACTCTGGTTGGAGATCTGCCACGCTTCTTTCAGGAGCGGCAGCGCGTCGGCGTGATTACCTGCCTCAATGAACTCGATAGCCTGGCGCGCTTTCAGCTCTTCTTCGCTCGGCAACACTTTTTCCAGCAGCGCGCGGATAACCTCTTCCGGTTGCGGGCCCTGGAATCCGTCCACTGGCTGACCGTTCTGGAACAGATAAACCGTAGGGATGGCGCGCAGGCCAAACTGAGAAGCGATCATCTGCTCGGCGTCGCAGTCGAGCTTGGCAAGAATAAACTGGCCGTTGTACTGGGCGGCAAGGCTCTCCAGTACCGGCGTCAATTGCAGGCAGTGCTGACTGCGCTCAGACCAGAAATAGAACAGGACCGGCGTGGTCATCGACTGTTCAAGGGTCTGCTGCAGGTTCGATTCGTTAATGTTAACAATATTCTGTGTGGACATGGAGTTACTCTCTTTTGTCGATTTCTTGTTACATGGGGGCTGACGCGCGTGCTTCAACTCAACCCTGTAAAATTTTGTCCATTATGCGGCCTGGCAACAGGCGTTTAAGTAGCATCACTGCCCAGGTCACCAACGTAACCGGATAACGAAGCTTCGGTTTGTCGCTCTCAAACGCATGACGCACTTTGGCGACAACCGCTTCTGGTCCCAGCGTAAAACGTGCGGCAATACCAGGGTTTTCAACGGGAGCATCACGTTGAGTCTGATTGACATTTTCGGTAAAACGGGTGCGAATAGGGCCGGGCTCAATCAGGCTGACCTTGATCCCGCTGTGGCGCAGTTCCATGCGCAGCGCGTCGGACCAGGCTTCCAGTGCGTATTTGCTGGCGGCATAGGCTCCGCGTCCCGGTGTTGAGATCAATCCCATCACCGACGAGGTCATCACAATACGTCCTTCTCCGTGAGGGAGCATGGCGGGCAACAGGCGCATGGTCAGCTGATGTGCACCAAAGAAGTTGGCCGAAAACTGCTGCTCCATTTGCTCGCGGCTAATGGTCGGCAGTGGGCCATAGACGCCGTATCCGGCATTGTTAAAGATCCCATACAAACGATTATCGGTCAGGGCTATCACCTCATCGGCGGCGTGATCCACGCTTTCGGGTGAGTCCAGATCCAGCAATACGCCGGTGAATCCCATACTGTTCATACGCGCAACATCGTCAGGTTTGCGACAGCCTGCCAGAATTTGAAAACCCTGGCGCTTTAGTTCAAGCGCGCTTTCCAGACCGATTCCGCTGGAACATCCTGTTATTAAGACCGATTTTTGCATAACTTTACCTGTCAGGATCTCCGTTGAATTACGAGTCGTGATTAACTAGAGGAGTGAGATGTTGCGCCATCCAGTCGGCAATAAACGGCTGGGCGTCACGGTTAGGATGAATACCATCATCCTGCATCCACTGGGGTTTCAGATAAACCTCTTCCATAAAAAAGGGCAGCAGAGGGATATCAAACTCTTTGGCGAGCTTTGGATAAATCGCGCTAAAGGTTTCATTATAACGGCGACCGTAGTTTGCCGGCAGACGAATTTGCATTAATAGCGGTTCGGCATTTGCCGCTTTCACGTCCTGCAGGATTGTGCGCAGGGTTTGTTCGGTTTGCGCAGGCGCAAAGCCGCGCAGACCATCGTTGCCGCCAAGTTCGACCAGCACCCAGCGAGGCTGGTGCTGCTTGAGTAATGCGGGCAGACGGGCCAGACCCTGCTGCGAGGTGTCGCCGCTAATGCTGGCATTCACCACCGGCGTTTTAGTTTTCCATTTATCATTAAGTAGCGCAGGCCACGCGGCGCTGGCGGACATACGGTATCCGGCGCTCAGGCTGTCACCCAGAATTAATAACGTGTCCGCAGCGGCGGCGCGGAAAGTTAACAGAACCAGGAACAGGAAAGGCCAATGCCAGCGGAAAACATTGTTGAAGTTCATCATCTTAAGAAATCCGTCGGTCAGGGTGATCAAGAGCTATCCATCCTTACCGGAGTTGAACTGGTTGTCAAACGCGCCGAGACCATTGCGTTGATTGGCGAGTCGGGATCGGGGAAATCCACGCTGCTGGCGATCCTCGCCGGGCTTGACGATGGCTCCAGCGGTGAAGTCAGCCTGGTTGGACAGGCGCTGCACGCCATGGACGAAGAAGCAAGGGCGCAACTGCGGGCGCGACACGTGGGCTTTGTCTTCCAGTCGTTCATGTTAATTCCAACCCTGAATGCACTGGAGAACGTTGAGCTGCCCGCGTTGTTGCGTGGCGAAAACAGTGGAAAAAGCCGCGACGGAGCAAAAGTGCTGCTGGAGCAACTGGGACTGGGTAAGCGCCTTGATCATCTTCCGGCCCAGCTTTCCGGCGGGGAGCAGCAGCGCGTGGCGCTGGCGCGGGCGTTTAATGGACGCCCTGACGTGCTGTTTGCCGATGAACCGACGGGCAATCTGGACAGGCAGACCGGAGACAAAATCGCCGACCTGCTGTTTTCTCTGAACCGGGAACATGGCACAACCCTGATTCTGGTGACCCATGACCCGCAGCTGGCGGCGCGTTGCGATCGGCGTTTACGCCTGGTGAACGGACAGTTGCAGGAGGAGGCATGATTGCACGCTGGTTCTGGCGCGAGTGGCGCTCGCCTTCATTACTGATTGTCTGGCTGGCGCTAAGTCTGGCTGTGGCTTGCGTGCTGGCGCTGGGCAATATCAGCGATCGCATGGAAAAAGGGCTGAGCCAGCAAAGCCGTGAGTTTATGGCGGGCGATCGGTCGCTGCAAAGTTCGCGCGCCGTACCGAAAGCGTGGATTGACGAGGCGCGACAGCGTGGTCTGAAAGTAGGTGAGCAACTGACCTTTGCCACCATGACCTTTGCCCGGGATACGCCGCAGCTGGCGAACGTCAAAGCGGTGGATGATGTGTATCCGATGTATGGCTTGTTGCAAACCAATCCGCCGGGGTTGAAACCGCAGCCAGGCTTGGTGCTGCTGGCCCCGCGTCTGATGGCGCTGCTCAACTTAAAAATCGGTGATTCCATCGACGTTGGCGATGCCACCCTGCGCATCGCCGGGGAAGTGGTGCAGGAACCAGATTCTGGTTTTAATCCTTTCCAGATAGCGCCGCGCCTGATGATGAACATGGCGGATGTCGAAAAAACGGCGGCGGTCCAGCCGGGAAGCCGTGTGACTTGGCGCTATAAATTTGGTGGGACGCCACAGCAACTGGAAGCTTATGAAAAATGGCTGCTGCCGCAGTTAAAGCCGGAACAGCGCTGGTATGGTCTGGAGCAGGATGAAGGGGCGCTGGGGAAATCACTGGAGCGTTCGCAACAGTTCCTGCTGCTGTCGGCACTGTTAACGCTACTGCTGGCGGTTGCTGCCGTTGCCGTGGCGATGAATCATTACTGCCGCAGCCGTTACGACTTGGTGGCGATATTAAAAACGCTCGGTGCAGGCAGAGCGCAGCTACGCAAGCTGATTATCGGCCAGTGGCTGATGGTGCTGGTGCTGTCCGGCGTGACCGGCGGGCTGTTCGGGCTGTTATTTGAGCGGGTGCTGGTGGTCTTACTTAAGCCGGTTCTGCCCGGTGAACTGCCGCCCGCCAGCCTGTGGCCGTGGCTGTGGGCATTCGGTACGATGACCGTCATTTCTCTGCTGGTGGGATTACGCCCTTATCGCCTGCTGCTGGCGACGCAGCCGCTGCGGGTACTGCGTCGCGACGTGGTGGCTAACGTCTGGCCGCTCAAGGTCTATTTGCCCGTAGCAACGATAGTTGTAGTTGCGCTGCTGGCCGGATTGATGGGCGGAAGTATGCTGTTGTGGGCAGTACTGGCCGGGGCGGTAGTGCTGGCGCTGCTGTGCGGCGTGCTTGGCTGGATGCTGCTTAACCTGCTGCGTGGTCTGACGCTGACATCGCTGCCACTGCGTTTGGCGGTCAGCCGGCTATTGCGCCAGCCATGGTCAACGCTCAGCCAACTATCGGCATTCTCGCTGTCCTTTATGCTGCTGGCGCTGTTACTGGTGCTGCGCGGCGATCTCCTCGATCGCTGGCAGCAGCAAATGCCGCCGGAAAGCCCAAACTATTTTCTGATCAACATTGCCACCGAGCAGGTGGCTCCGCTGAAGGCTTTCCTGGCTGAGCATCAGGTGATCCCGGAGTCGTTCTACCCGATAGTGCGGGCGCGTCTGACCGCTATCAATGAGCAGCCGACCGAAGGCAATCAGGATGAAGCGCTGAACCGCGAGCTTAATCTGACCTGGCAGGATACCCGACCGGATCATAACCCGATCGTTGCCGGGAGCTGGCCGCCAAAAGCGGGTGAAGTGTCGATGGAAGAGGGGTTGGCAAAACGGCTGAACGTCAGGCTTGGCGATCGGGTCACCTTTATGGGTGATACTCAGGATTTCAGCGCCACGGTCAGCAGTCTGCGCAAAGTGGACTGGGAAAGTCTGCGACCTAACTTTTTCTTTATCTTCCCCTCCGGCGCGCTGGACGGACAGCCGCAAAGTTGGTTAACCAGTTTTCGTTGGGAGAACGGCAACGGCATGCTGACGCAGCTTAACCGTGAGTTTCCGACCGTCAGCCTGCTGGATATTGGCGCTATCCTCAAACAGGTGAGCCAGGTACTGGAGCAGGTGAGCCGCGCGCTGGAGGTGATGGTGGTGCTGGTCACCGCCTGCGGTATGTTGCTCCTGTTGGCGCAGGTGCAGGTCGGGTTGCGTCAGCGTCATCAGGAACTGGTGGTCTGGCGTACGCTGGGCGCGGGCAAGAAGCTGCTGCGTACCACGCTGTGGTGCGAGTTCGCGATGCTCGGGATGGTTGCCGGACTGGTGGCGGCCATTGGGGCGGAAACTGCACTGGCGGTGTTGCAAACCCGCGTGTTTGATTTCCCGTGGGAGCCAGACTGGCGACTGTGGGTCGTGTTGCCGCTTTGTGGGGCATTGCTGCTCTCTCTCTGTGGCGGATGGTTAGGTTCACGTCTGTTAAAAGGCAAAGCGCTATTCCGTCAGTTCAGCAGTTAATTCATAATTGTGATGATTACGCACCGGTTTTTTTAAATCGGTGCGTTTTTTATTTATGTAGCACAAATTGATAACTCATTGATATTTAACAGCACAGAACAATAAAAACCCGACAACACGAGTGTATTAATAAACGTTAATATTTGTATGCTGAATAATTGGCAGGCTATCTATCAAGGTACAAATAATGACTATAAAAAAAACGGCGCTGGCGGTATCGATTGGCGCAGCAGTGGCATTAACGACCTTCGCCTCCCAGGCGGAAATCACGATCCTGAAACAAGATCCGCAGGCGGGCAACCCGCTGAGCCGTCTTAACTTCACCGTCGGTGGGAGTATTCGTCCGCAGTTCCAGAATATGGCCGGTGACGATGGTAAGAATGGCTACAAGCGTAATGGCTTCGACGGTGGAACGCGTTTCCGCTTCGCCGCTGACTACTATCTGTTTGATGACATCAGTTGGGTGAGCTACTACGAGCTGGGCGTTAACTTCCCGGCGATGTTCAACTGGGACAATCACTATGCTAACGGTGCCAATGATACCACGCGTCGTATGCTGTACACCGGTCTGAAGAGCGCGACCTGGGGGACACTGACCTTCGGTCAACAGAACAGCATTTACTATGATGTGGTGGGGGCAAAAACGGATATCTGGGACTACGACATGATCGGCCAGGCACCGGGTAACGGTATCAATGGCGACTATGATGGTTCTTATCGTACACGTAAATCACTGAAATATAAAAATACGGTAGGTGATGTCGATCTTTACGCGTCTTATCTGTTCAGCGATGACTACAACCCGAACAACGGGTTGCGCTACAAGCGTAAAGGTGGTGGCTCGCTGGGTGTGGATTACCACATCACTGATGACCTGACCTGGGGTACGGCGTGGAACTATACTCGCGCGGAAATGCGTGGTAACACCAGCAAAACCTACGATCAAAACATTGTCGGTACTGCGCTGAGTTGGAAACCGGACAACTGGACGTTCTCCATGGGCGGCGGCTGGTATCAGAACTTCATGACCACCAAAAAAGTCTCGGTTAACGACTATTTTGCCGGTGATGCCTGGGGTCTGGAATACTTCGCGGGTTACACCTTCCCGGTTGGTCAGTATGCGCTGAAATCCGTGCAGCCATACTTTATGGGCGATCGTATTGAATACGTGAATGGTCGTAACTACCTGCGCACCGACAACGGTGTGGGTATCAGCTTCCAGCTGGATTACGGTTTCCGTGTGGATTACGAACACGTCTTCACTTCCAGCACCGATAATCTGGGCGACATGAATCTGGTCCGTCTGCGTTACGACTTCTAAGTCAATTTCCCTGCCAAAACCGGGTAACCAAAAGGTTATCCGGTTTTTTACTCTCCTTTGTTAAAAAACCATAAGTGCCTTCCGCGTACATTCAACGACATATCTCGCAACATCATGAAATAATTTCAAGGACAGCAGGTTGTGATCTGTGTCATGTTAACAATCAGCCTGTTGACAGGCCAACAAGAACAACGCCGCAAGAACGGCGTGAGACATGACACCACAACGTTAAAATGGAGAGATTATGGGATTGCGTCAGAGTTTACGCGTCGCGACCGGAGCGCTGTTACTGGCCTGCGGATTACAATTTGCTCATGCGAACAGTGATCCACACACCATCGTATTTGGCGTCGCACCTGGGCCGTACGGCGATATGGTAAAACAAGCCATTGCCCCTACGTTGAAAGAGAAAGGCTATAAGGTTGTGGTGCGCGAATTCAGCGACTACGTGCAGCCGAACATGGCGCTCTCCAACGGCAGCATTGATGCCAATCTGTTCCAGCACTCGCTCTACTTTGACAAATTCACCGCCGATAAAGGCCTGAAGCTGAGCAAGCTGATTGTGGTCCCAACGGCCGGGATGGGCTTTTACTCGCATAAAATCAAAAGCCTGGATGAGTTGAAAAAAGGGGATGTGATCACGCTTTCCAACGATCCCACTAACCTGGCTCGCGGTCTGCGTTTCCTGCAGTCTATTGGCCTTATCACCATCAAAGATAACATCGACCCGACTAAAGCCTCCGAGCGCGATATCGCCAGCAATCCGAAAGGCCTGGTGTTTAAACCGCTGGAAGCCGCGCAGTTGCCGCGTACGCTGGACGGCGTGACCGGCGCGCTGGTCAACGGTAACTTTGCCGTGGCGGCAAAACTGGATCTCGCCAGCGCCATCAAGCAAGAGCACCTGGATGAAAATCTGAAAAATATCATCGCGGTACGCAGCGAAGATGCGGATAAACCGTTCGTGAAAGATATTGTGGAGGCGGTGAAATCCCCGGCGTATCGCGCCGTGATCGACGACCCGAAAAATATCTACAGCGCCTTCCAGAAACCGGAATGGATGTCGTCAGCCCAATAATCGCTGCGCACAAGGGTTAACAGGGGCAGCGGCGACTGCCCTTTTCGCATTTCTGAGGTAGCTATGATTGAGATTGAGAAAGTTTGCGTGGATTTTAGCGCAGGCCGTGGAACATCAACCCGGGCGGTTGATGACGTCAGCTTGCACATTGGCGCAGGTGAAATATTCGGTATTGTCGGGACCAGTGGCGCGGGGAAAAGTACGCTGCTGCGCACCCTCAACGCCTTAACGCGCCCGAGCCAGGGAAGCGTAAAAGTGAATGGCGTGGAGATCTCTGCGCTCGAGGGGGGGCATTTACGCAAAGCGCGTCAGCGTATCGGTATGATTTTTCAACATTTTAACCTGATGCATACCCGCACCGTGGCGCAAAACGTTGCTTTCAGCCTGAAGGCTGCCGGATGGGAGCGCAGCAAAATCGCTCCACGCGTTGCGGAGATTCTGGCGTTGGTCGGGCTGGCGGATAAAGCAAACCGTTTTCCGGTTCAGCTCAGCGGCGGGCAAAAGCAGCGCGTGGGTATTGCCCGTGCGATTGCTAATCACCCGGATGTGCTGTTGTGTGATGAACCCACTTCCGCGTTAGATCTCGAAACCTCGGCCACAATTCTGACATTGCTCAAGCAGATCAACCAACAGTTGGGGATCACGATCGTGCTGATCACCCATGAGATGAACGTGATCAAATCCATTTGCGATCGCGTAGCGGTGATGTCCGGTGGCAAGGTGGTGGAGTCTGGTGAGGTGTTTGATGTTTTTGCTCACCCGCAGCACGCTTTCACTCAACAACTGGTGTCGCATACCCTCAACCTGACGCTACCTGAACGTCTGCGCCAGCACCTGCCGGGTCAGCTGTTAAAAATTCTGTTCATCGGTGATTCGGCGGAACAGCCGGTTTTATCAGAAGTCGCGGTTAAATTTGGCGTGGCGGTGAACATTCTGCACGGCAAAATTGAATATATCGGCGAACGTGCGCTGGGGATTCTGGTGGTGCAACTGACCGCGCCGCATAACCCTTCTGCGGTTGAAGTTGCCGTGGAACATATTCGTCAACGTACTGCTCAAGTGGAGGTGATTCGTGGATGATTTATTGCCTGATTTGACGCTGGCGTTTAATGAAACCTTCCAGATGCTGAGCATCTCAACGGTGCTGGCTATTATTGGCGGTTTGCCGCTCGGTTTTCTTATTTTCGTCACCGATCGGCATTTATTCTGGCAGAACCGTTTTGTGTATCTGCTCAGTTCCGTGCTGGTGAATATTATCCGCTCGGTGCCGTTTGTGATCCTGCTGGTGCTGCTGCTACCGCTCACCCAGTTTTTGCTCGGGAATACCATCGGGCCGATTGCGGCATCGGTTCCGCTGTCGGTGGCGGCTATCGCCTTCTATGCCCGTCTGGTCGACAGCGCGCTGCGCGAAGTCGATAAAGGCATTATTGAGGCGGCGGAAGCTTTTGGTGCCAGCCCGATGCGCATCATTTGCACCGTTCTGTTACCTGAGGCGAGCGCGGGACTGCTGCGTGGGCTGACGATAACGTTGGTGAGCCTGATCGGTTACTCCGCAATGGCCGGGATCGTTGGCGGCGGCGGGGTAGGTGACCTGGCGATTCGCTTTGGTTATTACCGCTACGAAACCCAGGTCATGATCGTCACCGTGGTGGCGCTGATTATTCTGGTGCAGGTCGTGCAGGTGCTGGGCGACTGGCTGGCAAAATGCGCGGATAAGCGCGACCGGCATTAATGCGCCTGGAGCCAGTCATTTACGTCCTGCCATGAGCCGCGAAACACGATTTTCGCGGCTTTTTTCTCTAGCTGGTAGCGATACATTGGGTCGTAGTATTCGTTGAGTAACGGTACCAGCCATCCCATATGGGCGTCGGTACTGCCGTTGGCTTGTTGCTCTTGCAGGGCGACGTCGAGCAGGGCGTTCAGCTCGGCAAAGCGCTGTAAACCCAAACGGCGGCGGATAGCAAACAGGCCGTGATGCAAATATTCACAGTACTCCTGCCAGCCCTGACTATCGCCATAAGCGTGGGTAAAATCGTGGTGCATGCGCACAAAATATTCTTCACGTAGTCGCTCAAGGCGTAGCTCAAAAGGATCGTCGACCACCGCAATAGATGCCTGACTCATGCGCTCGCGCAGGCATTCGGGCAAATGATTGGCACCAATCATGCGGCCTTCATCTTCCAGCACCCAGCGATGCAGCGCCTGACGGCTGTCGGTTTTCAGCATCTCGACCGCCAGCAGGTTTTCAAAGCTTGCCTGGCTCAGCTGCGGTTCAACGGTGCGGCCAAAAGAAGATCCACGATGGTGCGCCAGACCTTCGAGGTCAATGCCGTTCGGCTGTTGTTGCACTAGCTGCGTTTTACCGTTCCCGGTACAGCCGCCAATTAAGACGATCGGTTTTTGCACCAGTTCTTCAGTCAGTTGAATCACCGCCTGACGCAACGCTTTATAACCGCCTTGTATTAGCGGGTAATCAGTGCCGGACTCGTGTAGCCACTGCTGCACAATGTGCGACCGCTGGCCGCCGCGCGCGCAGCATAAGTAGCCCGCAGGATTTTGACGACAGGCATCCAGCCAGGCCTTCATGCGTCGCTGGCGAGTCTCGCCACAGACCAGTTGATGGCCAAGCGCGAGGGCGGCCTCAGGCCCCTGACGTTTATAACAGGTACCCACGGCTGCACGTTCGTCATCGTTCATTAAGGGAAGGTTTATTGCACCCGGCATTGCGCCCTGCTGAAATTCGACGGGGGCGCGTACATCGATTAAAGGCGTACCGGCGAGCAGAATTGCGCGATAGTCCTGTATTGCTTGTGTGTATTGCATAGTAAAAAACGAAACCTCAAATCATCCTGCGTACCATTTTACGCGCCAAATGAGAGGATGACTTGATTTTCAATTGCGTGCGTTGTTGAAAATTGCTAAAAACCCGGCGATTTCGGGTTTTCGCTGGGTAAACAGTGTCACAATATCTTCAACGGCCTTACCCGCACCGAACTTATGCCAGGCAAGGCTTAAGGGGGAAGGGGGACGCATAGTGGGGATGATGCAGCTGACCAAGTGCCCGCTATCCAATAACGGCTGGCATATCGGTTGCGGTACGAATCCAATACCGACTCCTGCAAGATGCGCTGCAAGCTTGGTTTCCATGTCCGGAACGATGATCTCTTTTTGACCGGGAAGGCGCCACGCGACCCGTTTGCTCAGAGTCCGCGCGCTGTCCTCAATGTTAATCGCCGGAAAACGACGAAGTTGGGCTTCTGTCAATGGACCGCTGGCGTCTGCCAGTGGATGGTCCGCTGACATAACAAATCGCCACTGAACAGAACCCAAAGGATCGAGGGTAAAGGTGTTGGCCATCGGTTCCGTGCCAGTAACGCCGATGGCCAGCGAGAACCCTTCATACAGGAGTGAATCCCACACGCCCATATAAATTTGCCGGGAAAAGTGAAACTGAGTAAAGGGATAGCGTGCGTTAAGCCAGGATAACAAGCGTGCGACGGCTTCAGGGCTGTACAGCAGGTTGTTAACTACAATATTCACCTGGCGCTCCACGCCGTCGTTCACTTGCTGCAATTCGCTGGGCATGCTGTCCAGCCAGGCGAGCCAGTCTTTTGCCTGTGAAAGAAGGTGAGATCCTGCGGCAGTTAATGTCACGCTTCGGGTTGTACGAAAAAACAGCGCGACGCCGGTATTTTCTTCCAGAAGCTTAATACGATAGCTGATGGTGGCTGTGGTTTTACATAAGCGCTCCGCCGCCCTGGAGAAACTCCCCGTTTCGGCAACGCCGATAAAGGTACGCAGTGTTTCCGGGTCAAACATCGTCAGCTACTCCCTTAATGTTCTTCTACAAACCTGATTTCTTGTTCTCTGATTTATAAGTATTTTTGCATAATGGCCTTGTTTAAATTGTGGTCTAAATCTAGTTTTGGAAAATTTTTCCAATTTTGTGTTGATGTTAAATCACGAAGGTTTTAGATTGCATGGTATTGAAGCCGCTATGTGTTCTGGTCGCGGTTCAGCGGAATTCAGTTACAAGGAAATAATGATGAAACTTGAGGTCTTACCGTTAAATCAGCACACGTTCAGCGCCTATGGCGATGTCATCGAGACGCATAAACGTGATTTTTTTCATATCAATGATGGGCTTGTTGAGCGTTATCACGATCTGGCCAATGTGGAGATCCTTAATCAGGATCGCACCCTCATCAGTATCAATCGCGCGCAACCGGCAGCAATGCCGATTGTTGTGCATGAGCTGGAGCGCCACCCATTAGGCACCCAGGCATTTATGCCAATGAATGGCGAAGCGTTTGTGGTGATTGTCGCACTCGGTGAGGACAAACCTGACCTTTCCACCTTAAAAGCCTTTATTACCAATGGCCAACAGGGCGTGAATTATCATCGAAATGTCTGGCATCACCCGCTGTTTGCTTGGCAAACCGTAACCGATTTTCTTACGGTCGATCGCGGCGGCAGCGATAATTGCGATGTTGAAAGTATCCCGACACATGAGCTCTGTTTTGCGTGACGCTTTCGGCCTTCTTGCTTAATATGCGCATATTGTTCATTGTTTATGCTCATATTTTGGGCCGGAGTAAACGTAGTGGAGACGGAAGTAAGACGGCGCGGCAGGCCAGGGCAGGCGGAGCCGGTTGCGCAGAAAGGCGCTCAGGCGCTTGAGAGAGGCATTGCGATTTTGCAGTACCTCGAAAGAAGTGGAGGCAGTTCGTCAGTGAGCGATATTTCCGCCAGTCTGGATTTGCCGCTCTCTACGACCTTTCGCTTGTTGAAGGTTTTACAGGGTGCTGATTTTGTCTATCAGGACAGCCAGTTAGGCTGGTGGCACATCGGTTTAGGCGTATTTAACGTGGGCTCCGCGTATATTCATAATCGCGACGTCCTGTCGGTAGCCGGACCGTTTATGCACCGATTAATGCTGCTGTCAGGCGAAACGGTTAATGTCGCGATTCGCAATGGCACCGAAGCGGTGTTGATTGGTCAGAAGGAGTGCAAATCGATGGTCAGAATGTGCGCACCTTTAGGCAGTCGTATGCCGTTACATGCTTCCGGTGCGGGAAAAGCGCTGCTTTATCCGTTGATGGAAGAAGAGTTAATGGACATCGTCGTGAAAAAGGGGTTACAGCAGTTTACGCCGAACACGTTGGTGGATTTTCCTACTCTGCTGCGCAATCTGGAACTGGCGCGTGACAATGGTTATATCGTCGATCACGAAGAGCATGTTATTGGTTTGAATTGCATCGCATCAGCTATCTATGACGATGCAGGCAGTGTCGTTGCTGCCATCTCTATTTCGGGGCCCGCATCCAGACTGACAGAAGATCGTTTTATCAGTCAGGGGGAGCTGGTACGGGATACTGCACGAGATATCAGTACGGCGCTGGGTTTAAAAGCCCCCGTAGCTTAAGTCGCAACCCGCTCAGAGGAGCGGGACTTTTTTGGATTTTTTCAAAGTTGGAAAATTTTTCCAACAAATAGAGGTAGAAAGAAAATGGCAAAAATGAGAGCCGTTGACGCGGCAATGTATGTGCTGGAAAAAGAAGGCATCACCACCGCATTTGGAGTTCCGGGGGCGGCAATTAACCCGTTCTATTCCGCAATGCGTAAGCACGGAGGCATCCGTCACATTCTGGCTCGTCACGTTGAAGGCGCTTCCCATATGGCGGAAGGCTATACGCGTGCGACGGCAGGAAACATTGGCGTCTGCCTTGGCACTTCCGGTCCGGCAGGCACTGACATGATCACTGCGCTGTATTCCGCTTCTGCCGATTCTATTCCTATTTTATGCATTACTGGCCAGGCACCTCGCGCTCGCCTGCATAAGGAAGATTTTCAGGCTGTTGATATTGAATCTATTGCCAAGCCGGTCAGCAAAATGGCGGTAACGGTGCGTGAAGCTGCGCTGCTTCCTAGGGTTTTGCAGCAGGCATTCCATTTAATGCGCTCTGGTCGTCCTGGTCCAGTATTGATCGATTTGCCTTTTGATATTCAGGTTGAAGAAATCGAATTCGATCCAGACATGTATGAACCGCTGCCAGTCTACAAGCCCGCAGCCAGTCGCAAACAGATTGAGAAAGCGCTGGAGATGCTGATTCAGGCTGAGCGCCCGGTCATCGTGGCTGGAGGCGGGGTGATTAATGCTGATGCCAGCGAACTGCTGCAACGCTTTGCTGAATTAACCCACGTACCGGTAATTCCTACGCTGATGGGCTGGGGATGCATCCCGGACGATCATGAGTTAATGGCCGGAATGGTGGGGCTGCAAACGGCACATCGTTACGGCAACGCCACGCTGCTGGCCTCCGATATGGTGTTCGGTATTGGTAACCGTTTTGCTAACCGACACACCGGCTCTGTCGCGAAATATACCGAAGGTCGCAAGATCATTCACATCGATATTGAGCCGACGCAAATCGGCCGCGTCCTGTGTCCGGATTTAGGTATCGTTTCGGATGCCAAAGCCGCGCTGACTTTGTTGATTGACGTTGCTCAGGAGATGCAGAAAGCAGGCCGTTTACCTTGCCGGAATACCTGGGTTGATGAATGCCAGCAGCGTAAGCGGACGCTCCTGCGTAAAACCCACTTCGACAATGTCCCGGTTAAACCGCAGCGTGTGTATGAAGAGATGAATAAAGCCTTTGGCCGTGATGTCTGTTACGTCACGACTATTGGCTTATCGCAAATTGCTGCCGCGCAAATGCTGCACGTATTTAAAGACCGTCACTGGATCAACTGCGGTCAAGCAGGCCCCCTTGGCTGGACGCTGCCCGCGGCATTAGGGGTTTGTGTGGCCGATCCAACGCGTAATGTCGTTGGGATTTCCGGTGATTTCGACTTCCAGTTCCTGATCGAAGAGCTGGCGGTGGGCGCGCAGTTCAACATTCCTTATATACATGTACTGGTCAACAACGCGTATCTCGGCCTGATTCGTCAGTCGCAGCGCGCTTTTGATATGGATTACTGCGTCCAACTGGCGTTCGAAAACATCAACTCCAGCGAAGTAAACGGCTATGGCGTTGATCACGTCAAAGTGGCAGAGGGATTAGGATGTAAAGCCATCCGCGTATTTAAACCTGAAGATCTGGCTCCGGCGTTTGAACAAGCCAAGGCACTGATGGCGCAGTATCGCGTTCCGGTTGTGGTCGAAGTGATCCTTGAGCGCGTGACCAACATCTCTATGGGCAGCGAGTTGGATAATGTTACCGAGTTTGAAGAGATTGCAGACGGTGCGATGGATGCGCCAACCGAAACCTGTTTTATGAAATACGAATAGAAGGGGTGACAGATGTTACGTTTCTCAGCCAATCTTTCCATGTTGTTTCTGGAATACAGTTTTCTTGAACGCTTCGATAAAGCGGCACAATCGGGGTTTCGTGGCGTAGAGTTTATGTTTCCCTACGATTACGACATTGATGTATTAAAGGAAAAACTGCAGACCAATAAGCTGGAGCATACGCTGCACAATCTCCCGGCAGGAGACTGGGCAGCGGGTGAGCGGGGCATCGCCTGTATTCCGGGTCGCGAAGAAGAATTTCGCGATGGTGTCGCGTCAGCTGTTCGCTATGCGAAAGGGCTCGGTAATAAGAAGATCAATTGCCTGGTGGGTAAAACACCTGCGGGTTTTTCTGCCGAACAGATCCAGCAGACGCTGGTGGAAAACCTGCGCTATGCGGCAAATACGTTAGCGAAAGAAGATATTTTATTGGTGATTGAACCGATCAACCATTTTGATATTCCTGGATTCCATCTCACCGGGACTCAGCAGGCGCTGGCTTTAATCGATAGCGTCGGTAGCAATAATATCAAGATACAGTACGATATTTACCATATGCAGCGTATGGAAGGGGAATTAACCCAGACCATGACCACATGGGCAAATAAAATAGGTCATTTGCAAATTGCCGATAACCCTCGTCGTGGAGAACCGGGGACTGGTGAAATTAATTATGACTTTATTTTTAAGTTTATCGATAAATCAGGTTATGACGGATGGGTTGGTTGTGAATATAAACCACTGACCACCACCGAAGCGGGATTATCGTGGATTAATCAATATCGATAATTTGTAAGGGATTTCAGGCATCGCTATTTTTTTCCACCTTGCTGGAAGGGGATCGTGTTGCCTGAATTCAGCAAAACCGACAGAGATATAAGAGGTTAAAAATGAAACTGGGATTTATTGGCCTGGGTATTATGGGGTCGCCAATGGCTGTCAATCTGGCTCGCGCCGGACATCAATTACATGTCACGACCATTGGTCCGGTTGCGGACGAATTGCTGTCATTGGGGGCTGTTAATGTTGAAACTGCGCGTCAGGTAACTGATTTCGCAGACATCATCTTTATAATGGTTCCTGACACGCCGCAGGTAGAAGAAGTGCTTTTTGGCGAACAGGGTTGTGCCAAAACCGTATTGCAGGGAAAAACCATTGTCGATATGAGTTCTATCTCTCCTATTGAAACAAAACGTTTTGCGAAACAGGTTAGTGAGTTGGGCGGAGATTATCTCGATGCGCCCGTCTCTGGCGGGGAAATTGGGGCTCGCGAAGGTACCTTATCCATTATGGTTGGCGGTGAGCCAGATGTATTTGCACGGGTCAAACCGCTGTTTGATATTTTGGGTAAAAATATCACGCTGGTCGGCGGTAATGGTGATGGGCAAACATGTAAGGTGGCTAACCAAATTATCGTTGCCTTAAATATTGAAGCGGTTTCAGAGGCATTAGTCTTTGCTTCGAAAGCTGGCGCGGATCCCGTTCGTGTGCGTCAGGCATTAATGGGCGGATTTGCTTCTTCCCGTATTCTAGAGGTTCATGGCGAGCGGATGATCAAGCGTACATTTGATCCTGGTTTCAAAATTGCATTGCATCAAAAAGATCTCAATCTTGCATTACAAAGCGCCAAGGCACTGTCATTGAATTTGCCTAATACGGCAACCTGTCAGGAATTATTTAATACCTGTGCCGCGAATGGAGGGAGCCAGTTGGATCACTCGGCTATGGTTCAGGCGTTGGAATTAATGGCAAATCATAAATTGTCATGATCATTGGTATCGCTGCAATTACTGCAGCGATACATTTTAATCAGACACACTTTGGAAAGGTGCATGTCATGAGTGAAAAGAAAACATCCGGTATTGAATACTGGAAGAAGATTGTCGTCGTAATGAGTCTGGGCTGGGTGGCAATATGGATATATCGCACCGTGCTCACGCCTATTTATCCTGAGATCCAGGCATCGCTGGGTAATGTCAGCAATGCTGAAATAGGTGCTATCGCCAGTTTCTATTTCTTCGCCTATTGCAGTATGCAAATTCCCTGTGGAATTCTGGTAGATAAGTTTGGCCAGAAAATTATGCTGATGTGTGGGTTTACGCTGTTTATTATTGGTACGCTGAGTATTGCAAAAGCCACTGGGCTGGTGATGATTTATGCGGGTTCGCTAATGGCGGGTGCGGGCTGCGCCTCGTTCTTTAGTTCTGCGTATTCACTCTCTTCAGCAAATGTCCCACAGGCTCGTCGGGCACTGGCTAACGCCATTATTAATAGTGGCTCAGCAATTGGGATGGGGATCGGGTTAATCGGTTCCAGCGTGTTGGTAAAAAGCATGAGTATGGCCTGGCAAAATGTGTTGTTTCTGGTTGCAGCCATTCTGGTGGTGATGCTGTGCGTATTCACTCTGGTTATTCGTGGTAAGGCAAAAACTGAAGTATCTGCTGCAAACCAGAAAATTCAAACGGTAACGGCGTCAGAAGAAAAGAGCCCGCCGCTGTTTTCGGGTCTGTTATGTAGCGTGTACTTCCTCTACTTCTGTACCTGCTATGGCTATTACCTGATCGTGACTTGGCTTCCGTCTTATCTGCAGACTGAAAGGGGATTTGACGGTGGCGCGATTGGGGTGGCCTCGGCGCTTGTCGCCGTGGTGGGTGTCCCGGGCGCATTGTTCTTTAGCCATCTGTCCGATAAGTTTCGCAACAGCAAAGTTAAAGTCATTCTTGGTCTGGAAATTATGGCCGCCGCAATGCTGGTATTTACGGTGCTATCGCCAAATACCACTATGCTGATGGTCAGCCTGACTCTGTACGGTTTACTGGGCAAAATGGCGGTGGATCCGATTCTGATCTCCTTTGTTTCTGAACAAGCGTCATCCAAAACGCTGGGCAGAGCATTTAGCTTGTTTAACTTCTTTGGTATGAGCTCAGCGGTTATTGCGCCAACATTAACCGGATTTATTTCTGATTTGACTGGATCTAAAGAAATAAGCTTTGTTATCTCTGCTTGTCTGGTTGTTACCGGAACGTTTATTTTTGCGGCCGTCACGTTATATAAAAAGAAAGCAACGACAGTCATTGCTTCAGCATAAAAACATAATTAAAACTATTTAACTTAATTCTTGATTGTTTTTGTTCCGCATAGCTAAACCCATTACAACGTTATCCGATACGTGACAAGAGGGATTTATGGAACATCAAAGAGATCTATACCAACAACGTGGTTATAGTGAAGATTTATTACCAAAAACGGCCGAGCAACGAAATTGGAAAACATTCAACTATTTTACATTATGGATGGGTTCTGTGCATAACGTACCTAATTACGTTATGGTTGGCGGATTCTTTATTCTTGGACTTTCAACATTCAGCATCATGCTGGCTATTGTTATTAGTGCATTATTTATTGCGTTAGTTATGGTAATGAACGGTGCAGCCGGAAGTAAATACGGTGTACCTTTTGCCATGATTTTGCGTGGCTCGTATGGTGTACGTGGATCGCTGTTCCCCGGGTTATTAAGAGGGGGGATTGCCGCAATTATGTGGTTCGGTCTACAGTGTTATGCCGGATCGTTGGCCTTTCTTATTCTGATTGGCAAGATATGGCCTGGTTTTTTAACTTTGGGTGGTGACTTTACCTTATTTGGACTTTCTCTGCCGGGACTGATTACATTTCTTATGTTTTGGCTCATTAATGTCGGCATTGGTTTTGGTGGTGGTAAGGTATTAAATAAATTTACTGCAATTCTCAACCCCTGCATTTACATTGTATTTGGTGGGATGGCTATCTGGGCGATATCTCTGGTAGGAATTGGACCGATTCTGGACTACATTCCCAGTGGTGTGCAAAAGGCGGGTAACAGCGGATTTCTGTTCCTGGTAGTGATTAACGCAGTCGTTGCAGTATGGGCCGCTCCGGCGGTAAGCGCATCCGACTTCACGCAAAATGCCCACTCATTTCGTGAACAAGCGTTGGGTCAGACGCTGGGTCTCATTGTCGCATACGTGCTATTTGCCATTGCCAGCGTGTGTATTATCGCCGGAGCCAGTATTCATTACGGAATGGATACGTGGAATGTTCTGGATATCGTTCAACGTTGGGACAGCTTATTTGCTTCGTTTTTTGCGGTGCTGGTTATATTGATGACGACAATCTCTACGAACGCTACCGGTAATATTATTCCGGCTGGTTATCAGATTGCCGCCATTGTACCTACTAAATTAACGTATAAAAACGGTGTATTGATTGCCAGTATTATTAGTTTGCTGATTTGTCCGTGGAAGTTAATGGAAAATCAGAGCAGTATTTATCTGTTTCTGGATATCATTGGTGGAATGCTTGGTCCCGTTATTGGCGTTATGTTAGCGCATTATTTTGTCGTGATGCGCGGTAAAATTAATCTTGATGAATTATATACCGCCAGCGGTGATTACCAATATTATGAAAACGGATTTAATCTGACAGCTTTCTCCGTAACGTTAGTGGCAGTCATTCTTTCACTGGGCGGGAAATTTATTCCTCTCCTCGAACCGTTATCGCGAGTGTCGTGGTTTGTTGGTGTTATTGTCGCATTTGTCGCCTATGCCTTGCTGAAGAAAAGATCGATTGCTGAGTCAGACGAAGCGCAAAAAGTCACAGGGCAGATGTGATGAAATCAGTAAGCGCTGATTTAAGCGTGAGTTATTTATAAAAAATTATCTGTATCCATACAAGGAGTTCGTTATGTCTTTTGATTTAATTATTAAGAACGGTACTGTTATTTTAGAGAATGAAGCTCGCATTATTGATATTGCCGTCCAGGCTGGAAAAATCGCCGCCATTGGCGAGAATCTGGGTGAGGCGAAGCAGGTTATGGATGCGACGGGTCTGGTGGTTTCACCAGGCATGGTGGATGCACATACCCATATCTCTGAGCCAGGTCGTACTCATTGGGAAGGGTATGAGACGGGGACGCGTGCCGCTGCAAAAGGCGGTATCACCACGATGATCGAAATGCCCCTCAACCAGCTGCCTGCAACGGTGGATCGTGAAACCATCGAACTGAAATTTGATGCGGCCAAAGGTAAGTTGACCATTGATGCCGCGCAGCTTGGCGGTCTGGTTTCTTATAACCTCGATCGTTTGCACGAACTGGATGAAGTCGGTGTCGTTGGCTTTAAATGCTTTGTTGCCACCTGTGGTGACCGCGGTATCGATAATGATTTCCGCGACGTGAACGACTGGCAGTTCTACAAAGGCGCGCAGAAGCTGGCGGAAATGAATCAGACGGTATTGGTGCATTGCGAAAATGCGCTCATCTGTGACGAGCTTGGCGCGGAAGCAAAACGTGAAGGTCGCGTGACGGCGCATGATTATGTGGCCTCACGCCCGGTTTTTACCGAAGTGGAGGCGATTCGTCGCGTACTGTATCTGGCTAAAGTTGCTGGTTGTCGCTTGCACGTCTGTCATATAAGCAGCCCGGAAGGCGTGGAAGAAGTGACCCGTGCCCGTCAGGAAGGTCAGGATGTGACCTGCGAATCGTGCCCGCATTATTTCGTACTGGATACCGATCAGTTTGAAGAGATTGGTACCCTGGCGAAATGTTCTCCGCCGATCCGCGATATGCAAAATCAGCAAGGTATGTGGGAAAAGCTGTTTAACGGTGAAATTGACTGCCTGGTTTCCGACCACTCTCCATGCCCGCCGGAAATGAAGGCCGGCAATATTATGCAGGCGTGGGGCGGCATTGCCGGACTGCAAAGTTGCATGGACGTTATGTTTGATGAAGCGGTGCAAAAACGCGGTATGTCGTTGCCACTGTTCGCGAAATTGATGGCAACCAATGCCGCCGATATTTTTGGTCTGAAGCAGAAAGGACGTATTGCCCCGGGTAAAGATGCCGACTTCGTCTTTATTCAACCGGACAGCAAATACGTTCTGAAGAGCGAAGACCTGGAATATCGCCATAAAGTTAGCCCGTATGTAGGCCGTACAATTGGCGCGCGCATTACGAAAACTATTCTGCGTGGTGATGTTATTTATGACATTGAGCAGGGTTTTCCTGTTTCGCCAAAAGGTCAATTTATCCTTAAACATCAACAATAATGTGATGTGAATTAATGCCCGTCATGTTGGCGGGCATTCTCTATTTTAAGGAATGAATATGCTTCCTGTTATTAATCGCGAAAGTTTGTTGTCCGGCTTTCAGTGGTTTTTCTTTATTTTTTGTAATACGGTCGTGGTCCCGCCAACGCTGGTTTCTGCTTTTCATCTTCCTGTGAACAATCTGCTAATGCTCACGCAGTACGCTTTTTTAACGACGTCGCTGGCCTGTCTGGCGCAGGTAATTTGTGGCCATCGCCGAGCTATTATGGAAGGCCCCACCGGTTTATGGTGGGGAACCATTCTGACGATTACCCTGGCTGAAGCATCACGTGGGACGCCACTCAATGATATTGCTACCAGTCTGTCTGTTGGCATTGTTATTTCTGCTGTACTGACAATGATTATCGGCTTTAGCGGCTTAGGGCACCGATTAGCCCGGCTTTTTACCCCAACGGTGATGGTCTTCTTTATGCTGCTGCTCGGTGCGCAACTGACCACCATCTTTTTTAAGGGCATGTTGGGATTACCCTTTGGTATTGCGGATACCAGCGTCAAAATTCAACTGGTGCCCTTTAGCCTGGCCGTTGCCGTGATGTGCTTCATTCTTGCGATGATCATCTTTTTACCACAGCGGATCTCGCGCTATGCCCTGTTGGTGGGGGCGATAGTGGGATGGGGGCTTTGGCGATTGTGTTTTCCATCAATGACCTTGCCGGCTGGTGAATCAAGCTGGCAATGGTTTCCGTTAGGCAGCCACGGCAAACTTTTACCGGGAATTATTCTGACGGCCGTTATCACCGGCCTGGTGAATGTCAGTAATACCTATGGCGCAGTGCGTGGCACGGATGTCTTTTATGCGCAGCAAGGCTCCAGCAGTTCACGTTATCGCCGCAGTTTTATCATTTCCGGTTTTATGACGTTGGTGACAGTCCCTTTTGCTGTTATTCCATTTTCGCCCTTTGTCTCTTCTATTGGCTTGTTAACACAGACCGGCGACAGCTCGCGAAAATCATTTATTTGTGGCAGCGTATTATGCTTATTCGTAGCGATAGTTACGCCGCTAACCCGCTTATTTTGTGCCATTCCGCTGGCCATCAGCAGTGCCGTGATGTTGGTTTCTTATCTTCCACTGCTCTATTCCGGTCTGGTTTTTAGCCAACAAATCACATTTACCGCACGCAATATTTATCGACTGGCGCTCCCGCTATTTGTCGGCATTTTTTTGATGGGGCTTCCTCCGGTTTATTTACAAGATCTTCCGCTGACGATTCGGCCATTACTGAGTAATGGCTTGTTGGTGGGAATTTTACTGGCGGTGCTTATGGAAAATCTCATTCCATGGGAACGCATTAAATAACATGATGAAAAAGGATTGATGATGAAAATTGTAATTGCGCCAGATTCATTTAAAGAGAGCTTAAGCGCTGACCAATGCTGCCAGGCAATTAAAGCCGGATTTTCAGCTATATTCCCGGATGCAGAATATATTTGTTTGCCGGTTGCTGATGGCGGTGAGGGAACTGTAGATGCGATGGTTGCGGCGACAGGCGGGAAAGTTATCTCTGTGGAAGTCAGCGGGCCGATGGAAGAAAAAGTTATGGGATTTTATGGCCTGACCGGGGATGGTAAAACCGCAATTATTGAAATGGCGGCGGCGAGTGGGCTGATGCTGATCGAACCGCATGCGCGCAATCCACTGCAGGCCTCAAGCTACGGCACTGGTGAACTGATTCGCCATGCGCTGGATGCCGGTATTCGACATATTATTCTTGGTATCGGCGGGAGTGCGACAGTTGATGGCGGAATGGGGATGGCACAGGCGCTTGGTGTTCGTTTTCTGGATGATCAAGGTGCGTCATTAAGTGCAGGGGGAGGGAGTTTGTCTCGCCTTGCGTGTATCGACCTGCAGCATTGCGATCCGCGGCTGAAAGCGTGTCGCATTGACGTCGCCTGTGACGTTGATAATCCGTTGGTTGGCCCACGTGGGGCGGCAAGGGTATTCGGCCCACAGAAAGGGGCGACGCCTGAGATGGTTGAGAGGCTGGAAGAAGGATTAATCAACTATGCCCGTGTGCTTCAAACGCTGACCGGTGAGGATGTTGCTCAGGTGGCAGGCGGCGGAGCGGCTGGAGGAATGGGGATTGCTGCGGTTATCTTCCTGCAGGCCAGCATGAAACCTGGGATCGAGATTGTGTTGCAGGCTGTAAAGTTAGAGCAGGCAATCCAGGGCGCGGCGCTGGTTATCACCGGCGAAGGGCGTATTGATTCGCAAACGGTCGGTGGCAAAGCGCCAATAGGCGTAGCGTCGGTAGCCATGCGGCATCACGTTCCCGTTATCGGCATCGCCGGGGTGTTGGGTGAAGGCGTAGAGGTGGTTCACGATCATGGTATCGATGCGGTATTCAGTATTCTACCGCGTCTCGCACCGCTAGCAGAAGTGTTGACGAACGGCGAAACCAATCTCTATCACTGCGCGCGTAATATCGCTTGTGCGATGAAACTGGGGCAGGCGGTGGCTCTGCGTTAAGCATAAAAAAAGCCACGGTATATACCGTGGCAAAACCCAACATAGCTAAATAAAAAAAGTATCAGGAGGACAGTACGACGTTAGATCTCAACATCCCGGTTGCAATCTTTGGAGTAGATGTAGCTGAATGCTTCACCGCGACCCACGCCGTACCCGGCCTGCAGTGAATAAGCGCCCATAAAGATGTAGTCACCTTTTTTCACCGGGATCCACTGATTGTCGAGGTTATAAACGCCCTGGCCTGAAAGAATATAAGCCCCGTGCTCCTGGACGTGAGTTTCGATATAACCGTGGCTGGCGCCCGGTTCGAATGACAATATGTGCATATTCATATCGAAGCCCAATTCTTTAGGCAGAAAATCCAGCAGGATCACGTCATCCATGCCTTCGTAATGGATACGTTCTAACTGATTGGCGTTACCGGAGACCAGCCACGGCGAATGGCCCGCTACAGGCGTGTAACGACGTTTGTATAAAAACAGGTGGCTGTCTTCAGCCTGGGCATTACTAAAAGTGAGCAGCTCGCCTGGCGGGCAATACAGATATCCCCCCTGCGATAAAGCAAATGTTTTACCTTCCGCTTTCGCCTCAATTTTACCGGAGATAACATAGACGAACGTTTCAACGCCTTCGCCGCCGAAACCGCTCTTGTTACCACCACTTTGGTGAACTGTCACCAGATAATCAACAAACGATGCGCCCAGTTTCGGCGTTGAGAGGATGGTGACGTCACAGTTTTCAAAACCCGGAATGATATTTTTAACCAGTCCATCGGGGGTTAAGAGGGCGAAGTTACCGTGTTTTACAATTGCGCGGTTAGCCAGTAAATCATCGCGGTAACCCGTGACGTTATTCAGATATCCCATTGTTGACTCCTTATTTCTGCCAGGCAAGTTGGTGAAGCATTAATGCCAGAGTTTTGACCCCTTCGGCAAGGTCGTTAATATTTGTGCGTTCAGCAGGATTGTGGCTGATACCGTTAATGCTGGGCATGAAAATCATGCAGGTAGGCACACGGGGAGCAAAAATCTGCGCATCATGGCCGGCACCGCTGTGCATTACACGGTAGTTCAGCTGTTCCTTTTCACACAGTTCGGTGAGGGTTGCGACCAGTTTGCTGTCCATCGGAACCGGCGTTTCGTCCATCCACAAATCGATATCAATGCCGATATCCATTTCGTCGCAGATAGCGCGCATGTCATTTTCCAGTTGCTGTGTAAAATCGCGCAGTACTTCGGCGTCGGTATGACGGCAATCGATGGTGAAGGTCGTTTTTCCTGGCACCACGTTGACGGTGTTTGGCTGCGGCTCGACTTTGCCAAAGGTCAGTACCAGAGGATCACCTTGTGTCTTGGCTTTCTCAATCGACTGGCTACAGATGCGGCTGAAGGCGTAAACAGTGTCGCGACGATAGCTTAGCGGCGTTGTACCTGCATGGTTGGACTCGCCGTTCAGCGTCACCGTATAGCGACGCTGGCCGACAATCGCGCTGACGACCCCGATGGACTGACCATTGCTTTCAAGCACGCAACCTTGTTCGATGTGTAATTCAACAAAAGCTTTGATGTCAGTGCGCGCGTGAAGCGGCTCTGCGGGGAGGGTAAAGCCGCAGGCGTTCATTGCATCAACAAATCGTGTACCTTTGGCGTCCTGAATGTTGCGGACATCATCGGGATTTGCCAGCCCGAAAATGTTCTTGCTGCCCCAGAAGACATACGGGAAACGGCTGCCTTCTTCTTCCGCCATCGAGACCATTTCGACCGTTTTCAGCGGTGCGCCGTAGGTGGTTTTAAGCCAGTCAATCGCTAACCACGCCGCCAGCGCGCCAAACTGGCCGTCAAGATTGCCGCCGTTGACGACGGTATCAATATGCGAGCCGCTTAAAATGACCTGTTCCGGAGATTCACTTCCGCGCAGGCGACCGTATAAATTACCCACTTCATCAAAGCGTGTTTCCAGACCGCTGGCATCCATACGCTTTTTAAATTGCTGTTGTGTTTCAAGCCATTCTGGTGAATACAGCAGGCGCGTCATCCCACCGGATGGATCGGCGCCAAAGGAAGAGAGCCAGGGAAGGGTTTCTTCTATTGCGTGACGAAAATGATTAATCATATGAAATTCCTGTTTCAATAATTATTGTGCAAAGGGATTCTTTGTTTCGTATGACTTGATATAGAGAGCATCGGAAATCAGGTATTGATAAATATCATCAACAATGTCGATGCCATGAACGGTGGCATTGCGTTGATTAATATCTTGATCCTGTCCGGGGTAATAAACCTGTTTAAAACCAGGCGCAGGGGTAACGGCATTCAACTCTTGCATGGTTTGACTGAGATGCTGACGAAATAATTGGCTGGAGGAGAAAAACTCGGGGTTAATCACTAAATGCAGTTGGCCTAAATTACGTCCAGCATGGAGATCTTCATACATAGAACTGACCTGACGACCAAACGGTAATCCCAGCAGAATCCCGGATAACACATCGATCATCATCATCAGACCATAGCCTTTCGGCCCGGCGGCGGGAAGCAACGCATTAACCGTAAAAGGATCGGTGGTCGGCGCGCCATTTTTATCGACAGCCCAGGTATCCGGGATTAGTTCGTTGCGTGAGCGGGCATCCAGAACTTTGCCCCAGGCCTGCACCGTCGTCGCCATATCGAAGGTCATGATATCGTCGCCAGCCCCCGGCGCTGCGAAGGCTAACGGATTGGTTCCGTAGTAAATTTCCGCGCCGCCGAACGGTACGACCATCGGATCGGACTGGCAGACAGAGAGTCCAATCAGGCCTGCGCGGGCGGCTTGCTGTACAAAGTAAGAAATGGCTCCGCTGTGTCCCATTCGGCTAATGCCGACAACAGCGACGCCATTTTTTTTAGCAATTTCAATTGCATGCTCCATACCCATCTTTGCTGCGACTTGCCCTGCGGCATTATCGGCATGCAAAATCGCTGTGCAGGGACCGGTATCTTCAAAACGAAATGTGGGTTCGCGGTTGGTGCCGCCTTTTGAAATGCGTTCGGCATAGTATTCAACGCGTACGGCGCCATGAGAATGAATGCCTCTGGCATCGGCATAAACCAATACCTCGGCAACCGTTGTGGCGTGCTCACGTTTTAGTCCGGCCTTGCAAAGCTTATTCTCGATAAGCTGGTGGAGTGTTTCCCGACTGATTTTCATCTGTCTTCCTTTTTAACGACGGTGTGAAGCATGACTGCCGTTAACATACCGGGAAAATAAATCTAATATGTGATCCAGATAGGCAAAAAAATATAGTTAGAATTTATTTGATAATCAGCGTTGGTTTGCCTTTTCTTTTTAAATAAATAATGCCATTAGAAAATAACATGTAATCCTTGGGGGGTTATTAAAATTCTTTTGCTAATAAATTGTATGTGATATCAGTCACTCTATTTGCTATGTCAGATATATACCTTGAGTTCCACATTAACACTACTCGTGCAATTGCCATGGGTGCAATTATTAAGGGGTTGTTATGATCCACGCCTTTATTAAAAAAGGGTGTTTTCAGGACTCTGTCAGTTTAATGATTATTTCACGCAAGCTGAGTGAGTCCGAAAATGTAGACGATGTATCGGTCATGATGGGAACGCCAGCGAATAAATCATTGCTGGAAACAACTGGATTCTGGCATGACGATTTTAATCAGGCGACGCCGAATGATATTTGCGTGGCGATTCGTACTGAAGCGGCGGATGAAAGTATTACCCAGGCTATTTTGCAGCAACTGGATGAGTCGTTGCAGCAGTTGGCGCAGGCAACCGGGGGGAGCCAAACGCTATTGCAGGTCAGGCGCTGGGAAAGCGCGTGTCAGAAATTGCCTGAAGCGAATATGACGTTAATTTCTGTTGCGGGCGAATACGCGGCTGAACTGGCGAACCAGGCGCTGGATCGCAACCTGAACGTCATGATGTTCTCCGACAACGTCACGCTGGAAGATGAAATCAATCTGAAGCGGCGTGCGCAAGATAAAGGCCTGCTGGTGATGGGACCCGATTGTGGAACCGCCATGATTGCTGGTACGCCGCTGGCATTTGCCAACGTGATGCCGGAAGGCAACATTGGCGTCATAGGCGCCTCCGGCACAGGGATCCAGGAGCTGTGTTCACAGATAGCACTGGCCGGGGAAGGCATCACTCACGCCATTGGTCTGGGTGGACGCGACCTGAGCGCTGAGGTGGGAGGAATTAGCGCACTTACCGCGCTGGATATGCTCGGTGCAGATGATAAAAGTCAGGTGTTGGCTTTTGTGTCTAAACCACCGGCGGAAGCTGTTCGCCAGCGTATTGTCACGGCGATGAAAGCCACGGGTAAACCCGTTGTGGCACTGTTTCTAGGTTACACCAGCGCAGCGGCCCGCGATGAGAACGTCTGGTTTGCATCGACGCTGGATGATGCGGCTCGTCTCGCCTGTTTGCTGGCGCGCGTCACGGCGCGACGTAGCGCGCTTTTAGCTACGGGGGACGGCCTTATTCGGGGGCTCTATACCGGAGGAACGCTGGCTGCCGAAGCGGCAGGTCTGCTGGCCGCAAACCTTAATGTTGCAGCGGATGCACAACATCATCACGGCATGATGTTGGATGCCGCCGGGCATCAGATTATCGACCTCGGGGATGATTTCTACACTGTCGGCCGACCGCATCCGATGATCGATCCTGCGTTACGTAATCAGCTTATTACGGACCTCGGCTCTCAGCCGCAGGTGCGGGTGTTATTGGTCGACGTCGTGATTGGTTACGGGGCGACGGCAGATCCAGCTGCATCACTGGTTGAGGCCTGGCAAAAAGCATGTGCTGTGCGAGACATCGACCAACCGCTGTTTGCGATTGCAACGGTGACCGGTACAGAACGCGATCCGCAGTGTCGTTCACTGCAAATCGCCACGCTGGAGGATGCCGGTATCGCTGTGGTGAGTTCATTGCCTGAGGCTACCTTGCTTGCCGCTGAGCTGATTCGGCCATCTCAACCTTTATCTCATCAATCCGCACCTTCGTTACTGGAAAAAGTCGCGGTCATTAATGCCGGGTTACGCAGTTTTGCACTGGATTTACAGGCGGCAGAAAAGCCTGTGGTGCATTACCAGTGGGCGCCTGTCGCTGGCGGTAACAAAAAACTGGCTCGTTTATTAGAACGTTTGCAATAAGGGGTTCCAATGTTTACATCAGTGGCACAAGCCAATACTGCAGTAATCGAACAAATTCGTCGTGCGCGCCCGCACTGGCTGGACGTGCAACCCGCGTCCTCGTTAATCAGGGAGCTTAATGAAGGAAAAACACTGCTTCATGCGGGACCGCCAATGCGTTGGCAAGAAATGACCGGTCCAATGAAAGGGGCCTGCATTGGTGCATGCCTATTTGAAGGGTGGGCCAATGACGAAATGAGCGCACTGGCATTACTGGAGCAGGGGAAAGTCAATTTTGTACCTTGCCATCACGTTAATGCCGTGGGGCCAATGGGCGGGATCACCTCTGCCAGCATGCCGATGTTGGTGGTGGAAAACATTACTGAAGGGAACCGTGCTTACTGCAATCTCAACGAAGGCATTGGCAAGGTGATGCGCTTCGGTGCGTACGGCGAGGATGTTCAGCAGCGCTTACGCTGGATGCGCGATGTTCTGATGCCGGTCTTAAGCGCCGCATTGGGGACTCTGGAACAGGGTATTGATCTGACCGCCATGATGGCACAGGGCATTACGATGGGCGACGAGTTCCATCAGCGCAACATTGCCTCTTCAGCCCTGCTGATGCGTACGCTGGCACCGCAAATTGCCCGTCTGCAACATGATAAGCAGCAGATTGCTGAAGTGATGGATTTCCTCAGTGTAACCGACCAGTTTTTCCTCAATCTGGCTATGGCTTACTGTAAAGCAGCGATGGACGCCGGAGCGATGGTGCGTTCTGGCAGTATTGTGACGGCGATGACCCGTAATGGCGACATGTTCGGAATTAGGGTGAGTGGACTTGGCGATCGCTGGTTTACCGCACCTGTTAACACCCCGCAGGGACTGTTCTTTACTGGTTTTTCGCAGGAACAGGCCAACCCGGATATGGGGGATAGCGCCATCACCGAAACGTTTGGCATTGGCGGAGCTGCGATGATCGCTGCACCAGGGGTCACGCGTTTTGTCGGTGCGGGTGGAATGGAAGCGGCGAAATCTGTGTCCGAGGAGATGGCGGAAATCTACCTGGAGCGCAATATGCAGTTGCAGATCCCCGGCTGGGATTTCCAGGGGGCTTGTCTGGGACTCGATATTCGTCGCGTGGTCGAAACGGGGATTACGCCGCTGATCAATACCGGTATTGCGCATAAAGAGGCCGGTATTGGCCAGATTGGCGCGGGAACTGTCCGTGCGCCGTTGGCATGTTTTGAGCTGGCTCTGGAGGCGCTGGCTGAAAGCATGGGCATCAGTTAAAAGGAGCACGCATGATGATCATCCATCCTCTGCTGGCTAGCCAGCAGTCCCCGGATTTCCGCCAGTCCTGGCAATTGTCTGGCGTCTGGCGACGCGCGATTAATCTCGTGGCCGAAGGGGGCGCACTGTTGACCTTGCACCGCCAGGGGAGTGGCTTTAGCCCGGCAGGATGGGTGATCCGTACGCATGATTTTGATGCGCTGCGTGCGGTGTTACGTGGAAACGAAACTCCTCTGACTGTCCCTGGTGGGATCCAACTGGGGCCATTTTTGCTGTACCAGCCGCAGCGCTGCTGTTCGTTGAGAATCACTTCCCGGCCACATTCTCCGCGGCTTTCACCCGCCTGGATGAATCGCGGCGAGGAAACGGGGTTGTTCGGACCGTTAATGTTGGCGGCAAACCTGCCTTTGTGCTCAGAACTACGTCAGTTCCGCCACTGCTTCTTCTCGGCGCTTGCGGGGGTGTCGACAGACTGGCGACAGTGGTTAGGCAAAGGGCCCGGGTTAACGCCCAGCCATGATGATACGTTGACCGGCATGCTGCTGGCGGCCTGGTATTTCGGTGCGCTGAATAAGGTTTCCGGCCAACATTTCTTTGCTGCTTCCGGCAACCTTGAACAGGCGACGACTGTGGTTAGCGTGAGCTACTTGCGCTACGCGGCAGCAGGTTACTTCGCTTCACCTTTACTCCACTTCACCCATGCGTTGCGTCGTCAGGAAAGACTGGATGCGGCGATTGATTCGCTGCTGGCGCTTGGGCATACCTCCGGCGCAGATACTCTGCTGGGGTTCTGGATTGGACAACAAATCATAGAAGGATAGGGAATGAAAACGCTGGTTGTTGCTCTCGGTGGCAACGCATTATTGCAGCGCGGCGAGGCGCTGACTGCAGAAAATCAATACCGTAATATTGCCAGCGCCGTACCCGCCCTGGCGCGTCTGGCGCGCACATATCGCTTGGCTATCGTCCATGGCAACGGGCCGCAGGTTGGCTTGCTTTCGTTACAGAATCTCGCCTGGAAGGAGGTCGAGCCTTATCCATTAGATGTGCTGGTGGCCGAGACGCAGGGCATGATTGGTTATATGTTGGCCCAGAGTCTGACCGCTGAACCGGAAATGCCGCCGGTGACCACGGTGTTGACACGAATTGTTGTCTCAGAAGACGATCCTGCGTTTATGGCACCGGAAAAATTTATTGGTCCGGTCTATTCGCCCGAAGAGCAAACGCAGTTGGAAGCTACCTACGGCTGGCATATGAAGCGTGACGGCAAATACCTGCGGCGCGTTGTCGCTTCGCCAGAACCTCGCCAGATCGTTGAAAGTGACGCCATTAAGCTCTTACTCAAGGAAGGGCATGTGGTGATTTGCAGCGGGGGCGGCGGTGTCCCCGTTACTGGCGAAGGATTGGGGTCTGAAGCGGTCATTGATAAGGACCTGGCGGCGGCGTTGCTGGCTGAACAGATTGATGCAGATGGTCTGGTTATTCTGACCGATGCTGATGCGGTCTATGAAAACTGGGGGACGCCGGAACAGCGCGCGATCCGTCAGGCCTCTCCAGATGAACTGGCACCGTTTGCAAAAGCAGATGGTTCGATGGGACCAAAGGTCACCGCTGTCAGTGGATATGTGAAACGCCGTGGGAAACCAGCATGGATTGGCGCGCTGTCACGCATTGAAGATACGCTGGCGGGCAACGCTGGAACCTGTATCCGCCTGTAAAAAAACGGGGCGTGTGTATACCCGCCCCGTGTCTTTTTATTTCAGCTTTGACTGCGCCCAGATAATGCCGCTGGCGTATTCCGGCGGCAGCAGAGGGATAAGCGCTTCCAGCGTCGCGCTAAGACGTGCTGTATCGCTGTCGCTCAGATTCAGATGACCCACCTTACGACCTTCACGCACTTCTTTGTCATACCAGTGCAGGTGTACCAGCGGCAGCTTCAGCCAGTCGTAGTTCAGGTCGCTACCAATCAGGTTTACCATCACCGAAGGATTGTTCACCACCGGCGTCGGTAACGGCAGATTGGTAATGGCGCGCAGGTGTAGCTCAAACTGGCTGATGCTGGCGCCGTTTTGCGTCCAGTGTCCGCTGTTGTGTACGCGCGGAGCCAGTTCGTTGATCAGCAGACCTTCCGGGGTGATGAAACACTCCATCGCCATCACACCGACATAGCCCAGTTCCTGCATGATGGCAGAGAGCATCGCTTCGGCCTGCGCCTGCTGTCTGGCGTTAGCCTGCGGGAAGACTACGCTGGTGCGCAGAATACCGTCCTGGTGCAGGTTATGGGTCAGCGGATAGAAGACGGTGCTGCCGTCGTGCGCACGAGCCCCCACCAGCGACACTTCACCAGAGAAGTTGATTCCCCGCTCGACGATGCACTCGCCGTAGCAGTCGTCTGGAAGTTGTTCGGTTTCATTGGCGCGTAAACGCCATTGCCCACGACCGTCGTAGCCACCGATGCGGCGCTTGACGATAGCCAGTTCACCCAGTTTGTCGAATACCGCAGGCCATTCGCTTTTATCCGCCAACAGTTGCCACGGCGCAGTCGCCAGGTCGAGCTTGTCGAAAAGCTGCTTTTGCGTCAGGCGGTCGGCAATAATCGGGAAAACGTCGCGGTTAACAAACGCTGGGTGGCGCGCCAGTTCGCGAGTGAGCGCCGTTTCCGGCCAGCGTTCAATCTCTGCGGTGATTACGCTTTGCTGAAAAGGTACTGCAGCAGGCTCAGCATCCAGCCCGACGGGCCAGACCGCAATACCCAGCGGCTCACCGGCCTGGCGCAGCATGCGCCCTAACTGACCGTTACCGAGTACGCAAACCTGCTTCATGCCGCACCTCGCGGGTCCGGGTTTTCCAGCACCTCATCGGTTTGCGCTTTGCGCCAGTCGTCCAGACGCTGGTGTAATGTTTTGTCGTGTGTAGCAAGAATCTGTGCTGCCAGCAGAGCCGCATTGGCCGCACCCGCTTTGCCGATCGCCAGCGTTCCAACGGGAATTCCGCGCGGCATTTGAACAATGGAGTAGAGGCTATCTACGCCGCTCAACGCCGCGCTTTGCACCGGAACGCCGAGAACAGGCACCAGCGTTTTCGCCGCAATCATACCTGGCAGATGTGCAGCGCCGCCGGCACCGGCAATTATCACCTGATAGCCGTTCTCTTCAGCATTTTCGGCGAAGCTGAATAGCTTGTCTGGGGTGCGGTGGGCGGAGACGACTTCAACATGATGCGGAACGTTCAGGATTTCGAAGATTTCGGCGGCGAACTGCATGGTAGCCCAGTCGCTTTTGGACCCCATCACGATGGCGACACGCGCCGGATTATTGCGGGAAGACATGCGTCTGAAAACTCCTGTGGTGCACTACACTCGACTTTTGAGGCCACCGAGAATAGCATAATTCAATCTCAAGGAAAACGATTGCGCGCTTTACACTTCACTCTTCAAGCTGCCTCTTTGTTGGCTGCATCTGCTCACCCCAGTCACTTACTTTTGTAAGCTCCAGGGGACTCACAGATTTGCCGCCTCGATGCAACTCGAATAGTTTTGTGTAAAGAGGAACTGGGTGCCTGCAGAATTAAAACGGAAAAGCGATTAGCTCAACGTCGCTGGACGTGACTTTTACCATTGAGCCTTCGGTATGCCATGCGCCTAATACCACGCGGAAAGCGGGTTGTTCATTGGCCGTGAGTTCGTGGACAGCCGGACGGTGTGTATGACCGTGAATTAACCACTGGACCTGATGTTTTTCCATCTCGTTAATCACGGCCTGCGGATTCACATCCATGATTTCCAGCGATTTACTGCTGTTGGCGGCAAGACTTCCGGCGCGCATTTTTGCGGCAATGCGCTGGCGAACGAACAGGGGCAGGGCGAGAAACAGCTTCTGTAGCCAGGGTTGATGCACTTTGGCGCGAAACGCCTGATAGCCCGCGTCGTCGGTACACAAGGTGTCGCCATGCATGATCAGCACCTTGCGGCCATACAGGTCGAGCACTTTTTCTTCGGGAAGCAAGGTCATGCCGCTTGCACGGGCAAAACGCTTGCCGAGCAGAAAGTCACGGTTGCCGTGAATAAAAAAGCAGGGGACGCCGGTGTCAGCCAACGCTTTTATCGCCTCGGCCATTTCATGATGCAGCGGATTAGGATCGTCATCGCCAATCCAGGCTTCAAACAGATCGCCGAGAATGTATAGCGCATCGGCCTTGCGCGCATCGCCGGCTAAAAAACGCAGAAAACCGGCGGTGATCGCCGGTTCTTCTGTGCAGAGGTGAAGGTCTGCAATAAACAGTGTCGCCACGATTACTCGCTGACGGTCACGTTTTCAATGATGACGTCTTCTTTTGGCACATCCTGGTGCATGCCGCTGCGACCGGTGGAAACGCCTTTGATTTTATCAACCACGTCCATGCCTTCAACCACTTCAGCGAACACGCAGTAACCCCAACCCTGCATGCTTTCGCCAGAGAAGTTCAGGAAGTCGTTGTCTGCAACGTTGATAAAGAACTGTGCGGTTGCGGAGTGCGGAGCCTGAGTACGCGCCATTGCCAGCGTACCACGGGTATTTTTCAGACCGTTGTTCGCTTCGTTTTTGATCGCTTCTTTCGTGGCTTTTTGCTTCATGCCCGGCTCGAAACCGCCGCCCTGGATCATGAAACCGTTAATAACACGGTGGAAAATGGTGTTGTTATAAAAACCTTCGCGGCAGTAGTCCAGGAAGTTTTTAACTGTTTCAGGCGCTTTATCATCAAACGTTTTGATTACGATATCGCCGTGATTAGTGTGGAAAGTAACCATTTTTGCATCCTGTTCCGATAGATTGGTGCTTCGACCCCGTCAAGGGTCAGAGTTAGGGGTGTGTTATAGCATAACCGCAAGCTGCGATCACCTCGCAAAGTGTGCTGCTTCCGGTCTCAATTATGGGTATTATACAGACTTTACTATCCACACACGTCTACACGGAATCTTCGATGTTAAAAATCTTTAATACACTGACGCGCCAAAAAGAGGAATTCAAACCTATTCATGCCGGGGAAGTCGGCATGTACGTGTGTGGTATTACCGTTTACGATCTCTGTCATATTGGCCACGGACGTACCTTCGTTTCTTTCGACGTCGTTGCACGCTATCTGCGCTTCCTCGGCTATAAGCTGAAGTATGTGCGCAACATTACCGATATCGATGACAAAATCATCAAGCGCGCGAATGAAAACGGTGAAAGCTTTGTCGCGTTGGTTGATCGTATGATTGCGGAAATGCATAGCGATTTTGATGCGCTGAATATTCTGCGCCCGGATCTGGAACCGCGCGCGACGCATCATATTGCCGAGATTATTGAGATCACCGAACAGCTGATCGCCAAAGGTCACGCCTATGTTGCCGATAATGGCGACGTGATGTTCGACGTCCCGACTGATCCGAACTACGGTCAGTTGTCACGCCAGGATCTGGATCAACTGCAGGCGGGCGCTCGCGTTGACGTGGTTGACGTGAAGCGCAACCCGATGGACTTCGTGCTGTGGAAAATGTCCAAAGAGGGCGAGCCGAGCTGGCCGTCACCGTGGGGCGCGGGCCGTCCGGGCTGGCACATTGAATGTTCTGCGATGAACTGCAAACAGTTGGGCAATCATTTTGATATTCACGGCGGCGGTTCAGACCTGATGTTCCCGCACCATGAAAACGAAATTGCGCAGTCTACCTGTGCGCACGACGGTGAATACGTCAATTACTGGATGCACTCCGGAATGGTGATGGTTGACCGTGAGAAAATGTCCAAATCGCTGGGCAACTTCTTTACCGTGCGCGACGTGCTGAAATACTACGACGCCGAAACCATTCGCTACTTCCTGATGTCCGGCCATTATCGCAGCCAGTTGAACTACAGCGAAGAGAACCTGAAACAGGCACGCTCTGCGCTGGAGCGTCTGTATACTGCGCTGCGCGGCACTGACAAGTCCGTTGCTCCAGCCGGTGGCGAAGCCTTTGAAGCGCGCTTCATTGAAGCGATGGATGACGACTTCAACACGCCGGAAGCCTACTCCGTACTGTTTGATATGGCCCGTGAGGTTAACCGCCTGAAGGGTGAAGATATGGCGGCGGCTAATGGTATGGCTGCGCATCTGCGTAAGCTCTCCAGCGTGCTGGGCCTGCTGGAACAGGAGCCAGAAGCCTTCCTGCAAAGCGGTGCGCAGGCGGATGACGGTGAAGTTACTGAAATTGAAGCGTTAATCCAACAGCGTCTGGATGCCCGTAAAGCGAAGGACTGGGCGGCAGCCGACGCCGCGCGTGATCGCCTCAACGAGATGGGCATCGTGCTGGAAGACGGTCCGCAGGGCACCACCTGGCGTCGTAAGTAACACTCTATATTGCCGGATGGCGGCTTACGCCTTATCCGGCCTACGATGAAATGATCGGTAGGCCTGATAAGCGTAGCGCCATCAGGCACTATTAATGACGTTTGTACCACCACAGCACACCCATCATCATAACGCCCGGCAGCCAAACCCACATCAGCTCCGAAATTATTACCTGATGCCCATATGGTGTGGCGTAGCGTGATAGCGCGAACGGGGCGACTTTAATCACCTGCCACGGTGCGAAGAACCGTTCATCCGACCACGGCCACAGCCAGCCGACGCCTTTACCGCCGGTGGTGACAGAATCCAGCAGGCTATGCGACAACAGTGAAACCGTCAGGAATAACCAGCAGCGAATCAGTCCGGCTTTAAACCATCGTCGGCCAATGATTACGCACAGCAGCGGTACCACGAAGGCGAACAGCAGTGAGTGGGTAAATCCACGGTGGCCAAACACATTGCCATAGGCGACACCGAACTTAAATGACAACACATCGGCATCTGGCAGCATAGCCAGAACGACGCCAGTAAACAGTAAGCGCGGGGGGATGACTTTAAGTCCGAGACCTAACCCTAAGCAGAGTGGCACGGCTGCGTGGGTAACAATTGTTGGCATGATGATCGCTTCGTGTGGAAAAACGACATGCTAACAATTCGCTGTGAAGTGGTGATGAAGTTATTATCTGAAAATGAGAGAGGAAGTAGCCGGACAGGGGGTTAACCTCATCCGGCACCAGGGATCATGCCACGACGGTAATGCTTTGGCCTTCAAAGCTTACGGTCTGTCCGGCAACGATTTTGCAGCGCTTACGCGTTTCTACTACACCATCGACCTTCACCAACCCTTCGCCAATGGCGATTTTTGCCTGGGCGCCGCTTTCACTCCAGCCTTCCAGCTTCAGCAGATCGCAGAGTTCAACATGTGGGTGTTTCCCCAGTGAAAATGTGGCCATCTTAAACGTCCTTTACATCATGATATTCAACACACGCCTGGAGCGTGTTTTCGATAAGTGTGGCGACGGTCATTGGGCCTACGCCGCCTGGGACAGGCGTGATATATGACGCGCGTGCGGCAGCATCTTCAAAGACCACATCGCCAACAACCTTACCATTCTCCAGACGGTTGATGCCGACATCAATCACAATTGCGCCTTCTTTGATCCACTCACCGGGAATAAAGCCCGGTTTACCGACGGCAACAATTAGCAGGTCAGCATGCTCAACGTGGCGACGCAGATCTTTGGTGAAGCGATGGGTAACGGTGGTGGTGCAGCCTGCCAGCAGCAGTTCCATGCTCATCGGGCGACCGACAATGTTTGAAGCGCCAATGACGACCGCATTCAGGCCGTAGGTGTCGATGTTGTAACGCTCAAGCAGGGTCACAATACCGCGCGGGGTACATGGACGCAGGCGCGGCGCACGCTGGCACAGACGACCGACGTTATACGGGTGGAAACCGTCAACGTCTTTATCCGGTGCAATACGCTCCAGCACTTTAACGTTGTCGATACCGGCAGGTAACGGCAGTTGTACCAGAATACCGTCGATGGTGGTATCTGCATTGAGCGTATCGATCAGCTCAAGAAGCTCCGCCTCGCTGGTGGTTTCGGGCAGGTCATAGGAGCGGGAGACGAACCCCACTTCGTCGCAGGCTTTGCGTTTACTCGCGACGTAAATTTGCGAAGCCGGGTTGCTACCTACCAGCACAACAGCCAGGCCCGGAGCGCGTAATCCAGCCGCTAAACGCGCCTGAACTTTTTGAGCAACCTCAGAGCGCACCTGCTGCGCAATCGTTTTACCGTCAATAATCTTTGCTGCCATCAGAGAGAGGATTCCGTCTGTTACGTTAAATCGAAGGGGATACCACTATTTTGTCAGAAGCGGGACGTGCTGTCAGTTTTCGTTTGCGTTTTTATGTGCGCCAGGGCTGTCACGGGCTGGAAATGGTGTCAGTACAGAGACTAAAGTCTAACGAATAAATGATGAGCACGCTAATTAAAATTAACGTGAATGAAACATCTCATCACCCTGGGTTTTCTATGGGTAATGCTTCATAAACCAGACTGTTACGTACTATTAAGGCGGCATTTAGGTAATATTAACCAAGACTTTTCTTAGATCCCATTAAGAATTAGCCAGGGCTATTAAAAGGATTTGCAGGTATTTTTCATTAATTGAAATGTTTAATTTATCGCTGTGACGAATAGTCATATTCGCGAAGGATAATTAGTAAATCAAATACTCAGGAGAGTCAGGGTAAAAGGTTAGCTAATTCTCTTACGATATATATCTTTACAGGATGCAGAGATAATTAGCCTGACATTTAATGTCGATAATGAAAACGGATCCCGCAGGATGCTGGAGCCGGATGTGTGTAATTCAAGGGAAATCCATGAAACGTAAATTAATGACCTCTTCTGTTATTGCCAGCCTGATGTTAGTCGCAGGTGCTGCGGTTGCAGCCGATCCGGTAAGCGTGAGCGGCGGTACTGTGCATTTTGAAGGTGAACTGGTCAATGCAGCCTGTGCAGTCAGTACTCAGTCATCCGATCAGGTTGTCACTTTAGGCCAGTATCGTACTGCCAGTTTTGCCGCAGTGGGTGATACAACAGCACAAATTCCGTTCTCCATCGTGCTGAATGACTGCGATCCTGCCGTTGCTGCGACGGCGGCCGTGGCTTTCTCTGGTCAGGCGGATGCCACCAACTCGGCTCTGCTGGCTGTTTCTTCAGGGAATAACACCACCACCGCTGGCGGTGTAGGTATCGAGATTCTGGACAACGCCTCTACTGCGCTGAAACCTGATGGCGCGACCTTCTCTACCGCTCAGGCGCTGGTAGAAGGAACCAACACCCTGCGTTTCTCTGCACGTTATAAAGCGACTGCCGCAAGCGCTACGCCGGGTCAGGCAAATGCCGACGCAACGTTCATCATGAAGTACGAATAAGCCGTTTTGAGTTGCGCAAGGATGACGTTCGCCTCAATGGATGAGGCAATATCCGGGGATGATGAAGGATGCGGCAGATGATAGGGAAAGGCGTAGCGCTGGCAGGAATGCTGTGCGTAATGCCTGTGTTTGCACATACGGTGATACTGGAAAGTGGTCGCCTCCACTTACGTGGACAGCTCGTCAATGGTGCTTGTACGGTCGCCACTGACAGTCAGAATATGCGGGTGCAAATGGGGCAGTATCGTACGAATGCTTTCTCCGGGACGGGAAGCTTCGCCTCTACCAGTGTTCCGTTTTCACTGCGCTTAACGTCGTGCAGCGCCGATGTTTATGACCATGTTGGGATTGCGTTTGCAGGCGTGACGCCAGCCGAAGATCCCCAGGTTTTTCTTGCAAGCGGTGATGCGTCTGCGGCTTCGGGGATCGGTCTGGCATTATTTGATGAGCGTCAACGGCAAATTATTCCGAATGCGCTGCCGCTTCATTATGCGCCGATTATAACGCAAGAAATGACGTTTCATTTCACTGCTCGCTATCGGGCTGTATCGGAAAATATAACCCCGGGAACGCTTCGTTCAGACGTGTGGTTTACGTTGGTTTATCCCTGATTTATTTCCCAACGATAATCGCATCAAAGGTATTTGTAGCTTATGTCTAATTATCTGAAATCAGGTTTTATCCTTTTTCTGGCCTTATTTTCTGCTGCCAGTGTTCATGCTGCTGGCGGTATTGCATTAGGCGCCACTCGCGTTATTTATCCGGCTGATGCCAAACAAACGTCCCTGTCTATTGGCAATAGCGATACCAAAGAACGTTACCTGGTAAATTCATGGATTGAGAATAGCGCAGGTGTTAAAGAAAAATCGTTTGTGGTTACACCTCCACTGTTTGTTAGCGAACCCAAAAGCGAAAACACGCTGCGTATCATCTATGCAGGTGTTCCGCTACCCAAAGACCGTGAGTCGCTGTTCTGGATGAACGTAAAAGCCATTCCGTCAGTCAATAAAAACAGCCTTGAGGGCAAAAACGTTTTGCAACTGGCGATCCTGTCACGTATCAAACTTTTCGTGCGTCCGAATAATTTGCCGCAAATCCCGGAAGATGCGCCGGGGATGTTGACGTTTGCCCGTTCCGGCAATCACCTGAAAATTAACAATCCGTCAGCGTATTACGTCACGTTGGTCAATCTCAACGTGGGGAAAACGAAGGTAGATAACGTGATGGTTGCACCGAAAAGCGATGCACAGGTTCTGTTACCAACGGGCGTGCAGGGCAACGTTACGTTCCAGACGGTCAATGATTATGGCGCTGTGACCCCGGCCAAAACGGTTAGTGTGCGTTGAGATAACGATGAATAAGACAACGTATTTTCCTGGCCTGTTTCCGGGGGTTACGCCACCGCTGGCGGGGGTGGCGTTGTCCACGCTGGCGGCGCTTTTTCCCTCTCTCAGCTACGGGGAAAGCTATTTTAATCCGGCCTTTTTATCTGCGGATACGGCAACCGTGGCGGATTTATCACGTTTTGAAAAAGGCAATCACCAGCCTGAAGGTGTCTATCGTGTGGATATCTGGCGCAATGATGAGTTTGTTGCCACTCAGGATATTCGTTTTGTCACCAGTGCGGCAAAAGCAGGCGAGAAGTCCGGCGGGCTGATGCCGTGCTTTGGGCTCGACTGGGTGAAGCGTCTTGGCGTCAATATCGCCGCGTTTCCGGCACTCAGTAAGGATCCTAACGATACCTGTATCAATCTACCTGAAGCGATTCCAGGCAGCGAGATTGCGTTTGATTTTTCTACCCTGCGACTAAACATCAGCCTGCCACAGGCCTCGATGTTAAACAGCGCGCGCGGCTATATTCCACCGGAAGAGTGGGATGAAGGCATTCCGGCCGCGCTGGTTAACTACAGTTTCACCGGCAGCCGTGGTAGTGATACGGACAGCTATTTTCTGAGTATGCTCAGTGGTCTGAACTATGGCCCCTGGCGGTTGAGAAACAACGGTGCCTGGAGCTATTCCAAGGGCGACGGGTACCGCTCACAAAGCTGGAAAAACATCGGCACATGGCTTCAGCGCGCGATTATCCCGCTGAAGGGGGAACTGGTGATGGGCGACAGCAACACCGGCAACGACGTTTTTGACAGCGTCGGTTTTCGCGGTGCGCGCCTTTACTCCTCTGACAGTATGTATCCCGACAGCTTACAGGGCTATGCGCCAACCGTTCGTGGCATTGCGCGTACCGCCGCGAAACTGACCATTCGCCAGAATGGCTATGTGATTTATCAAAGCTATGTTTCACCCGGCGCTTTCTCGATAACCGATCTTAACCCGACATCGTCCAGCGGCGATCTTGAGGTCACGGTGGATGAGAAGGACGGCAGCCAACAACGCTATACGGTGCCTTACTCCACGGTTCCTTTATTACAGCGGGAAGGGCGTTTCAAATATGACGTGGTCGCCGGGGATTTTCGCAGCGGCAATAGCCAACAGTCTTCTCCGTTCTTTTTCCAGGGAACATTAATTGCCGGGTTACCAGAAGGCTACACCGCGTATGGTGGGACGCAGTTGGCCTCACGCTACACCGCGTTAGTTTTAGGCACAGGCCGAAACCTGGGGGACTGGGGGGCGGTTTCAGTCGATCTAACCCATGCTCGCAGCCAACTGGCGGATGACAGTACGCATCAGGGGCAGTCATTGCGTTTTCTGTATGCGAAATCGCTGAACAATTTTGGCACCAACTTTCAGTTGTTGGGATATCGCTACTCTACGCGTGGTTTCTACACCCTCGACGATGTGGCGTATCGCAGTATGGAAGGTTATGAGTACGAATACGACAGCGAAGGCAATCGCCACGATGTGCCCGATGTGAAGAGTTACCACAACCTGAACTACAGCAAAAAAGGCCGTTTCCAGATCAACATTTCGCAAAATCTGGGGGATTACGGATCGCTGTATATCTCGGGTAGCCAGCAGACATACTGGAACACTTCAGACACCAATACCTGGTATCAACTGGGCTATGCCAGCGGCTGGCAGGGGATTAGCTATTCACTATCCTGGTCGTGGAATGAATCGGTTGGCATCTCCGACACCGACCGTATTGTCGCGTTCAATATGTCAATACCGTTCAGCCTGCTGAGCGGACGGCGCTACTCGCGAGATAGCGCTTTCGATCGCACCTACGCCACCTTTAATGCCAACCGTAATAGCAATGGACAAAATAGCTGGCAGAGCGGGATCGGCGGTACGTTGCTGGATGGACGCAACCTGAGCTACAGCGTGAATCAGGGGCACAGCAGCACCAATGGCTACAGTGGAAACGCCAGTGCCAACTGGCAGGCGGCCTATGGCACGCTGGGCGTGGGATACAACTACGATCGCGATCAGCATGACTACAACTGGCAGCTCTCCGGCGGCGTGGTTGGGCATGCGGACGGCATTACGCTCAGTCAGCCTCTGGGCGATACCAACGTGTTGATTAAAGCGCCTGGCGCACAGGGGGTGCGGATAGAAAACCAGACCGGCGTTCAAACCGACTGGCGTGGATACGCGGTGATGCCGTATGCCACCGTCTATCGCTATAACCGCGTCGCGTTAGACACCAATTCCATGAATAACAATACCGATGTGGAAAATAACGTCAGCAGCGTCGTGCCAACGCAAGGGGCACTGGTGCGAGCGGCGTTTGATACGCGAATCGGCGTGCGGGCGCTGATTACCGCCAGACATGCCGGTAAACCCGTGCCGTTTGGCTCTATTGTGCGGGAAAACACCAGCGGCGTGACCAGTATGGTGGGCGAAGACGGGCAAATTTATCTCAGTGGTCTGCCGCTCAAAGGCGAGTTGCTGATCCAGTGGGGAGAAGGCGCAAACGCTCGCTGCGTGGCGCGCTATGCCTTGCCTGAGGATAGCCTGAAACAGGCGGTGACGCTCACGAACGTGACGTGCGAATCTCCAACGGCACGACAGGAATAATACGATGAAAAGACAAACGGGTTTATTACTGGGAAGCGCTTTATTGTTGATTGCCCATTCATCATGGGCGACGGTCTGCCAGAACTCGAATGGCACACCAACGGATGTTTTTTACGATTTGTCGAATGTCTTTAACAGCAGCAACAACCAGCCGGGACAGGTGGTAACGTTACCGGAAAAATCGGGCTGGATTGGCGTGAATGCCACCTGTCCGGCCGGAACGACGGTGAATTACACTTACCGAAGCTATGTTACTGAACTTCCGGTACAAAGTACCGAGGGCGGTTTTCAGTATCTGAAGCTCAATGACTACCTGCTGGGAGCCATGAGCATCACCGACAGCTATGCCGGACTATTTTATCCCCCGCGTAGCTATATCCGTATGGGGACTCACCCCAACGTACCTAAACAGCAGCCTTTTGGCGTAATGGATTCAAAGCTGGTGTTTAAACTCAAAGTGATCCGTCCGTTTATTAATATGGTTCCGATTCCGCGGCAGACGATGTTCAGTGTTTATGTCACGACCAGTACCGGGGATGCGCTAAGTACGCCAGTGTATACCATCAGCTACAGCGGCAAGGTGGAGGTTCCACAAAACTGTGAAGTGAATGCCGGGCAGATTGTCGAGTTTGATTTTGGTGATATTGGCGCATCGCTATTCAGCAAGGCGGGAGCGGGAAACCGGCCCGAAGGCATCAATCCGCAGACCAAAACGGTGGCGATAAAATGTACCAACGTCGCGGCACAGGCCTACTTAACCATGCGTGTAGAGGCTGAGAAAGCCACCGGACAAATGATGGTATCTGACAACCCGGATTTAGGTTTTATCGTCGCCGATAGCAGTGGTAACCCGCTGACGCCTAACAATTTGTCCAGCAATATCCCCTTTCAATTGGATGATAACGCCGCAGCCAGGGTCGGTATTCGGGCATGGCCGGTCAGCGTGACGGGGAATAAACCTACCGAAGGGCCTTTTACGGCTCGTGGCTATCTGCGAGTGGATTATGACTAATAAGCCAATGCCATCCACATGGGGGCTTCTGACGATGGTGTCCCTGCTGACATTTAGTTTGTTGTGCCATGCCTCCTCGTCGCTGGGTGAAATCAATATTGAACTGCGTGGTAATGTGGTGGACTTTACCTGCGCAGTGATTGCCAGCGACAGCAATAAGTCGGTGGAGTTAGGGACCTGGCCGACAAAGCAGCTTCAGACCAGCGGAGATACCACTCAACCGGTCGCGTTTACGCTGAAGCTTGAAGGTTGCCCGCCGGGATCCGCTTCGATAACGTTTTCCGGTACTCCGGCTCCGGGCACGACGCTGCTGGCGCTCGATGATGTGGTCATGGCGCAAAAGGTGGCGATTGAACTGCACGACAGCGACCGTACGCGACTGCCTCTTGAGCAGGCCAGCGAGTCAGTGAGTATTGATGAGAACGGCAATGCCACACTAACCTTTTTCGCTAACTACATCGCGTTAGCTGATGGGGTTCAGCCAGGTGTTGCCAGGGCTGATGCCACGTTTATGATTAACTATAACTAATCAATGCGCTGACAAGACGCTCCCGAACGACATCTCGCCGGGAGTGTTATTACATTAACTCATGCATTTTTGCATAATCGATCAGCTCAACGATGGTGTGCAACCCGAGCTTGGAGTAGATATTAGCCTTGTGAGCACTAATCGTTTTATTGCTGAGTAACAACTGTTCAGCAATTTCCTTATTGGACAGACCGTTTGCCAGATAACGCAAAACCGTAACCTCGCGGTTAGAGAGCGGCATGTCATTCAGCACACCTTTTTGTGCATTTATATTGTTAATGAAGTTAAGGGTATCCGACGGAAAAAAAGAATATCCCGATAAAATCATTTTTACCGCATTATAGATATCATTGAGATCCTTTCGTTTACTGACAAAACCATTTGCACCGGCCCGGATAGCACGCCCGGCATAAAAAGACTCAGATTTTGAAGATAGAAACAGTACCCGAGTTTTCTCCTGCAATGATTTTATTCTTTTGAGCAATGTAAACCCATCAGAGCCAGGTAGTTCAATATCCAGTATGACAAGATCGACGGGGTACGTGCGCAGATGTTCTATTGCCGTACGGCTGTCGTCGGTTTTCAATACTACCTGAATATTACTGTTTTTCTCGAGTAGTACTTCTATCGACATTCTGACAATAGGGTGTTCGTCCATAATGATAACGGATGCTGGTTTCATTTTTGTATGCCTCAAACTGTTTGCGTATCTTGCGAATTTGATAAAACATCAGGCGTTATAATATTGTCAAATAGCCAAGAATTGTTCTGAGGAGAATCGAATAAATATTATTTCATCCTTGTTTATTCGGTTGTTCTTCTGCAGAACAATGAATTTGTGGAAAATCCATTTCACACCGGGAAACTAACAATTAATCAGGAAACTAAGAGGATTATACCTGCTCTGTTCTTTCGGAAAAGACTTACGACATCCCGGATGTTAATGTCAGTTAGGATATTCTGAAAGTTCCAGATGTGTTAATGGCTATTGGTATTATTGATCTGTGGTTCGAATTATGGCAGATTGAAAATTTTTTTTAAATGGTAAAAACAATACAATAGACTAATTGTTTAGGTTTTGTTAAGGCTGAAATTATGCTTTTTTATATCGAAATGCACAGAATCAGTAAGGTTAACTGTGAAAGTGGTACCAGATATAATACCAGGAATAGTTGTAAATATTAAATATTTGTAAAAATTAGATCTTTATTCTTATTCGAGAATAAGTAATTTCCTAAAAAATCTTATGGCACATAGGGTTATGATGTTAAATTAAATGAAGAGAGGTAACGCTGAGGCGGTGTATCAGATGCAAAAAGCGCTGTCTGTTGGGCAATCCCAGGCGCGTAATCAACTGGTTCAGGCGATAGATGATACGGTGGTAGGGTTGTGCTTGTAATAATGCAATATTTTTTAAGGAGTTACCTTGTAAAAGTAAGGTAATCATCTCCCAATCGAGCTGATTAATGCACCTTGAGTGAAAATAATTTGGAACCGGAGATAATAAGGCTATACGTATCTCATGGAGGTGTAAATTGCGTGACAAGATATAGAATGGACCAGACAGTGAAATAAAGGTAGTCAGATCGTCATCACGACTGGGAAGCATTATGAAGATCTGAATGTCACTACGCTGCTTAATTAGCTGGCGCAAACATTCAAGTATATCGAAATAAGGAGTTGTTAAGCTTTCTATGTCAATCACAAACTGGCTAATTACCGACTCCTGGATGCTGAGTAAGGCCGACTCAACGCTCTGGAAGATCGCCGTACGAGTACCTGAGAATAAATGTCGACTTAGTGCATAGGCCAGGTAGTAGTCTGTTGTGATTATCGCCTGAGATATAGTGTCGTCCGGTAAATTATGTTCGAGTTTTTGCGCCAGATACTCGAGCCGGTCAAATACTTGTGAGGTACAGTGGGGATATTGCCAGGTACAGTTAGGGTTTCGTATGCGGCGATAGCGATCCCGGCGTTTTGCGCTGTGCATCCTTTTTCATTCCATTTCTGTTGCGGCAGGTCTGGATAAATTGCTGACTATAAACATCCCTGACCCAAATTTTTTCCAGCGTAAGGGTTATGTCCTTGTGCCGTTGGGTTTCAGTACTTCAACAATCATCAGACTGGCAATTGCGTATCTCATCAGAATAATCTGCCGGAAATTTTCTGGTGTCTTACTCAATGCCCAAAAGATCGTTTTATCCAGTTCAACCTCTCTCTGATATTAGATAAAATATTACCGGGTGTGTCTTTCTGTTACTCCGGAAATAGTATTTCTGGATTATTCTGGCAGTCTGAGGATAGGTACAGTAGGAGCCGATACTTAATTGAGGATGAGATATTTCTCAATAAAAATTAGGCAGAGATATCCCGTCTAATTTTGTAGAAAATTCAGATGGGCGCGGATGTATCTTAAGAATTGCTGATCGTTTTTCACATGCAGCTTTTTCATTATGCCGCGTCGAGTCGCTTTGGCCTGAAGATCGCTAATTGAGAGCAGGTGAGCCGTTTCGGCTAAGGTGTATCCGCTGGCGAGAAACATTAAGAACTGGCGTTCTGCGACAGAAAAGTTGCGGGTAGTGCAGTAATGGCAGATAGTCGCAGGTACGCTGTGGCGCAGCGCGCGTTTTTGCAGGATGAGGACCAGTTTTTTGGTTATCTCATCTACGTCATCTTCCCGATAGATTAGCGGCAACATGTACAGGCAGGGTCTGAACATCAGCTTATCTTTATCGTTTTTGCTACAGATAACCACCCTGTGTTGGCGCCTGGTGTGGACCGGAACCTGGTGCTGAGCCAATCTTCATCCAGTGAGATAAACGCGATTTCAGCGCGATCGATATCCTCGACAGGCAAAAAGCAAATCTCCTGATGCCACTGATTCGCCAGGTGGGAGATGATGATTTTCAGTCCATGTTCGAAGTGACTGTTTTCTTCCTTGATGGCAATACTTAACATTAAAGAGTTCCTGAACCGCTGGAGAGGGATAAAGGAATGTTAAGCAAAATCATAAATATTCTAAATACATGTATCCCTAAATCTGACGTTTTGTGAGCTGAGTTGTTACCAGGTGATTTCCTGGATACCTTTGAACAAGCAGAAAAAATCAACATTCGTACACTTCGTCAGCAACCGAAATCAAAAGGCATTGACTCAGCAGGCGCTGACCGTATAATTCACGCGTTTCATCTGCATGAAGTAATCACTTCGCAATGCGCCCTTAGCTCAGTTGGATAGAGCAACGGCCTTCTAAGCCGTAGGTCGTAGGTTCGAATCCTACAGGGCGTACCATTTCAACCTCACTTCAGATGTTCTGCTGCAGCGAACCGCGACAGCTTTTCCTTTTCCAGCCAGCGTTCTAATTCATAAAGGCTTTGTTGTATCTCTTCTCTGAGTGAAAAATCGCCTGACGGCTGCTGCTCAAGCTCTGCACACATTCTACTGGCAGAGCGCATCCCCATGCTGGCGCAACTGCTTTTTAACTGATGTGCCAGACGTTTTATCTGCTCGTACTCTTGGGCTGCGCGCGTAGTGTCAATGTCATCCAATAAAGGAAGGGTATGTTGCTTAAAGAGCGCTAACCATTCCTGCACCTTTTGCCACCCCATTATCTGGATATCCCCGGCTAATTGCTGGGTATCTAATCGTTCGTTGCTATGGACTGATACCCTCGGGAGAGAGGCATTCCCGTGAAGATAAAGCATAATTAGCCGACTGAGTTCATCCCGGGGAACCGGTTTTTGAATGATGCCGAGAAACAGGGTGCTGGTTCTTTGACTTAGCGTTTCGTCAATGACATGTGCGCTAAAGCCGATCAGGTTTAGCGTCGGGTACTCGCGGGTTAACTGCTGCGCCAGCGTGATGCCGTCGATATCAGGAAGATCGAAATCAACCAGGGCGGCATTATACTGGGCGTCTTGCTGCAGTTGCGTTAGCGCGGCAGCGGCATTGTCGACAGCGGTGACTTGAGCGCCATTGAGAGTGAGCATTTCCGCGCTGATGCGTTGCGTGAGAGGATTATCCTCAATAAGCAGTAAGCGCAAACCCTGCAACGACAGAGAACGTGGAACGGATTTCGCTACCGGCATCGCACCAGGCCGAAGTGGCAGACGTAAACGAAAGCAGCTTCCGACTCCTGGTGTGCTGGTGACACTTAATTCACCTTGCATCGCCTGCGCGAGGCTGGCGCTGATAGTGAGCCCAAGCCCGGTTCCTCCACGTTTACCGCTTACCTGAACAAACGGCTGAAAAATATCGTGCTGGCGAGCAGGATCAATTCCGCATCCCGTATCTTCAACCTCAATATACCAGTCTTGTTCTTCACGCCGACTACGCAGGATGATGTGTCCCCGATCGGTAAAGCGTAGTGCGTTGTTTAATAAGTTAGTAATGATTTGCCGGATGCGGCGCGGATCGCCGCGCAGGGAATCGGGTATATCGTCGGCAAAATCCGCAACCAGTTTGACCGGGCGACCGGCAACGCGGCCGTGCATGAGCTGAAGCGTACTTTCCAGCAACGGTTTGGGCTCAAAGGGTTCATCGCCGATCGCCACATTTTTTCCGCCCGCTTCGATGGCGGAATAGTCGAGGATATCGTTGAGTATGGTCAGCAGCGACTCGCCAGAGTCGGTGATTGCGTGCAGATTCTCCTGGTGCTGCGCCAGTGCAGGATTCTCTGAGAGCAATTGCGCAGTCCCGAGGATCCCATACAGCGGGGTGCGTATTTCATGGCTCATCGCGGCAAGAAACGCCGATTTTGCCTGGTTGGCTTTCTCGGCTTCAGCACGCGCGTGTCGGTGTTCCGACACCATAGAACGCAGCTCGGCTGTACGAGCTTTAACCTGAGCGGCCAGATGTTCGCGATGGCTATTGAGGGCGTGCACGCTGCCACGAAATGCATCCATCAACCGCCCAATGGTATCCAGTTCGCGAACGCCTGCGGTTTCCGGAAATGGGGAATCAATATCGCCTTCAAGCAAACGCTGTAACGCCTGGGTTTGCTGCGCCAACGGGCGCGTGACTGAGCGATAAACCACGCGCCAAAGAATAATAATCAACAGGCACAATGATACTGCGCCTAACAGCAGCAGCAGCGTTTGCCCGCGCTGGCTGGCCTGTTTGAGATGCGCCAGCCCGGTCTGATTGCGTTGGCCAATGGTTTCCACCAATTGACTGACTTCGCTGCTAAAGCGGGTAAATTGCTCAATATTGTTCTGCGATAAAATCTGTAAGCGGGTGGTGATGTCATTATCCTGACGATACAGGGCCAGCAGCTCGACATAACGGCCAATTGTATTCACGGCATCGGCAACCTGAGTGCGTACCACCGGATCTTCAATGCGTATTTGTCGGCGGTGCAGCACTCTGACTGCAGCATTCAACTGAGTTTCCAGCGCCGCCAGGTTATTCTGCGCCTGGTTATTCCCCAGATTCATCACCATTTGCTGCACGCGAAGCGCGCTCAGCCGCAGTTCATTCATCTGGTTATAATATTCCAGATCGATATCGATAAGCCTGTCGAGAGCGTTTTCTGCCGCTTTACCCTGATGACTCTCAATTAAATCATAAATGCTTGCCTGCGTGGCACCTGCCGAGGTGGCGGCATTGCTGGCCTGACCGCGCGCCATTTCGGCAACGTCGGCGGTAGCCTCAACCAGTTTTTGGCTGAGCTGTTGCTGTTGATCGCGTAGTCTCAGACGTTCACCAACCATTTCTCCCTGATGGCTTAACGACTGGGCGATCTCTTTTTCCTGCTGTTCAATAGCTGAGGTATCAAAACCCTGTTCGCGAAGGGTTTTTAATAATGCGGTTATTTTCAGGCTTTGGGCGGTTAACATGCGCCCCTGCGCCAGCCACATATTTTCATTATCTGCGGTGGTCAGATTCTGCGCGGAAAACAGTTCCCAGGCGCTGGCTTCGCTGAGCTGGCGCGCCATGTCCATAGTCGGGATCAGGGCCTGGGTATTGGCCTGCTCAACCTGACTGACAAAACGCAGGTTATACCAGCCTACCAGCGTACTCATGAGGGTCAGTGTCGCCATCAGCGCGAAGCCTATCCACAGTCGTTTGGTCAGAGATAAATTCACGGTCTGGTCGCCACAGATTAAAAAGGTTGAGTCCGAAAGAGGAATGCAACTAGGATAAAGCCTTATCAATGTTGAGGCTATCATGCGCGTATTGGTTTTCCTGCTGATCACACTTTTTCCCGGCTTAAGTCATGCGGCCGGGTCCGCACTGCTGCGCTGGCAGGACACCCGGCAGGCAGTCTCGGCGACGCAGACGGACCTTACTGCAAGCAAAGTCTGGAAACTGTGCGCGTTATATCCCAGCCTGAAGGATTCCTACTGGCTTTCCGTGAATTACGGCATGCTTGAGGCGGCAAAAAAATATGGAGTAAGCCTGAAGGTGTTCGAGGCGGGAGGGTATCGCCAGTTCGACACACAAAAAAAACAAATCGCCCAGTGCCAGCAATGGGGCGCGGATGCCATTTTATTGGGCAGCAGCACAACGACTTTTCCGGATTTGCAGGCGCAGGTTGGTACGCTGCCGGTTATTGAGGTAGTGAATGCTCTCCACGACGCGGCGGTAAAAGCCCGGGTGGGGGTTCCATGGTTCCAGATGGGTTACCAGCCAGGCCGCTATCTGGTTAAGTGGAGCGCGGGCAAACCGTTAAAGGTCTTATTATTGCCTGGGCCTGATGATGCCGGAGGCAGTCGTGAGATGGTGGATGGATTCCGCCAGGCGATTGCTGGCAGTCAGGTGCAGATTGTGGATGTGGCGTTGGGAGACAATGATATTGAAGTTCAGCGCAACCTGTTGCAGGAGATGCTGGAGCGTCACCCGGATGTCGACGTGGTTGCGGGTACGGCTATTGCTGCGGAAGCGGCGATGGGGGAGAGGCGCAATCAGGGCGCGCCGTTAACCGTTGTCTCATTTTATCTTTCGCATCAGGTGTATCGCGGGCTTAAACGCGCAAGAATCATTATGGCTGCCAGCGATCAAATGGTCTGGCAAGGTGAACTGGCGATTCAACAGGCCATCAGGGTGTTACAAGGGCAGCCGGTGCCGGAAAATATCAGCCCACCGATCCTGATACTCACCCCGAAAAATGCCGACAGCCAGCATATTAAGCACTCGCTGTCACCCGGCGGATTCCGTCCTGTGTATCAGTACACGTCAGCTGCTAAAAAGTAGCCTTCCCCGTGCTGCGTTACCAGTAAATCAGCCCGCAGCTTGTGGCGTAAACGGCGGATCAGTACGTCCACGGTGCGTAAGTCAGGATTGTCTACCCGTCGTGCTGACAGCATGCGCAGTAAACGTTCGCGACTGAGAATTTCCCCTGGATTGGTAACAAAAGCGACCAGCATTTCATACTCGGCGCGGGTGAGTTTGATTGCCTCATCGCCCAGTTCCAGGGTATGGCGGGAAACGTTCAGACAATATCCGGCAAACTGATAGCAGTTGTCTTTGGTCTCCGGTTGCGCCTGGCGGGCAAGGTCGATACGCCAAAGCAAATTTTTCACCCGTACCACCAGTTCACGTAGCTCCAGCGGCTTAGTGACATAATCATCGGCCCCCATTTCCAGGCCAACGATACGGTCAATTTGGTCACAGCGACCCGTCACCAGAATGATCCCCACCGTCGAGCGTTCACGCAGAGCGCGGGTTAGCATTAAGCCATTTTCATCCGGGAGGTTGATATCTAACAGAATGAGATCGACTGCGTGCTGCGACATGATTTCACGTAGGCCAGCACCGCTGGCTGCGACCGAGACCTGATAACCTTCCTGTTCAAAATAGGCCTGTAACCGTGCCTGTGTAACGGGCTCATCCTCAACAATGACAATGTGATGCGACATCCTGTTTGCTGTCTCTTTCTGTTCATATCTGTTCACATTGTGCCGTAAGCCATTCATCATGACCAGTGTTGCCGTTCATATTTGCGAAATAAGATCCTCTGTAACTAAACCATAAAAATACAGGGGCTATTATGCGGAAACTATGGAGGGCGCTGCTCAGACCGAGCGCACGTTGGTCAGTGTTAGCGCTGGTGGTCATCGGGATTGTGGTCGGTATCGCGCTGATCGTCTTGCCGCACGTGGGTATTAAATTAACCAGTTCAACCGAATTTTGCGTGAGTTGCCACAGCATGCAGCCGGTTTACGAAGAATATAAACAGTCAGCGCATTTTCAGAATGCCTCCGGGGTGCGCGCAGAGTGTCATGATTGCCACATTCCATCAGATATCCCAGGCATGGTGAAACGTAAGCTGGAAGCGAGTAACGATATTTACCAGACCTTTGTTGCCCACTCTATTGATACTCCTGAAAAATTCGAGGCCAAGCGCGCCGAGCTGGCGGAGCGTGAATGGGCGCGAATGAAGGAGAACAACTCCGCAACTTGTCGTTCCTGTCATAACTATGACGCGATGGATCATGCGAAACAGCATCCTGAAGCCGCGCGCCAGATGAAGATTGCGGCTAAGGATAATCAATCTTGTATCGACTGCCATAAAGGTATTGCGCATCAGCTTCCCGATATGAGCAGCGGTTTCCGCAAGCAGTTTGACCAGTTACGCGCCAATGCAAACGACGACGGCGATACGCTCTACTCTCTGGACATCAAACCTATCTATGCCGCCAAGGGTGATAAAGAACCTGCAGGTTCACTGCTGCCCGCTTCGGAAGTGAAAGTGTTAAAGCGTGACGGCGACTGGCTGCAAATTGAAATTGTGGGCTGGACTGAGAGTGACGGACGTCAGCGCGTGCTGGCGCAATTGCCGGGCAAGCGCATTTTTGTGGCCTCTATTCGCGGCGACATCCAACAGCACGTGAAAACGCTGGAGCAAACCACCGTTGCAGAAACGAACACGCAATGGAGCAAGCTGCAGGCCACCGCCTGGATGCAGAAGGGCGATATGGTCAACGACATTAAGCCTATCTGGGCTTATGCCGATTCGCTCTATAACGGAACCTGTAATCAGTGCCACGGCGCGCCTGAGAAAGAGCATTTTGACGCCAACGGCTGGATTGGCACGTTGAACGGCATGATTGGCTTTACCAGTCTGGACAAACGTGAAGAACGTACCTTGCTGAAATACTTGCAGATGAATGCCTCTGACACCTCGGAAAAGCCGCATGGCGATAAAGGAGAAAGCAATGAAAAATAACGATCTCTTTCAGGCTTCTCGGCGACGTTTTCTGCTGCAGTTGGGCGGTTTGACTGTAGCCGGTATGTTAGGACCTTCTCTGCTCACACCGCGTAGCGCCAACGCCGCAGAGGTGCAGGGCGCTGGCGTAAAAGAGGGGATCCTGACCGGATCTCACTGGGGGGCAATCCGCGCCACCGTAGTTGATGGTCGGTTTATTGAGGCCAAACCGTTTGAACGCGATAAGTATCCGTCAAAAATGATCGCTGGACTGCCGGATCACGTGCATGGTAACGCGCGTATTCGCTATCCAATGGTCCGCGTTGATTGGTTGCGTAAACGTCATCAGAGCGATACCACGCAGCGTGGAGATAATCGCTTTGTGCGCGTTTCGTGGGATGAAGCGCTGGATTTCTTCTACCAGGAGCTGGAACGCATTCAGAAGACCTATGGCCCAAGCGCGCTGCTGACAGCCAGCGGCTGGCAATCTACCGGCATGTTCCACAATGCTTCCGGGATGCTGGCACGTGCCATTGCGCTGCATGGTAACAGCGTGAGCACTGGGGGCGACTATTCTACCGGTGCGGCTCAGGTCATTCTGCCGCGCGTGGTAGGGTCAATGGAGGTATATGAGCAGCAGACTTCCTGGCCGCTGGTGCTGCAAAACAGCAAAACGATTGTGCTGTGGGGCTCCGATCTGATTAAAAACCAGCAGGCGAACTGGTGGTGTCCGGATCATGATGTCTATGAATACTACGAGCAACTGAAGGATAAGGTAGCGCGTGGTGAGATTTCGGTCATCAGCGTTGACCCGGTCGTCACCTCAACGCATGACTATCTGGGCCGCGACAAGGTTAAGCACATTGCCGTGAACCCGCAGGCCGATGTGCCGCTACAGCTGGCGCTCGCACATACGCTCTATACCGAGAAGCTCTACGACCAACATTTCCTTGATACCTACTGTGTTGGGTTTGAGCAGTTTCTGCCTTATCTGCTGGGTGACAGTGACGGACAGCCTAAAGATGCCCAGTGGGCGGAAAAACTATGTGGTATCGATGCCGACACAATCCGTGAACTGGCGCGGCAGATGGCGAGCGGAAGAACGCAGATTATCGCCGGCTGGTGCGTCCAGCGTATGCAGCATGGGGAACAGTGGGCGTGGATGATCGTGGTGCTGGCCTCGATGCTCGGACAAATCGGTTTACCCGGCGGCGGCTTTGGCTTTGGCTGGCACTATAACGGTGCGGGAACGCCGGGGCGTAAAGGGATTATCCTGAGCGGTTTTTCTGGCTCCACCACCGTGCCTCCTGTGCATGACAGCACCGATTATAAGGGCTATAGCAGCACCATCCCGATCGCGCGTTTTATCGATGCGATTCTGGAGCCGGGCAAAAACATTAACTGGAACGGCAAAACCGTCAAGTTGCCGCCGTTGAAGATGTGCGTTTTTGCCGGGACCAACCCTTTCCATCGTCACCAGCAGATCAATCGTATTATTGAGGGCTGGCGTAAGCTGGAAACGGTTATCGCCATTGATAATCAATGGACCTCGACTTGTCGATTCGCTGACATCGTATTGCCCGCGACGACCCAGTTTGAGCGTAACGATCTCGACCAGTATGGCAACCACTCCAACCGTGGCATTATCGCCATGAAACAGCTGGTGCAGCCACAATTTGAAGCGCGTAATGATTTCGATATTTTCCGCGATCTCTGCCGCCGTTTTAATCGTGAAGAAGCGTTCACCGAAGGGCTGGATGAGATGGGCTGGTTGAAACGGATCTGGCAGGAAGGAAGCCAGCAGGGGAAAGGGCGTGGTGTTCATCTTCCGGCTTTTGATGTTTTCTGGAATCAGCAAGAGTACGTTGAATTCGAACATCCGCAGATGTTTGTACGTCATCAGGCCTTCCGCGAAGATCCCGACCTTGAGCCGCTCGGCACGCCGAGCGGTTTAATCGAGATTTTCTCCAAAACCATTGCCGATATGCAGTATGACGACTGCCAGGGGCATCCGATGTGGTTCGAGAAAATCGAACGCTCACACGGTGGACCCGGTTCGCAGCGTTGGCCGCTGCATTTGCAATCCGTGCACCCGGATTTCCGTCTGCACTCGCAGCTTTGTGAGTCTGAAGCGCTGCGTAAGCATTATGCGGTAAGTGGTAAAGAGCCGGTGTTTATCAACCCGCAGGATGCCAGCGTCAGAGGAATTCACAATGGCGATATTGTCCGTGTGTTTAACGCACGTGGACAAGTACTGGCCGGGGCGGTTGTCTCCGACCTCTACTCGCCGGGTGTGGCGCGTATTCATGAAGGTGCGTGGTACGATCCTGATAACGGCGGGGAAACCGGAGCGCTGTGTAAATACGGCAATCCGAACGTGTTAACGATCGATATCGGCACGTCTCAGCTGGCGCAGGCGACCAGCGCCCATACTACGCTGGTGGAAATTGAGAAATACACCGGCAAAGTGGATAACGTGACGGCGTTCAGCGGCCCGATCAAAATGGTGGCGCAGTGCGAATATGTTCCGGCAGAGAAGGTGACGTCATGACGAAACACTCTTCCCTGACAACAGAACAAATGGCCTGCGTGTACGCCTGGCTGGCGCAGCTGTTTTCCCGGGAGCGTGACGATGAAAGCCTGGCGCTTTTACAGTCCAGCGAAATGGCGGATTGGTTCGCGGTGTTAAAAGTTGAACCGTTGCTTGAGGCGCAGGTCCTTTTACTGGAGGAAAAAACTGCTGCGCTGAAGGCGCGTGAAGACGCCACTCTGGAACTGGCGGCTGATTTTTGCAGCCTGTTCCTGATGTCGGATAAACACGCGGCGTTACCCTATGCGTCGGCTCATCTTGAAGGCGGGCCGAACTACGGAGTCATTAAACAACTGTTATCCGATGCGGGCATGCAGGTAAGCGATGCGTTTAGCGAGTCAGCCGATCATGTGGCTATTTTTATTGAATTGCTGAGCCATTTGCACTTTTCTCTGGGGGAGTCGGAGCTAAACCCTCAGCGTGTTGATGCGTTACGCAGAGAGACGCTGACGGGGTTGTTACGCTGGTTACCGGACTTCACCGCCAAATGCTGTCGGTATGATGCCTTTGGTTTTTACGGCGCGCTAAGTCAGCTGTTGCTGGCTTTGGTCAGGCTGGATAATCAGAGCTGAGAGCAGCATATCCGGAGGTAATGAATTTGTTGCCTCCGTCGTATTGCTACGTTCACCTTATGTTTTTCACTTCTCTGAAACGATACTGCCTGTGAACGTGTTAAGGGTACTATCGCCGTACCCTTAACAATCCCGGCCTTACGGAAACACGTCGGCAATTTTCAGCCGGACCAGTCCACACCTGACCTCCTACGCTTTTATTTGAAAAATCGCTGAACAGCAAAACAAATTTAACTGGAAATCAGGGCGTTGAAGCGATGACCTCGTTACGGCTGTTCCACTCTCAGTTATTTCCAGGGTCATTCATCTTCGTGAACTGAATGGCATTAGCACATTCGCTCCCATTTTACTCATCTCACCGCACAACCAGCACCGGACATTTCGCATGGCGTACCACGGCTGCTGCCGTTGAACCCAGCAGATAAGTGCTAAAACCGGGTTTATGTGAGGCGATGATAATAAGCTCGGCGTCTACTGATTCCGCCAGTTTGAGGATCTGATCCTTTGGCGGGCCGTAAACGACATGAGTTTGACTCCTGCCTGCAGGAATATTGAACTGCTTAACAATCTCTTCAAGTTTTTCGCTGGCCTTGGCCTGCAGACCACTTCTATCCGGGAATTCAGTTGAATAGGCCAGCCCCAGCGAGGCATAAAACGGAACGGTAGGAATAACGGCTAAAAAGTGGACCTTCGCGGTTTTGGCATGCGCCTGGACCTGTGGAACAACATGGCGGGTTAAATCGGTTTCAGAGATATCAATGGGCACCAGAATTGAGCGATACATATTCACTACCTCCTGTTTGTTTACCTCTCCCCTAAGTGTAGCGAAAGTTGTTTCTGTATAATAAGTGACCAGATCAAGGTTAGGTGCATAAATGTGTTTCAATGAAAGATATGTGCCGCAAATCCTGGCGCGATGTATGTCTGATCAAAACCGCAAGGGGATATTTTCTTTAACACTCACGATTGCTAAATAGTAAAGGGGGCGTTTTTTACTTCCCTTCATTATATATTTAATTATATAACGAGTATTGTTAAGGGGAGAATTTTATCGACGCTACACAGCCATCCATCTTTTATTCTGATTTTTTAATTATCAATAGATTAATAAACCTTAAGTGTAGATTAAAATTCTGATTTTAATCTAAATTTGGTATTTACATTTCGTTCTCATTAAATATGCGAGTCCCTTCAAACTTAACCGCATGCTAATTCTCATTTCTCTCTTCAGTTGATGAATATCAATAAGCAGCTGCTTTTGGATAATTATTGTCTACCTATAAAAGGGTATTCGTCTTGTGGGAATAAAAGATGAGAAAAATAAATAAAACAATCCTCTGGACGATGCTGCTGTGCGTTGTTCTGGGGGGCATTATTGTATTGGCTGGGCAATGGACATTACACAAAACCTCGAGCACGGAATTCTGTTTGTCTTGCCATACGATGCAGGCCCCCTATGAGGAATATACCGGCTCGGTTCACTTCCAGAATCAGAAAGGCATTCGCGCAGAGTGCGCGGACTGTCATATCCCGCAAGGGGGACTGGACTACCTGGTGGCTAAGCTGCGGGCCTCAAAAGATGTTTACCATCAGTTCATAACCAAAAAGATCGATACTCCGGAAAAATATGAAGAACACCGTCTGGAGATGGCGCAAACCGTCTGGGCCCAGCTTAAGGCAAGTGATTCTGCGACCTGCCGGAGCTGTCACAGCATGGACGCGATGGACCTTGCCGCACAGAGTGCGGATGCCCAGAAAATGCACAAAATGGGCATCACAGAAAAGCAAACCTGTATTGATTGCCACAAAGGGGTCGCCCACTTCCCACCCGAAGTCAAAATGGATGACAGCGCGCTCAAAGGGCTTGAAGCGCAGTCAGCCTCCACTCCAGCTTCGGCAACTGAGCTTTATGCCGTAAGCAATACCGCGCTGGGCGATCTGGGAACCGTTTACCCGGCAACACAAATGCAGGTTCTGAAAACAACGGACAATACGCGACTGGTTGAGATTCGTGGTAGCCAGATGCAGGGAAGTGAACAGGTCATTTACTACGCGGCAGGACAGCGTTTGATTCTTGCCAGCCTGAGTGAAAAAGGTCAGCAGTCGCTGAAGATTCTCTCCGACTGGAAAAAAGATGATTACGGTAATGCCTGGCGAGATGTCGTGCTGCAGGGCGAATGGAGCGGTTCGGCCCTCGCCAGCCGCGAGCCTATGTGGGATTACGCACGCAAACTCGACAATGTGTACTGCGCGGGCTGTCATGCGCCAATTCCGGCGAATCATTTCACGCTCAACGCCTGGCCTTCAGTGGCAAAAGGGATGGGTGCTCGTACCAATATCAGTGAAAACGAACTGGATATCCTGAGCCGTTACTTCCAGTACAACGCTAAAGACATGAATAAATAAGCGATAAATCAGGAGAAATCATGAAACTCACAAGACGTGACTTTATCAAGACGGCTGGCGCGGCAACCGGAACCATGGCGATTTCTTCGGTGATCCCAATGCCAGCCTGGGCCGAAGGTCAAAATGGCGGAGCGATCCTGACGGCAGCCCGTTGGGGCGCGGTATACGTAGAAGTAAAAGACGGCAAAGTGGTTTCCTCAAAAGGTGCATTGCCTAAGACGGTGCCGAACTCGCTACAGCAAACCGCACCGGATCAGGTCCATACCAATATCCGCGTAAAATATCCGATGGTGCGCAAAAGCTATCTGGAAAACCCGGGTAAAGCGGATGGTAAACGTGGAAACGATCCCTTCGTGCGGGTTAGCTGGGAGCAGGCGCTGAAGCTCATTCATGAGCAGCATAGCCGGATCCGTAGCAGCTATGGCCCGTCCTCAATATTTGCCGGTTCTTATGGCTGGCGCTCCAGCGGGGTTCTGCATAAAGCGCAAACCTTACTGCAACGCTATATGAGCATGGCGGGTGGCTACGCCGGTCATACCGGAGATTATTCAACCGGGGCCGCGCAGGTGATCATGCCTTACGTTGTGGGATCGGTTGAAGTTTATGAACAGCAAACCACCTGGCCGATGGTGCTAGAGCACAGTCAGGTCGTGGTGCTGTGGGGGATGAACCCGCTAAACACCCTCAAGATTGCCTGGAGCAGCACGGATGAACAGGGGATTGAATACTTTAATCTGCTGAAGAAATCAGGCAAAAGTGTCATTGCCATCGACCCGATGCGTTCTGAAACCATCGAATTCTTTGGTGATAATGCCACCTGGATTGCGCCACATATGGGGACCGATGTGGCGATGATGCTGGGGATCGCCCATACACTGGTGAAGAAAAATCTCCACGACAAAGCCTTCCTGGAAAAATACACCACCGGATACCCGCAGTTTGAAGAGTATTTACATGGCAAGAGCGACAAAATAGAGAAAACCGCCGAGTGGGCTTCCGGCGTGTGCGGCGTACCCGCTGAGCAACTGGAGAAGCTGGCGGAAATTTTCTCCAGCAATAAAACGATGCTCATGGCGGGTTGGGGGATTCAGCGCCAGCAATATGGTGAGCAAAAACACTGGATGCTGGTAACGCTGGCGGCGATGCTGGGGCAAATTGGTACCGAAGGCGGCGGCTTCGGGTTCTCGTATCACTATTCCAACGGCGGTAACCCAACACGCACCGGTGGGGTATTGCCAGCCATCTCCGCCAAAATTGAAGGCGGGTCATCAGCGGGCAACGACTGGGCGGTTTCCGATGCGGTGACCAGCCTGCCGGTAGCGCGAATTGTTGAAGCGCTGGAAAACCCTGGCGGCAAATATCAGCATAACGGTAAAGAGCAAACTTTCCCGGATATCAAAATGATCTGGTGGGCGGGCGGCGCTAACTTTACCCATCATCAAGATACCAACCGCTTAATCAAAGCCTGGCAGAAGCCTGAGCTGGTTGTCATCTCTGAGTGCTACTGGACCGCAGCGGCCAAACACGCCGATATTGTTCTGCCGATCACCACGTCGTTCGAGCGCAACGATCTGACCATGACCGGTGACTATAGTAACCAGCATCTGGTACCGATGAAGCAGGTCATCGCGCCGCAATTTGAAGCACGTAGCGACTTTGACGTATTTGCCGATCTGTCTGAGATGCTCAAGCCGGGAGGAAAAGCGGTTTATACCGAGGGCAAAGACGAAATGGCGTGGCTGAAGCAGTTCTATGATGTCGCGCAAAAAGCCGCCCGTGCCCAGCGCGTCGCCATGCCTCAGTTCAATGCGTTCTGGGAGCAGAACAAACTGATTGAAATGCGTGAGAATGAAAAGAACAACAAATATGTGCGCTACGCAGAATTCCGCAGCGATCCGGTGATGAATGCACTCGGAACGCCGAGTGGTAAGATAGAAATCTACTCGAAAACGATTGAAGGCTATCAGTACAAAGACTGCCCGCCGCATGCGTCATGGATTGAACCGGATGAGTGGAAAGGAACGGCGGATAAGGATCAGCTGCAGCTACTGACGGCGCATCCGGCACATCGTCTGCACAGTCAGTTGAACTACGCGTCGTTGCGTAAAGAGTACGCGATTGCTGATCGGGAGCCGGTAACAATTCACCCGGATGATGCGAAAGCCAGGGGCATTGTTGAGGGCGATCTGGTACGCGTATGGAATGCGCGTGGTCAGGTGCTGGTTGGCGCCCACGTCAGTGATGGCATCAAACCGGGAATCATCTGTATCCATGAAGGCGCCTGGCCGGATATCGAAAACGGCATCTGCAAAAACGGCGGCGCGAACGTGCTGACGGCGGATATCCCGACGTCAAGGCTGGCGAATGGCTGTGCGGGGAATACCAGTCTGGTATACGCAGAAAAATTCACCGGTGAAGCACCAAAACTCACTGTTTTTGATGAACCCGCAATCGTCACAATGTAATGGTGGTTGATAAACGGGAACCGAAAGGTTCCCGTTTTTTATTGCTGCTTTGGCAATGTTTACTGTCGTTACTCTGCCAGCACAATGACATCTCCCGTTGCCGGGGCGTCAGATCCCGGTAGCCACAAGCGTCCCCACGAACCGGTGCAATGACAGCCGAGCAGCTTTTCCGGTTGCTGTTGCTTAATAAACTTTCGCGTCCGCCATAGTTTAGCGGGGGAGGCTGCGCGTAAATGGAATCCGCCGATGACGGCGTAAATTTTGTTAACGCCGGTGATGTTTTGGCAATGGCGTACGATATTCTCAATTCCCCGATGCCCGCAGCCGGTAATGATGACTAATCCGCGTTCAGATTTATAAATCAATACGCCTTCATCGCTGATGTAATCCGGTTGAGGCGTTTTCTCACTAATAACGCCATAGGCCTGCGGAGTGGGAACGCTAATTTCCCCGGACCATAAAAATCGATCGCTAATAGCCAATGGTTTGCGGGTGTATTCCATCACAAGTCGAGAGTAGTCGTTATCGCGGGAGAGTTTTTTTATTTTTCGCGGCGTTCCCGCAAGAGTGATTGAGGCGTAACGCTCACAGGCGATTTGAGGATGGCAAATAACACGACTGTTATCCGCAAGCCACGGCACGCCGCCACAATGATCGTAATGGCCGTGCGAAAGCACCACGGCGTCAAGCTGCGATAAATCAACCCCCATTTGCGCGGCGTTAAGTATGAAGCTGTCGTCCGGCCCGGTATCAAACAGTATGGTGGTGGTTTTATCCTGAACCAACAGACTGAGTCCAGGCTTTGCCCGTAATGATTTATCTGCGCCAGTCGCGCGCCGGTTTTCAAGCAATACCGTGAGGGTTAAAGCCACATCTGACTCCAGTATTAAAACGGCATACTTTAGCTCAGGGTTATTGTGAGCGCTGTGATCGCAGCGCTCTTTAGCGTTATCTGTTACTGCACACAGTTTGCCTGTGCGCGGTGTTTTTCCGCCTGCTGCTCATGGGCATAGGAATGACCATTATTCATCGACTGATGTACTACCATCGCTTTTTCATGTTCATTCATTTGTGAGAATGATTGTGCGTGGGGTGACGTTTCTGCTGCATTAACGCCAGCAGAGATAAAAAACGCGATAGCGAAAAAAGAGGATATCTTGTTCATCATATTTCTCCTGTATGGGTTTACGGAAGAAATTATAAAGAGCGAGGACAGTCAGTGACGTGACAGGATTATGACGGTTGTGTCAGAGAATAAGGATGACGCCGAAACGTCATCACCAGGAATTATACTGCGTGCTTGGGTAGCGTCAGAATAAAGCGGGTGGAGCGGGCATCGGAGGTGACCGCCACTTTTCCTTGATGGGCGATGACAATTGATTTCACAATCGCCAGCCCAATACCGCTGCCTTCACCTTTACGCTGGCGTGAAGGGTCTACCCGGTAAAATCGGTCAAAGAGTCGGGGGAGATGCTGAGGGGGGATTGGGGGCCGGGATTTTCCACGACTATCTGGACCTGGTCATCCGCGTCTTTCACTCGCACGGTGACCGACTCGCCTTTTGGCGTGTAGCGCAGGGCGTTTGAAAGCAGATTACTCACCGCCCGGCGTAGCATTAACGGGTCGCCTGAAACCCAGCATGCGCGTCCTTCAAAACGTAAGCCGACCTCGCGCTCTTCTGCCCAGGCTTCGAAAAAGTCGAACACTTTCCCCACCTCATCAGCCAGATTCAGCGCTGTCTTCTCCGGGATTAGCTGATTATTGTCCGCCTGCGCCAGAAACAGCATGTCACTGACCATTTTCGACATACGACCAAATTCTTCGAGATTGGAATACAGCACGTCTTCCAGCTCTTTTTGGCTGCGGGTCTGGCTGAGCGCAATTTCCGTTTGTGTGACCAGATTGGTGATGGGGGTGCGGATCTCATGGGCAATATCCGCCGAGAAATTCGACTGACGTTTAAATACGTCCTCGATACGCTCGATCATGTGATTAAACGAACTGACCAGTTGTTCCAGTTCAATAGGCACAGCCTGCGGATCGAGACGCACATCGAGATCTTTCGAGGTGATATTTTGGATGCGGCGACTGACGTTACGGATCGGTTCATGACCTTTGTACACGGCGAACAGCACGATAAAAACAATCATCATGCTAATTAGCGATGCCGTCATAATCAGTTTGTTTTTCAGGTCGTTAATATAGTGCAAATGAAAGTCTATCGATAACGCCAGATACAGCGTATACGCCGCTTTTCCATCAGCAAGCTGTCCTACCGGCAGGCGAATCATTCGCCAGTTCGACGACGTTTTCTGTCCATGAAGATGTTGGGACGTTTGTAGCGTTGGGCCAGAGATAATAAAAACATCACTGACATGGGCATTTTTATCCGGCTTTGCGCTGGCGATAAATTGCCGGAGATCCGGGGCATTGGGCGAATGAAAAATAGCCTTCTGATTGCTATCTTCCAGCGAAATAATGACGTTCGAGTAACCTGCTACCACGTTTTTTAGCGTTTCCAGACGACGTGATTCTGGCTCATTGGGTTGGTTAATAATTCGCTCCAGCGTGGCGCTGATCTGTTGTAAATCATTAATGTCCTGTTCGGCGAAATGGACCTTTACAGAGTGGATCATTATCCATGCAAAGGCGAAAAATGAAGCGATGGTCGCCAGGCTGATAAAAAAGGTCAGTCGTGTTGCCAGCGAAAAAGGGCGTCGCCATCGTTTACCGCGCATCGGGAACCTCAAGCATATAGCCCACACCGCGCACGGTCTGAATCAGTTTTGGCTCAAAGTCGTTATCAATTTTGGCGCGCAGACGCTTCACGGCGACGTCGATGGCATTGGTATCACTGTCAAAATTCATGTCCCAGACCTGGGAGGCTATCAGCGAGCGGGGTAACACTTCCCCCTGATGGCGCAGAAAAAACTCAAGCAGGGTAAACTCTTTGCTGGTCAGGGTGATGCGTGTACCGCTACGGATGACTTTTCTGCTCACCAGATCAACTATTAAATCTGCGACCTGAAACTGGCTTTCGACGATCACCGCCGCGCCCCGGCGCAGCAGCGTTCTGACCCGCGCCAGCAGCTCAGCGAAGGCGAACGGTTTAACCAGGTAATCATCCGCGCCGAGCTCCAGACCTTTAACCCGATGTTCAATGGTGCCCAGCGCGGTGAGAAGAAGAATGGGCATCCCTTTGTTGGCGGAACGCAGCATCCGCACGATATCCCAGCCGTTTACGTCCGGCAGCATGATGTCGAGTATGAGCAGGTCGTAATCGCCGGTCATCGCAAGATGGTACCCGTTCAGGCCGTTATCCGCTAAATCCACGACAAAACCCGCCTCCGTCAGGCCTTTCGTCAGGTATTCACCGGTTTTTTTCTCATCTTCGACTATCAAAACCTTCATTGTATTCTCCTTCACGCACAGGGTGTGCGGACTTTCAATTCTAGGGATGCGGGATCGGATAGCAAACGGTTATTGGGAAAATGACAGTTTTGTCATTTTCCTGTCACCGCTTAAACAGAGTCGTTTCGTTAAAGTACAACACTATAAATTCCCACTTATTTCAGGGTCATCAGTCCGGTCAGGACGAGAAGAACTATGAGCAAATTTAAGCTTCTTACCCTCAGCGCGATATTCATTCTCGCCGGTTGTTCATTGGCTCCAGAATATCAGCGCCCGGCGTTGCCGGTACCGCAACAATTCTCCTTGAGCCAGAATGCCCTGATTTCTGCACCGATGGGATATCAGGACACGGGGTGGCGGACTTTCTTCGTTGACTCACAGGTAAAAGCGCTGATTGGCGAGGCGCTGGTCAAAAACCGCGATCTACGTATGGCTGTGCTGAAAGTTCAGGAAGCGAGAGCGCAATATGGGGTCACGGACGCCGATCGCTACCCGCAAATAACGGCAGGTTCCAGCAGTACTTACAGCGGTAAATTAAAAGGCGATACCAGCACAAAGAAAGAATTCGAGGCCGGGCTGAATCTCAGTTTCGATCTGGACTTCTTTGGTCGGCTGAAGAATATGAGTGAAGCCGAGCGACAGAACTTCTTTGCCAGCGAAGAGGCGCGTCGGGCAGTACACATCTCATTAATCTCCAATGTATCGCAAAGTTATTTCAATCAGCGTCTGGCGTATGCGCAGCTTAAAATTGCCGAGGAAACGCTGCAAAACTATCAGCGTTCTTACGCTTTTGTGGAGAAACAACTGCTAACCGGCAGCACCAACGTATTGGCGCTGGAACAGGCGCGGGGCGTGATTGAAAGCACACGCAGCGAAATCGCGAAGCGTAAAGGCGAACTGGCGCAGGCGAACAACGCGCTGCAACTGTTGCTGGGCACATACGGGAAATTACCCAACGACCAGATGCGCAGCCACGGGGATATTAAACCCGTAACGCTGCCACCATCGCTCTCGTCACAAATACTGTTGCAGCGCCCGGATATTTTGGAAGCAGAGCACGGATTAATGGCGGCGAATGCCAATATCGGCGCTGCACGGGCAGCGTTTTTCCCGTCAATAACCTTGACCAGTTCTGTGTCCAGTAGCAGCAGCGATCTCTCCAGCCTATTTAATGCCGCCAGCGGCATGTGGAATTTTGTCCCCAAAATAGATATTCCCATTTTTAACGCCGGACGTAATCAGTCCAATCTCGACCTCGCTGAAATTCGCCAACAGCAATCGGTGGTGAATTATGAACAAAAAATACAGAACGCATTTAAAGAGGTGGCGGATGCGCTGGCGTTGCGCCAAAGCATTGCCGATCAAATTAGCGGCCAGCAGCGTTATCTGCAGTCATTGCAAATCACGCTGCAACGCGCCAGAGCGCTTTATCAACATGGTGCGGTTAGTTATATCGAAGTCCTGGACGCCGAACGTTCTTTATTCGCCACGCAGCAATCGCTGCTCGATCTTAATTACGCCCAGCAGGTTAATGAAATTAAGCTGTTTGCTGCCTTAGGCGGCGGTTGGGTGGAGTAATCCTTAATATTAATTTTTCAGGAGCATTAATAATGAATACTACTGCCAAAGCCGTGTTGTTTAGCCTTTTCTCTGCGGTCATGTTTAACGCTCAGGCCAATGAGCATCAACATGGAGAGATGATGAGTATGCAGCCAGCAGCTCAACAGGAACAGGTCATTAGCGCCACTGGGGTGGTTGAATCTGTTGATATGGAAAGTAAAAAAATCACGATTAAACATGACCCTATTCCGGCAGTGAACTGGCCGGCCATGACCATGCGTTTCACGCTGGTTGCTGACACTAAAGCTGACGATATTCAGTCCGGCGATAAGGTGGCGTTTACGTTTATTCAGCAGGGTAATCTCTCTGTGCTACGCGATATTCATATCAGTAAATAACGTTCCCGTAGGTCTCTTTTATTCTTGCTCGGATTCTTCGTAATGCGGGTGAGACTATCGCGCAATGGAAATCACTATGGCGTCTTTAACGATTAAAAATACCGCGCTTATTCTCGCCAGCATGATTGCCGGTGGGGTTATTTCTGTCGGTATTTATACTTATTATTCATCAGCAAAAATAACGTCTGAAACCGGGCAGACTTCGCAAAAAGAAGACAGAAAAGTGTTGTTCTGGTACGACCCCATGTATCCGAATACGCGCTTTGATAAGCCGGGTAAATCGCCGTTTATGGATATGGACTTGATCCCGAAATATGCCGATGAAGAGACCGCGAGCGTGTCAGCGACTGGTGTGCGCATCGACCCCACTCAGACCCAGAATTTAGGGCTAAAAACTGAACCAGTGCGTCGTGGGCCATTGCACTATGCGCAAACTTTCCCGGCTAACGTAAGCTACAACGAATACCAGTTCGTTATTGTTCAGGCTCGCTCTGCAGGTTTTATCGAGAAGGTATACCCGCTAACCGTGGGTGACAAAGTTAAGCAAGGTGCGCCGCTTATCGACCTGACGATCCCTGACTGGGTTGAGGCACAGAGCGAATATTTATTGCTGCGAGAGACCGGCGGCAGTGCGACGCAGGTGGAAGGGATTCTGGAGAGATTACGTCTGGCCGGTATGCCTGAGGCGGATATCCAGCGCTTAATATCGACACGTAAAATTCAGACTCGCTTTACCCTGAAAGCCCCCATTGATGGGGTGATCACCGCATTCGATTTACGTACCGGAATGAACATTTCCAAAGACAATGTGGTTGCGAAAATTCAGGGGATGGATCCGGTTTGGGTCAGCGCGTCGGTTCCGGAATCCATCGCCTGGCTGATTAAAGACGCCTCGCAATTTACCATCACTGTGCCCGCCTGGCCGGATAAGCCTTTCACCATCAGCAAGTGGAGTATCTTACCCAGCGTTGATGCTACCACGCGTACGCTCCAGATCCGTTTACAGGTCGATAATCCTGACGAGGCGCTCAAACCGGGGATGAATGCTTACCTGCAACTGAAAACGCAAAGCGAACCGATGTTGCTAATTCCCTCTAAGGCATTGATAGATACTGGCACCGAGCAGCGGGTGATCACCGTCGATAACGACGGTCGATTTGTGCCGAAACAGGTTACAGTATTCCATGATTCTCAAGGACTTACTGCTATTCGATCAGGTCTGACTGAAGGTGAAAAAGTGGTCTCCAGCGGTCTGTTCCTGATTGATTCCGAGGCGAATATCTCCGGCGCACTGGACCGCATGCGTGCGCAGAACAGTGGTGCGCAAGACGCCGCCGCAATGCCAGCCCAGGCGACCCATTCACACTGAGGATATGATAAATGATTGAATGGATTATCCGCCGCTCGGTGGCAAACCGTTTTCTGGTGATGATGGGGGCGCTGTTTCTCAGTATTTGGGGAACCTGGACCATCATCAATACCCCGGTTGATGCGCTGCCCGATCTCTCTGATGTGCAGGTGATCGTCAAAACCAGCTATCCGGGACAGGCGCCGCAAATTGTCGAGAATCAGGTTACTTATCCGCTGACTACCACCATGCTGTCGGTACCGGGCGCGAAGACGGTGCGTGGGTTCTCGCAGTTTGGCGATTCCTACGTATATGTCATTTTCGAGGATGGCACCGATCCTTACTGGGCACGCTCGCGCGTCCTCGAGTACCTCAACCAGGTGCAGGGAAAATTACCGACAGGCGTTAGCGCGGAAATGGGACCGGATGCCACGGGTGTCGGCTGGATTTTTGAGTACGCGCTGGTGGATCGCAGCGGGAAACATGACCTGGCAGAATTACGTTCTCTGCAGGACTGGTTTTTAAAATATGAGTTAAAAACGATTCCTAACGTGGCTGAGGTGGCCTCGGTAGGCGGCGTGGTTAAACAGTACCAGGTCGTTATCGATCCCATGAAGTTGACGCAATATGGTATTAGCCTGGCGGAGGTGAAGTCTGCGCTGGACACGTCGAATCAGGAAGCGGGCGGCTCGTCTGTCGAGATGGCTGAGGCGGAATATATGGTCCGCGCGAGTGGATATCTACAAACGCTTGATGATTTCAATAATATCGTCCTGAAAACCGGGGCCGATGGTGTGCCTGTTTACCTGCGTGATGTGGCGCGTGTGCAGATTGGGCCGGAAATGCGCCGTGGGATTGCCGAACTGAACGGCGAAGGCGAAGTGGCGGGCGGGGTGGTTATTCTGCGGTCCGGTAAAAATGCGCGTGAGGTTATCTCCGCGGTTAAAGCCAAACTCGACACGTTGAAAAGCAGTCTGCCGGAAGGCGTAGAAATAGTTACAACATACGATCGCAGCCAGCTCATCGATCGCGCCATTGATAACCTGAGCTACAAGCTGCTGGAAGAGTTTATCGTTGTTGCGTTGGTGTGCGCGCTGTTCTTGTGGCATCTGCGTTCGGCATTAGTGGCGATTATTTCCCTGCCGTTGGGGCTGTGTATCGCGTTTATCGTGATGCATTTCCAGGGATTGAACGCCAATATCATGTCGCTGGGGGGCATTGCCATTGCCGTCGGGGCGATGGTTGATGCCGCCATCGTGATGATTGAAAACGCCCATAAGCGGTTGGAAGAATGGGGGCATCAGCATCCGGATGAAAAACTGGATAATGCAACGCGCTGGAAGGTGATTACCGACGCTTCAGTAGAGGTTGGTCCGGCACTGTTCATCAGCCTGTTGATTATTACCCTGTCATTTATCCCCATCTTCACGCTGGAGGGGCAGGAAGGGCGACTGTTCGGCCCGCTGGCGTTCACCAAAACGTATGCCATGGCAGGTGCGGCGTTTCTGGCCATCGTGGTTATTCCGATCCTGATGGGATTCTGGATCCGCGGAAAAATACCTGCAGAAAGCAGCAACCCGCTTAACCGTTTCCTGATCCGTATTTACCATCCGCTATTGCTGAAGGTATTGCACTGGCCCAAGACCACCATTCTGATGGCGGTGCTTTCAATACTGACGGTTATCTACCCGCTGAATAAAGTCGGTGGTGAATTCCTGCCGCAGATTAACGAAGGTGACCTGCTGTATATGCCTTCGACATTGCCGGGGATCTCAGCGGCGCAGGCAGCGGACATGCTGCAAAAAACCGACAAGCTGATCATGACCGTGCCGGAAGTGGCGCGCGTGTTTGGTAAAACCGGTAAGGCAGAAACCGCAACAGACTCCGCACCGCTGGAAATGGTTGAAACGACGATCCAACTGAAGCCGCAGGAGCAGTGGCGTCCGGGTATGACGATGGACAAAATTATCGCCGAACTCGACAAAACCGTGCGCTTGCCGGGGCTGGCGAATCTGTGGGTTCCGCCTATTCGTAACCGTATCGACATGCTTTCTACCGGCATCAAAAGCCCCATTGGGATAAAGGTGTCAGGTAACGTTCTGGCTGATATCGACGCCACGGCGGAACAAATTGAAGAGGTGGCCAGAACCGTGCCGGGCGTCTCTTCTGCGCTTGCTGAGCGCCTGGTCGGGGGGCGCTATATCAATGTGGATATTAATCGGGAGAAAGCGGCTCGCTACGGCATGACCGTCGGCGCAGTGCAACTGTTTGTCACCTCAGCGGTCGGAGGTGCAATGGTCGGCGAAACGGTGGAAGGGATTGCACGTTATCCGATTAACCTTCGCTATGCGCAGAGCTATCGCGATAATCCGCAAGCGCTGCGTACTCTGCCGATCCTGACGCCCATGAAGCAGCAAATCACGCTGGCTGATGTTGCAGATGTGACGGTGGTTTCAGGTCCATCGATGTTGAAAACCGAAGATGCGCGACCCACCAGTTGGATTTACATCGACGCACGCGATCGTGACATGGTTTCGGTGGTGAACGATCTGAAAAAGGCAATTGCTGAAAAGGTACAGTTAAAGCCGGGGACCAGCGTGGCGTTTTCCGGGCAGTTCGAGCTGCTTGAACGTGCCAGTCATAAGCTCAAATTGATGGTGCCGATGACGCTGATGATTATTTTTGTCCTGCTGTATCTGGCTTTCCGCCGCTTTGGCGAAGCGCTGTTGATTATCACCAGCGTGCCCTTTGCGCTGGTGGGGGGGATCTGGTTCCTCTACTGGATGGGGTTCCATATGTCGGTTGCGACCGGAACCGGATTTATCGCCCTGGCCGGCGTCGCTGCAGAGTTTGGCGTGGTGATGCTGATGTATTTGCGCCACGCTATTGAAGTCGAACCCGCGCTGGAGAATCCGCAAACCTTTACCGCAGATAAGCTGGATGAGGCGTTATATCACGGTGCGGTGCTTCGTGTGCGTCCGAAAGCGATGACCGTGGCGGTAATTATTGCGGGTCTGCTGCCTATTTTGTGGGGGACGGGAGCTGGCTCAGAAGTCATGAGCCGCATAGCCGCGCCGATGATTGGCGGCATGATCACCGCACCATTGCTCTCACTGTTCATTATTCCGGCCGCTTATAAGCTGATGTGGCTGCACAGGCATCGCGGCCAAAAGTAATGCCATGAAGTGCTCGCCTGCCTTAATACTTATCAGTTAATGAACCGGAGGTAATGAATCTGTTGCCTCCGTCGCATTGCTACGTTCACCTTATGTTTTTCACTTCTCTGAAACCATACTGCCAGTGAACGTGTTAAGGGTACTATCGCCGTACCCTTAACAATCCCGGCTCCCGGCGGGAAAATTGTTGCTACGCAATACCCTCCGCTTATTCCTCCAGGTTACCGGGCCGGGCGCGAGGTAGCGTCCCTGCAAAACGCGCCCTGAGCCAGCATCCATGCTGGCTCTCCCGGCCTTACGGAAACACGTCGGCAATTTTCAGCCGGACCAGCCCACACCTGACCACCTGTATTTTTATTTGAATATATCTGAACAGCAACGCAGATTTAACTGGAAGTCAGAGCGTTGCAGCGATGACCCCAACCCGACAGGCAGACGGCATAAGACGAATGACAAAATTGCCGGGAGCAATTTTGAACAGCGCTTGCGCTGGCCCCGTAAGAGGTGAGCCTCCCTTGCTCGTTCACGGGTATCAGTGCCTCAGAGAAATGACACACATAAGGTGAACGGAACCCTGAGCCGGAATCACATGTTCCCTGTAATGTTTAACTAACTGGCATTACTCGCCTGCCTCGGTTTTACTGCTGAAGCAGGCGTTGCGTTATGCCGCCAACGCTTTCACGCGTTTGCGGTACTCGCCCGGCGTGCAGCCAAATTCCCGTAAAAAGACTTTGTGAAACGACGATTCGCTGGCGTAACCCACCGACTCGGCAATCACGATCAACGGCTGTGTACCACGTGACAGCATCTGGGCGGCGAACTGCAGGCGTAGCGCGGTTAACACCGCCAGCGGCGTGGAGTTTGATACTTCACGGAATAGCTGTGCGAAGCTGGCCCGCGACATGTGTGCACGTTTTGCCAGTTCTTCGACGGTCCAGGCAAAAGCTGGTGACTCCAGCATCATGAATACAACGGCTCCCAGCCTGGGGTGCAGCAGTAAATTCAGCACATTTTTCGCAGGGGTCGACTGGGCAAGCCACTCGCGAACAGTTAACGCGAACAGCGTCGCGCATTGCTGGCTGCAAACGATGCTGGAGCCAGGCAGGTTGTTGATGTATTCCTCCTGCAATAGCGCAATCATGGCCTTCAACCAATGGCTGACGGGGCTGTTCTCCTCAGGCGCCAGTAATAATACTTCCGGAAGCGCGGTTAAAAAATAGCGTGAAGATGTCTGTAATCGCAGGCTCCCACAGACAATATGCGTTTGCTCTTCCCCTGTCTGACACAGCCGATGTGCGGAGTTTTGCGGCAGAATGACTATTGTTCCAGGGCGTAACGTGGAAGATGTTCCGTCAGGCATATCCAGTTGAGCGAATCCCTGGGTTACCGTATGCCAGCGAATAACGGACAGTTCACCCGCTGCATGAGGTAGTTGCCAGTCCCTGCTCAGCAGGCAGTTTTGATCTATCGAGCCCTGCGGGTCGTTAAGCGTAAGTAATCGGCTAAGTGCATCCATAAAGACTCCTGGGCAGTTTTTGTTGGTGCTGATAAAGATGAGAAAAATATGTTATTCATAATTTTATTAATATCTTTATGTGATTATCTTATTTCCTCGCAGAGTTGAGTGGAAGCGAAAAAATTGTGTTTTAGACGATCTGACAGTAATTGGCGCGTTATAGATACATTGTTCCTGCATCGCTAAACCTATAATTCAGTTCAACAAACGAACAGTGACATGGCGGAGAGACAGCATGAATCAGTATCAGGCGATCGTTATCGGATTTGGCAAAGCGGGTAAAACGCTGGCGGCTACCCTGGCGAAAACGGGCTGGCGAGTGGCGATTATTGAACAGTCAAACACCATGTATGGCGGAACATGTATCAATATCGGCTGTATTCCAACCAAAACCCTGGTACACGATGCTGAACTTCAGCATGACTTTGCCGCGGCGATGCAGCGCAAGGCCTCTGTTGTCAGCTTTCTGCGTGATAAAAACTTCCATAATCTTGCCGATCTGGAAAACGTGGATGTGATTGAAGGTCGTGCAGAATTCATTGATAACCATACAGTGCGGGTCATGCAGCCAACCGGCGAGCTTGAGCTAAGCGGTGAGAAGATCTTTATTAATACCGGTGCACAGGCAACGATGCCGAACGTGACGGGGTTAACGACCACTCCTGGCGTGTTTGACAGCACCGGGCTGTTAAATTTGACGCACCGTCCGGAACGTTTGGGGATTTTGGGCGGCGGGTATATTGGTGTCGAATTCGCTTCAATGTTTGCCAACTTCGGCAGCAAGGTCACCATTTATGAAGCTGCGCCACAGTTTTTAGCGCGTGAAGATCGGGATATTGCCGAAGCTATCGCTAACATTTTACGCGACAAAGGGGTTGAGATTATCCTCAATGCAAGGGTGCAGGCGGTTTCGTCCCGCGACGGAAAGGTGCAGGTGCAAATGCCGGAAGGGGCTCTGACTGTGGATGCGCTGCTGGTGGCATCTGGCCGCAAACCGGCGACTGAAAATCTACAGTTGCAAAACGCGGGTGTGGATGTCAACGAACACGGCGCTATTGTGGTGAATAAATATTTGCGTACCTCGGCAGACAATATCTGGGCCATGGGCGATGTGACGGGGGGATTACAATTTACTTATATCTCGCTGGATGACTTCCGTATTGTACGTGATAACTTGTTAGGCGAGGGGTTACGTCACACCGGCGATCGTCAAAATATACCGTATTCTGTCTTCATGACCCCGCCGCTTTCCCGCGTGGGGATGACCGAAGAGCAAGCTCGCGCCAGCGGCGCGGTGGTACAGGTAGTCACTCTGCCTGTCGCGGCTATCCCGCGAGCACGGGTGATGAATGACACGCGTGGCGTACTTAAAGCGGTGGTAGATAGCGAAACGAAACAGATATTAGGCGTATCCCTGCTGTGCGTGGATTCTCATGAGATGATTAATATTATTAAGACCGTTATGGATGCTGGTTTGCCTTTCACCACACTGCGCGATCAAATATTTACGCATCCGAGTATGAGTGAATCACTCAACGATCTCTTCTCTCTCGTAAAATAATAATAATGTAGCTGCATGATTGCTCCACCTGTGTGGGGCTTTTTTTTATCATAAATAAAGTAATACGCATGAACAGTTTTTCTGGCGTTATGCAGTAAATAAGATAAACAGCGATGTTTTATTCTATTGAGACTGAAATCACTTGTTAATGGAAATAGAAATGAACATGCTTAAAACTTCATTATTGTTGACTGCTTTACTCACTGCGCCGGTAACATTTTCTGTTCTGGCACAACAGCCGGTTGAAGTCGCTCGCGTCAGCGTGTCGGCAATTGCCGCGGCACCTTCTGTCGTTGAGGATGCCATCGCAAAACTAGCCCAGGAAAAGGATGCCACTTCGTGGAAAATTACTTCAATGCGTATAGACAGCAGTACTCACGCTACGGCAATTTTGTATAAGTGAGGAGCATCTGCATGGAAAAGTATCTGCGTTTACTCGGCAAGGGCGATAGAATTGGATTAACGTTGATTCGTCTCAGCATTGCCCTTGTATTTATGTGGATTGGTCTGTTGAAGTTTGTACCTTACGAAGCAGACAGTATTACGCCATTTGTCGCCAATAGTCCGGTAATGTCATTTTTCTACGAACATCCCACAGAATATAAGCAGCACTTAACCCACGAAGGTGAGTTTAAACCGCAGGAGCGTGAATGGCAGAAGGCGAATAACACGTATACGTTCTCCAATGGCCTGGGCGTAGTCGAAGTGCTTATCGCATTGCTGGTACTGGCTAATCCTGTTAGTCGTTGGTTGGGATTACTGGGTGGCATACTGGCATTTGCCACGCCGATTGTTACGTTATCATTTTTAATTACTACACCAGAAGCATGGGTGATGCCGTTGGGAGATTTGCACCACGGTTTTCCTTACTTGTCCGGAGCCGGGCGTCTGGTGTTGAAAGACACATTAATGTTGGCGGGAGCGGTGATGATCATCGCAGATTCATCCCGATCAATTCTTAAGCAAAAGTATTGAATTTTTAGCGTTGTACCCTCTGTAAGATAGTAAGCCTCTATAGTTCGATTCGGTAATTACCGGGCCAGCAGGACGCTGGCCTTTTTTCTGCCCTAAGGGAAATTATTTTACATGCGAAATAAAATAATTCACTTTGTCACAATAACCTGTGGAGGTTATATTGATGATTAATAATATGGTTTCGTAAGTATTTTATTTCTTCTTTCGATAGTGCGCCAGTTCGCAAACTGCATAGTTCCTTCATCAAAACTCACTCATTTCCCTCTATTTTTTTCTGTGCAATTCTTACTATTTGTTATCTCAAAATGACATCTCAAAATTGATTGTTATTCATTTTTGTTATAATTAATCAACACGTTCGCATGGTTTTAAGCATGGCTTCAGCTAAAATTAACGTTGATTAAATGTTTTTACGTATCAATAAATGGCTAAAGATAGCTAAAAACTTAATTTTTAACCAACTGTTCGACATGGAATCCACTATGGTAATTAAGCACCAAGGGTGGATGCTGATCTCGCGTTTTGTGAGTAACCAATAGCAAGACATGTCTTAAATATGGAAATAAGGGTTTTAGAATGAGCTTTGGATTAGCAAAGGACAACAAGTTTGAAATCATAGCTACCCTTCGTGAAGAGCTGCACAAGAAAACGAAACTGGAAGTGTTATGTGAAAACAGTAGCGTTATCAATCAGTTAGAGAAGGTTGATTTCGAGCGGTTTGTTATCTCCGGACACGAAGACATTGTACCTGAAAAGGTCCAATACTTTATCCTGCATAGTGAAAGCGGGATTGTAAAATTTAGTGCCAGATTCGAACAAACCCCATTAACAGGTGCGGAAGTAGGATTATCCTACCTCATACCAGATTTGATTTTCTTTGCCCAGCAGAGACAAAACCAGCGTTTTTCCTTCATGAAGGGGTATGACTTTTTCTGTTTTGGTCGTTACAAGAACGGAGAAAACTACTCGCTGAAGATTAAAAACATCTCTCAGGGTGGTTGTGCGTTAATCGCTGAAGAAGTTAACGCCCGTTTTCTTTACAAAGATGCGGTGATTAAAAGCGCTTCACTGGATTTTGACACGTTTGGCAGTTTGCAGTTGGATTTAAAAGTTATTGATGTCGTCGCGATCAACGAATTTGATGAAGATAATCAATTGTATTCCTGCCATCAGATTTCGTGTGGGTTCGATTTTAAAAACCGTCGTGAAGAGACTGAAGTCGAGAAGATTATTATTAAATTTTTAATGAGTAACAAGATTAAAAGCTTATAGGAGTGGTGAACAGGATGTTGATGTGTGGTAGTGATAATTTTGTGGGCAACGGTCTGTTCGCCTACCTGACAAGCAAACATGTACCGATACAAACATTCCAGTTTGAGGATATGTTGCATCAGTCATCATTATGCCAGCATCAAACTATGGTTTTTAATATCATTGATAATGAACAACCGTGCTCAGCTATCGTAGATTTTCTGAATAAAAACCGATTTAAGTTTTATAATAACGTCGTGGTAATTATTGCTGATAGTTTGGTGGCAAAATTATGTGTGGAGTTATTATATGTCGAGAAAACAATAGTTTTGACCGAGAAATCTTCACTGCGTGATTTCGGTCAATTGGCGTCGTTAACGGTCGGGAAATGGAATCCCCGACTATATCGTTCGCAGAAGAAACTAACTGAGAGAGAGCAGCAGATTCTGAATTTGTTGGTAAATGGTTATACCGCCAAAGAAATTTCTGAGTTGGTGAGCCTGAACTATAAAACTATTCAGGCTCATAAGATGCGGGTCGTCGCCAAGCTGGGGCTGACTAATACTTCTGATTTAAATAAATTAATAGTCAGATTTACTCATCGAACGTCTTTTTTACCGTAACCTGACTATTCTTATCTGATGTAACACACCTAATAGTAGATACAATTCGGGAGTGATGTTGACTGGTTTTAAATTTTCATGATTTGTCGAGGGGAAGGTGAATGTTTAATTCCAGTGAGGTGCTAACCGCGCTTGAAAAAGCATTGAATACCAGTCAGCTTTATATGGTTTATCAGCCCATTTTTAATTTGCGTACTCAGTGTATTAGCGGGTTTGAAGCGTTAATGCGTTGGAATAGTCCTCAGATGGGTATGATCTCTCCCGATGTTTTTATTACGTTACTGGAGGACAGCGGCTATATCCTTTCAATTGAAGATATGGTTAGCTGCACGCCATGGGATGTTGCAACCCGCTGGCCAGATTACCTGGTATTATCAATCAACATTTCCGCACTTGAATTTTGCGATCCTCTGTTACCTCAACGCGTCAGAAAAAATCTTATCACCTGTGGTTTGCCGGCCAACCGATGTCAGGTAGAGGTCACGGAAACGTCACCGCTGTGCGACAGTCTGGTCGCGGCTAAAAATATGAAGGAGCTGAAGGCGATAGGGGTCAAACTTGCTCTTGACGATTTTGGAACCGGGCACGCTAATCTTAATTACCTGTTGAAGTATCCTTTTGATACCTTAAAAATCGATAAAGAATTTGTCACCGGCATTGAACCCGACACCCGCTCAACAAAGATTGTGGAGGGTATCATTTCACTGGCGCACAATTTTGGGATTGAAGTTCTTGCCGAAGGGGTGGAAACCCAATCCGAACTGGACCGTTTGATGCAGATGGGTTGTGACAAAATCCAAGGATTTTTCATTTCTCCTCCGGTGTTAGCAGAAGAGATCCCGTTACTCTTAACGCACTATAATCGTTAATCCCTCCAGGTTTTAACCTCTTCAATCATCACTTCGTTGCTGCCAGTCCGTAGCCCTGAAAGGCAAAAAAAAGCCCCCTGCTTAACAGGGGGCTGGCGAGTTTATGTCAGCTTAGAACGATTTCTTGAAGCCGATAGATGCATTGACCGGTGCTTCGACCTGCGACTTACTGCCACCGTTGCTGAATTGCGTACCCAGTTCACCGTAGACCTGCAGATTTCTGTCGATAGACCATGACAGGCCGGCTGCAACTTCAGTGCTGGAGTATTGTTGTGAAGACTCAAGCGTGGTGGTAGCTACCGCATTGCTAAAGTGCGTTTTGTCTTTTGAACCCAGACCCTGCCAGACGTTGACTCTGCCGTATGGCTGGAATTTGCCATGAGTGGTGTCATAGTCAGCGACCAGACGCACGCCCAGACGCGCAGTAAAGGAATCCGCGGAATCCATTTTCACTTTCGTTTGGGTCACACCATCAAGCGTACCGTTATCAAAGTCGCTGTATTGATAGATCAACTGAGCCTGCGGTTCCAGACTCCATGCGCTGGCGCCTAAACGGAACGATTTACCCACCTCTGTCGATGCCGTCAACGTGTTGCCTTTGACGGTATACGAACCGTTATTACCGGTCGCCGCCAGGCGGGATTTATGGTTACCGTACTGCAGGACGTTATCAACATACATGCCGTCACCCGAGAACCAGGTAGCGTAACCGCCGACGTAAAACGCGTTGTCGTCGATATTGCCGCCTTTGCCGTCGCTGCCGGTTTTCGTGCCTTTCACGTTGCTGTCGATATCCAGGATGCTGGTATACATCCCGGCTTTCCAGCTTTCGTTCGCATACATATCGACGCCAACCTGAATACCCATGGTATGGGTGCTGGTTTGCGTCCCGGCCGCATCATCCAGTTTGGTTTTACCGGAGTAGCCAATCATTCTGGCCCAGGCGCGATTGTCTTCATCAAGTCCCGGTTTAACCTCGTCGCCCATACGCTGGTGCATGTTGCCTAACAGGCTGATGTCCCCCTGACGAACCACGCTGGCGAGACCAGAATACAGCATGGTTTCTGGACGGTATTCGCTTCTCAGATACCAGTTTTCGCCCTGACCCTGCGCATTCCCGGCATGCAGTTGGTACTCAAATGCGCCCGCAGCCATACGCTCTGCGGCAAGATGAAAGGCGTCCCGCGAGGTTTGCGCTGTGGTGGTTGCACCGTTGAGTGCGGTGACGACTTCGATACCATCACCGATGGTCGGTGCGCCAAGACCGGAACCATCGACATCCAGCAGCGTACTGCCGCTGGCTTTACCGCCATCAATAATCAGACGGTCGGCAATACCTGCGCCGCTATCGTTCTGGATAGCCGCCATGTTGATGGTGCCTTTTTCGCCGGTATAATCCCCTTTGACGGTTAAGGTTGTGCCAGGTTGCTGACCGATGAGCGATACATCGCCGCCGTTGCTCAGTCCCGCTACCGTCTGGTTATAGCCCTGCGTGTTCAGCGTGCTGTCCGCGACAACGTAGTGGTGCGATGCCGCACTCAGAGTGTTGGTATTCCCCGCCTGCAGCACGCCGTTGGCAATCAGCGTTGCGCCGCTGTAGCTGTTTTCACCTTGCAGCTCCGTCACACCGCTACCGGTCTGATGCAGCTGGCCTTTGCCACTGATATTTCCGGTCAGTGCCAGGGTATCGCCACGATTAACGTTGAGTACGCCATTATCAACGATATCCCCCTGAATGCTGCCGATATCACCACCGTTACCCAGCTGTAAAACGCCTTGTTCGATGGTGGTGCCACCGGTGTAGGTGTTATCCAGCGTCAGGGTGAGGGAGCCTTTGCCCGTTTTGGTCAGTTGACCGTTACCTTCGACTTCCGTCAGTAGAGAAACGTCATGTCCGTTGGTGTCGAATGTCCCGCCGCCGGATTCCAGCGTTACCTGACGGGCGGTATCAAATGCTTCGCCATATTTCAGCGTACCACCGTTGAAGGTAATTCCCGTATCTGCCGCACCGAGGTTGGCATCGCCCGCCACCTGTAACGTACCTGAGGTGATGGTGGTGCCACCGCTGTAAGTATTGTCGCCGGTGAGAATCAGTGTACCGAGATCGCCTTTATTCAGGCCACCGGTACCGCGGATCACGCTGTCGATGGTGGCGGTGTAACTGGCGCCATCTACCGTGCCATCGCCGACGCGAATCAGCGTATTGGCGGTATCGGTAGTGATGGCCTCCCCGCCGACGCGATAACCATCGGTAGCGAAATGCGCGCCGCTGATGATGACATCGCCTTGGCTGTTATCGACGGTTACGTTACCCGCTTCGCCCTGGAAGACGGCGAATGCGGCATCGGTAAACGGTGCGTTCAATGCGCCTTCTGGCGTCGATTCATCCGTTGTCCAGTTGTCGTTACCCTGGCTGGATTGCCAGATACCGTCGCCGCCGTTGATGACGCCGTTGTTTTTCAGCTCGCCATTCTCACCGCCGGTACCGTCCCAGAAGCGCAGCGTCAGTCCGGCATGGTTGACCAGGTTAACCTGGTTTTTGACCGAAGTTTGTACGTACAAACTGTCCGCGGCTTCCGGCGCGTTAGCAATATCCATCACGTTGTTGGTTAATGTGCCGGTGTAGTTGATGACGCGATAAACGCCAACGTCAAAGCTTCCGCCCGGAGAGGTCTCAATGTTGAGTTTACCGTCGAGCGTCAGATCGCCATTCACGTCGATCAGGTCGTTGAACGCGCCGCCGGGGGTATAAGCCTGACCAAACTGGTAATCCAGTTGGGCGTTATCGCTCAGCGTCAGTGAACCGGTAGTCAGTTTGCCCACGCTGTTGATGGCGGCCCCGGCGGTAATATGACCATCGTCCAGCACATCAACCGCGCCGCCGATAATACCGTTACCGCCGAGCGTGGCCCCGGATTTCACCGTCACCTGACCGGTCGCTGCAGACTGATTACCGTTGACCAGCAGCACGCCTTCGTTAACGTCCGTGGTGCCGGTCCAGGTGTTGTCGCCCGTCAGCGTTAACGTGCCGTCGCCGATTTTCACCAGGCTGCCATCGTTGCCACTGATAATACCGCTAATGGTGTCGGCCAGATGCAGATTCCCCAGCGACAATTCTCTATTGCCCAGTTCGACATTACCCGCGCCGGACAACGAACCGATAGACGTTGCGCTGTTGACTGCGCTCACATCAACCATACCACCCGCCAGGTTTTTAACGACGGTATTCTCTGCCATTGCCTGGTCAGCAAAGGTCATCAGTCCGCTGTTAGTTACATCGGCATTGCCGCCGCTGGCGTTTTCTTCCAGTGCCAGCGTGCTGTCTTTCGCTACGCTAACCGTCGCGTTGCCCGCAGTGGCGTTATTGGTTAACAGCGCTTTCGCTGTGCCCGTCAGGTGCAGTTTGGCGCTGGCGGCAGTCACGGTATCGGCCAACGTTAACAGGCTGTCGGCGATGTTTATCGTCAGAGATTGCAGAATGGTCTCCGCGCCACTGACGTTGAGGGTTGCACCGTTGTTGACGCTCACGGTGCTGCTCTCATTACTGCCGAACGCGCCGGTTTTGCTGACGTTGACCGCCACATTGTTGGCATTGCCGGTGCCGGCAATTTCGGTGTCGCCTTTGTAGCTGTTCGCGCGCTCAAGCGACAGAGTACTGCCCGCATCGCTTGAACTGCTGGTGACTTTCAGTTTACCGTCGCCGGTAATCTCACCGGTTGGCGTGAAGTGGTGCGAATTAAGGTCAAACACCGCCGCGTTTTCATTCGCGCCAAGCGTAATGGTGCGATTGCTGGTCAGGTCCGCGCCCATCTGCAGCGTGGAGCCGTTATTGATAGCCAGGTCGGTACCGCTCTGGCCGAGGTTGCTGTCGGCAGAGATTTGTAACGTACCACCGTCAATGCGCGTGCCGCCGCGATACTCGTTATCACCGCTGAGGATCAGACGACCCAGGTCGGTTTTCACCAGCGTCAGCTTGTCATTGGTGCTGGCTTCGCGGATGACGGACTCAATGGTTGCGGTATAGTTTTGCCCTGCGCCACCGGCACCAACGCGTAGCAACAGTTCACCGGTACCCGGCGTCTGGCCTGCGTGGGTCGCTGTTTCCGTTGTGGCATGCGCGTTAAGTGTGTCACCTCTCACGACATAGCCATCGGCATCAAACTGCGCCCCGGAGAAGTGAACTTCGCCCGCAGCGTTATCCACGGTGACGGTCCCGCCTTTGGTGGTGAAGATCGCAAAGGATTTCTGCGCCCACGGCGCGTTACCGTCGCCCGTTGCGGTGGTCCAGTTGTTATCACCCTGGCTGCCAATCGCCATCCATTTGCCGTCGCCGCCGTCAATTTTGCTGTCGCCTTCAATGCCGGACGCGCCGTGGTTCTGATTGATGGTTGCGCCGTCCCAGAAGTGTAGGGTAACGCCGTTGGCATTCACCAGGTTGACCTGTTTGTCGATAGAGGTCTGGACAAAAATGTTGCTCTTATCCTGACTGTCCGGCACAACGCCCAGATCCAGCGTCTGGTTATTCAATGTCCCGCCGTAGTTATAAATACGGTATACGCCGGGTCCGAAGCTACCGCCCTGTGAAGTAGTAACATCCAGAGTTCCGTCCAGTTGCAAATCGCCTGCGACGTTAATCAGATCGTTTAGCGCACCGCCCGGCGTATAGGCCTGACCCAGTTCGAAAGCAGAGGTCGTTTTGCTGCCAAGCTGCAGATTGCCGTTAATGGATAACGTCCCCGCACCGCCATCGCCAGCGCTGATAGTCGTGGCATCGTTCATCAGCACGTTGCCGCCGATAATGCCATTCCCACCCAGAGTGGAGGTGCCGCTGACGGTGGTCGCGCCGCGCGCGGCGCTCTGATCGCCATTTACCAGCAGCGTACCGTTGGTGACGGTGGTATCACCGGTATAGGTGTTGTTGCCGTTCAGTCGGGTAATGCCGTCACCAATTTGCTTCAGCGCGCCAATGCCCGAGAGCACGCCATTGAGCAGCACGGTGTTAGCGCGGTTAATCGCCAGCACGCCGTTATCGGTGATGTCAGACACGGCGCTTACTTCACCTTCATTTCCGCCGTCACCTAACTGCAGCGTGCCGGTTTGATCAATAGTGGTAGAGCCGGTGTAGCTGTTGTTGGCGGTAAAGACCGTGGTGCCGCCCGCCGCGCGTTCAAATTTCCCGTCACCGCTAATGATACCGCGATAGATCTGCGCTGCTGATGTATCCCCCTGGGTATCGAAGATAACCCTGCTGCCTGCGCCCTGGGTTGTGACATCGTAGTTGCCAATACTGGCGGCAGTACTGGTTGGCTCAACGTGGTCGCCGGTGCGCAGCGTGGCGCCATTGTTTACGGCAATAGTTTTACTTGCCAGATTCAGGTTTTCAACGATGCGGACATCCGCGTTTGACCCGCTGAGGGTTAGCGAATCCCAGCCGGTGCCAATATTCGTGCCGGTAGTCAGGTTGTCGCTGACCAGCGTTCCAATCTTCGCATCTTTTGTATCGGTAAAGGTGAGGGCGTTGTCCGTACCCGCAGCGGTAATGATGTGGCGCGTTTTATCCAGCGTCACATTGCCGATGTTAGCTTTATTGTTGCCGCCAGTACCGGCGAAATTCACTTCGCCGGCATAGGTGCCGCTGCGCCAGTTGAAGGTGTCTGCACCTGCACCGGTATTGATTACGCCGCTGGTGACACCGCCGCTGATATCAATAGTGTCATTGCCTGTACCGGACTGAATGGCCACCGCCGTGTCGTTGATGGCCTCCAGAGTTCCGGTGTTGGTAATGGCTTTACTGCTGTCTCCGCTGGCGTCGATTACCGGGGAGGTGGTGCTTGCAGAGATAATCTTGCCACTGTTGGTCAATGCGCTGACGTTTTTTGCGATGATTGCCGAACCGCCTGCGCTGTCATGCACGTTAATATCGGCATTGGTGGTGATGTGCCCGTTAGTATTGGCGCGAATCCCGCTGCCTTCGCTGTTCAATACCTCAATGGTATAGCCTTTACCGATGGTCAGATTGCCCGTCACCGCGTCACCATTGCGCTGTTCAAAGGCGAAGCCGGTACCTTTACCACTAACGTTGAGAATATTGTTCAACCCATCTTTCATGTTCAGCGCAACGCTGGTACGGATCCCCGGACCATCGTTGGCGTTGATCGTGACGTTGTTGAGCGTGATGTCGGTATTGTTGGCATCGTTTTGAATGCCCGCGCCAGTCCCTTTCGCGCTAATCGTTACCCCTTTTGCAGCCAGCTTACCGGCCCCTGTATCGAGGCGAATACCATCAGCCGAACCATCGGTCGTGATGGCATCACCGGCATTACCGGTAATACTCAAACTGGCACCATTGGTCAGCAGAACGCCTGCGGTTCCGTCATCGACTTGAATCTGACCCAGTTTTTTAATTTGTGCGTTCGAACCAGAAGCTTGTACGCCGATGCCGTTACTCACATGTAAGGCAGCAGTCGCGTTATTGGTTAAACTCCCGCCTTGTTGCACGTTAACCCCAATGCTGTCGGTGCTGGCAAGATCGATACTCGCCTGAGTATCGAGGATCAGGCTGCCCTGGTTCCTTGCCACATAGGCAATGACCTTGTTGCCGGTAGCTTCTGAAGTGATTTTTGCGTTTGAAGTGAGAGTAGTCGCAACGGCGCTACCCTCTGCACTGCCATTCAACTGATGTGCCTGACCATCCACAACCCCGGCAACGGTCCTTTCACCGGTTAAATTGATGGTTGTTTTATCGCTGATGTTACCTGTGGCGCCGCCTTCTATCAGCAGTGCGGCGGAGTCGGTACCCTGCACGGTGAACGTGGCTTCGCCGGTATCAACTTTACTGTTTACGCCCGTTGCAAATACGCCAACGGACTGTTCGCCGTTTAAGGTCAGTTCAAGGTTAGAGCTGGCCTGACCGTCAGGCGTGGTGGTGTTACCGGCCAGCATTGCGCCATTGGCAATACGGAAAATGGTGGTGCGATCCTGTCCGTTGTCATTCATTACTGCCTGACCAATATTGGCAGTCGCGCCTTTACCATACAGGTAGTAGCCAATCTGATCGGTGCTGTTGAATGCCGGGCTACTCAGGTTGTCGACGTTAGCGACGGCGTTATCACGTACGTGTACACCGATGTTCCCGGCTTTGTTTAGCGTGATGTTGGAATAGACGTTGACCACCGCCTTCCCATCTTTGCCACCCTCAGCCCAGACGGCATAGTTACGGTTCCCGACACTACCTTCACCGTCCACGATGATAGAGCCAGCATCGCTGGTGGTGGCTTCGGCATTTTTGTGCGTTGCGCTTACGTGGATCCCGACGTTGTTGGTGCCATTGACGTTTATCTTGCCGTCATTGCGGATTTCCTGATTATTTTCAGCGCCACTATCACGCACGGTGATGCCGTAATTCTTAATGTTGCCTGCGCTGGAATCGCCATTGAGCACGATATTTCCGGTATTGAATACATTGCCGGCCGCGTTACCAATCAGAATACCTGCAGCATTACGTACGCCGGTTCCCAGCGTGATAAGGCCGTTGTTAATCACCTCTTTGGCGCTCTTGGTCATGATCCCGGCGCTCAGGCTGGAACCGCCAGCCATGGTGACATCTTTAGAGGGAGCGCTTGCGTTGCGACCAAGATAAATAGTGGCATCCGCGCTGTTGGTAAAGGTGGCATTGTCGGCGACTTCTACGCCATAGGCGGTACCTTTAGCATAGGATGCACCGTTTTTGCTCCCGTCCACGACGTTGATATCGCCGTTGTTGACCCCTTGCGCATTGTCAGACAGTTGCATACCAATGGCCAGCGTCAGCGAGCCTGCGGGGTCGTCCTTGCTCCAGGGATCGGCCGCAGAAGCGGTGCCGAAGTTATCGGTGGTTATCGCCTGGTTGATGGTACCTTCGTTGGTGACTTGACTGGTGCCTTGCCCTTGCATACCAAATGCGCCATAGCTGTTGACGTTTTGGTTACCGTCTTTATCAATAAACAGCCCGGAGTTGATGATCCCGCTGTTGGTTGCCGTCGCATCTTTAGCCAGCATACCAATCGCCAGGCTCTGCCCGGTCGAAGTACGCAATGCGTTCAGTTCGCCCAGGTTAGTGATAACCCCACCATCAATGGCTTTCATCACGCCATTAATACTGCCGTCAACGGCAATAATCGCGTCTTTATTCAGAGTGCCGGAGGTGCCCGCACCATTGGCGTAGATAGCATGCAGCTCACCACGACCGGCGGTGGCGTTGTTGGTATGCGACTCGCCGTCAGTCCAGACCTCGTAATCCCAACTGAGCACGTCAGCGGGTTTACTGGAATTGATCAGACTATCAATCAGCCCGGCGTACTTGGTTTGTGCGGCGGTGACGGTCGTCACCTCCTTTGCATCCAGCCACAGCTGGATTTGGCTGACTTTTTCGCCTTCAGGGTTTTCTGCCGCGTCGTCGCTATTGCCCAGCAGCCAGTCGTTGAAATCGGCCAGCTCCTGCGTGTTGGTAATGCTAAACGTGCGTTCACCGGTTTCGACTACCTGACCCTCCGCATCGTAGCCGTAGGTCATCAGCGTCACATCATCGCCAAACACGGATGTTTGCTTTGAACCGGAGAACATTTTTGGCGGCACAACCGGAGCTGCGTTAAATTTGATGTAGTTATCCGATTGCCAGTTTACCTGGCTACCCGCATCCTGAGCCTCCAGTAAGGAGGAGTCTTTGGCCAGTAACTCGATGGTATTGAGCTGGTCGCGAACATTGAGCGTGTCGTTGCCAATATTCAGGTTAGCAATGGATCTATTGGTCGCCAGCGCGATACCAAATTGCTTATAGATTTCTGACTTCTGCGCATCATAGGTGTTTAATACCGCATCGCCGATTTGCGCTTCGGTAAGAAAGCCACTTAACGCATTAGTATCAAAGACTTTGATGGTTGTTGTTTCGCCGGGAAACGCCGGGTCGTTGATAGCAAATTCTGTGCTCTGTGACGGCGTTGACGATTGGTTGTAAGTCAGGTATTCCGCCAGATCTTCAGCAGTGGTGATTGTTTTAACGCTTTGGTCAGGGCTGGTAGCCTGCAGCGTGATTTTGCCACTTTCCAGCAACTCCCGGATAGTGGTTGATTCAACAACGCCGCTTTGGCCTGGACTAAATGTTGGGATTGCGCCACTGATATTAAGTGCCTGACCGGTGGTGTTATCTTCATATAAGAAACCATAGTCGTGGACATCCTCATATATTCCAGCGGAAATACCTGTCTGGTAGTCGATAAAAATATTGTGCTCACCGATATCGACAATTGGAGTAGCCGAAGCCAGCATTGACGCACCGCTTAATGCGCCAGCTGCCAGTACGGCGACAGTTTTTCGCGAACTGCTTTTTTTCTTGCCTTTGGTTAATTCAGAAACGACTACCCAGATACCGAGCGCCGCGTTCCAAATAATGCTGTAAACTTTGTTCATATATAACCCTTGTCTACATTCCTGTTATGTATGTGTTAATACGTTGAGTTGTTGGCTATGGCTGGCACGCGGATGTGCTACCCGGTAATAAATTTTGGGAAATGGGATTTCCTTCCGTGCGGTGCGGAATTAAAAATGAGCCGAAAGGAAAATTTTTAAAAAATAACCGTGATAATTGTCCTTAAGTAAGTCAGTTACGGCTGGCTATAGTGGGAAATTGTGTACTTGAGCCGGGTATTATTTTTGCCGAGTTTTCTGGCAATGTTGCTTTTGTATGCCCCGATGGTTTTCTCACTTTTCTGTGACGCACCGGCGATTTGCGCCAGCGACCATCCCCGGGCAAGCATCATCATTACGTTGAATTCGTTGGCTGTGATTTTTGTGTGTAGTTCTTTGATACTTTGTTGTTTTTTGTTTTGCGTGATACGTGTGACGGTCTGTAATAGCTGATCAAGGCTGGTGTCTTGATCGAGAAATTGCATGTTCTTGCCGCAAACGGTTTGAAAAATGGTAAAGGTAGCTTCATCTGCCAGAACAATAATTCTGGTAGCAGGACGTAAAGCCATATTGCGGATAATCCTGGCATATTTTAAAAAATCAGATTTGTCAGGATTAATAATGATGCAATCCGTTTCATAAGGAAGCATTTTGACGGCAGAAAGCGTCTGAGAGGAGTAATACGTGATATCAATATATAATGATAAACCACGTAGGATTTCTCGCATGCCTAGCCAGGGGTAAATTGAGTCACCCAAAAAAATAGCCTTAGACATAACGATCTCCTTGAAATTTTGGTGCAAGCAGTCGCCTCTTTTTTTAGACTAAAAAAAGAGTTTTTGACGACGCATGAAATATTAATTAAAAATCGTATAACGTTCTTCGGCGTGAACGCATCCTTATTTATTTCAGACTCAACAGATATTCTCTGTATTTATTTGAAGCATTAACTATTCTTAAGGTAGATATTACACTTTGTTAAAATTTAAGATAAATCGTTTATTTCACCTCTGAGCACAACATTGATAGATTTCACTTATGGATCGAGATAATAATAAGAAGGAGGTTTGTATAAAGACAGGGTATTCCTGGGATTAAAGAAAGGTATTTATATGCAATGGCTTAAGTTTCAAGAAGATACTCATTTTTCTTCATGGTATTAATTGAGTGTAGGAGGATTCTTAATCCTGACCAGGACAGAGAAAGCGGAAGGTTAGGAGAAGAGGCAAATATTGCCGAATTTGCACCTATTGGCTAATAATAGGATAATTACAGATTATATTTCTGCAATAAATCCAATTATTGGAATTTTATCCTTTTTTGATCTTTTTGTGCCTAATTTTGAAATCTGGCTTGCAGGTATCATTTTGTCTTCATGCGCTAGCGATAGCGCTTAGCCCGCCAACAGCTCCTGTTCAACCTGGTGCACCTGTTGTTCCAGCGTATTGCGGATTTCTGTAAGCGCCCGTTGTTGATCGGAGAAATAGGCCTCTTTATCCGTCACGGAGGTGGCAAGCCGCCAGGCGTTCTCAGCTTCCAGTTCGGTAATCTCTTTCAGCAGCGCATTAATTTGTTCTCTGAGCTGCTGTATTTTGCTGCGTAAATGCTGCAGATCGTTCAATCGGTCACTCGCCATCATCGGTTCGAGGCCACTTTGCAATTGAGTCAGTAGCGCCCGAACGGCGGCAAGATCGGCATTTTGGCGCGCCTGGTTCAGTTGAACCATCATCTGATGCGCTTTCTCTTTTAGACAGTCCGCCACCACATCCGGATGGCAAAGACGGCTGGCCTGACGCCACAGGCGTTTTAACTCATTACGTTCATCAGCGGAAAGTCGTTGGTCACGGCTAAAACGGTGCAGTGCATCCTGCTGCTGCTCCTGATACTCATCATATTCATGGCTGGCCTCTTCCTGTGCCTGGCGGGTTGCGCTGTCGTCCTGGCGAGAAAAATCGTTTTCCAGTTCACGAATCTCTGCCAGCAGGGCAGTAATAAGCTCAGTTTGTTGCTGAATGCGTTGACGTGTTTCCACCGATTCACGCGAATCTGAATTCAGATTCATCCACTGCTGCTTGAGCCTGGCCAGTTGATCAACGGCCTGGGAAATATAGTGCTGGCAGGATTGGTAGTCTTTCTCCCGGCGTTTTCGCTCAGCTTCCTGTTTACGCTGGGCGCTGGCGGCGAGCTGTTTACGCAACTCGAGGATCCGGCTCATCAGCGGCCCAAGGCGAAGGTGATACAGATCGTTGAAATCATCGAGGATTTGAATGCGCGTGTTGCGTTTATCGATCAGGTCACGCAGCTGTGTTTCGAGCGCTTTGAGTTCCAGTTTACTGGCGGCAATAGCTGGATCTTGCCACGTAGAGACTGCCCGTTGAGATTGCAGCCAGGCTGAGATTTCACGCAAGGCATCACTAAAGCGTCGTTCTTCGATCGCCTGCACAATAGTATCTGGTACGACGGATAAGGGCTCATTTTTCAGATGTTCTACCTGCTGGAAAATAATCTCCTCATCTTCCAGTTCAATAGCACTTTTGACGATTTCCAGTCGTTTAATGATCTTATTCATGACAGTCGTTGCCTGGCCTGACTCAAAAACGAGTGCCTGAAACACAGCTGGTTCACCCGTTTGAAAATGTTAGAAAAACAGTAAAGCGCATTCTGTGGCCTGTCATGCCTTTTCGTCCAGAATAATTCACCGTAATTATGAACAAACGCAATGCTACAGGCACGGCAGGTCCTTATTGCGCCTTGCGACAACCAGGTTGAAATGTTAAAAGGAGCCCCTTCAATAAAAACGACACAGGGGAAGGGCGTGAAAAACGCGTCAACTGCATCTGACACCAGCGTGTCTGATGCCGCGTCGACGAATGAGCCGACGCTTCAGCGAGGGTTGCAAAACCGCCATATTCAGTTAATTGCGCTGGGCGGTGCAATTGGTACCGGCCTGTTTTTGGGCATTGGCCCGGCTATTCAGATGGCGGGACCTGCGGTGTTACTGGGTTACGGCGTTGCCGGGATAATCGCTTTTTTGATTATGCGTCAACTGGGCGAAATGGTGGTGGAAGAACCCGTTTCTGGATCGTTTGCCCATTTTGCTTATAAATACTGGGGACCGTTCGCGGGATTTCTGTCCGGCTGGAACTACTGGGTGATGTTTGTGCTGGTCGGCATGGCGGAACTGACTGCGGCTGGGATCTACATGCAGTACTGGTTGCCCGATGTCCCAACCTGGATTTGGGCTGCGGCATTCTTTGTGATTATCAATGCCGTCAACCTGGTCAACGTGCGTCTCTATGGTGAAACGGAATTCTGGTTTGCGCTGATCAAAGTGCTGGCCATTATCGGCATGATTGGTTTTGGCGTATGGATGCTGTTTTCCGGCAACGGCGGGGAACATGCAAGCATCGATAACCTGTGGCGTTACAACGGCTTTTTTGCCACCGGCTGGAACGGATTAATTCTGTCACTGGCGGTGATTATGTTTTCCTTTGGCGGACTGGAGCTTATCGGAATTACCGCCGCGGAAGCGCAGGATCCGCAGAAAAGTATTCCGAAGGCGGTCAACCAGGTGGTGTACCGTATTCTGCTGTTTTACATTGGTTCTCTGGTGGTGCTGCTGGCGCTGTACCCATGGGTGGAAGTGAAGTCCAACAGCAGCCCGTTCGTGATGATTTTTCATAACCTTGACAGCAATGTGGTGGCTTCTGCGCTGAACTTTGTCATTCTGGTGGCTTCGCTGTCGGTGTATAACAGCGGCGTCTACTCCAACAGTCGTATGCTGTTTGGTCTCTCCGTTCAGGGGAACGCGCCGAAGTTCTTAACCCGTGTCAGCCGTCGCGGCGTACCGGTGAATTCGCTGATGCTCTCCGGTGCTATTACGTCGCTGGTGGTACTGATCAACTATGTGCTGCCGCAAAAGGCGTTTAGCCTGCTGATGGCGCTGGTGGTGGCGACGTTGCTGCTGAACTGGATTATGATCTGTCTGGCGCATCTGCGATTCCGGGCGGCGATGCGTCGCAAGGGACGTGACACGCAGTTCAAAGCGCTGCTGTACCCGGCGGGGAACTACCTGTGTATTGCTTTCCTCGGCATGATTCTGGTGCTGATGTGTACGATGGATGATATGCGTTTGTCAGCTATCCTGCTGCCGGTGTGGATCCTGTTCCTGTTCGTTACCTTCAAACTGCTGCGTCGTAAGTCTCGCTAAGTTTATACCGATCTCATCCTGGTGATGAGATCGGTCATTTATCTATTCTACGGATTAACGCTGAAACGCGCCTGACAGCGCGCGAATATCATTTCCGGTAGGCGACTGATGAATGCGTAAACCAAACTCTTCGACCACCGCAAATATATGGTCGAAAATATCAGCCTGAATACTCTCATATTCCAGCCAGACCACCGTATTGGTAAAGGCATAAATTTCGATCGGTAAACCGTGATCGTCTGGCGCAAGCTGGCGCACCATTAACGTCATATCTTTGCGAATACGCGGGTGGTGACGCAAATACTCGTTCAGATAGGCGCGGAAAGTACCAATATTGGTCATCCGACGGTGATTCAATACCGATTCAGGCGCATCTAATTGCTGATTCCACGCGTCGATTTCCTGATGGCGCGTGGTCAAATACGGTTTCAGCAGGTGCGCTTTATGCAGCCTCTGACGTTCATCCTCATCAAGAAAATGAATGCTGGTGGCATCAATGCTAATGCTGCGTTTAATTCTCCGACCACCGGAAGCGGACATCCCACTCCAGTTTTTAAAGGAATCTGATACCAGTGACCAGGTAGGAATAGTAGTGATGGTATTATCCCAGTTACGCACTTTTACGGTAGTTAAGCCAATATCAATAACCGCGCCATCTGCACCGTATTTCGGCATTTCCAGCCAATCGCCAAGCTTAAGCATGTCGTTAGCGGAGAGCTGTATTCCGGCCACCAGACCGAGGATCGGGTCCTTAAACACCAGCATTAATACGGCTGCCATCGCACCCAGGCCGCTTATCAGTATTGCCGGCGATTGGCCAATCAGCAGGGAAATCATCAGGATCCCGACAAGAATCGCGGCAATCAGTTTGATACCCTGAAATATACCTTTCAAGGGTAATTGGGATGCGGCAGGGAGCTTTTGCGACAGGTTGAGAATAACGTCCAGCAGGGAAAACAGGGACAGCAGGGCGTACATCATGATCCACAGCTGTGCGCAGGTCACTAATATATCTGCCGCTTCACTGCCTTTTTGTAGCCAGAGTGTAGCCTGTATATTGACGATGATACCTTGCAGCGTAAACGCCAGGCGGTGGAATAATTTGTTCTGTGTGATAATTTGCAACCACAGACGGGAACTGGTACTGGCGCGTTTTTCAAATGCGCGTAATACCACCCAGTGCAAAATAACGTGAACAATAATGGCGGTGAGAAAAATAATGCCAAAAATCATCACCAGCGAGGTAGTGTGATTTATTTCAATGCCGAGTTCTTCTACCTGAGATATCAATTCCTGCATAACGTCTCCTTAATAAACAGCGGTCTATGATGACCGCTGTGCGGAGCTTATGCAAATGCGGGGATTAGACTTCCGTCAGCGTTGTTTCCAGCGGCAGACGGGATTTCGGCAGCGCGGCGTTGAAATCTTCTACGCTGTGATGACCCACCGGGACCACCACTACGCTGGTGAAACCTTTTTCTTTCAGACCAAACTCTGCATCCATCACCGCCGCATCAAAGCCTTCGATCGGCACTGCATCCAGACCCATTGCTGCAACGCCCAGCAGGAAGTTACCGACGTTCAGGTACACCTGTTTTGCCATCCAGTGGTTGTCATCTTTCAGTTCTTTGCGATGCATATCAGCAAAGAAGGTACGACCTTTGTGGTTAGCGGCTTTAGCTTCAGAGGTGGCGAAGCGGCCATCGCTCTCTTCTTGATCCACCACGCGCTCCAACCACGCGTCGTCCATCGCCGTTTTGGCGCAGAACACCACTACGTGAGAAGCATCCAGCATTTTGCGTTCGTTGAACACAAAACCGCCGGCTGCGGATTTGGCCACTCGCGCTTTACCTTCGTCAGTGCTGGCAACGATAAAATGCCATGGCTGAGAGTTGGTGCTGGATGGGCTATATTGCAGCAGCGTTTTTAATTTTTCGGCTTGCTCAGTGGTCAGTTTTTTAGTCGGATCGAATGCCTTAGTGGAGTAACGTTTTAAGGCGACAGAAACAATATCCATAACTACTCCTGGTGGTTTTTTATACCCTGCGGGTACGTTTTGTTTCAGCAGGGTACAGGGTTAGCAGGAAAAAGATAAGACAGGAAAAAGCAAAAACACTTATCGGGGTTAACGATAAATCAGTCTGGACGCAGGCGTTTTTGATCCCGCTTCGCCAGGCCGTCTACGACACGGTGCCATGAGTCGTTTACCAGCTCTTCCAGCAATGACTCGGTAATGTCATCGCCGGGGTAGACGGAGATCCAGTGCTTTTTATTCATGTGATAGCCGGGTTCAATGCTGGGGTAAATCTGCTGGTTTAACAGAGATTTTTGCGGATCCGACTTCAGATTGACCAGTGGGCGTCCGCGTAGCTCTGAGACCAGCATAAAAATTTTCCCGCCAACTTTGAAGACGTCGTATTCCGGGCCGAATGGCCAGCAGTGCTCGGTAAAAGGCAGTTCGAGCGCAAGGCGCTTCGCACAGGTATGCAGTGTCTGGCCGTCCATTATTTTTCCTCGCGGGTTAGTGCGCGCCACATCGCTTCAAATCCCATCGATATGTATTCCTTGGCCCGGGCAGAGTCGCGGGCTGCGAACTCCATGGTGGTTTCCGCCAAAGAGAGAAAAAGGCCATCGCCGAAGGCGCGATATTCGTCAGACATAAACTCAGGTCGCACGGAGCGATGGCAAAGATCGCGCAGCTCCGGGAACATATCATCAGCCTGCTGTTCGGTTTCTTTGCTGATCTTTTCGCTGACGGCGAGCTGTCGAATAGTGCGATGCCCACAGGTATGGTTCAGACCCCAGTTAATGTAGCTGTTCCAGATATAGGGAGTCATGGTTTTGGCATCGGTCACTGAACGATCCAGATCGGCCATCATCGACTGACAGAGATCGTGCTTTAAAAAGAGGTAAAGCTCGTTGATCAAATCATCTTTGGTCGCGAAATAGCGAAACAACGTTCCCTCCGCAACACCTGCATTGCGGGCAATTACGGCGGTAGATGCCGCAATGCCTGATTGTGCAAATGCTGTGGTTGCAGCTTCCAGTAATGCTAATTTTTTGTCTTCACTCTTCGGACGAGCCACTACACTTTACCCTTAAGTTGTAAAAAGCATGATTGAATCACGGCCTTTGCAGCACCGCAACGGTGAATGTCAAAGATTGAAAATCATCTTGACGGCGAACTTTCGATTTCTATAATGAGTGCTTACTCACTCATAATCAAGAGTCGGTCACGCAAACCAGCGGAAAGGGGGCGTGTTTAAGGTCAGGATATGAAGCGTCTCACAGTTTGTGTGGTTGTTATTATGCTCATTGGCGCAGCTGCAAGTTTACCGTTTTTACTCAATGCCGGGTTTGGTCAGCCACCGAAAGGGGCACAGCTGAGTCAGGTTGAACAATCACCGCACTATCGTGATGGACAGTTTCATAACCAGGTGCCGACACCAAGCTATACCGGTAACAAAAGTATGCTGGCTGCCTGGTGGGAGTTTTTGGTCGCTAAGCGCGAAAATGCGCGGCCGGCACATCCATTGCCATTGGTGGCGACCGATCTCGCCGGGTTATCTCCAGAGCAGGACACGCTTGTCTGGCTGGGCCATTCTTCATGGTATTTACAGCTGGTGGGTCAACGTATCCTGGTTGATCCCGTGTTTAGCAACTATGCCGCACCGCTTTCATTCCTGAACAAAGCCTTTGCCGGTGATTATCCGTGGTCCGCACAGACGATGCCGGAGATCGATCTGCTCATTATCTCGCACGATCACTATGACCACCTGGATCTCGCCACGATCAAGGCGTTAATGCCGAAAATTAAGCGGGTGATTACACCGCTTGGCGTAGGGTCGCATCTGCGTTATTGGGGGATGCGCGGCGAGATAATCGACGAGATGGACTGGAATCAATCCATCAGAGTAACGGATTCGCTGATCGTTCATGCGTTGCCAGCCCGTCATTTTTCGGGGAGAGGCATTAAGCGCAACCAAACGCTATGGGCGAGTTTCATGTTTGAAACGCCGGAGCAGAACGTTTACTACAGTGGCGATTCCGGCTATGGACCACATTTTAAAGCCATCGGTGAGCAGTTTGGCTCGGTTGATTTGGCGATTATGGAGAACGGCCAGTATGACCATGACTGGAAGTTTATTCACATGATGCCGGAAGAGACGGCACAGGCTGCGGCCGATCTGCATGCGAAAGCCGTGTTGCCAGGGCATGCTGGTCGTTTCGTTCTGGCGAAACATTCCTGGGATGATCCCTACAAACGACTGGCGCTTGCCAGCCGCCGTCACGATTACCGACTGCTGACGCCAATGTTGGGTGAACCGGTAATACTGTCCGAACCGGACCAACCGTTTACGGCCTGGTGGCAACAGGCGACTCAATGAATACAGGGGAGAGCATGATGACGATTTCTGCTCAGGTGATTGATACGATTGTTGAATGGATTGATGATAATTTAAATCAGCCATTGCGCATTGATGATATTGCACGCCATGCGGGCTATTCCAAATGGCACCTGCAGCGTCTTTTTATGCAGTATAAAGGTGAAAGCCTCGGGCGTTACATCCGTGAGCGTAAGCTGTTGCTGGCGGCGCGCGATCTGCGCGATACCGATCAGAAAGTGTATGACATTTGTCTAAAGTACGGATTCGATTCGCAGCAGACCTTTACGCGTATTTTCACCCGGACGTTCAGCCAGCCGCCAGGCGCTTATCGCAAAGAAAACCATAGCCGGGCGCATTAACGACGCAGGGTTCTCGCGGGCCTAATCTGCCAGCGAGAACCAGCGCCGCCAGATGAAGCGCAAAATAAAATACTCAATTACCCCCAGCAGTAAAAACCACAGGCAAAACAGCAAAGTATAAAACTGGTTGAGATCCATCAAATGAAAGGTGGCCACGAGCTTTTGCGCCAGCACCAGGCCAAGTGAGGGAGCGGGCAGGAGCAGGCAGGATAAAAATGCCAGCAGCAGGATCCCGGCGGCGGTCATCAGTGATTCAAGCGGGTGTTTCATCGTATTGTTAAACTTGAGTTAAAAAGCTATTGTCCGGGATCTCCGTGGGCAACGCAAACCCCACGCTTACAGCCCGGCCCAAATCTCACAATGTTTTTTCACCAGACCACTCAGTGACCCGCCTTCGGCGACGAAATCACGCATATTTTGCGCCTCGTCATGACTATGCTTAACCTGCAGATGCAAGGCTTCAATCGCGCTGGCTGCCCCCACTTTATCCGCAGAGGCGGCGACATTGTCCAATAGCCGTAGCGTGTCATCTGACAGGCGGTGCCCATCGCCGGTATTGACGTCGGTTACGATTCCCGCCATACCAAAGCGGCAGGCTTGAAAACGATTAAATTTATACAGCAGGTAATCATGCAGCTGGTGTTTGAACGGCCGTTTGGTGAGTAACCAGTGGGCGGTAGCCTGAATAAGCCCCGCCATATTGACCGCGTGTGCCAGGGTCAGCGGCGTATCCATGACCCGAACCTCTACTGTGCCAAAGTGCGGGCTGGGGCGGATATCCCAGTGTAAATCCTTAATGCTATCAATCATGCTGGTGTAAGCCAGTCGACGAAATAACCCCTCGAATTCCTGCCAGCTATTCACCCATGGCATCGGGCCATTATCGGGAAATCCGGAGAAAATATTCAGTCGCGCGCAGGCAAACCGCGTGTCGGACGTTTGCATATAAGGTGAGGCGGCTGAGAGCGCAATAAAATGGGGAACAAATCGCGACAGGCCGTGCAGGAGATAAATGGCATCATCGCCGTTTGCGCAACCGATATGCACATGTTGGCCAAATACCGTCGCCTGCTGAATGAGATAGCCAAAATTTTCCAGGTTGCGCCGATAGCGTTCGTCATCGCAGACTTCCTGACGTTGCCATTTTTGAAATGGATGCGTCCCCCCGCCACAAATCGCGAGATGGTGCTGTGCAGCAACCCGCGTAATTATCTGCTGCATGGTAGACAATTCAGCACTTGCCTGATCGATATTGCGACAAACCCCGGTCGCCATCTCCAGCATACTTTCCGTGATATCGTGCTTCACTTCTCCGGCGGTAAGCAGCGGCTTTACAGCGTCAATCAGCCGGGAAGAATCCTGGCTCAGGTCGTAGCCCGGGGGGTTGACCACCTGCATTTCCAGTTCAATGCCTAACGTAAAAGGGTCGGATACATGAAAATTGGGAAGTGGCATAGGGTTCTATTCCGCGTTGATCGATATCCTTAGAGTATAGAAGGGCGGCTGATTTTCTGTTCGTTGTCAGATATTCCCTGGCGATGCTTTGAAGGCAAAATGGCCGGTGTTATAACTATTTTTTACTTCGCAACTGGGGGGGGAATCGTGCAGGAAATAAATATTTATGGGCAGACCGTCGGCGATGTTGTGCCGGACTGGAATGGCGCTGCCGTACTGCCACGGGAAACGCTTGTCGGTCAATATTGTCGACTGGTTCCTCTGGATGCCGACAGCCATGCCGCCGATCTGTTTGATGCCTACGCGCAGGCACCGGACGATCGCGACTGGACCTGGCTCGCAAGCTCTCGCCCCACAAGCGTTGAGGCCGCAGCGTGCTGGGTACAGGGGAAATCCACTGATACCTCTTTGGTTCCCTATGCCGTCATTGAACAGCGTTCAGGATGTGCCGTCGGACTGGTGTGCTTTATGGCGATCGAACGGGAGCACGGTTCGGTCGAAATTGGTCATGTGACCTGGTCACCGCGCATGAAAAATACGGTACTTGGCACCGAAAGCATCTGGCTGCTGCTGCGCCAGGCGTTTGCGTTGGGTTATCGTCGCGTGGAGTGGAAATGCGACTCTCTGAACACCGCTTCTCGACGGGCGGCGGAACGCCTTGGGTTTATCTTCGAAGGACGTTTTCGCCAGAAGATTGTGCGCAAGGGGCGTAATCGCGACAGCGACTGGTTATCGATGATTGACGGCGAATGGCCCCAGTGTGACGCCGTGTTACAGCGCTGGCTGGCGCCGGAGAACTTTGATGAAAATGGGCGGCAACGAAAAACGCTGGCGGCGTGTAGCGGCGAATAAATTAATGCCCGCAGCTAACAATGGCTGCGGGCGTAATGCTGTTTACCAACAGATAAATCCACCATCTACAACCAGGTCTACACCGGTACAAAATGAAGCAGCATCGCTGGCCAGAAAGAGTGCCGGGCCTGCCATCTCTTCCACTTTTGCCATGCGTTGAATCGGGGTCTGGCTTTCAAACTCCCGCGTCTGATGAACCATTTCCGGTCGGGTGTTCATCGGCGTGGCGGTATATCCGGGGCTTATGGAATTCACGCGTATGCCTTTTCCAATCCACTCCATCGCCAGGCTTTTTGACAGATGAATTACCCCCGCTTTAGCGCTATTGTAATGGGCTTGCTCAAGGCCTCGGTTAACAATAATCCCTGACATGGATGCGATGTTAATAATCGAGCCACCGCCTGATTCCAGCATCAGTTCTGCTTCGGCTTTACAGGAGTTCCACACGCCAGTGAGGTTAATGTCGATAACGCGTTGCCACTGCTCGCTTTCCATTTCCAGCGCAGGGTTGGCGTTGGCAATGCCTGCGGCATTGACCGCAATATCCAGGCGACCAAAGCGTTCCTTCGCCAGGGCTACCGCGGCGCGAAGGTCGCTAAGCTGGCGGACATCACCCGTATAGAGCGCAGCCTGGGCGCCAATAGCGGTGATAGTATCAACAGTCGCATTTAGCCCGCCGTCTTCGCGCAAATCAAAACAGACCACGTGCGCGCCCGCGCTGGCGAGTGCGCAGGCGATAGTCTGACCGATGCCGCTACCTGCGCCAGTAACAAAAGCGACGCGCCCCTCAAGATTAAACAGTTGTTGAGCAAAATCTTTTGCAATCATAATGATGACTCTCTTAACAGATACCCTGATGGGTATTAAGACATAATCAGGCCACCATCGATGTTGATGGTTTGTCCAGTGAGATAACGCGCATCGTCAGAGGCGAGAAAAGCGACCAGTCCGGCGACATCTTCAGGTTTGCCCGCGCGTTTCATTGGGATGCCTTTAACCCATTCCGCCATCAGTTCACCTTTGCCATAGCGTTTTTCATCTGTACTGAGAATCTCGCCCCAGACACGATCGTTGTAATCCCACATTTCGCTTTCGATTATCCCCGGACAAAAGGCGTTAACGGTGATATTCCATGGCGCTAACTCATGCGCCAGACTTTGCGTAATACCAATTACGCCCATCTTGCTGGCGGCGTAGTGTGGGGTATAGATGAAACCCTGACGTCCCTGACCGGAAGAGGTATTAATCAGGCAGCCCTGGTTTTGCTTAACCATATATTTTGCTGCTTCCCGGCAGCAGAGCCATACGCCAGTGGTATTCACGGCGAGGACTTTTTCAAAATCGGCTTTCGGCATGCGGTCGAAATAGTCGATGGTGATGACACCCGCGTTTTGAATTGAGACATCAATGGTGCCGAAGCGCGCTGCGGCCTGCTCGTACAGAGATTGCACCTGCGCCTCATTGGTGACATCCACCTGCAAAGATAAAATATCTGCCTGATAGCGCTGACGAAGCTGTTCCGCTGTTTCGTGGACGCGCTCCGCATTCGATACCATCACCAGATTTGCGCCGTCGCGGGCAAAACGTTCGGCGATACCAGCGCCAATCCCCCGACAAGCACCAGTGATGACAATTGTCTTACCATGAAAATCACGTTGCATATTTTTATCCCCTGTATGGGCCGGGCAAAGGATGCCCGGCGGAATGTTGCTGCTTAACTGGATACGGTATTTCCTGAGGGTGCTGCCGCCAGCTTTTCTTCATGGCGACGCATCAGAATGACTTTGTTCTGCAGCTTTTGCTGGAACTGATCGACAACAACGGCGGTGACGATAACCACACCTTTAATGACCATCTGCCAGAAATCACTGACGCCCATCATCACCATGCCATCGGCAAGGAAGACAATTACGAAGGCACCGATAATGGAGCCGGAGACGCGTCCGCGTCCTCCAGCGAGCGCAGTTCCGCCCAGCACAGTTGCGCCAATGGCATCCATCTCAAACATGTTGCCGGTCATCGGATGTGCAGTTTGCAGTTGTGAAGCCACAATTAACCCAACAAAAGCAGCACACAGGCCGGAGAAGGCGTACACAAAGATCTTCGCTTTTACGATAGGGACACCCGCCAGACGTGCGGCGGATTCGTTCCCTCCAATCGCGTAGATGTAGCGGCCTAGAGGGGTTTTGGTGGTTACCCAGTAGCCCAGCAACAGGAAGGCAATCATCAGCCAGATAGGGAGATAAATCCCCAACAAAGTACCTGAACCCAGCGTGGCAAAACCGGTATTGCCCAGCGCGTCCATGCCATTCAGATTTGGGTAGGTGCTGCCGTCGTTAAACAGAAGCGCAGATCCTCTGGCAACGTACATCATGCCGAGCGTACAGATAAACGGTGCAACGCCGAAACGGGTGATGACGGCACCGTTGACAAAACCAACGACAACGCCGAAGAGGGCAACACAGATTATGACCTCTGGTACGTTGAAGAAGATGATGTTGCCACCCCAGATGGGCAGACCGTTGGTAAGCAAGGCGCCTGCAACCATGCCGCAAATACCCGCTACCGCCCCGACGGACAGATCGATACCGCCAGTCAGTATCACCAGCGTCATACCAATTGCCAGTAATCCCGTGATGGCGACGTGTTGAGTCATGATTAACAGATTTGAGGTGGTCAGGAAATTAGGTACCATCACACTAAAGAATGCGATAACCAGCAGCAGTGCAATAAACGTTCTGGCCTTCAGCAGGTACATATAAATCATATATTTCTGGTTCATGATGGATTCCAGCCTGATTAATCTTGAGGTGTCGAAGCCGCGATTAAGGTCTCGCGGGTGACCGCATGACGGGGGACATCAGCGGTGATTCGGCCATCAGCCATCACCAGAATACGGTCCGCCAGCGCCATCACTTCGTCCAGCTCTGATGAAGAGAACATCACCGCCAGCCCTTGCTGCGCCATTTTGCCAATAAGGTGATACACGTCGGTTTTCGCGCCCACATCAATGCCTCGGGTGGGCTCGTCAAGGAAAACCACCTGCGGTTGCGTCATTAATGCCTTACCCAGCACCACTTTTTGCTGATTACCGCCGCTTAATGAGGTGATAGGTAGTTCGGGATCGCTCACTTTGATAGCCAGTTGCTGGATCATTGCCTTCACACTGGTCTGCTCTTTGTGCGGATTCAGCCATTTCCAGGCTCTGCGAAAGCCTTGCAGGCTGAAGTCAGACAGCGTCATATTGGACTGAATCGACATCATCTGAACAACGCCTTCGCCCTGTCTGTCTTCAGGCACCAGTGCCAACCCCTTTTTAAGGCGTGACTGAAAATGGGCTTTATCAATGCATTCGCCGTTAAGCTGCACACTCCCACTCTGGCAGGGCATAAGTCCCACCAGGCCTTTGAACAGTTCCGTCCGTCCTGCGCCCAGCAGACCATAGATTCCGATGACTTCGCCTTTACTGAGGCTAAACGTCACGTCATTAAGCTTATAGCCGCCGCTCGGATGAAGGGCTGTGAGACCCTGTACGGATAGAACCGTTTCACCTTTTGGTGCGGGTTGATAATCAAAATGTTTTTTCTTGTCTCCCACCATTTGTTCAATGATCCACGGAATACTGGCATCATTGACTGGGCGTTCACTGATAAAACGGCCGTCGCGGAAAATCGTGATGTAATCACCAATTTCCATCAACTCTTCCAGACGGTGGGATATATAGATGATGGTGACGCCGCGCCGTTTGAGTTGCTCAATGACGTTAAACAACACTTTCACCTCAGACTGGCTGAGGGCGGAGGTCGGTTCATCCATGATTAAAACACGGGTATCTTTGGAGAGCGCACGAGCAATTTCGACCAGTTGCTGATGACCGATCCCTAGTTCTTCCAGAGGTGTATACGGATCAACATCCAGCTCGAGTCTTTCCAGTAATGATTTTGCCAGTGCGTATTGGTATTTTTCGTTGATTTTCCCTTTCTGAAAGAACTCGTTAGCCATGAAAATATTATCCATAACATTCATGTTTGGGAATAAATTCAACTCCTGAAAAATAATGCTGATACCCAGTTTTTCGGCCTGATGAGTAGAATTTAATGTGACAGGTATGCCATCCATAATAATTTTCCCGGAAGAGGGGCTTTCGACACCAGCAAGCATTTTCATCATGGTGGACTTACCCGCACCATTTTCTCCGATCAGCACGTTTACTTTATTTCGATATACCCGATAGTTGACGCTATCTAATGCCACCACCCCAGGGTAAACACGCGATAAATCTTGTGTTTCGATAATAACTTCAGATTCGACGGAATGAGGAGTGACGATATCTTGCTGCTGCATGTTATTGTCCTCCTACGGATTCAATTTTCGCTGGTGTAATAACCGGGATGGATTCTGGAATCTCCCACTCAGAAAAAACACCATAAACGTGCACTGATTCTCCGGTTTTAAGTTGCGCAGATTGGACCATCTTTATTGCTTGTTCGTTAATTCCTCGACCATATTCACCAAATAATACCTGGTCATTGAAATCACTATAACTTGCGCCTTTAAAGGCATCGCGTAATTGTGTGCCGCGCAGCGTCGGACCAATCTGCACAATAATGTTGTTGCCGCTTTTATCGACGATGGTCATTTTTCCACTACGAGAGGCGGTATCAAGATTGCTAATTTTTCCCTCCACTTGTACGTAAAAGATGCAGGGATTCTCTTCCTGAGAGCGATAGCCGAGATTTTTACAGGCGCTGTCAAAATCTTTTTCAGCATGCAAGGCCATTAATAAATCGGCCACCGGACGAGCCTGCCCGACAATTTGCGGGACAATCTTGTTTTGCCACGTTTGGGCTATATTACCCATGTGTGGATTCGGTGGCGACTTGAGGTCCGCAAGTTCCTGCTGCGAGACGATGCGACATCCTCCCACGGTCAGCACGACCAGCGCAAGCCAGGCTTTCTTAGACATAATGTTCTCCTCTGCGCCTCCTGAGAGGCGCAACAACCCGGGATCAGGACTTGATATTGAAATCCTGCACTTTATCTGCGTTTTCTTTAGTGATAAGAATTCCGCGGAACATGACGCGTTGTTTTTCTGGTTTTATGCCTTTTTGCAGGTAGTTATCCAGATCGGTAACTCCTTGCGCTGCGATAGCCTGTGCCTGGAGCATGACGGTCGCCTGTAGAGTGCCAGCTTTCACTGCATCACGTTCGTCGTTGCTACCGTCGATACCGACCACGACCACGTCACTGCGGTTCGCCGCTTTTAATGCAGCAATAGCCCCCAGTGCTACTGGACCGTTACCGCAGATAATACCTTTCACGTCCGGGTGGGCTTGTAGGATGCTGTCCATAATACGTTTACCGTCGATAAGCGTGCCTTTGGCATCCTGTCTGGCGACACTAACCATATCCGGGAACTGATCAATAACCTGGTGAAAGGATTTGGAGCGCGTAACACAATTATTATCGGCAAGGTTACATGTCAGTTCAGCATATTTACCTTTTTCACCCATTTTCTCGACGAAAATATTTGCAACTTCTGAACCAGCCTGGAAGTTATTATGGGTAATTTGCACCAGTGCAACATCATCAACGGGAATTTCACGGTTGATCAATATGACGGGAATTCCAGCTTTTTTCGCTTTTTCAATTGCCGCAACGCTGGCCGTTGAATCTGCATTATCCAGAACAATACCCTGGACTTTTTTGCCGATTGCCGTATCAATCAATTCATTCTGTTTTTTTACATCTTCACTGTGCGACAAAATTGTGGTTTTGTAGCCTAGTTCCTGGGCTTTTTCACTGGCACCTTTTGCTTCTGAGGCGTAATACGGATTATCCAGTGAATTCACCATAATCATGATTGTCCCTTTTTCCGCTGCATGAGCAGTAAAAGACAAAGCAGTCAGGGTTGCAGCAGTTAACAGCGTTAAACGTAATTTCATGACAATGTTCTCTCTGTGTTGTTATTGTCGGGTACGGTGAAACAACGTAAAGCCTGAGTTTTTTATGATCCGGTGCCCTCCTGTATATGTGGTAAATAACGTCGCGTGTTTTCCCTGGCGAGGTATCAGGCGGACGGGGCCGGTTTCCATAATGTTCTGTTTACCGCATGGCGCCATTCCTGCCATCTTTTTTGCAACCGATGATGGCGATCCATGTCGGGTTTAAATGTGCTATGTACGGTTAAAAAAGCTTTTAAATCAGTCAGTGAGCCAGGATAAAGCGCTTTACGCGCCAGTAATGCCGCGCCAATGGCGGACAGTTCTGGCACATCGCTACGCATAACCGGATAACCAAGCAGATCTGCCTGATATTGCATTAGCCAGTCGTTTTTGGTGGGGCCACCGTCAACCATTAATGCCGTTAACTTGAAATCATCGTGCTGCTGCATGGCAACTACAACATCGGCGATTTGATAGGTAATCGACTCAAGTGCGGCACGGATCAGATGAGCACGTTTAACTCCCCGACTGAGTCCGCAGATAACTCCACGGGCACTGTCATCCCACCACGGCGCCCCAAGCCCGGTCAGTGCTGGCACAAAATAAACGCCGAGGGTTGAATCAACAGAGGCGGGAAGGGTGTTGAGTTCGTTTGCCAGTTCGGCATCCGAAAGTTCGCTCAAACCCGTACTGTCCGCCATCCATGCCACCGCATCACCCGTGTGCGGGATATTGCCCTCCAGACCGTATATGATGCTATTGCCATCGTGCCAGGCGATGGTGGTAGCCAGAGCGTCAATATCGCATTGGGCTGATTTGACCGGCGCCATCACTGATGACCCGGTACCATAAGTTGCTTTAACGCATCCCATTTCGCCAAGAGCATGACCAAACAGAGCGGCATGTGAGTCACCCACCATCGACATCACAGGAATGCCGTCTGGAATGCCATCCAGTCCACGAGTATGACCAAATAATCCACTGGAGGGTTTTATTTCCGGTAAGGCGACACGCGGAATGTGGAAGAGTGCCAGCATGGCTTCATCCCACTCTCCAGAGTGCAGGTTTAGCAACTGTGTGCGGGCTGCGTTGGAATAGTCACAGCAGAAGGTTTCACCAGCGGTTAAATTCCATAGCAACCAACTGTCGATCGTTCCCAGGCAAATTTGTCCCTGCGCAGCCAGCTGTGGGCCATCGGTCACGGATTCCAGTAGCCAGCGCATTTTTGATGCGGAGAAAAGTGGTGCGATTGGCAGACCAGTGGTTGATTTTATTAGTTGTTCTTTATTTTCATGCCGCAGTTCCTCGCAGTAAGCCGCACTGCGCGTACATTGCCAGGTGATTGCGGAATTTAGCGGTCTGCCAGTCTGGCGATACCAGCCTATGGCGGTTTCACGCTGATTACTAATAGCCAGTGCTGCGACGTTTTCAGCACCAACATGATTCATAGCTTTGGCTATGACGCTAATAGACGCATCAATCAACGCCTCCCCAGATTGTTCAACCCAGCCATCCCGGGGGGTCTGAATCGCCAGTGGCTGAGAAAACTTTGCGACCACATTGCCCTGTGCATCAAGCGCGATTGCTTTGGCGTTAGTTGTGCCTTCATCCAGCGCAATGATGAACTCTTTCTTCGCTGCACACATAGATTATCTCCTGAGTCACATTGCGTCCCGGTTTAGAGGATAAAACCCTCTCATTGTCGCGTCATTACTGCATCAGGCCTGGCTGTGACATCGCTTTTTTAATTATTGAATATATATTCGGTATTGATTATTTATTTAATACCTTAGCTACAATCTTTCCGTTGGGCTACAGAAAAAATCATCAATTGTGCTGAGAATCACACTTACACAGACGGGACAATAACAGAAAAAAGAATAAATTAAGGCGAGGTGAAACCTTTCAGTCTATTGAAATATATAGATTTTAGTCACTGCCTTTGCTTTTTATCTTTCGTGCAAAGGCTACCAGCGAATTAAGGGTCAGGAGGTGACCAGCATACGGGCCGTAGGATAGTCGGTAATGAGCACGTCGATATAACCTCCGTTCAACGCCCCTTTAATTGCCGCGACTTTGTCTGTACCGCCAGCAAGCGCCACGACATTCGGGCATTTTTTTACCTTGTCCAGTGCCATGCCAATCACTGGATCTTCGTCATCTTGTAATACCGGCTGTCCCTCGTTGTCGTAGTAATGCAGGCAAATGTCCCCGACCGCGCCGCGATCGGCCAGTACCTGCAACATATCTTCGTGGTAGTAGTTACCTGATGTTTTCAGCAATTGGGATGGTTCGAGGATCCCGACGCCAACAATGGCGATGTCGACATTATCAAAGCGTGAAATCACATCGGCGACATCTTTGCTGGCAACGAGACGGTTTTTCTCTTCAACCGAACCTTCGATACTCTGAGAAGGAAGTAGCCAGGCTTCACAATTCAGATGTTGCGCCAGCGTCTGCGTCAGAATTGTGGCTTGTACGTTGCCGTTGGGACCTACGCCGCCCAACAATTGAATTACGCCGCCGGCTTTCAGATTCTGTGTATGGACTTCATCCACCATCGCTCGGATAGTCGAACTCCATGAGGAAACGCCCACCAGGTCTTTGGGGCGCAATCGGGTTTCCAGATAGTGGGCTGCGGCAGAACCAATGGCGCGTTTGATGGTGTGGTCGCTGGCATCCTCTTCGGTATCAACCACTATGGCCTGCTTAATGCCGTAACGTTCCTCGATCCCTTTTTCAAGATTCAGGAAGATATTTGAGGGCTGGACAACGCTGATTTTCACCACCCCTTCTTTCTGACAGCGGGTGATGGCGCGGGAGATAAACGACTGAGAAAGCGAGAGAAGTTGAGCAATATCGGACTGTTTGCGTCCTTCAAGATAGTAAAGGGTAGCGATTTTAACCAATAGCCGTTGTTCGTCCTGCTTAGCCATATATTTCCCCGAAAATCATTTACGTACCGCCATTATCTTAATGCGTTTTATCATACGCGAAAATTGAAGACAGGTAAGTGTGATAAAGCTCTAACTTTAACCAATCCTCAAAAACAGCTATGGACAAATACGAAAATTAGGTTGCATAATTGAATAAAGAATCATTTATGAATATATATTCATAGTGGTGACAGGTCAACTTATTATTACCAGCGTCAGTGTGGTCGCGGTAAGGAGGCAGAATGTACCTGAGTATGATACAAGGGCGTAAGCCTGATGATGTGACGTATGGGAAATTCTGGTTTTTTTAGTCCTATACGGAATAAATATTCCACATTGAAAATAAATTCAGAGGTGCTAAATGAATCCCTGGAACTATGATATCCAGACTCTTGAGCGCAAAGCGCGGGCGGTTCGCCGTCACATCGTCAGATTAAATGCTAACAGTCCCGCGGGTGGGCATACTGGTGCGGACCTGTCTCAGGTTGAACTGTTGACGGCACTCTATTTTCGGATACTCAATGTCGCTCCGGAGCGTATCGCTGATGAAGCTCGGGATATCTACATCCAATCTAAAGGTCACGCGGTGGGCTGTTACTACTGTGTTCTGGCGGAAGCGGGTTTTTTCCCCGTTGACTGGCTGGAAACCTATCAACATGCCAATACCCATCTTCCCGGACATCCGGTTCGCCAGAAAACGCCTGGTATTGAACTGAATACAGGTGCTCTGGGCCACGGTTTACCTGTTGCGGTGGGACTGGCTCTGGCTGCGAAGAAAAATAACAGTTCACGCCGCATCTTTTTAATCACAGGTGATGGTGAACTGGCCGAAGGAAGTAACTGGGAAGCGGCACTGGCTGCTGCTCATTATGGCCTCGACAACCTGATCATTATTAATGACAAGAACAATCTTCAATTAGCCGGACCGACTCGCGAAATCATGAATACCGATCCGCTTGCCGCAAAATGGCAGGCATTTGGTATGACAGTGACTGAATGTCAGGGGAATGATATGGCGTCGGTTGTCGCCACTCTGGAAGGACTTAAGCAGGAAGGCAAACCTAACGTCATCATTGCCAATACCACGAAAGGCGCGGGTATATCGTTTATCCAGGGGCGCTCTGAATGGCACCATCGGGTGCCAAAAGGTGAAGAGATCGAACTGGCTCTGGAGGAGTTAAAAGATGAGTAATGCAGAACACCTCGCAAACGTCATGGTTCAGGCGTTCATTGATGCAGTTGAAAAGGGGGTTGACCTGGTTCCGGTCGTAGCGGACTCGACATCAACAGCGAAAATTGCTCCTTTTATAAAGCAGTTTCCTGGTCGGTTGGTCAACGTAGGTATTGCTGAACAAAGCATGGTTGGAACGGCGGCAGGACTTGCTCTTGGCGGTAAGGTAGCCGTCACCTGTAACGCTGCGCCATTTCTGATCTCTCGTGCCAATGAGCAAATTAAAGTCGATGTTTGCTACAACAATACCAATGTGAAGCTATTCGGTCTTAATGCCGGTGCCAGCTATGGCCCGTTGGCGAGCACTCACCATTCGATCGATGATATTGCCATTATGCGAGGCTTCGGCAATATCCAGATTTTCGCCCCATCTTCGCCACGAGAGTGCCGACAGATTATCGATTATGCGATTGGCTATCAGGGACCGGTATATATTCGTCTTGATGGAAAAGCACTGCCGGAACTTCATGACGAGAGTTACCGTTTTGTTCCGGGGGCGGTGTTGACACTGCGCGAGGGGGAACATGTGGCGCTGGTGGCAACTGGCTCGACAGTTCATGAAATTGTTGATGCCGCTGCGCTGTTGGCTGATGCAGGTATTCAGGCGAAAGTGGTCAGTGTACCTTCAATTCGACCATGTGATACCAAAGCTCTGTTATCAGTATTACAGGGCTGCAAAGCGGTGATTACCGTAGAAGAGCACAATATTAATGGTGGGTTGGGAAGCCTGGTGGCAGAAGTACTGGCTGAGGGCGGAGTCGGGGCAGTGTTAAAGCGTTTAGGTATTCCGGATGGAGAGTACGCAGCGGCAGCGGATCGTGGCTGGCTACGTCAGCATCATGGTTTTGACGCCGCAGCTATCGCTGCTCAGGCGCGAGACCTGCTGTGACGTTCACACTGTTGCCAGTGTGATTACATCATTGCCCGAGAACCGCCATTGCACGCGATACATTTGGCTGTGAGCACGTAGTATCATTTGGTTGTGTTGCAACTCAACGATTTGATACTGCGAAAATCCGGCGTTTGCCTGTTGTGATGCCAGGGTTACTTTAAAAGCACTTTCTTTGGCGGAAAATGCCAGTGTGAGAGCCTGTTCCACTGTCAGGCCGCTATTGGCCAACCACTCTTTTTCTGTATTGGTGACAATACTACTTAACAGTTCGTTCGCGGTTTGCAGCGTAAATATAGTTTCTATATCCAGCCCGACGGGATGCGTCGATACCGTCGCCAGGGCAATTGTTGCGCAATGACTGATGCTGCCAAACAGATTTTGCGGCCACAACGGTTGGCGTTGTGCGCCGATGCCGGGTACGGCTTTGTGGCCAAATTCACGCAGCGCGTGCACGGCGGCAATACGGCCTGCCAGGTGCTCGGCTTTACGCTTACGTCCACTGGACAGAAGTTGAGTGTGGTGGGGCAGCCAGAGCATGTCGTGCTCATGGAAGCTGTCGGGATCGAACTCGACAACGTGCAGCGTATGGTCTGCGAAGGTGAGTGGTGTGTGAGTTGTGCGCATGATAGTGATGAGTTCCCTCTCCCCGCAGTGAGGAGAGGGAGAAACGTTATCAGAAGTGCGTGTTAACGCTCATGAACCACGTGCGGCCCGGTTCGTTATAGGTGTGCGCGCCAGCGCCCGCCATATAGTTCCCGGTGACGATATCACCCGTGGTCTGGGCATTACCTTCACGCCACAAACGTTTATCAAAGACGTTATCCACGCCGCCGGTCAGGCTGACGTTTTTCGTCACGTCCCAGGTCGCACTCAGGCCGACGATACTGTACGGACTAACTTCGCTGGCCGAGCTGCCGGTCACCGGTTTACCCTGGTAATCGTATTTCTTAGGCTGCTGTTTGCCATACCAGGTGAAGGTTGACTGCAGCGACAAATCTTCGCGTGCCTGCCAGCTCAGGGTCGAATTCAACGTGTATTCAGGAATAATCGACAGGCGCTCGCCGGTCTCTTTATTCTTACTTTGCAGCATGTAGGTGATGTTGTTGGTCCAGGTAACGGTTTCGCTAACTGGCACGTTCAACGTACCTTCCAGACCCTCAACCACCGCTTTAGGAATGTTTTCCCACTGATAGATATCGGTGTAAGTCGTCTTTCCTTTATTGGTGATAGACGTTCTGTCGAAAGGTACCGTACCCGCTTCAATCTTGTTGCGATAATCATTGCGGAACCAGGTTACCCCGGCCAGCCAGCCGTCACGTTTGAACTCAAGACCAATCTCTTTATTGATACTGGTTTCGGCCTTCAGATCGTCATTGCCCATCATGTAGCAACCAATACCGGTCGCGGAGCCGGTGGCGTAGCAACCCTGCCCCTTGCTGTACAGAATGTAATTCGGGTTGAGCTGGTACAGACTTGGCGCTTTATAGGCGCGCGCAATGCCCATTTTCAGCGTAAAGTCATCTCCCAGACCTTGGGACAGGTTCAGAGACGGACTCCAGTTGTCGCCGACGATGCTGTGATGGTCGAAACGTAGACCCGGCGTCAGCATGGTGCTGTCGGTCAGTTCCATGTTGTTTTCAGCAAACAGAGAGAAAATCTCTGCGTCTGAGTACGGGCTACGGTTGGTGCTGCTCGAACCTGGAATATCACCGCCCATAAAGGTCTGTGAATTGGACAACATATCCTTCATGCGCTGCTGATTCCATTCGGTACCGAGCGTCAGGTTTTGGTTGACCAGCAGATCTAACGGAATGCTGACCTCACTGTGCAGCATGACGTCACTCAGGTCGGCGTCGAGATATTTTTGTGACGCATTCGGGTCGAAGATCCCCTCAGTACCGCCCGCCAGACCTTCCGGCGTACGGGAGTTACGCGTATGTTCGTACTGTACCCAGTTGCTGGTGGTGACGCCGTTATCCCAGCCACCATTCCAGGTCAGAGAGTAGTTCTGGCGGTAAAGACGGTTGGTCTCTTTCCCGTAGTTATCTTTCACCAGTTGGTTGGTGTTGGTGTTTTGGGTGTCACCCGCATAAAGATTGCCTTGACGGCTATAGCCAGCTTCCAGTTCCAGTGACTGGAGCGGGGCGAAATCCCAGCGAACCACGCCGTTAATATCTTTGTTGATCACCCCTTCACGACCGGCTGGTAGGGTATTTGAATATGTGCCGGTACGTTCTGACTGATGACCCTGGTTGATGTCCCATGCGTCGGCCTGGGTTTTATCGAGATTACCGTAAAGACGGAAGCTGAAATCTCCGCCCATTGGACCATTCAGGCTAAAGTTGGTACGTTTGGTCGAACCTTCGTCTTTGTGTTCCGGGGCATTGAAATAGGTATCCCAGGAGCCGTGCCATTCGTTGCTGCCTTTTTTGGTGATGATATTCACCACGCCGCCAGCCGCACCGTTGCCATAGCGTGCCGCGGCAGGACCGCGCAGCACTTCAATACGCTCGATCATTTCCGGCGGCACCCAGGCGGTATCGCCACGGGTATCACGCTCGCCGCGCCAGCCCTGACGCACGGAGTTGCGGCTGGTGACCGGTTTGCCGTCGATAAGAATCAGGGTGTTTTCCGGCCCCATACCGCGAATATCGATCTGGCGGTTGTTGCCGCGTTGGCCGCTGGTTGAGTTACCGGTCAGGTTAACGCCTGGCATGGTACGGATGATTTCCGACACGTCGCGAGCGGGAGGATTCTTACGGATTTCATCAGCGGTAATGGTTGAAACGCCCGGCGCCTGCAGGTTCTGCTGGGCGGCGGTAACCACAATAGTGTCTTCATGAGAGACTGCGGCATTCTCGGTTTGATCTTCTGCCATTGCTGGCAGGGCTACCCCGTAAATCCCTAAATTGACCAATAAGGCCAGTGAATGAATCTTGTTGTTCATTGTTTGTCCTGCTGTTCTTTTAGCCACGAGTACCAATCTGCCGTAGTACGGCATTTGGCCTGATGTCGCCCGTATCCGCGTAAACCCTCCATTCCAGAAAAAGTACGCAGCGTCAGGTCGGTTTATAAGTGGTGAAAAACTGTGCGCGCTTCCCACAGCGCGACAATACGCTATTGCAAATGCAAATAGTTATCAATAATATTATCAATATATTTCACGCTAAATCATAAAATTTCACAATAAACATGGGGTTATGGCGGTGACGACGTTAATGATGGGAAGCGAGGCGTGGTGGCAGTCGAAAAAGGGCCCGGAGTGGGAGCGTGAAGACAACGGAAATTATCGGGTAACTTTTTGGTGGCGTGACCCGCAGGGAACGGAAAAAGAGTCCGCTATTCGTCGCGTATGGGTCTACGTCACCGGCGTCACCGATCACCATCAAAACGCGACCCCTCAGTCGATGCAACGCATTGATGGAACAAATGTTTGGTGCTGGCGTATTTCACTCAGCGCCAACTGGCGCGGCAGTTACTGCTTTATTCCAACAGAACGAAACGATATTTTTGCTGCGCTGGCAGCGGGCGAAGCGCCTGACCGAACCGTGCTGCGTGAAGGCTGGCGAAAATTGCTGCCGCAGGCCATTGCCGATCCGCTTAATCCACTGAGCTGGCAGGGCGGTCGTGGTCACGCGGTGTCTGCGCTGGAGATGCCGGAGGCTCCCGTACAACCTGGATGGGATCGACCTGAAAACCCCGGTTCTCCCGCAGTTTGCCTGCAATGGCGTAGCGGCAGGCTTGGCAATACGCGCCGCGTGTGGGTGTTTACCACCGGTGATGCCCAACCGGAAGCACGTCCGTTGGCTATCCTGCTGGACGGACAGTTTTGGGCGCAGAGTATGCCGGTCTGGCCTGCGCTAACTTCACTTACGCATTGCGGACACCTCCCTCCCGCCGTTTATCTCCTGATTGATGCCATCGATACGGCTCACCGCAGCCACGAACTGCCGTGTAATGCCGATTTTTGGTTGGCAGTACAGCAGGAGCTATTGCCGCTGGTGAAGGCGACGACCGCGTTCAGTGACGACCCGCAGCGTACCGTGGTCGCCGGGCAAAGTTTTGGCGGGTTGTCATCGCTGTATGCCGGACTGCACTGGCCGGAACGCTTTGGCTGCGTACTCAGTCAGTCTGGATCTTACTGGTGGCCGCATCGCGGTGGTCATCAGGACGGAGCGATCGTCGAGCAACTGAAGACCGGGACCATCAGCGCTCAGGGGCTGCGGATTGTCCTGGAAGCGGGGATACGCGAGCCCATTATTTTTCGTGCAAATCAGGCGCTATATGCCCAGTTACCCTCTGCGCCACAGTCTATTTTCTGGCGTCAGGTTGATGGTGGACACGATGCGCTTTGCTGGCGCGGCGGTTTGATGCAAGGGCTAATGACGCTCTGGCAGCCGCTTACCGACACGATTTAACCGGACGATGTTCCACGACAGGAGTTGAGTATGGAATTCAGTAATCCCTTCGATAATCCGCAGGGTCAGTTTTACATTCTGCAAAATCCCCAACGCCAGTTTAGTCTTTGGCCGCAACAGTGCTCACTTCCTGCTGGCTGGAAGGTCGTGTGTGAACCCCAATCCCAGGAAGCCTGCCAGCAATGGCTGGATGCAAACTGGACCGCGCTGACGCCAGCGAACTATGTCGATGTGCAGGAGGCTCCATGACTCAACGTTTACCGTTAGTGGCGGCTCAGCCGGGGATCTGGATGGCGGAAAAACTCTCCACATTGCCCTCGGCGTGGAGCGTAGCGCACTACGTAGAATTAACCGGCGAACTGGACGCGCCGTTGCTGGCGAAAGCGGTTGTGGCTGGCCTGGAGCAGGCCGATACCTTGCGAATGCAGTTTAGCGAAGATAACGGCGAGGTCTGGCAATGGGTGGATCCTGCGCTCACTTTTGCGCAACCCGGAATCATCGATCTGCGCGAAAAATCCAACCCACATGAGGTGGCGCGGGCGTTGATGCAAGCTGACCTGCAGCAGGATCTGCGTGCTGACGGCGACAAGCCGCTGGTTTTTCATTTGCTTATACAGGTGGGAGACAAACGCTGGTATTGGTATCAACGTTATCATCATCTGCTGGTTGATGGCTTCAGTTTCCCGGCTATTACCCGACAGATAGCCGCAATTTACCGCGCATGGCTGCACGGCGAGTCAACGCCAGACTCACCGTTTACGCCGTTTACTGAGGTGGTGGAAGAGTATCAACAGTATCGTCAAAGCGATGCCTGGCAACGCGACGGCGCATTCTGGCGCGAGCAGCGAAAACAACTACCACCACCGGCTTCGCTGTCGAACAAACCGTTGCCGGGGCGATCGGCCAGCGCGGAGATTATTCGCCTGAAGTTAACCGCGCCTGAAGGCGTGTTCCGCCAGCTTGCGGCACGCATGCCTGATGTTCAGCGTGCGGATCTGGCTCTTGCGCTGGTGGCGTTGTGGCTGGGACGCTTATGCAGCCGAATGAATTATGCCGCTGGGTTTATCTTTATGCGGCGCATGGGCTCGGCGGCGTTGACGTCCACAGGACCGGTTTTAAACGTTCTGCCGTTTGGCGTGCAACTGGATGCGACAGAAAGCTTGCCTGCGCTTGCACAACGACTGGCCGGACAGTTGAAGAAAATGCGTCGGCATCAACGTTATGATGCCGAACAAATCGTTCGCGACAGCGGGCGTGCAGCCGGGGCCGAACCGCTGTTTGGCCCGGTGCTGAACGTGAAAATATTCGACTATCAGCTGAATATTCCCGGCGTACAGGCGCAAACCCATACGCTGGCGACAGGGCCGGTGAATGATCTTGAACTGGCATTGTTCCCGGATGAAAACGGCGGGCTGAGTATTGAAATCCTGGCCAATAAACAGCGCTACGATGCAGCGACGCTGGCGCAGCATGCCTCGCGTTTAATCGCGCTTATTGAGCAATTTGCCGACAATCCGTCGTTATGCTGCGGCGACGCTGAAATGTTGTTGCCGACAGAACATGAGCTGCTGGCGAAGATTAACGATACGAGCGTGGAGATCCCGTCCACTACGCTGAGCGCGCTGGTGGCGCAACAAGCCGATAAAACACCGGATGCCCCGGCACTGGCCGATGCCCGCTATCAGTTTAGCTATGGCGAAATGCGCCAGCAGGTTGTGGCGCTGGCGAGCCTTCTGCGTGAACGCGGCGTACAGCCGGGTGACAGCGTTGCCGTGGTATTACCGCGTTCCGTGTTCCTGACGCTGGCGCTGCATGGCATTGTTGAGGCGGGAGCCGCCTGGCTGCCATTGGATACCGGATACCCGGACGATCGCCTGCGGATGATGCTCGAAGATGCGCAGCCAAAACTGTTGATCGCGACCGAGGAACAACTGGCGCGCTTTAGTGATATCCCTGGCCTGGAAAGCCTGTGCTACGACGCGCCGCTGCCAGCAGATGATGCAGCTCCGTTGGCGCTATCTCGACCCAATCATACGGCCTATATCATTTTTACTTCCGGTTCAACCGGCAGGCCAAAAGGGGTGATGGTTGGGCAAACCGCCATCGTTAACCGTTTGCTGTGGATGCAAAATCACTATCCGCTGACCGCAGATGATGTGGTGGCGCAAAAAACACCGTGCAGTTTTGACGTCTCGGTATGGGAGTTTTTCTGGCCGTTTATTGCCGGGGCAAAACTGGTCATGGCAGAACCTGAGGCGCACCGCGATCCACTGGCGATGCAGCAGTTTTTTGCCCAATACGGGGTGACGACCACGCACTTTGTTCCTTCTATGCTGGCTGCTTTTGTCGCTTCATTGACGGCGGAAACGGCGCGGGAGAGTTGTGCCTCGCTGAAACAGGTATTTTGTAGCGGTGAAGCCTTGCCTGCAGACTTATGCCGCGAGTGGGAACAGTTGACTCATGTGCCGTTGCACAATTTATACGGGCCAACGGAAGCGGCGGTCGATGTGAGCTGGTATCCGGCCTGGGGGAAAGAACTTGCCGCCGTAACCGGCAACAGCGTGCCGATTGGCTATCCGGTATGGAATACTGGTTTACGTATTCTGGATGCCATGATGCGACCGGTGCCTTTCGGCGTGGCGGGCGATCTGTATCTGACGGGGATCCAACTGGCACAAGGCTATTTGGGCCGTCCGGATCTGACGGCGAGCCGTTTTATCGCCGATCCGTTTAACGCGGGCGAACGCATGTATCGTACCGGGGATGTGGCGCGCTGGTTGGAAAATGGCGCGGTGGAATACCTCGGGCGCAGCGATGACCAGCTTAAAATTCGCGGACAGCGCATTGAGCTCGGTGAGATTGACCGGGCGATGCAACAAATGCCTGACATCGAACATGCCGTTGCCCATGCCTGCGTATTCAACCAGGCCGCGGCGACAGGCGGGGATGCGCGCCAACTGGTGGGGTATCTGGTGTCGCAATCGGGTCTACCGCTGGAGACGTCTGCATTACGGGAACGTCTGCGCGAAAAACTGCCTGCGCACATGGTACCAGCGGTATTGTTACAACTGGCGGAGTTGCCGCTTAGCGCGAACGGCAAACTGGATCGTAAAGCGCTACCCATGCCGCAGTTGACGTCGCGTACTTCCGGGCGCGCGCCGCGAGCAGGGACGGAGACAACCATCGCGCAGTCTTTTGCGGCCTTGCTGAATTGCGAGGTGAATGATGTAGAGGCTGATTTCTTTGCGCTTGGCGGGCATTCACTGCTGGCGATGAAGCTGGCAGCGCAGTTGAGCCGCATTTTTGAGCGTCAGGTAACACCCGGGCAGATTATGGTGGCTTCTACCGTGGAACGACTGAGTGCATTGCTGGAGAGCAATGATGATGAACAGTCGCAGCGTCTGGGATTCGAGACGCTGCTGCCACTGCGTGAAAGTCACGGTCCAACGTTGTTCTGCTTCCATCCGGCGTCGGGTTTTGCCTGGCAGTTTAGCGTGCTGTCACGTTATCTCAGCCCGCAGTGGTCGATTATTGGTATTCAGTCTCCGCGACCGGATGGCCCGATGCAGATGGCGGAAAACCTCGATGCGGTATGCGAACATCATCTGGCAACGCTACTCAGTCAGCAGCCTCATGGCCCCTACTATTTATTAGGTTATTCACTGGGAGGGACGCTGGCGCAGGGAATTGCCGCGCGTTTACAGGCCAGAGGTGAGACGGTTGCCTTCCTGGGGCTGCTGGATACCTGGCCGCCGGAGACGCAAAACTGGCAGGAAAAAGAGGCCAATGGTTTAGACCCTGCCGTACTGGCGGAGATCGAGCGGGAGCGTGAAGCGTTTCTGGCAGTACAGCAGGGGAATGCGTCGGAGGTTTTATTTACCGCTATCGAAGGCAACTACGCTGATGCGGTTCGCCTGCTCACGACGGCACACAGCGTGCCGTTTGCGGGCCACGCCACGCTGTTCGTTGCTGAGCGTACCTTAGTGCCGGGCGTCAGCCCTGAACGTAGCTGGTCCCCGTGGATATCCAGTCTGGATGTTTACCACCACGACTGCGCGCATGTAGATATTATCTCCCCTGCCTCGTTTGAGGATATAGGGCCGATAATTAATTCTCGAATCAATAATTCGATGTAACAAAGCCATTCTTGCTATCGCGGCGATCAAATAGCTCCATAATGTAAATTATATGTTATGGAGATGATCTTTTTTGTGGGGCGGATGGCGATTAAAGGGGTGAATAAATTCCGAATATTATTATTGGTAGGGCTTCAGGCACAAAGAATGTTTCGGATAATTCTTACTAACTGGTAGACTTCTCTTTCGAAAATGTTCTTCTTTGGGCGCGGATCTCAGGTCACACAACATGTCATCATTAAATATTAAGCAAGACAACGTTTCGGAACTTACTGCTTATCCCCAGCCAACGGCTAATGCCAACGAAATTGATTTAGTGAATCTTATCGAAATTTTATGGCGCGCCAGGACGAAAATTATGGCGACCGTATTAGCCTTTGCTTGTGTGGGTATTCTGGTCTCTTTTTTGTTGCCACAAAAATGGACCAGTCAGGCCATCGTGACCCCTGCAGAACCGGTCCAGTGGCAGGAGCTTGAGAATACGTTGACCAAATTGCGCGTGTTGGATATGGATATAAACGTTAGCCGTGGTGATGTATTTAACCTGTTTATCAAAAAATTTCAGTCGCCCTCATTGTTAGGAGCGTATCTGCGTTCTTCACCCTACGTGATGGATCAACTGAAAGGCGCTGATATCGATGAAATGGACCTGCATCGGGCCATCGTCAGGCTCAGTGAGAAAATGAAAGCGGTTGACAGCAACGCGGGAAAAAAGAATGAAACCTCGTTGTATACCGCATGGACGCTGAGTTTTACCGCGCCACAGGCTGAAGAAGCCCAGTCGGTATTGAAAGGCTACATCCAGTACATTTCCGACATTGTGGAAAAAGAAACGCTGGAAGATATTCGCAATAAACTGTCGATCAAAACCAGCTTTGAAAAAGAAAGACTGGAGATGGATCGCGTCAGGCTCAAGAATCAGCTGGAAGCCAATATCCAGCGGTTGAACTACTCCCTGGAGATTGCGAATGCTGCCGGGATTAAAAAACCAGTCTATAGTAATGGTCAGGCAGTGAAAGATGACCCTGATTTTTCTATTTCACTTGGCGCCGACGGCATCGCGCGTAAATTAGAAATAGAAAAATCAGTAACAGATGTTGCTGAAATTAACGGTGAATTACGTAATCGCCAATATCACGTTGAGCAGCTGTTAGCGATGAATGTGAGCGACGTACAATTCGCGCCGTTTAAATATCAACTTTCACCTTCGCTGCCGGTGCATAAAGATGGTGCGGCTAAATCAATGATCGTTGTTCTGGCTGCTTTACTGGGCGGTATGGTGGCATGTGGTGGCGTTTTACTGAACTACGCCATGGCGTCGCGTAAGCAAAAAATGACGTTTGTTGACCAACAACTGGTGTGATGAATTGTCGTATGGCGGCGAACAGGCCGCCATACGACAAATCTTGCTATTTGTTGCGCCCGAGCGGTACCACTAACGGCGTTCCGGCAACCGGATCGTCGATAATCATACAGCGCAGCCCATAGATTTTTTCGATAAGCTCCGCCGTGACAATCTCCTTCGGCGCGCCCTCGGCAATAATATGTCCGTCACGGAGTGCAATCAGATGCGTCGCATAGCGACAGGCCTGATTGAGGTCGTGTAAAACGGCGGCCAGCGTATAGCCTTTCTCCCGGTTTAGTTCACTCAGTAGCTCCAGCAGATCGATCTGATGACTGATATCCAGCCAGGTGGTGGGTTCATCGAGCAGCATAATGGATGTTTCCTGCGCCAGTACCATCGCAATCCATGCGCGCTGCCGTTGTCCGCCGGAAAGGGTATCCACACTTTGTGATGCCAGGTGGGTGATCCCCGTCGCCTGCATGGCGTTTGAGACCGCTATTTCATCTTCATTCCGCCAGCGGGTAAACAATGGCTGGTGCGGGTAGCGCCCACGGGCAACCAGCTCCTGCACCGTAATATCACCCGGCGTAGTGGCGTTTTGCGCAAGTAAACCAATTCTGCGGGCTACTTCTTTGCTGGGATAGTGCTGAATATGCTCACCGTCGAGCCAGACCTGACCGCGTGCAGGTGTCATCAAACGACTCAACGTGCGCAGTAGCGTTGATTTCCCGCAGCCGTTTGGCCCAATAATTGCGGTGAAGTGACCGTCGGGAATCGACACATTGAGGTTTTCCGCTACGGTAAACTTGCCATAACCCAGCGTTAACTGGTCGCCACGCAAACGGGCTACTGATTCGATCATTTTTTGCGGGACTCCTGAATTAACAAGACGATAAGATAAATACCGCCGAGGCTTACGGTGACAACGCCCACCGGAAGCTGATAAGGCATAAACAGCTGTTGAGCGCACAAATCCGCCATCAGCAGCAGCAATGCGCCGCACAATGCCGACAGGGTTAATCCCCAGCGCGATGTGCCGCTAACCCGCCGCGCGATATGCGGGGCGACAAGAGCAATAAATGAGATGGGGCCTGCCAGCGCGGTGGCGGCGGCGGTCAGCACAACGGCGACCAGCATCATCATCAAACGTGAACGTTCTACGCTGACCCCAAGCGCGCAGGCACTGTCATCACCCATTTCCAGTAAACGCATCCGGCGCACCAGCAACGTGGCGCACACCAGCATAATGATGATCAACGGTGCAGCAGGCCAGGTCTTAGCCCAGGTCAGACCATTGAGCGATCCGGCGTTCCACAGCCCAGCCGTCAATGCGGTTTCTAATGAAGCCTTCAGCAGCAGCCAGGTGTTGAACGCGACCAGCATGGCACGTATGCCAATACCGATAATAATCAGTCGGAAGGTGTCAATACCGTTGCGCCAGGCAAGCGCCCAGACCACCAGAGAGGTCAGGATCCCACCCAGCATCGCCGCAAGAGCAATAGCGGTGAGATGTTGTCCAAACAGCACCATTGCCACCAGTACACCGCTCCAGGCACCGGTATTGAAACCCATCACATCCGGGCTGCCCAGCGGGTTACGCATTAACGACTGGAATATTGCGCCGCTCACGCCGAGCGCCGCGCCAATCAATAGCGCCATGAGCATGCGAGGCAAACGCCATTCGGTCACCACCAGCGTAATACTGCGTGGCGCATCGCCAAACAGAGCAGCAAAAATTTGCTGGGTTTCCAGCATCACGACGCCGCTACGCAGGCTCCATAAGCCAACGGCGAGACAGCCTACAATCAGCAACAGGCTGCTGATTATCAGACGGCGAGAGAGGTGCATCATGCGCCACCTCCGCGTGGTTTCCGTCGTACCAGAAAGATAAGCACCGGTGCGCCGATGAATGCGCTGACCACCGAAACACGCAGCTCCCCGGGGACAATCAGGCGACCGATGATATCGGCAATCAGTAGCAGAGACGGGGTAGCCAGCAGGGTAGCGGGCAGTGACCAACGGTGATCTGCCCCTACCAGCCAGCGCGCCATATGCGGCATCATCAGACCGATAAAGGCGATAGGGCCGACAATCGCGGTTGCACTACCACACAGTACGGTAATAACCAGCAGGCCAATAAACTGTGTGCGAGCGACTTTACTACCAAGCGCAGTAGCAGTGTCGCTTCCGAGGCTCAGACTATTCAGGGCGCGGCTGAGGAACAACGCAACAGTAGCGGCAATCAGCACCGGCACAAGTACTACTTTAAGCGTTTGCAGGCTGCGGATATCCAGTGAACCGGCCTGCCAGAAACGTAGCTGATCGTAGACATCCGGGTTGAGCAGGGCGATGCCGGTGGATAATCCTTCCAGCACCGCGCCCAGGGCAACGCCCGCCAGTGTCAGACGTACCGGGCTTAACTGCCCACCGCCCTGGCTGCCGGTAAATGCCACGATCAGCGACGCGGCCAGCGCACCGGCAAAAGCCATCAGCAGTTGTTCTTGTGCAGAGGAAAAGCCGAACAGCGCGGCCCCCAGCACAATGGCGAAGCTGGCACCGGAGTTGACACCCAGAATGCCGGGATCGGCGAGAGGGTTACGCGTGAGTGTTTGCATTAATGCGCCAGCCAGGCCCAGCGCACCACCTGCGAGCAGTCCTGCCAGTGTGCGCGGTAGGCGCGCGTCCAGCACGATGGTGCAATCAGCGCTTTGACAACTGCCGGTGAGCGCATCCAGCACCACGGAAGCAGGTAGCGATTTTGCGCCAATCACCAGGCTTAGTACCGTGATGAGAACAAGTAATAACAATAGTCCGGGCACGGCGAAGGCACGTGTCGCGGAAACAGAGCATGGCATATCAACTTTCCTGATAATGATAGTAATTATCGTTATCGATCTTATTTGGATATGTTAGCATGTGCAGCCATCGAATGGATATTGAAAAAGTACCTGGTAAGGCTCTGTAATGAATCGACAATCATGGCTGCTCAATCTCAGCCTGTTAAAGACCCACCCTGCATTTCGTGCCGTCTTCCTCGCCCGTTTTATTTCCATTGTCTCTCTGGGGCTACTCGGTGTGGCGGTTCCGGTACAGATCCAGATGATGACGCAGTCGACCTGGCAGGTTGGTTTGTCGGTGACGTTGACTGGTAGCGCGATGTTTATTGGCCTGATGGTGGGCGGCGTGCTGGCCGATCGCTATGAACGTAAAAAAGTGATCCTGTTGGCGCGTGGAACCTGCGGAATCGGCTTTATTGGTCTGTGTCTGAATGCGCTACTGCCTGAACCGTCATTACTGGTGATTTATCTGCTTGGCTTGTGGGACGGTTTCTTTGCCTCACTGGGTGTAACCGCTTTGCTGGCAGCAACGCCGGCGCTGGTCGGGCGGGAGAATTTGATGCAGGCCGGGGCGATTACCATGCTGACGGTGCGTCTGGGGTCGGTCATTTCGCCAATGCTTGGCGGGGTGCTGCTCGCAACCGGTGGCGTGGCCTGGAACTACGGGCTGGCGGCGGCGGGGACCTTCATTACATTGCTGCCGTTGCTGAGCCTTCCCGCGTTGCCGCCTCCGCCGCAGCCGCGTGAGCATCCGCTGAAATCGCTGCTGGCAGCATTTCGTTTTCTGCTTGCCAGTCCGCTGATTGGCGGCATTGCGTTGCTCGGCGGTCTGTTGACCATGGCGAGCGCTGTACGCGTGTTGTATCCGGCGCTGGCGATTAACTGGCAAATGTCGAGCGCGCAAATTGGTCTGCTGTATGCGGCTATTCCCCTGGGGGCGGCGGTGGGCGCATTGACCAGCGGGCAACTGGCGCACAGCATTCGCCCGGGACTGATCATGTTGGCATCGACCGTTGCGTCGTTCCTGGCTATCGGGCTGTTTGGGTTGATGCCGGTGTGGGAGCTTGGGGTTGTTTGCCTGGCGCTGTTTGGCTGGCTGAGTGCGGTCAGCTCTTTGTTGCAGTACACCCTGTTACAGACGCAGACGCCGGAAGCGATGCTCGGGCGAATTAACGGTTTGTGGACCGCGCAGAATGTCACTGGTGATGCCATCGGAGCAGCGTTGTTAGGTGGTCTGGGCGCGATGATGACGCCAGTCGCTTCGGCAAGCGTCAGTGGATTTGGCCTTGCGATCGCAGGACTGCTGCTGTTGCTGCTGTTGAATGAGTTACGTCGTTTCCGTCAGACGCCGCCTGAACTGGCGTGAGGCTTCAGGCCGGATGCGGCGTAAACCACATCCGGTACGAACCATTAAAACAGTGAGGAGAAGCGTTGCAGCAACAGCGTCGCGCTGTAGTAGTCCAGACGGAAAGTTTCCGTTCCCAGGGCGTAAACACGCTTGTTCTGCACGGCCGGCAGATGTGCCAGCAGCGGATTGGCATAAATGGCGTCGGCATCTTTGTTGTCGCCCGCGAACAGGAATAGCGCTTCGCCATTCAGTCCGGTCGCCAGATTCTCACCGCCGATTTGAATGATATCGTGGCGCTTGCCCTGACTCTGGCTGGTGTGCAGTCCGGCTGGCAGCTGCGCTAACGTGAAACCTAACTGCTCCATTAACTTGCCTTGCGCAGATTCCGGCGTCCACAGGTTGGCGCTGTGCGCGGCGGCGGTGTACACCAGTGCGTTAACCGGCTGTGGCGGTAGGGTAATACGTTGTTTAACCGTCTGCAGTTGCTTATCAAACTCGGCAATACGTGCTGCCGCCTGTTGCTCATGCCCGGTGATGCCGCCTAACTGCGTCAGCAGTGACTGCCAGCTTTTGTCGTCGTAATTAATGATAAGTGTGGGCGCAATGGTGGACAGTTGATCGTACAGTGCGAGGGCAGAATCCCCGCCGGTGGCGCTTATCAGAATCAGATCCGGCATTTGCGCCGCAACGGCTTCAGCGCTCGGTTCACCAATATACAGACGACTCAATTTGCGCTCTTTTGCGACTTCGCTCCACTGACGCAAAAAGCCCTGCGCATCGCCAATGCGATTGTTCGGCGTGGTGGCCCCGCTGGCGATGACCGGAGCATCAATCGCCAGTAGCGAGCCTGTGAGGGTGACGCTGGTGGAGACAATGCGCTGCGGCTTATGCTCCAGCGTATGCGTGCCGCGGCTGTCGGTAACCTGACGCGGCCACTCGGCGGCGTGACCTGAAGAAATTCCTGAAATAGACAAACCTGTCAGCAAGAGCATGGTGCGGCAAAAAGAGGGGAGACTCACGAATCAGCTTCCTGTTATCAGTATGAGTAATGCTTCTCATTTTCATTGTTAGTGAACAAGGATGCAAGCCAAAGTCGCACATTGTGCTACCTCAAGAGTTGACATACTGCCGCTTTACTTTTAGGTTAGCGACCGAAAATATAAATGATAATCATTATTAGAGCCTTTATCATTTTTGGAGGATGATATGGATACGTCACTGGCCGAGGAAAAAACGCAGACTATGCCGACGCTCGCTCCCGACAGTTTTTTCTTTATGTCGCCGTACCGTAGTTTTACGACGTCAGGATGCTTCGCCCGCTATGCGGAACCGGCAATTGATGGCGACGCGCCAGACAGCCCTTTCCAACAGAAAATGCGCGCCCTGTTTGCTGATGCCAAATCGCAGGGTATCGCTAACCCTATCATGGTCGGGGCGATCCCTTTTGACACACGCCAGCCGTCATCGTTGTTTATTCCCCAGTCGTGGCAGACGTTTTCCCGCACGGCGAAGCAGCAGTCATCACGTTATTTTAATGCGCATCAGTCGCTGAACGTCGTGGAACGTAAATCGATCCCAGAACAGGACTTTTTTGAAGACATGGTCGCCCGGGCGGCTGCGCTGACGTCTACCCCGGAAGTTGACAAAGTGGTGTTATCCCGCCTGATCGATATCACTGTAGACGCCAATATAGACAGCGGCGCCCTGCTGGAGCGGCTGGTGGCGCAAAATCCGGCGAGCTACAACTTCCACGTGCCTCTTGAAGACGACGGCGTATTGATTGGCGCCAGTCCGGAACTGCTGTTACGCAAAGAAGACGATCGTTTCAGCTCATTACCTCTGGCCGGTTCCGCGCGCCGTCAGCCGGACGATGTGCTGGACAGGGAGGCGGGTAATCGCCTGCTGGCATCCGAGAAGGATCGCCATGAACACGAACTGGTGACGCAGGCGATGAAAAATGTATTGCGCGATCGTAGCCGTGAACTGCAACTCCCTTCCTCTCCGCAACTGGTTACCACGCCTACGCTGTGGCACCTCGGTACGCCGTTTGAAGGTAAAGCCAACGCGCAGGAAAACGCCCTGACGTTGGCGTGCCTGCTACACCCGACGCCTGCGCTGAGCGGCTTCCCGCATCAGGTCGCACGCAAACTTATCGCCGAACTGGAGCCGTTCGATCGTGAACTGTTCGGCGGCATTGTCGGCTGGTGTGATGCCGAAGGTAACGGTGAATGGGTCGTGACGATCCGCTGCGCGAGGCTGCTGCGCAATCAGGTTCGTTTCTTCGCCGGAGCAGGAATTGTGCCAGCCTCTTCCCCGGTTGCGGAATGGCGTGAAACGGGAGCCAAGCTTTCCACCATGTTGAATGTTTTTGGCCTGCATTAAGAGCCTGGTCCATCAGGCTATTTTATTTGCCAGTTTGACCCTGGGCAGTGCTCACAATCCTCACGTACCACAAGTACGCTCCGGTTGCTCCGCGCTGTCCGTGTCCAAACTGGCTGCAACAATATACGCCTTATTGACAGGCTCTAAGGAGTAATCATGAGTATTCCTTTCACCCGTTGGCCGGAAGAATTTGCCCGCCGCTATCGTGAAAAAGGTTACTGGCAGGATTTGCCGCTGACCGACATTTTGACTCGCCACGCCGATAGTGACCAGACGGCGGTGATTGATGGTGAACGCCATATGAGCTATCGCCAGTTGAACCAGGCAGCGGATAATCTCGCCAGCAGCCTGCGCCGCCTGGGGATCAAACCCGGCGAAACCGCGCTGGTGCAACTGGGCAATGTGGCTGAACTGTATGTCACCTTTTTTGCCCTGCTCAAGCTGGGAGTGGCGCCTGTTTTTGGGCTGTACAGCCATCAACGCACCGAGCTCAACGCCTACGCGACACAAATTAAACCGGCGCTGCTGATCGCTGACCGCGCGCATACGCTGTTTACCGCAGATGACTTTCTGAACACATTTGTTGCCGAGCACAGCTCGGTGCGCGTGGTTCTGCTGCTCAATGACGAGGGTGAACACAACCTGCAAAACGCGATAAGCCAGTCGGCGACTGATTTTACCGCTACGCCATCGCCTGCAGATGAAGTGGCGTATTTCCAGCTTTCCGGTGGCACTACCGGGACACCGAAGCTGATCCCGCGTACCCATAACGATTATTACTACAGCGTGCGCCGCAGCAACGAGATTTGCCATTTCACTGGAGAAACGCGCTATCTGTGCGCTATTCCGGCGGCGCATAACTACGCCATGAGTTCACCTGGCGCGCTGGGGGTGTTCCTTGCGGGTGGAACTGTAGTGCTGGCGGCCGATCCAAGCGCCACGCTGTGCTTCCCGTTGATTGAACAGCATCAGGTGAACGTTACGGCGCTGGTGCCGCCAGCCGTGAGCCTGTGGCTGCAGGCGATTGCGGAGTGGGGCAGTAATGCGCAATTGGCATCGCTGAAATTGTTACAGGTTGGCGGAGCGCGCTTGTCCGCGACGCTTGCCGCCCGCATTCCGGCGGAAATAGGCTGCCAGTTGCAGCAGGTCTTCGGTATGGCGGAAGGGCTGGTGAACTACACCCGCCTGGACGACAGTCCTGAGCGCATCATCAATACCCAGGGTCGCCCGATGTGTCCCGATGATGAGGTTTGGGTGGCAGACGCTGACGGTAATCCTTTGCCACAGGGTGAAACCGGACGCCTGATGACGCGTGGCCCGTACACCTTCCGTGGCTATTTCAACAGCCCTGAACACAATGCCAGCGCCTTTGATGCCAACGGGTTTTACTGCTCCGGCGATCTGATCGCTATCGATCGGGATGGCTACATCACCGTACAGGGGCGCGAAAAAGATCAGATCAACCGTGGCGGGGAGAAGATCGCTGCCGAAGAAATCGAAAACTTGTTACTGCGCCATCCGGCGGTGATTCATGCGGCGCTGGTCAGTGTGGATGACGAGCTGATGGGCGAGAAAAGCTGCGCCTGCCTGGTAGTAAAAGAGCCGCTACGCGCGGTGCAGGTGCGTCGTTTTCTGCGCGAGCAGGGCGTGGCGGAATTCAAATTACCTGACCGTGTGGAATGCGTTGAGTCATTACCGCTGACGCCGGTTGGGAAAGTGGATAAAAAACAATTACGTCAGTGGCTGGCATCACGTTCACTGGCCTGAAGGAGAAAAAGAGATGGCAATTCCTAAACTGCAGGCTTATGCGCTACCAACGGCGCTTGATGTTCCGGTGAACAAAGTCGACTGGGCCTTTGACCCTGAACGCGCCGCGCTGCTGATCCATGACATGCAGGACTATTTTATCGGTTTTTGGGGCGATAACTGCCCGATGATGGAGCAGGTTGTCGCTAACATCGCCGCACTGCGTCAATACTGCAAAGCGCATAATATTCCGGTGTATTACACCGCCCAGCCGAAAGAGCAGAGTGATGAGGACCGTGCTTTGCTTAATGATATGTGGGGGCCGGGCCTGACGCGTTCGCCTGAGCAGCAAAAAATCGTTGAAGCGCTGGCACCGGATGCAGCAGATACTATCCTGGTGAAATGGCGTTACAGCGCATTTCATCGCTCTCCGTTAGAACAGATGCTTAAGGAAACCGGGCGTAATCAACTGATTATTACCGGCGTGTATGCGCATATTGGCTGTATGACCACTGCAACAGACGCCTTCATGCGTGATATCAAACCGTTTATGGTTGCCGATGCGTTGGCGGACTTTAGCCGTGACGAACATCTGATGTCGCTGAAATATGTGGCGGGACGTTCCGGGCGTGTGGTGATGACGCAGGAATTATTGCCGATGCCTGTCCCGGCCAGTAAAGAGGCGTTGCGCCGCGTTATTCTGCCGCTGCTGGATGAATCAGAAGAGCCGATGGATGATGAAAACCTGATCGACTATGGACTGGATTCGGTTCGCATGATGGCGCTGGCCGCCCGCTGGCGTAAAGTGCATGGCGACATTGATTTCGTCATGCTGGCGAAAAAACCGACCATTGACGCCTGGTGGACGCTGCTCTCCCGCGAGGTGAAGTAATGGCCGGATTTGACTTCACAGGGAAAACCGTCTGGGTAACCGGCGCGGGAAAAGGAATCGGCTACACCACGGCGCTGGCGTTTATTGACGCCGGGGCACAGGTTACGGGCTTTGACCGCGAGTTCGCGCTGGCAGAGTATCCCTTTGCCACCGAGGTGATGGACGTGGCGAACGCGCAGCAGGTGGCGCAGGTATGCGGGCGTTTGCTCGCGAATACCGAATGTCTCGACATACTGGTGAATGCCGCAGGGATCCTGCGTATGGGACCAACCGACGCGCTTAGCGTTGAGGACTGGCAGCAAACCTTCGCCGTCAACGTGGGCGGGGCGTTCAATCTGTTTCAGCAGACGATGGCGCAGTTTCGTCGCCAGCAGGGCGGGGCGATCGTCACCGTTGCATCGGATGCGGCGCACACGCCGCGTATCGGCATGAGTGCTTATGGGGCGTCAAAAGCCGCGCTGAAAAGCCTGGCGTTAACCGTCGGACTTGAACTGGCGGGTAGCGGTGTGCGCTGTAATGTGGTTTCGCCTGGCTCGACCGATACCGATATGCAGCGTACGTTGTGGGTCAGCGATGACGCGGAACAGCAGCGTATTCGTGGATTTGGCGAGCAGTATAAGCTCGGCATTCCGTTGGGGAAAATCGCCCAGCCGCAGGAGATCGCCCACACGATTTTATTTCTTGCCTCCGATTTAGCCAGCCACATTACGTTGCAGGATATCGTGGTAGACGGCGGCTCTACGCTGGGAGCATGACGATGATCTGGAAACGTCATTTAACGCTGGATGAACTCAATGCCACCAGTCAGAACACCATGGTGGCGCACCTGGGCATGGTCTATACCCGACTGAGTGATGATGTGCTGGAAGCCGAAATGCCGGTGGATGAGCGTACGCATCAGCCGTTTGGTTTGCTGCACGGCGGAGCGTCTGCGGCTCTGGCAGAAACGTTGGGTTCGATGGCGGGTTATCTGATGACTCGCGACGGGCAGTGTGTGGTGGGGACGGAACTCAACGCCACGCACCATCGGGCGGTTTCGCAGGGTAAAGTGCGCGGTGTCTGCCAACCTTTGCACCTCGGGCGTCAGAATCAGAGCTGGGAAATTGTCATCTTTGATGAGCAGGGACGACGCTGTTGCACCTGCCGTTTAGGTACTGCGGTGATGGGGTGAAGTGACCCTGAAAAGTAAAATGAAATTGCAGCGTTAACAGGTAAATGAAGTGATCTAGTTAACAATGCAATGTAAATACTCAGTGATACTTCGGGTTTGTATGGTTGTCAGGTTGTTAAATTCAGAAAAGATGTTATAGAAACAAAATGTAACATCTCTCTGGAGCGGACAACGGATAACAACTATGAACAAATCAGGGAAGTACCTCGTCTGGACAGTGCTCTCCGTAATGGGAGCATTTGCCCTCGGCTATATCGCATTAAACCGCGGTGAACAGATCAACGCGTTGTGGATAGTCGTGGCGTCGGTCTGTGTCTACCTTATCGCTTATCGTTTCTACGGCCTGTACATCGCTAAAAATGTACTGGCGCTGGACCCGACGCGTATGACGCCAGCCGTGCGTCATAACGATGGTCTGGACTATGTTCCCACCGATAAAAAAGTGCTGTTTGGTCACCATTTTGCGGCGATTGCCGGAGCGGGGCCATTAGTTGGACCTGTACTGGCGGCGCAAATGGGCTATCTGCCAGGTATGATCTGGTTGCTGGCCGGGGTGGTGCTGGCGGGTGCGGTGCAGGACTTCATGGTACTGTTTGTATCTACCCGTCGCGATGGTCGTTCCCTTGGCGAACTGGTTAAAGAAGAGATGGGCCCAACGGCAGGCGTTATTGCGCTGGTGGCCTGTTTTATGATCATGGTGATTATCCTGGCGGTACTGGCGATGATCGTCGTGAAAGCGCTGACCCACAGTCCGTGGGGAACCTATACCGTGGCGTTCACAATCCCGCTGGCGATTTTTATGGGGATTTACCTGCGTTATCTGCGCCCAGGTCGCATTGGTGAAGTGTCGGTCATCGGTCTGGTCTTCCTGGTATTCGCCATTATTTCCGGCGGCTGGGTGGCGGAAAGTCCCACCTGGGCTCCTTATTTTGACTTTACCGGCGTACAGCTGACATGGATGCTGGTGGGATACGGTTTTGTCGCTGCCGTGCTGCCGGTATGGCTGCTGCTGGCACCGCGTGATTATCTTTCTACCTTCCTGAAAATTGGCACCATTGTTGGTCTGGCGGTAGGGATCCTGATCATGCGCCCGACACTGACCATGCCTGCGTTGACCAAGTTTGTTGACGGTACAGGCCCGGTCTGGAGTGGTAACTTGTTCCCGTTCCTGTTTATTACCATCGCCTGCGGTGCAGTCTCGGGTTTCCACGCGCTGATTGCCTCCGGCACCACGCCGAAGATGCTGGCGAATGAAGGTCAGGCCTGCTTTATCGGTTACGGCGGGATGCTGATGGAATCCTTTGTCGCCATTATGGCGCTGGTGGCGGCCTGCGTTATCGATCCAGGTGTTTACTTTGCGATGAACAGCCCGATGGCGGTACTGGCACCTGCCGGAACCACCGATGTGGTTGCGTCAGCGGCACAAGTCGTGAGCAGTTGGGGCTTTGTTATCACGCCTGATACGCTGCATCAGATTGCGAACGATGTCGGCGAACAATCCATTATCTCCCGCGCAGGCGGTGCGCCGACGCTGGCGGTGGGCATGGCGTATATTCTGCACGGTGCGCTGGGTGGCATGATGGATGTGGCGTTCTGGTATCACTTCGCCATTTTGTTTGAAGCCCTGTTTATTCTGACGGCAGTCGACGCCGGTACGCGCGCCGCGCGCTTTATGTTGCAGGATCTGCTGGGCGTGATGTCACCGGGTCTGAAACGTACCGATTCGCTGCCAGCGAACCTGTTGGCGACAGCGCTGTGCGTGCTGGCCTGGGGTTATTTCTTGCACCAGGGCGTGGTGGATCCACTGGGCGGTATTAATACCTTGTGGCCACTGTTTGGTATCGCCAACCAGATGCTGGCCGGTATGGCGCTGATGCTTTGTGCAGTGGTACTGTTCAAGATGAAACGTCAACGCTACGCATGGGTGGCGCTGGTGCCAACCGCCTGGCTGCTGATTTGTACCCTGACTGCTGGCTGGCAGAAAGCGTTTAGCCCGGATGCGAAAATCGGCTTCCTGGCTATCGCCAACAAGTTCCAGGCTATGATCGACAGCGGAAACATTCCGGCACAGTACACCCAGTCACAGCTGACGCAGCTGGTGTTTAACAACCGTCTGGATGCGGGGCTTACCATTTTCTTCATGGTGGTCGTGGTGGTGCTGGGTCTGTTCTCTATCAAAACTGCACTGGCAGCGTTGAAAGAAGATAAACCTACGTCGAAAGAAACGCCATACGAACCGATGCCTGAGAATGTCGAAGAGATCGTGGCGCAGGCGAAAGGCGCGCACTAATATTCTCTTAACCAATTAGCCCTCTCCTGAACGGGGAGGGCGTTTGTACGACAGGTAACCACTATGTTTGAAACGCTCTCTAAAGCCGGAAAGTATTTAGGCCAAACCGCCCGGTTAATGATCGGTGTACCGGATTACGACAACTATGTTGAACATATGCGAGTCACGCACCCGGATCAGACGCCGATGACCTACGAAGAATTTTTCCGCGAGCGCCAGGATGCGCGTTATGGGGGCAAAGGCGGCGCGCGCTGTTGTTAATGATCTTCATAATTCAAGCTGCAGGTATGTGGGCTTTGTTACTCGGCCCATCCCTGGGCTTCGCCCCTACAGGGCCGCTGCAAGCAGTGTGCAAATCTGCTCCCGGCAGATTTTTCGCTCACCCTGTAAACGATTCTACCTTTTCGAACGCCGTGCGCAGGGTATCCGGGGTTAACGTCACCGCTAGCGCGTGAATGGATTCTACCGGGCGCAGAGTGTGGGCAATCACCTTATCAATCTCGGCCTGATTCTTGATATCCACATCTAATTGAGCCAGCCGCGTTGGCAGGTTGAAGCGCTGATAAGCGGCTATCAATTGCGCCAGTGCATCATCTTGTTCCAGCAGCGCGCTCTGCACCAGTATGCCGTACGCCACTTTGGTGCCGTGTAAAAACCTCTCCGTTTGCGGAAGGACGGTCAGGCCATTGTGTACCGAATGTGCTGCCGCCACCCGGGTGTAACGTTCGCCCAGACCGCCAACCATGCCGCCTCCGGCAATAATGGCATCAACCACATCGCAAAATGTGCGGCTTAACTTGCCTTGTTGTTTATCGGCTAGCGCCTGCTCGCTGCTTTCCAGCAGGACATCGCGGATCGTCTGTGCGGCATGGATACCCAGGCGTACGGTCAACGGCAAAGTTTCCGGCTGAGGCGCGAGAACGACAGCTTCATACCACTTCGCCAGCGTATCGCCGATCCCCGCCAGTAAATACTCCTCTGGGGCGTTGAGTATGATTTCCGGCTCTACCAGTACGAGAAAATTAGCATCATCGAAAATGTCAAAATGTAGCGCCTGGCCAGCATCGTTGTACCAGACAGAGAGCGGTGTCCAGGCCGCGCAGGTGGCGGCAATGGTCGGGATCGCCACGAAAGGCAAACCGAGACGACGAGCCAGCGCTTTGGCGGTGTCGAGCAAGGTTCCGCCGCCCACGCCAATCACCACGCTGCGATCCTCTCCTGACAGTTTTTGTAGTTCAGTTACATCGGTTTCGCTGCAGTGTCCTGTGAACAACAGGCGCTTAGCTTCGGCAAGATGAAATGCATCTGGCAGATAAGGGCGGGCCGCATCAATGGCGCGCTCACCATAAACCCAGACAGCGTGTGAGAGTTGATCGGCAGTGAAAAAATCGTTGAGTCTTGACAGGCTGCCGGTATGGGAAAAATAGTTGGCCGGGCCGGTGACGACGCGAATCTCGGTATTACTCATGTTGTGTTTGTCCTTTTGGCTGTCCTGTCCTGGCAGGTTATTTTTATATAGACGTCTGAACGTCTTGATTGCCAAATACTAGCATCGTGCTATAGTGGCTTCAACCACAACATCACACGCTGGGATAACAATAATGAGTAATAACCCGCTGATTCCGCAAAGCAAACTACCTAATCTGGGCACCACTATTTTCACGCAAATGAGCGCGCTGGCGCAGCAGCATCAGGCCATTAACCTCTCGCAGGGATTTCCTGATTTTGACGGTCCACTTTTTTTGCAGGAACGTCTGGCGTATCACGTCGCGCATGGTGCAAACCAGTATGCGCCGATGACGGGTGTGCAGCCGCTGCGCGAAGCTATTGCGGATAAAACCACGCAGTTATACGGCTTTAGTCCCGACGCAAATAGTGAAGTGACCGTCACCGCAGGGGCAACGGAAGCATTGTACGCCGCAATTACGGCGCTGGTGCGTCAGGGTGATGAGGTGATTTGTTTTGACCCAAGTTACGATAGCTATGCGCCTGCGGTCGAATTATCCGGCGGGGTGGTGAAACGTATCGCGCTGCAACCGCCGTCTTTTCGCGTCGACTGGCGGGCGTTTAGCGCTTTGCTCAGCGAACGTACCCGGCTGGTGATCCTTAACACACCGCATAACCCTTCTGCCACCGTGTGGCATCACGCCGATTTTGATGCGCTGTGGCAGGCGATTAAAGAACGCGAGATCTTTGTCATCAGTGATGAAGTTTATGAACATATCTGCTTCGCTGAACAGGGTCATGCCAGCGTGCTGGCGCATCCCCAGCTACGTGAACGCGCTGTTGCCGTTTCATCATTTGGTAAGACTTATCATATGACCGGCTGGAAAGTCGGCTACTGCGTCGCGCCTGCCGCCATTAGCGCAGAATTGCGCAAGGTTCACCAGTATCTGACGTTTTCTGTCAATACGCCGGCGCAGCTGGCGCTGGCGGATATGCTGCGCGAAGATCCAGCGCACTATCATGAGCTGCCAGCATTTTATCAGCAAAAACGCGACATATTGGTGAATGCCTTGCGTGATAGCCGCCTGGAAATACTCCCGTGTGAAGGCACGTATTTTCTGCTGATCGATTACAGCGCTGTCTCTACGCTTAACGACGTTGAGTTTTGCCAGTGGCTAACGACTGAGGTGGGCGTTGCGGCGATCCCGTTGTCGGTTTTTTGCGCCGATCCTTTTCCGCATAAGTTGATTCGCCTCTGTTTTGCCAAGCAAGAATCGACGCTACTAGCGGCAGCCGAACGTTTGGTTTCGCTATAGCTATTTCACCGTCCAGGCTTTAGAGAATCGACGGTCGGCAAACAACTCTTGCAGGCCGTTGATTTGTTTTAGACGTAAAACCTCATCGTCGTCCATACCTAGCTCTTTACTTATTTTCTCTTCACTCCACCCCAGCTGTGATAATTCACGAACGATTTCCGACATAGCGTGAATTTGATGCCGCCCGCGAGCACGGTTATGGCGAATGGTCGCTGCCATACGTTCGTGGCGTTCGCGTTGTAAACAGGTGACGGGCAGATAGCCATGCAGGCGTGATCTCAGCAATGGCTTGCTTTTACCTAACTCATGACGGTGAAATCCATCGACGATTTCATAGTCTTCCGCCGTTGACTGGACCACCACAATAGGTTGAGTGAATCCGTCGGCTTCGATGGATCTCAGCAGCAACTTTTTCTCCGGCGGGGCAACGTTATTGGGATTGTAATCGTTGGGCGAGATATGATCATTTTTAACCCATAACACACAATCGACAGGCTCATCGCGAAAGGGGCTGACGCTGTGTATCGCCATTCTGAATTGATTGATCGCTTCAATTCGCTCTTCTTCTGACAGGCCAGAAAGAAAACCAGTGAGTTCCTGAGTTAATCGTTGCTGCATAAAATCCCCCATTCCTGGCGTTTTGTTTTCATACGTTCGTTATAACGTTGGTAGTTTTTAGGTTTTGTTGGGCTGAAAGAAAGTGCCCGGCACCAGTAGTCATTATTCAGCAAGACTTTGCAGATACGCCGCCACGATGGAATATCCTTTGAACCAATATCTTTTTCCTGAATTTGCGGGATATTGTCCATGCCCTTTTTCTTATACCACTGTAAATAAACGGCGATTTTATTGCGGTAATGTTCTGCAGTCGTCTCTGGCATGCTGTTCAATAGCAGCATGGCATATTCCTGCCAGCTTAAATGCTCTGGTTTGAGTATTTTCCGGTGACCGTAAAAATGATTATCATGTCCAGCGTAAATTCCCCCGCTTTTGACGCCGCTAACACGGGCGCACATGGCTGCCCAGCGCTCGGGTTCAATGACATGATATAGCCATAATCCCTGGCGCTGTTCCGGGCCAAAGGGCTCACAAATGCGCATGTAGCGCGTTGGGACACCAGCCTGATACATCAGGTTGTATAGGGGATTGCTCGGCATTCTGGTTTTTGCAAACCAGGTCCATATATCGGCGGTTTTCCAGTCATAAAGCGGATAAATATACCAGGTGTGCCCGCCGGGGGCGCTGGTAGTCCAGGGTTTATCATCGGCAAAACGTTGCTTATGAGAATTGGCGATAGCGACGAAACGATTGTATGACTCATCGGCGCGGATGCCCACCATCATGGCGGCTGGTCGTTTCTCTGAAAACCAGTCAGCAAATTCACGAACAAATTGTTCAAATGTCATGCCGGGTTGATAGAAAGAGAAGAACTCAGGGTCGGTTATAGCATCCGCAGGTGGTTGACGAACCCACGGTGTATCAGGTTCCCAGCACTGCCATTCGGGTTGAAATTGTGAGAGTGAATTTTGGGTGGTGAGCGGTAAGGCCACCCAATAAAATCGTTCAATGACATCGGCATAACGTTCACGTAGAGCTACTACATAGTCGATAGTGCAGGAAAATTGTGCTTCCCAGTCGATAAACAGGACGTTAATTTTTTTTCCTAACTGACGAGCGAGCGTGGCTGTCAGGTGTAGCATTAGCCCTGAATCTTTTCCTCCAGAGAATGAGACGCACACGCGTGGCAGAGTTTCTAGTGTCCAGGTTATGCGTTCCTGAGCGGCCTCCAGAACATTTTGTACCAGAGGAATTTTATAAACAGACATATCAAGTCCATATCGGCATCTTATTATTTACAGACATAATAAATGCTTGTAATTGGATATGCCAGTTTATGTGTTATGCAATTTACGCTGTATTCTTTATTTGTATGGTTCGCTAGGGATTATTCTCTGGATGAATTAAATTTATTGATTGAATATATCACTTGCTGTTTTAAATAATATTCTGGCTGATTCTTGCTATGTATTCAGCGAAAGCATTATTGTTGAGTGAGGCTCTGTTGTACATTAAATAAAGTGTAATGGATGGTAATGTAAAATCAATATTGATCTCTTTTAAATCTAAAGAAGTACGATAGTATTCGTATATAGCCCGAGGAATAACGCCGATTATGTCCGTGCTGGCAATGATATTGGTGATTGAGATCGTCGAATCGCTGCTGAAACCAATGTTACGATTGATTAAAGCATTATCTATTTGTGACTGGAAGTTTTTAATACCTTCATTTTCAGTAAGAAAAAATGTAAACTTCTCTTGTATAATGTCATCAATCGTACTTGACTCATTGATTCTTGAGTGATTTTTTCTGCAAACCAGGACATGCTCGAGTGTTGTGAATGGCGTACAGATAATGGAGCGGTTATTGATTGACTCTGTCGTAATGACCAGGTCAGCCTTGCGGTATACCAATATGTTCTCCGCCGTTTCTGAGGAGATTAATATATCGTGATGCTCAATTTCGATATCTGACTCATCTCTGAGAGAATGAATTAACTCGTTGATAATCAGTCTGGTTGCAAATTGCGGGCTGTAAATAACAAATTTTTTGCTCAGACTGGAACTGTGCATTATGTTTATTGTTTGTTCCAGATTGTTGAGGTTTTTCTCAAGATGATGATGAAGATTAATGCCTGTCACCGTCGGGGTAATACCCTTACCGGAACGAATAAACAGTGGATCATTAAATTGCGTACGCAGTCGCTGCAACGACTGACTAACAGCAGAAGGTGTAATATACAGCGTTTCAGCAGCCTTACTGATGCTCAAATGTTGATAAATACACTCAAATATAACCAGTAGATTGAGATCGAATTTTTTAAGATCGTAGAGATTAGCCATATATGCCTTCCAATAATAGTTATGTTGAGAAAAATAAAGATTTTGAATATTTTAAATGGTAGTTATTCTGGTGGTTTATGTTTCTGTGCTTAATGAATCATTAACTTTAACTAAAATAGCACAATCTGCGTAATTTTCACGAGGGGAATTTGAATTGTGCTGAGTGATTGAAATGAGAACGATAACAATCACTCATTCTATTACCTTTATTTATTTCCCATGATAATGTTTAATTTATCCTTATCGGGCAACCCGACCTCCTGTTGTAACGTATTGTCCTTGCTCATGTAATAGATAGCCGGCGTTACGTTAGCCCCCAGGTCATCCATCAACTTTTGATTGATATTCAATACTTTCATCTGTTCTGGGGGGACGGCGGTCGGGATTTCCAACTTTATTTTCCCACCAGATGCCTCATAGTCATGCCAGGTTTTGGCCGGATCTTTTGCGGCCAGAATCGCAGCGGCGGTAGCCGGACTTTCGGGTTTAATTACGCCAACCAGCAATGTGCGCAACTGAACTTTTCCGGAATCCACCCACGGGCGCGCCTGCTGCCAGAATTGTTTACAATAAGGACAGAAAGGATCGGCAAACACGTAGACAATGACTGGTGCCTCTTTTTTCCCGTCCAGGATCCAGGATGCCTTTTCCATCCGTTGCCACATCTCGCGACCTGCAGGGGCATAAACCTCTTTTTCGATTAGCGCATTGCTGAGGTTTTCTCCTTTTTCGTTATACATGTAGCCCGAGATGGCATGTTTACCGTCAGGCGTGACGTAGATAGTAACGCCCATATCCTGGTATTTTCCCAGATAGCCTTTCATTCCTCCCGGCGCGTCGAAGGGTTTCAGGATAGTAATGCCCTGTTTCTCAATCGCTTTAACAGGAGCAGGCAGTTCTTCGGCATACACCACTGCAGGGAGCAGGCTTAAAAGTAAGGTGCGTTTAAACATTGATTTTCCTTATAAAATAAGAAGGACAGGGGACTCTGTTGTAAAACCTATCGCAGCCATAGGTAAGATCGACCGTCCATCGATTGCCCTTTCTTTAGTTGGGTGATGTAATCCCAATCGCTGTTACGACCTTTGTTAAGGTAATGTAGAGCGCAACACATAGCCAGTCCTGCTGGCACTGATGTTACCTGCGGGTAGCTCGGGTAATGGGGCTCCCTGCAAAGGGGGCCTTTTTTACTTTTATCGTTAAGTTCACAACATGTGTTTGAGTGGGTTGTTAGTTATCGCTTATTGATTTGATAAAGGAAACGCATTAGCCCTGCGAAGAGATTTTCGTTAACTTATCTCTCAACGAAAACACGGAGGAAGTACAGATGTCTTTGATTAATACTAAAATTAAACCTTTCAAAAACCAGGCGTTCAAAAACGGTGAGTTCATCGAAGTAACCGAGAAAGATACCGAAGGTCGCTGGAGCGTCTTCTTCTTCTACCCGGCTGACTTTACTTTCGTATGCCCGACCGAATTGGGTGACGTTGCAGACCATTATGAAGAACTGCAGAAACTGGGCGTAGATGTCTATTCCGTCTCTACTGACACCCACTTCACTCACAAGGCATGGCACAGCAGCTCTGACACTATCGCGAAAATCAAATACGCGATGATCGGCGACCCGACTGGCGCCCTGACCCGTAACTTCGACAACATGCGTGAAGATGAAGGTCTGGCTGACCGCGCAACTTTCGTTGTTGACCCGCAGGGTATCATCCAGGCAATCGAAGTTACCGCTGAAGGTATCGGCCGTGATGCATCTGACCTGCTGCGCAAAATTAAAGCTGCTCAGTACGTCGCTTCTCACCCAGGTGAAGTTTGCCCGGCGAAATGGAAAGAAGGTGAAGCGACCTTAGCGCCATCTTTAGATCTGGTCGGCAAGATCTAAGCCAGTTTTGCCTTGCGGTGATGCGCTTGCACAGGCCTATGAAACCGTAGGCCGGTAAACGAAGTGCCACCCGGCAATCAATGGGCGCAGACGCGCCCATTTCATTCCAGCACCATGATGCAAGTTGCATTAATGCAGTCCAGCGAAGTCGGCTTGCATGATGATGTTTTCAGAGAGGGAAGAAGAATGCTCGACACAAATATGAAAACCCAGCTCAGGGCTTACCTTGAGAAACTGACCAAACCTGTTGAGTTGATTGCTACGCTGGATGACAGCGCTAAATCGGCAGAAATCAAGGAACTGCTGACTGAAATTGCTGAATTGTCAGAAAAAGTCACCTTCAAAGAAGACAATACTCTGGCGGTACGTAAGCCATCGTTTCTGATTACTAACCCCGGTTCTCATCAGGGACCACGCTTTGCCGGTTCTCCTCTGGGTCATGAATTTACCTCTCTGGTGCTGGCGCTGCTGTGGACCGGCGGTCATCCGTCAAAAGAAGCGCAGGCGTTGCTGGAGCAAATCCGCGATCTCGACGGTGATTTTGAGTTTGAAACCTATTATTCGCTTTCCTGCCATAACTGTCCGGACGTAGTGCAAGCGCTGAACCTGATGTCTGTACTCAACCCCCGTATCAAGCATACGGCGATTGACGGCGGGACATTCCAGAACGAAATCACCGAGCGCAACGTGATGGGCGTTCCAGCGGTCTATATGAACGGCAAAGAGTTCGGTCAGGGTCGTATGACGCTGACTGAGATCGTGGCGAAAGTGGATACCGGTGCAGAAAAACGTGCAGCCGAAGAGCTGAACAAGCGCGATGCCTATGATGTGCTGATTGTCGGTTCTGGTCCTGCGGGCGCGGCAGCGGCGGTGTACTCTGCACGTAAAGGTATTCGCACCGGACTGATGGGCGAACGCTTTGGTGGTCAGGTTCTTGATACCGTTGATATTGAAAACTATATCTCGGTGCCCAAAACTGAAGGTCAGAAACTGGCCGGCGCGCTGAAAGCACACGTTGATGATTATGATGTTGATGTGATCGACAGCCAGAGCGCGAGCAAACTGGTCCCGGCGGCGCAGGAAGGCGGTCTGCATCAGATCGAAACGGCATCCGGTGCAGTGCTGAAAGCTCGCAGTATTATCATTGCTACTGGTGCGAAATGGCGCAACATGAACGTGCCGGGCGAAGATCAGTATCGCACCAAGGGCGTAACCTACTGCCCACACTGCGATGGCCCGCTGTTTAAAGGCAAGCGCGTCGCAGTGATTGGCGGCGGTAACTCTGGTGTTGAGGCCGCAATCGACCTCGCTGGTATTGTTGAACATGTCACGCTGCTGGAGTTTGCTCCAGAAATGAAGGCCGATCAGGTGCTGCAGAATAAACTTCGCAGTCTGAAAAACGTCGATATCATTCTGAACGCGCAAACGACAGAAGTGAAAGGCGATGGCAGCAAAGTCACTGGTCTGGCGTATCGTGATCGCGTAAGCGGCGATGTTCACAGCGTAGAACTGGCTGGTATTTTTGTACAGATTGGTCTGTTGCCAAATACCAACTGGCTGGAAGGTGCCGTTGAGCGTAATCGCATGGGTGAAATCATCATTGATGCCAAGTGCGAAACGAGCGTTAAGGGCGTTTTTGCTGCCGGTGATTGCACCACCGTACCGTATAAGCAGATTATCATTGCGACCGGCGAAGGTGCCAAGGCATCATTGAGTTCGTTTGATTATCTGATTCGCACGACAGTAGCATAAAAAAGTAAGACACACCTGCAATACCAAAACCGCCAGTTTTCCGCTGGCGGTTTTTTTTATTTCCGCCGCTCACAAATTTTCAATTCCTGAAACAATAAAACGCATAAAACATTACTTAAGTTAGCCTGATCATTTTTTTAGTCAAAGAAAGCGTTAGCGTTTCATTTATTATATTAACCCACATTATGTTTTTATTTATTTTATGAATAAATGGTTGGTTAATTCATGGGTGAAATATATAAAACCCTGACGAACTTTGAATCGACAGGGTTATTTTTGCGTGACTTTTTTATCTCTTATGACAGTAACGCGCTGAAAGAGGCTTATTCTGCCCTGGATAGAAATGCCGAGTCGCTAACAGAGCAGGAGTGGCTGGAAGTGGAGTACGACTTCAATGCACTGTTTGTCGGACCGCAGAAGCTAAAGGCCGCGCCGTTTGCCTCGGTTTATCTTGAAGAAGATGCCCTCGTAATGGGCAAATCAACCCGAAGCATTCGGGAATTCATGGCAAATATGGGCTTATCTATAAATGACAGGAATAATATTCCGGATGATCATATTTCCTGTGTATTGGAATTGGCAGTTTTATTATCAGCTAATGCCAGAGCATCATCTGAATACCAGGTGCCCCTTACTCGATATGCATCTGAGTATGTCGCGGTGTGGGTGCCCAAGTATATAGAAAAAATAAATATAAATGCACAAACCGTCACGTTGAAAAACGTAGCGGGAAGATTGTCTTCTTGGCTTGATGAATTAAAAACGAGAGTATCAATATGAGTAATGAACCGGGAGTTCTGAACAGACGTTCATTTTTGAAAGGGTTGATTGCCCTTGGCACGGTCGCAGCCCTGCCAGGGGGATTGCTGACTTCACGCTGCGCATTGGCGCAACCGCCAATCCCGTTTAACCCCAAAACCTACAAAATTTATCGCAACGCTTGTCCGCGTAACTGCTATGACACCTGTAGCCTGAAAACCTGGGTGAAAGACGGTGTCATCACCTTTGTCGAAGGGGCGCCGGAGTCAACATTTACACACGGTACTCCTTGTGTAAAAGGCCTGACTTATCCCCGTCGCGTCTATAGTCCGGATCGTATTAAATATCCGATGGTTCAGGATGTTCGCGGTAGCGGGAACTGGCGTCGCATCTCATGGGAAGACGCAATGCAGCGTATTGCGACCAAGATGCTGGAGATCAAAAAGAAAGACGGCTCAATGCTGGGTCTGGCGCTGACTAAGTACTCCGGCAAATTCGGTGTGCTGAACTATGCCGTTGAAGGCATGATGTCTTCGCTGGGCTACACCACCCGTTTTGCCGGAACGCCGTGCTGGCCGGCCGGTATTGACGCGCAGAACTATGACATGGGCGATATGTGGTGTAACGACCCGGAAGATATGGTGAAAGCCAAATACATCATCATCTGGGGGGCTAACCCGGCCTGGTGTTCAATGCACACCATGAAATATGTCTATCAGGCGCGGGAAAAAGGCGCAAAAGTGGTCGTTATCGATCCGCTGTTAACCCAGACTGCCGCGAAAGCCGATCTCTACTTGCGTGTACGTCCAGGTTCAGATGGCGCTCTGGCGTTGGGAATGGCGCGCCATCTGGTGGATAAAGGTCTGGTGGATCAGGATTTCGTCAATAACTATTCCCACGGTTATCCGGAATTCGAAGCCTATCTGCGCAACAATGTGACCGTTGAGTGGGCCGCTGAAATCTGTGGTCTTTCCGCTGATGTTGTTCGTCAATTGGCGGAAGAATTTACCGCAGTTAATCCTGCCACCGTGTGGATTGGCTACGGTATGCAGCGCCATGTCAACGGCGGCGCAAACGTCCGTGCGATTGATGCCTTTGTGGCAATGACCGGCAATATTGGGGTTGAAGGCGGCGGGGCGCGTTATGGTCACCTGCATACCTGGGGCTTTAACTACAATGCCATGCTGCAGAAACCGCCGGTAGGTTCTGTTGGTATGCCCGGTGCTGCTGGGGCAACCAGCGAATTTGGCGCCGCGGGCGCAGTTGCGCAATATTCCGATCGTTCGCTTAATATCAACCAGACGGCACAAGGGTTGCTTGATGCCAACGATCCCCCTGTGCGCATGCTTTGGGTCGCTTGTAAGAACCCGTTTGCTCAGGATTTTGATCGTAGCAAGATGGAAAAAGCGTTCGAAAAACTGGAAATGGTGGTGTGCGCCGATCAGTTCTTTAACGAAACCGTTGGGCATGCCGATATCGTTTTGCCGGTGACTACCGCATTTGAAGAGTGGAACGTAGACGCCTCTTACTGGCACTACTGGCTCTCTATCAACCAGCCAGCCATTAAGCCGATGTATGAGGCGAAATGCGACCTGGAAATTGCCGTTTTACTTTCCCGCACGATCAACAAACTGGAGCCGGGTTCCTGTACGTTCCCGCAGGAGTTCGATCATAAACGTTGGTTGGATCAGGAATTCAATGACGGGATGGGCAAAATGTTTGGTATCTCTTCCTGGGACGATCTGCTGGACGGCCCGAAAAAAGCCATTCTACCAAGCTCTGCGGCCTGGTATGACCGCAAGTTCAAAACGCCCTCCGGCAAGTTTGAGTTCAAATCTGAGCTATGCGAGAAAAATGGTCATACTGCGCTGCCGGAGTACAAACCGGAAGCCAAAAGCACCTTGCCATTCCACCTGTTTACGCCACATGTGCAGTTCGGTATCCATTCCCAGTTTATCAACCTTGACTGGATGCAGGTTTTCTATCCGGAGCCGTTTGTTTATATGCATCCGCTTTCCGCAGCGAAAAGAGGAATTACTGAAAACGACCTGGTGAAAGTGTTTAACACCGCCGGAGAAGTGGAACTGCGTGCGAAGGTCACCGCTAACGTACCGGAAGATTTCCTGGTGATGTATGAGGCGTGGTTCCCGAAACGCAAATACAACGTACAAAACGTGGTGGCTGATACCCCAGCCGATATGGGGTTGATGAAAACCGGCGCACCGGGTGCGGCGATCCACAGTCAGTTTGCGGACATCATTTTGGTAAGTAAAGGAGCAGCGGCATGAGACGCGCGTTTTTAGTCAATAGCGATAAGTGCATCGGCTGCCGTGGCTGTGCGATGGCGTGTAAGAGTTTTAACCAGTTGGAGCCTGAACGCTTCTGGCGCTATGTCTATCCATTGGATAAAGAAATTTATCCGCATGAAGAGCGAGCATTTTATTCGCTGGCCTGTAATCACTGCGAAAACCCAGCCTGTCTGGCGGCGTGTCCGGTAGAGGCGTATACCAAACGTGAAGATGGTGTAGTGGTGCATAACCCGGAGCGCTGTATCGGATGCAAAAACTGTATCCGCAACTGCCCATACGGTGCGCCGCGCTTTAATGAGGAGACGAAGAAAGCGGAAAAATGCAGCATGTGCTACGAGCGACTTGATGTTGGTATGCAGCCGGCGTGCGTGAATGCCTGTCCGGTCGGTGCGCTGACGCTTATCGACCTGGATGCCGACCCGATCCCCAATAATGCCGTACAGTATCCGCCGGGATTCCCGCGTATGCCGCAGCTGAATCCGGGCACGCGTTTTATCCTTGCGCGCCAACCGAAGCAGCCGGAGGGCAAGTAATGGAAAAGTATGAACTTCCGCTGGTTATTTTTACCGTATTGAGCCAGATGTCGGTTGGGATCACACTCATTCTGACGCTGCGTGCCTTGCAGGGAAAACTGGAGAGCAAGCGCCTGTATTGGCTGATAAGCGGGCTGGTTCTGGCTGCTGCGTCCGTGGCGGCAGTATTGCACCTTGCGCATCCGGATCGCGCCTACAACGCCCTGATAAACCTGCAGCACGCCTGGCTGAGCCGTGAAATTCTTGGCGCAACCTTATACGGCGCGGCGGTGGGCGTGACGTTTTTGGCGAAAGGGCACAAAGCCCCAGCTTTACTGGCATCCATTCTCGGGATCGCGCTGGTGGCGGTACAGGGGATGACTTATGCGGCCCCAGCTATGGCGGCGATCGCCAATGGTCTGACGATGCTGCTGTTCTTCATCACGGTGTGGGTGATGGGGTGTGCCGCGATTCCGTTGCTTAATCTCACGCCTGCCATTGCCGCATTACGCCAGGGGATTGTCGCTTGTCTGGCGGTCATGATTGCCGCGCCGATTATCTGGTTAAGCGGCGGTACTATCATGCAGATGACGGCGCATGCCTGGCTGACGTCGCCGCTTTATCTGGCAAGTTTGGTTTGTCTGGCGGTGGCCTTTGTACTCAGCCGCCAGGGAGAGCGTCGTGCAAAAGCGCTTTTTGTTCTGCTGTTTGTTGGTCTGTTTCTGAGTCGTCTGACGTTCTTTGGCGATACGGTCAGTACCATTGTGAATATCGGTCACTTGTATTGATTGTGAGCGAATAAAAACCCCTGTCAGGCGGTTAACCTGGCAGGGGTTTTCTATCTATCGCAAAGATAGTAAATCAGCGGCTGTTAGCGGACAACCAGCACCGGCAGTGTTGCGTGGCGAACAACGCTGGACGCGTTTGAGCCTAGCAGATGGGTGCTGATTGATGGATTGCGTGACCCAATGACAACGACATCCGCATTCAACTCTTCACCTAACTCGTTGACCACGTCACGTACGCTGCCAAAGCGGACGTGTTGTTTGATACGAGAAGGATCGATACTGAAATGACCGACCATCGTTTGCAGACGGGATTCCGCTTCGTGTTGCAGATGCTCTTCAAAACGACGAACGTCAGCGGCAAAGCGATGCAGACTTAAGCTCGCCGATCCTGGCAACACGTGCAGCAGATGGATAACGCCTTTTTCCTGTGCCAGAAATTCTGCATGGCGAATAGCCTTATCGCTCAGTTCCATCTCGAATACATCAACAGGCATTATGATTGTGTTGTACATAAACATTCTCCTTGTCATTACATGAACACATAACAGCATAGTATTAAAAATGATTCTGTCAGTCACGACACAGATTTATGTTTTGCGAACAGGAAGAAAAACAAGGAACTGGGGCTAACCGGAAAGAGGATGCGGATGCATCCCCTGTAAGATAAAGCGAGTCGCTTTGATAAGACAGAGTTAGCGCAGGTAATCGCCAGCAGCTTCAGGTTGGTACTCAAGCTCAATGACTTCGAGATGTGTTGATGTCCCGCCTGGCAGTTCCCAGTGAATGGTGTCGCCAACGCGCAGACCCAAAAGTGCAGCGCCAACCGGCGCCATTACCGAAAGCTGTGTGCTGCTGTCAGTCATATTAGCTGGATACACCAGGGTACGCACGCGGACTTCGCCATCACTCAGATTGCGGAATTTCACGCGGCTGTTCATGGTCACAACATCGTGCGGCATGGTTTCTGGAGAACACATTTGGGCACGATCCAGCTCGGCGTTCAGGGCGTCGGCAATCGGTAAACCAGCAAACGCAGGTTGCTCCAACAGGCGGTCAATGCGTTCCGCATCGAGGTCGTTAATGATGATAGTTGGTCTGGACATTTATTACTCCATGTCGTCGATACTGCGGGTGCGCAGGTAAATAATCCCAAAAGAAAACCCTCACCGTCAGGCGGCAAGGGTTTAGCTTTTATGATGATACTGAGACTTACCCCATGTTTGAAGTGATTTAGTTCACATTCAGGCAAATCATCAATATTGTCGCGTATGGTGTGATTTTAGCCGAAAAACGTGATCGTTCTCCAATTTGCATTATGCTTTTTAAGCGCTCGCTGCGGGCGCGTCAAACAACTCAGTGTTCCGCGACAGGAGATCTCATGAGCCAGTACGACAAACTAACCTTGAAAGACGGCGGCTATTTGCATTTTAAAGACTGGGGAAGTGGACAGCCCATTGTCTTTAGTCATGGTTGGCCGCTGACGGCGGATGCGTTTGAGGATCAGATGTTGTTCCTCGCGTCGAAAGGATTTCGTGTGATCGCCCATGACAGGCGTGGGCATGGGCGCTCGGCCCAACCCTGGGATGGTCACAATATGGATCAGTATGCTGACGATCTGGCTGAACTTACCGCGTATCTCAATCTTAAAGATGCCGTCCATGTCGGACACTCTACGGGCGGTGGGGAAGTGGCGCGGTACATTGGTCGCCATGGAACGCAACGGGTAGCAAAAGCGGTATTAATCGGCGCGGTGACGCCCATTATGATCAAGACCGATTTTAATCCAAACGGCGTGCCGAAAGAGGTGTTTGAGGGTATCCGTGAAGGGGTGATAAACGATCGCGCTGCCTTTTTCTATGAACTGACCGCAGCATTCTATGGCTACAACCGACCGGGCGTAAATGAGTCGAAAGCCGTACGCGAAAGCTTTGTTGCACAGGGCTTACAAGGCTCCATCAAAGCGTTGTACGACTGTATCCATGCGTTTTCAGAAACTGACCTGCGTGAGGATCTCAAAAAGATGACTATCCCGACGCTGGTGATCCACGGTGATGACGATCAGATTGTCCCGTTTGAAACCTGCGGGAAGGTCGCGGCGGAAATATTACCGGACTCGCAACTGAAGGTGTATGTTGGTGGATCGCATGGCATTTGCACCACCCATAAACATCAGATCAACGGCGATCTGCTCAACTTTATTCAGTCTTAATCTTTGGGGACGTACTACGCTGTTCCGCCCGACGAGGGAGCAGCGTAGTGTTCGATCAGGCTGTTTAGTATCCCACTTTGTCGATAATAAACTGTTTACCACAGTTACCCGGATGCGGTTGCGGTAAGAATGACTGTGCGGATAACGTCTGGTTGATGGTGTCGGCTTTCAGAGATAACTGGATCTCCGTGAGATAAGCCGGATTACCGTGGCAGCTTAACTTCACGGCTTTAACGTTCTCTTTACCCCAGCTTTTGGCGACGGCGGCGTCAAATGCGCTACGGCTGACGGTTTTACCGTAGTTGTCTGCCAGGAACTTGCCAGCTTCGCTGTTTTTAACCTCATTATTCAGCCGTACCATCGTGCCGAAGTACGCGTCGGGGTCAAAACCGAAACAGGCGCCATGTTTGGCATACTCGTAACGCTCCAGACAGGATCTCCCACCGGCGCCGGGCATTACGGCGCTGAGTTTTGCCGCGCTTTCCAGAGAAAGTCCCGTTTCAGGTGCCGCGCATTTACGGCTGGCGCGCGCTTCAGGTAGGTTGGGAATTGGTCGCGTCGCGCAGCCAAAACGCATCCAGCGTCGGTTGTCGACTCCACGGGCGGCGATAGATTTTGGCAGGCTGGGCCATAAACCGTGAACGGTCAGGAAATCCGCTTTGTTCGCGCTCTCTTTTTGCAGGCGACATTCGTCAGGCTCCTGACGATTACGCTCATGCTGGCTCTGACAAAATCCGGTTTGCCAGGAGAGGGCCAGCACGTAGCTGTCAAAATCAGTGTACTGTTTTGCCTGAAGTTCATCGGCCTGAGCCGCAGAAACTGGCAGCAGAAGTGCTGCCAGCAACGAAGAATAACGCCATGTTGATCTCATGATGATGTCGAATACTTATATAAATTCTGAATATCATCTATTTAATCATAAAAAATGCCAGTCAGGTTCAGCTGACTGGCATCATTTTCATCAGGCGTGAACCGAAATGATTAGCTCCACATTGCCAGAATCGGCCAGCCGACCAGCAGAAGCATAGAGATGTAGATAACGCCGAAGATAGCACCCAGACGCCAGTAGTCTTTGGATTTCACATAACCACAGCCGTAGATGATTACGCCAGGGCCTGTTGCATACGGAGTCAGACAGCCCATGATACCGATGGACAGCACCAGCAAGATACACAGGTGTTCCATCGGAACGCCCGGGATACCTTTACCAACCGCCAGAATAACCGGCAGCATGGTGGCGGTGTGTGCAGAAAGACTGGCAAACAGGTAGTGAGCAAAGTAGAACACCAGCACCAGCACGATTACGGTCGCGTTAGGCGAGAAGCCTTCCAGGTGCGTACTCATGGTGTTGGCGAACCAGTCGATAAAGCCTGAACGGGTTAATCCATTCGCCATAACGACCAGTGTGGCAAGGTTGACCAGGGTGTTCCATGCGCTGTTATAGCGGGTAATGTCTTTCCACGGTACCACGTGCAGCGCCAGCATCAGGGAGACTGCCAGCAGGCCCACTGCGGTTGCGTCAATCAGCTTACCACCGAAAACCCACAGACCCAGGCTCAGTATAACCAGACCGATCAGAGTCAGCTCTTTACGGGTCAATTTACCCATGGTTTTCAGTTCATCACCAGCCCATGCGGCAACTTCAGCACTGTGCGTAACTTCTGGCTTGTACAGAACATAGGACAGCCACGGAGCAACGATCAGCAAAATAATACCAACCGGCAGGAAGCTGAGGAACCACTGCAACCAGCTGATTTGAATACCGGCAATTTTGTTGACGAATTCCAGACCCAGCACATTAGGCGCAGCGCCGGTTACGAACATAGAGGAGCTCAGGCTGGTACTGATAACCATCATCCACATCAGATATCCGCCGATACGGCGCGCGGAAGGATCGTTTGGGAATGATTTAAACAGCGGCGGCAGGTTTTTGATAACCGGGAATACGGTCCCACCGGTACGCGCGGTGTTAGATGGTGTAAACGGCGCCAGCAAAATGTCGATAATAACAATCGCATAGCCCAGCGTCAGGGTACGTTTCCCCATGAATTTCACCATAAACAACGCGATACGGCGACCCAGACCGGTGACTTCATAGCCCAGCGCGAAAATAAACGCGCCAAACACCAGCCACACGGTCGTGCTGGAGAAGCCTGCCAGACCCCATTTCAGCGCTTGCTTACCCGCTTTAAACGCCGGGTCGGCCAGCTCTGAAGCATCAAACAGCAGATAGTTGCTGCCGATGACGCAGATCGTTACGGCGATAAAGCTAATCGCTGTTGCCGGGATTGGCTCAAGGATCATCCCGACAATCATTGCCACGAACACGGCAAAGTAGTGCCAGGCCTGCGGGGGCATTCCATCAGGGACGGGGATAAGAAACATGACGCCCATGACGATCAGTGGGGCCAGCAACTTCCATATTTTATCTTTTGCTAAAGACATGTGTGTGATTCTCCGGAAAGGATCTTTAATTGTGATAATGATGAACTTGTGAAATCTGAGCTAAGAACCAGGTGATGATCAGCAGATCGGCACAGCCTCCAGGGCTGAGATTGCGTTCAATGCACTGTTGGTCGAACTGGCGCAGGTATTCGAGATCGGCAGGGGTGCGAATTCCCCCTTGCTGCAACAGTGTGGCGGCCTGTTGTTGTAGCCAGCGCAGACCTTCAGCGCCACCGCGAGAGGCCACGTTGGTATCGCCATTGATGGACATCAGCAGCAGTAACGTATCGAGTAACGCCAGTTCAGGATCGCGCCCCTGTGCCAGCAGGGCACGGTAGTGCGGCAGAGCATGCTGGATGACTAACGGGTAACCCGCTTCGGCTTCACCTCGTGCGCCGGTTAATCCCAGTTGCTGATAAAGACGTTGGCCAGCCGTGAGTTGTTGATTATTCTGGCGCAGTTCGCGCTCGGTCAGGCCACGGCAAAATGCGGCTGCCGTAGAGCAAAGGATTTCAGGGGTGACGGTCAGGCCTAGCTGGAGCAGGCGGCCAATGGCGGCACACAGTAGTCCCAGTGAAAAGATGCTCCCTTTATGGGTGTTCACCCCGGCGGTGGCGCGAAACATGTCGGCTTCGCAGGCCATGCCCAGCGGCCGCAGCCCTTGCAGCACATCTTCAGGCGACAATTGCGCGCTAAACGCCCCGTATTCAATAAAACGCGGCAGCCAGGCCTGAATCGCCTCAGCGCTGCGATGGAAATCTTCCAGCGCCATATCTTTATGTGCGCCGTTGTTAAAACGATCCACCAGACCCGGTTTGGGCGACAGGTTGACTTCAGTCAACATGGCGCGCCACGCAAGCGTTGCGTAGGCATCCGGGAGATCCAGAGGAAGGACTGCGTTATGGGGTGATGTTGCGGGAATCGGCATCATGCAGCAGTGCCTCCATTTGAGTCAGTAAATCGGAAAGCGCGTGAGTTTTACCCCGCGCACAGTCGGCAGCACTTTGCCCGCACAGCAGACAGCGACGGGCAGGGAGTGCGAAATGACGCCGGGACAGAATTTCCCCTTCTGGGGTCAGGACATCGATGTCCCACAACCGTCCCAGCGGGTGAGAATGCTCAAGCTCAATGGTGGCGAGCTTGAGGTCATGGGCCGGAGCCTCAATAGACAAAAGACCTTCCGGACCGCTGGCCGAAACCAGCGCTGTTTGCTCCCTGATAATCCAGGCAGATTTTTCTGCCAGTGCGAGCAGGGCGGTTACGCCGTGATTAAAGATGCGACGGGTTAATGCGCTGTCTTTAATCGGACCCGGTGCAACCACAGTGAATGAGACCAGTGGCGCGTGGTGGCGCGTCAGCCAGGCATGTTGCCTTGCTTGTCTCTCATCGCGGCTGGCGAGCAGCTCGGGAATCGAAACCGCGTGTTGGGTGGCGAATTCAGGGAGCAGGTGCATGGCTTATTCCTTCACCTGATGCACAACGTCAATCACCGAGCCATCGCGATAACGCACAACGGCAATCACACGATCGGTGAATTCGATAGCGCGTGGTTGACCAGTAAGTTGCTGAGCTCGTTCGCGCAGCCATTCAATGGATACCACTTTCATACCAGCTTCTTTCAGACGTTCTGCCAGTTCAGGACGCGCAGGGTTGACGGCGATACCGTGGTCAGTGACCAGGATATCGACGCTGGAGCCCGGCGTTACGCAGGTCAGGACGTTATCAACCAGCGTCGGAATGCGTCCGCGAACCAGTGGAGCAACAATGATGGAGAGCGCAGCGGCAACTGCGGTATCGCAGTGACCACCGGATGCGCCGCGCAGTACGCCGTCAGAGCCGGTCAGGACGTTAACGTTGAAGCTGGTGTCAACTTCCAGCGCACTCAGTACCACGACGTCCAGACGATCGACAGATGCGCCTTTCGAGCCCCAGTTGGCATACTGGTTGGCACTGATTTCAATGTGGTTTGGGTTGCGGGCCAGCGACTCAGCCGCGTTACGGTCGAAGCTCTGCACGTCCAGCAGTTTGCGGATCAGACCTTTTTCGTGCAGATCCACGATGGTGGCGGTGATGCCGCCCAGCGCGAAGTCAGCACGGATATCGCGGCTGCGCATTTTGTCTTCCAGGAAACGCGTCACGGCCAAAGAGGCGCCGCCGGTTCCTGTCTGCAGTGAGAAGCCTTCATTGAAGTAGCCGGAGTTAACAATGACGTCTGCTGCGCTACGGGCGATTAACAGTTCACGTGGGTTGGTGGTCATGCGGGTCGCATCAGCACCGATTTTGTCTGCATCGCCAACCTGATCGATCTGGACGATCAGATCCACCTGATCCTGCGTAATGCTCGCCGGGTTATGTGGGTAGGTCAGTAGCTGTTCTGTCAGCAGGACAACCTGTTTTGCGTTTTCGGCATCAACGCGAGCATAGCCCAGTGAGCCGCAGCATGCTTTACCGGTATAACCGTTGGCGTTACCAAACTGATCGCAGGACGGTACGCCGAGGAAGGCGACATCAATGCTGAGTTCGCCGCTTTGTACCAGGTGTACACGGCCACCGTGGGAGTGGATCTGGACTGGTTCTGCCAGCAGGCCACGGGAGATCTCTTCCGCCAGCGGGCCACGCAACCCGGAGGTATAAATACGGCTGACTACACCCTGACGGATGTGCTCAACCAGTGGAGCATGGCAATCGCTCAGAGAGCTGGAGGCCAGTGTCAGGTTTTTGAAACCCATCCTGGCGATGGCGTCCATCACCAGGTTAATCGTCAGATCGCCACCGCGGAAAGCGTGGTGGAAAGAGATGGTCATGCCATCCTGTAAACCCGAACGACGAATGGCGTCTTCCAGGTTAGCGCACAGCTTTTTGTCGCGCGGTTTTTGCGCCTGTAATTCTACTTTTGCGGTGCTCTGATAAGCGGAAAGCTCACTTTCTGCATGACGGCTCCAGGTCGCCACGCGATCCTGGCGTTGAGACTGTTCGATTTTCTGCGTCATTTTTTTGCCTTATTCTTCGCGAATGCCTGAAAGTTCTGCACGGGAGATAACCAGAAGGGCGCGCTCGATAACCGGGCTGTCGACCATTTTGCCGTTGAGGGAAACTACGCCACGACCTTCGCGAGCGGCGGCTTCAGCGGCCTCCACGACCAGGCGCGCATGAGCCAGCTCTTTGCGCGTTGGGGCGTACAGGTTGTGCAGGAGTTCGATCTGGCGCGGGTTGATCAGCGATTTACCGTCAAAACCCAACTGCTTGATGTGTGCAGCTTCGTGCAGGAAACCTGCTTCGTTGTTGGCATCGGAATACACGGTGTCGAACGCCTGAATACCGGCAGAGCGTGCCGCCTGCAAAATAGAACAGCGGGCAAACAGCAGTTCAGTACCCTCCGGCGAGCGCTCAGTACGCAGGTTACGCACATAATCTTCCGCACCCAGAGCAATGCCGATCAGACGCTCGGAAGCGTGGGCAATTTCTACCGCGCGGGTAATGCCTAACGGCGATTCGATAGCGGCTAACAGACCGGTGCTGCCGGGCTCACGGCCACAGGCTTTCTCGATACGCAGAATTTCGCTTTCGATGTCGATGACATCCTGCGCGGTATCAGTTTTCGGTAAACGCACGATGTCTGCACCACCGCGTACCACGGCTTCGAGATCGTTAATGCCCCATTCGGAGTCGAGGGCGTTTACACGCACGATAGTTTCAACGTCGTGATACAGCGGATGCTGCAGGGCGTGATACACCATACGGCGGGCAGTATCTTTCTCGCGCAGCGCGACGGAGTCTTCGAGGTCGAACATCAACGCATCTGCCGGGTAGATGAACGAGTTGCTGACCATGGCGGCATTGGCACCAGGTACGAACAGCATGCTGCGGCGGGTACGGGTTTTACGTTGTTGTAAAGATGCGGAAATCACTGGCAATCCTCCCATGGCAGTGCCGAAATACCACCAGCGCGGGCCAGTAGTGCTTCCAGTCGCGCACGTAAAATGCAGTCCAGTGCGCCTTTATCATCAACATTTAATTGCACGCCGCGTACGTTGTAGCGGGACAGAACGTCCAGAATGGTGGTCCGGATGGCATCACCGAACTGTTTTTCGACGCTACTGTTAACCTGCAGGTCAATATCCTGCGAATCGAGTGGGGCGATGCGAATCATCACATCACCGGACTCAAGTGTGCCTGCGACGGCTGCCTGGTTTATTTTCATTTTTCACCTGTTGCTAATGCGGGGGTATTTTGGCGGACTGCCGCACCCGATGAGGCTCGTTCAACCATGCTTTGCAAGTAGTGCAGCGTGGCGTCAGGGACCAGGGATGCGATAGCCGTGAGATCTTTTTTAACCAGCAGCTTGCGCACCCAGGAGGCGGAAATCGGCATCTCCTGGAAACACAGCCGCTCAATTTCCACCAGTTCAATTGGTGGGGCGGGAAGCGTTGGGGTCTCCAGCCAGTAACGCATATCGTTGTTGTACTGGGAGGTGACGGTGCAATACGGCTCGGTACCGACGAAGCGGTGCGTAACGCCGAGAGCCGGGGCCAGATATTGGCGGAAGATTTTCAGGTCAATTTCGGTGTAGCAGTGGTTAATAACGCTCTGCTCTTTGATGAAGTAGCACGGGAATGTGGCGCGGGAAATGATATATTCCGAACCGCGATGCACGGTTAAACGTGGAATGTCTTTTGTTCCTTTAAGCACCAGATCCAGTCGGTCTTCATACGGAAAACGCGAGGTATCCTCTTTGACCAAAAACAGATGCAGCCAGTCACATTGTGCGGCTGCCTGTTGGATCAGAAAACGGTGTCCGTTGGTGAAGGGGTTGGCGTTCATGACGATACAACCAATTTTTTTCCCTTCACGACGCAGTTTTGCCAGAGATTCAGCGTAACGCTTCAGACGCGTGGTGCTGTTTTCCATCAGCACCATAATGCCGGGAACGCTGGTCAGCGTAGAAAAGCCACACTGTTTAAACAGCGATTCGTACTCGGTTTTGGTATAGATGAAGAGGTGCGTACAGTGGCGCTCATAGGCGAGGTTGATTAACTCGGTCGCCAGTGTCAGCGCTAAGCCTTCGCCGCGTACGGATTCGCAGATGGCGACACACTTAATGATATTGCCAGCAATACCGCCACAGGCGATCAGGCGGTCATCACGGGTGACGGTGATAAATACTTCAACGGTGGTATCAACGCTCAAATCATTTTCTTTCAGAAATTGCGCGATAGCCGCCATCTTTTTATTTTCTGAGCGTTTAACTTGCGTGAATATATTATTACCGAACATAGTGAAAAGAGTCCCGATGCTATATTTTGTTACTGGGTTTCTGTTTTTGTTGCTCCGCTTAGCAACTTGATAACGTTTTGTTCGCAATTGAAGGGAATGGTTTTTTATTACCGAGTATTTCTTTTTTTCCCTGATGCATACATCGTAAGGGGTATTTTGGAGGTAATTTTTGATTTATTTCACAATAAGTTAGATGGTTTTAATGTGTTTTATGGTTTTAAGTTTTTTAATTAATTTAACCCCCAAATAACCGGTGGTTTTTATTTGTTTAATTGATTTAAGGTGGGGAATCTGCAACGATCTTGCTTTATACCGTAACGTGTAAATAGAACATTTTAATTACAACTACAATGATAAATAAGTTTTGGTTAATGTCGGTGAGGGAAGGGGTGATGACAGAACAGAAAAATAAAACAAGGTTTCCTTTTTTTCGTCGCCTGGCATTTCCATTGCGTATCTTTCTGCTTATTTTGGTCGTTTCCGTTTTTATTATCGCCGCGCTAGCGCAATACTTTACCGCCAGCTTTGAGGATTATCTGGCAACGCATGTCCGAGATATGGCGATGAACCAGGCCAAAATCATCGCCTCTAACGACAGTATCATCACTGCGGTGAAACATCGCGATTACAAGCGTCTGGCGACCATTGCCGACAAACTGCAGAGCGGGACTGACTTTGACTATGTGGTTATCGGGGATACCCACTCTATCCGGCTTTATCATCCGAATCCGGAAAAAATTGGCTACCCGATGCAGTTCACCAAGCCTGGTGCGCTGGAAAAAGGGGAGAGTTATTTTATTACCGGCAAAGGGTCGATTGGGATGGCGATGCGCGCCAAAACCCCGATCTTTGACAACGATGGTAAAATCATTGGTGTTGTCTCCATTGGCTATCTAATCAGTAAAATCGACAGCTGGCGTTCGGACTTTTTACTCCCCATGGCAGGGGTATTTATTCTGTTGTTGCTGGTACTGATGCTGCTCTCCTGGTTCTTTGCCGCCCATATTCGGCGGCAGATGTTGGGGATGGAGCCCAAACAAATCGCGCGGGTGGTGCGCCAACAGGAAGCGCTCTTCAGCTCGGTGTATGAAGGGTTGATTGCCGTGGATCCTGATGGATATATCACCGCAATAAACCGCAGCGCGAGGAAGATGCTGGGGTTGTCTTCACCTGGGCGAAAGTGGCTGGGAAAACCGGTTAACGAGGTGGTTAAACCCGCAGACTTTTTTACCCAGCAGATTGCGGAAAAACGTCAGGACGCAATGGTGAACTTTAATGGCCTGAGCGTTATCGCCAACCGGGAGGCGATTCGCTCCGGCGATGAGCTGCTCGGCGCCATCATCAGTTTTCGTAGTAAAGATGAAATTGCTACCCTTAATGCGCAATTAACGCAAATCAAACAGTATGTAGAAAGCCTGAGAACGCTGCGCCATGAGCATCTGAACTGGATGTCGACCATTAATGGCCTGCTGCAAATGAAAGAATATGATCGGGTTCTGGCAATGGTGCAGGGGGAATCCCAGGCGCAGCAGCAGCTGATTGACAGCCTGCGCGGTGCGTTTGCCGATCGCCAGGTCGCTGGTCTCTTATTTGGCAAGGTGCAGCGCGCGCGGGAGCTGGGCCTTACTATGATCATCGTTCCTGGCAGCCAGTTGCATCAACTCCCCGAGGGGCTGGATAGCACAGAGTTTGCAGCAATTGTTGGCAATCTGCTTGATAATGCATTTGAAGCGAGTTTGCGCACCCAGCAAGGCAACAAGGTCGTCGAACTCTATTTGAGTGATGAAGGGGATGACGTCGTCATCGAAGTTGCCGATCAGGGATGCGGTGTGCCGGACGCGCTACGTGAAAAAATATTTGAGCAGGGTGTGAGCACCCGTACCGATGAACCCGGTGAACATGGCATCGGTTTGTATCTGATTGCAAGTTATGTGAGGCGCTGTGATGGGGTGATTACGCTCGAAGATAACTCCCCTTGCGGTACCTTATTTTCTTTATTTCTTCCGAAAGTGAAAAAAAATAATGACGGAACCATTAACGCTGTTGATCGTTGAGGATGAAACGCTACTGGCGGAAATGCATGCTGAATATATCCGCCATATACCCGGATTTAGCCAGATATGGCTGGCGGGTAATCTTGCACAGGCAAGGATGATGATTGAGCGTTTTAAACCCGGTCTGATACTGCTCGATAACTACTTGCCGGACGGCAAGGGAATTACGTTATTGCATGAGCTGACTCAGGCGCGCTATCCGGGCGGCATCGTGTTTACCACGGCTGCCAGCGATATGGAAACGGTCTCCGAGGCTGTGCGCAGCGGCGCGTTTGATTACCTGGTCAAACCCATAGCCTACGAGCGCCTGGGGCAGACGCTGACGCGCTATCAACAGCGCAGACGCATGCTGGCCGGTAATGACAGCGCCAGTCAAAAACAGATTGACGAAATGTTTAATGCCTATGCCCGTGGCGAGCCGAAAGGTGATTTGCCGACCGGGATTGATGCGTTAACCCTGAATGCGGTGTTGAAGTTATTTGCCGATCCGACGGTACAGCACACAGCGGAAACGATCGCTCAGGCTCTCACCATCAGCCGTACCACCTCCAGGCGCTACCTCGAGTACTGTGCCAGCCGTCATTTGATTATTGCGGAAATTATTCACGGTAAAGTAGGCAGACCGCAGCGTATTTATCACGGCGGTTAATACACGTCATCCTTTAAGCTGCCACTTTGTTGGCGGCGTGAAGAAACCCCAGTCACATAGTTATCTATGCTCCTGGGGATGTCTTCACTTGCCGCCTCAATGCAGCTTAAATGATTTTGTGTATCACGGTCAGATAATGAAAGTTATCGTCAACCGCCAATCAGAGCAGACGTAGCGGGTACCATCACTTCAGTGGCGATAATCACCACCAGCAGTCCAACCAGAACCGGAACCGAGGTACGTTTAACTACTTCGAACGGAGATATTTTTGCCATACCTGCGACAGCGACAACCACGCCGGAGACCGGGGAGATGGTGCGTCCAAGATTTGATGCCTGCAACATCGGGATAGCAAGATATGCTGGGTTAATGCCAGAAGAGTGAGCCAGTTTAGGGATCATCTCAACGAAGGCATAGAACGGTGCGTTACCGGAACCTGTGGTCATTGCCGCCAGCATGGTCAGGATAACCAGCACCAGCATCAGAATAATACTCGCTGAGCCAAACGAGGTGGCGATAGAAATCAGGCTCTGAATAAAGCCGATAGTGCTCAAGCCCTGGGCAAATACACCCGCCGCGACGAGCAGCATCACTACGTTAGCAAAGGCGTCCGCCATGCCCCGGTAAGCGACTTCCAGACCTGAAAACACCTTCTGGGTGTTGAATCCGCGCACAAATTCCAGAACAGCAGCGATGAGCATGCACAGCACCAGAATTGTGATGATGTGCAGTTGTGGACCCCATTTACCATCAAAAATCAGCACGCCAACGATCGGTGTAAACGGCAGGATGGCATAAAACGACGGAGCGGTAGTGGTGATTTCTGCCACGTCTAACATTTCGTGAGAAATGTGCTCTTTTTTATCCAGGTAGCGCTGCCAGAAAAAGTGGGCAATCGCCATAGCAATGATGGCGGCAATGGAAATCGGCAAAGTGGTTTTAAACGCGAAATCGATCAGCGGCATTTCCGCGGCTTTGGCAGCCAGCACCACATCACCGGATGTCGGCGAAAGAATAATAGCAGCAGGAGAGGCACAAATAGCCGCTGCAGCACCACGGCTGATTCCAACGTTAACCATGACCGGGAACAGCGTTGCCATCAGCAATACGCCCAGGCCGGTAGCTGACGAGACGGCCAGGGACATCAGACAGGCGACAAAATAGGCGGCAATCATAAGCAGATAAGGTGAATTGATGTACTGCAGCGGCTTAGAGGCAAGCTTAACTACCATATCGTTTGCGCCAATATGCGTCATATAGGCAGCAAAACCACACAGCATCATAATCATCATGCCGAGATCGCCACCACGGCTCATCAGCAAAATTTTAATATATTCAACAATATCTGTTGCGGTATAGCCCGTCGTTGCCGCGCTGGACGGCAAAACTTTATGCCCCATCAGCGCACTGATAATCAGCAAAACCAGACCACCAACAAACAGTACGCCTGTGGCTGAATAACCTTTAATGATGTAGCGCGCCACACCCACAATAACCACAACCCCAATAAGGAGTTCAATAATTGTCAACATTGTTTCCCCTGTCGCATTGCTGCCCGGAAAGTAAAAAAACTAAAAAAAGTAAAAAGTGGTGACAGAATGTGCCTAATAAACTGATAACTCTTGCTGATTGAAATCAATAAAAATACGGATTAAAGCGATAGCTAAGTCGTTTTTTCAGCATCGCGGCAAAAAAAAGAATCTCACAATAAAAAACTGTGACGCGCAGCGCTAACGTGAGTGTTTTGTAGCTATATTGATTCCCATTTGTTAATTTATTGTGATTTTATTTAACTTTTTCCGGAGGAAAGAGCAATTTATTGGCAATAAAGAGAAAATAGTTCCTCTGAGATGGCTCAATATATAAAGGGATAATTATCTTAAAAATTATAGGCTGAGGATTATTCTGATTTTTTATTTGTGCGTTTTTGTTAAGCTAACATTAAGGTTGGGTTTGCTAAAATTAGTAATAAATCCCAGGATGGTAATTAAGTTGTGATTGTTGCTAAACGATATTTTCTCATTTTTTCATTTCTTTTTATTCAGTTAGCTTTCATTCCACAGGGAGCAGCTGATGATAAAGGCTGGTTTGCTACTTTTAAAGATAATGTCAGTGAAACCTGGCAGCAACCAGAACATTATGATCTGTATGTACCTGCTATTACCTGGCATGCGCGTTTTGCCTACGATAAAGAAAAAACGGATCGCTACAATGAACGTCCCTGGGGGGCTGGATTTGGTCAATCCCGTTGGGATGATAAAGGTAACTGGCACGGACTTTATATAATGGCCTTTAAGGATTCCTACAATAAATGGGAACCCATTGGCGGTTATGGCTGGGAAAAAACCTGGCGACCACTGGCTGATGAAAATTTTCATGCGGGCCTCGGTTTTACCGCCGGTTTCACTGCGCGCGATAACTGGAACTACATTCCGATCCCGGTGCTGTTACCGCTGGCATCAATTGGCTATGGTCCGGCAACGTTTCAGATGACCTACATTCCAGGAACGTATAACAACGGCAACGTCTACTTTGCCTGGATGCGTTTTCAGTTTTGATAGACTACCTGTATTGTCAGGTGGTTTATTAAAAAACTTTTTAAAAACAGATATATAAGAGGTTTAACTGAAAAATAACGCGACATTTATCACTTTTTGATAAAGTTCGACTGGACAAAGTGCATCACAATTGTTGTACTGATACCCGACACAGCATTTGTGTCTATTTTTCATGTAAAGGTAATTTTGATGTCTAAGATTAAAGGTAACGTTAAGTGGTTTAATGAGTCCAAAGGATTCGGTTTCATTACTCCGGAAGATGGCAGCAAAGATGTGTTCGTACACTTCTCTGCAATCCAGACCAATGGTTTTAAAACTCTGGCTGAAGGTCAGCGTGTAGAGTTCGAAATCACTAACGGTGCCAAAGGCCCTTCTGCTGCAAACGTAATCGCTCTGTAAGCATACGACAGCAAGCATTCAAAACCCGCTTAATTGCGGGTTTTTTTCGCTCTAATGTGCGGGTGAGGCGGAAACCAGCCAGAATGCCAGGGCGGTCATCGCAAATGATCCCAACAGATTAACCAGTACATTCACCATAGCCCAACCTAAGCGTCCTTCCTGAAGTAAAAACACCACTTCGGCTGAAAAGGTGGAGAACGTTGTTAACCCACCGCAAAAGCCTGTGGTGATCAACACTTTCCACATAGGGTCAATGTTGGTCATGCGATTAAACCATGCCAGACCCATCCCAATGATAAACGCCCCAAGTAAGTTTGCCGCAAGCGTACCGAACGGAATAGCCTGATGCAGCGGGTTAAACCGCATACTCAACATCCATCTTGCTACGCTACCTGTACCACCGCCGATAAAAACCGCTAAAAGGAGTTGTAACACTACGTAATCCTGCTATTTGATTGTATAGAGAGTGAGTTTAACGCTGAATAATCATTGTTGGCGAGCTTAACAAAGATTTCTGGAGGGAATATGTTTGTTGCAGCAGGGCAATTTGCCGTAGGACCTTCATGGAAAAAGAATGCAGAAACCTGTGCCTTACTGATGTCTCAGGCGTCAGGTGAGGGGGCGTCGCTGCTGGTATTACCGGAGGCTTTGCTGGCACGCGACGATTCTGACCCTGATCTGTCCGTGAAATCAGCCCAGTTGTTGGAAGGTGGGTTTATGACGCGTTTATTGCGTGAAAGCGCGCAAAATGAGATGACGACAATCCTGACCATTCATGTCCCCTCTGTTCCAGGGCGGGCATTTAACATGCTGGTGGCGCTACGTGCAGGCCGGGTCGTGGCCCATTACGCGAAATTACATCTCTACGATGCCTTTTCGATTCAGGAGTCACGTAATGTGGATGCTGGGGACACCATCGCGCCGCTGCTGGACGTTGGCGGATTAAAGGTAGGGTTAATGACCTGTTATGACCTGCGCTTCCCTGAGCTGGCCTTGGCGCACGCATTGCAGGGGGCAGAGATCCTCGTTTTGCCCGCGGCCTGGGTGCGAGGAGCGCTTAAAGAGCATCACTGGGCTACGCTTTTGGCGGCAAGAGCGTTAGATGCGACTTGCTACCTGATTGCGGCTGGAGAGTGTGGTAACAAGAATATTGGTCAAAGCCGGGTTATCGATCCCTTTGGTGTAACCATTGCCGCCGCGGCAGAAACGCCCGCACTCATTATCGCCGAGGTTTCTGCCGAGCGGGTGAGACAAGTCAGGGCACAACTTCCGGTGTTAAGTAACCGGCGTTTTGCGCCACCGCAATTATTATGACGTTTTTTTAAACAAGGCTTGATTCACCTTGTTACAGATTGCTATTGTGTGCGCGCGTCGAAAGGCCGTTAATATTCTCAGGTTAATATGGCGCTTTATGCAGCCTGGTTTAAGTCAAGAAGGTATCTATGGGTGAGATTAGTATTACCAAACTGCTGGTGGTTGCCGCACTGGTTGTTCTGCTGTTTGGTACCAAGAAGTTACGTACGCTGGGTGGAGACCTGGGGACGGCAATCAAGGGCTTCAAGAAAGCTATGAACGATGATAATGCTGATGCCAAGAAAGAGGCTGATGGTAGCGTTCAGGCTGAGAAGCTTTCTCATAAAGAGTAATGTCAGGAGCATGATGCTCATACTGCATACTCTGCATGAAAAAAAACCGGCAATTTGCCGGTTTTTTATTGGTGATATGTAAGTGAGTATTACACGATTACTTCACTTCCAGCCCTTTGGCCTGCATGTCAGCATGGTATGAAGAGCGAACGAATGGGCCGCAAGCTGCATGGGTAAAGCCCATGGCCATGGCCTCTGCTTTCATCTCATCAAACTCATCCGGGCTTACATAGCGTTGAACCGGCAGGTGGTGACGGCTTGGCTGTAAATATTGCCCCAGCGTCAGCATGGTCACGCCATGATTACGCAGGTCACGCATAACCTCAATGATTTCAGCATTGGTTTCACCCAGACCCACCATCAGACCTGATTTCGTCGGAATCTCAGGGTGTGCTTCTTTGAAACGTTCCAGAAGCTTCAGCGACCAGTTGTAATCTGCGCCAGGACGTACATTGCGATAAATACGCGGTACGTTTTCGAGGTTGTGGTTAAACACGTCCGGCGGTGTGGCTGTGAGGATATCCAACGCACGATCCATACGACCACGGAAGTCAGGCACCAGCGTTTCGATTTTAATTGACGGGCTCTTCTCACGAATAGCAGTGATGCAGTCAGCAAAGTGTTGAGCACCGCCGTCACGTAGATCGTCACGGTCAACGGAGGTAATGACCACATAGCGCAGCGCCATGTCAGCAATCGTCTGAGCCAGTTTTAACGGCTCGTTGGCATCAGGGGCAACCGGGCGGCCATGGGCAACGTCACAGAATGGGCAACGGCGGGTACAGATTGCGCCGAGGATCATAAAGGTTGCGGTTCCGTGATTGAAACATTCCGCCAGGTTAGGGCAGGACGCTTCTTCGCAGACAGAGTGCAGGCCATTTTTGCGCATTGCTGCTTTGATGCCCTGGATGCGGGTGGAGTCCGCTGGCAGTTTTATTTTCATCCATTCCGGTTTACGCAGCAGGGCTTCACGCTCTGTTGCCACATTTTTTACCGGGATAAGAGCCATCTTATCGGCATCGCGGTATTTAACACCGCGTTCCATCACAATGGGTTTACTCATAGCTTGCGTGTTCCAGTTGCGAATTACGAAGGAAAGCGTTTCAATTCAAGGGAATGTTGCATTTATCAACTATTTTTGAATTAGTGATACGCAGTATATCATTGAAACGGGCCAGAAAGCAGCCTGACAGGCTGGCAAAATGTAAAATAGTTGTTGTTTTGTGCCATTTGCCACAACATTTGCCGTGGCAAAGTATGACCGAATTTTAGTCTGCAACGTACTCGTGCGGTGGGTTACCCAACAGCGCTAAGATGTTGGCCAGCAGTAGGGGGCGAACGCTCTCGGTCGTGGCTGCGCTATTCCACTGCGATACTTTCGCCATCTCCATCCCGGCGTAACCACAAGGATTGATACGCAAGAAAGGCGACAAATCCATATCTACGTTGAGCGCTAAGCCGTGAAACGAACATCCTCTACGAATACGTAATCCCAAAGAGCAGATCTTCTTCTCCCCGACGTATACGCCAGGCGCATCGGCTCGCGGGTGGGCATCAATACCGATTTCCGCAAGCGTATTCGCAACGGTTTGCTCCAGCAGCGTTACCAGTTCGCGAACGCCAAGTTTACGACGTTTCAGGTTCAACAGCACATACATGACCTGCTGGCCTGGCCCGTGGTAGGTCACCTGACCACCACGATCGCTCTGGATCACCGGAATATCTCCTGGCATCAATACGTGTTCTGCTTTACCTGCCTGGCCCTGGGTAAAGACAGGATAATGCTCTACCAGCCAGATTTCGTCATGGCTGTTTTCATCGCGGGTATCGGTGAATTCGTGCATGGCCAGAGAGACTGGCTCGTAGGATTGCAGACCGAGCTGGCGGACAAGAATTTTATCCTGATACAAAACGGCATCTCCGTAGATACTCACATAGAGTAGAGAATGTTAAAGAGGGGAAAGTATATCACAGGGAGGGAGGGGTTACCCGGGCGGGGATGCGCGGGTAACCGACAGGTTTTTACAGCACCATGCGTACGATATCGATATTACCTAACTCTTCGTACAGCGTTTCAACCTGCTCAATGTGCGTAGCGGTAATGGTGATTGAGACCGAGTGGTAATTGCCTTTGCTGCTCGGTTTTACCGTCGGAGAGTAATCACCTGGCGCATGGCGCTGTACCACTTCAACCACCTGATCAACCAGCTCAGGCAACGCCTGCCCCATTACTTTGTAAGTAAATGGAGTAGGGAATTCAAGCAGTTCGTTAAGTTTGGTTTTCATGTCAGCTCCGGCGTTACATCAATAAATAATAACTCCCACGGCGTGTGGGAGTTATCTGGATACCTAGTATATGGGGACGTAAATCACACTTTCAAGTGTTCGATTTTTAGCCAAACCAGTGATGGAACATTAATTTAATGTAATCAATGATTTTCCCAAAGAAGTTGCCTTCAGGGATTTCCTGCAGGACTACCAGCGGGCGCTGCTCAATGGTTTTACCATCCAACTGGAAGTTGATGGTGCCGACCACCTGGTTTTTCTGCAGCGGTGCGTGCAGTTCCGTAGTGTTCAGCACATAGCTTGCTTTCAGATCTTTCATGCGGCCGCGCGGAATCGTCAGGTACACGTCTTTATCGACGCCTAACGATGCACGATCGGTATTACCAAACCAGGCTGGTTCTGAAGCAAACTCTTTACCCACTTTCAGCGGATTCACTGTTTCGAAGAAACGGAAGCCCCAGGTCAGCAGTTTTTTACTTTCAGTTTCACGGCCTTTATAGGTGCGCCCCCCCATAACGGCGGAGATCAGACGCATCTGGCCTTCGGTTGCGGATGCAACGAGGTTATAGCCAGCTTTGTCGGTGTGACCGGTTTTGATACCGTCGACATTCAGGCTGTTATCCCACAGCAAGCCGTTGCGGTTTAACTGACGAATGCCGTTAAAGGTGAACTCTTTTTCTTTATAGATAGAGTATTCGTTAGGCACGTCACGAATCAGCGCCTGGCCAATCATTGCCATATCGCGGGCCGAGCTGTACTGACCGTCAGCATCGAGACCATGAACAGTCTGGAAGTGGGTATTTTTCAGGCCCAGCGCGTTCACATAGCTGTTCATCAGACCAACGAAGGCATCCTGGCTACCGGCCGCGAAGTCCGCCATCGCCACGCACGCATCGTTCCCTGATTGCAGGTTAATACCACGGATCAACTGAGAAACAGGAACCTGCATACCAGGTTTGAGGAACATCAGCGATGAACCTTTAAACACCGGGTTACCTGTAGCCCATGCGTCATTGCCGACGGTGACCAGATCGGTTTCTTTAAATTTCCCGGCTTTCATTGCCTGGCCGATGACGTAGCTGGTCATCATTTTGGTCAGACTGGCGGGGTCACGGCGAGTGTCCGCATTCTGTTCTGCGAGAACTTTACCTGAATTGTAATCAATCAGGATATACGACTCCGCATCGATCTGCGGAACACCCGGGATCATGGTTTTAATATTCAGGTCATCGGCATGGGCAGCAGAGAGAGAGGCTGCGCAGAGAGCCGCGGTGAGCGCCATACGCTGCACGAAACGAGCGGAAAAAGTGGTCTTCATGGTCAGAACTACGACGTCCGTGATGAAATTAAAAAAAGAGCCCTACTATAGCAAATACATAACTGGCAGGCATCTGACTTTCCGCGTGACTTTGTTAATGTCATTTACAGAAATTGACAATTCAGATGCCTGATTGAAGTTATTACACGCCAGTGATGAAGGACTGTAATTGCGCTTCGGATTGAAGACGCTGCTGCAATGTGGAGGCTTCAGTTTTGCTGGCGAAAGGCCCCATCTGGATACGCCAGACTGCACCGTTTTGCACCACTCGCCCTGGGACGCCAAACTGCTGACTTAAGCGTTTTTGGTACTGTTGCGCACGAGCTTGATCGCTCACCGCACCAACCTGAACCACGTAACGTCCGTTAGCCGTTGCTGCCGGAGCAGGAGCTGCGACGGTTGCTGGTGTTGTTGCCGGTGTGGTGGTTGCCGGTTGCGGTGCAGGAGTAGGTTCGCTGCCTTCCAGCACGCCTGCCGCGAGCGTAGTCGGCGCACCGAGGAATCCACCGCTGTTTACTGGCGCGCCGGTTGGATCATCGCTTTTCAGCGTGGAATTGCTGATCGGACGAATATCGCCCTGCGGCTGACCAGCATCCGATGGAGAAGGCATGCTTCCCATACTGCCGCCGCCGCTTAAATCAGGACGCGAAGGCAGGGCATACGTTTGTTTCGCGACGGTGGTACAGGCCATACCCGGCCCGGACAATGAACCATCTTGGGCGACGATGATCGGGTCGATACGCACTTTGGTATTGTTGGAGGTGTTCAGACGATCGGCGGCGGCACGCGAAAGTGAAATTACACGATCGTTGCCATAAGGACCGCGATCGTTAATGCGTACGACGATCATTCTGCCGTTTGCCAGGTTGGTAATTCTGGCATAGCTTGGAACGGGCAGCGTCGGATGCGCAGCGGTCAGCTGCATCGGGTCGAACGTTTCACCAGAGGCCGTCAGGTTGCTTCCTGGCTCCGCATCATAAATAGCGGCAAGCCCGGCCTGGCTAAAGCGAGAGGGATCCTGGACTATTTTGTAACTCTTACCATCTCGTTGGTAATCCTGATTCGCCGTTGGGTTCAGGGGTTCAAAGCGCGGATCGGCCCCGCTGATTTCAACAATCGGACCATTACACACCGCAGGCTGCGGGGCGACAGCAACCTGTTGCTGACCATCATCATTCGAACACGCCGCGAGCATTCCTGCTGCGATGCAGATACCAAGCCACTGCTTACGCATTGCGTACCCCTTACACGCTTTTCGACAACATTTTTCTATGGGTGTGGATCGACATAACAATCCCGAACCCGGCCATCAGCACGATAAGTGCTGAGCCTCCGTAACTGACCAGTGGGAGTGGAACGCCAACCACGGGCAGAATACCGCTCACCATACCAATATTTACGAAGACATAAACGAATAATATCAACATTAAGCCACCCGCCATGACGCGGCCAAAGGTGGTTTGCGCGCGAGCAGCGATCCATAACCCGCGCATAATCAGCAAAATGTACAGCGTCAGCAGAATCAAAATGCCCACCAAACCCAGCTCTTCTGCTAACACCGCGAAGATAAAGTCGGTGTGACGCTCGGGTAAAAACTCAAGCTGCGACTGCGTGCCGTGCAGCCAGCCCTTGCCGCGCAGCCCGCCGGAGCCAATAGCAATTTTTGACTGAATGATGTGATAACCCGCGCCCAGCGGATCGGTTTCCGGGTCGAGCAACATCATGACGCGCTGACGCTGGTAATCATGCATCAGGAAGAACCACAGTATCGGGATAAACGCCGCAACCAGAACCACCGCAACACCGATTAAGCGCCAGCTCAAGCCGGAAAGGAACAGGACAAACAGACCGGAAAGGGCAACCAGAATAGAGGTGCCGAGGTCAGGTTGTGCAGCAACCAGCAGCGTCGGCATGAAAATCAATACCAGCGCGATGGCGGTATTCTTCAACGACGGTGGACAGACGTCACGGTTGATAAAGCGCGCGACCATCAGTGGGACGGCAATTTTAGCGATTTCTGAGGGCTGAAAACGCACAATACCCAAATCCAGCCAGCGCTGCGCGCCTTTGGAAATGGCGCCGAAGGCGTCTACCGCGACTAACAGAATAATGCAAAAGATATAGAGATAAGGCGCCCAGCCTTCATAAACCCGGGGCGGAATTTGCGCCATTACCACCATGATGACCAGACCCATTGCGATCTGGCCGACTTTGCGCTCCATCATGCCAATATCCTGGCCGCTGGCGCTCCAGATGACTAACGAACTGTAGACCAGCAGTGCCAGTAAGATAAGCAACATTGTGGGATCGATGTGAATTTTGTCCCAAAATGTTTTTTTGTTCGGATTATCCGTCACGATTATTGGTCCTCAGCTGCTGCAACCGCGGGGTTTTCTGCTGGCAGATTGGTGTTGTTGTCGCCCAACATAATGTGGTCAAGGATTTGGCGCATAATGGTGCCTACCGCCGGACCTGCTCCGCCGTTTTCAAGGATCATGGCGACAGCGACCTGGGGTTTATCATAGGGTGCGAAGGCCGTCATCAGCTTGTGGTCACGTAAACGCTCGGCGATCTTATGCGCGTTATAGGTTTCATTCGCTTTCAGGCCAAAGACTTGTGCGGTACCGGATTTCGCCGCAATTTTGTAGGGTGCGCCAGCAAAATACTTGTGTGCAGTCCCGTTCGGGCGGTTCGCTACGCCGTACATACCATCTTTCGCGATTTCCCAGTAACCAGAATGAATATCGCCAACGGGCGGTTCTTGTGGCTGTACCCACGGTACCTGTTTGCCGTTTTCTGCCGTGCTCATCAACAGATGTGGGACTTTTATCAAACCGTCGTTGATAAGGATCATCAGCGCTTTACTCATCTGGATTGGGGTTGCTGTCCAGTAACCCTGACCGATGCCGACCGGAATGGTATCACCCTGGTACCATGGCTTTTTAAACCGTTTTTGCTTCCACTCGCGGGTTGGCATATTACCGGAGCGTTCTTCAGCAAGATCGATGCCGGTATATTTGCCGTAGCCAAATTTACTCATCCACTCTGAAAGTCGGTCAATCCCCATATCATAGGCGATTTGATAGAAAAACGTATCCGCGGACTCTTCCAGAGAGCGGGTGATGTTCAGATGACCATGCCCCCATTTTTTCCAGTCTCGGTAACGTTTCTCAGAGCCAGGTAGCTGCCACCAGCCCGGATCGAACAGGCTGGTATTACGGGTGATAACGCCTGCACTTAACGCAGAAACCGCAACGTAAGGTTTAACCGTTGACGCTGGAGGGTAAACGCCCTGCGTGGCGCGGTTAACCAATGGGGTGTTCGGGTCATTGAGCAACGCGGAGTAATCTTTGCTGGAGATGCCATCCACAAACAGGTTCGGGTCATAGCTTGGCATGGACACTAGCGCCAGTACACCGCCGGTACGTGGATCGGTAACCACCACGGCAGCGCGACTGCCTGCCAGCAACGTTTCAATGTACTGCTGAAGTTTCAAATCAAGGGTAAGATAGATATCATGCCCGGCCTGCGGCGCCACTTCTTTAAGCTGGCGAATGACGCGGCCACGGTTGTTCACTTCAACCTCTTCATAGCCGGTCTGACCGTGAAGCACGTCCTCGTAATAACGTTCAATACCCAGCTTGCCGATGTCGTGCGTCGCCGCGTAGTTGGCCAGCTTGCCGTCTTTGTCCAGGCGATCCACGTCTTTATCGTTGATCTTCGATACGTAGCCGATCACGTGAGTCAGTGCTGAGCCGTATGGGTAATAGCGGCGTTTATAGCCTTTAACTTCGACGCCCGGAAAACGATACTGATTAACGGCAAACCGTGCGACCTGAACTTCAGTCAGGTTGGTTTTTACCGGGATAGAGGTGAAGCGATGTGAACGGGCGCGCTCTTTTTTAAAGGCGGCAATGTCGTCGTCCGTTAGATCGACGACGCTACGTAGCGCGTCGAGCGTATCCTGAATGTTGTCGACCTTTTCCGGCATCATTTCTATTTGATAGATGGTGCGGTTAAGGGCGAGCGGAATTCCGTTGCGGTCATAAATGATGCCGCGGCTGGGGGCGATAGGCACCAGTTTGATGCGGTTCTCGTTCGAGCGAGTCTGGTAATCAGTGAAGCGAACGATTTGCAGATTATAAAGGTTGGCGATTAGCACGCCGGTTAGCAGCAAAATCCCCAAAAAAGCGACCAGCGCCCGGCGCACAAACAGCGCGGACTCAGCCGAATAGTCGCGAAAAGAATTCTGTAGTTTCATCCGCTGCTTAATCTACTCAAGAATCAATGATCACTCACGGTGATAAGGATGGTTGGTGGTAATGCTCCACGCCCTGTACAGACTCTCCGCGACCAGAACTCGAACAAGAGGGTGAGGGAGGGTTAACGCAGAGAGTGACCAGCTTTGTTCCGCTGCCGCTTTACAGGCCGGTGAGAGGCCTTCCGGCCCGCCAATCAGCAGGCTGACATCACGACCGTCCAGTTTCCAGCGCTCTAGTTCGGTCGCCAGTTGCGGCGTATCCCAGGGTTTTCCCGGGATATCAAGGGTGACGATGCGGTTTTTGCCTGCGGCGGCCAGCATCTGCTCACCCTCTTTGTCGAGAATGCGTTTAATGTCCGCGTTCTTGCCGCGTTTTCCTGCCGGGATTTCGATCAGCTCAAAGGGCATATCTTTCGGAAACCGACGCAGATACTCGGTAAATCCGGTTTGCACCCAGTCAGGCATTTTCGTACCGACAGCGACAAGTTGCAGCTTCACGCATTAACTCCAGAGTTTTTCCAGTTCATACAGGCGACGACTCTCTTCCTGCATTACGTGGACAATCACATCGCCGAGGTCAACGACGATCCAGTCAGCGACATTCTCGCCTTCTACGCCGAGCGGCATCAGGCCAGCAGAGCGGGACTCCTGAACAACGTGGTCTGCAATAGACATAACGTGACGGCTGGAAGTACCGGTGCAGATAATCATGCAATCAGTAATGCTGGATTTGCCCTGAACGTCTAAGGCGATGATGTCTTGACCCTTCAGGTCATCAATTTTGTCGATTACAAAATCCTGGAGTGCTTTACCCTGCAAGTGTTCCCCCTGGGTGAAAAAGAGTTAAAAACGTCTGTTAGTATACCTGAACCAGAGGCGATATCGGGACAAATGTCTCCGAAAGCGCTTGTGAAGTGCGCTATCATCCCACCCCACGCCACAGAATGCATCGCCATTTTTGTAAAACAATTTTTGCAAAGCTCTGAAGGGCAGGGAAAGTCAGGTTGCGGAGAATAACAGCCTGTCATGGGGTGTCAATGGGAGAGAGGCCCTTCAACAGAAAAAACAGCGCTTTCACTCGCCTTCACGCCATACGGCCCGGCTATTGAGTACTTTCAGAACCGCAAAATCGTCACAAAAATCAATGGCGCTCCAGCAGCCTTGTTCGACGCGGAAATGCCACATTGCTGCGGCTGGCATGGAAAGCAGGCGGGCTATCAACACACTCAACACGCCCTGATGACTGACTACCAGCAGGTTTTGGCTCGCTTTATATTCAGTAAGTTGGGTAATAAAGCGTTCCACTCGCTGGGAAAACACCTGAAAACCTTCGCCATTGGTGGGCGTCGCATTCTGCCAGTCGTTACACCACACGGCGTAATTTTCGGCATCTTCGTGCGCCAGATCGCGATGGTGGCGCATTTCCCAGTCGCCAAAAAACATCTCATTAAGCTCAGGCATATTACGCACGGGAATCTCGCGATCGCCTAAGATCAACTGCGTTGTATGGCGGGCGCGCTCAAGCTCGCTGCACAGAACGTTATCGACAGGGACATTGCGTAATAGTGTACTCAGCGTTTGCGCCTGAGCTATTCCCCTTTCTGTTAGCGGTGTGGGGGCGTGGCCGCTATATAAACCCGCGACATTGGCTTCTGTTTCGCCATGACGCACTAACCAGAGTCTCATGTTTCCCTCGTAAGGCTATTCGCGCAAAATATGATGTTTGCCCTGATTGCACAGAGATTTTTCACTAAAATATCCTTTTTTATGTGGAGCGGCACGATGTCTTTATTCAAGAGCGCGCATGGCGGTAATACCCGAGAAGCCGCCGAACTGTTGGGCATCTCGCCTGAGCAATTGCTGGATTTTAGCGCGAATATTAATCCACTGGGTATGCCAGCAGGTTTAAAACGCGCAATTATCGACAATATGGACTGCGCGGAGCGTTACCCGGATGTCGATTACGCGCAACTGCACGCAGCGCTGGCGGAGCATCATCAGATTCCGGCCTCGTGGATCCTTGCGGGAAACGGTGAGACCGAGTCTATTTTTACCCTGGTAGATGGCCTGAAGCCACGTCATGCGATGATCGTGACCCCCGGGTTTGCGGAATATCGTCGGGCGCTGCAATGGGGAGACTGTACGATCCATGAATTTGCGCTGCGCGAAGACGATGGCTGGCAGCTTACCGATGCGATCCTCGATGCGTTAACCTCAGAGCTGGACTGCCTGTTTCTCTGCACGCCCAACAACCCCACCGGGTTACTACCGGATAACCGCCTGCTACGTGAGATTGCCGCACGTTGTAAATGGCTTGGGATCAATCTTATCCTGGATGAAGCGTTCATCGATTTTATAGCCGGGGAACCGGGGTTTATTCCGCTGCTGCATGAGAACCCGCATATTTGGGTGCTACGCTCTCTCACCAAGTTTTATGCGATACCGGGGCTGCGTCTGGGATATCTGGTCAACAGTAACGAGCAGGCCGTTGCACAAATGCGCAGCCGACAAATGCCATGGTCAATTAATGCGTTTGCTGCTCTGGCAGGCGAGATTATTTTATGCGACAGCGCTTATCAGCAGGCGACGTGGAAATGGCTGGAACAAGAGGGAGCGCGGTTTGAGCAACAGCTACAAAACCTGCCTGGCCTGACGGTGTATCCCGGCCAGGCAAATTATCGTTTATTACGCTGCGATCGCGCGGATATTGATTTGCAACGGATGTTGCTGGAACAGCATGTCTTGATTCGCAGTTGTGCCAATTACCCTGGGTTGGACGCGCGTTATTACCGGGTTGCTGTTCGCAGTCAGGAAGAAAATGACCGCCTGCTGGCGGCATTAAACAACACGCTTAGCGGTACAACCCCTGCTGATTGATATAGTCAAGCACTGCGCCTGGCATCAGGTCGTCGCACGGCTCGCCTTTTTCCAGGCGCTCGCGAATGAGCGTGGCGGAGATGTTGAACCACGGCGTTTCGGCCAGGTAAATTTTCCCGCAAGGCAGGTTGTGCAGGTCATCCGGAGAATGAGTCAGATGATCCTCCAGCCATTGCTGGTGCTTTTCCTGCACCATTTCGAGCGGATAACCCGGACGTCGGCACACGATGAGATGGGTATTGCCCAGAATCGTGTGGTAGTCGTGCCAGGAAGGGAAGGTCAGCAGCGAATCCTGACCAATGATAAACGCTAACGGCACGTTCGGGCCTTGCTCTTCGCGCCACTCTTTTAGCGTTTGCGCGGTGTAGGAGGCGGTATCGCGTTTCAGTTCGCGTTCATCCAGGGAAAACAGCGGTTTATCAGCAATGGCCAGTTCAACCATGCGCTTACGTTGCTCACTGGATGCTTCAGGCTGTGCGCGATGTGGTGGGACGTTATTGGGCATGATGATGACCCGGGAAAGGCCAATCAGATTCGCCAGAATTTCAACCGGTTTAAGATGACCATAATGCACCGGATCAAAGGTGCCGCCGAACAGAGCCTGCAATGATTTCATATCAACCATCAATAAAAACATCGGCCAGTGATTTATGGCAGAGCAAAAGGGAAAGTCCCTCAAGTTCAGCCCACACTGACTGACCATAGTCTTGTTTAAGCGTAATTTCTGTACGCGTTAACAGCGTTACTGCCTGACGTAGCTGTGCCGGGTTCAGCCGGTTTAGTGCATCACCCATCATGCCCCGGCGATTTTGCCACACCCGGTGTTTATCAAACAACGTGCGCAAGGGGGTATTCGCCGACTGCCGTTTTAGGTTGACCAGCAACAGCAATTCACGCTGTATCGTACGCAGCAAAATAACCGGCTCACTGCCTTCCAGACGTAGCTGTTGCAGAATGTGCAGCGCGCGTTTGCTTTTGCCCATCAGCAGCGCATCCACCCAGTGGAACGGGGTAAAGTGCGCGGCATCGTTAACGGCTTTCTCCACGCGAGGTAGCGTTAGTTTGCCGTCAGGCCAAAGCAATGCTAACCGTTCCAGCGCTTGCGCCAGTGCTAACAGGTTGCCTTCATAGCAATAGCACAATAGCTGATTGGCTGCGTCATCCAGTTGCAGGTTGTTAAGTTTTGCCCTCGCGGCGACCCAACGCGGGAGCTGCGCCTGCTCTGGCGTCTGACAGCTTACCTGAACCGCGTTATTCGCCAGTCCGGTACACCACGCGGCGTTCTCCTGCGCTTTGGTGAGTTTGTTGCCGCGAACAATCAGCAGCAGATCGTCATGTAACAGCGTGACGAGCGAAGCGAGTTGTTCGTTAATGGCAGCGTTAGGCCCATTTTCAGGCAGTTGCAGAAGTAGCGTTTGGCGGCTGGCAAACAGGCTCATCGCCTGGCAGAGCGAAAAAATCTCTCCCCAGTCGGTGCTGTTGTCCAGAGTGAAAGCGTGATGTTCTTCGAATCCTTGCGTTGCGGCAGCCTGACGGATGGCGTCCTGACTTTCCTGCAATAAAAGGGGATCGTTACCTAAGAGTAAATACGCCGCGCGCAGCCCTTCATTGAGCTGTGCGCGGAGTTGTTCAGGGTACAACTTGAGCATCAGTTACCCAGCGTGGTGGAAACACGCGCCGGAGATGACGCCGGCGTCGCGGCTTTATTTACCGCCGGTTCAGCATCAGCATTGGATGACTGAGTATCGGCCAGATGTACGCTTGGCAGCTTACGAATCAACTGTTCAGCCGCTTTGTCATACATCTCTTTGATGATCATGTCCTGCTCGTTATCTTTCGCCAGTGCAGCCTGCGGGTTGTCAAAGAACGAACGATAAACTTTGGCGCTGATTGGGTATATATCATGACCAGGAATCAGCACAGTAGCACTTACGGACAACACCATCTGGTATTCAGCCGTTTGACCGTTCTGGAATACCGACGCCGTATCCTGTGAAATGCTGACCGCGCCAAGACGTAAGGATGTTACGTCTTTACGCATTGTACCGTCTTCAAGCAGCGTCACACCGTTCAGACGCAGCTGGTTACGGACTGCACGGCTTAACGGGCCGTTCGGATCGCCAGAGTTCAGGATCATGGTTTTCATTGAGGGTGGAACCTGCGTAGTGCTACGCAGATGCCAGCCACACCCGGCGGTGACCAGCACCGCCAGAGATAACAACAATGTTGTCAGAAATCGCACGCTTCCTCCCGCGCTTAGCCAACGACCAGATTGAGGAGTTTACCCGGTACATAAATCACTTTACGTACGGTAACGCCATCAAGATATTTTGCCACCAGAGGCTCCTGGCCCGCACGTTCACGAACCTGCTCTTCAGTGGCGTTTACCGGAACGGTGATTTTGCCACGTACTTTGCCGTTTACCTGAACCACAACCAGCGTTGAGTCTTCAACCATTGCGGCGTCGTCAGCTACCGGCCACGGCGCGTTGTCGATATCGCCTTCACCTTTCAGCGCTTGCCACAGGGTGAAGCAAACGTGTGGAGTGAACGGGTTGAGCATGCGTACAACGGCAAGCAATGCTTCCTGCATCAGAGCTCTGTCCTGCTCGTCTTCCTGCGGTGCTTTCGCCAGCTTGTTCATCAGCTCCATAATCGCCGCAATTGCGGTGTTAAAGGTCTGACGACGACCGATATCATCGGTAACTTTAGCAATGGTTTTGTGCACGTCGCGACGCAGCGCTTTTTGATCTTCTGTCAGTGCTGCAACGTTAAGCGCCGGTGCATCACCCTGTGAAGTGTGTTCGTAAACCAGTTTCCAGACACGCTTCAGGAAGCGGTTCGCCCCTTCAACGCCGGATTCCTGCCATTCCAGGGTCATGTCAGCCGGAGAGGCGAACATCATGAACAGACGTACGGTGTCGGCACCATAGCGTTCAACCATAACCTGCGGGTCGATACCGTTGTTTTTCGACTTGGACATTTTGCTCATGCCGGTATACACCAGTTCATGGCCTTCTGCGTCCTTAGCCTTAACGATACGACCTTTTTCGTCGCGTTCAACGATGGCATCAACCGGAGAAACCCAGTTGCGTTCGCCGTTTGCGCCCACGTAGTAGAACGCATCGGCCAGCACCATCCCCTGACACAGCAGTTGTTTAGCCGGTTCGTCAGAGTTGACCATGCCCGCATCGCGCATCAGTTTATGGAAGAAGCGGAAGTAGAGCAGGTGCATGATGGCGTGTTCAATACCGCCAATGTAGATATCAACCGGCAGCCAGTAGTTGGCGGCTTTGGAATCCAACATGCCTTCCTGATACTGCGGACAGGTGTAGCGCGCGTAGTACCATGATGACTCCATAAAGGTATCGAAGGTGTCGGTTTCACGTAGCGCAGGCATACCATTAACGGTGGTTTTTGCCCACTCCGGGTCGGCTTTGATCGGGCTGGTAATACCGTCCATGACCACGTCTTCCGGCAGAATAACCGGCAGTTGATCTTCTGGGGTCGGCAGCACGGTGCCATCTTCCAGCGTCACCATCGGGATTGGCGCACCCCAGTAACGCTGACGGGAAACCCCCCAGTCACGCAGGCGGTAGTTAACTTTACGTTTACCCACGCCTTTATCGACCAGTTTGTCAGCAATGGCGTTGAAGGCAGCGTCGAAGTCGAGGCCGTCAAACTCACCGGAGTTAAACAGCACGCCTTTGTCGGTCAGCGCCTGTTCAGACAGATCCGGCTTTGCGCCTTCAGAAGTCAGAATTACCGGCTTGATGGTCAGGCCGTATTTGGTGGCAAATTCGTAGTCGCGCTGATCGTGACCCGGAACGGCCATGACGGCGCCTGTGCCGTATTCCATCAGGACGAAGTTTGCCGCCCAAACCGGGATTTCTTCGCCAGTCAACGGATGAACGGCTTTAAAGCCAGTGTCGACGCCTTTTTTCTCCATGGTCGCCATTTCGGCTTCAGCAACCTTGGTATTACGGCATTCGTCAATGAAGGCAGCCAGTTCAGGGTTATTTGCAGCGGCTTTCTGCGCCAGCGGATGACCTGCGGCAACGGCCAGGTAGGTCGCACCCATAAAGGTGTCCGGGCGGGTAGTGTAAACGGTCAGCGTGTTGTCGTAACCGTTCACATCAAAGGTGATTTCCACGCCTTCAGAACGGCCAATCCAGTTGCGCTGCATCGTTTTCACGGTGTCAGGCCAGTGATCCAGGTTATCCAGGTCACGCAGCAGTTCGTCAGCGTAAGCGGTGATTTTGATAAACCACTGCGGGATCTCTTTACGCTCTACTTTGGTATCGCAACGCCAGCAGCAGCCGTCAATAACCTGTTCGTTCGCCAGTACGGTCTGGTCGTTCGGGCACCAGTTGACCGCAGACGTTTTCTTGTACACCAGGCCTTTTTTGTACAGCTCGGTGAAGAATTTCTGTTCCCAGCGGTAGTATTCCGGGGTACAGGTTGCCAGCTCACGGCTCCAGTCGTAACCAAAACCCAGCATTTTGAGCTGGTTTTTCATATAAGCGATGTTGTCGTACGTCCACGGTGCTGGGGCGGTGTTATTTTTAACCGCCGCGCCTTCCGCAGGCAGGCCGAAGGCATCCCAGCCAATGGGCTGTAGGACGTTTTTACCCAGCATACGCTGATAGCGGGCGATCACATCACCGATGGTGTAGTTACGTACGTGGCCCATGTGTAGTCGACCAGAAGGATAGGGAAGCATAGACAGGCAGTAATACTTCTCTTTGCTCTCGTCTTCGGTAACTTCAAATGTGCGCTTCTCATCCCAGTGAAGCTGTACTTTGGATTCTATCTCTTCCGGGCGGTATTGCTCTTGCATGGCAGCCAGTGGTCCTGTTTTCAATACAGCTACAAACGTAGCTCTAGATGTGGTGTTTCAGATCCGCATAGCATAGCCCAAACGCCCGCGTCAAAACAGCCTTTCGCGCATTCAGCGTTGAATTCCTGCAAGGATAATTCTTGCACAAATTTACACACTCTGTGGGCAGCCTTGCAAAGCGTTGTGTAAATAACGTCTATTATTATAGACAGTTAACGACCCAGGAGGCGAAGCGATGAACAAGGTTGCTCAATATTACCGTGAACTGGTGGCTTCACTGAGCGAACGTCTGCGCAACGGCGAACGCGATATTGATGCATTGGTGGAGCAGGCGCGGCAGAGAGTTATGCAGACCGGGGAGTTAACGCGAACCGAGGTGGAAGAACTCACCCGGGCCGTCAGACGCGACCTGGAAGAGTTTGCTCTGAGCTATGAAGAGAGCCTTGATGAGGAGACCGACAGCGTCTTTATGCGGGTTATCAAGGAGAGTATCTGGCAAGAGCTGGCCGATATCACCGACAAAACGCAGCTTGAATGGCGTGAGGTATTTCAGGATCTTAGCCATCATGGGGTTTATCACAGTGGCGAAGTAGTGGGACTGGGAAATCTGGTCTGCGAGAAGTGCCATTTCCATTTAGCGGTTTACACGCCGGATGTGCTGCCGCTGTGTCCGAAATGCGGTCACGATCAGTTCCAGCGGCGACCGTTTGAGCCGTGATAATTAGGCGTGCTAATCGTTAATTGCAGGCCTGATAACATGCGCCACCATCAGGCCTGCAGTTTTTATGCGTAGTACCTTAAACGCTCCGCTAGCAGATCGACAAACCCTTCGCGATCCACGTCCACCATCACGGTGGCGTTTGGCTTATTGCCGCTCAGGAAGTAGTAATCCACCACGGTCATGCCCTGCGTGTATTTGCCCTGGGTTTCCACACCAACCCAACGCTCAACGGTAGTAAACAGCTCAGGTTTCAGCAGCCAGGCAACGGTGCAGGGGTCGTGCAGCGGCGCGCCAATGAATCCCCATTTTTCGTCTTTGTGGTATTCGAAGAAGAAGTCGAGTAGTTCAGCAACGATCGTTGAAACAGGATTGCCGATAGCGCGGAACCGCTCGGTATCTTCGCGATGAATTTGCGCTTTATGTGTCACGTCCAGACCAGCCATCACCACCGGAATGCCTGACTGGAATACAATTTCAGCAGCTTCAGGATCCACAAAAATATTGAACTCGGCGGCGGGCGTCCAGTTTCCGAGACCCATTGCCCCACCCATTATCACGATACGGGCGATGTTGGCGTGCAGTTCTGGATGGCTATTCAGCAGCAATGCCACGTTTGTTTGCGGCCCGGTGGAGACGATGGTCACCGGTTCCGGGCTTTCACGCAGTGTTTTCGCCATCAGTTCCACAGCTGTGCATGGCTGCTGCGCAAAGGTTGGTTCCGGGAGCGCCGGGCCATCTAACCCACTCTCGCCGTGGACGTTATCGGCAATAATCAGATCGCGCATCAGCGGTTTCACAGCGCCACCGGCGACGGGAATATCACTACGATTGAGCAGCGTTAGCATGCGCAATACGTTACGCAGCGTTTTGTCGGGCGTCTGATTCCCGGCAGAAGAGGTTATGGCTTTAACGTCCAGCTCAGGTGAGGCGAGGGCGAGAACAATTGCGATAGCGTCGTCATGACCTGGATCGCAATCAAACAGGATAGGAAGTGCCATTGTTGCTCCTTGTAAGTGGGACTCTGTGACAAGGTTAACGCTGGGCTGTATCTGTTTCGAGAAGTGAAGAGGTAAATCGTGAGATGGCGCGCACATGGCGATGCGCGCCAGCAAGATTAGTGCAGGATTTTTGCGAGGAAGTCTTTGGCTCGGTCTGATTTCGGATTGGCGAAGAACTCTTCTTTCGGCGAGTCTTCAACAATCTTCCCTTCATCCATGAAGATCACCCGGTTCGCCACTTTACGCGCAAAGCCCATTTCGTGGGTGACTACCATCATGGTCATCCCTTCATTGGCCAGTTCAACCATGACGTCCAGCACTTCGTTGATCATTTCAGGATCAAGCGCTGATGTCGGTTCGTCAAACAGCATGGCGATAGGATCCATACACAGCGCCCTGGCAATGGCGACACGCTGTTGTTGGCCCCCGGAGAGCTGAGCCGGAAACTTATCGGCGTGCGCTGACAGACCAACGCGTTCCAGTAACTTTTGCGCTTTGTCACGAGCAGGCTTTTTATCGCGCTTAAGCACTTTTACCTGCGCCAGAGTCAGGTTCTCAATGATCGACAGATGCGGGAACAGTTCAAAGTGCTGGAACACCATGCCAACGCGTGAGCGCAGTTTGGCCAGATCGGTTTTTTTATCATTTACCACGGTGCCGTCAACGGTGATGACGCCCTTTTGTACCGGCTCCAGTCCGTTCACCGTTTTGATAAGCGTTGATTTACCTGAACCTGACGGGCCGCAGACCACCACTACTTCACCTTTTTTCACTTCCGTGGAGCAGTCGGTCAGCACCTGAAAGTGACCATACCATTTAGAAACATTTTTCAGGGTAATCATTAAACTGTCCTTTTCTTCAAATAGCTGACCAACAACGATGCGCTCAGACTGAATACAAAATAAACGGCGCCAGCAAACAGGATCATTTCAACCTGCGTGCCGTCACGCTCGCCAATGGTGGAGGCGGTACGGAAGAAGTCTGCCAGACTCAATACATACACCAGCGAGGTATCCTGGAACAGTACGATGCCCTGAGTAAGCAGTAGCGGTACCATTGCGCGGAATGCCTGTGGCAGAATGATCAGCTTCATCGACTGCCAGTGGGTCATTCCCAGCGCCAGCGCGGCACTCGACTGCCCACGAGAAATACTCTGGATACCGGCACGGATAATCTCGGAATAGTACGCGGCTTCAAACATCGAAAACGCGACCATCGCCGAGATCAGGCGAATATCGGTTTTTGGCGACAGGCCCAACACGTTTTGCAGGAAGCCGGGCACAATCAGGTAGAACCACAGCAGTACCATTACCAGCGGAATGGAGCGAAATACGTTGACGTAGCCTTTCGCAAACCAGGCAATTGGCGCGAAGCTGGACAGACGCATGACGGCAAGGATGGTCCCCCAGACGATACCAATGACGACCGCTGTAACGGTGATTTTCAACGTGATGATCAGCCCGTCCAGCAGATACGGCAGGGAAGGGACGATAGAACTCCAGTCAAATTCGTACATTATTTGCCTCCCAAATTGCCAGGCAGGCGGATTTTGCGTTCGACGAGATTCATTACCAGCATGATGACGGCGTTAATCAATACGTAGGCCAGCGTGATGGCGGTAAACGATTCCCACGCGTGAGCGGAGTAATCCAGCAGTTTTCCTGCCTGCGCAGCCATATCCACCAGACCGATAGTGGAGGCGATCGCGGAGTTCTTCACCAGATTCATCATCTCTGAGGTCATTGGCGGAACAATCACGCGGTAAGCGTTTGGCAGCAGGACATAGCGATAGGCTTGCGGCAGCGTTAGGCCCATCGCCAGCGCGGCGTTTTTCTGCCCGCGAGGCAGGGACTGAATCGCTGCACGAACTTGCTCACAGACGCGCGCGGCGGTAAACAGCCCAAGACAAAGCATGGATGAGAGGAAGAACTGAATGTTGGGATCCAGTTCTGACTTGAACCACATGCCAATGTTTTCCGGCAGCAGTTCAGGAATGACCAGATACCAGGTAAAGAACTGGACGATGAGTGGAACGTTACGAAACAACTCAACGTACAGCGTGCCGATCCCGGAAAGGAAACGGTTTGGTACGGTACGTAATATGCCGAATAAAGAGCCTATGAGGAAAGCGATAATCCAGGCGGTGATAGATAACGCGACTGTGACCTGGAAACCACTCCAGAGCCAGCCGAGATAGGTGGTGTTGCCGAACGGGGCCTGTTGTAAAAAAATACCCCAGTTCCAGTTTATAGACATAAATCTACTCCAGAAAAAAAAGGGTAGCAGCGCTACCCTCGAAGATTGTTATTCGGCGTTTTGCGGTTTTCAGGCCTGATGGGGAACGACCATCAGGCTTATAGTCTGTCCGTACCGAATAGCAATCGAGAGGGAGGGGAAGCCTCCCATTTATTTTAGTTAGTTAAGCGCTTTATCATTCGGTTCTTTGAACAGGGCTTTCATCTCGTCTGACAGTTCGAAATTCATGTTCAGGTTCTTGGGTGGAATTGGATTTTTAAACCACTTATCAAACCATTTCTCAGCTTCGCCTGAGGTCTGAGCCTTGGCGATAGTGTCGTCCATCAGCTTTTTGAACTGCGGATCATCTTTGCGCAGCATGCAGCCGTAGGCTTCCTGAGACTGCGGTTTGCCGACGATCTCCCAGTTGTCTGGTTTCTTCGCCTTTGCGCGTTCGCCAGCCAGCAGTGCATCATCCATCATAAAGGCAACGGCGCGACCGCTTTCCAGAGTACGGAAAGAGTCACCGTGGTCTTTCGCGCTGATGATGCGCATATCCATTTTTTGTTCTTCGTTCAGTTTGTGCAGCAGTACTTCTGAGGTCGTACCCGAAGTCACGACCACGGCCTTACCTTTCAGGTCCGCAAAATCTTTGACGTCGCCGCCTTTTTTCGCCAGCAGACGGGTACCGACAACGAAAATAGTGTCAGAGAAAGCCGCTTGTTTTTGGCGCTCAACGTTGTTAGTGGTGGAACCACATTCAAAGTCGAAAGTGCCGTTTTGCAGCAGTGGGATACGGTTCTGTGATGTAATCGGGATCAGTTTCACCTGCAGATCGGGCTTGTTCAGCTTTTTCTTCACCGCTTCAACGATCGCGTTGGAGTAATCCTGTGAATAACCGACCACTTTTTGCTGGTTATCGTAGTAAGAAAACGGCACCGAGGATTCACGGTGACCAACCACGATCACACCGTTTTTGGCGATTTTGTCCAGCGTGCTGCCTGCCGCTGGTGCTGCGTCTTCTGCGTGCGCCAGACCGGCGGACATTCCCATGACCAGCATGGCAGTGGCGAGCTTACGTAATTGCATATCCAACTCCTTTATCGTCTGCGCCAGGGACGCATTGATACCCATTGTGATGTTGTTATTGTTTGCTACTAAAAAGTGCAGTCTTGTATGTGTTTGTTAACATTTAGTTTGGATGAATGTAAAGAATTTGATGTTTTATTGTTTATTTTTGCGAGGTGCGCCGCACCATTTGGGGGCAAAAATATCCTGTTGCACTTTCCAGGTGCTACCTATGCTCAACTTTGGTGCGACCAGGTTGCACATTCAGCCAAAACTACGTTTGCCTTGTAGAACAAAGCAATAGGCGTGCCAGAATGGGATGCGGGAATGTGTGTGGGCCGGATAAGCGAGGTATTATCCGGCCAGGGGAAGAAGGGTTACTTACGACGTTGACGCAGGCTCATTACCACCGCACCAAAGCCAAACAGTGCGGTCAGCAGCCAGAGCGGCCAGTTACCGGTACGGGCATAAGGGGTCAGGCCCGTCGTTGGCGTCACGCTGGTGGTCAGAACCTGACGGGTAAACTGCGGGATCATCGCCTGAATCTCACCCTGAGGACCAATCACCGCCGTAATACCGTTATTGGTGCTACGCAGCAGAGGGCGCGCCAGCTCCAGGGAACGCATCCGCGCCATCTGGAAGTGCTGCCACGGTCCAATAGACTTACCAAACCAGGCATCGTTGGAGATAGTTAACAAGTAGTCCGTATCCGGGCGGAAGTTATCCCGAACCTGTTCGCCAAGAATGATTTCGTAGCAGATGGCTGCCGTCAGCTTAAAGCCGTGCGCATGCAGTTGCGGTTGTACATAAGACCCACGGCTAAACGAAGACATAGGCAGGTCAAAGAACGGCGCTAACGGACGCAGGATCGATTCCAGCGGGACAAACTCGCCAAACGGCACCAGATGGTTTTTGTTGTAGCGATTGTTGGAATCGTAGCTGTACGGACTGTCTTTACCCAGCGTGATGATAGTGTTGTAGGTATCGTAACGATTCTGCTTGTTCAGACGTGCATCTACGATCCCGGTAATTAGCGTGCTGTTTTTCGATTTCAGCAAGTCATCCATCATGCTCAGAAAGCGCTGCTGGTTAATTTCCAGATCCGGAATAGCAGATTCTGGCCAGATGATGAGCTGTGATTTGCCCATCTCGGGCTGGGTGGCGTCGAGATAAATCTTCAGGGTGTTGAGTAACTGACCTTCATCCCATTTGAGTGACTGCGGAATGTCACCCTGCACCATCGATACCTGAGTGGTTTTTTCCGGCTCAAGCGTGTACCACTGGATATAGCGCAACGGAAAGGGCAGGGCAAAGAGCACCAGCGCGGCAATCAGCGGCTTCCAGTTACGCGTCACCAGCGCCAGCGCCAGCAGGCCGCTGACCATCATCAGCAGGAAGTTAATCGCCTCAACGCCCATCACCGGCGCCAGCCCTTTTAACGGACCGTCGATCTGGCTGTAGCCGAATTGCAGCCATGGGAAGCCGGTCAATACCCAGCCGCGCAGGAATTCAGTGATTTGCCAGACTACCGGCGCGGCAATCGCCACGCGTAGCCAGGTGGTTTTCGGCCACAAGCGCGCCAAAACGCCGGCAAACAGACCGGTATAAAGGGAAAGGTATGCGGCAAGCAGAACCACGAGGAAAACATTAACCGGGCCCGGCATACCACCAAACTGCGCGATGCTGACGTAAACCCAGTTAATACCTGAGCCAAACAGCCCTAGTCCCCAGAAGTAGCCGATAGCGGCAGACTGGAGCGGGCGACGGTTGAAGGTAAAAGCCTGCAGGCCCATCAGCGAAACGATCGCGGCGGGCCAGATATCATACGGAGAGAAAGCCAGCGTCCCGCAGGCACCGAATAATAACGCCAGCAGCAGGCGAATGCGCTGGCGTTCGATTAATGGGGCAAATGCCATGTAGTCTTAGATCCAGTTTCGGGTTTATTCGTCCAGTTTGGGCTGGGGTGAGTCGTCCGGAATTCTGACATGAACCTGAATAATACGACGGCTGTCGGCCATTGCCACTTTAAACTGGTAACCATCAATGTCGATAGTTTCCCCACGTGCGGGCAGATGACCAAAGGCCTGCATAACCAGCCCGCCAATGGTATCGACTTCTTCGTCGCTAAAGTGGGTCCCAAAAGCGTCGTTGAAGTCTTCAATCGACGCCAAAGCGCGGATAGTCCAGGTGTGGCGACTGAGCTGACGGAAGTCAATATCGTCTTCTTCGTCGTACTCATCTTCAATTTCACCGACGATCAGTTCAAGGATGTCTTCAATGGTCACCAGACCTGAGACACCGCCAAATTCGTCGATGACGATAGCCATATGATAACGCTGGGAGCGAAACTCTTTCAGCATGCGGTCAACCCGCTTGCTTTCAGGTACGACAACCGCCTGGCGTAACACTTTCTCCATGCTGAAGGCTTCGGCATCGCTGCGCATAAACGGCAGCAGATCTTTGGCCATCAGAATCCCTTCAATGTGATCTTTATCTTCGCTGATCACCGGGAAACGCGAGTGGGCAGACTCGATAATGACATCGAGACATTCATCCAGGGTCTGGTTGCGTTTCAGGGTAATCATCTGAGAGCGGGGGATCATGATGTCGCGCACGCGTTGGTCCGCAATATCCATCACCCCTTCGAGCATATCGCGCGTATCTTCATCGATAAGGTCGTTTTGCCCGGAATCACGGATCAGCTCCAACAGTTCGTCGCGGTTTTTGGGTTCACCGTGGAAAAGTTGGCTCAGTAACAGGGAAAAAAATCCCTTTTTGCTGTTTAAGGTGTCACTACTGTGTGAATTGTCGTCGCTCATGGCGTCGTATGGGTTCTCATGTTAGTTAATAGGTCGCTCAATGCGCGTAAACTCAGCGCATGGCTTTATGGGAAGCCCGGGCTGATGCCCGACGGCTTATTCCTTCTCGGCAATGTACGGATCCTCATAGCCCAGAGCAAGCATAATCTCAGTTTCGAGGGATTCCATTTCCTCCGCTTCACCGTCTTCGATATGATCGTAGCCGAGTAAATGCAGGCTTCCGTGCACCACCATGTGCGCCCAGTGGGCTTCAAGCGGCTTACCTTGTTCCTGCGCTTCCTTCTCGACGACCTGACGGCAGATGATCAAATCGCCCAGCAGCGGCATCTCAATGCCCGGCGGAGCTTCAAACGGGAAAGAGAGCACGTTGGTTGATTTATCTTTCCCGCGATAGGTCAGGTTTAGCTCATGGCTTTCCGCGTCATCGACCAGACGAATAGTTACTTCAGACTCTTCCTGAAACTGCGGGATCACCGCATCGAGCCACCCCTGAAACTGACTTTCTGTGGGTAAACCGGATTCGTCTTCACATGCCAGCTGTAAATCGAGAATAACCTGACTCATTTTTGTTCCTGCTCCTGAGCTTCGCGCTTGCGTTCTGCAGCCTGCTCGGCTTTGCGTTTCTGTTCTGCTTCTTCCCAGGCTTCATACGCCGTGACGATACGGGCCACCACCGGATGGCGAACCACGTCTTCGCTATGGAAGAAATTAAAACTAATCTCGTCGACCTCAGCCAGCACTTCAATGGCATGACGCAGACCGGATTTGGTGCTACGCGGCAGGTCAATTTGGGTGATATCGCCGGTGATAACCGCTTTGGAGTTAAAGCCGATACGGGTCAGGAACATTTTCATCTGTTCGATGGTGGTGTTCTGGCTCTCATCAAGAATGATGAACGCATCGTTGAGTGTACGTCCGCGCATATAGGCCAGCGGCGCAACTTCAATGACGTTACGCTCAATCAGCTTTTCAACCTTCTCAAAACCGAGCATTTCGAACAGCGCGTCATACAGCGGTCGTAAATAGGGATCGACTTTCTGGCTCAGGTCGCCAGGCAGGAAACCGAGTTTTTCACCTGCTTCCACTGCTGGACGGGTCAGCAGAATACGACGGATCTCCTGACGCTCAAGCGCATCGACCGCGGCAGCAACCGCAAGATACGTTTTACCCGTACCCGCAGGGCCAACGCCGAACGTGATGTCGTGGTCGAGGATATTCGCAATGTACTGCGCCTGGTTCGGCGTACGCGGTTTAATGACTCCGCGCTTGGTTTTGATATTCACCGCTTTGCCAAATTCCGGCACGCTGTCTGCGCTTTGCTCAAGCACACGCGCTTCTTTGATTGCCAGATGAATTTGTTCAGGCTCAATGTCCTGCGTCTGACCGCGCATGGGGGCGGTATCGACGTACAGGCTGCGTAAAATATCTGCCGCTGCGGTAACGCAAATTGGGCGACCTGTCAGTTTAAAATGGTTATCACGGCGGTTAATTTCGATGCCGAGGCGACGCTCCAGCTGTTTGATGTTGTCATCAAATGGGCCGCAAAGGCTCAACAGGCGGGCATTGTCTGCGGGTTCAAGGGTGATTTCGCGAGTGTCTATGTTCAAACTGTTCCTCTTATGCATGTCTTGCCGGACGTTGAACATTTACCGGCACCTAAGGAAATTATTCACGCCATGGGGGAAAGGCGCAAGCATTGCAATAAATATGGGGATGCCAGGGCAAATTACAAGGCTCGCCGGAGCAGCGAGCCAGGAAGTTTAGGCCCGATAGGCGTGGTGCCATCGGGCATTGTTTGCGTTTTTCAGCAGGATTAAGGCTGATAAATACCGACGCCCAGATCGTTTTCTTTGCGGGTACGCGCAATAACCGACTCAGGGGATTCTGCGATGCGCAGGCCCATTTCGTCTTCAGTACGTACCACTTTGCCGCGCAGGGAGTTCGTCCAGACATCGGTAATTTCAACATCCACAAACTTACCGACCATATCCGGAGTACCTTCAAAGTTCACCACGCGGTTATTTTCGGTACGCCCTGACAGTTCCATGATGCTCTTACGCGATGTGCCTTCAACCAGAATGCGCTGGGTCGTGCCGACCATACGACGGCTCCAGGCCATAGCTTGCTGGTTAATACGTTCCTGCAGAATGTATAAACGTTGTTTTTTCTCTTCTTCTGGTACGTCATCAACCATATCGGCGGCAGGTGTGCCTGGACGTGCAGAGAAGATAAAGCTGTAGCTCATATCAAAATTGACGTCAGCAATCAGCTTCATGGTCTGCTCGAAATCCTGCGTAGTTTCACCCGGGAAGCCAACGATGAAATCGGAGCTAATCTGGATATCCGGACGTGCTGCGCGCAGTTTGCGGATGATCGCTTTATATTCCAGTGCGGTATGGGTGCGCCCCATCAGATTCAGCACGCGATCTGAACCGCTCTGTACCGGCAGGTGCAGGAAGCTGACCAGTTCCGGCGTATCGCGATAAACTTCCACGATATCGTCGGTAAATTCGATCGGATGGCTGGTGGTGAAGCGGATACGGTCAATGCCGTCGATCGCCGCGACCAGACGCAGCAGATCGGCAAAAGATCCGATCGTGCCGTCGTAGTTCTCACCGCGCCAGGCGTTGACGTTTTGCCCCAGCAGGTTCACTTCACGCACGCCTTGCGCTGCCAGCTGGGCGATTTCAAACAGGATATCATCCGCCGGACGGCTGACTTCCTCACCGCGGGTGTAGGGCACCACGCAATAAGTACAATATTTATTACAACCTTCCATGATGGACACAAACGCGCTTGGACCTTCAGCACGCGGTTCCGGCAGGCGATCGAACTTTTCGATCTCCGGGAAACTGATATCAACCACTGGGCTACGAGTCGTGCTTCCACGCACTTTGTTGATCATTTCCGGCAGACGGTGCAGGGTTTGCGGCCCAAAAATAATATCGACATAGTGGGCGCGCTGGCGAATATGGTCGCCTTCCTGAGACGCAACACAACCACCGACACCGATGATGAGCTTGGGATTCTTCTCTTTTAACAGCTTCCAGCGACCTAACTGATGGAAGACTTTTTCCTGAGCCTTCTCACGGATAGAGCAGGTATTCAGCAGTAGCACATCTGCTTCTTCGGCCACGTCGGTCAGTTGATAGCCATGGGTGGCATCCAGCAGATCGGCCATCTTCGATGAATCGTATTCGTTCATCTGACAGCCCCAGGTTTTAATATGGAGTTTTTTGGTCATCGACTTGCTCTTGCGAAATTGTGGCTGAAATGCAGGGCGCATAGTGTACTGCTTTGGCGCGGTTGTGACCAGTATGACGGATGTCAGCCTCAAGGGGTAAAAAATCCTGTAAACTTAAGCAATACATGTAACAGGATAATTGACCATGACAAATCAACCAACGGAAATTGCCATTGTCGGCGGGGGGATGGTCGGCGGTGCGCTGGCGCTGGGACTGGCGCAGCATGGATTTACGGTAACGGTTATTGAACATGCCGCTCCTGCGCCATTTGTGATTGACGGACAGCCTGATGTCAGAATTTCGGCCATTAGCTCCGCGTCCGTGTCGTTGCTGAAAGGGCTGGGTGTCTGGGATACGATTCAGGGGATGCGCAGTCATCCTTACCGTCGTCTGGAAACGTGGGAATGGGAAAATGCCCATGTAATGTTTGATGCCGCCGAACTTAAGTTACCTTTGCTCGGCTATATGGTCGAAAACACGGTTCTGCAACAGGCACTCTGGCAGGCGCTGGAAGTTCACCCCAAAGTTACGCTGCGCGTGCCTGCATCGCTTCTCTCTTTGCATCAACATCACGATCGGCATGAACTTGAACTGGCAGACGGTGAAAAAATCAGCGCGAAGCTGGTCATCGGTGCGGATGGGGCCAATTCTCAGGTGCGTAAAATGGCCGGGATTGGCATTCATGCCTGGCAGTATGCGCAGTCCTGTATGTTGATAACCGTACAATGCGAGAATTCGCCGGGAGACAGTACCTGGCAGCAATTTACGCCTGACGGTCCGCGCGCGTTTTTACCGCTGTTCGATAACTGGGCCTCGCTGGTGTGGTACGACTCACCGGCGCGCATCCGCCAGTTGCAAGGCCTGAACATGCCCCAGCTGCAGACGGAGATCGCCAAACATTTCCCGTCTCGACTGGGCAACGTGACGCCTGTGGCGGCGGGAGCATTTCCGCTTACGCGTCGCCACGCACTGCAATATGTGCAGCCGGGCCTGGCGCTGGTGGGTGACGCTGCGCATACCATTCATCCGCTGGCAGGGCAGGGCGTTAATCTGGGATTCCGTGATGTGGATGCGCTGATTGACGTGCTGGTGAATGCGCGTAGCTACGGCGAGACCTGGGCCAGCCAACCGGTGCTGAAACGCTATCAGAATCGTCGTATGACTGACAATTTCATTATGCAAAGCGGCATGGATCTGTTTTACGCCGGTTTTAGCAACAACCTGCAGCCGCTGCGTATCATGCGTAATCTCGGGCTAATGGCTGCAGAGCGCGCAGGTGTGCTGAAGCGTCAGGCGCTGAAGTATGCGTTAGGATTATAATTCAGACAGGCCTATAGCAAACGTTGTAGGCCTGATAAGCGGAGTGCCATCAGACAATCAATCCAGGAATGCAGAAAAGCAAAAAGCTCGCCGAAGCGAGCTTTTTTTATATGGCTGGGGTACGAGGATTCGAACCTCGGAATGCTGGTATCAGAAACCAGAGCCTTACCGCTTGGCGATACCCCAACGGGCGCATCCACAAAATGGACGACTTCTTAAAATTGGCTGGGGTACGAGGATTCGAACCTCGGAATGCCGGAATCAGAATCCGGTGCCTTACCGCTTGGCGATACCCCAACAATTTTTTGACTTTATCGAGCGAGTCGACAGGCCTTTAATATGGTGGCTACGACGGGATTCGAACCTGTGACCCCATCATTATGAGTGATGTGCTCTAACCAGCTGAGCTACGTAGCCATGTACTACTTAATCTTCGATGGCTGGGGTACCTGGATTCGAACCAGGGAATGCCGGTATCAAAAACCGGTGCCTTACCGCTTGGCGATACCCCAATGACCGTTGCGGTGAACCGCTATATCGAAGAAAAAATGGCTGGGGTACCTGGATTCGAACCAGGGAATGCCGGTATCAAAAACCGGTGCCTTACCGCTTGGCGATACCCCATCCGTGCAACGCTTACGGGTGAATGGTGCGGGAGGCGAGACTTGAACTCGCACACCTTGCGGCGCCAGAACCTAAATCTGGTGCGTCTACCAATTTCGCCACTCCCGCAAAAAAGATGGTGGCTACGACGGGATTCGAACCTGTGACCCCATCATTATGAGTGATGTGCTCTAACCAGCTGAGCTACGTAGCCATCTTTTTTTCGCGTAACCTTATCGGCGTTGCGGGGCGCATTATGCGTATTGAGCCTTGAAGCGTCAACCCCTTTTTCATTGAAAATAGCTGGAATGTGACTGTTTGGTTAGGTTGCGAACAGCATGACGCAATATTCGGCAATTATTAGTTATTAATTGTTTTTTTGCACAGAAAACAGACATAAAAAAAGAGCCCCGCAGGGCCCTTTTCCAGGGATTAACTTATTTATAAGCGGATTGGTGTACGCCAACTGCACGACCTGAAGGATCGTTCATGGTTTTAAACGCTTCATCCCATTCGATCGCTTTGGCCGAAGAACAGGCAACCGACGGCCCGCCTGGTACACATTCTGCCGCGCTCGCAACCGGGAACAGCTCTTCGAAAATTTCACGATACAAATACGCCTCTTTAGATGATGGCGTGTTGTACGGGAAACGGAAGCTGGCGGTTTCCAGTTGTTGGTCAGAAACTTGTTCAGCAGCGACTTCTTTCAGTGTATCAATCCAACTGTAACCGACACCGTCAGAGAACTGCTCTTTCTGCCGCCATGCGACGCTTGCCGGTAGGTAGGATTCAAAACATTCGCGCAGAACATGTTTTTCCATTTTGCCGTTGCCGCACATTTTATCCTGCGGGTTGATGCGCATCGCCACATCAAGGAATTTCTTATCCAGGAAGGGCACACGAGCCTCCACGCCCCAGGCTGACATGGCTTTGTTGGCGCGAGCGCAGTCGAACATATGCAGCGCCTGTAGCTTGCGCACGGTCTCTTCATGCAGCTCTTTTGCATCCGGCGCTTTGTGGAAATAGAGATAGCCGCCAAACACTTCGTCCGAACCTTCACCCGACAGCACCATTTTAATGCCCATCGCTTTAATTTTACGCGACATTAAGTACATTGGCGTCGAGGCGCGAATGGTTGTGACATCGTAAGTTTCAATGTGATAAATCACGTCGCGGATAGCATCCAGACCTTCCTGCACGGTGAAGTGGATCTCGTGGTGCACGGTACCCAGATGGTTCGCCACTTCTTGTGCGGCTTTCAGATCTGGTGCGCCCTCCAGGCCGACGGCGAAGGAGTGCAGTTGCGGCCACCATGCTTCGCTACGTTCCTGATCTTCAACACGACGCGCCGCGTATTTTTTGGTGATTGCGGAAATGACCGAAGAATCCAGACCGCCGGACAGCAATACACCGTAAGGAACATCTGACATCAGGTGACTTTTCACCGCATCTTCCAGCGCCTGACGCAGCTCGTTTTTATCGGTAACGTTGTCTTTAACCGCATCATATTCAAACCAGTCGCGCTGGTAGTACTGACGAATTTCGCCGTCTTTGCTCCATAAATAGCTACCTGCCGGGAATTCTTTGATCGTGCGGCATACAGGAACAAGGGCTTTCATTTCAGACGCGACGTAGAAGTTACCGTGCTCGTCGTAACCCATATATAGCGGGATGATCCCAATATGATCGCGACCGATCAGATAAGCGTCCTGCTCGCTGTCGTACAGGGCAAAAGCAAACATGCCTTGCAGGTCATCCAGGAATTCTGGGCCTTTTTCCTGGTACAGCGCGAGGATAACTTCGCAGTCGGAACCGGTCTGGAACTGGTAGCGATCGCCGTATTCAGCGCGCAGCGCCTGATGGTTATAAATTTCACCGTTAACTGCCAGGATATGCGTTTTCTTTACGTTGTACAGCGGTTGAGCTCCGGCATTGACGTCGACGATGGACAGACGTTCATGCGCCAGAATGGCGTTATCATCGGCGTAAATACCCGACCAGTCCGGACCGCGATGGCGCATCAGACGAGACAATTCCAGGGCTTTTTTACGCAGTTCAACTGCGTCAGTTTTAATATCGAATACGCCAAAAATAGAACACATAACCTTCTCCGTTAACCTGTTGCGTGATGCTTTTTATGTTTGCTTGATAAAGAAAATGCCGCAAAGCGGGAGAGGGCGCAAGCGAATTACGGGTCAGAAAATAAAAAACGCAATGGTCATTGTGGATTGGTGAAAAAAGATTATGTAATGAACATTGTTATTGATGAATCAGCAATGAAATGGTGATTTTATTGAATGGATGGATTTTTCAGGCCGGGTAACTTGCAGGTGGTGTTATCCGGCCAGGGGGATTAAATGACGTCTATCTCAGCAACGGACGGGTAAATCCAGCTCGGTCTGAACGGCATGCTGTCGATGTCATCAAGCGTCGATACGCCAGACAATACCAGGATGGTTTCGAGACCCGCCTGGAAGCCCGCCAGAATATCGGTACGCAGGTTGTCGCCAACGATAACCGTCTCTTCCGAGTGCGCCTGCATTTTGTTGAGCGCTGCACGAATAATCCACGGGCTGGGTTTCCCCACATAAAACGGCTTACGGCCAGAGATTTTTTCGATACCGGCGCACAGCGCACCGCAGGCAGGATAAAAGCCACGGCCGTGAGTATCCGGGTTTGTGGCGATGAAACGGGCGCCGTTAGCCACAAAATAGGCGGCTTTATGCATCATGTCCCAGTTATAGGAACGCGTCTCGCCAACAATCACAAAATCCGGGTTCACGTCGGTAATCGTAAATCCGGCTTTATACAGTTCGTGGATCAGCGCTCCTTCACCTACCACGTAGGCCTTTTTACCTTCCTGGCGACGAAGAAAATCAGCGGTAGCCATGGCAGAAGTATAAAAGACGCTATCGGGGACATTCACACCTGCGGTGGCGAAGCGGTTGGCCAGATCTTGCCCGGTCTGTGAAGGGTAGTTAGTCAGCAAAACGAGCGGCAGACCTTTTTCCAGAATCCCGGTCAGAAATTCTGCCGCACCCGGTACGGCAACATTGTCGTGCATCAGCACGCCGTCGATATCACAAATTACATTCTTAATGGCCATGGACAATCCGACATTAAAAAAAGAAGGCATTACTATACACAAAATACACGACATCATTCGAGTTGCATCAAGGCGGCAAGTCTGCGAACCCCTGGAGCTTACTGAAGTAAGTGACCGGGCTGAGCAGATGCAGCTAACGCAGATGCAGCTAACGCAGAGGCAGCTTGAAGGATGACATGTATTAGCTTTCCAGCAAACGTTGCAGCAAAGTCCCGTTGAGCATTGCACGCTTCACCAGCGCAAAGGCGCCAATGGCGGAGCGGTGATCCAGCGTGGAACGAACCACCGGTAAATTGTGACGAAACGCCTTCAACGCCTGCGTGTTGATACAGCTCTCTATGGCTGGCAGTAGCACTTTATCCGCTTCGGTAATTTCGCCTGCAATGACGATTTTTTGCGGGTTAAACAGGTTGATGGCGATAGCGATGGTTTTACCCAGGTGTCGACCAACGTGCTCGATGACTTCTGCTGCCAGATTGTCGCCTTTATTCGCTGCCCTGCAGATGGCTTTGATACTGCAATCATCCAGCGTGAGCCGACTTGGATAGCCTTGTTTTAGCAAGTTTTGTACGCGGTGTTCGATAGAAGCATTAGCCGCAATGGTTTCCAGACAGCCGAAATTACCGCAGTGACAGCGCTCACCCAGCGGTTCTACCTGAATATGACCAATCTCACCTACGTTGCCATTGCGACCGATGAAAATGCGACCATTGGAAATAATTCCCGCGCCGGTTCCGCGGTGAACACGCACCAAAATGGAGTCTTCGCAATCCTGACTTGCCCCGAAATAGTGCTCGGCCAGCGCCAGACTGCGAATATCGTGACCGACAAAGCAGGTGACCTTAAAGCGTTTTTCAAGCGCTTCGACCAGCCCCCAGTTTTCAACCTGAATGTGTGGCATATAGCGAATAACACCGCTTTCAGGGTCAACCAGGCCTGGCAGGATGACGGAAATCGCAATCAGCTCGCGGATTTTCCGCTGGCAGCTCTCAATAAAGGAGGCAATGGTGTTGAGCAGCGCATACTCCAGCGTTTCCTGGGTACGCTCCGGGAGAGGGTAGTGCTCTTCAGCGACCACTTTACTGCTCATGTCATAGAGCGTGAGCGTGGTATCGTGACGGCCCAGTCGCACACCAATCGCGTGGAAATTGCGGGTTTCGGTGACGATGGAGATAGCGCGGCGGCCCCCGGTGGAGGCCTGCTGATCGACTTCTTTGATCAACCCGCGTTCGATCAACTGTCGCGTAATTTTGGTTACGCTGGCGGGGGCAAGCTGGCTTTGCTCGGCAATTTGAATTCGCGAGATTGGCCCATGCTGGTCAATCAGGCGATAAACCGCCGCGCTGTTAAGCTGTTTTACGAGGTCAACATTACCTATTTGAGCTTGTCCGCCTGGTGTCATTCTTTCTCTTACTCAGTAACGACCTCGTTGCCATTAACGATGGTCTTGATAATTTTAAAGTCGTGCGTGAACGCAGTCAGGTTGGCTACTTTGCCTGGCGCGATGCTGCCGAGTTGTTTGTCGACGCCAATGGCGCGAGCAGGGTAGAGCGTTGCCATGCGCAGGACTTCGTCGAGAGCGATATTCGCATGTTCGACCAGATTGCGTACGCCTTCAATCATGGTTAATGATGAACCGCTCAACGTACCGTTCTCATCAACGCACAATCCATTGCGGTAGTATATTGTTTTACCAGCGAAAATGAACTGTTCAATGTTTGCACCTGCTGGCGCGGTCGCGTCGGTGACCAGGCACAGCTTGTCGCCTTTCAGGCGCTTGGCATTACGAATGTTAACGTAGTCAACGTGCAGGCCATCGGCGATGATACCGCAGTAGATATCGGCTTCATCAAGAATTGCGCCCGCCAGTCCCGGTTCACGACCGGTAATGTACGGCATCGCGTTGAACAAATGGGTCGCAAAGGTGATGCCTGCGCGGAAGCCGATTTTTGCTTCTTTGACCGTTGCATTTGAGTGACCCGCAGAAACCACAATACCGGCATTCACCAGTTTGGTGATGACCTCTACCGGAACCATTTCTGGCGCCAGCGTCACTTTAGTGATGACATCGGCATTATCGCACAGGAAATCGACAAGCGCAGCGTCCGGTTGACGGACAAATCCCGGATTATGCGTGCCTTTTTTCACCAGATTCAGCCACGGACCCTCCAGATGAAGCCCTAATGCCTGATTCGGGTGTTTCGCCAGGTATTCACGCATGACGCGAACGCCCTGCTTCATCAGGTCATCGCTGGTGGTGATAAGCGTTGGCAGGAAGCTGGTGCAGCCCGATTTTTCATTGGCTTTCTGCATGATTTCCAGCGTTTCAACGGTTACGGCTTCTGCCGTATCGTTAAACTGTACGCCGCCGCAGCCGTTTAGCTGTACATCGATAAAACCGGGGGAAATAATGGCCCCATTCAGTGAGCGCTGTTCAATTCCTGACGGTAACTCAGCCAGTGGGCAAACGCTGTCAATCAGGCCATTGGCGACAACAATCGCATGGTCATCAAGAATTTCGTGACCGGTAAAGATCCGGCCCTGGGTTAAAGCATACATTCCGACCCCCGATTTCAAAAAATGCCGCCCTGCAACTCATCGACAGGGCGGAGACATCAATTACAGACCTTTAATATTTTCCGCTTCTAACTCGTTAAAGTATTTCAGCGTTTTCACTTTCAGTTCCATGGTGGAAGGCTCATCGCAGACCACAACGGCTTTCGGATGCAACTGCAGGCAACTGATGGTCCACATATGGTTAACATTGCCTTCAACGGCGGCTTGTAGGGCCTGCGCTTTCTGGTGACCCAGAACCAAAATCATCACTTCTTCAGCATCCAGCAGAGTACCCACGCCAACGGTCAGCGCATATTTAGGCACCTGGTTTACGTCACCGTCAAAGAAGCGTGAGTTAGCAACACGCGTGTCGTGAGTCAGCGTTTTGATGCGGGTACGGGAAGCCAAAGAGGAGGCCGGTTCGTTGAACGCGATGTGACCATCATTACCTACACCGCCCATGAACAGGTGGATTTTACCGTAAGAACGGATTTTTTCTTCGTACTGACGGCATTCTGCATCAATATCCGGCGCATTACCATTGAGGAGGTTGATGTTTTCTGCTGGAATATCAACGTGATCAAAGAAGTTACGATGCATGAAACTATGATAGCTTTCCGGATGTTCCTTCGGCAGGCCTACATATTCATCCATGTTGAAAGTGACAACATGTTTGAAGCTCACCTGGCCCGCTTTGTGCATTTCGACTAATGCTTTATAGGCTGTCAGCGGAGTACCGCCAGTCGGCAGGCCCAAAACGAACGGACGATCTGCCGTTGGTTTGAACGCGTTAATACGGTTAACGATATGGCGAGCAGCCCATTTGCCGACTTGTTCAGCGGTATTCAGGGGGATCAGTCTCATTCTTCACCTCAAAAGTAAATGTAAGCAATTGGCGGATTGAGTCTCTGTGCAGTATTAAGCGTAACCTGGTTTTGCATCGGTAAGGATCAATCCGTTTCGATTTTTTGAATGATAAAATAAGTTTTCGTAGTTAGCCAGTGAAAGGGAGGGTTAATAACGATATTTGGTGACTGGAATCACAAAAAACATGCTTTTAATTTGCGATACGAATTAAATTTTCACACACTCTGAATGTAGATGAATGGTTAATATCGTTGTTCCAGAATCTTGTTGTCAGGAATGGTCGCACAATAAAAATATGGCTTCAAAGAAGCCTAATCGGGGTCTCGTAGGGGGAATAAAATGAATATTTTAGGTTTTTTCCAGCGGCTGGGTAGGGCGTTACAGCTCCCCATCGCTGTGCTGCCAGTCGCGGCACTGCTGCTGCGATTCGGCCAACCAGATTTACTTAACGTACCCTTCATCGCGCAAGCGGGTGGGGCCATTTTTGATAACCTCGCGTTAATTTTCGCGATCGGTGTGGCATCCAGCTGGTCAAAAGACAGCGCAGGTGCGGCAGCGCTGGCGGGTGCGGTCGGTTATTTCATATTGACCAAAGCAATGGTTACCATTAACCCAGCCATCAACATGGGTGTGCTGGCGGGTATCATTACCGGTCTGGTCGGCGGCGCCGTCTATAACCGCTGGTCTGGTATCAAACTGCCTGACTTCCTGAGCTTCTTTGGCGGCAAACGCTTCGTGCCGATCGCCACTGGCTTTTTCTGTCTGGTGCTGGCTGCAATCTTTGGCTACGTGTGGCCGCCGGTGCAGAACGCCATCCACGCGGGTGGTGAGTGGATCGTAGGCGCTGGCGCGCTGGGTTCAGGTATCTTTGGTTTCATCAACCGTCTGCTGATCCCAACCGGTCTGCATCAGGTTCTGAACACCATCGCCTGGTTCCAGATTGGCGAATTTACTAACGCCGCAGGAACCGTATTCCACGGTGACATCAACCGCTTCTATGCGGGTGACGGTACTGCGGGTATGTTCATGTCTGGCTTCTTCCCGATCATGATGTTTGGTCTGCCGGGTGCGGCGCTGGCGATGTACTTCGCGGCTCCAAAAGCACGTCGTCCGATGGTTGGCGGTATGCTGCTGTCCGTGGCGATCACTGCATTCCTGACTGGTGTTACCGAGCCGCTGGAATTCCTGTTCATGTTCCTGGCTCCGCTGCTGTACCTCCTGCACGCAGTGTTAACGGGTATCAGCCTGTTCGTTGCGACACTGCTGGGGATCCACGCGGGCTTCTCCTTCTCCGCAGGTGCTATCGACTACGTGTTGATGTACAACCTGCCGGCAGCAAGTAAGAACGTCTGGATGCTGGTGGTGATGGGGCTGGTGTTCTTCGTTATTTACTTCGTGTTGTTCAGCGCGGTTATTCGTCTGTTTAACCTGAAAACGCCGGGCCGCGAAGATAAAGAAGACGATATCGTCACTGAAGAAGCGAACAGCAATACTGAAGAAGGTCTGGCTCAACTGGCAACCAGCTACATTGCAGCGGTTGGCGGTACCGATAACCTGAAAGCGATTGATGCCTGTATTACCCGTCTGCGTCTGACCGTTGCCGACTCTGGTCGCGTAAATGATGCGATGTGTAAACGCTTAGGCGCTTCTGGTGTGGTTAAGCTGAACAAGCAAACTATTCAGGTCATCGTGGGTGCAAAAGCTGAATCCATTGGCGATGAAATGAAGAAAGTTGTCGCGCGTGGTCCGGTGGCGGCAGCGTTTGGTGAAAGTGCGCCAGCGGCGGCAGCTCCAGTTGCAAAACCGCAGGCTGTCGCGAACGCGGTCACCGTTGAAGCGTTGGTTTCTCCTATTACCGGTGATGTGGTTGCACTGGAACAGGTTCCTGATGAAGCCTTCGCCAGCAAAGCAGTAGGTGACGGCGTGGCGGTAAAACCGACCGATAAAATCGTGGTTGCTCCGGCTGCGGGCACTATCGTGAAAATCTTCAACACTAACCATGCGTTCTGCCTGGAAACCGTGAAAGGCGCGGAAATTGTGGTCCATATGGGCATCGATACTGTAGCGCTGGAAGGTAAAGGCTTTAAGCGTCTGGTTGAAGAAGGTGCGGAAGTAACGGCAGGTCAACCGATTCTGGAAATGGATCTGGAGTTCCTGAACGCCAACGCACGTTCCATGATTAGCCCGGTTGTGTGCAGCAACAGCGATGATTTCGGCGCGCTGGTCATTAAAGCCGAAGGTCATGTGGTTGCTGGTCAGACACCGCTGTATGAGATTAAAGGTAAATAACTGCTCCTGAGTAAAGTAAGTTAAGTGCCTCAAGCGGCGGGGGATAATCCTCCGCCGCTTTTTTTTACAGCAAATACCCTCATATATCCTGCTGAAACACCTTTTTTGTGCAACTAATAGTTGTCTCCTGACGTCGCTTATAAGATCATGTTCCGTTATACGTTGTTTACGCTTTGAGGAATCCACGATGAGTGAGGCTGAAGCCCGCCCGAGTAACTTTATTCGTCAGATCATCGATGAAGATCTGGCCAGTGGTAAGCACACCACTATCCATACACGTTTTCCGCCGGAGCCAAATGGCTATCTGCACATTGGCCACGCGAAATCCATTTGTCTGAACTTTGGCATTGCGCAAGATTACCAGGGCCAGTGCAACCTGCGTTTTGATGATACGAACCCGGTTAAAGAAGATATCGAGTACGTTGAGTCGATTAAAAACGACGTTGAATGGTTAGGTTTCCACTGGACTGGCGACATTCGCTACTCGTCGGATTACTTCGATCAGCTTCACGCCTATGCGGTAGAGCTTATTAATAAAGGTCTGGCGTACGTTGACGAACTGTCAGCAGACGAAATTCGCGAATACCGTGGCACGCTGACTCAGCCGGGCAAAAACAGCCCGTTCCGCGATCGCAGCGTCGAAGAGAACCTCGCGCTGTTCGAAAAAATGCGTACCGGTGGTTTTGAAGAGGGTAAAGCCTGCCTGCGCGCGAAAATCGATATGGCTTCGCCATTTATCGTGATGCGCGATCCGGTGCTGTACCGTATCAAGTTCGCTGAACACCACCAGACCGGCAATAAGTGGTGCATCTACCCGATGTACGACTTTACCCACTGCATCAGCGATGCGCTGGAAGGCATTACGCATTCACTGTGTACGCTGGAGTTCCAGGATAACCGTCGTCTGTACGACTGGGTGCTGGACAACATCACCATTCCGGTTCATCCGCGCCAGTACGAATTCTCGCGCCTGAATCTGGAATACACTGTAATGTCCAAGCGCAAGCTGAACCTGCTGGTTACCGACAAGCACGTTGAGGGCTGGGACGATCCGCGTATGCCAACGATTTCTGGTCTGCGTCGTCGCGGTTATACCGCTGCCGCTATCCGTGAATTCTGCAAACGCATTGGTGTGACCAAGCAGGACAACACCATTGAGATCGCTTCTCTGGAATCCTGTATCCGCGAAGATCTGAACGAAAACGCTCCGCGCGCGATGGCGGTTATCGATCCGGTGAAACTGGTTATCGAAAACTACCCGCAGGGCGAAAGCGAGCTGGTCACTATGCCTAACCATCCGAACAAACCGGAAATGGGCAGCCGTGAAGTACCGTTTAGCGGTGAAATTTGGATCGATCGTGCAGACTTCCGCGAAGAAGCGAACAAGCAATACAAACGTCTGGTGATGGGCAAAGAAGTGCGTCTGCGTAACGCTTACGTGATCAAGGCCGAACGTGTCGAGAAAGATGCGGAAGGGAATATCACCACCATTTTCTGCACCTATGATGCCGATACCCTGAGCAAAGATCCGGCTGATGGTCGTAAAGTTAAAGGCGTTATTCACTGGGTGAGCGCGTCCCATGCGCTGCCGATTGAAATCCGTCTGTACGATCGCCTGTTTAGCGTTCCAAACCCAGGCGCGGCGGAAGACTTCCTGTCCGTCATTAACCCGGAATCGTTGGTCATTAAGCAGGGCTACGGTGAGCCATCGCTGCAGGCTGCGGTTGCAGGCAAAGCGTTCCAGTTTGAGCGTGAAGGTTACTTCTGTCTGGACAGCCGCTATGCAACAGCAGACAAGCTGGTGTTTAACCGCACCGTTGGTCTGCGCGACACGTGGGCTAAAGTCGGCGAATAAGTCGCAATACCTCCAGTCTAAACGCCGCGTCATGCGGCGTTTTTTCGCAAAAAACCGTACGCCAGGCTCCGTTTGCGGAGCGAATTAATTACATGTCTGTAATAATGGAATGGCTGAATATTTTTACGTTTAAATAACTTACCTCAATATGAAATAGGCTGAAACCGATTTCATCCTCATGGAAAACAAGCGATTTTTTCAACTTTTCAACGCTTTTTTATCTGTCGATGAAAATGTAACAGAAAGCAATCAAATATGTGCGGTTGCTCATACTATTACATACTCGTTACAGAAAGAGATTGATAATTCGCGTCGCGAAAAATAGTCTATTCATTGTAGTCACTGAGGTTTTCTTAGCGCTACTTTTTTTATTTTTTTCGCTGTCCGCTTTTGTCGGCAGCATTTTTATGTCAAAGAGGATTAACATATGCGTACGTTTAGTGGCAAACGTAGTACGCTGGCGCTGGCTATCGCCGGTATCACAGCAATGTCGGGTTTTGTTGTCGCTCCCCAGGTACACGCCGAAGGATTTATTGATGACTCTACCTTAACCGGCGGCATCTACTACTGGCAGCGTGAGCGTGACCGTAAAGATGTGACCGATCACGACAAATACAAAACCAACCTTTCTCACTCCACCTGGAATGCTAACCTCGACTTCCAGTCCGGTTACGCGGCTGATATGTTTGGTATTGATATCGCAGCATTCACTGCTATTGAAATGAACGAAAGTAGCGAAAGCGGCCATCCAAACGAAATTGCATTCTCTTCCAAAAATAAAGGCTATGACGAAGATTACTCCGGCGATAAGAGCGGGATTAGCCTTTATAAAGCAGCAGCTAAATTTAAATATGGTCCAGCCTGGGCGCGTGCCGGTTACATTCAACCAACCGGACAGACTTTGCTGGCTCCGCACTGGAGCTTTATGCCAGGTACCTATCAGGGTGCTGAAGCTGGCGCCAACTTCGACTATGGCGATGCTGGTGCGCTGAGCTTCTCCTATATGTGGGCCAATGAATATAAAGCACCGTGGCACACCGAAGTGGATAAATTCTATCAGGCCGATAAGAAAACCAGCGTAGATTACCTGCACTCAATCGGTGCGAAATATGATTTCAAAAATAACCTGTTACTGGAAGCAGCATTTGGCCAGTCAGAGGGCTACGTCGATCAGTACTTCGCCAAAGCCAGCTACAAATTCGATTTAGGGGGTAATCCGTTTACCACCAGCTATCAGTTCTACGGCGCACGTGACAAAGTTGACGATCGCACCGTGAACGATATTTATGACGGTACGGCCTGGCTGCAGGCGCTGACCTTCGGTTATAAAGTAGCGGAAGTGGTTGACCTGCGTCTGGAAGGTACCTGGGTTAAAGCGGACGGGCAGCAGGGCTACTTCCTGCAGCGTATGACCCCGACCTACGCTTCATCAAACGGTCGCCTGGATATCTGGTGGGATAACCGTTCTGACTTCAACGCCAACGGCGAAAAGGCAGTTTTCTTCGGCGCAATGTATGATCTGAAGAACTGGAACCTGCCTGGCTGGGCAGTGGGCGCGTCCTACGTTTACGCATGGGATGCCAAACCAGCGACCTGGCAGCTCAACCCGGATGCGTACTACGACAAAAACCGCACTATCGAAGAGTCCTCTTACAGCCTGGATGCGGTCTACACCCTGCAAGATGGTCGTGCTAAGGGCACTATGTTTAAACTGCACTTCACCCAGTACGACAACCATTCAGACATTCCGAGCTGGGGCGGTGGTTACGGCAACATCTTCCAGGATGAGCGCGACGTGAAGTTCATCGTTATTGCTCCATTCACCATCTTCTAATGCCAATAGCGGCAGGCCGGGCGCCTGCCGCCTCGTTGAGGAAAGTGCTATGAAAAAACTGATACTCATCGCCGTTATGGCATCAGGGCTGGTGGCTTGTACGCAATCCCCTGCACCGAAAGAAGACAGCCGCCTGAAAGAAGCCTACAGCGCGTGTATTAATACCGCGCAAGGATCGCCGGAAAAAATAGAAGCCTGCCAAAGCGTGTTGAATGTACTGAAGAAAGAAAAACAGCACCAGCAGTTTGCCAATGAAGAAAGCGTACGTGTGCTGGATTATCAGCAGTGTATCCAGGCCACGCGTACGGGGAACGATCAGGCCGTTAATGCTGATTGTGACAAAGTTTGGCAGGAAATTCGCAGCAAGAATGCCGCGCAGTAATTCAAAAAATGAAAAAGACAACGGGCGGAGATTTCTCCGCCCGTTTGCATTTCAGAGTTTATGTTCGAGCGGCTGATAACCCCGGTTCAACCGGATAAACAGCATTGCTGTAGCGGCGAGTCCGCAAAGTGCCGCACACATCAGCCACCATCCTGGTGAACTTTTATCCCCGGTTAGCTGGACCAGCGCTGTAGATATAACGGGTGTAAGGCCGCCAAAAATAGCTGTGGCAAGGCTGAATGCCAGTGAAAAACCCACTGTACGGACGTAGACAGGCATCACCTCGGTGAGTGCGGCAACCATTGCCCCGTTGTACATACCAAAAAAGAACGAAAACCAAAGCAGAACCAGTGTCATGCGCGTGAAATCTGGCGCGGCGGTGAGCCAGTGCATTACCGGCCAGGTGGTGATCAGTGCAAGTACAGTTATACCCATCAGCACCGGACGACGACCAATTCGGTCAGAAATCGCTCCGCCAATCGGCAGCCAGATAAAGTTAGAAATACCGACCAGCATAGTGACTACCAGGCTGTCGCGCGCGCTCAGGTGGAGTACAGCCCTGCCGTAGGTCGGGGTATAGACGGTGATGAAGTAAAACGTCGTTGTGGTCATCGCCACCAGCAGCGTGCCTGCAGCGATGAGACGCCAGTTTTTGACGATAGTGGTGAAAATTTCCCTGGTGTCGGGACGGTGCGTGCGTTGTAAAAATGCCTCGGTTTCCTGCAGCGAGCGGCGGAGCACGAAGATCAAAGGAATAATCATGCAACCAATAAAGAAGGGAATGCGCCAGCCCCATTCCGAGATCTCATCATGTCCCAGGGTGGCGTTCAGGCCATAACCAATCAGCGCCGCCACCACAATGGCGACCTGTTGACTGGCGGATTGCCAGCTGGTGTAGAAGCCTTTATTGCCAGGCGTGGCGATTTCAGAAAGATAAACTGAGACGCCGCCTAACTCCACGCCTGCAGAAAATCCCTGTAATAATCGTCCAAGTAATACCAGCACGGGAGCCAGCAGACCAATACTGTGATAGCCGGGTACCAGGGCAATCAGCAGAGTACCGCAGCCCATAATCGCCAGCGTTACCATCAGACCTTTACGACGACCAATTCTGTCGATGTAAGCACCCAGTACAATGGCGCCAACGGGTCGCATTAAGAAACCCGAACCAAAAACGGCGAAAGTTAACATTAGCCCGGCAAATTCACTCTCCGCGGGAAAGAAGGTCTTTGCGATATAGGTGGCGTAAAACCCGAACAGAAAAAAGTCGAACTGTTCGAGGAAATTACCGCTGGTTACCCGCAGTATTGCGCCGAAAGTTCCGGCACGCGATGGATGTTGTGTCATTGGGTTTGCTCCACTGTCTTATCATAATATTTATAGAGGTAAGAGTGTGCGGGTTAGTTGTCTGTGATCCCCGCCTGTTTGCCGCGCCGTTTCTCAATCGCCCACTTGAGTAAGGCTGCGCAGCGGTAAAATCCATGGGCAAATTTTCCGTAAGGAATGGTCAGAAAGAGCGCCATGACCACGCCGAGGTGAATGGCGAGTAAAACAGCCATCCATGACGTGTCTCTTCCCGCCAGAAGCGCTAAACCGGTCAGACTGGTCAGCAGCAGCAGTAAAATAAAACCGCGATCCATCGGTTTTTGCCGTGCGTCGCCATGCAGCGGTGAACGCTTAACGTTCAGCCATAACAAACCCGCTGGGCCGATAATCAGGCCAATACCGCCTAATGTGCCCAATATTACCGGCACGCTGAGGAACGGATAGGGCGCTTCAATACCTGCGAAATAGTGATAGCCCGTCGCCACCACGGTGGCGGCAAAACAGAGCATAAAACCGTAGAAGGTAAAGTGATGGTAACGGCGGCGCATCAGGGTGAAGGCATCATCTGCTTCGTTACACCCTTTGCCGTGCCCACCATCGAGATATTTCAGCGTCAGCGCATTGTGTGAGGCTTCAGCAATGTCGGTGGAAAGCGGTATTCCCGGAGAAATTTCGCGCCAGAATCGGATAACGCCCGCCATCAGCAGAACGATTGCCAGAATAAAGACCGAACCAAACATCCAGGCCAGCAGGTTATGCGGGAAAATTTGATAGAAATCCCCGGCCAGTGGAGGATGGAGTAACGAGCCCTTTAACCCCATGGCGAGAAGTAAAAACAGGATCAGACCGAAAACCAGTGCCAGCGTCACGGTGACGCCAGCACGACGATAAAGCGCACCAAAGGCGGCGGGTTGTGCGTAGTGCTGATAGGTTTCCAGCCGGACTTCCGCCATTGCCTTCGGCACGTTGATGGCAAATTCATGAGGCGGGGCATACTGACACGCGTGCAGGCAGGCGCCGCAGTTATGGCACAGGTTCGCCAGATAGTTGATATCCGCTTTACCGAATTCCAGACGCTGCGTCATTGCCGGGAACACGGCGCAAAATCCTTCACAATAGCGGCAGGCGTTACACACCTGCATCACACGTTCAACTTCAGCTTCCGACTCGGTGATGATTTGCGCGTCGATGATCAATTTCTCAAGCTGTTTCATAACGTACCTCCTTCTGTGCTGCCAGAGCAGCCTCCTTTCCGGCAATGCGGCCAAAAGTGGTGCCGATCGACATCCCCACGCCTGCGGTGTAGCCCTTGCCCAGCACATTGCCTGCCATCATCTCTCCGGCGACGAACAGGTTGCGGCTTGGAAGCCCTGCAAAGTGTACGGCAGCGCGTTCATTCACTTTCAATCCGAGATAGGTGAAGGTGATCCCTGGCCGCAGGGCATACCCGTAGTAAGGCGGCTGGTCCAGCGGTCGCGCCCAGTGTGTCTTTGCGGGGGCTAACGCTTTCGTCGTGCAGTTATCCAGAATGGTATGGTCGAAATGGCCTGGCTGGCAGGCGTTGTTATACTGCGTTACGGTGTGGGTAAAACGTTCAGCATTGAGACCCAACTGATGCGCCAGATCCGCCAGCGTATTGGCCTGTGCGCCAGGAAAGACCGGTGGCATGAAGTGGCCGATGGCCTTACTGTCGATAATGGAGTAACCAATCTGCCCTGGCTGTTGGGCGACCAGTCGTCCCCAGATGGCGTAGCGTTTGGGCCAGAAATCTTCGCCTTCATCATAAAAACGCTCAGCGTCACGGTTGACGACAATGCCAAGCGAAACGCAGTCCACGCGGGTGCAAATTCCGCCGTCATATAATGGTGCTCTGGCATCAATGGCTACACAGTGTGACTGGGATGGGTCGCCGATGATGTCCGCCCCGGCGTCGATCATAAATTTGAGCAGTACGCCCTGATTAAAGCGTGTGCCGCGAATCAGGAAGTTATCCGCAGGCCACTCACCGCGTTCATTTTCCCCCCAGGCTTCACGTAGCCATTCGCGGTTTGATTCAAACCCGCCAGCGGCAAGCACGCAGGATTTCGCTGTAATACGCTCTTTGCCCGCCAGCGCCGCCACGAATTCGCCGTTATGCAGTTCAAGCGCCTGTACCGGGGTGTTATAGCGGATTTGCACACCTAACTTTTCTGCGCTGCGATAATAGGCATTCACGAGGGCTTTCCCGCCGCCCATAAAAAAGGCGTTGGTTCGCGCCACGTGTAAAGCGCCAGAGAGGGGAGGTTGAAAATTCACGCCATGTCGGCGCATCCAGTCGCGGCATTGTGAAGAGGTGCGGATCACCAGACGTGCCAGGGCTTCGTTGGTATTTCCCTCCGTGACGCGCTGCAGATCCTGCCAATACTCCTCTTCAGGGTAGCTTTCCACCAGCACATCCTGCGGCGCATCATGCATACAGCGCAGATTACGCGTGTGTTGGGAGTTTCCCCCGCGCCATTCCCGGGGGGCTGCTTCGAGCAGGAGTACCGAAGCTCCTTGCTCCCGGGCGGTTAGGGCAGCACATAACGCGGCATTGCCACCGCCAATCACCAGAACGTCAACCATCGTATACTCCATTACCATTTAACTAATTGTTAAATTTGTAATTGAAATGTATACGTGCAGCTTGTGCGGGCGCTATAACGCAGTGCTAAAGGGGGTTTTAGTTATTGTAAAGGATAGCGCCAGGCCAGCGTCCCGCTTCTACCAGTTGATGCATCACTTTCGTCAGCACCACGCGGGCTGCGAGCCCCGCCGGGGTGAGTTCATCGTCAGAGAGGCTGACCAGAAAGTTGGGGCGACTCAGTATTGGATTATGGACGCCGATCACTCTTAGCGTCTCTTTATCGAGATGGGAAATTGCCGCGCCGGGCTGGAGGGTAGCGCCGATCCCACTGCGAACGGCGCGCATTAGTAGCGCCAGACCATCAATTTCTGTTGCGATCTCAATGCGTAGCGCGTGTTCCTGACAAATCGCTTCCAGCCTGCCGCGCAGACCGTGGCCTGGGCTAGGCATTATCAATGGAATATGTGCCAATTGGGCTGGAGCAATATTGTCATCAGTAATATCAGCCAGTAAAGCATGAGTGCCAATTAAAAACAGCCGCTCTTCGAGAATCGGTCTGGCGCTCCAGCGCAGGAGCTTTTCTTTTTGAAACACAACGGCCAGGTCAATCTGACGAGTGCTGATCATTCGTTCCAGGTTACCAGAGAGGCTTTCCACCACATGCAGACGGACATCACTATAGGTTTCTCGCATGGCGTTGATAAAAGGCATGCCGAGAATGGAAGCGGTACTGGGGGCCATGCCGACGCTGACGTGTCCGGAAAGGCGGGATTCTCGTGCGGCGAGGATTGCATCGTCTGCGTGACGGAGCGCCAGCTGCGCCTGGGCGTAAAATGCCAGCCCGGCGCTGGTGGGCGTCACGCCACGCGAGGTGCGTTGCAGCAGGCGAATAGCAAGTTCATTTTCCAGGCGGGACATTTGCTGGCTGAGTGCCGAAACCCCAATATTGAGATCGAGCGCCGCACTACCCATGCTGCCAGTTTCGACAATGCGAACAAAATAACGTAGCTGGCGAAGTTCCATTTCGATTCTCCGGAAGGGACAATTGATTTTTACATTAAAGCAACACAAGAGTGGAGGGAAGGGGGGAACGGGCTGAAAACGTGCATAAAAAAAGCCAACCGGATGGTTGGCTTTTCAGAAAGCATCACATTACTTGCCGTCGTGCGCGTGCTCATCTTCGCGACAATCACCTTCGGCGCAATGACCGTAAAGATACAGGCTATGGTTGGTTAAACGAATACCATGTTTAGCCGCAATCTCACGCTGGCGCGCTTCGATGGAATCATCGCTGAACTCGACCACTTTGCCGCAGTCGAGGCAAATGAGGTGATCGTGATGATGCTGTTGAGTCAGTTCGAAGACGGATTTACCACCTTCAAAATTATGGCGGGTCACGATACCGGCATCATCAAACTGGTTCAGCACGCGATACACGGTCGCCAGACCAATTTCTTCACCCATATCGATCAGGCGTTTGTACAAGTCTTCCGCACTGACGTGATGGTTATCCGGTTCCTGAAGAACTTCCAGAATTTTTAAACGAGGAAGCGTTACTTTCAGGCCAGCCTTCTTTAATGCGGTATTGTTGTCAGTCATGCGGAATCTGTCCTGTAGCTAAACGATTCACTTCATTAACAGAAGTGACAGAAATTGCACTTGAGATAATGCGATTCATTATAGAACTGCCATGGCTAAATGAAAACTGCAAGTCTCTGGCAAATATTGTTAATCAAAACGTGGTATCGCCGACAAACACACTGTGCAACACCCGATTGGCATCCAGCCATTGTACAGGGTCAGACGGAAAAGTTACAAATTTGTAGCAATTATTTTGATTGGTTTTATCTATTGATGCGGCGCAGATAGAAATCTACGCCGTACAAAATCAGGCATTGATGATTTCGTCGAGGTGCAGCTCTTCAGAGATCTGCTTAACCCATTTTTCTACGCGCTCTGCGGTCAGCTCAGGCTGACGGTCTTCATCGATAGCCAGCCCGACAAAGTGGTCGTCGTCAGCCAGACCTTTGGACGCTTCAAAGTGATAACCTGCAGTCGGCCAGTGACCAACGATGGTTGCGCCGCGCGGTTCGATGATGTCGCGAATGGTACCTAACGCGTCGCAGAAGTATTCTGCGTAATCTTCCTGGTCGCCGCAGCCGAACAATGCAACCAGTTTGCCGTTAAAATCAATGTCTTCGAGGGTAGGGAAGAAATCGTCCCAATCACACTGTGCTTCACCGTAGTACCAGGTTGGAATGCCAAGCAGCAGAATGTCATACCCTTCGAGATCTTCTTTGCTGCTTTTTGCAATGTCATGAACGTCGGCAACGTCTTTACCAAGCTGTTTTTGAATCATTTTTGCGATATTTTCGGTGTTACCGGTGTCGCTGCCGAAAAAGATGCCAGTGATTGCCATGAGTAAAATAACCTCTTGAAACTTATTGAAATGGTGGTGGCGCATTGCCCACGGATAAGGGCAATCATAGCAGAACAGTCAGGCATGCGGAAACAGCAAACACACAGGACTGCACTCTGTGCTACACGATTTATGATTTAGAGCAGAAATTCAGACTATGCCTGATCGCGCAACGCGCTGAGTTGGGTCATCAGCATCTCTTCGATGAGTTCACTGCGACTCATGTTGCGCGCCTCGGCCAGCTCGTTCAGAGCGTCAACGGCATCAGCGTTCAGTTTCAGTTCGACACGCTTAAGCCCGCGAACTTTATCGCGTTTAAGCTGATTACGTTTGTTAATACGTAACTGTTCATCACGCGAGAGCGGATTAGTTTTGGGTCGTCCCGGGCGACGCTCCTGCGCGAACAGATCTAATGTCGTACGGTCCGTTTGTTCTTTGGCCATGATCTTGGTGACTTCGGGGAAACAATCAGCCAGGCGTCTGCCCGGATGGATAGCGCGCCATAATACATCAGCAGGGGAGACACGCCAACGTCCACGCGCGTAATCGCGCACAGACGCTGAGTTTTTAATCAGTTAGCCTGTTCATTCAGATAACGACGGATGGCGCGCAGCACCGCCTCCGGTTTTTCTGCATGCACCCAATGCCCGGCACCTGCTATAACGTGCGCCCGAGCCTGCGGGAATTGCGCCAGCAGTTGGTCACGATACGCTTCGGTAACATACGGTGAATTGCCACCCGGGATAAACAGCGCCGGGTGCTCCCATGCCGGAATGGTCTCCCAACCGACGATATGAGGATATTGATCCCACAACACAGGAACATTAAAGCGCCACTCGCCGTCAACAAAGGATTTCAGCAGAAACTGGATCACACCTTCTTCTTGCAGGTGCTGACGCATAACGCTCGCCGCCTGCTGACGTGAAGAGGATTGCGCGTCAGTTACCGCGTTAATGGCAGCAAAAATCTTATCGTGGCGGCGAACATGGTAGTCAACGGGAGCAATGTCGATGGCGACCAGCCGTTCGACACGTTCAGGGGCCAGCGCGGTCAGCGCCATGACGGCTTTGCCACCCATCGAGTGACCAATAAAGATCGCTTTTTCGATCTGCCGATCGTCCAGCGTATCCAGCAGATCTTGCGCCATAGCCGGATAATTCATCTCAGGTGAACGAGGGGAGAGGCCATGATTTCGCATATCAACCTGGATGATATCGTGATCGGCCACTAGATCGCGTGCCAGGATCCCGAGGTTATCCAGACTGCCAAACAGGCCGTGAACCAGGACGATGGGAGAATTATTGTGCAGGTTTTGCGCAGATTGCGCTCGGATATTCAATTTCATGGCAAAGTTCTTTTTTTCACACTGACGGGTTAGGGTATCATGTTGACCATTCTGCCACATGGCTGCAACAACTACGGTTACTCCGAGTTTTGCGTGCCACCAGGCTTGACGCTATCCGCTGTTGGGATTTGCCTTTACACTACGCGTGTTGACCCAACAACTTGTATTCAGCTAAACACTGCACTGGATTAAGATGAAAACGATTGAAGTTGATGATGAACTCTATAGCTATATTGCCAGCCACACCAAGCATATCGGCGAGAGTGCATCCGACATTTTACGGCGTATGTTGAAATTTTCCGCCGCATCACAGCCTGTCATTCCGGTAGTAAAAGAAGTCCGCGCTGTGCAAGCTGTCGTGGAAGCCAAGCCGGTTAACCCCGTAAAAGATAAAGTGCGCGCGATGCGTGAACTGCTGCTGTCCGACGAATACGCTGAACAGAAGAAAGCAGTAAATCGCTTTATGCTGGTGCTGTCTACACTCTATTCACTGGATCACAACGCGTTCGCCGAAGCAACGGAATCGTTGCACGGACGTACGCGCGTTTATTTTGCAGCGGATGAACAGACGCTGTTGAAAAATGGTAATCAAACCAAACCGAAGCACGTGCCAGGCACGCCGTACTGGGTGATCACCAATACCAATACCGGCCGTAAATGCAGCATGGTTGAGCACATCATGCAGTCAATGCAATTCCCTGCGGAATTGATTGAAAAGGTTTGCGGAACAATTTAATCCTTGCATTAGAAGGACCAGGCAATGGCAATCCACAACCGTGCAGGTCAACCTGCGCAACAGAGTGATTTGATTAACGTCGCCCAACTGACGGCACAGTACTACGTACTGAAACCAACGGCAGGGAACGCTGAGCACGCCGTCAAGTTCGGTACGTCCGGACATCGCGGCAGTGCAGGTCGTCATAGTTTTAACGAGCCGCATATTCTGGCTATCGCTCAGGCGATTGCTGAAGAGCGTGCGAAAAACGGGATTACTGGCCCGTGCTATGTGGGCAAGGACACCCACGCGTTGTCTGAACCGGCTTTCATCTCTGTACTGGAAGTGCTGGCGGCGAACGGCGTTGATGTCATCGTGCAGGAAAATAATGGCTTTACGCCAACGCCTGCCGTGTCGAATGCAATCCTGGTCCATAATAAAAAAGGCGGCCCGCTGGCTGATGGCATTGTGATCACGCCGTCACACAACCCGCCGGAAGACGGCGGTATTAAGTACAATCCGCCTAACGGTGGTCCGGCTGATACTAATGTTACCAAAGTGGTTGAAGACAGAGCCAACGCGCTGCTGGCCGACGGTCTGCAAGGCGTGAAGCGCATGTCGCTGGATGCTGCGTTGGCATCCGGTCATGTTAAAGAACAGGATCTGGTGCAGCCTTTCGTGGAAGGACTGGCTGACATCGTCGACATGGCGGCGATTCAGAAAGCGGGCCTGACGCTGGGTGTCGATCCGCTGGGCGGTTCCGGTATCGAATACTGGAAGCGTATTGCGAAGCACTACAACCTGAACCTGACTATTGTTAACGATCACGTTGATCAGACTTTCCGCTTTATGCATCTCGACAAAGACGGTGCGATCCGTATGGACTGCTCCTCCGAGTGCGCGATGGCGGGCCTGCTGGCGCTGCGCGACAAGTTCGATCTCGCTTTTGCCAACGATCCGGATTACGACCGTCATGGCATCGTCACGCCCGCTGGTCTGATGAACCCGAACCACTACCTGGCGGTGGCGATTAACTACCTGTTCCAGCACCGTCCACAGTGGGGCAAAGACGTTGCCGTCGGTAAGACGCTGGTTTCTTCGGCGATGATTGACCGCGTGGTGAATGCTTTAGGGCGTAAACTGGTTGAAGTCCCGGTTGGCTTTAAATGGTTCGTTGACGGTCTGTTTGATGGCAGCTTTGGTTTTGGCGGTGAAGAGAGCGCGGGTGCCTCTTTCCTGCGTTTCGATGGTACACCGTGGTCAACGGATAAAGACGGCATCATCATGTGTCTGTTGGCGGCTGAAATTACCGCAGTGACCGGTAAAAACCCGCAAGAGCACTACAACGAGCTGGCTGCTCGTTTTGGCGCGCCGAGCTACAACCGCCTGCAGGCCAGCGCGACCTCTGCGCAGAAAGCGGCGCTGTCTAAGCTGTCTCCGGAAATGGTGAGTGCCAGCACGCTTGCGGGTGACCCGATCACCGCACGTCTGACGTCGGCACCGGGTAACGGTGCTTCTATCGGTGGTCTGAAAGTGATGACCGACAACGGCTGGTTTGCCGCACGTCCTTCCGGTACAGAAGACGCTTACAAGATCTACTGCGAAAGCTTCCTCGGTGAAGAGCACCGCAAGCAGATCGAGAAAGAGGCGGTCGAGATTGTCAGCGAAGTGTTGAAAAACGCGTAAGTACTGTTCGCACTGACGCGTTTTATAGGCCCGGTAAACTAGCGCTACCGGGCTTTTTTGTGCCGATATTTAACTATGTTTATTTTTCAGTTCAAAACGCGGTGAGACCAGGCCATACAGCGTCCAGCCGATGAAAGTCACGATAGAACCATACAGCATTGCTTCTTCGCCAGAGGAGTAGAGTGCATAGAAGCTGTATAATGCGCCAATAAACGCGACAAAGTTTGCTGGTTTCGCTTTTGACGATGGGACATTCGCCATCTTCTGAATAATAACCAGTGCGGCCATCGACAAGATATACGGGATGATATTCGTCACGACAGCCAGGTTGACCAGCACGTTGAACTGGCTGTTCAGCGACGGGCTGATGGTCATCAGCGATAAGCCACTCTGGATTATTACGATGGTCAGCATTCCCTGAACCGGCGCATCCACTTTAGTTACACGGGAGAAGATTTTCGGGAAGTAACCTTCATCAGCCGACGATTTAAAGACCTGAGCGATAGTAAACTGCCAGCCCAGCAGTGAACCACAGCAGGACATCACCATCAACGCCATGATCACTTTACCGACTTCCGGGGTGAACATCTGCGCAAAGGCCAAACCGAAAGGCGCAGTGGAGTTAGCCAGATCCATATTTGGCACAATCCCGGCGATCACATTGGTCGAAATGATGTAAATCACTGCCGCGCCCAACGTACCGCCCAGTACAGCGATGGGTACGTTGCGCTCCGGATTTTCAACCACTTCGGCGTTAGCGCAGGCCGATTCCAGACCGAGAAAAGCCCACAGGGTCATCGCAATCGAAGAACCGACCGCCGTGAAGAACGGGACGTGGTGTGGGTTCCAGGAGTTAGCGTACAGCGTCGGACTGAACCAGAACCAGCCGATGATGCACAAACCGACAACCGGAATAATAACGCCCCAGACGGTGATACTGCTGAGCTGCCCAGTAATACGTGCCCCGCCAAAGTTAGCGACGGTGCAGATCCACAGCACGCCGATAGTGGCCAGGCCAATCTGCACGGGTGTCAATGTGGCACCAAACAGTTCGGTACCGTAGCCCACGGCGGAGATAGCGATAGCCACGTTGGCAATTAACAGCGAAACGCCATAGGTGTAGTTCGCCATAAAGTTACCGGATTTGCCAAAGGCATATTCAGCATAACCGCCCATACCACCGGATTTACGACTGAACATACCGCATTTTGCGAAGGCCCACGCCAGTGCCATTGAACCGACAGCGGTCACCAGCCACGAGATGATCGAAATGGTGCCGACTTCTGCAAGTTTGGTAGGCAACATGATGATCCCTGAGCCCATCATATTGACCATGGTCAGGATGGTGAGCTGGACGACACCCATTTTGTTGGATTTGGCTTTGCTCATAACATTTCCCCTTTCAACAGATCGTCTTGCGCGTCTTTTGGCTTAATGACATAGCACCACACCTGTTTACGCCCGTCGTGTTCTTCGATGTAGACACCCTGAAGTTCAGGCGCAAAACCCGGCAGCAGATTGATTCCCTCTTCCAGCGCGCTAAAGTAACGCAATACTGAACCACCCCAGATTTCACCCGGAACCACACACAGCACGCCAGGAGGATAAGGCAACGCACCTTCCGCGGCGATTCGGCCTTCCGCGTCCGGTAGTCGCACCAGCTCAACTTCACCACGCAGATAGGCGTAGTTGGCCTCCTGGGGATTCATGCTGACGCGCGGGAAATGATCCTTACGGAACATCTCTTTCTGTAGCTGTTTCACGTTGTGACGGGCGTACAAATCGTGCATTTCCTGACACAGCTGACGCAGGGTATAACCGGCATAACGGGCTTCATGTTGTTTGTAGAGAGAGGGCAGAACCTCAGCCAGCGGGGCATCGGCTTCCAGCAGTTTTTCGAAACGCACCAGCAGGGCGACAAGTTGCTGCATCTTCGCCATATCTTCTGCCGGGGTCATCAGGAACAGGATGGAGTTAAGGTCGCATTTTTCGGGAACTACGCCATTTTCCCGCAGGAAGTTAGCCAGAATGGTGGCCGGAACGCCGAACGTGTCATATTCGCCGTTACGCGTTTTGATCCCCGGTGTGGTGAGCAGCAGTTTGCATGGATCCACAAAGTACTGGTGTTCGGCGTAGCCTTCAAAGGCATGCCAGTGTTCACCAGGAACAAAATGGAAGAAACGTAGATCGCTGGCAATTTCAGCGGTGGAATAAGCCTGCCACGGTTTACCTTCCACCATCTCAGGCACAAATGGCCGGATATGGTGGCAGTTTTCCAGGATCAATTTACGCGTATCAATTCCGTTGACGACGCAGTCCATCCACATGTTGCGCCCGCTGATGCCTTCATGCATTTTGGCGTTGATGTCGAGCGCGGCAAAGAGCGGATAGAACGGGCTGGTGGAGGCGTGCATCATGAACGCGTTATTCATTCGTTTATGGGGCACGTAGCGAGACTGGCCTTTAATATGGCTGTCTTTTTTGTGGATCTGCGATGTCTGGGAGAAACCCGCCTGCTGTTTGTGTACCGACTGGGTGACCAGAATACCAGGATCGTTTTCATTCAGATCCAGCAACAATGGAGAACAATCGGCCATCATCGGAATGAACTGCTCATAGCCCACCCACGCGGAGTCAAACAGGATGTAGTCGCACAGGTGACCGATGTTATCCACTACCTGACGCGCGTTATAGATAGTGCCATCGTAGGTACCTAACTGAATCACGGCCAGTCGGAATGGACGGACATCATTTTTACGTTTTGGCGCGACTTCACCGATCCTTTCTCGCAGATAGCTTTCTTCAAAGCAGTGAGCGTCAATCCCGCCGATAAAGCCGTACGGGTTGCGTGCAGTCTCCAGATAGACCGGCGTGGCCCCAGCCTGTAATAACGCGCCGTGGTGGTTTGACTTGTGGTTGTTGCGGTCAAACAACACCAGATCGCCTGGGGTGAGCAGCGCGTTAAGCACCACTTTGTTTGATGATGAGGTTCCGTTCAGGACAAAGTAGGTCTTATCCGCGTTGAACACTTTGGCCGCATGCTGTTGGGCGATGCAAGGCGCACCTTCGTGGATCAACAAATCACCCATTGCCACATCGGCATTACACAAATCAGAGCGGAAAAGCGTTTCGCCGAAGTACTCCACAAACTGATTACCCGCAGGATGGCGACGGAAAAATTCGCCCCCCTGATGACCTGGACAATCAAATGCGCTGTTACCCTGATTGACGTAATCGACCAATGCGCGGAAGAACGGGGGACGTAGCTGCGTTTCGTAGTGGCTGGCGGCGGTTTCTAACTGACGACCATAAAATGCTGAGCGGGCTTCATTGCATTCGAATACGCCGGAGATCCGTGGCAGATACTCTGCTGGAACACGCTCTTCATTTTCGGTGGCGATAAAAACGGGAATGCCGTAGCCGGTGGCGTCAATTTCATCGAGTTTTCCTCGTTCAATATCATTGATGGATAACACGATGGCAGCAACATCAATGAAATTACTTTCATCGATATTTACGCAGGAACGCTGCGTAGAAAAACAATCAGGACAGGAACGGCTTACGGCAATTTTTAATTCAGACATTTTCATCTCTTTATTTTAGGTAATAGCAGGTCCTCAATTTCTCAAATGAGAAATTGATAACTCCGGAAAAAAAAGCAAAGTAATACCGCTGATAAATAAATCAGTAAATTGCTTTTTTGAAGATGCAATAAACCCTAACCGGTCCGGTCACAGGTAATACAGGGTTATGCAGGGAGAGCACTGTGGATACAGGCATTATACCCGTCGTCTTTCAAGCTGCATCTGTGTTGGCTTTACTCGCTTATCCCAGTCACGTACTGATGTACGCTCCCGGGCTTCGCTGCATCGCCGTCTTGATGCAACTCGAAATCTATTGGGTATATATCTGCGATACAGAGAGTCAGGATGACCTGTATACTGGAGTGCCCTTAGTCGGAAGACTAACGGGCATTAAAGAAATGAAAGTCGAAACTATTGCGGTGGGCAAACATCATAATATGCGTTGTTCGCCTTATATGTGGCATTGTACGGCTATTATTTTCCATTTTGGTTACCTTTACTGGATAAGTGGAAGGTGTGGGTATTTTATCCAGGAAATGGCTATGAACTGTGAAGAAGATCAATAAAAAATGATCGTTTCCAAAATATTTAGTCGCCGATTATGCATATCGTGAGATAAGATACTGTTTTGTTGTTTATATGTTATTTATTTGTATTTTATTATTTTGAGTATAACCTTATCGGCTGCGTAATAAATATTATGCAGCCTTAAGGATAATAGATAATATATTTGTTATTTAATCAAAATAAATGAATAAAAATTCAAGGCATAAACCGATAACCAATTCCGGTCTCGGTCAGAAAATGACGCGGGCGGGCCGGGTCCAGTTCCAGCTTCTGGCGCAAGTGTCCCATATAAATGCGCAGATAGTGACTGTGTTCGACGGCGTTTGGTCCCCAAACCTGATTCAATAACTGACGTTGCGTCAGTACCTTCCCGGCATTATTCAGCAGTACCGCCAACAGGCGAAACTCAATCGGCGTCAAGTGAATTTCTTCATCACCTCGGTGTACGAGGCGAGCAGCGATATCCACTTTAACATTAGAAAAATGTACGACCGGTTCGGGAGACGTCCCACTGGCGTGGCGACGCAATGCCACGCGCAATCGCGCCTGTAGCTCGCCAATACCAAAAGGTTTGCTGAGATAGTCATCGGCTCCGGCATCCAGCGCGGCGATTTTATCGCTTTCCTCACTGCGGGCTGAAAGCACAATCACTGGAATCGCGCTCCATTGACGCAGGTCGCGAATAAAATCAATGCCGTCGCCATCCGGCAGGCCAAGATCGAGAATGATGAGATCGGGTTTTCGCGTGGCGGCTTCCAGCAGACCGCGTTGCAGCGTTTCCGCTTCAAATACACGTAGGCCATCGGCCTCCAGCGCGGTGCGCAGAAAGCGGCGAATGGCCTGTTCATCTTCAACAATCAGTACGTTCGTCACATATCCTCATGAAAATCTTCAAGTTGAGGGGGGATTTCCTGGGGCAGTGTAACACGAAAACATGCTCCTCCCTGCGCGCGATTGTGGACAGAAATAGTCCCGCCATGCACGTCCACAATGGCCTGACAAATTGCCAGCCCCAGCCCGACGCCTGGCACCGATGACTCTTTATTCCCTCGGGAGAACTTGTCAAAAACGCGCTGTTCCATACCCGACGGAACACCCGGCCCATTATCCCAGACGTCTAATTGCAGGTGTTCTCCATTGACGCTGGCATCAATACCGATCTGCGCCTGTGGACCCGCGTATTTGACGGCGTTTTCCAGCAGGTTAATCAGCACCCGTTCAAAGAGTGGGCCATCGACGTGAATCAATGTCAACGGTTCTGGTAACGACAGATTTATTGGGGCAGAGAGACCTGGCTCCAGCATCTGCAGGGCGCTACCCACCACCTCTTCCAGCGTTAACCACTCCTTCTTAAGATTAAAGCCGCCAGACTGAATTCGCGCCATATCCAGCAGGTTATTCACCAGTCGGGTCGTGTTCAGAACGTGCTGGCGAATCTCGCTGGCCTGGCGTGCGTGCGGCGATCCCTCGCTTGCCAGATCCAGCGTTAAGATTTCTGCCTGGCCGAACAACACCGTCAATGGCGTGCGCAAATCGTGGGACAGGGCTGCAAGCAGGGCGTTGCGAATACTTTCGCGCTCGCTGGCAAAGCGAGCCTGCTCTTCGCTGGCAGTCAGCGTCAGGCGCTCCAGCGCACTGGCGACCAGCAACGTGAAGGTTTCCAGCAGGCGTTGCTGTTCAGGGATCATCAGTTGGCGTAAATTTCCCGGTTCCACGATCAGCAATCCATGCGTTTTGTCGGCGCTTTTTAACGGTAAAATTTGATACGGCACGCCGGGTAACGTATCGGTGCCTGCGCCGGCGGGTTGCCCTTTATCAAAGCTCCATTGAGCAATGGCGTCATCCCACGGTGTCATGCCCTGTTGATGAGTGAGAGGGGCCAGCTTACCGTTTTCGCCGGGCAGTAAAACCTGGCTACGGGCCTGAAACGTTGAAGCGATAAACTGTTCGCTGGTGGCGGCGATATCCGTCTGACTGCGTCCGACGGCCAACGCTTTGGACATCTCATACAAATGACGCGTACGCTGTTCACGATAACGCGCTACCCGTGCCTGATACCGCACCCCGGCGGTCAGATTACCGATAACCAGCCCTACCGTGAGCATTACGGCAAAGGTAAGCAGGTACTGGACGTCGGAAACGGCCAGCGTCCCGCGCGGAGCAATAAAGAAGAGATCGAAGCTGGCGACGTTAATAAAAGTGGCCAGAACGGACGGCCAGCGTCCGTAAAAGAGTGCGATAACCACCACGCCCAATAAATAGATCATCACCAGGTTGGCGGCGTCAAACGCCATCAGCCACTGCATGGCGATTAGCGTAATGATGGCGCACAGCGCAACAGCGACCACGCACCCCTGAATTTGTACCCGCCATTTATCCTTAAAGGTACGGCTGTCTGCGGTTTGCAGCACAGGACGTGAAGGGGGCTCATCGAGGGCGACAATCATCAGGTCGAGATCGGGTGCGCGGTGGGCCAGTTTGTCGGCAAAGGAGTCGCTGCGCCACCAGCGTCGCGTCGTTGGACGCCCGAGCACAATTTTTCCCAGATTATGCTCGCGGGCATAGCGGATTACCGCTTTGTCTTCGGCGGGATCGGAAAGGGTGGCGGTTTCTGCGCCTAACTCCTGGGCCAGTCGCAGAGCGCTTAAAATCGCGCGGCGCTGTTTTTCAGGCAGTCGGTGCAGCGCTGGCGTTTCGACATACACCGCATGCCAGACGCTACCCAGACGCGCTGCCAGACGTGCGGCGGCACGTACCAGTTTTTCGCTGCCGGTGTTGTGCCCAATGCACAGTAAAATAGCGTCGCGGGTATGCCAGACTTTTTCTTCACCCGGACGTCCCCGCCAGGCGCGCATCTGATCGTCCACCCGATCGGCCGTACGGCGCAGGGCCAGTTCACGTAGTGCAATCAGATTACCTTTGCGAAAGAAATGCTCGATGGCTCTTTCCGCCTGGCCGGCGATGTAGACCTTGCCTTCGTTCAGACGCTGGCGTAAATCGTCGGGGGGAAGATCGACCAACACCACATCGTCGGCGGCATCGAAAAAAGGATCGGGGACGGTTTCGCGAACCTGAATGCCGGTAACGCCGCTGACCACATCATTGAGACTTTCCAGATGTTGCACGTTGACGGTAGTAAAAACGTCAATGCCAGCTTCCAGCAGCTCTTCAATGTCCTGCCAGCGCTTAGGATGCCGTGAGCCTGGCGCATTACTGTGCGCCAGTTCATCCATCAAAATGAGCGCCGGACGGCGGGCCAGCGCAGCGTCGAGATCGAACTCGCTGATATGACGACCATGACGTGACTGCCGCTTGAGCGGCAGGATGCTGAGACCGTCCAGCAGCGCGGCGGTCTCTTTGCGCCCGTGGGTTTCCACCACGCCAATCAGCACATCTAACCCTTGCGCCCGCAGTCGCTGGGCCTCCGCCAGCATGGCCCAGGTTTTGCCGACGCCCGCGCAGGCACCGAAGAAAATTTTCAGTTTTCCCCGGTGCGGAGCGGTGGTCTGCTCCAGCAGGCGATCGGGGTCGGGGCGTAACGGTTCGTTATGCATGTCCTTTTTCTCAGTGCTTATCCAGCGCTAAATTAAGTTCCACCAGGTTCACCACCGGCTGGCCGATAAAACTGACCAACGGCTTTTGCGTATATTGTGCAACCAACCGCGTAACCTCTTCAACGCTGAGGTTGCGAGCCTGCGCCACGCGGGGAATTTGCCAGGCTACTGCGGCTGGCGTCAGGTTGTTATCCAGTCCGCTGGAAGAAGCTGTTACCAGTTCAACCGGAACCGCAGGATTTGCCTGCGGGTTGGCGGCACGCAGCGCGGCAATCCGGCTTTGTAGCTGTTTATCCAGTTCCGGGTTGCTGGCTGCCAGATTACTGCCGCCTGAAGCCATTGGATTATAGGGCATTTCCGCTGTCGCTGAGGGGCGTCCCTGAAAATAACCGGCAGCGGTAAACTGTTGCCCAATAAGCTCAGAGCCGCGAACAGTCTGACCTTCGCGCAGAAGCGAACCGTTAGCCTGGTGGGGAAACCACCATTGCCCCAACGCAGTGGTCAGCAGCGGATAAGCACCACCGGTGATAAGCATCAGGAACATCAATGTTGATAATGCAGGACGTAATCCACTCATCTGAAACCTCACACCAGACCCAGCAGGGTCAGCAGTAAATCAATCGCTTTGATACCGATAAACGGCACAACCAAACCACCCAGACCATAGATCCACAAATTGCGGCGCAACATCGCGGATGCGGACAACGGTTTGTAGCTCACGCCTTTCAGTGCCAGTGGGATTAGAAAGACGATGACCAGCGCGTTAAAGATGACCGCGCTGAGGATCGCCGAGTCCGGCGAATGCAGCCCCATCACGTTCAGTGCGTTGAGCTGCGGGTAGGTGGCGGCGAATGCGGCCGGGATGATGGCAAAATACTTCGCTACGTCGTTGGCGATACTGAAGGTGGTCAGCGAACCGCGCGTCATCAGCATCTGTTTACCAATGTGCACCACTTCAATCAGTTTGGTGGGATTGGAGTCGAGGTCCACCATGTTGCCCGCTTCTTTCGCTGCCTGGGTTCCGGAGTTCATGGCAACGGCAACATCGGCCTGCGCAAGGGCTGGAGCATCGTTGGTTCCGTCGCCGGTCATCGCCACCAGACGACCTTCCGCCTGATACTGACGAATTAGCGCCAGCTTGGCTTCCGGTGTGGCTTCCGCTAAGAAGTCATCCACACCGGCTTCTGCGGCGATTGCTGCGGCGGTCAGGCGGTTGTCACCGGTGATCATCACCGTTTTGATCCCCATTTTACGCAGTTGGGCAAAACGTTCTTTAATTCCGCCTTTTACGATATCTTTCAGGGCAATCACACCCAGTACGTGAGAGCCTTCGGCCACCACCAGCGGCGTTGCGCCAAGACGAGCGACGTTTTCGACCTTCTGCTCCACATCGGCAGGAAAGTGGCCGCCGTTGGCTTCAACGTGACGACGAATGGCATCAACCGAGCCTTTGCGGATCATACGGTTGTCAATGTTGATGCCGCTCATCCGGCTTTGGGCGGTAAACGGCACAAAGGTGGCATGCAGCGATTGCACGTCGCGAATACGCAGATTAAAGCGCTGTTTAGCCAGGACAACAATGCTGCGGCCTTCCGGTGTTTCATCGGCCAGGGATGAAAGCTGCGCGGCATCGGCCAGCGTTTTGACGTCCACACCCTGAGCGGGCAGAAAATCAGAAGCCTGACGATTACCCAGCGTAATAGTGCCGGTTTTATCCAGCAGTAGTACGTCCACATCACCTGCCGCCTCTACGGCACGTCCGCTGGTGGCGATGACGTTCGCGCCCAGCATACGGCTCATCCCGGCGACGCCAATCGCGGAGAGCAGCCCGCCTATCGTCGTAGGGATTAAACACACCAGCAGCGCAACCAACACCGTGACGCTGACTGCGCTTCCTCCCCAGGCGGAAAACGGCCATAGCGTGGCGGTCGCCAACAAAAAGATAATGGTCAGGGCAATCAGCAGGATTGTCAGGGCGATTTCATTGGGCGTTTTACGCCGCTGTGCGCCTTCAACCATGGCGATCATCCGGTCGAGGAACGTTTCACCGGGGTTTACGCTGCATTCGATAACCAGCCAGTCGGAGAGAATGCGGGTGCCGCCAGTGACGGAGGCGAAATCACCACCGGATTCACGAATCACAGGTGCGGATTCACCGGTAATGGCACTTTCATCTACCGACGCGCCGCCTTCGATCACCTCGCCGTCACACGGAATAATATCGCCAGCTTCCACCAGCACGATGTCGCCTTTACGTAAATCATCTGCGGGGACGTGATCCATCGCCGCGCCGTATTTCGGTTCGCGAAGTTTGCGGGCGAAGGCGGTTTTTTTGACGCCTTTCAGGCTGTTGGCCTGAGCTTTACTGCGTCCTTCCGCCAGCGCTTCAGCAAAATTGGCGAACAGAACGGTAATCCACAGCCACAGACTTATCGCGCCGGTAAACCTCGGGCTGCCCGGCATATGGCCTGTTGCCATCGCCACGGTTAACAGGGTCGTTAACAGACTGCCCAACCAGACGATAAACATCACCGGATTACGCCACTGGGTATGTGGGCTTAATTTTTTCACGGCGTCCATCAGCGCTTGTGCGACCAGAGAGGGTTCGAACAGCGCCAGTTGCTTGCGACTCATAGTAATGTGCTCCGCATCACTTAGTGTAATGACAGGTATTCTGCGACTGGGCCAAGCGCCAGGGCAGGAACAAAGGTGAGAGCGCCAACCAGTAACACCGTACCGATTAACAACCCAACAAACAGTGCGCCATGGGTAGGTAGCGTGCCGGGGCTTGCTGGCTGGATCTTTTTACTTACCAGCGATCCGGCAATCGCCATCACGGGAATGATCACGCCGAAGCGGCCGAAGAACATGCACAAGGCCAGCAGGCAGTTCCAGAACGGGCTATTGGCGCTTAATCCGGCGAATGCGCTACCGTTGTTGTTCGAGGCAGACGACACGGCATACAGCACTTCGCTAAACCCGTGTGGACCCGGGTTTAGCATGGCGCTGCGGCCAGCTTCGGACATCATCGCTATCGCCGTACCGAGCAGAACCAGCGTAGGGGTGACCAGAATCGCCAACGCGGTCATTTTCATTTCGCGCACGTCGATTTTCTTACCCAGATATTCCGGCGTGCGGCCAATCATTAACCCAGCGATAAATACCGCCAGCAACACGAATAACAGCATGCCATACAGACCTGAACCCACACCGCCGAAGACCACTTCGCCAATCTGCATTAACCACATCGGTACCATGCCGCCCAGTGCAGTGAAGGAGTCATGCATCGCATCAACAGCACCGCAGGATGCGGCTGTCGTGACGACGGCAAACAGACTCGTGGCCAGCACGCCAAAGCGGTTCTCTTTACCTTCCATGTTGATATTGCTGTCTGCACCGAATGCCATCAGGTGCGGGTTGCCCTGAACTTCGGCCCACATCACGACGGCTACGCAGACCACAAAAATCAGTGACATGGCCCACAGTAGGGTCCGCCCCTGGCGGCGATCGCCCACCACATCACCAAAGGCAAAACACAAGGCGGTGGGAATTAAGAAAATGGCCAGCATTTGGACCAGGTTGGTCAGCGCGGTTGGGTTTTCAAACGGATGTGATGAGTTTGCATTAAAGAAACCACCGCCGTTTGTACCGAGCATCTTAATCGCTTCCTGTGAGGCGACCGGCCCCATTGGCAGCAGTTGTTTCACCCCTTCAAGGGTGGTAATGGGCTGATAAGGCAATAGATTTTGCAACGTACCTTGCTGAATGAAGAACAGAGCAATGATCAACGCGATGGGAACCAGGATCCACAGCGTAATGCGAACCAAATCGACCCAGGCGTTGCCCAGCGTATTCATACTCTGGCGCGTGAAGGCGCGAGTCAGGGCAAAAATCACCGCAATACCGGTCGCCGCAGACAGGAAGTTCTGCACGGTCAACCCGGCCATCTGGCTGAAATAGCTTAAGGTGGTTTCGCCAGCATAGGATTGCCAGTTGGTATTAGTGACAAAACTCACTGCGGTGTTGAGCGCCAGATCCCACGAAAGCCCTGGCAGTTGCTGTGGATTTAACGGCAGCAGGTTTTGCGCCATCAGCATCGAAAACAGGACCAACAGGCCAAGCACATTGAGCGCGAGGATAGCCAGCAAATACTGCCGCCAGTTCATCTCCTGCTGCGAGATGCCCAGACCGCGCCAGAGCAGATGCTCCACGCCAGCCAGACCCGGCAGGGATGTATTGTTGATCAGTCGAGCCAGCCCGAACCCTAACGGTCTGGCGATGACAAACAGCACCAGCAAGAAACTGGCAATAAGTAAGAATCCTTGGGCCGCCATCAGAACGCCTCCGCATTAATCAGGGCATACACCAGGTAACCTAATAATAAAAAGACCAGCACAATGCCGGTTATCACGCCTGCACTCACAGTGCACCTCCAGTGGCATAAATGTGATAACCAGAGCGTAGATTTTTACCTGCAAAGATTTCGCAAAAATCAGCGGGCGGGGTATAAAAAAAGTATAAAAATGGCAAAAACCATTATTTAACTAATGATTAGTATTAATTTAACTTTTATGTAACTTAATTACAGTTTTAAGCTAAACGGAGCATCAATAGATAAAAATAAGTGGTCGGATGAGTAGTAAAATTACACACAAGGCGGTATTATTTTCATCAGTTAACCAAATTTATTTTTCCGGTGCGATTCACCGAACAGATATATGGGAGAGGATTATGGACTTATATAAAGAGTATCCAGCACACATTGTTTTCTTACGCCGTACCTTTGCCGTTGTGGCGGGCGTGCTGGCGCTACCGGTCATGCTTTTCTGGAAAGACCGCGCCCGTTTTTACAGCTATCTGCATCGCGTATGGTCTAAAACCAGCGATAAACCGGTGTGGATGGAGCAGGCTGAAAAAGCCACCTGCGATTTCTACTAAGTTATCGTTCTTGCTCAAAAAAACCGCTCACAGCAATGTGGCGGTTTTTTTATGTGCAGATGTCTACACTTGTCGGTGTAATGAACAAAGCGTGGCAATGACTAATTTATATCCGGGAGTATTATGACCACCCATCTGGTCTGGTTTCGACGTGATTTACGTCTGCATGACAACCTCGCGTTAGCGGCAGCCTGTCGCGATCCTTCCGCGCAAGTTTTAGCGCTCTATATCTCTACTCCTGAGCAGTGGAAAGCCCACGAAATGGCCCCACGTCAGGCTGCGTTTGTGAATGCGCAGTTGAATGCCTTGCAGGCGGCGTTGACGGAAAAGGGCATCCCGCTCTTGTTTGATGAAGTTGCAGATTTCGCGGCCAGCGTAGAAACCGTCAAAAACGTCTGCGCACAGCATAACGTCAGCCGGTTATTTTATAACTATCAATACGAAATAAACGAACGTCAGCGTGATGCCGCCGTCGAGAAATCATTACTCCATGTGGTGTGCGAAGGTTTTGACGACAGCGTGATCCTGCCTCCGGGGTCAGTCATGACCGGCAATCATGAGATGTATAAAGTCTTTACACCGTTTAAAAATGCCTGGCTGAAGCGAGTTAAAGAGGGGGTTCCAGAATGCGTTAGCGCGCCGAAGGTGAGAGAAAGCGGTGCGCTTGATGTTCCGTTAACATCAATAACGCTGAGCTATTCGCAGCAAGATTTTGATGCGCAGCTATTTGCGGCAGAAGAGAAATTAGCGATCGCGCAATTACGTAAGTTTTGCCAGCAGGCCGCGGGAGAATATGAGCAACTACGTGATTTTCCGGCGGTTGACGGTACCAGCCGATTGTCCGCGAACCTGGCGACAGGCGGGCTTTCGCCGCGCCAGTGCCTGAATCGACTGATCGCGGAGCAGCCGCAGGCTCTGGAGGGCGGGGCGGGCAGCGTCTGGCTGAACGAACTTATTTGGCGTGAATTTTATCGTCATCTGATGGCTTATCATCCGGCGTTGTGCCGGCATCAGCCGTTCATCCGTTGGACCGATCGTGTGCAATGGCAGAATAACCCGACACATTTGCAGGCCTGGCAAACGGGGAATACCGGATACCCTATTGTCGATGCGGCGATGCGTCAGCTCAACGCTACAGGCTGGATGCATAATCGATTACGCATGATTACGGCCAGTTTTTTAGTCAAAGATCTGCTAATCGACTGGCGTAAAGGCGAGCAATATTTTATGTCGCAGCTGATCGATGGCGATCTGGCGGCCAATAACGGTGGCTGGCAGTGGGCTGCCTCAACCGGAACCGACGCTGCGCCGTATTTCCGTATCTTTAACCCTACAACTCAGGGCGAAAAATTTGACCGTGACGGCGAGTTTATCCGCCAATGGCTGCCGGAACTGCGTGAAGTGCCGGGGAAAGCCATTCATGACCCGTGGACGTGGGCTGAAAAAGCGCAGGTGTCGCTCAACTATCCTCGTCCAATTGTCGATCACAAACAGGCAAGGCTGGCAACGCTGGCGGCCTATGAGGCGGCACGTAAAGGATAGCGTAAACCATGTTGGAGCAGGGAATAGATCGCGAAATGGTAAAACTGGTGACAGGTGTTTCTGAAACGGATTTGGCTGTAAGCCATGCATAATCGCCAAAAAACAGGCCCGAATCTTATCACATCATCGGGCCTGTACATTCAGGACTCTACTGCCAGCGGACGGTTTCTGAATTTAAGCGACTGGTATAACCAAATCAGCAGCACCAGCACCACGCAGGCCAACGCGCCCCAGGTAATTTCGCTAAAGACATCAATATACGCATTGATCGAATAGTTGATCGCCCCCGCACTGTCAAACGAGCCTTGCGACGTCTGATCGGCGATAACGCCTGCCAGATAGTTGGCGATGGCGCCGGAAAGCAGCATATAAATGCCTGTTAATACGCCGGTCACCCCAGGGATCTCGATACGCGTAATTTGCGACATCGCCACCGGGTCGATAAACAGTTCGGCAAAGCCCATGACCGCCAGCCCCAATACCATCAGCGGCATGGAAGAGTGGCCGTAGGCTGCGGACCAGCGGGCGCTTAAGGTCAGAATGCAGAACCCTGCGCTCATTAAACCGAGGCCCAGGGCGAATTTACCCCAGATACGTACGGTTCGATTGCCGCCAACGCTTTCTTTGACTACCCAGGCCAGCACGATACCGCACAGCATAACGGCAAAGGCGTTAACCGACTGGAACATCGCGGTCGGGACGGAATACCCCAAAATATCGCGATTAACGAAGCGGTCAATATACAGGCTAATCGAGCTGCCGCCCTGTTGAGCAAAGGCCCAGAACAGCAGGCTGAAGAAGGTCAGCGTCACGATAAGCCCCAATTCTTTGCGCTGCTTCTGGTTTTGCGCCTGACGGTAAATCTTCGCCAGAACCGCCAGACCAATAACCGTGGCAACGATCAGTGCGTAAACGGACCACTCTTTCCAGAACAGGACGGTAATCAGTAACGGTGCTGCAACCAGCAGAACTAACAGCCAGGCCCAGTTTGGCAGCATATACTTTTTCGCACACAGCACGGTTTTGTTGACGCCAGTGGTATGAGCGAAATGGCGATTACCGCATAAGAAAATCACCAACCCTGCCAGCATGCCAATCGCAGCCAGCGCAAAACCCATCGCCCAACTGTACTCTTCCTGCACGTAACCGCAGGCAATGGGCGCAATGATCGAACCGATGTTACCGGCAGCGTAGAGCAGAGAGAATCCACCGTCGCGGCGCGGATCTTCAGGCTGATACAACTCGCCCAGCAGGCAACTGATATTGGATTTAAACAGACCGTAGCCGCAGACAATAATCGCCAGCGACAAATAAAGGAACGCCGGAGCCATTTCACTGGCGCCCAGGACCAGATGTCCCACCGCCATTAAAAATGCGCCGATCATTACCGCCATACGATTGCCGAGCACCTTATCGGCCAGGTACCCCCCGAGAATAGGCGTGACGTAGACCAGAGAGCAATAGGCGCTGAACAGTTCATATGCGTGATTATCGTCGTACTTCAGCTGGTTGGTGAGATAGAGGATCAGCAGTGCACGCATGCCGTAAAAACTGAAGTATTCCCAGATTTGTAGCGCGACGACGTAGTAAATCGCCCGCGGTTGAGATGCTTGTTTATTCATTATTTTCTCGAAGTCAATGCCTCGCGACTGGCCTAACGTGCTGCGCGAGTGTGTTTCCTTAAAGTTGTAACTTTGATACAGATCTGATTATTTTTGCAATATGCTGTCTGATTGCATAAATATACATGAATTAGATCGCGTGAGGGGAAGCAAATTGCCTTCAAAGATGGTGTGATTGTTTCTTGATGTGTCAGTGAAATGGCTATCGACGAATGCTGGCGGGGACGCTATTTTAACCTAAGCTGTGATGCTGATTGGGCAGGCAGAACTAATGACTACGAGGACGACGATGAAAAACACCGAACTGGAACAACTGATCAACGACAAACTGAACAGCGCCGCCATTAGCGACTATGCGCCGAATGGTTTGCAGGTTGAGGGCAAAGAAACGGTGCATAAAATCGTGACCGGCGTGACCGCAAGTCAGGCGTTACTGGACGAGGCGGTACGCCTGCAGGCGGATGCGGTCATCGTTCATCATGGTTATTTCTGGAAAGGTGAATCCCCGGTAATTCGCGGCATGAAGCGCCATCGTCTGAAAACGCTGCTGGAAAATGATATCAACTTGTATGGCTGGCACCTGCCGCTGGACGCTCATCCCGAGCTGGGGAATAACGCGCAACTGGCCGCGCTGTTGGGGATTACTGTGATGGGGGAAATCGAGCCCCTGGTGCCATGGGGAGAACTCTCCATGCCGGTTCCGGGGCTGGAACTGGCATCGTGGATTGAAGCGCGTTTAGGCCGTAAACCGTTATGGTGCGGTGATACCGGGCCGGAAACCGTTCAGCGCGTCGCCTGGTGTACGGGAGGCGGTCAAAGTTTTATTGATAGCGCAGCCCGGTTTGGCGTCGACGCTTTCATCACCGGTGAAGTTTCAGAGCAAACCATTCATTCGGCCCGCGAACAAGGGCTGCATTTTTATGCTGCCGGCCACCATGCGACCGAACGTGGTGGCATTCGCGCATTAAGTGATTGGCTCAATGAAAATACCGATCTGGACGTGACCTTTATCGATATTCCTAATCCGGCGTAATAAAGAGGGACGAAAGTGCAGCGAGCGCGTTGTTATCTGTTAGGTGAAACAGCGGTGGTTCTAGAACTGGAACCGCCCATTACGCTGGCGACTCAGAAACGCATCTGGCGTCTGGCGCAGCGTCTGGTTGATGCCCCTAATGTACTGGAAGCTATTCCGGGTATGAACAATATCACGGTGACCTTGCGCGACCCGCAAACGCTGGCTCTGGATGCGATTGAACGCCTGCAGCGCTGGTGGGAAGAGAGTGAGGCGCTGGAGCCGGACTCACGCTTTATTGAAATACCCGTTACCTATGGCGGTGAGGCCGGCCCCGATCTGGCAGAGGTCGCCCGGCACAGCGGATTAAGCGACAAGCAGGTTGTTGAGCTTCATGCGTCGGTTGATTACGTGGTGTGGTTTATCGGATTCCAGCCCGGATTTCCCTATCTGGGGAGTTTACCTGAACAGCTCCATACACCCAGGCGTGCAGAACCGCGTCTGCTTGTTCCGGCAGGTTCTGTAGGTATTGGCGGATCCCAGACGGGGGTCTATCCGCTTTCCACGCCTGGCGGGTGGCAATTGATTGGCCGTACCTCCGTTGCATTATTTGATCCAAAACGGCAAGAGCCGATTCTGTTACGGGCTGGTGATACCGTGCGGTTTGTCCCGCAGAAGGAGGGGGTATGTTAAACATTATTCGCGCTGGCATGTATACCTCAGTCCAGGACGGGGGACGCCGTAGTTTTCGTCAATCCGGAATCAGTCACTGCGGCGCGCTGGATAAACCGGCACTGAACGTTGCCAACCTGCTGGTGGGCAACGATGCGAATGCCGCTGCGCTGGAAATCACGCTGGGGCAGCTGGTGGTGGAATTTGAAGCCGATGGCTGGTTTGCCCTGACCGGTGCGGGATGCGAAGCGCAGCTGGATCGTACTCCCGTATGGAGCGGATGGCGGCTACCGGTGAAAGCCGGGCAGCGCCTGACGCTAAAACGTCCGCATCACGGCATGCGCAGCTATCTGGCGGTAGCGGGCGGTTTTGATGTTCCCGAAGTTATGGGTTCGCGCAGTACCGATCTCAAAGTGGGCATTGGCGGGCTGGAAGGGCGCCTGCTATGTGATGGCGATCGGCTGGCAATTGGCACTTCAACCCGGCAATTCAGCGGGCCGCAGGGCGTAAAACAGCTGATGTGGGGAAACAATATTCGTGCGCTGCCCGGGCCTGAATATCAGGAGTTCGACGAGGTATCGCAGGCTTCTTTCTGGCGTTCGCCGTGGCAGCTCAGCCCACAAAGTAACCGGATGGGGTATCGTCTGCAAGGGCAGCCGCTGACGCGCACGACCGATCGCGAGCTGCTGTCACATGGTTTGCTTCCCGGTGTGGTGCAGGTTCCGCATAACGGCCAGCCGATCGTACTGATGAACGATGCGCAGACGACAGGCGGCTATCCGCGCATCGCCTGTATCATCGAGGCGGATATGTATCATCTGGCGCAGATCCCGCTCGGCCAGCCGATTCATTTTGTGCAGTGTTCGCTGGAGGAAGCGCTCAAGGCGCGCCAGGATCGGCAGCGTTATCTGGAACAATTAGCATGGAGACTAAACAATGAAAATTGATCTCAATGCAGACCTCGGCGAGGGATGCGCTAACGATGCCGCGTTGCTGCAACTGGTCTCTTCAGCCAACATTGCCTGTGGGTTTCACGCTGGTGATGCGCAGACAATGCTCTTAAGCGTGCGTGAAGCGCTAAAAAATGGCGTGGCGATAGGTGCGCATCCGAGCTTTCCGGATCGGGAAAATTTTGGCCGTAGCGCCATGACCTTGCCTGTGGAAACGGTGTATGCGCAAACGCTGTATCAAATTGGTGCGTTGGCTGCTATTACGCGGGCTGAGGGTGGCGCAATGCGTCATGTCAAACCGCACGGTATGCTGTATAACCAGGCCGCTAAAGATCCTCAGTTAGCCGATGCGATTGCCAAAGCGGTACATGCCTGCGATCCGTCGCTGGTTCTGGTGGGCCTTGCAGGCAGTGAGCTGATCCGTGCCGGAGAACACTATGGCCTGGTAACGCGCCAGGAAGTGTTTGCCGATCGGGGTTATCAGGCTGATGGCAGTCTTGTACCGCGCAGCCAGCCAGGCGCACTGATTGAAGATGAAGAGCTGGCGCTGGCGCAAACGTTAGAAATGGTGCAATCCGGCAGAGTAAAAAGCCAGAGTGGAACATGGGCGAGCGTGACGGCCCAGACGGTATGCATTCATGGGGATGGCGAGCACGCACTCGCTTTTACCCGTCGCTTGCGTAGCGCCTTTGAAGCATGCAATATTCAAATTAGCGCATAAAATTATTCATACAAAACAATAACATATTACACAACAACATAAGGGATTTAATTATGGGAGAGGCTATTTCTCTCTGGCCATTGACGGGGATCGCCGTCATCGTGGTCGGATTTCTTTTACGTTTTAACCCGGTATTGGTGGTTATTATTGCCGGGATCGTCACGGGACTGGCGGCGCATATGCCTATCGCCACTATTCTCGAGAAACTGGGTGAAGGTTTTCTTAACACACGCAACCTGCCGTTTATCCTGCTGATCCCACTGGCGGTAATCGGTCTGCTGGAGCGTCACGGTCTGAAAGAACGTGCACAGACGTGGATCGCAAAAATTCGCAGCGCAACCAGCGGCCGTCTGCTGATTGTTTATTTGTTCATTCGCGAAGCGACCGCTGCGTTAGGGCTGACCAGTCTGGGGGGACATCCGCAAATGGTGCGTCCGCTGCTGGCGCCGATGGCGGAAGGAGCCGCTGAGAAAAATCACGGCGAGATACCTGGGGCGGTACGCTATCGACTGCGCGCCATGTCCGCTGCGACCGATAATGTCGGGCTGTTTTTCGGTGAAGATATCTTTGTTGCTTTCGGCGCCATCATCTTCATGCACAACTTTATGCTGGAGTCCGGCGGGATCCAGACTGAACCGTTACACATTGCCCTGTGGGGGATCCCGACGGCAATTTGTGCCTTCTTGATCCATGGCGCACGTCTGTGGCGTCTGGATAGCTATTTGCAACGTGAAGTGGCGAAAGCGAATGCCGTAGCGAAAGGGGAAGCACAATGAATTTTCAACAAAGCTACCTCTACTGGCTGGCGGGCGCGGTATTACTGATTGTGGCCGTCATGTCCTGGCAGGATAAAGCGAACCCGCGTCGTTTCACCACTGGTCTGTTTTGGGGCATATACGGCGTACTGTTTCTACTTGGTGACTGGACATACTCGCTGTTTGGCGACAAACGCGCGGTACATATTGCCGTCGGTGTTGCGGTGGTCGTCCTGGCGCTGATTGCCGGTTTTGGTGGCGTGAAGCTGGGAAGCTACCATCAACGTACACAACAACAGCGTGAAGAGAGCGCCAGCCGACTGGGTAACCGCTTGTTTTTCCCTGCGCTGGCTATCCCGGTGGTGACCGTTATCGGCGTGCTGATGTTTAATCACATTCCGGGCTTACAGGATGCGCTATTTGGGCCGGGCAATCACGCCACGCTGGTGACGCTGTTTTCGATGACCGCAGGTTCATTAATTGGTCTGGCAATGGCGGTTAAAATGACCCATGAGCGGGCGCATCAACCGATCCAGGAGGCGCGTCGCCTGCTGGATTCCATTGGCTGGGCTTTCATCTTGCCGCAGATTCTGGCTACGCTCGGACTGTTGTTTACGGCAGCGGGCGTAGGCAGCGGCATTTCATATCTGACGCAGGAATATCTGGCGGTAGACAGTCGTTTTATCGCGGTGGCAGTGTACACCATCGGCATGGCATTGCTGACGATGGTGATGGGTAATGCGTTTGCAGCTTTTCCGATCGTGACCGCCGGGATTGGTATTCCGATCCTCGTGCTGCAGCACGGCGGTAATCCGGCGGTAATGGCGGCAATTGGTATGTTCTCCGGTTATTGCGGGACATTGATGACACCGATGGCGGCGAATTTTAACATTGTCCCTGCTGCGCTACTTGAGCTACCGGACAAAAACGCGGTGATTAAGGCGCAGGTGCCAACCGGCATACTGCTGCTGCTGGTCAACGTGTTCCTGATGTATTTCCTGATGTTCTTGTAAGGTGACAGGATGAAAACAGTACTCATCACGGGATTTGAACCCTTTGGCGGCGAGTCAGTTAACCCTTCCTGGGAAGTGGTCTCGGGTCTCGACAATGCTATCATCGGTGGGTGTCGCGTCGTCGCCCGCCAGTTGCCGTGCGTCTTTGGCGAGGCTCTTGTCGTACTCAATGGCGCGATTGACGCGCTGTCGCCATCGCTGGTGCTCGCAGTCGGGCAGGCCGGGGGCCGCACGGATATCACCGTGGAACGCGTGGCAATCAACGTGGACGATGCGCGTATCGCGGACAATCAAGGTCAACAGCCGGTAGATGTGCCGATTGTGGCCGATGGTCCGGCGGCATGGTTTAGTACACTGCCGATCAAAGCGATGGTTGTGGCGATGCGCAACGCGGGAGTTCCGGCCTCGGTTTCCCAGACCGCTGGCACTTTCGTGTGTAACCACGTGATGTATGGCCTGCTGCATAAACTACGCGACGCACCGGCGGTGAAGGGCGGCTTTATTCATATCCCTTATTTGCCGCAACAGGCCGCACAGCATCCCGGGGCGCCAAGTATGGCGGCTGAAACAGTACGCCGGGCGCTGGAAGTCGCAATTGCCACAGCATTGCAGGTGGAAAATGACATCGCAGTGACGGGCGGCGCAACACATTAACAAAGGACAGTATTATGCCTGAAGGCCCGGAGATCCGCCGCGCGGCGGATAACCTGGAGGCGGCAGTCAAAGGCAAACCCCTGACCGATGTCTGGTTTGCCTTTGAGCAGCTAAAACCGTATCAATCTCAACTGATTGGGCAGCGTGTTACTCAGCTTGAAACGCGGGGGAAAGCATTACTGACCCATTTCTCTAATGGTCTGACGCTGTACAGCCACAATCAGCTCTATGGTGTGTGGCGAGTGGTGGAGACGGGCAACATCCCACAGACCTCACGGGTACTCCGTGTCAGTTTGCAAACACAAGACAAAACTATCCTGCTCTATAGCGCGTCTGATATCGAGATGCTGACGCCAGAACAACTTACCACCCATCCGTTCCTGCTGCGGGTTGGGCCGGACGTACTGGATCTACGTTTAACGCCCGATGACGTTAAAGCACGTCTGTTATCCCCGCGTTTTCGCAACCGGCAGTTTTCTGGCCTGCTGCTCGATCAGACATTTCTCGCCGGATTAGGTAACTACTTGCGGGTAGAGATTCTCTGGCAGGTAGGGTTGACCGGGCAGCATAAAGCGTCGCAGCTTGCCGATGAACAGTTGGATGCGTTGGCGCATGCGCTGCTTGATATTCCACGTCTGTCCTATAACACCCGCGGGCTGGTGGATGAGAACAAACATCACGGCGCGCTGTTTCGCTTTAAGGTCTTTCACCGCAATGGCGAAGTCTGTGAGCGCTGTGGTGGAATCATTGAGAAAACGACGCTCTCTTCGCGACCCTTTTACTGGTGTCCGGGATGTCAAAGATAGATCTATACCGAAGCATAGGTTTTGCGATATTGCAGCGGCGTTTTACCCATGTTTTTGCGAAAGCTGGTAATAAACCAGGCATATTCGGAGAAGCCGACCTGGGCGGCGATATCGCGTACCGAGCCGTTGGTATGTAACAGCAGTTCGCAGGCCTGACGAATACGCCGCATCATCAGGTATTCCTGAATAGTGCCGCCGGTCTCTTCGTGAAAACGGCGCGAGGCATGACCTCGTGAACACCCCATTTCACTGGCGATATCTTCCAGCGAGCAGCGCTGATGAAAGTGTGTTTCGATCCAACGGATAATGCTTACCGAAAATGTATTTTGCCCCGTGGCCTGCGCCTGATGTGGCAGTAGGCTAATAAGTTGCATCACCAGGAATGCGCTGTCACTGATGCTAAAGGTCTGGCTTTTGAGCTGTTCTTCAAACCGGCTCAGCAACGTTTCAATGACCGGCTGAACGTCGCCTACGTCAAATACCCTCGCTTTCTCTCCCCTGGCGCACAGCTGGCGCAGCAGCATTTGCTGTCGAGGAAAGTCCCGCAGGTACTGCTCAATCTGCGGGGCGTTAAAGTGCAGCGTTGTGCGGTGATAAATATTGCGTGCATTCTGTTCGACAAACACTTTATGCAACTTTCCTGGCGGGAAAATAAAGATTCGCCCAGGTTTAACGGTGTACTGCTGGTGCTCCATAAGCGCGATACCAACCCCCTGAGAGACCGATAGTATCTCCACGCACTGATGCCAGTGATAGTAGTTGGCAGGCATATTCTTCATACGATTAAAGTAAATCGACTTATCGTTGATATTAATGTGTTCAAGATAGCTGCTGTCTTCAGTCTGCTGCATAACTGTCTCATTGGGTGATGTTAACAAACTTGATTTTTTATCACTGTAATCGAATTTTTGCTGTGAAATGCAGATGAATGTTGTTCTTCATCACCAGTGTTGTGCGGAAATACGACAATTATCACATTTGTATGTCAGGCCAAATCCTTATTATGCGCCCAACACTTCATCAAATGAAACGAGGTTTCATTATGCGGGCAAGGCAAGAATATGTAGAAATGGCGCGGAAATGGTTGGTATCAGCCATTCCTCATCTCACTCGCGATAATACGCGGTTGGACGTTGGAAATACGTCAGCACAATATCCGGCAGACATTGCCGGAATAGAGGGGTTCGCGCGTTTGTTGTGGATTCTTTCGCCGTTGCTGAGCGGAGGAGAGGCGAGTGATTATCGTGAGACATTTATTCGCGGTATTCGTCATGGCTGCGATCCCAAACATCCGGACTATTGGGGCAATCTGGTCGATAACGATCAGCGCTGCGTGGAAATGGCCGCTTTTGGCGTTGCGCTGGCGCTGCCGAATACGGGGTTGTGGAACGAGTTAACAGCCGATGAGCAGGGCAATCTGGAGCGCTGGTTACGGCAAAGTGCTGAAATCCAAATCCCGGATAATAACTGGCACTTTTTCCCGGTATTGGTGCAGGTCGGGCTTAAATGTGTCGGACGCCACTACGATATGATGGTTATTGATAAACATCTGAACGCGATTGAGTCGTTCTGGCTGGGTAACGGCTGGTATTCCGACGGTGCAGGCAAACCGCGCGATTACTATATCTCCAGTGGGTTTCATTTTTACAGTTTGCTGTATAGCCATTTTATGCAGGACGCTGACCCTGAACGTTGCCTGCGCTATCGCCATCGCGCGCGTCAGTTTGCCAAAGATTACATCTATTACTTTACCAGTGACGGGAATGCGATTCCGTTTGGTCGCAGCCTGACTTATCGCTTTGTCCAGGTTGCGTTCTGGAGCGCTGTCGTCTGGACAGGGCTGGATGTTTTTACGCTCCCTATCGTAAAAGGCGTTATTTTGCGCCACCTCGACTGGTGGTTAGCGCAGCCTTTCATTGATCCGGAGGGGTTATTCTCGCTGGGATATACCTATCCGAATCTGGTGATGACTGAAGATTACAACAGCCCGTGCTCGCCCTGGTGGGCATGTAAGGCATTGCTGATTCTGGCACTGCCGGAACAGAGCGCGTTCTGGCAAGCCGAGTCGGCCCCGTTGCCTGAACCAGAGCCAATTCATCCGATCAAGGAAGCTGGGCAATTTGTCGTTCATGATGATGAAAATCGACACGCCTGGATGCTGATGTCCGGGCAGTACGATCGCAATAATTTTGTCAATTTCGATGCCAAATACGGCAAATTTGCTTACTCCAGCCACTTCGGTTTTACCCTTGAGCGTGGTCTTTATGGCATCAACCATGCGGCCTGTGATTCGATGCTGATGTTCAGCGAACAGGACAACTATTGGCGCGGCCGCCGTGAGTGCGAGGCTGTAGAAATGACCGATACGTTGATTCGAAGCCGTTGGCTCCCATGGTCAGATGTCGCAGTGACGACCTGGCTGATCCCGTTTCAGCAAGGGCATATTCGAATCCATCGCGTGGAAACCGCGCGTACGCTTGAGTGTGTGGAAGGGGGATTTGCGCTTAATCGCCATCAGCTTATCGATACCAAAACTGCACAGCACGGGGTCACGCTTCGCGCCATCTCAGGTGTATGTCAGATAACCGATCTGTTGGCTGGACGCCAACCGGAGGTCGTCACTACGCCACCTAACAGCAATATTCTGTATGCATCTCCGGGAGAGATCCCCTGTCTTCGTAGCACGCTTACACCGGGCACGCACTGGCTGGCCTGCGCCATCAATGCCACTTCGCTTTTATGGCTGCCGCCCCCAGTGGCAATGGCCTTCGACTGCGAAAACCAGGCGCTGACGCTGGGTGCCAAAACGTTGGAAATCTTATAACTAACGCATCTCCGGAGAAAAATAATGGCTAACTCTGTGCAGTCGACGCGCTCGGCTTACATAAAATTAAGTCTGTTTGTATTCCTGTTTACCTTTACCTGGGCGGCCAGTTTTGGTCTGTATGCTATCTGGCTGGGAGATAAAGCCGGGCTGGATGGTGTGGAAATCGGCACGGTGTTTGCTGTAAACGGCGTTTTTGCGGTAGTTATCAAACCTGTTTACGGTTACATCATGGATAAAATGGGCATGAAAAAACATCTGCTTTATTTTGTCTGTCTCGTTTCGGCCCTGATGGCACCCTTTTTCATCTGGTGTTACCTGCCGCTATTACAAACGCATTTTATCAGCGGGATGATCGTCGGCGCGCTATTTTTCAGCCTCGGTTGGTATGCGGGCGTGGCGGCGGAGGAGTCCTATGTTGACCGTTTCAGCCGTCTGTACGCGATGGAGTTTGGCCGGATACGCATGTGGGCGGCGCTGGGCTGGGCAACAGCGTCGTCATTCTCCGGTTATCTCTACAATATATCCCCCAAAATAAACTTTGTTATCAGTAGCGTCTCCGCACTGTGCATGTTTGCGGTTCTGTTGACGCTGAAAGTTGATCACTTTGGCCAGGAAGAGAATAACGTCCTGTCGAAAGAGAAGATTGTGATTGGTGATGTGTTCGAGCTGTTACGTAATAAAAAATTCTGGACCTTTGCGCTGTATATCGCGGGAGTGGCATGGATGATGTTTATTGCCGAGCAACAGTTCTCTCGCTATTTCGTCACTTTCTTTAGCACTAAAGAAGAAGGTAATGCCATGTTTGGCTATATGAGTACCGCGCAGTCGGCCGCTGAGTTTTTCGGCATGATGCTGGTGCCTGCCATTATTAACCGCATTGGCGCCAAGCAGGGGATGATCCTGACCGGTCTGGTGATTAGCTTACGTTTGATTATCTCCGGACTAACTAACGATCCGCTGATCATCTGTCTGGTTAAACCATTATATGGAATTGAAATCGCCCTAATTCTGGTTTCAGTCTTCAAATATATTGCCGAGCATTTCGATAAACGCGTTAACGCCACGATGTATCTGCTGGGCTATCAGGCCATGATTTACGTTGGTTCAATTGTCGTGGCGCCGCCTGCTGGCTATGCCTACCAAAAAATTGGTTTTGAGCATACCTATCTGATTATGGGCGTGGTTGCCCTGGTATTTACCGGGATCTCTGCCTTCACGCTTTCTACTTGCTATCAACATAAAAAAAATATTGCAGCCCCTGTCCATGGGCAAGAAGCCACCCATTAAAGTAAAGAAAACGAGAGAATTATGTCTGCAACTATTCGTAAAGAACCGATCGTTCCTGTTGTCCTGCGAAGCGGCGAACGCGCTGCTATTGCGCAGAAGATTCGCCGTGCTTTACCGGTAATTTTATCTGCTATCGATCGTAACAGCGTTTATTTTGGCTCGCGTTTTCCCGATGCGGCATGTGAGGACGGGCGTTATCCAATTATTGATAATCAGGAATGGACTACCAGTTTCTGGACTGGCCAACTGTGGCTGGCATGGGAATGGACGCGTAATGATGCCTATCGTACGTTGGCCGAACAACATGTTCGTTCTTTTGGCGAACGTATTGCCAGACGGGATCATACTAATCACCACGATCTGGGTTTTCTGTACAGCCTTTCCTGCATAGCGGCTAATAAACTGACCGGCAATCGCGAGGCAGCTTATATCGCGCAGCAGGCAGCAGAAGTGCTGATGGAACGCTATCACGAGAAATGCGGCATTATTCAGGCGTGGGGCGAACTGGATAATCCAGAGCAGCAGGGCAGGATGATTATAGACTGCAATATGAATCTGCCATTACTGTATCAGGCCAGCGCCAGCACCGGCGATCCACGTTATGCAGAAGCGGCAAAAAATCATATTGAGCAGGCACGACGTTATATTGTGCGCGAGGACGGTTCGACGTTCCATACGTACTATATGGATGTTCACACCGGGGAACCGCGATTTGGCAATACTCATCAGGGTTTTTCTGATGATTCCTGCTGGTCGCGTGGGCAGGCATGGGGCGTTTATGGCTTTTTGCTGAATTATCTCTATACCGGAGATGAACGACTACTGGAACTGAGTCAGACGCTGGCAAATTACTTTATAAATCGTTTACCGGAAGATCTTATTTGTTATTGGGATTTGGCACTCACCGATCCCCATAGTGAAAGGGATAGCTCAGCCAGCGCAATACTTGCCTGCGCCTTGCTGGAGTTGGTTAAGCAGCTCCCGGCGACTCATCCAGATCGTGAAAGCTACGAAGCGCTGGCATTACGAATGATTGCGCGAATGCTTGATGACTATCTCAATACTGTGCATAAAGCAGGCGAAGGATTATTACAGCACTCTGTATATTATTTTAAAGGTAATGTTGGCGTCGATGAATGCTGTGCGTGGGGTGATTATTTTCTGATGGAAGCATTGACCCGCGCAACATCCTGCTGGAATAGCTACTGGTAATATACCGCTCCCCCAGTTTAATAAATATGCTATTGGTTTAGCAGGGGGAGCTTTTATCTCTGTACGGCGAGGAAAGTATAATGAAAAGCAATAATATTAAGAAGGCCATATTAATGGCTATATTGGTCATGCCCTCAACTGGCGCTTTGGCTGCGGAAAATAATACGACAACGGTCCCTCAGGTAAAATCAACTCCTTTTACGACGGTTTATTTTGCGCCGCGTACGCAGTATCGTACAGCCAGCAAAGGTTTTTTACAGCGACTGATGTTAACCGGCGTGGTACAGGATCCTGACTCAATTTTCAGCAAAATGTACTGGAGTTTTGAAACCGATGCCGATCTAGGAAAAAACATGGATCAGTGGAAAAGCAGCTATCAGGAAGCTGAGTTTAACAAACCTTTTGCGCTGGGTGAGAGTGACTTCTGGCTTGAGCCTGGCGTGGTGTTTCACTGGGAGTCTGCCGGTTCACGCGTTGATCCTTATATCGGGATTGGCTATCATTTTGATCCGACGCTGGGTGCGGTTTTACGCTATCGCTATAACCACCAAAACCATGACAGCGAAACATTGCAAGGCGACTGGGATGATTCTTCGGAACACCGTGTCGATATTTATTTAACCAAATATTTTACGCCAAACTTCTGGGTGCAATACAATCCGACGTATTACAGTAAAACTCATGGCGATAAATTTGAGTATGCTAATGGCAAGAATCATACCCTGCAGCATAACTTTGTATTTAATTTCCATGCCACGCCACGTTTTTATCCGTTTTTTGAATTAGGCTATCTTGATAAATATAAAGATGGTAATGATACAAAAAATGAATATCAAATCAGGGTAGGGTTTAAATATAACTTAAACTGATCCGGGTTTATGAGGGGAATTATTTTGGCGCATGCACCGAAATAAATCGCGCCACTGCCGGACCAGTCAATAATATACTGAATAGCCGCAGGGTTTGCATCGCCATGATCAGCGCCATATCGGCGTGGCTTCCTGCGGCAATCACCGCGACAGAATCCACGCCACCTGGACTGGTCGCCAGATAGGCAGTGAGAAAATCAATCTGCATGTAATGCGCCAGTCCCCAGGCCATAGCGGCACAGATCGCCATGAGTGAAAAAATGGACAACAGGATCTGCGGCAAAGGGCGCAGCGCCATTAAAAAGATCTGCTTATCAAAGCCGAGGCCGATTTGCCAGCCGATGGACATATAGGCTATTGCCAGTAGCCACTCCGGCAGCTCGATCACCATCACCCCACCGGCATTTAACAGTGCACCAGCCAGCATCGGGAGCAACATGACGCCAGAGGGAATGCGCAGTAAACGCCCGGCTATTCCGGCAATAGCAGCCAACAAGATGGTGCTGAACAGATTGCCGCTCAGCGGTGGGAACCAGACGATTTGCTCGCTGACCGTTTGGGCCTGTTCACCCATTACCAGTCGGGTGACCAGCGCCGCAGCGCCAACCACTAATAATACCCGCAGATACTGCATAAACGCCACCAGACGGATGTCGGCACCATAATCCTGCGCCATCGCGACCATGGCCGCTGCACCGCCCGGTGATGAGCCCCATGCACCGGTGTTCCCCGGTAGACTACTGTAGCGAACAAGCAGCCAGCCGATTACCGCGCTGCTGACAAGGGTTGCTATCAGGATAACCATCACCATCGGCCAGTGGGCCGCAAGGGTTGTAAAGATTGAGCCAGTCAGGTTTTGGGCAATCATGCAACCGAGGATCGCTTGGGCACCAAGAAACGTGAAGCGGGGAGGGCGCAATGAGATGCCGCGCAGACTGAAAATGATACCGACGATCATCGAACCGAGCAGCAAGGGTCCAGGAAGATGGATAAACAGAAAGAACAGGGAAAGAAGGAGTGATAGCAGAAACAACAGGCTCCACTGCAAAACAGGCATCCCGTGCTCCTGAGTAAAATGAGGGAAATCTCAGTAAATCATAGAGAAGGCGTGATGAGAATAAAATAATATGGATCAAGAAAAACAGGCCGGATTGTGGCTTTAACGCCTTGTCCGGCCAGGGGGAGCTGATTGTTGTAAGCCGGACAGGCGCTAACGCTATCCGGCAGACAATTAACGCTTAATTTCAGACTTAAAATCGCGTTTGTCGTAGCCGGTATACAGCTGACGTGGACGTGCGATCTTCATGCCGTCGGTGTGCATTTCGTTCCAGTGTGCAATCCAGCCAACGGTACGCGCCATGGCGAAAATAACGGTGAACATAGAAGACGGAATACCCATTGCTTTCAGAATGATGCCGGAGTAGAAGTCTACGTTCGGGTAGAGTTTCTTCTCAATGAAGTACGGGTCGTTGAGCGCAATGTGCTCAAGCTCCATAGCCACTTCCAGCAGATCATCTTTGGTGCCCAGTTCTTTCAGCACTTCGTGACAGGTTTCACGCATCACGGTGGCGCGTGGGTCATAGTTTTTATAAACACGGTGACCAAAGCCCATCAGGCGGAAAGAATCATTCTTGTCTTTCGCGCGGCGAACAAATTCTGGAATGTGTTTAACGGAGCTGATTTCTTCCAGCATTTTCAGTGCAGCTTCGTTTGCACCGCCGTGTGCCGGTCCCCACAGGGAAGCAATACCGGCTGCAATGCAGGCAAACGGGTTAGCGCCAGACGAACCCGCGGTACGTACGGTAGACGTCGAGGCGTTCTGTTCGTGGTCGGCGTGCAGGATCAAGATACGGTCCATTGCGCGTTCCAGAATCGGGTTTACTTCATATTTTTCGCACGGCGTGGAGAACATCATGTTCAGGAAGTTACCGGCGTAAGAGAGATCATTACGCGGGTACACGAACGGCTGTCCGATGGAGTATTTGTAGCACATCGCGGCCATGGTCGGCATTTTGGACAGCAGACGGAAAGCGGCGATTTCGCGGTGACGCGGATTATTCACATCCAGCGAATCGTGGTAGAACGCAGCCAGCGCACCAGTAACACCGCACATAACGGCCATCGGGTGAGAGTCGCGGCGGAAACCGTGGAACAGACGGGTGATCTGCTCGTGGATCATGGTATGGCGAGTGACCGTAGTTTTGAACCCGTCGTACTCTTCCTGCGTCGGTTTTTCGCCGTACAGCAGGATATAACACACTTCCAGATAGTTGGACTCGGTCGCCAACTGGTCAATCGGGAAGCCGCGATGCAGCAAAATACCTTCGTCACCATCGATGAACGTAATTTTGGATTCGCAGGATGCGGTAGAGGTAAAACCTGGATCAAAAGTGAACATCCCTTTTGATCCGAGACTACGAATATCAATAACATCTTGACCGAGCGTACCTTTCAGCACATCCAGTTCAATAGCAGTATCACCATTTAGAGTGATTTTTGCTTTAGTATCAGCCATTTACGGTCTCCTTAGCGCCTTATTGCTTAAGACTGCCGGAACTCACATTTGCTTTCGTACATCAATGAACCGTTACCAGTTTGTTATTTGGCTCGCCGCTCTGCGAAAGAGGGGATGACCTGGGTACAGAGCTATGGGCGCTTGCAGGTAAAACGGTCTTTTCATGGCGAATAAACTGCAAATCAAGAACTTAGCAATCCGAATTATTAAACCTGTCTATCACTAATAACTGTCCTGACGGTATTGGTCAATACTTCCACACTGTTGCATAACTAAATCTCCGGTGAAAGAGTGACCCCATAACTTTTACGCATTATATGCTTTTTCTGGTGTCGTTTGTAACAACTTTGTTTAATGATTGTCAAATCAGATGATTAAAAATTAAAATAATGTTGTTATCGTGACCTATGTCACTGTTCGGGATAAAACCCGACAAACTATATGTAGGTTAATTGTAATGATTTTGTGAACGTCCTATACTGCCGCCAGGTCTCCGGAATACCCTGCAATCCCGAGCCAACCAGCGTTGTAACGTGTCGTTTTAGCATCTGGAAGCAGTGTTTTATATGACGCGTAGTTATAGTAAGGACGCTGTCTGACCCGCACGCAGACCGGAGGAAGGAAATCCCGTCGTCTTTCAGGCTACAGGTGTCTTCATCTTCTGTACCCGAAGTCCAAAGGGAATAATAAGAACAGCATGTGGGCGTTATTCATGATAAGAAATGTGAAAAAACAAAGACCTGTCAATCTGGATCTGCAAACGATCCGGTTCCCAATCACGGCGATAGCGTCCATTCTCCATCGCGTATCCGGAGTGATCACCTTCGTGGCGGTCGGGATTCTGTTGTGGTTATTGGGTACCAGCCTTTCCTCCCCTGAAGGTTTCCTCGCGGCGTCATCCATTATGAATAACTTCTTTGTGGAGTTAATTCTGTGGGGGATCCTGATTGCGCTGGCATATCACGCCGTAATGGGCATTCGCCATCTGTTGATGGATTTTGGCTATATCGAAGAAACCCTCGAAGCAGGGACACGCTCCGCCAAAATTTGTTTCGTTATCATTGTCGTGCTTTCACTTCTCGCAGGAGTCCTCGTATGGTAAGCAACGCCTCCGCATTAGGACGCAACGGCGTACATGACTTCATTCTGGTTCGTGCTACCGCTATCGTTCTGACGTTATACATCATCTATATGGTCGGCTTCTTCGCCACCAGCGGCGAGCTGACGTTTGAAGTCTGGACCGGTTTCTTCTCATCGGCATTCACCAAAGTCTTCACCCTGCTGGCACTTTTTTCCATCTTGATTCATGCCTGGATCGGCATGTGGCAGGTGTTGACCGACTACGTTAAACCTCTGGCTGTGCGCCTGATTCTGCAACTGGCTATCGTCGTTGCGCTGGTGGTTTACGTCATTTATGGATTTGTTGTGGTGTGGGGTGTGTAATGAAACTGCCAGTCAGAGAATTTGATGCTGTTGTGATTGGTGCCGGCGGCGCAGGTATGCGCGCGGCGCTGCAAATTTCCCAGAGCGGTCAGACCTGTGCGCTGCTCTCCAAGGTGTTCCCAACCCGTTCCCATACCGTATCTGCGCAAGGTGGTATCACCGTTGCGCTCGGTAATACCCATGAAGATAACTGGGAATGGCACATGTACGACACAGTAAAAGGGTCGGACTACATTGGTGATCAGGACGCTATTGAATATATGTGTAAGACCGGTCCGGAAGCGATTCTGGAGCTGGATCACATGGGGCTGCCGTTCTCTCGCCTTGATAATGGCACCATTTATCAACGTCCGTTTGGCGGCCAGTCGAAGAACTTCGGCGGTGAGCAGGCGGCACGTACCGCAGCCGCGGCAGACCGTACCGGTCATGCGCTGTTGCACACGCTGTATCAGCAGAACCTGAAAAACCATACCACCATCTTCTCAGAATGGTATGCGCTGGATCTGGTTAAAAATGCCGATGGCGCGATTGTCGGTTGTACCGCGCTGTGTATCGAAACCGGTGAAGTCGTTTACTTCAAAGCTCGCGCAACCGTGCTGGCGACTGGTGGTGCTGGCCGTATTTATCAGTCCACTACTAATGCCCACATCAACACCGGTGACGGCGTTGGTATGGCTATCCGCGCCGGTGTTCCGGTGCAGGATATGGAGATGTGGCAGTTCCACCCAACCGGTATCGCCGGTGCGGGTGTTCTGGTCACAGAAGGCTGCCGTGGTGAAGGTGGCTACCTGCTGAATAAACACGGCGAGCGCTTTATGGAGCGTTATGCGCCAAATGCGAAAGACCTGGCGGGTCGTGACGTGGTGGCGCGTTCCATCATGATCGAAATCCGTGAAGGTCGCGGCTGCGACGGCCCATGGGGCCCACACGCCAAGCTGAAACTTGACCACCTGGGTAAAGAAGTACTGGAATCCCGTCTGCCGGGCATTCTCGAGCTGTCTCGCACCTTCGCTCACGTTGATCCGGTGAAAGAGCCGATCCCGGTTATCCCAACCTGCCACTATATGATGGGCGGTATTCCGACCAAAGTAACCGGCCAGGCGTTGACCGTAAACGAGCAGGGCGAAGATGTGGTGATCCCTGGATTGTTTGCCGTCGGTGAAATTGCCTGTGTATCGGTTCATGGTGCAAACCGTCTGGGCGGCAACTCGCTGCTGGACCTGGTGGTGTTTGGTCGTGCGGTGGGGCTGCATCTGCAAGAGTCTATCGCCGAGCAGGGCGACCTGCTGGATGCGACCGAAGATGAAATCGATGCTTCTCTGGCGCGCCTGAATCGCTGGAACGGCAACCGCAACGGTGAAGACCCGGTGGCGATTCGCAAAGCGCTGCAGGAATGTATGCAGCACAACTTCTCGGTATTCCGCGAAGGCGATGCGATGGCGAAAGGTCTGGAAGAGCTGAAAGCGATTCGCGAGCGTCTGAAAAATGCCCGTCTGGACGATACCTCCAGCGAGTTCAACACCCAGCGTGTTGAGTGCCTGGAACTGGATAACCTGATGGAGACCGCGTACGCCACCGCAGTATCTGCAAACTTCCGTACCGAAAGCCGTGGCGCGCATAGCCGCTTCGACTTCCCGGAACGTGATGATGAAAACTGGCTGTGCCATTCCCTGTACCTGCCAGAGTCGGAATCCATGACGCGACGTCAAGTCAATATGGAACCGAAGCTGCGCCCGGCATTCCCGCCGAAGATTCGTACTTATTAATGCGGAGACAGGACAATGAAACTCGAGTTTTCAGTTTATCGCTATAACCCGGATGTTGACGACGCTCCGCGCATGCAGGATTACACCCTGGAGGCGGAAGAAGGGCGCGACATGATGCTGCTGGATGCGTTGATGCAGCTGAAAGAAAAAGACCCATCGCTGTCGTTCCGCCGCTCCTGCCGTGAAGGGGTCTGCGGCTCCGACGGTCTGAATATGAACGGCAAAAATGGACTGGCCTGTATCACACCTATTTCTGCGCTGAATCAGCCGGGCAAGAAAATTGTCATTCGCCCGCTGCCGGGCTTACCGGTTGTGCGCGATTTGGTGGTAGACATGGGGCAATTCTACGCACAGTATGAGAAGATTAAGCCTTACTTGTTGAATAATGGGAAAAATCCGCCGGCTCGTGAGCATTTACAAATGCCTGAGCAGCGTGAGAAGCTCGATGGGCTGTATGAATGTATTTTGTGTGCATGCTGCTCAACGTCCTGCCCATCGTTCTGGTGGAACCCGGACAAGTTTATTGGCCCGGCAGGCCTGCTGGCCGCGTATCGCTTCTTAATTGATAGCCGCGATACCGAGACCGACAGCCGCCTGGAAGGTTTAAGTGATGCTTTCAGCGTATTCCGCTGCCATAGCATCATGAACTGCGTCAGTGTATGTCCTAAAGGGCTGAACCCGACGCGTGCCATCGGCCATATTAAGTCGATGCTGCTCAAACGTAGTGCATAAATAGTTGTTGTTGCCGGGGAAGTGATTCCCCGGTAGTGCAGGAAACCTCTAAAAACTGCCACATTGATAGCAATAATCGCAGCCTGAACAGCGAAGATTATTAGACAGTTTTTAAAGGTTCCTTAGCGGACGCAGAAAACACGACAGTCCGCAACAAGTGAACCCCGGCACGCACATCGGTGTGCGTGGTAGTATCCACGGCGAAATACTCGTCATAGATCACGTTGCATGTGCGTTGGCTGCACTTGCTCACCCTGGTCACTTACTGGATGTAAGCTCCCAGGGAATCGCAAGCTTGCCGCCTTCCTGAAACGTGATCTATTTAGAGTATTAAATAAGCAGAAAAGATGCTTAAGGGATCACGATGCAGAACAGCGCTTTGAAAGCCTGGTTGGACTCTTCTTACCTCTCTGGTTCAAACCAGAGCTGGATAGAACAGCTCTATGAAGACTTCTTAACCGACCCTGACTCGGTAGATGCTAACTGGCGTTCGACGTTCCAGCAGTTACCTGGTACCGGAGTCAAACCGGATCAACTCCACTCAAAAACACGTGATTATTTCCGTCGGCAGGCGTTGATTACCCCACGTTACTCTTCTTCTATTTCCGATCCTGATGCCAATGTGAAGCAGGTTAAAGTCCTGCAGCTCATTAACGCCTACCGTTTCCGCGGTCATCAGCATGCGAATCTCGATCCGCTGGGACTGTGGCAGCAAGAAAATGTGGCCGATCTGGATCCGTCCTTCCACGATCTGACCGATGCGGATTTCCAGGAAAGCTTTAACGTAGGTTCTTTTGCCGGCGGCAAAGACACGATGAAGCTGAGCGACCTGGTTGTCGCGTTGAAACAAACCTACTGCGGCCCGATTGGCGCCGAGTATATGCACATTACCAGCACTGAAGAAAAACGCTGGCTTCAACAGCGTATCGAGTCTGGCCGCGCCGCGTTCAGTAGTGAAGAGAAGAAACGCTTCCTCAGCGAACTGACCGCTGCGGAAGGTCTGGAACGCTACCTGGGCGCGAAGTTCCCGGGAGCGAAACGATTCTCGTTGGAAGGCGGGGATGCGTTAATCCCAATGCTCAAAGAGATGATCCGCCACGCCGGCAACAGTGGTACCCGTGAAGTGGTGCTGGGTATGGCGCACCGTGGCCGTCTAAACGTGCTGGTCAACGTGTTGGGTAAAAAACCGCAGGACCTGTTCGACGAGTTCGCTGGCAAACATAAAGAACACCTCGGTACCGGCGACGTGAAGTATCACATGGGCTTCTCGTCGGATATCGAAACCGAAGGCGGTCTGGTTCACCTGGCGCTGGCGTTTAACCCGTCGCACCTGGAAATCGTTAGCCCGGTGGTTATCGGTTCCGTGCGCGCGCGTCTGGATCGTCTGGACGAGCCAAGCAGCAACAAGGTACTGCCAATCACCATCCACGGCGATGCGGCGGTAACCGGGCAGGGCGTGGTTCAGGAAACCCTGAACATGTCGAAAGCGCGTGGTTACGAAGTGGGCGGTACCGTTCGCATCGTGATCAACAACCAGGTGGGATTTACTACCTCTAACCCGCTGGATGCGCGTTCTACGCCGTACTGCACCGACATCGGTAAGATGGTTCAGGCGCCAATCTTCCACGTTAACGCGGATGACCCGGAAGCGGTCGCTTTCGTGACGCGTCTGGCGCTGGACTTCCGTAATACCTTCAAACGCGATGTGTTCATCGATCTGGTGTGCTACCGCCGTCATGGCCACAACGAAGCCGACGAGCCGAGTGCAACTCAGCCGCTGATGTATCAGAAAATCAAAAAGCATCCGACCCCGCGTAAAATCTACGCTGACAAGCTGGAAGCGGATAAAGTCGCCACGCTGGAAGATGCGACCGAAATGGTCAATCTGTATCGTGACGCGCTGGATGCTGGCGAATGCGTCGTGAAAGAGTGGCGTCCAATGAACATGCACTCCTTCACCTGGTCGCCGTACCTCAACCACGAGTGGGACGAAAGCTACCCGAACAAGGTAGAAATGAAGCGTCTGCAGGAGCTGGCAAAACGCATCAGTACCGTGCCTGAAGCCGTTGAAATGCAGTCGCGCGTTGCCAAAATTTACGGTGACCGTCAGGCCATGGCCGCAGGCGAGAAGCTGTTCGACTGGGGTGGGGCAGAGAATCTGGCTTATGCCACGCTGGTTGACGAAGGCATCCCAGTTCGTCTGTCGGGTGAAGACTCCGGTCGTGGAACCTTCTTCCACCGTCACGCAGTGATCCATAACCAGGCGAACGGTTCAACCTACACGCCGCTGCAGCATGTGCATAACGGCCAGGGCACGTTCCGCGTATGGGACTCCGTGCTGTCTGAAGAAGCCGTGCTGGCGTTCGAGTATGGTTATGCCACAGCAGAACCGCGTACGCTGACCATCTGGGAAGCGCAGTTTGGCGACTTTGCCAACGGTGCGCAGGTGGTGATTGACCAGTTCATCTCTTCCGGCGAGCAGAAGTGGGGTCGTATGTGCGGTCTGGTTATGCTGCTACCACACGGCTATGAAGGTCAGGGCCCGGAGCACTCTTCCGCACGTCTGGAACGTTATCTGCAACTTTGCGCTGAGCAAAACATGCAGGTTTGCGTCCCGTCCACCCCGGCACAGGTCTACCACATGCTGCGTCGTCAGGCACTGCGCGGGATGCGTCGTCCGCTGGTGGTGATGTCACCGAAGTCGCTGCTGCGACATCCGCTGGCAGTGTCCACGCTGGACGAACTGGCAAATGGCACCTTCCTGCCAGCCATTGGCGAAGTAGATGAACTTGATCCGAAAGGCGTGAAGCGTGTCGTGATGTGTTCTGGTAAGGTTTATTACGACCTGCTGGAGCAACGCCGCAAGAACGACCAAAAAGATGTTGCCATTGTGCGCATCGAACAGCTCTATCCGTTCCCGCATAAAGCGGTGCAGGAAGCGCTGAAACCGTTTGCTCATGTACATGATTTTGTCTGGTGCCAGGAAGAGCCGCTCAACCAGGGCGCATGGTACTGCAGCCAGCATCATTTCCGTGAAGTAATTCCATTTGGGTCCGCTCTGCGTTATGCAGGTCGCCCGGCCTCTGCCTCCCCGGCAGTAGGATATATGTCTGTTCACCAGAAGCAGCAACAAGATCTGGTTAATGACGCGCTGAACGTCGATTAAATAAAGGATAAATAATGAGTAGCGTAGATATTCTTGTTCCCGACCTGCCTGAATCCGTAGCGGATGCAACGGTTGCAACCTGGCACAAAAAACCGGGCGATGCAGTACGTCGTGATGAAGTACTGGTAGAAATCGAAACTGACAAAGTGGTACTGGAAGTACCGGCATCAGCGGACGGTATTCTTGATGCGGTTCTGGAAGATGAAGGGACAACCGTCACTTCTCGCCAGATCCTTGGTCGCCTGCGTGAAGGCAACAGCACCGGTAAAGAGACCAGTGCCAAGTCTGAAGAGAAAGATTCTACTCCTGCACAGCGCCAACAGGCGTCTCTTGCTGAGCAGAACAACGATGCCCTGAGCCCGGCGATCCGTCGCCTGCTGGGTGAGCATAACCTCGAAGCCAGCGCCATTAACGGCACCGGCGTCGGTGGTCGTATCACACGTGAAGATGTTGAAAAACATCTGGCCAAAGCACCGGCGGCGAAAGCAGAATCCAAAGCGCCAGCCGCAGCACCTGCGCCACAGGCTCAACTTGGCGCGCGTGGTGAAAAACGTGTTCCGATGACCCGTCTGCGCAAACGCGTGGCTGAGCGTCTGCTGGAAGCGAAAAATTCCACCGCGATGCTGACCACATTTAACGAAGTCAACATGAAGCCAATCATGGATCTGCGTAAGCAGTACGGTGACGCGTTTGAGAAACGCCACGGTATCCGTCTGGGCTTTATGTCTTTCTACGTGAAAGCGGTGGTTGAAGCGCTGAAACGCTATCCGGAAGTCAACGCGTCCATCGATGGTGATGACGTGGTATACCACAACTACTTTGATGTCAGCATGGCGGTCTCCACGCCACGTGGTCTGGTAACGCCGGTTCTGCGCGATGTGGATCTGCTGGGTATGGCGGACATCGAGAAAAATATTAAAGAACTGGCAGTTAAAGGTCGCGACGGCAAGCTGACGGTGGAAGATCTGACGGGCGGTAACTTCACCATTACTAACGGTGGTGTATTCGGTTCCCTGATGTCTACGCCGATCATCAACCCACCGCAGAGCGCCATCCTGGGTATGCATGCCATCAAAGATCGTCCGATGGCCGTAGACGGTAAGGTTGAAATCCTGCCGATGATGTATCTGGCGCTGTCTTATGACCACCGTCTGATCGATGGTCGTGAGTCAGTCGGCTTCCTGGTAACCATTAAAGAGTTGCTGGAAGATCCAACGCGTCTGCTGCTGGACGTGTAGTTAATAAGAGTATCACCTGCCCCGTAGGCCTGGACGCTTATCAGGCCTACGGGTAAAAGATAACGATTACCTGAAGGATGGACAGAACACATGAACTTACATGAATATCAGGCAAAACAACTTTTTGCCCGCTATGGCTTACCGGCACCGGTGGGTTATGCCTGTACTACTCCGCGTGAAGCAGAAGAAGCCGCTTCAAAAATCGGCGCTGGCCCGTGGGTAGTGAAATGTCAGGTTCACGCTGGTGGCCGCGGTAAAGCGGGCGGTGTGAAAGTTGTGAACAGCAAAGAAGACATTCGCGCTTTTGCTGAACACTGGCTGGGTAAACGTCTGGTCACTTACCAGACAGACGCCCATGGTCAACCGGTAAATCAGATTCTGGTTGAAGCAGCGACCGACATCGGTAAAGAACTTTACCTCGGCGCAGTGGTTGACCGTAGCTCCCGTCGCGTGGTCTTCATGGCCTCTACTGAAGGCGGTGTGGAAATTGAAAAAGTCGCGGAAGAAACCCCGCACCTGATCCACAAAGTGGCGCTCGATCCGCTGGCAGGGCCGATGCCTTACCAGGGACGTGAGCTGGCGTTCAAACTGGGTCTGGAAGGTAAACAGGTTCAGCAGTTCACCAAGATCTTCATGGGGCTGGCGACCATTTTCCTGGAGCGCGACCTGGCGCTGATCGAAATCAACCCGCTGGTTGTAACCAAGCAGGGTGACCTGATCTGCCTCGACGGCAAGCTGGGCGCTGACGGCAACGCGCTGTTCCGCCAGGCTGATCTGCGCGAAATGCGCGACCAGTCTCAGGAAGATCCGCGTGAAGCGCAGGCTGCACAGTGGGAACTGAACTACGTTGCGCTCGACGGCAATATCGGCTGTATGGTTAACGGTGCGGGCCTGGCAATGGGCACCATGGACATCGTTAAGCTGCACGGCGGCGAACCGGCTAACTTCCTCGACGTTGGCGGCGGTGCCACCAAAGAGCGCGTGACCGAAGCGTTCAAAATTATTCTCTCTGACGACAATGTTAAAGCCGTCCTGGTTAACATCTTCGGCGGTATCGTACGTTGCGATCTGATCGCCGACGGTATCATCGGCGCGGTTGCCGAAGTCGGCGTTAACGTCCCGGTTGTGGTGCGTCTGGAAGGCAACAACGCCGAACTCGGCGCGAAAAAACTGGCTGATAGCGGCCTGAATATTATTGCAGCGAAAAGTCTGACGGATGCAGCTCAGCAGGTTGTTGCCGCAGTGGAGGGGAAATAATGTCAGTTTTAATTAATAAAGATACCAAGGTTATCTGCCAGGGCTTCACCGGTAGCCAGGGGACATTCCACTCCGAACAAGCGATTGCTTACGGTACGCAGATGGTTGGCGGTGTAACGCCAGGTAAAGGTGGCACCACGCACCTGGGCCTGCCGGTGTTCAACACCGTGCGTGAAGCCGTGGAAGCGACGGGCGCAACCGCGACCGTTATTTACGTTCCGGCACCGTTCTGCAAAGACTCCATCCTGGAAGCGATTGATGCTGGCATCAAACTGATTATCACTATCACCGAAGGCATCCCGACCCTGGATATGCTGACCGTGAAAGTGAAGCTGGATGAAGCTGGCGTGCGCATGATTGGCCCGAACTGCCCGGGTGTTATCACCCCAGGCGAATGTAAAATCGGTATCATGCCGGGTCACATTCACAAGCCGGGTAAAGTGGGCATCGTTTCTCGCTCCGGTACGCTGACCTATGAAGCGGTTAAGCAGACCACCGACTACGGTTTCGGCCAGTCTACCTGTGTAGGCATCGGTGGCGACCCGATCCCGGGGTCTAACTTTATCGATATCCTGAAACTGTTCCAGGAAGATCCGCAGACTGAAGCGATCGTCATGATCGGTGAGATCGGCGGTAGCGCGGAAGAAGAAGCCGCGGCTTATATCAAAGATCATGTGACCAAGCCGGTTGTGGGTTACATCGCGGGTGTGACTGCGCCGAAAGGTAAGCGTATGGGTCACGCGGGTGCGATCATCGCGGGCGGTAAAGGTACTGCGGACGAGAAATTCGCGGCTCTTGAAGCTGCGGGCGTGAAAACCGTTCGTAGCCTGGCCGATATCGGCGAAGCACTGAAAACCGTTATTAAGTAAGCAATAAAAATACAGCCCTGACTTTCTGCATGGTCAAGGGCTGGTCCCGTTTCGACATGGTTGGCCATCTGATGATGGCCTTTTTTTTGCCAGTAATTTAGCTTTCAGCCAACGTTTTCAGCCAGCGAATACCGCTTTCCGGCGAGGTCATTACCGGCACAGGCGGGGAAGGGAGCTGTTGTAGAACGCGCGCCATCGAAGCCTGCGCCAGCATCACGACATCCGCTTGGGTAAAGGCGCTCTGTAACCCTTCACTAACGATACGGTCATGGGTCTCCATATCTCCCGCCAGTAGCGCGTGGAATGCCTCCTCCATTAATACAGGCGTAATGGTTCGCGATTTACCGCTCTGTTGAACTTTGCGCTGGACGTAATCCAGCGTTGGCTTCAGCGTGGTTGCCACGGTCGCCAGGACGGCGATTCGCTCACCTTTTTCAATCGCCTCTTCCACCATCGCGCAGTCAATGCGCGCGAGCTGGAGTGGGGTCATAAACTGACATTGCTCCACCGCAGTACCAATTGAGGAACAGGCGGTAATAAAGATATCGCAGTCCGCCTTTTCAGCAATATGTACATAGTCGGCGATGCGGGCGGCAATATCTGGAGTCACTCCCTGGGCCTTCATTACCTGCTTGATCATGGATTCTTCAACCAGGTGCATAACTTCAACATCCGGCATAATGTCGGCGATCAGCTGTTGCATCATTGCAAGTGTGGCTGCGCTGGTATGTAGCATGGCGACCTTTTTCATTGGGCTATCTCCTTAAGTAACGTTTCCGCGACGGCCAGCGCCGCATCATGATCTTCCTGTGCGGATAAACCGCCTACCGCGACGGCTCCGAGGCATTTCCCCTGGCGCAGAATCGGGATCCCACCCGGCAGCGCCGTAAAACGCGGATCGGCAAAATAGCCAATATCCAGCTGCTCTTTCTGCAGACGCTGTAAAAATGCCTGCGTGGTGCAGCCCAGGCGGCTGCTGGTACGCGCTTTACGCTGGGTTAACTCGATGGTTAACAGTTTGGCGTTATCCATTCGTGCAAAGCTAAGCAGTTCTCCATTGGCATCGCATACGGCCACGCTTAACGGGCGATTTGCGTAACATGTTTCGGCGAGCTCGAGCGCACAGGTTACGGCGCGCTGGGCGTGTTCCAGAGTGAGAGTTGTCATCGTGATTATCCTTTCGATAGATTTTCGCAAGCGGGTTGAACGGGATCTTTGGCTGCGGCTGCCTGCGCCTGTCTGGCGTCTTTTTTGCGCCAGTAGTTGGCGAGCAGCGAGCCGCTAACGTTGCCCAGTGGTGTCATCACCGCTGATGCGAGGCCTACGGTTGCCAGTTTGCCCATCGCCGCGGCAAGCCCGGACGCCATACCGCCGTTTTGCAGGCCGACTTCAAAGGCCACGGTACGGGCAGACTGTACGTCCATGCGGAAGATCCAGCGGCTCATCAGGTAACCAATCAGGAAGCCGCCGAGGTTATGCATCAGCATGGCGAAACAGAGCAGGAAGCCGACCTGTACCAGGTTGTCGCGCCCGGCTGCGGCGGCGGTGGTGGTAAAGAAAATGATCCCCATCATTGAGATGGTTGGCATGACCTTCTTCACGCCCGCCACACGGCCATACAGCCAGTTGTAGAACAATGCCCACACGAGACCGCCTGCCACGAAGTTGAGGACCACCGCGTACATCTGTGCTTCGGCGCTGGCGTGATCAAACAGCGCGTCCCAGCCGCCGGCAATCATATACAGCAGCCAAAGCGCGCCGATCCCGGCCAGCATCTGGACGACACGGCGGCCGCGCACGCCGGCATAGGTTTTCAGATAGTCATGCAGAATTGCCGCGCCGATGGGAATTAATACGATTTTCACCACGTCCATCACCATCGCGGTGAGTTGGATATCGATCATCGAGCCCGCCAGCAGGTTGACCCACAGCGGCGTCATTACCGTTGCCGCCAGCGTTGAGACTGCGGCGATTGACACCGCCAGCGCGAGGTTAGCATTGGCGATGTAAACCATTACCGTAGATGAGAGACCGCTTGGGCAAGCGCCAATCAATAAAATGCCTACTGCGACTTCAGGCGGAAAATCAAAGATCAGGGTAATGCTCAGGCCGAGCAGGGGCATGATCACGAAATGGCAGAAGGTACCGATAAACACAGCCCACGGCATTTTGGCAACATCAATAAAATCCTGGATCGTTAGCTTCGTGCCCATGCTGAACATGGTGGCCTGAATCACGAGGAACACGATCCATTTATGGGTGATATTGAAACCGCCCCAGACGATCAGATCCGTAGACCAGGTCATGGCGGCCACAAAACCGGCGATGATCCACAATGTAAACTGATAGCTGCGTAAACCAGGCCAGTAGCCCGCACCGGCGGCGAATCCGGCGGTGAACATCACCAGCCCCGGCTGCCACAGCGCCGCGGACTGGATTAGTGCGCCGATAATCGCCAGCGCCGTGCCCGCAACGCTGAGGCCAAGTCCGGTTTTATGAATAACAGTGGTCATAGTCATGTTGAAATGTCCTTGCTGTTGTTATTGCTGCCGGGGGGGAATAGATAACATACGCCGTGCAATTTCCGGCGTGGCGACTTTTTTATCCATACTGCGAATGAGCGTAGCGAGTTTGGCGACTTGCTGATAATTATGCTGCGCTTTTTCTTCGGCGCTTAAATAATAACTATCTTCAAAGCCGATTCGTACTTCACTGGCACCCATAGCGACAGCAGCAGCGATAATATCGAAATTCTTTCTACCAAAATGGGTAATTCCCCATAAGGCATCGCGTGGAATCATGCTACGCAACGCAATTAATGCATCAATGGTTGCAGGCGTACTGCCGCGGTGGCCGAGAACGATATTAAAGAGCATGGGTTTTTGAAATTTTATTTTATCTTCAAGGTTCAGGATGTTATTAATCATGCCGATTTCAAAAACTTCAAACTCTGGGATAATATTGCGTTCGGTTATTTGCCGGGAACAATATTCCACGTCCGGACCGGGATTAAAATACACTGCATCACCGAGGTTGACGGAACCGACGTTCAGCGAAGCCATCTCTACGCCGGGACAGGCGAGTGGTGCGCAGCGTTCGGCGATGGACATCGAAGAGACGCCGCCGGTAGAAGCCTGAATAATCAGGTCTGAATGGTGCATAACGCGGTCAATGGTAGCCTGAAAGTCGATAGTATCTGGCGTCAGGCGTCCCTGTTTATCACGAACGTGTAAATGCACGATGGACGCGCCATGTTCTACGCTGGCGAGTATTTCCTGCGCCAGTTCTTCGGGTATAACTCTGGGGCAATCCGCGGCAACGGGTGCCAGCGAAATAATAACAGTATCCGACATTTTTTCCTCCGATACAGAGATAGAGATATTAAAATTATAGGTAAGGTGTCATCCAGTTTAATGAGTCTGGCCCTGATGTTGACGGTTGATATTCACAACCAATCCAGCCCTGGTAATTCATTTTTCTTATAAAATTAAATAGCCATGTTTCATTTAACTCCCCGGTTCCCGGTTCATGACGATAAGGAACAGAAGCAATTTGAAAATGTTTAATAAGGGTAAAATAGTGTTCGATATTTTTCGCCACGTTGCCATGAATTTTCTGACAGTGGTAAATATCAAACTGTAAACCGATATTTTTCTTAGCAACTTCGTGAATAATTGATTCGGCCAACGGGAAGCTGTCAATAAAATAACCGGGCATATCTTGCGAATTTAATGGTTCAATCAGTACATCGATTTCCGCGTCTGCCATCACATCACAGGCGATGCGCAGCCGATTTGTCAGGAGATCGCGCTGGGCGTGCAGCGTCAGGTCGCCGCAGCGCAAGCCCGCCATAATGTGAACCCGCCGACAGCCCAGCGCCGTGGCATAATCGCGCGCCACGTTCAGGCTATGGTGAAATTCTTTGTCGCGACCGGGCTGTGCGGCCAGTCCTCGTTCACCTTGCGCCCAGTTGCCAGCCGGCGCGTTCATCAGCACTACCGGCAGGGATGTTTCCCGCTGAGCGGCTTGCAAATGTTCCAGCGGATGCTGCCAGAGAAATAGCCCTTCTACACCGCGAAAACCGGCCGTCTGCGCCGCCGCAAATCGCGCCGCTATCGGTAAATCTGTAAACAACCAGTCGAGATTAGCCGCTAACTTCAGCATGGCGCGCACCCTCCAGGCCATCAACCAGATGCAGCTTAACGCCCTGACTGGCAATCGTTTGTTGCGCGTCTTCCGGTAACCGGTTATCAGAAATAATGTCGGTTAACTGCTGCAGACCACAGATGTGGAACATACCGTATTTGCCAAATTTACTGCTGTCGCAGACCAACACCCGACGCCGGGAGACGGTGAGTACCGCTTCTTTGACCGAGGCTTTCCCTTCACTCGGCGTCGACATACCGCGTTCGGTATCCCACGATGAGGAGCTTAGAAACGCTACGTCAATATTAATGGTGTGCAAAAAACTGGCGGCGCTTTTTCCAAGACATGAGCGGTTACGTTGATCTACAAGACCACCGGTGTGATAGAGCGTAATGTGCGGCATATCCATCAAATAGTGGCTGATGGAAAAATCGTTGGTGACTACCGTCAGATTGAAACAGTGGCTGGCGGCGACGGCTTTCGCCACTTCAAACAACGACGTTCCTGCATCCAGATACAGCGTTTGTCCGGGCTCAATGAGCATGGCGGCAAGCTGGCCCATTTTACGCTTCACATCATGATTCAACTCGGCTTTTTCCCGCCATGGCAGTTCAGATTTCAACAGGTTATTGAGCTTCACGCCGCCGTTAATGGCGATAACTTTGCCTTCTTCTTCCAGCAATTGAATATCGCGACGCACGGTCATATGCGACACGCTCATTAAATCTGCCAGTTCATTAAATGAGGCGGCATTTTTTTCGTGCACGTAGCGGTAGATAAAATCACGTCGTTGCTCGGGGATCATCATGTCACCTCACGCTTGCCGGGAATGTTCAAGTTCGGCCACCGCCTCTTCTGAGAGCGGAACATAGCCGAGCGGTTTTAACGTCAGCCAGATGCGAGCACTGTCTTCCAGCTCCTCGGCGTTAAATACTGCCTCACGCAGCGAGCGACCGCTTACTACCGGCCCATGATTGGCCAGCAGCGCTGCCGAATGGTTTGCTGCAATTTCACTCAGTGCGCTGGCAATACCTTCATGGCCGGGCTTGAAATAAGGTAGCAGCGGTAACTGCCCGACCCGCATCACGTAGTACGGCGTTAATGGCGGCAGACAGTTTTCCGGCGTGGCGCACGGCAGGCAGGAGAGTGCGGTCAGCCATGGAGAATGCAGGTGTACGACTGCACCGCAGGATGGCCGATGCCGATACCACGCCAGATGCATGGGAACCTCTTTTGAGGGTTTGTCACCGCTAAGATGAACGCCGTTGGCATCAAGCCGACTTAGCGTGGCCGGATCAAGTTCGCCCAGGCAGGAGTTGGTCGGGGTCACCAGATAGCCGCCATCCGGCAATTTGGCGCTGAGATTGCCGGAACCGCCGCTGCTGTAGCCGCGCACAAACAGGGAACGGCCATAATGGACGAGTAGTTCGCGCAGTTGGTGTTCACTCACCGGATTCATAATGCGTACTCCTGGGCAGTAAAAAAGAAATCTTCGTCACCAAAGTTGCCTGACTTCAGTGCCAGCGCCAGACCTGAAGAAAATACCCACGGCACGCCTGGCGCAATGGTTTTGCCAACGGACAAACGCTTCACCTGCAGGGCTTCCACAACGGTGCCGGACGTTTCACCGCCTGCGACGATAAATGTGTTTACACCTGCAACCTGTAGCTTTGCGCTCAGTCGGGAGAAAGCGTGTTCGATTGCCTGGCTGGCAGACTGTTCGCCGTACTCCTGTTGAATGCGTTTAAGTACTTCTGGCGGCTGAGTGGCGTAAATCATCGGCGCGAATGGGTCGCTGATATGCGTCATCGCCCAGGCACACAGTTCATCGGTGTAGCGTTCTGCATCAAACAGGCAGCGAGCCACATCGAGCACTCGAGATGCTGCCGCGGCTTTGTAACGAGTAACCTGGCGATTGCTCATTGCTGAACAGCTACCGGAGAACACCACGGTTTTTGCCGGCAGTGGAAAAGCGTCCGACTGCTGGGTTTGCCGACCTCCGGCGCAGGCGGCCAGCGCACCACCAAGCCCGGATCCCCCGGCTAACAGAGGGCTGGCATGGAGTGCCTGCGCCAGCGTGTTGAGATCTGCTTCATCCAGCGTATCGACAATAACGTGACGCGTACCTTCAGCCTGAAGTTGGGCCAAAGTATGAGTGACCGCTTCCACACCTTGACGCAGCGTTCTGAGGTTGATGCAGCCAACCGACCCCGGCGTTTGTGCGCTCAGCAGGCGCGGCAGGCTGGCATCGGTCATGGGATTGAGCGGATGCTTTTCCATTCCGGACTCGTTAAGCAGTACGCCATTTACAAAAAGATGGCCATGCACCACCGTGCGCCCGTTTTGCGGCAGGGCGGGGCAGTGGACGATCACGGGAGTCTGCAGGTCGTTCATCAACGCATCGCTGACTGGTCCAATGTTGCCTGTTGGCGTGGAGTCAAACGTCGAACAATATTTAAAATAGATCTGGCGGACACCTGCCTTTTGTTTCAGCCAGCGGGCACAGGACAGAGATTGTGCGACGGCCTGTTCTGAGGGTAATGAGCGGCTTTTCAGCGAGATGACGATAGCGTCAACCTCTTCATTCCAGCATTGAGCGGCATCAGGCATTCCGGGTAGTAGCGCAACGCGCCACCCCTGCTGCGCCATAAAGCTTGCAATGTCCGTTGCGCCGGTGAAATCGTCGGCGATAACGCCTGTGGTGACGGCCATGGATCAACTCCGTTCAGATTGTTTGCTAATTGAATATATTATTCAGGAGGGCCTTTCACATTCACATGATGATTATCACAAATAAGCACATCATTGATTCATGGTAAAAATGGGTAATCTATTGAAAAGAATGGAGATAGATTATGAGCGTTGCGAAAAGAGCCTCACAAGGAAGTGTGAAGATTCGTTAATCTTTGAGAAAGCAAAGTCAGTAGTGTGCAGCCGAGTATTATCGTGTCCGCTATAATTCTCTTGCTAATTGATCATAATAATCTGCGTAAATGAGATTATTTTTTGCGGTAAACATCATTTTTTCTTGAGACTAAATTTTGCATATTACCAGCTTTAATATAATTAATGCTGGGGGATAGCGTGCAGTTGAAAATCCAGAATGACTATTTACACCATTTTTTTTCTATCGCAGAACTCTTTTCCCGTGCCACTGGGTTAGCGTCGGTAGTCGTGGATATTAACGGTATACCATTGTCTAAATATCATAATTTTAATTCGTTCTGCACATTAATGCGGGCAGATGAACGTTATCGAGTGGGGTGTCAAAAGTGCGATAAGTACTGTGCTTTTGAAGCACTAAGACAGCTTAAACCCAGAATACTCACCTGTCATGCCGGGTTAAGCTTGTTTTCTATGCCATTAATTTGTGAAGGGCAACTTTACGGTTCTATTATCTGTGGGCAGGTCCGTGTAAAGTATCAGGAGTATAAAACTATCGCCATTGATAATGATAATTTATGGATGGGTAATATTGAATTAAAAGAACAATGGTATCAGGTTGCGGAAGCAGATAATAATTCACTGGTGGCGTCGGCAAATCTGTTAAATTTTATTGTTGATAATTTTGAGAAAGAGCAACCACAATTGGAAGAAGTTGTTATTCCACCGGTCGGTCATATTCAGAATTATTTCACAGAACCTTCCCGACACGAGAAAAAACTGCTGGCGGCACTGCGTTACATTGACGAGAATTTATATGGTGAATTGTCTTTGGAATCCGTTGCGGCTCATGTTTGCTTAAGTGCAAACTACTTCAGCCGATTTTTCAAAAAACGCCAGGGCGTTAATTTTAAAACCTGGGTGAGCCAGAAAAAGATGCAGAAAGCGGGGGAGTTATTACACGATCCGGTTCATTCAATAGACAGCATTGCCCGGAAACTGCAATATGCGCAAACCAGCTATTTTTGCCGCGTTTTCCGGGCGGCGCATCAAACGTCGCCCCAGTCTTTTCGTCATGCCAGACTTTCGCAGTAAAGGTTTTCCGGCAGCGAGATGGTTTCAGGTATAAAAGAGAGCCGATCGCTCAGGGTCACCACGTCACCAATGACAATCAGCGCGGGTGGAAGGATGTTCGCTTCCTGCGCTTTGCTCAGTAATGAACCGAGCGTACAGGTCAGGCGGCGTTGATTTTCTCGGGTCGCGGACATAATTAGCGCGGCGGGCGTGTCTGCTGCTTTCCCGCCCATCAATAGTTCTTCACAAATAAACGCCAGATTAGCGATACCCATGACGATGACCAGCGTACCGTTAAGTTTCGCCAGTTGACGCCAGTCCTGCTGCTGGTTGCCTTCGCGCGTATGGCCAGTGACTACGTGAAAGCCAGAGGCAAATTCGCGATGCGTCACCGGGATCCCCGCGTAGGTCAGACCGCCAATAGTAGAACTGATCCCTGGCACAACTTCAAAAGGGATCCCGGTCTCAACGAGATCCTCAACTTCTTCAGCCCCACGGCCAAAAACATACGGATCGCCCCCCTTCAGGCGCACAATGTTGTGATGCGTTTGGGCATACTGGACAAGTAGTGCGTTAATTTCATCCTGCGGGACGCAGTGGAAGCCCGGGTTTTTGCCAACATTGATAAGCAGACAATCAGGTAATGCCCATTCCAAAATTTTAGGATTGACCAGCCGATCGTAAATAATGACGTCTGCGTGTTTAATGCACATCATCGCTTTGAGGGTGAGTAATGAAATATCACCGGGACCTGCTCCAACGAGCCAGACCTTTCCGAAAGTTTTCACATTGCGTCCTTTATCACGTCTAACAAAAATGGCAGAAACTACATCAAGGAATGATAAAAAGCAGTCGTTTGCCCGTAAGTTATAACGTGAAATTATCCGGAATTATGGCATGGATAATATTGATTAATCTCGCAAAGTTTTTTCTGCAATAAACAAGATGACTTGAAAAATTATTAAGAACTTATTGGCACGTTTTACTTAGGTTTAACCTTATTTAAATTGTGTTTATTGTTGTGCTTGAGTATTATTGGTTAATATTTATCCGTCGTCAGTGTGAGTAAATCATGGATTGGATCAATGACATCAATGGATAAAATAAAATATAACTCTCGGTGCTTATCTGGGTGCCTTGAATTATTTTTTATAAATTAAACTATTTTTGTACGCTGCATATGGAAGAGGTTATGAGAGGAAAAATACCCAAGACGGAGTTGCTGGTAACTTTTGAAGTGGTTGCGCGTCACGAAAGTTATACCCGGGCAGCTGAAGAGCTGGCATTGACTCAAAGTGCTGTTTTCCGCCAGGTAAATGCACTAGAGGATTTTCTTAATACCGCGCTATTTAATCATGCCAAAAAGCGCATATTTTTAAATGCTGCGGGCAAACACTATTTAGGTATCGTTAAAGAAACGTTAAATAAACTCGAGCGCGATACGACCACAATAATGACCTGGCAGCCGACCGTACAGGTTATTGAGCTGGCGGTGAATCCGACGTTCAGCACGCACTGGTTGATCCCAAACTTGCGCGAGTTTAACAAACTCAATCCAGATATTATTGTGAACATCCATTCGCTGGCGAATATCGGTGATTTTCTCAATCGCGAGTATGATGCAGCAATTATGCGTGAAGACTTTTACTCGCCGTGGTCAGAGGTTGAGTACCTGTTTGAAGAGGAAATCCTGCCGGTATGTAGTCGCTGTCTGCTGGCTGAGCCGGAACGGAAACTGACGGTTGATGAACTGCTAAATGAATACCCGCTGTTGCATCAAAGTACGCGTATCAAAGGCTGGCAGGAATGGTTTGCACTGTCTGATGTCAGCAGTCCGCTGGTGAATAAAGGACCGAGGTTTGATCTGTTGTCGATGCTGATTGCGGCGGTCCGCTCTAATTTGGGCGTTGCGCTGCTGCCCCGTTTTGCCATTCAGCACGATTTGGACAGTGGTGATATGGTTATTCCTTGCGATGTCCCGATGCGCACCGGGAACCGTTTCATCATGACGTGGCGTGAAGAGAAATCAGAGTCCGAACATTTACAGATTTTCCGTAGTTGGCTGTTGAATAAATCCGTGGTGTCGCCCATTTGATGGCCCCAGCGCTACGTTGAAATCGGCCTACGACTCTGTGAGCTGTAGGCCGTATGACTACCAGTCGATCCCAACCTGCGCCTGAATTCCTCGGTCAAACGCGTGCCTGACCGGGCGAATTTCACTGATCGTATCGGCCATTTCCAGCAATCGTGCGTGGCATCCGCGTCCGGTGACAATTACGCTCTGATGGGCAGGGCGATTTTCGATGGCGTTGAGAACCTCCTGGGTATCCAGGTAGTGGTAAGCCAGCATGTAGGTGAGCTCATCCAGCACCACCAGATCGTAATGCGCATCAGCCAACATGCGCTTACTTTCCTGCCAGACTGTCGTTGCTGCCTCGATATCTGCCTGTCGATTCTGCGTTTCCCAGGTAAATCCAGTCCCCATAATATGGAATTCGACGCCGAGCGGTTGCAAAGTGTTGTACTCACCATTATCCCACTGGCCCTTAATGAACTGCGCGATGCCAACGGTTTTTCCGTGACCAACCGCGCGCGTTGCCGTACCAAAGGCTGCGGTGGATTTTCCTTTACCGTTACCGGTGAAGACTATCAGGATCCCTTTCTTCTCCGTTGCCGCCGCCACGCGGGTATCAACCTGCTCTTTCAGTTTCTGCTGACGCTGGCGGTGCCTGTCATTATTGGCTCGCGCTTCCATGGTGACTCCTTAGTGTCCTGCCGGACAAGTTGCGCAGCGATGCTGCTGCTCAAACTGGCTAAAGAAGTTATTGCCTTTGTCGTCTACTAATACGAACGCAGGCATATTTTTAACTTCCATCATCCACACCGCTTCCATTCCCAGCTCTGGATATTCAAGGCACTGCAGGCTCTTCACATACTGCTGGGCCAGTAGAGCCGCCGCGCCGCCAATGCTGCCGAGGCTAAATCCACCGTGTTTGTGACAGGCATCAGTGACCTGCTGACTGCGGTTACCCTTGGTGAGCATAATGAGACTTCCGCCTTGTGCCTGGAAAGCATCGACGTACCCATCCATGCGTCCGCCGGTTGTCGGACCCAATGAACCGCAGGCCTGGTTTTCGGGGGTTTTGGCGGGGCCGGCGTAATAAACGATATGTTTTTTCATGTATTCCGGCATCGGTTCGCCGTTATCCAGGCGCGCTTTGATGTTTGCGTGGGCGATATCTCGGGCAACAACAATTGGGCCGCTTAACGACAAACGAGTGCCGATCGGCAGGGCGGACAGGTCATGCAGAATTTCGCGTAATGGACGATTCAGATCCAGTTGAACGGTCTGGGCGCCGTTTTCCACACGCTGTGAATCAGGGATAAATTTGCCCGGGTTATGCTCAAGTTTCTCCAGCCAGATACCGTGTTTGTTGATTTTGGCTTTGATGTTGCGATCGGCTGAGCAGGAGAGGGCCATGGCGATAGGGCAGGAGCCGCCGTGGCGTGGCAGGCGGATCACCCGGATATCGTGGGCAAAGTATTTGCCGCCAAACTGCGCGCCGATGCCAAACTCGCGGCTGGCATTGAGCAGTTCGGCTTCCAGCGCTGTATCGCGGAACGCCTGACCCAGCTCGTTCCCGCTGGTGGGCAGGTTATCATAATATTTGGTTGATGCCAGTTTGGCTGTCTTCAGGGCCTGATCGGCGGACAAGCCTCCAACCACAAAAGCGATGTGATACGGCGGGCAAGCAGCGGTACCCAGTGATTTCATTTTTTCGATCAGGAAAGCAGTGAGCTTTTCCGGCTGCAGAATAGATTTGGTTTCCTGGAATAGCGCCGCCTTATTGGCAGAACCGCCGCCTTTGTTGACGAACAGGAATTTATATTCGTTACCCGGCGTGGCGCTGATGTCGATTTGCGCCGGCAGGTTAGTCTGGGTATTGATCTCGGTATACATGTCCAACGGGGCATTTTGCGAGTAACGCAGATTGTTTTCGGTGAAGGTGGTATACACGCCTTTGCTTAAGGCTTCGGCGTCATCGCCGCCTGTCCAGACATTCTGTCCTTTGCTGGCCACAATGGTTGCCGTCCCGGTGTCCTGGCAGTTAGGCAGGACACCTTTGGCCGAAACTTCAGCGTTGCGCAGCAGTTGTAATGCGACGTACTTATCGTTACCGCTGGCCTGCGGGTCGTGCAAAATGCTGGCTATCTGTTTCAAATGTCCGGCGCGCAGAAAAAATGAAGCCTCATAAAATGCCTGCTGTGCTAATAAGGTTAACGCTTCGGGCGCCACCTTAATCACTTCCTCTCCGTCTAACTCCGTTACCGTTACGTGCTGGTTACTCAGTAATTCATACTCGGTACTATCTTTACTCTGAACAAAGAGCTCCTGCCAGACAAATGGTTTAGACATGTTTACTTCTCACCTCTTCATTTTTGCCGGATGACGGCGTAAATAAGCGCGCTAATCGTAGGCCGGATAGGCGAAACGCCATCCGGCATCGTGTTATTTTGCTAAAAAGACATTGGCCTGCGTCGCTTCGGCGACATATTCGATGGTTTGCTGGGCGCGAACGCTGTTACCAGCCTCATCCAGCGGCGGAGAGTAGACGGCAATGGCATATTCGCCAGGAACAACGGCAACCATCCCGCCGCCGACACCACTTTTCGCCGGAATACCAACGGTGTACAGCCATTTACCGCTGCCGTCGTACAGTCCGGCAATCGCCATTTCCGCCAGCACCTGCGGAACATATTTTTCATTCAGCAACTGCTTGCCGTTGAACGGTGATTTCCCTTTGTTCGCCAGCACTGCACCCATTTTGGCCAGTTGCTCAACGGTGATATCCACCGAGCACTGACGGGTATAAATTTCGACGGCGTCGTCGGTGTTGCCATAGAAGCTGTTATAGGATTCCATCAGCTTCGCCAGCGCCTGATTGTGTTGGTTGGTTTCCATCTCGGATTTGAAGACCGGCTCATTAACCGTGAGCGTGGCGTCGGCCCAGACGTTCAGGTTGTCGAGGATTTTGTTCCAGCGATCGGTTTTATCTTTGGCTTCAATCAGGCTAACGGTGCTCATGGCTCCGGCGTTTACCAGCGGGTTCTCAGGCGCACCTTTGGTCAGTTCAACCGCTAAACCGGAGTTAAAAGGCATGCCAGTGGCATTTGCCCCGAGTTTATCCAGTACCACCTGAGGACCGTGCTGTTCCATGGCGAGCGCCATGGTGAAGACTTTACTCAGGGATTCCATGGGAAAGGGTTTGTTAACATCGCCAACCTGGTAGATCTTGCCATCCACCGTAGCAATAGTGATGGCAAAATTATTTGGGCTGTAGGTCGCCAGGGCAGGGATGTAGTCGGCGACTTTTCCATCGTTATTACTTTTGAACTTTTGATGCGCCTGTTCTATCAGTCTGGCGTAGTCCGGCGCGGTTTGCGCGAATGAGGTCGCGCTAAACAAGATGCTGAAAGAAAAGAGACTCACGCCGATAATTGTTTTATTCATTGTGCATTCCTGCTGATTTGATAACTATGTTGCCGGATAGCGGCGCAAGCGCCTTATCCGGCAATCGTGTTTTATCAGGACATCGCAACTTCAGACTGTTCAGTAACCGGGCGTTCCTGTTCCGGTGACTTCACTGGCGCAGTTCCACGGCAACCCTGGCCGAAGTGTTCGCCTTCCCAACGACCCACAATGGCAGCGCCCATGGCGTTACTCATGACGTTGGTGGCAGAACGACCCATATCGAGGAACGGATCGACGCCCATCAACAGGATCAAACCGGCTTCCGGAATGTTGAATTGGTTCAGGGTGGCGGCGATAACGACCATCGAGGCACGCGGTACGCCCGCCATTCCTTTAGAGGTCAGCATCAGAATTAACAGCATGGTAATTTGCTCGCCCATGCTCAGTTCGATATTGCAGGCCTGAGCAATAAAGACGGTGGCAAAGGAGCAGTAGGCCATGGAACCGACCAGGTTAAAGGAGTAACCGATAGGCAGAACGAAGCTGGCAATTTTTGAGGAAACGCCGAATTTTTCCAGCTTGTCCAGCGTGCCCGGGAAGGCGGCTTCAGAACTGGAGGTCGTAAAGGCCAGTAGTGCAGGCTCGAAGATTGATTTGGTCAAACGTGCGATACAAGGCCCGACTATCATGGTTGACAGGCCAATCAGGATTGCCCACAGCATACCCAGCGTCAGGTAGAATTCACCCATGAAGATCCCGGCGCTGACCATCACTCCCAGACCACGTTCGGCAATCAAACCTGAAATAGCGGCAAAAACGGTCAGCGGCGCAAACAGCATGACGTAACCCGTCAGCTTCAGCATCACGTGCACCAGAGAATCCAGAACCTTCACGATAGGCTCGGCTTTTTCACCAATGGCGGCCAGGCTGCAACCAAGGAAAATTGAGAACACCACGATCTGCAGAATTTCGTTCCGCGCCATCGCATCGACAATACTGGTCGGTACCGCGTGCGAGATGAACACTTTCAGCGTGAATGGCTCTGACTTAACCGCGGCAACGACCCCGGCGTCATGCGGCACGAAGTTGATACCTGCGCCTGGCTGGAAAATATTAACGATAACCAGACCCAGCGCGATTGACAGCAATGATGCGCAAATAAACAGGAAGAAGGTTTTTGAAAATATACGTCCCAGCGTTTTGGCATCGCCCATTTTGGCAATACCCACAACCAGAGTTGAAATAACCAATGGCGCGATAATCATTTTCACCATACGTAAGAATATAGTGGTGAAAATGGAAATGTCTGCTGCATAAGATTTTGCTGTTTCAGCCGTGACCATATTATTGATGGCTACCCCGGCAATCATGCCGAGTATCAGACCTAATATGATCATCTTCGTTAAACTTATTTTCTTCATGTGTACTCCATCGGATAAAGGTTGGTAATTGGAATTGTGTAGGGTGGCGTGCGCCTGAGCCTGGACAGCAGCTTAGACGCACGCCTGTTGTGACCAACCGCATGAATAATTCGAAGCACTGTGATACAGCTGAATTCTGTGCCCCAATGGTTGTTATTGTGTTTTTTGTTACAAGTCGAACTCAATACTTAATAATGGTGCGTGTTGCTGCGCACCATAAACATCATTGTCACCAACGTTGCCGGAAATAATATCGCGCGGCATGACAATTTTTACGGCATTCGCCGGGTCGAACCACACAATATTGTGAATAAAGTCAGGTTCAACGTTATATAAACCGGCAATAAGCTGCGGTGTTAATTGCTCGGAACGTTTTACGCGCTGATAATCTTCCCGGGTTTTAAATAAAATATCTAAAACCAGTTCGTACGGTCCGGCGTTTTTCGAGCGAATAACTTGCGCCAGTGAACAAATTGACTGTTTCATGCCTGAACTCCTTCTGGCGTCACCTGTTCAATGTGGAAATCAAAACGCAGCGCATCGCTTGCTTCAATCAGGTGATAGATCGAGAACTCATACACCGGTCCACTTTGAATATCAGATGGCGAGAACGGGAAGGCGAGGTTGCCCGCCGTCGCAATGCGATTCTCATAGCCGTAGTGCAGCAGGGTAGAGCGCACCAGCGAGCAAACGCTGTTGGCGATATCCTGCGTCGGCGCGACGACATCCAGTAAAATCCCCAGTTCGTGACCGGCGGTTTTCATCGGTTCATGGTTGCCCATCACGCCGTTCTTCCCGTAAAGGTGGAACGTCATACGGATGCTGTCGTCGTTCAGGGAGAGGTTACGTGCTACGCTTGCCTGGACCTCTTCGAGAATGGTGTCAATTCCGGCAATCATAATCGGGTCACGCGTTCCGGCGATGGTCAGGCAGCGGAAGCCAACCTGACGCGCCCCTTCCAGTTTCAACGCATACGGTGTTTCTTCATGACGTGAACCGCTGACATACACTTCACCCTCGTTAACCTGGGTAAAGGTGCACGCTTTCAGGTTCAGCACACCGCCGGGACCCGGCAGGAAGTACGGATCGGACTTCTCATACAGGGTGTGCGCCGCAGCTGACGTTTCTGTGAACTTACGCTTGGGATTGAACGCCTTCAGCGTAAAGCCGTTGTCGTCGATAATCCCCATCGCACAATCGGAGCCGGAGCCGGGTGTGGCAGCAATGGCAGCACACTCAAGGATCTTACCGCAATGCAACGCCAGACCTTCATCAAAGCCTTGCATAATTGGCAGCGCGGCAAAGCAGGCCGGATCGTAGGCGCGTCCGCCCAGCACCACTTGCGCACCGGCTTTCAGTGCGCGCTGGAAAGGCTCGATACCCATCTGCGCGACGATGTAGGTACTCTCTTCGATCGCCTCGTGAGTCAGTTCCGGCACAAAGTCGAGTGCGGTGATTTTGCCGTTATCCAGCGCCTGATGAACGATTTCTTTGTCGACATCTGACGGGATTAGCGCCATTGAGAAGGACAGTTTTTCTTCCTGTGCGATCTCATGGATAATCTGGCGACACCACTCCAGATGCGGAGCTGCGCCAGAACCACCGGCGGTGCCGATCACGACCGGGATGTTGTTCTTAACGCCCGCCACAATCATATAGCGCAGATCGCGTTTTACCCCGGCTCTGTCGGTAAAGGGTTTACCTGCCCCCAGGTAATGGGGGCCCGGATCGGAGGAACCCGCGTCAACGGCAATAAGATCGGGTGACTCTTCCATGGCTTTGCGAAAACTTTCTTCCGGGAAGCCATAACCCAGGATAGCCGTCGGCGATAAGATCTTAAATGTGCGAGCCATCTCTTAATCCTTAGTTTGCAACAACGCGATGGTGCGATTCATCTCGTTAAACACGATGTTGAGACCTTCATCGAATCCCATTCCTGGTTTGACCAGCATGCGCATCGGACGCGCGGCAAGCGCCACGTGTACGCAGGTGCGAGCACTGATCTCGGTTTCGTTACAGGTACCGCCCTGATAGGCTTCCATGGCGTGTTTGTTGCAGTACAGCACTGCATCAACAATGTTATGAATGCCGCCAAGATCAGGGGTTTTGATCTGTACCATGTGGCAGCTGCCCGCATCGGTAAAGTCCACGATATCCTGATAGGTGTTACACCATTCGTCGGCGACAATTTTCACGCCGGAGCCCAGACGGGTCAGTTCTTTGGTGATGGCGGTCAACATGCGGATCTGATCCGGCTTGTTACCCGCATCTACTGGCCCTTCGATATACAGCGGCAGGCCTTGAGCTTCGGCTTCCAGGCTGGCGATGTATTCGGCGCAGCGCACGGGATCCATATCGAAGATCAAACCGATCGTGCCGTACACATCAATATGCAGCGTCGGGTGATAACGTTCGCTGGTGCGCAGGCTTAAGATACGGTCGGACAACCAACGTACATACTCACGCAGTTTTTCGCCTTTAAAGCCCAGTTTCTCTTCGACGTTGTTGATCAGCGCATGCGGCAGGACGTCCACACCTTTGAGGATCATCTTGTCAACGGCGATATAACGGTCGTCGCCGCTCTGGCCAAATAATGGAATAGCTTCCGGTACGCACGGCAGTTGCCATTCATCGCAAACCACTTCAGTTTTCAGACGACCGGTAGCCAGCGCCGCCGCATCGAGCAGCGCCTGAGACAGACCATAGCGGACGGCAGTATGCAGCAGATGACCGTCAATACGCAGTTGGTCAAAGAAACGGGCGTTTGGCAGGAACGCATCAACGTCACGGCCTTCCAGCAGCGGTTTGATGTGATCGTTGAGGAACGGAATGAAATTTTCTGCCAGGAAAAGCGGATCACGACCACCTGCGCCTGAATATTGAACCGCTGCGCAATCGCCCACCGCTACCGCGCCATTCTCCAGAATCAGTTGCACGGAAACGCATTCACCCGCCTGACGAACAGAGGTAAATCCTGGCGTTACCGGATCGCCGGTATAGATAAACCCGTCATGACCGGCGCCATTTTTGATGGCCTGCTGATCGTCAAAATAAAATGAGGAGTAGCCAGCGGTGAAAAGGGCCTTTTTGATTTTCATTATGGTCTTCCTATTAATTTACTGTGGGATACGGCGTTGATGTCATCAATGACCATCTGGAAAGAAGGCTTGCGGCCTTCAAAATGTGCGCGCTCTGCGACATAGTCGTGGTGCAGGGCGAGAATATCTTTCGGCAGTGGAACTGCACCGGCTTCGAGAATACGGATAGCGCCTGTGTTATCGCGAACAGGGAGGATCTTGCCGGCGTTGCAAGCGGCAGGCGCGAACGGCACATCCAGTACGCCAGCTTCAAAGGCCAGCACCGTGCCACGCGCAATGTCGCCATTGCCCAGTTCGAAGACTTTTTTCAGCACTGCGCGGACTTCGCTCTTGATCAGATCAACTTCCTGCTCGACGGCAGCGCATTGCGGGAATTTCTGGTCACTGACCATGTTGAGCATCTGGCGTGACGCTTTCAGACCCTGGGCGTTGGCTGCTGCCGTTGGGATACCGAACGCTTCGTGCGGGCTTTTGGTGATCACTTTCGTGGCACCGGACATACCCGCAACCGCTGCCCCCCAGGCGATAACGGAGAAGGCTTTCGCTTCATCTTCCGGGAATCCGCCCATCCACTGGTGGAAAACGGTGCTCAGTTCGTAATCGTCGAATCCGTGGTTATGGAAGTATTCGTGGGACAGTTCGCGCAGCGCCTGAATAGCGGCGATATCCTGCGTCAGGCTACCGACCTGGCCGTAGCCGACGGTAATGGACTTCACGCCCTGTTCCAGCGCCAATAGACCTTCAATAATCGCCACCGAGTGGGACATAAACGGCGGGATTAGGGTGCCAGTTAGCGGGCCGAACGGTTCACGGTTGATACGAATACCGTTCTCTTCGTACAGGCCCATCAGGCGATCGCAGTACTGCCAGTCACGGATGGATTTTTCCAGGGTGACGCGCTTAGCGTAAGGAATGTTGTAGGAGATACCGCCGCCTTCGTAGCTGGTAAAACCACTGGCCATAGCGATTTCCGCCAGCAGGCGAGCATCTGGCGTTCCGTGGCGAACCTGGATCGGTTTTTCCAGCGATTCAGTCATCCGGCGGCAGGCAGCTACCCCGTGATTGACGACCGGTAAACCATTCAGTTTGGACGTCCCAGCTTCGATGGATTTCTGGATCCCGACAGCGGCTTCTTCATAGCGATTCAGACGGGTATAGGCATCGATGGTGCTTGGCAGGAGGTCGCACTCTTCCTGCAATGTTTTGAGCAGCGCAATATGCTCATCCATTAAGGCTACGCCTGCGCGCGGCTGGCTCAGGGTTCTGCCTTCCTGATCGGCTTTCAGCAGAGCAAGGGAGAAGCGTTTGTTATCTGGAATTGATTGCTGGTACTTCACGCCATCTTCGAAGTTCTCAACATCTTTGCCGGTTTCCCAGGTTTGTAACACCTGATGCCTTTCGGTCATGAATTCGTCGTGGGTTAATTTTTTATTTCGAAGTTCCATTCGTAGCTGCCTTAAGTTTTATAGGGTTAAACACTGAATGCTGGTGCGAGCAGCGGCTTGCGGGTACAGTCTGGCGACGTTTGCCAGTAGAGGGAGCAGGCCATTTGAATCGCGGTAATACTCAAACTGGTTCGGTAACAGAATTCTTTTGCCCTGGTCGTCCAGCTCCCGATATTTGAGCCAGTTATGGATATCGAACTGGCTGGCGCGAGAGAGCCATCCCCCTGAACCGACGACTTTGCGCACGGTGGTGAGATCGCGACCCATCTGTAAATCCACGTTACCCACGCAGGTACAAACCTGCTTTTTAGTGCCCGCGTGGCGCTCAGCGGCATAGCCCACGCATAAACCTGCCAGCAGGGTGTCGAAATATTTCTCTTCCTCGCTGAGTGGCAAGTAATCCGGTTGCCCAACCAGATGACGTAGGTAGCGGTAAAACGCTTCCTCGCGCTGTGGCTGTTGGGCGAAGATGACTTTCACCATATCCTGCGTGCTTTCTCCCACCACAACGGCGGAAACGCGCATGCCCAGGTCACCTTCAACGGTACGTTTGACGAACGGTTCAGGAACACCATGCAGGACGGTGTCGGGGGAGAGGGTATTCGCGCTGGCCGAATAGACATCCGTGGTGGCTCCGCCCATATCAATCAGCATGAACTCCTTCCATGCGTTGTCGTAATCGCTAATGGCTTTGACTAACTCATAGACTGTCCATGGCGTCGGCATTGGCTCTTCGCCTGTTTCACCGACAATGACGTCCAGACCTTTACCTTTGACAATGCGTGACAAGAACACATCGCAAATCGCCTGGCGTGCGGCAAACGGATTCGGGTGATCGAGGTCAGGTAGAATGTTGTCTACCGTGGTCAGATCTTTGTCTCCCAGAATCGTTTGAATTTCGTCCTGAATGTCCCGATTTCCGGCGTAGATAATGGCGCAATCAAGCTTTGAGCCTGCCAGAGCGCGCGCATTCGCCAGGCCGTAACTTTCTTCGCCGCCGTCTGTACCGCCGGTAAACAACAGAATGTCTGGTGGTGATGATTCCAGTTCCTGGATGTCATGACGGTTCAGTTTGTACGAATAATATTGCGCGATTTTCGCTCCTGCCGAATGGGCGGTAACTTTTGCCGATTCCAGCGTAATGGAAGGCACCAGCCCCATTGCTGCTACGGCGAGCCCACCTTTGGCCGAGGAGGAGTATTTCAACTGTACTTCACCACTTTTCAGTAACGGGCGAGCATCGGCAACATTCAGCACCTGATTCAGGCTGGCAAAAAAACCGTCTGCCAGATGATGTGTGGTGGTTGGGGTCAGGACATGGTTTACCAGGGTTAATTCCTCGCCTTCATGAGCAAAGAGGGCAGCCTTGGTCCATGTCGAGCCGATATCGACAGAAACTGTTTGCATCAGATGGCCTCTTCCAGACAACGCTGCTCGAGGCCATTGTGCTGGTGAATATCATTAGTGATAAGCGCGCAGACATCTTCCAGGTCGTGGCTCGGCGCGAAGACGCGGTTAAACCCCATCTCTTTAAATTTCACTTCTACATCGGCGAAGTCATGTTTCCCGACGACCAGATTGCCGCCGACGTACAGCAGAATGTCGCCGAGGCCACGCTCGATGCAGCGCTCACGTAATCCGAGGCAGTCAATATCACCATGACCGTAGATAGACGACACCACGATGGCATCGGCACCTGTTTCAATTGCGGCATCAATATATTCATCCTGGCTCACCATCACCCCGAGGTTTATTACGTGGAAATTATGAGCCGTGAAAACGCGATCCAGAACTTTATTACCTACTGCATGGCAGTCAGCACCGATGACGCCAATAACAAGTGTAGATTTCTTCATGGGTAATCCTCTGTAGGGCTGATGGTCAATAAGTGAAAATTGTTTTCTAATATTTAGAACATGGAGTGCGACAACCTTTTAATAGGGTTGGAGTTTCTGTGGAAGCGGAAAAGGAAGCAATTGATCTATTTTCAAAATATCCTGCGCAAAATGATTGTTATATTTCTTGGTTATAAAAAGTCATTAAAATCAATGTGTTGTTTTTGTTTCTTGTTTCTTTTTTTAATTTGTTAGGGAAATGAGTAATAAATGACTTGCCATGTTTGTGATCGAAATCTTATTTTGTTGCGATGCTCATTCATGCGACGATTTTTATAATTTCAAAAATTATTTCTGCTAAATAACTTGTGAACGGCATAACGTTTTTTTATTTTTTAATCTTATATGGCACAATTATCTTTTGTTAAATTTAAGATAAAAATGATAATGAATTGTTTGTATCAGATTTAATCTTATGTCACATAAAAAAGAGGGAGCAGGTACGATAACTTTCAGTGATGAGTGAAGCGAAGCGCCAACTTTCTGCGGTAAAACCTAAAATGCAATGAGGCGGTCAATGTCAGGCTCTTTCGCTTCTGATTGAGATAGTTACATTACGGTGTTAATCATAAGTAAAATTAAAATGAAAAAATTGTATGAAATAAATATTCACTGACTTGCTAAACAAAAAACTGTGAGCTACCCAGCAATAGTGACTCTTTATCTGTTGGCAAATTTGTCCGTCTGGCCGGTTAAAAGATCGTGTACATTTAAATAAATATCCTATCATTTGTAGTAACGGCAATTACTCATTGAAAAACATGTCGTTAACATGTTGTTTACTAGTCACCTGACTGCTAAACACTATTAACATTGGTTTTGGAAATTGATTTAAATCAATGTTTAAAACTTGGTAAACGATCTCAAAAGAGGTTAAATTGCTGCAGATCAAATTGGTCTGAAAGTGGTAAATTAGCTATAAATTGATCACTATCGAAAAATGCAAATTTACCTCGATAAAAACCTGTTTATTGTAAGGATTTTACGGCGTAATATAATTGCGGGATCAATTTGAGTGTTTTATTAACATGTTTGTAACCTATCGTCATTGTCCTTTCTTCAAACGAGAAGAAAGAGCTGCGGCGGAGGGGAGCAGATAAATTTGTATTGGGGCATGCGTGTGACCCTTTCTAACGGGGTTCACTCTCGGAGTCTTCATGCGATGAGCAAGGAGTCATGATGTTAGATATAGTCGAACTGTCGCGCTTACAGTTTGCCTTGACCGCGATGTACCACTTCCTGTTTGTGCCACTGACGCTTGGTATGGCGTTCTTGTTGGCCATCATGGAAACGGTCTACGTCCTTTCCGGCAAACAGATTTATAAAGATATGACCAAGTTCTGGGGCAAGTTGTTTGGTATCAACTTCGCTCTGGGTGTGGCAACCGGTCTGACCATGGAGTTCCAGTTCGGGACTAACTGGTCTTACTATTCCCACTATGTAGGGGATATTTTCGGTGCGCCGCTGGCGATCGAAGGTTTGATGGCCTTCTTCCTCGAATCCACCTTTGTAGGTCTGTTCTTCTTCGGCTGGGACCGTTTGGGTAAAGTCCAGCATATGTGCGTCACCTGGCTGGTGGCTTTAGGTTCAAACCTGTCCGCACTGTGGATTCTGGTTGCGAACGGCTGGATGCAAAACCCAATCGCCGCGGATTTCAACTTTGAAACCATGCGCATGGAGATGCTGAGCTTCTCTGAACTGGTGCTCAACCCGGTAGCACAGGTGAAATTTGTTCACACTGTCGCCTCTGGTTATGTAACAGGTGCGATGTTCATCCTTGGCATTAGTGCGTATTACATGCTGAAAGGCCGCGACTTCGCTTTCGCAAAACGCTCATTCGCGATTGCTGCCAGCTTCGGTATGGCTGCTGTACTTTCTGTTATCGTTCTGGGTGATGAGTCCGGATACGAAATGGGTGACGTACAGAAAACCAAACTGGCTGCGATCGAAGCCGAGTGGGAAACTCAACCTGCTCCTGCTGCGTTTACTTTGTTCGGTATTCCCGATCAGGATAAACAAGAAAACAAATTTGCGATTCAAATTCCTTATGCGCTGGGCATCATTGCCACCCGCTCTGTTGATACACCGGTCATTGGTCTGAAAGACCTGATGGTGCAACACGAAGAGCGCATCCGTAACGGTATGAAAGCCTATCAGTTGCTGGAAGAACTGCGTGCTGGTAGTACCGATCAGGCCGTTCGCGACCAGTTCAACAGTATGAAGAAAGACCTGGGTTATGGTCTGCTGCTGAAACGCTATACCGATAAAGTCACCGACGCGACGGAAGCGCAAATTCAGCAGGCAACAAAAGATTCTATCCCACGTGTTGCACCGCTTTACTTCGCTTTCCGTATCATGGTGGCGTGCGGCTTCTTGCTGCTGGCAATTATTGCGTTGTCCTTCTGGAGCGTAATTCGTAACCGTATCGGTGAGAAAAAATGGCTGCTGCGTGCGGCGCTTTACGGTATTCCACTGCCGTGGATTGCTGTAGAAGCAGGTTGGTTTGTTGCCGAATATGGTCGTCAGCCATGGGCGATCGGTGAGGTGTTACCAACGGCGGTTGCAAACTCATCGTTAACAGTAGGTGACCTATTGTTCTCCATGATCCTGATTTGTGGCCTGTATACCCTGTTCCTGGTGGCAGAACTGTTCTTAATGTTCAAGTTTGCACGCCTCGGCCCAAGCAGCCTGAAAACCGGTCGCTATCACTTTGAGCAGTCCAATGTGACTTCTCAGCCGGCACGCTAAGACAGGAGTCGTCAAATGATCGATTATGAAGTATTGCGTTTTGTCTGGTGGCTGCTGGTCGGCATTCTGCTGATTGGTTTTGCGGTCACTGATGGCTTCGACATGGGGGTGGGCATGCTCACCCGTTTCCTCGGTCGTAATGATACCGAGCGTCGAATTATGATTAACTCCATCGCCCCGCACTGGGATGGTAACCAGGTGTGGTTGATCACCGCGGGTGGCGCATTGTTCGCTGCCTGGCCGATGGTGTATGCCGCTGCATTCTCCGGTTTCTATGTGGCGATGGTTCTGGTGCTGGCGTCCTTGTTCTTTCGTCCGGTCGGTTTTGATTACCGTTCCAAGATTGAAGACACTCGTTGGCGTAACATGTGGGACTGGGGCATCTTTATTGGTAGCTTCGTTCCACCGTTGGTGATTGGTGTGGCGTTCGGTAACCTGCTGCAAGGGGTTCCGTTCCACATTGATGAGTACCTGCGCCTTTACTACACAGGTAACTTCTTCCAGTTGCTGAATCCGTTTGGTCTGCTGGCGGGTGTCGTGAGCGTTGGGATGATCATCACCCAGGGCGCGACTTATCTGCAGATGCGTACTGTGGGTGAGTTACATCTGCGTACCCGCACCACCGCTCAGGTAGCGGCGCTGGTGACTCTGGTCTGCTTCGCGCTGGCGGGTGTATGGGTGATGTACGGTATTGACGGTTATGTTGTGACTTCTGCAGTTGATCATCATGCGGCGTCTAACCCGCTGACCAAAGAAGTCGCGCGTGAAGCAGGCGCATGGTTGGTGAACTTTAATAATGCACCGATCCTGTGGTTGATTCCGGCACTGGGTGTGGTTCTGCCGCTGTTGACTATCCTGACCTCTCGTATGGAGAAAGGAGCATGGGCGTTCGTCTTCTCCTCACTGACGTTAGCCTGCATCATCCTGACTGCTGGTATTGCAATGTTCCCGTTTGTAATGCCATCCAGCACCATGATGAACGCGAGTCTGACCATGTGGGATGCAACGTCCAGCCAGCTGACGCTGAACGTGATGACCTATGTGGCATGTGTGTTCGTGCCAATTATTCTCCTCTACACCACATGGTGCTACTGGAAGATGTTTGGTCGTATCACCAAAGAAGATATTGAACGTAACACACACTCTCTGTACTAAGTAAGGAGCTTAAAATGTGGTATTTCGCATGGATTTTGGGAACGCTTCTTGCCTGTGCATTTGGGATAATCACAGCGCTGGCGCTTGAGCACGTTGAATCAGGCAAGGCCGGACAAGAAGATAGCTGATGACCAACATTATCGCGATAGTATATGCGGTAATGGACAAGCGCCCCTTGCGGGCGCTTTCCTTTGTGCTGGCAATCGTGTTGGCCGGCTGCATATTCTGGGAACCGTCACGTTTCGCGGCCAAAACCAGTACGCTTGAAATCTGGCATGGTTTTCTGCTGATGTGGGCGGTCTGCGCAGGCATCATTCATGGCGTTGGCTTTCGTCCTCGCGCCGTACACTGGCAGGGCATCTTCTGCCCGCTGATCGCAGATATCGTCCTCGTGGTTGGTCTGATTTTCTTCTTCTTTTGAATAAGAAACATCCTTAAATATTTATGGGCTTGCATAAGCCCATAATTTTTTACTCTCCGTTTACTTTCCCCCATTCCAAAGCACCATTCCCGCGCGTATAGTAGCGAAGTTTGAAAGCACTAACCTAATTGCATTACCGGGATGTAAAGTGAAGACAGCGCGATATACAACGACATTCTTGATGCATCGCGGCGGCAAGAACGCGAGTCACCAGGGGCTTACAAAGTTAAGCGACCGGTGTGAGTGGGCAAAGCCAACAAAGAGGCAGTAAGAATGAATAAGTATATTTTCCGATGGCCGGTTCGTGTCTATTATGAAGACACCGATGCCGGTGGGGTGGTTTATCACGCCAGTTACGTCGCTTTTTATGAAAGAGCACGCACAGAGATGCTGCGTCATCATCACTTCAGTCAGCAGGTTCTGTTGGCCGAACGTGTAGCCTTTGTGGTGCGCAAGATGACCCTTGAGTATTTTGCGCCTGCCCGGCTCGACGATATGCTCGAAGTCCAAACCGAAATTACGTCAATGCGTGGCACCTCATTGGTTTTCACGCAACGCATTGTCAACGCAGAGAACACCGTGCTGAATGAAGCCGAAGTTCTGATTGTTTGCGTTGATCCACTCAAAATGAAGCCTCGTGCGCTTCCCAAGTCTATTGTCGCGGAGTTTAAGCAGTGACTGACATGAATATCCTTGATTTGTTCCTGAAGGCAAGCCTTCTGGTTAAACTTATCATGTTGATTTTGATTGGTTTCTCAATCGCATCCTGGGCTATTATTATCCAGCGGACCCGTATTCTTAATGCTGCTTCACGTGAAGCCGAAGCATTTGAAGACAAGTTCTGGTCCGGCATTGAGTTGTCGCGCCTGTACCAGGAAAGTCAGGGGCGTCGTGATAATCTGGCGGGTTCAGAGCAAATTTTTTATAGCGGGTTCAAAGAATTTGCGCGTCTGCATAGGGCGAATAGCCATGCGCCTGAAGCGGTCGTTGAGGGGGCATCCCGTGCTATGCGTATCTCGATGAACCGTGAACTGGAAACGCTGGAAACGCATATTCCATTCCTCGGCACTGTCGGCTCCATCAGCCCGTATATCGGTCTGTTCGGTACCGTTTGGGGGATCATGCACGCCTTTATCGCGCTGGGCGCGGTAAAACAGGCGACGCTGCAAATGGTTGCGCCGGGTATCGCGGAAGCGTTGATTGCAACGGCTATCGGCCTGTTTGCGGCAATTCCGGCGGTTATGGCTTACAACCGACTGAATCAGCGCGTGAACAAGCTGGAACTGAATTACGACAACTTTATGGAAGAGTTCACCGCGATTCTGCACCGCCAGGCGTTTACCGTTAGCGAGAGCAACAAGGGGTAAACCATGGCCAGAACGCGTGGACGAGGTCGTCGCGAACTTAAGTCCGAAATCAATATTGTCCCGCTGCTCGACGTACTGCTGGTGCTGTTGCTGATCTTTATGGCAACCGCGCCGATCATTACGCAGAGTGTGGAAGTTGACCTGCCGGATGCGACCGAATCGCAAGCCGTCAGCAGTAACGACGAGCCACCGGTCATTATTGAAGTTTCCGGTATTGGGCAATACAGCGTGGTCGTTGAGAAAGACAGGATGGATCAACTGCCGCCGGAGCAGGTTATCGCGGAAGCGAAAAGCCGCCTGCAGACCAATCCGAAAACAGTATTTTTAATCGGTGGTGCGAAAGACGTGCCTTATGATGAAATAATTAAAGCGCTGAACTTGTTACACAGTGCAGGCGTAAAATCGGTTGGCCTGATGACGCAGCCAATCTGATGACTGCATATTGCTGGCTTGAAAGATAGCGCGTAACAGGCGAACAGTTTTTGGGAACCGAGAGTGTCAAAGGCAACCGAACAAAACGACAAGCTCAAAAGGGCGATAATTATTTCAGCGGTGCTGCATGTCATTTTATTTGCAGCGCTGATCTGGAGTTCGTTCGATGAGCACATTGATGCTTCAGCCGGCGGCGGTGGCGGTTCGTCTATCGACGCCGTTATGGTCGATCCTGGTGCCGTTGTTCAACAGTACGATCGCCAGCAGCAACAGCAGGCAAGTGCGAAACGTGCAGAAGAACAGCGCGAAAAACAGGCGCAACAGCAAGCAGAGGAACTTCGTGAGAAGCAAGCTGCTGAGCAAGAACGACTGAAGCAACTGGAAAAAGAACGTTTAGCTGCGCAGGAAAAAGTGCGCGAGCAGGCGGAACAGCAGAAGCAAGCAGAGGCCGCCGCCGCGAAAGCGCAAGAACAACAGAAACAGGCTGAAGAGGCTGCGGCGAAGGCTGCTGCAGACGCGAAGGCCAAGGCTGATGCTCAGGCGAAACAAGCGGCAGATGCCGCGAAGAAAGCTGCTGCGGACGCACAGAAAAAAGCTGAGGCAGAAGCCGCTAAAGCCGCTGCTGATGCGAAGAAAGCTGCCGAAGCACAAGCTGCTAAGGCTGCCGCAGATGCTGCGAAGAAAGCGCAGGTTGAAGCCGCTAAGCAAGCAGCAGCCGAGAAAGCTGCCGCTGAGAAAGCAGAAAAAGCCGCCGCCGCGAAAGCAGCCGCTGCTGAAAAGGCTGCCGCTGACAAAAAAGCAGCTGCTGAAAAAGCTGCGGCAGATAAAAAGGCTGCAGCTGAGAAAGCCGCTGCCGATAAGAAAGCTGCAGCAGATAAAGCTGCTGCTGCGAAAAAGGCTGCCGCCGAAAAAGCCGCCGCAGCATCTGGCGTTGACGACTTGTTGGGCGACCTAAGCTCCGGTAAGAATGCACCGAAATCGGGTGGTGGAGCGAAAGGAAACGGCCAACCGGCGAAAGATAGTGGTACAAGTGGTGCAAATGGCGGTGCATCTGGCGCTGATATCAGTGCTTACGCATCTCAAATTCGTAATGCGATTCAGAGCCGTCTGTATGGTGCCGATTTGTATGCGGGAAAATCCTGCGTATTACATATCAAGTTAGCGCCTGATGGTCTGTTACTGGATGTGACCGAAGAGGGCGGGGATCCGGCATTGTGCCAGGCTGCGCTGACGGCTGCGAAAACAGCCAGAATTCCTAAACCGCCTAGCCAGGCTGTTTATGAAAAAGTAAAAGATGCCAAACTGGACTTTAAACTGTAATAACGACCCCTGAGAAATCGGGGGAAACGGTCTAAGGTTGAGACAGTGTTCTGGTAGTTTTGTGTATTTGAGTTTGTTAACATTCTGCTAAATTATCGTGGGCTTTCCGTCCAGATAAGGGAGATATGATGAAGCAGGCATTACGAGTTGCATTTGGTTTTCTGATGCTGTGGGCAGCGGTGCTGCACGCAGAAGTACGTATCGAGATCACCCAAGGGGTGGACTCGGCACGCCCGATTGGTGTTGTCCCCTTCCAGTGGGCAGGACCGGGTGCTGCACCTGAAGATATCGGTGGTATCGTGGGTGCTGACCTGCGAAACAGCGGTAAATTTAACCCATTAGACCGTTCTCGCCTGCCGCAGCAGCCGGGTACCGCGCAGGAAGTTCAACCTGCCGCATGGTCTGCTCTGGGTATTGATGCCGTAGTGGTTGGCCAGGTCACACCGAATCCAGATGGTTCCTACAGTGTTGCTTATCAACTGGTTGATACCGGTGGCGCACCGGGTACCGTACTGGCACAGAACACGTATAAAGTGAACAAGCAGTGGTTGCGTTACGCAGGCCATACCGCAAGTGACGAAGTGTTTGAAAAACTGACCGGTATTAAAGGTGCATTCCGTACCCGTATCGCTTATGTTGTTCAGACTAACGGCGGTCAGTTCCCGTACGAGTTACGCGTGTCCGACTACGATGGCTACAACCAGTTTGTGGTACACCGTTCTCCGCAACCGCTGATGTCTCCGGCGTGGTCTCCGGACGGTTCAAAACTGGCGTACGTAACCTTCGAGAGCGGTCGTTCTGCACTGGTTATTCAGACATTGTCTAATGGCGCAGTTCGTCAGGTAGCGTCGTTCCCACGTCACAACGGTGCACCTGCGTTTTCTCCGGATGGCAGCAAACTGGCGTTTGCCCTGTCTAAAACCGGTAGCCTGAACTTGTATGTCATGGACATTGGTTCCGGTCAGATTCGTCAGGTGACGGATGGTCGCAGCAACAACACGGAACCGACCTGGTTCCCGGACAGCCAAAACCTGGCCTTTACGTCTGACCAGGCTGGTCGTCCGCAGGTATACAAAGTTAACGTTAACGGCGGTGCTCCGCAGCGTATTACCTGGGAAGGTTCGCAAAACCAGGATGCGGATGTGAGCAGCGACGGTAAATTTATGGTAATGGTAAGCTCGGCAAATGGTCAGCAGCACATTGCCAAACAAGATCTGGTAGCGGGTGGCGTACAAGTTCTGTCGTCAACGTTCCTGGACGAAACGCCAAGTCTGGCACCTAACGGCACTATGGTAATCTACAGCTCTTCTCAGGGGATGGGATCCGTGCTGAATTTGGTTTCTACAGATGGGCGTTTCAAAGCGCGTCTTCCGGCAACTGATGGTCAGGTAAAATTCCCTGCCTGGTCGCCGTATCTGTGATAATAAATAATTGATTAATAAAGGAATCATTGAAATGCAACTGAACAAAGTGCTGAAAGGGCTGATGATTGCTCTGCCTGTTATGGCTATTGCGGCATGTTCTTCTAACAAGAACGCCAGCAATGACGGCAGCGAAGGCATGCTGGGTGCCGGCACTGGTATGGATGCAAATGGCAGCGGCAACATGTCTTCTGAAGAGCAAGCGCGTCTTCAGATGCAACAGCTGCAGCAGAACAACATCGTTTACTTCGATCTGGACAAGTACGATATCCGTTCTGACTTCGCTGCAATGCTGGATGCTCACGCTAACTTCCTGCGTAGCAACCCGTCTTACAAAGTCACCGTAGAAGGTCATGCGGACGAACGTGGTACTCCTGAGTACAACATCTCCCTGGGTGAGCGTCGTGCAAACGCCGTTAAGATGTACCTGCAGGGTAAAGGCGTTTCTGCTGACCAGATCTCCATCGTTTCTTACGGTAAAGAAAAACCTGCAGTACTGGGTCATGACGAAGCGGCTTACGCCAAAAACCGTCGCGCCGTACTGGTTTACTAAGAGAATTGCATGAGCAGTAACTTCAGACATCACGTGTTGAGTCTGTCGTTACTGGTTGGCATAGCGGCCCCTTGGGCCGCTTTTGCTCAGGCGCCAATCAGTAGTGTCGGCTCAGGCTCGGTCGAAGACCGTGTCACTCAACTCGAGCGTATTTCTAACGCTCACAGTCAGCTTTTAACCCAACTCCAGCAACAACTCTCCGATAATCAGTCCGATATTGATTCCCTGCGCGGTCAAATTCAGGAAAATCAGTACCAGCTGAATCAGGTTGTTGAGCGCCAGAAGCAAATATTGCTGCAGATGAATAATCTTGGCAGCGGTAGCGCGCCTGCTGCGCAATCTGCAGGTGGCGATCAGAGTGGGGCGGCAACCCCAGCACCTGATGCAGGCGCTGCGACAACGTCAGGGGCGCCCGCGCAAACTGGCGATGCGAATACCGATTACAATGCGGCAATTGCTCTGGTGCAGGATAAATCTCGCCAGGATGACGCGATTGAAGCATTTCAGAACTTCATCAAAAAATACCCGGACTCAACTTACCTGCCCAATGCGAATTATTGGCTGGGTCAGTTGAATTACAATAAGGGTAAAAAAGATGATGCAGCGTTCTATTTTGCTTCGGTAGTAAAAAACTTCCCGAAATCACCGAAGGCTGCAGACGCGATGTACAAAGTCGGCGTCATCATGCAGGACAAAGGTGACACAGCAAAAGCTAAAGCGGTTTATCAGCAGGTTATCACTAAATACCCTGGCACTGATGGCGCGAAACAAGCGCAAAAACGCCTTGGCGCGATGTAATGACCACCACGCGACCAGAAATCGTGTTATTTCTGGTCGTGTCGTGTGATTCCTAAGCAGTTGAGTTATTTACATCGAAATTTTTGTTGCGCTAAAATCTGAAATCAGTAATATATGCCGCCGTTGCCAAGGGATATCAAACAAACCAAAAGCAGCGCAAAAGCGGGTCGTTAGCTCAGTTGGTAGAGCAGTTGACTTTTAATCAATTGGTCGCAGGTTCGAATCCTGCACGACCCACCAATCGCTAAGGTGGAACGCGATTGTAAAACGTGAAGGATAACGTTGCGTAAGCAACGGCCCGTAGGGCGAGACGAAGTTGAGTCATCCTGCACGACCCACCACTAACTCAGTTAGTAAGTAGTATCCAGCGTAGTATCGGGTGATTAGCTCAGCTGGGAGAGCACCTCCCTTACAAGGAGGGGGTCGGCGGTTCGATCCCGTCATCACCCACCACTCGGGGCGTTAGCTCAGTTGGTAGAGCAGTTGACTTTTAATCAATTGGTCGCAGGTTCGAATCCTGCACGCCCCACCAACTTTAACATCGTACTCAGATGTTAAACGTGAAGGATAACGTTGCCTAAGCAACGGCCCGTTAGGGCGAGACGAAGTCGAGTCATCCTGCACGCCCCACCAATTTATTGGTGGTACCGAGTAAAAATTTTCAGGTTATCCCGAGCGGGTCGTTAGCTCAGTTGGTAGAGCAGTTGACTTTTAATCAATTGGTCGCAGGTTCGAATCCTGCACGACCCACCATCCTGAAAGTATAAAGAAGTAAACCCCATAAGGGGGCGTTAGCTCAGTTGGTAGAGCAGTTGACTTTTAATCAATTGGTCGCAGGTTCGAATCCTGCACGCCCCACCAGTGTAAAAAAGCGCCCTAAAGGCGCTTTTTTGCTATGCGCAGGATTTCATGATTCGAACCTGCAGCAGGTTCGGGTCGAACGAAGTGAGACAACGGAGCCGTTTACGGCGATGGCCCGAAGGGCGAGCGTAGCGAGTCATCCTGCACGCCCCACCAGTGTAAAAAAGCGCCCTAAAGGCGCTTTTTTGCTATCTGCGATTTAAAAGATTTGAACCTGCAGGCCCGCAGGTCGCCATCCGGCACTCATCACTCGCAATTATTGTGACTTTTCTGCGCCAATCCGCTATCTTGTTTAGCATATAAAACAATTCAAACCGAATATGGCGTGCGTCACGCTTTTAATCGGTTAATTCGTTAAGCCAGTAAAACGAGAAAGCAAGATGAGCGTGATGTTTGATCCAGAAGCAGCAATTTATCCGTTTCCGCCGAAGCCAGGGCCGCTGAGTGTGGATGAAAAGCAATTTTATCGTGAAAAAATCAAGCGCCTGTTGAAAGAGCGTGATGCCGTTATGGTCGCGCACTATTACACCGATCCTGAAATTCAGCAATTGGCCGAAGAGACCGGTGGCTGTATTTCTGATTCTCTGGAGATGGCGCGGTTCGGTGCAAAACACCCAGCTTCTACGCTGCTGGTTGCGGGCGTGAGGTTTATGGGAGAAACCGCCAAAATTCTCAGCCCGGAAAAGACTATCCTGATGCCAACTTTACAGGCGGAATGTTCATTAGATCTGGGCTGTCCGATAGACGCGTTCAGCGCATTCTGCGACGCGCATCCGGATCGTACCGTGGTGGTTTACGCCAATACTTCAGCCGCCGTTAAAGCTCGTGCTGACTGGGTCGTGACCTCCAGTATCGCGGTTGAACTTATTGAGCATCTTGATAGTTTAGGTGAAAAAATCATCTGGGCTCCGGACAGACATCTGGGTAACTACGTGCAGAAACAAACCGGCGCAGATGTGCTCTGCTGGCAGGGGGCCTGTATTGTCCACGACGAGTTTAAAACCCAGGCTTTAACGCGCATGAAAGGACTGTACCCTGATGCTGCGGTGCTGGTGCACCCGGAGTCACCTCAGTCTATCGTTGATATGGCCGATGCGGTTGGCTCAACCAGTCAGCTCATCACCGCAGCTAAATCGTTACCGCATAAGCAGCTGATTGTGGCGACTGACCGGGGCATTTTTTACAAAATGCAGCAGGCCGTTCCGGATAAAGAGCTGCTTGAAGCTCCAACGGCTGGCGAGGGGGCAACCTGTCGTAGCTGCGCGCATTGTCCATGGATGGCGATGAACGGCCTCAAGGCGATTGCTGAGGGGCTGGAGCATGGCGGCGCGGCGCATGAAATACATGTTGATCACGCACTGCGAGAAGGGGCATTGTTGCCATTAAATCGTATGTTGGAATTTGCGGCTACACTACGAGCTTAATACTTTATTTTTGCTCTGGGGGAAAAGATGGACTTTTTTAGCACGCAGAACATTCTGGTACATATTCCGATTGGCGCAGGTGGTTACGATCTATCGTGGATCGAAGCCGTGGGGACGATCGCCGGGTTGCTGTGTATTGGCCTGGCGAGTCTTGAGAAAATCAGCAATTACGTTTTCGGTCTGATAAACGTCACGCTGTTTGCGATTATCTTCTTTCAGATCCAGCTTTATGCCAGCCTGTTGCTGCAAGTCTTTTTCTTTGCCGCCAACATCTACGGCTGGTATGCCTGGTCCCGGCAAACCAACCAGCATGAAGCGGAACTGAAAATTCGCTGGCTGCCGTTGCCAAAAGCGATCGGCTGGCTGGCGGCTTGTGTGGTGGCGATCGGCCTGATGTCGGTCTATATCGATCCGGTCTTTGCGTTGCTGACTCGTATTGCGGTCAACATAATGCAGGCATTGGGACTGCAGGTTGCTGTGCCTGAACTGCAACCCGATGCATTCCCGTTCTGGGACTCCTGCATGATGGTGCTTTCGATTGCGGCGATGATCCTGATGACGCGCAAATACGTTGAAAACTGGCTGCTGTGGGTGATCATCAACGTAATCAGCGTGGTGATCTTTGCCCTGCAAGGCGTATATGCCATGTCGCTGGAATATATGATCCTGACGGTTATCGCCCTCAACGGGAGCAGGATGTGGATCAACAGTGCGCGTGAGCGAGGTTCCCACGCGCTGTCTCATTAATGGTGATGATGTGAATGGCCGGACACGCCCTGATACAGGTGGCAGTCCGGTCCATTGCACGGCTGATACTCCATCTGAATCGTCGCGTGTTCAATCTGGTAATGATGGATAAGGAAATGCTGAATACGCTCCAGCAGCGCATCATGATCGTGCGGCGGGATCACCTGCACATGCAGCGTCATTACCGGCTTTTCTCCCACCATCCAGACGTGGACATGGTGCACATTGCGGACTTCGGGAATATCCCGGCTGAGATGGCGCTGCAGTGCGGCGATATCCAGCGCCAGCGGAGCCCCTTCCAGTAATTCGTTGACGCTATCTTTTAATAATCGCCAGGCGCTGCGCAGCACCAGTACGGATACCAAAATTGAGAGGATCGGGTCCGCAGGCGTCCAGCCCGTCCAGATAATAATCAACGCAGCGATGATTGCCCCGACCGAGCCGAGTAAATCGCCCATCACATGCAGCGCTGCGGCACGGACGTTCAAATTTTTCTCTTCGCTGCCGCGATGTAAAACCCAAAAAGCAAGCACGTTGGCCAGTAAACCCGCGACAGCAATAACCATCATCATGCCGCCCGCCACGGGACGAGGTGTCTGGAAGCGCTCAATCGCCTCCCAGACGATTAAAATGGTGATAACGACCAATGCGATGGCATTAACGAATGCGGCCAGCGTCGTGAGCCTCAGCCAGCCGAAGGTGTGGCGTATTGTAGGTGGGCGACGGGAAAACTGAACGGCCAACAGCGCGAAAAGCAGCGCTGCCGCATCCGTAAGCATATGCCCGGCGTCGGCCAGCAAGGCCAGTGAGCCTGAAAGTATTCCGCCCACCACTTCGACCAACATAAATCCGGCGGTAATGCAGAATGCGAACATCAGTCGGCGGGCGTTATTGTCTTTGGGTTGCTCAGAGGAAGTATGAGTATGTGCGTGCGCCATTATGCCATCCCTTTGTTATTCTCATCTTTACTGTATGCCATCATACCGTTTTTGGGACGATAAAATTAAAAAGGAGAGCTATTGCTCTCCCGTTATTAGCTTTATTTTCAGCGTTACTGCGTGGTGCCGTCAGTTTTGGTATCAACATCATTGTTGATGCCGTTTCCAGTCTCAACCTTCTTGTTCACATCAGGACAGCGACCGTCCTTACACATGGTGTTTTTGTGCATCTCGTCTTTGGTCATCCCCTCATGGTTCATTGATGAACCGTTCGGGTGCAGCATCGTGCCACCTGAATTCACGTTACTGTTGTCGACATTATTCGGCGCTACGTTTTCGCGAGCGTCTGGTGCGACCTGACCGGCATCTGCCGAGGAATTTGCCTGGCCATTATTGGACTGCGAGTTGGTTTCAGCGGCCAGCGCCGCACTGCTGGCGAGGCTGAGGGTAGCAGTAAGAAAGAGTGAAGCCAGCTTAGTCATATGCATAATATGCTCCTGTTAAGGTCGATATGTCGGATAACGTCTTCCAACAGTGCATGTGCCAGTTACATCATCAATACGTGGTTAATCGTTTTGCTTTGGAAATTAAAACCAGCATACAATCTTGAAATCTATGAAAATTTAAGATGTTACAGTTAGAAATTGTAGTCTGGATCTCATTTTTCGCTACATTATTGCGTTTTTTTACCAGATTCCAGGATTAATCCGTCCAAAGTGTAAAACCCCGTTTACACCTTATGACTGAAGATATAGATTGGAGGGATTGCATTCATTTATATAAGTATGGCAACGCTGGAATAATCATGAATTATCAGAACGACGATTTACGCATCAAAGAGATCAACGAGTTATTACCGCCAGTCGCACTGCTGGAAAAATTCCCCGCTACTGAAAATGCCGCAAATACGGTGGCTCATGCCCGTAAGGCAATTCATAAAATTCTGAAAGGGAACGACGATCGCCTGTTAGTGGTGATTGGGCCGTGCTCTATTCATGATCCGGCTGCCGCCAAAGAGTACGCCACTCGCCTGCTGGCGCTGCGCGAAGAGTTAAAAGGCGAGCTTGAAATTGTCATGCGAGTCTATTTCGAAAAGCCGCGTACCACCGTCGGCTGGAAGGGGCTTATCAACGATCCGCACATGGACAATAGCTTCCAGATCAACGATGGACTGCGCATTGCGCGTAAACTGCTGTTGGATATCAACGACAGCGGATTGCCAGCTGCAGGTGAATTCCTCGATATGATCACGCCGCAATATCTTGCCGACCTGATGAGTTGGGGCGCTATTGGAGCACGTACCACTGAGTCTCAGGTGCACCGCGAACTGGCATCTGGTCTGTCCTGCCCGGTTGGCTTTAAAAACGGTACTGATGGCACGATCAAAGTTGCGATTGATGCAATCAACGCCGCAGGGGCACCACACTGCTTCCTGTCTGTGACCAAATGGGGTCATTCGGCGATCGTGAATACCAGCGGTAATGGTGATTGCCATATCATTCTGCGCGGTGGCAAAGAGCCGAACTACAGCGCTCAGCATGTTGCCGACGTGAAAGAAGGTCTGATTAAAGCAGGGCTCTCTGCGCAAGTGATGATCGACTTTAGCCATGCCAACTCCAGCAAGCAGTTCAAAAAGCAGATGGATGTTGCGAAAGATGTTTGCGGGCAAGTTGCTGGTGGTGAAAAAGCGATTATTGGCGTGATGATCGAAAGCCATCTGGTCGAGGGTAATCAGAACCCGGATAGCGGCGAACCGCTGACCTACGGTAAGAGCATCACCGACGCCTGCATTGGCTGGGAAGATACTGATGCGGTGTTACGTCAACTGGCGGATGCGGTAAAAGCGCGCCGCGGTTAAACGTTAGCCTACCAGAAAGATAAAAAAAGCGCGGATAGTCCGCGCTTTTTTATGCGACACGCAGAAATTACTTCGCTTTACCCTGGTTCGCAACGGCAGCTGCTTTTGCGGCGATCTCGTCAGCGTTACCCAGATAATAGTGTTTGATTGGTTTGAAGTTTTCGTCGAACTCATACACCAGTGGTACACCCGTCGGGATGTTCAGTTCGAGGATCTCATCTTCGCCCATGTTATCCAGGTATTTCACCAGCGCACGCAGGGAGTTACCGTGAGCGGCGATAATCACTCGCTCACCGCTTTTCATGCGCGGCAGGATGGTTTCATTCCAGTAAGGGATAACGCGATCGATGGTCAGCGCCAGGCTTTCGGTAACCGGTAACTCGTTGTCGGTCAGCTTCGCATAACGCGGATCATGACCCGGATAGCGTTCGTCATCTTTAGTCAGTTCCGGTGGGGTGACCGCAAAGCCGCGACGCCATTGCTTAACCTGCTCGTCACCGTATTTTTCCGCAGTTTCCGCTTTGTTCAGCCCCTGCAGCGCGCCGTAATGACGTTCATTCAGTTTCCAGGATTTCTCAACTGGCAGCCAGGCCTGATCCAGTTCATCCAGTACGTTCCACAGGGTGTGGATGGCACGTTTCAGCACAGAGGTATATGCAAAATCGAAGCTATAGCCTTCCTCTTTCAACAGTTTACCTGCTGCTTTCGCTTCGCCCACGCCTTTCTCGGACAGATCAACGTCATACCAACCGGTAAAACGGTTCTCCTTGTTCCACTGACTTTCACCGTGACGTACCAGAACCAGCTTAGTTACAGCCATACACTCACTCCTATAAATCATATTGAATGATAATAATTCTCATTATATTGCCGTAATGCGTCAGCGGCAATCCTTACGCATAACCATAGCGAAAATAGCGCCACAGTGTAAGGTTCTTGTGAACTCAAGGTTGCGATTTTGTCTTTGAACGGTGGGGATTTGAACGGTTCTACTGTGATAAACAAGCAACAGGCCCGATTCGTTACGTCATCGGGCCTGGGAGGGGGAACGATTAAGCTGGTATAAACCGGTATTCCGTCACGCTGGTGTACTCTTCGCCAGGACGCAGGAAGCAGTCTGGCTGCGGCCATTCCGGATGGTTCGGGCTGTCCGGCAGGAACTCGCTTTCCAGCGCCAGACCTTGCCAGTCGGCGTAGGCGTCAGGACCACGGGATGGCGTACCGCCGAGGAAATTTCCGGAATAAAACTGCAAAGCCGGGGCAGAGGTGTAGACCTCCATCTGCAGTTTTTCATCCTGTGACCACAGATTCGCGATCGGTTTGCGGCTATCGCCTTGCGCCTGTAGCAAGAAAGCGTGATCGTAACCTTTTACTTTCCGCTGATCGTCATCGGCCAAAAATTCGCTGTCGATAACTTTCGCCACGCGGAAATCGAACGAGGTACCAGCCACCGGCTTCAGTCCGTCGTGTGGGATACCCATTTCATCCACCGGCAAGTACTCGTCAGCGAAGATCTGCAGCTTATGTTGACGGACATCGGTTGTATCACCGTCGAGGTTGAAATAAACGTGGTTGGTAAGATTCACCGGACAGGGCTTATCGACCGTGGCGCGGTAGGTGATCGAAATACGATTATCGTCAGTAAGGCGATACTGCGCGGTCGCGCAAAGATGGCCAGGAAAGCCCTGGTCGCCATCTTCAGACGTTAGGGCGAACAGCACCTGACGGTCATTCTGATTGACTATCTGCCAGCGACGTTTGTCGAAACCGTCCGGCCCGCCGTGCAGCTGGTTGTTGCCCTGGCTTGGTATTAATTCAACGGTTTCACCGGCAAAAGTATAGCGGCTGTTGGCGATACGGTTAGCGTAGCGACCAATCGACGCCCCCAGAAATGCAGCCTGTTCCGGATATTGTTCCGGGCTGGCGCACCCGAGTAATGCTTCGCGCACGCTACCATCGCTCAGCGGAATACGCGCAGAGAGCAGGGTCGCGCCCCAGTCCATCAGCGTGACCACCATCCCTGCGTCATTGCGCAGGGTAATCAGGCGAAACGGCTGACCGTCCGGAGCCTGCACAGGGATTTCGTTTAACATTGTCCGGCTCCTTGTGAAGGTTTGCAGACGTAGAATGTTTCTTTGATACCGGTTTTTGCTTCGTATTGCTCAGCGACAGCTTGTTGCACGGCAGGCACCAAATCTTGCGGGATCAGCGCCACGATGCAGCCGCCGAAGCCGCCGCCAGTCATACGTACACCGCCTTTATCGCCGATGGTCGCTTTGACAATTTCAACCAGCGTATCAATTTGTGGCACGGTGATTTCAAAGTCATCGCGCATTGAGGCGTGAGATTCCGCCATCAATTGTCCCATACGCAGCAGGTCGCCTTTTTCCAACGCCTGCGCGGCTTCAACGGTACGCGCATTTTCCGTGATGACGTGGCGGACGCGTTTGGCGACAATCGGATCCAGCTCGTGGGCGACAGCGTTAAACGCTTCAAGACTGACATCACGCAGCGCCGGTTGCTGGAAGAAACGTGCGCCGGTTTCACACTGTTCGCGACGGGTGTTGTACTCGCTGCCGACCAACGTGCGTTTAAAGTTGCTATTGATGATCACCACCGCCACACCTTCCGGCATGGAGACAGCTTTGGTGCCCAACGTACGGCAGTCGATCAGTAGCGCATGATCTTTCTTGCCAAGCGCGGAGATCAGCTGATCCATAATGCCGCAGTTACAGCCGACAAACTGGTTTTCAGCTTCCTGGCCATTCAGGGCGATTTGTGCGCCGTCGAGCGGCAGGTGATAGAGCTGTTGGAATACCGTACCCACAGCGACTTCCAGCGAGGCGGAAGAGCTAAGACCTGCGCCTTGCGGGACATTACCGCTGATCACCAGATCCGCACCGCCAAAGGCGTTACTGCGTTTTTGTAGATGCTTCACCACGCCACGCACGTAGTTCGACCACTGCTGGCTGTCGTGGGCGATAATCGGCGCATCGAGAGAGAACTCATCAATCTGATTGTCGTAATCAGCGGCGATCACGCGAACTTTTCGATCGTCGCGCGCGGCACAACTGATGACGGTTTGATAGTCGATGGCGCAGGGCAGAACGAAGCCGTCATTATAATCGGTGTGTTCGCCGATCAGGTTTACGCGACCCGGTGCCTGAATAGTATGGGTGGCTGGGTAGCCAAACGTTTCTGCAAACAGAGATTGTGTTTTTTCTTTCAGACTCATTATTTAAACTCCGGATTCGCGAAAATGGATGTCGCTGACCGCACGCAGTCGCTCAGCCGCTTGTTCTGCCGTCAGGTCACGCTGGGTTTCCGCCAGCATTTCATAACCGACCATAAATTTACGCACGGTCGCGGAACGCAGCAGCGGCGGGTAAAAGTGCGCGTGTAACTGCCAGTGTTCGTTTTCTTCACCGTTGAACGGCGCGCCGTGCCAGCCCATAGAGTAGGGGAATGAGCACTGGAACAGGTTGTCGTAACGACTGGTCAGTTTTTTCAGCGCCAGCGCCAGGTCAGCACGCTGTTCATTGGTCAAATCAGTGATACGCAGCACATGCGCTTTCGGCAGCAGCAGCGTTTCGAACGGCCACGCGGCCCAGTAAGGCACAACCGCCAGCCAGTGCTCAGTTTCTACGACCGTACGACTGCCGTCCGCCAGTTCGCGCTGGACGTAATCAACGAGCATCGGTGCGCCCTGTTCAGCGAAGTACGCTTTCTGCAGGCGATCTTCACGTTCGGCTTCGTTGGGCAAAAAGCTGTTGGCCCAAATTTGACCGTGCGGGTGCGGGTTAGAGCAGCCCATCGCCGCGCCTTTATTCTCAAATACCTGCACCCAGGGATAGGTTTTTCCTAACTCTTCAGTCTGTTCCTGCCACGTCTGTACAATTTCTGTCAGCGCAGGGACGCTGAGTTCCGGCAGCGTTTTGCTGTGATCGGGCGAGAAGCAAATCACGCGACTGGTACCGCGTGCGCTCTGGCAACGCATCAACGGATCGTGACTGTCCGGCGCGTCCGGGGTATCTGACATGAGGGCCGCAAAGTCATTAGTGAAGACATAGGTCCCGGTGTAATCCGGGTTTTTGTCGCCGGTAACGCGCGTATTGCCAGCGCACAGAAAGCAGTCCGGGTCATGCGCAGGCAGTACCTGCTTAGAAGGAGTTTCCTGCGCCCCTTGCCACGGACGTTTGGCGCGATGCGGTGAAACAAGGATCCACTGCCCGGTGAGCGGGTTAAAACGGCGATGTGGGTGATCGACAGGATTGAATTGCGTCATGATTGGTCCTTAATCCGAATATCCCTGTGGGTGGCGTGACTGCCAGTGCCATGTGTCTTGTGCCATTTCATCCAGCGTGCGGGTCACGCGCCAGTTGAGCTCGCGATCGGCTTTGCTGGCATCAGCCCAGTAGGCCGGAAGATCGCCATCACGGCGCGGGGCGAAATGGTAATTAATCGGTTTACCGCAGGCTTTGCTGAAGGCATTGACCACGTCCAGCACGCTGCTGCCGATGCCTGCGCCAAGGTTGTAAATATGCACACCCTGTTTGTCCGCCAGTTTTTCCATTGCGACAACGTGACCGTCGGCGAGATCCATCACGTGGATGTAGTCGCGAACGCCGGTGCCATCTTCAGTAGGATAGTCGTTGCCAAATACGGCAAGGGACTCGCGGCGACCCACGGCAACCTGTGCGATGTAAGGCATCAGGTTGTTGGGAATACCCTGAGGATCTTCCCCCATATCCCCTGATGGATGCGCGCCAACCGGGTTAAAGTAGCGCAACAAAGCAATGCTCCAGTCGGGTTGGGCTTTTTGCAGATCGGTCAGGATCTGTTCCACCATCAGCTTACTTTTGCCGTACGGACTCTGCGGCGTGCCGGTGGGGAAGCTTTCAACATAAGGAATTTGCGGCTGATCGCCATAGACGGTCGCGGAGGAGCTGAAAATGAAGTTTTTCACGTTGGCGGCGCGCATGGCGTTTACCAGACGCAGAGTTCCATTGACGTTGTTGTCATAGTACTCCAGCGGCTTGGCCACGGATTCTCCAACGGCTTTTAACCCGGCAAAATGGATGACCGTGTCAATGGCATGATCGTGCAGAATTTCGGTTATCAGCGCTTCGTTACGGATATCTCCTTCCACAAAAGTCGGATGCTTACCACCTAAACGCTCAATGACGGGCAGAACGCTGCGCTTGCTGTTGCAGAGATTATCCAGGATCACCACCTCGTGACCGTTTTTCAACAACTGCACGCAAGTGTGGCTTCCGATGTAACCGCTACCACCTGTAACCAATACTCTCATAATTCGCTCCGTTAAGCCTATGGTATGCAATAACCATAGCATAACAAAGATGCGAAAAGTGTGACATGGAATAAATTAGTGGAATCGTTTACACACTGGCGTTTTCACATATTTGCAGTGGTTATTTTATTTTAAATCATTACGTTAGGTTGTTATCTCAGCGTTTGTCTGAAAAAAAGACAGAAAAAAGGGCGTATTCAAACGCCCTGGTATGAAAATTAACGCAGTGATGTTTGTTGATAGGTGTAGATATCGCCCTCGGGCACAAACTCCAGACGGTGGGTAATGCAGGCTGGGGCATCTTCGGCGTGATGAGAGACGAACAACAGCTGAGTTTCGCCTTGACCGATCAGCACATCTACAAAACGACGAATCAGTTGGCGATTGAGCGGATCTAACCCTTGCAAAGGCTCGTCAAGAATCAACAAGGTAGGGTGTTTAACCAGCGCGCGAACAATCAGCGCCAGCCGCTGTTGACCCCAGGAAAGACTATGGAATGGCGCATCCGCAGTACGTTTATCGATGCCAAGGATCTCCAGCCACTGTTGTACCAGTTTGTGCTGCCTGTCGGAGACGGCCTGGTAAATGCCAATTGAATCAAAATAACCGGAGAGAATAACGTTGCGTACGGTCGTACTCACCCGATAATCCAGATGCAGACTGCTGCTGACGTAGCCGATGTGTTTTTTGATATCCCAGATAGTTTCACCGCTACCCCGACGGCGGCCAAACAGCGTCAGATCGTTACTGTAGCCCTGGGGATGATCGCCGGTGATTAAACTGAGCAGGGTTGATTTTCCCGCACCGTTGGGGCCGACGATTTGCCAGTGCTCGCCTGGGTTTACCTGCCAGCTCATATGATGAAGGATAGGGCGATCGTTATACGAGACGATGCCATTGTTAAGTACAATTCGTGGCTCGTTATCTGACAACGTGCGGCGCACCGAAGGTTCATCCGGTTCGGGTAACTGAATACCTTCCAGTCGTTCGCTATGGGCAAGTTGAGCGATTAATGCCTGTTGCAGAAGGTCGGCTTTCGCGCCGGTTTCTGTCAGCGTGCAATCGGCAAGCACGCCGGCAAACTGCACGAACTCGGGAATTTCATCAAAGCGGTTAAGCACCAATATTAACGTAAAGCCAGCCTGGTGCAGGTCAGCGAGCAGTTCTGCTAACTGGCAGCGGGATGCCACATCCAGCCCGTCAAAGGGCTCATCGAGGATCAGTAAATCCGGTGCGGACATTAACGCCTGGCAAAGCAGAGTTTTACGTGTTTCTCCTGTCGAAAGGTATTTGAAACGCCTGTTGAGAAGGGCAGAGATGCCAAATTGCTGAGCCAATGTAGCGCAGCGGGCGGGATCGCTGATCTCATCCTGAATGATTTCTGCGGTGGTGCGCCCGGTGTCATCTTCACCGGGGCTGAGAAGATCGGTGTTGTTTCGCTGCCACTCGTCGCTAACCAGCTTCTGGAGCTGTTCAAAGGAGAGTCGGGTGATACGCGTAAACTGACAGTGGCGCTCGCCTTTCAGCTGCGGTAATTCCCCTGCCAGCGCGCGGGCCAGCGCAGATTTCCCGCTACCGTTAGAGCCAACAAACGCCCAGCTATCACCCGCGTTTAACGTCAACGCATCTAACTGGAGCGTTTTTGTGTCGCTAAGACGAAACGTGCCTTGCGAAATTTGCAACGATGACATTTTGTATCCCATTATTTGCAGCGATTAATAACAGGGATACGTGTTCTTCAAGCTGATGTCAATCACTCAGCATAGTGTGGCGATAATCACCCTGTCAGCATTGAAAAAAGCAGTGACGTTCGCGCCTTCCTGCAGCGTCGCACTATTTTCTGTCGGAATGGTTGCACACAGTGTCTGGCCGTCTGGCAGCGTCATCAATACCTCGCACTGTTCTGCGCCGCGTTCGATATGGCTGATCGTACCCTGCAGCTGGTTGTCGGCAGCCTGAGCGATAGCGTCATCCTGGGTAATTCCGACCCACGGCGCTTTTAGCAGAATCAACACCTCTTTCCCTTCATCAAGGCCCAGACGCTCGCCGCTTTGTGCCGTGATCGCCACCTTCAGGCGCGTTTCGCCATCGGCCAGCAGGACGTCGACATGCTGCTGTACCAGGGAGTGATCGCGGGCGGTAATCGTGCCAAACCACTGGTTACGGGCGCTGGTTTGCAGCGAAAAGCGAGAAATTGCCGCCAGCAGGCTGTTAAGTGGCAGCGCATCATCATCACTCAAAACATCAAAGGCTTTTTGTTGGATTTGCGCCAGCAAATCGTACAGCTGGATTAAACGTTGGCCGTAGCGGGTTAACACCGCGCCGCCGCCGCCTTTACCGCCTGTGGCACGCTCAACCAGCGTCTGCTCGCTGAGCTGGTTCATTTCGTTAATTGCATCCCAGGCACTTTTGTAGCTGATGCCTGCATCCTTCGCGCCCTGACTGATGGAGCCGGAAAGCGCAATGTGCTTCAGCAGAGAAATGCGACGGGGATCGGCAAACAGTTTTTGCTGAAGTTTCAGCGTAAGAAGGATTTCGGCCTGCATCACAAGCTCCTGGCAAAAAAAGGTATTGTGACGGAAAACCGTGCCTGAGCAAAGCCGACCGCACAAAAGGGGAGTGCTTTTCTGCGTTATGGGGTTAGAATACAGCTAAGGACTATATCTGGAGTTGACCATGTTAGAGTTATTGAAAAGTCTGGTATTCGCCGTAATCATGGTACCTGTGGTAATGGCCATTATTCTGGGTCTGATTTACGGACTGGGTGAAGTGTTCAACATTTTCTCCGGTATCGGTCAGAAAGACCAGTCCAGACAGAATCATTGATTCCCCAAACGCCCGCTCAGTCGGGCGTTTCTATTTTTTCGCCTTTCTGTTTGTTTTCTCTGACTGCCGTTTCTCAAGATCCTGCTTTCCCTGCCGATATTTTCTTTGTGTAACCTCTAATTGGTATCAATAACCTCTGGGAAAATCCTGTTTTACTCGTTATATTTGCGACTACATAACGAAACGCAAAGGAGTTACAGATGGCACGTACATGGTTACCCTTGTTTGCAGGGGCAACACTTTCTCTTACCGTTGCCGGGCATGTGCTGGCGGATGAAGGAAAAATTACCGTTTTCGCAGCGGCATCATTGACCAACGCGATGCAGGATATTGCAACGCAATACAAAAAAGAGAAGAACGTTGACGTCGTCTCCTCTTTTGCTTCTTCTTCCACACTGGCGCGCCAGATTGAAGCCGGTGCACCAGCCGATCTATTTATTTCTGCCGATCAGAAGTGGATGGACTATGCGGTGGACAAAAAGTCGATTGATAGCGCAACGCGTGCAACGTTGTTGGGTAACAGCCTGGTGGTTGTGGCACCGAAAGCGAGTGAGCAGAAAGCGTTTGCCATCGACAGCAAAACCAACTGGACCAGTTTGTTGAACGGTGGACGTCTGGCCGTTGGCGATCCAGAACATGTTCCAGCAGGCATTTATGCCAAAGAAGCGCTGCAAAAACTGGGTGCATGGGATACCCTTTCCCCAAAACTGGCGCCTGCTGAAGACGTACGGGGTGCGTTGGCGCTGGTTGAACGTAACGAAGCGCCGCTGGGGATTGTCTATGGTTCCGATGCCGTCGCCAGCAAGGGCGTAAAAGTAGTTGCGACTTTCCCGGAAGATTCGCACAAAAAAGTGGAATACCCTATCGCGATTGTTGATGGGCACAAAAACGCAACGGTTAGCGCGTTCTATGATTACCTGAAAGGACCGCAGGCTGCTGAAATCTTTAAACGTTATGGATTTACGACCAAGTAATGATACTGACCGATCCTGAATGGCAGGCCGTTATATTGAGCCTGAAAGTTTCTTCCCTGGCCGTGTTGTTTAGTCTGCCATTTGGGATCTTCTTTGCCTGGTTACTGGTGCGATGCAAATTCCCGGGCAAAGCGCTGCTCGACAGCGTGCTGCATTTACCGCTGGTACTGCCGCCTGTGGTGGTGGGGTATCTGCTGTTGGTCTCTATGGGACGGCGTGGATTCATCGGCGAATGGCTGTATGACTGGTTTGGCATCACCTTTGCCTTTAGCTGGCGTGGTGCCGTGCTGGCCGCTGCGGTGATGTCCTTCCCGCTCATGGTGCGGGCTATTCGTCTGGCGCTGGAAGGTGTCGACGTCAAGCTGGAGCAGGCCGCTCGTACGCTGGGCGCCGGACGCTGGCGCGTCTTTATGACTATAACGCTACCGCTGATGCTACCCGGCATTATTGTTGGTACGGTGTTGGCGTTCGCCCGCTCGCTTGGCGAGTTCGGTGCAACAATTACCTTTGTTTCCAATATACCTGGCGAAACCCGCACTATCCCTTCGGCGATGTATACCCTGATCCAGACTCCGGGCGGCGAAAGCGCGGCGGCAAGATTATGTATCATATCCATTGTATTAGCGCTGATTTCGCTGCTGATTTCTGAATGGCTGGCGCGTATTAGCCGTGAGCGGACGGGGCGATAATCATGTTGGAACTTAATTTCACCCAGACGCTGGGGACGCACTGTCTGACGCTCAACGAAACGCTGCCCGCCAGTGGGATCACCGCGATTTTTGGCGTTTCAGGCGCGGGGAAAACCTCACTGATTAACGCCATCAGCGGTCTGACACAGCCGCAGTCCGGACGCATCGTGCTCAACGATCGGGTATTAAACGACGTTGAGAAGGGTATCTGCTTAACGCCTGAAAAACGCCGGGTGGGTTATGTTTTTCAGGATGCGCGTCTGTTCCCGCATTATAAGGTGCGCGGCAATCTGCGCTACGGCATGGCGAAAAGCATGGCCGGACAGTTTGATAAGCTGGTGGCGTTGTTGGGCATTGAACCGCTGCTTGATCGTCTGCCCGGCGGGCTTTCCGGTGGTGAAAAGCAGCGTGTCGCCATCGGTCGGGCGCTGCTGACCGCACCTGAGTTATTGCTGCTTGATGAGCCGCTCGCCTCGTTGGATATTCCGCGTAAGCGTGAACTGCTGCCTTACCTGCAACGTCTGGCACGCGAAATTAATATTCCGATGCTGTACGTCAGCCACTCGCTGGATGAAATTTTGCACCTGGCCGACAAAGTAATGGTGCTTGAAAGCGGGCAGGTCAAAGCGTTCGGTTCGCTGGAAGATGTCTGGGGCAGCAGCGTGATGCACCCGTGGCTGCCGAAGGAGCAGCAAAGCAGCATTCTGAAAGTCAGCGTACTGGAACATCATCCACACTACGCGATGACCGCGCTGGCGCTTGGCGATCAGCATTTGTGGGTCAATAAACTGGATCAACCACTGCAAACCGCGCTGCGTATTCGTATTCAGGCCTCTGATGTTTCGCTGGTGCTACAACCGCCGCAGCAGACCAGTATTCGTAACGTGCTGCGGGCGAAGGTCGCGCAGTGCTATGACGATAATGGTCAGGTGGAGGTTCAGCTTGAAGTGGGTGGTAAAACGCTGTGGGCGAGGATCAGCCCATGGGCCAGGGATGAACTGGGGATCAAACCCGGCCAGTGGCTGTATGCCCAAATTAAGAGCGTGTCGATTACTGCCTGATTACAGCAGGTGGGAATAGATAAATTTCGCGATGCTGTCGGTGGTGTTATCACCAATCACGATATTGGCGCGGGCTTTGACCGCGTCGTCCGCATTACCCATAGCCACGCCAGTGCCTGCGGCTTCCAGCATGCTGATATCGTTAAAGTTATCGCCAAAGGCAATGACGTTTTCCATTGACCCCCCCTGGGCTTCAATCCACTGGGTCAGGCGCCGTCCTTTGCTGTTGCCTTTACGGGCAATGTCGACCTGATCGTGCCAGGACCATTCACACTCCAGTCCCAGCTGTTGTTCAACATGCTTACCAAACTGTTGCAGTTTCGGAATATCTTCGTCGGTCAGGGCAAATTTCCAGACGGCGTTGACGTCATGCGCAGCCTTCGCCAGCGAAGGCACCTGGGTGAAGGTTGGGCGCTGCTCCGGCGGCAGGGTTTGCGCCCAGTTAGCGGTACGCACCACATGCCCGGTTGGGCGCTCATACAGCATGGCTTCATCCACATACATCAGCCCGTGGATCTGATGCTCATCCAGCATGTCGATCAGCTGTAATGCCTGGTCTACCGGGAGGGGATCGGATTCCAGTACCTTTTTTGCTTGATAATCATACAAGTAGGTGCCGTTGCAGCAAATTGCAGGTGTATCCAGCTCCAGTGCCTGATAAAAAGGATGAATAGCAACGTGATGGCGACCTGTGACAATGATAAGTTGGTAGCCTGCTTCTCTGGCGCGCGAGAGCGCTTCGAGAGAGGATGGCAGCAAGGTTTTTTTCGGGGTCAGCAACGTACCGTCTAAATCCAGGGCAATCACGCGTGCGGTCATAGGTTTTTCCAGATTAAGGTTGAGAATTTTGTCTGCTGGAATGGTACACCGAGACGGGAGCCGGACAAAATTCTGAGCCTTAATTAAGCATTCACCGTTAAAAGCGTCTACCTTAGGCGTGTGTCAGGCAATTGCTGCCACCTGCCAAAAAGCAAAGGAGTATTCATGAAGCAAACCGTTTATACCGCCAGCCCTGAAAGTCAGCAAATTCATGTCTGGAGCCTGAATCACGAGGGGGCGTTGACGCTGACGCAGGTGGTTGATGTGCCGGGTCAGGTACAACCGATGGTCGTCAGCCCGGATAAGCGCTATCTCTATGTTGGCGTGCGCCCGGAGTTTCGCGTGCTGGCTTATCGTATTGCGCCTGATGACGGTGCGCTAACCTTCGCGGCAGAGTCTGCGCTGCCGGGTAGCCCGACCCATATTTCTACCGATCATCAGGGGCGTTTCGTGTTTGTTGGCTCTTATAACGCGGGCAGCGTAAGTGTTACCCGCCTTGAGGATGGACTGCCGGTAGAGCTGGTTGATGTGGTTGAAGGTCTGGACGGTTGCCACTCGGCCAACATCTCACCGGATAACCGTACCCTATGGGTTCCGGCGTTGAAACAGGATCGTATTTGCCTGTTTGACGTCAGCGATGATGGCCATCTGGTCGCGCAGGAACCGGCTGAAGTGACTACCGTGGAAGGCGCGGGCCCGCGTCATATGGCGTTCCATCCGAATAAGCAATATGCCTACTGTGTGAACGAGCTGAACAGCTCTGTTGATGTCTGGGAGCTGAAAGATCCGTACGGCAAGATTGAGTGCGTGCAGACGCTGGATATGATGCCTGCTGATTTCTCAGACACCCGTTGGGCGGCAGATATTCACATTACACCAAATGGTCGTCATCTGTACGCTTGCGATCGCACTGCCAGCCTGATTACGATCTTTAGCGTGTCAGAAGACGGTAGCGTGCTGACGAAAGAGGGTTTCCAGCCTACCGAAACTCAGCCGCGTGGTTTTAATATCGATCACAGCGGAAAATACCTGATTGCTGCCGGGCAAAAATCGCACCATATCGCGGTGTATGAGATTGCAGGTGAACAAGGACTGTTGACAGAGAAAGGTCGTTACGCGGTAGGGCAAGGTCCAATGTGGGTGGTGATTAACGCGTACTAAAACGCGCTGGCGTTACAAACGATCCGCAATCTGGTAAAGGTTGCGGATTTTTTTTATTTAATGAGCGGTAGATTTTCCTGACATTCAGCAACGGATGTCCAAAGGCTATCTTTGTCATCTGACCATAAATTCAGCAGAAGGGAGAAAAATCGCTCAGCGGGAGGGGAGAGAATAGCGTCCTTACGGCGAATAATCCCCAGCGTACGTCTAATGACAGGCTCAACCAGGGGGATCCCTATCAGCGTTGGATGCGGCGTTTGCGGCATGGCAAGTCCTGGTAACGCGGAAACGCCCAATCCCGCCTCAACCAGGCCCAGCGAGGTGGACAGATGGCGGACCTCGTAAAACCAGTTCAACTTCCACGGTTTATCAGTTAAATATTGTTCAATCAATAATCGGTTACCGCTTGAGGAGCGAACGCCTATCAATTTGTAATTCAGCAATTCCTGCCACTCCACCAACTGTTTATTGGCGAGTGGATGATCGCGCCGACAGGCCAGAACAAACGGTTCATTAACCAGTGGAGTGAACTCGATAGAGGAATTTGTGATGTTGTTCATGTTTATCCCAAAATCAGCCTCGTTGCAAAGTACGGATTCCATACAATTATTCGTACCTTGTTCAATAATTCGCACTTTGATATTGGGATACAGCTCATTAAATTTCCCGATTGCCAATGGTAAGAAATAGAACACGGCGGTAGGAATACAAGACAATGTCACTATGCCATGATGGTGAGCATTCATTTCACTAATGCTAAAAATGGTTTCATCTAAGGCTCTAATTAATTCTCTGGCTTCAGGTAATAATCTTTCCCCCGCTTTTGTTAATGTAACTTTGCGAGTTGTTCTTTCAAAGAGTTGAGTGTGTAAATACTCTTCCATCTTTTTAATCCTGCGTGTTAATGCAGGTTGCGTAATATTAAGTAACTTGGCGGCATTGTTAAAAGAATCGGACTCTGCCAGCGTGACAAACGCCTTCATGCTTGATAATTCGTGTTTCATTCTGACTCCGGACTAAATCGGGGAAGCCCCTGCCTATGATGAAAGCGTCCAGTGTATCTGCAATTCTTAAATTTCAATTAATAAAAATAAATCATTAATCTCGTAAACAAAGTCATTAGCCACCCTATTCATGACATGCAACCATGTACTCAGTGGAAATAATATTGAGAGCATAATCATGAAAAAAATACCTTGCGTTATGATGCGCGGAGGAACCTCCAGGGGCGCATTTTTATTAGCACAAGATCTACCGCAAGAAGAAAAGCTGCGTGATGAAGTATTGATTAAAATTATGGGTTCTGGCAATGCGCTGGAAATAGACGGTATTGGCGGTGGCAATCCGTTAACCAGCAAAGTCGCGATTATTAGTCGTTCAAATGACCCGAAAGCTGATATCGATTATTTATTTGCGCAGGTATTGGTGCATGAGCAACGGGTCGATACCACGCCGAACTGCGGTAATATGCTTTCCGCCGTTGGCGCGTTTGCTATTGAAAAGGGACTAATTAATGCCGCAATGCCGACAACGCGCGTTCGTATTCGCAATGTAAACACCAACACGTTTATCGAAGCTGATATACAGACGCCGAACGGTGTTGTGGAGTATGAAGGAACATCAAAAATTGACGGTGTCCCGGGCACATCTGCCCCGATTGCGCTGACGTTCCTCAATGCCGCAGGTTCTAAAACTGGGCAAATCTTCCCGACAGGTCAGCAGATTGATTATATCGACTCGGTTCCCGTGACCTGTATGGATATGGCGACACCAGTGGTGATTATTCCTGCTGAATACCTGGGGAAAACGGGTTATGAATCCGCGCAAGATTTAGATGCAGACCGCGAATTATTGGCGCGCATCGAGTCTATTCGTTTACAGGCCGGTGAAGCTATGGGCCTGGGAAATGTCAGTAATAAGGTTATCCCTAAACCTATTCTCATCTCGGCACCCCAGCACGGTGGCGCAATTAATGTTCGTTATTTTATGCCGCACTCTTGCCATAAAGCACTGGCAATTACCGGGGCGATAGCGATCGCCAGCAGTTGTGTCATTAACGGTACTGTTACGCTTCAGGTAACACCAGGCACGCATGACGGGAATATCACTATAGAACATCCTGGTGGGGCCCTTGATATTCATTTAACTAATGAAGGGGATGAACCTGCAACCCTCAGAGCTTCGGTTATTCGTACCGCCAGGAAAATATTCGCTGGTGACGTTTACCTTCCCTGACAGCATTGACCTCATTTTGCTGTGATTACGGAAAATAGAAAAGAATTCTGTACTTAATATACAGATTATCCAGGACTCAAAAATGAACGTTAAATCATTATGGAAGCTAATATTAATATTAGCTATCCCCTGTATTATCGGTTTCATTCCTGCCCCTGCGGGATTAAGTGAACTGGCATGGGTGCTTTTTGGTATTTATCTTGCTGCGATTGTCGGGCTGGTGATCAAACCGTTTCCTGAACCGGTGGTATTATTGATTGCCGTTGCCGCCTCAATGGTGGTTGTCGGAAATTTAGGCGGCGGCGTACTTAAAACCAGCAGCGTGCTGAGTGGCTATGCTTCCGGTACGACATGGCTGGTTTTCTCTGCGTTTACTTTAAGCGCTGCTTTTGTGACGACGGGGCTGGGTAAGCGCATTGCCTATATTCTGATCGGTAAAATAGGTAACACCACGCTTGGCCTGGGATACGTGACTGTGTTCCTTGACCTGGTATTAGCCCCGGCAACACCGTCAAATACGGCGCGCGCGGGTGGCATTGTATTACCCATCATCAATAGTGTTGCGGTGGCGTTAGGCTCTGAGCCGGACAAGAGCCCACGTCGCGTCGGTCATTACCTGATGATGACGGTGTATATGGTCACTAAAACAACCAGCTATATGTTTTTTACTGCGATGGCCGGAAACATTCTGGCATTAAAGATGATCAACGATATCTGTCACTTGCAGCTGAGCTGGGGGGGATGGGCGCTCGCGGCTGCGCTGCCTGGATTAATCATGCTGTTATTGACGCCATTAGTTATTTATTTTATGTATCCACCTGAAATTAAAAAGGTAGATAACAAAACTATTGCTAAGGCCGGGCTTGAGGATTTAGGGCCAATGAAAGGGCGCGAAAAAATGCTGCTGGGCATTTTTGTCCTCGCGTTATTAGGATGGATCTTTAGTAAAACTCTCGGTGTTGATGAATCTACGGTAGCGATTGTCGTCATGGGGACAATGCTCTTATTTGGCGTAGTTACCTGGGATGATGTGGTTAAAAATAAGGGCGGTTGGAATACCTTAATCTGGTATGGCGGTATAATCGGTTTGAGTTCTCTGTTATCAAAAGTGAAGTTTTTTGACTGGTTAGCTGAACTTTTCAAAAATAACCTCGACTTTGGTAACCACGGGAATATTGCGTTCTTTGTGATTCTTTTTTTGAGCATTATTGTTCGTTATTTCTTTGCCTCTGGTAGCGCCTATATTGTGGCCATGATGCCGGTATTTGCCATGTTGGCGAATGTATCCGGGGCTCCACTGATGTTAACTGCATTGGCATTGCTCTTTTCTAACTCTTACGGCGGTATGGTTACCCATTATGGCGGTGCTGCGGGACCGGTTATTTTTGGCGTCGGGTATAACGACATCAAATCGTGGTGGTTGGTTGGCGCAATGCTGACGTTTTTGACGTTCCTCGTCCATATTACGCTGGGTCTTTGGTGGTGGAATATGTTGATTGGCTGGAACATGCTCTAACTAAATCACATCGTTCATTGGTTGTCTGTGCTCAGGTGAGAATACAGCAATGTGGAGTATCTAATGATTAAATTATATGAGAAAGGGATTTATCTCTCCGGTAATAATGAAATTATCGCTGAGGATGAGGTGTCTGAGTCTATCTGTAAAGAAGAGGCGAAAAAAGGAACTATCGCGTGGTCGATTCTCTCAGCGCATAATACGTCCGGTGACATGAATAAGCTTAAAATTAAGTTTGATTCATTAGCTTCACACGATATTACCTTTGTCGGGATTATTCAGACCGCTAAAGCATCAGGGATGGAGCGCTTTCCATTACCGTACGTTCTGACCAACTGCCATAACTCATTATGCGCGGTAGGGGGAACCATTAACGGTGACGATCATATGTTTGGCCTGTCGGCGGCACAACGATACGGCGGAATCTTTGTGCCGCCACATATTGCTGTCATCCATCAGTACATGCGCGAAATGATGGCTGGTGGCGGCAAAATGATCCTCGGTTCAGACAGCCATACGCGTTACGGCGCATTAGGTTCGATGGCGGTGGGGGAAGGGGGCGGTGAGCTGGTTAAACAGCTGTTAAACGATACCTGGGATATTGATTATCCTGGCGTTGTGGCCGTTTATCTGACCGGCAAGCCTGTAGCGGGCGTAGGTCCCCAGGATGTGGCCTTAGCTATCATTGGCGCGGTATTTAAAAATGGCTACGTCAAAAATAAGGTCATGGAGTTTGTCGGCCCTGGCATTCGGCATCTTTCAACGGATTTTCGCAACAGCGTTGATGTGATGACCACCGAAACTACCTGCCTAAGCTCCGTCTGGCAAACGGATGATGACACTCGCAGTTGGCTGGCATTACACGGTCGCGAACAGGATTATCGCCCGCTCAACCCGCAGCCGATGGCCTGGTACGATGGGTGCATTTATGTCGATCTGAGTGCGATTAAGCCGATGATTGCGCTGCCATTTCATCCAAGTAATGTCTATGAGATTGCTACACTCAATGAAAATCTGACGGATATTCTCCGGGAGATTGAAGTTGAATCTGCGCGAATCGCGCAAGGTAAAGCCAGCCTGGCGTTACTGGATAAAGTGGAGAATGGACGCTTAAAAGTGCAGCAAGGGATCATTGCCGGATGCTCGGGAGGCAACTATGAAAATGTGATTGCTGCGGCACAGGCATTACGTGGTCAATCCTGTGGCAATGATGCTTTCTCGCTGGCAATCTATCCCTCTTCACAACCAGTGTTTATGGATTTAGCGCAGAAAGGCGTCGTTGCGGATTTGCTGGGGGCGGGAGCCGTCATCAGAACCGCGTTCTGTGGCCCATGCTTTGGTGCGGGCGATACGCCAATCAACAACGGTCTTAGTATCCGCCATACCACGCGTAACTTCCCCAACCGCGAAGGTTCGAAGCCGGGCAACGGGCAAATGTCCGCCGTTGCGCTGATGGATGCACGTTCGATAGCGGCAACGGCCGCCAACGGGGGATACCTCACTGCTGCAACAGAGCTGGACTGCTGGGATGCGTTGCCAGACTATGCGTTTAACCCTGCGCCTTATAAGAGCCGCGTATACCAGGGCTTTGTCAAAGGGGCCACGCAGCAGCCGCTCATTTATGGCCCGAATATTAAAGACTGGCCGGAGCTGGGCGCATTAACGGAAAATATTCTGCTGAAAGTGGCCTCAAAAATCCTTGATGATGTGACAACGACGGATGAGCTTATTCCGTCCGGAGAAACCTCTTCGTATCGTTCCAATCCTTTGGGATTGGCTGAATTTACACTTTCCCGACGCGATCCCGGCTATGTTGGCAGAAGCAAGGCGGTCGCTGAACGGGAAAAACAACGTCAGGCGGGTGACGTTAGCGAACTGGCGTCCGTTTTCGCACGCATCCAGCAGATTACTGGTCAGGAAAATACGCAACCATTGGAGACTGAGATTGGCAGCATGATTTATGCCGTCAAGCCTGGAGATGGTTCTGCACGCGAGCAGGCGGCAAGCTGTCAGCGAGTGATCGGTGGATTGGCAAATATCGCCCAGGAATATGCCACCAAACGTTACCGTTCCAATGTGATCAACTGGGGTATGTTACCGCTACAAATGGCAGAGAAACCCTCTTTTGAGGTCGGGGACTATATCTATATTCCTGGTATTCGCCGTGCGCTGGATGCGTGCAGCCGCGAGATAAAAGCGTACGTTCTTCATGATGATGGCGCAGTGAGTGAAATCAGCTTGTATATGGAAAGCCTGACCGCCGAGGAGCGTGAAATTATTAAAGCGGGGAGTTTGATTAACTTTAATAAATCGCGTTTGGTGTAACACCATAAAAAAGGTCGCCAGCGTCAATATGGCGACCTTTTTTTATTCAGGCATTACTGTTTCGGCTCGGCAACCACTTTGCTACCGATGCCGCGGTTGTTGTATTCCCACATGCGGTTGAAGTTGGTGTCGTTCAGGTTGCGCTGGATTTCACCTTTGTCATTTTCCGCACCGGTATTACCAGCAAATGGACGCTTCGCGATAACACTGTCACCCCATGGTTTGGCCATGTTGAAACCTTCGTTGATCACGCTGTCGCGGATAACGACCTGACCATTAGTGTTCGAATCGACATCCAGCGAACGGCCTAACTGTGCCACGCCATCGCCACTTGCCGTGAAGCGGCTATTAATCGCCAGGAAACCGTAATAGATGTTTGACAGAGTAGCCGGTGCAAACACATAGGCTTCCTTCTGTGTGCGGGAGTTCACTACGCGGAAATCGGTGTTCTCGAACACCACTGCGCCGCGACCGGAAACAATATCCACATCACCTTCAATGTAGCTGTTGGTTACCAGCGTACGTGGTTGACGATCGTTTTCCAGACGGTTTTGTACACCGCTGTTGGTCACGAAAAACGTATTCTGGCGGCCAAGAATGTTGACCTTGTTGATCTGCACTTTATCGCCATCGGTACGCAACGCAACGGCCGGGTGGTTACCCGCATCAACGCTGTCACCCAGATTGTTTTCGATGGTCAGATTCTGCAATTGCAGGCCGTTATTCTGCGACCAGACGACAGCAGAACACATCACGCCAATATTCGCGCCGCGTTTGTTCTGGCAATTATCAAACATATACCACGCCGGTTTGCCTGGCATATATTTACCGCCCGGGTTCACCGCATGGCGCCAGTCTGCAGGACTCATGTCACCGTCAATGGCCAGGCCAATTTTCACATCCAGTGGTTTTTCGCCCATGCCGTACAGCGTCAGGCTACCCGTTGCAGCCGGGATATAAACCGTACCCTGATATTCACCTGGCAAAATCGCGATGTACTGACGTTTGTTAGTACGTTTGATGATTGCCGCATCCACTGCCGCCTGAATGCTGGTATGGGTGACGCCCTGAGTCCCTGCCGGGCCGACAACAAAGTCAGGTTGCGCAGGCAGAGAAATAGCAGAAGGGCTCCACGGCTGAGTATTTGGCGTCAGCGCGGAAAAATAGTGTGCAGCGACGAAATTTTTCGCTTCATTGGCCGACAGAATCGGGCGCGAGGAGGTACCTGGCGCGCTCTGATCGGAAGGAATTTGATCGGGCGGTGTAGAGCTACAGGCGGTCAGCGTCACGCCAAAAGCCATTGCCAGCGCCAGACGGGAAACTGATGAAATATTCACAGGTTGCTCCGGGCTTTGAAAGTTATCCATTGAAGCCTGCTTTTTTATACTAAGTTGAGCGAAACGGAAAGGCGAAAAGGTAAAAAGTTGTTTTTTATAGCAGCAATAGCGGATGTGGAGCGTTCTGAAGTCACAATTAAATAACATTTATCGCCCTTCAGGTTGACAACATCCGCAGGATCTCAATAAATGTCTATACAACCTATGACAAGTGGTGAGTGGAATGCAGCAATTTTTCCCTGATGATGCCATCTGGCGTAATGTCCGCCTGGCGACCATGGATCCTGAACGTAATACCCCGTATGGGCTGGTGGACGATCATGCGCTGATTATTCGTCAGGGCAAAATTCGCGCTATCGTGCCGGAATCCTCATTATACCGTACACATGACAATACCTTTGATATGCAGGGCAGATTGATTACGCCGGGTCTGATTGACTGCCATACACATCTGGTCTTTGGTGGAAACCGCGCAGGCGAGTGGGAACAACGGCTCAACGGGGCATCTTACCAGCAGATAAGCGCCCAGGGCGGGGGGATCAATGCCACCGTATCAGCGACTCGCAGCGCCACGGACGAACAACTTTTACACGTTGCCCATCAGCGGATGGACCATCTGATCAACGAAGGCGTTACGTTGCTGGAAATTAAATCCGGTTACGGTCTGGATTTGCAGACAGAAGAGAAGATTTTACGCGTGGCGGCGGGGCTGGCGGCGGAAAATATCGTGGAAATAAGTCCGACGCTGTTGGCTGCGCATGCGACTCCAGCGGAATTCAGGGATGATCCTGACGGCTATATTACGCTGGTGTGCGAGACCATTTTGCCGCAGCTGTGGGAACAAGGTTTGTTTGAGACCGTCGATCTGTTCTGTGAAAGCGTCGGATTTAACCTCGCGCAGAGTGAACGGGTATTTCAGGCCGCACAGGCGTTGGGCATTCCGGTTAAGGGTCACGTTGAACAGTTGTCGCTGCTCGGTGGCGCGCAGTTGGTCAGCCGCTATTACGGGTTATCCGCCGATCATATTGAATATCTGGATGAAGCGGGCGTCGCGGCGATGAGCCAAAGCGGCACGGTCGGCGTGCTGCTGCCCGGCGCGTTCTATTTCCTCAAAGAACAGCAGCGCCCGCCGGTAGAACTGCTGCGTCAATATCAGGTCCCAATGGCGGTGGCGACGGATTTCAACCCCGGCACCAGCCCATTTATCAGCCTGCACTGGGCGATGAACATGGCCTGCATCCAGTTTGGTTTAACGCCGGAAGAAGCATGGGCTGGCGTAACTCGCCATGCGGCCCGGGCGCTGGGGCGTCATGCCACTCACGGACAACTGAAGGCCGGGTTCGTGGCCGATTTTGTGGTGTGGGATGCGACTCTTCCTGTCGAGATCCTGTATGAGCCTGGGCGTAACCCACTCTACCAGCGCGTATTCCGAGGACAACCATCATGATGAACTGGCATCCCGCTTCTCCCGCGCTTTGGCAAGGTCGTGATGACCGCGCTGAATCGCCAACTGCGCTGCGCCTGTTTCAGACCATCACGCTCAGTGCAGCGTTTAGCCCTGAAAACTATCGCGAGCAGATAGCGCTATTGGGATTTGCCTGCGATGAAGGCGTGAAACGAAATCAGGGACGCACGGGCGCCGCCGGAGCCCCCGATGCACTGCGCAAAGCGCTGGCAAATTTAGCCAGTCACCACGGTCATGATCGGCTGGTGGATCTGGGTAATATTGTGGCGCAGGCTCCCGATCTCGAAGGCGCGCAGCAGGCGTTACGCCATGCTGTGCAACGCTGCCAGCAGGCTGAAATGCGCACCTTCGTGTTGGGTGGGGGGCATGAAACCGCCTTTGCCCACGGCGCGGGTGTGCTGGATGCTTTCCCGCGCTCAACCGTAGGTATCGTTAACCTCGATGCCCACCTGGATTTACGTCATGCTGACCAGGCGACTTCTGGTACGCCTTTTCGCCAGTTGGCTCAGCTCTGTGATGCACAGCAGCGTGAATTTCATTACGCCTGCTTTGGCGTTAACCGCGCCGCCAACACTCAGGCGTTGTGGGATGAAGCGCAGCAACGCAATGTTACCGTGGTGGAGGATCTGCACTGTCATAACGCGCAGGCGCAGATGGCGCAGTTCATATCAAGCGTCGACGTTATCTATCTGACTATCGATCTCGACGTTTTGCCGGTCTGGGAAATGCCTGCGGTGTCCGCTCCTGCCGCGCTGGGTGTACCGCTGTCTACATTGCTCAGGCTGATTGAGCCGCTTTGTCGCAGTGGTAAATTACAAGCGGTGGACATGGTTGAATTTAATCCCCGTTTTGACGATGATGGCAACGCGGCGCGCGTTGCGGCGCGGCTTGGCTGGCAAATCGCACACTGGTGGCACTGACGTGCCTGATAACGTTACGCTGCCATTTGGCAACTCTTATTCTCAGCTTAAGGAAGGCTTACGCATGCAACCATCCCGTTCTGCTCCGGCGCCTTTTTACGAAAAGGTCAAACAGGAGATCAGCGAAAAGATAGCCAGCGGTATCTGGCAAGCTCACGATCGCATTCCGTCTGAGGCAGAGCTGGTGGCGCAGTATGGTTTCAGCCGCATGACCATCAACCGGGCGCTGCGTGAGCTAACCGATGAAGGTTTACTGGTGCGTTTGCAGGGCGTAGGGACGTTTGTTGCCGAGCCAAAAGGGCAGTCCGCGCTGTTTGAAATTCGCAGCATCGCGGATGAAATCAACGCCCGTCAGCATCAGCACCGATGTGAGGTGCTGACCCTGGAGAGAACCCGGGCAAACGCGCAGCAGGCTTTGGAGTTAAACGTCAAAGAGGGCACCTCCATTTTTCACTCTGTCATGGTGCACTACGAGAACAACCTACCCGTGCAGATTGAAGATCGCTGCGTGAATGCCGAAATTGTGCCCGAGTATCTGGCGCAGGATTACAGCCAGACCACGCCGCACGCATACCTTTCACTGATAGCCCCCTTGACCGAAGGTGAGCATATCGTTGAGGCCGTTCGCGCCAGCGCCGAAGAGTGCGCGCTGCTGAACATCAAAGAACACGATCCCTGCCTGCTGATCCGCCGCAAGACCTGGTCCGCGTCATCCATTGTCTCTCATGCCCGTTTGCTGTTCCCGGGTTCCCGCTATCGTCTGCAGGGGCGTTTCATGTCCTGATCCAGGAGATGAAAACCGTGATTGCTGCCGCAGTATAATAAAATTGTATCTTAATTGTTAAATTCGACCTTGCGATAGCTTGTATAGACAAGTATATGTTACTTATCTGTCCGAACGTTCGCGAGGAGTGCTCTACCATGTCTCATAGCAAGTATCGTCAGCAGGATATTCGTGCCCCACGAGGCACCACCTTAACGGCCAAAAGCTGGCTGACCGAAGCGCCGCTGCGCATGTTAATGAACAATCTTGATCCCGATGTGGCAGAAAATCCGCATGAGCTGGTGGTTTACGGTGGGATCGGTCGTGCGGCGCGGGACTGGGAGTGCTATGACGCCATCGTCAACGCGTTGATCAAACTGGAGACCGATGAGACGCTGCTGGTCCAGTCCGGTAAACCGGTTGGCGTGTTCAAAACCCATGACAACGCGCCGCGCGTGCTGATTGCCAACTCCAACCTGGTGCCACATTGGGCTACCTGGGAACACTTCAACGAGCTGGATGCCAAAGGACTGGCGATGTACGGTCAGATGACCGCCGGGAGCTGGATCTACATCGGCAGCCAGGGCATCGTGCAGGGGACGTATGAAACCTTCGTTGAAGCAGGTCGTCAGCATTATCAGGGTAACCTGAACGGACGCTGGGTACTGACCGCCGGTCTTGGTGGCATGGGCGGGGCGCAACCGTTAGCCGCTACGCTTGCAGGGGCGTGTTCGCTGAACATTGAATGCCAGCAGAGCCGGATCGATTTCCGTCTGCGTACCCGTTACGTGGACGAGCAGGCGACATCACTGGACGATGCGCTGGCGCGTATTGATAAGTATACCCGTGAGGGTAAAGCAGTCTCTATTGCGCTGTGCGCGAACGCCGCCGAGGTTGTGCCGGAACTGGTGAGACGTGGTGTGCGCCCGGATATGGTCACCGACCAGACCAGCGCCCACGATCCGCTGCATGGTTATCTGCCGTCCGGCTGGAGCTGGGAAGAGTATCAGGCGAAAGCGGTGTCCGATCCGCAGGGCACGGTGCAGGCGGCGAAACGCTCCATGGCAACACACGTCGAGGCGATGCTGGCGTTTAGCAAAATGGGCGTGCCGACGTTTGATTACGGCAATAACATTCGCCAGATGGCCAAAGAGATGGGCGTGGAAAACGCTTTTGATTTCCCCGGCTTCGTACCAGCTTACATTCGACCGTTGTTCTGTCGCGGCATTGGCCCGTTCCGTTGGGTGGCGCTTTCCGGCGATCCGCAGGATATTTATAAAACCGATGCCAAAGTGAAAGAGATCGTGGCTGACGATACACACCTGCACCACTGGCTGGATATGGCGCGTGAGCGGATTAATTTCCAGGGTTTACCGGCGCGTATCTGCTGGGTCGGCCTGGAATGGCGGCAAAAACTGGGGCTGGCGTTTAACGAGATGGTGCGTAGCGGTGAAGTGTCCGCGCCGATTGTTATTGGCCGCGATCATCTGGACTCAGGCTCTGTTGCCAGCCCAAACCGCGAAACTGAAGCCATGCGCGACGGTTCTGACGCGGTATCCGACTGGCCGTTGTTGAATGCACTGCTTAATACAGCCAGTGGCGCGACCTGGGTATCACTGCACCACGGTGGCGGGGTAGGAATGGGCTTCTCCCAGCATGCCGGGATGGTGATTGTGTGTGATGGTACCGATGAAGCCGCTGCGCGTATCGCCCGGGTCTTACACAACGATCCGGCGACCGGGGTGATGCGTCACGCCGACGCCGGGTATGACATTGCGGTGGAATGCGCCGTCGAAGAAGGGCTGAATTTGCCGATGATTGCTGCGACGCAGGAGAAACACTGATATGAACACCATGACATTAACACCGGGTCATCTGAGCTTTGCGCAACTACGCGACATCTGGCAGCAGCCGGTCAAACTGAGCCTGGATGCTGCCGCGATTGATGCTATCAACGCCAGCGTCGCCTGCGTCAATAATATTGTCACTGAAGGCCGCACGGCGTATGGCATTAATACGGGGTTTGGCTTGCTGGCCCAGACCCGTATCGCCACGGAAGACTTGCAGAATTTGCAGCGCTCGCTGGTGCTTTCCCATGCGGCAGGCGTCGGCGAGGCGCTCGATGACGCCATGGTTCGCCTGATTATGGTGTTGAAAATCAACAGTCTGGCGCGCGGTTTTTCCGGTATTCGTCTGAGCGTGATCGATGCGCTGATCGCACTGGTGAATGCCGAAGTGTATCCGCTTATCCCGGCGAAAGGCTCGGTGGGAGCATCGGGCGACCTGGCGCCGCTTGCGCATATGTCTCTGACGCTGCTGGGCGAAGGTAAAGCGCGCTGGCAGGGGGAATGGCTTCCGGCAACTGAAGCGCTGAAAAAGGCCGGGCTGGAGCCAATTACGCTGGAGGCGAAAGAAGGGCTGGCGCTGCTCAATGGTACTCAGGCTTCCACCGCCTTTGCGCTGCGCGGACTAATTGAAGCTCAGGAACTGTTTGCGTCTGCAACGGTGTGCGGGGCGCTGACCACCGAAGCCGTGCTGGGATCCCGTCGTCCGTTTGATGCCCGTATTCATGCCGCGCGAGGACAGCGTGGGCAGATTGATGCTGCGACGCTGTACCGTCACGTATTGACCGACACCAGCGCACTTTCACAGTCGCATCATAACTGTGAAAAAGTGCAGGATCCGTATTCTCTGCGCTGTCAGCCGCAGGTGATGGGGGCGTGTCTGACGCAAATGCGCCAGGTGATGGATGTTCTGCTGGTCGAAGCCAATGCGGTTTCCGACAACCCGCTGGTATTTGCCGAAGAGGGGGATGTCATTTCTGGCGGCAACTTCCATGCTGAACCGGTGGCGATGGCGGCAGATAATCTGGCGCTGGCGATCGCGGAAATCGGGTCGTTATCAGAACGACGTATTGCGCTGATGATGGACAAACATATGTCGCAGTTGCCGCCGTTCCTGGTGAAAAACGGCGGGGTGAACTCCGGATTTATGATTGCTCAGGTAACCGCGGCCGCGCTGGCGAGCGAGAACAAAGCGCTGGCGCATCCGCACAGCGTGGACAGCCTGCCGACCTCCGCCAATCAGGAAGATCATGTCTCTATGGCGCCAGCGGCGGGCCGCAGACTATGGGAGATGGCGGCGAATACGCGCGGCGTGATTGCCGTAGAATGGCTGGCGGCGTGTCAGGGGATTGACCTGCGTGAAGGGTTAACCTCAAGCCCGCTGCTGGAGCAGGCGCGCCTGGCTTTGCGCGCGCAGGTTGCCCACTATACGCAGGATCGCTTTTTCGCCCCGGATATCGAGTGCGCGACCGAACTGCTAGCCCAGGGAACCTTGTTGAAACTGTTGCCTGAGTTTCTGTAACACAATGCCGGATACGCTGTCGCTTATCCGGCACAGAGGTTAACTAAACATCGCCGTAATCGAGGCGCTGGCGAGCGAGTGGAAATGGACATTAAATCCGACCATCGCGCCGCTGGCGCCCTCATCGACATCAAGACGCTCCACATCCAGCGCATGAACCGTAAAGATATAACGATGGGTTTCACCTTTCGGCGGCGCGGCGCCACCATAACCTGCTTTACCAAAATCCGTGCGTGTTTGCATTACGCCTTCCGGCAACGCAACCAACCCTGAGCCGTACCCTTGCGGTAAAACCCGGGTATCTGCAGGCAGGTTAACCACCAGCCAGTGCCACCAGCCGGAGCCGGTTGGCGCATCAGGATCGTAGCAGGTTACGACAAAGCTTTTGGTCCCAGCGGGTACGTCATCCCAGGCCAGATGCGGGGAAATGTTATCCCCGTCATACCCCATGCCGTTAAAGACGTGGCGATGAGGAAGCTTTTCGCCATCGCGCAAATCGTTACTGATTAGTTTCATGCTGACTCCTCTCGTTAGCCAAAAAGTGTAGTCAGAAACCGTAGAGCTTACCGCTGATTAATCGCTAAAAAATGTTGCATTGCGCACAGCCTCGTTGACGGCCTGGGTCAAGCGACGCAATTGTTCGGGCTTGATAATGTACGGCGGCATCAGATAAATGAGCTTACCAAACGGTCTTACCCACACGCCCTGTTCGACAAAGAATTTTTGCAACGCGGCCATATTCACCGGGTGCGTGGTTTCGATGACGCCGATGGCACCAAGCACGCGCACGTCGACGACCCAACCGGAGTCTGCCGCCGGGGCGAGTTCTGTCCGAAGCTGCGTTTCTATGGCCGCTACCTGCGAACGCCACTCGCCGGTTTGGAGTAACGACAGGCTGGCGGAGGCGACGGCGCAGGCCAGTGGATTACCCATGAAAGTTGGACCATGCATAAAACATCCGGCTTCACCGTTGCTGATGGTTTCTGCGACCTGACGCGTGGTCAGGGTAGCGGAAAGGGTCATGGTTCCGCCGGTTAACGCTTTGCCAAGGCACAAAATGTCCGGAGTGATATCGGCGTGCTCACAGGCAAACAGCTTGCCCGTGCGACCAAATCCGGTGGCGATTTCATCGGCAATCAGCAAAATGTCTTCCCGGTCACACATTTTACGGATGCGCTTTAACCACTCAGGATGGTACATGCGCATGCCGCCAGCACCCTGCACAATCGGCTCAAGGATCACCGCCGCAATTTCGTGGCGATGTGCGGCCATCAGACGGGCAAAAGGCACCATATCCAGTTCGTCCCATTCGCCGCCCATCCGGCTTTGCGGAGCGGGCGCAAACAGGTTCTCCGGCAGATAACCCTTCCACAGACTGTGCATTGAGTTGTCAGGATCGCAGACCGACATCGCGCCGAAAGTATCGCCGTGATAACCGTTACGAAATGTCAGGAAACGCTGACGGGATTCGCCTTTGGCCTGCCAGTATTGCAGTGCCATTTTCATCGCGACTTCCACGGCGACCGAACCTGAATCCGCGAGAAAAACGCACTCCAGCGCCTCTGGCGTCATCGCCACCAACTGGCGACACAGCGCAATGGCCGGGGCATGGGTAATGCCGCCAAACATCACGTGCGACATAGCATCAATCTGCGTTTTCATCGCGGCATTCAACTGTGGATGGTTGTAACCGTGGATCGCCGCCCACCAGGATGACATACCGTCAATCAGCATCTCACCGTTGGCTAATATCAGTTCACAACCTTCGGCACGCGCCACCGGATAAACCGGCAGCGGGGAGGTCATGGAGGTGTAAGGGTGCCAGATATGGCGTTGGTCAAACGCAAGATCGTCCGTTGTCATAATCGACTTGTAAACCAAATTAAAAAGATTTAGGTTTACGAGTCTACACCAAACTGACAACGAAACGTATACCAATATGGCTCATTCTTCTCGCTGGACAATGTCGCAAGTCACCGAATTATTTGAAAAACCGCTGCTGGATCTGCTGTTTGAAGCGCAGCAGATTCATCGTCAGCACTTCGATCCGCAGCAGGTTCAGGTCAGTACATTGTTGTCGATAAAGACCGGTGCCTGCCCGGAAGATTGTAAATACTGCCCGCAAAGTTCCCGCTATAAAACCGGCCTGGAAACGGAACGTTTGATGGAAGTTGAACAGGTTCTGGACTCTGCACGTAAGGCGAAACAAGCCGGTTCAACGCGGTTTTGCATGGGTGCGGCGTGGAAGAATCCTCACGAACGCGATATGCCTTACCTGGAACAGATGGTTCAGGGCGTGAAAGAACTGGGGCTGGAAGCCTGTATGACGCTGGGCACGCTGGACGAATCTCAGGCCCAGCGCCTGGCCAATGCGGGTCTGGACTACTACAACCACAACCTCGACACCTCGCCGGAATTTTACGGCAATATCATTACCACCCGTTCGTATCAGGAGCGCCTGGATACGCTGGATAAAGTGCGTGAGGCGGGCATTAAAGTGTGCTCCGGCGGGATTGTGGGACTGGGGGAAACGGTCACCGATCGCGCGGGTCTGCTGCTGCAACTGGCGAACCTACCCACCCCGCCAGAAAGCGTTCCCATCAACATGCTGGTGAAAGTAAAGGGCACGCCGCTCGCCGATAACGACGATGTGGATGCGTTTGATTTTATTCGTACTATCGCCATTGCGCGCATCATGATGCCGACGTCGTACGTGCGTCTTTCTGCCGGACGCGAGCAGATGAACGAACAAACCCAGGCAATGTGCTTTATGGCCGGGGCCAACTCGATTTTCTACGGCTGCAAATTGCTGACCACCCCGAACCCGAACGAAGATAAAGACCTGTTGTTGTTCCGCAAACTGGGTCTGAATCCGCAACAAACGGCGGTGCTGGCGGGCGATAACGAACAGCAGCAACGTCTGGAACAGGCGCTGCGTACTCCGGATACCGACGATTACTACAACGCGGCAACCGTATGACCTGGCAGCAAAAAATAGACGATGCGCTCGCTTTGCGTCGTTCTGCCGATGCCCTGCGTCGGCGCTATGCGGTGACGCAGGGCGCCGGTCGTTGGCTGCAGGCAGACGATCGCCGGTATCTGAATTTCTCCAGCAACGACTACCTTGGCTTAAGCCACCACCCTCAGATTATTTGTGCCTGGCAGCAGGGGGCAGAGCGTTTTGGGGTCGGCAGCGGTGGCTCGGGTCATGTCAGCGGTTATTCGGTTGCGCATCAGGCGCTGGAAGAAGAACTGGCCCACTGGCTGGGCTATTCGCGGGCGCTGTTGTTCATCTCCGGTTTTGCGGCTAATCAGGCGGTCATTACCGCGCTGATGGGCAAAGAGGATCGGATTGTCGCCGACCGACTCAGCCATGCCTCGCTACTGGAGGCTGCGAGCCTTAGCCCCGCCGTGCTACGTCGCTTTACCCACAACGATGCGCAGCATCTGGAACGTCTGCTGGCTGCCTCCTGTCCGGGGCAGCAGTTGGTGGTGACCGAAGGCGTGTTCAGCATGGATGGCGACAGCGCGCCACTGGCTGAAATCCACGCGGCGGCTGAGCGGCAAAGCGCATGGCTGCTGGTGGATGATGCCCACGGTATAGGCGTTACCGGTGAGGAAGGGCGCGGTTCATGCTTCCATCAACAGGTGAAACCTGAGCTGTTAGTGGTGACCTTCGGGAAGGGATTTGGCGTCAGCGGCGCGGCAATCCTGTGTTCAGACAGCGTGGCCGATTATCTGCTGCAGTTTGCCCGTCATCTGATTTACAGCACCAGTATGCCTCCGGCGCAGGCTCAGGCTTTACGCGCTGCGCTGACAGTGATCCGCAGCCGTGAAGGTGACGAGCGCAGAGCAAAACTGACAATGCTTATCCGGCGTTTTCGCGCCGGCATGACGACCCCTGATTTAGTGCTGGCGCATTCAGACAGCGCTATTCAGCCGCTGATCGTTGGCGACAACCATAAAGCCTTGCAACTGGCGCAGGTATTACGGCAACAGGGATGCTGGGTGACGGCAATCCGTCCACCCACCGTGCCGGTCGGCACCGCCAGACTTCGTCTCACGCTGACCCAGGCGCATGAGCCCCAGGACATCGACCGCTTGCTGGAGGTGCTGCATGGCGCAGGTTGATAAGCAAGCCATTGCCGCCGCGTTTGGTCGCGCGGCTTCCCTCTACGAACAACACGCTGAACTCCAGCGCCAGAGCGCCGATGCGTTACTGGCACGACTGGATGGTCGTCAGTTCGACCACGTGCTGGATGCGGGCTGTGGCCCGGGGCGTATGAGTCGTTACTGGCGGCAGCAGGGGAGCAAAGTCAGCGCCCTGGATCTGTCGGCGCAAATGTTGGCAGAAGCACAGCGTCACGATGTTGCTCATCACTATTTATTGGCGGATATCGAAGCTCTACCGCAGGCGAGCGCCACTTTTGACCTGGCCTGGAGCAATCTGGCCGTGCAGTGGTGTAGCGATTTACGCGGCGCGTTAAGCGAGTTGTACCGGGTGGTACGCCCGGGCGGGATAGTGGCGTTTAGTACCCTGGCACACGGCTCGATGCCAGAACTGCGTCAGGCGTGGCGAGCGGTTGATGACCGGGAGCATGCCAACCGTTTTTTGCCCGTGGAACAGCTGGAAAGCGCCCTGGATGGCTGGAATGTTGACTACCAGTCTCATGCCATCACGCTGTGGTTTAACGACGCGCTAAGCGCCATGCGCTCGCTGAAAGGCATCGGCGCGACGCATTTGCATGATGGCCGCGAGCAGCGCTTACTTACTCGTTCACAGTTGCACCAGGTGCAGTTAGCCTGGCCCCAGCAGCAGGGGAGATATCCGCTGACCTATCATCTATTTTTGGGAGTGATTCAACGTGACTAGCACGTATTTTGTCACCGGGACAGACACCGAAGTGGGTAAAACTATTGCCAGCTGCGCGCTGCTCCAGGCGGCGGGGTTGTTGGGATTACGAACCGTCGGCTATAAGCCCGTGGCGTCCGGTAGTGAAATAACGGCTGAAGGACTGCGCAATAGCGATGCGCTGGCTCTACAGCGCAATAGCGTTGTAGCCGTGGATTATGCAGCCATCAATCCGTATACCTTCGCGGAACCTACCTCACCGCATATCATCAGTGCTGACGAAGGGCGCCCCATTCAGGCCTCCGTGATGTCTGCGGGATTACGCACGCTGGAAGAGCAGGCTGAATGGGTACTGGTAGAAGGCGCGGGCGGATGGTTTACGCCGCTTTCGCCAACACTGAGTTTTTCTGACTGGGTAAAAGCGGAGCAACTGCCGGTGATTCTGGTGGTTGGCGTTAAGCTTGGTTGCATCAATCACGCCATGCTGACCGCTCAGGCGGTGCAGCAGGCCGGACTGACCCTTGCCGGATGGGTCGCCAATGATGTGACGCCGCCTGGAAAACGTCATGCAGAATATATGGCGACGCTCAGGCGTGTGCTTGCGGCACCGCTGCTGGGGGAAATTCCCTGGCTGGCAGAAAAGCCGGAGCAGGCATCAACAGGGCATTATATCGATCTTAGCGCTTTATCTGCGTTGTCCCCCAGTCGTTAATTAGCGGGTCGCCGAACGGTGTTATTTGCCCCTGCGCTACGTTACGCCCACGGTGTAACAGGCAATAGCAATCGGCGACCCGTCGAATAAACGGCAGGCTCTGCTCCGCGAGCATAATGGCGATGCCAAGTTCCTGGCTTAGCTTGACAATCAGATTACCCAGCCTGTGGATATAAGCCTGACCACTTCCTCGCGTGGGTTCATCGAGGATCAGCAGGCGCGGGCGTGTGACCAGCGCGCTGGCGAGCGCAAGCTGGTGCTGATTTTCCTCCGACAATGCCACTCCTTTGACCTGACGCAGTTCGAAAAGCTGTGGAAACAGGTGGTAAATATCGCTGCTGTTCATCGTTTCGCTTTCTTCAACCGCCTGACGCGCAATATGCAGATTTTCCTCGACCGTTAGTTGTGAAAAAATCCGTCTCTCTTGTGAAACGTAGTTAATACCCAGCGCAATGCGATTTGCCGTCGGAATCGGACTCAGGTCGCGCGGCGGTGCGCCAGCCTGATGCCAGAACATGGTTCCGCTTTCAATCGGTAAATTGCCGATAATGCAATTGGCAAGCGTAGTCTTTCCCATCCCCGGAAGCCCCAGCACGCCGGTACATTTGCCGGGCAGCAGGTCGAGATCCACATCCCACAATGAGTGTTGATTGCCGTAATAGTGATTCACTGCGCGAAGACTCAACATAGATTTCTCCATCATGATGTTATCGGCCCCACTAACAGGTCGTCGGAAGAAACCTGCAATTCTCTTGCCAGAAGCGGGATTCGTGGTAGAAACAGCGTGATAGCATACTAAAAGCGCAAAAATGTCCGGTTCATCAGATGGGAAGGGCTGTTTTGTGCACATTGCCAGTGCCTGGCGGTATCGTGATGGTGCAGGCAGGAAAATGATGAAAATGCGAGCAAGATCCCGGCCATTCCAGGTTGCTTCGTTAGCTGATAAATATCAAAAAATAGCGATAATTTTTTTTTATGCCTGCGGAAAAGAGAGTCAGGGTGTTTTTGCCAGGCTACAGTCCATACGGGTTGGAGGCAGTTATCCACTATTCCTGTGGATAACCTTGTGTATTAGAGTTAGAAAACACAATGTAAGCGAGAGAAGACGCGGGTTGCGACTAAATTGATGCGAAAGACGGCTTGTGATAATAATCATTAAATTACAGAAAGTTAGATAAAAGCAATGGCTGTCGCAGAAGTGTCATGTGTTGCCACAAAACTTTCATCGGGTAGCTTGACAAATGTTAAAAAAGTCATTGCTTTGGGGATAACACGTTTTTGCTGGTGTTTTATCTTGTCTCTGGCCAAATTTTAGCCTGTACTCACGCTCGTTCAGATGGCGTATCAGAAATATTCTGGCGTGTTACTGTTTTTTCATCCAGTATTTTTTACTGGCAAAATATACCACTGCGAGTAAAATTACACACCTGCCCGCCCATTGCTTCAGGTAGCTGCTCATGAGTAAACCGTTCAAACTTAATTCCGCTTTTAAACCCTCTGGCGATCAGCCTGAGGCAATTCGCCGTCTGGAAGAAGGGCTGGAGGATGGTCTGGCGCATCAGACGCTACTGGGGGTGACGGGGTCTGGGAAAACATTCACCATCGCTAACGTGATTGCGGACTTGCAGCGTCCTACCATGGTGCTGGCCCCCAATAAGACGCTTGCTGCTCAGCTGTACGGTGAGATGAAAGAGTTCTTCCCGGATAACGCGGTGGAGTATTTCGTCTCTTACTACGACTATTATCAGCCGGAAGCCTACGTACCCAGTTCTGACACCTTCATCGAGAAAGATGCTTCGGTCAACGAACATATTGAGCAGATGCGCCTGTCGGCAACCAAAGCGCTGCTGGAGCGTCGGGATGTCGTCGTCGTGGCCTCCGTTTCCGCTATCTATGGTTTGGGCGATCCGGATCTGTACCTGAAGATGATGCTGCATCTGACGGTAGGGATGATTATCGATCAACGCGCGATCCTGCGCCGCCTTGCGGAACTGCAATACACCCGCAACGATCAGGCATTTCAGCGCGGGACCTTCCGTGTGCGTGGTGAAGTGATCGACATTTTCCCGGCTGAATCCGACGACATCGCGCTGCGTGTGGAACTGTTTGATGAAGAGGTTGAACGCTTATCGCTGTTTGACCCGCTCACCGGGCAGGTCGAATCCACGATTTCGCGCTACACCATCTATCCTAAAACGCACTACGTGACGCCGCGCGAACGTATCGTGCAGGCGATGGAAGAAATCAAAGTTGAGCTGGCAGAGCGGCGTAAAATTCTGTTGGCAAATAACAAATTGTTGGAAGAACAGCGGTTAAGCCAGCGTACACAGTTCGATTTGGAAATGATGAATGAGCTGGGTTACTGCTCGGGGATTGAAAACTACTCCCGCTATCTGTCCGGGCGTGGCCCCGGCGAGCCGCCGCCGACGCTGTTTGATTACCTGCCTGCCGACGGTCTGCTGGTGGTGGATGAATCCCACGTCACAATCCCACAAATTGGCGGCATGTATCGCGGAGACCGGGCGCGTAAAGAGACCCTGGTTGAATACGGATTCCGTCTGCCCTCGGCGCTGGATAACCGTCCGCTCAAATTTGAAGAGTTTGAGGCGTTGGCTCCACAAACCATCTACGTTTCAGCGACGCCGGGTAACTATGAGCTGGAGAAATCTGGTGATGAAGTGGTCGATCAGGTAGTACGACCGACCGGCCTGTTGGATCCGGTCATTGAGGTGCGTCCGGTGGCGACGCAGGTTGACGATCTGCTGTCGGAGATCCGCACCCGTGCGGCGATTAACGAACGTGTGCTGGTCACTACGCTCACCAAACGCATGGCGGAGGACCTCACCGAATATCTCGAAGAACACGGTGAGCGAGTGCGCTATCTGCACTCTGACATCGATACCGTGGAACGCATGGAAATCATTCGTGACCTGCGTCTGGGCGAGTTTGACGTGCTGGTGGGTATCAACCTGTTACGTGAGGGCCTGGACATGCCTGAAGTCTCGCTGGTGGCGATTCTGGACGCAGACAAAGAAGGGTTCCTGCGTTCTGAACGTTCGCTGATCCAGACCATTGGTCGTGCGGCGCGTAACATCAACGGTAAGGCTATTCTTTACGGCGACAAAATTACCGCCTCAATGGCCAAAGCGATTGGTGAAACTGAACGTCGTCGTGAGAAACAGCAGCTTTATAACGAAGAACACGGCATTACGCCGCAGGGGCTGAATAAGAAAGTGGTCGATATTCTGGCGTTGGGTCAGAATATTGCGAAGACCAAGGCGAAAGGCAAAGGGAAGTCACGCGCAGGTGCGAAGTCTGAGGTTGTCGAACTGGATATGACGCCAAAAGCGCTGCAGCAGAAGATTCACGAGCTGGAAGGACAAATGATGCAGCATGCGCAGAATCTTGAATTTGAAGAGGCCGCGACGATCCGCGACCAGTTGCATCAGTTGCGCGAGCTGTTTATCGCGGCGTCTTAACGCGTTGTTGAAGGTGGGGGAGACCCGTCATCCGGCCTGGAAACGTCAAGGTTGTGTATGCCTGATAAGCGTCAGCGCCATCAGGCAAATTCGCTCAGCCTAACGCCTGTACCGCTTTTTCCAGCGCGCTATGCAATAGCTGGCGATCATGGCGGTAGGGAATATCGCTGGCTTCCAGCACTTCCTGAATGACAACGCGATTGGTAACGGTGGAAACATCCACTTTCGGGCCCACAACTACGGCATCAATCACTTTCTTGCCAACATACTGTTCAATGATTGCCAGCTTATCGTTGAGTGTCAGGCTGGCTGCTGGCAGGCTTAACTCGCGGCCGAGATTACCGATGTAGACCATCGGGGCCGGCGTGCGACGTAACGCCTGCGCCAGATCGTCGAGCAGCAGGATCGGCATCAGACTGGTGTAAAAACTGCCTGGCCCTATCAGAATCAAATCCGCTTCGGCGATAGCTTCAACCGCTTCCCGCGTGGTGGGGACTTTTGGCGACAGCATCAGCTCCTGAGGAGGGATAGTGAGCTGATCGATATTCACTTCGCCATAGACTTCATGCCCCTGATCGTCGATAGCCATCAGATCCACTGGCAGCTCCGACATCGGAATTAAATGCGCATCGACCTTCAGCAGGTTACGAATTAAATTGATGGCTTCTAAAGGCCGCACGCTGAGGTGATCGAGTGCCTTTAACATCAGATTTCCGAGGTTATGCCCGGAAAGTTCGCCATTTCCGCCAAAACGATACTCAAACATAGCGGATGCGACGCTGGGCTGGGTAATTAACTGGTTGAGACAGTTACGCATGTCTCCCCAGGCGATCCCGCCTTCAGAGCGACGAATACGGCCTGTCGAGCCGCCGTTATCGGTCGTGGTGACGATACCCGTCAGGCGTGAGCCTAAAGGGGAAAGTGAGGAAAGAACGCGTCCTAATCCATGCCCTCCGCCGAGAGCGACAACGCGGTCCAAATCTGCCAGGGTGCGAGTGCGCATAGAGTTTCCTGATATCAATTGATCGGCGCTACAGTACCGTAAATAGCGTGTTTTCAGCAATTATCCAGTTGGCATCTGGCGAAATTTATTATCTGCGATCTACCCCTTTCTGACGATATAGACCTGACGGCAAGATGATGTATATCAATGCAAAACTATGGTTTTTGCTTATTCTGTAGCGAAAATGCACGATCGTGTCGCTATATAAATATTTATATAGCGAAAGTGTACATGGCAAAAGCGTCATTTACACGCTAGTATCGGCATAACCACAATGTACTCGAAGTATGACGAGTATAAACACTCTAGCCTCTGCACCTGGGTCAAATGATACGGTGCTTTGGCCGTGACAATACTTGAATAAGTTTGTCACCAGGGCGCAGGAAGAAATGACTACGTCTCCCGTATTTGGAAAGGTGTACATGGGCTCTCAACTTACCGATGCTTTCGCGCGTAAGTTTTACTACTTACGTTTGTCGATTACAGATGTGTGTAACTTTCGTTGCACCTACTGCCTGCCGGATGGCTATAAGCCCGGCGGGGTCACCAATAACGGCTTTTTAACCGTTGATGAAATTCGTCGTGTCACGCGTGCGTTCGCCAGTCTGGGAACGGAGAAAGTGCGTCTGACAGGTGGCGAACCTTCATTGCGTCGCGACTTTACCGACATCATCGCCGCCGTGCGTGAAAACGACGCCATCCGTCAGATTGCGGTGACCACCAATGGTTATCGTCTGGCGCGCGATGCCGCCGTCTGGCGCGATGCCGGGCTAACCGCGCTAAACGTCAGCGTCGACAGCCTGGATGCCCGTCAGTTTCATGCCATTACCGGGCAGGACAAGTTTCAGCAGGTGATGGCAGGTATTGACGCCGCCTTTGATGCGGGTTTTGAAAAAGTGAAAGTCAACACCGTGCTGATGCGCGACGTAAACCATCATCAGCTGGACACCTTCCTGGCCTGGATCCAACCACGGCCGATCCAACTGCGTTTTATTGAACTGATGGAAACAGGCGAGGGCAGCTCGCTCTTCCGTAAACACCATATCTCTGGCCAGGTACTGCGCGATGAGCTGCTGCGCCGCGGCTGGATTCATCAGATCCGACAGCGCAGCGACGGCCCGGCTCAGGTTTTCTGCCATCCTGACTATGTTGGCGAAATTGGTCTGATCATGCCTTATGAGAAAGACTTCTGCGCTACCTGCAACCGTCTGCGCGTTTCCTCTGTCGGTAAGCTTCATCTGTGTTTATTCGGTGAAGGTGGCGTTAGCCTGCGTGATTTGCTGGAAGATGACGCTCAGCAGTCGGCGCTGGAAGAACGCATTTCAGCTGCGCTGCTGGAGAAAAAACAGACCCATTTCTTACATCAGAACAATACCGGTATTACGCAAAACTTATCTTATATTGGCGGCTGATCGCTAAAAGGAGTTTTTCATGAGTCAGGTAAGCGCTGAATTTATCCCGACACGCATTGCTATTCTTACTGTTTCCAATCGTCGTGGCGAAGAAGATGACACCTCCGGCCATTATCTGCGTGACTCGGCGCAAGAAGCGGGTCATCAAATAGTCGACAAGGCGATTGTCAAAGAGAACCGTTACGCCATCCGCGCCCAGGTTTCAGCCTGGATTGCCAGTGACGACGTGCAGGTTGTGCTCATCACCGGCGGCACCGGGTTAACCGAAGGGGACCAGGCGCCGGAAGCGCTGCAACCGTTGTTCGACAGAGAAGTTGAAGGGTTCGGCGAAGTCTTCCGTATGTTGTCGTTTGAAGAGATTGGCACCGCGACGCTGCAATCCCGGGCGATTGCCGGAGTCGCCAATAAAACGCTGATTTTCGCCATGCCGGGGTCGACCAAAGCGTGTCGTACCGCCTGGGAAAATATTATTGCGCCGCAGCTTGATGCCCGTACGCGTCCGTGTAATTTCCACCCACATTTGAAGAAATAAGTATGTCGCAACTGACTCATATTAACGCCGCTGGCGAAGCGCATATGGTGGATGTCTCCGCCAAAGCGGAAACGGTACGCGAGGCGCGTGCCGAAGCCTTTGTTACCATGCGTAGTGATACGCTGGCGATGATTATCGATGGCAGTCACCATAAGGGCGATGTATTCGCCACGGCGCGTATTGCGGGTATTCAGGCCGCCAAACGGACCTGGGATCTTATCCCGCTGTGTCATCCGCTGATGCTGAGCAAGGTGGAAGTCAATCTGCACGCCGAGCCTGAGCACAACCGCGTACGCATTGAAACGCTGTGTCGCCTGACCGGGAAAACCGGTGTCGAAATGGAAGCGTTAACGGCTGCCTCCGTAGCGGCGTTGACTATCTACGATATGTGTAAAGCGGTGCAAAAGGATATGGTGATTGGTCCGGTGCGTCTGCTGGCAAAAAGCGGCGGCAAATCCGGAGATTTTAAGGTGGATGCGCATGATTAAGGTTCTCTTCTTTGCTCAGGTACGCGAACTGGTAAATACCGATGCGTTAGAGGTCGCCGCCGAGTTTGCAACGGTAGAAGCGCTGCGTAAGCATCTTGCGGCAAAAAGCGATCGCTGGGCGTTGGCGCTGGAAGACGGTAAGCTGCTGGCGGCGGTAAACCAGACGCTGGTCGATTTTGACCATACCCTTAACGCGGGTGACGAAGTGGCTTTCTTCCCACCGGTAACCGGAGGCTAAGATGGCTGAAACGCGAATTGTTGTTGGCCCTGCGGCGTTTCGTGTCGGGGATGAATATCCCTGGCTGGCCGAACGTGACGAGGACGGCGCGGTGGTCACTTTCACCGGGAAAGTCCGCAACCACAATCTCGGAGATAGCGTGCAGGCGTTAACGCTGGAACACTATCCAGGGATGACCGAAAAAGCGCTGGCGGAGATTGTCGATGAAGCGCGTTCGCGCTGGCCGCTGGGACGAGTAACAGTGATTCATCGCATTGGCGAACTGTGGCCGGGTGACGAAATCGTTTTTGTTGGCGTGACCAGCGCGCATCGTAGCAGTGCGTTTGATGCCGGGCAGTTCATTATGGATTACCTGAAAACCCGCGCGCCGTTCTGGAAGCGCGAGGCCACGCCGGAAGGTGAACGTTGGGTTGATGCTCGCGACAGCGATAAGCAGGCGGCAAAACGCTGGTAGAGTAGTACACTTGTGTTAGGCTCATACTGATTCAGGAGATTGTCATGGACCGATTCCCACGATCCGATTCTATTGTGCAGGCGCGTTCCGGTCTGCAAACCTATATGGCGCAGGTCTATGGCTGGATGACTTGCGGGCTGTTGCTGACGGCGTTTATCGCCTGGTATGCGGCAAATACGCCTGCGGTGATGATGTTTGTTTTCTCCAGCAAAATCACCTTCTTTGGCCTGATCATCGCCCAACTGGCGCTGGTGTTTGTCCTGTCTGGCATGGTGCAAAAGCTTAGCGCGGGTGTGGCGACCACGCTATTTATGCTCTACTCGGCGTTAACCGGTCTGACGCTATCAAGCATTTTCATTGTCTATACCTATTCGTCTATCGCCAGTACCTTTGTGGTCACCGGCGGGATGTTTGGTATCATGAGTTTGTACGGCTACACCACCAAGCGCGATCTGAGCGGCTTCGGCAATATGCTGTTTATGGCGCTGATCGGTATTGTGCTGGCCTCGCTGGTTAACTTCTGGCTGAAGAGTGAAGCGTTGATGTGGGCGGTGACGTACATAGGGGTGATTGTGTTTGTCGGCCTGACCGCCTATGACACGCAGAAGCTGAAAAATATCGGTGAGCAGATCGATCTGCGCGACAGTTCCAACTTGCGTAAATACGCTATTCTTGGGGCGTTAACACTGTATCTGGACTTCATTAACCTGTTCCTGATGCTGCTGCGTATCTTCGGCAATCGTCGTTAATTTTCCGTCACCGGATGGCGTAAGCCGCCATCCGGTGAATTATTTCGCCATCGCCTTCTCGTTTTTTACCCGCAACTTTTTTGCCCGACTCTCCAGCAGCAAATAACACACCAGTGCCAGCAGCAGCGGAATAAAATAGTACAACACGCGATACGCCAGCAGAGCGGCAATAATCGTTCCCTGAGACGTTTTTTCTCCTGCCAGCAGCGCCATAAAGACCGCTTCCAGCACGCCGATCCCCGCCGGAATATGCACGATTACGCCGGCAATACTGCTCACCAGCAGCACGCCCAGCACGAAGAAATAATCGATATTCTGACCGAGCAACAACCAGATAATCGCCCCCATTACCATCCAGTTAGCACTGGATATCGCCATTTGCGCGAGGGCAAATTTCCAGGAGGGTAGCACCAGCTTTTGGCCCTTGATGGTGATGTGTCGATGCTTAGCGAAGGCGCAAAACCACAGATAAACGACAATAATCAGCAGCAGCGCTACGCCTAAAATACGCAGCGTACCTTCATCGATATACCAGTGTGCGGGCAGTTCAACGATGCCGAAGGTAAAAATAAAACCGCCCAGCAGAATATAGCCCAACCAGTTGGTGGTAATGCTCAGCGAAAAAATGCGGGTGATTGTGCTCCCCGGTAATCCGAGGCGAGAGTAGAGCCGATAGCGCATCCCAATACCGCCTACCCAGGTGCTTAACGTCAGGTTGAAGGCGTAACAGATAAACGACACCAGCATGACCTGACGTTTTGCCAGCTTATGGCCGCAATAATAGCGTCCGAGCAGGTCATAACAGCCGTAAAGCAAATAACTGACAATCACCAGCCCCACGGCGCTGAGCAGGGCAATCCGGTTGTAATCGCGGATGACCGTCCACACCTCCTGCCAGTTGACTTTGCTGGCATAAACCACCAGCAATACGATGACCGCAATAAAAAACAGCCATGTAAGGATCTTTTTCGCTAATCGCCAGCGTCGGTGGCTTTTTGCCATCAGGATTTTCCTCCTGCATCCTCAGTTGGAATACGATCCTGCGTTTCCAGCGTGGGCTGTGCGGGCGGCTCTACCTCAGCCAGATGCGGGGTATGCGCCGGTAGCCAGCCGACCAGAGCCGGGAAGTGGCGTAAAAAGTGGAACGCCAGTACGCTTTTGGTCAGGTTCCACCAGGTGCGCTTGGGCAGCATGGATTCATCAACACGCTTGCAGTCCTGCGCAATGATAGGGTTCAGGTTGTTACGTAAAGTCTGGTTAAACGTGCGGTCATGAATAATCAGATTTGCCTCCAGATTGAGCGACAGGCTCAGGGGGTCGAGATTGCTGGAACCGACCGTTGCCCAATGGTCATCCATCAGTGCCACTTTGCCGTGCAGAGGCCTACGCCGGTATTCATAAACATGGACGCCGCCTTTAACCAGATAGTTGTACAGCAGGCGGGCGCCAACTTTTACAATCGGCATATCCGGTTCACCCTGGACGATGAGTTTTACCCGCACGCCGCGTCTCGCTGCTTTACGCAGGGCATGCAGCAGGCGATAGCCTGGAAAGAAATAGGCATTGGCAATAATCACTTCCCGCCGTGCCTGGGTCAGCATTTTCAGATAGTGGCGTTCAATATCATCACGATGTTCTTCATTATCACGCCAGACAAACAGTGCCTGTGCTTCGCCGGGATGATGATTATCGACGGCCCGATGATGACGTCGCCACCAGCGTCGTACTGCGCTTTGCCCCGGTAGGTTCTCCAGCACGAATGTCAGGATATCAGCCACAACAGGGCCTTCAACGCGAACGGCGTAATCCTGCTTGGCCTCCGGGCCGTAATCAGACATATGTTCAGCGGAATAATTGATGCCGCCGACAAAAGCAACACGATCGTCAATGACCACTATTTTGCGATGCATTCGGCGAAAGAGATTGGTGCGCATACCGAACAGGCGCGGACGTGGATCGTAGTAGCGGAAGACAACGCCGGCTGTGGTCAGCTCTTCAACAAAACGGTCGCTAAGATCCGGCGAGCCGTAGCCATCCAGCAGCACCTCTGCTTTGATTCCTCGCCGGGCGGCTTCGAGCAACGCGGCATGCAGCTGTTTTCCTACCGCATCTTCAAACCAGATAAAGGTCTCAAGGATAATTTTTTGTTGCGCCTGTTTAATGGCGTCAAAAACGGCGGGGTAGAATTGATCGCCGTTTTCCAGCAGTTGAATTTGATTGCCTTCACGCCAGCCATATTTCATAAATGAATCTCCGCACTCAGAGGGGCATGATCGGACAAATGTCGCCAGTGACGCAGCGCCAGCGTCGTTGGGGTACTGGCATTCGCGTTTTTCACATAGATCCTGTCCAGACGCAGCAGGGGAAACTGCACCGGAAATGTGCGTGCTGGGCGACCGTGGGCGCGGGTAAAAATCTCGTCAAGTCCGGCTCTGGTTTTCAACGGGTGATTGGCCGTTTGCCGCCAGTCGTTGAAATCTCCAGCGATCACCACCGGTTCCGCGTCGGGCAGGGCATTGACCCAATCAGCCAGCATCGCAAGCTGGGCCTGGCGATGAGCTTCGCGTAAACCGAGATGCACACACATGACATGAATGGGGTGGGAGAGCATTGGTGGCGCGATACGGCAGTAAAGCACCCCGCGTTTTTCACTCGCGCCGACCGACACATCACGATTTTCATCATGTTCAATGGGATAACGCGATAGCACCGCATTACCGTGATGCCCCTGCGGGTACACAGCATTACGCCCATAGGCGAAGTCGCTCCACATTGTGTCCGCCAGAAATTCGTAGTGGGTGGTATCCGGCCAGTTCTCAATGCGCAATGAGTGAGCTTCGTGCGCACCCATCACTTCCTGCAGGCATACAATGTCCGCACCAACCGTTCTGACGGCCTCCCTTAGCTCAGGCAAAATAAAACGCCGATTGAAGGCGGTGAACCCTTTGTGAGTATTAATGGTGAGCACATTGAATGAAAATTGAACTCCCGATCCGCTCATGAGCCTCCCGTTGGCGTCACTTCCTAAATAAAATAGTGTAGTCATCGTCACAAAAAGATGCAGTGTTGCGGAATTTTCCGTAAAGTCCGGTACTCTGAACAATTAGTTGAAAATCCTTCAGGAGAAAAGCCATGAGGTGGCAACAACGTGTTCGTGTCGCAACGGGTCTAAGTTGCTGGCAGATTGTGTTGCATTTACTGGTAGTGGCGTTGCTGGTAATGGGCTGGATGAGCGGCACGCTGGTGCGCGTCGGCCTGGGATTATGCGTCGTTTACGGCGTAACAGTTTTATTAATGCTGGCCTTGCAACGTCACCATGAACAGCGCTGGCGCGACGTAGCGGATGTGCTGGAAGAACTCACCACCACGTGGTATTTCGGTGCTGCGATGATCGTGCTGTGGTTACTGTCACGCGTGCTGCAAAACAACGTTTTGCTGGCACTGGCGGGGCTGGTGATCCTGGCCGGACCCGCTGTGGTCTCGCTGCTGGCGAAAGACAAAAAGCTACATCACCTTGCGTCGAAACATCGCATACGCCGCTGAGCCGGTTGTGGCCGCTATCACCAACAGCGGCCACAAACTTCCCCAGACAATCTGCAGACTCGCATCCTTCAGGTAAATCTGTTTCGTAATGTCCGTAAAATGGCGGATTGGGTTAATCCACGTCAGATTCTGTAACCACACCGGCATATTTTCGACCGGCGAGACGTAACCTGAGAGCAAAATCGCCGGCATCATAAACACAAACACGCCGATAAACGCCTGCTGCTGTGTCGCGCACAGCGATGAAATCAGCAAACCAAAGCCGACCAACGACAGCCCGTAAATCACCATCGTGAAATAGAACAGCCCCAGTGAACCGGCAAACGGAATGTCATAAGCCCAAATGCCGATTGCCAGCACAATGGTGGCCTGAAAGGTTGCCACAATTAGTGCGGGAACCGCTTTGCCGATGAAAATCTGCCAGGTGGTAAGCGGAGAGACCAGCAGCTGATCCAGCGTGCCTTGTTCGCGCTCACGGGCAACCGACAGCGAGGTGACGATCATTACGCCGATAGTGGTGATCATCGCGATCAGCGACGGTACTACGAACCATTTGTAATCCAGATTCGGGTTATACCAGTTACGCACGACCAGCTCGCTATTGTTTGGTTTCGGCTTGCCGTCCATCAGCTCCTGCTGATACGTCTTAACGATCTGCTGCAGGTAGTTGGCGGCAATTTGCGCGCTGTTGGAGTTACGCCCATCGAGGATAATTTGCATGGGTGCCTGCTGGAAGGTGTCCAGATTGCGCGAAAAGTTGGCCGGGAAGCGCACCAGCAGCAGGGCTTTTTGCGTGTCGATAGTCGGCTTAATTTCCTGGGGACTTTTAAGCAGCAGAACATGGGTAAAGGCGCTGGCGCGGGCGAAGCGTTGGGTTAACTCCACCGAATGTTTACCGTTGTCTTCGTTATAGATAGCGATCGTGGCGTTGGTCACTTCCAGCGTCGCCGCAAACGGGAACAGGATCACCTGAATCAGTACCGGTAAAATCAGAATGGCTCGCGTCTGCGGTTCGCGTAACAGCGATTGCAGCTCTTTGCGAATTAACGTCCATAAGCGATGAAACATGCCCGTCCCCTTAATCCAGCCGACGTTTGGTTTTAAGCCACGTCAGGCCAATAAACATTACCGCCGAAGCGATTAAAAACAGCACGTTGATAATTAGCACCACAGGAATATTTCCAGCCAGAAACAGGCTTTGCAGGGTGCTGACGAAATAACGCGCCGGAATAATGTAGGTTACCGCCCGGATAATCGCGGGCATGCTGTCTATCTGGAAGATAAAACCTGACAGCATAATCGAGGGCAGGAAAGCGGCGTTCAGCGCCACCTGTGCGGCGTTAAACTGGTTGCGGGTAATAGTCGAAATCAACAGGCCCATGCCGAGCGTACTCAGCAGAAACAGGCTGGTAATAAAAAACAGGATTAGCAGCGAGCCGCGATAGGGCACGCCGAGAATAAATACCGACACCAGCATACACAGCAGCATCGCCAGCATGCCGAGAAAATAATAGGGGATCAGTTTACACAGCAGCAGCTCTACGCGGGTGACTTCGGTAGAAAGCAGCGCCTCCATGGTTCCGCGTTCCCATTCGCGCGCCACTACTAATGAGGTGAGGATCGCGCCAATGACCGTCATTATAATTGTTACCGCTCCGGGAATAATAAAATGCTGGCTGATGGCTGCCGGGTTAAACCAGTAGCGGGTCTGCACGTCGATCAAGGGCTTGAATGATTCTCCACGATCTTCCGCCCGCTGTTGTTGCCAGATCTGCCAAATGCCTTCGACATAACCCTGTACAAAGTTGGCAGTATTGGGTTCGCTGCCGTCGGTGATCACCTGGATCGGCGCCACGTCGTTTGGTCGCGCCATCTGCTGGGCGAAATCCACTGGGATTACCACCAGCCCGCGAATGCGCCCGGCCTGCATTTTCTCAATCAATTCCTGACGGTTATCGCTGATAGTGGCGTCAATATACGGCGAGCCGGTCATGGTATGGGTAAAATCCAGCGCCTCTTCGCTTTGCTGTTCGAGCAAAATCCCTACCCGTAGCTTGCTGGAGTCGAGGTTGATCCCGTAGCCGAAAATAAACAGCAGCAGCAACGGGATCACCACCGCAATCAGCCAACTGCTGGGATCGCGGACGATCTGGCGGGTTTCTTTCACGCACAGCGCGCGTACGCGACGCCAGGAGAGAGCGGAATTACTCATGCGCGTGCTCCTTATCCCAGTCATTGATTAGCGTGATAAACGCCTGTTCCATCGTCGGATCCGGCGTGTCGTTGTCGGCAGCCTGAGCTTTCAGGTCGTCCGGCGTACCGCTGGCAATCAGTTTGCCGCGATACACCAGCCCGATGCGATCGCAGTACTCCGCCTCGTCCATAAAGTGGGTGGTCACCATTACCGTGACACCTTTTTCCACCATGCTGTTGATATGCAGCCAGAACTCGCGGCGAGTGAGAGGATCGACCCCGGAAGTGGGTTCATCGAGGAACAAAATATCGGGTTCATGCATCAGCGAGCAGGCCAGCGCCAGGCGCTGCTTAAAGCCCAGCGGCAGTTCGTCGGTGGCGTGAGACGCGATGCTTTTCAGACCGAATGCCTCGCTCATACGATCGATTTTCTCCTTCTGTGCCCGACCGCGCAGGCCGTAGACGCCGGAGAAAAAGCGCAGGTTCTGCTCAACGGTCAGGTTGCCGTACAGCGAGAATTTTTGCGCCATATAACCCAGATGCTGGCGCGCTTTGCCGGAGCTGACCTTCAGATCCATGTCCAGCACCAGCGCTTTGCCATACGTGGGAACCAGCAGGCCGCACATCATTTTAAAGGTCGTGGATTTGCCTGCGCCGTTGGGCCCTAGTAGGCCAAAAATCTCGCCGCGCTGCACGGCAAAGTCTACGTGGTCGGTCGCGGCAAAATCGCCAAATTTCTTGGTCAGCGCTTTGGCTTCGATCACCGTTTCGCCAGGCGTGCCTTCTACGGTATGCAGGATAGCGCCCAGTGGGGACTCCGATGTCCCGGCTCCGCCGAGTAAATCGATAAAAGCATCCTCGAAACGGGGGGCGGTTTCGTTGATGGTTACTTCCGGCATGCCGTCAGCGTGTTGAATCTGCTGAACTGTCATGTCCTTTTTCAGGATTAAACGGACGGATTTCCCCTGAATCATCCCGTCGCTGACCAGCGGCAGTTTTAACGCGCGTTGCAGCAGTCGGCGGTTATTTTCCTGCGGACTGCTCATCAGGAAGCTTCGACCCGCCATGGTTTGCGTCAGCTGAGTGGGATCGCCCTGGTACAACAGCTCACCTTCGTTCATCAGCAGTACATCACGACATTGCTCTGCTTCATCCAGGTACGACGTACTCCAGAGGATCAGCATACCGTCCCCGGCCAGCTCATGAACCATTTGCCACAATTCGCGACGGGATATAGGGTCGACACCGACGCCAGGCTCATCCAGCAGCAGCACTTTGGGTTCGCCGACCAGCGTACAGGCCAGCCCGAGCTTTTGTTTCATGCCGCCGGAAAGTTTGCCGGCCAGTCGTCCGGTAAATGGCCCCAGCGAGGTAAATTCCAGTAACCGGGCAAAGGTTTTTTCTCGCGTTTCACCGGTGACGCTGCGCAAATCAGCATAGAGATTGAGGTTCTCCATGACGGTCAAATCTTCATACAGACCAAATTTCTGCGGCATATAGCCCAGCACCGCATGCAGCGCGCTGTCGTCCTTGATGGGATCAAAACCAATCACCGCAGCACTTCCGGCATCGGGTTTTAACAATCCCGCCAGCATGCGCATCAGCGTGGTTTTCCCCGCGCCGTCCGGTCCGACAAGTCCGGTCACGTAGCCCGCATGCACGGTACAGTCGAGCGGGGCGACGGCGGGTTTTTCCATTCCGGCAAAGTTTTTTGTCAGCCCTTTGAGCGTAATAACGGCATCATTCATGCCGTGCCTCGTCACTAAATTTGATCGTTACCGGCATTCCCTGGCGCAGCGCATCGTCCGCGTCGGTCACCACAATACGCAGGCGATAAACCAGATCGGTGCGCAGGTCAGGAGTTTCAACTGTTTTCGGCGTAAACTCGGCAGTAGGCGACACGAAGCCGATTTTACCGTGATACGGTTTGTCCGGACGGCCATCGGTGTAGAGCAGGATTTCGCGTCCCGGTTGGGCCTGGCTCAGATTCCGCTCATCTACGTAGGCGCGAACCCAAACCGGACGCGTAAGCGACAACGTCAGTACCGTGCCCCCTTCGTTCAGCATGCTACCAGGTTCCACCGCACGGGTGAGTAGTGTGCCGTCAGACGGGGAGATTAGCGTGGTGTCGTGTAAATTGAGCTCTGCCTGCGCAAGCTGGGCCTGAGCTTGTTCGAGCGTGGCTTTCGCCTGTTCAATGTCCTGTACACGATTACCGCTGCGATACTGGGTAAGTTTGTCCTGCGCAGATTTCAGCGAAGCCTGCGCCTGATCGCGTGATGAACGGGCATTTTCCAGATCGTTGGCGGAGATGGTGCGGCTTTTCCACAATCCTACCTGCCGATTATAAAAGTTCTGCGCGTAATCATAGGCGGCCTGCGCCTGTTTGACGGCCGCTGCTGCCTGAGCAATCTCTTCTGTGCGATACCCGGCCAGCATCAGATCGTATTGCGCCTGGGCGGCGGCAACATTGGCTTTCGCCTGCATTAACGCGTTTTCATATGGGGCGTGATCCAGTTCACCCAGCACCTGACCGGCTGTAATAGCATCGCCTTCGTCAACCGCCAGTGAGGCCAGCCTGCCGCCAACGCGAAAACTCAGGTTGACGCTACGGATATCGACATTGCCGTACAACGTCAGGCCGTTATCTTGCCGACTTTGATACCACCACGTTCCACCGGCAATCACGGCAACGAGGGCCGCGATAACCAGCCCGAGCACGACAGGTTTTTTCATGACTCCAGACTCCTTTGCGTTAAACCTTGCAGAATAAGATCGATGTGACAGGTGATCGTTTGGTCAATCAGCGCGCTTTTATCTTCATCAAATTGTGACCAACCTGTACGCAACAGAATGGTTTCTTTCCCAAGACGAAAGGCCAGCACCTCGCCGAGGATGGCGTGGGTGTGCAGAATCATTTGGGTATCGTTGGCATCGCCGCCGGTATAAGCAGCAATCAGGCGTGTTAAGTGTGTATGCAGCGGATTGATAACCTGGTCGTGCACCAGTTGATAAGCCGCGGTGGGTGAAAGCTGTTCGCGCGAGATAAATTTGCTCAGATTTACGGTGTCTTCCTGGGTGAGCAGCGTGATCATATTTTTGCAGGCGCGCAGGATCAATTCGCGCATTGCGCCACGATCCGGCTTTGGCTGGGCAAACAAACGCTCAGCTTCTTCAGCGTGCGGGCGAAACTGTGAGCCGATAAAATCCGCAATCCACTGGGCACAGGCGAGATACAAATCCTCTTTTGAGCCAAAATAGTAGGTGATAGCCGCAATATTTTGCCCGGCTTGCGCGGCGATATCGCGCGTGGTGGCATGCAGACCATACTCGCCAAACTGTGCCAACGCGGCGGCAATAAGCTGATTTTTTGCCTGTTCACCTTTGGTTGTCATGGTGGGTGTATTCATGGCACGACTCTGATCTTAATCAATCGATTGATTAAGATTATGACTGATGTGCAACCTTGTCCAGTCCGGGGCGTTATTTTCCTCAGCAGGGATAATTTATGCGGCACATCACAAAAACTGCTACACTCCGCCCCTTCATGACATTGTGGTTTTTGTCATCTCTATTGTATGTATCTCCCTGAAAACGACACCGGTAACGGTCAGGGCGGTTCGGAGTTGTTATGTCTTTTGATTCCCTTGGTTTAAACCCTGATATTTTACGTGCCGTTGCCGAACAGGGTTACCGTGAACCTACCCCTATTCAGCAGCAGGCAATCCCTGCCGTGCTGGAAGGCCGCGATCTGATGGCCAGCGCCCAGACCGGTACGGGGAAAACGGCAGGTTTTACCCTGCCGCTGTTGCAGCACCTGATTACTCATCAGCCGCATGGTAAAAGTCGTCGTCCGGTGCGTGCGCTGATCCTCACGCCAACCCGCGAACTGGCGGCTCAGATTGGCGAAAACGTACGTGATTACAGTAAGTATCTGAACATCCGCTCGCTGGTGGTCTTTGGCGGCGTTAGTATCAACCCGCAGATGATGAAGCTGCGCGGCGGCGTGGATGTGCTGATTGCCACGCCTGGCCGTTTGCTCGATCTGGAACACCAGAATGCGGTGAAACTGGATCATGTTGAGATCCTGGTACTCGATGAAGCTGACCGCATGCTGGATATGGGCTTCATTCACGACATTCGTCGTGTTCTGGCGAAGCTGCCGGCAAAACGCCAGAACCTGCTGTTCTCTGCAACGTTCTCTGACGATATTAAATCGCTGGCCGAAAAGCTGCTGCATAACCCGCTGGAAATTGAAGTGGCGCGTCGTAATACCGCGTCAGAGCAGGTGACTCAGCATGTGCATTTCGTGGATAAAAAACGCAAACGTGAACTGTTGTCGCAGATGATTGGTCAAGGCAACTGGCAGCAGGTGCTGGTATTTACCCGTACCAAACACGGTGCGAACCATCTGGCGGAACAGCTAAATAAAGACGGTATTCGCAGCGCGGCGATCCACGGTAACAAATCTCAGGGGGCGCGTACACGTGCGCTGGCTGATTTCAAATCCGGTGATATTCGCGTGCTGGTGGCGACGGATATCGCCGCGCGTGGCCTGGACATTGAAGAGTTGCCGCACGTAGTGAACTACGAGCTGCCAAACGTCCCGGAAGATTATGTGCACCGTATTGGTCGTACCGGTCGTGCTGCCGCCACTGGCGAAGCGCTGTCTCTGGTGTGCGTCGATGAACACAAGCTGCTGCGTGACATTGAGAAGCTGCTGAAAAAAGAGATCCCGCGTATTGCGACGCCAGGCTACGAGCCGGACCCATCCATCAAAGCCGAGCCGATCCAGAACGGTCGTCAGCAGCGTGGCGGTGGCGGTCGCGGTCAGGGTGGAGCCGGGCGTGGCCAGCAGCCGCGTCGTCAGGATGGCGGTGCGCCAAAAGCGAAACCGCGTAGCGGCGAAGGCAAACCGGCGGGCGATAAGCCTCGTCCACCGCGCCGTCCGCGCAAACCGTCTTCCGCGCAGTAATTGCGAGCCCGGCCGAAAGGTCGGGCTTTTCTTTTTGCGACACGTACCAGAAAGTGCCACAATAGTGGCTGTTTATACAGTATTTCAGGTTTTCTCATGGCACTAACGGCCGCGTTAAAAGCGCAAATCGCCGCCTGGTATAAGGCGCTTCAGGAACAGATCCCCGACTTTATCCCCCGTGCGCCGCAACGGCAGATGATTGCCGACGTCGCGAAAACGCTGGCAGGTGAAGAAGGGCGGCATCTGGCGATTGAAGCGCCGACCGGAGTGGGGAAAACCCTGTCGTACCTGCTCCCCGGTATTGCCATCGCGCGTGAAGAACAAAAAACGCTGGTGGTCAGTACCGCCAATGTTGCTTTGCAGGATCAGATCTACAGCAAAGATTTACCGCTGTTGCGCAAAATTATCCCTGACCTACGTTTTACCGCCGCGTTTGGTCGCGGACGCTATGTTTGCCCGCGTAATTTAGCGGCGCTGGCCAGTACCGAACCCAATCAGCAGGATCTGCTGGCCTTTCTCGACGATGACCTGACGCCCAATAACCAGGAAGAACAAAAGCGCTGCGCCAGGCTAAAAGGCGATCTCGACAGTTACAAGTGGGACGGGCTGCGCGATCACACGGATATCGCCATCGATGACGGACTCTGGCAACGCCTGAGCACCGATAAAGCCAGCTGTCTGAATCGTAACTGTCACTACTATCGTGAGTGCCCCTTTTTTGTCGCCCGCCGCGAGATTCAGGAGGCTGAAGTGGTGGTGGCCAACCACGCGCTGGTGATGGCGGCTATGGAAAGCGAAGCTGTGTTGCCGGAGCCGAAAAATCTGCTGCTGGTCCTTGATGAAGGCCACCACCTGCCGGACGTCGCGCGTGATGCGCTGGAGATGAGCGCAGAAATCAGCGCCCCCTGGTATCGGCTCCAGCTGGATCTGTTCTGCAAATTAGTGGCGACCTGCCTGGAACAGTTTCGCCCGAAAACTACGCCGCCGCTGGCGAACGCCGAGCGTCTGAACGCTCACTGTGAAGAGTTGTATGAACTGATTTCATCGCTTAATAGCATTCTTAATCTGTATATGCCCGCTACTCAGGAGGCGGAACACCGCTTTGCGATGGGCGAACTGCCTGCAGAAGTGATGGAGATTTGTCAGCGTCTGGCAAAGCTTACGGAAATGCTGCGCGGGCTGGCGGAACTGTTCCTCAACGATCTCAGCGAAAAAACTGGCACGCACGATGTTGTGCGTCTGCATCGGGTTATTTTGCAGATGAACCGGGCGCTGGGCATGTTTGAGTCGCAAAGCAAACTGTGGCGGCTGGCATCGATCGCGCAGTCGTCAGGCGCGCCGGTGAGTAAATGGGCGACGCGCGAGGTGCGTGACGGGCAAATCCACGTCTGGTTCCACTGCGTGGGGATCCGTGTGAGCGATCAGCTTGAACGCCTGCTGTGGCGTAGCGTCCCGCATATTATTGTCACTTCCGCAACGCTGCGCTCGCTCAACAGCTTCTCGCGTTTGCAGGAGATGAGTGGGCTGAAGGAAAAAGCAGGGGATCGGTTTGTCGCGCTGGATTCACCGTTTAATCACGTTGAACAGGGCAAAATCGTCATTCCGCAGATGCGCTACGAACCGTTAATTGATAACGAAGAGCAACATATCGCGGAAATGGCCGCCTATTTCCGCGAACAGCTGGAAAGCAAAAAGCATCAGGGGATGCTGGTGCTGTTTGCCAGCGGTCGGGCGATGCAGCGTTTTCTTGAGCACGTCACCGATCTGCGTCTGCTGTTGTTGGTGCAGGGCGATCAGCCGCGCTATCGACTGGTAGAGTTGCACCGCAAACGGGTGACCAACGGCGAGCGCAGCGTGCTGGTTGGGCTGCAATCTTTTGCTGAAGGTCTGGACTTGAAAGGCGACCTGCTGACCCAGGTGCATATTCACAAAATTGCATTTCCGCCGATCGACAGCCCGGTGGTGATCACCGAGGGCGAGTGGTTGAAAAGCCTGAATCGCTATCCTTTCGAGGTTCAAAGCCTGCCTGCGGCGTCATTCAATTTGATCCAACAGGTTGGGCGACTCATTCGTAGCCACGGCTGCTGGGGAGAAGTGGTTATTTATGACAAACGTTTATTGACCAAAAATTATGGCAAGCGTTTACTGAACGCGTTACCCATATTTCCGATAGAGCAACCTGCTGTGCCAGACGTTATAGTAAAACCAAAAGAAAAAACGAAACCTACGCGTCGCCGTCGGCGTTAACGATGCGAGCAACAGGCAAGGAGTTATCGATGGATTACCGCAAAATCATAAAAGAGATTGGGCGAGGAAAAAATCACGCGCGTGACCTGGATAAGGATACTGCTCGCGGACTGTATACCCATATGTTGAACGGCGACGTACCGGAGCTTGAAATGGGCGGCGTACTGATTGCGCTACGTATTAAAGGCGAAGGCGAAGCGGAGATGCTGGGCTTTTACGAAGCAATGCAAAACCACACCCTTCGCCTGACCCCGCCGGTTGCCAAACCCATGCCGATTGTCATTCCCAGCTACAACGGCGCGCGCAAGCAGGCGAATTTGACGCCGCTGTTGGCGATTTTACTGCATAAGCTGGGCTTCCCGGTGGTGGTGCACGGCGTCAGCGAGGATCCTACCCGCGTGCTGACAGAAACCATTTTCGAGCTGATGGGGATTGCGCCGACGCGGCATGCCGGGCAGGCACAGGCAAAGCTGGATGGTCATCAGCCGGTGTTTATCCCGGTGAGCGCGCTGTGTCCTCCGCTGGAAAAACAGCTGGCGATGCGTTGGCGAATGGGGGTGCGCAACAGTGCGCACACGTTGGCCAAATTAGCGACACCGTTTGCTGAAGACGCCGCGCTGCGTCTTTCCAGCGTGTCACACCCGGAATACGTCTCGCGTGTGGCAAAATTCTTCAGCGATATCGGTGGACGTGGCCTGTTGATGCACGGTACCGAAGGCGAGGTGTACGCCAACCCGCAGCGCTGCCCGCAGATAAGCCTGATCGATTCGTCCGGTGTGAGAGTGTTACAGGACCGACAGAGCGAGATGCCTGACGAGCCGGTACCGCTGCCGGTGGCAAAAGATCCGGAAACCACTGCGCGCTGGATTGAGCGTTGTCTGGCCGGCAGTGAGCCGGTTCCGGCATCGTTGAAAATCCAGATGGCCTGCTGCCTGGTGGCAACCGGTGAATCCGCGACGCTGGCTGAAGGACTTGCTCGCGTCGAACAAAACTTCTGATTTTTTATTCCCCCGACGGGCCATTTTCCAGGCCTGTCGGTTCTCTCTTTTCGCCAACGTGAAATTTCTGCACGTTTATTGACCTCCTGAGCGCCGTGGCGCAGCATAGTTTGTTGAAAAATAAGAAACACAATCAACACGCGACACAACAGGAGATAACAATGAACAGTGGACATCGCTTCCCTGCGCCAACGCTGCACGCATTTACCCAGGCCGTTTTTCAGCAGATGGGAAGCAATGAACAGGAGGCGCGACTGGTGGCCGATCATCTGATAGCCTCTAACCTCGCCGGTCATGACTCCCACGGCATCGGCATGATCCCCAGCTATATTCGCTCATTCTCGCAGGGACATCTGCAGATCAATCGTCATGCCAAAGTGGTTAAAGATGCGGGGGCGGTGATTACGCTTGATGGCGATTGTGCCTTTGGTCAGGTGGCGGCGCATGAAGCCATCACGCTGGGGATTGAAAAAGCGCGTCAGCACGGTATTGCCGCCGTGGCATTACATAATTCGCATCATATTGGACGTATTGGCTACTGGGCGGAGCAATGTGCGGCGGCAGGTTTTGTCTCAGTGCATTTTGTGAGTGTGGTCGGGATCCCGATGGTTGCACCGTTTCATGGCCGTGATAGTCGTTTTGGCACTAACCCCTTCTGCGTTGTTTTTCCGCGTAAAAATACCTTCCCGCTGTTGCTGGACTATGCAACCAGTGCCATCGCGTTTGGCAAAACCCGTGTGGCATGGCACAAGGGGGAGCCGGTGGCTCCGGGATGCCTGATTGATACAAACGGGGTGCCTACAACCGATCCTGCGGTAATGCAGGTTTCTCCGCTGGGATCGTTGCTCACGTTTGCCCAACACAAAGGTTATGCGCTGGCCGCGATGTGTGAAATTATGGGTGGTGCGCTTTCAGGGGGTAAAACCACACATGAAGAGAGCCTGCAGACCAGCCCGGACGCCATCATCAACTGTATGACCACTATTATTATGAATCCGGAACTATTTAGCGCGCCGGACTGTGACAACCAGGTTGCGGCATTTGCCGAATGGGTGAAAGCGTCCCCGCATGCTGAAGATGCCCCGATCCTGTTGCCTGGGGAGTGGGAGGTGAATACTCGCGAGGAACGGCTGGAACACGGTATTCCGCTGGATGCCGGAAGCTGGCAAGCGATTTGTGAGGCGGCACTGCAAATAGGCATGCCAGACGCCGTGTTGCAGGAATTCCGTCAACGACTGGAACACTAAGCAAAAAAAAGCCCGTCCAGTGGCGGACGGGCAAACAAAGGGTAACAAACAGGGTCAATGAGGGTTGGAGCATTGGGTCGTACAGGTAATCTTTCGGTTATTTATAGATAACCGCGGTGCCGCTCATTTTGTCTTTACCGACAGCGGAAGTGATGCTGTAACCAGATGCACCAGCAGCAGCCGCTTTCTCAGCCAGTTTGGCTTCCAGGCCATCCAGTGTGGTGGCCCCATCAGCAGAAACTACACCAATTTTATTCATGCTTTGTGCCTGAGTGGAGGAAACCGGCTCGGCAGCGAAAACGCCAAATGACAGGGTAGACAGGGCGATAGCAGCAACAGCATATTTAATGTTTTTCATGATTAATCTCTCGCAGGTTTGTTCTGTTAGTTAGTGTTCTGTTAAGAAGACGTTGTTTCGTCGATGTGATAAGTATCACGTTTTTTTTGGCGAGAGAAAATCGAATAGAATTGACGACATCAATCAAAAAAATTGAATGACAAATAACTTATTGAATATTAATAAATTCAGATGAGGGATTTACAGTTCTTGTCACTACGCTTTACAGAGAAACCAACAACGGCACATTTTGCCACACAGAATGCAAAAAAGCGTGCTCGTAAAGGAAATCGTATGCGCTGAAACTTTTGGTAAAGATGAGTCAACGTAGCTGGCTATCTTTCGAACCTCTGCGATTATATCCTGAAAATGCTGCATTATGTGAATCTTTATCCTGTTGGCATGTGATGCACAAGCGTACGCCAGGTACTGCCTCACGCCTGGCCTGTGGGATAGGATTGCCGCATTCTTCGCATTCATACAGACTTTCCCCCGTCGGTAACTCACCACGGGCGCGGGCAACAGCATCTTCAATAGTATTGTTGATCTGTTCGTTAACTGCGTCGTCATTTGCCCATCCGGATGCCATATGTACCTCCTGCTGATGTCTACAGAATAAGTATAGCGAATGTGATGGGCGAAAAACGACCACGCATCAGCGGTATCAGATTTCAGACCATTCGCGCAGCAGGTTATGGTAGAGATTGAGTAACGACAGGATCTCGCTACTTTCCCCATGACGCGCCTTCAGGGACTGAATGTTTTTATCCAGTTCAAAAAGCATGGCGCGATTTTTGTCATCTCGGATCATCGACTGGATCCACATAAAGGATGCCACACGAACCCCACGGGTTACCGGCGTAACGCAGTGCAAGCTGCTGGAAGGGTAAAGCACCAGATCGCCCGCTGGAAGTTTTACCGCGTGCTGGCCGTAGGTATCATTGACCAGCAGTTCTCCTCCCGCATAATCGTCGGGATTACTGAGGAATAAGGTGGCGGAAAGGTCTGTGCGCATCCAGCCGTTTTCCGGATGACTACGTACCGCGCCGTCAACGTGAAAACCGTAGGTTTCATGGTCCTGGTAGCGATTAAACAGCGGTGTGGAGAGCGTTTTCGGTAATGCTGCGGCGAAGAAAAGCGGGCTGTTATTCACCGCAGTTTGTACCGCTTGTTGCAAAACGCCGTAACGCTCGCTTTGCGTATCCACCTGCTGGTTGTTTTTTACCTGCGCGCCCTGGGCGCCGGTGGTTGCTCGGCCATCAATCCAGTCGGCAGCGTCCAGTTGTTCGCGAAACCAGGCGACATCCTGCGCCGACAGAACGCCGGGAATGTGGTACATCATCAGTGTTTCTCCTGAAAGTGGGGCTTTCGCCCCACGAGATGGATCAGAAATGCATATTGGCGGTGAGCAGGAAGGTTCTTGGCTCGCCCGGATGGTAACGGTATCCGCTCTTGTTGATGGAGGATACATAATCGGTGTCGAACAGGTTATAGACGTTCAGCTGGAAATCGAGATTGCGATTCACGCGATAACCCAGCCTGGCGTCGGCGACCCAGTAACCTTCAGTATAAGATGGCGTACCCACTGCGCCGTCCGAACCGCGATGCATGCTGCCCACGTAGCGTGCGCCCGCGCCAACGGAAATATCATCGGTAGCCTGATACTGGCTCCACAGCGTGAAGGCATGTTCTGGCGTATAGGGCAGGGAAGAAGAACCATCCTGAGCAATGTTTTTGCCGCTGTGGATCGTGGCGCGTTGCTGGGTGTATCCTCCAATAACCTGCCATGCGGGGGTGATGTTGCCAGCTACGGAGAGTTCGTAGCCTTCAACGCGTTTCTCCCCGTACTGGGAATATGTTCCGTCGTCGTTCTGCTCTACTTCATTCTCAATATCTGTGCGGAAAATCGCGGCGGTTAACAGCAGGCGCTTATCCAGCACCTCCCATTTGGTGCCGATCTCGCTGGTTTTCGCTTTCTGTGGTTTGAAGTCGGTACGGTTTGCGCTGTTACCGGTTCCTCCCTGCGCAAGGGCAAAGTTGCTGCCGCCCGGCGGTTGCTGAGAAACGGCATAGTTAATGTAGACGTTGCCTTTATCGGTCAGGTGATACAGCGCGCCCGCTTTCCAGTTCACCAGATTGCCTGATTTGGCCGTATCCACGGTCGTAACCGGAGAACCTTTGGCGACGCCTGTCGGACATGCAATTGCACCACGGCCGGAAGCGCCGCAAGCGGTGGCGCTGTCATATTCAGTGCGGTAATTGTCGAGGCGAATACCGCCGTTTAGCTCAAACTCACGGGTAATTTGTAACGTATCAAAAGCGTATACGCCAAAGGTGTCGGTTTGCCCGTTGGCGTTGGCACCGCTACGCGATAATCCGCCGATATTCACGTCGCTGTTGGGATGATAAATATTAACCGGCGGCGGGGTGAGCGGGGCTACACCATAGTTGGTTTGTGTTTCGCGGGCCAGTTCCACACCGGTACTGATATCGTGGCCGATGGATCCGGTGTAAAATTTTGAGGTCAGGTTAGTCTGGTTGGTCAGGATTTTGTTACTGACATCTTTGGTATTTGCCAGGCGTGACCATGTCCAGGTGTCGACGCTGCTGGTGGGTTGCGTAATGTTAGACGCACCGCCCATCACCGCCGTCATCAGATAATCCTGTTTAATACGCGACCAGCGGGTGGTGTTGCGAATCGTGGTGCTGTCGCTCAGGTCATGTTCAAAACGCATTGTCGCGGTATCGGTCGTCGAATCGTCGTAATCCGAGTTGGTACCGTAGAAGTTATGCGTATCGACTTTTCCTGAATGATTCAGTGCAGACGTTCCTGCGGAAGGCGCAGAGTAACCCGGCAGGCCGATAGTGGGGATGCCTCCATCCGGCGTGTTGTGCTGAGTCACGTGCAGATAGTTCAGATACAGTCGGTTCTCGGTGCCTAAGCCAAAAGCGAGAGAGGGGGCCACACCGTAACGTTCATTCTTTACGTTGTCGCGACCGGCATCATGTGTTTTTTCGCCCATCAGATTTAAACGTGCGGCGGTGGTGTCGCCGATAGCCTGGTTAATGTCCAGCGTACCACGGCGGAACCAGGCGCTGCCGACGCTGGCCGACGCATCGATCCCGGAGTCGGTGCGCGGCTGTTTACTGATCATATTGATGGAACCTGTCGGTGCGCTACGCCCATAGTCGGTGCCGGAAGGGCCTTTGATCACTTCGACCTGTTCGGTATTGAAGGTATCGCGCGTGACGCTGCCAATATCACGAATACCGTCGATATAAATACTGTTTGAGGTATCCGCACCACGCATATAAACCGCATCACCGGTAGTGGAATTGCCGTTTTCGCCAGCGAAAAACGCGCCAACGCCCGGTACGTTTTTCAGCGCATCGGTCAGATTTGTTGCGCCTTGATCCTTAATCACTTGTTCAGAAATCACCGTCATGGTGCGGGTGGTATCCGCTACCGGGCGGGAGAATTTAGGGTCGGCAGACTGCCCAGGGGCATACAGCGAAGGTTTGGTCGCTTCAACGACCAATGTATCTTCTTGTTTTTTATCCTGATCGCCTGCAGCGACAGCCTGGGCTACCGGAGACAGGCCAATGCACAGACCAGCAAAAAAAGTCAGTGAATGAAAACTACTGGACGGCAAGTTGCGATTTTTATCCATGTTAATAAGTGACTTATTATTTTTGAGTAGACGGTTTCATTCACGCGAAGGGACATCTCTGTGGATGTTGTACCCTGCAGGTCTCGCGAAAATGAATGTGTAATTGATAATGATTTTGATAATCATTCCTAATCAGTGAGGAGTTTTAGCATTCATTAATTCAAAAATAAATACATTTATTTACATTGGATTCAAAATTCCAACATGATGATTACGATTTGAGCTGTGTGTGGCGTGATGAGAGCGCAAAAAACTGCATTCGGGTCGAATGCAGTTGGGATGAGGTGGGGGCTACTTATAAATAGTTGCGGTACCGTACATCTGGTTTTTACCTCCCGCAGAGTTAACAACAAAGCCTTTTGCGCCTTGTTCTTTCGCTTTTTCTGCCAGCTTGTCTTCGAGATCGCTCAGGTTAGTTGCACCGGTAGCAGATACTGTGCCGGAAGCGTGTAACTGACCGGTGGCTGGGCTGGTGTAGGGCTGTGCAGCAAATGACGCAAAGGTCATGCCGGCCAGTACGGTAGCGGCAAGTAATGTGAGGCATTTCTTCATGGTGATATCCTCTGAAAAACAACAGGTGTGCCTGATAAGTTTAGGTCGCCAGCAGATGACATTTACCGCAAAAAATCGATGATGAACCGTCTGTTTTTTGAACAAAGAAATCGGTATGAAGCAGGCATAAAAAAATCAAATTTCCACGAAGTGCGTGTTTACCCCGTGACGTTATGCGGGTATCTTACGCCGCTGTTAAAAGGAGAATGCTATGCCCCCCCAGAAACCGGGATTACACCCACGCAATCGCCACAATGGCCGTTATGATCTTGCGACTTTATGCCAGGTTACCCCAGAGCTGACGCAATTTCTCACCCTCACGCCAGGCGGTGAGCAGAGTGTTGATTTCGCCAATCCGCAAGCCGTCAAGGCGCTCAATAAGTCACTGTTGGCGCATTTTTATGCGGTGAAAAACTGGGATATTCCAGACGGTTTTTTGTGTCCTCCTGTTCCTGGCCGCGCTGATTACATTCACCACCTGGCCGACCTGTTGGGGGAAACCAACGGCACCATTCCGGCAAATGCGAGCATCCTGGACATCGGCGTAGGGGCAAACTGTATTTATCCGTTGATCGGCGTGCACGAATACGGCTGGCGATTCACGGGCAGTGAGACCAGTAGCGAAGCGTTTAACAGCGCTCAGGCGATCGTAAACGGCAATCCGGGGTTAACCCGTGCTATTCGTCTGCGTCGCCAGAAAGATGCTACGGCAATCTTCAACGGTATCATTCACAAAAATGAGCAGTATGAAGCCACATTGTGTAACCCGCCATTCCATGATTCTGCGGCCTCAGCCCGCGCAGGAAGCGAGCGTAAACGTCGTAATCTGGGGCAAGATAAAGATGATGCGCTGAACTTTGGCGGACAGCAGCAGGAGCTGTGGTGTGAAGGCGGTGAAGTGGCGTTCATTAAAAAAATGATCGCTGAAAGCCAGGCCTTTGGTCGCCAGGTGATGTGGTTCACCACGCTGGTTTCGCGCGGCGAGAATTTGCCTCCGCTGTATCACGCGTTGACGGACGCGGGCGCGGTGAAAGTGGTCAAGAAAGAGATGGCCCAGGGGCAAAAGCAGAGCCGCTTTATTGCCTGGACCTTTATGGATAACGATCAGCGTCGCCGTTTTATGGCGCGTCAACGTTAAAGCGTTGGCTCGGCTGGCGGCAGCGGTTCGCTTGCCGCAGGCGTTGGGCCATGCACCGGTGCAGGCAAGACCTGATATGTCTGTACCGGCGCGCGTATGTTCGCCAGATCGAAGTATTTCTTCACCTGGCTGTCGAGCGCAAAACGTACCGTCCACTGCTTCAGCGGCAAGGTGGTAAACGAAACCCGCAGCGTGAAGGCCGTATTGGTTAACCCTACAATCCCCGCAAACGACGGCTCGCCGATAATAAGCCCACGGATGTCTTCTTTTTCCATCACCGCAGCAACCGCGTCTTTCAACGCCTGATTCGCTTTATCCGCATCCTCATGGCGGTCTACATCGTAATTGGCGACGACCGATCCTATTCCACGCACAAAGTTGGCGAAGGTCGTTATCGATGACCAGGGAATGATATGGTACGCCCCGGTGTCCTGACGCACGCCCACAGAGCGGATAGACATCCGTTCTACCGTACCGGTGAGAGGACCGATGGTAACCAGGTCGCCGGTGTTCATGCCATTTTCGAACTGAATAAAGATCCCGGTAATAATATCTTTTACCAGCGTTTGCGAACCAAAAGAGATCGCCAACCCCAACGCCCCGGCCCCAGCCAGTAAGGGGGCGATATTGACGCCAATTTCTGACAGCACAATCATGATGGTGATCGTGCTGATGATCACCGCCAGCGCGTTGCGAAACAACGTCAACAGGGTGCGGGTACGCGCGCTGGGTAGCGGGCGGCCGTGAATATCGGAAGCCAGACGATTTTCAATCAGGCTGGCGAGAATCGTCCAACCGATGGCGGAGAAGAATAAAATCAGCGCGATACGGATCAGGATATCCACCGTTTTTTCTCCTGCGCCGTAATGCAGCCAGTTCCAGAAGTCGAACAGTCCCCAGGCATTCAGTAGCAGCATGACCGCGACACACACCGTCAGGATCCTGGCGACGCTTAACGCCGTCGACAACCAACCATTCAGCCGCTTTTGGAGTTCCGGATAGCTGCGCTGGGTATGTGGTGAAAGAGTAATGGTTTTGGCTATCCAGCGGGAAAGCATACCGGAAACAAACGCGGCGATCCCGACGATCACCAAGCTGCGCAGCGTGGCACCCATCATGAATTTCAGGCTGTTGCCTGGATCAAACAGCGAGAAGAAAAACAGCACAATGAAGTAGGCGCTGGCCAGCCAATGCCATACCAACGCAAAAGCGCGAATAAACAGACTGAAAAAAGCGAGGGATCTTTCCGCCAGATTCAACAAATGCTGAGTAATTTCTTTCTTGTTTCTGAAAATCAGGTACAGCGCCCATAGTGTGATACACAACATGATGATGACGTTTGCCATCGCGCCGACCTGCACGTTGACCTGATTCGAGATAATGGGTACGGCAACAATAAGCCCGTAGCCAATCAGGCTGCTCAATGAACTCAATCGGCGATTCCAGTAGCGCGCGCCAGCATCCGGAATGTTAAACGGGCGCAGCTCGGCCACCGTAGGGCAAAATATCAGGCGCAAAATGGCCTTGAAGAACTCAATCAGGGCGAAAGCATTGAGAAACAAACTTTGCTGAAAAGCGATCGTGCGACTGCCGGCGTTCATTTTGTCGCTCAGTATCTGCCCGACAAACAATGTCAGCGCCAGCAGAAGCAAATCGATAACGAATGCGCCAACGATCATCGCCGGAAGCTGGAGCCAGTTGCTGCGCTCGCGGTTTTTGCGCCGTGCCCATTGTCCCATTTTGCGATACAGCGGCAGCGCGCACAGACGAACCAACCAGAAAAAACCGAACACCGACACCGCCAGCATTAAAAAATGCGTCAGGGCATTGGTGAACGTTTGCGAGTTAAAGGTTTTGTGCGGGGCATCGGTAATATTGCGATAAAGCTGGGCAAAGCGGCTGGAGAGGGCTTCACCGTAGTGGCGGGTGACATTCGTGACGTTTTCCAGTACCGTTTTTTCCTCCGTTAGCGTGGGCGGGACAATGGTCGGCACCGGCTGCGCAGGAGGGGCAGTGGCCACTTTGCGTAACTGGCCGATCAGCTCCTGACGCGAGGCGTCATTTTCCAGCACATCGGCCAGTGCGCCGTAAGCCGCTTTTTTCTGTTCAATATCCGGCTCTTTCGCCGGTGTGGTTTGCGCGTTGGTTGACGTTGGCGTGGTAACGCCAGGAATCGTCACCGCCAGGGTCGGAAGACTCAACAGACAAACAATGATGAACAGGATCCCGCGCATGACTCCTCCCATGAGAAAATAAATTCAAAAGGATAAGTATAGATGTCAGGGCGGGAGAGAATTGAAATGAGAGGATTCTGGTGAAAAACCTCCCTTCGGATGAAGGGAGGCAGAGCTATCAGGAAACGTGCTGCAAGAATTCCTGTAAGCGTTGGCTGGGCGGATTTTCAATCAGGGCCTGCGGATTACCGTCCTCGGCAATACGGCCCTTATCAATGAAAATCAGGCGTGAAGCCACTTTTTCGGCAAAACCGATTTCGTGGGTCACAATCACCATGGTCATCCCTTCTTCCGCGAGATCCTGCATTACTTTCAGAACTTCGTGGCGCAGTTCCGGATCCAGCGCTGAGGTTGGCTCATCAAACAACATCATTTTCGGCTTCACCGCCAGCGCACGGGCGATAGCCACACGCTGTTGTTGACCGCCGGACAGCTCAGAAGGGTAGTGGTGGGCGCGCTCGGCCAGTCCCACTTTCGCCAGCAGTTCTTTCGCCAGTTTCTCGGCCTGTTCTTTATTCGCCCCGCGTACGCGCTGCGGCCCGAACATGACGTTTTCCAGCGCCGTCAGATGCGGGAACAGATAGAACTGTTGAAACACCATCCCGGCTTCCTGGCGGATTAACCGCTCGTCTACCTTCGGATCGTTCACTTTCAGACCGTCGACGATCAGATCGCCAGAGGTTATCTCTTCCAGTTTGTTAATGCAGCGCAGCAGGGTAGATTTACCGGATCCGGAGGGTCCGATAATGACCACCACTTCACCCTGTTCAATGTTCAGATCAATATTGTGCAGCACCTGGGTTGGACCAAAGTGCTTAGAAACGTTTTTAAATTCAATCACAGGATTTTCATCCTTCTTTCCAGACGACGCAGAATGAAGCTCAGCACCAGCGTAATGATCAGATAGAACACCGCAACGGCGCTCCAGATTTCCAGTGCGCGGAAGTTACCGGCAATGATTTCCTGGCCCTGACGGGTCAGTTCGGCGACGCCAATGACAATAAACAGCGAGGTATCTTTAATGCTGATGATCCACTGGTTGCCCAGCGGCGGCAGCATACGACGCAGTGCGAGAGGTAAAATTACGTGGCGGATGGTCTCTGTGCGTGAAAGCCCAAGCGCCAACCCTGCCTCGCTGAAGCCTTTATGGATTGAGAGCACCGCGCCGCGGGTGATTTCCGCAATATAGGCCCCGGAGTTGATCATGATGGTGACAACGGCGGCGCTAAAGGGGTCAATGCGTAAATCGTTAAATGCCATTGGCAGGGCGAAGTAAATAAACATCACCTGCACAACGATTGGCGTACCGCGAATAACTTCGATAAACACCAGCGCTACGTGGTTGGCTATCCAACCGCCGAAGGTGCGCGCAAACCCTGCTGCAAGTCCGATTACCAGACCGCCAGCCAGACCGAGGACCGAGATCCACAGGGTCATTTTGGCGCCTTCAATCAAAAGCGGGATGGCGGGCCAGATGGCACTCCAGTCAAACTGCATATGTCGTTCCTGTTACCGTGGTGAGAAAAACAATGAGCCATAACATGATGACTCAAAATTGCAGACCCGGCGGCGCTGGCGCTACCGGGCGTTACAGAACGTTCTTGTTATTTAGGCTCAGTACCGAACCATTTTTTGTAGATTTCGTTGTACGTGCCGTTTTCTTTCAGCGTTTTCAGCGCGCCGTTCACTTTCTCGCGCAGTTCATCGCTACCTTTCGGGAAGGCGATACCGTACTGCTGAGCTTCAAGGGACTCACCTACGGCTTTGAACTGGCCGTTACCCGCGGTTTTAATGAAGTAAAGAATGTTTGGCGTGTCGTGCAGCACGGCGTCTGCGCGGTTGGTGCCCAGTTCCATATACGCGTTATCGATGTTCGGGAACTGACGCAGGTCTTTAGTTTTGATGTTAGCTTTCGCGTAATCAACGGAACCGGTGCCGCTCTTCACTGCGACAACTTTACCATCGAGATCTTTCACGCTTTTCACGTCGTTATTATTTGCTTTGACCATCACCAACAGACCGCTTTTATAGTAGCCGTCAGAGAAGTCGATCGCTTTTTTACGCTCATCAGTGATGGTGATACCCGCCAGTGCCAGGTCGATATTTTTGGTTTGCAGAGCCGGGATGATGCCACTGAAATCCATTGGTTTCAGTTCATAATCCAGCTTCAGTTCTTTGGCCACGGCAGCCCACAGATCCACATCAAAACCAACGTATTTGTCACCCTGCTTGAATTCAAACGGTACAAACGCAGTGTCGGTTGCGACAACCAGTTTCTTATCTGCGGCATGGGAGGACACCGCAAAAGCCAGGGTAAGTGCAGCCAGTGAAACTTTTAATACAGACTTCATAGGATTTCCTTTTATATCCACGGGGCGATCCCCTGCGAGAACATATGGCTTAATGAAATAATCGTGCCAATTTTGCAACTCATTGTTTTAACAAGAGGGTGTCTTGTTTTTCTGCACAATGAATAGGGCAAAGAAGGCGATCTGCACTGTTTTGGGGCACTCATTTGGTGCGTACCTGGCACGGTGCAAACGGTATCACTATTTAGCGTAAAAAATGTTGATAAAACAATCTTTCGTTAACGATTGTGTGAAGTGATTATTACAAATAATTTACTTTGAAGGGGTGAATGATCAATGCTGTGCACCATAGATGTGCAAAACCCCCGCCGGGGCGAGGGTTATATAGGTAATTCTTATGTCTGTTGTTATTCAATGTTGGCTTCGATAAACCACAGGAATTTGTCGAGGTCGCGTGAAGCGGCGGTGAAGATATCTGCGGTATCTTCGTCTTTTGCTTCGCCAATGGCTTTACGGACGCTGTTAGCGACGACGGCATAGCGGTCAGCCAGTTCTTTCAGGTGATCCTGTACGCTATGGATATCCAGTGGATAGCTTTTCAGAGGCGTTTTGCTGTTAATAACCTGAGTTGTACCCAATGCCACACCACCTAGCTGTACGGCTCGTTCAGCCATCGTGTCGAGGTGATCGATCAGGGCAGTACGGAAACCATCCAGCATTTCATGTACGGCAATGAAGTTCGCGCCGCGCATATTCCAGTGGGCCTGTTTGGTGATCAACGACAGGTCGATGAATTGGATCACTTGCTGATTCAGCAGCTCAACAGTCGCTTTCTTTTCGCTGTCTGTCACATCGTTGCGGGTATAAAGGAGGGCAGATGCTTTTGTTTTTACCAATTTTGCGGTACTCATATTTTCATATCCTCTTGATGTTTATGTCCCAACTCTTCAACGAAAATAAGTATAGCGCTAAATTTGGATTTATCTTCCCGGTGTTACCTATTACTTTAATAGTGAAGAGACGATGAATATAAAATAGTTGATAAAATCAGTATCTTATGGTGGTTTTTGATGGGATGATGTTATTTTTATGTTAATGTAAAAAATGAATCAAATATGCGAATGAGAAAAATCTATTTATTAGAATAATTATTACGCAAATTTACAATTGGATATTCTGCATGATTATGCAAACCATGCAGAATATTAAGGGGTTAATTTACGTCAACTTGTTTTATTTGTGGTTCTTTGCGAATAGTGAGCGTAGAACCCATCGATGCGACAATAATGGCGCCCAGCGCAAGCGTCTGAATTAGTGTCAGCGTTTCACCGAGGAAGATCATTCCGGAAACCGCCGCCAGCGCCGGTTCCATGCTCATCAACGTCCCAAAAGTACGCGTTGGCAGTCGCGTCAGCGCAATCATCTCCAGCGAATAGGGAAGCGCAGTAGAGAGGACCGCAACGGCCAGGCCTAATGGCAGAATGGACCAGTGCCACAGGGCATCGCCGGCCTGGAGCACACCGATAGGGACAAAAATCAACGCCGCAATTAATGACCCTACCGCAACGGTAGCCGGGCCGTGTTCCGCGCCGGCACGTTGCCCGGTAAGAATATAGATTGCCCAGCAGGCACCAGCCCCCAGCGCCAGCGCAGCACCGGTTAAATCGACGTGAGAAACGTCCTGACCTAATGGCAGCAGGAACCACAGTCCGAGTACAGCCAGTGCAACCCAAATGAAATCCACCGGACGTCGGGATGAAAATAGCGCTACCGCGAGCGGGCCGGTGAACTCCAGCGCCACGGCAATTCCCAGCGGTACGGTCTGAATTGACAGGTAGAAGAGGTAGTTCATCCCGCCCAGCGACAGGCCGTAAAACAATAGAGGAAGACGTTGCTCTTTGGCGAATCGTAAACGCCAGGGTTTAAAGAAGGCGATAAGGATGAGGGTGCCCAGTGCAAGGCGCAGTGCAGTCACCCCCGGTGCGCCAACGAGAGGGAACAGCGATTTTGCCAGAGATGCTCCACTTTGAATGGAGGACATAGCAATCAGCAAAACCAAAATAGGCAACCAGACTGGCGCTTTACGTAACGACCCCGGCATCCTTTCTCCTGTCTAAATATGTCAATAGAAGTAAAACAGCGAGTGTAATGGAAATACACTCATGTGGTTGAGTATTCGTTGAAAAAAAAATTGCTCAGTTCCGTACAATGGGATGAAAGTGATGGATTAATAATCTGTGTGATTAGGAATAATCTGGATGAATGTGCCATATTGTGCGCGCAATAATGGCAGTTTACGTTAGAAAAGTGATGTTAATTGAAAGAGATAGCGGGTTTCTGAAATGTTCTGTTACATGAAAGACCCCGTTAGACATCGCTAATCGCAAAGAGTTTCCCATTAATTTTTGGTATATTTAAAACTTAAGATTTACTTGAAGCACATTTGAGGTGGTTATGAAAAAAATTGCATGTCTTTCAGCACTGGCCGCTGTTCTGGCTTTCTCCGCAGGTACTGCTGTAGCTGCTACTTCTACCGTTACCGGTGGTTACGCTCAGAGCGATGCTCAGGGCGCAGCGAACAAAATGAACGGTTTTAACCTGAAGTATCGTTACGAGCAGGACAACAACCCGCTGGGTGTTATCGGTTCCTTCACTTACACTGAAAAAGATCGTACCGATGCTTCTGGCGACTACAACAAAACCCAGTACTACGGCATCACTGCTGGCCCGGCTTACCGTCTGAACGACTGGGCGAGCATTTACGGCGTAGTGGGTGTTGGTTACGGTAAATTCCAGAACGCAGCATCCCCGGCTGACAACCACACCACCAGTGACTACGGTTTCTCCTACGGTGCTGGTCTGCAGTTCAACCCGATCGAAAACGTTGCTCTGGACTTCTCCTACGAGCAGAGCCGTATTCGTAGCGTTGACGTTGGCACCTGGATCGCTGGCGTGGGTTACCGCTTCTAATCACTTCGGTGATATAAAAAATCCGCCTCTCGGGGCGGATTTTTTTTGCCTGCAATTTGAGCTGTTAGCGAGATTTGGTCTCGAAGATGTCGGTACCAAGGTGGTTGTAATCCACCTTCTGCAGCTTAAAGTTGGTGATATACACCGGACCGGCCTTTTTCTCTGAGATAAAGCGGTAGCTGTTGGTAATTTCTTTTGCGCTGATCCCCGTCCACTGCGAGAAAAAGCTCAAGAAATCATTCGCTGAGCGACGGGCTTTAATCACCTGATGCGCTTTATCATCGCTCGACAGCACCATGAAAGGCACCTGGAAATTCTGCTGGAACTGATCGTCATGCGCCAGGTACTGCACCTCTTTTCCACGCTCTTTAAAGGCGAGGCCATGATCGGAGAAATAGACCATCGAGAAGCTATTGCCGCTGTTACGTAACTGTTCGTAAAGCTGGCGCAGCAGGTCATCCGTCTGCGTCATGGTGTACAGGTAACAGGAGGTCTCTTTTGACTGGACAAAAGTTTCGTATTTTCCTTGCGTACGGTCGCAGGCCTGCGGATGCGAGCCCATTAAATGCAGTACGATCAGCTGCGGCTGCGTGCGCTCGGTTGCCAGCACCTGGGCGGTCATCTTCAACAGCGCTTCGTCGCGGGTGTTTTTGTCTGCTTCGAAATCACCGTTTTTGAGGAACTGAACTTCATCTGCTCGCTTCGCAATACTGGCAATAGCCGTATCGTATTCACCAATCTGTCCCTGATTGGAAAACCACCACGTCTGGAATCCTGCGCGGTTGGCCAGAGTAACAAAGTTGTCCTGGAACTGGGGCTTATTATCAACTACCCGATTCAGGGTTAAGCCGAGTGATTTTTGCGTAGAACCACTGGCGGCAATGTAATCCGCGAAGATATAGCCGTTAACCGAGCTGGCAAACGGGGTGTTATCCCAGTGGCCGCCAAACGCGCCTAACGCATCGCGGCGGGCGCTTTCGCCGATCACCACCACGTAGGTGTGATACTTCGGCTTCACGGCGGTTACCGTCCAGCTGTCTTTGACGCTCGACAGCTTCGCCATACGCTCCTGCTCGTCGAGCACTTCGTTGTTATTGACGATCACGTCCTTGGCAAATCGGAAAACCGGATAGCCGGTATCTTTCAGCTTGAACACGCCACCCCAGGCCAGGTTTTGCACCGGGTTAACAAAGAACGCGACAATGCTGAATAACAAACAAACGCTGTCGAACTTATTCCAGCCGCGCTTTTGTTCATCTTTTTTACGACGTACGGCGATAACACCAAGGGCGAAAATAAACATGCCAACCAGATAGCTGTACCACGGGAAGATGGTCAGAATTTCGGTGGACTCTTCCATATTGGTAGAGTGTAGGGCCAGTAGCGTGTTGAAGTTCGGCGAACCGTATGCCTGGCCGAACGGAAAATACATTGCCGCAATCAGCGAGCAAATGCCAATCAGCGCTTTCTGCGCGCGCGGCGCACTGCGCCACATCAGCATTAATATACAGGTGAAAGCAACGCTATAGAGCAGGCTAAGCGGATAGCCCAGCGCAAGATTGATCAGCAGAGACTGTAAGAAATAGAGGCCAGTCCACGGACTAATCGCCCGGCTGCGAGCAATGATTGAATCTTTGAGGGTTAAATTCATATGCCACTGTTACAAAAACGCCATGTGCTTACCCTGGCGCTAAGGGTCATTGCCTGCCTGAGAGAGCGAGAAGAGGGATAGGGTCCGCATCCGCGAGCCGCAATATACGCAGGGCTGCGAAAAGATAGAGTGTGTGCAAGAGAAGGTCAACTACTACAAAGAAATTGTTTTGCGAGGGACGTGGCAAAACTGACAAAAAGAAGGGTTATTGGCACAAAAACGATCGCTGTATTCGGGTGACCGCAGGAAAAAGAAGCGGCGTACCGCAACGCCGCATTATTTTTCTGAAGGTTTATCCTGCTCTGGTTTGCTGTTAATCATGTCGCACAGCATAGAGATCAGCATTAACCGTACTTTAAAGGGAGAGTGGCTAAACACGCGTATACACCTCTTAAATTCATTCATATAAACCTCCTGACTTCACGATCCCATCAGTCCGTGAGGGATGTCTTTATTATATACAGATATAGCACAGGCTATATTATATAGCTATTGCTAAAACGTTAATTTTTTGTGCCCACGCAACTCTGGTTTACAATGAGCCTTCTCTAATCAGATGCCGTTAACGCGTCACAGTAACGAGGAAGCAGAATGAGTCGTCGCGCAGGTACGCCAACAACAAAAAAAGTGACGCAATTGGTGAATGTCGAAGAACACGTTGAAGGGTTTCGTCAGGTTCGGGAGGCGCATCGCCGCGAGCTGATTGATGACTACGTAGAGCTGATTTCCGATCTCATTATTGAGGTGGGGGAGGCGCGCCAGGTTGATATGGCCGCGCGGCTTGGGGTTTCCCAGCCGACGGTTGCCAAAATGCTTAAGCGCCTGGCTTCCGTCGGGTTGATTGAAATGATCCCCTGGCGGGGCGTGTTTTTAACCGCAGAAGGAGAACGGCTGGCTCAGGAGAGTCGGGAGCGTCATCAGATCGTAGAGAATTTCCTGTTGATTTTAGGCATCAGCCCGGAAATTGCCCGTCGTGACGCGGAAGGAATGGAGCATCACGTCAGTAAGGAAACGCTGGAGGCTTTTAGCCGGTTTACGCAACAGCAAGGAACAGGCTCTGAATGAGTTTCCCTTTACTACGCGCCTTGCAGCGCGATCGCTTTTTCCAGCTGTTAATCATCGTCGGGGTTGCACTGAGCCTGTTCACGCCATTTGCGCCCCGGCTGTGGCCAGGTGCCATTGACTGGCACACGATTATTACGCTTAGCGGCCTGATGTTACTGACCAAAGGGGTCGAGCTCAGCGGCTATTTTGATGTGTTAGGGCGAAAAATGACCCGCCGCTTCAACACAGAACGCCAGGTGGGAATATTTATGGTGCTGGCGGCGGCGCTGCTGTCGACGTTTCTGACCAATGATGTGGCGTTGTTTATTGTTGTTCCGCTGACGATCACCCTGAAAAAATTATGCGCTATTCCGGTGAATCGCCTGATTATCTTTGAGGCGCTGGCGGTTAACGCCGGATCGTTGCTCACGCCAATAGGTAACCCGCAAAACATTCTGATGTGGGGGCGCTCTGGCTTGTCATTTGCCGCATTTACCTGGCAAATGGCGCCGCTTGCGGGGGCCATGATGCTGACGCTGGTGGTGCTGTGCTGGTTCAGTTTCCCGAATAAAGCATTGCATTATCACACCGGTACGTCCGCGCCTGACTGGCAACCGCGTCTGGTGTGGAGCTGTCTGGCATTGTATATCGTCTTCCTGGCGGCGTTGGAGTTAAAACAAGAGCTGTGGGGGCTGGCAATTGTCGCTGCAGGGTTCATGGTGCTGGCTCGCCGCGTGATCCTCAGCGTTGACTGGACGTTGCTGTTAGTGTTTATGGCGATGTTTATTGATGTGCACTTGCTGACGCAACTCCCGGCCTTGCAGGGGATCACCCACCAGATTGGCACGCTTTCAGCGCCGGGGCTGTGGTTGACGGCCATTGGCCTGTCGCAGTTTATCAGTAATGTTCCCAGTACAATTTTGCTGCTGAACTACGTCCCGCCGACGCTATTGCTGGCCTGGGCGGTCAATGTGGGCGGCTTTGGGCTGTTGCCGGGTTCGCTGGCGAATCTTATTGCTTTGCGCATGGCAAACGACCGCCGGATCTGGTGGCGTTTTCATTGGTATTCGATGCCGATGCTGATATGGGCGGCGCTGGTGGGGTATGGTTTGTTGCTGATGCTGTCATAGCGGCGCAGAGACAATAAAAAAGGCGGATGATTCATCCGCCTTTTTCGTATCAGATATGTGCTTAGTTCAGACGAACCGGCATACCAGAACGGTTCTGTACCGCCTGCTCAACGACGGCCTGATCGACGTCAGGCTGACCGGTGATGCTGGTAATGCTCTTATTCAGCGTAATTGGTACGATTTCCCCGCCTTCGAACTGTGCTTCAGTGGTAGACAGTGGGTTGTGTACCTCAATGTAACGGCTGCCGTCTGGTTCGGTAGTGGCTTTTACCGGCTCATCGATAAACTGTACGCGGGTGCCGACCGGCACATTTTCAAACAGGAACTTGATGTCGTCGTTACGCAGACGCACGCAACCATGGCTGACGCGTAAGCCGACGCCGAAGTTAGCATTGGTGCCGTGGATAGCGTACAGGCGACCGATATACAGCGCGTACAGACCCATCGGGTTATCCGGACCTGCCGGAACAACGGCTGGCAGCGGTTCGCCCGCTGCGCGGTATTCCGCATGCATTTTCGCCGTAGGCGTCCAGGTTGGACCCGCTTTTTTACGTTCTACTTTGGTGGTCCAGTTGATTGGCGTGTCTTTGCCCAACTGACCGATACCGATCGGCAGAACAATGACGGTGTTAGTGCCTTTCGGGTAGTAGTACAGACGCATTTCAGCGCTGTTAATCACAATACCTTCATGCACGGTATCCGGCAGGATCAACTGCTGAGGGATGTTCAGCACGGTACCGCCTTTCGGCAGGAAGGTATCCACGCCCGGGTTAGCTTCCAGCATGTTAGACAGCCCCATCTGATACTCTGCCGCAAAATATTCCAGCGGTTGGGTGTTGCCTTCAGGAATCGTGATGACCTGGTTTTGGCCAATCAAACGGCTGCCATCGGTAGGCAGCGGGTACGTGACGGCAGAGGCGGTGTTACAAAAACCAACTATTGCGAGTGCCGCCGCGAAAAGCGTTGTTAATTTCATATTCATGTTCATGTATGCGAGATTCAGTGCCAGGCAGGCTAGTGGGTTGAGATTTATGTAGTGTTGGGCACGCATTATATGTGCAATCTGAGCAACAAGGAATTCGGATGTGTACTAAATCACATTTTTTTCCTCACGCTTTCACTTTACCCCTTCAGCATCAAGGCGCGATCTTATCGCAGACTTATGGCATAATAAGCGGTTTGTCACATATTTCTTTCTCTTTCAGGATACGCCAGTGTTAGTTTCCAGCAACGTCACCATGCAGTTCGGCAGTAAGCCGCTGTTTGAAAATATTTCCGTCAAATTTGGCGGCGGCAACCGTTACGGCCTGATTGGCGCGAACGGTAGCGGTAAATCCACTTTTATGAAAATTCTCGGCGGCGACCTCGAACCGACGCTGGGCAACGTTTCCCTCGATCCGAATGAGCGCATCGGTAAGCTGCGTCAGGATCAGTTCGCCTTTGAAGAATTCACCGTGCTTGACACTGTCATCATGGGTCACGGTGAACTGTGGGAAGTGAAGCAGGAGCGCGATCGCATTTATGCGCTGGCCGAGATGAGCGAAGAAGACGGCTATAAAGTTGCTGACCTCGAAGTTCAGTATGGCGAAATGGACGGCTATTCTGCGGAAGCGCGTGCGGGTGAACTGCTGCTGGGCGTCGGTATTCCGGTAGAGCAGCATTATGGCCCGATGAGCGAAGTCGCGCCCGGCTGGAAACTGCGTGTGCTTCTGGCACAGGCGCTGTTCTCTAACCCGGACATTCTGCTGCTCGACGAACCAACGAACAACCTGGATATCGACACCATTCGCTGGCTGGAGCAGACACTCAACGAGCGTGACAGCACCATGATCATCATTTCGCACGACCGTCACTTCCTGAACATGGTCTGTACGCACATGGCGGATCTGGACTACGGCGAACTGCGTGTTTATCCGGGTAACTACGACGAATACATGACAGCGGCAACTCAGGCGCGTGAACGTCTGCTGGCCGATAACGCCAAGAAGAAAGCACAGATTGCCGATCTGCAATCCTTCGTCAGCCGCTTTAGCGCCAACGCGTCTAAATCTCGTCAGGCAACCTCTCGTGCGCGCCAGATTGATAAGATTAAGCTTGACGAAGTGAAAGCGTCCAGCCGTCAGAACCCGTTCATCCGCTTCGAACAGGATAAGAAACTGTTCCGTAACGCGCTGGAAGTGGAAGCGCTGGCGAAAGGTTTTGATGAAGGCCCGCTGTTTAAAAACTTTAACCTGCTGCTGGAAGTGGGAGAGAAGGTTGCCATCATTGGTGCCAACGGCGTGGGTAAATCCACCATGCTGAAAACGTTGGTTGGCGATTTGCAGCCAGACAACGGTACCGTGAAGTGGTCTGAGAACGCCCAGGTTGGTTACTACGCGCAGGATCATGAATACGAGTTTGAAAACGATCTGACCGTTTTCGAATGGATGAGCCAGTGGAAACAAGAAGGCGATGATGAGCAGGTTGTGCGCAGCTTCCTTGGTCGTCTGCTGTTCAGCCAGGACGATATCAAGAAACCTGCAAAAGTGCTCTCCGGTGGTGAAAAAGGACGCATGCTGTTCGGTAAGCTGATGATGCAGAAACCGAATATCCTGGTGATGGATGAACCGACCAACCACCTGGATATGGAATCTATCGAGTCGCTGAACATGGCGCTGGAAATGTATCAGGGCACGTTGATCTTCGTTTCTCACGACCGTGAGTTCGTCAGTTCCCTGGCGACCCGCGTGATTGAGATTACGCCGGAACGCGTGATCGACTTCACCGGCAACTACGAAGATTACCTGCGTAGTAAAGGTATTGACGGTTAATTTACCCGTCGTCTTTCGTGTTACAGGTGTGTTGGCTGCACCTGTTCACCCCGGTCACTTACTTATGTAAGCTCCCGGGGATTTACAGGCTGACCGCCTTCCTGTAACGCGAAATACTTAGGGAAAATTGTGTAAGCTACATATTAAATAATCCCCAGCGCGCGTTTACCGTGGATATTCAAATCCTCCAGTGTGAAGCGTCCTTCCCAGTGAGTTTCATAATCCTCTCGAGGGAAATCACCCGGCGATGCGCCTTTTTCCAGCGCGGCTTTTACTTTGTGAGCGTAGGCCAGATTCTTTTCGCACATCGGTGCGGCAGGGATGTACATCACGTTGCCCCAACCTTGTTGATTTTCTACCGGCGCGACGGAGTGAATAACATCACAATGCCACCAGACGGAATCTCCGGCTTCCAGTTGTGGAATGCTGGTTAGCGCTTCAATCAGCAGCGGATGCCATTGCGCGGAAATCGGCAGGACTCTGCCGGGCGCTACGCCGCAAAGTTCATCTTCCGGCACATCGTCAAGCAATGGGCGTAACAGCACATACGCCATCGCTTCAGGAATAGGGACCACATGCAACAATCCCTGACCGGGCAGCATATCGGATAATGCAGTCCAGCCCTGGAAGGTACGGAATACTGAACATTTGGTGGTGTTATCCACGGTGTACTCTTCTACTTCGGTGCGATGCGCAGCCTGCCACGGATCGTACTCTTCCAGTTTACCATTGAAAACATTCGCAAAAACCTGCTGATATGCCGGCAGAAGCCAACGTTCCAGCGCGCCGGAATCCGTATGCGCGCCCAACCCTTTGGACGTTGTTCCCGGCGGACGACGACGTATGCGGTCAGGGTAGATAACGCTGACATCCGGGTTAAACCATTGTTTCCCTTCGCTTGTAAACGTCCACAGGCGATTAAGGAATAACTGTGCATTGGCCATTTCTTCGCTCTGGCGGGCCTGCATCTGTGCCTGGGACCAGTAGATGGGGTAGATCTCCGGGCGGGATGCGCTGAGGGTGCCAAAAAAGTTATCACCGGGGCCTTTGTAGACCTCATCAAAATGGTTGCGATCCAGGTAATCGAGCATCGACTGATCCCATGCCAGCGCCTGTTCGCGGGGGAAATGCCCCTTAATAACCGCGCATCCGCGACGCTTAATTTCTTCACGCTGCTCTGCACTCACGCGACCCGCTTTGATATCCGCATAGGACAACACAGGCCATACCGGGGAGCCTTGCGCTTTGAGGGCGTTGATTTCCGCCACGCGGGTGGCAATGGCATCGCTCAGCTGGTTGAAGATCAACTGAACATCCCCAAGCTGTGCCCGCAGCTGCTGTTTCATCTGACGGATTGCCGCTTTGTGATCGGCAGGCAACGTGTCGCTGGTAAAAGTAAAAGCCATAACCACCTCGCATTAACTTTCATTCGAAACTAAATTTGATTGCAAGTGATAATATAAGTTAAAAATTAGTTAATGCAAGTTTAAAAATATGCTGGTGTGCGCAAAGTGAGAATAGAGTGAAAGCTGGGGCGAGCGCCCCGGTTATGGGATCAGCTGTTAAAAGGGGAAGTGTTGTCCAGCACCGCCTGAATCACGTTCAGCGCGCCTTGATGGTTATTGTCATCGGTCTGATAGCGGGCAATCGATTTGATGCTCTCTGCCGCATTGGCCATGGCGAAAGAGTAGTGCGCCATCTTCAACATTTCCGCGTCGTTACCGCTATCGCCAATGGCGACTACGTTTTGCGGTGACAGGTTCCAGCGTTTTAACAAACGGCTGATTCCGTTAGCTTTATGTAAGCCGGGAATGATCAGGTCGATAAACCCAAAGCCGCTGGTGACAGGCTTCATGATGCCGTCGAGGGCAGAGTGAAGGTGATCGATAACTAATGGGATCTGTTGGTCTGGTAAATTCAGCGAGAACTTGAACAGCACATCGTTGATGTCCTGATAATCCTTTACGGGTTTCAGGCGATGGTAGTGTTTTGCCATCAACGCGACAAAGGACTCTGGGGCATTTTCGCTCACGTAGGCGCTTTGCAGTCCACAGGCCACAAAGTTGAGCTGCTTATCTTTGAGCAGTTCGCCAATGACAATGCGTGATTCGTGGCGGGTAAGCTCACCGTGAAACAGCTGTTTGCCGTGTTCAAACACCAGTGCCCCGTTCTCGGCGACAAAAGAGATCTCATCTTTGAGCTCCGGGAAGAAGGATATTAGCTGGTAATACTGGTTGCCGCTGGCCACGACAAATTCAATATCTCGTTTTTTCAGCTCCTGATACTGCGCCATAAAGCGTACGCGATCGTAATGCTTGGCGTCGTCGAGAAAAGTTCCGTCCATGTCTGTGACGATAACTTTGATGGTCATACTTGCTCCTGGCTCATAACTGCGACCTGAAACATTTTAATAACAATGTGAGCTAAAGCACAAATTTAATTTCGAATGAAAGAGGGAGAGGGGCGATTGAGTGGGCCGGATAAGCAACTGCGCCATCCGGCAGTGGTGAGGGATGAGAACCGGATGTCGGTACGAGTACCTAATCCGGCTCACTGACCTTGCTTATAACATATGTTCAGTACGGGCGATGATATCGTCCTGCGCATCCGGAGACAGCGCGGTGAAGAAGGCGGAATAACCCGCTACACGCACCACCAGATCACGGTACTGATCCGGGTGTTTTTTGGCTTCAAGCAGCGTTTCACGAGAAACGATGTTGTACTGAATATGCCAACCTTTGTGCTCTTCAAAGAAGGTACGCAGCAAAATCATCAGCTTCTGTTTATCAGACTCATTTTCCAGCGTGGCCGGGTTCAGCTTCTGATTTAACAGCACGCCACCGAGGATTGAACCGGTAGGCAGTTTACCCACCGAGCCAATTACCGCCGTTGGACCGAGATGGTCCGTACCGGATGCCGGGCTTGCGCCTTCTGCCAGCGGGGTGTGCGCTTTACGGCCATCCGGCGTTGCCATGGTTGCCGCGCCGAACGGTACGTTTGCAGAGATAGACGAGGTCCCGGCGTAGTAGTTGCCGCCAACCGGACCACGGCCGTAACGCGGGTTGTGATACAGCTTCAGTTCGTCAATGTAAGTCTGATAAGCGCGGGCCAGCAGCGCATCAACGCTATCGTCATCGTTGCCGTACTTTGGCGCACCGTTTATCAGGCGTTGGCGCAACTGCTCGTGGGTCAGACCATCAAAATCATCGGCCAGCGCGGCGGCCAGCTGTTGTTGGCCGATAGCCCCCTGCTCGAAGACCAGTTTTTTCACTGCAGCCAGGCTGTTGCCGAGGTTGGCGATACCCACCTGCAGGCCGGATACCCAGTCATACTTCGCGCCACCTTGCTTAATACTTTTCGCACGTTCAATACAGTCATCTACCAGCGCGGAGCACAGAATATCGTGTACGTTTTCTTCCAGCATGGTGTCGACGACATACTCTATTTCGATGGATTTGCGCGTGTAATAGCGGATCTGCGTATCCCAGGCGTCCATCACTTCATCGAAATTATTAAAGTTGCCAGCTGAGAGCGCTTTCTCTTGCGGCAGGAATACTTTGCCGCTGGTGGCATCGCGTCCGCCTTCCAGCGCCGCCAGCATTACGCGGGCAAAGTTTATAAAACTCATGCCGGTGCAGCGGTAGCCCCATTTGCCGCCAACGGCGGTTTCGATGCAACCAATAGCCGCGTAGTCATAGGCGTCCTGCGGTTCAATGCCCAGCTTAATGAATTCCGGAATGACGATTTCGTCGTTGTTAAAGGCTGGCATCCCGAAGCCGCAACGGATCACCTGTACGCAGGCATCCAGGAAGTCATTACTCATCCCCGCATGATAACGCACGCTGAGATTCGGCTGAGTGGAACGCAGTCTGCCACAGGACTCCAGAATGGCGTAGGAGAGCGGGTTGACGGCATCCATCGCCTGACCGTTGACCAGGTTCTGGCCACCAATGGTCACGTTCTGATACAGCGGGCTGCCCGCCGAGGCTTTCGAGTGGGAGCCGGAGCGGATTTTGTTCACTTCCAGCAGCTTCAGCCAGCAGCTGTGCAACAGCTCAATGGCGTGCTCACGATCGAGACTCTGGTTCAGTTCTACGTCACGACGATAGAACGGATAGAGGTACTGATCCATACGACCAAATGATACCGAGTGACCGTTCGATTCAATTTGCAGGATTAACTGGATGAAGTAGCACAACTGTAGCGCCTGCCAGAACGTTTTTGGCGGTTCATGGGCGATGACATCGCAGTTTTCCGCCATGGTCAGCAATTCATCACGGCGGCTGGTGCGCGTTTCTGTGGACGCCATTTTACGTGCCAGTGCGGCAAAGCGCTCAATGTGCAGACTGACGGCTTCCAGCACAATATCAATCGCTTTCAGGAACTGATCGCCATGGAGGTCTTGCAGACAAGTCAGATTGATGCGGGAACGACGTTCATCGACTTTATGGCGCAGGCCGTCGAGACCTTTTTCCAGCAATAGCGGGAAGTTCACCGCCAGGTGCGCGTCACCGGAGGTCATATTACCTTCAGCTTTGATAATGCCTGTTTCCAGCAGCCCTTTTTGTTCGTCAGTAAACATGCCGTAGCAGCGATCCTGTACGGTCTGACCGCGCCACCACGGACACACTTCGTGCAATACGCGCTTGTTCTCTTCACTTACCGCGAAACCTGCGCCAGGCCTGTCGGCAAGATCGTCGATCTCTTTTTCAATCCAGGAGACGGTGTATTCCGGGAAGATTGGCGCGGCGCGTACTTCGCTTGCCTGGTTACCGATGATTAGCTCGTCATGCTTGATCCAGATAGTGCGTTCCGCCAGGTGATGAGCCAGTGCCAGCGCGCGGCGAACCGGGATGGGTTTATCCAGATGCTGCTGATACATCTCGGTATAGTGCTGGGCGCGCTCGGTACAAACCGGTGGTTTCACAATGTGGATCAGGGCCGTTTTATGCGCTTTGATACGGTCGCTAAGTGTGTCCAGTTTCAGAGTGGTCATGGCGATTATCCTCGTAGGGTCGCGGTTAAACCTTTAAGGCTGGCGTACTGCTGGGCAAATTCGAGCAGCGCAGGCGCATCAAGCGGTTTATCCGGGGCATTGTAGGGTTGATTGAGTAAGTGGTATTTGTTGATGCCCAGCGTGTGGTAGGGCAAAAAATGGATCTCTCCGACGTGGAGTTCGTCGGCGGCAAAATCGGTAATTGCCTGAATAGCCGCTTCGTCAGCATTGAATCCCTGAATCAGCGGGACGCGGATAATTATTTTTTTACCGGCGGCGGCCAGTTTTTTCAGGTTTTCCAGCACGCGAGAGGCGCTGCCATCAGTCCACTGTTTAAACGGCGCATCGGCGACATGTTTTAAATCGGCCAGGAACAGATCAACGTAAGGTAACGAAGGTTCGATATACTTCCATGGAACATGCAGACAGGTCTCTACCGCAGTATGAATGCCCGCCTCGTGGCTGGCCTGGAACAATTTAGCCGCCAGCTCTGGCTGCATAAACGGTTCGCCGCCGGAAAGAGTGAGCCCCCCACCGCTGCGATCGTAAAACGGTTTATCACGTAATACGGTCGCCATGATGTCATCCACGCTTTTTACCTCTCCACAGACGGTTAGCGCCTGGGTAGGGCAGCAGTGGGTCAGCGCCGTCAGAGCATTATCGGTCAGTTTTTCGCGATGAATCAGCAACCCGCTCAGCGCCCGCTCAATCACTGCCGGTGCTGCCTTAGCACAAAGATCGCAACCATCGAGGCACAGACGTGCGTCATAAAGCAGATCCTGCGTCCGGGCGCGACTTTCCGGATTCTGACACCACCGACAGCCCAGGGAACATCCCTTAAAAAACACCACGGTGCGGATACCGGGACCATCATGAGTGGAATAGCGCTGGATATTAAAAATCATAAGCGGCCTCTTTTCTTTCATGTAAAGATTAAATTACTTTCGAATGAAAGTTATATTGACGTGCGTCAACTAACCGTGAGGTTTCGCCGTGCTACCTTTTATTCATGCTAATTATTCGTTTGAGGAAAGGTTATGGAACTCTATTTAGATACGTCTGACGTTGCCGCAGTTAAAACGCTGGCGCGTGTTTTTCCGCTGGCAGGGGTGACCACTAACCCAAGCATTGTGGCGGCAGGTAAGCAAACGCTGGATGTGTTACTGCCGCAACTGCAGGACGCAATGGGCGGGCAAGGACGTCTGTTTGCTCAGGTAATGGCGACCACCGCCGAAGGGATGGTCAGCGATGCGCGTAAACTGCGGGCAATCATCGCGGATATCGTCGTGAAAGTGCCGGTTACGGCAGAAGGTCTGACGGCGATTAAGTTGCTGAAAGAAGAAGGTATCCCGACGCTGGGTACTGCGGTTTACGGTGCTGCTCAGGGGCTTTTAGCTGCGCTTGCGGGGGCGGAATATGTCGCGCCATACGTTAACCGCGTGGATGCTCAGGGGGGAGATGGCATTCAGACGGTGACCGATCTGCAGGCCTTATTGAAAATGCATGCCCCACACGCCAAAGTGCTGGCCGCCAGTTTCAAAACGCCGCGTCAGGCGCTGGATTGCCTGCTGGTGGGCTGCGAGTCCATCACGCTGCCGTTGGATGTCGCTCAACAGATGATAAGCTCTCCGGCTGTTGATGCTGCCGTAGCCAAGTTCGAGCATGACTGGCAGAGCGCATTTGGCCGTACTTCTATTTAAGCCAGAGTGCCGGGACTCCTCCCGGCATTATTGCCCGCAGACCTCACACCCAGGATTACGCATCAGTTTCATTTCACGAAACTGGCAGGTCATGGCGTCGTACATGACGATTTTTCCAGATGCCGGTTTACCGTAGTTTGCCAGCAGCTTAATGGCTTCCATCGCCTGTAACGATCCGATTACCCCGATCAGGGGAGCCATTACGCCGGCCTCTACGCAGGTCAGGGCGTTTTCACCGAACAGGCGGCTCAGACAACGGTAGCAGGGCTCGCCTTCCTGATACGTAAAGACGGTAATTTGTCCTTCCATGCGGATTGCCGCACCAGAAACCAGCGGAATCTTCGCGACATAGCATCCGGCATTCAGCTGATTACGAATGCTGACGTTATCCGTACAGTCCAGCACCAAATCGTGTTCGGCGATAAGTCTGTGAATCTCACTATCGTCCAGTAGCGCATTCACTGGTGTAATGGCGACATAGGGGTTAATCCGCGCCAGGGCGTCGCGGGCGGATAGCACTTTCGGCTGTCCAACGGTTGCATCGCTGTGCAGCGTCTGACGTTGGAGATTTGACACGGAGACCGTGTCAAAGTCGAGCAGGGTTAAATTTCCGACGCCTGCGCCCGCAAGATACTGAGTTGCCGCGCATCCCAGTCCGCCCAGACCAACGACCAGTACCCGCGCCTCCTTGAGCGCTTCCTGACCTTCGAAATCGAAGCCGCGCAGAATGATTTGCCGGTTATAGCGCATCATCTCCTGGTCGCTGAGTTCTGCCATTACAGGCCTCCAAACAGTGCGTTAAACGGCTCGACCTCAACCCATTCTCCGGCTTCGACGTTACCACGATCGCGTTCCAGCACGATAAAACAGTTGCCCATGCTAAAGGAGCTAAAAATATGTGAGCCCTGATGTCCGGTGGTGGTGACTTCCAGTTCACCTTCTGCATTGCGCTGCAATACACCGCGCTGAAAATCCAGACGGCCAGGCGTTTTCTTCAGGCGTGATGCGGTGCGCACGCGCTGGCGTGGAGGCAGTCCACAGGCGGTGTTACCGCTGAGTTTTGCCAGTAGCGGTTGGACCAGTTGATAAAAGGTGAGGGCCGCAGACACCGGGTTACCCGGCAGGCCGCAAAACCAGCTATTGCTCAGTTTGCCAAAGGCGAACGGTTTGCCCGGTTTGATGGCCAGCTTCCAGAAGGCGATTTCTCCCAGCTCTTCCAGAATAGTTTTGGTGTAATCCGCTTCGCCAACTGAAACACCACCGGAGCTGATAACGACGTCAGCCTGGCTGTCGGCTTCGATAAACGCGGCGCGCAACGCGTTGGGATCGTCGCGAATAATTCCTAAGTTGATCACCTCGCAGCCTAACTGCTGCAGCATAAGGTGAACGGTCAGACGGTTAGTGTCATAAATCTGTCCGTCCTCCAGCGGCTGACCAGGCAATTGCAGTTCATCGCCGGTGGAAAACAGCGCCACGCGGACTTTGCGCACAACGGGGGCATCGGCAATACCGAGCGAAGCCAGCACAGGAAGCTCGGCAGTTGTCAGGCGAGTCCCGGCGGGAAACACCACCGCGCCGTTTGCAATATCTTCACCGCGCAGACGTATATTTTGCCCACTGCGGACTTTGGCGGTAAAGCGCACACCGTCGTCCGTTTGTTCCGTTTGTTCCTGCATCACTACTGCTTCGCAACCGGCAGGAACCGGGGCACCGGTCATAATGCGGATGCAGGTTCCCGCAGGCCATTCGCCATGGAAAGGCTGACCAGCAAAGGCTTTACCCGCTACCGCAAGAGGCTGCTCAGTGTGTAAATCGGCTAATCGCACCGCATAGCCATCCATTGCCGAGTTATCGAATCCCGGGACATCAATCGGGGAGACGATGTCGGTGGCCAGAATGCGGCCAAAGCATTCAACCAGTGGTAGCGTTTCGACGGCGGTGAGCGGGGTGATACGCGAAAGCATCTGAGAGAGAGCCGTTTCAAGCGGCATCAGTCCGGCGGTAAATTCCATGAGAAGACTCCTGCGAGGCAAAATCGAATCCGCTTATTATGTCAGAAAATGGACGCGGGCAGTATGCCACCTCAGACTTAGGATCAGATATGCTCCAGGTTTTATGCCAGAAGTAGCGTGACAGAAAAAATGCAGTATAGACTCACTATTTCCGCTCTTTTTCCCCTGGGGGCTAGATGACTAATATTATCCCGAACGCAATTCGACGACAGGTGGATGCCGCCAGTACGCTCATCCGCCAGATTTTCGAAGGCAATCTTGTCGCCATTCATTTGTATGGTTCTGCTGTTGAAGGCGGCTTAAAACCCCAAAGCGATATAGATTTGTTGGTCACCTTACGTAAACCAATGGATGCCTGGCAAAGAAAAAAAGTGATGCAGAATTTGTTGAACATCTCTGCACCTCCCGGCACCTCAGAGCAATATCGCGCGCTGGAAGTCACCATCATTCTCTACTCGCAGGTTGTACCCTGGCGATTCCCACCTGCGAGGGAGATGCAGTTTGGCGAATGGTTGCGTGATGATATCTGCGCTGGCGTGTTTGAACCGGCGCAGGAAGATCCCGATCTTTCTATTCTGCTGGCCCAGGCCCGGCGCGCCAGCATACCGTTATTCGGCGAACCCGCTGAGACGTTATTCAACGTAATTCCTTTTACCGATGTCGTGCAAACATTCCGACATATTCTTGAGATGTGGCAGACACCGGACGATTTAATAGGGGACGAGCGTAATATCATCCTTGCTCTGGCACGCATCTGGTATAGCGTGGTTACGGGCAATATTGTCGCTAAAGATGAGGCTGCGTCCTGGCTCATACCGCAATTACCCGTTGAGCACGCTGGTACGCTGCAAGCTGCGCGTGCGGAATACCTGGGGTTAACCAAACAGAACTGGGCTGCGTGTATGCCGTCTGTTGAACGCTTTGTGTTTTATGCAAAAAAACAGATTACCGATCGCTTGAATTAATTTATTCAATAACGTCGAGGAATCTTTTTTCTGTTGAACACCGCTGCATGACCTGATGCGATGGGGTGTGCGGGGCGGGCCTTTACCTTTACATGACGTCTGCATCTTTCTATATTCAAAAATCGAATCAATATGCTACAGAAATTCTGATATTTATAACCCCGGAACGAGCCACCTTATGGACGAATAAAATGGGTAAAGCAGTCATTGCAATTCACGGCGGCGCAGGGGCTATCACCCGCGCGCAGCTGAGCCAGGAGCAAGAGTTGCGTTATATACAGGCGCTGTCGGATATCGTTGAAACCGGCCAGCGGATGCTTGAAGACGGTCGTAGCGCACTGGATGTGGTTACCGAAGCCGTACGTTTGCTGGAAGAGTGTCCGTTGTTTAACGCCGGAATTGGCGCGGTGTATACCCGTGATGAAACCCATGAGCTGGACGCCTGCGTGATGGACGGTAATACGCTGAACGCTGGTGCCGTCGCCGGGGTAAGCCATTTGCGAAACCCGATTCTCGCAGCGCGCCTGGTGATGGAACGCAGCCCCCACGTCATGATGATTGGTGAAGGGGCAGAAAATTTTGCCATTGCGCAGGGTATGGCGCGTGTTTCGGCGGATATTTTCTCGATGCCAGAACGCTACGCACAGCTGCTGGCAGCGCAAGCGGTGGGGGATACGGTGCTGGATCACAGCGCGACTCCGCTGGATGAAAACAACAAAATGGGTACCGTGGGTGCGGTTGCGCTGGATATGTTTGGCAATCTGGCGGCGGCAACTTCGACCGGCGGGATGACCAACAAATTACCGGGGCGGGTGGGTGATAGTCCGCTGGTCGGCGCAGGCTGTTATGCCAATAACGCAAGTGTGGCTGTCTCCTGCACCGGAACCGGTGAAGTTTTTATTCGTGCGCTGGCGGCCTATGACATTGCGGCGTTGATGGATTATGGCGGTTTGAGTTTATCAGAGGCGTGTGAGCGCGTAGTGATGGAAAAATTACCGGCACTCGGTGGTAGCGGCGGTTTAATTGCCATCGATCATGAGGGCAATGTTGCTTTGCCGTTTAACAGCGAAGGCATGTACCGCGCCTGGGGATACGCAGGCGATACGCCCACCACCGGTATTTATCGGGAAAAAGGAGATACCGTTGCCACACAGTGATGAGCTTGATGCCAGTGATGTGCTGTCCGTCAGCAACCTGAATATTGCCTTTGAACAGGAGCAGCAGCGCATTAGCGCGGTGCGCAATCTGTCGTTTCGCCTGAAGCGTGGCGAAACGCTGGCGATAGTGGGCGAGTCTGGTTCAGGAAAGTCGGTCACGGCCTTGTCGCTGATGCGTCTGATTGAACAGTCAGGCGGTGAGGTGAGCTGCGATGAAATGCTTCTTCGACGCCGTAATCGACAGGTTATTGAGCTGGGTGAACAGAGCGCATCGCAGATGCGTCACGTACGGGGCGCGGATATTGCCATGATCTTCCAGGAGCCCATGACATCGCTCAATCCGGTATTTACCGTGGGTGAGCAAATTGCCGAGTCAATCCGCTTGCATCAGGGAGCCAGCCACGAAGAGGCGATGGTGGAAGCTAAACGGATGCTCGACCAGGTGCGTATCCCTGAGGCGAAGGCGATTTTGTCGCGCTATCCGCACCAGCTTTCCGGCGGCATGCGTCAGCGGGTGATGATCGCCATGGCGCTGTCGTGCCGCCCTGCGGTTTTGATTGCCGATGAACCTACCACCGCGCTGGACGTGACGATTCAGGCGCAGATCCTGCAACTGATAAAAGTGTTGCAGCAGGATATGTCGATGGGGGTGATTTTTATTACCCATGACATGGGCGTGGTGGCGGATATTGCCGACCGTGTGCTGGTGATGTATCAGGGCGAGGCGGTAGAAACCGGCAGCGTAGAGCAGATTTTTCATGCTCCCCAACATCCTTACACCAAAGCACTGCTGGCAGCCGTGCCGCAGCTTGGGGCGATGAGCGGACAAGCCTATCCGCGCCGGTTTCCGCTCATTTCGTTACACGATCCCAGTCATGTAGAGCCCCAGACTGAACAGGATACCGTGGTTGAAGGCGAGCCAATTCTACAGGTACGTAACCTGGTGACGCGATTTCCTCTGCGTAGCGGCATTTTTAATCGGGTCACTCGCGAGGTGCATGCGGTAGAAAACGTCAGCTTTGACCTGTGGCCCGGAGAAACGCTCTCGTTGGTGGGCGAGTCGGGATGTGGGAAATCCACCACCGGGCGCGCGCTGCTGCGCCTTGTCGAGTCTCAGCGCGGAGAAATCATTTTTAATGGACAGCGTATTGATACTCTGGCCGCCAGTAAATTACAGCCGTTGCGTCGGGATATTCAGTTTATTTTTCAGGACCCGTATGCTTCACTCGATCCACGTCAGACGGTGGGATATTCCATTTTAGAGCCGCTACGGGTCCATGGATTACTGCAAGGTGATGCGGCGGCAAAACGGGTTGCATGGCTGCTGGAACGCGTAGGATTGCTCCCTGAGCATGCCTGGCGCTATCCGCACGAGTTTTCCGGTGGTCAGCGTCAGCGTATCTGCATTGCCCGGGCGCTGGCGCTCAATCCCAAAGTGATTATTGCCGATGAGTCCGTCTCGGCGCTGGATGTCTCAATTCGTGGGCAAATTATCAACCTGTTGCTCGACCTGCAGCGGGAAATGGGGATCGCGTACCTGTTTATTTCCCACGACATGGCGGTGGTGGAGCGCATTAGTCATCGTGTGGCGGTGATGTATCTTGGACAAATCGTTGAGATTGGCCCCCGACGCGCGGTGTTTGAAAATCCGCAGCACCCGTACACCCGCAAACTGATGGCGGCAGTCCCGGTCGCCGATCCATCGCATCACCGACCGCAGCGTGTGCTGTTGTCGGATGATATCCCCAGCAATATTCGCAAACGCGGTGAAGATATTTCCCCCGTTTCACTCCAGTTAGTGGGCCCGGGGCATTATGTTGCGCGCGGGCAGCCAGACAATGCGCTTTCGCGTTTATAACAGGCAGGCAGGGTTTAAGGAGAATAACATGACAAAAATTGTTGCTCGGAAATGGCTGGTTGCTATGGGAGTGGCCTCTGCGCTGGCCGCATCGCCTGGCTGGGCCGCCAAAGACGTGGTGGTGGCGGTAGGATCCAATTTCACCACGCTCGACCCCTATGACGCGAACGACACGTTGTCGCAGGCAGTAGCGAAGTCGTTTTATCAGGGACTGTTTGGCCTTGATAAAGAGATGAAGCTGAAAAATGTGCTGGCGGAGAGCTATACGGTTTCTGATGATGGCCTGACTTACACTCTTAAGCTGCGTCAGGGCGTGAAATTTCAGGATGGCACCGACTTCAACGCCGAGGCAGTTAAAGCTAACCTCGACCGGGCCAGCAATCCGGAGAATCGTCTGAAACGCTACAACCTGTATAAGAATATCGATAAAACCGAGGTTGTCGATCCGTCAACGGTGAAGATTACGCTGAAGCAGCCGTTCTCTGCATTTATCAATATCCTGGCGCACCCGGCAACGGCGATGATTTCTCCCGCCGCGTTGGAGAAATATGGCAAGGAGATTGGTTTCCACCCTGTCGGCACCGGGCCATATCAACTTGATACCTGGAATCAGACGGATTTTGTGAGGGTTAAGAAGTTCGCGGGTTACTGGCAGCAAGGGCTGCCAAAGCTGGACACGATTACCTGGCGTCCGGTGACCGACAACAACACGCGCGCGGCCATGCTACAGACCGGGGAAGCCCAGTTTGCCTTCCCGATCCCTTACGAGCAGGCGGCGTTACTGGCGAAGAACAAAAACCTGGAACTGGTGGCGAGTCCGTCTATCATGCAGCGTTATATCAGCATGAACGTCACGCAAAAACCGTTCGATAACCCGAAGGTGCGTGAGGCGCTGAATTATGCCATCAACCGTCAGGCGCTGGTGAAAGTGGCGTTTGCCGGTTACGCGACGCCGGCAACGGGCGTTCTTCCGCCATCGATAGCTTACGCGCAAAGTTATACGCCATGGCCATACGATCCGGCGAAAGCGCGCGAGCTGCTGAAAGAAGCGGGTTATCCGAACGGTTTTACTACCACGCTGTGGTCTTCGCATAACCACAGTACCGCGCAGAAAGTACTGCAATTTACCCAGCAGCAGCTGGCGCAGGTGGGTATTAAGGCACAGGTGACGGCGATGGATGCTGGTCAGCGCGCCGCGGAAGTCGAGGGTAAAGCGCAGAAAGAGAGCGGGGTGCGGATGTTCTACACCGGCTGGTCTGCCTCTACCGGGGAAGCGGACTGGGCGCTGTCACCGCTGTTTGCATCACAAAACTGGCCGCCAACGCTGTTTAATACGGCATTCTACAGCAATAAACAGGTGGACAGTGATTTAGCGGCGGCATTGCAAACCAACGATCCGGCGCAGAAAGCGAAGCTGTACAAGGATGCGCAGGATATCATCTGGAAAGAGTCGCCGTGGATCCCGCTGGTTGTGGAAAAACTGATTTCGGCGCACAGCACCAGACTGACCGGGTTCTGGATCATGCCGGATACCGGATTTAGCTTTGATGATGCGGATTTAAAATAAGCGATTCATTCGGCCCCGCAATCCAGGGGCCGGCGAAGGGAGCGTGATGCTTAACTATGTTTTCAAGCGCCTGCTGGGGTTGATTCCAACGCTGTTGATTGTTGCGGTGCTGGTGTTTTTATTTGTTCACCTGCTACCCGGCGATCCGGCCCGGTTGATTGCCGGGCCGGAAGCCGACGCCGAGGTGATTGAACTGGTGCGTACGCAGTTGGGTCTGGACCAGCCGCTGCATATTCAGTTCTGGCATTACATGACCAACGTGTTGCAAGGTGACTTCGGGATCTCGATGGTTTCTCGTCGCCCGGTTGCAGAAGAGATAGCCAGTCGTTTTATGCCGTCGCTATGGCTGACCATTGCCAGTATGGCGTGGGCGGTGTTATTTGGCATGACGGCAGGGATTATCGCTGCGGTATGGCGCAATCGCTGGCCGGACAGATTGAGTATGACGCTGGCGGTCACCGGGATCTCTTTTCCGGCTTTTGCGCTCGGTATGCTGCTCATGCAGATATTCTCCGTTGAGCTTGGGTGGTTGCCAACCGTTGGCGCTGACACCTGGCTGCACTATATCCTTCCGTCAATTACGCTGGGTGCGGCGGTGGCCGCGGTGTTAGCCCGGTTTACTCGCGCATCGTTCGTCGATGTGCTCGGTGAAGACTATATGCGTACCGCGCGGGCCAAAGGGGTGAGTGAAACATGGGTAGTATTAAAACATGGTTTGCGTAATGCGATGATCCCAGTGGTCACCATGATGGGGCTACAGTTTGGCTTTTTGCTTGGCGGTTCTATTGTAGTTGAGAAGGTGTTCAACTGGCCTGGTCTTGGGCGACTGTTGGTGGACTCAGTCGAAATGCGTGACTACCCGGTGATTCAGGCCGAGGTGTTGTTGTTTTCTCTGGAGTTTATTCTTATTAACTTAGTGGTGGATGTGCTTTACGCCGCCATTAATCCGGCTATCAGGTACAAGTAAGGATGCGATTTTTTAACTGGCGCCGACAGGCGATTTTAAATGCAATGCCTCTTGTTAAGCCAGAGCAGATACGCACGCCGTGGCATGAGTTCTGGCGTCGTTTTCGCCGTCAGCGCATGGCGATGATTGCGGGTGTATTTGTCCTGGTCCTGATCGCGGTGGCGGTTTTTGCTCGCTGGTTGACGCCATTCGATGCCGAGAACTACTTCGATTATGACCGATTAAATGATGGCCCCTCAATGCTGCATTGGTTTGGCGTTGACTCGCTGGGGCGGGATATTTTTAGCCGCGTGCTGGTTGGCGCGCAAATCTCGCTGGCGGCGGGGGTCTTTGCCGTATTTATTGGCGCGGCGATTGGCACGGTGCTGGGTCTGCTGGCGGGATACTACGAGGGCTGGTGGGATCGGCTGATTATGCGTATCTGCGATGTGCTGTTCGCCTTTCCCGGCATTCTGCTGGCGATAGCCGTGGTCGCCGTGCTGGGCAGCGGCATTGCGAACGTGATTATTGCCGTGGCCATTTTCTCCATTCCTGCCTTCGCGCGCCTGGTGCGCGGAAATACGCTGGTGCTGAAGCAGCAGACGTTTATTGAATCTGCGCGCAGTATTGGTGCCAGCGATGCGAGCATCATTTTTAACCATATCTTGCCGGGGACGGTTTCATCGATCGTGGTCTTTTTTACCATGCGAATCGGCACGTCGATTATTTCTGCCGCAAGCCTGTCATTTCTGGGATTGGGCGCACAGCCGCCGACCCCGGAGTGGGGGGCTATGCTCAATGAAGCACGGGCGGATATGGTGATCGCGCCGCACGTGGCGATTTTTCCGGCGGTGGCGATATTTCTGACGGTGCTGGCGTTTAACTTGTTGGGCGATGGCCTTCGCGACGCGCTGGACCCGAAGATAAAAGGATAAATTCAGGCCTGATAAGACGCGCTAGCGTCGTCATCAGGCGTTGCCGGATGCGGCGTAACGCCTTATCCGGCCTACGGTTGAGTTACGCTTATTAAACGCGTGAACCCCACAGATCGTATTCATCTGCGTTTTCGACTTTCACGCGAACGATATCGCCAGGCTTCACCCTTGTTTCGCCATTCAGGTATACCGCGCCGTCGATTTCCGGGGCATCAGCCATGCTGCGACCAATCGCGCCTTCTTCGTCAACTTCGTCCACGATGACCAGAATTTCGCGGCCCACTTTCTCCTGCAAACGCTCAGCAGAGATCTGCTGTTGCAACTGCATAAAGCGGTTCCAGCGTTCTTCTTTCACCTCTTCCGGGACTTGATCCGGCAGCTCATTGGCTCCTGCACCCTCTACCGGACTGTATTTAAAGCAGCCCACGCGGTCCAGACGCGCTTCCTTCAGGAAGTCGAGCAGCATCTGGAAGTCCTCTTCCGTTTCGCCCGGGAAGCCGACAATAAAGGTTGAACGCAACGTCAGCTCAGGACAGATTTCACGCCACTGTTTGATGCGCGCCAGCTGTCTGTCCACGGAGCCTGGGCGTTTCATCAGCTTGAGAATACGCGGGCTGGCATGCTGCAACGGGATGTCCAGATACGGCAGGATTTTCCCTTGCGCCATCAGTGGGATCACATCATCAACGTGTGGGTACGGGTAAACATAATGCAGACGCGTCCAGATCCCCAGTTTTGATAACTGCTCGCAAAGATCAACCATGCTGGTTTTGACCGGCTCGCCGTTATGGAAACCGGTACGATGCTTCACATCCACACCGTAAGCGGAGGTATCCTGAGAAATCACTAAAATTTCTTTAACGCCCGCATCGACCAGACGTTTAGCTTCGCTGAGAACATCGCCAATCGGACGACTCACCAGATCGCCACGCATCGACGGAATAATGCAGAAGGTGCAGCGGTGGTTACAGCCTTCAGATATCTTCAGATAGGCATAATGGCGCGGTGTTAGCTTGACGCCCTGTTCAGGAACCAGGCTCAGGAACGGATTATGCTTTGGTTTGGGCACGTAATGGTGTACGTGCTCCAGAACCTGCTCGTAGCTATGCGGCCCGGTGATTTCCAGCACCTTCGGGTGGACTTCACGGATCTGATCGACTTTTGCGCCCAGACAGCCGGTGACGATCACCTTGCCGTTTTCGTTCAGCGCTTCGCCAATCGCTTCCAGAGACTCCTGGACTGCGCTGTCGATAAAGCCGCAGGTGTTAACGATGACCATATCCGCGTCGTCGTAGCTTGGCACGACATCATAGCCTTCGGTACGAAGTTCGGTCAGGATGCGCTCAGAATCGACAAGGTTTTTCGGGCAGCCGAGGGAGACAAAGCCGATTTTCGGCTGGTGGGTTACATTGCTCATAGCGTAAAAAGTGTTCAGTTATTGGAATATTCAGGGCAGGGATTCTACAGAGTTCTGAACAAAAATTGTATCGCAATCTCATACCATCAGCGGCCTGCCCGGCCTGGAATTAAAGATTATTTGTAAATTATGTTAATTTTAAGTGATGGATTGATCCTGGACACGACTTTGTTCAAAAATTAACCATACTATTAAGTTGCACCATAGTTGGAAAGAGGAGGAACAAAGTATGGTTGTTGACAGACTGAGAACCGATCTTCTCAACAAATTGATAAATGCCCGTATCGAACTTGCCGCTTATCTGCTGTTGAGAAAAGCGAAAGGCTACATGTCAGTCAGCGAGAGCGATCGTCTGCGTGATAATTTTTTTGCACTGAATCGCGAATTGCACGAGCAATCACAGCTTCACGGTATGCATCTTGATCAGGAAGAGTGGAATGCCCTTCATCGTGCTGAAGGGGCGTTAGCCGCCGCTGCTGTTTGTCTGATGAGTGGACATCACGATTGTCCAACGTTTATCGCCGTTAACGCAGAGAAACTGGAAAACTGCCTGACAACGCTGACGCTGAGTATCCAGAGTTTAGAATCTTACCCAACGCTGGAACTCGTCTGAATCAGGGGGAGGGCGCTCCCCCTTTTCGTTAAGATTATGTAAATATGACGGGATAATTCCCCTTGCTGGCTACGCTTTATGCAGAGCCATTAAGGAGGTGTTATGCGTCGATTCTTGCTCTGTGCTATTCCACTTGCGCTGTTTTCCTCTTATGCCGCCGCGGTAAAAGTGGAAGTACTGCAAACCAAACTCGATCACCCGTGGTCGCTGGCTTTTTTACCCGATAATCGCGGTATGCTCATTACGCTTAAAGGCGGTCAGCTTCGACTCTGGCAGTCTGGGAAGGGGCTTTCCGACCCGCTGACTGGTGTCCCCAAAGTCTGGGCGAAGGGGCAGGGGGGACTGCTTGATGTGGCGTTGGCCCCGGATTTTACCCAATCCCGCCGGGTGTGGCTAAGCTTCGCGGAAGCCGATAGTGAAGGTAAAGCAGGCACGGCGGTAGGTTTCGCAAGACTGAGCGACGATCTCAAACATCTGCAAGGGTTTCAGACCGTTTTTCGCCAACAGCCAAAGCTCTCTACCGGAAACCATTTTGGTGGACGTATGGTGTTTGATGGCAACGGCTATCTGTTTATTGGCCTCGGTGAGAATAACCAACGTTCAACTGCTCAGGATTTGGATAAGCTGCAGGGCAAGGTCATACGACTGACCGATGAGGGCAAAATTCCACCGGATAATCCGTTTGTGAATATGGCGGGAGCGCGGGCAGAGATTTGGTCGTATGGCATCCGCAACCCGCAGGGGATGGCGATGAACCCGTGGAGTGATGTGTTGTGGCTCAATGAGCATGGTCCACGCGGAGGCGATGAAATCAATATCCCGGAGAAAGGGAAAAACTACGGCTGGCCGCTCGCGACCTGGGGCGTTAACTACAGTGGGCTTAAAATTCCTGAAGCAAAAGGCCAAATTGTTGCGGGTACGGAGCAACCTATCTTTTACTGGGAAAAGTCACCTGCGGTCAGCGGAATGGCTTTTTATAATAGCGATACTTTCCCGCAATGGCGGCAGAAGTTGTTCGTCGGTGCGTTGAAAGAGAAAGCGGTGATCGTACTGAGCGTTAAAGGGAATACCGTCGCCGAAGAGGAGCGTCTGTTGCAGGAAAGGGGGCAAAGGATCCGTGATGTGCGCGTCGGACCAGACGGTTATTTGTACGTGTTAACCGACGAGTCCGACGGGGAATTACTAAAAGTGAGTCCCTGATTGAGTTAGCTGACCGGGATCATCACGATTTTTTGAAACGCCGGGCGCTCGGTCAGTTGTTGATACCAGCGTTCCAGATGCGGGCGCGGGGTCCAGCTCAGGCCAACGTTGTACAGATTATAGATGAACGGCGCAACGGCGATATCGGCAGTGCCAAATTCAGCTCCGGAGAACCATGGCTGGTCCGCCAGCGCGTTGTCCAGTATGGCAAACAGGTTATCGCATACCTTCGTTCCGGCCTCAATGGCCGCCATGTCGCGTTTCTCCGCCGGCGTTCTGACCAGACCAAATAAGATAACCCGATGCGCAGGACTCAGCGTCTGGTTCGCCCAGTCCATCCATTTTTCACCGACGGCGCGCGTGGCCGGGGCGTCAATCCACAAACGATTTTGTCCATACTGAGCCGCCAGATAGCGAACAATGGTATTGGATTCCCACAATACAACATCGGTTTCATCATCGCGTAGCAGCGGGACCAGTCCGTTTGGGTTCAGAGCCAGATAGTCGGCATCGTGGTTACCGCCATGCTGTCCACCCGCCAGAATTTGGTTATACGGCAGTTCCAGTTCTTCGAGCGTCCACAATACTTTTTTTACGTTGGTCGAGTTATTGCGACCCCACAATGTAATCATAGTAACCCCGCAAATAAATTGAGCAGCTTTATGGCTGCAAATGTCGTCTGGCTCGCTCACATGGTGGGGTAAACCTAATATTTACGCAACAAAGTCTAAAAAAATCGTGCCAGAGGCAGCGCAGCGCGGCGATATTGCATAAACTTTAAAAACTTTACCAACTTACGGTTTCTTTAAGCTCGTTAGTGCGTTATTACTCACCGCACTTATTGTTACACGTCATCCATCAGTCCTTTTCTGCATGGGTTGGCCGAGGTCGCTTGGTCGGTTTTGTGTAAACACGGTGTGGTATGACGTGGTTTTTTTGGAATGGATACTCGGGTGGCATTTATGACGCAATACTTCTCTTCACTTCGCAGCCTGGCTGCAGGTTCTGCACTCTTAATCCTTTTGGCACCGACCGTACAGGCGGCGGAGCAACCAACGGCCCCACCGAGCGTGGATGCGCGAGCCTGGATCCTGATGGATTACGCCAGCGGTAAGGTACTGGCGGAAGGTAATGCTGATGAGAAACTGGATCCTGCCAGTCTGACCAAAATCATGACCAGCTATGTAGTCGGTCAGGCGCTGAAGGCTGGGAAAATTAACCTCAACGATATGGTCACTGTGGGTAAAGACGCCTGGGCGACCGGTAATCCGGCTCTGCGCGGTTCTTCGGTCATGTTCCTCAAACCCGGCGATCAGGTTGCGGTGTCCGATCTAAACAAAGGCGTTATCATTCAGTCTGGTAACGATGCCTGTATCGCACTGGCTGATTATGTTGCCGGCAGTCAGGAATCGTTCATCGGTCTGATGAACGGCTACGCGAAAAAACTGGGGCTGACCAACACCACTTTCCAGACGGTGCATGGCCTGGATGCGGCAGGACAATTCAGTACCGCACGTGATATGGCGCTGCTCGGGAAGGCGTTAATCCACGATGTACCGGAAGAATATGCTATCCACAAAGAGAAAGAATTCACCTTTAATAAAATCCGCCAGCCGAACCGTAACCGTCTGTTGTGGAGCACCAACCTGAATGTGGACGGTATGAAAACGGGTACTACGGCCGGGGCGGGGTACAACCTGGTCGCTTCCGCGACTCAAGGCGATATGCGCCTGATCTCCGTGGTGTTGGGGGCGAAAACTGACCGCATCCGATTTAATGAGTCAGAAAAGCTGCTGACCTGGGGTTTCCGCTTCTTTGAAACCGTCACGCCGATTAAGCCGGATGCCACTTTCGTGACTCAGCGCGTCTGGTTTGGTGACAAGAGCGAAGTGAATTTGGGCGCAGGGGAAGGTGGTTCAGTGACCATCCCGCGTGGTCAGCTCAAAAACCTGAAGGCCAGCTTTACCCTGACCGAACCCCAGTTAACTGCGCCTCTGAAGAAAGGCCAGGTTGTGGGGACTATCGACTTCCAGTTGAACGGGAAATCCATCGAGCAGCGCCCGTTGATGGTAATGGAAGATGTGCAAGAGGGCGGTTTCTTTAGCCGTATGTGGGATTTTGTGATGATGAAATTCCACCAGTGGTTTGGCGGCTGGTTCTCTTAATCACACCGATTGCCGGATGACGCTATCGCCATCCGGCATTATCTTTTAATACATTAGCTTTATACGTTGCGCTTTAGCGTACTCAACAAAGTCATCATCAGGGCGGCTGTCGCTGATGATGGTATCGAAACGTTTTACCTCACCCATCCTCGCCGGACGCACCTTACCAAACTTACTGTGATCGATCACCAGAACGTGATGCTGCGCCATCGACATCGCCCAATGTTTCACCGGCAGCTCTTCCAGGTTAAAACAGGTCGCGCCTTTCTCAATGTGAACGCCCGCAGCGGAATAAAAAGCGATATCCGGACACAGGTTATTTAGCGTTTCCTGGAAATCAAGCGGTTTAAAAATGGCGTTGCTGGCATGGAATTCGCCACCACACAGAATGACGCGGCACTGCGGCTTTTCCTGCAGCACCAGAAATGTATTTAGCGAGTAGCAGATTGCGGTAAAAGGCAATTCATTGTCGATAGCTTCAATGATCCACGGCGTGGTGGTACCACAGTCGAAAAAGAGGGTCTGGTGCGCCTGCACGAGGCTTGCGGCCAACTGAGCGGCGCGGCGTTTTTCATCAACCAGCCGGGATTTTTGATCGCTGATTAAATAGTGATTTGCGCTGCGGGGTTCCAGAACAATATAGCCCCCGAGTAGTACGACGGGAGCGTCGTTATTATTCAGATCGCGACGAATGGTCATCTCAGATACGCCCAGCAGCGTCGCGGCTTCTTTTAGATGTAGTTTATCGCTGCGTTTCAGCGCCTGCAGTAATTGACCAATACGCTCGTCGCGTCGAGTTTCCATAGTTCCCCTGGAGAGTAGAATAAGTGCTCAGTGCCGCGCTTAATACTACTCTTTTTACCGTGGGTTAGTCACGCACCCAGCCTTTACGGATAGGTAACGCGAAACAGATGCGATAGCAATTCTGCAAACCGAGGTACAGGGTTTCGCCAAACCGTTGCCAGATCATCTGGGCGCTCAGGCAACCGATCAGTCCGGCAAGTAAGCCTCCCAGCATATCCAGCGGCCAGTGTACGCCAAGGTAAACTCGCGACCAGGCAATCGCCACGGCAACGACCATCAGCAGAGCGCCCGTCCACAGGCGATGCCAGAACAGGAAAGCCAGTGCAAAAGTAAAGATAACCGTACCATGATCGCTCGGGAAAGAGTCATCTGCCGCATGATGCAGGAAGTTGTAACCGATGTGGTTTACAAACGGGCGATCGTGAGGGAACAGATGTCCCATCAGCCAGGAAATAGTCAGGCCGACCGCCAGCGCAATCGCCATTTTTATGACCAACTGGCGCTGGAGGGTAACCTGGGCGCGAGGCCCCCAAAGCCAGAGCACAACGGCTAACAGCGGTACGATGTTAATCAGATCTTTGGCAATGAAAATGGCAAGCGATATCATCCATTGCGCAGAGTCCGGCGTGGCATTGATGAGATAAAAAAGTGAGTTGTTCAGATTTTCCAGCATAACGTCCAGACTCAGCGTAATGGTTAAAAAGACCCATGGGAGCGAGAGCATAAAATTGCTTTCACGGGATAAAAAGCGGTCTTGTCTTATTTGTCTGCTAAATGACTATTTTTGAGACAATTAATGAGACTTATTGAGCATGATAGCGACCACAACTTAAATTAACCTTAAAGCAAAATCTTCTTGAGCAAATGAATGTAAAAATGTGCGCTTTTTGCTTTCAAATCACATAATTCACTATCACCAGTACGGCGCATTTATTACACTTTGCGCGATTTTTCTATAGCTAAGAGACTGCATGCAGAACCGTTTATCTTCAGGCGCCCGTTTGGGGCGTCAGGCATTACTTTTCCCTCTCTGTCTGGTGCTTTACGAATTCTCTACTTATATCGGCAACGATATGATCCAGCCTGGAATGTTGGCGGTGGTGGAGCAATACAATGCAGGATTAGATTGGGTACCCACATCCATGACCGCCTATCTGGCTGGCGGCATGTTTTTACAGTGGCTGTTAGGACCGCTATCGGATCGTGTTGGGCGTCGTCCGGTGATGCTAACCGGCGTGCTCTGGTTCATTGTGACCTGCCTTGCGACCCTGCTTGCGCAGAATATTGAACAGTTTACTTTCCTGCGTTTTTTACAAGGGATAAGCCTGTGCTTCATTGGCGCAGTGGGCTACGCCGCCATACAGGAGTCGTTTGAAGAAGCGGTCTGCATAAAAATTACCGCGCTGATGGCAAACGTGGCGCTAATTGCACCGCTGCTGGGACCATTAGTTGGCGCAGCCTGGGTGCATGTTCTGCCGTGGGAAGGCATGTTTATCTTGTTTGCAGCTCTTGCGGCCATCTCCTTTTTTGGTTTGCAACGTGCGATGCCGGAAACAGCAACCCGGATGGGCGAAAAGCTGTCCATTAAAGAGCTGGGTAAAGATTATAAACTGGTGCTCAGAAACGTACGTTTTGTTGCAGGTGCGCTGGCACTGGGTTTTGTCAGTCTGCCGTTATTGGCCTGGATTGCGCAATCCCCAATTATTATCATTAGCGGTGAACACCTCAGCAGTTACGAATATGGTCTGTTGCAGGTGCCGATTTTTGGTGCGCTGATTGCCGGTAACCTGGTGCTGGCTCGTTTGACCTCGCGAAAAACGGTGCGTTCGCTGATTATTATGGGTGGCTGGCCAATCGCTGTCGGGCTGATTATTGCCGCTGCGGCCACGGTGGTGTCATCCCATGCATATCTTTGGATGACGGCGGGTTTGAGCATCTATGCGTTTGGTATTGGCGTGGCGAATGCGGGGCTGGTCCGTCTGACGTTGTTTGCCAGTGAAATGAGTAAAGGAACAGTTTCTGCCGCCATGGGCATGCTGCAGATGCTGATTTTTACCGTCGGTATTGAACTAAGTAAACACGCTTATCTGTTGGGAGGCAACGGCTTGTTCAGCCTGTTCAATCTGGCAAGCGGCGTGCTATGGCTGATTCTGATGGTTATCTTCCTGAAAGATAAATGGGTAGGGGATTCCCGGGAAGGCTAAAGCCCGGTTGTCCGGGCCTGGCAGAAACTTAGTGGTGATCGTCAATCTGATGTTCGATGATCATGCCATCATTTTGTTGCCGTCTGTGCTGAGGTGTTAATGCGTAAATGGTGCTTCATTGTTTAACACGCGGTCGATAATATCCAGGACGCCCTCTTCGTTGTTCGATCCCGCGCGATATTTCGCCGCCTGGATAACCGGTTCATGGGCGTTCGCCATTGCAAAACTAAACCCTGCCTGGCGCAGCATCTCGATATCATTTCCGCCATCGCCAAACACGACAACCTCATCGTCGGTAATATTCCAGCGTTGTTGCAGCAGACGCAGACCGTTTGCTTTATGCACGCCGGGAATAATTAAATCGATGCTGCCGTAGCCGGTATGTACCGGAACCATAATGTCGCCAATCGCCTCATGAAGATCTGCCTGCACCTGTGGAATGCGATCGTCGGAGATATTCAGGCCAAATTTGAAGAATACATCGTTGATGTTGTCGAAGTTATCGACAAATTCAAGACGATGATAGTACATGGCGGAAACAGCCTTATGTTCATCGCTGTACTGCTTCAGCGTATAAGCGCTGCTTTTACCGCAGGCGATAATATCAATGTCCGTACGTGTCAGCAGATGTTCCACGATGGCCTGAAAATCGTCTTTTGCCAGTTCGCCGTTAAAGACATCTTCCCCTTCACTGACCACCCAACCGCCGTTTTCGGCAACAAAGGAGATTTCACTGGCCAGCTCGGGGAAAAAGGAGATGAGCTGGTAATACTGGTTGCCGCTGGCGACCACAAAGCGGATGCCTTGTTCTTTCATCTGGCGGTATTGCGCCATAAACCGTTCACGATTATAGGTTTTTTGATCGCTTAAAAATGTGCCGTCCATGTCGACCGCAATTAACTTAATAGCCATTAGCTGTTCTCCATCACAGTGGTATTTTTGATATCGGGTTTCGCCACCGCTTTTGCGACGATGGCGGCAACAAGTACCAGCGTCAGCACCACCAACATAGCGCTGCGCAGGCCGTAGTGTTCACCAAGGTATCCCAGCAGCGGCGGTCCAACCAGGAACGCCAGATAGCCGGTGGTTGCGACAACGCTGACGCGGGTTGGCGCATCAGGCCAGTGTCGCTGGCAGCCGAAATGGTCAGTGGGAAGCCGAGCGACGCGCCGAGCCCCCACAGAATAACGGAAACTCCGGCCACCCATGTACTGTCGACAAAAATAATCAGGCTAATCCCGAGTGCGCCCATTAGCGCACTGGCGCGTACCACCGTGACGCGGCTGTAACGGTCGATGAACCAGCCGCCGGTAAATCGGCCAACCGTCATGCCCAGCGTAAATCCGGCATAAATAAGCGAGCCTGATGTCGGGCTAAACCCGTGTCCGTCCACCATCAGCAGTGGAAGCCAGTCGTTGGCGGAACCTTCAGCAAATGCCATTGCGAGCACCACGACGCCAATCAGCAATAACTGGATATCGCGATAAAAAGGCAGCCCTTTTTCGCTGGAGTGAGAGCCGTCAGCGGCATTTTTACCCGTGCCGTCAGGAATCGCTTTGATGGCGATGAAGATAGGAGTGATAGCTACCAGCGCCGCCAGCAGAATATGCGCGGTTGCCGGGACGCTGAAGGCGGTAAGCATCATCCCGACTCCTGCGCCCGCCAGCGTTCCGAGGCTGTAAAAACCATGCATCATCGGCAGCACGGTTTTATTCATTTCGCGTTCAACCGCCGCACCTTCGACGTTGATAGCCACTTCTGCTGCGCCAAAGCTGGCGCCAAACACGGCCAGACCAAATGCGAAAAGCCATGCCGAATTCAGCCAGAGTGCCACGCTGAGGATAGTCATTCCGATAACTGCACACGACATGGTGGTGCGGATCACTTTCCGCGTGCCAAATCGTTTCACCAGCCAGGCCGAACAAAGAATGCCACTCATCGAACCAATAGAGAGTCCAAACAGCACCGCGCCCATTTCGGCGGTAGAGATGGAGAGAATATCTCTGATGGCAGGGGTACGCGTTGCCCAGGAGGCCATTAATAATCCTGGTAAAAAGAAGAACGTGAACAGCGCCCAGGTGCGACGTCTTAAGGCTTTGCGTGATGAGATGCCAGTCATGAATTCGAGCCAAAGAAAAGAGGAAAGAAGACAACATTAGCAAGGTTGTGTACATTTGTACACAAATGCAAGAAGAGGAAATGCAGTGCGACGTGCAAACGATCCGCAGCGGCGGGAAAAAATAGTTCAGGCCACCCTTAAGGCGATAGTAATCCATGGTATTCATGGGGTTACACACCGTAAAATCGCTATGATTGCCGAGGTGCCACTGGGCTCAATGACCTATTATTTTGCAGGAATAGATGATCTGCTGTTGGAGGCATTCAGCTGTTTTACGCATACTATGTCTCAGCAGTACCAGGATTTTTTTGCCGACGTTGCTGATGCGCAGGCGGCCTGCCATGCGATTACCGATATGATTTACGGCTCCCAGGTCACAACGCCTGATAATATGGAGCTTATGTATCAGCTGTATGCTTTCGCCAGCCGTAATCCAGCGTTGAAAACGGTGATGCAGAACTGGATGCTACGCAGCCAACAAACGTTAGAGCAGTGGTTTGATCCGGTTACGGCGCGGGCGCTGGATGCGTTTATTGAAGGAATGACGCTGCATTTTGTCACGGATAAAAAACCGCTGCAGCGAGAAGATATTCTGATGATGGTGGAGCGTATTGCCGAATTGCCGCAAAGATAAAATCCTCAAAATGGTTTGTCGAGGCGGGTAACGGCCTGACGTAAAAAATCAATGACTTTTACCGCCTCTGGCGTCAACGGTCGGGCGGCTATTTTTACCGTCCCGACATCCATATAAGTAATAAAATCATCAATCGTTCTGTGCATGACGCGCAGACCATCCAGTGACCACGGGCGATACACCAGGTCGGATAAAATGGTTATCCCTCTGCCTTTTGCAACCAGACTTCTTATTGCTTCAAAAGAGTTGCTGCGAAAACTGATATTGGGCGTATAGCCACGCTGCTGCCAGTAATCGATAGCAGCGCATGGCGTGAAAAGCGGGTAAATTAGCTTACGGTGGCGCCCCCGGTAATATTCACCACTGTGGCGGTCATGGCGCTGGCATGGTCTGAAGCGAGAAAGGTTGTAACCTCAGCGATTTGTGCAAGCGTAGGCAGGCGCGCGAGCATAGTACTTTGCGCCGCCCCCCCTAACCATTGATCGACGGTTAACCCCATTGACTGTGCTTTAGCGGTGAAAATTTCTCCGGTATAGGAGCCTGCCGCTACAGCATCCACAATCGCATGCGAGCGCACGCCGACGACACGAATGTTTATTGGTCCTGTCTCGCTGGCGAGCGCCTTAATAAAAGCCTCAGTTCCTGCACAGCCGACGATATGGCCGAGATGCCCGGGCATTGCCATCGGGGCTGCGGGCGCAACGATGGTGAGAATAACGCCCGCTCGATTGCCGCCCATGTGCGGCGTTACGGCTTTTGCGATATTGAACTGCGCCGCAAGAAAAGGGGTGATACCGCTCATAAACTCAGAGAGGGATAATGCATCGATGCGCTTGCCCTGTTCATGCATAAATCCCGTTGCGTTAACCACCACATCTATTCCACCGGTTTGCTGCGCAAGTTGAGTAATTTGTTTTGATGCGTCGTGTTCGTCGAGTACATCGGTGATAAAGGTATCGACGGTACCGCCTGCTGTTCGGATAATACTGGCCGCCCAATCCAGCTTTTCCTGACGGCGCGCGCCCAGATACACATGGGCGCCTTCGCGCGTCATCGCCTGCGCAACCGCATTACCAATCGCGCCGCTGCCACCGAAGATCACTGCGACTTTGCCTGAGAGTAACATAGCAACCCCATCACCATTTAGCACCGAGTTAAGTATGTGCCATAACGGGCATGCTGCAAATTTAGTCTCAGATAGCTGAACTTAGAATTTATACTACAGAATCCTGATATAACTATTTTAAATTAAAGTATCTCATGATGAATGAGATAACTAAGGCTAGAAAACCTACACCTGCCACTGGTCCTTTTTCAGTATTTAACAGGAAAGTTGTGGTGATTCTGAATATACCGCCTAAGCCCAGAGGGGTAATGATTTTTACAAATACACCTAAAAGATAATTAAAGCCGATACAAAAAATTGTTAAAGCTCCTAGATTTAAAAGTAAGAAAAACCAAGGGGATAGAATAGGGTTTTTGATGCCAATACGCATTAGGATTACGCCGATGACAACCATTGATAATGATAGCAGGATAGGTCTTATACCAACGATAATGTATTCAACAGTCTTCCCGATATCGTTATCAACATTACTCTGCACACCTGAAAAATACTCTCTTAACTTCCTGTTTAGAAGTTTTCTATGAGACTTAGGCATGAAGTAATCCCACCCCATAAAAATTGCTGCTGTGATCTGGCAAGCCAAAATAGTTTCGTTACTGAAAGTCATCAAACTGTCCTGAGTCACTTTTATATTTATGTACGAAAGACTATACAACGACATAAGAGGACACAACACCTAAAAAGAATCTATGTAGAGATCTTTAAAATTAGGCCCAAGCATCCAACTAAAGAAACAATGCAATACGCGCTGCAAAATTTGCGCGGGAATCGTTGCCTCGTGGCGCTCGCAGAGAGAGAAGTCGACAAATGTCAGCAAATATGGACCAACTGATCGTACAGATTGGGCTATGACTCCCCTGAGGCAGTACGGTAACAGTCATTCATTAGATGGGTTTGAATTTCAGGCAACAAAAAACCCATTTATGTAAACGGGTTAGTGAAAACAATGAGTTACAAGATAATCAATAAGTTAGGTTAGTGATAAGGAGTGGCGATTACGGGGCAATGCCAACCGCTGCCGCCACTTTGTCGCCATTTGGTAGGGTAGCCAATGGGTTAAAGCGCAGCGCTGTTTCAAGGTGATCAGGGGCCAAGTGAGCATAGCGCATGGTCATTTTTATGTCGTGGTGACCAAGGATTTTCTGAAGAGCAAGGATGTTACCGCCTGACATCATAAAGTGTGCTGCAAACGTATGGCGCAGAACGTGGGTAAGCTGACCGCGCGGCAGCACGATAGAAGTTTTCTCCATCACAGATAAAAACTGGAAGTAGCAGTCAGTAAAGAACTTGAAACCGTCCAAGGCAATGATTTCCTCATACAACTCTTTGCTGATTGGAATGCTGCGGTTCTTTTTGCCCTTAGTCCTGACAAATGTGATCCGGTATTTTGTAACCTGAGAACGAGTCAGGTTTACAGCTTCGCGCCAGCGGGCACCGGTACTCAGACAGATTTTGACAACTAGGGCGAGTAGGGGGCTTTGGCGTTTGCAGTCGCACAAAAGCTCAGTGATTTGTTCATGTGTCAGCCAGGCCATCTCTTTTTCTGCGATGGTGAATTTGCGCATGTTCTCCAATGGGTTTGGCGCAGTCCATTCTCCAAGTCGTGCCAGCTCGCTAAACACTCCGCTCATATAGCTTTGCTCAAGATTGATAGTTACCGGGCTGGCTCCTTTCTTCCATTTTTCGCTAAAGTAGATTTCACCCGTCAGGCGTTTATCGCGATAGTGCGCGAACATTTTGGATGTTAAATCAGTGGCGAGGGGATTTCCGAGAGCATCGACCATCAGGATCAGCTTGTCGTGAACATGCTCGCCTGCGGTCAGAGATTTTCCGTGCAGCTTGTACCAGAGTTCGACGATATCTTTTAGCGTCCGGCGGTCTACCGATTCGCCCAGCCAGGGTTTCGCCTCAGTCTCATCCATCATGTGCCGTTCAAACGCTAACGCTTCACCTTTACTAGCGAACTGCCTACGCACGCGGCGTCCGCTACGACCTGCGGGATAGCATTCACAAATCCATTTTCCGGTGGTGAGTTTTCGTACTGACATAAAAAATGCCCTCCTTTTGGAGAGCATTTTTACTGTATGTATAAACAGTGTCAATGTATGATGTTAAGAACCTTATACATCATAGGTATCGGTATGACTGCGGTGCTGTTATGTTGTCACCTAATGAACTTAGCAAACGTGGTTGTTCATAGACTTTCAAATCACCGATCTTAATCGCAAAGGCTTTATCCCTGCTTTGAAAGTAAGAATCAAAAAATTGTTTACTGATACCCGCATAACGGCTGGTTTTTTTCCAGACATTGCTGGGTTTATCTTCAATAACATCAGCAATATCGAACTCAGCAACAATCATCCCTACAGGCATTGTTGAATAAATAACCACAGATTTAACATCTGGATTTTTGAAGATTCCTTTTCTGAACTCAAATTTTTTTGTTCCATCAAGAATCTTTTCAACAAATTCAGGTTTAATTGACAATAATACTTTCATCTACAGCACCAAGTTTAATAATGTTGTCAAATTCTCTGTCGGTTAATTTTAATACACCCCAATATGCTTGTGGATTTAAACCAACGTCTTCTATTAGTTTAGCACGAGTGATTCTTTTCGGTAAAGCAAGATTATATGTAAAACTTATAATATAGGGGTATTTCTTTGTTTTATAAAAACTTCTCAATTCTGTTTCGGTAAATACACTATACCGAGCACAATATTTAATAAAATCTTGCTCTGTTGGGAATGAAAAAATATCTCTAACATCTTCTACGACACATAGAGATGTAGCAACAGAACGATAATGAGCTGGACCTTTTTTATCTGAAGTTCGATAAATTACGAGAATGTCATGCATTTTTATATTTGCTACATCTTGCATGGCGCAGATGTAAATTTTTCTTATACTGTTAGCGTGAGACACGTCAGTAATAATATCTGGAGATTCAGTTATAAGTTTTGAGTCTGGGAATAGACGAGTATGAAAATCTGGATAAATAGATAGTAAGTATTTGTTTTCTTTATGTCTGTTGTTGATGAAGGGATAGTCGGCAAGAAGGTCTCCAGTGAGATCATCTGTGCTCATTTCTCTTACTAAAACATTTTCAATACCATTTTCAGATTCTTTTTTTCCGTATTTTATAAACCCATAATTTAAAAAAAGTTTAATCAGGTAATCATGCTTATCAAAAACTGTTACATATATATCGTTCACTTTTTCACTTAATGCGTGGTCAAATATCTTTTTCAAAAAACGTTGACCTCGCAATGTACCTTTCGTATTAAACTTAAAGGTCCCTATTTTGAGATGTTTTAAATCAGCCAATGAAGGGTTAACATCAGTAACCTCGCCATCTTCAATTTTTAGATACATGAATCCATCAATTGAATCATCCTCATTGTAGAGCACGTATGCTTTTTCTCTTAGATCTTTTGCTTTTTTGTGAAACCATTCTACAAAACCAGCTTTATAGTCAGCTTTCAATGAGTCAAAAAAAGCATCGTCAAAGTTTACTTCATTAAAACTAATGTGCTTTAAATTTTCCATTTTAATCTCCATGTCTCATTGAAAAGTCATTTTCTAAATTTAATGAAATGTGCGATTATATATAATGCTATTAACGATAGTGAACCGTAAATAAATAGGTTTTTATCTAAGCTTTCTGTTGGTACAAATTTCATAACAAATGTTATTGCTGCGCCGTAGAAAATGTATGCAAATATTTTGCTTAGTTTAGATTTCGTGTTTTTAAATTTTACGACGACAGAAAAATCATTAAGTCTCGAATTTATATCATTTGATATTTTCCAATGATATATCATTGGGTCATGAGACCCGAAAGATACGCCTTTGCTAAAATATTTTGTCCATGTCTCAGACTCTAAAATTCTTGAACCTTTATAATTTGAACCGGATGCGGAACAGTCATCAACCATATCGCGGATTATAAAAATATGGCATTTCAAAGGGGTACAAGCGGCGCTAGCAAGAGTTGTGGCTATTTCGGAGGGCAGGTTTCTTTGCTCATTAACCCTAAAATCGATGATATCAGACCGCTCAATACTACTCTTAAGGAAGAGATCTTTGGGGTAAAATGTTTTCACTAAAAGACCGATATCTTCTTTATTAATTTGGACACGGAATCTTAAATAGTGATTGCAAGCATCTTCGGAAGAGAGACAATCCTTGAGTTTAAAGGCTAGTAAGGTGCCATTGTGGATTTTTGTTATCTTGACTCTATGATCAAGCTCGCCGCCGCTAAATGATAACTTAGTATTAACAACTAAGTCTCCTTTATTGGCGAGCACTAATTTTAAATGTCTACCATCTACTGTTTTAGTGTCAATAAGGTATTCATTGAAAACTGCAGTTACGAGATCTCTGCTTGATTCAAGGTTTTCACTAAGATCAGAAAAAAAATTATTTTCTTTTTCGAATGGTAGGAATATACATATTGCCCCATGCTTAGCAATGGTTTCATCTTCAGGCTTTTTGAATGTGATGCCAAAATCTAAATAGCCAAATTTATGAGCGCTTATGTTCCAAAAATTAATATGCAACTCTTCAATGAAATTCTTATGTTCAGAGTTGTAGGTCGAGCCTGAACTACTATGATAATCCCTACACCCCCAGACCGCAAAACTTCGTGACATATCGATTTCCTTTGTCAGTAACGGTTTTAATTCAAATTGACCAGTAAGTAAAAATGGCATCGTGCAATTGGGTTTAGTTCACTGATAAAGCACTCAAATGAATGGCATGGATTGGGTGCTCCAACCTTGACCCTTCCTACAGGTATTCTCGTAAGTTCTCTAATACTCACTTTCCCTTCTATCTCTACCACCCACTTACCATCGGTCACTTCGTGAAAATGTTGATCAGCTAAATAGAGCTGATCTGAATCCATGATTACGATAGGTTTTCGCAAAGAATCTGGCACCAACGCTTTGTCGAGTAGGTAAAAATTTGAATCTAATAATTTCCCATCTTTGATTTTTTTTCGAGGTACGGAAAACAAATCAGCAAGAACATTTTCATTTGCTGATTGGATACCTAAAGATTTTTGGGGTGGCTTAGGACTCCCAGTTCCAAATGAAAGCCACTCAACTGGGACTCCGGTCTCAATTGAGCACTTTATTATCCAGTCAGCAGGGAACACGTCTCTCATCCATCTGGTGCTCATCGTGCTTGTTGAAATCCCAAGCCGCTCACAAAGAGCCTTACGAGTACTTACTCCGTAGGCCTCAAGCATACGAAGAATAGCCTCACGGCCACCATTGTTAAAATCCATTAATGCTCCTTTGGAACCTTACATGTTGACAAACTCCAAATGAGACGTAATATTGCTGCTGAAGCTCATTTGGAGTCTTCACTATTGAACACCGCTAGACACGGTTTACTTACTTAAAAAGGAATCTTGCATCATGACTCCTCACATTTCAATCACGTTGACTGTTCCTTCCGTATCAATTGAAAAATATAGCGAACTTACTGGGCTATCAATTGACACAATCAATGACATGCTAGCGGATGGTCGCTTGATACGGCACCGCTTACGCAAAGATAAAAAGCGCGAAAAAGTTATGATCAACATTGCGGCTATGACTGTCGATGCGCTCTCAGATTGCAACGTGTCCATCAATTAGTTCGATTTTGAGACCGACTGAGGGCAATGACTATGTTTGATTATCAAACCTCCAAACATGCGCACTTTGATGCGGCTTGCCGAGCATTTGCGATTGAGCACAATCTGGAAGATGTGGCCGCTGCTGTTGGCATGAGGCCGCAGATCCTGCGCAACAAATTGAATCCAGCACAGCCACACCGTTTAACCTGTGACGAGCTTTTAGCTATTACGGATTACACCGAAGATGCGCGTTTACTGGATGGAATGCTGGGGCAGATTAACTGCCTTCCATCCGTACCAGTGAACAATGCCACAGAAGGCAACATGCAGTTGTGCGCACTGAGTGCCACAGCCTGTGTGGGCGCAATTGCTGGGGAAGCCGTATCAACTGGTCATATGACCGCCGCCCGCCGTACACAAATTCTGGATCGCGCTCGCGATGCAATCCGTAGCTTATCCGTGCTGGCTTATACCGTTGAAAGCCGTATCCAGTCTGCGCCTGTTCTGGCCGCAGCGGTGGATCTGGTGACGGCTAACGCCACCGGCTTGATGTGAGGGAGCACCATGAAAGCGTTTGTTACTTACCTCAAAAAAGAATCACCAGCCATGCAACGGCCAAGTGGTACAACGGGCTGGATAGAACTGCCGAACGGTCAGCGCTGGAATCCTAGCCACACGTATAAATTCAATGCGCATGAGTCTGTTCGAATGAAAGGCGGGGTGGTTTTACGTTTCTTGCCAACAAAAGTCCGTCGCCTAGTTAGGTGTATAGGGGGGCGCTATGGCAATTAGTCAGGAACAGCAACAGCGCGGACTGGATCAGATTAAAAAGATTCGCCGCAAATACTTCAATACCAGCAGTGAGGCTGCTGACTGGTGGGACAAATTAACACCGGAATGGCGCGGGGTAGTTCTCCATGCCGCCGCTGTTAATTCTGGCTTGAGTGTATTCAAAGCTCACTTAAGCAAATGCTGCTGGCGGGAACTGTTTGAGCGTCTGGATTACCGGGCAATGATTCAGCTGCGCTGCGGCATTTCCCGTGCGCGTCTGACGATGAATGGATTCGGGTCATTGCGTGACAGTGATTTTTCTAAAAGTACCGCGAACCGTCCAATAAAGCGGGTTTATCCAATCAATAACAATCGGGGTCCGCAGATGATTATCGCGCCTCATATCGTCCATAAGTTACAACAACAGGGGAATCTCTGATGGCCATTATTTCCGTTGAAGGTAAATCGTTAGGGGCTGAGCTGGCCGTGTGGGGCGTTCCACATAATTATGCCGTGGCGTTTGCAGAGAAAAGCACCAGCAAAAACGGTCGCATTGCGCTGCATCCGTTCTTCTTTAATGACACTGAGCACATGACTAATCCGCGTCACTGGCTGGCAATCAATGCCGCTTTCTGGTGCTGCGTGTACCGCGAGGCCGAAAGCAAAGAAGCACAGATTGAAGCGCTGGCTGGGATCCGTGCAATTTTCTACACGGCCGGTGCGTTGGGTGTTGGCGAAATTAAAGCACTGATCCAGGAGTGGTGGCGGACAACGTACGAGCTGCACCTTATTCCTGCACCGAACCATTCCGCCGTCACTGTACAACCCGCTTTTCACTAATTAACAACATGATTTTTTTTGGCCACAGCTTAGGTGGCCGGGGATTCTTTTGCCTTAAGGAAACCAAAATGCACATGACACGTCAGGATTTACCCGCAACAAAATCAGGCACTGACCTGCTGGCTATGCTCACCCAAGCCACGCAGGAAGGTAAAGCCGCTGCTGCTGATCTGTGTTCCACCCGTCTGGATAAGCTGGCCACCCATGCAGCCAATGAAGGTTTAAGCGCAACGGAAATCATTGAGTTAATCCGCGAAGAAGCCGCAGCGATTTGCAGTAAAGGCGGTGCAGCATGGCAGTAAAAACTCCGCTTAAGTGGGTGGGCAGCAAAGCCCGCCTTATGCCGCAGTTGCTTCCCCATCTGCCGGAGGGTAAGCGCCTGATAGAACCTTTTGCCGGTTCCTGTGCTGTCATGATGAATACGGATTATGACGAGTATCTGATAGCTGATGTGAATCCTGACCTTGTTAATCTGTATAAGACGATGGCTTATCACACTGATGCATTGCTCATTGAGCTGGAGGCTTTATTTTCTGCCGGTTCATTAGGTGATGAAGAAAACAGGGCAATTTTCTATTACGCGGTGCGTGATGCCTTCAATCAGTCCGGCAAATACTTTGGTTCTGAATCTGTGGAAGCTGCGGCGCGTTTTCTTTATCTGAATCGTCACTGCTTCAATGGCCTGTGCCGATACAATCGCCGTGGTCAGTTCAATGTTCCGTTTGGTAAGTACAAAAAAACCTACTTTCCTGCTGATGAAATCCGCGCTTTTGCAGAAAAAGCGAAACGTGCAACGTTCATTACTGCCAACTATTCAGAAACGCTTGATTTGGTAAGGGACGGGCATGACGTTGTTTATTGTGATCCGCCTTACCTGACTGATACCGACAATTTCACCGCTTACCATGAGCGCGGTTTTTCGCACATGGATCAGGGACGGCTGGCGCGTAGGCTGCGCCGCCTGACTGAGCGTGGGATTAAGGTTGTCGCGTCAAACAGCGATCTGGAAATGGTGCATTACCTGTATGCAGGATTTGAAGCTGTTCGGGTAAATGCGCCACGTAGTGTGGGTGCAGCAGCGGCAAGCCAGAAAGTGGCTGCTGAGCTGATTCTTAAGTCACCTGCTAACCCTGCGATCGATGTTCGGGCGGTGGTGGCATGATGACGGAAATTATTACCGGCTTTTATGCCTTGTTTGCCTGTATTACTTTCGCCTTTCTCTTATGGGACGAATGCCAGGACGAATTTGATCACGATGCTGAGGACTTAGGGCTAATCACTCTGAGTGCGGTTTTCTGGCTACCACTGGTAACGGCTGTACTTGTGGCCTTCCTGATTGATTTCTGGCGGAAGTGGGTTAACCGTGGCTGATATGCTGGAGCCTGGCCAACACCATGCCGTCAATGCCTGGCAGCGTGAAACATTTGCGCCTAGTACCCCGTCAGATGCGACGATCACCGAACGCCGCCTGTGGGCTGTTAACCCACAGGATTATGAATGGCGTTCCCAGTACCTGCATGAGATACCCGACTGGTTAGCCGGGTATTTCGGCAACCGTTACGAAAAGCTGCTGTCTGGTCGTGACGGGCGTCGCCGTGCCAATACGTTCCTGCGCAAAACTATCGGCGGGAATGTATTGCCACGTCTGCGCAAAGTGGCTGCACGTTACAAACTGGCCGCTGATGCACTTGATCTTCCTTTCGGTAAGTCGCTGGAGCGACTGCCGTCACTTGACCGCCCGGAACTCAAAAAACTGGCTGGCCAGATATCTGGCTGGATCTCCCAGTCACTGTATGACTTTACCGATCAGTTTGTAGGCAGCACTGACGATGCCGCAGAGCTGCGCCGCCGTACGCTGGAGTCTTACCGCCATTTATGCACGTGTTCCCTGATGCTGAACAATCAACCGCCGTACTGGGCTGAACATGAAGCTAATGGCGGGCAACTGGAAACGCGTAAGGCTGAATCCGGGATCCTCCGCATGATGGCACCAGAATGGTGGTATCTGCGTCTCAAGCGGGCGCGGGATATGCAGCGTGAGCATATGGCCATTGCAGTGGGGCAGGTACAGAAAGCGGCCAGCGCTTATGTGTCCCGTAAAACCCTGGGCGAATGGATAGACCAGAAAAAGCGGAACCTTGAGTTCTTCAAAAAGTTTGACCTGCTGAATGATGAAGGGCTGCGTATTGCACTGGACAGCATGGTGCATCGCAGCGTTGCTAATCCGGCGATCCGTCGCTGTGAGCTAATGGTAAGAATGAGAGGGTTTGAAGATATGGCCAATGAAGAAGGGCTGGCCGGTGAGTTTTACACCATCACCGCGCCATCGCGATTCCATGCGGTACACAGCAAAGGGGGCTTTGTTTCACAGTGGGATGGCTGCACCCCGCAGGATACCCAGCGCTACTTATGTGGTGTATGGGCGAAAGCCCGCGCAGCCATTTCCCGGGCTGGTATCCATGTTTTTGGTTTTCGTGTGGTAGAGCCTCACCACGATGGGACACCGCACTGGCATATGCTGCTTTTTATGCGTCCTGGTGACGTGGATACCGTGCGCGATATTCTTTGCTATCACGCCAGAATTACCGATTCCGAAGAACTGCAAACGCCAAACGCGCTAAAGGCACGTTTCCATGTTGAAGCCATCGATCCCGCTAAAGGTTCGGCTACGGGTTACATCGCCAAATACATATCCAAAAACATTGATGGTTTTGCGCTGGATGGTGAACAGGACGACGAAACAGGGGAGAACCTACGGGACATGGCCAAGTCCGTTTCTGCATGGGCTTCACGCTGGCGCATTCGCCAGTTTCAGCAGATTGGTGGTGCGCCGGTGACAGTCTGGCGTGAGCTGCGTCGGTTGCGTGATCAGGTACTGACTGACCGCAGAATGGATGCGGTTCTGGCTGCTGCGGATGTTGGGGACTGGGCGGCATATACCCAGGCGCAGGGTGGCGCACTGGTTGCCCGCCGCGATCTGGTTGTTCGTCTGGCTTATGAAATCACTGAGCAGGGTAATGAATACGCAGAGGACGTGCAGCGCGTTCAGGGTGTCTATTCTCCATTGGTTCCAGATTCAGCGGTATGTACGCGACTGGTGAAGTGGCAGAAGGTAGCGAAGTTGGCCGAAGCGCCAGCGGAGGCGGGTTTTTCTGGCGGCAACGCCGCCCCTTGGAGTTCTGTCAATAACTGTACGGAGGGTGGAACCCGCAGACGGTTAAAACTGGAATTGCGCAGCCGGGGTTTTGAAGGTTCTGACGATGAAATAGCCATTCTCATGCGGGGCAGTGGTTTGAGATTTGGCCAGGCGGCGTTGATTTACCGTAATGGCAGGTTACAGGAGACACGAAACGAGCCAATGCACGAGCTGTGGCCGGGGTGGTTGTAGCCTCGTAAGTCTGTGATACATCACTGTTTGTCAACGAATAGCAGCAAAAATCACTTTCACATTTTGTGCTTAAATGTATACTGTATGAATATACAGTTATTCTGTTTTTAGGAGGATGCTTGTGCAGGATTTGTTTATGGAAACTATCGCATTGCAGCGGATTGCGTTGTTTACCAGGTTGATCGCCAAAAGTAATTGCACTGGCTGTGAAAAGGACATTGCACTTGCCTGGCTAAGCGAGCTGACTTCAGATCTGGAAAGTAAACTTGATGAATATGAAAGTAAAAACCCCCGGGAAGGGGGCTTATCAGGCGGCGGGAGTCGCTTTCAGTAGGTCTAATGCCATTTGACGCTGATCGGGTGACAGTGCATTCAATATTTTCTGCACCATTGCATCACCCGTTTTCGCGCTGGGGCTGAGAGTGTGGGAGAACGTCAGATTCATCACAAACGTATGGCCACACTCCACATCTGAACAGGCGCAGTAAATATCCGCAATCTGCCGGTGCTTCCGGTTTGTTTTACGAATAACAGCCTTTGAGCCGCATTCCGGGCATTCGATTTTCAGAACTCGCATATTCCATGCTCCAGCTGTTAAATGATGCCTGGATTTTAGCCTTTTTCGCCTCATGCCGCATCCTTATCCGTTGATTCTGTGTAACTTAAATCAAAGTTAAGATGCAGCCTTTCCGGTATTTCGGGATCGTTGTTCACGGCAGTCATAAACCGGCGCTGAATGGGCGCTATCTCGCTTTTCTTGTAAATCCTTTCCGCCTTTTCAACATCCCCCAGGCCGGCAGTGTTCTGCGGGACAATTCCGGCCAGGCCAGCAGGAAAGCGGTGCGCGTTGAGAATGTCCTGCGCACTGATGTTTTTGATGTTGGCAAATTCATCTTTTGCGGAGATATCCCCCATTTCAATGAACTTGATCGCATCCCCATCCCCGCCAGGAATGTTCACCAGAATGGTGGAGAAGTTGCCGATACCTTTGCTGTCACGCAGCTGCTGTTCAATTTCTTCTTCCATTTCATCCGTCATGCTGGGATCACGTGTATAGAGAATGCCGCCAGTATGAGCGCCGTTGTGGTAGTAGCGGCGGCGGAAAATCACGGCTTCACTGTTAAGCAATGCCGAGTGTACGCCACCGATATAGTCTGGCAGCCCGTAGATATGCTGCTGCGGGTCGTACATCTTGATAAAAATGATATCTTCCTGCGGCCATACCTGCGGTTCACCGTCCTGTAACACCACATAATCGCCGGGCTGGTCTGTGGCGTTGTCCCTGACTTTACGGCGGCGAATATACAGGCCGGGTAAAGGTTCCAGGGCAATTACATCCCCCCATCCGTTGCGGATTTTACCAATCGCAATATCCCCGAAGGTTGTATAGTCAAACGCTGCGGCTTCCAGCTGGTCGTAAGTCAGGCCACCGCCCAGATAATCAGACACAATCATATTTTTCCGGGCATGGATGATGCCGCCATGCTGACCATTCAGATTGATAAGCTGTGCCAGTGCCAGCCGGTCAATCGGCTGGGTAAAGTGATCGGCGGCATTGTCGTACCAGATGTCGCGGTAATCCGTGCCGGTGGTCAGGACAGGTTCCGGTTTGCCGAACGTGATGATGCTCATTTTTTTGGACTTATCGCCGCGCGGGTTGCGCTTAACGAAGCGGTTTTTTTTACTCATGCAGCCTCTTTCCTTACACCCCAGCGGGATTTCGGTTTGTTTTCGTAGTTGAGTGGTTCGTTATGCAGTGCGTGGGTAATGGCCCAGAACGCCTCTGCGTGGCCAGTGTCCTGGCTGCGGTCAGCGACAAATGTCATGGCGTTACCGCTTTGCGTGGTGGTGCGGCGTACAGCCATAAAGCTGGCCGGGATCTCTTTCAGGTTTTTGTCCCATTCAATACGCTGGCTTTCCACCACGTCCGCCGCTTTCAGAACCAGCTGATTTTTCGTGTTCATGTCGTAACGAATGGCGACGGCCACGCGCATGGCAAAATGCTGGATGTTGTCAAAAACACCCTGGCCAATGCCGGTAACGTCCACTCCCAGATAGGTGAAGTTATATTTTTTAAACAGGAGTTCGATCTGCCTGGCCTGATAGCGGAAGTTCATGCCCTTCCAGTTAATGACCTTCAGAACGCGGAATTTCTCTGCGGCGTACATCGGCGGGGCAATAATCACAAAACACGATAAATCGCCGCTGCGTGCCGGGTCAAAGCCTCCCCATACTGGCCTGTCACCAAATGGCCGCGCCGCATCCGGGTTGTGATCCTGCCAGGTGTCCACCTCCACACCGCAGGCTTCCAGGTCAGAAAAGCTGAATACGGAATCCTTGCTGTCCACGAACACGCACATATAGAGCATGTTGAAGGTGGCGGTGTTGTAGCGGTTGCGCAGCTTCTCGATGTTGGCCAGGTTGAAGCCGCCCGCAATGGCATCCTCCATCGTGATGACATAGCGCCACTGACCATCCGGGCAAAGCCGTCCGCCGTTGCGCATTTCATCAAAGGACGGGAACTGAGCGGCCGCGCGTTTTTTGCTGCCCTGTTTCCATTCCTCACCCGTCCAGAACGGGTAAGCCTGGTGCGTTTTGGCTGAGGGCGTTGAAAAGTAGGTGGTACGCCATTTGTCATGGGTGGCCATTGCGCTGGCCACTTCGTTAAGCCTGGCGAAGTTAGGCACCCAGAAATATTCGTCACAGTACAGGTGGCCACTGTAGGACTGTGCCGTGTTTTTGTTGGTTGAGAGAAAACGCAGTTCAGCGCCGTTGCTGAGGCGGATCGGGTTGCCGGTCAGCGTGATGCCAAAATACTGTTCTGCAATGTTGACGATGTAAGACCGGAAGTATTCCGCCTGGACTTTGGAGGCAGACAGGAAGATTTGCGGATCGCCTGTCATGACCGCGTTTTCAAAGGCTTCAAATGCAAAGTACCAGGTGGCACCGATCTGGCGGCTTTTAAGGATGTTCCTGACCTGCTGGCCAATATTCCGGCGCAGGTGTTTCTGGTATTCAAAAAGATGTTCTTCCGCCCAGGTGTCAAAATCCGCCTGGGTCAGAGAGGAAATATCGTTTTTCCTGTTTTTGCGTTTGGGGCGGGGCTCATCGTTGTTGCTGTCCCGCGCAGCAGCCTGCCCGTTACTCTGGCCGCTGGCCATCTTTTCTTTATGCTTATTGCTTTGAGCACGCAGCTTTGTGGCGTGGGCAATCAGCATGTCCATTTCTTTCAGGTCGAGATCGGTTTTATTATCGCGGCTGGCCAGCAGCTGGTAGCGGCGTTCGATTGCCTCCTCTGTGCTTTCAAAGCTGAGTAAATCAGCCCAGCTGTATTTCTCAGCCCAGTAGTAAACGATCCGCGCATTCGGCAGATTTAATTCTGATGCAATTTCTTTGGGCGTATAGCGGCGCAAATAAAGTGCGCGGACAACGCCTTTTAGTTCTTCTGAGTATTTAGCCATGCGGATAATTATGCCGTGGCTGTTATGAAAAAACGGCGGTGTTAATTCGCGTCTGTTCGGTAATACGTGATAACCGAACTGTTCAGAATAAAGCGTGATGCGGTGGTGGTTTTATTTGGCAATAATTGATTTGCAGCGTCGGTGAATAAATCAGGGGGGATATGTCGCATTTAAAAACTGACTGGCTGTGTGTTGCTACCGAAGGGGATACCGTTGACGGCAGGGATATTAAACGCCAGTGGATTATCGATATGGGGGAAACCTATGACTATAACCACTATGTCGCTCTAATCTGGCCAGAACACGAGGATGATTGCGGTAATTTTGGGGAGGTACTGGAAGCCACCTGGCATGATGGTGAGGACGGACTGGCGAGGCTTTACGTCAGCCTTTGCCCGAATATGCGATTAATATTCGCCAACCATGAAGATCAGCTCCTGTTCTTCTCGATTGAACCGGAAGAAAACTGGCGCGGTAGTGGGCGTACATACCTCAAGGGGCTGGCGGTTACAGATACTCCCGCCAGTGTTGGCACCACACGGCTGCGCTTTAGTAGTCGGCGCAAAAAATTATCTAAGCAGGGATATTACAGTTGTGTGATTTCCCGTGATGGAAAAATTAAACAGGAAATACGAATGAAGAACTGGCAAAAATTGTTTGGTATTAAACCGAAGTTTGAAGATGAAACGCCGCCTGATGATACCGCGCAGGGTGATGATAAGTTACAGGCGCTGGCCAACGCGGTAAACGAACTGGAAGGCCGTGTGGCCAAAATTGAAAATCAGCTCAATGATGTTCAGGGTGATGTGGATACCATTGCGGAAGTGGTCGATACCGAAGAATTTGCGGCTATTCGTGATAATGCAAAAGATATCGTTAAACGTTTTAACGATCTGGGTAATAAATCCACCCGTACACCAGGGCGTAAGATTTCAGAAAAAGCGGGTAAGTTTAATTTCCTGTAATACGTTCTGACGTTAATTAGTACAAAACATTTTTATTATCGCTTAATCGCGAGGGAGTTTTATGCACCTTAATAATCGTGCACGGGATTTACTGGATAAATATTCGAGTGGTATGGCGCAGCAGTTTGGCGCACGTGATACCAGTCGTTATTTCTCCCTGAATGACCCGCAGGAAAACGCGCTGCGTCTGGCGCTGCTGGAGTCCGTGGAGTTCCTGAACATGATCACCTGTCTGGATGTTGACCAGCTGAGTGGCCAGGTGATTTCTGTCGGTTCCTCCGTGCTGCATACCGGCCGCAGTGAAAATGGCCGCTTTGTTCGTCAGGTTGGCGTGGACGGCAATGACTATTCACTGGTTGAAACGGACAGCTGCGCCGCACTGCGCTGGGATCTGCTTTCGGTCTGGGCCAATGCCGGTAAGGACGAAAACGAGTTTTACAACCTGGTCCAGGCGTTTACCACACAGGCGTTTGCGCTGGATATGCTGCGTATTGGTTTTAACGGTAAGAGCCGTGCCAAAACGACGAATCCAACGGATAACCCGAACGGCGAAGATGTCAACATCGGCTGGCATGAGCGTATGAAAACGCTGCTGGGTGGTAATCAGATTATGACCGATCCGGTCGTGCTGGATGAAGCCGGGGATTACAAATCACTGGATGCAATGGCTTCAGACCTGATTAACGCCAAGATTCCGGCACAGTTCCGCAATGACCCGCGTCTGGTGGTTCTGGTCGGAGCCGATCTGGTCGCTGCTGAACAATACCGACTGTATCAGGCCGCAGACCGCCCGACTGAGAAAATCGCGGCGCAGATGCTGGGCAGCACCATTGCTGGCCGTCCTGCTGTTATCCCGCCGTTTATGCCGGGTAAACGTATGGTCGTCACGCCGCTTTCTAATTTGCATATCTACACCCAGCGCAACACCCGCATGCGTAAGGCGGAATTTGTTGAAGACCGTAAGCAGTTCGAAAACAAATACCTGCGTAATGAAGGCTATGCGGTTGAAGTGCCGGAGTTGTATGCGGCCATTGATGAATCCGCCGTGACCATCGGCAAGGTTTCCGAACCAGCAGAGGGCTGATAAATGGCACTTTCTCCTGCGCAGCGTCACAGCCAGCGCATTGCGATGGAACAAAAGCTGAAACGCAGTCAGGCACTGGAAACCACGGAAAGCATGCACCTGCTGATTAAGGCGCTGGAAGCGGATGTGGAACATGCCCGTAACCTGCCGACAATCGCGGATCGCGTTGAGTTTAAGCGGGATGTGTTGCTGCCGCGCTGGACACCGACTGTGGAAGCGTATCTGGAAAGCGGGCAGGTGTATGCCAACCCGGTATTTGCCTGGTGTGTTATCTGGCTGTTTGACGTGGGCGATCTGGATAAGGCGCTGGACTGGGCTGACATTGCAATCAGCCAGCAGCAGGCAACCCCGGATCGGTTGCGCAGCAATTTTCCCACGTTTGTGGCCGATACGATGCTGGCCTGGGCGCAGGAAACATCCGGGCGCGGGGAAAGTGTTGAACCGTATTTTTCCCGCACATTTGAGCGCGTTGCCAGTACCTGGCGGCTGCATGAACAGGTTACGGCCAAGTGGTTCAAGTTTGCCGGGCTGGAGCTGCTGCGCGGCGAAGATGGCCAGACAACGGCCGCGAGTGTGGACGACATTGAAACGCTGGAGAAAGCCGATCAACTGCTGGCCACCGCAGAAAAGTACTATTTAAAAATCGGCGTCAGAACGGCACGGCAGACGATTGCCGCCCGTATCCGAAAACTGACGCAGGGGTAAAGACTACCGCAAGCCAGGCGGACGCGGTGGAGGGCAGAACACTCCGTGTGTCACTGTGCCGTGGAAACCGGTCAGTCCGCCTTTTTCGGGGGAATTATGTTTAGCGGAAAACCGCTGGATTATCAGGATGAGCCGCTGACGAATAACGGGTTCTGGCCGGATCTGAATCTGAAGGACTTTCAGGCGCAGCGGTCACTGCCAGCCGATATCGACGCGGACACCATCAGTCAGGCACTGCTGGCCGCAGTTGCGGAGGTGAATGCCGAGCTGGAAAGCGTGGAGGCCAGCTGGAAAGCAAAAGGCCACACGCTGGCGGCAGATGTTCCGGGCGTAAAAATGAGCGGGCTTAACAGCCTGTGTGCCCAGTACATGAAAGCGGTATTTGCCAGGGCAAAAGCGGATCTGCTGGGGGAGTTCGCCACTGTCGGGCGACGTGAAACCCATCCGGGACAGGAGAGTATGGAGACCCGCGCCGGGTTACTGGCTGAGGCTTCAGTGGTTATCCGTCGCATGAAGGGGCTTAAACGGGCAACGGTGAAAAAAGTATGAGCCAGACACAGCTTGAGAGCCTGACCGCATTTTTTCAGCAAAACGTGCCGCCGCGCGCCATGCAGTCATTTGACAGTGTGCTGGATGAAATGAAGTTCATCCCCGCCGCGAAGGATTACGGGCTGGGACAGTACCGCCAGGCGGTGATTCGCTATGACGCGGTAATCAGCTGGCAGCGTTTCCCGTACCGCCTGTGTCCGCCGCAGTTGCTTATGTCGCTGCTGGCCGCGTGGCTGGATGAGGCTGACAGGGAATTACTGGATGAAGTCGGCCTGACTGAAGCTGAACCGGACTGGGATGTGTCAGTGGAGGATGAGGAAACCGCCACCATTGTGCTGACGGTACCAATGGCGGAAGAACTGGTGATCAGGGAGGACGAAAACGGGGTGATCCCGTGGCAGGGGAAACGCTGGTCGCTGGTTAACCCTGAAGTCTGGATAGCGATCACCGCCAATATTTATGGCGTGGATGAAACCGGTGCGCCGGTAGGCGGTAACGAATGATTGCCGGTGGCGAGCTGAATAAAAAACAGCTGGCAGAGTTGCGTAAATCACTGGCCAGCATGGAGCTGCCGCCCAAAAAGCGCCAGCGTCTTATCTGGAGGCTGGCCAAATACGGCGTGATTGCCGCCGCAAAACGGCATGTCCGTAATCAGGAAGCACCGGATGGCCAGAAATGGCTGGGGCGTAAAACGAAGCGCAAAGGAAAGATGCTGCGGAACCTGCCAAAACTGCTGCATATCCGTGAAATGCCAGAGATTCAGGCGGTGCGGATTTATTTGCAGGGCGGTGGCTACCGGAACGGGGAAACGCCGGTACCGGCCGGGACAGTCGGATATGCGCAACAAAACGGGATGCGTGTCAGTGTCAGCCGTCGCAGCCAGCCACGGAAGGCGGAGACCGGAAAAATGGCCACGCCAGCCCAGGCCAAAAAACTGCGGGCGCTGGGGTACCGGGTACGCACCGGTAAACGCTGGAAAAAGCCCACGCTGGGCGAGTTAACCCAAACGATGCCATACAGCCGGGCGGGGTTACTGATCCGAAAACTCAGCGGTAAGGCGGTGAAAACCAGCTGGACAGTGGATCTTCCTGCCCGTGTCTTTCTGGGCATGAGTGACGATGAATTTGATAACGCGCTGGCGCGTCAGCTTCAGGCCATTGGCTTTGGCTGGGATGTTAAGGCGCAGGATATTAAGGGGAAAGCATGACCTGGCCAAACGTGACCGTGAACCAGGTAAACCAGCTGCTGGGTGAAACCAATGAAGTGGAGCGCACGCTGCTGTTTATCGGTACGGGTACCAAAAATGTGGGGAAAACGCTGGCGGTGAATGCCCAGAGTGACTTTGATGCACTGCTGGGAGAGGGGGAAAGCCCGCTGAAAAACGATGTTCTGGCGGCACTGGCAAACGCCGGTCAGAACTGGTGGGGATTTATTCATGTGCTGCCCGCAGATGCTGAGGACGATGCCTGGGTGAAAGCGGTTCTGGCTGCACAGGTGGTGTGTTCGGTGGAAGGGGTGGTGCTGTCCAGTGATGTGACGGCAAAAGCCCAGGTGAATCAGGCGGTGACGTTACGATCCACGCTGATTTCCAAATATGGGCGCTGGGTGTGGTTCATTCTGGCCGTGCAGGGAATGCAGGAAGAAGAAGCCCAGGCGGATTACCTGACCCGTGTGTCTGCAATCCAGGACGGTATTGCAGAGAAGGCGGTGCAGCTGATCCCGCGTTTGTGGGGAAATGAGCCGGGTGTGCTGGCTGGGCGTCTGTGCAGCCGTGCCGTGACTATCGCAGACAGTCCCGCCCGTGTGAAAACCGGGGCGCTGCTGAATCTGGGCAGTGATGAAATGCCGGTTGATGGTACCGGGGCGGTACTGGAGCTGGCCACGCTTCGGGCACTGGAAGCGCAGCGCTTTAGTGTACCGATGTGGTACCCGGATTATGACGGTTTTTACTGGGCAGACGGGCGAACGCTGGATGTGGAAGGCGGCGATTACCAGTCGATTGAAACCCTGCGTGTTGCCGATAAAGCGGCGCGTCGTGTACGTCTGCTGGCTATCAGCAAAATTGCGGATCGCTCACTGAACAGCACACCGGGCAGCATTGCTGCACACCAGACGCTGTTTGCACGTCCACTGCGTGAAATGTCTACGGCAGCCAGTATCAATGGCGTGTCATTTCCGGGGGAAGTGAAGCCGCCGCAGGAGGGTGATGTGACCATTGTCTGGAAGAACAAAAAGACGGTGGATATTTATCTGGTGGTACGCACCTGGGAAGTTCCGCTGCAAATCACCATCAGTCTGTTACTGGATGCCAGTCTGGAGGGCGCTGCATGAGTAAACGTATTTCGGGTATGTCGTTTGATACCTATCTTGATGGCGATCTGATCCATATCGAGAAAATCACACTCGATATCACGGATAACAGCGCCGCCGCCCAGACCCGTGGTGTGCCGGATGGCCATGTTGATGGTGATGTGGCCGCAGAGGGCGAAATTGAAGTCAGTTCCAAAGTGCTGGGTGTGCTGACGGCCAAAGCCCGCGCAGCAGGTTCGTGGCGTGGTATTCCGCCGCTGGATTTTCTTTTCTATGCCAAAGCGGGCAGCGAAGAAATGAAAGTGGAATCGTTCGGCAACAAACTCCAACTGAGTAATCTGCTGGATATCGATCCAAAGGGCGGCGGTGTGGCGACTCACAAAATCAAATATTTTGTGACCAGTCCCAAGTTCGTGAATATCAACGGTGTGCCGTATCTGGAAGCGGAAGCCACGGAAAACCTGATCGGATAGGGGGCAGGGATGCAGGACTATGAGAAAGGGTTTATTGCCCTGGCGGTGATGGGGGCGCTGATTGCGCTGGGCAAAATGTTGAGCAGTGGGGAGCCGATAACTCTGCGGCTGGTTGCGGGGCGCGTCATTGTCGGTAGCGCTCTGTCGGTTGCGGCTGGAGTGGCACTGTACTTTGTCCCGGATATTCATCCACTGGCGCTGGCCGGGATTGGTTCCGCGCTGGGTATTCTCGGTCTGAATGGCGTTGAAGCCTGGCTGCGCCGAAAGGGGATCGATTTTTTAGGTAAAGGGGGTAGCAAGTGACGTTAAGTGAAAAGCAGCAACTGTTTACTGTCATGGTGGCCAATCTAATCCACTGGGCGGAAGAACGCGGCTACCGGCTGACGTTTGGTGAAGCGTACCGCACCCCGGAACAGGCGGTGCTGAACGCGAAGAAGGGCAGCGGTATTTCGAACAGTCTGCACACCCAGCGTCTGGCCGTGGATTTTAATCTGTTTGTGAATGGCCAGTACCAGACCCGTACAGAGGACTATCTGCCACTGGGTGAATACTGGGAATCACTGGGCGGAAGCTGGGGCGGGCGCTTCAAATCCAGACCGGATGGTAATCATTTCAGCCTGGAACATAACGGGGTGCGCTGATGAGTCACGCGCAGTGGCTGGTTGTGGTGGCGCTGGCGTTTGTCTGGGGCTGGCTGACCGCTGACTGGCGGCGAGACAGCCTGGAGCTGGCAATCAACACGGCGGCGCAGGTGGCGGGTAATGAATCGCGAAAGGTGATGCAGGGCATTGCCAGTGATTCCGCCAGGGCGCTGGAAGATAAACTGGAGGCGCTAAGAAATGCGCAACCGCGAGAGATCCGCACGGAAGTGCTTAAGCCGGTTTTTACTAACAGGTGCCTGTCTGATGAGTTTGTCAGCATGTACAACAGCGCCGTCGCTGGTACCGAACGTGCGTTATCAGGAAAACCTGAAAACACGATGCGCCACGCAGCTGCCGCGCCTGAACGGGGCAACAGGTAAAGACGCAGCGGAACTGTTGACTGCTTACCTTGAAATATATGGCCAGTGTGCGGCGCGTCATAATCAGTTAGTCGATGAAATTAATTTAAGAGAGCGTGTTATTTATGGAACAAATTAAACTGAGTGTTTGTGGTGCAGATATTGTTTTTGAACCTAATCAGACTGCTTACAATAAACTGATTAACGAAATGGCAATGGATAATAAAGTTGCACCTGCAAATAATTATCTGATGCGTATTGTTACCCCGGAAACAAAAGAAGCACTGATTGACGTATTAAAACGTCCGGGTGCAGCGTTGCAACTGGTCAGTAAGGTTAATGATATTTACGCGCCGGAACTGGAGATTGAAGTAAAAAACTGACAAAGCGAGTCCATGATATTGAACGAAATGGACTCGAACAGTATTTAATTCTTCGCCGTCATTATTTACCACATGGTCAGGATTCCGTTGACGATATTGCCGCCGCTATATGGCTGGATAACCGTCACTGGGAATATACGGGAATAGCCGTGGCTAATGGCGTGGCTAAAGCATTTAAAGGCACTGAATGAAACAGTTAGATTTTACATTAAGCCTGATTGATAAATTGTCCCGCCCGTTAAAACAGGCGCAGGGCAACGTAACGGGCTTTGCTGAAAAATCAAAAGAAGCCTTTATGCAGATTGGCGGCGGTGTTCTGGCGCTGGCGGGTACAGGGATGGCCATTAAAGGTGCACTGATGCCCGCCATTGAAATGTATGATGCGCTGAATGATGCGGCCGCAAAAGGGATCGATGATTCTGCGCTTAAGGCCGTTCAGCGTGATGCGCTGCGCTTCAGTACGACCTACGGCGCCAGCGCAGTGGAGTTTGTACAGTCCACGGAAAGTATAAACGCCTCTATTGCCGGGCTGACCGGGAATGAGCTGCCGAAAGTGACGAAAGTCGCTAATACTCTGGCGTTTGCGCTTAAATCCACCGCTGCGGAAACCGCTGAGTTTATGGGGCAGATGTTCGGTAACTTTTCCGCCGATGCCAACCGGCTGGGCAAAGTTGAGTTTGCTGAACAGTTGGCCGGAAAAATGGTGTATATGCGCAAAACCTTTGGCACGGAAATGGCCGCTATCAAGGATTTGATGGAAGGGGCGCGCGGCGTGGGTACTAACTACGGCGTGGGGCTGGATGAACAGCTGGCCGTGCTGGGACAGCTTCAGCGGACACTGGGCACGGAAGCCAGCAGCGCTTATGAAGGCTTTATGACCGGAGCCATTGAGGGCGGTAAAAAGCTGGGGATGTCCTTCACGGATTCCACCGGCAAAATGCTGTCCATGCCTGAAATGCTGATCAAGTTACAGGGCAAGTATGGCAAAAGCCTGGAAGGGAACCTGAAAGCCCAGGCTGAACTGGATGCGGCATTTGGTGACAGTTCGGCAGTGGTAAAACACCTGTACGGTAATGTGGCGCTGCTTCAGCGCAATATCACAGAACTGGGCGGTGCTGATGGTCTGAAGCGTACCCAGGAAATGGCGCAGAAAATGGTGAAGCCGTGGGATCGGTTTGTCGCAATCCTGAAGGCTATCCAGACCGTAATCGGCCTGACGTTGATCCCGGTGTTATATCCGGTACTGAATCGTCTGGCCGATATGGGGCAGACCTTTGCCCGCTGGATGCAGCTGTTTCCCAACATTGCGCGTGTTGTCGGTTATGCGGCAATGGCCTTGCTCAGCTTTGCGGCTGTGGGCGCAGTCGCCAACATCGTGATGGGTGTCTCCAGATTCATCATGATGGGGTTGCGCGGGATCTGGGTGGCGCTGACAGCCGTCACGAAAATCTACACCGCGGCTGTCTGGCTGGGGAACATTGCTGTGGTCGCCTGGAACGCCACGCTGAAATTTCTGCGCGGTACGTTGCTGGCGGTTCGTATGGCGGCAATGATGGCTGGGATAGGTATCAATCTGATGAGCTGGCCGATCCTGCTGGTGATTGGTGCCGTTGCTTTGCTTGCTGCCGGTTGCTGGCTGTTGATTAAACACTGGGACACGGTAAAGAACGCGGTCATGGATACCGCTGCATTTCAGGCATGCGCCAGGGTAGTGGCATGGCTTGCCGGGGTGTTTGCTTCAGCCTGGCAGTTTATCAGCGAAGGCTGGAACAGTTTTATTTCCATGCTGACCGGGTTTTCTCCTTCCCAGGCATTAAGCGGACTGGCCACGGGCATTGTGTCATTGTTTGATAATGTCTGGCTGTCCGTTAAAAACGGCTTTCTGAAATCATGGAACTGGATTGTAAGTAAATTAAATAATATTCCGGGTGTTGATATTGAACTGGCGGGCGCTGCTTCAGCAGGTATCGCTAAAAATGAAACAGCGGTGTATCCGGTACCAGAGTTAAAACAATCCGCAAAAGCTGAAGGCGCACTTCCTGCGGTGACGCAAAATAGTTTCACCCCAGACAGGCTTTTAACCGGAGGTGAATTAAAAGGAATTGAGAAGGGCGGAATTACCAAAACGATTAACAGTAATGCTAAGTCCGTGACCGACAATAGCCGGAAAATTGACACGGTAAACATTTATCCGAAAGAAATGATTACACCCGGTCAGTTAATGGAATTTCAGGAGCTGGGCGCATGAGTGAGAGCCTTTATATAGATTTGCTTATTCAGGGCGGTGATTTTGTTCTGAATACCGGATATGAACCTGAACTGTGTAATAACCGTAAAAGTATCGGGCAGGACATTATTCATTCCATTATTGAAAGTGGGCTGGCAACGGAACTGATTGCCGAACGCAGCCCAACAATGCGGGCGGATATTTTTACCCGTATGGAATTACTGATTGAAGATGATGAACGGATTATTCCGGGAACAGTGGAAATCAGTGAGGAAAGCCAGAAACGATTATGGATAACGGCCAGTACCTATGACTTTGGCGGCATATCTGCGCAGGTGGATTTATGACGGAAAAACCGCAGGTTGATTTTGAGGAAGTGGTGAAGGCCAGCGGGATGCCGGTGACGGAATCTGAAGTGCGGGATCGCTTTAATGCGATTGCGGCTGAGGAGGGCATGATCACCAACACATCCCGTATGTCACCGTTCTGGCGGTTAATTACGGCCATTGTGACTGCGCCGGTGATGTGGCTGAAAGAGGTTCTGGTGTCCACGGTGCTGGCCAATATGTTTGTGGCCACGGCCAGCGGGAGCATGCTGCGCCTGTTGGCCTGGGCGGTGAACGTGACGGCGAAACCTGCCAGCGCTGCGCAGGGTGTGATCCGTTTCTTTAAGGAAGATGCCAGAGCCGTTGTGACGGTGAAGGCCGGAACGGTTATCCAGACTGAACGCATCAACGGCAGGGTGTACGAACTGGCGACCACTGCCGATGTGGTGATCCCTTCCGGCACGGCCAGCGCCTTGCTGCCAGTGAAAGCCACCGGAGCCGGGGGAGCCTATAACCTTGCGCCAGGGTATTACCGCATTTTACCTGTGGCCGTTGACGGCATCAGCCATGTGGCCAGCGAGGAAAACTGGCTGACGGTGCCGGGTGCCGATGAGGAAAGTGATGATGAACTGCGTGAGCGCTGCCGCAACCAGTTTAACCTGGTGGGCAATTACCACACGGATGCGGTTTACCGTTCAATGATTGCCGGTGTTGCCGGGCTGAGTATTGACCGGATTTTCTTTGAGCATGAAGCGCCGAGGGGACCAGGTACCGCAAACGCCTATTTATTGCTGGACAGCGGGGTGACTTCCGCACCGTTTGTGAATGCGGTGAATGATTACATCAACACGCAGGGGCATCACGGCCACGGCGATGATATGCAGTGTTACGCCATGCCGGAAACCCTTCACGATCTGGCCGTGACGGTGTACGTCAGAAATCTGGCCAACCTGACAGACGACGAACGGAACAGCCTGAAGGACGGGATTGAAAACATGATCCGCTGTGCCTTTCGTGAAAACGCTGATTTTGACGTCAGAAAGACGTGGCCATATTCGCGCTTCTCGTTTTCTCAGCTGGGACGGGAGATCCACAAAACCTTTGCGCTGGCGGATTCGCTGTCCTTTTCACTGGGTGACATTACCAGTGAGCTGAATGTGCCGCGCCTGAAGTCACTGGTAGTGAGTCTTGAAAATGAATGAGTTCATGAAAAAGCTGGCCGGGATGGTACTTCCTTCCTGGATGAATCAGGGGGAACCGAAGAAGCTGCTGAAAACAGCGCGGCGATTCTGGGCGGAGGTTTACGGCTGGATAACCTGGCCACTGAACCAGTTTGATCCGCTGACCTGCACACCGGCATTACTGAACCTGCTGGCGTATGACCGGGACATAACCCGCTTCGATGGTGAGCCACTGAGCCTGTTTCGTAAGCGTGTGGCGTATGCCTTTGTGAATGCGCGTGATGCCGGTTCCGTTGAGGGATTTATCAATATCTTTGATCGGCTGGGCATTGGATATGTGGAGCTGCGGGAGCGTCAGCCAGATATTGACTGGGATGTGATCCTGGTTCGTGTGACGGACAGCCAGATAGCAGACAACACGCAGCTGCTTATCCAGATAATCCGGCAGTACGGGCGAACATGCCGCCGCTATCAGTTTGAGGTGATCACATCGGAAAAAATGGCCATCAGAGCCGGATGGGATCAGGGGGAATACGTGGTTTATCCGGCTTCGTTAGCAGGGACGGAAACCCAAAGCGCGACATTCAGCGCAGGTTTGTAAGGAGTTTTATATGTCACAGACAGCTATCACGCTGGCGTTTGAACACTGGAAAGCGCAGCAGGGTGCGACTGGTGAGCCGGTGTTACTGGATGAATTTGTGTTTGCGAATGTGCCAGGGCTGAACCCGGATATTCCTGTTGATCGCAGTGAAGCATTGCCGCCTGTGGAGCAGATTGTGCACCGGCAGCCTGTTACCCGCACTGGCGTGGTGAATGAAAATGGCGTGGTGTATTCCGCCGTTCTGGGCGCTGACGTGGGCGATTTCAGTTTCAACTGGATCGGTCTACTGAATAAGGCCAGCGGCACCCTGGCCATGATTGTTCATGCGCCCTTACAGCAAAAGCTGAAAACAGCGGAAGGGCAGCAGGGGAATGTGCTTACCCGTTCGTTTCTGATGGAGTACAACGGCGCACAGACTGAAACCGGGATTAATACACCGGCTGAAACCTGGCAGATTGACTTCACGGCGCGGATGGCCGGAATGGATGAACGCCAGCGCCTGGAAAATACGGATATTTACGGCGCTGCGGCATTCTTTGGCGATGGCTGGTTGGTCGGTAAAACGGGCAATCAGTTCTTTGTTACCAAAGGCACCGGCTATGTGGCGGGACTGCGTACGTCACTGGCTGACAATCAGAATATCACCGTGACGACAAAGCCGGTCAAAGTCTGGCTGGATGTGTGCTGGACAGGAGCACTGACCAGTGTCTGGAATGCGCAGTGCAAAATCACGGTGGCGGAAAACCTGGCGGATTACGTGCAGAACGGTGTGCAGCATTACGTGTTTGCTGTGGCCAGTATTGATGTAAATGGCAATATCACGGATTTACGGCCAAAAGGAACGCTGAACGAACAACAGGCCAGCGATGCGCTGAAAAAGCATGAGCAGTCCCGAAATCATCCTGATGCCACTACCAGTGCAAAGGGATTCACTCAGTTAAGCAGCGCGACAGACAGCACCAGTGAAGGGCAAGCAGCAACACCAAAGGCGGTTAAAATTGCGATGGATAATGCAAACGCGCGTCTTGCAAAAGAGCGTAATGGTGCCGATATCCCGAACCCGCCGTTGTTTGTTCAGAATATTGGTTTGCAGGATACGGTTAATAAGGCGGCTGGTGCACTGCAAAAAGACCAGAACGGCGCGGATGTACCTGACAAAAATCTGTTTTTGAATAATGTTGGCGCCATACCGAACTATCCCCGAGGGACTATCACAAATAACGGTACGATGGCCTCTGCTGCTACGCCTGGATGGTGGCTGGTAAGCGTTGCAAATCCTGACACAGTTGCTGATTTTCCAACCGATCGGAATGGTAGCAAACTGTATGGCTACGGCTTCATGTTCGTGGGGCGTTCAGGCGATGTATGGTTGCAGCAATATTTCACGCATCATGGAATGAAGGCCAGTCGTCAGACATGGAACGGCGACATGTCTGTGCAAACGGCGTGGGTAGTGGACTACAACACGAGCTATAAGCCGACTGCTAGTGAGGTTGGTGCATTACCGATAACTGGCGGCACAGTCAGTGGCTACCTGGGTGCTATTGGTATCGTGCAAGCTGGAGACAGTAAAAAATTTTCTCTATCAAGTGCTAATAACACAACTAAAAATGCTGATTTTAATCTATGGGGAAGTGCCGAGCGACCTGTCGTTATAGAAATGAGGGATGATTCAGGCTGGCATTTTTATAGTCAGAGAAATACAGATGGCAGCATTACTTTTTCAATAAACGGACAAGTTACACCATCTAATTACGGTAATTTTGATGCTCGCTATCAGCCAAGAGATAACTACGCAACTCAGGAATGGGTATTACAGAACTTTGTCCAGAATATCGACCTTACTGCACCGGCTGAAGTTGGATTCCGGGATGGTTGGGGATATCCACGTGGGACGGATGGCGCAGCTATGTACAACTTTAGTATGGTTGGTGGGAGCAGTAACGTTGGTAATTTTATTGTTCGCTATACACGAAAACTTGTGAATAACACCTGGTATGTCATCAATTAAAAGGAAATAAAGATGCAGAGCTTTGGCAAATTCACCCCATATACACCAGACACTACTGACAGACCGAAGATTATTGACGGCCAGAACGTCCTGTTTTTGCAGGATGATAAAGGCAATGACTGGTATGACGTTATTAAGTTATTTGATGAAGCTAAAACGCTGAAAATTGGCTATGACGATGATGGTAGCGTGAGAACGTTCACGACAAATATTCATGCGTTTTTCCCGGCTAATTTGAGCGTTGTCGAGCTTCCGGCCACAAAAGCTAATTTGCGCGTCACGCTGGGGGATGACTGGTTTTATAAAGACGGCAAATTGCAGCAAATCCGCGATCATCTGGCAAACGCCGAGGCCGAACGTAACAACCGTATGGCAGAGGTTACAACGCGGATTGACTGGCTGGAGGACGCACAAAAAGACGGTGATATTTCAGCCGATGAAGAAACAGAACTGGCGACACTACGCGTTTATCGCACTGCTTTGCGCCGCCTGGATCTGACTACTGCGCCGGATATTAACTGGCCGGAGGTGCCTGAATATGTGGCGTGAAGCGCGTCTGGCTTTCACTGACTCACTGGCTGCGCTGAATTGTTCGGTTGTTCCGGCGCATCCGTGGATAAACGGTCTGGGGCAGCAGACGGATAACGGGGCATATCTCAGCCCGGTGAATGCCGTCCGCTATCTTGCTGAAAGGCTGGACGGAACGGGCGGGAATGCCGATGTGATGATCATGATGGTGACAGGTCAGACGCATGAGAATTTTATGATCCGTCTCAACGGTCTGGTCGATGTTTTCCCTGCACCGGCATTCACTCAGGTAAAACGCCTGGCACAATCCGCTGCGGCGCTGGCCATCGAAAAAATGCAAATCCCCGCTAAAGCCGGGGCGGGGTTGCCGGTGGCTATTCCGCTGTCTGTGCCAACCAGCAGGGCGGCATTGTCTGCGGCGGCTGTCAGCCAGGCACAAAAAGCGGCCAGTGCGGGATTCAGCCTGGACGGACTAAAGCAGCAACTGGGTGAGTTCACGCAGCTGCGCGACAGCCTGATCAGTGATGTGGCCAGCGGGCTGAATGATTTGCAGGGGAAAAGTGCCAGAGCATGGGTGTTTACCAGCACCGGTGATACGGCCACCACGCTGCTGGAACTGGTAAAGGATATCCCGCAACCGTCAGCCGTCTACACAGCGGCGGTGATGCTGGTCGGTGACAATCTGGATGGAATAAAGGGAATGATTCATGACTTCGATCCCAACGCTGGCGCTTAATGGTGAGGCTATCCAACTGAAAAATATGCGCGTGACCGTATCGCAGCAGTTTCAGGATAAAGACCAGTCCGGCCAGACAAGTGCCACAACCAAATCAGAACAGGGGGCAAAAGGGAAAGAGCTGCGTATCAGTGGCGAAATTCCGTTTAAAAGCCCGGAGATCCTGAAGCGTATTTTCGAACTGGCCAGCGCCACGGATGCCGGAGGCAACCGCCAGAAATACCGCGTGGCGCATGAAGTGGCCAGAGCCGTGAATTTTCGTGAGGCGACATTCAGCGGGATGCTTGATGCCCCGCAGCAGGACGGGAAAATGGCCTGGCTGGTCACGTTCACCCTGGCAGAACATATCAGCGTGCAGGAAAAGCGGGAAGCCCGGGCAACAGGCAAAACGTCTGCCAAAAAACAGACGGCCGGTAATGCGGGACAATCTGGCGGCCAGAGTGCCGGGGAAGATGAAGAAAAACTGACGTGGTTTGAAAAACGGGTGCTGAAACCCGTCAATGATGCTTTGGGTTAATGATGAAACCAGTTAAACGCCTGTACCTTTCAACGGATGAAGTTCACCTGGCTGATGCCAGCCTGGTGCTGGAGCTGAACAGCTGCGGCCGGGGATTTATCACTGCACAGACAGCCACGGATTACACCGGGAAACTGGTGCGTCTGGATGTGGGGTATTCCGATCTGCTTTTGCGCTGGTTTACTGGTTATGTGGAACGTGCGCAACCTGCCGAAAACGGTTTTCAGCGTCTGTTTGTGCGCGAGCTGGTCGGCGTATTTGAAAGGATGTGGCCATGTTCATTTCAGCATCCCACTTTACGCAAGGTCGCCAGCTGGCTGGAGGAAAACAGCGGAATTGCTGTCAGTGTGCCGGATGCTCCTTACAGCGATAAACCGATCCCGCACTTCACCCATAACGGCACGGGTTATCAGCTGCTGAATAATCTGGGCAGGGCGTTCAGTATCCCGGATTACATCTGGTACCAGCTGCCGGATGGTTCCCTGTATGTGGGCGGTGCGGAAAAAGCGATGTTTGCCGGTCGTCCGGTCGATATCCCGGCAGAGTTCAGCCAGGGGGCTGCTGGCGGTAATTCCATGACGCTGCCGGTGATCCAGAGTCTGCGGCCGGGAGTGGAGCTGAACGGGGAGCGCGTGACTAAAGTGCACCTGACCAATGACACAATGGCAGTTACCTGGACACCCAGAAATCGCGCAACAGGTCAGCCCTTACAGAAAACACCGGCACAGCGTCAGATTGAAAGCCATTACCCGGAACTGGCTTCCGGGCTGCACCTGCCAAAACTGGCCAGAGTGGTGGCACCCAGTGAGGCCGTGAAAAGTGGTAATTTTGCCGATCCGTTCCGGCCGCGCTATGCCGTTGATGTGCAGCTGCTTGATGCAGACGGCAACCCGGATAACCAGACGCCGGTTTATTCTGCGGTGCCGCTGCCGGTACCTATGGCCGGTAATGACTCTGGCATGTTCCAGTTCCCGCCAGAAGGGACGCTGGTTGAAGTTGCGTTTACCGGAGGGCGCCCGGATAAACCGTTTATCAGGCAGACGTTGCCGGATGGTACCAGTCTGCCGGATGTTAAACCCGGCGAGCAGCTGCAACAGCAGCGGGCGGAAGTGTCGCAGCGTGTTACCCAGGCTGGCGACTGGGTGAGACAGACCGATCAGACCATCAGTGAAACATCGATGGCGCGGACTGTTAAAGCCGATACAGAACAGCGTGATCTGGTCAGCCGTGAAACGACGGTTAAAGCCACTGACAAAACCACGGTGCTGGGTACCGCCACCCTGATGGCCGGAGCTATTCAGCAGGTCAGTGCAGGGGATTATAGCCAGGCAGTGAAAGGCAACAGGCTGGCCAGCATTGAAGGGAATGACGAAACTGACATAACCGGGAAACAGTCCACTAAGGTGGCCGGAGCCGTGGATGTTGATGTGGGGGGAACCCTGACTGAAAAGATTGCTGCATTACGCAAATCTGTGGCATCGGGCGGCCAGCAGATTATGGGACCAACCGTCCATATTGGCAGTGAGAGCGTTAACACGCTGACCATGATGCTGGACACCATTGATTTACTGGCCGAGCTGGCGCAGCAGTGTGCGAGCCATTCGCACCCCAGTGTTGGTACGCCAACCAATGCCGGCGCATTCACACAGACGGCGGAGAAGGCAGGTCAGACCCGGAGTAAGTACCAGAAAATAATCGCCTGACCATCCCATCAGTCCGCGCATAATGCGGGCTTTTTTGTGCCCATTCCCAGACCTCACCAGACGCATTCTAAGCGCTTCTTTTATCTGACCGCGACCGCGTAACACCACAAAAGGATCTGCGCTATCGCGTGACGCTGACGGCGCTACACGCTGACAAAATAAATCTTTCGCAGACAAAAACGGCACTACACCGCACCCGCCTGCGGTTTTTGGATCGATAAAATTTTTCAGTTTTCTTTTTCTACAAACCACCGCCTTGAACAGCACCAGTACTGGCGGCTTCACAGAGAACGTAAACTGAAAAGATTGAAAATAATTTCAGTATTTTTCAGTTTTATGGATCTGTGGAGGATCTAAGATGAATCTTAACTAACAGATATATAAGGTGATTTTGAATTTTATGTGAGGTTTGAAGATCAAGTGGCGTTAGGGAGGGTAGATAAAAAAAGAATACAAAGCCTTGACTGGTTTGCATCGCAAGGCTTTCTGTTAACGATTCAAAACTGAAAAAGTTAGATGGTCGATTGGTGTAATGTTGTGATGAAGATTGTTAGGACTGTAGCCCATGCAATCACATGTGGGATGTAGTGTTGCCCTACTGAAGGGGTATCGAAAAGGCGAATAACAAGAAATTTCATCTCAAATAGTAGGCACTTCCAATAACCCAAATTTAATGGGGTTAGCGTTCCGTTCTTGATATTGCTCGCTTTTGGTCCGAAATGAACGAACATGCCTCCGCCTGTAGAATCGTTGCCAAAAAATGAAAACTTGAACTTCCGAGCCAGCAACCCCCTTTCATAATGAACGTAGTTTCCAGCTACTGTTTGTGGGATTTTGGGGTCGGCCCATGCCCATTTGCTTACTCCATAGGCTCCAGGAAACCCAACTTTTTTAGCTGAAAATACTTTATGTACGAAGCCCGATGCGTTCAGTTTGTTTTGGATTAGTTTGTCTATTTCAGGTTTGTTTTCATGCAGTGAGAGGACCATGAAGCGCTGCCACAGCAATAACCAAATTACTGTCAGTATAAGAGGTATTGCTTTCGGTGCCTGGAATGAAACGCCAGTACTTCCAATCGGTATTGCACCTGAAACTGAACCAGTTCCTGTGAAAAGGGCTATCAAAGCTAGCGATAGTGTAATCAGGAGGACTAAAACGGTATTCACTTTATCCATGTAAAGAATCGCACCTTGTATCTCTGCCGCCACTTTGTCGCCAATGGCGCTTTTATGAGGCTATAACGTAGTGATTTTTAAGGAGGAATATAGCAGGCAACAAAAAACCCATCAACCTTGAACCAAAACGGCGGGGTTGATGGGCTCCACAAATTGGGGACATCAAAGAAAAGCAGTGGCAATAGTTATGACTGACGCCTTGAAGAAAAGTTCTGCTTAACTGCAAAAATTTTTCGTTTAAGGGTAAATTTCAGCGCTAACCAAGGCCAGGCCAGACAATGACGATCAGCGTCCCCGCTAATGTCAGCAGCACGTTGGCGATTGCGTAGGTCCCGGCATAACCTAATGCGGGGATATTGCTGCGTGCCGTATCGCTGATGATTTCCATTGCCGGAGCGCAGGTTCGTGCCCCCATCATGGCGCCAAACAACAGAGCGCGGTTCATACGTAATACGTAAGCACCGAACAAGAAACAGATGACAACCGGCACCAGGCTGACAACCAGACCGGCAATCAACATTTGGCCACCGACGACACCAAGGCCATTGCCAATGCCGCTGCCCGCGCTTAAACCGACACCTGCCATAAAGACCATCAGGCCAAACTCTTTCACCATGTTCAGCGCACCCTGTGGGATGTAGCCAAACGTTGGGTGGTTGGCACGCAGGAAGCCCAGCATGATCCCCGCGAACAGCAGTCCAGCCGCATTCCCGATGCCGAAGCTGAAATTACTGAACTGGAAGGTGATCATCCCGATCATCAGACCGATGATAAAGAAAGCGCAGAAGGCCAGCAGATCGGTCACCTGACTGTGAATCGAAATGAAGCCGATACGATCGGCAATGGTTTTCACGCGGCGAGCATCTCCGCTGACCTGCAATACGTCACCTTTATTGAGCACGACGTTGTCATCAATCGGCATTTCAATCTGGCTACGGATCACGCGGTTGAGGAAACAACCGTGATCGGTCAATTTCAACTGTGCCAGGCGACGACCAACGGCATTATGGTTTTTCACTACAATTTCTTCAGTGACGATGCGCATATCGAGCAGATCGCGATCGAACACCTCTTTACCGTTACGGAAGCTGGGATCGAGGCGGGCATGTGCGTCCGGATAACCCACCAGGGCTATCTCATCGCCCATTTGCAGCACTGCATCACCATCCGGATTCGCCAGGATGCCGTTGCGACGGATACGTTCAATGTAACAACCGGTCTGACGATAAATACCCAGTTCGCGCAGATTTTTACCATCGGCCCATGCCACCAGCTCCGGGCCTACGCGATAGGCGCGAATGACCGGCAGATAAACCTTACGCGTGGCGTCGGTGTCCAGACCGCGTTCGCGTGCGATTTGTTGGGCGCTGGTTTGTAGATCCTGATGCTGAAGTTTTGGCAGGTAGCGGGCGCCGACAATCAGGCTGACCAGACCAATCAAATAGGTGAGCGCATAACCGAGACTTAGGTTGTCGAGAGCGGTCGACAGTTGTGTTCCTGTCATCCCCGAGTGGCGCAAGGTGTCACCTGCGCCGACCAGCACTGGCGTTGAGGTCATTGAGCCGGCCAGCATACCTGCCGTCAGGCCGATGTCCCAGCCAAATAGCTTACCCAGCCCCAGGGCGATCAGCATTGCGCTGCCGACCATCACCAGAGCAAGCATTAGATAATTTTTCCCATCGCGAAAAAAAATCGAAAAAAAGTTGGGGCCGGCTTCGACGCCGACACAAAAAATAAACAGCATAAAGCCGAGATTTAATGCATCGGTGTTAATACTAAAGTGCTGCTGGCCTAATAATAGGGACACCACTAAAACGCCAATGGAATTACCGAGTTGGACTGAACCCAGGCGCAATTTACCCAGACATAAGCCCAGAGCCAGGACCACAAATAATAACAGGATGTAATTCCCATTTAACAAATCTGCGACGTTTATATTCACGGAGGCTAACTTCTTGTTTACTAGTAAGCTATTGAAAGAAATGGCAATTTACGCTAATGTTTTTGCCAGAAATTAAGGGGGCGACAGCGTCATACACAGCCCCGAATAATGCAGCGTAACAATATATGCGGCTAGTTTAATCTCATTACGTATCAACGGCTATAAGAATCGTGTGAGTGTGTTTTTGGCATGGAATGCCAGGTTACTTTATCTGACTGGACGCCTGTAGGCGAAAAGAGTGTTCGATAGAGAATGTGTCAGGAGGAACGATTGAAACATAAGCAAAGTTGGGCGGGTGCGGTCTGTTGCTTTGTGCTCTTTATTGTAGTGTGTCTTTCGTTAACGCTGAACGTGAAAGGGGCATTCAGAGCGGCAGGGCATCCTGAGGTCGGATTATTATTTTTCATCCTGCCTGGTGCTGCAGCAAGCTTTTTCTCCCATCGTCGGGAGGTGCTCAAACCCCTTCTTGGTGCAATGTTGGCGGCGCCGTGCTGTCTGTTACTGATGCGGTTCGTTTTTATGCCGACGCGTTCATTGTGGCAAGAGCTGGCGTGGTTGTTTAGTGCAGTGTTTTGGTGCGCGCTTGGCGCATTATGTTTTTTGTTTATCAGCAGCTTGTTCACTCAGCATCAACGACGGAAAAAGAACTAATAACGCCCTCCAGCGGAGGGCGTAGAAACAGCTATCAGGCGAACAGATTCATGTTCTCTTTTGCCCACGCTTCAAAATCCGTGCAGCCGCCGATGTGTTTTTGATCAACAAAAATCTGCGGTACGGTTTCAACTGGCTTACCTACCGTCTTTTCCAGATCGGCCTTCGTAATACCTTCGGCATGGATATCAATGTAGCGGAAGTTAAAATCGTCATGCTCATTGCTTAATTTTTCTGCTAATTCTTTTGCGCGCACGCAATACGGGCACCCCGGACGACCAAAAATAACGGCAAACATCTCTCTCTCCTCGAACTTATCAGGCCGGATGGCAATACTTGTTATGATGCCGCGATTTGTGACGGATGGAAAGCAGGTTCAGCCTGTTGCTTTGATATCCTCAAGCTATAACTGTTAAACACGACAAGGTGGAACGTTTTATAATGAAAGCCATTTCGCCGGGAGGCCGCTTATGCGCACAATTGGTGTATTACCCAAAAGCGTATTGATGCTGGAAATAATAGGGATGGTTTTGTTATCGCTGGCGCTGCTATCGCTTAACGATTACCTCTCCTTACCCGCACCGCTTAACAGCCCGTTAGCCTGTGTGGTAATGATATTTCTGGGCGTGCTGCTGATGCTTCCCGCCGCGGTGGGATTAACGTGGCGTATTGCTAAGATGCTGGCGCCGCAGCTGATGTCACAAGCCCCCGGCGATTCTTCCCGTTCAGACAGAGATAAAAGAGATGACGCCAACCATTGATTTATTACGCAGCCACCGTTCCATTCGCCATTTCACCGATGATGCTATTTCGGATGCACAGCGAGAGGCGATCATTGCCGCCGCTCAGGGGACGTCAAGCTCGAGTTTTTTGCAGTGCACGACCATCGTTCGCATCACGGACAAAGCCCTGCGCGAATCACTGGCTACCTTATCCGGCGGACAAAAACATGTGGCGCGGGCTGCGGAGTTCTGGGTGTTTTGCGCTGATTTTAATCGGCATCTGCAGATTTGTCCTGACGCGCAACTTGGGCTGGCGGAACAACTGCTGCTGGGTGTGGTTGATACTGCGATGATGGCGCAAAATGCGCTAACAGCGGCAGAATCGTTGGGACTTGGCGGTGTGTTTATTGGCGGTTTGCGTAACAATATTGAACCGGTTACCGAACTGCTGAAGCTTCCGCAACATGTTCTGCCGTTGTTTGGCTTGTGCCTGGGCTGGCCTGCGGATAACCCGGATATCAAGCCGCGTCTGCCGGCGTCGCTGGTGGTGCACGAAAACCAGTATCAGCCACTCAACAGCGAGGTTTTGTCGCAATATGATGAGCAGCTTGCGCAGTACTATCTGACTCGTGCTAGCAATGCGCGTCGCGATACCTGGAGCGATCATATTCGCCGTACCATTATCAAAGAAAGTCGCCCCTTTATCCTGGAATATTTGCATAAACAGGGATGGGCCACGCGCTAAAGATTTTAACCCAGTGTATGATATGCCAGCTTCAACCAGGTCATTCAGAGAGGTACAGGGTGAAAATTGCCATTTTGTCCCGGGACGGAACGCTCTATTCTTGTAAGCGCCTGCGCGAAGCGGCGATGCAGCGCGGTCATCTGGTAGAAATTATCGATCCCCTTTCTTGCTATATGAACATTAGCCCGGCGGCGTCCTCAATTCATTACAAGGGCCGTCAGCTTCCCCATTTCGACGCGGTGATCCCAAGGATTGGTTCGGCGATTACCTTTTATGGTACGGCGGCGTTGCGCCAGTTTGAGATGTTAGGTAGCTATCCGCTGAATGAGTCGGTAGCGATTACGCGGGCGCGCGATAAGCTGCGTTCGCTGCAGTTGCTGGCGCGTCAGGGGATTGATTTGCCCATCACCGGAATAGCTCACTCTCCGGATGATACCAGCGACATGATTGACATGGTTGGTGGTGCGCCGCTGGTGGTGAAACTCGTTGAAGGCACGCAGGGGATTGGCGTAGTCCTGGCGGAAACTCGGCAGGCCGCAGAAAGCGTAGTGGATGCTTTTCGTGGGTTGAATGCCCATATCCTGGTTCAGGAATATATCAAAGAAGCGAAAGGACGAGATATTCGCTGTTTTGTGGTGGGGGACGAGGTGGTGGCCGCCATTGAACGCCGGGCGAAAGAGGGCGATTTTCGGTCTAATCTCCATCGTGGCGGGGTCGCCACGATTGCGAATATCACGCCTCGTGAAAGAGAAATTGCGCTCAAAGCCGCGCAGACTATGGGTCTGGACGTTGCAGGCGTTGATATTCTGCGCGCTGAACGTGGGCCGCTGGTCATGGAAGTCAACGCGTCTCCTGGACTGGAAGGGGTGGAGAAAACTACCGGAATAGACATTGCCTGCAAGATGATCCAGTGGATAGAGCGTCACGCTACTCCTGAATTTTGCCTTAAAATCGGCGGCTAAGCACAATATCGATTGCTGTCGTAGTATGACACGCGCTTTTTGCGTAAGCTGTGCCGGTATTTTTTTCATCAATTGAGGTCGCACATTATTATGACATCACTGGTCGTTCCCACTCTGGATACGTTGCGTCAATGGCTCGACGACCTGGGCATGAGTTTTTTTGAATGCGATACCTGTCAGGCACTGCATTTACCGCACATGCAGAATTTTGACGGCATCTTTGATGCAAAAGTTGATTTGGTTGATAACGTCATTCTGTTTTCCGCGATGGCAGAAGTCAGACCTTCTGCTCTGCTGCCCCTGGCCGCCGATCTGTCCGCGATTAACGCCAGTTCACTAACGGTGAAAGCCTTTCTGGATATGCAGGATGATAATCTGCCAAAGCTGGTGGTTTGCCAGTCTTTATCCGTTATGCCGGGCGTGACGTTTGAGCAGTTTGAATATTTTATTCGCCAGAGCGAAGAACAAATATCGATGGTGATCCTCGAAGCTGGCGCGCATCAACTGTTATTTAACGCTGAAGAAGATGGGCAAAACAGCAGCGCTGAAGTTCATTTCCTCCATTAATTCTTCCTGCATCAGGACATATATTGCGCAGCCGCTGCCAGAGCGGTTGCGTATTGCCATTTTTTATTCTGTATTTAACCTTTCGTTAAAGAATTATTCACCTGTGTTCGACGCCTTCCGCTTTACGTCATAGACAATTCCTGCATAAAAAATTGATAAAAGACGTTTTTTAATCTGGGCTATATCCACAAATCCTGGCTAAAGTTATTCTTGCAAAGCGTATCAACCCCCTCATTCAAACAGCCCCTTGTGACCTGACCTGCGGGCGCAATGTATGTTGAATGCATGGGCAGATACCAGCGCGCAATGGCGGCGTGAGGAGAGGCCTCTCTTTTCATAGGTGCCGCATGAAAGAATATGCACGTTTCTTGCATATCATTAGAGTGTGACATTTTTGTTCGTTTGTTAACGAACTTTCAGAAGGAAAGAGATTATGACCGCCTTAAATAAAAAATGGTTATCAGGCCTGGTTGCGGGTGCTCTGATGGCCATCTCTGCCGGCACGCTCGCTGCTGAACAAAAAACGCTGCATATTTATAACTGGTCTGATTATATTGCCCCGGATACGGTGGCTAATTTCGAAAAAGAGACCGGAATTAAAGTTATCTATGACGTATTTGATTCTAATGAAGTACTGGAAGGTAAGCTCATGGCTGGCAGCACCGGCTTTGATCTTGTCGTTCCATCCGCCAGTTTCCTTGAGCGTCAACTGACCGCAGGCGTCTTCCAGCCGCTGGATAAGAGCAAATTGCCGGGCTGGAAAAACCTCGATCCAGAACTGCTGAAGCTGGTGGGCAAACACGATCCGGACAACAAGTTCGCGATGCCGTATATGTGGGCAACCACCGGCATTGGTTATAACGTCGATAAAGTCAAAGAGGTGTTGGGGCCGGATGCGCCGGTCAATAGCTGGGATTTGATCCTCAAACCAGAAAACCTGGAAAAACTCAAAAGCTGCGGTGTCTCCTTCCTCGATGCCCCCGAGGAAGTGTTTGCCACCGTGCTGAATTATTTGGGCAAAGATCCAAACAGTACTAAAGCGGATGATTACACCGGACCAGCAACAGAGCTGCTGTTGAAACTGCGTCCGAATATTCGCTACTTCCACTCTTCACAGTACATTAACGACCTGGCAAACGGTGATACCTGTGTGGCGATTGGCTGGGCGGGTGACGTATGGCAGGCGGCAAACCGTGCGAAAGAAGCGAAAAATGGCGTCAATATTTCTTTCTCAATTCCGAAGGAAGGTGCGATGGCCTTCTTTGACGTGTTCGCGATGCCAGCCGATGCGAAAAACAAAGACGAAGCCTATCAGTTCCTTAACTACCTGTTGCGTCCTGATGTGATTGCGCATATTTCCGACCACGTGTTCTATGCCAATGCCAACAAAGAAGCGACAGCACTGGTTAGCCAGGAAGTTCGCGACAATCCTGGTATTTACCCGCCTGCGGATGTCCGCGCCAAGCTGTTCACGTTGAAAGTTCAGGATCCGAAGATCGATCGTGTCCGTACTCGCGCCTGGACGAAGGTAAAAAGCGGGAAATAACCCGATGTACGGGACGTGACCTGGCAGGATTTACGCCTGCCGGGCAGTGCCGATCCCGGACACACAAAACCCGGCAATACGCACCACCGTGGTGCGTTATTTGCACCGTTTATTTGTTTTATGCCGGAGAGCACCAGAGTGAATGATGCAACCCCACGCCCACAGGCGAAAATCCGCAAGGCGCTGACCCCGCTGCTCGAAATTCGCAACCTGACCAAGTCATTTGACGGTCAGCATGCCGTCGATGACGTCAATCTTACTATCTATAAAGGTGAAATATTTGCGCTGCTCGGTGCGTCCGGCTGTGGTAAATCGACCCTGCTGCGGATGCTGGCGGGATTTGAGCTGCCGACAACCGGGCAAATTATGCTTGATGGCGTCGATTTAGCGCATGTTCCGCCTTATCTGCGCCCGATTAATATGATGTTTCAGTCTTATGCCTTGTTTCCGCACATGACGGTAGAACAGAACATTGCCTTTGGCCTCAAGCAGGACAAACTGCCAAAGGCTGAAATCGCCAGTCGGGTGAATGAGATGTTGGGCCTGGTGCATATGCAAGAGTTTGCCAAACGTAAGCCGCATCAGCTTTCTGGCGGTCAGCGCCAGCGTGTGGCGTTGGCGCGTAGCCTGGCGAAACGCCCGAAACTGCTGCTGTTGGATGAACCGATGGGAGCGCTGGATAAAAAGCTCCGTGACCGCATGCAACTGGAAGTGGTGGATATCCTTGAGCGCGTCGGCGTGACCTGCGTGATGGTGACGCACGATCAGGAAGAAGCCATGACCATGGCAGGGCGCATTGCGATCATGAACCGTGGAAAATTTGTGCAGATCGGCGAGCCGGAAGAGATCTACGAGCACCCGACCACGCGTTACAGCGCAGAATTTATCGGTTCGGTGAACGTCTTTGAGGGGTTGCTGAAAGAACGTCAGGAAGATGGTTTGATTATTGAGTCTCCAGGCCTGATGCATCCGCTGAAAGTGGACGCCGATGCTTCTGTTGTCGATAACGTTCCGGTGTATGTTGCGCTGCGTCCGGAAAAAATCATGCTCTGCGAAGCCACTCCGCCAGAAGGATACAACTTTGCGGTAGGTGAAGTGGCGCACATTGCCTATCTGGGCGATTTGTCGGTGTACCACGTGCGTTTGAAAAGCGGCCAGATGCTGAGCGCCCAGCTACAAAATGAACATCGTTATCGTAAAGGCTTACCCACCTGGGGTGACGAAGTCCGTTTATGTTGGGATGCGGACAGCTGTGTGGTGTTGACGGTTTAAGGAGCGAAGATGAGTACACTTGAACCTCCGGCTCGCGTGGATAAAGCGGGGCGATTCACGCTGTTTATGTCGCGGCTGCAAATGAAGCACGGGCGCAAGCTGGTGATCGCGCTGCCGTATGTGTGGCTATTGCTGCTGTTTCTGCTGCCGTTTTTGATCGTCTTCAAAATCAGTTTGGCTGAAATGGCACGTGCTATTCCGCCGTATACCGACCTCGTTTCATGGGCTGACGATCAGCTATCCATCACGCTCAACTTAGGTAATTTCCTGCAACTGACGGACGATCCGCTCTATTTTGATGCGTACCTGCAATCTTTGCAGGTGGCGGGGATTTCGACGCTATTTTGCCTGCTGCTGGGATATCCGCTGGCATGGGCGGTGGCACACAGCAAACCCTCAACGCGTAATATCCTGTTGCTGCTGGTGATCCTACCGTCCTGGACCTCGTTTTTGATTCGCGTGTACGCCTGGATGGGGATCCTGAAAAATAACGGCGTACTGAACAACTTCCTGCTGTGGCTGGGGGTTATCGATCAACCATTGACGATTCTGCACACCAATCTGGCGGTCTATATCGGAATTGTTTACGCCTATTTGCCTTTTATGGTGCTGCCAATTTATACCGCGTTGACACGGATCGATTATTCACTGGTGGAAGCGGCGCTGGATTTAGGTGCCCGGCCGTTGAAAACCTTCTTTAGCGTGATCGTGCCGTTGACTAAGGGCGGGATTATTGCCGGATCAATGCTGGTGTTTATTCCAGCAGTTGGGGAGTTCGTGATCCCTGAACTGTTGGGTGGCCCGGACAGCATCATGATTGGTCGTGTACTTTGGCAGGAGTTTTTCAATAACCGCGACTGGCCGGTGGCTTCTGCTGTCGCCATTATTATGCTGCTGTTACTGATTGTGCCGATCATGTGGTTCCACAAATATCAGCAAAAAAGCGTAGGGGAACACGGATGAATAACTTACCTGTCGTTCGCTCACCGTGGCGTATCTTTATTCTGGTGCTGGGTTTTACCTTTCTGTACGCGCCGATGTTGATGTTGGTTATCTATTCGTTTAACAGCTCCAAGCTGGTGACGGTGTGGGCGGGATGGTCAACGCGTTGGTATGGTGAACTTTTCCACGATAGCTCGATGATAAGCGCCGTCGGGATGAGCTTAACGATTGCTGCTGGTGCTGCGACGATGGCAGCAATCCTCGGCACCATAGCTGCCGTAGTGATGGTGCGCTTTGGTCGTTTTCGCGGTTCCAATGGCTTCGCCTTTATGATCACCGCGCCGCTGGTTATGCCGGATGTCATTACCGGTTTGTCGCTGTTGCTGCTGTTTGTGGCTTTGGCGCACGCCATCGGCTGGCCAGCGGATCGCGGTATGTTGACCATCTGGTTGGCGCACGTCACTTTCTGTACAGCGTACGTGGCGGTCGTTATCTCTTCACGTTTGCGCGAACTGGATCATTCCATTGAGGAAGCGGCGATGGATCTTGGCGCCACGCCGCTGAAGGTCTTTTTCGTCATCACGCTGCCGATGATTATGCCAGCAGTGATCTCCGGGTGGTTACTGGCCTTTACGCTGTCGCTCGATGACCTGGTTATTGCCAGCTTTGTCTCTGGTCCCGGTGCTACAACATTACCCATGCTGGTGTTTTCCAGCGTACGTATGGGGGTTAATCCGGAGATCAACGCACTGGCGACGCTGATACTTGGCGTGGTAGGAATTATCGGATTTATCGCGTGGTATCTGATGGCGCGAACAGAAAAACAACGGATTCGCGATATCCAACGTGCAAGACGTGGCTGAAAAAACTAAAATCTGCCAACCTGTCTATTCGGCGCAGCTGTGGTGGCTGCGCCGTTTTCATGGAAGACGACGCGTTGGGATTTTTTAAGAAATCATCCATATCACATGCCCGCTTAAACGTCCCTGCTTTGGTGCAGGTGGCGGCGCTGGCTATTATTATGATCCGCTGTCTCGATCTGTTGATGATTTTTAATACGCTCGGGTTGCGTGGAACTAGTGAGTTTATTCATCGTAGCGTACAGACCTGGAATTTAACGCTGGTGTTTCTGGCTAGCCTGGTGATGCTGTTTATCGAAATTTACTGCGCATTTTCGTTGGTAAAAGGTCGGAACTGGGCACGCTGGATTTATCTGCTGACCCAGATTATCGCCAGTGTCTATCTGTGGGCAGCCTCGTTGGGCTACGGATATCCGGAACTGTTCAGTATTGCGGGAGAGTCTAAACGTGAAATCCTGCATACCCTGGTGATGCAAAAACTGCCCGATATGTTGGTGTTGCTGCTGCTTTTTGTTCCTGCATCCAGCAGGCGGTTCTTCCGCTTGCAATAACGTGTATAATTTTGGCCCCCGGTTAATTTGTAGGTTTTTGTATGCAGTGCGCACTTTATGACGCCGAACGCTGTCGCTCCTGTCAGTGGATAACACAGCCAGTCGCCGATCAACTCTTCGCCAAAACAGCCGATCTGCAAAATCTGCTGGCCGATAATCCGGTCGGTGAATGGTGCGCGCCAGTCAGCGGCCCGGAAAGCGCTTTTCGTAATAAAGCAAAAATGGTGGTTAGCTGCAGCGTAGAGAAACCGCTGTTGGGAATGCTGCATCGTGACGGTATACCTGAGGATTTGTGCGACTGTCCGCTTTATCCTGAGTCTTTTGCGCCCGTGTTTGCCACACTCAAACCGTTTATCGCCCGTGCGGGATTAACGCCCTATAACGTGGAGCGAAAACGCGGGGAGCTGAAGTATCTGCTGTTAACAGAAAGCCGGTTCGATGGCGGCATGATGCTGCGTTTTGTCCTGCGTTCCGACGCGAAACTGGCACAACTGCGCGCGGCGCTACCATGGCTGCAGGCACAGCTTCCGCAGTTAAAAGTGATCACTGCCAATATACAGCCTGTGCATATGGCAATTATGGAAGGGGATAGTGAAATCTACCTGACGGAACAACAGGCGCTGGCGGAGCGTTTTAACGATGTACCGTTGTGGATTCGCCCGCAGAGCTTCTTCCAGACCAACCCGGTAGTGGCGGGGCACTTGTATGCCACGGCGCGCGACTGGGTGCGTCAGCTTCCGGTTAATCACATGTGGGATCTGTTTTGCGGTGTTGGGGGCTTTGGTCTGCACTGCGCCACGCCGCAGATGAAACTGACGGGGATTGAAATCGCGCCAGAGGCGATTGCCTGTGCGAAACAGTCTGCGCAGGAGCTTGGGTTACAAAATCTGCATTTTCAGGCCCTGGATTCGACTCAGTTTGCCACCGCCCAGGGCGAAGTACCGGACCTGGTGCTGGTGAATCCGCCGCGTCGGGGAATTGGCAAACCGCTGTGTGATTTTCTTTCTCACATGGCACCGCGTTTTATCATTTATTCCAGCTGTAATGCGCAAACCATGGCGAAGGATATTCGTGAGTTACCAGGGTATCGCATTGAGCGCGTCCAGCTTTTCGATATGTTCCCACACACCGCGCATTATGAGGTTTTAACGCTGCTCAGCCGACAATAACGACCATGCCTGATGGCGCTTCGCTTAACAGGCCGAGCTGCCGGAATGCCGCATCCTGCAAACAGGCCCGTGATTTTGATCGTGATCGGCAGTGCAATGGTGTAGTCAGCCAGTGGTAAGGTCTGACATCCGGAAAGCATTGCTAATGTGCATGTTATCGCGCTGTGGATGGCGGGCTTTCCGTGCGTGAAAGGCATGATATTGCAGTCGCGTTGCGCGAGGCTGTAATGGAAGAAAAATACATACTGGACGTGATAACTCATCATTGATTCGTATCAGGGGGAAGGTCAAGCTTTTAATTCACTGGCTATCGCTGTAGTGAATTTAGTTACGTGCGAGCGTAGGGAAGTTTGTAATCTTGCCAGCAACCGAATGAGATAATTATGAGTGATATCCAAGAGGTAACTCCTGATAGCGGTTGGGTGATAAAAATAATGCTTTCTGACGTTATTTTTTAGGACTATCCGGGATAGTACTTTGCTGTAAGGCATCGCTCCCTCAAAATAGTTCACAGAGGTATTCACTGACAACTATGTGTTTCTATATACGCAGGGTTAAATACTGAAATGTTACCTAAAAGCGGCCTCTCGGGACTTTTTTCTGGCGAGTAACTGAGCGCCAATATACGCACGAATGCACTGCGTATCTCTGAATTTATCCCCACTACTTATCCATGCTATTGGATGAGTGACTGTGCCTTTGGAGTTAAAGAAAAATTTTAATGCGACAGAATTATCGGTAGATTTCATTATTGCCTGGTTTTCTTTTTAATTAATGGAAATGAATGTAATGTTTATTTTGCTAAGAATTTTTAGGGGGTATTTTGTGTTTTTATTTTAAATATCCATGCTTGGTGTTTTATTTTAAGGTGATTTTAATATTTTGCATTATAAAAAAGCAGTATCATGTCCCAGGGGGAAGTTATAATGCGCTATAGCTATCATTACATAATACGCTCAGGCGTAATTCTGTCATGATGGCTAAAAAAAGGGAGTCGCAGGCGACTCCCACCAGAAAGAAAATAAAACATAAAGGTCTTTAAAAACCTCATAGTTAGCGCGGTCAGTTATGCCATATTAGTCGATAGTGCAAAACTGATCTGCATCAACAATTAACGTTATTGTCATCTGGTCGGTGGAGTGGGTTTTTGATGTGGCCCCAGTCTGGTGCTGTACCGCTTAGAAAACGCCAGTTCCGGGCCGGCAGTCATGCTCGCCAGGTTGTCCGGGGCATCACTTTCCGCCATCATAGTTATTGTGCAGGCCTGACCACCTGGCTGAAGGTCTAAGTTGTGGTGGTACGGGATAAGAGCGCATGACGCCACCCCGAGCCTGAAATACGGCGGTTCCTGCACGGTCATGTCGATTGTGATGACCTGACCGGTATGTGCCGGTACAGGATGCACGATCGAAGGTTTCACCTCTTAAAAACCAGAAGGAGTCATTCCTATGACACGACGTCGTTTTCTAACCGCCCGGGAGGTTACGGGCATGATGGAGGCCGTCCGCAACGGCAATAACGGAGCCCGGGACTACTGCCTTATTCTCATGGCATTTCGTCATGGTATGCGTATCAGTGAGTTATTAGGTCTACGATACAGAGATATGGATCTCGAGGCCGGACGAATGAGCGTTAACCGTCTGAAGAACGGATTTTCTACGGTACACCCGCTGATAGATGATGAACTGGATGCGATCCGCACATGGACACGGGTACGCAGCACCTGGAGGCATGCTGCCAGTACGGATACTGTTTTTATTTCACGAAAGGGAACGATGCTTTCGAGGCAACAGGCCTACCGTATCATTCGCGCTGCTGGAGAGTTGGCAGGTGCCGTTACCTGCACCACGCCGCATATGTTGCGTCATGCCTGCGGGTATGAACTGGCGGAACGGGGCACGGATACGCGTCTGATTCAGGATTATCTGGGGCATCGGAATATTCGTCACACTGTACGCTATACGGCCAGCAATGCAGCGCGATTCAATGGGTTGTGGGAACGCGAAAGAATCAGTAGAGATGATATTGGAAAGCGAATTAAAACTGGTCAATTGGGACCAATTTGTGCACATCTTAATAGCAAGACTATTTGCAAGGCAATCCCTCAGCCAGTTTTTTTCTAAAAAAAACCTCAATTAATTGATTTTAAATATTTTATTTATTTAGTCACAGTTTTATCTCGCCCATCAGATACCACTTCCTTGTGGAATATTATTTAACACTCTAAATAAAAACGCAAAATACTATCATTTAAAATCAGGTGTAAATTCTGATTTTGTCTGTTATTGCGTCTGTGTAAAGCGTTATATCCTTTTTTTTGTCTAATTTTAAGTGATATATGCCAATGAGTCAAAATGGTCCCAACTGTTCCTATTTTAGGTCAAAAAAACATCGCTGTGAGGGTTTGAAAGGAAGGGGATAAGCAAAATGATTGAAAATTAAAATTTTACGGTTTGTAAAATTTGTGCGGTAGCTTTGTATTTATTCAAGTAAGAGTCCATCAGTAATCCTGTTAATTAATAATAGAGTTGCTGATGGTTTCTTCCATCGAAAAATACATCGCAAATAATATCAAAAAGCATGCTTAATATCAGCATCCTAATAAGGAATATGAAATGAAAAAATTACTGAAGGTCTCCACACTGACTCTGGCGGTATTATCGGGATCAGCGTTTGCAGCACCAAATAGTGGTGATGTCCAGTTTATTGGAGCTGTTGTTGACACAACTTGCGACATTGTGCCGCTTGCAGATACTGGTGCAGTAAGTAGCGTTGTTCAATTGGGTAATGTTACAACTTCTACAAAAGCGGCTGGTTCTGGTTCTAACCAAAGTCCGGTAGTGAATTTTTCTCTGAAACCGAAGGCGGGCACTACCTGTAATCCAGTTGCTATGAGTAATGCCTCTTTTGCATTTTCTGGACCTCTGGAAGCCTCTGGACTGGTACCTCAAAGCGGAACAGCAACCGATGCCATCGTAAAATTGCGTGCAGTAAATGCAGTTGGAGGTGCTCATGATATCGATAAAACCCGCACGACATCAGATGTAACATTGACTGATTTGAATGACCCTGCCAAAGGCGCGCAATTTACTGCGCAACTGATAGGTGGTACCCAGGCAGGCGATTACCGCTCTGCTCTTGCTTACGTAGTTTCTTACAACTAAGTCATTTCAATCCCTGCCCGTACTAAGCGGTATAAGTACGAGGCAGGGTCTTCCTCTATTAAAGCAATTTTATTCTTGTTCTTCTCTTTTGCTCTGAAGGCAGGTCTGTGTGAGTACAAAATATAACATAGCAAGAAAACAACCTGCGCTGTCTCTTCTGGCACTAAGCATTTGTTCTTCCTTTGCATCTGCCACCGAACTGAATATGGCATTTCTACAGGGAATCACAGATGTGCCCTCTGTTCTGAAAGACGGTGTAAAATACCCTGCAGGTCAATACTACGTCGACGTTTCTCTCAACGGATCCCGCACCGGACGAATGCCATTTGAGATTAGCGCGGAAGATGAGCAGGCTGGACAACCCTGCTTCAGCCCGGAATGGCTCCACAGTGCGGGTATCTTTTTTAAACCGGAAGCTTACCAGGATACATTTGATTCCATTCGCGGCTGTTATTCAATTGGAAAGAAAATGGCCTCTAAAGTCAATTTTGACCTTGGAGCTCAATCTCTGGATTTCAGTATCCCTCAGGCGTGGATGACAGAAAAAAATGATGCTACGCGCTGGGACTATGGCATAAATGGTCTGCGTCTGAAGTACAGTGGTAACTTTAATCAAAACGTTCAAAATAAGAATAATAGCTACAGCAATGATTCGATCAATGCTTATGGTAGTTTCAATTCGAGCCTCAATATTGGCCGCTGGATTTTATCCAGCGACATGAATGCTAAACGCAATTTGTGGGGAAATGAATTCGCCACGAATAATCTTACCCTTTCCACCGCTATTAGCCAGGTTAAAGGGGATTTACTGCTCGGGCGTTCACAGACAAGAACTGAGTTATTCAGCGACTTTAGTTTTTATGGAATATCATTGCGTTCTAATAGCAACATGCGCTCATGGCTCACCCGCGGCTATGCCCCAGTTATCTCCGGAGTAGCCTCTACCACATCAAGAATTACAGTGACTCAGGGTGGGTATACAATTTATTCTCGCGTGATACCTCCAGGTCCATATCGTCTCGATGACATCAATTCTACCAGTAACGGAAATATGGTTGTAACAGTAGAGGATAATAGTGGTCGTAAAACTGTAACTGAATATCCTGTAGCAACCCTGCCTTCGCTTCTACGTCCTGGAGAATATAATTACAATTTTGCTGTTGGACAGCGTAACGACTCTAATCGTTTAGGGGATGCTTTCTCCTCAGGGTATGGCACTTTTGGCCTGGCCAGCTTCGACTGGGGGTTACCAACGACCACGCTTAATATCGCTACTCTGCTGCATAACAGTTATCAGGCTGCCGGAGTTGGGCTTACGCAATCAATGGGAGAACTCGGCGCTGTCGCGTTAAGTGTAAATGGGGCGCGGGCTGAGTATGATAATAACTCTCAACGCCAGGGAATAAGCGCAACATTAAAATATGCAAAAAGTTTCACTAACCAGACAGATATTCAGTTACTGACGTACAGGTATCAGAGCCCTGGATATACCGAATTTGTGAACTGGAATCCTAAGGACGGAATAGGACGAAAGATTTATGATCCGGATGGCCTGGGCTTTAATGAACACTACATTTGGTTTGATGGCAAAGAGAAGGCGCGATATGAAGCCCGACTGTCCCATCGGATAGATAACATTTATATTAACAGCGCGTTCTGGCAGCAATCTTACTGGAATCGTAACACCGATGCTATTGGAGCATCATTGTCCGTCAACACCACAATACTTGACGGGGTATCGCTCTACATTAACGGAAACTATTCACGTAATGCATGGTCAACTACAGATGAGTATTCAGGTGCCCTGGGTGTAAGCATCCCGTTTACGCTGGGAGGTATTCGTCATAACAGCAGTAATTCAGTCGGCTATAGCCGATACAATGGTACCTCTTTTAATACCAACATATCGGCCGCTCTGGACGAACGCCTTAGTTACAGTGTTAATGCTGGAATGGATGAACACAGTAATAATACAGTTGGTGCATCGGCTAGTTATGCCTTTGACCGAATTCAGACTAACTTAGCAGTTTCACAAAGCCGAGATGCAACCACTTTATCCGGAAATCTCTCTGGTACAGCCATTGCCACGAGGCAAACGGGTCTACTGCTCACAAGAGAATCTTCAGACACTGTAGCCGTTGTCAGAATTAGAGATACACCAGGAGTGACATTCAATGGTTCACTTCCAACTAACAGCAGCGGAAATACTGTGCTTTACCTGACAGGATATAACCCTACAACGATAAGCATTAATCCGGAAAACGTACCGGAAAGCGCTGAGTTGCTCAATACTTCCTATAATGTTGTTCCAACAGAAAAAGCAATTATCTACCGCGAATTTGATTTCCAGAAAGTGCGGCGTTATATCGTTCGGTTACGTGATATGCAGGGTAATGAAATTACTGGTGGAAACGCAACCACGGAGCAGGGGCTGGATGCTGGTTTTGTCACGCGTAATGGCGTTTTGCTGATGAATCTGCTCTCCGCCCCGAAAACTATTACAGTAAGTCAAAGTACTGGAAAAATATGTCGATTTAGTGCGGTAGGGTTGAAGGAAAATATAGGAACAGTTCAGGAGGTTCGTTGTGAATAGTATTAAGAAGTTTTTTAAGTTAGCAGTCATGACGACGTCTATGACATTATTTTTTGCTGGTTATGCCATAGCTGCTTTTACTCTTAATGGAACTCGTTTTATTTATGAAGAAGGGAAGAAAAATATTTCCTTTGAAGTAAGTAGCAGCTCAGATGATATCTATGGAGCTCAGGTGTGGATTGAAAATATATCGCAGAGTAAAGCGGATGTTTTTATAGTACCGTCTCCACCATTTTTTAGGATTGGGCCGAGAGGTAAACAGATAGTACGATTAATGAATGTAAACCCGACTTTGCCGTCAGATAAGGAATCTTTATTTCGTCTTAATGTTCAAGAGATTCCGCCAAAACCCAAAGAAACTGATGGTAGCGTGATCGCCATAGCAATGAATACCCAGGTTAAGCTGATTTACCGCCCAAAAGCTCTGGCTGAAGGACGTAAAAATGCAGAAAAACAGCTGGTTTTGTCGAATCGGGATGGAAGGGTCTGGATAAAGAACCCGACACCCTACTATTTTGCGGTCACGAAACTGAAAAGCCAGGGGAAAGAGATCGAGCTAAATGCGGATGTGCAGCGTGCACTTGCACAACTGGCCCCGTACTCAGAAGTGAATACCGGGCACACAAATCTTAAAGACGTAAGTGTTATAGCCCTTAACGATTGGGGCGGCGCGGTGAAATATGATATTAAATAACCAACTGTTTAACATATTTATGTGTATCATCCTGCTCTCGGTCTTTAATTCCGCGAACGCTGTCACTACCAGTAACCGGGTTACTGTTACGGCAAGATTCACCACACCTCCGTGTACATTGACAATGCCTGATCGTGTAAACCTGGGGGCGATTTTACCCGGTGCGCAGAGTTATCCCCCATTCATTATCCGGCTGGATTGTCCACTGCCAGCAGCTATAACTGCGTTATATGCTGAAATTGTTCAGGGAAGTCTGAGCGCGGGGAGCAATAATCGCGTTGATATGACCGGGCCAGCAGGAAGTTCCGGAACCCCCGTAAAACTGTGGTTGACAGATAATGATGGGAAAGAAGTCATGCTGGACGGGAGTGGTTCCTCTGAAGAGAGTGGTCGCTTTTGCTCAGGCACAGGAAGTCGCAACTGTACTATCACGCCAAATACGGAAGTAGAAATAGATACCCCACGTGGCCTAACCAGCGCCATGTTAAGATTCAATGTTATTGTTCCATAGAAAAATTATGACTAATCTATATATTGTGTTTGTTATATAAAATTAATTTTATGTTTTTTAAAATAATCGTGTTGAGTGTGATATGAATAATAAAATATTGGCATTTCTGAGCCTGATGTCAATTATTGGATTCAAAACATATGCGGCTACTTATACCTATCTTTCACCTGTTGGACGGCTGGTGGGACCTACAATAACTGCGAAAGCCCAGCAGAAAATATATCCTAATGATGTGAATGCAATATTAGCTTATGTTAAGAGAACGCCAACTATCACAATGAATATTGGAAGTGGAAGGGATGTTCGCATGATATCTGGTTTTCCTGATAAGGTTGGGTTGTTATGGAACAATACCAATGCAGCATTTGCTATCTGTGATGTTGGTAGTGATGGCGCGGCAATAGAAAGTAGTTGTACTTCTGAAATTTCGTCAATTTACCATATCACAAATTATAACGATTATCTTTTGCCAAGGGTTAATTTCCCACCAGGTTTGAAAACAGGTGACACATATACGCTTACTCCTTTTTTTGAATGGACGGTAGCTAAAAATATGACAATAGAGACTGATGATAATCCCGGTGAGAAAAGTGTTGATGTCATCATGACACTGACAGATATGAATACCCTGGCGCGTTCACCTTGCGGGATAACATGCGCAAGTAATACGGTGAGCGGGGGGGCGTTAGGCGGAGGGGAAATAGTTGCTCCTCCTTTGGTCCCGGTTCAGGCATCATTGTCAATTACGGGGCCGACATCTTTAAACTGTTCTGCAATATTGCCTTCATCCTGTGTTGTAACTGGCGATTTCAGTATAAGTACCGCCGTTCCGGCCAGGTTTAGTGTCCAGAATGACTCAGATAAATGTGGTGAAAATCCAGTATCAGTTCAGGCTAAAAGTGGTGGGCAGGAGATATCGGTTGGATTTTCTGATGGGTACAAAACCAAATCGGCAAGCACTGAAAAGATACAACTCGAGTATGTAATAAAGCCAACGCAAAATACGCTGCCAGGTGAAGTTTGTCAGGTTGCTTCTACGCTAATATTAACCACTGACTAGTATTGAAGTATGTCTGCATTTGAATAAAATTTTAATGATGGTATGGATATTAAAGAAATTTATTGTTTTATTAAAATATATAACTTCAACTAAAGATGATGGACTTAAAATATCATTAATTATTATCATTTAACATCATTTTATAACGACTTTTATTAATCAAGGATTCTGGTTTTGATTGTGATTAAATTTTTTTGTGCATATGATTAATGTGGAACAGCATTTTGAACATTGCTGTCCTTTTTAGATTGATTGGTAATAAGTATTGAGTGTGAAGTGCTTAAGAGGGGAGATAAAAGTAGTAGTGAATGATATGCGTGAGTTAATGATTTTTATCTTTAAGATTACTTAGCGAAATGTTGTGACTGAATGATGGTGTTATATTGATATAAGCTTGTTGCTATCAATTTTCATTAAGGTGTCAATTATTGTTGGTTTATAATTTACTGAATAGTTAACAGGAGGTATAAATGATTCATGTTATTACGAAGGATAACTATTTTTTTTTAGGAATACAAGCTGCGATCGGTGATGAAGAAATTAATCTCATAAATAGCATTGAATGTTTAGCTGATACAGAGTTGCCTCGAGATGTTCTTGTTATTGATACCTTTCTTACCGGGAGTTTTACACCGGATAGCTTAAAGAAACTATGCAAATTAAAATTCCAACGTATTGTTTTTTTCTCCATGTTAAAAGTTACTTGCCTGCCATTATTATCTACTGTTTATTTTGTTTCAAGAAATACAAGCCCTTCAAAGGTAATTGATCTGCTGATGCGAGAAGTTAACAGAACATTCAACGAGTTGCCCTCTTACAGTATGAGACAGCTCATAGTGGCCCAATTATGCCTTGGAAATATGGAACAGAGACAGGCTTTGGATATGTTAGGTATATCGAGTAAAACGTATGAAGCAGACAAGTATCGGTTGATGTTGCAGATGAGAATACGAAAATGGTATCACATCGTGAAACTACCTATTTTCAATCATTTAAGTACTCTTACTATACTGCTGTCATTATCACAATGACAGCTACTATATTTGAAGATCTTTTCTAAAAGATAGTAAGATAGTTGGTATTAACTATTTGTCATATACTTCTATTATATATAATACATCTTAATGTCCAGAATTTGAAATTGTAATGATTCAAAATGACGCCTGAATCGAAATTTTTAAAGCTGCACGCCATTGTTTTAAATATATTATTAATTTTGTGCTGAATATTTTACTCCAGAATTATTACTTTAACGTTGTTACAGTTTGTAAGAGACGTTAGCCATACTCGAGTGTCATTTAATGTAATTCATATGTTTTGGATACCAATATCTAATTTTTCAGCTCGTTCAGAAAAGCCTGGCCTGAGTATCTCATCTCCCGCCAGTTATGGTGAGTGGGCATATTCAAATATGCAGGACAGAGCAGGTGCTAAGCTATAAGCAGATTATACAGTACTGCTTTGGGAGAGAGTTTATTATATCTGTTGAAAATCAAAACCCCTGTCCTTATTCAGACACACAGATCATAACTGGTGATGTTGGGGAGTTAAATAACCAAGTATTCTTATTTATTTTTTTTATAATGATATAATCACTGCTTTTGGAGGCGGCATTCAGATTTATATCGTCATTATGAAACTCATTCATGTCATCCCGTAAAAGTATTTTCATGTTTTGTGACTTAACTTTGAACATACCTTTTTGGATATCTATAACGTCGTAAGTAAATTCAATCTCCCTGTTTATAATATAATACTTTTTTTCAGTTACTATCTTTCCCGTGATATTAGCCACCCCCGTATAATCACTGAAAAAATGTACGGAAATGGTACCTGCAGCATGATTCCCTGATGCTGTGTTTTTTTCAAATGTTGACTGGCACTGTAGATCCGTACCAGACTGATGACGAATAAACCACCAGGTTAGACCTGCCAGCATAAAAAGAATGACAAGACTGATTATGATTTTTTTCATCCGGCCACGTCCACTCTGTTATGACAATGAGTAAAATAGTCAGGTTTTTCTTTTTCACACGAAACAATAAGTTTGTCCTCTTTTTTCCCAGCATGGTTAAAAATGAATACATCCTGATTCTTATTGCAGCTTTTTGCAACGAACTCAATAGGTGGAGCCTTTATTGAAGGATTTCCGGATAACATATATACATTACATTCAGGCGGATATCCGGAAATTTTAATCAGTGGTGCAGACGCTGTAATGGTATCGCTGAAGTAAATGAGGTAAGTTGCTAAGCCAAGAGATATAACAAATAAAATGTATATCGGATAATATAAGTGACTGTTAAAAAAATCATTAAATAAACTTTTTATTCTGCTGTTTTTTTTTCCGGCAAAACTGACATATGTCTTGACGTCGATAACAGGGTTAAACATAAAACCGATTTTTGGGATAGTAATGATCGCATCATCGGGTAATCCTGCCTGTACAAGAGTTTTTCTTAATATGCTGATGTACTGGTTTAAATTACTGTGAGAAGAACGCAGTCCATGTTCATCCCAGACGGTCCTGAAAAGATAGTCTCGCTCCACGGGGCTTCCGCGTTCAGTGATGAGAACCAAAAGTAATCTGCGAGCTGGTGCCGCCATCAAAACGGAAACATTAAGTGACGGGTTTTCCAGATACCCGTCTTCTTCATTAAAAGTCACTTCTTTATTAATAATGAACATATTTCCAGAGAACCTGACGATGTAAAGGAATACCAGGAACATAGCTTGCCGCCAGAAGCGGTAGTCGCCATTAACATGCAATTCCGTTCTGGATTGGTTGTAAAGGTTCCGTTTTGCTTTCTGAAAAATGAGTATGTGCTATAGGTGAAAATTTGTATACCCCTTGCTGATAAAAATTTATACCAGAATAAAAATATAAATTACGGCAATAAAAAAGATAAAAACGCTGTATATTTCATTATTGCGGAATTATGTGTTAATTGTGGAATTGTTTAATTACCATATTGACTCCGAAAATAACTTCTGGATTTTTTAATGAAAACAAGGCGCTATATCACACAGGAAGAATGGAATGCAGTAATGAGTGTTATTCCTGAATACAATGATTATGTCAGGGACAGATGTATACTGATTATGATGTATATCCATGGGCTCAGGGTGAGTGAACTTGCAAACATACAGCTTTCAAGTCTCTCTCTGGAAAGTAGCGAGATCTATATCCGGAGAATAAAAAATGGGTTCTCAACAACACATCCTGTTCAGAAAGAAGAGAAAATATGGTTATTACGATGGCTAGATATACGAAAAACGAAACTGAATGGTAAGGATTTGCCCTGGCTTTTTATTTCGTCCAGAAGAAGCAGAATATCTCGTCAGCAGGTATACTCGCTGGTCAGATACTATGGGGAGCTGGCTGGTTTACCTATTAAATTGCATCCTCATGTACTCAGGCACTCATGTGGTTATGCCCTGGCTAATCAAGGCCTGGATACCCGACTGATTCAGGACTATTTAGGGCACCGGAATATTCGTCATACCGTGCATTATACCGCTGCTAACTGTAAGCGCTTTTCACGTGTCTGGTCACTGGGGAGCGAAGATGTTTTTTAATGACCGTGGCATCAGTATATTGATAATTTTCATTAAAATATCAATGTGATTAGTTATGGTTTTTATCTTTGAGCAGGTAGATCCCTTTTTCATTGTTGTGTGGAGCTGTTGAGTGTCTGATGTGTATGTCTATACTAAAAGTATTGTCTTTTTCTCGTCAGAGAATACAGAATCTTTTTCTGTATAAACTAGTTTTAAATTAGCTGGCTTTATTTTAGTGTCAAATGTTAATTGATTCAGGGGAGGTAGCTTAATTGCTATAGAACGAATTGAATCAAAAATAAAACAGGAAAACGTGATGTGTGAATTATTGTATCCTAGTAATGAACTATTATCGGGAATTCGTTTACCAGAAAGTGCCATGATTGCGGGAGAAGAACATTTAGCATTACGTTTCCTGGAAGGAATGAAAGCGGAGCCCCTGATCAGTTTCCATTCTGGTCAAATTACGGGATACGAATTTCTTAGTCAGCTTTCTGCTGGTATCTGTAGTGAGATTTTTTTTCGCCAACAGTCTGCAGGTTCACTGGCAGAGTTATTTTTACTTCAGCTACGCCTGAGTTCAGGTTTGACTACCAAAAAACGTTTTTTGAATCTCCCTGTCAGGGTGCTTGTCAGGAGATCTTTGTGTGAGATTATTTGTCGCAATAATCTGAATGGTATTGTCGTGGAGATCCAGGATCCTGAACATTTGACAGACCTCTGCTCTGAGGAACAGGATTATTTGCGTCAAAACCTGAATCACTTACTGTTTGCAGGTGCTGAAGTTTATGCTGACGATGTCAGCCCGGCATGGATGAAAACACTGTCCGGGAGGAAATTACCCCTGTCGGGTATGAAAGTCTCACGACAACAGTTTCTGTCTCAAATAGATAACTATACGTTCTCTCACCCGAGGCTTCATCCATCGAGTGATTCAGCCACTTGTCTGGTGGCAGAAGGCATCGAAACACCAGAGCAGTGCATGCTGGCTATTATGCTTGGTTTTACTCATGGTCAGGGATGGCTCTGGCCGGCAAATGTATGGCGCTTTGTGCTGGAGCGGTCATCTTAGCTATATTCTCTTTCTCAGGGCGATCACAGATCCCTCATTGTGTCCATCCGGAGAGAGTCAAATTTGCTGCAGAAGTGGATGAAAGCCGGACTTTTTTCACCGTTGAAATAAGTTCTCAATAAACTGGGAAAAGAACACATCAGAAAAAGAATATACGCAGGCAAAACCAATTTTACGTCTTAAGTGATTAATTTTGAAATGAATGTGGCGGTGAGGGGTGCCGCGTTCGCAGTCTGTCCAACTGGCTGCGCCAGTAGTCGAACCCCGGTCCGGGCTTCTCATCCCCGCCATGCTGTGCATTATGCGAAAAAAAAAGCCCGTACTTGCGTACGAGCTCTTCTTTAAATATGGCGGTGAGGCGGGGATTCGAACCCCGGATACGTTGCCGTATACACACTTTCCAGGCGTGCTCCTTCAGCCACTCGGACACCTCACCATATTGTATTGCTGCCTGACCGCTTGGGGGGCAACGGGGCGCTACTATAGGGAGTTGCGCTAAAACGGTCAAGCAGAATTTACGTGTTCACTCTCGTTTGGTTACGCAATGTACATATTCCTCCGTCCGGGCAGGCGCGGAGGATAAGATTAGCGCTTAGAGTCCAGTTTTTCGCCGTTAGTCACAACTTCCTGGGCTTTGCTGTAACTCTCGATCAGCAACTGATAAGCCGGGAAGATCTTGGTATACACTTCCGCCCATTCAGCGGCGTCTTCACGGTTCCATGTCCCCTGAATTTCAGACGCGACGGCGGCGGTATCCATCGGGACGACGCCAGTCTGAACAACACGAGCCAGGGTGATTTCCTGCGCCATTTTGCTGTAAGTACCGGAAGCGTCGATCACTGCGAAAACTTTGTAGCCTTCCGCAACCGCGCTGATGGCCGGGAAAGCCATGCACACGCTGGTGATCGTACCGGCGATGATCAGCGTCTTACGACCCGTTGCTTTGACGGCTTTCACGAAGTCTTCGTTATCCCAGGCGTTGATTTCACCTTTACGCGCTACGTATTGGGCATGTGGCGCATTGGCGTGGATCTCTGGGATCAACGGACCGTTAGGCCCCTGTGGTACAGATGCCGTGGTAATCACCGGCATCTTCGCCAGCGTTGCCATTTTAGCCAGCGCGGCGGCACGCGCACGCAGTTCTGGCATGGGCATATCGCCGACGGTCTGGAACAGCCCGCTTTGATGATCAATAAGCAGCATGACGGAATCATTCACATCGATGACCGGACGTGAGCCATTAAAGTTTGCAGGACTGGACATATTCTTCTCCTTCGATTCAGATTTGGCCAAAGCGGCCTGAGTTAAAATCGCGTACGGCTTCGGCGATTTCTTGCTTCGTGTTCATTACAAATGGACCGTAACCCACAATCGGCTCGTTCAACGGTTCGCCAGACAGCAGCAGCACGCAGGCATCGCTGGTGGCTTCAATGTGTAGCGTTTTCCCCTGCTGGCTGAACACCACCAGTTGCGCTTCGCCGGCAGGCGTGGTGCCGTTCACAGTGATATTCCCTTTCAGTACCACCAGAGCGGTACTCCATCCTTCCGGTTGGGAAAACGTAAGTTGATGATTACGTTGCAGGCGCATATCCCATACATTCAGTGGTGAAAAGGTATGTGCCGGGCCTTTTGTCTCTTGATAGTTACCTGCAATCACGCGCACGCTGCCTGCGTCATCTGGCAGGGCGACTGTGGGAATAACATCGCTACTGATGCCCTGATAGCCGGGCACGGCCATTTTGTCTTTTGCCGGAAGATTGACCCACAGCTGCACCATTTCCAGTTCGCCACCCTGGCGGGTAAATTCAGGTGAGTGGAACTCTTCGTGCAATATCCCTGCGCCCGCGGTCATCCACTGCACGTCGCCGGGGCCGATAATGCCGCCGCGACCGGTTGAATCACGGTGTTCAACTTCGCCGCTGTAAACGATGGTCACCGTCTCAAAACCACGGTGAGGGTGCTCGCCTACGCCGCGTTTTTCATTACCTGGCGCGAATGTATGTGGACCGGCGTAATCCAGCAGCAGGAACGGACTTAACTGTTCTGCATGAGACTGGTAAGAGAACATCGAGCGAACCGGAAATCCATCGCCCACCCAGTGCGGGCGAGGTGCGGTGTAGACGCCTGTGACTTGTTTCATATGTGTCTCCTCGGTGGCGTTGTCTTGATGTTAATAAGCTTATATTCATGACAGCGAGCTGAGTAGTCGCTAAAATAGTCCTCACTGTCTCATAAATAGGACAATAAGATGACAAAGCCGGATCTCAATGATTTTGCATGGTTTGTACATGTTGTAGAGGAAGGGGGATTCGCGGCGGCGGGTCGGGCGCTTGATGAACCGAAATCAAAACTGAGCCGACGGATAGCGCAACTGGAAGAGCGGTTGGGGGTACGACTGATTCAGCGAACCACCCGGCAGTTTAACGTGACTGAAGTTGGGCAAACCTTTTACGAACACTGTAAGGCGATGCTGGTGGAAGCGCAGGCGGCACAGGATGCCATTGCCGCGCTGCAGGTTGAACCTCGTGGGATTGTGAAGCTGACGTGCCCGGTTACGTTGCTGCATGTGCATATCGGACCAATGCTTGCCCGCTTTATGGCGCGTTATCCTGACGTATCAGTGCAACTGGAGGCCACGAACCGCCGTGTTGATGTGGTTGGAGAAGGTCTGGACGTGGCGATTCGCGTCAGGCCTCGACCATTTGAAGATAGCGATCTGGTGATGCGAGTTCTGGCGGACAGGGGGCATCGTTTGTATGCCAGTCCGCAGCTAATCGAGAAAATGGGAGCGCTACATTCTCCGGCTGAATTGACTCGCTGGCCGGGTCTGAGCCTGGCCTCCGGTAAACATGTACATCGTTGGGAGTTATTTGGCCCGCAGGAAGCACGTGCGGAGGTACACTTCACGCCACGAATGATCACCACCGATATGCTTGCGCTACGTGAAGCTGCTGTTGCCGGTGTAGGGGTTGTGCAACTTCCTCAGTTGATGGTAAAAGATCAATTAGCTGCAGGCGAGCTGGTGGCATTACTCGACGGCTGGGAACCGAAGCGAGAAATTATTCACGCAGTCTTTCCATCACGCAGGGGATTATTGCCGTCAGTGCGCGCATTAGTCGATTTCTTAACGGAAGAATATGCGCGGATGATTGAGGATTAAATACCTGGCTTCAGCCCACAAAAAAGGCCGGTTAAACCGACCTTTTATTATCTGGACGCCGTTCAGGCGTTAAAAACAATCAGCGACTACGGAAGACAATGCGGCCTTTGCTCAGGTCGTACGGGGTCAGCTCAACAGTCACTTTGTCGCCCGTCAGGATGCGGATATAGTTTTTACGCATTTTACCGGAGATGTGTGCAGTAACCACGTGACCGTTTTCTAACTCTACGCGGAACATGGTATTAGGTAACGTATCGAGAACGGTACCCTGCATTTCAATATTGTCTTCTTTGGCCATCTAATCCTCTGGGGTATCACTACCGTAATTTGAACCGGCAAGATAATGCCGAAGTTCTTTTAATAAGTAAAGATTTGTGCGTTTAAAACACAGCAAATCGGGTTTGGCGCATTACTCTAACCACACACGGCAAAGCTGCACTTAAAGCGCAACGTGTAAGGGAACGAGGAGATAAACGATAGGCGTGGCCTGACGCGAACTGTTCCTTAACGGCGGCGGGGTAATGGGCTAAACCAACTCTGCGCGACAATTATAACACCCCGACAAAAAATGTGCCGAAAACATTCACTTCTGAGGCGAAAATAACGTCCTGGGAACCCAGAAATGGCTCGGTAGCCGCTGCTGGCGCAGTCTGCTCAGGTGTTCAAGGTACTCCCGACGCGGCGTTTCGACGGCGCCCAGCGAGGCTGTGTGGCTATTTAATACCTGGCAGTCGATTAATTTTCCGCCCTGATTTACAAATTCAGCGCAAAAAACGAGCAGTGCTGTTTTGGACGCATTTTCCTGACGGCTGAACATCGATTCGCCACAAAACAACGTACCTTGTGCCACGCCATACATACCGCCCACTAATTCATTTTGTCGCCACACTTCGATTGAGTGCGCATGCCCCAGTTCGTGCAGGCGGTGGTATGCGTCCACCACATCATGCGTAATCCAGGTACCTTCTTCCCGGTCATTCGCACAGCCTTCAATCACCTGCCCAAACGCGTAATTGAGCGTCACGCGATAAGGCGAATTTTTATGAAAGCGCTTCATGCTGCGGCTGAGGTGAAATTTGTCGGGCCAAAGAACAGCGCGCGGATCGGGCGACCACCAAAGGATAGGGTCGCCAGGCGAAAACCACGGGAAAATACCGCGCTGGTAGGCCATCAGCAGACGGGCAGGGCAAAGGTCACCGCCAAGCGCCAACAAGCCATTAGGCTCGCGTAAAGCGCCTTCCGGTGACGGGAAGGCTATAGAATGTCGGGACAGTTGCACCAGGCGCATGACAGCGAAACTCCACTACGCGAGTTTGATCGTTCAATAATAGCTTACAGACGTTGCTTAAACTGGTAATAACGCCCCTGCCTGGCTAACAGATCTGCGTGATTACCTTGCTCAATAATTTGTCCGTTGTCCATTACTATTATTTGATCAAAACGCGACAGCCCGCGCAGTCGGTGTGTAACCATCAGGACGGTTTTATCGCGCATCACATCGCTAATTAATTCAAGCATTTGGCTCTCTGTGGTGGCATCAAGCCCTTCGGTGGGTTCATCCAGCAGCATCAGCGGAGCATCGTGCAATAAGGCGCGGGCGATAGCCAGACGACGGAGCTCGCCGCCTGAAAGTTGACGACCGCCTTCGCCCAGCCAGGCGTTAAGGCCATCACCTTCAAGCAGTTTCTCCAGCCCGACGCGGCGCAATACTGCGGACAATGCGTCGTCGCTGGCGTGTGGTGCTGCCAGCAGCAGATTGTCGCGAAGCGTCGCGCTGAACAGGTGTACGCGCTGTGGCACGACGCTGATGCTCTGGCGCAGCGCGGTTTCAGTGAGGGCTGCAATCGGCTGTTCATTAATCAGGATTTCGCCGCACTGCGGATCCCATGCGCGGGTCAGCAATTGTAGCAGCGTTGATTTACCACAGCCGGTACGACCGAGAATCGCAATGTGTTCACCGGGCGTGGCCTGCAGGGAAAGGGTATCGAGCGCTTTTTGCGCCTGTCCCGGGTAGCTGAATGATACGTCGCGTAGCGTAAGAGTCACCTGCCCGGAAATCGTCGAGCCGGTATCCGGGAAGGCGACTTCCGGCTGCTGTTCAGTCAGTTCGGTGATGCGCAGCGCAGAGGCAATAACTTGGCCGAGATGCTGAAACGCGCCGGTTACTGGTGCTAACGCTTCGAACGCAGCAAGCGCACAGAAGACAAAGAGTGCGATCAGCGCGCCGGGCTGGGTATTGCCGCCCACGCCACCGGAGGCCATCCATAGCATCATAATCACCGCCAGCGCACCGACTAACAGCATCACCGCTTGTGATAATGCCGTTAATTCAGACTGACGTCGCTGGGCTTCGTGCCACTGCAACTCAGTCGCTTCCATTTGCGCGCGATAACGTTCACTGGCACCAAAAATGGTCAATTCAGCCTGGCCCTGTAGCCAGGATGTTAACTGCTGACGATATTGCCCACGCAGATGCGTCAGACTTTGTCCGGTGCTTTTGCCTGCCTGATAAAAGAGCGGTGGCAGGATAAATAAGGTCAGCAGCATAATGCCACCGAGGGTGACAGCCAGCGTGAAATCGAGAACGCTTAACCCCAGCGTAACCACCATGATGACGACAAAAGCGCCCACCAGTGGGGAGATCACGCGTAAGTACAGATGATCGAGCGTGTCGACGTCAGCCACCACGCGGTTGAGCAATTCACCCTGTCCATAACGGGACAGGCCAGCAGGGGAGAGCGGCAGTAGTTTGCTGAAGGTATAAATACGCAAATGTTGCAACACGCGGAATGTCGCATCGTGGCTGACCAGACGCTCGAAATAACGACCCGCGGTACGGGTGATCGCCGCACCGCGTACGCCTGCGGCAGGGAGCATATAGTTAAAGCTGTAAATCCCGGTGACGCCAACCACTGCCGAAGCGGACAGGAACCAACCTGAAAGCGTCAGCAAGCCAATGCTTGCCAGCAGCGTGACGATGGCCAGAACGATCCCTAACGTTAACATCCATTTGTGACGTTTATACAGCGTCAGATAAGGTAGCAAAGCGCGCATTCAGATGTCCTCCTGACGATGAGCCAGTAATGTCGCAAACGCCCCGTTGGCTGCGCCCAGTTCGGTCCAGGTACCTTGTTCAACGATCTGCCCATCCTGCATCACCCAGATAACGTTCCAGTCGGCAAGATCTTCCAACTGATGCGTCACCATCAGCGTGGTCTGGCGGCGCGATGCCGCGTTCAACGCTTGCATCACGCGTTGTTCGCTGTGTGCATCAAGGCTGGCGGCGGGTTCGTCCAGCAGCAGTAACTGACACGGATTGAGTAAGGCGCGAGCCACGGCAACGCGCTGTGCTTGTCCAACGGAAAGTCGAGCCGCCTGATCGCCCACTGGCGTATCCACACCCTGCGGCAGCAGCGGTAAAAACTCGCTGACCCAGGCGCTGTCGAGTGCAGCTTGCAGCTGTTCTTCGCTGGCATCTGGGCGAGCCAGTAGCACGTTTTCACGTAACGTGGAGGCAGGAAGCTGAGGGTTTTGCCCGACCCATGACAGTTGTTTGCGCCAGGAGTCAGGCGACAGGTCGCGCAGTTCAAAGCCGTTAATTCGCAGCGAACCTTGATAAGAGAGGAAACCTGACAGGACATTGAGCAGAGAACTTTTGCCGGAGCCGCTGCGTCCAACCAGCACCGCGCGTTGACCAGCCGCCAACGCAAAATTGAGCGGACCGGCCAGCACTTTGCCTTCCGGCGAGGTGATGACCAGATCTCGTGCTTCAATTGACACGGCGTCTTTTGTCGCCAGCTCAATATCGCCACGTTCAGGATGAGCCAACGGGGTTTCCATAAAGGTTTTCAGGCTGTCCGCAGCCCCCACCGCTTGCGCTTTAGCGTGATAAAACGTGCCCAGATCGCGCAAGGGCTGGAAAAACTCCGGAGCCAGAATGAGCGCGAGGAAGCCTGCCGCCAGCGTGACGCCCGTCCCGTAGTGGCCGAAATCAAGTTCTCCAAGGTAGGAAAAACCAAAGTAAACCGCGACAAGCGCAATAGAAAGCGAGGTAAAGAATTCAAGGACACCGGATGACAGGAACGCCAGGCGCAGCACTTCCATGGTGCGTTGGCGGAAATCTTGCGACGCAGCACGGATGCTTTCCGTTTCGGCTTCACCGCGACCAAATATTCTTAGCGTCTCCATGCCCCGCAAGCGATCGAGGAAATGACCGCTGAGGCGGGCAAGAGCCTGAAAATTGCGGCGGTTAGCATCGGCTGCGCCCATACCGACCATTGCCATGAACAATGGGATCAACGGGGCAGTTCCAAGCAGAATAAGAGCGGCCACCCAGTTTGAGGGGAATACCGCCGCCACAATTAATAAGGGGACGCACACGGCCAGCGCCATTTGCGGCAGATAACGCGCATAGTAATCATGCATATCGTCAATCTGCTCCAGGATCAACGTGGCCCAACTCCCGGCCGGTTTGCCTTTTATCCAGGCCGGACCTGCCTGTTGTAGACGGTCAAGCACCTGGCGGCGAATTTCAAAGCGAATATGCTGCCCTGCGTGAAACCCGACCCGTTCGCGTAACCAGACGACCCATGCCCGCAGGATGAAAATCAATACCAGTACGATGAAAGGAAGCAGAAGCGCTTCTCGGGGAATATTGGCCATGATCATATGGTCCAGAATTCGGGCCATGAGCCAGGCCTGAGCGACGATTAACAGTCCGCTCACGAACCCCAACAGGCGCGAAATGTTCAGCCATCGTTGGGAAATTACACTTTGCTGTTTTAACCAGCGGGTCAGCTCTTTTTGACGGGTTTTATTCATTGCACGCTTAGCAGGTGAGTTATTGGAATTTTTGGGCAGGGCAATGTTACAACGAGGCAAAAATAAAGGCGACTTATAGTCGCCTTTTTTACTTTTGTTACTGATTTGTAAAACTTATTTGTTAGCGTCCGCAAGTCCGTCGAGATAACGTTCTGCATCAAGTGCGGCCATACAGCCCGTGCCCGCAGAGGTAATCGCCTGGCGATAAATATGGTCCATCACATCACCAGCTGCGAAAACACCCGGAATGCTGGTTTGGGTGGCATTGCCGTGAATACCGGACTGAACTTTGATGTAGCCGTTTTCCAGTTCAAGCTGACCGTCGAAAATAGCGGTATTCGGGCTGTGGCCGATAGCGACAAACAGCCCGGCAACGTCCAGTGATTCCACGTTGTCAGTGTTTTGCGTATCGCGCAGGCGGAGTCCGGTTACGCCCATTTGATCGCCGGTCACTTCTTCCAGCGTACGGTGGGTGTGCAGCACGATGTTGCCGTTCTCAACTTTATCCATCAAACGTTTGATGAGAATTTTCTCCGCGCGGAAGCTGTCGCGACGGTGAATCAAATGCACTTCAGATGCGATATTCGCCAGATACAGCGCTTCTTCAACAGCAGTGTTGCCGCCGCCGATCACCGCAACTTTTTGGTTACGATAGAAGAAACCGTCGCAGGTCGCGCAGGCGGAAACGCCACGGCCTTTAAATGCTTCCTCTGAAGGCAGACCCAGGTAACGTGCTGAAGCGCCGGTGGCGATGATCAGTGCGTCACAGGTGTATTCACCACTGTCGCCGGTCAGACGGAAAGGACGGTTTTGCAGATCAACTTTGCTGATGTGATCAAAAATGATTTCAGTGTCAAATTTGGTTGCATGTTCGTGCATACGCTCCATCAGCAGTGGGCCAGTAAGATCGTGCGGATCGCCAGGCCAGTTTTCCACTTCTGTTGTTGTGGTCAACTGACCACCTTTTTCCATACCGGTAATCAGGACCGGTTGCAGGTTAGCGCGTGCAGCGTAGACCGCAGCGGTATATCCCGCAGGGCCTGAGCCCAGAATAAGAAGTTTACTGTGTTTGGTTGCGCCCATGAGATCCCCATAGTTGTTGGCAGGCAATGAGCAGGATTGTAGGGAATTTACAGACGTAAAAAAAGAGTATGGCGATTTTGTTAACAATATGTGTAATAGCAGAAACCGATGAGCGGGGGTAATTATCCGTAATACTATAACGATTTCTACTTAAAATCGGTCAGTTATAAGGTGATAAAATGACGATTTTCCATCACTGCGAATGAATAACTGGCATGTTGTACTAAAAATCGATGTTTTGCTTTGACAATCACCTGCTGTTTTGCGAAAACATTCAAGGAAGAAAAAAACTGTGTCATGTATGTGCTGCATAATCATGCATGTAGATACCATGTTTACCGTGTTAGCGAAATCTACGCATGGTGTGGACAGATGCCATTCGTGATGTCGATAGCCGCCGACAGGCAACGGTCTTCTCACCATAAACCCAGGCATTGCGAACCGAAAATCCCTCTGGGTTGCGGTTAATTTTGATGGGTAGCGACTCTGAACAGTGATGTTAGTAGAGTCAGGCAGGAGTAGGGAAGGAATACAGAGAGACAATAATAATGGTAGATAGTAAGAAGCGCCCTGGCAAAGATCTCGACCGTATTGATCGTAACATTCTTAATGAGCTGCAAAAGGATGGGCGTATTTCTAACGTCGAGCTTTCTAAACGTGTGGGACTTTCACCAACGCCCTGCCTTGAGCGTGTGCGTCGGTTGGAAAGACAGGGTTTTATTCAGGGCTATACAGCGCTGTTAAACCCGCATTATCTGGATGCATCACTTCTGGTTTTTGTTGAGATTACTCTGAATCGTGGCGCCCCGGATGTGTTTGAACAATTTAACTCTGCAGTACAAAAACTTGAAGAAATTCAAGAGTGTCATTTGGTTTCCGGTGATTTCGACTATTTGCTGAAAACACGCGTACCGGATATGTCGGCATACCGTAAGCTGTTGGGGGAAACCCTGCTGCGTCTGCCTGGCGTGAATGACACACGTACTTATGTAGTAATGGAAGAAGTCAAACAGAGCAATCGTCTGGTAATTAAGACGCGCTAACACGGAACAGGTGCAAAATCGACGTAGTTTGATTACACTCCTGTTAATCCATACAGCAACAGTGCCGGGGTAACCCGGTGCTGTTGTCCGTTTTAGCATCGGGCAGGAAAAGCCTAAAACCTGGAGAGCCGTTTTTGAGCCAGGAATACACTGAAGACAAAGACGTCACATTGACGAAGTTAAGCAGCGGGCGCCGACTTCTGGAAGCGCTACTGATCCTTATTGCCCTTTTTGCCGTCTGGTTGATGGCGGCCTTACTCAGCTTTAATCCTTCGGATCCCAGTTGGTCGCAAACGGCGTGGCATGAACCAATTCATAATCTGGGCGGAATACCCGGCGCATGGCTGGCAGACACGCTGTTCTTTATTTTTGGCATCATGGCCTACACCATTCCCGTCATCATTGTTGGCGGCTGTTGGTTTGCATGGCGACACCAGGCCAGCGACGAATACGTCGATTATTTTGCCGTTTCGCTGCGCATTATTGGCGTTTTGGCGCTGATTCTCACATCCTGCGGACTTGCCGCAATCAATGCCGATGACATCTGGTATTTCGCCTCTGGCGGCGTGATTGGCAGCTTGCTCAGTACTACCCTGCAACCATTACTGCACAGCAGCGGCGGTACGTTGACGTTATTGTGCATTTGGGCTGCTGGATTAACGCTATTTACCGGTTGGTCGTGGGTTAGCATTGCGGAAAAACTGGGCGGTTGGTTACTCAATATCCTGACGTTTGCCAGCAACCGTACCCGCCGTGACGATACCTGGGTCGATGACGAAGAATATGAAGATGAAGACGAATCTATCGACGCCGCTGATGGTAAACCTCATGAATCGCGCCGGGCTCGTATTCTTCGTGGTGCGTTAGCGCGCCGTAAGCGTCTGGCAGAGAAGTTTACCAACCCACTGGGCCGTCATACTGATGCCGCGCTGTTCTCCGGCAAACGCATGGATGATGAAGACGAAATTGAATACAGCGCCCGCGGTGTTGTGGCCGATCCTAACGATGTGCTGTTTTCCGGCAATCGCGCGACGTTGCCTGAATATGACGAACTGGACCCGCTGCTGAATGGTCATTCGGTAACAGAGCCTGTGGCCGCCGCAGCTGCAGCAACAACGGCTGCGCAGGCCTGGAGCGCGCCGGTTGATCCGCTGCTGCAAACGTCGCCAGTGACCAACCCCGTTATGGAACAAGCGGCCCCAGCTGTAGCCTGGCAATCCGCGCCAGGCGCGCAAACCGGGGATGCGGTGATTGCGCCAGCACCTGAAGGTTATCCGCAGCCAACCCAGTACGCGCAGCCACCGGTACAGCAACAGTATGAACCCTGGCAGCAGCCGGTAGTGGAGCAGAGTCCTCAGCCACAATATTATGCGCCACAGACCGCGGAACCCACATATGCGCAGCCCCTCGCGCCGCAAGCGCAGGCATTTACCGCGGAGCAAAACTGGCAGCCGGAACCTGTTTACCAACCGGAACCACTGCAGCAACCTGTCAATCAACAGGAGTCAACTTTACAACAGAACGCCGCATTCCAGCAGCCTGCTTATCAGCCGGAGCCAGTGCAGCAACCTGTTTATCATCAGGAATCAACTTTTCAACAGAGCGCTCCGTTCCAGCAGCCTGTGGTTGAACAACCGACGGTGATGGAACCTGAGCCAGTGGTTGAAGAGGTTAAACCGACTCGTCCGCCGCTTTACTATTTTGAAGAAGTTGAAGAGAAACGTGCGCGTGAGCGTGAGCAACTGGCTGCCTGGTATCAACCGATACCAGAGCCGGTTCAGGAGCCTGAACGTGTTAAGCCGTCTATGCCATCTATGCCGACGGCTACATCCATTCCGCCCGTTGAGTCTGTTGCTGCCGTTGCGCCGCTGGCCGCAGGCGTAAAAAGCGCCGCTTTGGGGGCGGGGGCCGCTGCCGCAGCGCCTGTCTTTAGCCTTGCGGGTGGCGGTGCGCCGCGTCCACAGGTGAAAGAGGGTATTGGTCCGCAGTTACCGCGTCCGAATCGTGTGCGCGTGCCTACTCGTCGGGAATTGGCGTCGTATGGCATCAAACTGCCGTCACAGCGTATGGCTGAAGAGAAAGCCCGCGAAGAGCAGCTTGATACAGATGCGTACAGTGACGATGAAATTGATGCCATGCAGCAAGATGAGCTGGCACGTCAGTTTGCCCAGTCGCAGCAGCACCGCTATGGCGAAGAATATCAGGATGATACCCATCAAACTGATGACGAAGATTCAGCTGCAGAAGCGGAACTGGCTCGCCAGTTTGCCTCTTCCCAGCAGCAACGTTATTCTGGTGAGCAGCCAGCCGGAGCGAATCCGTTTTCTCTCGATGACTTTGAATTTTCGCCAATGAAAACGCTGGTGGAAGAGGGGCCGCATGAGCCGCTGTTTACGCCTGGCGTGATGCCGGAGCCTGTGCCACAGTACCAGGAACCTGTTGCACCGCAGCAGCATTATCAGCAGCCAGCGCAGCCTGTCGCACCGCAGCAGCATTATCAGCATCCAGCGCAGCCTGTTGCACCGCAGCAGCATTATCAGCAGCCAGCGCAGCCTGTTGCACCGCAGCAGCATTATCAGCAGCCAGCGCAGCCTGTCGCACCGCAGCAGCATTATCAGCAGCCAGCGCAACCTGTTACACCGCCGCCGCAGGATAGCCTGATCCATCCGCTCCTGATGCGCAATGGCGATAGCCGTCCGGCGCATCGTCCAAACACGCCGCTGCCATCGTTAGATCTGCTCACACCGCCGCCGAGCGAAGTTGAGCCAATTGATACATTCGCGCTGGAGCAAATGGCACGTCTGGTGGAAGCGCGTCTGGCGGATTTCCGCATTAAAGCCGATGTGGTGAACTATTCCCCAGGCCCGGTGATAACCCGCTTTGAGCTTAATCTTGCTCCTGGGGTTAAAGCGGCACGTATTTCCAACCTGTCGCGCGATCTGGCGCGTTCGTTGTCTACCGCAGCGGTACGTGTTGTCGAGGTTATTCCGGGCAAACCGTATGTCGGACTGGAGTTACCGAACAAAAAACGTCAAACCGTTTATCTGCGCGAAGTGTTGGATAACACCAAATTCCGTGATAACTCATCTCCGCTGACCGTGGTGTTGGGTAAAGATATTGCGGGCGAACCGGTGGTGGCCGATCTGGCGAAAATGCCGCACCTGCTGGTGGCAGGGACAACCGGTTCCGGTAAGTCTGTTGGGGTGAACGCCATGATCCTCAGCATGCTGTACAAGGCGCAGCCGGAAGACGTTCGCTTTATCATGATTGACCCGAAAATGCTGGAACTGTCAGTTTATGAAGGCATTCCGCATCTGCTGACTGAAGTTGTGACCGACATGAAAGATGCTGCTAACGCCTTGCGCTGGAGCGTCAATGAAATGGAACGTCGCTACAAGCTGATGTCGGCGCTTGGGGTGCGTAACCTTGCTGGTTATAACGAGAAAATCGCCGAAGCAGCCCGCATGGGTCGTCCGATTCCGGACCCATACTGGAAGCCGGGCGACAGCATGGATGTTCAGCATCCGGTGCTGGAAAAACTGCCGTATATCGTTGTGTTGGTAGATGAATTCGCCGACCTGATGATGACCGTAGGTAAAAAGGTGGAAGAACTGATTGCTCGCCTGGCGCAAAAAGCGCGTGCGGCAGGGATACACCTGGTGCTGGCGACCCAGCGACCGTCGGTCGACGTTATCACCGGTCTGATTAAAGCGAATATTCCAACGCGTATCGCCTTTACCGTCTCCAGTAAAATTGACTCGCGTACCATTCTTGACCAGGGCGGAGCGGAATCGCTGTTAGGTATGGGGGACATGCTTTATTCCGCACCAAACTCGACGATCCCTGTGCGTGTTCACGGCGCCTTTGTTCGTGATGAAGAAGTTCACGCGGTGGTTCAGGACTGGAAGGCGCGCGGTCGTCCGCAATACGTTGACGGCATTACCTCTGACAGCGAAAGCGAAGGCGGCGGTGGCGGCTTTGATGGTGGCGAAGAGTTGGATCCGCTGTTCGATCAGGCGGTAAACTTTGTGACCCAGAAACGCAAAGCCTCAATCTCCGGCGTCCAGCGTCAGTTCCGCATCGGTTACAACCGAGCTGCGCGCATCATCGAACAAATGGAAGCGCAGGGAATTGTCAGCGAACAAGGACATAATGGTAATCGTGAAGTGCTGGCTCCGCCGCCCTTCGAATGATTGCAAAGTTAAGTAATTCAGTATTTTCTACTTTCCTCATGCTGATTTTTGGCCTGAAATGGATAGCAGAGGGATCTCCCCGTTGGGAGTGACGTATTTTGAGGAATAACGATGAAAAGAATCGCAATCACCTGTGCATTACTGTCTAGCTTTGTGGTGAGCAGCGTCTGGGCTGACGCTGCCAGCGACCTGAAAAGCCGCCTGGATAAAGTCAGTAGCTTCCATGCCAGCTTTACTCAGAAGGTCACGGACGGTAGCGGCGCAGCAGTGCAAGAAGGTCAGGGTGATTTATGGGTTAAACGTCCTAATCTGTTTAACTGGCATATGACGCAGCCTGACGAGAGTATCCTGGTTTCCGATGGGAAAACGCTGTGGTTCTTTAACCCGTTTGTTGAACAGGCGACCGCGACCTGGCTGAAAGACGCCACTGGCAATACGCCGTTCATGCTGATTGCACGTAACCAGGCCAGCGACTGGCAGCAGTACAACATTAAGCAAAACGGTGATGATTTCGTACTGACGCCTAAAACCAGTAGCGGTAACCTGAAGCAGTTTACGATCAATGTTGGGCGTGACGGGACGATCCACCAGTTTAGCGCCGTTGAACAAGACGATCAGCGCAGCAGTTATCAGCTGAAATCTCAGCAGAATGGTGCGATCGAACCTTCCAAATTCACCTTTACCCCGCCGCAAGGTGTAACGGTTGACGATCAACGTAAGTAGAGGCGTGTGAGTGAGCAATCTGTCGCTCGACTTTTCTGATAATACTTTTCAGCCACTGGCCGCGCGCATGCGGCCAGAAAATTTAGCGCAGTATATCGGACAGCAGCATCTGCTGGCTGCGGGTAAGCCTTTGCCACGCGCTATCGAGGCAGGGCATCTGCACTCCATGATTTTATGGGGACCACCGGGAACGGGCAAAACCACCCTTGCCGAAGTTATTGCCCGTTACGCCAACGCTGATGTTGAACGCATTTCGGCGGTTACGTCTGGTGTGAAAGAAATTCGTGAAGCGATTGAGCGTGCGCGTCAGAACCGTAACGCTGGTCGGCGTACGATCCTGTTTGTGGACGAAGTTCACCGTTTTAATAAAAGCCAACAGGATGCATTTTTACCGCATATTGAAGACGGAACCATCACGTTTATTGGCGCGACAACAGAAAACCCCTCGTTTGAGCTGAACTCAGCGCTGCTATCACGTGCACGCGTTTACTTACTGAAATCGTTAACCACCGACGATATTGAACTGGTACTGGACCAGGCGATGTCAGACAAAGCGCGGGGCTACGGCGGACAGGATATCGTACTCCCGCCTGAGACGCGTCGGGCGATTGCCGAACTGGTTAATGGTGACGCGCGCCGGGCGCTGAATACGCTGGAAATGATGGCCGATATGGCCGAAGTTGATGATTCCGGCAAGCGCATATTGAAAGCAGAATTGCTCACTGAAATTGCCGGTGAACGCACCGCGCGTTTCGATAATAAAGGCGATCGTTTTTACGATCTCATCTCCGCATTACACAAGTCGGTACGCGGGAGTGCACCGGATGCAGCGCTTTATTGGTATGCACGTATTATCACCGCTGGTGGTGATCCGCTGTACGTTGCCCGCCGCTGTCTGGCGATTGCCTCTGAAGATGTTGGTAATGCCGATCCTCGCGCTATGCAAGTGGCGATTTCTGCATGGGATTGCTTTACTCGCGTGGGGCCAGCTGAAGGCGAACGCGCGATTGCTCAGGCGATTGTTTATCTGGCCTGTGCGCCGAAGAGTAATGCAGTTTACACCGCCTTTAAAGCCGCACTTGCTGATGCCCGTGAACGTCCGGATTACGACGTGCCGGTCCACCTGCGTAATGCGCCGACTAAGCTGATGAAAGAGATGGGCTACGGTCAGGAATATCGTTACGCCCATGATGAGCCAAATGCATATGCCGCCGGAGAAGAGTACTTCCCGCAGGAAATGGCACAAACGCGCTATTATCATCCCACAAACAGAGGTCTTGAAGGCAAGATTGGCGAAAAGCTCGCCTGGCTCGCCGGACAGGATCAAAATAGCCCTATAAAACGCTACCGTTAGTGTTATCGTTGCGGTAATGTTGTCTCTGTATCCCTGTGACCGCAGGCTGTGGTCACTTTCTCCTATTTTAATTCGATAAGCACAGGATAAGCATGCTCGATCCCAATCTGCTGCGTAATGAGCCAGACGCAGTCGCAGAAAAACTGGCAAGCCGGGGCTTTAAGCTGGATGTAGATAAGCTGCGCGCTCTTGAAGAGCGTCGTAAAGTTCTGCAGGTACAAACTGAAAACCTGCAGGCAGAGCGTAACTCTCGATCGAAATCCATCGGCCAGGCAAAAGCGCGCGGGGAAGATATCGAGTCTTTACGTCTGGAAGTGAACAAACTGGGCGAAGAGCTGGATGCCGCGAAAGCTGAACTTGATACCTTACAGGCTGAGATCCGCGATATTGCGCTGACTATTCCTAACCTGCCAGCAGACGAAGTTCCGGTAGGTAAAGATGAAAATGATAACGTCGAAGTCAGCCGCTGGGGTACACCGCGCGAGTTCGATTTCGAGGTGCGCGATCACGTTACCCTGGGTGAAATGCACACGGGTCTTGATTTCGCTGCGGCGGTTAAGCTGACCGGCTCTCGTTTCGTTGTTATGAAAGGCCAGATTGCGCGTATGCACCGAGCGCTGTCCCAGTTCATGCTTGATCTGCACACTGAGCAGCATGGTTACAGCGAAAACTATGTCCCGTATCTGGTTAACCATGACACCCTGTACGGCACAGGCCAATTACCGAAATTTGCTGGCGACTTGTTCCACACGCGTCCGTTGGATGAAGAAGCTGACAGCAGCAACTATGCGCTGATCCCAACGGCAGAAGTGCCGCTGACAAACCTGGTACGTGACGAAATCATCGACGAAGATGCGCTGCCGATCAAAATGACTGCGCATACGCCGTGCTTCCGTTCTGAAGCAGGTTCTTACGGCCGTGACACTCGTGGTCTGATCCGTATGCACCAGTTCGATAAAGTTGAGATGGTGCAGATTGTTCGTCCAGAAGATTCGATGGATGCGCTGGAAGAGATGACCGGTCATGCTGAGAAGGTCCTGCAACTGCTGGGTCTGCCGTATCGCAAGATCATCCTGTGCACTGGCGACATGGGCTTCGGCGCATGCAAAACCTACGATCTGGAAGTATGGATCCCGGCACAGAATACCTATCGCGAAATCTCTTCTTGCTCCAACGTGTGGGATTTCCAGGCTCGTCGCATGCAGGCGCGTTGTCGCAGCAAATCCGACAAAAAGACCCGTTTAGTGCATACGCTGAATGGTTCTGGTCTGGCGGTAGGACGTACGCTGGTTGCGGTAATGGAAAACTATCAGCAGGCTGATGGCCGCATTCAGGTTCCGGAAGTATTGCGTCCGTACATGAATGGCCTGGAATTCATCGGTTAAGCTACTTTTCTCTGCTAAAAAAGCGCCTCAGGGCGCTTTTTTTACACCTGTTTGACGCTGGACAATAACACCTACTCATTCAGGAGTAATACTGCCTTCGAACGAAGGTTGGTATTTATCACTGCCTTTCTGCAAATTCATTACCTACCTGTCTGTATATCGATAGTAACGTTATATAAAAATCTATACAACGAATATTTGCCTTTTGTTTATTGTGAGCAGCAGAGTGAGCCACTATGAAAACTAAGATCCCCGATGCCGTACTGGCAGCTGAGGTTAGTCGCCGCGGTCTGGTGAAAACGACGGCGATAGGCGGGCTGGCGGTGGCCAGTAGCGCGTTTACCCTGCCATTTACCCGTATTGCAAATGCCGCAGAGGCCCTTAATCCAAAACAGATTAATGAGAAAGTGATCTGGAGCGCGTGTACGGTGAACTGTGGTAGCCGCTGCCCGCTGCGTATGCATGTGGTAGACGGTGAAATAAAGTATGTCGAAACCGACAACACCGGTGATGACAACTATGATGGTCTGCACCAGGTACGCGCCTGTCTGCGTGGGCGCTCCATGCGTCGTCGCGTCTATAATCCCGATCGTCTGAAATATCCGATGAAACGCGTCGGTAAGCGCGGTGAAGGTAAGTTTGAGCGTATCAGCTGGGATGAAGCCTACGAAATCATTGCCAGTAATATGCAGCGTCTTATTAAAGACTACGGCAACGAGTCTATCTATCTGAACTACGGTACCGGTACGCTGGGGGGCACCATGACGCGCTCCTGGCCGCCGGGCAAAACGCTGGTGGCACGGTTGATGAACTGCTGCGGCGGTTACCTGAACCACTACGGGGATTACTCTTCTGCGCAGATCGCTGCCGGGTTGAACTATACCTATGGCGGTTGGGCAGACGGCAACAGCCCGTCCGACATTGAAAACAGCAAGCTGGTGGTCCTGTTTGGTAATAACCCTGGTGAAACGCGTATGAGCGGGGGCGGGGTAACCTATTACCTTGAACAGGCGCGACAGAAATCCAATGCTCGTATGATTATTATCGATCCCCGCTACACGGATACCGGCGCGGGCCGAGAAGATGAATGGATCCCGATCCGTCCAGGCACCGATGCGGCGCTGGTTAATGGTCTGGCGTATGTCCTGATCACCGAAAACATGGTTGATCAACCGTTCCTCGACAAATACTGCGTGGGTTACGACGAGAAAACCTTACCGGCCGACGCGCCTAAGAACGGTCACTATAAGGCATATATTCTTGGGCAGGGCAAAGATGGTATTGCCAAGACGCCTGAGTGGGCGGCGCAGATTACTGGCATTCCCGCTGAACGTATTGTCAAACTGGCTCGTGAAATTGGTAGCGCAAAACCGGCATACATCAGTCAGGGGTGGGGGCCGCAGCGTCACGCCAATGGTGAAATAGCGACTCGCGCTATTTCTATGCTGGCTATCCTGACCGGTAACGTTGGCATCAACGGCGGCAATAGCGGGGCACGTGAAGGCTCATACAGTTTGCCGTTTGAGCGTATGCCTACGTTGGAAAACCCTGTAGAAACCAGCATCTCGATGTTTATGTGGACGGACGCGATTGAGCGAGGCCCGGAGATGACGGCCCTGCGTGACGGTGTGCGCGGCAAAGACAAGCTTGATGTTCCCATTAAGATGATCTGGAACTATGCTGGTAACTGTTTAATTAACCAGCACTCTGACATCAACCGTACGCATGAAATCCTGCAGGATGAGAAGAAGTGCGAGATGATCGTCGTCATCGACTGTCATATGACTTCCTCGGCTAAATATGCGGATATTTTGCTACCGGATTGCACTGCCTCCGAACAGATGGACTTCGCGCTGGATGCCTCATGCGGGAATATGTCCTATGTGATTTTCACCGATCAGGCAATCAAACCACGCTTCGAATGCAAGACTATCTACCAGATGACCAGCGAACTGGCGAAACGCCTTGGCGTTGAGCAGCAGTTTACAGAAGGTCGAACTCAGGAAGAGTGGATGCGTCATCTCTACGAGCAGTCACGCAAAGCGATTCCTGAACTGCCAACGTTTGAAGAATTCCGTAAGCAAGGGATCTTTAAACAGCGCGACCCACAAGGGCATCACGTCGCGTACAAAGCGTTCCGCGAAGATCCTAAAGCTAATCCGTTGACCACCCCGTCAGGTAAGATCGAAATTTATTCGCAACAGCTTGCCGAGATTGCGGCAACCTGGGAACTGCCGGAAGGTGATGTGATCGATCCGTTGCCGATTTATACCCCTGGATTTGAAAGCCTGAACGATCCGTTGGTGGAGAAATTCCCTCTGCAACTGACCGGCTTCCATTACAAGTCTCGTGTCCATTCGACCTATGGCAACGTGGATGTTCTAAAAGCATCCTGCCGTCAGGAAATGTGGATCAACCCTATGGATGCGCAGCGACGCGGCATTAACAACGGCGACAAGGTGCGTATCTTTAACGATCGTGGTGAAGTGCATATCGAGGCGAAAGTGACGCCGCGTATGATGCCTGGTGTGGTGGCATTAGGCGAAGGCGCCTGGTATGACCCGGATGCAAAACGCGTGGATCAGGGCGGTTGCATTAACGTCCTGACAACTCAGCGTCCGTCTCCTCTCGCGAAGGGGAACCCGTCACACACGAACCTTGTTCAGGTTGAAAAGGCGTAAGGAGTAACCGATGACAACCCAGTATGGATTTTTTATTGATTCCAGCCGTTGCACCGGTTGCAAAACCTGCGAACTGGCCTGCAAAGATTTCAAAAATTTAACCCCGGAGGTCAGCTTCCGCCGCATTTATGAGTATGCAGGCGGTGACTGGCAGGAGGACAACGGCGTCTGGCATCAGAATGTCTTTGCCTATTACCTCTCCATTGCCTGTAACCACTGTGAGGATCCGGCCTGTACCAAGGTATGTCCGAGCGGCGCGATGCACAAACGTGAAGATGGTTTTGTCGTTGTCGATGAAGACGTGTGCATTGGCTGTCGGTATTGCCACATGGCCTGTCCTTACGGTGCGCCGCAGTACAATGCTGAAAAAGGGCATATGACAAAATGTGACGGCTGCCATGAGCGTGTCGCTGAAGGCAAGAAACCTATCTGTGTCGAATCCTGCCCGTTGCGTGCGCTGGATTTTGGCCCGATTGAAGAGCTGCGCAAAAAGCATGGTTCCCTGGCTGCGGTTGCGCCACTGCCGGGTGCGCACTTTACCAAACCAAGTATTGTCATCAAACCTAACGCCAATAGCCGCCCGACCGGGGATACCACAGGTTATCTGGCTAATCCGAAGGAGGTGTAAGATGGGAAGTGGATGGCATGAATGGCCGCTGATGATCTTCACGGTCTTCGGACAGTGTGTGGTTGGTGGCTTTATTGTTCTGGCGCTGGCGCTGATGAAAGGGGACTTACGTCCTGAAACGCAGCAGCGCGTGATCGCCTGCATGTTTGGACTGTGGGTATTGATGGGTATTGGCTTTATTGCTTCTATGCTTCATCTGGGCTCGCCGATGCGCGCCTTTAACTCACTCAATCGTGTAGGGTCTTCGGCGTTGAGTAACGAAATTGCCAGCGGCTCCATCTTCTTTGCCGTTGGTGGTATCGGCTGGCTGCTGGCCACGTTGAAAAAAATGTCGCCCGCGTTACGCAATCTGTGGTTAGTTGTCACCATGGTACTGGGCGTGATTTTTGTCTGGATGATGGTACGTGTGTATAACACTATCGATACTGTACCGACCTGGTACAGCGTCTGGACACCGTTGGGCTTCTTCCTGACGATGTTTATGGGCGGTCCGCTGCTGGGGTATCTGTTACTGAGAATTGCCGGTGTTGACGGTTGGGCGATGCGCTTGCTGCCGGCTATCTCAGTGCTTGCTCTGGTGGTGAGCGCCATCATGTCAGTAATGCAGGGGGCTGAACTGGCGACGATCCACAGTTCGATTCAGCAGGCGTCTGCGCTGGTTCCGGATTACGGATCGCTCATGGCGTGGCGGATTGTGGCGCTGGCATTAGCGCTGTGCTGCTGGATTGTACCGCAAGTGAAGGGTTACCAGCCTGCAGTTCCGTTGCTTTCCGTCGCATTTATTCTGTTGCTTGTTGGAGAGTTAATAGGTCGTGGCGTGTTCTACGGCCTGCATATGACCGTTGGTATGGCGGTAGCGAGCTAAATGATAAACCGGGGCTTAGCCCCGGTTTTTTACTTCTGTTTCGTTAACGTGTCGTAGCTGGTCATCAGATTGCGATAATCGGGGATGTGGTTAGAGAACAACGTTGCCAGCCCCTCGATATCGCTGCGCCAGTCGCGGTGCAGCTCGCATGCGACGCCAAACCACGTCATCAGTTGAGCACCGGCCTGCGACATCCGATCCCATGCTGAATGGCGGGTAATTTCATTAAATGTGCCTGAGGCATCGGTGACAACAAAGACGTCAAAACCTTCTTCAATAGCCGAGAGCGCAGGGAAGGCAACGCAAACTTCCGTCACGACGCCGGCGATAATCAGCTGTTTTTTGCCGGTCGCTTTCACCGCTTTCACGAAATCTTCATTATCCCACGCGTTAATGTTTCCGGGGCGAGCAATATAGGGCGCGTCGGGAAATTGCGCTTTTAGCTCCGGCACCAGCGGCCCATTGGGTCCGGTCTCAAAACTGGTTGTCAGAATGGTCGGGAGTTTGAAGTATTTTGCTAAGTCACCGAGGGCAAGCACGTTATTTTTAAATTTATCGGGATCGATATCCCGAACCAGAGAGAGCAGGCCAGCCTGATGGTCGACCAGCAGTACTGCCGCATTATCTTTATCAAGTCTCACGTAAGGTTTAGTCATGATATTTCTCCTGTTCAGCATCAGTGGGGAAAATTTGATGAGTTTAAGTCTACAGAGAGAGCGAAATTTGGATTAGATAGGTAAAAAGGAACTCACAGTTCTATTTTGAGGACAATGCAGGTTTGCATCCCGCATAGAGTTTAGTAAGAAATAAAAGCACGGGGAGTCCATGAAATTTTTCGACTGAACGGAACGCGAGATTTTTGTTTTAGATCAATAAAAACAAGCAGATGTGTTTTTGAGCTTTTTATCTATTCACATTAAGAATCAGTAATGCAAATCGATCGGCCAGAAAGCGCCACAGCCCTCTGATTACGCCGATTGACAATGTTTTTGGCAGTGGCATGATGCGCATGAAATTTGAACTTCCTCACGGTTTTTATTCATGTCCACCTATACTCGTCCCGTCATGCTGCTGCTGTGCGGGCTGCTTCTGTTGACCCTGGCGATCGCCGTGTTAAACACGCTCGTCCCGCTTTGGCTCGCCCATGAAAACCTGCCCACCTGGCAGGTAGGCGTGGTGAGCTCGTCTTACTTTACCGGTAATCTGGTAGGGACGTTGTTGACCGGGTATTTAATCAAACACCTTGGCTTTAATCGCAGCTATTACATCGCCTCGTTTATTTTTGCTGCGGGTTGTGTCGGGTTGGGGATTATGGTGGGATTCTGGAGCTGGATGACCTGGCGCTTTATCGCCGGTGTTGGCTGCGCCATGATTTGGGTGGTGGTGGAAAGCGCGCTGATGTGCAGCGGGACTTCGCGTAATCGCGGACGTTTACTTGCCGCCTATATGATGATCTATTATGTGGGGACGTTTTTAGGCCAGCTGCTGGTGAGTAAAGTATCCACGGAATTGATGAACGTCCTGCCGTGGGTGACAGGGACTATCCTGGCTGGTGTTTTGCCACTGCTCTTTACTCGCATTGCCAATCAGCAGGGTGATGAGCAGAAGTCCACACCTATTGTCTCCATGCTGAAACTGCGACAGGCGCGCCTGGGCGTGAATGGCTGTATCATTTCCGGGATTGTGCTGGGGTCTTTGTATGGCCTGATGCCGCTGTATCTCAACCATCAGGGAGTGAGCAACGCCAGTATTGGCTTCTGGATGGCTGTTCTGGTTAGTGCCGGAATTCTGGGACAGTGGCCGATTGGCCGCCTGGCGGATAAGCTGGGACGCCTGTTGGTTTTACGCGTCCAGGTTTTCGTGGTCATCGTTGGCAGTATCGCCATGCTAAATCAGGCGGCGATGGCGCCCGCATTGTTTATGTTGGGTGCTGCAGGTTTTACCCTCTATCCGGTGGCGATGGCCTGGGCCTGTGAAAAGGTGGAACATCATCAGCTGGTCGCCATGAATCAGGCATTGTTATTAAGCTATACCGTGGGCAGCCTGCTTGGTCCTTCATTTACCGCGATGCTGATGCAAAATTATTCAGATAGCTTGCTGTTTATCATGATCGCCAGCGTATCGTTTATTTATTTACTGATGCTGTTACGTAAAACGGGCCATACGCCCAATTCTATTGCGCATGTTTGATCTGATTTAACACAAACCGACCAGGTTCCCATACATATTGTTTATGTATGCTTTATGTGGACCTGGTATTATTTAATCGCACGCATCTGTCCTGAAAATAAAGTGTGCAGAAGGTTATAGTTTTACATCCCGCCGTTTCCGCTCGTTCATTTTAACGCGCATAATCCCACGCCTTATATATTAATACTCAAAAAGCTTCTACGAAGGATCGCGTATGGCTGGTGTGCAGGAAAAACAATTGCGATGGTACAACATCGCATTGATGTCGTTTATCACCGTTTGGGGTTTTGGCAACGTTGTTAACAACTATGCTAATCAGGGACTGGTTGTTGTCTCCTCATGGATATTTATTTTTGCGCTCTATTTTATTCCCTATGCGCTGATTGTTGGACAACTTGGTTCTACCTTTAAAGATGGGAAAGGCGGGGTCAGTACCTGGATTAAGCACACGATGGGGCCAGGCCTTGCCTATCTTGCTGCATGGACCTATTGGGTCGTGCATATTCCTTATCTGGCGCAAAAGCCGCAGGCCATTCTGATTGCGCTGGGATGGGCGCTAAAAGGCGATGGGTCACTGATAAAAGAGTATACCGTTGTGGCCCTGCAAGGACTGACGCTGGCGCTATTTGTCTTTTTCATGTGGGTTGCGTCCCGTGGTATGAAATCACTGAAAATTGTGGGCTCAGTGGCGGGCATCGCGATGTTCGTGATGTCTATTCTGTATGTCGTGATGGCGGTAACTGCTCCGGCGATCACCGATGTGCAGATAGCAACAACCAATATCACATGGGAATCGTTCATCCCGCATATCGATTTTACCTATATTACCACGATCTCAATGCTGGTCTTTGCCGTTGGCGGCGCCGAGAAAATATCACCTTACGTTAATCAGACACGTAATCCGGGCAAAGAATTTCCGAAAGGGATGCTCGTCCTGGCGGTGATGGTGGCAGTGTGTGCGATCCTCGGGTCGCTGGCCATGGGGATGATGTTTGACTCCCGGCATATTCCTGATGATCTCATGACCAATGGTCAATATTACGCCTTCCAGAAATTGGGCGAGTATTATGGTATGGGTAACTCGCTGATGGTTATTTACGCTATTGCCAACACATTAGGACAGATCGCGGCATTAGTATTTTCTATTGATGCACCGCTTAAAGTTCTGCTGGGCGATGCGGATCGTAAATATATTCCGGAAAGCCTGTGTAAAACCAATGCCTCGGGGACACCGGTCAATGGTTATATTCTGACGCTGGTGCTGGTAGCGATTTTGATTATGTTGCCAACCCTGGGGATTGGCGACATGAACAATCTCTACAAGTGGTTGCTAAATCTCAATTCAGTCGTGATGCCATTGCGTTATCTATGGGTGTTTGTGGCGTTTATTGCTGTTATTCGCCTGGCGCAGAAGTATAAGCCGGAATATGTCTTTATCCGGAATCGATCGCTGGCGATGACGGTGGGGATCTGGTGCTTCGCTTTTACCGCATTTGCTTGTCTGACCGGGATCTTCCCGAAAATGGAAGCCTTTACCCCTGAGTGGACATTCCAGCTCACGCTGAATATCGTGACGCCGTTTGTGCTGGTAGGATTGGGGTTGATTTTCCCGCTACTGGCGAGAAGAGGGCGCTAAGGTAGAGTCTGGTGGGTAACGGGTCCGTTACCCACCATAAATATCAATACATCACTTTATGTCCATATTGCTCGAGAATGCCTTTCACGCGCTCCATGGTCTCTTTCTTCGGCGGCTTAACGCCGTCCAGCTTGTACTCTTCACCCATCGCCACCCATTTGTGCTTGCCCAGTTCGTGGTAAGGCAGCAGCTCGATTTTTTCGACGTTGCCCATATCGCGGGTAAACTCGCCCAGGCGGTGTGCGGAATCGTCATCGTCAGACCAGCCAGGCACGACTACGTAGCGGATCCAAACCTTGATATCTTTGTTAGACAAATAGCGAGCGAACTCCAGCGTACGATGGTTAGATACGCCTACCAGATTCTGATGGATTTCATCGTTCATCTGTTTGAGATCGAGCATTACCAGGTCGGTGACTTCCAGCAGTTCATCAATCACCGGATCGTAGCGGCGAACAAAACCGTTGGTATCCAGACAGGTATGAATGCCTTCTTTTTTACAGGCGCGGAACCAGTCACGTACGAATTCAGCTTGCAGGATAGCCTCACCGCCGGACGCTGTCACACCGCCGCCGGAAGCGTTCATAAAGTGGCGATAGGTCACGACCTCTTTCATTAATTCATCGACGGTGACTTCTTTACCGCCGTGCGTATCCCATGTGTCGCGGTTGTGGCAATACAGGCAGCGCATCAGGCAGCCCTGGAAAAAGGTAATAAAACGGATGCCCGGGCCATCAACAGTGCCACAGGATTCAAAGGAGTGAATGCGACCAATAACTGACATTGCGGTGTTTCTCCAGGTGTGGCCCATCCGGGGCCAGTGTTAGTGCACAGTTATTAACTGTGTCGAGTCTGTTTTGGCTGATATCCATAAGTATAGATAGCTGACAAAGCAGGCTATTAAAAAGGCCCCACTTACGTGGAGCCTTTATTGTACGCTTTTTAAAGTACGATTTCAGTCAAAACCAATTACATGGTCTGAGTGAAGGTACGAGTAATAACGTCCTGCTGCTGTTCTTTAGTCAGGGAGTTAAAACGTACTGCGTAGCCAGAAACACGGATGGTCAGCTGCGGATATTTTTCCGGATGTTCCATCGCATCCAGCAGCATTTCACGGTTCATGACGTTCACGTTCAGGTGCTGACCACCTTCGATGGATGCTTCGTGGTGGAAGTAGCCATCCATCAGACCAGCCAGGTTGGTCTTACGAACTTCGTCGTCTTTACCCAGTGCGTTCGGAACGATAGAGAAGGTGTAAGAGATACCATCTTTAGCGTATGCAAACGGCAGTTTAGCAACGGAGGTCAGAGAGGCAACAGCACCTTTCTGGTCACGACCGTGCATTGGGTTAGCACCCGGTCCGAATGGCGCGCCAGCACGACGACCGTCTGGGGTGTTACCCGTTTTCTTACCATAAACCACGTTAGAGGTGATGGTCAGAACAGACTGAGTCGGGATAGCGTTACGATAAGTAGTCAGTTTCTGAATTTTCTTCATGAAACGTTCTACCAGATCAACCGCCATGTCATCAACGCGAGAGTCGTTGTTACCAAACTGCGGGTATTCGCCTTCGATTTCGAAGTCGATAGCCAGACCGTCTTCGTCACGAATCGGCTTAACTTTCGCATATTTGATTGCAGACAGGGAGTCAGCAGCGACGGACAGACCAGCGATACCACACGCCATGGTGCGGATAACGTCACGGTCATGCAGTGCCATCAGAGAGGCTTCGTAGCTGTACTTGTCGTGCATGTAATGGATAACGTTCAGTGCGGTGACGTACTGTTTAGCCAGCCAGTCCATGAAGTGATCCATGCGGTCCATCACTTCGTCGAAGTTCAGAACGTCGCCTTTGATCGGTTCAGATTTAGGACCAACCTGCATTTTCAGTTTTTCATCAACGCCGCCGTTGATTGCGTACAGCATGGTTTTCGCCAGGTTTGCACGCGCACCGAAGAACTGCATTTGTTTACCAACAACCATCGGGCTTACGCAGCAAGCGATAGCGTAATCGTCGTTGTTGAAGTCCGGACGCATCAGGTCATCGTTCTCGTACTGCAGAGAAGAGGTGTCGATGGACACTTTAGCGGCGAATTTCTTGAAGTTCAGAGGCAGTTTTTCAGACCACAGAACGGTGATGTTCGGCTCCGGAGAAGGACCCATGGTGTACAGGGTGTTCAGGAAGCGGAAGCTGTTTTTGGTAACCAGAGTACGGCCATCAACGCCCATACCACCGATAGATTCAGTTGCCCAGATTGGGTCACCGGAGAACAGTTCATCGTATTCTGGGGTACGCAGGAAGCGAACCATACGCAGTTTCATGACCAGGTGGTCAATCATTTCCTGAGCGTCTTGTTCGGTGATTTTGCCTGCTTTCAGATCGCGTTCGATGTAAGCATCCAGGAAGGTGGATACGCGACCGAAGGACATTGCTGCGCCGTTCTGAGATTTAACCGCGGCCAGGTAGCCGAAGTAAGTCCACTGGATAGCTTCCTGAGCGTTGGTAGCCGGACCAGAGATATCGCAGCCATATTTAGCAGCCATTTCTTTGATCTGACCCAGTGCGCGGTGCTGTTCAGCGATTTCTTCACGCAGACGGATAGTTGCTTCCAGGTTTACGCCGTTTTCCAGATCGGACTGCAGAGAGACGAACTGAGCGTATTTGTCTTTCATCAGGTAGTCGATACCGTACAGCGCAACGCGACGGTAGTCACCGATGATACGGCCACGGCCATACGCATCTGGCAGACCAGTCAGAACACCGGATTTACGGCAGTTCAGAATGTCTTTGGTGTAAACATCGAATACGCCCTGGTTGTGGGTTTTGCGGTATTCGGTGAAGATTTTTTTCAGCATCGGGTCCAGTTCGCGGTTGTACGCTTTGCAGGAACCTTCAACCATTTTGATGCCGCCAAACGGAATGATCGCACGTTTCAGCGGAGCTTCAGTCTGCAGACCAACAATTTTCTCGAGCGCTTTGTTGATGTAGCCAGCGTCGTGAGAAGTGATGGTAGAAGCAACGGAGGTGTCAAAGTCAACAGGCGCGTGAGTGCGGTTTTCCTGTTTAACGCCTTCCATCACGCTGTCCCACAGTGCAGTGGTCGCATCAGTTGCGCCAGCCAGGAAGGACTCGTCACCCTCATATGGAGTGTAGTTTTTCTGAATGAAGTCACGTACGTTTACTTCATTCTGCCAGTCACCTTTGGTAAAACCTTCCCAGGCTGTGGCTAACTTTTCATTAAGCTCGGACATGTAACACCTACCTTCTTAAGTGGATTTTTTATTTACTGCGTGTAATGGGCATCATCAGATTAATGATGATCGTTACCACGCAGATAAATGACCCAGTATGTCAACCCGACCAACAAACCGCCGCCGATAATGTTACCGATCGTAACCGGAATCAGGTTATCGGTGATGAAATTCATCACGGTCAGGTGAGAAAAATTCTCCGGAGAAGACCCAACAGCGGTCCAGAATTCCGGGGTGGCGAAATCGCGTATTACAATACCCATAGGGATCATAAACATGTTTGCGATACTGTGCTCAAAACCGCTGGCAACAAACATTGCGACCGGTAATACCATGATAAACGCTTTGTCCATCAGGCTGCGGCCAGAGTAGCTCATCCATACCGCCAGGCACACCATCAGGTTAGCAAGGATGCCAAGGCTTACTGCCTCAACAAAAGTATGGTGCACTTTGTGGTCGGCTGTTTGCAGGACGTTGAGCCCCCACGCGCCGTTGGCGGTCATGTATTCGCCGGAAAGCCACATCAGTAGCACGAAGAGCAAGCAACCCACCAGGTTACCGACATACACGTTAAGCCAGTTTTTAGCCAATTGGCCCCAGGTAATACGACCACTGGCTTTTGCTACGACAATCAATACGGTTGAGGTGAAGAGGTCTGCGCCGCAGACAACGCAAAGAATCAGCCCCAGGGAAAAGCAGATACCACCTACTAATTTTGCCATGCCGAAAGGCATAGTTCCGGTACCGGTTGTTGCGGTGATATAGAAAACAAAGGCAATTGAAATGAATACACCGGCAGTAATTGCCAGATAGAACGTCTTAAGCGGATGTTTCGTTGCTTTATAGACGCCTGCTTCTTCGGCAACTTTGGCCATTGCAGCAGGAAGAATAAGATCAAAAGGGTTGTCAGCTTTCACACTAACTCTCTCTTTATTAAGTCGGCGACGAGATACTAACAAAGCATTATAGATGAGAATTTGATATAGATCATATCTCGCCTGGCTTATAGGCCCGTAAGACGCATGGTTTTTATGCAATTACGGAGTAACTTGTTGATTATCCACATAAAAATAAATTTTAAAAATTATAAAGTGAGTTGAATTTTTTCTTTTTGTCTCCTGTTAGACGGTTAATTAAAATGGAGTAATTGAGATAAAAAACTGCATTAATACGCTAATTTTTTTAATATCAACTACTAATATTTAACCTTGTTTTTACATTTATTTTCCGATTTGACCAAAATAAAAAAACAGGGCGCTCAAAGCGCCCCGTAATATATCCCAGACAAAACTTTTAGCCTACTTAGCGCAGGCTGACTGTCATTATTTTGACCAATGTGCCGCTTTCGCGCGCTGTAGTTTTTCATAGGCTTTCAGCAGAGACTGATGCGCCGGGAAAGCCTGCAGATCGCTATCAACGGTTTGCAACCCGTAGAATGGCGCTTCGCCACTCAATGCTGCACTTGCCGCTTCAACCGCCTCGGCACCGTACATGCGGACAAACGCATTCAGATATTGCAGCGGCTGACGATCTTCTTCCTGAGAGAGCAGAAGCAGCGTTTGCAGACAGCGGTAGTAGTTGGCACGTTCAGCGCTAAAGACGGAGGCATTGAATTCCATCGTCCATTCTGTCCAGACCAGCGCCTGCTCCAGGTCGCCACCGGCCAGCGCCAGCATCACTTTTAGCTCGCCAATACGCAGGGTGTACCAACCGTTATCCGCGCCGGTTGCCAGACCAAGTAGTTCGCGGACGCGGGTGAAGTCGTCAAAGCCTTCTTCATCCAGTTGTTCGATCAGGTTGAGATAGTCTTCTTTATCCCATTCACTTCCCGGCAGAGAGAGGATGGTGTCACGCAGATGGGCGCCCATGGCGTTGTTGGCTAACCACAGATCTTCAGACGGGTAGATGTCAGACATTCCCGGAACAATAATGCGGCAGGCGTAAACGCTCAGATGCTCATAGTCGGCGATATACACTTCTTTATCTTCAGCATTGAAGATAGCCATTAGGGTGGCGAACTCTTCTTCCGTGGTGCCAGAGAAATTCCAGTCAACGAACGGATAGTCGGCATCCTGCTTGAACAGATCCCATGAAATCAGACCGCTGGAATCAATGAAGTGGGTTTCAAGGTTAGTGTGTTCAGCCACTTCTTCGTCGTCAAAAGTCGGTGGGGTGAAGACATCAAGGTCTTTCAGACCACGGCCCTGCAACAGTTCAGTGACGGTACGCTCCAGTGCTACGCCGAAATCCGGGTGCGCGCCGAAGGAGGCAAAGCAGGTACCGTTCGCCGGGTTGAACAGGACAACGCAAATCACCGGATACTTGCCGCCCAGCGAGCCATCGTAGGCGAAAATTGGGAAACCTTCCGCTTCCAGTTTGGCGATGGACTCCACCACAGCCGGATAGCGCGCCATGACTTCGGCCGGGATTTCCGGCAGGCTGATGCTTTCCGCAATAATGCGGTTCTTCACATGACGCTCAAAGACTTCAGACAGGCCCTGAACGCGAGCTTCGTTTCGCGTGTTACCCGCAGACATGCCGTTAGAAACATACAGGTTGCCGATAATATTCATCGGTATATAGACGGTCTGGTTATCAGACTGGCGGGTAAACGGCAGACCGCAGACGCCACGTTCTTCATTACCGGACTGTAGATCGATAAGCATGCTGCCAGTCAGTTCGTTTTCTGGATCGTAAAACGCTCGCAGTCGTGCATCCAGCAGACCTTCTGGTACATCGTCGTTTTCAGTCAGCGGGAACCATTTTTCGTTCGGGTAATGCACGAACGGACCGTTGGCGATGGTTTCACCCAGCCAGAAATCCGCAAAGAAGTAGTTAGTCGACAGACGCTCAAAGTATTCGCCCAACGCGGAAGCCAGTGCCGCTTTTTTTGTCGCGCCTTTCCCGTTGGTAAAGCACAACGCGCATTCTTTGTCGCGAATATGTACAGACCAGACGTTAGGGACGGGATTCAACCACGAGGCTTCCTCAATTTGAAAACCAAGGTCGAGCAATTTTTGCTGGAAGCGAGCGATGGAGTCTTCCAGAGCGGCATCTTTGCCGGGGATAAATGTTTGCGTCATGAAAATCACTTTTGTCGTACGGAAAGCGCGCAATGATACGGGTTTTCAATGAACGGCGCTATCGTCGCCGGATTCCAGGCGTAAATAAAAGCATTAGCTATGCTTTCTTACAGCCAACCACGTTTAGAGCATATTAATGAAAGCATTCGATTTACACCGTATGGCGCTTGATAAAGTGCCGATGGATTTTCTGGGCGAAGTTGCTTTGCGCAGCCTCTATACCTTTATATTGGTTTTTCTGTTTTTAAAAATCACCGGACGTCGCGGCGTACGTCAGATGTCGCTTTTTGAAGTCCTGATCATCCTTACGCTGGGTTCCGCAGCGGGAGACGTGGCGTTTTATGATGATGTTCCAATGCTGCCGGTGCTGGTGGTCTTTATTACCCTTGCAGTGCTGTACCGGTTGGTAATGTGGTTGATGGCACACAGCGAAAAAATGGAGGATTTGCTGGAGGGGAAGCCTGTTGTGATCATTGAAGATGGTGAGCTGGCATGGTCAAAGCTCAATAGCGCCAATATGACGGAATTCGAGTTCTTTATGGAATTGCGTTTGAACGGCGTAGAGCAATTAGGACAGGTGAAACTGGCCATTCTGGAAACGAACGGGCAAATCAGCGTCTATTTCTATGCCAATGAAGATGTAAAGCCGGGACTCAGTATTCTGCCAAAACGCTGTACGCAACGCTTTAAGATAATGCCTGAAGCTGGGGACTATGCCTGCATACGTTGCAGTGAAGTGGTGCAAATGAATGCCGGCGATCATCAATTATGCCCGCGCTGTGCAAATCCAGAATGGTCGAAGGCCAGTCGGGCAAAACGGGTTACCTGACAGCGAAAATCTCGGTTTTTACCCGTCAATCCGATAGATTCTGTTGTGTGACCAACGACACATTTTTACCCTGGTCATTTTTACCCATTGCGGCGCGTGTCACTGAATGATAAAACCGATATCCACAGGAATAACTTATACCAATATCTGTCACCGGATTATCGTCAATGACAGGATGTTGATTGGACAACAACACAACGTGGTGAGGGGAAATGGCTCAGGTCTTCAATTTTAGTTCAGGTCCGGCAATGCTACCGGCAGAAGTACTTAAACTGGCTCAACAGGATCTTCGCGACTGGAACGGTCTTGGCACGTCGGTGATGGAAATTAGCCACCGTGGCAAAGAATTCATTCAAGTCGCAGAGGAAGCAGAGCAGGATTTTCGCGATCTTCTCAGTATCCCCTCCAACTATAAAGTGTTGTTCTGCCATGGCGGTGGCCGTGGGCAATTCGCGGGTATCCCGTTAAATATTCTGGGTGACAAAACCACGGCGGATTACGTGGATGCTGGGTATTGGGCCGCCAGTGCAATTAAAGAAGCGAAGAAGTACTGTACGCCAAACGTTATCGACGCCAAAGTCACCGTTGACGGACTGCGTGCCGTTAAGCCGATGAGTGAATGGCAGCTTTCTGACAATGCGGCGTACTTGCACTATTGCCCGAATGAAACCATCGATGGCATTGCGATCGATGAAACGCCGAATTTTGCCAGCGACGTGGTGGTTACGGCGGATCTGTCCTCGACCATTCTTTCCGCACCGATTGACGTAAGCCGCTATGGCGTAATTTATGCCGGAGCGCAGAAAAACATTGGCCCGGCGGGGCTGACGATTGTCATCGTGCGTGAAGATTTGCTGGGTAAGGCCCATGTGTCTTGCCCGTCAATCCTCGATTATACCGTGCTGAATGACAACGACTCCATGTTTAATACGCCGCCAACTTTTGCCTGGTATCTGTCTGGCCTGGTCTTTAAATGGCTGAAAGAGCAGGGCGGTGTTAACGCGATGGATAAAATTAACCAGCAAAAAGCGGAACTGCTGTATGGCGTAATCGATAACAGCGATTTCTACCGTAATGACGTGGCGAAATCGAACCGTTCTCGCATGAACGTCCCGTTCCAGTTGGCTGATAGCACGCTGGATAAACTCTTCCTGGAAGAGTCTTTCGCTGCGGGCCTGCATGCGCTGAAAGGGCATCGTGTGGTCGGCGGTATGCGCGCGTCCATCTACAATGCAATGCCGCTGGAAGGTGTAAAAGCGCTGACCGATTTCATGGTCGATTTCGAGCGTCGCCGCGGTTAATCAGCTTTATTTTCATCCCCACAGCCAACCTGTGGGGTTTTTATGTCTGTTTTTGAGAGTCGAGTTTCATGGAATCCCTGACGTTACAACCCATTGCGCGGGTGGATGGCACCATCAATCTGCCTGGATCCAAAAGTGTTTCTAACCGCGCTTTGCTGCTGGCTGCATTAGCAAATGGCACCACTGTTCTGACCAACCTGTTGGACAGCGATGATGTCCGCCATATGCTTAATGCTCTGAATGCGTTAGGGATTATCTATACCCTTTCAGCCGATCGCACGCGTTGCGAGATAATCGGTAATGGCGGTGCGCTGCATGCAGAAGGTGCTGTGGAGCTGTTCCTTGGCAATGCCGGAACCGCAATGCGCCCGCTGGCCGCAGCGCTGTGCCTGGGCAACAATGACATCGTGCTCACGGGCGAACCGCGCATGAAAGAGCGCCCGATTGGTCATTTGGTTGATGCGCTACGCCAGGGCGGAGCCAACATTGAATACCTGGAGCAGGAAAACTATCCGCCTTTACGTCTGCGCGGTGGTTTCACCGGAGGACAGGTTGAGGTTGACGGCAGCGTATCCAGCCAGTTCCTCACGGCATTGCTGATGACTGCGCCGCTGGCGCGGCAGGACACGACGATCGTCATTAAAGGCGAGCTGGTATCCAAACCTTACATTGATATCACACTGAACCTGATGAAAACGTTTGGTGTTGAAATTGAGAATCAGAACTACCAGCGCTTTGTCGTGCAGGGTCAGCAGCAGTATCAGTCGCCGGGTGCATATCTGGTTGAAGGTGATGCTTCATCAGCTTCCTATTTTCTCGCGGCAGGCGCTATTAAAGGCGGTACGGTAAAAGTCACCGGGATTGGCCGAAACAGTATGCAGGGTGATATTCGCTTCGCTGATGTACTGGAAAAAATGGGGGCGAAAATCACCTGGGGTGATGACTTTATTGCCTGTACTCACGGTGAGCTGAATGCAGTAGATATGGATATGAACCATATTCCCGATGCGGCGATGACCATTGCCACGGCTGCGTTGTTCGCTAAAGGCACCACGACCTTACGTAATATCTACAACTGGCGCGTCAAAGAGACCGACCGCCTGTTCGCGATGGCGACCGAGTTGCGTAAAGTGGGGGCGACGGTGGAAGAGGGCGAGGACTATATTCGCGTTACACCGCCAGCGACGTTACAGTTTGCAGATATCGCGACCTACAACGATCACCGCATGGCGATGTGTTTCTCGCTGGTGGCGTTGTCTGACACGCCGGTAACCATTCTGGACCCTAAATGTACTGCCAAAACCTTCCCGGATTATTTCGAACAGCTGGCGCGTATTAGTACACCTGTCTGATTTTATTGCCGCACCCTTGGGTGCGGCACATTCCGTCATCTCCGGCTGTCTATTTATTCTACACTCAGCTTCAATGATTCTGCATTTTTCACACAAAGATAACGATCGTTGTCGTTGGCGCGTATAATGCGCGGCGTTCACGTTAACGTATGCCCGTTTAAGGAGAAAAAGATGACGGCAATTGCCCCGGTTATTACCATTGATGGCCCAAGCGGTGCAGGAAAAGGCACCTTGTGCAAGGCAATGGCGGAAGCATTGCAGTGGCATCTGTTAGATTCAGGCGCGATCTACCGCGTACTGGCGCTCGCAGCGTTGCATCACCATGTTGATGTCACTTCTGAAGATGCTCTGGTACCGCTTGCCTCACACCTGGATGTGCGTTTTATCTCAACGGACGGCAACCTGGAAGTCATTCTGGAAGGCGAAGATGTTAGCGGCGAAATCCGCACCCAGGAAGTGGCGAATGCAGCCTCTCAGGTCGCTGCGTTTCCTCGCGTGCGCGAAGCGCTGTTACGCCGCCAACGCGCATTTCGTGAAGCGCCCGGCCTGATTGCCGACGGGCGTGACATGGGAACCGTGGTGTTCCCGGATGCTCCGGTGAAAATTTTTCTGGACGCCTCCTCGCAAGAACGTGCGCACAGACGTATGCTACAGTTGCAGGAAAAGGGCTTTAGTGTTAACTTTGAACGCCTTTTGGCCGAGATCGAAGAACGCGATTACCGCGATCGTAATCGTGCTGTAGCGCCGCTTGTTCCCGCTGCTGATGCTTTAGTTTTGGATTCAACCCGATTAAGCATTGAGCAAGTGATTGAAAAAGCGTTACAATACGCGCGCCAAAAACTGGCTCTCGCTTAAGTGCGACCGAATTTGCAGTACCCCCGTTGCAATGGATTGACAGCGGGTATGTTAAACAACCCCATCCGGCACGGAGCCAGGTGGACGTTAAATATGAAACCTGAAGATTAAACATGACTGAATCTTTTGCTCAACTGTTTGAAGAATCCTTAAAAGAAATCGAAACCCGTCCGGGTTCCATCGTTCGTGGTGTTGTTGTTGCTATCGACAAAGACGTAGTACTGGTTGACGCTGGTCTGAAATCTGAGTCCGCCATTCCGGCAGAGCAGTTCAAAAACGCCCAGGGCGAGCTGGAAATCCAGGTTGGTGACGAAGTTGACGTTGCTCTGGATGCAGTAGAAGACGGCTTCGGTGAAACCCTGCTGTCCCGTGAAAAAGCTAAACGTCACGAAGCTTGGATCACGCTGGAAAAAGCTTACGAAGAAGCTGCAACCGTTACTGGTGTTATCAATGGCAAAGTCAAGGGTGGCTTCACTGTTGAGCTGAATGGTATTCGCGCGTTCCTGCCGGGTTCTCTGGTAGACGTTCGTCCGGTCCGCGACACGCTGCACCTGGAAGGCAAAGAGCTTGAATTCAAAGTAATCAAGCTGGATCAGAAGCGTAACAACGTTGTTGTTTCCCGTCGTGCCGTTATCGAATCCGAAAACAGCGCAGAACGCGATCAGCTGCTGGAAAACCTGCAGGAAGGCATGGAAGTTAAAGGTATCGTTAAGAACCTCACTGACTACGGTGCATTCGTTGATCTGGGTGGCGTTGACGGCCTGCTGCACATCACCGACATGGCATGGAAACGCGTTAAGCATCCGAGCGAAATCGTAAACGTTGGCGACGAAATCACTGTTAAAGTGCTGAAGTTCGACCGCGAGCGTACTCGTGTATCTCTGGGCCTGAAACAGCTGGGCGAAGATCCATGGGTAGCTATCGCTAAGCGTTATCCGGAAGGTACCAAACTGACTGGTCGCGTGACCAACCTGACCGACTACGGCTGCTTCGTTGAAATCGAAGAAGGCGTTGAAGGCCTGGTTCACGTTTCCGAAATGGATTGGACCAACAAAAACATCCACCCGTCCAAAGTTGTTAACGTTGGCGACGTAGTGGAAGTTATGGTTCTGGATATCGACGAAGAACGTCGTCGTATCTCCCTGGGTCTGAAGCAGTGCAAAAACAACCCATGGCAGCAGTTCGCGGAAACCCACAACAAGGGCGACCGTGTTGAAGGTAAAATCAAGTCTATCACTGACTTCGGTATCTTCATCGGCCTGGACGGCGGCATCGACGGCCTGGTTCACCTGTCTGACATCTCCTGGAACGTTGCAGGCGAAGAAGCAGTTCGTGAATACAAAAAAGGCGACGAAATCGCAGCCGTTGTTCTGCAGGTTGACGCAGAGCGTGAGCGTATCTCTCTGGGCGTTAAACAACTCGCAGAAGATCCGTTCAACAACTGGGTTGCACTGAACAAGAAAGGCGCAATCGTAAACGGTAAAGTCACTGCAGTTGACGCTAAAGGCGCAACCGTAGAACTGGCTGACGGCGTTGAAGGTTACCTGCGCGCTTCTGAAGCTTCCCGTGACCGCGTTGAAGATGCAACTCTGGTTCTGAGCGTAGGCGACGACGTTGAAGCGAAATTCACCGGCGTTGATCGTAAGAACCGTGCAATCAGCCTGTCTGTTCGTGCTAAAGACGAAGCTGATGAGAAAGATGCAATCGCAACTGTTAACAAACAGGAAGATGCTAACTTCTCTAACAACGCAATGGCTGAAGCTTTCAAAGCAGCTAAAGGCGAGTAATATCGAGTGCTCTAAATCCTTTGTGCTGTTAACAGCACAAAGGGTGACGAGTAGCTTGACAGATTACAGGATTCGTCCTGTAATCAATGACAAAGGGCGGCTACGGCCGCCCTTAATCAATGCAGCAGCTAATTATGCCTTTAAGGAACCGGAGGAATCATGACCAAGTCAGAATTGATTGAAAGACTTGCAACCCAGCAACCTCATATTCCCGCGAAAGCGGTTGAAGATGCAGTTAAAGAGATGCTGGAACATATGGCCTCGACTCTTGCGCAGGGCGAGCGTATTGAAATCCGCGGTTTCGGCAGCTTCTCTTTGCATTACCGCGCACCACGCACCGGACGTAATCCGAAGACCGGCGATAAAGTGGACCTGGAAGGAAAATACGTTCCGCACTTTAAACCAGGTAAAGAACTGCGCGATCGCGCCAATATTTACGGTTAAGTTTTTAGCGAAACTTAACGCCGAGAAAAGCACCCGCATGGGTGCTTTTTTCATTTCTGTTTGCTAATTCCGGAATCCTCATCCCAGTTAATTTGTACGTTACTTCCGCCGCTAAATGTCAGCGGAACGCACGCCGTATAACGATAAATTGTTGCCAGACAACTGTCGAAGAGTGCTGCACACTCCCTGCTACAGGGAGGTAATTGATGAAAATAACAACGGTTAGTACGTGCGCATTATTCGGCATTCTCCCGCTTATATTATTACCCGTGCTGCCAGGCATGCTGTGCATCAGCGTTGTATTTTGTCTGGCGTGTGTACTCTGTCTTTTTTCCTGTAGGCATTTGCGTTTTGCCGGAATAACCCTACTGTTCTTTCTTTGGGGCATCCTGGCAGCAAAAGATGCTCTGTGGGCTGGTAATACGCTCCCTGCGAAAACCCAGCAAGCTGTTGTGCGGATAACCGGAACTGACAATATGACGACGCACTATGGTCAGATTACGCATCTGCAGGGGAAACGCCTCTTTCCCTCCGTCGGAATTATCCTGTATGGACAGTACTTACCTGGTGACGTTTGTGCGGGTCAGACATGGGCGATGACGCTGAAGGTCCGTGCCGTACACGGCCAATTGAACGAGGGAGGATTTGATAGCCAGCGTTATGCGTTGGCGCAGCACCAACCCTTGACGGGACGATTTTCGCAGGCCTCGGTTATCACACCACAATGTAGCCTGCGAGCGCAGTATCTTGCCTCGTTGAAAACCACGCTAGCTGATTTCTCCTGGCAGCAGGTCATACTGGGGCTGGGAATGGGGGAGCGCTTGTCCGTGTCGCAAGAGGTGAAATACATTATGCGTGATACCGGCACGGCGCATTTGATGGCGATTTCCGGGCTGCATATTGCATTTGCCGCCCTTCTGGCTGCAGGAATAATTCGCGCGGGCCAATTTTTCATGCCAACCAGGTGGATTTGCTGGCAGATTCCGTTAGTAGGGGGGATCGTCTGTGCAACATTCTATGCCTGGCTAACGGGGTTGCAACCCCCGGCATTACGGACGGTTGTTGCGCTGCTGGTCTGGGGGGCGCTAAAACTTAGCGGCAGGCAGTGGAATGGATGGTCGGTGTGGATCTGTTGTCTGGCAGCCATTCTGGTGGTAGATCCTGTCGCCGTTCTTTCACAAAGTCTGTGGTTGTCTGCTTTTGCCGTTGCAGCGCTGCTGTTCTGGTATCAATGGGTTCCTGCGCCAAATTGGCCGTTATCGTTCGTTGGACGTCAATTCCTGGCGCTTGCTCATCTGCAACTGGGTATTACGCTTCTGCTTCTGCCGGTGCAAATCGCGATGTTCCACGGTTTCAGTCTGACCTCTTTTCTGGCGAATTTGTTTGCCGTACCGCTGGTCACGTTTATTGCCGTACCCTTGATATTAGCAGGCATGATCGTGCATTTAACCGGGCTGGTGATGGTTGAATCGGGCCTGTGGTTTTTAGCCGATCGCTCTCTGGCGCTGCTGTTTTGGGGACTCAGGAGCCTGCCTGAAGGGTGGACCAATATTGATGCACGCTGGCAAGGGTTTGCATTTTTACCCGGACTGACGATCATCGCATGGCGCCTAAATATCTTGCGTACGCTACCGGTGGTCTGTTTCACGGTGCTGATTATATTGAGTGGGCCATTCTGGCGTACCTCACGTACTGATGTGTGGCAAGTGCATATGCTGGATGTCGGGCAGGGGCTGGCGATGGTGATTGAGCGTAATGGGAAAGCGCTGCTTTATGATACAGGTCTGGCATGGCCTGAAGGTGATAGCGCGCAACAGCTGATTATTCCCTGGTTACGCTGGCACAATCTGGAGCCGGAAGGGGTAATTTTAAGCCATGAGCATATGGATCACCGGGGCGGGTTAGGCTCGCTGCAGAAAGCCTGGCCGTCGCTATGGATAAGAAGTCCGCTAGGTTGGGAAGGGCATCTGCCCTGTTTTCGCGGGGAAAGTTGGCGATGGCAAGGATTAACCTTTAGTGCGCACTGGCCGGTGCGTGGCAATACAGATGTAGGGAATAACCACTCTTGCGTGGTTAAAGTTGATGATGGGTATCAGAGTATTCTGCTGACCGGCGATATTGAGTCTCCCGCTGAACAAAAAATGCTAAGTCACTACTGGCAGCATCTGCAGTCTACGGTGGTGCAGGTTCCACATCATGGCAGCAATACCTCATCATCACTGGCGTTGATTCAGCGGGTCGGCGGACAGGCTGCGTTAGCCTCTGCATCCCGTTACAATGCCTGGCGTCTACCGTCCTGGAAGGTGAAACAGCGTTATCAACAACAAAATTATCAATGGCTGGATACACCACATCAGGGGCAGATCACGCTGGATTTCTATCAAAACAACTGGCGAATACACAGCTTGCGGGATCAGATTTTACCTCGTTGGTATCATCAGTGGTTTGGCGTGTCGGAGGATAACGGGTAGAATATGCGGCTATTCTAACAAATGCCGGTTTTTTGAATGCATAACGATAAAGATCTCTCTACGTGGCAGACGTTTCGCCGACTATGGCCAACCATAGCGCCTTTTAAATCGGGTCTGATCGTGGCGGGTATAGCGTTAGTCCTTAACGCGGCCAGCGATACCTTCATGTTATCGCTCCTTAAGCCATTACTGGATGATGGTTTTGGTAAAACCGATCGCTCAGTGCTGCTGTGGATGCCGCTGGTGGTCATTGGACTGATGATAGTTCGTGGCTTAACCAGCTATGTCTCCAGCTACTGTATCTCATGGGTGTCAGGCAAAGTGGTTATGACCATGCGCCGCCGCCTCTTTGGTCACATGATGGGCATGCCGGTCTCCTTCTTTGATAAGCAGTCTACAGGTACGCTGCTGTCACGTATTACCTATGATTCAGAGCAGGTCGCGTCATCATCTTCTGGCGCGCTAATCACCGTGGTACGTGAAGGTGCCTCGATTATTGGCCTGTTTATCATGATGTTCTATTACAGCTGGCAGCTGTCATTGATCCTGATTGTGCTGGCGCCAATTGTGTCAGTGGCAATCCGAGTGGTTTCCAAGCGCTTTCGTAACATCAGTAAAAACATGCAAAACACCATGGGGCAGGTTACGACCAGTGCGGAGCAGATGCTGAAAGGCCACAAAGAAGTTTTGATTTTTGGTGGCCAGGAAGTCGAAACCAAGCGCTTTGATAAAGTCAGCAACAAGATGCGTCTGCAGGGGATGAAGATGGTTTCTGCCTCTTCTATCTCTGACCCTATCATCCAGCTGATTGCGTCTTTGGCGCTGGCCTTCGTGTTATATGCGGCCAGCTTCCCAAGCGTAATGGAAAACCTGACGGCAGGGACAATTACCGTTGTCTTCTCCTCAATGATCGCGCTGATGCGTCCGTTAAAATCGCTGACTAACGTCAACGCGCAGTTCCAGCGCGGTATGGCAGCATGCCAGACTTTATTTACTATTCTGGATAGCGAACAGGAAAAAGATGAAGGTAAACGCGTTATCGAACGTGCGACCGGCGATCTCGAGTTCCGCAATGTGACTTTCACCTATCCAGGACGTGAAGCACCGGCTCTGCGCGACATCAACCTGAACATTCCAGCGGGCAAAACCGTTGCTCTGGTTGGCCGTTCGGGATCTGGTAAATCCACCATCGCCAGCCTGATTACGCGCTTCTACGATATCGATGAAGGGCAGATTCTGATGGACGGACACGATCTGCGCGAATATACCCTGGCGTCCCTGCGCGATCAGGTCGCGTTGGTTTCGCAGAATGTGCATCTGTTTAACGATACAGTCGCCAACAACATCGCCTACGCGCGTACCGATATGTACAGTCGCGAGCAGATCGAAAAAGCGGCACAGATGGCCTACGCCATGGATTTCATCAATAAGATGGATAATGGGCTGGATACGGTGATTGGCGAAAACGGCGTCCTGCTTTCCGGTGGCCAGCGCCAGCGTATCGCTATCGCCCGCGCCTTGTTGCGTGACAGCCCGATTCTGATCCTTGATGAAGCAACGTCGGCTCTCGATACAGAATCCGAACGCGCGATTCAGGCTGCTCTGGATGAACTTCAGAAAAACCGTACTTCCCTGGTGATTGCTCACCGTCTTTCTACCATTGAACAAGCGGACGAAATCATCGTGGTGGAAGACGGTATTATTGTTGAACGTGGAACCCATAGCGAGCTGATTGAGCAGCGCGGGGTCTATGCGCAATTACACAAAATGCAATTCGGCCAATGATCGCACGAATCTGGTCTGGTGAGTCGCCACTGTGGCGGCTGTTACTTCCACTCTCCTGGCTGTATGGCCTGGTGAGTGGCGGGATCCGCCTATGCTACAAGCTTGGGCTGAAACGCGCATGGCGCGCGCCAGTACCGGTTGTGGTGGTCGGAAACCTTACAGCCGGCGGCAATGGCAAAACACCGGTGGTAATTTGGCTGGTTGAACAACTGCAGCAACGCGGGATTCGCGTGGGCGTAGTGTCGCGTGGTTACGGTGGGAAAGCGGCTGCTTACCCGTTGGTATTGACTGCAGAGACCACCACCGCAGAAGCGGGTGATGAACCGGTGCTGATAGCCCAACGTACCGGCGTGCCGGTAGCGGTATCCCCGGTAAGATCGGATGCGGTAAAAGCCATTTTGGCCCATCACGACGTGCAGATCATTGTGACGGACGATGGTCTACAGCATTATCGTCTGGCGCGGGATGTTGAAATCGTGGTTATTGATGGTGAACGTCGGTTTGGCAATGGCTGGTGGCTTCCCGCAGGCCCAATGCGGGAACGCGCAGGTCGCCTTAAATCGGTAGATGCGACTATTGTGAACGGTGGAGTTGCGCAGCCAGGGGAAATCCCGATGCGACTTGAACCTGGACTGGCGGTTAATTTACGCACGGGCGAACGCCGCGATGTGGCGCTCCTGCCCAATATTGTCGCTATGGCGGGCATCGGCCATCCACCGCGTTTTTTCGCCACACTGGAAGCGTGTGGGGCCAGAGTGCAAAAATGTATCGCGCTGGCAGACCATCAGTCTCTGACCTACAGTGAGGTCAGCGCGCTTGCCAACCCCGGACAAACGCTGGTGATGACGGAAAAAGATGCGGTTAAATGTCGTGCATTTGCTGATGAAAACTGGTGGTATTTACCGGTTGACGCTCATTTGTCAGGCGACCGGCCTGACGTGTTGCTGGATAGCTTAATCTCGCTGACTCGCTAACGGGTTCATACTGCGGCAGCGAATCATTTATGAGGCCATAAATGTCGTTGCCGCGTCTTTCTCTGACGGATGCCCGCCATCTTCACCTTGCGGCCCAGGGGCTGCTGAAAAAAACACGCCGCCGGGCAACGCCTGCAGATATTCTTCCCACCATTTCGCGCATGTCGTTACTGCAAATCGATACCATCAATATTGTCGCGCGTAGCCCCTATCTGGTGCTGTTTAGTCGTTTGGGCAATTACTCGCCCCAGTGGCTGGATGACTCACTCCTGCAGGGTGAATTGATCGAATACTGGGCGCATGAGGCCTGCTTTTTGCCACGCAGCGACTTTATGTTGATCCGCCACCGCATGCTGGCCCCGGAGAAAATGGGCTGGAAGTATCAAGCGGCGTGGATGAAAGAACATGCGCAGGAGATCGAGCAACTGCTCCAGCACATCCAGCATAACGGAGCAGTACGCTCTGTCGATTTTGAGCATCCGCGCAAGGGTGCCAGCGGCTGGTGGGAATGGAAACCGCACAAACGCCATCTTGAAGGCTTGTTCACTGCCGGGAAAGTCATGGTAGTTGAACGGCGTAATTTCCAGCGCGTGTATGATTTAACCCATCGCGTCATGCCGCACTGGGATGATGAACGCGACCTACTTTCGCAGGAAGATGCTGAAAGCGTCATGCTGGATAACAGCGCCCGCAGTCTGGGGATTTTTCGCGAACAGTGGCTGGCAGACTATTACCGACTGAAGCGCCCGGCGCTAAAAAGCTGGTGTGAGGTGCGCAAAGAACAGCAACAAATTATTCCTGTCGACGTTGAAGGGCTGGGAACGCTATGGCTGCATAGTCACCTTCAGCCGCAGTTGGAACAGGCGCTGGCGGGTAAATTAACGGCGACCCATAGCGCTGTTTTATCGCCTTTTGATCCGGTGGTTTGGGATCGTAAACGGGCAGAGCAGCTATTCGACTTTAGCTATCGGCTGGAATGCTATACGCCAGCGCCGAAACGTCAATATGGTTATTTTGTCTTGCCGTTGCTGCATCACGGGCAGTTGGTTGGGCGGATGGATGCCAAAATGCACCGCAAAACGGGCGTACTGGAGGTTATTTCGCTGTGGTTGCAGGATGGCGTCAAACCAGGGGGCACTTTGCGAAAAGGATTGTTTCAGGCGATTGATGATTTTGCCCGCTGGCAGCAGGCAACTCGCGTAACGCTGGGGCGCTATCCTGAAGGTTTATTTGCTGATGCAAGCCATGGTTGGGAAATAGACCCAGCCCTGTAAGCGATTATGTTAATATTTACGGATTCACAATCCGGTCCATCTGGAGGAACTATGGATCATCGTCTGCTTGAAATCATTGCCTGCCCGGTATGCAATGGCAAACTCTGGTTTAACCAGGAAAAACAGGAACTGATTTGTAAACTGGATAACCTTGCTTTCCCACTGCGTGATGGCATTCCCGTGTTACTGGAAACCGAAGCCCGCATTCTGACTGCTGATGAGAGTAAATCATGAGTTTTGTGGTCATTATTCCTGCGCGTTATGCGTCCACTCGTCTGCCGGGCAAGCCGCTACTGGATATCAACGGCAAGCCAATGATCGTGCATGTCCTGGAGCGTGCGCGTGAATCTGGCGCCGAACGCATCATCGTTGCGACCGATCACGAAGATGTTGCTCGCGCGGTAGAAGCGGTAGGCGGTGAAGTATGTATGACTCGCGCGGATCACCAGTCCGGTACGGAGCGCCTGGCGGAAGTTGTCGAGAAATGTGGCTTTAGCGACGATACCGTTATTGTGAACGTTCAGGGTGATGAGCCGATGATCCCGGCGGTCATTATTCGCCAGGTCGCTGAGAATCTGGCGCAGCGCCAGGTTGGTATGGCGACCCTTGCAGCCCCGATTCACAGCGCGGAAGAGGCCTTTAATCCGAATGCGGTAAAAGTTGTTCTGGACGCCGAAGGGTATGCGCTCTATTTTTCACGCGCGACCATTCCGTGGGATCGTGACCGTTTCGCCAAAAGCCTGGAAACGGTGGGTGACACCTTCCTGCGTCATTTGGGTATTTACGGCTATCGTGCCGGGTTTATCCGCCGCTATGTTAACTGGCAGCCCAGCCCGCTTGAGCATATTGAAATGCTGGAGCAGTTACGCGTGCTGTGGTACGGCGAAAAAATTCACGTTGCCGTCGCAAAAGAAGTCCCCGGAACCGGCGTAGACACTGCCGAAGACCTTGAACGCGTGCGCGCTGAAATGCGTTAGTTTTTCTCATGACACTCCCCCCGGTGATGCGAATTTTTGGGAGGAGTGTCGTATCGTTACGTTTTCCCTCCACTTTTCTTTTCATCAATTGATCTCATCCGGGTGACATCTGTCTGCACGACGCTCATTATGAAAGCAGTAGCATTAATGAGGGCAATCTGAAATGGAACAGTTGCGTGCCGAACTCAGCCATCTGCTGGGCGAAAAACTCAGTCGTATAGAATGCGTGAATGAAAAAGTGGATACGGCCCTGTGGGCACTGTACGACAGCCAGGGAAATCCAATGCCGCTGATGGCAAGAAGTTTCACTACGCCGGGTATGGCGCAGCAGCTGGCATGGAAAACTTCGATGCTGGCGCGCAGTGGAACGGTACGTATGCCCGTTATTTATGGAGTCTTAACGCACGAGGAGCATCCCGGTCCCGATGTGCTACTGCTTGAACGTTTACGCGGGGTGCCGGTTGAAGCGCCAGCCCGAACGCCCGAACGTTGGGAACATTTAAAGGATCAGATTGTAGAAGGTCTGCTGTCATGGCATCGGCAGGATAGCCGTGGCTGCGTGGGAATGGTGGATAACACGCAAGAGAATGTCTGGCCATCCTGGTATCGTCAACGAGTTGAGGTGCTGTGGACTACGTTAAGTCAGTTCAACAATACCGGGCTGACGATGCAGGACAAGCGGATCCTGTTTCGGACCCGCGAGTGTTTGCCCGCTTTATTTGAAGGATTCAATGATAACTGCGTGTTGATCCATGGTAATTTCAGTTTACGCAGCATGCTTAAAGACGCCCGTAGCGATCAGCTTCTGGCCATGGTGGGACCCGGTTTGATGCTGTGGGCACCCAGGGAATATGAATTGTTCCGTTTAATGGATAATGCGCTGGCGGAAAGCCTGCTATGGCAATACCTGCAGCGCGCGCCAGTAGCGGAGTCGTTCATCTGGCGGCGCTGGTTATATGTGTTATGGGATGAGGTGGCGCAATTGGTTAACACCGGGCGTTTTAATCGTTCCAACTTTGACCTGGCTACGAAATCACTGCTGCCGTGGCTCGCCTGAACCTTTTAGCCACTGCCATATGCGCCCCAGCGTTTCGTAACCCGCGCGGTCGCTATGCATCAGCCAGACGGGTGAAGGAATCGCGCGTTCCCACGGATTAAGCGGAGAATCAATCGCTAACTGATTAGCTGGCGCTGGCAAAGGATGTAACCCGGCCTGCTGGAAGAAGATCATCGCTCGCGGCAAGTGTGAGGCTGAGGTTACCAGCAAGAACGGCGCGTTACCGATGGCCTGTTTTACCGCGGCGGCTTCTTCTTCGGTATCTTTCGGTTGATCCAGGGTGATTATTTCATCGGCTGGCACCCCCAGCGACTGCGCAACGCGTGCACCAGCTTCTGCGGTACTGACGTTATTAGTTTTTGCGGCAGCGCCAGTAAAGATAAGCTTAGATCCCGGGTTTGCGCGCCATAGGCGAATACCTTCACTCAGGCGTGGAAGGCTGTTGTTGATCAGGTTTGAACTTGGTGCCCACTGCGGATTCCAGGTATATCCGCCCCCCAACACCACAATGTACTCCACTTTTTGTTTATCCTGCCAGGTTGGATAACTATCCTCAATCGGTTTCAACAAGCTATCGGCGACGGGCTGCAAACTTAAAAGTAACAGCGCCAGCCAACTCAGGCTAATACACACTTTCCCTGTTTTTTGAAAACGGCTAAACCAGATCAGTGCCAGGCCTATACCCATCATAATTAGCATCAGTGGCAGCGGCAGCATCATACCGCCCATCACTTTCTTCAGCGTAAAAAGCATGCTTTTTGGTTCCTTTTTTAACCATACAGCAGGGGATCTGCAGGGATATTACACCAGGAAGGTTCCTTCTTGGCGTGGGTGTGACAAAATAGCGGTTTTACTTAGTCACCCTAAAGCCAGTATGTGGAGAGCCCGATGCGGGATCGCAATTTTGATGACATTGCAGAGAAGTTTTCCCGTAACATTTACGGCACCACCAAAGGTCAACTAAGGCAGGCTATCCTTTGGCAGGATCTGGATCGATTACTGGACTCGTTCGGTGAGCAAAAACTGCACATTCTGGATGCCGGTGGTGGTGAAGGGCAAACGGCCATTAAAATGGCAGAACGTGGACATTTTGTCACATTATGCGATCTGTCAGGCGAGATGATCGCTCGTGCGCAACAGGCGGCAGAGGCAAAAGGTGTGAGCGGAAACATGCATTTTATACAATGCGCCGCTCAGGATGTTGCTTCGCATTTGGAAAGCCCGGTTGATCTGATATTGTTTCATGCTGTGCTGGAGTGGGTGACAGATCCGGTCGGCGTGTTGCAGAGTTTATGGTCAGTGCTGCGTTCTGGCGGCGCGCTGTCGTTAATGTTCTACAATGCTAACGGTCTGTTGATGCACAACATGGTCGCAGGGAACTTTGACTATGTTCAGGTGGGGATGCCGAAACGTAAAAAGCGTACGCTTTCACCGGATTACCCACGCGATCCGGGGCAGGTCTACCAGTGGCTGGAAGAGATCGGTTGGCAAATTACCGGTAAAACGGGCGTCCGCGTGTTTCATGATTATCTGCGAGATAAGCACAAACAGCATGACGATTACGAAATGTTACTTGAGTTAGAAACGCGCTATTGCCGTCAGGAACCGTATATCAGCCTTGGGCGCTATATTCACGTCACCGCGATTAAACGTCCGGCCCGAGCCGCAGATGCAAGGATAATTTATGAGTGAATTTTCCCAGACAGTCCCCGAACTGGTTGCCTGGGCCAGAAAAAATGACTTCTCCATCTCTCTGCCGGTAGACCGACTTTCGTTCCTGCTGGCTGTCGCCACACTGAACGGTGAGCGACTCGACGGCGAGATGAGTGAAGGTGAGCTGGTGGATGCGTTCCGCCATGTGAGTGATGCGTTTGAGCAAACCAGCGAAACCATCGGCGTGCGCGCCAACAACGCGATCAACGATATGGTGCGTCAACGTCTGCTGAACCGCTTTACCAGCGAGCAGGCTGAAGGCAACGCCATTTATCGTTTAACGCCGCTCGGAATTGGCATCACGGATTACTATATTCGACAGCGCGAATTCTCTACGCTGCGTCTTTCCATGCAGCTGTCAATTGTTGCCGGTGAACTGAAGCGCGCGGCGGATGCGGCGGAAGAAGGTGGCGATGAGTTTCACTGGCATCGCAACGTCTACGCGCCATTGAAATATTCGGTGGCGGAGATTTTCGACAGCATCGATCTGACTCAGCGCATCATGGATGAACAGCAGCAGCAGGTAAAAGACGATATCGCGCAGTTGCTGAACAAAGACTGGCGAGCGGCGATTTCCAGCTGTGAACTGCTGCTTTCTGAAACGTCTGGTACGCTGCGTGAATTGCAAGATACGCTGGAAGCGGCAGGGGATAAGCTACAGGCTAACCTGTTACGCATTCAGGACGCCACGATGACGCATGACGATCTGCATTTTGTCGACCGGCTGGTGTTTGACTTACAAAGCAAGCTCGATCGCATTATCAGTTGGGGCCAGCAATCTATTGATTTGTGGATCGGTTACGATCGACATGTGCATAAGTTTATCCGTACCGCGATCGATATGGATAAAAACCGCGTCTTTGCCCAGCGTCTGCGCCAGTCTGTGCAGACATACTTTGACGAACCGTGGGCGCTAACCTATGCCAACGCCGATCGTCTGCTGGATATGCGCGACGAAGAGATGCTACTGCGTGACGAAGAGGTCACTGGTGAGCTTCCGGCCGATCTGGAATACGAAGAGTTTAACGAAATCCGTGAACAGCTGGCGGCGATCATCGAAGAACAGCTGGCTATCTACAAATCCAGACAAACACCACTGGATCTCGGTTTGGTCGTGCGCGAGTATCTGGCGCAATACCCACGTGCCCGTCACTTCGACGTTGCGCGTATTGTTATTGATCAGGCGGTACGTCTTGGCGTAGCGCAAGCAGATTTCACCGGACTGCCCGCAAAATGGCAGCCGATTAATGATTACGGAGCCAAGGTACAGGCGCATGTCATTGACAAATATTGAACAAGTGATGCCGGTTAAGCTGGCGCAGGCGCTGGCGAACCCGTTATTTCCAGCGCTGGATAGCGCCTTACGTTCAGGCCGTCATATCGGCCTGGATGAACTGGATAATCATGCCTTCCTGATGGATTTTCAGGAATATTTTGAAGAGTTTTACAGCCGCTATAACGTGGAATTGATCCGTGCGCCGGAGGGGTTCTTCTACCTTCGTCCACGTTCAACGACGCTCATTCCCCGTTCGGTTCTGTCTGAACTGGACATGATGGTCGGTAAAATTCTTTGTTATCTCTACCTCAGCCCGGAACGCCTGGCGAACGAAGGGATTTTTACCCAGCAAGAGCTGTATGACGAGCTGCTGACGCTGGCGGATGAAGCCAAACTGCTGAAGCTGGTGAACAACCGTTCAACCGGTTCGGACGTTGATCGCCAGAAACTCCAGGAAAAGGTTCGTTCTTCGCTAAACCGCCTGCGCCGTTTAGGCATGGTGTGGTTTATGGGTCATGACAGCAGCAAATTCCGAATTACGGAATCAGTCTTCCGCTTTGGCGCGGATGTGCGCAGCGGTGACGATCCGCGCGAAGCACAGCGTCGCTTAATTCGTGATGGCGAAGCGATGCCGGTCGAGAACCGCCTGCAGCTCAACGATGAGCCCGAAGAGAATCAGCTGGACAGTGGAGAAGAAGAATAATGATTGAACGCGGTAAATTTCGCTCACTTACGCTGATTAACTGGAATGGTTTTTTTGCCCGTACGTTCGACCTTGATGAACTGGTTACCACGCTGTCAGGCGGTAACGGTGCGGGTAAATCCACTACCATGGCGGCATTTGTTACGGCGCTTATCCCTGACTTGACCCTGCTGCATTTCCGTAACACCACCGAAGCCGGTGCAACCAGCGGTTCACGTGATAAAGGCCTGCACGGTAAGCTGAAAGCGGGTGTCTGTTACTCAATGCTTGACGTCCTCAACTCGCGCCATCAGCGTGTGGTCGTGGGTGTGCGTCTGCAGCAGGTTGCTGGCCGCGATCGTAAAGTGGATATCAAACCGTTTGCCATTCAGGGACTGCCGATGTCCGTGCAGCCAACCCAACTGGTAACGGAAACACTGAATGAACGCCAGGCGCGCGTGCTGCCCCTCTCTGAGCTGAAAGAGAAGCTTGATGAGATGGAAGGCGTGCAGTTTAAGCAGTTCAACTCGATAACCGATTATCACTCGCTGATGTTCGATCTGGGCATCATCGCCCGTCGTCTGCGCTCAGCCTCAGACCGCAGTAAGTTCTATCGCCTGATTGAAGCATCGCTGTACGGCGGGATCTCCAGCGCCATTACCCGCTCGCTGCGTGACTACCTGCTACCGGAAAACGGTGGGGTGCGTAAAGCGTTCCAGGATATGGAAGCTGCGCTACGTGAAAACCGCATGACGCTGGAAGCGATTCGCGTAACCCAGTCTGATCGCGACCTGTTTAAGCATTTGATCAGCGAGGCGACCAACTATGTGGCCGCAGATTATATGCGCCACGCCAACGAACGTCGTATCCATCTTGATAAAGCGCTGGAATATCGCCGTGAGCTGCATACCTCACGCAAGCAACTGGCCGCAGAGCAGTATAAGCATGTGGATATGGCGCGTGAACTGGGTGAGCATAACGGCGCTGAAGGCGATCTGGAAGCCGATTATCAGGCTGCGAGCGATCACCTGAATCTGGTGCAAACCGCGCTGCGTCAGCAGGAAAAAATTGAACGCTACGAAGCGGATCTCGAAGAACTGCAGGTTCGTCTCGAAGAACAAAATGAGGTGGTCGCGGAAGCCGTTGACCGCCAGGATGAAAACGAAGCCCGCGCGGAAGCCGCCGAACTGGAAGTAGATGAGCTGAAAAGCCAGCTTGCCGATTACCAGCAAGCGCTGGATGTCCAGCAAACGCGCGCCATCCAGTACACTCAGGCGATTCAGGCGCTAAATCGGGCGAAAGAGCTCTGTCACTTACCGGATCTGACGCCCGACAGTGCTGTCGAATGGCTGGAGACGTTCCAGGCGAAAGAGCAGGAAGCCACGGAAAAACTGCTGACGCTGGAACAAAAAATGAGCGTGGCACAAACCGCGCACAGCCAGTTCGAGCAGGCTTATCAGCTGGTGGCGGCTATCAACGGTCCGCTGGCGCGCGGTGAAGCCTGGAGCGTGGCGCGCGAACTGTTGCGGGAAGGTGTTGAGCAGCGCCATCTGGCGGAGCAGGTTCAGCCGTTACGTATGCGCCTCAGCGAGCTGGAGCAGCGTCTGCGCGAACAGCAAGACGCCGAGCGTCTGCTGGCTGAATTCTGCAAGCGTCAGGGTAAACAGTTCGACATCGATGAGCTGGAAGCGCTTCACCAGGAGCTGGAAGCACGTATCGCCGCCTTGTCTGACAGCGTCTCTTCTGCCAGCGAACAACGTATGACGTTGCGTCAGGAGCAGGAGCAACTTCAGTCTCGTATCCAGCATCTGATGAAGCGTGCGCCTGTCTGGCTGGCCGCGCAAAATAGCCTGAACCAGCTTAGCGAGCAGTGTGGCGAAGAATTTACCTCCAGCCAGGACGTCACCGAGTACCTGCAGCAGTTGCTGGAGCGCGAGCGTGAAGCCATTGTTGAGCGTGATGAAGTCGGCGCGCGCAAAAATGCGGTTGATGAAGAGATTGAACGTTTAAGTCAGCCGGGCGGGGCGGAAGATCAGCGTCTGAACGCGCTGGCGGAACGCTTCGGCGGCGTTCTGCTGTCTGAAATCTATGACGATGTTAGCCTTGAAGATGCGCCGTACTTCTCTGCGCTGTACGGTCCTTCGCGTCATGCTATCGTGGTGCCGGATCTGTCGCTGATCACCGAACAGCTTGAAGGACTGACGGATTGTCCGGAAGATCTCTATTTCATCGAAGGGGATCCTCAGTCGTTTGATGACAGCGTTTTCAGCGTTGATGAGCTGGAAAAAGCGGTAGTAGTAAAAACCGCCGAGCGTCAATGGCGTTATTCCCGCTTCCCGACGGTGCCGATTTTTGGTCGTGCCGCGCGCGAAAGCCGTATCGAAACCCTGCATGCCGAGCGTGAAGGGCTGTCTGAACGTTTTGCAACGCTCTCCTTTGACGTCCAGAAAACCCAACGTCTGCACCAGGCGTTTAGCCGCTTTATCGGCAGCCATCTGTCGGTGGCGTTTGAAGCCGACCCGGAAGCGGAAATTCGTCAACTGAATGGCCGTCGCGTTGAACTGGAACGTGCGCTGACCAATCATGAAAATGATAATCAGCAAAGCCGTATGCAGTTTGAACAGGCGAAAGAGGGGGTTTCTGCTCTTAACCGTCTGCTGCCGCGTTTGAATCTGTTGGCAGATGACACGTTGGCCGATCGTGTGGACGAAATTCGTGAGCGTCTGGATGAAGCCCAGGAAGCAGCGCGTTTTGTGCAGCAGCACGGCAATCAGTTAGCCAAACTGGAGCCGATGGTTTCGGTTCTGCAAAATGACCCTGAGCAGTTTGAACAACTGAAGGAAGACTACGCATATTCCCAGCAGATGCAGCGCGATGCGCGTCAGCAGGCTTTTGCCCTGACCGAAGTGGTGCAGCGCCGGGCGCACTTTAGCTATTCCGACTCGGCCGAAATGCTGAGCGGTAACAGCGATCTAAACGAAAAACTGCGTGAACGTCTTGAACAGGCGGAAGCTGAACGTACCCGCGCCCGTGAAGCTTTGCGCAGCCACGCCGCGCAGTTAAGCCAGTACAATCAGGTCATGGCGTCGCTGAAAAGCTCGTACGACACCAAAAAAGAGCTGCTTAACGATTTACAACGTGAACTGCAGGACATTGGCGTTCGCGCGGACAGCGGTGCCGAAGAGCGTGCGCGTATCCGTCGTGATGAACTGCATGCGCAGCTCAGTAACAACCGCGCTCGTCGCAACCAACTGGAAAAAGCGCTGACCTTCTGCGAAGCGGAGATGGATAACCTGACCCGCAAGCTGCGCAAGCTGGAACGCGATTATTTTGAGATGCGCGAGCAGGTGGTTACTGCGAAAGCGGGATGGTGTGCGGTAATGCGAATGGTGAAAGACAACGGTGTTGAACGTCGTCTGCACCGTCGTGAATTGGCGTATCTGTCCGGTGATGAACTGCGCTCTATGTCGGATAAGGCGCTCGGCGCGCTGCGTCTGGCCGTTGCGGATAACGAACATCTGCGCGATGTGCTGCGCATGTCTGAAGATCCAAAACGTCCAGAGCGTAAAATTCAGTTCTTTGTCGCGGTTTACCAACATCTGCGTGAACGTATTCGCCAGGATATTATCCGTACCGACGATCCGGTTGAAGCCATCGAACAGATGGAGATTGAACTGAGCCGTCTGACGGAAGAATTAACCTCCCGCGAACAGAAGCTGGCGATCAGCTCTCGCAGCGTGGCGAATATTATTCGTAAGACGATCCAGCGCGAACAGAACCGTATTCGCATGCTGAACCAGGGGCTGCAAAGCGTGTCGTTTGGCCAGGTAAACAGCGTGCGTCTGAACGTCAACGTACGTGAGACCCATGCCACCTTGCTGGACGTACTTTCCGAGCAGCATGAGCAGCACCAGGATCTGTTTAACAGCAATCGTCTGACCTTCTCTGAAGCGCTGGCGAAGCTGTATCAACGTCTGAATCCGCAGATTGACATGGGACAGCGTACGCCGCAAACCATAGGTGAAGAGCTGTTGGACTACCGTAACTATCTGGAGATGGAAGTTGAGGTAAACCGAGGTTCTGACGGTTGGCTGCGTGCTGAATCAGGCGCGTTGTCAACGGGGGAAGCGATCGGTACCGGGATGTCTATTCTGGTGATGGTCGTACAAAGCTGGGAAGATGAAGGGCGTAGACTGCGCGGGAAAGATATTTCTCCTTGCCGTCTGCTGTTCCTTGACGAAGCTGCGCGACTTGATGCGCGCTCTATCGCGACCCTGTTTGAACTGTGCGAACGTCTGCAAATGCAGCTGATTATCGCCGCGCCGGAAAACATCAGCCCGGAGAAAGGCACAACCTACAAACTGGTGCGTAAAGTCTTCCAGAACACTGAACACGTTCACGTGGTTGGTCTGCGTGGGTTTGCGCCTCAGTTACCTGAGCCGCTGCCAGGGACCGAAGATGCCTCGTCGCAGGCAAGCTGAATAAAAAGGCGGTCAAATGACCGCCTTTCTTCTTTTCCGAAAAGTCTCAATTGCAGGTGCAATTTCTTTTAACTTCTTTACATTATACCAGGTAAAACATTGGCGAAGTTTATATACTGAAGTTAAGCCTGACGGGTATGCAGGCTTACTCGTCATACTTCAGTTGTATTGGCGTCTACAGGCGTTCCACACCCGGTTAATGGTGCCTGGCTATAGAGTATGATAAAGAAAACAGGGGGCAAGGGATGTTGCTTAATAAAATGTATGGTCGTCGGCTGTCGGCAATCAGTTTGTGCCTGGCCGTAACATTCGCTCCACTGTTCAATGCGCAGGCCGATGAGCCTGAAATGATCCCTGGCGATAGCTCAGCGAGCGTCAGTGAACAGCCAACAGCGTTATCGCAACCGCAGGTACAATCTTCCGCGACGGCTATCATGGCGGGAATTCAACCGCTGCCGCAGGGCGTGTCCGTTGATCAAGCCCGCGCCGAATTACAATCTCAACTTCCAGCGGGCTTCACGCCGGTTTATATGAACCAGCTGGAACTGCTGTATGCCGCACGCGAAATGAAACCGATGTGGGAAAATCGTGATGCGGTAAAAGCCTTTCAGCAACAGTTAGCCGAGGTGGCGATTGCCGGGTTTCAGCCGCAGTTTACCTCTTGGGTTGCGCTTCTGACTGACCCGGCAGTGTCCGGCCAGGCGCGAGACATTGTGCTGTCTGATGCAATGATGGGATATCTGCACTTTATAGCCAATATTCCCGTTAAAGGAAATCGCTGGCTCTATAGCGATAAGCCCTATGCGCTGACGACGCCGCCGATTTCTGTGATCAACCAGTGGCAGGTCGCGCTGGATAACGGCCAACTGACGTCGTTCGTCGCCAGCCTGGCGCCACAGCATCCGCAGTACGCCGTAATGCATGACTCACTACTCAAGCTGGTGAGCGATACGCAACCCTGGCCACGGTTAACCAGTACCGCGACGCTGCGTCCGGGAGAGTGGAGTAACGACATTCCCGCGCTGCGTGAAATTTTGCGCCGTACTGGAATGCTGGGGTCTGCCGTCAGTACGTCTGCTAAAGAAGGTCGTAGCGCTTACGATCGTGAACTTGTCGACGCGGTAAAGCGGTTTCAGACATGGCAGGGGCTTGGCGCCGATGGCGCGATTGGCCCTGCGACGCGTGACTGGCTGAACGTAACGCCTGCTCAGCGTGCGGGAGTGCTGGCGTTAAATATTCAACGCTTGCGCCTGCTGCCGAGCGATCTGTCTACCGGTATCATGGTAAACATTCCTGCCTACTCGCTGGTTTATTATCAGAACGGAAATCAGGTGCTAGCCTCGCGCGTTATCGTCGGGCGCCCCGATCGTAAAACGCCGATGATGAGCAGTGCGCTGAATAATGTGGTCGTTAACCCGCCGTGGAATGTGCCGCCGACGCTGGCCCGAAAAGATATCTTGCCTAAATTATGGAATGATCCGGGGTATCTTGAACGCCATGGCTATACCGTGATGCGCGGCTGGAACAGTAAAGAGACGATAGATCCGTGGCAGGTTGACTGGGCCACCATCACCGCCTCTAATTTGCCGTTCCGCTTCCAGCAGGCTCCGGGTGCACGTAACTCGCTCGGGCGCTATAAATTCAATATGCCGAGTTCGGATGCTATTTATCTGCACGATACGCCGAACCACAATCTGTTCCAGAAGGAAACGCGGGCGTTAAGCTCCGGCTGCGTACGTGTGAATAAGGCATCTGAGTTAGCGAATATGCTGCTACAGGATGCGGGATGGAATGATACGCGCATCTCGGATGCCCTGAAGCAAGGGGATACGCGATACGTGAATATCCGGCAGAATATTCCGGTTAACCTCTATTATCTGACCGCATTTGTTGGCCCGGATGGCCGCACGCAGTATCGTACAGATATTTACAATTACGATCTGACAGCGCGATCCAGTGCACAAATTGTGTCAAAAGCTGAACAATTAATCAGATAAATGAAGCAGTTCGAGGAAAATGATTGTCGTAAGTTATGCGGGAAACGGGGCGGAATGGCTGTAAGCCCCGTGTTTCCTGGGGTTGGGAGCCTTGACGTGGACTACTTAGCCAGATAAGGTTTCTCGCGTGCGCTAGAGCATACATACGATAACATTGACCTTGTAGACCTTAATACCATGGACAAATTTGACGCTAATCGCCGCAAACTGCTGGCGCTTGGTGGTATTGCCCTCGGCGCTGCCATCCTGCCTACGCCCGCGTTTGCCACTCTTTCCACCCCACGTCCGCGTATATTGACTCTGAATAACCTGCATACCGGTGAGTCAATAAAAGCAGAGTTTTTTGATGGCAGGGGCTATATTCAGGACGAATTAGTAAAACTTAACCACTTTTTCCGTGATTTTCGGGCCAATAAAGTGAAATCCATTGACCCGGGATTGTTTGATCAACTCTTCCGTCTGCAGGGCCTGCTGGGCACGCGTAAACCCGTACAGCTAATCTCAGGCTATCGCTCTATCGATACCAATAACGAACTCCGTGCACGCAGCCGGGGTGTGGCAAAGAAAAGCTACCACACCAAAGGCCAGGCCATGGATTTCCATATTGAAGGCATCGCATTAAGCAATATTCGCAAAGCTGCGTTATCTATGCGCGCAGGTGGTGTAGGATACTACCCCAGCAGTAACTTTGTGCATATCGACACCGGGCCTGCCCGGCACTGGTGATCCATAAGCTTAATGAAACAGGAGCTGTATGAACTATCGTATTATTCCGGTCACTGCATTCGCCCAGAACTGCTCGTTAATCTGGTGTGAGCAGACTCGTCTGGCCGCGCTGGTCGATCCCGGCGGTGATGCCGAGAAAATCAAACAGGAAGTGGATGCCAGCGGTCTGACGCTTATGCAGATTCTGCTTACCCACGGTCATCTTGACCATGTAGGGGCAGCGGCTGAACTGGCACAGCATTATGGTGTTCCGGTTATTGGTCCGGAAAAAGAAGATGAGTTCTGGTTACAGGGACTCCCAGCTCAGAGCCGCATGTTTGGCCTGGGCGATTGTGAGCCGCTGACGCCCGATCGCTGGCTGAATGAAGGCGACAGAGTAAGCGTTGGCAACGTGACGTTACAGGTACTGCATTGCCCGGGCCACACGCCGGGACATGTGGTTTTCTTTGATGAGCAATCAAAGTTACTGATTTCTGGTGATGTGATTTTCAAAGGCGGCGTAGGGCGCAGCGATTTTCCACGCGGAGATCACAACCAATTGATTGATTCGATTAAACGTAAACTTTTACCATTGGGTGATGACGTGACGTTTATTCCGGGTCACGGCCCACTTTCTACACTGGGTAACGAACGGCTACATAACCCGTTCCTGCAGGATGAAATGCCCGTCTGGTAACACCGCAGATAAATAAAAAGGCCGCGATTGCGGCCTTTTTTATGCGCGATAAATTACAGTACTGCGACAATCGCTTCGCACAGCGGTGCCATGTTATCTGGCGTCATTCCTGCGACGTTTACACGCCCGGAAGCGACGGCATAGACACCAAACTCTTCACGCAGACGCAGAACCTGTTCTTTTGTCAGGCCGCTGAAAGAGAACATGCCGTTCTGTTTGATGATAAAGCTGAAGTCGCTGTTCGCACCTTTTTCCTGCAGCGTATTCACGAACAGTAAACGCATGCGCTGAATGCGTTGGCGCATATCAGTCAGTTCCTGTTCCCAGATAGCCCGCAACGCGTCGTTGCTCAGAATCGTGGCAACTACGGATGCTCCGTGGGCTGGCGGGTTGGAATAGTTAGCGCGAATGGCGGATTTCATCTGACTAAACGCACGGTCGACGGTTTCAGCATCAGCTGCAACCAGCGTACAGGCGCCTACGCGCTCATTGTAAAGACCAAAGTTCTTGGAGTAGGAACTGGCGACAATCAGCTCTTTGTGCAGCGCGGCGAACGCGCGCAGACCTTCGGCATCTTCTTCCAGACCGCGGGCAAAGCCCTGGTATGCGAAGTCAAACAGCGGCAACCATCCTTTTTCGACAGAAAGCTGAGCCAACGTTTGCCACTGTTCAAGCGTAGGATCGATACCGGTTGGGTTATGGCAGCAGCCGTGGAACAGTACTACATCGCCAGCCTGCGCTTCGCTGAGGCTTGCCAGCAGCGCATCAAAGTCTAATGAGTGGTTCGCTGCATCATAATAGTTGTATTCACGAACTTCCAGACCGGCAGAGTTAAAGACGCTCTTATGGTTCGGCCAGCTTGGATTGCTCACCCATACGCGTTTAGTCGACGTATTTTTTGCGAGGAAATCAGCTGCCACTCGCAGTGCGCCAGTGCCGCCAGGAGTCTGTGCTGTACGTGCGCGCTTATCAATGATAAGCGAACTCGTTTTACCAAACAGTAATTCCTGAGTGCAACGACCAAACTCTGGAATACCGTCAATGCCAAGGTAATTTTTGGTGGTTTCATTTTCCAGTATATATTGCTCGGCTTTTTTAACGCTGGTCAGTACTGGCGTTTTGCCTGTCTCATCTTTATATACACCGATCCCGAGGTTTATTTTTCCAGGGCGATCATCGGCACGAAACAAATCAGCCAGACCCAAAATGGGGTCGGCAGGAGCAGCGGTAATGTTCTCAAACATGACGAGGTTCCATAGTGATTACAGAAGGGAAGTCCGCTATCAGGTTAACGGTAGATTTACAAAATGCCAACCGTTACTGGCGAAAAGCTGAGGTGTTTTTTTAAGACGCAAGAATCCGCTGGCAGATATAAAAAAACAGGACCGAAGTCCTGTTTTTAAGGCATTTAACAAAGAGGTCTGCTATTAGAACTGGTAAACGATACCAACTGCAACGATGTCGTCAGAGTTCACGCCCAGTTTGTTGTCAGAATCGATTTGGTTAATCTTGTAGTCAACATAGGTGGACATGTTTTTGTTGAAGTAGTAGGTCGCACCTACTTCGAAGTAATCGACCAGATCCACATCACCGATACCTTCTACGTCTTTCGCTTTAGACTTGTTGTAGGAGAGGGACGGACGCAGGCCGAAATCGAACTGGTACTGAGCAACGACGAATACGTCTTCAGTTTTGTTCGCAAAACCGCTGTTACCAGCACCTGAGATGCGGGTCGCGTTACGGGTTTCACCGTAGTTAGCTGCCAGGTAGATGTTGTTAGCATCGTATTTCACGCCGGTCGCCCACTGCTCAGCTTTTTTACCGCCATTGCCGTAGAAAGAGTTTTCCTGCGCGTTGGTGCGGTCAGCTGCGCCGTAAGCACCCACGATACCGAAACCATCCATTTCGTAGCTTACAGAACCGCCAACGCCGTCGCCGTTAGAGCGACCGGTATTGCCATCACGTTCGTTTTTACCCAAATACTGGATACCGAAGTTCAGACCGTCAACCAGACCGAAGAAGTTGGAGTTACGGTAGGTTGCAACACCACCAACACGACCAACGAAGAAGTTGTCGCTGTATGCGGTGTCACCACCAAATTCTGGCAGCATATCGGTGTAACCCAGAGCATCGTAAACGATACCGTAGTTACGACCGTAGTCGAAAGAACCCAGGTCTGCGTATTTCAGACCAGCGAATGCCAGACGGGTTTTGTTGCCGTTCTGAGCGTCACTACCGCCTTCAGAGTTGTTACCGGCAAAGTTGTATTCCCACTGACCGTAACCGGACAGCTCGGAGTTAATCTGAGTTTCCCCTTTGAAACCAAGACGAGCATAAGTCTGATCGCCATCGTCAGCAGCGCTGTCAGAAAAATAATGCAGACCAACGGTTTTACCGTAGATATCCAGCTTGTTACCATCTTTGTTGTAAACTTCTGCAGCGTTAGCTGCCCCGGCTACCAGCAGAGCAGGGATAACCACTGCCAGAATATTGCGCTTCATCATTATTTATTACCCTCATTGGTTTTTATATGACACCTGCCACTGCCGCCAATAAATTCCGTCAATTAAAATTTACGGAACTATTGATGAGAGTTTGGTGTCTTTATGTGTCTGACAGGCATCTTTCCATTCAAACTATCGTTTCGCTACCGTCAAAGTGCTACAAATATAAAGATTTGGTTTCAGAAAGAAAAAATGTGTAACAAAATGTTGTTTTTGTGCAACTTTGTGAACAACGTCAAACTTCAGATGTCTCTGCACTAAAATTCACCGCTTTTAATTCTATTTATATGATTTTCTTATGTTTAATTTTGATAAGGCATTTTTTGCTGTGTTGCATCGCAAAGATCCGGTTTTCCAGATGGCTATTTTTGGACGTCTGGAATGCTGTGCGCGTGGTCATAAAATGTACTATTTAATCAGAAAATGCTAATCCACAATAAAAGTGCTGATTTTTTTTGTGCGAATGTGTTGCGGTGAAATAATAAGTAACAGGAAAAGGGAAAGTTGTGTTTTAAGTGAAGAGTCCCATCGTGGGGAAACGGGTACAAAAAAGGCCAGCAGTGCTGGCCTTTGAATCAAACATTCAGGTTTAGAAAGTGGCGTTACGCGGTGTACGCGGGAATGGGATAACGTCACGGACGTTTTGTACGCCAGTAACGTAAGCGATTAAACGCTCAAAGCCCAAACCGAAGCCGGAATGCGGAACGGTACCGTAGCGACGCAGGTCGCGATACCACCAGTAATCTTCTTTATTCAGACCCATTTCCAGCATGCGGGCATCCAGTACGTCCAGACGTTCTTCACGCTGAGAACCACCGATGATTTCACCGATTCCCGGAGCCAGAACGTCCATTGCCGCAACGGTTTTACCGTCTTCATTAAGGCGCATATAAAACGCTTTGATATCTTTCGGGTAGTTTTTAACTACGACCGGCGCTTTAAAGTGCTCTTCAGCAAGATAACGCTCATGCTCGGAAGAGAGATCCACACCCCAGTAAACCGGGTTTTCGAACTTTTTGCCGCATTTTTCCAGAATGCTCACCGCGTCGGTATAGTCCACTTGCGCGAAGTCAGCGTCAATAAAACGTTCCAGGCGCGCAATCGCATCTTTGTCGACTCGTTCAGCGAAGAATTTCATATCATCCGCACGCTCTGCCAATACGGCTTTGAACGCGTATTTCAGCATCGCTTCAGCCAGACCTGCAACATCGTTCAGGTCGGCGAACGCCACTTCGGGTTCCAGCATCCAGAACTCTGCCAGGTGACGACTGGTGTTAGAGTTTTCCGCACGGAAAGTCGGACCAAAGGTATAAATTTTGGACAGGGCGCAGGCGTAAGTTTCGCCGTTTAACTGACCGGAAACGGTCAGGAACGCTTCCTTACCAAAGAAGTCTTTATCGAAATCGACTTTACCCTGATCGTTACGCGGCAGGTTTTCCAGATCCAGCGTAGAAACACGGAACATTTCACCCGCACCTTCCGTATCGGAAGCGGTGATCAGCGGAGTCGATACCCAGAAGAAACCCTGCTCGTGGAAGAAGCGATGCAGCGCTTGCGCCAGCGTATGACGTACGCGCGCTACCGCACCAATCATATTGGTACGCGGACGCATGTGCGCCACTTCACGCAGATACTCAATGCTATGACGCTTAGCCGCCATTGGGTAGGTATCAGGATCTTCAACCCAGCCCGCGACTTCAACCTCAGTGGCCTGAATTTCAAAGCTCTGTCCTTGCCCAGGGGATGCAACGACTTTACCCGTTACAATAACTGAACAACCTGTCGTCAGGCGCAGTACGTCCTGATTGTAATTGGGCAGAGAATTATTGATGACGGCCTGTACAGGATCAAAGCAGGAACCGTCATAAACGGCGAGGAAGGAGATGCCAGCTTTTGAATCTCGGCGGGTACGCACCCATCCGCGCACGGTGACTTCGCTGTCAACGGCTACGCGGCCCTGGAGTACGTCGGCTACAGGCACAACGCTCATAATATTCTCTCTGTTAATAGTCGGATATATAAACACATGTCCACCCGCAATGGGGGGATACCTATGTTACCTGGCATCTGCAATCAGACAAGCAGAATTCGTAGCTGGAGTGAAAGATTTCGGAAATAAATGCGAATTAGGGAGCCCAAATGGCTCCCTGGAAGGTTTAACTGGCTTTTTTAATATGCGGGAGATCGAAGGCTTTGCGCAGCGCACGAACAAACGCTTTATCGTGGCAGATGGTTTTACCCGGGCTGTCAGATAACTTCGCCACTGGTTTGCCGTTACATTCCACCAGCTTGATGACTATATTGAGCGGCTTAACCTGGGGAATATCACAGGTTAGTCGTGTCCCAATGCCAAAACTCAACTGCACACGAGAAGAGAAGTGGCGGTAGAGCTCAATCGCTTTTTTCAGATCGAGGTTATCTGAAAACACCAGCGTTTTGCTCAGCGGGTCAATACCCAGTTTTTCATAATGGGCGATGGCTTTTTCACCCCATTCCACCGGATCGCCTGAGTCATGGCGTAAACCCTGGTAGCGGGTCGCAAACTCGACGCCAAAGTCGCGTAGAAACGCATCCATGGTGATGCAATCTGTCAGCGCGATGCCGAGTTGGTCAGGGTATTCATTTAACCAGGCGGCCAGAGCAACGCGCTGGCTGGTGGCAAGCTCGGGGCTGATTTGCTGATGAGCCTGGAACCACTCATGCGCCTGCGTACCCATTGGTGTTAATGACAGGCGGCGGGCGAGATCGTAGTTGCTGGTACCGACAAACCAGGACTCTTGCTGCAGGCGTTTAACAATAGCCTGCTGGACTTCACGTGAAAAACGACGACGCGTGCCGAAATCCATCAGATGGAAGCGGGACATATCGACATCTTTTGTTAAAGCAGAGAATTCTACTAGTTTACTTTCCAACTCATCGAGTGCCTGTGGGACGCCTGATTCAGGCGAACGGTAATGGTGTACCAGCTCGCTTATTACCGCCAACAGCGGAACTTCCCACATGATCACTTCGCGCCATGGACCAGTTAAGCGAATGTTCAACTTACCGTTATCATTGGTGACGCAAACCTGTTCCGGGTTATAGCGGAAATCACTTAACCAGGTAAGGTAATCAGCTTTGAAGAAAGGCAGGCCGGAGAGCCACTGGTACTCGTCCTCCTGCAGTCGCAGGTGCTGCATAGCATTCACCTGCTCACGAATAGAATCGGCATAAATACCGAGCAGGTCATCGCCACGGCAACGAAATTCAGCCGCTACTTGTACATCATAGTAGTGGTGAAAAACGGCTTGCTGCATATGCAACTTATAAGCGTCTGTATCCAGCAGCGAGTGCAGAACAGGAGAAGCGAATTGTGTCATAGGTGCGCAGTAGCATCCTCTCACGGGAGCGTTTAGTACAATAAACAACTAAGAAAACCGCTGGAGTATACCCTGTTTAGCGATTTATTGAACCCCGATCACACCATAAGCTGTCTTTCTGGTCGAGGGCAATTCGTGCCGCGTGTTATAAAAATGTAGCAAAAAGGGCGTTTGTGCCTGAAAAGATGAACATTCTGCGTAGCGCGATTTACGCAACAGGAATAGACTGAAGCCGAGACTCTACCAAAGATGCTAAAGGTTTTTTTATGACACAACAGCCACAAGCCAAATACCGCCACGATTATCGTGCTCCGGATTACCAGATTACTGATATTGACTTGACCTTTGACCTGGATGCTGAAAAAACCGTGGTCACCGCAGTGAGCCAGGCTGTCCGTCATGGCGCGTCCGACGCGCCCCTGCACCTGAATGGCGAAGATTTGACCCTGGTGTCAATCCACGTGAATGATGAACCGTGGCAAGCATATAAAGAAGAAGAGGGCGCTCTGGTCATCAATCAACTGCCGGAACGTTTTACGCTGCGTATCGTGAATGAAATTAGCCCAGCGGCGAATACCGCGCTGGAAGGGCTTTACAAGTCAGGAGATGCGCTGTGTACCCAGTGCGAAGCAGAAGGTTTCCGCCATATTACCTGGTATCTTGATCGCCCGGACGTGCTGGCGCGCTTTACTACCAAAATTATCGCCGATAAAACCCAATATCCGTTCCTGCTTTCCAACGGCAACCGCGTGGCGCAGGGCGAACTGGAAAACGGTCGCCATTGGGTTCAGTGGCAGGATCCCTTCCCTAAACCGTGCTATCTGTTTGCGCTGGTAGCGGGTGTTTTCGACGTGCTGCGTGACACTTTTACCACCCGCTCCGGGCGTGAAGTGGCACTGGAACTGTACGTCGATCGCGGCAACCTGGACCGCGCGCCGTGGGCGATGACCTCGCTGAAAAACTCCATGAAATGGGATGAAGAGCGTTTTGGCCTCGAATATGACCTCGACATCTATATGATTGTCGCCGTGGATTTCTTCAACATGGGCGCGATGGAGAATAAAGGACTGAACATCTTTAACTCCAAATACGTGCTGGCACGTACCGATACCGCTACTGACAAAGACTACCTCGATATTGAGCGCGTCATTGGGCACGAATATTTCCATAATTGGACTGGCAACCGCGTGACCTGTCGCGACTGGTTCCAGTTGAGCCTGAAAGAGGGGTTAACCGTGTTTCGCGATCAGGAATTCAGTTCCGATCTTGGCTCACGTGCGGTAAACCGTATCAGCAATGTGCGTACCATGCGCGGTCTGCAGTTTGCTGAGGACGCCAGCCCGATGGCGCATCCTATCCGCCCGGATATGGTTATCGAAATGAACAATTTCTATACCCTGACCGTCTATGAGAAGGGTGCAGAAGTCATTCGTATGATCCACACCCTGTTGGGGGAGGCTAACTTCCAGAAAGGGATGCAGCTGTACTTTGAGCGTCATGATGGCAGCGCTGCAACCTGTGATGATTTTGTGCAGGCGATGGAGGATGCGTCCAACGTCGATCTCTCGCATTTCCGCCGCTGGTACAGTCAGTCCGGTACGCCGATTTTGACCGTGCGTGATGACTATAACCCATCAACGGAAGAGTACACGCTGACTATCAGCCAGCGCACGCCGGCCACGCCGGATCAGGCAGAAAAACAACCGCTGCATATTCCTTTCGCCCTCGAGTTGTATGACAACGAAGGGAAAGTGATCCCGTTACAAAAAGGCGGGCACCCGGTGAATTCAGTACTCAACGTTACCCAGGCAGAGCAGACGTTTGTCTTTGATAACGTCTACTTCCAGCCGGTACCCGCGCTGCTGTGCGAATTCTCCGCGCCGGTGAAACTGGAATATAAATGGAGCGATCAGCAACTGACCTTCCTGATGCGTCATGCGCGTAACGATTTTTCTCGTTGGGATGCGGCGCAAAGCCTGCTGGCGACCTATATTAAGCTCAACGTTGCCCGTCATCAGCAGGGACAGCCGCTGTCACTGCCGGTACACGTGGCCGATGCATTCCGCGCGATTTTACTGGATGAGAAAATCGATCCGGCGCTGGCGGCTGAGATCCTGACGTTGCCTTCGGTAAATGAAATCGCCGAACTGTTCGACATCATCGATCCGGTGGCGATAACAGAAGTACGTGAAGCGTTAACCCGCACGCTGGCGGCTGAGCTGGCGGATGAATTCCTCGCCATCTATAACGCTAATCATCTTGATGAGTACCGCGTAGAGCATGCCGATATTGGCAAGCGTACGCTGCGCAACGCCTGCCTGCGATTCCTGGCCTTTGGCGAAACCCATCTGGCTGACACGCTGGTCAGCAAGCAGTACCGTGAAGCGAACAATATGACCGATGCGCTGGCGGCGTTGTCTGCGGCAGTAGCGGCGCAACTTCCTTGCCGTGACGCTCTGATGCAGGAGTATGACGATAAGTGGCACCATGACGGTCTGGTGATGGATAAATGGTTTATCCTGCAATCTACCAGCCCGGCGGATAATGTACTGGAAACGGTACGCGGCCTGTTGAAGCATCGCTCCTTTAGCATGAGCAACCCGAATCGCATCCGTTCGCTGATCGGTGCCTTTGCAGGTAGCAACCCGGCGGCATTTCATGCGGAAGATGGCAGCGGCTATCAGTTCCTGGTCGACATGCTGACTGAGCTCAATAGCCGTAACCCGCAGGTAGCGTCACGTCTGATTGAGCCGCTGATTCGTTTAAAACGTTATGATGCAAAACGTCAGGCGAAGATGCGTGCGGCGCTGGAACAGTTGAAAGGCCTGGAGAATCTCTCCGGCGATCTGTTCGAGAAGATAGCTAAAGCATTAGCCTGATAATATTGCCGGATGGGGCCGGCCTACCATTCACGTGTAGGCCGGATAAGCGGTAGCGCCATCCGGCATTTTTAACCATGCCTGCGTAGCTGAACTTCATTTTCGCCGCGTTGCATCACCCGGTTCAACACCTCAGCTTCCAGTTCTGCCAGACGCACTGAACCAATCCGGCGTGGTCGCGCAATATCCACCGTTAAATCCAGTCCGATTTTTCCGTCTTCAATGAGCAATACGCGATCGGCCATTGCTACTGCTTCGCTGACATCATGGGTGACTAACAATACGGTAAAGCCGTGTTCCTGCCATAAAGAGACAATCAGATCCTGCATCTCAAGGCGGGTTAACGCATCCAGCGCGCCGAGGGGTTCATCCAACAGCAGCAGACCGGGGCGGTGAATTAAAGCCCGCGCCAGGGCCACGCGCTGTTTTTGTCCACCAGAAAGGGCCGCAGGCCATTCCTGGGCACGACTCTCCAGTCCAACTGCGGCCAGCGCATCTCGCGCTGCATTGCGCCAGTGACCTTGCAGACCCAGACCCACGTTATCGGTAACCGTCTTCCATGGTAGCAGACGCGCATCCTGAAACATCATTCGTGTATCATCCTGAATCTCTGCCAGCGGTGTGGTTCCGGCGAGTAATGCGCCTGAGGTGGGCGACTCCAACCCAGCCAGCAGGCGCAGTAACGTGCTTTTACCTCCGCCGCTGCGACCGACCACGGCAACGAACTGTCCGGCTGGAATATGCAAATCTAACTGATTGAGCACCGTATTGGCGGCGTATTGTTTCGTCACGGCGCTCAGCAAAAGCGGTGTGCCCTGGTTCAGGCGAGCGGTGTTCATACATTAGTTTCCTTTAAATGGTAAGCCGGGTGCCAGCGTAGCCAGATACGTTCCAGTAATTGGGCGCTGACGTCGGCAAGTTTGCCGAGTAGGGCGTAGAGAATAATGGCCACCACGACCACATCGGTTTGCAGAAATTCGCGGGCGTTCATCGCCAGGTAGCCAATACCGGCATTGGCTGAAATGGTTTCTGCGACGATAAGCGTCAGCCACATCAGCCCGAGAGCAAAACGTACGCCGACCATAATCGAGGGCAGGGCACCGGGGAGGATCACATGAATAAACAGTGAAAAGCCGGATAACCCATAGCTGCGCGCCATCTCTACCAGCCCGCGATCGATGTTACGGATCCCATGCCAGGTGTTGATGTAAATCGGGAACAGCGTGCCCAGCGCGACGAGAAAGATCTTGGCGGACTCATCAATACCGAACCATAAAATGACCAGTGGGATCAGCGCCAGATGCGGGACGTTACGCAGCATCTGCACCGACGTGTCCAGCAGGCGTTCTCCCCAACGCGAAAGGCCGCTTATCAGCCCCAGCGTCAGGCCAATTGATCCACCGATGGAGAATCCGATCAGCGCCCGCCAGGCGCTGATCGCCAGATGCTGCCAAAGTTCGCCGCTGGCTGAAAGCGTCCAGAAAGCTTCGATCACGCCCTCCGGTGAGGGCAGTATGCGGGTGGACAGCCAGCCCATTGATGATGCGAGCTGCCAGAGTGCCACCAGACCGAGCGGTAAAAACCAGGGCGCGAGGCGCAATAACCATCTGTTTTTCGGCGTTGCCATTAGCCGCTCCTTAGCTTTGTGCGACTTTGCGCGGGATGAATTCATTCGCAACCGCTTCGCCTTGCTGTTGCAGGCGCTGTGGTTGCGGAATTTCGGGTATCGCGACATCCAGATGTGGGAACAGCAGCTCACCAACCTTGTACGCTTCTTCCAGATGCGGATAGCCGGACAGCACAAAGCTGTCGATTCCCAGCGCGGCATACTCGTTAATACGCGCTGCGACCGTAGGACCATCTCCAACCAGGGCGGTCCCTGCGCCACCGCGCACCAGTCCTACTCCTGCCCACAGGTTCGGGCTAATTTCCAGTTTGTCGCGTTTACCGTTGTGCAGCGCAGCCATTCGCTGCTGACCAACCGAATCCGTTTTTGAGAAGGCGGCCTGGGCTTTGGCGATGGTGTCGTCATCCAGATGGCTTATCAGACGATCCGCAGCCTGCCACGCCTCTTGTGTTGTCTCTCGTACGATCACATGCAGACGAATACCAAAGCGGATCTTGCGCCCGAGCGCCGCCGCTTTGGCCCGTACTTGTTCAATCTTCTGTTTCACCTGTTCAGGCGGTTCGCCCCAGGTCAGGTAGAGATCAACCTGCTCGGCAGCCAGATCTTGTGCGACATCAGACGAGCCGCCGAAATAGAGTGGAGGATGCGGCTGCTGGATCGGCGGGAAGAACAGTTTTGCCCCGCGGACATGAATATGTTTGCCGTTGAAATCCACGGTTTCACCTTGCAGTAAGCGTCGCCAGACCTGAGTAAATTCACCAGAGGCTTCATAGCGCTCGGTGTGATCGAGGAACACGCCGTCGCCAGCCAACTCCTGCGGATCGCTACCGGTCACCAGGTTAAATAGCGCCCGACCATTAGAAAGCCTGTCGAGCGTTGCTGCCTGACGCGCGGCAACCGTCGGTGAGGTGACGCTTGGACGCAGCGCGACCAGAAATTTTAATCGCTGAGTAACCGGGATCATCGAGGCGGCCACCAGCCAGGCATCTTCGCAGGAGCGTCCGGTGGGGATCAGCACACCGGTAAATCCCAGACGATCGGCCGTTTGCGCAATTTGTTGCAGATAACCATGATCGACCGGGCGCGAACCCTCTTCCGTTGCAAGATAATGACCGTCACCGTGGGTGGGTAAAAACCAGAACATGTTCAGACTCATAATTTTTCTCCTGCCTGCTGAGTGGGTTGCCAGATACGCTGGCGGATATCGATTTTTTTCGGCACCAGACGGTTGTCATAAAACAGATTGGCGGTTTGTTGCTGCAATGCGGCAACAGAGTCGCTGATGGGTGTAATGGTGGTTGGCGGGCGGTGATCCAGATAGGACGCAATCACCGGTTCGGGCAGACCCATGGTTTTAGCCAGCAGGGTGATGCTTTGCTGGCGCTGGCTGAGGGTTAACGCATCGGCCTGGCTAAAGGTATTCAGTACGTCAAGAACAAAAGCGCCATTTTTCTCGGCATAAGGACGAGCGGCGAGATAAAACGAACCGGTCTGCTTCAGATCTGAGCCGTCTTTGAGCACGCGCACATCACCTTGCAGTAACGCGGCGGAATAGTAGGGATCCCAGATAGCCCATGCCTCAACGTTTCCTTGCTGGAAGGCCGCTCGCGCATCGGCGGGGGTCAGATAAGTCGGTTGAATATCGGTAAATTTCAGCCCGGCCTGTTGCAGCGCTCGGAGCAGTAAATTGTGGGCGCTTGACCCTTTCTGGAATGCGACTTTATGTCCTTTAAGCTGCGCGACGTTCTGAATCGGGCTATCTTTTGGCACCAGAATCACTTCAGCTTTCGGTTTGGGGGGCTCAACGCCCACGTACACCAGATCGGCTCCGGCAGCCTGGGCGAATATTGGTGGAATGTCACCCGTACTGCCGAGATCGATACTGCCGATATTCAAGGCTTCCAGCATTTGCGGCCCGGCTGGGAACTCAACCCACGAGATTTTGGTCTGTGGATAGCGCTTTTCCAACAATTGATGGCTTTTTGCCAGCACCATACTGACGCTTCCTTTCTGATAGCCGATACGCAGGGCATCGGGCGCAGACTCTGCGGCATACGCCAGCGTTGACAGTGACAGCAACCCGGCCAGTGCGAGCCATGACCTCTGGCGCTTGAGCAAATTAAGCATGGGCAGTACCCCGCAGTGTGTTCAGTTGGGGGCGTTGGATATCGCGACGATGCAATGCCAGCCAGAAGGTGTCGAGCGCACTGTCCAGGCGCTGCTGCAGGTTGGGCGTAAACTGCGGTTTATGCAGATAATCGATGACCTGTGAATCATCGGCAAATACGCCGTGCAGGATCTCCTGGGCTTTTAACGTACTTAGTACCGGTTTCAGCGCGTAATCGACGGCCAGTAAATGCGCCACGCTGCCGCCGGTCGCCAGCGGCAACACCACTTTTCCTTCCAGCGCCCGCTCGGGAAGCAGATCGAGCAGCGTTTTCAGTACGCCAGAGTAAGCGGCTTTGTAGATCGGCGTGGCGACAATCAGCCCGTCAGCATCCTGCAATTGTTCGCTGAATGTCTTCAGCGTCGGACTATCAAAACGGGCACAGATGAGGTCTTCCGGGGCAAAGTTGTGCAGGTTCCAGTGAAAGACTTCGACATCCTGACCATTGAGTTTTTCTCGGGCATATTCCAGTAACGCGCTGGAGCGAGAGGGAAAGCGTGGGCTTCCCGCCAGAGTAATGACGCGCATAATTTTAATCTCCACTTATAACTAATTGTTTGCCTTTGTTTAACATTGATAACAATTATTGCAGTCTGGCAGAGAGGCTCTGTTTATCGAAATGATTTATGCGGGATAGAAAAGTTGAAAAATGGATAAAATGAGTGAGACAGGAAAACGATTGCTATTTATTGCCGCAGGTCAATTCCCTTTTTGCTCACGATCGCACATAATACGCCCCCGGTTTGCACACCGGGAATCCAGGAGAGTTCATGTACTACCCCTTCGTTCGTAAAGCCCTTTTTCAGCTCGATCCAGAGCGCGCTCATGAATTGACATTCCAGCAATTACGTCGCATTACCGGCACGCCGCTTGAAGCGCTTGTCCGCCAGAAGGTACCTGCAAAACCGGTTACCTGTATGGGGCTGACGTTTAAAAATCCGCTCGGGCTTGCTGCCGGACTGGATAAAGACGGGGAGTGTATTGATGCGCTCGGCGCGATGGGATTCGGTTCCATTGAGATTGGCACCGTAACGCCGCGTCCTCAGCCGGGTAACGATAAACCGCGTCTGTTCCGTCTGGTTGATGCAGAAGGTTTGATCAACCGCATGGGGTTTAATAACCTGGGTGTTGATAACCTGGTTGAGAACGTTAAAAAATCGCATTTTGACGGTATTCTGGGGATTAATATTGGCAAGAATAAAGATACCCCGGTAGAGAATGGCAAAGATGACTATCTGATTTGTATGGAAAAAGTCTATGCTTATGCGGGTTATATCGCGATTAATATCTCTTCACCGAATACACCGGGATTACGTACGCTGCAATACGGTGAGGCGCTGGACGATCTCCTGACGGCAATTAAAAATAAGCAAAATGATCTGCAAGCGATCCACCATAAATATGTTCCAGTGGCGGTAAAGATCGCGCCGGATCTTTCTGTGGAAGAACTGATCCAGGTTGCTGACAGTTTAGTTCGGCATAATATTGATGGCGTAATTGCGACTAACACCACGCTCGATCGCTCTCTCGTTCAGGGAATGAAAAATTGCGATCAAATGGGTGGTCTTAGCGGGCGACCATTGCAATTAAAAAGTACAGAAATTATTCGCCAGTTGTCTCAGGAATTAAAAGGTCAACTGCCGATTATCGGAGTTGGTGGTATCGACTCGGTCATCGCCGCACGTGAGAAAATAGCTGCCGGTGCTTCACTGGTGCAGATTTATTCGGGCTTTATTTTTAAAGGTCCGCCGCTGATAAAAGAAATCGTCACCAATATCTGAATGCTACCTTAATCACAATCCAGGGCTTTATTTCTGGCCCTGGTTGTTTTATATTCCTTTACTGTTGCTTATTTAAACATTCTGAGCTTTTATTATTAAGGCAATAAGCGAAGCGGCAAAAGGATACTGTCGTAATGGCGATGATTAAGGAAAGGAGAGAAACTGATGCGAATTAAACCCGACGATAACTGGCGCTGGTATTATGATGAAGAGCACGATCGTATGATGCTCGATTTAGCCAATGGCATGTTATTCCGTTCGCGTTTTGCTCGTAAAATGCTCACTCCCGATGCATTTTCACCGTCGGGTTTTTGTGTTGATGACGCCGCGCTTTATTTTTCCTTTGAAGAAAAATGTCGCTATCTGGATTTAGCCAAAGAACAAAAAGCGGAACTGGTGCTCAATGCACTGGTGGCGATTCGTTATCTTAAACCACAAATGCCAAAAAGCTGGCACTTTGTCGCGCACGGTATTAACTGGTCGCCAACCGTGGGTGATGCCGCCTGTGTGGATTTAAGCGATACCGATGAACAGGTAAACCTGTTAGTGGTCGAGCCGGGTGAAAACGCCGCGCTTTGTCTGCTTGCACAACCTGGCGTGGTTATTGCTGGAAGAACCATGCAGCTTGGTGACGCGATTAAAATAATGAATGACAGACTGAAACCGCAGGTCGTTGTTGACAGTTTCAGCCTTGAGCAGGCGGTTTAACTCTCCAGCCTGATTGTCGTTTTCGGAACACAACTGCAGCACAGAATTGTCCCGTCATCTCCTATCGCTGATTTTTTCAGCGGGTTAACTTCGCCTTCTACCAGTCGAATTCGACAACATCCGCAAATCCCTGCCCGACATGAATAGGGAATCCGGATACCCTGATTTTCCAACTGTTCAAGCAATACCTGTTGATTATTGCCACGGAAGGTCTGCCCCTGCCAGTCAATCAGTACCGTGGCATCAGGCTGTTGTTCCTGTGCGGTATCATCTGACTCCGCCGCGCCGTATGCTCTGGCGGGGCCGGTTGCCAAAATTTCGACGTCATCGCCAACGCGAATCACGCCGCTGTTGCGCGCGATGAGATTCTGGCCGAAATCAACATCGCCGTTATCCGCGGCCGTGCGGAAAGTTTGCAGCGTGGCGAGCGGCTCGCCAGACGGATGTTTCTGGCCTTTCTCTGGGCTGACGGTGGTGAATATGCAGCGGCTACAAGGTTTTGCCACATCAAAAATGACGTCGCCAATGCGAATCACTTTCCAGGTATCTTCTTCCCAGGCGCCAGCCCCTGAAATCACCAGATTAGGGCGAAACTGTTCCATTTTCACGCTTGCCGGGCAGCGTTGCTGCAGATCGCGCAGCGACGCTTCATTGGTCAGCAGGTAGGGATAACCGTCGGCGAAGGATAAAGGAACATCATCGTGGCGCTTCACCCGACGCGTCAATTGTGGGCCAACCCAGCGCAGCTGCACGTCACGGGAGAAAAAGCTGCTCAGCCATTGGTTGATAGCGGATGGCGCGATACGCGCGGTAAAATGGTTTCCCCACACTTCTGTCGGCGCATCCTGGGTGGCGAAATCGGCAAATCGCACCAGCGCGCTGCTGCCGTCTGGCGCCGTAAGATGCAGTCCATCGTGGAAAGGGGAAGGGGTAAAGCGGACCATTTGCGGGAACTGTCGGGCAGTAATGAACGTTCCGTCGGCTTCGGTAATCATAAATATACGGTCAAAGGCGAGGCCGCTGACGTCTGCCAGGGCGTGCGTGAGCCCAATTCCACGCATAGATTTAACCGGATGAATAAAAAGTCGGGTCAACGTTACCACTGTACAGCCCCTCGAGCGAAAATAAGCCTTCAACTTTATGACATACAGCCCATATTAGCTATAATGCGCAGCAATTTTATTGGAGTAAAAGTGACATTATGAATTCTCTGTTTGCCAGTACGGCCCGCGGGCTGGAAGAGCTGTTAAAAACTGAACTGGAAAACCTCGGCGCGCTGGAGTGCCAGGTCGTTCAGGGTGGGGTCCATTTTAAGGGCGACACGCGGCTTGTTTACCAGAGCCTGATGTGGAGCCGCCTGGCCTCGCGCATTATCCTGCCGATGGGAGAGTGCAAGGTCTACAGCGATCTTGATCTGTACCTCGGTGTTCAGGCAATCGACTGGACAGAGATATTTAATCCTGGTGCGACGTTTGCCGTCCATTTTAGTGGCCTGAACGAGACCATTCGTAACAGTCAGTACGGCGCGCTGAAGGTCAAGGATGCGATTGTCGATGCCTTCACCCGTAAAAATCTGCCGCGTCCAAATGTGGATCGTGAATCTCCGGATCTGCGCATCAACGTCTGGTTGAACAAAGATACCGCCAGCATTGCGCTCGATCTTAGCGGTGACGGTTTGCATCAGCGTGGTTATCGCGATCGCGCTGGCCAGGCGCCGATCAAAGAGACGCTGGCTGCGGCCATCGTTATGCGTTCTGGCTGGCAGCCAGGCACACCGTTGCTCGATCCGATGTGCGGCTCCGGCACGCTGCTGATTGAAGCTGCGATGTGGGCAACCGATCGTGCGCCGGGCCTGCACCGCGGGTACTGGGGTTTTAGCGGTTGGGCGCAGCACGATGAAGTCGTCTGGCAAGAAGTCAAAGCCGAAGCACAGGTGCGTGCGCGTAAAGGGCTGGCTGACTACTCCTCGCATTTCTATGGTTCCGACAGCGATGCGCGGGTAATTGAAAAAGCGCGCAGTAACGCCCGCCGCGCGGGTATTGCCGACCTGATGACGTTTGACGTTAAAGATGTTGCCAAACTGAGCAATCCGCTGCCGAAAGGACCGTATGGTACGGTTATCAGTAACCCACCATACGGCGAACGTCTGGATAGCGAACCGGCGCTGATAGCCCTGCACAGCCTGCTGGGGCGGACGATGAAAAACCAGTTTGGCGGCTGGAATTTGTCGTTGTTTAGCGCCTCGCCGGATCTGCTCAGCAGCCTGCAATTACGTGCCGACAAGCAGTTCAAAGCGAAAAACGGCCCGCTGGATTGTGTACAGAAGAACTATCACGTTGCAGAGACCACCGCGGACAGCAAGCCAGCCACGGTCGCGGAAGATTATGCCAACCGCCTGCGCAAGAACATCAAGAAGCTGGAAAAATGGGCGCGCCAGGAAGGCATTGAATGCTATCGCCTGTATGACGCTGACCTGCCGGAATACAATGTTGCAGTTGACCGTTACGGCGACTGGGTTGTGGTTCAGGAATATGCTCCGCCGAAGACAGTTGATGCACAAAAAGCACGTCAACGCCTGTTCGACATTATCGCCGCAACGCTGTCGGTACTGGAAATCGCGCCGAATAAACTGGTGCTGAAAACCCGTGAACGGCAGAAAGGGAAGAATCAGTATCAGAAGATGAATGAGAAGGGTGAATTCATTGAGGTAAGCGAGTACAACGCGCGCCTGTGGGTCAACCTGACAGACTATCTTGATACCGGTTTGTTCCTCGATCATCGTATTGCACGCCGCATGCTCGGTCAGATGAGTAAAGGTAAGGATTTCCTTAACCTGTTCTCCTACACCGGCAGCGCCAGCGTACATGCAGGATTGGGCGGTGCGCGTAGCACCACGACTGTTGATATGTCGCGCACCTACCTGGAATGGGCGGAGCGTAACCTGCGTCTGAATGGCCTGAGTGGCCGCGCGCACCGTTTAATTCAGGCCGATTGCCTGGGCTGGCTGCGCGAAGCCAATGAACAGTTTGATCTGATTTTCATCGATCCGCCGACGTTCTCTAACTCAAAACGTATGGAAGACTCGTTTGACGTACAGCGCGATCATCTGGTGTTGATGAAAGATCTAAAACGCCTGCTTCGTAAAGACGGCACAATCATGTTCTCCAACAACAAACGTGGATTCCGTATGGATCTCGACGGTCTGGCAGCACTGGGATTGAAAGCACAAGAAATCACTCAAAAAACGCTTTCCCAGGATTTTGCCCGTAACCGTCAGATCCACAACTGCTGGCTGATTACCGCAGCCTGAAAGGAAAATTAAATGTCATTAATCAGTATGCATGGTGCATGGCTGTCGTTCAGCGATGCGCCGCTTCTCGATAATGCTGAACTGCATATCGAAGATAACGAGCGCGTCTGTCTGGTTGGCCGTAATGGCGCAGGCAAATCGACGCTAATGAAGATCCTGAATCGTGAACAGGGTCTTGACGATGGGCGTATTATTTATGAGCAGGATCTGGTTGTGGCGCGTCTGCAGCAGGATCCGCCGCGCAACGTGCAGGGTAGCGTCTACGATTTCGTCGCTGAAGGAATTGCAGAACAGGCGGTTTACCTCAAGCGTTATCACGATATCTCGCATCTGGTGATCGCCGATCCGAGTGATAAAAACCTTCAGGAACTGGCGAAGGTTCAGGAACAGCTGGATCACCACAATCTGTGGCAGCTGGAAAACCGTATTAATGAAGTACTGGAACAGCTTGGCCTTGAAGCAGACATGGAGCTGGCATCGCTTTCCGGCGGCTGGCTACGTAAGGCGGCGCTGGGCCGCGCGTTAGTGAGTAACCCGCGCGTATTGCTGCTGGATGAACCGACGAACCACCTGGATATTGAAACCATTGACTGGCTGGAAGGGTTCCTGAAAACCTTCAATGGGACAATCATTTTTATTTCCCACGACCGTTCGTTTATCCGCAATATGGCGACGCGCATTGTCGATCTTGACCGCGGCAAGCTGGTTACCTATCCGGGTAACTACGATCAGTATCTGCTGGATAAAGAAGAAGCATTACGCGTAGAAGAGTTACAAAACGCGGAATTTGATCGCAAGTTGGCACAGGAAGAAGTCTGGATCCGTCAGGGTATCAAAGCGCGTCGTACGCGTAACGAAGGTCGCGTGCGTGCGCTGAAAGCCATGCGTCGCGAGCGTGGTGAACGTCGCGAAGTGATGGGCACAGCGAAGATGCAGGTCGAAGAGGCAAGCCGTTCTGGCAAGATTGTCTTTGAGATGGAGAATGTTGATTACCAGGTTGACGGAAAGCAACTGGTGAAAGATTTCTCCGCGCAGGTGCAGCGTAGCGACAAGATCGCGCTAATCGGACCTAACGGCTGCGGCAAAACTACGCTGTTGAAGCTGATGTTAGGTCAGCTTCAGGCTGACAGTGGACGCATTCATGTTGGAACTAAGCTGGAAGTGGCATATTTCGATCAGCATCGCGCCGAACTGGATCCGGATAAAACCGTGATGGACAACCTTGCTGAAGGTAAGCAAGAGGTGATGGTTAACGGCAAACCCCGCCACGTGCTGGGCTACCTTCAGGATTTCATGTTCCATCCGAAACGCGCGATGACGCCAGTACGCGCGCTCTCTGGCGGGGAACGCAATCGCCTGCTGTTGGCGCGTTTGTTCCTGAAACCCAGCAATTTGTTAATTCTCGATGAACCCACGAACGATCTGGACGTCGAAACGCTGGAACTGCTTGAAGAATTGATTGATAGCTATCAGGGCACCGTGCTGCTGGTGAGCCACGACCGTCAGTTTGTCGATAATACCGTGACCGAATGCTGGATCTTCGAAGGCGGCGGTAAAATTGGCCGTTATGTCGGCGGTTATCATGATGCGCGCAGTCAACAATCGCAGTATGTGGCGTTTAAGCAGCCAGTTGCGAAAAAAACAGAGGAACCTGCTGCTCCTAAAGCAGAAATTGTCAAACGCAGCACCAGCAAACTAAGCTATAAACTGCAGCGCGAACTGGAGCAACTCCCCGCGCTGCTTGAAGAACTGGAAGCTAAGCTGGAAGCCTTACAGGCTCAGGTTGCTGACGCCACGTTTTTCAGTCAGCCGCACGAGCAAACGCAGCAGGTATTGGCTAATCTGAACGAAGCGGAACAAGAACTTGAGCAAGCCTTTGAGCGCTGGGAGTATCTTGAGTCTTTGAAGAATGGCGCATAATTAAAGGAGCACATATGTGCGAACATCACCATGCCGCGAAGCATATTTTGTGCTCGCAGTGTGACATGCTGGTGGCGTTACCTCGCCTGGAGCATGGTCAGAAAGCGGCATGTCCACGATGTGGCACTACGTTAACCGTTGAGTGGGACGCCCCCCGGCAGCGTCCCACTGCCTATGTTTTAGCCGCACTATTTATGCTGCTGCTGTCAAACCTCTTTCCCTTTGTGAATATGAACGTCGCAGGGGTGAGTAGTGAAGTGACACTGCTGCAAATTCCTAGCGTGCTCTTTTCTGAAGATTACGCCAGTCTCGGCACCTTCTTTATCTTATTCGTACAGCTGGTTCCGGCCTTTTGTCTGCTGACGATCCTGCTACTGGTAAACCGCGCTCAGATGCCTGATCGGCTTAAAGCATGGCTGGCGCGTATTTTGTTTCAGTTAAAAAGCTGGGGAATGGCAGAAATCTTCCTCGCGGGCGTGCTGGTGAGCTTTGTTAAGCTGATGGCCTATGGCGATATCGGCGTAGGTAGCAGCTTCATCCCGTGGTGTTTGTTTTGTGTACTCCAGTTGCGGGCGTTCCAGTGTGTGGACCGCCGTTGGCTGTGGGATGATATTGCTCCTATGCCAGCTATCGAACAGGAATTAAAGCCTGGTGTGCCTGGAATCCGGCAGGGTTTGCGCTCTTGCTCTTGCTGCACTGCTATTCTTCCCGCTGACGAATTAGTATGTCCGCGATGTCAGGCCAAAGGTTATGCGCGGCGTAAAAACAGTCTGCAATGGACGTTGGCATTACTGTTTACGTCTATCATGCTTTATCTTCCTGCCAATATTCTGCCGATTATGATCACCGACCTGCTCGGGTCAAAATTGCCATCGACGATCCTTGAGGGGGTAGTTTTAATCTGGAGTGAAGGTTCTTACCCGGTGGCAGCGGTTATCTTTATTGCCAGTATTATGGTGCCGACCTTAAAAATGATCGCGATTGCCTGGTTGTGTTGGGATGCTAAGGGGCACGGCAAACGCGACAGTGAACGGATGCATTTTATTTATGAGGTTGTAGAATTTGTTGGTCGCTGGTCAATGATCGACGTTTTTGTAATTGCCGTACTCTCTGCGCTGGTGCGCATGGGGGGGTTAATGAACATTTATCCTGCAATGGGTGCTTTGATGTTTGCTTTAGTCGTCATTATGACAATGTTTTCTGCGATGACATTTGATCCGCGTCTGTCGTGGGACCGTGAACCAGAACCAGATCATGAGGAGTCCTGACAGCATGGAATCTAAAAGTGGGGAAGCCAAAGTGCAGAAGGTAAAAAACTGGTCTCCGGTATGGATATTCCCAATCGTCACTGCGCTCATTGGTGCATGGGTGCTGTTTTATCATTACAGCCATCAGGGACCAGAAGTTACGCTGATCACCACCAATGCCGAAGGCATTGAGGGGGGGAAAACGACAATTAAGAGCCGCAGCGTAGATGTCGGCGTCGTTGAAAGCGCTACCCTGACGGATGATTTGACCCATGTGCAGATTAAAGCCCGTCTTAATTCCGGTATGGAAAAGCTGCTGCATAAAGATTCTGTCTTTTGGGTGGTGAAGCCGCAGATAGGGCGTGAAGGTATCAGCGGTCTGGGTACGTTGTTGTCTGGGGTATATATTGAACTGCAGCCCGGCAATAAAGGCAGCAAACTGGAAAATTACCAGTTGCTGGACTCGCCGCCGCTGGCACCGCCGGATGCCAAGGGGATCCGTGTGGTGCTTGACAGCAAAAAAGCCGGACAGCTTAGTCCGGGCGATCCAGTGTTATTCCGTGGATACCGCGTAGGTTCTGTTGAGACCAGTACCTTTGATCCGCAAAAGCGAAGCATTAGTTATCAACTTTTCATCAATGCGCCTAACGATCGCCTGGTCACCAGCAATGTGCGCTTCTGGAAAGACAGCGGGATCGCGGTCGATCTGACGTCTGCGGGAATGCGTGTAGAAATGGGATCGCTGACGACGCTGTTTGGTGGCGGCGTGAGTTTCGACGTCCCAGAGGGGCTGGACCAGGGGCAACCCGTCGCGGAAAAAACCGCGTTTAATTTGTACGACGATCAAAAGAGTATTCAGGATTCTCTGTATACCGACCATATCGATTATCTGATGTTCTTTAAGGATTCTATTCGCGGTCTACAGCCGGGCGCGCCGGTAGAATTCCGTGGGATCCGTTTAGGAACCGTCGGCAAAGTGCCTTTCTTTGCGCCAGGTTTACGCCAGGCATTCAATGACGATTACCGTATCCCGGTGTTGATTCGTATTGAACCGGAACGTCTGAAAGCGCAGCTTGGCGAGAGTACCGACGTGGGGGCTCATCTGACGGATCTGCTGAACCGTGGGTTAAGAGCTTCTCTGAAGACCGGGAACCTGGTAACAGGGGCACTGTATGTGGATCTGGACTTCTATCCTAAAGATCCACCGTTAAAAGGCATTCGTGAGTTTGACGGCTACCAAATCATTCCGACCGTGAGTGGAGGGCTGGCGCAAATCCAGCAGCGTCTGATGGAGGCGTTGGATAAGATTAATAATCTGCCGTTGAACCCAATGATTGAGCAGGCGACTACGACTCTGTCGGAAAGTCAGCGCACGATGAAACATCTGCAAACTACGCTGGATAACATGAATAAGATTACTTCCAGCCAGTCAATGCAGCAGCTTCCGGGGGATATGCAGAACACATTGCGCGAACTGAATCGGAGTATGCAGGGCTTCCAGCCGGGCTCCGCTGCCTACAACAAGATGGTGGCAGATATGCAACGTCTTGATCAGGTTCTGCGTGAGCTGCAGCCGGTACTGAAAACGCTGAACGATAAGAGCAACGCGCTGGTGTTTGAAGCGAAGGATAAAAAAGATCCAGAGCCGAAGAGGGCGAAACAATGAAAAAGTGGCTAGTGGTGATGATGGCGTTCTGGCTGACGTCATGTAGCTCCAGCGGAGAAAATAAAAGCTATTACCAGCTTCCTATTGCACAGGGTGGGGTACAGAGCACAACTAACCAGGGGAATCGTCTGTTGTGGGTTGAGCAGATTTCGGTACCTGACTACCTGGCGGGTAATGGCGTGGTATACCAGACCAGCGATGTAAAATACGTGATCGCCAATAATAATCTCTGGGCCAGTCCATTAGACCAGCAACTGCGTAACACGCTAGTGGCGAATCTCAGCACCCAATTACCGGGATGGGTTGTTGCTTCTCAACCATTGGGAAGCGTACAGGACACTCTTAACGTCACCGTGACAGGCTTCCAGGGGCGCTATGATGGGAAGGTAATTGTAAGTGGGGAGTGGTTGCTGAATCATCAGGGTCAGTTAATTAAACGTCCGTTCCACATCGAAGCGGTGCAGACTCAGGATGGTTACGATGAAATGGTGAAGGTGCTGGCCAGTGCCTGGAGCCAGGAAGCGACGGCTATTGCTCAGGAGCTGAAACGCCTGCCTTAAGCTTAAATAATTGTAAATTATGCCGCCTCTGGTTCATTGCCCGGGGCTGTTTTTTTTATTTTTTTAGCCGTGGAGATAGCTGTTCTGACTGACTATTTTTGTACAAATGATTTTTCGGGTAGCTCACAAATATGACACTGGCGTGAATTTTGCGCATTGACGGCTCTGATGTTTAGGGGTATTCGTTTAGTGTGATTGCACACTTAGTAATCACTGTTTTCTTTTCCACCAGACCTAAAGATGAGGGAAACGAGGCATGAAGAGACAAAAACGAGATCGCCTGGAACGGGCACATCAACGTGGTTATCAGGCCGGCATTGCCGGACGCTCAAAAGAAATGTGTCCCTATCAGACGCTGAATCAGAGGTCATACTGGCTGGGAGGCTGGCGAGAAGCCATGGGGGATAGGGTTTTAATGGCCTGATTCTGTCTCTTTAGATAAAAGAAACCTCCGCAGAGCGGAGGTTTCGCCTTTTTGCCCACCAGACAAGACGAATAAACGTTAATGACTGGCAGATACACGGACCTGGATTAGAACGCGGAAGTATCCTGGAACAGACCCACTTTCAGATCGTTTGCGGTATAGATCAGACGACCATCAACCAGCACTTCACCATCAGCCAGGCCCATGATCAGGCGACGGTTAACGATGCGTTTGAAGTGAATGCGGTAAGTCACTTTCTTCGCGGTCGGCAGAACCTGGCCGGTGAATTTAACTTCGCCTACGCCCAGCGCGCGGCCTTTACCTTCGCCACCCAGCCAGCCGAGATAGAATCCAACCAACTGCCACATGGCATCAAGACCCAGGCAGCCTGGCATCACCGGATCGCCGATAAAGTGGCATCCGAAGAACCACAGGTCCGGGTTGATATCCAGTTCAGCTTCAACATAACCTTTGTCAAAGTTGCCGCCGGTTTCGGTCATCTTGATGACACGGTCCATCATCAGCATGCTTGGTGCAGGCAGTTGTGGCCCTTTTGCGCCAAACAGCTCACCGCGACCAGAGGCAAGAAGGTCTTCTTTTGTATAGGATTCGCGTTTATCTACCATGTTCTCTGTAAGCCTTATTTTATTGAAGCACGCAGGATAGCTAACACGTGTACGCTGAACAAGTCCGATCAGTTCGGAATAATCCAGTTCAGCCAACGTAGCGGCCAGGGAAAACGGTGACGACCTTCCTGTTGCGTTGCCGTAGCAATACGCTCCTGGATAGTTTGCATCAACGTTGTCTGACCTTCACCATCCCACACCAGATTTAACAACAGTGGCAGCGCATCGGTCACGTCGTCCACCGCCCAGATAGTGAATTTTTCTTCTTCTACAGCCTGTAGCAGCGTGGGCTGCAGGCTCAGATGTCTGACATTAGCTGAAGGAATAATAACGCCCTGCTTGCCGGTCAGCTCACGCTGCTGGCAGATGGCGAAGAAACCTTCAATTTTCTCGTTCAGACCACCAACAGGTTGCGCGCGACCAAACTGATCGACAGAACCGGTAATGGCGATGCTTTGATTAACAGGAACGTCGGCGAGGGCGCTAATCAATGCGCACAATTCGGCCATGGATGCGCTGTCGCCGTCGACTTCGCTGTACGATTGCTCAAAGGTCAGTGAGGCGGAAAAGGGGATTTGCTGTTCAAGCTGGAGTTCCGACATCAGGAACGCCTGCATAATCATCATGCCCTTGGCATGAATATTTCCGCCGAGCTCGGCTTTGCGCTCAATATCCGTAAATTCGCCATCGCCAATATGCACCACACAGCTGATACGTGAAGGCTCACCAAACGCGCGCGGATGTCCAGGGAATTCAATCACCGACAGGGCGTTAATTTGGCCAATACGCTCGCCTTCCGTCTCAATAAGGATCTGTTCCTGAAGGATCTCATCTTGCATACGTTCAGCCAGGAAACCTTCCCGCCATTCTCGCTGAGCTAGCATCAGGCCAAACTGCTCAGCGTTGCAGGTGTCGCTCTCGCATAACGGAGCCACTTCTTTGAACTGCCGGATTATCCATAATGGATTAAGCGGCAATGTATCCTGTTCGCCGGTGTAGCGCACGGCTTCACGAATCAGTACCTGCCAGGCATCAGGAGCGGGATAAGGTAAATGGTTACGCGTAGCGGTATGCGTTACCCACTGACACCACTGCGTCATGGTTTCGGCATCCACTATCTGTAGATTATCTTCAAACTCGCTATAAATAGCCTGCTCAGCCAGTTCTGGCTCCATTTCCTGGAAGTCTGCCAGTGATTCACGTTCACCCACTAATATCACTTTCAGTTTGAGCGGCATAGGTGGAACGGAGACAGGAAGTGGGCGCGACTCATCAAAAGCTACCCAGTCAAAACGCTCGTGGCTGACAATGGCTTTCAGGCGCATCCACAGCAGCGGCTGGGCCAACAGCGTGCGCAATGAAATAACCAGCACGCCACCGTTAGCCTGATGTACAAGTCCTGGCTGCAGGGTCACTTCGCCATTGAACTGACGCAGGCAGCCAAATAGCTGTTCGGCTTCAACCCAGTCAGCGCTGACTACCTGAGTTAACGTTGCAAAATTGTCTTCTGCTTTCTCAGCTGTACGATAGCGAATAGTGTGACCGGAGATATCATAATGACCTCCGGTCAGGCTTCCGGCATCCGTGTGCAGCGTACGTGCTGCTGCTGCAATAAGGTTGAGATACTCAAGCTCTTCCGGCGCTTTTACCAGCATGAACGAGGACGTCGTCCAGTGCTGAAGAAGCTGCTCTAATGCAAATTGTAAACGCGGTTGAGTATCGCTAAGTAAGGTGTCGGTGTCGTCAGTGACGTGCGGCTGTGCAAATACTTCCTGATAACTGTCGGTATCAGGAACCAGATCACGCCATGCAAGTTTCGTAATGGTCAAAGTTGATGTTTTTTAGTCTGTTGTAAAAAACGCGATTATACCGTAACCATCATCACTGCACACGTGGAAAGCGCCGGGAAACGAATGTGATGACGCGCGGCAGTTCACAGGCTGGATATTCTTTTCTTCAGATGCCGAAAAAGCTGATATTCTGATAAGAGTTACACGGTAACATTGAGATCGCAATGAAATATCAACAACTTGAAAACCTTGAAAGCGGCTGGAAATGGAAGTATCTGGTGAAGAAGCATCGTGAGGGGGAGTTAATCACCCGTTACGTAGAGGCCAGCGCTGCCAAAGAAGCCGTTGATTTATTGCTAACCCTCGAAAATGAACCGGTTCGGGTCAATACCTGGATTGAAAAACACATGAATCCGGCGCTGCTAAATCGTATGAAACAAACCATACGAGCAAGGCGTAAACGGCATTTTAATGCTGAGCATCAGCATACGCGCAAAAAATCAATCGATCTGGAATTTATGGTCTGGCAGCGCTTAGCGGGGCTTGCGCAGCGGCGTGGTAAAACGCTTTCTGAAACTATTGTGCAACTCATTGAAGATGCAGAGCATAAAGAGAAGTACGCGAACAAAATGTCGACATTGAAGCAGGATTTACAGGCGTTGCTGGGAAAAGAATAGCGGTAGGGTGTGGTTCGGCGTAACGTTCTGGTGCGTTTTTAACGAAAAACAGCTGAAAAAAAACCCCGCAAAGCGGGGTTTTTTACTAGACGATAACTTAAGCCTGAGGCTGAGTTACAACGTCTTTGATACCTTTAACTTCGATCTCAACACGACGATCCGGAGCCAGGCAGTCGATCAGTGCAGCGCGAGCTTTCACGTTGTCACAGGTGTTGCCAGTAACCGGGTTGGATTCGCCCATACCACGTGCAGAGATTTTGTCAGAAGGAATACCTTTAGAGATCAGGTAATCAACAACGGACTGAGCACGTTTCTCGGACAGACCCTGGTTGTAAGCGTCAGAACCGATGCGGTCAGTGAAGCCCAGAACCACTACGGAACCGTCTTTCGGATCCAGGTTGCTCAGCTGGCTGTACATCTGGTCCAGAGCCTGCTGGCCTTCTGGTTTCAGAGTTGCTTTGTTGAAGTTGAACAGAACGTCAGACTTCAGAGTGAAGTGTTTGGTCTGTACTTCTGGAGCTGGAGCCGGAGCCGGTGCAACTACTGGAGCTACAGTTTCCTGACCGAAACGGTAAGAAACGCCAACGCTCAGCAGGCCGTTATCCGGACGACCACCAACGGTGTTCGCGTCACCGATGTTGTTGGTCCACTGGTATTCCAGACGGGTAGCGATTTCAGGAGTAATTGCATACTCTACGCCACCAGCGAATACTGGGGATACACCAGTGTCGTGGTCTTTGAAACCTTCGTTGTTTTTAGCGTCTGCACGCCAAACCATACCACCCAGACGGGTATAAACGTCCAGATCGTCAGTGATTGGGTAACCCAGTTTAGCGGTCAGCTGAACGCCCTGAGCTTTGAAAGCGCCGTTTTGATGAGTAGCGTCGGTGTAGCCTTTGTACGGCATACGACCTAACCAGTCGTAACCCATTTCAAAACCAACGTACGGGTTAACCTGATAACCACCGAACGCACCAGCACCCAGTTGGCTTTCGTGGGTAGGACCGGCGTTGTTGATCTGGTTGTTACCAATGTCATGGTACTGAGACCAGCCCATTTTAGCACCAGCGTACCAGGTGTTATCTTTCGGAGCGGCCTGCGCCACGGTAGCGAAACCAGCCAGTGCCACTGCAATTGCGATAGCTGTCTTTTTCATTTTTTGCGCCTCGTTATCATCCAAAATTCGCCATGAATATCTCCGAAGAGAGATAACACGGTTAAATCCTTCACCCGGGGACCAGTTCAATAGTTACTCTACCGATATCTGCGGCTTACGCCGAGCACCCCTGGCGATGTAAAGTCTACAACGTAGTTGAAAACTTACAAGTGTGAAGTCCGTCAGGCATATGAAAAAAAAAGGCTTGTATACACAATATTTAACATTTTTGGATGAATAAATGTACTGAGGATATCCTGAAAACCGCTTCAGACAAGCGTTCTCACGAAAAACCCGTTAAGGCTCAAAACCAAATTGAGACATGAAAAAAAATTCCAGGATAAATCCTAATTTTACTTAATGATACAAATTCGAGTGAATTTTTAGCCCGGAATGCTGTCTCCCCGCAAGTGTCTGAGCGCGAACAGGACGCATAATAAACCCCATCGCATTACCTTCATCTGCCGCTTTTACCAGTTCGGCATGTTCATCTTCGGTTAACTCCTCCGTCAGCCAGCCGATAACGACGCTGTAGTTGCCCGTGCGCAGTGCTCGAACCATAGATTCCAGCGTATTGCAGGGAGAGAGCTGACTAATTTGCATGACTTTCGTCAATGGAAGCCCGGCCGACTGTACCCACTCCCGACTTAATTTTTGCTGAGGTGTCAGCCACAGCTGCCAGCGGGATTGCTGCCCTAACTGTTGCAGGAGTGGAAGCAGCAGGAGCTGTGTCATCATGGGCTGGTCTTCGCGATAGACCACTTCACTGATAAGCCCAGTGGTAGCGTTCTCTGACGACACGCGCGCAATGCTGCTTGATGCAGAAGAGAACGACGAAGAACGATTTGCATAACCTGAAGTGTACATAATCAATCCAGCCCTGTGAGTTACTGTATGGATATACAGTAACCCTGCCATCAATAAAGATCAACCTTATTTTCGGAAACAGGTTCGCAATTTTTAGTCGCCGTCACGGGAAAAATTAAATTCATCTTGCCCCATTCGAATAAGTTGCCTATTTTCGTCATTAACGGATCTGCTACTGAAAATCATTTGGTTACGTTATGATTTAAAAGGATTTTTATGAAAGAACTTTCTTATGCAAGGATCTATAAATCTCAAGAATATCTGGCTTCTTTGGGGGCGATTCACTATCGCTCATTGTTTGGCAGCTACAGTCTGACTGTTGGGGATACGGTCTTTGCCATGGTTGCCAGCGGTGAACTATATCTTCGGGCATGTGAGCAGAGCGCTCAGTACTGTGTAAAAAACTCTCCTGTCTGGCTGACATTTATCAAGCGCGGACGTCCGGTTGTACTCAATTATTACCAGGTGAACGATGCCCTGTGGCAAAACCAGCCGCAGTTGGTGATGCTATCACGCTATTCGCTGGATGCAGCTGTTAAGGAAAAACAGAGCCGCTTTGCACAACATCGTCTGCGGGAGCTACCCAATATGACGTTTCATCTGGAGACTCTGCTAAATGAAGCAGGAATTAAAGATGAGGGAACATTGCGTTCGCTGGGAGCACAAATGTGCTGGCTGAAACTTCGGCAAAATAACCCCGCCTTGACGGTAAAAATACTCTACGCCCTTGAAGGAGCGGTCGGGGGAGTGCATGAAGCCGCGCTCCCGGCGACGCGTCGCCGGGAGCTGGTAGAGTGGGTGAGTTCTCTTACGTCGAAACTGGGGTATTAGAGGGCAGCACGGCAATTTGCTGCTGTAATCGCCGGATCTCCGGGAGTAAGGCAATCAATAGCCCAACTTGCTGTATGACCAGCGGCTCTTTACTGTCCGAACGCGGCTCAAGACGCTGAATTCGCTGCTTCAGTCCCTCCAGTGCCTGGTATACGCGCTGCTCGTCAGCGGGTTGATGGTGAAGCGCATCATCAACATAGCAGACGGCATCGTCTAGCAATGCCAGGACCTCCGGATTGGTTAGCTGTTCGCGATGCGCACCCAATGCGGAAATATAGCTGGTAAATGTATGGTTCAGACACAGCAAGCGGAACGCCGTTTCGCGCGTTTGGGCCGTGACGTCCGGTTCACTCGACATGTTCGACACCACGGAGGCCAGTTCCGCGTCACGATTGTGCGCGTCCCTCCGGGCGATACGGTATGTAAGGCGATTATCGCGACCCTGATGATATTGTTCGAGTATTGCATCAAGATAACGACAGTTTGCATCAGTCGCCCGTTCAATCACCCGCGGCAGATTACGAAAACGCCAGTCTGGCCAGATAAAGCTGACAGCAGCCCAGGCGATAGCGCAACCAATCAGCGTATCAATGACACGCGGCAGTGCGACCTCAAAACCTTCACCAAGCAGGTTAAAGCACAGTAGCACCAGCAGCGTGATAAACATTGTGGCATGCGCATACTGGACGTTGCGAAAAGCAAAAAACAGTACGCCGGTGATCACTAAAAGTATCAATTGCCCTTCGAGAGAAGGCACAAACCACAGGATCGGTAAACCAATAGCGATCCCGACGAGTGTACCGATAATCCTCAGCGCCAGGCGATGTCGCGTTGCGTTGTAGTTTGGCTGACAGACAAACAGGCTGGTCAACAGGATCCAGTACCCGTGGTTCATACCTGTTATCTGGATAATGGCATAGCCGACGCAGAGCACCAGCGACATACGGATAGCATGGCGAAACAGGGCGGACTCGGGCGTGAAATTACGACTCAGACGTAACCAGATATCACTGAACCCATGCGGACTGTCATCAGCAAGCTGATTTTCAGACTCATTGCGTGAGAGTACCTGAGCCTGTTCGGACTCAATAGTAGCCAACTGGGCATCGATGGCTCGCAGATTCGACAGCAAAAATCCCAACGTGTTGAGCAGATCGGCTGGCTCACCACTGGCACGCATGCGCTCAAGCGCAGCATCTATATGGGTGAAAACGCGCTCAAAGTGTGGGTCGTGCTGATAAGGTGTGCGCAATAAAATACAACGGGACAGCTGTGAACAGGCTTGCCCCTGCATCGACATCAGACGCTGGAAGCGGAACATCACATCGCTGTGGCGGAAATGATCGCGCAGCGTTTGGTACTGAATATGCGAGGAGCTGGCGCGTTCATGGATATCCTGCGCCACAAAATAGTAATGTAGCGTACGCCGAGTTCCCCGTTGCCCGCGGTCGCCGCGCAGGCGAGTCAGTAACGACACCTTCGTCTGGTTTAACGTCGCCATCAGTTGCCCATTCGCGAGAGCTAAATCATACAACGGTGCCTGGCTTTCATCTTCTATATCGGGATCAAACAGACGCGATTTCAGTTCCAGATAGTGCGCTAACTGTTCGTAGCTACGTGCCAGATTATCCTGCAAGGGACGGATGGGGAACAGAAGATGCCCGGTCAGTGTTAACAGGTTGTACCAAATAGCGCCAGCGAGCAGCAGGATCGGTTGCTGATACCACTGATCGTAAAGCGAAGTGCCAAGCATCGTGTAAATGGCGATCAGCAACGCGCCAAAAGCGATGGTTGCATAGCGTTGACCTAATCCACCCAGTAATATAAAGCCGCTGGTGGAGAGCGTTAACCCAATGGCAAACAGCCATGGCCATGGGAAGAGCAGTTCGACAGAAGCCGAGGCAATAAAAAAGCAGACCAACGTAATAATCAAATTGCGTAGCCGGCCTGCAAGACGATCGTCCAGGTCGGTCAGTGCGGCAGCAACCATACCCAGCGTGAGCGGGATGGTTAGTTTAACGTCGCCCAGCCACCAGGGCAGTGCCGTTGTGCCGCAGAGCGCGATAAAAATCCGCACGTAGTACAGCCAGGTGCTGTTCCAGGTATAGCGTTTGAGCAGAGGACTTAACATAAAGGCCATCGGTCCTGATTATTCAAAGCGACGACGCGCATTGGCTTCACGTGCTGCACGAGCAACTTCTACTGATACCACCCGGCGACCAACTGGCCAGAGTGCAATTGCGGCGATTTTAAAATTCGCGATGCCAACCGGAATACCGATGATGGTAATGCACTGGGCAATACCGGAGACAATGTGCATCAGGCACAGCCACCAGCCGAAGAAAATCAGCCAGAAAATATTGAGCACTGTGCCGCCGGTATTCAACAAAACGTTTTTACCTGCCGGGTTCAGTTCATCGACATGAATTGCTTCGTTGCCATAAGGAAACAGCGAGAGTCGGGTTATCTCCCAACATGAACGGGTCAAGGGTAGAGTAAAAATAAGCACAATACTGACCAGCGTAGCCAGTAACCAGGCTAAGGTGGTGGCGAAGCCCCCGAGCACAAAATTTAAAATATTCAGAACAGTACGCATAAACCCTCGGTTAACTCTGGTTTTCTGTGATTTCGGCAATTGTAACGTTTTTTTGGGCTGGAGCACGTTTTCTCTGGCGGTTACACTGATAAGTAAACCTCTTCGTGTGGATCCGCCTGAGTCTTATGGAACTGAAAGCAACTTCTCTTGGAAAACGTCTGGCACAACACCCTTACGATCGGGCTGTTATTCTCAATGCCGGGATTAAAGTTTCCGGCGATCGTCACGAGTATCTTATTCCCTTCAATCAGTTACTGGCTATTCATTGTAAACGCGGCCTGGTATGGGGCGAGCTGGAGTTTGTGCTCCCGGATGATAAGGTGGTGCGACTTCACGGTACAGAGTGGGCGGAGACGCAGCGTTTCCATCACCACTTGAACGCACTCTGGCAGCAGTGGAGTCAGGAAATGAGCGCCGTCGCTGCGGGAGTTTTACAGCAACAGCTGGATGCGATCGCGGCACGTACCAGTGATAACAAATGGCTGACGCGCGAACAAACGACAGGGCTGCAGCAGCAGATCCGTCGTGCCTTTGCCGCGCTACCACTTCCAATCAACCGACTGGAAGAATTTGATAATTGCCGTGAGGCGTTGCACCAATGCCAGGCATGGTTGAAGGACATTGAAGCCTGTCGCCTAAAGCACAATCAAGCCTATACCGAAGCAATGCTGGAAGAGCATGCCGAGTTTTTCCAGCAAATTGAATCCTCACCGCTGAATCCGGCCCAGGCGCGTGCTGTGGTCAACGGTGAGCAATCCTTATTGGTCCTTGCTGGGGCGGGAAGCGGCAAAACATCCGTATTGGTCGCCCGTGCGGGCTGGTTGCTTGCGCGAGGAGAGGCAGCGGCTGAACAGATCCTGCTGCTGGCGTTTGGACGAAAAGCGGCCCAGGAGATGGACGATCGGATCCGTGAACGCCTGCATACGCAAGACGTCACCGCGCGCACGTTTCATTCGCTGGCGCTGCACATTATTTCGCAGGGCAGCAAAAAAGTTCCGACGGTTAGCAAGCTGGAAAATGATGCCGCCGCTCGCAGTAAACTCTTTATAACGACCTGGCGTCAGCAGTGCAGCGAGAAAAAAGCTCAGGCCAAAGGCTGGCGGCAATGGTTAGAAGAAGAGATGCAGTGGTCTGTACCCGAAGGCAACTTCTGGGATGACGAAAAATTACAGCGCCGTCTGGCTTCCCGGCTGGATCGTTGGGTTAGCCTGATGCGTATGCATGGCGGAGCGCAGGCGGAGATGATTGCCACTGCGCCAGAAGAGATCCGCGATCTGTTCAGTAAACGCATTAAGCTGATGTCGCCCCTGCTCAAGGCCTGGAAGAGCGCGCTGAAGGATGAGAATGCCGTCGATTTTTCCGGGTTGATTCATCAGGCTATCGTTATTCTGGAGAAGGGGCGGTTTATCAGCCCGTGGAAGCACATTCTGGTCGATGAATTTCAGGATATTTCTCCTCAGCGTGCCGCTCTGTTAGCCGCCCTGCGTAAGCAGAACTCACAGACTACGCTGTTCGCCGTGGGGGATGACTGGCAGGCCATTTATCGCTTTAGCGGGGCGCAACTTTCGTTGACTACCGCATTTCAGCAAAACTTCGGCGAGGGCGATCGTTGCAATCTGGACACGACTTACCGTTTTAACAATCGTATTGGTGAAGTTGCAAACCAGTTTATCCAGCGAAACCCTCACCAACTTACGAAACCGCTCAACAGTCTGATGACCGGTGATAAAAAAGCCGTCACGTTGCTCGATGAAAATCAGCTGGATCTGCTGCTGGATAAGTTGTCAGGGTTTGTGAAGACTGAAGAGCGGATTTTGGTGTTGGCGCGATACCATCATCTGAAACCAGCGAGTCTGGAGAAAGCGGCCACCCGCTGGCCTAAGCTACAGCTGGACTTTATGACTATCCATGCCAGCAAAGGACAGCAGGCGGATTACGTCATTATTGTGGGGCTTCACGACGGTAATGATGGTTTTCCAGCTCCGGCCCGCGAGTCGATTATGGAAGAGGCGTTGCTCCCGGCGGTGGAAGATTTTCCGGATGCAGAAGAGAGACGCCTGCTGTATGTGGCGCTAACACGTGCGCGGCATCGGGTATGGCTGCTATTTAATAAAGAAACACCCTCATGCTTTGTTGATGAGCTTAAGCAACTGGATGTTCCGGTTATCCGAAAACCCTGAAACGCAGGCGGCGGTAGCCACCTGCTTGGGATCATTTGAGGCGTTCTGCAAGATAGCGGGCGTAATCTGGGATCAAGATGTCCGCAGCATCGTTGAAGTTTGGCGACTGAATAATAAAATCGGCCGTCGACACGTTGGTGGCGACCGGGATATTCCATACCGTCGCCAGACGCAGCAGGGCTTTGACATCCGGATCGTGTGGTACGGCGTTGAGCGGATCCCAGAAGAAGATCAGCACATCAATTTTCCCTTCTGAAATGAGCGCGCCCACCTGCTGGTCACCGCCCATTGGGCCGCTCAGCATGGCGTTGACGTCCATTCCGGTCGCGCGTTGGATTAAGTTTCCTGTCGTCCCGGTGGCATACAGAACATGCTTTTCCAGCAAGGGTTGGTGGCGTTCCACCCAGCTCATCAACATCTTTTTACAGTGATCGTGTGCAACCAACGCAATATGCTTACGCGCTGGCAATGTGCGAGTCGTTAATTCCATAGTACAGCTCCCAAGTTAACCTGGTTACAGAGTACTGGAAGCGCTTGACGCTGCAAGAGAAAGACCAAAAAAATGCGATGCGAAGATAAATGTCATGAAGGAGGTTGTTTTTGGGCCCATTGCAAAAAGTTACTTCGCGTTTGCGCGTCAGCCTGTTGGAACCAATATTTTAAGCGCTGTTCGGTCAGCGTTTGCGACTGAGGCGGCACGCGATCCAGTTCAGAAACCCCGGATAGCAGAGAGCTGTCATCGGCCATCATTGTGGCGAATTGTGGCAACGAAGCATGTTTAGCCGCTTTGTTATAGCGTTCTGTTTCCATTTCATAATCCACGGTTTTCGCCGTGGAGGTGATGGACAGAATATCCAGCTTGACGGGGATAGGCATAGAGTCCCCATCCAGCAGTTCCACGCGGGGAACCTCATCGAAACGAGCGGCATCCAGCTCATTGTTCAGACGCGGGAGGTGAAAATTAACCTGACTGACGAGTTGGGTATCAAAGCTTATGACCAGCGGGGATGAGATATAGAGACGTTCTTCGTGGCTGGACAGACGAATGGATTTTTCTACGCGAAACACGAGCTGGTGCCGACCATTTTCCAGCTCAATACTGTCGGCACCACGTAGTAATGAGCTGGAGACTTTTTTTCCGTCGAGCACCAGCAGGTCAATATCATTTGACAGACGTAAAGAGGTAGCAAAAACGGTTACCGGCAAACACAGGGCTATTAAGGCTGTCACAATGCCGGTTTTCATAGGTTTCTCCTGACCAGAAATTATCTGTATAAGATGTATCTAAATTTTTCGATAATCATGTTTACTAACATATAGACATATTTTTGAGTTTAGCTCTCATACGCCAGTATGGGATGAATGGTTGCGTGCTCAGGTTTGTCGTACACTTTGCTAAACAGCCTGGAGGAAAACGATGAAAGAGACCGATATTGCTGGCATTTTGACAACGACCCGCACGATTGCACTGGTGGGAGCAAGTGATAAACCCGATCGCCCAAGCTATCGGGTCATGAAATATTTACTTGACCAGGGCTATCACGTTATCCCTGTTTCGCCGAAGGTTGCCGGGAAAACGCTGCTGGGACAACAGGGCTATGCGACGCTGGCGGATGTGCCTGAGAAAGTGGATATGGTTGATGTCTTTCGTAATTCAGAAGCGGCGTGGGGCGTTGCTCAGGAAGCTATCGCCATCGGTGCGAAGACACTGTGGATGCAGCTTGGCGTGATTAACGAGCAGGCGGCCGTGTTGGCGCGTGACGCAGGGCTGATGGTGGTAATGGATCGCTGTCCGGCGATTGAGATCCCGCGTTTGGGGTTGGCGAAGTAAATTCGTGCGGATGATTGGATACGAATCCGGCCTACGACAGATATCGTTGTAGGCCGGGTAAATGCGATCAGTTACGCAGGCGCGGAGCCTGAAGCTGTTTACGGATTGTTCGCGCCAGTTCATCCATTGACGGTTGCTCCGGATGTTCTTCCTGTAGCTCGCTACTCAGCTGTGCTTCGGCCAGATACGTATGTACGGGCAGGCCATTATCGTCTTCCATCACCACGTGATACCAGGGAGCGGCGCGAAGTTCGTCGTTGACCGCCAACTCATCGGCTGACGGCTCATCAAGCGAATATTCCGGGTCGATATCCACGACCACTCCGAGGTAACCTAACAGGGAATGGCGGACCTGCTGGCCGATACCGAATTTGCTGGCAATCATAGTCACCTCCCGGGAAATAGATACCCTCTATGTAAGGGTAATATTCCACTTTTCAAGTTACATGATGCGACAGGCAAACCCTTTCAGATACAGCCCTTCCGGGTAGGTAGCGATCACCGGGTGATCGGCGGCCTGACGGAACTGCTCTATAAATTGTACATCACGACCAGCATCTATTGCGGCATCAGCGATGATTTTCTGAAATAAATCGGTGGTCATCAGCCCGGAACAGGAGAAAGTCAGCAGTACGCCGCCCGGATTGAGTAATTGAATCGCCAGCATATTAATGTCTTTATAACCGCGGCAGGCGCCCATCAACTGGCTTTTGTTTTCGACAAATTTAGGCGGATCCATGACGATGACATCAAATTTCTCACCGCGATCGCGATAGGCGCGCAGCAGTTTGAACACGTCATCACGCACGAACTCGGCTTTGTTCAGCTCCAGTTTGTTCAGTTCCACGTTCTGGCGGGCAATATCAAGCGCCTCCTGGGAGGTGTCGACGCTGACTACCTGACGGCATCCACCCATTAATGCTGAGACAGCAAAGCCGCCGGTATAAGAGAAACAGTTCAGGACACGTTTGTTTTCCACGTAACGACGCGTGGCCAGGCGACTGTCGCGTTGATCGAGGTAATAGCCAGTTTTGTGACCGTGCTGAATATCAACCAGTAGCTTCATGCCGTGCTCTTCAATCGGCAGCAGAGCAGGCGGCAATTCGCCTGTTACAGGCCCTTGGGTCAGCTCCATACCTTCTTTTTTGCGCACGGCGACATCGCTACGGTCATAAATTGCGCAGTCCGGGAAAACAATTTGCAAGGCGCTGATCAGCGCCGCACGTTGATATTCAGCACCAGCGCTGAGCAACTGCAATACCAGGAAGTTACCAAAGCGGTCAATAGTGATGCCTGGCAAGCCATCAGATTCGCCAGCGATCAGACGGTAGCTGTCCAAGCCATCTTTGCTTGCCAGCCAGTCACGCCATGTCTGTGCTTTCTGCAGACGACGAGTGAAGAAATCAATATCGATGGATTCAGACTTGTCAAAGGTCCAGACGCGCGCGCGGATCTGTGACGCAGGTGAGAACGCGCCGCGCGCTAACCATTTACCCTGGTGATCAACAATATCAACGGTTTCACCAAGGTTGGCTTTGCCTTCCATACGGGCGACAGCACCGGAAAATACCCACGGATGGCGGCGAACTAAGGACTTTTCGCGCCCTTTGGCTAACACTAAACGAGGATAATGTAGAGTTGTAGATTCAGTCATGCGGAGCAACCTCTCACAAACAGTGACGCGGGCTGGAGTAAAATACCAGCCTGAAACCATTAAAATAAAATGGCGCGTAGAGTAGCACAGATGATGAGGTCAATCATCAGCGCATGGCGCTGAGCGTTTCGGCACAAAACGCTATCGCAGAGGCACAGTTTCTTTTATGCCCACCGTTTACATTGCTATTTCTTAATGAGAAAAAGGAAATACAATGAAAGCTATCTTCTCTCTGGCTACCGCCGCCATTGTCGCGCTGAGTTTTGATGCCTCTGCAGCCTCGGCGTTTCGCCTCACCAGCACCGACATACCCGCTAACCTGCAATTAACGCAAAAACAGGTGTTTAAGGGGTTTGGCTGCAGTGGTGACAATATCTCCCCGCAGCTGAGCTGGCAAAATCCGCCAACTGATGCCAAAAGTTTTGCCATTACGCTGTTTGATCCCGATGCGCCAACGGGAAGCGGCTGGTGGCACTGGACCATTGTGAATATTCCGGCCCAGGTGCATTCGCTTCCTGGCGGGGCCAGCACGAATAAGATACCCGTAGGAGCTGTTCAGGGACGTAATGATTTCGGTTATGCTGGATTTGGGGGCGCCTGCCCGCCGCCGGGCGATAAACCTCACCGCTATCAGTTTACCGTGTGGGCGTTAAATACCGACGCGTTGCCAATTGACAGTAATGCCAGCGGCGCGCTGGTCGGTTTTATGCTGAACAGCCATGTGATTGCCAAAGCTGAATTAACCGCGACGTACGCAAGATAATAGAGGATGAACGGGTGCAGGATGTACATTTTCGCCATAACAACCTTACCACCGCAGAGGTGCGTTCCGGCCATTTGCACCGCCTGCACCGGGTAAAACTGTTTTCTGCTGCTATTTGCCACATTACGCAGGGAAGTAAGGTCATTATTCAGGACGAAAACCGCCTGGTTGCGGGGCCGGGCGAGCTGATTATCATCCCAGCCAATACGCCTCTGGAGATTATTAATCAGCCGGAGCAGGGGGCATTTCGCTCGGATTTGCTGTTGCTGTCGACAAATATCATTACCGCGTTTAAAAATAACTGGGTCGAGGATTTCCCACCGGCAAAGTTGACATCGCTCTGCACGCCCATGAGCAGCGGTTTGGCATTTATGTGGGAAAGCTTGCTGGATGCAGTACGCCAGAATTTACCGGCAAAATTGCAGGAGCATCAGGCGATGGGATTATTGCTGGCGTTACTGCACGATGGTGTGGCGGGACCACTGCTTATCGAGCGTCGATTTAATCTAACCGAACAGGTGCGACAACTTATTATGTTATCCCCTGCTAAGCTATGGACAGCTCAGGAAATTGCCGGTCATCTTTCCATCGGTACCTCAACGCTACGCAGACGATTGCAGATGGAGTCGCAGAGTTATCGGCAAATCGTAGAGGAAGTGCGTATGTCCTGCGCACTCTCTCAGCTGCAATCGACCACGCTGCCGATTGGTGAAATTGCGTTACGCTGTGGTTATCTGTCAGGTTCACGGTTTACCGCAAGATTTCGCCAGCATTATGGATGCCTGCCGAAGCAGGTGCGTTGAGGCATCGGGAACTGTTTCTTCATTTATGTTGATAAGGAGAACCGCCATGTCGAAAGTCTGCATCATCGCCTTGGTTTATGGCCGGGTTCAGGGGGTAGGATTTCGCTACACCACCCAGCATGAAGCGCAACGCCTCGGACTGACCGGCTACGCAAAGAATATGGATGATGGCAGCGTAGAGGTTGTTGCCTGTGGCGAAAGTGAGCAGGTGGAACAACTGATGAAGTGGTTGAAAGCCGGAGGACCGCGTAGCGCCAGAGTTGACCGGATCCTCAGCGAACCGCACCGCCCTGGCGACGAGCTAAAAGGATTTAGTATCCGCTATTAAATGCATTTCACCGGTTTCGGCAGGCCGGCAATTTTAGTCGCCTGCTTAGCCGGACCTTTCGGAAACAGGCGGTAGAGATAACGGCTGTTGCCTTTCTCTTCGCCAAACTTGTTGGCCATCGCTTTTACCAGCATGCGTATAGCGGGGGAGGTATTAAACTCCAGATAAAACTCGCGAACAAAACGCACAACTTCCCAGTGTTCCGCGGACAGCGTAATACCTTCGTTTTCGGCAATGGCAGCCGCCAGCGGCTCGCTCCATTCGGTAGTATCTTTTAGATAGCCTTCGCTATCGGTACTGATTTCTTTACCTTCAAAGATCAACATAATTTGTCACTGCGTTAGTCAAACTGGCGGCAGTTTACCAAAAAAGAAAGCCCCGCATAAGCGGGGCTGGATAATGCGTGTTGACACCTTAATCGCGGCTGGCGAAGCCCAGAATGCTCAGCAGGCTGACGAAGATGTTGTACAGCGAAACGTACAGGCTAACGGTGGCACGGATGTAGTTGGTTTCACCGCCACGGATGATATTGCTGGTTTCAAACAGGATTGCGCCTGAAGAAATCAGGATAAACACCGCGCTGATCGCCAAATGTAACGCCGGCAGCTGCAGGAAGATATTCGCAACCATACCAATCAGCACCACCACGATACCTGCCATCAGCATACCGCCGAGGAAGGACATATCCTTACGCGTGGTCAGCACATAGGCCGAGCAGCTGAAGAAGACCAGCGCCGTACCGCCCAAAGCCATGGCGATAACATCACCCATGCCTGCAGACAGGTAAGTGTTCAGTATCGGTCCCAGAATGTAGCCCAGGAAACCGGTGAAAGCGAAAGCGGACAGGATACCGACCGGTTTATCCGCCGTTTTATAGGTCAGGAACATCAGACCATACATACCCACCAGCGTCAGGATAAGTCCCGGAGAAGGCAACATCAGTACGGTACTGGCGGTCGCCGTGAGCGCTGAAAACGCCAGCGTAAGGCTGAGCAGGAAATAGGTATTGCGCAGCACCTTATGTGTGCTGAGTAGCGATGTACGATCGCGTGAAGAACTAATAATACGATCCATGAGTCACTCTCTTATGACAGATGTAATTAATGATGAAGGATAATGAAATCAAGGGGAATGACACAGCGGTTTTACCCATCTTTACGCATTTTAACCCGCCAGGCTTAAGCATATTATTTCAACAAAAGCTCCCGAATCAGATGTTAGCACTGTATGTGCAAAAATGTCAGATCCACCTCTGCCAGGTAACTGAAAAATATTGCGTTATTCCCGAATCTCTCTGACAGTGACTGAGGTGTCTACAAAAACAGAGCGATAAGGTAAAGGGAATGATTCAACACAAATCGAAGATATTGACGTTTACGCTGTTGGCTGTCTGTTTGATGTCTATCAACGGCGTGACGAGGGCGGCAAATGTGCCTGCAGGTACACTACTTGCAGAAAAACAGGAGCTGGTCAGGAATAACGGCAGTGAGCCAGCGTCGCTGGATCCGCATAAAGTCGAAAGCAACGTTGAGTTTAATTTAATCAGTGATATGTTCGACGGGCTGGTGGCAGTTAAGCCGGATGGCTCTATTGAACCCCGTCTTGCCGCGTCCTGGGAGAACAAAGACAACACCGTGTGGACCTTTCATTTGCGTCCGGGCATAACCTGGTCAGATGGGTCAGCTATTACCGCGCAGGATGTTGTCTGGAGCTGGCAGCGTCTGGTCTCTGTACAAACGGCTTCCCCTTATTCTTCGTATCTGGGCAATATGCATGTTGCGAACGCCGTCGATATTGCTCAAGGGAAAAAAGATCCTGCCATGCTAGGAGTCAAAGCCCTCGATGATAGCATGCTGGAAATTACTCTTACGCAGCCGACGGCGGCGTTTCTGGCGATGCTGGCGCACCCGTCTCTGGTTCCACTGGATAAAGTGCTGATAGGCCGCTTTGGCGATAAGTGGACCCGACCAGAACATTTTGTCAGTAGCGGACCGTACAAATTGTCGCAGTGGGTGGTCAATGAGCGCATTGTTGCCGAGCGTAACCCACATTACTGGGACAATCAGCACACGGTCATTAATAAGGTTACCTATTTGCCCATCAGTTCAGAGTCTGCTGACGTTAACCGCTATAAGGCCGGTGAAATTGACATCGTGTATAGCGTACCGGTCAATCAATTCGCGCAGCTGAAAAAGACGATGGGTGATGAACTTCATGTCTCACCTCAGCTTTCAACCTATTACTATCAGTTCAATACGACCCGAGCGCCGTTTAATGACCCGCGCGTGCGTCGTGCGCTGAATATGGCGTTAGATAAAGACATCATTGCACAAAAGGTAATGGGGCAGGGGCAACGCGCAGCGTGGCTTATCAGCCAGCCGGAAATAGGGGGAGTACAACTGCATGCGCCGGAATATGCGTCGTGGCCGCTTGAAAAACGTATCACTGAAGCGAAGAAGCTGCTGGCTGAAGCCGGTTTTGGCCCCGAGCATCCGCTTAGTTTAAATCTGCTCTATAACACGTTTGAAACCCATCAACGTATTGCTATTGCCGCATCATCAATGTGGAAGAAAAACCTCGGCGTAGAGGCGAAGCTGCAAAATCAGGAATGGAAAACCATGCTGGACACCATGCATACCGGTAATTTTGACGTCGTACGTTACGCGTGGATCGCTGACTATGATGATGCCTCAAGTTTCCTCAACATCTTCCGTACCGGAGATAGCGAAAACACCACCGGCTACAGCAATCCCGCCTTTGATGAAGCGATGCGTAATGCAGCGAAAGCAACTTCGCTCCAGGAGCGAGGCAAATATTACCAGCAGGCTGAAGACCTTTTAGGGGCAGATGTGCCAGCGATTCCGGTTTACCACTATGTTCGCACGCATCTGGTGAAGCCGTGGGTGGGGGGATTCGCACCGGATAACCGCGGAAACTACTACACCAAAGATATGTACATCAAAAAACTTTAAGCGCTGGAGCCCGTATTTGTGCTGAATAAACGGTCAATTTGTTGTTATTTAAGTCAATTAACAGCATTTTGGCTGTTTTTCAGGCAAACGAACACATTGGTGCTTTACAGGTCCGTTCGGGATGTTTATAGTGCGCCTCATTGGAAGCGTGGCCGAGCGGTTGAAGGCACCGGTCTTGAAAACCGGCGACCCGAAAGGGTTCTAGAGTTCGAATCTCTACGCTTCCGCCAATTTATCAACAAAATCAATAAGTTAAGCGTTAGTTTTGATTTTGTAGTGCATAGAGTATTGCATAAAAAGCCCGTGTAAAACGGGCTTTTTTTGTATCTAAAATCTGGTTTTTCCCCGCAAAAAATATTTTAAACACTCCGTTCTTGCCTGAGAAAGGCCCCTACCTGTTTCTCTTCCTATACAGATTAACCAAGCAACATCCTTAGACCACAAACCTGTAATCGTGATGGTTAGCTGGACAACCAATTGTTCTGTCGGTAAAACAGCTAAAAAAGTTAACTGGTAATTGAAAATGAAAGCTAGTGAAGTCATGAAGGCGGTAAAGACGTGGTTTAAGGTGAGCAACTATGATGCTTTGCAGGAGATCACGATTGAAGACCTGAAGAGGGAAGCGTTTGCCCGAATGAGGTTAGCTAAACATGATTTTGATGGAGAGTTGAATGACGATGATGACCGTGAGATCCGCCAGCGTTATCTGGACTATGAAGCTAAAATTTTAGCGGGAAAGCCTTTATTAGTAAGTCCAAGCAACGCCCCAGCTCCCACCTATGGAAAAGACTACCCACTCAGGCAGGCAGTGGAAAACCCTCTCCAGAACGCAAAAATATATATCAAACACATCACCGTAGCGGATGCTGCGAAATATGAGCGTCAATTAAGAGAGATAAAGATACTCAGGCGTATGGGGCTTAAGGAAGAAGGGGTAACCATGCCAGCCTCAGAAGAGATTGGGCGGTGGCGGTTGACTGATATCGAAATGCTTCATCCCCACAAACCACTTTATCTGGAACTCAACATCAGAAGGCTTACTGACGAAGAAGTCATCGAACATATGAAGCGTATGCTTCCAGAATGGCGCAGGACGCATGGTATCCCGGAACCGTTAACGGGAACATTCAGGTTCGGGCTTAGCACGATCAAGAGGCTGATTAACTTCAAGATCATCCCTCTACTGGATCTGCTGTTCTGGGCCAAGAGAAACAACGAAAAAATTTCCTATGAACAGCTTAGCAGGCTTCTTTATCCCAATGATTCTGAGGATATCAGAGGTGGATCTCAAATCAAAGACACGGATAAGCTATTGGCTGACAAGGTGCTTACCCGTGAGTTTGATAGGATGTTTAACATCTACCTGAGCAAAAATGACAGCATGATACACACCAAAGTTGCTGAGGCCTTGAAGATGAACGAAAAAGAGCAGCAAGACGAGTAACTTTTCTTCTGCGATTCGGGGCTTCTGATAAAGAGGCGCCCCGTTCTTCAAAACCAGCGAAATCCGCAAATTTCCATTTTCCCCGAAAATCATTTCTTTTGACTTTCTCATAAAAATCTTGTTTGCCGATCTCTGCATCCAGCGATCTCAATTTTTCCTACTATAGCTCTTGTCGAAACAACATAGAGAAAAACGAAATCTCATAGAGATTACGTAAAACAACAGAGGAAAAGACAAATGAGAAATGAAATCGCAGGAAAAAGATTAATCCGTGTTCCTGAAGTTCTGAGAAGAGTCGGATTTAGTCGAACCACAATGTATGAGCTTATCAAGGAAGGGCGATTCCCGGATAAGGTAATCATAGGGGCAAGATCTGTAGCCTTTGTGGAAAGTGAGATTGATGCATGGATTGAAAATACCATTTTCGATTCACGTAGAAATAATAAATAACATAAAAGAGGAAGGTAAAATGAAAGTACAAAAGATAGAAATACATGTTAGCAATGATGATACAAAATATTTTGTTCTAAAAAGTGGCGAAGAGTATGACTACTATTTGCGGTGTATGCACGAGTATATGGGGGAAAGATTCTATCATAACCTTAAAGACGATAGTTATATGGAAGGTGTTTTAAAATCAATAATAGAGAACGGTAAGAAAGATTTTAATGAGTTCTTGAAAAAACATAAGTATAAAGCATCGATTAAAAACGTATATTTTGATGAAGTACTTGTCAATCTTAGGCAGATACATCATGTGATGAGTCACTATATTTTACATACATAATCGCTGGCGTCATCTATTCGGCCCGCAAGGGGCTAATATAAAACGAAATAAATAAAATAAGCATTTAATTATAAGGATATAAACATGGCTAAAGAAAATACTATTGAAAATAAATCAACAGAACTGTTTTATGATCTTGCTTGTAGATCGTTTTCCGCAAGTTGGAATATGTTTATGGAAGTTAATGGCGATGGAGATGCCAATGACTATCTGGATGATCCGGATTTTATGAGTTCCTTTATTATTTATGTGATTGACCATATTCAGAATAATTTTGAGAGATTTACCACGCAAGAAGGAAACTGTGGTGATATTAATCAGGTCAACTTTGAACAAGTAGCAGCCCTGCTAGTAGGGTATTCAGAAAACTTTAGAAAGTAAGCACTACTCTTGCCCCGCAAGGGGCCAACTATAAACAATAAGGATAAAAAGATGAAGAATGATATGTCAGTAATCGTAAGTATGTTATGTAAGAAAACACCTAAAGTGATGAGTCTTATCCAAGAGAGCTTGGATATATTTATCGCATTAAGAGGTTGCGCTGTCGAAGAAATCATGAATGATAAGACCTTGTTAGATGATTTAAATCGTTATGTAAATGAAAGACTGTATGATGAGATGGATCTGGAATATGGTTCTGTAATCATCAAAATAGTATCTAATAAATAGTATTAATACCTTCTCGATATTTATCTAATATTTAACTTAATAAAAGGAATCAGTATGAAAGAGATTATTTTGAATGAAAGTAATAAAATAGCAATAAATATTATTACAAATGTATTGCAGAGATATTGCGAAACGATCTATAGCATATCTGAAAAACAGCTTGAAACAGCCATGAATATTTTAACAGGGGAAAAGTTATCAGAGATACTTTATGGTTTTTTGATTGTCTGTGAAGTTGACGAGTATGTTAAAAGCGGAAGAGGCAAAGATGTATCTGAGATCAATATGGATGAGTTAAAGGAAATGATTTTATACTGGCATAAAGAGCATATCATTGAACTTGTACTGAAAAACATAAAACCGGATGATGCTGATGAGCGTATTTACTGGAAGTTAAAAATTACTGTGAATCAGTATTGAAAAATGGCAATACTCCCTCGTACAGAGGGAAGTAATCCTATAATAAACTGGAGATAACCAATATGAACGATGAATTCCATGTTATGTATATGTATAAAAAAATCCAAGCAGAAGCTGCTACAACCGACATCAAAACACTGGAACAGCTTTTGAAGAAGTTCCGTGTAGTTGTTGCAGAGCGCCGGGAGGAATACTATCAAGAGATTGGCGAGAAGAAGGCACAAAAAGTAAGAGAAAAAAGGCTTCAAAAGTTATGTGAAAAAATGGCACGTGACAGAGTTTTGCCACATGACTTTTTATAATATGTCATACCTTCAATTAAGGCGCGTATTTTTCTTACTAAAATACTGAGAGCAAGAAAATGTTAATGTTGCAGAAAAATGTGATATGCATGCGATATGTAAAATTTGTTAAGGAGTTGAGCTGTTGTATAGTTGATATCTCATAACTTTATCTCTTATAGTTTCTATTTCTATAGATGAGAACTGAAAACGCATTTTAGACAGAGAATTTTTAGTAAATAACCAGTTATCAGGCCGATAAGGATTCTGTTTAGTTTTGAGAGGACTTTCATGAATTTTGAAGAGAAAAAAGAACGCGCCATTGCCATTATGAAAAGCAAGAAAATGTGGAGCAGTAACTATGCTCCCCCTTTGCTACGTCTTGCATGGAGAATGGGGTTCAGGATTCCACCATTACCTTTCGCGCCATTCTGGCAAGTTGCTTTGTTGATGGGAGTTCCTATTGGATCTGTCTGGGGATTACTGATGTGGTTTTTTACATGGAAGGAAGGGGGAATGCTGCCAGCAGATGCTATAGCTAGGAGTATCTTTGCTGACGTTTGTATGGGGATTTTTATGGCGTTATACCACTGGTGGAGAAGGGTAGCTAATAGTCTTCCTGACTGGGATAGTCTTAGATGAATATTTGAAAGTTTTCCGGGCCTGCTATATTGGAGAACAGTGAAGCCCGGATATACTGTAGCGGTTAGATCGCGAAGTCTTCCAGCTTCTTACCAGCTTTAATCGCTATAGCAAGTGCTTTAGGAGTACGGCCCTGACCAGTCCAAGTCTGCTCATTACCGTTTTCATCGGTGTATTTGTATTTAGCTGGTCGAGGAGCACGAGTCGCTTTTGCTTTAGTCTGAGAGGAGGAAATTGAAGCGAGGAGTTCAGCAGGATCAATTCCATCTTCTAACAGCTTCTGGCGGAAGGCATCAAGCTTAGCCTGATGCTCTTCTTTCTCTTTACGGGTTGCATTTTCTTCTTCACGCCTGTCTTCAACGATAGCGGTAAATTTTTCCAGCATTTCTTCCAGAACTTGGAGTTCTGTTTCACGAGCCTGCGCACGAAGCGTACGAATATTATTCAGTGCTTTAATTGCTTCACTCATAGTATGTTATCCATAGTAAGAAGGGGTGAGACTAATCTTAAGTTATAGAACAGCATAAAACATAACCAACTACAGAATATAGTAAATACCATGAATTAATCAATACATTAATACCCAATTTGCATACATGTGCGAGTTTGTTTTTTAAAGAGATATTTTCCAGCGTTTTTGGCTTGATGTTTCGAATTCTGAGGAGATACAAGACAGTTGCTCAAGACATTTATCAAGCGAACGTTGAAACTCGATAGCGGCTTCTGTACGCTGTTTAATTACTAATGCAATTATTTCATTATCACTTTTTTCAAGGAGACTTCTTCTGTAGAGACTATAAGTTTCGAGCTTATCTTTGTTTTTGGATGCAATAGCTGAAGAGTGATTAACAGGGTTAAGCTCATCAAGAAATTTATCAAGAAGGGATTCTCTTTTCCTGTCCAAACGTCGTAGTTCGGTATGGGCAGATTTGAATTTTTGGGCCTCAATCAAAGGGACATCATCTGAACGCAGTTTGCGATATTCGTTTCTATATTCTTCAATCGAAATGTGATTTTTTAATTCTTTGATTGTTTCTAAATATTGTATTAAATCATTGTTATCTGTTTTTACTCTTTTCATATATGACCTCGTTAATAAAAATAGTGGATATATTTATATTACGAGATATGGTTCAGGTGTCAAATATGACATATGCATAAAAGATTATTTTGTTTTATACTGTTCAAAAATAAGATTACCTGAATCTGTATAAATTTCCACTTTTCCTACTTTCCCATCAGTGCCTTTTATCGAGAAACGAATTAATCTTTTATTATAATATTTTTCTAATAAGTCTGGTCGTTCAATAAAATATCTTGATTTTGTGGAACGTTCTTTCAGATAGTCGCAACTTGAACAAACCTGCTTTTTGAAATCCTTCTCAGATAAACCACTTTCTTTTATTTTTGAAGAAATAAAAGCCTTTAAAGGTCGTTCATATTCCTCTCTTTCTTTTGCTTTGCGTATTTGTTCCGCTTTCTTGCGCTGTTCTTCAATACGGTAAAATCTGACTTGTTCTTCCTGCGCTCGTATTATATCCTCTTGGATCATTTTACTGATGATTGAAGCTGGAACAACACTGATACCTTCAGACCACCCCTGATAAGGATTATTGTTTTGTATATTTCGGACTGTCGCAGATATTCTGTCTATATCCAGTTCTTTATCGAAGGAAACAATACGTTGTCCGTTTTCTTTTGATATGAGCTTAGCCGTGTTTACAGGGGTTTCAAGGCCCTTTAATTTGAATGTGGCTACAGCACTGTTGTGACTTCTATAATATAATGCTTGTTTCTTATCTCCAATATAACATTCAAGGTAAGAGAAAATCTTAAACTCCTGAATGCCAAATGTTTCCTCAAGCATGGTCATTTGTTCAGCTAATATATTTAGTATATCACTCTTGGATAGTTTTTCGTGGAGCTTAATCTCAAGCGAACCGGGTAGTTTCTTCATTGTTATTTCCTTGTTGTTGTTATTTTATCAGGATACTTTCTGCATATGAGAGCCTGCGTCAACAGCGTTTCTTCTTGCTTCCTCATTTTCCTTTGTTCTTTTATATACTTTTCGTGGTTTATCAATATGTATGCTATTGTTGGTATTAGGAACAGCGTTATTCTTTTTCTTCTTACTGAAAACAAATGCGTCAGTATAGATTTCTTTGGTTTCAGTTTCTAAGGATAGGGTTCTTCTTTCACTTTTTGACATGTCTGAATAGCTTTCTGGATATTGTTCTATTTCAGCATAAAGGTTGCGAGCGTTGCTTAGTTGTTCTTTACGTTTCTTATCAAGTTGATGGCTCATCCCTTTAGCGAAGATATTGGAGTTGATGTATAGATGTCCATGATGTTCAACGAGTATTCCTTTCTGTTTAAGCTTTTTGAAAATGTTAGACATATTACCAGAGGCGATATTAAGTGCTTTGCACAACGATGATTGTGAAAGATTAATCAGATTTCCAAACTCCATATATTCCAAGATGTAGGTTAATACGCGGAATTCATTTTTGGATATGTCAAGATCGGAAAAAACACGAAAGTTGGATGTAAAAGCAAATACATAAGGTTGCGAAAACGAGATCGCTTTATCTTCCTCAGATGAAATAACAGTCGTTGATTTTATTTCTTTATTTTGTAGCAAGCGTCTTGCGATATCAATCTTTTGCTCAGTGGTTAATGACTCAAATAGGTGTAAAAGATCTGCATCATTTGTATTCATATTATTCTCTCTTATTATTTTAGTTATACGTATTTTAATACTATGCAAAAATATGAAAGTCAATAATATTACTATAAATAAAATAGAAAATATATTTCATGATAACATTGTATATGTTAAAAAAACTATGTTCGAACATTGATCTTGCTATGTTCGAACATAGGAAAGAGCTATGTTTGAACATAGGAACTTGCTATGTTCGAACATAGGAATAAAAGTTGCGAAACCGCTATTTTACTGGTCCGGGACTATGCTTATAATTAAATAATTAGTAAGAAGTTAAGAGAGTCCAGTTTTACTTTTGTGTTATGTTTTAGTGGTTTTACAAGGGATGTTGTATTCCTTAATAACTGCTATCAGCGAAGTGATTGTATTAAACAATCACGAACAGCTGCTTTTACTGTGAGAGCTTAATTAAGATTTCTTTTGTTTTATTGGCGTCTTCGACGCGATCTTTTTTGGATAAATCCAACATTAACAGGGATGAACCCTGTTCAGCAATGTGATTGTCTTGAACAATCACTAAGTGCTGCTTCTATAAATATATTTTTACTATGTGTTTAAGAGCAAATGCTATATGTTCGATCAAAGGAACCGAATTATAACTGAGTGGAGAGAATGATCTTTATACTGGCTCCTTTACTTTCCACTAAAAATTTAATGTTATATAGATAATTAAGGAAAATAATTTTATACAAACGTCAGGGCGTAGCCGTGCGTCAGCACAAGAGATGTGTTTTCAAAAAATAGTTATCAAATATATCAGGTGAAAATTAATATCAATGAATATAAGTGATCTTTTTTCACAGCCTAATAAACAGCGCAGGAACCTTCGTAAGACGTTTGGAGCAGGAAGATGATATATGTGTCATCTTTGCGGTTAAGACGCTTACAACGGATTACAGGCAGTAATTTTATATGAAGAAAATTATTAATGAGAAATCCATCATCAACAGGGATGAACCCTGTTCCAGCAATGTGATTGTTTTGAACAATCACTAAGTGCTGCTTCTGAAAATATAGTTTTCCTATGTGTTTAAGAGCAAATGCTATATGTCGAGAATAAGATATTATGTGCAGGCACATGATCGGTTTTCGATGTTAGTATAATTCTTTCAACATTAAATCTCATTCCATATCAGCGTCAGGGCGTAGCCGTGCGGTAGCACATGAGCGTTAGTTCATAAGATAAATATTCTTTTCAAAAAGAATGATAACAAAGAAGTAATCCATGCTGCGCATGGTGAGTTAAATTTGATTTTACTCAGTGATAAATGGTATTTAATTACATAACATACAAAATAAGGAAGGCGTGTAATGAAAAAAATAAAAACAATAAGTATCTTTAAATCAAATGAAAATATCCCTTTTATGACGTGTATCGTAAACGATATAGAAGAAAACAAAGATGGAATAAAGCTTACACTGGAAAACGGCGAAAACATCAATATTAAAGAATACGGTTCTTTCTTCCTGTCAGAGGCCGAAGGCGATTTGGATAGGGAGCGAATGGTAAGCTGCTACAGAAGGTTGATTTCTGAACTCAGTCAGATCAGTGAAGAAACCGTAAAATCATTAATGCTCTAACCTGAACATCCCACTGCTGCTGTCATGCAGTTAACTGCATGAAAATATTACTTTTTAAGTAAAATTAGAAATCGGTAAGTGACAAAACTCGTGTGTTCATCACCGAGCAGCAGGGGTATAAGCTATGCCATGTCGGCTTAGGTCAAGTCTGTGACATTTTCCTCTGTTTCAGATCGCTGTAGACAGGTTTTGTTCCACCTATAAAAGTATCAGAACAAATCATGTGTGCTGCTTTATTCCTTGTCCCTTGATCATTTAGCTAAAGCACGCCAACTGTGGTTATCGAACATTTCCCATCACTCCCAATCAATTGATACAAAAGATCGATAAATCACTATTGATAGCTTTAAGCGATTGAAATCTGATTATCGATCGATGTTTTAATTGTTAGTATCGATCAATAATCGTTGTTTGATAGTTTTAAGCTATCATTTGTTTTGTATCGATCGATTTAAACGATATGACGAACACTAAAAATAATTCAATTCTATCAATTGATTAGATGCCTAACTCCGCTCTGCAGCCATGAGTATTGAGGCGAGGAGAAGCAAATTTGACTAAATCCTTGAGGAATATATGAAAGGACATAAATTTTTATCAGTAGTGTTCTCTCTGGTCTTTGTGTCTGGATGCCAGCAACTCAACGATGGCGTGAATACAGTTAATGGAGTAATCAGTTCTTCGTTGTCTTCAGTAGGTAAAGCGCTGGGGGGAACTGCCCACACTCAGAGCCTTGGCCCGGTATCGTCTGTATCTGGCCTTGGTGCTGTCTGCAAAGACTATGAAGAAAATGCAATGGCAGCAGAAAAGAAATGGATAGGAAAAAGGATCTCAATCGTAAACGCCACTGTTCTTGAAGTAACAAAGGGTAGAAGTGCAAGCGATATGATGACGGGAATGACCAAATCAGTACCTAACTATTATCTGCTTTTCAAAACATCCGATACCAGCTACTGCGGCGGAATGGTCTGGCTTGATTACTACTCTGGTATTGATGATGCAGTTCTTACCTATAAGAAAGGCCAGAAAGTCAGCGTCACCGGAACTGTAAACAATTTCGAAGTCCGTGGATTCGCTACCGTCAACAATGCCGATATGCCAATTCGTCTGGTGGTTATGAGAAACGGCACAATCAACCAATAACTTTGGGATAACACTATGCGTAAAATTTTACTCGTGGCAGGTCTTGCTGCTCTTTTATCTGGATGCGGTGAAAAAGGTGATTTTGAGAAAGCGATAAACGCGAAAATATCAAAATCAAAGCTGTGCTACTCACTGCAGGACAATGACATTGTGTTCAATAAGGGTTTCCCCATCCGGGTTAATCACGGCTATCGTTCTGCTGGATACAGTGCCAGTGATGAAATCTTAAAGGGGCTTGCTAATCAGGGGCTGCTTGATGTCTCCCAGCAAACTAACGGTTTTGGCAGTGTTGATGTTATGGAAGTAACAGACAAAGGCCAAGAGGTTGAGTTTTGGGATCGTAAAGTTGGTGCCTGTGTTGGTCACCGTGCTGTAGCTGAGGTTAAAAGCTGGACTGAACCGAGTGAGGGTAATGGCGTTAAAATGACGCAAGTGACCTATACGTGGAAACTGGATGGCGTGCCGGGTTGGGTTGATAAAAATGCCTTCTCTGGCGTGAAAGGGATGTCTGAACCAGAAGAAGCCAAAATTGTTCTGGTGAAAACCAATAATGGCTGGGCCGCAAGGTAATTACAGGGAAAAGCTATGAATTCGATCTCTTGGGTGATTTTCATGGGGCTGCTGATAAACATACCATCACTGATTCCGATGCTGTTTCTAAATAAGATATCAAAGAAGGTGAAGGTATCGCTGGCATTCAGACTGTTTCTGCTTAACGCTTTCTTGGTGCTGTCCCTTGTGACGCTATCGCAGAACACCACGCAAAAATACGGGCTGTTTCCTGTATGGCTGATCATCACTGCTATCGGACTGTTTGCAGTCACGCTAGTGCCAACGGTAAAATTTATGCGTAAGCATTTAGCCGTAGGTAAAAGTCGGGCGGTTATCCTCTCATCATTCCTGATTGTCTATGCCATCAGATTTCATAGCGTATTTTCAAACGCTTATGGCAGCGGATTCACGCTTAATGGATACAATGTGGTGTGGACGTTGTTCTTCCTGTTTGCATGCCTACTTGCTTATCTTGGTTGTGCAGGGAGTAAAACATATTCTGGTTATTCTGTGTCGTCGTCTGCATCGCAACCAGATTATTTTAAGCCAACCAAAGAATATGAGACGCAATCACAGATTGATTACGATATTGCTGTGAAGGGGCGGAGTGTTCTATCTGATCCCAGTCTGAGTATTGTTGAGCAGCAGCGTTATCGTGATGCGCTTGAGAAAAAAGAAAAAGAGGATTGATAATATATATTAGTCGCGACTTGATCTGACACATAACCTTTCAAGGTCATGTGTCATATTTACCTATGGCTGGCTTGATCAATACAATCATAGTTAAAACAACAGATAATGCTCTTTACCCGCTTAGTGTCTTTTTGGAGGCTTGGAAATCTCTGTGGTTGGATTGGTACAATAAGAAAATTTTACTCTCTAGTTGTTGACCCGCTATGGCGGTTTTTTGTTGCTGTAAAATTAGAACAATGATATAAAAAACAAACACTTTAAAAGGATGGAATGATAATGTACCCGTTTCAAAGAACAGTCAAAAACGATGTTTACACTTTCTATTATGATGAGTCAAACAACGTGAGGAAACTGTATCTGTCTAAGCAAATAGATGGTTATAACGTAGATCACGATGAAGATAAAAATACCGGTGTAAATTTTATCTTAGGCGGGATTGCTCATAAAGGGGATAGCTCTACTGCTAATTTTGATGCTCTAAAAAAAATGATAATGTTACAATCAACCGCGAAAGAGATAAAGCTAAAGCAGATAGCAACAGGTGATTTTATCTATATGCTAAACTCAAAAAAACTTACAGGTTTTTTAGAGTGGTTAAACGAAAGTGATTTGTTTATTCAGTATTTTAATTTAAATATGGAATACTGGTCTTATCTTGACATAATAGAAGATTGTGTTTTGTTTTGTATGGAAAAAAAGCTTCTCAGATTTTACGATGAGATTCAGTTCAGACAGTATCAGGATCTTCATAAAGATGAGTTGTATAAAGTTATTCTGAATGATAAAACTTCTTTCATAAAGGAACTTAAAAGTTTTGACTATCCATATTTAGGAGGGAAAGAGCGAGAGTTTTTAAAAGTTATGTTCAATCTGACAGCAGAATATGCAGAAAGGATTTTCAACTTTCCTTTATCTACACAAGATGAGAAGCTACAAATAAATAGCTTATGTGATCTCTTGGAAATGTGCATTGAAAATGGCATGGAAGAGTTTACTTTTACATTAGATGAGCGCTTTGATAATGAAGTTCGGGATAATGATAATTATATTTTAGATGCTTTCACTTTCTTCTACCGACATAGAGCAACCGAGTTTTCTGAAAGTAAACACAGATTTGATGTGGAAGAGATCGTTAAAGAGGAGTTTGATAAGCAAAAAGAAAACGATAAAGAGTTAGCAAAAGTAGATATAAGCTTTATTGTTTCTGATGATAATTATTTTGTTCAAGTCAGCGATGTTGTAGCAGGGCTCTTCCAAAGATATTTTCATTACATAAATATAAGTAAGATTGTTGACGTTAAAACTGTCAGAGCATCCCTCAACCCATTACAGCTAAAGAATCTGGAGTTATTCAAATCACTAATTACTAAGTCTGATAATGAGAATGATAGTTTCCTTTTCTACGTAATGTCTAAGAGTGAGCACGAGAAACACATAGCTTTTACTTTTCCTGAAAACGCATAACAGCAGGATGTATGGCAACTGTTTTATATAGAACCTACCCCGGCTGGTATGCTTTCGTTGTTATATTATTGACCTTCGGTCTGTCTATACTGATCGGAATGTCTACAGGCATGGCAGGAGCTACTATCAGCCTACCAATCATTGCGGCTGTTGGGTTTGTCGCTGGTAAGGCAATTTTCTCTGATAATGTTGTGTTCAGGCGAAGGATGTAGTTGGCTACAAGTATCGAACCGACTCAGTATATAGTCTGGTGGTGGTTCATTAGATTAAACGGAAATTATTTCCCGATGATCTTATTTGTTTTGTCCTTTATGTTTTATATCCTGATGACCTCCTATGTGGAACCTTGTCTTTGCTGGTTCGTGTTATGAGAACGATGTGATGATCTCGTTATGACTAATCCTGCTTAAGTGTAATAACAATGAAATAAGGGAAAATAGTTAATGTGCATCTTGTTTGTGAAAAATTTGACTTCTTTTAATTTAATATGCTAAACTGTTCTCAGTTATCTATTGATAGTTGACCGTTCGGTGGAGTGATCCCAATATCTTATAGAGAATGATTGGGCAGGCTACTGACTTGTGTTGGTTCAGTCTTGAGGCAAGCACCAAAAGCTTTTGCTTTAGCGCCGCAACCCTCCTGATTGCCGCAGCGGGATGCAGATCATTAGAATGATAGATAAAAGCGGAAGATCAATATTTTTGATTTCCGCTTTTTCTTTTTAAAAATGATCATTAGTAAACATGTTTAGATGAGTTTTCCCATTTTCTGCTGTGATTATATCATTATGGCAATTCGGGAATTGCCCTGAAATATAGGTTTTATCACCGTCTCCCTTGCTGACGTTATAGTGATGGTCTGTAGATATTTTTCTTCCAAACCTGAAACTCCCATTTACAACGCAGTGAGGCTGATGCGGTTCACCTGTAGGCAGTACGGCATGTTCTTCTTTCCCGAAAACAAAATGCTTTTTATCATCATCTATAAAATATTTTGTATTATAACTTGATTTTCTTCTTGGTTTTTTTCGCTTTCCTATCGCGAAAATTTGTTGTTTCACGCTATTATGAAAGTGTGATTCAAGAACATCATCTCGGTAAAGGCGGCATAGCTCTGCCAGTTCTGGAGCATTGAAATTTCTTCTAGGGAGGCGCATTGCTTGTTCAATGTCTGACGAGTTCATTTTCTCCATCGTAAATATGACCGATTTAAACAGTTTAGCTAAACGACTGGAAAAGAAATTGTGAATGTTTCCATTCTTAACTTCAGAAGGATTAATACTTGTGCTTAGGATGGCATAGCGAATATTCTCACAATAGTTTTCTATCTCTTCAGTTATAAGACAGGTAGCATAGTCGAACCCATTAATTTCTTGCAATATGTGTGAGTCAACAGTGTATTTCCCGCTTGAAATCAGTGGATTAAATGCATCAAATTTAAAATCACATTTTTTTGGTAATTTGTCCCTTATTGCCTTGGGGATCAGGGATTCTTTGACAGCATTAAATTCTTTAATCAGATCAGTGTCTGAAGATATAAGGCCGACATAAACTCTCATACTGTTATTTAATCATTTTAACGAGAACTGAAACAGGAATTTGAACTTTTTCCTGATCTTTTTCAGGTAGTTTTTTAAGGGCCTTTAGAAATTCAATTAATGCTTTTTCAGCATTGCGGTCGATGATTACTGATTGCTCATGTTTTTCATCTAACTCAGGGAATTTATATGATTCATCCTTAGGGAGAAGTGCTACTTTTGCCCTTTGATATGGATGTTCAATAAGTTTATATTTGCCCTCTGATTCTTTAATGAATTTTTTTAAAGAACGGCCTGAAAGAATATCTTTATAATCGGGTAAATTCTTCATTAAAAGTGGAGGTAGATTACTCAACAAAACTGGTTGTTTGTTTGTATTCCAGTGTTGTACTGCAATTTTCTCTAAAGTATCTATTAATTTTTCTTGTGTCATGATGGTTAATCCTGATTTATATGATCCCCCCATTTTCAATGTTAATACATACAAATGTCAACGTAAAAAAGCTGTGTATCGTTGAAAGTTGTACGCTTCATCAACAAAACTGATACCACCAACATCTCAAACACCTTCGTTAAGAAATGTGCATGTTCACTTTCCCGGCGGCCTGAAATTCGGATAGTGACTCCTTCTTACATGTTCAGGTAGGGGGGTTGGCGTGAGGTCCATATTGTGATCACGTTCAGGTAGTCCAGTTTTAGGGCGACTTGGGAAACGTCGAATCTCATCAGGTGTTGGTTTGTAAGCATCACTGTTAAACTTAGCTCGTTTCTCATATTCAGCTCGTGGAACAGGATGACCTAATACTTCATCAAAGACATAGTTTTCAGCAATACGTTTATCATGTTCTTCATTGATAATATCAAATTTGGCTTTGTTTACTTTAGCCCATACAAACTTCTGCTTGAAAAAATCTATGACAAGAGTTGTGAAACGTTTAAAAATATTATCCTGACGTGGAGTAGCCTGTTTCCTCTTAACACGTTCAGGGGCGCTTCTGGATGCCCTGTTTGGGTTTTGAGAAGAGGGTGTTTTCAGAATAGTATTTATTCCAGAATCAGAAATACTGACAGATGGATTCTTACCAGTGATAACCTTACTTACTTTGGATTTATCACGGTAAGATTTAACACCACGCAGACGAGTATGAGGAACTGGTGCTACCAATACAGGTCTTTGTGTTTCATGAGTAGAAGAGCCGGATCGCGTTTCTGGTAATACGATCTCTTCTGGTTCAGCAAGATGTGTAATCGTAAAGCTTCTGACATCAACGACGATTTCAAGGTCAAGTTCACTGAATGTCTTGTAGACTTCAACAGCTTCCTGTTTCGCTGCGTCACGAACAGCCTGTTCTGCGGCTCTTTGCTCTTGAGCTGCTTTACTACGCCATTTGGCACTATGGATACGTTTCATTGCAGGGCGGTTTGTTTCGGCGGCTTTGGCAAGCCATAGTGCTTTTTCTTCATTATCCAAAGCAACTGCTGCTTTTTCTAATGCCTCTTCGTGCTGGGTCTGAAGGGAACGATGATCAATACGTTCTGATGAGCCAGCGGATTCTAGATATCTGTTAGCCATAGCTGACCATGATTCACGCCACAACACAGACATTTTTCTGTCGTTCCAGCTTCTTTCTTTTTTACCAAAACCTTCAGGGCCTAAGGTTTTTAATGTCAACATAACGTGAGCATGAGGATTATCGCTATCAAGATCATGGAAAGCGATATCGGCAATCATACCTTTATCAACGAAGTTTTTCTGGCAATACTCCAGAACAAGTTTTTTCTTGTCGTCATTGTTTAACTCAGCGGGAATAGCAACATCGAAATAACGAGCAGTTTGACCATTGCTCTGACGTTCAACCCTCTCAACCTCATTCCAAAGCGCTGAGGAGCTTTCAACTATATGAGCGGGAGCATTAACAGGTGCTAATATGAAATGTCCGTATAAATCAGTACGGCGGCTATAATCATAGGTATCACCTGTTCTTTCATCTGTTATACGTGTACGAGCATGATAGGCAGCCTTCGCAACGGAAGACCTACCTTCTGAACGTTTCACAATTTTAAAATCAAGATGAAAAATTGCCATAAAATAAAAAATTACTCCTTTCTGTTATCTCAGTTTTAGTTTCTTAGAACTTGGAACTTCTAGTGATTGTGATTTTGATTGCTTATCTGACACTGGCAATGATTCCGGTTTGTTTTCATTATCAAAATCAGATGGATTTGTTATATAAGATGATTTTTTATTAGAGTTTAAACTCTGTTCTTTTGTATGCTTTTTCTGTCTGTTTTTTCTAACCAACTCTCAGAATTCTTTTTCAAGCTCTTTACTCATGCTGATTTCCTTCCAGTTAACATCCATAGAGGGAAAGCATAAAACGCGGTAAACAGTATCAACCCAATATTGTTCAGATACTTTTCCTTGATAAAATAGATTTCCAGTATCAAGTTCGGCCTTTTTGACATTTCTGTATGTTCTAATAGCTTCTCTTAATGTCTTTATTTCTCTAACCATTTTCATCTCCTTATATAGTGTGCTAACTGTTAATTGAAAAGGTGCTTTTAAAGTTAAAATAAAAATCATATTAAAAATTTTTTACCTGACCAATATTAACGCTATTGACCTTTTCTGGTTTTAGTTTTTCGTAAGAAAAACTCTGGTGTTGACGTTGACCTTGTTTCCGAAGGAAACGGTGTTAGCCTGCGGCAGGCAACCGTCGGTAGACCCCACACACTGCGTAGCAGTGTATAGGTGGGCATTGCTTTATTTTTATATCTCCTAAAGGAGCTAAAAATAACGACAATGTAAAAAGTTTTCTTACTCTTAAATAATAACGCTAGTTTCAATGTCTGTGAAATTAAACGGAGCAGAATCGGATAAGCGGTTGAGGTAGGGTAATAATATTGAATATTTGGGTTTTAGATAGCGCCCGTAAGGGCAGAAGTAGTGTTTTCCCCTCCCGCCGTAAGGCGGGAAAGAGGAATTTAGATAAAATCGTGAAAATAACAGCAACTATTATGTGTTGCACAATTAACATATTAAATCCAGAAACCAAAGTCTAAAAACGACATGTGAAATTGTTTTCATTGGTTTGATAAAATAAGTAACGCGTAGAGTATCAGGCATTTAATGTTAGTGATTGCACTCGTATGTGTTGCATAATTTTATAATGAGCTTATTGAGATCTCATTTTTTAAACCAAAACACTATTTTTCGGGATAAATCCCATCATTAACAGGGCAAGCCTGTTCAGCAGGTGATTGTTTAAAACAATCATCAAGTGCTGCTAACTTTGCTTTTTGAAAAACAATATTTGACGGTGTTATTCTTTAGTGATATTCCATTATTTACATATCAAACAAAGGAGATAAATATGTGTGAACAAATGAACTATGTTTTAAATATTGATACTTACATTTTACAGAACAGCCATGAAAAGATTACTGATATATTTATGACTAAACATAAAGAAGCGGTAATAGAACACTGTGGTTCCGATATGGAACATTTCGAGTTTTACTTTGAAGCTGGACTACATACGATTGGTATATGGCAAATGCAGGTTGATGCGGGGACCTGCAACAATGAAGAAGATGAGGTACTAAGATTCTTTAGTGAATTGCGTCCAGACGATGCTGGTAAACTGGCTGAGTCTATTTTACAGTTCAGTGATGTTTTCAATATGAGTGGTGCAGATATAATAATATATATTTCTTAAATTAAGGATGAACTATATGGATGATAACAGCAGAAAACCAAAAACAGAAAAATCAATTAATCAAAAAATAGCCTCAGCGCAGATGCGTCTGAACAGACTTAAAAGTAAAGAAAAATCACTGTCCAAAAGCGCTGAGACACGCCAGAAGATCATACTTGGTGCGGAGGTGGCTAAGGCTGTGGGCTGTAAAGTAGAAGAGGTGGATAAAGAGTTAATATTAGGACTGATATTACAATCTTCAAATATTAGCATTGAAGACAAAGCAAGATTAAAATTACGAGGAAAAAGATTTCTTGAGGATATGGTTGGGAGACAGAAATGATTGGTAGACAAGAGTAAACATGTAATGGTGCCGATTGAGTTTATTTTTAGATTAAAAAACATATCGTTAAAAGTGCCAAAGAGTAAGATTGGTAGCTATAACAATAAGCTTTTATATGATATTTTTATTGTTTAGTAACCAACAGGTCAAGGACATTCTTTCTTTATTTGTAGGTAAAACTTCATGTAAAATATCACTCGAAATAAAACAAAGGATGCTTCCACCTGTCGGATTTAAAAGTATTTTTTTGTTATCACCATATAAGCATATTTCTCCACCATCACTATCTGTCCATTCTTGGTTGAGATAAATAATCACTGTAATTACTCTGTTATTCTTGCCTCGAAAATTGTCAAAATGGGGTTTGTAAAATGCTCCCACAGGATAAGTAGCAAAATGAGCTTCATAATCATTAAGTCCAAGAAATAGCTCTCTATTAAAAACATTAGATAATTCTTTTATGAAGCTTATATATTTAATAACGGAGTCTGAATATTCATTATCGGTTAACCAAGAAATCTCATCAGAGCGGATATTTTCATCAATGCTTCTGCATTTACCTATGCCCGCTTTAAAAAACGAACGGGAGTTACACTCTTTCACCAACTTGTCAACAACCTCATTTGTGAAAAAGTTCTCTTGATAAAACCAGCCTTTTTCAATCAAATTACTTATTAATGTGCTTTGGCTCACAGTACTATCCCTTCGTGTTAAAAAATATTCATTCTCATAACTGAGATGTCGCTGTTATGAAAGCATACTATAAATAAACTACATAGTTTGCAATGAGGTTTTCTTCAATCCAGTGGTGACGCTGATTAGTTTGTTGTAGCAAGAGGATTTGATAACTTTAGAATTTCAGTGAATAGTATTTATAACAAATAATATCGCTATCTTTAATTATTGAAGAGATTCATATCGTCAGTTATTTTTCTGTAAATCACTACGTGAAATTGTATAAGATTTATTAAAATCCACTTGAATAAATTTAAGATTTCCACATATAAGCTTTCCTGTCTTATTGATAAAAGTGAATGTTAATAAACTTGGTCTCTTTAATTTGTTGTTATTATATTTATTTAAATGTCTTTTTAAATCAAATATAAAATCATAATTTGATGCTGAAAGAATAATGCCCTTATTTTCTGCTACTGATATATCGAATAAATTGTTCGAGAATGCGGATGAAATAATCTCTTGAATATACTCATGGCATTTTATACCAATAATTAAAAGATTTTTGTCTGTATTATGACTGTAAATATTGAATGGTAACACTACTGTGGTTTTCTCATGCATATAATATCCTTGATTAAATTATCTCCGGTTATTTGACAAATATAATCAATAATATAATTTAAAAATAACGATTTCAAATTTATAAAGGTGATTGTATGAATAAAAAAGGTTTTTCTTTGCTTGAATTGATACTGGTGTTATCAGTAGGAACAGGTATAGGGTTGATTAAATTTCAAGATTTAAAAAATAATCAAGAGAATATGGTTGCAAAAGCTGCTGGTGCTCAGATTAAACAGTTGGGGAATGCTGTTAATAGCTATATTAATATTAAATATGATAAGTTATCAACATTAACATCCTCATTAGGCTCAGGAAATGATCCGGGGCCAAGAACATGCTCTGCCATTTCATGTATTATTACGTATCAGACACTTATCAATGAAGGTCTATTGCCTGCTTCATTCACTGGTTTGAATGTAAACAAATCGCAATATTCAATAGTTTTGTTAAGGTCAGGAACAGCACCTAATTATGTTGTTAATGGATTAATCACTACAACAACACCGTGGAGTGAAGGTGGAGAGATAAGATATGATTTATTGGGTAAAGCGATGCAGGAGGCTGGGATTGATAGCGGAATGACACAATCACCAACTGTTGCATCTGGATTTCAGGGGGAATGGTCTGAAAATTCCAGTGTATTTAATAATATTAATAATGCCGGATTGCTTGCGTATCGTGTAGGATACGATTCTGCAATGTATTCAGTTTATTTACGTCGTGATGGAACACTTCCAATGACTGGCGATCTGAATATGGGTGGCAATAGTATAAATAACATTAAAAGCATTACAGCAAGTGGTGATGTGATATTGGGGGGTAATATGACAGTTAACGGCAGTACTGCTTTAAAAGGTACGGTAAATATAAATGGAACCACAACTGTTAATGCGCCACTTTATGTATGGAATGATATAGTTGGAAATAAAATCCATGCCAATGGAAATATTCAGGGACAAAACCTTGCGCTGGTTTATGGCGCTACAATAGGATCATCTTTAATGGTAGGTGATTTTAGCATCCTAAATGATCAGGCTGGATGGATTCAGGCATCTGGGGATATAAAATCCGTAAATGGTGATTTGTATGGCAAGAAATTGCATATACAAAGTATCAAAACTGCTGGAACAAGTTGTACCGGAGTAAATGAAGGGATTGGAACTTACGTCAGAGACAGTAATGGATTCTTATTATCTTGTGTTAATGGTATATGGACAGGAAATATTACTGTTGGAAATTATGTGCCTTTAGGGACATATAGCAGTTCATATTCAGAAGTTAATAATACAGGGAAGTCATTTAAAATTTATGCTTATGGTGGAAACCCGCCTCCTAAAAAGATCTCATCAAGTAATGCCGATGACTGTGCTAATACTTATGCTTTAATTGGTATAGTCAATGGGATCACAGTTTCGAATGCAACAAGTGCGAACTCTGAATGGGGTAAAAGCGGTAGTATCGCATTTGATGTACCTGCTGGTGCAACATGGTCAATTGTTTCTGATGGTATGAGAGGTTATGGGTGTGGTGCCGGAAGTTTTAGTATGATTAGCTACCAATAATTTTGATTAATTATTATTGTAATCGTTGACTTTAATTAGTAAACTGTTATGAATATTAGTATCTGATATTTGTTTTAAGCTTTTATCAGATTTCCTTTTAATTTTTTACTACTATAAAGGTTGTTATATACCTTGTCCTGATAATCTAAAATATAACACTCCATATTGCTATAAATAAGGCGTCAGGAACTTGGTTTGATCCTCCAGACAGATTTGTTGTGGAGGATTAAATTTATTCGTGGCTCTTAGTTAGGATAATTTTTTAAAAACCAGTCATATATACTTGACAATTGATGTTTCATGTTATATTTAATAAGTGTTCCTTGCGAATATTCACTTCATGAAGTGTCTGATTGCCCCATATATGGGGAGTAGTTTACAGCTCAATGGGCTGATTGATTTTCCCCAAGTGTGGGGATATGTATTCTCTCCAATGGAGAGTTCCCTTCAAGGGAAAAGGGAAGGGCCGTAAGGCCCTTTTATAATTTTTAAAATCATTTTCCAAATTTATTATCAGTGTCTTTTTAGTCTTTTATTATTACATCTAAACTTCCATCTCATTAATTTTATTAGGAATGAACTTGGCATAAGTTTCTTTTAAGTAATTTGTAGCAGAATCACGATTAATATCAATATCTAATAAATTACTAAAAAACATCAGTCTAGATCGCGCTTGTCCTATCAACTCTCCCCAAGTATATATCCATATTGAAACATTTCCTTTAGAATATAATTGTCCGTAAGGGCGATCATCTTGAGAAATTCTATTCTGAACTAAAGGCGCTATCTCGTTAGATACGGCGATGAAAATCCATTTCGTATTCTGTTTATCAAACCTGCTGTCATTACTAACAGCATAAGCATAACTTTCAACTTGATTTATAACAGATAAATCTATTTTTTGTGTTGGCCTTTTCAATTCAACAACTAAGTGTTCAAGCTCACCTTCTCTTGGCTGACGTGCTTTGCTAAGTAGCAAATCAACCCTGCCTGTGGTTCCATCTTCTCTAACAACAGGCAGTTCTGCATCATAAGTGATACCTATTTTATCAGCATGATATTGTAGCACTTGATTGAGTGTATTTTCGCTACGAGATAAATTGAAATCCTCTCTAAAGAGCCATGCTTCATTTTCTAGAAGTTTGTGTAATTGATCTCTTTCTAAAAATTTCTTTTTTGTATTGTCATCAAACAATAGCTGTTCTAGCCCAGTTAAGAAATTTAACCTATCTGATACAACTTGTGAAGCTTTGATAATATTAGGTAGAGTTGTCTTTTCTAATAAATTCGCCATTGAGTCCTGATCGTCTGAACTCATGACCAATACTTCAGATAAAATTTTTCTAACAGAATTTGGATTGTCCTTCAAAGCCTGAGATAGTAATTTAAATGTAAATTTTTTGATGCTGTTATTAGATTTGTTAAAAGATGTTAGATAGCTTTCGACATTCACAGCTAATATGTTGAATACTTTTTGTTCAGCTTCTTCAACACTACCGGGTAATGGAGAGCGTTCATACGGATAAATATTTTGTTCTTTCCACTCATCTACTATTTTTGCTTTTTGTAAGAATTCTTTGTTGATGAAATGTTTTCTACAAAGATCAATGACTTTATCTTTTAACTCTTTAATACCAGATTCTAAACTTCCAAGCGAAAGGACATTTTCTTCAAATTTCTTCTTAATGAATGGGGACTTTATATATACTGTGAAATCCACGCCATATGATCTAACAAGTTTCCCTGCGCTTTCATTGAAAAGTGAAAAGCCATTTTCGTCACAGTAATGAATTTCACGGGGTGTCTTAAATTTCCATTCTATTATTGAAACAGACACATTTTCTTGGACAGATTCTATCTCAACGTCTCCGAGATTATACTCTTTTTTGTCAAGCCACACATCCGAAGGTGTAATATATGCGTTATCATAAAATAATTTTTTATGAGGGTATTCTGTCAGATATAACGCATACTCTTTGGTGATTGATTCTTTAGACGAATCTGTTGCAAGTGAGGATGCCTGTTTTACTAAATTAAAGATCTCAACCTGAGTACCTTTTGTTTTATCATTTGTTTCAGAAGGTTCACTGATTTCGAAGCGTTTAATATTATTAGCATTCCCTTTGATAGAATATTTATAATATTTTCCATTATCTTCTATGCAAGTAGACCATATGACTATCTCTCCTAGGGAAAATGCCTTAAAACGTCCTTTACCAAACTGACCATGTAATGAACGATCCCCATTTTTTTTTGCATCCTTTTTCCAAGATTCACCAAGACTGCCAAATAATGATGAGACATTATTGTGAGGAATGCCTTCCCCTTCATCCTGAATGATTATTTTGTCAATTGTATTTGTATTCTGACATTGCTGAAACAGAACTTTTACTATTAACGATTTGGAATCAAAAGCATTCCATATTATCTCTTTAATTGCTGGAATTGGTTTTGCAGAAGAAATATCTTCTAAATGGTCTTTACCAAGGATGACGTCAATGTTTTTCATTTTATTATCCCGAATATATTTTCTGAATATAGTATACGGGATACTCAGACGCTTTTACCAGCTTTGATAAGAAGTTATGTTACTTTTTATGAGCAAATTCAAATGTTCTGACCATAACGTTATGGCTTGCATCAAGATAATCAGCCACCACTGAAGCATCAGGCGGCGATGCTCAAGATGCTTGGCTTTGAGCACGGATATTGTTGCTTTCTATTGGCTCATTTGAACCTCCACAGCGTCTACTGAACTACAAACCAGTGTGCTAAAACCGTGTCCATAGATGTCCTGCTTCGTGTCAAAGCCCATATTGCGAAGAGCTTTGTGGTTTTTATTTCGAAAGAGAACAATTACACATTGGTTGGACAACACACTTACTTAGTAGTTATATATTTTTTTAAGTAAGAATGATAAAAATCTTCCTTTTAAAGACGTATGTATTCTATTAGGATTATAGGTTGGCTCAGTTCTATATAGTTCACGTATCACAAATGGGCTATAGTTTTCTAATACTATCTTGGCATCTTGAGTAGTCATTGGTGGGATTTCTTTCCAATTGCTATAATCAATATGAATTGAAGATATCGGGAGTTTTACGACTCCTGTTGGTGAACGATTCAATACCACCCATTCTCCGGTTTCTACTGTTTCACTTTTACCAGAACGATTTGCTATCAGATTGCTACAATAAAAAATATCTTTCGCTGGAATTTTCATTTCTAAAAAAATATCACCAGAGTAGCCTCCCTCATCACTAAAAGAATTTAATGTATCCATCTCAATTTTTAGTGAAGTTAGACCGGTTATTTCCGCAGCCCTTTTCATCTCAATGATACTTTTTGCGTAACATGAGTTTTTGCCGCCAATTCCAGATATTTTTCTACCAAGATACACATGGTCAATACTTTTTTCTTTTAAGTGACTTTGTGTATTTTGATAAAGTTTATTTATTTCATTGCAAATTGATTCCATCCTGTCTATATCAATTTCTGAGAGTATATTATTGTAGTTGCTATGATTGTTAAAGTAATTACAATAAATACGGTCTTCACAAAAAGGAATTCTGTGTATATTAAGTGCTCTGGTTGTAAAATAAGTTAACAGCGCATAACCAAATTGTTTCCCAGCATTGAAGCCAGTAACTCGTTTTGGATCGTGGCTGCAATTTCTTCCAATCCCTATACAGTCATAGAGAAGGTCGTCGTTAATATAAAAACGATATCTATTATCAATTGTAGGAAAAAGATCGTTCTGTTTAGTAAAAGTATAATTATTCATGGGTTTCTATTAGGTAATTAGGAATTATGTTTTAGTATTTGTTATGTTAATAATGCTTAAGTATGCGCTCTATATCTGTCATTTGCACCTAATATATTAAAATTGACTTTTAGATTTTTATTTTAATCATGGTATTTACTTTTCAGGTAACTTATTTGCGCTATGATTAATCATCTGATTATTTAATATAAGACCACTACGAGATTTAAGATGATTCGGTTTGTCTAATAAGCCGGGGAAGGGTTGATGGATTGGGCTAAAAGCAAGAATAATAATTTTATTCATGTTTTGACGATTATACCACCTGTAATGAACTGCGGCAGCAGATGTCAACCCATCTAAATTAATTTCACGAATCTTTTTGCTAAGATATGCAGGAGACGAAGAAGTATAAGGACCAATATGATAATGCCATAATCCTGATGCTTTATAACCTAATAAGTGTAACATTTCCTCGCCATTGCGATTAGTCCATGATGGTTTGTTTTTCCCACATAAAATATCACCATCTTGAACTGCAGTAATAAAATCAAATAATAGGTCAGTTTCGTCAATTAAATATGGAGGAGAAGTTTGAAGTCGAGAATAGTCACTGAATGAATTGCTGCGGTATAATCCACTATAAAAATCAATGTGATAACAAACATTGGCAGGCATCTAAAAAAGTCCTATATTCTAGTTATGAATCTCTTCTACTCGAACTATGGCTTCCTGTTCGTTCAATCTACGAACCATTTCAGCATGTTGAGCTTTCATTGCTCGTTTGCGCTCTTCTTTCGAACCAACGGACGGGACGTCTACGCACATATCCTCTTTGATTCGGCGTGCTCTCTTAAGAAGCATTTGTTCTTCTAAATTTTTGGTGGACATAGCAACAGACTCCTAACATACATTTATGAGTAAAATTTAATCTAAATGTTAAATTCTGTCAAATTATCGACCATTTGATGCTTTTGTGCTATCGCGGCGCCAGTTTTTTAACTACCAGAGATTTTCAGATAGCGGTGATACAAAAAAATTTTTCATTTACACATCTTTTCTTATGTTCATTGAGCAATATTCGGTCCAATCATCCATTAACAACACACGCTTAGGCCATAAGGTGCCACGCTGGTATGCGGCTTCGGCCTTATCTGCCAATTGATGAGCCAGCGCATGTTCAATAACCTCTCGTTGATGGTCTGTGGTTTCACCAGCCCAGTCACGAAATGTTGAACGGAAGCCATGTTGTGTTAAACCACTATGTCCCATTCGTTTCAAGACTGCCAGCAATGACATATCAGAAAGCATTCCACCTCTTGGGGCAGGGAATACAAGATTATTGTCTTTGAAGCGGGGTAAATCCTTTAACAGGGCAATGGCAGCCTCAGGCAGTGGAACCTTATGCTCTTTGCTGGCTTTCATTCTGCTGGCAGGGATGGTCCAAGTTTTGTTCTTCAGATCTATTTCTGACCATTCAGCGCCACGGACTTCACCAGAGCGCGAAACTGTCAGTATTGAAAACTCAAGTGCTCGCGCTGAAATGCCTGCTCGTTTACGTAGTTCGGTCATGAATGAACCGATCTCGTTGTAGGGTAATGCAGCATGATGCTTTTGGGTCTGAAGCTTGCTTGGCATTGGCAGAAGGGGCTTAAGCATACCTTTCCATGCTGCAGGGTTATCACCTTCAAAGTATTCTTTCGCTTTTGCGTAATCAATGATCGCTTCAATGCGACCACGAAGACGGCTGGCAGTTTCGTTTTTTGTTAACCAGATTGGTTCAAGTATCGCTAATAGGTCAGTCTTTGTAATCTCAGCTATGGGTTTTTGACCAATAACAGGATAAGCATACGTTTCCAGTGTGGACCGCCATTGGGCAATGTGTTTCTGGTTCTTTAGCTCTTTGGTCTTAATTGCGATAACGTCTTCAGCACAGCTAGCAAAGGATTTGTTCTTATGGGCCAGACGTTCCTGATGCGCTTTATGGGCGTGCTTTTCTGCAAGAGGGTCAATGCCATTACGGATTTGTTTACGCAGCTCTCGAGCTTTGTCACGAGCTTCTGCTAATGAAACTTCAGGGTAGGGGCCAAGACCCATGTTTAAACGTCTCGGAACGGTTCTTCCTAGCGCGTTAACTCTTACCCCCATAGCAACGCAAAGCACCCATGAACGCGACTGGCCTCTGTTTCGAAGATACAGGCCGTCAACGCCACCGACGGCAAAAGAGCCTTCTTTTTTTAACTTAGCAACTGCGAGTCCGGTGAGTTCTTTTGCTTTTTTCGGCATAGTAAAATCCTGTCATACAAACCGCCATGCATAAGGTACTGCATAAAATGTCAGATTTTTCCGTATGTAGCAAGACGTCCTCGAACAACTGTATTTGACAACATATTGTTTATTAATGGTTAAAATGAACTATTCCTGACAATTTCGGACATTAGTTTGGCGGACTACGCTTCCGCCAAATTCGAAACCCAAGTCGTTATGCGACTTGGGTTTTTTGTTTTTTATCCGTTTCCATTATGAATACCCAGTATGCCATTGCCGTCCGGATTGCACTGGTGGGCATGAGAATTCATCAGACTTAGCATTCCGACTTCCCTGAGAGCTTGTTCATTTGACGACAACAGTACAGCTGAATCTGTGTTGTCTTCATTGTTATCGAAAATGATCCTGCTGTTGCATCAGATGTTGCCCTGTAGCCAATCGTTCAGATATTGAGAGCGGTTTCAGTGGTTAATTGCGGCATGAAAATAGCTGGTGATTACTGAGGATGGTTACCAGTCGAAGGTGGCAAAGCCAGGCAGTACTTAGCCCGAGGTCGGTTCTGTGAGAAAGATGATCTCGTTTAATATGTGATTTTTTCACGATACAAATACTAACCGGTGATTTCATGATGTGTATATCCTCGCGTTCAGTGGAGCAGCGCAGACAGACCCTTTGCAGTATTGCCTTTGGCGCTTGACCTGCGTCCGTGAATATGAGGCTGGCAGGTCCCTCACAGCCCAGATACCGTTGTGACGGCCTCTTACCCATGTCAACGCCATGATCTTTGACCATTCTGTCTTAACTGGAAGTAGATATTTGACGGCGTGGGGGAAAGCATTTCGATACTCACCCCTGACACACATTGAGCAGTGCTGGAGTATGGATTTTGTGTTGGATAGTCTGGTTAACGGAAACCGTTTCCATGCACTGACTGTAGAGAATAATTTTAATCAGAAATGTCAGGCGTTCCATGCCAAAATATCATTGAAGACTGAGGACGTTGTCAGCGCAATAAAAGCGCTGAGAATGCAGGATAAGTGCCTGCTGGTATGTCTTAAGACAGAAAACGGCAGCGAGTTTATCTCAGAGCAGTCTGGATAAATGGGCATATGAACAATGTAATCACGATGTACTTTTCCTTCCTGAAAACTGACAGATAACCCGTTTGTAAAGTATCTGAAAGGTAAAGTGCCTTGATTTATCACCAGACTGATTCTGCAATCAAACTATTTATAGAAGGTGGTTATTTAACATGAGTCACAAAACGAAACGTTTAAATATTTTGGTGATACAAAATGAGATTTTGCCTAGTTTAAATGTGATGAATCTTATATATTCATAAATAATTTAAAGGATATAATTCCAGCACAAAACTTAATGATAATACGAGCCATTGATGGCGAGGAAAAATTTATAATATTTTAATATTGGTCTCGTTGTTTATCACGGTGATGATCACTGAAGATAAAATCATTGCGACACTTTTTTTTATATTCAATCCGGGCATCGCGGACACCAGGGAAAAGTCTATTTCGATTATATAGAGTCGGGGTTGGAGGTTGTTAGAATAATTGTTTTTCATATTTATATGTCGTTTTTAATTGATGGCATTTAAGTTCCCCGAAATAACTTTGCAATTTAATCAATAAGTCAATATTTACATTGGCAGCATCAGCGTGCTACACGTTTTATCATTGTCTTTTTTTACCTGCTGATTATTGGATTTTTAAAAAAGATCTGACACCTTGACTGATTACAGAAAATCATGAGATTTTGGTACTTACATTACAAATTTAATACTATTTAAAATAATCATGATCCTGACAGTGGTAGAGTCGTTAACTCTGAAAATGTTCTAGTAATGTGAAATATATATACTCCTGCCACAATGTTGCAACGACTACAGTGATTGACTGCCAAAGTAGAACGCGTGATGAAATGGTATGACAACACGAAATAGTGCTGGAGAACATGACAAAGGATACAGACGCAAGGGTAAGCCGATGACAAAGATAGTCCCAAACACATTTTGTTTGTACAGCAATATCACGTTCAGCGCCCTGGTGGATGAACTGAATGATGAGTTCAGGCGTTTACAGCCAGGGCGGGACACTATGTGTGTGATGTTCACGGACGGGGATGCGGCTACACCACTACGAGTCAATCCTGCCTGCCGGAAAACGTTTTTTATTGTATCATTGGTCCGGTCGGTTTTAGACGTGTCGCCCAGTATACATGCTGGTGCGGACCTGGTCGTCAGTAAAAAAATACAACCAGCAGCGTTAAAACAGCAGATGTTGCGGGCACTGAAAGCTCGTGAGACAAACCGTTTTCGTCCTGCTAAAGAATGGAAACGAAAATGCGCTTCCATTACTGAACAGCAGGTTCTGGCGTTGCTTCTGCATGGCTATCCTACATCGCAGGTAGCTGAAAGGATGAATCTGACGGTGCAGGCTGTTAGCCCCTATCGGATATTGGCTGTGAAGCGTGCTGGGCTCAGGAACTTTAACGAACTGGTGCTGGACCACATAAAATACAACAGAGTACTGCCAGCTCTGTCTGGGAAAGGGAGCCGTGTATCAGCGAAATGAAAGCATGTGACTGTAGTGACTTGTACTGGTACCTGCCACGTGTAAAGCAACGTTATATACTGTGTGTAAAAATCATAATTAATGAAATCATATTATAACCAATAGTATTAAGTGTAGTTGCGACTTTATGCCCAATAGGATGCCATTATTCAATAAGTTATCTAACGGAATCTGACAATATGATCCCCGTATGGCTAACGCTTCTAAAATCAGTGATAACAATAACTATACCTTTAACAAAAATACAGATATTAACTAAATCGATTTTAGGACGTTATTACGACTAAGAAATTTCGTTAATAGCTGTCGTGAAGATAAATCAATATCCGAAACTAAGTTATTGAATAGTTGCTTTTTGTGGTTTATTTATTAAATAGTAGAGAATAATGATTTTCTTATTACACTTTAACCCTAATCAAGGCCAGTGCTTCATAATGGAATGATTTATTTAATTAGTGACGCCCGAAAAGGATGCCATGAGCCTAGCAATCAAAATTATCCTGATTATTTTAGTTTTGTTTTTTTGTTTTCGTGAATATGCTGCGATGTCTAAGAAGTCATGTGAATGGAAGTTGAGAATGAAAGATGAATGGTTAAATGAGATAGTCTGGATGGTATGTCTCATTCTATGCCTTTTGTTTTTTTGGGGGATGCTTTATGTTTCCTCAATGGTGATATATGAATTGGTTATTATTGGTGAGAAGTTTCATTTTCGATACGGCAATAATCTATTGCCTCCCAGTACTTATTGTCTTTTATTTATATAAGAACAAAAAATAGTGTTCAAAAGAGTATTGCACGTACGCATGCTACCACTGCACATCCCGGCGCGCGAATGTCATTCCAGCGTTCATTTTAATGGGGGCTGTGAGATATCTTTTTTGGGCTAGATTTGATGCACTTGTTGGAACTAAAGTTGCGTACATTACTCTTGATTAAGGAGCGCTTTACTACCGCCCGGTTGAATTCTGCAATTTTGTGTAGATACCCCTCGGACTGTTCATGAGAAAAGACTTTATACTTCGAACCAGGTTGGATTGGATAAAGTGAAAACGACTGGCCTGCCAATGATGGCATCTCGCGCAGCCGCCTTCAGGAAGATCACTGTTGTGCGCGCCCGGTAATTTTTGGCGCGTATCCTCATTGAGAATTTCGCGCAGCTGCATGAACAAGGGATGCGTGCTGGTGTACTCCTGACCATAAGTAAGATTAAATGCATAATTGAAGTCTGGCGGATTAATCCCCTGGTTGTGCTGGAGGATCGTTTCGAGTTTGTCGAGTGCCTTGACGGCTCTGGCTTCCGGTGAAGCGGCACATTCGTATTCCTGCCAGAGTGACAGAATTTCCTCCCGTTGCTTTTCACCAAGCGCACGAGTGAGATGCAACAGCGCGTCTTTCTCCTGTTCTCCCTTATCCGGGTGCAGATCCCGCTCGACAGCGGGAATATCACCATGGATTGCTTCTCCCAGATCGTGAACGAGACACATCTTGAGAACTCTGAGCATATCTACCCCTGCTAATTCATCCTCAAAGATCATGGCCATCAGGCTCAGGCGCCACGAGTGCTCGGCCGTGCTCTCCGTTCTACCAGTAGAGGTATGCGCACTACGAAGCACACTTTTGAGTTTTTCTGCCTCCTGAAGGAAGCTCAAACGCTCTTTAATTTTTACGATATCCATGTCTTGCCCTTACCGGTCGTTGAGGATGGATATTCTATAGCCAGAGTGTTCCCGCGTGAAACAACTTGTCATGTTCGAGAGAAGCACAGATGAACGACATATAGCGACCGCTTTGGGTGAGAAACTGACATTGTAGTGGCCTATCTTTCCTGTTTTTTTGCTCTGGTTCTTGCTCTTGCTCTAAGGAGAGATTGTAGTGTCGTTTGTACATCAGAATCGGATATCATTATCTACTATTCAGGGCGCTTTGGCTGAGTTTGAGAGTTCATCTCCTCAATAAAGACTGCTTTTGAGGGCTAAAATAAATTACAATGTTCGATTGTTGAAATGTTGAGTTAATTAAAAGTATACTTTACTTGTGGGGTCATATGTATCGTAGCGGCTTTCCAAAAACACTGAGGTATAATAGCGACTTGCTGATTGTGTTATATCTCCTTTTAAAGTTGAAGAATGTAAAGGCGGTAGCGGCTCAACTTCACCTTACCCCACCAGCAGTCAGTCAGAAATTATCACGACTAAGGGAAATCTTTAACGATCCTTTGTTGGTACGAAGTAAAAAAGGGATGATTTTAACAACCCTAAGTGAAGTTCTTCTTCCAAGTCTTGAAAGTATTGTGCTGAAAATTGAAAGTTTCTACAACATCAGCGAATACTACAACAATACAATTATTCCATTAAAAAGAGAGTATGTGCTATCGGTTAATGCGGATACTCATTTTTACGAGGATATTGGGTTTCTTGATGCCTGTGTGCAAGAATCAGGTGGCGATCTCGATGTCTCTTTCTCTATCTTATTGAGGGATGATAATTCCATTCATGATTTACTTTCAGCGAAACTTGATTTTTATTTTGGCAATGTGAATGTATTGGAAGATAATTTAACGCGTATAAAGGTAAGCGACCTGGAATACTCATTCGCGGTAGGGAAGCATCATCCTCTTGCAGGGAAAAAAATAAAACTATCGTCAATTGATGAATTAAATGAGTTTAAATACATAGCCTTGTTAAGTTTACCGGAAAAACTAGAGGAAAAGTATAATGATGTTTTTGGTCGTGAGCCATTTAGACCCTTCATCAAAATACAATCAATCAGAACGATTGCTGACTTTTTGAATCGAAGTGATTACTTTTCTTTTTTAACCGTCCGTTCAATAAATAAGCTGGGATTATCACGCGTTTATGTCGGCACTGAAAGTATATTCTTACAGCAATATTTGTACTGGCATAAAAATATGGAAAATGATAGCTTTCATAGATATTTGAGAAATTCTTTTATTGAAACTTTATCAAAGAAAGATGTATGACATTAACTACGTAATGTCGGCAAGGGGGACAGGTGAATACGCACAATGTGTCGGTTGAATATTTTTCCGGCCAGATACCTATCCTTCGATTGTCCCGGTCATAACAGCCGTGGTCGTGCCGCGAACGTTGGCTCCTCCGTTCGGTTATCTATTCTTTTACACCCGGTTTACGGACCTCATACGCCTGAGTTAGCTAAAGCGCGCGAGAGCAGTAACCCATCGATATCTGTCATCTCCTTTAAGGTTCTGACCATGGTAATAAATTTGAGCAGAAAATAAACGCAGGGGAAAACCTCAAAAGACGATCTTGTTCATCAGATTCAACAAATTAGAGGTATTGCCTATCGCGATTTGTGAAGATTATGGATAACAATACGTAAATAAATAAGGATGTTGTATATGAATTTCAGGCCATAAGAATCCTTGTAGAAAATTTGCTCCGCAACGAGTTGCGACTCTCTGTTGCTGGATATTTTCAATACCTTCTACTGTTACATTTTGAGTTAGCGTATGGCAATCGTATATAAATTGCCGTAAGTGTTCGGGCGTTTCGCTGAGAGTCCAGAACGCATGTTTATCGATTTTAATCCCATCAAATTTAAAAAGAAGTGAAGAAACGTCATCAAATAACGCTGGCGCAATGTCATCCAGCCAGATGGGGATATCGTTAGCACGAATCAGGTTTAGGTTGTGATTTAACACACGTGCCGCCGAGGGAGAAAGGCGACTAATATTTTCCGGATCCTGTAGTTCAATAATTATGTTGTTATGTAGTTCTGGCAGAAGCTGTTCTATAGCAAACATATCGCTTAATAAGGCAACGGGTAAATTTAAATAATAACGAGAATAATCATTTCGCTGTTTGATTATATTTAACTGCTGTACCAATAGGGTTTGATGTGAGGCGGCACTCAGCGACGAAAAAAATGTCTCGCAATCCTGAGCAGGTAAAGGACCACTCAGGACTTCATAACCGTGAATTATCCGTTTTGTGACAGAATAAATTGGTTGTAAACGTAGCATTACGTGCATCATGTTCTCTTATCAGCAGCGCACTTAAAAGCTGCGGTTGCCTTTAACGATATTGCCATCATCATCAATCAATTCAAATGTAGCTCGCTTTGGCTCACCTAAGGGAACAATATCTGCATTGATTATTTTGGCGCTAAAGGGTGATAGCATTCCCGGATCAATTGTTTGCATGCTCTTTTCTCCTACGAGACTTAATGAGCGATAGGTTGCAAAATATGGCGTTGGATTACTTATCTTTATTGCCAGTCTACCCGGCATTCTTTGTGGCTCTATCTTTTGTTCTTCAACGACTTTATCTGGTGAAGGAGACAAGTTTTCCGGGCGGAAAAACAGTTTAAGCTGCAAACGAACCGCAACTTTTACCGCTGATAAACTGGCTGGTAGTTTCGTCTCTACTGGCGAGATTTCATACATATTCAGCCAGTATAATGATTCGCGATCGGTTGCCTGAGGTATGTGAGTGGCCAGTAGTCGGAGATTTTTTTTCTCTTGTGGTTCCAGACGAAAAACGGCAGGTAAAGGAATTACTGGAACGTTGTCTACCGTTTCCGGCGTATTTTTCAAGTCACCATTATCCACCCACGTTTGTACGATCACCGGATAACTATTATTGTTAGCCAGCAGTAACGAGCGTTCTCGATCGGACGCTGAAAACACCACTCGAGAGGACTCGATGGTCATCCCTGCCTGACAGACATTGCCGAGTAACAGGAGGTGCAGAAGATATATTCTTAGCTTTTTCATTATTGTACCTGGATGATCACCTGTGCTGTTGCATTAAACTTACCCGGCGTAATGGTTTTCCCCGGTAAAGCCTTAAACGTGGCGTTTATTGTTTTTGTGTAGGTTGTAACTCCATTCACCACTGAACCTGCGGAAGCATCATCCAGCACCGGATACCATCCGACCGCATTGCCACCTAATACCGCTCCGCTGAGCGTGCTGAGGAGATTCAGCGGCGAGCCGTTGGCTCGGGTAAACTGGATGCCCACACCGGTAGCGATATTTGGAGAAGAGTTGTAATTATCGGAAAGGAGATAACTGACGCCGGAACCTGCCGTACCAAAGCCTTCCGAAACAGCGGCAGCGGCGTTAGCTGGATTGACCAGAATTCCCATCGCGGTCTGATTTGCGGCAACGCCGCTGACAAAGGCACCAACACCCGTATTGGCTGGACTTCCCGTTTGACAGTTAAAACGGATAGCTATAGGTTTCTGCCGTGTTACGCCCGACGAAAGTTCTGAAACAGAAATTGTCGGAAAAACGACTGTTGGCGTCACGTTTGTCACCGAACAGGTCGCTGAACGACGGATATATATACGGTTATACAAATTTACAGCGCCGGGCCAGGCATTATACCAACCACTATATTGTGAGTTTGAGTCGCTGCCGATGGTTAGACCGGATGAAAAGCCTCCTCCCTGGAATGCAATGTAGGTGGCTGGCTGTGAATGTGGGTAAATACCTGTAAATACCGCTCCCGCGCTTCTGTCGAGTCGAAAGAGCTCAACCCTGGTGTCACTGAAGTCTTTGGCTTTTACCAAAATCCAGCCCAAAGAATCACGATCGAGATTAGTTAGCGGTCTGGATTTCCAGTAACGGCTGTAATATTCACCGGTCACCATATTGGTTGCACGTAGTGCCATTCCGCTGGCATAGGTTTGATAGCTTTCCGGTAACCCGTTGCTTGCACCGACTTCGACTTGTCCACCATATGTTGAGTCACCGTTAGTGGCATAGTATTCATACAACTTGCCGTCTTCGCTGGCAGTACAACGAAATAGAATTTGGTCGCTGTTGTAGGACTGAGCGCCGGATTGCAAGACGTTGACAACGCCGGAAGCGATCAAAGTCCCATTTGGTTGAAAAGTACTGTTATTAATATTTATTACCGTGGGTAATGTCCCTGCAGAACCCGATGAATCGGTAGCTCCATCCCAGTTCGCCGCAGTGCCTTTTCCTGGCTCGGTGTAATAATTAGAGCTTGAGTTAGTATTAGTCGTAGTGATTCGATAGCAGGCGGCCCATGTAGGCTCAACCGGCAGCAACGCAAACAGCATCAGAAACGCCACAGATATTCTATTATTCATGATTTATTTCCCATCAGATACTGATGCATGGCAGGTCGAGTCTGTAAAGGGACTGCGATATATCGGTGTCCTGTAAGTCATACTTTAAGAGACATTGTTCGGATGGCGATTCACCCCATTTCACACGCAGCGTTCCTTTTTTCTTTGGTGCGCGGGCATACACCTGATTTCCCTGGCCGACGAGACCAATAACAGTGTCTTTACTGTCATAAACATCCGCCCCTAACGGGAGACTTCCTTCAGCTTTTCGCTGGATCTTGATTAACAAGGGATATCCGACCAATGTTCTGAAGCGCACCTTGACGACTGCTCCGGCATAAGGTGCTACGCGTTGCTGGTTTTCGGCCAACTCCGCGCTCTGGTTTTTAATACCTTTGGCGTCGAGGCCGATATCGTTGTACCGATAAGGCACCAACGAAGGGACAATGGCATATCCAAAGTTGTTAATTTTTGCCCCCATACCGTTTTGAACCTCTGCGCCATCTACACCTTCAGCTTCGATAACACCAAAAGTATCGCCAAGGTAGGGACCAAGTGTAACGCCACCAGAATGGGCAACCAGAGCACCACGTAAGCTTGCCCCCCCTTGGGTGTAATCACGACTATGTGATGCGCTACCGTTAACTGTGACCCAAGGCAATTGTTGGGTGACGTTTGCGCCTACGGAAGTACCGGTTCCTGCGTTGTCATAAGCCCCATTCACGGTGTAACTAAGTGCTTGATTTTCTCCCAGCGTCCCAGTGAGTGAACTTTGATAAAAGGTGCTGCTATCGTCTCCGGATTGGTGGCTTACGCCAGTGGTCAGAATAGGCGAACGAGAACCTTCACCAAACGGGACCGTGATTGAAAACATCAGGGTGTTTTGCGTACGACCAGAATAACCAGAAGCATTATTGCTATAGCCTTGTGAAGACTGCACGCCATAACGAGTGCTGCCGGTTTGCTGCCTGCTCAACGAGAGGTTATAACTGACTGAACCCCAGCTATTGGAGTATCCCATCTGATACTGCGTGTCGCGGCTACGACGGTCACGATAATCGCTGGTTGAACCAGAAACGTAGAGTTGCCCGTAGTTGGATAGCCCCTGACTTATTGTCAGTACGAACTGATTTTTCTGTTGATAGGTGCTGGAATTCCATGTGCCGTTGCGATCGTGCGCATCGCGCAAACCTAGTACATCGCCGAGATCGCGGTAGCCATCGGTCGAGTATCGATAGCCCGCCAACGCGACAGTAGTTGCCGTCGGAGAAAATGTACGACTATAGGTGGCTCCCAGACGCCAGCCATTAAGGTTTTCACCCAGAATATCCGCTCGCGAATAAACGGCATTCAAACCCAGCGCCCCTAACTGATTAGTGAAGACAAAACCGCCCAGCAAAGACTGATACCCCTGCGAAATTCGTACACCACTATTCGCCGTTATGGCATTGCTTAAGCCAGTTTGCCACGTCAGATCGGTGAAATTTGCGTCACTGTCGCCAATGTCCCGTACCTGCCCGGCAGAGAAATTCACATGGGAACGTCCAGGCCGCATGGAGTTTGGCACGGCAGAAAATGGTACGGTAAATGACGAAATACGCCCATCGGCTTCCTGAATTTCAACAACTAAATCCCCTTCATAACTGGTGGGGTAAAGGTCATCAATGACAAATGCTCCCGGCGTCACGGTGGTTTGATAAATTTTATTGCCTGATTGAGACACAGTGACTTTTGCTGCAGTAGAAGCAATACCGCGAATTGTTGGTGCATAGCCTCGTTGAGATTCCGGCAACATACGATCGTCCGTTTCCAACTGGAGTCCGCGAAATCCAATACTGCTAAACAGATTGCCAGAGGTATAACTGTCGCCCAGTGTCAGTTGACTGCGCAAGGCCATGATAGGTCTCTGAACATAAGTTCGTAGTGGTGTCCAGTGGTTGCTGCCTGGACCTGAATCGCTAGAATAACGGTTATAGTTTGCCTGGTGGCGGAATTGCCACAACCCCAGGTTTAACCCGGCGTTGAGGCCTAAATAAGTAGATTCTGACGTCTGACCAGACGTATCAGTGCGATAGTAGTTCGTATCATAATTCGCAAACGCGACTGTTTCTCCCGCAGACAAATCGCCTGCAGAAACTTTGCCACGAGGGGTACGCACCATGAGTGCCTGAGGAATAAATAAATCCAGTCGTAACCTCGCAAAGTCAAAATGGTTTGACGAATCTTTAACCTGACTTTCCAGCGTTGCACATTGCGCCGTATGATCTACTGGCGTAATACTCTGTGGGTCGACGCCACCTTTGGTTAACAGTTCTTGCGATAGGCAAGGAGATACCTTTCCCTGAGCATTGGGCGCAAAAACGAGCGATTCTCGGGAATAGAAATTACCGTTAATAAAAATATCGACCTGATACGTACCAGCGGCAACGCTATTTGCATGGTTAAACCGCGCAATGATCTGTTGGTCTTTTGCGTTACCAAGCAGCATGGCATCATCAAACTGATATTGGTTTTCAGCCTCCAGTTGAGTTTCGGAAAACGCAAAAGATGGACATAAAATTAGAGCGATGAGTAAGCATTTGATAGGAATTCTCCGTCCCGAAATAAAACGGAAATAAACCTGACTACTTGGTACATTGCTATGCAAAGTTTTAGCTTCTGGAATGTACAGCATCCATTCCTCCAGTAATTGAATAAACTCTGCACTCAGAGTTGAAAAGTTAGTTTTTGAGTGGAGCTTCAGCACTCGTATGACCACCGTAGTCATTCACCAAAGTAAATTTAACTTTCAACGGTTTTGAAGAAAGCCGGCTATTTTTAGCGACCCAAAGCATTTGAGTTTTGGGAGCAACCATACTGGCAGGAAAAGCAATTTTCTGTGTACCAGCAATAACGTCTGCACTAATGAAAGAGGCATAATAACCTGAATCATTAATCACGGTAAGCTGTACATTTCCACGTTCTTCTTTAACGGAAAAATGAATCTGATTCACCACGTCATCAACACTGCCAATGATCGTTTTTGGTCTGTAAAATATTTTATTTCTGTTTCTCAGAACGACGACCATTTGGTTTTGTGCTTTGGCCATATTCTTCGGTGGAATTTGCACAAAGTTAAGATAAAAAACAGATTCGCGATCTTGAGGTAGATTCTTTCCAGTAAAAAAAAGGCGCACCGATTGACCTGTTCTGGGTTCAATACGAAATAAAGCGGGCACCGCCATAAAAGGGCCATCGGCATTATCTGGGGTAGATGCTGGATTATTTTTATCTGACCAGATTTGCATTATATAGGGAATGTTATCATTATTAGTAAATTGTAAGGTTTCAGATTGAGCATCCCCTGGATAAATGACCCTGGTGTTGAGCATTACCACACTAGCCATTGCTGGCGTGGTTACTGTTAAAACTAATGCAGCCCACAATAGCGCGTTGAGGATTTTTCTTGGCATTATAATTTCTCGTGTATAAATACCCCTTCCATAAACTGGAAGGGGATTGGTGCTTATTGGTAAGACACAGCGTACTGTACGCTTCCCAGAACTGAGCCAGCGGTAGCAACGCCTTCGGCATAGTATTCAACTGCAAAGTCATAGGATGCTGAAGTTGCGTTAGCTGCAAGGTTTAAGCCAGGAGAGCCAGTTTGACCTGTCAGATCTAACGGTGTAGTTGGGCTTGCAGGATCAACCAGTTGTAATGAAACATTCGTTGCGCTACCGGAGTTTCCCATACGACCATTACTGGTCAGGTTATTTCCGACAAATACCGTTTTGATCGCGGTTGCAGAGGTGGTAGCTGTACAACCACTCAGAGAAACAGCGAAAGGCGTTTGGCCCGCGGTCTGACCGGAAGCAGCCAAGGCAGATTTAGGCACCGTAGGCAAAAGAACCAGCGGTGAAGAGGCATTGCCGTTAATACTAACAACGCACGTTTGATCGGCTACTTCACCCTGAAAACGAATAGTGTTATCCGCCACTGCTGAAGCCGAGATAGCAACAGTACAAATGAGAGCTAGCGTCATTCTTTTCATATTTAATTTTCCTTATTTCTGAATCAAGCATATAACAATGTTATTTGCCAATATATAACTACACTTTTACGTCTCTCTCATTAATGCAATGTCTTAATTAAAGAGCCAGCAAAATCCGTTATTGAAATGGGTAACTGTATGTTTATTAAGGTGTTTAATGAAACTACATGATCAATATTTGTATTCGATATATTTTTAACTGCAACGCCTCCTATTCAATCAGGTTCTCACCAACAAGTATCTTATATAACTCACTAATTGACCTGACGTTAAATTTTGCATAAATATTAGAACGATGCGTCGATACCGTCTTTACGCTGATAAATAGTAAGTCGGAAATTTCTGAGCTACTTCTTCCTTTCATTATTAGCTTCAGGATTTCACTCTCTCGACTTGAAAGTGAAAGGTAATGAAGCGCATTCTTTTCTTTCCTTCTATAACTTTCATTCGATTCTTTTGCTAACAATATGTTAAGTTCGTGATTTATAATGCTTGAGTAGATCTCTACTGGATCATTTCTTTTTAGTACAATATCGCAGAAGGTATTATAAAAATAAGCATTATGCTTATAGTCCCAGTGACTGCATATCGCCACAGTTTTTACAGTTCGATGAAGCTTTGCTATTTTCTCAATTACCCTAATTTTTTCCGAAAAAAAAACGGCATCAAAATCAAATATGATCAATGAACTGTTTTCATTTTTCAATAAGCTCCTGAAAACCTCATTCAGGTCTATGACATCTGTAAGAATAAAGTTTACCTTCTGATAAGTTGGAAGCTTCCTGATTTCTGATAGTAGGTTACTCAGCGCAAATTTCAGGAGATTATCTTCACTAAACACGATGAAATTAATGTTTAAATTTGACAAATAATGCGTCCTATCACCAGTTATCGGTAATGTCATTAATATCCTCACTTTGTATATGTAATTATCTTATTTTGATTAAGTCTGCGTATATAAGAAAATACCCATTTGAACTAGGAATCATCTCATCCACCAGGATGAGATGTATAAAGTTCTTGTTATGTAGTCTATGTTGAGCCAGGAACCAGTAGGCTTTTATAAAATGGTTTTATCCTAAAATCAATGTAATGCTAAATCAGAGGCCTTTTGTATACTCCGGATAAACTCAGACAGAACCTATGCTATTTAATGATGAACATGCTCTTTAATGAGTATATTCTTTGTGACAGTTGTCGACTTTTTTCTGTAGCAGACGCCTATCTATGTTCCAGTATTCATCTCGTAACGCCCATTAAAACTCTTTGGTTCAGCGCCTCAACGGTTCTGCTAGTTGTCGGATAACCAAAAAACAACGCTAGAACTACTGATTACCCAGATAATTCTTAATAGATTACCCACACTCAGGCCAGCCACTTAATATAATGATTGTTATTTAACACATTTATAACAAAATACTTCTAACTACGTTAGAAGAGGTTGCAACATTGACTAATAGCAGATGCTCTATTGCAAATTCTTTGTGGTGTGGTTCCATTTACCCACGCCAGAGGAGCAGTTATATACGACGGCAATCGACGCATCTGTGTTCCTGTGTAATCGTCTTTACTTCGGTCTTTTCATGTCATCACTGTTTACATTATCTATAAAAAGTGACAGTTAGAGATAATGCGTTTACGACAGAGATCATGGATATAAAATCCAATATTCGAATCTCGCGACGAATACTCATTCATATCGCACCGTGTTAACCAGTGGGAGGCTGGCTAACTATTGTTCTCATAACTCGTATTGCGCCTAATGTGTAACTATTTTGCTGTTAAGCCGCGAAGTACAAAAGTGTTAAATCCTAAATGATGCATAGAAATTTCGTTACGCAATAAATATTACATTTTAAATGAAATTAGTGAAAGTTATTTTTTCTAACTGAGGGGATAAGGATTATTTATTTCATCATAACTCCTACTATTATATTAATGAAAATGCATTATAAGAAAACAACTTTTACAATGGTCTAACCACGTCATAAATTAACAATCTAAACTCCTCCTGAGTTTTTATTAAGTTCAGATAATATGGAAGAAACATTCACTCGGTGTCAGCTTATCCAGCAATTCGCTCGAAAATTATCATTTGTATTTTTATAACAACCTTTCTGTGATTACATGTTCACTATCCAACATACTGAACTATAAGGTGACAATAATTATTACTGTGATGAGACAAGCTCAATACCAACCACGGGTTCATCTGTTACCGCCAACGTGCTCTGTGATCCTTCTCACGTAATGTAAATTTAGCTTCAGGCGCTCCAGTTACACTCATCCGATGCTTCAAAAAATATAATTTTTTTATAAGGTTAGACCGTTATATAAGAAAGCGCCCAGAACAAATGGGTGTTTTCTTATATATAAGACAATAACAATAAAAGATAATAACAAAAATAAAATAGGGATATTTAATAACGTTATTATAAACAATAATCGAAGACATAACTCATTGATATAAAAACTAACCTGGCATTTTTTTAAGAATAGCGCCATGAGACAGGATGCAGGCAATTCATATATCCGAAATATAGAAACCTTTTATTCATCAGATGGTGAATTTTAAGAGTTACATTTTTACAACATTTAATTCCTTCCGGGAGATGACTGAACATATGAACATTTCACGTATGCGCAACATTAACTCAGTAATATTTAATAAAAAACTGCTTGCCAGTTTGATTACTCTTTTTGTTAGTCCGGCCTATGCTGCAGGAGCATGTGACTATATCTCACCAGTGGCTCCTGTTCCTGGAGTAACCTGTTCATTAGTCGATGACTGGCGGAATATTAATATTAACAATGATATTCTTAAAAGTGATAACCTTGCCCCTGCTTATCATTTTGAGTCTTACCATGCCGATAACATTACTTACAAAACAGTTATTAATCTGGAAGATGGGAAAACAATTACGTCAGATGTTACAGGCATTATGGCTTTAGGGTTTCCTTTGGCGTCATATGACTCTCATGGAGAGCCATATGTAAATGCAGAGCAAATTGAAATTAATGTTTCAGGGAATATATATACTGGTAGAGCCACCGATATTGATGGTTCTGCACCACAAGAACCAATTGTAGGGCCTTCTGGCTCTATGATCTTTGCCGAGAATAATATTCGAGAGACACAACATTCGGGTATTTATATGGCGGGGGCTTCTGGTATGCTCTTAGGTTTGGGGGTTGTACATCAGAACGTAGATAGTCAGATTATCAATAAAAGCGCCAGCAAGGATACTGCGGCTGTTTATATTAAGGCTCTCGAATCCCGCGTTACAACCTCCGGTATTATTCGTTCTCAGGTTGGCGATGCAGTACGACTACAAGATACAGGCCCCGTTTATAATTATAGCAGCGGGGGATATGTCATTCACGACCCAGAAAATATTTTTGACGTTAAACTTCAGGCTGGTAGCGTCGTTGAGGGGGGAGCTGAAGGGGCTGGTCTGAAAATTATCGGTGGCGCTACCTCTAATATTATTATTGATGCAGGTGCAACATTGGGGGCTCTATCAGACATTGCTATTAGCGCTGATGGTTATGAACATTATGGTTATAATGATTATGGTGAATTTGTATCGCGTCATTATACGGGCGCGGAGACAAACATCACGAATGCAGGAAGTCTGAATGGTGTTATTCAACTGACTAGCGGAAAAGATACCTTCATTAATGAAGTGACTGGTGTCTGGAATGTTAGAGAGTGGTCAGATTCTGATCGTGATGGCATCAGGGATACCATTGCACCTGTGGCAACAAGTGACTTTGGTGGTGGAACAACAGAGTTAATCAATCGTGGACAAATTATACTGGCGGCCAACAGTGATGGAACCCCTAACGATGCACTCTTTCAAAATCTGAATACATTTAAAAACCAGGGTCGATTGACATTGGCCAACGGTGTTGCAGGCGATCGGTTCATAATTGGAGGTGATTACATTGGCGATCAAGGTGTAATTGAACTTGATACTCATCTTGGAAGCGACGACTCTCCGTCAGACAGAGTGATTATTAATGGCTCGACATCAGGTCAAACCTATCTATCGGTTAATAATATTGGCGGGAAAGGTGCTCAGACAGTTGAAGGCATCAAGGTTATTGAAGTCCAGGGGGCCTCATTAGGTGAATTTGTACAGCAAGGCCGTATTGTCGGTGGTGCATACGAGTACTATCTGCATAAAAATGGTGTGAACGACCAAAATGGAGATTGGTACTTGCGATCGCAACTTCCTGCAATAATACCGCCGACTACGGACCCAGTACCACCTATTACTGACCCAGTACCGCCAACTACTGACCCAGTACCACTTACCCCTATTAACAGGCCCGAACCTGGCAGTTATATGTTTAATCATATGGCAACAAATACTCTCTTTTTGCTACGTCTACACGACCGCTCAGGGGAGACTCAATATACAGATATCCTGACAGGAGAGGACAAAGTAACCAGTTTGTGGTTACGCCAAACTGGTGGACACAACCGAGCCAGTGACAACAGCCAGCAGTTGAAAAATCAGGGGAATCGCTATGTCACTCAGATTGGGGGAGATATCGCTCAATGGAGTAGCGATGGCCTGGATCGCTGGCATCTCGGCCTGATGTCGGGATATGCGAGACAAAATAGCAATACAGTATCTGAATACTCTGAATATACATCCAGCGGCTCCGTTGAAGGGTACAGTGTGGGTCTTTACGGTACGTGGTATGCCAATAATAAGGATAAAACAGGTAGCTATATTGATACATGGGCACTTTATAACTGGTTTGATAACGAGGTTAAAGGTGAGCAACTCGCAACGGAAAAATACAAATCCCGTGGGATCACTGCCTCACTTGAAGCGGGCTATACTTACAAGCTAGGAGAAAGATACAGTAATGGTGATAAATACTTTCTTCAGCCCAAAATTCAGCTTGTGTGGATGAATGTCAGAGCTGACGAGCACACAGAGCGCAACGGTTCGCGAATCTCATTTGAAGGCGATGGTAATATTCAGAGCAGAGTTGGTGTCCGGGCTTATATCAATGGTCACAACACGATTGATAACGGGAAAGATCGCCAATTCCAGCCGTTTGTTGAAACGAACTGGATCCATAACACCCGAGCTTTTGGTGTAACTGTCAATAACGACTATAACAATATTGATGGAACTAAAAACATTGCTGAATTGAAGGTGGGGGTCGAAGGACAACTGTCCAAAAACGTGGATTTGTGGGGCAATGTGGCACAACAGCTGGGAGATAATGGTTACAGCGACACCCAGGCTATGTTGAGCCTTAAATACCGTTTCTGACCACAAAGGAAATCAGTCAAGCTTGTTATAGTTGACTGATTTCATGATTAACCTATTGATATTGCTACATGCATCTCAGATTGTACAACAGGAACAACTATGCAACCTCGGGTTTTAATTGTTACAACTGAAGCTCCTGATATATTTTTCAGTGGCCTTAGCTTCTTTAATCAAGAGTTTTGGGCGGAGTTAAAACGTCGCAACTATCCTTTTAAAGTTTTATATCTGAATAACCAAAAAACACGACCATCCCAATTGGCTGACTATGAGGTAATAGTTGAGCCTGCTTTACCTTTTGATTCATCGTTTGAGTCTCTTGTATTAAACGTAGCATGGAGTACATCACAGAAAATCGCTCCAATTTTGAAGGAATTCAATCCAGATGTTATCTCTGTACACGAGAATACTCCATTGCTTCCGTTCTATTTCGAATTGGAACGTGTTCAGTTCACTCTGCATTCAAGCTATATAGGCATGCAGCATTATCTAACCCGGACGCAAAAAGGTATGCAGAATTATTGGGAACAACGAATCGCCGTCAGGCAAAGTGGTGCTCTCATATTGCATAGTAATTGGGCTCATCGTTCAGTTATTGATTTTGTATCCGCTGATAGTATTACACCCAATATCTTTCCTATCGGCGTTGACTTCACTCACTACCCGACAAAGAAAATACATCATCCTGAAGGGAAGATTGTCATTAGCTTTTTTGGACGTTTTACTGATATTGTTAAAAACTTTTATGTTTTTCGCGATGCTATCAACACATTACCTTCGTCATATCGAAATCGCGTGGAAGCAAGAGTCTATGGCCCTGAAAAAATCCCTGATTATCTGGTAAATGAGGGGTTTAAAGGACTGACATTCGTTCAGGGAGAAGATAAAAAACAAGCGCTGGCTGAAACTGATATTGTCGTTTTCCCAAGTATACAAGAAAGCTACGGAATAGTGGGGCTGGAAGCATTACTATCAAACTGCGCGCTTATCGCTACACCAGGGTTAGGTATGGATAGCTATATGAAATCTGAATATAGCTGTGAACCAACGGTTTCCGCGATACAGAATAAGATTATAGGCTATTTATCAAATGTGAAAAAACTGCGTAGCGATCAAGCTGAGAATACTTTTCGAAATAGCGTCAACCGCTCTGAGTTTACTCTTGGGAAAATGACTGAGTCGTATATAAAAGTCTGGAAGGAACTGTATGAAAAAAATTTAGCATCATCATTCGGCAATAAATAGCAAGTTGATAATCACAAAGATGAGAAAAAGTTGTACCCAATACCACGACACTTTTTTCTGATTATGTGTTCTTCTGAGAAAAAGATTGGCAGTGACGGTAAGGTAGCTAAATTTCCAGCAATCACCGCATTGAGCGGCATTGATGATTACGAGTTAGAATCAGTCTTGCATCGGGGAAGTCTGCAGAAAGAAGAAAATTTCTGAGCCCACTTTCTACATCTATGGACTCCCCGTTTTGTACGTACAGAATTTTGTTTTGCGTTGTAGCTTTCATCTATCCGGCCAGGAAGATCACTTTTCGCATTTACTTTTCGTAAAAATGAGGTGAGTGGCATATCGGATAAAATGCTCTGCTTATGCGCAGGAGGGGAAAACAAGCTCCCTGTGCAACCCCCCGCATCTAACTCTCAGAAATGAGAGGCCGATCCTCTGAGCAGGACTTTTGTCCTCAATCCTCTTCAAACGTCTGGTTACAATCCCTGCATATCTCCAATACTCATAATTCAGGAATTGTTATGACTGCACATATTAATGCTAAAGCGGGTGATTTTGCGCCAACCGTGATTATGCCGGGCGATCCGCTGCGCGCTAAATTTATTGCCGAAAATTATCTTATGGATTACCGCGAAGTTACCAACGTGCGCAATATGCTGGGCTATACCGGTCTTTATTTTGGGCAACCTGTTTCGGTGATGGGACACGGCATGGGTATTCCGTCTATGACGCTATACGCCCATGAGTTGGTACATGATTTTGATGTGAAGAGAATTATTCGCGTTGGTAGCCTGGGGGCAACACAACAGCATGTAAAAATGCGCGACATTATCCTGGCTCTTGCTGCCGGAACGGACTCTGTAACAAATTTAAAACGTAGCGCGGGCTACACGATGGCGACATCCGCTCACTTCCCATTACTACAACAAGCGTGGATGCTGGCGCAGAAGGCCGGGATTGACATTAAAGTCGGCAATATTTTTAGTGGCGATCTCTATTACGATCCTGACGAAAACCTCATTCCGGCACTGGAAAAGTTTGGTGTACTGGGTGTGGATATGGAAGTGGCCGGCTTATATGCCTTAGCACACCAATTTAATATTGAAGCACTGGCTATTTTAACGGTGTCCGATCATTGCCTGACAGGCGAAGAAACCACGGCAGAGGAACGACAATTAACCTTTAAAAATATGATTGAGCTGGCGCTAAATACAGCCGTTACGGCTTAGCATAGGCTTTTAATTGAACCAATCAGGGATGTCATTATATGAAGAATAAAATAGCGCTTACACTGATTAGTTTTCTGGCAAATTTTATTATGGCGGGGTTTGCCAGTCAGTTTGGAATGCTGATTGAACCGATTGCGGTACGTTACAGTGCTGATGTGAATACCGTTGCTTCGATATTTTCGCTGCTTAACGGTGGGGCGTTAGCTGGGACCATTGCTGCCTTTTTCCTGATAGAAAAAATTGGCGTCAAGCGAATGACGTTTATTATCTATTCGATAGTGTTCCTTTGCGCTCTGGCAATGCACTTAAGCCCTGGCTTATGGCCGGTGATGGTCGCCATGACTCTGGTGGGATTCTGCGGTGGGATTGGTCTGTGCGTGGCGGGAACGATTGTCGTTTCGGTGTGGCAGGATCGCATTCAAAGTACGATGCTGGTGGTGCAAGACGCCACCTTTAACGTCGCAGGCGTGGTTTTCCCGCTGATCACCACCTTCGCCCTGACGCACAATATGTCATGGAGTTACAGCTATCTGAGCGTTGGCATGGTGGCCTTACTTACGTTAGGTGTTGTGGCGCTCACTCGTTTTACTGCCTGTGAAACCGCACCTGCGGAGGATCGGACAGACGCGGTGAAATCTGAGTGGAACCCAGGGATTATCAGCGGAGGAATTGGTCTGTTCTTAGGTATGTTGGCGTTGTATACCTTCCTGACCTGGGCACCATTATTTGTGAAGAACAAATTTGGCATTCCTTTTGAAGAAGCTGGCAATATTATTACGCAATACTGGGGAGCGGCGTTGGTTGGGGCGCTAGTATCAACTGTCATTGTTTCTCGTGTAAGGATACATTATTTCCTGTTGAGTATTATATTGCTCGCTTGCGTAATTACTACAATTATTGTATCGAAAGAAAATATCTCCGGACTTGATTATCTGGCATATAGTTACGGATTTGTTTGTGCGGCGCTGTATAACTCCTTTATCGCCTATGGAGTTTCATTTGTGAAGCGCGCAAGTAGTCAGAACGTTTCTTATATTTTAATTAGCGGTAGCGCCGGGGCCATGTTTAGTCCAGCGATCAGTGCGTTAATGGAAAAAACAATGGGATTGCAGAAAATCATGTACGCAATACCAGTATTATATTTAATTATCTTTATCATGTTGATAGGTACATTAAGACTTAAACGTAACAAAGTGCAGTAATAACTCTTACCTCTCTAATTAGATAGTCAGTCGCCACACCATTTATTTGGTGGGGCGACACTCAACCTTGCTCAAAGGAATTGAAAATGCTGAAGAATAAATTAATGATTAAAAAAGCTGTTCTGGGCGCAGTCGTTGCTATGAGCTGTACGCAAGCGCTTGCTGCTGATTATACCGATGGCAACATCCGAAAAAATGATTTTAACTGGATGCAGATGAACTTAATGCAAAGTGTGGATGCGAAAGTGCCATATGGTATTCGTAATGACACTTATCTGGAACTGGAGTTTGGGGCACGTTCCGGAATTATCGATCTGTATGGTTATGTCGATTTCTTCGATATTTTGGACCGCAAGCAGGATGACCGCCACGGCGGCGATAACTTCTTCGCCAAGATATCCCCACGGTTTTCCCTGGATGCTCTTTTTAATAAGGATTTATCCGTTGGGCCGTTTAACGAATTCTATATCGCAACGGTAAATAACATTGGCGACCGGGAGTTATTTGAGCATTATGTCGGTCTGGGCACGGATGTTAAGGTTCCGTGGTTTGGCCTTGTGGGAATGAACATCTATGCGCATTATGTGCGAGAAAACTACGGTGCGGATAATGAAGGCAAGTGGGATGGCTATATGTTCTCGACCAACTGGTCGACGCCGTTCTATACCTTTGCCAACGGCAGCTACCTGAATTATCAGGGTTACTTTGACTATCAGTTCGCCGCTAACAAGATTGCTAATCAACCGTTATACAGCAATAACGCGATTGAATGGTATAACGGCATCTACTGGCATTCAGAGCATTATGCGGTAGGTTATGGCCTTAAGTATTTCCGTAACATGGCATTGATGGAAAATCACGGTGGAGCAGGGCGCACCACCGGACTCGGTCACTATTTCAACCTCAGCTATAAATTCTGATTGTGCTGAACTGACACACTTACCCTCTTTGCGGGGATGGTGTGTCAGTCAATGATGTCATTGCCGAGGAATTTTCGTAGCCCATCCAGATCCTTAATTTCCAGTCCTTGTTTCGTGCGCGTTACCAACCCGGCATCCGTCAGGGCTTTAACCGCCCGCCGATAGACCCGATCGGTGGTACCGAATCGTTCTGCTTCCTGATATTTTTTATGGAAACCATCCATCGGTTGTTTGTTCTGATGCTGGCGATACAGGTCATACGCCACGTTATGAACGATAGGGTAGAGCATCCGGTGCAGGAAGATTTCCAGCATATCCTGATAATCAATCGCCATCGCACTGGCAAAAAATATCGCCAGTCTGGGATGTTGGTTCAGCGCTTCTTCCAGACGTTCGCAGCTACACACCGCCACGGTCAGCGGCTCTTCGGCCACGATATCGAGCTGGCAGCGATACCCGGTAAAAAACTCCATTTCACCAAACAGTTGCTCATCGCATTCCATTGCGCCAAGCTGAAAACGGCGACCATTTTCCGCACTGTAACGCAGGGAAATTCTCCCTGATTGCACCATGATAAGTCGATCGACTACCTGTCCCTGGTGATAGAGATACTCATCTTCGTGGATAATCTGCGTTTCAGAGAGTAGCTCCTGGAATATCTTCTCAATTAAGGCATCATCCTGCTGCCAGATATTGTGAAAACGACCTTTTGTGAGGGGCTTAAGCTGCATGACTCAACGTCTTAGTGTTTGCGAAAATTCTTATCACTGACTGTATGCTATCTACTGCTTAATGTCATTAAGAGCAGGTTTCGGACAATAAAAGGGCCAGCCCCATGCCGGCCCTGAGAATTTAAGGATGACTGATAAAACGAGACAACCGCTGGCGCAGGAGGCGATTTTCCTGCCGCAGTTGAACGTTCTCTTCCAGCAACGTCAACGCAACGGCTATTCCTGGCCAGTCAAGCTCCAGTTCCTGACGCAGGCGCACCGCGCGACGCATTATGGTTAGCGCATGATCGTCGAACGTTTCGTCTTCATGGGGTTCTATCACTCCTAAGCCGACAATCTCATGCAGCTCCTCTTCTGATACCCCGGTGTACAGACAAAATTCGGTAATAGTAAAGGTGACGGTGACGTTAGCCATTATGCTTTCCCCCACTCTTTGCGCGGATCAAAGGACTTTTGTGCATCCGCCAGTTGCTGCCACAGGGCGGCGCTGGTGTCGTCTGGTTTTGGCGGCATGACGATTTTGATCACTGCATACAAATCGCCAGTGTGTTTTTTACTTACCAGGCCCTTGCCCTTAATGCGTAACCGCTGCCCGGCCTGGCTACCCGCTGGAATGGTCAGCAGGATGCTCTCTTTTAGCGTAGGAACCGTTACTTTCGCGCCCAATGCGGCTTCCCATGGTGCCAGAGGAACCACCACTTCAAGATCCTGATTAACGATGTCGAACAGCGGATGCGGTGCAATATGAATTACCAGCCACAAGTCACCGTTCGGCCCACCGTTTTCACCTGGGGTGCCCTGGCCTTTAAGACGGATACGCTGACCGTTGCCGACGCCAGCCGGAATTTTCACATTCAGCGTTTTGGGAATTTCACGTTCTACCATGCCGAATGCGTTGTAGACCGGCAGGTTGTAACTGATCGTGCGGCTATGCTCAGTAAGCGTTTCTTCCAGGAACACCGCAACTTCAATTTCAATATCGTGTCCGCGGCTGGCATGACGCTGGCGCGGCTGGTGTGCATGCTGACCAAAAATGGAGGAGAAGATATCGTCGAAATCTTCGGCGCTGTAGCTTTGCCCCTCACCTTGCTGGAATTGACGGTTGAACTGTGGGTCGTTGCGATGCTGCCACAGCTGGTCGTACTCGGCACGTCGCTGTTCATCACTCAGGACTTCCCAGGCTTCAGCAACCTCTTTAAACCGGGCCTCAGCGTCAGTCTCTTTGCTGACATCAGGATGATATTTACGGGCGAGTCGACGATAGGCGGTCTTGATTGTCTTGAGATCGTCTGTCGGTTTCACGCCCATAATGGCGTAATAATCCTTTAATTCCATAGCGTTCTCTCGTGTAAATCAACACTTGAAGAAGGTGTACCCCGACAACAGGTAACACCGCTAAGTTGAGGGTAATCCTGATAACGGCGAATGCCAACCGGGAAGAAAGGATATTGGTATAAATGATGTGATTGCGCACCACCAACAGCGCTTTTTGCCAGTTGTGTGGTGCGAAAAGTGAGATTAGCGAAAGGTCAGGATTTGGTGATCAGATAGCGAACCGTATCTGCGTAGCTCTTCACAAAAGAGTTCAGGTCATCCGATTTCAGTCCTTTCGGATTGATCATATATTTACCGTTGATAAAAATGGCGGGCACACCGGTTAAATCTACAGCTTTAGCCATTTCTTGCTGTTTTGCGGTTAGTGATTTCACGGCAAAACTGTTCCATGCGGCATCATAATCACTGGCGCTGACGCCCGCGCTGATAAATACGTTACGAATATCGTCCGCTGTTTTAATGGTTTGTTTTTTCTGCACGGCATCAAAAAGCAACGGTTTAACTTTATCTTGTACATTCAACAGCATGGCGACGGACCAGGCATGCGTCATGTCTTGCCCCAACGGGCCTAAAAAGTCGACATGGTATTCGGTGAGTTTTACATCAGCAGGCAAGACTTTTTTCACGTTATCGGTGATTTCAAAAACTTCATCGTACTGATAACAGGAAGGGCAATAGAATGAGAAAAACTTCAATGCAGCTGGTGCGGAAGCGACAGGTTTTTCCAGTGAGATGAACTCTTTGCCGTCGGTAAATGATGCTGCCTGGGCGCTCATTGTAAAAAGTAACGCAATCAGGGGTAATAAATATTTTTTCATTTCCATATACTCTAAATAACATTTAACAAACAAATTTCGGCAAATGAATACACCATTCATTGCGTCTGGCTATAATACGATAATGACCTGAAAATGCGCTGACCCTTACTTTCATTTACGCATTCGTAAGTTGTGGTCATTATTTATGTGCAGTCATAGAAATACTCACGGGTATTCTTCGCAAATAGTGAATAATAACTTCCGTGATATTTATGTGGTTATTTTTAGCAATGTTATAGTGTAATGAATAAAGGCGAAAATAGAGTCATTATCATTTCGCTTGTAAAACGTGAGTGGTAAGGCGTTGCGCATACATTATGCCAAAGTATCTGAAAGATTTTCTTGTCGCACAGGAATGAATAGGGTAAGTGTCAGAGACGAGCAACCAAATGGATATCGTTATGATTGACCGCCTGGATCACCTGGTACTGACCACCAATAATGAAGAGGCTTGCGTACGTTTTTATGTCGAACTATTAGGAATGAGGCTGGAAACTTTCGCGCAAGGGCGCAAAGCCTTCGTCTTTGGTAATCAAAAGATTAACCTCCACATTCGGGGAAAAGAGTTTGAACCCAAAGCTTATCTACCTACACCGGGGGCGCTGGATCTGTGTTTTATCACCACGCGTACGCTGGATGAAGTGATGGCAACGTTTCAAACGCATGGGATCGATATCGTTGAGGGACCGGTGGCGCGCACTGGCGCGACAGGAGCGATTCGCTCGGTTTACATCAGAGATCCCGATCTTAATCTGATTGAAATTGCGGTATATCCAGCCGACAGCAGGACATAACTTTACAGCACAAAGGTTGCCAAAACCTGGCGAGTGGTTAAGATAACTCGCATCAATCAGTGAGGGTATAATGGCGAAACGTCAACGGATGGGATGGTGGTTCCTCTGTCTGGCATGTGTTGTGGTGATGGTTTGCACCGCACAACGCATGGCAGGTCTGCATGCGTTGCAGATGAACACTGTTGCCGCCAGCATTGTCGTAAGCGCACCCGCTCAGACCGATGAGGCCTCACCCGTTACCCCGTGTGAACTGAGCGCGAAGTCGTTACTTGCCGCACCTCCTGTACTGTTTGAAGGCGCTATTCTGGTGCTGTGTCTGCTTTTGTCGCTGCTGGCGCCAGTGCGGGCATTTCGTTTGCCTTTTTTCCCACCGCGAGCCATCTCGCCCCCCACTCTCAGGGTACATCTGCGATTTTGTGTCTTCCGTGAATGACAGAACAGCTGTTGCTGACTGTTAGATAATTATTCACGGAGAAAATTTATGATGACTGTTTTCAGGCAGGCGCTGTTCTGTCTGTTATTGCTATGGCTGCCCGTATCCTGGGCGGCTGAACCAGGCTGGCTGCGTTCACCCGATAACGATCACGCCAGCGTACGGTTACGCGCTGATACGTCCGCTGGTGGCGAAACCCGTCTGTTGCTGGATGTTAAACTGGAAGATGGCTGGAAAACTTACTGGCGTTCGCCGGGTGAGGGCGGGGTCGCACCTTCTGTCGCCTGGCAAGGGGAAATGCCCGTGGTCGACTGGTTCTGGCCAACCCCTGCACGCTTTGAAGTTGCCAACATTACTACCCAGGGGTATCACGATCAGGTGACGTTCCCAATGGTTGTGCGCGGCAGATCACCTGCCACGCTCAACGGTATTTTGACGCTATCCACCTGTAGCAACGTATGCCTGCTGACGGATTTTCCCTTTTCCGTGACGCCCACAGCTCAGGACCCGGCTTTTGCGCATGACTATGCTCAGGCGATGGGGCAGGTTCCGCTGGCCAGCGGCCTGACCGATGCTCTGAGCGCCGGCGCACGGGCGGGAGAGTTAGTCGTCGAAGCTCATCGCCAGGGCGGCTGGACCCAGCCTGAACTTTTTCTGGATACCGTTGATGATGCGGATTTTGGTATGCCGCAAATTCACGTCGAAGGTGAGACCCTACGCGCTACGGTACCTGTTCATGACGGTTGGGGGGAAGGCGCGCCGGATTTACGCGGTAAGTCAGTCACGCTGGTTCTGGCGGATAACGGTGTTGCCCAGGAAAGTCGTCTTACGATTGGCGAAGCCCCGGTTATTGAAAACGCCTCACTCCCGTTGTGGCAGGTGGTGTTAATGGCGTTATTGGGCGGTTTGATTCTCAACCTGATGCCCTGTGTGTTACCGGTTCTGGGCATGAAGCTGGGCTCAATTTTGCTTGTTGAGGAAAAAAGCCGTCGCCAGATCCGCCGTCAGTTTCTGGCATCGGTAGCCGGAATACTGGTTTCCTTTATGGCCCTGGCGCTAATGATGACGGTGTTGCGTTTAACCAATCAGGCGCTCGGCTGGGGGATCCAGTTTCAGAATCCGTGGTTCATTGGCGTGATGGTATTGGTGATGCTGACGTTCAGCGCCAGCCTGTTTGGTTGGTTTGAATTCCGCCTGCCGTCGGCGATGACCACGACGCTGGCGACTCACGGCGGCAACGGCCTGTCGGGACATTTCTGGCAAGGCGCATTTGCGACGCTGCTTGCTACGCCGTGCAGCGCCCCGTTTCTGGGAACAGCGGTGGCGGTAGCTTTAACCGCTTCGCTGCCAACATTGTGGGGGCTGTTTATCGCACTTGGGGTGGGGATGAGCTTGCCGTGGCTGCTCGTGGCCCTGCGTCCCGGTCTGGCGCTGCGTTTGCCGCGGCCAGGGCGCTGGATGAATATTTTGCGGCGTCTGCTCGGTGTGATGATGCTGGGTTCGGCTATCTGGCTTGCGACACTGCTGCTCCCGCATTTAGGGTTTGGTGGGCAAGGTGGCGCGAAAGAAAGCGTGAACTGGCAACCGCTAAGCGAGCAGGCGATAGAGGATGCACTGGCGCAACATAAGCGCGTGTTCATTGACGTGACTGCCGACTGGTGCATTACCTGTAAAGTAAATAAATACAACGTCTTGAATACAGATGACGTACAAGCCGCTTTACAACAACCGGATGTGGTGGCGTTGCGCGGCGACTGGACGCTCCCTTCTGAAGCCATCACCGAATTTCTCAAAAAACGCGGCCAGGTTGCTGTGCCGTATAACCAAATTTATGGCCCCGGTCTGCCGGAAGGCCAGGCGTTACCCACGTTGTTAACCCGCGATGCGGTACTGCAAACGCTGACCAATGCCCAAGGAGTCACTCCATGAAGATGATGATTGTTCTGCTGTTAACCCTGTTTTCTGCCGTCAGCGTAGCGAAAGAGCCGGCACCGTTTACTCCGGAACAGGAAAAGCAAATTGAAGCATTAATTCAGGAAGCCCTGTTCAACGATCCCAACAGCCCGCGGATTGGCGCAAAGCAGACAAAACTGACCCTGATAAACTTCACTGATTACAACTGCCCATACTGCAAGCAACTGGATCCGATGCTGGAAAAAATAGTGCAGAAATACCCTGACGTGGCGGTAGTGATTAAACCGTTACCGTTTAAAGGGGAAAGTTCGGAACTTGCGGCGCGGACCGTGCTGACTACCTGGCGTGAGCATCCGCAGCAGTTTCCGGCGCTACATGAAAAACTGATGCAGAAGAAAGGTTACCATACCGACGTCAGCATCAAACAGGCGCAGGAAAGAGCGGGTGTCAATCCGGTGACGTTGGACGCCCAAAGTGCGGAAACGCTGAGCACTAACCTGCAATTGGCGCGGCTGGTGGGTGTGCAGGGAACTCCCGCAACGATTATTGGCGATGAACTTATTCCCGGTGCAGTGCCGTGGGAAACTCTTGAGGAAGTGGTAAAAGAAAAGCTGGCGGCGGCCAATGCTCAGTAAGCTGCGCCGCTGGCTGCGCGAAGGACTGATTTTACTGGCGCTGTTGGCAGGGACGATGCTACTGATGGATGTCTGGCGCGCGCCGCAGGTCCCTGCCTCTTTTGACAGCACGCATTTGCAAACGCTGGAGGGGGAAACCGTCACCCTGGCGACGCTCAGTAAAGACAAACCGGTGTTGCTCTATTTCTGGGCGAGCTGGTGCGGTGTATGTCGCTTTACAACGCCGGAAGTTGCCAGACTGCGTTCAGAAGGGGAAAACGTGATGACCATTGCGTTACGCTCCGGAAGTGAAGCCGAGGTATCTCGCTGGCTGTTGCATAAAGGCGTGGAGTTTCCGGTGATCAATGATGCGAACGGAGCCATCTCCCGTAGTTGGGATATTAGCGTCACACCGACATTGGTGGTGATGTCACAAGGACGGGTAGTATCAACAACCAGCGGTTGGACCAGCTACTGGGGCATGAAGCTTCGGTTGTGGTGGGCGAAAACGTTCTGATATTCGTGCCGGGGAAACCCGGCATTTTTTTATCATTCCCCGTAAATGGGAAGACATATTTCGTTGCCTGGCGAAGCTGGCACGGCGTTCAACGTCCAGAACAGGTTATCTTCGCTTTTCAGGAAAATTGAAAGTGAGTTCGGCGTTAAAACAACGCGGTAGATGATTAGTTTTGCGAAAGCGTTCCCGGAAAAATGTCATATTTCTGTCACACTCTGTTGTGATTGATAACAACAAGAGGTCGTAGGGATGAATAAATCGTTAATCGCCGCAGCCGTGGCAGGGGCTGTATTACTGTCTACCGCCGCGCAGGCTCAGACCGCGCCGGAAGGCTATCAGCTTCAACAAGTATTGATGATGAGTCGGCATAACTTACGCGCACCTTTAGCCAATAACGGCAGCGTTCTTGAACAGTCCACCCCCAAGCAATGGCCAGAATGGGATGTCCCCGGCGGACAACTGACTACTAAAGGCGGTGTGCTGGAAATCTATATGGGCCACTATATGCGGGAGTGGCTGGCAGAGCAGGGGATGGTGAAATCGGGCGAATGTCCGGCACCGGATACAGTCTATACCTATGCTAACAGTCTGCAGCGTACGGTCGCCACGGCGCAGTTCTTTGTCACCGGCGCTTTCCCTGGTTGTGACGTTCCGGTTCATCATCAGGAAAAAATGGGTACCATGGATCCCACCTTTAACCCGGTGATCACCGATGATTCTGCCGCCTTCAGCCAGCAGGCCGTTCAGGCAATGGAGAAAGAGCGTAGCAAAATGCAGCTCAACGACAGCTATCAGTTGCTTGAGCAAATGACCGACTACAAGGACTCACCGTCCTGTAAAGAAAAGCAGCAGTGTTCCCTGACCGATGCCAAAGATACGTTCAGCGCGAAATATCAGCAGGAGCCTGGTGTTTCGGGGCCGCTGAAGGTGGGGAATTCGCTGGTTGATGCCTTCACGTTGCAATATTACGAAGGTTTCCCGATGGACCAGGTCGCCTGGGGCGAGATTAAATCCGATCAACAATGGAAGGTATTGTCGAAGCTGAAAAACGGCTATCAGGACAGCCTGTTCACCTCCCCTGAAGTGGCGCAGAACGTCGCCAAACCGCTGGTGAAATATATTGATAATGCGTTGGTTACGGAACGCGTGAAAGCGCCGAAAATTACCGTGTTGGTGGGCCATGACTCAAACATCGCATCGCTGCTCACTGCGCTGGATTTCAAACCATACCAGCTTCACGATCAGAACGAGCGTACGCCGATTGGCGGGAAGATAGTCTTCCAGCGCTGGCATGACAGTAACGCGAATCGTGACCTGATGAAGATCGAGTACGTGTATCAGAGCTCGCAGCAGTTGCGTAATGCTGAGGCCCTGACGCTGAAGTCTCCGGCGCAGCGCGTAACGCTGGAGCTGAAAGGATGTCCGATAGATGCGGATGGTTTTTGTCCGATAGATAAGTTCGACAGCGTATTGAATGAGGCGGCGAAGTAAAAGAAAAACTCCCCCGCGAGCGCGGGGGAGTCAGAGCGCTAGACGTTTTTGCGTTCGATAGTCTGTTCACCCCAAAAGAGCGAATCTTTGTCTGTTTTCTCAAAGGCTTTGATGAGTACTTCGTCGCTACCTTCTTCCCAAATTTTTTCCGCCAGTTTCTCGTCATAATTCGCGACTTCAAAAATGGCTTCGGCTATTTCCGGCGATGTATTGCGCAGACTTGCCCATTCACCGACGTGATGAGCTTTCGCTTCTTGAGTTGGCATTCGAATCCTCCTGTTGAAGATTAGCCGTTGAGTTTTACTGCCAGACCCGCGACATATTCACCCTGATAGCGGGCGATAGATAATTCTTCCTGACTTGGCTGGCGAGAGCCGTCGCCTCCGGCGATGGTCGTTGCGCCGTAAGGTGTACCGCCGCGAACTTGAGAGACATCAAACAGTTCTTGCGCCGCGTAACCGATGGGCACAATCACCATCCCATGGTGGGCAAGCGTAGTCCAGGTTGAGGTGATGGTTTGTTCCTGGCCACCACCGGTGCCCGTTGAGCTGAATACGCTGGCGAGTTTGCCGTACAGGCCGCCAGAAGCCCACAGTCCGCCAGTCTGGTCGAGGAAGGTGCGCATCTGGCCGGACATATTGCCAAAGCGTGTCGGGGTACCAAAAATAATGGCGTCGTAATCAGCCAGTTCTTGCGGGGTTGCGACTGGTGCGTTTTGGGTTTTGCCGCCAGCCTTGAGGAAAATCTCAGGCTGCATGGTCTCTGGTACGCGCTTAATAATCACTTCCGCACCATCTACCTTATTTGCGCCTTCTGCGACTGCATGGGCCATAGTTTCAATGTGTCCGTACATGGAATAATAAAGCACCAGAACTTTTGCCATTTTACACTACTCCTCGAGTTAACCGTGTCCGTAGCGATTCGCTACCTACATTTAAAGATATGACGTACTGTCAGGAGTGCAAATTTCACAATCACTTCTTTGATTTATAACAATTTTTACACAACCACGTTTTGTAGCAAAATGATACATATTTAAACGGGCTGATTTCAGTAATGATAAGAAAGGCTTATTGATTTCTCGTGGTGATTATTTGTATGTCGCCACTTATCCTGTTGCAGAATATTACAGCCAGCCATTGTTCAGGCCATGCTTCACTATGCTTAATCCCACGCAGTTATTTTCAGGGCATCGCCCATAACGCTGCGTGAGGTATCACTCCTCAGTACCTATGCAATATGATGTCTAAACAATGACGGAGGTCAGTAATGGCAAACCATCGGGGCGGTTCCGGTAACTTTGCGGAAGACCGCGAAAGAGCATCAGAAGCAGGTCGAAAAGGTGGCCAGCACAGCGGGGGCAACTTTAAGAATGACCCGCAACGCGCTTCAGAGGCAGGCAAAAAAGGGGGCAAAAATAGCCACGGCAACAACAAATCGTAATTGCCAGGTTATCTGTCAGATATAGCGTGACGGCTGAGGATCAGAGTCAGACGTTACGAAGCCACCGCCGCCGGGTTTTTCCGGCGGTTTTTTTTATCTGCAAGGTTGAACTGTAACAAAACGCAACGCAGACTAACGATATTCAGTTAATCGGGTGTCTCATGTCATTACTTTCTCGTTATTCCTTCTCTGTTAAACCTCAGGAAGCGATCCTTATTGTGATCACCATGTTCTGGGGTGGCACGTTTCTGGCGGTGCAATATGCCGTTACCCTGAGCGGACCTTTTTTCTTTGTTGGCGTACGTTTTGCCACCGCTGCGCTGGCGGTCGCGCTTTTGTCGTTACGCACATTGCATCAGCTAACGTGGCTGGAATTCAAAGCAGGGGTGGCAATCGGTATCGCCATTGCGCTGGGCTATAGTCTGCAAACCTGGGGACTACAGTTTATTCCCAGCAGTAAATCGGCGTTTATTACTGCGATGTACGTGCCGTTGGTACCGCTTTTACAATGGTTGTGTCTGGGACGTATGCCCGGACTGATGCCGTGTATCGGTATTGTTCTGGCCTTTATCGGGTTGATTTTCCTTGCCGGGCCGGGAGGCAATGTGTTGGCTTTAGGCGAAGGGGAGTGGATAACGCTCGCTGGCGCGGTGGCGATTGCGGCGGAAATTATCCTGATTAGCGCGTGGGCGGGAAAAGTGGATGTGCGGCGGGTAACGGTGGTACAACTGGCAACTGCTTCTATCGTGGCGTTTATTGCGATGGCCCCTGCCGGAGAGTCCGTACCGTCGATGTCTACCGGATTGCTGGTTGTGGCGTTGGGGCTGGGGATTTTCAGTGCGATTATCCAGGTTACCATGAACTGGGCGCAGCGCAGCGTTTCGCCGACGCGCGCGACGGTCATTTATACCGGCGAGCCGGTATGGGCAGGGATCTTTGGTCGTCTGGCGGGGGAACGCTTACCGCTCCTGGCTTTGCTCGGCGCGGCCTTCATTATTGTTGGCGTGCTGGTCAGTGAACTAAAGTTCAAAAAGAAAAAAACGGTGGTACAAGAGGTACCGCCGGAGTCGCTTTAATTTAACCATTCACCGCGTGATTTGGTATGCTGACGCCCTCACAAGAAGGAGAGGGCGCATGGTTCAACGCGCAGAGAAAAAAACAGGTAAGCGCTCGCAGGCCGTCAGTGCAAAACGCCAGGCCATATTAACCGCGGCATTAAATATCTTCTCCCAATATGGGATCCACGGCACGCGCCTCGAACAGGTCGCTGAGCAGGCGGGGGTGTCAAAAACCAATCTGCTTTATTACTACTCGTCAAAAGAGGTGCTTTATATTGCCGTTTTACGGCAAATCCTCGACATCTGGCTGGCACCGTTGAAGGCGTTTCGCGAAGACTTTGCGCCGCTGGTGGCCATCAAAGAATATATTCGTCTTAAGCTGGAAGTGTCCCGGGATTACCCTCAGGCGTCACGGCTGTTTTGTATGGAGATGCTGGCAGGCGCACCGTTGTTGATGGCTGAATTAACGGGCGATCTCAAAACGCTGATTGATGAGAAGTCCGCGCTGATCGCCGGGTGGATTAAAAGCGGGAAGCTGGCGCCGGTCGATCCGCACCATCTGATTTTTATGATTTGGGCATCAACCCAGCATTACGCCGATTTTGCTCCACAGGTGGAGGCGGTGACGGGCGCAACGCTGCGTGATGAAGCCTTTTTTAACCAAACCGTTGAGAGCGTGCAGCGGATGATTATTGAAGGGATCCGCGTGCGTTAACCGGCCGGCGGTAACGGACAGCTTAAATCACCTTCTTCGCACTGTAAGAGCGAGGCGAGAAACGCTTCGCGCTCGTTGGTTTTATCCGTCAGGCACTGGCTGGATATCATCGCCTGGACACTGCCGCCTTCGGTACCGGAACTGATTAACGCACAGTCCGCATCGCACAAGGTTATCCATGCGTTTTGCGCTTTTTTCAGTAAATCGCGCTGAGTTGGGGCGGCGCGCTTCAGCGCATTCTGATAGGTTTCATTCAGTTTGGCATCTGCCGTCTTAAACTGTTCTGCCGCACAGGTGTTCATTTCAATTTGCGTGTTCGCGCTGGCGCAGTCATCCGCCAGTACCTGGCCGCTAAGCAGCAGCGCTGCACATGTCAGTAAAATTCGTTTCATGTTTCCCTCTGACTTTACAAAAAAGGCCCCGTTACCGGAGCCTTAATTAACCACAACCTTAACCGATTGTCATCAGGCTGGCGTTCCCCCCGGCAGCGGCGGTATTGACGCTCAGGGAGCGCTCAATGTACAGCCTCTCCAGCAGAATATTGCTTTCGCCGCGGGCAAAGCCCTGGACCGAGACAATCGCCCCTTCGCGGGCCGCCACCGCTTCGCACAATGCGCGAAGCTGATCGGAATCACCGTGGAAAATAACGGCATCAAACGGCTGCGAGGTGATGTTGTCTGCTTTGGCAAACTGAATGCGCCCGGAAACCTCAGTTGGCAGGCATTTTGCCAGGTCGCGATGGAATGCATCATCAGGCCACAGGATTAAGCTACCTACGGAAGCCACGGCGGCAACCTGTACCAGTGCATCTTGTTCGTCATCGGCAATACATAGCACGCGTTCGCGCGGCAACAGCGTCCAGGTATTGCGCTCGCCGGTGGGGCCTGGCAGCAGACGTTGGGTACCGGCTTGCGCCAGTTCGCCAAACTGCTGGCAGAGCGCACGCAGCGATGGACGATCGGTTGCCCATTCACTGAGCGCTTCCAGCGGCTGAATGAGTGCAGTTTTTAGCTGCGCATCAACCGGGTAGTCTGCATCCTGACGCGCAAGCGTGATGCCTAACGCATTTTCCGGACGGTTAGCCAGCAGGCGATACAGATACAGCGGTCCACCTGCTTTTGGCCCGGTTCCTGACAAGCCTTCGCCGCCGAATGGCTGCACGCCGACGACGGCACCGACCATATTGCGGTTAACGTACAAGTTACCCACATGTGCCGATCCCGTGACCTGGGCAATGGTTTCATCGATACGGGTGTGCACACCCAACGTCAGGCCGTAGCCGGAGGCATTAATTTGCTCAATGAGGCTGCCCAGATTGTTACGGGTGAAACGCACGACATGCAGTACCGGGCCGAACACCTCTTTTTGTAATTCGTCGAAGCTTTCCAGCTCGATAAGCGTTGGCGCGATAAAGGTACCGGTTTGCCATTCACGGGCATCGTCGCTGTTTTCACGCACGGCCTGGAATACCGGACGTCCTTTGGCGCGCATAGTCTGAATGTGGCGCTCAATATTGCTTTTCGCTTCTTCATCGATAACCGGCCCGATATCGGTCGTCAGGCGGCCCGGGTTGCCCATGCGGCATTCCGCCATCGCGCCGCGCAGCATTTTCAGCGTGTGGTCGGCCACATCATCCTGCAGACACAGGACGCGCAGCGCGGAGCAGCGCTGTCCGGCACTGTCAAATGCAGAGGCCAGGACGTCGACCACGACCTGTTCCGTCAGGGCGGAGGAGTCGACAATCATTGCGTTCATCCCACCCGTTTCGGCGATAAGTGGGATTGGGCGCCCCTGAGCATCAAGGCGGGTTGCGATATTGCGTTGTAACAGCGTGGCGACTTCTGTGGAGCCGGTAAACATCACGCCGCGAACGCGCTCATCGGAAGTGAGCTGCGCCCCAACGGTTTCACCCTGACCGGGCAACAGTTGCACCACGCCCGGAGGGACTCCCGCTTCAAGCAAGATTGCGATGCCCTGAGCGGCAATCAGCGGGGTTTGTTCTGCCGGTTTCGCCAGCACGCTATTGCCCGCTGCCAGCGCGGCGGCAATCTGTCCGGTGAAAATAGCCAGCGGGAAGTTCCATGGGCTGATACAGACCACCGGGCCTAATGGACGATGAGTTTCATTATCAAAGTCATCGCGGACCTGGCCGGCATAATAGTGCAGGAAGTCGACCGCTTCGCGTACTTCCGCAATGGCGTTGCTGAAGGTTTTACCTGCTTCACGCACCAGGATGCCAATCAACTGCTGCATCTGACCTTCCATCAGCACGGCGGCGCGATGCAAAATAGCGGCGCGCTCCTGGGGCGGCGTGGCGAACCAGATCGGCGCGTTATTTACCGCGTTCTGCAACGCCAGTTCCACTTCGCTGTGTGTCGCTTCACGCACGTAACCGACAATGTCTTTCGGTTCAGCCGGGTTGACGACTGGCGTCATTTCACCGTCAGCGACCGGTTGTTCGAGCATTGGTTTGGCGTGCCATTTTTGTAGCGCGCTGTTGAGCAGGGCAGAAGACAGCGAGGCCAGACGATGTTCGTTAGCTAAATCCAGTCCGCCTGAGTTTTCCCTGCCTTTACCGTACAGGTCTCGCGGCAGGGCAATCTTCGGATGCGGCAGCCCGGCCTGACCTTCCTGCTGTGCCAGTTTTTCAACGGCTTCGACAGGATCAGCAACCAGTTCATCCAGCGGCAGGGTGGTGTCTGCAATACGGTTGACGAATGAGGTGTTGGCGCCGTTTTCCAGCAGACGACGCACCAGGTACGCCAGCAGCGTTTCGTGCGTGCCGACCGGCGCATAAATGCGGCATGGACGGTTCAACTTGCCATCAGCGACTTTGCCGGTGACCTGCTCATATAGCGGCTCACCCATGCCGTGCAGGCACTGGAACTCGTACTGCCCTGGGTAGTAGTTTTGACCCGCTAACTGATAAATGGCCGCCAGCGTATGGGCGTTGTGGGTGGCAAACTGTGGGTAGATCAGGTTGGGGACGGCCAGCAGTTTTTTCGCACAGGCCAGATAGGAGACGTCGGTGTACACCTTACGGGTGTAGACCGGATACCCCTCAAGACCGTCCATCTGAGCGCGTTTGATTTCGCTATCCCAGTACGCGCCTTTGACCAGGCGGATCATCAGTCGGCGGCGGCTGCGTGTAGCCAGATCAATGAGATAATCAATCACATACGGGCAGCGCTTCTGGTAAGCCTGGATTACAAAGCCAATCCCGTTCCAGCCCGCCAGCTCAGGTTCAAAGCACAGTTTTTCCAGCAGATCGAGGGAGATCTCCAGTCGGTCGGCTTCTTCAGCGTCAATGTTAATGCCGATATCGTACTGACGTGCCAGCAGAGTAAGCGATTTCAGTCGAGGATAGAGCTCGTCCATGACGCGGTCATACTGCGCGCGGCTATAACGTGGATGCAGCGCCGACAGTTTGATAGAAATACCTGGTCCTTCATAGATACCACGACCGTTCGAGGCTTTACCAATGGCGTGGATCGCCTGTTGGTATGAAACCATATAAGCCTGAGCATCAGCGGCGGTCAGCGCCGCTTCGCCCAGCATGTCATAAGAGTAGCGGAAGCCTTTTTCTTCCAGTTTACGCGCATTAGCCAGCGCTTCGGCGATGGTCTCCCCGGTGACAAACTGCTCACCCATTAAGCGCATTGCCATATCGACGCCTTTACGCACCAGCGGTTCACCGCTCTTGCCGATAATACGATTCAGTGAGCGTGAGAGACTGGCTTCGTTATGCGTAGAAACCAAACGACCGGTAAACAACAACCCCCAGGTCGCCGCGTTGACGAACAGGGACGGGCTGCGTCCAATGTGCGACTGCCAGTTACCGTTGCTGATTTTGTCGCGGATTAACGCATCGCGGGTTGCCTTATCAGGAATACGCAACAAGGCTTCGGCCAGACACATTAGCGCGACACCTTCCTGCGAAGAAAGAGAGAACTCCTGCAATAAACCCTGTACCATCCCGGCGCGCCCGCTGGCGGTCTTCTGGTTGCGCAGTTTATCGGCCAGGCTGTACGCCAGCTTATGCGCCTGCTCGGCGATGGGCTGCGGCAGGCGAGCCTGCTCCATCAGCATTGGCACTGCGTCGGTTTCGGCACGGCGGTACGCGGCGGTAATTGCTGCGCGTGAAACAGACTGTGGCAGGATCTGTTCGGCGAACTCCAGGAAAGGCTGATACGCTTCATTCTGCAGCGTGGTGGATTCCTCACCCTCATTCGCAGCGCCCGCCAGCAGAGCTGGCAGTTCAGGAAGCGCATCGTCATTTTCCAGTCTTTCGAGATAATTAAAGATGGCTTGCTTAATCAGCCAGTGTGGTGTGCGATCGATTCGTGATGCTGCTGTTTTAATACGCTCGCGAGTGGCGTCATCCAGCTTAACCCCCATCGTGGTGGTTCCCATGCCATTTACTCCTGTTGTACTTAAATACGGGTCTGATAGTTACCGAGAAATATCCACCATGTTGCAACTTTGTGCAACCATGTTAAATGTGACTTGGTTTGCAAGCTTGGAAATGAATGAAATGTTAATAAATATGATCGTTATGCCAGGGACTGAAAAAGTTACTGAATCTTTTTCTCTGCGGTAGTTAACACTTTTAAAAGGTGCAACCGAAAAAAATGTGAGAGAGTGCAACCTACAGAAAAATGCTATCTACTCTGGATTAAATTTGATGTAAATGGTGTGTTAAATCGATTGTGAATAACCATCGCTTCCGGCAGGATACGGTCGCCTGGTAAACATAGATATCTTTGCCACGTTCCGGCAGGGTAATAAAACGGCAAGCCACGGCATTGCTGATACATAATTTTGGAGAGTTTTGATGGCTATTAGCACACCGATGTTAGTGACATTCTGTGTCTATATTTTCGGCATGATATTGATAGGGTTTATTGCATGGCGTTCGACCAAAAACTTTGACGATTACATTCTTGGTGGGCGCAGTCTGGGTCCATTCGTGACCGCGTTATCCGCCGGGGCATCTGACATGAGCGGCTGGCTGCTGATGGGGCTGCCTGGCGCAATTTTCCTGTCGGGGATTTCAGAAAGCTGGATCGCTATCGGTCTTATTTTGGGCGCATGGATCAACTGGAAACTGGTGGCCGGACGTTTACGCGTACACACCGAATACAATAACAATGCACTGACGTTACCGGATTACTTTACCGGACGCTTTGAAGATAAAAGCCGGATTCTGCGTATTATCTCCGCGCTGGTTATTCTGCTGTTTTTCACCATCTATTGTGCTTCCGGTATTGTGGCAGGGGCGCGTCTGTTTGAAAGCACCTTTGGTATGAGCTACGAAACCGCGCTGTGGGCGGGGGCGGCCGCGACTATCATTTACACCTTTATCGGTGGTTTCCTGGCGGTAAGCTGGACCGATACTGTCCAGGCCAGCCTGATGATTTTCGCCCTGCTCCTGACGCCGGTGATGGTTATTATTGGCGTGGGTGGGTTCGATGATTCACTGGAAGTGATTAAACAAAAGAGCATTGAGAACGTGGACATGTTCAAAGGGCTGAATTTTGTTGCCATCATTTCGCTGATGGGCTGGGGTCTGGGCTATTTCGGTCAGCCGCATATTCTGGCGCGCTTTATGGCGGCAGATTCTCATCATAGTATTGTTCATGCTCGCCGTATCAGTATGGCCTGGATGATCCTCTGTCTGGCAGGAGCAGTTGCCGTTGGCTTCTTTGGTATCGCTTACTTTAACAACAATCCGACGTTGGCCGGTGCCGTTAATCAGAACGCCGAGCGCGTGTTTATTGAACTGGCGCAAATCCTGTTCAACCCGTGGATTGCCGGTATTCTGCTGTCTGCGATCCTCGCTGCGGTGATGTCGACGCTGAGCTGCCAGCTGCTGGTATGCTCGAGTGCAATCACTGAAGATTTGTACAAAGCGTTCCTGCGTAAAAATGCCAGCCAGAAAGAGCTGGTTTGGATTGGTCGCATCATGGTGCTGGTCGTGGCGCTGGTATCTATTGCGCTGGCGGCGAACCCGGAGAACCGCGTGCTGGGTCTGGTAAGCTACGCCTGGGCTGGTTTTGGCGCGGCATTTGGTCCGGTGGTTCTGTTCTCTGTAATGTGGTCGCGCATGACCCGTAACGGCGCGTTAGCAGGGATGATCATCGGCGCGGTGACGGTTATCGTCTGGAAACAGTTTGCCTGGTTGGGTCTGTATGAAATCATCCCTGGCTTTATTTTTGGCAGCATCGGGATTGTGATTTTCAGCCTGGTAGGTAAAGCACCTTCAACTGCTATGCAGCAACGTTTTGCCGAGGCTGACGCCCATTATCACTCCGCTCCGCCGTCGCGTTTACAGGCAGAATAATTTATCTCCTGTCCCTGAAGCCCGCCGTGCGCGGGCTTTTTATTGCGCCCCCGCAAACCTGCATAACCATTACCCGCCTAACTGTTTACATTAAGTCATCATTCTCAAAACATTCTGCTTGAGTTTTTCTTTGCTGTAATGATAATCACTATCACTGTAATTTACTTTTCTTTTCATCAATTGACCGAGAATAACGTTTAAGGGTTCTTCGCATGTTTGTTCCATTTCTCATTATGTTGCGCGAAGGGTTAGAGGCCGCGCTGATTGTCAGCCTGATTGCCAGCTACCTGAAACGGACTCAGCGTGGTCGATGGATTGGGGTGATGTGGATTGGTGTTCTGCTGGCGGCGGCATTGTGCCTGGCCTTAGGCGTTTTCATCAACGAAACCACCGGCGAATTTCCGCAAAAAGAACAGGAGCTGTTTGAAGGTATCGTGGCGCTGATTGCCGTAGTGATCCTCACCTGGATGGTGTTCTGGATGCGCAACGTTTCCCGCAACGTCAAAGTCCAGCTTGAACAGGCTGTCGATAACGCGTTGCAACGCAGTAATCATCACGGTTGGGCGCTGGTAATGATGGTCTTTTTTGCTGTTGCCCGTGAAGGACTGGAATCTGTGTTCTTCCTGCTGGCGGCATTCCAGCAGGATGTCGGCATCTGGCCGCCGTTAGGTGCGATTCTGGGGCTGGGCACTGCGGTGGTACTGGGTTACCTGATTTACCTCGGCGGGATCAAACTCAATCTCGGGGCATTCTTCAAATGGACCAGCCTGTTTATTCTGCTGGTGGCTGCCGGTCTTGCCGCTGGAGCCATCCGCGCGTTCCACGAAGCCGGGTTATGGAATCATTTTCAGGATGTGGCGTTCGACATGAGTAGCGTGCTTTCGACGCATTCGCTGTTTGGCACATTAATGGAAGGTATTTTCGGTTATCAGGAAGCGCCAAGCGTCAGTGAAGTCGCCGTTTGGTTTATCTACCTGCTTCCAGCTTTGGTTATGTTTGCACTACCGCCGCGCTCAGGTACTACGGCATCGCGTACCGCACCCTGATAAAAATGCGATGCAGAATATTTTTTAGTTACAACATACTTATTAAAGGGCCAGGTTATGACGCTTCATTTTCGCCGTAGTGCGCTGCAGTTGGGTATTGCTGTGCTGTTTGCATCCGCTTTTTCTGCTCAAGCCGCCGATATTCCGCAGGTAAAAGTCACGGTTAACGACAAACAGTGTGAGCCGATGACCCTCACGGTTAACGCCGGGAAAACGCAATTCATCATCCAGAACCATAGTCAGAAAGCGCTGGAGTGGGAAATTCTTAAAGGCGTCATGGTGGTTGAAGAGCGTGAAAACATTGCGCCAGGCTTTAGCCAGAAAATGACGGCTAATCTGCAGCCTGGCGAATATGAGATGACCTGTGGTCTGTTGACTAACCCGAAAGGCAAACTGATCGTAAAAGGTAGCGCAACGGCGGATGCTGCGCAGAGCGATGCTCTACTGAGCCTGGACGGTGCGATTACCGGATACAAAGCCTATGTGACAGCAGAAACCGCGCAGCTGGTTACGGGGACTAAAGCCTTCACCGATGCGATTAAAGCCGGCGATGTGGAAAAAGCGAAATCGCTGTATGCGCCAACGCGTCAGCATTATGAGCGTATTGAACCGATTGCTGAATTGTTCTCCGATCTCGACGGCAGCATCGATGCCCGTGAAGACGACTACGAGCAAAAAGCCGCTGATCCTAATTTCACCGGTTTCCACCGCCTGGAAAAAGCGCTGTTTGGCGACAATACCACCAAGGGTATGGATAAATACGCCGATCAGTTGAACAGTGACGTTATCGATCTGCAAACGCGCATTAGCGAACTGGCCTTCCCACCGTCAAAAGTGGTTGGCGGGGCAGCCGGTTTGATTGAAGAAGTCGCTGCCAGCAAAATCAGCGGGGAAGAAGATCGCTACAGCCATACCGATCTGTGGGATTTCCAGGCCAACGTCGATGGCGCACAGAAAATTGTCGATCTCCTGCGTCCTCAGTTACAAAAATCCAATGCTGAACTGCTGGCGAAGGTGGATGCGAACTTCAAAAAAGTCGATAGCATTCTGAGTAAGTACCGTACCAAAGACGGTTTTGAAACCTATGACAAACTGACCGATGCCGATCGCAATGCGCTGAAAGGGCCGATCACGACGCTGGCGGAAGACTTGTCGCAATTACGCGGTGTTCTGGGCCTGGATTAAGCACTATGCAGCAAGATTATGAAAACGGCGTGAGCGAACCGTCACGCCGACGTTTACTGAAAGGGATGGGCGCTCTGGGTGGGGCGCTGGCGCTGGCGGGTGGGTGTCCGGTTGCCCACGCGCAAAAACCACAAAGCGCGCCGGGAACGCTGTCCCCTGATGCGCGTAGCGAAGCGCAGCCGTTTTATGGTCAGCATCAGGCTGGGATCCTGACGCCGCAGCAGGCATCAATGATGCTGGTGGCGTTCGATGTGCTCGCCAGCGATAAAGCCGATCTTGAACGTTTGTTCCGGTTACTGACCAGCCGATTTGCGTTTCTGACTACCGGCGGGCCGGCGCCGGATACGCCGAATCCGCGTCTCCCCCCTATGGATTCCGGTATCCTCGGCGCATATATTGCACCAGACAACCTGACGATGACGTTATCAGTCGGCTCCTCGCTATTTGATGAACGTTATGGTCTGAAATCGCAGATGCCGAAAAAGCTGCAAAAAATGACCCGCTTCCCAAATGATTCGCTGGATGCGGCGCTGTGTCATGGTGATTTGCTGCTGCAGATTTGTGCCAACACGCAGGACACCGTCATCCATGCGCTGCGCGATATTATTAAACATACGCCTGATCTCCTCAGCGTACGTTGGAAACGTGAAGGGTTTATTTCCGACCACGCCGCGCGCAGTAAGGGTAAAGAGACCCCGGTCAACTTACTTGGCTTTAAGGACGGCACCGCGAATCCTGACGCTACGAATGCGAAGTTGATGCAAGAGGTCGTGTGGGTGACGGATGGGCAGGGTGAACCCGCGTGGGCGCAAGGTGGGAGTTATCAGGCCGTCAGGCTCATTCAGTTCCGCGTTGAGTTCTGGGATCGTACGCCGCTACAAGAGCAGCAAACGATTTTTGGTCGCGATAAACATACCGGCGCGCCGCTGGGTATGCGGCACGAGCACGATGTGCCTGACTATGCCAACGATCCTGACGGTGAGGTGATTGCGCTCGACAGCCATATCCGTCTGGCAAATCCTCGCACCAAAGAGACTGACTCCAGTTTGATGATGCGCCGTGGCTATAGCTATTCACTCGGCGTGACCAGTTCCGGTCAGCTGGATATGGGACTGTTGTTTGTTTGCTATCAGCACGACCTGGAAAAAGGTTTTTTGACGGTGCAGAAACGTCTGAACGGCGAAGCACTCGAAGAGTATGTCAAACCGATTGGTGGGGGATACTTCTTTGCTTTGCCGGGCGTCAAAACCGCAAACCATTATCTGGGACAGGCCCTGATCGAAGCCTGATGATGATGCCCCGCAGTAAAGCGGGGCTTTTCTGACATCTTCATGAATGAACAAATTATTTTTTATGCTTGGTGCGTGACTGAAATATTTCTGTCATCTGTCTGCAAGAGACTGTCTCTGGTGATAAGATAGACATTAAGTTAACGACAAGTAAAAATATTGTTGCATTGGCAAAAAATTATGATGTACTTATAAGTATTAGCGGTAGTTCCCGGCGGTGATGGTTGTTCACTATGGAGATCGCGAATGGAAAAGTCCTGCATTGGACATGTTTTTCACAATAGCAGCTGTACCCTACGCGGACGTTTCTCTTCCGGTAGCCTCCTCGTCACCGCTAAATCTCTCACTCATTCACTTCTTCTCCTTGTAACTGACACCCTGTACGGTGCGCGTAGCCGTGTGTGGCGTCTTATCCGAAAGCAAGCAATGGCTTACAAGGAAGCCAACCCTCAGATGTTCGTGCGCATAATCGTGCCGCCAACGGCGCGTGTGATGTATACCTACAACTCAAGGTGCTATCCATGGGAAGACAAAAAGCAGTGATCAAAGCTCGTCGTGAAGCAAAACGTGTGCTGAGGCGGGATTCGCGTAGTCATAAACAACGTGAAGATGAGTCGGTCACATCGCTTGTGCAGATGGGCGGCGTAGAAGCGATCGGTATGGCGCGTGATAGTCGCGATGCCACGCCAATCACGGCGCGAAATGAGGCTCAGGCGCACTACCTGAATGCTATCGAGAGTAAACAGCTGATCTTCGCCACCGGTGAAGCCGGGTGTGGTAAAACCTGGATCAGCGCGGCAAAAGCAGCAGAGGCCCTGATCCACAAAGACGTGGACCGGATCATTGTAACCCGTCCAGTTCTGCAAGCTGATGAAGACCTCGGCTTCTTACCTGGAGATGTTTCTGAGAAGTTCGCTCCCTATTTTCGCCCAGTGTATGACGTACTGGTGAAGCGCCTGGGAGCCTCCTTCATGCAATATTGCCTGCGACCTGAGATTGGTAAGGTGGAAATCGCACCGTTCGCCTATATGCGTGGACGTACATTTGAAAATGCAGTGGTCATTCTTGACGAGGCTCAGAACGTTACTGCTGCGCAAATGAAGATGTTTTTAACTCGCCTCGGGGAGAATGTGACGGTGATTGTGAATGGGGATGTGACCCAGTGCGATCTACCTGCGCACGTTCGCTCAGGGCTAAGCGATGCGCTGGCCCGTTTCGAAGAAGATGATATGGTTGGTATAGTTCGTTTCAATAAAGACGATTGCGTCCGTTCGGCGCTCTGTCAGCGGACGCTCAACGCTTACAACTGATAAGTACTCCGTCTCCAGAGCCCGGGAAACCGGGCTTTGTTATTTGTTAACGGTATTACAGAATATCTTTTATAGCTGCCGTCGTCATTGTTGCTTCAAATGGGATCAGCTCAACTTTTGCGATACCTGACTGTTGGAAGGGATCCTGGTTGAGGTAGTTTTTAAGTTTTTCAGTATCATCACATTTTGCCAATATCACGCCACCAGAACGTGGGATTTTTGGACCTGAAGTCAGGAATAAACCCTCGGCATAACCCTTTTTCAGCCACTCGACGTGTGCAGGAAGTAGGCTATCAACTTCATTTAACGGTTTGACATAGGTTAAAACGACCACACTAATAACGCTCATTTTATTGTCCATGTATACATGCGGGATACCACGGTAGCATGCGACTCAATAGAGATAGAATATTTATTGGGGTTGCCAGGGGATTTAATGCTATTCCGGACGGATCACATACGAAAAAAAGTCTGTGCTTGCGTACGAGATCTTGTTTAAAGATGGCGGTGAAGGGAACTGCTAAATATGAATACAAAGGTGTGCTATACGGCACGCTGATAGTCAATCCTGATACTTTCCGCCTCCTGGTTCTTCTTGATGACAGCTACAGAAAACAGTTTGCTCAGTTGTCAAAAACACAACTGCTTATCCTGGACTGTCTGAGCATAACACTCACCGGTTGGGATGAAAGGTGAACCAACGAGATATGCTGGTACAGGTTGACACAAAATGAATAGTGGAGCTGATAAATTAATGTTAGGGCATGTTAAGAAATAACGCGTTCACGTTCCTCAGAAGCGAAATATACACAAGTTGTAAAAACTGGCGGCTGTTGTAGATTTTGCGCAGCTGGCGTCCTGAAAATGCAGGGGATTCGCGGCTGTGGAATAAACTCTAATTGAGATAGATTCTTAATTTAATAAATATGGCGATATTAAATGAATTAATGTTTTATATTATAAAACATCATTTTAATGCTCTTGATGTTATTGTTTGATGTGATTGGTATGCAGACGTGAATTTAATCTTGATTAATTCATTTTCTATTTTTAGTTAAAACTAACGGAATATTTCATATATGAAAATTAATAAACTTGTCATTGCTGTGGGAGTAGGTTTGGTAATGGCTTCAGGTAGCGCCTTAGCTTTGCCGGGTGCTGACTCTGGTCATGGTACCGTGACTTTTACGGGGACCATTATTGATGCGCCGTGCTCCATTGCTCCTGACTCTATCGATCAGACTGTTAGTCTGGGACAGATCTCTAACAAGGTGTTGGAAGGTGGCGGCAAGTCAACACCGGTTCCTTTCCAGATCAAACTGGAAGATTGTAATGTCGAATCGCTGACAGATAAAACAGTAACGACAACGTTTGATGGTACTCCGGCCGGTTCTGCAACGGATCTGTTTGCCATTGCAGGTACTGCTTCTGGCGCAGGCGTTGCCGTTACTGCTGACGATGGCGTTCCCGTGACATTAGGTGAAGCGGCCTCAACCACTGGTATTATGAGCGGTGACAACGAGCTGAATTTTGCCGCCTATCTGACCGCGTTGGATGCTTCGAGCGCCATCGTTCCAGGTGACTTCACTTCTGTAGCAAACTTCACTCTGGCTTATAACTAAGTACTGAGTAAACGAAAAGGGGAGCAATCCCCTTTTATCAATTCTGATAAATAAAGGTTAAATGTATGGGGCGGCTTTTTATTATTGATAAGTTTAGCCTGCATTTACCTATTTTATTATTGACGCCAGCTTGGGTGGGTGCGACAGATTTTGGACATGGTAATGTCAATGTCGGTGGTTCGATTGTTGATACTCCTTGTGCTATTGATACCGAAAGCCAGGATCAGACTGTGCTTATGCCGACGATGACGGTTGGTTCTATATTAGGACAAAACAAGAAGAATAAAAAAGATTTTTTTATTAAGTTAATCAACTGCGACACAGTTTCAGTGAGTAAACCAGATCATCAATGGGGATATTATAGTATTACATTCTATGGTGATAATACCAGCCAAACGTACCCTTCGAGATTATTTGATGTAAAAGGTGAGGCAAAGGGAGTTGGGCTGGCGATAAGAACAGTTGCGGGTGAGCAAGCTACTCCAGGGGCTTCCTTTGATAATCACATGATAGCTAAGGGCGAGAACATACTGGCGTACTCCATGTATTTAGAATCAAATGGGCAAAAGATTAAGCGTGGTACTTATAGTGCAGTGATTCGATTCGCCATGAATTATTATTAATATTATGACTCATTATTTTCAATACATTTCCTTTTCAGGTGAAAAATTGTTTATGTTTTTCATTCTGATTATATACTCTAATTGTAGTAATGCAGCGCAAGAACAAATTGAATTTAATACAGATGTCTTGGATGTTGCTGATCGCTCCTCAGTGGATTTGTCGAAGTTTTCTGCTGGTGGTTACATTATGCCAGGCAAATATCCGATGGTTATTCAGATCGGTGAGAGTACCTTGCCTGAGCAGTTGGTTGAATTTTATGCTGAGTCAGATGATAAGAGTTTACCCTGTGTCAATAAAGACATTGTTGATTCTTTAGGATTTAAGAAGAAGTTTCTTAGCGATCTAAAGTGGGTTCGTGATAATCAATGCTTAGATTTGTCTAGCCTCAAGGGATTTAGTGCGAAAGGCGATCTGTCGGCGGGGGCATTATACATTAATGTTCCTCAGGCTTATGTTGAGTATGTGGATGAAAACTGGGAGCCTTCCGCACGTTGGGATGAGGGACTTTCCGGTGTCATGCTTGATTACAACATTAATGCGCAGCGGCAATATATCTATCAGGGCGATAATTCAACGAACGTTAGTGCCAATGGAGTATTAGGGTTGAATGCTGGTCCCTGGCGTCTACGTGCCGACTGGCAGGAACAGTATGAGAAAAGTAAGTTCGTGACGGATTCTCAGTTCGATTTTTCGCGTTTTTATGCCTATCGAGCCTTAAAGGATCTGCAACTGAAGTTGGTTTTGGGAGAGGATTATTTTCGTTCGGATGTATTTGATTCATTTCGTTTTGCAGGGCTAAGTGTGCGCTCGGATGACAGCATGTTACCGCCAGGCCTGCGGGGATATGCGCCGGAGGTGAGAGGGATTGCGCAAAGTAACGCCAAGGTAACGGTGAGCCAAAAGGGTCGGATAATCTATCAAACGCAAGTGGCAGCCGGGCCGTTCCGTATTCAGGATTTGGGAGATACGGTGAACGGTAAGCTCGACGTCAAGGTGCAGGAAGAGGATGGTTCGGTCAATACGTTCCAGGTCGATACTGCCTACGTGCCTTATCTGACTCGTCCGGGAACTGTACGCTATAAATTTGCCTCCGGGCGACCAAGCAACATGGATCATAGTGTTGAAGGTCCATTGTTTGCCTCTACAGAGGCGACCTATGGGGTGAATAATGGTTGGTCAATCTATGGTGGGGGGCTCTTTGCAAAGGATTACGGAATTGGTGCTGTGGGGATTGGCCGCGATTTATTGACTTTCGGGGCAATATCGCTGGATATCTCTCAGTCGAAAGCGCAGGTTAGGGAGTACTCCCTGTCGGGAAGATCGTATCGCATTAACTATTCGAAGACTTTTAGTGATTACGATAGCCAGATAACGTTTGCCGGATATCGCTTTTCCGATAAAGACTTCCTGAGTATGGATCAGTTTATCGATCTGTTACGCGATGATGCTATCTATTCGAGGGGGAGGGAACTTTACACTGTCACATTTAATCAGCAATTAAAAAAACTAAATCTAAACTTTTTTCTTAACTACAGTCGCCAGACTTACTGGGATCGACAGCCCGACAGCACCTACAGTCTGACTGTTTCTCGTTATTTTGATATTGGTAATTTTAAGAATGTGAATGTCAGTTTATCGGCGACGAAGACCAAGAATAATTATCAAAATGATGAGACTTCATATTATCTCGGTATGTCGATTCCTATCGGCGATCGTGGAAGTATAGGCTATAACCTGCAAGAAGATAGAGGCAAGGTATCCACGGGTTTAAGTTATTACAATGCTATTGACGATAATAACTCTTACCAGGTTAGAGCTGGATTAGACAATGGCGATCGCTCGCGGGCGAGCGGTTACTTTCAACATGATGGTGACATGGCTTCAGTCACGGCGTCGGCGGGGTATTACAACCAGAGTTATCGCAGTTTGGGGCTTTCCATGGAGGGGGGGGTGACTGCAACGACACAAGGGATTGCTCTGCATCGCATCAATAGCCCGGGTGATACTCGGATTATGTTGGATACAGGGGTGGCAGGGATCCCGGTACGTGCTGAGTATGGCGGGGTCATCTTTACTAACCGTTTCGGCAAGGCCGTTAGTCCCGATGTCCAGAGTTATTATAAGAATAGTTATTATATCGATTTAAATAAATTACCTGATAACGCCGAGGCTATTGTTTCGCTCAAACAGTCGGCCCTGACGGAAGGTGCTATTGGTTATCAATCCTTTAATGTGTTAGCCGGTAGTAAGGCAATGGCGGTAATCCGCTTTGCCGATGGGAGTTATCCACCGTTCGGCGCGATGGCGAGCAATTTGAAAGATATCTCTACAGGTATGGTCGCGGATAATGGCGTGATATGGCTGGCCGGGATGAACCCTGATGAAACAATGAAAGTTGCCTGGGGGGATGGGAATACATGTGAATTCACCTTGCCGCATGAGATCCCCACCGCGTTTGACACTAAATTACTGTTGTTATGTAAATGATATAGGTTGAATTTTAATGAACTTAAAAAAACAGCTGTCGATGACCTTGATTAGCGTTCTGTATGCACTGTCTGGCTACGCTCATGCGGCAATTGCCCTGGATCGGACGCGCATCGTGTTTAATGGTGACGCTTCATCTATGAGCGTCAATATTCAGAATCATAATAAACAGCTGCCCTATTTAGCGCAGGCATGGGCAGAGGATGCCCAGGGGAAAAAGATCACCTCGCCATTGACTATTCTGCCTCCTTTGCAGCGCGTTGAACCGGGAGCAAAGAGCCAGGTAAAATTGCAGCTGACCAACGAGGCGGCCAGAGGGTTACCTCAAGACAGAGAGAGTCTTTTTTTCTTTAACTTGAGAGAGATTCCACCTAAAAGCAATAAGCCTAATACGTTGCAGATTGCCTTGCAGACAAAAATCAAGATTTTTTATCGACCGAAAGCTATCGTCATTAAGGACTATGGCGATCCTTTTCAAAAGGGGATAACTATTGAGCGCAAGGGGAATAAACTCGTGGTTAATAACCCGACACCTTATAACGTAACTATTGCCTATGCTTCTAATTCGGAGAAGGGAAAAGCGCTTGGCGGGTTTGAGCCCATCATGATTGCACCGAAGTCGAGTGCCGATTATAAGGGAGATGAGAAGGCGTTGGGGAGTACGCCAGTTCTGACGTATATCAATGACTTTGGTGGCCGACCGAAACTGGTGTTTGGCTGTAGCGGAAGCCAGTGTAAAGTCACATCGAATATTAACGGTTAATGTGTGATTGAAACGGCGCGATATTGGTGGCTTTTATCGGTGGAGGCATATGATTAGCTCCTATATAAAGAGACTGTATATTGTACTCGCGTCTCTGATGATCACGGTGAGTGTTAATGCCAGAGCCCTTGACTCGCTGGCCATTGATGGTGAGCATGGGACTTTAAATGTAATTGGTGAGTTAGTCGAAGGGGCATGCTGGATCGATAATGGCTCGGTGTATCAACAAATCGAGCTGGGTGAAGTGAACTTTGCCGAACTGGCTGATGAGAATGCGAATATTCAGCCTCGCCGATTCTTTATCGCCTTGCGTGATTGCATTTATTATTCTGGAGATATGCGTGACGCGCGTAACGGTAATCTGACGACGAACAGCATGCAGCCTATTGTTAAGATCTCATTTGCTACAGTACAAGAACAAGAGCAAAAAAACGTTATCGAGGTCGAAGGCATGGCACAGGGCATCTCTTTACGATTGAGTGACTCGCAATATCGTCCTGTCTATTTGAATGATAATAATAGGCCCTACGTCATCAATTCTATCAATGATAAGCTTATTTATAATGTGCAAGTTGTACGTAATAACCATAAGTTGATCGCCGGACCTTACCGTGCGACGCTTAACTTTAAGTTGGATTACGATTGACGAATTATAAGGCAGGGGGAGGTATTTATTGGAGGGGACGTGCTATGATGTACAGGATGTTTTTATTTATACTGTTATCCAGCGTTACCATTATTGGCAGGGCCGATACGAGAAAGTTAAATTTTTCTACGGGTATTAATATATCGGGGACTGTAATTTCGACCGGAGCTTGTAGTTTTAATAAGACTGAGCTCGATATCAATTTTGGTGACGTATATATTGCTGATTTGGTAGGAGATAGCAACCGTAAAGACATTGGCTATACCCTTAGCTGTACGGGTGACTATGCGTATAGCGATATTCAGTTACATATATCGGGCACTGTGAGTAGTAGTGATAGGTCTCTTTTAGCAACAAATGTACCAGGCGTCGGTATTAAGCTATTTCGTGATAATATTCAACTTAAGCCAGATGAAATAATTTCACTCGGTGACGATCCATCCATAGCACCTAAATTAAGGGCTGCGGTAGTTATTGGTGATGCCGATGTTTCTAAGTTAAATGGTGTGAGGTTTTTTACCTCTGCAACCTTGACTGTGGCATTTAATTAAGTGAAGGGGGCGTTTTAATGAGGACGTTGATGCTTTGTTTAGGCCTGTGGATATTAATAATGCCAGTTAGTCAAGCAATAACTTCTGATAATCATCTAACAGGTGATACGACTAATTTAAGATTCTATGGGGTATTAAAAAGAAAACCATGCCATATTAATGGTGACAGTTTGATAAATATCGATTTTGGAAAAGTAAGGATCAAAAAAATAGATGGATTAAATTATAAACAAAAAATCCCTTACTCCATCACATGCGAAGAGTATTCTCCAGAGTTAAAGCTGACTCTGGCGATTAATGGAGCCAGTTATTTCGAGAAGTCCGTGCTAACGACAACGGTAGATGGGTTAGGCTTAAAATTACTTGCTAACGGTGCAGACTTTGAAATGAATAAACCGGTTCAGATTAATTTCGATTCGGGAAGTCTAATCCTTGAGGCGGTTCCCGTGCAGAAACCAGGTGCAACGCTACCTGAGAAAGCTTTTAGCGCCACGGCGACGCTACTCGCAGAGTATTTATAAGGGGGAGACATGAGTATTAGAATCAGTTTGCTTATGTTGATTTGTTTAATAGATATGGCGGGAATACATTCGGCTCAGGCAGATGATAACTTAAAGTTTAGTGGTTTTTTAGTTATGGATCCATGTGAACTGGACCCAGATACCTCTGATGTTGAGGTATCTTTTGGAACCATTGTCGACAAGTATTTGTATTTGAACCAGAGAACGCATAGCCAACAATTTGTTATTAATTTAAAAGATTGTGATATTGACTCTGGAAACATCGTACAGATGACGTTTAGCGGTACACCGAGCACAGAATTACCTGGTTATATTGTTCCATCGTCCGGTGAGAAGACGGGTATCGCCGTGGGTATGGAGCGCGTCGTCAATGACGGTTCTGGCCCAATCGTACAGTTATTACCCTTTAATGAGGCTATGCCGACCTCGCCACTGTTTAATGGTACGACGACGTTGAGATTTCGTGCTTTTATACAGGGAATACCTAGCGCGATTGCCTCGCATAGTATTGTTCGCGGTAACTTTAGCGCCGTAGCAACCTTTACTATCGAGTACCCCTGAGGCTGGTATGACGATTAATCTACTGCGAGGCTATACCTATAAGAATGCAATATGCCTACTGATTGCATTGTACTTCCTGGTTCTGATGCATATCTATTTACCAAACCGAGGCGGAAATGGCCTGAATCTTCCTCTCAATATCTTTGCATGGTTGTGGATCTGTATGTTGATGTGCGTAATTGCGTTCAGTGGCAATCGAGGCCGCTTTATCTATCCGCGTTACATCAGCGCTATGGTTTTGGGGGGCTTTCTGCTGACGGTTCCCCTGTTTTGGGCCAGCCGCGCAGGCATGATGAATGCTGTCTGGCGAGTAATGGCATTATGGGGTGGGCTGTTTATTTACGTCCTGCTATACCAATTGAGATTATGTTTCACGCAAAAGATCAGGGTAATGTGGGCGATCTTCGGCGCTACCGTGATTGAAGCGGTTGTCTCCTTATGGCAGATCGGTCAATTGCTGATGGGAGCGGGAAGCCGCCCCGGCGGAATTTTTCAACAAGTTAACGTACTGGCTTCTTTTCTTGCGACGGGGCTGGCCATCTCTTTTATCCTCTATTCGATGAGTAAGCCAGCTTGGGTGAGGGCTTTCCTGGCACTTAGCCAGATTATGATATCTCTGATTTTGGTGATGTTGTCATCGCGAGTCGGCTGGTTGGCGGGGATAGTGGTCTATACACTGTATTTAGGCCGTTATCTGACCAGACGGCACGATACGGTTGCTGCTGTCTTGTTGTACCCTTTGCTCGGCGCGGGAGTGGGCATCGGGATCATGTATGCCGTGCAACAAGGTTGGTGGGTTTTGGACGGCTTATTGGTTGATAAGCAGATGTCGAGCCACTTGCGATGGATCCTTTTGATTGCCACTTGGTCAATGATAAAGGCCCATTTACTCACCGGGGTGGGATATGGTGAATACGCCTATACCTTATTACGTACCCTCTCTGCACCCCAGGCGCAAGAGGCCTGGCGGGTGACACACCCGCATAATGAAATTCTATATTGGTGGGTTGAAGGAGGAATATTAGCACTTGTTGGGATCGGTTGTATCATCTATGGGATTCTGCGTCAGGCGACCACACCTAAATGTAATGAGAATTACTTATGGCTATATGTGATGATTCCCATTGCCTTGCATACAATGACCGAGTTTCCCTTTTATCTGTCAATGCCGCATTTATTTATTTCTTTGCTGTGCATCTCTTTCTTGCGTGATGATGGAAGACCTATTCTCAGGGGGCGCGCACGTCTGCTTAGAATAACTTTTGGCGTTGTTTTTTTTCTTTTTGCTGCGATTTTTATCTTTATGCTACAGGCTAATTTCTATTTATATCAGTTTGAGCGTAGTGGGATGAAGAATAAAGACTATCTGGCACGAATCGATATGCCCATGCTTCAATGGGAGCGCTATCAGTTCGATCGACATATCAGTATGTTGTTGAGTTATAATACTACGCGAAATGATCAATTACTAATCGAGTTTGAGCGTTGGGCCCGTGACTATAGCGACCGAAATAACGATCGAAACGTCTGTTGGACGAGGGTGAATATTGCGAAGCATTTTCGATTGGCAGATAAATATTCCGCACTGAAAAGAGAGTGTACTGTACTTTATCCTTAGCGAGGGTCATAAACTATGTTTTTCAACACTATTTATGAGAAAAGTATATTTTATTTCCAGGATAGATTTGCATTAACTGAGTTTTAATATATTACTTAACAATTTTGTTCTTGTGGAGGGGCTATAGGTGATTAAATCATTGGTATATATTTTTTTCGTGGTTGTGACTTTAGTCACACCCCCAGTATCTGCAAGTTTTTTTTATGGTAAGCCGGGTGATGCGGGGTGTGGGAGCACCTCTGGAATTGCTTGTGTTAAAAGAGGTCCAGCTAATAATTATGTCACTGCCGTACCACATGTATTCGATGTAGTAATGAATGGTAATCCTGCTGTTTGGGCTAAATCAAACGCAATTAAAATTACACTTGGTGTTCGTCAAAGTTCAGTGGGTACCAATACGTATACGGACTCAAATAAGTATACGTGGCTGACTGCATACCATGATTTGTCTAAGTCCGCGGGGCCGCTTAAACCCATGAAATGGGTTAATATAGATCAAACCGATCCCGGTTACTTAGCTCAGGGCATCGCTTATTATTACCCTCAGCTCGGTTCTACGATTACTACGGGTGTGGGTAATGTTTATTGCGTGGGTTTATTCTATAGCACTGGTTCTGGTAATCCCACGGGTATTTCTGGTTTAGTGGAAGGCTTTGGTTGTAAGAGTGATATGGGGGGCTCAGAAAGTAAACCTCCGATCGAAAAATGTGTAGCGACTAGTACGCTGAATATTGATTTTGGTGAGGTTGATAGAGCCGGTATAACGAATACTGGAGCCTACGAAAAATCTGTTAAATTGAGTATTAACTGTAGTGGGGTCTCCGTGCTTCCCGTTCATACTTTTCAGGCCAAATTAAGTGGTACAGGAGTAACATGGGCTGGTGGACAGCTTAAGACTTCCAACCCCGCACTTGGTGTGAAGTTTAATATTGCGGGCAAGGACGTCAATGCAAATTCTTCACCCTTCGATCTTGGGTCAACAAGCGGTGGGGTGCTAAATGTGACAGTAAAGGCGGCCTTAGCCAAGAATCCAAGCGTAATTACACGTGATATTGCTACCGGTAGTTTTAACGCGAATGCGACATTAATTATTGAAGAAAAATAATTGTTTCATATTTTTATATGATGAACTACCCGTATTCCTGGTATATGGTGTTTATCCAGTTTTGAGCGTATGCACTTAACCGGTCTTAGCACCAACTTCCAGAGCTGAATGATGCCAGGGACAGAAGCAATGATAAATAACAAGATGCTTTTCGCTATCTCCTGCGGAAAAAAAGCCTTGTATGTCGCTTTTTCTGGGGGGCTGGTACTGGCCGTAACTCTGGCAACTGTGACCTGGTGGTCTGTCGAATCCCTCCGGAAAGACACTCTCACACGTATAAATTTTGCACAACATCACATTGACACCATTATTTCAAATGCCAGAGCGGTGGCGAATGTGACCCGAAATCTTGTCGGGATGCCCTGTACCGGAAACACACTTTCCCAGCTCCGTCATGATGTAATCCGCACACCGAATGTGCGCGCTATCGACCTGGTACGTCAGGGGCGCATTTACTGCACTTCGCTGTATGGCGCAACAGATGAACCCGACAGGCTCTCCCTCCCGTCTGCCCGGAACAACCTGCAGTTGCTTCCCGGTAACACAGCCACACCGCATTTATCTGTGCTGGTATACCGTACTACCTGGCCCAAGGGCACGTTACTTATTAGTATTGACGGGTATTTTGTTGCTGAAACGCTCTTTGCGATTCGTACACTCCCTTTGGTTTATTTTCAGGTCGGGAATACTCTGATGTCGAAATCCGGCCAAATCCTGACACCTGCGCGACTCCCCGCCGGGAAACGCGAGTTCATTACATCTCCGGACTGGTCTTACCGGCTTGTTATCGTCACGCCGACGGGGACACTGTTCGGCAACATCGTGCATAACTACTGGAGGAGTGTGTTGGTTTGCCTGCTGCTTGCTTTGGCGGCCTCACTTCTGTGTTACCGGATATTGACTCGCCCTCTGACGCCTGTGGAGCAATTACAAAACGCGCTGGCACGCCATGAATTCGTGCCATATATTCAGCCGATCGTCGATATCACTACACATCGCATTAAAGGTGGTGAGATTTTAATTCGCTGGAAACATCCGGAAGCAGGCCTCATCCCTCCGGACCAGTTTATCCCGCTGGCGGAAACCTCAGGTCTGATTGTGCCCATGACGCGGCAGTTGTTTGCAGATACAGGCCGCTTTTTTCAGGCGCACACAGCCCGGCTTCCAGCCGGTTTTCACCTGGGATTCAATATCAGCAAGTCTCACCTTGCAGACCGTCACCTCATGGAGGATTGTCAGAATATCCTGGCCGAGTTGTTGCCCTGCAGGGCAGAGCTGGTCCTCGAGTTACTGGAACGGGATACCGCTGAATGCACTGCTGAAATGAAAACTGCGTTCAGCAAATTAAAGCAGGAGGGGATAAAGTTCGCGCTTGACGATTTTGGAACCGGATATTCGACGCACGCCTGTCTGCAGAATTTCAGTACCGATTATATCAAGATAGACAAAAGCTTTATTCAGATGGCAGGTGTTGATGATATATCCCGGCATATTGTAGACAACGTCATTGCACTGGCAGAAAGTCTGAATATCAATATTATCGCTGAAGGCGTTGAAACTGCGTCGCAGGAGGCATATTTACAGGGGCGTAATGTGAAATATCTGCAAGGCTATCGCTATGGCCGTCCGGTTTCTCTGGATCAATTTGTAAAGAACCACCTGAGTGGTGGCGACGGACCGTTTTTCACAGGTTCACCGGCGTTGGCATATCAGGCTGAACAATAAGTCGGAATACTGCGCACTGATATGACGTCTTTACACCAGTCGCGTTATCCGACAAATCCGCGATGAGCGCTCATTTTCTCGAACAATCTAATCAGGGGCTACGCGGCCCGTAATGCTGCGCTGGCGTTGCATCAGGGAGAGTGGGTGGTGTCCTGAATGCGGATGATGGTATTGCTGACGAGTTTATTGAACCCCGGTGGCGGACGGCAGTTGCGACACAGAGCGACGTGGTGCTATTCAATGTCTGGCATTCTGTTACAGAGCACAACTGAAGGGTCGTACACACCCGGCCACTCTGCTGGCAGAGTTTCACAGGCTACGACTGGATATTTAGCAATGAGACTTTCATCACGCACCGGGCGGATTATTATGATGTTCGTGCGATGATCTATATCGGTGTAATAACAGAAATCATCAGACGGGCGAAACGGGACGGTGTGAGATAAAAAAATCCCCAACGGAGATGATGGGGAAGGTAGTGTTTGAAGTTGTGTTGTTATTATCTGTCGTCAATGTGTTAGCACGTATGATTTTAATTTGATATATAAGTGGTAATCAAATTAAATATTTTAATTGTCATTATTATAATGGAGTAAAGCAAGGTTTATTGAGTAAAAACTTCAGACTCCTACAGCAACAAATTTTCACAAATGTCAGCTGGTTTTATATTCCGGCCTTTTTCAGCTACCGGCACGGGTTACCACTAGCGCTGGGGGGACGGCGTCCTGCAGCTGAATGCCGGACTGAATCATCTGTCTGGTATCCTGGTTAACGAAAATGCCCATGCTATGCTGATTGTCATCATCACCGCCCTGGCCACTGTTTCTCGGTTCTGCCGGCGCGAAATTCTTCCTCAGGAAGGACGATTCCCGCTGTATCGGTTTGATTATGGCGCTTATATTGGGGCGACTGCTGTATGATCCGGATATTTTACCCGTTCGAACCTTCAAGTTCGGATGGTATGTATGCACGCCAAAGTTCAGTATCGGCATCATTATACTGTTTATGTAAGCTGGCATATGTCACCTAATCCCGGACAGTGCTGCGAGTGAACAGTTACGGAGGAAAATGCCATTCTGGCCAGGAATCCGTCTTTTATCTTCATTTTTCCCTCTTGGGGCTCCTCTATGGCTGCGTCAGTATGCCGAATCTGGAAAAGAGTATAATTAGTAGTTTTAATTTCCTTATTAATCATCGACTTTGCGATTTATTAATATATGGAATTAATAATTATCATGTAATGAATGAAGTATTTGTCATGAAAAACATTTTTTTGTTAAAAAAACAAAATGCAAAACGGGTAATTATGCACTCGTGACCCAGAGAAAAGGGGATTAGTTTGGTGACAAAAGAACGCGATTAAACGATCGCGCTGGAAGCGGTAGAAGAATATTTAAACAACATCGACTGGATTAACGATGAGATAAGAGCAACTCTAAATTATGCGATAGAGGCGATGATAAGCACTGCGGAAAAGCACGAAAGTAGAATGTTCAAAATTGTGATGGCGCAGGAAGGAAGGAGGACTGCCTGGGGGCATGAGTTAATCGCAGAAATGGAGCATATCCCGTAACCGTAACGTAGTTTATTAACTAAAACATTCAAAAGGATAAATATGAAAAATATCCAGAGCAGAGATGAAAAAGTATATCGTAGAATGGTGAGTGATACGATGGTTGGGTTCATGAACACAATGGGTGATCTCAGTGATGAAGCAAAAGACGATTTGCTTTCGATCATAGTGGAAGCTATGGAGACGAATGCTAACGAAGACGAAGAAAGCAGGAGAAAAATAAATCTGAAGGTACATGAGGTATCAAAGGAATACAACATTCCGATACTTAACATCTTTTCTGTTATTTCAATGGTTTTCATAGATTTCGAGTACTAAAGTATTCCCAGTTAAAGCTCATGGGAATGTTATTTTCAATAAAGAAAGGAGGGAAGGATGTCTTCATGCAAAGAGGAAGATGATATGTGTAAGAGGATCGTCGCGAGAACAGTAGCTGAATGTCTTAATAGCATTGATAACCTTCATGATGGGGCTAAGGAAGGATTAACCTATGTTATAGCAAGGTTGGTTGATAACCCTGATTCAAATGATGAAATGAAAAAGAACATCATTGCGATATCCAGAGAATACAATATCAGCGAGGGGGTGCTTTTTGTCCTTATTACAGATATATTCACTGTGTGTGAGATGGTGCTAACGCATAATGAAAGGTGTGGGGAAGTAATCCACTAAGTGCGGGTAAAACGTTGCTTACAATTCGTGACAGTTACACTGTATTTTATCTTACAAGCTGTAATGCTACCTTCTATGAGAAATGAAGCCAGGGTAAACATAGAAAAAACTACTGAACACAAAATCCCTGCTCTATGGAAAGCCTACCTGTATCTCAAGAGTAGACTGATGGGGTTGTCGGCCGATTTTTACAAGATATCCAGTGTATAACACCAAAAAAATTTACATATCCTGTCAATAATTTTTCCTGGCATATCTCTTGAGTGTTTTTTTGACTACTAAGTAGGTGGGTAATGATTAAGCAATTGTATTATTTGACAGGGTTAATCTCTGTTATGGTCATGATGCATACGGCGTGGAGCAGCTTCTTACTTCAAAGAAAAACAGTGAAGTGCGTCAGGAGTTCATTTTTTATAAAAATTGAGATGTTATTTGTGATGGTGTCTGTTTTATTGATTCATTGTATGGAAGCATCCATTTTTGCAATATTTTATTATGTTAATGATGCTTTGCCAGATATGGAAACATCCATGTATTTTTCACTGGCCAGTTATGCAACTGTTGGTTACGGTGATGTACTTTTACCTGAGGGGTTCCGATTAACTGGGGCGGCTGAAGGACTTGTTGGTACATTAATGGTTAGCTGGACGGTAGCCACATTAATTAGCTACTTTGGTGATAAAAAATAATGCGATAATCAGACCTTTTGTAAAGAGCTTGGTTTTTGGATTGCTTGCGGCACCTTTTAGTTCACTTGGCTGAACGAAATTAATATGAACGTAACATCGTTTATACAGGGGGGGAGTTGAAAGGGATTTCCAATATTGACTGTGCATCAGATATGATGAAATTGTGGCAAGTGACAGCCAGAAAGGATTAAACTGGACAGCAATTACATCATTGAATCAGTGAGTTAAAAAGAAAAAAAGCCTCAACCCAAAAAGGTTGAGGCAATAAAACTTCAAAGGAAAGTAAGAACAGTTCACCTACTCATATACGCAAAACTATATTGCCAGTGTAATGCTTATCTTGCAAATTAATTGTGTTAAATATCTTTATTAATATTCCTGGGGCGAGGGGGGATTGTAAATAACAATGAATCTACACCTCAGAGCCATTTATGGACGGACCTCATGACAATAGACATTTTATGCTCTTGTAACAAAACCTGTTCGAGAGTCTCAGGGCTTATATCATCAAGGTGACAGTGGTGTCAGACCCAGTTGTAGAACACTTCAATGTAATCGAAGATCAGAGCCCGGGTTTTATAGAACCGTTTTCAAAACCTCTGCCAGAGTATCCGCTCAGATTCGAACACACAATGACTTCACTGTCTGGTTTTCGACGCAATGTCAATTATTGGGTTAAGTTACATATTAACAGCAACAGGTGCTGTTGCGATGGATAAAACAGCTGGGGGAGCTATTGCCGGGGCTACCGTTGGCGCTGGTGCCGGTGGAATGATCGGTAAGGCAGCTCGATAGGATTAAAATCACTAATATGTAGTGAATCCCCTGAGCGGTGGGGCAAAACAATGCTCTAACGAACACGTAATAGCACTGTGGCTGACCAAAAACTCACCGGTTAATCTCGGTACCGTAACACCTGTTCATCAATGTTTCATTGTAGTGAGCCTCATTCTTTCCAGCTAATTCTGAATATAACATAGTTCGCGTTTACCTGAAAATGTGGTTGCTTTCGCAAAGTTGTCTAATGACCGCATTACGGAATTACGCTTTACGCTAATTTTTTATATTGTTGTCTGGAACATCCAAACGTATTCTCAGTTAAGTACCATTATTAATATTCTTTTAGGCGTCTTTACAATGCTACTCTCTACCTGCCACTGATTTTTTAATTGCTTTCTGGTGCTTCTGTTTCACTTACCTAAGAAGTTAAAATTATGGGGTTTTATTATAAATCATTATAATTAATCTCAATAATAATGGTGATTAAAATTAATCCGTTTCTTGTGCGGAACTTAAAGATTAACTTGTGCTATATATATGGCGTAATGTATTGCATTAAGCGTGGCTGGGATATTATCAAATGATAGCGTACATCCAGTGTTAACGTTAGTGGAATACGAAGGAGATGTAATAACAGAGGTTGTGCACCTCGCTCAATCTCATCAATATCTAGCATGGTTTTATAAAATAAAGGATCCTAAAACATGAAAAGAAAAGCACTGGCTCTGGTTATTCCCGCATTACTGGGAATGGGGACAGCACATGCTGCAGAAGTGTACAATAAAGATGGCAACAAGCTTGATCTCTACGGTAAGGTAGATGGCCTGCATTACTTTTCTGATGACTCAAATAATGATGGAGATCAATCGTATGTTCGATTTGGTTTCAGAGGTGAGACACAGATTTCCGAACAACTGACTGGTTATGGTCAGTGGGAATACCAGATGCAGGCTAATCAAACCGAGAATGGCGGTAATGATTCATGGACTCGTGTTGCCTTTGCTGGTCTGAAATTTGGTGATTACGGTTCATTCGATTATGGCCGTAATTATGGCGTACTGTATGACATTGAAGCGTGGACCGATACATTACCTGAGTTTGGTGGTGATTCTTACTCCAAAGCCGATAACTTTATGACTCATCGTGCAAGTGGCCTGGCAACCTATCGAAATGGCAATTTCTTTGGTCTGGTTGATGGTTTGGCCTTTGCTTTACAGTACCAAGGTGCTAACGAAAATCAGTCACCTGAACAAGAAGGTACAGGTAACGGCGGTGACCGCAATATGAAGAGCTCTAACGGCGACGGCTTTGGTATCTCATCTACTTATGATATTGGCATGGGCTTCAGTGCCGGCGCGGCTTACAGTACGTCCGATCGTACCAGTGAGCAAACGAGCAAGTCTACTGCGGGCGGCGACAAAGCGGATGCGTGGACCGTTGGTGCGAAATATGATGCAAACAACATCTATTTCGCAACGATGTACTCGGAAACTCGCAACATGACGCCTTATGGTGACAGCAGTAATACCATAGCCAACAAAACGCAGAACTTTGAAGTTACCGCGCAATACCAATTCGACTTTGGTCTGCGTCCGGCGGTATCCTTCCTGATGTCTAAAGGTAAAGATCTGACTCTGCGAGGAAATGCAACAGGCCCTGCGGGAACCAGCGGCGATAAAGATCTTGTTAAATATGTTGATGTAGGCGCAACCTACTACTTCAATAAAAATATGTCTACCTACGTTGATTACAAGATCAATCTGTTGGACGAAGATGATTCATTCTACGAGAGTAATGGTATCGGTACTGATGATATTGTTGCATTAGGATTGGTTTACCAGTTCTAGTTTCCAAGAAAATTATTCATTTAAAGCAATTATCAAAAGAAGAACCAGTGGTTCTTCTTTTTTATGGTCACCCCTAAGATGGACGCCAACGTTAGAAAATACAGTTTAATTGATTTTTTGTTGGCGTGGTTAAGCATAATAGCTATGAATGTTAATAATTTTACAGCTGGAATACTCTACGTTAAGCTTGTCTTTGCCACTGTTTGCTATATATTTTGATGTTTATTTTATTTTTGCCTCAAACGTATGTTTGAGGCTTTTTTATATTCTCTAATCATATAAAAACAATGTCATTTATTTTATTTGATTCTTGGGTTGGTTATGAGTTATTTTTATGCAAAATACATTTCCAGCAATATTAAAGAGTGATGTGTTTTATTAAATGAATATAAGTTATGTATAGAATTATTAATTGTACTCATGATAATAATGAATATTAATGACTTGCAAAATGAGCATAAAAAAATATCATATAAGAATATTTGTGAAAGAAAACTATTTAATAGGTAGTAAAATGAATTTAAAAAAAAGGCACATTATATTACCATTAACATTGTTACTTACAAACTGCATCATTGTTTCTGCGCGAGCGGAACTGTCATTAGGTACCGGGATTATTGCATTAAATACTCCCTATAAGGACTATGACATGCAAACCACCCCGTTTCCTGTCATTAATTACAAAGGCGACAATTTCTGGATAAATGGACTGGGGGCGGGTTACTATCTCTTCAATGATGCCACAGATAAATTGTCGATTATTGGTTATTATGATCCTACACAATTTAAGCATGACGATAGCGATAGCCGGGAAATGCGGCGTTTACTAACACGTAAAGGAACAATGATGGCCGGGCTTTCATATGTTCACAAAACGCGTTATGGATCGTTAAGAGCTGCCTTAGCTGGCGATGTACTCGATAACAGCGATGGGATGGTTGTCGACATGGCTTGGTTGTACCGCTATGAAAATGGAGCATTCACAATTACCCCTGCAATAGGTTTCAAATGGAACAGTGATAATCAGAATGATTATTATTATGGAGTGTCAAAATACGAATCAAAACGTAGTGGAATTAACACGTATACTCCAGATGCAAGTATCAATCCTTATGCTGAATTATCAGTCAGTTATGAGTTTTTATCCAACTGGAATATATATGGTGTAGGTCGCTGGACACGTTTAAGTGATGAAATAACTGACAGTCCAATGGTGGAAGATTCTTGGGATAGTATATTGTCTATGGGCATTACATATACCTTTTGAGTATTTTTTAGCAAGCGACTTACGAGTATGCTGTTTAAGATGTTCTGCACCCTTTATCATACTCATGATAAAGGGTGCATAAACCCTCCATTACCAATGATGTAAATGATACTTACATTTAGTTTTAAGAAAATATGCTGATAATAATTAATAAAATGTTATGCTTCATAACATAAATTTTCTAGTGCAAAGGGAATCATATGTTGCAAAATAATTTTTCAAAAGTAATCAGGAGTGATATCAACTTATTAGTTACTTTATATTTTTTATTGGAAAACAGGCAAGTGAGTAGAACTGCAAAACAACTATATATAGGTCAGTCTGCAGTTAGCCATCAGCTAAATCGTTTGCGTGAAATGTTTGATGATCAATTATTAGTTCGAACCGCAGCAGGGATGATGCTAACTCCCTTTGCTGAACAAATCTATCCGACACTTGGAAATGTTGTTGCTGACCTTGAGGTATTGCTAAAAAAGAAGAATAAAAATTTACATCCACATCCAATAAAGGATATCTATAGAATATGTGTGCCTGAAGATACTTATATTGAGGATGTATCTGTACTATTTTATGATTTTGCTCATGATGAAAATATTCGTGATAATGTAACCTTCGAAGTTTTTAATAGATATGATTCTTGCATTTCAGATTTAAATGAGGGGAAAATTGACTTTTTCTTTGGTTCCAGCGACAATTTATCAGGAGCTATATGCTCCAGTAAATTAATAGAAACAGAATTTTGCCTGGCAGTTAGAGCAGATCACCCTCTGGCAAATAAAACAGTTCAACTTGCAGATATAGTTAAATATCCTTGGATAGATATTCTTTTTCGAGAAAAAGCCAATTCTTATGCGAATGAACATTGGGGAGAGGCAATTAATAACATGAGGTGTGTATTAAAAACATCTTCAGCGAATGCGGCAATTACGTTGCTAAGTCATTCTGATGCAATATGTTCATTATCTGATGATATTATTAATAAGCGTGGGCTTGCCCAAGTAAAAACTAGGAATAAAATAAAAATCACAAATTATCTTTACTGGCATAAAATTATGGGTGATGACGCTTTTCATCGTTATATTCGTGAGGGGTTAATTAGTAGGTATGTTTCTGAAAATATCAACGCAAGAAAATAAATAGCACACAGAACTTACCAACTATTTCTCTATTACTTCTTTGGTAGCTTCAGGCGCTACCAAAGAAGTAATTAATGCTATTGATGAAGTTAATTTATTATATTTAACTATGATGGTGGGTGTTTCACTGAGTGCAAGTGTGATAATACGAAGCATGGTGGTTGGTGGTATTTTTGTAATGAGTTACTAATTCTCTTGATGAGATGAACAGGAGAAGTATAATATGATGGGAAATATGAGATTATTATTAACGAATGATAATTCTCCAGCAGCCATAGGGGTTTGTAACATCTTAGAGAATCTACCGTCGCGTAGCATTTTGTCTAATAAACATATTTTTGTTATGACTGGTGGGCTTCCTTATACTGAAAAACAACATAAAATTATTACACAAGTCATCACAGATCCTTCCATGATAGTAATCATTATTGAGCTTAGATCTAGAGCATTATCAAACTATCATCTGCACCTTCAGCGTGATTATGTCTATTATTTGGATGGAACAATTAGTCTTCAGGCGATCACCAGTCATCTTAAAAACATTTTGAATAGTGTTGCGGATGAAGTAAAAAATAACTTTGGGACACTGCCGGAACAATCTATTGTCGATAGAGTTACCATTGCCGAAAAAGCGTCCATTGTGGGAATGCTTTCTAATCAAAGTTGCAAATTATATGCTGAAACATATGGGCTCAGTATAAGGTCGGTCAGCGAGGACAGGCGGAACGTGATTGTAAAATTTGGTACATGTAGTCCAGCATTATTACATGCCCAACTCTGTGTGGATAGTGCCCTCGAAAATAATATTGTAAAGGCTACATTTAATGAGAAGGGTACTGCCAGTTCAATATACTATGCAAGGATATTGCAAGATCTAATTACTCTTGAAGGCATCAAAGTTCTTCGCGATCTTTAATAAAAAAAGTATATCTAAAACTATCAAAAACTGTTGTAAGTATCCCGCATAATCGTGCCATTCACATTTAGAGATCCTCCGGCATAATCGCACTTGAGATGATGCCAGAGCATAGGGTGGCAGTTTCACAAACTGGTACAACGTTGAACATAAACCATAAACATAGTGGGATAAAATATATCACGCCAGAAGAACGCCATCAAAGTCTGGACGAGAAAATACTGGCAGCCAGAAAATCGGTCTGTTAATTAGCCTGGGCGCTCATCCTGAACATTAGAGTAAGCAACTACGTCACTGGGACTACATATCAGAAGTTTATTTGAACCCTGAAAAAGAAACGTCATAACGTAATTTTATTGCATTAAGCGACAATTTCTATGACAAACGCCGTTGCTCACCGATCTCCTTCATGGTAATACGCAGTTATGCTGCTTTGACGTTAAATTAAAGAACAGTAAATTTAGCGCCGATTCAAATCTCCATTTAAACTGGCGCACATACCAGCCATCACTACTTCACGGTCCACGCCTCGCTGTACTCCTTTTCCTGGAACAATTCCGCCAGCCCGCTGATTTGCTTTAGTCTCAGCACTTCGTCAGCATCCATGCCTAACTCTTCAGAAATTCGGGCATCACCCCAGCCCAGTTTATACAGGTCCTGTACAATCGCACTCATTGCGGCTATATGATGTTTTCCTCTGGCACGATTATGACGGATGGTTGCTGCAATGCGATCGGCCGGTTTCAGGTTTCGTTCCGTTACCAGCGTAACAGGGAGATAACCATTCAGTTTTTTCCGCAGCACAGGTTTAGATTTGCCCAGAGAATAACGATGGAAGCCATCAATGATGGCATAGCCTTTAGCACACGCTGTCACAACAACAGGCTGGGTATACCCATCGGTTTCAAGGGACCGCTGAAGCAGTTTTTTTTCCGGGGGAGCCATGACATTTGGATTATAATCATTGGGATGTAGTGCCGTTGACTGAATCCAGAGCACACAGTCAACCGGTTCACCTGAAAACGGACTATGTTGATGTAGTGCTTTTTTAAAGGTGTTAAGCACTTCAATTTTTTGCTTCTCGTCAATTATATTTTCGAAAAAAGTATCAACTTCAGCCAGTAAATCTTTTAAAGACATCATTATATTATTCCCCATTGCTGACGCTTTTGTTTCATTCGCTCAAGGTAACGCTTGTAATGTCGGGGGCGTTGGGGCTGAAAGAAAGTCGCTGGCACCAGAAATCATTTCTTATTAGTGTCTTGCATATTCTTCGCCAGGACGGAATATCTTTACAACCCAGGTCCTTTTCTTGCTCGTCAGGAATGCCGTGCGGCCAGTCGTGCTCCAGATACCACTTGAGATAAATCGCCAGCTTGTTCCGGTAATGTTCTGCTGTGTGTTCGGGCATGCTTTCCAGTAAAAAATAGGCATAACTTTCCCAGGTGTGATGTTCTGGTTTGGTGATGCTTTTATGTAGTGCAAAAAATTCCCCGCTCTGACTTCCGTAACAGGCTCCACTGTTCGCGCCAGCTACCCGGTAACACATCCGCTCCCAGGTATCAGGTTCCAGAACATGGTAAAGCCAGAGGCCTCGTCTTTGTTCAGGTCCAAAAGGTTCACACACGCGCATACTTCCAAGAGGAACTCCTGCCTGGTACATTAAATCATACAGTGAGTTATATGCTTTGTTCTCTTTGGCACAGTACGTCCATATATCACTGGCTTTCCAGTCATAAAGGGGATAGGCAGTATAATACGTACCTTCAACTGATGCTGTTGTCCACGGTTTGTCATCGGCGTAGCGCAATTTCGAGTGCGAGCTGATGGCCATCATTCGGTGCAGTGATTCATCAGCCCGTATACCCACGAGTATAATCTGGGAATAATCGCCATTCTTTTTTGTCAGCCAGCGGGAGAATGCGGGGATGAATTCCTCGAATGTCATTGCATGTTTGTAAAAGGAGAAAAAAGACTCATCCGTGATAGCACCATGTGGTGGTTTTCGAACCCACTGAGCGCCCGGTGCCCAGGCCACCCATTCGGGCTCATGCTGGGATACTCCACTGACAGTCGTCATGGGGAGTGCCACCCAGTAGAAATTATCAATAACATCAGCGTACAAATGTTTCATCTTTTCGATATGCTCAATAGTCAGAGAAAATTGCGCTTCCCAATCGATGAACAGTACCGATATTTTCCTTTTTTGTCTTCTTGCAGACTCAGCGACAAGATGCAGGAGTACTGTCGAATCTTTGCCCCCAGAAAAAGAAACACAGATATGCCTGAATGTATCAAATGTCCATGAGATGCGTTTGCGGGCAGCGGAAAGAACAGTGATTCCTTTGAAACTTTTGTTCACAAATAAACACCTGGCATTTTTGAAGATTTTAATAAAATAAATTATTACTTTTCTTATTTCAATGTTATTTGTATTCATAGAGAGCATGAATATAAATAACATTACTTCATGTCGGAGTGTGGTAGAATCACCGAGGATATAAGATTTTATTTTGTGAGTTACTCATTGTTTTATATTGATGATGACTGATTCTCTGTACGAAGAAAAAAATTATATCATTATGATGAGAATACTATAAATAATATTTATATTATCACGCGATATTTATTGATACTTAACTCAGTACGTGTATTGAATATTTATTCTATCTTTAATGGGTTGAATAATAATGATTAATTAACAATCTAAGATTATATCCGGTTATGCGTTTAAATTTAGTTTCTTTTTTACTCTTTATTTTTGCATCTTCAGCGTCGAATATTGCGGGGGAAACTAGCGTTATCAAATTCGAGGGTAATGTCGTTGTGGATACCCGCAGACTGGCCTCGGCGTCAAAAAATCAGTCTGTTCCTCTGGGTGATGTATCCGCAAATGCATTTACAGGCACCGGCACCACAACCAGGGACACGGCATTCTCTATCGTACTGGACGACTGTGACATAACAATTGCAAAGACGTCGACAATTTGGAAGAACTTCCTCTTTCAGGAATAAATCATGTCTGTCTCATTTTTTACTAAAAAGTGGGTGGTATCAGTATTGCTGGCCGGGTTGTTCCCGGCAATGGCCTATGCAGGCGGCGGTATCGTGCTGGGCGGAACCTGTATTATCTATCCTGCCGGTCAAAAAGAAGCCAGCATTTCGGTGCGTAACACGTCGGACACGTCCCGCTTTTTGGTGCAGTCCCGGGCAGAAGACCGCAACGGTAAAAAGGCTGCCGATTTTATCATCACTCCATCGCTTTATGTCAGCAATCCGGGGAGTGAGAACACCCTGCGTCTGATGAATGCCGGTCCCGCTCTACCGTCTGACCGTGAAACCCTCTTTATATCTCTCGGTCAAAGCCATTCCGGCTGTTGATAAATCCGGGACTGCAGGGAAAAACGTTCTGATGCTGTCGGCCGCCACCCGTATAAAGCTGTATGTCCGTCCGGCTGGTCTGAAACCGTCCCCGAAAGAAGCGGTGTCAAAACTGACCTTCAGCCGTAATGGCAGGCAGATCACCATCACTTATCCTGTTGCCAATGCCTGCAGATAGCATTGCCACTGCTTTTTGCTGGTGAAAATCTGTATCGACGGAGCCTCAAACGATTTCTGTTATGTGGCAATGCTCACACATAAATATCACAGATGGCGATAGTTTGGAGATGCAGAAGAGAGCTATCTGCGATGTGTTTAACGTATCCAGGGATGTTTAATGTTTCCAGAGTATCGAGAGTTAATTACACGTTTAAAAACACAGCACCCACGTTTTCAGTCACTGTTTGAGAAGCACAACGCGCTTGATCATGAAATAGCACGACTGGAAGGTGAAGATGGACACGGGTATGGACAGGAGGTGGCAAAGCTGAAAAAAGAAAAGCTACAAACTAAAGATGCAATGTATCAGATACTCCTCGAAGTGAGTTCAAAATCCTGATAGCGAAATTTCTACTATCCTGAGGCCCCGCAATCGCGGGGCTTTTTTGATACTGAAGCGAAAATAAGATGGATTTTTTTCATTCGATTCAACTCTGAGAGTTGAAGAAAAAAACGGAGGGGAATTTTTTGACTGGGGGCCTGACAGGCTCAGGAAAGAGACTGAACTTTAAAGATAAAAATTATTATAATAAATGGCAATCATTATCATTTGATGGTGAATTAATCCTGGTGACCACTTACCGATGCTGCCACTCGACCTTTCCATTCCTCATACTGAACCCTGTTTTAAAAAGTACTCCAGGCTGACAGCTCTGCCACGAAGGGTAGCGGTAAATGAAAGAAGAGGTGGCTGTGTTGAAAAGCCTGGAGACAATCACACGGAGCAGCGCTGGCTGGCCGGAGGGCAGGAATTAACCGTTCCACGACGCCTGTCATTCTGGAAATGGCAGGACACTATCAATGATGTGTTTACACGCCTTTTTCTTTATATCTTTCTGAGGATAACAGTGATGTGATTTAAGTGCCTGCCGGGATCGAGAGTGATCTTACCAGCGCGTCCCGTTTTCTTATGTGTCAAAGAGTTAAATAAACTGAAACTGTAATTATTAAGAAATATAAAATTTTGATTAAGCAGTATATCCATAAAGAATTTTAAACTAAAACCACCGTTAACAGGTGGTTTTAGTTAGGTTTTTATTTAATATTTGCGGCTTCCATTGTTTGCTTGAGCGCGTCAAGTCCTTGTTTACATGTCATTTCCTGACTTTCTGCTGGCAGGTTTTTAATCTGTGTAAAAGACTGTTCGAATTGCTGTGACAACATATCTATCTGAGTTTGCTGAGTACCCATTTCTTTCATTTTAATTAAGTATGAATCCATCTGCTTTTTATAAGATTCGCATGATTCTGAAGTGGCAGCAAGGGCACTGTTTACAAATAATAAACTCAGGGAGAGGATGATGATTTTTTTCACTGATTATTTCCTTGTTGATAAGAGTAAATCTGCAACATGTATGGGATAACGTTAGTTTGTCACCCAGAATCCAGTCTGGGTAATACTTATATGCCAAATAAATAGCAAAAAAAATATGATATGCCGCAAATTAATATTCTGTTCAAAGGTGATCAGATGAGCAGGAAAACTCCTGGTATTATTGATTTTTCATTAATCCGATATTTGAAAATTGTAAGCCGCGGTGTTTGGCGCTGCAGTACCATATTGGGCCCGGATAGCTGGACACCCTGGCGGCATTCTGCACCATGTAGCTCTCGACATTAACAAGACCTGCTGCCCACTGAACTCCCGTGCTGACACTTCAATGGCATTAACATATAGCAGAGATAACCATCATTTGAATTAGTCTGATTTTTATTGACCCTCTGTCAAATCTCGTCCCAGGTCGCTACGGTATCGTTATATTTCCTTCCTGAGAATTCAGTCATGGTTTTTGTTAACGAGAAATTACTCCCCGAAGGCCGCGCCCGCAATGACTTTGGGCGTGAGCAAGTCGCTTTCCACAATCACTCACGCCTGGAAAAACCACTTCCACCGCTGCGGCTACTCCATGGTGAAGCATGCTTCAAGAGAAAATCTGATTCTGGCGCTGCCTTATATGAAATTAAAGAGAAATACAATGTTATTGAGATAAAATGATGATGGCAAGTAATAATGAAGATATTAAAGATGGTATTAAATTCAAAAAATACAATTTTTTTGATAAGCGATTTGATTGTTTTTTTGCAACTGCAATCTATTCGCAAGTAATCGGTTCAATTATTAATGAATTTTGCGATTCAATAATTTTAAAAACAATAGTTATCCCTCTGTTTTTAGTGGCTATATTTTCTGTTCTATATTCTTTCTATCTTAATAACTATCTTGAGCCAATAAGAAGGAAAATTCAATATGTATCAAAAGGAGAGGTTGTTGCGGCAATATTTGATAATGTTGAATTTTATCTAATCATTTTTTCATTAATTGTGTATGACATTAAATCTATGTTTGACATTATTTTCTTATTCTTAAAAGGCTAATGGAGGAATATCGCCATGCTAATAGCGGGATATACAGGGAAAACAGCGCTGAAACCGGTTAACGTGTTTAGAAAAAGAATGGAAAAAAACATGAAGAATAATTACCCAGCCGTTTTTGAAACGGGTGATATCGTTTTTACCTGTATCGGAGCGTCCTTGTTCCGTGAAGTGTCGACCGCCTCGCGGTGCTGGTGCAACCATGTCGGGATCATCACCGGATATCATGGTGATGATTATCAGGTGGCTGAAAGCCGTATTCCCCTCTCCGGCGTCACTACTCTGTCGGCATTCATTCAGCGTTCTGCCGGACAACGTTATGCCGTGCGTCGTCTGCAGGGAGGGCTGACCGTGGAACAAAAGCTGGCAGTGATGCAGCAGGTCCCCACACGTCTGCATAAACTGTACCATACGGGGTTTGACTACGAGTGTTCCCGGCAATTTTGTTCAAAGTTCGTGTTTGATATTTACAGAGATGCGTTGGGTGTTCAGGTTGGCAGCGTGGAGACCTTTGGCCAGTTACTGAAAAATAACCCGGGAACCGATCTGCTGTTCTGGCGGTTCTGGTTCCTGGGCGCCATTCCGTGGGACAGAAAAACGGTCACACCCGCCAGTTTATGGCAGCATCCGGGGCTTGAGGGGATTTATGACAGTCCCAGATAGTCGCTTTCTGTTCGGGCGTGTAGTAAATGAGCGTTCTTCGTTTTATTGCAACGTCCCCCTTTGATTAAGGATAGCGTTGCATAGACCCGTTGAAATCACAGCTCTCAGCGGACGTTCGTATAATTGTTGGCCGACGTGGAATGGCAGTAGCGCTTTTGATGGGACGTCGCATTCATCAGCCTGTTTCCGAGCAGAGTAACGTCATTATCTTACATCTGATTTTGCAGAAGAATCATGATTTCCTCATTTATATGGTCCAACAAGGCATACCGTCTCCGGTATTCCGCGCGTTTTTTACTGGCAAGCTCATTAAAAGACTTACGCTCTACAGAAATTGGCAACTTATACCACTTACCGTATGGACGACCAGCAACTGATTCCCAAAAATCACTGTACAGGGCAACAAAGTATTTACGTTTCTTATACCGGTATCGCCATTGCCTGAAAACATGGCTCTGTTCACTGACTGCTAAAATATCAGTGATTTCACAGCAACGCATCAATGAACAAAGTGCCTCAAAAACGATCCGCTTAGGGAATAGTCCATAGCAGGCTTTAGTAGCGTCCCGAATAATGTCTGGACCAATATTTTTTGGCGCCCCCTGCAAACCGCCAATAAATGCACAATGTCCTTTTTTTGACGGGATAACCGAGAAGGACAATCGGGCCACCGGGATGTTGTTAAAACTAAGAGACAACATCAGTTCGCCTTCACGATCAAAACCGCCTGAAGAACAGTGAATATTAAAATCCTCACCATTTTTTCCGGTGAATTGAACCAATAGCACATCTTTGTCTGGTAATAAAAACGCCTGTTGTTTCATTGGTAAACTTTGGACAAAACGGTAGTGTCCGACAATGTTTTTCCTTCGATTTCGTGCCAACCCTCCTTTATACAAATAGGGACGATGAATTTTTGCTGGTAACGTAGGTTGTATCTCCAGAATCTTATCAATTGATTTAAGAGAAAGTAATTCTTGATAATATCGAACACTGGAGACTGGACTTATCATAGAGCGTAAAAGATACATGAGTCGAAATTTTTTGTTCTTCCATTTGCCATGTAACGGGTCACGTGCCAATAAAGTTTTGTTAAAAAAGCTTAGGTATGATGTATTTTTCATAAGTATTTATCATTAAGCCAGGATGTATAAATTCATTTACGTGCAAGGTGTAAATGCTGGAGTCTCTACACTGTTTTGTTAATGCGAAAAATTACTGTTAAATGAATTCATGTCTGACATGCCAGTTTTATTGATAATCATTAGGGTGCTCTCTCGTTAGCCTGTCCTGATAAAACAATTTTTTCATTCTACAGAGAGGAACATATATATTTGTTAAACAAAATGTGTTTTACAAACATATCGCTGTTCATTGAGTAAACTGGTGAGTTGAGTTGTCAACAACATAGCGAAGTAAATCATGTGCTTCAGCGAACATGGGGGGAATGCACGATTTTGAACGACAGGACAAATTTCTGAACGATGACGGCTAACTTAATTGGATGTAATCCCGCGAAATATGCCGATTTTCGTAGATTAAGTTCAAATTGAATATCTTAAATGGGGGGTGCGTCATTCCTGACTTCTTTCCGGATATAATGCCCTGTATATTTTTGATAACTTTTTGTGCTGAAAGGCGTTCGCTTTGTATGTTTATGAAACTGGTCAGCAAAAAAATACCAGGGGAGACCTGATTCGTTGGCGTTTTATTTAATCTCGATAAATGACGGGGTAATCTTGAGTAAACAAACTCGAGTTGTTTACTCATTCATATCTGAGCGCGTGTTCCAGTAAAACGAAAATGCATACTGAGTTATACACTCAGCATGTACATTACCGTAAAGTGCCTTCCGGATGATTCCTTTTAGCTCCTGGAGGATAACGTCGGTAATGATAGTAAAGACTCTCAAATATACATAGCAATAATCCAAACCATACTGCTGAAAAACACAATAACTCGGGGTAATTAATAACCTCTCTAAATATAAGTATGGCAATGAGAAATTGCAGTGATGGCTCAATATACTGTGCAAGACCTGTCACAATAAGGGATGTATGATTTAACGCTACCGCAAATAACACTAACGGGATGACTGTAACGGGAGCGGTTAATATATAAAGAAAGACAGGGATATCAGATGATGTTGTTATACTAGAGTCAGTATATATAAAAATGATAATAGCGACAGGCAGAGCCCAGAATGTTTCAAGTGTGATTGAGGTTATTGCATCGTAATGGATAAATTTACGCGCCAGTCCGTACAATGCAAAAGAAAACCCCATGATTAGCGCCAGTGAAGGGAAACTGTTCGCGGAAATAATCTGATAGGCAAGACCACATACCCCGGATATTACCGCTATAAGCTGAAATAATGATAGTTTTTCTTTAAGGAAAATACAGCCAAGGGAAATGACAATAAGTGGATTGATAAAATATCCCAGACTGGCATCAAGTACTTTATGATTTGTTAGTGCATAAATAAAAGCTGACCACGAAATTACCATTAACAAACCTGCTATCATGCAGGATATGAAGGATGTTTTATCTTTCAGTAAATCGCGAAAAAACGTTCTCTTACGAAATAACAGTCTTATTGGCAGTAATAGAGGTATAGACCAGAAAACTCTGTACATCAAAATCTCAGCAAGGGCTCCGCCGGACAGATATTGATAAAACAATGGGATCAGGCCCCATAATATAAATGCCAGAACAACAACTGCGGGTCCATTTCGCAGAAACTTTACCATTTATGTGTATCCTTGCTTGCCATACCGACATGTCCTTCTGAAGAGCATTTTTAGCCCTTCATTCTGGCTCGTACCTGCTCTTAAGAGCAAAGTTTTCTGTTACAGAACTCAATCTCATTTACAGTCAGGTTGATATAAAAAATAAGGTCAATTTTATCATAGTCGTATCGGTAAATGATGATAAAAATCAATGGGAAGACTTCCGATTTGTATCGCGGACTGATGGAGGACATTTCTGAGCAGCCACAGGTAATGCGGCCATTCTCGCTGACCCAACAGCTTGCTGATATCTCAGCACTAATCGGGAGTATTGGCGGGCCAACTGTGCAGGACTGGGCAATGGGTGATGGCTTCTGTTGCCCGCGATAAGTGGAGCAGAAACCTTGAGTGGGACGATATCCCCGCCATCAGCGAAGAGAACATTATCAGTACCTTTAAGCCGTTGCATTGCAGCAAAGATAAAATAAAAATCCTATGTTAATTAATAATATGCACTCGTAATATGGCGGTGAGGCGGGGATTGACTCGCTTAGCTCGCCCTGCGGGCAGCCTGCTCGCTGCACTCGCAGTCTGTCCAACTGGCTGCGCCAGTAGTCGAACCCCGGTCCGGGCTTCTCATCCCCGCCATGCTGTGCATTATGCGAAAAAAAAGCCCGTACTTGCGTACGAGCTCTTCTTTAAATATGGCGGTGAGGCGGGGATTCGAACCCCGGATACGTTGCCGTATACACACTTTCCAGGCGTGCTCCTTCAGCCACTCGGACACCTCACCATATTGTTGTTCCTGTGCTACCGGAACGGGCGCTAATTTAGGGAAATACCGCTGCGGCGTCAATCAACTTTTTGAAAAAAACGTGCATTTACACAAACTTCAATCAATATGGAGCTTAAATAAGCGGGAATTGTTTTTTTTGCCAGCATCCTAAAATTTGCTACTCTGATGTTCCCTCTAAAAATGATGATTATAAGTGCGAGAAAGCTCCGCATAACAATGTTCAGGAGACAATATGGATATAATTTTCTATCACCCAACATTCGATACGAACTGGTGGCTTAAGGCGCTGATAAAGGCCATTCCTGGAGCGAACGTTCGGCAGTGGAAAGCGGGTGATAATGCCCATGCAGACTATGCGCTGGTCTGGCATCCTCCGGTTGAAATGCTCGCCGGACGAAAATTAAAAGCTGTATTTGCGCTGGGCGCGGGCGTCGATTCTATCCTCAGTAAACTCAACACTCATCCGGAAATGCTGGATGCCTCAATCCCGCTTTTCCGTCTGGAAGATACGGGTATGGGCCTGCAAATGCAGGAATATGCGGTCAGTCAGGTACTGCACTGGTTTCGTCGCTTTGATGATTACCAGGCATTAAAAAACCAGGCGAAATGGCAACCTTTGCCAGAATATACCCGCGATGAGTTTACCGTCGGGATCATGGGTGCCGGTGTTTTAGGGGCGAAAGTTGCAGAAAGTCTGCAAACATGGGGCTTCCCGCTGCGCTGCTGGAGTCGTACGCGTAAATCCTGGTCTGGTGTGGAAAGCTTTGCCGGTACTGAAGAGTTAGGCGCGTTTCTGAGTCAGACACGCGTGCTTATCAACCTTCTACCCAATACGGCAGAAACCGTGGGCATCATTAACGCGGAGTTACTCAACCAATTGCAGGATGGCGCTTACGTGCTGAACCTGGCGCGTGGCGTTCATCTCAATGAAGACGATCTCCTGGCATCGCTGGACAGTGGCAAGGTGAAAGGTGCCATGCTGGATGTCTATAGCCGTGAACCGCTGCCGGAAACCAGCCCTCTTTGGAAACATCCACGTGTGGCCATGACACCGCATATTGCTGCCGTAACACGTCCGGCAGAGGCGGTGGACTATATCTCCCGCACGATTTTGGATCTTGAGAGCGGGAAATCTGTTACGGGTCAGGTCGATCGCGTGCGAGGCTACTAAAGCCAAGCCAGTCGATGCCGGGTTTCAGCTAAATACCCGTCATACTTCAAGCTGCATGTGCGTTGGCTGCGGTTGTTCACCCGAATAACTTACTTCAGTAAGCTCATCGGGTATCACCCCCTTGCCGCCAGCCTGTAACTCGAATTATTTAGGGTATTATTGGCGACGATACCTGCTATCCTTGACGGAAAATGACTACAGGAGAGAGTTATGTATCCCGTTGACCTGCATATGCATACCGTCGCCAGCACCCACGCTTACAGCACCTTAAGTGATTACATCGCTGAAGCCCGTCGCAAAGGCATCAAGTTGTTTGCCATTACCGATCATGGACCGGATATGGCGGATGCGCCTCATCACTGGCACTTTATTAATATGCGCATTTGGCCACGTGTTGTAGATGGCGTAGGGATCCTGCGCGGCATTGAGGCGAATATTAAGAATATTGAAGGTGAAATTGACTGTTCAGGTCCTATGTTTACCTCTCTGGATCTGATCATTGCGGGTTTCCATGAGCCGGTTTTTGCACCTCACGATAAAGACACGAATACCAAGGCGATGATAGCCACGATGGCCAGCGGCAATGTGCATATCATCAGCCATCCGGGGAATCCAAAGTATCCCGTTGATATAACAGCAATTGCACAGGCTGCAGCAAAATATCAGGTCGCGCTGGAAATCAATAACTCCTCGTTTTTACATTCGCGTAAGGGTAGTGAGGATAATTGTCGCGCGGTTGCTGCGGCAGTACGGGATGCCGGCGGCTGGGTAGCGTTAGGATCGGATTCACACACTGCTTTCACGTTGGGAGAATTTGGCGAATGCCGTAAAATTCTCGATGATGTGAATTTCCCGGAAGACAGAATTTTAAACGTCACACCCAAACGCCTGTTGGCGTTTCTGGAATCGCGAGGCATGGAGCCGATCGCGGAATTTGCTGAACTGTAATTGTTACTAACTGGAATATATCAATGAACGAGTTTTCTATCCTGTGCCGTGTACTGGGCTCGCTGTTTTACCGCCAACCGCAGGACCCTTTACTGGTTCCCCTGTTTACCCTGATTAGTGAAGGTAAACTGTCCGCCAGCTGGCCGCTGGAACAGGATGAACTGTTGGCCCGTCTGCAAAAGAGCTGCGATATGTCTCAGCTGGCTGCGGATTACAATGCGCTGTTTGTCGGTGACGAGTGTGCGGTGTCGCCTTATCGTAGCGCCTGGGTAGAAGGGGCGAAAGAATCCGATGTTCGCGCATTTCTTTCTGCTCGCGGAATGCCGCTGGCAGATACGCCGGCAGATCACATTGGTACGTTGTTGCTGGCGGCATCCTGGCTTGAAGACCAGTCTGCGGAAGATGAAAGCGAAGCGCTTGAAACGTTGTTTGTAGAATACCTGCTGCCCTGGTGTGGTACGTTCCTTGGCAAAGTTGAAGCGCACGCCAGCACGCCGTTCTGGCGTACGATGGCGCCATTAACGCGCGATGCGATTAGTGCAATGTGGGACGAATTGCAGGAAGATACGGACGAATAAATGTGATTTAGATCACTTTAAACTGCAACACAAATTAGGCTCTTGCATAATTTGTGTGCACGATCTCATTCCTATGCCGTTTTTCTGCTAAGATACGCGGCATGAACATACTTCTCTCAATTGCAATCACAACGGGCATCCTCTCCGGGATCTGGGGATGGGTGGCTGTTTCTCTTGGCTTACTCAGTTGGGCTGGCTTTCTGGGCTGCACGGCCTATTTCGCCTGTCCGCAGGGTGGACTGAAAGGGCTGTGGATCTCGGCGTGTACGCTGCTAAGCGGTGTGGTGTGGGCGTTGGTGATTATTAACGGTAGCGCGCTCGCCCCGCATATGGACATCATTGGTTATGTCATGACGGGAATTGTCGCGTTTCTGATGTGTATTCAGGCAAAGCAATGGTTGCTTTCATTTGTGCCAGGCACGTTTATTGGCGCATGCGCGACGTTTGCAGGGCAGGGGGACTGGCATCTGGTCGTGCCATCTCTGGCGCTGGGTCTGGTATTCGGCTATGCGATGAAAAACAGCGGATTGTGGCTGGCGTCTCGTCGTGAGAATCGAATATCGTCGACGCTGACCAGTAAATAAAAAAAGCGTGAGGGTATGCCTCACGCTTTTTGTACCTTCCCGACCACTCAGGATTCCGGAGGTACCGACATATGGCGGTATTTTACCAGAATGTCATTATCAACTTGTTTCTTATCCTGCAAATCCCACAACCCGCGATCAATCCCGTCATTAATCAGGAAGATAACGCCGGTTTCAATCGCTGACATCAGGCAAAGCATAACCGGTTCGTTAGAGGTATAGCCAATTTCACCTTCCAACAAACGCTGGTAGTCAATAAAGCGGAATACCCCAGCCTGGACTTCATAAGACAGGATGGTTTTGCTGGTATTCACCGATGAGAGGATTTCACCGGTACTGACGTTAACCACGCGCAGGTTTACCGCTATCTGGTCGAGTTGATATTGCGTATCGGCACCAATACCGAAATAGCGTGCCCCAACGCCACCCGATTTAACGTTGCTTTCGTATCCAATAATGGACCCTTCCACCATGATGTTAGCCGCGGTTAATGACTGCAATGGTATCCGGTTATTCACGGCAACGGTACCGTTTTCCTGCGCCGCACGAATAATTTTTCGTTCATTCAATAAGTTCTGTAACCCCTGACGTTCCAGCGGTATGAACCAACGAGAATCTTTCAATGCGGTGACGAGCATCGCCGTGGCGCTTTGCGGGACGGCGGTTGAGAAGTTACTTGCCGGATAAGGTTTGAACTGGCCAGTCTCATCCTGAATATTGTATACCGACACAAAAATCTTACCTGTAGGCATGGGCAGATGTGTCAAGTCTTTATAGCTTTGAGCCCGGGGCATTAATGTCGGCTTCGCGGCTTCTTTCGGCGGGGCTGTTAAACATCCGCTGAGTAAAATTACTGCCACCATGATAAGTAAGCGCTGCATGATTTTTTCCTTTCGTGGCTATAATTTAGAAATCCGTCGACTGATTTTGTAAACCCGACACTTCAATAGTCGACGTTCTCCCCGTTTTCCTGTCCGTGACATTCAATTGCAGTTGTCCATCCCGGTTGGCGATATCAACGATAAAATCGCTGGTTACCATCCTTCCCGGCTTACCGGTATTGATATTGGTGAGCAAACCACCGAGTATTTGCGACTGTATCGCCTGGGTAAAGTTATCCAGCGCTGATGGGGTTTCAATCCCGTAGTCGCCAGCACTCGGATCCTTATACGAGTTTTGCGCCTGGGCGCTGTTCAGTAAAAAAGAGCCGTTGTTTGGGTTGCCACCAAAGTTAGGGTTGCGGAACTGGAACGTCATGTTTCCGGCCCAACTTAATGGTGAAATCAGCATGAGCAAAACCACTGCATGTTTGACACGCATGAAAGCCTCCGGACAAAATCATGTTTTAGAATTCATCGCGCGCTAAATCGCTCGTGCTTAATAGTGTTTGATCTATTTGCCGACGATTTAATGCTTCCTCAGTTTCTGCCAATGCGAAGACCACAATTTTGTCGAAGTCTCTTTTCGTCGGGAATAAAAAAGTCTGGAAGATAACGTCCTGATTGACAGTTATGGTGATCCAGCTTCCCCAACGTGCACTGGGCCTTTCATTAATGGTTAAGTTTCCTGTGTACTTACTTTCCCACTTGTCACTAAAGGCCCGATAAAAATCATGGCCAATGGAAGAGACAGTGTGGTCAGTCAACAGTCCGGGAACCTCCACCTCTACAGCCGCGTGTAGATTCCCGGCAGCAAGGAACAGATTTGCTGCCACAATCCAGGTCAAATAGCGTTTCATGGCTTTATCGCCTGAGGTTATCATTGGCCCACGAAACCGCCTGCGTACGATTTTTGACAGCTATCTTTTTGAAAAGATTATAAAGATGTGTTTTCACCGTATTTTCACTGATAAATAGTGAACGCGCGATTTCAATATTTGAGGCGCCAATACGCAGTTTATTAAGGATCTCTTTTTCACGGTGCGTAAGTAATGCCGACTCCGTGCTGTTATAGCGGTAGTTCCCGGAATGCGTGATTAGGTAGCTGGCGAGCTTTTGTGAAAAGTAGCATTCGCCACGCAATACACCTTGTAATCCGCTGACGACACGCTGCTCATCTTCCGTTGCGTAGAATACGCCATTGATATGCGGCCAGTTTTCAATATCCCGATAAGGATAATCATCTGGGGTATTCAATAATAAAGTCTTTATGCTGTTGTTTTTTCTGCTCAAATTATCTTGCCAGTAATGGATCAGTTTCTTATCTGCCTCCATCATATCCAGTAGAACAATGCAGCTGGAGGAAATATCATCCAGAGAACGTTGAATATTATGTAGTTTTCCGGTTAACGCCAGCGATTGTTTTAAATGCTGTAACAACGCAGTTGCCTGCAGGGAAGGTTTTGTGATCAACAATAATGTATGACCATGAATACTATGGACTTCATTAAACATGATGAAACTCCACTTTTTTAGTCGCACACCTGACAGTTGCCTCACCTAAAATAGAGACCCCAGAAGTACTGGCAGATGTTGCACTGCTGTGTAGAAATAAAATATCGACCCAATGGGGTGAAAATATTAAAACAAATGGACTTCAACTGATTTCAATCTAGCTATTACAAATCTTAAAGCAAGTGTTAAACATGTTACAGGATGTAAATTTATATATTAAAATGTGATTTTTGAGTTTTCCAGGAGTTTAGATTTGATAGTAAAGTTGTACATTTTAGCTTTATTGCATAGATTTAAAAAATCATACAAATTATAATATGTTATTGATTAATAATGATTAAATTTATGATTAGATGGTTTTTTATTTCTAGTGAATTCAGGTTTTTTTGTCTCACTTGAAGTTGGACAATTTTAGATGAAAAAAAATGACAGTTGTCACGAGTTGTACCGTTAACTATCGAAGTACCTCGCTACGAAGCCCAGAAAACACGGAAAGCGCGTTTTTTGTGTTACTGCATAGAAATTCATTTTCCGGGTTAAAAAAGAAATAAAATCCAGAGCTGCAACGGTGTTGTTCACTGTTAATTAGTACTTTGGGGTGAATCTTAATATAAAAATACAACTGGCGGGTGAGTTATTTAAAATGTTTCCGCAGACATACTCTTCATCGTAACGTGGCGTTAACAAATGTAAGTCATGTTAACAACAATTTGAGTGGTAATTAATTTTACTTTATGTACGACCAGGTCCAGGGTGACAACATGAAAAACAAGTTGTTATTTATGATGTTTACAATGCTGGGTGTGCCTGGGATTGCAGCCGCGACGACAAGTTATGATTTGGCTAATTCAGAATATAACTTTGCGGTAAATGAATTAAGTAAGTCTTCATTTAATCAGGCAGCCATTATTGGTCAGGTTGGCACTGCGAACAGTGCAAATACTCGCCAGGGGGGCTCGAAGTTATTGTCAGTCATTTCGCAAGAAGGTTCTGGTAATCGGGCGAAAACAGACCAGACGGGATCATATAACTTTGCATATATTGATCAAGCGGGTAGTTCCAATGATGCGAGTATTAAACAAGGTTCATACGGTAATACGGCGGTGATTATCCAGAAAGGTTCTGGTAATAAAGCCAATATTACCCAGTACGGTACACAAAAAACAGCAGTTGTGGTGCAGAGACAGTCGCAAATGGCAATTCGCGTGACTCAACGCTAATCCATTAACGACGTTTAAATCAATCCGATGGGGGTTTACCATGAAACTTTTAAAAGTGGCAGCATTCGCAGCAATCGTTGTTTCTGGCAGTGCTCTGGCTGGTGTTGTTCCGCAATGGGGCGGCAATCATCATGGTGGCGGCAGTAATTATGGCCCAGACTCTTCACTGAGTATCTATCAATATGGGTCAAGCAACTCTGCGAATGCTTTGCAAAGTGATGCGCGTAAATCAGATGTCACCATCACACAACACGGGCGTGGTAACGGAGCTGTTGTTGGCCAGGGTGCTGATGACAGTACTATCAGCCTGAAACAGACCGGCTTCCAGAACAGTGCCACTATCGATCAGTGGAATGCAAAAAATGCTGATATTAGCGTGACCCAGTTCGGGGGCCGCAACGGTGCGTTGGTTAATCAGACAGCTTCTGACTCCAATGTGCTGATTCAGCAGGTTGGCTTTGGCAACAACGCTACTGCTAACCAACACTAATTCAGTTTTCTGACTGATAATAAACAGGGCGTGAGCCCTGTTTTTTTTCGGGAGAATATGATGCATACGCTCTTACTCATTGCCGCGCTGGCAAATCAAATAACATTCAATACAACTCAGCAAGGTGATATCTACACCATTATTCCTCAGGTGACGTTAACTCAACCGTGCGTATGTGAGGTACAAGTCCTTGCCATACGTAAAGGGCAGGGGGGGCAAAGTCAATCGCAGCAGAAAACAAGCCTTTCAGTCCCCGCTAATCGGCCGATTGAATTAACCAAACTGAGTTTTAATATTTCACCTGAGGATTCGGTCAAAATTATCGTTACCGTTTCGGATGGGCAGTCTCTGCATCTGTCTCAGCAATGGCCAGACTCAAACAGTCACCCATGATTTTTTTGCTGTATTTGCATTAAGGGTGTGGCTGGGAATGCACTGCTGTTCTATGAATATAGAAACGTGTAAACGTTTTAATTTGATCGTTAATCACAGCGGTGAAGGATCATTTCGATCCCTCAAGGATGGCTAATCATTGAGGAACCCTTATGTGTACATTATTAAAGCGTTTTCTAAGTATCAGCTTGTGCAGCATTTCTCTTTTTACCCTCCCCGCAATGGCGCAGCAAATCTCAACCGGTGGGGTTATTCATTTTCGCGGTGCAATAGTTGAATCACCTTGCGATGTTAACGCTCGGCATCAGCAAATTGAATTGTCATGTATGCGCGACGGCACCACTCGTAATAGTCTCTACAATCAGCAACAGGTCGCGACTGCCCCTCAAAATGTGCAGCAAATTGCCACAGTCAAAATGCACTATCTCAATGAACAGAAAAACATGGCAATTCTTAACATTGAATATAAATGAATCATTCTGGCGTACATATGCACACGTGTGGTTAAAAAGTGAGATTTCCGGGAAAACCCTGCTGTACACTTAGCAAATAGTGTTTTGTCAGGGGGGAACTTATGCAATCACGTGTTCATGTGTTACATGGCGATATTACAACGATCGCTGTTGATGTGATTGTCAACGCAGCGAATCCATCGCTATTGGGCGGCGGTGGCGTCGATGGTGCAATCCATCGCGCTGCCGGACCTGCGTTGCTGGCGGCCTGCAAGCAGGTTATCCAGCAACAGGGTGAATGCCCAACAGGTCATGCGGTGATCACCCTGGCGGGAAATTTGCCCGCCAAAGCGGTGATCCACACAGTGGGGCCCGTCTGGCAGGGCGGCGATCATCATGAAGCTGAACGCCTCGAAGAGGCTTACTTGAATAGCTTGCAACTAGCCTTAGCCAATGGCTATCAGTCCATTGCTTTTCCGGCAATCAGCACCGGGGCTTATGGTTATCCCCGCGCGGCGGCAGCAGAAATAGCGGTAAATACGGTGCTGAAATTTATTACCCGCCGCGCACTGCCCGATCAAATCTTCTTCGTGTGTTTTGATGAAGAAAACGCCCAACTTTACAAGAGATTGCTGACCCAGCAAGACGATGCTAACACGGACTGATATGACGCGACTTGAGCGTGCGATCACGCCACTTTGTGAAAACCACCCGGGAGAATGCGGCATTCTTGCGCTGGATGACAGCCTCGATGCGTTTGCTGCTCGTTATCGGTTAACGGAAATGGCAGAGCGTACTCTGGATGTGCAGTATTACATCTGGGAAAGCGACATGTCCGGGCTATTGCTCTTTTCCGTGCTGCTGGCTGCGGCGAAGCGTGGCGTACGTGTGCGTTTGCTGCTGGATGATAATAATACGCCAGGGCTGGATGACACGCTGCGCCTGCTGGATAGCCACCCGAATATAGAAGTTCGCCTGTTTAACCCTTTTTCGTTTCGCATTCTGCGTGCCCTCGGCTATTTAACTGACTTTGCCCGACTTAATCGGCGTATGCACAATAAAAGTTATACCGCTGATGGCGTGGTGACCCTCGTGGGTGGGCGTAATATTGGCGATGCCTATTTTGGCGCGGGAAAACAACCGCTGTTTTCGGATCTGGACGTCATGGCTATTGGGCCGGTGGTTAAAGATGTCGCCGATGATTTTGAGCGTTACTGGCATTGCCGCTCGGTTTCAACGTTAAAAAATGTGCTTGAGATGTCTGAGCCAGATTCTGTGCGCCATATTGAGCTGCCCGAATCCTGGTATAACGATGATATTACCCGTCGTTATCAGCATAAGCTGGAAACCAGCCAGTTTATGACCCATCTTGATCAACGGTCGCTGCCGCTGGTTTGGGCAAAAACGCGTTTGCTGAGTGATGATCCTGCAAAAGGAGAAGGGAAAGCACCGCGTCACTCGCTGTTACCACAGCGTTTGTTTGACGTGATGGGTTCGCCGACCGAACGTATTGATATCATTTCAGCCTACTTTGTGCCGACTCGCGCCGGTGTAGCGCAGCTCCTGAAACTGGTAAGAAAAGGCGTCAAGATCGCCATTTTAACCAATTCACTGGCGGCGAATGATGTGGCAATCGTTCATGCTGGCTATGCACGCTGGAGAAAAAAACTGCTGCGCTACGGCGTGGAATTATACGAACTCAAACCGAACCTTGATCGCGTCCCGGTCGTTCACGATCGTGGGTTAACCGGTAATTCAGGTTCCAGCCTGCATGCGAAAACCTTCAGCATTGACGATCGCAAAGTGTTTATTGGCTCGCTTAATTTTGATCCCCGTTCAACACTGCTTAATACGGAAATGGGATTTGTGATTGAAAGTGAAGTGCTGGCAGAGTTGATTCATAAGCGGTTTATGCAAAGCCAGCGAGATATGGCCTGGCAACTACGCCTCGACCGTTGGGGAAGAATTAATTGGGTCGACCGACTTTCTGGCAGTGAACAGGTACTGAAAAAAGAACCCGCCACAGGATTCTGGAAGCGGGTGCTGGTCAAGCTGGCGTCAGTGTTACCCATTGAGTGGTTGCTCTGAATCACTCAATGGTTGAAAGAAAAACTAACGGGCTACGGCCTTGTTTTTATCCTGCTTAACGGGTGGTTTACCCGAAAAGAGAAACTTCAGCACCGGTATGCGTAAATGGATTTCGTACAGTATTACCGCAATCCCGACCACAAACAGTAGACCACAGAGAAAACCCAGCAGATTCGACGAGATATGCGGAGTAATGTAAGCGCCAAAAAACAGTGTTAACGGATGATGCACCAGATAGATAAACAGGGATGCGTTGACAAAATAGGTCACGCGGGCTGACTGGAAATTCAGTAAGCGGTGACCAAGTGAAAAGACGACGTTCACCATCCACAAGCCCATGACCATGGTAATGACATATTCAGATTCATACATCCAGGCATCACCGTTACCATAGCGCTGATTGAGCAGATAGGCGACAAATGCGCATGCGGCTCCCAGCGTGCAACCGCGCGACGGTGTGGTAAACAGCGCTTTCAAATTAGGATTGATAAACGCCAGCGCGCCGAGCATAAAGAAAGGCACATAGAACAGCGTTTGCATAACGACAAAATTGAACATACCGTCGCTGAGAATCGAAGGATAAAAGATGAAAATAGTCCTTCTGACGGCGGCATAACCGATACCAAGCACTGCAAAAATCAGCGTTAATTTTGTCATCGACACCGAAGGCGAACTGCCGATGTCGCTTTGCGTTAATCTGTTTTTCATCTGGGTGAACATCCACATGCTTACGGTCGTTAACACCACCAGAACCAGTAAAAACCACAGATGGGAAATCAGCTCCCAGGCCAGCGCATTGTATTTCTCGTAGCTGCTGAGAGTATGCCAGCTGTCTGCTTTTCCTTTCACGTACTGCAGCATGATAAATTGCGGTAGCGTAAGCAATGGAATCGCAGTTAGCATCGGGATCCCCACGCGTTCCACACGTACTTTCCACCAGCGCTTTAACGGATAGCGTAGAAATAGCATGTAGGAAAAATAACCCGAAATGACAAAGAAGACTTGCATGCGAAAAGCATGGATAAAGTCATTAAACAAGGTCAACCACCACGATGGTTCTGCGCTGTTCACATGCCAGGTGTGGGTGGAGTAGATCAATGAAATATGGAACGGGATCCCTAACAACATTAGCCAGGCACGGATGGAGTCAAGAAAATATTCGCGTGGTGGTGATACAGAGCTCATAGACAGTTATGTATTCTCAGACTTTTCGTCTTATCCCTAAGACGAATAATGGTTACATTCGAAGGCAACCCTACACGAAGTCTAACAACCTGTCTCCAGGATAAGCACGCAAAGTGAAAACAGGCAGACGAACCTGCTTAAACCATAAGCCAGCGCGCGAACAATACAGGGATTCAGTTGTCGGAATACCCGATTATCCATTAAAATGGATCGGATCAATATAAGCACACAAAGGGGGAAGTGCTTACTAATTATGAAACATAAACTACAAATGATGAAAATGCGTTGGTTGGGTGCAGCAGTCATGTTAACGCTGTACACATCATCGAGCTGGGCATTCAGCATTGATGATGTTGCAAAACAAGCTCAATCCTTAGCCGATAAAGGCTATGAGGCGCCAAAAAGTAACTTGCCCTCCGTTTTCCGCGACATGAAATATGCGGATTATCAGCAGATCCAGTTTAATCATGATAAAGCCTACTGGAGCAATCTTAAGACCCCATTTAAGCTCGAGTTCTACCACCAGGGTATGTACTTCGACACGCCGGTCAAAATCAACGAAGTGACCGCTACTGCGGTGAAAAGAATCAAATACAGCCCAGATTACTTTAATTTCGGCGATGTTCAGCATGATAAAGACACGGTAAAAGATCTCGGTTTCGCCGGGTTCAAAGTGCTGTATCCGATCAACAGCAAAGATAAAAACGACGAAATCGTCAGCATGCTCGGTGCCAGCTATTTCCGTGTTCTGGGTGCAGGCCAGGTCTACGGCCTTTCTGCGCGCGGTCTCGCGATAGATACCGCTCTGCCTTCTGGTGAAGAATTTCCCCGCTTTCGTGAGTTTTGGATCGAGCGTCCGAAACCAACTGATAAACGTTTAACCATTTATGCCTTACTGGATTCTCCGCGTGCAACCGGAGCGTATCGCTTTGTCATCATTCCTGGTCGTGACACGGTAGTCGATGTTCAGTCCAAGGTTTATCTGCGCGACAAAGTGGGCAAACTTGGCGTTGCACCGTTAACCAGTATGTTCCTGTACGGACCAAACCAGCCTTCTCCGACGACTAACTATCGTCCAGAACTGCATGACTCTAACGGTTTGTCCATCCACGCTGGCAACGGCGAATGGATTTGGCGTCCGCTGAATAACCCGAAACATCTCGCGGTGAGCAGCTTTGCTATGGAAAATCCGCAAGGTTTCGGTCTGTTGCAGCGTGGCCGTCAGTTCTCGCGTTTTGAAGACATCGACGATCGCTACGATCTGCGCCCAAGCGCCTGGATCACGCCAAAAGGCGATTGGGGCAAAGGTAAGATTGAGTTAGTTGAAATTCCAACTAACGATGAAACGAACGATAACATCGTTGCGTACTGGACGCCGGATCAGCTGCCTGAAGCCGGTAAAGAAATGAACTTTAAATATACCCTGACGTTCACGCGCGATGAAGACAAGCTTCATGCGCCTGATAATGCCTGGGTACAACAGACCCGTCGTTCTACCGGTGATGTTAAACAGTCCAACCTGATTCGTCAGCCTGACGGTACCATCGCGTTTGTGGTGGACTTTACTGGCACCGATATGAAAAAGCTGCCGCAGGATACGCCTGTTACCGCACAAACCAGTATTGGCGACAACGGTGAAATCGTTGAAAACACCGTGCGCTACAATCCGGTCACTAAAGGTTGGCGTTTGGTATTGCGCGTGAAAGTGAAAGACGTGAAGAAAACCACTGAAATGCGTGCTGCCCTGGTCAATGCCGATCAGACGCTGAGTGAAACCTGGAGCTACCAGTTACCTGCCAATGAATAAGACAACTGAGTATATTGATGCAATGCCGCTTTCGGATATCGAAAAAGCGGCACTGCCGAAAACTGACATCCGCGCCGTTCATCAGGCGCTGGATGCTGAGCATCGTACGTACTCGCGCGAAGATGATTCACCGCAGGGTTCTGTAAAAGCTCGCCTTGAGCAAGCATGGCCGGATTCTGTGGCTAAAGATCAGTTGATTAAGGACGATGAAGGGCGCGATCAGCTACAGGCGATGCCAAAAGCAACGCGCACCTCTATGTTCCCCGATCCCTGGCGTACCAACCCGGTCGGCCGTTTTTGGGATCGTCTGCGAGGGCGTGATGTGACGCCGCGTTATCTTTCTCGTTTGACGAAAGAAGAACAAGTGAGCGAGCAAAAATGGCGTACCGTTGGCACCATTCGTCGCTATACGCTGTTGATCTTAACACTGGCGCAAACGGTCGTCGCAACCTGGTATATGAAGACAATCCTTCCGTACCAGGGGTGGGCATTCATTAATCCTGCAGACATGATGGGGCAGGATTTGTGGGTCTCCTTTATGCAACTGCTGCCTTACATGCTCCAGACCGGCATCCTTATTTTGTTTGCCGTGCTTTTCTGTTGGGTATCAGCGGGGTTCTGGACCGCGCTGATGGGCTTCCTGCAACTGCTGATTGGACGAGATAAGTACAGTATCTCTGCCTCAACGGTAGGGGATGAACCGCTGAATCCTGAACACCGTACCGCGTTGATTATGCCTATCTGTAACGAGGACGTTGACCGCGTTTTCGCGGGACTTCGTGCCACGTGGGAGTCGGTCAAAGCAACGGGCAATGCTGAGCATTTCGATGTTTACATCCTGAGCGACAGCTACAACCCCGATATCTGCGTAGCAGAACAAAAAGCGTGGATGGAGCTGATTGCCGAAGTGCAGGGTGAGGGGCAAATTTTCTACCGTCGTCGTCGTCGTCGCGTGAAGCGTAAAAGCGGCAACATTGATGACTTCTGCCGTCGCTGGGGAAATCAGTACAGCTACATGGTAGTGCTGGACGCGGACTCCGTAATGAGCGGTGACTGTCTGAGCGGACTGGTACGCCTGATGGAAGCCAATCCGAATGCCGGGATTATCCAGTCTTCACCGAAGGCTTCCGGTATGGATACGCTGTATGCGCGCTGCCAGCAGTTTGCGACCCGTGTGTATGGGCCGCTGTTCACTGCCGGACTTCACTTCTGGCAGTTAGGCGAATCACACTACTGGGGCCACAACGCAATTATCCGCGTGAAGCCGTTTATCGAGCACTGTGCGCTTGCGCCGTTACCGGGCGAAGGCTCGTTTGCGGGCTCGATCCTCTCCCATGACTTCGTGGAAGCGGCGTTGATGCGGCGTGCCGGCTGGGGCGTGTGGATTGCTTACGATCTGCCGGGCTCTTATGAAGAGCTGCCACCGAACCTGCTGGATGAACTCAAGCGTGACCGACGCTGGTGCCACGGCAACCTGATGAACTTCCGTCTGTTCCTGGTTAAGGGGATGCACCCGGTTCACCGCGCGGTATTCCTGACCGGCGTTATGTCCTATCTGTCCGCGCCGCTCTGGTTTATGTTCCTCGCGCTGTCTACGGCATTACAGGTGGTTCACGCGGTAACGGAACCGCAGTACTTCCTGCAACCACGCCAGTTGTTCCCGGTATGGCCGCAGTGGCGTCCTGAACTGGCGATAGCACTGTTTGCTTCGACGATGGTGCTGCTGTTCCTGCCGAAGCTGCTGAGTATTTTGCTCATCTGGTGTAAAGGGACGAAAGAGTACGGTGGGTTCATCCGCGTTACGCTGTCGCTGCTGCTGGAGGTTCTGTTCTCCGTGCTGCTGGCACCGGTGCGTATGCTGTTCCATACCGTCTTCGTCGTGAGCGCTTTCCTCGGATGGGAAGTCGTGTGGAATTCCCCGCAGCGTGATGACGATTCCACCCCGTGGGGGGAAGCGTTTATGCGTCACGGCTCTCAGTTACTACTGGGGCTGGTGTGGGCTGTGGGTATGGCCTGGCTGGATCTGCGTTTCCTGTTCTGGTTGGCACCGATCGTTTTCTCGCTGATCCTGTCGCCGTTTGTTTCCGTGATTTCCAGTCGTTCCACGGTTGGCTTACGTACCAAGCGCTGGAAGCTGTTCCTGATCCCGGAAGAATATTCTCCGCCGCAGGTGTTGGTAGATACAGATACCTACCTGGTGATGAACCGCAATCGTACGCTGAACGACGGCTTTATGCATGCGGTGTTTAACCCGTCGTTTAACGCTCTGGCAACGGCAATGGCGACTGCGCGTCACCGTGCCAGCAACGTGCTTGAGATAGCCCGCGACCGTCATGTGGAGCAGGCGCTGAACGAAACGCCGGAGAAACTGAACCGTGACCGCCGCCTGGTCTTGTTGAGCGATCCAGTAACGATGGCGCGATTACATTACCGCGTCTGGAATTCACCTGATAAGTATTCTTCTTGGGTGAATTACTATCAGGGGCTGACTCTGAACCCGCTGGCGCTCAGGAAAGAATAAGCGTTCTATGACGTGAAAATACCGGCCTGGTGCCGGTATTTTTTTATACTGAATAAAAGAGTCGGGAGGTATCAGGTGCGAATATTAGCTGTGGGGATCATGGTGTTCTTCCTGAGCGGATGCGGCAGTATTATTAGCCGAACCATCCCAGGACAAGGGCACGGAAACCAATACTATCCGGGCGTGCAATGGGATGTCCGCGACTCCGCATGGCGTTACGTCACCATTCTCGACCTGCCTTTTTCGCTGGTGTTTGATACGTTGCTGCTACCGCTCGATATTCATCATGGACCTTACGAGTAACTATCGCTCATCCCATTCATCGGCTGCGGTTTGACCCTCTTCAGTATCAAGGGGAGGTTCCAGCTGGAATTCACCTTCATCCCATTCATGAAGGGTGTTTTCTTCCTGCCACTCCTGACGGATTTCAATCTCGTCATAGTCGCCATCAAAAACGCTCTGCGCCGCTTCACCGCTCAGCATTGGCAGACATTCGCCTTCATCACTCTCTTCGTCAGCAAAAAATTCCGCCTGCCACATGATGTCCCCATCCTGTAGCACGTATTTTTGTACGTTTAACTGCCCGACACTGGCTTCGTCTGGTTCAAGATCGGGGTTATCTGCCAAAAATTGTTCACGAGCGGCATCAATGGCTTCTTCCAGCGTGGCATACATGGTCATCGGAGTCTCCCTTTGATTTAATGAAGCATTCAGGGAAATAATAGTTGATTCTGCGATATTGCAAGTATGAATACACGAAATTCATCCAGCGGCCTCAGCGCTTCGGCGACGGCGCAGGCTATTCCACGAGTAGAGAGCGTTAAACAGCACGATGCCCGCGGTCACGCAGAACACGGCGCGAAAACCATAGTTGGCGGATATTGCCGCCCCCATTAACGGCCCCGTTACGTTGCCGATATCACGAAATGACTGGTTATAACTGAAAATACGCCCGGCGATCTGATTGGTCGAGTTATAGACCAGCAGCGTTTGTACCGCCGGGAGCAGAGCCCCGTCGGCTGCACCCAATAAAAAGCGCAACACGCCAAGTTGCCAGGGCGATTGTACAAACGACATTGGAATAAGCAGCAGCACGGAAATGACCAAAGCAACAATCAGGATCTTCTCTGGGCCAATTCGGTCACCGAGTTTGCCAAGCCTTGGAGCGCTAATTAACGCAGCTACACCAGGTACAGAGGCAATCATGCCGCTGATAAAAGCGATATTACTGACGTTGCCGGCCAGTTCCCGAACGTACAACGTCAGAATTGGCGCGATGGAGCCGGTTGCTACCTGGATTATCAGCGTTGTAACAAACAGGCTCAGCACCAGTTTGGGGTTCTTTAACGAGGCTACAACTTCGCGAATGTGCAGCATTTCTTTCTTGCTCACCGGCTGGAAATGCTCGCGAATAAAAAATAACGTCAGAATAAAGCAGAGTAGCAGCACGCTGGCGGTAATAAAGAAAACGGGGCGTAGCCCATACTGGTCGGCAAGTAAGCCTCCTGCCAGCGGTCCGAGGAGTGCGCCGCTGACGCCACCGGTTGATAACGTTCCCAGCGCCCATCCGCTTTTATTGCGCGGAACCTGGGTGGCGATCAGTGCATTGGCGTTGGGAATGAAACCGCCGAGTAGCCCCAATAGTGCTCGCAGGATCAAGAACTGCCAGATATTTTGCGCCAGGCCCATCAGCAGCATCACAATAGCCATGCCCAACGCGGAACGCAGCAGCATGATTTTTCGCCCTTTGCGATCGGCAAGACCACCCCAGAAAGGAGAGGCGATGGCGGAAAAGAGAAAAGTGATGCTGAAGACCAGGCCTGACCACATGTTCAGGGCGCTATGACCTGTGACGCCGAGACTCTCGACATAGAGGGGTAAAAAGGGCATAACCAGGCTAAATGCTGCGCCGGTTAAAAAACAACCGAGCCAGGCAACGGTGAGGTTACGTTTCCAGTTTATGGGGGCTTCTGTGGGTGACATAGCGTTCCGCAGTGTGGCGCGCTGTTTGCGCTATCGATTGAATATAAGTAAGCAGGCTAATTATGCGCCTGGTAGATAGTTGCTGCAATGCGGATAGCAGTTAAACCTAAAGTGGGTAGGAAAGGGGTTGCAGTCCAGTGGACTGCAACAGTGCTTTAGTACAGGGAAGGGGAGCCTTCGGGACGCGTCTTGAAGCGTCGGTGCAGCCACATATACTGCTCTGGCGCCATCATGATGCATTGTTCAACGATCTTATTCATCCACGCCGCCGTAGTTTCCGCGTCGTCTAACGGTGGTGAACACTCCGCAGGCAGCATAATCAATTGATATCCTTTGCCGTCCGGCTTGCGGCGAGGAACAAACGGTACCAGGCAGGCGTTCGACATGCGTGACAGCATCCATGTTCCGGAGGTTGTTGCGGCCTGCTCAACAGCAAAAAGCGGGACAAACACGCTGGCGCGAGGACCGTAGTCATGATCCGGCGCATACCAAACCACTTCGCCTTTTTTCAACGCTTTAATCATTCCTTTCAGGTCTTTACGATCGAGCATTGATTTATTCGAGCGCATACGCCCCCAGGTTTGTAGCCAGTCGAGCAGCGGGTTGTCGTTAGGGCGATACACGCCGATCCCCGGCTCCTGCAAGCCAAACTGGCGCGCACCCAGTTCCAGAGTCAAAAAGTGCAGGCCCACTAACAAAATTCCCCGCTTTTGCGCCTGAACGTCGCGGATATGTTCCATCCCGATAACTTCTGTCCAGCGTGAAATGCGCTTGTCGGACCAAAACCAGGCCATTCCAGTTTCCATCACGCCCATGCCCACAGACTCGAAGTTCCTGACGACCATCTGCTGGCGTTCATGTTCGCCCATCTGTGGAAAGCACAGTTCAAGATTACGGGAAACAATTTTAGCCCGACGTTTCATCAAACGTAACGCCAGTCGACCTAATGCGCAGCCTAACTTATAAAGAATCGGGTAGGGTAACTGCACGATTAACCAAAGGATGCCAATGCCCAGCCAGGTTAACCAATAACGTGGATGCAGTAACGCAGCCGAAAACTTGGGTAAATTCGTCATGTCTATCCTGTCTTCAAACGACCAATTCCCTGTATTGTCGCATTTTTTCGCGCGTATCAAAAATTTGCGACGGGAGAATGGTGATTAAATCAGCAATTGTTGTTGCGATTTTATAATGGAGTAAGAAATGTAGCGTAAAATGTGTGGATGTAAATTGGCGATGTTTGCTTTATTATGCCGCCGATTTTCATTTTCTCCCTTTTTGCAGGATACGTACACCATGCCAGTGTTACACAACCGCATTTCAAACGATGCTCTTAAAGCCAAAATGCTGGCCGAGACTGAGCCGCGCACAACCATCTCGTTCTATAAATATTTCATGATCAATGATCCTCAACTCACACGAGATGCGTTGTACCAGATGTTCACTGCGTTGAACGTCTTTGGGCGCGTGTATCTTGCCCATGAAGGCATCAACGCGCAAATCAGCGTGCCGCAAAGCAATGTCGAGGCACTCCGCCAGCAACTGTATGCGTTTGACCCCGCATTAAACGGATTACGTCTGAATATCGCGCTGGATGATGACGGGAAATCTTTCTGGGTGCTACGTATGAAAGTGCGCGAACGCATTGTGGCGGATGGGATTGACGATCCGAACTTTGATGCCAGCAACGTGGGTGATTACCTGAAGGCGGCGGAAGTGAATGCCATGCTGGACGATCCTGACGCGGTATTTATTGATATGCGTAATCACTATGAATATGAGGTGGGCCATTTCGAGAATGCGCTGGAGATCCCGGCAGACACGTTCCGCGATCAGTTACCGAAAGCGGTTGAAATGATGCAGGAGCATAAAGATAAAAAAATCGTTATGTACTGCACGGGCGGCATACGTTGTGAGAAGGCCAGTGCCTGGATGAAACACAATGGATTTAGTAAAGTCTGGCACATTGAAGGCGGTATTATTGAATATGCCCGCAAGGCGCGAGAACAGGGACTTCCGGTGCGCTTCGTGGGTAAAAACTTTGTTTTTGACGAGCGGATGGGCGAAAGGATCTCTGAAGATGTTATTGCGCATTGCCATCAGTGTGGAACCGCCTGCGACAGCCATACAAATTGCAAAAATGACGGCTGCCATCTGCTGTTTATCCAGTGTCAGTCCTGTGCGCAGAAGTTTAAAGGCTGCTGTAGCGAGCAGTGTTGCGAAGAGAGTGAGTTGCCGGAAGAGGAGCAACGCCGTCGTCGCGCGGGGCGTGAAAGTGGCAACAAAATCTTTAATAAGTCACGCGGTCGCCTGAATACCAAACTGGGGATTCCGGATCCTGCGCAATAGTCGCTATGCCGGATGGTGGCTTGAGCCCCATCCGGCCATTCACACGTTACTTCTGTTGCACACCTTCCACTGAGATGATCAGATCGACCTCCTGAGACGCGGGGCCGAGATCGGTGGTGATGTTGAAGTCTTTTAACTTAATTTTCCCTTGTGCTTCAAAACCAGCGCGCGTGCCGCCCCACGGATCGCCGCCCTGACCAATTAGTTTTGCGTCCAGCGTAACGGGCTTGGTAACGCCGTTCAGGGTCAGATTACCCGTGATATCAAGGTCGTTTCCTTCTTTTTTCACGCTGGTGGAGTTAAAGGTCGCTTGTGGGAATTTAGCAACGTTAAGGAAGTCTGCGCTGCGCAGATGCTTATCGCGTTCGGCGTGATTGGTGTCAACGCTATTGGTGTTGATGGTCACGTTTACCTTATCGGCTGCGGGGTTTTTCTCATCAAAGGTAAACGTACCGTCGAAATCTTTAAATGTGCCGTACAGCCAACTGTAACCCAGATGCTGAATACGGAAATTAACAAAGGCATGCTGTCCTTCTTTGTCAATTTTGTAATCTGCCGCCACGGCCGACCCGGTGGTGAATAACAGAGAGGCGAGTGTAAGTCCCAGCAGGTTTTTTTTCATTTTAAGCTCCATAGTCAGATGACGATTTTCCCAACATGCGATTGAGGGTATCGTCGTTATCGATAAAGTGATGTTTCAGCGCCATCACGCCGTGCAGAAGCGATAAAATCACTACGCTCCACGCAAGCCACAGATGCAGGCTACCGGCGAGGTCGGCCTGAGCGCCCGCATTAGCAAGGGTCGCAGGAATATCGAACCAGCCAAATACGCTTATCGCTTTGCCATCAGCGGTGGAAATCAAATATCCGCTAATGACAATAGAAAACAGCAAGGTGTATAGCGCGAGGTGACCCAGAGCCGCAGCGATGCGAGTAAAACGGGAATAGTTTGCCAACGCAGGAGGCGGTGGTGAGATCCACCGCCAGACAACGCGAATAACCAGCCCTAACATGAGCAGAACGCCGATGCTTTTATGCAGTTCTGGGGCCTGGTGATACCAGCCGTCGTAATAGCTGAGTGTGACCATCCACAAGCCCAGCGCAAACATGCCATATACAGCAATCGCAATCAGCCAGTGTAATGCGGCAGACACCACGCCATAGCGCTGAGGACTATTATTGAATTGCATAATCACACCATTAGATATTTCAGAAGTGAATGAAAATGGCGCGGAAAAGACATTAATGCAACTAATAAATAACAATGATGATGATATTTATTTTTAATTCAATAAAATTGATTGAATTATTAAGTAATCATCAAGGAATCAGAGGGTGGCGGAAGTTAAGGCTTAATTTGACGGGGTTGGAGTTGTTTCCATTATTCAGTTAATTGCAATGAATTTTAAGTTAATATCAGTTTGTGTCAATTATTGTCAGCGCAACAAGATTAAAAAAACATAATATATATCACATCCATGATTGCCAGCAGCGACCATAAAATAATGTAGAGCATAAGGTGCTCGCGAATATTATTAACCAGATAGTGAAAGATGCGACGCATCAACGTTATTCCTGTCATTAAAAATGGCCTCATCAACGAGGCCATCCATTTATTATCGCTTAAAGCGGCTCAACCTGAAGGGAGTCAGGTCAAAGTCAGACGGTTTATTCTGGGCGAAGTCTGCCGCAATCTCTCCCAGTACGGAGGCAAACTTAAAGCCATGTCCGCTTAGTCCGGTAACGATCAGCGTGTTGTCATGCTCCGGTAGAGTATCAATAATGAAGTCTTCATCCGGTGAGTTATCATAGGTGCAGGACGCACCGTGCAGGCAGCAGCCAACGCCTGGCAGAATTGTGCGCAGGAATGGGAAGGCTTCAGAACCGTCGCTGGCGACAGCGGCAAACGGCTTACGTTCATCTGCAGAATGAATTACCTGTCCGCCATTGTGCTTACCAATTTTTAGCTCATCGTTTTCTGCCGGGAAACCGTAGTATTGATCGCCATTTGGCAGTTCGCCGGTGAAAGCAGGGAAGTTATTCTTAACGCTGTAGCGCCCATCAGCCTGATACCAGGCGAACACTTTACGTACCGGTTGTATTGGTAGTTCAGGCACCAATGCCTGCACCCAGGTTCCGGCGCAAATCACCGCTTTTTGCGCGTGATAGTCACCGTCGGCGGTTTCTACCGTCACGCCATCATCACTGTGGTGAATTGCGCTGACCGGGCATTTAAATAGCTGCGCACAACCGGCTTCTTCTGCCAGGCGGATCCAGGTTTTAATCGCTAATTCACTGCGTAAAAAACCTGACTCGGCTTCAAACAGGCCGATATAGTTTTCAGGTACGCGAATCTCTGGCCAGCGAGCCATGATGGCTTCTGCATCCAGTTGTTCAACATTGAGTTGCCACTGTTTTGAACTTTGCGCCGCGGTTGCTAAGAAGGTGGAATCTGCCGGACCGAGATTGATAACACCGGAGCGAACAAAAATTGGCTCTTCATTTTGGGTGGACAGTTCATCCCATAATGTTTGCGCACGCAGCACCAGCGGAACGTATTTTTCACCTTCGCCATAAGCATGACGAATTAATCGAGTGTCGCCGTGGTGGCTGCCCTGCTGATGCGGGGGCATATGCGCATCGATCATCAGTACCTTCAGACCGGCGCGAGTGGCATAGTATCCGGCTGCGGCACCCACGGAACCGCTGCCAATAATGATTAAGTCGTATTTCATCCGCTTCTCTCTGCAATCGCGATAGTATACCTTAAATAATTCGAGTTGCAGGAAGGCGGCGACACAGCGAATCCCCGGGAGCGTACATAAGTACGTGACTGGGGTGAGCGAGGAAAGCCAACGCACATGCAACTTGAAGTATGACAGGTATAGCAGAGTAAATAACTGACCCGGAATATTCAACCTGGAAATAAGAAAGGCACCGATAAGGTGCCTTTTGATGGTTGGATGTATCAGGTTTAATGTCGCTGATACTCATTTACCTGGTAATCGCCGGATTCAATTTTAGCGATTCCTGCTTCTAATATCGAAATAAATTGCCTGGCAACATCAGTGGTTAACCAGAGCGTTTGACCAACTTCAGTCCCATCCGGGTCCGGGCGATTCGGGGTCTGGTAGTGCAAACGCAGCATCAGCGCATCATAGCTATCAACAGTGCTGATGTCCCATCCTACAAGTGGATGAGTCTGAATGACTTCATTATTCTTTTCCATCATGCCCCCTAATTCGTGTTACTAGACAACGGTTTTCGAGGTTCAATGCGTTTTTTCTGAAGCAACTTCAGTATATCAATAAATAAGGGTATTCATTGAAAATTTAAAGAGGGCAGTGCATAAATTTTTTGTTTTCAGCGTTTTCTGACTAAGAAACCAACATGTTATTCATTTTTTTTAGCATGTTGCACAATTATTTTGGTGTTGTGGTTAAAATATGACCAGGAATTAATTATTAAATTAAAAGTTCGTTGTAAGGAATGCGCGATTGATTAAAAGATAGTGCGTATAAAAAAGCCGGGGCGACCCGGCAAAAAAACATCACTGCATATCATTATTTATTCGTTGATGAACCAGTCATCTGCGCTTTCCCATGTCTCCTGCAGGATCTCGCTGATGCGTTCTTTGTCCTCTTTTGTCGCGCCAATGACCGACAGATTGTTTGCGCCAGCATAACGGACGGTAACATTATCTTCGTTATCCGGAAAATGATGATGAATACGACGGGAGAGTTCGCCCGCCAGTGCGTCAATTGCACCGGCAGGTAAAGGTGAAGTTTTAGCAATAGTGACTTCAATACGCATAGTAGCCCCCTGTGGAATATACTGTTTATTTATACAGTTATCCGCAGCAATTGGCTACACTTTTTTTAGCTTTTTACTGACCAGCGTACCGTTTCGCCACCCAGGAAAGGCACCAGCGTATCGTCTTTCAGCGCAATGCTCTCCGGAACCCGGTGTTCGAGGCGTTCCAGCTCAATAAAGCTCTCGTTCACCGGTAAGCCGTAGAACTGCGGGCCATTGAGTGAGCAGAAGGCTTCGAAATGCGCCAGCGCGTTCATCTCTTCAAACACGGTGGCATAGCTGCCCAGCGCGGTCGGGGCGTTAAAACACCCGGCACAGCCGCAACTGGATTCTTTACGATGACGCGCATGCGGCGCTGAGTCGGTACCAAGGAACGCACGGCTAAATCCGCTGGCGACCAGTTCACGCAGCGCCTGTTGATGGACGTTACGTTTAAGGATTGGCAGACAGTACAGGTGCGGGCGAATCCCGCCGACCAGCATGTGGTTGCGGTTAAACATCAGATGCTGTGGCGTAATGGTCGCCGCCAGAAGCTCGTTACCGTCCCGCACGTATTCGGCAGCATCTTTAGTGGTGATATGTTCAAACACCACTTTCAGCGCAGTCAAACGCTGACGCAGCGGTTCCATCACCGTTTCAATAAAACGCGCTTCACGATCGAAAATATCGATATCCGCATGCGTCACTTCACCATGCACCAGCAGCGGCATACCTAATTTTTCCATCCGTTCCAGCACCGGCATGATGGCATCAACAGAGGTTACGCCATGCGTTGAGTTGGTGGTGGCATTGGCCGGATAGAGTTTTGCGGCGGTGAAAACACCCTCGTTAAATCCACGTTCCAGCTCGTTGGGGTCCAGCGTATCCGTTAAGTAGCAGGTCATTAATGGCGTGAAATCGTGTCCGACAGGTACCGCGTCCAGAATGCGCTGGCGGTAAGCGATAGCCGCGTCAACCGTGGTGACGGGCGGAGCCAGGTTCGGCATCACAATGGCGCGACCATAGACTTCACTGGTATAAGGCACGACAGTTTTTAACATGTCGCCGTCGCGAAAGTGAAGATGCCAGTCGTCTGGGCGGCGGATCTTTAAAACCTGGGATGGTGCAGTCATCAATATGCTCCGGCTGAGGATAGTCTTTTTTGCCGGAAACAAAGGATAAGCGGAAACGTTTTCGTTTGCACGTAAAAAAGTCTCGGTACCAGATAGAAATAACGGCTGTGTTTAGTGCCTCTTGCTCTTGTTGTTGTGCGTAAATTTTTTTATTATCAAGTGTAATTATATGCATGATAATAATTAATTACATAACAAATAATTTTGGCTTAAGTATTAATTTACGTTATGCCCGAATTGAAACGCGAATGCACAGGAGGTGCTATGAAGATCTGTCGTCCGTTGTGGACAAAAGGAATCCTCCTTTCTCCCCAGTACTTCCAGCAGCAAACGTTGATTAACTCCCTCGATGATGAAGGTATTTCCCGGATAGGCGTTATGCATCCATGGGGCGTCTGGTGCGCAGAGTTTGACGCGCAGGCTCTTATCCAGGGGCGGGTGAAACCCGTGCCTACTGGAAAAATAAATACAATCCGCAAGATGGCCTGTCATTAACGGTTAATATCAAGGGGTGAAGTATGGCTAATCAGAAATCAGGGAATAAAGCGCAGCGTCGTGCATCAGTATCCTCCGGCGGAACAACTAAACAGTGCCAGAGCGCTGATACGATGCCAGGAGAACATCCTGGAAACCCTTTCTATCGCCGCTCCGTGCTGAGCCCGCAGGCGGAAAGATGGCAGGCGGATCTGCCGGTTCAGTGGCTGGAGCATGGTGTGGAGCCCAATGCTATCTGGCTGAATGAAAAGAATGACATCTGGCTGGAAATTCCCCGTTATGAAAATCAGATTTCATGGAGCGGAGGTGATACTTTTGCCTTTCTCTTAGTGCCGTTTATTTTTTTCTTTTCAATTAGCCCTATATTATTTTGGTGGGATATAAGAATTTTTCTAGTCTCAATGATGGGTGTAGTCTTTTTCCTCTCTTTTTTAAACTTTTAATCAGAATGACCTATCACACGCCCCGTGGTACCCCTGTGCGTTTAAACCGGAAACGGCAGAAAATCTATATTTATGAACACCGGCGCAGCAGCTGGAACCCGTGGACAGAATGGCCGGTGGAGATCCGCGAGTTGTGGTGCTACTGCTGCCGCTATATGCAGTACCAGCCGGTACCAGAGGAAGCGCGGTTTGCGGAGCATCCCCAGCAGTGGGGACATATTCACTGGCCGGAAGAGATGGACACTGAATCCCGCACGGCGCCGTGAGTGACGCCAGACTGTAAGCCCGTTTTTACCGTATTTTGCCGTTCCCGTTTCCCTTTAGCGATTATAAATCATGCCCGTTAAATTAAAGCTGATCCCTCCTGCGGCTCAGAAACCCGATTTTCCGATCGGTAGCCGTTGGTTCAAAAGCCTTGCGGGATTACTGATTCCTGGCTTCGGTTGGGGCTATTTTACCGGAATGTCATTTGACGCACCGGCATTCTGGATAATAGCGGTCGTGCTGCCATTTATCGTTTGGCTAACCGCAATCTGGTTGCGCATGATGATTTATCTTCCGGCATTAATTCAGGCTAACGCCTGGAATAAACGAAGGGAAGAACTGTTGTTAAGTGAAATTCGACGTGGGCGGCGCGCGTTACAGATATTACACAGTACATTTATCACCGCGCATATCGAGCCTGAACAGACGAATATCTCATCAGTGGGGGTGTTGACCCAGAATAAACAAATCTTGCATATGCAGCCTTCATGGCACGGCAATAACAGTTATCGTCTAAGTAGGCTGCCAATCCAGAGCGGAATGACGCGAGATGACCTGATTCAGCAAATTTTTAACAGATTAGTCGCAGGAATTGCACGCCATCTTAAGCAACTACCGGAGAATCACCCGGTCGCTCTGCTGTTTGAAGTGAATACGTCATTACCCGCCCAGCGGTTGCATTCTCTCTGGCGTAACGCATGGGAAAACTACGATATACGTCAATGCCTGGAGCCTGTTATTGGGCATGGAGTGAGCGTGGTCGACAACTGGCTGGATGATCGAATCCGCGAAGAGACAGTGCTACTCATTATTGCGTTACAGGTTGATCCCGATAAGCCTGAAGGGACTGGAGAAGCAGCTGTTGCGCTGCTGCTGGGGAATCGCCTGACCCAACATATTCTGACACCACAAGCAGTACTACAACGGGTAGAGGAAAGTTTTACTGAAACGCTGGCAGAGAATATTGCGCAGGCGTTGGATTGGGTACCCGCTCAACCGGCGGATATTCGCGTTGTTTCGCGATCCGGATAGGGAGAAGGGAAACTGGCGGCTAATCGTGAAACGCGCTGCGTTCGATCCTGATGATGCCCGGAAGATCGTACTTGATGGTCACACGATTACTTTACTTGCAGAATAAATGTAATATCGAAAAAAAGGGCGCATCAGCGCCCTCAGTTTTATTAGTCGGTGAACGGGATGATGATTTCGCCCGGTTTGACCTCAATACCTTTCGCCAGTTTTTTCGCCAGCGCTTCACCCTGGCTGCTGTCTTCCTTCAGAATGTACGCTGGCTGCTGGTTGAAATAGTTACGCAGCGATTGATTTAAATAAGGCATCAGCGTTTGCAGTACCGACTGCATTTTTTCCGGCGTGACGGTGGCGTCCACGACCTCCATCTCTTGCAGATAAATCGCGCCTTTTTCTTTATTGAAAACCGGTAAGGCTTTGAGCTTTAGCTTCATGGTCGCTTTCTGACTGCCAAACAGGGAGTTCATATCCAGGTTTGCGTCGCCGGTCAGGGTTACTTTGTTAGGCTCTTCACGGCCAATCTGGCTGGCGAGATTATTCAGTACGATATGTGCTTCAGCAACGCCGGGCAAACCGATGTCTTTTGAAAAGTTATTATGCTTTGCCAGGGCTTGATTAATTTCTTGCTCGCTAACCGTGTATTGCGTGAGTTGATTACAACCAACCAACAGGCCGCCGACAATCAGTGCAGCGGCAAAAAAAAACTTTTTCATGGGGTTCCTCAACATGATGCATGTGGCGTAATCGTGACACAAAGCATCATCGAGTACCAGCGCCCCGGACGCCAGCAGAAAAAACTGAAAAACGTCTGGACGCTGGTTCGGTTATCAGGCGTCTGGCTCCAGCATACCGCGGGTTGGGCGTTTGAGACTGAATTGCCAGCCCAACGCGAGGAACGTGATGAAGCCGATGATACCGAGCATCATCCAGGGCAGTTCAGGCTGCGCCAGCGCTTTACCCATATCAAACAGCCAGCCGCCGCCGATATAGCCAATTGCGCCGCCGATGGCGAGCCCCAGTCGGCTGAATCCCATGTAGCTTCCGCGGGCCCGGGCATTCGCCAACGAAGCGCTGAGGGTTTCACGCGCCGGTTCGGCGATGATCGAGCCAATATAGAACGTGCAAATCAGAGTGAACAACTGCTGCAGATTCCCGACCAGCCCGATCGGCATCATGCTTAGTGACATCACCAACAGACCAGCCATCAGACGATGCTCAAGGCGGAAGCGTTTTTCACTCCAGCGGGCAATTGGGTACAACAGCGTTAAAGAGAGACACGCCTCGATGGCATACATCCATTTCACGGCGGCCGGTGAGCCAGCGATGTCGTTCACCATGATAGGCAGCATCAACATCACTTGTACGGCCAGCATGTAATAGCCCGCCAGCGTCAGCACGTAGGTGACAAAGCGTTTGTCATGCATCACGTGGCTCATTCCTTCACGCACCGGAATTTTCACTGTCGAGAGCTTCCATGCCGGAAGCAACCACGCGTTAAACGCCGCGCACAGAACGAACAAAATCGCGCCTACGGCGCAAACCAGGCGGAAATCGTATTGCAACAACCAACTGCCGAGCAACGCGCCGACTACGGCTCCGGCGCTATCCTGCATCATCAGAATAGAGAAAAAGCGCCCGCGCTTTTCCGGGCGGATCAGCTTGACTACCAGCGCCGAGCGGGGAGGGTCGAAGAGGGTGCCGCCCAGCCCAGAGAGGAAGCAGGAAAACCACAGTAGCCACGGTTCATGGGCAATACCCATGGTGGCGAACCCGGCAGCGCGCATCAGCATGCCGGTGACGATCATCGGCTTGGCGCCAAAACGGTCGGCAATAGCACCGCCAAAAATACCCAATCCCTGCTGGATAAATTGGCGTAATCCAAGTGCGATACCGACCATCACCGCAGCCCAGCCCATCTGGTCGACGAAACGAATTGAGATCAGCGGGAAAACGACGAAAAAACCCAGCACGACCAGCATATTATCGATGAGAAGGAAGTATTTACCCAGGTTCCTTGCCTGCGAGACTTGCGACATTTCCCCTCCAGGGAAAAACTCGTCACTCTGGATAGAGTTTAAAAGATAAGCACCTCCTATTCTGCGGTGTCGTCATCGCTTTTCCCACCCTTCGCGGGACAATATTTTTTTATCAAAAGTCCGTCTTGATAGAGAGTTTTCATCAAAATGTGTGAATAATTCAAAAAATGGCATTTTGCTCTTTTCACAGGGTGTATTTGCACAGGTATAGTAATGCGAATAGCGTATTGAAGACGTTACGGGAAGGAGTAGGTATAGAATGTTTGGCTATCGCAGTAACGTGCCAAAAGTGCGCTTAACCACGGACCACCTGGTCGTGCGTTTAGTGCATGAGCGTGATGCCTGGCGTCTGGCAGATTATTACGCAGAAAATCGTCATTTCTTAAAACCCTGGGAACCTATTCGCGATGAAAGCCACTGTTATCCGTCCGGCTGGCAGGCGCGTCTCGGTATGATCTCTGAGTTTCATAAACAGGGCACTGCTTATTATTTTGCGCTGCTCGATCCGGAAGAAAAAGAGATTATCGGCGTCGCGAACTTCTCGAACGTGGTGCGGGGGTCTTTTCACGCCTGTTATCTCGGGTACTCTATTGGGCAGAAGTGGCAGGGGCAGGGATTGATGTATGAAGCCTTAACCTCAGCCATCCGCTATATGCAGCGATCGCAGCATATTCACCGCATCATGGCGAATTACATGCCACATAATAAGCGCAGCGGTGATCTGTTGGCGCGACTGGGTTTTGAAAAAGAAGGCTATGCCAAAGACTACCTGCTGATTGACGGGCAGTGGCGTGATCACGTGCTGACGGCATTAACCACATCAGAATGGACCCCTGGCCGCTAACTTTCAGATGCAGCCACGATTAATGGAGAAGACGATGAAATACGAATTAACCGCCACCGAAGCGCGAGTGATCGGCTGTTTATTAGAAAAACAAGTCACCACACCCGAACAGTACCCACTCTCCGTTAATGGCGTCGTAACCGCCTGTAATCAAAAAACGAATCGTGAACCGGTGATGAACCTGTCGGAATCGGAAGTGCAGGATCAGCTTGATAACCTGGTAAAACGGCATTTTCTGCGCACGGTGAGCGGCTTTGGCAATCGCGTCACGAAATATGAGCAGCGTTTTTGCAACTCTGAGTTCGGCAATCTTAAGCTCAGCGCGGGAGAAGTCGCGCTGATTACCACGTTGTTGCTGCGCGGTGCTCAGACGCCAGGCGAACTGCGTAGCCGTGCATCTCGTATGTATGAATTCAGCGATATGGCCGAAGTGGAGTCAACGCTGGAGAAACTAGCGACCCGGGAAGATGGTCCTTATGTGATTCGCCTGGCGCGTGAGCCGGGTAAACGTGAAAGCCGTTATATGCACTTGTTTTGCGGTGAGGTTGATGAGGCGATCGCCTCGGCAGATGAACTCCCGGCAGCCTCGGGTGATCTGCTGGCACGGGTTGAGGCGCTGGAAACCGAAGTCGCGGAGCTAAAGCAGCGGCTTGATTCCTTGCTTGCGCATCTGGGAGATTAATGTGAATAAATTACGTGTCGGCGTTGTCGGTCTCGGCGGGATAGCACAAAAGGCCTGGCTGCCTGTGCTGGGCACCAGTGCAGACTGGACGTTGGAAGGGGCATTTTCACCTTCGCGGGAAAAAGCGCAGCGTATCTGTGATACCTGGCGGATCCCTTATGTTGATTCACTGGTGAATCTGGCGCAAACCTGTGATGCGGTTTTCGTGCATTCCAGCACCGCGACGCACTTTGCGGTGGTAAGCGAACTGCTGAATGCTGGTGTTCATGTGTGCGTAGATAAACCGCTGGCTGAAAGCCTGCGTGAGGCTGAACAACTGGTGGAACTGGCCGAGCGAAAAAAATTGACGCTGATGGTAGGGTTTAACCGCCGGTTTGCACCGCTGTATCAGGATCTCAAAGCTCAGTTGAGTCAGGCGACGTCCGTGCGCATGGATAAGCACCGTACGGACAGCGTCGGTCCGCACGATCTGCGCTTCACTCTGCTGGACGACTATCTGCACGTGGTCGATACCGCATTATGGCTGGCTGGAGGGACGGCGCAGTTAAATAACGGTACGCTATTAACCAATGAATCCGGTGCGATGCTCTATGCTGAGCACCATTTTTCTGTCGGACAAATGCAGATAACCACCAGTATGCATCGTCGTGCTGGTAGCCAGCGCGAGATCGTTCAGGCGGTGACGGACGGTGGCCTGATTGACGTTACGGATATGCGTGAATGGCGGGAAGAACGTGGGCAAGGCGTGGTGCACAAGCCAGTGGCTGGCTGGCAAACCACCCTGGAACAGCGTGGTTTTGCCGGATGCGCACGTCATTTTATTGAGTGCGTGCAAAATCAGACGGTTCCGCAGACGGCAGGCGAACAGGCGCTAATGGCCCAGCGCGTTGTCGAAATGCTGTGGCGAGAAGCGATGGCGGAATAACCCCCTGTAACATCTGGCGGTAGTAATTCAATGTAATCCAGGTACTATATGCCAACTCAAAAATAACACCTCTTTTCAACCCCTGGCTGATTTGTTGGCTTGATAAGACGCAAAAGCGTTGCCAGCAGGCACTGCGAGATTACCGGATAGTGGCGCTTATGTCTTATCCGGTAAACGGGCTGATTATGCGGGGCTTTGCCTCAGAGTCTGGAATACAACATAGATGAATTTATTAAAGTCGCTGGCAGCCGTCAGCTCGATGACGATGTTTTCACGCGTACTGGGTTTTGCGCGTGATGCGATTGTCGCCAGAATCTTTGGCGCAGGGATGGCTACAGATGCCTTTTTTGTGGCATTCAAACTTCCTAACCTGCTGCGCCGAATCTTTGCCGAAGGTGCTTTTTCGCAGGCATTTGTGCCTATTCTGGCCGAATATAAAAGTAAGCAGGGAGAAGATGCGACCCGCGTCTTTGTCGCTTACGTTTCCGGGCTGTTGACCCTGGCGCTGGCAGTGGTGACGGTTGCCGGGATGCTGGCTGCGCCGTGGGTGATTTTAGTCACCGCGCCCGGTTTTGCCGACACGGCGGATAAATTTGCGCTGACCACTCAACTGCTGCGGATCACCTTTCCGTATATTTTGCTGATCTCACTGGCCTCGCTGGTCGGGGCAATCCTGAACACCTGGAATCGCTTTTCCATTCCGGCGTTTGCGCCCACGTTTCTGAATATCAGCATGATCGGCTTCGCGCTGTTTGCAGCCCCATATTTTCATCCACCGGTGCTGGCGCTGGCATGGGCCGTTACCGTTGGTGGCGTGTTACAGCTGGTTTATCAGCTTCCGCATCTGAAGAAAATTGGCATGCTGGTTCTTCCTCGTGTGAACTTCCACGATGCAGGGGCGATGCGTGTCGTCAAGCAAATGGGCCCGGCGATCCTTGGGGTATCTGTCAGCCAAATTTCTCTAATCATCAATACGATTTTCGCCTCGTTTCTGGCCTCCGGCTCAGTTTCATGGATGTACTATGCCGACCGTCTGATGGAGTTTCCGTCGGGCGTACTCGGCGTAGCATTGGGGACTATCCTGCTGCCATCGCTGTCCAAAAGCTTTTCCAGTGGTAATCATGACGAGTATTGCCGTTTGATGGACTGGGGCCTGCGTTTGTGTTTTCTGCTGGCATTACCAAGCGCCGTAGCGTTGGGTATTCTGGCTAAACCGCTGACAGTTTCTCTGTTCCAGTACGGTAAATTTACCGCCTTTGATGCTGCTATGACCCAGCGTGCGCTGGTGGCGTACTCGGTGGGTTTGATTGGCTTAATCGTGGTGAAAGTGTTGGCTCCAGGTTTCTATTCGCGCCAGGATATTAAAACGCCGGTAAAGATTGCCATTGTAACGCTGATTATGACCCAGGTAATGAACCTGGCATTTATCGGGCCGCTGAAGCATGCCGGGCTGTCGCTGTCGATTGGTCTGGCGGCGTGTCTGAACGCGTCATTGCTGTACTGGCAGTTGCGTAAGCAGAATATCTTTACTCCCCAACCGGGTTGGACCTGGTTCCTGACGCGACTGGTAATTTCTGTGCTGGTGATGTCGGCGGCGCTGGTTGGGATGCTTTACATCATGCCGGACTGGTCACAGGGGACGATGTTATGGCGTCTGTTGCGTCTGATGGCCGTCGTGGTGGCGGGTATTGCCGCTTACTTTGCTGCGCTCGCCGTGCTGGGCTTTAAAGTGAAAGAGTTTGTGCGCCGGACGGCGTAACAGATCAGTTCAATGCCGGATGGCGGTATGACGCCGTATCCGGCCTACAGAACGCGTAGGCCTGATAAGCAAAAGTGTTATCAGGCTTGCATCAAATAGAGAATTTTTTTCCGCCGCGGTGTGCAGCAGAGGTTTGACCGTTTGCGCCGTACAGCGCCGGTTCCTGGTGCGGTTTCAGCACTTGGATCGCCTGTTGATTACGCTCGATCTGCCCTTCCAGCAGCCAGCCATTGTGCTGGTTGAGTTCGCGTAAGTGCTGTGTTTTCATGGTAATGGTCTTCCAGCGCTCGACAATTTCATCATTGGCGCTGCGCGTGGCGTCATGCTCCTGACGACGCTGTTGCTCCAGATAATCAAGGGTCGCCAGCAAAGAGCTTTTTTCTTCTGTAATACGCTGTAGCTGGCTGCCATTGATATGGCCTGCGGAAAGCTGCTGCTGTTCAGCATCCATTACCGTTTTCAGGTCATTGAGCACGGTCGTCATCTGGTCAAGTATTTCTGACAAGCGAGTCATACTTTATTTACTCTGTAAGTAGCTCTGCGCCTCGCGGATCAGCGAGTCGGCAATTTTTCCGGTGTCCATTTTCAGCTCACCGTTACGGATCGCGGTTTTCAGTGCTTCTACGCGTTCCATATTGATGTCATTGGTGCCGGGCTGCATCAGTTTAGCCTGAGCGTCGCTCAGCATGACGCTGGTGCTGGTGGTCGCGGTGGTTTTTTCCTTCCGCGTTTTTTGTACCGGCGCATCGCTGGTTTCGCGGGGCTGAACGGTACTGACTGGCTTCAATGGTGAGGTACGATCAATGCTCATTTTGTTTATCCTCATCGAGGGGTTACGCTATAGCGGCCCGCTGTATTCATTGGTTGATTATCTATCGGCACACGCTAAAAAATCTTTAACTTATTATAGGTTAATAAGAATATTCCCATCAGAATCGACGACACCGCTCACCACCTGGCCTGAAACCATCCGCACTCGCGCATTCTGTGCAACAGCGGCATTGTTCAGCGCTTTACCTTCGGCATTCACCCGAAAACCATCTCCGTTGGCGATAACCAGAACGCGCTGACCGGCCTTGATCCGCCATGCCTGGCGCAACATCGAAAGCTGTATCGGCTGACCTGGAACCAGATCGCGCAGGCTTACGGCATCCTGCACCTGATTTATATCCAACACGGCGCGGGGCGGTAGCTGGTCTAACCGACCACGTTTCAGCGCTACGCTGGCCGGCGTCAGGGCGCTACCTCGGGCTACGGGCGCGGCGACAACAACGTAGTTTCCCGTGGCCTGCACGTTCACCTGCAGATAGCGTTTTTCGTTAGCGCAGCGCGCCAGCACGTTCACATTACCCCACAGTTTTGCGTTGCCAGACACGCTTAATGCCGGTTGATCACAGCTCGGCAGTAAGTTAGGTGACGTTCGAATAGTGACGACCACCTCATCGCTAAATCCGGCCAGACGCTGGGAAAACCATGCCGTCAGCTGTGAATTCAGGTCTTGCGCCAGCGTCATAGGGCTGAACAGCAGTGCTGCCACGACTATTCCACGTTTAAACGTTTGCATCAAAACCTCGCGCTTTTTCAGGTAGTGGAAGGATTTTACCTGTGTGACGCAGTCATCAACGCAACAAATAGCGACGCATTTTGCGTTTATTCCGGCGATAACGCGCGCGTAATGGGATTTAAGCTGTCGGCTGAATATTGTCATTTGCGGAGGAGATATGCTCGATAAGCTCGATGCCGCCTTACGTTTTCAACAGGAAGCGCTGAATTTGCGCGCCCAACGCCAGGAAGTGTTGGCGGCCAACATAGCCAATGCCGACACGCCGGGGTATCAGGCGCGCGACCTGGATTTCGCCAGTGAGTTAAAAAAAGTCATGGTGCGAGGACGGGAAGAAACCGGCGGCGTTTCATTGACGCTGACCTCTGCACAACACATTCCGGCCCAGGCCCTTTCTGCGCCTTCTACGGAGCTGCTCTACCGGATTCCTGACCAGCCGTCACTTGATGGCAACACGGTGGATATGGACCGGGAGCGTACGCAATTTGCAGACAACAGCCTCAAATATCAAATGGGGCTGACCGCGCTGGGTGGACAAATCAAAGGCATGATGAACGTGCTGCAGGGAGGAAACTAATTCGTGGCGCTGTTAAATATTTTTGATATCGCAGGCTCTGCGCTAACGGCTCAGTCTAAGCGCCTGAACGTAGCGGCCAGCAACATGGCGAATGCGGATAGCGTCACCGGACCTGACGGTCAGCCGTATCGCGCGAAGCAGGTTGTTTTTCAGGTTGATGCAGCACCAGGCGCGGCAACCGGCGGTGTGAAAGTTGCTGACGTTATTGAAAGCCAGGCGCCGGATAAGCTGGTTTATGAACCCGGTAATCCGCTGGCAGACGCGAACGGCTACGTAAAAATGCCAAATGTGGATGTTGTCGGTGAAATGGTCAATACCATGTCAGCCTCGCGCAGCTACCAGGCAAACGTCGAAGTGCTTAACACCGTGAAAAGCTTGATGCTCAAAACGCTGACGCTAGGCCAGTAAAGGAGGCGCACATGTCTATTGCTGTAAAAATGAATGACCCGAGCACGACGGGTGTTAATGATGCTACGGGGAAGAATTCGCTGACAGGCAGCAACGCAGCCGATCTGCAAAGCAGCTTTCTTACGCTGCTGGTTGCACAGCTGAAAAACCAGGATCCCACCAATCCGTTGCAAAACAACGAACTGACTACCCAACTGGCGCAAATCAGTACCGTGAGCGGTATTGAAAAACTGAACACCACGTTGGGGTCGATCTCCGGGCAGATCGACAACAGTCAGTCGCTGCAGGCCAGTACGTTGATTGGTCACGGCGTCATGATCCCGGGCACCACCATCCTGACCGGTAAAGGTTCGGAAGAGGGGGCAAAAACCACCACCACGCCGTTTGGCGTTGAACTGCAGCAACCGGCAGATAAGGTAACGGCAACCATTACCGATAAAGACGGCAAGGTGGTACGTACCATTGATATTGGTGGGTTGAAAGCAGGCGTTCATACCTTTACCTGGGATGGCACCATGACCGATGGCACGGATGCGCCAAGCGGTTCTTACAACGTGTCAATTGCTGCAAGCAATGGCGGAACGCAACTGGTGGCACAGCCGCTTCAGTTTGCGCTGGTGCAGGGCGTTATTCGCAGTAACGGCGGAAATACGCTGGATCTGGGCACCTATGGAACCACCACCCTCGACGAAGTACGGCAGATAATTTAAGCCACCACACTTATCAGGAGTAAGTCATGGCCTTTTCACAAGCGGTCAGCGGTCTGAACGCTGCAGCGACCAACCTCGATGTCATTGGTAACAACATCGCCAACTCCGCCACCTACGGTTTTAAATCCGGTACGGCATCTTTTGCTGATATGTTTGCCGGTTCTAAAGTGGGTCTGGGCGTTAAAGTGGCGGGTATTACCCAGGACTTTACCGACGGCACCACCACCAACACCGGACGTGGGCTGGATGTTGCTATCAGCCAGAACGGTTTTTTCCGCATGGTAGACAGCAACGGTTCCGTTTTCTACAGCCGTAACGGTCAGTTCAAGCTCGATGAAAACCGCAATATCGTCAACATGCAGGGGCTGCAGCTGACGGGTTATCCGGCTACCGGCACACCGCCAACGATCCAGCAAGGGGCTAACCCGGCACCGATCACTATCCCCAATACGCTGATGGCGGCTAAAACCACCACGACCGCGTCAATGCAGATCAACCTGAACTCCACTGACAAAGTGCCAACGAAAACCCCGTTCAATCCAAACGATGCGGATTCCTACAACAAGAAAGGCACCGTTACCGTTTTCGATAGTCAGGGTAATGCCCATGACATGAATATTTTTTATGTCAAAAATGCGCAGAGCAATACCTGGGAAGTTCACACGCAGGATGCTTCAACCGGAGGCGCTGCACAATCAGCCGGGTTTATGCGCTTTAATGAAAACGGTGTGTTTTTAGGGATTAGCGCCACTGCAACCGGGGCGCCAGCAGGAACGGGTATCAACATCACCACCGGGCAGATTAACGGTGCAGATGCTGCAACTTTCTCTCTGAGCTTCCTGAACTCCATGCAGCAGAACACCGGTGCCAACAACATCGTTGCCACGAATCAGAATGGCTACAAGCCGGGTGATCTGGTGAGCTACCAGATTAACAATGACGGTACCGTGGTCGGTAACTACTCCAATGAACAACAACAGGTGCTGGGGCAGATCGTGCTGGCAAACTTTGCTAACAACGAAGGTCTGGCTTCTCAGGGCGATAACGTCTGGGCCGCTACTCAGGCCTCTGGCGTGGCGCTGCTGGGTACCGCAGGCGAAGGAAACTTCGGCAAGCTGACCAACGGTGCGCTGGAAGCGTCAAACGTGGATTTAAGTAAAGAACTGGTGAATATGATCGTCGCCCAGCGTAACTATCAGTCAAACGCGCAGACCATCAAAACCCAGGATCAGATCCTCAACACGCTGGTCAACTTGCGCTAAGCGCCTGACGGGATGGCTTAATGGATCACGCAATATATACCGCCATGGGCGCAGCCAGTCAGACGCTGAATCAACAGGCGGTGACGGCCAGCAACCTGGCAAATGCCTCCACGCCGGGTTTTCGCGCGCAGCTCAATGCGCTACGCGCGGTCCCCGTAGAAGGATTGTCTTTGCCGACGCGTACGCTGGTGGTGGCCTCCACGCCGGGGGCCGATATGACGCCGGGCCAGATGGACTATACCTCACGTCCATTAGACGTGGCGCTGCAACAGGATGGCTGGTTGGCTGTGCAGACCGCGGACGGCAGCGAAGGTTATACCCGTAATGGTGCCATTCAGGTAAGCCCTACGGGTGAACTGACCATTCAGGGACACCCGGTGATTGGCGAAGCCGGACCGATAGCCGTACCGGAAGGTTCAGAAGTCACCATTGCGGCTGACGGAACGATTTCGGCGCTAAACCCTGGCGATCCGGCGAATACCGTAGCGCCAGTTGGGCGACTGAAGTTAGTGAAGGCGACGGGGAGTGAAGTGCAACGTGGCGATGACGGTATGTTCCGTCTGACCCAGGCCGCACAGGCTACTCGTGGTGCGACGTTACAGGCCGATCCTGGCATTCGTGTCATGTCGGGCGTGCTGGAAGGCAGTAACGTCAAGCCGGTTGCCGCGATGAGTGACATGATCGCTAACGCCCGCCGTTTCGAAATGCAAATGAAGATTATCAGTAGCGTGGATGATAACGCGGGCCGCGCCAACCAACTGCTGTCGATGAGTTAATACAGGACATTTTATGATCAATTCATTATGGATCGCCAAAACCGGCCTGGATGCGCAGCAAACCAACATGGATGTGATTGCCAACAACCTGGCAAACGTCAGCACCAACGGATTTAAGCGCCAACGTGCGGTATTTGAAGATCTGTTGTATCAGACGATTCGCCAGCCTGGCGCGCAGTCTTCTGAACAAACCACGCTGCCGTCTGGTTTGCAGATTGGTACCGGTGTGCGTCCAGTTGCTACCGAACGTTTACACAGTCAGGGTAACCTGTCGCAGACCAACAACAGTAAAGATGTGGCGATTAAAGGCCAGGGCTTTTTCCAGGTCATGCTGCCAGATGGCACGTCAGCCTATACCCGTGACGGTTCTTTCCAGGTGGATCAAAACGGTCAACTGGTGACCGCGGGTGGTTTTCAGGTGCAACCGGCCATCACCATTCCGGCTAACTCGCTCAGTATCACTATTGGACGCGACGGGATTGTCAGCGTGACCCAGCAGGGTCAGGCTGCACCGGTTCAGGTAGGGCAGCTTAACCTGACTACCTTTATGAATGATACCGGCCTGGAAAGCATTGGTGAGAATCTGTACACCGAAACGCAGTCATCCGGTGCGCCGAACGAGAGCACGCCGGGGCTGAACGGCGCGGGTCTGCTGTATCAGGGATATGTTGAAACCTCTAACGTCAACGTGGCGGAAGAGTTGGTAAACATGATCCAGGTTCAGCGCGCTTATGAAATCAACAGTAAAGCGGTATCGACCACCGATCAGATGCTGCAAAAACTGACGCAACTCTAAAGTGTGGTCCGGTGGGGTGCAAACCTCACCGGCACACTGATTTTGAAGATGACGGCAATGCGAAAATACGCGCTTCACCCATACCCAATTTTAGCCCTGTTGGTGGTTTCACTGACAGGATGCGCCTGGATCCCGGCCACGCCCCTCGTGCAAGGCGCGACGACCGCCCAGCCCGTTCCTGGTCCAACGCCGGTGGCAAATGGCTCAATCTTCCAGTCGGCGCAGCCGATTAACTACGGCTATCAGCCGCTATTCGAAGACCGCCGCCCGCGCAATATTGGCGATACGTTAACCATCGTATTGCAGGAAAACGTCAGCGCGAGCAAAAGCTCTTCGGCTAACGCCAGCCGTGACGGCAAAACCAACTTTGGTTTTGATACTGTCCCGCGCTATTTGCAAGGATTGTTCGGTAACGAACGTGCCGACGTAGAAGCGTCAGGCGGTAACTCCTTTAACGGTAAAGGCGGCGCGAACGCCAGAAATACCTTCAGCGGTACGCTGACCGTAACGGTCGATCAGGTACTGGTGAATGGCAACTTACATGTCGTGGGTGAAAAACAGATCGCCATTAATCAGGGCACTGAATTCATTCGCTTCTCCGGGGTGGTTAACCCTCGCACTATCAGTGGCAGTAACTCCGTACCGTCAACTCAGGTTGCGGATGCGCGGATTGAGTACGTCGGCAACGGCTACATCAATGAAGCGCAAAATATGGGCTGGTTGCAGCGTTTCTTCCTTAACTTGTCGCCGATGTAAGCGAGGTACCCTGTGTTTAAATCTTTTGTTGGAATGGTACTGGTGCTGGTAACCGCCTTCGCGTATGCCGACCGTATTCGTGACCTGACCAGCGTGCAGGGCGTGCGGGAAAACTCGCTGATTGGTTATGGGCTGGTGGTCGGACTGGATGGCACAGGTGACCAGACTACACAGACGCCATTTACGACACAAACGCTCAACAACATGCTGTCGCAGTTGGGGATCACCGTGCCCACTGGCACCAATATGCAACTGAAAAACGTGGCAGCGGTCATGGTCACTGCGCAGTTCCCGGCCTTTGGTCGTCAAGGGCAAACTATTGACGTGGTCGTCTCTTCCATGGGGAACGCTAAAAGCCTGCGCGGCGGAACGCTGCTGATGACTCCGCTGAAAGGGGTCGATAGCCAGGTCTATGCGTTGGCGCAGGGGAATATTCTGGTTGGCGGTGCAGGCGCGGCTGCGGGTGGCAGTAGTGTGCAGGTAAACCAGCTCAATGGTGGACGTATTACCAACGGCGCGACCATCGAACGTGAATTACCCAGCCAGTTCGGCGGCGGTAACACCATTAATTTGCAGCTGAATAATGAAGATTTCACGATGGCACAGCAAATTACCGACACTATTAATCGCTCGCGCGGTTTTGGCAGCGCAACGGCGCTGGATGCCCGGACAATCCAGGTGCGGGTGCCAAGCGGCAACAGTTCGCAGGTGCGCTTCCTCGCCGACATTCAGAATATGGAGGTGAACGTCACGCCGCAGGACGCGAAAGTGATTATTAACTCGCGTACGGGATCGGTGGTCATGAACCGCGAAGTGACGCTGGACAGTTGTGCTGTGGCGCAAGGTAACCTGTCGATCACAGTTAACCGCCAGGCGAATGTCAGCCAGCCGGATACGCCGTTTGGCGGTGGACAAACTGTAGTGACGCCGCAAACGCAGATCGATCTGCGTCAGAGTGGTGGTTCGTTGCAGAGCGTGCGCTCCAGCGCCAACCTGAACAATGTCGTACGTGCATTGAATGCGCTGGGGGCAACACCGATGGATCTGATGTCTATCCTGCAATCCATGCAAAGTGCGGGTTGTCTGCGCGCCAAACTGGAAATCATCTGATGATTGGTGATACCAAATTGCTGACCAGCGCCGCCTGGGATGCGCAATCACTGAACGAACTGAAAGCGAAAGCGGGTCAGGACCCGGCGGCGAATATCCGCCCGGTTGCCCGCCAGGTTGAAGGGATGTTCGTGCAAATGATGCTGAAAAGCATGCGTGAAGCGTTGCCAAAAGATGGCGTGTTTAGCAGCGACTCGACGCGTTTGTATACCAGCATGTATGACCAGCAAATTGCGCAGCAGATGACCGCAGGTAAAGGTCTGGGGCTGGCTGAGATGATGGTTAAGCAGATGACCGAAGGGCAGGCGCAACCTGCGGATGACGCGCCGCAGGTGCCAATGAAGTTCTCACTGGAAACGGTGACCAGCTACCAAAATCAGGCGCTGACGCAACTGGTCCGCAAAGCGATTCCCCGGGCGACAGACAGCAATGAAGAACCGTTATCAGGTGACAGTAAAGATTTCCTTGCCCAGCTCTCGCTACCGGCAAAACTGGCCAGCCAGCAAAGCGGTGTTCCGCACCATCTGATTCTGGCGCAGGCGGCGCTGGAATCCGGTTGGGGCCAGCGACAGATTCGCCGTGAAAACGGCGAACCGAGCTTTAACATTTTTGGCGTGAAGGCTTCGGGAAGCTGGAAAGGTCCAACCACCGAAATCACCACTACCGAATATGAAAACGGTGAGGCGAAAAAGGTGAAAGCCCGCTTCCGCGTCTACAGCTCTTATCTTGAGGCGCTGTCGGATTACGTCGGTCTGATATCCCGTAATCCGCGCTACGCGGCGGTAACCGCCGCCGCGACCGCCGAACAGGGCGCGCAGGCGCTGCAGAATGCCGGTTACGCGACCGACCCTAACTACGCACGCAAATTAACCAGCATGATCCAGCAGTTGAAATCGATGAGCGAAAAAGTGAGCAAAACCTACAGTACGAATATCGATAATCTCTTTTAAATAGCTCAAGTCTACCAACCTGCTGCCGATAATAACGAGTATTGAAGGATTACAAGGAACCTCCATGTCCAGCTTGATTAATAACGCGATGAGTGGACTCAGCGCAGCGCAGGCCGCGTTGAGTACCGCCAGTAATAATATCTCCAGCTATAACGTTGCCGGCTACACCCGCCAAACGACAATTATGGCACAGGCGAACAGCACGCTGGGTGCGGGGGGCTGGGTTGGCAATGGCGTCTATGTTTCTGGCGTGCAGCGCGAGTATGACTCCTTTATCACTAATCAGTTGCGAGCAGCGCAGAATCAGAGCAGCGGTCTGACGACGCGCTATGAGCAAATGTCAAAAATTGACAATCTGCTCTCCAGCAAAACCAGTTCCATTTCGACCTCAATGCAGGACTTTTTTACCGGTTTGCAAACGCTGGTCAGTAATGCCGAAGATCCGGCGGCGCGTCAGGCGTTGATCGGCAAAGCGAATGGTTTAGTGAATCAGTTTAAAACAACTGACCAGTATCTGCGCGATCAGGATAAGCAGGTCAATACTGCAATAAAAGCAAGTGTTGATCAGATCAACAACTACTCGAAACAGATTGCCAGTCTTAACGACCAGATTTCCCGTCTGACGGGCGTCGGCGCTGGTGCATCGCCTAACGATTTGCTTGACCAGCGCGACCAACTGGTCAGTGAACTTAACCAGATTGTCGGCGTGGAAGTCAGCGTGCAGGACGGCGGGACTTACAATGTTACCATGGCGAACGGCTATTCACTGGTGCAGGGCAGCAATGCGCGTCAACTGGCGGCAGTCCCTTCCAGCGACGATCCTAATCGCACTACTGTGGCCTACGTTGATGGGGTTGCCGGTAATGTCGAGATCCCCGAGAAACTGTTGAATACCGGTTCATTGGGCGGATTACTGACTTTCCGTTCGCAGGAGCTGGATCAGACGCGCAACACTCTTGGCCAACTGGCGCTTGCGTTTGCCGATGCGTTTAACACCCAGCATAAAGAAGGTTTTGATGCTAACGGCGATCAGGGTAAGGATTTCTTTGCTATTGGCAGCCCGGCTGTATTCAATAACACAAAAAATTCGGGGACAGGATCGCTAGGCGCGAAGATCACCGACAGTTCTGCCGTACAGGCGACAGATTATAAAATCGTTTTTGATGGGACGGACTGGCAGGTTACACGTCTGGCTGACAACACCAGCTTCAAAGCTACCGTGGCTGGCGGAAAAATGTCCTTCGATGGGATGGAGATTACAGTTAACGCGGGGGCGACAGCTAATGACAGCTTTATAGTGAAGCCGGTGAGTAACGCTGTTGTTGATATGAAAGTCATGGTGACCGATGAGTCGAAAATTGCGATGGCTCAAGTGTCTAAAAATGATCCCGATCCGGATATTGATAAGGGTAAAAGCGATAACCGCAACGGCCAGAAACTGCTGGATCTGCAAACCAAGGCCACTGTCGGTGATAAAACCTTTAATGACGCCTACGCCACGCTGGTGAGCGATGTTGGTAACAAAACCGCGACGCTGAAAACCAGCGCCATCACCCAGAATAACGTGGTAACGCAACTTTATAAGCAGCAGCAGTCTATTTCCGGGGTTAACCTCGACGAAGAGTACGGAAATTTGCAGCGTTATCAACAATATTACCTGGCTAACGCGCAAGTACTGCAAACTGCGAATGCGCTGTTCGATGCACTGATTAATATTCGCTAAGGGAGAGGGAGACTATGCGTATTAGCACCCAGATGATGTACCAGCAGAATATGCGCGGCATCACTAACTCTCAGGCGGAATGGATGAAGTTCGGCGAGCAGATGTCGACGGGCAAACGCGTGCTGAACCCATCTGACGATCCGATTGCCGCCTCGCAAGCTGTAGTACTTTCGCAGGCTCAGGCGCAGAACAGCCAATACACGTTGGCGCGCACATTCGCGACGCAAAAAGTGTCGCTGGAAGAGAACGTGCTGAATCAGGTGACGACGGCGATCCAGACTGCGCAGGAAAAAATCGTTAGTGCGGGAAACGGTACGTTAAGTGATGATGACCGTGCATCGTTGGCCACCGACCTGCAGGGGATCCGCGATCAGCTGATGAACCTGGCGAACAGCACCGACGGTAATGGGCGCTACATTTTTGGCGGATATAAAACAGAATCTGCACCGTTTGCCCAGGCTGATGGCGCTTACAGCGGCGGTACGACAAACGTCACCCAGCAAGTTGATGCCTCCCGGACCATGGTGATTGGTCATACTGGCGATAAAGTCTTCGCCAGCCTGACCAGCAACGCCGTGCCTGAACCTGCGGGCGGTACTCAGGAAAAGAACCTGTTCAAAATGCTGGATAGCGCGATTGATGCGCTTAACACACCGGTTGAGGGCAATGATGCGGCAAAAGCTACGGCCACTGCAGCCATCGATAAAACCAGCCGAGGTCTTAAAAACTCGCTGAATAACGTGCTGTCTGTACGTGCAGAATTAGGCACGCAGCTAAGCGAATTGAGCTCGCTGGATTCACTGGGTGCCGATCGTGCATTGGGGCAAACCCAACAGATGAGTAATCTGGTGGATGTCGACTGGAACGCCGCGATTTCGTCTTACGTGATGCAACAAGCCGCACTGCAGGCATCGTATAAAACGTTTACTGATATGCAGGGCATGTCGCTGTTCCAGCTTAACCGGTAACGACCCATTTTGAACATATCATGAAACTGGATATGTTTATCTGCCCGCTCCCTTAACACCCGGAGCGGGCATTTTTTTAGGCGTCCGTCGTTTTGTAAAGTGACAGATTGCTTGTGAGTCTGATTACCAGTGCGATCGCACCGCTACATGTTGCCAGTGCAACCACACCTTCCCAGTTTGCCAGCGCGTAAACCTGGCTGCCGAGAACTGAACCCAGCGCCATACCGATAAATACCATGGTAAACAACAGTGCGTTCAGACGCCCTCTGGCCTGAGGCTCCAGGCTATAGACCAGGTTCTGGTGGGCAACCAGGCTGGATTGTAATCCGAGATCAAAACCTACCGCTGAAAGGGCAATAAGCAACCATTGTCCCTGAACTGGTAGAGCGGGTAACAAGAACATCAGTGCGAAGGATACCGTGACCAGTAAAGCACTTAACTGCGTCACTTTCACAGCACCTACTTTATCAGCAAGGTGACCTGCCAGCGGCGCGGCAAGCGCTCCGGCCGCACCCGCGATACCAAACGCGCCTGCCATCGCGCTACCCATTTGGTAATGTTCAGATAACATCACAGCCAGCGTAGACCAGAAGGCGCTAAAGGCAATGGACAGAAAACCTTGCGCCAGTGCCGCGCGCCGTAAGGCGGGATACCTTTGCCACAGTTGCGCCATCGAGAGCATTAATGACGGGTAGCTCAACGTGGAATGGACGGCAAAACGAGGCAGTGCTTTCCACATAATCACGGTAATAACAGCAATACTGACGGCGGCGAGCTGATACATTTCGCGCCAGCCAAAGGCTTCACCTATCAGTCCACTGATGGTACGCGAGAGTAAAATCCCCAGCAGTAGGCCAGTCATTACGGTGCCCACCGTTTTTCCCTGCCTGCCTTCAGGCGCCAGAATGGCCGCTGCGGGGACAATGTCCTGCGCCATAGTTGCCGCCATTCCCATCAGCAGGCTGACCAGCAATAGTGAATACAACTGTCCGGTAAAGCTGCAGGCCAGAAGAAGGAAGGCAAGCGTGAAGCTTTTAAACAGAATTAGCGTCCGGCGATCATAACGGTCTCCCAGGGGCAGTAAAAACAAAATCCCCAGCGCGTATCCCGCCTGGGTGAGCGTCGGAACCAGCCCCATGCCGGTGATGCTTAAGTCCAGATCCTGACCCATTAAAGGCAGAAGAGGCTGGGCATAGTAGATAGCGGCCACGCTGAAACCAGCGCCCAATGCCAGAACAAAAATGACCCAACGGGAAAGTGCGATATGCGTGTTCACAAATGATTCCTCAATCACAGGATGTGCGGCTATTTTTATCCTTCAGCGGATGGTGCGGTAGCGAGCGCAGTGGTAAAACTGTTATACGTATAGCGTATGAAGAAATTACGAATGATAAAAAATGAACGTATAGATAGGGTGGAGCTGATGCGGACTTTTGTGCGCATCGTCGAGGCTGGATCGCTTTCGGCTGCGGCAAAACAGATGGGCACAACGCAGGCGACTGTCAGCCGCCGGTTACAATCCCTGGAGGCACTGCTTGGTGTGAAACTGATAATGCGCACCACGCATGCGATGAAATTAACCGACGACGGTGAGCGCGGCTACCAGCATGCCAAGAAAATTATTGATGCGTGGCTGGCACTGGAAGATGGGCTCAATGTCACGGAGGAGGAACCGGTGGGCACGCTGCGGGTACGTGCACCGCATGCCTTCGGGCAGCAACAACTTCTTGAGCCGTTGCTGCACTTTCTTTCTCGTTATCCGCAGTTGTCGGTAGAGTGGATGCTCAATGATAAAACCGTTGATTTCCTCAGCGATAATATTGATTGCGCGATCAGGGTGGGGGCAGAGGTTGATCCGGACACTGTCTCGGTATTACTGGCCGAAGTTCCCCGGAGTACGGTGGTGAGTCCCGCATTGCTGGCGCAGTATGGCGAGCTTTCGCATCCGGAGCAATTATCCGCGCTGCCGTGGATTGCCGTGAACACGTTTTACCAACATAGCGTTTCGTTACTGCATCAATCGCGTAATGAACCGGTTACGCTGAATATTACACCCAGATTAAGCACCGACAGTATTTATGTTGCCAGAAATGCTGCCCTGGCAGGGTTAGGCGTGACGATTGTGTCGAGCTGGATGGTCGAGGAAGATATTGCCAGCGGACGCCTGGTTACGTTGCTACCCGAGTGGCATGCGGCATCGTTGCCTGTGCATTTGGTCTATCCCTGGGCGCGTTACTATCCGACCCGATTACGCAAATTTTTAGCTTTAATGAAAGATGTCATGCCGCAGCTAACGGGGATGAAACGTGTAAAACCCACGTAGAACCGATATAAAAAAGCCGACCCGAAGGTCGGCTTTGATAGTGATTATGACTTACTCAACAGGTTGCGGGCGTGTTGCTGGCGCGGTCGCCTGGTGCGTGGCGCTGTGTCCGCCTGCAGCACCTTTACCTTCAAAGGCGAATGCCGGACGTTGCCACTCGCTATGACGCGGCGCTTCAGGCACATATTCCGGTGCCGGGGCGCGGGTCATCGGTGCGGTCGCATGGCTGTGAAGATGTTCTGCGTCAGCGCTGGTTACGACAACGTCAGACTTAACGACTTCGGTTTCGACGACAGGTGCTGCAACAACTTGTTGCGGCGCTGCAACTTCTTCAACAACAGGCGCTGTTTCCACAACCTCGACAATCTCTTCAACCGATTCAGGCTGGGAGACAACGACGTCTGCAGGTTCTTCGACAACAGGCGCAGCTACAACTTCAGCTACAGGTTCGGCTTTCGCAGCGATCTCCTCGGCAACAGGTGCGTCGGATTCAGCGATAATTTGCGACTGCTGCTCGACCGGAGCTGCAATAACTTCCGGATGTGTGGTTTCAACCTGTGTGGTTTCAACAACCGCGGCCTGAGTTTCAGCTACGACAACCTCTGGCTGTACGGTTTCAACCGGTGCAGGGGTGTCCACAATGTGTTCTGCAGCTGCTGCAGCAACCTGAGGCTCTACGGCTACTGGTGCTGTTTGCGGCTGGACCATTTCCTGCTCGCGTTGCTCTTCACTCTGCTGATCCTGAGGACGAGCGACAGGATAGCGGATCCATACTTTACCGGACGCTAATTCCGGAGAGGCGCAGGCGACGGTTAACGGCATCGGCGACTGAACCGGGTAACGCTCGTCACGGTAACGGCGACGACGCTGTCCACTTACGCGCAGATGGCGAGGAGAGCGACGGGAACGACGCGGCATGCCATTGGAGTCACGCGCTTCGCTGTTGTCTTCCTGCTCAGTTGCGACGACAGCTGGCAGATCAACTTTCGCCAGTTCGGTACGCTGTACCGGTGCAGACTGTTCAGTAGGCTGAGTGACAACTGTTTCAGCGACCACGGCGGCGGTAGCCACCTCGGCTTCGACTGCCGGACTGTCTGTGAAACGAACTTTCTGACTCAACTGACGCTGTTTACGGCGAGTTTGAGGCTGACGTACGCGCTCTTCCTGCTCGGTATCCTGCACTGGCTGTTCAGCCTGGTTCAGCTCTTTAACTTCCTGCTGTGCCTGACGTTTATCATCGTTACGACGACGGTTACGTTCGCGACGCGGAGCCTGCTGCTCATCGCCTGACTTCGTTTTGTCTGCAATGTCAGTGGATTGCTGGCGGTTATCACGTGCTTCCGCATTTTGCTGCTGTGATTGACGACGATTACGGCGGTTTTCTTCGCGATTTTCGCCGCTTTCTGAACGCTCGTTACGGTTGTCACGGTCACCACGGTTGTCGCGATTATCACGACGATCGTTACGGTCGCGACGATTGTTCTGACGCGGTTTACGACGATCCTGTTGGCGTTCCGTTTTCTCTTCAGCTTTCGGTGCAGGTTGTTCAACCGGTTTTACTTCTTCGCTACCGCTGAAGATGGACTTCAGAGCGCCAAAGAAACGACTAATCAAACCCGGCTGTGCGGCGACAGCTGTGGTCGCAACTGCAGCTTTAGGCGCAACGGCTTTCGTAGCTGGCTCCTGCAGTGCAGGGGCTGGCGGCACGTCTGGCATCGCAAAGGTGGCCAGCGCCGGTTGTTCTGGCTGTTTACGCTCGACGTATTCTTCTTCCGTCGGCAATGCCATCGCTTCTTCATGCAGTTTCGGCAGCAGGTAGCTCAGGGTAGGCGTTTCTTCCCCTTTGCGTACACGCAGCACGGAGTAGTGCGGGGTTTCCATCTGATCGTTTGGCACGATCACACAGCGCACCCCGTTCTGACGCGTCTCGATGGCATTTACCGCGGTACGTTTTTCGTTAAGCAGATAGGATGCGATCGGCACAGGAACAATAGCGTGAACTTCCTGCGTATTTTCTTTCAGCGCTTCTTCCTCGATCAGACGCAGAATAGACAGCGACAGTGATTCGTTATCACGTACGGTACCGGTGCCGGAGCAGCGCGGGCACACGTGATGGCTGGATTCACCCAGCGACGGGCTCAGACGCTGACGGGACATCTCCAGCAGACCGAAACGAGAAATATGGCTGATCTGAATACGTGCTCTGTCCTGACGCACAGCTTCACGCAGACGGTTTTCAACCGCACGCTGGTGGCGAACCGGGGTCATATCGATAAAGTCGATAACAATCAGGCCGCCGAGGTCGCGCAGGCGCAACTGACGAGCAATTTCATCGGCTGCTTCAAGGTTTGTGTTGAACGCTGTTTCTTCGATGTCGCCGCCGCGGGTTGCGCGTGCGGAGTTGATATCGATAGCGGTCAGCGCTTCAGTGCTGTCGATTACGATTGAGCCGCCGGACGGCAGACGTACTTCGCGCTGGAACGCAGACTCAATTTGAGACTCGATTTGATAGTGGCTGAACAACGGGATTTCACCGGTGTACAATTTGATTTTACTGCTGAAATCCGGACGCCCCAATGCAGCGATGTGCTGACGCGCCATCTCCATGACTTTTGGGTTGTCGATGAGGATTTCGCCGATGTCCTGACGTAAGTAGTCACGGAATGCGCGAACGATAACGTTGCTTTCCTGGTGGATCAGGAACGGAGCAGGGCGGCTGTCAGCGGCTTTTTGAATCGCTTCCCAGTGTTTCAGGCGGAAGCTCAGGTCCCACTGCAGTGCTTCGGCGGATTTGCCGACACCTGCGGTACGCACGATAAGCCCCATGCCATCAGGCAGTTCCAGACTTGCCAGTGCTTCTTTCAGTTCGGTACGGTCGTCACCTTCAATGCGACGGGAGATGCCGCCCGCGCGCGGGTTGTTCGGCATCAGAACCAGATAGCTCCCCGCCAGACTGATAAAGGTGGTCAGCGCAGCGCCTTTATTGCCGCGTTCTTCTTTATCGATCTGAACAATGACTTCCTGACCTTCGCGCAACACGTCTTTTATGTTGGGACGACCATGGGAGTTGTAGTTAGCGGGGAAGTATTCGCGGGCAATTTCTTTTAACGGGAGGAAACCGTGACGTTCAGCGCCGTAATCAACGAAAGCAGCTTCCAGACTCGGTTCAATACGGGTAATTTTGCCTTTATAGATATTGGCTTTTTTCTGTTCGTGTCCAGGACTTTCAATATCCAGATCGTACAGACGCTGCCCATCTACAAGGGCGACACGCAACTCTTCCTGCTGAGTCGCGTTAATTAACATTCTTTTCATCGTAACTTACTCATTATTCTTACATTGACGACTAAGCTGCGGGCAGAGTAATGCCTTTCCGGGTGTGAACCGATGGCCTCGTGTCTATTCGCGTCGCCAACCTCACGGTTATCGTCAGCTCAAAGAGGCGCAGAGTGTCGGTTGCCTGTATTTCATACGGAAACACAGCGCAATTATCAGGGGAACAGTCTGGGTGTTACTCTCCAGAGAAGCTTCCTTATTACCGGTAAGGACTGCAACCCGCAGCCCGCTAACTGCCTGAAAGATCAATACGTCTTACGCCATTGCTGCGTTGATGATCGGTCGGGCAAAATTGGGTCATTCCGGAAAAGTTCTTGTTTTAACAAGATTCAACACGGAAACAACCTCATTATTCCACTGCTAACCTTGTTATAGCAAGATGACTTTTGCCATTTATCACCCGGTTACTCACAGTTTTTTCACTTCCGCGTAGTGATTGCTTTAATAACCACCAAATCGGCGATGTCAAACTTAAGTAATAAGGTATAGCAGTTAATATAAGCATAGAAAAATGTGTGGCGCGAATCTTGATGGCTATTTAAAATCGGCCCCCATGAAAACAGAGACTCCAGCCGTAAAAACAGTTGCCATTACTGCCGACGAAGCAGGGCAACGCATCGACAACTTTTTGCGCACCCAGCTTAAGGGCGTGCCGAAAAGTATGATTTATCGCATTTTGCGTAAAGGCGAAGTGCGGGTGAACAAAAAACGCATTAAACCCGAGTACAAACTCGAAGACGGGGACATTGTGCGTATTCCACCTGTGCGTGTCGCTGAACGTGAAGAAGAGGCCATTTCACCAAATCTGCAGAAGGTCGCGGCGCTGACCGATGTCATTTTATATGAAGATGACCACATTCTGGTGCTTAACAAACCTTCGGGCACGGCCGTGCACGGCGGCAGCGGACTTAGCTTTGGCGTCATTGAAGGCTTACGCGCGCTGCGTCCGGAAGCGCGTTTCCTTGAGCTGGTGCATCGCCTCGATCGGGATACATCCGGTGTGCTGTTGGTAGCCAAAAAACGCTCAGCCTTACGTTCGTTGCATGAACAACTGCGTGAAAAAGGCATGCAGAAAGACTACCTCGCGCTGGTCCGAGGCCAGTGGCAGTCGCATGTTAAATCCGTGCAGGCGCCGCTGTTAAAGAACATTCTGCAAAGCGGCGAGCGTATCGTGCGGGTGAATCAGGAAGGCAAACCATCGGAAACACGCTTTAAAGTGGAAGAGCGCTACGCGTTTGCTACGCTTGTGCGCTGCAGTCCGGTGACCGGACGCACGCACCAGATTCGTGTGCATACGCAATATGCCGGACATCCGATTGCCTTTGACGATCGCTACGGCGACCGCGAGTTCGATAAGCAACTGGCGGATACCGGGTTGAGCAGGCTGTTTTTGCACGCCGCAGCATTGAAGTTTACTCATCCGGGGACGGGGGAAGTGATGCGTATTGAAGCGCCGATGGATAAGCAGTTGAAGCGCTGTCTCGAAGTATTACGCAGCAAAGGCTGATGCGCGTTGCGATTTTATCGCGCTAAATTTGTAGGCCTGATAGCGACGTAAACGTCTTATCAGGCCTACGTGATTACGCCTGTCAGCAGTTCTTTAATCATGCGTTCAGCGGGTTCATCTCTTCCCGCCGCAGCATTTGACATAATGCAATCAGTGGTAAACCGATCAAGGTATTTGGATCGCGACCTTCCAGGCGCTCAAAGAGTGCTATACCCAATCCTTCGCTTTTAAAACTACCGGCACAATGCAGCGGACGCTCTTTGCGCACGTAATCTTCAATTTCAGTTTCGCTTAAATGACGAAAATGAACGTCAAACGGCTCAACTTCAGTTTGTAAATGTCCGGTTGCAGAATTATACAGCGCAAGACCGGTATAAAACGTCACAATATTGCCACGGGCTTTGAGTAATTGCTGGCGCGCATTTTCTTCTGTTAATGGTTTACCGGTTATTTCACCATCAAGAACACAAATTTGATCGGATCCGATAATCAGATGCGAGGGATAACGGTGGGCGAGTGATTGCGCTTTTTGCTGCGCCAGTCGCAACACCAGGTGACGCGGTGCTTCGCCCGGTAACGGCGTTTCATCAACTTCAGGTGCTGCGCATTCGAACGGAATAGCCAGTTTTTCCAGTAAAGCGCGACGCCAGGGAGAGGTGGAAGCAAGAATAAGTTGAGGCATATTTTTTCCCTCGCATATAGCGTATTGATGAGAGCCATTTTAAACTATGGACTTCGTCCTGCAAGCTGGCTGTATTGGCTTGTGTTGAGCGATTTTAAGTCGATGACCCGCAATGTGTGCGAATTATTGGCAAAAGGCAACCACAGGCTGCCTTTTTCTTTGACTATATGACGTTACAAAGTTAATATGCGCGCCCTATGCAAAAGGTAAAATTACCCCTGACTCTTGATCCGGTTCGTACGGCTCAAAAACGCTTGGATTATGAAGGTATCTATACTTCTGATCTGGTTGAGCGTGTCGCCGATTCTGTAGTCAGTGTGGACAGTGATGTGGAATGCTCCATGTCGTTCGCTATCGATAACCAGCGTCTTGCCGTTATAACCGGTGATGCGAAGGTTTCGGTTACGCTCGAATGTCAGCGTTGCGGGAAACCGTTCCCACTTCATGTACACACAACATATTGTTTTAGTCCTGTCCGTTCTGACGAACAGGCTGAAGCACTCCCGGAAGCGTATGAGCCGATTGAGGTTAACGAATTCGGTGAAATCGATCTGCTTGCAATGGTTGAAGATGAGATTATCCTCTCCTTGCCGGTAGTTCCGGTGCATGATTCTGAACACTGTGAAGTGTCCGAGGCGGACATGGTCTTTGGCGAATTGCCTGATGAAGCGCAAAAACCAAACCCATTTGCCGTATTAGCCAGCTTAAAGCGTAAGTAATTGAGGAGTAAGGTCCATGGCCGTACAACAGAATAAACCAACCCGTTCCAAACGTGGCATGCGTCGTTCTCATGACGCTCTGACCGCAGTCACCAGCCTGTCTGTAGACAAAACTTCTGGTGAACAACACCTGCGTCACCACATCACTGCCGACGGTTTCTACCGCGGCCGTAAGGTAATCGCTAAGTAATCACGCATGACTCAATGACTTTCCCACTACGGTGAGAAAGACATAGAGTACACGCGTGATGAAGCTTAGTGAGGCTTTCCCCGGGTAACTGGGGAAACACCTAACCGGGCAGCGACGATACCTTGACACGTCTAACCCTGGCGTTAGATGTCATGGGGGGAGATTTTGGCCCTACCGTGACAGTGCCTGCAGCATTGCAGGCACTGAATTCTAACTCGCAACTCACACTTCTTTTAGTCGGGGATCCCGATACAATCACGCCATTACTTGCCAAAGCTGACTTCGAACAACGTTCACGTCTGCAGATTATTCCTGCTCAGTCAGTTATTGCCAGTGATGCCCGGCCCTCGCAAGCTATTCGCGCCAGTCGTGGAAGCTCAATGCGTGTTGCCCTGGAGCTCGTGAAAGAAGGTCGAGCGCAAGCTTGTGTGAGCGCCGGTAACACAGGCGCGCTAATGGGACTTGCGAAATTATTGCTCAAACCCCTTGAGGGGATTGAACGTCCCGCATTGGTGACGGTTTTACCGCATCAGCAAAAGGGTAAAACGGTGGTGCTGGATTTAGGCGCCAACGTGGATTGTGATAGCACGATGTTGGTGCAATTTGCCGTCATGGGTTCCGTGCTGGCAGAAGAGGTGGTTGGCATTGCCAGGCCTCGTGTTGCGTTGCTCAATATCGGTGAAGAAGAAACTAAGGGTCTCGACAGTATTCGAGATGCTTCTGCAGTGCTAAAAACAATCCCTTCCATCAATTATATCGGCTATCTTGAAGCCAATGAGTTGCTGACCGGCAAAACGGATGTGTTGGTCTGTGATGGCTTTACGGGTAATGTCACATTAAAGACGATGGAAGGTGTTGTCAGAATGTTCCTTTCATTGCTGAAATCTCAGGGTGAGGGTAAAAAACGGTCGTGGTGGCTGCTGTTATTAAAACGTTGGTTACAAAAAAGCCTGACAAGGCGATTTAGTCACCTCAACCCCGACCAGTATAATGGCGCCTGTCTGTTAGGATTGCGCGGCACGGTGATTAAGAGTCATGGTGCGGCCAATCAGCGAGCATTTGAAGTCGCGATTGAACAGGCAGTGCAGGCGGTGCAGCGACAACTTCCTCAACGAATTGCCGCTCGCCTGGAATCTGTATACCCAGCTGGATTCGAACTGCTGGACGGTGGCGAAAGCGCAAACTCGCGAGCACACAGATAACGGTGCGTTTGTGAATGCTGCCAGCGTACCGGCGATTTGCTCGTAGCGGTATATAACCAAAAAGTGACTGAGCGTACATGTATACGAAGATTATTGGTACTGGCAGCTATCTGCCTGAACAAGTGCGTACTAACGCCGATTTGGAAAAAATGGTCGAGACATCTGATGAGTGGATCGTCACTCGTACAGGTATCCGTGAACGCCATATTGCAGCGCCAAACGAAACAGTTGCGACGATGGGCTTTGCCGCCGCAAACCATGCAATTGAAATGGCGGGCATCGACAAAGAACAAATTGGTCTGATTGTGGTTGCCACCACATCATCCACTCACGCATTTCCAAGCGCGGCATGCCAGATCCAAAGTATGCTGGGGATCAAAGGCTGCCCGGCGTTTGACGTTGCGGCCGCTTGTGCCGGTTTCACCTATGCCCTGAGCGTTGCCGACCAGTACGTTAAGTCTGGCGCAGTGAAGCATGCTTTGGTGGTGGGCTCTGATGTTCTGGCGCGTACCTGTGATCCAACCGATCGCGGCACGATCATTATTTTCGGTGATGGCGCGGGTGCGGTTGTACTGAGCGCATCAGAAGAACCAGGTATTCTCTCCACCCATCTACATGCTGATGGCCGCTATGGTGAGCTGTTGACGTTGCCTAATGCCGATCGCGTGAATCCGGAGAACCCGATTCACCTGACGATGGCAGGTAATGAAGTCTTTAAAGTCGCGGTGACTGAGCTTGCACACATCGTTGATGAAACGCTGGAAGCAAATAACCTCGATCGTTCTGCGCTGGACTGGCTGGTACCGCATCAGGCAAACCTCCGAATTATCAGCGCAACAGCGAAAAAGCTGGGTATGTCGATGGATAATGTTGTCGTGACGCTCGACAGACATGGTAATACCTCTGCTGCCTCCGTACCGTGCGCGCTGGACGAAGCCGTCCGCGACGGGCGTATAAAAGCTGGGCAGTTGATATTGCTTGAAGCCTTCGGGGGTGGATTCACCTGGGGCTCCGCGCTGGTTCGTTTCTAGTATAAGGATTTAAACATGACGCAATTTGCATTTGTGTTTCCGGGGCAGGGTTCCCAGACCGTTGGGATGTTGTCTGAAATGGCAGCAAGCTACCCAATTGTTGAAGAAACTTTTGCTGAAGCATCGGCTGCGCTGGGCTATGATCTGTGGGCGCTGACTCAGCAGGGTCCGGCCGAAGAACTGAATAAAACCTGGCAGACGCAGCCAGCACTGTTGACCGTATCTGTCGCGCTTTATCGCGTATGGCAGCAGCAGGGTGGTAAAACACCTGCGCTGATGGCAGGTCACAGCTTGGGCGAATACTCTGCGCTAGTCTGTGCGGGTGTTATCGGTTTTGCCGATGCCGTACGTCTGGTTGAACTGCGCGGCAAATTCATGCAGGAAGCCGTACCGGAAGGCACTGGCGGCATGTCTGCGATTATCGGTCTGGACGACGCTGCTATCGCTAAAGCATGTGAAGAGTCTGCTGAAGGCCAGGTGGTTTCACCGGTAAACTTTAACTCACCGGGTCAAGTGGTTATTGCCGGACACAAAGAAGCCGTAGAACGTGCTGGCGCAGCATGTAAAGCTGCGGGGGCGAAACGCGCTCTGCCGCTGCCGGTCAGCGTTCCTTCTCACTGCGCGCTGATGAAGCCAGCTGCTGAGAAACTGGCCGTTGAGCTGCAAAAAATCACCTTTAACGCACCGACCGTTCCGGTTGTGAACAACGTCGACGTGAAGTGCGAAACCACCGCAGACGCTATTCGCGATGCGCTGGTTCGCCAGCTATACAGCCCGGTTCAGTGGACTAAAACCGTTGAATTTATGGCATCCCAGGGCGTTGAGCACTTGTATGAAGTTGGTCCGGGCAAAGTTCTGACCGGTTTGACGAAACGTATTGTTGACACCCTGACTGCTTCGGCACTGAATGAGCCGGCGGCACTGTCTGCGGCGCTAGAGCAATAAAAGAGGAAGACCATGAGTTTTGAAGGAAAAATCGCGCTGGTTACTGGTGCAAGCCGTGGCATTGGCCGCGCAATTGCTGAGACACTCGTTGCCCGTGGCGCGAAAGTTATCGGTACTGCAACCAGCGAAAGCGGCGCGCAGGCTATTAGTGATTACTTAGGTGCAAATGGTAAAGGTCTGATGTTGAATGTGACCGATCCGGCATCTATCGAATCGGTTCTGGAAAATATTCGCGCAGAATTTGGTGAAGTCGATATCCTGGTCAATAATGCTGGGATTACTCGTGATAACCTGTTAATGCGCATGAAAGATGACGAGTGGAACGATATCATCGAAACCAACCTGTCATCTGTTTTCCGTCTGTCAAAAGCGGTAATGCGCGCTATGATGAAAAAGCGTCATGGGCGTATTATCACTATCGGTTCTGTGGTTGGTACCATGGGAAATGCGGGTCAGGCTAACTACGCTGCGGCGAAAGCAGGTCTGATCGGCTTCAGTAAATCACTGGCGCGCGAAGTTGCGTCTCGTGGCATTACTGTAAACGTTGTTGCTCCGGGCTTTATTGAAACGGACATGACGCGTGCGCTGTCTGATGATCAGCGTGCGGGTATTCTGGCGCAGGTTCCTGCGGGTCGCCTTGGCGGCGCTCAGGAAATCGCCAGTGCGGTTGCATTTTTAGCTTCTGACGAAGCAAGTTACATCACAGGTGAGACTTTGCACGTCAACGGCGGGATGTACATGGTTTAACCACGATGAAAAATATTTGCGTTATTGTAGGTCTTGGCCTCAAAATAACGTAAAATCGTGGTAAGACCTGCCGGGATTTAGTTGCAAATTTTTCAACATTTTATACACTACGAAAACCATCGCGAAAGCGAGTTTTGATAGGAAATTTAAGAGTATGAGCACTATCGAAGAACGCGTTAAGAAAATTATCGGCGAACAGCTGGGCGTTAAGCAGGAAGAAGTAACCAACAATGCTTCCTTCGTTGAAGACCTGGGCGCGGATTCTCTTGACACCGTTGAGCTGGTAATGGCTCTGGAAGAAGAGTTTGATACTGAGATTCCGGACGAAGAAGCTGAGAAAATCACTACCGTTCAGGCTGCCATTGATTACATCAACGGCCACCAGGCGTAAGTGAACATCTCCAGGCGGTCATTCGACCGCCTGAGTTTTATCTTTTTATCCCACTTGAATTATTTTCCCTCCCTGGAGGACAACCGTGTCTAAGCGTCGTGTAGTTGTGACCGGACTGGGCATGTTGTCTCCTGTCGGCAATACCGTAGAGTCTACCTGGAAAGCTCTCCTTGCCGGTCAGAGTGGCATCAGCCTGATCGACCATTTCGATACTAGCGCCTATGCAACGAAATTTGCTGGCTTAGTAAAGGATTTTAACTGTGAAGACATTATCTCGCGCAAAGAACAGCGCAAGATGGATGCTTTCATTCAATATGGAATTGTCGCTGGCGTTCAGGCCATGCAGGATTCTGGCCTCGAAATAACGGAAGCGAACGCCCACCGTATTGGCGCCGCCATCGGCTCTGGTATTGGCGGTCTCGGTCTTATCGAAGAAAACCATACCTCTCTGGTAAATGGTGGACCGCGTAAGATCAGCCCGTTCTTCGTTCCGTCGACGATTGTTAACATGGTGGCAGGTCACCTGACCATCATGTACGGCCTGCAAGGGCCAAGCATCTCCATCGCGACCGCCTGTACTTCAGGCGTGCATAACATCGGTCATGCTGCACGTATCATTGCATACGGCGATGCGGACGCGATGGTTGCGGGTGGTGCAGAAAAAGCCAGTACGCCGCTGGGCGTGGGTGGTTTTGGCGCGGCACGAGCGCTGTCTACACGTAATGATAACCCGCAAGCGGCAAGCCGTCCGTGGGACAAAGAACGTGATGGCTTTGTGCTGGGCGACGGCGCAGGCATGGTTGTACTGGAAGAGTACGAACATGCGAAAGCGCGCGGTGCAAAAATTTATGCTGAAGTCGTTGGCTTTGGTATGAGCAGCGATGCTTACCACATGACGTCGCCACCAGAAAACGGTGCAGGCGCAGCACTGGCCATGGTCAACGCATTGCGTGATGCGGCTATTGAAGCGGGTCAAATCGGTTATGTCAACGCACATGGTACATCCACTCCGGCAGGCGATAAAGCGGAAACCCAGGCAGTGAAATCTGTCTTTGGCGATGCGGCAAGCCGTGTGATGGTCAGCTCCACTAAATCCATGACCGGACACCTGTTGGGTGCGGCGGGCGCGGTAGAGTCCATTTTCTCTATCCTGGCGCTGCGCGATCAGGCTATTCCGCCAACCATCAACCTGGATAACCCGGATGAAGGTTGTGACCTGGACTTCGTTCCGCACGAAGCGCGTCAGGTTAGTGGTCTGGAGTACACGCTGTGTAACTCCTTCGGCTTTGGCGGCACCAACGGCTCTTTAATCTTTAAAAAGATTTAACTCCGTCAGGTGATGTGCCAGCATCGGTAGTAAACTAAAAAAGGTCCGCTTGTCGGGCCTTTTTTTATTCAGTTTTCTGCCCTTGTCCTGTGTTACTCATCCTGCCAAACTAGCGGACCAGAAATAAGGAGCCACCATGTTCTTAATTAATGGCTGCGAGCAGAATATGCTGTCCGCAAGCGATCGAGCAACCCAGTTTGGGGATGGCTGTTTTACCACTGCGCGTATTATCGACGGCGAAATTTGCCTCTTTTCAGCGCATCTCGCACGTTTACAGGATGCCTGCCAAAAATTGCTGATCTCTTTCGAAGATTGGTCAGCACTGCAAAGTGAAATGAAAATGCTGGCGCATGGGCACGCGCGCGGCGTGTTGAAAGTCATTATCAGCCGAGGCAGTGGCGGGCGGGGTTATAGTGGTACAAGTTGTCACAGTGCCACACGTATACTCTCTGTTTTTGCCTGGCCCGATCATTACGATCGTTGGCGGCAAGAAGGAATAACCCTGGCGTTAAGCCCTGTGCGTCTGGGACGTAATCCGCTGCTTGCTGGACTTAAGCATCTGAATCGACTCGAGCAGGTGTTGATTCGCTCTCATCTTGAGCAGACGGACGCAGATGAAGCACTGGTTCTTGACAGTGAGGGATGGGTTACGGAATGCTGTGCGGCTAATTTGTTCTGGCGTAAGGGGGATGTGGTTTACACTCCCCGGCTGGAACAGGCTGGCGTGAATGGCATTATGCGACAATTCTGTATCCGGATGCTGGCACAATCGTCGTTCAGTATTGTCGAAAAGTATGCCGGGTTGGAAGAGGTTATGCAGGCCGATGAAATCGTCGTCTGTAATGCCTTAATGCCTGTTATTCCCGTGCGTGCCTGTGGCGACACACTGCTGTCTTCACGTTTGTTATTCGATTTTTTAGCCCCACTTTGTGAGCACCCGAATTAGTCATGAAAAAACTGTTACTCGTTGTCCTGTTATTGCTGGTTGTGCTGGGCATTGCCGCAGGAGTGGGAATGTGGAAAGTTCGCCATCTGGCGGACAGTAAGTTATTGATTAAAGAAGAGACGATTTTTACGCTGAAAGCGGGTACGGGCCGTCTGGCTCTTGGCGAACAGCTGTATGCGGACAAAGTTATCAATCGCCCGCGCGTGTTCCAGTGGCTGCTGCGTGTTGAACCCGACCTGTCACATTTTAAAGCAGGAACCTACCGTTTTACGCCTGACATGACGGTGCGGGATATGCTGCAACTGCTGGAAAGTGGCAAAGAGGCGCAGTTCCCGTTACGTCTGGTTGAAGGGATGCGTCTGAGTGATTACCTCAAACAACTGCGCGATGCGCCGTATATCAAACATACGCTAAGTGATGATAGTTACGAGACCGTTGCCCAGGCGCTGAAGCTGGAAAACCCGCAATGGGTGGAAGGCTGGTTCTGGCCAGATACCTGGATGTATACCGCGAATACCACCGACGTGGCGCTGCTAAAACGCGCGCATCAGAAAATGGTTAAAGCGGTGGATGCCGTCTGGGAAGGACGCGCAGACGGCCTGCCTTATCAGGATAAAAACCAGTTGGTCACCATGGCCTCTATTATTGAAAAAGAAACCGCGGTTGCCAGCGAGCGCGACCAGGTGGCTTCAGTGTTTATTAACCGCTTACGTATTGGCATGCGTTTGCAGACCGATCCGACGGTGATTTACGGAATGGGGGCACGGTATAATGGCAAATTATCGCGTGTGGATTTAGATACCCCAACCGCCTATAACACCTATACCATTACGGGGCTGCCGCCTGGCCCGATTGCCATGCCGGGCGAGGCTTCGTTACAGGCCGCAGCACATCCAGCCAAAACGCCGTATCTCTATTTCGTGGCTGACGGTAAAGGCGGCCACACGTTTAACACCAATCTTGCCAGCCATAATCGGTCCGTGCAGGATTACCTGAAAGTGCTTAAGGAAAAAAATGGGCAGTAACTATATCGTCATCGAGGGCCTGGAAGGCGCCGGAAAAACCACTGCGCGTAACGTGGTGGTTGAGACACTTGAGCAACTCGGTATTCGTGACATGGTGTTTACCCGCGAGCCTGGTGGAACGCAGCTTGCAGAGAAACTAAGAAGTCTGGTGCTGGACATTAAGTCGGTTGGTGACGAAATTATTACCGACAAAGCCGAAGTTCTGATGTTCTACGCCGCGCGCGTGCAACTGGTCGAAACCGTTATTAAACCTGCGCTGGCAAAAGGTAAATGGGTTATTGGCGATCGTCACGATCTGTCGACTCAAGCGTATCAGGGTGGCGGACGCGGCATCGATCAACACATGCTGGCAACCCTGCGCGATGCGGTGCTCGGCGATTTTCGCCCGGACCTGACGCTCTATCTGGATGTAACTCCAGAAGTCGGCTTAAAACGTGCCCGTGCTCGTGGCGAGCTGGATCGTATCGAGCAGGAATCTTTTGATTTCTTTAATCGCACCCGCGCACGCTATCTTGAACTCGCCGCTAAAGACGCCAGCATTCGTACTATTGATGCTACGCAGCCGCTGGAGGCTGTAATGGCTGATATCCGTAATACCATCACCCAGTGGGTGAAGGAGCAGGGCGCATGAAATGGTACCCATGGTTACGACCGGATTTTGAAAAACTGGTAGCCAGCTACCAGGTGGGTCGTGGTCACCATGCGTTACTGATTCAGGCATTACCCGGCATGGGCGACGACGCACTGATTTACGCGCTCAGCCGCTATTTAATGTGTCAGCAACCGGAAGGGCATAAAAGCTGTGGTCAGTGCCGGGGCTGTCAACTGATGCAGGCGGGGACGCATCCTGACTACTATTCGCTGTTGCCGGAAAAAGGTAAAAGCGCACTGGGGGTTGATGCGGTACGCGAAGTCAGTGAAAAGCTCTACGAACATTCGCGCCTTGGCGGTGCGAAAGTGGTGTGGATCCCTGATGCCGCTCAGCTAACCGATGCTGCCGCTAATGCGTTGCTGAAAACGCTGGAAGAACCGCCCGCGCAAACCTGGTTTTTCCTTGCCAGCACAGAGCCAGCTCGCTTGCTGGCGACATTACGCAGCCGCTGCCGGTTACACCATCTTGCGCCGCCGCCTGAGTCATATGCAGCTTCCTGGCTTGCCCGTGAAGTAACAGCGTCGTCAGAAGCGCTGTTGAGCGCGTTACGCCTTAGCGCAGGTTCGCCTGGTGCGGCCCTGACGCTGTTACAGGCCGAAAGCTGGTCGCACCGCACCGATTTTTGTGCGGCACTGACGAACACATTAAACACAGGTGACTGGTATATACTGCTCGCGGCGTTAAATCACGATCAGGCTCCCACCCGTTTACACTGGCTGGCAACATTGTTGACGGATGCGTTGAAACGCCCATACGGAGTTTCCCATTTAACGAATCCAGATGCTCTGGACCTGATATCTTCTATCGCTGAGCGGTTATCCGTTGCCCAAATACAGGCGATACTCGGTGACGTTTGTCATTGCCGTCAGCAGTTGCTGAACGTGACGGGTTTAAACCGCGAACTGGTGTTAACCGATCTTATCCTGCGTATTGAACATTACCTGCAACCAGGCGCCGTATTGCCTGTTCCCCATCTTTGAGAGAGACATTATGTTTTTAGTCGACTCGCACTGCCATCTTGATGGCCTGGATTATCAATCTCTGCATAAGGACGTGGATGACGTGCTGGCGAAAGCGGCCGCACGCGATGTGAAATTCTGTCTTGCCGTCGCGACCACTCTGCCAGGATACCGCAGTATGCGCGAACTGGTCGGCGAACGTGACAATGTGGTTTTTTCCTGCGGCGTGCATCCGTTAAATCAGGACGAAACCTATGATGTTGAAGACCTGCGCCGTTTTGCCGCCGAAGAGGGCGTTGTCGCGATGGGGGAGACCGGGCTGGACTATTTCTATACGCCAGAAACCAAGGTGCGCCAGCAGGAATCTTTTATCCAGCATATTCAAATTGGCCGTGAGTTACAGAAGCCGGTTATCGTGCATACCCGTGATGCGCGAACCGATACGCTGTCTATTCTGCGTGAAGAAAAAGTGACGGATTGTGGCGGCGTACTACACTGTTTTACAGAGGACAGAGAAACGGCAGGCAAATTGCTGGATCTCGGATTTTATATCTCGTTTTCCGGTATTGTCACGTTCCGTAACGCTGATCAGCTTCGTGATGCCGCGCGTTATGTTCCTCTGGATCGGCTGTTGGTTGAGACGGATTCTCCCTACCTTGCGCCTGTTCCGCATCGTGGAAAAGAGAACCAACCCGCCATGACTCGTGACGTTGCAGAGTACATGGCCGTAGTGAAAGGTGTTGCCGTTGAAGAACTGGCGCAGGCAACCACTGATAACTTTGCCCGCCTGTTTCATATCAACGTTTCTCGCCTGCAATCAGTTCGTTAACTGACTTTTTTTAAAGCTCGTAATTAATAACTAAAGCGAGTAAAGTTCACCGCCTTAAAATGGGCGGTGGACAACTGGTTTGACACATTCAGAAACGCATTTTATCGGAATGTGCGGATTTTGCGGCCATCTACGACCGAATTGTGATAGCCGTCAAACAAAAATAAACCGAATTATTTTACTCTGTGTAATAAATAAAGGGTACTTAGATGCCCTGTACACGGCGAGGTTCTCCCCCCTCGCTAATGCGTGAGAACGTAGAAAAGCACAAATACTCAGGAGCACTCCTAATTATGTTTAAGAATGCATTTGCTAACCTGCAAAAGGTCGGTAAATCGCTGATGCTGCCGGTATCCGTACTCCCGATTGCAGGTATCCTGCTGGGTGTCGGTTCCGCTAACTTCAGCTGGCTGCCAGCCGTTGTATCGCACGTAATGGCAGAAGCAGGCGGATCTGTTTTTGCAAACATGCCGCTGATTTTTGCCATCGGTGTTGCGTTAGGCTTTACCAACAACGACGGCGTATCTGCACTGGCATCCGTTGTTGCTTATGGCATCATGGTTAAAACCATGGCTGTTGTTGCGCCGCTGGTTCTGCATTTACCTGCTGAAGAGATCGCTGCTAAACACCTTGCGGATACGGGTGTTCTCGGGGGGATTATCTCCGGTGCGATTGCAGCGTATATGTTCAACCGCTTCTACCGTATCAAATTGCCTGAGTATCTTGGCTTCTTTGCGGGTAAGCGCTTCGTTCCAATCATTTCTGGTCTGGCTGCCATCTTCACGGGTGTGGTTCTGTCCTTCATTTGGCCGCCGATCGGCACGGCTATTCAGACGTTCTCTCAGTGGGCTGCATACCAGAACCCGGTCGTGGCGTTCGGTATCTATGGCTTTATTGAACGCTGCCTGGTACCGTTTGGTCTGCACCATATCTGGAACGTTCCATTCCAGATGCAGATCGGTGAATACACCAACGCTGCGGGCCAGGTTTTCCACGGCGATATCCCTCGCTATATGGCGGGTGACCCGACAGCGGGCAAACTGTCCGGTGGCTTCCTGTTCAAAATGTACGGTCTGCCGGCTGCCGCTATCGCTATCTGGCACTCTGCTAAACCAGAGAACCGCGCGAAAGTGGGCGGTATCATGATCTCCGCAGCGCTGACCTCGTTCCTGACCGGTATTACCGAGCCGATCGAGTTCTCCTTCATGTTCGTGGCGCCGATCCTGTACGTCATCCACGCCATTCTGGCTGGTCTGGCATTCCCGATTTGCATCCTGTTGGGCATGCGTGACGGTACGTCGTTCTCTCACGGTCTGATCGACTTTATCGTTCTGTCCGGTAACAGCAGCAAACTGTGGCTGTTCCCGATTGTCGGTATCGGTTATGCGATCGTTTACTACACCATCTTCCGTGTGCTGATTAAAGCACTGGACCTGAAAACTCCGGGTCGTGAAGATGCTACCGAAGACAGCAAAGCGGGGGCATCCGGTGAAATGGCTCCGGCTCTGGTTGCAGCATTCGGCGGTAAAGAAAACATCACTAACCTCGATGCGTGTATCACCCGTCTGCGTGTCAGCGTGGCTGATGTTGCCAAAGTTGATCAGGCTGGCCTGAAGAAACTGGGTGCAGCGGGCGTGGTGGTAGCAGGTTCCGGTGTTCAGGCTATATTCGGTACCAAGTCCGATAACCTGAAAACTGAAATGGATGAGTACATCCGTAACAGCTAAGCTGTAAGCTGTAAGATGTTGGGGAGAACTAAGGCAGCCTGCGGGCTGCCTTTTTTATTACCTTAATTTGCCTGAACGCGAATCGGCGCGGTGGCGGCGAATAGCCACGGACGAGCCTCTGCATTTACGCGTGCAGATAACGTCTCTCTGACCTGCTGGTGGTAATCATCAATCCACTGTTTCTCTGCATCGCTGAGCAGATGCAGTTCAACCAGATTCAAATCAATCGGCACCAGCGTCAGCGTTGAGAAACGACAGAAGCCAGGGCGACTGTTGATAATCTCAACCTGATTCTCAATACGGATCCCATATTGTCCGGCCAGATAATAACCCGGCTCGATGGTAATGATATTGCCCGCAACCAGGGGCCAGGGATTAACTTTTTTGGCAATACGATGGGGTTGCTCATGGATAAGTAGCTGATGACCCACACCGTGTCCGGTACCGTGATCAAAATCCAGACCTAAATCCCACAGCGCCCGACGACTAAAGGCATCCAGTTGATGTCCCTGGGTACCGGTAGGAAATTGAAGCGAGATAAGCGACAAAAAGCCTTTCAACACGGCGGTATAATGCAGGCGACGCTGCGGATCCTGTGGACCAAATGCGAGGGTACGCGTCGTATCTGTTGTACCATTTTGGTACTGACCGCCGGAATCATTCAGATACATGGCCTTAGTAGTAACTGGCGTATTGGTTTTTTCGCTGGAATGGTAATGGCACATCGCCGCATTGCTGGCAGAGGCCGAAATCGTGCTGAAACTTTGCTCGATAAATCCCGGCTGTTGCTGGCGAAATTCCAGTTGTTTTGCCTGAGCTTCCAGTTCGGTGACCGGATTGCCTGCAGCTTCGCGCACGGGGACTTCATGCGCCAGCCAGGCGAGGAAGTTAACCCAGGCCGCGCCATCCTGTTCATGACATTCCCGATAGCCCGCCAGTTCAACATCGTTCTTATGCGCTTTCATTAAGGTAATGGGGTCGGGGGACCATAAGACATCGCCGCCATGTTCTTCAATGGCAAAGCGCAACGCGACCGGGGCGTAGTCTTTATCAACCAGGAAGCGTTTACCCTTGGCTAACGCCTGGCAGCGCGCAAGGAAATTCTCTTGCGGGAGCAGCGTCAGCGTATTCAGTAGCGATGCGGGGAGCTGCTGCGTTTTGTTGCTATCCACAAACCATTCCAGCTCGCCGCTGCGATGAAGCAGGGCAAACGAAAATGGCACAGGCACCATGGCCAGATCCGAACCGCGCACATTCAGCAGCCAGGCAATGTTATCCGGCAGCGTGATCGCCAGAACATCAGCGTGGTGTTGGGCGAGCAACTCTACGACGCGGGCACGTTTTTGCGTGCTACTTTCTCCGCTGATTTCAATGGGCATTTCGCGAATGATGCCGCAGGGTGCTGCCGGACGGTCAAGCCATACCTGGTCGAAAGGATCTTGTTCAAGAGGCACCAGTTCGCAATGAGTTGCCGAAAGCGCTTCAAACTGACTGTTGACCATTAGTAGCGGTTCAAAAGCGATACGTGCACCCGCTGCAACGTGAGACTGTAAGTAGTCGGCCAGCGGCTCATCGTGTAAATGGTGAATTTCAAAATCATCCAGCGAGACTTCATTGCGTACCTGGACCTGATAACGTCCATCGACAAACATCAATGCGCGGTCGCGCAGGACCAACGCGAGTCCCGCAGAGCCGCTAAAACCGGTCAGCCAGGCCAGCTTATTGTCATGCGGCGTACAATCTTCGCTTTGGTGAGCGTCGGCGCGCGGAACAATCATGCCATCCAGCCCCTGCGCTATCAGCAGGTTGCGCAGGGCGGAAAGAGGAGTTGAGTTATGCATAGTTACCTTCAGGCCTTAACGGAACGGCGGTTCGTTGAACGTACGTAATTTACGGGAGTGCAGTCGGTCGCCTTCAGCACGTAGACGATCGATAGCCCGGATACCTATTTGCAGATGCTCAGAGATGGCACCTTCATAAAAACGGTTGGCCTGGCCAGGTAGTTTGATCTCACCATGGAGCGGTTTATCGGAAACACACAGCAGCGTGCCGTAAGGGACGCGGAAGCGGTAGCCCTGAGCGGCGATGGTGGCGCTTTCCATATCGATAGCTACCGCGCGGCTGAGGTTAAAACGCAGCGCAGAAGCGGAATAGCGTAGCTCCCAGTTACGATCGTCGGTGGTGACGACAGTACCGGTACGCAAGCGCTGTTTAACCTCTTCACCGGGCATACCGCTGACTTCTTTGGTGGCGTCATACAGTGCGCGTTGCACTTCCGCGATGCTCGGAATTGGAATGTCCGGCGGTAGTACGGCATCCAGCACGTGGTCGTCACGCAGATAAGCATGGGCCAGAACATAGTCGCCAATTGCCTGGCTTTCACGCAGGCCGCCGCAGTGACCAATCATCAGCCAGACGTCAGGACGCAGTACGGCCAGATGATCGCAAATGGTTTTGGCGTTAGACGGGCCAACGCCGATATTGACCAGCGTGATCCCCTGACCGTCAGCGGTGATTAAATGCCAGGCAGGCATCTGATGTTTCTTCCAGGCGAGATCGGAGATGGCTTCTTCTGGCGCTTCAGTTTCCGCGGTGATCCAGATCCCGCCCGCGCACGACAGTGCAATATAGGGGCTGTCCGGATCGAGGATCTGGCTGCAACCCCAGCGCACGAACTCATCGACGTAGCGGGTGTAGTTAGTGAACAGCACAAACGGCTGGAAGTGTTCAACCGGCGTTCCCGTGTAGTGACGCAGTCGTGCCAGCGAAAAATCTACCCGTCGGGCGTCAAAGTGAGACAACGGAGAGAACTCTACCGGATGATAGGTACCGTCTGCTGTTTCATCGCCAATCTGTGATAGCTCTGTGGTCGGGAAATGGCGTGTCAATCCGGCGCTCATCGAGCGGTCGAGCGTCAGTTCAGAGCCGTCAATGACATAGGGATAAGGGATTTCATGCTGCGACGGCTCCACGGAGATATGCGCATCATAATCCTGATACAGTAGCGAGAGTTGCTCTTCAAGATAGGGGCGAAAAAGTGACGGACGGGTAATCGTTGTGGTATAGCATCCCGCATGGGTAAAACGGCCATAGGCGCGGGTTTTGGGGGGATTGGTGGCGCTGCCATCCCAGGTTACACAAAGCGATGGGTAAACAAAAAGACCATTATTGCGGGCGATTACGTCAGGGAGCGTCCCTGTTTCAATATACTTACCAATGGCGCTACGCAGTGCTTTTACCGACTGCTCGTACAGCGCGTCCAGTTTATCCAGTGCCTGAATTGGGGTCAGGCTGGAGCCCTTATTGTTCATGTCTGTCTCCTTGTTCCACAGATGTACTGCTCTCCCGATAGTATGTCACAGGAATGTGAAACAAAAGTCAGACGTTGAGGAAGATTGTGCGAAGACCGAAGGGTCTTCGCATCCGGGCTTAACGGTGCTGTTTATCCCGCATCAGCAACGCGGTGGCAGCGGAAATAAGACAACCGGCCATCAGATAAATGGCCACGCTGTGCCAGTTTCCGCCCGAGAATGTGACCAGTGCTGCAGCAATAAAGGGGGTAAAACCGCCGCCAACTACGCTTGCCACCTGATAACCCACGCCTGCGCCACTGTAGCGATAGCTTGCGCCAAACAAACCGGTAAACATAGGCTGCTGCACACAGACCACCATATCGTGTGCAATGTTGGCCAGCATAATCGCGAAGAACACGATCCAAAAAATAGACTGTGCTTCAAGCGCCATAAAGAATGGGAAGGCGCTCAGCGTACCGACCAGCGCGCCGGTAATGTAGACGCGTCGTCGACCAAACCGGTCGGCAAGCCAGGCAAAGCAGGGGATGGTCAGGCAGCTCAGTCCACCGACTAACAACCCGATATTCAGAAAAAGCTCGCGGGGAAGTCCCAGGTTCTGCGTGGAGTAATTGAGGGCAAACGCAGTGACGATATACATCGTCAGCAGTTCGCACAGGCGCAGGGCGATAATTTTTAAAAATGCACCGGGATGCCGGATTAACGCCTCAACTACCGGCAGCCGTTTTTTCTCTGGTTGAGGTGTCTGCTGCTGCTGTTCGAATTCGGCAGATTCATCCATTCTGTTACGCATCCACAATGCGCCCAAAACCAGCACAATGCTGAACAGGAACGGAATACGCCAGCCCCAACTCAGGAACTGCTCATCGGTGGTTTGCGAGCTTATCAGCGAGACCAGACCGGTAGAAAGCAGTAGCCCGACACCGTAACCAACCTGAACGCCACTGCTGTAGAAGGCTTTTTTATTTTTCGGCGCGCTTTCGACCGAGAGCAACGCCGCGCCGCCCCATTCACCGCCCACGGCGAATCCCTGAACGGCGCGCAGCGTCACCAGCAGCACAGGAGCCCACCAGCCAATGGCGTCAAAGGAAGGAATAATCCCGATCAACGCAGTGGCAATCCCCATCATCCAGACGGTGAGCATCAGCATGCGTTTACGACCCAGGCGATCGCCGAAGTGGCCGAAGATCACCCCGCCTAACGGACGGAACAAAAAACCGACACCGAAGGTGGCGAATGCGGCAAGCGTTCCCATCGCCGGACTGACCTGCGGGAAGAATTCGCGATTAAATACCAGCGCGGCGGTGATGCCATAAAGCAGAAAATCATACCAGTCGACCACGGCGCCAGCGAAGCTACCAAGCGCAGCACGACGGGCACGAACAAGCGAAGAGGTGTCCTGTTGAGGACCCGTGGAGGTGAGGGTGGAATCCATAGTTATCCTGTCTGTACTGTCTTTTAGTTATTAGTATTCGAATTGGGTTACACACATTGCAGTCGATATATTAACGACCGTTATGAGATTACCGCGACAGACGGGAAGAGAAAACGATTATCTCCCTCACCAGAGGGTTACATGAAAAATAAGACGAATGAAAAACAGAAAAGCAAAAAGCCCGCTATAAAGCGGGCTTTTCTAAATTTGGCTCCTCTGACTGGACTCGAACCAGTGACATACGGATTAACAGTCCGCCGTTCTACCGACTGAACTACAGAGGAATCGTTTGAACGAGGCGCATATTAGCGAGGGCGAGGATGCTTGTCAAAGGGGTAAATTCATTTGCGCGATCGTTTGCTGACAAAATCAGCAAAGCGGCGATCTTTACATCTTTTTATACGTTTGCCCCATTGTGGTGCGCGTCTACCTCTTCTTGGGCAACCAGAATGAGAGATACCGATGAGCAAACTGCTCATCCTGCACCTTTACTCCTGACATTACGCAGTTTTAACCATAAAACATGACTTGTGATGAAACTGGCAAGCATCTTGCAATCCTGAATTCAATGACTGCCAGCACGGGTTCTGGTATTCCGACAGGAGGCAAAATGAACTTCAGACGACTGAAATATTTCGTAAAAATCGTCGATATTGGTAGCCTGACGCAGGCCGCGGAAGTATTGCACATCGCGCAACCCGCGCTGAGCCAGCAGGTTGCTACGCTTGAAGGCGAACTGGATCAGCAGTTGTTGATTCGCACCAAACGCGGCGTCACGCCGACGGAAGCTGGGAAAGTGTTGTATACCCATGCCCGGACGATTTTACGTCAGTGCGAGCAGGCGCAACTTGCGGTCAATAACGTGGGGCAGACCTTGGGGGGCCAGGTTTCTATTGGTCTCGCACCGGGGACGGCCGCGTCATCTATTACGATGCCATTATTACAGACTGTACGTGCCGAGCTGCCCGATGTGTTGGTCTATTTGCATGAAAACAGTGGGACGGTGCTGAATGATAAGCTGCTCAGTGGGCAATTAGACATGGCGGTACTCTACGAGCGATCGCCTGTGGCGGGTATATGCAGCCAACCGCTGCTTAAAGAGGATCTTTACCTGGTCGGGACGCGTGAGTGCCCGGGGCAAAGCGTTGATTTAGCCGCGGTGGCGCAGATGAATCTGTATTTGCCACGGGATTACAGTGCAGTTCGCCTGCGCGTGGATGAAGCGTTTTCGCTTCGTCGCTTAACGGCCAAAGTTATTGGCGAAATTGATTCTATTGCCACTTTAACCGCTGCCATTGCCAGCGGTATGGGCGTGACTGTATTGCCTGAGTCGGCGGCTCGTTCATTATGCAATGCTGCAAATGGCTGGATGGCGCGGATAACAACCCCATCGATGAATCTGCCATTATCATTGAATGTCTCAGCCAGAGGGAGCTTATCGCCGCAGGCACAGGCGGTGAAAGAGATTCTGCTGTCGTTGGTCAGCCGTCCAACGCTCGAAAACCGCGAGCTGCAGCTGGTTAGTTAAAGCTTATTCCCGCGAAGAATAAGATTCAGGTTTTTATTATTTGTTATGCCGGGCATCAGACTTTAACAATAGCGTAATGTCTGATGTGTCCGGAGCAAAAAGTGAATTTCCAGCAACTTAAAATAATCCGCGAGGCGGCCCGTCAGGATTACAACCTGACAGAAGTCGCGAATATACTGTACACCTCGCAGTCGGGTGTCAGCCGACATATTCGTGAGCTAGAAGATGAACTTGGCATTGAGATTTTTATCCGTCGCGGTAAACGTCTGCTGGGCATGACTGAACCGGGCAAAGCCTTGCTGGTTATTGCCGAGCGTATTCTCAATGAAGCCAGCAACGTTCGTAGACTGGCGGATCTGTTTACTAATGACACCTCCGGTATCCTGACGATCGCCACCACGCATACACAGGCGCGCTATAGCCTGCCCGCGGTGATTAAAGCTTTTCGTGAGCTCTTTCCTGAGGTGCGACTGGAACTTATCCAGGGTACACCGCAGGAGATTGACGTACTGCTGCAAAATGGCGGGGCAGACATCGGGATTGCCAGTGAGCGACTTAGTAGCGACCCGTTGCTAGTGGCATTTCCCTGGTTTCGTTGGCACCACAGCCTGCTTGTTCCCCACAACCATCCCTTAGTGAAAACGTCTCCTCTCACGCTGGAGTCCATCGCCCACTGGCCGCTGATTACGTATCGGCAGGGGATTACGGGGCGTTCCCGTATCGATGAGGCGTTTGCTCGCAAAGGGCTGGTTCCGGATATTATCCTCAGCGCCCAGGACTCTGATGTGATTAAAACTTACGTGTCGTTGGGTCTGGGTATTGGGCTAGTGGCGGAGCAATCCAGCGTAGAGCAGGAAGAGGGGGGCTTGACCCGGCTGGATACCAGGCACTTATTTGATGCGAATACCGTCTGGCTGGGGCTGAAACGCGGGCAATTGCAGCGCAACTACGTCTGGCGATTCATCGAGCTATGCAACGCAGGGCTATCCGTCGATGAAATCAAACGCCAGGCGATGGAACCGGATGAAACAGTGATTGATTATCAAATATAATGCAAAAAGCCTGCTTAGTTTCCTGAGCAGGCTTCTTAAATTTGGCTCCTCTGACTGGGATCGCCTTTGCCATTAACTGGCTAATTAGTAAGCTAAATCAGATATTCCTTTCTGTCAAGACCACCAAAATGACCACCTATTTAGTTCATGGGAGCATTCAATGAGTTAGCTTAATAGGTTCAAAGATTCTATGTATTCTTAGCATGACGAGACTTGCTCTGGTATCCAGGATGATACTCTCGTAATGACTGAATAATAAACTGATCTTTTTTAAAATACGGTTAACAAAAAAATAGTTTCTTATAAATATTGCTGTTGCTATGGAGTATTTGTAGCAACAGCTTCGTTATACGAAATAGTAATATCACTATTGAGTTAAATCGCAAATATTCCAACCTGCAAATTCATGCTTTGAAATATGCTCGACCGGAAACCCTGATTTATTCATTGCAATACACAATAAATATTTAGGTCTTGTGAGTGCAACATATATTTGCTTCATGAATTTCTTTTTTCTGGCTTCTGTCGGTTGTGTTAGATTTTCAAAAAGAATGTAGTCAATTAAGGTTGTTATATCATTAGTATGATATTTTGTTTCTAGAAGTAAAGTTGCAGCATGCGTCTCCCCTTTTACAGAATGAATTGTTGCAATTTGATTCTCTATAACCCTTCCCTCAATTTCAAAAGAGATAATATTTCTAGTTGGACTATCAAGGGTTTCATTTATTATATTACGCTCAAAAGATAAAAAGATGTGATTTCGATTAGATATATTAATACCTAAGTAAGACAATAACAAGACAACAGAATCCCCCCAAGTTTCTTCGGATATTTCATTTGTCATTAAGGACATTGCTAACAAGTTAAAATCAACAAAAAGTGAAGATAATTTAAGGTGTTTTTTTATGTTTGCAACTGATATATCAGATTGTGACCCATCTTGCATTGTGATCTGAAAATTAGATACTCTCCCAAAATGAATAATTCCATCAAGGATTGCACGATAAGATTCACTTTTACGATTTTTTTGGCGGGCAATATATATATTGAATTAACTTGTTGTTTTTGAATTCTACCGTAGAATCAGTTTTTTCAAAATTCTCATAATAACTGCAAATCGTTAAAGAATTTTCACTTTTTTTACTAACAGCACCAACAGATTTTATTGGATGTTCACAGTTAATCGGAACTGCTTGCGAGCATAAATTAGCGAAATGCTCAAATACATTAGCGCGAGAACTATCATCAACAAGGAATATTGTATGTAGTGATTGATTAGAATGAGAGATTTCTGATGTTAAATTTATGCGATTATAACTTAGATTTCTAGCAATTGATGCGATAGAGCTATTAAAACGATGACTATTTTTTACTTTCTCTAACTCTGCTTGATTATAGGTTTGGTTCTCTTCCTCATTAGTCCCATAAATAGCTTGGTCAGGGTCACCAAACCGTTGCATCTTAACTTGATTATTATCATTTCTAAAGATTGTGTTTAAAAATTCATCTTGAAATTTTTGGGTGTCTTGCATTTCGTCGATAAAAACGATAGGAAAACGAGATTGAATTGCTTTTATAATATCAGGGTTGTGGTGGATATAGTCTTTTGATATTTCATACATTTCGTGATAAAAGAAATAACCTTCTGTCATAAGTTTATTTTTTACACTTCTCAAATCTTGATAACTGTTCGACTGTGATTCTCTACGGAAACCAGGGATGTTAAGGTCAAGGCATCCATCTATAAATTTATATTGCATATCTTGAATAGATGTTATTCTATTTCTTTCAAGGTAACTTTTTGTTCCTCTATTAAGAATACTCCAGCCTCTTGCACAACATATTTCATCATCGATGTGGGCTATTTTATATCCTTGAGAACGAAGATAAGGTATTGCAAGAAATTTATTAACGAACTCTTGAATAGTGCCGATGAAATGTGGTGAAGTTAACAACTTTCCACCATGTATACTTGTTTGGAGACGCTCTATAATTTCTTTTTTAGCTACATTAGTATGCGTTAGGACGCATACACCTTGATGTAAACTCATCCATTTTTTTGCAATGATTAACAACTTGGCTGCTACCATTGTTGTTTTTCCGCTACCAGGACAAGCCTGGACATCATTATATGATTGTATTATCTCTCGTCTGGCATCATCAAATGACAAGTTTAACTCTTGCTCTATATCGTTGATGTCCCTTTCACTAATTTCAATGTTCATTCGGCATCTCCTCGTCATCAGAGAACTCTTCGGTCACGTATTCGATGGCTTCTATAATATAAGGAGGTAGCTTAGATCTTAACTCTGAAGGTCGTCCACTATATTTCGATAAGATCTTTGCAAGAAGATAACTCACTTCGCTTTTTCCATCACCTTTATTTTCGATTTGTCCATATAATTGAACAGCCTTTATTTGTGCATTAGTACTAAGATTTTCATAGCCTATAAGATCACCATGAAGGGCCTCATATAATTCTTCACTTAGCCCATATTTGGCAAGGCAAAATTCAAATGTCCAGTCATTTGATATAAATGTTTTAACAAGCTCTCCATCAAACTCGGCTTTACTATTTTTTTTCTGGTTTATTTGTTCTGGCGTCAACTCACTCAGCCAATGTTGAAGGTTTCCCCCTCGGCCGGTGGTTTCATTAGGCTGTATTTTTTGTTTAAACCCATAACTGTTTGAGGTTGTTACCTCCGCTTCATCTGGCCATAGGTCTAAATCAGTAACACACCCAACTTTAATTGGGAGATAAGAAGGGGACGTTGAAGCGGCGTTAGAACGATAAACTTTAGCGTACCTCTTTCTGGATAAACCATTGGCATTAACCAATGACACGGCATAATCTTCTAGAGGTCGTCCTAGTAATTCAGCTATTTTAGGTATTAACACCATCTCTGCAATACCCTCAACAATCAATATACCTCTTGCAAAAAACATATTTGCCTTAGTTGAATCTAAGAATTTCTCAAGAAATATATAGTCATCACCACTTAGAGCGGTACATTCCTTTCTTAAAGGAAAGGCTTTTCCATCTTGCATTAAAATTAAGTTTTCCAATGGGGCTTTTGATGAAAGCACTGGACTATGAGTGGATAGAATACATTGCAATTTACTATTTTCAGTCCTGAGGTAATTAATGAATTTCAACTGTAGTTGGGGATGAAGATGAGCCTCTGGTTCCTCAACTAGTAAAAGTGAATACTGATCTTCCTCCTGACGAATTAACATTAGTTCTGTAGCCATAAACAATAGACTGTTATAACCTAATCCATGCTTAATTCCTGAGGTGTTGAGTTCAAGTGATAATTTCTCTAAAATAGATTTGAGAGCAAACGCTTTCTCTGAGGCACTCATTTCAGTATATCCTTTACTCCCCAATAAACTTAAAAAAGGTGTAAAGATATTGGATTTGAATGTTAAAGAGTTCAAAAGAGTTGATATTTTCTCTTGAGTCATTTGAATCGATGAGTCATTTTGAATTGCCTGTGTGGCGTGAATTAGTAACTCAATAATTCGCTGGGTCGCCCCTTCATCTCCAGCTAAACTGACATTACTTCCTAAAATCTGTGAGAGCCTTGAGGTTCGCCCTGCCGATAGTTCAACCTCAGCATCGCGTAGCGGTTTTAAATATGTTGCAGCAAGATATTCTCTGATATCTCTTTCTATGATGGGGCCATCGTTACTCAAACCAGATCGAATTTCCGTCTTGATAAATTGAGTTTTTTTAAATGGATTAATTGTTATGCTTGCTGAGAGATTTATATATAAACAGCTCTTGTTAACATCCGTTGCTACTTCTTCGTTGGTTAAATATTCTAGAAATAACCCTAGTTCACGGGCTGACAGATCTTCAAATTTTAATTGGATATATAGTTCATTCTTGCCGCTGAGGAAATCAGTACTTTTTATACTCACCCATTCTACAGACGTAGTATCAAGAACAATCCGGACTGCATCAATGACGGAACTCTTTCCGGCATTATTTTCACCAACAAGTAGATTAAGCCCTTTATTTAACTTTAAGGAAAAATCTTCGAATTGTCTGAAATTGTTTATTTTTAGATTTGATAGATACATATTTCCCACCAATGTGTTTTAACTGTGTATAATTTAACTTGCTTTCGGAGTAATCCGTTTTTATATATTGAGATATACGAAAAGATAGCACTGAGAACTGAATCGTCGTAATGTCGAAGATTCAGTTGAGATCAGTTTATCAGCTTTAGTTCTTTGTCAGTTATTCCAGCCGCAACCTCTCCCTAAGTTCTTTCACCAGTGACACATCATCAAGCTCTGCGCTAATCTCATGACGAATAGCATTACTGAACTGCTCACTACGCTCACAGCTATCATGATAACCATGAGACAGCCAGTTCCAGCTCCCGAGAACAATGTAGCGGCCATCGATCATCAGTACCTTTTCATGGGTACCTTCAGTCAGGCGGGTAATATTGTCTTTTCCCAGTTGTTCACGGTACTCAGCAATCAGAGTTTCATCATTATCCTCTGCACGGTCCAGACGTTGATGGTAGTAACCGTAGTAGACTTTAACGCTGACACCACGTCGTTGTGTTGCGACCAGTTGTGCCAGTTCCGGTCTTTGATATTGTTTACCGCCCCGACGGATCCACGGAGTGATGATAACCAGTTCCTGTTCGCACTGGCTCGCCAGTGAACTGAATGCGGCGATATGTTCACAGTCGCGGTAATAACGTTGTAAACGCGGTGTCTGGCTCAGACTGTCGAAATTTGGATGCTGGCTACCCTGTTCAAGAAGAAAATCTTCAGCAACAGTGTCCGCAAGAACTTTCAGGTATCCACCAGCCTGTCGCAACCGGTGGTGGTTACCTACCACGATAAACTGCTGTTTTGCGCGTGAAACCACGACATTCAGCATGTTAGGCGCATCGTTTTGAAAATTTGGATTATCAAGGGGATGAAAAATTACCGGGCTGTAAATGATGACCTCAAAGCCCACGCCCTGGAACTGATGCACTGTACCAATGCAGTTTTTCTGCCAGTGATTCATACGCTGGGCAAGGCGCTTGATCAGTAATGATTTCTGATTGCTATAGGGAGTGACGATGCCCACATCGGCAGTCAGATCGTAACCAGCTTCTTCCAGCTTATTCAGCAGTTGCTCAATAGCATCGACTTCATCCAGATTAGTGTTAACCATATCGCCTTTCTGGCCCTCGACGCTGTAGAACATCAAATGATGCCCACCAGACTTCTCAAAGGCGCTGGCAATGCGGTCGGAAGGCGAGGCCGTTTCCACGCTGACGCCATGATAGCCCGCCAGCCGGATAAAAAGATCGGCAATGGGTTTCTGGCACCGACGATGCTCATCAAGAATAATACCGTTGCCGGTATCATCTACTCGTCCGGAAAGTGTACCTGCCGCGCGGTGCCAGCCTGTAACGCTTGCAGGTGAGACCCGCTCATATAACGTATTATTATCAGCAAAATGACGTTCGCGCAGTTGTGTTTGCAGGTTTTCTGACAGATTCCTGATGGGTTCGATTTGCAGGGGATCGCCGACAATCATCGCTTTCTCGCTTCGGCTCAATAGCGGTACCAGAGATTCAAGCGAAATCATGCCTGCTTCATCGCACAGTGCCAGATTCCAGGGTTTATGCCCCTTGAGTTCATCGAGCTTACGATAGCCAGCCACTTTCCACGCGGAGACCAGCGTGGTTGCCATTACCGGATACACCAGTGACAGCGCGCGATAGAATTCATCCAGCTTATCCAACCAGCGATAGTATCCCGCGCTGCGGCGATTACTCATCAGAGCCCGCCAGTGTGTCAGCACTTCTTCCAGTTCAATTTTCCGCTTCAGTTGTTCCTGCCAGAGATAGCCGATAGCGGCTTCAAACATTTCCCGGTGTTGCCTGATGAAGCGTTTGCGCAAAATGTCACACCAGTTACCCTCGGGATAATGTTGTTGATACTGCGCTGTAACCTGTTGTGCCCGGATGACCCGCTGCCATTGTTGCCGGAGCGTTGCGATATCAGCGCAAAGGTTCACCAGATTTTCTTCCTGCTGCTCATCGGGTTCGTCCTGCATGAGTAGTTCCAGAAGGGCCAGATTGTCTGTCTGATGCGACAGTATTTCTCCCGCATCAGCCAGAGCCGCTAACTGGCGATGGGGCAGGGCGGAAAGACTGAAATGCTGAAAGTCCTCCGGTGCAGCAAGATTCATTTGTTGCAGCCGTGTCGGATATTTTCCCTCGAACAGGCGGGCCAGATAACGCTTTATCCCTTTACGCGGATAGTCACGGTAATGCAGTTCCAGAGCAGGGCGTAGCGGTGAATCCATCCAGCGCAGTATCTGCACCAGATCATGCTGCTGCGGCCATGTCGCCTGCAATGTCTGATAAATTCTGCTGGCCTGCAAACGCTGGGCTTTTATCCCGCGGAGTTCCTGCAGGCGTTGCTCCAGCTGGTTGATTAAGTTGTCCAGGTCGTCGGGATGATGCGGTGAAACGTCAATCCCCAGTTGCTGTGCATGCGCGGCTACCGGGGGGATTTTTGCCATAAAACGTACCGGAAGTTCTTCTGCGTTGCTGGTGTCCAGACCACAATCCACAACAGACTGTATCGCGGTTGCCTTTTCATTCAGATACGCCCGGTAACAGGCGTTCAACTCTTCGCGATGTCTGAGCAAAACAGCTAAAAAATCGCGCTGGTGCTGCTCGTCATAGCTTTCCTGTCGCCAGCGGCCGATCAGTTGCTCAAGCCGGGTAAGCTCATGCTGAACCTGTTCGTTTGAGCCGCTATGAAACCATAACCAGTCAAGATCCTGGGTTGCAGGGTCACTGCGCAGATCGTCAATGATATTCTCCACCGCTTTTATTGCAGTGGACGTGACCAGCATGCCGAAGTTCTGGTCCTTTCCATCAGCAATAGCCAGTGCTCTGGCAACCAGCTGTTGTGCGATGAGTGACTTGAACAGCGTTGTTTTACCCGTACCCGGCGCTCCCTGCACGGCAATCAGGCGCTCATCCTGATTAATGGCCTGTATTGCGGCCATCTGTCCATGGCCCAGCGGGTATTGTGTTTCAAACAAACCGCCGGTTACCACTTCGTATATGTCAGGCGTGTTCCTGTCATTGTGAATATGGTTGAGATACTGCTCCAGCAGAGGGAAGTCACCAGCCGCGTTATCGCACAACCAGGTGAAATCTTCCGAATCACGTTTGAGGTTGTAATCTTCATTATGCAGTGGAGCCACCAGGGCGTTAAACGCAGTTTCCAGTCCCTGGTATTTACGGTTTGATTGCTGAGCAACCCATGCCTGAAGAGCCTCAAACGCCTCAAGGAAGGTGTCATATTTACACCCGGTGAGCGCACTGACGATACTCATCATATGGCGGTTCTCACCCAGTTCATTCAGCTGGATGCCAAACATTTCGCGAAAAGCGAAGGGGAAGGCGCTGACCAGCTGTCCGTCTTTGACAGGAACCAGCAGCGAGGTATTGCCCTGTTCAAAGAAGGATTTGGGGAGTGGAAAAGAGAACAGCGGCATATATTTTACGTTGGTTCTGCCACGTTCATTTTCGATACAGCGCAGCACCGGAAACAGCAGATTGACAGGCTCAATATGGGTAATCTCACCTTTTTCGCCATATTTGACGAAACGCCTGCGCCAGTTTTCGCGCATTTCTGGCGTAACGCTGATCACTACCCCGTTCTGGTTTTCGTTACAGTTATCTTTACCGAGCATGAGCTGGTGGTGCTCATGTGCCTGGCTGGCCGGTATTTTACTCTTTTCCGCACCGCTGAATTTCAGATAATCCTGCCATGCGGAAAGGATATGTTTCGACGAATTCTTCATTATTCTGACAGAGCTATACTTAGCTCAACTCCCTGAAATTAATCACAACAGAATATCACAGGTGTGGAAGCTTTAACCTGGGCCAAATGTCCTTCTCTGTATGGAATCATATAAATAGTTACAACATCCTAAAGGGGTGTCTTCATATTGATCCGGCCTTTTAGCCCAAAGTATGGAAAGAGGCTTAGGAGGGAGCAGGGGACGTCACAACATGATGGTCCCTCATTCCAGAGAACTATCCTGGTTGAAAAACAATCCGTTAACTTTGCGTTATTATTCGCTATTTGAAGTGTGCTTTTGTTGACGTTTTTCCAGCCGGACACGAGCTTTACGTACTGACACAGACGTGCGTCCTGGAAACAGGGCTGTTAGTTCAGACAAAGACAGATTCTGATTCGTTTCCAGTCGCTGCAATTCTTCTTTACTCCATTTTTGTTGTACTGGTCTCGCCTTACTATCTGGCAATTTTAGGCCCATTGCATGTGCTGCTTGCCTCACTGAGGTGCGAGTTCTGCCAGTTAAACGGTCTGTGACGGCCATACCTTCAACCGGATAATACTGCGACAAAATTTGACGTTCCTGTTGACTCCATTGCCGGGTACTGTGGACATCCAGCTTATCTTTCATAAGATAGATTGCTCCTCGTGTCCTTCCTGGCAGCAATGGCAGAATATCTGCAATTCCGTTCCCAGTAGCAAAATGAGTACGAATAATTTCTTTCTCTGCTTCCGTCCATGGGTGATATGGAACCATTAGTCTCTGTTTCTGATTGCGTACTACCCATCTGACAGCATCAAAGGTTCGCCCCAGGATTTTTGCAATGTTTTCGGTAGGTACTGTACCGTAATACGTTTTCACGAATTCCAGTTCTACCTGAGTCCAGGCTTTACGATGATTTTCAGTTCTCGTTTTTCTCATAAGCTCATGCTCCAGATGAGACTATCCATAGCAGAGGATTTGTTTTTAAACACCGCAGTATCCAGGCATATTAAATTTCTTTTCGCCGTTTCTTGTTTTGATGATGATAACAGCTTTAATATCACTTCCTTCCTCATCCTCTGTTGACTCTGCAATCGGAGTCTGCTCCACAGTGACCGAAATGTCTTTGTTTTTGAATACTGAGATATTTTCTCCCGATGATATTTGTTTCAGTATAGTTATCTTCCCATTTAACTTCATGATGGCAGAGTATGTACACTCTTCTCCACCCACTGGGCAAATTGCACCTTCAATATAGTTATAGGAATCCTTTTCCTTATTGTCGGCTAAGCTCAGAGTACAAGTAGAGTGCCTCAAATCATCAGTAATCTCCCCATCAGTAATCTCACCAATGTCAAAGTTATTAGCGTTTGGGTCATTCAACGGTATGTTGCTAGATTCGGTTGCAGCACAACAAGCAATGCCAGATAACATCAAAGCTAAGAGAAATATTATATTTTTAAGCATCGTCATCGATTCCTTGGAGGTCAAGGTTTGGGAAGATTATTTTTCCATTCATTCAGATATGGTGCAGGATTTGTTATATCAGAACGCCTCCTGAAATCTCCTACACGTGTTGTAAGACTGGCCGAAGATGCGGCGTTGGTATAAATCTCCAGATGCAACATAGATGAACCACTTTGCAACCGCCCAACCTTAGCAATAATCTGCCCTTTTTTGACAGATGAACCACCAGAGTATGAGCATGAGCCAGGAGCAATTTCGCCATAACGAAGAAGAAGATTACCATGTCTGATTTCTACAGCGTAAGTACCAGAATAGAAGTAATACGGGTTCTGAACCAATACTCCGTCAGCAACAGCATAAATCGGTGTCCCAACCGGGAATATTAAATCACAGCCAGCATGTTTGCGTGGACTTCCATCTTTGGCTTTGCGCGGAGCGCCAAATTGGCGGCCTCCGTTCGTCCATAATCTTTCGGGAATTTTCGGGAAGGGAAAACAGAATCCCTGACTTGTCTCAGCTACCGTATCATTTGAACCAACAGGGGATCTGGTTGGCGAACTAGTTGAAGGACCAGCAGATGAAGCATTTATGAATGTGTCCTGAACACCTGGTTTTCGCCAGGTTTGTGGCCCCACAACACCATCATCCTTCAGCCCATTGTGTCGCTGAAATATCTTTACTGCATTATATGTATCTTTTCCAAAAATACTGTCTTCCGCGAGTTTTGGAAAAGCTTTATTTTTATTGAGTAATTGTTGTAGTTTTATTACATTGCTATCTCTTGTAAACATCCAAAGTGTTGCGGTCATATATATTTCCTTGTGAAAAAATACGATTTAGGAAAATAGTTCAAGAGTAATTGTGTGTCTTTTCAGGAAAAAACATGTATGGGGAAACAATACGGGTCAACGAGTTATAAACTATTTCCACTGGATGGGTTTTCATAAATGCTCATAAGTAATTTTAAACCAAACAATATCCACAGGAAAACAAGAAAGGACTCAAATAAATGGAATATGCAACAATAAATTTTCGAGACCTTTTATGGTTACAGAGCGAGGGCATAAATCGATTTTTTATTAAAAATAAAATTTTGATTTATTATCAAATGAAACAATTCAGTAATTTATCCTCTTGCCCCAGCTATATTCTCTTTTCTTATTTAGTATTGGTATCAGTGCATCTGCCTGTACTGTTTAATTTCAGGGTAACATTTCATCCGTTTGAGCAAGCAGTTCATGCAGGAACGGTCTGGCTTCTTCGTTCTCTTTGTTGGGGAGTTTCACAAGATAAGGTTTACCTGTGATAGATGATGATGACGCGACTTTATCGATAAATTGTTCGGCAGTATCAATGCGGTTACGGGTGTTGCTTAATTTAAGACGCAGATGAGAAACCGCTTCTTCGCAGGTATGCTCGCTGCCGTTACGAATAAAAACTAAATCCTGCTTTTGCGAAAGCGCCTGAAGCATCGCTTCAATACGGGCCTCTTCGTGTGCGTTCAACTTCGCGAAGGCTGGAAAAACCATCAATAAGGCGAGTAATGTTCCTGACAATACTTTTAACATTTTTCTATTTCCTCAAATGCATTCTGGATAATGACTAAAACCATCCAGCCTGAATCAATAATAAAATCAGAAAGGCTGGGTAAAATAATTATAGAGTAATTTGCGCGCTCTCCTTACTCAATCATTTATAATGAAGGTTTTATTCTGGCAGTGTTGGGAGAGGGGCGGTTACTGATGAATATGATGGAAATGCACCAGCACAGCTTTTGCACATACTCAAAATAAAGCTCCCGCATCCGGAAAGTGAGCTAATCATTACAATTACCATCAATATTTTTTCATTTAAAACACTCTCTCAATCAATATAAAATGGGATATATGCAATAAGCTTTAACACATATTTATGACATCAAATATTGTGAAAATTAGAAAAACCATTAGTATATTAACCAACATTATCATCATGTTCTGAATATATATTTTTGAAATAAATATTCAAAACAAAAATTAACTCAATACACATTACCACGGCTAACGATGTTTTACTGAATTTACGATATGTTCTGCCAGTGCCTTCAACTCATCAGGTGTCATACGTGGATGACCTTCTGCAATATCAGAAACACTACTGACAAAAACCTGAAGGTCTGGTTCTTCAATAAGATTATTCGGATTACCCCGAACGAATGCCAGATAACCATAATCATTTTCACCGTTTTCCTTTGTAACCTCAAGGAAAGAGCCAACGCCTTTCCTGCCATCCATTTTTACTGTAAACCAACGGGGCCATAACAGTTTTCTTTCTTGATTTGGATACAGCATATAAATATGATTCCACAGCCATTTGGCGTAATCTTTCGCATCATAGTCTTTTACGGTCGAAAGGTCATTATTACGTGGAACCATATAAGGTAGCTGGAAACTGGCATCCTGAAAGACAATCATTACGTCAGGATGAGCGAGCATTCTGTATGACACTATTATATTTCTATCCTCTTTTCCTGAGTCGTGAGAAATAAATCCATATGGTAAACAAAAACCTCTTTCTGTTGGTACATCATACAATGTTCTTGCCTGAAAATTATTTAATAACGAAAGAACCCCGGATTCATTACTTAGATAGCCATTATCACCAAGTCGAAAAAGATCATTATTCCCTTTCATAAATTGATATAATCTATGTCCAGCCTGAATATATAGAGAATGAGATTTTTCATGTGAAATAAAAAAAGCATCAGAAGAATATTTTTTTTATATGAAAAACATCGCCCTGCTCTGCTATTTTTTTAATAACCTTTTCTTTATAAGACTCAATATTAAAAAAGCCATTTTCTGATATCAATATTTTATATTTTTTGTAGTAAAAATTTGAATATCTACCTTTAACTATCATGGTTTTTCCGGGAGATTTCTTTTGTTCAGTAAAAATAGAACTCATTGCCAAATCTTTAGTATAAGTTCGATTGGATGGATAAATCCCAACATCTAAATTATCAGGTATTTGCAATTGATAATACCCAATGCACTCATCCCTCCATGTTATATTTTTGGCTATACCAGTCAATGAATAGAAAAATAGAAAAACAGAAAAATAAATACACTTCATTATATATTAACCCTTTTTACTGTGAAATATAAAGCCATATTCACTTAATCAATAAGTTCCACATGATAATCAACTAAATTATTCTCATCTTCGGTCCAATGAATGGGAAGCAACGTTATATATCCCTTTATTTCCTTCAGCTTATCAGATTTATTTTTTGATTTTTCCTTATATGTTTCCCAGAAATTAGCTGAAAATGGCATTTCTTTGGCTGCTTCTTTTGGATCAAATTTATTAGATTTGAATACAGGCCAGAGTGATGAAGGATCTTCTTCTGCATTATCTTCATATTGGTCATTTATATCTACTTTATTTAAATAATTCCTTGGGATAAAATCAAATGCATCCTCATATATCCCTGCATTTTTCATCGCCAGTTCCCTTATCTTCTGCCATCCCTCTGGTTTTGCAGGCATCGCCAGAAACTCAGGGAAGTCCCCGGCAGCATGACCCAGAAGTTTCGCCCATACACTCTTCCGTAAATCACATGCAAATTTTCTGTAAGGTGTAAGCTCTCCTGAACCGTCTATATCCTGATATCCCCCCTCCGTATCCGCTATCATCACCGCCAGTTCCGAATCCCTGTCTCCCAACTGACTGCGCTCATTGATATTCGCACTCCCCACCAGTACATAGCGGTCGTCCACGATCATCAACTTGCTGTGGACGTAAATCTGCTCCGTTACCGGCACGCCGCCCACTTCCGACCACGCTCGCAGATTCAGCAACGTCACATACTTCGCACATGCCTCATAGCTGATTTCTTCATACCATCGGTTCTTTTCACACTCTGTTTCCTTCGTCGGTATCTCAGAGCACCACTTGGCCCTTGAAATATTATTCTTCTCCAGCCAGCCTTTCACCCACAACGCCTGTCGCACCCGGTTCAGTAGACTACGGCTGCCAGATACCAGTGTCTGTCTCGTCTGGTGTATCTGCGCCACGATCGACGCTTCATCCAGTTTTCCTTCCGGATGTACCGGTAGCACTATACACACATGGAACGGTTGTGTGTTTTTCGCATAAATGGTCTGGCTTATTCTCTCTCCCAGCCATTCTGCTATCTCATTCTCCGGTTCTGCATTGGAATTACCGGGAACCGCTTTCGTCGCCACCGCCGCTATCTGACCGGACAGGCTTCCGGCTACCTCACTTAGCGGCGCACTGTCCGGAATTGACGGCTTTCCAAACGCCGAAATAAAAAACTGGTTCTCAATATAAATATAATGCTCCGCCTTGCTTATCAACTGGTGTACACTTCGATAAATATCATCCTGCTTCATTTTCGGCTCTCCGATACCTTCTGCATTCCGCATTTTCAGCGATGCGCTACGTAGCATCTGTACTTGGCAACCATTGGCACATTGCGCTGACGGATATCCTTCAGGAGCCACCAGATACGGCTTACTCGTCTGTAACTCCGTATCGTGATCCTCGAGCTGGTAGCTGTTCCAGCGCCGGACAAAATTCCTTATCAGATCATCCACCACCGGACCACAGAGTCTGACCTGGTAATCCTGCCATGGCATCCGGGGCTGCACTGACGCATTCAGCCAGTGATATGGCGATTTATATCCGTGGTCATTCACACTCTTGTCTTTGTTTTTGTTTTTGTCTTTGTCTTTGTCTTTGTCTTTGTATTTGTCTTCTTCTGCATCCGGACGTTGATAATACTGTGGTTTCAACACCGCTAAGGCAATGCGTTTTGCCGCTTCATGCTCCTGCTTTCTGTTCTGTTCCGCCTTCTGCTCTTCCTCCCATGGCCGATCTTCTCTTTTTGGCGGGTACGGTGAATGGACTAACTCATCCATCGGATCGTAGCCAATAGTGTCTGTCGTCACGAGCGTTCCTAGCTCCAGCACCGATTCAGTGTGGTACACGCAGGAATTGTATCGGTTCATTCCTTTCCGGCCTTCTGCATCAGCGACCAGGCTATATCCTTCCTGCCCGGTATTCTCATCATAACGCCCGTAGGCCAGGTCTACCCCCCACGAACGCGACGTTCTCATCCACAACCACACACTTCTGATGATGAGAAAAAAAGATACCGGACTGATCCCCGGCCAGTCGGACATAAAACGCTTCCCGCCCCAGGAAGGTATTAAGTGCGGCAAATACCCGTTCTGTGGTTTTTGCATACGTCTGTACCGGAGCGCGACAATTCCAGGGCATGATATAAACTTTCAGGTCTTTTTTTGTACGCACCTCATTGAATAATGCGTCAACCAAGCGAATATCCTTTGCCAGTTGCGCATCCCAGTTTACCTGCCAGCCGGTGATATAAATCGTTTTTTGGGCCTTTGCAAACTCATCAAGTAATGCCTTGAAGTACGCTTTCCCCCCCAGGAATGCATCTACTTTATTCCCTTCTGTATGTTGGGCAAAATTTTCAGATGGTCCACCATTCTGGCTGGTATAATTTACCCAATGGCTGTGGGTTGCTGTCGCTTCGTAGCTTTTTTCTTTTTCTTCAGTAAAATAGACGCTGCACGTATTCATTGCGTCATCAAGATTCATTGATGCCATGATTAATTGTCCCCTGCCAGTAAATCCAGTAATGATTCACCATCCGCCACGCCTGTTTCTCGTCTGACACATTCCCACAGTTCGCTTCCCGAACACGATTTAATGACCTGATTAAACTCCCGGTGATACCCCATCGTATCCTGCGCGTAAAAATCCTGTACTACCTCTGGTTGATCTATACCGGCCTGATAAAATGAAATTTTATGCGCACGGTTTCCCTCAACCAGCCATAACTGAGCGGGATTTTGTTGATATAAGCTCATCAGCTCACGCTGTTGTTCCTCTGTACTTAGCAGATAGCCAGAATTATCACTGTTTCCCGTCATTACCGACTGATCGGTGGTAATGGCCTGTAGATACGATGTCGCCACCACAATATGCCAGGGTTTTGTCATAAACGGCAGGCCGTTAACACCCGGCGCATCCTGTAACTTAATAATTGGTTTGTAATCTTTCGGTTCGGACAATGGCTCCTGGGCAGACTGCACAAATGCATCATCTTCCAGGTCCGGAACCGGTGGAAGTGGTGCCTGCATCAGTCCCGCCATGTTCATCGTATTCCGGTGATTCATAAACAGTTTGTCAGTTAAGCGACACGCCGGTTTTCCCTCAAAAAATACATCAAACGAGTGCGAGATCCAGTCTGTTTCGGCTCTATTTGTCCCCGATATCACGCCGCCCATGCTCCCCGGTTCATCAAGCACACTACGAGCAAACTGCGAGCCCATATTGGCTATCATATTGCCGCCATCAGCAAACACGCTCGTCGTTCCCTTTACTAGGTCCGATGAATATGCTTCGTTTTCGTATGCCACCGGCACGCCAAAGGGCGGGGTTTTGCACACATCCGGCATCGTATTGTGGCTGACACCGTCGCTGCCTTTATGGCACAGCGTGAGTCCATTAATGTTAATTGTTATCATTCTTCCGCTCTCCCTGACATGACTATTGCGCTGCGTTGCCCGTCATCCGACGAGGAAAGCAGCAGCGTATCGCCGGGCTGTTCTGACGCATGAAGCCGCCATGCGGTTAGCGCTATATGCATCAGCAGGCTGGCGCATCCCAAATCGCCTGACGCCAGAACGGGCGTTTCCCGTATCATATCGTCATCGATATACTCCCCCAGCGCCGACAGGGTGAACCCCAATTCATCCGCGCGATAAGGTTCGCCATTGGCATCACTCACAATATGATGCAGTGACGTGATTTTTGCTGTTTCCAGCGCCCGGAACGCCGCTGCACGCAGCCCCGCGCCCAGGCAGACGCCTTCATCTGAATACCGGATATTCTCCGTAGCCTGCCCTGTGCCACGAATATGGCACCATGGTGAATATTTGCCGGAGGATGATGCTATTACCAGCGCCGCCGCTCCCTCAGACGGGACCCGTCCGTAAGGGTTCTCCCGCGCAATGCGGTTATATAAGCGGTGCGCACCGTGCAGTAAATTCTCCTCTTCCAGCCATTTCAGGGTCGGCGGAGATAACCATGAATCAACAGCCAGCAGAACGCTGACGGCGCCTTCCGGCAATGGCGTTTCTGTCAGCTTCTTCATCAGGGCAACGGTTTCCGCACGTCCGCCATGCAGTGCCGTTACCGGGCAGTTGTTCCAGCCCGTGTTTTCCACCACGGCTTCCTGAGCTGCCTGCGTTAACGTGGGATCAATTCCCGGTCTGTTCAGCGGGGGAAGTAACAGGCCCACCTGCGCTGGCGGCGTTTGCCTCAGACCGGGCAGAGAATTCATCAGATCCATCAGTACCTGACGAAGCAATAACCGGAAGCGCTCGTCCAGGGGCGCAGAGGCGATTTCCGGAAAATAGCAGGCTTTTACCGGTATCCGGCACCGGTCAGTCCACTGAAGGTGTTTACGCGTCAGAGAAAACTGGAGGTAATGAGCAATATCGGCCAGCGCCAGCGTGGGGCCGGAAGGAAATGTACAGGCGGCGGCAATAACTGCGGTCATAATAAAGCCTCCCATTCAGGGAATGTCGCGGGAAGCATTTTTGCCCTGACAAACAGGTCACGCTTGTCTGAAACCGTGGTGGATTCGAGCTGATTAATCTGGTGATGGCAGGGAAGCGTGCTATGCCAGACCAGGCTGACGCGGGGAAAATCAGGCTCAATAATCACACTGTGCAGTACCGCCCGGTGATCGCATATGCTTTCATCATAAAACCGCGTCCGAAATGCGGGCACGATACAGGGGAGTGAAAAAGTCAGTAATCCACCATGACCATAGCCGGGGGGCGTCATATTGCCCAGGCAGACGATTTCACCACCTTTTAATCTTCCTCCGGCATACAACGGTTGTGGCGCATACTGCCAGTAACGTTCATCCATATCATCAGGCAGGAGGGGAGCACGGTTACGTTGCCAGTCTGCGTCATACGTTCCGGCAAACTGTAAACGACCGGGCCAGTGTCGCGGCTGTGGGCCAAATCCGGGGAAATTATCTTCCCCGCAGAATTCAATATGCGGTAATGCCGATATGCCGGTTTCTGGTCGTTCGTCAACGGAGATGCCATCAGGATTGTAATGACTGCCGCAGAATGAGAAAAAAGCGCCCCGGCTCATATTGTGATAGCTGAGCGGCATTCGGGTAAACGCGGCGGGTTGACCATACTCTCTGCCGTTCCAGCGCCGCTCGCCATAAACACGGGCAAGCCGGATCATGTTGCCGACCTTCAGGCCGACAGGCAGCATAGTAACGGCTTTTCCATCCGGAGAATGGGCGCATCCGTTCAGCACAATGTCGGTGGCAGCTTTTGTCGGGCCGGTGTCCGGTTCATAGCGTAATGTAATACCGTCATCCTGAAATACCGCGCCGCTATGAACCGGAGGCTGAACCGCAGACCGTTTTGTCACACCGTCAGGCAGAATATCCCACGTTGCTTTCAAAACAATGGTCCAGATTTCTTCGCCCGAACCATTTCGGATCCAGCTTCCTTTTACCGCATAGGGCGTCTGGTTTTTTACCTGCCACATTCTGCTGCTCCCGTTACTGTTGTTTTTCCATCCGGCAAGATTGTCGTAAGACGACTCAGTTCACTTCAATGCGCCCCCCGGACAGCCGGTTAACACCTTCCGCATCGCTGAGAATGTACTCACCTTTGATGACCACCTTGCCGTTCGGGTAAAGCGTGATGCGTGATTTGCCGCAGCTCAGGGTGATTTTTTGTTGTGCCGTAAAAACCAGTTCTTCCGGTATGTCCGGTTTTTTATCCGTCAGTTGGGTGCTCTCATCACGCAGGATGGTCTCTTCTGAAATATGTTGCATTGCCGTTTCCTCATTCATTTTCACTTACCCTTTCTGGCGTTCCGCGGGCAGGGCCGCCCGTTCAGGGAATATCCCCAGACGCAGCAGCGCCAGGGGCCGCAGATTCAGATACCCCTGCCGGAGTACCCGGTTCAGCCCCTCCGGTGAGGTCAGTTGCCCGCACAGATACGGGGTATTGTGGGCAAAATTTTCTCCCTGAGTTCGCCACCAGTCTGCAAATGCCGCGCGTTCAGGCCAGCCCACGCCCTGCTCAGGATCGCGCGCCGGAATGTCAGCGGAATCGGGGGAAGCAGGGGAGTAAACATCGTCATCTCTTTTACGCAACCAGCCGTCCTGCTCAGGCAACGAACCCGTGATCGCAATGACGGATAGCACGCTCAGACGGGCGTATTCAGGCGAATCAAAGTAAGTCAGCAGGGAAGGGATGTATCCGGGCAATCCGGACCAGCCCATCGCCTGTATCCGTAAGCGGGTATCCGGGCCTTCTTCGGTCAGCACACTTAACTCGCTGTGGGGAAGACCGGCCTGGCAGGTCAGCAGCGACCTGACGGCATGAAGCCGGATATCATCGCGTTCACTGTGGGCCAGTTGAACAAGATGCCTGATGGCGGTTCCGGTATGCTCATCGGTCAGCGGATGTGAACATAAAACAGCGCGACACCCTTGCAGGATGAGTTCATCCCGACCAGAGGAAAAAACCGTCTCCAGCGCCGGGACAAATAGTGGAGAAGTGCTGCGGCACAAAAAATTAAGCAGAAAATCAACATATCTTCCCTGTTCAATGAGTGTCTGGATCTCCTGCTGGCTGAACGCAACAGAGGCAGCCAGATCGCTTCTGACTACCGCCACATAAGCCCGGCAGGCAGGAAGCGACAGCATCAGCGGCCATAAAGCGGATTGTGCCGGCATCCAGCCCGCAACAGAAAGCAATACGGGTAACAGGCGGGGCAGCGCCTGCGACAGTCCGATACACCCTGACAGCAGAAATTCGTCATCCGTACTGGCGGCGAACAGCGCAGTGGCAAACAATTCTCCCGCAGACAACGGCTCCTGAAGCTGCCCCCGGAGATAAGCGGATGACAGTCCTTTCAGTAACGTCATCCCTTTCAGACATTTCAGCATTCGCTGATCAAACCGGGTCAGATCGCCGGGTGTGTGTGAATGCGAGGACAACAACACTCCGCGCATTCTGTGGTTCTGTGCCAGCATATCAGCGTATTGTTCTGCAAGTAGAGGACGTACTGTCTGACTAAGCATGAAGCGACCCCCGGTCAGTTAAAATGAACCGTACTGGCGACACCTTTTATACTGTCGTCGGCTTTAAACTGGATCTTCACGCCATTCAGCAGGATCGTGCCATCCTTGTTCATTTTCAGGACGCATTCCCCCACTTTGATGGTCAGACTGTCCGTTACCGTCAGGGTATAATCCTTCCCTACGGTAATATTCTGTGATTTTTCCACCGCCTCGGTATCGTCGCCGGTTACTTTACTGTTCTGATCATTACCCACATCTTTCTTGCGATCATGGGTAACGCTTAGCGTCTGATCGTTTCCTACGCTCGTACTCTGGTCATGCGTAACGCTGAGTGTCTGGTCGTTCCCTACGCTTGTACTCTGGTCATGAGTAACAGTGATTGTCTGGTCATGACCGCCCGCATTTTCCTTACCGACTGTTACCGTCTGGCCGAGTCCCACCGTTATCTTCTGGTTATTACCGATGGTCTCCGTATGGTCCACTTTCACATCCGTCGTCCGGTTATTCAGTACTTCGGTATCCATATTCTTCTGCGCGTGGATATAAACCTGCTCCTGGTCCGTCGCATCCTCAAACCGCAGTTCGTTAAACCCGCCGCCTTTGTACGTTTTCGACCGGATGGTCATTTGCGTCTTCGTTCCCGGCAGGCTGCCCGGAGAGCGGTTATCCTGGTGATACGTGCGCCCCATGATGATGGGCTGGTCAGGGTCGCCGTTGAGGAAATCCACTATCACTTCCTGGCCGACGCGGGGTATCGCCAGGTGACCAAATCCGGCACCGGCCCATGGCTGTGACACCCGTATCCAGCATGAGCTGTCTTCGTTGACCGCACGGAGATCCAGCGCCAGCTGACCGAGCAATATCTTGGTGACTACACCGCCACCTGGCGCGCCGGAATGGATAACCTCAATGTACGTGATTATGCGTCCGTCGCGGAACTCACCGGGGCGCTGGAGCAAATCATCAGCGGCGACCAGCCGCTTCAGCGGGCATTAACTGCGCTGCGTGACAACACTCATGCCATCATCCTGCCGGACACGCTGGATGATAAAGAGCGTGAGGAGGCGCGGAACGCGCCGGATTACCCGTTGCTGACGCGTCTCGGTCACGAGTTTGCCCCGGAAAACAGCACGCTGGATGCGCAGAAAGACAAAGAAAGCACAATGCAGGCGGTTTACCGGCAACTGACGGAGCTGCACCGTTACCTGCTGGCGATACAGAATGCGCCCGCGCCGGGAAAATCGGCCCTGAAAGCCGTGCAGTTACGGCTTGACCAGAACAGCAGCGACCCGATTTTCGCCACCCGCCAGATGGCAAAAACGCTGCCCGCACCGCTCAACCGCTGGGTGGGTAAGCTGGCGGATCAGGCCTGGCATGTGGTGATGGTGGAAGCCGTCCACTACATGGAAGTGGACTGGCGTGACAGCGTGGTGAAACCGTTCAGTGAGCAGCTGGCGGATAAGTATCCGTTTAACCCGCGTTCGCCGCAGGATGCGTCGCTGGATGCATTTGAACGCTTCTTTAAACCCGGCGGCGTGCTGGATACGTTCTACGCGCAGAACCTGAAGCTGTTTGTTGAGGGCGGCGCAGAGGTGAACGGCGACGATGCCGTCGTTATTCGCGAGGATGTGCTGCAACAGCTGGAGCGGGCGCAGAACATCCGCGACATCTTTTTCAGCAGGCAGAACGGTCTGGGCACGCAGTTTGCGGTGGAAACCGTGTCGCTCTCCGGCAACAAGCGGCGCAGCGTGCTGAACCTGGACGGCCAGTTAGTGGACTACAGCCAGGGACGCAACTATACCGCCCATCTGGTGTGGCCGAATAACATGCGCGAAGGCAATGAAAGCAAGCTGACGCTGATTGGCCTCAGCGGCGGCGCGCCGCGCAGCGTCAGCTTCAGCGGGCCGTGGGCGCAGTTCCGGCTGTTTGGCGCAGGGCAACTTACCGGCGTGCAGGACGGTACCTTCAGCGTGCGCTTTAACGTGGACGGCGGGGCGATGGTGTACCGGGTACATACCGATACCGAAGACAATCCGTTCAGCGGCGGGCTGTTCAGCCAGTTCCGTCTGCCGGATACGCTGTACTGAGGAGACAGGGATGAATGACAACTTACTGACGCAGACGATTGTGACCGGCAGCGACCCGCGTGGTCTGCCGGAATTCAGCGCCATTCGCGAGGAAATCAACAAGGCCAGCCATCCGTCACAGCCGGAGCTGAACTGGAGTCTGGTGGAGTCGCTGGCGCTGGCGATTTTTAAAGCCAGCGGTGTGGATTTGCATAGCGCGAGTTATTACACCCTGGCACGCACCCGCACGCAGGGTCTGGCGGGATTCTGCGAAGGCGCGGAACTGTTGGCGGCAATGATAAGCCATGAGTGGGACACGTTCTGGCCGCAGAACGGAACCGCACGCACGGAAATGCTCGACTGGTTCAATACCCGCACCGGCAGCATTCTGCGCCAGCAGTTGTCCTTCACGGAGGCCGACCTGCCGCTACTGTACCGTACCGAACGGGCGTTGCAGCTTATCTGCGACAAGCTCCAGCAGGTGGAACTGAAACGCCTGCCGCGCGTGGAGAACCTGTTGTACTTTGTGCAAAACACACGCAAACGGCTGGAGCCACGGCCCCGGAACAGCATGGATTCGCAGGCCAAAACCACTGTCAGGACGCTGGTCTATGCCCCGGAGAGCGCTGTTGCCGCCACTTCAACAACGGCGGAGATTGTCCCGCCGTTGCCTGACCTGCCGGAAATGAAGGTGGAGGTTCATCCGCGCGTGGCGGGAAACGTGCCGCATCCCGGCATGAAAGGCTTTGCAGCAGGCGCTGTCTGTACTGCCATTATCGCTGTCGCGCTCTGGTGGTGGCAGGTGTATCCGATGCAGCAGCAACTGGCCAGGGTAAACGACACTGCCCAGGGGGCCGCCACGGTCTGGCTGGCGTCTCCCGACCTGAATAGCTACGGGCAGCGACTGCAACAGCTTCCGGATGCGTCCCCACTGCAACTGCTGGAAACCGGCATGCAGATGGTCCGGACGGCCGATAGCCGCTGGCCGAATAGCCTGCAACAGCAGCAGGCGACCGCGCAGTGGAATGAGACGCTGAAAATCCGCGCACAGAACAGTCCGCAGATGACCGGCTGGCAGCAGACCCGCCAGGATTTACGCACGTTTGCTGAACTGTTGGTTCAGCGCGAGCAGGCAAAAGAGGGCTTCACGCTTTCTTATATCAAGACGGTGGTTTACCAGGCTGAGCGGACGCTGAACCAGGAGACGCCGCTTGAGTCGCTGCTGACGCAGTATCAGGAAGCCCAGGCAAAGGGGCAGACAACCGGCGTTCTGGAAAAACAGATAAATGAACGGCTGGATGGCGTGTTAAGCCGCTGGCTGCTGCTGAAAAATTCAACCAGCCCGGATGCGGCTGACAAACATTAATTCATACTATTTTCAGGGAGATTACAACATGGCAAATCCGGTTTACCTGACATTAAACGGGCAATTTCAGGGGCTGATTTCGGCGGGATGCTCATCGCTGGCCTCCATTGGTAACAAAGCGCAGCTTGCACATCTGGATCAAATTATGGTGACAGAGTTAAATCATGGTTTAAGCCGGGCGCAAAACGTGAATCACCAGGAACTGAGCATCCATAAACCCGTGGACAAATCTTCGCCTTTGCTGAGTAAGGCTATTAACGAGAATGAATGCCTGACCTGTGATTTTGATTTTTATCGCACCAATCGCTTCGGCATTAATGAACTGTATTACAAACTGAAACTGATCAACGCCAGAATTTCCAGCATTAATCTGGCGGTGCCGGATACCATTCTGAACGGCCAGGGCCAGCCGGAAGAATCGGTGTCGTTTATTTATGAAAGCATCAGTTGGGAGCACTGCATTGCCGGAACCAGTGCATATAGTCTGTGGAGCGAGCGGATCTATTAGGATGCTGGATGTCAATAACCAGATAATCGATCCTGTCCGGATCGCCGATGCTTTTTGCAGACAACATCCGCAGGTGACGGCGAATATTGAGCAGGCGCGCCTGATGAAGGGGAAGGCATTTCCGGACTGGCCGAACTGGTGTTTTTTACCGGTCACCCGCTGGCTGATGTTGTATATGGGGGGACAGAAACGTGAATTTACCCCGGCGGTCTGGCTGGAAATCCAGAAACTGTCTGTGCTGGGAACCTGGCGCTACAGCAAAGGAATTTATACTCCGCATCCGTCACTGCTTAATGTCCTGGCTGAAACGCCACTTTCCGATAGCCTGCCGGTTGATGTCTTTTTACATTTTCCCGAATGGTGTATTTACGTCAGTACGCCGGGAATGTGTATGCAGGGAGAGGAATTGTACGGATTCTGGGCAATGGTTAACAAGAATGATGTTAAAAATGATAAATCGCTTTATCTGCTGTTGAACCGGGAGAATGGGTTAAAGCTGGAGTCCTTTCGGCTTAAAACGGGTTCCGTGAATACCATACTTGAAGATATGTTTCACCAGGGGCTGGACGCCAGTGGCGCAACACCCGAAACGATTGACGCACTGAAGCATTCGGAATACCTGTCAACATATCTGAAAAACCAGGCCCGAGATGTCGGTCGATTATTATCGATTCTGCTGTACATCTGTTCTGACGAGCCGGAAATTGGCAGCGAACGCCAGCCCGGAAGTTACCCGGCAAGGCCAAAACCTGTAAAAACCAAAAAGGGGTTCAGGCTGTTTCCGGCAAATGGCCCCCGGTACTGGCGCGTGGGTGAAAATATGGGGGAAATGCTGGCGACAGCATTCGCTGAAACAGATGTCAGTGCTGCAACCGGGCGGCAGGTTCGCGCACATTTACGGCGCGGACACTGGCATGGTTTCTGGTCTGGAAAAAGAGATGAGCCGGAGGCGCGAGTATTTTCATATCACTGGCTGCCGCCACAGATTATTGGCGGCAGACGTAATAAGGTTGTTTACTGATAGCGGTTGACCAGATCTTTAACCACTGTGGCATAGGTTTTCTGTCTGAGCTGGGTAATTTGCTGATCTGTTACTGCCGTTTTTCCTGTCATGGCAGGCAGAATGCTGTATTCATAGTTAACCGGAGACCAGGTGGCCCATTCCCCTGTTGCCACATCCACAAGCGCGAAGCGAACCAGATAGCGTAGTGACGTGGTGTCATTCAGTTTTTCATTACGGTAATCTGACCAGCGGGTACTTTTTGTTGCTGTATCATATATCCCGGTCTGTAATGCGTCCCAGTAAACGATGATTGCCTTCTGATTGCCTTTTGCCGCAATATAACGTAATGCCTGCATATAATTCATATTTTCACTGACATCGGCTTCCCGTTCCTCATTTTTAAGCAGCTTATTGCCGGAAATTGGTTTTTGTCTGTCCGGGATGCCGGAGAATGTTGATATCCGGTAATATTTTGCCATTTCCTGTTGCATTAACATTTCGGGCGCGCGGTTTCCTGACTGGACCAGAATTATGGCTGAATTTAACGGTACACGAAAACCTTCACCATCCAGTGCGGCCTGAATATCTTCTTCTGAAATGGACAGTGTGGTCTCATTGCCGAAAATGTCTTTATCGGTGAGTGGTGTTGTATCTTTATTGACGCTGTTTACTGGCACCGATTTCCCGCTTTTTTTTGCATCAATGGGAGAGCGGGAACATCCCGTTAACAGTAATGCTAATGCACATGAAAATATCACTAACCTGATATTCATTTTTATATTCCTTTATCGTGTAATAACTTGTTTTTGACAGAAAGAAACACCTGGTTATTATATCCTTATACCAGTGTTGTATATACTTAAATAAACATTCATCTCTTCAATATTTGTTATCTTAAACATACTCTTTTTTCTATCTTATCGCTAAAAAATAACCTTGAGACTCTCTTTTTGATTTTGTGCTGAGTGGCGGTTGCACTTTAAGATGAAATACAACCTCTGGAAAAATAAGAAAGGAGAAGTTATGAATGCTTTCCCCTGCTATAGCAATAATTCTTCCATGCCGGTCTGGCTTACCATTGACGAAGCCGTTGGTGTTATTAACTGACGAAAGGGAGCGAATATTATGGTCAGTGAAGTCTGGCGTTATGCCCTTTATGGCCATCTGAAACTGTCTGTCTATTTCCAGTCCCCTGTAAAACTGCAAAAAATTTGTATGAATGGCAGCAATCAGAATGAGATTTATCTGGAAACGATTAGCAATAATATCAGTTACAGGCTCTGTTATTTAAATGATTGTTGTATTCGCTATGAGGATTTCCGTCGTGTTAAAACTGATGGCGTATTGATATCTCCGGCATATCAATATTATTGACACTCCTCTGACAGGTTGCGAATATACTGAAGCTCAGAAACGACTTGCGAACTCACTGAGTCTGCTGCAACCAGTTTCTGGTCAACATAATTACTATTAAGGTATTTTTGTACGGGAAGAAGGGGCAGTTTTTCAGGTTTTTGAGCAACGTACCTGGCAGGAACACATTTCCCACTGTAGCGCAGGATTGATATTCTGCGCCAGTAGTTTACGGATACCGTCGCGCTGCTGGCGGGCGTCGGAAAGCGAGACCTGCGGATAGGCACCTAATGCGATACGGGATTCTTTTCGGTTGAAGCGATATTTGAGGTACCAGAGGCGTGAACCGCCCTGATTGACAAGCAGATACAGACCGTGTGAATCAGTCAATTTAAAGGGTTTATCAAGAGGCTTGATACTGCGGATTTTAGCGTCGGACAGGGACATATGGTGGTCACTCCATTATCGAACTGAAATGACCCCAAATCAGACCACCAATTTTGCCGGATGCGGAGGGAAAACCAGATACGCATCGGGAAAGATTTTCATGCTGACTTATTGAAACCTAATCATATAGGGACTTCTAAGCACACCTGAAAACAGGAATTTGGCTCCTCTGACTGGACTCGAACCAGTGACATACGGATTAACAGTCCGCCGTTCTACCGACTGAACTACAGAGGAATCGTGTGAACGAGGCGCATATTAGCGATACCACTCAGCGTTGTCAAAGCCTGAATCGATAAATTCAATCGTTTGCCGAAATATTCCCCATTTCGCCGATTATTCAGACGCAACAGGTTGTTTTATGCACTTTTCCTGTTCGGGACGCGGGTATTTCCATAGCCAGCGGCCTGTGACCATACGCCTGTAAAATAATGCGGCGCGTACGGCCCAGTCGAAGAACATCCCTAACCAAACGCCGACTACCCCCCATCCTAATACGATTCCCAACGTGTATCCTGCCACAACACGACAGCCCCACATGCCCAACATCGATACCCACATGGCAAAACGTACATCACGTGCGCCCTTAAACCCTGACGGTAGCACCCATGAAGCCGCCCATATCGGCATAAATGCTGCGTTGAGCCAAATCAGGACGACTATGACCTCTTTTACATCCTGATCGTGGGTATAAAAATGAGGCCATGACGCCGGCGAAAGGCGCAGTTAGCCAGGCGATAGCAGTTAAGCCGATCGTGGATAGCCAAAAGATATGGCGTAACTGGATTTCAGCCTGTGCAATTTGACCATTTCCCAGACGTCTGCCGGTAATGATTGTCGATGCGGAGCCTAAAGCATTCCCCGGCAGGTTGATTAGCGCGGCAATAGAAAATGCAATGAAGTTTCCCGCAATGACGCTGGTTCCCATGCCGGAGACAAACATCTGTGTTAGCAGTTTACCGCCATTAAACAGTACTGACTCGATACTAGCCGGAATACCAATTCCCATAACCTCCCAGATAATGGCGAGATTAAGCGGCTTAAAATAGCTTTTGAAGGGAATCCGCAGCGCCGGATTAAAACCAATCATCAGCACCCAGATAATGGCGAACGCACCGATGTAGCGTGAAATGGTCAGTCCGAGTCCCGCACCCACGAATCCCAGTCCTTGCCAGGAAAAGATCCCATAGATCAGAATGCTGCTGATGATGATATTCAGAATATTCATGCCGCCATTAATCAACAGCGGTATTTTGGTATTTCCAGCTCCACGCAGTGCGCCACTACCGATCAGCGCAATGGCTGCCGCCGGGTAGCTGAGCACCGTCAGCTCCAGATAGGTTAGCGCTAAAGCCTTAACGTCGGGCGTTGCTTCACCAGCGACAACGTCAATAATCTGTTTGCCAAAATAGTGAATGACCGCAGCCAGCACGGTAGCAAAAATCGTCATGATCACCAGCGATTGTCTGGCAGCCGATCTGGCTCGTCGGCGATCTCGTTTTCCCAGGCTAAATGCTACTACTACCGTAGTACCCAGGTCGATGGCGGCAAAAAACGCCATAATAACCATATTGAAACTGTCTGCGAGACCAACCCCAGCCATTGCTTCTTTTCCCAACCAGCTCACCAGGAAGGTACTCAGAACGCCCATCAACAGCACACAGGTGTTTTCCAGAAAAATGGGGACCGCGAGCGGAGTGATTTCACGCCAAAAGAGAACCTTATAACTCTTGCGTTTGGCATACCAGGGCGTGCGGGAAGCAACCTGGCGGAAGGCAGCGGAGACGTTCAAAGTGGACCTTAAAGAAGAAAGTTGAAACCTCATTTCAAATGATGAGGGAGAATCCAAAAAGCTGCAAAGTTTTTTCCATTTAAAATGTCTGGAAATGCAACAAACTGTCGAGAGAAGCATCAATTGATACTTATGCGAGGAAATGGGGTTTGACAAAATTTTTTTCGCCGCTAAGATAAGCCTCCACAACGATTCCTCTGTAGTTCAGTCGGTAGAACGGCGGACTGTTAATCCGTATGTCACTGGTTCGAGTCCAGTCAGAGGAGCCAAATTTAAGAAGCCTGCTCAGGAAACTAAGCAGGCTTTTTGTTTTCAACGCGTCAAATGGGCATCAAATTTTTCGCTGGCCTTTACCCTAATCAGGGGAGCAAGCAGCATAATCATGCCCAACATGGCGGCCATCCCGGTATATACAGCAGGAAAACCTGTGATTTCAGCCACCAGGCCTATAGGTGCAGGGGCCATTAGCGTACCCAAATAACCGATCGTGGTGACGATGCTCATTCCCGTGTTGGTCGAAATATCAGGCTGGTTTCCCGCAGCGGAAAAAGCAATCGGTACCAGATTGGCTATGCCAATACCGGCAATAGCGAAGGCAACGGTGGCTTGCCAGGGATGACTAGCCATTGCGGCTGTCAGCAGCCCAAGCCCAGCTAACAGACTGGATGAGCGCATCACGAGAATGGCATTAAAGCGGTTACGAATAAAGTCTCCCATGAAGCGAAAGATTGCCATTGTTCCCGCAAAGCAGGCAAAGGAAAGGCTTGCCGTTTCTGTAGTCGCATTGAGATTTTTCAATAAATAACGTGACGACCAGTCCACAACAGCACATTCCGGGATCATGGCGAGCAGGGCAATAACGCCTATAAAGTAGATCGTGCATGAGCGATGTGGCTGCTTTCCTTTGATTAACCGTTTTATTTTTATCGATTTATCTTTGATGATATGTGGATATACCGACAGCGTGATCGCTAAGGAAATAGCACTAATTAAAAACAGGTGCATGAAGCACATGTCTTGCGGAACAAACCTCACTCTTTCTACAAAGCATCCAACTTAGCGCTGAACCGGTCTCTGTAACAAATGACATGACTACGCTATTGGCATTGGTTGCCGGGGGGATCGGAGTCGCCTTTTTACCCACAAGTGTCCGGCATTTTTTGCCTGCCGAAGCGAGACTATTGATGCTCACTGAAAAACAAATTCGCTGGAACATTGGTGTGGCATGGAACCCCAAAATTAAAAACCATCGGCGGGACGATTTTTTGCGCCTGGCGGTGGCCGGAGAGGCCGATATCGTCATGTAGCCGTTATACGCCCTGACGAGAAGGTAACGGCCACGCATTGATGCCTGACGTGTAAACCGCTTTGGGTATAAATGAAATAGGATTTCAGTACTATGCTTAAGCAATAGCGACGGGAAATGGTTATAAGAACAGCAGTGACAGGGCTTTTTGCTTAAAAAATCGAGGGTTAAAGTTGAAAGAGCGTGAGTAACTCGCTCATACTCTATACTCGCAGAGTTACCCGGCGTAGCATGGCATAACGCTTGGGCTGTTAATGAAAAAGGAAAACGTCGTGGCAGAAGAAACTATATTCAGCAAAATTATCCGTCGTGAAATTCCGTCGGATATCGTGTACCAGGATGAACTGGTCACCGCGTTTCGTGATATTTCCCCTCAGGCACCTACGCACATTCTCATCATTCCTAACGTATTGATCCCAACCGTCAACGATGTGACGGCGGAACACGAGCAGGCGTTGGGTCGCATGATTACCGTTGCGGCAAAAATAGCCGAGCAGGAAGGCATTGCTGCGGATGGGTACCGTTTAATCATGAATACCAATCGTCATGGTGGTCAGGAGGTGTATCACATTCATATGCACCTGCTGGGTGGCCGGGCGCTTGGTCCAATGCTTGCGCATAAAGGTCTGTAAGCATGACCAGAGGATGCATTGCACTTTCACTGAGCTTGCTGCTACTGGCTGGCTGTCGAACACATCCTGAAATTCCGGTTAGTGATGAACAATCACTGGTGATGGAATCAACGATTCTTGCGGCGGGCATTACAGCGGAACAGCCGACGTTAACCACGTCTGATATTCAGGCCTCAGCATCCTCTCGACTTTATAACGAAAGACAAGAGCCCGTTACCGTTCATTACCGGTTTTACTGGTATGACACCAGAGGACTGGAAATGCATCCTCTGGAAGCGCCGCGTAGCGTGACTATCCCGGCTCATTCGTCGGTGACGCTGTACGGCAGCGCCAATTATCTGGGGGCGCACAAGGTTAGACTTTATCTTTATTTGTAAGGGGTGAATCTTGAAGATAAAAATGAATCGCTACGCACTGATTGCCGCGCTGGCGATGTTTCTCTCTGGTTGTGTGGCGCAACGTGAACCCGCACCGGTAGAGGAAGTGAAGCCGGTGCCGGAACAACCCACGCAGCCGCAACAGCCGGTACCGGTTGTACCAACGGTTCCCACCATTCCACAGCAGCCGGGGCCGATTGAGCACGAGGACCAGACGGCGCAGCCGACGCCACGTCAGCGTCATTATGACTGGAACGGGGCTATGCAGCCGATGGTCGGCAAAATGCTGCAGGCTGACGGCGTCAAAGCGGGGGGCGTTCTGCTGGTTGATAGCGTCAATAACCGCACCAACGGCTCGTTGAATGGAGGGGAAGCCACCGAGACTTTGCGCAGCGCGCTGGCGAATAACGGCAAGTTTACTCTGGTTTCCGCCCAGCAGTTGGCCGTCGCCAAACAGCAGCTAGGTTTGTCGCCGAACGACAGTCTGGGTACGCGCAGCAAAGCGATTGGTATCGCCCGTAACGTTGGCGCACAATATGTGCTCTATTCCAGCGCATCAGGCAACGTCAATTCACCTGCGCTGCAAATGCAATTAATGCTGGTACAAACTGGCGAAATTATCTGGTCAGGTAAAGGTGCCGTTCAGCAACAATAACCGACTGAAGCGCGACGAAGTGTTGTCGCGCTATTTCCCGCAGTATCATCCCGTCGCAGGTAGCCAGAGCGGCCTGAGCGGCGGGAGCTGCATCATCGAACATCATACCCACCGCTTAGTATTGCGTTGTCATCACGATCCTGACGCGCCTGAATCGCATTTCTTACGCCACTATCATGCGTTAAAGCACCTGCCAGAAAGCCTTGCGCCGCGCCCTCGCTTTTATACGCGCGGGTGGATGGCCGTGGATTTTTTTCACGGTCAGGTAGAATCCAGATTACCGGACGCCGACGAACTCGCTGGCTTATTGTATCATCTGCACCAGCAGCCCCGATTCGGCTGGCGAATCAGCCTGCTGCCGCTACTCGAACGATACTGGCAGTGTGGGGATCCGGCGCGTCGTACGCCATGTTGGTTACGCGCGCTTAAGCTGCTAAGGAAAAGCGGTGAGCCTCGACCTTTGCGCCTGGGGCCGCTGCATATGGACGTCCACGGCAACAACATCGTACGTACAGACTCAGGGCTGCGGTTGATTGACTGGGAATATGCCGGCGACGGTGATATCGCGCTGGAGCTGGCGGCGGTTTGGGTCAGCGACGAGTCCCAGCATCAACGGCTGGTTAGCGCCTACGCCCAACGAGCGCATATTGAGCCAGACGTGCTCTGGCGACAGGTCAGGCGATGGCAACCCTGGATAATGATGCTGAAGGCGGGGTGGTTTGAGTATCGCTGGCAACAAACCGGCGATCGACAATTTATCAGGCTGGCCGATGAAACCTGGCGGCAGCTAACAATGAAAGGATAAGGAGAGCAGTGTGGGCCCAGTAATGTTGGATGTCGAAGGGTATGAGCTGGACGCTGAAGAACGTGAGATTCTGGCGCATCCGCTGGTAGGTGGGTTGATCCTCTTTACCCGAAATTATCATGACCCGGAACAGTTGCGGGAATTAGTGCGCCAGATCCGCGAGGCATCGCGTAATCATCTGGTGGTGGCGGTAGATCAGGAAGGCGGCAGGGTGCAGCGTTTTCGCGAGGGTTTTACGCGTCTGCCCGCGGCCCAATCGTTTGCAGCGCTGCACGGTCTGGAAGAAGGTGGCAAACTGGCTGAAGACGCCGGATGGTTAATGGCCAGCGAAATGATCGCAATGGACATTGATATCAGCTTTGCACCGGTGTTGGATGTGGGGCATATCAGCGCAGCAATCGGCGAGCGCTCTTACCATGCCGATCCGCTAAAAGCGCTGGCTATAGCAACCCGCTTTATTGACGGTATGCATGGCGCTGGCATGAAAACGACTGGTAAACATTTCCCCGGACATGGGGCGGTGACGGCGGATTCACACAAAGAAACCCCAACCGATCCACGCTCGGAAGCCGAAATTCGGGCGAAAGATATGTCCGTGTTCAGGACGTTGATTACCGAAAACAAACTCGACGCCATTATGCCTGCACACGTCATCTACAGTGATGTAGACCCGCGCCCGGCGAGTGGCTCGCCACACTGGTTGAAAACGGTGCTGCGTCAGGAGCTGGGTTTCGACGGCGTTATTTTCTCTGACGATCTGTCGATGGAAGGTGCGGCGATTATGGGAAGCTATGCGGAACGCGGCCAGGCATCGCTGGATGCAGGTTGCGATATGATCCTGGTCTGCAATAATCGTAAAGGAGCGGCCAGTGTGTTAGATAATCTGTCGCCGATCAATGCAGAACGTGTTACACGTTTGTATCATAAAGGTTCATTTTCACGTCAGGAACTGATGGACTCGACACGCTGGAAGACGGTAAGCGCCCAGCTCAACCAGCTTCATGAGCGCTGGCAGGAAGAGAAAGCAGGTCATTAACGCACGTTTGGCGAGGATGCGATGATTATCTATTTACACGGTTTTGACTCTAACAGTCCAGGCAACCACGAAAAGGTGCTGCAGCTGCAGTTCATCGACCCGGACGTCAGGCTGATTAGCTACAGCACGCGGCATCCTAAACATGATATGCAGCATCTGCTTAAAGAAGTGGACAAAATGCTGCAGCTTAATGTCGACGACCGACCGCTGATTTGTGGCGTGGGGCTCGGAGGATTTTGGGCTGAAAGAATTGGTTTTCTGTGTGATATTCGCCAGGTTGTGTTTAATCCCAATCTGTTCCCGTATGAGAACATGGAGGGAAAAATCGACCGGCCTGAAGAATATGCCGATATCGCGACAAAATGCGTGACCAATTTCCGCGAAAAAAATCGCGATCGCTGTCTGGTTATCTTGTCCCGTCATGATGAAGCACTTAATAGTCAGCGTTCGTCAGAAGAACTGCACCACTTTTATGAGATTGTCTGGGACGAAGAGCAGACGCATAAGTTTAAGAATATCTCCCCGCACTTACAGCGTATCAAAGCGTTCAAAACGTTGGGTTAACCTTCAATGAGCGTGTAAAAAACCAGCCTCCGGGCTGGTTTTTTTGTTCTTAAAGTTCGGGTTGTCTATCTTTTCAGCATCAAAACTTGATACACATCAATTTTGGTATGACCAATGCACCGTTCGTGTTATTCTCACTCTCGAAGAACATTTTCATTATCGTAACTTGTTGTTAATTAAAGGCTATGACAATAACTTTTAATTAACAATTGGTTAATAAATTTGAGGGGGTCACGTTGACTACACCATTGAAAAGGATCGTGATTGTCGGCGGCGGTGCTGGCGGACTGGAAATGGCGACGCAGCTGGGTAAAAAGCTGGGCCGCAAGAAAAAGGCCAAAATTACGCTGGTGGACAGAAACCACAGCCATTTATGGAAACCGTTACTGCATGAAGTCGCGACAGGTTCGCTGGATGAAGGTGTGGATGCGCTGAGCTATCTGGCGCATGCCCGCAACCACGGGTTCCAGTTCCAGTTGGGCTCGGTGGTGGATATCGATCGTGAAGCGAAAACCATTACTCTCGCCGAGCTGCGCGATGAGAAGGGCGATCTGCTGGTTCCTGAGCGTAAAGTACCGTATGACACGCTGGTGATGGCGTTGGGTAGTACCTCTAACGATTTCAACACGCCGGGCGTCAAAGAAAATTGCATTTTCCTGGATAACCCGCATCAGGCGCGTCGTTTCCACCAGGAAATGCTGAATCTGTTCCTCAAGTATTCCGCGAATCTGGGCGCTAACGGCAAAGTGAATATTGCTATCGTCGGCGGTGGTGCGACGGGGGTTGAACTCTCCGCCGAGCTGCATAATGCGGTAAAACAACTGCACAGCTATGGTTACAAAGGGCTGACCAACGAAGCACTGAACGTGACGCTGGTAGAAGCTGGTGAACGTATTCTGCCTGCGTTGCCGCCGCGTATTTCCAGCGCTGCGCACAATGAGTTGACCAAACTGGGCGTACGCGTCCTGACCCAGACGATGGTAACCAGTGCAGATGAAGGCGGACTGCATACCAAAGATGGCGAATACATTAAAGCCGATCTGATGGTGTGGGCGGCGGGGATCAAAGCGCCAGACTTTATGAAAGACATTGGCGGACTTGAAACGAACCGTATCAATCAGCTGGTGGTTGACCCAACTCTGCAGAGCACGCGCGATCCCGACGTCTACGCGATTGGCGACTGTGCTTCCTGCGCTCGCCCGGAAGGGGGCTTTGTACCGCCGCGCGCTCAGGCTGCGCACCAGATGGCAAGCTGCGCAATGAACAACATTCTGGCGCAGATGAACGGTAAGCCGCTGAAAGCGTATCAGTATAAAGATCACGGCTCTCTGGTTTCGCTCTCTAACTTCTCTACCGTGGGCAGTTTGATGGGCAACCTGACCCGTGGGTCGATGATGGTGGAAGGGCGTATTGCGCGCTTTGTGTACATCTCACTGTACCGTATGCATCAGATTGCTCTACACGGTTACTTCAAAACCGGTCTGATGATGCTGGTCGGCAGTATTAACCGGGTGATTCGCCCGCGTCTGAAACTGCATTAATCTTGACCTATGGCGTCGGTTGATTTTACTCATCCGGCGCCTTCCTTCAGAGTTCTCCGAATCATTCTGCATTCGCTTCTCCTTGCGCTATTTTCATCCGTAATCTGATTGGCATTCCTTACCTTCTGTTGCAAAGTTGTTACTAATAGCAAAAAGGAGGAAGTCCCGTGAATAAATCAATGTTGGCGGGTATAGGGATTGGCGTAGCTGCTGCGCTGGGTGTTGCAGCGGTGGCCAGTCTTAACGTTTTCGAGCGTGGCCCACAATACGCACAAGTTGTCTCTGCAACGCCAATTAAAGAGTCGGTAAAAACACCACGCCAGGAGTGCCGGAACGTGACGGTCACGCACCGTAAGCCGGTACAAGATGAAAACCGTATCGCGGGTTCCGTGCTCGGTGCCGTGGCGGGGGGCGTTATTGGTCACCAGTTTGGCGGCGGACGTGGTAAAGATATTGCCACCGTGGCCGGTGCCTTAGGCGGCGGTTATGCTGGTAACCAGATCCAGGGTTCGATGCAGGAAAATGATACTTACACCACGACGCAGCAGCGTTGTAAAACGGTGTATGACAAATCAGAAAAAATGCTGGGCTACGATGTGACGTACAAAATTGGCGATCAGCAAGGGAAAATCCGTATGGATAAGGATCCTGGCGCGCAAATTCCGTTGGATAACAACGGACAGCTGGTACTGAATAACAAAGCGTAAAATAGCATTATCCTGAACATTAGCCCCCATTCGCTCAGGCTGGGGGCTTTTTTATCAGAAGGTTAAAGCGTAGTTCAGCCCAAAGGTGCGGCCCCGACCCTTGTATTCATACAGTGACGTGCTGCCGTAGGTCGGGCTATATAACAGTGGCGCACGTTGTCCCCACAGCGTGGTGTACTCTTCATTCAGCAGGTTTTCCACGCTAAAGGTCAATTTACCCAACGGGAGTTGATAGCTGCCGATAAAGTCCATGGTGTTATAGCCATCCAGCTTGTTGCCGCTGGCGTCGGTCAGATCAAATGCTTGCTGGCTCTGTACGCGCAATGACCACGGTTCAGGCGCCCAGCCGACCCAGGCGGTTGCTTTCGACGGTGAGGCCAGAGTGACATCCCATTTCCGCCATTTCCCGTTTTGCTTCACTTCTGATTTTATGATGTTGAAGTTGCCGCCCAGGCTCCAGTTCGTATCCGCAATGAAATAATCCACTGCACCTTCAAGGCCATAAATACGCCGATCGTCGGGCTGAACGTTGATGGTCATATCGCTACGGTTGATAACAATTGATTTATCCGAAGTCGAGTAGTAAGCGGCTAACTGCGTGCGCAGGCTATCGCCGGTGTAGCGCCATCCCAGTTCGTACGAGTTGACTTTAATCCCTTCCAGGCGTGAATCCGCCACATTGACGCTGCGCTGGAGCCGGTAATGATCGCCCACCAGGGAATAAGTACCGTTGCCATAATATTTACCCGGGTCTGGCAGCTCGACACCCTGAGAGAAGTTAAACCACGTCTGCTGGCGGTCGGTCAGGTGGGCGAGGATACCGGCGTTAAACAGGAAATTATCGTAATCGGTTTTACCGCCAGGAATGGTGTCGGCGGAGTTCGCCAGTCCGGTCGCAATTCCCTGCTGTTGGGCATAGCCGACGAAATCATCAACTCTGTTTTCTGTCCATTGATAGCGCACCCCTCCGCTGAGGGTAAAGATGTCGTTAATGTCATAGCTGTTTTGCAGGAAAGGTGCGAAGTTGGTGATGCTGTAACCCGGGTAACGCCCGGTGGTATACGCGGTTCGGTTGTCCATACCGCCGGAGGGCAGGGACCAGGCCAGATCGAAGAATTTCTGATTGGAATCGAAGGTTTCGTGATCGGCATCGACACCCCACGTCAGTTCCCAATTGTCCATCAACTGGCTGTTGAGGGTAATTTTGGCGCCAAACTGGTCGGTGTCTTGCTGTGATGCGGAGAAACTGGTGACCTTGCCTTTGCTTAGCGTTGGGAACGGATAAAATTTCAACGATTCGTCGCGGTAATAGATTTGGCTGATCAGGTTCTGGCCGAAGAAATCCGCATCAGAATATTGCAGGCTGATCAGATGACGCTCGGTGCCGGGTATACGATCAGAGTTCAGCCCGCTGCTGGTATAAGCTTTACCGTTTCCCGTCACGGCGGACATGTTCTCACCAAGATCCAGCCCGTAATCGTCATCCCCCTGGCTTTTATAATACTGCGTAACCAGTTGCAACTGTCGGTTGTCGTCAAGTTCAATCGTCCCGGTACCCATTACGTCCAGACGATCGGAGTGCTGCAGGCCAGTTTGGGTGTTATCCAGCATTAAGGCATCGTGGTTACCGTCATACCAGCCGCCAAACCGTTGATACGCAACGGACATGCGCCCGGCAGCGCGATCGGTTCCTCCGCTCACTGCCACAGCAACGCGTTCATCATGATCGTTGCTGTTATTGAAACCGCTTTTACCCCCCAGTTCGAGTTCGACTTCACGCTCCGGCTGGCCTTTTTTAGTAACGATGTTGATTAATCCGCCGGTACTGCCGCCGCCATAAAGTGAAGTGGCGCCTGAGATGACTTCTATGTGAGCAATGTTAAACGGGTCAATGGAGTCAAGTTGGCGACTGTCGGTGCGCGAGGAGTTCAGACGGACGCCGTCAACCAGCACGACGATGGCGCGACCGCGCATATTCATGCCGTAGTTGGTGCGTCCCTGGCTGCTGACATCGATTCCCGGGATTAACTGAGCCAGAACATCCTTAAACTCTTTCCCACCCTGAACCTGTTGTTCAATCTCGCTTCCTTCGATAACCCAGGTCGTTTGCGCCATTTCTGCCACGGTGCGTTGGCTCCGGTTGGCGCTGACGATGAGATTATCTTCTTCAGCCGCAATAGCCGGGAGAGTTAAAGATAACAGGATAGGATTGAGCACCCAGAGACGCTTATGCATTTGTGTTCCTTTTAAAAAATTCGGTCTGTTTTTGTTATGGCGGTAGAGAAACCGATGGTTACATCGTGTAACGGGTGTTAAAACAAATGCGAATATTGCTGATAATGATTGCTGTTATCAATACATTTTACAAAAAATAATCGGATAAGATAATGAAAACAGTGAAGAATGTGTGGGTAATGTGCGCGAATTTAAGCGGGAGCCTTATCAGCTCCCGATGGTGTCAGTACAGCGGGGGAAACAGCGGAAATACGTTAAGCTTTGATGAGTTCGGGCCACAGTCGCAGGGTTGTACGAGCGATCTGCATCAGCTTTTCAAACGTTGCACCTTCGCGGGCGCTGATCGACATACCCTGTAAAATACAGTTCAGATATTCGGCCAGTTTTTGCACGTCGCAATGGGCCGGAATTTCGCCTCGCTGCTGACGCTGATGAAGAAACTGAGTAAGCGTCTGTTCCTGCATTGCATGGCGAGACTTCACCGTACGCGCAATATCACGGGAAGAGGCTGCCAGTGTCGCAGAGGTGTTAATCATGAAACATCCCGCCGGGGTGTCCTTGCTGGTAAAGCAGGTTGCTATTGCGGTGAAATAGTCTTCCAGCGCGGACTCAAGGCTTTTTTCTTCACAAAACAGCTGGGCCTCGTGTTTCGCTGCGAAGCGCGTGATGTAGCGGTCCAGCACGGCACGAAACAACCCTTCTTTGTTGGTGAACTCTGCATACAGCGTGGGCGCTTTTGCGCCTGTTGCTTCTACGAGATCGGCGAGCGATGTTGCTTCATATCCGTGTTGCCAGAAGAGTGTCATGGCCTTATCAAGCGCGGCTTCCCTGTCGAACACTTTTGGTCGGCCACGGCTTTTTTTAGCACAACCTGTCGTTTCAGTTGTCATGGTGCCGCTGTACCTTTGTTGAGTTTATTGAATAACCATTATAAAAATATTCGACTGCACACTCCAGCGGATTAATGATAAAAAAAATTTATGGCTATTAGTATGAAAAATAGAGATTTTATATTTTATATAACGATCATTATAAAAATTTGTTGACGTGTGACCCGGATCGCATCTATGATTTAACTATCGATCGTTAAGTTAATCTTTTCGACACACATTCATCTGCTAAAGGTCACTATCATGAAAAACGTAAAAACTCTGTTCGTTGCTGCTGTTCTTAGCTCATTGTCATTTGCAAGCTTTGCCGCTGTTGAAGTTCAGGCCACACCTGCGGGTCAACAGAAAGTCGGTACTATTTCTGCGAATGCGGGCACTAACTTAGGTTCTCTGGAAGATCAGCTGGCGCAAAAAGCGGATGAGATGGGGGCGAAGTCTTTCCGTATTACTTCCGTTACCGGTCCTAACACTCTTCACGGGACTGCGGTTATCTACAAATAAGTTTTAACCCTTCGCAATGCCACTGCGAGTTAAATAAAAAACCCCGCGGAATAAAATCCGGCGGGGTTTGTTTATATGTGGAGTTTACAGCGGTTGTTCAGCGACGTCTTGATGACGGGTTACATCAACCGGCATGCCTGAGCGAATTTCCATCGCATGCTCCATGACTGTGCTATCCGTCTGCGCTGCATTTTTAAACGTCTGCATTGATTTGTTCAATACGATCGGCAGCAACTGCGGGTCGTCATTGATTTTTTCTGACAGCGGCTGATGAACTTCAACCAGTCTCACGCCGTTAGGTTCAACAGATGCTTTGATCGGCGTATTGATAATATTGACCTTGGTTCCGGGCGTTACCTGACGGAACAGGGTTTCGATATCTCCATCGCGCAGACGAATACAACCAGAACTGACACGCATTCCTATGCCAAAATCAGCATTGGTTCCGTGCAGCAGGTACACGCCGCCGTAAGCCGCTAAGCGAATGGCATGATGACCCATCGGGTTATCCGGCCCGGCAGGTACTACGGCAGGAAGGTCGATCCCGTTCGCTTTATATCGTGCGCGGATATTTGCCGTGGGTGTCCAGGTGGGGTTGGCGCGTTTATCAGAAATAGTCGTCACCATTGTCGGAGTTAGCGTGTCACCGCCTAACTGGCCAATACCAATAGGATAGACGGTCACCGAATTTGTACCCGGCTGGTAATAATACAGACGCAGTTCGGCGAGGTTGATGACAATGCCTTCGCGCGGCGCGTCTGGCAGCAGGGTTTGCAATGGGATAGTCAAAACGCTGCCCGGACGGGGGACATACGGATCAACGCCGGGGTTGGCCTGCAATAGCGCTAAAAAGCCGACATTATATTTTTTAGCAATCGCTTCCAGAGAGCCACCATTGTCTTCAACAACGTGAACAGCATTCTGACCTACCACGCGGCTTCCCGGTGGCGGTAGCGGCCAGGTATTGGCCTGAACCGGAAGTGCTAAAGTGAAGGTCGCTGCCAGCGTAAAAAACGCTAACCAGCGTGAGAGTCGTTTATTGTTTAACATCACCATAAATCCATTGTTTTTACGTGGTTTTTATTATGTAAAAGTAAACAGGAATTATGGCGGCTTACTGTGTCGGGAAGTGCAGGGAAGTGCAAAGAGTTTGTAAATTCATCAGGCCGGGTGAGTGGTCTGCTCACCCGGCCTGATGCTAGGCTACGGCGTTCTCTTCAAGCTGGCGCATAAACTGGCGGACCCAGTCGATTCGCGTTTTACGCTCACCCAACTCCTGCATGAATTTCAGGCGGGTTGGACCATCCAGACGGAAATGCTGCGGCTGCTTTTGCAGTAAACCAATCAGCCAGACCGGGTTGACGTGATTTTTCTCGGCAAATTCAATCGTACCGCCTTTTTCATTGCTTTCGAGCTTTCTAATCCCCAGTTTCTGCGCCTGTTGACGTAAACGGGCGATATCCAGCAACGTACGAGCCGGATCGGGAAGCAGACCAAAACGGTCTATCAGCTCGACTTTAATTTCTTCCAGCTCGGTTTCACCTTTCGCACTGGCAATGCGCTTGTAGAACGACAGTCGCGTGTTGACATCCGGGATATAGTCATCCGGAAGGAGTGACGGCATACGCAGTTCAACTTCGGTTTGTTGGCTGGTGAGATCTTCCAGCGAAGGTTCTCGCCCTTCTTTGAGCGCATCGACGGCGTTCTCCAGCAGCTCCATATACAGCGAGAAGCCGATGCTTTCCATAGAACCGCTTTGATCTTCGCCCAGCAGTTCCCCGGCGCCGCGAATTTCGAGGTCGTGGGTCGCCAGCGCAAAGCCTGCACCCAAATCTTCCAGCGAGGCGATGGCTTCCAGGCGCTTTTGCGCATCGGTGGTCATCGCTTTTGGATGCGGCGTCAGTAGCCAGGCGTAGGCCTGATGGTGTGAGCGTCCCACACGACCGCGCAGCTGATGTAATTGCGCCAAACCGAAGTGGTCAGCACGTTCAATGATGATGGTGTTCGCGGTGGGAATGTCGATCCCGGTTTCGATAATGGTGGTACACACCAGTACGTTAAAACGCTGATGATGGAAATCGTTCATCACGCGTTCCAACTCGCGCTCGCGCATTTGCCCGTGGCCGATGCCAATACGTGCTTCCGGTACCAGTTCCGCTAATCTGTCGGCGGTTTTCTGGATATTTTCGACGTCGTTAAACAGGTAATAAACTTGTCCCCCACGCAGAACTTCACGCAGGATCGCCTCACGTACCACCAGGCTGTCGTATTCGCGTACGAAGGTTTTGACCGCCAGACGCCGGGCGGGCGGCGTGGCGATGATCGACAGATCGCGCATGCCGCTCATTGCCATATTGAGCGTGCGTGGAATTGGCGTTGCCGTCAGAGTCAGAATATCGACGTCCGCGCGCATGGCTTTGATGCGTTCTTTGTGGCGCACGCCGAAACGGTGCTCTTCATCGACGATCAGCAGCCCCAAATCTTTTAGCTTCACATCCGCTTGCAGCAGTTTGTGAGTGCCAATGAGAATATCGATTTTACCTTCGGCAACCTGCTCCAGGATCTGCGCTTGCTCTTTGGCACTACGGAAACGGGACAGCATTTCAATGCGTACCGGCCAGTTGGCAAAACGATCGCGGAAGTTGTCGAAGTGCTGCTGGGCGAGCAGGGTGGTCGGCACCAGCACGGCAACCTGTTTGTGGTTCTCTACGGCGAGGAAGGCGGCGCGCATCGCGACTTCGGTTTTACCGAAGCCGACGTCGCCACACACCAGGCGGTCCATGGCCAGCGGCTGACACATATCGCTGAGTACCGCGTTGATCGCCTGTGCCTGGTCGGGCGTGGTTTCAAACGGGAAGCTGTCGCAAAACAGCTGGTACTGCTCACGGTCATACTTAAAGGCAAAACCTTCTTTCGCCGCGCGCTGAGCGTAAATATCCAGCAGCTCTGCTGCAACATCGCGGACCTTCTCGGCGGCTTTCTGGCGCGCGCGTGACCAGGCATCGCCGCCAAGTTTATGCAGCGGCGCATTCTCTTCCGCGCCACCGGCGTAGCGGCTGATCAGATGCAGCGATGACACCGGCACATACAGTTTGGCGTCGTTGGCGTAGGTGAGCATCAGGTATTCACCAGTGATGCCGCCAGCTTCCAGCGTGGTCATCCCGGCATAGCGACCAACGCCGTGCTCCAGATGCACCACTGGCTGACCGGGATGCAGCTCCGCGAGGTTACGAATTAACGTATCCGGGTTGATAGTGCGACGAGAATCCTGACGGCGGCGCGCCACGCGTTCGCCCAGCAGATCGCTTTCACAAATCAGCGCCAGATTACGTTTGCTATCGATGAAGCCATGCTCGGCGGCGCCAATCATCAGATAACGACCGTTGTCTGCGGCTTCATCGAGACGCAATATCCGCTTCGGCGCGACCTTGATGCGGGCGAGCAGTTCGCCAAGCGCTTCCCGGCGTCCTTCACTTTCCACCGAGAAAATTACCGGACCGGTAAAACCCTCAAGGAATTTACGTAACGCATCTAGCGGCGATTTTTGCTGCGCCTGCACGGCGATATCCGGCAGCTTCTGGAACCCAAGGTTGGTATTCGCAGCTTTGTTCGCCAGACTCTCGGTTTTTAGCTGAACGCGCGGCCAGCGTTTCAGTTCAGTAAACAGCTCATCCACCCGCAGCCACAGCGATTCCGGTGGCAGAAGCGGGCGCATTGGATCTACGCCTCGATTCTCAAAACGTGACAGGGTATCGGCCTGGAAGCGTTCTGCGCTGGTCTCGATATCGCCGGTATTGACCAATAACGTATTGGCGGGAAAGTAACTGAACAGCGACGGCAGCGACTCGCTGAAAAACAGCGGCTGCCAGTATTCAATACCCGCTGGCAACGTGCCTTTGCTGACCTGCTGATAAATATGTTCGGCGTCGCGTTTCACCTCAAAGGTGTCACGCCACTGGCTACGGAACAACTCGATGGCCGTTTTGTCGGTCGGAAATTCGTGCGCGGGCAGCAAATTAATGGCGTCGACTTCTTCCAGCGTGCGCTGGGTGTCAGTATCAAACAGGCGCAGGCTGTCGATTTCATCATCAAAGAAATCGAGGCGATAAGGTAACTCGCTGCCCATCGGAAACAGATCCAACAATGCGCCACGTGTGGCATATTCACCGTGTTCCATGACCTGATCAACATGACGATAGCCTGCGCTGTCTAACTGTTCGCGCAGGGCGTCGCGCGATAGACGCTGACCTTTTTTCATCACCAGCGCATGGCCGTGCAGATAGCTGTGCGGACAGACACGTTGCATCAGTGTATTGACCGGAACGATCAATACGCCGCGCTGCATGGCAGGCAGTTGATATAGCGTGGACAGGCGTGAAGAGATAATCTCCTGATGGGGAGAAAAGCTGTCGTAGGGCAGCGTTTCCCAGTCGGCCAGGTTCATCACCATCTGGTCGGTAAACTGACGAATTTCGTCATGCAAACGTAACGCATTTTGCATATCCGGTGCAATCAGCACCACTGGCCCCGCGTGATGTTCAGCGATTTCTGCGACCAGCGTTGCGCAGGCGGCGCCGGTGAGTTCACCCAACTGGCGCTGATCGCCTGCTTTCGCTGGGAGCGTGTAACGATGTTGTTCAGGCATTCGGTTGTCAGGATCTCGTATATATACATCTGATAAGCAATGTCCTTTATTATCCGTGATCGTTTCTCATAAGCAAATTGATTCGCCCCCAAAGGGGGGCAAAAAACGCGTTGAGGTTAGCGCGAGGCGGTCGATAAAGAAGGCGGGGAAAAGAGCAGATCGGCCACGGTTTTTTGCGAAATTTTACGCACCAGCAGGCCAAGCAGGGTGCATAGCAGAAGGCAAGCGAACGGATACACCAGAAGCAGGGCCAGCTCCGCATATGCAGGCCAGATAGCATGATTAATTTTGGGTATTAACGTTAAGCTGAACAGCTCAACCAGAATACGGTGAGTGGTGTAAATGGCGATGGTATTGGCACCAATCACGCTTAATGGACTGGACGTGCGCATACCAAAGCGGAGCTCAAATTGATAAAACAGCTTCATGATCAGCACAATGGAAAGAAGAGAAAGCAATAGTGAGACATTTGCCAGCCACGCGACGGCGGCGACGATTGTGCTAACCAGAAAAAACACAGCATGGCGGCGCAAGGGAACCTCTTTGATCCATTCCATCAGCGTTGCGCCAAACCATGCGCCGAGGCTGTAGTATGGCAGATTACGTATCACGCTGTTCATTCCCCACCACGGCGTCGGGACAAAATTGATCGCCACGCTCAGCGCCACAAATAGCGCTAATAGCGGCATCGCCCAGCGGCTGAAAATCTTACACAGAACAAAATAAACAATCAGCGCGTACAGATACCACAAGCTGGTGCTGGCGGTGAGCATCCCGTGGGCAAAGCCACCGAGTGAACCGGCATAGGCGGCATTGGCGGTATGGCTCAGATCGCGCTGCGGGGCAAGCCAGTTATTGAGCGCGACTAACGCCAGCCATTGCGCCACTCCCCAGAGCACCAACACCCAGGCGATGTTCCAGATCCGTTTATCCAGGCAGGTTGTCCACGGGACGCTATCGATATAGCGACGGATCAGATACCCCGATATAAAGAAAAACACCGGCATGCGAAACGGCGCCAGGTACAAGTTCAGGTAAATCCAGCATTTGCTCAGCATCTCTGAAAGCGGATGTTGAAAGGAGGTGAGGTGCGGGTAAAACGTGATCACCGAGTGATATATTACCACCAGACAAATACATAACCCTTTGATCTGATTAATCCATAGTTCTTTTTTAATCATCGAGACGGCGTATCCATATTGATTGCTATAGCCTGCCATCCTGCGCAACTCGCGGTAGGCTGTAATGCGTAACTGTCTGCATTTTGTTTTTTTAAGATAAAGATCAGGGGGCTGGACTTAAGGAAAGAGGGACAACTTTAGCGGATTGATTTATTTATACTTTTAGGACAAGTGCTGACGAACACTTACGGTTCAGTCATTTACCCATTCCGCTTTCGCTTATATACTCGTGACTTTGCTAACAGCAACCAGACGGATTTCATGTACCAACCTGTCGCTCTATTCATCGGCCTGCGTTATATGCGTGGGCGTGCAGCAGATCGCTTCGGTCGCTTCGTTTCCTGGCTCTCCACCATTGGCATTACTCTCGGGGTAATGGCGTTGGTCACGGTGTTGTCGGTGATGAACGGTTTCGAGCGCGAGCTGCAAAATAATATCCTTGGTCTGATGCCTCAGGCCGTTCTCTCGTCTGAACAGGGTTCCCTGAACCCACAGCAACTGCCGGAAAAAGCGGTGGTGTTGAACGGCGTCAACCGCGTCGCACCGATAACTACAGGGGATGTGGTGCTGCAAAGTGCGCGTAGCGTGGCGGTCGGCGTGATGCTGGGTATCGATCCAGCGCAAAAAGATCCACTCACGCCGTATCTGGTCAATGTGAAGCAAACAGATCTGCAGCCGGGTAAGTATAATGTCATCCTTGGTGAGCAGCTTGCCGGACAGTTGGGCGTCAATCGCGGCGATCAAATTCGCGTGATGGTGCCCTCAGCCAGCCAGTTTACCCCGATGGGACGTCTGCCGAGTCAGCGTCTGTTTACGGTAATTGGCACCTTTGCTGCCAACAGTGAAGTTGACGGCTACCAGATGCTGACCAACATTCAGGATGCGTCCCGCCTGATGCGCTACCCGGTAGGTAATATCACCGGCTGGCGTTTGTGGCTGAATGAACCGCTAAAAGTTGACACGCTGAGCCAGCAAACGCTGCCACAAGGTACCAAATGGCAGGACTGGCGCGAGCGCAAAGGGGAATTGTTCCAGGCCGTGCGCATGGAGAAAAACATGATGGGGCTGCTGCTTAGCCTGATCGTGGCGGTGGCAGCTTTTAATATTATTACCTCGTTGGGTCTGATGGTAATGGAGAAGCAAGGGGAAGTGGCGATTCTACAAACGCAGGGGCTAACGCCGCGGCAAATCATGATGGTGTTTATGGTGCAGGGGGCCAGTGCCGGGATTATCGGCGCGCTGCTGGGCGCGGTGCTGGGCGCATTGCTCGCCAGCCAACTGAACAACCTGATGCCAATTATAGGCGTGCTGCTGGATGGCGCTGCGTTGCCGGTGGCCATCGAGCCGCTGCAGGTTATCGTCATTGCGCTGGTGGCGATGGCCATCGCGCTGCTGTCTACGCTTTACCCTTCCTGGCGCGCTGCCGCCACTCAACCCGCTGAGGCTTTACGTTATGAATAAGATCCTGTTGCAATGCGACAAACTGTGCAAACGCTATCAGGAAGGCACTGTGCAAACCGATGTCCTGCACGATGTCAGTTTTAGCGTCGGCGAAGGCGAGATGATGGCAATTGTCGGCAGCTCCGGCTCCGGGAAGAGTACATTGCTGCATCTGCTGGGCGGGCTGGATACGCCGACTTCCGGCGACGTGATTTTTAGCGGCCAGCCGATGAGCAAGCTCTCGTCGGCGGCGAAAGCGGAACTGCGCAATCAGAAGTTGGGCTTTATTTATCAGTTTCACCATCTGTTGCCGGATTTCACCGCGCTGGAGAACGTGGCAATGCCGCTGCTGATAGGCAAGAAAAAACCGGCTGAAATTACCGAGCGCGCACGGGATATGCTAAAAGCTGTGGGGCTGGATCATCGCGCCAGTCATCGCCCGTCTGAACTATCTGGCGGAGAACGCCAGCGCGTGGCCATCGCGCGTGCGTTGGTAAATAACCCGCGCCTGGTACTGGCTGACGAGCCAACGGGTAACCTTGATGCGCGAAACGCGGACAGTATTTTCGAGCTTCTGGGTGAGCTGAATCGCTCTCAGGGCACGGCATTTCTGGTGGTGACGCACGATCTACAGTTAGCGAAGCGAATGAGCCGCCAGCTTGAAATGCGCGATGGTCGCCTGACGGCTGAACTGAGCCTGATGGGGGCTGAGTAATGGCGTCGCCTTTATCATTATTGATTGGTCTGCGCTTTAGCCGCGGTCGGCGGCGCGGCGGTATGGTGTCGCTGATTTCCGTGATTTCTACCGTCGGTATTGCGTTGGGCGTGGCGGTGTTGATCGTCGGTCTAAGCGCGATGAACGGATTTGAGCGTGAGTTGAATAACCGTATTCTGGCCGTGGTTCCGCATGGTGAGATTGAAGCCGTAAATCAGCCGTGGAACAACTGGCAGGAAGCGCTCGATAAAGTTCAGAAAGTGCCCGGCATTGTCGCTGCGGCGCCTTATATCAACTTTACCGGGCTGGTGGAGAGTGGGGCGAACCTACGCGCAGTGCAGGTGAAGGGTGTTGATCCGCAGCAGGAACAGCGCTTGAGCGCGTTGCCCTCCTTCGTGCAGAACCACGCCTGGAATAATTTCAAAGCCGGTGAGCAGCAGATAATCATTGGCAAGGGTATTGCCGATGCGCTGAAGGTGAAGCAGGGCGACTGGGTGTCAATTATGATCCCCAACGCCAGTGCGGATCATAAGTTACAGCAGCCTAAACGCGTGCGTTTACACGTCACTGGGATCCTGCAACTGAGCGGCCAACTCGATCACAGCTTTGCCATGATCCCAATGCAAGACGCGCAGCAATACCTGGATATGGGATCCAGCGTTTCCGGGATTGCGCTGAAAGTTAACGACGTGTTTAACGCCAATAAGCTGGTGCGAGACGCGGGCGAAGTGACCAATAACTATGTTTATATTAAGAGCTGGATCGGTACTTACGGCTATATGTATCGCGATATCCAGATGATTCGCGCCATTATGTATCTGGCGATGGTGCTGGTGATTGGTGTGGCCTGCTTTAATATCGTTTCCACGTTAGTGATGGCGGTAAAAGACAAAAGCGGCGATATTGCGGTATTAAGAACCCTCGGGGCAAAAGATGGGTTGATACGTGCCATTTTTGTCTGGTACGGCCTGCTGGCGGGTCTTTTCGGTAGCTTGATCGGCGTGGTTATTGGGGTAGTTGTCTCACTGCAACTGACGCCGATCATAAACGGTATCGAGGCGCTTATCGGTCATCAGTTCTTGTCCGGCGATATCTATTTCATTGACTTCCTGCCATCTGAATTACATTGGCTGGATGTGATTTACGTGCTGGTGACAGCATTAGTGCTGAGTCTTTTGGCGAGTTGGTATCCGGCGCGTCGCGCCAGCAATATTGATCCTGCGAGAGTACTTAGCGGCCAATAACAATATATACATTAAAGCATTTATGCTGCATCAAGGAGCGGTGATGTATTACGGATTTGACATCGGTGGGACTAAAATTGCGTTAGGCGTATTCGATAATCAACGTCGTTTGCAATGGGAAACGCGCGTCCCTACGCCGCGTGATAGTTATGACGCTTTCCTTGATGCGGTTTGCAATTTGGTAAAGGAAGCAGACCAACGGTTTGGCGTTAAAGGTTCGGTAGGCATCGGCATTCCTGGTATGCCGGAAACGGAAGACGGTACGCTTTATGCAGCCAACGTTCCCGCTGCCAGTGGTAAACCTTTACGTGCTGACCTCAGCGCGCGGTTGGACCGGGATGTACGCCTGGATAACGACGCTAACTGTTTTGCTCTCTCCGAAGCCTGGGATGACGAGTTTACTCAATATCCGCTGGTGATGGGATTGATCCTTGGTACGGGCGTGGGCGGCGGCCTGGTACTTAACGGGAAATCCATCACTGGACACAGCTATATTACCGGTGAGTTTGGTCATATTCGTTTGCCAGTCGATGCGCTGACGCTGATGGGTTTTGATTTCCCGCTACGCCGCTGCGGATGCGGCCAACTGGGATGCACCGAAAGCTACCTTTCCGGCGGCGGATTTGCGTGGTTGTATCAGCATTACTACCATCAACCGCTGGATGCCCGTGAAATTATCGCGCTGTGGGAGCAGGGTGATGAGCAAGCGCGTGCTCACGTTGAACGCTATCTGGATTTGCTGGCGGTGTGCCTTGGAAATATTCTGACCATCGTCGATCCTGATTTGGTGGTGATTGGCGGAGGCTTGTCGAATTTTACCGCTATCACGACGCAGCTGGCGGATCGGCTGCCACGTCATCTGCTGCCGGTCGCACGGGTGCCGCGTATTGAGCAAGCGCGGCACGGCGATGCGGGCGGGATGCGCGGGGCCGCTTTCCTACATCTTACCGATTAATACAAAGAGGTTGTTATGCTGTCGCGTCGGGGTCATCGGTTAAGCCGCTTTCGTAAAAATAAACGCCATTTGCGCGATCGCCTGCGTCAACGAATCTTTTTCAGAGACAGAGTGGTGCCTGAATTGATGGAAAAACCAAGAGTGCTGGTACTGACGGGAGCGGGAATCTCCGCTGAGTCAGGAATTCGAACCTTCCGCGCGGCGGATGGTCTCTGGGAAGAACATCGGGTTGAGGACGTTGCGACACCGGAAGGATTTAGTCGTAATCCGCAACTGGTTCAGTCGTTTTATAACGCCCGTCGCCACCAGTTGCAGCAACCAGAAATCCAGCCCAATGCGGCGCATATCGCGCTGGCAAAACTCGAAGCCGAGCTGGGCGATCGTTTTTTACTGGTCACACAGAACATTGATAATCTGCATGAACGTGCGGGCAGCCAGAACGTTATCCATATGCACGGCGAACTGCTCAAGGTTCGCTGCTCGCAAAGTGGGCAGATTCTGGAATGGAAGGACGATGTGACCCCGGAAGATAAATGTCACTGCTGTCAATTTCCGGCACCGCTGCGACCGCACGTGGTGTGGTTTGGTGAAATGCCGCTGGGCATGGATGAAATTTACATGGCGCTGGCAATGGCGGATGTATTCATTGCAATTGGTACGTCGGGCCATGTGTACCCGGCTGCGGGGTTTGTGCATGAGGCGCGACTACATGGGGCGCATACGGTAGAGTTAAATCTTGAACCGAGCCAGGTGGGAAGCGAGTTTGAAGAGAAGTATTACGGTCCGGCAAGCCAGGTGGTACCTGAGTTTGTGGAGAAGTTGTTGAAGGGACTGTGATCAATTTTATGTGCCGGGTGGCAGCTTCGCCTTACCCGGCATCACGCTGAATTAGCGTCCTGCTTTCAGCTTCTGATAGTACTCTTCGTAAATAGCGCTGGCGGAACCGACGTCGTTCTGCCATTCCCCTTTGTTGATGGTTTCTGCATCCGGGTACAGGGTTTTATCGTTCGCGACTTCAGGACTGAGCAGCTTGCGTGCCGCCAGGTTTGGCGTTGGATAACCAATAGTTTCCGCAACTTCTTTCGCCACGTCCGGGCGCAGTAAGAAGTTAATCAGCTTCAGCGCACCTTCTTTGTTTTTCGCGTTAGCCGGAATAGAGAGGCTGTCCATCCAGAAGATCCCACCTTCTTTTGGCCAGACGACTTCAAGCGGTGTGCCTGCCTGACGCGCAACATACGCGGAGCCGTTCCACACCATCCCCAGATTGACTTCACCTTCCATATACGGGTTGGCAGGGTTGTCAGAGTTAAACGCTGCAACGTTTGGCATCAGTTTCTTCAACTCGTTATAGGCAGCTTCAATTTCTTTCGGGTCAGTGGTATTGCCGGAATATCCCAGCTTGCGCAGTGCCATCTGGAACACTTCACGTGCATCATCCGTTAACAGCAGGCTGCCTTTGTATTCCGGTTTCCACAGATCGGCCCAACTGGTCACCGTTTTCGGGTCGATGGCATCGCTATTGACGCCAATAGCCGTAGCACCCCAGATATACGGGATGGAGTAATCATTGTTGGGGTCAAACGGCTTGTTGAGCATTTCCGGATCGAGGTTGTGGAAGTTGGTCAACGTCGACTTGTCGATCTTTTGGATCATGCCTTCTTTGCGCATTTTATCGACGTAATAGGTGGACGGAACCACCAGATCGTATGCGCCGTCTTTATAAGTTTTGAGCTTGGCATACATGGTTTCATTCGACTCATAGGTCGAATAGATCACCTTAATGCCGGTCTCTTTGGTGAACTGTTCCAGCAGTCCAGGCGGGACATACTCGGTCCAGTTATAGAAATAGAGCGTGTTGTTGTCATTGGCGTGAGCGGCGCTCATGCCCAGTGCCAGAGCACCCGCCGCGAGCAGGTGGCGTGACCATTTTTTCATCATTTAACGTCCCCTGAATTAAGGGCCTTAACGGCCCTTGGTTTTATCACGTGCAATAAGCTGGCTGGCAATTACCATAACCAGCGACAGAACCAACAAAATGGTCGCCAGAGCGTTCACCTCTGGTGATACGCCGACTTTGACCATTGAGTAGATTTTTAATGGCAAAATTTCATAACCCGGCCCGGTAACGAATGACGAAACGACAACATCATCCATCGACAGCGTAAAGCTCAGCAACCAACCGGCAGCCACCGCAGGCATAGCCAATGGCAGTATGATCTTGCGCAGAATGGTCACTTCACTGGCACCCAGATCTTTGGCCGCCTCAAGCATGCGTACGTCAAAGCCTTTCAGACGTGAGTAGACCGTTACAACCACGAAGGGCAGACAGAATGTGATATGCGAGAACAAAAGTGACCAAAAGCCCAGTTGAATGCCGATCAGCATAAACAGCACCAGCAAAGAAATCGCCATCACAATATCCGGCGACATCATCACCACGAACAGCATGCCGCTGACAAACGGTTTACCGCGAAAACGGTAGCGGTACAGTGCGACTGCTGTGAGTGAACCGATCAGCGTGGCAAACGTGGCGGAGAGTACTGCCATCGTCAGCGAGTGCTGCGCCGCCTGTAGCAGGCTGTCGTTGTTCATCAGCAGGCCGTACCATTTGGTGGTGAATCCCTGCCAGTTGATGCCGAAGCGCGAGCTGTTAAAGGAGTTCACAATCAAAATAATGATTGGAATATACAGATACGCGTAGATAGCGGTCATGAAACCGCCTCTGAGCAGGCGACCGATCATTCGAGTTCCACCTTCTTGTTCAGCAAGCGGGAGGCGCGCCAGTAGATTAGCAGCATCAGCCCCATCACAATGGTCAGCGTAATGCTGGTGGCGGCACCAAACGGCCAGTCGCGGATGTTCAGGAACTGAACTTTAATCACATTACCAATCAGCAGGTTTTTCGCCCCGCCCATTAAGTCGGATACGTAAAACAGCCCCATTGCGGGCAGCATAACCAACAGGCATCCGGCGATAATTCCCGGCATCGTCAACGGAATAATGATGCGGGTGAAGGTCTGAAGTTTACTGGCGCCCAGATCGCGCGCGGCTTCCAGCAGCGGTTTATCGAGTTTTTCAATGCTGGAATAGAGCGGCATTACCATAAACGGCAGCAGGATGTACACCAGGCCGATAATCACCGCGCTGGGGGTAAACATGATGCGAATAGGGGTATCGATAACGCCGAGCCATAACAGAAATTCGTTGAGATAGCCCTTGGTGCTGAGGAATATTTTGAGTCCGTAGATGCGAATAAGTGAATTGGTCCAGAACGGAACAATCAGCAGGAACAGCAGCAGTGGACGCACTTTTTCCGGCAGTTTCACCAAAAACCAGGCAAACGGGTAGCCGAGTACCAGACAGGCGAGCGTAGCAATCAGCGCCATATTGAGAGAATGAACCAGCACCTCAAAATAGAGCGGATCGAGCAGGCGTGTATAGTTTTCCAGCGTAAAGACCATTTTGACGAAATTGGCGTCGTCGCGGGTCAAAAAGCTGGTGCCGATGATCATCAGGTTGGGCAGAAAGACAAATAACACAAGCCAACCGACAATGGTGACGATCACCACACTCTGGAATTTACTTGTGTTCTTCATCAGCCAGTACGACCTCCCAGCTTTCTACCCAGTTAATCGCCATTTTCTGGTCGAGCGAGTGGTCAAAGTCAGGATCGTCTTCGTTGAAGAACTCACTGACCATCACCATCTTGCCGTTTTCCAGTTCCACAACCGACTCCAGCGTCATGCCTTTGTAGTTGCGCTCACGCACGTAGCCGATAAGACCTTCGATATGATTATCGTCGTTGATTTCATCCACGCGCAGATCTTCCGGGCGTAACAGAACGTGCAGCTTCTGCCCAGGAATCACCGCAAAGTTGACATAAATATTGCACTCGCGACCTTCAACGTTAGCACGAACGCGCTGTTCGTCCAGACGTTCTATCACCGTGGCGTTAAACATGTTGATCTCGCCAATAAATCCGGCGACGAACAGATTTTTAGGCTCTTCGTAGATTTCGCGCGGCGTACCGTCCTGCTCAATCTTACCATCGCGCATCACCACGATGCGATCTGACATGGTCAGCGCTTCTTCCTGATCGTGTGTGACAAAGACAAAAGTGATACCCAGCTTACGCTGCAACGCTTTCAGTTCGTTCTGCATCTGCTTACGCAGTTTGTAGTCAAGTGCAGAGAGGGATTCATCTAACAAGAGTAGGCGGGGTTTGTTCACCACCGCACGGGCAATCGCTACGCGCTGCTGCTGTCCACCGGAGAGTTGATGTGGTTTTCGCTGGGCGAATTCTTCCAGTTGCACCATGCGCAGAGCTTCAGTAACGCGGGGAGAAATGTCGGCTGCGGGCGTTTTTTGCATGCGTAAGCCAAAGGCCACATTCTCAAATACGGTCATGTGGGGGAATAACGCATAGCTTTGGAAGACGGTGTTCACGTAGCGGTTTTCCGCAGGAACGTGAGTGATGTCCTGGTTGTCCAACATAATATGACCGGAATCAACAGTTTCCAGGCCGGCAATCAGGCGAAGAACGGTTGTTTTACCGCAGCCAGAGGGGCCGAGCAGCGTGAGAAACTCGCCATTATTGATGGTCAAATCCAGGCTGGAAATCACCTCTTTGCCATCGAAACTTTTGCGAATTCCCGCTAATTGCACCAGTGGAGAAAGCGAACGCGGTTGTTTATTCAATTTTTTACTCTGTCCCATGTAAACGCAACGGATGGCTGACCGATGCGGGGTTTGTGGTTAACCACCTTGATGACTCTTAATGAGGGCGGTTATTCTACGGCAAACCATTGTAATCGCCAATCCTTGTTGCGAATTACTGACTTAACCCTATAGTCAGAGGGGATGTCGAGGAGAAATATTCTTACTTGCGGGGATAAAAGTGACCTGACGCAATATTTGTCTTTTGTTGCTTATTGATAATGTTGTCACAAAAAGTGAGGGTGACTGCATGGATAAACTACTTGAGCGTTTTTTACACTACGTGTCGCTGGACACCCAATCAAAATCGGGCGTGCGGCAGGTACCCAGCACCGAAGGACAGTGGAAGTTGTTACAACTGCTCAAACAACAGCTCGAAGAGATGGGGCTGGTTAATATTTCATTGAGCGAAAAGGGTACGCTGATGGCGACGCTGCCCGCTAACGTTGCTGGCAATATTCCCGCGATCGGCTTTATTTCCCATGTGGATACCTCACCGGATTTCAGCGGTAAAAACGTTAATCCGCAAATCGTCGAAAACTATCGCGGCGGCGATATTGCGTTAGGCATTGGTGATGAAGTTCTGTCGCCGGTGATGTTCCCGGTGCTACATCAACTTCTGGGCCAGACGCTAATCACTACAGACGGTAAAACCCTGCTGGGCGCGGATGACAAAGCAGGCGTGGCGGAAATCATGACCGCGCTGGCCGTGCTTATTCAAAAAAACATTCCGCACGGTGATATCCGCGTGGCCTTCACGCCGGATGAAGAGGTTGGTAAAGGGGCCAAGCATTTTGACGTTGCGGCATTCGATGCGCAGTGGGCCTACACTGTTGACGGTGGTGGCGTAGGTGAGCTGGAGTTTGAAAACTTCAACGCCGCCTCGGTTAATATCAAAATAGTCGGCAACAATGTGCATCCCGGTACTGCAAAAGGGGTGATGGTGAATGCGCTGTCGCTGGCGGCGCGTATTCACGCTGAGGTTCCGGCAGACGAAAGCCCGGAAACGACGGAAGGCTACGAAGGCTTTTATCACCTGGCGAGCATGAAAGGGACGGTCGATCGTGCAGATATGCACTACATCATCCGTGATTTTGACCGCAAGCAGTTTGAAGCGCGTAAACGTAAGATCATGGATATCGCCAAAAAGGTCGGCAAAGGGTTACACCCGGATTGCTATATCGAACTGGTGATTGAAGACAGTTACTACAATATGCGCGAAAAAGTGATTGAACATCCACACGTGCTGGATATCGCCCAGAAGGCAATGCGCGATTGCGATATTGAGCCGGTGCTGAAACCTATTCGTGGCGGTACTGACGGCGCACAGCTGTCGTTTATGGGATTACCGTGTCCGAATCTTTTCACCGGTGGTTATAACTATCATGGCAAACATGAGTTTGTAACCCTGGAAGGAATGGAAAAAGCGGTGCAGGTGATTGTGCGTATTGCGGAGTTAACTGCGAAGCAGCAGTAACAAGCCCGAAGTAGATGCCGGATGCACAAAACGTCATCCGGCAAAATGACTCATCACCCTTCGAAGAACCAGTACCCACTGTTGACCAGCGCGGCAAGCATGGCAAGGAAAGACGGATCTTCCAGCGCATCCTCAAAGTTCTCAGCCGTTAGCACGATATGGCTGGCCAGCGCTTCCAGGGCAGGACGATGCGGCGAGTCAATTTTTTCACCGTTGGCGTAGACGTCGTCGCCGATGCGCAATACGCGTAATCCGCCCAGACGCACTAACACATCCCCTTGCTTCAGGGCATCGTAAATTTCATCTGGCTGATACGGTGGCTCCGGCGGCGCAATATCCAGCTCATGACGAGACTGAGAAATAAACTCGCCAAACCACTGCTGGAAATGTTCCGGTTGATTAATCAGCCCCAGCATCATTTCGCGCAGCTTGTCCATCTCTTGTGGCAGTACGTCGGCAGGATGGTCGCGCGGCGGCAGGTCAGGATCGCTGTAATACGTGCTGCCCAGCTCACGTTGTAATACGTAATCGGCGAACCCGCTAATCAGTTCGCGCGTGTTTGGCGCACGGAAGCCGACCGAATAGTTCATGGCGTTTTCCAGCGCATAGCCTTCGTGCGGGAACCCCGGTGGAATATACAGGATATCGCCGGGTTCCAGCTCTTCATCGATGATGGCTTCAAACGGGTCGACCTGAAGGAGATCCGGGTGAGGGCAGTGTTGTTTCAACTGCAGTTTTTCACCTACGCGCCAGCGGCGACGTCCGGTTCCCTGAATGATAAATACATCGTACTGATCCAGATGCGGACCAACGCCGCCGCCAGGGACGGAGAAGGAGATCATCAGATCGTCGATACGCCAGTCAGGCAGTTCACGAAACGGGCGCATCAGCGCGGCGGTTGGCTCGTGCCAGTGATTGACCGCCTGGACCAGAAGCGACCAGTTGTTCTCGCCGAGATGGTCATAGCTTTCAAAGGGACCGTGGCTAACTTGCCATTTGCCGTCCTGGTGGCTGACGAGTCGGCTGTCGACCTCACTTTCCATTGCCAGTCCAGCCAGTTCGTCAGGAGAAAGTGGGTCAATAAAGTTGTTAAACCCGCGTTTTAATACCACCGGGCGTTTCTGCCAGTGGCGTTCAAGAAAATCGGGCCAGTTAAGTGTGAGTTGGTATTCCATAGTGAGCTTCCCGCAGGCTGGTATCTGCAACCGATTATAACGGATACTTAACCTCAAGCGTGAAGTCAGCACATATTTATTACACGTGGCGATTACTCGTCTTTCTGCCCCGGATGCTGGCGACCAAAAATAACCTCCATGCGCGCGCCACCCAGCAGGCTATCACTGGCTATAATCTGCCCGTCATACTGTTCAGTTATTTCTCGCGCCACTGCCAGTCCGACGCCTTGTCCAGGTCGTAACGTATCGACGCGCTGACCACGGTCAAACACCACTTCCCGTTTGCTTTGCGGAATACCAGGACCATCATCCTCAACCAGAATATGCAGTTGATCTTCTGACAGATGCGCTGAAATCTCGACAAACTCCAGACAGTATTTACATGCGTTATCCAGTACGTTACCCATCACTTCAACAAAGTCGTTCTGCTCGCCTACGAAACTGATTTCGGGGGAGATATCGAGACTGATATTAACGCCTTTACGCTGATAAACCTTATTCAGCGCGGAGGTGAGTTTATCAAGCAACGGCGCGACTGGATGCAGTTCGCGACTGAGCAGAGAGCTGCTGCCACGCATGCTTGCACGATGCAGGTAATAGCCAATCTGCTGGGAAATACGGCTGATTTGTTCCAGCATGATAGGCTCGGCGTCGCTCACGTTCATTTTTTCATTACGCATCGAGCGCAGGGTACTCTGCAATACCGCCAGTGGTGTTTTCAGGCTGTGGGTGAGGTCAGTTAATGTGGTGCGGTATTTGTCGTAGCGCTCGCGTTCGCTTTTTAAAAGTCGATTCAGGTTACGAACCAGACTGGTCAGTTCGCGCGTGGTGGCGGGGTTCAGCATCTCACGATGATGCTCCTCAAGCTCGCGGACTTCACGCGCCAGCGACTCAATTGGCCGCAGACTCCACCAGGCGGCCACCCATAACAGCGGAATGACCAGCAACAGATTGGCGACCAGCACATAAATAAACCAGCTCCAGACCATGTATGAGCGCTTTAGCTCAATAGGAATTGTATCGACAACCACAATGGTTAACTGTGGCATTCTGGCAGTGGCGGGGTAGACGTTAACCGCCACGGAGTGGGTCATTTCGGCGTCGTCGTCATCCTCTCTGACTTCTTTTAACTGTTGCTGTGCGGAGTGGTCTTCGCCCAGTAGGGTGCTGGTGGCGTCAACGTTGGCTTCAATCTCATGAAAACCGTTGGTTTTAAGCCAGTCTGGTTGGATGCTTTGCGTCAACCAGGGCACGTTGCGCTGAGCCCACAGAAGCTCACCCGCTTCATTGTAAATCAGCGACATTGTTGGGCTTTGCATGTCGAGGTTCTCGGGCAGCTCGATGTTAATCTTGCCGTTTTCCCATTTCGCCAGGGTATAAAACAGATTGCTTTCACCGCGCAACAGGCGGAACGTGGTCTTATCAAAACTAACGCTGTAACCTACCAGGGCAACCATGCCGTAGGCCAGTGAAAGCACCAATACCACACCTGCGGTTGCCAGTAAAAAGCGCAGCCGCAGCGATAACGGGAAAAAATGACGCAATAATTTGTTCATTAGCGCAGTTCGAAAAGATAGCCTTGCCCACGTACTGTGGTAATTACTTCATGCGGATATTGCGCCTGAATTTTTTTACGCAGACGTCCCATCAGGACATCAATAGTGTGACTTTCACGTAGTTCAGCATCCGGGTATAGCTGCAGCATGAGCGAATCTTTACTCACGACTTTGCCGCTATTACGGATGAGTGTTTCCATAATGGTATATTCGAACGCCGTGAGCTTAATAACTTCATCATTGACGGATAATTCGCGGCGAGAGAGATCAACCTGGAAAGGCGGAAGGGAGATAATCTGCGAGGCCAGACCGCTGTTGCGACGCATCAGCGCCTGCATGCGCGCAGCCACTTCTTCAATGTGAAACGGTTTGGTGACGTAATCATCAGCGCCGGCGCTGAGTACTTCCACTTTGTCCTGCCAGCCTTCACGCGCGGTCAATACCAGAATCGGCAGCGAAACCTCATTGCTGCGCCAACGGCGGATCAACGACAAACCATCTTCATCGGGAAGGCCTAAGTCAACGAGTGCGATATCCGGAAGATGTTCATTCAGATAATAGTCTGCTTCCTTGGCATCTTCTGCATCATCTACCTGATGACCTAAATCCTGTAGCTGAACCTTAAGGTGGTGGCGTAATAAAGCATTATCCTCGACAACCAGTACGCGCATCATCGTTTCTCCCTAAAATAACGGTATGAATAGTTTAACGCTGATTATGTGGATTGAAAGCAGCGCTATGAACTTAAATAACTTTTCTCATGCTCCCCTGCCTGTGGGGCGTTCTGGGGGCAGTGCTGTTGGCATCTGATTGTTCAGCATATTGACCTGATCCTGGTTCATGTCGCCAATCCACTTGGAGTAAATCTCGTACACCATATGTGCATCGTCTTCCCATGCCAGGGCGCCTATCTCGCCCGGCCTCATCCCTGTATATACGGCAACAATGATGATTAATGCCTGGCTACGGGGAAGGGTGGTTATCAGTGCCTGGTACTTATGAAGTAAAAGTGGGTCGGGATCATTTTTAGATAACTTGAGTCGCGACACGCCCTCATAAGGAGCATGCAATATAAACTGGCTTCGGTTTGCGAGCTTAGGCATTTCTGATAAAACTGCCATCTGTTTATTGACTGTTGAGGGCGCGCGACCCTGCCTGGTGAGATTCGGCATTGCCGGGTTAATAATTGTCCCGGTCAATAACTCTTTTCGGTAATGCAAAATGTCGGCATGCTCAATATCTACCAGACGGGTATTTTCTCCGATAACACGCTGTAATGTGTATACAATAGAAGTAATCGACAGCATTGTTGCACCAGATACCTCTAAAGCTTTGGTGTCTGTAAAAAAATCACTTAGCCTGGCAGGTTAGATGACAGAAAGTGTAGTCACTACCAGCGTGCAACATGAGCTCTTAAGGCCTGTCAACCAGTCGTTTAGATATATTTTCGGATACATGTGAACCTCTCCCTGTTTTTAATTTATCTTTTATGATTCCAGAAATCAGGGGCTACAAATGATGAGAGATACATGTTCGCTACAGACGGGCCTCGAAGACCATTTATTCGACAAAACTCAACGCGTAATCCGGGAAGGAGTACTTCTGAGTCATGCAGATTAGATGTGTTTGTTCATTTCTCTGCTACCCAGAACGGTAATTTTCGCACTTTGTTTGAAGGTCAAAAAGTCTCATTCTCTATTGAACATGGTACTAAAGGTCCGGTTGCCGGCAGTGGAGTTATCGCAAAGTAAAATCCGCTTTATGTGTGTATGCGATAACAATGACGGCTAAGGCCTGAGCGGTTTTTTTTATTATCGGTGGCTTGAACAATATTAAAATACAGATGTGGTGATTCTATGCGAGAAACGGTATCTCAAACAGATTCAGGCTGCTTCTTTTTGATTTGTTTGGAATACTTTATTGCAATGAGGACAGATTAAAAGGGAACCTTTTTGTACTCTTGCAAAACTATGTTCAGATTGCTGGGTACAGTTTGGGCAAGTGCATTTGACAAGATAGTTACGGCGTGATTTAGAGTCTTTACGTTCTGACATAGGCTTTTCCTTGATTGGATGGACTTTGACTTTACCTTAATTTGTCCAGGAAATCTTAATTTTATTAACCAATGGGGGCTGATAAAAAAGTCGGTAGTTCAGGGCATGAAGCTGTCTACTGAGAAATGCGCCTGGATGAACGTCACAATGCTCACCGACATGCTCGGAAATATTGCAGTTTAAATTAATTTTTATGCTCAAAGTTATGGGTGATTTCCTTACAAAACTAAAGCTTGCTATGTTTGGTTAATCATGCGTTAATGAATCTTTGGTTTGTTACGAATTTATCTGAAGCAGTCGCTGAAATAATTTTATTCCTTGTTCCTGTTGAGATTTCCTTGTTAGCTTTTCTCTCTGATAATTTTTTTCGGACCAATCTGCCCAAGGGCTCACTCAATTAAGGTAATGATTATGTCTAATAAAATGACTGGTTTAGTAAAATGGTTCAATCCTGAAAAAGGTTTTGGGTTTATCACCCCTAAAGATGGCAGTAAAGATGTGTTTGTACACTTCTCTGCTATCCAGAGCAATGATTTCAAAACTCTGAATGAGAATCAGGAAGTTGAATTTAGTGTTGAACAGGGACCCAAAGGCCCCACAGCAGTTAATGTTGTGGCTGTATAAGGTAACTGTTATTACTAATAATATTCACTTCAGATGCCCGTGTTGTCACGGATCTCAGTACAGAACGTCAAACTTTGATGTTACTGAAAAAAATCCTTTCGGAGCGAAATGTATTTTTTGCAAATCAACAATGATAACATTTGATAATGTGGCACTATACATTCGTTCTGGTCAGTCTTCATCAGATTATAGAAAATAAATTTCAGGCTCCTTATGGAGCCTTTTTTGTATGCTTAACCGTTCATTTATATAAGAACCGTCACGGTAAAATTATGAAAAAAGTAATTGTTTTTTTTAACTCACAACCGGCAGTCGTTGTATCTGTAATGAAAGGTATTACGACGATAATGCGTGAGTTTCCCAATGGAGAAAAAGCGCATCTATCCGTAATGTCTGCGGGCTTTCCATCTCTGACTGGAGACCATAAAATAGTTTATGTGGCTTCAGATCGTGATGTCAGTTCCGAAGAGATTCTCGAGGCCGCATCGAAGCTTTTGAAATGAGAACTGGTTGTTTCGTGACCGACCCAGATTTTAGTCAGTGGTTTGTGGGGTTACGAGCTCTTTTGCATGAAGATTATACTGCAACCTCTTGATAATTTAGGATTTCCATTCTATCTTTTAAATATGTCAGCGCTTTTACCTGTGCTCCACGGGGAAAGTAACGCGCCTGGCGTTGATGCGTTAGAGATCAAGAGAGGTAAATAATGAACGTCGAAGATTTAAAAAGAAAAACTGAAGCGGATATTTCTGAATTCATCACAAAAAAAATTATTGAACTCAAAAAAAAGACAGGAAAAGAAGTCTCTGATATCCAGTTTACTGCTCGTGAAAAAATGACTGGGCTTGAAAGTTACGATATTAAAATTACATTAATCTAATTGTTATAAGAATCAGTTCAGGTGAAAAAGCATTATCTTGAAAGATAATGCTTTTTTATTTCTGTCATAAAACATAAAACTTTGCTAAAACCTTCACTTTTTACCTGGACTGACGCCTCCAGGTAGACGATGCTGCCTAGGCATGATTTTAAAGTGTTTGTTAAACCTGTGGCAATTCAGACCAACATCGATTATTACTTTTGGGCCAAATTTGGGGCGCTGAAATGACTCATATTTCCCGCAATGGTCCAAAATAATATTTTATTAAGCTATTGATTTTAATATAATTTATCAGTAAAGAACTTACAAAATTACTTTTTTAGTCTAGCGCTGAGCATGATCCGTGGGGATAACCATTTAATAAAACGGGAAAGGGATGTTCATACGGCGATAAAAAACCGGAATCGCTTACGCTCATCCGGCTTCAGTTCAGCATCTGCGGGTTGTTGATTACTTCAGTTCATCAACCATGATGATGGCACGACCAATGTAATTGGCTGGCGTCATGGCTTTCAGGCGCGTTTTCTCTTCTTCCGGCAGTGCCAGACTGTCGATAAACTGCTTCATACCTTCGGCGTCAACGCGTTTTCCACGGGTCAGTTCTTTCAGCTTCTCGTACGGTTTTTCAATGCCATAGCGACGCATCACGGTCTGAATCGGCTCTGCGAGAACTTCCCAGTTATGATCCAGTTCGTCCAGCAAATGATCGCGGTTCACTTCCAGTTTGCTCACACCTTTCAAGGTGGACTGATAGGCGATCAGCGCATAGCCAATACCTACGCCCAGATTACGCAGAACGGTTGAATCCGTCAGATCGCGCTGCCAACGCGAAACCGGCAGTTTGCTCGCCAGATGTTGCAGAACCGCGTTAGACAGACCCAGGTTACCCTCAGAGTTTTCGAAATCGATAGGGTTCACTTTGTGTGGCATGGTCGAAGAACCGATTTCTCCCGCGACAGTTTTTTGCTTGAAGTGACCCAACGCAATGTAACCCCAGACGTCGCGATCGAAATCGATCAGAATGGTATTAAAGCGGGCGATGCAATCAAACAGCTCAGCGATGTAATCGTGCGGCTCGATCTGTGTGGTGTAAGGATTCCACTGGATCCCAAGCGAGGTGACGAACTCTTCGCTAAACTGATGCCAGTCAACTTCCGGGTAAGCGGCGATGTGGGCGTTATAGTTACCCACAGCACCGTTGATTTTACCAAGGATTTCAACCTGGTTGAGTTGGCGGTACTGACGCTCCATGCGATACGCCACGTTTGCCATTTCTTTGCCCATCGTTGATGGGGTGGCCGGTTGCCCGTGAGTACGAGAGAGCAGGGGAATATCGCGATATTCAACAGAAAGTGCTGTGATGCCATCAATCAGTTGACGCCAGTACGGCAGGACTACTTCGTCGCGTGCGGTTTTCAGCATCAGCGCGTGAGACAAGTTGTTGATGTCTTCTGAGGTGCATGCGAAGTGGATAAACTCGGAAACGGCGTGCAGTTCCGGGATATCCGCAACTTTTTCTTTGAGGAAATACTCAACTGCCTTCACGTCATGGTTGGTCGTACGCTCGATGGTTTTGATACGCGCAGCATCTTCTTCATCGAAGTTAGCGACGATCGCATCAAGGTAACCGATTGCGTCGGCAGCAAAAGCAGGAACTTCCTTGATCGCTGCGTGCGCGGCCAGTTTTTGCAGCCAGCGTACTTCAACCTGTACACGGAATTTCAGCAAACCGTATTCGCTGAAAATCCCGCGCAGCGCGCTGACTTTATCGCCGTAGCGTCCATCGACAGGGGAAACGGCGGTCAGTGAGGATAATTCCATAGATCACAACTCCGGGGTTAAATGAGCAAGAATTTGTTTTGCCTGAGTCGTCAGGCGATTACGAGAAAACATGAGTTGCAGACGGCCTCCACCCACCTGATGCCAGAGTACGGCCGCGCGAATGCCAGCCAGCAGCGAAGCGCGAACTTTGGCCTGAACCTGTGGGCTCTGAAGGATGGCCGGGGAGCCAGTGACCTGAATACGCGGGCCGAGTGGACTGATAACGTCAACATAAATGCCTGCCATCGCACTCAGTAGCGTTTCTGACTGCAAATCAAAATGGTCCAGCTGGCGCTGCAAGCCGTTAATACGGTCTCCCAGCGTGTCCATGGCGCCTTTAGCGGCTGAAAGTTTACGCTCCAGCACCATCAGGCTTAATGTATAGCGAGTAAGTTCCGCGTTCAGTCCCTGACGACTGCTGGCGTTGAGCACGCCGAGCAGTGTTTCCAGGCCGAGACGAAGGTTGGCCTCGCTGCCGCCAAACACGCCCAGCGTAGAGCTGGGATTCATGTCAATGACGCTGTTCAGTGAAACGTGTAATGCATCGGCATCACAATGCCCCTGGTGCGCCAGTTCTTGCACCAGGCGTGCCGACTGACAAATGCCTGCCAGGGCGAGGGTGATGTCATAATAATTCTTTGCCACGTTCACTGCTTCCTTGTATCAAATGTGTAGGTAATTATACCGACAGAGGCAATCGTTGTTCGATAATGCCGCCGCCGAGGCACACTTCGCCATTGTAAAAGACAGCCGACTGACCCGGCGTTACTGCCGCGACGGGTTCATCGAAAATGACTTCAATACGCTCGGCATCCAGTGCCTTAACGGTGCACGGAATGTCGGTCTGACGATAACGGGTTTTCACCGTGCAGCGCATTGTGCCAGTGAACGGTTCGCGATCGACCCAATGTAACTGTTGCGCCACCAGGCCAACGGACATCAGGCGCGGGTGTTCATGACCCTGAGCAACAACCAGAATGTTGTTCTCAACGTCTTTATCCACCACATACCACGGATCTTCCGTGCCTTCTTTCGTCCCGCCAATGCCCAGACCTTTACGCTGACCCAGGGTGTGGTACATCAGCCCCTGATGCTGGCCAATCTCTTCGCCATCAACGGTGATGATTTTACCGGGTTGAGCCGGCAGGTAGCGACCGAGAAATTCTCGGAACTTACGTTCGCCAATGAAGCAGATACCGGTGGAGTCTTTTTTCTTGGCCGTAATCAGACCGAGATCTTCAGCAATTTTACGCACCTGCGGTTTTTCCAGTTCGCCCACCGGGAACAGGCTTTGCGCGATTTGCTCATGGCCGAGCGTGTAGAGGAAATAGCTCTGGTCTTTATTGCCATCAAGCCCACGCAGCAGACGGCTTTTACCGTCGACATCCGCGCGACGCACGTAGTGACCGGTGGCGATGTAATCGGCACCTAAATCTTCAGCGGCAAATTCGAGGAAGGCTTTAAACTTAATTTCTTTATTACACAGAATATCCGGGTTTGGCGTACGGCCCGCTTTGTACTCTTCAAGGAACAATTCAAAGACGTTGTCCCAATATTCTGCGGCAAAGTTGACGGTATGCAGCTCAATGCCGAGTTTGTCACAGACAGCCTGTGCATCTGCAAGATCGGCAGCCGCTGTGCAATATTCCTCGCCATCGTCCTCTTCCCAGTTCTTCATGAACAGGCCTTCTACCTGATAACCCTGTTGTTGCAACAGCCAGGCAGAAACGGAGGAATCGACACCGCCGGACATGCCGACGATCACTTTTTTTGGGCTTTCAGACATAGGAATACTCACGACATTGAACTTCAAGGCGGCATATTCTAGCACGCAGCCCCTTACTTGACACCCTCTGTAAACGGCCAGTTAAATTCACCGATCATCGCCAGCGGGTAGCGTTGTCCGCTCTGATAGCAGCGAATGCTCTCCGCAACTAACGGAGAGCGCAGGTTTGGCGCGCAGAGAACCTCTTCTGCACTGACCCAGCGACAGCAGTCGATATCGCTGTCATGAGGTTCAGTAGCGCACATATTGGCAAGCTCGATAGAAAACAGAAAACGCAAAAAGGGCGTTTTGTCCGGCGCAATCCATTGATGCATTCGAATGAAATGTTGTGGCTGCGCGTGGATACCTGTTTCTTCCCATAGTTCGCGAGCGGCGGCCTGCACTAACGTCTCATCCGCTTCCAGATGTCCGGCTGGTTGATTCCATAAGGCTTTGCCATTGATTGTTTCCTCAACGACTAAAAACTTATCTTCTGCATGCACGATGCAGGCGACCGTAACGTGCGGTTTGAACATACCTGTTCCTTATTCAGTTAGTTGCATCTCGCCATTCACCATTGGCGAGATTATCCAGTGTGTAATCCCCCATGGCATAGCGAATGAGGCGCAGCGTCGGGAATCCAACATGGGCTGTCATGCGGCGTACCTGACGGTTGCGGCCTTCATATAAGGTGACTTTCAGCCAGGTGGTAGGGATATTTTTCCGCTCCCTGATAGGCGGGTTTCTCGGCCACAGCCATGCAGGTTCTTCTGTTACTTCAATACCTGCGGGCAGCGTGGGACCGTCATTGAGCGTTACCCCGTTACGCAGCGCATTAAGCGCTTCTGCCGTCGGCTCGCCTTCGACCTGGACGTAATAAATTTTCCCGGTACGCTTACCGGGCTGCGTTAACCGGGCCTGCAGCGCACCATCATTGGTCAGCACCAAAAGCCCTTCACTGTCCCGATCGAGTCGACCCGCAGCATAGATCCCCGACACGGGAATAAAATCTTTTAACGTTCTTCTGCCAGCCTCGTCAGTAAATTGCGGCAAAACATCGTAGGGTTTATTGAACAAAACCACGCGTTTTGGCTGGTTTTCTTTACGCTGTCTGGTGACTTGTCGTGAGCTGAATCGCTCAACCCGGTGATTTCTAAAAGAAGTTTTTTGCATGGTATTTTCAGATTATATCAATTGCCGCATTATAGCCTAAGAACGAGTGTCTTTCATGGCGGCGAACATTAGGGTAGTATTGACATGCTCATTACAAAACATTAACAAAAAATTGCTCTAACGCATTCGTGCAGCAGGACGCAAACGCACATGCAGCGCGATGACAGACGAGCAGAACCAGAAGCGCTCGAAGGAGAGGTGAATGGAAAGCAAAGTAGTTGTTCCGGCGGAAGGTAAGAAGATCACCCTGCAAAACGGCAAACTCAACGTTCCTGAAAATCCGATTATCCCGTTCATTGAAGGCGACGGTATCGGCGTTGATGTAACCCCACCGATGATCAAAGTTGTCGATGCTGCTGTCGAGAAAGCCTATAAAGGCGAGCGTAAAATCTCCTGGATGGAAATCTACACCGGCGAGAAATCCACCCAGGTTTATGGCCAGGACGTCTGGCTTCCTGCTGAAACCCTTGATCTGATTCGTGAATATCGTGTTGCCATCAAAGGGCCACTGACTACTCCAGTTGGCGGCGGTATTCGCTCTCTGAACGTTGCCCTGCGTCAGGAACTTGACCTGTATGTCTGCCTGCGTCCGGTGCGTTATTACCAGGGTACGCCTAGCCCGGTTAAACACCCAGAACTGACCGACATGGTCATCTTCCGTGAGAACTCTGAAGATATCTACGCGGGTATCGAGTGGAAAGCGGACTCTGCCGACGCTGAGAAAGTGATTAAATTCCTGCGCGAAGAAATGGGTGTGAAGAAAATCCGCTTCCCTGAGCATTGCGGTATCGGTATCAAACCATGCTCTGAAGAAGGAACTAAACGTCTGGTTCGTGCAGCAATCGAATATGCCATCGCTAACGATCGTGATTCTGTTACCTTAGTACATAAAGGTAACATCATGAAGTTCACCGAAGGCGCGTTCAAAGACTGGGGTTATCAGTTGGCGCGTGAAGAATTCGGTGGTGAGCTGATTGACGGCGGTCCTTGGGTCAAAATCAAGAACCCGAAAACCGGCAAAGAGATCGTGGTTAAGGACGTTATTGCCGATGCGTTCCTGCAACAGATCCTGCTGCGTCCGGCTGAATATGACGTGATTGCCTGTATGAACCTGAACGGCGACTACATCTCCGATGCGCTGGCAGCACAGGTTGGTGGTATTGGTATCGCTCCGGGCGCGAACATCGGTGACGAATGCGCGCTGTTCGAAGCAACCCACGGTACTGCACCGAAGTATGCCGGTCAGGATAAAGTGAACCCGGGTTCTATCATTCTGTCCGCTGAAATGATGCTGCGCCACATGGGTTGGACCGAAGCGGCTGACCTAATCGTTAAAGGTATGGAAGGCGCGATTAACGCGAAAACCGTAACCTATGATTTCGAACGTCTGATGGACGGCGCTAAACTGCTGAAATGTTCAGAGTTTGGTGACGCGATCATCGAAAACATGTAATCCGCATTCTGGGTTGTATGATAACGGGAGCCAGGTGGTTCCCGTTTTTTATGCCTGCAACATTGTTTCCCCAAAACTCTCTCCAAAACGTTTTCCCAAAAACCAGGCATGCTCACCTCTTTTTTACTTCGACAACTATCCAATCCTTACCTCTGTCGTCGTTATATTTGTCTGTCATTTTTCTTGATTTATGTCCCAATAATTTCTGTGTATCAATTCTTTGTTCCCTATTAATTCTTACTGAAAGCGATCGTTGCTCATGAAAGGTTGGGGCGGTTCCTGCTTCCCATTCAATGCCGTATTTGCCTCTGAAGTGGTCAACTTAAACTGGCTACAGCTTTAGGTTTTTTCCAGTATCAGTTTTTGGGATAACCCACTGATTCCGTTGCGAACTGCCGTTTATTGCACAACTGCTTTACCCATCGGTCATGGTAGAAAGACCCACATCCATACCACTGCCCGCAGCTGCAACGGTGTCGTTCTGATTAAGAACCAATTGAGCGGGTTCGCGTCGAGATAGAGACTCGATTAGCCCTGATGGTCTGCTAAATTGACTACTTTTACCATATTTCGCCCAGACCTTTTAGCATCATAGAGTTTGGAGTCTGCCACTTTCAATAAATCATCAAAGGTAACAAGCTTCCCTTCTCTGGGATGGTAGGTTACTGCACCAATACTGATTGTGACCGGTCTTCTGAGCGAGCTCAGTTTCTCAATGCTTTTCCTTAATCTTTCGCAAGCCAAAAAACAGCCTTTTTCATCCGTTTCAGGGAAAAGCATGATAAATTCCTCACCACCAAATCGTGCGACTTTATCTTGGCTTCGCAGGGTATGGCTAAGTTCTTTGGCGATATTCTTAAGTGCATAGTCACCTTCCTGGTGGCCATAGGAATCATTATATGATTTAAAAAAATCGATATCGGCAATGGCAAGTGACACCGGTACGGGATGTCGCGCCATTCTGGTCATTTCATTCTCAAACCAGAGCATAAACTTTCGGCGATTTGCAATCTCCGTCAGACTGTCCTCAGTGGCCATTCGCTCCAGCATAGTATTGATTTTGTGTAACTCCTCCTTTTGCTTTTTGAGCTCAATTTCCATCTTTTTACGCTCATTAATACTTTGTATCTGAGCAATATAATATTTGACTTCACCATTATCTTCGCGTACCAAAGAAACACTCAGAAGTATCCAGATATAATTCCCGGTCGCTGTCAGATATCTCTTTTCTAGTTGGTAGAATGGAATTTCTCCTCGAGAAAGTGCATCTAATTGTTTTAAATCAGTGCTTAAATCATCGGGGTGGGTTATATTTTGAAAGTTAATGGAAAGCAGATGTTCTTCAGTATATCCCAGCATACGGGTCAGTGAATTGTTAACTTTTTTCCATTGGCCAGAAGAAGCGACAAGAGCCATCCCGATAGTTGAGTTCTTAAAAATAGCTTCGAGTATGTCATTGTTTTTTTGTAGTGCTGAAATAACAATTTCATTTTCACTGATTAATAAATTTATCTCGATTAACGAACCAATACCCTCGGCCATTAAACTAATAAATTCATAGTCATCCTCAGAGAATTCTATGGTTCTTATCTGAGTGGAGGAGAAATTGATTGTGCCCCATAATTTTTCTCTCACCCATATTGGCGCTGAGATATAACTTTCCAGCCTCATACCAATGTAGACTGGATGGGAATTAAAGTCAGGATGTGTTCCTGCATGTTCAACGCTTATTATTCTTTTTTCTCTGACCACTTGCTGACAATAAGTGTTTTTCAGATCAAAAACCATACCAGCTGAAATGTCTCCTCTTGTTGGAGAAACCGCAAGTAGAGAGTAACGCTCACCCTCTATCTGACTAATAATACCAAGAGACAGGTCAAAGGCTTTCAATCCTTCATTCAGAATGGCCAGGTATTTATCTTCAGGGGAAGCATGTCTCCTGGCCAACGCCTCATAAAGAAAGTGAATTCGGTTGATATTAATGTTGTTTTCTTTCATTTTTAACATCGCATTATCTTTTCGTCTTTTTACGCATCAAGATGGTTGCTATTCGGCCTTGATTAGTTTGTCACATTGTACCGTAGCAACAGCAGTCGGTATTCGAATAACTATCTTGCTCATTGCCCCTTGCTGCTTAAAAATTTATCAAAAAATCGAATGGTGATACTCTTTTTATAACAGGTATCTACGATCTTGACTAAGATTTTAGAAGGGTAGCTATTCGCTGCTTCTCATCTGGGCTTATCATCGTGAGGTCGCGCTATGTGTACAAAAAGGGTAGTTATTTGCCTGTCATTAGTTTCTATGCTGTTCACATCCACTACCTGGGCTATCAATAAAGATTATCGGCATAAACTTGAGCAGTCTGGTTGTACTCAGGTCTCTGAGGCGCAAGGTTGTGATATCAACAAATCTAAAGCTGAAAATGCAAAAGCTGGTTTTGTTAATGAGAGCAGCGATACCACAGCATCAGCAACCAGTCCTTATGCAGGTAAGTGGTTAGCTTTGAGTGATAGCGGTGATACGGTTGCGAACATCAGTATTGATAAAAATGATAAAGTCATCGTCAATGGAAAGAGCGTACATGCCACAAAAACAGATGGCGGGCTGCAGTTCAAGCAGGGGATGGTGATTTATACCCTCCAGGGAGACCGTCGCGTGAAAGGTGAGGATGTCTGGCGGGATACGGATGCCGGAACGCAGGGGAAAATCTTCAAAAAGTAAAAATATTTTAGGAACAACAGCTACCAGGAAGCCGTAAAGTTAATAGCCTAATATATCAATTAGTTAGAATTGAAAAATTGCGCGCTACTCTCAGGTTATTTTGTTTACGTCTTCCTGAAGGCGGTTGTATGGTATTTAGCAATTGTAAGGCAAGTAGTTTTCGCTTATCTAATCCAACGTAGTTCGTAGTATATTGAGCGTATTCTTTGTTATCAGGTGTTCTGTATGTCCTATTCCATCGGTGAATTTGCGCGGCTTTGTGGAATAACCGCCACAACGCTGCGTGCCTGGCAACGTCGTTATGGACTTCTCAAACCACAGCGTACGGATGGTGGGCACCGGTTGTATAGCGATGACGATATCCGGCAGGCGCTTAAAATTCTCGATTGGGTGAAAAAAGGCGTACCAATTAGTCAGGTAAAACCGTTGCTGGCCCGCCCTGGCGCCCGGCGAACGAATAACTGGCTCACCCTGCAAGAGAGTATGCTGCAGCGCCTGAATGAAGGGAAAATTGAATCCCTGCGCCAGCTTATTTATGATGCGGGCCGCGAGTATCCTCGTCCTGAATTGGTGAGTGAGGTGTTGCGACCTCTGCGAAGTCAGGTCTCGGCCAACGTGCCGGCTATCATGACACTGCGTGAAATCCTTGATGGCATTATCATTTCTTACACCTCATTTTGTCTGGAAGGGGATAAGCGTGCGCCGGGCGATAACTACCTGATTACCGGCTGGCATCTTACCGACCCCTGCGAAATCTGGCTTGAAGCGCTTTGTCGTACCGGACAGGGACTGCGCATTGATGTGCTTCCCGTGCCGCCCGCGACGCTTGCGCCTGAGATTTTTCCCGAGCGAAAATGGCTGCTGGTGACGTCTGGTAAGCTCACTGCGGCGCGTAAAAAACAGATAGAGCTCTGGCAGCAACAGGTCAACTCCCTCGAAGTGATCCCGCTTTAATCCTCTGTCACGACCTTTCCTGTGTGTCGATCAGCCACTGCTTTAGTAGCTTCTGAATGTTTTCTCTAAAATAATTATTTCTAATTTATTGAATTAAATATATTTATAAATATTTTTTAGCAAAAACTTGGACAAATTTAATTGTTTGTGTAAGTTTTAATTATGCCACTACGTCATGTGGTTCACTTAAGGGTAAGAGCTATGCGCGCACAGCCATCCGTTATCGACAGGTTTGTGGATTACTACGCCAGTTTGGATCGCCAGCCTGTCCCCGCGCTTGCCGGGTTGTACGACGTGCATGCGGTACTTGTCGATCCGTTCGGGGAACATAACGGGCTGTTTGCCATCCAGCGCTATTTCTCGCACCTCCTGGCGAATGTAAACGCCTGCCGTTTTGCTATAGATCCGCCGCTTTGTGAGAGCGGGCGGTTTGCCGTGACCTGGACCATGTACTGGTCGCATCCGCGGATTTCTGGTGGAGAAATACGATCTTTGCCGGGATGTTCAATGGTAGAGACGCATGGTGAGAAGATTTTTCGCCAGCGTGATTATTACGATGCCGGTGAGATGCTCTATGAGCATCTGCCACTGTTGGGCTGGGCCGTTCGCGGTGTGAAAAGGAGGGTGCGCGCATGATGACTGTCCTCATTACTGGCGCAAGCTCCGGGATTGGGGCCGGGCTGGCAAAGTCATGGGCCGATGACGGCTGTCACGTGATTGCCTGTGGTCGCAACCCTGAACGGCTGGAACAATTGCGCCAATCCCATGCCAACATTACAGTACGCCTGTTCGATATGACAGACAGGGACGCCTGTCGCCAGGCGCTGGCGGACTGCAAACCCGAACTGGTTATTCTCTGCGCCGGTACCTGCGAATATCTCGATCACGGCTGGATAGATGCCGAGAAGGTTGAACGGGTGATGGCGACGAATTATCTGGGACCCATCAACTGCCTGGAAGCGCTTCAGACGCAGTTAACCTCCGGTAGCCGCGTGGTGCTGGTCAGTTCGATGGCGCACTGGATGCCGTTTCCTCGGGCTGAAGCCTATGGCGCGTCTAAAGCGGCGCTAACCTGGTTTGCTAACAGTTTGCGTCTGGACTGGGAACCGAAAGGTGTCGCCGTGACTGTCGTTTCGCCAGGATTTGTCGATACCCCGCTTACCCGTAAAAACGATTTTCCTATGCCCGGTCAGGTAAGTGTAGAGCAGGCGGTGAAGGCGATTCGCCGTGGCCTGGTGAAAGGAAAAAATCATATTGCCTTCCCGACAGGCTTTGGCGTGCTGCTGCGTCTGTTGGCCGGGCTGCCTGAGTGTTTCCAGCGCATGTTGCTGCGCAGGATGGTACGTTCATGAAAATTGCTATCATTGGCAGTGGTATTGCCGGACTAACCTGCGCCTGGCGTCTGGCCGGACACCATCAGGTATCGCTTTTTGAAGCGGCGTCGACCCCTGGCGGCCATACTGCGACAGTGGATGTGGCGACTCCGCAAGGGAGTTTCGCGATTGATAGCGGCTTTATCGTCTATAACGACCGAACCTATCCGCGTTTTATGGGCTTGCTGAGCGAACTCGGCATTCAGGGGCAAAAAACGCAGATGAGCTTCTCGGTGCATAATCCGCAAAGCGGTATGGAGTATAGCGGTCATACGCTGACTTCATTGTTTGCCCAACGTCGAAATCTGGTCAACCCCGCATATTGGGGAATGCTGAAAGAGATTGTCCGTTTTAATCGTCTGGCGAAACAGGCATTTAATGAGACCGATGTGAACGCGACGCTTCAGACCTTCCTCGACCAACACCACTTCAGCGTGTTCTTTGCGCGGCATTATATTTTGCCGATGGGCGCGGCCATATGGTCATCTTCACTTCAGGAGATGCGCCGTTTTCCACTGGCGCTGTTCTTACGGTTCTTTGAGCACCATGGCTTGTTGGATATCTGGCATCGACCGCAATGGTATGTGGTGCCGGGCGGATCGCGCGAATACATTCGTGTCATGCTGGCGAAGCTGGGCGATCGTCTGAAATTGCACCTCAATTCACCTGTTCAGCAGGTTATTCGCTACGACAGCGGCGTCAAAATACAATTGGCAGGATCAATACAGACATTTGATCAGGTGATCTTCGCCTGCCATTCCTCGCAGGCTCTGGCTTTACTTGAGGATGCGACCCCAGCAGAACGTGACGTGCTGGGCGCAATTGGCTGGCAACGTAACGAGGTTGTGTTGCACAGCGATCGCCGCTGGTTACCGGTACGCGAACGCGCGTGGGCAAGCTGGAATTACCGCCTGAGTGAGCAAGAGAGGGCCAGCGCTTGCGTCACCTATAACATGAATATTCTCCAGGGATTACCTGAAGGAAGCCCGCTATTTTGCGTGACCCTCAATCCGGACATCCCCATCGACGACCGCTTCGTCTGGCGACGCTTTGTTTACGAGCATCCGTTGTTTAACCCTGAAAGCTGGCGGGCGCAGGCGCGTCGCGCTGAGATCAACGGTCAGCATCGGAGCTGGTTCTGCGGTGCTTACTGGTACAACGGTTTTCACGAAGATGGCGTACGCAGTGCGCTGGATGTGGTACACGGCATTGCCGCAGGAGAGAGGCGCTAAGATGAACAGCTGCCTGTACCACGGCGTATTACGCCACCGACGCCTTCAGCCGGCCACGCACCAGTTTACTTATCAGGTGTTTATGGCTTGGCTCGATCTGGACGAGCTCGCTCAGCTTCCGGGCGTGGGCGTGAAACGTAATCGCTTCGCTGCAACTGCTTTTCATGATGCGGATTACCCGCTGGGAACCCCGTTAAAAGAGAACGTGCTGAATCAGCTTGCCAGCCTGACGGGCGATCGTCCTGAAGGTCGCGTGATGCTCCTGACGCAGTTGCGCTATTTCGGTTTTCATTTTAATCCGGTCAATTTTTACTACTGCTATGACCGCGCGCAGAACCTGCGCTGGGTGCTGGCGGAGGTCCGCAATACGCCGTGGAATGAGCGTCATTACTATGCCGTAGATGCGCAGGAAAAGCGGCCACTGGAAAAAGCGTTCCATGTATCGCCGTTTAATCCGATGGATATGGTCTATCACTGGCGATTTAACTCGCCGGGTAAAACGCTGCATATGCATATCGAAAACCATCAGGCAGAGAAAATTTTTGATGCCACCCTGATGCTCAAACGCGAGCCGTTGACGCCGGCAAGTTTACGCACGTTGCTGCGACGACTGCCGATGATGACGCTGAAAACGGTGTCAGCGATTTACTGGCAGGCGCTACGACTGTGGCTCAAGCGAGTCCCTCTCTACAATCATCCCGTGAGCAGGAGTGAACGATCATGACCGATCCCACCTTTGCGATTGAACCCGATATTCCGCGCAACCTGCGTGTTGCGCGTTGGTTCCTTTTTCGTATGCTGAGCGGCCTTCGTCAGGGTTCAGTCACGGTGCGGGAAGGGGCCCAGGTCTTTCATTTTGGTGATGTTTCGGCTGAATTACGCGCCGACGTACATATTGTTTCGCCCACAGTGTATTGGCGGGTGTTGACGGGGGGAAGTCTTGCAGCGGCAGAGTCCTGGATGGATGGAGAGTGGGAAACGCAGCAGCTCACGCCGTTATTGCAAATATTTGCGCTCAACAGCACCCTGCTGGGGCGACTGGAAAGTGGATTCCGCCTGCTTGGCCGACCCGTTGAGCGTTTACGTCATTGGACGCGCCGCAACCATCGGCAACAGGCAAAAGAAAACATTGCCGCGCATTACGATCTCGGCAATGCCTTTTACGCGCACTTTCTGGATGAGGATTTACTCTATTCCAGCGCCTTGTTCACCTGCCCCGAGCAGTCGTTAGCGCAGGCTCAGCAGGCCAAAATGGCGCGACTTTGCGATCAGCTGGCGCTGACCGCGAATGATCATCTGTTGGAAATTGGGACCGGCTGGGGAGCGATGGCGGAATACGCCGCGCGTCATTACGGATGCCGGGTGACCACCACGACCCTGTCGCAGGAGCAGTTTGCCTGGGCGAAAGCGCGCATTGCCCGCGCTGGTTTACAGGAGAGAGTCACCGTATTGCTCTGCGACTACCGCGACCTGACCGGGGAATTCGACAAACTGGTATCAGTTGAAATGATCGAAGCGGTGGGGCAGCGCTATCTGCCGACGTTTTTCCGTACGTGTCAGACACGCCTGCGCCCTGGGGGCAAAATGGCGCTTCAGGCGATTACCATTCAGGATCAGCGCTATCGCGATTACAGTAAAAGTGTCGATTTTATTCAGCGCTATATCTTTCCGGGAGGTTTTTTACCCAGCATCACCGCGATGAGCGGCCTGATGACAAAACATACTGACTTTGTGGTTCGCAACCTGTTCGATATGGGGCCCGACTACGCCCGGACTCTTGCGCACTGGCGGCAAGGATTTGTTCACGGCTGGCATGAAATTGAAAAGCTGGGCTTTGATGAGCGTTTTCGCCGTATGTGGTTGTACTACTTCGGTTACTGCGAAGCCGGATTTAACGCCCGCACAATCAGTGTGGTGCAACTGACGGCGGAGCGTCCATGAAGCGCCATTTACAGGTCTTTCTCCTGGCTGTCGGGTTCGATCTGTACTGGTTCATGGTGGTGTTATTTCGTGAGCGCGGTCTGGTGTTATGGCTTGGTCTGGCTATTCTGGCCTGCTTCATGTTGCCTGCGGCGCAACGACTGTGCGCGTTAATGCTGACAGCTGCGGGCGGTGGTTTGGATGCGTTGTGGGCGCTGACCGGGTTGATTGATTTTCACGGCGAAGCATTGTTGCCGTTATGGATGCTTGCGCTCTGGCTCATGTTCGCCGTCATGTGGACGCACCTCACCTGTTCGACCTCCTTGCCAGGATGGATGCTGGTAATCATGGCCACCGGTGGTGGACCGATCGCTTATCTGATAGGAGAGCGTTTGGGAGCCATTACTTTTCTGGAGCCGACATTTATTGTGGTCGGTTTAATGGCGACGGGCTGGCTGGTGTTGATGCTGTTTTTTCATATTTTTATGGGGAGACACCAATGAAACTTGCCTTACTGATACTGCTGGGAGTAATGGCGATTGCGCCGTTTGCAGGTGCCACAGACTGGTTAAGCTGGCGGAAAGTCGGTGATGCGACGCTCACCTGGGGGCCATTCACGATCTATAACTCACAATTACGCACTCCGGATGGGCGCTATCGTGGGTTGAAAGAGGATCAGGCACTGATTATCACCTATCAGCGCAATATTGAACGGCAAGAACTGGTGGATGCCACCCGTGATCAGTGGCGAGCGCAGGGTATTTTGGCACGGGAAGCGCAGAGCGAGTCCTGGCTTCGCATGTTGGGTGAGTTATGGCCAGACGTTGCGCCGGGTACACAACTGGTTTTTGTCTTCCAGGATAAGCAGGGGCAATTTTGGTATCGCTTGTCAGTGGCACAAAGGCATTTCATCCCGCTTGGCCCACCACAGTCGGCGGCGTTCAGCGAAAACTTTCTCGCTGTCTGGCTGGGTTCCCGTACGCAATATCCTGAGCTGCGGCAGCAGCTCACCGGAGGTAATAAATGAAACGTTTATTAGCCCTAAGCTTACCGCTGATGATGCAACTTTCTGGTTGTAGCGCCGAAATTACCGAGTATCGCCAGCAGCAGCCGACGCTGGATATCTTTCAGTATTTTCAGGGAGAAACGCAAGCATGGGGGATGGTTCAGGATCGCAGCGGTAAACAGCTTCGTCGTTTCCATGTCGATATTAACGGCGATGTGGTGGGGGACACATTGACCCTCAATGAACGCTTTGTGTACGACGATGGAGAGAAGCAGCAGCGTGTATGGCATATCCGTAAAGTCAGCGCCGATCGTTACGAAGGTACCGCTGGCGATATTGAAGGCGTGGCGAAGGGGCAAGCAGCGGGCAACGCGTTCAACTGGCATTACAGTATGAATGTGAAAGCCAGCGGCAGAACCTGGTTGCTGAATTTTGATGACTGGATGTACATGCAGGATGCTAACCATTTGTTTAATAAAACGGAGATGAAGAAATTTGGTCTCACCGTCGGCACGGTGACGCTCTTCTTCTCCCGTAAAACGCAATAGCGAGGAAGACGCCATGAAAATGCAACCCATCGTTGGGATCAGCGGCTGTTTAACGGGTGCTGCCGTTCGCTTTGACGGCGGGCATAAGCGGGCAGAATTTGTGATGGAGAGGCTGGCCCACTGGGTGACTTTCCGGCCAATTTGCCCGGAGATGGCGATGGGCTTGCCTGTCCCCCGACCGGCGCTGCGGCTGGTACAGACGACGACCGGGGATATCCGTATGCGTTTTAGCCATGCCCCTCACGAAGACGTAACCGACAAAATGGACGACTTTTGCGAGATGTATCTGGCTGGGCTGGAAACATTGTCTGGTTTTATTGTCTGTGCCAAATCCCCCAGCTGTGGCATGGAACGCGTGCGTTTATATGATGAAAAAGGGAATCGTGGGCGTAAAGACGGGGTAGGGCTCTTTACTGCTGCGCTGATGGAGAAATATCCGTGGCTGCCGGTTGAGGAGGATGGACGGCTGCACGATCCGGTTCTGCGTGAAAATTTCGTCGAACGTGTTTTCGCGTTACATGAGCTCAATACGCTGCGCCAAAATGGTCTGACGCGGCGGACGCTACTGGAATTTCATAGCCGTTATAAACTGCAATTGTTGGCCCACCATCAGGCCGGATACCGGGAAATTGGTCCATTTGTCGCATCACTGCATGAGTGGGACGATCTGGACGCGTTTTTTGCGGTCTACCGCGACAAATTAATGGCAATCCTGAAGAAACCGGCCTCGCGTAAAAACCACACTAACGTGCTGATGCACATTCAAGGGTACTTCCGTAATCAGTTAACGATGCGCCAACGCGGTGAGTTACGCGAGGTTATCCTTAATTATCGCGCCGGGCTACTGCCCATATTGGCCCCGATGACGCTGTTGAAACATTATCTGGCGGAATACCCGGACGGCTACCTGCTGACGCAAAATTACTTTGATCCTTACCCGCAAGATTTAACATTGCGACTGTAAGATCTTTACCATCGAGGTTTGCAATTAACGGTAGCGTGTTGAACGTGCCTGCAATGAAATTGTTTCCCTGTCTTATTATCCACTCGTTAGCAGGGAGTCATCAAGGCTTGTTGTGGGCTCGTTATGAGCGATTTAGCTAATAAAAGGCAAAACGAGAGTAAAGCCTCCAACATAAAGTGCTGACCAGCTCGCCGCAGATATCAGACTGACTACATATACTTTCACTGGATGAAGCCGCAACATTCCAGCCACTAGTGGCACAATATAACGGAGTACGGCAATAAAGCGTGAAGTAAAAAGTATCGGTACTGAACTGTTTTGCAACCGGCGTCGAACCCGTACTACTGTATCGGCATGATGGGACATTATGCGTGCAAGCCAGGCCAGGTGTCCCATCATCATTCCAAGATGATAATTAACAATTGTCCCGCACCATGCTCCAATCATTACAGCAATTCCCGCTTCCCATGGTGAAAGCGTCGCCTTGCCGACAGAAATTACAGCAACCAACATAACAGATGCTGGCGGCAATACAGCAGAAATGAGGAACGTAGATTTTGCGAATGCTATTCCAAAAAGAAGGCTCCACAGGCTGAAAGGATGAAGCGCGAAATGGTTCATCAACGCGTTTACCCACTCCATCAGTAATTCTCCAGTTAAGGTCACTTTACAATTTAACCCTGATACGACTCAATCAGGCCTCAACACAGATGAATTACTGACTGTTGCATGAAATCCCGGTGGTGACAGCTATTTGCACATAGCAGCAGAATACAGTCGAGCGGGATAGAGTAAAGGAAGATGAATCGAACGCACTTAATCTGAAACCAGCCACATATCAGCCTCTTCAAACATTTCCTGAACAGTACGACTTATCTGTTCTTTCTCATGTTTGCTCGCGTCAGTGTTGATGGCTGGCAGGGTCATCATCGGTTTAACCCGGACCTCAGCATCGGGGAAGATTCGGTGAACTCTTTTTGTTAATTCGTCCAGAATGATATCTTTTGCACGGGGCAGTCCATCAAAATTCCTTTTGTCATAAACGAGTTCCACAAACATTGCTCATTGTCTCTTTGCTGGATGAATATACAGTATTTATACTGCGTTTTTATGCGGATTTCAATAGAAGGCGTAATCGATGCCACAACATAACGATGTTGAAATCGCCAGGCACGATTCGAAACGGCAAGAACTGAATGGGCCTCTTAGGCAATCCATGCCTGAATATCCCCTCTATCTCACTACAGCATGATTCTTTGTAGGTGCAGGGTTTTCATAAGCCGCTTAAGCGAAAACCGGACGGATGACCGTTGCAAAGGTTCAGTCAATGCTTACAGCACCGGCGTGTATGCCAATGATGAATCGCATTACGGCGCCTTGCTGGAAATGGGATAAGCCTGGAAAATGGGGGAATTTGCCGGAAGCCAGGGAACGCTGAACGAATGGTACATACAGTCAGACTGGCGTTTGTCAGTCTGACTATTTGCCAAAATTTAATAAATAACCGTTATAATGACAGCTTGTATGCTTTCATGTCTGCAATGCGGAATGAAGTAATTTCCCGTTATTTTAAGTGCTTAGACTCCGGCATCATTCTCACAAGCGTATTATCCTTCTGTATATAGTGATGGAATAATGCTGCCCCAGCATGGGCTGCAATCAGGAAGTAGCCGATATTGGCAAGTGTTTCGTGAATGTCCTTAACAACTGACTTTATCTCTCCGTTACTGTCAACGAAAGGAGGAATATTTAATCCCAAAAAAGTCCAACTCTTACCACCGAAAGCCATCGTTAAGATCCCTAACAATGGTAGTGCCAGAAAAGAAACATAGAGCAGGATATGCATCAATTTGGCAGACGCCAGTTGCCATGCTGGTGGGGGAGGTATGATGGCCGGGTCACTGTATTTATGCTTAATAATTAAACGCACTATCATTAAAAACCAAACAAATACGCCGGCATTGTAATGGGTCTCTTTCATCAACAGGTAAGCATTACCGCCTTTGGGAAACCAGCCACGGAGCTCCATAGCTGCATAGGTTATTGCTATTAACATCAATGTTAGCCAGTGTAAGTGGATCTGAAGCTTTGAGAACCTGGACATTATTTTTTCCTCAAACGATATGTCGCTGCTACCGTATCGCAGAAAGCTTAACAAATCCTTATTATCAATAGGAGATTAGGATTTAGTTATTTTCAACCTGATACCAGGTGTAATGTATTGACGTGTTACCTGGGCCTCATGGGCCTCCTGGACCTACAGTTCAGGTTTTGATAGCGCTGCGTTCTGTTAACAAAATCAAAAGTCAAGTTTTTTGGTGAGAAATGGATGAGATTCATCCCCCAAAAAGCGTCAGATGTCTGGTTGAGCTGTGAACAATCCAGCGATTATCGTGAGATAAATCTCAGTTCCTGTTCTTTAAAGCCTATATCCTTAGCAGTGTGATGGTTATTTGTGTTTTCCTGTACAGTAATTGGATAACGGTATGGCAGATATAACATTCGCTATGGAGTGTGATTCACGTCACGAGGCGGTCTCAGGAAATAAAGAAAAGTTGGATGTGCAAAGCAATGTGAAATACACAAACCGCAACCAACTTGCGATTGCAGCGGTCCTGTTTTTAGGCGGTATCGCTGGAGTTATTGCTTTGGTATTGTATCTAATGGTGCAGGAAGGGGTGTTTTTGTATTAATTGTTTAGCTATTTTAATGTGATTACTGAGTCACGAGTGGATGCTGAAACAAGCTGCTTCTTCCGTACTTATAAATGGAATTACATCGTACGGAATAGCAGTTTGGGACGAAAGATTGAAGATTTTACCGTCATAATTGCTGCTTACAAAAGAAAATGACTTTAATATGAATTCAAAGTCAGCTGGAAGTGTTGTAGGTTGCGTATTTATTTCGTTATAAAATCGTTTACAGCTCCCATTTAAATCTAAACCAGAAAATATTATTCTTTCAAACTTTAAGCTAATGGCTATTTGTAATGCGCTAAATGCGACCGTTGCACTACCAAAATGGCCATAGGTGACATCAGTTGAAAATGCGATCGTTTTCACTTTTCTGAAGGCTGAACACTTAATTTTAAGGTTTTTATTAGCAAAGGATTTTATTTTATAACGAATTTTTCGGCCAATGCCTCCTCTGGATTTGCAAATGTCCTTTAAAAGAAAGCATGTGCTGAGTAAGTTCTCTTTCTCGGTCATGTCAGCTCTTTTAACAACATCCTCACTAATAAAAGTATGTTGGGCATAGGTACAATATTTATAAAATAATTCTTTATTATTTTCATAAAATGAACCGTCACAAACAACATAGATAAATACAGGTATATTGTTGTTAACCAAATAACCTGCGCTACCATTTACGCAAATGCAGTTTTTACTACGCATTATATCAAGGGGCGTATCTAATGATGACGGTCCAGACAAGTAAATAATACAATCATCGGAAATCCTTTCACCGATTATTCTATAAAGTACTTCGTGCGTGATGAGCATGATGGTTACCGTTGATGTTATTTTCGAAATAATAACATTGCGTATCTGGATAAAATAAAAGAGATGTTACGTTTTGTTTTTTTAATCTAGATGATTGATTTTATGAATGTATATTTATTATTGTAATGGTAAATGTTTTTTTTGAGGGTGAGGGCATGTAGATCAGGAAGATATGATGATATTGGGTTTTATTTTTCGGTTTTTAAAATCTTAATATTCATAGAGCGAATGAATTTGATTCCGGATTTCTTACTTCGTGAGAATATTTCAGTCGGACTCGTTACTTTTAGTTACAAAAAGCAGGCGTTATTTTAATGATACTCTTATAAAGAATAGGCTGTTGTAACATCGTTGTTCGACAGTGATTATTATGTAACATAATCCCTGACGGGCTATCATTGACAGCCCGTCAGGAAGAGGAAATAACATTAGAACTGATAGTTTAAGGATACCCAATAGTTGCGACCTGGGTTTACGTATCCGGTGGTTGATTGCGCCGTCTGATAGTAATCCCCCGCGTAGGTGCTACTACGGCCCACCTGGTAAAGTTTAACCTCGCTAAAGTCTTTATCCAGCACGTTATTGATTGCCGTATTCAGCGTCAGATCTTTGGTCAGTTTGTAAGACATTCCCATGTCCAGGACGGTCCAGGCTTTTAAATTAGCACCTTTATCGTCATAGACGGCTTTTTGTACTGCGCTGAGATTGTCGTAATTTTCCGTGAAGCGTGGGGCTTTACCGCGATACCGTGCGCTCAGCCAGGCGTTCATATCTTCCGTTGCCTGCCAGTTCAGACGGGCGTTAGCCATATGCTTTGGCGTGTAGCTTAACGGCGCGCCTTTATTGTCACCGTCTTTTTGCTTACTCTGGGTGTAGGTGTAATTGAGGGATAGGGTCAGTACATCCGACCAAAGAGGGAAGGTGCTGGCAAATTCAATGCCATCGGTTCTCGCCTTACCGCTATTGGTATAGCTATTGGTATTGTCATCGATAGAATACGAGACAATTTTATTTTTATATTCGGTATAGAAACCGGTTATGTTGGCGTTCAGCCCGGCGTCGTTCTCATAATACAGCCCGGTTTCGTAGCTGATACTTTCCTCCGGTTTGAGGTCCGGGTTACCGACCGTATTCACCGTTCCTTGTGCGGTTACGCCGCTGATCCCGTTATGTAACTGGCTCAGTGATGGCGCTTTATAACCGGTCGTTACGCCGCCTTTGAGCGTCCATTCCTCAGATACGTCCCAGACCATATACGCACGCGGGCTGAGATGACCACCGAAGATATCGTTATGTTCATAGCGTGTCCCTGCGGTTAAGGCCAGCGAGTCGAGAATATGCCATTCATCTTCGGCATAGGCTGCCCATGTTTTTTGATGGAACGTCTCGCCGGTATTAGTCAGCACCACACCATCTTTCATCCGCGCATCCCAGTATTCTCCGCCGAGGGTTAACAGATGCGAATCACCTAGTGGCGTCAGCAGTACGGAGTCCAGAATGACGTTGGTGTTTTTAAGCTCACGCGCATCACCGGCCCGGCCAGCGTTTTCTGGCGTGAGTGCGGAGGAGACCAGTTGTCGGCCCTTGTTCTCGGTTTCGTTCCAGCCAAGGGAGGATTTCCAGGTACCAAATGTTAAGGCGGTATCGTGACCGAGGGTCACTTTGTTACGCTCATAGCGCAGCGTTTTATCATAACCTCCCGTCAGGTTACCCAACTGACCATCATCGTTGTCATAACGCTGTCTGGCGGCGTCGAGATCCAGCCACAGCGTATTGCTTTCATTGGCTTTCCAGTCGAGTCGCGTGCCGATATTGTAGTTTTCCGACTCGGTTGGATAAGGTATGCGGGTGGAAGAGGTATCGCTCAACGAAGTGATACTGGAACCCTGACGTTGGGTGGTGCTTCCTCGCACCTGCATATCCAGTACGCCTGCGATTAATGGGCCGCTTGACCAGAAGTTGGCGACCGTGCTGTTACCCCACTTATTACTCTCCTGCAGATTAACGCCGGTATTGATGGAAGTGCTCCATTTGTCGGTGCTTTTTTTGGTGATGATATTGACTACGCCACCGATTGCGTCAGAGCCATAAAGTGTCGACATCGGGCCGCGAATTACCTCAATATGGTCGATCGCCGCCAGTGGAGGCATAAAACTGGTATTCATGGCAGAGAAGCCGTTTGGCGTCACGTCGCTACTGCCATTCTGACGAATACCGTCAATCAGAAGCAGGGTATAGCTGGCGGGCATGCCACGAATGCTGATCTCCAGACCACCGGTTTTACCGGTGCTACTTTCAACATCGACCCCTTCAACAGAACGCAGGGCTTCACCTAAATCATTATATTTATTGGTTTGTAATTCTTGCTGTGAAATTACAGAGACGCTGGCGGCGGCATTGGTGATTTTCTTTTCGTAACCGGAAGCGGTTACCACCATGACATCTTCGGCGAAAACAAAGGGGCTGGAAAACCCTAAACAGGACAGAACGACAGAGGCAACAGGTTTTAAACGCATAGTCAAACTTCCTTTGTTAAAAATCAAAGGCAGTAAGATAAGCGATCGAAATGATAATACAAATAATTATCATTACAAATTTACATAACTTGTCACTTCTGGTGATTTTCTTGAATAAATATACATAAAATGTCATGAGTTTTAGATAAAGGAAAATCGGGGTGGCCAATAATCCTTATTGATAACTATTAGTCTGTGATTAATATGGCATTGAATACATGGCTAAGGTTTACTCAATTTTCTGAGATTCAGGTCGTACTCATAACGGAGTATCAGAAAAAAGTATGATAATTTTAGAAAATCGTCATACTTTTCTGCGCCGCATCATTTTTTTCGTCATTTCTGTCCGCCATAATCCTATCCCCAGGAGGCCGTTAAACGGCTATCAGTCGTTCGGCGGTATAAAAATAACGCAAATCTGGAAAAAATAATGATCAAAGGCAAGCTGGCACTGCTGACGTGCGCATTGACTCTCGCATTAACCTCACCACTCTTTGCTGCACAAAATGCCAGCGAAGGACAGACGTTAAAGCTGGCAATTGGACCAGAGCCAACGGAGGGGTTTGACCCGATGCTGGGATGGAGTCATGGCAGCTATTTGCTTTTGCATGCACCATTATTAAAACAAAATGCTGATATGAGTTGGGGAAACCTGCTGACGGAAAAAGTAGAAACCAGCGCTGATGGCAAAACCTGGACGTTGACGTTAAAACCCGACCTTAAATTCTCTGATGGTTCCCCGTTAACTGCTGAAGATGTGGTCTTCACTTATAACAAAGCCGCAAAAAGCGGCGGCAAAATCGATATGGGTAACTTCGCCCATGCCAGCCTGAAAGATAACCGTACGGTAGAAATTACGTTGCGTAGCCCGCAAAGTACTTTTGTGAATGTGCTCGGTTCATTAGGCATTGTTCCGGAAAAACGGTATGACGAAAAAACATTTGCGAAAAATCCGATTGGTGCGGGTCCCTATCGACTGGTGAGCTTTCAGCCGGGTCAGCAATTGATCGTGGAGGCTAACCCTTGGTATGCCGGCAAGAAAAATGATTTCAGTAAGCTGGTGTTTGTTTTCCTTGATGAAGATAACGCTTATGCCGCAGCGCGCAGTGGTCAACTGGGACTCGTGCGCATTGCACCTTCGATGGCGGTTGCCCCTCAGCAGCAGAATTTGAAGCTTTGGGTTCGCGACAGCGTGGAAAATCGCGGCATTGTGTTCCCGATGGTTCCTGCGGGTAAAAAAGATGCTAACGGTTATCCGGTCGGTAACGATATCACGGCCGATGTTGCCATCAGACGTGCCATCAACTACGCCATCGACCGCAAGCAGCTTGCCGATCAGGTTATGGAAGGTCATGCGATTCCGGCGTATAGCGCGGTTCAGGGTCTGCCATGGCAGGGACAATCAGTTGCGTTCAAAGATGGCGATAGCGAAAAAGCGCGAACGATTCTGGAAGAAGCCGGCTGGAAGGTGGGTAAAGACGGTGTACGAGTGAAAGACGGTAAAGAAGCTCGCTTGACGTTGTGGTACGCCAGCGGTGACAGCACGCGTCGGGATTTAGCCGAAGCCGTACGTGCGATGCTGGAGCCAGTGGGTATTCAGATTTCTCTGCAATCCGGAAGCTGGGAAACCGTTGAGCGGCATATGCATGCCAACCCGACGCTGTTTGGCTGGGGAAGCCTGGATCCGATGGAGCTTTTCCATCACTACAGTAATCAGGCTGCGGGCGTGGAATACTACAATCCAGGGTATTACAGCAATCCCGCCGTTGAGCAGCATCTTAAACAGGCAATTGACGCTCCAGACTGGCAAAAAGCGTTGCCGTTCTGGCAACAAGTGGAATGGGATGGCAAGCAAGGAGCAGGTGTACAAGGGGATGCGGCCTGGGCATGGCTGCTGAATATTCAGCACACTTACCTGGCAAATCCGTGCATTGATCTTGGCAAAGGCGCACCGGAAATTCACGGTAGCTGGTCACTGCTCAATAATCTGGATGAATGGACCTGGACCTGCCGTTGATGAAGTCTGTTGTAGGCCATTTTCTACGGCTGATGGTGTTATTAGTGCTGGTTGCGGCTGGCACTTTTATGCTGCTCAGCTTTTCTCCTGTTGATCCGATTCGGGCTTATATCGGTAACGATCTCCTGCACGTGCCGCCGGAACAATACGCGCGTATTGCGGCTCGCTGGGGATTGGACCAACCGCTATGGGAGCGTTTTGGGCACTGGTTTGTCCGGGTATTACAGGGCGATCTCGGCTACTCAATGTTGTTTAACGCGCCGGTTGCCAGCGTGATCAAGGAGCGCTTTGCGACCTCGTTTGCACTGCTAAGCGGCGCGTGGCTGCTGTCAGGAATACTTGGAACGATGCTGGGATTTGTTGCGGGACGCTATCTGAATCGCTGGCCGGATAAAGCAATCTGTCGCCTGAGCTATCTGCTTTCTTCGTTGCCGACCTTCTGGATTGGCATGCTGTTGCTGGCGTTATTTGCCGTGCGCTGGCCGGTCTTTCCGGTCTGCTGTGCATGGGAGCCTGGCAATAGCGGTGATATGGCAACATTGAGTGAACGTCTACGCCACCTGGTGCTTCCCGTTTGCGCGCTCAGTTTGTTGGGCCTGGGACAAATTACGCTCCATACGCGGGAAAGTATCGCCAGCGTGATGAAAAGCGAATTTGTTCGTTTTGCGCGTTCTCAGGGAGACAAAGGTTGGTCGCTGTTGCGCCATCAGGTTTTGCGCCACGCCATCACGCCAGCGCTGTGCCTGCAGTTTGCCTCACTGGGTGAACTGCTGGGCGGCGCACTACTGGCAGAAAAAGTGTTTGCTTATCCAGGACTGGGGCAGGCCACTATTGATGCCGGATTACGTGGCGATCTGCCGTTACTGATGGGAATTGTGTTGTTCAGTACCGTATTGGTTTTCATTGGCAACTCGGTGTCTACCTGGCTTGTTCATGCGTTGAACCGTGCTCTGGAGCGACCTGATGCTCTATAACCCGACGCCGACGCTGATTCGTCTTTTGTTCTCTTTTAGCTGCCTGCTGGGCATTGCGGTGTATGGCGCGACGACGCTGGATAACCCATTGAGCGTTAATCTGCTTGCCCGGCATTTACCGCCTGATGCGTTGTACTGGTTTGGCACCGATAATCTCGGTCGCGATCTTTGGATCCGTTGCTTTCAGGGCGCGTTAACCAGTCTGCAAATTGGTATTGGCGCGGCCCTGTGCAGCGGTTTCATTGCATTAATGATGGCGGCTGTTTCGCGTATGCATCCGCGTCTGGATGTGTTTATGCGCCTGATTACCGATGCCATGCTGTCGATGCCGCATCTGCTGTTGCTCATTTTGATCTGTTTTACGCTAGGTGGTGGGAAAAACGGCGTGATTATGGCAGTTGCGCTGACCCACTGGCCGCGTCTGGCTCTGATCCTGCGTGCCGAAGCGCAGCGCGTGGCGCACAGTGACTATCTGACGTTGACCTGGCGTCTGGGACACGGACATTTTTACTGCTGGCGACATCACTATCTACCCGCTTTGTTACCCCAATGGCTAACGGGAACACTGCTGATGTTTCCCCACGCGGTGTTGCATAGCGCGGCGTTAAGCTTCCTCGGTTTTGGACTGGCGCCTCATGAACCGTCACTGGGACTGCTGCTGGCGGATGCGCTGAGATTTATCAGTCATGGCGACTGGTGGTTAGTGCTGTTTCCGGGGCTGATGCTGTTCAGTCTGGTGATGTTATTCGATCAGCTCGCAAGGGCGGTGCATCGTTTATGGTTACGAGGTGACGCATGTTAAGTTTAAGGCAGGTCTCGCTGGAGGTGGCGCGTTATCGCTGGTACGGCGCGCGAAACTGGTCTTCGCTGTTGCAGGATATCTCTTTCGACGTGGCTCCCGGCCAGATGGTGGCGTTAGTTGGAGGAAGCGGGGAGGGTAAGAGCCTGCTGCTGCAATGCCTTCTCGATCTCTTACCGGACAATTTGCGCTTCCACGGCGCTATCACGTTGGAGGGTAAAACGCTGGACAGCGAGGATATTCGCAAATGTCGTGGCAATACTTTCAGCTATGTCCCGCAAGGCGTTCAGGCGCTTAATCCGCTACTCTCGATTGAAAAGCATCTGCGTAGGGCAAGTCATCTCTCCGGCAAGGAGTGGAATGCCGGGAAGATTGACCAATTGCTCAAACGTAGCCAACTGGAAAGCCGTGTATTGGATGCCTTCCCGCGGCAGCTTTCTGGTGGTATGGCGAAACGTGTTCTGGCCTGTCACGCGTCACTGAGTCAGGCTCGTTATATTCTGGCGGACGAAATTACCGCCTGGCTTGATGCACCGTTGGCTAATCAACTGCTTGAACAACTGCGCGAGCTTTGTGAGAAAGGGGCTGGCGTGTTATGGGTAACGCACGATCTCACACTGGCAGCCCGCCATGCGGACCGCATTGTCGCGCTGCATCAAGGAAGGGTGTCGGATAACGTCAGCAGAGAGCAGTTGTTACGCGGAGAGATCAGCGAGCATCTGCAACGTCAATGGCGGGCGCTACCTGAAATAAGTCAACTTTTTGGAGAGCGGGATGCTGTGCTGTCGTGATGTGACCATTCGCCAGGGAGAACGGGTTTTGTGGCAAAATCTGACCTTCTCTCTGCGCCCTGGAGAACGCATAGGAGTTTGTGCCCCTAGCGGAACAGGCAAAACGACGCTGGGGCGCGTGCTGGCGGGTTGGCAAAAACCGACTTCAGGCGAGATCCTGATCGATGACCAACCGCTGCCGATGCACCAATATTGCCCGGTGCAGCTGGTGCCGCAACATCCGGAATTAACCTTTAATCCCCGACGCAGTACTGGCGATGCGGTTCATGATGCCTGGCTACCTGATGCGGAAATGCTTACCCGTCTTCATATTAACCCTGAGTGGTTAACTCGCCGTCCAGGACAGCTTTCTGGCGGTGAACTGGCGCGCATCGCCATACTTCGCGCACTGGATCCGCGGACGCGTTTTCTTATTGCCGATGAAATTACCGCCCAGCTCGACCCTTCCATTCAAAGAGATATCTGGGCGCTGCTGCTTGAAGAATGTCAGCGTCGGCCATTGGCTATGCTGATTATCAGCCATCAGCAGGCGTTGCTTGATCAGGTCTGCTCCAGGAAACTTATTGAAGAGTAAGGCAAGGGCTTTCAGTTGGTCTATTGATTAAATTGATATGTTATATTATAACATTTCACTCGCAAATGATTTGAGGGTGAAATTTTGGCTATTCGTATTAAAAAACTGACAATCGCTCTGGGGATGCTTTTAGTCAGTGGTTCGGTTATGGCGCACGGTCATCATTCCCATGGTGCGCCGATGAGTGAAGCGGAACAAAAGGCATCGGAAGGGGTGTTTGATGACAACCAGGTACAAAACAGGGCACTGACCGACTGGGATGGCATGTGGCAATCAGTCTATCCGTATCTGGGCAGCGGTGAGCTTGATCCGGTATTCAAAAAGAAAGCGGAGAAAGACAAAAGCAAAACGGCAGAACAAATTAAAGAGTACTACCGTAAAGGTTATGCAACTAACGTAGACACCATTGGCATCGAAAATGACGTGATGGAATTTCACACCGGTAGTCAGGTTGTATCGTGTAAATACGACTACGCCGGGTATAAAATACTGCACTATAAATCAGGCAAGAAAGGTGTACGTTATCTGTTTGAGTGTAAAGACGCTGACAGCAAAGCACCAAAATACGTACAATTCAGCGATCATATTATCGCGCCGCGTAAGTCCAGCCATTTCCATATTTTTATGGGAAATACCTCACAAGCCGCCTTGCTGGAAGAGATGGAAAATTGGCCTACCTACTATCCTTATCAGTTAAAGGGCGAAGAGGTCGTGGATGAGATGCTGCACCATTAAGCCGGACTAAACTTATCTGTACACACCCGCCGCCAGTGGCGGGTTTTTTAATTAATAACCTTCTCTTTCCATCACCCGATGCATTCGTTAGCATATTGTCTCGCAGCAAGTGCATGTGTTTTTTCAGGAAGAGGTTAATGTGTTCGCAGAGTATGGAGTTCTGAATTACTGGACGTACCTGGTAGGGGCTATTTTTATCGTGCTGGTACCGGGGCCAAATACAATATTTGTGCTGAAAAATAGCGTCGGACGGGGAGTAAAGGGCGGATATCTCGCCGCCAGCGGTGTGTTTATCGGTGATGCCGTACTGATGTTTTTGGCTTATGCCGGTGTTGCCGCATTGATTAAAACAACGCCTGTTTTGTTCAACATTGTTCGCTATCTCGGCGCGTTTTATCTGCTGTATCTTGGCGCGAAAATCCTGTATGCAACACTCAAATCGAGGGCTGGCGATGCGACGCCTGAGGAAGTCCCGTTTGGTGCTATTTTTAAACGAGCATTAATTCTGAGCCTGACCAATCCCAAAGCTATTCTTTTTTATGTCTCGTTCTTCGTGCAGTTTATTGATGTCAATGCGCCGCACTCAGGGCTGTCATTCTTTATTCTGGCTATTACGCTTGAGATAGTGAGCTTTTTCTATCTGAGCTTTCTTATTTTCTCTGGCGCGTTCGTGACGCAGTATATCCGTACGAAAAAGAAACTGGCCAAAGTGGGCAATTCTCTTATCGGTCTGATTTTCGTTGGTTTTGCTGCTCGTCTGGCCACGCTTCAGTCGTGATGCCATTGGCCCGTTGATTACGGCGGGCCTTCAATATTACGTACTGCAATTCATTTACACTTGTATTGTTATAACCAATAAATGGTATTTTAAATGTATATTTAGAGGCGTACCCTGTGTACAGCAGCGGTTCAGAAAGAACTCGCTGGTTGTCGACTGGAAAAGGGAAGAAAAATGCTTCAAATTCCACAGAACCATATCCATACACGCTCTACTCCATTCTGGAACAAAGAAACGGCACCTGCCGGAATTTTCGAACGCCACCTTGATAAAGGAACCCGTGCCGGGGTTTATCCTCGACTTTCGGTTATGCAGGGGGCGGTCAAATATCTCGGATACGCAGATGAACACAGCCCGGAGCCAGTACAGGTGATGGTGATTGAAGCCGGTCAGTTTGGCGTTTTTCCGCCGGAAAAATGGCATAACATTGAAGTGATGACCGACGATACTTACTTTAATATCGACTTTTTTGTTGCCCCGGAAATTCTGATGGAGACTGCAAATCAACGAAAAGTCGTGCGTACCGGCAAGGAGTAAATCATGGGCAAAGCAACCTATACCGTAACAGTGACCAATAACAGCAATGGTGTGTCAGTCGATTATGAAACTGAAGCGCCGATGACGCTGTTGATTCCGGATGTGGCCGCTGAAGTGGTTAAGGACCTGGTCAATACGGTACGTTCATACGATACCGAGAATGAGCACGATGTCTGCGGTTGGTAGATGTTAGCCTCTGCTTCTGATTGAATATCATCGTTTTTGATTTATAAACCGCACTGCGTTTTGACGGCGCAGCGCGGTTTTTTTATCCGTGCTATCCGGGAAATATTCGTAAAAAGATTTATTAAGAATACCTTAAGAAATCCGCATTGATTGCTAATGTTGGATCATTCACAGGGGTTATGATCGTGAAACAGTCACAATACAGAACCTCGCTTATGAAACTGAATACCCGACTAACATTACCTACTTTCATTCTTGGGCTGGTCATCGTAACGATCCCGTTCACTGCGAACTGGAATCTACCTTTGCTCAACGGTACTGTCGTCAGATGGATTGAGAATGGCCAGGCGTTATGGCTGCTGTTTGGTGCGCTTTTTACTCTCAGCTACATCCGGCCCTTATCACGTCCCGAAGGCGAGAAGCAATTTTGGCTTTGGGCGGCTGTGTGGTGGTTGGTGTTGCTGGGTCGCAGTACCAGTTGGGGCCGTGATTATTTCCCTGATCAACCTAAACTTCTGTTCAGAGCTATCTCAGTGGTATTGATTGCGATGATTATTCTGCCTGTCCTGATATCAAAACACTTACGCCAGGATATTGCCTGTCGCTTACGCAATGAACCGCTACCGCTGTGGCTATTAGCGATCACCATCTGTGCATTTTTGATATCCGATACGGTAGAGCATCATCGTCTGCTGGCCCCTATCTTTTTGCACAATGCGCAGTACGGCGATCTCATTGAAGAGCTGTATGAACTCCCGTTTATGGCAGGATTGTTCCTGATGAACCTCGGTTTTATGCAGCGGGATAAGCAGGTGGAATCAGCTACCATTCGTTTTAGTGAACCACAACTGGCGAAGTAACGAGAAAATGCCTGAGTCTGGGGATCCAGACTCAGGCGGCCTGGTGGTGACTTACCCAATGGCCTCACACAAGCGTGATTTCATGTCGCTATACGTTTGTGCGGCATACTTTTCTGCCCATCCCTGATCGCTAATGTGCTCAATATTTACGGCGCAATACTTGGTTTCCGGCGTTTTTGAAATAGGATCGAGGTTATCCTGGGTTAACTCGTTACATGCGCCAATCCACCATTGATAGGTCATATACACCGTTCCGACGTTAATGCGATCGGAGACATCCGCGCGGCTGATGACCTTACCTCGACGCGAACTGACCCATACCAGGTCACGATGACGAATACCTAATTTTTCTGCATCATGAGTATTGATTTGCACATACCCTGGTTCATCTGCCAGGGCTTGCAGCGCTGCACAGTTGCCGGTCATTGAGCGACAGGAGTAGTGCCCAACTTCACGCACCGTACACAGTACCAGTGGATATTTTTCATCAGGAACTTCTGCGGGCGCTCGCCACTGTGCGGCAAACAGTTTGCCTTTGCCATTGGCGGTATCAAATTGGCTGTTCGCATAGAGGTAAGGGGTACCGGGGTGATCGAGTTCCGGGCATGGCCACTGCACATGGCCCATCTCACCCATTTTCTCATAGGTTACGCCGTAGAACAGAGGGCATAGTTCGCGCATCTCATCCCAGATTTGCTGGTTACTTTGATACTGCATGGGATAGCCCATTTCGCTGGCCAGCAGGCTGATGATCTCCCAGTCACGCTTTACGTCACCTGAGGGTTCAATCGCTTTTTCAAAACGCTGGAAGCCGCGATCGGCGCAGGTAAAGACGCCACCGTGTTCGCCCCAGGAGGTGGCTGGCAGGAGGACGTCAGCCATTTCCGCTGTTTTGGTCATGAAGATATCTTGCACGACGACAAAATCGAGCGCGTTAAAGCCTTCGCGAACCAGACCCAAATCAGCCTCGGTTTGCAACGGATCTTCCCCCATGATGTAGTAGGCTTTAATTTTGCCTTCGATAGCCAGATGCGGAACTTCGGTGATGCGGGTCCCAACCTTGTCATCCATCTGATTAACATCAATCCCCCAGGCGTTGGCGAATTTCTCCCTGACGGTGAAGTCGGTCACGTCCTGATACCCTGGGAACTGGTTAGGTAGCACTCCCATATCGCACGCGCCCTGGACGTTATTTTGCCCACGCACCGGACCAACGCCGACGTTAGGGCGTCCCACATTACCGGTCAGCAACGCCAGACTCGACAAGCCTCGAACCACGTCAACGGCCTGACCAAACTGGGTGACACCCATTCCCCACATCACGGTTGCCGATGGCGCAGCGGCAAAAGTACGCATCGCCTGACGAACCTGCTGTGCGGGAACGCCCGTCAAATGTTCAACGGCTTCAGGCGCATAGTCCTTCACGGTTTCCCAGTATGTTTCCAGTCCTTCCGCATGCTTTTGTACATACTCGCGATCGTAGAGTTGCTCATCGATGAGAACATGGCCAAAGGCGTTGACCAGGGCCATATTGCAACCGTTTTTCAATTGCAAATGTTGGTCTGCGATACGAGCAGTTTCAATACGACGTGGGTCGCAGACAATGATTTTTGCGCCGTTTTGGCGAGCTTTAATTACCCGGCGGGCCACTATGGGGTGCGAGTCGGCACAGTTATAACCAAAGATCAGCAGACATTTTGAGTTTTCAATGTCGCTGATGGAATTGCTCATGGCACCATTGCCTAACGTTTCCTGTAACCCGGCAACGGAAGGGCCGTGGCATACACGGGCACAGCAATCGACATTGTTGGTATGGAGAACGCCACGCGCGAACTTTTGCATCACGTAGTTGGTCTCATTCCCTGTTCCACGTGAAGACCCGGTAGTCATGATGGCACGGGGACCATAGGTATTTTTGATTTCAGATAAGCGTTTTGCGGTGTAACGAATAGCTTCATCCCAGCTAACGGGAGTGAATTTTCCACCTTTTTCATACCGGATCATCGGGCGAGTCAGACGGGGAGTCAGAAGGCGAGTGTCGTTAAGAAAGTCCCAACCATAGTAGCCTTTCAGGCATAACTGATTTTGGTTCGTTACCCCCTCTGCGGCCTCGGCGCGGATGATTTTGTTATTTTCCACAACAAGCTTGAGCTTGCACCCGGCCCCACAGTATGGGCATACACTGGTGATTTTTTTCATCAATAACAGACCTGTTAAATGCTGAAATAGCGCGAATTGTAAACGGAGCCACGCGATACGCATCGCGGACTACGATTTGTCATAGTGACGGACTGTTAAAGCATAAAGTGTGCCAGAAGTGAAAACCCAGCAATTGCAGGTGCTGAGGGGGAATGAGACAAACCTGAATGACTGACGATTCGACATTAATGACGAGCTACGTCAGGGCAAGTTCCGCCATTGAATGGTTTAACCTTATGAAAGATCAGAAAAAGATGAAAACATCAGGTGATACTGATCACAAATTTTAATTTTTCAGCGCTATGCTATGCTTTTATACAACGAGCGAATCGTTAACTTAAAAACATAAGTGAGGGATATTATGGGCATCATTTCATGGGTGATTTTCGGTCTTATCGCTGGGATTTTGGCAAAATGGATTATGCCGGGTAAAGATGGCGGCGGATTCTTTATGACCATTATCTTAGGGGTTGTTGGTGCGGTAGTAGGGGGGTGGATCAGTACCTTCTTTGGTTTTGGTAAAGTCGATGGTTTCAACTTCGGCAGTTTCGTCGTAGCCGTTATCGGCGCAATTGTGGTGCTGCTTATCTACAGAAAAATCAAAAGCTAAGCAAACATACTGACAAAAAAGGCCACTGATAAGTGGCCTTTTTCAGATTACCACCAGCCCAGTTCTGTTCCCAGAACGACGATGATAGCCACGCCAATCATAATGAGCGTTGTTTTTTTCATCGTTATGCTCCCGGCGCAGCGTAGCCGCCAATAAAAAACCAGGATAAGAAAACGACAGCGGAAATGAAAATGATGACGGGGAAAATAATACCGAGTCGCATACGATTATCTGCCAGGGTTATTTAAAGACGGGTCAGCATAGCAGGGGTTAATGTACGACAAAAGTGGTTTTATCCTGACGCTTTTTATCCTTGTACATTGCACTGTCTGCGAGATGAAGCGCACAGTTTATATCCGTCTCCAGCGGATCGATTTCCACCACGCCCAGACTGGCACCAGGATAAAACAAATGAATGTCGCCCAGGTGATAGTCGCCGCAAATTTGCTGTTGCAACTGATTTTTCACCTGCTGCAGGCGATCGCGCTGCTCCTTGTCATCTTCCGGTGACAAGCTAACGACTAAAAATTCATCACCGCCCAGTCGACCAAGAATATCATTGTCACCGCATTCACGGAGCAGGCGCTGCCCAATCTGGATTAGAAACTGGTCGCCGATCTCATGACCAAATCGATCGTTAATCAATTTGAAATCATCCAAATCAATATAGGCAAAGATTATTTTCTGTCTGAGATGTTGGGCGAGCGAGAAAAGTGTCTCGACGTTTTCAAAAATTGCGCGCCGATTCGGTAATCCGGTCAGGGCATCAGTGTAGGAGTGAGCAACCAGCGCGGCGTTCGCTTCGCGTAGCTGCGCCACCAGCGACTCTTTTTGAATCGACTGGGCGATAAGTCCGGCAAACAGATGCAACACCTGTTCACCACGTTCGCTCAACGCATGCTGGCGGCGGCTGGTAGCACAGAGTGTTCCGTAGAAAGTGCCGTCGGGAAGATGAACCGGAGTACTCAGGAAGGTGGTGATTTCCAGCGCGCGGGCAGCGCTGCATTCCGGCCAGCGTGTGGGTACGTTGTCGCTGTACAGACAGTTTTCATCTATGGCGAGTTTGCACAACGTCTCATCCCACGGTACGGACAGCCCTTCGGGGATTTGCATTTGTCGGCTATTACGCGCGTACAAAATATGCTGCAGGCGGGCATCTAAATCAACCTTGGTTAAATAGGTGGATTCCATCTCTGTCACCACTTCCAGCATCTCCAGAAGTTGGCGAACCAGACTCTCAACTGACTGCTCCATGGCTAAGGATTGTGAGACTCTGGCGAGGATCATGTCCGACATGAGGTGTAAATACTCTTGAGTGATGACAGGGCTGATGTGGGCGCATGATAGAACATCCGGGAGCAAGATGAAACACGCGTTCCTGGCTGAAATGTAATCACAAAATTGAAATCGTAACGTTAAACATGGAGATAGAAGGGAAGTCGGGGTAATCTGCCGGAATAATGCTTTTAAACAGGAGTAGAGATGAAACTTACGACTATTGTTTTGCCCGGCTTGCTGGTGCTGGCAGGATGTACCACGCAGCCTGACGCCCCCAAACCGCCAAAAATAGGCATGGCGAATCCGGCATCGGTGTATTGCGAACAAAAGGGCGGTTCGCTGATTGCGGTGCAGACTCCACAAGGCGTAAGGTCAGACTGCAAACTACCAGGTGGGGAAGTGATTGATGAATGGGCGCTCTGGCGCAGAGATCATCCCACCACGGTCAAGTGATACACGGTCAGCATTGACGTAGCCAGTCTGCCAGCACCTGCGCGTGGTTTTGCTGGGTATTTTTCGCCGCATACAGTAGCGTTAAGGTTTGCTTTCGGGCAATCTCTGCAAGACGCTTTCCTTCCTGCTGCTGTTGAGCCAGTTCAGCGCGATATTGCTCAGAAAAATGCGAGAAATCGAGCAGCTCCGCGTGGAATGCCTTGCGTAAATCAGATGACGGGGTAAGTACTTTATTCCATTCGTTGAAAATAAGATCGCTCTTTTTCACCCCACGAGGCCACAACCGGTCGACCAGTACACGATACCCATCACTTTTTTCTGCCGGATCATACACGCGTTTGCACTGAATATTCATCTCTTCATCCGCTCCATTCCGCCATTGCTAATACGGTAAAATAAGATCGTAAAACGTGACCATTATAGCATTCGACCAGCCCTGCCTCCCAATTTAAGGGATTGTGATACCAACAAAAAATCGGTAGGCTGAGGCTCCTTATAGTGTCCCTCATTGTCTGGACATAAGGAAAGTTTAATGGAAATTTCCCCGATTAAAGATACGCTTCGCATTGCGCTGGTGGGCGATTACAACCCCGATATTGTGGCGCATCAGGCGATTCCTCTTGCCATCGATGATGCTGCTGCCGTCCTGGAATTAGTGGCTGATTATGACTGGCTAACCACATCTGATATCAGCAGCAGTGAGGATCTGGTTGGCTATGATGCCATCTGGGTCGTGCCAGGCAGTCCTTATCGCCACCTGGAAGGGGCGCTGATCGCGATACGCTATGCGCGTGAAAACAGCATCCCATTCCTGGGAACCTGTGGCGGTTTTCAGCATGCGATTCTGGAGTATGCCCGCAATGTGCTGGGCTGGAGCGATGCCGCCCATGCGGAAACAGATACCACGGGTCGGATAGTGATCGCACCGTTGAGCTGTTCGCTGGTAGAAAAAACGGATGATATTGAACTGCGTGCCAATACGCTGATTGCCAAAGCCTACGGACGGGATGTTATCTCGGAGGGATACCACTGCAACTATGGCGTATCGGAAGATTTTGCCGCTTTGCTGGAGAGCGGCGATCTTCGTGTTACCGGTTGGGATGAAGCAGGTGATATTCGCGCCATTGAGTTGGTGACGCATCCTTTTTATGTCGGCACACTCTTTCAGCATGAACGTGGGGCACTGGTGGGAAAACCCGTGCCGTTAGTTCAGGCGATGCTGCGCGCTGCGCGAGGATAAAAAACGGGCAGGTCGATCACCACCTGCCCGCTGCATTATGCGCTCGCTATCTCCCGATTGCGTCCCGCACACAGACCAAATACCGCCATCAGCATTGCCAACACGGCGACCCCGGCTAACGGCATCAGCCAGCTCCCGTTGAGGTCGTGAATTTTCCCCATCAGCGGTGGCCCGCAGGCGGCCAATAAATACCCGACAGACTGTGCCATGCCGGACAAGGCCGCAGCCTGATGCGCCGAGCTTGCGCGCAGGCCAATAAAGGTCAAGCCGAGGATCATAGTCGCGCCTGAGCCAAAACCAAACAGTATGGTCCACAGCAAAGCCTGGTCGGGTATGAGGGCGAATCCCGCCGCGCCGATAGCGCACATTAACGAAACCAGAGCGGCGATGGCGCGCTGATCCTTAAATCTGTTCAGAATGAGGGGAATCAATAACCCCGGCGCGGCAGTTGCCAACTGCAGTAAACCATGCAACGAACCGGCCTGAGATTCACTGTAGCCATGGCTAATTAAAATGGCGGGTAGCCAGCCGATGATGACGTAATAGACAAGGGAGTTGATCCCCAGAAACAGCGTCACTTGCCAGGCGAGGCCAGAGCGCCAGATTGCGCGGGAATGCAAGGCGCGCGAGTTACTCAGGCTGGCATGAGCGGTCTGGCGGCATTGAGGCAACCAGATAATCAGCGCCAGAAGTGGAAAGGCTATCAGAACCATCAGCGCCCCGCGCCAGCCAAATCCACTTAATGCCAGCGGTACTACAATGGCCGAACCCAGTGCGGCCGCCGCGCCCATGGTCAGCGAGTATGCGCCAGTGAGTTTTGCCACATGTTGGGAAAAATCGCGCTTAATCAACCCGGGTAGTAGCACATTTCCCAGAGCGATACCGCACCCAATGGTGGCAGTACCGCTAAACAGGAATCCTGACGAAGGTAGCGAACGTATCGCAATACCTGCGCAAATCAACAGCATAGCGGCAAACAGGCTGCGTTCGATGCCCCAACGGCGCGCAACGGCGGCAGCCAGGGGGGATACCAGCGCGAAGGCCAGCAGCGGCAGAGTGGTCAGAAGTCCCGTCTGGGCGGTACTCAGGCCGTAGTCGGCGCGAATGGCATCCAGCAATGGGGCCGCTCCGGTAAAGGTGACACGCAGTGTGGTGGCAATCATCAGGATCCCCGCGATCAGCAGCACTGTGTTTTTGCCGCGGGAGGAGGGTGTAGTAATCATTTTTTTCTCATATCGTCAGGCGAGGCGATACTTTAGCGTTTTTACACTATGGATGAATCAAGCTAAAATGACAGTTTATCGCTAAAATAGGACATTATTATGTTGGGGCTGAGACTGGATGGTTATGAACCCGATTTGCATCATGATGCAGCGGTCGCATTTTGTATTCAGGCTCGGGAAGATGAACTTTTCAGCCCTCTGCATCAGCATCGTAAGGGGCAATTGATCCTGGCGCTGCATGGCGCGATCACTTGTGAGGTTGAAAACGCCATGTGGATGGTGCCTCCGCAATATGCGGTGTGGATCCCCGGCGAAATTCCACACAGCAACCATGTTACAGTGGGCGCGCAATTATGTTTTCTGTTTATTGAACCGCAGGCGGTCGTGATGCCTGAACGCTGTTGCACGCTTAAAATCGCCCCATTATGTCGGGAACTCATTCTGGCGCTGGCGTCCAAAACGGATGCTCAACGACTGGAACCGGTAACCCAGCGGTTGACGCAGGTGTTATTTGATGAACTCCCGCAGCAGCCGCAGGAGCAAATGCAATTGCCGGTATCCGATCACCCGAAAATCCGCAGAATGGTGGAGACGATGGCGCGGGAGCCTGCGCAGTGGCAAACGCTAGGGCAATGGGCCAGCGAATTTGCGATGAGTGAGCGAAACCTTGCCCGTCTGGTTGTCAGGGAAACAGGATTAAGCTTTCGTCGCTGGCGTCACCAGCTTCAACTGATTCTTGCGCTGCAGGCGCTGATAGATGGTCATAACGTGCAACAGGTTGCGCAAATGCTCGGTTACGATTCGACCACAGCATTTATCACCATGTTCAAAAAAGGCCTGGGGCAAACACCAGGCCGTTATCTGGCGGGCCTGGCTACTGCTTCCCAACAATCAATGAGACCAGACCTGCCGCAATGAGCGGTCCCACCGGCACACCGCGAAAGAGCGCCACGCCCAATACCGTGCCGACCAGTAAACCTGCAACAAGCTGGGGCTGACTGCCCATAAGCGTGACGCCGCGCCCGCCGAGCCATGAGACAAATACCCCAACGGCAATAGCGACCAGTGATTTCCAGTTCACAAAGGAGTGGATGAGCGTGGAGGGCGGTAGCGTTCCACTGGCTATTGGCGCCATGACGCCAATGGTCAGAATGATAATCCCGACGGTCAGACCCTGTTTTTCTATCCATGGGAAGAAAGTATTGAGAGGGGTAACTCGAACAATGATCAGCACCAGGATTGAAACAGCGACAGTGGTGTTGTGGCTGACAAAGCCCAGAGCTGCCAGTCCGAGGAGGATCAGCAGAGTGACATCAAACATCGTAGTTTCCTTACCAGAAGAAATAATAAGCCTGTTTACTGTACGCGTAAACGCGTGACGGAACAGGCTTTTTTTATGATTATGATTTTTTTTTGGCTAACGCACGAGGCGACGTTTTTTACTGCTAACGCCAACCGTTATTGCTCGCGGCGGAAAGGGATTAATTCAGGTTGCGCGATACGCAGATAATCTGTGGTATCCATGATCACAGATTTTTCCAGCAACCCGGCATTAAACGCAATTTCATTGAAACGCTCAAACAATAGCGGATCGGCAACCAGTTTGAGATTAGGATGGAAGCTAAACGGTGGGATCGCGCCAAAAACGCAGCCTGTCAGTGCATCGACTTCCGCCGGGCTGGCAAGCGATGCTCTTAACCCACCAATATGACCCGCTAACAAACTGAGATCGGCCTGCTGGTCCGCGGGAAGAATTGCCAGCACATGCTGATTAACGCCATTGCCTTTGACCTTACAGACCAGGGCTTTTGCTCCCTGGCCAAGTGCGGTGCCGCGAATTTCAGAAACCGCCTCACATTTGCCGACGGCTTCATGGCTTACCACGCGGTACGTTGCGCCTTGCTCTGATAACAGCGAAATTAAACGCTCATGCGTTGCGTTACCTTTGTTCACTTCCGTCATGACTGACTCCTGGTACAACAATGAAAATCCTGCAGAAAAATAATCACACACCGGCGCGTTTTTTCTGTTTGTTCAGATAAAGCTGTGCATCAGATGCTTTGTAAGCATCATCAATAGTGTCGTTCGGCTGCATATTATAAACCCCGGTGGAGAAGGTGATGGATATATCATGCGCAATAATTTTTAAGTTATAGCGAATCCTTTCCAGCAGGCGGGGCGTTAAATCACTGGGGTGGTCAATGAGGATAATACAAAACTCATCGCCACCGAGGCGGATGGCATAATCGCTTTTGCGAATAGAGCTTTGAATGGCTTTGGCCAGATGGGTGATAATCCGATCGCCTTCTTTATGCCCTAATGTATCATTGATGACTTTCAGCTTATCGCAGTCGATGGCGATAAAAGTGACGAGAGTGCCCGCATTGACCAATTGCTGCAAACGTTGTTCGAGCATAGGGGTTAAAATTTTCCGATTGTAGAGTCCAGTCATTGCGTCACTGATATTTTCGCGCGTGACGTTGTGATACAAGCGAAAATGCGTTCTGACCAAATTCAACAGCAGAATTGTTGCCAGCAGATAGAAAGCGAAGATTTTCCAGGACGAGACAATAAAATACATTAAATCAAGTGATAAGGTGACTCGTATTCCGCCTGGAATGTCTTTCTCGTAGTGAACATAGTGAAACAGGTCAGTCTCACTTTGGTTAACGAGGATTTCTCTACCGGAGCTGATATCCGAGAGCGTAACGTTAAGATAGCGCCAGACCAGAGGCCGGTCGCTGGTATAAAAAATATTCTTTAAATTCTCTTTGTTGATATCCACCATTACTACACCTTTTAACTTACCGGTATAGTAGACCGGCGTTAAAAAGCTCATCACCTTTTTCCCGGTCAGGTTATCCTGATAAATACTGGAGATCACCGTGCGCCCAGTGAAAATACCGTCAATATCATTCTGGTCGATGCCCAGGCTGCCTTTTTGCAAAAATGTCCAGTTATGTATCGCAAATTGGCGCGAGTCGATCCGGTCATAAAAATAGACGTAATTATTTTTGAGGTCGACGTAATATCTGAATTTATACTCCAGCGTACCTAAACCCTGACCGTAATCTTTCTGTTCTCGATTAGCGTTGACCGCCTTATCAAAAGAGGGCAGCAGGAATATGTCTTCAAGTTTTTCGCTACATTTCGTTGAGGTGGTTTGCAGCGTTCCGTGCAAAAGCGGGTAGTTATGCTCTATGAGATTGAGCCCATGAGTGCCGTTCACGCTGTCGAAAGCGTTGCAAAGTGTTTTTTGTTGTTCGACAGAAGCGGGTTCCTTGGGGGATGAAAATGTGCGCATCAGATGGGCTGCAATGCTTTGATTAGTATACCTATCATAAAGAAACGATGAATCGGCTTTCTCATTGATATAGCGCATATACGCATTCATTGCTTTATCGCTGGCAATGAGCTCATAAACCAAAAAAGAAGACGTCAAAACAATTACGCTTACGGAGATAAAGAGCCTGAGCGCTTTATGATGCAATTTCATAATGATTTACAGCCCTGGAGTAGAGATGCGATTTTAGCACATGCACCAGTAACGCTCTAACGGAGCGGCGGGATAAACCATTGCAAAATGTCACTATTCTGGAAAGAGGAATACAATCAGCCGGAGCCAGAGCTACGGCTGATTGTTGTCGGTCAATTATTACTGGTTGTACTTTGCTTATGGAACAGTTCGCGAAATACTGGGTAAATATCATCCTGATCGCGAATATGCTGCATCGCAAAGTTATCAAAGGTTGATTGCAGATGTTCGTATTCACGCCACAGGGTCTGGTGAGCGCGGCGAGTGATTTCGATATAGCTGTAATACCGCACTACCGGCAGCAGTTTTTTCGCCAGAATTTCATGACACAACGGTGAATCATCCGCCCAGTTATCACCGTCCGAAGCCTGTGCGGCATAGATGTTCCACTGCGCCGGGTTGTAGCGCTCTTTTACCACTTCATCCATTAGCTTCAACGCGCTGGAAACAATGGTTCCCCCGGTTTCCTGAGAGTAGAAGAACTCATGCTCATCCACCTCTTTCGCCTGGGTATGGTGGCGAATATAAACCACTTCCACGTTTTTGTAGGTCCGGCTCAGGAACAGGTACAGCAGGATATAAAAACGCTTAGCCATATCTTTGGTCGATTGATCCATTGAGCCGGAAACGTCCATCAGACAGAACATCACCGCCTGGCTTGAAGGATCGGGCCGTTTTTCATAATTTTTGTAGCGTAAATCAAAGGTGTCGATAAACGGTACGCGTTCGATTTTTGCCCGTAATTCGGCAATCTCTTTGCGTAACCGTTCCTCTTCCAGCAACTGCGCGGGCTCACTTTTGGCAATGGTTTCCAAATCCGCTTCAAGCGCGTGTAGCTCGCGACGCTTACCTGCGGTCATGGCCGTACGACGTGCCAGTGAGTTTTGCAGTGAGCGCACCACGCTGATGTTGGCCGGCACACCGTTAGAGGTAAAACCTGCCCGGTGCGTTTTATACTCCGTTAACTGGCGCTGCTGATTCTGCTTCAGGTTAGGCAGTGCTAAATCTTCGAACAACAGATCGAGATATTCATCTTTAGAGATCTGGAAGACGAACTCATCCTGGCCTTCGCCGTCCTGGCTGGCCTGGCCTTGCCCGCTGCCTGAACCGCCGCCTCCGCCCTGCGGGCGTTCAATACGGTCGTTCTGTACAAAATGGTCGTTACCCGGATGCACACGATGGCGCAGTCCACCACGCCCCTGATGAAACATCGGTTCGCTAATATCATCGGTAGGAATAGAGACAGATTCGCCGCTATCCACATCAGTCACCGAACGCTTGTTAATGGCCTCGGAGATCGACTGTTTAATTTGCGATTTATAACGGCGTAAAAAGCGCTGGCGGTTTACCGTGCTCTTGTTCTTGCCGTTAAGACGCCGGTCAATAAACCAGGTCATAAGCCCCCCGTACTGCATTTGCCAACTTACGCTTCATCCTTCAAGTTGTCTCTGCGTTGGCTCACTCCAGTCACGTACTTATGTACGCTCCTGGGGATTCACTCATTTGCCGCCCTGATACCTCTTGAATGGTTTCGCGTACAGAAGAACTGTTGGCCCGGTAAATGGATAAAATTTTCCGGGCCGTTTATGTTGTTAAGATGATTTACGTACGCGCAAATACCATTCGCACAGTAAACGCACCTGTTTACGTGTGTAGCCTTTTTCCATCATACGATCGACAAAATCGTCGTGCTTTTTCTGCTCGTCAGTCGAGGTTTTCGCATTGAACGAAATGACCGGCAGCAGTTCTTCGGTATTGGAGAACATTTTCTTCTCAATAACCGTGCGCAGTTTTTCGTAACTGGTCCAGTTTGGATTACGACCGCTGTTATTCGCTCTGGCACGCAGAACAAAATTGACTATCTCGTTACGGAAATCTTTCGGGTTACTGATACCAGCCGGTTTCTCAATTTTCTCCAGTTCTGAGTTCAGCGACTCACGGTCAAACAGTTGACCGGTATCCGGGTCGCGATACTCTTGATCCTGAATCCAGAAATCCGCATAGGTGACATAACGGTCGAAAATGTTCTGTCCGTATTCGGAATAAGATTCGAGATAAGCCGTCTGGATCTCTTTGCCGATGAATTCAGCATATTTCGGGATCAGGTAGCCTTTCAGGAATTCAAGATAACGTTCAGCTAACTCCTGCGGGAATTGTTCACGCTCGATTTGTTGCTCCAGTACGTAAAACAGATGCACAGGGTTAGCTGCCACTTCGGCATGGTCAAAGTTAAAGACGCGAGAGAGGATCTTAAACGCGAAACGCGTTGACAGACCATTCATTCCCTCATCGACCCCGGCGTAATCCCGATACTCCTGATAGGATTTCGCTTTAGGATCGGTATCTTTCAGGCTTTCACCATCATAAACGCGCATCTTCGAGTAAATGCTCGAGTTCTCCGGCTCTTTCAGGCGAGAAAGAATGGTAAAGCGAGAGAGCGTTTCCAGCGTCCCCGGAGCGCAAGGTGCATGGGTCAGCTCGCTATGATTAAGCAGTTTTTCGTAAATTTTGATCTCTTCGGAGATCCGCAGGCAATAAGGCACTTTGACAATGTAAACACGGTCAAGGAACGCCTCATTGTTTTTGTTATTACGGAACGTCACCCATTCGGACTCGTTCGAGTGGGCAAGAATAATCCCGTTAAACGGCAGGGCAGAGATACCTTCTGTCCCGTTGTAGTTTCCTTCCTGGGTTGCGGTCAGCAGAGGATGCAGCACTTTAATCGGTGCTTTAAACATCTCAACGAACTCCATAATCCCCTGGTTTGAACGGCACAGTGCGCCCGAATAACCGTAGGCATCAGGATCGTTTTGGGCGTGGTGTTCGAGCTTACGAATATCCACTTTCCCGACCAGCGCAGAGATATCTTGGTTGTTTTCATCACCAGGCTCTGTTTTAGCGATAGCGATCTGCTCCAGAATAGACGGCCAGACTTTGACAACGCGGAATTTTGTAATGTCCCCGCCAAAATCATGCAGACGTTTCGCAGCCCAGGGCGACATGATCGTCCCGAGATAGCGACGCGGGATCCCATACTCTTTTTCCAGAATTTGCGCGTCTTCCTGCGGATTAAACAGGCATAATGGATGATCGTTTACCGGGCTACGTTCGCCGTTGGCACTCAGGACATAAATCGGTACTCGCTGCATCAGCGACTTCAGCCGTTCAGCAAGAGATGATTTCCCCCCTCCCACAGGCCCCAGCAGATACAGAATCTGCTTCTTCTCTTCCAGACCTTGAGCCGCATGCTTCAAATAAGAAACAATCTGCTCAATGGCATCTTCCATGCCGTAAAACTCTTCAAATGCGGGATACCGTGCAATCACCCGATTCGAAAAGAGTCGAGAAAGTCGAGGTTCGTGGGCAGTGTCGACCATGACAGGCTCACCAATAGCCATTAATAGCCGCTCAGCCGCATTGGCATAAGCACTGCGATCTTGCCGACAAGTGGTAAGAAACTCCTGCAGTGTGAACTCTTCGTCCTTGGCAGCTTCATAACGCTGGCGATAGTGATCGAATATATTCATGGTATGCCGTCCTTTCGTTTTTTAGCACATGTTAAGAGCCGTTCATATGAATAGTAGAGGCCCCTGAAGAGGTAAACTGAACGACGTCGTTGCCGAAGAAATAAGCAACTCTCATGCCATTGTGGTGGTCAGGAGATCAACGTATTCGGTGATACACCTTCTAAAATTAAGCGTAGATGGCATTTGCAAAACTTGCCTGTGCGCGCAAATGAATTTCAATGGCATATCAATAACTCATCGGCAAAAAAAGCACATCTAATGTAAAGATATGGGGCAGGATTCATGCGGTGTTCACCTTCCTGCAAGCAAATTGTCATCACTCGCTGAGAAATTAGGGGGTTACATTCTGGGGGGAATACGTAAAATAGTTGGGTTGAAGCGTATTGGCGGTTACACTTTGACCGCTACACATTTGAATAAGGAATTATGGACTGTGACCAAACTCAAACTTCTGGCATTGGGCGTCCTTGCCGCAACCGCAGTTAGCACCGCACAGGCGGAAAGTCAGTGGACTGTTGGTGCTGGTGTCGGCGTGATTAACAGCCCGTACAAACAGTATGACCGCGATGTTTATCCCGTTCCGGTTGTTACCTATGAAGGCGATAACGTCTGGTTCCGCGGTCTGGGTGGCGGCTACTATCTGTGGAATGACACGGCAGATAAGCTCTCCATCATGGCGTACTATGATCCGACGCACTTCAAGCCGGGTGATAGCGATAGCCATGCTCTGCGCCAACTCGACAAGCGCAAAGGCAGCTTGATGGCTGGCCTCTCGTATGTACATAACACCCAGTATGGTTTCCTGCGCACCGCACTGGCGGGTGATACCCTGGATAACAGCAACGGCTTTATCTGGGATCTGGCCTGGCTCTACCGTTACACCAATGGTGCGCTGACTCTGACGCCGGGTATCGGTGTGCAGTACAGCAGCGAAAACTACAACGACTATTATTATGGCGTTTCCAATAAAGAGTCTCGCCGCAGTGGCCTGAAAAGCTACAACGCTGACGATGGATGGGATCCGTTCCTGGAGCTGACTGCGAGCTATAACTTCCTTGGCAACTGGGACGTATACGGCACAGGCCGTTATGTGCGTTTGAGTGATGAAGTGAAGGATAGCCCGATGGTTGATAAATCCTGGTCTGGCATCTTCTCGGTGGGTGTGACCTACAAGTTCTGATATCACTGCGTGTCAAATACTAGCCCGCTGAGATGCGGGCTTTTTTACGTCATTAAAATTAAGATAACCCCCAGATCATGATGGTGCAATTTGTGCACCTTAACAGGACATATGCCAGTTGTTTTGCTTTACTGTGGTGCATCAACTCAGGAGGGTGCGATGACCGTGAAACAGGTGATGTTTACAAAACAGGTATCACTTCCTGCTATTGGGCAGGGTACATGGTATATGGGCGAGGATGCTGGCCGACGCCGGGATGAAGTATCTGCGCTGCGGGCTGGTTTGGATCTCGGCCTGCGGCTGATCGATACCGCCGAAATGTATGCTGATGGTGCAGCGGAAGAGGTGGTTGGTGAAGCTTTGACGGGGTGCCGTAATAGCGCTTTTTTAGTCTCGAAAGTTTACCCATGGAATGCGGGTGGGCAGAAGGCCATTGCTGCTTGTGAAGCGAGTCTTCGCCGACTGAAAACCGATTATCTGGATCTCTACTTGTTGCACTGGACGGGAGATTTTTCATTTGCCGAGACCGTTGACGTCATGGAAGTGCTTATCGCACAGGGCAAAATTCGCCGTTGGGGGGTGTCTAATCTCGATTACGATGATATGCAGGCGTTATGGCAGGTCGCTGGTGGGCGGGAATGTGCAACTAACCAGGTGCTCTATCATCTGGCATCGCGCGGTATTGAATATGATTTACTGCCGTGGTGCCAGCAGCAGCAGATGCCGGTCATGGCCTACAGTCCGCTGGCTCAGGCGGGGCGATTGCGCAGTGGCTTGCTTTCTAACCCTGTGGTCAACGACATCGCACGCACACACCATGTTAGCGTCGCGCAGATTTTACTGGCGTGGGTGATTCGTCTTTCGGGCGTGATGGCGATCCCAAAAGCGGCAAGCGTAGCGCATGTCGAACAAAATGCTGCCGCGTTGGAAATCACGCTCTCGGTTGATGAACTGAAGCTGTTGGATGAGGCATATCCGGCACCAAAAGGTAAAACGGCGCTGGATATGGTCTGATTTGTCAAATGACGATGCTCAGGTCTCCGGCTACGTGTTGTTTGTAGGCCGGATAAGGCGTTAGCCGCATCCGGCATGGTGCTCTGAGCTGTTTCAGGCAATGGAGACAATCTTAGCGTTTAGCAACCTGAATGGTTTGCGCCAGGCGAGACGGTTTCTCGGCGGTAGTTTTCTGCGGTTCGGTCGCGTAAGCCGTTTCGACGCAAACAAACGTTTTGTAGCCATCATCCGGCATGTCACCCATGCTAATGGATAGCGCCGGGCCCGGGTTCCAGCCGACAACGTTCAGATGGTGGTGATGGATCACGTTAATATTGCGATTCAGCGCATCATCATGAATGACGCTGCACGCTTGCGGATTCAGATAAACACGATCGGTGCGGTCTGGGAAAGTCTGAATGCCGTCAGCCAGTACATCTTCTTTAGCATCATTCACTTTATCGATCAGGCGATCGCCAAGACCACTGACTTTCACTGCCGCAATATCACCGACGTTGAAATAGGTATGCAGCGCGGAGGTGGTTTCAAACTCACCGTGAGCTTCCAGTTCCATCTCGCAGGTGGCGCCTACTTTGAAGCGGGCTAGCAAGCAGAATTCGTGTGGCCACAGCTGACGCGTTTCAGCGCTACTTTGCAGCTCAAATGTCAGGACCACGCCATTGTCGTCTTCATTGTGCGCTTTCAGCGTCCATGGCAAGTTACGAGCAAAACCATGAGAAGGCAAACCTTGTTGAGTCGCCGGGCCAAACCACGGCCAGCAAATGGGGACGCCGCCACGCAGCGCTACGCCGGTTTTGAACGGGGTATTGTTACTTAGCCACAGGACTTCCTCTTCGCCGTTTGGTTTCCAGGATAGAAGATGTGCGCCCTGCAGCGCGAAAGAAGCTTTAACCTGTGGGTGATCGACAACAAGAACCTCAAGCTCATCAAGCTGACGGCGGGATAGGACAGGGGTAATTTGTTCGATTACCGGAAGTGCAAAAATTTTATTAATCATTACGCAATCCTTTTTAACCTTGAATAATTCGGGTTGCAGGACGGCGGCAAGTGAACGACAAATTCGTCAGGAACGAATTTGAACAACCGAAGGTTGCCTTCGGTCAGGGACATGGATGTCCCTGATTCACCTCGATGAGCTTACTGTAGTAAGCGATTCGAGTGAGAGAGCGTAGCCAACACACCTGCAACTTGAAGTATGACGGGTATCTTCAGGCAAAAAAAAGAGCGACCAGAGTCGCTCTTACAGATTACTGTTTCATCTCAACTTATTTGGAGATGTGAGCAATCAGATCCAGAACTTTGTTAGAGTAGCCGGTTTCGTTGTCGTACCAGGATACCAGTTTCACGAAGTTGTCGTTCAGTGCGATACCTGCTTTAGCATCGAACACGGAAGTGCAAACTTCACCGTTGAAATCGGTAGATACTACGTCGTCTTCGGTGTAACCCAGAACGCCTTTCATCGGGCCTTCGGAAGCAGCTTTGATTGCTTTCTTAATTTCTTCGTAAGAAGCAGCTTTTTCCAGACGAACGGTCAGGTCAACAACGGATACGTTCGGGGTAGGAACGCGGAACGCCATACCAGTCAGTTTGCCGTTCAGTTCTGGCAGAACTTTACCTACAGCTTTAGCAGCACCGGTAGAGGACGGGATGATGTTCTGGGATGCGCCGCGGCCGCCGCGCCAGTCTTTGTGAGACGGGCCATCAACGGTTTTCTGAGTAGCGGTGGTCGCGTGAACAGTTGTCATCAGACCTTCGATGATGCCGAAGTTGTCGTTGATAACTTTAGCCAGCGGAGCCAGGCAGTTAGTGGTGCAGGAAGCGTTAGAAACGATGTCCTGACCTTCGTATTTGTCAAAGTTAGCGCCTTTAACAAACATCGGAGTGTTATCTTTGGACGGACCAGTCAGAACCACTTTTTTCGCGCCAGCAGTGATGTGCTTACGAGCGGTTTCGTCTGTCAGGAACAGGCCAGTAGCTTCAGCAACTACGTCAACACCAACTTCGTCCCATTTCAGGTTAGCCGGATCACGTTCAGCGGTAACACGGATTTTTTTACCGTTTACGATCAGATGACCGTCTTTCACTTCAACGGTACCGTTGAAACGGCCGTGAGTGGAGTCATATTTCAGCATGTAAGCCATGTAGTCAGCGTCTAACAGGTCGTTGATTGCAACGATCTCGATGTCAGAGCGTTCTTGAGCAGCACGGAAAACAATGCGACCGATACGGCCAAAACCGTTGATACCTACTTTGATAGTCATATATTCCACCAGCTATTTGTTAGTGAATAAAAGGTTGCCTGTAAAATTACAAAAACCTTACGCAGCGTCAAGCGGAATCGTGTCAATCATTGCGACAAATCAATCTGCTGCCTAAGCTTTGCGCAACTGACTCGCCTCACTCTTCCTTTGGGCTTGGAACCACATGGGGTCGGCGGCCCGAATTTTAAAGGGCAATTAAGATAAAAACGTGAGTCTGATCACGAATTACAGGCTGCCATTTCGCAAGGATCAAGTTTAGAACAAAAGTTCGCACTCCGGTGTTAATGTTTTGTTAGAATCTGTCTCGCAATGTGAGTTTAGATAAAGTGAGATGTGAGCAAATGGCTAATCAACCTTCTCCAGAAGAACTGAAAAAAAATTTAACCGAAATGCAGTTCTACGTGACGCAGAATCACGGGACAGAACCGCCATTTACCGGGCGTTTGCTGCATAACAAGCGTGACGGCATCTACCATTGTCTGATCTGCGACAAACCGCTATTTCGTTCCGAGACAAAATATGACTCTGGTTGCGGCTGGCCCAGCTTTTACGAGCCCGTCAGTGAAGAGGCTATCCGTTACATAAAAGATACGTCACATGGCATGCAGCGCATTGAAATTCGCTGTGGTAACTGTGATGCGCACCTCGGACACGTCTTTCCGGATGGCCCTAAACCTACCGGTGAACGTTACTGCGTTAACTCAGCGTCTTTGAACTTCACCGATGGTGAAAACGGTGAGCAAACCAAGGGCTGAGGAAACGATTCAGCAAATTATTCTACGAAGAGTGGATTTAACATGAATCTTGATGAGATGATCAACAGCATGACGCCGGAAGTTTATCAGCGCTTATCTACAGCCGTTGAACTCGGAAAATGGCCGGATGGCGTCGCGCTAACGGCAGAACAAAAAGAGAACAGTTTACAGCTGGTGATGTTATGGCAGGCGCGAAACAATATTGACGCGCAGCATATGACGATTGATACCAATGGTGAGATGGTGATGAAGAGTAAGCAACAGCTGAAAGTGGAATTTGGTATTATGCCCGAACCGATTGCGACGTTTAAATCCTGATTATCCAGGCCCGACAAACATCGGTGTCGGGCCCGCAGTTGATGTTATTTCTTATTCATCATCGCCTTCAGATCGGCAAACGGATTATATTTCGCCTCGCCGACGTCTTTCTGCGCATCTTCCCCCGCCACTACAGTAGAACCATACTGATCCACCTCAGTATATTTCGAATGCTCATGATCGTGGCAATACAGGCATAGCATCTCCCAGTTACTACCATCTTCCGGGTTATTGGAGTGATCGTGATCGATGTGATGTACCGTCAGCTCGCGCAGATTGGAATACACGAACTCACGTGAACAACGTCCGCAAACCCAGGGGAAGAGTTTTAGCGCCTTTTCCCGGTATCCGACTTCCAGACGGGCGTAATTTTTAGGGATAAAAGCCATAAAAGCGCATGCCTCCAGTAGATAATGAAGAGCTGCGCCAAAAGCTGGCGCAGCAGAATGGGCTAATCATAACCTATTGTGTCAGGCGTTGGGATCAGTGTTTGATGCCTAGCGAATCGGCTAACTGCCTCGCTAATTGATTATTGTCATCTGCGCCGTACTCCCAGAACATGGCGCCTCCCAACCCTTTGCTTTTGATGTAGTCGGCTTTTATCGCCACCGAACGCGGATTTTCATAGGAGAGGGCAAAGAGTGTTTTTCCATCCGCAGACTGCACCGACAGCCACGGCACTTTTGCTTCATCATCCCAGTGCTGGCTAAAGCGTTTTTGCGGATCGTTGATCAACTTCGCCACAATATCGTTGTACTTCACATAGGTATCTTTGCTCAGATCGACGCCCAGTGATTTGAACAACTCAATTTGCGCTGGCCCGAAATAGGGCTGGGTAGCCGGGTTTTTCTGCGCGTCAGGTTTGCTCCAGTCAATACCTGGCTCAATGGCGCGTTTTGGTACGCGTCCATAAAAGCCAATGCCCAGATTCATTTGGCTCGGTTTCAGACCGGCTGCGAGATAGTTACTGACCACAAAATCGGCGCTGTACTTATCCGCCGCAGCGACCGTCGGCCATTGCGTCGAATTATACAGGTTCGAGTTAAAATACTGGGTGCCGTAAGCCATGTCATAGGTCATCAGGTTGATGTAATCGAGCGATGGCGCAATGGCTTTCACATCTACCCAGCTTTTCGGACTTTCCGCATTCGCACCCACGGCATGTTGGTGAAGCGACAAGCTGTTTGGGCAGGTGTTATTGGTTGGAAATTACGCCACCAAATGGGGCTGCGAGTCTCTTTTTTGGCCTACAGATTTGCAGAAATGCGCAAATCTGTAGGCTGGAGGAGGCGTTTAAAATTATTTGTGCTGGGTTTCCAGCCAGTCATCAAGTGTATACAGCGTTGCGCCCGCCGCCGCCATATCTATAAAGGCGTTTGCACTGTCCTGGGGTTGAATATTAACGCCACGGCAACCGTCGGTAATAACGCTGACGGTATAACCCAAGTCGAGCGCATCGAGAACGGTAAATTTGACGCAATAATCAGTTGCCAGCCCCATGATGATGAGGTCGGTAATATGATGTTGCTGTAGCCACGCATTCAGTGCTGTAGCCTGGCGACGACCGTTATCAAAAAACGCACTGTAACTGTCGACCAGCGGGTTCTCGCCCTTGGTAAAGGTTTGAGTTATTGCCCGCTGGTTCAGCAGTGGATGCAGGGTTGCACCTTCGCTGTGCTGTACGCAATGGTCAGGCCAGAAGGTTTGCGCGAGGCCATCGAGTTGTCCCTGACTGTAGGGGGCAACCTGATGCTGACTGGCAAAGCTGCCGTGATGAGCCGGGTGCCAGTCCAGGCTGGCAACGACGGTGTCACCGCGTATGGCACACCAGTCAATCAGACGGTTGGCAATATCAATTGTGCTGTCGCCTTGCGGAACGGCGAGCGCACCACCGGCACAAAAGTCATTTTGTAAATCGACCAACAGTAAGGCTCGGGTCATGGGCATAAACTCCTTTATTCGTCCGGGGTAAGCTCACCGCGCAGATTTTGCGTCATTGCTTCACGAATGGTCTGCGTATCCAGTCCCTGACTCAGTAAATAGTGCAATTTGGTGAGCGTGGCTTCGACCGTCATATCCGCGCCGCCAATCACACCCGCATGTGCCAGGGCATTCCCCGTCGCATAGCCCCCCATATTTACCTTGCCGGACATGCACTGGGTCAGGTTAACCACCACAATGCCACGTGAGCTCGCATCTTCAAGTTCTTGCAGAAACTCTTTATTTTGCGGCGCATTGCCCACGCCGTAAGAACGCAGAATTAACGCTTTTACCGGCTGGCGCAGGAAGTTTCGCACCACATCAGCGGAGATACCGGGGTAAATGGTGACCACGCCAATCGGTTGTGGCGTAATAGGGTGCACAATCAGTTCGCCGGTGCCATGTGGTGCAGGCGGTGTCCCCAGGCGACGAATGTGGATCCCTGCCTCCAGCAGCGGTGCAAGGTTGGGTGAGGCAAAGGCGTCAAAACCATCGGCGTGCGCTTTAGTGGTACGGTTGCCACGAAATAGTCGATTGTTGAAAAACAGAGTCACTTCATTAATCGGATAATTTGCCGCAACGTACAGCGCATTGAGCAGGTTGATTTGCCCGTCTGAGCGTAGCTCGGCTAACGGTATTTGTGACCCTGTCACAATTACGGGCTTACCCAGATTTTCCAGCATAAAAGAGAGCGCCGAAGCCGTAAACGCCATGGTGTCGGTGCCGTGCAGAATAACAAAGCCATCATAATCGTCGTAGTGCGCTTTAATGTCTTCCGCAATATGCTGCCAGTCTTCCGGTGTCATATCGGAGGAATCCATCAGCGGGGCGTATTCGTGGATGGTGAAGTCTGGCATCTCCGGACGGTGGAATTCAGGCATCAATGCCAGCTGGCGCTGCAGGTGACCGGAAACGGGAATATAACCCTGTTCTGAGCGCTGCATACCAATGGTACCGCCGGTATAGGCAACGTAAATTGATTTTTTCTGCATGACTTTTCTTCTGTCTCAAAGAAAACCCCTCTTCATCCCGAAGAGGGGTCAATAGTTAGCGAACGTTGGCGCAGGTCAGGCAAAACGCATAGCGGTTTTGCGGATCGTTGAATGCGGCCAGCTTATCGCTTTCGGCTTTTACTGCACTGGCCGCAGAGGCCAGCGGTGGCGGGAGCATAGCCTGTATGGCGTCAGGTAACATGGCACGAACGGAGCCTGACATGCTGTTCATCACCATATCAACGAATGTTGGTTCGTCCTGATAATACTCAATGTGCCACTGTTTCAGTTTGCCAAGCTCAGCCGCTTTCGCGATGGCGTCGTCAAAATCACCGAGGCTATCTACCAGACCGTTGGCCTTCGCATCCTGACCGGTCCAGACGTGGCCCTGGGCGATTTTGTCAATCTGCTCAGGCGTTGTCTTACGCGCATCTGCGACCAGCGTGATAAAGCGCTTGTAGCCGTTCTCAATGCTCAGTTGCATCATCTGCTGCACTTCCGGCGGTAATGCTTTGGTGACGGAGATATCCGCCAGCGGGGAGGTCGCTACGCCGTCAGTATGTACGCCGATAGAGTCCAGGCTATTTTCAACGGTATTGATCACACCAAAGATGCCGATTGAACCGGTCAGAGTGCTGGGGTTCGCCACAATGTAGTTGGCTGGCGTGGAGATCCAGTACCCACCGGAGGCTGCCATGCCGCCCATGGACACCACAACCGGTTTACCCGCCGCTTTTGCCGCAGCCAGCTCAGCACGGATCACTTCAGAGGCGCTCACGCTGCCACCAGGGCTGTTAACGCGCAGAACAATGGCTTTCACTTTCGGATCAAGACGCGCTTCACGGATTTGTGCGGCAGTGGTGTCACCGCCCACATTCCCAGGCGTTTCTTCACCGTCCATAATCGCGCCATTGGCGAAGATAACGCCAATACTGTCGCCAGTGTCGGCCGGGGTTTTCAGCGTGTAATCGTAATAGCTGATGGCGCGGTAGTTTTTATCCGCTTTGCTCCAGCCAAACTGTTTGGTCAGCATTTTTTCGACTTCAGCGCTGGAGGCGAGTGCATCCACCAGTTTGTTGTCGAGCGCATATTTCGCGGTATCACCATCGACTTTCGTCAAACCGTCCAGCATGGCCTGCGCGCCGGGGAACACCTGTTGTGCAGGGATTTGGCGGTTGGCGGCGACCGTGTTGAGATAGTTCTGCCACAGCTCGCCGATCCAGCGGCTGTCTGCTTCACGCGCGGCAGGAGACATATCATCGCGGATAAATGGCTCGACGGCAGACTTATAGGTTCCGACGCGGAACACGTGTGTGGAAACTTTCAGCTTGTCGAGCAAGGATTTGTAGTACAGGCCGTTGGTGGCAAAGCCGTGCAGATCAACGGAACCTTGTGGAGAGAGGTAAATTTTGTTGGCAAAACTGGCGAGATAATACTGCCCCTGGCTGAAGTTATCGCCCACGGCAAAGACCGGTTTACCGCTATCGCGGAATTCCCGTAGCGCTTTGCCGATATACTGCATGGACGGCTGATCGGCCCCGGCAAAGTTTTTCAGGTCCATCACGATACCGGTGATGTTGCGGTCATCTTTCGCCTGGCGAATGGTATTCACGATATCGAACAGGGAGTTTTCCTGCAGACGATCGGAACTGGCGCCAAACAACTGACGGCCAATAACGCTTAACCGACTGGTACTCGAGGGCTTATCAACAATCACGCCCGAGATATCCAGCAGCAGTGCGCCTCGCTCAGCATGTTCGCTGGTGTTGCTGCTACTGACCTGCATCCAGATGCCCACACCAACCAGCACCAAAAAGATGAAGAACAGGTTAAGCACAAATTCACGGACGAAATTGAGTAATCGCCATGTCCATTTAAAAAATCCGGCAATAAATCGCCACAGGGTTCGCATGTATTCTCCCTACCGATTAACAACACGCCACCCGAAATTCCGGAGAAAGGCGTTAAGATGAGGCTATCGTAATGACCCGACAGGCACTTGTCAGCAGGAATCGCCGCCTGTGCTGTAACAAAATCCGCTCACGTGTTAATTTTGTGAACAAATTTCATTGTTGGAGTTAAGCAAATGGATGCACTCGAATTACTTATCACCCGTCGTAGCGCTTCTCGTCTCGTCGAGCCAGCCCCGACAGGAGAGCAACTGCAAAATATTCTGCGGGCGGGAATGCGCGCTCCGGACCACAAAACGCTGCAACCGTGGCAATTCTATGTCATTGAGGGAGAAGGGCGTGAACGCTTTAGCGCCGTACTTGAGAAAGGCGCGATTGCCGCAGGTAGCGATGAAAAAGCTCAGGAAAAAGCGCGCAGCGCACCGTTTCGCGCGCCGCTGATTATTACCGTGGTGGCGAAATGTGAAGAAAACGACAAGGTTCCGCTGTGGGAACAGGAAATGTCTGCCGGTTGTGCAGTAATGGCCATGCAGATGGCGGCAGTTGCCCAAGGCTTTGGCGGTATCTGGCGCAGCGGTGCATTAACCGAAAGTGCGGTTGTTCGCGAAGCATTCGACTGTCGTCCACAGGATAAAATCGTCGGTTTCCTCTATCTGGGCACACCGCAGCTCAAAGCCTCCACGACGATTAACCTGGCCGATCCGAGCGCATTCGTCCGTTATTTCTGATAACAACGGCAAAACTGTCTGGATTATGAGCAAAGAGACCCGAATTCAGACAGTCACTCTTACCACATCATGGAATGAGCGCTACCATATCCGGATTGCACTGACAGGAGATGTCCATGAGCGAGCAAGCTATTCGTTTAACGCAATACAGCCACGGAGCCGGTTGCGGTTGTAAAATTTCCCCCAAAGTACTGGAAACCATCCTGCACAGTGAGCAGGCGAAGTTTGTTGATCCGAACTTACTGGTGGGTAATGAAACACGCGATGACGCGGCGGTATACGATCTGGGGAACGGCACCAGCGTAATCAGTACCACCGATTTTTTTATGCCGATTGTCGATAATCCGTTTGATTTTGGGCGTATTGCCGCCACTAACGCCATCAGCGATATTTTCGCCATGGGCGGCAAACCGATTATGGCAATTGCTATTCTTGGCTGGCCGCTTGATAAGCTGGCGCCGGAAATCGCCCGCGAAGTCACCGAAGGTGGGCGCTTTGCCTGCCGTCAGGCGGGTATCGCGCTGGCGGGCGGTCACTCTATTGATGCCCCTGAGCCTATCTTTGGTCTGGCGGTAACCGGTATTGTCCCGACCGAACGTGTGAAGAAAAACAGCACCGCCGAGGCAGGATGCAAACTGTTCCTGACCAAGCCGCTGGGGATTGGCGTCCTGACTACCGCAGAAAAAAAATCACTGCTGAAGGACGAACACAAAGGACTGGCGACGGAAGTGATGTGCCAGATGAACATTGCTGGTGCGGCATTCGCCGACATAGACGGCGTGAAAGCCATGACCGACGTTACTGGTTTTGGTCTGCTGGGACATCTGAGTGAGATGTGTCAGGGGGCCGGCATTCAGGCGCAGATCGTCTACCAGGATATTCCTAAGCTTCCCGGTGTTGAAGAGTACATTGCACTGGGCGCAGTGCCGGGTGGCACCCAGCGTAACTTTGCCAGCTACGGCCACCTGATGGGTGAAATGCCGCAGTCGGTACGCGATCTGCTCTGCGATCCGCAAACCTCCGGCGGTTTGCTACTGGCGGTAACGCCGGAAGCTGAGGCTGAAGTTAAAGCGGCAGCGGCGCAGTTTGGCATCGACCTCACCGCGATTGGTGAGTTAGTGGAAGCTCGTGGCGGTCGCGCCATGGTTGAGATCCGTTAACTCGATGCGGTTGTTTATTGCCGAAAAACCGAGTCTGGCGCGCGCTATCGCCGATGTGTTGCCAAAGCCACATCGCAAAGGTGACGGCTTTATTGAATGCGGAAACGGACAAGTGGTGACCTGGTGCATCGGTCACCTGCTTGAGCAGGCGCAGCCAGACGCCTACGACAGTCGCTATGCTCGCTGGAGTCTGGTCGATCTGCCGATTGTCCCGGAAAAGTGGCAACTGCAGCCGCGTCCCTCAGTGACCAAGCAACTTAACGTCATTAAGCGTTTATTGCATGAGGCCAGTGAAGTCATTCACGCAGGTGACCCCGATCGTGAGGGGCAACTGCTGGTGGATGAAGTGCTGGATTACCTGCAACTGGCGCCTGAAAAGCGCCAGCAGGTGCAACGTTGCCTGATTAACGACCTTAACCCGCAGGCTGTGGAGCGGGCTATTGAGCGTCTGCGCGCCAACAGTGAGTTTATTCCGCTGTGCGTCTCGGCGCTGGCGCGTGCGCGTGCCGACTGGCTGTACGGCATCAATATGACACGCGCTTACACCATTCTTGGGCGTAATGCGGGTTATCAGGGCGTACTTTCGGTCGGACGCGTACAGACGCCAGTGCTCGGCCTGGTGGTGCGTCGCGATGAAGAGATTGAAAACTTTGTCGCCAAAGACTTCTTTGAGGTAAAGGCGCATATCGTGACGCCTGCTGATGAGCGGTTTACCGCTATCTGGCAGCCGAGCGAAGCGTGTGAGCCGTATCAGGATGAAGAAGGGCGCTTGCTGAATCGCACGCTGGCTGAACACGTGGTAAACCGCATTAACGGTCAGCCAGCGATAGTCACCAGCTATAACGATAAACGGGAATCAGAATCTGCGCCGCTGCCGTTCTCGCTGTCGGCATTGCAGATTGAAGCGGCGAAACGCTTTGGCTTAAGCGCCCAAAACGTTCTGGATATCTGTCAGAAGCTGTATGAAACCCATAAGCTGATTACCTATCCGCGTTCGGATAGCCGCTATCTGCCGGAAGAACACTTTGCCGGACGTCACGCGGTGTTGAACGCGATTAGCGTTCATGCGCCGGATCTGCTCCCACAACCGGCGGTCAATCCAGATACGCGAAACCGCTGTTGGGACGATAAAAAAGTGGATGCGCACCACGCCATCATTCCTACCGCACGCACTTCGTCCATCAACCTGAATGACAACGAAGCGAAAATCTACAACCTGATTGCCCGTCAGTATCTGATGCAATTTTGCGCGGATGCGGTATTCAGGAAGTGCGTTATTGAGCTGGATATCGCCAAAGGCAAGTTTGTCGCCAAAGCACGTTTTCTGGCGGAAGCCGGATGGCGCACGCTGCTTGGCAACAAAGAGCGCGACGAAGATAACGACGGGACGCCGTTGCCGGTGGTGGCAAAAGACGACGAGTTGCTGTGTGAAAAAGGCGAAGTGGTTGAACGCCAGACTCAACCGCCACGACACTTTACCGATGCCACGCTACTGTCAGCAATGACCGGGATTGCGCGCTTTGTGCAAGACAAAGATCTGAAAAAGATCCTGCGTGCAACGGATGGCCTGGGAACGGAAGCCACACGCGCCGGGATTATCGAGCTGCTGTTTAAACGTGGTTTTCTGGTGAAGAAAGGGCGTTATATCCATTCCACCGATGCCGGAAAAGCGCTATTTCACTCACTACCTGAAATGGCGACGCGTCCGGATATGACCGCGCACTGGGAATCTATCCTGACCCAAATCAGTGAAAAGCAGTGTCGTTATCAGGACTTTATGCAACCGTTGGTGGGAACGCTGTATCAGCTTATCGATCAGGCGCGCAGCACACCGGTACGACGCTTTCGTGGAATTGCTGCACCGGACGGTGGTGGTGGCGATAAGAAAAAGAGTGCGCCGCGTAAACGCCCGGCGAAAAAAAGCCCGCCATCTGAAGAGGCGGGCGTGTAGTTTCCAGGTCGGATAAGGCACGTGTGCCGCATCCGGCGTACGGAATGAATTAGATCACTCCCTGGCCCAGCATCGCGTCGGCAACTTTCACGAAGCCCGCGATGTTGGCGCCACGTACGTAGTTGGTTTGCTTGCTTTCGCCGCCGTACTCAACGCAGGCATGGTGAATATCCAGCATGATGTGGTGCAGGCGCGCATCCACTTTCTCCGCTTTCCAGCCCAGACGTGCGGCGTTCTGCGCCATTTCCAGACCGGATGTGGCGACGCCACCGGCATTGGCGGCTTTACCCGGCGCAAACAGTACGCCCGCTTCGAGGAACTGGTCGGTGGCTTCGATGGTGGTCGGCATGTTCGCGCCTTCAGCCACGGCCTTGACGCCGTTGGCGATAAGCATTTGCGCGGCTTCCACATCGAGTTCGTTCTGCGTGGCACACGGTAGGGCGATGTCGACCGGAACTGACCACGGTTGTTTGCCTTCCAGGTAGGTCAGGCCAAACTCACGGGCATAATCTGCTACGCGACCGTCGCGGCTGTCTTTGATTGCGCACAGCCGCGCCAGTTTTTCTTTGGTAAATCCGCTTTCATCGACCACAGTACCGCTGGAATCGGAAGCGGTAACCACCCGCGCGCCAAACTCCATGGCTTTCTCAATGGCGAATTGCGCTACGTTACCGGAGCCAGAAACCGCTACGCGCATACCTTCAAAGCCCAGACCATGGCGTTTGAGCATCGCTTCGGTGAAATACACCAGACCGTAGCCGGTCGCTTCCGGGCGGATCAGACTGCCGCCGAAAGAGAGACCTTTACCGGTAAAGACGCAGGCGCTGTTGTTGGAGAGTTTTTTCATCATCCCGGCCATAAAGCCGACTTCACGGCCGCCCACACCGATATCGCCCGCCGGAACATCTGTATCGGGACCTAAATGGCGGAACAGTTCGGTCATCAGCGCCTGGCAGAAACGCATGATTTCGCCTTCACTTTTCCCTTTTGGATCGAAATCGCTCCCGCCTTTACCTCCGCCCATTGGTAGCGTGGTGAGGGCATTCTTAAACGTCTGCTCGAAGCCAAGGAATTTCAGGATCGACAGGTTCACGGAAGGGTGGAAACGCATACCGCCTTTGTATGGGCCAATGGCAGAACTAAACTGCACGCGCCATGCGCGGTTGACCTGCACCTGATTGCGGTCGTCCAGCCAGACTACACGGAACTGGATTACGCGCTCCGGTTCAACCAGACGTTCCAGCAATGACATCTGGCGATAACGCGGGTTTTGTTCAAGGAAAGGCCACAGCGTGGTCATCACCTCACGAACGGCTTGCGCGAACTCGGTCTGATTCGGGTCGCGCTTTTGCACATGGTTAAGGAATGACTCCAGAGAACATGTCTGATCCATAGATATAAGAACCTCTTATGTATTGATATGGTTATATTTTTGATTTTTGTGTTAAGTGTTGTGCAGTTTTTGACTATACCATCAGCACTGTGACGCGACGCAAGAAAAAATTAACCCCGCTAAGTAAATTAATATTGCGTCGTGGGTCATAACTAAAAGCGATGATCGAAGAGGCTAAAGTTTCTGCCGATTTATACCGTTATACTGAGCATAATTGTCAGTTAAAAAGGAAAGAATATGCGCCGTTTAATCGTGGCAGGCGTGTTGGCCCTGGTGTCCAGCGCGACGCTGGCAAATCAGCTTTATCGCCCGGACGTGCAGGTGAATGTACCGCCGGAAGTGTTTAGCTCCAGCGGTCAGCGGGCGCAACCCTGTAGTCAGTGCTGTATTTATCAGGATCAAAACTACTCAGAAGGGGCAGTGATTAAAGCGGACGGCGTTTTGCTTCAGTGCCAACGCGATGAAAAAACGATCAGCACGAATCCGCTGGTCTGGCGTCGCGTAAAAGAATAAACGCTTCCAGTAGTGGGATATCAGCAGGCGCCAGCGGATAACGCAGCGCCTCTTCGGGTGAACACCAGACGATATCCTGATGTTCATACGCTTTCAGTTCCCCCTTATATGACGGTACATGCCAGGCATGTAAGTGAATCAGTCGGCCCGAAACTTCGCGTTGATGGCTGGCAATGTAGCGACCCACGACCGCCTCAATGCCCAACTCTTCACGCAATTCACGGATCAGCGCCTCGGGTTGATTTTCGCCCGATTCAACCTTGCCGCCCGCAAACTCCCACATCCCTGACTGATCCGTATGCTGCGGACGTTGAGCCAGTAAAATTTTGCCATCACGTTCAATAATAGCGGCGACCACGTCGAGGGTTTTCATTATATTCATCAAGATCTAATGACAGAAAATGACATACTATCGTTATCTTTGTTTTATCTAAAGTATTCAGGAGCAACCGTTGAATGATCCTCAGTCGTGGGTAAAACCGTTAACGCGTATCCCTTCCAGTTTAAAACCGCTCGTTGCTACGCAGAAAAAGCATTATGGCGATGTATTGCATCCTACTCGCTGGTGGGGGCGGATGCCGTTTCTGTTCTGGCTGGTGGCGCTGTTTGTCGGATTTCTGGAGCGTAAAAAAGCACGTTTAACGCCGGTGATGCGCGCGCTGTTGATGACCCGCGTTTCTCAGGTGTGCCACTGCGCTTTCTGCGTTGATGCCAACAGTTTACGGTTGGCTGAACGCTGTGGCGCGCTGGATAAAGTCTTACAGGTTGCCAACTGGCAAGAATCGACGCTATTTAACACAGAAGAGCGCGTAGCGCTGGCCTATGCTGATGCGGTCACCGCTACGCCTCCACAGGTTGACGCTGCGCTTAAAGCGCAGATGAAGCAGCATTTTACCGAGGACGCCATTACTGAAATGACCGCGTTGATTGCGTTTCAAAATCTCTCGGCGCGTTTTAATGCCGCTCTCGAGATCCCTTCCCAGGGGCTGTGCGACAGCCTTAAAGGACGCCCGCATGCTTGATCGTCATCTTCATCCGCGATTAAAACCGCTTTTGCATCGCTGCGTGGGCATTATTGATAAGCCTGCGATTACGCCGGACGGGCTTACGCTGGTCGGTTTTGCTATTGGCGTGTTGGCCTTGCCATTTCTGGCGTTAGGCTGGTATCTGGCAGCGTTGGCGGCGATTGTGCTTAATCGGCTTTTTGATGGGCTGGATGGGGCGCTGGCGCGGCGCAGAGGGCTAACCGACGCGGGAGGATTTCTTGATATCTCGCTCGATTTTCTGTTTTACGCCCTGGTACCATTCGGTTTTATGCTCGCCGATCCGGCGGCTAACTCGCTGGCTGGTGGCTGGCTACTGTTCGCCTTTATGGGAACCGGCAGCAGCTTTCTGGCCTTTGCCGCGCTGGCGGCGAAACATCAAATTGATAACCCGGGGTACGCGCATAAATCGTTTTATTATTTGGGGGGGCTGACCGAAGGTACCGAGACGATTATGCTGTTTGTGTTGGGGTGTCTGTTCCCGGAATATTTTGCCATGATGGCGTGGGTCTTTGGCGCACTGTGCTGGATGACGACGTTTACCCGGATCTGGAGCGGATACCTGACACTGAAAGCGGTCCAGCGTCAGGCGTAGCGTATTGCGTTGCCGGATGCGCTTATCCGGCAATAATGACAGCCTTACTTGCTGGTTTCAGGATCCCGTTCACCGCTGGCAACCGGATTTTTGGGATTGCTGCTCCACTCATACCAGCCGCCGTCGTAGACTGAGACGTTTTTCCAACCCATCGCGCGGGCGTACATAAATGTTTCCGAAGCACGCCAGCCGGTACCGCAATAGAACGAGACCTGCTGCTGTGGCAGGATATTCCATTGCTTCCACATGGCGGCGATGTCATCCGCACTGCGCATGGTGCCATCCGGGTTATGGAAATCTTCCATGTGGGTGGAATCACTGCCCGCGTGGCCCCAACGTGCGCCTGCGATCTCACCTTTTGGCTTAATGTAGCTATAGCCGCTGGTGGTACCGACAAATTCCGGCCATGAACGAATGCTCACCAAAGACGCATCCTGGCGATGCAGCAGGCCGCGAGCCTGTTCCATATCCAGCATCAACTGCGGCTGGGCGGGAATGGTCACGCCGAAATCAGGTTCTGGTTTCACCGATGGCGCAGTGCCGCGTTCAACCGGTAAACCTGCGTCGGACCAGGTTTGCCAGCCGCCGTCGAGCAGACGAACATCTTTTACGCCTGCATACAGCATAATTTGCGCCACGCGCGCGGCGGCATAGACATCACGGCCGTATAAAATCACCGTGGTGTCATGGCGGATGCCGTGCTTCGCCAGCATCGCTTTGAGCTGGTCGTCTGACACTTTGTTCCACAGCGGTTCGCTTTCGACTTCGTTGGTATCAATGTAGCCCGCACCGGGGATATGGCTCAGCAGATACAACTTCGGTGCGCCCCAGGCGGCCTCAATCACTTTCCAGTCACCCGCTGGTTTAGCGGTTACGTTTTTACCCTGCTGCAGGTCGTGAAGCCACTGCGGGTACACCAACTGTTCGAAGTGCGGCAGACGTTGCAGGCGGGCAGGGTCCGTAAGCGCATCGCTGAGGGTAGAGATATGGTTAAAGCCAACTTTTTGCAGGCGGGATTTGACAGCCTGCATGTCGTTATCGCTGCCATACAGCGCCACCGGCGCATCGGTGCTGAGTTGATGTGACTTAACCCAGGCGCTGAGTTGTTCATCATTCATCTTGTCTAGCCAGGCAGCAGACAGGTTCAGAGCGGAAGGTTCGTGTCCTGAAGGGCCATTAAGCGACTGCGGCCAGCCGTTGTAAAAAGCGCTCTGACGGGTATCGATCGCCGCGCCTTGCTTTTGGTGTAACTGGTCGAGGGTGAGCGTCTGTGCTGTTTCAGCAGCCCGAGAGGAAGCGCAAGCGAGCCCTAAAGCAAGTGCCAGCGCGGTCATTTGAGAAACACGTTTCATCGAATAGCCCGACGTTGAAAAAAGAGGACGACATTCTGTGCCGCCGGTTAAGTAAAAACCTTGCGTTAACGCAGCATATCGCCACATTCACGCCCAGTTTTCCATCTGTAATACACGACCTGCTGGCGGGACATCCTGCGCGTCATGGGTAACCTGCACCACTGGAATACCCTGCTTACGTACCTCGGTAAAGACCCACTGACGAAAGGTATCACGCAGCGACGCGTCCAGCCGACTAAAGGGTTCATCAAGTAACAGTGCCTGGGGCTGAGCCAGTAGCGCGCGGAGCAGGGCGACACGCGAGCGTTGTCCGCCGGAGAGCGACGCCGGATCGCGCGAATAAAAACCGGCCAGGTCCGCACGTGCGAGAGCGCTTTCCACCGCGTGTCGTCTGGCTGGTCCTTGCAGACTGGCGGGCAGAGCCAGCAGTAAATTCTGCCCAACGCTGAAATGGTCAAACAACAACGCATCCTGGAACAGAATGCCAATCTGGCGCTGCGCCGTAGGCAGCGCGTCAACGCGTCGTTCGTTGAGCCACAGCTCGCCTGATACCTGAAACTGCGGCGACAACGCCCCGACCATCCACGAAAATAACGAAGACTTTCCGCTGCCGGAAGAACCCATGATCGTGACAATGTCACCTTTATCAACCTGAAAGGTAACGTTCTTCAGCAGCGCAGTTGCACCCTGGTACAACGAAACGTTTTGCACAATGAGCATTAGCGGAGTCCTTGTCGAAAGCGGCCAATCCATGCAGCGAGAAATGCGACCAGGGCGAAAATGGTGAGTGGCAACAGAAGTTGCCATAGCGCCTGGGTTGCCAGAATAGCAGTGCTACCGCCGCTGCTTAATGCGACCGCTTCGGTGGTTAACGTGGGAAAGCGCCCGGCACCTAACCACAGCGTCGGCATATACTGGGCGATACTGACAGAGAATCCTACCGCGAAGGCAATCAGCGCCGGGCGAGCCAGTAGGGGACATTTTACCTGCCAGAATATGCGGATCCGTGTCCAGCCCAGCGTTTGCGCAATCAAAATCAATCGCGGGTCAATGCGCTTCCAGGCCGGTTTAAGCACAAATAGCATCCAGGGCATCACCCACAGCAGGTGGCCCCAGATAATGGTCGTTATCAGTCCATCCTGTCCGGCATATAACGCCAGCAGATATTGTCCGGTTACCAGCGGTAGCGCGGGCAAAATCAGCGGTAGCCAGACCCAACGGTGTCCGGTTTGCGGCCCCCATTCCAGCCAGGCAAAAAGTATTAGCAGCGCCAGCAGGCTGGAGACAAGTCCCAGTTGCAGACTATTGCTGAGCGCCTCGCTATTTAGCGATGAATAGCTGGCGAGCAGCGCCAGAACCAGCGCGGATACCATACCGCTAAGGGGTAAAAGTTGTACTAACGAACGTTCGGTTGTACAGGATGGAAAACGCAGGCGTTCACCGGTTACTGCGGGAATGGTGCGTCGCCAGACGCGCCACAACAGATACCCTGCCAGCGCGATGATGAGGAGCAACAGCACCAGCAACAGGCTGGCGAGCGCGCCTTTCGCCTGCTGCCCGGCATCGCCCTGACTGAGCCATTGCCAGCTCAAAACGGCAAGCGTTGGCGGATTTCCGGGGCCAAGAACGATTGCCACATCCACAACGGAGAGTGACCAGGCGACAATCGCCAGCATCGCTTTACCTGAGGCTGGGGCGATTGAAGGCAGGATTAGCCAGTTCAGGCATTGCAGTCGGCTGTAGCCCAGCGAATCCAGAACGATAACCTGCTGCGAAAGGTGTTTTTCGCTCAGTTGGGCTGAGAGGATCCATAACAAAAAGGCGCTTTCTTTCACCGCCAGCGTCACGCCAAGTCCAATGCCGTAACGGTCTGGCTGTGGGCTGAGGAACGGGAGCCATTGCCAGGTTTTACCGCCTTCAGCAAAAATCAACAGCGCGCTGGTGGCGAAGGCAACGTGCGGAATCGCCAGCAGCCACGGAAGGCGCGAGCACAGACGCGCCCAGCCAGCGCCGGGCCATAAGGCGAGGATTGCCAGTAGTGCAATGATCAGTGCGCCGCCGGCAGCGAGTCCTGTGGAAACAAGCGTCGCCAGTAATGCCTGCGCAAGTTGAGGGTCGGCAAAGAGCGCCAGCCAATGGGTCAGACTAAGGGCTGGCACTATCAGAGAGAAAACCGCTGGCGCCAGCGGCAGATAAACTGCCACCATGATGGCCCAGAGTAGCAAAATTAATGCGTACCGTAGCGGCGTAGCCATTCTTGTTCCAGAGCGTTTACCCAGGCGGCATGCGGTTCTGGCAGCACGGCGGGAAGTCCTTGCGGGATCCGTGCCAGCAGTGCATCACGTTGTTCGACGGGCAATTTTTGTGGATCAAGCACCGAAGGATCTCCCCAGACAGTTGAGTCGGCTTTACGCAGTTGTGCTTCGGGCGAAAGCAGGAAGTTTGCCACGACTTTTGCTCCTGCACTGGCGCGGGCATTCGCCGGAATGGCAACAAAGTGCACGTTGCCGAGCATGCCCTGTGAGAAACCAAAACTGTAGCTGCTTTTAGGCAATTCGCCGCTGGCTACTTTTTGCTGCGCGTGGGCAGGGTTAAAGGTCAATGATAAACGCAGGGTTCCAGAATTGAGTAGCGCATCCATTCGTGCAGGCGAGGGCGGAAAGTCTTTACCTTCACGCCACAGTACAGGGTGCAGTGTATCAAGATAATGCCACAATGGCGCGGTAACGTCGGCGAATGTGGCTGTATCTGGTACGATTTTAAGCGCTTGTGGTTGCGTGGTGAGCGAAATTAACAACTGCTCCAGAAACGCCGTGCCGGTAAAGTCTGGTGGACGCGGATAGGTCACCGTGCCAGGATGCGCCTGGGCAAATTCCAGCAGCGCCTGTGGGGATTGCGGTGGCTGCGCGGTGAGATCGCGCCTCGCGATGAAGGTTAGCTGTGCGCCACCCCAGGGGGATTCAGCCCCCTCGGTTGGAACGGAGAAATCTTCGCTCACCGGTTTTTGGGTATCAACATAGCGCCAGTTAGGCAACGTTTGCGCCCACTGGGTTTGCAGCAGCCCGGCTTCTTTCAGCGTACGAAAATTTTCGCCGTTTACCCACAGTAAATCGACAGACCCCCCGGTTTTTCGCCCGGATGCAGCTTCAGTCTGAATGCGTTTTACCGCGTCGGCGGCATCTGCGAGACGTACGATTTTCAGGTTTATGGCATAGTGTGTTTTCATCTCGCCGCTAACCCAGTCGAGATACTGGTTAACTGCGTTGTCGCCACCCCAGGCATTGAACCACACCGTCTGACCGCGGGCGTCATTTTTGATTTGCTGCCAGTCGGCATCATGGGCAAACGTCGCCAGCGGACAGAGCAATAAACTCAGGCACAATAAGCAGTAACGCATAGTATCTCCATTGCTAAAAATGGGGGAATTCTCAGGTTTTTTTTCGTTGATGTTCAAGATACAGGCTTCTCGCCACTGAAATCATCACGCTCAGGGCGAACAGGATGAACAGTCCGGTCACAAACCAAAATGTACCGCCGGTTAACAGGCTACCCGCCCATGAATAGACGATAGTGGCGGGTAACTGGCCGATGCCGGTGGCAATGAAAAAATGGCGAAACCGAATCGAGGTCAGGCCTGCTGCGTAGCTTACCGGATCGAACGGTACAAAAGGTAACAGGCGACAGACAAGAATGGTGTGCTTGCCATAGCGCTCGAAAAAAGCGTCCATGTTGTTCAACACCGTTTTTCCGGTCAGTTTCTCCACCGCGCCACGGCCTAAAACGCGAGCAATAAAAAAGCACAGCGCCGCGCCGGTCATCGCGCTGCACCAGGACAGTACGCCGCCCCAAAATGCGCCAAACAGCGAGGCGTTGGCAAAGGTGATCACAAAGGCCGGAAGGGGGGCTACGATGGCCTGTAAGAGCATCAGGAAGAAAGAAACAACCGCCGCCTGAGTTCCGTAAGAACGAATGAAATTCTCAATGGCATGCTGATCGAGCGTGGCAAATGCCGCCAGGCTGGCGCGGAGAAAATCGCTCACACCAGGTATCCACGCCCACGCCATCAGCGCGAGCAGCAACAGGATAATCACTCCTGCCCGGTAGAAATGGATGCGTCGTTTTATCATTTATCTGCGCACTCGTGAGGAACTGATGGATCGACATGCTTATAACGAGCCCTGGCTTTGGCAGCCTGTACGAGGACAAAAAGCGCCAGCCCCGCAACGCTGAGCTCACCGATAAATGTCCAACTAATTCCTTCGCTGGCCAGTTCGTGCGACATCAGCGTATAGATAAAGATGCCAGGTAAGGTGGTTACAGCAGATATCACGGTAAATGACCAGAACGGAATGGCCGTCAGCCCATAGGCGTAGTTTTGAATGTTATAAGGGAACAGCGGCACGAGGCGGGTGAGGATAAGAAAGTCAACTCCGCTATGGGCAATGCCTTTTTCGATAGCCTGAAACATTGCCGTATGCCCAACGTATTTTTGCAGCAGTTCCCGGCCCAGCCATCGCGCCAGCAAAAAAGACAGCGATGAAGCCACAGTTGCCGCCACTAATGAGATAACCGTCCCGGTCACGGGGCCAAACAGCACACCGCCAACGATCACCAGGATGCTGCCTGGGATGAGACACAACGCCGCGAGAATGAACAGCAGGATAAAAAGCGTATAGCCGAACATGCCGCTCTGGCGGATGACGTCTTGTAAATGATGGAAATTAGTTATCAGGTCGGTCAGACCGTAATGATGGAAAACTCCCGCCAGAACGCAGAACAGGGCCCCGACAATCAGCAGCCGGTATTCTGCTTTATGCGAGCTTCTTTTTCATGGGGGTTCTCCTGTAAAACTGAGTGCAATGCAGCATTTTCATCAGCGAAAAGTGCGCGCGAAGATATAGTAAAATTCCGACTACAACAATGAATTACCGTTGCTTTATTGATTTTGCACCAAATAAACACACTCTCCAGGCCTGGCCCGGAGAGTGCAAAAACGCAAAAGATTAGACGCGGAATTTAGCCCATACCGGCGCATGATCGGACGGCTTTTCCATGCTGCGAATTTCATAATCGATGCCGGTTTCTTCGCAGCGCTCCGCCAGCGGGTTGCTCGCCAGCAGCAGATCGATACGCAGGCCACGGTTATCGTCAAAGCCTTTTGAGCGGTAATCAAACCACGAGAACTGGTCGTTCTTTTCAGGATAGGCGTGACGGTAGGTATCCACCAGACCCCAGCCCAGCAGACGCTCCATCCACTCGCGCTCTTCCGGCAGGAAGGAGCATTTTCCGGTACGCAGCCAGCGTTTACGGTTCTCTTCGCCAATGCCGATATCGAGATCGGTTGGGCTAATATTCATATCGCCCATGATCAATACCGGATTGTCGCGCTTCAGCTCTGTCTCAAGATAGTTTTGCAGGTTCTGATAAAACGCGGCTTTGGCCGGGAATTTGGTTTCATGGTCACGGCTTTCGCCCTGCGGGAAATAACCGTTGATCACCGTGATGCTGCCCAGAGGAGACGGAATTTCCGCCATGATGATACGACGCTGCGCCTCTTCGCCATCGCCTGGGAAGCCACGACGCACCGCAATTGGTGTTTCTTTTGTTAACAACGCGACGCCGTAATGACCTTTCTGGCCATGATAAAAGACGTTATAACCGAGTTTTGCCACCTCTTCGAGAGGGAACATATCGTCGTGGACTTTTGTCTCCTGTAAGCCAATCACATCCGGTTGGTGTTTTTCGACAATGGCTGCCAGTTGATGGGGACGGGCCCGCAGGCCGTTGATATTAAAAGAGACAAATTTCATAGTCACTGCCACTTTGCAAGATGAATAGTGCAAGGATGGTAGCAGAATTTCTGCAGACTGACTGCTTCTTGTCACGTGATTCCAACAATGATTGCTAATGGTGTTAACGATGGAGCAAAAACTGCACCGTTTTGGCGCGAAGCGCGTCGGAATGGGGCAATAATTTCCGAAAAATTTCGTATACGATCACAATTCCAGAATTATATTTGGCGACTGAATAAAACTGCGTTTTTTCCTCTGTTTAGTCGCCTGATGCGCAAACATATTCACTTTATATGCACATATAGTGAATATCGTCACGTTGTAACTTGTTGATATTCCGTCCTGGACCTCCGTTTATGCACTTTTTTCGCTGGCTGGCACGAACCCTGCAATCTACATTTACACCGCAAACACTATATTTATTAACATATAAATAACCTTTTATTTACCGTTGAGGTCGCTATGTCTCTGTCAATTACGCGTGAAAATTTTGATGAATGGATGATGCCCGTATACGCTCCGGCCCCTTTTATTCCGGTACGGGGTGAAGGTTCACGTCTGTGGGATCAACAGGGTAAAGAGTATATCGATTTCGCGGGAGGCATTGCGGTTAATGCGCTGGGCCACGCACATCCAGCATTGCGTGAGGCATTAAACGACCAGGCGAGTAAATTCTGGCATACGGGAAATGGTTACACCAACGAGCCGGTATTGCGTCTGGCGAAAAAGCTGATTGACGCCACCTTTGCCGAGCGCATTTTCTTCTGTAACTCAGGGGCAGAAGCCAACGAAGCGGCGTTAAAACTGGCACGTAAATATGCTCACGATCGTTTTGGTAGCCAGAAGAGCGGCATTGTGGCGTTTAAAAATGCTTTTCACGGTCGCACGCTATTTACCGTCAGTGCTGGTGGTCAGCCTGCTTATTCACAGGATTTCGCGCCGCTGCCACCGGATATCCGCCATGCCGTGTATAACGATCTCGATTCTGCCAGCCAACTGATTGATGACAGCACCTGTGCGGTCATCGTCGAGCCTGTGCAGGGCGAAGGCGGCGTGGTGCCGGCAACAAACGCGTTTCTGCAGGGGCTGCGTGAATTATGCGATCGCCATAATGCGCTGCTGATTTTTGATGAAGTTCAGACCGGGGTTGGCCGTACTGGCGAGCTGTATGCCTATATGCATTACGGCGTTACGCCGGACCTGCTGACTACCGCAAAGGCGCTGGGCGGCGGTTTCCCTATTGGCGCACTGCTGGCGACAGAGCATTGCGCCAGTGTGATGACGGTAGGTACGCACGGTACAACGTACGGCGGAAACCCACTGGCCACTGCGGTGGCGGGTAAACTGCTGGAAATTGTTAACACGCCGGAAGTGTTGAACGGAGTCAAACAGCGACATGACTGGTTTGTGGAGCGTATTAGCGCCATTAACGAGCGTTTTGAACTGTTTAGTGAAATTCGTGGACTTGGACTGCTGATCGGCTGCGTGCTGAATGCGGAATATGCAGGGAAAGCGAAACTTATCTCACAAGAAGCGGCTGTCGCCGGGGTGATGGTACTGATTGCTGGTGCGAATGTGGTGCGTTTTGCGCCAGCGTTAAACGTCAGCCAGGAAGAAGTTGCTACCGGCCTGGATCGCTTTGCGCTGGCCTGCGAACGCATTAAAGCAGGAGGTTCATCATGATGGTGATTCGTCCCATTGAACGTGCTGATATCACCGCGTTGATGCAGCTTGCCAGTAAGACCGGCGGCGGATTGACCTCGCTACCGGCGAATGAAGCGACGCTAATGGCACGTATCGAACGTTCGCTACAAACCTGGCGCGGTGAGTTGCCCAAAAGTGAGCAGGGATATGTGTTTGTGCTGGAAGACAGCACCAGCGGAACCGTGGCGGGGATTTGCGCCATCGAGGTGGCAGTCGGGCTTAACGATCCCTGGTACAACTATCGGGTCGGTACTCTGGTGCACGCCTCGAAAGAATTGAACGTGTATAACGCGCTACCGACGTTGTTCCTGAGTAACGATCACACGGGTAGCAGCGAGCTCTGTACGCTGTTTCTCGACCCTGACTGGCGAAAAGAAGGCAACGGCTATTTGTTGTCGAAGTCGCGCTTTATGTTTATGGCCGCCTTTCGTGACAAGTTTAACGAGAAAGTCGTTGCCGAGATGCGCGGCGTGATTGATGAGCACGGCTACTCTCCGTTTTGGCAAAGCCTCGGCAAACGTTTTTTCTCAATGGAATTCAGCCGGGCGGATTTTCTCTGCGGAACAGGGCAAAAAGCGTTTATTGCTGAATTAATGCCCAAGCATCCTATTTATACCGATTTCCTGTCTGATGAAGCACAAAGCGTGATTGGTCAGGTACATCCGCAAACGGCACCCGCGCGGGCGGTGCTGGAGAAAGAGGGATTTCGCTATCGCAACTATGTCGATATTTTCGACGGCGGGCCGACCCTGGAATGCGATATTGACCGGGTGCGGGCGATTCGTAAAAGCAGACTGGTTGAGGTGGCTGAAGGGCAGCCTGCACAGGGGGATTATCCGGCTTGTCTGGTTGCCAATGAAAACTATCAAAACTTTCGCGTCATGCTGGTTCGTGCCGACCCGAATACTCAACGTCTGGTGCTGACGGCGGCACAACTGGATGCCCTGAAATGCCACGCGGGCGACCATGTACGTTTTGTGCGTCTTTGTGCAGAGGAGAAAACAGCATGACATTATGGATAAACGGCGACTGGGTAACAGGGCTCGGCGAGCGTCGGGTGAAAACCAATCCTGTCAGTGGAGATGTGCTGTGGCAGGGTAATGATGCCGATGCAACTCAGGTGGCGCAGGCGTGCCACGCAGCGCGTACGGCTTTTCCTGGCTGGGCAAGGCAGACTTTTGCCGCGCGTCAGGCGATTGTGGAGAAATTTGCTGCTCTGCTGGAAAGCAATAAAGCCGGGCTAACACAGATTATCGCCCAGGAAACCGGAAAACCTCGTTGGGAAGCCGCCACGGAACTGACGGCGATGATCAATAAAATTGCTATCTCCGTGAAAGCTTACCATGCCCGCACCGGAGAGCAGCATAGCGAATTACCGGATGGCGCGGCAACGTTGCGCCATCGCCCACACGGCGTGCTGGCAGTTTTTGGCCCATATAACTTCCCAGGTCATTTACCTAATGGACATATTGTTCCGGCACTGCTGGCAGGCAATACATTGATTTTCAAACCCAGCGAGCTGACGCCGTGGACCGGTGAAGCCGTGGCAAAGCTGTGGGCGCAAGCGGGATTACCGCCGGGCGTGCTGAACCTTGTACAGGGCGGGCGTGAAACGGGGCAGGCGCTGAGCGCGCTGGAAGACCTCGATGGTCTGCTGTTTACCGGCAGCGCCAATACTGGTTATCACCTGCATCGACAGTTATCTGGTCAGCCGGAAAAAATCCTCGCCCTCGAAATGGGAGGGAACAACCCGCTGATTATTGAGAACCCGGAAGATATTGATGCTGCTGTGCATCTGACCATTCAATCTGCGTTTGTTACCGCCGGACAGCGTTGTACCTGCGCTCGTCGCCTGTTAGTTAAAAAAGGCGCGCAGGGTGATGCGTTCCTCGCACGTCTGGTGGAAGTCAGCCAGCGTTTAATGCCCGGTAACTGGGACGCAGAACCGCAGCCATTTATTGGCGGGCTGATTTCCGAACAGGCCGCGCAGCACGTTTATGATGCCTGGCAGCGTCTGGAGTCGTTGGGTGGACGTACGCTGTTAGCCCCACGTCTGGTGAAAGGCGGAACATCACTGCTGGCTCCCGGTATCATCGAACTGACCGGAGCGGCGAACGTACCGGATGAAGAGGTTTTTGGCCCTCTGCTTGGCGTCTGGCGCTATGACAGCTTTGATGACGCGATTCGCATGGCGAACAACACCCGTTTTGGACTGTCTTGTGGGTTAGTTTCACCCGATCGCAGCCAGTTTGATCAACTACTGCTGGAGGTGCGGGCAGGGATCGTCAACTGGAACAAACCGTTAACTGGCGCGGCGAGTACAGCGCCGTTTGGTGGTGTAGGTGCTTCCGGAAACCATCGTGCCAGCGCGTGGTATGCCGCAGATTATTGCGCCTGGCCGATGGCAAGTCTGGAATCACCAGCCTTAACGCTGCCAACAGCGTTAAGCCCTGGCCTGGATTTTTCTCGTGAGGATAAGCGATGAAAGCCCGTGAGATAAATTTTGATGGTTTGGTGGGGCTTACTCACCACTATGCTGGATTGTCATTTGGTAATGAGGCCTCAACCAAACACCGTTTTCAGGTGTCGAACCCACGTCTGGCGGCGAAACAGGGTCTGCTAAAGATGAAAGCGCTGGCGGATGCGGGATTTCCCCAGGCGGTGATCCCGCCCCATGAGCGGCCTTATATTCCGGTGCTACGGCAGTTGGGATTTAGCGGCAGCGACGAACAGGTGCTGGGGAAAGTGGCGCGTCAGGCACCGCACTGGCTTTCCAGTGCCAGCTCCGCATCGCCGATGTGGGTGGCGAATGCGGCAACGGTCTGCCCTTCAACAGATGCGCTGGACGGGAAACTGCATCTGACGGTGGCGAATCTGAATAACAAGTTCCACCGTTCGCTGGAAGCGCCAACCACTGAAGCGTTGTTAAGGGCTATCTTTCGTGATGAGCATCGCTTTGCGGTCCATGGTGCATTACCCCAGGTGGCGCTTTTCGGTGATGAAGGTGCGGCCAACCATAACCGCCTTGGCGGGGAGTACGGCGGCCCCGGCGTACAGCTATTTATTTATGGTCGTGAAGAAGGGAATGCGTCCCAGCCGACGCGCTATCCGGCGAGGCAATCTCGTGAGGCCAGTGAGGCAGTCGCGCGACTGAATCAGGTCAACCCGCATCAGTGTATTTTTGCCCAGCAAAATCCGGATGTCATCGATCTTGGCGTGTTTCATAACGATGTGATTGCGGTGTCGAATCGCCAGGTGCTGTTTTGTCATCAGCAGGCGTTTGTCAGACAGCAGGCATTGTTGACGCAGTTGCACAGTCAGGTGGCAGGTTTTACGCCGCTGGAAGTCCCGGCTGCTGAAGTGTCGGTGCAGGATGCGGTGACGACCTATTTGTTTAACAGCCAGTTATTGAGTCGTGATGATGGCTCGATGATGCTGGTTCTGCCACAAGAGTGTCGGGAGCATGCGGGCGTGTGGCGGTATCTGAACCGTCTGCTTGAGGAAGACAATCCGATCGATGAGCTGCGGGTATTTGATCTGCGTGAAAGCATGTCCAACGGCGGCGGTCCGGCGTGTTTGCGCCTGAGAGTGGTGCTTACCCCTCAGGAGCAGCAGGCCGTGAATCCGGCGGTTTTCATGAACGATACGCTGTTTAACACGCTGAATAACTGGGTTGATCGATACTATCGCGATCGTCTTACCGCCGCCGACCTTGCTGACCCGCAACTGCTGCGCGAGGGACGTGAAGCTCTGGATACATTGACACAATTGCTTAGTCTCGGCTCGGTTTATCCTTTCCAACTGGAGAGGTCGAACCATGAATGATTTTCTGACCCAAACGCTTGCAGGGATAACCCCCGAGCAAACCAAGGGCACCGCTCGCGGTTTTTCATGGCAGTGGCTTGGCTACGGGATTCTGGAGCTGACGCCGGACGCACCGGTCGAACATTCTCTGGTGCTGTCAGCGGGGATCCACGGCAATGAAACGGCCCCGGTAGAGATCCTGGATTCATTGCTGTCCAGTCTGTTTCGCGGTGAGTTGACGCTGACATGGCGGCTGCTGGTGATTCTGGGCAACCCACTGGCGCTGGCGGCGGGAAAACGGTATTGCCATAGCGACCTGAACCGAATGTTTGGCGGCCGTTGGCAGGTTCTCGCCGCGAGTGATGAAACGCAACGTGCCCATGAGCTTGAGCTGTGTCTGGAAGATTTTTATACGCGCGCGCAAGAGTCAGTACGCTGGCATCTGGATCTGCATACCGCGATTCGCGGCTCACAGCATCTGCGTTTTGGCGTGCTGCCACAACGAAATATTGCCTGGGACGAAGATTTTCTGGGGTGGTTGGGAGATGCAGGACTTGAGGCGCTGGTGTTCCATCAGACGCCTGGCGGTACGTTCACCCATTTTAGCGTTGAACATTTTGGCGCGCTGGCCTGTACACTGGAACTGGGTAAAGCGCTACCGTTTGGACAAAACGATCTGTCCCAGTTTGCGCAGACGGCGGATGCGCTGGCGAAGCTGCTGCAAGGCGAGCGAATGCCTGCAGGAAAAACATCTACGCTGCGTTACCGCGTGGTATCGCAAATCACGCGACGTAGCGACGATTTCATTCTTCATATGGATAACCAGACGCTCAACTTTACCCCTTTTAAAGAGGGAACTTTGCTGGCGCAGGACGGTGATGAACGTTTTATTGTCACCCATGATGTTGAATACGTTCTCTTTCCGAATCCCAGTGTGGCCTGTGGTTTACGTGCCGGGTTGATGCTCCAAAAAATGTGATAAATATATATGCCCTGATGGTTTATTCCTAAGGGCTTATTTTTGCGTGCTGTTTTTATTTATTACGGATTATTCCTGGTGAATTGCTTTCTTAATAATCAGGGTTCAGGTATAGTTCTTCATAATCCTTTCAAAATCATCCTGTTGTGATTTTTTATTGCAACTCTGCGCAATTTATTCTTTTTTTCTTCATAATTGATGAGAATTTGTTTTTTATACTTTCACTGTTTTACCGTTACTCTGATTAATTGACGCTTAAGCCGGTAAAGTTAATCTCGTCAACACGACATCACATTGCATAAGAGTCGCATGAGTGTCGTAAAAATAACTGAAAGAAAGGATAGAAATTATGCGTAAACTGACTGCTCTGTTTGTTGCCTCTACTCTGGCCCTGGGCGCTGCCAACCTGGCCCACGCCGCTGACACGACAACAGCTGCGCCAGCTGATGCCAAACCGATGATGCACCACAACGGTAAATTCGCCCCGCATCACGACATGATGTTCAAAGACCTGAACCTGACCGATGCGCAGAGACAGCAGATTCGCGAGATCATGAAAGGTCAGCGTGACCAGATGAAACGTCCGCCGCTGGAGGAGCGTCGCGCGATGCACGACATTATTGCCAGCGATAGCTTCGATAAAGCGAAGGCCGAAGCGCAGATTGCGAAGATGGAAGAACAGCGCAAAGCCAACATGCTGGCGCATATGGAAACCCAGAACAAGATTTACAACATTTTAACCCCGGAACAGAAAAAGCAGTTTAATGCCAATTTTGAGAAGCGTCTGACAGAACGTGCGGCGCAGAAGGGTAAAATGCCACAAGCTGCCGAGTAATCGTTCAGCGTTTACACTAAATCATTCATGCTGTGTGTCCTGATTGCCGCACAGTGTGAAACCAAACTCAAGACCGCCGCTCTTGTCCACAATACGTTTATCGTGGTGGGCAGGATCGGCGGTTTTTTCTTTACCGCCTCTTGCACCGCGCTTGTGACACGTTATTCTCCTGAAGCCCGCGAAAATTCCACCGGGACGACGCGTCAGTCTTTTTTGCAAAACACCGGGTTCATCGCTAAGGCAAATCAACTCTGCTGCCGATAACAATAATCTGCAGGGTTAACATAACAATGATGATTTATGGCTGCCAGTTTACGGTGGGGTGCCGTACTGCGCCTTTCTGGAGGGATGATGGAATACTTCGATATCCGCAAAATGCCGGTCAATCTGTGGCGAAATGGTGCGGGAGAAACCCGTGAGATTTGCTGTTTTCCGCCAGCAACACGAGATTTTCACTGGCGGGCGAGTATCGCCTCCATTGCAGCCAACGGAGAGTTTTCTCTTTTTCCCGGCGTAGAACGCGTGATTACCCTGCTGGAAGGCGGTGAAGTGACCCTGGAAGAGTCGAACACCTTCACACATACCCTGAAACAGCATCAGCCTTTTACCTTTGCCGGTGACAAGGTGGTAAAAGCGAAGCTGACAGAAGGAAAGATGTCGATGGATTTCAATATCATGACCCGACGGGATGTCTGCCAGGCGAAAGTCAGAGTTGCCGACCGCACGTTTACGACCTTTGGTTCGCGCGGTGGCGTGGTATTTGTTATCAGCGGTGCCTGGCAATTGGGTGATAAGCTACTGACCGCCGATCAGGGGGCAAGCTGGCACGACGGTAAACACACCGTACGACTGCTGGAGCGCGAGGGAAAACTGCTGTTCAGCGAAATTAACTGGATGCCGGGCCATTCTCCGGACTCAGTTCAATAATGTCATATTGACCAGACAGAACAGGCCTGCAGAGAATTTTGTAGCCATCATGGTCAAAACCGGCCGGCATACGTGCCAGTGTTACCGCCTCATCAAGTGTTGAAACGGCTCCCAGCCACAGCCAGTTATTGATGATGTGGTACTGGGTCATTTCCGCACGGGTTTCCTGCAGCGCAATGGCGTTGTTCCACGGCCAGCAGATTACGCGCACTCTTTCCAGTGCTTCCAGCAGGCGCAAATGATGCGCTTCAGGGCTTTCTTTCCCGCAGCAGGCTCCGGCGCAGCGCTTAAGCGCGGAGCGAAAACAGGCGCGCCCGCGACTCAGGGGTTCCAGCGCCAACAGGCCATAGCATAGCTGTTGTTCATCGGCGAGGCTCTGCAGCGTCTGTAGTGCGGCTCGGCGATTAGCAAACAGGCCAAACAGATTGGTGGCATGGGAGAAGTCAATATCCCGTGCGTAGACAACCTGAACAGTCCGCTCGGTAAGCTGCAAGGCGCAAAGCTGACGATTACGCCGCAGCCTTTTGTTAAACAGTGGCTGCTGCTCTTTGATCAACCGCGCCTCCAGCAGAAGAGCGCCAAGTTCTCCAGCGGTGCAAATCCAGCTAATGCGCCTGGCCTGACGCAGCATACTTGCTTCATCAGCAGTACGCAGGTGCGCCAGCACACGGCTGCGAATATTGATGCTTTTGCCAATATAAAGCGGCATGGTGTCGCTATCACTGTGAAACAGATACACGCCGGGCGTAGTGGGAAGCGCACTCAAAAATGGGCGCAGATGCTCAGGATATTCATAGATTGCCGCTGCCTCAAAGGTCAGACGAGGGGCTGATTGACGCCGTACCACAGTTCACTCCGGATGCTGGTTATTCATCCAGTATAGCAGCCTGGCGGCGATTAAAAAAGCGGCATGAAGTAGCAGGCTAAGGGCAGTGAGCGGCAATCCTGAGGCACTCTGCCCTTATGAAAGAAAAGAATCAGGCTTTTTTCCAGAAATCATCAAACACGGTGATCGGCGTGCGACGTTTGTGCTCGGTTTTCACATACCAGGCTTCGATTTTCTTCGCGATGCTGGCATCCAGCGTTTTTCCCTCCAGATAATCGTCAATGTTGTCGTAAGTGACGCCTAATGCGGCTTCATCCGGCAGAGAAGGTCGATCATCCTCAAGGTCAGCGGTTGGCGCTTTCTTATATAAGTGCTCCGGGCAACCCAGCGCGGCAAGCAGCTGTTTACCCTGACGCTTGTTCAGACGGAAGAGTGGGTTAATGTCTGTACCGCCATCGCCGTATTTGGTGAAAAATCCGGTGATGGCTTCTGCTGCATGATCTGTCCCCACGACAACGCCGCTGGTCATGCCGGCGATACTGTATTGTGCCTTCATACGTTCACGGGCTTTTTCATTGCCGCGCACAAAATCGCTCAGTTCAATACCAGCTTCACGCAGGGCATGTTCACTGGCCAGCACCGCACCCTTAATGTTGACGGTGAGTACGCGGTCCGGTTGAATAAAAGCGATGGCGTCCTGGCAGTCCTGTTCATCAGCCTGAATGCCATACGGTAGGCGTACAGCAATAAACTGCAGTGCGTCATTGCCCGTTTCGTTGCGAAGCTCGGAGATCGCCATCTGGCATAGTTTGCCCGCGAGCGTTGAGTCCTGCCCGCCGCTAATCCCTAATACCAGCGATTTCAGAAAGGGGTAGGTCTGCAGGTAAGATTTCAGAAAATCCACGCTACGGCGAATTTCTTCTTCTGCATTAATGTGCGGTTTAGCGCCAAGCGCCTGGATTATCTCTTGCTGCAGAGTCATTTAACCCCCTGTGAAAAATAAAATGATCAAAAAAATGATGTGTTAAAGCTATCGCGTTGTGGCCCAAACGACAAGGGATGCGAGCCTGATATCGCAGCATTTTGTTTTAATAGAATTTTCCGAAACCGCCTAAGTATCATCTGATTGCTTGAAAAATGCGTTGTTGTGCTCCAGGCTTATATAACACGCTGAAATAAAAGAGGACGGAATATGAACAAGAATCTAACAGGAATTCTGAGCGCAGCGGCTGTTTTGACTATGCTGGCAGGGTGTACGGCCTACGATCGCACGAAAGACCAATTTGTACAGCCCGTGGTGAAAGATGTGAAGAAAGGAATGAGCCGGGCGCAAGTGGCGCAGATTGCCGGTAAACCTTCTTCTGAAGTCAGTATGATCCATGCGCGTGGGACGTGTCAGACCTACATACTGGGTCAACGAGATGGTAAAGCTGAAACCTATTTTGTTGCTTTAGATGATACCGGGCACGTGATTAACTCTGGTTATCAAACCTGCGCAGAGTACGATACCGACCCGCAGGCGGCGAAGAAGTAACAACTGTTTATTGCCTGAGCACTCAGAAGAACCGGCCATCGAGCCGGTTTTTTTGTGCCCCACGATCTTATTTATTGCCGCGAATTATTTGCCCGAAATGTGAGGGGGGTCATAACCACAGGTCAAGGAGAGACAATTTAGGTGGTCAAGGAAATACCATCCACCGGTGCAATCCCGTATACTCATTTCAGCCACCTAAAAAAGTAATTTAGCTGACGCAAGTTACCCAGAGCATGGATGCAGGTTATGGCTTGCGGAGTGTCTGGTTGACAGATAATCGCACATGAGGATCGTTTTAATGGAAAAGAAACACATTTATCTGTTTTGTTCTGCGGGCATGTCGACTTCATTGTTGGTTTCGAAGATGCGTGCTCAGGCCGAAAAATATGAAGTGCCGGTTATTATTGAAGCGTTTCCTGAAACGCTGGCCGGAGAAAAAGGACAAGCGGCTGATGTCGTGTTATTAGGTCCACAAATTGCTTATATGTTGCCCGAAATTCAGCGCTTGTTACCAAACAAGCCTGTGGAAGTGATTGACTCGCTGCTGTATGGCAAAGTCGATGGTTTAGGCGTGCTTAAGGCTGCTGTGGCAGCAATTAAAAAAGCCGCAGCAAATTAATTATTTTATTTTAATTTTCCCGTCAAAGAGTTATTTCATTAACATTCACCGCAATTATTAATTGCGGTATTTAAGGGTATTTTTCTATGAGTAACGCTATTGCTTCACTTGAAAAGGTACTCCTTCCTTTTGCTGTAAAAATTGGAAAGCAGCCACACGTTAATGCAATCAAAAACGGTTTTATTCGTTTGATGCCGTTGACCCTCGCAGGGGCCATGTTTGTATTAATCAATAACGTTTTCCTGAGCTTTGGGGAGGGGTCGTTTTTTTATTCAATGGGCATTCGACTTGATGCTTCAACTATTGAAACGCTTAATAGTTTGAAAGGCATTGGTGGAAACGTCTATAACGGTACGCTGGGTATCATGTCATTGATGGCGCCGTTCTTTATCGGCATGGCGCTGGCGGAAGAACGCAAAGTCGATGCGCTGGCTGCCGGTCTGTTATCCGTCGCCGCGTTTATGACCGTAACGCCATACAGCGTGGGTGAAGCCTATGCCGTTGGCGCAAACTGGCTCGGCGGTGCCAATATTATTTCCGGTATTATTATCGGCCTCGTGGTCGCGGAAATGTTTACCTTTGTGGTCCGTCGCAATTGGGTGATCAAATTACCTGATAGCGTACCGGCTTCTGTTTCGCGCTCCTTCTCTGCGCTGATCCCAGGTTTCATTATTCTCTCCATTATGGGGATTATCGCCTGGGCATTGAACACCTGGGGTACAAACTTCCACCAGATCATCATGGACTCCATCTCAACGCCGCTGGCATCGCTGGGCAGTGTGGTGGGTTGGGCGTATGTGATTTTTGTTCCCTTGCTGTGGTTCTTCGGTATTCACGGCTCGCTGGCGCTGACCGCGCTGGACAGCGGCATCATGACGCCATGGGCGCTGGAAAATATCTCTATCTACCAACAGTTTGGTTCCGTAGACGCCGCGCTGGAAGCCGGTAAGACGTTCCACGTCTGGGCGAAGCCGATGCTCGACTCCTATATTTTCCTTGGGGGTAGCGGGGCTACGCTGGGTCTGATCATCGCTATCTTTCTGGCATCCCGTCGTCCGGATTATCGTCAGGTGGCTAAACTGGCGCTGCCATCAGGCCTGTTTCAGATTAACGAACCCATCCTGTTCGGTCTGCCGATCATCATGAACCCGGTCATGTTTATCCCGTTCATTCTGGTGCAGCCGATTCTGGCGGCGATTACGCTGGCAGCTTACTACTCAGGTATTATTCCACCGATTACCAATATTGCGCCGTGGACAATGCCAACCGGTTTGGGGGCGTTCTTTAACACCAACGGTAGTGTCGCTGCTCTGCTGGTCGCGCTGTTCAACCTCGGCATCGCCACGCTGGTTTACTTGCCGTTCGTGGTGGTAGCTAACAAAGCACAGAATGTTATTGATCAAGAAGAAAGCGAAGAAGATATCGCTAACGCATTGAAATTCTAAATTTAATCCGGCATGGCTTCACGGTCATGCCGGACTGAACCAGAGGAAAAAAGTATGTTGGATATCGAGAACATCGTCGACACGCAGTCAGAAGCAGAAGAACTAGAAGAAGTGGTGATGGGCCTCATCATCAACTCCGGTCAGGCGCGTAGCCTGGCGTACGGCGCGCTCAAAATGGCCAAGCAAGGCGATTTCGAGTCAGCAAAGGCCATGATGGACCAGTCTCGCCTGGCGCTGAACGAAGCGCACCTCGTGCAAACGAAACTGATTGAAGGCGATCAGGGCGAAGGTAAAATGAAAGTCAGCCTGGTGCTGGTCCACGCGCAGGACCACCTAATGACATCTATGCTGGCGCGTGAGCTGGTAACTGAACTGATTGAGCTTCATGAAAAACTGAAATAACGAGGAGTGCATAATGCAGCTACAGATTAACGCACCGGAAATCAAAACCGTCTTTGAGCAACAACTGTTTAACGGCAAAAATTTCCATGTGTTCATCTATAACAAAACTGAGAGTATCAGTGGGCTGCATCAGCATGACTACTATGAATTCACCCTGGTTTTAACCGGGCGCTATTATCAGGAAATCAACGGCAAACGCGTATTGCTTGAGCGTGGGGATTTTGTTTTTATCCCGTTGGGATCGCACCATCAGAGTTTCTATGATTTTGGCGCGACAAGGATCCTTAACGTCGGTATCAGCAAACGTTTTTTTGAACAGCATTACCACCCGCTGCTGCCATTTTGTTTTGTTGCATCGCAGGTCTATCGGGCGAATAATTCGTTTCTTACCTACATTGAAACGGTTATTGCATCACTGAACTTTCGTGAGAGCGGACTGGATGAATTTGTCGAAGTGGTCACCTTCTACATTATTAATCGGTTACGCCATCATCGTGAAGAGCAGGTGTTAGATGATATTCCGCAGTGGCTTAAAATCACCGTCGAGACCATGCACGACAAACGACAGTTTAGCGAGAATGCGCTGGAAAATATGGTACACCTGTCCGCGAAATCCCAGGAGTACCTGACCCGTGCAACCCAGCGTTATTACAGCAAAACGCCAATGCAGATTATTAATGAAATTCGCATTAATTTTGCTAAAAAGCAGCTTGAAATGACGAACTATTCAGTAACGGATATTGCCTACGAGGCAGGTTACAGTAGTCCAAGTCTGTTTATTAAAACGTTTAAAAAGCTGACGTCATTTACACCTAATAGCTATCGTAAGAAATTAACTGAATTTAATCAGTAAATATTATTTACCAATAAACCATTTTTTATAGCTTGCCCAAAATAGCGTCGGGACAGCCACGCTATACCTGACAAACGGGTTGAGCATAATACACGTCAGTGTGTTGACACTGAAGGGAGAAAATATGAGCCAGAAATTAAAAGTCGTCACGATTGGTGGCGGGAGCAGCTACACCCCTGAATTACTTGAAGGCTTTATTAAGCGCTATCATGAATTACCGGTTTCTGAATTGTGGCTGGTTGATGTCGACGGTGGAAAAGAGAAGCTGGACATTATTTTTGACCTTTGTCAGCGTATGATCGACAAAGCGGGCATCCCAATGAAGTTGTTTAAAACACTGGATCGCCGGGAAGCGCTGAAAGATGCTGATTTCGTTACCACCCAGTTGCGGGTTGGGCAACTGCAAGCCCGTGAAAAGGATGAACGCATTCCCCTGAGCCACGGGTATCTGGGGCAGGAAACCAACGGCGCTGGTGGGCTGTTCAAGGGGCTGCGAACCATTCCGGTTATCTTTGATATTGTGAAAGATGTGGAAGAATTGTGCCCGAATGCGTGGGTGATCAACTTCACTAACCCAGCAGGGATGGTAACTGAGGCGGTTTATCGTCATACGAATTTCAAGAAATTCATCGGGGTATGTAATATTCCGATCGGCATGAAAATGTTCATCAGCGACGTGCTGGCGCTGAAAGAGAGCGATGACTTATCCATCGATCTGTTCGGTCTGAATCATATGGTCTTTATTAAGGATGTTCTGGTCAACGGTGTGTCACGCTTTGATGAACTGCTGGACGGCGTTGCGTCGGGTCAGTTGAAAGCCTCTGGCGTGAAGAATATTTTCGACCTGCCGTTCAGTGAAGGGTTGATTCGCTCGCTGAAACTGCTGCCGTGCTCGTATTTGTTGTACTACTTCAAGCCAAAAGAAATGCTGGCGATTGAAATGGGCGAATACTATAAGGGCGGCGCGCGCGCTCAGGTGGTACAACAAGTTGAGAAGCAACTGTTTGAGCTCTACAAAAACCCTGATCTGAACGTGAAGCCAAAAGAGCTGGAGCAGCGCGGCGGGGCCTATTACTCCGATGCGGCCTGTGAAGTGATCAATGCCATCTACAACGACAAACAGACCGAGCACTATGTCAACGTTCCTCATCATGGGCATGTTGATAATATTCCTGCCGACTGGGCGGTGGAGATGACCTGTACGCTGGGACGCAACGGTGCTACGCCACATCCACGTATTACCCATTTTGATGAGAAAGTACTCGGCCTTATCTATACCATTAAAGGCTTTGAAGTTGCGGCGAGCAATGCGGCGCTGAGCGGTGAGCTGAATGATGTGCTGCTTGCGTTGAATCTTAGCCCGCTGGTTCACTCTGACAGCGATGCCGAAATTCTGGCGCGTGAGCTGATTCTGGCGCATGAAAAATGGCTGCCAAACTTCGCCGGGTGCATCGAGAAACTCAAAAGCGAACAACACTAACTGGGGTCGGTTATGGAACGCGTACTGATTGTTAATGCGGATGATTTTGGCCTGAGTAAAGGACAAAACTATGGCATTGTTGAAGCCTGTCGTAATGGTGTTGTCACCTCGACAACGGCGCTGGTTAACGGCGCGGCAATTGACCATGCGGTACAGCTGAGTCGCGACATACCTGAACTTGCCGTCGGAATGCACTTTGTTCTGACGCTGGGTAGGCCGTTGACGGCAATGCCAGGCCTTACTCGTGAAGGGGTACTCGGGAAATGGATCTGGCAGATGGCAGAGGAAGACACTCTGCCACTGGATGAAATTTCACAGGAACTGGCCGCGCAGTATCAGCGTTTTATTGACCTGTTCGGACGGGAGCCAACGCATCTGGATAGCCATCACCATGTGCATATGTTCCCGCAGATTTTCCCTATAGTGGCCGGGTTTGCTGCCCAAAAGGGGATTGCGTTACGGATTGATCGTCAGACGGTATTTCAGGCGTCTGACTTTCCGCAAACGTTACGGACTTCCCAGGGATTCAGCAGCGAGTTTTATGGCGAAGCGATTTCCGAAGCGTTGTTCTTGCAGATGCTTGATGCGTCAGCAGACCGGGGAGAGTCTTCGCTGGAAGTGATGTGTCATCCGGCCTTTATCGATGAGATTATTCGTCAAAGTGCCTACTGTTACCCCCGCTTAACTGAGCTCGACGTGCTGACGTCTTCGTCACTGAAATATGCTATTGCGGAGCGCGGTTATCGTCTTGGCAGTTTTCTGAACGTGTAATTCCTGAGTTTGCGGCGCTTAATGCGCCGCATTTTTTAGGCAGGGATTGTGTCAACTTTTCCCGCGCGTGACCAGACGCGGTGCGCGGTCATCAGTGTCAGCAGAGCATCCATAAACTGTACGTCTGCACAGTCCGCTTCCACCACGCCTTCTTCTCCTTCATTTTTGATATTCAACGTTGCTTTAAACTGACGAGCATCACCAGCCAGGGCGATAGGTTTTAAGTGTTTATACGCTTCGAGTAAGTAATATCGGGCATCTCCGTTCATTGCGATATCCGCAATATTCCCACATGGAACAATGACCGCATCGACCGTCAGTGATGGCGAACCCGCAAAGGTACCGACGATAGTCAGGACGGAGCCATCGTCGGCTACCACATTACCCATTCGGGAATAGAGCAGTTTGGCGTGAACACCTTTGGCCTGTAGGGCTTGCATGATGGCGAGCAGGTCGCCCGACTTTACCTGGTCATTAAGTAAAATGGCGACTACGCGGCCCTTAATCTCACCTTTCGCCCCCGCATATAAACTGAGTGACGGCGCATTTTCCAAACCGTTGACGTTGGGCGGCGGCACAATTTGGGTCTGTTCCTCAGTGAGTTCAAAACCGAGATTCCCGGCAACCGCCACAGCGAGAGCAGTGTCAATATGGGCTAACTGTTCGACCACTCTTTCTCTGATATAGGGGCGCGTAACTTTACTGAGTTCGAAACTGAATCCGCCGATAATATGCTGCTGCTCAATTGGCGTCTGACTTAGCCAGAACAGGCGAGGCTGCGCATAGTATTCGCCAAAAGAGGGGCTGCGTTCGCGGATTTTGTTTCCTTCAATCCGTTCCTGATACGACTCAAATCCACCACGTTTTGGCCCCGGCGGTGTTTCACGCGGCCAGTTATCATTGATGGAATTCGGTTCATAGTTGGCTGGATTGGTATCAATGTCCATGCGATGCATGCCATCACGCTGGAAATTATGATACGGACAGGTTGGGCGATTAATTGGGATTTCATGGAAATTGGGACCACCCAGGCGGCTGATCTGGGTATCGGTATAGGAGAACAGGCGGCCTTGCAATAGGGGGTCATTGGTAAAATCGATGCCAGGGACGATGTGCCCGGGATGAAAAGCCACTTGCTCATTTTCGGTAAAAAAATTGTCCGGATTGCGGTTTAGCACCATTTTACCGACGACTTGGACCGGAACCAGCTCTTCCGGGATCAGCTTGGTCGGGTCTAGCAGGTCAAAATCGAACTTGAATTCGTCCTCTTCGGGAATGAGTTGTAGCCCCAGTTCATATTCCGGGTAATCGCCCGCTTCAATCGCTTCCCAAAGTTCGCGGCGATGAAAGTCGGGATCCCGACCGGTAAGTTTTTGTGCTTCATCCCATACCAGCGAGGCCTTGCCTGCCAGCGGTTTCCAGTGGAAACGGACAAAGGTGGCTTTCCCTTGATCATTAATCAACCGAAACGTATGAATGCCAAAACCTTCCATCGTGCGATAGCTACGTGGGATACCCCGGTCAGACATCGCCCATATAACGTTGTGCAACGTTTCAGGCTGTAATGAGACATAATCCCAGAAGGTGTCATGGGCGCTTTGGCCTTGCGGGATAGCCCAATGCGGCTCCGGTTTTACCGCATGGACAAAGTCCGGAAATTTATGGGCATCCTGAATAAAGAAAATGGGCGTATTGTTTCCCACCAGATCAAAAATACCCTCTTCAGTATAAAATTTGGTCGCAAATCCCCGTATATCTCTGACCGTATCCGCCGAGCCTGCGCCGCCCTGAACCGTAGAGAAGCGCACAAAAACCGGTGTAATTTTATTCTCGTCGCTGAGGAAGTCTGCTTTCGTCGTCGCGCTCAAGCTGGCATAAGGCTGAAAGTAACCATGCGCGGCAGAACCGCGGGCATGTACGATCCGCTCCGGGATGCGTTCATGATCAAAATGGGTGATTTTTTCCCGCAGGATAAAGTCCTCAAGCAGGGTTGGCCCTCGGTTTCCGGCGCGCAGAGAGTTTTGATCGTCCGCAATACGCACCCCCTGATTGGTGGTCAGAGCAGAATCTTCGCTTCCTTTACGAAAACTTTCCAGCGCATTGAGTTTGTCACTTCTGATGTCTGGCGCTTTTAAACTGCCGGACGTGGTTGGCTGCGCGCCCGGTGGAGTGGGTTCTGGTGTTGACCGGTGTGAACCGTCAGCTGGCGCCAGTGAGTCAAGTCCTGGCTGGGATTCGCTGGCATCATGAACCGGCGCTGAGTGATGGAGTGGGTGCTTATCATTCTGTGACATTAAACTCGTCTCCTGTTTTCATTGCTGAAAGGGTCGTTGCTGCTGTCAAAAGCTTTAACTATAGACCACTCACTCAATGGCGCAGGTGCGGGCCGATGGCGTAAAGCGCGATGAAACAGACAAACCGCGCACGCAAGGCAGGACGCAAGGGGGCGAAATCGGCTAAGATAGCAGTTTTCTGATTTTTAGAATTTGTCTTTAGTGAAGCAATTGATTATGAAACCTCTTCGCCAACAAAATCGTCCAGTTATCAGCTATGTTCCGCGCGTGGAGCCCGCGCCGCCAGAGCATGCGGTTAAAATGGATGCGTTTCGTGACGTATGGATACTGCGCGGAAAATATGTCGCTTTTGTCTTAATGGGGGAGGCATTTCAACGTTCGCCTGCATTTACGGTCCCGGAATCAGCGCAACGTTGGGCTAATCAAATTCGCCAGGAAAATGAACTAAGCGAGTAATGGATATAAAAAAACCGCCGGAGCATGACACTCCGGCGGTTTTTTGTTTTCAGCTATCAGGCTTAGCGATGCGCCAGTTCAGCGTTATCGTCGCTGTCCAGAATCGTTTTATCGGTTTGCTTCAGCCATTGGCTGGTCAGCGTACCGGCAGTCATGGAACCGCTTACGTTCAGGGCGGTACGACCCATATCGATCAGTGGCTCAACAGAGATCAGCAGGGCAACCAGCGTGACCGGCAGACCCATTGCAGGCAGGACGATCAGCGCAGCAAACGTTGCACCGCCTCCTACACCCGCAACCCCTGCAGAACTGACCGTCACAATACCTACCAGTGTGGCAATCCACATTGGGTCCAGTGGGTTGATCCCGACGGTCGGTGCGACCATTACTGCCAGCATAGCCGGGTACAGACCCGCACAACCGTTCTGACCAATCGTGGCACCAAAAGAGGCGGCAAAGCTGGCGATAGATTCAGGCACGCCCAGACGACGGGTTTGCGCTTCAACGTTCAGCGGAATTGAGGCTGCGCTGGAACGGCTGGTGAAGGCGAATGTCAGCACCGGCCACACCTTGCGAAAGTATTTCAGCGGACTAACGCCGTTAATACCCAGCAGGATCCCGTGAACCACGAACATAATTCCCAGGCCGAGATAAGAGGCCACGACGAAGCTACCCAGCTTAATGATGTCCTGCAGGTTGGAACCGGCCACCACTTTGGTCATCAGCGCCAGAACACCGTACGGCGTCAACTGCATCACCAGACGAACCAGCTTCATCACCCAGCTTTGCAGGGTATCGATAGCGATCAGGACGCGCTCGCCTTTTGGCGCATCATCTTTCAACAGCTTCAGCGCGGCAACACCGAGGAATGCTGCGAAGATGACCACGCTGATAATCGACGTCGGGTTAGCACCGGTCAGATCGGCAAACGGGTTTTTCGGGATAAACGACAGCACCAGCTGCGGAACGCTGAGATCAGCCACTTTGCCAACATAATTGGTTTCAATAGCGTTCAGACGTGCAGTTTCGGCACCACCTTGTACCAGTCCTTCGGCGGTCAGGCCGAACAGGTTGGTCACCAGAACCCCGACCAGTGCGGCAATCAGCGTAGTAAACAGCAGCGTGCCGATGGTGAGGAAGCTGATTTTACCTAACTGAGAGGCGTTGTGCAGACGTGCAACGGCGCTGAGAATGGACGCAAATACCAGCGGCATAACAATCATTTGCAGCAACTGTACATAACCGTTGCCTACAATGTTGAACCACTGTACGGAATCTTTAAGAACCTGGCTGTCGGAGCCATAAATGGTATGCAGGGCGAGGCCAAACACCACACCCATGACCAGACCGACCAGTACTTTTTTGGCCAGACTCCACTGTTTGTGCCGGGCTTGCGCCAGCACGAACAGCAGCACTATGAACACGATAATGTTCGCGATTAAAGGAAAGTTCATCCCCGTTCTCCTGATCTTATTATGCGTATCACCGTGTGAAGGTGATTCTGTTGGCGCAAGATTAGCAGAACTGTGACATGCCTCTTATATTCAAATGGAATTGTTTATACCAAAAATGACATTTTGGCTGGTTTATTAGTCAACCTGGTGCGTTATAAAGCGATTAAACTGCATTTGTAGTGTATTAATCATCTGTGATGACCAGCGTATCGCGCTGTTCTCCTGTACGGTCTGCGGCATCCAGATTGCCCACGCGAACAGCGCCATGCACAGAAACCGTTCCAGTTGGTTACCTTTTTGCGGCACGAGGATGGGCAGACGAAAACGCCAGCGGCAGGGCCAAAGCAGGGGAACGCCAGCTGGAGTCAGCATGTCAGCCAGAATGTGACTGAGATAACCGAGAACCATACCTTGTAAGGCATCTGCCGGGATTATCCAGGTATCAGGGACTTTCAGGTAAAACGTGGTCAGTAGGGCAAAAACCGCCAGCAGGCTATGCGTAAATCCGCGATGACCAAATGCCCTGGCAATGGGTTTAGATATCCACTTCAGACGCTGTCCCAGCAGGGATTTGGGATGATCAATATCCGGCAGCAGGCACGTTAAAATGGCTGAAGGAACAATATGCCACCAGTCACCCTGCGCAAGAACGGGCGTTAGCTCGGCATTCTTGGCAAATACCGCACAGGCAATAGAAAAAAGAAGGTGACCTTCCGCCGTCATGATAAAACCCAATAAACTGTCGATTCATACAGTATAGGGGTTTTATACAGTAGGCGGAAGAGGTGACGTTGTAACCCTTTGTCACAAGTGTGTCTTTACCGCGCCAACCACCCGCCATCTACGGCCAGCGTATGGCCGTGAATATAGTCAGAGGCAGAGCTAGCGAGGAAAACGACCGGGCCTTTCAGGTCATCAGGCGTGCCCCAGCGTTCGGCGGGGATACGATTGACAATCTCCTGATTACGCTCGCTGTCTTCGCGTAGTTGCTGGGTGTTATTAGTCGCCATATAGCCGGGCGCGATGGCGTTGACATTAATTCCCAGAGCCGCCCATTCGTTAGCCAGCTGGCGGGTGATACCCAGAACGCCGCTTTTGGATGCGGTATAGGAAGGCACGCGGATACCACCCTGAAAAGAGAGCATTGAGGCAATGTTAATGATTTTTCCGCCGTTGCCCTGAGCCAGAAACTGGCGCGCCGTGGCCTGTGACAAAAAGAAAACGGATTTAAGGTTCAGGTTCAATACGTCATCCCAATCCTTTTCGCTGAAGTCCAGCGCATCCTGACGACGTATGGTTCCCGCATTGTTGACCAGAATATCGACCCGGCCAAACGTTGACACTGTTTGCGTGACGATGCTGGTGATCGTTTCCTGTTGACTGAGGTCGGCCTGAATTGCCATAAAACGTCGACCGATCGCGTTAATCTTCTCTGCGGTTTCATGCGGTATTTTGCGATTCACGCCGACCACATCGCAGCCTGCTTCGGCCAGCGCTACAGCCATACCCTGCCCAAGGCCGGTATCACACCCGGTGATGATGGCGACTTTGCCCTCGAGACGAAAAGCATTCTGCATTATGTCCACCTCAACTATTTATGTCATCAACGCTAACGATAGGGGAAGAATAGGAGAGGTTAAAGAGAAATACAATAAAAATGAAATGGTGTTTTAAAAAAAAAGTGGGCAATGCGATCATTGCCCCTGGCAGGATTAGCCGCGCAGATCTGCGACAGTCAGTTCGGTGAGCGAGGTCAGCTTAACGTCGGCAAGAACGAAGCGGGGATCGTGCTGATTTTCATGCGCAGGTACTACGATGGAACGCATGCGGGCGGCTTTCGAAGCAATCATACCGTTCACCGAGTCTTCCAGCGCGACGCAGTTTAAAGGGTCAATGCCCAGTTTTGTGGCGCAATCGAGATAAACCTGCGGGTGTGGTTTGCTGTAGGGCAGTTTTTCCGCAGAAGCCAGTGCGTCGAAGCTGTTGCGCAGATCAAACATGGTCAACACTTTTTCCAGCATATGCAGCGGCGAAGCGGATGCCAGACCTACTTTGATTCCCTGTGATTTGCATAACGCCACGGCTTCGCGCACCCCTGGCAGCAGCGGCTTCGTTTCTTCAACCAGCGCAATTGCGCGGGATATGATGCGCTCGGTGACTTCCTGGCGTGAAGGTCCGTTCCACGGTTGCTGCGTAAACCACAAATCAACCACCATGTCGATGCGTAAGCCCAGGGTATCGGGAAGTTCATGGCGGCGGGAGATATCAACGCCTAAACTTGCTATCACATCCAGTTCGGCCTGATCCCAGAGCGGTTCAGAATCGACCAGTAATCCATCCATATCGAAAATTGCAGCAAGAATTTGACGCGGGGTTGACATTACAACCTCTCCTTTACGGTAATAAAAGGGATTAAGAGCCCGTCTGGACAGGCTTTGGGCGTTTATTATGGCTAATTCAACAGTATACTGCCTTTAAAGATCAGGCGAAAATGGTTATCAACGGGTAAACTTAGGCCAAAATGACACGTCTTTATCAAGGGGAACTCATGACGTATCAACAAGCTGGACGCATTGCTGTCTTGAAAAGGCTGGTGGGATGGGTAATTTTCATTCCCGCGCTGATTTCAACACTGGTTTCAGTACTGAAGTTTATGTATGCGCACAGCGAAAAGCAGGAGGGAATTAACGCGGTCATGCTCGATTTTGCCCATGTAATGATCGATATGATGCGGGTTAATACCCCTTTTCTTAACGTGTTTTGGTATAACTCGCCGACGCCCGATTTTCAAAGTGGACTGAATCTCGTCTTTTGGCTGATTTTCATCCTGATTTTTATCGGTCTGGCGTTGCAGGATTCAGGCGCCAGGATGAGCCGTCAGGCGCGTTTTTTACGCGAGGGCGTTCAGGATCAACTGATTCTGGAACAGGCAAAAGGCAGTGAAGGGTTAACGCGAGAGCAGCTTGAGTCGCGTATTGTGGTTCCGCACCATACGATCTTTTTACAAATTTTCCCGCTGTATATTTTGCCGGTGATCGTTATCGTAATCGGCTACTTCTTCTTTTCATTGTTGGGCTTTCTGTAAGTGCTGCACGTTCAGGCCTGTCGCATTGTGAACCGCCAGGCCTGATAAGCGTGCTAAGCTGCCAGTAATCTGTCCAGTGCCTTCTGCGCCACAACCAGATGCTGCCCCCCAAACAGAATTGCCCGATTCAACAGCGTATAGAGCTGATAGACAGGTTGTCTGTCGAGAAAATCTAATGGTAACGGCGACACAGACTGATAACCGTCATAAATTTGCGGCGGCTGATCGGTGTGTAACGGTAGCATTGCCAGATCGCACTCCCGGTCTCCCCAGTAGCAGGCAGGGTCAAAGATATAGGGACCGTTCGGGCCGAGGGCACAGTTTCCTGACCACAAATCACCGTGCAGGAGAGACGGCTGCGGCTGATGTGAAGACAGACGCTGCTGAACATGCTCGACAATGGCGTCGATATTGCCAAACGCAATGCCTTTTTCCGCGGCGAGCTCCAGTTGCCAGCCAATACGCTGCTCGGCAAAAAAGGTCGACCAGCGACGTTGCCAGGTATTAGGTTGCGGCGTGGTTGAGAGCGCATTATCGAAGTCGAGCCCGAACTGAGGCTGATCGCTCCATTCATGCAAATGCGCAAGCTGTTGACCGAGGATAAAGGCGTTGTGCGCATCAAGCGGGCGGGGAGGGAGGAAATCCATCACCAGAAAGCTGTAATCTCTGTCTGCACCTACCGCCCAAACTTTCGGCACAGATACGGTTTGACTGCGTGAAAGTAGCTCCAGCTGATCGGCTTCCGCCGTAAAGCCGGTTAACAGCTCTCTTTCATCGCATTTGACGAAAAAATCGCGCCCCGCATAGCGTAAATGCCATGCGGCGTGGATCTCTCCGCCGGGCAGTTCGTTACGCAGTTCGATTTCGCCTTCACCTAATTGCTCGCTTAAAAGACGACTGATAGCCTGCCACATGATGTCTCTCCCCATGTTGTCTGCCAGATCATAAGGTTAGCGCAAGAATGCGGTTAAAAAACACGAACTGACGCACACCACGGACGCGTCATCGCTGGAAAGGCACTTAATGTTTGTCGTTCTTCCTCACCTCGCATTGCTGTGAAGACGTCCGGTTGCTCGTGATTCACTGCTTTGTAATCACGTGACTTTTTATCATAGACGTATAACACTAGCGCCGACAGTTTTACGGGAAAATCTTCCTTTAACCTAACACAAGGGAAGGTCTCATTGCTGAGCAAGGTATGCGTATATTTTCTTCGTATCGTCTAAAGCACACAGGCGCGTCCCCTGGTTCAGGGTTGCGGCGCTACCGGCTGCGACACCGTAGCGAACAATATCTTCAAAAGGTGCGTTTTCAGCCAGTTTAAGCGTCATGGCCCCGACCATACTGTCGCCTGCGCCCACAGTACTTTGGCTTTTCACCGGCGGCGGAACCACCTGGACGCAGGTTTCACGATCAACGCCCAGCGCCCCCTGTGGGCCAAGCGAGACCACAACGCGATGTGCTTTACCGCTTTGCACGATTTCCTGTGCGGCTTTACGCACATCATCGGGCTGGGTAAGCTCGCGGTTTACCAGCGCGCTCAGCTCTTTGAGGTTGGGTTTGACCAGTTCGATATTGCCGATAGCCAACGCTGCTGCCAGCGCTTCGCCAGAACTATCGACGATGCAGCGAATTCCCTGTTTTTGCGCCGTGCTAATGAGCCGGGTCAGCTTCTCAAGCTGTACCCCTGGCGGCAAACTGCCGCTAATAACCAGCAGCGCGCCAGACTCAATTTCCAGCACCTGATCCTGAAGCTGACAGAACTCAGCATCGGTCAACGCAGCGCCGGGCATGACAAAGCGATACTGTTCGCCGCTGGACTCAACATGGACATGGAGATTTTGTCGGGTCCAGTCTTTGGCCTCGACGGTGGATACGGGAACATTTTCGTCGGCAAGCAATGCGACGAGATGCTCTCCAGTGGCGCCCCCCGCGGGGAAGATGGCCGTGGCGGTTCCTCCAAGATGGGCAATTGCGCGAGCGACATTGATGCCGCCACCACCGGGCTCAAAAACCGGCGAGGTACAGCGAAGCTTACCTTCCGGGTAGATTTGTGGGGTTATTGTTGCGCTATCGAGAGAGGGCGCAAGTGTTAACGTATAGATACGTACCATCTTTACCTCCTGTTAGGCTTTCCTCAGTCTGGCACTTAACCTTTCGAAAGTGAAGTAATTAACAACATGATTTTTCGTGTCTTTATTTAAAACATTTGCGTTAAAGATATATAAATAAAAAAACGGTTTAGGAAGGCTCTTATTCAAAAAATGAAATAAGAATTTATTGCTATGTTATTCGAGTCTTTTTATAATTTGTTACCTTTCAAGGGTCTCTTGTCATTGATCCATATGAAAGTTTCCGAGACCGTAATGGTCTCTTTTTTTGTTGTACGGACTCTTAATAAATGAAGCTTTTGAAGACAGTGCCCGCAGCATTACTGCTGACGGGGGGCCTGCTTGCGTCAATGCATGCTGTTGCCGATGATTCCGTTTTTACTGTCATGGATGACCCTTCCAGCGCGAAAAAACCCTTTGAAGGTAACCTGAACGCGGGATATCTCGCCCAGTCAGGCAACACAAAAAGTTCCTCCTTAACGGCAGACACCACCATGACCTGGTATGGTGAATCCACGGCGTGGTCTTTGTGGGGAAATGCCAGTAATACCTCTTCGAATGATGAGCGTTCCTCGGAGAAATATGCCGTAGGTGGCCGTAGTCGCTACAACATGACCGACTATGACTATCTCTTTGGGCAGGCAAGCTGGTTGACCGACCGTTACAACGGCTATCGTGAGCGCGATGTGCTGACCGCAGGTTATGGTCGTCAGTTCCTCAACGGACCAGTACACAGTTTCCGTTTTGAATTCGGTCCTGGCGTGCGCTATGACGAGCATACGGATGGCACCACTGAAACGCAGCCGCTGGGTTATGCGTCAGGAGCTTATGCGTGGCAGATGACTGACAATACTAAGTTTACACAAGGTGTGTCGGTATTTGGTGCTGATGATACAACACTCAACTCTGAAACGGCGTTGAACGTTGCTATCAACGAACACTTTGGGTTGAAAGTGGCTTACAACGTCACCTGGAACTCTGAACCACCGGCAACAGCGCCGGAACATACCGATCGCCGTACTACTGTTTCACTCGGCTATCGTATGTAATGACAAACCGGGTCAAATAATTGGCCCGGCTTTTATCTATTAACGTTAAGTTAATTTAATAGTTAATCTGTGTTTTATTTTTAATACTTATCAATAACGCGCTATTTTTTAGACGAATTCGATTTAGTTGATAAATACAATGGAACCAGAACAGCGACCAGTATTTTAACCCCAGATCATCGCTGCCCAACGCAGTATCAGCATTGCTGCACAAATAACCAGCAGGATCACCACCATCTTCCAGTGTTTCTTCGCAAAGCGGTTTTTTGGCATTGTTTTTTCCTGCTCTGGTTAAATGACTTTCTGTAAGTGTAACAAAGACGTCAGGGTGTCAGTGAATTGATTTACATCATAGAGTGCACGTTGATTGTTGCTTTGATCGCATCCTAATGCCGTGTACACTGTCAAACGGTGTTATCAAAAAGCGGGTGTAGGTCCAGTGTAGCCATTCAGGCAACCAGTGACATATTTCGCAGAGTGAAGCGGGAATCAGCCCATACCTTTTTGATAATTTTAAATATTGAATCTTTGTATGTGATCTTACGTGTGGGTCACCACTGCAAATAAGGATATAACATGCCTGTTATTACTCTTCCTGATGGCAGCCAACGCCATTACGACCACGCTGTAAGCCCCATGGATGTTGCGCTGGACATCGGTCCAGGTCTGGCGAAAGCCACTATTGCTGGCCGTGTTGACGGTGAGCTGGTAGATGCTTCCGATCTGATTGAGCATGATGCGAAGCTCTCCATCATCACCGCGAAGGATGAAGAAGGTCTGGAGATCATTCGTCACTCCTGTGCGCACCTGTTAGGGCACGCGATCAAACAACTCTGGCCGCACACCAAAATGGCGATCGGACCGGTTGTTGATAACGGTTTTTACTACGATATCGATCTTGACCGTACGTTAACCCAGGAAGACGTCGACGCGCTCGAGAAGCGGATGCACGAGCTCGCTGAGAAAAACTACGATGTCATTAAGAAGAAAGTTAGCTGGTACGAAGCGCGTGAAACCTTCGTGAAGCGTGGCGAGACCTATAAAGTCTCCATTCTTGATGAAAACATTGCCCATGATGACAAGCCTGGCTTGTACCATCATGAAGAATATGTCGATATGTGCCGTGGCCCGCACGTGCCGAACATGCGTTTCTGCCATCACTTCAAACTGATGAAGACCGCAGGGGCATACTGGCGTGGCGACAGCAATAACAAGATGCTGCAGCGTATTTATGGTACTGCATGGGCAGATAAAAAAGCCCTGAATGCCTACCTGCAACGTCTGGAAGAAGCGGCCAAACGCGACCACCGTAAAATCGGTAAGCAACTTGACCTGTATCATATGCAGGAAGAGGCGCCGGGTATGGTGTTCTGGCACAATGATGGCTGGACTATCTTCCGTGAACTGGAAGTTTTCGTTCGTTCAAAACTGAAAGAATACCAGTATCAGGAAGTGAAAGGTCCGTTCATGATGGACCGTGTGCTGTGGGAAAAAACAGGGCACTGGGATAACTACAAAGATGCGATGTTCACGACCTCCTCTGAGAACCGTGAGTACTGCATTAAGCCCATGAACTGCCCGGGTCACGTGCAGATCTTTAATCAGGGTCTGAAGTCCTATCGCGATCTGCCGCTGCGTATGGCCGAGTTTGGTAGCTGCCACCGTAATGAGCCGTCAGGCGCGCTGCATGGCCTGATGCGTGTTCGTGGCTTCACTCAGGATGATGCGCATATCTTCTGTACAGAAGAGCAGATCCGTGATGAAGTTAACGCCTGTATTCGTATGGTCTACGATATGTACAGCACCTTTGGCTTCGAGAAGATCGTCGTCAAACTGTCCACTCGCCCCGAAAAACGTATCGGTAGCGATGAAATGTGGGACCGTGCTGAAGCTGACCTGGCCGTTGCGCTGGAAGAAAACAACATCCCGTTTGAGTTCCAACTGGGTGAGGGCGCATTCTACGGTCCGAAAATTGAATTTACCCTGTATGACTGCCTCGATCGTGCATGGCAGTGCGGTACTGTACAGCTGGACTTCTCTCTGCCGTCCCGTTTAAGCGCCTCTTATGTTGGCGAAAACAACGAGCGTCAGGTGCCGGTTATGATTCACCGCGCAATTCTTGGGTCGATGGAACGTTTCATCGGTATCCTGACCGAAGAGTTCGCTGGCTTCTTCCCGACCTGGCTTGCGCCAGTTCAGGTTGTCGTCATGAACATCACCGATTCTCAGTCTGAATACGTTAACGAATTAACGCAGAAACTACAAAATGCGGGTATTCGTGTAAAAGCAGACTTGAGAAATGAGAAGATTGGCTTTAAAATCCGCGAGCACACTTTACGTCGTGTCCCTTACATGTTGGTCTGTGGCGACAAAGAGGTAGAAGCAGGCAAAGTTGCCGTGCGCACCCGTCGTGGCAAAGACTTGGGCAGCCTGGACGTAAATGAAGTGATTGAGAAGCTGCAACAAGAGATTCGCAGCCGCAGTCTTCAACAACTGGAGGAATAAGGTATTAAAGGCGGAAAACGAGTTCAAACGGCACGTCCGAATCGTATCAATGGCGAGATTCGCGCCCTGGAAGTTCGCTTAACAGGTCTGGAAGGCGAAGCTTTGGGTATTGTGAGTCTGAGAGAAGCGATCGAAAAAGCTGAAGAAGCTGGAGTAGATTTAGTTGAAATCAGCCCTAACGCCGAACCGCCAGTTTGTCGTATTATGGACTACGGCAAGTTCCTTTATGAAAAGAGTAAGTCTTCTAAGGAACAGAAGAAAAAGCAAAAAGTTATCCAGGTTAAGGAAATTAAATTCCGTCCTGGTACCGACGATGGCGATTACCAGGTAAAACTCCGCAGCCTGGTACGCTTTCTGGAAGATGGCGATAAGGCTAAGATCACGCTGCGTTTTCGCGGTCGTGAAATGGCCCACCAACAGATCGGTATGGAAGTGCTTAACCGCGTCCGTGACGATCTGAGTGAACTGGCAGTAGTCGAATCCTTCCCAACGAAGATCGAAGGCCGCCAGATGATCATGGTGCTCGCTCCTAAGAAGAAACAGTAAGGCCTTCAAGTAGCAATGTCTGTGGAGCCTGCGGGTTCCACAGCCGTTGTTCGCCTACGTTTCGTTTATTAACAATGCGAAGTGGAAGTTATTAAAATGCCAAAAATTAAGACCGTACGCGGTGCTGCTAAGCGCTTCAAAAAAACCGGTGGTGGTGGATTTAAGCGTAAGCACGCAAACCTGCGTCATATTCTGACCAAAAAATCTACTAAGCGTAAACGTCACCTGCGTCCAAAAGGCCTCGTGTCTAAAGGCGATCTGGGTCTGGTTATCGCGTGCCTGCCGTACGCATAAGCCGTTAACGTTTAATTAATTTTTTTACTAAGAATATAGATACAGGAGAGCACATATGGCTCGCGTAAAACGTGGTGTAGTTGCCCGTGCACGTCACAAGAAAATTTTGAAACAAGCTAAAGGCTACTACGGTGCGCGTTCTCGCGTATACCGCGTTGCCTTCCAGGCTGTTATCAAAGCTGGTCAGTACGCTTATCGTGACCGTCGTCAGAAAAAGCGTCAGTTCCGTCAACTGTGGATTGCGCGTATCAACGCAGCAGCACGTCAGAACGGTATTTCTTACAGCAAATTCATCAACGGCCTGAAAAAAGCCTCTGTTGAAATCGACCGTAAGATCCTGGCTGACATCGCAGTATTCGACAAAGTAGCGTTCACCGCTCTGGTCGAAAAAGCGAAAGCAGCTCTGGCATAAGCCGGTGAAAAGAGGGAGCCTGGCTCCCTCTCTTTTATTTGTAGTGCAATCAATTGGTTGACAATTTATTCGTAAGCCTTTTCAATAAAGGTTGTCCGGTTTTTACCACACAAGGTAACGCAAGCATGAATGCTGCTATTTTCCGCTTCTTCTTTTACTTTAGCACCTGAACTCAGGAGGCTTGCGCGTGAAAGAAGAAACGGAAAACAGCGCCTAAAAGCCTCCCTGGTGGAGGCTTTTTTTATACGCGTCATCCTTCAAGTTGTCTCTGTGTTGGCTGCATTCGCTTACCCCAGTCACGTACTGATGTACGTTCCTGAGGGTTTGCTCTTTTGCCGCCGTGACACAACTTGAATGATTTTGCGTATTTACGAGCGACTAGTGAATATCGCAACATAACGAGGAAAACCATGTCACATCTCGCAGAGCTGGTTGCCAGTGCAACGGCCGCCATTAACCAGGCTTCAGATGTTGCCGCGTTAGACAATGTCCGCGTCGAATATTTGGGCAAGAAAGGGCATCTGACCCTTCAGATGACTACCCTGCGCGAACTGCCGGCGGAAGAGCGTCCGGCTGCAGGTGCGGTGATAAACGAAGCCAAAGAGCAGGTTCAGCAAGCGCTCAACGCGCGTAAAGCCGAATTAGAAAGTGCTGCGCTGAATGCACGTCTGGCTGAAGAAACGATCGATATCTCCCTGCCAGGGCGTCGCATCGAAAACGGCGGTTTGCATCCGGTAACACGTACTATCGACCGTATTGAAAGTTTCTTCGGTGAGCTGGGCTTTACCGTGGCGACCGGTCCGGAAATCGAAGATGACTATCACAACTTCGATGCACTGAATATTCCTGGCCATCACCCGGCGCGCGCTGACCACGACACTTTCTGGTTTGATGCGACGCGTCTGCTGCGCACACAGACTTCCGGCGTGCAGATCCGCACCATGAAGGAAAAACAGCCACCGATTCGTATTATCGCCCCGGGTCGCGTATATCGTAACGACTACGATCAGACGCACACCCCGATGTTCCATCAGATGGAAGGGCTGATTGTTGATACCAACATCAACTTCACCAATCTGAAAGGTACGCTGCACGATTTCCTGCGCAACTTCTTTGAAGAAGACCTGCAGGTTCGTTTCCGTCCTTCCTACTTCCCGTTCACCGAACCTTCTGCGGAAGTGGACGTGATGGGCAAAAACGGTAAATGGCTGGAAGTGCTGGGTTGCGGAATGGTTCACCCGAACGTGCTGCGTAATGTCGGCATCGATCCGGAAATATACTCTGGCTTTGCATTCGGCATGGGTATGGAGCGTCTGACCATGCTGCGTTACGGCGTGACCGATCTGCGCTCTTTCTTCGAAAACGATCTGCGTTTCCTCAAACAGTTTAAATAAGGGCAGGATAAAACAATGAAATTCAGTGAACTGTGGTTACGCGAATGGGTAAACCCGGCGATTGATAGCGATGCGCTGTCAAACCAAATCACGATGGCGGGTCTGGAAGTTGACGGTGTGGATCCTGTTTCCGGCGCGTTCAACGGCGTTGTAGTGGGCGAAGTGGTTGAGTGCGCTCAGCACCCGAACGCTGATAAACTGCGCGTCACCAAAGTGAATGTAGGCGGCGAGCGCCTGCTGGATATCGTCTGCGGCGCGCCAAACTGCCGTCAGGGGCTGAAAGTGGCCGTGGCAACCGTTGGTGCCGTTCTGCCGGGCGATTTTAAAATCAAAGCCGCGAAACTGCGCGGTGAGCCGTCTGAAGGTATGCTGTGTTCGTTTTCCGAGCTGGGCATTTCCGACGATCATAACGGTATTATCGAACTGCCAGCCGATGCGCCAATTGGTACGGATATCCGTGAATATCTGAAGCTTGACGATAATACTATCGAAATTAGCGTCACCCCGAACCGTGCCGACTGCTTAGGGATTATCGGTGTCGCACGTGATGTTGCTGTGCTGAACAAAGCTCCGCTGGTTGAGCCGGAAATGGCACCAGTAGCCGCAACCATTAGCGACGTCCTGCCGATTCAGGTCGAAGCTGTGGAAGCCTGCCCACGCTATCTGGGCCGTGTGGTGAAGGGCATCAACGTTAAAGCGCCAACCCCGCTGTGGATGAAAGAAAAACTGCGTCGTTGCGGGATCCGCTCTATTGATGCCGTGGTTGACGTAACGAACTATGTGCTGCTCGAACTGGGTCAGCCAATGCATGCTTTCGACAAAGATCGCATTGAAGGTGGGATTGTTGTCCGTATGGCAAAAGAGGGGGAAACCCTGGTATTGCTGGACGGCAGCGAAGCGAAGCTGAACGCGGATACGCTGGTGATTGCAGACCATAACAAAGCGCTGGCGATGGGCGGTATCTTTGGCGGCGAACACTCCGGTGTGAATGATGAAACGCAAAACGTCCTGCTGGAATGCGCATTCTTCAGCCCGCTGTCTATTACCGGTCGCGCACGTCGTCACGGCCTGCACACCGATGCGTCTCACCGCTATGAGCGCGGTGTCGATCCTGCGCTGCAACATAAAGCCATGGAACGCGCTACGCGCCTGCTGATTGATATCTGCGGTGGTGAAGCGGGTCCAATTATTGACGTGACGAACGAAGCCACGCTGCCAAAACGCGCAACTATTACGCTTCGTCGTAGCAAACTTGATCGTCTGATTGGGCACCATATTGCGGATGAGCAGGTGAGCGATATTCTGCGTCGTCTGGGTTGTGACGTTACGGAAGGGCAAGATGAGTGGAAAGCGGTAGCCCCAAGCTGGCGTTTCGACATGGAGATCGAAGAGGACCTGGTCGAAGAAGTCGCCCGCGTGTACGGTTATGACAATATCCCGAATACGCCAATTCAGGCGGGACTTATCATGGGTACGCATCGTGAAGCGGATTTATCGCTGAAACGTGTGAAAACCATGCTGAATGATAAAGGCTATCAGGAAGTTATTACCTACAGCTTTGTCGACCCGAAAGTTCAGGCGCTGCTGCATCCAGGAGAAGAAGCGCTGCTGCTGCCAAGTCCAATCTCTATTGATATGTCGGCAATGCGTTTGTCCCTGTGGACAGGCCTGCTGTCTACAGTAGTGTATAACCAGAACCGTCAGCAGAACCGCGTGCGTATTTTCGAAACGGGTTTACGTTTTGTACCGGATACGCAGGCCAACCTCGGGATCCGTCAGGATCTGATGCTGGCGGGTGTGATCTGCGGTAACCGTCATGATGAACACTGGAATCTGGCAAAAGAGACCGTTGATTTCTATGATCTGAAAGGCGATCTGGAGGCGGTGCTCGACCTGACCGGCAAACTGGCGGACATTCAGTTCAAAGCTGAAGCAAATCCAGCCCTGCATCCAGGTCAATCTGCGGCGATTTATCTGAAAGGTGAACGCATTGGTTTCATTGGGGTTGTTCATCCTGAACTGGAACGTAAACTGGATCTGAACGGTCGCACTCTGGTGTTTGAACTGGAGTGGAATAAGCTCGCAGACCGCGTGGTGCCTCAGGCGCGTGAAGTTTCTCGCTTCCCGGCGAACCGTCGCGACATCGCAGTTGTTGTGGCAGAAAACGTTCCCGCTGCGGATATTTTATCCGAGTGTAAGAAAGTTGGCGTAAATCAGGTAGTTGGCGTAAACTTATTTGACGTGTACCGCGGTAAGGGTGTTGCGGAGGGTTATAAGAGCCTCGCTATCAGCCTGATCCTTCAGGATACCAGCCGTACACTTGAAGAAGAGGAGATTGCCGCTACCGTCGCCAAATGTGTAGGGGCATTAAAAGAGCGATTCCAGGCATCATTGAGGGATTGAACCTATGGCGCTTACAAAAGCTGAAATGTCAGAATATCTGTTTGATAAGCTTGGGCTTAGCAAGCGGGATGCCAAAGAACTGGTCGAGCTGTTTTTCGAAGAGATCCGTCGTGCTCTGGAAAATGGTGAGCAGGTAAAACTCTCTGGTTTTGGTAACTTCGATCTGCGTGATAAGAATCAACGTCCGGGACGTAACCCGAAAACGGGCGAAGATATTCCCATTACAGCACGGCGCGTGGTGACCTTCAGACCCGGACAGAAGTTAAAAAGCCGAGTCGAAAACGCAACGCCCAAAGAAGAGTGATTTAACGATCAGCTAAGTCACTTGCTCTGCCATCAAAGCGGCAGCGCAAACCATGATATATAACTAAAAAGGCCGCTCTGCGGCCTTTTTCCTTTTCACTACCGAATCAGCACCGTAGAATCACCTTCATCTCTTTTCAGCAGAATGGAAAACATGCTGACTTTCGCCCATCTACAGCAGCGACGAAATGTGCGCTGGATATTGTCACTGTCAGTACTGATGCTGCTGGCAACGATTCTAAGTTTGTGCGCAGGAGAACAGTGGATCGCCCCTGGCGACTGGTTCAGTGCCCGCGGCGATCTGTTCGTCTGGCAAATCCGACTTCCCCGAACCCTGGCCGTTTTGCTGGTAGGCGCTGCGTTGGCCTTATCTGGCGCAGTGATGCAAGCTCTGTTTGAAAACCCGCTGGCGGAGCCTGGGTTATTGGGCGTGTCTAACGGTGCAGGGGTAGGACTCATCGCGGCAGTGCTGCTGGGACAGGGCCAGCTTCCAGGCTGGGCGTTGGGTTTATGCGCCATCGCCGGGGCGCTGATTATCACGCTTATTTTGCTCCGTTTCGCCCGTCGCCATTTGTCTACCAGCCGCCTGCTGTTGGCGGGGGTGGCGCTGGGAATTATCTGTAGCGCGCTAATGACATGGGCCATCTATTTTTCCACGTCTTTCGATTTACGACAGCTGATGTACTGGATGATGGGAGGTTTCGGCGGCGTCGACTGGCATCAGGCCTGGCTAATGGTGGCGCTGATCCCAGTACTGGTGTGGATCTGCTGTCAGTCGCAGCCGATGAATATGCTGGCGCTGGGGGAGACTTCTGCACGCCAGCTGGGGCTGCCATTGTGGTTCTGGCGTAATCTGCTGGTTGTCGCTACGGGCTGGATGGTTGGCGTCAGCGTGGCGCTGGCGGGGGCGATTGGCTTTATTGGGCTTGTGATCCCACATATTCTGCGGCTGTGCGGTTTAACCGATCATCGCGTGTTACTGCCGGGCTGTGCGTTGGCTGGCGCTATCGTATTACTGTTAGCTGATGTTGTCGCGCGTCTGGTGTTGGCCTCGGCTGAGCTGCCTATCGGCGTGGTGACGGCCACCATGGGCGCACCGGTATTTATCTGGCTATTGCTAAAAGCCGCGCGCTAGAACGTGTTGGTTCGGTCTATGATTAAAAACTGAAAATCCACTTGTTGTTCTGGAGATGCTATGCAAAACACTATCCTCGATACAGAAGTGATCACCATCGACGGTGAGGTTACCTCACTGCAGCCGTATTCCGGAAATGTGCTGTTAATTGTCAACGTGGCGTCAAAATGTGGGTTGACGCCGCAATATGAGCAACTGGAGAACCTACAGAAAACCTGGCATCAGCAGGGTTTCACCGTACTTGGATTCCCTTGCAACCAGTTTCTGGGCCAGGAGCCGGGCAGCGAAGAGGAAATCAAAACGTACTGCAGTACTACCTGGGGGGTTACCTTCCCGATGTTCAGCAAGATTGACGTTAACGGCGAGGGACGCCATCCACTGTATCAGAAACTGATTGATGCCGCGCCAACAGCCACTACGCCTGTGGAGAGCGGATTCTATGAGCGCATGGCGAGTAAAGGTCGGGCGCCGCTCTACCCGGACGATATTTTGTGGAATTTCGAGAAGTTTTTAGTGGGGCGAGATGGTCAGGTATTGCAACGATTCTCACCCGATATGACGCCTGAGGATCCCATCCTGGTGCAGTCCATCAAGAAGGCGCTGGTAAACTAATGTCTCGATTGATGCAGCTACAGGACGTAGCGGAATCAACCCGGCTCGGCCCGCTTTCCGGTGAGATAAAAGCGGGGGAGATCCTGCATTTAGTGGGCCCTAACGGCGCCGGAAAGAGCACGCTGTTGGCGCGGATGGCGGGTCTGACGACCGGAGAAGGCAGTATCACCTTTGGTGATATGTTGTTGGACGAATGGCCAGCGGCAAAGCTGGCGCAATATCGTGCCTATCTTGCGCAACAGCAAAACCCGCCGTTTGCGATGCCGGTCTGGCATTTTCTGACGCTGCATCAACCAGATAAAGCACGTACCGATCAGCTACAGGACGTCGCCGATACGCTTGGGCTTGGAGATAAGCTGCCACGTAGTGTGAATCAGCTCTCCGGCGGAGAATGGCAGCGCGTGCGCCTGGCAGCGGTTATCCTGCAGATTTGCCCGCAAGCGAATCCCTTTGGCCAGCTTTTACTGCTGGATGAGCCGATGAACAGCCTGGACGTGGCGCAACAAAATGCACTGGATCGGTTGTTGAGTCAGCTGTGTTTGCAGGGCATCGCGATTGTTATGAGCAGCCATGACCTTAATCACACCTTACGCCATGCGCATAAGGCCTGGCTCCTTAAACGCGGGAAGTTGCTTGCCAGCGGCCCACGGGATGCAGTGCTGACGCCAGCTAATTTGACTGCGGCTTATGGCGTAAACTTCCGTCGTTTGGACATTGAAGGCCACAGAATGCTCATATCAACCACTTAAGTTAAATGGGTTCTTGAAAATCATATAATTTCCACGCTAAATTGGTATAAAAATATAATTCAGAGGATTCTTCCTGAATGCGCTTTTGGCTTATTTTCATCACAGCATTGTTTTTGGCGGGCTGCAGCAGCCATCGTGCTCCTGCGCCAAATGCTCGCTTGTCGGATTCTATCGCCGTTATCGCCGGTCTGAATGACCAGCTACAAACCTGGCACGGAACACCCTATCGTTACGGTGGCATGAGTCGTAGCGGGGTAGACTGTTCTGGATTTGTTTTGATGACAATGCGCGACAAATTCGATCTGCAACTCCCGCGTGACACACGCACACAATCAAAGATTGGTACCGAAATTGATAAAGATGATTTGCTGCCAGGCGATCTGGTTTTCTTTAAAACCGGTTCAGGGGAAAGCGGTCTGCATGTCGGAATTTACGATACCAACAATCAATTTATTCATGCCTCAACCAGTCGCGGAGTTATGCGCTCGTCACTGGATAACGTTTACTGGCGTAAAAACTTTTGGCAGGCGCGACGTATTTAATCCTCATAAGACACAAGGCTGCCAACGACTGCGCAGCCTCGACATCACCATTTGAAAGTTAACTTTTATTTCTGCCGCCAGCCGAACAATAACCCTGAGCATTAAGAGCGTATTTTGCTAAAAATATGATTTATTCCGAGATATTAAAAAGTGCAAAGCTGGATATTCGCTTATAATCAGGATAAGCTAAAAAAAAGGATTCGATTTACTGGCTAAAAAGGGAAAAATGAAAGAGCCTCTACTTGCATCAGCAATAACGTATTTCTCCATCATTTGCTACAGGATGCCGGATAACACCTATGCAGAGGGGCTGGCACGATGATTGTTTCACTGGATACGCCATACCATTCAGAGTTTTCTTTTCTTCCTGCGAGAAGCGAAAAAGGCGATCTTGAATACGTTGATATCATCACCAGTTTTGCCAGTGAGCAGGGGGGCGTGCGTATACCCACCGAGCTGGTACTGCCTCGGATGTCGGACGATGAGCAATGTCGCTTATTTACCGAAAAGCTTGATTTAATCGAAACGTGCCAACATTTTTTTATTCAACGAAAAGTTTCTGCCTGGATTAATTTAACGCCGGCAATTGCTAATACTTTATTATCAGATGATAAATTTGCTTCACAAGTTGAACGATTTTCGTTTCTGGAGATGGCAATTAATGAAAACTTTCCAGAGTTAAATAATGGAAGAGAGAATCCAACGCTGGCTGCATTGGCGGCGCGATTTCCATTAGTACTGACAAACTATGGTGCTGGCGGGATATCTACCCGGGCAATTTTTGATGGGCTGTTCAAACGCGTCGTGTTGGATAAAAACTTTGTTCAACAAAGGATTGCACATATTTCATTTGAGCCATTTATGCGGGCTATCCTGGCGCAGATATCTCCCTGTAGTGAGTCCGTCATCATTAGCGGTATTGATACACCAGAGATGTTAGCACGTGTATTACCTCTGGGATTCAGTGCCATGCAGGGAGGATTATGGCCTGCCGTGCCTCCTGCGCAGATAATTTCGCTCGCTAAGAGATGACCCTATTATTTGCTGGTGTTTAACAGACTATTAACAGTCTACACTAGAGGCAGGAGGCCCTATGACCCTGTCTTTTACCACCCGCTGGCGTGATGAGTTACCAGCAACCTATACAGCTCTTTTGCCTACTCCCCTGAAAAATGCGCGCCTGATCTGGCATAACGATGCGCTGGCGGAGCAATTAGCGATACCGGAGTCGCTATTTGATATTCCAACCGGTGCAGGTGTTTGGGGAGGCGAATCGCTGCTGCCCGGGATGTCGCCTGTAGCGCAAGTTTATAGCGGGCATCAGTTCGGTGTTTGGGCAGGCCAGCTTGGCGATGGCCGCGGGATCCTACTAGGCGAACAACAACTTGCGGATGGCTCAACGCTTGACTGGCACCTGAAAGGGGCCGGGCTTACGCCTTATTCCCGCATGGGAGATGGGCGCGCCGTGCTGCGCTCGACAATTCGCGAGAGCCTGGCCAGCGAAGCGATGCATTATCTGGGCATACCGACCACGCGGGCATTGTCGATTGTGACCAGCGACACGCCGGTGTATCGCGAAACGGTAGAAGCAGGAGCGATGCTCATTCGTGTGGCGCAAAGCCATATGCGCTTTGGCCATTTTGAACACTTTTACTATCGTCGCGAGCCGGAAAAAGTGCGCCAACTGGCTGACTTTGCGATTCGGCATTACTGGCCGCAATGGCAGGAAGAAGCCGATAAGTATCTGTTGTGGTTTAATGATGTTGTCACGCGTACTGCAACACTAGTCGCTGACTGGCAGGCGATAGGATTCGCGCATGGTGTGATGAACACGGACAACATGTCGATTCTGGGGCTGACGATGGATTACGGTCCATTCGGTTTTCTTGATGACTACGTGCCCGATTTTATCTGCAACCACTCAGACAATCAGGGGCGATACAGTTTCGATAATCAACCAGCCGCGGCGCTGTGGAATCTGCAACGTCTGGCGCAAACCCTGTCGCCATTTATCCCGGTCGAGGCGCTCAATGATGCGCTGGACAGTTACCAACTGGCACTGTTGACTCGCTACGGTCAGCGGATGCGGCAAAAACTCGGCTTCTTTAGCGAGCAAAAAAACGATAACGATCTGCTTAGCGAACTGTTTAGTCTGATGGCGCGAGAAAGAAGCGATTATACGCGAACGTTTCGCATGCTCTGCCAAACGGAACAACACAGTGCGCAATCCCCGCTGCGCGATGAGTTTATCGACCGCGCGGCGTTTGACGACTGGTTCGCTCGGTATCGCGCGCGCCTGCAGCAAGACGGCATCGCCGATGCGGTCAGACAAACGCAGATGAAAGCGGCAAATCCGGCAATGGTGTTACGTAACTGGCTGGCGCAGCGGGCGATTAGTCAGGCGGAGCAGGGGGATTACGCCGAACTGCATCGGTTGCATTCAGCGTTGCGTGCTCCGTTTGTCGATCGTGATGATGACTATGTCAGCCGTCCTCCTGACTGGGGTAAACGGCTGGAGGTGAGCTGTTCGAGCTAAGGTGCCAGAAACACCTGCGGGGACACGGTGGCCGGATGCTGACCAACGTGTACCTGAGCACCGTACCAGTGCTGCAGATCATCGGCCTGTAACACAGCCGCCGGCGTTCCCTGCGACACCAGCCTGCCGTTGTGCAGCAGCACTATTTTGTCTGCCCACAATGCGGCGAGGTTCAGATCGTGAAGCACAATACACACATGTAGCTCTTGTGACGCGGTGAGCGTCTTCAGCAGGCGCAACAAATGCTGCTGGTGATAAAGATCCAGCGCCGAAGTAGGCTCATCAAGGAATAACCAGCCACGAGGCGCACCGTCGCACCAAAGTTGCGCCAGCGCACGGGCCAACTGTACGCGCTGTTGCTCGCCGCCGGAAAGCGCGGCGTATTGCCGGCCCGCCAACGGTGTGCATCCGGTCATTTCCATCACCTGAGCGATGAGTCGTGGCTCCGGCCGCGGCGTCCAGGGCGCGCGTCCCATCGCGATAACGGCCTCTACCGGCCAGTCAAATCCCAGCCGTGTTTGCTGGCGCATCACTGCCCGATGCCGCGACAGCGTCTGGGTAGGCCATTCATCCAGCGGTTTGTCCGCCAGCATGCAGCATCCACTCGCCGGTTGCAGAAAACCGGTCAGCAGGCGCAGCAGGGTGGATTTCCCCGCGCCGTTTGGGCCAATGAGCGCCACCAGTTCACCTTTTGCGAGGGAGAGGGATACGTCGTTAATCACCGCTCTGCCAGCCACACGATAATGAAGCCCTTCAGCGATAAAATGTTCAGCCATGCGGTCCTCGCTGACGAAAAATAAGCCATAAAAACCACGGAGCGCCAAGAAGACTGGTTAACAGACCGACTGGCATCTCCGCAGGCGCAACCGCCGTACGGGCCAGCGTGTCGGCAACCAGCAATAAAAACGCGCCCGCCAGCACGGAGCCGGGGATAACGGCCCGATGGTCTGAACCGAGCCACATACGCATTAAATGTGGGATAACCAACCCGACGAAGCCAATGACACCGGTTACCGCTACGGCTGAGGCAACCAGCAATGCGCTACACAGTAGCAAAATACGTTGAACGCTACGCACATCTACACCGAGATAATGCGCGTCTTCTTTACCCAACTGCAGCAGGTTCAGCGCCGGTGCCAGACGCCAGATGGTCAGTACCGTCGGGATAGTTAGTGACGTGACAGCCAGCAGCGTTGGCCACTGCGCGGCCCCCAGACTTCCCATCCCCCATAACGACAACTGGCGCAATTGCGCATCATTACTGACCCATGACAAAACGCCAACCGCCGCTCCGCAGAGCGCGTTAATTGCAATACCGACCAGTAACAGACGTGAGAGTGAACCGCCGCGCTGTTGGCTGAGGATAAAAATCACTACCGTTGCCGCCAGGGCGCCAATAAAAGCGGCCAGCATTGGGGCGTACAGCATCAACAATGCGGGTAAAGAGACAGGTAGCACGACCCATAAAGCGACGGCGCAGGCGGCACCGCTGCTTATGCCCAGCAATCCCGGATCGGCAAGCGGGTTGCGAAACAGTCCCTGCATCACGCAGCCTGCGAGCGCCAGAGCGCCACCAATGATTAACGCCAGCAGGACGCGCGGCAGACGAATTGTGAGCCAAATTTGACGCAGCGCTTCATCGCCATCGCGCCAAAGCAGACTTACCGGCAGGCGCAACGCGCCAAAACCGGTAGCCAGGATGGTTGCCACGACCAACATGAAGGCGAGTGCCCATAAAGAACAACTGATTCGTCGGGACATCAGGGCAATTGCTCTGCTTTGGCACGAAGCTGCAATATCGCCTGTGGCGTGCGTATGCTAAAGCCGAGCAGCGCCATATCGTCAATCTGCAATACCTGTTTATTCCGTCCAGCTGGCGTCTGCGCAAGACCCGACAGCGCCCACAGGTTCGCTTCGCCACCCATCGCCTTAACGCCATCTTGTGAAATCACTACCAGATCGGGCTGGCTGGCAATGACGCCTTCTTGTGACATCGGCTGATAGCGGGTAACGCCCTGCATGGCATTGCGCAAACCGGCGGCACGAATCGCCGCATCGGCTCCGGTTTGTTGACCTGCTGCCATCGCGGTCATTCCGCCATGATTGAGAATAAACAGTACGCGTTTGTTAAGTCCGGATGACGGCAATGCCGCCAGTTCCTGACGTAAGCGGGTGCGCAGCGTTTCGCCCTCATCCTCCCGGTGGGTTGCTTCGGCGATGACGCGGATTTTTTCATCAATCACGTTGAGATCGTTGCTCGCCGGGATCGTGACAACCCTGACATTGCTCTGCTCAACCTGTTTTAGCGCCAGAGAGGGCTGCGCCTGTGCGCTGGCAAGGACCAGCGTAGGGCGGGTGGCAAGGATCCCTTCGGCGTTGAGTTGGCGCAAATAGCCCACATCCGGCAATGCGGTTGCCGCTTCCGGCCACTGGCTGGTGCTGTCGAGCGCCACAAGAGATGACTGTGCGCCCAACGCGTAGACAATCTCCGTGACATCCCCACCGAGCGCAACAACTCGTTCCACGGGCGCAGCCAGCGCTGCGATGGGCAGCAGAGCAATCAGGACCAGCAGTTTTTTCATGCGGCAAGTCCTTTCGGCGTGAGCGCGTCAATCTGTGCGCGCCATTGCGTCTGCTCAGGTTCGCCTTCCGTACGTTGACCATACAACTGGGCGATTTGCGTGCCATCGGCAGCAAACAGTTCCAGACTGGTGACGTGGCCATCGGCGGTCGGTTTGCGCGTTACCCACGTTTCTGCCACGCTCTCTTCCAGCAGATGTAAGGTAAATGCCGGGTTGAATATATTCAGCCAGCCTTTCATCGACACCAGTTTTTCTATTACGCCGGTAAAAATCTGTACGCACCCGCGATTACCTACGAAGACCATAATTTCATTGCCATCCTGGCGTGCGGCATCAAGTAACTTCGCCAGTGCACGATTAGAAACTTTGCAGGCCAGATCGTCACCAACGAGATTAAATGCCTGTTGACGGGTGAGCTCGTGGCGTTTCAGCAGACCGAAGAACTGATGTACATCGGTCATGGCTCGCCACTCTTGATCAACCGTATGCGCATCGACCGTGATGGCGGCTGGTGCAGACGTGTTAGCAGGTTGCAGTACCAGTGGCGGGTTTTCAGCGAAGATGAAACGGGTCAGCAACGCAGCCCATTCCTCAACGAGAGTATTCTGTGTGGCATAGACTTTCAGCAGCGCATCCCCCTGATGGTCAAAGAACTGAATGCTCTGACGCTCGCCGTGGGCCGTGGTCTCACTGATATGGAAGGCGCTTGCCCACTGATTAAGGAACAGGCGCAGGTCGAGAGCGCGCGGATTAAGAACCAGTCCGGCATGACCGTTCAGGTGCTGATTGGTAAAAGCGCCAACCTGTTCATGCACCGCATATTCGTTGCGGCAAATGCATTTGGTTTCGCCTACGTCTTCCAGTGCGCCGAGGATTTCGCGGACTTTGCCACGTAAGCGCCAGGCGTCATGGCCGACGCGCGCAAAGGTCAGCTCGGCTTCACTAATATTCATCAACCCTGCAATATCGCGTGCGTATTTACCGGGATTTTCTTTCTTCAGTTCCAGCCAGCGTGTGTAATGATTCATTGTCTCTTCCTTCCAGATTGCTACCCCGGCGAACCGGGGAAAAGTGATTACCACTGATAACTCACGAAAATTTTGCCATTGCGACCATCCTGCGGAATGCCTTGCGGCGACCAGTACTCTTTGTCGAAGGCGTTGCCCAGCACCAGCGTGGTGGTCATGCCTTTCAGCGCTTGTTGACCCTGATAGCTCACGTAGAAATCGTTTACCGCATAGCCGGGCTGTTTAGCGTAGCTGCTGCTGATATGCGTGGAGCGGTCGGCAAATGTCCCTATCCAGCCCACGGAGAATCCGCTGTGCGCAACCGGCACATTCAGTTTGCTGGTGACGGTGTCCGGGTTAATGCTGGAAATGTATTCGCCCGTGTCAGTATCTTTGCCGCGCGTACGGTTATAGGCCATGTCGAGGCTGAATAAGTCGGCGGTATATTTCGCCATGACGTCCCAACCCCAAATTTTGGCGTTGGGGACGTTATAGGACATCGTTGTTGCGGCAGCAAAGTCGACGCTGGTGGAGATGTAATCTTTCGCTTTGGTGTCGAAATAGCTGGCTTTAAATTCGAGCGCATCGCTTGCCATCAGCAGATCGTCAAAGCGCAGGCCAAATCCGTATTCCTGCGTTTCGTTGGTTTCCGGACGCAGGTTAGGGTTGGGTACCCAGTAGTTAGTGTAGAAACGACCAATAGAGAAATGTTTAGCATCGTTATACATCTCGCCCATGGTCGGCGCACGGAAGGCCTGAGCGTATGAACCGAACAGCATCAGCCAGTCGGCTGGCGTAACGGTGAGTCCGGCGCGGGACGACCATTTGTCGGCATCAACATCCGCGTAACCATCGCTGCTACCGCGATACGAGTCATAACGGGTCCCACCGAGCAGCGTAACCGGCAGGTCGCGCAGGGTGATTTCATCCTGTAGCCAGCCGGAGCTGAAATCGATCTTTGCCTCCGGGAAACCGGTGGTTGTGCCGCCAGGCTGTTGTTCCTGACGATAATATTCGCCGCCATAGGTCAGCAGGTGAGAGGCAAAAGAGTCGGTAAACAGGCGGCTGCGATTGTCGATTTTACCGCCTTTGGTGGTCTGTTTGCGAAATTCGCTGGTGTTATCCATGTTTTGTGCATTAATGCGCGCTTCGGACCAGTAAATACGGGCATCCGCGTTCAGCCATTCATTGTCCTCCGGGGCAAGCGAATAGGCCAGTTGCGCATCGCGCTGGATGGTTGAACGGTCAGTCATCGGGTTGCTGGTGGCATCCGTCGCGCTGGTTTGTGGGTTCTTAGGTTCACGGGCCTCATTGTTGTAGTAGCGTAACGAGCCTGCCAGCGTCTGGGCGCCGTCAATTTTCCAACTGCCTTTCGCCAGCATATTGTTGATCGCTTCGTCGTTTGGCGCCGTAGTACCGTCGCTCTGGCGCAAATCACCGCGATCGCGACTCGACCATGCAAGCAGTCCGTCCAGCGTATCGGTGCGCCCAAACGCGCTGGCGCCCATACCGAGGCTGTGATCGCCGGTTGCCGCAGTACCAAATACGCGGTAACCGCTGTTTTTTCCGGCTTCCAGCAGATCCTTGGCATCCGCAGTGTCATACGCGATCACGCCGCCAAGTGCGCCGCTGCCGTACAGCAGTGCAGAGGGACCGCGTACGACTTCGATGCGTTTGATAAGCGCCGGGTCGAGGAAGGTACTGTTCAGGTGCCCGGTATCAGTTCCCTGGCGAACGCCGTCAACCAGCACCAGAACGCCGCGTCGATCGTAGCCGCGCAGATTCACGTCCTGACCGTTGGTGCGCCCCGTGCCATCGAGGGTCAGCCCTGGAACCTTGCGTAGCAGGTCAGCAGCCGAGCTGGCGGTCTGGTTTTCCGGGGTGGTGGCATCTATCACGCTGACCATCATTGGCGCTTCAAAGACGCTACGGGCGTTGCCGGTGGCGGTGACGGTCATATCTTCGACCGCTGCATACGCGATGGCGGGCAGGCTACTGACAATCGCCAGCGCCAACAGCGAAGGACGTAGGGATGCGGTGTGCAGGTATGGCATAGCAACTCTCCATTAGGAAATCGAAAAGCGCTGGCTGCCTGGGTATGACCTGGGTGGCTGGCGAACAGTATTGTTTATTTGGTCAGAATGAGTTTTCCGGTTTGGGTCTGGCGCAGCAAGTAGTGCTGACCATCATGTTCTATGATCACGCGTCCTTCTTTACCCAGCAGGCTTTTGCTGTCAATTTGACGCTCATTTGGCGCGGCAGAAGGCGGTGCATTTTCTTTTGCAGACGTTGTTGTTGAGTTATCCATACGTGACATAGTGTTTAAAAATAACAATCAATGTAACAATGATAATCATTATCATCAAACAGCAAATTTGCGGCAAGCATTTTTGTGAAATAATTGTGACGAGAACGGATTTTGTACAGCAAAGAGGGGGAAAACACAGGATTAGCACCGGGCAACGTAGTGTTACCCGGCGAACAGCATTAAAAACGGCTATCAACCGCAGAGGCGAGTTTTTCAACCAGCAGTTCGGTATCCTCCCAGTTCAGGCACGGGTCAGTAATGGACTGACCGTACACCAGCGGCTGGCCGCTAACGATTTTTTGCGTACCTTCACGCAGGAAACTCTCGGCCATAATCCCGGCAATCGCCGTCGAACCATTACGAATTTGCAGACAGACGTCATCGCATACTTCCAGCTGACGACGATGCTGCTTCTGGCAATTGCCGTGACTAAAATCGACCACCAGATGCTCAGGCAGCGAAAATTCGTGCAGCGTATCGCAGGCGGCGGCAATATCTTCCGCATAATAATTCGGTTTTTTACCGCCGCGCATGATGATATGCCCGTAAGGATTACCGCTGGTCTGGTAAATGGTCATCTGGCCGGTTTTATCCGGTGAGAGGAACATGTGACTGGCGCGAGAGGCACGAATTGCATCGACGGCGATACGCGTATTGCCATCTGTACCGTTCTTAAAACCGACCGGGCAGGAGAGCGCGGATGCCATCTCGCGGTGGATTTGGCTTTCGGTGGTGCGCGCGCCAATGGCTCCCCAACTGATTAAATCGGCAATAAACTGACCGGTCACCATGTCGAGGAATTCTGTTGCCGTCGGTACGCTTAATTCATTAACCTGCAACAGCAGTTTACGCGCCAGTTCAATGCCGTGATTTACGCGGTAGCTGCCGTTTAAATCCGGATCGGAAATTAAACCTTTCCAACCCACGACGGTGCGCGGTTTTTCAAAATAGGTGCGCATTACGATTTCCAGACGCGCCTGATGTTTCTCGCGCAGGGCCTGCAAACGCGTCGCGTATTCCATGGCGGCATCAAGATCGTGAATCGAGCAGGGACCCACGATCACCAGCAAACGCGGGTCTTCACCATTTAAAATTTTTTCTATCCGGCGTCGGGATTCCGTGACATGACGGGCGACGGAGGACGAAACAGGATACCGTTGCGCAAGCTCTGCTGGAGTGACCAGGTTGTCAATACGCGCAGTACGGAGTTCATCGGTTCTGTTCATTATTTGTCTCAGAAATTTGTTGCTTCAACGGCAGGACTACCGGGAAGTGATGTACATCACAATATCACACTCATCCTGCCTGGTGGCGAGCATCATAACAAAAAATCGAACCAATGAACTAGCGTTCTAGTACATGCGCCGATTCAGCCCCATAATGTCGAGGATCTTGGTAGCAATCTCTTCTACCGAATAATTGGTACTGTTCAGCCATGGGATTTGATTTTTCCGGTATAGCGCTTCTACCTCAGCAACTTCCATCCGGCACTGGCGCAGCGAAGCGTACCGACTGTTCTCCCGGCGTTCTTCGCGGATTGCCGCCAGGCGCTCTGGGTCGATGGTCAGGCCGAACAATTTATGCTGCAACGGCTTCAGGGACGCTGGCAGTACCAGATTATCCATATCATCGGCAATAAAGGGGTAGTTGGCGGCGCGAATACCAAACTGCATCGCCAAGTACAAACTGGTCGGTGTTTTGCCGCAACGGGAAACGCCAAGCAGGATCACCTGCGCCTGATCGAGGTTGCGCAACGAAATACCATCATCATGGGCAAGGGTGTAATCAATAGCGGCAATGCGCGCGTCGTATTTGTTGAGATTACCGGGATTCAGACCGTGGGTGCGATGGGCGATTGGCGTGGGATCGAGCTTCATCTCGTGCTGCAGCGGAGCAACCAACGCCTGCACGATATCCTGACAAAAACCCTCGCTTTGCAAAATGATTGAGCGTATTTCTGGCAGGACGATGGAGTAGAACACCAGAGGACGCACGCCAGTTTGTTGGTAGATCGCGTCAATCTGGTCTTTTACCGCCCGCGCACGGCTCTCATTTTCCACAAACGGCAGCGTAATGCTGCTGATCGTGACCGGAAATTGCGACATTACCGCGTGGCCCAATACCTCGGCGGTGATGGCCGTACCATCAGAAATATAAAATACATGACGATCAACAGCATTATCCATTTTGCTCATCCTGGGCAGACATAATTCTCTGAAAGCATAAATTAAAATTCGCCAGAAGCGAATATTGCTGCATCTTTTTTATAAAATGAAACGGTATTTTTATATTTAATGAAAAGTACATTTCATTTTTCGGAACAAATGTTTATACCGGTAGTTTTTGTGGAGATCCCCTGTGGCTCGCGGGTTTGCGCAAATGCGGAAACAATCTGAAAAAATAAAAAATAAAGTTGCTTGAACGATTCACCGTTTTTTTCGCTGGAGTAAATATGCAAAGATAATTACGCAAAATTGAGTTTTCTAACCTCGTTCAAATATAAGGATTGTTCGATGTCCAACAATGGCTCGTCACCGCTGGTGCTTTGGTATAACCAACTCGGCATGAATGATGTAGACAGAGTTGGGGGCAAAAATGCCTCCCTGGGTGAAATGATTACTAACCTTTCAGGTATGGGTGTTTCCGTACCGAATGGTTTTGCAACGACCGCCGATGCGTTTAACCAGTTTCTGGACCAAAGCGGTGTAAACCAGCGCATTTATGAGCTGCTGGATAAAACGGATATTGACGATGTCACCGAGCTTGCAAAAGCCGGCGCGCAGATCCGCCAGTGGATTATCGACACTCCTTTCCAGCCGGAGCTGGAAAATGCCGTCCGCGATGCCTACGCGCAGCTGTCAGCGGACGATGCCCATGCATCTTTTGCCGTGCGTTCTTCCGCCACCGCAGAAGATATGCCAGATGCGTCATTTGCCGGGCAGCAGGAAACCTTCCTCAACGTCCAGGGATTTGATGCTGTACTGGTTGCTATCAAACACGTATTTGCCTCGTTGTTTAACGACCGTGCGATCTCTTATCGTGTCCATCAGGGTTATGACCATCGTGGCGTAGCGCTCTCTGCGGGTGTGCAGCGGATGGTGCGCTCAGACCTCGCGTCTTCCGGCGTCATGTTCTCCATCGATACCGAATCCGGTTTCGATCAGGTGGTGTTTATCACGTCTGCATGGGGCCTGGGCGAGATGGTCGTGCAGGGCGCCGTTAACCCGGATGAATTCTACGTGCACAAACCGACGCTGGCGGCTAATCGTCCGGCTATCGTCCGTCGCACAATGGGTTCGAAAAAGATCCGTATGGTCTACGCGCCAACCCAGGAACACGGTAAGCAGGTAACGATTGAAGATGTCCCGCAGGAACAGCGCGACATTTTCTCCCTGACCAATGCTGAAGTGCAGGAACTGGCGAAGCAGGCGGTACAGATCGAGAAGCACTACGGTCGTCCGATGGACATTGAATGGGCGAAAGACGGTCATACAGGTAAGCTGTTTATTGTGCAGGCGCGTCCGGAAACCGTGCGTTCTCGTGGCCAGGTGATGGAGCGTTATACGCTGCATGCGCAGGGTAAAATTATTGCTGAAGGTCGTGCCATCGGTCACCGCATTGGCGCGGGTCCGGTCAAAGTCATCCAGGACATCAGCGAAATGAACCGTATCGAACCCGGCGATGTGCTGGTTACTGACATGACCGACCCGGATTGGGAACCGATCATGAAGAAAGCAGCGGCGATTGTCACCAACCGTGGCGGTCGTACCTGTCACGCGGCGATCATCGCCCGTGAGCTGGGGATCCCGGCAGTGGTTGGCTGTGGCGATGCTACCGAGCGCATGAAAGACGGTGAGAAGGTTACTGTCTCCTGTGCCGAAGGTGACACCGGTTATGTTTACGCTGACATGCTCGACTTTAGCGTGAAGAGTTCCAGCGTCGAAACCATGCCGGATCTGCCGTTGAAGGTGATGATGAACGTCGGTAACCCGGACCGCGCTTTCGACTTCGCCTGCCTGCCAAACGAAGGTGTTGGCCTGGCACGTCTGGAATTTATCATTAACCGCATGATTGGTGTACACCCTCGCGCGCTGCTGGAGTTCGATGACCAGACGCCTGAGTTGCAAAACGAAATCCGCGCCATGATGAAAGGTTTCGATTCTCCACGTGAATTCTACGTGGGTCGTCTGACGGAAGGGATCGCGACGCTGGGGGCGGCGTTTTATCCGAAACGCGTCATCGTGCGTATGTCTGACTTTAAGTCCAACGAATATGCCAACCTCGTCGGCGGTGAGCGTTATGAGCCGCATGAAGAGAACCCGATGCTGGGCTTCCGTGGAGCGGGCCGTTACGTTGCTGATAGCTTCCGCGACTGTTTCGCGTTGGAATGTGACGCAGTGAAACGTGTCCGTAACGATATGGGCCTGACTAACGTCGAAGTGATGGTGCCGTTTGTACGTACCGTCGCGCAGGCGAAAGCGGTGGTGGAAGAGCTGGCGCGTCAGGGGCTGAAACGCGGTGAGAACGGGCTGAAGATCATCATGATGTGTGAGATCCCGTCCAACGCCTTGCTGGCCGAGCAGTTCCTTGAATACTTTGACGGCTTCTCCATCGGTTCAAACGATATGACGCAGCTGGCGCTGGGTCTGGACCGTGACTCTGGTGTGGTTTCTGAACTGTTTGATGAGCGTAACGACGCGGTGAAAGCCCTGCTGTCGATGGCGATTCGCGCAGCCAAGAAACAAGGCAAATACGTGGGTATCTGCGGCCAGGGCCCCTCTGACCACGAAGACTTCGCGGCCTGGCTGATGGAAGAGGGGATCGACAGCCTGTCGCTGAACCCGGATACCGTCGTGCAGACCTGGCTGAGCCTGGCTGAACTGAACAAGTAACATTATGCCGGATGGTGGCGTAAGCGCGTTATCCGGCCTACGGTGAGTATCATTCGTGGGCCGGATAAGATGCGGTAGCATCGTCATCCGGTATTTTATCCTTCCACGCTTAAGCCTGATGCAATATTGTCAGTACAGTGCGCAGATCGGTCACTGCGATTTGCCCCGGAGCAGATGCTTTTTTCACCGCACCGAACGTGGCTGCTGAACCAAAAACCTCGCCAGCCAAACGAGAAATCACCCCGTTTTTTGCCATCGACATCGTGATAATTGGACGATCGGCATAGCGTTCATGCATTTCCAGCGTCGCGCTGAGCAGCGTCAGCACATCCGTTTTGCATTGCGGCATCAGCGCAATTTTGGGGATATCGGCGTCCAGTTCCTGCATTTTACGCAGACGCTGAACAATCTCCTCAGCGGCCGGCGTTTTATGAAAATCATGATTCGACATAATAACCAGGACTTTTTTGGCGTGAGCTTGCTCAACGGTTGCTTTCACCTGCGCATCACCAGTGAATAGCTCGAGATCGATCATATCCACCAGACCACAGTCTATCGCTGCACGGTTTAGTGCGAAATAGTCTTCAGCAGGTAAGGCCTGCTCGCCGCCTTCCTGCGCAGTACGGAAGGTAAAAAGTAACGGCTTGTCAGGCAGAATCTCGCGGATGGCGCGCGCAGCGTCCAGTACTGCGTCAATGGATGCGACATCGGCAAAATGGTCAACGCGCCATTCCAGAATATCGAAATCCGCTTCGCGATAGGTCAGCGCTTCACTTTTTACCATTGCGATGTCTTTAGCCATCAGTGAGACAATGATCTTCGGCGCACCCTTGCCAATTACGACATTTCTTACAGTTATGGTTTTCATTGATTACCCTATAAATATTGGCTGATATCTGTCCGTCAGCCCCCTGAGCCTTCAACAATATCACGGTTTTGTGCTTGATATCGAAACCACTTTTTTAATTGGTACAGACCGTTGAATGGCGGGAAAGTTAAGAAAGGAGAGTATGGCGATTAGAAGGGTACGAAGGACAAAAAAAAGCCCATCGTGGGAGATGGGCAAAGACTACACACAGCAATTCGTTGTTTCACTCAGGGGATTTCCATGCTTATAAATCAATGTGTTGATCTAAAGCCATGGGCTAATAGTAGGCATACGGCTTTTTAACGTCGATCAGATTCATCTCAATAGTTTAAAAACTGTAAAGAATTTGCGACACAAATGAGTGTTTAAAGAAGGGCAACGTTGGGTCTGATTCAGTAAATGGGAGGGATTAATTAGAATTGTTAAACAGTCAGGCAGCTGTGCCGCCTGACGTGGGATTACTTATTGCGTTCTATTTCAGCAATTTCTTCGAGGATTGTATCCGGATCGCTATCCGGCGCAGGGGCTTCGTTTACCCATGCGGAGAACAGACGCCAGGAAACAGCCAGGACCACCGGGCCGATAAACAGGCCAATCATGCCGAATGCAATTAGTCCACCGATGACCCCTGAGAGAATCAGGATCAATGGTAAATCGGCACCCATACGAATCAGCATCGGGCGAATCACGTTATCCAGCGTTCCGACCACACCGCTCCACACCAGCAGCACTGTGCCCCAGGTTGAATCGCCCGTCCAGTACAGCCAGATAATGGCCGGGACCAGCACCGGCAAGGGGCCCAGCTGTACCAGACAAGAGAGGATCATCACCACTGCCAGCAGCGTGGCATACGGCACGCCGGTTACCGCCAGACCAATACCGCCGAGCACGGCCTGCACCAGTGCGGTGACCACGACGCCTAATGCGACGGCGCGAATGGCCTGTGCTGCCAGCAGAATGGCGGCATCGCCGCGTTTGGATGCCAGGCGGCAAGCGAAGTGACGAATACCTAACGCCACCTGTTCACCGCGCCAGTACAGTAGGGCACTGAACAGCAGCATCAGACCACAGTGCATCATAAAGCGGCCAATATGTGCAGCCTGACCGACGAACCAGGTTGTCGTCGTGCCAATATAAGGACGAACCTTCGCCATGATGGCCGAGCCGCCCATATCCAGCAGGCTGTGCCATGCGGCATACATTTTGGCGCCGACTAACGGAATACTGTTCAGCCACGCCAGATCCGGCAGCGTCATATCGCCTGCGGTTACGGCATGGATCAACGGCCCGCTGCCATCCACAATGCTATTAACCAGCAGCGCGATAGGAATGATAAACAACAGTACCAGCAGCAGGGTCATCACCAGCACGGCCAGCGAGCGACGTCCCCAGAGCAGTTTTTGTAAGCGTAGCAGGATGGGCCAGGTCGCAATGACCACCGTACCTGCCCAGGCAAAACCGAGGATAAAGGGTTGAACAATCCAGAGACACGCCACAATCATGATGGCTAAAAACAGCACCGATAGCAGCACTTGTGCAATATCCCTGGGCTGACGGAAATTTACCATAAATACTTTTCACCTTTGTCTTTGCGTCAGAACGTTGACGCGACGTGAACATCTAAATGACACCCTGTAATGATGAGCAATTTCAGCGGTTTTGAACAGGTGGATTCTGCCTGTAAATCTGCTGAGCGTATTAGAAAAAAATGTGATACAACAAACAAAGCAACACGCAAACGATTAAATTCACAACACAGACCGCAGGAAAGGGTCACTATAATGATTCCACAAATTTCTCAGGCACCGGGTGTCGTTCAACTGGTGCTCAACTTTTTGCAGGCGCTGGAGCAGCAAGGATTTACGGGCGATACGGCAACGAGCTATGCCGATCGTCTGACAATGTCGACGGATAACAGTATTTATCAGCTGCTTCCTGATGCTGTGGTTTTCCCTCGTTCAACCGCAGATGTGGCGCTAATCGCCCGTCTGGCGGCAGAACCTCTTTTCTCTTCGCTCATTTTTACCCCGCGCGGCGGCGGCACCGGAACCAATGGTCAGGCGCTGAATCAGGGCATTATTGTTGATATGTCTCGCTACATGAGCCGTATCATTGAAATCAATGTGCAGGAAGGTTGGGTGCGGGTCGAAGCTGGGGTAATCAAAGATCAGCTCAACCAGTTTCTGAAGCCTTACGGCTATTTCTTTGCTCCCGAATTATCTACCAGTAACCGGGCTACGCTGGGAGGGATGATCAATACCGATGCCTCCGGACAAGGTTCGTTGGTTTACGGTAAAACCTCCGATCACGTACTGGGGATCCGCGCGGTGCTGATGGGGGGCGATATTCTTGATACTCAACCCATGCCGGTCGAACTTGCCCAAACGTTGGGTAACAGCAATACCACCATTGGACGCATTTACAAGACAGTTTATGAACGTTGCCGCGACAACCGAAAACTGATCATTGATAAATTCCCGAAACTTAATCGCTTCCTGACCGGGTACGATTTACGGCACGTCTTTAATGATGAGATGACCGAATTTGATTTAACCCGCATTCTGACCGGCTCTGAAGGTACGCTGGCGTTTATCACCGAAGCCCGTCTGGATATCACGCCGTTGCCCAAAGTCAGACAGTTGGTTAACGTCAAGTACGACTCGTTTGACTCGGCACTACGTAACGCTCCGGTGATGGTGGACGCGCGCGCGCTGTCAGTAGAAACCGTCGACTCCAAAGTGCTTAATCTGGCGCGGGAAGATATTGTCTGGCATTCGGTCAGTGAATTGATTACCGATGTTCCTGATAAAGAGATGTTGGGCCTGAATATCGTCGAATTTGCGGGTGACGATGAAGCATTGATCGATGCTCAGGTTAGTGCGCTGTGTGAACGTCTGGATGGGTTAATTGCCCGTCAGGAAGCCGGTGTCATTGGTTGGCAACTGTGTACTGAACTCTCGGGCGTAGAGCGTATTTACGCCATGCGTAAAAAAGCAGTCGGTTTGTTGGGGAATGCAAAAGGTGCTGCAAAACCTATTCCGTTTGCCGAGGACACCTGTGTTCCGCCGGAGCATCTGGCTGACTATATTGCCGAGTTCCGTGCGCTGCTCGACAGCCACGGTCTGAGTTATGGCATGTTTGGTCACGTGGATGCCGGCGTGCTGCACGTCAGGCCGGCGCTGGATATGTGCGACCCGCAGCAGGAAGTACTGATGAAGCGCATTTCTGATGATGTTGTCGCGCTGACGGCAAAATATGGCGGTTTGCTGTGGGGCGAGCACGGGAAAGGTTTTCGTGCAGAATACAGTCCGGCGTTCTTCGGGGAGGAGCTGTACCGCGAACTGCGTAAAGTGAAATCAGTGTTTGATCCGCAAAACCGTCTCAATCCAGGGAAAATCTGTCCACCGGAAGACGTAGATGCGCCGATGATGAAAGTAGATGCGGTGAAGCGCGGGACGTATGATCGTCAGATCCCACTGGCCGTACGCCAGGAGTGGCGCGGGGCAATGGAGTGTAACGGCAACGGGTTATGCTTTAACTTCGATGCGAAAAGTCCCATGTGCCCGTCGATGAAAATCAGCCTCAACCGTATTCATTCGCCAAAAGGGCGAGCTACCCTGGTGCGTGAATGGCTGCGTTTGTTAGCGGATCGCGGGATCGACCCAATACAGCTGGAAAAAGAGCTACCGGAAAAACGCGCCAGTTTACGTGCGCTGATTGCCCGTACCCGCAACAGTTGGCATGCGCGCAAGGGCGAATATGATTTCTCGCACGAAGTAAAAGAGGCAATGTCCGGCTGTCTGGCATGTAAAGCCTGTTCAACACAGTGTCCGATTAAAATCGATGTGCCGGAGTTCCGTTCGCGCTTCCTGCAGCTGTACCACACGCGTTATCTGCGCCCGCTGCGCGATCACATGGTGGCGACCGTTGAGAGCTATGCGCCGTTAATGGCGCGGGCACCCAAAACGTTTAACTTTTTCATCAATCAGCCGCTGGTACGTAATCTGGCGAAAAAGCACATCGGTATGGTCGATTTACCGCTGTTGTCTGCGCCTTCGCTACAACGTCAGCTGGTTGGCCATCGCTCCGCCAATATGACGCTGGAACAGCTCGAATCACTCACTCTTGAGCAAAAAGCGCGTACAGTGCTGGTGGTGCAGGATCCGTTCACCAGCTATTACGATGCGCAGGTGGTGGCTGATTTTATACGCCTGGTTGAAAAGCTGGGCATGCAGCCGGTACTGCTACCGTTCTCGCCAAACGGCAAGGCGCAGCATATTAAGGGCTTTTTAAACCGTTTTGCGAAAACCGCGAAGAAAACATCGGAGTTTCTCAATCGGGTGGCGAAGCTGAATATTCCGATGGTGGGTGTTGATCCTGCGCTGGTGCTTTGCTATCGCGACGAATACAAACTGGTGCTCGGGGAACAGCGGGGTGATTTCCATGTGTTGTTAGCCAACGAGTGGTTATCGACAATTGTGGAAGCGCAGCAGCCAATCGCGGTTGGCGGTGAACCGTGGTACTTCTTTGGTCACTGTACCGAAGTGACGGCTCTGCCAGGCGCGCCTGCGCAGTGGGCGGCTATTTTTGCCTGCTTTGGCGCAAAGTTGGAAAACGTCAGCGTGGGTTGCTGTGGTATGGCGGGTACCTATGGTCACGAAGTGAAGAATCATCAGAACTCACTCGGGATCTATGAGTTATCATGGCACCAGGCAATGCAACGATTGCCGCGTAACCGTTGTCTGGCGACCGGATACTCCTGTCGCAGTCAGGTAAAACGCGTTGAAGGTACGGGAGTTCGCCATCCATTACAGGCACTGCTGGAGATTATAGGATGATCTGGAAACGTGAAGTCACACTTGAGGCGCTCAATGCCATGGGTGAAGGAAACATGGTTGGGCTGCTCGATATCCGTTTTGTGCACATTGGTGACGATTCGCTGGAAGCCACGATGCCGGTGGATCATCGTACCAAACAACCTTTTGGTTTGCTGCACGGCGGCGCATCCGTAGTACTGGCGGAAAGCATGGGTTCGGTGGCAGGCTACCTGTGTACTCAGGGTGAGCAGAAAGTGGTGGGCCTGGAGGTCAACGCCAACCACATTCGCTCCGCGCGGGAGGGCCGCGTCAGAGGGGTATGTCGTGCGGTGCATACCGGCTCCCGTCATCAGGTGTGGCAAATTGAGATTTTCGATGACCAGGGACGATTGTGTTGCACGTCGCGTCTGACGACCGCAATTTTGTGATGCATATTGCTTTTGGTCATTATCTGCGCAGGGAATGGTGTTATACTGTGCAGGTTTTGAACACAAGCGAGGATGATATGTCTACCCAATTAGACCCGGCCCAACTGGCAATAGAATTTTTACGTCGTGATAAATCCGATCTTTCACCGGCTCAGTACCTGAAAAGACTGAAACAACTCGAACTGGAGTTTGCTGATTTACTGGCGCTTTCATCGATTGAACTGAAAGAAGAGATCTATTTTGCCTGGCGCATGGGCGTTCATTGATTCCGGTATGCTTATCGAGTAAAAACCCCGACACGCGTTCGGGGTTATTTTTTGCCTTAAATCTTCATTACCACTTCATCTCACCGGTATTGACTTTTGCACTTAGCTCCAGAGAGCTTGTGTCCGCGAGACCTGACCAAGCCGCGGTCATGGTTTTAATCACATAGTCAGATCCTTTCTTCGCCTCTAATGCCTGCTCAAACGACTGCAAATAGTCCTGAGTGAAGCGAATCGCTTTATCGCCCGTAGGGCGTTCGCCAATGTAATGACCTGGGATCACCTGAGTGGGGTGTAAGTTCTGCATTTCGCTCAGTACGCTACGCCATGCGCTACGTTGTTCTGCAGACTGAGTATCTGCCATCCAGACATGTATACCGGAAGCCACGCCAGTACCGCCAATAATGGCACGGTTTGCTGGGATCCAGACATAGGCTGCATAATCGTCGGGATGGCGCAGTTCCAGTGTTTCGCCATCAACCGTGAACTGCGTTTGCGTTATCGCCTGCGGAACGGTGAGCGATGTTGGCGCACCATCCTTCATTTGCGGACCCCAGAACTGCAGTTTAGCCTCTTTGGTGGCGCGGATATGGTCCACTACGTGTGGTGTTGCCAGAACTTTTACCTGTGGGAAGGCATTGACGATAGGCTGCAGGCCAAAATAGAAATCCGGATCGCCGGAGGTGATCACGATAGCCTTCAGCGTTTTACCGCTGGCGTGAATCATCTGCACCAGTTGTTCGCCATCTTTGGTGCTGAACTGGGCGTCAAACAAAATGGCCTCGTTGGGACCAGACACCAGCGTCGAAGAGACCGGGAAAATACCCTTGTCCTGGGGATTGTAAACCTCCAGTTGTAGCGGCGCGGCGAAGGCTGAAGAAGCGAAGAGAGGTAACAGCAGGGCCAGAGTTTTAACTTTCATGCCGGGTAACCTTATGCAGGGAATTGTCTTTTGATAGTTCCCGTATTTTAAGGAAATTCGGATCTGTTAGAATTCCCTCATTAGGACATGCTGAGTTTCATAAAACGATCGGATGGGATGTAATGGACAGAGTAATGGCGGCAACGGTATTTAACCATATCTGTGATTTGGGCAGTCTGAGCGCCGCTGCACGTGCATTGGGGCTTTCCCGTCCGATGGTCAGTCGTTACCTCGACGAGATGGAAAAATGGGCAGGCGCAAGGCTTATCCATCGATCATCGCGTCGCTTGACGATCACGCCAGCGGGTGAAGAGGCATTAGCGAAAACACGTTCTCTGGCGCAACTTTCGCTGGATATCGGGGCCGCCAGCGCCGCGCAAACGCCCAGTGGCACGCTACGTGTGGCCTGTGCGCACTTTACTGCTATGCATATATTAGCGCCGGTACTGCCCACATTTCTGGCGCAGTATCCGCAGTTGCGGATCGAGGTGGAGATCAATAATCAACCGGTAAGCCTGGTAGGAGAACGGATTGATGTGGCAATCCGTATAACGGAAAATCCCGAACCCGGAACCATCGCCCGTCGCCTTGGCGACTGTAAATCGGTGCTGTGCGCGTCTGTAGATTACCTGCATCAATACGGTACTCCTGAAACGCTCGACGATCTGACGCGGCACAATTGCCTCTATTACAGCGGGTTTGCTGGTAAATCCTGGCACTTTCAGGATGTCTACGGCCAGGATGTCGCCATTGCGATTAAAGGGAACTTGAGCGCCGGAATCTCTTCGCTGCTTTGTGAGTCGGCGCAGGCGGGAATGGGCATTGCGCTGGTGCCGGAACTGGAGGCGCGGGAAGGGCTGGCGCAGGGGACGTTGATTCGCATATTGCCAGAGCTGCAGCCCAAATGCCTGCCGATTTATGGTTTATACCTTTCTCGTGAACATCAGCCTGCGGGCTTACGCTTGCTGCTGGACGCACTCAGTGGGGCGCAATGCTAAAAAGGTAGCTAAACGTGCTCATAAAATAGTCAAACCGCAATTTGTGTTAAAAAAAACTTATCAGTGTATGAGATTCTTCTTATCGCCCCTTCAAGAGCTAAGCCATTGTGAGTGCCGGAGATAAGCGCCGGATGGGGCCGGAACCCTTAAGCCTGCCAGCAAGCAGACTTAAGGGTTTTTTGTTGTTTGTCAATTAGCTGGGGTCGATTCCATTATCATTGACACGGAAAATATAAAAATCCCATTCAGTTCGCGCAGGCTTTTTTACTTTCCGGCGATATAGCAGGGGTATTCGCGGATGTGCCATGGCATAGTAACTCTGTCATAACGTCGTTAATTGTTATCGCGTGCAGCAACGGACTGTACTTTCCACTCGCCATTTTCATTAACCATACAATCAATAACCGTGTGAGGATTTTTTTTGCCGAATGTTATATTGACGTTTACGCAGACAGGATCCCAGTCATATGAGGATATGGCCACATTCTCTGTCCAGTCGTCACCGATATATTGTGATTTTAGAAAAAAATCAGCAGAATAGAAAACCTCATCATCATAATTTGGATCTTGTGTTCGCCTTAGTTTCTGCATTGTTGATGCAGTAACGTATTTATCGATATCCTTACCGTCGGTAATCGGGAAATTATTATTGTTAATTTGGTTCACGTACCACTTATTAAATGCAACGGCCTGGTTAACAGGATCGTTGGTATTATTTGCCATAGCAGATGATGCCACCAGTAGCAAAAGCAGTAATTTTTTCATGTCACTTGTGCCTGTATATAGTAACAGTGGGCTGGATTTTTCTGTACTGCGGCCCAGGGTATAAACTGCGCTGTACGAAATCGGAGTACCAGGTTCCCGTCCCATCGTAAATACAGGCGTGCCCATACTGGTTTGGACCTGGTAAAGCATCAATAACCGCTATATCGCCCTCTATTAGGGTGCCGTATGATTTGCTGAATCCTGCTTTTTCTAGTGACCTTGCAAAACTGTTGGCGTTAGCACCTTCAATTTTGACGCCGCCAGCGCGAATTGCTGCAGCTACTGCTCGAGCGCAATAACCCTGGCTTTTTTGATGCGCGTGACTTCGCGCATACGAGACCGCATCATGTTTATTCCATGACATAATTTTCCCTTAGTAATAGAATGAATCATAAAATAATAATACTCCGGCACTTAATTCGAAATTGTATTTTATAGTGAGATTTAATTAATCAACATATGTAATGCCAATATTAATTATCGAATTGATAATTAAAGCGTATAGCAATATATTGAATTAGCAATTAGTCCTGCAAATCCAAAGTTAATCTTATTTACGTAATGTTTACTGTTAAAATCAAACTGGCTTGTAAATTATGACGTTTAAAATCGGGAACACGCCTCGCATAACCTCCATTTTAGGATTTGGGGGGCAAAATCGCGCTGAGGGCTCAATTTGGGGCGTTAAATAGTCTGTACTTATCTATCACGAGAAAAGACTAAGTTACTGATTACACTATAATCCAATGATTTCATTAAATTTTTAAAACCTATCCCTTAAATAGACATTATCTATACATCTTTTGATCTTTGACCTGCCTGAACGATTGGATTTTCATAATCCATTATTAATCAAAGCATTGAACAAAATAATCCATCTCTGATAACCCGCGCTGCAGGGTCTATGCTTATTAAAAGTAACCAAAAAGGGCGATTAACCCGAATGCCCCTGCTGTTGAGGGGTTGAAGTGATAATCATTATCACTAACATATTGTTATAGCTTAAAAGCTAGTGACTCGAGGTAACCCTATGGAATTGCATTCAGGAACATTTAACCCGGAAGATTTTGCATGGCGTGGACTGAGGTTAACGCCAGCGGCTGCGGCGCACATCCGCGAACTGATGGCAAAGCAACCCGGCATGTTGGGCGTTCGCTTGGGCGTGAAGCAAACGGGATGTGCAGGATTCGGCTACGTGCTGGATACCGTCCGTGAGACTCAAAAAGACGATCTCCTGTTTGAAATGGATGGTGCCAGACTGTATGTGCCGTTACAGGCGATGCCGTTCATCGACGGCACAGAAGTCGATTTTGTTCGCGAAGGATTAAATCAGTTATTTAAATTTCATAACCCGAAAGCCCAGAACGAATGCGGCTGTGGCGAAAGTTTTGGGGTATAGGCGGTACTATGTCTCGTAATACTGAAGCAACTGACGATGTCAACACCTGGGCTGACGGGCACCTTAATTACAAAGAGGGGTTCTTCACCCAACTGCAAACCGACGAGCTGGCGAAAGGGATCAGCGAAGAGGTCGTGCGCGCAATTTCGGCAAAACGTAATGAACCCGACTGGATGCTGGAATTCCGCCTTAATGCCTTTCAGGCATGGTTGACCATGGAAGAACCGCACTGGCTAAAAGCGCACTATGACAAACTGAATTATCAGGATTACAGCTATTACTCTGCGCCGTCCTGCGGCAACTGCGATGAAACCTGTGTGTCTGAACCGGGAGCGGTGCAGCAAACGGGCGCAAATGCATTTTTAAGTAAAGAGGTCGAGGACGCCTTTGAACAGCTTGGCGTGCCGGTCCGCGAAGGCAAAGAGGTGGCGGTTGATGCCATTTTTGACTCGGTGTCGGTGGCGACCACCTATCGCGACAAACTGGCGGAACAGGGCATTATTTTCTGTTCGTTCGGTGAGGCGATTCACGACCACCCGGAGCTGGTAAAACAGTATCTGGGCACGGTTGTTCCGGGTAATGACAATTTCTTTGCCGCGCTGAATGCGGCAGTGGCCTCCGACGGTACGTTTATTTATGTGCCGAAAGGTGTGCGTTGCCCAATGGAACTGTCGACCTATTTCCGTATCAATGCGGAAAAAACCGGGCAGTTTGAACGCACCATTCTGGTTGCGGATGAGGGAAGCTACGTCAGCTATATCGAAGGCTGTTCGGCCCCTGTGCGCGACAGCTATCAGCTGCATGCTGCGGTAGTGGAGGTCATCATCCACAAAGATGCCGAAGTGAAATACTCGACGGTACAAAACTGGTTCCCTGGCGATGGCAATACCGGCGGCATTTTGAACTTTGTTACCAAGCGGGCGCTGTGCGAAGGCGAAAACAGCAAAATGTCGTGGACGCAGTCAGAAACCGGTTCGGCCATTACCTGGAAATACCCAAGCTGCATTCTGCGTGGGGATAACTCTATCGGCGAATTCTACTCCGTGGCCCTGACCAGTGGTCATCAGCAGGCCGATACTGGCACCAAGATGATCCACATTGGCAAGAACACCAAATCAACCATCATCTCGAAAGGTATCTCCGCCGGACACAGTCAGAACAGCTATCGCGGTTTAGTGAAAATCATGCCAACCGCCACCAATGCCCGCAACTATACCCAATGCGACTCGATGCTGATCGGCGCGGATTGTGGGGCGCACACCTTCCCGTATGTGGAGTGTCGTAACAACAGCGCCCAGCTTGAACACGAAGCCACGACGTCGCGCATTGGTGAAGACCAGCTATTTTACTGCCTGCAGCGCGGTATCAGCGAAGAGGATGCCATTTCCATGATCGTGAATGGTTTCTGTAAAGACGTGTTCTCTGAACTGCCGCTGGAATTTGCCGTGGAAGCGCAAAAACTTCTCGCCATAAGTCTTGAACACAGCGTCGGTTAAAATTTAAGGAAAGCACATGTTAAGCATCAAAGATTTACAGGTCAGTGTGGAAGATAAGACGATCCTGCGTGGGCTGAGTCTTGACATTCGCCCCGGAGAAGTGCACGCCATTATGGGGCCAAACGGTTCCGGGAAAAGTACGCTTTCCGCCACGCTCGCCGGACGTGAAGACTATGAAGTCACCGGCGGGACGGTAGAGTTCAACGGTAAAGATTTACTGGAACTGTCACCGGAAGAGCGGGCCGGTGAAGGCATCTTTATGGCATTTCAGTATCCAGTAGAAATCCCCGGCGTAAGTAATCAGTTTTTCCTGCAAACGGCACTGAATGCGGTGCGCACCTACCGTGGCGAAGAGTCACTGGACAGGTTTGACTTCCAGGATCTGATGGAAGAAAAAATTGCGTTGCTGAAGATGCCGGAAGATTTGCTCACGCGTTCGGTCAACGTCGGTTTCTCCGGCGGTGAGAAAAAGCGTAATGACATTTTGCAAATGGCGGTACTGGAGCCTCAGTTGTGCATTCTGGATGAGTCAGACTCCGGGCTGGATATCGACGCGCTGAAAATCGTCGCCGACGGCGTGAACTCGCTGCGTGATGGGCAACGTTCATTCATTATCGTCACCCATTATCAGCGTATCCTGGACTATATCAAACCCGATTATGTTCACGTTCTCTACCAGGGGCGAATTGTGAAATCCGGTGATTTCACACTGGTCAAACAACTGGAGGAGCAAGGTTATGGCTGGCTTAGCGAACAGCAGTAACGTGTTGCAACAGTGGCACCATCTGTTTGCGACGCAAGGTGAGACTCGCTCGCAACATGCCCAGCAGCACCTGCAACAGATGCTGCGACTGGGGCTGCCAACGCGTAAGCATGAGGACTGGAAATACACGCCGCTGGAGGGATTAACCCACAGCCAGTTTGTCAGCCATGTCAATGAGATATCGTCAGCCCAGTGTGAAGCGTTAGCACCGGCTATTGAGGCCATACGACTGGTATTTGTCGACGGGCAATTCTCTCCAACGCTGAGCGACAGCGCAGAAGGTAGTGGTTTTGATATTACCGTTGATGATGTACGCCAGACGCTACCGGCCGCCATCCAACCGGAAGTCTTTCTGCACCTGACCGAAAGCCTGTCGCGTAGCGTCACGTACATTAAGGTGAAGCGAAACCAGCGGCCGAAGAAACCGCTGTTGTTGTTGCACATTACCCAGGGGCTGGCGAGCGATCAGGTGAATACGGCGCACTATCGCCACCATCTGGAACTGGCGGAAGGGGCTGAAGCAACCGTCATTGAACACTATGTCAGCCTTAGCGAGCTTCGTCATTTCACTGGCGCACGCTTAACCATGAATGTCGCGGCGAATGCGCACTTGCGCCATATCAAACTGGCGTTTGAGAATCCGCAAAGCCACCACTTCGCACATAATGACATTCAATTGGGGACGGATGCCACGGCCACCAGCCACAGCTTTTTACTCGGTGATGCGGTGCTGCGCCATAACACCAGCACTCAGCTTAACGGCGAAAACACGACGCTTCGGCTCAACAGCCTGGCGATGCCGGTGAAAAATGAACTCTGCGACACCCGCACCTGGCTTGAGCATAACAAGGGATATTGCAACAGCCGCCAGTTGCATAAAACGATTGTCAGCGATAAGGGGCGGGCGGTATTCAATGGCCTGATTAACGTTGCTCAGCACGCTATTAAAACTGATGGTCAGATGACCAACAATAATTTGCTGCTCGGTAAACTGGCTGAGGTGGATACCAAACCACAACTTGAAATCTATGCCGACGACGTGAAATGCAGCCACGGGGCGACGGTAGGGCGGATCGACGACGAGCAGATGTTCTATCTGCGTTCGCGTGGGATCGGCCAGCAGGATGCCCAACAAATGATTCTCTATGCGTTTGCCGCTGAGCTAACGGAAGCCCTGGACGAGGAAACGCTGAAGCAACAGGTATTGGCAAGGATCGCCCAACGCTTGCCGGGAGGCGTAGCATGACATTTCCCATTGAAAAAGTGCGGGCCGATTTTCCAATCCTGACGCGTGAAGTGAATGGTTTACCGTTGGCGTATCTGGACAGCGCCGCCAGCGCGCAAAAACCTAACCAGGTGATTGATGCTGAAGCCGAGTTTTACCGTCACGGCTATGCGGCGGTCCACCGTGGTATCCATACGTTGAGTGCTCAGGCCACGGAAAAAATGGAGAATGTGCGCAAGCTCGCCTCGCTGTTTATTAACGCCCGCTCAGCGGAGGAGCTGGTGTTTGTTCGCGGTACCACGGAAGGGATCAACCTGGTAGCAAACAGCTGGGGCAACAGCAATGTGCGGGCGGGTGATAACATCATCATCAGCGAAATGGAGCATCATGCCAACATTGTGCCCTGGCAGATGCTGTGTGCCCGCGTCGGGGCTGAACTGCGCGTTATTCCACTTAATGACGATGGTACATTGCAACTGGAAGCGCTGCCGATGCTGTTTGACGATCGCACGCAACTGCTGGCGATTACCCACGTATCTAACGTACTGGGCACGGAAAACCCGTTGGGTGAGATGATCGCGCTGGCGCATCAATACGGTGCAAAAGTACTGGTGGATGGCGCACAGGCGGTTATGCATCATCAGGTGGATGTGCAGGCGCTGGATTGCGACTTCTATGTTTTCTCCGGTCACAAGCTCTATGGGCCAACTGGTATTGGCGTTCTGTATGCCAGAGAATCGCTGCTACAGGAGATGCCGCCGTGGGAAGGTGGCGGGTCGATGATTGCGACAGTGAGCCTGAGCCAGGGAACGACATGGGCCAAAGCCCCCTGGCGGTTTGAAGCCGGAACGCCAAATACGGGTGGAATTATTGGGCTCGGCGCGGCTATTGAATATATTTCAGCGCTGGGGCTGGCTGAAATCAGCGAATATGAACAATTCATGATGTGCTATGCGCTTGAACAGCTGGGGGATGTGCCGGATTTAACGATCTACGGACCGGATAACCGTCTGGGCGTGATTGCGTTTAACCTCGGCAAGCATCATGCTTATGACGTCGGGAGTTTTCTCGATAACTATGGCATTGCTGTACGAACGGGGCATCACTGCGCAATGCCGCTGATGGCCTTTTATAACGTTCCCGCGATGTGCCGGGCGTCCATTGCCATGTACAACACCCATGAAGAAGTGGATCGCCTGGTAACAGGTCTCAAGCGTATTCATCACTTACTGGGCTAACAGGGAGGCGTTATGGCTGCGCTACCGGATAAAGAAAAGTTGTTGCGTAATTTTACACGTTGCGCTAATTGGGAAGAGAAATACCTGTACATTATTGAACTGGGTCAACGTCTGCCACAATTAAGCGACGACGATCGTAATGTGGAAAATAGCATCCAGGGATGTCAAAGCCAGGTATGGATTGTTATGCGTCAGAATGCCGAAGGAATTATTGAATTTCAGGGCGACAGCGATGCGGCTATTGTGAAAGGGCTTATTGCGGTGGTATTCATTTTGTATGACCGCATGATGGCCCAGGATATTGTGAATTTTGATGTGCGTCCGTGGTTTGAAAAAATGGCGCTCGCACAGCATCTCACACCGTCTCGGTCACAAGGGCTCGAAGCGATGATTCGGGCAATTCGCGCCAAAGCCGTAACTCTTAGCTAAACTGATAAGACACGTCATTTTTCAGAGCGACCTGAACAATCTCGTGTTGGGCAACGCAGTGACTCGTAGGCCGGATCGGGCGCTTGCCGCCATCCGGCATGAACGCCAGGGGGGTGAGTGAGTATGAAACGCGCGTCTGTTATTACGTTAATGCTAATCGGCGCTTACAGTGCTATTCAGGCCGCATGGGCGGTCGATTATCCTTTGCCACAGGCGAACAGCCGTCTTGTTGGGCAAAACCAAACCTACACCGTGCAGGAAGGCGATAAAAACCTACAGGCGATTGCCCGTAAGTTTGATACTGCCGCAATGCTGATCCTTGAAGCCAATAATACTATTGCCCCCGTCCCAAAACCCGGAACGCTGATTACCATTCCCTCGCAATTATTGCTGCCAGATGCGCCACGCGAAGGCATTATTGTGAATCTTGCGGAACTGCGTCTGTATTACTTCCCGCCGGGTGAGAATATTGTTCAGGTCTTCCCGATTGGGATTGGTTTACAAGGACTGGAAACGCCGGTTATGGAAACCCGGGTTGGGCAGAAGATCCCAAATCCCACCTGGACTCCTACACCAGGCATCCGTAAACGCTCTCTGGAGCGAGGCATAACTCTACCGCCAGTTGTACCCGCTGGGCCAAATAATCCGTTAGGGCGCTTTGCACTGCGTCTGGCGCATGGAAACGGTGAATACCTGATCCATGGCACCAGCGCGCCGGATAGCGTGGGCTTGCGTGTGAGTTCCGGCTGTATTCGCATGAATGCACCGGACATCAAAGCATTGTTTGCTCAGGTCCGCACTGGAACGCCGGTCAGAGTGATTAATGAACCGATTAAATATTCGGTTGAGCCGAACGGCATGCGCTATGTCGAAGTGCATCGACCGTTGTCGCCGGAAGAGGAACAAAACGTCCAGACTATGCCCTATGTACTACCCGCCGGTTTTACCTCATTTAAAGACGACAAAGCCGTGGATAACAGCCTGGTGGAACGAGCGTTGTATCGCCGCGCGGGCTATCCTGTCACAGTGACAGCCGGACAAGTCTCGGTAGTTAGCAAGGGTGCGGAAGTGAAGTCTGCGCGTAATGGCGTACCAGGAGGGGATGCAGAGGTGCACGCAACGCAATAGCAGGGAAAGGAAATTCAGAGCAAAAAAATGGCGCACAATGTGCGCCATTTTTATTACACAGATACTATTACTTGCGGTATTTAGTAGCTGCGTTGTCCAGACGCTGGTTAGCGCGAGCTGCGTCATCTTTAGCAGCCTGAACGTCGGAACGCATTGCGTTCACGTCGTTGCTCAGCTGGTCAACTTTAGCGTTCAGAGTCTGAACGTCAGAAGACAGCTGATCGATTTTAGCATTGCTGGAGCAACCTGCCAGCAGAGTAGAACCCAGGATTACCGCGCCCAGTACCAGTTTAGTACGATTCATTATTAATACCCTCTAGATTGAGTTAATCTCCATGTAGCGTTACAAGTATTACACAAAGTTTTTTATGTTGAGAATATTTTTTTGATGGGAATGCACTTATTTTTGATCGTTCGCTCAAAGAAGCATCGAATTGTGCAAAAACAGCTAAAAAACCGAGTGAAAACAGAAAGCTTCCATCGGATTCATCTTAGATAATCTCGGATTAGATAGTGAAATCCGATTTGATTTTTTATTAATTGTGGCTATCGATAAAATAAAAAAAGCGCCGCAAGGGCGCTTTTCAAGCAAATTAATTCGCGGTGGAATTATTACAGCACGTGAACAGATGCAGTGTTGGTGGTTCCGCTCGGAACCAGCGCACCGGAAACCATCACAACTACGTCGCCTTTCTGAGCCAGACCGCTCTCCAGAGCAACTTCTTTGCCCAGGCGATAGAAATCATCGGTAGAGCTGATTTCTTTAACAACTTGTGCAACAACACCTTTGCTCAGCACCAGTTGACGCGCGGTAGTTTCATTGGTGGTCAGCGCCAGAATGGTCGCATCCGGGAAGTATTTACGTACTGCGCGAGCAGATTTACCGCCCTGGGTTGCAACGACGATCAGTGGAGCATCCAGTTTTTCTGCAGTTTCAACCGCGCCACGGCAAACGGCTTCGGTGATGCGCAATTTGCGGCTGTCGTTGTTGAAGTCCAGACGGCTGGTCATCACGCGGTCAGTACGCTCACAGATGGTCGCCATGATGGTGACGGCTTCCAGCGGGTATTTACCTTTTGCAGACTCACCAGACAGCATGACTGCGTCGGTACCGTCGAGGATGGCGTTAGCAACGTCGCCGGCTTCAGCACGGGTCGGACGCGGGTTTTTGATCATCGAGTCCAGCATCTGGGTCGCAGTGATAACGACTTTACGCGCACGGATACATTTTTCGATGATCATCTTCTGTGCGAAGATAACTTCTTCAACCGGGATCTCAACGCCCATATCGCCACGAGCAACCATGATGCCGTCAGACGCTTCGAGGATTTCGTCGAAGTTGTTCAGGCCTTCCTGGTTTTCGATTTTGGAGATGATCTGGATGTTTTCGCCGCCGTGCGCTTTCAGGTGCTCACGGATTTCAACGACGTCAGAACGTTTACGGATAAAGGAAGCCGCAACGAAGTCAACGCCTTGTTCGCAACCGAAGATCAGGTCTTGTTTGTCTTTTTCAGCCAGTGCTGGCAGCGCGATGGAAACGCCTGGCAGGTTAACGCCTTTGTTTTCGCCCAGGTCGCCGTTATTCAGCACTTTACAGATAACTTTGTTACCTTCGATAGCGGTAACTTCCATGCCGATCAAACCATCGTCAACCAGAACGGTGTTGCCGACGGACAGATCTTTCGTGAAGCCTTCATAGGTAACAGCAACGATTTCGTTGTTGCCTACGACAGATTTGTCGGTGGTGAAGGTGAAGGTCTGGCCCGCTTTCAGGGAAACGTCGTTACCGCCTTCCAGTTTGATGGTACGGATTTCCGGACCTTTGGTGTCGAGCAGGATTGCGGCTTTCTTACCGGTTTTGCTCATGACGTTGCGCAAATTCTTGATGCGCTGACCGTGTTCTGCGTAATCACCGTGGGAGAAGTTCAGACGCATGACGTTCATGCCCGCGTCCAGCATTTTGGTTAACATCTCTTCGGATTCGGTTTTCGGACCGATGGTGCAAACAATTTTCGTCTTTTTCATGACAGTCTTAGTCTTTAAGTTGAGAAGGATATGGAAATCTGGCTCCCGCCGCGCACGGACGGGAAGCTAAACCTGAGTTACGAAAGTTGTGATGCCTCGCTCTAAGGATAGGTGACATCGAAAGAGCGTGCAGAGGAATGTGTGCTTGCGTTTCAGCCCAACGGGATGGTGAGTTTTGTAGTCGTTGAGTTTTACAGGTCAATGTGCTGAAACCATTCAAGAGACAATTGGCGCGCATTATACGCTGAAAAATATCAAAAAGGAAAATGGAAACAGCGTTTCAAAACACTTCTGTGCAGTTTTACAGAAAATATTCATTAATTTGTTCAGATGTATGGATAAAGAAGTTGTTTGCCACTGTGGTTTGTTGCGCAACACGCTGAAAACGTCATCCCGGTGCCTGTGTTATATGCACATGACGCCAACCATATCGACATATTTCTAAATGTTATATCAAATTCATTTTAATTCATTTTAAAAGTCAACCTTGCTGATTACACTCGTTTGGACATCCATACTGCTAAACAGCTAAAAGCGCTAGCAGAAGAACACTAAGCAGCAGCGGATACCCAAACGACATGATTGTCCTGAAAAATATTTCGAAAGTGTTTACGCCAGGCAGGCTTGCCATTACCGCTGTCGATAACGTCAACCTGACGGTTGAACAGGGACAGATTTACGGAATTATTGGTTACAGCGGGGCGGGGAAAAGCACCTTAATTCGCTTGCTCAATGGGTTGGAAAAACCAACCTCAGGCAGCGTAACAATTAACGGTCACGATATCTCTGCCGCCCGTGGGGAATCGTTACGTCAGGCGAGACTGAAAATCAGCATGGTGTTTCAGCACTTCAATTTGCTGTGGTCGCGGACCGTTAGCGAGAATATTGCTTTCTCTATGCAAATCGCTGGCGCGTCGAAAGCGTCTATCAAATCGCGGGTTGCCGAACTGATTGCGCTGGTTGGGCTGAGCGGTCGCGAAAATGCGTATCCGTCCCAGCTAAGTGGTGGACAAAAACAACGGGTAGGGATTGCCCGCGCGCTGGCGAATAATCCTGACGTATTGCTGTGTGACGAAGCCACCTCGGCGCTGGATCCGCAAACCACCGATCAGATTCTCGATTTACTGCTCGATATTAACCGTCGCTTCAAATTAACCATCGTGCTGATCACCCATGAAATGCACGTAGTACGCAAGATCTGCGATCGCGTGGCGGTCATGGAAAATGGCAAAGTCGTTGAAGAAGGCGACGTGCTCAGCGTTTTTACTCATCCGCAACAGGCGATCACCCGACAGTTCGTTCGTCAGGTGAGTCAATACGGCGAGGAAGACGAATTCAACCCGCAGTTGGCCAGCGAACTTGGCGGCGTGGTGATCAAGCTTACGTTTACCGGGCAACGTACACATCGGCCAGTGGTTGGCGAATTGACCCTACGCTATGGCCTGCCGTTTAACATTTTACACGGCAAGATGACGCAAACCGCGCACGGTGTGTTTGGTCAGCTCTGGGTGCACGTGGTGGCCTCAGAAGAACAATTGAACAATATTTTGGCCGACCTGCGCCAGAGCGACATTGAAGGCGAGGTGATTCAACATGGCTGAAGAACTTTTTCCTCATCTAAAGTGGGACCAACTGCTGGCGGCAACCCAGGAAACGCTCTACATGACTGCCCTTTCAGGCGCAGCGACCTTTATTCTGGGAATCGCACTTGGGCTGGCGTTATTCCTGACCGCACGCGGTGGACTGTTTCACAATCGCGCGGTGTATAGCGGTATTTCGCTGGTGGTGAATATCTTTCGCTCGATCCCATTCATCATTTTGATCGTGCTACTGATCCCGTTTACCAAAGTAATGGTTGGCACCATTCTCGGCGCCAATGCCGCGCTGCCTGCGCTGATCGTAGGGGCTGCACCGTTTTATGCGCGGCTGGTCGAAATTGCCCTGCGTGAAGTCGATAAAGGCGTGATTGAAGCGACGCGTTCGATGGGCGCACGTCTGAGCACACTTATTTTTCGGGTTTTACTGCCAGAATCCTCTCCTGCCTTGGTGTCCGGCATCACCGTAACGCTGATTGCACTGGTTAGCTACAGCGCGATGGCGGGGGTGATTGGCGCCGGTGGTTTAGGGAATTTGGCCTATCTGGAAGGATTCCAGCGCAACCACAGCGACGTCACGCTGGTGGCGACAGTGACGATTTTGCTCATTGTTTTCATCATCCAGCTTTGCGGCGATGTGATCACCTCTCTGTTAGATAAACGCTAATAAAATACGGAAACCATTATCATGAAAAAATCACTGACGTTACTTGCCGCAGCAACCTTAAGCGCCCTGAGCTTTGCCTCGTGGGCAGATACGCTGACCGTTGGCGCGTCCAACGTGCCGCATGCAGAGATCCTTGAGCAGGCTAAACCTATACTGGCGAAGCAGGGGATCGATCTGGAGATCAAACCGTTCCAGGATTACATTCTGCCGAACACCGCGCTGGCTGGCCGTGAGATTGACGCTAACTACTTCCAGCATATTCCGTACCTTAACAGCGTGATAAAAGATCATGCTGGCGATAATACCTATGATTTCGTCAGCGCTGGGGCGATCCACATTGAGCCGATTGGTATCTATTCGAAAAAAGTGAAATCGCTTAAAGATCTGCCGGAAGGTGGCAAGGTCATCATGCGCGATGCGGTATCTGAGGAAGGCCGTATTCTGTCGATTTTCGAAAAAGAGGGGGTGATCAAGCTGAAGCCGGGCGTAGATAAAGTGACCGCGCGCATTAGCGACATTGTTGAGAACCCAAAAAAACTGAAGTTCCTGCCTAACGTGGAAGCCGCGCTGTTGCCGCAAATGTATAACAATGATGAAGGCGATGCGGTGGTGATTAACGCTAACTACGCCATCGACGCCGGGCTGGATCCGGTGAAAGATCCGATTGCCGTTGAAAGCGGTGAAAACAACCCGTACGCCAACATCATTACCGTGCATCGTGGCGACGAGAAGAAGAAGGATATCGTCGCATTGGTCGATGTCCTGCACTCCAAAGAAATCCAGGACTGGATCCGTACCAAATATAAAGGCGCGGTGATCCCGGTTAATAACTGATCCGCTTTTTGCCGAGTGGCGTAGGAACGGTAACATATTGATGACGTTAACGTTCGGTGTATTAGCCAGTTCAGAAACATACGGTCATACAGGATGGACCGGAACGTTGACGTCAATCGATCCGGTTAACCATATGGCTGGATAGGTGATCAGATATATGGGGTGTTGAAATAAAAACTATAAAGGGACTCTGATGGAGTCCCTTTATTTATTAATGTAACCATTATCACCAGCATGATAAAACATTTATTTTATTACATATAACATTGCCGCAAGCATACAAAAAAAACAGGAGATAATGATGCTAAAATAATAATTTATTACATATATTCTTGTGAGTTTTTTAGGAAGCGAACGTATAAACTCCACATCATTAATATTTTTGCTATATTTTGACTTTTTATTATATCCTGCCAAAAAAAATGGTGATGAGGTGTAAAATAACTCTGTGCTTAATGGTAAGTTCCCAAATTTATTTTTATATAAATCACATATAGTATAAAAATTTCTATTGGCTATAAACATTAGAAAGTATATAATTATACCTCCAAAAAATACTATACCTATTAAACTTAAAGTAATTAATGATTTACTAATCATTTTCTCTCTTTATCCTATAGATAAATAATAACTCTTGTTTTTCCCATATTTTATTTTTTCGTATTGTATATTACCTCTCCGGACGTTTCACCTATCTTTTCTCCTGCTTTGCTTACGCCAAATGCTGCCGCTGCCTGTACAACGATCCCGCAAACAATACCTCCAATACCTCCTTCTGGAGCACTTAATACAGTCAATACTACTGAACATATAGCGGTCGTACCAGATTTGATTGAAGCATTAAACATAGCTGGAACTAGCAAACCCCCTGAAAACTTGCCAATTTCAGTGTAAGCCGTTTTTTCACAATCTCTACCAATTGTACAGGCATCATAAATAGAATTAGCACCATTCAATGCTGACAGGGCAATGCCAAATTTATTGAATGTTTTCATTAGCTTTACCAGTTTTGCTGATTTTTCTATATAAGTTGCATAACCTTCAATATCGTTAATCCCGGTCTGATTCCATTTATGAACAATAGACGACGAAGACAATCTCAGTGCTTTTTTAATATCATCATACTGTGCAAGACCAATATGCTCTCTAAATATTTTTAAAAATATCCCAGTGACCCGACCTAAAACCCATAATTCATGTTCGCTTATGTACTGACAAATTTCTCTGTTGCTTTGATAGAAATACATTTCAGAAACTTACTCATCGGTTAAAAGAACAATAAAAAACTAATTTTTATATCAATTATGTGATTCCTGTAGCATAAAAAATAAAAAAGCCTGAATCTTTTTTTTAATAATTCAGGCTTTCAATAATTAATTTAATTAAATTTGTTTTATGAATGCGTTATAATTTTTTTTCGATGCTTTTATTAACATGATTAACGATTTATACGCTCAATTCTCGCTGGCAATCCCTGGCGCACTGCGGCTCCCGACACCCAGTCAAGCCAGGTATTGGCAACCTGTCGGGTAGGATCCGCAAAGCCCAAATCATTGAGATTAATTCCTGACTTTATTTGTGCATCAAATGCCATTGGCTTGCCGTCGAGCGTATGCTGAGCTGCGCCCATCTCTTTATGCCCGTAACCGTGTTCAATGGCGATCACGCCCGGCATGACGCCATGCAGCAGGCTTATCTGCGCCTGCGCCTGCCCGCCAGGCGTAGTGATCCGCACCCTATCGCCATGTGCTAAACCATACCGCTCACCATCCTGCGGATTGAGCGCCACCAGATTAACCGGTTTCAGATGATGCAGGCGCGGGATCACCGCCGTGGCGCTGGACATAGTATTGGATTTAAAGGAAATCAGTTTCAGCGGCCACTCTTGTTCCGGGAACAATTCCTCGACCGCACGTCCATCTGACAGGCGCGAAGGATACCAGGCGGGGCAGCCGCTGTAACGCTCGCCGGTAATCGCATGGCGGTGCGCGGCGACGTCCGCATTCCATATTTGCAGCGGTTTTTCCCACGCATTGCCGACACGGTTATCGACCCGACCACTGTTATCCGGCGCAAAACGGCCACCGCGCGAATAGATAAACGCCACGCGGCTTACCTCATCGGTTTTTAACGTTTGAGTCATTACAGGCAAGATTCGTTGCACCCCGGTCAGCGCGATGTCATCTTCCCGTGCCTCTGCCACAGGCGCTTTGCCCATAAACGCAATATTGGCGGCGAGTCGCAGGTAGTAATCTTCCGCACGATTCAACGGATAGTGATTGCCCTGCGGATCGGTAATTGCGTTGTCGCCAAATCCGGGTAGTCCGATACGTTTCGCAACGGCGATACAAAAAGCTTCCATCGAGGCCGGTTGACCATCTGCGGTAGTGCTGGTTGCGGCTCTGACGACAGGCCAACGCGCTGTGGTCGCTTTGCTGGCGACACCCGCCCACGGCGCACTGAATCCCCAGCTTTCAAAGTTGTGGGTATCTGGCACGATGTAATCTGCCAGCGCCGTGGTTTCGTTCATAAAAGCGTCAATGGCGATAAACAGCGGCAAACGCGCAGGATCTTTAAGCTTTTCTTCCGCCACGGCGCGCAACCCTGCAATGCCGTAGAACGGATTGGTCATATTAGAGATCCAGGCTTTTAGCGGATAAGGGTAACCTTCCAACGCTGAGACGAGGAGTTCAGTGAGCTGACCGGCAACAAACGGATACCACGGGGCTTTGGCCGGGAAGGGCGACTGTCCGGCAGCCACCTTATTACGGTACTCTTCGGAAGACTCATAAGCCGTTTTACTGCGCGCGATGCTTAACCCTTTGGGTTTAACCTTCCCGGCGAAGCTGTCCATGTTGTAGCGTGGGCCGTCGGTGGCGCCATTAAACTTGCCGCCGCCGACAAACACGCCGCCTTCAAGACTGAGGTTGCCAATCAGCGCATTGAGCATCATCACTGACCAGGCATTATAGAATCCATTGCCTGCCATCATTCCACCATGCGTGATCACTGCCGCTTTACGGCCATGGCGGGTAAACGCGTCGGCCAGTGCGCCAATGTCTGCTTCAGATACGCCGCACTGCTGGCTGTATTGTGCCAGCGACAGTTTCCCTGCGGACTCTTTCAGACATTGAAGGCTGCTTTTTACGGTCACCGTCTGTCCGTCTGCCAGCGTGACGTCGCGGGTGACGAATAGCTGCGCGCGCGCACAACTGCTGGCTGCGACAATTTCGCCAGCTTCGTTAATGACTACCGGCACCTGGGCGGCATCTGCGCTCAGGTGCGCGAGGGTTAAATGCTGTCCGGCAAGGGTTGGAAGCTCATTGGTAATCACCAGATGCGTCGCGTTGGTCCAACTTTTTTCTCCTGCCTGCTGCATGGCATGCACGCCGGGTATGGCGAGGTAATCGGCGTTATAACGTTGTTTATCGATAATCCAACGGATCATCCCCATCGCCAGCGCGGAGTCACTTCCTGGGCGTACGGGCTGCCAGTGGCCGCGATCGTCAGCCAGTACGGTGGTTAATGGCAGGGCTGGTGCCACCACTACATACCGGAAGTCGTTACGTAAACGGGCACTGGCCAGTTGGCGAGCCTGGCGCTTAAACGGGTTGCCGGATTGCGCCGGAGACGTACCCATAAACAGCGCAAATTCGACGTTGTCCCAGTCGGGCTTCACGTGGGTGTTTTTATCCAGATCGCCCATTAGCGCGCCGGAACCTGCCCGATAAGCCAGACCGCAGTATGCGCCATGGGCACCGAAGTTTTTACTGCCAAAACTGTTCAGTGCGAAGCGGCGTAAAAATGAATCACGACCTTCATCGCTGGTATTGGTTACCAGCAGTTGATTGGATTTTGGGCCAAATCCGGGATGTCCGGCATCAAGCGGTGTGTTGGTGTTATGGATTGCGCGCAAGCCATCAACGTGACCTTCACCAAACAAATCGCCACCTTCCACTACCTCTTTGATCAATTGTTCAAAACTAATGCGTTGCCATTTTCCTTCACCGCGTTTGCCGACGCGTTTCATTGGCTCCAGAATGCGCAGCGGGCTGTATAGTCCTTCAAGTAAGGTGGCGCCACGGGCGCAGGCAGTGGAACGCGCGTCCAGACCCAATTCGCCCGCCAGCTGTTCCATTGCAGTGGCAAAGGGGACGGCGGAGTCAATATGATGCTCCTGAGACAACGGATGATACGGATTGCCCGCAATGCGAAGTACCTTACCTTGTTCACTGTCAACGCGAACCCGCACGCCACACTGCGTCCAGCAGCCGAAGCACTGCGTCATGGAGATAACCTGCTGCGGGTTCTGCTGCCAGCGCGGCTGGGCATTAGCTTCAGGGATGAGGGCGTTACCAAAAATGCGGTCACGGGTAATTTTGCCCGAGGTTCCGTCCAGTAAACCGTCTATCGCGCGCTTTGCCACGTCCCGATAACTCAGGCCAAAAGTCACCATACCACCTACGGCAAGGCCCACTTTAAGCCACTGACGACGGGTTAAATTAGCCATGTTGCATTCTCCTTGCGATCGCGTTCAGGGCTTCACGAACAATAATGATCAGCGCAATCCACAGGCCGAAGGTACCCACAATGGCTAGCCAACCATCGGTACCGCTGGGCAAGGTGTAAGGATTAAACTGCGCGTTAAATTTCGGTACGGTCTGTACCTGAATGAGTAATGCCCAGCGCATCAGCCAGCACAGTGCCATTGCGCTTAACGCGAGTACTATGCGCAGCGGCAGCGATAAGGGGTTACGTAGCACCAGCGTGCAAAGAACAAGCGAAATAAGCCAGAGCACAACCCAGCCGATGGCGTAGTGTTGTGCCGAAGAGGCCACATCCAGCCATTGGCGGATAGCCGAACCGGAAAGCGTATTACCGCTTGCCCACGCCACTACCACTAAAGCCAGTGCTACCAGGGTGACTATCTGTCCCCACGCCAGTTTGCGCGCTAATGTTCCCTCGCTTTTAGATACTGAGATGAGTAGGGCGAGAAATGTTTGCAAGGCGCTGAGAAACATCGCAACCGGAAAGGCGTAGCTGAACCAGACGGGGCGCGCCTGAACTACCGACACTTCGCGTCCGGTATAAATCAGCAGTCCGATGGCCGAAAGTGCGCTACCCAATGCTAACCATTTTGTGACACTGTAACTTTTAAGTGTGAGCCGTTTAACGTGCTGCGCCAGAAACCACAGACCCAGGAAGCCAGTAAATAGCGGTAAAAACAGCGCGCCCCACGGCATCCACGACCACGGCGTCGGAAAAGCATAAAAATGCCAGACGCGGGCAGTTTGGTGTAAGTCAGCGGTCAGCGCTAGCGGCGCAGTAATTGCGCAGGTCAGGGCGATTAGCAGCGTCATGTTTTCCAGTTCCGGCGTCTCTTGTTTGCGCCAGTGAAGCACACAGGCGAACAGCGCGGCGCAGGCAGCAATGCCGATGAAAAAGAAATATTGTACGGCCCAGGGTAACCAGCTTACGTCCTGGGGATGGGCCAGAACCTCGTCGATAATTAGTGAATGGTTCATTTAAACCTCCTGCCAGAGAGCGGGTTGAGCGCGTCCCATCAACGGGGTGACAAACGCTTCATCCAGTCCCAGATAGAACACGTGGGGTGAAGTCCCGTTTTCCGGTTTCAGGACTTTGATGGCGTCATGGTGTTCATGCAGCATTTGCGAAATTCGGCTGTGCGGATCTTTGATATCGCCGATAATGCGTGCGCCGCCGACGCAGGATTCCACGCAGGCCGGGAGCAGGCCAGCTTCCAGGCGATGAACACAAAAAGTGCATTTATCGGCGGTTTGCGTTTCATGGTTGATGAACCGCGCATCATAAGGACAGGCCTGAACGCAGTAGGCGCACCCCACACACCGCGTGTTGTCGACCACCACAATGCCATCTTCGCGTTGGAAGGTGGCCTGTACTGGGCAAACGGGAACGCAGGGGGGATTATCACAATGATTGCACAGACGCGGCAGCAGAACGTTAGTGACGCTCAGCTGGCCTTCAATTTGCACCTGATACTGATTGACGAGGGTACGAAACTCGCCTTGCGGCGTCTGGTTTTCAATAGCGCAACTGACGGTACAGGCCTGGCAGCCAATACAGCGTCGCAGGTCAACCAGCATGGCGTAGCGATGCTGAAGTGAGCCTTCATGGCGTTCAGGCGAAAAGGGAAATTGCGCCTGAGCCAAAGGTACCAGCGATGCGCCAGCGGTCAGGACGCCAAGTTGCTGGAGAAACTGCCGTTTACTGCTGTCCATATTTTCTCCCGTCACGATGCAACAACGAAACATTGGTCACGCCGTTGATTGCGTGTGATGAATAAAGAATCTCGATGATTTACAGTGTAAAAATCGTGACGGGGAGTACTCTATTGTGGTTAACCACATACCCGGCTAGTTGTTGATCTAAAACAACATATAAGACAGGGATAATTGAGTGGGACGCAACGTAGTAAAATGTCTGACGCTGCTGGCGTCGCTGTGGATGCTGAGCGGTGTAGTCAGGGCGCAGACATGGAACATTGGTATTTTGGCAATGCGTGGGGACGTCTCCACACGTAATCACTGGCAGCCGCTGGAGGCTATGTTAAATCAGCAAATCCCCGGCGAACAGTTTCACATTCAACCGCTGGGTCTGCACCAGATGCAGGAGGCGGTGAATCGCGGAACGGTACAATTTGTAGTCACTAATCCGGCGCAGTTTGTTCAGCTAAACAGCCGTTCGGCGCTGCGCTGGCTGGCTTCGCTGCGCTCTACCCGCGGCGGGAAAGCCGCCAGTAACGTAATTGGCAGCGCGATCCTTGTCAGACGCGACAGCGGGATAACCTCTCCACACGATCTGATCGGCAAAACCGTTGGCGCCATTGATGCGCAGGCATTTGGCGGCTATTTATTAGGATATAAAGCACTTAGCGATGCAGGCCTGCGCCCGGAGCGTGATTTGCGCCTGACATTTACTGGATTTCCCGCTGACGCGTTACTCTATTTATTACGCGAAAAAGCCGTACAGGCGGTGATTGTGCCGGTATGCCTGCTTGAAAAAATGGATGAAGAAGGGCTGGTTCGTAAAACAGATTTTATGACCGTGCTTAACTATCCGACGTCGATTCCCTGTTTAACCAGCACGCCGCTCTATCCTGACTGGTCATTTGCGGCGCTGCCCGCGGTAAGCGACGAGCTGGCCGATCGCGTCACGCGGGCCCTGTTTAATGCGCCGCAGGACGCGACATTTCGCTGGGGAGCCCCCGCCTCGACCCGCGAGGTGGAAGCGTTGCTGCGCGATGTCCGCCAGCATCCGCAGCAGCGGCAGCTGTGGCTTGATGTCAAAAGCTGGTTTATTCAACATCGGCTGGCGATGGGAGCGGCGGCCATCGTGCTGTTGTTGCTCACGCTCAACTACATCTGGGTGATGTTGTTGGTTCGCCGACGCGGCAGGCAACTGGAACGAAACAACGTGCTGTTGCGCAAACAGGAGCAGGCGTTGGAAACGGCTCGCCAAATGAGCGTGTTAGGAGAGATGACTTCCGGCTTTGCCCATGAGCTAAACCAGCCGCTGTCGGCTATCCGCCATTATGCGCAAGGTTGTCTGATTCGCCTGCGCGGTCAGGATGAACAACACCCATTGTTACCCGCGCTGGAACACATTGATACTCAGGCGCAGCGGGGCGCTGATACGCTGCGCAATCTTCGTCAGTGGGTCAGTCAGGCACAGGGTAATCCGGTGATGACCGATGACTGGCAAGCCGTCAACGCTCACGATGCAATCCATCACGTCTGGCAATTATTGCGCATGCCTCAGCAATTCCCGGCGATAGCGCTGCAAACGCGAGTTAGCAAGGCGTTAACGCTAACGTTGCCGAGCGTTCTTCTCGAACAGGTGCTGGCCAATCTGGTACTCAATGCCGCCCAGGCCGGGGCTACCACAGTGTGGTTTAGCGCCTTGCGTCAGGATGGCGGTGTGAGTATTCAGCTGCAGGATAATGCCGGAGGCATTGACGAGGCTCAGTTGTACCAGGCTTTTCAGCCGTTTATGACCACGCGTAAAGAGGGCATGGGACTCGGCCTGGTGATTTGCCAGCGGTTGGTACGCTTCGCAAACGGAGACATTGATATCAAAAATCATCCAGCTCCCGATGAAAAAGCAGGTGCAGTAGTGACATTACATTTTAAGCAAAACCAGGAGGAGGGCCGTCGTGGCAATCATTCATCTGCTGGATGACGACATCGCTGTAACCCAGGCCTGTGCGTTTTTACTGGAAAGTCTGGGATATGAGGTGAGTTGCTGGGAGCAAGGCGAAACATTCCTTGCCAGGGCAAATCTGCACCAGGTGGGCGTACTTCTGCTGGATATGCGGATGCCGGTACTCGATGGACACGCGGTGCATGAAGCAATGCGTCAGCGAAAGAGCACGCTGGCGGTCGTCTTTCTCACCGGGCATGGCGATGTGCCGATGGCGGTTGAACAAATGAAACGTGGTGCGGTCGATTTTTTGCAAAAGCCGGTGTCCGCCGCGCCGCTGCAGGCGGCATTAGAGCATGCATTGCAGGTTTCTCAGGCCGCCTTCTCGCGACAAAAGATCGTGGTCTGCTATCAGCAGCTTACGCCAAAGGAGCGAGAGTTGGCACAACTGGTAGCAAAAGGGTTAATGAATCGGGAAATTGCTGACGCCATGAATATTGCCGTGCGTACGGTTGAGGTTCATCGGGCGCGGGTGATGGAAAAAATGCAGGCGGGGAGCCTGGCTGAGCTGGTTAACCGTCTTCAACAGGTTCTGTAGATTGATGACATTTGATTGATTTTCATTGAATTTTGTCTAAACCACCATACTGATATATGCTGTGGGTCTGAGTTAATGACGAGCAGGCAAAAATGGGAAATCAGACCAAAGACGACGAGTTGTACCGTGAAATGTGCAGAGTAGTCGGTAAAGTAGTGCTGGAAATGCGCGATCTGGGACAGGAGCCTAAGCATATCGTCATTGCGGGAGTACTGAGAACGACCCTCGCCAATCAGCGTGTGAAGCGCAGCGAGTTAGAAAAAGAGGCAATCGAGACTGTAATTAAAGCGTTGGCCGGTTAATTCATAAAAAGAGGAAGGGAGATTCTTCGCCGTCCTCTTATTCTCGTTACGTTAATCTACCAATATATATAATTTAGTACTGCAATCAGAAGAAGGTTTTTCGCTGTATATTAAATTGTATATCGTTTGATATATAAAATATATATGAGAGTGGGGTCACAAATATTTGTAAATCATATGAAATTCTATTTCAATTTATCTTAATGATAATAAATATCACTCCGCATTAATTATTTCCCTTCCGTTTTTTAATTGATGACGATCAAAACTATAAGCCCTAAATAACCACATTATTCCTGTACCTAACCCCAAAGGATTAGATTCATTCAGTTTAACCACCGTCATTTACACGATCAGGTTAGGGCAAAAATTTACGTGTTGTTGGCAACATTAATCGCTCGAAATGGCTTGAGCTGCACTGGTTTAATTTAGCCTGGAGGTGTTGCTACCACAGCGTTTGCGAAGAGGATGCGAAATAAATGAACCAGGTTGATCGTCCATTTTTAGATTGTGGTTTAACGCGGCTTGAATTTCTGCGGATATCAGGCAAAGGCCTTGCGGGATTAACCATCGCCCCTGCGTTGTTATCACTTTTTGGCTGTAAGCAGGAAGATGTCGACAGCGGTACTGTGGGTCTTATCAATACGCCGAAAGGGGTGCTGGTGACCCAACGAGCACGCTGTACGGGCTGCCACCGCTGTGAAATTTCCTGCACTAATTATAACGATGGTGCCGTGGGCACTTTCTTTTCCCGTATAAAAATCCATCGCAATTTCTTCTTTGGCGATGATGGTGTTGGCTCCGGTGGCGGACTGTATGGCGATTTAAACTATACCGCTGATACCTGTCGTCAGTGCAAAGATCCGCAATGTATGAAGGTCTGCCCCATTGGCGCTATTACCTGGAAACAGGAAGACGGTTGTATTGCCGTGGATCACAAACGTTGTATTGGCTGTAGCGCGTGTACTACTGCCTGTCCGTGGATGATGGCGACCGTGAATACCGAAACCAAAAAATCCTCAAAATGTGTGTTATGCGGGGAATGCGCAAATGCGTGTCCAACTGGGGCATTAAAAATTATCGAGTGGAAAGATATTACTGTTTGATAGATAGCAGGCATGCCTGATACGCGTCATTAATTGCCGAAAATATCGCGGTGTTGCAGAAAAAAAACTGCCTGACGGATGGCGAGTATATCTATTAAACCTTCTTGCAAAGGAAAACATGATGGCTAATGGTTGGACAGGTAATATTTTACGGGTCAATCTCTCTACGGGTAATATCACCCTTGAGGATTCCAGTAAATTTAAAAAATTTGTCGGCGGGATGGGCTTTGGTTATAAAATTATGTACGACGAAGTTCCGCCCGGCACCATGCCTTTTGATGAAGGGAATAAGCTGGTTTTTGCCACCGGGCCGTTAACGGGTTCTGGTGCTCCGTGTAGCTCCCGCGTCAATATCACCTCCTTATCGACCTTTACCAAAGGTAATTTAGTCGTGGATGCCCATATGGGGGGATTCTTTGCCGCGCAAATGAAATTCGCCGGATACGACGCCATTATTATTGAAGGCAAATCCGCGACCCCCGTCTGGCTCAACATTAAAGACGATAAGGTTAGCATTGAAAAAGCCGGTTTCCTGTGGGGTAAGGGGACGCGCGCCACAACTGAAGAAATTTGCCGCATTACCAATCCTGAAACCTGCGTTGCCGCGATAGGCCAGGCGGGGGAAAATCTTGTGCCGCTCTCCTGCATGATCAACAGTCGTAACCACAGCGGCGGTGCTGGTACCGGCGCAGTAATGGGCTCGAAAAACCTGAAGGCTATTGCGGTAGAAGGCACTAAAGGCGTCAATATTGCCGACCGCAAAGAGATGAAACGGCTCAATGACTACATGATGACCGAGCTCATCGGTGCCAACAACAACCACGTTGTGCCAAGCACCCCGCAGGCCTGGGCGGAATACTCTTCGCCAAATTCCCGCTGGACGGCGCGTAAGGGACTCTTCTGGGGCGCAGCAGAAGGGGGACCAATCGAAACCGGGGAAATCCCACCTGGCAACCAGAATACCGTGGGTTTTCGAACCTATAAATCCGTTTTCGATCTGGGACCAGCCGCTGAGAAGTACACGGTCAAAATGAGCGGCTGCCATTCTTGCCCAATTCGCTGTATGTCGCAGCTCAATGTCCCGAGAGTGAAAGATTTTGGTGTACCGAGTACCGGTGGTAATACTTGCGTAGCGAACTTTGTCCACACCACCATTTTCCCCAATGGCCCGAAAGATTTCGACGATAAAGACGATGGGCGCGTGGTGGGGAACCTGATTGGCCTGAACCTGTTTGACGATTACGGCATCTGGTGTAACTACGGGCAGTTACATCGTGACTTTACTTACTGTTATTCGAAAGGCGTATTTAAGCGCGTGCTGCCAGCAGAGGAGTATGCGGAGATCAGGTGGGATCAGCTGGAAGAAGGCGATCCTAATTTTATTAAAGACTTTTACTATCGACTGGCGCACCGCGTAGGCGAACTTAGCCACCTTGCGGACGGCTCGTATGCCATTGCTGAGCGCTGGGATCTGGGCGAAGAGTACTGGGGCTACGCCAAAAATAAACTGTGGTCACCGTTCGGTTTTCCTGTTCACCATGCGAACGAGGCTTCAGCGCAGGTGGGGGCGATCACCAATTGTATGTTTAACCGTGACTGCATGGCGCACACCCATATCAACTTCATCGGTTCCGGTTTGCCGTTGAAATTGCAGCGCGAAGTGGCGGGCGAGCTGTTTGGTTCACAGGATGCCTACGATGAAACCAAAAACTACACCCCGATCAATGCTGCCAAGATCAAATATGCCAAATGGACGCTGCTGAAAGTCTGCCTGCATAACGCGGTGACGTTGTGCAACTGGGTCTGGCCGATGACGGTTTCCCCGCTCAAGAGCCGCAACTATCGCGGGGATTTGGATCTGGAAGCAAAATTCTTCCAGGCGGTCACCGGCGATGAAACCACGCAAGCGAGTCTGGATCTGGCTGCTGAACGCATCTTTACTTTGCATCGTGCTTATACCGTCAAACTGATGCAAACCAAAGATATGCGCAATGAGCACGATCTCATCTGCTCCTGGGTGTTCGATAAAGATCCGAAGATCCCCGTCTTCACTGAAGGGACCGACAAGATGGATCGGGAAGATATGCGTCAGTCATTGACGATGTTCTATCAGGAAATGGGCTGGGATCCAGAGCTGGGTTGCCCAACGCGTGAAACCCTGTACCGACTCGGACTTGAAGATGTAGCCGCTGATTTGGCGGCGCAAGATCTGTTGCCGGCGTAAGGAACGCGAGATGACAAACGTGAGCGATGTTCTGACACCCGATGAGGCGCTTCCTGACGAGGTAGATGGCCACAAGAGACAATGGTTGCAGGCTTTTCACCCGCCGGTAGAACAGGTGAGTGTGCCGCAGGTTCAGGACCCCGCCAACCCGCAGGCGATTGTGGCAGATTTTATCCGTCAGCATTCAGTTTCGGGGCAACTGGTGGCGCGTAGTCTGTTTTTGCTACCACCTTACTCGGTCCCTGAAACCGATCTCTCCGCGCTACTGGATGCGCTGTGTCTGGATGCGAATAGCACGGATATCACCTGTGTGCAGGGCACCGAAGATGCGTATTTCTATTCGACGCAAACCATGACGGCAAACTACGCCAACATGTGTGTGCAGGTAGTGGAAAACGACATCTGCCTCGCGATTGCCGAGGCGGTACGTTTTGATTGTCGAACGTACCCTCGCCCCTATAAGGTCGCCATGTTGATGCAACCGCCGTATAGCTTTGAATCTCAGCAGGTTACAGCGGCGCTAACGGCCATGGAAATGCATCCTGATTACGCAGATATACGGACTGTGGAATCGTCAAATGCGGAGCCTTATCTGTTTAGCGAACGTTTTATGAGTTATGGCAAAGCGTACGGCCTGTGCGAATGGCTTGAGGTTGAGCAGTATCAGAACCCCTGAATTTTTCAGGTTGATGTCATGGAACGTGTGGACGACCACTGTCACAGTATTAGAGGATAACCCGATGTCCTTCACCCGACGAAAATTTGTCATTGGCATGGGGACGGTAATTTTTTTCACCGGCCCGGGTCAAAATTTGTTAGCGAGTACGAAGAGCCCTAAAGCCGTGCGTTACGTCATGATTCACGACGAATCACTGTGTAACGGATGTAATCTCTGCGCCCGAGCATGCAGGAAAACCAACCATGTCCCTGCCCAGGGCAGTCGATTGTCGATAGCGCATATTCCGGTCTCGGATAACGACAACGAAACGCTGTATCACTATTTCCGTCAGTCCTGCCAGCATTGTGATGATGCGCCCTGTATTGAGGTGTGTCCAACCGGTGCTTCCTGGCGAGATGAGAACGGCATTGTGCGGGTTGACGCGTCTTCCTGTATCGGCTGCAGCTACTGTATTGGCGCGTGTCCTTATCAGGTGCGCTATCTAAACCCGCAGACCAAAGTAGCGGATAAATGCGACTTTTGCGCTGAATCTCGTCTGGCGAAAGGTTTCCCGCCGATCTGTGTTAATGCTTGCCCGGAACATGCGCTGATTTTTGGTCGTGAAGATAGCCCGGAAATTCAGACCTGGTTGCGAGAGAACAAATATTACGAATATCAACTTGCAGGCGCCGGAAAACCCCATCTGTATCGTCGGTTCGGTCAACATTTGATTAAAAAGGATAATGTATGAACGCGTCGCAGAATGCCGAACAGTTTCATGCCCAGCTTGCGCAGTATGTTCCCCTGTTTTCACCGGACTACTGGCCCGTGTGGTTGGTCATTGCCGGATTGATGCTGGTGGGGATGTGGATGGTGCTGGCGCTACACGCCATGCTGCGCTTTCGGGCTGCGCATAAAGCTCCGGCAGGGCACGGTGAGACGGTCTATTTATACTCGAAGGCCGTTCGTTTGTGGCACTGGTCGAATGCGCTATTATTCCTGCTACTTCTGGTCAGTGGCCTGATCAATCACTTCTCTGCTGCCAGCGCGTCGGTGATGAAAAGCCTGCTTACCGTACATGAGGTTTGCGGCTTTTTGCTGCTCGCTTGTTGGATGGGTTTTGTTCTGATCAACATGATTGGCGGCAACGGGCATCACTATATTATTCAACGTCAGGGCTGGATCGCTCGCGCGCAGAGACAAGCACGTTTTTATCTGTTTGGCATTATGCAGGGTGAGCCACATCCATTCCCGGCATCAAAGCGTTCTAAATTCAATCCGCTACAGCAAGCGGCCTATGTTGGCGTGATGTATGGTTTGCTGCCACTGCTGCTTATCTCTGGGTTGCTGTCGCTCTATCCTACGGTCGTCGGCGATGTGTTCCCTGGCGTGCGTTACTGGTTACTTCAGGCGCACTTTGCGCTGGCAATTGTCAGTCTTTTTTTCATTTTTGGGCATCTTTATCTTTGCACAACAGGTCGTACGCCGGGCGAAACCTTCAAGTGTATGGTGGATGGCTATCACCGGCATTAAGCGATGATGATTACGCGAAGTGATTTACGGGCCTGGCGCGTTGGGCCCGTAATGTATCGCTGGTTTCTACGTGCATTTCCGTTAGGTGGAAGTTACGCCGATGTTCATCGTGCGCTCCAGCGGGAAGGGTATACAGACTGGGCAAATAGCCTGGTGGAATACGGCTGGTCAAAATGGCGGGAAGAGGCGAGTTTTGTCCAGCAGGATATTTATGCTATGGGGAATATTGCCCGTGCGCAAACGGCGGGGGAAATCAATCGTCCGCTGGCGAGTGCGGAAGATAACGCCCGATGTAGTAGCGCAGACGATAACGTTAAAATCGCCAGCGCCGGGTATGCCGTACAAATCGCCAGCGCAGGTTACAGCGCACGTATTGGCAGCGTCGGCTATAACGCGCATATTGGCAGCTCAGGCGATCGCGGGCGAATTGCGGTAGCGGGTAATTCGGCGCGGATCAGTAGCGTGGGCGACGCAACGCGTATCGCCTGTACCGGCATGCGAGTACGCATCAGCTCGCTCGGCGACCGGAACCGGATTGCCTGCAGCGGTGATTTAACCCAGTTGGCCTGCTTCGGCGCAGAATCTAACATTGCCAACTGTGCGGACAACATCCACATTATTGCCAGCGGAGAAAACGCCGTTGTTGCCAGTACCGGCACCGTCGACTCGATCATTCTCGGCCCCGGCGGCTGCGCGGCGCTGGCCTATCACGATGGCGAGAGAATGCGCTTTGCGCTTGCTGTTGAGGGGGAAAACAACATTCGGGCGGGGGTGAAATATCGGCTCAACGAAGAACATCAATTTATTGAATGTTGAATCTCTTACCGGGAAGGAATCTGCAGGAAGTAAAAACCGGCATTGCGCCGGTGTGGAAATCAGATTTTGCAGGCATCGCCGCAGTCGTTATCAGCAACAATTTCTTGTGCTTTTTGGTCTGCATCTTCCAGACGTTCGGCGTTGCGGGCCTGCGCTTCTTCCAGCCCATCAAAGACCAGATTATCGAGATCAATTTCCATCATTCACCTGCTCAGGTTCATCGTTTAACATCTCGTTATTATATTGCAAAAATGTTGTTTAACAGCAGCGATTTTTGCTACTTAACCTCCGACTTAAACCAGGTGCGCGTATTTATCCGGCACTGTTTTCCACAAATGGCGGTTGGCCGCACTAAGAATAATATCGCGCATGCATTCCCGCGCCGTAACGGCCTGGCGTAATCGTATTGCTTCCAGAAGGAGTCGGTGTTGCTCAACGGCATGCTCGGTCTCCTTAACCGATGACTCCTGCGTCTGTTTAAACGACAGCATCATGGCGGCTGAAAGGGCGTTGCCAATGGACATTAAAAAGGGGTTATGGCAGGACTTGAGTAATGCCGTGTGAAAGGCTAAATCACCTTCCTCGAAGAGGGCAACCTGATCCTGCCTTTGCCCGCGCGACATAAGCGTCCAGGCATCTTCAATGGCAGCTAAATCGCGAGCTGTAGCGTTAGCGGCGGCCAGCGCAGCGGCGTTAGGTTCAAACATCAGACGCGTTACCATCAGTTGCTCTGCAACATCGGGCGAAATACCAACTTCTTCCATCCAGCTCAGTACATCCGTATCCAGAAAACTCCAGAGTTCACGCGGGTTAACCGTGCTGCGTCGTTTCGCCTGAATTGATAATAAACCTTTCGCCGACAGGACATGCAACGCATTACGCACAGAGGTACGTGACGCGCAATATTGCACGGCAAGTTCATTTTCGCCGGGGAGCATCTCTCCATCGTCCAGGGTTCCGCGAATGATTTTCATCGCCAGATCGCGGGTAATCGTTTCAGAGATGTTTGTTAGCGAGGTAGTCATATTCGGCCTTGAAGAAATGAGAATGAGGCATTGTACTCGAAAAACAGAATGTTAGGTATACAAGATAGTTCTTCTTGTGAGATCAGCTTACGACATGAAATGTTTTATTTCACTTCACGATCGCGATCACAGATCGGTAACATTAACTCAATTACATTCTTGTCATACAAGATATGTTTATTGAGGTTACAAGATGAGTGGGGAATGGATCGCGATCGACTGGGGAACCTCGAATTTTCGCGCGTGGTTGATGGCAGGAAACGATGTGTTGGATAAGCGCAGCGCCAGCTGCGGACTTCTTCACGTCGAGCCGGGGCGGTTCGATTCGACGTTAAAAATGCTACTGGGCGAGTGGGTGGAATCAGGTTCACCGATGATTGCAATGGCAGGAATGGTAGGTTCGCAGCAGGGTTGGTATGAGGTTGATTACTGTCCATTACCCGCGAGCACCGATAGCCTGCTTACGCACAGCAAAAAATTCACCACCTCCTGGGGCAGCGAAGCATGGATTGTACCAGGCATACGTAAAGCACCTAACGGTGACATACCGGATGTGATGCGCGGTGAAGAAGTACAACTATTCGGGCTGTCCTTATTGGAAGGTATCGTCGACTTCCGGGCGATTCTGCCGGGTACACATAGCAAACACGCTCGAATGAAGAAGCGAGAAATCGTTGATTTTTCGACTTATATGACAGGCGAACTATTCCACGTGCTAATTACCCACTCCTTGCTGGGACGTGCGCTTCCAGATGCGGTGGTTGATGACAGTGCATTCTTGCGCGGTGTTGCGGCATCCCGGCGCAACGCTGCATTAAGCCAACTTCTGTTTTCTGCCCGGACGCTACGGCTTTCGGGGGAAATACCGCCTGAATCTGTGAGTGATTATCTCTCCGGTCTATTGATTGGAATGGAGTTTTGCACTGACAACACCGGACTCGTTTGGCTGGTGGGCAGTACGGCGTTAACACGACGTTATCAATTGGCTGCCAATGCGTTTGGTATTCAGACACGCTGCATCGATGGTGATCGCTGTTTTATTGCCGGTATGCAGTCTCTTCAACAACAACTAGCAGAGAAACAAAATGGACAGCTTTAACTTTGCCAGCTTATGGCAAAAAACGCCGCTTCCTATGATCGCGATTTTACGCGGTCTGACACCAGAGGACGCGCCGGAAATTGGCGACGTATTACTCGAGGCCGGCTTCACCTGGCTCGAAGTCCCGCTGAATTCACCGCGAGCGCTCGATTCTATCACGCTGCTCCGTGAAAGGGTGGGTGAGCGTGCTATCGTCGGAGCGGGTACGGTATTGACGACAGAACAGGTCGATAGTGTTGTCGATGCGGGCGGTCAGGTCATCATCTCACCCAATATGAACACCGCAGTGATCAGCCGTAGCAGAGATCATGGCGTCATCAGTTTGCCCGGCGTTACCACACCAAGCGAAGCGTTTATGGCGCTGGATGCTGGTGCCAGCGGATTGAAGTTTTATCCGGCGGAAATGATCTCACCGGAGATACTCCGTGCCATGTGCGTGGTTTTACCCCCTCACGTCGTGTGTATGCCGGTTGGCGGTATTTCCGCTAAAGCGCAACAGTTACAAAACTGGTGTAAGGCGGGAGCAAAAGGTTTTGGTTGCGGCGGCGGTTTGTATCGTGCGGGCGCAGATTATGAACAGGTTCGATCCAACGCGCAGGCCTATGCCCAGGCATGGCAACAGGTTAATACCTGAGCATCGCGACAATAACAACTCAAGAGGCTGAAAGATGAATACGCGTACCCTTGATACTGAAAATAAAAATGCGGTTTATCGTAAAGTGACCCGACGGCTGATCCCGTTTTTAATCCTGTGTTATTTCTTCGCCTATCTCGATCGGGTGAACGTGGGTTTTGCCAAACTCCATATGCAGGATGCGTTGAATCTCAGCGATACGGTTTATGGGATCGGTGCTGGTATCTTCTTTATCGGTTACTTTCTTTTTGAAGTGCCGAGTAACCTGCTAATGCAGCGTTTTGGTCCCCGTTTCTGGATTGCACGCATCATGGCAAGCTGGGCAGTTTTATCAGCATTGACGATGTTTGTTACCACACCAACCCAGTTTTACATTGTACGTTTTTTACTTGGTATCGCAGAGGCCGGTTTCTTTCCGGGGATTGTTTATTATTTAACGCTGTGGTTCCCTTCCTGGCGTTCAGCGCGCACGCTGGGGCTGTTTATTCTGGTGACGCCGCTGTCGACTATTATCGGCAGCCCGTTGTCAGGGCTAATCCTGAAAATGTTCGAAGGTGTTGGTCAACTGCACAACTGGCAATGGTTGTTCCTGGTGGAAGCAATCCCGTCATTCCTACTGGCCTTCGTCGTGCTGCGTTATCTCGATAATGACGTGAAATCGGCCAAATGGTTATCGGATGATGAGAAAGCGCTGATTGAGCAAGATCTGCATAAAGATCAGCTTGATAAAGTCGCAGCCAACGCCGGAATGCCGCAGCACAGCCTGTCTGCAATGTTCCGTAACCGCTTCGTCTGGTTGCTGGCGCTGATTTTCTTCAGTTTTAACATTGGCTATTACGGTATTAACTTCTGGCTGCCATCGATTATTAAAAGCTCCGGCGTACAGGACGATTTTGCTATCGGCCTACTGGCGGCGGTACCCTATATTTTCGGTGCGGCCTGCATGTTGTGGAACAGCCGTCACTCTGATCTGAAGCAGGAGCGTCGCTGGCACATAGCTATTCCGGCGATTATCGGTGCGATTGGTCTGACATTTAGCGCCCTGAATGAAGGCTCCACGTTCTGGATGATGGCATGGATTTGTGTCGCCATGTCCGGCACGTTATCCCTAATCCCAACCTATATCAGCCTTCCGGGGACGTTACTTTCTGGTACGGCAGCGGCTGCTGGTATCGCATTAGTCAATTCGATTGGTAATCTAGCCGGATTCTTTGGTCCAACCGTTCTCGGCTGGCTGAAAGACACCACCGGCAGCACCAGTAGCGGACTGTATATTCTGGCGGGCTTCCTTGTACTCTGCGCGCCGCTGATTTTCCTCATTCCCGGACGCTTGGTTAATCCCCGCGACCGCAAAAAAACACCAGCAGAAAACAGTGTATTAACGAAAAGAGGTCATATATGAGCAGTTGTGGCAGCGGATGCGCAGGTTGTGGTGGCGAGCACTTCAACCCGATCCTCAGCGGTGATGATGGCGCTTTAAAACGCGCCTTGTATAAATCAATGGGCCATACAGACGAACAGTTGCATCGCCCGGTGATTGCCGTCGTCAACAGCTATACCAATGCGACAGCGGGACATGCCAATCTGAATGAACTGACTGCGCATGTGCTGAAAGGCATCGATGAGGCTGGTGGCGTGGGGATGGTGTTTGGCACTATCGCTCCATGCGATGGGATTGCTGAAGGGCATCTGGGTATGCGCTATATTCTGGCGGCCCGCGAAATTATCGCCAGTTCGATCGAAGTGATGATGCGCGCTCACCGCTTCGACGGCATGGTGCTGTTGGGGTCGTGCGATAAAATCGTGCCCGCTATGCTGATGGCGGCAGCACGTCTCGATATCCCGGCTATTTTAGTAAATGGCGGGCCAATGTATCCCGCAGAATACAAAGGTAAACACTGGGACGGCAATATCGTCACCGAGGCTATTGGCTGGAAACGTCGTGGCGAAATTGATGACGCTGAATTCCGCCATATTGAAGATATTGCTGAGCCGGGCCACGGTTCCTGCACGATGTACGGTACAGCCAACACGATGTGTTGTATTGCAGAAGTATTAGGCATGAGCCTGCCAGGGAGCAGTATGCTGCCTGCGATTTCACATGAACGACGAGATTGTGCTTATGCGACTGGGGTAACGGCTGTTGATCTGGTTAAGCGTGGCGTGAACGCCCGACAAATTATTACGCGCGAATCGATCCGCAATGCGATGACTTATCTGCTGGCAACGGGAGGTTCCACTAACGCTATTTTGCATCTACAGGCTATTTATTATGAAGCCGAGTTGGGACATCTGCCCTTGGCTGAATTTGATGCTCTCAGTCACCAGGTACCGCTGGTCGCCTCGCTCTATCCGGCGTCGGAGTATGACATGATCGATTTCTGGGAAGCGGGCGGTGTCGCGGCAGTGGAAAAAGAGATCGCCAATTTACTGGATCTCAGTTGCCTGACGGTCAACGGGCAAACAAAAGGTGAATGGCTACGGGGTGTTCCCAATTCCCGCCGCCCGGAAGTTATCCATACACTGGCTATCCCGGTACGCAATGAGTCGGGGGTTGCTGTGTTACATGGCAATCTGTCACCAATGGGGTGTGTCGTGAAGCCAGCTGCAGTGCCGGACCATTTGATGGTCTTTACCGGACCTGCTGTGGTATTTAACAGCGAAGATGAGGCCGTGGAATCGATTCTCTCCGGTGATATTCAGCCGGGAAGCGTACTGGTGCTGCGCTACGAAGGACCAAAAGGCGGACCGGGTATGCCAGAGATGTATAAGCCAATGAAATTCCTCGAAGGAATGAAGCTGTCAGACTCCTGTGCGCTGATTACTGATGGACGTTTTTCCGGCTCGAATCGTGGGCTGTTTGTTGGGCATATTTCGCCAGAAGCCAGCGATGGTGGTGTTCTGGCGCTGGTCGAAAGCGGGGATTCGATCAGCATTAATATTCCTCAGCGGACATTAATGTTGAATGTGGAAGAGAGGGTCTTGAACGAACGTCAGCAACACTGCCAACTGGTCCATAAAGACGTTCCACGTGGGTTCTTACGTTTGTATCGTCGCTGGGCGCTACCGGCTGCGCAGGGGGCTGTATTGGCGGATAGGGGAGATTTGTAATGATTACGGTTGCGCGCATCCGGGGGGTTAATCCCATTGTTGCTCTGCCGTTTACACCGCAGGGTGACGTGGATTTTACGAGCTTTCGTCGTTTGTTGGCGCATCTTTCTGGCATCGGTGTTAATGGGCTCACACTGTTTGGCATTGCCAGTGAATTTCCGAAACTTGACGATAATGAACGTCAGCAATTGGCGGAAGTCTTTGTTGCTGAGTTAGCGGATAAAGGCATATTTCGCGCACTGTCGATCACCGACCATAGCACAGAAGTGGCCGTTCGCCGTGCGCGGCGCTACCAGAGTATGGGCGCTGACGCGCTAATGTTGTTGCCGCCTTTTTTCCTACAGCCATCGCTTGCCGCAGTGCAGGCGCATATTGCCGCGGTACTGGAAGCGGTCACTATTCCGGTGATGGTGCAGTACGCGCCAGGAGAAACGGGGTTCCCGGTTACACCTGCGCAATTGGCTGAGGTGGCAAAACGTTACCCACATGCGGTGTTCAAGATTGAATGTAATCCGCCGGTGAACTATACGCGTGAATTTCTGCAGCAGGCGCCAGACGCGCATGTGCTAAACGGTTATGCCGGTTTGTATATGCTGCAAATGCTGGAGTCGGGAGGAAAAGGGGTGATGCCTGGCTGCTCGTTTAGCGAAATTTATGTGCAAATCTATCGTCACTGGTTGGTGGGTGAACATCAGCAAGCGACGCAGTTACATGAGACGCTGTTACCGTATATACAACGCTGGATGCAGCACTGCGAATATATCATTCAGGTAGAAAAAACAATCTTACAGCGCAGGGGGATCATTACGGCTGATTACTGTCGCAAACCTGGCTGGTCATTGACGCAGGAGGATATCACTACTATCGATCGTTTTATTTCACAATTTAGTTTGTCGGTCTGCACTGGCTAACAATTCAACAGCCGCGCATCTGAACAGCCACGCCGAACAGATGCGCGATTCCTCAGTAACGTATGGCTCCTTTCTCTTTTCTCAGCATGAATACATCACTTTTTTGTTAATTTGTTGTTAATTTTGATGGTTTATTCCAGTTTTTTCGGGAATGTGATGTGCGATCATTTTTAACAATTACGTGACAAAATCACTATACATATAACTTAATATCTTTTATACATTAATTGTTCAACCCTGCGACTATTCCACAAAAGAGAAAGCTATATGGAACAGACACCTGATAAGAAAAACGATAATTTTCAGAACGATGGCAAAGAACAATTCAATCGCTCGATAGGTCTTATTTCAAACTTTGCGTTGGGTTTTACCTATCTGTCGCCGCTTACCGCTGTCTATTCGCTGTTTGCGCTGGCCGTAACGCTGGCGGGGCCGCCGGCAGTATGGTGGATTTTAATCGTTGCATGTGGACAACTTTTAGTGGCATTGGTGTTTGGTGAGGTCGCTTCCCAGTATCCCATAACCGGCGGGCTTTATCCTTGGGCCAGGAGGTTATGGGGCAAGAAATATGCGTGGATCGCCGCCTGGATTTACCTGTGGGCGCTGGTGGTCACCATTACGTCAATCGCGGAATATACATCAACGTTTGTAGAGTCGCTCTTTCACTATGGTCAGACGCCAGCCACGATGCTGCTGACGTCCGTTTTACTGCTGCTTTTGATGATGGCTGTTAATATGTCCGGGACTAAAAATCTGGCCCGGGTCGCAAAAATTGGCTTCTGGTGTGAAATTGTCAGCGTGATTGCGCTGGGGATTTATCTGTTGATTTTCCACCGTTCGCAGCCGTTCTCGGTCATCTTCGATTCGATGGGGGTGCTGGCTCATGATGGCAGCTATTCAACTGCATTTATGTCTGCCGCGCTGATGGGGCTGTTCATGTTCTTTGGCTTTGAGGCCTGTGGTAATGTTGCGGAAGAGGTACAAAATCCAAGTAAAAAGATCCCTGTTGCGATGATTCTAAGCATCGTATTTGGCGCGATTTCCGCGATTATTTCCGTTATGGGTTACCTGCTGGCTTCGCCAAATCTGATAAGTATCGTCAATGGCAAAACGTCCGACCCGATCCCGGCCATCCTGAATGAAGCACTTGGTGAAACCGGTGCAACTGTCTTTATCATTGTTGCGATTGTGGCGATGCTGTCGTGCATTCTGTCTCTGCAGGCTGCGTTAAGCCGTCTTATCTTTTCCTTCTCCCGCGACAAAATGCTGCCGGGCAGTGAATGGATGTCAAAAATATCTAAAAATGGTGTTCCGGATAATGCCATGGTCGTTAGCTGTCTGCTGCCCGTCATCATCTGTGTTTGGGTTTATTTCCAGCCAGACAACCTGTCGCGTATTACCGCATTTGCCGTTATCGGGATTTACATCTCGTTCCAGATGGTAGTGCTTGCCGCGCTACGCCAGCGTCTCAAAGGCTGGAAACCGGCTGGAGAGTGGACTATTGGCGGTTGGGGCGTGATTGTGAATGTGCTGGCGCTGGCCTATGGATTGTGCGGGATTTGGTTGCTGGCACAACCGGCAGACAGCAGCGACTTCATCGATCGTTGGACGGTACTGTTCGGCCTGGCGATTGTTGTTGGCTCTGGTCTAATCTATATGTTCCTGACACGACCGTTCGGACGATCTGCGGCACCGGAAAACGACGCCATTGCTTACGCTAACAAACTCAATGTGGGGCAGGATAACTAAAACTAAGGGCCCTCGGGCCCTTAGTTTTGATAGTGATAAAGGATAAAGTAGTCGCTCTGGTAAACCACGGTGCTGTGCGTGGGGGACAGCAATTCCCCCACGCGAAAACGCGGCCAACTGGAGAAGATAATCCGGTTTTCCAGATTGGTCAGAATGACATAGTCAGGGTGGGGACAGGAAAGCAGTTCGGCTTCAATCTGACTGACCAGCAGATCGACGGCGGCGACGCCAAGAAACTGCTCGTTGTAATAGACCGGCACCGCCGAGGTCAGGGTGTAAGAGATATTGCAGATATAGTCGACGTAGGGGCCGTGGATATACGCTTTTCCCTCCGGAGGTGAGTGCTTAAACCACTCGAAGGTTCTGAAATCCAGTCGTTGCTGCGTGGCCTGATCTAAATCGAGATGGGCCTGGCTCAAGCCATTATCTTTCTTATACCACCATTCCAGCAGCCAATACTCTTTTGCGGTTGCGGTGCTCTCAATATGGCTGGCGAACCCGGCCCCTGAGCAGTAATGGTTGTCACTGAGGGTGCGTTTGATGTGCTGCTGAACGGTCGATCTCACCGACGGATCGAGAACTACTTCTGCGGAGGCCTTTTGCACCCCAGAAATAGCCTCATGGATGCTCCTCGCCAGCGCAACGGTAGACTCTACGGTAGAGGCGGTAATATCATCAATCTTACGAATTAATGCGCTTAAAGATGTCGAAGAGCTCATTGTCTGTTCTGCCTTCACTGATTGTCAGTTCGCGTTATATTTCAACTTTTTTTCAATAAGGTAATAGGTAAACGTGTCGATGATCCTCGTGGCAAGCTGCACCGATTCCGCCTCGTTGTGAGCCGCTAACGCATCCGCCAGCGCTGAATAAAGCGCGATAATCTCCGCATGAACGCTGTCTATGCGATAGAGTATCGCCACCAACGATGCCCATTCTGCCTGCACCTGTAGTTCCTGGTTGGCCAGCCGCGCGGAATGCGAACTGGCGGCTATCGCCAGCAGGCAACGCATATCTGCCTGGGTCATTAGTTCAGGTGAATTTGCCTTTCTGAGCACCTCAACAAACTCGCGAAATTTGGCGATGTCCGCGCTGGTCATTCGTCTGGAAGCCAGCCTTGCGCTATGGCTAATGATGGCACAATGCATTTCACCCAGATCAGAAAGATAATCTGTGCTTATCGCTTTGAACGGATGCAGAGCGTTGTTTTTGCTATCAATCTTTTCGCAAACGAAGCTCCCGCCATTACGACCACGAACCGTATAGATTAGATTATTAGCCCGAAGCGTATTGAGCGCTTCTCTGATGGTAATATGTGAGACGCCCATCATCTTTGCCAAATCAGTTTCGTTGGGAAGTTGTTCCTTTGGCTCCAGCAACCCGGTGATAATAGCGTTTGAAAGGCGTTGCACTATCTGGTCCGAACGACTGACCTGCCCGATAGGCGCAAATATGACCGCGTGAGTAATCATAACTTTTCTGCACTCAATTCCCTGAAACAACGACCATTTCTAACACATGCCCGCCGGGCAAGGAAGGTAAGAATGGCCGAGTTACTTTACATGCCTGTACGCAACTTCACAGCACAAGCGGATGTGTGTCCCGATAACCTCATGATGAGTTGGACATAACGCGTCAGCTCACGATGAAAAGCCTTTTCCTGTAAATGTGAAATCTAAGTTAAAAATGCGAGCCCTATCATAGTGTCAATGTTGCGTATTTGAAAATTTTTTACAATATATATATTACATAAGATTCTTTATGTATTAACCGGCAGGAGAAAGGCATGAAAACCCTGAAGCATTTCATCAATGGGCAATATGTAGCAGGCAGCAGCCAAGATACCTTCGAACTGGTAAGTCCGGTCGATGGCGAAACGTACGCATTATCTCCCAACGCTAGTGCGGCAGAGGTGGAGCAGGCCTACTCGGCGGCGGAGGCGGCGTTTAGCATCTGGAGAAAATCGACGCCAGCACAGCGGCAGAAGGCACTTTTGTGCCTTGCAGATGAGATAGAGCGAAACGTTGAGCGACTGGTAAACGCGCAGAGCCAGGAAACCGGTCAGCTCCGTCATTTTATTGAGAAGGAAGAGATCGCGGCATCCTGTGATGCCATCCGCTTTTTTGCCGGCGCGGCGCGCTGTCTTGAAGGGAAGGCAGCAGGAGAATATTCCGCCGGGTTTACCTCGACTATCCGTCGTGAACCGCTGGGTATTGTTGGACAAGTGACACCGTGGAACTACCCGTTCATGATGGCAGTATGGAAGATTGCGCCAGCGCTGGCGGCAGGCAACACGGTCGTGTTAAAGCCAAGCGATACAACGCCAGCCAGCACGCTGCTGTTGGCTGAATTGGCTGCGCCGTTGTTCCCAAGAGGAGCATTTAACGTCGTGCTGGGCAAAGCCAATACTGGTTCGCTGGTGGTCTCAAACCGGAAGGCCTCGCTGGTTTCGATTACCGGTTCGGTTCGCGCGGGTCTGCAGGTTGCTGCCTCTGCAGCGGCGAATCTGACTAAAGCACATCTGGAATTGGGCGGAAAAGCGCCCGCAGTGGTGTTTGCTGATGCGGATATCGACAAAGCGATTGCGACGATTACCACGGCAGGTTTTTTCAATGCCGGACAGGACTGCACGGCGGCTACGCGTATCCTGGTCGAACAGTCCATCTACGCTGAATTTCTGGAAAAGCTGATCCAGAAAACGAAGAGTATTAAATTTGGTCCACCAGAGGATCAGGATGCGCTGTACGGCGCATTGAACAGCAGAAACCAGCTCGAGCAGGTGAAAGGCTTTATTGAGCGTTTACCGGCACATGCAATAGTTGAAACCGGTGGGCGAGCCGGGCCGGGGCCGGGTTTCTATTTTGAGCCGACGATCGTCTCCGGGTTGCATCAACATGATGAAGCAATACAACATGAATTATTTGGGCCGGTGATGGCTATTCAGTCGTTTTCAACTGATGAAGATGCGTTACTCAAGGCTAATGATGTGGAGTATGGTCTTGCTGCCAGCGTTTGGACCAGCAACCATGGTCGTGCCCAGCGTTTCAGCATTGCCCTCGATTTTGGCACGGTATGGATTAACAATCACATTCCGCTGTGCGCCGAAATGCCGCACGGGGGGTTCAAAAAATCGGGTTACGGGAAAGATCTTTCATCTTATTCACTTGATGAGTATACCCGAGTGAAACATATCATGTGTGATATCGCTGAATAGCGGTTAGCAGGAAGTTCATCAATTATTATGATTCTAAAAAACGGGATGAAGAGTTAAAGCCAGTGAGGTCGTCGGCTGTATCGCTTTATTAAGATGAAGGGATATATCTCTTATTTGGTCGTATTTAGGGCAGTGTGTAGCAATAAGGAAAAAAGTAAATGGCAATTACCAGACGTGATTTTCTGAACGGCGTCGCGGTGACTATTGCTGCGGGGCTTACTCCGCTGGAGTGGGTCAGGGCGGCAGGAAAGAGCAACGCATTTATCGATGGGAGTTATTATCCGCCGGCACTCACCGGGCTGCGGGGAAATCATCCAGGATCGTTTGAAATGGCGCATGCGCTAGGCCGCGAGCAGAAGCATTTTGATTTAAACGCTCTGCCCGTTGAGGAAGAGTACGATCTGGTGATTGTGGGGGGCGGGATTAGCGGGCTGGCTGCCGGGTGTTTCTGGCGACAACTTGCCGGGCAAAATAGCCGGGTACTGATCCTCGATAACCATGACGATTTTGGCGGGCACGCCAAACGTAATGAATTCACTCACTCGGGCAAAAAATTACTCGGTTATGGCGGCAGCGAAGCATTCCAGTCGCCCGCGCATAATTTCAGCCCTGAAGTACAAAAACTGATGGAAACCATAGGCGTCAGCGTCACGCGGTTAAAAGAGAGTTTTGACGTAAACTTCTACCCCGACTGGCAGCTCAGTCGCGGGGTTTTTTTCGATAAAAAGAATTTTGGCGAGACAAAAATCGTCAGCGGCGATCCGGGGCGCGCGGTATCAGATGATATTCCGCCGGACAGACTAAATGGCCGGAAAATTGAAGACTTTATCAATGATTTCCCACTCAGTGAGAACGACAGAAAAGCGCTGATCGACCTGCACGTGCATCCAGGCGACTATCTTCCCGGTATGACGGTCGATGAGAAAATGGCATGGCTGGATACCCACAGCTACAGTGAATTTTTGGCCACAAAAGTCGGTTTGAGCAAAATGGCGCTGCTCTATTTCCAGCAGCGTTCCAACGACTTCTTTGCCATCGGCATTGAGGGTATCTCCTGCAGCGATGCCAGGGCATGCGCATTACCCGGCATGGAAGCGCTGGGACTACCGCCGTTGGACGGAGAATCGCTGGCCGATCTCGAAGAACCGTATGTCTACCATTTCCCGGACGGTAACGCTGGCCTGGCCCGACTGCTCGTCAGGTATATGCTGCCGGATGCGCTTCCGGGTAACACGATGGAAGATTCTGTCCTCACAAGACTGCATTACGAAAAGCTGGATCTGCCGGAAAACGCCACGCGCCTGCGCCTGAACAGCACGGTGATTAATGCGGCTAATGTACAGGATGGCGTGGTGGTGACCTATCTGCGTGACGGCAAAATGCACCGTGTGCGCGGCAAAAATACCATCATGGCGGGTTATAACATGATGATCCCTTATCTGGTGCCTGAGATGCCTGAACAGCAGCAGGCGGATCTCAAACTAAACGTGAAGGCGCCGTTGGTGTATACCAACGTGGTAGTCAAGAACTGGCAGGCGTTCAAACAGCTCGGCGTACATGAATTTTATTCTCCGGCGGCACCTTACAGCCGGGTTAAGCTCGACTATCCGGTTAGCATCGGAGGGTATCAACATCCGGCCTCACCGGACGATCCGATGGTTATTCACATGGTTTATGTGCCTACCTATCCGGGCAGTAACTTGTCCGCCAGAGAGCAGTTCCGTCTGGGACGAGCCTATTTGCTGGGGACCACATTTGCGGCGCATGAGGAGATGATTCGCGCCCAGTTGCAGGAAATGTTTGGTTCGACAGGCTTTGATAATCAACGCGACATCTCCGCCATCACTGTTAACCGCTGGGCGCATGGTTATGCGTATTACGCCAACTCGTTGTTTGATGATATGGATAAAATGCCAGAAATTATCGAGCGTGCGCGTCAACCAGTGGGCCGCATTGCTATCGCCAACTCTGATTCTGACTGGAGTGCTTATGCGCACACAGCCATCGATCAGGCATGGCGTGCGGTTAACGAACTCAAGGATATGGGGTGATTTATGCGTAACGTAACCATTCTTGCCGCCTGTTTATTTACCGCCTCGGTAAGTGCTGCTGAATCTAGTGGTGAATATATCGCGCGAATTTCTGACTGCGTGGCTTGTCATACCGCAGAGGGTGGTGTTGCGATGGCGGGGGGTAAAAAGTTTCCCACGCCGGTGGGCGATATTTTTTCGACCAATATTACTCCAGACAAGACGCAGGGTATTGGTAATTATTCATACGCGGATTTTGAAAAGGCCGTACGTCAGGGAATTGCTAAAGACGGTCATCCGCTCTATCCGGCTATGCCTTATCCCTCTTATGCGAAGTTGTCTGATGAGGATGTACAGGCGCTGTATCGTTATTTTATGCATGACGTTACGCCGTCGGCACAACCCAATAAAGAGAATGCCATCCCGTGGCTGCTCTCCGCCCGCTGGCCGCTGCATATCTGGAACTGGCTGTTTACCGATGCGCCCGCGACGGCTGTAGAGAGCGCGAAATCAGAGGGCAATGCTGCCTTGGTAAAACGGGGCGCTTATCTGGTGGAAGGTCCGGGACACTGCGGCTCGTGCCATACCCCAAGAGGCATGGCGATGAACGAAAAAGCCTATACCAATGCTGATGCCGAGTATCTGAGCGGCGCGATGATCGACGGCTGGTATGCGCCATCGCTGCGGGGCAGCGGAATGTCTGAGCAGGCGTTAAAATCGCTGTTACTGACCGGTAAAAGCAAACATGCCGCGGTTTCTGGTTCGATGGCTGAAGTTGTTACGCAAAGTACACAGTATCTGACCGACGAAGATGCCACGGCGATCGCGCAATATCTGCTGAGCCTGAAAAGCACGAAGCCCGAAACGGTGCGCGCGGCGGCAACCACGGCGTCGTGGTCGAACTCGTCCGAGGCGGGCAAAGTAATCTATAACCGTTACTGCTCCACCTGTCATGGCCTCGAAGGGAAAGGTACGGATGATAATGCGCCTTCGTTGATCAATAACCCGTTGGTGATGGTTGATGACCCAACGCCGCTGTTCAGAGTGATTGCCCATGGTGCAGAAACACCGACTACGCGTGGCAGTGTCTCCTTTAAGATGCCAGCCTACGGGGGCGTGTTAAGTGACAACGAAATGCGCGACGTGATTAATTACGTGCGCAAAAGTTGGGGAGAAGGGAATAGTGAAGTAAGCCAGCAGGATCTGGCTGGTGTGAAAAAAGCATCACATTAAACAGCATGCCCGATGATTGTAATTTGTCGGGCGGATAAGGCACTTAGACGGCGTTTACTCTGATAATACCTACCAGTCGGGTAAACGCCGCCGCCATTTCATGTTCTTCAATGCTGGCAAATCCCAGCAGCAAGCCGCTACGTTTGTCTTCATCCACATAGTAGCGTGACAGCGGGCGCACCAGTAGCCCTTGCGCATTTGCCTGTTGGGCAATCAAAACATCATCGCTCCCGGCGGGTAATTGTAAAATCATGTGCAGCCCGGCGTTGCTGCTGAAAGAGCCTAGATAATGCTCACCAAGCTGGCGGTTGATAAGCTCAACCAGCATTTGACGCCGACGGCTGTACAGCTGGCGCATTTTTCGAATGTGCGCGGCGTAGTAACCCTCGCGGATAAACTCCGCCAGCGCGGCCTGAATCAGCAAATGCCCGCCACGATAGAGGTCGTTATGGACCTTCTTTAGCGGCGTGGCTAACTGTTTGGGTAACACCACATACCCGAGCCGTAGCGCGGGATAGAGTGTCTTACTGAATGTTCCGATGTAGATCACTGGCGTCTCTTCCTCCAGTCCCTGCAATGATGGAATAGGCTGGCCGGAAAAACGAAACTCGCTGTCGTAGTCATCTTCTATTATCCAGCTTTGTGTTTCACGGGCGCGAAAGAGCAGTTGTCGACGGCGACTGAGACTCATAACCGATCCGAGCGGATATTGATGTGACGGTGTCACAAAAATAAGCTTTGGCGCGGGTTCGCCTGATTCCGGTGGGACCATACCTTGTTCATCCACTGGAATCGCCGAAAAATTAACCGCATTGATGCGCAGAATATTCTTGATTCCCCAGTAGCCAGGCTCCTCAATCCAGGCGTTATCACCCGGGTTGCATAAAGTACGAGTCACCAGATCCAGCGCCTGGTGAATACCTTCAGTAATCAGAATCTGCTCCGGTGAACACCGCACGCCGCGGGCGGTGCGCAGATAGTCTGCCAGGGCTTCTTTCAGCTCATTCACACCGCCGGCGGCATCGTAAGTAAGAAGCTCCGGGCGCAACCGTCTCGCCAGCCGATCCTGAATTTTTTTGAGCACCCGGTGAGGGAAATGCGCTACATCAGGTACGCCTGGAATGAAAGCACCCCACTGACGGGGACTGGCGCTGGCATGACCTAACAGCTCAAGGCAGCGGTCAGATAACCGGGAGCTCTCTTCCGGAACAGCACCAGGCGCTTTGTTGGGATGCAGGTCCAGATTGTCCAGCACGCTGTCGGTGACAAATGTTCCGCTGCTGGTGCGCGCGGAGATATACCCTTCGGCTTGCAATTGCTCGTAAACCCGCAGGACGGTATTGCGCGATAGCGTCAATTCGCCTGCCAGGTCGCGCGACGGCGGCATTCGGGTAGCCGGTTTCAGGCTACCTTCGAGGATGCAACTGCAGATGGCGGCATACAGGCGACGATGCAGTTTTTCATCCGTCTGTTGGCTAAATGCCTGCTTGATCACATCTCCGGCAAGTGAACGCATTTGGATCCTTAAAATAAAACGATTTGGCTCTCGATTAAAGTACCAGACGGCGTCTAAATTTAAAGCGTAATTCAACCCAAATATGTTTATGACAAGGTGTGAGAATGAACAATAAAAACCTGCAACAACGTCGTCTGGATGCCACCCCGCGTGGGGTGGGCGTGATGTGTGATTTTTATGCCCAGTCGGCAGAAAACAGCACCATTACGGATATCGAGGGCAATCAGTACATTGATTTTGCTGCCGGGATTGCCGTGCTGAACACCGGACACCGTCATCCTCGTCTGGTGCAAGCTGTTGAAGCACAGCTTCAGGCTTTTACTCATACGGCTTATCAAATCGTCCCATACGAAAGCTATGTGTCCTTGGCTGAGAAAATCAACGCCGTCGCACCTATCGACGGCAAGCGTAAAACCACCTTCTTCACCACCGGGGCTGAAGCGGTGGAAAACGCAGTAAAAATTGCCCGCGCGTATACCGGCCGTCCAGGTGTTATCGCGTTTGGTGGGGGTTTTCATGGGCGTACTTACATGACGATGGCGTTAACAGGCAAAGTGGCGCCGTATAAAAAAGGTTTCGGTCCGTTCCCGGGCTCTGTATACCATGCGCCGTATCCTTCTGCGTTGCAGGGGATTTCCACAGCGGATTCCATCAAAGCGATTGAGCGCCTGTTCAAAGCTGATATCGATCCAACCCAGGTGGCGGCGATTATTTTTGAACCTGTCCAGGGCGAAGGGGGCTTCGTAGTGGCACCGGCGGAGTTTGTGGCTGCCATCCGCCGTATTTGCGATGAGCATGGCATCGTGATGATCGCTGATGAGGTGCAAAGCGGATTTGCCCGTACCGGCGAGCTGTTTGCAATGGATCATTACGCCGATAAAGCGGACCTGATGACCATGGCGAAGAGCCTGGCTGGCGGGATGCCACTGTCAGGGGTAGTGGGTAAAGCAGACATTATGGATGCGCCTGCGCCGGGTGGTTTAGGCGGTACTTACGCCGGGAACCCGCTGTCGATTGCAGCGGCCCATGCGGTGCTGGATATCATTCGTGATGAAAAGCTGTGCCAGCGTGCGGCGGCTCTCGGAGAACAACTGCGTGCCACTTTGACAGATGCGCAAGCAGAGTGTCCTGAACTGGCTGAAGTGCGTGGCTTAGGCTCGATGATTGCCGCTGAATTCTGTGATGCTGCGACGGGGGAACCCAGTGCGGCCGTGGCACAACGCGTGCAGAAGAAAGCCCTTGAGCAAGGATTGCTGCTGCTAACCTGTGGGCAGTATGGCAACGTTATTCGTTTCCTTTATCCACTGACGATCCCGCAGGATCAGTTCGCCAGAGCGCTTGATATCATCAAAGTGGCCACCAAATAGTAGCGCCGCACACTATTAATGAAAGCCGACAGTAGCTCTTGCCGTCGGTTTTCCTTCGTTCGCATAAATTGATCCACTTCGTGTGCATTGCAGTAATTTTCGGGAATGGGTTGCCAGTTTATTCGTTATGTAATTTAATACATATCGATTTTTACTCCTCTCTTCAGATGGTATCCCATGTTAAGTCTCCGTTCTTTTGCGCTGGTATGTGCCAGCATGTTGTTCGCGTTTGCTGCCCAGGCCGACCGGACGATCACCGACCAGCTTGGTCGTCAGGTGACCATTCCTGATCGCGTCGATAAAGTGGTCGTGCTGCAACACCAGACGCTGAATATTCTGGTCCAGCTCAATGCGCAGCAGGACATTGTTGGCGTGATGTCGAGCTGGAAAAAGCAGCTTGGGCCTGAGTTTGCGCGCTAAAACAGGGTATTCGCCTGATTGCGGACGTCGTAGGGCGTAAACCGCAGGCCGAAACCTTAATTGATTACGTTTTTGCGGCGCGGACAAAATTCAACGCACCAGTCTCAAACATCCCGGATGCGCAAAAAGTCCGTATTTATATGGCTAACCCCGACCGCGCTGAACACGGCGTTTAGTAGGTTTTAGCGCATCGTTTATTAACAGCATTATGCGGACAATTAATTGAACTGAAGGATAAAAACAGAAGGTTTATTGAGGAATAACTATGGGAAGCAGCACCAAATCATTGAGATAATTTGGTGCGTCCGAGTGGACTCGAACCACCGACCCCCACCATGTCAAGGTGGTGCTCTAACCAACTGAGCTACGGACGCAAGATGGTGCGTTCAATTGGACTCGAACCAACGACCCCCACCATGTCAAGGTGGTGCTCTAACCAACTGAGCTATGAACGCAACGTTGTAGGTGACAACGGGGACGAATATTAGCGGCACAGACCGAATGAGGCAAGAGGGAAATAGCATTTTTCTTCCTGATCTCACGCGATTGCAGAGTAATTAAGCAAGTTGACTATATTTTGTTGATTTTGCAGCGTGTTTTTTATTCAGGCAGCAAGCAGGTGCATAATGTGAACGGTTTTGAATGACTTGAGCGCTCAGTCTTTTAGCGCTGCAAGGATCGTGGCTTCTATTTTCTCTGGGGTCGTGAAGGGGGCAAAACGTTTAAGCGGCTTGCCGTCACGCCCGATCAGGAACTTAGTGAAGTTCCACTTGATCCGCCCACCCAGCATGCCGGGTAATTCGTCTTTAAGGAAACGAAACACCGGATGTGTAGCAGCGCCGTTGACGTCCACTTTCTCAAACATTGGGAAGCTCACACCGTAGTTGATGTGACAGGTTTGAGCGATTTCATCGGCTCCACCAGGTTCCTGCTTACCAAACTGGTTGCAGGGGAAACCCAGCACCACCAGACCCTGCGCGGCGTACTTCTTGTAGAGTGCTTCGAGGCCTGCATATTGTGGCGTGAAGCCACAATGGCTGGCGGTATTCACCACCAGCACCAGTTTGCCAGCGTAATCGGCCATCGAGATGGGTTGGCCATTGAGACTGGTGGCAGTGAGTTGATGAAAGGTGGTCATACCGGAATCCTCAAATATGGTTGCATTACTCATATTGCCTGCGGGTTACAGGCTTCGCTTCGTGACTTGTTATTATGGTAGCAACTGCCAGATTAATAAAATGACTAAGTTGAGAGGAAGGGAAAGGATTTTTCAACGGGTTAAGGGCGATTAATCTTCACTCTGAATTTTGCTGATAAAACGTGGATAAGATTCTGAAAACTCCCGGCGAAGGTAACTCGTCGGGAGCTGTCTTTATTTATTGAGCCAACTGTAACAGGTCGAGTTCAGAACACCGGCAAACCCAGCCCTAGCTTCACTTCTCTTAATGTCTGATGTGTGACTTCATGCGCCTGTTCGCTGCCTTTTTTGAGCATCGCCATCAGCATGCCTTTATCCTGGATGTAAGTTGCGCGCCGCTCGCGCATCGGGGCAATAAGCTCTTGCAAGCACATCTCCAGCTCGTTTTTGCATGCACGGTCGCCCAGCCCGCCGCGCTGATAATGCGCTTTCATCTCCGCGACTTTTGCTTTATCCGCATGAAAAGCATCGAGGTAAGTGAATACCATATTGCCGTCAATCTGCCCTGGATCGGACACTTTTAGATGATTGGGATCGGTGTACATCGCGCTGACCGCATGATGAATGGCCTCTTCGCTGGCGGACAAGAGTAATGTATTGCCAAGCGATTTTGACATTTTGGCATTACCGTCGATCCCCGGAAGACGGCTGGTTTCACTCAGCAGCGCTTTACAATGCGACAAGACGGGGGCAGGTAACAGACTATTCATTTTATGCACGATTTCATTGGTCTGTTCAATCATTGGCAACTGATCGTCGCCAACGGGAACCACTTCGGCTTTGAAGGCTGTAATATCTGCCGCCTGGCTGATGGGATAAACCAGAAAACCAACCGGTAACGAGCGGGCAAACCCTTTCTGCGCAATTTCGTTTTTGACCGTAGGATTACGCTCCACGCGAGCCACGGTGACGATGTTCATATATAGCGCGGTCAGCTCCGCAAGGGCAGGCAGGGCCGATTGCAAACAAATAGTGGTCAGTGAAGGATCTATTCCTGCAGCAAGATAATCGGCCAGCACTTCGGGAATATTGTCGCGGATCTTTTGCGGTGTGCTGCCGTTATCGGTCAGCCCTTGGAGGTCAGCAACTAATACAAACTGCTGATAATCGTGTTGCAGCATGGCGCGCTGACGCAGCGAGCCAACATAATGACCGAGGTGCAACGGGCCGGTAGGTCGATCGCCAGTGAGGATAATGGTTTTGTTGTTCATATAAGACTCCTTAGTCATAAAACCGAAAGGGGTCTTCAAATGCAAATAACCGCCTTTCGGCGGTTATCTAAAATGGGGAAAACACATTCTGACCGCCTTTAAGAAGGCAGCCACCACAGGTTGTGATTAAAAGCGGTGATATCGTGTTTTGTGTTCATTGAAATAACATATCACCGCCTGGCATCGAGGTAAAGCCATGTTCAGCTCGCTTCCAGCATGCCAAAGCTCACGATGCGCGAACGTCCCAGCTCTTTAGCGCGATACAAGGCCACGTCTGCAGCACGCAGCAGGTTGTCGCTCTGGGCGTGCTGAGGATAGCTGGCTACGCCAATAGAGACATCGACGTGACCAATTTCAGAGACGCCAAAGCGCAGCGACAGTTCCCGTACACCGTTATAAATATCCGTCGCAAAGCGGTTGGCGGCCTGCTCATCCGTATTGGCCAGCAGCACCAGAAATTCCTCACCGCCATAGCGGAAAGCCATGCCGCTGTCGTGGACCACGCGCTGAATAGTCGTGGCGATACTTTTTATCACGCTATCTCCTGCCTCATGACCAAAGCGATCGTTAATATTTTTAAAATGGTCGATATCGATCATCAGGCAACTGATCGGCTCCTGGTTGCGTACGGCCTGGCTCATCTGAGTGCGTAAGGAATCTTCCAGATGATGACGGTTGCGCAGACCGGTTAGCGGATCGTAGAGCGCTTTCTCAAGCAGCGCATCGCGCAGGCGCTGGTTGGCTAAGGCCAAACCGAGTGCTTCCGCCATCAGCTCCAGATACGCACGCGAAGGAGCTGACTCATTGCTGAGATTCTGGAATGAAAGCAGGCCAATGGCTTCACCCTGGGCAATCAGTGGCACGCACAGAGTATGTTGCTGGCATGATTCCGGCAGATGGTAGCAGGCGATATCGGGTTCGCCTTGCACCGGCGGATGGCTCTGACCGCGGCGCACTGCCCAGCACTCATCCGGATGGAAAGCATCTGCTTTGCCCTGCGGTGAGAGCCATTGTGCAACGGAGCGCATCTGCCAGGGCTCCCGGTCAAGAATGTAAAGTCGTCCAGCAATACCTGGGGCAATATTCGGTGCAAACAGCTCAGCCACATTGATGACATCAGCAAAACTCTCGCAGCCCTGTAAGCGTTGTGTCATACGCGCCAACAGTTCGCGAATTGCCCAGTCAGCGTCTCGTTCTTGCTCCAGCTGTTGCCGTACCAGGCCGTTTTCGCGAAAAATGCGGATCGCCTGCGCCATATCGCCGATTTCATCAATCTGGTTAAAGCTTGGCGTCTCAACGGCGTAATCCTGCGATGCCAAACGGTTGACCACATCGCTCAAACGCACGACGGGACGCAGTACACGGCGTTTTAAAATAAAGCCGAGGACGAACAAAAATAGCAGAGCCGTAAGCCCAACCATCACTTCAGAGGCCGTACGCAGCTTACGCGATGTTTGGGTTGCATCTTCAATGGCATTACGCACGCGGTTGTCGAGCAACTGGCGGAAATGGTCTATGCGATCCTGAGCTCGCTCCAGTTCCTGTTCATAGGCTTTCCCGTACAGCAGGGCGATGGCCTGCGACTCTTCTCCACGCGCGACGCTGGCAAGCGCCGTGGCCTGCTCATCCTGCAGGGCATCCACAATCTGCAGCCCTTCATGCAATAGCGCCAGCTCTTCATCCGTTGCCCCAAGGTCTTTTAGCTTCGACAATCGCTGTTCAACCGCTTTTAGCGACGCTTCTTTCTGGCGGTAGGTGTTAAGTGCTTCTGAATCTTTTGCAATAACATATTCGCGTGCCAGATCTGATAGAGACCAGGCGTCAAGCTCCACTTCTTCGGTCAGTTGATCGAATTGATAACGCTGCTCCACCACCTGGCGTTCGGTATTATCGGCGCTGGAGGCCATCAGCATGACAATGCCGGAGGCGATGGTCAGACATACCGTCGCGCTATAGGCCCAGTTGGTAATTGTGGCTATTCGCACTGATGAGTTCCTTTTGCGACGATTAATGAATAAGCATGATTGAAATTATAGGAAACGTATGATTTTGCGTGAAAACAAAAGGCGGCCCTGAGACCGCCTTTTGTTATCGTCCAGCCATCACAGATCTGGAGGATTTTTTCCTTCTTCCATAAAAGCTTCGTCGATTCCTTCCACGTTACCTTCATGGTCACGTCCGGAAAACAGATTCCAGCAGGTAATGAACAGCGCGGCAATTAGCGGGCCAATTACAAAGCCGTTGATACCGTAGATCTCCATCCCGCCGAGGGTGCTTATCAGGATCAGGTAATCAGGCATTTTGGTGTCTTTACCGACCAGCAGCGGGCGCAGGATATTGTCCACCAGCCCGACGATAATCACGAAGAAGCCGACGATGAACAGCCCTTGCCATATCTGATGCGTGGCGAAAAGGAATATTGCCGCAGGTACCCAGACGATCGCTGAGCCGACAGCGGGCACGAGGGAGAGAAACGCCATTAGCGCGCCCCACAGTACGCTGCCGTCGATATCAACAACAGCAAACGCGATGCCGCCAAGAATCCCCTGAACCAACGCGACTACCGCCGTGCCCTTAACCGTAGCCCGTGTCACGCCAACGAACTTAGCGAAGAGGTGCTGTTTGGCAAAATCAGAAAGCGGTAATGAGTCCAGAATCTGGCGTACCAGATAAGGTCCGTCCTTTAGTAAGAAAAACAGCAGATACAGCATGATGCCAAAGCTAATAGCAAAGCCGAATGTCCCTTTACCAATCAGGAACGCGCTACCTGCCAGGTACTGGCCACCCTGCAGCGCAACGTCCGACAGTTTTTTCTGGAGCTGTGCAACGTTATCCAGATTATGTTCGGCGAGGAATCCTCTGGCCCAGTCAGGAAGATGCGAAATAATGGAGGTGACCACTTCCGGGAACTGTGTGTCGTTTTGTTGTAATTTGGTATACACCACGTTCAACTCAATCGCCAATGAGGAGAGGATCACCATCAGTGGGATAAAGACAATCAGACAGATAATGCCGATGGTGAGCAGTGATGCCAGCCCGTTGCGTTCGCCAAGGGCACTGCGCAGCCTGTTTTTCACCGGGTTGAATATTGTGGTCAGGATGGCAGCCCACAAAATAGCAGAAAAGTAGGGGGACAATACATCGAAAAACGCCCAGGTAACGAGGGCAAGGATGAAAATGAAGAAACCTTTAGTCAGTCCGTTAAATCGCATTAGTGAACCCTGTAATGAGAAGCAGTCCCGACTATAGAACTGTTCAGGGAAATTACCAACTTTCACTGCAAATATTCGTTATTTATGATTAATGTATCCGAACATTAAAAATTAAAGCTCACGAAAGTATGTCGTTTAAATATGCTTTACTTAATGGAACAGTCACACGAATCCTTCCCGAAAAGGGGCGCAAACAAAAGAGGGGATCGTTATGCATACTCAACCTGTTATCGGGATTAGTGGATGTTTGACCGGCTCAGCCGTGCGATTCGATGGTGGGCATAAGCGGATGGGGTTTGTGATGGACGTGGGTGACTTATAAACCTGTCTGTCCGGAGATGTCCATCGGTTTGCCTGTACCACGTCCCGCGTTGCGTCTGGTTCAGACTTCCCAAGGGGATATTCGCATGTGTTTTAGCCATGCGCCGGGTGAAGATGTAACCGATAAAATGTCCGAATTCACCGCCTCATATCTACAGGGACTTGGTAGTCTGGCGGGTTTTATCGTTTGTGCTAAATCACCGAGCTGCGGGATGGAAAGAGTAAGGCTGTATGACGAAAAGGGAAATCGTGGGCGAAAAGAGGGGACGGGTTTATTTACTGGTGCATTAATGGAAACCTACCCGTGGTTGCCGGTCGAAGAAGATGGCCGCTTGCACGATCCGGTGCTGAGGGAAAATTTTGTCGCGCGAGTGTTCGCGTTACATGAGCTAAATAAGTTGCGAGCCAATGGCCTTACTCGCCACGGATTAATACACTTTCATAGTCGCTATAAGCTCCAGCTGCTGGCTCATAACCAGGCGGGTTATCGGGAAATTGGCCCCTTTGTTGCCTCGCTTCACCAGTGGGATGATTTGGATGCTTTTTTCGTGGCCTATCGTGAAAAGCTTATGGCTATTCTTAAAAAGCCCGCATCGCGGAAGAATCACACCAACGTGCTGATGCATATTCAGGGTTACTTCCGTGAGCAATTGAGCGCTCGCCAGCGCGGAGAGTTACGTGACGTCATCCTCAACTACAGCAGTGGACTTTTGCCAATCCTGGCTCCACTCACGCTACTCAAGCACTACCTGGCTGAATACCCGGACAGCTACCTGCTTGGCCAGAACTATTTTGATCCTTATCCGAATGAATTAGCGCTTCGTTTAATGGTTAATTAGCTTACTGTTGGCGAATACGGGAAGTTATCACATTTTATTTAAACTTCCGTGAGGATGTGGTGATCACAATGCTGCCATGATGCGCTCATGTCATTCATGGAGAGCGCATCATGCGACCATCAACTTCAGAAACGGTACACCCGCTTTGGCTGCGCTGTTGCCATTGGGTAAATGTCGTTGCTATCGCGGGCATGTTGTTTAGCGGTTGGCGCATCTACAACGCCGCACCGCTATTTTCATTTGAGTTTCCTGCACAAATAACCCTCGGTGGCTGGCTGGGGGGCGCACTCCAGTGGCACTTTGCCATGATGTGGGTACTGGCCTTAAATGGCGCAATTTATCTCTCGCTTGGCATAGCCAGTGGCCGTTTTCGGCAAAAGTTTTTTCCGTTGTCATATCGACAGTTGAAGGACGATCTCTTGCAGGCGCTGCGAGGGAAACTCCAGCACGCCGATCTGCGCCACTACAATATGGTGCAAAAAATAGCCTATCTGTTCATTCTTCTCGATGGCATCGTGCTGGTTTTATCCGGTCTGGTACTGTGGAAATCCGTACAGTTCCCGTTTTTACGGACCTTATTCGGTGGATATGATTCTGCGCGGTATGTCCATTTCTTCGCCATGAGCGCACTTGCGCTGTTTATTGTCATTCATCTGCTAATGGTCCTGCTGGTTCCGCGCACGTTGCTGGCAATGTTACGGGGGCGCTAAGGAAATACATCATGAAAAAATCCCGATTTCTCTCCGACACTGACACGCATTACCTGGTCAAAGAAGCGGAAAAATTACTCAGCCCGGACCGCCGTCGTTTACTGCGCCAGGGACTGACGCTCGGCGGCATCATGATGCTTACCGGTTGCGATATCAGCGATAACACGGATGTGGAAAATGTGCTCTCACGTATGTCACGTTTTAACGATCGGGTGCAGGGGTTTTTATTCAGCGACCGTGCGCTTGCGCCTGAATATACATCCGCAGAGATCACGCGTCCTTTTCCATTTAATGCTTTTTACGGGCCAGAAGATATTCCGCAGGTGGATGGCCGGGACTATCGCCTTGAAATTCGCGGGCTGGTGCGTGACAACCGCAACTGGACGCTGACGGAGCTGCACAACATGCAGCAGACAAGTCAGATTACCCGTCACATTTGCGTTGAGGGATGGAGTGCAATTGGAAAATGGGGTGGTGTGCCGTTTCGCCACTTTTTGACGCTCGTTGGTGCCGATTTGCGCGCGAAGTACGTCAGCTTTCGCTGTGCAGATGACTACTACACCAGCATAGACATGGCCACGGCGTTACACCCTCAGACGCTGATGGCATTGACGTGGGATAACCAGATCCTCCCGGCAGAATATGGCTACCCCATAAAGCTACGTATCCCTACCAAGCTGGGGTACAAGAATCCCAAACATATCCAGGTCATTGAAATCACGAATCGTTTCCCGGGCGGTTATTGGGAAGATCAGGGTTACAACTGGTTTGGTGGCAGTTAATACTACAACACAACGAGGAACTACCATGAAAAAGATGATCATCGCCGCAACCGTATTTTCCGCTCTGTTTATGGCAAACGTACAGGCCGCCGATTCGATGGGCAAAGACGGTATGGCTAAAGACACAATGTCAAAGACACATGACAACATGTGTAAAGACAATATGTGCAAAGACACTATGAGCAAAAAACCAATGACCAAAGACAGTATGGGAAAAATGGACAATATGAAAAAAGATAATATGAATAAAAACCATGAAATGAAAAATTAATTCTTTTTCAATTTCACAGATGTACCCTGTTTTAAAACAGGGTACATTAATTTTTAACGGCGACTGCAGGATGTCAGTCAGTGACTAAAAGTTAATTAACATCCTTTTTCCCAAGGCCAGGCCATTCAGAGCTGGGGAGGCGTTTGTGATTTAACCATGTCTGATTTCCTTATCAATACAAGGTTGAGGTTTACCAAACAGATATCCTTGCGCGAAATCGCAGCCGAGAGCCTGCAGTCTTTCCAGTTGTTCCTGCGTTTCAACACCTTCTGCGACAGCCTTCATATTAAGGGACTTCGCCATGCCAGTGATCAGTTTGATGATATTAAGGGCATCTTCCTGTGTAGATATCGAATGCACAAAGGACTTGTCTATTTTGATTTTATCGAAGGCAAGCCTGCTCAGTCGCGAAAGAGAAGAGTATCCGGTACCAAAATCGTCGATGGAGATTTTTACGCCAAGGGCTCTGAGTTTATTCAGGGTATTCATCGGCGTTGTACTCTCAGTAAAGATAGAGGATTCTGTCACCTCCAGTTCAAGACGATCAGGTGGTAGTCCTGTTTCTTTCAGAATGGACAGCACGATACCGGCAAAGGTTTTGCTGCTTAGCTGAACGGGAGAGACATTGACTGAAATTTTAACCGGAATTGCCCAACAAGCTGCCTCCCGGCAAGCAATTTCGAGCACGGCTTTCCCCATCTCATTAATCATTCCTGTTTTTTCAGCAACGGGAATGAAGCTATCCGGTGACAGGAGGCCCTTAAGAGGATGGAGCCATCTAATAAGTGCTTCGTAACTGTAAATTTTCTGGCTGAAAGAGTCGACAATAGGCTGATAATAAACCACGAATTCTTTGTTCACAATTGCCAGGGCCATATCATGCTCAAGTGTTCTGCTTTCTTGCAGCTTTTCTAACATTCGTTGCCGGAAGACCTTTATCTTGCCAGAACCGTCGTTTTTGGCTTCATAAAGCGCCAGATCGGCAAATTTATAAAGATAGTCGGGGCGACGTTCAGTATCTGAGATAACAATACCAACGCAGGTAGTTATATTGATAATTGTGTTGTAAATAGTATAGGGTTGGCTGATATATTCACATATTTTCTGAGCTCGTGAAACTGCGCGACTTTCTGTCAAACCGCTTGAGAGAAACGCAAACTCATCTCCACCTAATCGATACAGTGTATCCGAAGTCAGGCTTATCGAAGTCAGACGGTTTGATATCTGACGTAGTAAAATGTCACCGGCATCATGACCATAGGTATCATTTACCTCCTTGAAGCGATCTAAATCAAACAACATCACAATCACAGAGTCGTTATTTTTTTCTGCCATCTCGATTGTTTTATTTAAATCACCCCAGAATAGCTGGCGATTATTCATCTCGGTAAGAGAGTCATGGTAGACGTCATATTCCAGTTTAGCATTCTGGATTTGTAGCTTTTCTTTAGATATCTGCAGTTCTTCGGCAAGACTCTTAACCTGAAGGTGTGCACGTAGGATATTTCTGTTTTGATAGAAAATGAGCACGCCCAGAATCGCACTCAGTATTATCAGTAGCACAGAGGTTGCTGAATATATGTAGTACAGTGTTTGAATTTTCTGGTTGGCGTTATTGATCGAGTTAACATCCTTGTTTAACGCGCCGGACGAAAGACGACCAAGTGGCGCATCCAGAGTATGCATTTTTTTTAGATAGTCCTGGAGTGCTGAACGGTTCATTTTTTCCAGATTAACATCCAGAAAATTCAGGGTGTTTTCAAGTTTTACCGCCAGTTGACGGTGCGCTATATTGCTTTCAATGTAGCGCCCCAAATCACCCTCTTTGATCAAATCACTCTGGCTGAGCATAATGTCGAGACGCATGCGTACATTATCGAGATTCATCGTATCATCGATAGTGTAAAGAGCTAACAATGATTCAAATCGATAATATTGAGATACCAGCTGTGCAGCAGACCAGGAATCGGTGTAGTGAGTTAGCTTCTGTAACTCTTGTTGTCTTTCATGCACGAGGAATGAGATATATCCAGTAGATATAAAAAGAAAAAAGATGATGCCAGCCAGTATTCTGTTCATGATGTTCCTCTGAACGTCTACTCGATATCCATACTACTGACCTGCCATGCAGACCTGGAGTAATAAATCTGGTTATTCAGTTCCGGCATGCTGTCATAGGGGTACACAATGAATAACGGGCCTTTATCACGGATGCGCATATATTTTCCGTTGATTTTTAAAGCAAGGATAGCATCGTATTTTTTGAAATCACTGAGAGGGATAACGGTCGTGTAGTCATTGAGCGCAGTCACCTTTACAACCGATCCTTTTGCCCCGACATAATCCATGAGCTTTTGTAATGGAATGCCCGTAAAGGTCGTGCGACCATTATACCAGGGGGAGGTGGTCTGGAAACTTACCATTCCCAGTTTCTCAAGGCTGGCGGTATCAAAAACGGCTTTCCCGTCTTCATTTGTATTTTCAATATTTCCGGACAGTGTTAAAAGGACTTTACCTGCAGGTTTGGGCAGTTCGCTGGCATAGACCTGGGTGACGAGCATAAAGCTTAACAACATGGCGATTAATCGCATTCTGACCTCACCGGCTACCGGATGTGTAAAAGAATTATAATTTAGATATTATGTTAATTATATATGCGGCCTGGTTAATATTTGTTGAATAAACGTGAATATATTTTTATTGATAAAAATCAGATGGTTAGGGTTTGCTTGCTTTTAAAGTTGCTCAAGCAAAGTTGATGAAGTTATTAGAAGGGCGTTAATCTTTATTGATTTGTACAAAAAACAACCTGCATGTTTAACTGGGGTAATTAAACACGCAGAGATGCGAAGGTTTATCTTTTGTGTAGTCACAAGGTAATACTGTTTTTCTTGCGGATGGCTATGTCGGCACAACGCCCCCTCAGCATGTGGCGGAGCACTTTGTGCCAGTAATGAATGACAGGTCACTGACCTGCGCTAAGGCATACCTTATATGACCATCTTACTCATTTAACGGTGTTGACTGACGGGCATACAGGTAAGCGGTAGCTCTGGATACCCCCAGATGCTGTGCCACGGTATCCATTGATTTTCGTACGTTTAGCAAACCCTCTTTGCGTAACTGTTGAATCAGCAGCTTACGGTCTTCAGGTTTAAGGGCGCGGGCCGTCGTTGCGCGTTTAGCGGCAAAGTCATCGATACGCTGGCGGATGACTTCATTACTGCCAGGGTCGATATGTTCCTTAATAGGCGAGTTTTCGGTTTCAGTAAATTGTGCAAGGGCACTCTGCATGCCACGAAACAGCGTCATATCCACGTTCAGACAGAGTGCTGCTACGTATTTACCTTCTTCGTCTTTGATGCCAATGGATGTACTTTTCACCGGGCGGCCATCGGCAAACTGGTTGCTGTAATTCGCAATGATGCTGGGAAATTCGGGCGATGCGATTCGCGCCAGACCCAGTTCTGTTGCCGGCTGGCCGGGTTTGCGTCCTGACAAATTGTTATGGATGGACAAAATGGCATGTTCAGGATTCTTGAGATCATGAACCACCACTTCGCAAAATGGAGAAAAGGTCTCGCCGAGCCCCCTGGCGATAGTGTCAATTTGGCTGAGAAGCGAGTTGTTGTCAGTTTTGGGCATGCCAGTCTCCTGTGGTGATGCCTGTAGCCACGATTGCGAGCAGTTTACAGTGAGCAAGGTTCGCTTTTCCAGACAGGAATATACAGACAGTAATAAGGTATCCGCATAGCAGATACCTTTTTGATCAACTTACGAGGAATTCACTGTAGCGGCTGATATCCACGTTCCCGCCGCTAATGATAATACCGATTTTCTTACCGCGAAGTTCTGCCTTGCGGGCTCGCGCAGCAGCAAAACCCAGGCATCCGGTCGGCTCCACGACGATTTTCATGCGCTCAGCGATAAATTTCATCGAGGCGACCAGTTCATCATCTGAGACGGTCAGAATATCGTTAACGTTTTGCTGAATGATCGGAAACGTTATCTTCCCGAGATGTTGGGTCTGCGCACCGTCAGCGATGGTTTTGGGCGTATCAATATGAACAATTTTTCCGCTGCGAAACGACCGTTGCCCATCGTTTCCCGCTTCGGGTTCGACGCCATAGATGAGGCAGTCAGGGGAGAGATGTCGGGCTGCCAGTGCGGATCCTGAAAGCAGGCCGCCGCCACCCAGACACACGAACAGAACGTCCAATTGACCCACTTCTTCAATCAGCTCTTTTGCGGCAGTGCCCTGGCCCGCAATCACGTGCGGATGATCGTAAGGCGGGATTAGCGTCAAACCGTGTTTCTCTGCCAGCTCCCGGCCTATTTTCTCACGATCTTCGGTATAGCGATCGTAAATCACCACATTTCCACCATAGCCTTTTGTTGCCGCAACTTTAGCTGCCGGGGCATCGTGCGGCATGATAATCGTCGCCGGGATCCCCAACAACTTTGCCGACAGGGCAATGGCCTGCGCATGGTTGCCGGAAGAAAAGGTGACGACGCCTGCAGCGCGTTGTTCTGGTGTAAACTGGCGCAGCGCATTCATAGCTCCGCGAAATTTAAACGCGCCCATTCTCTGGAAGTTTTCGCATTTGAAGAAAACGTCAGCCGCAAATTCGTCATTAACCGTTCGGGAGGTCATCACCGGTGTTTTGTTGGCATACTCGGCGATGCGCTCTGCCGCAGCGGCAACATCGTTATAATCAGGCAGTGTCATTTCAGTCATTCTTGTTCACCTGTATGTCGTTAAACGTCACGCTTGTGGGGCCAAGGCAATAGCTTCGATTTCCAGCGCGAAACCATAATGAAGCTCTGCAACACCGGCTACTGCTCGAGATGGGCGGAAATCACCGATCCACTCGCCATAGATTTTGTTAAACGTTGGCCACTGGTTGATATCTGTCACATAGACGCGTACTGACACCAAATGCTGTCGGGAAATTCCAGCGCCAGCCAGGCAGGCATCAATATTCTGTAGCACCAGTCGCGTCTGCTCTTCAAAAGAAGCATTCGTTTTCTTTTCGCCATCAATAGTGACCGGCAACTGGCCGGAAATGAAGACGAACCCGCCAGCCGTTGTACTGTGCGAGTAATGACCAGCAGGTGGAAAGCCCCCTGCAGATGCGTTCAATGTAATCTCCACAGACATAAAGAATCTCCTGATGTTGATGATAATTCATTTTGTATAAAATAATACATTTTGTATTATTTTATACGCTTTCATGCAACGTCAGGCTAGTGATAATTTTCACAGGTGCTGATTTTGTGAACTATTGCAAATGTGGTTAACGTAAAAGCTATGCTGAGTGGGAACAGGGAGGTTTCGGTTTTAACGAGGGGAAAGCAGTATCAGTGGTGAAACGCCCCGGGGAGGGGCGTCTGAAGCAAAAAATTAGCCAATATTACCGTGGTTAATTTTACTTAACGGCTCATTAATATCGAAGATTTTGAACGTCACGTCTTCCACTCCCAGATGCTTCAGACGGGCAGTGTGCTTTTTGATATAGGCTAGCGCGCTGACTTCATCCTGAAACAGGTAGATGCCACCGGCTTCGTGGTTTGCTTCGTTCTCGGTCCAGATTTTCCAGATGAACCCCGGCTCCTGGTTGATGGATTCGGCCAGTTCAACAAGCTGATTCGACATCTCAGCGCCAAACGGACCATGAAAATCAAAGTGTATCTGCACGAGTTTGTTCGCCATAAATCCTCCTTGGATTGGTTAATTCGGGGAGAGCTGCTAGCGCAACAGCACTTTCCCAGTTAGATAAGTGATTGCCTGTCCGCCGATATAAACACGCGTTCCTGCCAACTGGCAGCGTAAATCTCCGCCGCGCGCAGAGACCTGGCGTGCCAGCATCTGTGATTTATTGAGTTTTGCAGCCCAGTAAGGAATCAGCATGCTATGTGCCGAGCCCGTGACAGGGTCTTCCGCTACGGCTTCACCCGGACAGAAGAAACGGCTGACGAAGTCGTATTGCCCGTCACCCGGCGCGGTGATACAAACCATTTTCCGCAACGGAAGCATGGCGTGGATGTCCGGGCGTACAGCCTCAACCTGCTGTTGATTATCCAAAACAATCATATAATCGCGCGCGACACGCACTTCCTTGTATTCGGTGATGCCTAATGTTTCCAGCAGTAAGGCGGGCGGTTCGGTGGGCTCGCTTTGCCAGGCAGGAAAATCAAGCGTCAGCCATTCACCGCTGCGCGTGACCGTCAGTGGCCCCACGAATCGAGTGGCAAAATGGAGGGTCGTACCTGGGTAGTCCAGATGTTCAAAGATGACATGTGCGGCGGCAAGCGTGGCATGTCCACACAGATTGATTTCTCCCTGAGTGGTAAACCAACGCAACTCAAAGCCATTCTCGTTGACGACAAAAAAAGCGGTTTCTGACTGGTTATGCTGCTGCGACATTTTCAATAATGTTTCATCGGGCAACCAGTCTGGGAGCGGACATACTGCTGCGGCATTACCGCCAAACGTGGTGGTGGTAAAGGCATCTACCATATAGAAATCGATTTGTTGCACGGTGTAACCCTCTCATCGTACTCGGGATAACCCACACTCTATCATGCCTGTACGACTCAAATTCGCCAGTCTGGTGAAAATTGGATATGATCTGCTCCCACATTTCATTCTGGCCGCACATGTCTACGATCCTCGATACTTTTATTGCCCCGCCTTGTCATGACGAGATAGAGATCCTCTATCAGGACGAACATCTGGTGCTTATCAATAAACCTGCCGGGCTGCTAAGTTTGTCGGGGAAAAATCCGCAAAATCTCGATTCGGTACATCATCGGCTGGTACAGATTTATCCCGGTTGCACGCTGGTACATCGGCTCGATTTTAGCACTTCAGGGTTGATGGTGGTTGCCCGTAACAAAGCGATCAACGCCGCGCTTTGCCAGCAGTTCAGTCGACGTACGGTAAGCAAAATGTACAGCGCGCTGTTATGTGGGCATCTGAAAAATGATGAAGGGGTTATAGACGCAGCGATAGCCAAAGACCCGGCGTTGTTTCCACGGATGTCGATTTGCGCCTTCAACGGCAAACCCGCGCGCTCGCGCTATCAGGTTGTTGAGCGTTTTCATTATCGCCAGGAAAATGGGGCGTCACTCTGCCTGACCCGGGTACAACTGACGCCTGAAACCGGGCGTACCCATCAACTGCGGATCCACTGTCAGTTGTTAGGACATCCGATTTTAGGCTGTGATTTGTATGGAGGTTGTCTGCTGCCAGGCACTGAAAGGGCGCCGCGACTGATGCTGCATGCCAGTGAATTGCATTTCAGGCATCCCATCAGTCAGGAATGGATGAATGTCCAAAATGCCAGTCCGTTCTGAGGATGAAAAAAGCCGCCAACGGCGGCTATTTGGGTATTATCGTGCAGCTCGTTGCAATATAACCGCTGACGGTTGGCGTTGTAGAAAACGCATTCGCAGCATCATCAGCACCGCCGCAGAAGTCAGGCCGATAATAAAGCCCATCCAGAATCCTGCTGGCCCCATCCGGTCAACCACCAGATCGGTCAGCGCCAGAATATAGCCGCTCGGCAGACCCAGCACCCAGTAGGCCGTAAAGGTAATAAAGAAAATTGAACGGGTATCTTTATAACCACGCAGGATACCGCTGCCAATAACCTGGATAGAGTCAGATATTTGATACACCGCCGCCAGCAACATGAGCTGTGCTGCCAGAGCGACAACTTCCGGGTTATTGTTGTAGAGCAGGGCAATGTGTTCACGGAATGTCACGGTGAAAATCGCCGTTACCACGGCCATGCAGACACCGACGCCCAGACCCGTTCTGGCTGCGGTTTGGGCATCCAGCGTGGAACCCTGACCCAGACGATAACCGACACGAATGGTGACGGCGGCAGCCAGAGACATCGGCAGAACGAACATTAACGAGCTGAAGTTCAACGCGATCTGGTGTCCGGCGACGTCAACAATCCCCAGTGGGGAAACCAGCAACGCGACTACTGCAAACAGCGTCACTTCGAAAAACAACGCCAGCGCGATAGGTAAACCCAATTGCACCAGACGCTTCATTACTGCGGTGTCCGGCTTCTGGAAACCACGCTCATTACGGATGTCGCGCATTGAGCGTGCGCGTTTAATGTAAGACAGCATCGCGATAAACATTACCCAGTAAACCGCTGCCGTAGCGACGCCACAACCCACGCCGCCCAGTTCCGGCATGCCTAAATGCCCATAAATGAAAACGTAGTTAACCGGAATGTTCACCAGCAGCCCGAGAAATCCCATCACCATTGCGGGTTTGGTCTTGGCCAGACCTTCGCACTGGTTACGGGCTACCTGGAAGAACAAATACCCCGGTGCGCCCCACAGCAGCGCGCGAAGATAGCCAACGGCTTTATCCGCCAGAGCCGGGTCGATGTTATGCATGGAGCGAATAATGTAGCCTGCGTTCCATAGCACGATCATAATCAGAACGGAGACGCTACCCGCCAACCAGAATCCCTGACGTATTTGATGGGCAATCCGATCGCGGCGTCCGGAACCATTGAGTTGCGCAATGACCGGCGTCAGAGCCAGTAACAGTCCATGGCCAAACAGAATAGCTGGCAGCCAGATGGACGTTCCAATAGCGACGGCAGCCATGTCCGTGGCGCTGTATCCACCCGCCATGACGGTATCAACGAATCCCATTGCAGTTTGAGCGATTTGCGCAAGAATCACCGGAATTGCCAGAGCTAATAACTGACGCGCTTCACTTACATACTTTTGCACGTGTACACCACTATATTGTTGTTATTTGAGAGACTAAAAAAGCCGCCTTATCTGGCAGCAAGGAGAAAAAGCTGGGGAAATTTCAGTCTATTGTAGCGAGGAATACGTAATTCTCCAGTGAAAAAACAGGCAGTAGCGGCGCATCGCTGGCAACCTGAATTTCCACCTGCTATTGTGCTGTGCAGAGATGTCTTAATTGAGTTCAGGAGTTAGAAGTATGTTTACGGGTATTGTGCAGGGCACCGCGAAATTGGTGTCTATTGATGAAAAACCAAATTTTCGTACGCATGTTGTGGAGTTACCTGAATATATGCTGGATGCGCTTGAGACCGGCGCATCGGTTGCCCACAATGGGTGCTGTCTGACGGTCACCGAAATCAACGGTAACCAGATAAGCTTTGATCTGATGAAAGAAACGTTGCGTATCACAAATCTGGGGGATCTGAAGGTCGGAGATTTGGTCAATGTTGAGCGCGCGGCAAAATTCAGTGATGAAATCGGCGGGCATTTAATGTCGGGCCATATTATGACTACTGCCGAAGTATCGAAAATTCTGACCTCAGAAAACAATCGCCAGGTGTGGTTTAAAGTTCAGGATCCGTCACTGATGAAATATATCCTGTACAAAGGATTTATCGGTATTGACGGCATCAGCCTGACGGTAGGCGAAGTCACACCGACACGCTTTTGCGTGCATTTGATTCCGGAAACCCTGGAGCGTACGACGCTTGGCAAGAAAAAACTGGGTGCGCGGGTCAATATCGAAATCGATCCGCAAACGCAGGCGGTGGTTGATACCGTTGAGCGTGTGCTGGCGGCGCGAGAAAGCGCTATCAGCAACGTCACAGGTGAAGCAGGAGCCTGAGAGTAAAGCCCCCGTTAGCACGGGGGCGATAATAATTAGCGGGGAACGCGTAGGCCGTGTTCAACTCCGCGGGAGAAAACCACCTGCCATAGCTGAATGTCGCGAGCGCGAAATGCGCCTGCGCAAGCGTTCAGGTAATAGCTGAACATCCGTTTAAAGCGCTCGGTGTAATTATCGGCGATTTCAGGCCAGGAACTCATGAAACGTTCGTGCCAGGCCATCAGGGTGGTATCGTAATCCGCACCAAAATTATGCCAGTCTTCCATCACAAAATGCGGCTCGCTGGCGTTGGCAATTTGGCGAACTGACGGTAAACAGCCGTTCGGGAAGATATATTTATTGATCCACGGGTCAACGTTATTGTCGGTTTTATTAGAACCGATGCTATGCAGCAAAAAGAGACCGTCCGGTTTTAAATTGCGATCGACTACGTCAAAATAGGTCGCGTAATTTTTCGGTCCTACATGTTCAAACATGCCGACGGAGACAATGCGATCAAATTTGTCGTTCAGGTCGCGATAATCCTGCAGCAAAATGGTGACATCCAGCCCCGCACAACGCGCTTGCGCCATTTTCTGTTGTTCTGCAGAAATGGTCACGCCTACCACGCTTACGCCATATTGTGATGCCAAAAACTGGGACAAGCCACCCCAGCCGCAGCCTATATCGAGTATCCGCATTCCTGGCTGCAACTGCAGTTTTTCGGCAATCATTTTCAGCTTCGCCTGCTGGGCAGATTCCAGGGTGTCGGCATCTTTCCAGTAGGCGCAGGAATACTGCATATAAGGGTCGAGCATGCGGGAAAAGAGATCGTTGCCTAAATCGTAATGTTCTTTGCCGACAACCCACGCACGTTTTTTGGTCTGCAAATTAAACAGGCGAGCCGCTGCAATTCGCAGTGTATCTTTGAAATGGCGGGGGAGTTGGTTTTCAAGACCGGCGCGCAGGGCTTTACTAAAAAACATGTCCAGCCGGTCGCATTCCCACCAGCCATCCATATAACTTTCACCCAAACCTAACGATCCTTCCTGCAATACGCGCTTGAAAAATCTAGGGTTGTTAACGCGAATATCTGCCGGTGCCGGACCATTAACGGCGATGCCTGCACGGCTTAACAATTCACTGGTGATGCGGTACCAGTTATCATCCGGTACGCTGATGTCTTCTATACACGATGAACTCATAGCTTCTCCATCACTGGTCGGTGATCAGAACCTTAAAACAGCGTAGACGCTTTTTTGGGCTGTGTGAGAAATCTCACGAAATTAATCCGTGAATCTATAATCCGACGTAGAACAGAGGAAGGGAGGAACCCTTGCCGAAAAGACCATCCGTGGGAATACGAGAACGTTCTTGTTCCCGTTACCGCATAAAAATTATCGTTTTTTTAAAAACCGGAAATCAGTATAGGCCTGAATTTTTTATGATTCAACATATAATTGTTAGCGGGCTAATTAATAGCCCGCGGTAATTATTAGTGAGACTCTCCGTGGACAATTTGCACACGGTCGTCTGTTTGAGGGGTGCCAGCTTTCTGTGATTGCATTTTGTACCCTACGGCCGCCAGTAGCACCGTAGTCAGCATCACGCTGGTAGTGGTGAGCAGCGGGGTGGCGATCAGCCAGGAAACCACAAGGCTTGCCAGGAAGCATAAACCCAACTGCAACGTATTCTGCAATGCGGCTGCTCGTCCGGTCGCCTGCGGGAACGGGCGTAATGCCTGAGCGACAACGATAGGGTAGATGGCACCGTTGGCAATCGCCATCACGCAGAATGGGATCAGGATTTCAGCGAGCGCAACATGGTGAATAAAGCCGGTAGCCCAGGTGGCAACGACACTAATCGCATACAGGATGAGTAACCATGGCAGCAGTTGACGACCTTGCCATTTTTGTAACGCAGCGCGACAGCCGTAACCGCCGACTAAGAAGGCAATGGTTTGCGGTACATAGCTCAGGCCAATCACTGCCGGGCTGTAGCCCATTTCGCTGAGGATGAACGGGGAGCCCGTCAGCCATGCGAAGAAGCTCGCGGAACAGGCGGCATAAATCAGTACGTTCCCGCGATAGGTTTTCGAGCGTAGCAGGGTGGCGAATGTCAGTTTATCCTGGCTGTCGTCGCGCGCTTTAGCCGTTGGTTTTAAGCGCAGGGCAGGAAGCATCAGAATTAGGGTTATGGCAAACAGGGTGGCGAAAATGGCCTGCCAGGAAAAATGTACAAGGATCCAACTGCCTAACAACGGCGCCAATGCCGGAGATAATCCGACCAGCGGCATAATGGTGGCAAAGATGCGATTTACTTTTTGTGACGGATAATAATCAGTGACCAGCGCCTGCCAGATTACCGATGCCGCACAGACACCAACGGCTTGAACAAAACGCAGCGCCAGCAGGCCTGTGGCGTTTTCAACCCACAGCATGCCCAGACTACCCAGAGCAAAGATAGATAAACCCAGCAACAAAATAGGTTTGCGGCCGTAGTGGTCGGAAAGTGGCCCCCACAGAAGCTGTGCCACGGCAAAACCGGCTAAGAACAAGCTAAGGCTGGCGCTGACGGCTGATGCAGGCGTTTGCAGATCGGACTGAATTGCGGCGAAGGCGGGCAGATACATATCCGTTGCCAGAAAGCCGAGCACGCTAAGACCCGCCAGCCAGACTAAAAACCCTTTCCCAGGTTGCATCATCATTTCTCTTTTTTTAGCAGTAGAACAATGCCGCTGAGTGTAGTGAGTGTAATTCTTGCTGTGAAACGCTAATATTTGCTTACTGATTTCAAATTTTTTGCAGGCAGAATATGTGGTCGGAATATTCACTTGAAGTGGTTGATGCGGTTGCGCGTAATGGCAGCTTTAGTTCGGCCGCGCAGGAGTTGCACCGTGTACCCTCGGCGGTAAGCTACACCGTACGTCAGCTGGAAGAGTGGCTGGCGGTGCCGCTTTTTGAGCGACGTCATCGGGATGTGGAGTTGACGCCTGCCGGTGCGTGGTTCCTCAAAGAAGGCCGCTCTGTTATCAAAAAAATGCAGATCACCCGCCAGCAATGTCAGCAAATTGCCAACGGCTGGCGCGGACAGCTGGCGATTGCGGTAGATAACATTGTTCGCCCGGATCGCACCCGACAGATGATCGTGGATTTCTATCGTCATTTTGATGATGTGGAACTGTTGGTTTTCCAGGAAGTGTTTAACGGCGTCTGGGATGCGCTGTCCGATGGCCGCGTTGAGCTGGCAATTGGCGCCACGCAGGCGATTCCGGTGGGGGGACGCTATACCTTTCGCGACATGGGAATGCTGAGCTGGAGTTGCGTGGTGGCCAGCCATCATCCGTTGGCGTCAATGCCTGGGCCGCTTAGCGACGACACGTTGCGCAACTGGCCGTCGCTGGTGCGTGAAGATACTTCCCGTACGCTGCCAAAACGCATTACCTGGCTGCTGGATAACCAAAAACGTGTCGTGGTGCCTGACTGGGAATCTTCCGCTACCTGCTTATCCGCAGGGTTGTGTGTTGGCATGGTACCGACGCATTTTGCCAAACCGTGGATCGATAGCGGCAAGTGGGTCGCGCTACAGCTGGAAAATCCATTTCCTGATGCCGCATGCTGTCTGACATGGCAACAGAACGATACGTCACCTGCATTGAGCTGGCTGTTGGACTATTTAGGGGATAGCGAAACGCTGAACAAAGAGTGGCTGCGGGAGCCAGATGAGGCTCCCGCACAACGGTCTTAACGACGGTAATCGCGGAACGGGCCGTCGGCAACGGAGCGACGCTCTACCAGACGCGGATGCACCTCGATAGATTGCGACTCTTCACGTTTATTCACGATACGGTCTAACAGCATATTGAAGGCCGTTTCACCGAGCGAATCTTTAGGCTGGTGAATGGTCGTCAGAGCCGGCGTGAAGAAACGGGCGTTGCGCACGTTGTCGTAGCCGATAAGCGAGATATCCTGCGGTACCCGCAGTCCCATCTCATCAGCGGCGCACAGCGCACCCATCGCCATGATATCGCCACCACAGAAGACGGCGGTCGGACGATGCGGCTGTGACAGAATTTGCTGCATGGCGCGATAGCCGGATTCAGGCTCAAAATCCCCCTGGACAATCCAGTTGTCCGGTACTTTTATCAGCGCTTCTTCCATCGCTTTCATAAAGCCAGCCAGACGCCCGGCTCCGGTGTTACGTTCCATTGGGCCTGGGATCACGCCAATCTCACGATGACCGCGTTCGACCAGATACCGACCCGCCATGTAACCACCTTCGAAGGCATTATCAATGACGGTATCGGTAAAGTCGGCTTTGGCCTCGCCCCAGTCCATGACGACCATCGGGATATGGCGGTATTCTTCGAGCATCGAAAGCAGCGACTCCGGATACTCAGAGCACATCACCAGCAGACCATCAACGCGCTTTTGCGCCATCATCGACAGATAAGCCTGCTGTTTTTCAAGGCTGTTCCATGCGTTACCCAGAATCAGGGTATAGCCTTTCTGGAAACAGTTTTTCTCAACGGCTTCGATAATTTCAGCGAAATAGGCCGCTTCACTGCTGGTGGCCAGCAAGCCAATAGACTTGGTGTGATTCACCTTCAGGCTGCGCGCAACTGCGCTCGGAGAATAGTGCAGCTCTTTGATTGCCGCCCAGACAGCATTACGCGTTTCTTCCGCGACAAAGCGCGTCTTGTTAATCACGTGTGATACGGTTGTAGTGGAAACGTTTGCTCGCTTCGCTACATCTTTAATTGTTGCCATTACATCTCACTCCAGACCATATCCTAAGCTCCTGAGAAAACTCCAGGTAAACGTTTGCCTTCACACACCCTTAGCGCAACGTAAGGGTTGCGGCACGCCGGGAAAACGACACGGAACGTCAGGAAGGGGTCAATGGCCGGTACGCTAATCAAGTAAGCGTGGAATTTTGTCTGATCTTAACGAAAAGGGGAAGAGTTAAAAGCAGTTATCAATATAAATCGTGAGAGATTTTTGCTTTCAAGTGTGTAAAAATGCGCAATATCACTTTTTGTGTGGGAATAAAAAGGAGAAAACTTGATGAGCACCGATCTGAAATTTTCGTTAGTGACTACCATTATTGTTCTGGGTTTGATCGTCGCGGGTGGCCTGACCGCAGCGCTGCATTAATTTCCTCGAGGGAGTTAGCTCTCCCTCACTCTTTCCGCTCGTCTATCTCTTCTATTGTTTGCGAATAAGCAAAAGTCTTTTGCAATTTTGTTAACTTTATTAATTTTGCGATCAATGTCATGCTTTTGACTCTTATTTTATGTCGCGCCACGGCTCGACGTTACGGAGTCGCAATATGAAACTCAATTATCCTTTACTGGCGCTGGCGATCGGAGCGTTTGGCATTGGCACCACCGAATTTTCGCCAATGGGATTATTGCCCGTCATAGCCAAAGGAGTGGATGTTTCGATTCCGGCCGCCGGCATGTTAATCAGCGCGTATGCGGTTGGCGTGATGGTGGGGGCTCCGCTGATGACATTATTATTGTCTCATCGTGCGCGACGTAATGCGTTGATTTTCCTGATGGCGATTTTCACGTTGGGTAATGTCCTCTCGGCGATTTCACCGGATTACTCCACGCTGATGTTATCACGCATTTTGACCAGTCTTAATCACGGGGCATTTTTCGGCCTTGGCTCTGTGGTTGCTGCAAGTGTGGTGCCCAAACATAAACAGGCCAGTGCCGTGGCAACCATGTTTATGGGGTTAACCATTGCCAATATTGGCGGCGTTCCGGCGGCGACCTGGCTTGGTGAAAGCATCGGCTGGCGCATGTCGTTCATGGCAACGGCAGGGCTCGGCGTTATCGCCATGGTCAGTCTGTTCTTCTCATTACCCAAAGGCGGGGCGGGAGAGCGTCCGGATGTCCGCAGCGAACTGGCGGTACTTATGCGTCCTCAGGTGCTGTCGGCTCTGCTGACGACCGTTCTGGGAGCAGGGGCGATGTTCACGCTTTATACCTACATCTCACCGGTGCTGCACACTATCACTCATGCCACACCAGCATTTGTGACCGGTATGCTGGTGCTGATTGGCGTGGGCTTCTCAATCGGTAACTATTTTGGCGGCAAGCTGGCTGACCGTTCAGTCAATGGTACGTTGAAAGGCTTTTTACTGCTGTTAATGGTTATTATGCTGGCCATTCCTTTCCTTGCGCGTAATGAGCCTGGCGCGGCGGTCAGTATGGTGGTCTGGGGTGCGGCGACATTTGCAGTGGTTCCACCGTTGCAGATGCGAGTGATGCGTGTTGCCAGCGAAGCGCCGGGTTTATCATCGTCAGTCAATATTGGCGCATTTAACCTGGGGAATGCACTGGGGGCCGCAGCCGGTGGGGCGGTGATATCCGGTGGCCTGGGTTACAGTTTTGTGCCTGTGATGGGGGCGATTGTGGCAGGGCTTGCGCTGATGCTGGTGTTCATTTCCGCAAGAAGACAGCCTGAAGAGGCTTGCACTACCGCGAATTAATGCAAAAACGCAGAAGGAAGCCCTTCTGCGTTATCTTTTTTATGCTGCGAAGTTCTTCGCAACAAACTCCCAATTCACCAGCGCCCAGAAATGTTCCAGGTAGCCAGGACGAGCATTGCGATAGTCGATGTAGTAGGCGTGTTCCCATACGTCAACGGTCATCAGTGGCGTCGCGTCGGTGGTCAGCGGCGTACCCGCGTTGGAGGTTGAAACGATAGCCAGTTTGCCATCCGTTCCTTTAACCAGCCAGGTCCAGCCAGAACCGAAGTTTTTGATAGCGGCATCGGTGAACTGTGCTTTGAAATCTGCAAAGCTGCCAAAGGAGGCTGCAATGGCTTCGGCCAGTTTACCAGTCGGTTCGCCACCTGCGTTCGGTGCCAGGCAGTTCCAGTAGAAAGTGTGGTTCCAGACCTGGGCTGCGTTATTGAATACACCACCTTCAGAGCTACGAACGATCTCTTCCAGTGATTTACCTTCAAACGCCGTGCCTTTGATCAGGTTATTCAGGTTAGTAACGTAAGTCTGGTGATGTTTGCCATAGTGGTATTCCAGCGTTTCAGCAGAAATGTGCGGGACCAGAGCATCTTTGGCATACGGTAATGCAGGTAATTCGAACGACATTGCTTCTCTCCTTATTATTTATATTGAGTACACACAATAGCCTCATTGTGAGTAAGGATAGGGTAGCAAATTGAAAGGTTATGCAAAAGAAGAACTTACCCTACAGCATGTTCTGTAGGGTAAGTTTTTAGCGAATTGTTTTTGGCGTCATTACCCGGCGAGCGCCCACATAGTGGCGCTGCCAGTAATCTTCGCTCAGCGAGGTGATTTGAATTTCCCGGCCGCTGCGCGGGGACTGAATAAATTTTCCGTTGCCGACATACACACCAACGTGATCGGCTGTTCCGCGACCCTGAGTACGGAAAAAGACCAGATCGCCATTTTTCAGTTCGCCACGTTCAATCGGCGCGGCATCACGTAGATGGTACATTTCGTTCGCAGTACGGGGAATGCGGAATTTCACCAGATCTTTATATGCATAATAGACCAGACCGCTGCAGTCAAACCCGGTTCTTGGCGATGTACCGCCCCAGCGATAAGGCTTGCCTATTTGATTCATCAGCGTGGACATGGCGGTTTTAGTGGCTTTCTGCACTTTGACCTTGTGTGCGTCAGCGAGCGTAGTCGGAGCCGTGGTTTTCACTTTTACACAGCGTGGCTTATGGCCTTTACGCGGCGTGCATTTTTCAGTCCAGGTCACGGCAGCGGTTTGTGCTGCGGCGGTTTTGCCTCGACGGTTTGCAGTTTTAGTCGACTTTGCCGGAGTGGCAGTGCGATTTTTAGAAGAGGAAGCGGTTTTGGTGCTGGTTTTACTGGAGGTCTTTGTCGCCGTTTTCTTGTTGGTCTTTGTTGTTTTTTGGCTGGTTGTTGCGCTTTTCTTTTTATCTACCGTTTTGATGGGGTGGGATTGGGTAGTTGTCGTCCTGGCCTGCTTGGAAGCATGAGCCATAGGCGTAAAGGGCAGTGTAGTAAAAAGTAAAGCACAGAGCGTGATCGAGATTCGGTTTATCCGCGCCACTGAGCAGTCCTCTGGTAAGGCAGGTCTATAGTGCCTGCGTGTGATTTTCAAAACTTGATGATTCTAATCTATAGAAAGAGGGAAAGTTAATAGCTTTTTTTGTTTAAAACTGTGTTTCGTAACCGACCGCAAAAAAAAACAGCAATTAACGTGGGAACAGGTGAAAGGACAATCAAATCCACAGGCTTCAAGGGGATAAATGAGATTATGAATGCAACTTTTAGCGTCAGGGGATAAAATAATAAGGCGTAATGAAAATGTTATTTTCCGTTGCCTGTCTGACCCGTTACAATGTCAGACTACTGCCGTAAAAGAAGTTTAAGGAAGCAAGATAATGAGCACCACTATCGAAAAAATCCAGCGCCAGATCGCTGAAAACCCGATTCTCCTGTACATGAAAGGTTCCCCTAAACTGCCAAGCTGCGGTTTCTCCGCTCAGGCTGTGCAGGCGTTGTCTGCCTGTGGTGAACGTTTTGCTTACGTTGATATTCTGCAGAACCCGGATATTCGCGCCGAGCTGCCGAAATACGCAAACTGGCCGACCTTTCCGCAGCTGTGGGTTGATGGTGAGCTGGTTGGCGGCTGTGACATTTTGATCGAAATGTACCAGCGCGGTGAGTTACAGCAGCTGATTAAAGAAACAGCGGCGAAATACAAAACCGAAGAACCAGACGCTGAGTAATTTTAGCGGAAATAAAAAAGCGACCTGTGACGGTCGCTTTTTTTATCGATCCGTTATGCCTCTTCAGGCACGGGAAGAGGCCAACCGCCGAGGCGTTTCCAGCGGTTAACGATTTCGCAAAACAGTACGGCCGTCCGTTCGGTATCATACAGCGCCGAGTGCGCCTGATTCCCGTCAAACTCCATTCCAGCCGCCAGACATGCTTTTGACAACACCGTTTGCCCCAATGACAGACCGCTTAATGCCGCAGTATCAAAAGTGACAAATGGATGAAATGGATTTCGTTTGAGAGAGGCGCGCTCTGCTGCGGCCATCATGAAACTGTGATCGAAGGTAGCGTTATGCGCCACCATGATAGCCCGATTGCAGCCGCTGTCTTTAATCCCTTTGCGTACCATTTTGAAGATGGCATGCAGTGCGTCATATTCGCTGACCGCACCACGTAGCGGATTGTTAGGGTCAATACCGTTAAAGGCGAGGGCTTCCGGCTGTAAATTCGCGCCTTCAAATGGCTCTACGTGGAAATGTAACGTCGTGTCCGGCATCAGCCAGCCTTGTTCATCCATTTTCAGTGTGATGGCGGCGATCTCAAGCAGCGCATCGGTTTTGGCATTGAACCCTGCGGTTTCGACATCAATGACGACAGGATAAAAACCACGAAAACGGTCACACAGACCGGAAAGTTGAGCGTTATCGGACATCTGGGTCTCTTAATACGGGAAAATTGCAGCACGTATTATTGCAAAATGATGAGTATAAAACTACGGGCACAGACGATCTGCGCCCGAGGGGGAAGTTAGTCGCCCAGACCGCGCCCGGCGTCTTTCTCTTCGATCAGCTCAATTTTGTAACCGTCCGGATCTTCAACGAACGCGATCACTGTTGTGCCGCCTTTTACCGGACCCGCTTCACGCGTTACGTTGCCGCCATTCTGACGAATACGTTCACAGGCTTCGGCCGCATTGTCTACACTCAGGGCGATATGGCCGTAGGCTGTGCCCAGCTCATACTTATCGACACCCCAGTTATAGGTCAGTTCGATCACCGCTTCACTGGTTTCCGGGCCGTAGCCGACAAAGGCCAGAGAGTACTTATATTCAGGGTTCTCGCTGGTACGCAGCAGCTTCATGCCCAGCACGTTGGTGTAAAACTCGATGGAACGCTGCAGGTCACCCACGCGCAGCATGGTATGAAGTAAACGCATCTTTTTCCCCTTCGAAAATGGCTAATACATTCAAAATGTTGTTTTATTATAGCGGCGTTGTTACACCGCTATCAATGGCAGAACTGAGTTTGTGACGTTAGAGGGTAGGATAATCGGTGTAACCTTCAGCGCCGCCGCCGTAGAAGCTTTCGGCACGCTGTGGATTCAGCTCCGCTTTACGCTGCAGACGCGCGACCAGATCCGGGTTAGCGATATAAGCGCGACCAAAAGCAACGGCGTCGATCAGACCTTTTTCGATCAGCGATTCTGCTTTTTCTGGTGTGTAGGCGCCCGCGCCAATGATCGGACCGTGAAAACGCGCGCGAACTTTTTCGCGAAACGCATCGGAATACGGCTCGCCACCGGCCCAGTCAGGTTCCGACATATGCAGGTAAGCGATGCCGCGTTTGCCCAGTTGTTCAATCAGATAAAGCGCATCGGCTTCTTCGTTCGGACCGTTGTCAACGTTCTGGAAAGAGCCAATCGGGGAGATGCGAATACCAATGCGATCGGCACCCCATTCTTTAATACCTGCATCGACAACGTCCAGTACCAGACGCGCACGATTTTCGACGCTACCACCGTATTGATCGGTACGCTGGTTAGACGTTGGTGACAGGAACTGGTGCAGCAGGTAGCCGTGAGCGGAGTGCAGTTCTACCATGTCGAAACCTGCTTCGCGTGCGTTGGCTATAGCCTGACGGAAGTCATTTACAATGCCTGGAATTTCTTCGGTTTCCAGAGCGCGCGGCATGGAGGTATCGACGCGTGTTGCCAGGCCGTTTTCATCACGCAATGAGGTGCGGGTACCGGCGATAATTGCAGAAGGTGCAACCGGTGCCTGTCCATTTGGCTGCAGACTGGCGTGAGAAATGCGCCCGGTGTGCCACAACTGAACGGCAATATGACCTTGCTCAGCGTGTACAGCCGCAGTGATTTTTTTCCAGGCGACGATTTGTGCTTCGCTGTGTAAGCCGGGGGCTCCAGCATACCCTTTTGCCTGGGCGGAAATCTGCGTGGCTTCGCTGATAATAAGGCCTGCGCTGGCGCGTTGACGGTAATACTCGACCATCAGCGGAGTAGGGATGTCGCCAGGCTCGATGCTGCGCAGACGCGTCAGTGGCGCCATGAATACGCGGTTAGCTGCCGTGATGGCACCCACTTTCAGTGGGGAAAACAGTTTTTCAGATGACATGTGGCACTCCTGAATAGACCGGTCGTCTAGTAATAAAGTAAATAAAAACGCCTGTTAAACGGCAGGCGTTGTGATGATGTTTTTAACGTGCGCCAGCGCATTTTCCAGCGGGGTGGCGCTACGAGAAATCTTGGCCTGCAGGTTGGCACCAAGCCAGAGTGCATACAGGACCTGCGCTTGCTGTAACGGCTCGCCAACAAAGGACAGACATTGGTTGGCCCGACCTTTCTCCAGCGCCTGCGCTAACAGCGCAATAATGTGTCGCGCGCCTTTATCCATCGCTGTGCGCATATCTTCTGACAGATCGCATACTTCAGCAGAAAGTTTTACAGTTAAACAGCCGCTAATAATCCCGTGCTGGCTAAACTGGTTCAGGGTTTCCTGATAGTAGGCCAGTATTCGGTCGCGGTAATTCCCCGCCCCTGTATCAAAATGCGTAGCCAGTCGCTGATGATAGGCCGCATAGTGGCGTTCCAGCATCGCGACACCGAATGCTTCTTTAGAGCGAAAATAGTGATAAAACGAACCCTTAGGAACTTCAGCAGTTTTCAGTAGTTCGCTTAAACCCATGCCGGTGAAGCCGCGCTGCATACACAGCTGTTCGCCAGTCGCCAGCAGATGTTCGCGTGTATCGTATTCAGTGACTTTGTTCATGAGATGGAGTGTAATAGACCAGTCGGTCTAATGCAATAGCCCCTTGCGAGAAATTCAGTTAACGTCTTCAATAAGTATATCAATTTTACTAAAGGAGGGGATGTGGCGGAACAGCTGGAGTTTTTCCCCGTCCAGAGCCCATGCCGTGGAATATGTCAGTCTGACGAGCGCGGCTTTTGCCGTGGCTGTTTTCGTAGTCGGGATGAGCGTTTTAACTGGCAAAAGATGAGCGATGCCGAAAAGCAGGAAGTGCTGCGGCTTTGTCGTCAGCGTCTGATGCGTAAATTACGCGCAAACAAACCCAATCCTTCGGAAGAACCGCAACAACCTTCACTCTTTTAAAAGTGTAATTGCGTATACTCGATGCACATTCACTCATAAGGAAGCTGCTATGGTTCAGCGTATTACTATTGCGCCACAAGGTCCTGAATTTTCTCGCTTTGTGATGGGGTATTGGCGCCTGATGGACTGGAATATGTCCGCGCGCCAGTTAGTCAGCTTTATTGAAGAGCATCTGGATCTGGGGGTTACCACCGTCGATCACGCCGATATTTACGGTGGATACCAGTGTGAGGCGGCGTTTGGCGAGGCAATGAAGCTGGCCCCGCATCTGCGTGAAAAAATGCAGATTGTGACTAAATGTGGGATCGCGACGACAGCACGCGCGGAAAATGTGCTGGGCCATTACATTACCGATAGTGCGCATATTATTGCCAGTGCGGAACAGTCGTTGAAATTACTGGCGACCGATCATATTGACCTGCTGCTGATCCACCGTCCTGACCCGCTTATGGATGCAGACGACGTAGCAGACGCTTTTAAAAAATTACACCATAGCGGCAAAGTACGTCACTTTGGCGTTTCTAATTTCACTCCCGCACAGTTTTCACTGCTGCAATCGCGTCTACCGTTTACGCTGGCAACCAACCAGGTTGAGATCTCTCCGGTACATCAGCCGCTCCTGCTGGATGGTACTTTAGATCAACTGCAGCAACTGCGTATTCGTCCAATGGCCTGGTCCTGCCTTGGTGGCGGTCGCTTGTTTAATGACGATGCGTTCCAGCCATTACGCAATGAACTTGCCGCGATCGCAGAAGAGTTAAACGCGCAGTCTATTGAGCAGGTGGTGTACGCCTGGATTTTACGCCTGCCGTCCCAGCCGCTGCCAATCATTGGCTCAGGTAAGATAGAACGTGTCCGCGCCGCCATTGAGTCTGAGTCACTGGACATGTCTCGCCAGCAGTGGTTCCGTATTCGTAAAGCCGCCCTGGGTTACGACGTACCTTAATCGCGTTTTCAGCGCTTTACCGTTCAAATTAGCGTCACTGGTTTACACTTATCAATCAGACACCTTTTGGACGGAGTTCTTATGAAGCGTTTGAGTTTGGCCATTATCACATTACTCGCCTGTGCAAGTGCACAGGCTGCCAGTGAAGAAAACGTGACGATGAATCTGGTAACGTCGCAAGGCGTCGGCCAGGCGATTGGTACGGTCACTATTACTGAAACCGCGAAAGGACTGGAGTTTACGCCCGATCTTAGAGCGCTGCCGCCAGGTGAACATGGCTTCCATGTGCATGCGAATGGCAGCTGTCAACCGGCTATTAAGGAAGGAAAAGCTTCAGCCGCAGAATCGGCTGGAGGCCATTATGATCCACACAAAACTGGCAAACACGAAGGGCCGGAAGGCGCAGGTCACATGGGCGACCTGCCGCTGTTACTGGTAAATAACGACGGGAACGCCACAACACCAGTTGTTGCACCGCGGCTGAAAACGCTCGACGAGGTGAAAGGTAAGGCGCTGATGATCCATGTGGGCGGCGATAATATGTCCGATCAACCGAAACCGCTGGGCGGTGGCGGAGCGCGCTACGCTTGTGGCGTTATTAAATAATCAACTGCTTAGTGTACCCGGCGGCGGCGCTTGTTCGAGTTGCGAAAGCGAACAGTGTAGCCGCCAGACAAGCGCAGACAGTTCCTGCGCGGCAGGTTGATGATGGTGGGCAAGCGTATCGCAGATGCGCTGTAACTGATTTAGCGTGGCATTCAGCGGTCGTTGCTGGACGCCACGTTCACTCATCACGTCACGGAGCAGTAAGATACATACGTCCCTGACGCGAGCGAGTGGATCTGAACGCGCCTCCCATGTGCGAAGCTGCCACACCACGTGTGAGCAGTTCAACAAAACTACTCCCCAACGCAATAACCAGCGTCTCGCCAGCGCGTCCTGACTGTTGCTAAGCTGGCTGACGTGGTGATAGGTCAGCGACTCAAATTCGTTTTCACTGAGTGAGGGACGTCGACTCAGCTGATCGACAAAATACCTACGCAGGGCACGAATATGACGCCGACTTTTCCGCGCATCTGAACCTGGACGCAGAATAGCGAAGGCCAGCCAGGACAGCGCCACGCCGATGATTTTCGCCATATTGTCATTCAGGAAATCAGCGAAATCATAAACCGGCGGATTGGTTACCGCGATAAACGATCCCATAAACACGATCAGCTGTCCCCACAGGCCCGCCAGCGCAGGCATTTGTAGCTTCAGGAGTTGCATGGTGGCGAGAAGCGGGAAGAGAAAAAGAATGAATTGCCAGAGATCGGAAATTTGCACCATCAGGCCAAACTTAACCACGAAGCTAAACAGCGACAGCAGAACCAGCGTGCGCATCAGCAGCGAAAGTGACTTGAATGGTGTAGCGACGGTAGAATACAGAACGCTGCTGATGGCTGCGAGCGTGAGCGCGCCAGATCCTGATTCCCATTGTGCGCCAATGCTCCATGCGCCGATAAGCATCAACGTGCAGAATGTACGCAACCCGCTCCAGATGGCTTCCGCATTATCAGTGTGGCGCGCAAGACCTGGCGTACGGTCAACATTAATCTGTTCCGCAGTGACCCCATTTTCAAGTAAATGCAGGTAATGGCTACTGCGCAGGTAAATTCGGCAAAAATAGCGTAACCGTTGCCAGAAAGCGACGTGTCGGTAGTCGCGCGCATCGGTTGGGCGAAGAGGGGCAATAATACGCGCAACGGTGTAGCTGTCGGTATTGGATTTGACCAGCGCGCTGAGCAACTGCTCGATGACCTCCCGGGTATTGACCGGGGGATTAGGCCAGTTCAGCAACATCCTGCGCAGACTGGAAATCACGCTGGTCATACGCAACTGCTGGTGCAACAGCGAATTGAGCAACGCATTTTGACGGCGAAAGCGGTAGTGGCTCCAGAACGCCTGTATACGCAGCAGGTTCATGGTCAGGATCTGCCCGATGACACTTTCATGAGCCGTACGAATGGCGTCCGTTGTCTCCGGTTGCCAGAGTAAGCAGGCATGTTCCAGTAAACGAGAATGCATGTTTTTCAGCGCGGTAAGTAACGTGGTGCCATCGGAGGTGCTGGGCAGGATCATCATCATCATCCCACCGCACAGGATACCCACGATAACCTCGCACACGCGGGCCTGCGCGATATTCCACAACTGCGTAATCTCAATGGTATTAACCATGGGAAACGCAATGATTGCCGCGGTGTAGCCCGCCAATTGAAAGGCGTAAGCGACGTTATTGGTAAAATGGGCACAGGCCCAGGTACAAAAACCAATCCACAGCGACATGCAGAGCAAAAACAACCACGGCTCATTGAGGGCATGTCCGGCAATAATTAAGGCGGCGGTGGCACCAAGCAAGCTACCCGCAACGCGACCGAGGCTTTTACTGATAACCCCGCCAACAGTAGGAAAGCTGACCACCGCCGCCGAGGTCATCGCCCAGTAGGGTTCATCCAGATTCAGGTAATAGGCGAACGTTAACGCCAGACACATCGCAATGGTGTTTCGCAGTGCATAGCGCCACTGCGCCGCCGTGGCTTTAAACCACGGCAAATTGCCAGGTGTCAGATGGGGCAGTTTCATTTACGCTGACCGATAGACACGCTGCAGGTCGTACCTGAAACCAGCGTGATACCCTGCACTGGCTCGTCGAATTCGATGCGCACCGGAACACGTTGCGCCAGGCGCACCCACGGCACGTTAGGTTTAATATCGGGGATCAGGCCGGAGTCACTTTCCACACTTTGGTCGTAGATGGCACGACCAATACTGGATACGTGACCCTGTAACTTTATATTGCCACTGTAGAGGGTGATCAGCGCAGGCGCACCTTCGCGAATATGGCGCAATTTGGTTTCTTCAAAATACCCCATTACATAAAAAGATTGACTGTCGACAAGGGCAAAAAGGGGTTTACCGGTTGAGGCGTAGTCTCCGGTACGGATTGAAAGGTTGGTGACCCAGCCTGCCACGGGGGCTTTGACCACCGTTTGTGTCAGTTGCCACTGTGCCTGGCGCAGACTGGCCTCTGCTGCTTTAACGCTCGCCTGCATGGCTTTCACGTTGAGGTTGGCGGTATCCAGGTCTTCGGCAGAGATATAATTTTGCGATAAGTGACGGCGGCGGTTGGCCTCGTTATTGGCTTTTGCCAGATCGGACTGTGCTTTAGCCAACTGGGCTTGTGCATTCAGTTCAGCAATGTGAAATGGCGTCTTGTCGATAACAAACAGGACATCGCCTTCATTCACAAACTGGTTATCTTTTATGTTGAGTTCGCTGATACTGCCCGAAACCTGCGGCGTGATGCTGACCTGCTCAGCGCGCACTTTGCCGTCACGGGTCCAGGGCGATTGCATATAGTAATTCCACATCCACCATCCGGCGAAAACTGCGATTGCAGCGACTATAATCGTGGAGAAGTATTTAACGGTTTTAAGCGACATAATCACCACACAATCAGCATGACAAAGGCCAGACATACGCATAGCGTAAAGAGGGACAGATCCATTAACAGGGGATGCCAGATTTCGCCGGAATAAATCCAGTCGCGAAGCAGGCGATGAACAACCAGCCAGAGAAGGAATCCTGCTACAAATGCCTTGAAAACAGGCGGGAAGTAGACAGATGCGCCGATCATTAAATCTTGTAGGGGCAATCCTGTTGCATTAAACATAAACTTCACGGGCAAAATCCTTGGCGGAAGAGAGCATCGCTATAGGTTTAGCAAAAAAGAGACAACGAGTCTCTGTAACGCATAATGTCTGAAAAAATGTCTGCCGGTAAGCAAATTTGGCAATACATTTGTTTTGGCAATACAAATGCTGCACACTATTCTAAAATCAGCACAATAACTTAGCAAGCTAATTATAAGGAGATGAAATTGGAATCGCCATTAGGTTCTGATCTGGCACGGTTGGTGCGCATTTGGCGTGCTCTGATTGACCATCGCCTGAAACCTCTGGAGTTGACGCAGACCCATTGGGTTACGCTGCACAACATTCATCAATTGCCGCCCGATCAATCGCAGATTCAGTTGGCGAAAGCGATTGGCATCGAACAGCCTTCGCTGGTACGTACGCTTGACCAACTGGAAGAAAAGGGACTCATTTCACGCCAGACTTGCGCCAGCGATCGCCGGGCAAAGAGAATTAGACTGACAGAAAAAGCAGAGCCGCTGATCGCGGATATGGAAGCGGTTATCAACAAAACACGTGGAGAAATTTTGGAAGGGATTTCAGCTGAGGAAATTGATCTGCTGATTAAACTGGTCGCCAGACTGGAACATAATATTATTGAGCTACAGTCACAAGGCTGATACAGAAGATAGCGTGTGGCCAGAGTCTGACCACACGTAAATTCGATTAGCGTGGAGACACGGTAACCTGGCTGCCGTTGTTTGCCATAACAACGCGTTGACCGGCTGAAAACTTGGTCGCACCCTGTTTCTGAACCACCATAATGGTATTACCGTCGTCCTTACGGATTTCCAGTTCCACACCCTGGGTTTTATTCATCGCACCTTGTACGCTTTGACCCGCTACGCCGCCGGCAACGGCGCCTGCAGCCGTCGCTAATGAACGACCCGTACCGCCGCCAACGGTGTTACCGAGGAACCCGCCGAGTACCGCACCGCCAATAGCGCCAATCACGTTTGCGTCATCACCACCCTGGATTTGCACCGGACGAACATGAACAATCGTACCGTAGGTCACGTTCTGAACTTGTTTCGCTTCGGATGCGGTATATACGTCGCCCGAAAGGCTATCATTGTTAACGCAGCCCGCTAAAGATACGCCCATTAATGAAACAATCAGCACACGTTTAATCATTTACAAATCTCCTTTGTCGCCACGAAATGCTCAATAAGCACCCTTCATGACTAAATTATATGGCATTTGTGAACCCAAGTTCACATGTTCTACTGGAACAATATGAAAATCTTAACTGAAATCGGATATACCGAGTATAAACGAATCATTCATATAATTGATGTAATAAAGCATCCATTGTAATGATTAGCCATCAAAAATCATTAAGGAAGCATGGCATTACTCGGCACTTTATGGTTGAGTGTCAAGGCTAATTTGCTTAAAAGGATGACATATGAAATCGGGCCGTTTTATCGGTGTAATGTCTGGAACCAGCCTTGATGGCGTCGATGTTGTGCTGGCGACAATAGATGAAACGATGGTTGCGCAACAGGCGAGTCTGAGCTGGCCTATCCCTGGTCATGTAAAACAAGCGATTCTGGATATCTGTCAGGGTCAGCAGCTTACGCTTTCTCAGTTTGGGCAACTGGATGCACAGCTCGGTTATCTGTTTGCTGAGGCGGTGAATGCCCTGCTGGCGCAGGAAAAGATGAAACCGCAGGACATTGTTGCGATCGGTTGTCATGGGCAAACCGTGTGGCATGAACCGACAGGCCCCGCGCCGCACACGCTGCAAATTGGCGACAATAATCAGATTGTGGCACGCACAGGGATAACCGTAGTAGGCGATTTTCGCCGCCGCGATATCGCCCTCGGCGGGCAGGGGGCACCGTTGGTTCCGGCTTTTCATCAGGCACTGCTGGCTCATCCAACGGAGCGGCGGATGGTGCTAAACATCGGCGGAATTGCCAATTTGTCTCTGCTTATTCCCCAGCAACCCGTTCGCGGCTACGATACCGGACCTGGCAATATGCTGATGGATGCCTGGATCTGGCGGCAATGTGGTCAACCCTACGACAAAGATGCGCAGTGGGCCAGTTCAGGAACGGTGATCCTGCCTTTACTGCAAAATATGCTTAGCGATCCTTATTTTTCTGCGCCTTCACCCAAAAGCACCGGTCGTGAGTATTTCAATTATGGCTGGATAGAACGTCATCTGTCGCAGTTCCCGGGTATAAGTCCGCGGGATGTACAGGCGACGCTTGCCGAACTGACCGCGGTGACTATTTCAGAGCAGGTCTTGCTCAGCGGCGGCTGTGAACGACTCATGGTCTGCGGGGGAGGAAGCCGTAATCCGCTGTTGATGATGCGTCTGGCGGCATTATTGCCGGGTACAGAGGTCACCTCAACCGATGAAGCCGGGATTAGCGGCGACGATATGGAAGCGTTAGCCTTTGCCTGGCTGGCGTGGCGAACGCTTGCAGGGTTACCGGGAAATCTGCCTTCAGTCACCGGCGCATCAGAGCCGAGCGTTTTAGGGGCGATTTATCCAGCTAACCCACGAACTCAGAGTTAACTGAAATTATTCAGCGCCATATGCCGGTAAACTAGGAATATTAGGGAGGGTGCCATTACCCTCCAGGACCAGGAAAGTCTTCAGGATATGGCTATGAAAAAACTGTTGTTAGTGTGTCTGCCGGTACTGCTTAGCGGGTGTAGTGTGTACAACCAATTTGTCGAACGTATGCAAACGGATACGCTGGAATATCGTTGTGACGAAAAACCGCTTACCGTGAAGTTGAACAATACCCGTCAGATGGCAAGCTTTGTATATGATAATCAGCTATTGAACCTCAAACAGGGCGTGTCGGCATCAGGTGCGCGCTATACCGATGGTATCTACGTCTTCTGGTCTAAAGGCAACGAGGCAACGGTCTATAAACGAGACAGAATTGTGCTAAATAACTGTCAGTTACAGAACCCGAAGCGTTGAGATTTTCACCTGGGCGGCGCACAATAGCGTCACCCACTGACAATCCGTAGCCAACATCATGTCTGATAACGACGAATTGCAGCAAATAGCGCATCTGCGCCGTGAATACACGAAAGGCGGTCTTCGCCGCCGCGATCTTCCCGCCGACCCCCTTGCACTGTTTGAGCGCTGGCTGGGGCAAGCCTGTGATGCCAAACTCGCCGATCCCACCGCGATGGTCGTTGCGACCGTCGATGAAAATGGTCAGCCGTATCAGCGTATCGTGTTGCTCAAACATTATGATGATAAAGGGCTGGTGTTCTATACCAACCTCGGTAGCCGTAAGGCGCATCAGATCGAGAAAAACCCACGCATTAGCCTCTTGTTCCCCTGGCACACGCTGGAACGGCAGGTGATGGTTATCGGTAAGGCTGAGCGTCTTTCCACACTTGAAGTGGTCAAATACTTCCACAGTCGCCCACGCGACAGCCAGATTGGCGCCTGGGTATCTAAACAATCCAGTCGGATCTCCGCTCGCGGTATTCTCGAAAGCAAATTCCTCGAACTGAAACAGAAGTTTCAGCAAGGGGAAGTGCCTCTGCCCAGTTTCTGGGGCGGCTTTCGTGTGAGTATTGAACAAATGGAGTTCTGGCAGGGTGGTGAAAACCGCTTACACGATCGTTTTTTATACCAACGCGAAGATAACGCGTGGAAAATTGATCGCCTGGCTCCCTAAAGATGCAAATTTCTTGTTTTAAGCGCTGGTGCTGAACAATCCGGCGCTTTATTCTATGTTTCTTTCGCATCAGGCGAAAAGTCGTGTACCGGCAAAGGTGCAGTCGTTTTATACATGGAGATTTTGATGGCAAGCAGTAACTTGATTAAACAATTGCAAGAGCGGGGGCTGGTGGCCCAGGTGACGGACGAGGAAGCGTTAGCAGAGCGACTGGCGCAAGGCCCGATCGCGCTCTATTGCGGCTTCGATCCTACCGCTGACAGCTTGCATTTGGGGCATCTGGTTCCATTGTTATGCCTGAAACGCTTCCAGCAGGCAGGCCATAAACCTGTCGCACTGGTAGGTGGCGCAACCGGTCTGATTGGTGACCCGAGCTTTAAAGCCGCCGAGCGTAAACTGAATACCGAAGACACCGTGCAGGAGTGGGTGGACAAAATCCGCAAACAGGTTGCGCCGTTCCTCGATTTCGACTGTGGCGACAACTCGGCGATTGCTGCGAATAACTACGACTGGTTTGGCGGTATGAACGTACTGACCTTCCTGCGTGATATCGGCAAACACTTCTCTGTTAACCAGATGATCAACAAAGAAGCGGTGAAGCAGCGTCTGAACCGCGACGATCAAGGGATCTCCTTTACCGAGTTTTCTTACAATCTGCTGCAGGGTTATGACTTTGCCTGTCTGAATAAACTGCACGGCGTGGCGCTGCAGATTGGTGGTTCAGACCAGTGGGGTAACATTACTTCAGGTATCGATTTGACCCGTCGTCTGCATCAGAATCAGGTATTTGGTCTGACCGTTCCGCTGATCACTAAAGCTGACGGCACCAAATTCGGTAAGACTGAAGGCGGCGCTGTGTGGCTGGATCCGAAGAAAACCAGCCCTTATAAATTCTACCAGTTCTGGATCAACACCGCCGATGCGGACGTTTATCGCTTCCTGAAATTCTTCACTTTCATGGACATTGAAGAGATCAATGCGCTGGAAGAAGAAGATAAAAACAGCGGTAAAGCACCGCGTGCCCAGTATGTACTGGCCGAACAGGTCACGCGTCTGGTTCACGGTGAAGAAGGTCTGGTTGCGGCAAAACGCATTACCGAAAGTTTGTTCAACGGTAATTTGAGCGATTTGAGCGAAGCTGATTTCGAACAGCTGGCGCAGGATGGTGTGCCGATGATCGAAATGGATAAGGGTGCCGATCTGATGCAGGCGCTGGTGGACTCCGAACTGCAGCCTTCTCGCGGTCAGGCACGTAAGACCATCGCGTCAAACGCGGTGACCATCAACGGTGAGAAGCAATCTGATCCGGAATATTTCTTCCAGGAGAGTGATATCCTGTTCGGGCGCTACACCTTACTGCGCCGTGGTAAGAAGAATTATTGTCTGATTTGCTGGAAGTAAGATTTAGTTAGCAGGGGCGTGGGAAACTTCGCCCCTTTATTTTTTCAGGGTTGTGGTAAGCAAAATGAAGAATATCCTCGCCATCCAGTCCCACGTTGTTTTTGGTCATGCGGGCAATAGTGCAGCAGAGTTTCCAATGCGTCGTCTTGGCGCAAATGTCTGGCCGCTGAATACCGTTCAGTTTTCTAACCATACACAATACGGTAAATGGACCGGTTGCGTTATGCCGCCGAGCCACCTGACCGAAATCGTTCAGGGTATTGCCGATATTGATAAACTTCAAACCTGTGACGCAGTCCTGAGCGGTTATCTTGGTTCAGCAGAGCAGGGCGAGCATATTCTGGATATTGTACGCCAGGTGAAAGCGGCCAATCCGCAGGCGAAATACTTCTGCGACCCGGTGATGGGGCATCCGGAGAAAGGGTGTATCGTTGCACCCGGCGTCGCTGAGTTTCACGTGCGCCATTCGTTGCCGGCCAGCGACATTATCGCCCCGAATCTGGTTGAACTCGAAATTTTGTGCGAACACGCGGTTAACAGCGTCAATGAGGCAGTGGCAGCCGCACGTGAGCTCATTGCGCAAGGACCGGCAATTGTGCTGGTGAAGCATCTGGCTCGTGCAGGTATTAGCTCAGATCGTTTCGAGATGTTGTTGGTCACAGCCGACCAGGCGTGGCACATCAGCCGACCGTTAGTTGATTTTGGCGCTCGTCAGCCCGTTGGCGTCGGTGATGTCACCAGTGGCTTGTTGCTGGTTAAACTGTTGCAGGGGGCGTCTTTACAGCAGGCGCTTGAGCATGTGACAGCGGCGGTGTATGAAGTGATGATCGCCACCAAAGAGATGCACGAGTATGAGTTGCAGGTGGTGGCCGCGCAGGATTCTATCGCCAGGCCTGAACATTACTTCAGCGCGACGCAGCTGTAATCAATGCCCGATGGCGCTCTCGCTTATCGGGCATTGGTTTGACTATAGGCCGGGTAAGCGCCAGCGCTACCCGGCAACAGCAGTTAATTTAACCCTTCAGCTTTCAACGCCGCTGCAACCGCCGGGCGTTCAGCCATCCGCGCCATATACGCGTCTATATTGCTTAAACCGGCCATATTCAGCTTCACCGCATAGGCCCAGCGCAGCACGGTGAACAGATAAGCGTCCGCAATGCTGAAGCGCGAGCCACAGATCCATGGGTTATCTTTCAGCGAGTCATTCACATACTGCATTTTTTTCTCCAGCAGCGCGCGAACGGTTGGCTTGAAGTCCTCCGGCGTATCGGGACGGAAAAGTGGTGTAAAGCCTTTATGCAGCTCTGTCGCAATGTAGTTAAGCCATTCGATGGTTTTGTAACGGGAGAGGCTGCTTGTAGGGGCCAGGAGCTGACGGTCTGGCACGCTGTCTGCCAGGTATTGCATGATGGCGACGCCTTCGGTCAGTAGCGTTCCGTCATCCAGCAGCAGCGCGGGGACTTGACCTTTTGGGTTTACCGCGAAAAAATCATCGCCGTTTTCCAGACGTTTCTTCATCAGATCAACACCATCCAGCGTGAAATCTTTACCGCTCTCACGAAGCGTGATGTGGGAAGCGAGAGAACAAGCGCCCGGTTTGTAGAACAGTTTCATCGGTAACTCCTTTTGGCTGAGGTATACCGTATGGTAGTGCTACCTCAGGCAAAAAAAAAGCCGCTAACATCAGTTAGCGGCCGGAAAGAAAGTTTCCCTGAGAATTACGCTGTTGCGGCCTTAGCGGCTTTCTCATCGGCTTCGTCGTCCTGAGTCATACGATTCAGTTTCGGTGCCGTCAGCAGCATCAGAACAGCGATAACCGCCGTTGCAACACCAATCTGCAGGAACACGCGACCGTAGACTTCCAGAGACATCAGCGGGTCAGTCACATTCTCTGGGACCGCCATCATGTTAGCCACGTAACCACCGATGATATTGGCACCGGCAGTGGTCAGGAACCAGCTCCCCATGATGAAGCCCATCAGGCGTTGCGGAACCAGCTGTGCCACCATTGCCAGACCCAGACCGGAGATCATCAGCTCACCGATACTTTGCAGGCCGTAGCAGATGATCAACCAGTTAACGGAAACGATGCCCGCGTCGGTAGCGAATTTCGCACCCAGCGGCAGGATCAGGAACGCACCGGAACACAGCACCATACCAATCGCAAACTTGGTTGGCATCGGCAGCGTATCGCCCATCTTGTTATAGATAGCGGCGAGGATTGGGCTACCAATGATAATCCAGAACGGGTTCAATGCCTGGTATTGTTCAGGTTCAAAAGCAATACCAAGAATAGAGTGCTCAACGTTACGAATCGCGAAGAAGTTCAGCGAGGTCGGCATCTGGCTGTACAGCACGAAGAAGATAATCGCTTCCAGCATCAGAATGAAGGCAACGATCATTTTACGACGGGCAGCACCTTTCATGGTGAAGGCTTCTTTACCGAAGATAAACACGATACCAATGGCAATCACACCCAGAACCATACGTGCGATCTGCTGGTTATGCAGCAGCCAGGTTGCAATCGCGATCAGCACCACAACGCCAACGATGGTCAGCAGCAGGTTACGGAAGTTGATTGGCTCAAAGTCAGGCTTAGAACCGTACTGTTTAACCCAGCGCTGGCAGAATGCGAAGTTAACCACGGTAATCAGCATACCCACGACGCTCAGTGCGAACGCGGTGCTCCAGCCGTAACGCGCAGCCAGCCACGGCGTTGCCAGCATAGAGAAGAATGAACCGATGTTGACGGACATATAGTACATGGTAAATGCACCATCAAGACGCGGGTCATCTTTGGCATAGCAGGTAGAGAGCAGGGATGATGGGTTTGCTTTAAACAGACCGTTACCGACTGCGATGGCCGCCATACCCATATAAACGATACCCGCATCGTGACCGGACCATGCTACCAGCGCATAACCAATCGCCAGCACAACGGCACCCAGCATAATGACGCGTTTTGTACCCAGAACTTTATCACCTAACCAACCGCCAATCGCAACCAGGCCATATACCAGGGCGCTAAAGGAGGAGAAAAGGGTGATGGAATCCGCTTCTGACATGCCCAGTTGTTTAACCAGGTAGACGGCCATAATTCCTTGCAGGCCGTAATAACCAAAACGTTCCCACAGCTCAATTGAGAAAATGAGATAGAACGCTTTTGGTTGTTTGAAGGCGTTTAAACTCACGCCTTCTGTTGGTTTATTGTTTGCAGTAGACACTTTTACCTCTTTTTTTACATCCCATATCAACGGGGGTGTTCAGGTACGTGATGAGTCAAGTTCATCCGTCCGATTGTTATAGTGGGAGGGGAAACGGCAAGTAATGTTCACTATCTTGACCCTTCAGACAAGTGGTTTGTAATAATCTGTTACATATATCATGACTGGTGAAATCGTCGGGGCGCTGAAATGTTATCTAGCGTTAAATTTCTTCATTTAGAAAATGGCAGATTTTTACACTGTTTAATTACGGTGAAAACCGCAATGTGGCGATATGTTCTGCTATTTGCGGTTGAATCCAGTGATATAGGCCAATATCTGAAAAATAGCTAGTGTAATGTTTTGTTTATAAACTGTTCACTTAGGTCATCTGATTGTCACTTTAACTAAAAAATAAATATTTTTTAACATTGTGTTAGCTGCGTGATCCTGATCACGTATAGATAGAAATTTCTAGTACTAAAAAAACGATTAACCTGCTCAGGCGCTAATTCACAAGAATATTACATTAGAGATGGGTAATTGAATGGCATCATTGTCGGGAAAACTATTGCGAGGGAGTGCATAACTAATCGTTATGTATGCGAGGGGCAAAGAGGATGCCCCGGCAGCATCAGATATCAACTTTCTCTTTGAATTCACAGAGATCTTCGATGATGCAGGAACCACAACGAGGCTTCCTGGCTATACAGGTGTAGCGGCCATGAAGAATTAACCAGTGATGGCAATCGACTTTAAATTCACTGGGTACGACTTTCAGTAGCTTCTCTTCTACCTGTTCGACGTTTTTACCAGGGGCAAATTGTGTCCGGTTACATACCCGGAAAATATGGGTATCTACAGCAATAGTCGGCCAGCCAAAGGCAGTATTTAACACCACATTCGCCGTCTTGCGCCCAACGCCAGGCAGGGCTTCTAATGCGGCTCTGTCTTCCGGAACCTCGCCATTGTGTTGTTCCAGTAAAATGCGGCAGGTTTTAATCACGTTCTCCGCTTTGCTGTTAAACAAACCGATTGTTTTAATGTAGGACTTAACGCCTTCGACGCCTAGCTCCAGCATCGCGGCGGGCGTATTAGCGACGGGGTAAAGCTTGGCCGTTGCTTTATTGACGCTGACATCGGTGGCCTGAGCGGAAAGCAAGACCGAAATCAGCAGTTCGAAAGGTGATGTAAAATTAAGCTCGGTTGTTGGATGCGGATTGTTATCACGCAGGCGAGTGAGAATTTCCAGCCGTTTAGCTTTGTTCATGACACATTCCCTGTTTCACCAGCCGGACTGTCCACGACAGCCGCCTCGGCACGACGTTTCTTCATTTTCTCATCAATAAGATACTTAACTGCCAGCATCAAGCCCAGACCAATAAACGCGCCTGGTGGCAGCATGGCCAGCAGAAACGGCGTATCAGTATGGAAGATCTCAACGCGCAATACTTTAGCCCAGCTACCCAACAAACCGTCGGCGCCATCAAATAGTGTACCGTTACCAATTATTTCACGCAGTGAGCCCAGAACAAACATGGCGCCGGTAGCCCCCATACCGATGGAGAAACCATCGAGCGCGGATAATGCAGGGCCTTTTTTGGCGGCGAAGGCTTCAGCACGACCAACAACAATACAGTTGGTCACAATCAGCGGGATAAAGATGCCCAGAGACTGATACAGGCCAAAGGCGTAGGCATTAATCAGCATCTGCACTGCACTCACCACAGAGGCGATGATCATGACATAAATTGGAATACGGATTTCAGGCGGTGTCCAGCGACGAAGGGCCGAAATCGTCAGATTGGTCAGCGTCAGGACGAGCGTCGTCGCGAGCCCCAGCCCCAGCGCGTTAGTGGCGGTAGAGGTAACAGCCAACAACGGACACATCCCGAGTAACTGCACAAGCGCGGAGTTATTTTTCCATAACCCCTGGACAATAACGTCTTTAATTTCGCTCATGGTTTATTCTCCACAGGCGCTAAGTTGAGGAAGCTGTGCGGGTAGCGTTTGCGCATACAAACCGGCGCGTTTTACTGCATTCACTACCGCCCGCGGCGTAATGGTTGCGCCAGTAAACTGGTCAAAGTCACCGCCGTCTTTTTTTACCGCCCAGTGGGCGTCGTTACCCGCAGCGATTGTTTTGCCACTAAAGTGGGTGATCCAGTCAGAAAGCCGCAGTTCGATTTTGTCGCCCAGTCCCGGCGTTTCATGATGCTCGGTTACCCGCGTACCCAACACAGTACCCGTAAAATCGACACCGACCAGCAGTTGAATAGCCCCGGAATAACCATCTGGCGCCGTAGCTTCAAGAATTGCTGCCACGGGATGGTCGTCCTGGCGCGCAATATACACACGGTGAGTACCTTTACCTAACGCCTGCGCATTAACCAGATAACAGCTCTCAGACAAGTTATTATTGTAGCGCTCGCCTGGCAGAACCTGATCGAACAGTGCTTTTTGCTGCAGTGCGGCCTGTTCATCAATGGTGGACTTGGTTAATTGATTGATTGCCGCGGTTAATCCCGTTGAGCCCGCAGCAAACAGCGCCAGCGTAATACCGTGTTTACGAATCGTTTTCAGCATTGGAATTCCTTAGCGATGTCCGTACACGCGAGGGCGGGTGTAATAATCAATCAAGGGAACCGTGATATTTGCCAGTAATACGGCAAAGGCCACACCGTCAGGATAACCGCCAAAACTGCGAATCAACCACACTAACAGACCTGCAAGTGCGCCAAAAATCAGGCGGCCACGGTTAGTTGTCGAGGCCGTAACGGGGTCGGTAAGAATAAAGAATGCACCCAGCATGGTCGCGCCTGAAAGCAGGTGTAACTGAGGTGATGCGAGTGACTCCGGTGAGATCCACCATCCCAGGGTGGCGCAAACGGCGAGAGACAGAAGAAAGCTAACCGGGATATGCCAGCGAATCGCCTTCTGCCATAACAGAACGATCCCGCCTGCCAGCCAGGCAAGATTAACCCACTGCCAGCCTGCACCTGCCAGCACACCGCTATAGATCGGGTATTGCATCACCTGTTCAACAGTACGCCCTGCATGCAATGACGTCTTAAAGGTGTCAAGAGGCGTTGCCTGGCTGATACCATCAATGCCCATTCGCAGCGTATTCATATCCCCGCCGCTGACGGTGTGGCCGCTAAGGATAACGTTCAGTGCGTCAAAGAACCCTGGCACGGTAGCCGCAATTTCGTGCGGCGGCAGCCAGCTGGTCATCTGTACCGGAAATGAGATTAGCAGCACGACGTAACCAATCATGGCAGGGTTAAACGGGTTCTGACCGAGACCGCCATACAACTGTTTAGCAATAATAACCGCGAATACCGTGCCTAATACCACCATCCACCAGGGGGAGAGCGGAGGAATACTCACGGCCAGCAACAACCCGGTGAGTAACGCGGAGTTGTCTTTTAAAATTGGCACGATGGGTTGTTTCCTCAGTCTAAGCACGCCCGCTTCGGCGGCGATAGCGCTGATGGCGGCCAGAACTATCTGGAACAACGTACCCCAGCCAAAGAACCACAGCTGCGCGGCGATCCCTGGCAACGCCGCAAGTAACACCAACATCATGATTCGTGATGTCTGGCGCTGGTTATGGGTATAAGGGGAGCTTGCTATTCTGAATACCATTTATTCCTCGTTAACAACCTGCTGCTGCGCGGCTTTCTTTGCCTGAGCGCGTGCGATAGCGGCCGCGACGGCGGCTTTACGTGGATCAACCGACTCGGTTGTTGCCGTTGCTGTCTGCTGCTCAAGCTTGCGTGCTTTGGCACGAGCGATTGCCGCTTCCACGGCGGCTTTGCGGGGATCAACCGGTTCGGCTGTTTCCGGTGCTGTCTGCTGCTCAAGCTTGCGGGCTTTGGCACGAGCGATTGCCGCTTCCACGGCGGCTTTGCGGGGATCAACCGGCTCGGCTGTTTCCGTTGTTGTCTGCTGCTCAAGCTTGCGGGCTTTGGCGCGTGCGATTGCCGCTTCCACGGCGGCTTTACGTGGGTCACTACCTGTGCTGTTCTCTTCAACCTGGGCCTGATTTTCCGTTCGGGCCACGCGAGCCTGCGCCTTACGCGCCTCGCGTGCGGCTATCACGGCGCTATTGTCAGGTTTTTCGCCTGGTTGAATCACCACGGGTTGCAGCACCTGAGCCTGCTTTTCTTTTACGCGAGCCAGCGCGGCGGCGATGGCATCATGATCTTTCGCTGCAGGCTGAACGGCTGCGTTTTTGTGACGTTCAAGACGGGCAGCTTTTTCACGTTCAAGGCGTGCCTGTCGGGCTTCAAATCGCGCTTTTGCTTCAGCTGCACGTTTTTCTTCCTGACTAATGGCGTAAATCTCGGCTTTTTCCTGACGGAAATACTGCACCAATGGAATGTTGCTTGGGCATACCCAGGCGCAGGCACCGCATTCAATGCAGTCGGCGATATTGTGGGCCGTGGCTTTGTCGTGCTGTTGCCCTTTACTGAACCAATAAAGCTGCTGTGGCAGGAGATCGGCCGGGCAGGCATCGGCGCAAGCGCTACAGCGAATACAGCCTTTCTCTTCTGGCGTTTCACCCATTTCACTAGCAGAAGGTGCCAGAAGACAGTTGGTTATCTTGACCACCGGTACATCCAGCCATGGCAGCGTAAAGCCCATCAGCGGTCCACCCATAATCACCATCTGGTCGGCGGAAGGACAAAAGCCCGCGTCGTTGAGCAGATGACGAACTGGCGTACCTAAACGCGCCCAGACGTTGCCTGGACGACTGACGGCCTCCCCGGTAAGCGTCACGACACGCTCGGTGATCGGTTCTCCGTCAATTACCGCACGTTTGATCGCATAGGCGGTTCCGACGTTTTGCATCAGCACGCCAATATCGGATGAGCGTCCACCATGGGGAACCTGCTTGCCAGTCAGAATTTGCGTTAACTGTTTGGCCCCGCCGGACGGATACTTAGTAGGGATCACGCGCAAGCTGATATCGTGTGAATCAGCCAACACCGCGCGCAGCATGGAAATTGCCTGCGGTTTGTTATCTTCGATGCCCAACAGAATTTCACGTGGCTGAAGAATGTGGGCCAGGATGCGGATACCTTCGACGACCTGCGCCGCGCAGTCCTGCATCAGGCGGTCATCAGCTGTAATATACGGCTCGCATTCAGCGGCGTTGATGATCAGTGTTTCAATTTTATCACCGCCGCCCTGCAGTTTTACACCGGTGGGAAAACCTGCGCCGCCCAGTCCGGCGACGCCAAACTGATGAATACGCGCGATCAGTTCTTCTCGGCTGCGGGAGCGGTAATCGGCCCAGCCGTCGCGCTCAATCCAGCGGTCTTCGCCATCAGCGTCAATGATAACGCTCAGCTCAGCTAACGCCGATGGATGCGCGGTAGAGTGCGGGGCAATGGCCACCACGGTGCCTGACGTTGGCGCATGTACCGGAAGCATTTTGCCACGCCCTATGGTTAGCGCCTGACCTCGCAACACAGTGTCGCCCACGCTGATGCACAGTTCACCCTCCGCGCCAATATGTTGTTTCAGCGGAATAACAAAACGTGGCGCCAGCGGAACCTGCCGCAGCGGCGTACCGTTTGACTGAGTCTTCATTTCTGGTGGATGAATGCCGCCATCAAAGTCCCAGATTTTATTTTTTCTGAATGCAGAGAATAACTTAAACATGTTGTTCCACGGGAATGATGCGCACAGGAATGGTGTTTAAATCCCATTTCCAGCTGTCTGGTGTCTCGGCTACCGGACGTAACTCGATGCACTGCGTCGGGCACGGATCAACGCACAGGTTGCAGCCGGTGCAGAGATCGCTCATCACCGTGTGCATGGCGCGCGTCGCGCCCACGATCGCATCGACGGGGCAGGCCTGAATGCACTTTGTGCAACCGATACAGTTATTTTCATCAATGACCGCCAGCATACGTACGGGCGTAACATCATGTTCATCACCATCAATCGGCTGCGGGTCGACGTTCAGCAGGGCGGCAATTTTTAACATCACAGCTTCACCACCGGGTGCGCAACGGTTAATTTTTTCACCCTGAGAGCCGATCGCTTCTGCATAAGGATGGCAGCCCGGATAACCGCATTGTCCACATTGGCTTTGTGGTAGAATTTCATCAATTTTCTCCACCACCGGATCATCCTCGACGGCAAAGCGTCGTGAGGCGTAACCCAAAATAGCGCCGAACGCCAGACCCAGTAGACTCACTGCGGCAACGGCAATCCAGATAGCATTCATTACAACTTCACCAAACCACTAAAGCCCATAAAGGCCAATGACATTAGACCGGCGGTAATTAGAGCAATTGCGTTACCGCGAAACGGAGCCGGGACATCTGCCACAGCAAGGCGTTCGCGAATAGCAGCGAACAGTACCATCACCAGCGAGAAGCCGACAGCGGCGGAAAAACCGTACAGTGCCGACTGTAAAAAGTTATGGCCGAGGTTGATATTCAGAAGCGCCACACCCAACACCGCGCAGTTTGTGGTGATCAGCGGCAGGAAGATCCCCAGCAGACGGTAAAGTGCAGGGCTGGTTTTGCGTACAACCATCTCAGTAAACTGCACAACGACAGCGATAACCAGAATAAATGCCAACGTGCGCAGATAGATGAGATTGAGCGGGATTAGAATCCAGGTATCAATCAGCCATGCGCAGATGGATGCCAGCGTCATGACAAACGTCGTGGCAAGGCCCATACCCATTGCGGTTTCCAGTTTTTTGGAAACGCCCATGAATGGACAAAGGCCCAGAAACTTAACCAGTACAAAGTTATTGACCAGTACAGTTCCGACAAACAGCAGCAGGTAATCAGTCATTTTTCGGCCTGAAATAAAAAAGCCGCCTATTATCTGACAATCCAGAACAGGCGACAACAGGTTAACTGTAGGGTTATTACGGGTTCACAAACGTTGTTTTTACGCGCTGCGAGCGTTTAAAGTAGGGTACCAACAGTGCTGCCGCTAACAATGGGAACAACAGTTGGCGCACGGCAAAGGCGTCCGGGACCGGTGAAAAAGCAAACGCTTTAATCGCCAGTAGCACGGAAATCAACAACCACAGAATATAGTGCTTGGGCACACAGGCTCTGCGCTTGAAAAATGCAATCGTCAGCCACAGTGTGTAATACCACATGGCGATTGCGGTAATAAAGGAGACGCCCCATAGCAACAAATTGGCCGTACTTTGTTCACCCAGGGTTTGGAAGGTTTGCGGTGTAGCCAGCGCAGTGACGTAAAGTAGTAACGCCAGCGAAGCGCTCAGCAATGCGACTAACAGCCAGGCCAGTGGCCCAAGTAGCCAGCCTCCGATACGTTGTGCCGGTGTGGTAGTCATCTCTTCTCCAGGTTACGCGCGCGATCAAGCATGCCTTTTATTTTGGGGCAATTATTATAAAGCTTTTAACGTTAAGCGCTACTTTCTTATTTATTGCACGTAATGCCAGACTGATTTAGGGATCTGACCAACATCAAACAGGCGGCCTCCCGAAGTTAGCTCTGCACGGCGGTGGTCTGCCGCACGGTACATATTGATAATGTCGCCGTCGTCGGTGAGCGTGTAGTTAAGATGGTCGAACAGTTTTTCCAGGCTTTCGAGTGAACTGATTTTGCGGAATTTTAATAAGTAATCCTGAACAGTCATAAATGAAGATCCATATTAATAAAATAATACCAACGGAGTAGATAATATAAAAAATAAACAACGTGCACAGGTAAAAGCGGATTTACGCGCAAATGTAAGAAGAGAGTTCATACCTGTGGAAAAGTAGGCGTTATGCACACCTGCAGCAAGGGTAACGCGCTTCGCTACCACAGGCAATATGCTGCGGAGAAGGATGCGGCATAATTCGCTTTTTTTGACAGAATTCGATCTTTTGTAGCCATATGACGCAACTAACACATGTTAATTGCCGGGCGCAAAAGTGCTGCAGATGCTTATTTCTTCTGCACGGTAGCAACGGGCTCCGGCGGCTGGTAATTGTCAATATGATTGGCAATACCCAGCAGGATCACGGAGACGGTGAGAACAATCCAACCAGTTAATTCAATAAGACGATTCATTACTGATGACATTTGCTTTGATTTATCCATAAACACAGGCTGCAAATGTTACTAATCTCTCAATAATACAGCAAGATAATTGGGAACGATTTCTCCCTCTTTTTCGCGGCAAGTTAAGCATAAGTGGCATATGTTTGACTTAAGTTAAGAAACAACCTTTGTAGCGTAAAGGTTATTAAACTATTGAGACGTTGCAGGGTATGGTGTGAAATAGGTCAGTCCTGAATTGAGAGGCAATAACATGAGCGACAACATCCGCGTTGGGCTAATTGGCTATGGTTACGCCAGCAAAACTTTCCATGCCCCGCTGATCGTGGGCACACCGGGCCTGGAATTGGTTGCAGTTTCCAGTAGTGATGAAGCAAAAGTGAAGGCAGACTGGCCGCAGGTCGCGGTTGTTGCTGAGCCTAAGCATCTTTTTAACGATCCGAATATCGACCTGATTGTGATCCCCACGCCTAATGATACGCACTTCCCGTTAGCAAAGTCTGCGCTGGAAGCGGGCAAACATGTGGTTGTTGATAAGCCTTTCACTGTGACACTGTCACAAGCTCGCGAACTGGATGCGTTAGCGCGTAGCCTCGGGCGTGTGCTGTCTGTTTTCCATAATCGGCGCTGGGACAGTGATTTTCTGACGCTCAAAGCTCTGCTGGCGGATGGTGTGCTGGGGGAAGTCGCGTATTTCGAATCTCATTTCGATCGTTTCCGTCCGCAGGTTCGTGACCGTTGGCGTGAACAGGGCGGCCCGGGAAGCGGTATCTGGTATGATCTAGCACCGCACCTTTTGGATCAGGCGATTAACCTGTTTGGTTTACCCGTCAGCTTGACGGTTGATCTGGCTCAACTTCGCCCGGGGGCGCAAGCAACGGACTACTTCCATGCCATTCTGACGTATCCGCAGCGTCGTGTGATTCTGCACGGTACCATGCTCGCAGCCGCAGAATCGGCCCGTTATATTGTACACGGTTCGCGCGGTAGCTATGTGAAGTATGGTCTTGACCCACAGGAAGAGCGCCTGAAAAATGGCGAGCGACTGCCTCAGGAGGATTGGGGTTATGACATGCGCGATGGCGTATTGACGCGAATTGAAGGTGAAGAGCAGGTTGAAGAGACCTGGCTTACCGTACCGGGCAACTATCCTGCGTATTATGCTGGCATTCGTGATGCGTTAAATGGTCACGGTGAAAACCCGGTACCGGCGAGACAAGCGATCCAAATCATGGAACTGATTGAGCTTGGTATTGAATCAGCTAAGCATCGTTCGACATTGTGCCTTGCCTGATTACGCTAATGCCGGATAACTATGCCCGGGCACAGTTATCCGGCTTACAAAAACCAACGTAGGCCGGATAAGCATTAGCGACCTGCGATACTGCCGTTACGCTGCGGCAACTTTCTCACGCAGCGCACGTTTCTCTTCGTTACTCAGAAATGCCATTTCCAGTCCGTTGATTTGCGCCTGGCGGATCTGTTCGCGCGTTAACCCCGCAGCGGGTGCGGCAATGGTGTACTCATGAATAATATCCACCCCTTGCACCGCCGGATCGTCCGTATTTAAACTGGCTACCACGCCGTGCTCGAGGAATGTCTTCAGCGGATGGGTCGCCAGCGAGGCGACGGTGCTGGTCTGAATGTTCGATGTCAGGCAGGATTCGATGCCGATCCGGTGCTCAGCGAGATAATCCATCAACGCACGATCTTCAACGGCTTTAACGCCGTGACCAATACGCTCAGCGCCCAGCTCTTTAATGGCCTGCCAGATGCTTTCTGGTCCCGCGGCTTCACCTGCATGCACGGTAATACGCCATCCCGCGTCACGCGCCTGGTTGAAATGCGACAGGAACAGACTACCCGGGAAGCCCAGCTCGTCGCCGGCCAGATCCAGGGCGGTAATCTGGTCCCGGTGTGCTAACAGCGCATCCAGCTCCTGTAGGCAGGCGGCTTCACCGAAGGTACGACTCATAATGCCAATTAAGCGTGCCTCGACGCCAAAGGTCTTGCAGCCTTCGCGAACGCCGGCAATGACGGCTTCAACTACGCCAGCAACGGGAAGTTGATGCGCCATCGCCATATAGCCTGGGGAAAAACGTAATTCTACATAGTGCAGGCCGTTACGTGCGGCATCCTCAATATTCTCAAATGCCACACGGCGACAGGCATCCAGCGAGGCCAGTACCTTCACGCCCCAGTCGAGCTTGGATAAAAAGCTCACTAAATCCGGCTCAGTAGATGTGATTTGTACATGAGGGATCAGTGTTTCAAGTGTTTGCGCCGGAAGCGTCAAATTGAACTGACGACCCAGATCGAGGATCGTTTGTGCACGGATGTTACCATCAAGATGGCGATGGACGTCGGTTAGTGGGAGGGAAGTATCAATCATGGTCGCACTCGTGTATTTAGGTAAAGTGCGTCGTATTATATGAAAAAATCGGGATAAAAATCTATGTTGCGCAATGAATAATTTCATTGCGCAAACTGAGTTAGCGTACCGAATGGATGGCGTTAATCAATCCCTGAACGCCTTTTTCAAGCTTGGATCGTGGACATCCGGCGTTGAGACGCACAAAACCTCGACCTTCTTCTCCGTAGGTATATCCCGGCATGATGGCGACTCTCTGCTGGTTGATGAGAGCATCCTGCAAGGCATGGTCATCAATATTCAGCGGGCGCAGGTCAATCCATGCCAGATAAGTGGATTGCGGAACCTGCCAGTTAAGTTCGGGGAAGGCCGCATTTAGCTCTTGGGCTACGTAATGCAGATTACTGGCAAGATAGTCGCGCAGCGAATCAAGCCAGCTTGCGCCTTGTTGATAAGCGGCAATATGCGCGCTAAGCGCCAGCACCGCAGGCGAGGAAAGACCATCACGACCCTTCAACGCGCTGAGGTAATCATTGCGGCTTTGCGCATCCTCAATGATTCCATAAGCCCCGGTTAATGCCGGAATATTAAAACTCTTTGAGCCGGAGGTGAGCAGAGCCCAGTTTTCGCGCGCGACGTTACTCCACGGAATGTGCGGTTGTTCTCCCCATACCATATCCATATGGATCTCATCGGAAATAACCTTAACGCCGTGGCGTTCGCACAGTTCCGCCATGGTTTCCAGTTCATTGCGAGTCCACACTTTGCCCGTCGGATTTTGTGGGCTGCAAAGCAGAAGAATTTTACTTTCTGGTCGAGAAAGCGCTTTCTCCAGGGCAACCATGTCGCAATACCAGCCGTCAGTGCGCTTTTCCAGCTCAACTGCGCTTACCTGGCGCTGATTACCTTCAATTGCTTTGTAAAACGCGTCATACGCCGGGGTATGAATAACCACCGCATCGCCCACGCAAGACCACTGGCGGATCAGCTCCGAGACCATATAGATGACCGAGGGGCCATACACCAGCGACTGAGGATCGATTTGCGTATTATGACGCGTATGAAACCAGTGGCTAATCGCTGCCAGAAACTCATCATTTTTCCAGCGACTGTAGCCGAGCACGCCATGTGACAGGCGCTGAGTCAGCACCTCCAGAATACAAGGCGCGGTGGCAAAATCCATATCGGAGATGGTGAACGGCAGCAGGTCGGCTGAACCAAAACGGTCGGCAACGTAATCCCACTGAGTACACCAGGTACCGTGCCTGTCCACTACCTTTGAAAAATCATACATAGTGTTGTCCTTAAGCCTGTACGGTGTTCATCAGAACCGCGATCTCGTCTTTTACTGACTGGACCTGCGGACCAATAACGACCTGAAGGTTATGCTGATTGAGCTGTACTACGCCAATGGCACGATTGTCCTTCAGAGCCTGTACGTTAACAAGCGACATATCTTTTACTGACAAACGCAGACGGGTAATACAGTTATCCAGGCTGACAATGTTTTCCGCACCGCCCAGCGCTGCCAGAATAGCAGGAACGTTGTAACCCGATTTACCAGGCGCTCCAGCCATGACTTTCTCGATGTTGTTGGCAAGTTCTACTTCACGACCCGGCGTCTTCAAATTGAAGCGTGTGATGGCGAAGCGGAAGATCACGTAGTACACCGCAAACCAGATCGCCGCTACAACAGGGACCAGATACCACTTGGTGGACAGCCCGTGCAGAATGCCAAACACCACGAAGTCAATCAGGTTACCGTCAGTATTACCGATGGTGACGCCAAGTACCGCCATTACGGTGAAGCCAAGCCCGGTCAACAGGGCGTGGATCACATACAGAACTGGGGCGACGAACAGGAATAAGAACTCGAGGGGGTCGGTAGTGCCACCAATAACGCAGGCAATCAGACCAGAAATTAATAACCCTTTAATTTTATGACGATTTTCAGGACGCGCGCAGTGGTACATCGCTAATGCCGCACCCGGTAAACCACCGAGGAACGCCGGCATTTTACCCTGGGACAGGAAGCGAGTTGCGCTTTCAGAGAAACCTTGCGTTGTCGGGCAGCTCAATTGAGCCTGGAAAATAGTCAGTGCGCCGCTCACACTATGACCGCAGACTTCCTGAGTACCACCGGCCTCCGTGAAGCGAATTAATGCCACCAGAATATGATGCAGGCCAAAAGGTAGCAGCAGACGTTCACCGGTACCAAACAGCATCGGACCAAATTCGCCTGCGCTGTTGATGATGTGGCCGAGCCCGGTAATACCCATGGCGAAAACCGGCCAAATCAGGGGAATAACCAACCCGACCAGTCCCATCACCACCGAGGAAATGATAGGCACAAAGCGGGTTCCGCCGAAGAATGCCAGCGCATCCGGCAGGCGAATATTGTGGAAGCGTTCATGCAGCATCCAGACAATGATCCCGGCAATTACTGCGCCGAGGATCCCGGTATCGATCGACTGGATCCCCAAAATATTTTGCACGTTGTTGGCTTTCAGGATCGCCGCGTCAGTTGTGGGTAAGATACCTTTGGCGGTTAACCAGAAGTTGACGGCAAGGTTCATGACCGCATACCCGACAAAACCGGCAAAAGCCGCCACGCCTTTGTTCTCGCGCGCCAGACCAAGAGGAATGGCGATACAGAACATCACTGGCAGGAAGCTAAACGCAAATGAGCCAACTTTACTCATCCAGGTAAAGATGGCCTGTAGCAGCGGATTCCCCAACGCCGGGATCAGCGTCAGGACATCATGGCTGCTTAACGAGCTGCCGATCCCCAACATGATCCCACAAAATGAGAGCAGTGCGACGGGCAGCATGAAGGTCTTGCCCAACTGCTGAAAAAATTCCCATAACGTTATTTTTGGTGTGGTTCTCGTCGTCATCAAACGACTCCTTGTAAAAGCTGGCTGACTAATGATGGCGAGAAGATAAAACGTTTTACCTAATTTTAGTGCGGTACAAATCACATTATCGAACGATAATAGAGCGTATAAATATAAGTGATTGATAAAACGTTTTATCCATCACGTTATCAGGGAGTTTTCTGTTTTTATGGCTATAGCCAAAAAAATAACCATCCATGATGTTGCGCTGGCTGCAGGGGTTTCGGTCAGTACTGTCTCATTGGTGCTTAGTGGAAAAGGGCGAATTTCATCAGCGACCGGCGAACGGGTGAATGCTGCTATTGAGCAACTGGGATTTGTACGTAACCGGCAAGCATCTGCATTGCGCGGTGGGCAGAGCGGTGTTATTGGTTTGATTGTGCGCGATCTTTCTGCGCCATTTTACGCCGAATTGACGGCGGGCCTGACGGAAGCGTTAGAAGCACAGGGGCGCATGGTGTTCTTACTGCACGGCGGGAAAGATGGTGACCAGCTGGCCCAGCGTTTCGCGATGTTACTCAATCAAGGGGTAGATGGCGTGGTGATCGCGGGGGTAGCTGGCAGCAGTGACACACTGCAACAGCTGGCTGCTGACAAAGGGATCCCAGTGGTTTTTGCATCACGAGCCAGCTATATGGACGATGTTGACACCGTCAGGCCCGATAACATGCAGGCTGCACAGTTACTGGTTGAACATCTGATCCGCCACGGACACCAACGAATTGCCTGGCTGGGTGGCAAGAGTTCTTCATTGACCCGCGCAGAGCGCGTCGGCGGCTATTGTGCTACGTTGCTAAAATATGGTTTACCGTTTCATAGCGAGTGGGTGCTGGAATGTTCATCCAGTCAGAAGCAGGCCGCAGAAGAGGTGACGGCGCTATTACGTCGCAATCCAACGATCAGTGCGGTGGTATGCTACAACGAAATCATTGCCGTAGGTGCCTGGTTTGGCCTGATGAGAGCGGGGCGTCAGAGTGGTGAAATTGGCGTAGATCGCTATTTCGAACAGCAAATTTCGCTGGCCGGATTCGCCGATGTGGCAGAAAACGCGCTGGACGATATTCCCATTATCTGGGCATGCACGCCTGCGCGTGAAATGGGATACACCCTTGCTGAACGCATGTTACAACGCATTGGCCACGATGAAAGTCATTCACGCAATCTGACGCTTTCCGCTCGTCTGGTGGCAGCGAAATAAAAAAGCCCGACAAACAACGTTATCGGGCCTGTCATCGAGACGTGATTACTGTTGAGGGATGGCTGGAACATCCGGTTCTGCCAGAGAAGGCATACCGAACATACCAACAAACTCATCCAGTGGCATTTTTTGCCCGTTCAGCGTTACCTGGCCGTTAGCGTATTGCAGGCTGGAGCCGATAACGTTGTCCTGCAGCGTCGTAATACGGAACATCTGGCCCATTGCCGCCAGGCCATTAACCTGTTGCTTCGCCAGATCCGCCGCTTCTTCCTGCTGATATCCTTCCAGTTTGGCAATCTTCGTCATGAACTCGGTCGCCATATCGACAGGGATTGTCAGCTTCGCATCCAGTGATTTGACTGAACGGTCCACTTCCTGAGCCAGCGTTTGCGGCTCCACGGTATTTGTGGTCGGATCTTTTAGCAGCAGGGACAGGTTAAATGCGGTTTCACCCTTTGCATTCTTCCAGCTCAGTGGGGCAATGGTGATAACCGGTTCGCCTTTCATCAGAATCGGCAGCGCATTAAAGAAGGCTTCAGTGACTTTCTGTTGATAGAGCTCAGGGTTCTGTACCACATCAATCTGCGCCATCAGCGCTTTGGTTTGGGCGCTGTATTGCTGACTAAACTGATGCAGTGCTTCCCCGTCAATCTGGCCAACTTTCAGCGTCAGCTTACCGCTCCCCATATCCTGACCCTGCAATTTCAGGCTATTCAGGGTGTAATCCAACTGGCTGTTGACGGTTTTGCCATCGTTGATCAGATCGGATTTACCATCGATGCCCATGCCTTCCAGAACCGCTAACTCTTTGCCTTCGACTGAAATCGACAGTTTTTCGAGTGACAGTTTCTGGTCGCCAATGCGTTCACCAAAGCTGGCGATACTGCTGGAACCTTCAGTTTTCAGGTTATTGAACGTAATTTGTACTTTCTGATCATACTCATTAACCGCATTAACCAGACCACTCTGCGCATCGCCAGTTAACGACACAGCATTACCGTCTTTGTCAGCGGTAAACTGGAACTCACCGCCGCTAAAGGCGACTTTTTCATCGCCTTTCTCGTAGTTCAGTGGTTTGAGAGTGAGATCGGAACGGGTATCCCCGCTGTAGCCAATGCGCGAATTAATGACGAATGGCGTCTCGCCTTTGGCAATATCAAACAGTGGTTTGGTAACGTCGTTATTCACCAGCGTCGTTTTCACGGAGGCCATCGCTGGAACCAGATTCAGTGACTTCAGTTGGGCCAGCGGGAAAGGACCGTGATCCACCGTTTCATTCAGGACAATACTTTGCCCCGGTTTCAGCCAGGAATCTGCCTGTCCGGCAATAGGTTTTACCACCAACTGCAGTTGGCTATTGAACACGCCGCGCTGGTAGTTCTGATAACTCAGTTCAATGCCAGCCTCGGGAGAGTAGCGTTTTAACTGATCGTTTGCCTGCGTCACCATCTCGGCGAGATGCGTTTCGAGTTTTTTTCCTGTGTACCAGGCGCCGCCCGTCCAGACGATACCCAGTGCAACCACCACACCCGCAGCTACCAGCGATTTTTTCATTTTGATATCCATATAATAAAACCAGACGCTTGAAGACGCCTGGAGGAGTGACATGTCTCTAACTTACTACAGCTTAGCAAGAGATGTTAAAAATATCAGTATCTTGCTACAGCTTGTTATAAACCCGAGCTAAACGACCCGTGCCGCTGACGTTTATCGGTGATTCATCCGCACTAATAAAGGCCGACTCACCCGGCTGCAACACCAGACGCTGCTCGCCTTTGCTCAGCACGGCTTCACCCTCAATGCAGAACAAAATGGCCGCACTTTGCTGGTTGATATCTGCGCCATCGGCGGTCAGTTCATGCAGAGAAAATGCGAAATCGTCTACCGGAATGGGGAAGTCCAGCTCGCTATTAGTTTTTATCGGTGTCGTCAGCAATTGGTTCGCAGGCTTGGCGACGAACTTAACGTTGGCGACCAGCTCGGGAATATCAATATATTTTGGCGTCAGTCCGGCGCGCAGCACGTTGTCTGAGTTGGCCATTACCTCAAGCGCCACACCTTGCAGGTAGGCGTGTGGAGTTTCAGCAAATAAGAACATCGCTTCGCCAGGATTAAGTTTCACCACATTCAGTAACAGTGGGGAGAAGAGCCCGCTGTCGTTCGGGTAGAAGTCAGCGATCTGGCGAATGGTTTGCCAGGGTTCACCCTGTTGGCTGTTCAGCGCGGATTTCAGGATCGCCAGCGCATGGGATTTCTCCTCATCCTGCATATTCAGCAAACTGGCGAAAAGATAGCTCAGACGTTCGGCATTCGGTTCCTGCAGGAAATGTGCAATAGCCGGATGCGCTGCGGAAACCGGTTGTAACAATGCAACAATGTCTGAGAACTCGCGAAATGCATTCATCGCCAGGAAAGGGGTTAAAGCAAAAACCAGTTCCGGCTTGTGGTTAGGGTCTTTGTAGTTACGCTCGGCGGCATCCATCGGGATCCCCGCCGCGTTTTCTTTAGCAAAACCGATTTCAGAGTTGTGTTTGTTAGGATGGACCTGAATCGAAAGAGGTTGCGCGGCGCAGAGTACTTTAAACAGGAAAGGCAGTTCACCAAAGCGTTTCGCAACGGCATCGCCTAACAGTGCGGATTTGTCATTCTCGATGACGTCGCGCAACGCGATCGTCTGGCCGTTAGCGCCCATAACCTGCGAACTGCTTTTCGGATGCGCGCCCATCCACAGCTCAGCCATCGGCTGCTGAGTGGGATTGGCAATCCCATAAAGTTCCGTTAACGCAGTTTTACTTCCCCAGGCATAGTTCTGCACTGAGTTGATGAGTTTTTGCATGCTCAAGCCCTGTTTCAATGTGGAATTTTCTACGGCTATTAAAGCAAGAAACCCGTGGGGAAGTAACCTGCACATGTAAAAAGTCGTCCTTGTCTCAGTTTTTGTTAAAAAATTGTGTAGGATATGGTGACTCGCTTTTAATACCCTGAGTAATTCCGGTTGCGGAAAGCCCTTCCTTCTGCAACCCGACCTGCGGCAGGGAAGCAGGGCAATGGAACATCTGCCCAGAGAATAACCAGACCGAGCAGTAAGTGAGAGCACAATGTCAAACAAACCCTTTCATTATCAACATCCTTTTCCCCTCAAAAAGGATGATACCGAATACTATCTGCTGACCAGCGACCATGTCTCCGTTGCCGAATTTGAAGGGCAGGAGATTGTCAAAGTTGCGCCGCAAGCATTAACTTTGCTGGCTCGTCAGGCGTTCCATGACGCATCGTTTATGCTGCGTCCTGCGCATCAACAGCAGGTAGCCGATATTCTGCGTGACCCTGAGGCCAGCGAAAACGACAAATATGTGGCACTGCAATTCCTGCGTAACTCTGACATTGCGGCAAAAGGTATTTTGCCGACCTGCCAGGACACTGGCACCGCGATTATTGTGGGTAAAAAAGGCCAGCACGTCTGGACCGGCGGCGGTGATGAAGCGGCGCTGGCGCGCGGTGTGTATGACACCTACATCGAAGATAACCTGCGCTATTCACAAAACGCCGCGCTGGATATGTATAAAGAGGTGAACACCGGTACCAACCTGCCAGCACAAATAGATTTGTATACTGTCGACGGCGATGAATACAAATTCCTGTGCATTGCTAAAGGCGGTGGTTCGGCGAATAAGACCTATCTGTACCAGGAAACCAAAGCACTGCTCACGCCAGGAAAATTAAAAAATTACCTGGTTGAGAAGATGCGAACGCTGGGAACAGCGGCCTGCCCGCCGTACCATATTGCGTTTGTAATCGGTGGAACATCAGCGGAAGCCACGCTGAAAACGGTGAAACTGGCGTCTGCTAAATACTACGATGAGCTGCCGACCGAAGGTAACGAACATGGCCAGGCATTCCGCGATGTGGAGCTGGAAAAAGAGTTGCTGATTGAGGCGCAAAATTTGGGGCTGGGCGCCCAGTTTGGCGGGAAGTACTTTGCTCATGATATCCGCGTAATCCGCCTGCCGCGTCACGGCGCGTCGTGTCCGGTCGGAATGGGAGTCTCTTGCTCTGCTGACCGTAATATCAAAGCTAAAATCAACCGCGAAGGTATCTGGATCGAAAAACTGGAACATAATCCAGGCAAGTACATTCCAGAAGAGTTGCGTCAGGCTGGAGAGGGGGAAGCGGTGCGCGTTGATCTCAATCGTCCGATGAAAGAGATCCTGGCTCAGCTGTCGCAGTATCCGGTTTCTACGCGACTGTCGCTCAATGGTACAATCATCGTTGGCCGAGACATTGCTCATGCGAAACTGAAAGAACGTCTGGATAACGGTGAAAGTTTGCCGCAGTATGTTAAAGATCACCCGATCTATTACGCCGGTCCGGCAAAAACGCCAGAGGGCTACGCCTCTGGTTCGCTTGGTCCGACCACAGCCGGGCGTATGGACTCGTATGTTGACCAGCTTCAGGCCGCTGGTGGGAGCATGATCATGCTGGCGAAAGGCAACCGCAGCCAGCAGGTTACCGATGCCTGTCATAAGCACGGCGGTTTCTACTTAGGCAGTATTGGCGGTCCTGCGGCTGTACTGGCGCAGGGCAGTATCAAGAGTCTGGAGTGTGTGGAATACCCTGAATTGGGGATGGAAGCCATCTGGAAAATTGAAGTGGAAGATTTTCCGGCGTTTATCCTGGTGGATGACAAAGGCAATGATTTCTTCCAGCAGATTCAGACGTCGCAGTGCGCACGCTGCGTTAAGTAACGTCAGCCGCCCTACGGGGCGGTTTTTTACCGCACGAACCACCAAACGACAGTTTTATCCTCGTTAATACTCATAAGACCAACGCAAGTGGGCAATGTCGAAACATAACCTAATCAATTGTTAATGTGAGGAGCAGGTAATGGTAACGGTACGCCGCGAAAATGATTCAATGGGGGCGATTGATGTCCCGGCTGATAAGCTTTGGGGCGCGCAAACCCAACGATCGCTGGAGCATTTTCGTATCTCTACGGAGAAAATGCCGGTCTCGCTGATCCACGCGCTTGCGCTGACGAAACGCGCCGCAGCAAAGGTTAACCAGGATCTCGGACTGCTGGCGGAGGATAAAGCCCGCGCAATTATGCAGGCGGCAGATGAGGTGTTGGCGGATAAGCACGTTGATGAGTTTCCGCTGGCCATCTGGCAGACCGGGTCTGGTACGCAAAGCAATATGAACATGAACGAGGTGCTGGCAAATCGGGCCAGCGAATTGCTGGGCGGCGTGCGGGGGATGGAGCGTAAAGTACACCCCAATGACGATGTCAATAAAAGCCAAAGTTCAAACGATGTTTTCCCGACTGCAATGCACGTTGCCGCGCTGCTGGCTCTGCGCAAATCGCTGATCCCGCAATTGCAGGTGTTAACCAAAACGTTAAGCGATAAATCCCACGCGTTTGCGAATATTGTCAAAATTGGTCGTACGCATCTGCAGGATGCCACACCGTTGACGCTGGGCCAGGAGATTTCCGGCTGGGTGGCAATGCTCGAACATAGCCTGAAGCACATTGAAAACAGCTTGCCGCATGTGGCGGAACTGGCGCTTGGTGGAACAGCGGTAGGGACCGGACTCAACACCCATCCGGAGTATGCCCGGCGGGTCGCGGATGAACTGCGAGTCATCACCTGTGCGCCGTTCACTACCGCACCGAATAAGTTTGAAGCGCTCGCCACTTGTGACGCGCTAGTTCATGCCCACGGCGCGCTAAAAGGGCTGGCGGCGTCGCTGATGAAAATTGCCAACGATGTGCGCTGGCTGGCATCCGGTCCGCGTTGTGGCATTGGTGAGATTTCGATTCCGGAAAATGAACCGGGCAGCTCGATCATGCCGGGCAAGGTCAATCCTACCCAGTGTGAAGCGCTAACCATGCTTTGCTGTCAGGTGATGGGCAACGATGTCGCGATCAACATGGGGGGGGCGTCGGGTAATTTTGAGCTCAACGTTTACCGACCAATGGTCATCCACAACTTCCTGCAGTCGGTACGGCTGTTGGCAGACGGTATGGAAAGCTTTAACGAGCACTGCGCAACGGGGATTGAGCCCAACCGTGAAAGAATCGATCAGCTGCTTAACGAGTCGCTAATGTTGGTGACCGCGCTCAATACCCATATCGGTTACGATAAAGCGGCTGAAATTGCCAAAAAAGCGCATAAAGAAGGGCTGACCTTAAAAGCCTCCGCCCTGGCACTGGGGTATTTGACCGAAGCGGAGTTTGACAACTGGGTACGCCCGGAGTTGATGGTGGGTAGCATGCGGCCTGGCAGTTAATCAGCAACGTACAGGTGCAGCCGGGGAATAATCAATCTCAACGGCTGCGCCTGAGGTTTAAAACGATGCTGGACATTGTCGGCATCGTAATTCAGTAACTCGCCGATATCCGGTACGGTCATACCGTTTTCATTGTTGATCAGCGCGATCAATGGCGTCGGACAGGCGTATTGTACCTGCTTTTGTGCTCCTTTGTACCAGACGCGGGCGATCGGCTGCACTTTTACCGGTCGTTTAATCTTCAGGCGCGCATGCTGCCCCAGAGCGGCAATATCCTGATATTCACGTTCAAGTTTTGCCTGCCACTCTTCACGCGTCCAGGGATGTACGCTACGCGGCGACGTCAGGCTTTTTTCCAGTTGCTGCAACACTTCATCGCGCTTCAGATTTTTAATAATGTGTTTGTTGGCCCAACCAAATCGCAGAGTCGCCGGTTCTCTGACAAGGGTAAGTGTACGGTAGGCATTCAGCGTAATCAGCCCGGGCAGGTGGCGATGCACCCATTCAAAACGGGCTGCCGGTGCGAGCCCGGATTCCACTGTGACAATGCGCTCAAAGGTGGTTTTGAGCTGATTAATACGCTGTATTTGCGCTTCCAGATCACGTTGAGTCGCATTATCCACCTGATAACACAGCACGCCAGGCAGGCGGACAGCTGCTTTACTGCTACGATTCTCTGATTGTTGCTGGATAAACAAATGACGATAGTGGCGCAGCGCCAGTGTTTCTGCTTCTTTACCTAAATGCTGTTTAACATCAATGCTCGGTAGCGGGGCGTGTTCTGCTTCTTTAACCACTTCCGGTAACGAGAATACGCGTGCAATCAGCAGCGTCTGCTGCAACAGATTTTCATTCAGAAGTGCCAGCTCTTGTTCCATCTGGCGGAAGGTGCCGTTCAGGCGGTCGACGAGATCGTAACGGGTCATTGGGGTTACCATTTTAGTTACAACATACTTTTTTATAGCATAACATCTGCCACCTGACTACCGAGCAGAACGGGTCAGGCAGGTGAAATTTCAGGAATGTCATGCCAGACGGGCCAACTGAAGCAAAAGCGGGCGCCGCCGAGCTCACTTTCATCGCAGACGACCGTGCCGCCCATTGCCAGTGCGATTGAATGTACGATAGCTAAACCAAGCCCGCAACCACCGGTCGCCCGGTCGCGGCTGGGATCAAGGCGTACAAACGGTTCAAAAATCTGTGCGCGGGCATCAGGTGCAATACCGGGTCCGTCGTCTTCCACAACCAGCGTCGCCTGATTTCCGTTTAATAGCAGGCTTGCTTGTACCGTAGACTGGCAATAGCGCAGGGCGTTATTCAGGAGATTATCCAGGACACGCTCCATCAGGCGCATATCCAGCGCACCATAGTCGCCGCTCTTTAGATGGCGTAAGCGCACCGCTCGATCAGGGTTTACGCTTTGCACATCCTCCAGATGGGTTGTCAGCCAAACGGGCAGGTCCGGTACCGTGAGCTTTAATTCGTTTTGTGGGCGGTCCAGCCGGGCATAGGTCAGTAACTCCTCGATTAACGCTTCCAGTTGACCAATATCACGATTCAGGGCCAGCGATTCCTGCTCGGTGAGGTTATCGCTCATTTCCAGCCGGTAGCGTAAGCGTACCAGTGGGGTGCGAAGCTCATGGGCAATGCCATCGATAAGCTGTTTTTTACTGGCGATTAAGGCATTGATATTATCTGCCATCTGATTAAACGCCACGCCCAATCGCTCAAAGCTGGAACCACTGTCAAAATGGAGGCGCTCACCCAGATGCCCTTCGCCAAAACGCTGTGCAGCGGCTTCCAGTCGGAGCATTTCCTGCCAGTGCGGACGCATCCAGATAAGCACCGGGAAGGCCAGAGAAATAGCAATAAATGCCATCAGCGCGATGTCCAGCAAGCGCATTTGATGGAGAAAATAGAGATAAGGGACCGGGCCAACGGCCAGTACATAGTGACTGCGAGGGATCCGTTGAATAAAGGTGTACTGATCGTCAAGCGCGACGATATCGCCTTCGCGCAAACGCTGCATGGTTGGCGCGTCCAGTGTGTATTTATTTAGCGGCTCAACACGCAGGTCAAAAGAGAGGTTCAAATCCATCTCTTTTAGCGTCTTACCCCAGTCACGTGGCGGGATTTCGCGTAACTCGCTACGCATCAGGTATAGCGAGCTTTTCATCAAATCGTCGAGCGACTGCCGGCCTGCGCGTTCTGCGGTGAATTTGTATACCAGACCGACCAGTAGGGTCATCACCAGAAAGCAGACAAACAGCAGGAGATAAAACTGCACAAACAGCTTCTTCATCAAAATCACCAGACGCTCAAAGGGTTAGCTAATCTCATCGAAAATGTGCGGGTGCGGATAACTCTCCGAATGCCATTAAGCACACTCAGTGGAGCAGATTACACTGTATCAACTATTTCTGCATTGCCATGCTCCGCTCGGCGCTTTGGCATGTATGACGTATAATGCGGCTTTGATGCATTCTGAGCTATTCCACGACTAATAAAATGACTCTCAATCGTTTCTGTTACTTGCTACTGATTTTGGCCGCGTCAGGCAGTATGTTCACCTCACATCCCTTTGTCATGTGGTGTCTGCTTGCTAATGTTTTGACGCTGGTCATTTACGGCGCAGATAAAATGGCGGCGCGCAGGGCCTGGCGCAGAGTGCCTGAATCCACTTTGCTGGTGTTTGGCGTGGTGGGCGGGTGGCCTGGCGCGATTGTGGGCCAACAACTCTTTCATCATAAAACACAGAAACAGCCATTCAAAACTTATTTCATTATCAGTATCTTATTGAGTGTTTCAACGATGGCAGCTGTTTATTGGCTCTTTCCACTTTCATTTTCCTGAGCATCAATCACAAGCATTATAAACAGCGGAGACAGGATGATATGAAGATCTATATTATTGACCAGAATGGCGATTTAACCTTACAAAACGGTCGCAGTATTGTTGTTGAGTTTGCTGATGGCAAATCGCTTGAACTGGCTGGTAGCCCACAACCTTTACCAAAGGGAATTCCTGAAGGGCTTCATATTTGGGGGGGCAGAATTCCGTATCAGACGTCAGAAGAAGTGAAGACCTCGCAACTGGATTTTAAACCGGTAGCGGCCAATGGCATGATTGTTTCACCACTGCCGATTAAAGAAGCTGATTCCGGTGTTACAGGAATGTTTATTGCTGATGATGACGGTTCTTTGCAACCGGTAAAACAAAACAGGGTGGTTATCGCGCTTGATAATGGCAAAACTCTGGAGTTCATGGAGCATTATGCCAAAAGTGGGCTGCTGGTCTGGGGGGGACGCGAGCCCGATCCGCAACTTCCTTTTGAAGAAGTTAAGCAAAGAACCGAGAGCCTTGGATTGTATCTACTGGCAGGCAACGTTGTTCATGTATTTCCCTATAAAGTGGAGTAACAGTATGCTTTTTCGCCTCAAGGCTCAATCAAATAAAGGGCCGCATTGGATAAATCTGTAGTCAATGGCTGGCTCAGCCGATGGGGGCTCGTTCCTGATGGCGAACAGATAGAACGGCAACGTTTGCTGATGTGGATTATTGCCTGGTGTGGACTATCGTCCGCCTGGTTTATGCAAGACGGGTGCAGAGCGACAGTCCCCCTGTGCGTAGCGGAGTTAGCGACTGCGGAACTTGCTTCAGGTGGCCATCAACTTTGTTCTACGACACTGGGTTGGTAATTCTTAAAAGTTATCATTAGCACGGTAAACGTTTTAATAATCAATCAGTGAACGGCGGTGTGGAGGCGCAGGGACTTCTTTCGCAGGCGTTTTCACTGCAGGGAGGATTGTGGGATGCCGTCAGTGATTTGAGTGACCATATGGGGAATGTCGGGTTTGCCATTATTGGCGTCTTTATCGGTTGCTGGATTTTTTCTGCACTAAACTACCGTTGGAAAAAATACGACGGACTGACGTTTAGTTGAGACAAAAAGACGGTTTTAAAATAGTGGGAACGGAATATAGGGAGCGAGAAGGTGAGCGGCCATTCAAAAATGTAGAATGGAGCTGGAGGGCGTTTGTATGCCTGTTATGCAGCCGAGTTTGTGTGACAGTGTAACGCAAAGGGAGAGGTGGCCGATCAATATGACCGGCTCGGTGGATTACTTCTGAGGCCCGACATCCCAGGCATGCGGCGCGAACAGATAACCTTTGTTGCGTATCGTTTTGATTCGGTAGGGTTCCGTCGCGTTATCGAGCAGTTTTTTGCGTAACCGGGAAATTGCGACATCGACACTGCGATCCATGCCGTCATAACTTACACCGCGCAGATTTTTCAGCAACGCATCGCGGTCCATAATTTGCCCGGCATGAGTTGCCAGTTCCCACAGTAATTCGAAATCGGCGGTGGAAAGAGATACCTGCTCGCCGCCAAGCAGCACGGAACGATTGGTTGGGTCGATGGCGAGTGTGCCAAAGCGCAGCGTTGCATGTGGTGTGATTGTTGCCGCCTGAATGCCTTTAGACTGCGCAGAGTGTTCATTCTGGCGCAGATGCAGGCGCAGGCGGGCCAGCAGCACCGCTGGTGGCGTTGTTTTCAGAATATAATCGCAGGCCCCCATTTCCAGCGCCAGAATATGGTTCATGTCGCTGTCCAGCGAGGTAAGCAGGACAATTGGACCCTGCCAGCGTCCACGCAAATCGCGGCAGATAGTCATCCCATCTTTGCCCGGCAGCATGATATCTAATAACACCAGGTCGGGTTGAACTTGCAGGATTTTCTCCTCGGCTAAATCGCCACGAGGTTCCACGATAACCTCAATATCATGCCGAGCCAGATAGGCCGCGATCAGCGAACCCACTTCGGGATCATCTTCAACAAATACGATGGTATTCATATCATTAATTTTGAATATAAAACGTCAACATACACCGCCCTCGTTTTTCCTTCCATTAATCTTTTCTAAACAAGAATGCTTCCGTTATGCTAGAGGCTGATGTTATTGATGTGTTAAGGCAGAGTGATGGGACTCGTTATAAAAGCGGCGCTCGGTGCGCTGGTGGTGGTGTTGATTGGTTTGCTGGCGAAAACAAAGAATTACTATATTGCCGGATTAATTCCGTTGTTCCCAACCTTTGCGTTGATTGCCCACTACATCGTGGCCAGTGAACGTGGGATCGAGGCGCTGCGTACAACCATTGTATTCAGCATGTGGTCGATTATTCCTTATTTTGTCTACCTCGTTTCGCTGTGGTATTTCACTGGATTTATGCGTTTGCCTGTCGCGCTCGGCAGTTCAGTGGTGTGCTGGGGCCTGAGCGCGTGGTTGCTGATTTTCTGTTGGATTAAACTGCATTAACGCAGATGACGTCCACCATCAAGGGCAAAACTACGTCCGGTGACAAAACAGCTGGTTAGCAGATAGTCAATTAAATCAATGACCTCTTTTTCACCTGGCGCTGTTTTCATCAGGGATTTATTTAATGCCTGCTGGCGATACTCTGCATCGTCACCCTCGTTAAACAGGATTAGCGAAGGGGCAATGGCGTTCACTTTCACTTCCGGCGCCAGTTTACGCGCGAACGAGCGGGTCATATTATCCAGCGCCGCTTTGCTGGCAGCATAGGCAATGTGCTTATCGCTGCCGCGCTCCACCACATAATCCGTAAAATGGATAATATCGCTGGCTGCGTGTCCATGACCGCGCAGCAATCCTTCAAGCGCATGGTTAAGCAGGTAGGGCGTATTGACGTGAATTTGCATCATAGTTGACAGCACGTCGCTCAACGGAGTGCCGGGTTTTTCTGCAAGCCAGGCACTGGCATTATGCACAATGGCGCGCAGGCCATTGGTATGTGCCTTTACGTCATCAGCAAAGGCCAGCACGCCTTCATCGCTGGAGAAATCAGCCTGGATACACAGCGCGCCCGCACCCCGTAGGCCATCAATAGCGGGGTAATGCGTACGGTAGCTGACGATAACCGGCTGTTTTTGATTCAGAAAATGCCATGCAACGGCGAGGCCGATGCGACGGCCTCCACCGGTGATAAGAATTGGCAATGGGGGTTTTTGACCCATCGTAATCTCCATGTGTCGCGAACGATGGGGATAACGTTACCCCATCAGCATCCAGGTCGCCGGAACAGAAGCTACAAGCAGCAGGCCGATCAGCGCAATCTCCTGGCGGTTTAAAACGTTTTCATGTACGTGTGTTTTTCGGGCATACAGGAAAACCAGCAGTCCCGGTGCATACAACACCACGGACAGCAGCAGGTGCATCGGACCTGATGCATACAATAACCATATACCATAAATACTGGCGCCGACACCGACAGCCCGATGAAGCGGACGAGAGGCGATTTTCACCAGGAAGGCACCGACCAGGAAATAGGGCACCAGAATCATTTCTGAGGCGATGGTCAGTAACGTATTGTAGTCCGAACCTGTAAGCCAGATCAGTACCAGACAGATCTGAACGCAAACGTTGGTCAGCCACAGCGATGCGGAAGGTGCGCCTTGTGCATTCTGGCGGGCAAAGATGCGCGGGAAGGCTTTGTGTGTGGCGGCGAGGAACGGTACTTCCGCCGCCATAATCGTCCAGCTTAAATAGGCGCCGCACACTGAGACAATCAGACCTGCAGCAATAATTATTTCGCCCCATGGGCCCATCATTTTAACCATCAGACCGGCCATTGATGGGTTACGGATTTCCGCCAGTTCGGGACGCGCGACAACGCCCAGAGACAGCAAAGTGACCAGCAGGTATACGCCCAGCGCGGCGAGTACCGCCAGCAGCGTAGCACGCCCGACATCGCGTTTGTTTTTGGCTCTGGCAGAAACCACTACCGCACCTTCCACACCGATGAATACCCACAGGGTAATGAGCATGGTGTTTTTAACCTGCTCCCAGACGGGAACGCCCAATGCAACGCCGGTAAAATCAAGGGTAAAGGTGTCTAGCTTAAACAGCATGAAAGCCAGCACGATAAACAGACCCAGCGGCAGTAACTTCGCCAGCGTGGCGACCAGGTTAATACTGGCTGCGGTTTGCACACCGCGGAGCACAAGAAAGTGTACGACCCACAGTAGCACCGATGCGCCAACGATCGCCTGCCAGGTATTACCGTCGCCAAACAGACGTAACTCTGGCGTATCGGTAAAGAAGCTGAGTGCAGAGAAAACGATGACCAGATAAGAAACGTTAGCGATAACGGCACACAGCCAGTATCCCCACGCGGAGCAGAAGCCAATCAGTTCGCCGAAACCTTCCCGCGCATAGCTAAAGATGCCACCGTCCAGTTCAGGACGGATACGCGTGAGGATCAGCATGGCAAAGGCGAGCAACAGGATACCCGCGCCGGTAATTGCCCAACCAATCAGTAATGCGGCCGGACTGGCTACTGCCGCCATATTTTGTGGCAGGCTAAACACGCCAGCGCCAAGCATTGAGCTTAAAACCAGCGCTGTCAGCGCGCTCAGACCCAATTTCTTTTCCATTTCTATCCAGTTACAAAAACGAGAGTGAGAGAATAATTATTTTGGCAAACCGCATAAAAATGGTGAAAGCCACTAAGGCGCGGGATTTTACGGAGAGAAGAGATTGCATGCAATGGGGATAGGCAGATTTGTGACTAAAAATGCTAAAGGCGGCATAAAGCCGCCTTTTAATGTTACTAATGACGATTACTTGTACAGGTCAGCGCTGATCGTAATGTTGTTACCACGTTCAGACCACTGGCGAGTGATGTGATAGTATTTCGCGCCTTTCTTCGCAGCGCGTTTGGCCACCTGGTACGAGATTTCGGTCATGTTGCCATAGTTACCGGTGAACTTGATGCTGTCGAACGGAACCATCATGGCGGCAGTCGCTTTGTTCAGTTCTTCAACTTTCGTTCCATCCGGCAGCGTGACAGTGTAACGCCCACCTTTGGTGGATTGCGTTTCGAAGAAGCGACCCACTTCAGCGCTCGGAGACGCGGTAGTCGCAACGCCCGGGATCTCAACTTTCTTCGCGGCTTCCCCGCCTGCTGCTAATGCGGCGCGACCGGCATCAGAGTCAGCTGGGATCGCATCAGGGCTTTGCACAACGCGTTTTTTCGCATCAGCTTTGTAGATAAATGCAGTAATACGTTGGTTGCCGCCCTGGTTGGCATCGACCTGGCGCACGATATAGAAGGAGTAAGCACCTTTCTCTTTCGCCGCTTTGGTGATGGCATCGTTCACTTCAGGTTGGCTGCGGTAGAAACCCTGCACCGTAACGGTATCATAAGGTTCTATCAAAACGGCCTGATCTTTGGGTAATTCCATTACACCGTTAATGATACGGTTTTTGGATGCTTCCGCTTTTTCAGCGTCGGCTTTGTAAACGTCAGCGACAACGCGCCAGTTACCGCCGCTGCCAAAATCTGAGGTATCAACAACATAAAAGGAGGCTGCACCGTCTTTATCTGCACGGCGTGATACGGCAGTCACCGCATCACCGATCGCATTAAAACGACCGGTAACCACAATGCGGTCATAGGGTTTAAGGGCAGCAGCTTGCTCCGGCGTCAATTCTGTCGCTGCATTTACAGAAAAAGCAGTCGCAGAAATAAGTGCGGACGCCAGGAAAGTGTTCTTAAGCTTCATAAAAATAATCCTTCGCCTTGCGCAAACCAGGTACTGGTATTGTTATTGACTAGAAACGTCGCTGATTATTGCATTTAAATTGTGTCAGTGTCTGCGTCATTTTTCACTCATCGTGCCACCTGACGTAACAACATCGATAATATTTTGTGATATGTCGAAAATTTCGGCGTTTGGTGACAAAAACTGATAAAGCAGTTGAATTTAATAAGTTAATTTAATGTTAATTAATTGTTTTTGACAGGTGCGTAATCATGTTTTGCCGCTTCGTTTGAGCGAATTATCGGTCTTTGTGGGCTATTTTTAGGGCATTTTATCTGTCTGAGGTTCGAATCATCTCTATTTTGCAAATTTCATAATAAATACTGTTTTTTGGCGCTAGATCACAGGCGTCATTTTCAGTAGGTTATACAGAGTTTGTTACTGTTTTATTTTATTGAGGTAACACTGACCTCTTTCGAGAGTGCGCGCATGCCTCGTGCGAACATTGATAAACCATCATCATAAATACAGATGGAAGGGAACATTATGCGAATTGGCATACCAAGAGAACGGTTAACCAATGAAACCCGTGTTGCTGCCACGCCGAAGACGGTTGAACAGCTGCTTAAATTGGGTTTCAGCGTCGCGGTTGAAAGCGGCGCAGGTCAACTTGCAAGTTTTGACGATAAGGCGTTTGTACAAGCAGGCGCAGAAATTGTTGACGGAAATGCGGTCTGGCAGTCAGAGATTATCTTGAAAGTCAATGCGCCGGAGGCGGCGGAAATTCCGTTACTCAACCCGGGCACGACGCTGGTGAGTTTTCTTTGGCCCGCGCAAAACCCTGAGCTGCTGCAAAAGCTTGCAGAGCGCAACGTGACGGTTATGGCGATGGACTCCGTGCCGCGTATTTCGCGTGCGCAGTCGCTGGATGCCTTAAGCTCGATGGCAAATATCGCCGGGTATCGCGCCATTGTTGAAGCTGCACATGAATTTGGTCGCTTCTTCACCGGGCAAATCACCGCCGCAGGTAAGGTTCCACCTGCCAAGGTTATGGTGATTGGTGCGGGTGTGGCTGGTCTGGCGGCGATCGGTGCTGCAAACAGTCTGGGCGCTATCGTGCGTGCATTTGACACCCGCCCGGAAGTGAAAGAACAAGTTCAGAGTATGGGCGCCGAGTTCCTCGAACTGGACTTTAAAGAAGAGGCGGGCAGCGGCGACGGTTACGCTAAGGTAATGTCCGAAGCGTTCATCAAAGCCGAAATGGAACTCTTCGCCGCGCAGGCGAAAGACGTCGATATTATTGTCACCACCGCGCTGATCCCGGGCAAACCTGCCCCGAAACTGATCACCCGCGAGATGGTCGATTCGATGAAAGCGGGTAGCGTGATTGTCGATCTCGCCGCGCAAAACGGCGGTAACTGCGAATATACCGTGCCTAACCAGGTGACCACCACCGAGAACGGAGTGAAGGTTATCGGCTATACCGACCTGCCGGGACGTTTGCCAACGCAATCTTCCCAGCTGTATGGCACGAACCTCGTCAACCTGCTCAAACTTTTGTGCAAAGAGAAGGACGGCAATATCACCGTCGATTTTGACGACGTGGTAGTGCGCGGTGTCACGGTCGTTCGTGAGGGTGAAATCACCTGGCCTGCGCCGCCAATTCAGGTTTCTGCTCAGCCGCAGGCTGCGGCAAAAGCCGCACCCGCGCCAAAAGAAGAGAAAAAACCTGCCTCACCGTGGCGCAAATATGCTCTGATGGCGTTGGTGATCATTCTGTTTGGCTGGCTCGCCGACGTTGCTCCGAAAGAGTTCCTGGGTCACTTTACGGTGTTCGCGCTTTCCTGCGTGGTGGGTTACTACGTGGTCTGGAATGTGTCGCACGCGCTGCACACTCCGCTGATGTCCGTGACCAACGCCATCTCCGGCATCATCGTTGTCGGGGCGTTATTGCAAATTGGCCAGGGTGGCTGGGTGAGTTTCCTGAGCTTTATCGCGGTGCTTATTGCCAGCATTAATATTTTCGGTGGCTTCACCGTGACTCAGCGCATGCTGAAAATGTTCCGGAAAAACTAAGGGGTAACATATGTCTGGAGGATTAGTTACAGCTGCATACATTGTTGCCGCGATCCTGTTTATTTTCAGTCTGGCGGGGCTTTCGAAACACGAAACCTCACAGCAGGGTAACAACTACGGTATCGCCGGGATGGCGATTGCGCTGATTGCCACGATTTTTGGCCCGGATACCGGCAACGTTGCGTGGATTCTGGTGGCGATGATCATCGGCGGCGCGATTGGTATTCGTCTGGCGAAGAAAGTCGAGATGACCGAGATGCCGGAGCTGGTGGCGATTCTACACAGCTTCGTCGGTCTGGCTGCGGTACTGGTGGGTTTCAACAGCTATCTGTATCACGACACGGGCCTGGAACCGATTCTGGTGAACATTCACCTGACGGAAGTCTTCCTGGGTATCTTCATCGGTGCGGTGACCTTTACCGGTTCCGTGGTGGCGTTTGGCAAGCTACGCGGCAAGATCTCTTCTAAACCGCTAATGCTGCCGAATCGTCACAAAATGAACCTGGCAGCGCTGGTAGTTTCTTTCCTGTTGCTGGTGGTGTTTGTTCGTACAGAAAGCGTGGGCCTGCAGGTTCTGGCGCTGTTGGTGATGACCATTATTGCCCTGGCCTTTGGCTGGCATCTGGTGGCCTCCATCGGCGGTGCGGATATGCCGGTAGTCGTTTCAATGCTCAACTCTTACTCAGGATGGGCGGCGGCGGCGGCGGGCTTTATGCTGAGCAACGATCTGCTGATCGTCACCGGTGCGCTGGTCGGTTCTTCAGGTGCGATCCTGTCTTACATCATGTGCAAGGCGATGAACCGTTCATTCTTCAGCGTTATTGCGGGCGGCTTTGGTTCCGATGGTTCTTCTACTGGTTCTGATGAAGAAGTGGGCGAGCACCGTGAGATTAATGCAGAAGATACGGCAGAAATGCTGAAGAACTCGCACTCTGTGATTATCACCCCGGGCTACGGTATGGCAGTTGCTCAGGCGCAGTATCCGGTAGCGGAAATCACCGAGAAGCTGCGCGCGCGCGGCATTAAAGTGCGTTTCGGTATTCACCCGGTAGCAGGGCGTTTGCCAGGTCATATGAACGTACTGCTGGCGGAAGCCAAAGTACCTTATGATATTGTGCTGGAAATGGATGAGATCAACGATGATTTCGCCGATACCGATACCGTGCTGGTGATTGGTGCCAACGATACGGTGAACCCGGCGGCGCAGGATGACCCGAACAGCCCTATCGCCGGTATGCCGGTGCTGGAAGTGTGGAAAGCGCAGAACGTCATTGTGTTCAAACGGTCGATGAACACGGGCTATGCTGGTGTGCAGAATCCGCTGTTCTTCAAAGAAAACACCCAAATGCTGTTTGGCGATGCCAAAGCCAGCGTGGATGCGATCCTGAAAGCGCTGTAATCGTCAGCGAAAACTGAAACGGCCTCTGCGGAGGCCGTTTTTATTTTACTCTTTATTGAGATCGCTCAGTAACACGGCAATGCTTTGACCGCCATTGGTTTGCTCAAGCGCGATTTTCACAATGATGGTTAGCGGAACAGAAAGCAGCATCCCGACAGGGCCGAGCAGCCAACCCCAGAAGATTAACGACAAAAATACCACCAGTGTAGACAGTCCAAGTCCACGCCCCATGATCCGCGGCTCAAGGATATTCCCAAACACCAGGTTAATGACCAGGTAGCCAGCCAAAACAACGAGAGCGTCATAAAGGCCGCTAAATACCAGAACCTGAGCAATAGGGGGAATGGCTGCCAGCACCGAACCGATATTAGGAATATAGTTGAGGGCAAACGCCAGTAACCCCCAGACAAAGGCGAAGCGTACGTCCAGCGCGGCGAGCATGCTCCAGGCCACCAGCCCGGTGACAATGCTGATCGCCGTTTTTAGCACCAGATAGTGGGATACGCTGTCGATGGCGCGTTGAATCGCTGCCATTCCCTCAATAGGGCGGCTCATCATTTGTTTTAGCTTATTGGGCAATTGCGGTACTTCCAGCAGCATAAAAACCACCGTCAGCAACAGTAAAAATATCGATGACATGGCATTCGAAAGCTGTGCCAGCAAATTGGTCACCAGCGTCATTGCCGCGTTTGGATCGATATATTTAACCAGTTCGTCCACGGAAACGCCGATTCCTGCGCGTTGTAGCCATGGCTCAAGATTTTTTAGCGGGACTACCAGTGAAGATCGATACTGTGGCAGCGTACGCGCAAGTTCATTTAAGGATGTACCTAAATACGCTAATAGCAGCACCATTAGCATCACAATAATTACGATGAGCAATGACACCGCGACTACACGCGGGATGCGAAGTTTGACCAACCACTGCACCACGGGGTTAAGCACAACGGCAATAAATAACGCCAAAATAAAGGGAACGATGATATCTGCGGCAAAGCGGATGCCACTCAGGATGATCACCAACATGCCCAGCATAATGACTATTTTAAGACCGTTAAGCGTGATGATCGGTTTTGTCATGTGTATTCCTTCGTTTTTATTTTGAACCTGAATAATAATGTGACTTGCGTCGAGTCGTTATAATAAAAATCAAACGCACTGAGTAAAGAAGTGAAAAGGTTTTGAGTTCGTATTGAAGCTATGATACAAATCACCTGTGTTTAACTACCGAGGACAATTATCATCCGCGATGATGAGAAGCAACACTGCGGATAATTGTAATATTATGGACAATATGTTCAGGATGTTTTTGCGTTTACCTACACTTCTTCGTACTTCTCCCTCTTTCCTGCTTGCGGGTGAGCAACACTGGCGCAACGCGCTATAGTCCCTTCTTCTGCCTGAGCTGGCGCTGCGCGCTGAGCTAACTCACTTTATTTTTTTGGTTTACTGCATGCAGTAGGCCCAAAGGACTATATTCTCACGCAGGAGAAGCATCATGTTTTACTGGATATTATTAGGTCTGGCCATCGCGGCTGAAATTACCGGTACGCTTTCAATGAAATGGGCAAGCGTCGGTCATGGTAATTCGGGCTTTATTTTAATGCTGGTAATGATCGCCTTATCGTATATTTTTCTCAGTTTTGCCGTTAAAAAAATTGCCCTTGGTGTGGCCTATGCCCTGTGGGAAGGGATCGGTATTTTATTTATTACGCTATTTAGCGTGCTGTTATTTGACGAAACCTTGTCCACACTGAAGGTGGCAGGACTGGCTTCGCTGGTGGTCGGCATTGTGCTGATCAAATCCGGCACCCGAAAGCCTGTTAAACCGGGCAAAGAGGTGACTCATGCAACAGTTTGAATGGGTTCACGGTGCCTGGCTGGGTATGGCCATCGTGTTAGAAATCGTCGCTAATGTCTTTTTGAAATTTTCCGATGGTTTTCGCCGCAAGATTTATGGCGTGCTGTCGTTGGCTGCTGTATTAGCGGCCTTTAGCGCGCTGTCGCAAGCGGTAAAAGGTATCGATCTTTCTGTGGCTTATGCCTTGTGGGGCGGATTCGGTATTGCCGCAACGTTAGCGGCTGGTTGGGTGCTGTTTGGTCAGCGCCTGAATAATAAGGGCTGGATCGGTGTGGTACTGCTGCTGGCCGGAATGATAATGATAAAACTTGCCTGATATCCGTGCTGCCCGGTAATGCGGGCAGCACATGTTAATCCTTCGCCAACTCTTCCAGCTTATCGCGAAAACCGGTCACGGATATGGCGCGATTATCTGCCCGCCAGCGATCTTTGGCAGCCGGAGCGGAGCTTTGCACACCAATCAACTGCCAGCCAGACTCGGTCTGCAGCATCAATGGCGAACCGCTGTCACCCGGGAGCGTGTCGCACTGGTGTGACAAGACGGTATTCTGTGCCCAGCCGGTCACGACACAATCCTGATGCGTGTACAGGTCGTCCAGATGATCTTCTGGATAGCCCGACTGGGTGACTTTACGATCTGCAGTTTTTAGCGCTGCGGTTAACGCATCTTTGTCGCCGTTAAACAGTGGCAGCGGTGTGATGCCCGAAGGCGGATTACGCAGTACCACCAGACCAAAATCCCACGGGGCTGCGGCAGGCGGCACTATCCAGCCATCACCATCGGCTTTTAAACGTTTGGCAAGTGAGGGCGCAACCCGTCCTTCAATGTCGTGGATTTCATAGCGCCATAGACCCTTTTTAGACACGAAGCGCAATGCGACGGCCTTGTCCGGTTTGCCTTTCGGGGGCGTGAGTAAGCAGTGTCCGGCTGTCAGGGCCAGATGTGGCGAAATAAGCGTGGCGGTACACAGGTTACCGCTGGCGGTTTCCAGTTGCCCGATAGCGTCCCACGGCGATTGTGTCGGGTCAGTCACCTTTATGCGATCGTCATGACCAAAAAACAGCGTTTTTATATTTTCTTTTTCAGCGCTGTCCGTTGCAGGCTTGTCCGCATGTGCAACGACAGGAAGTAAACAAAGTGAACCCAGTAATACAGCAATGGTTTTAGGCATATCACGCTCTGGTGGGGAATTATGATTTTTAACAGCAAACCCTCAGTTAATACTATAGACGGGACGACGAGAAAGTGGGAGTAAAATCAGATAACTACATTCAGGAAAGATAAAAACGCATGGCGATGATGGCGCAAATTATCAGGGTAATAAGAATGAACTCAAAGCGGTAATGTGACACCATTTTACCCTCCGAATGGCGGCGCTAAATCCGGTTGATTTAGCGCCGTTTGCTATGGCGTGGGGGACGCCACAGTGACTACAAAGACGTTATGCTGCAGGCTGAGCAGCCGGTTTAGCGGTGTCGTGTTTTACCGCTTTTTTGGTGTGTTTTTTAGCGGCCTGAGCTTTTTGCTCCGGCGCTTTCTGTTCTGCTACTGGTTTGGTTGCCGCTTTTTTTGTGTGTTTTTTAGCGGCCTGCGCTTTTTGCTCCGGCGCTTTCTGTTCTACTGCCGGCTTGGTTGTCGTTTTTTTAGTGTGTTTTTTGGCTGCCTGCGCTTTTTGCGGCGCTGCTTTGTGCTGTTTTTTGTGGTGAGTGGTTTTCGCCGGGGCTGCTTTGGTAGTTGCAGCAGCAGCCGGAGTGGTGGTAGCAGTTGTTTCAGCAGCAAATGCAGCAGAAGACAGACCCATAGCAGCGGCAACAACCAGAGCTAATACTTTTTTCATTCTCATACCCTCGATTTGGTTTTTCATTCAACCCCACTGCGGGGCCGTTGAAATAACTATATCGCTGTAATCACAGGGCTTCCGTGAGTCATTGGTTTCGGCGTGTAACGATATGTACAATGACTCACGGTATGAGATTACAAATAGCGGGCTTCCAGGTGAGCGCGGAAATAACGGCTGCTAAGCGGCTCCCCGGTGGCCTGGGTAATAAGCTGTTCAGTTGTAAAACGGCTGCCGTGCTGCCAGATATTCTGACGTAACCAGTCAAATAATGCGCCAAACTCGCCTTGCGCAATAGACTGATTTAAATTCGGCAACGCACGGTTAGCGGCACTGAATAACTGCGCTGCGTACATGGCACCTAAGGTATAAGAAGGGAAGTAGCCAAAGCCGCCGTCGGTCCAGTGAATATCCTGCATACAACCGTTACGATAGTTGCCGATCGTTGACAGTCCCAGCCAGGCCTGCATTTTCTCATTCCACAATGCCGGGATATCATCCACTTCAATATCGCCATTAATGAGCTCACGTTCGATTTCATAACGCAGGATCACGTGAGCGGGGTAGCTTACCTCATCGGCATCAACACGGATAAATCCGGGTTTAACCTGCTGATTCCAGGCGATGAAATTGCTTTCTTCAAACGCAGCCTGATCGCCAAAATACCGCCTCACCGCCGGAATTAACCGCGTCAGGAAGGCTTCACTACGGCCCAGTTGCATCTCGAAAAACAAACTCTGGGATTCATGAATGGCGGTTGAGCGTGCCAAAGCGATAGGTTGACCTGACCAGTTGCGCGGCAGATTTTGCTCGTAGCGGGCGTGACCGGTTTCATGGATCACACCAAACAGCGCGCTGAGTAATTCGTTTTCATCATAGCGGGTGGTGATACGAACATCTTCCGGTACACCGCCACAGAAGGGATGTGCACTGATATCCAGTCGGCCAGCCGTAAAATCGAATCCCAACTGAGCCATTGTTTCCAGACCCAGCTCACGCTGGAGAGCGGTTGGGAAGGGACCAACCGGGGCAATGAGCGACTGCTGAGACTGCTTCGCCACAACGTTGTTGAGCAGGTTAGGAAGCCAGCTCTTAACGTCAGTAAACAGGACATCCAACTGGGCGCTGGTCATCCCTGGTTCAAAAATGTCCAGTAGCGCGTCATAAGGCGTACAGCCTTTAGCCTCTGCGCGCAGTCGGGCTTCTTCTCGGCTGTACTTCACGACTTCTTTCAGGTTGTCGGAAAATCCTTCCCAGTCATTCGCGGGGCGCTGGTTGCGCCAGGCGTGTTCGCAACGACTTCCCGCGAGGGATTTCGCTTCTACCAGCGATTCAGGCAACAACGATGCCTGGTGATGCAGACGCGACATTTCGCGCAGGTTGGCCTGCTCAACATCGTTGAGGTCTTCCTGTTGGGCCGCGGCGATCCACATTGCCACCTTCGGATCGGTTAACAGCTGGTGCTCGAGCACGCTCAACTCGGCCAGCGCTTCACCGCGTGCTTTACTGCCGCCGGATGGCATCATGGTAAACATGTCCCAACTGGCGATTGCCGAGAGGTGGGAGAAGCGAGAGAGCCGCTGGAACGTGCGGGTGAGCTGATGGTAATTATCATTGCTACTCATTTTTTGTTCTCGTTCTGTTTAGGTGTATGAGAAGTTTACCGTGATTCATTCACTTTTCATAAACACACCTTTGTAACCGGTTTTCCGTAACAGCTTTTTATAGCGAAAAGCCAGCAGCACGGCAAAACAAATGGCGTAGATAATGGGAAGCGGGGATAACACTTTTACTGACCACAGGTAATGAAGCGGTAGCAAAATGGCAGTCAGATAAACGTAATTGTGCAGTGTTTGCCAACGTTTACCCATTTTACGCTGCGCGGCTTGCGTGGACGTTATCGTCAGCAAGAGTAAGATTATCCAACCTATTATGCCCAGCGTCAGCCATGGGCGTGAAACCAGTTCACGACCCAATAGTCCCAGATTTTGTATACCCAACTCCAGCAGCGCATAGCTGGTCAAATGCAGCGTGGCCCAGGCAAAACACCATAAACCTAACAGCCGCCGAGTGCGAAACAGCAAAGGTTGTTTTGCATAGCGTGCGAGCGGCGATATTAGCAAAGTCACAAGTAAAAACTTCAGCGCAGTGATACCTGTAAAGTGCTGGATATCTTTTCCTGGGTCGGCACCTAATCCGCCATGCTGTACGGCCCAGAAAAGCCACACCAGGGGGAAAAAACCGGCGAGATGCAGCAGCACTTTCAGGCCCGTTATCTGTTTTACGGTTAACCTCACTTAAAAATACTCCCGTAGATTCATGCCCTGATATAAAGACGCCACATCATCGGCATAACCATTAAAAGGCAATGTAGGCTGCCGCTGTACATCGAGAATGCCACCCGAACCGATAAAACGCTCTGAAGCCTGAGACCAGCGGGGGTGATCGACCTGTGGATTTACATTGGCGAAAAAACCGTATTCGTTTGGCGCCGACATATTCCAGGTTGTCGGTGGCTGCTCTCGCGTTAGCTTAATACTGACTATCGATTTAATACCCTTGAAGCCGTACTTCCAGGGGACCGTCAGGCGTATTGGCGCCCCGTTTTGTGGCGGCAACGCTTTGCCATACACGCCCACGGTCAGAAGTGTGAGCGGGTGCATGGCCTCATCCAAACGCAGACCTTCGACATAGGGATATTTCAGTCCTCCACCAATGAAGCGATCTTTCTGGCCAGGCATTTCGTCAGGGGCGTAGCGAGTTTGAAAAGCGACGTATTTGGCATGGCTGGTTGGCTCAACCAACGCCAATAATTTATGCAAGGGAAAGCCAACCCATGGCACGACCATTGACCAGGCCTCGACGCAACGCATCCTGTAAATGCGTTCTTCTAACGGAAAACGCGTGGTCAGTGCATCATGATCCAGCGTCAAAGGCTTGTTTACTTCACCGCTGATAGTTAACGTCCAGGGATCGGTTTTCAGGCTACCGGCATTCGCGGCAGGATCGGCTTTATCCAGACCAAATTCGTAGAAGTTGTTGTAGCCCGTCACCTTGTCTTCCGGCGTCAGGGGCAGATTGCTTTGCCAGCGCTCGGGTTTTGCGAATTCGAGCGTTTTGCCCGCCGGAACAGGTGGACGATCGTTACCTTTAAACCAATTCAACAAATTGGCCTGTGTCGGGGAAGACAACGATGCCGCAGCCGCGCCTATCCCAAGAGCTTTAAGGATCTGTCGTCGTTGCATAAAAAAAACTGACTCGGCTGTTACATCAGCTTCCCGAAGTAGGCGTTTTTTCTGCATAACTTTTCCTTTTTGTTGTCATATTGAGGAAAACAAAGCGACGTTTCGCTTTGAATGCCTGACGTGTCTATATCGACATACTGGGCGCAGGGGTATCCCCTGATCCTCACGAAAAGTTAAAAATTTTGTGATAACTTCCGCCCCTTGCCTGAGGTAAGCTTTCAGTATGACGAGAGGGGGATGACACTGATGACTGGCGCAAAAAAGATATTTCTGGTGGAAGATGACAGTGATATTGCCTCACTTTTGCAACTGAGTCTGAAGGATGAGGGGTACGAAATTATACATGAAGCAAATGGTGCGCGTGCGCTTGAGCAACTCGAGAAGCACGTCTGGGATGCCGTTATCCTCGATTTGATGCTGCCAGGAGTGGACGGCTTGGAGATTTGTCGTCGCATTCGTCAAATGAGTTTCTATCTACCCGTCATCATTATCAGCGCCCGTACCAGTGAAACGCACCGTGTTCTGGGGCTGGAAATGGGCGCCGATGATTATTTAGCTAAACCTTTCTCCGTGCTGGAGTTAATGGCTCGGGTGAAGGCGTTATTTCGCCGTCAGGAGGCAATGAGTCAGAACCTGCGTATGGAGGCCGGGATTATCACCGTTCATGGCGTAGAGATTGATCCATTAGCCCGGGAGGTCCGCCTGCAAGGTAAAACCCTCGATTTGACGCCGCGGGAGTTCGATTTGCTCTATTTTTTCGCCCGTCATCCAGGAGAGGTTTTTTCGCGTCAGGCACTGTTAGATCAGGTGTGGGGCTACCAGCATGAAGGGTATGAACATACGGTGAACAGCCATATCAATCGTCTGCGGACCAAAATTGAAAAAGATGCGGCTGAGCCGGAAATTATTCTCACCGTTTGGGGAAGAGGCTATAAGCTTGCTGCGGTTAACGCGGAGCATCAGTCATGATTTATCGCCTGTCGCTGAGCCAGCGACTGACCCTGGTCTTTACCGCCATTATGCTGATTTGCGCGGTTGCCGTCAGCGCTGTTCAGATCCGCAGCAGTAAACAGTATGGTGATGCGATGGTGCAAAGGCTCTCGTTGGCGTTGGCGAGTAAGATTGTTGAAAGTGAGCCACTTATTGACTCCAGCGGGCAAGTTAATCGCCAGACCTTAAAAGGACTTTTCAATCACCTGATGACGCTCAACCCAAGCGTGGAGCTGTATCTGGTTTCACCGTCCGGTGAATTACTCGCTGATGCTGCCCCGCCTGGGCATCTGCAGCAACAGAAAATTAGCGTACAACCAATTAAAGCGTTCCTTAATTCGAACGAGTTGCCCGTATATGGCAACGATCCGCGCAGTAGTCAGCAAAAGGTTTTTAGCGCCGCGCCAGTGTTATTCAACGGTGAGCTGCACGGCTATTTGTACATCATTCTCCAGGGCGAAGACCTGAATATGCTGGCAAATAACGCCTGGCAAAAAACGCTTTGGAACACCGTGGCCGGGACGTTAATTCTGGTTTTATTCGCTGGTGCAATCGCGGGGTTCCTGGTGTGGCGATGGGTGACGAATCCGGTGAAAAGGCTGACCGGTCAGGTGGTCAAACTGGAACAGGACAGCATTAGCGTTATTAAACAGCTGGCACAAAAAAATCCTGATCCGGCTCCGGCGAATGAGATTGCCTTACTGAACAACGCGTTTATCGAGTTAGCGCAGAAAATCGCACAGCAGTGGGATTTATTGGCTGACAGCGATCGTCAGCGCAGAGAATTTATTGCCAATATCTCACACGATTTACGCACGCCGCTCACATCGCTGCTGGGGTACCTGGAAATGCTGTCGCTGAAAGCGGATACGATGACGCCGGATGAAAACCGGCATTATCTGAGTATCGCGTTACGCCAGGGGCATAAGGTTCGTCATCTGTCGAAACAGTTGTTTGAGCTGGCGCGACTGGAGCATGGTGGTATAAAACCGCAGCGCGAGCGTTTTGCAATTGGCGAGCTTATCCAGGATGTGGCGCAGAAATTTGATCTCCCCGTTGCCATGCGTCATTTGCAGTTGCACCTTGAAGTAATGGGGCCGTTGCCATTGGTGAATGCCGATTTATCAATGATGGAAAGAGTGGTGACGAATTTGCTGGATAATGCTATCCGTCATACGCCTGACGGGGGCGATGTATGGTTGAAAGTCTGGTGTGATGCAGACCGCCTATTAGCGGAAGTGCAGGACAGCGGACCTGGGGTGGAGGACGCTGTACGAGAAGTCTTATTTCAGCGACCGACCGCGTTAATTCCCCGTGAGCAGCGGGCTGAACGTGGTGGTCTGGGCTTACTGATTGTGCGAAGAATGCTCGAGCTGCATGGGGGGGATATAAGCCTGGTTAATTCATCGGCAGGGGCCTGCTTCCGTTTTACGTTGCCGCTGGCGGATTCTCCACTGAGTAGCTGACGATGATATTCCTGAGTAAAGAGAGGCTATAACACTTCCTGGCATTGATGCCGATTATGCTGCATATAGTGATGAATTGAACGGTTATTGCCCTGCAAATGGCGGCTCAGATGTTACTGTCAGGTTCATGAAGATGATGCCCGGAGGCCGGGCATCGAGGATTACACGTGCAGACGATGGTGTAAACGTGTGCCGACCAGCAACGCCAGCACCAACATCAGGGCGATAAATCCGCCTACGCCGTTCCAGCCATAGCTGTGCCAGAATACACCGCCCAGCGTGCCAGCAATGCTGGATCCCAGATAATAACTGAACAGATATAAGGAAGAGGCCTGGCCTTTAGCGCGTTTTGCCCGTGGCCCAATCCAACTGCTTGCCACGGAGTGCGCGGCAAAGAATCCAGCTGAAAAGAGCAGCATCCCGGCGAAAATTAGCCATAGCGATGTAAAAAGGGTCATCAACAGCCCAACCAGCATCACGCCGGTTGAAAACAACATTACCGGGCCGCGTCCGTAGCGGGTGGTCATCGAACCTGCTTTCGGCGAACTCCAGGTCCCGGTCAAATACGCCACTGACAGCAGGCCGACAACAGCCTGGCTGAGTTCCCACGGGGAGAGCATCAGACGGTAGCCGATGTAGTTAAACAACGTCACAAAAGATCCCATTAACAAGAAACCTTCGGCGAACAGCAGCGGCAACCCTCTGTCGCGCCAGTGCAAACGAAAGTTAATAAATAACGTCTTCGGGCGCAGCGACGTCGGTCTGAAATGACGAGATTCCGGCAAGATTTTCCAGAACATCAGCGCGGAGGCAAGGGCAAAACACCCGATCGCCGCCAACGCGATACGCCAGTTAAAGAAGTCGGTAAACACGCCGCTGATCAAACGACCACTCATACCACCAATCGAGTTACCGCTGATATATAAACCCATTGAAAAGGCGACGAAGCTGGGATGAATTTCCTCACTCAGGTAGGTCATACCCACTGCCGCCACGCCGCTCAGCGAAAGGCCTATCAGTGCGCGCATGATTAAAATACCGTGCCAGCTGGTCATCATCGTGGAAAGCAACGTACAGCAGGACGCGAGCAGGAGTGCCGTTACCATTACCGGCTTGCGACCTATCGCATCAGAAAGTGGGCCGGTAAACAATAAACCAATGGCGAGCATCGCCGTTGAGATGGAAAGCGAAATACTGCTGCTGGCGGGAGAGACCCCAAACTCGTGTGAGAGCACGGGCAGAATGGGTTGCACACAATAGAGGAGAGCAAAAGTTGCCAGTCCGGCAGAAAACAGCGCCAGCGTGACGCGCATAAATGGGGATGTGCCACGTTTGATAAAACCATCCGGCGTGGTAACTCTCTGCGCATCAACATCGCTTGCCGGCGCGGTATCGACAGTTGTTGTACGGCTCACTTGAAATCCTTGCTCAATCAATTACCTCTACAGGTCTAGCCTTAAGAGTATGAAACTCACAATATTCTGTCTAATATATTAATAATCTCAAATAATATTTTAAAAATATGAATATCGAATTGCGTCATTTACGTTACTTTGTGGCGGTTGCCGAAGAGCTGCATTTTGGTCGAGCTGCGGCTCGACTGAATATTTCGCAACCGCCACTCAGCCAGCAAATCCAGATCCTGGAACAGCAGGTCGGTGCCCGACTTCTGGCGCGCACTAACCGTAGCGTGGCGCTGACGTCTGCCGGCAAGCAGTTTCTGGCGGACAGCCGACAGATCCTTAGTCTGGTTAATGAAGCTGCTGCCAGGGCTGAGCGTTTGCATCTGGGAGAAGCAGGGGAGTTGCGTATCGGCTTTACATCATCGGCGCCGTTTATCAAAGCAGTTTCTGATACGTTATCCCTGTTCCGCCAGAGCTACCCTGCAGTCCATATGCAAACCCGGGAAATGAATACGCGCGAGCAAATTGCCCCGCTTAACGAAGGAACGTTGGATTTAGGACTATTACGCAACACGCATCTTCCGGAAACGCTGGAGCGTGAAATTATTCTGCATGAGCCCTTGATGGCGATGATCCCGCGCGCGCATCCGCTGGCGCAAAAGCCGGTAGTTACGCTGGCAGAGCTGGCCAACGAACCCTTTGTCTTTTTTGATCCACACGTGGGGACGGGGTTGTATGACGATATTCTTGGTTTGATGCGTCGCTATGGACTGAAGCCTACTATCGCTCAGGAGGTTGGTGAGGCGATGACTATCATTGGGCTGGTGGCTGCAGGATTAGGTGTTTCCATTCTTCCCGCGTCCTTTAAACGGGTGCAATTGAATGAAATGTGTTGGCTCCCGATAGCGGAAGAAGATGCCGTCTCAGAAATGTGGTTAGTGTGGCCTAAGCATCATGAACAAAGTCACGCCGCACAGCGCTTTCGCGAGCAACTGCTGGCGGTTGTTCATACGATTAATTTAGTTTAAAAATGGGCGAAAATGTGCAGTAAATCACACGGCTAAGTAAAAATTTGACGGGAGCCATTGAAGTGCTTCACCATAGTCTACAGATTATTTCGGAGCGCGAAAATAAAGGGAGTAAGTGGTGGTTGCTGATAGTCAGCCTGGGCATATCGATCAAATTAAGCAGACCAATGCGGGCGCGGTTTATCGCCTGATTGATCAGCTGGGTCCGGTATCGCGTATTGATCTCTCTCGCCTGGCACAATTGGCGCCTGCCAGCATTACTAAAATTGTCCGCGAAATGCTCGAGGCGCACCTGGTACAAGAGCTGGAAATCAAGGAGGCGGGAAGTCGTGGGCGTCCGGCCGTTGGGCTGGTTGTTGAAACGGAAGCCTGGCACTACTTATCTATTCGTATCAGTCGCGGAGAGATTTTTTTGGCGTTGCGCGATCTGAGCAGCAAGCTGGTGGTTGAAGATTGTCTTGAGATGGCGCTGGTCAGTGAAACCCCGTTGCTGGAACGTGTTATTACCCAGGTCGATCAGTTTTTCATCCGCCACCAGCAAAAGCTGGAGCGCTTAACCTCCATCGCCATCACCTTACCCGGTATTATTGATACTGAAAACGGTATCGTCCATCGCATGCCGTTTTACGAAGATGTCAAAGAGATGCCGCTTGGGCAGGCTCTTGAAAATCATACTGGTGTACCGGTGTATATTCAGCACGATATCAGCGCCTGGACCATGGCCGAGGCACTTTTTGGTGCATCGCGTGGCGCGCGCGATGTCATTCAGGTGGTGATCGATCATAACGTGGGTGCAGGGGTGATCACCGACGGTCATTTACTGCATGCTGGCAGCAGTAGTCTGGTTGAAATTGGGCATACACAGGTGGATCCCTATGGTAAACGCTGCTATTGCGGCAACCATGGTTGCCTGGAAACGATTGCCAGCGTCGACAGCGTGCTGGAACTCGCACAGGTGCGATTGAAACAGTCAATGAGTTCTTCTCTACACGGGCAACCGTTAACGGTAGACGCGCTGTGTCTGGCGGCCATGCAGGGAGATTTGTTGGCGAAGGATATCATTAGCGGCGTCGGAACCCATGTAGGCAGAATTCTTGCCATCATGGTGAATTTGTTCAACCCGCAAAAGATATTGATCGGTTCTCCGTTCAGTAAAGCGGCGGATATTTTGTTTCCCACTATTGCTGACAGCATCCGTCAGCAGGCGCTTCCGGCCTACAGTCAGCATATTGTCGTCGAAAGTACGCAGTTCACCAATCAGGGAACGATGGCCGGTGCGGCGCTCGTTAAGGACGCGATGTATAACGGTTCTTTGTTGATTCGTCTATTACAGGGTTAACATTTTTTAACTGTTGTACGAAAAATTGCGCTATCTCAAGCCGATTCTTATCGCCATACCTTAGACTTTCTCCACTGTTTTATTTTCCTGATTTATATTTTCAAAGCATAACGGTGGAGTTAGTGATGCTGAAGCGTTTCTTTATTACAGGTACAGACACTTCTGTTGGGAAGACCGTGGTTTCCCGCGCATTACTACAAGCGTTAGCGTCAGGAGGTAAAAGTGTTGTGGGTTACAAGCCCGTAGCCAAAGGAAGCAAAGAGACGCCTGAAGGTCTGCGCAACAAAGACGCGCTGGTGCTACAAAGCGTGTCGACAATCGAGCTGCCCTACGAGGCGGTCAACCCGATTGCACTCAGTGAAGACGAAAGTAGCGTAGCGCATAGTGGGCCGGTCAATTACACCCTGCTCTCTAACGGCCTCGCAAGCCTCAGTGAAAAAGTCGATCACGTTGTCGTGGAAGGCACAGGAGGCTGGCGGAGCCTGATGAACGATCTGCGTCCGTTATCTGAGTGGGTGGTACAGGAACAATTGCCGGTGTTGCTGGTGGTAGGTATCCAGGAAGGCTGTATTAATCATGCCATCCTTACTGCGCAGGCGATTGCCAGCGACGGACTGCCGTTAATCGGCTGGGTCGCGAACCGTATCAATCCAGGGCTGGCGCATTATGCGGAAATCATTGATGTGCTGAGCAAAAAATTACCCGCACCGCTTATCGGCGAACTGCCTTATCTGCCTCGCGCAGAGCAGCGCGAGCTGTCTCAGTTCATCCGCCTGTCAATGCTCGGCAGCGTGTTGTCGGTAGATCGAGTCGTGGCGTAACGTTCGCGATAGCACCGACGCCACCACACAGGCAATCAGCAACCCGGGGAGCAGACGGTACTCCCCGGTCATTTCACAAACCATCAGTGTCGACATTATTGGCGCATGTGTAGTTGCTGCCAGCAGCGTGGCCATACCCGTTAATCCCAGCAAAATAGCAATCTCATCCGGCCCCGGTAACCACAATCCCCACATCCGTCCCAGTAGCATGCCCACCGACAGACCGACAAACAGCGTTGGCGTAAACACACCGCCTGGCGCGCCGGAACCACTGCTGGCTAATACTGCCAGTATTTTGCAGATAAAGATCCCGCTCACCACGGCAAGTAACGGAGGGGCGGTCAAATATGACTGCACTACGCTGTAGCCATTGCCCCAGACCGCAGGCGTGAGCAGCGACAGCAGGCCAACGATCAGTCCGCCGAGTGCCAGTTGCCACGGAGGGGAGAGTTTTAAGCGCAAAAAACCATTATGGCTGGCGGTCATCAACCACATAAACAGCGGCCCGCAAACGCCGGCTGCCAGACCGGTACTGACGATCATGACATATTCCAGCACATGTAGCTCGCGCGTGAATCGTACGGCATACAGGAGCGCATTGCTATCGCTCAGTACATTGGTGGTGAGCAAGGCCACGACGGCAGACACCACCACTGGTCCCAGTGATGCGAGGATCAGCGTGCCAAACAATACTTCAGCAATAAATAAACTGCCCGCCAGTGGAGCATGGTACGCTCCAGCCATACCGGCAGCGGCTCCACAGGCAATCCATAACTTCCATTCCGTACGCGGGGTGAAGCGTTTAGCAAAGCAGGAGGCCGCCAGCGCAGCCAGTAAAATCATGGCGCCTTCGCGCCCGATGGCGCTCCCGCTGGCGACAACCAGTAATGAGGCGAGTGATTTAACCAGGCTTGCACTGACGTCAAATTGACCGTCGGTTTGCAGGGCTTCCATATAATCGGTAGGGGCCTGTGGGCGTAAACGGTTAAACTTTTGCCATCCCCAAAGCAGTAAACCTGCCGCCAGACCACCTAATGCAGGCGTCAGCGCACGTCTTAGAGGCGAAAGACTTGTTGCCGCATTGACCAGACTCCCGGTGTCGTTGCTCAGGAACAACCATTCAAGCAAGAACATGGCATGACGAAATCCTGCAACGGCTAACGCGGCAAGAATACCAATCAGCGCTGCAATCATCAGACGGCGGAACATGGCGCGCAGATCAGGATAAGCATGTAAATGGTGCATGAGTGTCCAGAAAGGAAGTTGCAGACGCTTCATTTTGCGGTTATTTGGCAACAGAAGCAAAAGCTTAGCGTGCGCAACAGGATGTCCCACAGGCAGGATGCATTCTGCCTGTGAGGAAATTAGCGAAACAGAGGTTTTTTGGCTATCGGGATCAGTAACTGCGATTGCCATTTAGCCAGTGTCAGACGGGCCAGCTCACCGAGCGCCTGATAGAACGGGTGGTCGGCTTTGTCGATAAATACGTCAAGGAAGCGGGATGACCACGGGAACAAATGCCACGCCAGCAACTGCTCGCATTCGGTATGGCGTTCGTTCTCAGCAAGCCAGGCCGTAAGCAACAGCAACGAACCAAAGTGATCTTCCGGCTCATTTTGCTGCATGGCGAACTGGATGCCGTTTTCCCGCATCCATTGGCGTAATGCCAGCGTGGAATCGCCAAACAACACGTTTTCACGATCCAGCCAGACGGATCCCCAGGGCGGAGAAGGTAGTGCATACGGACCGACAAACAGACGCTGCCAGGCTTGCGGCAGAGGCTCATCGGCCTCGACTTGCAGTTTTTCTGCCAGCGGAGAAAGCGTTGCCTGATCAAGCGGCCACTGGACCTGCCAGCCTTCGGTTCTTAACGCATTGACTAATGCAGAGGTTTCTGCGCTTTCAGGTGCATAATAAAATAGCGCACCCAGCACACGCGCTGCGGTAGAGAAGTTGTCACGTTGTGAAAAATGGGTCATGCATACAATCCTGAACAGTGCGGGTTGCCCCGCACCCGAGAGTTAACCTGCGACAGCCATTCCGACTGTCATATGTAATCCGTAAAACAAACCGCGGCCAATGATTTCACCGGCGAGGACTGAAACCAGGCCCAACGCCAGTCCGCCAACGGACGGTTCTTTGCGACGGACAAGCGGACATATCCAGCACCCCAGACCCGCAGCCAGCAGGAGGATACGCCAGACCTGTAAACTTGCGTAGTCGGGCACCAGCGCGCTGGCGTTTTGTACCGAACTGTGGATCTCACCGAGCGCCAGTCCCTGCAGAACGATAACCGCCACGGTCACCAGCAGGGCCAGAACGCTTACGCCGGCGAATCTGGCAGGGCTACAGGAAACACCTGCAGCCCGCAGCAGCAGGGTGGCAAACAGCGGCCCGCTGAGCAGCATCGTCATAAAAAATGCCAGCGTCGTATAGCCATTATACCAGGTCGGGACGGTGTCTATCAGATAGACGCGGGTCATCGCCAGCACAAATACCAGACCCAGCACCATGCCTGCCAGCAGCCAGATTTTACCTAAAGCTGCAGGCATTTTACCGAGAAACGCCACCAGCCACCACAGGCCACCGACGGCGAAAAACAGCGACCCGCTGGCGATTTCGTTACTCAGCGCCGATGCGCCGACTCTGTTCAGCGAGTTAAAGGCGCGCAGCGGCGAACCCAGATGCATCACCGAGGCGAGAAAGGCGATGCCCATCACCAGCCACAGAAAAAACATGTTGCGCACGATACGCTGTTTTATCGCATCGTCTTTAGCGGTCAGCCAGCCGTAACCACTCACCAGCAGCGCCCCGGTCACGCACTGGCCGAGCACCGTAAACAGAACCAGCGGCCATTCATGCCATCCATTACCCATGTCACACCTCCTTCGGGTTGGCCAGATAACCCGTAGTGTCCCCGGTCGGGCGGCTATTGGCGTTGGGTTTGATTACAATACTCGGTTTGGTGAAGTGCGGGCCCGGCAGCGGAGCAACCGCCGCCAGCTCACCGTGTTTTTTGCGCAGCTCATCAATGGGACCAAAGTCCAGCGCGCGCAGCGGACAGGATTCGACACAGACGGGCTTTTTGCCGTCGGCGACGCGATCGTGGCAGCCGTCGCACTTGGTCATATGCCCTTTGGCGGCATTGTACTGTGGTGCGCCGTACGGGCAGGCCATGTGGCAGTAACGACAGCCAATACACACGTCTTCATCCACCACCACAAAACCATCTTCACGTTTATGCATAGCCCCGCTGGGGCAAACCTTGGTGCAGGCCGGATCTTCGCAGTGGTTACAGGCAATGGAGAGGTAGTAGGCGAAAACGTTCTGTCGCCAGACGCCGTTGTCTTCCTGCCAGTCTCCCCCGGCGTATTCATAAATCCGGCGGAAACTGACGTCGGGCGTGAGATCCTTGTAGTCTTTGCAGGCCAGTTCGCAGGTTTTGCAGCCGGTGCAACGACTGGAATCAATAAAAAATCCATACTGAGTTGTCATGGGTTAGTCCTTAAACCTTCTCGATCTCGACCAGGTTAGTGTGCTGTGGATTGCCTTTTGCCAACGGCGACGGACGCTGAGTTGTCAGCGTGTTGACGCAGGCGCCGTGATCAATTTTATCGCCAGCCATATCGGCATCATGCCATGCGCCCTGGCCCATTGCGCTTACGCCGGGTAGGATTCGTGGCGTTACTTTTGCCGGGATACGTACTTCACCGCGATCGTTAAAGACTCGAACCATATCGCCATTTGCAATGCCTCGTTTTTGGGCATCGACGGGGTTGATCCACACTTCCTGACGGCAAGATGTCTGGAGAACATCGATATTGCCGTAGCTGGAGTGCGTACGGGATTTGTAGTGGAAACCAAACAGCTGGAGCGGAAATGAACTGCGTTTCGGATCATCCCACCCTTCAAAGGTGGACGCGTAAATGGGAAGCGGACTGATCACTTCATCCTTTTGCAGTTCCCAGGTGTTGGCAATTTTCGCCAGTCGGCTGGAATATATTTCAATCTTTCCGGACGGTGTTTTGAGCGGATTGGCCTGTGGATCGTCGCGGAATTTTTTATAGGCGACAAAGTGGCCATTAGGATCTTTACGTTTATAGATCCCCATTTTTTTAAGCGCGTCATAAGAAGGGAGGGCAGGATCTTTGGCCAGCATTTTGGCATACAGATACTGGAGCCACTGTTCCTGAGTACGGCCTTCGGTAAAACGTTGATAGACATCATCTCCAAGACGTTTTGCCACTTCACTCATGATCCAGTAGATCGGTTTGCGCTCGAACTTAGGTGAGGTTGCTGGCTGAATGAAAATGAGGTATCCCATATTGCCCGCATAGTCGTTAGGAATGATGTCTTCCTGCTCCACAGTCATTAAATCAGGCAGCAGGATATCGGCATATTTGGCCGAGGATGTCATGAAGTTCTCAATGACCACTATCATTTCGCACTTTGTATCGTCCTGCAGGATAGCATGCGTTTTATTGATATCTGAGTGCTGATTGGTGATGGTGTTTCCCGCATAGTTCCAGATAAATTTAATCGGCACATCGAGCTTTTCTTTCCCACGCACGCCATCGCGGGTAGCGGTCATTTCCGGACCCCGGGCGATGGCGTCAGTCCAGCTAAAGCAGGATATCTGGGTCTTAATGGGATTATCTGGCAGCGGCATACGCTCAATTGTGATGGTATAGGTTGATTCTCGTGCACCGCTATTGCCGCCATTGATGCCGACGTTGCCAGTCAGGATAGGCAACATCGCGATCGCGCGTGAGGTCAGTTCGCCGTTAGCCTGACGTTGCGGCCCCCAACCCTGACAAATATATGCCGGTTTCGTGCTGCCGATTTCCCGAGCCAGTTTGATAATGCGATCGGCTGGGATTCCGGTGACTTGGGATGCCCATTGGGGGGTTTTGGCGATGCCGTCATCGCCATCCCCCAGAATATAAGCTTTGTAATGTCCGTTTGCTGGCGCATCGGAGGGCAGGGTTTTCTCATCATAACCGACGCAGTATTTGTCAAGGAACGGCTGGTCGATAAGATTTTCGTTAATCATAACCCAGGCAAGTCCCGCTACGAGTGCGGCATCGGTTCCCGGTCGGATAGGGATCCACTCATCTTCGCGACCCGCTGCGGTATCGGTATAGCGCGGATCGATGACGATCATCCGGGCATTAGAGCGTTCCCGGGCCTGTTCAAGGAAGTACGTTATTCCGCCGCCGCTCATGCGCGTTTCGGCAGGGTTGTTGCCGAACATTACCACCAGTTTGGTGTTTTCGATGTCGGACGTGCTGTTGCCGTCATTTGAGCCGTAGGTATAGGGCATTGCCGCCGCGATTTGGGCGGTGCTGTAAGTACCATAATGGCTCAGAAATCCGCCATAGCAGTTCATCAGGCGAGCGACCAGCGAGGCATAAGGAGAGGAGCGCGTAATGTTGCCGCCTACAATGCCTGAGGTGTAGTTAATATAAACAGCTTCATTACCGTATTTCTCCACGGTATTTTTTAAACTGTCACTGATGGTATCCAGCGCTTCCTGCCAGGTTATACGTTCGAATTTTCCCTCACCGCGTTTTCCCACCCGCTTCATTGGGTAATTCAGGCGATCCGGATGATTGATCCGTCGGCGGATTGATCGTCCACGCAAACAGGCACGAACCTGATGCTGACCATAAATATCGTCTCCGGTTGTATCGGATTCCACCCATACAACCTCGTCATCTTTGACATGGAGTTGCAGGGCACAACGACTACCGCAGTTCACGGAACACGCGCCCCAAACCACTTTTTCTTCAGCTGGTTGAATAGCTTGTTGTACCGCAGCGGCGGCGGTGCGTATTCCGAAAGGTAATGACAGCCCGCCAGCGGCAAGCGCCAGCGAACCGATAGCCGTGGATTTCACTAACGCCCTGCGGCTGATGCCTCCATATTGCTCAGTTTCAGACATAACTCACTCCATTATTGTTATCGTTATATAATAATTTCTATAACGCAATTAATAGCATGCTAATAATAGAGAGAGTTTACCCACTTGTAGGTAGAGCATATTAATGCATATCAAACTGGAGTGACCCTCCGCGCACGGAGGGCGTGATTTATTGCGGTTCGGCGGCGTGTCCGTCTTGAGAAGATGTGCTATTCGCGGGGGCGTTGCCACTGTTAGTCCGGGTATAGAGAATTTTGTGCGTATCGTTTGCACAATGTCCGACTACCAGTGAGTCAGGCTGATCTGCCTGATCGTTGGGGACAATATTCAGCGTGAAGCTGGATTCAGCCACACCATTATTGATGATACGCTGTTCGATATCGCTTTTTACGCGTTCACATGACGACGGGGCAGCCAGAACCTGCGGGGAAGCGACTACCAATATGATCGCGGCAATTCCTGGTATGTTTTTCATCATCAGCTCCTTTATGATCAACTTAAACTAAGATTAGCATTTCTGGTGTAAATAACTGTATTTGCTAATATGATTGAGAATTATCTTCTTATCCCGGTGAAAAATGTGAAGAAACAGACCTTGTTAGGTTTCCTGTGCCTCTTGCTGGTTGGGTGTGATAACGCCAAAGGGCTGATTTCCTTTACGCCGGAAATGGCCAGTTTTTCAAATGAATTTGATTTCGACCCGCTGCGCGGACCGGTGAAAGATTTCAGCCAGACGTTGCTCAATGACAAAGGTGAGGTTACTAAACGCGTTGTTGGTACGCTCTCACAGGAAGGGTGCTTCGATACGCTTGAATTGCACGATATTGAAAATAATAGCGGCATGGCGCTGGTCCTGGATGCTAACTATTACCGGGATGCCGAAACGCTGGAAAAAAGGATCCGCTTACAGGGTAAATGTCAGTTGGCAGAGCTGCCTGCTGCGGGTGTGGTTTGGGATACCGATGATAACGGTTTTGTCGTTTCCGCTACGGGCAAAGAGATGAAAGTGCAATATCGCTATGATGCGGAAGGCTACCCGCTGGGTAAAACAACCGTCAATAACGATAACACCTTGCAAGTTGATGCCAAACCCTCGGTTGATCCGTTGAAGAAGCTGGATTACACCGCGGTGAGTCTGCTTAACAATCGTCCTGTAGGCAACGTCAAACAAACGTGCAAGTACGATGACTATGCTAATCCGGTCAACTGCCAGCTTGTTATCGTTGACGAGAGCGTGAAGCCGGCAGTTGAACACCATTACTCAATTGAAAACACCATCGAGTACTATTAGTCAGTCTTTACTGAGCGGTAGGTTGCAGCAAATTAGGACCTGACGTTTTATGTTCTGCCAGATACTGCTGCTGGAAGATACACATGCGGATAGTGTTGCGGTATTGTCCGTTGATAAAGAATTCATGAATTAGTTCGCCTTCGACCATAAAGCCGAGTTTACGGTAGATGTGGATAGCTTTTTCGTTCTCTTTATCAACGATCAGATACAGCTTATACAAATTGAGTACGGTAAAGCCGTAATCCATCGCCAGTTTAGCCGCACGCGTTGCCAGACCTTTACCCTGATAATCAGGGGAGATAATGATCTGGAATTCCGCCCGGCGGTGCACATGGTTAATTTCAACCAGTTCTACCAGCCCGGCTTTTTCACCGTTGCATTCCACAACAAAGCGACGTTCGCTTTGGTCGTGGATATGCTTGTCATAAAGATCTGACAGCTCAACAAACGCTTCGTAAGGTTCTTCAAACCAGTAACGCATTACGCTGGCGTTGTTATCAAGCTGATGGACGAATCGTAAATCTTCACGCTCCAGCGGGCGCAACTTAACACTGAGGGCGCTAGTCATATCGTATCCTTTCAATATCCTTCAAAGTGCAATGTTTATGGGGCAACGGTGCGGCCTGTGCGGCGGTCAAGGCAGCGCAGGGTGTTGGGTTCCCAGTACGCATTAATATTAGCGCTCTGTTCGCACTTATCACGGCTATCGAAGGCGGCGTCGGTTTTGTCCCACTCTTTCTCTACACGTTTATTGACTTTCTGGCGTAGCTGACGCGTATCGTTCCATTGTTCCTTTTCCATTGCAGCCTGTTGACGACTCTGCGCACTGTCCCCGGACTCAATGACCAGTTTACTGGTTTCAGCAAATGCGGAAGAGGTGTACACAGCCGCCGCCAGCGTCAGCATAGCCGTCAGGCACAGGCGTTTGGTCAGTGTAATATTCATGGCGAATTCCTTTTATGGGAAAGGGGATAAATCGTAAAACAGGGTTAAATTCTACACTATTACGTTTCGTGGGCATACCCACTCAGCGGATATGGATACGCTGATGATATTCTGTCGTATCATGGTTAAACCGAAGGTAACTGAATAACATCAATGCTTAAGACCACATTGCTTTTCTTCGTCACCGCGCTATGCGAAATCATTGGCTGCTTTTTACCCTGGCTCTGGCTTAAGCGAGGGGCTACGGCCTGGCTGCTGATCCCCGCAGGGGGGGCACTGGCATTATTCGTCTGGTTTCTGACGCTGCACCCGGCAGCAAGCGGGCGTGTCTATGCAGCCTATGGCGGGGTTTACGTGGTAACCGCGCTGCTATGGCTACGCATCGTCGACGGCGTAAAACTCAGCCTGTACGACTGGTCGGGGGCGCTTGTGGCGTTGTGCGGCATGCTGATCATTGTGGCTGGATGGGGGCGCGCATAGCGCCTTTTTTGTGATCAAGAAGCGCTTTTTCGATCGTTATACTTGTATGGTAGTAGCTCAGTTGGGTAAATTTCATGCATCTCAAGAACAGATGTAAGGAACAAGAAATGAAGATTGTCGGGGCTGAAGTTTTTGTCACCTGTCCGGGGCGTAATTTCGTGACGTTAAAAATTACGACAGAAGATGGGATCACCGGGCTGGGTGATGCCACATTAAACGGACGCGAGTTATCCGTAGCGTCCTACCTGAAAGATCATGTGTGCCCGCAGTTGATTGGTCGCGACGCGCATCGAATTGAGGACATCTGGCAGTTTTTCTACAAAGGTGCGTACTGGCGTCGTGGTCCAGTCACCATGTCGGCGATTTCCGCAGTGGATATGGCATTGTGGGATATCAAAGCGAAAGCGGCCAATATGCCGTTGTACCAGCTACTCGGCGGCGCGTCGCGTGAAGGGGTCATGGTTTATTGTCACACCACAGGCCATACCGTCGATGAGGTACTGGAAGATTATGCGCGTCATAAAGAGATGGGCTTTAAAGCGATTCGTGTGCAGTGCGGCGTACCTGGCATGAAAACCACTTACGGGATGTCGAAAGGTAAAGGACTGGCCTATGAACCCGCGACCAAAGGGCAATGGCCGGAAGAACAGTTATGGTCAACGGAGAAATATCTCGATTTCACGCCAAAACTGTTTGAAGCGGTGCGCGATAAATTCGGCTTCAACGAACATCTTCTGCACGACATGCATCACCGTCTGACGCCAATTGAAGCGGCCCGTTTTGGCAAAAGCATTGAGCAGTATCGTTTGTTTTGGATGGAAGATCCAACCCCAGCTGAAAACCAGGAGTGCTTCCGCCTGATCCGCCAGCATACGGTCACGCCGATTGCGGTCGGGGAAGTGTTTAATAGCATCTGGGACTGCAAACAGCTTATCGAAGAACAATTGATCGACTACATCCGCACTACCATCACCCATGCGGGGGGGATCACCGGTATGCGTCGGATTGCCGATTTTGCTTCGCTGTATCAGGTTCGCACAGGCTCGCATGGACCTTCCGATCTTTCACCCGTGTGCATGGCCGCCGCGTTGCACTTTGATCTGTGGGTGCCTAACTTCGGTGTACAGGAATATATGGGGTATTCGGAACAGATGCTGGAAGTGTTCCCGCATAACTGGACCTTTGATAACGGCTACATGCATCCGGGAGACAAACCGGGACTTGGGATCGAGTTTGACGAAAAACTGGCGGCGAAATATCCGTATGACCCTGCATATTTGCCTGTAGCCCGCCTGGAAGATGGCACGCTGTGGAACTGGTAAATATAAATTTTACGTACGAAATATGTTGATTAACCCAATACCCTACAGAAGGTTAAACTTATGGTTAGTTCAGTCGATATTAAAAATGACGTAGATAATAAGCCCATTATCCGCCGAGTCGCTTCAGCATCCGCAATTGGTACTGCTGCTGAGTATTATGATTTTTTTGCATATGGGACAGCAGCTGTACTCTTTTTTGGTCATCTATTTTTCCCAAGCGATGATCCGTTAATTAGTACACTCGCCGCTTTTGCAACGTATGCTGTTGGTTTTCTTGCAAGGCCATTAGGAGGAATTGTCTTTGGACATATTGGCGATAAAGTAGGGCGCAAAAAAGCACTAGTAATTACGATATTAATCGTTGGCTTGGGGACATTCTGTATTGGGTTGTTACCTACATATGAAAAAATAGGTGTATGGGCACCCGCTTTACTTATTTTCATTCGTGTATTACAAGGATTTGGTGTCGGAGGTGAACAGGCCGGTGCAGTACTGATGACTGCTGAATACTCTGAACCTAAGCATCGCGGATTTTTCTCTAGTTGGGTTCAAATCGGTGCTCCGGTTGGCTTCCTTCTACCTTTGGCACTCTTTGCGTTGTTAAATGCCACACTTTCTCCAGAGGCAATGATGGATTATGGATGGCGTATACCGTTCCTGTTGAGCCTGCTACTGGTTATTGTTGGACTGTTTATCCGCTTAAAAATTGATGAGTCACCAGTCTTTGCTCAGATTAGGGAGACAAAAGCAGAGGAATCACGCCCATTAGTCGAAGTGATTCGTGATTTTCCAGGTATTGTTGTTAAGGGTGTGTGCGCTAAGCTTATAGAAGCTTGCACATTTGCTATGTTTACTGTGATTGTCCTTGCTTACGGTAAAGCAAATAATCTTGATGCAAATATCTTGATGGAGACAATGATTGTTGCAGTAATTATAGAAATAATAGCAATACCATTGATGGGCTCGCTATGCGATAAGATTGGACGCAAACCAGTCTATATTATCGGAGCGTTGTTACAGGTAGTTATGATTATACCTTTCTTCCTTGCGATTAATCAGGATAGTTTTTGGCTTACGCAAATAGTAATGATCCTGGTACTGAGTATTGGACATAGTATGTGCTATGCACCTCAGGCTTCTTATTTTCCTGAGCTTTTCCCTACCCATATTCGTTGTAGCGGAATAGCATTAATTTGGCAGTTGGGATCGTTAATAGGCAGTGGGATTCTTGGCTTAGTGGCAGTAAAAATTCTACAGGTAACCGGTGGACATTATTATGGACTCGCAACCTATGTGATTGTACTTGGCGTCATCTCAGTCATTGGATTGCTAATGATGCCTGAAACCGCGCCACAGAGACTAAAACGTGAATACCAGCAGTGGCAGAAACATTAATACCTTTGGCGGCAGTGTGCCGCCATATTCACCATTTAAGATGACATATAACTTAGTGATTGATGTCATACCAATCAAGAAAAGCTTAATGCAAGTCAAAACATACAACCCTACAGGCGTTACTCTGAAACAGTCCTGAGTTCATAAATAAATAGGCCATACCATGCAAAACAAGCTCCTGGCAGCGAAGGCTGCGCTTCCCGACTACGATCGTACAAAACTGGTTCCGCGTATTGTTCATCTGGGATTTGGCGCGTTTCATCGCGCACATCAGGGTGTTTACGCTGACATTCTGGCTGCAGAGCACGACAGTGACTGGGGCTATTGTGAAGTGAACCTGATTGGCGGTGAGCAGCAAATTGCCGATCTGAAACAGCAAGATAACCTGTATACCGTTGCGGAAATGTCAGCGGATGCCTGGACTGCAAGAGTCGTGGGCGTGGTGAAAAAAGCGCTGCATGCACAGGTTGATGGTCTGGAAAGCGTACTGGCTGCGATGTGTGAACCGCAGGTCGCGATCGTTTCCCTGACCATAACGGAGAAAGGATACTGCCATTCTCCGGCGACCGGTCAACTGATGTTCGACAATCCAATGATTGCCGCCGATCTGCAAAACCCAAAACAGCCAAAAACTGCGCCAGGCGTAGTGGTTGAGGCTTTGGCACGTCGCAAAGCGGCAGGTTTAGGCGCCTTTACCGTGATGTCTTGCGACAACATGCCAGAAAACGGTCACGTAATGCGCAATGTTGTCACAGCGTATGCGAGGGCGGTGAATGAAGAACTGGCGGCGTGGATCGAGCAACATGTGACGTTCCCGTCGACTATGGTTGACCGGATTGTCCCGGCGGTTACCCCAGAGACGCTGGACAAAATTGAACACATCACTGGCGTACGCGACCCGGCAGGCGTGGCATGTGAGCCATTCCGTCAGTGGGTCATCGAAGATAACTTTGTCGCCGGTCGCCCTGAGTGGGAGAAAGCAGGAGCGGAGCTGGTGGCAGATGTCATCCCATTTGAAGAAATGAAGCTGCGCATGCTCAACGGCAGCCACTCTTTTCTGGCTTATCTTGGTTATCTGGGGGGATATCAGCACATTAACGACTGCATGGGCGATGAAAATTATCGTCTTGCCGCTCGCGCGCTAATGTTGCAGGAGCAAGCGCCTACGTTAAAAGTTAAAGGTGTGGATCTACAGCACTATGCCGATCTGTTAATTGAGCGCTACAGCAACCCGGCACTGCGTCATCGAACCTGGCAGATCGCTATGGACGGCAGTCAAAAATTGCCTCAGCGTATGCTTGATTCCGTTCGTTGGCACATTGTAAACGGCAGTCACTTTGATCTACTGGCGCTGGGTGTGGCTGGCTGGATGCGCTACGTCGGCGGTGTTGATGAGCAGGGCCAGGCGATTGAAATTAGCGATCCGTTGTTGCCAGTGATCCAGAATGCGGTGCGTAGTAGTAACGAGGGCGAAGATCGTGTTCGGGCGCTGCTGGCGATCGATGCTATTTTTGGTCGTGAACTGCCGCAGGTCGAATTGTTCAAAAACAAGGTTACACAAGCATATCTTGCTTTAGTGGCTGAAGGGGCAAAGACAACAGTTGCGAAGTATGTTGCAAAACTGAAGTAACGAAAAGCATCGATTTAGCTCGCCATCTGGCTGTAAACGGGCCAGATGGCGCATTGTTTTGGCATTCACACCAATTAGTTCATGCCCAAACGAATCAGTTCGAGGGGGGCATATTTACCTTCACACCCTTCGATTTCCACTGTTTTACCGCGACGAATTTGCTCAGCGGTCAGGCCATCGGTATCTATCGCTGTAATGCGGCCTGTGAGTCCGGTGTCGCTAATCATGACGCGGCTGCCAGTGGTGATTGCGTTACGGTTACGATCGTATGTTTTCATGGTGTTTTCTCCTTTCCAACTTACCGTCAAAGCCCGTGGGCTTTTAGTCCCACGTAATGGGCGCAATATAAATACGCTTCTCGTTAATGATTTTTTTTGTTTTCGATCAAAATCACAGCTTTTTTTATGCAGATGTGCAGGAGAGTGGGGGATGCAGAATAAACTCACCTCTGCGCGAGGTGAGCGTAATATTAATCTTCGCTGAACCAGTCGCTATTTTCCTGACGAATAAGCTGAACGGACTCACCTATTTCCTGAAGATGTAGCATCATTGCGCGCTCAACGGCATCGCAATCATGCTTCTCAAGTGCGGCAAAGATGTCGTGATGCTGGCGCAGCAGCATTTCTGGCGGAGAGATATGATCCAGACTCATATAGCGAACGCGGTCAATCGTGGCCTTTATATTTTCGACGGTATCCCAGGCGAGCTGACACTCGGCGATTAAAGCCAGTTTCTGATGAAATTCGTCATCGAGCTGAAAGAAATCATTAATTTGTTTTCGGTCAATCGCAATACGTTGCTGATGCAGATTCTGTTCGAGCTGATAGCTCTGTTTATCGGTGATCAATGCTGCGGCGCGGCGAACTACGGCACATTCAATTGCCTGGCGTACAAAACAGCCATTTTGTACTTGCGACAGCGAAATTTTGTTCACGTAACTGCCACGCTGCGGGCGAATTTGAATCAGGCCGTTTTCTGCCAGTTTGATGAATGCTTCTCGTACCGGCTGGCGGGACACATTAAAGCGTACGGAAACCTCTTTCTCCGACAACGGTGTACCGGGTGCGATCAGACAGTGCACGATATCGCGACGAAGAATACGGTAGATCTGTTGATTTACCGGCTGTGTAGGGTTGAGCTGCGTTTCTTCGGTCATTCATTATTACTTTTTAGAGAGTTAACCCAGAGATCTTATCACTTATTTCAGGCTATCTATACCCGGCACAAGGCCGGGCAGTGAAATTAGCTCCGATGAATACTCAGTCCTGCAAATGACTGTGTGACAGGCATCATTTCAAGGGTGTTAATGTTGACATGAGCAGGTAAGGACGCCACCCACCATACCGCTTCTGTGACATCTTGCGGGGTCAGCGCGGTCGTATTTTCGTAAGCTTTTTCAGCTTTGGCGTCATCGCCTTTGAAACGCACATTCGAGAATTCCGTACCGCCAACCAGGCCTGGCTCAATGTCGGTAACGCGAATCGCGGTGCCGTGTAAGTCAGTACGTAAATTCAGACTAAACTGGCGAACAAACGCTTTGGTCGCGCCGTACACGTTACCACCAGCGTATGGCCAACTGCCCGCGGTAGAACCGATATTGATAATGTGACCGCGGTTACGCTCAACCATGCCTGGCAAAACGGCACGGGTCATATAAACCAGACCTTTATTATTGGTGTCGATCATATTTTCCCAGTCTTCAATGCTGGCCTTATGGGCTGGCTCAAGACCCAGCGCCAGACCCGCGTTGTTGACCAGTACATCAATATTGCGCCACTCAGCAGGTAGGGCGTCGAGCATCCCTTCTATTGATGCACGATTACGTACGTCCAGCTGTGCGGTATAGAGGCGGTCACCCAGCTCGTCTTTGAGCTCCTGCAGGCGCTCCTGGCGGCGTCCGGTGGCAATAACTTTATGCCCATTCTCAATAAAACGACGCGTAATGCACTCACCAAAACCTGCGGTTGCTCCGGTTACTAAAACGATCATCTCACTGTTCCTCAACGCTTTTTATGTAGCACTACCATAGCACGTCATTTCCGTTCAGAGCTATTCCTGCTTAACGCGATTGCGGTAGATTACAGGGAAGTCTACTCTGGTAAACAAATCGTTTTCAGGAGTGAAAGATGTCGTTAACGAATCCTTTTTTACACCACAGCACATTGCCGTATCAGGCGCCGCAATTTGATCTGATAGACGTGCAGCATTATCGTCCTGCGTTCGAGGAAGGCGTGCGGCAAAAACGCGCAGAGATCGAAGTGATTGTGCAAAACCCACAGATCCCTGATTTTGCAAATACTTTGCTGGCACTTGAACAAAGCGGCGCGCTGCTCACACGCGTGACCAACGTTTTCTTCGCGATGACGGCGGCTCACACTAATGATGAAATACAGCGCCTCGACGAAATGTTTTCCGCAGAGCTTGCCGCGCTGGCCAACGACATTTACCTCAATGACGCGCTTTTTGCGCGCGTCGAAGCCGTATGGCAACGGCGCAGTACATCAGGTCTGGATAGCGAGTCATTACGCCTGTTGGAGGTCGTCCACCAGCGTTTTGTACTGGCTGGTGCCCGTCTGAATGAGGCGGATAAAGCCAGCCTGAAAGCGCTCAACACGGAATCCGCCACCCTGACCAGTCAGTTTAATCAACGGCTGTTGGCAGCGAACAAGTCCGGTGCTTTGGTGGTGGACGATGTCCGGCATCTGGACGGGTTCAGCGCTGACGAAATTACCGTTGCCGCCGAAGCAGCAAGGGAAAAAGGGCTTGAAGCGCATTGGGTTATTCCGCTCCTAAACACGACTCAGCAACCGGCGCTTGCGATGTTACGCGATCGCCAGACCCGTGAAAACCTGTTCACCCGCGCATGGACACGGGCCGAAAATAATGACGCCAACGACACGCGGGCGATCATTCAGCGGCTGGTTGATATTCGGATGCAGCAGGCAAAACTCCTCGGTTTTGCCAATTACGCCGCCTGGAAAATTGCCGATCAAATGGCAAAAACGCCGGAAGCGGCACTAAATTTCATGCGGGCGATTGTTCCTGCCGCGCGAGCGCGGGCGTTGGATGAGCAGGCTGAAATCCAGAAGGTTATCTCTAAAGAAAACGGGCAATTTAGCCCAGAGGCCTGGGACTGGTCATTCTATGCCGAACAGGTCCGCCGTGAGAAATATGCGCTTGATGAGCTGCAGCTCAAACCTTATTTTGCTCTGGATACGGTGCTGAACGAGGGGGTTTTCTGGACGGCTAATCAACTGTTTGGCATCAAGTTTATCGAGCGTTTCGACATTCCGGTTTATCACCCCGATGTACGGGTATGGGAAATATTCGATCATGATGGCGTAGGACTGGCGTTATTTTATGGTGATTTCTTTGCCCGGGAATCAAAAAGCGGCGGTGCCTGGATGGGCAATTTTGTTGAGCAATCGCGGCTAAACGAAACCAGACCGGTGATTTACAACGTCTGCAACTATCAGAAACCCGCTCAGGGCCAACCCGCCTTGCTGCTGTGGGATGATGTTATTACGTTATTTCATGAGTTTGGACATACGTTGCACGGCCTTTTCGCCACTCAGCGTTATGCCACGCTCTCAGGGACTAACACTCCGCGTGATTTTGTCGAGTTTCCATCGCAGATTAACGAACACTGGGCGAGTCATCCGCAGGTCTTTGCCCGTTTTGCGCGTCATGTTGATACCGGGGAGCAAATGCCACCGGTATTACGGGATAAAATGCAACAGGCCAGCTTGTTTAACAAAGGTTACGACATGACTGAACTGCTCAGCGCCGCATTGCTGGATATGCGCTGGCACTCCCTGGATGTGAGTGACTCATCTCGCTCGGTCGATCAATTTGAACAGCAGGCACTGGCGGCGGAAGATTTGGACCTTAAAGCCGTGCCACCGCGTTATCGCAGCAGTTACTTTGCCCATATCTTCGGCGGGGGTTATGCCGCAGGTTATTACGCCTATTTGTGGACGCAAATGCTGGCCGATGACGGCTATCAGTGGTTTGTGGAGCAGGGCGGATTAACGCGTGAAAATGGGCAGAAATTCCGCGAAGCGATTTTATCTTGCGGGAACAGTAGTGATTTAGCTGAGCTTTATCGCCAGTGGAGCGGGCGCGATCCACGAATGGCTCCAATGCTGGAACATCGTGGTTTGAGCGCGTAGGATTTGTTCAGATAGTGAGAGTAACCGGGTGTAATGCCCGGTATTTGCGTATTTAAATATCTGATTCTGAAAAGCCATCAGCGAACGTTGCCTGGCGTCATGAATAATTTTATCTTCCCAATGGTGGTGAATCCCCCTGAGCGGTGGGGCGTCCAGCCATACCTCCTTTGCCTGGTATGCAACGCGAAACTAACCGGCTGGGGCTGTTTCACCGGGAGGCACCCGGCACCACAGGTATAATAAATGTTATCAACATTATCCACCCCATTAGCCTGTCATGAATGACAGGCTTTTTTTATTGTCTTTCCCTAATGGTAATGCTCCAGGCTGTCAGTTAATAATGTCAGGGCGCTATTTTTTACCTGATGCTGAAAATATCGCTACAGTACCGGTTACTTGCGTATTAACATGTTCAAAATGCGCTGACAGAATCTGTTTCAGTCCCTCTTCAGAATCATTAGCGTTTGAGAAAATACCTTTCTTATTGTAGATGCTCATGAGTTTATTTCCGAAAGTGTTGTGTATAACACCATCGCCAAGAATAGTTGCGCCATACAGCGTACCCGTGTCTGTTAAAGCCCGTGCGGCATTTGCTATCACACTGGCTTTCGCTGATATATTGCCAGGCAAGCAGTGCAGGAGATAAAACATGGAAATGGAATCGAACTCATTGTGCAAATCCGTAGGGTAAGATTCGAACACGTCATGCTTAATTTTGCGCTGAATTTTCGCTTCCCCGATTCTTGATGCAGCAGCGTCCAGACTGGCTTCATTCAAATCCATTAGCGATATTACACAGCCGTCAGGAGCGTGATAGGGGTAAAATCCGGTTCCAACGCCAATATCCAGATGTGTTTTACTCATATGCTGGAGAAAATGGGGAAGAAGGTGTTCCCTGGTCGGACACTTCCAGGCATATTGATTTGATACTCCTAGCACCCACCAGTCATAAAGTTTTAGCGTCATTGGTGTGTAAATTTTAGCGCCATCGTCAGTCATTTTATTCATTAGTTTCTATCTGTTATTGTTTTGGCTGGGAATTAAATCAATAATCGCGATAAATGGCAAGTGCTATGACACCATTGATTTCTATAACTAAATTTACATAAATTTTCTTTTTTATGGTTAAAATCCCGGTTCAAAGTGTTCATTCAGGGAAGGAAACCGTGATGATGAAAAACACAGCGGAAATAGATGCAATCATAAATGAGTTGAACAACTCAATTGATGCCCACTACAAATGGCTGGTAAAAATGTTCCGCTGCGCTGTGTCCTCAGATGTTACTCATCCCGATATTACGGGTGACAACGCTCATTTTGTTTGTCGATTTGGAAAATGGATAAATGATCAATCGCTGAACAATGAGGATGATAGTAGTTATGTGAGCAAGATTTATTCTGTTCATGAAAAAATGCATGTAATAGGAAAGGAGTTGCTATTGGCAATAGTGGAGAATCGTAGCCATACATGGCATTTCGACAGCTTCCAGGACGCGCTATTGGCATTTACGTCTGCTGTAATGGACTACAAGATATATTTATTGAACATCCGCAGTAATATCGATGTATTAACGGGTTTACCCGGGAGAAGAATGCTTGATGAGTCATTTGATCAACAACTACTCGACGCCGAACCGCTAAATCTTTATATATTGTTATTGGATATCGACCGTTTTAAACACGTTAATGATACTTATGGTCACCTGGTGGGGGATGTAGTGTTGCGTGCTATGGCCTCAAATTTGTTGGCATGGACGCGATATGACGAGGTAGCGTACCGCTACGGCGGTGAAGAGTTTATCATCATCATCCGGACTAAAACTGACGAACAGGTCTGCCTGGCGGGATTGCGGCTTTGTCAGCTTATTGGCCAGAAAAAAATACCCTATGCTGATGGCGAAATTGGTATAACGGTAACGGCTGGAATAACCCGGGTTCAACAGGGTGAAACGCTGGATACCGCACTGGATCGCGCTGACAGAGCGATGTATCAAGGGAAGCAGAACGGCAGGAATCGCTGTATGTTTATGGATGAATACGAGCGGATCACTCAGGTTGACACTAATCGTGTGATCTCATACCCCTTAGCGCATGAGATTTGCGAACACCGTTTCGAAGTAGTTACGTTTCGTTTAGCTTTCATTGGGGTTGCCAGTGATAGGTTAGCTGACTATCCGTTATCTTCGCAGGGAATTGCCAGATAGCGTATAAAAGCAAAACACAAATCTATCCATGCAAGCATTTACCGCTGGTTTAACCGGCGGTTTTTTTTATCTGCTAATCAGGGACAAGATGCGGAAGGGCGATGCAGGTAAAAAAAATGGCCCCTTGTGCAGCTACGCAACAAGGGGCCGGGTCGGTTCAGGACTATCTCCGTTCATCAATCATCCCATCTGTGGCTAAGATACGCGGCCAGGAAACCGGAAAATAAAATAATTCCCAGAACAGCCATAAAAATATTCATATTACCCAGCATAGTAAATGCTCCTTTATCTGTGAGTTTCCTCTCTTACCTTAAGTTCACCTCGCTTATGACTATAGTAGCAATTCAATCTTAAACAAAGGCTGAACTGTCTGAATATTTCGGCTAAAAAGTAAAGTTTTGACGCGATAACGTCGGGAAAAATAAATAATAGTGACGAGGATCGTTTATCTGCGCACAAATAGCCCTGATTTTATACCGGGACACGTTGTCATGATGCTGTAATACGGACACAAATTGTTGCACGCTTATAATGCAGCGTTGTCTCATCGTGGTTCAATTGATCGTGCAATTATTCCTTGTAGCAGAAAATTTTAATGCCCCTCTTCGTAAATTAATTATAATTCATTGATTTTATATGATTTTTTAATATCTGGCATTGTTTTTGCCTTATCACTTCTGAACACCCTTATTTTGCACCGTTTTATCTGCCCGGCTGCACCGGAGCTTTCAACAAGTCTAATTTCAGGAGTGAAACTATGCAGCGTCGTAAATTTTTAAAAATTTTTGCACTTTCCACCTCTGTAGTCGCGATGGGAATGAGTTTTAGCGTTCAGGCGGCCGATACCATTAAGGTCGGCATCATGCATTCGTTATCCGGCACGATGGCCATTTCCGAAACGCCGTTAAAAGATATGGCGTTGATGACTATTGATGAAATCAATGCGAAGGGCGGGGTGTTAGGAAAAAAGCTGGAGCCAGTGGTCGTTGACCCAGCCTCGAACTGGCCCTTATTTGCTGAAAAAGCCCGTCAGTTGTTGAGCCAGGACAAAGTGGCGGCGGTCTTCGGCTGTTGGACATCGGTTTCACGTAAATCAGTTTTACCGGTATTTGAAGAGCTAAACGGTCTGCTGTTTTACCCGGTGCAATATGAAGGTGAAGAGATGTCGCCTAACGTCTTCTATACCGGAGCTGCGCCAAATCAGCAGGCGATCCCGGCGGTTGAGTATCTGATGAGTGAAGACGGCGGCAGTGCTAAGCGCTTCTTCCTGTTGGGCACGGATTATGTTTATCCGCGTACAACGAACAAAATTTTACGCGCCTTTTTACATTCGAAGGGCGTTGCTGATAAAGATATCGAAGAGGTGTACACCCCATTCGGACACAGCGATTACCAGACCATCGTCGCCAGTATCAAGAAATTTGCTGCAGGAGGAAAAATGGCGGTGGTGTCGACCATCAACGGCGATTCTAACGTTCCATTCTATAAAGAGTTGGCGAACCAGGGCCTAAAAGCCACCGATGTTCCGGTGGTGGCATTCTCCGTGGGGGAGGAGGAGTTACGCGGTATTGATACCAAACCGCTGGTGGGCAACCTTGCCGCGTGGAACTACTTTGAGTCCGTAGATAACGCGACCAACAAGAAATTCGTTGCGGATTACCGGGCGTATGCCAAAGCGCACAAACTGCCAAATGCTGATTCGGTGGTAACCAATGACCCCATGGAAGCCACTTATGTTGGTTTGCATATGTGGGTGCAGGCGGTAGAAAAAGCCGGAACGACTGATGTGGATAAAGTCCGCGTAGCGATGGCAGGACAATCATTTGCTGCACCATCAGGTTTTACCCTGACCATGGATGCCACCAATCATCACCTGCATAAACCCGTCATGATTGGCGAGATTGAAGGCAACGGCCAGTTTAACGTGGTGTGGCAATCCGATGAACCGGTCCGCGCCCAGCCGTGGAGTCCGTACATCGCCGGTAATGACAAAAAATCTGCACAGCCCGTTAAAACTGCCAGCAATTGATCGTGTGCCCTCCTGCGGGCGGGCAACGCTTTGGAGAACGCTCATGAAAGCTATGCGCTTTATTCGTGGTGTGTTGTTGCTGACGTGGTTTTTGCCGTGGATAGCGCAGGCATCAGATGCCGATACCTTTACAGCCGCAAATCGAACTCAGCAGGCCGCCTTGCTCGAACAATGGTCGATCAATCCCGACATTCAGCGTTTGCCGATGCTCAACGCGTTGCGCGAGGAGCATCTGCTGACTGATAACGCGAAAAATACCTTCATCATGAACGGCTCGCACGCACAGCCGTTAGGAACAGCGACAACCCCAAACGGCGAGCTAAAAAAAATTCGCCTGACTAACCGTCTGCGCAATCTGGTTGCCGGAACGCAGGCCGTTCATCAGCTTTTAAGTGACAGTGTCATATTAAAGTTGAAGGCAGCTCGTACATTACAGCGTGAGGCACAGCCGGGTATGCTGCCGTTTTTACAGCAACGACTGGCTCAGGAGTCAAATGGTGATGTGAAATCCGCGCTGGCTATTGCACTGGCAAATCTGCAGCTGAACAGTTCCTCGCCGGAGGTCAGACGTCAGGCCATTGTGCTTATAGGGGCTTCAAACGATCCTGAAACTCAGGCGCGCCTGCAACCATTCACCCGGGCTGAACATGAACCCGATACCCGCGTGCGTGCTGCCGCCAGCGACAGTCTGAGTTCCATCGCGTATCGCATGAAGATTGGCGATCTTCTTGGACAGGCCTTTATGGGGCTATCGCTGGGTTCTATTTTGCTGCTGGCGGCATTGGGTCTGGCTATAACCTATGGATTACTTGGCGTCATTAATATGGCGCATGGCGAGATGTTAATGCTCGGGGCTTACTGTACCTGGATGGTACAACAACTGATGAGCCAGTTTTTCCCGCAATGGCTAGCCTGGTATCCGGTTATTGCGCTGCCGGTTGCCTTTTTACTTACCGCGGCGGTGGGAATGCTGCTTGAGCGCGGGGTGATCCGCCATTTATACGGGCGTCCTCTCGAAACGCTGCTGGCGACCTGGGGGATCAGCCTGATGCTCATCCAGTTGGTGCGTATGTCCTTCGGCGCGCAAAACCTGGAAGTCGCCAATCCGGCATGGCTTTCAGGGGGAATTCAGGTTTATGCCAATCTGATTTTACCGTGGAACCGAATTGTGGTGCTTGGATTTGCCATTCTGGTGCTGTTTTTTACCTGGTTGTTGTTGAATAAAACGCGTCTGGGGCTGCGCGTACGTGCCGTGACGCAAAATCGCAGTATGGCGGCCTGCTGCGGCGTACCTACCGGACGAGTCGATATGCTGGCCTTTGGCCTTGGTTCAGGCATTGCCGGGCTGGGGGGCGTAGCGCTCTCGCAGTTGGGCAACGTAGGACCGGAATTGGGGCAAAGCTACATTATCGATTCGTTTCTGGTTGTGGTGCTGGGCGGCGTGGGACAACTCGCCGGGAGCGTGGCCGCGGCGTTTGGACTGGGGATCTTCAATAAAATTCTGGAGCCTCAGGTAGGGGCGGTTCTAGGTAAAATCATGATTCTGGTGCTGATTATTCTGTTTATTCAGAAACGTCCGCAGGGGTTGTTCGCGCTAAAAGGGAGGGTTATTGACTGATGACGATGCCAATGACATTAACGCTGGCGCGTAAAGCGCCACGCGCGACGCGCATCCTGGGGCTGGGGTTGCTGCTGGCGTTGATTATTCTGCCGTTTCTTGCGCTGTTACCTGCGGACCATCCGCTGGCTATATCGGTGTGGACGCTAACGCTGGCCGGGAAAATTCTCTGTTATGCCATTGTCGCGGTCGCGCTGGATCTGGTGTGGGGCTATGCCGGCATGCTCTCGCTGGGACACGGTATTTTCTTTGCGCTGGGAGGGTATGCGATGGGAATGTACCTGATGCGCCAGGCCTCTGGCGAAGGATTACCGGCCTTCATGTCATTCCTGTCGTGGAGCGAGTTGCCGTGGTTTTGGTGGGGGACGCAACATTTTATCTGGGCGCTACTGCTGGTTGTTCTGGTTCCTGGCCTGCTGGCGCTGGTATTTGGTTGGTTTGCCTTTCGGTCAAAAATCAAAGGGGTCTATTTCTCTATCATGACCCAGGCCCTGACGTTCGCAGGAATGCTGCTGTTTTTTCGCAACGAAACGGGTTTTGGGGGAAATAACGGTTTTACCGGCTTTACCACCATTCTGGGATTCCCGGTAACCGCCACCTCAACCCGTATCGCGCTGTTTCTGGCGACGGTCATGCTGCTGGTGCTGGCATTATGGCTGGGATTGGCGCTGGCCCGCAGTAAGTTCGGTCGTATTTTGACTGCCGTGCGCGATGCAGAGAACCGTCTGATGTTCTGTGGTTACGATCCGAAAGGTTTCAAGTTACTGGTGTGGACGCTTTCCGCTGTACTGTGCGGCCTGGCTGGAGCGCTGTATGTTCCGCAGGTGGGGATCATTAACCCCAGCGAAATGTCGCCGACCAACTCGATTGAAGCGGCGATTTGGGTTGCTCTCGGCGGACGTGGAACCCTGATCGGCCCGGTATTCGGCGCCGTGTTGGTGAACGGTGCGAAAAGCCTGTTTACGGTGATTATGCCGGAATACTGGCAGCTGTTTCTTGGCCTGATCTTTATTGGCGTTACGCTGTTTTTATCCCGAGGTGTAATGGGTCTGTTTCGCAAGGGAGACAAATGATGCAGCCAGATGAAGGGCTATTTACTCGCCAGATGCCGGGAGATCGGTTTCGCAACCAGACTGACCCGGTGCTACAGCTGGAAAAAATTAACGTTAACTTCGATGGATTTCAGGCACTGACCGATCTCTCGCTCAATATTGGCGTTGGGGAACTTCGTTGCATCATTGGCCCCAACGGTGCCGGAAAAACGACGTTAATGGATGTCATTACCGGCAAAACCAGGCCGCAAAGTGGTCGTGCGATATACGATCAGTCGACCGACTTGACCATGCTGGATCCCATTGCTATTGCGCGCCAGGGTATCGGGCGGAAATTCCAGAAGCCCACGGTATTTGAAGCGTTAACGGTGGAGGAGAATCTGGAACTGGCGCTGAAAAGCGATAAATCTGTTTGGGGCGTTTTACGGGCGCGTCTTTCAGGCGAACAGCGGGATCGCATTGATGAAATACTGGCACTGTTGCGACTGGGCAATGAGCGCGCCCGCTCCGCTGGGCTGCTATCTCACGGGCAAAAACAATTTCTTGAAATTGGCATGCTGCTGGTACAGGAACCGCATCTGTTGCTGCTGGATGAGCCTGCGGCGGGTATGACGGATGCGGAGACGGAATACACAGCGGAGCTGTTTCGCCAGCTTGCCGGGAAGCATTCTTTGATGGTTGTTGAGCATGATATGGGATTTGTCGAAACCATCGCCGATCGCGTCACGGTATTACACCAGGGGCAAGTATTGGCTCAGGGGAGTCTGCGTGAAGTGCAGGCCAACGAGCAGGTTATTGAAGTTTATCTCGGGCGTTAAGGAGTGCAGATGCTGCAGGTGAAAGAACTGAATCAATATTATAGTGGCAGCCATATTCTGCGAGGCGTGACCTTCGAAGCGCATATCGGCGAAGTGACATGTCTGCTGGGACGTAACGGCGTGGGTAAAACGACGCTTCTGAAGTGTCTGATGGGGCTGATTCCCGCCCGCAGCGGAAACGTGTTCTGGCAGGAGAAAAATGTTACTCACTGGAAGCCGCATCAGCGGGTCAGGGCCGGTGTGGCGTATGTCCCACAAGGGCGCGATATATTTCCGCGTCTGACGGTAGAAGAGAATCTTTTGCTCGGTCTTTCCCGATTTTCCACGCAGGAGGCCCGAGGCGTTCCGGATGATATTTACGCGCTTTTTCCGGTGCTACAGGAGATGAAACATCGGCGGGGCGGCGATTTGTCCGGCGGGCAACAGCAGCAGCTGGCGATTGGACGGGCGCTGGCAAGTCGCCCGCAGTTGTTGATCCTTGATGAGCCCACCGAGGGGATCCAGCCGTCGGTGATTAAAGAGATTGGTCAGGTGATTTCCCAGCTGGCGCACCGTGGGGACATGGCCATTTTGCTGGTGGAGCAGTTCTATGATTTTGCCGAGCAGCTGGCCGATAAGTACCTGCTTATGTCGCGGGGCAGCATAATTCAAAGTGGTGAGGGTAAAAATATGGAGTCCGAGGGCGTTCGGGGTCTGGTCGCCATCTGAGATACGCGACAGAGTGACTGTGGCTCTGTCGCGAACATAACTAGCAGACCGCCGTCTGGCCCCAGGGTTTGGCGCGCATGCCTTTTATCATCAGCGCCCAGGCAAGTACGATTGCCACCATCAACGCCACAAACAGCGACCATGGCGGCAATGTGGTTAGGATGACGCCGCTAACTAATGGGTTTACCGCTGCCCCCAGCCAGCCTAACGACTGGGCGGAAAAATAACTGGCTTTCATGCCAGCAGGTGCGATGTTGTCGATGAGCATGTATTCACCTGGTGCGTAGATGACCTCACCAATAGTGAAAAAAGCAGCAGAAAGTCCCCATAACAGCAGACTGTTACCGGAGAAGGTGAAGCCCACCAGGCCGACCACAAAGAACAGTGTGCCCACTGTCATTAGCGGGCGGATATTGGTGGCGGTGAGTCTGCGCCCGAGGGCGTATTGCAGTGATACCACAATGGCGGCGTTGACGGGCAGGACGACTGCCACCACTTTCTCGGCAAAATCGCCGTCTGCAACCACCATAACGTATTGCGAAATACAGGACGCAAAGGCGCCGCCAACGAATGACGCCAAAAAGGCTGACAGCGTAAACCAGAATAATGCTCTGTCACGCAGCAGTACTGAAGGGGACCAAACCGCGGTGTTTACACCGTCTGCGGCTGCCGGTGAACGTTTTACCCACGTCTGGATAAACACCAGAGGTAGCGCAGAACATGCAGCAGCCAGCCAGAATGGCAGGTTAATGCTTTGCATGACCAGCAGCGTGCCCAGCGGTGGACCAACGGTCCAGCCGATGTTCAGCACGGTATAGTTAAGTGAGAAAATTTTCGTTTTATTGGTTGCAGACAAGTTATCGGCAAACCAGGCTTTCAGCACCGTGGCGAAGACGGAGTAGGCGCAGTTGATCAGGGCAAAGAGCAAAACCACTATCACGACGTTATGCACCAGCGGAATAGCGATAAAGCCGGAGGCAAAGCCGCAGATAGCCAGCAGCATATAGCGTTTTTTATCGAACTTGTCGGCCAGAATACCAAAGCCAAGGCTGAACACCACGCCAATGGTCAGCGCGACCGTCATCGCATAACCGATTAGATCGACACTCAGGTTGTACTGCCGGCTGAGATAGATCGTCATAAAAGGCAGCGTGGCGCCACGACCAATGGTTAATAACAAAGATGACGCGAGTAAAGCGAGAGTGGACCTTCTCAGAGAGATATTCATTTTCCTGCCCGACAATGCATGTTGTTATGTTTTTTTTAGATATCAGAAACAAATAGCATGCTAAAAGTGTGATGTACACCCAATAAGTTGTCCGAAAATGCCCTGTATGGCCTACCTGAATTAATGATCTGTTACGGTACAACGATTTCCGTTACTTTAACTTGTTTACAAAAATTTAATATTTGCAGGGGCGGTGGTATGTCGCGTAAAGACGGGTTATTGGCGTTACTGGTCGTCGTAGTTTGGGGGCTGAACTTTGTTGTCATTAAGGTGGGTTTGCACAATATGCCGCCATTGATGTTGGCAGGGTTACGTTTTTTGCTGGTGGCGTTCCCGTCTATATTCTTTGTTGCCCGGCCGAAAATTCCGCTTTCGCTTTTACTCGGCTATGGCCTGACCATTAGTTTTGGGCAGTTCGCGTTTCTCTTCAGCGCCATCAAATTCGGTATGCCCGCCGGGTTAGCTTCTCTGGTATTACAGGCCCAGGCGTTTTTCACCATCATTCTGGGGGCATTCGCCTTTGGCGAACGTCTGCAGGGCAAACAGTTAGTAGGAATTGCGCTGGCCGTTTTTGGCGTACTGGTGCTGATTGAGGCCAGTCTGAACGGACAGCATGTCGGTATGCTCGGTTTTATGTTGACGCTGGCGGCAGCGCTAAGCTGGGCCTGCGGCAATATCTTTAACAAAAAAATCATGCAGCATACGTCGCGCCCGGCCGTGATGTCGTTAGTGGTATGGAGTGCATTAATCCCGATAGTTCCATTTTTCCTGGCCTCATTACTTCTTGATGGCCCAACGCAAATAGCCCAAAGTCTGGTGGCGATAGATTTGACGACCATCCTGTCGCTGGTTTATCTGGCGTTTGTGGCGACCATTGTGGGTTATGGCATCTGGGGATCATTACTCGGACGTTATGAGACCTGGCGTGTCGCACCGCTGTCGCTGTTGGTACCCGTTGTTGGTCTGGCGAGTGCGGCCGTACTGCTGGACGAAACGCTAAGCGGATTACAGCTGCTTGGTGCATTACTGATAATGGCTGGACTGTATATCAATGTGTTTGGCTTTCGTTGGCGTAAGATTGCCCAGGCGAGAGAGTAAAAAAAGCCCCGCAGTGACGGGGCAATAAAATTAAAGGTTGCGCAGATTGTAATAAGGCACGCCTAATTCATCGGACTTGTCGCTACCTGCGCCCATATGATTAAAATCAAACGGGGACTGATCGTGTGCTGAGGGCATAATCATCGCGTCGCGATTGTTTTGTGCGGCAGCAGGTTGCGCGGTTTGTTCCGCCATGCTCTGGCCCGAAAAAGCAAACATCAGGGCCAGCATTGCATATGACAGAAGTTTCATGATTTCCTCGGTTACGTCGTTAACTGGCGATTAGCAATTACATTGATTGAGTGGCAGCAAATAACGTGATTCGCCGTGCATATTCGTCATACGGTATTTATGCGGCGGAACATCAAAATAGTTTTTGAATGTTCGGGTCAGCGTCTGCTGTGATTCAAAGCCGTAACGCTCCGCCAGATACAGGATCGGTTCGTTACTCTCTTTTAATTTTTGCGCTATTTCAGTCATTTTACGGCTGCGGATGTATTGACCAAGTGAATGACCGGTTTCTTTTTTAAACATCCGTTGCAGGTGCCATTTGGAGTAACCTGAACGCTCTGACACTTTTTCCAGCGAGAGCGGCGATTCAAGGTTATTTTCGATCCAGTCCAAAATGCTATGAATAGTGATTGTGTCAGTATTGCGTCTGGACATCGTCATACCTCTTTCTGTTTACGGCAGGACTTTCTTAAGCAAATGCTCAAGCGTGGTGACTTCATCCGCCGTTAAGTTTTTTGTTAGTTCCTGGTGCAGGTCTTGCCCTACTAATTGATGACACTGCTCGCAAATTGCTGCGCCATGCTCGGTGAGTTTCACCAGCACGCCTCGCTTGTCATGTGGATTCGGAAGCCTTTCAATCCAGCCTTTACAGGCCAGTCTGTCCAGCATCCGCGTCAGGGCGCCGAGATCGACAGACAGCACTTTTTTCAATTCGACAGGGGTGATGCACACCGCGCAACGGATGGAGCAGAGCACCTTGAACTGCGATGCCGTGATATCCAGCGGTGACAGATAGTCGTTTAGTAAACGATCTTTTTTCTGATTAACCATATAGATCAAACGACCCAGTGGGATGATTTCGTTAAACAGATCACTGGTGCTTTTCACAATGGTTGCCCTGGCAAGTAGTTAGTCACGGCTGATATTATTGCTTAGGCAAATATAAGTCAAATGAATGGGTCAGCAAATGCCACGTTTTGCTAAAACATCAGGAGCACGCCAGGCAGAGCGTGTTTTTAACATTCTGAGCCGTTGGGTTTATGCGAAAAAAGAGCTAATGAATCCTTACATCGACAACATGGCTTAACCCTTGAGTTTGCCCTTATACTTGCCGTTGACGAAAAACGCACAGGAAAGATGACATTATGATGGACTTGTTTAAAGCAATAGGACTGGGGCTGGTAGTCCTGTTACCGTTGGCAAACCCGTTAACCACCGTGGCGCTGTTTCTCGGCCTTGCAGGCAACATGAATAGCGCCGAGCGTAACCGTCAGTCACTCATGGCATCTGTCTATGTTTTTGCCATTATGATGGTGGCCTACTACGCCGGGCAGGTGGTAATGAATACGTTCGGGATTTCTATTCCCGGATTACGTATTGCAGGTGGATTAATCGTTGCGTTTATCGGCTTTCGCATGTTGTTCCCACAGCAGAAGGCGCATGATTCTCCGGAAGCGAGAAGCAAGTCAGAAGAGCTGGAGGACGAACCAACGGCCAATATTGCTTTCGTCCCGCTGGCAATGCCAAGCACTGCAGGCCCGGGTACGATTGCGATGATCATCAGTTCGGCCTCCACCGTGCGTCATGGCTCCGAATTTCCAGAGTGGGTGATCATGGTTGCGCCACCGATTATCTTTGCGGTGGTTGGGGTTATTCTGTGGGGCTGTTTACGCAGTTCCGGGGGGATCATGCGCCTGGTCGGCAAAGGGGGGATCGAAGCGATTTCCCGTCTGATGGGCTTCCTGCTGGTGTGTATGGGCGTGCAGTTTATTATAAACGGCGTGCTGGAAATTATTAAGACTTACGCGTAAAGCAAGGTGCCCGGTATGGTCTACCGGGCACTTTTTATCAATGCTGGGGCTGTTCTTCCAGCGATACCGGCCATTTACGAAAGATAATCACTGACCATATCAACGCTACAACGGCAGGCACTGCGCCTACGTAACCAATCGTAGACATTGACCAGTGCAGACTCACCTGATTGCCCACCAGGGCGCCAGCGCCAATACCGATATTGAAGATTCCGGAGAACAATGCCATAGCGACGTCGGTGGCATCCGGGGCCAGCGCCAGCACTTTTACCTGCATGCCCAGACCTATCAACATAATGGCGATGCCCCAGAAAATACTCAGGACAGCCAGATGCATTTCGCTGCCAGCGGCGGGCAGTAATAGCACCAGACATATCGTCAGCAGGGCAATGGCGCTGCTAATCAGTACGGAGGCATGTTGATTACCCAACTTGCCGAATATGACGCTCCCGACAATACCCGCACCACCCAGAACCAGCAACAGTACGGTAGCAAAGTTTGCGCTCAGCCCGGCGACAGTCTGCACAAACGGTTCAATATAGCTATAGGCCGTGTAATGCGCGGTGACCACAATCACCGTTAGTACATACAGACTCATCAACGCCGGACGGCGGAATAACACCGGCAGACTTTTTAATGAACCGGAATGCTCACTGGGTAATGTTGGCAGGAGCTTAATCAGGCAAAGCAGAGTAATTAGCGCCCCCATACCAATGGCGAAGAAGGTAGTGCGCCAGCCAAAATACTGGCCGACGATGCGTCCGATAGGCAGCCCCAGCACCATCGCCAGCGCGGTGCCGGTCGCAATCAGACTGAGTGCCTGCGCGCGTTTCCCGGCCGGAGCAAGGCGGATCGCCAGCGATGCGGTAATCGACCAGAAAATGGCGTGTGCGAAAGCTATACCAATACGACTAATCAACAACACGGTAAAATTCCATGCCAGGAAAGAGAGTACGTGGCTGGCAATAAACACGACAAACAGGCAGATCAGTAGCTTGCGGCGTTCTACCTGGCTGGTGAGCAGCATGAAGGGTAGCGACATCAAGGCCACAACCCAGGCGTAGATCGTCAGCATGATCCCGACCTGAGCGGTCTGCATATTAAAGCTTTGTGCGATGTCGGAAAGCAAACCGACAGGGACAAACTCGGTGGTATTAAAAATAAAACCGGCAATAGCAAGCGTAACTACCCGTAGCCACGCGACCTTGCGGGAAACAGTGTCTGTTGTCATATCTAATAGGTGGATTAGCTGCGAAAAGGTAAGGGCACGATCTTAAAACGTTTGCTGGCGAAAATACAATCATTTTGTGATTCAGATCGCATTTCATTGACTGGATGACATAATTTGCTGCCGAACATTCTGCGTATTTTTAACTATTTCATTATTAATGAAATTCCGGGCGAGGGTATCTCGCCCGGATGGGGATTTAGCGCAACGATGCCCCACCGCATATGACTAACTCCTGCCCGGTTACCGCAGCGGCATTTTCTGATACCAGCCAGGCGACCAGCGAAGCGACTTCCTGAGGTTTAATCAGGCGGCCAATGGGTGGCACGTTGGGAGGAGAACTTTCACGGCCAGGCATCTTCAGCATTGGCGTTTGCGTAGCGCCTGGGGCGACCACATTCACTGTAATCCCTTTTGGTGCAAGTTCTGCGGCCCAGCTTCTGATCATTCCCACCAACGCGGCTTTGGTTGCCGCATACTGTGAACGACCAGCCGCACCACGAGAGGTTCGACTTCCGATGGCCACCACCCGCCCGCCAGCGACCATCCGGGGAGCAAAGTAATTGACCAGCGTTTCGACGGCCTCAATATGTAAATGCCATAATCGCTGGCTGATGTCGGCGTTCAATTCCCCCAGCGGTGCCGCAGCCATAATACCTGCGGCATGAATAATAGCGTCAGGTGTGGCGAGCGTTGGCATTATGTCCCATAAAGATGAGTTGTCGCTCAGATCCACATTCACGCAGCAAAACGCAGGATCGCTGCGTGCGACGGAGGAGCGGCACAAACCTGTTACTTGCCAGCCGTCATTGAGCAACTGAGTGACAATGGCCTCGCCGATCCCGGAGCTGGCTCCGGTGACAATCGCGTGACGCATTTAAACCTCCGGAGATGACAGGGGAACTTTGAACACGGCTTTGCGGACTGTTCCTGGCTGGCTGACCGCACATAATGCCTGATGCGCTTCACCAGGCATAAAGACGGCAAAATCTCCTGCTCGTAACGTTATCGTGACATTCAGTTCAGCCTGTGTAGAAATAAAAAGGTCGGGTTTGCGTTCTTCATCACCGTTGAAAAAAGCAGATTTTCCCCCCGCGTTGATACGCTCTTCTCCTGTCAAAACCACCTGTATATCGGCCCACTGGCGATGGTATTCAGTATGACGCTGCGAGGCTTGCTGGGTTTGCGCTGGGCCAAGAGTACAAAACCAGTCGACATTATCAGGCTGCCATCGGCCATCTTCTCGTGCCTGTAAGGCCGCGAGATGGCAGCGGGGATCGCGCAGTATATCCTGCAGACAGAAGGGTAACCCTGCCAGATCGAGAACGTTAAGATTACCGATAATCATCAGTGATCCTCCTGAATCCATTCCGGAGTGAGGCGAACGTATTTAATGGCCTGACGAAAATACGTATAAGCAATGTGCAATTGACCATCAGCACCCTGTTTAATACTGGGATAGGAAAACTCACGGTTGAGTTTTTCTTGTGAATTGTTGGTCATGCAATAACCGTCGCCTTCATCAAGATTACGCTGCCAGGGCCACGTTTTACCCCCATCGGCAGAGAGGGCGACGGTCATCGGTGCGCGTGGTGCGCCCCAGAAAGCCGAACGGCCTGATGTCACTACCGGCTGGATGCGGTCATCATCGCCATCGTCAATTTCATCATACAGTGATGTGCGGCGCTCACTGGCTCCGGTCGCGTTCATCGCGTTGAATACCAGCGCGAGCCTGCCATCATCCAGCGTAGTAACCTGAATTGAGGAATTATTATTGGGTAATGTCGTTGGTTGTGGTGCCGACCAGCTTTCACCCATATCGGTGGACGTGCTGTACCAGATATTGTCGGCCCAACGGCTGCGGTACAGGGCGATAAGTGAGCCGTCCAGCAGCGGTGTAATATTCATATGAACGCAGCCAAGACTTTGCGGAACTTCCACATCACGCCAGGTTTTACCGCGATCGGATGAAATTTTGACTGCGCTAATATCATCATTACCGACCCATTTTTCGCCCGTACGTGTGCGGCAATAGAAAACCGGAAGCAGCCAGTTGCCATTGTCCATCACCATAATTGGCTGGCGGATAAAGGTGCCCGGTTTATCCAGCAGGGTACCTGTCTCGCCCCAACTCTCCCCAAGGTCATGTGATTGACGATAACGCACAATAGCCGTGTCCTGATTGCCAGAGATCTGGGCGGTCCAAAGCAGCCATAAGACGTTATCTGGCGCGAGGAACAGCACAGGGTTTTGCTCTGAGCGACCCGGATCATCAGACAGTTTAACAGCCTGGCTCCAGCGCTCGCTTCCTGGGCGCAGACGTGAGCTCCAGATTGAGATGTCTGCGATGCCTTCCTGAGTACCGCCGAACCAGACGCACATCAGTGAGCCATCGGGCAGAGGCATAATATTGGCGGCATGATTCTGCGGGCATTCTGAAGGCAGCATGGCAATAACCACACGCTCATCTTGTTCGAGTTTTCGCAGCATGCCATCGCGATTTACGGTTACGGTCATTTTAGACTCCATTATTTTCGACAGGTTTGGGAGTAGCTTGCTGGGATTTGTTAGGGATTAGACGGTCGAGAATCATAATCACCGCAGGCGTCAGCAAGGCGATGTACATATTATTGATACCGAACGGGTCACCCAGCAGATACCAAACGGATGTCACTACGCAGGCTCCCAGCAGGGCACAGTTTGCACCGCGAGTACTTTTAAAGAACGGCGCATAGAAGGCGATAATGGCGACGACGGTAATGGAGAGTCGGATCGCACGGGTAAAGAAGGAGAGCTTTAATACTTCCGGTACCAGCAGGACGAAAATCAGCGGCAGGAAGCCAATGAACAAGGAGATCCAGCGAGTCGCTTTAAACTCCTGTTCCTTGGTAGGGTTACGCATTGGCACATAAAAATCTTTCACCACCAGTGAGGCGATAGCCAGAGCAACGGTACTGACACTAACAAAAATAGAGGCTACAAGTGACGTTGTCACAAGGCCGGCCAGCCATGGGTCCATATCCTGCAGAAAAATGGGCATTGCATACAGGCTGTTAATTTCTGGGTGAAGAAACTTCGCCGCCACACCGATAATGGCGATAGCAAAAGCAATTGGTAAACAAAAGAAGAAGGCGATCCATGTTGATCGTTGGGCGGATTTGACATCTTTAGTTGATGAAATCGCCTGGATCACAAACTGTGTACAGAAAATAGAACCAATGGTACCGATGAGCCATGCGACGATAGTACCCGCGCCGATGTTGCCATCCCAGGTCCAGTAAAAGTCTGGCATTTGTTCAATCATCGGTGAGAAACCGCCGGTTCTTGAGAGAGCAAACCCCATAATGATCAACAGACCAATGTACTTTAGGGCACTGTGCAGCATCGTTACCCAGGCAACGCCTTTCATGCCGCCAAAGGCAAAATAGAAGGTGCTCACAATGGCGGTTATAAAGGCGGCAACAGGTAAATTGACCTGCAGTACTGTCGAAATCGCCGCGGCGCCGCTGACGTAGTTTCCGACGTTTACCAGCAGCAGGGCGTAAATCATGATGATAGAGATAATGTTTTTTGTGCTGTTGCCATATTTCTCGGCAATGGCACCCGATATAGTGATTTTCCCTGTATTGTAGATACGTTTAACCAGTATCAGACCGAACAGAGGAAAACCTATAGCGGCACCGAGAACAGACCAGGATGCGGCTATTCCGCCTTCAAATGCTGCCTGAGCGGTACCAATGGTAGATTTGGCGCCGATATATTCGGACATAAGGAGAATACCGACGATGAAGGCAGGCATGGCACGCGAGCCTTCCATAAAATCGCCAGCATTTTTACTGCGTAGGCGGAAAGTGAGCCAGGTTGTAAAAATAATATAGGCAATCACGATCCCTACAATGATCAGAGTGTCTGAAGAGGTAAATGAGTTCATCTTAGCCGCCCTCCAGGGCGTACGAATCCAGGGGGCGCCAGGCTCCCGGGTATTCTTGTGACGATTGAGAAATCCTTTAGTGGGCGAGATGCGACACTATCTGGCGGATAGTATTTTCCTGTTGCTCACTAAACGTGACGGCGTAACGACTTGCGCCTACCTCATATCCCATGATTTGCAATGCTTTTTTGACTGCGGCGGGCGAGAACGCAACGTTATAGAGCTCGGTTCGCAAACCCGTGACGCTTTCCTGCGCTTCACGCGATCCGACAACATCACCGGCCTTGAATCGTGTCCAGATAGCGTTAATTTCTTTTGGCGCTACGTTCGCCAAACCGGAAATACAGGCTGAACAACCGTCAACGAATCCTTGATGAATCAGCGAGTCCGGCCCATTTAGCACATCAAAACCTTCGATATCTTTGACGGCGTTGAGGAAACCTTCGAGGCTTTCATAGCTCCCGGCGCTGTCTTTGATACCAATGATGTTGGGATGCGCCGCCAGAACGCTTGCGGTTTCTGGTTCAATGGTGTTACCCGTACGTGCCGGAATGTTATAGAGAAATACCGGCACCGATAGCGCGTCGGCAATCGCGGTATAATGAGCAATCAGTTCCTGCTGTTTGAGCGGAACAAAATACGGCGTAATCACCGATACGGCATCGACGCCCATTTTTTCAATTTGCTTGCCCAGACGAATGGTTTCACGGGTTGAGATTTCACCGATATGCGCCACTACATTTGCCCGTCCAGCGACTTCCTCAACGCAGGTGCGGGTCACTGCTATTTTTTCTTCCTCGTTAAGCACAAAAAACTCACCGTTCGTACCGCCGCAGAAAATGCCGTTGCCGGCGTTTAGCTGGCGATTAACCTGATTTTTGAGCTCGTGGAGGTTTAGCGCCCCTTCGTTGTCAAAGGGGGTGACGATTGCCGTCAGTACACCACAAATTTTCTTACTCATGATTCACTCCTTTGGTAATCAGTTCTGGAAAAAGTGTTTGATAAATAGCCATAACATCGTCATGGCTTACCTGACAGGGGGTGTTGTTAATAAGACGTTTTACGTTGAGCGCGGCATCGGCGAGAGTGGAAATATCTGTGGGTGGTACCCCGAGCGTTGCCAGGTTATCGGGCAGGTTGAGTCGTTTCACAAGTGCGGAGAAGTATTCCACCAGCGCGAATGATTTTTCTTCGGTACTCAGGGTCCGATCGGCATCAGGCAACAGATCCCAGACCTGAGCGAACTTGTCGACCACATGAGGACGGATAGCTTTCATGCAAGGGGCTAACAGAATGGCATTGGCTATACCATGAGGCAGGTGATAGCGACCTCCGAGTGGGTAAGAGAGTGCATGGACAAGATGTGTTCCGGCATGATTAATCGCGACTCCGCCATAATATGACGCCCACAGCATTTCAAGTTTAGCCTGCAAATTGTTCGGTTCATTAACCGAGGTTTCGATGTTCTTTAGCAACTTCTGTAACCCGATGAGCGCCGCATTGTCACTGATCGGATTGGCGATGGTGGCTGTAAAGCACTCAATCAGATGACATAACGCATCTATTCCGGTTGATGACGCAATATGCGCTGGCATGCTGGTCGTCAGTTCCGGCAACAGGGCAACGTAATCGGGTAATAGCACCGGAGAAATGATGCCGACCTTGGTGTTTTGTTCCGGGATCGCCAGAATCGCATTAGGAGTTGCTTCAGAACCCGTCCCTGCAGTGGCTGGAATCAGCACTGAAGCTACGCGGTGCAGCGGTTTCTCGCCTGCCAGCATGGCGTCAAGAGAAGAGGATTCAGGATGACATAAGACTGAGAGCAACTTCGCTACATCCAGTACGCTGCCACCACCAATACCTATCACCATCTCTACGTTAAGACCTTTAACGCTTTCTAACAGTGCCGCAACGTCATGATGACCCGGCTCGGCAGGCACGCTATCAATAAGTGTGACCTGGCGGCCATCGTTACTGAGCAAGGTGCGGATCTGCGCCACTGCATCCAGCCTGACGATATTGCTATCGGTCACCAGCAATAGCTGGTGCTTGCCTGTCAGTATTGGTTCCAGCGCGGGGATGGCATTTGAACCGCTAATCACGGTGCTATTGATTGTTGCCACAACATTCTCCTGTAGGTGAGTGATTGAATTCGCTCATTTCGTTTCAAAAGCGATTTCATCATGGGCTAAATTTATAATTTATCTCGGAACTGAATAACTTGAGCTTGCTCACATTTAATCAAATGTGATTGAATATAATCATTATCAAAATTCAACAACCCGGAGCATGGATGAGTAGACATGTTGTAAGACCCCAGATCCTTGTCATTGCTGATGACTTTACGGGGGGAAATGATGCGGGAGTGAGTCTGGCGATGACGGGAATGACGGTGAACGTTGCGTTCACCGTGCCTTATTCCGTTGATACGGATGCACTGGTCATAAACAGCGATAGCCGGGCACTGGATGCTCAACAAGCCGCGGCGAGGGTAAGCGATTTGGCTCTTGCCTGTCAGGCAGAACCTCAGACGCAGTGGCTGAAGAAAATCGATTCAACATTACGGGGTAATCCGGGGGCGGAACTGGACGCGTTGATGCGAGTAACGGGCAAAAAACGTGCCATTTTAGCGGCTGCTTATCCTGCCGCAGGCCGTACCACCGAGCAAGGGCAATGCCTGATTCACGGCGTTCCGGTAACGCATACCGAATTTGCCAGCGATCCTAAAACACCGGTGATGAGTGCTGATATCTGTGAAGTGATACAGGCGCAAACCACCATTGCGTGTCGGTCGATGTCTCTAAATGACTACACGCAGCACCTGCATGGGCCTGTTGTTGAGACGCCGCAGATTTGGGTTGTGGATGCGCGGACTGACGCTGACCTGGATGTGATTGTTACTCAAGCGCTGATGCAGGATGAGCTGCCGTTGTTGGTGGGGTCAGCCGGAATCTGTGATGCACTGGCGCGCCATGTGCAGGCACCTTCTTCCCAGCGCTTGCTGGCTGTTGTGGGATCAATGAGTGAAATCGCTCAACAACAGGTTGCCGCTGTGTACCAGAACCCGCAAGTGGGGATGGTATTCATCGATATCGAGAATATTTTCAGCGGTGGTTCAACAGCGTACGTGCAGCGCATTGTTGGAATCCTCGCCTCTGGTAAACACTGCATCGTTCACACAAGTCCCGACAGTGAAGCACGCCATCATATTCCGCAGTTGTGCGTGCGCATGGAGATGAATCGCGTTCAGCTCGGTGAAAAAATCTGCCTGTTTCTTGGACAGCTTATCCGCCAGGTTTTGCAAGAGGTATCGCCAGGCGCGCTGTATCTCTCTGGTGGCGATGTGGCGATGGCGGTTGCAGACGCCCTTAAGGCAACAGGATTTCGAATTACCGACCGTGTGGCCCAGTGCGTGCCGTACGGTCATTTTGTCGGTGGCGACTGGCAACGCCCGGTTATGACAAAGGCAGGGGGATTCGGTGACGAAACGACGTTGCGTCAGGTTTTAAATTTTATCGAGGAGAACATGAGTGAATAACATTATTGCAGTAACAATGGGCGATCCTGCCGGTATTGGACCTGAGATTATTATTAAATCGCTGGTGGAGGGAGAACTCTCTGGCGCGCCGGTTGTGGTTGTGGGATGTGCCCAAACGCTGCGTCGTATCCAGTCATTAAATGTCACACCGCCAGCGGAACTTCGGGTTATCGACAGCGTAGACCTGGCGCAATTCGCCCCAGGTGTTATCAACGTGATTGATGAACCGCTTGCCGATCCTACCGCTCTTCAGCCAGGAGTGGTGCAAGCGCAGGCGGGAGATTTGGCCTATCGCTGCATAAAACGCGCTACAGCACTGGCGCTAAGTGGTGAAGTTAAGGCTATTGCTACCGCGCCGCTGAATAAAGAAGCGTTGCATCTGGCGGGACATCATTATCCCGGACATACCGAACTGCTGGCACAACTGACCAACAGCAAAGACTACGCGATGGTACTTTATACCGATCAGCTTAAAGTCATTCACGTTACCACCCACATCGCGTTGCGCAAATTTCTTGATACGCTCAGCGAGCAACGTGTAAAAACGGTCATTCAGGTGGCGAATGATTTCCTGCGTCGGGTAGGGTTCGATAATCCACGTATTGCGGTTGCTGGCGTCAACCCCCATGCCGGCGAAAATGGCCTGTTTGGCGAGGAAGAGATAACGATTGTCGGTCCTGCGGTGCGTGCAATGCAAGCGGAAGGGGTAAATGTTACGGGACCCTGTCCACCGGATACGGTATTTATGCAGTGCCACGAAGGTATGTACGACATGGTGGTGGCGATGTATCACGATCAGGGCCATATTCCGCTAAAATTGTTGGGATTTTATGATGGGGTGAATATCACCGCCGGATTGCCGTTTATTCGCACCTCTGCGGACCACGGTACGGCGTTTGATATTGCCTGGACAGGAAAAGCCAAGTCTGAGAGCATGGCGGTGTCTATCCAGTTAGCAATGCAAATTACGCGGGAATAAAATGAAGGGATATAATCGGTTAGAACAGATTATGGATTATCTGAAAGGGCATAATCTGGCGACAGTTGAACAGCTCGTCGCTGTGACTCAGGCCTCTCCGGCGACCATTCGTCGCGATCTGATCAAGCTTGACCAGGAAGGTGTCATCAGCCGTACCCACGGAGGCGTCACGCTTAACCGGTTTATTCCTTCACAACCTACCACGCATGAGAAAATGCAGCGTAGTCTGCTGGAAAAGCAGGCTATCGCCTGTGCGGCGGCAAACCTGGTGAAAGCCGGTGATGCTATTGTTCTCGACGCGGGGACGACAATGATTGAGCTGGCTCGTCAGCTCACCCATCTGCCGCTGCGGGTTATCACCAGCGATCTGCACATTGCGCTTTTCTTCTCTGAGTTTAAACAAATTGAAGTGACCATTATTGGCGGACGTATCGATGATTCCAGCCAGTCCTGCATCGGTGAACATGGACGTAAACTGCTGCAGAACGTCTGGCCAGATATCGCGTTTTTGAGCTGCAACGGTTGGGACATAACGCGAGGGATCACCGCGCCGACTGAAGAGAAGGCCGGATTGAAAAGCGACCTGATTGCTAATGCCAAACGTCGGGTACTGCTGGCGGACAGTTCGAAATACGGCGCATGGTCACTGTTTAACGTTACACATCTGGATGCGTTGACGGATATCGTGACCGATGCGCATCTCAATGAAGACGTGCGCGAGCAACTGGAACAGCTACCCTGCCAACTGACTATTGCCAGTTAATCCCTGGTCTGCGACAACTGGGGGTTCAATACCTCAATAAACGCTTCCAGTTGCCTCGTCATTGCGCCTCTGCGCCATACCAGCCACGTATTCAGCCAGCGCCAGTTTTCGCTTAGCGCCCAGGCGTTGACCTGATGATGTCCTGGCATACTCTCCAGCATCGAGCGTGGGATCAGCGCGATCCCCGCGCCGGCAATCACACAGGCCAGCATCCCGTGATACGACTCCATTTCATGAATAGTGCCGGGCATGGCGCGATCGGCATGAAACCAGCTTTCAAAATGGCGGCGGTAGGAACAGTTGGCCCGAAAGGCGTAAATACTGCACCCGTTAACGTCGCTGGCCCGCTGGATGGGAGGATGACCGTACGGAGTGACAATCATCATCTCTTCACGGTAGACCGGCATTCCTTCAAGGCCTGGGTGGGTAATCGGTCCGTCAACAAAGGCAGCGTTCAGCGTCCCGTCGAGCACACCATCCAGCATTGTGCCTGAAGGACCGGTCGCCAGCGCAAACTGAATTTTGGGATAACGCTGATTATATTCAGCCAGCGTCGCAGGAATGCGCACGGCAGCGGTGCTTTCCAACGAGCCAAGTGAAAACAATCCCTGCGGTTCATCCCCGGCGACAACCATTCTCGCTTCATCAACCAGTGCGAGGATCCGCTGGCTATAGCGTAAAAAGTTGTGGCCGGACGGGGAAAGCCGCAGACGCTGGTTTTCACGAATAAACAGATCGACGCCAAGGTCGGCCTCAAGCTGGCGGATGCGGGTGGTGAGGTTGGATGGCACACGATGCACCTTCGCGGCAGCCTGGGTAATACTGCCCGTCTCCGCGACGGCATTGAACATTTCCAGTTGCGTCAGGTCCATAATATTCTCTATTCGTGAATGGAGTGGTTAATATTATTCATTTTTCAGAAAGAGTAAATATGCGCATGATATAACCATACCCTGCGATAAAGAGAGGCAACTATGACTATCACTGCAGCAACACATGCGATTTCTGTCAATCCTGCTAATGGCGAAATGTTAACGGCGATGCCGTGGGCCAGCGCGGAAGAGATTACTCATGCACTGACCCTTGCCGCGAATGGTTACAGCGAATGGAAACACACTTCCGTTGAGCACCGTGCGCAAACGCTGCGTGATATCGGGCAGGCTCTGCGTAATCGCGCGGAAGAGATGGCGCAGTGTATCTCACGTGAAATGGGGAAACCCATCAAGCAGGCGCGTGCTGAAGTGGCCAAATCAGCCGCATTGTGTGACTGGTACGCCGAACATGGACCGGAGATGCTCAATCCGGAACCCACGCTGGTGGAAAACAATCAGGCGGTGATTGAGTATCGCCCCGTAGGAACCATTCTGGCGGTCATGCCGTGGAACTTCCCACTCTGGCAGGTACTGCGTGGCGCCATTCCAATTCTGTTGGCCGGAAATGGCTATCTGTTAAAACATGCGCCTAACGTAACCGGCTGTGCTGCGATTATCGCGCAGGTTTTGGCTGATGCCGGCGTACCTGCAGGTGTGTACGGTTGGGTGAATGCCGATAACGCCGGGGTGAGTCAGATGATCAATGACCCACGTATCGCAGCCGTAACGGTGACGGGCAGCGTTCGTGCTGGTGCGGCGATTGGTGCTCAGGCGGGCGCAGCGCTGAAAAAATGCGTGCTTGAACTGGGTGGTTCCGATCCGTTTATTGTCCTTAATGATGCCGACCTCGAGCTGGCCGTTAGAGCGGCGGTTGCCGGACGTTATCAAAATACCGGGCAGGTTTGTGCGGCAGCCAAGCGTTTTATAATCGAAGAAGGGATTGCGGCAGAATTTACCTCACGCTTTGTGGCGGCCGCGAGCGCGCTGAAAATGGGCGATCCGTTAAACGAAGAAAACGATCTGGGTCCGATGGCGCGATTTGATCTGCGTGATGAGTTGCACCAGCAGGTCGAAGCCTCCCTTGCTGAAGGGGCGCGGTTGCTTCTCGGCGGGGAAAAAATTGCCGGTAAGGGCAACTATTATGCCGTGACGGTACTGGGTAATGTCACCCCGGAGATGACGGCGTTCCGTCAGGAGTTGTTTGGTCCGGTCGCGGCGATTACCGTGGCAAAGAATGCGGAACATGCCTTAGCACTGGCTAATGACAGTGATTTCGGTTTATCAGCCACGGTATTCACGGCGGATGAAGCGTTGGCTCAGAAGATGGCGGCACGCCTGGAATGTGGGGGCGTATTCATCAATGGCTACAGCGCCAGCGATGCCCGCGTTGCGTTTGGTGGCGTTAAGAAAAGTGGGTTTGGCCGCGAGCTTTCACACTTTGGTCTGCATGAGTTCTGTAACGTGCAAACTGTCTGGAAAAACCGCCTCTGATGGTGTGGTGCCTCCGTCGGGGGCACCTTTCGAAATTGTATATTATGAATCTCACCAGCTTATGCAGGCTATAGCCAGATTCCGCCTTCCGGCCTGACGCTGCGTATTCAGCTCTGTTATACTCGCAGGCCTTTCATACCTGCGAGCAAGGAGCATGTTGTGGCCAGGGCCATGAACAATTCAATTTTAGAGACCATTGTGCAGCAGGTTCGTCCGCTGATTGGTCAAGGTAAAGTCGCTGATTACATTCCTGCGTTAGCCTCCGTTGACGGTTCAAAACTGGGTATTGCCATTTGCACCGTTGATGGAGAGCACTACCAGGCGGGGGATGCGCAAGAGCGCTTTTCTATTCAGTCAATTTCAAAGGTGCTCAGTCTGGTCGTGGCGATGCGTCACTATCAGGAAGATGAGATTTGGCAACGCGTCGGTAAAGATCCTTCCGGTCATCCTTTTAACTCCCTGGTGCAGCTGGAAATGGAGCAGGGGATCCCACGTAATCCCTTCATCAATGCAGGGGCGCTGGTGGTTTGCGATATGCTGCAAGGGCGTCTGAGCGCACCGCGTCAACGGATGCTGGAAGTGGTACGGGCATTAAGCGGCGTGTCGGATATCGCCTATGATGCGACGGTGGCGCGCTCTGAGTTTGAGCATTCAGCACGTAACGCGGCTATCGCCTGGCTAATGAAGTCCTTTGGCAATTTCCATCATGACGTGACCACCGTATTGCAAAATTATTTTCACTACTGCGCCCTGAAAATGAGCTGTGTGGAACTGGCGCGTACATTCGTCTTTCTGGCAAATCAAGGGCATGCTTTTCATCTTACGGAGCCGGTGGTTACACCCATGCAGGCCCGGCAGATCAACGCGTTGATGGCGACAAGTGGCATGTATCAGAACGCAGGGGAATTTGCCTGGCGGGTTGGCTTACCGGCGAAATCTGGCGTCGGTGGCGGTATTGTGGCTATCGTTCCCCACGAGATGGCGATTGCCGTCTGGAGTCCTGAGTTAGATCCGGCGGGAAACTCACTGGCCGGCATCGCGATGCTGGAGCAATTAACGCAACAGCTGGGGCGCTCGGTTTACTGATGAATAGGCTCGATCCTCTTTTTGCACGGCTGGCGAAATCAACGTTCCGCTCGCGCTTTCGTCTTGGTCACAAAGAGAGACAATATTGTCTGGATAAAGGTGCGCCGGTTATTGAACAACACGCTGTGGATTTTATTGCTAAACGACTGGCTCCGGCGTTTCCTGCCAATGATGGCAAACAGACCCCCATGCGCGGACATCCGGTATTTATCGCTCAGCATGCCACGGCAACCTGCTGTCGGGGATGCCTGGCGAAATGGCATGATATCCCTCAGGGTGTGGCGTTAAGCAACGAACAACAACGTTACGTTGTTATGGTGATTTATCACTGGTTAGTGCTCCAAATGAATAAGCCATAGATAACATAATCCTATGATACGACTCCTTGTGTTGTGCTTTTGTTAAAAGCAGTATGAAGGCGTCAATCTAAGGAGAAAAAATGGCTTCCTCTACCCCCTGCTTTGTGCTGAGCGCGGCACAGATTCTGTCGAGAGTCGACGAGCTCAGCGATATCCTTGAAACATGCGTCAATAACGGCGCTTCCGTTAGCTTTATGTCACCTTTTAATCGTGATAAATCACGGCCATTCTGGTTGAACGTCGCACAAAGTGTTACTCGTGGTGAAAGGATTGTTCTGGGCGCGGAGGACGCTCAGGGGGCGCTTGTCGGTGCCGTCCAGCTTATTCTCAATCAACCCGAAAATCAGCCTCATCGTGCGGACGTCGCTAAACTGCTGGTGCACACCTCGGCACGGCGGGGCGGCGTTGCCAGAAAATTGATGAGCGAACTGGAAAGCTGCGCACGTGAGCAAGGTAAAACGTTGCTGGTGCTCGATACAGCGACGGGCAGTGGCGCTGAGTTGTTCTACCACAATTGCGGATGGCAAAAAGTAGGGGTGATACCCGATTATGCCAAAATGCCAGACGGGACGCTGACCGGGACCACACTTTTCTATAAATACCTCTAATTTGTTGCTGGGGATTGATCAAAACAGGGTTTCAATGTATTAAAGTTTGATAACCTATTGTACCAATTAAATCAGGTTGTATGACTAATTAAAAAGGGAACCCATTGTGCAAACACTAAATCGTCGCGATTTCCCCGGTGCTCAGTATCCTGAACGCATTATTCAGTTTGGTGAAGGTAACTTCCTGCGCGCTTTTGTTGACTGGCAGGTAGATTTGCTGAATGAACATACCGATCTGAACGCCGGTGTGGTCATTGTTCGTCCTATCGAAAGTACTTTCCCGCCATCGCTGAGTACCCAGGATGGTCTCTATACCACCATCATTCGTGGTTTGAATGAGCAGGGCGAAGCCGTGAGCGATGCCCGTTTGATTCGTTCGGTTAACCGCGAAATCAGCGTCTATAGCGAATACGATGAGTTCCTGATGCTGGCGCATAATCCGGATATCCGTTTTGTGTTTTCTAACACCACTGAAGCAGGCATTAGCTATCACGCGGGCGACAAGTTTGAGGATGCGCCAGCAGTAAGCTATCCGGCTAAACTGACCCGACTGCTGTTCGAACGCTTCCGCCATTTTAATGGCGCGTCAGATAAAGGCTGGATTATCATTCCGTGCGAACTGATTGATTACAATGGTGATGCGCTGCGCGAACTGGTTCTGCGTTACGCTCAGGAGTGGATGCTACCGGAGGCGTTTATTCAGTGGCTGGATCAGGCCAACGCATTTTGTTCCACGCTGGTGGACCGCATTGTTACCGGTTATCCGCGTGACGAGGTGGCGAAACTTGAAGCTGAGTTGGGTTACCACGATGCATTTCTTGATACGGCAGAACACTTCTATCTGTTTGTTATTCAGGGACCGAAGTCATTAGCTGCGGAACTGCGTCTGGATAAATATCCGCTCAACGTTCTGATTGTTGATGACATCAAACCGTATAAAGAACGGAAAGTGGCGATTCTCAATGGCGCACACACCGCACTGGTTCCTGTTGCCTGGCAGGCAGGGCTCGACACCGTGGGTGAAGCAATGAATGATGCGGAAATTTGTGCCTTTGTTGAAAAAGCCATTTATGAAGAAATCATTCCGGTACTGGATTTACCGCGCGATGAGCTGGCGTCCTTTGCCAGTGCGGTGACGGGGCGTTTCTGCAACCCGTACATCAAGCATCAGTTGTTGTCGATTGCCCTGAACGGCATGACTAAATTCCGTACCCGCATATTGCCGCAACTGCTGGCCGGGCAACAGGCCAGCGGTCAATTGCCCGCACGTCTGACGTTTGCGCTGGCGGCGTTGATTGCGTTCTACCGCGGGGAGCGTAACGGTGAGTCTTATCCGGTCCAGGATGATGCGCACTGGATTGAACGTTTCCAACAACTGTGGAGCCAACATCGCGATCGCCAGATAAGTACTGAGGCGTTGGTGCGTTCTGTACTGGCGGTCAAAGAACATTGGGAGCAAGACCTGACCCAGGTTTCTGGGCTGGTGGAGCAGGTTTCTGCCGATCTGGATGCCATCCTGGCAAAAGGTATGCGTGAAGCCGTGAAACCACTGTGCTAAAAAATGCTTAATATTCATTTATAAGCTTTTTATTTTAGCAGGCCGCAAAGGTGTTTAATTCAGGGAGAGGTTACTCTCCCTGAGCTATTTTATTTTGTAATACAAATTATGTTTTTTCCGTAGTTCACCCGTGCAAACTATACTTTTTTTAATTATAAAACTATAGAATTACACCACACACCATAATAGCATCATGATGAAAGTAGTCCCCATGGGTATTATCACCATCATTATCTCTAACGACATATAAAACTAAGTGCATTTTACCTGTTTCTGCATATAACATTTTTGATCCAATCTGTAAAAAAAGTTATAAATAAAGCTATATAAAAACCATGAAAAAATGAAGGCTTTTAGTGGGTGGGGATTACAAAAATTTCATTAAACGATACCGATTGAAATTTTTGATGAGATATTTGTCGCGTAAGTTATTATCAGTGAGGAAATCTTAGGAAATAATTATGTTTTCAGTTTTTTTCGTTGATTAAATAGTTGTTGATTTAATTTTGAGCCTGTTGATAATCGATTCAGCTTCTCAGAGAGACTCTGTTCTTTTTGAAATGCACAACAACTCGTTATATTTTTATCAGGAACAACATAATGAAAAAAATCGCCGCTATCGTTGCATTCAGCAGCGTATTTGCTGTCTCTGCTGTTCAGGCAGCCGGAAATGGTACTATTAATTTTACCGGTGCGGTAAATAACCAGACCTGTAGTGCTACGATTAATGGCGCAACAGGTAGTACTGCGGCGGCTGTGACGCTGCCAACTGTTCAGGCAAATATTTTAGGTACCGCAGGTAATGTCGCGGGTCAGACATCTTTTAAAATGGATGTCACTGGGTGTGCGTCGACTAACCCAGCAGGCGCGGGCACTGTTAAGGCCTTTTTTGAAAGAGGAGCAAATGTAGACAGTAATGGTCGTCTTGTTAATACCAATACAACAGGTGCGTCCAATGTTGTGCTGGAGCTTGTTGACGGTTCCGGGAATACGCCAATTAAGGCTGGCGACATTGCGCAGAACACGGGTAACTACGTGCCTATTAGTGGTGGTAATGCAACTCTGCCATATGCCGTACGCTATTATGCAACGGGGGCAGCTACTGCTGGTGCGGTTGCGTCTAGCGTAACGTATTCGTTGATCTATAACTGATATCAGAATATTACTTAAGAAAATTTGGTAAAAGTATTTCTCCGAATAATATAGATAAACATTTTCAAAGTGTTCTATAAACTCCAGTAATTTTCTTACTTCGTAACAAGCCGGAGTGGAAGGTTTTATGTCGAACCTTCCTCTCCGGATTTTATAAAAATAAAGAGCATATCGTTAAATATTCTGTTTTAAAGGCAATAATACTATGAAACTGCACCGATTCTTTTCTGCTACAGCGCTTTTACTGGCTACGGGAATACCAGCGACGTATGCCAGTATTCAAATCAATACCACCCGAGTCATTTATCATGCTGCGGAAAAAGATATCAGCGTGCAAATTACGAATCCAGGAAAATATCCGGTATTGCTGCAAAGCTGGACCGATGACGGTAATCCAGAAATTAAACCTGACGCAATGCGCACTCCTTTTGTGCTGACTCCTCCATTGACGCGGGTGAATGCCGACGCAGGACAAACGTTACGCCTGTCATATACCGGGACTGCTTTGCCCGCCGACAGAGAGAGCGTTTATTGGTTAAACGTGCTGGAAATCCCGCCTGTAGGTGAGAAAGGGACAAATCAGGTGCAGGTGGCCTTTCGATCACGGATCAAGCTGTTTTATCGCCCTGTCACACTTGACGACAAAGGCGCTCGTACGGCAATCGCGCAGCTGCGCTGGCAGGCGCAGGGTAATCATATCATCCTGAGTAATCCGACGGCGTACTACGTTTCTGCCGTGGCTGTAACCGCGACGCACGCAGGCAAAAAAACAACGATCCCCGCCGATATGCTGGCACCGCACGGCAGTCTCGATCTGACGCTTCCCTCTGGTGTAGTGGCGGATGGCCTTACCGTGGAAGCGATTAACGATTACGGCTCATCGGTTACAGAACCTGTAAACCGGTTGTAATACCAGGGGATACTCATGCGTAAAACTTATCTTGCTGAAATGCTGTCGGCAGGGCAGCCCGTTGCCTGGATATATGCGTCATTACTGATCATACCTGTTATGGCAAAGGCAGCGCCAGACGATGACGTTGAGTTCAACATCACATTTCTTGACAGCGCGTATACAGCGGGTATCGACCTGCAGCAGTTCAGGCAGGGGAACAACTTGCCGGCGGGAGAGTATTTAGCGGATATCTGGCTAAATGATGAGTTGGTGACAACGCAGAAAATGACATTCAATAAAACGTCTCAAGGGACGGTTGTTGCCTGCATGACTCCAGAGTTGCTGGCTCACCTGAATATTATGCCGTCCGCTTTGCACGACACGGATAAGCTGACCCGCGGCAACTGCGTGCCCGTAGAGCAGGTGATCCCATCAGCAAAACTCACATGGAATAACAGCGAGCAAAAGCTGGTTATTGCCGTACCCCAGCAGGATCTCGCGAAAACGGCGCGCGGTACCGTGTCGCCATCGCTCTGGCAGGATGGCAGTCTGGCGGCATTTATGGGTTACAACGCCAGTGCCTATCAATCATCGTCTGGCGGTGAAACGTTTAACTCACAGTATTTGAGTCTGAACAGCGGGCTTAACGTTGGAGGCTGGTATCTGCGACATAACGGTAGCCTGACCAATCAGACCGGAAGCGGCAATCGTTATCAAAGCATTAATACTTACCTCCAGCATGATGTCAGCTCTGTTCGCGGTCGTTTCCTGGTGGGTGAAGCTAATACCTCAGGACGTCTTTTTGATTCGTTGTCATATACCGGCGTCTCGCTATTCAGCGATGATCAAATGTTGCCTGAATCACAGCGCGGTTATGCACCTGAAATCCGCGGTATCGCCCGCAGCCATGCGCGCGTCACCGTACGGCAGAGCGGGAATGTGATTTATGAAACTACCGTTCCGGCAGGGGCTTTTGTTATTAACGATCTTTATCCTACCGGTTATGGTGGCGACCTCAGCGTGACCGTACGCGAAGCGGACGGTAGTGAAAGCACATTCCTTGTGCCTTACGCCTCGGTAGCAGATTTGTTGCGTCCTGGCGCATCGCGTTATGAAGCGGTGGCAGGAAAATACCGTCAGTCGAATGGGCGTGACGGTCAGCCTTTTTATCAGGCGACCTGGCAGCAGGGTATTACTAACTTCTTGACGTTATATGGTGGAACCCAATTTAGCGATGGCTATCAGGCGTATCAGGCCGGCAGCGCGGTATCGACCCCGCTGGGTGCCGTGGCGCTGGATGTGACCCAGGCTATGACCTCCACGAGCAGAGACAAACTGAGCGGGCAAAGTTATCGCATTACCTACAACAAACTCATTTCTGACACGCAGAGCAATATTGCGCTGGCCGCATATCGTTTCTCCACGCGTGATTATCTGGATTTTGCTCAGGCCATGGAATACCAGAACTTGCAGAAAGGGGATGCGATTTATGCCGGGTTACTGTACCGGACCAAAAACCGATACAGCCTGACGTTAAGTCAGGGGTTGGCGGAAGGTTGGGGGACATTCTCTGCCACCGGGCTTTCGCAGAATTACTGGAATCGCAATGGGAACGACATGCAATACCAGTTTGGTTACTCAAACCGCTGGAAACGATTGAGTTATACCCTGACCGCTACGCGTAACCGTGCCCCAGAGGGAAACATGGAAACCAGTTGGCTGGTTTCCTTCAGTTTGCCGCTGGGTGAGGAGCGCCCTGTCACGTTTAGTAGTTCGGTTTCCCATGATAACGGTGGCCTGGCTGAGCAGGTAGCGCTGGCCGGAACTGCCGGAGATAAGCAGCAGATGAGCTGGGGCGTTTCGGGAACCCACAGTGAACAAAGTGGCAGTACCGGTAGCGTAAGCGGTCAGTACCTTTCACCATGGACATCCGTCAATGCGTCTGTAGGTGTAGGTCGGGATAACCATACCTTGTCTGGTGGGTTGTCAGGTTCGATAGTGGCGCATCCACACGGAGTAACCTTTACGCCTTATACCAGTGACACCTGGGTGGTAGTGAATGCCCCAGGTGCTGCAGGTGCGGAAGTGCTGAGTTATCCGGGATTAAAATTGGACCGCTGGGGCAATGCTGTCATGCCTGCCTCAATGCCTTATCAGCGAAATTCGGTCAGCCTCGATCCGAAAAATCTGTCTCACCAGGTTGAACTCGAAAATACCACTCAAAATGTGGTGCCGCGCGCAGGTGCGGTAGTGGTGGCGGAATTTGCCACGCATCAAGGCTATGCCCTACTGCTGACGCCAGCGCGACCAGAAGTAAGTTTATCCTTCGGCGCGACGGTAACGGATAGTCAGGGCAATACCGTCGGCATGGTAGGGCAAGGTGGAATGGTCTACGCCCGGGTAAATACAAAAACAGGCCAGCTGTTTGCCACCCATGATGTAACAGGCAAAGCCAGTACCTGCATTATGCCGTTCAGCGTGACGGATGAAGCGAAAGCGATGCAGCAGATAACCTATTCGTGCGGACGCTAAGACAACAGCCGCTTTGATTTACGATCATGGAGAATACATGTTCAGTTTGATTCGTTCCAAAATACATCTGCGGATAGTTCAGTTGTTCGTTGCGACGAGCGGGCTGTTATTTGCTGGCCATAGCCTTGCCGTCTGCTCGACTGGAAATCAGCAGTATACCGTTCAGGTTCCACTCCAGGCTGCAACGTTTAGTGCCGGAGAGGATTTTCCAGTAGGGAGTAATATCCGCGTACAGCAGGTTCGTGGCTATGCGGCTGTTCCTGTGACTTGTACTAATTCTGGTGCCTATTCGCGCATGAGTCTTTCAGGAGGCACGCTATACCCCGGTCAAAGCAACATCTATCAAACGGGGATTAATGGATTAGGGGTGCGTTTTCGTAACCCTTATGAGAATAAATATTATCCGTTTAATACTACCTGGATGGGTACTTACAGTCCTGATGGCTGGTTAGTGTTCACTATTGAGCTGGTCAAAATGGGGCCAATTACTGCCGGAACAGTGAATAGCGCACTTTTTCCGCAAGTGAGAATTGATGCTATAGATGCCGACAATAATCCGACTCGAGTGGCATGGCATACGATTACCGGCGGTTTTACGCTGCAAACGCCAACGTGTACGACGCCCAACTTTAATTGGGATCTGGGAACGACTAACACCACACTCTTACGAAATCAGGGTGACGCCAGTGTGTGGGTTGATACGCCAGTGACATTGACCGGGTGTTCTACATTCCTGGGTAATAACAGTAATGGAAGCTATACCCAGTACAATATTCAAGGCTTTAATTCTGGCAGCGTATCCCAGTCAGGCAGTATTGCGCCCAACAAACTTACTATGACGCTGACACCGAACACCTCCGCTATTGATTCCGTAAATGGAATTGTCGCTCTGGATAATACGGCCACCGCATCAGGATTTGGCGTACAGCTCGCCTCGAAACAATCAGGAACCTACGTTGCGCAGAATCTCGCGGGCAGTATGGTTGTCACGCCGACGGTTGGAGACAGCAGTGGTTCAGTCCGTTTTCCGTTGGGGGCACGCATCATCCGAACCAGCGATTCGGTGCAGGGCGGGTCGATCAAAACTAGCCTGACTTACACTATTAATTACCAGTAATCGCAGCATGATAAACAGCTATAAGCAACGTTATGTTTGTGAGCCGGTTTATACTATGGCGGGGCGTCTGGTTGCCATGGAAGTGCTGACATCGTTTACGACGCCTGAAGGGAATACGGTCTCGTACAACGATGTGACCGATATTCTCACGCCGGAGTATAAATGGCTAAATTTTGTGCGCCAACTGCACGGTGTTAGCTGCTGGCAAAATTGGTTGGTTCGCCACCACATCGTTATCTCACTGAATGTGGATGCTGATACGGCTGTTTGGCTTCTTCGTGACAAGGCCGTACTTTCTATGATCGCTAAAATGCCGTTTATTCGTCTTGAGGTACATGAGCATTTCCCCACCTCAGACAAAGAAAAACGGGGATTACTGCATCATTTACGGCCCCATGCCTCAATGTGGCTGGATGATGTTGGCTCCGGAAGCCATAACAATTTTGGTTTGCTGATCAGGGGATATTTTAGTGGGGCGAAGATTGATAAGTCTTTTTTCTGGCAACACCATGTCAGCGATAAGGCATGGCTGGAAAAGGTTATCCGCGATCTGACTCGTTTTGCAGGAAATGTCATCGTGGAGGGAGTAGAACACACCGGCCACACAATGGCTCTGATGACGACCCCGCATTGCTGGCTTCAGGGGCATCTGTTTCAGCGTACCGATATTGATCGCATTCCAGAAGTCCCATTATGGATTAACTCCGTCTTAACCGCGCCATCAGGCTAATTTTCACAGGATAAAAAGGTGTATCTCGTCATTACTCAGGATCGTTTTTTATTTTATTCAATTTCCTGTATTTTGGGTCCGGATATGACAGAGCATATCCGTTGTGTAGAAGATATTTGTCTGCAACGTCATCGGCATGCTCATGTGATATTAGATACTTTTAAAAATAATGTCATTTATACGCCATTGGCCGAGAGGATTGCGTTGATTGAACCTGAACGCATGTATATTATGTCACCTTTTGGGATTAAAAAATGCTTTCCTGGAATGAAGGTTAGGTTTATCCCACGAGCAATTCAGGTACAAGATTTAAGAGAATTGGTTGTTCATGGTCGGTTCTATGAATGGCAACCTAAAATATATTTAACCAGAAGACAACATCATATCATAACAATGACATTATTGCATAAGAGTCAGCGTGTGATTACGGATGACTTGAATATTGCCATAAAAACGCTCTTTAGCCACAAATATAATATTATGTTATTGCTCAACCTTAAAAAGTTTAGTGGGTTATTGAGCCATCCGTTTTCACTATACCTACGTTATGAACAGCATGACATGCACGGTATGGCAGAGTAGCTTTGCATTGATAACTAACGTACTTTCCAAAAATCAGCGGGTGTATTCGACGTGATTTTTCGAAAGGCTTTATTAAATCCGGATAATGACTCATAGCCCACGCGTGATGTTACTTCTTCAACTTTGTAGCCTCTGCGCAATAAGTTAATGGCGATGTTAATACGCAGTCGGGTTACCAGCTCATTAGGAGTATAACCGCATATATCATCTATCTTTCTGATAAAGGTTGAGCGACTCATATTTACTTTACCGGCCATCATATCAATTGACCAGTCGAGTGTAGGGTTATGCATAATCTGCAATAAAAGATCAGAGAAGGGGGCGTGTTGTGAAATATCCAACAGTTTTATATCGACAAGATGTTCATCAACAATTTGCTCAACAATGTAAACCAATAAAAGATCGGTGAGTCGTGCGAGAGCCAGTTCGCACCCTGACTGTGAGACTGAACATTCCAGCTGTAAAATAGCAACCAGTTGGCTTATTTTCTGGCTGGATGTATCATCTTTTTTGATTATCATGAATTCCGGCAGTAGAGCAAAAAGAATTTCGCCCTGTATGGTTTTTGGGTGCAAAAAACCGCACAGAAGGGCGGTATCGCCATCTTTAGGTTCACTGATGGAATACATCGATTTTTTTGGAATATTCTCGGTATTCGCCTCGGGAGAAGAGACTAAATAAAATGGCATATTAAAGAAAAAGAATACAATATCACCTTCGGACAGGTTTACGACAGTGTTACGATCGGTGAAGCGAAGCCAGCATTGCCCTTCCAGCACCAAATGAAAACTGGGCATACCGGTTGGGTATGTTGATGCTTTCCAGTCGTCGCAGTACCTACCGAGATGAAAAACGGAGGTGGCAACATGCGTCTGATTCGCGAGCCATTCTTTAATGTACATAATTTATTCTCTGATTTTATGTAATTTATATCCCAATGAATGACTGTAATGCCCACTAAGAAACTGAAGATACAATACCCGTCCGGTCATTCAATATAAAGTTAGCATACGTTATCTGTTTCGAATGTGAGGTATTTTCCGAATGATAATGATAAATCTTATTTAGTTACAACATACAATAAACACTTTCAAAAAACACCGTTCCGTAACTACGGAGTTGACTAAGTTTTTAGCAGGGAAGAAGCTGGTGAGGTCAGAGGCTTGCAACATTGATCACAATCAAGTTTAATGCGTTGGCTTCCAACCATTTCTAAGATAACCATGATCGTTAGACCTCAACAACACTGGATACGCCTGATTTTTGTCTGGCATGGCTCCGTATTATCAAAAATCTTTACCCGGCTGCTTCTTAATTTCCTTCTTTCTATTGTGGTTATTATCATCCTGCCATGGTATACGATGCTGGGTATCAAATTTACCCTGGCACCGTTCAGCATTCTCGGCGTGGCGATAGCTATTTTTCTGGGATTTCGCAATAACGCCTGCTATTCACGTTACGTTGAGGCTCGACACCTGTGGGGGCAGTTGATGATAACTTCCCGCTCATTACTGCGAGAGGTTAAAACCACCTTACCGGACGACGCTGATCTGAGGGATTTTGTTCATCTGCAAATCGCATTTGCCCACTGTTTACGCATGACTTTACGCCGACAGCCTCAGGCAGAGCCGTTAGCGAAGTACCTGAGCGAGAAAGATATACAGACGGTATTTGCCTCACAATCACCGGCAAACCGCATCTTGTTGCTGATGGGCGAGTGGTTGGCCGTACGCAGACGTAATGGTCAACTGTCTGACATATTATTTCACAGTTTAAACAATAGGTTAAATGATATGTCTGCAGTACTGGCCGGTTGTGAGCGGATTGCTAATACCCCGGTGCCGTTTGCTTATACCTTGATCCTTCATCGTACTGTGTACCTGTTTTGTATCATGTTGCCATTCGCATTGGTGGTCGATCTGCACTACATGACACCGTTTATTTCAGTGCTTATTTCCTATACTTTTATTTCGCTCGACACGCTTGCCGAAGAGCTTGAAGATCCATTTGGCACTGAGAACAACGATCTGCCGCTGGATGCGATTTGCAATGCAATCGAAATCGATTTGCTGCAAATGAATGATGAAACAAATGTGCCAGCAAAGCACATGCCGGATAAGCATTACCAATTAACCTAGTTGCGCTCGTTTTGCCACCAGATCGGCCGTATCTCGTAGAACGAATGAAACTCTGGCGCCAGGTCTTCATCGTTAGGATCGTCAAAAGCCCCGGCTAAAAGCGCAATTACCGGGGCGTCATCAATAGCGCCCACAGAACTGCCGCACTGGGGGCAAAAGGCTCGACTGGCTGTCTCTGATGAGCGCCAGATTGTTGGTCTTCCGGCTTTTCCCGTCCATTCAACATTTTCCGCATCAAACTCAATCCAGACGACGGTCGGTGCGCCAGTATGTTTCTGGCATATATTGCAGGAACAGGTATGGGAATTATTAGGGCTACTGGCAGTGAAGCGGATAGAACCACACAGACACCCACCAGTGTAGATTTTAGACATAACAACCCCCGTCATAATCACGTTGCAAGACACTAGCAGATGCCCGACATTGCCACTAGATACTTATGATAAAAAGGCGAGGGCGCTCATAGACGATAGTTCATTCCTGTGATCTATCTGATGATAAATGCTTAATTATTGCGTCTGGCAACAATAAACATACGTGGAAATGCCAGCAAAATTTTGCCATTTTCCTGTAGTGGATATTGCTCCTGAAGTAATTCATGATAGCGCGCCAGGTACTGACGTTGCTCGCTTTCACTCAAATCCTGCAACCAGGGACGCAGGCCTGTAGAGTTTACCCAGTCGATAATCGCCTGATGAGAATCCATAATGTGATAATACGTCGTACGCCAGATATCCACCTCACAGCCCGCCTCGGTCAAAATATCATAATAGGCATGTACGCCAGGTAGCGGCGCTCGGCCCCGATCGGGGTAACCCTGTTCATAAGCCACTTCGCGCATCAGAACGTGCGTAGGTTCCAGCCAGTTATCCGGCATTTGCACCGCCAGAACGCCGTTGTGACCCAACAGCGATACCAGATTTGGGAACAGATCATAGTGTTCGGGTACCCACTGTAACGATGCATTGGCATAAAGCAGATCCACGGGTTGCTCTGCCTGAAACGTACTGATATCCGCTTCAATAAAATGGCATTTTGGTAATGTGTTGCGCGCTTCATTCAGCATCGCGGGTGAGGTATCAACCCCAGTTATTTGAGCTGAAGGCCAGCGCTGATGCAGTAATGCTGTACTGTTTCCCGGACCACAGCCAAGATCGACAACTGAACGAACACTTTCTAACGCCACTCTGCTAAGTAATTCCGCTGCGGGTCTTGAACGTTCAGTTTCATATTGCAAATAAAGCGAAGGGTTCCAGTCGGCCATGTATGAATCTCCAGTATAAGAAGAAAAGGCGGAAAGGGGGTTCATTAGTCCTTGCCGATGAGCAGCTTCTTTTAGAAGATTATATGAAAATGAATGATAAGGGCAGATTTATGCTGGAAACATCGAGACTGATTCTCCGTCAGTGGGAAGCGAAAGACAGAGCGCCATTCGCCGCGTTAAATGCCGATTCCGATGTGATGCGTTTTTTTCCGGCTCCATTGCTACGGACGGAAAGCGACAATCTTGCTGGAAGATTCCAGGAAGGCATTACAGAGCGCGGCTGGGGATTTTGGGCCGTTGAACTACAAGAAACACACCAGTTTGTGGGCTGCGTAGGTTTACATCCACAACCTGATAAGTTTCATTTTTCACCCTGTACTGAAATAGGCTGGCGTCTTGCGAGATCATTCTGGCATCAGGGGTTGGCATTGGAAGCTGCCGAAGCCTGCCTGACTTTTGCTTTCGAGGAACTGGCGTTAACTGAGGTGGTTTCATTTACTTCGGTGCTGAACAAACCGTCTGAGAACCTGATGATACGCCTTGGCATGAGTAAAGCAGAAGAGTTTGTGCATCCCGCGTTGCCGCCAGATCATCGATTAGCACAACATGTCCTGTATCGTCTGATTCGCAGCAGCGCCGTTTAACACTATGTTTCAGCTGCACAAGGACGACCAAAAAAACTCAGGTTCTTTCTTACTCTATCTAAGTGCGCATAATGTGGATGCAGCTTATGTTGAATCGCCGCAGCCGTGCGACCGCGTCGGCTAAGGCGACCGCGGGGATTTAGCATAGGCTGCATTGTGCGCACCATGCCTGGCTGTTTTGAAATGTCTGCTTCACCGCCAAATTCAAATGTCCTCTCGATCCATTTAGATCTTCCATCTACTGATGCCCGTCAGGGCATGGGAGCGCCAGCGATACCTACCGCGCTGTATTGCGCGGGGTTTTTCTGTTCCGGCTCCGTGGTGAACTGGTTCCCGTTCATCAGTCCGGTGATGCTGACCATGTACGGCAGTTCGCCCCCTTACTGCAAAGCGGGTTTTAATCACCGGCGTTTGTGGCGGTAGTGACTTGCTGGTTAGCATCGTTCCCATTTTGGGCGGTGTCATTGTTGCTGTCGGAATGGTTCAGGAATAGCGGTGAGTGCGCAGCGCTCCCCCGCAAGAATGAGGAGGGGATGCTGCCGCTCACCGTTTAGACCTTCCTGGTGACGGGAGCGCAATGAAGCGGCCAGACGGGACGATATGACACGTACTTTAATAGTGTTATATCGTCCAAACCGTGGACTTCCAGCAATCCCATATCTTGTGTTTTTTGTTGTAAAATTGAATGTCTAAGTCCATTTAGACACAATATGTAGTGAGGTGTGACCAGTTGTTATGAAAGAATGGTTGATCTACTCTGTGATTTTGACTTCTCTAACGTAGTGCCTGATTAACATTGCTTCTAATAGGGTTTCAATGCAGTTTTTTTCTTCTGGATTTAGTTTTTCTGCTTCGCTGATTTTCAGAGACAATCTTTGGTCTGCGCTGGTTTCATTTCCAGTGCATATCTCTTCAATACTGACACCAAAAAGTTTAGATAATATAACTAGTTGAGAAGCTTTAGGCTCTGACTCTCCTCTTTCCCATGTTTGAAGTGTTTGTGTTGTTATTCCTAGTTCTGCTGCGATCTTTTTTGGGTTAGTTTTTCTTCTCTCTGAGTGTACGTAATCTTTCGTTCAACATGATGAACCTCAAAAAACATGATTTTTCATTATTGTATAACTGGTTTTTTATACAGATGCATTGCTGTCAAGATTTTCCTTGTGTATGATGCAAGGAAAATTAGCCCTTGACAGGTTTTTTGAATGTTCGACTTCATCGGATTACGGATCAGTTTTAAAGACGCTTACGTCAAGTATTCATGGCTTGATGATCGTCTGCTTGGCTCCGTTGATCTGGAGGAGTGCGGCAAGCGGGGCGTAAATATTGTTCCCCGTGAAATGACCTGGGAGATTGACGGGCTTCACCAGTGCCACAATCTGTACTGTCCGTGGGATAGCCTGCCGTCGAGCTTTACAGGTGTGGCGTTTAAGGTTTTTCAGGGTGGCGGTTTTAATGTGTTGCCATATCTTGAAATCAAGGCATCTCCGGCAAAGCTTGCGCAGGGTCATAACGTTTACGGCTCTGAATCTCTCGAACTGGGTGTTCGCCTGATGTACCAGACCTTAAAAGCCACGATGCCGGAATTTGCGGATATGCTTGATTTTCCTTCCGCGCATGTTTTCCGCCTTGACTCAACTTATTCGGTACGCCTCCCCGATGAAGATGCTCTGGCCTCTGCACTTCGGGCACTGGCAAACGTCAGTAACCGTTACCTGCGGCCTTCCCGTGATATGGATTTTGAATCCACGATCTATTTCAACAAAGCCAAGGATAAGCCTGGTACTGGTCGTGTTTCACAGACAGTAATTTATTCCAAAAAAGATGAAGTGGAACATCAGCTTAATGACCTGAGAAAGAAGGCGCATAAGGAGCGCACCCATCGATATGATCCGGTTATTGAGGCGTTATCTTCTCCTGATCTCCAGAACTTTGCGCTTTATCTTTTGCGCATGGAAACACGTTGTAAAACATGGTTTTTTCAGCGTCGCAATGTACCTATTTCGGTTACAGGGATGCTTGATTACATCCGGGGATTTGAACAGGAACACGGTTCCGGTAGCTTCTGTCGCTGGCTGTGGCGGGAAGCAACATTTGATCTGATTGATGCTATTTCAGGGCAGCAACTGGAAGTTATTCACGACGGTAAAATACGGCGTCTTTTGCATGCTACCTATGACACGGAACGAAACGGAAAGAAGAGTACAGCTAAATCGCTGCGTCTGTTCGGTTTCTACCGTCGCCTGGTTCATGAAGGATATAGCGAGGTAAAACGTACCATGGGTCGTTCATCTTTTTACAATGCTGTTAATGATGTAATGGCAATCGGTCTTTCAAAGGCCGAGTTACAGAATCTTCATAAAGGGCAGAAAAAGCCCCTCCTGAATCTTATTAAAGTCGATTTTGATGCTCAACGTCCGGCGTCATATCAGGAACCGGTAATGCCCGCGCCTGAACTGACGTTCACTGAGTTTCTGGCATCACTGGATACTTCTGCACCAGTACAAACAGAGAATGCACCGCTTCCGGCATGGGTTACACCTGATATGCGCCTTATTCATGATCTTAATGAACTGGGTGTGAGTGCTGAATGTGTGGCAGGTCTTAAAGCGGGTCGTAAGGTTCGGATGAGTGAGGATAAGGAGCTGTCGCTCGCGTTCTGGCGTGATGGTTCATTTAATCTTGTTGTTAATTCCGTTAATGGAGATTTTTAGAAATGACTAAAATAGTTGTCCACTATGCACAATATGGAAAGATGGAAAGCGGTACTCCGTATGCGTCTATGAATTCATCATCTCTTAAATTTAGTGTGAAAGATAATTCAGCCGGATATCGAGCAAATAAAGTTAATATTGATACAAGTAATGATAATGCGCTTGGTCGTCGTTTGGTTGATGACTTAAAGGCGGCGGGGCGTCCAGTTATTATTGATGCGGAACTGGAACAAGTTGACTCAAAAGAAATTGCTAAATATGCACTTGTTGACTATGAATTGCTTTCTTCTACTACTGAAATTATTCCTTCACTTTCACCAGTAAAGGATAAATCAAAGGAACAACCTTCTGTTAAATAGTGGGGTGATTTATGTCTAATGAACTGACCGGAACAATCTGTAATATGGTAGATAAAGTTTGCCAGTCTGTTTCTATAGATGTGACAAGCGTTCCTGTCAGTCTGTCATTGTCATCGCCTGTTTATTCTGAATCTGCACCTTTTTTTATTATTGGATTTTCATCTGTATTAATACTCTGGCTTACTTCTCATTGTGTCGGGTTACTGCTGGGTATGATTAAACGTGGGTAGGGGGTATGTATGACTTAAAACAACCTGTCTTGTCTTTTTTGTTTTGCCTTATTATTTTATCAAAGAGGGATTTATTATGTTCAAATTTTTATCTGTTTTATCATCGTTAAAAGCTGAATTTATTGCCGCTTTATCACTGGCTCTTTTTTCTGTCCATTCTTTTGCTGCTGATGCACCTGATTATACGGCTATTACCAGCGCCGTTGATATGGGTGCGGTAATTACTGCTATTATGGCTATTGCAGCTATTTTGGCGGGTTTGTATGTTGTTATTATGGGTGTCAAGAAATTGATTCTTTTCCTGCGCACCAACTAATTAATATACAGGAGCGGGGAAGGGGCAACCTTTCCCCTTTTTTATGGGTGAACTCTGGAATGTTGTATTTTTTCTGTGGGGTCTGCTATGTGCATACGTTGTTATTCTTGGCCTCAAAGGTTAGTTGTTTATCTTCTCTGTGTATTTATTCTGAATTTTTCATATCCCCGAAAGGCTAACGCTTTTGTCCCCATACTTGCTCTTGCTGCAATGCCTGCGGGTACAACTGCAATGGCTACTACAATAAGCTCTGCTTTAACCTATGTTATGTATGGTCTGGGTATTACCGCTGTGGGTATGGCAGGAACAATTACATATATAAAAGTCGCTGAGGAACTGGACAGGAGCACGCCTGCCAGTGTGGGTAATAATCTGCGTTCTGATGGTCATGTGCCTGCTGTCGCGGCGTCTGCGGTGTCTCTCGGCGCTGTTAATCCATCTGATTTCAATATCAATACATATAACGGTAAAGTCGTTAATGTGACATCTCCGGCTGAACTGGCGGCGCTTTCGCCGTCTGTATCAGGGGCTGATGCAATGTACGGTACGCCATCCCGTTTAAATCCTGTACCTGTTCGTATTCCTCCTTTATCACCGGATTATTATCCCTCAGTTTCTCCTGGAACAAAGTTTTCCGGCTCCCGAAATGGGGTATATAACTATTCGTCAACAGGGCTTTCCGGTAATCCTGATAATCTTTCTTATGTGACTTCAGATACGGCTTCCGGATTACTGGATTTTTATATTTCAGGCAGCGCTTCGGTTGTTGAGAGATATTACAATCAACTCGCAAAAGAATATAAATCACTGTCTGATTCCTGCAATTTATGTATGACGGGAGGTGTTGTGGAATTAGGCGGTTATCGCAAAGTGTATACACTTATCCGCCTGGATGATTTTTCCTTTCCTGATATTTCTAAATCTGTTACTGATTCTGATGCCAGACAGGCATACAACATTAATGGCTCCATTGTTTCATTACCGTCACTTTCATATTTATCTGCCTTTATTCCTCCGTTAACGCTTTATAACATTTATAAGGAGGAGGAATATAGAATGATTAATGATGTTTATTATTTACAGTCTTCCGTTGTCAGGTCACGTACCGTTGAATTTCCTGGGTTTACTTTTTTAAATACTACGGTTAATCCTTCCTCTGAATTAACAGTAAAGGATAATACGGGTTCAAAGGGTGCGGTCATTATTCCGCCTCTGTATACACAACCTGATTATGTCCAGGAGCTTCAGAACAGGCCGCTTTCATCGTCGCAGGTGTCATCAATGATAAATGCTGCGTGGCAGCGGGCGTCATCACGGGCTGATTACAGGGGCATTCCTTACAGTTCGTCGGTGGCCGTCACAGCGACGATGGTTGATGAGATACTGGAGGCGCGTAACATGGCACTGACCACGGCTGACTTACTGGTGCCTGTCAGTAAAACTGGTTACTGGGATTTGCCTGTTTATAATATTACGCTCAATCAGTTTGTTTCAAATACCTATATTGAGCAGGTTCCCGAACTGGATTTTGGTATTAATCCTGATATACAGGCTCCCGTTTTTCCTGCACCGCTGCCGATGGATGTTATTCTTTTACCGATAACCAGTATTCTCCCGTTTATGAAGGATATTCAGTTACGCTCAAGGGCTGCACAATGTCCTGTCTTTGATTTGAATATTGAATATCTTAACTTCAGTCAAAGGGTTGATAGCCATTGTTTTATTCTTGATAAGCAGGCTCCCCTTATTGAAATGTTTGCGGTTATAGCCTGGACAATGATGTCACTCTTTATTGTTATTCGCAGGAGGGTTTGAGATGAAAAAATCATTCTGTTTAATTTCGATTTTTCTGTCTTTGTCGGTGTCGGCTGCGCCACTGCCAAATGGCAGCGTGCTTGATTCATCCGGCGTTGTTGATGAATTATTATCTGTTTCGTTTTCAATGGCGCTTACACGTGCGATTGAGTATTACAGAACGCAGGAAACACCTTTACCTGACAGGGCGTATGAAAACACCATTAAAGCGGTTTCATCCGTTCTTAATTCAAAGCTGAGTTTATCAAAATATTCATTATTTAATGGTCTGTCATATGCTAATTTATTCCTTAACTCTGGCGTGGTGAAATCATCTTCGTTTAATGCTGTTTCCGTTGCATCTTCATTCTCTGATATTCCTGCCTCTCTTTTATGGGTAACATCTTTATCTTCTGATGTTTATTATTCCGGTGACTTTGGTAATCCTTCTTTTACTAATCCCTTACCGCTTATATCGTACAAATCTGTTTCTGATACACAGGTCAGTACGGGTGTAACTCGTTTTACATCTTCTTATAAGGATGATGTTTTTAGCTATCCTTATAATAATGGCTATATCGTTTCAGATGATGCGGAGGATATTGTTGACTTTTTAATTAACCTTGTACAGGATACCGTTTATAATGAATTTTATCTTAAACATGCTGCACGTGAAAAAAGCTTCTTGGTGAAACAGATAAAAACGGGACATTCATTTATACGCATTGTACTTTGACGACTTATACAGATAAAAAACTTACCCCCTCGGGAATGAATGAATACAGTGTTAATGATTCTCCCGTTTTGCTTCCTCGTTCTTATACCTTCTCTCTTATGCTTCGCGGTAACAGTGTCTGTATTGCCACAACCGGCTTTGAAAATTCATTTTCTTTCTCGTCTAACGCTGGCACTGGCAATAATTCTTTAATACAGAACAATGCGCCTTTCTATCAGAATTTCACGTATAAACTTGTTTTTTCTCCTTTCCTCGGTGGAGATGATATTTTGAAAAATGCCTATCTTTCATCTTTGCAGTCAACGCCGTTACTGGCTTCCGCTTTTTCTTTATTGCTGAACAGTGCATGGGTTGAGGCGGCTGCGGCTGCTGATTATCAGGGCGTGCCTTATACCTCGTCATTATCTCTGTCATCGGCTGATATCAGTCATGTTATGAATGAGCGTGAATTAAATCCGACGTACTCTGATTTATTTGTTCAGGTCAAAGACGGTCAGTTGCATTTAATGCAGTGGGACGATACGCAGAATGCCTATATCAGTAATGAAATGGTTTCTAAACAGGAATCGGTTAAAGTTGATTTTGGCCCTGACCCTGGTATCCAGTCGCCGGAACTTGATGATGGCGGGACTATTGACAAGGTCTTGTCTCCGATTACGTCAGTGATGCCGTTTTTACAGAAATTTGAGTTAACGACTCATGTCGTCCAGTGTCCGGTTATTAATATTCCGTTTTACGATAAAACGTATTCGATGGATTCATTCTGTATTCTGGCTGAAGCCAATAAAAAGTTAATTGCCCTGTTCTTTGTCATTTGCTGGACGATGCTGGGCCTCATTATTCTGGTTCGATAAGGAGTTTTTTATGTATCGTATTCTTGTTTCTGCAATTAATTATCTGCTGGGTTGGGTGTTAAAACAGGCCACGATGAAAGCCATTATCTTTGGGGCGCTGACATTCCTGATATCTGAGATTATGGGCGTGGTTACTAAATTATTGCCTGATTCTACAAATCTGGTTTCGCTTTTTGACCAGTTACCGGATCCGGCCTGGTACTTCATCAACCTGGCGCAATTACCGTTTGGCTTATCCGTGGTGTTTTCCGCACTGGTGACACGTTTCATTATCGGGATGATCCCCATTGTCGGGAAGTAAGGGGACGTTATGGCTATTTCTGGTTATATCGGTATACCGGGTTCCGGCAAGTCTTACGAGTGCGTGGCGAATGTGCTCCTGCCTGCCGTTCTGGCAGGTCGGCGGGTTGTGACCAACATCATTGGTGTCGTTCCTGATGCTATTTATGATTATTGTGTCGATAAGCTCAAAGCTGACCGTGACGCGCTCGGGCAGGTGCTGGTTGTCGATGATGACGACATGAAGAAAAAGGATTTTTTCCGTATAAAGGTAAAGATGGTTTAGCCGTTCCTGACACATTTTGTAAGCCAGGTGATTTGATTATTGCTGATGAATTACACCGTTTATGGGACAAAGATTCTGCTATCTGTAATGAACATCGTTCGTTTTTTGCGGAGCATCGTCATTTTACCGATGCTGAAACAGGGGTTTCCTGTGACTTTGTTTTTATGAATCAGTCACTGGCAACGGTTGCCCGTTTCATTAAGGATCGTACATCCAAGACGTTCAGAATGACAAAACTAACGGCGCTGGGACTGTCAAAGCGTTATCGGGTGGATGTGTTTGAAGGAGTTAAACTGGTCAAGACAAGCCGCATTCAGTCTTATCAGTGCGGGTATAAAAAAGAAATATTTCCGCTGTATAAGTCGTATGACGGTAATAACGGGAATGAAAAGATAGTTGATAAGCGCCAGTCTGTTTTTCAGCCTAAATTTGTATTTATTTTCTTTATTATTCCGTTAATTTCTCTTGCTGTTGGCCTGTTTTTTATTATTCGATTCTTTTCGCCTGATTCGTCACCGCTTCTGGATACCCAGAATGCAACGACAAAAAATTCCTCTGCTTCAACGGCTTCCGGTGCTTCCCGGACATCTCAACCGCAATCACAAGGTTTGCCCCCACGTCCTGTGGTTTCTGCTGACTGGCGCATCGGCGGGCGTCTTGTTAAGCAGGGAGTTGGCTTTGTGGTGATGGTTAATACTGACGGGAGAGTCAGAACTGAACCGCTTACTTCATTCACGTTTAACGGTTTGTTTATGTCCGGTGAAATAGACAACGAAAAAATTACGGTGTGGTCAGGTCAGATAACAAAAGGGGCTTCAAAATGAAAGGGATTATATTTTCACTGATTTTTGTCTTGTCCGGTACTTTGCATGCAGCCGGTGTTTCGCTGGAACTTAACAGGGTGGCGTTACCTGAAGCTATTAACCTGATATACAGCGAGGTATTCAGCCGTCCGTATATGCTTGCGCCGGAACTGGCGAATGATCGCGGGTTGTGTCGCTGCGTATCACACCAGAAATTGATGAACGGGCATTTATTGAACGTTATTTTGGCAACCTGAATATTAAAATTCACTCTAAAAACGGGATTGATTATGTTGCGCCAGTGAAAGCGGCTGCGGCGGCTGAACCACGGCGGGAGGTTTTTGTGTATCAGCCCCGTTTCCGCAGCGTGTCTTATTTGTCTGAGATTCTGAGAACGTTCGTCGAGGGGAATTTCAGCGCTAAACAGGGTGTTGGTGGTTTTGATATTTCGCCGGACAAGATTCAGCCTGGCACGGCTACGGATAATTTAAACCGGGCAGGGGATGTGCTTGTTTTTTACGGTACGCGGGAAAATATACGCCGCATGGAGCAGGTTTTGCCGTCAATCGATACGGCTGGCGATGAAGTTTATGTTGCCGGATACGTGTTTGAAGTCCAGACGAATGAGCGCAACGGCTCCGGCCTCGCGCTTGCCGCCAAACTCCTTAACGGGAAAGTGACCATCAGCACCGGTAATCTTACGGGGGTTATGAGAACTTTATTCGTATCGGTAGCTCGTCGCTCGATGCGCTGTATGAGTTGTTCCGCACTGACAGCCGTTTTCACGTTGTCAGTTCGCCACGTCTGCGGGTGAAGTCCGGCTATTCGGCGCAATTTTCTGTCGGTCAGGAAGTGCCTGTTTTGGGCGGTGTCGATCGCAATCAGAATTCGTCCTATCAGTCGATTGAGTATCGTAATGCGGGTGTAATCCTTGATGTAAAACCGGACGTGCGCGGTGCGGTGACGGATATCAAAATCAGCCAGCAACTGAGTAACTTTGTGAAAACGGATACGGGCGTAAATGACTCACCAACATTGCTTAAGCGTGAAGTATCCACGTTCGTTTCGGTTAAGTCCGGTGATATTATTGTCCTGGGCGGTTTAGCCGAGACAAAGGACAGCGATGCGAAAACGGGTTTTTCGTTCCTGCCTAAATCATTCATGTCCTCGTCAGACGAAAAATCGAAAACCGATATCCTGATTGTGTTGCAGGTTCACACGACAAAAGCGTAAGGGGTTTTCGTCGTGTAGCTGCGTGACGAACTGGAGACATTTGTCTCCAGTGCGCGGCGTTCGTCGTTCGTGGCCTGTGCGGTTACGTGAAAAAATGACGTAACAATGAGAGTGGTTAAGTAAAATTTTCACGTAATTTTATCTGTTATAAAACTGATTCAGATTGTCAGGAGGTCAGCATGCAGAGAAGTACGTTTTATTTAATTTATTATCCTAATCATAAAGATGTAAGAGGAACGAATCGTTATTTGAATGTTAATGGTCGTTGGTCATCCTTTCCTTCACGTGGGGTTCCTCTGTTGTACTGGGAAGATGAATTATCGTGTAGTGAAGCCTCATCGATTTTATTAAAAAGCCGATATGGTAGAGATGGTTATCTATGTTCGTTAATTTCGACGACTCCTTTGAGGCATCCAGAAAGGATGGTGAAGTACGATAAGAATCTGCATGAGGCTGCATTAAAGAGTTACATAAAGTAATCAGGTAAATCCATGCTCACATAATCACGGATTCTGTCTGATTCTGCCGTGGTGCGCATAATGTGGATGCAGCTTATGTTGAATCGCCGCAGCCGTGCGACCGCGTCGGCTAAGGCGACCGCGGGGATTTAGCATAGGCTGCATTGTGCGCACCATGCCTGGCTGTTTTGAAATGTCTGCTTCACCGCCAAATTCAAATGTCCTCTCGATCCATTTAGATCTTCCATCTACTGATGCCCGTCAGGGCATGGGAGCGCCAGCGATACCTACCGCGCTGTATTGCGCGGGGTTTTTCTGTTCCGGCTCCGTGGTGAACTGGTTCCCGTTCATCAGTCCGGTGATGCTGACCATGTACGGCAGTTCGCCCCCTTACTGCAAAGCGGGTTTTAATCACCGGCGTTTGTGGCGGTAGTGACTTGCTGGTTAGCATCGTTCCCATTTTGGGCGGTGTCATTGTTGCTGTCGGAATGGTTCAGGAATAGCGGTGAGTGCGCAGCGCTCCCCCGCAAGAATGAGGAGGGGATGCTGCCGCTCACCGTTTAGACCTTCCTGGTGACGGGAGCGCAATGAAGCGGCCAGACGGGACGATATGACACGTACTTTAATAGTGTTATATCGTCCAAACCGTGGACTTCCAGCAATCCCATATCTTGTGTTTTTTGTTGTAAAATTGAATGTCTAAGTCCATTTAGACACAATATGTAGTGAGGTGTGACCAGTTGTTATGAAAGAATGGTTGATCTACTCTGTGATTTTGACTTCTCTAACGTAGTGCCTGATTAACATTGCTTCTAATAGGGTTTCAATGCAGTTTTTTTCTTCTGGATTTAGTTTTTCTGCTTCGCTGATTTTCAGAGACAATCTTTGGTCTGCGCTGGTTTCATTTCCAGTGCATATCTCTTCAATACTGACACCAAAAAGTTTAGATAATATAACTAGTTGAGAAGCTTTAGGCTCTGACTCTCCTCTTTCCCATGTTTGAAGTGTTTGTGTTGTTATTCCTAGTTCTGCTGCGATCTTTTTTGGGTTAGTTTTTTCTTCTCTCTGAGTGTACGTAATCTTTCGTTCAACATGATGAACCTCAAAAAACATGATTTTTCATTATTGTATAACTGGTTTTTTATACAGATGCATTGCTGTCAAGATTTTCCTTGTGTATGATGCAAGGAAAATTAGCCCTTGACAGGTTTTTTGAATGTTCGACTTCATCGGATTACGGATCAGTTTTAAAGACGCTTACGTCAAGTATTCATGGCTTGATGATCGTCTGCTTGGCTCCGTTGATCTGGAGGAGTGCGGCAAGCGGGGCGTAAATATTGTTCCCCGTGAAATGACCTGGGAGATTGACGGGCTTCACCAGTGCCACAATCTGTACTGTCCGTGGGATAGCCTGCCGTCGAGCTTTACAGGTGTGGCGTTTAAGGTTTTTCAGGGTGGCGGTTTTAATGTGTTGCCATATCTTGAAATCAAGGCATCTCCGGCAAAGCTTGCGCAGGGTCATAACGTTTACGGCTCTGAATCTCTCGAACTGGGTGTTCGCCTGATGTACCAGACCTTAAAAGCCACGATGCCGGAATTTGCGGATATGCTTGATTTTCCTTCCGCGCATGTTTTCCGCCTTGACTCAACTTATTCGGTACGCCTCCCCGATGAAGATGCTCTGGCCTCTGCACTTCGGGCACTGGCAAACGTCAGTAACCGTTACCTGCGGCCTTCCCGTGATATGGATTTTGAATCCACGATCTATTTCAACAAAGCCAAGGATAAGCCTGGTACTGGTCGTGTTTCACAGACAGTAATTTATTCCAAAAAAGATGAAGTGGAACATCAGCTTAATGACCTGAGAAAGAAGGCGCATAAGGAGCGCACCCATCGATATGATCCGGTTATTGAGGCGTTATCTTCTCCTGATCTCCAGAACTTTGCGCTTTATCTTTTGCGCATGGAAACACGTTGTAAAACATGGTTTTTTCAGCGTCGCAATGTACCTATTTCGGTTACAGGGATGCTTGATTACATCCGGGGATTTGAACAGGAACACGGTTCCGGTAGCTTCTGTCGCTGGCTGTGGCGGGAAGCAACATTTGATCTGATTGATGCTATTTCAGGGCAGCAACTGGAAGTTATTCACGACGGTAAAATACGGCGTCTTTTGCATGCTACCTATGACACGGAACGAAACGGAAAGAAGAGTACAGCTAAATCGCTGCGTCTGTTCGGTTTCTACCGTCGCCTGGTTCATGAAGGATATAGCGAGGTAAAACGTACCATGGGTCGTTCATCTTTTTACAATGCTGTTAATGATGTAATGGCAATCGGTCTTTCAAAGGCCGAGTTACAGAATCTTCATAAAGGGCAGAAAAAGCCCCTCCTGAATCTTATTAAAGTCGATTTTGATGCTCAACGTCCGGCGTCATATCAGGAACCGGTAATGCCCGCGCCTGAACTGACGTTCACTGAGTTTCTGGCATCACTGGATACTTCTGCACCAGTACAAACAGAGAATGCACCGCTTCCGGCATGGGTTACACCTGATATGCGCCTTATTCATGATCTTAATGAACTGGGTGTGAGTGCTGAATGTGTGGCAGGTCTTAAAGCGGGTCGTAAGGTTCGGATGAGTGAGGATAAGGAGCTGTCGCTCGCGTTCTGGCGTGATGGTTCATTTAATCTTGTTGTTAATTCCGTTAATGGAGATTTTTAGAAATGACTAAAATAGTTGTCCACTATGCACAATATGGAAAGATGGAAAGCGGTACTCCGTATGCGTCTATGAATTCATCATCTCTTAAATTTAGTGTGAAAGATAATTCAGCCGGATATCGAGCAAATAAAGTTAATATTGATACAAGTAATGATAATGCGCTTGGTCGTCGTTTGGTTGATGACTTAAAGGCGGCGGGGCGTCCAGTTATTATTGATGCGGAACTGGAACAAGTTGACTCAAAAGAAATTGCTAAATATGCACTTGTTGACTATGAATTGCTTTCTTCTACTACTGAAATTATTCCTTCACTTTCACCAGTAAAGGATAAATCAAAGGAACAACCTTCTGTTAAATAGTGGGGTGATTTATGTCTAATGAACTGACCGGAACAATCTGTAATATGGTAGATAAAGTTTGCCAGTCTGTTTCTATAGATGTGACAAGCGTTCCTGTCAGTCTGTCATTGTCATCGCCTGTTTATTCTGAATCTGCACCTTTTTTTATTATTGGATTTTCATCTGTATTAATACTCTGGCTTACTTCTCATTGTGTCGGGTTACTGCTGGGTATGATTAAACGTGGGTAGGGGGTATGTATGACTTAAAACAACCTGTCTTGTCTTTTTTGTTTTGCCTTATTATTTTATCAAAGAGGGATTTATTATGTTCAAATTTTTATCTGTTTTATCATCGTTAAAAGCTGAATTTATTGCCGCTTTATCACTGGCTCTTTTTTCTGTCCATTCTTTTGCTGCTGATGCACCTGATTATACGGCTATTACCAGCGCCGTTGATATGGGTGCGGTAATTACTGCTATTATGGCTATTGCAGCTATTTTGGCGGGTTTGTATGTTGTTATTATGGGTGTCAAGAAATTGATTCTTTTCCTGCGCACCAACTAATTAATATACAGGAGCGGGGAAGGGGCAACCTTTCCCCTTTTTTATGGGTGAACTCTGGAATGTTGTATTTTTTCTGTGGGGTCTGCTATGTGCATACGTTGTTATTCTTGGCCTCAAAGGTTAGTTGTTTATCTTCTCTGTGTATTTATTCTGAATTTTTCATATCCCCGAAAGGCTAACGCTTTTGTCCCCATACTTGCTCTTGCTGCAATGCCTGCGGGTACAACTGCAATGGCTACTACAATAAGCTCTGCTTTAACCTATGTTATGTATGGTCTGGGTATTACCGCTGTGGGTATGGCAGGAACAATTACATATATAAAAGTCGCTGAGGAACTGGACAGGAGCACGCCTGCCAGTGTGGGTAATAATCTGCGTTCTGATGGTCATGTGCCTGCTGTCGCGGCGTCTGCGGTGTCTCTCGGCGCTGTTAATCCATCTGATTTCAATATCAATACATATAACGGTAAAGTCGTTAATGTGACATCTCCGGCTGAACTGGCGGCGCTTTCGCCGTCTGTATCAGGGGCTGATGCAATGTACGGTACGCCATCCCGTTTAAATCCTGTACCTGTTCGTATTCCTCCTTTATCACCGGATTATTATCCCTCAGTTTCTCCTGGAACAAAGTTTTCCGGCTCCCGAAATGGGGTATATAACTATTCGTCAACAGGGCTTTCCGGTAATCCTGATAATCTTTCTTATGTGACTTCAGATACGGCTTCCGGATTACTGGATTTTTATATTTCAGGCAGCGCTTCGGTTGTTGAGAGATATTACAATCAACTCGCAAAAGAATATAAATCACTGTCTGATTCCTGCAATTTATGTATGACGGGAGGTGTTGTGGAATTAGGCGGTTATCGCAAAGTGTATACACTTATCCGCCTGGATGATTTTTCCTTTCCTGATATTTCTAAATCTGTTACTGATTCTGATGCCAGACAGGCATACAACATTAATGGCTCCATTGTTTCATTACCGTCACTTTCATATTTATCTGCCTTTATTCCTCCGTTAACGCTTTATAACATTTATAAGGAGGAGGAATATAGAATGATTAATGATGTTTATTATTTACAGTCTTCCGTTGTCAGGTCACGTACCGTTGAATTTCCTGGGTTTACTTTTTTAAATACTACGGTTAATCCTTCCTCTGAATTAACAGTAAAGGATAATACGGGTTCAAAGGGTGCGGTCATTATTCCGCCTCTGTATACACAACCTGATTATGTCCAGGAGCTTCAGAACAGGCCGCTTTCATCGTCGCAGGTGTCATCAATGATAAATGCTGCGTGGCAGCGGGCGTCATCACGGGCTGATTACAGGGGCATTCCTTACAGTTCGTCGGTGGCCGTCACAGCGACGATGGTTGATGAGATACTGGAGGCGCGTAACATGGCACTGACCACGGCTGACTTACTGGTGCCTGTCAGTAAAACTGGTTACTGGGATTTGCCTGTTTATAATATTACGCTCAATCAGTTTGTTTCAAATACCTATATTGAGCAGGTTCCCGAACTGGATTTTGGTATTAATCCTGATATACAGGCTCCCGTTTTTCCTGCACCGCTGCCGATGGATGTTATTCTTTTACCGATAACCAGTATTCTCCCGTTTATGAAGGATATTCAGTTACGCTCAAGGGCTGCACAATGTCCTGTCTTTGATTTGAATATTGAATATCTTAACTTCAGTCAAAGGGTTGATAGCCATTGTTTTATTCTTGATAAGCAGGCTCCCCTTATTGAAATGTTTGCGGTTATAGCCTGGACAATGATGTCACTCTTTATTGTTATTCGCAGGAGGGTTTGAGATGAAAAAATCATTCTGTTTAATTTCGATTTTTCTGTCTTTGTCGGTGTCGGCTGCGCCACTGCCAAATGGCAGCGTGCTTGATTCATCCGGCGTTGTTGATGAATTATTATCTGTTTCGTTTTCAATGGCGCTTACACGTGCGATTGAGTATTACAGAACGCAGGAAACACCTTTACCTGACAGGGCGTATGAAAACACCATTAAAGCGGTTTCATCCGTTCTTAATTCAAAGCTGAGTTTATCAAAATATTCATTATTTAATGGTCTGTCATATGCTAATTTATTCCTTAACTCTGGCGTGGTGAAATCATCTTCGTTTAATGCTGTTTCCGTTGCATCTTCATTCTCTGATATTCCTGCCTCTCTTTTATGGGTAACATCTTTATCTTCTGATGTTTATTATTCCGGTGACTTTGGTAATCCTTCTTTTACTAATCCCTTACCGCTTATATCGTACAAATCTGTTTCTGATACACAGGTCAGTACGGGTGTAACTCGTTTTACATCTTCTTATAAGGATGATGTTTTTAGCTATCCTTATAATAATGGCTATATCGTTTCAGATGATGCGGAGGATATTGTTGACTTTTTAATTAACCTTGTACAGGATACCGTTTATAATGAATTTTATCTTAAACATGCTGCACGTGAAAAAAGCTTCTTGGTGAAACAGATAAAAACGGGACATTCATTTATACGCATTGTACTTTGACGACTTATACAGATAAAAAACTTACCCCCTCGGGAATGAATGAATACAGTGTTAATGATTCTCCCGTTTTGCTTCCTCGTTCTTATACCTTCTCTCTTATGCTTCGCGGTAACAGTGTCTGTATTGCCACAACCGGCTTTGAAAATTCATTTTCTTTCTCGTCTAACGCTGGCACTGGCAATAATTCTTTAATACAGAACAATGCGCCTTTCTATCAGAATTTCACGTATAAACTTGTTTTTTCTCCTTTCCTCGGTGGAGATGATATTTTGAAAAATGCCTATCTTTCATCTTTGCAGTCAACGCCGTTACTGGCTTCCGCTTTTTCTTTATTGCTGAACAGTGCATGGGTTGAGGCGGCTGCGGCTGCTGATTATCAGGGCGTGCCTTATACCTCGTCATTATCTCTGTCATCGGCTGATATCAGTCATGTTATGAATGAGCGTGAATTAAATCCGACGTACTCTGATTTATTTGTTCAGGTCAAAGACGGTCAGTTGCATTTAATGCAGTGGGACGATACGCAGAATGCCTATATCAGTAATGAAATGGTTTCTAAACAGGAATCGGTTAAAGTTGATTTTGGCCCTGACCCTGGTATCCAGTCGCCGGAACTTGATGATGGCGGGACTATTGACAAGGTCTTGTCTCCGATTACGTCAGTGATGCCGTTTTTACAGAAATTTGAGTTAACGACTCATGTCGTCCAGTGTCCGGTTATTAATATTCCGTTTTACGATAAAACGTATTCGATGGATTCATTCTGTATTCTGGCTGAAGCCAATAAAAAGTTAATTGCCCTGTTCTTTGTCATTTGCTGGACGATGCTGGGCCTCATTATTCTGGTTCGATAAGGAGTTTTTTATGTATCGTATTCTTGTTTCTGCAATTAATTATCTGCTGGGTTGGGTGTTAAAACAGGCCACGATGAAAGCCATTATCTTTGGGGCGCTGACATTCCTGATATCTGAGATTATGGGCGTGGTTACTAAATTATTGCCTGATTCTACAAATCTGGTTTCGCTTTTTGACCAGTTACCGGATCCGGCCTGGTACTTCATCAACCTGGCGCAATTACCGTTTGGCTTATCCGTGGTGTTTTCCGCACTGGTGACACGTTTCATTATCGGGATGATCCCCATTGTCGGGAAGTAAGGGGACGTTATGGCTATTTCTGGTTATATCGGTATACCGGGTTCCGGCAAGTCTTACGAGTGCGTGGCGAATGTGCTCCTGCCTGCCGTTCTGGCAGGTCGGCGGGTTGTGACCAACATCATTGGTGTCGTTCCTGATGCTATTTATGATTATTGTGTCGATAAGCTCAAAGCTGACCGTGACGCGCTCGGGCAGGTGCTGGTTGTCGATGATGACGACATGAAGAAAAAGGATTTTTTCCGTATAAAGGTAAAGATGGTTTAGCCGTTCCTGACACATTTTGTAAGCCAGGTGATTTGATTATTGCTGATGAATTACACCGTTTATGGGACAAAGATTCTGCTATCTGTAATGAACATCGTTCGTTTTTTGCGGAGCATCGTCATTTTACCGATGCTGAAACAGGGGTTTCCTGTGACTTTGTTTTTATGAATCAGTCACTGGCAACGGTTGCCCGTTTCATTAAGGATCGTACATCCAAGACGTTCAGAATGACAAAACTAACGGCGCTGGGACTGTCAAAGCGTTATCGGGTGGATGTGTTTGAAGGAGTTAAACTGGTCAAGACAAGCCGCATTCAGTCTTATCAGTGCGGGTATAAAAAAGAAATATTTCCGCTGTATAAGTCGTATGACGGTAATAACGGGAATGAAAAGATAGTTGATAAGCGCCAGTCTGTTTTTCAGCCTAAATTTGTATTTATTTTCTTTATTATTCCGTTAATTTCTCTTGCTGTTGGCCTGTTTTTTATTATTCGATTCTTTTCGCCTGATTCGTCACCGCTTCTGGATACCCAGAATGCAACGACAAAAAATTCCTCTGCTTCAACGGCTTCCGGTGCTTCCCGGACATCTCAACCGCAATCACAAGGTTTGCCCCCACGTCCTGTGGTTTCTGCTGACTGGCGCATCGGCGGGCGTCTTGTTAAGCAGGGAGTTGGCTTTGTGGTGATGGTTAATACTGACGGGAGAGTCAGAACTGAACCGCTTACTTCATTCACGTTTAACGGTTTGTTTATGTCCGGTGAAATAGACAACGAAAAAATTACGGTGTGGTCAGGTCAGATAACAAAAGGGGCTTCAAAATGAAAGGGATTATATTTTCACTGATTTTTGTCTTGTCCGGTACTTTGCATGCAGCCGGTGTTTCGCTGGAACTTAACAGGGTGGCGTTACCTGAAGCTATTAACCTGATATACAGCGAGGTATTCAGCCGTCCGTATATGCTTGCGCCGGAACTGGCGAATGATTCGCGGGTTGTGTCGCTGCGTATCACACCAGAAATTGATGAACGGGCATTTATTGAACGTTATTTTGGCAACCTGAATATTAAAATTCACTCTAAAAACGGGATTGATTATGTTGCGCCAGTGAAAGCGGCTGCGGCGGCTGAACCACGGCGGGAGGTTTTTGTGTATCAGCCCCGTTTCCGCAGCGTGTCTTATTTGTCTGAGATTCTGAGAACGTTCGTCGAGGGGAATTTCAGCGCTAAACAGGGTGTTGGTGGTTTTGATATTTCGCCGGACAAGATTCAGCCTGGCACGGCTACGGATAATTTAAACCGGGCAGGGGATGTGCTTGTTTTTTACGGTACGCGGGAAAATATACGCCGCATGGAGCAGGTTTTGCCGTCAATCGATACGGCTGGCGATGAAGTTTATGTTGCCGGATACGTGTTTGAAGTCCAGACGAATGAGCGCAACGGCTCCGGCCTCGCGCTTGCCGCCAAACTCCTTAACGGGAAAGTGACCATCAGCACCGGTAATCTTACGGGGGTTATGAGAACTTTATTCGTATCGGTAGCTCGTCGCTCGATGCGCTGTATGAGTTGTTCCGCACTGACAGCCGTTTTCACGTTGTCAGTTCGCCACGTCTGCGGGTGAAGTCCGGCTATTCGGCGCAATTTTCTGTCGGTCAGGAAGTGCCTGTTTTGGGCGGTGTCGATCGCAATCAGAATTCGTCCTATCAGTCGATTGAGTATCGTAATGCGGGTGTAATCCTTGATGTAAAACCGGACGTGCGCGGTGCGGTGACGGATATCAAAATCAGCCAGCAACTGAGTAACTTTGTGAAAACGGATACGGGCGTAAATGACTCACCAACATTGCTTAAGCGTGAAGTATCCACGTTCGTTTCGGTTAAGTCCGGTGATATTATTGTCCTGGGCGGTTTAGCCGAGACAAAGGACAGCGATGCGAAAACGGGTTTTTCGTTCCTGCCTAAATCATTCATGTCCTCGTCAGACGAAAAATCGAAAACCGATATCCTGATTGTGTTGCAGGTTCACACGACAAAAGCGTAAGGGGTTTTCGTCGTGTAGCTGCGTGACGAACTGGAGACATTTGTCTCCAGTGCGCGGCGTTCGTCGTTCGTGGCCTGTGCGGTTACGTGAAAAAATGACGTAACAATGAGAGTGGTTAAGTAAAATTTTCACGTAATTTTATCTGTTATAAAACTGATTCAGATTGTCAGGAGGTCAGCATGCAGAGAAGTACGTTTTATTTAATTTATTATCCTAATCATAAAGATGTAAGAGGAACGAATCGTTATTTGAATGTTAATGGTCGTTGGTCATCCTTTCCTTCACGTGGGGTTCCTCTGTTGTACTGGGAAGATGAATTATCGTGTAGTGAAGCCTCATCGATTTTATTAAAAAGCCGATATGGTAGAGATGGTTATCTATGTTCGTTAATTTCGACGACTCCTTTGAGGCATCCAGAAAGGATGGTGAAGTACGATAAGAATCTGCATGAGGCTGCATTAAAGAGTTACATAAAGTAATCAGGTAAATCCATGCTCACATAATCACGGATTCTGTCTGATTCTGCCGTGGTGCGCATAATGTGGATGCAGCTTATGTTGAATCGCCGCAGCCGTGCGACCGCGTCGGCTAAGGCGACCGCGGGGATTTAGCATAGGCTGCATTGTGCGCACCATGCCTGGCTGTTTTGAAATGTCTGCTTCACCGCCAAATTCAAATGTCCTCTCGATCCATTTAGATCTTCCATCTACTGATGCCCGTCAGGGCATGGGAGCGCCAGCGATACCTACCGCGCTGTATTGCGCGGGGTTTTTCTGTTCCGGCTCCGTGGTGAACTGGTTCCCGTTCATCAGTCCGGTGATGCTGACCATGTACGGCAGTTCGCCCCCTTACTGCAAAGCGGGTTTTAATCACCGGCGTTTGTGGCGGTAGTGACTTGCTGGTTAGCATCGTTCCCATTTTGGGCGGTGTCATTGTTGCTGTCGGAATGGTTCAGGAATAGCGGTGAGTGCGCAGCGCTCCCCCGCAAGAATGAGGAGGGGATGCTGCCGCTCACCGTTTAGACCTTCCTGGTGACGGGAGCGCAATGAAGCGGCCAGACGGGACGATATGACACGTACTTTAATAGTGTTATATCGTCCAAACCGTGGACTTCCAGCAATCCCATATCTTGTGTTTTTTGTTGTAAAATTGAATGTCTAAGTCCATTTAGACACAATATGTAGTGAGGTGTGACCAGTTGTTATGAAAGAATGGTTGATCTACTCTGTGATTTTGACTTCTCTAACGTAGTGCCTGATTAACATTGCTTCTAATAGGGTTTCAATGCAGTTTTTTTCTTCTGGATTTAGTTTTTCTGCTTCGCTGATTTTCAGAGACAATCTTTGGTCTGCGCTGGTTTCATTTCCAGTGCATATCTCTTCAATACTGACACCAAAAAGTTTAGATAATATAACTAGTTGAGAAGCTTTAGGCTCTGACTCTCCTCTTTCCCATGTTTGAAGTGTTTGTGTTGTTATTCCTAGTTCTGCTGCGATCTTTTTTTGGGTTAGTTTTTTCTTCTCTCTGAGTGTACGTAATCTTTCGTTCAACATGATGAACCTCAAAAAAACATGATTTTTCATTATTGTATAACTGGTTTTTTATACAGATGCATTGCTGTCAAGATTTTCCTTGTGTATGATGCAAGGAAAATTAGCCCTTGACAGGTTTTTTGAATGTTCGACTTCATCGGATTACGGATCAGTTTTAAAGACGCTTACGTCAAGTATTCATGGCTTGATGATCGTCTGCTTGGCTCCGTTGATCTGGAGGAGTGCGGCAAGCGGGGCGTAAATATTGTTCCCCGTGAAATGACCTGGGAGATTGACGGGCTTCACCAGTGCCACAATCTGTACTGTCCGTGGGATAGCCTGCCGTCGAGCTTTACAGGTGTGGCGTTTAAGGTTTTTCAGGGTGGCGGTTTTAATGTGTTGCCATATCTTGAAATCAAGGCATCTCCGGCAAAGCTTGCGCAGGGTCATAACGTTTACGGCTCTGAATCTCTCGAACTGGGTGTTCGCCTGATGTACCAGACCTTAAAAGCCACGATGCCGGAATTTGCGGATATGCTTGATTTTCCTTCCGCGCATGTTTTCCGCCTTGACTCAACTTATTCGGTACGCCTCCCCGATGAAGATGCTCTGGCCTCTGCACTTCGGGCACTGGCAAACGTCAGTAACCGTTACCTGCGGCCTTCCCGTGATATGGATTTTGAATCCACGATCTATTTCAACAAAGCCAAGGATAAGCCTGGTACTGGTCGTGTTTCACAGACAGTAATTTATTCCAAAAAAGATGAAGTGGAACATCAGCTTAATGACCTGAGAAAGAAGGCGCATAAGGAGCGCACCCATCGATATGATCCGGTTATTGAGGCGTTATCTTCTCCTGATCTCCAGAACTTTGCGCTTTATCTTTTGCGCATGGAAACACGTTGTAAAACATGGTTTTTTCAGCGTCGCAATGTACCTATTTCGGTTACAGGGATGCTTGATTACATCCGGGGATTTGAACAGGAACACGGTTCCGGTAGCTTCTGTCGCTGGCTGTGGCGGGAAGCAACATTTGATCTGATTGATGCTATTTCAGGGCAGCAACTGGAAGTTATTCACGACGGTAAAATACGGCGTCTTTTGCATGCTACCTATGACACGGAACGAAACGGAAAGAAGAGTACAGCTAAATCGCTGCGTCTGTTCGGTTTCTACCGTCGCCTGGTTCATGAAGGATATAGCGAGGTAAAACGTACCATGGGTCGTTCATCTTTTTACAATGCTGTTAATGATGTAATGGCAATCGGTCTTTCAAAGGCCGAGTTACAGAATCTTCATAAAGGGCAGAAAAAGCCCCTCCTGAATCTTATTAAAGTCGATTTTGATGCTCAACGTCCGGCGTCATATCAGGAACCGGTAATGCCCGCGCCTGAACTGACGTTCACTGAGTTTCTGGCATCACTGGATACTTCTGCACCAGTACAAACAGAGAATGCACCGCTTCCGGCATGGGTTACACCTGATATGCGCCTTATTCATGATCTTAATGAACTGGGTGTGAGTGCTGAATGTGTGGCAGGTCTTAAAGCGGGTCGTAAGGTTCGGATGAGTGAGGATAAGGAGCTGTCGCTCGCGTTCTGGCGTGATGGTTCATTTAATCTTGTTGTTAATTCCGTTAATGGAGATTTTTAGAAATGACTAAAATAGTTGTCCACTATGCACAATATGGAAAGATGGAAAGCGGTACTCCGTATGCGTCTATGAATTCATCATCTCTTAAATTTAGTGTGAAAGATAATTCAGCCGGATATCGAGCAAATAAAGTTAATATTGATACAAGTAATGATAATGCGCTTGGTCGTCGTTTGGTTGATGACTTAAAGGCGGCGGGGCGTCCAGTTATTATTGATGCGGAACTGGAACAAGTTGACTCAAAAGAAATTGCTAAATATGCACTTGTTGACTATGAATTGCTTTCTTCTACTACTGAAATTATTCCTTCACTTTCACCAGTAAAGGATAAATCAAAGGAACAACCTTCTGTTAAATAGTGGGGTGATTTATGTCTAATGAACTGACCGGAACAATCTGTAATATGGTAGATAAAGTTTGCCAGTCTGTTTCTATAGATGTGACAAGCGTTCCTGTCAGTCTGTCATTGTCATCGCCTGTTTATTCTGAATCTGCACCTTTTTTTATTATTGGATTTTCATCTGTATTAATACTCTGGCTTACTTCTCATTGTGTCGGGTTACTGCTGGGTATGATTAAACGTGGGTAGGGGGTATGTATGACTTAAAACAACCTGTCTTGTCTTTTTTGTTTTGCCTTATTATTTTATCAAAGAGGGATTTATTATGTTCAAATTTTTATCTGTTTTATCATCGTTAAAAGCTGAATTTATTGCCGCTTTATCACTGGCTCTTTTTTCTGTCCATTCTTTTGCTGCTGATGCACCTGATTATACGGCTATTACCAGCGCCGTTGATATGGGTGCGGTAATTACTGCTATTATGGCTATTGCAGCTATTTTGGCGGGTTTGTATGTTGTTATTATGGGTGTCAAGAAATTGATTCTTTTCCTGCGCACCAACTAATTAATATACAGGAGCGGGGAAGGGGCAACCTTTCCCCTTTTTATGGGTGAACTCTGGAATGTTGTATTTTTTCTGTGGGGTCTGCTATGTGCATACGTTGTTATTCTTGGCCTCAAAGGTTAGTTGTTTATCTTCTCTGTGTATTTATTCTGAATTTTTCATATCCCCGAAAGGCTAACGCTTTTGTCCCCATACTTGCTCTTGCTGCAATGCCTGCGGGTACAACTGCAATGGCTACTACAATAAGCTCTGCTTTAACCTATGTTATGTATGGTCTGGGTATTACCGCTGTGGGTATGGCAGGAACAATTACATATATAAAAGTCGCTGAGGAACTGGACAGGAGCACGCCTGCCAGTGTGGGTAATAATCTGCGTTCTGATGGTCATGTGCCTGCTGTCGCGGCGTCTGCGGTGTCTCTCGGCGCTGTTAATCCATCTGATTTCAATATCAATACATATAACGGTAAAGTCGTTAATGTGACATCTCCGGCTGAACTGGCGGCGCTTTCGCCGTCTGTATCAGGGGCTGATGCAATGTACGGTACGCCATCCCGTTTAAATCCTGTACCTGTTCGTATTCCTCCTTTATCACCGGATTATTATCCCTCAGTTTCTCCTGGAACAAAGTTTTCCGGCTCCCGAAATGGGGTATATAACTATTCGTCAACAGGGCTTTCCGGTAATCCTGATAATCTTTCTTATGTGACTTCAGATACGGCTTCCGGATTACTGGATTTTTATATTTCAGGCAGCGCTTCGGTTGTTGAGAGATATTACAATCAACTCGCAAAAGAATATAAATCACTGTCTGATTCCTGCAATTTATGTATGACGGGAGGTGTTGTGGAATTAGGCGGTTATCGCAAAGTGTATACACTTATCCGCCTGGATGATTTTTCCTTTCCTGATATTTCTAAATCTGTTACTGATTCTGATGCCAGACAGGCATACAACATTAATGGCTCCATTGTTTCATTACCGTCACTTTCATATTTATCTGCCTTTATTCCTCCGTTAACGCTTTATAACATTTATAAGGAGGAGGAATATAGAATGATTAATGATGTTTATTATTTACAGTCTTCCGTTGTCAGGTCACGTACCGTTGAATTTCCTGGGTTTACTTTTTTAAATACTACGGTTAATCCTTCCTCTGAATTAACAGTAAAGGATAATACGGGTTCAAAGGGTGCGGTCATTATTCCGCCTCTGTATACACAACCTGATTATGTCCAGGAGCTTCAGAACAGGCCGCTTTCATCGTCGCAGGTGTCATCAATGATAAATGCTGCGTGGCAGCGGGCGTCATCACGGGCTGATTACAGGGGCATTCCTTACAGTTCGTCGGTGGCCGTCACAGCGACGATGGTTGATGAGATACTGGAGGCGCGTAACATGGCACTGACCACGGCTGACTTACTGGTGCCTGTCAGTAAAACTGGTTACTGGGATTTGCCTGTTTATAATATTACGCTCAATCAGTTTGTTTCAAATACCTATATTGAGCAGGTTCCCGAACTGGATTTTGGTATTAATCCTGATATACAGGCTCCCGTTTTTCCTGCACCGCTGCCGATGGATGTTATTCTTTTACCGATAACCAGTATTCTCCCGTTTATGAAGGATATTCAGTTACGCTCAAGGGCTGCACAATGTCCTGTCTTTGATTTGAATATTGAATATCTTAACTTCAGTCAAAGGGTTGATAGCCATTGTTTTATTCTTGATAAGCAGGCTCCCCTTATTGAAATGTTTGCGGTTATAGCCTGGACAATGATGTCACTCTTTATTGTTATTCGCAGGAGGGTTTGAGATGAAAAAATCATTCTGTTTAATTTCGATTTTTCTGTCTTTGTCGGTGTCGGCTGCGCCACTGCCAAATGGCAGCGTGCTTGATTCATCCGGCGTTGTTGATGAATTATTATCTGTTTCGTTTTCAATGGCGCTTACACGTGCGATTGAGTATTACAGAACGCAGGAAACACCTTTACCTGACAGGGCGTATGAAAACACCATTAAAGCGGTTTCATCCGTTCTTAATTCAAAGCTGAGTTTATCAAAATATTCATTATTTAATGGTCTGTCATATGCTAATTTATTCCTTAACTCTGGCGTGGTGAAATCATCTTCGTTTAATGCTGTTTCCGTTGCATCTTCATTCTCTGATATTCCTGCCTCTCTTTTATGGGTAACATCTTTATCTTCTGATGTTTATTATTCCGGTGACTTTGGTAATCCTTCTTTTACTAATCCCTTACCGCTTATATCGTACAAATCTGTTTCTGATACACAGGTCAGTACGGGTGTAACTCGTTTTACATCTTCTTATAAGGATGATGTTTTTAGCTATCCTTATAATAATGGCTATATCGTTTCAGATGATGCGGAGGATATTGTTGACTTTTTAATTAACCTTGTACAGGATACCGTTTATAATGAATTTTATCTTAAACATGCTGCACGTGAAAAAAGCTTCTTGGTGAAACAGATAAAAACGGGACATTCATTTATACGCATTGTACTTTGACGACTTATACAGATAAAAAACTTACCCCCTCGGGAATGAATGAATACAGTGTTAATGATTCTCCCGTTTTGCTTCCTCGTTCTTATACCTTCTCTCTTATGCTTCGCGGTAACAGTGTCTGTATTGCCACAACCGGCTTTGAAAATTCATTTTCTTTCTCGTCTAACGCTGGCACTGGCAATAATTCTTTAATACAGAACAATGCGCCTTTCTATCAGAATTTCACGTATAAACTTGTTTTTTCTCCTTTCCTCGGTGGAGATGATATTTTGAAAAATGCCTATCTTTCATCTTTGCAGTCAACGCCGTTACTGGCTTCCGCTTTTTCTTTATTGCTGAACAGTGCATGGGTTGAGGCGGCTGCGGCTGCTGATTATCAGGGCGTGCCTTATACCTCGTCATTATCTCTGTCATCGGCTGATATCAGTCATGTTATGAATGAGCGTGAATTAAATCCGACGTACTCTGATTTATTTGTTCAGGTCAAAGACGGTCAGTTGCATTTAATGCAGTGGGACGATACGCAGAATGCCTATATCAGTAATGAAATGGTTTCTAAACAGGAATCGGTTAAAGTTGATTTTGGCCCTGACCCTGGTATCCAGTCGCCGGAACTTGATGATGGCGGGACTATTGACAAGGTCTTGTCTCCGATTACGTCAGTGATGCCGTTTTTACAGAAATTTGAGTTAACGACTCATGTCGTCCAGTGTCCGGTTATTAATATTCCGTTTTACGATAAAACGTATTCGATGGATTCATTCTGTATTCTGGCTGAAGCCAATAAAAAGTTAATTGCCCTGTTCTTTGTCATTTGCTGGACGATGCTGGGCCTCATTATTCTGGTTCGATAAGGAGTTTTTTATGTATCGTATTCTTGTTTCTGCAATTAATTATCTGCTGGGTTGGGTGTTAAAACAGGCCACGATGAAAGCCATTATCTTTGGGGCGCTGACATTCCTGATATCTGAGATTATGGGCGTGGTTACTAAATTATTGCCTGATTCTACAAATCTGGTTTCGCTTTTTGACCAGTTACCGGATCCGGCCTGGTACTTCATCAACCTGGCGCAATTACCGTTTGGCTTATCCGTGGTGTTTTCCGCACTGGTGACACGTTTCATTATCGGGATGATCCCCATTGTCGGGAAGTAAGGGGACGTTATGGCTATTTCTGGTTATATCGGTATACCGGGTTCCGGCAAGTCTTACGAGTGCGTGGCGAATGTGCTCCTGCCTGCCGTTCTGGCAGGTCGGCGGGTTGTGACCAACATCATTGGTGTCGTTCCTGATGCTATTTATGATTATTGTGTCGATAAGCTCAAAGCTGACCGTGACGCGCTCGGGCAGGTGCTGGTTGTCGATGATGACGACATGAAGAAAAAGGATTTTTTCCGTATAAAGGTAAAGATGGTTTAGCCGTTCCTGACACATTTTGTAAGCCAGGTGATTTGATTATTGCTGATGAATTACACCGTTTATGGGACAAAGATTCTGCTATCTGTAATGAACATCGTTCGTTTTTTGCGGAGCATCGTCATTTTACCGATGCTGAAACAGGGGTTTCCTGTGACTTTGTTTTTATGAATCAGTCACTGGCAACGGTTGCCCGTTTCATTAAGGATCGTACATCCAAGACGTTCAGAATGACAAAACTAACGGCGCTGGGACTGTCAAAGCGTTATCGGGTGGATGTGTTTGAAGGAGTTAAACTGGTCAAGACAAGCCGCATTCAGTCTTATCAGTGCGGGTATAAAAAAGAAATATTTCCGCTGTATAAGTCGTATGACGGTAATAACGGGAATGAAAAGATAGTTGATAAGCGCCAGTCTGTTTTTCAGCCTAAATTTGTATTTATTTTCTTTATTATTCCGTTAATTTCTCTTGCTGTTGGCCTGTTTTTTATTATTCGATTCTTTTCGCCTGATTCGTCACCGCTTCTGGATACCCAGAATGCAACGACAAAAAATTCCTCTGCTTCAACGGCTTCCGGTGCTTCCCGGACATCTCAACCGCAATCACAAGGTTTGCCCCCACGTCCTGTGGTTTCTGCTGACTGGCGCATCGGCGGGCGTCTTGTTAAGCAGGGAGTTGGCTTTGTGGTGATGGTTAATACTGACGGGAGAGTCAGAACTGAACCGCTTACTTCATTCACGTTTAACGGTTTGTTTATGTCCGGTGAAATAGACAACGAAAAAATTACGGTGTGGTCAGGTCAGATAACAAAAGGGGCTTCAAAATGAAAGGGATTATATTTTCACTGATTTTTGTCTTGTCCGGTACTTTGCATGCAGCCGGTGTTTCGCTGGAACTTAACAGGGTGGCGTTACCTGAAGCTATTAACCTGATATACAGCGAGGTATTCAGCCGTCCGTATATGCTTGCGCCGGAACTGGCGAATGATCGCGGGTTGTGTCGCTGCGTATCACACCAGAAATTGATGAACGGGCATTTATTGAACGTTATTTTGGCAACCTGAATATTAAAATTCACTCTAAAAACGGGATTGATTATGTTGCGCCAGTGAAAGCGGCTGCGGCGGCTGAACCACGGCGGGAGGTTTTTGTGTATCAGCCCCGTTTCCGCAGCGTGTCTTATTTGTCTGAGATTCTGAGAACGTTCGTCGAGGGGAATTTCAGCGCTAAACAGGGTGTTGGTGGTTTTGATATTTCGCCGGACAAGATTCAGCCTGGCACGGCTACGGATAATTTAAACCGGGCAGGGGATGTGCTTGTTTTTTACGGTACGCGGGAAAATATACGCCGCATGGAGCAGGTTTTGCCGTCAATCGATACGGCTGGCGATGAAGTTTATGTTGCCGGATACGTGTTTGAAGTCCAGACGAATGAGCGCAACGGCTCCGGCCTCGCGCTTGCCGCCAAACTCCTTAACGGGAAAGTGACCATCAGCACCGGTAATCTTACGGGGGTTATGAGAACTTTATTCGTATCGGTAGCTCGTCGCTCGATGCGCTGTATGAGTTGTTCCGCACTGACAGCCGTTTTCACGTTGTCAGTTCGCCACGTCTGCGGGTGAAGTCCGGCTATTCGGCGCAATTTTCTGTCGGTCAGGAAGTGCCTGTTTTGGGCGGTGTCGATCGCAATCAGAATTCGTCCTATCAGTCGATTGAGTATCGTAATGCGGGTGTAATCCTTGATGTAAAACCGGACGTGCGCGGTGCGGTGACGGATATCAAAATCAGCCAGCAACTGAGTAACTTTGTGAAAACGGATACGGGCGTAAATGACTCACCAACATTGCTTAAGCGTGAAGTATCCACGTTCGTTTCGGTTAAGTCCGGTGATATTATTGTCCTGGGCGGTTTAGCCGAGACAAAGGACAGCGATGCGAAAACGGGTTTTTCGTTCCTGCCTAAATCATTCATGTCCTCGTCAGACGAAAAATCGAAAACCGATATCCTGATTGTGTTGCAGGTTCACACGACAAAAGCGTAAGGGGTTTTCGTCGTGTAGCTGCGTGACGAACTGGAGACATTTGTCTCCAGTGCGCGGCGTTCGTCGTTCGTGGCCTGTGCGGTTACGTGAAAAAATGACGTAACAATGAGAGTGGTTAAGTAAAATTTTCACGTAATTTTATCTGTTATAAAACTGATTCAGATTGTCAGGAGGTCAGCATGCAGAGAAGTACGTTTTATTTAATTTATTATCCTAATCATAAAGATGTAAGAGGAACGAATCGTTATTTGAATGTTAATGGTCGTTGGTCATCCTTTCCTTCACGTGGGGTTCCTCTGTTGTACTGGGAAGATGAATTATCGTGTAGTGAAGCCTCATCGATTTTATTAAAAAGCCGATATGGTAGAGATGGTTATCTATGTTCGTTAATTTCGACGACTCCTTTGAGGCATCCAGAAAGGATGGTGAAGTACGATAAGAATCTGCATGAGGCTGCATTAAAGAGTTACATAAAGTAATCAGGTAAATCCATGCTCACATAATCACGGATTCTGTCTGATTCTGCCGTGGTGCGCATAATGTACGACTCGTTATGTTGAAAATGCCGCTGCGACAATGGGTTACACGCGCAGCGGCATCTTTAACATAACGTCATTGTGCGCACCTCTGCCATTTTGGAATGTCCTCTTGATCCTCTCTCGATCCATTCTCTGGCCATGCGCCTTTATCGCTGCAAAGCGGTTTTCTCACTGGTGAAGTTAAGCACCGGCTTTCACGTTCCTGTCGTTCGTCGATATTCCAGTTCGGTAGGTAGTTACATCCATGAGGAGAGAGAAGGCAACGCTCGCCGCAGACAAGCGACCGAACGGAGTGAGCGAACGGTCGAGGAAGCGTAAAAGATGCGGGGTTAAGAAGGGCACTTACGCGCCGTGGGTGGGCGATGGCGCATTGGCTTTTTGTTCGCCAGCGCCACGCGGCGGGAAAAAACCCCGCTATGTAATACGGGGGTTAATTCAACGGGACAATGCGGATCCGTCCGCAATTGCTCGTTTTCTGGTCAGGTATTCAGGGCGATAGGGAGGTTAGATTTAGCTGTGTGTAAGAGGCGGGTCATTCATCGTTGTTGCTTAATTCAATTGTGATGCACTTCACATTACTCGTTTTTTTCTTAATAGTCTCTTGGCTAATCATATCTTCTACTGCATCTTTTGCATAATTATCAATTAGATAAGTGATGATTTCACTCCATTTAATTGTTTTTCCAACCTTGTAACTCATATCAACTGCCATTCTTTCAAGTTTCAGGTACTTATCTACTGGTACGTTATAACCCTTTCTTTTATCTGCCATTTTTCACCTCTCTTTAGATTTCAGTTAAGCACAATGAACTCTAGTATTCTTTCGCACTAATTTTCATTTTCTCTTGTGGTCAAGTTATCACTTGATGTATAAAAATTTCAGGTAATCATGACCACATGAGAACATGATGGAAATCATAGCAAAGGATCTCAACAAAACTTCTACTCTCACCAGTGCGGTAGCTGTGGATCTTCCTGATGATCGTCCTGTCAATATCGACTGGCTGGCGTTTGTCATGCATTCCTCGGCGGTGAAGGATTTTGTGACCTTTCCTGAGCAGGCCGAATGGCGTAAATACGGTATCCATCCTGTTTACCGCAATCATGTTAAAGCGCGGGATGCTTTCTTTACTGACGTGATTAATCCAAAAACGCGCGTCTGGTGTCCATTAACTGATTCCGATATTGAGGAATCATTTGATGATTTTGTCGATGGTTATACATTTCCGATCACTGATTTCGATGGGGATTTTCGTCAGGCAAGAAAAGCGTTTGATGCACAACTTGATAGCTATAATAAAAAGGTTCTTGAATCGCGTGTTGAATTGATCCGGCGTTGGCTCGCTGCCGAATTGGGTTTACATCTCGGTATATTTCGTGGATATGGTCGTTTTTTATATGAGGATTCAGCGCCGTTATATGCTCATGATGATGAAAACTGTACTGAACTAGGATTCCTTTATTTTGGCGGAAATGAGGGGACTGTATTTATTCAGATTAATGCTCACGGTTGTAAGCATGTTTTTTCGGGTACATCGCCAGAACATTTGTATAAGTGGTTTACACATCTTGGAATAACGACAATAAACCGCCTTGATTTATGCGTTGATGATTTTGATGGTGTATTTACTGTGCAACACGCATATCAGGATTTCAAAAATGATGCATTCTATAGAGGTCGTGGGCGTCGTTCGTCGGCTCATACGTACACGATTGGTGATGTTGAAATGCTGACGGTGGGAAGCCGTCAGTCGTTAACATTCTGGCGGATTTATAACAAAGCGTTAGAGCAGGGACTTGATATTGTATGGAATCGCTCTGAGGTTGAACTTAAGCATGTACCTGTTGAAATATTGTTAGATATTCAGAGTTATTTTACAGGGCTTTGCGATTACGCAGCACAATTAAACCCTTCAAAACCCCGTAAAATAAACCCGTTTAATCCGTCTCTGTCTGATTTGCGTAAGGCCGTTCATTCTTTCGAGTCAGATGTGAAATGGTTACGTACTCAATGCTCAAAGAAAATTGCTTCCGTTATTCATCAATTGGGATATGACGTCGAAGCATTAATATCAACTATTGTCAGGAGAGAACATATAGAAGATGAAAGTATAAGATTTGCAACTAATGACTGTTATCAACAAATAGTAAGAAATCAATTTAAAAACAGGCCGATTCCTTTTTAATTAAATATATATGAATAAACGGCCTTTAATCAGTCTGGTAAATATTAAATATATGAGGTAATAAAATGTCAAAACTCGCTAATTCAATTTGTGTTTTTGGTGGATCCATTATTCAATACACCAATAAGAGTACAGGGGCTATTGAACATATGTGTCCGGTTGATACGCTCGCCGATTATGAAGATGGCGACCGTTCTGTCGGGCGTGGCTTTATCTCTGAGCAATTCACTGTGGGTGATAATTTTGCTCTTATTAAGCGTTTACAGAATGATGTCCGGCAGGCTAATCAGCAGGGCTATGATTATATTTTGATTATTCCTCATGATAAACGCACTGCCCGTGGCCGTGGTCAGGCTCAACGTGTTGTCGGTGATTATGAGCTGGTTGGTTATGGCAAACTGACCCATACGCCTATTGAAGCTGTTAAACAGCAGGCTAAATCCTGATGGTTCTGGCCTTCGGGCCGGAATTTACAGGAGGTGATAATCATGGCTAAATTATATCCTGGCATTTCTGACCAGTCAGATTATATCCGATTCTGTGATATTAATTCATTTGATCCGGATTCGCCGTTTATCCGCAAATACTATAAAAATTCTGTCGCTGAACTGGCGAGGTGTCAGGAAAGGCGTGAAATGCGCTGTTCTGCTTGCCGTCCGACTCCCGTTGTCGCTATTGGCCTGACGTCTGCTATAGAGCTTGCTGTTAACCATCTGACGGGCAATACAGGTTATGCGCGTCCGGTTAAGCATCGTTGCGTTCTGTGCAACTGTGAGTTTGCAGGACAGCGTGTTTGTCCTGAATGCGGGAATCATGTTTTTTGCGTAGGGGCTGATTATGAATCTTGAAAATAAAGCGTCGCGTGAATTAATCGAATATGCATCTATTTTTTCGTAGATGATAAATCATAATGGCTTCTGGTGATTTTTATTTAATATTGTTGTATGGGCTGGCCCCGTTGATATTGTTTATTCTGTCGTTTATCGCGGGGCTTTTGTTGGGGGATTAATTAAATGGGGTATTTATATGACTTAATAGATCCGTTTCTTAAGGATAAAGAGCCTGTAGAGTATCTTTTTATTTTATGGTTTTTTTCTTTATTATCTGGTTTTGGCTCTGGTTTTCTTCTCGCTTTTATTAAGCGAACGTTTATTTCTTCTTCCCGTTAAAGAGGTATTTCATGAATATTACTACTGGTTTTAAATTAAAAGCTGTGGCTGCTGCTGTAATGGCTGGCACCTCTGGCTCTGCACTGGCAGCGGGTACGCCTCCAGATCCGTCTACGTTTATTACTACGGCTATGCTGGAAGCAATTTCAAATCCTATTCTGGTTACTATGGGGGCGGTTGTAACAGCGGCGTTCGGTATCCTGACCTTTAAACTTGTTGTTTCTGTCGGTATGGGGGTTATTAAATCTTTCTTTGCTAAAGCAGCACAATAAATTTAATTAATTGAAGCCTCCTTTTAAGGGGGCTTTTTTTAGAGATTCATAACATGAAAATCATTTTTTTCATCCTCTCTTTTTTTGTCTTTTCTGCTAATGCTAATAATAGTGTTTCGCCACTGGCTGATACAGAAATAAACCCTGATACACATCCCATCATTTATGAAGGGGGAATGGATCTGGCTGTCAAAACCGATGACGGTTTTTATAAGGCTACTTTTTTTGGAAAGGAATATATTTGTTTTAATTGCGTTATTGATGGGAGTACAAAACGCCCAACGGGAATTTGGCACCGCAATCTACCCGCTGATGATACTGATGTATTTAACCCTGTAAAAAACCCTGATTGTTCATCTTATAAATTATCTCCAAATACGGGTTTTCTTACTGATGATATAAAACGCCCTGGTCAGTCATCTGCTTATATTTCTTATGGAACAAACTGCTTGTATTACATTGATGAAAAAGCAGTCGAAAGAGTTTTACCTAATGTTACCTATCCTGAGATTAAAAGACTTTTTTTAGTGAAAAACTTTCAACCCTATATTAAAGGGCGTTATAATCGTTTCCGACCTGTTGTTTCTCAAGAGGTGCTTAAGTTGTACCCTGAGATATCTCTCAGAGATCCAGTGATAGAAATTATTAAAAATACCTTTTATTATTCTTATGAATATCAATACGGTTTAATTAAGGGTTCATTTGGCTATATACAGTTGAGACCTAAAATGTCCCGTCTTGAGATTTCTTACCCTTATTTTAATATTCCAGTTCATCCGTATTACTCATGTCCTGAATTACCAACACCTACAAGTATTCTTCAACAAAAGGATACTCTTACTTCTTGTACTCTGAATTCCGAGTTTGCTATTAAAACCGTTGATGATCCAGTGTTTGGCCCGACTGCTCAGATCGTCCTTAAAGAGTCTGGCCCCAGTGATGGCGATGATGGTTCCGGTGATGGTTCTGGCGGTGGTTCCGGTGGTGGTTCCGGCGGTGGTTCCGGCGGTGGTTCCGGCGGTGGTTCCGGCGGTGGTTCCGGCGGTGGTTCCGGTGGTGGTTCCGGTGGTGGTTCCGGCGGCGGTTCTGGCGGCGGTTCTGGCGGCGGCAACGGCGGCGGCGACGGCTCCGGAGGCGGCGGCGGGGGCGACGGCTCAGGTGGTGGGAATGGTTCTGGCGGTAACGGCTCCGGTGGCGGGAATACTGATGGCGACGGCGACTTACTTGCTGAGGTTAAAGCCTTTCATCGTTCCTTTAAAGATAGCCTGGTTTTTAATGATAAGACACCTGAATTTGATGATTCAAATCTTGATTTTTCAGACCTTACTAATACAACAAACGGGTATCTCGATAATATAGAGGAAAGTTTTAATTCCTCAGTTCCTTCTTTTAAATCATCATTAGATGCGTTAAAAAATCAAGTTCCTGATATGTCATTAAATATAGATGACATTAATAATACACTTGTTGGCATAACGGGGGTATGTCGCCCATTATCATTTGATATTACTCTCGGCCTTGTTGATAACAAAACACTAAAAAAAACTATTGTACTTAATGACTTTTGTATATGGTATGACAAAAATTTAAGAGGCTTTATTACATGGGTATTTAAAATAATGACGGCGGTTGCTGTCTATTTCATTGTTGTTCGTGGATTACAGGGGTTAAATAATGTGGTATATTGCGCTTGTTAACGTTCTTTCATTTTTATTTCGTACCTCGTTAGCCTGGGTGATTTCACAACTCACTCGGCTTATTTCGGTTGGTTCTGGATTATTTTTTTATTCTTTATTTAATCTTACATCGGGTCATATTTTATTTTTAACTGTATTTGTTAGTGTTGTTGGTGTGGCGGTTAAATCTCTTTTAGATATGGCTAACGGTTATCTTTATGATTTATTGAATACAGGTTCTTTCTCTGGCGAACTTTGGTTATGTTTTATGAGTTTGTTACCTGTTAATTTAACTCAATATATCAGTATAATTGTCTCTGCTCAAACCGCAGTTTTAGGTGTTCACTTCTTAATTATTTATTCAAGAGAATTGTTAAGAATAACTACTTCTCCTTTTTCCCTTCCATTTTTTAAAAAGTAACGGGTGATATATGACTGTTTATGTAACGCAGGGAGGGCTTGGAGCGGGAAAGGGGATATTTGCTGCTTACATTATGTCCCTGACTTATAATGATGGTGATTCCAGTATTCGTTGCGCGTCAAATTATCCTTTTTTTACTGAATTTCTTGGCCCTAAATCAGCTAAAGAAATAACTGTATTACCTTTTAATATTCGTTCTTCTGACCTGAAATCTTTAGGCTGGGGTTCGCCTGAATCCTGTAAAGATAAACATGGCGTGCTTATTCTTGACGAATGTGCAAACTTTCTCAATACGCGGGATTTTAAACATCGAGATAGAGAATCTGTTATTGACTGGATACGGCACGCCCGCAAATGGCATTGGGATGTTTATTTAATTGTTCAACACCCTGATCATATTGATTCGCAGGTCAGAGATTTATATGATCAGGTTGTTGTTCTTAATCGTCTTGATAAAATTAGAATCCCTTTCGTGTCAACAATTATTGATTTTATTAAGCCCAAAAAATCAATAATACCTCATATTGTCCAGGCAAATTATTATCACAAGAAAAAAGGGCAGTATGATAAACCGATTAACAGCCTTTCTTTCTTTGCTAAGGAATATTATCAATTTTATGATACAGATTTAAAATTCACTGATGGTTATGAACTAATTGGTGATGATTTGGTTGATATGCGTGCAATTTATTCTCTTATTCCAGGTGGGGTTATGTCAGGTAACATCACAACTGTTAAATCTTCTGATATTACACAAGATTCCAGTGTTTCAGAAAATAAGCCTGCCAGAAAGAAAGGGTGTTTTTTATTTATATTAAAATTCTTTTTTCTTGTTGTGCTGGGGTATGTTGCTTATCTGCTTTGTTCTTCTTATTTTGGTGCTGATACTGAAAATACCCATTCTGTCCAGTCTGCTGGCGTTCCAGACGCTCCCGCTGCTGCTGCCGTTCCTGCTGCACCTGCTTTGCCTGTTCTGTCGTCTAAGTGGCGGCTGTCTGGCTATTTAGTTTCTTCTGATACTGAGCGTTATTTTATCCTGACGGATAATGCGGGGAATGTTCGCTATCATGCATCTGAACAGCAATATAAAGGGCGTTTTACTCAACTTGTCATCGGCAATGAATTGATCACGTTTTATTCCGGCACCACTGGTGCTTCTGTTAATCAACCTGATATGACTGAACAACTTAATTCAGGTGTCAGTAATGCTACGTCATCATTATTTAAATGAGGTTAATATTATGCGATTACTTTCGTTTCCCTTGTTTTGTTTGTGTTCTCCGGTATTTGCTGCGGGTACAGATTTTGAAGTTAATGCTATGAAATTCCCCGAGGCGGTTTCTGTAATCTGGAATCAGGTGCTAAAACGTCCATTTATGCTGTCACCTGAATTGACACAAGATGCAAGAATGTTGACGCTGCATATTCACCCTGATAATGATGAACGGGATTTTATTCTTCGTTATCTGGAAAACATGAATGTGAAAGTGACACAAAAGAAGGGTGTTGATTATCTTTATAGTTTTAAACCTGTTATTACTCCGCAACGTTTTTACACATATACCTATATTCCGCGTTTTCGCGATGTACCTTATCTTGCGCAGGCATTGGGGACATCATTCACGCAGAATATTTCAAATGCTGGCGCTGATTCTTTGCAGGTATCCAGTGAACAACCATTTATGAGCACATCAGGTGATACATTTGTTTATCGTGGTACTAAACGTAATATAGACCAGATAGAAAAGTTATTAGAGGAAATCGATGTCAGAGCGGAGCAGGTGCTTGTTTCTGCATTTGTATTTGAAGTACAGACTAATGAAAAAAATGGCTCTGGCCTTGTTCTGGCGTCTAAACTGCTTAATGACCGATTTAGTATTGGTATTGGTTCAAAACAGGGATACAGTAATTTTATTCAATTTAATGGTCCTTCATTTGACGCGCTTTATGAGTTGTTTCGTACTGATAATCGTTTTTCTCTTGTCAGTTCGCCACGGCTGCGGGTCGTGTCAGGTCAGGAATCCGCATTTTCAGTCGGGGCTAGTGTGCCAACTGTCGGCTCTCTGACGTATGAGAACGGCACGCCTGTACAGTCGATTGTTTACCGTAATACGGGTGTTGATTTCAAAGTCAGACCGATAATAACGCGCGATTTAGTGTCGATGAAAATAGACCAGCAATTAAGTGATTATGCAGAAACTACAACGGGGGTAAATAATTCCCCTACATTCACAACACGCCAGATCGTGACAAACGTTAACATGAAAGATGGTGATATTATCGTTTTATCGGGTCTTGCTGAGAATAAAGATGGCGAGCAAAACACAGGGCTTTCGTTCTTACCTAAATCATGGTCTACGAAATCAGACCAGAAACAAAGTACTGATTTATTAATCGTCATCCAGGCTAAAAAGGTTTAAGGGGAGGGCATGGATTACAATGATATTTTTGTCTGGCCTGATGGTTCATGGCTTTATCGTGGTGATTACAGCGATGAGTGTGATCGATGGCGCGGTGATGATTATGAGGTGCTTTATGTTGGCACGCCGGATTACCATGATTTTCTCGATATCCGTGAAGAGTGATTTTTTTGCTGTTGTATTGTGCATATAATGAGTGCGGGAGTGAACGCTGAAGGCGGGCAGCTCCTGCACACAAAACAGCACGATGTGACAGGAAGGTGTATGCATAAACGGATCATGCGGTTTCTTTTGCCTGGCTGGTTTGGGACGGGCTTTTTGGTCGGTGTGTTTTTTCCGGTTTATTTGTGCATCTATAAAAAGCCGGTATTTGATGACCGATCCTGAGTATCATTGATTTGTTATCGCTTTTACCATAGCGGTCTCCAGTGCGCGGCGTTCGTCGCTGTTGGCCTGTGTGGTTAGTAAAGTTGGATTGCAGTTTTTAGCATTCATAAATTCTGAACAAAAATGAGCGCCGGAACCTGATTTCATTCACGTGGGGGTGGATTTGTTGACAAGGATAACTGGCGCTCATTTTTCCCATATCAGGCATACATAAGCCGTGGTGCGCATAATGTACGACTCGTTATGTTGAAAATGCCGCTGCGACAATGGGTTACACGCGCAGCGGCATCTTTAACATAACGTCATTGTGCGCACCTCTGCCATTTTGGAATGTCCTCTTGATCCTCTCTCGATCCATTCTCTGGCCATGCGCCTTTATCGCTGCAAAGCGGTTTTCTCACTGGTGAAGTTAAGCACCGGCTTTCACGTTCCTGTCGTTCGTCGATATTCCAGTTCGGTAGGTAGTTACATCCATGAGGAGAGAGAAGGCAACGCTCGCCGCAGACAAGCGACCGAACGGAGTGAGCGAACGGTCGAGGAAGCGTAAAAGATGCGGGGTTAAGAAGGGCACTTACGCGCCGTGGGTGGGCGATGGCGCATTGGCTTTTTGTTCGCCAGCGCCACGCGGCGGGAAAACCCCCGCTATGTAATACGGGGGTTAATTCAACGGGACAATGCGGATCCGTCCGCAATTGCTCGTTTTCTGGTCAGGTATTCAGGGCGATAGGGAGGTTAGATTTAGCTGTGTGTAAGAGGCGGGTCATTCATCGTTGTTGCTTAATTCAATTGTGATGCACTTCACATTACTCGTTTTTTCTTAATAGTCTCTTGGCTAATCATATCTTCTACTGCATCTTTTGCATAATTATCAATTAGATAAGTGATGATTTCACTCCATTTAATTGTTTTTCCAACCTTGTAACTCATATCAACTGCCATTCTTTCAAGTTTCAGGTACTTATCTACTGGTACGTTATAACCCTTTCTTTTATCTGCCATTTTTCACCTCTCTTTAGATTTCAGTTAAGCACAATGAACTCTAGTATTCTTTCGCACTAATTTTCATTTTCTCTTGTGGTCAAGTTATCACTTGATGTATAAAAATTTCAGGTAATCATGACCACATGAGAACATGATGGAAATCATAGCAAAGGATCTCAACAAAACTTCTACTCTCACCAGTGCGGTAGCTGTGGATCTTCCTGATGATCGTCCTGTCAATATCGACTGGCTGGCGTTTGTCATGCATTCCTCGGCGGTGAAGGATTTTGTGACCTTTCCTGAGCAGGCCGAATGGCGTAAATACGGTATCCATCCTGTTTACCGCAATCATGTTAAAGCGCGGGATGCTTTCTTTACTGACGTGATTAATCCAAAAACGCGCGTCTGGTGTCCATTAACTGATTCCGATATTGAGGAATCATTTGATGATTTTGTCGATGGTTATACATTTCCGATCACTGATTTCGATGGGGATTTTCGTCAGGCAAGAAAAGCGTTTGATGCACAACTTGATAGCTATAATAAAAAGGTTCTTGAATCGCGTGTTGAATTGATCCGGCGTTGGCTCGCTGCCGAATTGGGTTTACATCTCGGTATATTTCGTGGATATGGTCGTTTTTTATATGAGGATTCAGCGCCGTTATATGCTCATGATGATGAAAACTGTACTGAACTAGGATTCCTTTATTTTGGCGGAAATGAGGGGACTGTATTTATTCAGATTAATGCTCACGGTTGTAAGCATGTTTTTTCGGGTACATCGCCAGAACATTTGTATAAGTGGTTTACACATCTTGGAATAACGACAATAAACCGCCTTGATTTATGCGTTGATGATTTTGATGGTGTATTTACTGTGCAACACGCATATCAGGATTTCAAAAATGATGCATTCTATAGAGGTCGTGGGCGTCGTTCGTCGGCTCATACGTACACGATTGGTGATGTTGAAATGCTGACGGTGGGAAGCCGTCAGTCGTTAACATTCTGGCGGATTTATAACAAAGCGTTAGAGCAGGGACTTGATATTGTATGGAATCGCTCTGAGGTTGAACTTAAGCATGTACCTGTTGAAATATTGTTAGATATTCAGAGTTATTTTACAGGGCTTTGCGATTACGCAGCACAATTAAACCCTTCAAAACCCCGTAAAATAAACCCGTTTAATCCGTCTCTGTCTGATTTGCGTAAGGCCGTTCATTCTTTCGAGTCAGATGTGAAATGGTTACGTACTCAATGCTCAAAGAAAATTGCTTCCGTTATTCATCAATTGGGATATGACGTCGAAGCATTAATATCAACTATTGTCAGGAGAGAACATATAGAAGATGAAAGTATAAGATTTGCAACTAATGACTGTTATCAACAAATAGTAAGAAATCAATTTAAAAACAGGCCGATTCCTTTTTAATTAAATATATATGAATAAACGGCCTTTAATCAGTCTGGTAAATATTAAATATATGAGGTAATAAAATGTCAAAACTCGCTAATTCAATTTGTGTTTTTGGTGGATCCATTATTCAATACACCAATAAGAGTACAGGGGCTATTGAACATATGTGTCCGGTTGATACGCTCGCCGATTATGAAGATGGCGACCGTTCTGTCGGGCGTGGCTTTATCTCTGAGCAATTCACTGTGGGTGATAATTTTGCTCTTATTAAGCGTTTACAGAATGATGTCCGGCAGGCTAATCAGCAGGGCTATGATTATATTTTGATTATTCCTCATGATAAACGCACTGCCCGTGGCCGTGGTCAGGCTCAACGTGTTGTCGGTGATTATGAGCTGGTTGGTTATGGCAAACTGACCCATACGCCTATTGAAGCTGTTAAACAGCAGGCTAAATCCTGATGGTTCTGGCCTTCGGGCCGGAATTTACAGGAGGTGATAATCATGGCTAAATTATATCCTGGCATTTCTGACCAGTCAGATTATATCCGATTCTGTGATATTAATTCATTTGATCCGGATTCGCCGTTTATCCGCAAATACTATAAAAATTCTGTCGCTGAACTGGCGAGGTGTCAGGAAAGGCGTGAAATGCGCTGTTCTGCTTGCCGTCCGACTCCCGTTGTCGCTATTGGCCTGACGTCTGCTATAGAGCTTGCTGTTAACCATCTGACGGGCAATACAGGTTATGCGCGTCCGGTTAAGCATCGTTGCGTTCTGTGCAACTGTGAGTTTGCAGGACAGCGTGTTTGTCCTGAATGCGGGAATCATGTTTTTTGCGTAGGGGCTGATTATGAATCTTGAAAATAAAGCGTCGCGTGAATTAATCGAATATGCATCTATTTTTTCGTAGATGATAAATCATAATGGCTTCTGGTGATTTTTATTTAATATTGTTGTATGGGCTGGCCCCGTTGATATTGTTTATTCTGTCGTTTATCGCGGGGCTTTTGTTGGGGGATTAATTAAATGGGGTATTTATATGACTTAATAGATCCGTTTCTTAAGGATAAAGAGCCTGTAGAGTATCTTTTTATTTTATGGTTTTTTCTTTATTATCTGGTTTTGGCTCTGGTTTTCTTCTCGCTTTTATTAAGCGAACGTTTATTTCTTCTTCCCGTTAAAGAGGTATTTCATGAATATTACTACTGGTTTTAAATTAAAAGCTGTGGCTGCTGCTGTAATGGCTGGCACCTCTGGCTCTGCACTGGCAGCGGGTACGCCTCCAGATCCGTCTACGTTTATTACTACGGCTATGCTGGAAGCAATTTCAAATCCTATTCTGGTTACTATGGGGGCGGTTGTAACAGCGGCGTTCGGTATCCTGACCTTTAAACTTGTTGTTTCTGTCGGTATGGGGGTTATTAAATCTTTCTTTGCTAAAGCAGCACAATAAATTTAATTAATTGAAGCCTCCTTTAAGGGGGCTTTTTTTAGAGATTCATAACATGAAAATCATTTTTTCATCCTCTCTTTTTTGTCTTTTCTGCTAATGCTAATAATAGTGTTTCGCCACTGGCTGATACAGAAATAAACCCTGATACACATCCCATCATTTATGAAGGGGAATGGATCTGGCTGTCAAAACCGATGACGGTTTTTATAAGGCTACTTTTTTTGGAAAGGAATATATTTGTTTTAATTGCGTTATTGATGGGAGTACAAAACGCCCAACGGGAATTTGGCACCGCAATCTACCCGCTGATGATACTGATGTATTTAACCCTGTAAAAAACCCTGATTGTTCATCTTATAAATTATCTCCAAATACGGGTTTTCTTACTGATGATATAAAACGCCCTGGTCAGTCATCTGCTTATATTTCTTATGGAACAAACTGCTTGTATTACATTGATGAAAAAGCAGTCGAAAGAGTTTTACCTAATGTTACCTATCCTGAGATTAAAAGACTTTTTTAGTGAAAAACTTTCAACCCTATATTAAAGGGCGTTATAATCGTTTCCGACCTGTTGTTTCTCAAGAGGTGCTTAAGTTGTACCCTGAGATATCTCTCAGAGATCCAGTGATAGAAATTATTAAAAATACCTTTTATTATTCTTATGAATATCAATACGGTTTAATTAAGGGTTCATTTGGCTATATACAGTTGAGACCTAAAATGTCCCGTCTTGAGATTTCTTACCCTTATTTTAATATTCCAGTTCATCCGTATTACTCATGTCCTGAATTACCAACACCTACAAGTATTCTTCAACAAAAGGATACTCTTACTTCTTGTACTCTGAATTCCGAGTTTGCTATTAAAACCGTTGATGATCCAGTGTTTGGCCCGACTGCTCAGATCGTCCTTAAAGAGTCTGGCCCCAGTGATGGCGATGATGGTTCCGGTGATGGTTCTGGCGGTGGTTCCGGTGGTGGTTCCGGCGGTGGTTCCGGCGGTGGTTCCGGCGGTGGTTCCGGCGGTGGTTCCGGCGGTGGTTCCGGTGGTGGTTCCGGTGGTGGTTCCGGCGGCGGTTCTGGCGGCGGTTCTGGCGGCGGCAACGGCGGCGGCGACGGCTCCGGAGGCGGCGGCGGGGGCGACGGCTCAGGTGGTGGGAATGGTTCTGGCGGTAACGGCTCCGGTGGCGGGAATACTGATGGCGACGGCGACTTACTTGCTGAGGTTAAAGCCTTTCATCGTTCCTTTAAAGATAGCCTGGTTTTTAATGATAAGACACCTGAATTTGATGATTCAAATCTTGATTTTTCAGACCTTACTAATACAACAAACGGGTATCTCGATAATATAGAGGAAAGTTTTAATTCCTCAGTTCCTTCTTTTAAATCATCATTAGATGCGTTAAAAAATCAAGTTCCTGATATGTCATTAAATATAGATGACATTAATAATACACTTGTTGGCATAACGGGGGTATGTCGCCCATTATCATTTGATATTACTCTCGGCCTTGTTGATAACAAAACACTAAAAAAAACTATTGTACTTAATGACTTTTGTATATGGTATGACAAAAATTTAAGAGGCTTTATTACATGGGTATTTAAAATAATGACGGCGGTTGCTGTCTATTTCATTGTTGTTCGTGGATTACAGGGGGTTAAATAATGTGGTATATTGCGCTTGTTAACGTTCTTTCATTTTTATTTCGTACCTCGTTAGCCTGGGTGATTTCACAACTCACTCGGCTTATTTCGGTTGGTTCTGGATTATTTTTTTATTCTTTATTTAATCTTACATCGGGTCATATTTTATTTTTAACTGTATTTGTTAGTGTTGTTGGTGTGGCGGTTAAATCTCTTTTAGATATGGCTAACGGTTATCTTTATGATTTATTGAATACAGGTTCTTTCTCTGGCGAACTTTGGTTATGTTTTATGAGTTTGTTACCTGTTAATTTAACTCAATATATCAGTATAATTGTCTCTGCTCAAACCGCAGTTTTAGGTGTTCACTTCTTAATTATTTATTCAAGAGAATTGTTAAGAATAACTACTTCTCCTTTTTCCCTTCCATTTTTAAAAAGTAACGGGTGATATATGACTGTTTATGTAACGCAGGGAGGGCTTGGAGCGGGAAAGGGGATATTTGCTGCTTACATTATGTCCCTGACTTATAATGATGGTGATTCCAGTATTCGTTGCGCGTCAAATTATCCTTTTTTTACTGAATTTCTTGGCCCTAAATCAGCTAAAGAAATAACTGTATTACCTTTTAATATTCGTTCTTCTGACCTGAAATCTTTAGGCTGGGGTTCGCCTGAATCCTGTAAAGATAAACATGGCGTGCTTATTCTTGACGAATGTGCAAACTTTCTCAATACGCGGGATTTTAAACATCGAGATAGAGAATCTGTTATTGACTGGATACGGCACGCCCGCAAATGGCATTGGGATGTTTATTTAATTGTTCAACACCCTGATCATATTGATTCGCAGGTCAGAGATTTATATGATCAGGTTGTTGTTCTTAATCGTCTTGATAAAATTAGAATCCCTTTCGTGTCAACAATTATTGATTTTATTAAGCCCAAAAAATCAATAATACCTCATATTGTCCAGGCAAATTATTATCACAAGAAAAAGGGCAGTATGATAAACCGATTAACAGCCTTTCTTTCTTTGCTAAGGAATATTATCAATTTTATGATACAGATTTAAAATTCACTGATGGTTATGAACTAATTGGTGATGATTTGGTTGATATGCGTGCAATTTATTCTCTTATTCCAGGTGGGGTTATGTCAGGTAACATCACAACTGTTAAATCTTCTGATATTACACAAGATTCCAGTGTTTCAGAAAATAAGCCTGCCAGAAAGAAAGGGTGTTTTTTATTTATATTAAAATTCTTTTTCTTGTTGTGCTGGGGTATGTTGCTTATCTGCTTTGTTCTTCTTATTTTGGTGCTGATACTGAAAATACCCATTCTGTCCAGTCTGCTGGCGTTCCAGACGCTCCCGCTGCTGCTGCCGTTCCTGCTGCACCTGCTTTGCCTGTTCTGTCGTCTAAGTGGCGGCTGTCTGGCTATTTAGTTTCTTCTGATACTGAGCGTTATTTTATCCTGACGGATAATGCGGGGAATGTTCGCTATCATGCATCTGAACAGCAATATAAAGGGCGTTTTACTCAACTTGTCATCGGCAATGAATTGATCACGTTTTATTCCGGCACCACTGGTGCTTCTGTTAATCAACCTGATATGACTGAACAACTTAATTCAGGTGTCAGTAATGCTACGTCATCATTATTTAAATGAGGTTAATATTATGCGATTACTTTCGTTTCCCTTGTTTTGTTTGTGTTCTCCGGTATTTGCTGCGGGTACAGATTTTGAAGTTAATGCTATGAAATTCCCCGAGGCGGTTTCTGTAATCTGGAATCAGGTGCTAAAACGTCCATTTATGCTGTCACCTGAATTGACACAAGATGCAAGAATGTTGACGCTGCATATTCACCCTGATAATGATGAACGGGATTTTATTCTTCGTTATCTGGAAAACATGAATGTGAAAGTGACACAAAAGAAGGGTGTTGATTATCTTTATAGTTTTAAACCTGTTATTACTCCGCAACGTTTTTACACATATACCTATATTCCGCGTTTTCGCGATGTACCTTATCTTGCGCAGGCATTGGGGACATCATTCACGCAGAATATTTCAAATGCTGGCGCTGATTCTTTGCAGGTATCCAGTGAACAACCATTTATGAGCACATCAGGTGATACATTTGTTTATCGTGGTACTAAACGTAATATAGACCAGATAGAAAAGTTATTAGAGGAAATCGATGTCAGAGCGGAGCAGGTGCTTGTTTCTGCATTTGTATTTGAAGTACAGACTAATGAAAAAAATGGCTCTGGCCTTGTTCTGGCGTCTAAACTGCTTAATGACCGATTTAGTATTGGTATTGGTTCAAAACAGGGATACAGTAATTTTATTCAATTTAATGGTCCTTCATTTGACGCGCTTTATGAGTTGTTTCGTACTGATAATCGTTTTTCTCTTGTCAGTTCGCCACGGCTGCGGGTCGTGTCAGGTCAGGAATCCGCATTTTCAGTCGGGGCTAGTGTGCCAACTGTCGGCTCTCTGACGTATGAGAACGGCACGCCTGTACAGTCGATTGTTTACCGTAATACGGGTGTTGATTTCAAAGTCAGACCGATAATAACGCGCGATTTAGTGTCGATGAAAATAGACCAGCAATTAAGTGATTATGCAGAAACTACAACGGGGGTAAATAATTCCCCTACATTCACAACACGCCAGATCGTGACAAACGTTAACATGAAAGATGGTGATATTATCGTTTTATCGGGTCTTGCTGAGAATAAAGATGGCGAGCAAAACACAGGGCTTTCGTTCTTACCTAAATCATGGTCTACGAAATCAGACCAGAAACAAAGTACTGATTTATTAATCGTCATCCAGGCTAAAAAGGTTTAAGGGGAGGGCATGGATTACAATGATATTTTTGTCTGGCCTGATGGTTCATGGCTTTATCGTGGTGATTACAGCGATGAGTGTGATCGATGGCGCGGTGATGATTATGAGGTGCTTTATGTTGGCACGCCGGATTACCATGATTTTCTCGATATCCGTGAAGAGTGATTTTTTTGCTGTTGTATTGTGCATATAATGAGTGCGGGAGTGAACGCTGAAGGCGGGCAGCTCCTGCACACAAAACAGCACGATGTGACAGGAAGGTGTATGCATAAACGGATCATGCGGTTTCTTTTGCCTGGCTGGTTTGGGACGGGCTTTTTGGTCGGTGTGTTTTTTCCGGTTTATTTGTGCATCTATAAAAAGCCGGTATTTGATGACCGATCCTGAGTATCATTGATTTGTTATCGCTTTTACCATAGCGGTCTCCAGTGCGCGGCGTTCGTCGCTGTTGGCCTGTGTGGTTAGTAAAGTTGGATTGCAGTTTTTAGCATTCATAAATTCTGAACAAAAATGAGCGCCGGAACCTGATTTCATTCACGTGGGGGTGGATTTGTTGACAAGGATAACTGGCGCTCATTTTTCCCATATCAGGCATACATAAGCCGTGGTGCGCATAATGTACGACTCGTTATGTTGAAAATGCCGCTGCGACAATGGGTTACACGCGCAGCGGCATCTTTAACATAACGTCATTGTGCGCACCTCTGCCATTTTGGAATGTCCTCTTGATCCTCTCTCGATCCATTCTCTGGCCATGCGCCTTTATCGCTGCAAAGCGGTTTTCTCACTGGTGAAGTTAAGCACCGGCTTTCACGTTCCTGTCGTTCGTCGATATTCCAGTTCGGTAGGTAGTTACATCCATGAGGAGAGAGAAGGCAACGCTCGCCGCAGACAAGCGACCGAACGGAGTGAGCGAACGGTCGAGGAAGCGTAAAAGATGCGGGGTTAAGAAGGGCACTTACGCGCCGTGGGTGGGCGATGGCGCATTGGCTTTTTGTTCGCCAGCGCCACGCGGGGAAAACCCCCGCTATGTAATACGGGGGTTAATTCAACGGGACAATGCGGATCCGTCCGCAATTGCTCGTTTTCTGGTCAGGTATTCAGGGCGATAGGGAGGTTAGATTTAGCTGTGTGTAAGAGGCGGGTCATTCATCGTTGTTGCTTAATTCAATTGTGATGCACTTCACATTACTCGTTTTTTTCTTAATAGTCTCTTGGCTAATCATATCTTCTACTGCATCTTTTGCATAATTATCAATTAGATAAGTGATGATTTCACTCCATTTAATTGTTTTTCCAACCTTGTAACTCATATCAACTGCCATTCTTTCAAGTTTCAGGTACTTATCTACTGGTACGTTATAACCCTTTCTTTTATCTGCCATTTTTCACCTCTCTTTAGATTTCAGTTAAGCACAATGAACTCTAGTATTCTTTCGCACTAATTTTCATTTTCTCTTGTGGTCAAGTTATCACTTGATGTATAAAAATTTCAGGTAATCATGACCACATGAGAACATGATGGAAATCATAGCAAAGGATCTCAACAAAACTTCTACTCTCACCAGTGCGGTAGCTGTGGATCTTCCTGATGATCGTCCTGTCAATATCGACTGGCTGGCGTTTGTCATGCATTCCTCGGCGGTGAAGGATTTTGTGACCTTTCCTGAGCAGGCCGAATGGCGTAAATACGGTATCCATCCTGTTTACCGCAATCATGTTAAAGCGCGGGATGCTTTCTTTACTGACGTGATTAATCCAAAAACGCGCGTCTGGTGTCCATTAACTGATTCCGATATTGAGGAATCATTTGATGATTTTGTCGATGGTTATACATTTCCGATCACTGATTTCGATGGGGATTTTCGTCAGGCAAGAAAAGCGTTTGATGCACAACTTGATAGCTATAATAAAAAGGTTCTTGAATCGCGTGTTGAATTGATCCGGCGTTGGCTCGCTGCCGAATTGGGTTTACATCTCGGTATATTTCGTGGATATGGTCGTTTTTTATATGAGGATTCAGCGCCGTTATATGCTCATGATGATGAAAACTGTACTGAACTAGGATTCCTTTATTTTGGCGGAAATGAGGGGACTGTATTTATTCAGATTAATGCTCACGGTTGTAAGCATGTTTTTTCGGGTACATCGCCAGAACATTTGTATAAGTGGTTTACACATCTTGGAATAACGACAATAAACCGCCTTGATTTATGCGTTGATGATTTTGATGGTGTATTTACTGTGCAACACGCATATCAGGATTTCAAAAATGATGCATTCTATAGAGGTCGTGGGCGTCGTTCGTCGGCTCATACGTACACGATTGGTGATGTTGAAATGCTGACGGTGGGAAGCCGTCAGTCGTTAACATTCTGGCGGATTTATAACAAAGCGTTAGAGCAGGGACTTGATATTGTATGGAATCGCTCTGAGGTTGAACTTAAGCATGTACCTGTTGAAATATTGTTAGATATTCAGAGTTATTTTACAGGGCTTTGCGATTACGCAGCACAATTAAACCCTTCAAAACCCCGTAAAATAAACCCGTTTAATCCGTCTCTGTCTGATTTGCGTAAGGCCGTTCATTCTTTCGAGTCAGATGTGAAATGGTTACGTACTCAATGCTCAAAGAAAATTGCTTCCGTTATTCATCAATTGGGATATGACGTCGAAGCATTAATATCAACTATTGTCAGGAGAGAACATATAGAAGATGAAAGTATAAGATTTGCAACTAATGACTGTTATCAACAAATAGTAAGAAATCAATTTAAAAACAGGCCGATTCCTTTTTAATTAAATATATATGAATAAACGGCCTTTAATCAGTCTGGTAAATATTAAATATATGAGGTAATAAAATGTCAAAACTCGCTAATTCAATTTGTGTTTTTGGTGGATCCATTATTCAATACACCAATAAGAGTACAGGGGCTATTGAACATATGTGTCCGGTTGATACGCTCGCCGATTATGAAGATGGCGACCGTTCTGTCGGGCGTGGCTTTATCTCTGAGCAATTCACTGTGGGTGATAATTTTGCTCTTATTAAGCGTTTACAGAATGATGTCCGGCAGGCTAATCAGCAGGGCTATGATTATATTTTGATTATTCCTCATGATAAACGCACTGCCCGTGGCCGTGGTCAGGCTCAACGTGTTGTCGGTGATTATGAGCTGGTTGGTTATGGCAAACTGACCCATACGCCTATTGAAGCTGTTAAACAGCAGGCTAAATCCTGATGGTTCTGGCCTTCGGGCCGGAATTTACAGGAGGTGATAATCATGGCTAAATTATATCCTGGCATTTCTGACCAGTCAGATTATATCCGATTCTGTGATATTAATTCATTTGATCCGGATTCGCCGTTTATCCGCAAATACTATAAAAATTCTGTCGCTGAACTGGCGAGGTGTCAGGAAAGGCGTGAAATGCGCTGTTCTGCTTGCCGTCCGACTCCCGTTGTCGCTATTGGCCTGACGTCTGCTATAGAGCTTGCTGTTAACCATCTGACGGGCAATACAGGTTATGCGCGTCCGGTTAAGCATCGTTGCGTTCTGTGCAACTGTGAGTTTGCAGGACAGCGTGTTTGTCCTGAATGCGGGAATCATGTTTTTTGCGTAGGGGCTGATTATGAATCTTGAAAATAAAGCGTCGCGTGAATTAATCGAATATGCATCTATTTTTTCGTAGATGATAAATCATAATGGCTTCTGGTGATTTTTATTTAATATTGTTGTATGGGCTGGCCCCGTTGATATTGTTTATTCTGTCGTTTATCGCGGGGCTTTTGTTGGGGGATTAATTAAATGGGGTATTTATATGACTTAATAGATCCGTTTCTTAAGGATAAAGAGCCTGTAGAGTATCTTTTTATTTTATGGTTTTTTCTTTATTATCTGGTTTTGGCTCTGGTTTTCTTCTCGCTTTTATTAAGCGAACGTTTATTTCTTCTTCCCGTTAAAGAGGTATTTCATGAATATTACTACTGGTTTTAAATTAAAAGCTGTGGCTGCTGCTGTAATGGCTGGCACCTCTGGCTCTGCACTGGCAGCGGGTACGCCTCCAGATCCGTCTACGTTTATTACTACGGCTATGCTGGAAGCAATTTCAAATCCTATTCTGGTTACTATGGGGGCGGTTGTAACAGCGGCGTTCGGTATCCTGACCTTTAAACTTGTTGTTTCTGTCGGTATGGGGGTTATTAAATCTTTCTTTGCTAAAGCAGCACAATAAATTTAATTAATTGAAGCCTCCTTTTAAGGGGGCTTTTTTAGAGATTCATAACATGAAAATCATTTTTTTCATCCTCTCTTTTTTGTCTTTTCTGCTAATGCTAATAATAGTGTTTCGCCACTGGCTGATACAGAAATAAACCCTGATACACATCCCATCATTTATGAAGGGGGAATGGATCTGGCTGTCAAAACCGATGACGGTTTTTATAAGGCTACTTTTTTTGGAAAGGAATATATTTGTTTTAATTGCGTTATTGATGGGAGTACAAAACGCCCAACGGGAATTTGGCACCGCAATCTACCCGCTGATGATACTGATGTATTTAACCCTGTAAAAAACCCTGATTGTTCATCTTATAAATTATCTCCAAATACGGGTTTTCTTACTGATGATATAAAACGCCCTGGTCAGTCATCTGCTTATATTTCTTATGGAACAAACTGCTTGTATTACATTGATGAAAAAGCAGTCGAAAGAGTTTTACCTAATGTTACCTATCCTGAGATTAAAAGACTTTTTTAGTGAAAAACTTTCAACCCTATATTAAAGGGCGTTATAATCGTTTCCGACCTGTTGTTTCTCAAGAGGTGCTTAAGTTGTACCCTGAGATATCTCTCAGAGATCCAGTGATAGAAATTATTAAAAATACCTTTTATTATTCTTATGAATATCAATACGGTTTAATTAAGGGTTCATTTGGCTATATACAGTTGAGACCTAAAATGTCCCGTCTTGAGATTTCTTACCCTTATTTTAATATTCCAGTTCATCCGTATTACTCATGTCCTGAATTACCAACACCTACAAGTATTCTTCAACAAAAGGATACTCTTACTTCTTGTACTCTGAATTCCGAGTTTGCTATTAAAACCGTTGATGATCCAGTGTTTGGCCCGACTGCTCAGATCGTCCTTAAAGAGTCTGGCCCCAGTGATGGCGATGATGGTTCCGGTGATGGTTCTGGCGGTGGTTCCGGTGGTGGTTCCGGCGGTGGTTCCGGCGGTGGTTCCGGCGGTGGTTCCGGCGGTGGTTCCGGCGGTGGTTCCGGTGGTGGTTCCGGTGGTGGTTCCGGCGGCGGTTCTGGCGGCGGTTCTGGCGGCGGCAACGGCGGCGGCGACGGCTCCGGAGGCGGCGGCGGGGGCGACGGCTCAGGTGGTGGGAATGGTTCTGGCGGTAACGGCTCCGGTGGCGGGAATACTGATGGCGACGGCGACTTACTTGCTGAGGTTAAAGCCTTTCATCGTTCCTTTAAAGATAGCCTGGTTTTTAATGATAAGACACCTGAATTTGATGATTCAAATCTTGATTTTTCAGACCTTACTAATACAACAAACGGGTATCTCGATAATATAGAGGAAAGTTTTAATTCCTCAGTTCCTTCTTTTAAATCATCATTAGATGCGTTAAAAAATCAAGTTCCTGATATGTCATTAAATATAGATGACATTAATAATACACTTGTTGGCATAACGGGGGTATGTCGCCCATTATCATTTGATATTACTCTCGGCCTTGTTGATAACAAAACACTAAAAAAAACTATTGTACTTAATGACTTTTGTATATGGTATGACAAAAATTTAAGAGGCTTTATTACATGGGTATTTAAAATAATGACGGCGGTTGCTGTCTATTTCATTGTTGTTCGTGGATTACAGGGGTTAAATAATGTGGTATATTGCGCTTGTTAACGTTCTTTCATTTTTATTTCGTACCTCGTTAGCCTGGGTGATTTCACAACTCACTCGGCTTATTTCGGTTGGTTCTGGATTATTTTTTTATTCTTTATTTAATCTTACATCGGGTCATATTTTATTTTTAACTGTATTTGTTAGTGTTGTTGGTGTGGCGGTTAAATCTCTTTTAGATATGGCTAACGGTTATCTTTATGATTTATTGAATACAGGTTCTTTCTCTGGCGAACTTTGGTTATGTTTTATGAGTTTGTTACCTGTTAATTTAACTCAATATATCAGTATAATTGTCTCTGCTCAAACCGCAGTTTTAGGTGTTCACTTCTTAATTATTTATTCAAGAGAATTGTTAAGAATAACTACTTCTCCTTTTCCCTTCCATTTTTTAAAAAGTAACGGGTGATATATGACTGTTTATGTAACGCAGGGAGGGCTTGGAGCGGGAAAGGGGATATTTGCTGCTTACATTATGTCCCTGACTTATAATGATGGTGATTCCAGTATTCGTTGCGCGTCAAATTATCCTTTTTTTACTGAATTTCTTGGCCCTAAATCAGCTAAAGAAATAACTGTATTACCTTTTAATATTCGTTCTTCTGACCTGAAATCTTTAGGCTGGGGTTCGCCTGAATCCTGTAAAGATAAACATGGCGTGCTTATTCTTGACGAATGTGCAAACTTTCTCAATACGCGGGATTTTAAACATCGAGATAGAGAATCTGTTATTGACTGGATACGGCACGCCCGCAAATGGCATTGGGATGTTTATTTAATTGTTCAACACCCTGATCATATTGATTCGCAGGTCAGAGATTTATATGATCAGGTTGTTGTTCTTAATCGTCTTGATAAAATTAGAATCCCTTTCGTGTCAACAATTATTGATTTTATTAAGCCCAAAAATCAATAATACCTCATATTGTCCAGGCAAATTATTATCACAAGAAAAAGGGCAGTATGATAAACCGATTAACAGCCTTTCTTTCTTTGCTAAGGAATATTATCAATTTTATGATACAGATTTAAAATTCACTGATGGTTATGAACTAATTGGTGATGATTTGGTTGATATGCGTGCAATTTATTCTCTTATTCCAGGTGGGGTTATGTCAGGTAACATCACAACTGTTAAATCTTCTGATATTACACAAGATTCCAGTGTTTCAGAAAATAAGCCTGCCAGAAAGAAAGGGTGTTTTTTATTTATATTAAAATTCTTTTTCTTGTTGTGCTGGGGTATGTTGCTTATCTGCTTTGTTCTTCTTATTTTGGTGCTGATACTGAAAATACCCATTCTGTCCAGTCTGCTGGCGTTCCAGACGCTCCCGCTGCTGCTGCCGTTCCTGCTGCACCTGCTTTGCCTGTTCTGTCGTCTAAGTGGCGGCTGTCTGGCTATTTAGTTTCTTCTGATACTGAGCGTTATTTTATCCTGACGGATAATGCGGGGAATGTTCGCTATCATGCATCTGAACAGCAATATAAAGGGCGTTTTACTCAACTTGTCATCGGCAATGAATTGATCACGTTTTATTCCGGCACCACTGGTGCTTCTGTTAATCAACCTGATATGACTGAACAACTTAATTCAGGTGTCAGTAATGCTACGTCATCATTATTTAAATGAGGTTAATATTATGCGATTACTTTCGTTTCCCTTGTTTTGTTTGTGTTCTCCGGTATTTGCTGCGGGTACAGATTTTGAAGTTAATGCTATGAAATTCCCCGAGGCGGTTTCTGTAATCTGGAATCAGGTGCTAAAACGTCCATTTATGCTGTCACCTGAATTGACACAAGATGCAAGAATGTTGACGCTGCATATTCACCCTGATAATGATGAACGGGATTTTATTCTTCGTTATCTGGAAAACATGAATGTGAAAGTGACACAAAAGAAGGGTGTTGATTATCTTTATAGTTTTAAACCTGTTATTACTCCGCAACGTTTTTACACATATACCTATATTCCGCGTTTTCGCGATGTACCTTATCTTGCGCAGGCATTGGGGACATCATTCACGCAGAATATTTCAAATGCTGGCGCTGATTCTTTGCAGGTATCCAGTGAACAACCATTTATGAGCACATCAGGTGATACATTTGTTTATCGTGGTACTAAACGTAATATAGACCAGATAGAAAAGTTATTAGAGGAAATCGATGTCAGAGCGGAGCAGGTGCTTGTTTCTGCATTTGTATTTGAAGTACAGACTAATGAAAAAAATGGCTCTGGCCTTGTTCTGGCGTCTAAACTGCTTAATGACCGATTTAGTATTGGTATTGGTTCAAAACAGGGATACAGTAATTTTATTCAATTTAATGGTCCTTCATTTGACGCGCTTTATGAGTTGTTTCGTACTGATAATCGTTTTTCTCTTGTCAGTTCGCCACGGCTGCGGGTCGTGTCAGGTCAGGAATCCGCATTTTCAGTCGGGGCTAGTGTGCCAACTGTCGGCTCTCTGACGTATGAGAACGGCACGCCTGTACAGTCGATTGTTTACCGTAATACGGGTGTTGATTTCAAAGTCAGACCGATAATAACGCGCGATTTAGTGTCGATGAAAATAGACCAGCAATTAAGTGATTATGCAGAAACTACAACGGGGGTAAATAATTCCCCTACATTCACAACACGCCAGATCGTGACAAACGTTAACATGAAAGATGGTGATATTATCGTTTTATCGGGTCTTGCTGAGAATAAAGATGGCGAGCAAAACACAGGGCTTTCGTTCTTACCTAAATCATGGTCTACGAAATCAGACCAGAAACAAAGTACTGATTTATTAATCGTCATCCAGGCTAAAAAGGTTTAAGGGGAGGGCATGGATTACAATGATATTTTTGTCTGGCCTGATGGTTCATGGCTTTATCGTGGTGATTACAGCGATGAGTGTGATCGATGGCGCGGTGATGATTATGAGGTGCTTTATGTTGGCACGCCGGATTACCATGATTTTCTCGATATCCGTGAAGAGTGATTTTTTTGCTGTTGTATTGTGCATATAATGAGTGCGGGAGTGAACGCTGAAGGCGGGCAGCTCCTGCACACAAAACAGCACGATGTGACAGGAAGGTGTATGCATAAACGGATCATGCGGTTTCTTTTGCCTGGCTGGTTTGGGACGGGCTTTTTGGTCGGTGTGTTTTTTCCGGTTTATTTGTGCATCTATAAAAAGCCGGTATTTGATGACCGATCCTGAGTATCATTGATTTGTTATCGCTTTTACCATAGCGGTCTCCAGTGCGCGGCGTTCGTCGCTGTTGGCCTGTGTGGTTAGTAAAGTTGGATTGCAGTTTTTAGCATTCATAAATTCTGAACAAAAATGAGCGCCGGAACCTGATTTCATTCACGTGGGGGTGGATTTGTTGACAAGGATAACTGGCGCTCATTTTTCCCATATCAGGCATACATAAGCCGTGGTGCGCATAATGTGGATGCAGCTTATGTTGAATCGCCGCAGCCGTGCGACTGTGCTCGGCTAAGGCGCCCGCGGCGATTTAGCATAATCTGCAATTGTGCGCACCTCGGCTGTTTGTTTTGAAATGCCTGTTTCACTGCCAGATTCAAATGTCCTCTTGATCCTCTCTCGATCCATTCTCTGATATTCTAGTTCGGTAGGTAGTTACATCCATGAGGAGAGAGAAGGCAACGCTCGCCGCAGACAAGCGACCGAACGGAGTGAGCGAACGGTCGAGGAAGCGTAAAAGATGCGGGGTTAAGAAGGGCACTTACGCGCCGTGGGTGGGCGATGGCGCATTGGCTTTTTGTTCGCCAGCGCCACGCGGCGGGAAAAAACCCCGCTATGTAATACGGGGGTTAATTCAACGGAACAATGCGGATCCGTCCGCAATTGCTCGTTTTCTGGTCAGGTATTCAGGGCGATAGGGAGGTTAGATTTAGCTGTGTGTAAGAGGCGGGTCATTCATCGTTGTTGCTTAATTCAATTGTGATGCACTTCACATTACGCGTTTTTTCTTCTCCATCTGGATATTGCTGACGATGTCTTTTACGGCGTCATCCATGTAGTGATCAATTAGATGGTTTGTTATATCTGTTGCTTTTATAACCTCTCCAGTTTTGCTTCCTATCTCTATGATTCTTCTTTTTATTTCTAGTTTTCTCTCCTCATTGATTCTTACAGTTGTATCGCCTCTTTTAACTGGTTTTTTCATATCTATCTCCTTTGTTGGGTCATTAAAGCATGCCATATCCTCACATCCAGTATCCGCGCATGTGTATTTACAATCGAAAAATAAAATGATTCCATGTGTGCATGATGTAAATACATTGGGTCGTTAAGCATGGTTATCGAAGGAAAGGATCACAACATCGTTACCCCGCTGGAAAGGTACACCAGTAGTGCGGTAGCCCTGTCTGAGTCGGATCGTGGTGATGATCGTCCCGTCAATATCGACTGGCTGGCGTTTGTCATGCATTCCTCGGCGGTGAAGGATTTTGTGACCTTTCCTGAGCAGGCCGAATGGCGCAAATTCGGTATTCTCCCGTCCTACCGTGGTCATGTTCTGGCGCGTGATACTTTTTTACTGACGTTATAGATCCGAAAACTCGTATGTGGTGCCCTCTGAGTAACCGTGACATTGAAGATTCATTCGATGAGTTTGTAGATGGTTACACATTCCCTAATGAAGATTTTGGCGGGGATTTTCGTCAGGCTCGCAAGGCTCTTGATGTCCAACTTCAAAACTATAACCGTATGGTACTTGATGCCCGGATTGAAATGATTAGGCGCTGGCTGGCTGCTGAGTTCGGTTTACATCTCGGTGTATTTCGTGGATATGGCCTTTATAATTATAAGGATCATGCGCCGTTATATGCCTATAACGACACTAATCGCCAGGAATTAGGATGTCTTTATGTTGGTGGCAATGAAGGGACTGTATTTATACAGATTAACGGGAAGGGGTGTCAGCATGTATTTTCTGGTACATCACCTGAACACCTTCATAAATGGTTTACTCATATTGGTGTGGTGAAGCTGGCTCGTCTTGATTTATGTGTGGATGATTTCGATGGTGTATTCACGGTAGAACATGCTTACAGTGACTTTAAAAATGATGCGTTCTATCGTGGAAGGGGTCGCCGTATAGACAGTAAAAAAGGCTATAAATACACAATAGGTGATGAAGAATCACTAAAGATAGGTAGTCGTAAATCATTGCTTTACTGGCGAATTTATAATAAGGCTCTGGAACTTGGTCTTGATTTAATCTGGAATCGTTCTGAGGCTGAATTAAAAGATGTTTCTGTTGATATTCTGCTTGATATTCGGGGGTATTTTACGGGGCTTTGTGATTATGCAGCCCAGCTTAATCCGGCTGAACCCCGCAAAATAAATCCGTTCCGTCCGTCGCTGTCTGACACACGTAAGGCTCTGAGTTCCTTTGATTCAGAGGTGAAATGGCTTCGTACTCAGTGTTCAAAAAGCTCGCTGCCGTTCTGCATGTTCTGGGCGGCAACGTGGACGTATTTATCAAAACCGTAATAAGAGGTGAGCATATTGACGATGACAGTATAAGAATGCCGATAAATGAAAGTTATGAATATATAGTCCGTGACCAGTTTTTAAAAAGCAGCCCGATACCGTTCTGATAAAGGCTTAGTGTAAGTGGCTTACTTATTGTTCTGGTCAGTCTGAATTTTATGTAATTAAATTAAAGGTGATTGATATGTCTGATTTTTCTGATGCTATTATTTGTATTGGTGCTGATGTTATTCCCTGGACTGACAAAAAAACGGGTGAATCTCGTTTAATGTGTCGTGTGAATACGCTTACAGATTATGAAAGCAATGACCGTTCCACAGGTTATGGCTTTATTGCTGAAGAGGTTCCGGAGGATGATTGCGGCAAACTGACACTTTATCTTCAAAGTGAATATAAGCTGGCACGCTCTAAGGGCTATGATTTTATTTATATCATCCCCCGATTTAAACGTTCTGCCCGTGGTCGTGGTGATGGTAAAAGTGTTCTTGGCGGTTTTGAACTTGCTGGCTATGGTAATTTCAGCCGTGTTCCGCTTGATGCCAAACCCTCTGCTATTGAAAAGCAGTCTGTTAAATCCTGATTTGTTCGGCCCTTCGGGGCCTCTTCTGACGTGGGGTAATTGTGATGATTAAGTCATATCCCGGTATTTCTGACCCGCTGGATTATGCGCGCTTCTGCGATATTAATTCGTTTGATCCGGATTCGCCGTTTATCCGCAAATACTATAAAAATTCTGTCGCTGAACTGGCGAGGTGTCAGGAAAGGCGTGAAATGCGCTGTTCTGCTTGCCGTCCGACTCCCGTTGTCGCTATTGGCCTGACGTCTGCTATAGAGCTTGCTGTTAACCATCTGACGGGCAATACAGGTTATGCGCGTCCGGTTAAGCATCGTTGCGTTCTGTGCAACTGTGAGTTTGCAGGACAGCGTGTTTGTCCTGAATGCGGGAATCATGTTTTTTGCGTAGGGGCTGATTATGAATCTTGAAAATAAAGCGTCGCGTGAATTAATCGAATATGCATCTATTTTTTCGTAGATGATAAATCATAATGGCTTCTGGTGATTTTTATTTAATATTGTTGTATGGGCTGGCCCCGTTGATATTGTTTATTCTGTCGTTTATCGCGGGGCTTTTGTTGGGGGATTAATTAAATGGGGTATTTATATGACTTAATAGATCCGTTTCTTAAGGATAAAGAGCCTGTAGAGTATCTTTTTATTTTATGGTTTTTTTCTTTATTATCTGGTTTTGGCTCTGGTTTTCTTCTCGCTTTTATTAAGCGAACGTTTATTTCTTCTTCCCGTTAAAGAGGTATTTCATGAATATTACTACTGGTTTTAAATTAAAAGCTTTGGCTGCTGCTGTAATGGCTGGCACCTCTGGCTCTGCACTTGCAGCGAGTACGGCTCCGGATCCGTCAACTTTCATTACAACGGCTATGCTGGAAGCTATTTCTAATCCTATCCTTGTCACAATGGGGGCGGTTGTTACTGCGGCGTTCGGTATCCTGACGTTTAAACTCGTTGTCAGCGTTGGCATGGGTGTTATTAAGTCTTTCTTTGCTAAGGCTGCTTCATAAAATTAATATACTCACGCCCTCTTTACAGGGGGCGTTTTTATTGAGATTCACATTATGAAAATCCTTTTTCTTATCCTCTCTTTATTTTCCCTTTCTGGGCATGCTGCCGATACTGAAGTTAATCCTGATACACACCCTGTTATATATGAAGGAGGGATGGATTTAGCTGTCAAAAGGCCGGATGGGTTTTATAAGACTACTTTTTTCGGCAAAGAGTATATTTGTTTTAATTGTGTTATTGATGAAGAAACAAAGCGTGCAACGGGCATATGGCATCGTAATTTGCCATCTGATGATGCTGAAAGTTTCAACCCACAAACAAATTTTTGTTCTTCTTATAACATCCTCAAAGATGAGCAATTTGTTTTAGATAACGTTAAACGCAATGGGCAAACTTCTGATTATACATATTCAGCAAGTAACCATTGTTTTTATTCTATAAACGCTAAATCAATTGGCTCAACTGAGAAAAATAATTACTTCCCATTTATTCAAAAAGTAAAGCTTTCTAAAAACTTCCAGCCTTATATTAAAGGGGTTGTGCGTGATGCTGTTACACCTGTATCTTTTGATGCTTTTAATTCAACTATTCCTTTAGCGCCATACCCTGATGTTAATGGAGATAATTTCCAGCGTTCTTTGCCTGATTATCTTTCTAATTATTCCTCTTATAGCAGAAACGATTTACTTAGCCTGTTTCACTACGTGGAAATTAAAAAACAATGTCACCCTTTGAGCTTTCGAACCCAGAGATCGGAAAGTTTTATATCTGCTCTGTTCCCGGTGCAGCTCCTGGTGATGTCCTCAAAAATTATGATAAGTACTTAAATTCATGTCGTTTAAATCCTTTATTTGCACTTAAATCTGTAGACCCTGCTGTTTACGGATACAGCACACAAATTGTTCTTAAATCTGAGGTGGAACCTGAAGAACCTGATGGCGGTGATTCCGACAACGGTGGCGATTCTGGCGACGGCGGTGGCTCTGGCGGTGGCTCTGGCGGTGGTTCCGGTGGCGGTTCTGGCGGTGGTTCCGGTGGTGGTTCCGGTGGTGGCTCTGGCGGTGGTTCCGGTGGCGGTTCTGGCGGTGGTTCCGGTGGTGGTTCCGGTGGTGGTTCCGGCGGCGGTTCTGGCGGCGGCAACGGCGGCGGCGACGGCTCCGGAGGCGGCGGCGGTGGCGACGGCTCAGGTGGTGGGAATGGTTCTGGCGGTAACGGCTCCGGTGGCGGGAATACTGATGGCGACGGCGACTTACTTGCCGAGGTTAAAGCCTTTCATCGTTCCTTTAAAGACAGCCTGGTTTTTAATGATAAAACACCTGAATTTGATGATTCAAATCTTGATTTTTCAGACCTCACTAATACAACAAATGGGTATCTCGATAATATAGAGGAAAGTTTTAATTCTTCCGTTCCTTCTTTTAAATCATCATTAGATGCGTTAAAAAATCAAATCCCTGATATGTCATTAAATATAGATGATATTAATAATACCCTTGTTGGCATAACGGGGGTATGTCGCCCATTATCATTTGATATTACTCTCGGCCTTGTTGATAACAAAACACTAAAAAAAACGATTGTACTTAATGATTTTTGTATATGGTATGACAAAAATTTAAGAGGCTTTATTACATGGATTTTTAAAATCATGACAGCGGTTGCTGTATATTTCATTGTCGTTCGTGGATTACAGAGGGTTAAATAATGTGGTATGTTGCGCTTGTTAACGTTCTTTCATTTTTATTTCGTACTTCCTTAGCCTGGGTGATTTCACAATTTACACGGCTTATTTCAGTTGGTGCGGGATTGTTTTTTTATTCTTTATTCAATCTTACATCTGGTCATATTTTATTCTTAACCGTATTTGTCAGTGTTGTTGGTGTGGCTGTTAAATCTCTTCTGGATATGGCTAACGGATATCTTTATGATTTGCTGAATACGGGTTCTTTCTCTGGTGATATCTGGCTTTGTTTTATGAGTCTTTTACCTGTTAACCTGACTCAATATATAAGTATAATTGTTTCTGCTCAGGCTGCTGTTTTAGGTGTTCATTTTCTTGTGATTTATTCAAGGGAACTGTTAAGAATTACCACTTCTCCATTCTCTTTACCGTTCTTTAAAAAATAGGTGTTATATGGCTATTTATGTCACGCAGGGGGAATTAGGAGCAGGAAAGGGCATATTTGGCGCTTATATTATGTCATTATATTATAATGACGGTGATAGTGAGGTTAAATGTGCGGCTAACTATCCTTTTTATACTGAACATCTTGGCTCTCGTTCGTCTAAATCAATCACCGTTTTACCTTGTAATGTTCGTTCATCAGACCTTAATGCATTGGGTATGGGTTCACCTGACGCCTATAAAGATAAATTTGGTGTTCTTATTTTGGATGAATGTGCAAGTTTTCTTAATTCCCGCGATTATCGGGACTCTGACAGAAAGAAAATTCTTGAATGGTTGATTCATGCCCGTAAACATCATTGGGATGTTTATTTGCTGGTACAACACCCTGATATGCTTGATTCTCAGGTCAGGGAAGCACTGATAGAGAATCTTGTTATTCTTAATCGTCTTGATCATATCCGCATACCGTTTATTTCTTCTTTTATGGAAATGACCAGACCGAAAGATTATGGCATTAATAAATCTAAAAAATCAATTCTGCCTCATCTTGTACAGGCCCGTTTTTACTATAAAAAGAAGGGGCAACATGATAAACCTTTTAACTCTCTGACATTTCGCGCTAAACATTTTTATCCATGCTATGACACGGATTATAAATTTACTGACGGAGGTGAGCTTGTTGGCAATGATTTTATTGATATGCGTTCGTCTTATTCTCTTATTCCTGGGGTGATTATGTCAGGCAATATAACTCCGGTTAAACAAACTGAGGTTATTTCTGATTCGAAACCATCGGAAAAGCCAGTTAAGGAGAAAGGGTGTTTTTCACTGATTATAAAGTTTTCTGTTTTACTTGTTTTAGGTTATCTTTGTTATCTGATTTGGTCGTCTTATTTTGGCTCTGATAATAAAAGTTCTCATTCTTCTGAATCTCTGTCGTCATCTTCCACGGCTGTTCCCGCTGCGGGTGTTGTTCCTGCCACACCGGCTTTACCCGTTCTTTCGTCAAAGTGGCGGTTGTCCGGTTATCTGGTCTCTTCTGATACTGAACGTTATTTCATACTGACAGATAATGCGGGCAATATTCGTTATCATGAATCTGACCAGCAATATAAGGGGCGTTTTACGCAACTTGTTATAGGTAATGAGCTTGTTACGTTTTATTCCGGTTCTTCCGGTTCTTCCGGTAATTCAGTTAATCAGCCTGATATGGCTGAACAACTTAATTCCGGTGTCAGCAATGCTACTTCATCTATTTTCCAGCAGGGTAAATAATATGCGACTTCTTCCTTTTTCTTTATTTTGTTTGTGCTGTCAGGTATCCGCAGCGGGTACTGATTTTGAAGTTAATACAATGAAATTCCCTGAGGCTGTTTCCGTTTTATGGAATCAGATTTTGAAACGTCCCTTTATGCTGTCGCCAGAACTGACGCAGGATGCGAGGATGTTAACTTTGCATATTCATCCTGATAATGATGAACGGGAGTTTATTCTTCGTTATCTGGAAAACATGAATGTTAAAGTGGTTCAGAAAAAGGGTATTGATTATCTCTACACCTATAAACCTGTTATTTCTCCACCACGTTTTTACACCTATACCTATACGCCGCGCTATCGTGATGTGCCTTATCTGGCCCAGGCGCTGGGGACGTCATTCACCCAGAGCGTGGCTAATGCAGGTGCTGACGGGGTACAGATTTCCAGCGCTGAACAACCATTCATGAGTACATCCGGCGATACGTTTGTTTATCGTGGTACTAAGCGAAATATAGAGCAGATAGAAAAACTTCTGGATGAAATAGACGTCAGAGCTGAGCAGGTGCTTGTATCGGCGTTTGTATTTGAAGTACAGACCAATGAAAAAAACGGTTCCGGCCTTGTGCTGGCGTCTAAATTACTCAATGACCGCTTCAGTATCGGAATAGGGTCAAAACAGGGTTACGGTAATTTTATTCAGTTTAATGGCCCGTCATTTGATGCGTTATATGAGTTGTTCCGTACAGATAACCGGTTTTCGCTGGTCAGTTCGCCACGGCTGCGGGTGGTGTCAGGTCAGGAGTCATCATTTTCTGTTGGTGCCAGTGTGCCCACGGTCGGATCTCTGACGTATGAGAACGGTACGCCTGTACAGTCAATTGTCTACCGTAATACGGGTGTTGATTTCAAAGTCAGGCCATTAATAACGCGCGATCTGGTATCGATGAAAATAGACCAGCAATTAAGCGACTATGCCGAAACGACTACGGGCGTTAATAACTCGCCGACGTTCACGACAAGGCAGATTGTCACCAATGTAAATATGAAGGACGGGGATATTATCGTTTTATCGGGTCTTGCTGAGAATAAAGATGGCGAGCAAAACACAGGGCTTTCGTTCTTACCTAAATCATGGTCTACGAAATCAGACCAGAAACAAAGTACTGATTTATTAATCGTCATCCAGGCTAAAAAGGTTTAAGGGGAGGGCATGGATTACAATGATATTTTTGTCTGGCCTGATGGTTCATGGCTTTATCGTGGTGATTACAGCGATGAGTGTGATCGATGGCGCGGTGATGATTATGAGGTGCTTTATGTTGGCACGCCGGATTACCATGATTTTCTCGATATCCGTGAAGAGTGATTTTTTTGCTGTTGTATTGTGCATATAATGAGTGCGGGAGTGAACGCTGAAGGCGGGCAGCTCCTGCACACAAAACAGCACGATGTGACAGGAAGGTGTATGCATAAACGGATCATGCGGTTTCTTTTGCCTGGCTGGTTTGGGACGGGCTTTTTGGTCGGTGTGTTTTTTCCGGTTTATTTGTGCATCTATAAAAAGCCGGTATTTGATGACCGATCCTCAGTATCATTGATTTGTTATCGCTTTTACCATAGCAGTCTCCAGTGCGTGGCGTTCGTCGCTGTTGGTCTGTGCGGTTACGTGAAAAAATGACGTAATACAGCGGCGTGGTTACGTGAAATTTCACGTAACGGAACATCAAAAAGTTTGTGCATCCGGAGTTTAAAATTCCGTGGCCGGTCGCGCTGCAGCTCAAAAGCCGGTGTGATATGATTTCTTTAATTTCATGCAGTTAGTAAAGTTGGATTGCAGTTTTTAGCATTCATAAATTCTGAACAAAAATGAGCGCCGGAACCTGATTTCATTCACGTTGGGGTGGATTTGTTGACCAGGATAACTGGCGCTCATTTTTCCCATATCAGGCATACATAAGCCGTGGTGCGCATAATGTGGATGCAGCTTATGTTGAATCGCCGCAGCCGTGCGACTGTGCTCGGCTAAGGCGCCCGCGGCGATTTAGCATAATCTGCAATTGTGCGCACCTCGGCTGTTTGTTTTGAAATGCCTGTTTCACTGCCAGATTCAAATGTCCTCTTGATCCTCTCTCGATCCATTCTCTGATATTCTAGTTCGGTAGGTAGTTACATCCATGAGGAGAGAGAAGGCAACGCTCGCCGCAGACAAGCGACCGAACGGAGTGAGCGAACGGTCGAGGAAGCGTAAAAGATGCGGGGTTAAGAAGGGCACTTACGCGCCGTGGGTGGGCGATGGCGCATTGGCTTTTTGTTCGCCAGCGCCACGCGGCGGGAAAAAACCCCGCTATGTAATACGGGGGTTAATTCAACGGAACAATGCGGATCCGTCCGCAATTGCTCGTTTTCTGGTCAGGTATTCAGGGCGATAGGGAGGTTAGATTTAGCTGTGTGTAAGAGGCGGGTCATTCATCGTTGTTGCTTAATTCAATTGTGATGCACTTCACATTACGCGTTTTTTCTTCTCCATCTGGATATTGCTGACGATGTCTTTTACGGCGTCATCCATGTAGTGATCAATTAGATGGTTTGTTATATCTGTTGCTTTTATAACCTCTCCAGTTTTGCTTCCTATCTCTATGATTCTTCTTTTTATTTCTAGTTTTCTCTCCTCATTGATTCTTACAGTTGTATCGCCTCTTTTAACTGGTTTTTTCATATCTATCTCCTTTGTTGGGTCATTAAAGCATGCCATATCCTCACATCCAGTATCCGCGCATGTGTATTTACAATCGAAAAATAAAATGATTCCATGTGTGCATGATGTAAATACATTGGGTCGTTAAGCATGGTTATCGAAGGAAAGGATCACAACATCGTTACCCCGCTGGAAAGGTACACCAGTAGTGCGGTAGCCCTGTCTGAGTCGGATCGTGGTGATGATCGTCCCGTCAATATCGACTGGCTGGCGTTTGTCATGCATTCCTCGGCGGTGAAGGATTTTGTGACCTTTCCTGAGCAGGCCGAATGGCGCAAATTCGGTATTCTCCCGTCCTACCGTGGTCATGTTCTGGCGCGTGATACTTTTTTACTGACGTTATAGATCCGAAAACTCGTATGTGGTGCCCTCTGAGTAACCGTGACATTGAAGATTCATTCGATGAGTTTGTAGATGGTTACACATTCCCTAATGAAGATTTTGGCGGGGATTTTCGTCAGGCTCGCAAGGCTCTTGATGTCCAACTTCAAAACTATAACCGTATGGTACTTGATGCCCGGATTGAAATGATTAGGCGCTGGCTGGCTGCTGAGTTCGGTTTACATCTCGGTGTATTTCGTGGATATGGCCTTTATAATTATAAGGATCATGCGCCGTTATATGCCTATAACGACACTAATCGCCAGGAATTAGGATGTCTTTATGTTGGTGGCAATGAAGGGACTGTATTTATACAGATTAACGGGAAGGGGTGTCAGCATGTATTTTCTGGTACATCACCTGAACACCTTCATAAATGGTTTACTCATATTGGTGTGGTGAAGCTGGCTCGTCTTGATTTATGTGTGGATGATTTCGATGGTGTATTCACGGTAGAACATGCTTACAGTGACTTTAAAAATGATGCGTTCTATCGTGGAAGGGGTCGCCGTATAGACAGTAAAAAAGGCTATAAATACACAATAGGTGATGAAGAATCACTAAAGATAGGTAGTCGTAAATCATTGCTTTACTGGCGAATTTATAATAAGGCTCTGGAACTTGGTCTTGATTTAATCTGGAATCGTTCTGAGGCTGAATTAAAAGATGTTTCTGTTGATATTCTGCTTGATATTCGGGGGTATTTTACGGGGCTTTGTGATTATGCAGCCCAGCTTAATCCGGCTGAACCCCGCAAAATAAATCCGTTCCGTCCGTCGCTGTCTGACACACGTAAGGCTCTGAGTTCCTTTGATTCAGAGGTGAAATGGCTTCGTACTCAGTGTTCAAAAAGCTCGCTGCCGTTCTGCATGTTCTGGGCGGCAACGTGGACGTATTTATCAAAACCGTAATAAGAGGTGAGCATATTGACGATGACAGTATAAGAATGCCGATAAATGAAAGTTATGAATATATAGTCCGTGACCAGTTTTTAAAAAGCAGCCCGATACCGTTCTGATAAAGGCTTAGTGTAAGTGGCTTACTTATTGTTCTGGTCAGTCTGAATTTTATGTAATTAAATTAAAGGTGATTGATATGTCTGATTTTTCTGATGCTATTATTTGTATTGGTGCTGATGTTATTCCCTGGACTGACAAAAAAACGGGTGAATCTCGTTTAATGTGTCGTGTGAATACGCTTACAGATTATGAAAGCAATGACCGTTCCACAGGTTATGGCTTTATTGCTGAAGAGGTTCCGGAGGATGATTGCGGCAAACTGACACTTTATCTTCAAAGTGAATATAAGCTGGCACGCTCTAAGGGCTATGATTTTATTTATATCATCCCCCGATTTAAACGTTCTGCCCGTGGTCGTGGTGATGGTAAAAGTGTTCTTGGCGGTTTTGAACTTGCTGGCTATGGTAATTTCAGCCGTGTTCCGCTTGATGCCAAACCCTCTGCTATTGAAAAGCAGTCTGTTAAATCCTGATTTGTTCGGCCCTTCGGGGCCTCTTCTGACGTGGGGTAATTGTGATGATTAAGTCATATCCCGGTATTTCTGACCCGCTGGATTATGCGCGCTTCTGCGATATTAATTCGTTTGATCCGGATTCGCCGTTTATCCGCAAATACTATAAAAATTCTGTCGCTGAACTGGCGAGGTGTCAGGAAAGGCGTGAAATGCGCTGTTCTGCTTGCCGTCCGACTCCCGTTGTCGCTATTGGCCTGACGTCTGCTATAGAGCTTGCTGTTAACCATCTGACGGGCAATACAGGTTATGCGCGTCCGGTTAAGCATCGTTGCGTTCTGTGCAACTGTGAGTTTGCAGGACAGCGTGTTTGTCCTGAATGCGGGAATCATGTTTTTTGCGTAGGGGCTGATTATGAATCTTGAAAATAAAGCGTCGCGTGAATTAATCGAATATGCATCTATTTTTTCGTAGATGATAAATCATAATGGCTTCTGGTGATTTTTATTTAATATTGTTGTATGGGCTGGCCCCGTTGATATTGTTTATTCTGTCGTTTATCGCGGGGCTTTTGTTGGGGGATTAATTAAATGGGGTATTTATATGACTTAATAGATCCGTTTCTTAAGGATAAAGAGCCTGTAGAGTATCTTTTTATTTTATGGTTTTTTTCTTTATTATCTGGTTTTGGCTCTGGTTTTCTTCTCGCTTTTATTAAGCGAACGTTTATTTCTTCTTCCCGTTAAAGAGGTATTTCATGAATATTACTACTGGTTTTAAATTAAAAGCTTTGGCTGCTGCTGTAATGGCTGGCACCTCTGGCTCTGCACTTGCAGCGAGTACGGCTCCGGATCCGTCAACTTTCATTACAACGGCTATGCTGGAAGCTATTTCTAATCCTATCCTTGTCACAATGGGGGCGGTTGTTACTGCGGCGTTCGGTATCCTGACGTTTAAACTCGTTGTCAGCGTTGGCATGGGTGTTATTAAGTCTTTCTTTGCTAAGGCTGCTTCATAAAATTAATATACTCACGCCCTCTTTACAGGGGGCGTTTTTATTGAGATTCACATTATGAAAATCCTTTTTCTTATCCTCTCTTTATTTTCCCTTTCTGGGCATGCTGCCGATACTGAAGTTAATCCTGATACACACCCTGTTATATATGAAGGAGGGATGGATTTAGCTGTCAAAAGGCCGGATGGGTTTTATAAGACTACTTTTTTCGGCAAAGAGTATATTTGTTTTAATTGTGTTATTGATGAAGAAACAAAGCGTGCAACGGGCATATGGCATCGTAATTTGCCATCTGATGATGCTGAAAGTTTCAACCCACAAACAAATTTTTGTTCTTCTTATAACATCCTCAAAGATGAGCAATTTGTTTTAGATAACGTTAAACGCAATGGGCAAACTTCTGATTATACATATTCAGCAAGTAACCATTGTTTTTATTCTATAAACGCTAAATCAATTGGCTCAACTGAGAAAAATAATTACTTCCCATTTATTCAAAAAGTAAAGCTTTCTAAAAACTTCCAGCCTTATATTAAAGGGGTTGTGCGTGATGCTGTTACACCTGTATCTTTTGATGCTTTTAATTCAACTATTCCTTTAGCGCCATACCCTGATGTTAATGGAGATAATTTCCAGCGTTCTTTGCCTGATTATCTTTCTAATTATTCCTCTTATAGCAGAAACGATTTACTTAGCCTGTTTCACTACGTGGAAATTAAAAAAACAATGTCACCCTTTGAGCTTTCGAACCCAGAGATCGGAAAGTTTTATATCTGCTCTGTTCCCGGTGCAGCTCCTGGTGATGTCCTCAAAAATTATGATAAGTACTTAAATTCATGTCGTTTAAATCCTTTATTTGCACTTAAATCTGTAGACCCTGCTGTTTACGGATACAGCACACAAATTGTTCTTAAATCTGAGGTGGAACCTGAAGAACCTGATGGCGGTGATTCCGACAACGGTGGCGATTCTGGCGACGGCGGTGGCTCTGGCGGTGGCTCTGGCGGTGGTTCCGGTGGCGGTTCTGGCGGTGGTTCCGGTGGTGGTTCCGGTGGTGGCTCTGGCGGTGGTTCCGGTGGCGGTTCTGGCGGTGGTTCCGGTGGTGGTTCCGGTGGTGGTTCCGGCGGCGGTTCTGGCGGCGGCAACGGCGGCGGCGACGGCTCCGGAGGCGGCGGCGGTGGCGACGGCTCAGGTGGTGGGAATGGTTCTGGCGGTAACGGCTCCGGTGGCGGGAATACTGATGGCGACGGCGACTTACTTGCCGAGGTTAAAGCCTTTCATCGTTCCTTTAAAGACAGCCTGGTTTTTAATGATAAAACACCTGAATTTGATGATTCAAATCTTGATTTTTCAGACCTCACTAATACAACAAATGGGTATCTCGATAATATAGAGGAAAGTTTTAATTCTTCCGTTCCTTCTTTTAAATCATCATTAGATGCGTTAAAAAATCAAATCCCTGATATGTCATTAAATATAGATGATATTAATAATACCCTTGTTGGCATAACGGGGGTATGTCGCCCATTATCATTTGATATTACTCTCGGCCTTGTTGATAACAAAACACTAAAAAAACGATTGTACTTAATGATTTTTGTATATGGTATGACAAAAATTTAAGAGGCTTTATTACATGGATTTTTAAAATCATGACAGCGGTTGCTGTATATTTCATTGTCGTTCGTGGATTACAGAGGGTTAAATAATGTGGTATGTTGCGCTTGTTAACGTTCTTTCATTTTTATTTCGTACTTCCTTAGCCTGGGTGATTTCACAATTTACACGGCTTATTTCAGTTGGTGCGGGATTGTTTTTTATTCTTTATTCAATCTTACATCTGGTCATATTTTATTCTTAACCGTATTTGTCAGTGTTGTTGGTGTGGCTGTTAAATCTCTTCTGGATATGGCTAACGGATATCTTTATGATTTGCTGAATACGGGTTCTTTCTCTGGTGATATCTGGCTTTGTTTTATGAGTCTTTTACCTGTTAACCTGACTCAATATATAAGTATAATTGTTTCTGCTCAGGCTGCTGTTTTAGGTGTTCATTTTCTTGTGATTTATTCAAGGGAACTGTTAAGAATTACCACTTCTCCATTCTCTTTACCGTTCTTTAAAAAATAGGTGTTATATGGCTATTTATGTCACGCAGGGGGAATTAGGAGCAGGAAAGGGCATATTTGGCGCTTATATTATGTCATTATATTATAATGACGGTGATAGTGAGGTTAAATGTGCGGCTAACTATCCTTTTTATACTGAACATCTTGGCTCTCGTTCGTCTAAATCAATCACCGTTTTACCTTGTAATGTTCGTTCATCAGACCTTAATGCATTGGGTATGGGTTCACCTGACGCCTATAAAGATAAATTTGGTGTTCTTATTTTGGATGAATGTGCAAGTTTTCTTAATTCCCGCGATTATCGGGACTCTGACAGAAAGAAAATTCTTGAATGGTTGATTCATGCCCGTAAACATCATTGGGATGTTTATTTGCTGGTACAACACCCTGATATGCTTGATTCTCAGGTCAGGGAAGCACTGATAGAGAATCTTGTTATTCTTAATCGTCTTGATCATATCCGCATACCGTTTATTTCTTCTTTTATGGAAATGACCAGACCGAAAGATTATGGCATTAATAAATCTAAAAAATCAATTCTGCCTCATCTTGTACAGGCCCGTTTTTACTATAAAAAGAAGGGGCAACATGATAAACCTTTTAACTCTCTGACATTTCGCGCTAAACATTTTTATCCATGCTATGACACGGATTATAAATTTACTGACGGAGGTGAGCTTGTTGGCAATGATTTTATTGATATGCGTTCGTCTTATTCTCTTATTCCTGGGGTGATTATGTCAGGCAATATAACTCCGGTTAAACAAACTGAGGTTATTTCTGATTCGAAACCATCGGAAAAGCCAGTTAAGGAGAAAGGGTGTTTTTCACTGATTATAAAGTTTTCTGTTTTACTTGTTTTAGGTTATCTTTGTTATCTGATTTGGTCGTCTTATTTTGGCTCTGATAATAAAAGTTCTCATTCTTCTGAATCTCTGTCGTCATCTTCCACGGCTGTTCCCGCTGCGGGTGTTGTTCCTGCCACACCGGCTTTACCCGTTCTTTCGTCAAAGTGGCGGTTGTCCGGTTATCTGGTCTCTTCTGATACTGAACGTTATTTCATACTGACAGATAATGCGGGCAATATTCGTTATCATGAATCTGACCAGCAATATAAGGGGCGTTTTACGCAACTTGTTATAGGTAATGAGCTTGTTACGTTTTATTCCGGTTCTTCCGGTTCTTCCGGTAATTCAGTTAATCAGCCTGATATGGCTGAACAACTTAATTCCGGTGTCAGCAATGCTACTTCATCTATTTTCCAGCAGGGTAAATAATATGCGACTTCTTCCTTTTTCTTTATTTTGTTTGTGCTGTCAGGTATCCGCAGCGGGTACTGATTTTGAAGTTAATACAATGAAATTCCCTGAGGCTGTTTCCGTTTTATGGAATCAGATTTTGAAACGTCCCTTTATGCTGTCGCCAGAACTGACGCAGGATGCGAGGATGTTAACTTTGCATATTCATCCTGATAATGATGAACGGGAGTTTATTCTTCGTTATCTGGAAAACATGAATGTTAAAGTGGTTCAGAAAAAGGGTATTGATTATCTCTACACCTATAAACCTGTTATTTCTCCACCACGTTTTTACACCTATACCTATACGCCGCGCTATCGTGATGTGCCTTATCTGGCCCAGGCGCTGGGGACGTCATTCACCCAGAGCGTGGCTAATGCAGGTGCTGACGGGGTACAGATTTCCAGCGCTGAACAACCATTCATGAGTACATCCGGCGATACGTTTGTTTATCGTGGTACTAAGCGAAATATAGAGCAGATAGAAAAACTTCTGGATGAAATAGACGTCAGAGCTGAGCAGGTGCTTGTATCGGCGTTTGTATTTGAAGTACAGACCAATGAAAAAAACGGTTCCGGCCTTGTGCTGGCGTCTAAATTACTCAATGACCGCTTCAGTATCGGAATAGGGTCAAAACAGGGTTACGGTAATTTTATTCAGTTTAATGGCCCGTCATTTGATGCGTTATATGAGTTGTTCCGTACAGATAACCGGTTTTCGCTGGTCAGTTCGCCACGGCTGCGGGTGGTGTCAGGTCAGGAGTCATCATTTTCTGTTGGTGCCAGTGTGCCCACGGTCGGATCTCTGACGTATGAGAACGGTACGCCTGTACAGTCAATTGTCTACCGTAATACGGGTGTTGATTTCAAAGTCAGGCCATTAATAACGCGCGATCTGGTATCGATGAAAATAGACCAGCAATTAAGCGACTATGCCGAAACGACTACGGGCGTTAATAACTCGCCGACGTTCACGACAAGGCAGATTGTCACCAATGTAAATATGAAGGACGGGGATATTATCGTTTTATCGGGTCTTGCTGAGAATAAAGATGGCGAGCAAAACACAGGGCTTTCGTTCTTACCTAAATCATGGTCTACGAAATCAGACCAGAAACAAAGTACTGATTTATTAATCGTCATCCAGGCTAAAAAGGTTTAAGGGGAGGGCATGGATTACAATGATATTTTTGTCTGGCCTGATGGTTCATGGCTTTATCGTGGTGATTACAGCGATGAGTGTGATCGATGGCGCGGTGATGATTATGAGGTGCTTTATGTTGGCACGCCGGATTACCATGATTTTCTCGATATCCGTGAAGAGTGATTTTTTTGCTGTTGTATTGTGCATATAATGAGTGCGGGAGTGAACGCTGAAGGCGGGCAGCTCCTGCACACAAAACAGCACGATGTGACAGGAAGGTGTATGCATAAACGGATCATGCGGTTTCTTTTGCCTGGCTGGTTTGGGACGGGCTTTTTGGTCGGTGTGTTTTTTCCGGTTTATTTGTGCATCTATAAAAAGCCGGTATTTGATGACCGATCCTCAGTATCATTGATTTGTTATCGCTTTTACCATAGCAGTCTCCAGTGCGTGGCGTTCGTCGCTGTTGGTCTGTGCGGTTACGTGAAAAAATGACGTAATACAGCGGCGTGGTTACGTGAAATTTCACGTAACGGAACATCAAAAAGTTTGTGCATCCGGAGTTTAAAATTCCGTGGCCGGTCGCGCTGCAGCTCAAAAGCCGGTGTGATATGATTTCTTTAATTTCATGCAGTTAGTAAAGTTGGATTGCAGTTTTTAGCATTCATAAATTCTGAACAAAAATGAGCGCCGGAACCTGATTTCATTCACGTTGGGGTGGATTTGTTGACCAGGATAACTGGCGCTCATTTTTCCCATATCAGGCATACATAAGCCGTGGTGCGCATAATGTGGATGCAGCTTATGTTGAATCTGCGCAGCCGAGCGACCGCGTCGGCTAAGGCGCCCGCGCCGATTTAGCATAGGCTGCATTGTGCGCACCTCGGCTGGCTGTTTTGAAATGTCCGCTTCACCGCTAAATTCAAATGTCCCCTCGATCCATTTAGATCTTCCACCTGCTGATGCCCGTCAGGGCATGGGAGCGCCAGCGATACCCACCGCGCAGTATTGCGCGGGGTTTTGCTGTTCGGCTCGGTGGCACACTGGTGCTGTATTTCCCGTTCAATGATGCTGGCCATGTACGGCAGTTCGCGCCCCTCTCTGCAAAGCGGGTTTTGTCATCGCTGCCGGAATGACAGAAAAGGAGGCGAGCGCGCAGCGCTCCCCCGCAAGTATGAGGAGGGGACGCTGCCGCTTGCTCTCCTGGATAACCCGATAATGACGGCGCGATGAAAACCCCGCTATGTAATACGGGGGTTAATTCAACGGAACAATGCGGATCCGTCCGCAATTGCTCGTTTTTGGTCAGGTTTTCAGGGGGATAAAACGACTGGATTTAGCTGTGTGCATGAGGCGGGTCATTCATCGTTACTACTCAAACGTATTGTGATGCACTTCACATTATGCGTTTTTTGTTATCTGGTTTTAATACCAGTTGCCCATCTTCATTTATATCTATGTTTTTTAATGTGTTTTCTATTGCAAAGTGAACTATATCTGATTCTGTATGCACAATGTGCTTTCCGCTCATTATTGCCTTTCTGGTTAATGCATAGGCTTTGTCTTTAAGCTCTATAGCTTCTTGTTTTTTAAGTCTAACCGTTGCCTTTATTGATTCACTCATAAGTAAACTCCTGACGTTTCGTTTTAGCGCTTAGTCTAACGGTCAATTCGCTTCCCCGTCTGCTACTGGTTGACATGTTACATATTATTTGTGTATGTTTGCCGCAAATGTTTCATGTTGCATGTTTCATGTTTTGAGGGTGGCTATGAAGAATGAAAAGGATCTCAACATCAGTGCGGTAGCTGTGGATCGTTCTGATGATCGTCCCGTCAATATCGACTGGCTGGCGTTTGTCCTGCATTCCTCGGCGGTAAAAGATTTTGTGACCTTTCCTGATCAGGCAGAATGGCGCAAGTTCGGTATTCTCCCGTCCTACCGTAGTCATGTTCTGGCGCGTGATACTTTTTTACTGACGTTATAGATCCGAAAACCCGTATGTGGTGCCCTCTGAGTAACCGTGACATTGAAGAATCATTTGACGAGTTTGTAGATGGTTATACATTCCCTAATGAAGATTTTGGCGGTGATTTTCGTCAGGCTCGCAAGGCTCTTGATGCCCAACTTCAAAACTATAATCGTATGGTTTTGGATGCCCGGATTGAAATGATTAGGCGCTGGCTGGCTGCTGAGTTCGGTTTACATCTCGGTGTATTTCGTGGATATGGCCTTTATAATTATAAGGATCATGCGCCGTTATATGCCTATAACGACACTAATCGCCAGGAATTAGGATGTCTTTATGTTGGTGGCAATGAAGGGACTGTATTTATACAGATTAACGGGAAGGGGTGTCAGCATGTATTTTCTGGTACATCACCTGAACACCTTCATAAATGGTTTACTCATATTGGTGTGGTGAAGCTGGCTCGTCTTGATTTATGTGTGGATGATTTCGATGGTGTATTCACGGTAGAACATGCTTACAGTGACTTTAAAAATGATGCGTTCTATCGTGGAAGGGGTCGCCGTATAGACAGTAAAAAAGGCTATAAATACACAATAGGTGATGAAGAATCACTAAAGATAGGTAGTCGTAAATCATTGCTTTACTGGCGAATTTATAATAAGGCTCTGGAACTTGGTCTTGATTTAATCTGGAATCGTTCTGAGGCTGAATTAAAAGATGTTTCTGTTGATATTCTGCTTGATATTCGGGGGTATTTTACGGGGCTTTGTGATTATGCAGCCCAGCTTAATCCGGCTGAACCCCGCAAAATAAATCCGTTCCGTCCGTCGCTGTCTGACACACGTAAGGCTTTGAGTTCCTTTGATTCAGAGGTGAAATGGCTTCGTACTCAGTGTTCAAAAAGCTCGCTGCCGTTCTGCATGTTCTGGGCGGCAACGTGGACGTATTTATCAAAACCGTAATAAGAGGTGAGCATATTGACGATGACAGTATAAGAATGCCGATAAATGAAAGTTATGAATATATAGTCCGTGACCAGTTTTTAAAAAGCAGCCCGATACCGTTCTGATAAAGGCTTAGTGTAAGTGGCTTACTTATTGTTCTGGTCAGTCTGAATTTTATGTAATTAAATTAAAGGTGATTGATATGTCTGATTTTTCTGATGCTATTATTTGTATTGGTGCTGATGTTATTCCCTGGACTGACAAAAAAACGGGTGAATCTCGTTTAATGTGTCGTGTGAATACGCTTACAGATTATGAAAGCAATGACCGTTCCACAGGTTATGGCTTTATTGCTGAAGAGGTTCCGGAGGATGATTGCGGCAAACTGACACTTTATCTTCAAAGTGAATATAAGCTGGCACGCTCTAAGGGCTATGATTTTATTTATATCATCCCCCGATTTAAACGTTCTGCCCGTGGTCGTGGTGATGGTAAAAGTGTTCTTGGCGGTTTTGAACTTGCTGGCTATGGTAATTTCAGCCGTGTTCCGCTTGATGCCAAACCCTCTGCTATTGAAAAGCAGTCTGTTAAATCCTGATTTGTTCGGCCCTTCGGGGCCTCTTCTGACGTGGGGTAATTGTGATGATTAAGTCATATCCCGGTATTTCTGACCCGCTGGATTATGCGCGCTTCTGCGATATTAATTCGTTTGATCCGGATTCGCCGTTTATCCGTAAATATTATAAAAAGTCTGTCGCTGAACTGGCAGGGCATCAGCAGCGGTCTGAACTGCGCCGTTCTGCCTGCCGTCCGGCTCCGGTTTTCGCCATTGGCCTGACGTCTGCCATAGAGCTGGCTGTTAGCCATCTGACGGATAATACGGGTTATTCGCGTCCGGTTAAGTATCGCTGCGTTGCCTGTAATATTGAGTTTTCAGGTCAGCGCATTTGTCCCCGTTGTGGTAATCATGTTTATTGCGTTGGGGTTGACTATGAATCATGAAAATGATTTATTTCGCCAGTTAATTGCTTATGCATCCAGTAATGGATATCAGGTTTTTGTTTATTCTTTCTATGCAAGGATTAATATTGACGCTGGTTTTGTATTTTTATCACCATATTCTATTCATAATAAAGTTTGTATTACTAAACATTCGATATACAGAAATATTAAAGCAGTAGAGATTTCTGTCGATGATTTCAGGGTGATGTTTGTCAAAGGGAAGTAAATTATGGCTAATGAACTGACGGGAACAATTTGTAATGTGGCTGATAAAGTCTGCCAGACCGTATCTGTTGATGTGGCAAGTATTCCTGTCAGTCTGTCATTGTCAGCGCCTGATTATGCTGACTCAGCGCCTTATTTTATTCTTTCCTTTTCCACGGTCATGTCGTTATGGCTTGTCTCCCATTGTGCGGGGGTTATTATTAAATTAATCAAGGAGGGGTAAACTGTAAGTGTTATTGTTCTTTCTGTTTCTTTTAATTTAAGTCAAAGAGGATTTTATTATGTCTAAATATTTTGTTGCGATTTTGTTTTCCATCCTGTCGGCTCAGGCTTTTGCGGCGGGAACCACGGTTGATTTTACGCCTATTTCAGGATCCGTTGATTATGCTTCGGTCATTGCTGCAATTATGGCTGTGGGTGGCGTGGTTGCGGGGCTGTATGTTGTTGTCAATGGTGTTAAAAAACTGATTAGTTTCCTCAAAGCGGCTTAATTATTAACAGGAGCGGGGAAGGGGCAACCTTTCCCCTTTTATTTATGGGTGATATCTGGCACGTGCTTTTTTTCTGTGGGGGCTGTTATGCGCTTACGTCGTTATTATTGGCCTGAAAGGGTAGCGGTTTATTTTCTTATTATCTTTCTGCTGACGTTTTCCTTTCCACGGCCTTCTCATGCCATTTTACCTTTCCTTCTTGCTGCCGTTCCGCTTGCCACATCTTCTGTTGTCGAGGTCATGGCGGTCTCTACTGCGGCGTCGGTTGCAACGGGCGTTATCACCACGGTTGTTCTGGGTGAGACTATTCGCGGAATGAATAACGAATTAGACAGGGTAACTTTTGCGGAAACTGTGGGTAATAACCTGCGTGCTGAGGGGCGTATTCCTGCGGTGGGTGCCACGGCTGTGGCGATGGGGGTTATAAATCCTTCGGCGTTTAATGTGGAAACGTATCAGGGGAAAATTGTGAATGTTACATCTCCGGCAGAACTGGCTGCATTATCCCCGAAAATTTCAGGTGCTGAGGCTCTCTATGGTGCGCCGTCCAGGGTAAATCCTGTTCCTGTCTTAATACCGCCGTTGAGTCCGGCTTACTATCCGACCGTATCCACTGATGCGGTAATGTCTCCGGCTCCCACCGGAGTTTATAATATTTCTTCATCGGGTTTTGATAACAGCTTTAATCCCAATAAATACGGCTATGCCACGGCAAACACGGCTGACAACTTACTTGATTTATACATCGCGGGACGTGCGGAAACCATTAATCAGGTCCATGCGCGGGCGGTCAGTGATTATGCGTATTTTCTTCGCGTGTGTGCACATTGCGTTACGGGTGGTGAACGTTATCCCGCCAGTAATATAAAGGAAATCTACACTCCCTTGCACGTCGATGATTTTTATTTTCCTGATTTGTTTAAGTCTGTTACTCATTCTGACGCGAGAGGTCAGTATAATATTAACGGTTCGATTGTGTCCCTGCCTTATGTTTCATCTCTTTCTGTTTCCATTCCGCCACTTATTTTTAATAATAAATACAGGGTTGATACTTATTATCGTGATAAAAATAATGAATATATTTTACAGTCGTCAGTAATAAAAAATAATAAACAGGAATCACCTGGCTATTTTTTTACGTCGCAGGACGTTTCCCCTTCATCGTCGCTTGCGGTAAAGGAGAACACGACAGGCATGGGGGCGGTGGTGACGTCACCGCTGCATACACAACCCCAGGTCATGGCAGAACTGGCGCGCGCCCCTTTAACGGCGGCTCAGGTGGCCTCAATGCTTAACACTGCATGGGCGGCGGCGTCTTTACGTCCAGGCTATGCCGGACTCCCTTACAGCCCGTCAGTGGCGATTTCATCGGCAACGGTTGCTGAGGTGATGACCGCCAGAAATCTTAATTTATCCGTGGCTGACCTGCTGGAGCCTGTGAGTAAAACGGGTTACTGGGATATGCCTGTCTACAATATTACGCTTAATCAGTATGTGTCTAACACGTATATTGAGCAGGTGCCCGAACTGGATTTCGGGACTGACCCCAATATACAGCCCCCGTTTTACCTGCGCCGCTGCCGATGGATGTTATTCTTGCACCGATAACAAATATCCTCCCGTTTATGCATGATATAAGCCTGCGCTCACGCGCGGCACAGTGTCCGGTTTTTGAGGTTAATATTGAATACCTGGGTAAACGTTTTATTCTGGAAAATCACTGCAAAATAATGAATAACATCGCGCCGCTCATATCCTTATTTTTCATGACAGGATGGTCGATGCTGGCGCTTTTTATTGTCGTCAGGCGAAGGGGGTAAAAGTGGACAGGACATTCATGCCGTTTGTTTTTTCTTTTTCTTTCAGGCAGGGATAAAACACGGGGTAAAAATCATTTCCTTGCCAGGCGGTTTTTTCTTTCCGGCTCCGGTGCTGTCTGGCCTCCTTTTTTAAGGCAATTACGCAACATTAAATTACGCGTGAGAATGCAACGCTCGCCGCAGTTCACGTCCCGAGCGACGCGAGTTAGTGAACGAGGAAGCGTAAGTGTACTGAGGGTGAGAGTGGCACTTACGCGTTTAAGGTCAGTTCTGGCCTGTTCTTTCCGGCCTGACACACGGACGGTAAATAAAATGCTGCCAGCAAATGAAAATGTTCAGGGCGCGGGTGTTGTCCTGGCCTTTATCTTTTGGGGGTTAAAGTGAACAGACTGTATGCGGTTATCCCGCTGTGCCTGACGTTTTCGGCGACAGCAGAGCCATTACTGAATGGAAATATACTGGATTCGTCCGGCGTGATAGATGAATTATTGTCAGTGTCATTTTCCGTTTCCCTTACCCAGGCTGTGAAATATTACCAGGGTAAAGAGGACACTGTGCTCGCGCCTGATGCGTATGCCCAAACGATAAAACGGGCGTCCGAAAAGTTATCCCTGAACCTGAATCCCTCCCGATATTCCCGCCTGAACGGGGTGTCATATGCAAACTTATTCCTGAATGCCAGGGTGGTGAATATAAATATGTTTAATGCGGATGATTTAAGCTCTGAGTATTCAAAATATCCGGCGTCAGTAACATGGGTTTCCTCGCTGCCTGACGGAACGTATTATGAGGGTGAATACGGGGAGGCGTCATCGCTTAATCCTTTACCGTTATTCAGTATGAAAATCGTTTCTGACACGTTTGAAAGTAAGGGCGTGGCCCGCATAGCAGAAAGTGCGGGCGCGGATGTTTATTCCCTCCGTTATAAAAACGGGTATATCGTTGCCGATACGGCACAGGGCGTGGTTGATTTTTATTCCGGCCTGTATGCTGATGCGGCGTATAAGATTATTTATCAGCGCCATGCTGAGTATGAAAACATTATGATGAATACCTATGACAGTGACGGGACGCCGAAATATTCGGGGTGTACGCTGACGCTGGATAACACTAAAACCCTGACGCCGAAAGGAAGATACAGTGATTACAGTGTTAATGGTGAGTCTGTTTATCTGAACAGTTCTTATGAGTTTGAGGCGGGTTATACCGGAAAGAGTGTCTGTACTGTTTCCGGTTCGTCCCTGACTGACGAAAGGTCTTTTGGATTTTCCCCTTATCGGGAAAGCAGACTGTCAGTATTAATGCCCCTTTATATTTTCCTGCTGAGGTGCGTCATGTTGTCCGCTCTCCCTTTGAGGGGGACGCCACGTTATTAATGTCTTACTCTGCGTCAATGCGGCGTACTGCTCTGCTGGCCTCTGCGTTTTCATTACTGCTCAATAACGCATGGGCGGCTGCGGCGGCGGATGAGGGTTACAGCGGCGTACCTTACACATCGTCTTTGTCTGTCACGTCTGCGGTGGTTTCACAGGTGATGAATGAGCGTTCCCTGAACCCGACCGCAGCGGATTTATTCACGCCTGTAAAGGGGATGCCATTCATTTAATGCAGTGGGATGACACGCAGAACGCCTATATCAGTCATGAAATGGCCTCTAAACAGGAATCGGTCAAAGTGGATTTTGGTCCTGATCCTGGCATCCAGTCGCCGGACCTTGATGATGGCGGGACTATCGATAAAATTCTTTCCCCGATTACGTCAGTGATGCCGTTTTTACAGAAATTTGAGTTAACGACTCATGCCGTCCAGTGTCCGGTAATTAATATCCCGTTTTACGATAAAAGTTATTCGATGGATTCATTCTGTATCCTGGCTGAGAACAATAAAAAGTTAATTGCCCTGTTCTTTGTTATTTGCTGGACCATGCTGGGCCTCATTATTCTGGTCCGATAAGGAGTGTTTTATGTACCGTATTCTTGTTTCTGCAATTAATTATCTGCTGGGCTGGGTGTTAAAACAGGCCACCATGAAGGCCATTATCTTTGGAGCGTTAACCTTCCTGATATCTGAAATTATGGGCGTGGTGAGTAAGCTGCTGCCGGAGTCCACAAACCTGATTTCACTCTTTGACCAGTTACCGGATACTGCCTGGTATTTTATCAACCTCTCACAATTACCGTTTGGCTTATCCGTGGTGTTTTCCGCCCTGGTGACACGCTTCATTATTGGGATGATACCCGTTGTCGGGCATTAAGGGGGCGTTATGGCAATTTCTGGTTATATCGGCATACCGGGTTCCGGCAAGTCGTATGAGTGTGTCGCTAACGTGCTGTTGCCTGCCGTTCTGTCGGGGCGGCGGGTCATTACGAACATTATCGGTGTCGTGCCTGACGTTGTGTATGATTATTGCGTGGATGTACTCAGGGCTGACCGTGACGCGCTTGGGATACTGATTGTTGTTGATGATGATGCCATGAAAAAGCGGGATTTTTCCCGTATAAAGGCCGTGATGGTTTAGCTGTGGCTGACACGTTCTGTAAGCCAGGTGATTTAATTATCGCCGATGAAATACACCGTTTATGGGATAAAGATTCGGCTATCTGTAATGAACATCGTTCGTTTTTTGCAGAGCATCGTCATTTTACTGACGCTGAAACGGGGATTTCCTGTGACTTTGTTTTTATGAATCAGTCACTGGCGACGGTGGCTCGTTTTATTAAGGACCGTACATCCAAGACGTTCAGAATGACAAAACTCACGGCGCTGGGGTTATCAAAGCGTTATCGGGTTGATGTGTTTGAAGGGGTCAGGCTGACAAAATCAAGCCGTATTCAGTCCTATCAGTGCAGTTATAAAAAGGAGATATTCCCGCTTTATAAATCCTATGATGGCGTGAACGGTAATGAACAAACGGTTGATAAGCGGGAATCCGTATTACAACCTAAATTTGTTTTTCTCTATATTTTATTACCGCTGGCCTTTATATGCTTTGGTGTTTATTACACCATTAAATTCTTTTCGCTGGCATCTTCACCATCAGAAACGGCTGATGCTGCTGTCACCCAGACAACAGCGGCTGCGGGCGGGGTTTCGCAGGTGCCACCCACGCCGCCACCGCCTCCGCGCCCTGTGGTTTCAGCTGACTGGCGTATCGGCGGGCGGTTAGTGAAAAATAATATTGGCTTTATTGTGCTGATTAATACTGACGGGAGAGTCAGAACGGAACCGCTTACTTCATTCACGTTTAACGGGCTGTTTATGTCCGGTGAAATAGATAACGAAAAAATAACGGTGTGGTCTGGTCAGATAACAAAAGGGGCATCAAAATGAAAGGGATTATATTTTCAGCGCTTTTACTGATTTCCGGTAGTCTGCATGCAGCCGGTGTTTCACTGGAACTTAACAGGGTGGCATTGCCTGAAGCCATTAACCTGATTTACAGCGAAGTATTCAGCCGTCCGTATATGCTCGCGCCGGAACTGGCGAATGATCCGCGTCTTGTTTCGCTTCGCATCACGCCGGAAATTGATGAACGGGCATTTATTGAACGTTATTTTGGCAACCTGAATATTAAAATCCATTCTAAAAACGGGACTGATTATGTTGCGCCAGTGAAAGCGGCTGCGGCGGCTGAACCACGGCGGGAGGTCTTTGTGTATCAGCCCCGTTTTCGCAGTGTGTCTTATTTGTCTGAGATCCTGAGAACGTTTGTGGAGGGGAATTTCAGCGCTAAACAGGGCGTTGGCGACTTTGATATTTCGCCGGATAAGATTAAGCCGGATACCGCCTCGGATAATCTCAACAGAGCAGGGGACGTGCTTGTTTTTTACGGTACGCGGGAAAACATACGCCGTATGGAGCAGGTTTTGCCGTCAATCGATACGGCTGGCGATGAGGTTTATGTTGCGGGCTATGTGTTTGAAGTGCAGACCAATGAGCGGAACGGCTCCGGCCTCGCGCTTGCCGCCAAACTGCTTAACGGGAAAGTGACCATCAGTACCGGTAATCTGACGGGCGGTTATGAAAACTTTATTCGTATCGGTAGTTCGTCGCTTGATGCGCTGTATGAGTTGTTCCGCACTGACAGCCGTTTTCACGTGGTCAGTTCGCCACGGCTGCGGGTGAAGTCCGGCTATTCGGCGCAATTTTCTGTCGGTCAGGAAGTGCCTGTCCTCGGCGGTGTCGATCGCAATCAGAACTCGTCTTATCAGTCGATTGAGTATCGTAATGCGGGTGTGATCCTCGATGTTAAACCGGACGTGCGCGGCGCGGTGACGGATATCAAAATCAGTCAGCAACTGAGCAACTTTGTGAAAACGGATACGGGCGTGAATGATTCACCAACATTGCTCAAGCGCGAAGTGTCCACGTTCGTGTCGGTTAAGTCGGGCGACATTATCGTATTAGGCGGCCTGGCAGAGACAAAAGACAGCGACGCGAAAACGGGTTTTTCGTTCCTGCCGAAAGCGTTTATGTCGTCGTCAGATGAGAAGTCAAAAACCGATATTCTGATTGTGTTGCAGGTTCACACGACAAAAGCGTAAGGGGGTTAATATGATTAAGAAAGCAGAGATTTTAGATTCTCTTTTATGGCTTGGTTTTATTGAGATTCTGGTTCTTTCATTTTGGGGGCTTATCATGCTGATTTTGCAATCATGGTTAGTGGGTGATGTGATGCTGTCCTATTGTTTTGTTGCTATTACACTGGTGTTTCTTCTGACGGTTTGCTATCTGCTTTCTTTCTGGTTTCATTGTCTCCAGTGCGCGGCGTTCGTCGGTGGTGGCCTGTGCGGTTACGTGAAAAAATGACGTAACAGGCGGGATAATACGTAAAAATTTTAACGTAACTCAAGGAGAGTGAATGATGGGGTTCGAAGCGTTTTGTTGGATAGCGTGTATCGTTTTGGTTTTATATATGCTGATACTTATTTTTCGTCCGTGGTGGCTTGAGCCTGGCGCAGATCCTTTGTCGTGCTGGATAAGGCAAAGACGGTTTGAAAGGTACGGAAAGAAATATAAGTGATGTAAAATGAGATTCAGTTTTTTTGTGCAACTGGCGTTAAAAATTTCGTGGACAACTGCGCTGCAGCTGAATCACCGGCGCGGCGCCATTTCATGAATATCATCAACTTAGCGAAAACGGGCTGCAAAATCGTCCGTTGAAAATTTCTGAACAAAAATGAGCGTCGGAACCTGATTTTATTCACGAGGGGTGGATTTGTTGACCAGAATGACCGGCGCTCATTTTTCCCATATCAGGCATACATAAGCCGTGGTGCGCATAATGTGGATGCAGCTTATGTTGAATCTGCGCAGCCGAGCGACCGCGTCGGCTAAGGCGCCCGCGCCGATTTAGCATAGGCTGCATTGTGCGCACCTCGGCTGGCTGTTTTGAAATGTCCGCTTCACCGCTAAATTCAAATGTCCCCTCGATCCATTTAGATCTTCCACCTGCTGATGCCCGTCAGGGCATGGGAGCGCCAGCGATACCCACCGCGCAGTATTGCGCGGGGTTTTGCTGTTCGGCTCGGTGGCACACTGGTGCTGTATTTCCCGTTCAATGATGCTGGCCATGTACGGCAGTTCGCGCCCCTCTCTGCAAAGCGGGTTTTGTCATCGCTGCCGGAATGACAGAAAAGGAGGCGAGCGCGCAGCGCTCCCCCGCAAGTATGAGGAGGGGACGCTGCCGCTTGCTCTCCTGGATAACCCGATAATGACGGCGCGATGAAAACCCCCGCTATGTAATACGGGGGTTAATTCAACGGAACAATGCGGATCCGTCCGCAATTGCTCGTTTTTTGGTCAGGTTTTCAGGGGATAAAACGACTGGATTTAGCTGTGTGCATGAGGCGGGTCATTCATCGTTACTACTCAAACGTATTGTGATGCACTTCACATTATGCGTTTTTTGTTATCTGGTTTTAATACCAGTTGCCCATCTTCATTTATATCTATGTTTTTTAATGTGTTTTCTATTGCAAAGTGAACTATATCTGATTCTGTATGCACAATGTGCTTTCCGCTCATTATTGCCTTTCTGGTTAATGCATAGGCTTTGTCTTTAAGCTCTATAGCTTCTTGTTTTTTAAGTCTAACCGTTGCCTTTATTGATTCACTCATAAGTAAACTCCTGACGTTTCGTTTTAGCGCTTAGTCTAACGGTCAATTCGCTTCCCCGTCTGCTACTGGTTGACATGTTACATATTATTTGTGTATGTTTGCCGCAAATGTTTCATGTTGCATGTTTCATGTTTTGAGGGTGGCTATGAAGAATGAAAAGGATCTCAACATCAGTGCGGTAGCTGTGGATCGTTCTGATGATCGTCCCGTCAATATCGACTGGCTGGCGTTTGTCCTGCATTCCTCGGCGGTAAAAGATTTTGTGACCTTTCCTGATCAGGCAGAATGGCGCAAGTTCGGTATTCTCCCGTCCTACCGTAGTCATGTTCTGGCGCGTGATACTTTTTTACTGACGTTATAGATCCGAAAACCCGTATGTGGTGCCCTCTGAGTAACCGTGACATTGAAGAATCATTTGACGAGTTTGTAGATGGTTATACATTCCCTAATGAAGATTTTGGCGGTGATTTTCGTCAGGCTCGCAAGGCTCTTGATGCCCAACTTCAAAACTATAATCGTATGGTTTTGGATGCCCGGATTGAAATGATTAGGCGCTGGCTGGCTGCTGAGTTCGGTTTACATCTCGGTGTATTTCGTGGATATGGCCTTTATAATTATAAGGATCATGCGCCGTTATATGCCTATAACGACACTAATCGCCAGGAATTAGGATGTCTTTATGTTGGTGGCAATGAAGGGACTGTATTTATACAGATTAACGGGAAGGGGTGTCAGCATGTATTTTCTGGTACATCACCTGAACACCTTCATAAATGGTTTACTCATATTGGTGTGGTGAAGCTGGCTCGTCTTGATTTATGTGTGGATGATTTCGATGGTGTATTCACGGTAGAACATGCTTACAGTGACTTTAAAAATGATGCGTTCTATCGTGGAAGGGGTCGCCGTATAGACAGTAAAAAAGGCTATAAATACACAATAGGTGATGAAGAATCACTAAAGATAGGTAGTCGTAAATCATTGCTTTACTGGCGAATTTATAATAAGGCTCTGGAACTTGGTCTTGATTTAATCTGGAATCGTTCTGAGGCTGAATTAAAAGATGTTTCTGTTGATATTCTGCTTGATATTCGGGGGTATTTTACGGGGCTTTGTGATTATGCAGCCCAGCTTAATCCGGCTGAACCCCGCAAAATAAATCCGTTCCGTCCGTCGCTGTCTGACACACGTAAGGCTTTGAGTTCCTTTGATTCAGAGGTGAAATGGCTTCGTACTCAGTGTTCAAAAAGCTCGCTGCCGTTCTGCATGTTCTGGGCGGCAACGTGGACGTATTTATCAAAACCGTAATAAGAGGTGAGCATATTGACGATGACAGTATAAGAATGCCGATAAATGAAAGTTATGAATATATAGTCCGTGACCAGTTTTTAAAAAGCAGCCCGATACCGTTCTGATAAAGGCTTAGTGTAAGTGGCTTACTTATTGTTCTGGTCAGTCTGAATTTTATGTAATTAAATTAAAGGTGATTGATATGTCTGATTTTTCTGATGCTATTATTTGTATTGGTGCTGATGTTATTCCCTGGACTGACAAAAAAACGGGTGAATCTCGTTTAATGTGTCGTGTGAATACGCTTACAGATTATGAAAGCAATGACCGTTCCACAGGTTATGGCTTTATTGCTGAAGAGGTTCCGGAGGATGATTGCGGCAAACTGACACTTTATCTTCAAAGTGAATATAAGCTGGCACGCTCTAAGGGCTATGATTTTATTTATATCATCCCCCGATTTAAACGTTCTGCCCGTGGTCGTGGTGATGGTAAAAGTGTTCTTGGCGGTTTTGAACTTGCTGGCTATGGTAATTTCAGCCGTGTTCCGCTTGATGCCAAACCCTCTGCTATTGAAAAGCAGTCTGTTAAATCCTGATTTGTTCGGCCCTTCGGGGCCTCTTCTGACGTGGGGTAATTGTGATGATTAAGTCATATCCCGGTATTTCTGACCCGCTGGATTATGCGCGCTTCTGCGATATTAATTCGTTTGATCCGGATTCGCCGTTTATCCGTAAATATTATAAAAAGTCTGTCGCTGAACTGGCAGGGCATCAGCAGCGGTCTGAACTGCGCCGTTCTGCCTGCCGTCCGGCTCCGGTTTTCGCCATTGGCCTGACGTCTGCCATAGAGCTGGCTGTTAGCCATCTGACGGATAATACGGGTTATTCGCGTCCGGTTAAGTATCGCTGCGTTGCCTGTAATATTGAGTTTTCAGGTCAGCGCATTTGTCCCCGTTGTGGTAATCATGTTTATTGCGTTGGGGTTGACTATGAATCATGAAAATGATTTATTTCGCCAGTTAATTGCTTATGCATCCAGTAATGGATATCAGGTTTTTGTTTATTCTTTCTATGCAAGGATTAATATTGACGCTGGTTTTGTATTTTTATCACCATATTCTATTCATAATAAAGTTTGTATTACTAAACATTCGATATACAGAAATATTAAAGCAGTAGAGATTTCTGTCGATGATTTCAGGGTGATGTTTGTCAAAGGGAAGTAAATTATGGCTAATGAACTGACGGGAACAATTTGTAATGTGGCTGATAAAGTCTGCCAGACCGTATCTGTTGATGTGGCAAGTATTCCTGTCAGTCTGTCATTGTCAGCGCCTGATTATGCTGACTCAGCGCCTTATTTTATTCTTTCCTTTTCCACGGTCATGTCGTTATGGCTTGTCTCCCATTGTGCGGGGGTTATTATTAAATTAATCAAGGAGGGGTAAACTGTAAGTGTTATTGTTCTTTCTGTTTCTTTTAATTTAAGTCAAAGAGGATTTTATTATGTCTAAATATTTTGTTGCGATTTTGTTTTCCATCCTGTCGGCTCAGGCTTTTGCGGCGGGAACCACGGTTGATTTTACGCCTATTTCAGGATCCGTTGATTATGCTTCGGTCATTGCTGCAATTATGGCTGTGGGTGGCGTGGTTGCGGGGCTGTATGTTGTTGTCAATGGTGTTAAAAAACTGATTAGTTTCCTCAAAGCGGCTTAATTATTAACAGGAGCGGGGAAGGGGCAACCTTTCCCCTTTTATTTATGGGTGATATCTGGCACGTGCTTTTTTTCTGTGGGGGCTGTTATGCGCTTACGTCGTTATTATTGGCCTGAAAGGGTAGCGGTTTATTTTCTTATTATCTTTCTGCTGACGTTTTCCTTTCCACGGCCTTCTCATGCCATTTTACCTTTCCTTCTTGCTGCCGTTCCGCTTGCCACATCTTCTGTTGTCGAGGTCATGGCGGTCTCTACTGCGGCGTCGGTTGCAACGGGCGTTATCACCACGGTTGTTCTGGGTGAGACTATTCGCGGAATGAATAACGAATTAGACAGGGTAACTTTTGCGGAAACTGTGGGTAATAACCTGCGTGCTGAGGGGCGTATTCCTGCGGTGGGTGCCACGGCTGTGGCGATGGGGGTTATAAATCCTTCGGCGTTTAATGTGGAAACGTATCAGGGGAAAATTGTGAATGTTACATCTCCGGCAGAACTGGCTGCATTATCCCCGAAAATTTCAGGTGCTGAGGCTCTCTATGGTGCGCCGTCCAGGGTAAATCCTGTTCCTGTCTTAATACCGCCGTTGAGTCCGGCTTACTATCCGACCGTATCCACTGATGCGGTAATGTCTCCGGCTCCCACCGGAGTTTATAATATTTCTTCATCGGGTTTTGATAACAGCTTTAATCCCAATAAATACGGCTATGCCACGGCAAACACGGCTGACAACTTACTTGATTTATACATCGCGGGACGTGCGGAAACCATTAATCAGGTCCATGCGCGGGCGGTCAGTGATTATGCGTATTTTCTTCGCGTGTGTGCACATTGCGTTACGGGTGGTGAACGTTATCCCGCCAGTAATATAAAGGAAATCTACACTCCCTTGCACGTCGATGATTTTTATTTTCCTGATTTGTTTAAGTCTGTTACTCATTCTGACGCGAGAGGTCAGTATAATATTAACGGTTCGATTGTGTCCCTGCCTTATGTTTCATCTCTTTCTGTTTCCATTCCGCCACTTATTTTTAATAATAAATACAGGGTTGATACTTATTATCGTGATAAAAATAATGAATATATTTTACAGTCGTCAGTAATAAAAAATAATAAACAGGAATCACCTGGCTATTTTTTTACGTCGCAGGACGTTTCCCCTTCATCGTCGCTTGCGGTAAAGGAGAACACGACAGGCATGGGGGCGGTGGTGACGTCACCGCTGCATACACAACCCCAGGTCATGGCAGAACTGGCGCGCGCCCCTTTAACGGCGGCTCAGGTGGCCTCAATGCTTAACACTGCATGGGCGGCGGCGTCTTTACGTCCAGGCTATGCCGGACTCCCTTACAGCCCGTCAGTGGCGATTTCATCGGCAACGGTTGCTGAGGTGATGACCGCCAGAAATCTTAATTTATCCGTGGCTGACCTGCTGGAGCCTGTGAGTAAAACGGGTTACTGGGATATGCCTGTCTACAATATTACGCTTAATCAGTATGTGTCTAACACGTATATTGAGCAGGTGCCCGAACTGGATTTCGGGACTGACCCCAATATACAGCCCCCGTTTTACCTGCGCCGCTGCCGATGGATGTTATTCTTGCACCGATAACAAATATCCTCCCGTTTATGCATGATATAAGCCTGCGCTCACGCGCGGCACAGTGTCCGGTTTTTGAGGTTAATATTGAATACCTGGGTAAACGTTTTATTCTGGAAAATCACTGCAAAATAATGAATAACATCGCGCCGCTCATATCCTTATTTTTCATGACAGGATGGTCGATGCTGGCGCTTTTTATTGTCGTCAGGCGAAGGGGGTAAAAGTGGACAGGACATTCATGCCGTTTGTTTTTTCTTTTTCTTTCAGGCAGGGATAAAACACGGGGTAAAAATCATTTCCTTGCCAGGCGGTTTTTTCTTTCCGGCTCCGGTGCTGTCTGGCCTCCTTTTTTAAGGCAATTACGCAACATTAAATTACGCGTGAGAATGCAACGCTCGCCGCAGTTCACGTCCCGAGCGACGCGAGTTAGTGAACGAGGAAGCGTAAGTGTACTGAGGGTGAGAGTGGCACTTACGCGTTTAAGGTCAGTTCTGGCCTGTTCTTTCCGGCCTGACACACGGACGGTAAATAAAATGCTGCCAGCAAATGAAAATGTTCAGGGCGCGGGTGTTGTCCTGGCCTTTATCTTTTGGGGGTTAAAGTGAACAGACTGTATGCGGTTATCCCGCTGTGCCTGACGTTTTCGGCGACAGCAGAGCCATTACTGAATGGAAATATACTGGATTCGTCCGGCGTGATAGATGAATTATTGTCAGTGTCATTTTCCGTTTCCCTTACCCAGGCTGTGAAATATTACCAGGGTAAAGAGGACACTGTGCTCGCGCCTGATGCGTATGCCCAAACGATAAAACGGGCGTCCGAAAAGTTATCCCTGAACCTGAATCCCTCCCGATATTCCCGCCTGAACGGGGTGTCATATGCAAACTTATTCCTGAATGCCAGGGTGGTGAATATAAATATGTTTAATGCGGATGATTTAAGCTCTGAGTATTCAAAATATCCGGCGTCAGTAACATGGGTTTCCTCGCTGCCTGACGGAACGTATTATGAGGGTGAATACGGGGAGGCGTCATCGCTTAATCCTTTACCGTTATTCAGTATGAAAATCGTTTCTGACACGTTTGAAAGTAAGGGCGTGGCCCGCATAGCAGAAAGTGCGGGCGCGGATGTTTATTCCCTCCGTTATAAAAACGGGTATATCGTTGCCGATACGGCACAGGGCGTGGTTGATTTTTATTCCGGCCTGTATGCTGATGCGGCGTATAAGATTATTTATCAGCGCCATGCTGAGTATGAAAACATTATGATGAATACCTATGACAGTGACGGGACGCCGAAATATTCGGGGTGTACGCTGACGCTGGATAACACTAAAACCCTGACGCCGAAAGGAAGATACAGTGATTACAGTGTTAATGGTGAGTCTGTTTATCTGAACAGTTCTTATGAGTTTGAGGCGGGTTATACCGGAAAGAGTGTCTGTACTGTTTCCGGTTCGTCCCTGACTGACGAAAGGTCTTTTGGATTTTCCCCTTATCGGGAAAGCAGACTGTCAGTATTAATGCCCCTTTATATTTTCCTGCTGAGGTGCGTCATGTTGTCCGCTCTCCCTTTGAGGGGGACGCCACGTTATTAATGTCTTACTCTGCGTCAATGCGGCGTACTGCTCTGCTGGCCTCTGCGTTTTCATTACTGCTCAATAACGCATGGGCGGCTGCGGCGGCGGATGAGGGTTACAGCGGCGTACCTTACACATCGTCTTTGTCTGTCACGTCTGCGGTGGTTTCACAGGTGATGAATGAGCGTTCCCTGAACCCGACCGCAGCGGATTTATTCACGCCTGTAAAGGGGATGCCATTCATTTAATGCAGTGGGATGACACGCAGAACGCCTATATCAGTCATGAAATGGCCTCTAAACAGGAATCGGTCAAAGTGGATTTTGGTCCTGATCCTGGCATCCAGTCGCCGGACCTTGATGATGGCGGGACTATCGATAAAATTCTTTCCCCGATTACGTCAGTGATGCCGTTTTTACAGAAATTTGAGTTAACGACTCATGCCGTCCAGTGTCCGGTAATTAATATCCCGTTTTACGATAAAAGTTATTCGATGGATTCATTCTGTATCCTGGCTGAGAACAATAAAAAGTTAATTGCCCTGTTCTTTGTTATTTGCTGGACCATGCTGGGCCTCATTATTCTGGTCCGATAAGGAGTGTTTTATGTACCGTATTCTTGTTTCTGCAATTAATTATCTGCTGGGCTGGGTGTTAAAACAGGCCACCATGAAGGCCATTATCTTTGGAGCGTTAACCTTCCTGATATCTGAAATTATGGGCGTGGTGAGTAAGCTGCTGCCGGAGTCCACAAACCTGATTTCACTCTTTGACCAGTTACCGGATACTGCCTGGTATTTTATCAACCTCTCACAATTACCGTTTGGCTTATCCGTGGTGTTTTCCGCCCTGGTGACACGCTTCATTATTGGGATGATACCCGTTGTCGGGCATTAAGGGGGCGTTATGGCAATTTCTGGTTATATCGGCATACCGGGTTCCGGCAAGTCGTATGAGTGTGTCGCTAACGTGCTGTTGCCTGCCGTTCTGTCGGGGCGGCGGGTCATTACGAACATTATCGGTGTCGTGCCTGACGTTGTGTATGATTATTGCGTGGATGTACTCAGGGCTGACCGTGACGCGCTTGGGATACTGATTGTTGTTGATGATGATGCCATGAAAAAGCGGGATTTTTCCCGTATAAAGGCCGTGATGGTTTAGCTGTGGCTGACACGTTCTGTAAGCCAGGTGATTTAATTATCGCCGATGAAATACACCGTTTATGGGATAAAGATTCGGCTATCTGTAATGAACATCGTTCGTTTTTTGCAGAGCATCGTCATTTTACTGACGCTGAAACGGGGATTTCCTGTGACTTTGTTTTTATGAATCAGTCACTGGCGACGGTGGCTCGTTTTATTAAGGACCGTACATCCAAGACGTTCAGAATGACAAAACTCACGGCGCTGGGGTTATCAAAGCGTTATCGGGTTGATGTGTTTGAAGGGGTCAGGCTGACAAAATCAAGCCGTATTCAGTCCTATCAGTGCAGTTATAAAAAGGAGATATTCCCGCTTTATAAATCCTATGATGGCGTGAACGGTAATGAACAAACGGTTGATAAGCGGGAATCCGTATTACAACCTAAATTTGTTTTTCTCTATATTTTATTACCGCTGGCCTTTATATGCTTTGGTGTTTATTACACCATTAAATTCTTTTCGCTGGCATCTTCACCATCAGAAACGGCTGATGCTGCTGTCACCCAGACAACAGCGGCTGCGGGCGGGGTTTCGCAGGTGCCACCCACGCCGCCACCGCCTCCGCGCCCTGTGGTTTCAGCTGACTGGCGTATCGGCGGGCGGTTAGTGAAAAATAATATTGGCTTTATTGTGCTGATTAATACTGACGGGAGAGTCAGAACGGAACCGCTTACTTCATTCACGTTTAACGGGCTGTTTATGTCCGGTGAAATAGATAACGAAAAAATAACGGTGTGGTCTGGTCAGATAACAAAAGGGGCATCAAAATGAAAGGGATTATATTTTCAGCGCTTTTACTGATTTCCGGTAGTCTGCATGCAGCCGGTGTTTCACTGGAACTTAACAGGGTGGCATTGCCTGAAGCCATTAACCTGATTTACAGCGAAGTATTCAGCCGTCCGTATATGCTCGCGCCGGAACTGGCGAATGATCCGCGTCTTGTTTCGCTTCGCATCACGCCGGAAATTGATGAACGGGCATTTATTGAACGTTATTTTGGCAACCTGAATATTAAAATCCATTCTAAAAACGGGACTGATTATGTTGCGCCAGTGAAAGCGGCTGCGGCGGCTGAACCACGGCGGGAGGTCTTTGTGTATCAGCCCCGTTTTCGCAGTGTGTCTTATTTGTCTGAGATCCTGAGAACGTTTGTGGAGGGGAATTTCAGCGCTAAACAGGGCGTTGGCGACTTTGATATTTCGCCGGATAAGATTAAGCCGGATACCGCCTCGGATAATCTCAACAGAGCAGGGGACGTGCTTGTTTTTTACGGTACGCGGGAAAACATACGCCGTATGGAGCAGGTTTTGCCGTCAATCGATACGGCTGGCGATGAGGTTTATGTTGCGGGCTATGTGTTTGAAGTGCAGACCAATGAGCGGAACGGCTCCGGCCTCGCGCTTGCCGCCAAACTGCTTAACGGGAAAGTGACCATCAGTACCGGTAATCTGACGGGCGGTTATGAAAACTTTATTCGTATCGGTAGTTCGTCGCTTGATGCGCTGTATGAGTTGTTCCGCACTGACAGCCGTTTTCACGTGGTCAGTTCGCCACGGCTGCGGGTGAAGTCCGGCTATTCGGCGCAATTTTCTGTCGGTCAGGAAGTGCCTGTCCTCGGCGGTGTCGATCGCAATCAGAACTCGTCTTATCAGTCGATTGAGTATCGTAATGCGGGTGTGATCCTCGATGTTAAACCGGACGTGCGCGGCGCGGTGACGGATATCAAAATCAGTCAGCAACTGAGCAACTTTGTGAAAACGGATACGGGCGTGAATGATTCACCAACATTGCTCAAGCGCGAAGTGTCCACGTTCGTGTCGGTTAAGTCGGGCGACATTATCGTATTAGGCGGCCTGGCAGAGACAAAAGACAGCGACGCGAAAACGGGTTTTTCGTTCCTGCCGAAAGCGTTTATGTCGTCGTCAGATGAGAAGTCAAAAACCGATATTCTGATTGTGTTGCAGGTTCACACGACAAAAGCGTAAGGGGGTTAATATGATTAAGAAAGCAGAGATTTTAGATTCTCTTTTATGGCTTGGTTTTATTGAGATTCTGGTTCTTTCATTTTGGGGGCTTATCATGCTGATTTTGCAATCATGGTTAGTGGGTGATGTGATGCTGTCCTATTGTTTTGTTGCTATTACACTGGTGTTTCTTCTGACGGTTTGCTATCTGCTTTCTTTCTGGTTTCATTGTCTCCAGTGCGCGGCGTTCGTCGGTGGTGGCCTGTGCGGTTACGTGAAAAAATGACGTAACAGGCGGGATAATACGTAAAAATTTTAACGTAACTCAAGGAGAGTGAATGATGGGGTTCGAAGCGTTTTGTTGGATAGCGTGTATCGTTTTGGTTTTATATATGCTGATACTTATTTTTCGTCCGTGGTGGCTTGAGCCTGGCGCAGATCCTTTGTCGTGCTGGATAAGGCAAAGACGGTTTGAAAGGTACGGAAAGAAATATAAGTGATGTAAAATGAGATTCAGTTTTTTGTGCAACTGGCGTTAAAAATTTCGTGGACAACTGCGCTGCAGCTGAATCACCGGCGCGGCGCCATTTCATGAATATCATCAACTTAGCGAAAACGGGCTGCAAAATCGTCCGTTGAAAATTTCTGAACAAAAATGAGCGTCGGAACCTGATTTTATTCACGAGGGGTGGATTTGTTGACCAGAATGACCGGCGCTCATTTTTCCCATATCAGGCATACATAAGCCGTGGTGCGCATAATGTGGATGCAGCTTATGTTGAATCTGCGCAGCCGAGCGACCGCGTCGGCTAAGGCGCCCGCGCCGATTTAGCATAGGCTGCATTGTGCGCACCTCGGCTGGCTGTTTTGAAATGTCCGCTTCACCGCTAAATTCAAATGTCCCCTCGATCCATTTAGATCTTCCACCTGCTGATGCCCGTCAGGGCATGGGAGCGCCAGCGATACCCACCGCGCAGTATTGCGCGGGGTTTTGCTGTTCGGCTCGGTGGCACACTGGTGCTGTATTTCCCGTTCAATGATGCTGGCCATGTACGGCAGTTCGCGCCCCTCTCTGCAAAGCGGGTTTTGTCATCGCTGCCGGAATGACAGAAAAGGAGGCGAGCGCGCAGCGCTCCCCCGCAAGTATGAGGAGGGGACGCTGCCGCTTGCTCTCCTGGATAACCCGATAATGACGGCGCGATGAAAACCCCCGCTATGTAATACGGGGGTTAATTCAACGGAACAATGCGGATCCGTCCGCAATTGCTCGTTTTTTGGTCAGGTTTTCAGGGGGATAAAACGACTGGATTTAGCTGTGTGCATGAGGCGGGTCATTCATCGTTACTACTCAAACGTATTGTGATGCACTTCACATTATGCGTTTTTTTTGTTATCTGGTTTTAATACCAGTTGCCCATCTTCATTTATATCTATGTTTTTTAATGTGTTTTCTATTGCAAAGTGAACTATATCTGATTCTGTATGCACAATGTGCTTTCCGCTCATTATTGCCTTTCTGGTTAATGCATAGGCTTTGTCTTTAAGCTCTATAGCTTCTTGTTTTTTAAGTCTAACCGTTGCCTTTATTGATTCACTCATAAGTAAACTCCTGACGTTTCGTTTTAGCGCTTAGTCTAACGGTCAATTCGCTTCCCCGTCTGCTACTGGTTGACATGTTACATATTATTTGTGTATGTTTGCCGCAAATGTTTCATGTTGCATGTTTCATGTTTTGAGGGTGGCTATGAAGAATGAAAAGGATCTCAACATCAGTGCGGTAGCTGTGGATCGTTCTGATGATCGTCCCGTCAATATCGACTGGCTGGCGTTTGTCCTGCATTCCTCGGCGGTAAAAGATTTTGTGACCTTTCCTGATCAGGCAGAATGGCGCAAGTTCGGTATTCTCCCGTCCTACCGTAGTCATGTTCTGGCGCGTGATACTTTTTTACTGACGTTATAGATCCGAAAACCCGTATGTGGTGCCCTCTGAGTAACCGTGACATTGAAGAATCATTTGACGAGTTTGTAGATGGTTATACATTCCCTAATGAAGATTTTGGCGGTGATTTTCGTCAGGCTCGCAAGGCTCTTGATGCCCAACTTCAAAACTATAATCGTATGGTTTTGGATGCCCGGATTGAAATGATTAGGCGCTGGCTGGCTGCTGAGTTCGGTTTACATCTCGGTGTATTTCGTGGATATGGCCTTTATAATTATAAGGATCATGCGCCGTTATATGCCTATAACGACACTAATCGCCAGGAATTAGGATGTCTTTATGTTGGTGGCAATGAAGGGACTGTATTTATACAGATTAACGGGAAGGGGTGTCAGCATGTATTTTCTGGTACATCACCTGAACACCTTCATAAATGGTTTACTCATATTGGTGTGGTGAAGCTGGCTCGTCTTGATTTATGTGTGGATGATTTCGATGGTGTATTCACGGTAGAACATGCTTACAGTGACTTTAAAAATGATGCGTTCTATCGTGGAAGGGGTCGCCGTATAGACAGTAAAAAAGGCTATAAATACACAATAGGTGATGAAGAATCACTAAAGATAGGTAGTCGTAAATCATTGCTTTACTGGCGAATTTATAATAAGGCTCTGGAACTTGGTCTTGATTTAATCTGGAATCGTTCTGAGGCTGAATTAAAAGATGTTTCTGTTGATATTCTGCTTGATATTCGGGGGTATTTTACGGGGCTTTGTGATTATGCAGCCCAGCTTAATCCGGCTGAACCCCGCAAAATAAATCCGTTCCGTCCGTCGCTGTCTGACACACGTAAGGCTTTGAGTTCCTTTGATTCAGAGGTGAAATGGCTTCGTACTCAGTGTTCAAAAAGCTCGCTGCCGTTCTGCATGTTCTGGGCGGCAACGTGGACGTATTTATCAAAACCGTAATAAGAGGTGAGCATATTGACGATGACAGTATAAGAATGCCGATAAATGAAAGTTATGAATATATAGTCCGTGACCAGTTTTTAAAAAGCAGCCCGATACCGTTCTGATAAAGGCTTAGTGTAAGTGGCTTACTTATTGTTCTGGTCAGTCTGAATTTTATGTAATTAAATTAAAGGTGATTGATATGTCTGATTTTTCTGATGCTATTATTTGTATTGGTGCTGATGTTATTCCCTGGACTGACAAAAAACGGGTGAATCTCGTTTAATGTGTCGTGTGAATACGCTTACAGATTATGAAAGCAATGACCGTTCCACAGGTTATGGCTTTATTGCTGAAGAGGTTCCGGAGGATGATTGCGGCAAACTGACACTTTATCTTCAAAGTGAATATAAGCTGGCACGCTCTAAGGGCTATGATTTTATTTATATCATCCCCCGATTTAAACGTTCTGCCCGTGGTCGTGGTGATGGTAAAAGTGTTCTTGGCGGTTTTGAACTTGCTGGCTATGGTAATTTCAGCCGTGTTCCGCTTGATGCCAAACCCTCTGCTATTGAAAAGCAGTCTGTTAAATCCTGATTTGTTCGGCCCTTCGGGGCCTCTTCTGACGTGGGGTAATTGTGATGATTAAGTCATATCCCGGTATTTCTGACCCGCTGGATTATGCGCGCTTCTGCGATATTAATTCGTTTGATCCGGATTCGCCGTTTATCCGTAAATATTATAAAAAGTCTGTCGCTGAACTGGCAGGGCATCAGCAGCGGTCTGAACTGCGCCGTTCTGCCTGCCGTCCGGCTCCGGTTTTCGCCATTGGCCTGACGTCTGCCATAGAGCTGGCTGTTAGCCATCTGACGGATAATACGGGTTATTCGCGTCCGGTTAAGTATCGCTGCGTTGCCTGTAATATTGAGTTTTCAGGTCAGCGCATTTGTCCCCGTTGTGGTAATCATGTTTATTGCGTTGGGGTTGACTATGAATCATGAAAATGATTTATTTCGCCAGTTAATTGCTTATGCATCCAGTAATGGATATCAGGTTTTTGTTTATTCTTTCTATGCAAGGATTAATATTGACGCTGGTTTTGTATTTTTATCACCATATTCTATTCATAATAAAGTTTGTATTACTAAACATTCGATATACAGAAATATTAAAGCAGTAGAGATTTCTGTCGATGATTTCAGGGTGATGTTTGTCAAAGGGAAGTAAATTATGGCTAATGAACTGACGGGAACAATTTGTAATGTGGCTGATAAAGTCTGCCAGACCGTATCTGTTGATGTGGCAAGTATTCCTGTCAGTCTGTCATTGTCAGCGCCTGATTATGCTGACTCAGCGCCTTATTTTATTCTTTCCTTTTCCACGGTCATGTCGTTATGGCTTGTCTCCCATTGTGCGGGGGTTATTATTAAATTAATCAAGGAGGGGTAAACTGTAAGTGTTATTGTTCTTTCTGTTTCTTTTAATTTAAGTCAAAGAGGATTTTATTATGTCTAAATATTTTGTTGCGATTTTGTTTTCCATCCTGTCGGCTCAGGCTTTTGCGGCGGGAACCACGGTTGATTTTACGCCTATTTCAGGATCCGTTGATTATGCTTCGGTCATTGCTGCAATTATGGCTGTGGGTGGCGTGGTTGCGGGGCTGTATGTTGTTGTCAATGGTGTTAAAAAACTGATTAGTTTCCTCAAAGCGGCTTAATTATTAACAGGAGCGGGGAAGGGGCAACCTTTCCCCTTTTATTTATGGGTGATATCTGGCACGTGCTTTTTTTCTGTGGGGGCTGTTATGCGCTTACGTCGTTATTATTGGCCTGAAAGGGTAGCGGTTTATTTTCTTATTATCTTTCTGCTGACGTTTTCCTTTCCACGGCCTTCTCATGCCATTTTACCTTTCCTTCTTGCTGCCGTTCCGCTTGCCACATCTTCTGTTGTCGAGGTCATGGCGGTCTCTACTGCGGCGTCGGTTGCAACGGGCGTTATCACCACGGTTGTTCTGGGTGAGACTATTCGCGGAATGAATAACGAATTAGACAGGGTAACTTTTGCGGAAACTGTGGGTAATAACCTGCGTGCTGAGGGGCGTATTCCTGCGGTGGGTGCCACGGCTGTGGCGATGGGGGTTATAAATCCTTCGGCGTTTAATGTGGAAACGTATCAGGGGAAAATTGTGAATGTTACATCTCCGGCAGAACTGGCTGCATTATCCCCGAAAATTTCAGGTGCTGAGGCTCTCTATGGTGCGCCGTCCAGGGTAAATCCTGTTCCTGTCTTAATACCGCCGTTGAGTCCGGCTTACTATCCGACCGTATCCACTGATGCGGTAATGTCTCCGGCTCCCACCGGAGTTTATAATATTTCTTCATCGGGTTTTGATAACAGCTTTAATCCCAATAAATACGGCTATGCCACGGCAAACACGGCTGACAACTTACTTGATTTATACATCGCGGGACGTGCGGAAACCATTAATCAGGTCCATGCGCGGGCGGTCAGTGATTATGCGTATTTTCTTCGCGTGTGTGCACATTGCGTTACGGGTGGTGAACGTTATCCCGCCAGTAATATAAAGGAAATCTACACTCCCTTGCACGTCGATGATTTTTATTTTCCTGATTTGTTTAAGTCTGTTACTCATTCTGACGCGAGAGGTCAGTATAATATTAACGGTTCGATTGTGTCCCTGCCTTATGTTTCATCTCTTTCTGTTTCCATTCCGCCACTTATTTTTAATAATAAATACAGGGTTGATACTTATTATCGTGATAAAAATAATGAATATATTTTACAGTCGTCAGTAATAAAAAATAATAAACAGGAATCACCTGGCTATTTTTTTACGTCGCAGGACGTTTCCCCTTCATCGTCGCTTGCGGTAAAGGAGAACACGACAGGCATGGGGGCGGTGGTGACGTCACCGCTGCATACACAACCCCAGGTCATGGCAGAACTGGCGCGCGCCCCTTTAACGGCGGCTCAGGTGGCCTCAATGCTTAACACTGCATGGGCGGCGGCGTCTTTACGTCCAGGCTATGCCGGACTCCCTTACAGCCCGTCAGTGGCGATTTCATCGGCAACGGTTGCTGAGGTGATGACCGCCAGAAATCTTAATTTATCCGTGGCTGACCTGCTGGAGCCTGTGAGTAAAACGGGTTACTGGGATATGCCTGTCTACAATATTACGCTTAATCAGTATGTGTCTAACACGTATATTGAGCAGGTGCCCGAACTGGATTTCGGGACTGACCCCAATATACAGCCCCCGTTTTACCTGCGCCGCTGCCGATGGATGTTATTCTTGCACCGATAACAAATATCCTCCCGTTTATGCATGATATAAGCCTGCGCTCACGCGCGGCACAGTGTCCGGTTTTTGAGGTTAATATTGAATACCTGGGTAAACGTTTTATTCTGGAAAATCACTGCAAAATAATGAATAACATCGCGCCGCTCATATCCTTATTTTTCATGACAGGATGGTCGATGCTGGCGCTTTTTATTGTCGTCAGGCGAAGGGGGTAAAAGTGGACAGGACATTCATGCCGTTTGTTTTTCTTTTTCTTTCAGGCAGGGATAAAACACGGGGTAAAAATCATTTCCTTGCCAGGCGGTTTTTTCTTTCCGGCTCCGGTGCTGTCTGGCCTCCTTTTTTAAGGCAATTACGCAACATTAAATTACGCGTGAGAATGCAACGCTCGCCGCAGTTCACGTCCCGAGCGACGCGAGTTAGTGAACGAGGAAGCGTAAGTGTACTGAGGGTGAGAGTGGCACTTACGCGTTTAAGGTCAGTTCTGGCCTGTTCTTTCCGGCCTGACACACGGACGGTAAATAAAATGCTGCCAGCAAATGAAAATGTTCAGGGCGCGGGTGTTGTCCTGGCCTTTATCTTTGGGGGTTAAAGTGAACAGACTGTATGCGGTTATCCCGCTGTGCCTGACGTTTTCGGCGACAGCAGAGCCATTACTGAATGGAAATATACTGGATTCGTCCGGCGTGATAGATGAATTATTGTCAGTGTCATTTTCCGTTTCCCTTACCCAGGCTGTGAAATATTACCAGGGTAAAGAGGACACTGTGCTCGCGCCTGATGCGTATGCCCAAACGATAAAACGGGCGTCCGAAAAGTTATCCCTGAACCTGAATCCCTCCCGATATTCCCGCCTGAACGGGGTGTCATATGCAAACTTATTCCTGAATGCCAGGGTGGTGAATATAAATATGTTTAATGCGGATGATTTAAGCTCTGAGTATTCAAAATATCCGGCGTCAGTAACATGGGTTTCCTCGCTGCCTGACGGAACGTATTATGAGGGTGAATACGGGGAGGCGTCATCGCTTAATCCTTTACCGTTATTCAGTATGAAAATCGTTTCTGACACGTTTGAAAGTAAGGGCGTGGCCCGCATAGCAGAAAGTGCGGGCGCGGATGTTTATTCCCTCCGTTATAAAAACGGGTATATCGTTGCCGATACGGCACAGGGCGTGGTTGATTTTTATTCCGGCCTGTATGCTGATGCGGCGTATAAGATTATTTATCAGCGCCATGCTGAGTATGAAAACATTATGATGAATACCTATGACAGTGACGGGACGCCGAAATATTCGGGGTGTACGCTGACGCTGGATAACACTAAAACCCTGACGCCGAAAGGAAGATACAGTGATTACAGTGTTAATGGTGAGTCTGTTTATCTGAACAGTTCTTATGAGTTTGAGGCGGGTTATACCGGAAAGAGTGTCTGTACTGTTTCCGGTTCGTCCCTGACTGACGAAAGGTCTTTTGGATTTTCCCCTTATCGGGAAAGCAGACTGTCAGTATTAATGCCCCTTTATATTTTCCTGCTGAGGTGCGTCATGTTGTCCGCTCTCCCTTTGAGGGGGACGCCACGTTATTAATGTCTTACTCTGCGTCAATGCGGCGTACTGCTCTGCTGGCCTCTGCGTTTTCATTACTGCTCAATAACGCATGGGCGGCTGCGGCGGCGGATGAGGGTTACAGCGGCGTACCTTACACATCGTCTTTGTCTGTCACGTCTGCGGTGGTTTCACAGGTGATGAATGAGCGTTCCCTGAACCCGACCGCAGCGGATTTATTCACGCCTGTAAAGGGGATGCCATTCATTTAATGCAGTGGGATGACACGCAGAACGCCTATATCAGTCATGAAATGGCCTCTAAACAGGAATCGGTCAAAGTGGATTTTGGTCCTGATCCTGGCATCCAGTCGCCGGACCTTGATGATGGCGGGACTATCGATAAAATTCTTTCCCCGATTACGTCAGTGATGCCGTTTTTACAGAAATTTGAGTTAACGACTCATGCCGTCCAGTGTCCGGTAATTAATATCCCGTTTTACGATAAAAGTTATTCGATGGATTCATTCTGTATCCTGGCTGAGAACAATAAAAAGTTAATTGCCCTGTTCTTTGTTATTTGCTGGACCATGCTGGGCCTCATTATTCTGGTCCGATAAGGAGTGTTTTATGTACCGTATTCTTGTTTCTGCAATTAATTATCTGCTGGGCTGGGTGTTAAAACAGGCCACCATGAAGGCCATTATCTTTGGAGCGTTAACCTTCCTGATATCTGAAATTATGGGCGTGGTGAGTAAGCTGCTGCCGGAGTCCACAAACCTGATTTCACTCTTTGACCAGTTACCGGATACTGCCTGGTATTTTATCAACCTCTCACAATTACCGTTTGGCTTATCCGTGGTGTTTTCCGCCCTGGTGACACGCTTCATTATTGGGATGATACCCGTTGTCGGGCATTAAGGGGGCGTTATGGCAATTTCTGGTTATATCGGCATACCGGGTTCCGGCAAGTCGTATGAGTGTGTCGCTAACGTGCTGTTGCCTGCCGTTCTGTCGGGGCGGCGGGTCATTACGAACATTATCGGTGTCGTGCCTGACGTTGTGTATGATTATTGCGTGGATGTACTCAGGGCTGACCGTGACGCGCTTGGGATACTGATTGTTGTTGATGATGATGCCATGAAAAAGCGGGATTTTTCCCGTATAAAGGCCGTGATGGTTTAGCTGTGGCTGACACGTTCTGTAAGCCAGGTGATTTAATTATCGCCGATGAAATACACCGTTTATGGGATAAAGATTCGGCTATCTGTAATGAACATCGTTCGTTTTTTGCAGAGCATCGTCATTTTACTGACGCTGAAACGGGGATTTCCTGTGACTTTGTTTTTATGAATCAGTCACTGGCGACGGTGGCTCGTTTTATTAAGGACCGTACATCCAAGACGTTCAGAATGACAAAACTCACGGCGCTGGGGTTATCAAAGCGTTATCGGGTTGATGTGTTTGAAGGGGTCAGGCTGACAAAATCAAGCCGTATTCAGTCCTATCAGTGCAGTTATAAAAAGGAGATATTCCCGCTTTATAAATCCTATGATGGCGTGAACGGTAATGAACAAACGGTTGATAAGCGGGAATCCGTATTACAACCTAAATTTGTTTTTCTCTATATTTTATTACCGCTGGCCTTTATATGCTTTGGTGTTTATTACACCATTAAATTCTTTTCGCTGGCATCTTCACCATCAGAAACGGCTGATGCTGCTGTCACCCAGACAACAGCGGCTGCGGGCGGGGTTTCGCAGGTGCCACCCACGCCGCCACCGCCTCCGCGCCCTGTGGTTTCAGCTGACTGGCGTATCGGCGGGCGGTTAGTGAAAAATAATATTGGCTTTATTGTGCTGATTAATACTGACGGGAGAGTCAGAACGGAACCGCTTACTTCATTCACGTTTAACGGGCTGTTTATGTCCGGTGAAATAGATAACGAAAAAATAACGGTGTGGTCTGGTCAGATAACAAAAGGGGCATCAAAATGAAAGGGATTATATTTTCAGCGCTTTTACTGATTTCCGGTAGTCTGCATGCAGCCGGTGTTTCACTGGAACTTAACAGGGTGGCATTGCCTGAAGCCATTAACCTGATTTACAGCGAAGTATTCAGCCGTCCGTATATGCTCGCGCCGGAACTGGCGAATGATCCGCGTCTTGTTTCGCTTCGCATCACGCCGGAAATTGATGAACGGGCATTTATTGAACGTTATTTTGGCAACCTGAATATTAAAATCCATTCTAAAAACGGGACTGATTATGTTGCGCCAGTGAAAGCGGCTGCGGCGGCTGAACCACGGCGGGAGGTCTTTGTGTATCAGCCCCGTTTTCGCAGTGTGTCTTATTTGTCTGAGATCCTGAGAACGTTTGTGGAGGGGAATTTCAGCGCTAAACAGGGCGTTGGCGACTTTGATATTTCGCCGGATAAGATTAAGCCGGATACCGCCTCGGATAATCTCAACAGAGCAGGGGACGTGCTTGTTTTTTACGGTACGCGGGAAAACATACGCCGTATGGAGCAGGTTTTGCCGTCAATCGATACGGCTGGCGATGAGGTTTATGTTGCGGGCTATGTGTTTGAAGTGCAGACCAATGAGCGGAACGGCTCCGGCCTCGCGCTTGCCGCCAAACTGCTTAACGGGAAAGTGACCATCAGTACCGGTAATCTGACGGGCGGTTATGAAAACTTTATTCGTATCGGTAGTTCGTCGCTTGATGCGCTGTATGAGTTGTTCCGCACTGACAGCCGTTTTCACGTGGTCAGTTCGCCACGGCTGCGGGTGAAGTCCGGCTATTCGGCGCAATTTTCTGTCGGTCAGGAAGTGCCTGTCCTCGGCGGTGTCGATCGCAATCAGAACTCGTCTTATCAGTCGATTGAGTATCGTAATGCGGGTGTGATCCTCGATGTTAAACCGGACGTGCGCGGCGCGGTGACGGATATCAAAATCAGTCAGCAACTGAGCAACTTTGTGAAAACGGATACGGGCGTGAATGATTCACCAACATTGCTCAAGCGCGAAGTGTCCACGTTCGTGTCGGTTAAGTCGGGCGACATTATCGTATTAGGCGGCCTGGCAGAGACAAAAGACAGCGACGCGAAAACGGGTTTTTCGTTCCTGCCGAAAGCGTTTATGTCGTCGTCAGATGAGAAGTCAAAAACCGATATTCTGATTGTGTTGCAGGTTCACACGACAAAAGCGTAAGGGGGTTAATATGATTAAGAAAGCAGAGATTTTAGATTCTCTTTTATGGCTTGGTTTTATTGAGATTCTGGTTCTTTCATTTTGGGGGCTTATCATGCTGATTTTGCAATCATGGTTAGTGGGTGATGTGATGCTGTCCTATTGTTTTGTTGCTATTACACTGGTGTTTCTTCTGACGGTTTGCTATCTGCTTTCTTTCTGGTTTCATTGTCTCCAGTGCGCGGCGTTCGTCGGTGGTGGCCTGTGCGGTTACGTGAAAAAATGACGTAACAGGCGGGATAATACGTAAAAATTTTAACGTAACTCAAGGAGAGTGAATGATGGGGTTCGAAGCGTTTTGTTGGATAGCGTGTATCGTTTTGGTTTTATATATGCTGATACTTATTTTTCGTCCGTGGTGGCTTGAGCCTGGCGCAGATCCTTTGTCGTGCTGGATAAGGCAAAGACGGTTTGAAAGGTACGGAAAGAAATATAAGTGATGTAAAATGAGATTCAGTTTTTTTGTGCAACTGGCGTTAAAAATTTCGTGGACAACTGCGCTGCAGCTGAATCACCGGCGCGGCGCCATTTCATGAATATCATCAACTTAGCGAAAACGGGCTGCAAAATCGTCCGTTGAAAATTTCTGAACAAAAATGAGCGTCGGAACCTGATTTTATTCACGAGGGGTGGATTTGTTGACCAGAATGACCGGCGCTCATTTTTCCCATATCAGGCATACATAAGCCGTGGTGCGCATAATGTGGATGCAGCTTATGTTGAATCTGCGCAGCCGAGCGACCGCGTCGGCTAAGGCGCCCGCGCCGATTTAGCATAGGCTGCATTGTGCGCACCTCGGCTGGCTGTTTTGAAATGTCCGCTTCACCGCTAAATTCAAATGTCCCCTCGATCCATTTAGATCTTCCACCTGCTGATGCCCGTCAGGGCATGGGAGCGCCAGCGATACCCACCGCGCAGTATTGCGCGGGGTTTTGCTGTTCGGCTCGGTGGCACACTGGTGCTGTATTTCCCGTTCAATGATGCTGGCCATGTACGGCAGTTCGCGCCCCTCTCTGCAAAGCGGGTTTTGTCATCGCTGCCGGAATGACAGAAAAGGAGGCGAGCGCGCAGCGCTCCCCCGCAAGTATGAGGAGGGGACGCTGCCGCTTGCTCTCCTGGATAACCCGATAATGACGGCGCGATGAAAACCCCCGCTATGTAATACGGGGGTTAATTCAACGGAACAATGCGGATCCGTCCGCAATTGCTCGTTTTTTGGTCAGGTTTTCAGGGGGATAAAACGACTGGATTTAGCTGTGTGCATGAGGCGGGTCATTCATCGTTACTACTCAAACGTATTGTGATGCACTTCACATTATGCGTTTTTTTTGTTATCTGGTTTTAATACCAGTTGCCCATCTTCATTTATATCTATGTTTTTTAATGTGTTTTCTATTGCAAAGTGAACTATATCTGATTCTGTATGCACAATGTGCTTTCCGCTCATTATTGCCTTTCTGGTTAATGCATAGGCTTTGTCTTTAAGCTCTATAGCTTCTTGTTTTTTAAGTCTAACCGTTGCCTTTATTGATTCACTCATAAGTAAACTCCTGACGTTTCGTTTTAGCGCTTAGTCTAACGGTCAATTCGCTTCCCCGTCTGCTACTGGTTGACATGTTACATATTATTTGTGTATGTTTGCCGCAAATGTTTCATGTTGCATGTTTCATGTTTTGAGGGTGGCTATGAAGAATGAAAAGGATCTCAACATCAGTGCGGTAGCTGTGGATCGTTCTGATGATCGTCCCGTCAATATCGACTGGCTGGCGTTTGTCCTGCATTCCTCGGCGGTAAAAGATTTTGTGACCTTTCCTGATCAGGCAGAATGGCGCAAGTTCGGTATTCTCCCGTCCTACCGTAGTCATGTTCTGGCGCGTGATACTTTTTTACTGACGTTATAGATCCGAAAACCCGTATGTGGTGCCCTCTGAGTAACCGTGACATTGAAGAATCATTTGACGAGTTTGTAGATGGTTATACATTCCCTAATGAAGATTTTGGCGGTGATTTTCGTCAGGCTCGCAAGGCTCTTGATGCCCAACTTCAAAACTATAATCGTATGGTTTTGGATGCCCGGATTGAAATGATTAGGCGCTGGCTGGCTGCTGAGTTCGGTTTACATCTCGGTGTATTTCGTGGATATGGCCTTTATAATTATAAGGATCATGCGCCGTTATATGCCTATAACGACACTAATCGCCAGGAATTAGGATGTCTTTATGTTGGTGGCAATGAAGGGACTGTATTTATACAGATTAACGGGAAGGGGTGTCAGCATGTATTTTCTGGTACATCACCTGAACACCTTCATAAATGGTTTACTCATATTGGTGTGGTGAAGCTGGCTCGTCTTGATTTATGTGTGGATGATTTCGATGGTGTATTCACGGTAGAACATGCTTACAGTGACTTTAAAAATGATGCGTTCTATCGTGGAAGGGGTCGCCGTATAGACAGTAAAAAAGGCTATAAATACACAATAGGTGATGAAGAATCACTAAAGATAGGTAGTCGTAAATCATTGCTTTACTGGCGAATTTATAATAAGGCTCTGGAACTTGGTCTTGATTTAATCTGGAATCGTTCTGAGGCTGAATTAAAAGATGTTTCTGTTGATATTCTGCTTGATATTCGGGGGTATTTTACGGGGCTTTGTGATTATGCAGCCCAGCTTAATCCGGCTGAACCCCGCAAAATAAATCCGTTCCGTCCGTCGCTGTCTGACACACGTAAGGCTTTGAGTTCCTTTGATTCAGAGGTGAAATGGCTTCGTACTCAGTGTTCAAAAAGCTCGCTGCCGTTCTGCATGTTCTGGGCGGCAACGTGGACGTATTTATCAAAACCGTAATAAGAGGTGAGCATATTGACGATGACAGTATAAGAATGCCGATAAATGAAAGTTATGAATATATAGTCCGTGACCAGTTTTTAAAAAGCAGCCCGATACCGTTCTGATAAAGGCTTAGTGTAAGTGGCTTACTTATTGTTCTGGTCAGTCTGAATTTTATGTAATTAAATTAAAGGTGATTGATATGTCTGATTTTTCTGATGCTATTATTTGTATTGGTGCTGATGTTATTCCCTGGACTGACAAAAAAACGGGTGAATCTCGTTTAATGTGTCGTGTGAATACGCTTACAGATTATGAAAGCAATGACCGTTCCACAGGTTATGGCTTTATTGCTGAAGAGGTTCCGGAGGATGATTGCGGCAAACTGACACTTTATCTTCAAAGTGAATATAAGCTGGCACGCTCTAAGGGCTATGATTTTATTTATATCATCCCCCGATTTAAACGTTCTGCCCGTGGTCGTGGTGATGGTAAAAGTGTTCTTGGCGGTTTTGAACTTGCTGGCTATGGTAATTTCAGCCGTGTTCCGCTTGATGCCAAACCCTCTGCTATTGAAAAGCAGTCTGTTAAATCCTGATTTGTTCGGCCCTTCGGGGCCTCTTCTGACGTGGGGTAATTGTGATGATTAAGTCATATCCCGGTATTTCTGACCCGCTGGATTATGCGCGCTTCTGCGATATTAATTCGTTTGATCCGGATTCGCCGTTTATCCGTAAATATTATAAAAAGTCTGTCGCTGAACTGGCAGGGCATCAGCAGCGGTCTGAACTGCGCCGTTCTGCCTGCCGTCCGGCTCCGGTTTTCGCCATTGGCCTGACGTCTGCCATAGAGCTGGCTGTTAGCCATCTGACGGATAATACGGGTTATTCGCGTCCGGTTAAGTATCGCTGCGTTGCCTGTAATATTGAGTTTTCAGGTCAGCGCATTTGTCCCCGTTGTGGTAATCATGTTTATTGCGTTGGGGTTGACTATGAATCATGAAAATGATTTATTTCGCCAGTTAATTGCTTATGCATCCAGTAATGGATATCAGGTTTTTGTTTATTCTTTCTATGCAAGGATTAATATTGACGCTGGTTTTGTATTTTTATCACCATATTCTATTCATAATAAAGTTTGTATTACTAAACATTCGATATACAGAAATATTAAAGCAGTAGAGATTTCTGTCGATGATTTCAGGGTGATGTTTGTCAAAGGGAAGTAAATTATGGCTAATGAACTGACGGGAACAATTTGTAATGTGGCTGATAAAGTCTGCCAGACCGTATCTGTTGATGTGGCAAGTATTCCTGTCAGTCTGTCATTGTCAGCGCCTGATTATGCTGACTCAGCGCCTTATTTTATTCTTTCCTTTTCCACGGTCATGTCGTTATGGCTTGTCTCCCATTGTGCGGGGGTTATTATTAAATTAATCAAGGAGGGGTAAACTGTAAGTGTTATTGTTCTTTCTGTTTCTTTTAATTTAAGTCAAAGAGGATTTTATTATGTCTAAATATTTTGTTGCGATTTTGTTTTCCATCCTGTCGGCTCAGGCTTTTGCGGCGGGAACCACGGTTGATTTTACGCCTATTTCAGGATCCGTTGATTATGCTTCGGTCATTGCTGCAATTATGGCTGTGGGTGGCGTGGTTGCGGGGCTGTATGTTGTTGTCAATGGTGTTAAAAAACTGATTAGTTTCCTCAAAGCGGCTTAATTATTAACAGGAGCGGGGAAGGGGCAACCTTTCCCCTTTTATTTATGGGTGATATCTGGCACGTGCTTTTTTCTGTGGGGGCTGTTATGCGCTTACGTCGTTATTATTGGCCTGAAAGGGTAGCGGTTTATTTTCTTATTATCTTTCTGCTGACGTTTTCCTTTCCACGGCCTTCTCATGCCATTTTACCTTTCCTTCTTGCTGCCGTTCCGCTTGCCACATCTTCTGTTGTCGAGGTCATGGCGGTCTCTACTGCGGCGTCGGTTGCAACGGGCGTTATCACCACGGTTGTTCTGGGTGAGACTATTCGCGGAATGAATAACGAATTAGACAGGGTAACTTTTGCGGAAACTGTGGGTAATAACCTGCGTGCTGAGGGGCGTATTCCTGCGGTGGGTGCCACGGCTGTGGCGATGGGGGTTATAAATCCTTCGGCGTTTAATGTGGAAACGTATCAGGGGAAAATTGTGAATGTTACATCTCCGGCAGAACTGGCTGCATTATCCCCGAAAATTTCAGGTGCTGAGGCTCTCTATGGTGCGCCGTCCAGGGTAAATCCTGTTCCTGTCTTAATACCGCCGTTGAGTCCGGCTTACTATCCGACCGTATCCACTGATGCGGTAATGTCTCCGGCTCCCACCGGAGTTTATAATATTTCTTCATCGGGTTTTGATAACAGCTTTAATCCCAATAAATACGGCTATGCCACGGCAAACACGGCTGACAACTTACTTGATTTATACATCGCGGGACGTGCGGAAACCATTAATCAGGTCCATGCGCGGGCGGTCAGTGATTATGCGTATTTTCTTCGCGTGTGTGCACATTGCGTTACGGGTGGTGAACGTTATCCCGCCAGTAATATAAAGGAAATCTACACTCCCTTGCACGTCGATGATTTTTATTTTCCTGATTTGTTTAAGTCTGTTACTCATTCTGACGCGAGAGGTCAGTATAATATTAACGGTTCGATTGTGTCCCTGCCTTATGTTTCATCTCTTTCTGTTTCCATTCCGCCACTTATTTTTAATAATAAATACAGGGTTGATACTTATTATCGTGATAAAAATAATGAATATATTTTACAGTCGTCAGTAATAAAAAATAATAAACAGGAATCACCTGGCTATTTTTTTACGTCGCAGGACGTTTCCCTTCATCGTCGCTTGCGGTAAAGGAGAACACGACAGGCATGGGGGCGGTGGTGACGTCACCGCTGCATACACAACCCCAGGTCATGGCAGAACTGGCGCGCGCCCCTTTAACGGCGGCTCAGGTGGCCTCAATGCTTAACACTGCATGGGCGGCGGCGTCTTTACGTCCAGGCTATGCCGGACTCCCTTACAGCCCGTCAGTGGCGATTTCATCGGCAACGGTTGCTGAGGTGATGACCGCCAGAAATCTTAATTTATCCGTGGCTGACCTGCTGGAGCCTGTGAGTAAAACGGGTTACTGGGATATGCCTGTCTACAATATTACGCTTAATCAGTATGTGTCTAACACGTATATTGAGCAGGTGCCCGAACTGGATTTCGGGACTGACCCCAATATACAGCCCCCGTTTTACCTGCGCCGCTGCCGATGGATGTTATTCTTGCACCGATAACAAATATCCTCCCGTTTATGCATGATATAAGCCTGCGCTCACGCGCGGCACAGTGTCCGGTTTTTGAGGTTAATATTGAATACCTGGGTAAACGTTTTATTCTGGAAAATCACTGCAAAATAATGAATAACATCGCGCCGCTCATATCCTTATTTTTCATGACAGGATGGTCGATGCTGGCGCTTTTTATTGTCGTCAGGCGAAGGGGGTAAAAGTGGACAGGACATTCATGCCGTTTGTTTTTTCTTTTTCTTTCAGGCAGGGATAAAACACGGGGTAAAAATCATTTCCTTGCCAGGCGGTTTTTTCTTTCCGGCTCCGGTGCTGTCTGGCCTCCTTTTTTAAGGCAATTACGCAACATTAAATTACGCGTGAGAATGCAACGCTCGCCGCAGTTCACGTCCCGAGCGACGCGAGTTAGTGAACGAGGAAGCGTAAGTGTACTGAGGGTGAGAGTGGCACTTACGCGTTTAAGGTCAGTTCTGGCCTGTTCTTTCCGGCCTGACACACGGACGGTAAATAAAATGCTGCCAGCAAATGAAAATGTTCAGGGCGCGGGTGTTGTCCTGGCCTTTATCTTTTGGGGGTTAAAGTGAACAGACTGTATGCGGTTATCCCGCTGTGCCTGACGTTTTCGGCGACAGCAGAGCCATTACTGAATGGAAATATACTGGATTCGTCCGGCGTGATAGATGAATTATTGTCAGTGTCATTTTCCGTTTCCCTTACCCAGGCTGTGAAATATTACCAGGGTAAAGAGGACACTGTGCTCGCGCCTGATGCGTATGCCCAAACGATAAAACGGGCGTCCGAAAAGTTATCCCTGAACCTGAATCCCTCCCGATATTCCCGCCTGAACGGGGTGTCATATGCAAACTTATTCCTGAATGCCAGGGTGGTGAATATAAATATGTTTAATGCGGATGATTTAAGCTCTGAGTATTCAAAATATCCGGCGTCAGTAACATGGGTTTCCTCGCTGCCTGACGGAACGTATTATGAGGGTGAATACGGGGAGGCGTCATCGCTTAATCCTTTACCGTTATTCAGTATGAAAATCGTTTCTGACACGTTTGAAAGTAAGGGCGTGGCCCGCATAGCAGAAAGTGCGGGCGCGGATGTTTATTCCCTCCGTTATAAAAACGGGTATATCGTTGCCGATACGGCACAGGGCGTGGTTGATTTTTATTCCGGCCTGTATGCTGATGCGGCGTATAAGATTATTTATCAGCGCCATGCTGAGTATGAAAACATTATGATGAATACCTATGACAGTGACGGGACGCCGAAATATTCGGGGTGTACGCTGACGCTGGATAACACTAAAACCCTGACGCCGAAAGGAAGATACAGTGATTACAGTGTTAATGGTGAGTCTGTTTATCTGAACAGTTCTTATGAGTTTGAGGCGGGTTATACCGGAAAGAGTGTCTGTACTGTTTCCGGTTCGTCCCTGACTGACGAAAGGTCTTTTGGATTTTCCCCTTATCGGGAAAGCAGACTGTCAGTATTAATGCCCCTTTATATTTTCCTGCTGAGGTGCGTCATGTTGTCCGCTCTCCCTTTGAGGGGGACGCCACGTTATTAATGTCTTACTCTGCGTCAATGCGGCGTACTGCTCTGCTGGCCTCTGCGTTTTCATTACTGCTCAATAACGCATGGGCGGCTGCGGCGGCGGATGAGGGTTACAGCGGCGTACCTTACACATCGTCTTTGTCTGTCACGTCTGCGGTGGTTTCACAGGTGATGAATGAGCGTTCCCTGAACCCGACCGCAGCGGATTTATTCACGCCTGTAAAGGGGATGCCATTCATTTAATGCAGTGGGATGACACGCAGAACGCCTATATCAGTCATGAAATGGCCTCTAAACAGGAATCGGTCAAAGTGGATTTTGGTCCTGATCCTGGCATCCAGTCGCCGGACCTTGATGATGGCGGGACTATCGATAAAATTCTTTCCCCGATTACGTCAGTGATGCCGTTTTTACAGAAATTTGAGTTAACGACTCATGCCGTCCAGTGTCCGGTAATTAATATCCCGTTTTACGATAAAAGTTATTCGATGGATTCATTCTGTATCCTGGCTGAGAACAATAAAAAGTTAATTGCCCTGTTCTTTGTTATTTGCTGGACCATGCTGGGCCTCATTATTCTGGTCCGATAAGGAGTGTTTTATGTACCGTATTCTTGTTTCTGCAATTAATTATCTGCTGGGCTGGGTGTTAAAACAGGCCACCATGAAGGCCATTATCTTTGGAGCGTTAACCTTCCTGATATCTGAAATTATGGGCGTGGTGAGTAAGCTGCTGCCGGAGTCCACAAACCTGATTTCACTCTTTGACCAGTTACCGGATACTGCCTGGTATTTTATCAACCTCTCACAATTACCGTTTGGCTTATCCGTGGTGTTTTCCGCCCTGGTGACACGCTTCATTATTGGGATGATACCCGTTGTCGGGCATTAAGGGGGCGTTATGGCAATTTCTGGTTATATCGGCATACCGGGTTCCGGCAAGTCGTATGAGTGTGTCGCTAACGTGCTGTTGCCTGCCGTTCTGTCGGGGCGGCGGGTCATTACGAACATTATCGGTGTCGTGCCTGACGTTGTGTATGATTATTGCGTGGATGTACTCAGGGCTGACCGTGACGCGCTTGGGATACTGATTGTTGTTGATGATGATGCCATGAAAAAGCGGGATTTTTTCCCGTATAAAGGCCGTGATGGTTTAGCTGTGGCTGACACGTTCTGTAAGCCAGGTGATTTAATTATCGCCGATGAAATACACCGTTTATGGGATAAAGATTCGGCTATCTGTAATGAACATCGTTCGTTTTTTGCAGAGCATCGTCATTTTACTGACGCTGAAACGGGGATTTCCTGTGACTTTGTTTTTATGAATCAGTCACTGGCGACGGTGGCTCGTTTTATTAAGGACCGTACATCCAAGACGTTCAGAATGACAAAACTCACGGCGCTGGGGTTATCAAAGCGTTATCGGGTTGATGTGTTTGAAGGGGTCAGGCTGACAAAATCAAGCCGTATTCAGTCCTATCAGTGCAGTTATAAAAAGGAGATATTCCCGCTTTATAAATCCTATGATGGCGTGAACGGTAATGAACAAACGGTTGATAAGCGGGAATCCGTATTACAACCTAAATTTGTTTTTCTCTATATTTTATTACCGCTGGCCTTTATATGCTTTGGTGTTTATTACACCATTAAATTCTTTTCGCTGGCATCTTCACCATCAGAAACGGCTGATGCTGCTGTCACCCAGACAACAGCGGCTGCGGGCGGGGTTTCGCAGGTGCCACCCACGCCGCCACCGCCTCCGCGCCCTGTGGTTTCAGCTGACTGGCGTATCGGCGGGCGGTTAGTGAAAAATAATATTGGCTTTATTGTGCTGATTAATACTGACGGGAGAGTCAGAACGGAACCGCTTACTTCATTCACGTTTAACGGGCTGTTTATGTCCGGTGAAATAGATAACGAAAAAATAACGGTGTGGTCTGGTCAGATAACAAAAGGGGCATCAAAATGAAAGGGATTATATTTTCAGCGCTTTTACTGATTTCCGGTAGTCTGCATGCAGCCGGTGTTTCACTGGAACTTAACAGGGTGGCATTGCCTGAAGCCATTAACCTGATTTACAGCGAAGTATTCAGCCGTCCGTATATGCTCGCGCCGGAACTGGCGAATGATCCGCGTCTTGTTTCGCTTCGCATCACGCCGGAAATTGATGAACGGGCATTTATTGAACGTTATTTTGGCAACCTGAATATTAAAATCCATTCTAAAAACGGGACTGATTATGTTGCGCCAGTGAAAGCGGCTGCGGCGGCTGAACCACGGCGGGAGGTCTTTGTGTATCAGCCCCGTTTTCGCAGTGTGTCTTATTTGTCTGAGATCCTGAGAACGTTTGTGGAGGGGAATTTCAGCGCTAAACAGGGCGTTGGCGACTTTGATATTTCGCCGGATAAGATTAAGCCGGATACCGCCTCGGATAATCTCAACAGAGCAGGGGACGTGCTTGTTTTTTACGGTACGCGGGAAAACATACGCCGTATGGAGCAGGTTTTGCCGTCAATCGATACGGCTGGCGATGAGGTTTATGTTGCGGGCTATGTGTTTGAAGTGCAGACCAATGAGCGGAACGGCTCCGGCCTCGCGCTTGCCGCCAAACTGCTTAACGGGAAAGTGACCATCAGTACCGGTAATCTGACGGGCGGTTATGAAAACTTTATTCGTATCGGTAGTTCGTCGCTTGATGCGCTGTATGAGTTGTTCCGCACTGACAGCCGTTTTCACGTGGTCAGTTCGCCACGGCTGCGGGTGAAGTCCGGCTATTCGGCGCAATTTTCTGTCGGTCAGGAAGTGCCTGTCCTCGGCGGTGTCGATCGCAATCAGAACTCGTCTTATCAGTCGATTGAGTATCGTAATGCGGGTGTGATCCTCGATGTTAAACCGGACGTGCGCGGCGCGGTGACGGATATCAAAATCAGTCAGCAACTGAGCAACTTTGTGAAAACGGATACGGGCGTGAATGATTCACCAACATTGCTCAAGCGCGAAGTGTCCACGTTCGTGTCGGTTAAGTCGGGCGACATTATCGTATTAGGCGGCCTGGCAGAGACAAAAGACAGCGACGCGAAAACGGGTTTTTCGTTCCTGCCGAAAGCGTTTATGTCGTCGTCAGATGAGAAGTCAAAAACCGATATTCTGATTGTGTTGCAGGTTCACACGACAAAAGCGTAAGGGGGTTAATATGATTAAGAAAGCAGAGATTTTAGATTCTCTTTTATGGCTTGGTTTTATTGAGATTCTGGTTCTTTCATTTTGGGGGCTTATCATGCTGATTTTGCAATCATGGTTAGTGGGTGATGTGATGCTGTCCTATTGTTTTGTTGCTATTACACTGGTGTTTCTTCTGACGGTTTGCTATCTGCTTTCTTTCTGGTTTCATTGTCTCCAGTGCGCGGCGTTCGTCGGTGGTGGCCTGTGCGGTTACGTGAAAAAATGACGTAACAGGCGGGATAATACGTAAAAATTTTAACGTAACTCAAGGAGAGTGAATGATGGGGTTCGAAGCGTTTTGTTGGATAGCGTGTATCGTTTTGGTTTTATATATGCTGATACTTATTTTTCGTCCGTGGTGGCTTGAGCCTGGCGCAGATCCTTTGTCGTGCTGGATAAGGCAAAGACGGTTTGAAAGGTACGGAAAGAAATATAAGTGATGTAAAATGAGATTCAGTTTTTTTGTGCAACTGGCGTTAAAAATTTCGTGGACAACTGCGCTGCAGCTGAATCACCGGCGCGGCGCCATTTCATGAATATCATCAACTTAGCGAAAACGGGCTGCAAAATCGTCCGTTGAAAATTTCTGAACAAAAATGAGCGTCGGAACCTGATTTTATTCACGAGGGGTGGATTTGTTGACCAGAATGACCGGCGCTCATTTTTCCCATATCAGGCATACATAAGCCGTGGTGCGCATAATGTATATTATGTTAAATCATGTTGATTGTTAACTTACTTCATGAACTTAGATGGCTCGCATAAAATCATAGGGTTAAGCCCCCTCTTAATCTTTAGTTTGCTGGCATTATGTTTAAGAGCTATTTTCTTCATATCCACGAACCTCTCTGAGGATGTCTCAGATGTATGTACTTGACCAGTTGAGCGTTGCTCCTAACCGGCGACTTTGGACATTGGTTGACACCACTACTAACTTACCGCTTCTGTTTCCACTTCTCTTTCTCATTGATCGCTTAGCTTCACGTTCCGAATCCACGCAGTCATCTACGCTACAGGCTCTAAAGTTTTTTTATGAGTACTGGTATCAAAAACATAGTGTCACTTTCTGTTTGAGCTTCCAATTGTCTGGATACAATCCTTCGATTGCGGTTAGTGAGCTTGAAGCATTTCTTCATTATCTTGAATCAGGAAAGCTTATGTTGCCTACACTCGGATATGCAGTAATTAGCAAGCACAATACGACTATAAATCATGTACATGCAGTCTGCCGTTTTATAAACTATCTGATCAATACTTACGTTTCTCCTCGTTATATGGATGGCACCCCAAAAGAGCTTTCTCGTTATGCTTTACAATTATCCAAGCGTTTGTCGACCTATCGTTCTGATTTTCGACCCAGCAAGCAAAAGCATTCACACAAACATTTTAATAGCCTTACAGCAGACATGGTCAGGAGATTTTATGAGATTATTAGACCAGAATCGTCTTTCAAGCCAAATCCTCTTAATCCCTTCCCTGCTGGAGAAGTTCAATTCAGAAATTATTTAATCTGTCGTCTTCTTTTGAATTATGGTTTGCGAGTAAGTGAATTGCTCCTGTTAGAAAAACACTCAATTAAACCTAACATCCAAGGCGGACAATTCAGTATCATAGTGACCTCTGTAGATGATGATGTCAGAGATCCAAGAAAACGATTGCCGTCATTAAAAAACTCATGGGCGCATCGAGTTTTAGCGTTAGACATAAATGATTACAACCACTTGAAAATATACATTGATAAAATAAGTAAAAATACCTCTCATAACTTCATATTCACATCAACAAAAAGTAACTTGCCTCCTCTATCATATCACTCTATATATGATATTTTCTCAAAAATTGATTGTGTATTTAAAAAAGAGTACCCGCAATTCAGCGATGAAAAAAGTATTGATTCTGTAGTTAGCATAACCCCACACGTAACTCGCCATACATGGGCTTATTTGATCTTAAAGAGAATTTATGCTGCTAAATATCAGTCTGTTATGAGAAATTGCAAGCTTGCCGGAGTTGATTTCGCTATTGCAGGTCTGATGAGTGAAGCTAAAGATGAGCTTCGTCTTTTAGGTGGATGGAGTCATAATAGCCGCATGCCAGAATTCTATGCCCGGCGTTTTCTTTCTGAGCGAGCTAATTTTTCCAATGTCAGACGTATTGCCGCTGACTCCTCAGAGGATGAATTTTTTTCATTGATACATCAAGCGTTTAGGGAGGTTATCAAATGAATAAAATCCCAGTAATAGAAAGCGAAGATAAGCATGTCTTTTTTTCACGTGAACAAATGATACAAATAAAAAGTCTCTACATCCCTTCAAAAATCCACTTAAGGTCAGCTGATGTTTTTGATGACAAGAATATATTTGCAGAGACTAATGATTGGGTGTTCCATTACTCAGGTAGCCAGTCACACATTAATTTCAAAACGGATGATTACACGACTAAACTAATTAAGTATATATTATACCGTTATGCATCATCAAAATCTCCTGGGACTATTTATCGTGTGCATCGCGCATGGCTAGACGCAATTGAATATGCTTCGAAGCAAGGAATGTTTAACTTTAAATTGTTAAGTTCTTTCCTTGAAAATGAAAACTTATTGCCGACTTATTTTTTTTGTATTGTTTTTGGTCTGAAAATTCTTTGTGTAGATGAATTTCCGGGTTTTACTTTAGATGACTACGAAGACCTTGAATTGATCCCTCGCCCTAATTCAAATGATTGGAATGTATATCAAAACATAGATAATATTCTTGACCCATTTGAAAAGAACATGATCAGCAAAGGCCATTTTTGAAATGGCTGCCGCTATCTCACGAGGCAGAAAATACAATCTGGTGGACCTTCGCAATGCCACTGTTCTGGGGCTAAGTTATGTCACAGGTAGTCGTCCGGTTCAGTTAGCTAAATTGGCTGCTGGTGACTTTCGAATCGATACTTGCAATACGACAACAGGGTTGGTTCGTTATAGCGTACTTTTACCTTATGCTAAACAAAGGCACGTCACTACGGATCGGTTGATTCTGGCGCTCCCGCCAGAAATAGGTGCACTGGTTAAGCATTATATAGATGAAGCCAGATTATTACCTACCGATAAAATGTTTAATATGGGGGGATCAGCGCCTAAATTTGTTTCTCAGTCGATTAGCCAAACGATTCTATCCTTTAGCCCACAAGATTACCAGTTTGCCGTATCGTGCGGTGAAGCCGCCCTACCTTCAATAACATCAACTGATTTGCGCCACAACGTTGGTCACTCACTTGCAATGCAGGGCGCTAGTGCAGAGGAAATTGCTCACATTCTCGGCCATTCATCTCTGGTTGTAGCAAAGCACTACATCCGTGCGACCCCAGCCTTGGCATTGATCCGTGCTAAAGCACTCGGTTCTAACCCTGTGTGGCAAAACATGGTGGCTATGATGCATACTGGGAAACTAGTTCCTTCAAAAGAATGGGAAGGTCGACGCGTGGTTGGTATGGTTGGTGATCGATTACACTATGAGATCGGTGGCTGTGCGAGAACCGATGATGAATGCCCCTTCTGTGAAGTTCGTTGCTGCTATGGTTGCTTATATTACCGCCCTTTCCTTGATGGCCATCACCAGGGCGTATTGAATAGCGTCTCTAAAGAAGTCGATGAGCTGATAGCAGTATCAGATAGTGTTGGTAATGCTCTCAATCCACTAATTTCTATCCACGAGACGACGCAAATAGAAATCAAGTCAGTGATTGCCCGTTGTCATTTGCATAACGTCAGAGGTTGTGGGAAATGAAAAAAAATATAGCGAACTTTGAGACTTTTATCATAGAACAGAAAGCTTGGTTCGAAGAGAATCTGGCAGCAGATTTTGCAGAATCATGGGATAGCTTTGTCTGGATATGTGGGATCAAAGGCTCCGGCTGGTTACGTGGCAATGGGGCTAATTTATTACGTTTTGATGAGGTTAACCGGCTCAAAGGGATCGATGATCGCCATACAGTATCCGAGCCTTATCAGTTATTCATGAAAGCGATGCTGGTACTCGTCTATCGAGGGAGAAATCGCAGTATTTCCTCTGCGGTTGCTGTCGCAACGCTGATTATTTTGAAACGATGGTACTGCGCTCTCATTAAGTTAACTGGGCAAACACATCCCATCTATCTGACTACAGATGTCGTACGTAGCGCAATGGATACTCTGAGTGCAGCATCCCGGCCAGGTGATACCAACCTAGCCAACTACAAGGGGCGTTGTGTTAAGATTCAGAAATTAGTAAACCATCACGCCTTCACATTAGTAACATTGCAATATGTTTCCGATGATTGTTATACCAATCAGACTAATTTGACCCGGAAAGCCCGGGAAACAATCTCACTAAAAGAAAAAGACAAACTGGATGATACTTCCACTGATGGTGAAGATACACTGATTACCATTAAAGGTTTCCTCAATATCGTGTCGTTAATCCAGCGAGTTGAAAGCGGTACTGAAAAGATTGCCCTCAATTGTCTTCTGTTACTGATCGTCACTGGATTCCGTTCTGTTGAGGCATTCAATCTCAGACAGGATGCCTTGGTCAAACGACATATAGATAACTCTGACCTCAGCAAACGTCTGCGGAATAAAGGATTGCCAGATTATTTTCTTGGCATACGCTATGTTGGTGTTAAGGGGGCTGGCGAACGAACGCATTGGGTCGAGCCTTTAGCTGTACCTCTGGTCGAAAATATATTTAAGTCGGTGAGGTTACTAACAGCTGAGTTTCGCAAACATATCGAATATTTACGATCAAAAAAATTTTCTGATTATTTACCAAAGCCAATCAGTGATATTACCAGTGAACTCGTTGAGCTTGATGATATTGTAAAATACATAGTCCAATCCTCATCAGAGCTTCGGGGGCGTGCAGGCTTACGTGATAAAGCTTCGAAAGCATTAGAGAAACGTGGCTTTATACCGGCAAAAGTCATCCTTAAATCAGGTAATGAAAAAGAAAAATATTTTACAAAGTCTGATCTTAGTCATTTTCTTAAAAGTGAATTCGGTGATAACAGTGCAAATACTCCCTGTACTCATGCATGGGCAGAAAATGGCAAAAGATATGAGATTAAATATGAAGAGCTATTGTTCCTTTTCCCCAAAGGATCACTGACTCTCAAGAGAGTATTGCAACTAAAAGCCACGCCACTACCTCTAAATAATAACGGCCTAAACAAATTTCTAGGTAACGTTGCTGGCTATGTATCTGTTTTCAGCAAATACAGGTTGCTTGAAGATGACGGCCGCCCTACTCAGCTCCGAACGCATATCCCTCGACACAATATTAATACTTTTCTCGCAATTGCAGAGATCTCAGACCACTTACAAGCGATGTTGATGGGGCGTGTTGATATTACTCAAAATCAGCATTATCAGCACCTGGCTCTCAAGGAACGGCGAAAAGCAGCTTCTCTAACCCCTTTAGTTCGAACCGTACCGGAGCAGTCAGCATTTACTGCTGTTAACGTTGATTCACCTCTCGATATGGTAAAGCAAAGCGATTTAATGACGTTTAATAGTACCCAAACTCTGGAAACCAACATAAAGGCAAACCTGCATACCTTTGATGATCGTAACGATGTTGCTGGTTTCATTGAAGCGTCGTCAGGGGATGGATTATTCGAAGACATAGCCGCTGCGTTCGAGGAAATCAGTAAAAATGAAGGGCCATTACAAGCGTCAGAGATGGTACAAAGGCATGCGGTATTGCATCCATTAAAACTGGGCTCCTGCATGAGAGACGTTAACTTGTGGGGATGCCCTTATCGAATGAAGTGCCAAGCATTGAAACCCTGTGAGCATTTCACGTTGACAGGTCGTATTGATGAATACTCAACTATTGCAGTAAAAGGTCGGGCATTAAACGAGGCTTCGCTCGCTTTTGAACAGTATATCGCGGCCCTTCCAGACAACCAGTTAATACAAGGCAATATCGAAGAAAATCTAACTCACCTGGATGCCTTAAGCGAGCAATTACGCAGGCGCTCAAACTTGTTACAAGTTCTCTCTGCTCGAGAGATTCTGTCTGGAGAGATAAAAGTGGAAGGTGAAATTCGTACATTAGCTCAATTATTTGCCCTTGAGCACCATAAAAACAAAGAGGAAGAAAACTAATGCGTGGTAAAGAATTGGATACTCAGATAGAGCATGAACTCCAGTTGATGTTGATTGAAGGGTTTGATAAATCGCCTATTTCAGCTAAAAACTTACATGCCAGACTTAAATCAAAAGGAATCATTAATGGTGGCTTAAGTACATTAAGTAACATTGAACGAAGGCGTCTTATTGCAGCCTATGTCGATCAACAACTATCGCCTCTGAATCTTCGTCCCAAAGAAAAACAGCAGTATGTGAACCGTAAGACTCGGCAGGCCTTGCTTGGTCGTAATCAGCAGTTACAGGAAGAGAATAAAGAGCTTCGCGAACAACTAGCTCAGAATACCTTGTCATTGATTGAAATTGTCAAAGCGGTAAAAGTCAATACGGTTATACCGGTAGAAAGCCTTCTTGCTCCGCATTTGATCATGGAATTACACAAAAGGAAAAAAGATCAATGATAGATATAGCGGTATATTCGCACTACGAACTCATGAATAAACACCTTGCTCTATTCGAAAGATGAGCATTGCAACTTTCAACGCCCACTCATTAGAGTCCATTTTCTCAGAGGCGTCTACTACTGTAATGCCCTGCTTGGTTTATTGCACTGCACTTTTGTTACCTTCAAAAAGTTTAGCAGGCGTTTGTACAACATCATTTTTTGTCAGCAGTGTTGTCACCTGAAGACGTTTTGAGTGCTTCGATAAGTTTACTTCGCTCTTCCTCTGTCATTCGGGATATGAGTAATGCAAGTTCTGCTGTCGTCTGATCATCACAAAAAAAGTAGTTCAACGGCACGTTTAACTCTGCCGCCATCCGTCGAAGCGTATCAATGTCGGGGACATGGCGCCCTTTCTCATAGTGATTCATACGACTACTAGCCGATGCGGGATCAAAGCCAATAAGTAGCCCCAGAGAGCGCTGTGATAGTCCCGCCCTGCATCTCGCTTCTTTAAGTCGTTCTGGTATCGGTTTTTTTTCTGACACTGAATCATCTTCATCGGCCTCGGATGCTTAGATTGTCTAAGTATCTGTCATTGTTGTATACTTAGCAATCCTAAGTTAACAGCCTTTTTTTAGTGATATGAATAGTAGAGTAACCAACCCTGAGTCGTACATATTTTCTGCAATCATCTATATTGGCAAAGATAACTTCACCAGTAACGAAGTAGCGAAAATTCTTATCGAGCGATTTTCGCTTCCGAAAAATTATTTAAAGGCAAAAGCTTTTGCTTATAACCAAATTCAAGGTCTGGTTAGAAAGGGATTGTTAAATAAAGTAAGAAAATTAGGTGCGTATCAATATTTATACTCAGCTACATCTGAATTCAATGTCGTAAAAGAAAACGTAGAGTTAATTGAGGCACCCAAAAAAAGCCCCTGTCAATTTATTTCAAGTGCTACCAGTCATGAACATAGCAATGTAAACATTCAAATAAGAACTCTTATTGAAAAATACAGCAGCGAGTTGGAAAAAGTATCAGGAGCAAAGGAGATTTATGAAGAATTGATAATTGCCGTGCCGAGCAGGGAAAATGAATTCAGGAAACTTTCTCTCGAACAAGAGAAAAAGCAAATTAAGATAAATGAAAAAATAAACACATTGATTGGGATTTTTAATAAAACCATTGCAATAAAGCAATGACTTTAAAAAAACATTTAAAGTTAAATAAGTTCATGAAAGAGAGAGGGCGAAGCAGAGTCCGCCCTCTCCCTTCATACCCTGATCAGCCTCATTACAATGAGGTTAACAGCGTACACCACTATATGCTAGTCCTTAATAAATATAATCCCAGCCAGAGCGAGATGCAACCTTTAAAATTCAAGCAGTACTAGTTAAACAACGAGTTCATCCTTACACCTTTTAAACTGTAAAGTAATAAAACACCTTACAGGCTGTTTTTTACGAGGATTGAATTTATTATGAAGACATCGATATGGCCACGTACTTATGGATACTATTTTTCCCGTTAGACTTCTAAGCCAGTTACGTCCACTTTTAATTGGTTTTCGTAAATCAAAAGGATTAACTCAAAGAGAATTATCTGCCATGTTGGGTGTAACTCAGCAGACTTATGCTCGCCTTGAAGCAAATCCTTCAAAAGCAAGTTTTGAGCGTCTATACAAAGTGTTAAATATTTTAGGGGTGGAGATTTCGCTCAGTTCTGCACCTCTTTCAACTTATACAAAGCCTACGAATTTTGTAGAAAAGGAGTTTGATTCACCGGCAAGGCGTGAGGAATGGTGATAGGAGCAAGCCTATTTGATAGGTCTAGACATCAGGCACCGCCTCTAAGCATTTGATCTGTATCCCCATTGATCAACTCAGACTGTTTAGCCACGACCGATTCTGGCTCGGTGCGGATAAATTGACCAGTTTAAATGTCCGCTGTGAGCGAAAAGCGGACTTAATATAACATGAAGGCACGTTGACTATCCTGCGCCTGGTGCCGAGATATGGACATCATCTTTTTACTAAATTTTTAATTTTTCAGCAAAGTTCTGCATATATAACATATGTGTTGATATTTTTAGGGGCGCATTGATATTTGTGAGCTACTCTGTTTTTTAATGCTTGACTTTCAGAAATAAATTTTAACGTAGCCCCTTTTGCGAACAAAACCTCCAACTCATGACCATGCCCGGCTAATTCTTTATCATAGACAAATGCCTTTGTTTTAGTTGCATTCGTTTTTATAACAATGAGATCCAGCCTGTTAGCATCCCATGCTTTTCCCCTCCATTCTCCATTATTTAGAGCAACCTTTGGGCAAAATGATGTAGACAGGACTCTATCAGTTACAAACGTGGAGGAAGGATTACCATGCTTATCACTCGGCCATAGCCCGCCGTGAAATAAGAATTGTCCATCTGGGAGTAATATCCCATATGTCTTGACTGCTTGATCAATAATATTAAAGTCATTTGGCGGGTATGAATCTTGATAATCTAGCAATTCAATAGGCACAAAGGATGGCATTAGGCTTAACCATTTCGAGTACTCATCACTTGTATCAAGAAATTTTGCAACAAACCTATCAAGCCTTGATTCATGTTGGTTTGCAGCTAGAAACTCTGCCGCATCCATTGGATGGCAAATAGTTTTATCAATCTGTACGTTGATACTCACACAAGGTTTCCATATACCTTGCTTTATCATTTCCAAACTTTCTTCATTAGTAGGTTCGCGTGTTTTCCATATGTCATGTGGAACACCGAATGGATTGATACTTTTAATATTCATAACAAACCAAATTTAGCTTAAGGTTAACTACATGAATAGTTGATATTATTGAATAACTTTTCTAGAGTCAAATGTATGTACTTGACCTGCCCCCTGGATTAGATACAACCCTCAGTTAGTAATGTCGGTTGGTTTTTCTTCATATTTCCCGTTTCGCCAGCCCGCTGCAAATTCCGCTGGCGTCTGGTAATTCAGCGATGAATGTGGTCGGCACTCGTTATAATCCTGTCGCCAGTCATTAATCGTTTTCCTGGCATAAGCAATATCGCTGAACCAGTGCTCATTCAGACATTCATCGCGAAATCGTCCGTTAAAGCTCTCAATAAATCCGTTCTGCGTTGGCTTGCCCGGCTGGATTAAGCGTAACTCGACACCATGCTCAAAGGCCCATTGATCGAGTGCGCGGCAGGTAAATTCCGGGCCCTGATCGGTTCTTATTGTCGCCGGATAGCCCCGAAACAGCGCGATACTGTCCAGAATACGCGTAACCTGAACGCCTGAAATACCGAAAGCGGCGGTGATCGTCAGACACTCCTTCGTGAAATCATCCACACAGGTCAGGCACTTGATCCTCCGACCGTTGGCCAGTGCGTCCATAACGAAATCCATCGACCAGGTCAGGTTCGGCGCATCTGGGCGCAGAAGCGGAAACCGTTCGGTCGCCAGCCCTTTACGACGTCGTCTGCGCTTTACGCTCAGTCCATTAAGGCGGTAAATGCGGTATACCCGCTTGTGATTGACGTGATGGCCTTCCCGACGCAGTAGTTGCCAGATCCGCCGATAACCAAAACGTCTGCGTTCAAGCGCCAGCTCAGTGATACGCCCTGATAAATGAGCATCAGCAGATGGACGCTGAGCGTCATAACGGCAGGTCGACAGGGACAAACCGGCCAGTCTGCAGGCACGACGTTGCGACAGACCGGTCGCATCACACATCAACACTACGGCTTCCCGCTTCTGGTCTGTCGTCAGTACTTTCGCCCAAGAGCCACCTGAAGCGCCTCCTTATCCAGCATGGCTTCGGCAAGCAACTTCTTGAGTCGGGCGTTCTCCTCTTCAAGCGATTTAAGCCGCTTCACCTCAGGGACTTCCATGCCGCCAAACTTCTTACGCCAGGAGTAAAAGGTGGCGTCTGAAATGGCGTGCTTACGGCAGAGCTCACGTGCAGAAACTCCGGCTTCCGCTTCACGGAGGATACTGATGATCTGTTCGTCGGAAAAACGCTTCTTCATGGGGATGTCCTCATGTGGCTTATGAAGACATTACTAACATCGGGGTGTGTTAATCAACGGGGAGCAGGTCAGCTCGGCTAGGCGATCCCAACATAGCCAACTACAAGGGGCGTAGCGTTAAGATTCAAAATTTAGTAAACCATCATGCTTTCAGATTAGTAGCACTACTATATGTATCCGATGATCGTTATACCAATCAGACTAATTTGACCCGGAAAGACCGGGAAACAATCGCTTTAAAACAAAAAGATAAGCTGGATGATAAGGCCACTGATGATAAATATGCGCTGATTACCATAAGGAGGTTCCTCAAAATCGTGTCATTAATCCAGCGAGTCGAAAGTAGTACTGAAAAGATTCTGAGCTGTCTTTATCATTTGCGCTTCGCCTTGTCGTAATTGCCGAACAGATCTGCTTGCGAAATTACGTACGGTGAGCTCACCAAACAGAGTCTGGACTTGTATCAAGCCTGCTTTGGAAAGCGTCAGATAGCAACCTTCCCCCCATATATAATCATCATCAATATCAACTGGTCCGGCGTCTCGCCAATTCACTAATCTTGCTACGACTTTTGAATTCTGGTCGGTATAAATATTAGGCATCTCGCTGCATTCATGCCATCCCAGATGCATCTGGATATTAGGGCATAATGCAATGGCATATCCCGGCGAAGACATTGTCCCGATGGAACTGACTACACGTCTGACTATTGTCGGTGCGAGGTCTTCGTCGAGTGGGATCATTTGACCCAGCCAAACGACTGCGGGCAAACTTTGATACCATGCCATGAATTTGGCATCAGAAATATGAATTTGAGGTGCGCTAATTCGATAGACCTGGTATTCAGCTCGCCGGGTATCATGCATTTTGAATTGTGAAACCTCGGCTATTACGAATTCATCGGCACGATCTCTCCAGGGTTTTACATCCTCTTCAACCAAATTTGTCCACATTTCTTCAGCTTCACTCCACGGGGCATCCTTGACTTTCAGCGGTCGCCTAATGCCAGTTGGTCGGATTTGCATTTCAGGGCGAGGTGCTGGCGGAAGTGCTGCATCCAATTGTTCCAGTAGCGATGGTTTATCCCTTGGTGAAAGCAAGCCTGCCAAGCTCAGCTCTCCAGCGACATGACGAAGTGCCAGTATGCCAATGTAAGCATGGGGCTTAAGATAGGAGATTTGCATTGAGAGTGTGCGTAACTGAGATTCGGTCTTTTTTGTTGCTCCAGGGCCAAAGGCTGCCAGCCCTCCCCATTGCTGGATAAACGTTGCGGCACGCTGGCGTATGTTCATTTCCTCACAATCAGCCAGCTCTGCAAGTCTCCTTGCAACGGGACGAAGCATTTGCGTCCATCCTAAGTCGACTTCAATACGCATCGCCCCACTCACAGGATCTAACAGAGCATGTTCATGATCAGGGTCTCCGTCGAGTGCCAATCGATATGTCAACGGCAACGGATGAAAATCAATCGATATAGGTAGCTGCCAATATTGTGCTAGCAAGCACGCAGCTTCAGCAACAGCTATATCACGATGATTCGTAAGGCCAGAGACTAAATCACCAATTTCAGCTGCAAAGTGGTTCTGTTTTAGCAAAAGCAAAACTTGCAATGCCTGGAGTGGTTCATCAAGGGGGCCAGTCAGGAGTCGTGTGATAGTGTGCTCAAATACGATTTGCCCTCCTGTTGAATGTTCCGCCAGAATTAGTGCAGTTTTCTCTGCATGTTGTCGAGCTTCGGTGATAGGCAATCGTAATGAAAAATGGAGCAATTCCGCGAGTAACTCTTCGTCGGTTATATTTTCATTCTCAAATTCGAAAATTTCACCAATACGGTGTTCGCGAGTGAAAGACATCTGCTCTGCTAAGATAGACCAAACGGCGGGCCAGTCTGGCGACTCACAGATCACAGGAAGAATGTCGGCCATATCTGTTAGCAACGACATGGTGCTTTCTTTCCCCGCCACAATTGAACTGATGAAGTCTTCATATGCTTCATGATGAATTGCTGCGCCATCGAGTAGCTTACGCGCGCGGAAGAGACGGAATCGATTTCCTCCTAACCATTGGCTCCATGACATCTCCCGGTCACTACTGGTATCGTAATCATCAACTAATTTTCTGGCTAACGTAGTGTCCCCCGCATTAACTAGCCGCTCTGCAACCAAAAAACGACAACGTGCATCCGACTGCAGGCAATGCCAGCGCTCATACATTTTCACCACCTTGTCTAATGCGGCGGACTTTGCAAGCTCACAAAAACGATAAGGCGCATGATATTCAGGTTCTGAATCATTTGATTCAAATGCCTGTTGAAGTTCGTCAAGGGTTGAAGCCTCGTCGTACTTTTGTGGCGTGTAGGAGCGGCGGGCTTCGGGGGCCTCTGAAGTCCATCGAGTAATGGCATTATCAAGTTGGTTATCGGTATAACCGTGTCTCAATGCCGCCTTGCTCAGGCGATTTAATAGTGTGAGTCGCTCGTGAGCTCGACTATGAACCTGGATTGCCGGTAATAGAATTGATACCAGTTTGGCAATCGATGAAGGCCCCGCTGCATTTGCAGCAACGTCAATATAATTGCCTACATGTGTAGGGTCACGATAATAGGGTTCAATGTAGAATGGAAGGCATAGCCCGCACCAAATTGGTGTACAGAGAAACACCATTTCAGGACGGCGTTCTAGCATACCAATTACCAGTTCATTTACCTGATTTGGCCATGGAATCAGCCCCCAGTTGCTGAGTTTCTGTGCCACGGTATAACCACTGTGCGCATTCATACGCATTGCTTCATTGATTAACACTTCTGTCAAACGATATGCGGCAGATGCTCCCTCGGTTTCCTTCATACCATCAACCTGTCGTATCAACTGACCTATTCGTTGAGCACGGTGTTCTGGGTCTGCCGCATTGGCCAAAATCAATATGTCTTTCCAGACAGAGTATAAAGGGTCCTTACGCGCTGCCAGAGCGTAGCCTAAACAGTGGTCATGTATCGAAGCAAGTAAGTTTAGTGCCCGGTCAACATCACCAATTGCAGCAAAGCTGTTTGCCAGAACTGACAGGGTCTCGAGTTGTTCGCTAGGTGTATTTTCTACCAACTCGTTTACCATATGCTCAAGTCTGGCGGCCGCCCTTTCACGGTCACCGTCAGCCTGATACATTGCCAATGCTATTTCACGCCGGAGTAGTGTATTGCCTTTTAATATTAAAGCAGGCATTACATTATCAATTTCATTTAGTACTGAATTATATTCGACCTTACCACGCAGCGCAGAAATTTTAATTAATGTACAAATCAGTGGTGATGTAGCTGTCAATGCCAATTGAGCCTGATAGGTATCGTTTCCAGAATGGCTATTGAGTTGCATTACATATCTCATCACCATGCGACAGACCATTTGAATATTTCCAGAAGGAATGCATGATGCATTTATTATGGACAGCCCCAACAAGCGTCCCGTTTCTGAAGCATGTGTCTGCAGCGGTCGTAAGATAGCGTGTGTGGAGGTGACTACGTCGGGCAGGGATTTGCCGAGCAAAACGCAAAGTTGCGCATGTTCCATGGCTGCAAGAGTCAGTGCTTTTGTTGATTCTAATTCATTGTCTCCCATCGAAATTGCAGGTGCAAAAAGGTTTTCGAATAATATTGAAGCCAGATCGGTGCAACCCGAGGTGGCATAAAATAATGCAATCGATCTTCGCCCGCCATTAGAAACATCATTAAAATCAGACAATGCCATGGCAGTCTTAAATAATTCCAATGCTAAGATATTATTTCCTCTGTCTCTAGCAGTAAATCCAGCCTGAGTCATCAAAACCGGTATCTCTTGCTCATGAATGCCATACTGATTGCAGGTATCCTGAATATTAACGTCTGCTTGCCAGTTAACAATTGCCTCGACCACTGTCCACTTTAACTGTTCGCGAATAGAGGTAATATTTTCATCTGTTGATACACTTGTGGCGTGTTTTAACCCCTCAACGGTCAAATAGTCTATTGCCTGCTTAATTTGCTCAGAGTCGCGGAAGTGAAAAACTCGTTTTGCCCATTTTTTGAATTCTTGTAGATTATGCGAGTCCCCATAGTGCTCGAATCTGGGGGTATGCAAGTGAGACAATGGCTCAAGGTGCTCAAACAGTTCTTTCGCGCGGTCAAAATCACCCTGTTCCAAAAGCAGGTCAACAACTTCATAGCCCGCATTGGGAAAGTCCTGGACGAAAGAGATCGCCGCATCAATATCGCCAACTTTTAACATCGCGCGCGGAAGTTCATTAGCATACTCCAGTGCTTGAGTTCGTCTGGATATCTCTTCACGGCAAAGTAGCAACCGTGTGGCAATTACACCATCATACGTGGAACGTGCAGCAATCAGAGCCAAGTGGATGTCCGAATCAATCTCTGAACAGGAACGTCCATGTGCAAACTGGTGTCGAAAATATGCTGGCGTTGCGAGCACCAGAAGTTCATCACGCTCTCCTGACCGGGCGAGATAGCGCAGTGTTAGCCAGGACTGTAATGAATGCTCTGGTGCATGACGAGATAGTTCAGCTAATTCACGATAAATATGTTGTGAATAGGTTTCATCTATACTGCCCAGTGTTATCTTTGGTTTGGAGAGCACAAATAGACGGAAGCTGTTATGGAATACAGTCCACCCCTTTGAGGTTTCCTTGAGTAAATGCCGGACGGTCTTTAAGGTACGCTCGGCTTTGTTGAATAAATCGAACTTTTGCTGAGTTGAAGGATCAGATCACGCATCTTCCCGACAACGCAGACCGTTCCGTGGCAAAGCAAAAGTTCAAAATCACCAACTGGCCCACCTACAATAAAGCCCTCATCAACCGTGGCTCCATAACTTTCTGGCTGGATGATGAAGCTATTCAGGCCTGGTATGAGTCAGCAACACCTTCTTCACGAGGCAGACCTCAGCGCTATTCTGACCTTGCCATCACGACTGTGCTGGTCATTAAACGCGTATTCAGGCTGACCCTGCGCGCTGCGCAGGGCTTTATTGATTCCATTTTTTCTCTGATGAACGTTCCGCTACGCTGCCCGGATTACAGCTGTGTCAGCAGGCGGGCAAAGTCGGTTAACGTCAGTTTCAAAACGGCTTTGTTGAATAAATCGAACTTTTGCTGAGTTGAAGGATCAGATCACGTATCTTCCCGACAACGCAGACCGTTCCGTGGCAAAGCAAAAGTTCAAAATCACCAACTGGCCCACCTACAATAAAGCCCTCATCAACCGTGGCTCCATAACTTTCTGGCTGGATGATGAAGCTATTCAGGCCTGGTATGAGTCAGCAACACCTTCTTCACGAGGCAGACCTCAGCGCTATTCTGACCTTGCCATCACGACTGTGCTGGTCATTAAACGCGTGTTCAGGCTGACCCTGCGCGCTGCGCAGGGCTTTATTGATTCCATTTTTTCTCTGATGAACGTTCCGCTACGCTGCCCGGATTACAGCTGTGTCAGCAGGCGGGCAAAGTCGGTTAATGTCAGTTTCAAAACGCCCACCCGGGGTGAAATCGCGCATCTGGTGATTGATTCCACCGGGCTGAAGGTCTTCGGTGAAGGCGAGTGGAAAGTCAAAAAGCATGGCCAGGAACGCCGCCGTATCTGGCGTAAGCTGCATCTCGCCGTTGACAGTAAAACACATGAAATCATCTGTGCAGACCTGTCGCTGAACAATGTGACGGACTCAGAAGCCTTCCCGGGTCTTATCCGGCAGACTCACAGAAAAATCAGGGCAGCATCGGCAGACGGCGCTTACGACACCCGGCTCTGTCACGATGAACTGCGGCGTAAGAAAATCAGCGCGCTTATCCCGCCCCGAAAAGGCGCGGGTTACTGGCCCGGTGAATATGCAGACCGTAACCGTGCAGTGGCTAATCAGCGAATGACCGGGAGTAATGCGCGGTGGAAATGGACAACAGATTACAACCGTCGCTCGATAGCGGAAACGGCGATGTACCGGGTAAAACAGCTGTTCGGGGGTTCACTGACGCTGCGTGACTACGATGGTCAGGTTGCGGAGGCTATGGCCCTGGTACGAGCGCTGAACAAAATGACGAAAGCAGGTATGCCTGAAAGCGTGCGTATTGCCTGAAAACACAACCCGCTACGGGGGAGACTTACCCGAAATCTGATTTATTCAACAAAGCCGCTTGAATGTAAAACCCATTCTTCTTTGTTGGGCACTTTGCGGGTTTTTATTTTTCCATCTGCAAATCGGGAAAGAGCGCGGTAAAAGCCAGCCCTCACACCAATAGAGAACGCTTCAAGAATAAGTGCGTCAATATCATCACCGCCATTTGTCGCTTTGCGTTTCAGTTGAGCAATCAGGCTCTCTAATTTTTCCGTTGGGATCATGCCTTCGGCTTTGACATCAAACTCGCCTTCAAACCGGTTCACAACTTTATTTATGGATTGTGAGTGTGCTTCTATTTTGATCTTGTTGTACATGGATTTTCCGCTAATTAATCGAGTGGTTGCTGTATGTTTGTTTACTTTGGCTGCTTTTAAGAGGAAATTAGATAGAGGTTGAATGACTCATTAAGCCAGATGTTTTTTTGAGACAACGGAGTAACGGGCGAAATAATTTTTTAGAGTCAATTAGCATCTGTTCGCTTTTGGGCTTGAACGATTTCCCAGTATCTCGTATTAACACTGATTTCGCAACGCGAAGGTATGTCAGACGGGGACCTGGAGCGTGTGACAAATGCCTCGATTACATTTCCCCCTTCATCAGACACTTTAGTATCAGGTAATCTGTTAAGAGTCTCGTTTAATATTTTAGTGGCTCCATCTCTCATCTTAACTGATTCAGTTTCTCCGAGAAGTTCATCACACATCCTTGAAACAGCTGTTGCGTGTCCCCAGACAGGTACTGGATCACTTTTTTTATACTGTTTTTCACTGGCATGAACAGGAAATACCAGTGATATTACTCCTGCCAATACGATGTTTTTAATTTTCATATCTTTTTCCGTGACTATCACCAAGTTTAAAACATAAGTTTTATACCACGACATTTTCTGAACAATAAAAAGCTCTTTGTAGCTGGGGTGAATAATTATTTCATCCCGGCGTTCAACTGATACCGGGAACAGAAACCGTCCAGAATTTTAAGGCATAGATAAATTGTTATCACGCCAATATTGATGCATCGCTGCAATACATAGTTTCGAGATTTCCGACAACGTCTATGCTAGATCACACATACGTTCAGGTGTGAATATCCGGACCGACTCCCCCATACCGCCACTCACTGTAATGATGTACTCCAAAATGTTCCCGTGACATAAATTGTGCCGAACCCTCACAATTTTCGCAAAGGGTAGTTTCGGGGCGCCGACCGTCCGTAATCTTAGCTAGAAGATCCTGCTCGTCGGGAAAGACCCTTGTGTCAGCGGCAGCCGTCCTGGCGAGCTCTTCTTAGTAGAGCATTCTGAGTGTGGCTATATCGCTTAAATCCACCAGCAGTGTGGGTGGCTGCGGGTGTGCCTGACACGCCTTCAGTTTCATCGTCACCCTTATCTTGCGGAACTAGCTGTATTATACGCACCGCTCTAAAACTTTTAGGGATATATCCTGAGAATATCGGGTTTGCATCCTTAGCATCCCAGCTAGTTCGCTTCACGCCGATCGGCCAACATAGATCTTAATAGCCCTCTTACCCGACCGATTCTTCTCAGGCAAACCTAGCAAACTTGACAACGCTACCGCCATCAGAATTATCAGTTCTGATTAGGTATTAACGAATCTAAATGTCATTGAAAATCATGATTTTTTCAATAAAACAATAAGATACCACCTAAAATTGGTAGGGGTTTATATGCGATTGTGAAGGGTAAAGGTTTGTGTAGCAGGTTGCCAGGAAATGCCTATAAGAAGCAAATCTTTTGTTAGTTCATGAAGTTCTCCGCAAAGTGAACTGGCCTTTAAATTACAAATAGTAAATTAAATCATACGGATAAAAACAACATGACTCATGAACTGAATTTTCGCTCAACATAAGTTAAATTGAATTTATACCGCATAGGCTTCTAACCCCATGGACCTGTCCACTCTTCGCCCCGTCTGATTTCTCTGTCTATAACCAATCATGAACAAGGTTCGGTCTCCTGCAGTTGAGATGCTTTGAGCAAAGCACTCTGTATGCAAACGCTATACAGAGTGCAATCTCAGTGGTTTAACGCTGACAAAATACCGACGGCGAACGGCTGGTATAGAACTGCCATGTATTGCTATTGAGTCGCAATATGCTGAAATAAAATGGCTCTTTGGGTTTAAGGAAAAAATCTGGCAACGTTCTCGCTAACAATGGATGAATGTTAGTGCCACCGGAACTTGAAGCGACATTTCCGGATTCCATAAAGTAATCATCATCCTTGCGGGTAAAGGTAAACCAGACATTTTGATTTACCGCCAGGTTTTCACCGTTATTATCAGTGATTTTTCCGCGTAAAATAGCCACCCCATTGCTGCCATTAAAAACGTATCTGACTGAAATATCACCACGAATATCTGGATACTCCATTACTAATTCTCCAGAGCAATCGAAATGCGACCGCTGCCAGTTTTGTAACGTCACCGTGGCTGCAATTGTTAACGCTACTGCTAAGATGATGCCTAGGCACCATTTTATATTACGTCCCCACATGTCTGGACTCCGCGAAATAATAATGGGTCACACAATCATTATCCCGCCAGCGACTAAATTGCTTTCGACAAGTTAATGCGGAGATCCGCGGGAAATTGGGATACAGCGTGAGATAAACCCAGGGATAGCTTTGACAATCCAGCGTACTTGTTTTGATAAACTGCTGGTGCTGATCAAATTTAAGCACATCCTGATTGGCGTACCAGTGACATCCCTCCCCTACGCTTAATGGCACATAACGACTGAGTCTGGGATCAAACTGTGCCTCCCAGGTCACTATTGCGGCTAAAACGCAGCACACCACACTCGCCAAAATCCAGCACAGTGTGCGCATACGCAGTGATTTTGTCACTGTGTTTACCGACGTTACCGATGGCGTGACGGGGTGATCGCTGAGCGGCTTTTCTATCTTCTGTTCCAGCACTTCCAGTTGCGGCTCCAGACGGATCCCGACTTTCGGCACGGTTACGATAAGTTCTTCATTCAGGCTAAGTTCTTTAAAAGCGCGACGTAACAAGGAGATATTCTGATAGAACGTATTATTGGTGACCTGCGCACCGTTAATATACCAGACATGCTCAAAAAAATAATCACGGCCAATAACTTGACCCTGTTGTTGAATTAATAATAGTAAACAACGGGTTGCCGGATTGCTTAATGTTATACGTTTGGTCTCATCTGATTTCGCGTAGAGTACGTTCCGCTCTGGCCAGAATACAACGGTACTGTTAAGCAAAAACACGTGTGCCATTATGTTCCCTGAATATGGATTTTTGTCATTTTAGCTGGTGCGAGCACTGCCAGCGTTAATTTACGACAGTTGAAAATCCCCAACGATTTCCTTCATCGTTAATCACAGTGAAGTTTATCTTATTATTCAGCATTTCAGGAGGCGCGGATTTAAAAATTACCTGCTGGGAACGTGGTGAAACCACTATTCCAGTTATGGAATAGTCTCCTGAAGATACATTAGCCAGAGTTATGTTCCAGGAACTCTGATTAACAGCATAAATTTCCCCACTTTCATGGTGAAAACTCAGAAGATTGATGCTTTTTTCAGTCAACACGCCTGTGTTTTTCGGTCTCCATAGGACTTTTAGCTGATTTCTTAACGTTAAGCGCACTTTTTCACCAGTTGAGCTACTTTTCACCTCCGCTGGAACCTGGTACACGTTGAGCCAGAATAATGATTCGCGATCGTTGGCAAGCCCCGCACCGGACGTCATAACCTTTATCTCGCGTTGTTCGCCGGGGAGAATTTTTAGCACCGGGGGAAGCACGATAAAAGGCGAACTGGCCTGTGATGGCCCTTTCTCTGGGGTGCCGTCATCTACCCAACTTTGAACCACCACGGGATATTTACCGTCGTTGACTAACATCACCGAGCGTTGAGTTTCTCCGTGGTTGAAAATGACCCGAGTAGTACTGATGTTAACCGCCGCATGTAGGCCAAATGCCAGCATCCAGAGGCTACTGAATACGCAATAAAACTTGTACATGTGACTGGTAGCTCCCCGCCGTTAACGTATCCGCGCCAAAACTTGCCAGACGAGCTTCGAAGCTTTCGCTGTAGTAATTGATGCCATCCTGGCTGCCATTTTGCTGCGTATTGCTGCCAATGACTGGCATCCAGCCGCCTTCGCTACCGCTACCGACAGTCGACACCGCCATAAAATTCACCGGATTACCCGCACGGTAAACACGCACGCCAACGCCGCGAGCCCGCCCGGGAGCGCCATATTGCGTATCCAATAGCCAGGTTACTGTTTTACCGGTAATCAAATTAAAACCCCATGCGCTGTTGACGCTGCTTTCCGGCGCAAGCAGCCCCATTGCGACATTGCTCTTCCCGGTCGCCACACCGGAAACCACCGTTGATTCGCAGGCAAATCCTATCTGGAAGGGGGCTGAGGAATATTCCCCTTGCTTAAGCTGAGCCACGGAAATTGGCGGCAGATGCACTACCGGCGTAAAATCAGTGACCTGACACATTGCTGCACGTTTGACGAAGATCCCGTTGTTGTACAGGCTGATCACTGATGGCCAGTCATTCGCCCAGCCAGCCCAATTTCCACCACGGTGCGGCTGACCTATCTTGATACCCCACGAAGTTGTACCTGGCCCACGAAAAACCACGTAAGCATTGGGATTCACATAGCTATTATAAGTAGCAGACTGTGCCTGGTTGGCGTAATAGCGTGTATCCAGCGTTTTAATCAACTCGGCACTTATCGTCGAGAAGTTCTTGGCCTTAATCAGGAAGTTGCCATTGGTGTCAAGATCCAGGTTCTCCAGTGGGCGTTGCTGCCAACTGTCGGTAAAGACGCTACCTGTCGCGTCATGCGTCAAGCGTAATGCGACGTTTTTCATTATGGTCAGATACGCGCCAGGTACATCCGTTGCTTCATACCAGCCAGCCACGATGTCATCGCCGTTCGTTGACCAGGCTTCATAAAGTTGCCCGGCAGTGTCCGGTGTACAACGGAAAAATACCTGCTCAGGATCGTAACCACCGCCTTTATGGGCATATGTAGTAAAAGGGATCCCGCCGCTGGAAGTCAGTATCGTCCCTGCTGGCTGAAAGCTGCTATTACTGGTGATATCAACAGACTTACTCAATCCCGGCAATAATCCGTTCCAGGCATCGTTGCCGCCGCCGGAGCGCCAGTCATTGGCGATGCCGTCCGTACTTGCACTGAGTCTGTGGGTGCCTTGTGCACCACTACTCCCTGATTTGTATGGATAAATAATGTATTCACAGGCGGCCTGCGTTTGGCAAGAAAACAGCGCCAGCACCAGAAAAAATAGTCTCATGAGCGCCCTTTTATTACGCAATCCACCGTTAATGCAATTAATGGTTCTGTACGTTGTTGTGGGTTAAGTTTCCACGGCAACGAACAATCACTGCTTTCCAGCATCAATAGTCCCTCTTCGTCTTCAACGCGGGCATATACCTGATTAGCCTGGGCAACCATCCCCACTACCCGGCCTCGACTGTCGGTCACTGCCGCTCCCATCGGTAACGTCACGTCACTCTTCACAGTGATGAGTAACGGATAGCCAGAGAGCGTTGCAAAACGCAGTTTTACTGCGGCCCCTGCCATTGGCGCAATGCGGCGTTGACTCTCCTGAAGCTCTGCGTTGGTGTTCATTCCGCTACCGTCGAGAGTCACGTTGTTATAGCGATAAGGTGTCAACGAGGGGACCAGCGCATAACCCCCACTGTTCACGGTTGCACCCTGTCCACCCCCTACTCTGGCTCCCGCAGCGCCTGGCGCTTCTACCAGAGCAAATGTGTCGCCAACCCACGGGCCGGCAACGATGCCATGGCGATGTACAACGAGTGCCCCGCGAACACCAGCAGCCCATTGTTGATAGTTTTGTGACTGTGAAACGCTGCCGTTTAGCGTGCCGAAAGCAGTATTTTTTTGCAGCGAACCACTCCAGTCGGTCACGCTGTTCGATTCCTCTTGCCCTTGTTGCCAGCCCGTGGACAGCGCGTAATTGAGGGTTTCATCCTGATCAAGCGCACCAGACAATGCCAACTGTGCATTGCGCCCTGCATGTTGAGCCTGACTCGCCGACAGCGCCAGCGTATGCTCACGTTCGCCTATACCGAAAGGCATTGAGACGGTAATCGTTGCCATGTTTTCTTTTTGCACTTGTGACCGATCGCCGTTACGCCACCAGGTATCCTGTCTGCTGAATGACATACCTAACGTCATTCGTCCAAAGGTGGTGTTATAACCAGCCTGCAATTGTGTGCTGTTGCCACGGTCACTGTAGTAATCCATCATTGATCCCGACAGCCATAGGTTCCCGTAGCTGTTCAGTGTTTGGTTCACCGTAACGGAGAACTGGTTTTTTTGACGCAGTGTATCCGAGCGCCACTGCGCATTGCTCCCACTGACGCTTCGCTCACCCAGGACGTCACCGTAGTCACGATACCCTTCTGTGGAATAGCGATACCCCGCCAGCGCGACGTGAGTGCCTGTCGGGTTGAACGTTTTGCTCCAGTTGGTTTGCAACCGCCAGCCACTCATAGTTTGAGAAGAAATCTGGGCCCGCGAACCGGTAATATCGACACCAAAAGCGCCCATCGATGTAGCCAGAACGCCTCCCATCAGCAGTGCCTGATAGTCGTCGCCGATCCGCAAAGCGCCATTAGCGGTCAGGAGATTCGTCATCCCGCGCTCCAGCGTGAAATCGGTAAACAGACCATCGGCAGCGCTGTAATCCCGGGTCTTCCCTGCCACCAGACCGTAGCGCCAGACGCCGGGACGCAGTGATAAAGGTACGCTGGCATATGGCACGGTATAGCTACTCTTTTTGTTATCGGCGCCGGTGATTTCAACTTGTAAATCACCGTCCCAGGCTGTATTCGGCAAATCATCAAGTACAAAGGGGCCTTGTGGTACGCTGGTTTCGTAAAGCGTTCGACCATTCTGCTTGACCACAACGCGTGAAGGTGTCGATGCCGTGCCACGAATTTCTGGGGCGTAGCCGCGTCGCGACTGCGGCCACATCCGTTGATCGGTTTCCAGTTTGACACCTGTAAACGCCATACTGCCAAGCAGATTTCCCGAGGTGTAGCTTTCGCCTACCGTCAGTAAACTCTCCAGTGTTGCAACAGGATGTTGAAGCCAGGTTTGCAGCGCATCCCAGCGTTGGCTTTCACGATCGCCATCGCGCCGCCAGTTGGCAGATGACTGTTGGCGAAATTGCCAACTCCCCATATTGAAGCCGCTGCTCAGACCCAGCCAGCCGTAATCACTTTGCTGACCGTTATTTTTATTGTGATAAGCGTGCAGATTGTAGTTACTGAACAGCACACTCTCGCCACTTTGCCACTGCGACGGCGGTACATAATCCATTGGGGTACGTTTTAATGCGGCCTGAGGCACGCTGAGATTCAGACGCAACAGGCTCTGGTCAAAATCCCACCGTCCACCGCTGATCCGAGCTTCAGGGGCGAAGCATTCCTGCGCTTGTTCCGATGCTGCTGTTACGCCCTGTTCATCCCAAAATTTAGCCGGAAGACAAGGTTCGGTACGCCCTGCGGTATTCTGGCGAAACAACACATCATCCCGCCCTACATATTGTCCATTGAGCCAGATATCCACGCTATAACGTCCCGCAACCACGGCATCCGGATCGTTGAGCATTGCCAGGCCTTTCTCGTAGCCACTTCCAAGCAACAATGTTTCATCAAAGGTGTAATCGCTGGCAAAAACAGGCATCGCAATGGGCAAAAACAGCCACCACCAACGTGGATTAGTCTCGGACATTGCCCTGCTTCTCCAGCGCCACACGCCCGCTTAATGAGGCTCCTTGATCGTTAATCCAGCGCATTTGCGCGTCGTTCAATTGCGAAATTTTTGCAGGCCATGACATCGTCGTCCACGGTGCGATCGTTTCGCTCTGAATGCGCTGTTTTTTTCCCGTGCCGCTGACGTCAAGTGACGAAAGTGCGAGATAGTAACCACTGTTATTGCGGAAATGCAGCTTGCCATTCTGCAGCCAGACCCGGCTGGTGTTCGCCATCTCCAGCGGTGAACCCACCAGCCCTTTCGGTCTGACCAATACTTTTACGCGGCTACGCACCAGCACCAGAAGCTGGTTATCGGTTTGCGCGTCCTTATTTGTGGGCGGGATCTGAATGAAGTTAAACCACCACAGTGATTCCCTGTCCTGTGCGACGGGTTTACCGATGTAACGCAACCGCACAGTTTGCCCCGCGTGGGCCGCCATCCGAAAGACCGGTGGTGTGGTGACAAAAGGAGCGGCCGCAGTTTGTGGTACTGATTGTGCATCGCCATCATCAAGCCAAACCTGAACAACGCCGGGGACGTCGCCGCGATTAGTTAATTGCACGCTGACTTCCCGACTGTCTGCCGGATAGATTATCCGGTTGCCGGTCATCACTATGCTTGCCTGCGCGCAGAAGCACATCATCATTACTGCCAAACTAATAGCCAATCCTTTCATCACGCAGATCTCGCTTACAAATAGGAAATGGCGTATTGCACAGTGCCAACAACTGTCCCGGCGGTTGCCCCACCGTTCGGGCTATAATACTGCACGGCAAAGTCGTGCTCACCGGATGTATTTCCGGCCGCAACGGTAATTCCTGCAACCGGAGTTCCAGTACGTAAATCGATCGGCGTAGTACCCGCGCTATCGGTCAGCAGTTGTAATTCAACATTTTGCGCGGTACCTGTATTAGCCAGGTTACCGCGTTCGGTCATATTATTTGCAACGAAGACGGTTTTAATATCCAACGCGTTAGAATCAACTGTACAGCCGGTCACGCCGAGGGTGAATGTTGTCAGGCCTGCTGAAGATGCTGCTGACGCGAGATCGCTTTTCGCAACAGATGGCAGTAATACTACTGGCCGTGCATTTACACCGTTAACCGTGACTTCGCAAGTTTGTTCGGTCACTTCGCCTTTAAAGGTGATGGTATTTGCTGAATCAGCATACGCTATCTGCGCAAACAATAATGCAAGGCCACCAGCTGCAAATATATAACTGGCATGAGGAATATTGGTTTTCATATTGTCTATCCTTAATTAATAAATACACTGGCATCGTAATAAAATGATGCAATAACCCTTCTCCGCTTAGCGTGGAGTATTTATTCAGGGATGCAGCGACATCAGTAATGTCTTATGACACCGTAAGAGTAACCCTACGATGACGGCTAGTTTAAGAATAATCCCAGAAATTAAAACCTTTGTTTTCTTAAATCATATTAGGTCGATCTTAAATAAGATCTTAATTTCGATATTTTCATTCTAACTAATTGCTTTTATTGAGTTTTAATGATAATAGTAATTTCCATAAGAAAAATTTTCTTAACCTGAATTAAATACAATAATAACGATGTTCATCACAAATTAATGCAGCAACAGTCATCCAGATGACTGAGATGATGTTATATTTCCCTCATGAATTGAAGCTTCAATTAACATTGCCAAATTGAAATCCCCACATAACGAATTAAAAATTAAAGCGGGAATGCCCGCCAGCGTGACGATCAAGACCGGTGAACGAACCTTGATGAGTTACCTGTTTAAACTGTTAATTGCCCGTCTGAAACTGGTCTTTAAAGAGTATTGAACCCTCCATTGCCGGTATGGCGTTCTGCTTGCGCGTCATACCGGTTTCTGCCATTGCTGGCAGCTTTGCTTTCTTGTAACCTTCTTTCCGTCGCACTACTGACAAAATCTGGAACCACTGAACTGGACTTCATATGAATGCTCATATTTCTAAAGACCCTTTACATGGCGTAACGCTTGAAATGCAGGTCAATGCACTGGTTGATCGTTACGGTTGGGCTGAGCTGGCACAACGCATTAGCATCAACTGTTTTAAAAATGAACCGAGCGTTAAATCCAGTCTGAAGTTTCTGCGTCGTACGCCGTGGGCGCGGGCAGAAGTTGAAGCGCTGTACCTTGATTCTCTGGATGACCAGGCCTCAAATAACACCGCCGAACCGGCCATTGATCCCTGGGCTAACAGCCGCAACAAGAAGAAATAAGAGCCAAATCTGATGTCTGCATCCGGTTTTATTTCAGGAAATTATCAAAAAAAATTGGCGAATTTACTCGCCCGTTCCCGAGCCAGACTGCCGCTCACCAACATGAAATGGTTCACGCTGCTGGTAGGTAGTATGTTGCTACTCGGCAGTTGTTCTTCACAGCCGCCAGGTTCCAAAATCACCCCACAGACTCCGGTAAACAAATCACAGCAGAGCAAAGAGCCAGTGCGCGGTATCTGGCTGGCAACGGTTTCGCGTCTGGACTGGCCACCGATTTCATCTGTCAACATCAGTTCGCCTGGCGTTCGCATCAGTCAGCAGCAAAAAGCGCTGACTGACAAGCTGGACAATCTGAAACGTCTTGGTATTAATACCGTTTTTTTCCAGGTAAAGCCTGATGCCACCGCGCTATGGCAATCAAAAATCTTGCCGTGGTCAGATACTCTGACGGGAACGATTGGTCAGGATCCGGGCTACGATCCGCTCCAGTTTATGCTTGATGAAGCGCATAAACGCGGCATGAAAGTCCATGCGTGGTTTAACCCCTACCGCGTATCCGTGAACACCAAACCTTCGACAATCACCGAATTAAACAATACGCTGTCACAGACGCCTTCCAGCGTTTATGTTCTGCATCGGGACTGGATCCGCACCTCGGGCGAGCGTTTTGTGTTAGATCCCGGCATTCCGGAAGTTCGCGACTGGATAACCAGCATCGTGGCTGAAGTGGTTGAGAATTACCCGATTGACGGCGTGCAGTTTGATGATTACTTCTATACCGAGTCTCCCGGTTCTGCGCTCAACGACAGCCAGACTTTCAGACGATACGGCCAGGAATTCGCATCCAAAGCAGACTGGCGGCGTGATAACACGCAACGTCTGATCGCCCAGGTTTCACAAACCATCAAGAAACTCAAACCTGAAGTCGAGTTTGGCGTCAGCCCTGCGGGTGTGTGGCGCAACCGTTCGCACGATCCAGCGGGGTCCGACACGCGCGGCGCGGCAGCGTATGATGAATCATACGCCGATACCCGCCGCTGGGTGCAACTGGGGCTACTGGACTATATCGCCCCGCAACTGTACTGGCCCTTCGCCCGCGATGCGGCACGATACGATGTGCTGGCAAAATGGTGGGCAGATGTCGTGAAATCAACCAACACTCGCCTCTATATAGGGGTGGCGCTTTACAAAGTCGGCGAGCCGTCGCGAAAAGAACCAGACTGGACGGTTAAAGGCGGTGTACCAGAGTTAAAAAAACAGCTCGATCTGAACGAGTCGGAACCGCACATTAACGGCACTATTCTGTTTCGCGAAGATTATCTTAACCAACCGCAAACGCAGGAAGCGGTAACTTATATTCGCAACCGTTGGGGACGTTAATGGTTGTCCTCTGGTCTGTTTAGCGGGGAAATTTTTCCCCGCTCAGGCCGACGTCTTCAGTCCGCGTGGCGACTGTCTCGGCATCACCTGGACATTAACCTGCGGACATTATCATTAATCTGTTTCTGTATCGTATTCAGCGTAGTTTGTGTTATCTGATCGGCGTATTTGTCTTTGGCTGTAACGCTTAGCGCTGTCGCATAGTGGCAGATCTTGTCGATTATGGCGTTCACATGCTCAGCTGATAGCTCGGCTTCCTGTTCGCCAAGCTGCTGCAGGTGCTTTCTTTCGATATCCAGCGCTTCTCCCAGCACGTCCATTTGGTGATATCCGCCTGGCCCTTCGCACCAGGTCACGTCGTAAGCCGGGGCCAAAGTCCAGTTTCCGTCGGCTGACATTAAATAGGCAAAGTTTTTGGGATGATCATCGCGGTTGTTAAATGCCACGTTGAAAACCACGCGTTCGAACGCTTTCGCTTTTTCTCTGACATCATTGGTACAAATCTGTGTGGCGCGCAGAAAATCCCGGTAATCTAACGCACCGGGTATCTGGTAATTTGCACCGGTAAATGCCGCCAGACTCTGCATAGGAATACGGACCGACTGCTCACGGTCGAAACGGCGGGTAGCAAACGCCGCCTGCTCGTCAGGCAGATTGAAATACGCTGTATCTGGCGTGGTAATCCCACATTGCCGCAAACATTCTGCGTATACTGCTTCGATGGCACATACCTCGGCATGCTCGTGCCTGGCAGGAAATTTAATCAACCAGCTTTCGCTCCCCGGGAGGGGCACAGTGGCGAATTTTGACGTGACACTGTCACGATAAAGTAACGCTTTTGGCCTTGCCCCTTGTGGTGAACCTCCCATCTGGAGAAGTTTTTGCAAGAATTCCCCGCCTTCTCCACTCAGGACTTCCTGAACCTCAGATGCCAGTTGTTCAAGAGGAACATCCTCTTTTGAAAGTTTCTCGACATCTGACTGAACGGGCCGGAACGTCATGGCACCCATTGCGTTATTGCCGACCCAGGTTAACCTCTCCAGAGGTCCTATGCGCGCTGCGTTGAGTCCACGGCGTTTAAATAACCGATCCATCAACAGCATCCCCCAGCCATCAGGTAGCGAATCGTACACGGGACCAGGTAATCCCAATTGATGAGCCGGGAAATCCCTGCGTAAACGGGGACCGTTCAGCGGTAACGTTAGCCGGGACAGCTCCAGCCCCTTACGTATGGCGTCTTCACTGTATTCAAAAGCGATCAACGGGCGTCCGGTCAGGGCTGTGGAAGACACCAGTTTTCCCCACAACCATTTTTCACCCCAGCCTTCATAAAAGACATCGACTTGCTCAGGCATCAGTATTTTTCCTTTTCACCCGCTGGCGTGCTGCGCTCTTCTCGTAACGCAAAATATCATCCAGACTGTCAATCCTGGGTTTAAATAAGCCCTCCAGCGCCTCACCATAGCCTAACACCATCGCGACTTTGACCAGATTCTCAAATCCTACATTCTTACCCGCTTCCAGATTTGAAACGGTATTCACACCGACCCCTGAACGCGCGGCAACATCAGCCTGCGTCATTTGCCGCGCGAGTCGTTCCTTACGCAATCTGTCGCAAAGTAGTTTGACGATATCGGCTGCTGTATTGAGCATTAAATCCATAATATTGGCTCTTATAGGGATAAAATAGACTTTACACCCAATATTATAGAGTTAAGCGAGGAATGATTCAAAGTTTTGTAAGACACAATAAAAAGGAGTTAAATCGATAATTCGTGGTTAAGCATCATTATACTGGAGTTATCCGGGCACAACGTTTGCACCCGGATATCGTGTCGTTATCAGGCAACTGAAGGCTCAGGCAATCTGAATGACGAGACCAACAACGCCAACTGTTCCGCCTCCTCTTTCAATGCCTGCGTACGTGCGGCGGCATCATCAATTAACGAGGCGTTTTGCTGAACGGTGCTGTCCATTTCGGTAACGGCCAGCGTAACTTCTGAAACGCCCTTACGCTGTTCTTCACCCGCCACACGAATTTCCCCCATCAGCTGACGTACCTGACGTACATTGCTGACCAGTTCTCCCAGACGTTCGCCCGCATGGTGAATTTGCTGGCTTCCGCTACCAACATGAGAAACGGATTCATCTATCAACGCTTTTATTTCCTGTGCAGCGGTGGCACTTCGCTGGGCCAGCGTGCGCACTTCGGAGGCCACAACGGCAAAGCCTCTGCCTGCATCACCCGCTCTGGCAGCTTCAACCGCAGCGTTGAGGGCGAGGATATTGGTCTGGAACGCAATGCTGTCGATGACTGCAACAATTTCTACCATTCTGCCGGATGACGCGCTGACGTTGTCCATCGTAGAGATAACACCCTGCATCACATCGCCGCAGCGGTTGGCCGTTTGCGCTGTGCTATCGGAGAGTTCATCCGCCAGTTGTGTATTACTGGCATTTTGATGAACGGTTGCGTTTAATTGTTCCATCGCCGCTGAACTCTCTTCCAGCGCCGCGGCCTGCTGCGTTACGCGAGATGAAAGTTCCATATTACTGTCTGCCAGACTGACGGCGTTATTCGCCACTACCACGCTACTGCTTCTGACGGTGATCAGGACGGCTGCGATTTTATCGACGAACAGGTTAAACGCTTCGGCGATGGCTGAAATCTCATCTTTACCACGCACATCCAGGCGACGGGTAAGATCGCCTTCTCCCTGTGCAATGTCATCAAGTGCCTGACGAGTATCATCGAGACGCGAAATCAGTCGGCGAACCACTAGCCAGGATCCAACCAGCAACAGCGTCATAATCGGGATCAACACTTCCAGTACGTCCTGCATCATCACTTTAGCAAGGCCGACGATACGTGATTCAGGCGTCACCAGTCCCACTACCCAACCGGTATCTGCCATCGGGAACAGCATCACCCGGGACGCCGTATTCAGAACGTTGTCGTTTGCAAGCGTAATAGTCTTCACCCCATCTGTCGGGCGGAGAGATTTCAGGCCGTTTTCCACCGGGATAAGCCATTGCGCGCTTTGCGCCAGTTCATTAATGGTTTTATATTTTGCCAAATCGGCCTGCGGGAAGTAGAGAATTTGCCCCTGTTTGTCCACCACAAACGCGTAACCTCCGGTGCTGTTTCCCTGCTGTTGCATAAAGGTGGCGACGTTATCCAGACGAATATCGGTGGTAGCAACCCCGGCAAACTTGCCCGCCAGTTGATATGGCACGCTGCACGTTACCATGTTGACGCCCGAACTGGCGTCCTGATACACATCAGACCATAGGCAGCTGTTTTGTGAATGGTTTTTGGCGTGCTGATACCAGCTTTCATTATGGTATCCGCTTGATCCTTCGACGTTATAGTCGTTGGAATACACCAGTTTACCTTCCGCATTACGCGCCCAGAAAAAGCTGCGCTTCTCCACGCCAGCGGTAAAGGCGCCTGGTTCTGGCCAAATGCCGCCGCCGGTAATAATCGAGTCTTTACTTTCGCCAATCAGATGTGGAACGACGCTTTGGTAGAGGGATTCATCGTTGGGCAATACTTCAGCCAGTCGTGACAGGCTGACGGTCTCGCCTTCAATTCGGGACAACACGGTACTCAGTTGACGGGTTAAACCTTGCCCTGTTTCTTCGATCAGTGCTGTGTTGATTTCAACAACGCGCGGCTGACCACGCCAGAGCATAATCGCCACAATAACAAGCGTCGTGACTGCAAGCAGCAGAATGCCGCCGATGGTTAAACGCGTTGAAATACGAGTGGGATACCAGGCCATACAAACTCCTTGTGCGAAAGGCTAAGTTTTATCCAGTATCGGCACAGGCGTTTATATCTTTATAAAGTTTTCTTAAGTATCACAAAATAAATAAGTGACGTTGTCACGAATAGCAAAACCCAGCACTTGGACTGGGTTTAAATAACAACTTAATCTTATTTTGATAATTCTTTTTTGATTTCGTCTTTTATTTTACTTAATTCACTCTGCGGATGTTTTTTACAAAGTTCAACGGTCAGAGGAACTGCGGTAGTGACGGTTTCGTTATAGTCTACGTAATCACCACCTTTGAAGTCTTCGTCTTCATTGAGCACCCAGAAAGCCACTGGAGCCATAGTTTGCGGGTTCAAATCAATAAACTCCTGGCAGCTCATGCCTTTCGGAGTCACTTCAGTTTTAGCGTTATCAGTTGCTGCATTGACGCTGACACTGGTTAACAGCGCTGCGACCAGAATACCTGCTGTAGAAAGGGAGAATTTATTCATTGTAGTACTCCATTTATAATATAAATAATATCTACACTTGCGCTTCAAACCGTTAATGTAGTTCGCAAAAAATAATACCCCTACCTTCATAAGAATAAAGATCAACACCATGGATATGGCTGAAATTTATATTTCACATTACTGATTCTGATGTTCGAGCGCAAAACGTGGCCACAATGTGATCGTTCCGACGAAATCAGTAGATTCATACTCCATACCCCTGTCACTGCACCAAAACTGAACTACGCTGCACAAATGTTGATCATTGGTTAACGAATTTGAGTTGAATTTTAACAAAAACAGCCAGCATGCCGCTGTTACCAGCCTGGCACGCGTCCTGCATTGTTAATTCGCTAACAGTGAGCCGTAATCTGACAGACAACTAACAGCGAGAAAGTAATGACAGCGAAACCTGAGTTATTTACCCGCATAGAGCAGACCTTTAGCCAGCTGACGCCCAGCGAAAAGCGCGTGGCCGGATGGCTGTTAGCCCATGCTGTACAGATCCCTTTTGAGACGGCGGATGGTATCGCGAAGGCGACCGGAACCAGCGGCATTACCGTTGGACGCTATCTGCGTAAACTGGGCTTTCGCAATCTGGAAGATGCAAAAGCCAGCCTGCGAGAACTACCCGTAGTTCCCTATCAGCCCTGGGGTATGAACGAGCGGTTGGACTCCTGGCACCAGCAACAAAGTCTGCCCGATCGCGCGCAGCAGTCGCTGTTACTGGAAATCGACGCTATTACCCACGTTTATCAGCTTGCTCAGGGCGAGACATTTTTACGCATTGCGCAACAGCTGGCGCATGCGGAAGCCGTGTTTATCCTTGGGATCCAGTCTACCCGCGGGATCGCCAACGCTTTTTTCAGCCATCTGGAATACCTGCGGCCTAAAGTCAGCTACTCCGAAGGGCTTTCAGGCAGTTGGGTGGAATCACTGAATTCGGGTTTCACCCAGCCTTACGTAGTGATCACCGATATGCGCGCCTACTCTGCGGTCTCCAGACAATATTGCCGTATCGCCACAGAGCGCTGCATTCCGCTGGCGCTGGTCACCGATGTGTGGTGCCCGTGGGCCAGAGACTATTCCATTGATTTGCTTCAGGTGAAAACTGACACCGGGCATTTCTGGGATTCACTGGCACCGGTGAGCTGTCTGTTCAACTTATTACTCTCTGCGGTGGTGGCACAACTGGGTGACTCCCTCACAGAACGCCTGCAAACCAATCGCCAGTTACAACAACAATTTGGTCAATTTGAACAATAAACAGGAAACGTGCTATGTCAGAGACCCCAGAACTGGTCGATCTGTCAGTGATATTCCCGTCACTGCATATCGATCTTAAATACGCTACTGCAGATAACATTACCGGTGCGCCAATTTACCGGGAAGCACGTTGTCTGTTGCACACCGAGGCGGTAACCGCGCTGGCTAAAAGCATCAGTATTGCGCAACTGGCGGGCCTGAAGCTTGTTGTGTACGACGCGTATCGCCCGCAGCAGGCACAGGCGGTGCTGTGGAATGCGTGTCCGGATCCTCAGTACGTTGTCGATGTGGCGATTGGTTCTAATCACAGCCGCGGTACGGCTATTGACGTTACGTTAATGGACGATCGCGGCAAGGTCCTTGATATGGGAGCCGGTTTTGATGAAATGCACGACCGTTCCCATGCCTGGCATCCGTCTGTTCCTCCGATTGCACAGCGTAATCGCCTGCTGCTCAATGCCATTATGTTCGGCGGCGGCTTTGTCGGTATCAACAGCGAGTGGTGGCATTTTGAATTACCTGATGCCGCCCGCTATCCGCTGCTTGACGATCAGATGGATTGTTACACTGTCACTCCCACAGCAACACAACATCCCCTTTGATTCTGGAGCCTGGTTATGAAGACTACACCTGCGTTAAACGCGTTTTTTCGCCCCGCTCTGATTGCCGTTGCGCTGGCGTTTGCCCTGCCCGCCGCACAGGCCGCCGTTCCCAAAGATATGTTGGTGATTGGTAAAGCAGCCGATCCACAAACGCTCGATCCCGCCGTGACCATCGATAACAACGACTGGACGGTCACCTACCCCTCTTATCAGCGACTGGTTCAGTACAAAACCGACGGCGGTAAAGGCTCCACGGAAGTTGAAGGTGATTTAGCCAGCGGCTGGAAAGCCTCTGACGACCAGAAAGAGTGGACGTTTACCCTGAAAAACGATGCCAAATTCGCCGACGGGACGCCGGTAACGGCTGATGCGGTAAAGCAATCTTTTGAACGCTTGCTCAAAATTGGCCAGGGCCCTGCAGAAGCATTCCCGAAAGATCTGAAGGTTGAGGCTATCGATAACACGACGGTGAAGTTTACCCTCAGTCAGCCGTTTGCGCCGTTCCTGTATACGCTGGCGAATGACGGAGCCTCAATCATTAACCCGGCCATTTTAAAAGAGCATGCTGCAGACGATGCCCGCGGATTCCTGGCGCAAAACACGGCAGGCTCTGGTCCGTTCATGCTTAAAAGCTGGCAAAAAGGACAGCAGTTGGTGCTGGTTCCTAACCCGTATTATGCCGGTGAAAAACCTTCGTTTAAGCGGGTTTCGGTAAAAATCATCGGTGAAAGCGCCTCCCGCCGACTGCAATTGTCACGTGGCGATATCGACATTGCCGATGCGCTTCCTGTAGACCAGCTTGCGGCCTTAAAACAGGAAGGCAAAGTTAACGTAGCGGATTATCCCTCACTGCGCGTGACCTATCTGTATTTGAACAACAGTAAAGCGCCGCTCAATCAGGTGGATTTACGCCGCGCCATCTCGTGGGCCACCGATTATAAAGGCATGGTAAATGGGATCCTCAGCGGCAACGGGAAGCAAATGCGTGGTCCGATCCCTGAAGGCATGTGGGGTTTTGACGACAAGGCCATGCAGTACAGTTTTGATGAGGCCAAAGCGAAAGCGGCGTGGGACAACGTTGCCAGCAAACCTGAAAGCCTGAGCTTCCTGTACTCTGATAATGACCCTAACTGGGAACCTATCGCGCTCGCCACTCAGGCAAGTCTTGGCAAACTGGGTATTAAGGTGAAGCTGGAGAAACTGGCAAACGCCACCATGCGTGACCGTGTAGGTAAGGGAGATTACGACATTGCCATTGGCAACTGGAGCCCGGATTTTGCCGACCCGTACATGTTTATGAATTACTGGTTTGAGTCAGACAAGAAAGGTTTACCCGGTAACCGCTCCTTCTACGAAAACAGTGAAGTCGATAAGCTGCTGCGTAGCGCCCTGGCGACCACCGATCAGGCGGCCAGAACCAAGGATTACCAGCAGGCGCAAACCATCGTAATTGATGAAGCTGCCTACGTTTATTTATTCCAGAAAAATTATCAGTTGGCGATGAACAAAGACGTTAAAGGATTTGTATTCAACCCCATGCTGGAACAGGTCTTCAATATCTCCACCATGAGTAAATAAGCCACGTTGATGCGGAGCCGCTCGGCTCCGCAAGGGGAAGCTAATGACGTTCTGGAGCATTTTACGCCAGCGATGCTGGGGACTTATTCTGGTGGTGATCGGTGTTTGCGTAATCACCTTTATTATTTCACACCTGATACCTGGCGACCCCGCACGGCTGCTGGCAGGCGATCGCGCCAGTGATGAAATTGTCGAAAATATTCGCCAACAGCTAGGGCTGAACCAGCCGTTGTATGTTCAGTTTTTTCGCTACGTCAGCGATATTTTCCATGGCGATTTAGGCATTTCCATTCGTACCGGCCGTCCGGTACTGGATGAGCTACGCATCTTCTTCCCCGCCACCCTTGAGCTGGCTTTCTGCTCCTTGTTGCTGGCGCTGCTCATCGGTATTCCGTTGGGCATTTTATCTGCGGTCTGGCGCAACCGCTGGCTTGATCACCTCGTTCGCCTGATGGCGATCACCGGCATCTCTACGCCTGCATTCTGGCTGGGGCTGGGGGTTATTGTGCTGTTTTATGGTCATCTGCAAATTTTACCCGGCGGCGGGCGTTTAGACGACTGGCTGGATCCACCCGCTCACGTCACCGGGTTCTACCTGATTGATGCACTGCTGGAAGGCAATGGCGAAGTCTTTTTCAATGCGCTTCAGCATCTGATCCTGCCGTCGCTGACGCTGGCTTTTGTGCATCTCGGAATCGTTGCCCGCCAGATTCGCTCTGCCATGCTGGAGCAACTCAGTGAAGATTACATTCGTACCGCTCGCGCCAGCGGGTTACCGGGCTGGTACATCGTGCTGTGCTATGCATTGCCTAACGCACTCATTCCATCAATCACTGTCCTCGGCCTGGCGCTGGGCGATCTGCTCTACGGTGCGGTGTTGACCGAAACGGTCTTCGCCTGGCCGGGGATGGGTGCCTGGGTAGTGACATCAATTCAGGCGCTCGACTTCCCGGCGGTAATGGGATTTGCCGTGGTGGTCTCCTTCGCCTATGTGCTGGTCAACCTGGTGGTGGACTTGCTCTATTTGTGGGTGGACCCTCGAATTGGACGTGGAGGCGCACAATGATGCTCACACAAGAAACGCCCGCGGCACCGCAGACCGTTCGCCGTCGCACGGACTGGGCCAAACTGTTCTGGATGATGAAAAACAGCCCGCTGACGTTGGTTGGCGGGGTCATCATCGTATTGATACTGCTGTTGATGGTGCTGTCGCCGTGGATAACCCCTCACGACCCAAACGCCATCGATTTAAGTGCGCGCCTGCTGCCCCCGTCAGCAACTCACTGGTTTGGTACCGATGAAGTTGGCCGCGATCTGTTCAGCCGCGTTCTGGTGGGGAGCCAGCAGTCGGTCGTTGCGGGTCTGGTGGTAGTGGGTATTGCCGGAGGAGCGGGTTCACTGCTGGGCTGCCTGTCAGGTGTTATGGGCGGACGTGCAGATGCGATCATTATGCGCATGATGGACATTATGCTGTCTATTCCCTCGCTGGTGCTGACGATGGCGCTGGCTGCCGCGCTGGGTCCAAGCTTGTTTAACGCCATGCTGGCGATTGCGATCGTAAGAATTCCTTTTTATGTGCGCCTCGCCCGCGGTCAAACGTTAGTGGTGCGTCAGTTCACCTATGTACAGGCGGCGCGCACTTACGGGGCTTCACGCTGGCATCTTATTAGCTGGCACATTTTACGTAATTCTCTGCCCCCACTCATCGTGCAGGCTTCGCTGGATATCGGCAGTGCGATCCTGATGGCTGCCACGCTCGGGTTTATTGGTTTGGGCGCACAGCAACCGAGCGCTGAATGGGGCGCGATGGTCGCAATTGGCCGCAATTATGTGCTTGATCAGTGGTGGTATTGCGCTTTCCCCGGCGCGGCCATTCTGATTACCGCCGTGGGCTTTAATCTCTTTGGCGATGGCATTCGCGATCTGCTGGATCCGAAAGCCGGAGGAAAACAGTCATGACACAACCCGTGCTGGAAATCGAAGATTTACATTTGAGTTTCCCCGGCTATAAAGCTGAGGTGCATGCGCTGAACCATGTCTCGTTACACATCAACCGCGGAGAGATCGTTGGCGTGGTGGGTGAATCCGGTTCCGGTAAGTCCGTGACGGCCATGCTCACCATGCGTCTGCTGCCGGAGGGGAGTTATCATATTCACCAGGGACGCGTTTCGCTGCTGGGTGAAGATGTGCTCAATGCCAGCGAGAAGCAAATGCGTCAATGGCGCGGCGCACGCGTCGCGATGATTTTTCAGGAACCCATGACGGCACTGAATCCAACCCGACGTATCGGTCAGCAAATGGTAGAGGTTATCCGTCATCATCAGGCGTTGAGCCGCACGGATGCCCGTCAGAAAGCCATCGCTTTACTCGAAGAGATGCAAATCCCGGACGCGTCGGAAGTCATGAAACGTTTCCCGTTTGAGCTTTCCGGCGGGATGCGCCAGCGTGTCATGATCGCGCTGGCCTTTTCCTGCGAGCCAGAGCTTATTATTGCCGATGAACCAACCACCGCGTTGGACGTCACGGTGCAACTGCAGGTGCTGCGGTTACTGAAATTAAAAGCGCGAGCCAGCGGTACTGCCGTGTTATTTATCAGCCATGATATGGCTGTGGTTTCACAGCTATGCGATCGGTTATACGTCATGTATGCCGGAAGCGTGATTGAGAGTGGCCCGACGCAAACCGTTATTCAACACCCGACGCACCCCTATTCCATCGGCTTGCTGAAATGTGCGCCGGAACACGGCGAACCGCGCGCATTGCTGCCTGCCATTCCCGGCACCGTACCGAATTTAACCTGCTTGCCGGCGGGATGCGCATTTCGCGAGCGCTGTTTTGCGGCTGGCCCTCGCTGTGAAGAAACACCCGCGTTAAGCAGTCAGGGAGGCGCGGAGCAACAATCTGCCTGCTGGTACCCGCAACTGGAGACAACACATGTCTGACTTTTTACTGGATCTGCAGGATGTCCATGTCAACTTCCCTGCGCGTAAAAACTGGCTCGGCAAAGTAACGGAGCGAGTACATGCGCTCAACGGTCTGGATTTACAGATCCGACAAGGGGAAACGCTGGGAATTGTTGGCGAGTCTGGTTGCGGAAAAAGTACGCTGGCGCAACTGCTGATGGGCATGCTGAAACCCAGTAAGGGAAACTATGGCCGCCGTGGTGACAAGCAACATAACGGTATGCAGATGGTATTTCAGGATCCTCTTTCATCGCTGGATCCTCGCTTACCGGTGTGGCGAACTATCACTGAGCCGGTATGGATCCAAAAACGGAATCCGGAACGTGAGCGCCGCATGCTTGCCGAAGATTTGGCCCAACAGGTGGGAATCCGCCCAGAATATCTCGATCGTCTGCCGCATGCGTTTTCCGGTGGACAACGTCAGCGTATTGCCATCGCCCGGGCGCTATCGTCAGAGCCGGATGTTATCGTACTTGATGAACCCACTTCGGCACTGGATATCTCCGTACAGGCGCAAATACTTAACCTGCTGGTGTCACTGCAGGCGCGCAGAAACCTGACCTACGTGCTGATCTCGCACAATGTGTCGGTGGTCCGCCATATGAGCGACCGCGTGGCGGTAATGTACCTCGGGCAAATTGTTGAGCTGGGCGATGCGCAGCAGGTTCTCACTCAACCCGCCCATCCCTACACGCGATTATTGTTGGACTCCGTCCCTAAAACGGGAGCGCCGTTGGCGGAAGATTTAGTGTTGCGGAAAACCGAACTTCCGGGAAATCGAACTCTGCCAGAGGGCTGTTTTTTCCGTGACAGATGCCCGCTTGCGACCAGCGGTTGTGAGAAGAAACAGGCATTATTGAAAAGTGATACCGGATGTGACGTTCGCTGCTGGCGGGCGGTTACATGACCTGAGCCGTTGAGAAAAGTCAGGTGCGATACGCCTTTTTCAGTGAATCCACCAGCACTTCAGAGGCGGTAGATAACTTATGATGTGCCGAACGCAAAACGCCGATCCGACGTTGGATCACCGGCGTATCCAGATCGATACAGATTGCGCCCAGCTCGGTCATTTGCGTACGGCACAATGCTGGCACGGCGCTGCCGCCCAGTCCACTCGCCACCAGGCGACCAACTGTCACCAGTTGATGGCTCTCCAGCGCCACCTCCAGCGTATGCCCGCTTTGTACCAGCTGTTCTTCCAGCATCAGACGCACGGCGGAAGGCCGTTGCAGGGTGATGAAATCCAGCGTCAGCAGTTCGCGCCACGCAATACGATCCCTCCCCGCCAGTCGGCATGTCGGCGGCACAATCGCAATAAAACGATCCACGCCGAGCGGCGTGAAATGCAGATGACCTGAGTAGTCAGGCTCAAAGGCGATACCCATCTCTACCCGCCCTTCGCTGACCATCTCAATCACCTGTTCGTTGATCACATCGTGTACCGTTACGTTGATACCAGAGTAAGAGTCACGAAATGTTTTCAGTACCGATGGCAGGACGTTAGCGGCAAATGAAGGCATGGCGGCAATCGAGATTTTACCGCGCTGCAGCGTAAAGTGTTGGCGCATTGCCTCTTCCGTATTCTCCCAGTCCGCCAGCAGTTGTCGTCCCATGTTCAGCAGCGTTTCTCCCTCCTGCGTCAGGGTCACTTTGCGGGTGGTTCTCAACAGTAACGCCCCGCCCAGGGAATCCTCCAGTCCTTTAATCGCCAGGCTTAATGCGGGTTGCGACATATTCAGTCTTTCACTGGCATGAGCAAAATTCAGAGTGTGAGCTACCGCTAAAAACGCGCGTAACTGTTTGATGCTCATTCCCATTTCGCATTCCTTTAACTTGTTGAATACCTTTAATTAACATTAAATTGATAAAAAAACCCAATGATTGAGTCACAAATTTAAAATTAACAAATCATTTTTCACCCCCAATGATGTCGGCAAGGACAACTGGAGGGGCAAGTGTATGGCTGGACTGGATAAACGGGTTGCCACTTATCAAGAGGCGCTGGAAGGACTGACCGATAACATGACGCTGCTGGCGGGCGGTTTTGGCTTATGTGGGATCCCTGAGAACCTGATTGCCGAAGTACGCCGTCGGAAAGTTCAGGGGCTTACGGTGGTGTCAAACAATTGCGGCGTGGATGGTTTTGGCCTTGGTGTACTGCTGGAAACGCGGCAGGTGCGTAAAGTTGTCGCATCCTATGTGGGTGAGAACGCTCTGTTTGAGCAGCAGGTACTCAACGGCGAACTGGACGCTATCCTGACGCCGCAAGGCACGTTGGCGGAGCAACTTCGGGCAGGCGGCGCGGGGATCCCGGCATTCTTTACCGCAACCGGCTACGGAACCCCGGTCGCACAAGGAAAAGAAGTTCGTGAATTTGCCGGACGCCCGTACATCCTGGAGCAGGCAATTACTGGTGATTTTGCCTTGGTTAAGGGCTGGAAAGCCGACTGGTACGGCAACGTTATTTACCGTCACACCGCACAGAATTTTAATCCACTGATGGCCGCGGCCGGGCGAATCACCGTCGTGGAAGTCGAAGAAATTGTCCCTCCCGGAGAGCTTGACCCCGCCGCTATTCACACCCCAGGAATTTTTGTTAACCGCATTATTCAGGGGCAATTTGAAAAACGTATTGAACAACGCACCCTTCGCCACAAAGGAGCCTGACCATGTTAACGCGTGAACAAATGGCGATGCGTGTCGCCCGCGAGCTGCGCGACGGTTATTACGTCAACCTTGGGATTGGTATTCCCACTCTGGTGGCGAACTACATTCCCGATGGCATGGACGTCATGCTGCAATCAGAAAACGGTTTGCTGGGTATGGGCCCGTTCCCCACGGAAGACGAAATTGATGCAGACATGATCAATGCCGGAAAACAGACCGTTACAGCGCGCAAAGGCGCGGCGATCTTCGACTCGGCGCAATCCTTCGCCATGATCCGCGGTGGCCACGTCGATCTGACGGTACTCGGCGCGTTTGAAGTGGATGTTAACGGCAATATCGCCTCATGGATGATCCCCGGAAAAATGGTGAAAGGCATGGGGGGCGCGATGGATTTGGTTGCTGGTGCTGACAACATCATCGTGGTGATGACGCATGCCTCCAAAAGTGGTGAGTCGAAACTGCTTCCCTCCTGCACCCTGCCGCTGACCGGCGTGGCCTGCATTAAACGCGTGCTTACCGATCTGGCGCTGCTGGAGATCGCCGATGGCGCGTTCATTCTGCGTGAGCGTGCGCCGGGCATCAGCGTGGATGAGATTGTCGCCAGAACAGCCGGCAAGCTGATCGTTCCCGAAAACGTCCCCGAAATGCAATTTAGCTGAGGATCTGACCATGCAGGATGTTGTTATTGTCGCCGCAACGCGTACTCCGATTGGCAGTTTTCATGGCGCGTTGGCGCCACTTTCCGCCGTTGAGTTAGGCTCGGTAGTGATCCGTTCTCTGCTGGAAAAAACCAACCTGGCGCCTGAACAAATTGATGAGGTGATTTTAGGTCAGGTACTAACGGCAGGCTGCGGCCAGAATCCGGCCAGGCAAACGGCGTTACGCGCAGGACTGCCGGCAACCACGCCCGCGTTAACCATTAATCTGGTGTGCGGTTCGGGCCTGAAGGCGGTGCATCAGGCGGTCCAGGCGATTCGCTGCGGCGATGCGCAAATCGTAATAGCCGGTGGTCAGGAGAGCATGAGCAATGCGCCCTATTTTCTCGACGGTGCGCGAGCCGGTCTGCGGTTGGGCCATGCCAGTATGAAAGACAGCGTGGTACATGACGGCTTGTGGGATGCGTTCAACGATTATCACATGGGAATTACCGCGGAAAATCTGGCGGATAAATTCGTTATCAGTCGCGAGCAGCAGGACGCCTTTGCTCTGCGTTCCCAGCAAAAAACGGCTGCCGCCATGGAAGCCGGTCGTTTTATCGCGGAAATCACGCCGGTCATCGTCCCGCAGGGTAAAAAACCGCCGCGCGTTGTGAACCATGACGAACAGCCTCGCCCGGATACCCAGGCTGAGAAGCTGGCGCTGCTCAAACCAGCGTTTCGCCCTGGTAACGGCACAGTGACCGCCGGGAACGCCTCTTCAATCAACGATGGTGCCGCCGCAGTGATGTTGATGAGCGCCGCCAAAGCAGCAGAACTCAATCTGCCGGTTTTTGCCCGGGTGGCGGGCTACGCCGTTTCCGGCGTCGACCCTTCCATTATGGGCATTGGGCCGGTAGAGGCCACACTCCAGTGCCTGAAGCGAGCGGGCTGGACGTTGAATGATGTCGATCTCATTGAAGCCAACGAAGCCTTCGCCGCACAAGCGCTGGCGGTTGGTGAATCCCTGAACTGGGACAGCGACCGGGTGAACGTAAACGGCGGTGCGATTGCGCTGGGCCATCCCATCGGCGCATCAGGTTGCCGAATTCTGGTGACGCTGCTGCACGAAATGGCGCGTAGTAACGCGACCAAAGGGCTGGCTACGCTGTGCGTAGGCGGCGGTCAGGGCGTAGCCCTGGCGGTAGAGCGTTTGCAGGAGGTCCCTCATGCAAAGTAAATATGTCTGCGTATTGGGCGCGGGTTTAATGGGCGTCGGTATTGCCACCCACTTTGCTCGTTATGGTCACGATGTCTGGCTGTATGACACCGATAGCGACCGAATTGCTGAAATTGGCGCCGTTGCCAGCGGTATTCTGGATGAACTGATCACCGCCGAAAAGTTTGCCGCTGACGAAAAAGATCAGGTTGTGAGTCGTCTGCACGGTACGACTTCGCTACCGGAGATTGCTGCGTGCGGATTACTGATTGAAGCCATCCCGGAGCGGCTCGGGCTAAAGCACGCGTTGTATGCGCAACTGGAAAAACTGATCGCGCCGGAGGCCGTCATTGCCAGTAATACCAGCGGCCTGCCGCCGGATGCGCTGGCAGAAAAGCTCGCCCATCCTGAGCGGCTGCTCATCGCCCATTTCTGGCACCCGCCACATTTTATCCCGCTGGTCGAAATTGTCCCCGGCACCGCCACGAAACCGGAATACCTGCGTGAGCTGCAACAGCTGCTGCTCTCGATGCAACTGGAAGCCGTCGTCCTCGACCGCGCAGCACCTGGTTTTGTCGGTAATCGCCTGCAATTTGCGCTGCTGCGTGAAGCATTACATATCGTAAAAAGCGGTATCGCCAGCGCAGAGGTGGTGGATCAGGTCATGCGCGCCTCGCTCGGTCGCCGCTATGCGATGGTTGGCCCGCTGGAGGCGGCAGATATGACCGGACTTTCTACGGTGCAGGACATTTGTCGGCATCTGCTGCCGGAACTGGCCACCGGTAGCGACATGATGTCGCTGGTCGCGGATAAGGTTGCCTCTGGTGATACCGGCTTGCGCAGCGGCCAGGGGTTTTATCGCTGGGATGATTCGCGCAAGGAGTATATCCAGCAACGCCGAGAGCATCAGCTGCGCTTTGCCCTGAAACCGTAACTTCTCTTTCTGTACCCCACTATAACAATGATATTGAGGAGTCATGATGAGTGTATTAATCGCCCTGGCAGCGCTGGGCCTGCTGATGCTGGCAGCCTATCGCGGGTACAGCGTTATCCTGTTTGCCCCCATCGCGGCATTAGGTGCTGTATTGCTGACCGAACCCAGCGCCGTTGGCCCTGCCTTCACCGGCCTGTTTATGGAAAAAATGGTCGGTTTTGTGAAGCTTTACTTCCCGGTATTCTTACTGGGAGCGGTATTTGGCAAGTTAATTGAGTTATCCGGTTTTTCTCGATCGATCGTTGCCGCCGCCATCAACATTCTCGGGCGTCGTCACGCCATTCCGGTGATTGTGTTGGTGTGTGCGCTATTGACCTACGGCGGCGTGTCGCTGTTCGTGGTGGCGTTTGCGGTGTATCCGTTTGCGGCGGAACTGTTCCGCCAGAGCAATATTCCGAAGCGCCTGATCCCGGCAACCGTGGCGCTGGGCGCGTTCTCATTCACCATGGATGCGCTACCTGGCACGCCGCAAATCCAGAACATTATTCCAACCAGCTTCTTCGGGACTAACGCCTGGGCCGCGCCTTGGCTGGGTCTGATCGGTTCCGTGTTTATCATCGTTGTCGGTCTGGTTTATCTCGAACGCCAGCGCCGTAAAGCACAGGCGAAAAACGAAGGCTATGGCACTGAACTGTTAAATGAACCGGAAACGCCGGATAACATTAACCTGCCGAACCCGATAATTGCTATCTCGCCGCTGATCCTGGTCGGGGTATTTAACCTGCTGTTTACCCGCTGGATCCCCCAATGGTATGGTGCCACGCATCAACTGGAACTTCCGGGTCTTGCCAAACCGATTACCACCGAAGTCGGTAAAATCACCGCTATCTGGGCGGTAGAAGCAGCGCTGATCTCTGGGATCTTGCTGGTGGTGGTGTTCGGCTATCGCAACATTAAAGGTCGCCTGGCGGAAGGCAGCCGAACGGCGGTTGGCGGCGCAATCCTCGCGGCCATGAACACTGCGTCAGAATACGGTTTTGGCGCGGTGATCGCCGCCCTGCCCGGATTCCTCGTACTGTCAAAAGCGCTGGCTGCCATTCCCGATCCATTGCTCAATGAGGCAATTAGCATCACCACGCTTGCCGGGATCACCGGTTCAGCATCTGGCGGCATGAGTATTGCGCTCGCCGCCATGTCGGACACCTTTATCGCTGCCGCTCATGCCGCAAATATCCCACTTGAAGTCTTCCACCGCGTCGCCTCTATGGCCAGCGGAGGCATGGATACTCTGCCGCATAACGGGGCGGTGATTACGCTGTTGGCTATTACCGGTCTCAGCCACCGTCAGGCGTATGGTGGGATTTTCGCCATTACCATAATTAAAAGTCTGGCCGTGCTGTTTGTGATCGGCGTTTTCTACACCACCGGAATTGTTTAAGGAGAATCATCATGAACTTAACGGGAAAAGTAGCCCTGGTTACCGGCTCTACCAGCGGTATCGGATTAGGCATCGCGCAGGTGCTGGCGCAAGCAGGCGCTACGCTGATCCTCAACGGATTTGGTGATGTCGATGCCGCCAAAGATGCCGTTGCGCAGTATGGCAAAACACCGGGCTATCATGGCGCAGACTTAAGCGATGAAGCACAAATTGCCGACATGATGCGTTATGCCGAAAGCGAATTCGGTGGTGTGGATATTCTGGTCAACAACGCCGGGATCCAGCATGTTTCACCGGTAGAGACCTTTCCGGTTGATAAGTGGAACGCGATTATCGCTATTAACCTCTCTTCTGTTTTTCACACCACGCGTCTGGCACTTCCCGGCATGCGCACGCGTAACTGGGGGCGCATCATTAATATCGCCTCTGTTCATGGTCTGGTGGCGTCAAAAGACAAATCCGCTTATGTGGCAGCGAAGCATGGCGTGGTGGGTTTAACCAAAACCATTGCGCTGGAAACCGCGCAGACGGGAATCACTTGCAATGCGCTGTGCCCCGGCTGGGTGCTGACCCCGCTGGTCCAGCAGCAGATTGATAAGCGTATTGCCGACGGGGCTGAACCTGATGCGGCGCGTGACGCTCTGCTGGCGGAAAAGCAGCCGTCACGCGAATTCGTTACGCCGGAACAGCTGGGTGAGCTTGCGCTGTTTTTGTGCTCAGACGGTGCGGCGCAGGTACGTGGCGTCGCGTGGAATATGGATGGCGGCTGGGTGGCGCAATAAATTACATTGGCCGGATAAGACCCCGTCGTATCCGGCGCATACTTATTAAGACTTCAGTTGATAATCCAGTGTAATTTCCGCGTTCAGCACCTGGGATACCGGACAACCAGCTTTCGCTTTCTGGATGATGCCGTCAAATGTGGCGGCATCTATCCCCGGGACGCTTACCTGGCTGTGCAACGCCACTTTGGTGATAGCAAACCCGGCATCCACTTTATCCAGAGAAACGTCGGCTGTAGTATCAATGGCATCTGGCGTAAAACCTGCTTCGCCCAGCATGAGCGAGAGCGCCATTGAGAAGCAGGCTGCATGGGCCGCGCCAATCAACTCCTCAGGATTGGTGCCTTTCACTCCTTCAAATCGTGTATTAAACCCATACGGTTGCTGATTCAACACCCCACTTTCGGTCGACACGGTACCTTTCCCGCGCTTGATGTCGCCTTCCCAGTGTGCCTGACCTTTCTTATGGATAGTCATTATCGCTCTCCTGTGTTGTCGTTGGAGTTACAAGTATAGGACGGCTGAGAAAAAGCATGACACATAAGGGATAGTCTCATTTCCTGCTTAAGCATTGACCTTTCAGATAAAATGACCGACCATCCAGAAAGCCGTTATGTTGAACATCGGCTTTCTATCAGGTTGTATTTCGTCCGTTCTTATACGGGCTCGCCCTTGAAACCAGTAACAGGATAAAGGAGTTAGAATGAAATCGAACCGTCAGGCCCGCCATATTCTTGGACTGGACCACAAAATCTCAAATCAACGCAAAGTCGTGACCGAAGGTGACAAAACCAACGTGGTCAATAATCCTACCGGAAGAAAGCGCCGCACTGACGGCAAATAGCCTTTCGCACGTATGACTGAGTAACGAGATAAACACCATTGCAACCGCAGTGGTGTTTTTGCTTATAAAACCCCTTAACCCATTCACAATGCTTTATACTTCGCCTGTTTCCCTGGCGGACAGGCCCGATACGATCATAAGAGTGCCAGGGACGGTTATTCAAAAAAGAGTGAGTGACATGGAAAACGAAACTAAAAAATTGCGTTCCCTTTACATCCCTTACGCTGGCCCGGTACTGCTGGAATTTCCTTTACTGAATAAGGGGAGCGCTTTCAGTGTGGAAGAACGCCGTAACTTCAACCTGCTGGGGTTACTGCCGGAAGTGGTCGAGACGATTGAAGAACAGGCCGAACGTGCCTGGATCCAATATCAGGGATTCAAAACCGAAATCGATAAACATATTTACCTGCGCAACATCCAGGACACTAACGAAACCCTGTTTTACCGACTGGTGCATAATCACCTTGATGAGATGATGCCGGTTATCTATACCCCAACAGTAGGCGCGGCCTGTGAGCGTTTCTCTGAGATCTATCGTCGCGCACGCGGCGTGTTTATCTCTTATCAGAACCGCCACAATATGGACGATATCCTGCAAAATGTTCCTAACCACAATATCAAGGTTATCGTCGTCACCGATGGGGAACGTATTTTGGGTCTTGGCGATCAGGGGATCGGCGGGATGGGTATTCCAATCGGTAAACTGTCGCTGTATACCGCGTGTGGCGGGATTAGCCCGGCTTACACTCTGCCAGTGGTACTGGACGTCGGGACTAACAACCAGCAATTGCTGAACGATCCACTGTATATGGGTTGGCGTAATCCGCGCATCACCGATGATGAATACTACGAATTTGTTGATGAATTTATCCAGGCTGTGAAGCATCGCTGGCCTGACGTGCTGTTGCAGTTTGAAGATTTTGCGCAGAAAAACGCCATGCCGCTGCTGACCCGTTATCGCGACGAAATTTGTTCATTTAACGATGATATTCAGGGCACCGCGGCGGTTACTGTCGGTACGCTGATTGCGGCCAGCCGTGCGGCGGGTAGCCAGCTGAGCGAGCAGAACATCGTTTTCCTCGGTGCGGGTTCCGCCGGTTGCGGGATTGCCGAGCAGATCATCGCGCAAATCCAGCGTGAAGGTTTAAGCGAAGAAGCCGCGCGTCAACGTGTGTTCATGGTCGATCGCTTCGGCCTGTTAACCGATAAAATGCCCAACCTGCTCTCTTTCCAGACCAAACTGGTGCAAAAACGCGAAAATCTGCAGCACTGGGATACGCAAGAAGATGTACTGTCGTTGCTCGACGTGGTCCGTAACGTTAAGCCGGACATCCTGATCGGGGTTTCCGGACAGGTTGGCCTGTTTACCGAAGAGATCATTCGCGAAATGCACAAGCATTGCCCGCGTCCGATCGTCATGCCGCTGTCTAACCCGACTTCCCGCGTAGAAGCCACGCCGCAGGATATTATCGCCTGGACCGAAGGCAACGCACTGGTTGCGACCGGTAGTCCGTTCGCACCGGTAGTGTGGAAAGAGAAAACTTATCCTATCGCCCAGTGTAATAACGCGTACATCTTCCCGGGTATTGGCCTCGGCGTGATTGCTTCTGGCGCTAAGCGCATTACCGATGAAATGCTGATGTCGGCCAGTGAAACGCTGGCACAGTATTCACCGCTGGTGCTCAACGGCGAAGGATTGGTGTTGCCTGAGTTGAAAGACATTCAGACCGTGTCCCGCGCCATTGCGTTTGCCGTCGGTAAAATGGCCCAACAGCAAGGTGTGGCGGTGAAAACGTCCGCTGAAGCGCTGCAACAGGCGATTGACGATAATTTCTGGCAGGCAGAATATCGCGATTACCGTCGAACCTCTATCTGACGCTTTGCCCGGTGGCACGTTGCTGCCGGGCAATTTTTATCATTCAATTAACAAAGGCGTTATATCGACTATTGCTCTGAAAGTTCAAGCTCTGCAATAACCGGCAAGTGATCGCTCGCAGTAGACCACGTGAACTCTGGCGAATTATGTGGGATCTCCAGATTTTTAACGTTCCACTTCTGGCCTTTAAATGTGAAAATATGGTCAATATCAATCGCCGGGTTTACGGCTGGCCAAGTACGAGTATCCATCCCTTCTTTTGTGACTTCATTGAAAAAATAACGTATTTCTTTAAGTGGCTGCTCATCCCGGGTCGAATTGAAGTCCCCTGCCAGGATCTTGATTGAAGATGCAATATCCTGGAAATCAGATGTTGCATCACCAATGCTGATATCTAACAGGTAACGCGCCTGCTCTGTCCGCATTGTGGGATCTTTTTGCCAGTCGAGATGTGTCACCATAATAATAGGCGCGGAATCAAAGCCGGGTACGTCAACCTGCGCCAGGAGCACCACGCGTTGTTCCGCGTTTCCCGAGGGTAGTTTCACGACCTGCGAATGCAGGATTTTATATTTGGAGAGAAGACCTAAGCCGTACTCACCACCATCGAAATCAAGGGCTTTACCGAAGGAATAATGTAGGTTATTGGCCTCAGCGATTTTTTTGAGTTGATCAATCTTTTGGCTACGTCCCGTTTTGTTATCAACCTCTGGAACAGCAATAATATCGGCATCAATTCTTTTAATCGCCGAATTAAGTGCTGTAAAATCCTTTACATCAGCAGAGGTTTCATTTTTACCAATGTTATAGGTGGCAATCTTTAAATGCGGTTTTTGTTGTGAGTAAATTTTGTCAGGCACCCCACCTTTTTGAACTTTAAGTATTTCATTTCCAGCAAGTTTCTCATTTGCCTGAGCATTTGCAAGTAAACATCCCAGCGCAATCATCGTGAATGTAATTGTTTTTTTCATATCATCTATTCTCCAAAAAATAAAATAGTGAGAAGAGGATACTGGAGAATTTCGACTGTTGTTGTGATCGTTAACTCATGCTTTTGACGCGAAGAAAATTAACTTTTGAATAATTATCCTGTGTTCATGGTTTCTGCATTAACGTAACGTCCAACATGCCAGGTTTCACGGCCATACGTTCGAAACTTGCACTACTGCGTAACTTGCGATTACACTTTCACCATCGATTAACATTCGGAAATATAAAAGGAGGATACTTATGCTGTACTGTGAACGTTTCATCGTTTCACATGCTTTTGGCGATCGCCAGTGCTCAAGCGTTATCGGTATCGTGCTGCGATAACTTCTGCTTGAGCGAAGCTAACTTCTAAATCCCCTTCTCTCGGGCTTACCGGGTTATCGTCAGCGATGTTTGACGAGGCGTTTTTACGCCTGTAACTCTTGAGTAAGCAACAATGAGCACATTACTAACCGCACAATCCTTACACGTTGATACGGCATTTGGCACGCTATTCGACGATCTCACATTTACCCTGAAAAAAGGCGACCGCATCGGGCTTATCGGCTATAACGGCTGCGGCAAAAGCACGTTGTTAAAGCTGCTTGATGGCACCATCTCTCCCACCAGTGGCGTAATCGCGCAGGCGAATTACTGTCAACTCGCCCGTGTAGAACAACATTTACCCGACGATGTACTGCCGCTAACGTTGCAGGAGGCGGTTCTTGCTCAACTTCCCGAACATGAGCGCGCCAGCCAGCAGTGGCGAGTTGAAGCGTTACTCGCCGAAATGGGCTTTACGTCGGAGAATTTGCACCTCACTGCACAGACGCTGAGCGGCGGGCAGCACACGCGGCTTTTATTAGCGCGGGCGCTGATGCGAAATCCCGATCTGCTGCTGCTGGATGAACCGGGTAACCATCTGGATTTGCCAACATTACTGTGGCTGGAACAGTTCTTACAGAACTGGTCTGGCAGTTTTGTGGTGGTTTCTCACGACCCGCAATTGCTGGATGCGGTGACGCAGGGAACCTGGATCCTGCGCGATCGTACTCTCCATGCCTTCGATCTACCCTGCAGCGAGGCGCGTCAGGCTCTGGCAGAAAGAGACGCCAGCGATGCTCTGCGCCATAAGGCTGAACAAAAGGAGATAGACCGGGTTACCGCCAGCGCTAAACGGCTGGCAACCTGGGGGCGGGTCTACGACAACGAGGATTTGTCCCGCAAAGCGAAGCAGATGGAAAAGCAGGTGCAACGCCTGAAGGACGTTCAGACGGAAGTGACCGCAGGAAGTCAGTGGACACTAACATTGCATGGCGATGCCCTGCGTGCAGATCGTTTACTGGAGATGACTAATTTGTCGGTGGCCCCTGCTCCCGGCGCAGATACGCTGTTTTCCATTGCCGGAATTCGGTTAAAAAGCGGCGATCGGGTGGCGATTGTCGGACGCAACGGTTGCGGGAAATCTTCGCTGTTAAGGCTTATCTGGCAACAGTTTCAGTCACAGCTGGTATCACCTTCGCTGGTGTTGCACCCGCGCGTTACGTTGGGGTATTACGACCAGACGTTGCATCAGCTTGCCGATAGCGATTCGCTATTTGACGCGCTGGAGCCTTTTGCGCCTCAGCCTGATATCCGCAAAATGGCGCTGATTAGCGCGGGTTTTCCGTGGATCCGCCACGCGCAGAAAGTCAGTGTTTTAAGTGGTGGTGAGCGCTCCCGGCTGCTGTTTGTTGGGCTCTCGCTAGCTCGCTACGGCCTGCTGATGCTCGACGAACCGACCAACCATCTGGATCTGGAAGGTAAAGAGGCGCTGGCAGCAACGCTGCAAAGCTACCACGGCGGCGTGTTGCTGGTCAGTCATGACCGTCAGCTTATCAGCCAAAGCTGCAACCGGTTTTGGTTTATCGACGAGGGTGAGCTTGGCGAATGGCATGACCTGGAGGCAATCAACGCGCGTATTCAGGGCGCCACCAGTGAGTTAATGGTGCATAACAGTGTGGCAAAGGTTGTTCCTGCTCCCCATCGCAGTGGAGATGAAGTACTGGAAAAACTTCTTGAGCTGGAGCAGCGGCTGGCCGACGACCTCGCCCGCAAACCGAAGCATCAGAAACCGCAATTACAGACGCAATGGCGGAAGGAGATTGCGCGTCTGAATTCACAACTGGAGTAAACCCATTGCCGGACAGCGGCGTTGGCCCTGTCCGGCAAATCTTGCGTGACTTGTTTCTTCATGGAAGAACATCTGGCGTTATGGCGAAGCATGTCCGACGATTGCGTGCGACACAGACTCGCTGTTATCGATGTGGCCAGCCATATTACTGATATCAATATGCCCGGTTATAGGTTGCATCCACTGGCGGGCGATCGCGACGGCATATGGGCAATTTCTGTTTCAGGTAACTGGCGCATTACCTTTGAATTTGTCAATGGCGACGCGTACATATTGGACTACGAGGATTATCATTAATGAAGATGGCAAAAAAACGTGGATATTTCACGCCTGCGTAAGCTGGCAGTGCAGTGATAAAAGTGAATGCCGGATACGCTAACGCCATCCGGCATTTCATTTACTGCTTCGGCTGTTTTTCTTTCCAGGCATCCCATGCCTGCTTGATCTCTTGTTTCGCGGTGGCTGCATCGTTAAAGCCATTTAACTCTACTTTTTTACGCCCTTCCGGCAACTCTTTATACACGCGGAAAAACGACTCCAGTCGTTGCACTTCGATCTTTGGCAAATCGCTCAACTCTTTGATGTCGTCATAGGTGGGGTCAATTTTGCTTGCCGGCACGGCGACAATTTTATCGTCCTTTTCCCCGCCATCGATCATCTTCAGCACGCCGATCGCGCGCAACTTGATCAGCGTTCCCGGGGCCAGCGGTGCCCGGGTATAGAAAATCACATCCAGCGGGTCACCGTCACCTGCCAGGGACTGGGTCAATGAACCGTAGTTTGCCGGATAGACAACCGGCATCGACTGGAAGCGATCGGCGACGATAAAGCCGGTTTTCGCATCGGTTTCATATTTTATGATCCCGCCTGCCGGGATTTCAGTCACGGCATAAAACTCTTCCGGGTTATTCTCCGGCTGCGGAAAGTCGAGGATATTCTGCGCCTGAACGGACGCACAGAGAAATACGCTGACTGCGAGTAATGTTTTCACCAGATGCATTGTCTTTTAACTCTTCTCTTAATGGAAAGACAACACCTTACGTTTACCAGATGACAGAAACATGACGTTTTTTTGGCAAAAAAAATGGCGCTACGTCGGTAGCGCCATTTTTATCAGCAGAACGTTAATGGATTATTGTAACCCTTCCTCGTTCTCTTTTTTGGCTTCGGCCTTTTCAACTTCACGATACCAGCGCGGGTGGTGTTTCTTCGCCCAGCGGCGACTCACCTTCCCTTCGACCATGCCCTTAATCGAACCTTTCACCCAAAATGCCATATACATATGGATGAGGATCGCGTGCATCAGAATGATGCCCGCCGCAGCATGGATTAACAGGCTGTAGCGGACAACCTGCATCGGGAAAAACTGCGCAAAGTACGGACGCCAGATAATGATGCCGGTAATCAGCAGCACGAAAATCATGCTCATGATCGACCAGAACATCATTTTTTGTCCGGCGTTGTATTTGCCCACATCCGCCACCTTGTGTTCATTGCCCTTCAGCACTTCGACAATGTTTTTCAGCCACGGAATATCTTTCTTATCCGGGATGTTGTGGTGCACAAAGCGTACAAACATGAACATTAGCGCGACGAAAATCAGCAGACCGAAGAACGGGTGCAAAATGCGCCCCATCTGTGGCGTACCGAAGGTTTGCGTCAGCCATTGCAGCGTCGGGAAGAAAAACGAAATCCCCGACAGTGCCACCAGAAAGAAGCAGATCACCACCGTCCAGTGACAGGCGCGGTCGATAAACTTCGTGCGCACAATCATTTTCGACTTACTCATGATGATCCTCCTCGTCGTCGTCCACTTCCTTATTCGGACCAATACCAATGTAGTGATAAATCAGTCCGGCGAAGGTGGCGATAAATCCGGCAGCGGCCAGCGGTTTCAGCGCTCCTTTCCACAGATTGATAGAAGTATCGATCTTAGGTTCTTTCGGCAGACCGTGATACAGCTCCGGCTGGTTGGCATGATGCAGAACGTACATGACGTGCGTGCCCCCCACACCTTCCGGGTTGTAGAGACCGGCGTGTTCAAAACCACGTGCTTTCAGTTTTTCCACACGCTGCTCGCCCATTTCCAGCATTTCCTGCTTGGTGCCGAAATGTATTGCCCCGGTTGGACAGGTCTTCACGCAGGCAGGTTCCTGCCCAACGCTGACGCGATCCACACACAGCGTACATTTATACACGCGGTTATCCTCTTTATTGAGGCGCGGAATATTAAATGGACACCCGGCAATACAGTAGCCGCAGCCAATGCAGTGCTCTGACTGGAAATCGACAATCCCGTTGGCATACTGAATGATTGCCCCGGCAGATGGGCATGCTTTCAGGCAGCCCGGATCTTCACAGTGCATACAGCCGTCTTTACGAATCAACCATTCCAGCTTGCCGTTCTGTTCGGTTTCGGTGAACCGCATCACCGTCCAGGACTTAGCGCTGAGATCGGCGGGGTTGTCATACACCCCTACGCAGTGGCCGACTTCGTCACGGATATCGTTCCATTCTGAGCATGCCACCTGACAGGCTTTACAGCCTATACAGGTGGAGACGTCGATTAGCTTCGCAACTTCGGCTTTGTAATCACGGCCCTGAGGCGGCGGCGTGATGGAGTTTGTTGCGGACCTTTTGATGATGTCCTGCGTTTCCATAGACATTTGTTCGCCCCCTTACGCCTTCTCGATGTTAACTAAAAACGCTTTGTATTCCGGCGTTTGCGAGTTTGCATCACCGACATTCGGCGTCAGGGTGTTGGCGATAAAGCCTTTACGCGCGACTCCTTCAAAGCCCCAGTGAATTGGGATCCCAACCGTTTCAACCTGCTGACCGTTGACGTTCAGGGTACGCAGACGACGAGTGACGACAGCAACTGCGCGAATAAATCCACGCTTGCTGCTGACTTTCACGTAATCGCCATTGTTAATTCCCTTCGCTGCCGCCAGTGTTTCGCTGATTTCCACAAACTGCTCTGGCTGGGCAATCGCATTCAGTAATGCGTGCTTGGTCCAGGTATGGAAATGTTCGGTCAGACGATAGGTTGTCCCGACGTACGGGAAATCCTGCTTCGTCCCCATGCGTAATTTATCCGCCTCGTACAGACGTGCTGCCGGGTTGGAGATCACGCTCGGGTGCAGCGGGTTAGTACCCAGCGGTGTTTCCATCGGCTCGTAGTGTTCCGGGAACGGCCCTTCCGCCATTTTATCGATAGCGAACAGACGACCCAGCCCTTCCGGCTGCATAATAAACGGATTAGTGCCACTGCCCGGTGCCGCGGTGCTGAAGTCCGGGATATCGTTCCCCGTCCACTTCGTGCCGTTCCACTGGATCAGCATACGTTTTGGATCCCACGGCTTGCCCTGCGGATCCGCCGATGCGCGGTTATACAGGACGCGACGGTTCAACGGCCATGCCCAGGTCCAGCCCAGCGTATTACCAAGACCTGACGGGTCGGCGTTATCGCGGTTGGCCATCTGGTTGCCCTGCTCGGTCCAGCTACCGGTATAAATCCAGCAGGAGGATGAGGTCGTTCCATCATCGCGAAGGAGTGCAAAGCTGCTGAGCAACTGACCTTTCTTCGCAATTAGCACGCCGTTGGCGTCATAGAGATCTTCCAGCGCATAGCCGTTATTCTCTTTCGCCACTTCTTCGGAATGCGGTTCGTCCGGTTGCTTATAGTTCCAGCTCATTTTCAGCACCGGCTCTACGGCCTTACCGCCTTCAGTGCGATACATATCGCGCAGACGGTGGTAAATACCGGCCAGAATTTCGCCGTCGTTGCGGGCTTCACCCGGCGCATCCTGTCCTTTCCAGTGCCACTGCAGCCAACGGCCGGAGTTGGCGATGGAGCCATCTTCTTCCGCAAAGCAAGTGGATGGCAGACGGAAGACTTCGGTCTGAATAGATGCCGGGTCGACATCGTTAGACTCGCCGTGGTTCTGCCAGAACGTTGAGGTTTCAGTCACCAGCGGATCGATTACTACCAGATACTTCAGTTTACTCAGCGACTGCACCACTTTGTTTTTATCCGGGAAGGACGCAACCGGGTTAAAGCCCTGACAGATGTAGCCGGTGACTTTCCCGCTATCCATCATGTTGAAGTATTTAATGACGTCGTAGGACTGATCCCACTTCGGCAGCCAATCAAAGCCCCAGTCGTTCTCTTTTTGCGCCGCATTGCCATAGAAAGACTTCATCAGACTGACGAAGAATTTCGGATAGTTGCCCCAGTAGTTAACCTGATCGGCTAACGTGGCTTTCGGCGTATTCGCGGCCAGATAGGTTTGCAGATCCGCGTGTTTCTCTGACGGCAGCGTCAGGTAGCCCGGCAGACTGGTCGACAGCAGACCTAAATCAGTTAACCCCTGAATGTTGGAGTGACCGCGTAAGGCGTTAACCCCACCACCTGCCATCCCCATGTTGCCGAGCAACAACTGGATCATCGCCATGGTACGGATGTTCTGCGCCCCGACGGTATGTTGAGTCCAGCCCAGCGCATACAGGAAGGTGGTTGTGCGATCGGCTGCGCTGGTGGAAGCCAGCACTTCGCAGACTTTCAGGAAGTCTGCTTTTGGCGTACCGCAGATGTTTTCCACCACATCCGGCGTGTAGCGGGAAACGTGCTGTTTTAACAGATTCCAGACACAGCGAGGATGGCTTAACGTTTCATCGCGTTTCGCGTAGCCGTTTTCATCGAACTGATAGTTCCAGGACGATTTATCGTATTGGCGTTTTTGTGCGTCGTATCCGCTGAACAGACCGTCTTCAAAAGTAAAGTCATCCCGCACCAGCAGGCTGGCGTTGGTGTAATGCTTCACGTATTCAGCATTGATTTTTTTGTTTTCAATCAGGTACAGCAAAACACCGGACAGGAACGTGATGTCCGTGCCGGAACGAATCGGCGCGTAAATATCTGCCACCGAGGCTGTACGGGTGAAACGAGGGTCAACAACAATCAGCGTGGCATCATTGTTGTTTTTGGCTTCCATCGCCCAGCGGAATCCCACCGGATGTGCTTCAGCGGCGTTACCGCCCATCACCATCACGACGTTGGCGTTTTTAATATCTACCCAGTGGTTGGTCATCGCACCGCGACCAAATGTTGGAGCAAGACTTGCTACCGTTGGTCCGTGTCAGACGCGTGCCTGGTTATCAACTGCCAGCATGCCGAGAGAGCGCACAAATTTTTGCGTCAGCATGCCGGTTTCATTACTTGCCGCAGATGCACACAGCATCCCGGTAGAAAGCCAGCGGTTAACCGTTACGCCCTGCTCATTCTTCTCAATAAAATTGGCGTCGCGGTCAGCTTTCATCAGTTTCGCGATGCGGGTAAAGGCATCATCCCAGCTGATACGCTGCCATTTGTCGGAGCCAGGAGCGCGATATTCCGGGTAACGCAGACGGTTTTCGCTGTGTATGTAATCCAATAATCCTGCGCCCTTAGGACATAATGCCCCACGGCTCACCGGATGATCCGGATCCCCTTCAATATGGTAAATCGACTCTTTGGCGTTTTTAGCTCCATCACCCAGGCTATACATTAATAGCCCGCAACCTACGGAACAGTATGTGCATGTGTTTCGGATCTCTTTGGCGCGTAACAACTTATAGTTTCGCGCCTGAGCCAGTGCCATTTTGGGTGCAAAACCCAGAGCGGCTACTGTTGTTCCCGCCATACCGCCCGCGCAGATTTTAAAAAATTGTCTGCGGCTGACGTCCATTGCTTTCCTCTTTTTTGCAGGGGTTCGTACAGGGAATCTCTCAAATTGCGCCAGCGCGGCTGTTTGAAAGATGACATGTACAACTTCGCGACGAAACTATCAGCTATATCCATATTTTTTTTGCGTCAAATCAATAACGAAACGGTTCCGCTACTAAATAGTGCTCTTTGCTTAACCTTTGTACTCATAAGGGAGTAGGTAAAAGGTAATTAATTAGCGTGCTATGGTGCAAAAGTGCTATAAATTTCAGCTTAATTTTTGCCAGTATCATGGACAGACAAATAGCATGACAAAACAAAAAGCAACGTTGATTGGGCTGATTGCCATTGTGCTCTGGAGCACCATGGTGGGTCTCATTCGTGGAGTAAGTGAAGGACTGGGGCCTGCGGGTGGCGCGGCAATGATTTTTTCATTAAGCGGCTTGTTGCTGATATTTACTGTTGGCTTTCCTGATATCAGAAAAATCCCTGTACGTTATTTGATCGCCGGTAGTGTGCTTTTTGTGAGCTATGAAATATGTTTAGCGCTGGCCCTGGGTTATGCCGCAACTCGTCATCAGGCCATTGAGGTCGGCATGGTCAACTATCTCTGGCCAAGCCTGACAATATTATTTGCCATTTTATTTAATGGCCAGAAAACAACCTGGTTGGTGGTTCCCGGATTAATCATCGCATTGACCGGGGTCTGTTGGGTATTGGGGGGTGAAAATGGTCTCAATCCTGGTGAAATTATCAGCAATGTCGCTACCAGCCCGCTTAGCTATTTCCTCGCCTTTCTCGGAGCTTTTATCTGGGCAACGTATTGCACGGTGACCAATAAATATGCAAAAGGTTTTAATGGCATCACCGTCTTCGTTTTACTGACGGCTGCAAGTTTGTGGGTTTACTATTTTATTACTCCTCAGCCGGAAATGGTTTTCAGCACGTCGGTGACGATTAAAATGTTCACCGCTGCATTAACGTTAGGATTTGCCTATGCTGCGTGGAATATCGGTATATTGCACGGTAACGTGACCATCATGGCTGTTGGGTCTTATTTTACCCCGGTGCTTTCCTCCGCATTGGCTGCTGTATTGCTCAGTGCTCCGCTGTCCCTTTCCTTCTGGCAAGGTGCGCTGATGGTCTGCGCTGGCTCGCTGCTTTGCTGGCTGGCAACGCGGCGCGCCTGAAAAAATACGGGTTTTATCACAAATAAATAAAACCCGGCTATACTTTAGACAAATTGATGAATAATAATTGTTCATTCTGTCTGCTCTTTATGTTTATATTTGTTTAATTAAATGTTAAATATATGGTAATCAATTAACGCCTGAAAATATTATGCGGTTATCCATATCCCTTCACATGTATATATTACACCTGCGAAACTAACATCATTTAAATCATAGGGCTGCCAATAGTCCCCTATGTAAATATACCCATTCAGATCTGTCACATATAAAGATTAATGCAATCAGTTATATTATGTAGATCTAGATCACACAACTTCAAATATTTCGCAATATTATGAAACTTATTATTGAACTTATACCACTGCGTCATTTAAAAATAGTTTGCCATTGACGAACCCCTCGTTTAGCAATGGTTTAGGAAACACACCAAGAAATAATTATAAGGATTATTTAGAATGAAACTTAAATTAGTTGCAGTGGCAGTGACTAGCCTGTTGGCGGCAGGTGCAGTAAACGCAGCTGAGGTATATAACAAAGACGGTAACAAACTGGACCTGTACGGTAAAGTTCACGCTCAGCACTACTTCTCTGATGACACCGGCAGTGATGGCGACAAAACTTATGCACGTATGGGTTTCAAAGGCGAAACTCAGATCAATGACCAACTGGTTGGTTTTGGTCAGTGGGAATATGAATTCAAAGGCAACCGTACTGAATCCACCGGTGGTTCCAACAGCGACAAAACTCGTCTGGCATTCGCTGGTCTGAAATTCGCTGAATACGGTTCTTTCGACTACGGTCGTAACTACGGCGTAGCGTACGACATCGGCGCATGGACCGACGTTCTGCCAGAGTTCGGTGGCGATACCTGGACCCAGACTGACGTATTCATGACTGGCCGTACTACCGGCGTTGCAACCTACCGTAACACCGACTTCTTCGGTCTAGTTGAAGGTCTGAACTTTGCTGCTCAGTACCAGGGCAAAAACGACCGTTCTAATGTCAAAGAAGCTAACGGTGACGGCTTCGGTCTGTCTACCACTTATGAGTATGAAGGCTTCGGCGTAGGTGCTACCTATGCGAAATCTGACCGTACCGATTCCCAGACCCGTGCTGGCAGCGCATTCAAAGCTGACGGTAAAAACGCTGAAGTTTGGGCTGCTGGTCTGAAATATGATGCGAACAACATCTATCTGGCAACCACCTACTCCGAAACCCGCAACATGACCACCTATGGTTCTGTAAACGGTATCGCTGAAAAAACTCAGAACTTTGAAGCTGTTGCTCAGTACCAGTTCGACTTCGGTCTGCGTCCGTCCGTTGCTTACCTGAAATCTAAAGGTAAAGACATTGCAGTATACGGCGACCAGGATCTGGTTGAATACGTAGACCTGGGTGCTACTTACTACTTCAACAAAAACATGTCCACCTTCGTTGATTACAAAATCAACCTGCTGGATGACAACAACTTCACCCGCGCTGCCGGTGTAAGCACCGACAACATCGTAGCTGTTGGTCTGAACTACCAGTTCTAATTTTGTTGTAGCCTGAATACAAAGCCAGTCCTTCAGGGGCTGGCTTTTTCTCTTGATGTAGACTCGGTCATAAGGAGTATGCCGTGCAGACATTCACTGGTCGTTGTCTTTGCGGACAGAGTCATTTTACCGTCGACGTCGAAATGCTGGATGTCTATGCCTGCCACTGTACGCTATGCCAAAAGTGGTCTGGAGGCATTGCTATGTATCTGGAATCCAGCACTCACCCGCAGATGTCGCCAGATTCAGCCGAACCCTCACACTTTCCTTCTTCAAATCGTGGGGAACGTTTCTTCTGTTCCGGTTGCGGATGTCCCCTGTGGTTTACCCTAACGGGCAGCGATCGTTATTTTGTGCCGTGGACATTGCTGGAACTGAACGAGGTGGATCGCCGCCGCCTGGTTTTAGCGGCAGAGATCTATACGGAAACACAACCTGCGTTCTGGAGACTGACGGGGCAATACGCTCGACTGAGTGGAAAAGAAGTCGAAGAGATGGATTACCCCTGTCATTTAGCCCATTAGTTAATGACGCTGTACCTTTGCCAGACTGAACCACATTCCTACCGCCAAAACGATAAGCATGCTGCCGGCACTGCTTAAGGCCACGCTGTGCGACCAGGTAAAGGCTACTCTGGCTGCTGACAACAACGCATCACTCAGGGATGCCGGAAGCGAATGCGCCAGTTGTACCGCCTCACCCATTGACGATGAAGCTCGCTCTATTTCCTGTGGATTAAGTCCCGCAGGCGGCAGAATCGAGGCTGAAAAGCTACGGCTCAACAGCAAACCAAAGATAGCAATCCCAAGCCCGGCCCCCAGTTCATAAGCCATTGTTTCGATGGCGCCTGCGGCAGCAGCTTTTTCTGCCGGTGCTGCCGCCATGATAGCCGCCGTTGAGGCCAGGAGCGCGCTGGCGGCGCTAAAACCGAGCAAAGCCATCAATATCCAGGCCTGAATCTGCTGGGTACTAAAGTCCGTCATTGCCAGACCGTAAAAACTGACGGCGCTCAGCGCCATACCCGCCGTTGCCACGCAACGTAATCCCAGACGTGATACCAGCATACCAGCGATCGGTCCGCTGAAGCCGCTGGCCAGCATCACCGGTAGCATAAATAACCCCGCCTGATACGGCGTTAAGCCATGTACAAACTGCAGCTCCTGAGCCATCAGCAACTCAAAACCAACCAGAGTAATCATCGCCGTCATCGCCATAACTACGCCGCTTAAAATAATACGATGCGTGAACAGCCGCATATCAATCATCGGGCGCGCGGCCGCAAGCTGGATACGCACGAACTGCCCCAATAATAACGCACCAATTATCAATGTCAGTACGATGACCACGATCGCTGTATGCCCTTTCAACGCCGTTTTCGCGCTGTAAACCAGCAGCAGAATGGCGACAATCAGCATTATCGCATGACCGAAGTTTAACGATTGATCGCGTCGTCCGGCCTGGCGCGGCACATAACGCGCGGTTAATGCCATAACCACCAGGACAATGGGCACATTGATTAAGAACACGGAACCCCAATAGAAGTTCTCCAGCAGCATGCCGCCCACTAACGGTCCAAATGCGGCACCACCGGAACCCACGGCTGCCCACACGCCCAGCGCCATATTACGATGACGTTGCTCGGCAAAGGTTGCGCGGATACCCGCAAGCGTTGCTGGCACAATCATCGCCGCACCAATCGCCAATACGGCCCGGGTGGCAATCAACCAACTGGCGCTGTGGGCAAAGGCGGCGGCCAGCGATGCCAGACCAAACAAGCCTCCACCTAACAGCAGCAAGCGTTTAAAGCCAATGCGATCGCCCAGCGCCCCCATGGGCAACACCATACCGGCCATTACCAGAGAATAAATATCAATGATCCACAGCAGCTCGTTACCACTGGCACCCAGCGTCATACTCAGCGTGGGCGCGGCAACATGCAGCACCGTTGCATCAATCGCAACAGGGATGTAGACCAGCACAATAATCACTAACGTTAACCACTGACGAAACATAAAATTCCCTTCGAAACTAAAACTGGACACATGTCCAACTTCAGCGATCCTACGGAAAATTGAACATATGTCCAACTTTTTGTTACACTGCGTGCTAAACGGGTATGGGAGGAACGATGAGCTATCTGAATCGGGATGAACGTCGGGAAGTGATTCTGCAGGCGGCAATGCGCGTCGCGCTTGAGGAAGGATTTACCGCCATGACGGTGCGGCGTATTGCCACGGAAGCTCAGGTGTCCACCGGCCAGGTACACCATCACTTTACGTCTGCCGGTGAGTTAAAATCCCTCGCTTTTGTGCAACTGATCCGTACCCTTCTGGATGCCGAACTGGTCAGCGCAAACGCCAGCTTCCGTGAACGGCTTCACGCCATGCTGGGCAGCGAAGACGGCGGGTTTGAACCCTATATTAAACTGTGGCGTGAAGCACAGGTTCTGGCGGATAAAGATCCGGAAATCAAAAGTGCTTACCTGCTGACCATGCGGATGTGGCACGAAGAAACCGCCGCTATCATTGCTCAGGGACAGAAAGCAGGTGAGTTTTCTCCAGACCCGGATGCTACCGATGTGGCCTGGCGTTTGATTGCGTTGGTCTGCGGTCTGGATGGCATCTATGTATTAGGCATTGAAGAAATGGCCGATCCTGCGTTCGAGCGCCATTTGGATCGTATGATTACGTTAGAGTTAGTTAATTGATGTTATAGATGAATTAATAATACATCTTTTATATTTACAATTGGTAACACTTAAGCAACGTGTAATCCCCCCATCACGCCGCGTTATTGCGCTTTTTTATCTATTCTTTCAGTCAATATTCCCAAAACTTTTCAATAGTTTCTAAAAAGAACCCGCGCGGCGCTGTATGCGTTTATTTCTTTTTCATGAACGGCATGTGCATGGAGAATAATATGTCAGCATCAAATGAGAAAAATAATCGTTATCTTTTAACTGACTGGAAACCGGAGAACCCCGCCTTTTGGGAAAATAAAGGTAAGCATATTGCCCGAAGAAATCTCTGGATATCAGTGAGTTGCCTGTTGCTGGCGTTCTGCGTCTGGATGTTGTTCAGCGCCGTGGCCGTCAATCTGAATAAAATTGGTTTTAATTTTACCACCGACCAACTGTTTTTATTAACCGCATTGCCTTCTCTTTCTGGTGCGATATTACGTGTTCCCTACTCCTTTATGGTACCTATATTTGGGGGGCGTCGCTGGACCATTTTTAGCACCATTATTCTGGTCGTTCCCTGCGTCTGGCTCGGATTTGCCGTGCAAAACACCGCTACTCCGTTTGGCGTATTTATTATTATTGCGCTGATGTGTGGTTTTGCTGGTGCTAACTTTGCCTCCAGCATGGGTAATATCAGCTTTTTCTTCCCAAAAGCGAAACAAGGTAGCGCGTTAGGTGTTAACGGCGGTCTCGGCAACCTTGGCGTCAGCGTGATGCAGTTGATCGCACCGTTGGTGATCTTTCTGCCCATCTTTACCTTTTTGGGCGTACAGGGCGTCCCGCAAGCCGACGGCTCGTTACTGTCGCTGGCCAATGCCGCATGGATTTGGGTTCCGTTATTGCTGATAGCCACCGTGGCGGCAAGCACGGGAATGAACGACATTGCCAGTTCGAAGGCCTCCATTGCTTCCCAGTTACCGGTCCTGAAGCGTTTTCATCTGTGGCTATTAAGCCTGCTGTATCTTGCCACCTTTGGTTCATTTATCGGTTTCTCGGCAGGCTTTGCCATGCTGGCGAAAACCCAGTTCCCGGACGTGAATATTCTGCAACTGGCGTTCTTCGGCCCATTCATTGGCGCGCTTGCGCGTTCGGCGGGCGGCGTGATCTCTGACAAGTTCGGCGGTGTACGCGTCACATTAATTAACTTCATCTTTATGGCGCTGTTTAGTGCCCTGCTGTTTCTTACCCTGCCAGGGTCTGGCGAAGGAAACTTTGTCGCCTTCTACCTGGTGTTTATGGGCTTGTTCCTGACCGCAGGTTTGGGTAGCGGTTCGACCTTCCAGATGATTGCGGTGATCTTTCGCAAAATCACCATTTACCGGGTGAAGCTGCACGGTGGTACTGAAGAACAGGCTCAGCGTGAAGCGGTAACCGATACCGCAGCCGCTCTGGGATTTATCTCTGCTATTGGCGCGGTCGGGGGCTTCTTTATTCCGAAAGCGTTCGGTTCATCGCTGGCGCTGACCGGCTCTCCGGTCGGCGCCATGAAAATATTCCTTGTGTTCTACATCGTCTGCGTGCTGGTGACCTGGCTGGTATACGGCCGTAAATCACAAAAAAAATAGTCATCTTTTGGCCAGTGCGGGCAACGTTATTCGAAGCAGGAGTTATGTCATGAGTAAACTGTTAGATCGCTTTCGCTACTTTAAACAAAAGGGTGAGACATTTGCCGATGGGCACGGGCAAGTGATGCACACCAACCGGGACTGGGAAGACAGCTATCGTCAGCGCTGGCAGTTCGATAAAATTGTGCGTTCTACCCACGGCGTTAACTGTACCGGCTCATGCAGCTGGAAAATCTACGTCAAAAACGGGCTGGTAACCTGGGAAACTCAGCAAACCGACTATCCTCGTACCCGACCTGACCTGCCAAATCATGAGCCCCGTGGCTGCCCACGCGGCGCAAGTTATTCCTGGTATCTGTACAGCGCCAACCGCCTGAAATATCCGCTGGTGCGTAAACGTCTAATCGAATTGTGGCGCGACGCCCTGTCCCGCCAGCCCGATCCGGTGCTGGCCTGGGAATCCATTATGAACGACCCGCAAAAATGCCTGAGTTACAAGCAGGTGCGCGGGCGCGGCGGGTTTATCCGTTCCAACTGGAAAGAGCTTAATCAGTTGATTGCCGCCGCCAACGTCTGGACGGTAAAAACCTACGGTCCGGATCGCGTGGCCGGATTCTCCCCCATCCCCGCAATGTCGATGGTCTCTTATGCCGCAGGCACACGCTATCTCTCGCTACTGGGCGGAACTTGTCTGAGCTTCTATGACTGGTACTGCGACTTACCGCCTGCATCACCAATGACCTGGGGCGAGCAGACCGATGTACCGGAATCTGCCGACTGGTATAACTCCAGTTATATCATTGCCTGGGGTTCTAACGTGCCACAGACCCGAACCCCGGACGCGCACTTTTTTACTGAAGTACGTTACAAAGGTACCAAGACGATTGCCATTACGCCGGATTACTCGGAGGTCGCCAAACTCTGCGACCAGTGGCTGGCACCCAAACAAGGGACGGACAGCGCGCTGGCGATGGCAATGGGCCACGTCATCCTGAAAGAGTTCCACCTCGACAATCCCAGCGATTACTTCCTCAATTACTGTCGCCGCTATACCGACATGCCGATGCTGGTGCTGCTGGATGCCCGCGAAGATGGCACCTACGTGCCTGGACGCATGATGCGCGCCTCAGACCTTGTCGATGGTCTGGGCGAAAACAACAATCCAGAGTGGAAAACGGTGGCTTTCAACCGCGAAGGCGAACTGGTTGTCCCGAACGGATCCATCGGTTTTCGCTGGGGCGAGAAAGGCAAATGGAATCTCGAATCGCTGGCGGCAGGGACTGAAACAGAGCTTTCCCTCTCGCTGCTTGGTCAGCATGATGACGTGACCGGCGTGGCGTTTCCCTATTTCGGCGGCAACGAAAACCCACATTTTCGCAGCGTGAAACAGGAGCCGGTGCTGATTCGCCAACTGCCGGTAAAACATCTTACCCTCGCCGATGGCAGCCGTTGCCCGGTGGTGAGCGTCTATGATCTGGTACTGGCGAATTACGGCCTCGACCGTGGTCTGGATGATGTTCATAGCGCGCAAGATTACAGCGAAGTGAAAGCCTACACCCCTGCCTGGGGCGAGCAAATTACCGGCGTGCCACGCCGTCATATCGAGCAAATCGCCCGCGAGTTTGCTGATACCGCGCACAAAACGCATGGCCGCTCGATGATCATCCTCGGGGCGGGCGTTAACCACTGGTATCACATGGACATGAACTATCGTGGGATGATTAACATCCTCGTGTTCTGTGGTTGCGTGGGGCAAAGCGGCGGCGGCTGGGCACACTATGTGGGTCAGGAGAAGCTGCGGCCGCAAACCGGTTGGTTACCGCTGGCCTTTGCGCTGGACTGGAACCGTCCTCCGCGTCAGATGAACAGCACCTCGTTTTTCTACAACCACTCCAGTCAGTGGCGCTATGAAAAACTTACCGCTCAGGAACTCCTCTCTCCGCTGGCCGATGCATCGAAGTTTAGTGGGCATTTAATTGATTTTAACGTGCGCGCAGAAAGGATGGGCTGGCTGCCGTCCGCCCCGCAGCTAAACCTCAACCCACTGACCGTTAAGGCAAAGGCAGATCAAGCGGGAATGTCTCCGGTGGAATATACCGCGCAGGCGCTGAAATCGGGTGATATTCGTTTTGCCTGCGAACAGCCGGATAGCGGCAAGAACCATCCACGCAACCTCTTCGTCTGGCGCTCTAACCTGCTCGGCTCTTCCGGTAAAGGGCATGAATACATGCTCAAATATCTGCTGGGTACCGAAAGCGGGATCCAGGGAGAGGCGCTCGGTTCAAGCAACGGTATTAAACCTGAAGAAGTTGAATGGCAGTCCGCAGCGATTGAGGGCAAGCTCGATCTGCTGGTAACGCTCGATTTCCGTATGTCGAGTACCTGCCTGTTCTCCGATATCGTTTTACCAACCGCCACCTGGTATGAAAAAGACGATATGAACACCTCGGATATGCATCCGTTTATTCATCCCTTGTCAGCGGCAGTCGACCCGGCGTGGGAATCGAAGAGCGACTGGGAAATTTATAAAGGCATCGCCAAAGTCTTCTCCGAGGTTTGTGTCGGGCACCTTGGGCAAGAAACGGATGTTGTATTGCAACCACTGCAACACGACTCCCCGGCAGAACTGGCGCAGCCGTTTGACATTCTGGACTGGCGTAAAGGCGAATGCGATCTCCTGCCGGGGAAAACAGCGCCCAATATTGCCGTTGTGGAGCGTGACTACCCCGCCACCTACGAACGTTTTACTTCGCTCGGCCCACTCATGGATAAGCTCGGCAACGGCGGGAAAGGCATTGCGTGGAATACTCAGACGGAGGTCGATTTCCTCGGCAAGCTGAACTACACCAAACGCGAAGGCCCGGCAAAAGGCCGACCGTTGATTGACACCGCACTGGATGCTTCTGAAGTAATCCTCGCCCTGGCACCGGAAACCAACGGTCAGGTGGCGGTAAAAGCCTGGGAAGCGCTGGGCGCGATGACTGGTCGCGACCATACGCATCTGGCCTTGAACAAAGAAGACGAGAAAATTCGTTTTCGCGATATCCAGGCCCAGCCGCGCAAAATTATCTCCAGTCCTACCTGGTCCGGTCTGGAAAGCGAACATGTCTCCTATAACGCAGGCTATACCAACGTCCACGAACTGATCCCATGGCGTACCCTGTCCGGTCGTCAGCAGTTGTATCAGGATCATGCGTGGATGCGAGCGTTTGGTGAAAGTCTGGTGGCATATCGTCCGCCTATCGATACCCGCAGCGTCAGCGAAATGCGCGAAGTTCCGCCTAACGGCTTCCCGGAAAAAGCGCTCAACTTCCTGACGCCGCATCAGAAATGGGGGATCCACTCCACCTACAGCGAAAACCTGCTGATGCTGACGCTTTCTCGCGGCGGCCCCATTGTCTGGATCAGCGAGACCGATGCCAAAGAGCTGGGCATTGAGGATAACGACTGGATTGAAGCCTTCAACGCCAACGGTGCGCTCACTGCGCGTGCAGTAGTGAGTCAACGCGTACCTCCGGGAATGACCATGATGTATCACGCCCAGGAGCGAATCATGAATATCCCAGGCTCGGAAGTCACCGGGATGCGCGGCGGGATCCATAACTCGGTCACCCGCGTCTGCCCGAAACCCACGCACATGATCGGCGGCTATGCGCAACTGGCATACAGCTTCAATTATTACGGGACGGTCGGCTCTAACCGCGATGAGTTCATCATGATTAGAAAAATGAAAAACATTAACTGGCTGGATGATGAAGGTCGCGATCAGGTACAGGAGGCGAAAAAATGAAAATACGCTCACAGGTAGGCATGGTTCTTAATCTGGATAAGTGCATCGGCTGCCACACCTGCTCCGTCACCTGTAAAAACGTCTGGACCGGGCGTGAAGGGATGGAATATGCATGGTTTAACAACGTCGAGACCAAGCCGGGCATTGGTTATCCGAAAAACTGGGAAGATCAGGAAGAGTGGCAAGGCGGCTGGGTTCGTGATGTCAACGGCAAGATCAGACCGCGTCTGGGCGGCAAGATGGGCGTGATCACCAAAATTTTCGCCAACCCGGTGATCCCGCAAATCGATGATTATTACGAACCGTTTACCTACGATTATCAGCATCTGCATAGCGCGCCGGAGAGCAAGAATCAGCCCACCGCGCGTCCGCGTTCACTGATTGATGGCAAGCGGATGGACAAGATTATCTGGGGTCCTAACTGGGAAGAGCTGCTCGGCGGTGAGTTTTCAAAACGAGCCCGTGACCGTAACTTTGAGAAGATGCAAAAGGAGATGTACGGGCAGTTCGAAAACACCTTCATGATGTATTTACCGCGCCTGTGCGAACACTGTCTGAACCCAAGCTGTGTCGCCACCTGCCCGAGCGGTGCCATCTATAAGCGTGAAGAAGACGGCATCGTGCTGATCGACCAGGACAAATGTCGAGGTTGGCGTTTGTGCATTAGCGGTTGCCCGTATAAAAAAATCTACTTTAACTGGAAGAGTGGCAAATCAGAGAAGTGCATTTTCTGTTATCCACGTATTGAGTCCGGTCAGCCAACGGTGTGTTCAGAAACCTGCGTCGGGCGTATCCGTTATCTCGGCGTATTGCTGTACGATGCCGATCGCATCGAGGAAGCTGCGAGCACCGAGCATGAAACCGATCTCTACGAGCGTCAGTGCGATGTGTTCCTCAACCCGAACGATCCGGCGGTGATTGAAGAAGCGCTGAAACAGGGGATTCCGCACAACGTTATCGAAGCGGCCCAACGTTCACCGGTCTATAAAATGGCGATGGACTGGAAGCTGGCGCTGCCTCTGCATCCCGAATACCGCACTTTGCCGATGGTCTGGTATGTTCCGCCGTTGTCACCGATTCAGTCAATTGCCGACGCCGGTGGCCTGCCGCACAACGGCAACATTTTGCCTGCGGTTGAGTCACTGCGAATTCCGGTTCAATACCTCGCCAACATGCTTAGCGCGGGCGATACCGGCCCGGTACTGCGCGCGCTAAAACGGATGATGGCGATGCGCCACTATATGCGTTCGCAAACCGTCGAAGGTGTTACGGATACTCGCGCGATTGAGGAAGTGGGTCTGAGCGTTGAGCAGGTTGAGGAAATGTATCGCTATCTGGCGATTGCCAACTATGAAGACCGCTTCGTGATCCCGACCAGCCACCGCGAAATGGCGCGCGATGCCTTCCCGGAGAAAAACGGCTGCGGCTTTACCTTTGGTGACGGCTGCCATGGTTCCGACACTAAATTCAACCTGTTCAACAGTAGCCGTATTGACGCTATCGACATCACAGAAGTGCGCGATAAAGCGGAGGGGGAATAATGCAAATCCTGAAGGTTATCGGCCTGCTGATGGAGTACCCCGACGAGCTGCTATGGGAGTGTAAAGACGAGGCACTGGCGCTTGTGGCCTGCGATGCCCCAATGCTTAGCGAATTTAGCCAGGCGCTGCTCAATGCGCCGTTACTGGATAAACAAGCCGAATGGTGCGAAATCTTTGACCGGGGTCGGGCCACCTCTCTGCTGCTGTTTGAACATGTGCACGCCGAGTCTCGTGACCGTGGTCAGGCAATGGTTGATCTGTTGGCGCAGTACGAAAAGGTCGGGCTGCAGCTCGACTGTCGTGAACTGCCGGATCACCTGCCTTTATATCTTGAGTACTTAAGCGTGTTACCGGAAGCGGAGGCTAAAGAAGGACTGCAGAACGTCGCACCGATTCTGGCGTTACTGGGTGGGCGTTTGAAGCAGCGTGATACGCCCTGGTATCAACTGTTTGATGCCCTGCTGCTGCTTGCAGGAAGCTCCCTCTCAAGTGACAGCGTCACTAAACAGGTTGGCACGGAAACTCGCGACGATACCCGACAGGCGCTGGATGCAGTCTGGGAAGAGGAACAGGTGAAGTTTATTGAGGATAACGCCACCGCCTGTGACAGTTCACCGTTACAAAATTATCAACGACGCTTTAGCCAGGACGTGGCACCTCAGTATGTCGACGTCAGCGCGGGAGGCCCGAAATGATACAGTACCTGAACGTCTTTTTTTACGATATCTATCCGTACCTGTGCGGTACGGTGTTTATCCTCGGCAGTTGGCTACGCTACGACTACGGGCAATACACATGGCGCGCCTCTTCCAGCCAGATGCTGGACAAACGCGGTATGGTGTTGTGGTCAAACTTATTCCATATCGGTATTCTGGGGATATTCTTCGGTCACCTGTTTGGCATGTTAACGCCGCACTGGATGTATGCCTGGTTCCTGCCGATTGCGGTAAAGCAGCAGATGGCGATGATTGCCGGCGGATTTTGTGGCGTGCTGACGCTGGTTGGCGGCGCTGGCTTGCTGGTGCGCCGGCTGACTAATCCGCGCATTCGTGCAACCTCCTCCACCGCCGATATTCTGATCCTCTGCGTTCTGCTGATTCAATGTATTCTCGGTTTAACCACTATCCCGTTCTCAGCGCAGCATCCTGACGGCAGTGAAATGCTGAAACTGGTCGGTTGGGCGCAGTCGGTGGTGACCTTCCAGGGCGGTGCGTCTGCGCATCTGGATGGCGTGGCGTGGATTTTCCGTGTGCATCTGGTTCTGGGAATGACCATTTTCCTGCTGTTCCCGTTCACCCGACTGGTCCACGTATGGAGTGCGCCGTTTGAGTACTTTACCCGCCGTTATCAGATAGTGCGTTCACGCCGCTAATTTTCTCTGATGCCCGGTATAGCTTGCGCTTACCGGGCCTGGATCGCTATCCCGCTTTTTGTACGTTATGATGCTTCTCCATCCCAGGGAGAACGCTAATGAAACCACAGGTTTATCACGTCGATGCCTTTACCTCGCTACCCTTTCGTGGCAATTCAGCGGGAGTGGTGTTGCATGCTGACGGACTGAGCGAAGCGCAGATGCAGCTCATTGCTAGCGAGCTACGTCATTCGGAAACCGCATTCCTGCTGACCAGTGACGACAGCGATGTTCACATCCGTTATTTCACGCCGACGGTCGAAGTTCCTATCTGTGGGCACGCTACCGTCGCAGCACATTATGTGCGCGCCAATGTGCTGGGTTTGGGCAACAGCACCGTCTGGCAAACCTCGCTCGCCGGTCGTCATCGGGTCGATATTGAAGCAAGTGACAATGACTATCGCATCAGCCTTGAACAAGGCGTACCTGGATTCGAAGCTCCGCTGGAAGGTGCTGTACGTACCGCGATAATCGATGCACTGCACCTGAGCGAAGACGATATGCTGCCCGGATTACCCATTCAGGTAGCCACCACCGGACACTCTAAAGTGATGATTGCGCTGAAGCCTGAGGTGGACCTCGACGCCCTTTCCCCGGATTTGCCTGCCCTGACCGCTATCAGCCAGCAAATTGGCTGTAACGGGTTCTTCCCTTTTCAAATTCGCAAGGACGAAAACGCCACCGATGGCCGCATGTTCTCGCCTGCTATTGGTATTGTGGAAGATCCGGTCACCGGCAATGCCAACGGTCCAATGGGGGCGTGGCTGGTTCACCATGGCGTGATGGCGCATGACGGGAAAACGCTACGTGTTCAGGGGCATCAGGGCCGCGCGCTCGGGCGCGACGGTATTGTTGATGTGACGGTGGCTATCCGTGATAACCTGCCGGAAAAAGTGACTATTACCGGTTCGGCAGTGATCCTGTTTCATGCCGAATGGGCGATCGATTTTTGATTGAATCTGTAAGCCGGATGAAGCGATGACGCCGCATCCGGCATTATTCCCATCCTCTATTTCCCCGCCTCCGGATGTGTATCAAACGCCGCCATGACGGTCGCCAGCTCATCCAGGGTAAACCCATGCTTCACATCATCCACACCCAGTCCAAACCGTTCCTGCAGCAAGGCATACAGACTGGCGACATCGGGTAAATTTATCTGTTCTACCGCACGACCATCCTGATAATGGGTAAAATGAAAATTGGTCAACGTCAGCTTGCCGCCGTCCGGAAGATGGCGACACATCAGCAGATGATGACGAAAATGTGATTGTGGCCAGTGCGCGGACCAGAAGTTACCTATCAGATAATCGCTGTGATGTTGCACCACCAGATCGAAGCGGTACATTGACTGCCAGTGATCGTGATGGCGGAACTGCAGAAGCCAGTCTTCCCCCTCCTGAACCAGGCGATATTCGCCGTGAGGCGTTTGCTGCTCAATGTCGGCCTGCAGACGAATCGGCGCCGTCAGCGTTTGTCCGCCGAAGCCAACGTCGGCAATCCACTGTTCTCCCTGCAACTCAACCAACAACAGACGATGCGTGCGCGGCGGCAAGCTTGACGGATTAGCCAGAACCACTCGTCCGAGAAGGCTACGTACGTTAAAACCGATTTCGCGTAACGCACGCTCAAATACTCCGTTCTGCTCAAAGCAATAGCCGCCGCGACGCGCGGTCACCAGTTTCTCTTCCAGCGACTGATCGTCGAGCTGCATCTCTCTTGGCAGCAATACATCCAGGTTCTCAAATGGAATTGCACCGTTGTGCAGTAAATGCAGTGCTTTTAAGGTTTCAATGTCGGCGCTGGCCGAACCTGACCAGCCAATGCGGGCAAAATAAGCGGTTAAAAAAGGCGTCATACGGCGTTCCTGTTCGATTGGTGCAGTACTTATAACGCATTTTTAATTTTACGCTGTCGAAATTGTGCGTTGTTCCTCAAGACGAGGCGACAAAATCGCTAATACCGTTAATATCTATATCTATTGTGGCGTGTTATCTCTCAGACCAGGAGCATCCATGAGCCATTTCCGTTCAATCGAATTAAAACATGCAAGTCGGCTGCTTAACCACGGCCCTACGATACTAATCACCAGCCGGGATGAGCATACCGAGCGGCGCAATGTGATGGCGGCGGCATGGTCAATGCCCGTGGAGTTTGAACCGCCGCGGATCGCAATTGTTGTCGATAAAACCGCCTGGTCGCGTGAATTGATTGAGCGTAGCGGCAAGTTCGGCATCGTTATTCCGGGCGTGGCCGCCACCAACTGGACCTGGGCGGTAGGCAGCGTTTCGGGTCGCGTAGAAGATAAATTTAACTGCTATGGTATTCCGGTGGTAAAAGGTCCGGTACTGGGATTACCGTTAATAGAAGCGAAATGTCTGGCCTGGATGGAGTGTCGTCTGCTGCCTGCAACTGCGGCACAGGAAAAATATGACACCCTGTTTGGCGAAGTGGTATCTGCTGCCGCTGATGAGCGTGTCTTCGTTGAGGGACGCTGGCAGTTTGATGATGGCCTACTCAATACCCTGCATCATCTTGGCGCCGGAACGTTTGTCACCAGCGGGAAACGCATAACAGCGGCTGAATAATACGGGCGCAATAATCGCCCGTTTACTTTCACATGCTGTAGCCGGGTTTTTTAATCAGCCTCGTCATCTGCGGCGCAATTTCGGCATCCCACACGCCCTGCCACGCCTCGGGCTCAATTTCATTCAGCGCCACGCTCACTGAACTCTCTTTGCTTTGTAAATGACGAATAATGACTTCGGTAATATCCGCCGCCAGTGCGGCCTTCTGTTCTTCGTTCAGATCGCGAGGAAAACATTTGATATCAACGTGCGGCATGACAGGTTCCTTATTGTTTTGGGATGCAGGTTACTTATGCAGACTCTCGTTCAACCAGGTGAAATCCGACATCAATAATATCGTCTTCACGCGGGATTTGTTCGATACGATCGGCAAGCAGAGAGGCGGCGCGCTGTCCATAGCAAACCAGGACGGCGATAACCTTTGTTCAGCAAATAGTCTGCCACCGCCTGTATCACTTTTTCCACGGTTTTCGGGCGCGCCAACTGCGGGTTATTTAGCGCCCTGCTCACCGTGATGGGTGACAATCCTCAGTCTTTTGATTACGCCATTCAGTACGTCGGTTCGATGGGGCTGATTGGCCTGATTTCTTATCTGTTTATCGTGGGTTCATTGGATCGTATTACGCTGACCCCTGCTGTCGAGTAATTTAACCTTATGGCGATAGTTCGCCCGCTGTTCCGGGATTTGCACTCCTGCGGAACAGCGTTTTTTTATTCAAATAATCTTATTGTTTTTCAGGACAGTTCGCAGCATCGGATGCTGGCAAACCGCATCAGCGATGGCGCTAATATTCGGCGTGTTGTCCTGAAACCAGTCATGCCCTGGCCCCCAGGTGCGCATAACAGCAATATAAACGTCCAGCAACGTGAGCTGTTCGCCGAACGCGTACGGCTCGGCGTTTAGCTGATCGTTCAGCCACATATAGAGAGATTTCCGGTACTCAATGCAGTTTTTTTTCAACTGCGCCGGAGCATCTGGCGCCCAGCGATCGGGATAGTCGGCAAAGGTAAATGTAGGATAGACATTTGCCACCAGCCAAATCAGCAGGCGCTGAAACTGCTGGCGTTCGGCGTGTCCAACGGGTGGCGCAAGTTCAGGGCAACGATCGAGGATCATCAGCGCGATCGCTGCCGTTTCCGTCATCACATTGCCATTTTCCAGCACCAGTGTGGGCACCTGACATAGCGGATTCATTTTTTTAAGTAACTCCCGCTGAGGGCCGTCACTGTCAAAACCGTCGACATTAATAAAATGATAAGGGATTTCCGCCAGTGTGAGCATAACTTCACTGATGGCCGATCCCCAGCCCGGCACCCCATAGATTTTCATCATGCTGCAACCCTCAATGTTAAAACCCTAAGTGTAGAGCAGCATTCGTGAGTCTATGCAGTCATCATTATTACTCTAATAATAACAATACCCGTGCCAGAGCGAACACCAGGAGAGTAAGAGATGCGTTCCAGTATGTTTAAATACATGAGCATTTTTGTGCAGGTTGTGGAGCAAGGCGGATTTGCCAAAGCCGCCGATGTGTTACACCTGCATCGCCCTGCTGTAACCAAAGCGATGGGCGTAAAGCTGCTTAAGCGCACCACCCGCAAAGTGAGTCTGACTGATGAGGGCGACGCTTTTTATCAGCGCACAAAAATTTTACTTGGTGATGTTGATGACATCATGACCTCTTTCTCACCCACTCGCCCTCCGCGCGGAAAACTCAGGGTGAACGCTCCCCTGTCGCTGGCGCATTCGGTATTAGTCCCGGCCCTGAACGATTTCCAGTTGCGCTACCCGGATAACGGTTTATCTTTGAAGGACTGCAATCCGGTCAGGTCAAACCGCTGATTGATAAAACCTTCGCTTTTGATGACATTGTCAACGCGCATCGCTACATGGAAGCCAACGGTCAGGTGGGGAAAATCGTCGTCACCCTGTAATCCCTGTGCGGCGCAGCCTTGTGCCTCACGGTGCGCTCCTGACAGCGCTTTCTTTCTGGCGCGATATTTTCACTATGCCTATCACTTCCTGATTAAAAAATCTTGTATGCGTACACTACAAAATATAATAGGGATGTTATCCGCCCTGTAAAAAAATATACTTTTGAGTTTGTTTTATTTCAACAGTAAGATAGCAGTTAATTTAACTTAGGTCAGGGCAAACCGCCTTTCGCGTTATATGTTTGTATTAATTGTTTAACTTTTATGACAACAAATGAATAGTTTAAATGGAAATTTTTATTTTAAGTACTTTCACAAAATTGATGATTAGTAGAGAATGCAGCGTTTCTTATTAAGACTTATTTAAAACAACTTTTAATATCCCCTGGTTTCATTGCGGGGATTTTTTGTATGGATTTTACATACCATCATGGGGTCTCTATGAAAAGTAACACGCCCGTTACACAAATTGAGCACAGACTTAACGATAAAGCGACGCTGCTTTCTACGACGGATAAAGAAAGTCATATTACCTACGCCAACTCCGCATTTATTGATGCCAGCGGATTTAACGAACAGCAATTAATGGGCGAACCGCATAATATTATTCGCCACCCTGATATGCCTCCCGCGGCGTTCGCCGATATGTGGTACACGCTACAGCAGGGAGAGAGCTGGACAGGGATGGTGAAAAACCGTCGGCAGAATGGCGACCATTACTGGGTTCGCGCCAACGTTACACCGGTCTGGCACAATGAAAAGCTCACTGGCTACATTTCGGTGCGTACCGTTCCTTCGCGTGATGAAATAACTCATAGTGAAAGCTTATACCAAAAAATTAATAGTCAGCAGTTTAAAGGCTTTCGGCTTTATAAAGGCATTATCATTCGTCGCGGCATAATGGCATGGGCTTCTATGTTTAAATGGCTGAGTATTAGCCAGCGCGTCAATTATTCTTTAGGAGTAGCCGCCCTGCTCACTTTGTTATTTCAGTTCGCCCCTATCAACCCATTTATTCAGGCGGGTGGGTTGTTAATATTATTTCTTATGCTTGCTATTTACCTTAAGTATCAAATTTGTCAGCCAGTTAATACGCTACTGACGCAAATGAAAAAAGTGGTATCCGGACGAAAACCTGATAACTGTCATTTAAATCGGGTGGATGAGATCGGAATGCTGATGCGGCTGGTTAATCAGTCCGGACTTAACCTGAATTCACTGGTCGATGACGTCAGTACGCAAATCTCCGGCATTCGCGCGATCAGTCAACGGGTATCAAAAGAAGGTACGGCGCTGCATAAACGCTCAGAAGAAACCTCAGCCGACCTGCAACAGACGGCTGCGGCCATTGAAGAAATTGGCAGTGCAGTACAGCAAACCGCTGAAACGGCGGCTCATACCATGACTATGGCCGATAAAACCAGCGCCAACGCTGCAGAAGGCGGCGATATCATGAAACAAACTATCGCCATGATGCAGGCGATATCGCGTGACAACGGGCAGATCGTTGACATCATTGGCGTCATCGACAGCATCGCTTTTCAGACCAATATTCTGGCGCTCAATGCCGCAGTTGAGGCGGCGCGCGCCGGGGAGTCCGGCCGTGGTTTTGCCGTCGTGGCGGCAGAAGTGCGAAATCTGGCGCAGCACTCAGCGTCCGCGGCAAAAGAGATCAAGCAACTTATCGAAAAAAACGTCGCTAACGTGAATAGCGGGGTCAAAATGGTGGAGCAAACGGAAACACATCTCACCGGGATGATTGGCGATGTACTGCAGATGTCGATGATGATCAAAGACATTAGTCTGGCCACCCGCGAGCAAACCCAGGCGTTGGATCTGATTAATGATTCGATTTCACGCGTTGGCACCATGACGCACAATAACGCAGAGATGGTGGAACGTGTCACTGACGCGACTGCCGATCTGACCCAGCGTTCATCACGTTTACAGCAGGCCGTTCAGGTCTTTGGCGCATCGGCATAAACACGCTGCGCTTATCGGGTAAATGTCTCGATAAGTGCGCCTCTCCTTGTATTAACCCCCTTCTTTTTTATTGGCTGAATCGAGGCCAGCTATGGCTGTACAAAAATACTGAATTCTTGTTATCGGGGCTTTGCGGAACCGATCAATTGAATGTAGGATGCTCGGCCGGCTGTTTTCCCTCGTAACACAATGAAGGGTAACGCTGTTTTCGCCGCAGCAGGTGCGGCAAAAAGGACGTTGAATTTTTGTCAGGTCAACAGGAAACGTAATGAACACAAACAACACGCAAGCCGCAGAGCAACATGCGGCGAAACGACGCTGGTTGAATGCTCACGAAGAGGGGTATCACAAAGCGATGGGCAATCGACAGGTGCAAATGATCGCCATTGGCGGCGCAATTGGTACCGGATTGTTTTTAGGCGCAGGCGCACGCTTGCAGATGGCCGGGCCTGCTTTGGCGCTGGTCTATCTGGTGTGCGGTATTTTTTCGTTCTTTATACTGCGCGCGCTCGGTGAACTGGTTTTACACCGCCCTTCCAGCGGCAGTTTTGTTTCCTATGCTCGTGAATTTTTAGGTGAGAAAGCCGCCTATGTGGCGGGCTGGATGTACTTCATCAACTGGGCAATGACCGGCATTGTCGATATCACCGCAGTGGCGCTGTATATGCATTACTGGGGCGCATTTGGCGATGTGCCGCAGTGGGTATTCGCCCTCGGCGCACTGGCCATTGTCGGCACCATGAACATGATCGGCGTGAAGTGGTTCGCAGAGATGGAGTTTTGGTTTGCACTGGTTAAAGTACTGGCGATTGTCATTTTTCTGGTGGTGGGGACCGTATTTTTAGGTACCGGAAAGCCGCTTGATGGTAACGCCACGGGTTTTCACCTGATTACCGACAACGGCGGATTCTTCCCGCATGGCCTGTTGCCAGCGCTGGTACTTGTACAGGGTGTGGTTTTTGCGTTTGCCTCTATTGAACTGGTGGGCACTGCCGCCGGTGAATGCAAAGATCCGCAAACGATGGTGCCAAAAGCAATCAATAGCGTTATCTGGCGTATTGGTCTGTTTTATGTGGGTTCTGTCGTGCTGCTGGTTCTGTTACTACCATGGAACGCCTATCAGGCAGGACAAAGCCCGTTTGTCACCTTCTTCTCCAAACTGGGTGTGCCGTACATCGGCAGTATCATGAATATTGTGGTGCTCACTGCGGCGCTTTCCAGCCTTAACTCCGGGCTGTATTGCACCGGGCGTATTTTACGTTCCATGTCGATGGGCGGATCTGCGCCGAAGTTTATGGCGAAAATGAGCCGTCAACAGGTACCCTGGGCTGGGATCCTCGCCACGCTGGTCGTGTATGTCGTTGGCGTATTCCTGAACTATCTGGTGCCATCGCAGGTGTTTGAGATCGTGCTGAACTTCGCGTCGCTGGGCATTATTGCGTCGTGGGGATTTATTATGGTCTGTCAGATGCGTCTGCGCCGGGCCATCAAAGAAGGCAAAACGGCAGATGTCAGCTTCAAACTGCCGGGCGCACCGTTTACCTCCTGGTTAACGCTGCTGTTCCTGCTGAGCGTGCTGGTACTGATGGCGTTTGACTATCCGAACGGTACTTATACCATCGCATCATTACCGCTGATAGCCATCCTGCTGGTTGCGGGTTGGTTTGGTGTACGTAAGCGCGTTGCTGAAATTCACCGCACTGCGCCGTAATGACAAAAGGCCTGACAGGTTAATCCTTCAGGCCTTCTTTTTTAGTTAGTTTCAATCAACTGCGCGACGTCATTGCTGTTAATTCCCCGCGCATTCCCGTCTTTTTATCCAGCTTTGACGAGGCGTATCGTAGGGTTTGGAGAAATGACACGAGGGGTTTCCCCCTCCGGTTAATTACAGCGCAATACGAATAACATCGTCCGGCTGGGTAGCTTCCTGCTCGCGTGTAGACTTCTGCTTCACGCTGACGTACAGGGTTTTACCATCGGCGGAGAGCGCCAGGCTGTTCGGGAATGTTGGGGTATCAAACGTTTTGATGACTTTATAAGTTTTCGCGTCGATCACGCTGACTTTTCCGGCCTGACGATGGGTCACGTAGGCTTCGTTACGCACCGGGTTGAACAGCACGGCCAGGGATTCCGGCGCGGCGACTTTAGCCAGTACGTTACCATTACGGGTGTCGACTACCAGCACTTCTGCCGCTTTAGAGTCGGTGACAAATGCACGGTTACCCGCCGTGTCCAGGCTCAGGTTGATGAAGAAATGCTCTTTGCCATCATCCAGCAGCTTTTTGCGACTGAGAATTTTGTTGGTGGTGGTATCGATGGTAATGAATTCACCGTCTGCATTGGCCGTATACAGGCGCTTAGCGTTGCTGTCGACCGCCAGAGCGGTGCTCATTTTGCCGGTATTTTGAATGGTGTCCTTCAGTTTAATGGCATCACCGTCCACCACCCAAATCACGCTCTCTTTACCAATACCGCTAATGTATACCGTGTTCGTGGCGTCATCTGCGGCCAGCTCACGCGGCTGCAGCGGGCGAACATCTTCAGAACGCTTACGCGCATCCAGCACCAGACGCCCTTTCACTGTGCCCGTTTTGGCATCCATCGCCGTTACCGCGCTATTTACCGTGTTGCCGAACCACAGCGTTTGCGTGGCGTTGTTAATGGTGGCACCAAACGGTTTGAGATCGTTATGAATAACCTGAGTCACTTCGAGGGTGACTGGATCAAGACGATAAACAACCCCGCCGACATCCAGTTTGCGGCTCTGCGAGGTTGCCAGCCACAGTGCGTTCTCTTGTTGGCTGTACGCCATTTCATAGGCGCCTTTACCCACGGCTTTGCGCAGCAGTTCTTCTGCAGCCTGCGTAGTAAAAGATGATGCAACGAGCAGTGAACCTAACAGTAATGAACCACGCAGACGCGGTGAAAACAGATGACGTAAAGACATGACGACTCCCTTTGAAAAATTCGTTTGTTACTGCTTCACATAGCTTCAATGCGCAAAATCATAGTTTTGCTTTGTAGTAATGAGAATAGTAATCATTATTCATCTCAAAGTGGAGCACTTATTCACATATTGACTACAATCGTTTTGGTTGTCCGGTTATTTACCGCAATTCAACAGCGTTAAATTTCATCTTTTATAAAAATATTCACATGATTACCGCCGATTTTACGGCGTAAACATCATTTACTGGCCTTGTTCATGACGATTTTTTCAGCTCGCTTTATTGCATTTCCTGTTTCATTACTGTCTTTCCTGCTCTCCCCATGTGCTGTGGCAGAAAGTGAGATCAACGATCAAACGCTGATCGTGAGCGCGACGCCGCAATCCGTTTCTGAGCTGGACACCCCAGCTGCCGTCAGCGTCGTTAACGGCGAAGATATGCGTCTGGCAGCGCCGCGAATTAATTTGTCTGAATCCCTGACTAGTGTCCCAGGGCTACAGGTGCAAAATCGGCAGAACTACGCCCAGGATCTACAGTTGTCGATTCGCGGATTTGGTTCGCGAACCACGTATGGCATCCGCGGTATTCGTTTGTACGTCGACGGGATCCCGGCAACGATGCCGGATGGACAGGGTCAAACCTCCAATATTGATATCAGCAGCGTACAAAATATTGAGGTTTTACGTGGCCCCTTCTCGGCTTTGTATGGCAATGCCTCCGGCGGGGTGATGAATGTCAGCACTGAAACGGGTCATGAACCGCCAACCATTGAAGCCAGCAGTTATTACGGCAGTTTTGGCACCTGGCGCTACGGGTTAAAAGCAACGGGCGCGCTGGGTGATGGTACTCAACGAGGGGATGTGGATTACACCGTTTCAACAACCCGGTTTACCACCCACGGATATCGCGATCGCAGTAGTGCGCAAAAAAGTCTGGCCAATGCCAAACTGGGCGTGCGCATAGATGATGCGAGCAAACTGACACTGATTTTCAATAGTGTAGACAGCAAGGCCGACGATCCCGGCGGTCTTACCGAGTCGGAATGGCAGTCTAATCCGCAGCAATCGCCTCGCGCAGAGCAATTTAATACGCGAAAAACCATCAAACAGACCCAGGCGGGATTGCGATATGAACGCCAGCTTAGCGCGCAGGATGATATCAGTATCATGACCTACGCGGGGGAACGTGAGACCACGCAGTACCAGTCGATCCCAATGGCCCCTCAGTTAAAACCGTCTCACGCCGGAGGCGTCATTACCCTGCAGCGTCATTATCAGGGGATAGATAACCGTTGGACTCACCGTGGTGAGCTGGGCATACCCGTGACCTTCACTACCGGTCTGAATTATGAAAACATGAGCGAAAACCGGAAAGGCTACAACAACTTTCGCCTTGATGAAGGCGTGCCGGAGTATGGCCAGAAAGGCGACTTACGACGTAACGAGCGTAATCTGATGTGGAATCTCGATCCCTATCTGCAAACCCAGTGGCAATTAACGCAGAAGCTTTCGCTGGATGCAGGCCTTCGCTACAGTTCGGTGTGGTTTGATTCTAACGATCGCTATATTACCCCAGGTAACGGAGATGACAGCGGTGACGCCAGCTATCACCAGTGGTTACCTGCCGGGTCGTTAAAATACGCCATCACTGATGCCTGGAACGTTTACCTGGCTGCGGGACGCGGGTTCGAAACGCCGACCATCAATGAATTGTCTTACCGCGCTGATGGTCAGAGTGGGATGAATTTTAACCTACAGCCTGCAACAAATGATACCGTTGAAATTGGCAGTAAAACGCGTATCGGTGACGGATTGTTTACCGCCGCCCTGTTCCAGACCAACACGGATGACGAAATCGTCGTTGACAGTAGCAGCGGTGGAAGGACGACCTATAAAAACGCCGGTAAAACCCGCCGTCAGGGCGCCGAGTTAGCCTGGGACCAACGTTTTGCAGGAGACTGGCGCGTAAAAGCGGCATGGACCTGGCTTGATGCAACTTATCGCAGCAACGTCTGTGGGGATCAAAACTGCAACGGCAAACGACTGCCCGGCATAGCGCAAAACATGGGATTTGCGTCACTGGGCTACGTGCCTGATGAAGGTTGGTATGCGGGAACAGAAGTTCGTTATATGGGCAACATTATGGCCAATGATGAAAATACAGCGAAAGCCCCGTCCTATACCGTTGTTGGTTTGAATACCGGTTATAAATTTTATTACAGCAGTCTCATGATCGACCTGTTCACTCGGGTGGATAATCTGTTCGATAAAACTTATGTCGGCTCGGTGATTGTGAATGAGTCAAACGGCAGATACTACGAACCGGCGCCAGGACGAAACTACGGTTTAGGAATTAATCTGGCATGGCGTTTTGAGTAAAACTGGCGGGAATGACTCCCGCCCTCCGATTTACGCATCGTCGGCAAGACGAATAACCACCTTGCCAAAGTTTTTGCCGGTCAGCAGGCCGATAAAGGTCTGCGGCGCATTTTCCAGACCGTCGGTGATTTGCTCGCGGTAATGGATTTTGCCCTCTTTAACCCAACGTCCCATCTCGCGCTGAAACTCCTGAATGCGGTGACCATAATCCTGACCAATAATAAAGCCCTGCATGCGGATACGTTTTTTCAGCAGCGTTGCCATCAGCAAAGGTAATCTGTCCGGTCCGGCAGGGAGCGATGTGGCGTTGTAACCGCTGACCAGTCCGCAAAGCGGAATGCGCGCAGACGTGTTGAGTAACGGCAGGACAGCGTCAAATACCTTTCCGCCGACGTTTTCATAGTAAATATCGATCCCCTGTGGACAGGCTTTTGCCAGCTGTTGCGCGAAATCTTGTGCGTGGTGATCGAGACAGACATCAAAACCCAGTACTTCGGTGGCATGGCGGCATTTTTCAACGCCGCCTGCAACGCCGATCACCCGGCAACCTTTGAGCTTACCTATCTGTCCTACCGTTGCGCCAACCGGGCCTGTCGCGGCTGCCACAACCAGCGTTTCTCCCGCTTTCGGCTGACCGATATCGAGCAGCCCCATATAGGCGGTAAAACCTGGCATACCCATAACGCCCAGTGCCCAGGAGGGATGCTCGGGGTTATCGCCAAGTTTCACCAGCCCGTTCCCATCGGAGATGTCATAGTCCTGCCATCCGCTGTAGCTCAGCACCCACTCGCCAGGCTGATAGTCAGGATGATTAGATGACACTACGCGACTTACGGTACCGCCAACCATAATGCCGCCAATCTCAACCGGTGCGGAGTAAGACGGTTCATCGCTCATGCGTCCACGCATATAGGGATCGAGAGAAAGAAAAACGGTGCGCAGTAAAATCTGACCTTCACCCGGCGTTGCAACCTCATCTTCTTCAAGACGGAAGTTGTCCGTAACTGGCGCGCCATGCGGGCGGGAAGCCAGTACCCAGCGGCGATTACGATTAGTCTGTTGACCCATGATGTGCTCCTCTGCTTTTGGCATGAATCCATCAATAGTAGCAGCCCGGACCTGCCATTTAGCTGACGCCAGGGTTTAACCGCACAACCAGGTAAACGCAGGGTTGTGTAGTTTCATTGATAAACCGACAGTCATTTGGTGGGCCAAGCTCCAGGCAATCGCCCGCCTGCATTTCATGTCGTACGTCCCCCTCCACAAAGACTAACTCCCCTTGCTGGAGCCAGATAAGCTGTCTGGCCTGTACATAAGAAGAGGCTGGCATCGGAATATCGCTGCTGGCAGGCAATTCTATCTGCACCAGATCAATCGGCAGATCGCTGCGCGGTGAAACATGGCGGCGTAAATAATGGCTTTGCGGGTCGTGCCAGACGGGCTGGTCAGCGAAGCGCAGCAGCTTGCCCTCCTGCATTTCGGCCCGCGCAATCAGCATAGACATGCTGATACCAAAGGCGCCGGAGAGCCTGCCCAGCAGCGTGGCCGTTGGGCTGCTTTCACCGCGTTCTATTTTATGGATCATCGCCCGCGACACGCCCGCGCGCTCGGCAAGTTCCGTCAGTGACCAGCCGCGAGATTCCCGCTCAATGCGAATTCTTGCCGCGATCCGTTGATTTATGCTGTCTTCAATAGTATTCATATTGTAATACTATAGTGAACAAGCCTTGAGGTTCAAGATGTCAATTCGATTTGCCAGCAAAGAAGACTGTGCAGCTATTGCCGAAATCTACAACCACGCGGTACTGCATACGGCGGCTATCTGGAACGATCAAACGGTCGATGCCGAAAACCGTATTTCCTGGTACGAAGCCCGCCAGTTGATGGGGTATCCGGTGCTGGTAAGTGAAGATAATGGCGTGGTTACGGGATATGCCTCCTTTGGCGACTGGCGTAACTTTGATGGATTTCGCCATACCGTTGAACATTCGGTGTATGTCCATCCTGAGCATCAGGGAAAGGGCCTGGGACGAGCGCTGCTTAGCAGGCTGATAGAAGAAGCTCGTGTATGCGGCAAGCATGTGATGGTGGCCGGTATTGAGTCTCAGAATCAGGCGTCTTTGCATCTGCACAGCACGCTGGGTTTTAAAACCACCGCGCAAATGCCGCAGGTTGGCACCAAATTTGGCCGCTGGCTGGATCTGACCTTCATGCAGTTGCAGTTAGACGATCGTCGCGAACCGGATGCCGGCAGATGAACCAGACGCTGACCCTCTCCTTTCTGATTGCGGCAGGTATTGGTCTGGTGGTGCAAAATACCTTGATGGTGCGCATTACGCAGACATCCTCGACGATCCTCATCGCCATGTTATTGAACTCGCTGGTCGGGATCGTATTATTTGTCAGCATATTGTGGTTTAAGCAAGGTGCGGCAGGATTTGCAGAGCTGGTCTCCAGCGTACGTTGGTGGACGCTAATCCCCGGCTTGCTGGGATCGTTCTTCGTTTTTGCCAGTATCAGCGGATATCAAAATGTGGGCGCAGCGACGACTATCGCGGTGCTGGTCGCCAGCCAGTTAATTGGCGGGTTGGTGCTGGATATTTTGCGCAGCCACGGCGTGCCGCTGCGGGCGCTGGTGGGGCCAGTCTGTGGCGCGGTGCTGCTGGTCGTCGGAGCCTGGCTGGTGGCGCGACGCTCATTTTAATTGCGCTTATCCGACCTACAGAATGTGCCTGTAGGCCGGATAAGGTCCGGCAAGGAAATATCAAAGAATAGAGCCGCCTTTGGTCAACTGTTCGCGACGGGCTTCCATATCTTCTTTATGCTGACGGCCATGATGTGCGATCGCTGTACGCAAACGCTGTTGCTGGGTGTAGCGATCTTCCCGGCTCAGCACGTCATCATCGCTGAGTTCAATCAGCAATTCATTCATATGCGTAATGACGCTCTCTTCAATGGCGGCATCAACCCGTGCGCTAACCTCATCCAGATGCGACATAACCTCTCCTTAACTCATTAATTTAACTTCGCTTTCGAAAAATCACTGCCCATCAGGCTCACGCTGTATCCGCTGACATTACTGCGTGTCGCGTAGAACGTTTTACCGTTCGCCAGCGCAATCCACGGTGCCTGCTGATAGAAAATCTCTTGTGACTGCTGGTAAAGCGCGGCGCGTTCTTCAGGTTTGCTCACCAGTTTCGCCTTTTCAACCAGCGAATTATACGCTTTATCGCACCAGCGCGCGGCATTAGATCCGGTTTTAATGCTGTCGCAGCCCAGCAGTACATCGGCGAAGTTATCCGGATCGCCGTTGTCCGACATCCAACCGAACAAAGCGGTGTCATGCTCACCTTTACGCATTCCAGAAAGATATTCGCCCCACTCGTAGGACACAATTTTCGCCTTCACGCCAACTTTTGCCCAGTCGCTCTGGATCATCTCGGCAATCCGTCGGGAGTTCGGGTTGTACGGACGCTGAACAGGCATTGACCACAGTGTCGCTTCAAAACCGTTTTCCAGCCCCGCCTGTTTCAGCAGTTCTTTCGCTTTTTGCGGGTCGTATGTGTAATCCTGCAGATCTTTATTGAACCCCAGCATATTCGGCGGAATCGGTGATTTTGCCACCGTACCAGAACCTAAAAAGACAGCGTTAATAATGGCCTTTTTATCCGTTGCGTAGTTCAGAGCCTGACGCACCAGCACGTTATCAAACGGTTTTTTCTCGGTGTTAAACGCCAGATATCCAACGTTCAACGCGTCAACCGAATGCAGCGTCAAATCTTTATTCTTTTTAATCTCGTCAAACTGTACGGGCGCTGGTGCCGGGATTATCTGGCATTCATTGGTTTGCAGTTTTGCGAGCCGCGTCTGAACGTTCGGCGTGATTGAGAAGATCAGGTGTTTTGTCGGGACCGCACCATCCCAGTAGTTCGGGTTGGCGAGATAACGGATTTGCGAATCCTGCTTGTACTGCTGCAACACGTAAGGCCCGGTGCCAATTGGCCAGTTATCAACGTTTTCCGGGGTGCCTTTTTTCAGCATCGCGTCGGCATATTCCGCTGAAAGAATGGAGGCGAAATCCATTCCCCAGTCGGCAAGAAACGCGGCGTTAGGTTCATTCAGAACAAACTGAACGTGATAATCATCGAGCTTCTTCACTTCTTTAATCAGTTTATCCAGACCGACATCGTTAAAGTATTCGTAGCTTCCCTGAGAAACCTTGTGGTACGGATGATCGGCATCTTTCTGCCTTAATACCGAGAAAATCACGTCATCAGCATTGAAGTCGCGCGTCGGTTTAAAGAATTTATTGCTGTTGAATTTTACACCCTGACGCAAGGTAAAGGTGTAGATCTTACCGTCCGGCGAAATCGTCCAGTCCGTCGCCAGAGACGGTACCGGCGTATTTTTTACCGGGTCGAAGTTGATGAGTCGGTTATACAGCACTTGTGAACTGGCCACAAACGACGGGCCTGAGCTGGCGATTTGCGGGTTAAATGACTCAGGCGACGCTTCAGAGCAGTAGATGATAGTGTCAGTATTGGCCGCCAATGCAGCGCCTGACGGTATGACGGCGCTGAGCGTCAGCGCGAGTAACGTTTTCCTTGCAATCATGGTTATATGCCTTCTTATTTTATTATTAACCGTGATATCAGAGCATAGCTGACAAAAACTGACCAATAACGAATCACTATCAGGTTATTCTAATCCGGTGTATTTCGCTGAATAATCCATCACCCTAAGCAGATTAATTTCCCTTAAGTCTTTTTCAAAACGTCAAGATTTTTCCCGGCACTCTATGCCATGAAAATTAGCCCCTTTTTGCCTCTCTTTCACCGTTTGCTCGTTTTTATAAAACGTAAAGTAGATACGTGAAGAAGTCTAAGGGGTAACAACGTGGCAAAAACTCTCTTGCGCAGCGGCAATTTGGATGACTATCAGGCCGTGGGTGGCGGTGGTCAGGCCGTGTTTGATTCAGCATTGCAAATTCGCGAAACGCTTCGTCTGCGTAAACAACAGGCAATGGTGGATTGTCTGGCGATCCCACAAATTAACGACAACGGCGATCGGGTGGACTGGTATTCCCCGATCGAAGGGAAAGTCGTTGCGTGGAAAGCCGCTGATGAGGAGGCTCGTTTTCGTGCGCTGCGCTATCTGGGGAGCACGCTGGAAAATGCGGCTGCTCTGAGCCGTAAAAGCCTGCAATCGGGGAAAACCTCACTACAGCTGTTTGGCTCACTGCTCGAAAAAGCCATCCAGTTTCCTGGTGAGAATCACGTTTTTTTGGTTGAAGGCAAACCCGTTATTACGTTCTGGGGCTTCGTCAATCTGAACGAAAATCCTCGCGACGAGGTGCTCGATTGCCTGCGACTTTCTGATACTCCTCCTGTCGTTACCGTAGCAGAGCCGGAGCCGGAAGAAGAAATCAGCCCGGAAATCACCTTCGCCGAGGCTGATACGCCTTTATTGACGCCGGTCGTCGAGCTGGCTAAACCGGCTGAACCTGAACCACAGCCGCCGGTTATAGTTAACGAACCTGAAGTCACACCGCCACTGGCACAAGAGAAACCCGCGCGCCGCCTGCCGCTGTGGAGCCTGCCGGTTGCCGCAGTAATCATTGCCGCCATTGTTGGGCCACTGTTGTGGAAACAACAGACAGTCCAGCCCACTCCCGCAGTCATCCTTGTTGACGTTGCGAAGGCAGATATGGCTCCGCTGCCAGAACTGACATCTGCACTGCCGCTGCATCGGGCTGAAGTGATCCCGGTCGCGAAGAAAGAGAAACCTGTGGAAGGACCAGTCGTGATCGCCGCGATTCCGAAAGATGCGCTGGTCATGGATGCCAACCAGATGAAGGCAGGAACAACGCGTTTTCTCAACGGCAACTGGCGTGTAATGGTCGATGTTAAAGATCCGGTCAGCGGCAAAGCGCCGTCACTACGCTATCAAATCCAGGCCAATAAAGGCACTGCTCGCGTGGTTCATGGTGACAATATCGTTTGTCGAGCCGAGATTTTCTCCGGTTTGCACCAGTCGGGTGAATTAATGATTAAGAGTCGCGGGAATGCCCGTTGCACGGACGGGTCACGTTATCCAATGCCTGAAATTACCTGCAAAGCGGGAACCAATGACGTCGCCGCGTGTACCGCACGTTATGACGATCACGCGGAAATCCCTCTGACGATCAAAAAGATAGGTGCCTGATTTTATGTTGGTGAATCTGTGTGATTACAAACAGAGCGTGACGCTCATCGCCAATAGCGGTGTGCAATTCCTGGATTTTGGCCTGACGCCGCAAGAATCTGCGCATCATGGTCGCTTTGTGCGCAAAACGGCAAACGGTCCCCTACTACGGCTGGATTTCGATCTGGCAACGGGTCGCTATACCTTGCCAGGCAGTTCCGGCGATCAGCCCGAAGTGGTGAAACCGGAAAGCACCCAGACGCTGCATTATTCGCTTGATGTCCTCGACGGCGTCTGGCTGCCACTGCCGTTTCTGCGCTTTAACCCACCGCGCACGTTTGTTGAAGGTCCGGATAACTGGGCACGCGTGCAGGTACGAAAACTGGCGCAGCCCGACAGCGCGGGCAACACCCACCGCGTTACCGTAGCTCTGGACAGCCAGCTCACTGAAAATGCCCCTGCAGCGTTAACGCCTAATGAAAACGACCTGCTCAACGGGACACGATTCGCGCTGGCCTGGCATGACAATGAAATTGCCGATTTCCTCGACCAGACATGGATTGACGGTTGGTTGCGCGAGTCTTTTATGCATCATGTCACACAGCATGAGAACCGCTCTGAACACGAGATCCAGCAGGCACTGCGTAATTTTGAATATCAGGCACACTGGCTGAATGTGCTGACCCTGTTAGGCGAACAACTTTCGGTGCCGGAAGTGAAGCTGGTTACGCACACCCTCAGTACACCCGCCATTCCCGTCGATCTCATTCTGGATATTGGTAATACACACACCTGCGGCGTGCTGATTGAAGATCATGGCGACGCCAATGACGGACTGCGTCAGACTGCTGAATTACAGGTGCGTTCGTTAAGCGAGCCGCAGTATCTCAACGACCCACTGTTCACCAGCCGACTGGAGTTTTCTGAAGCGCGTTTTGGCAAGCAGCACTTTTCTGTGGAGAGCGGTCGTGATGACGCCTTTATCTGGCCGTCAATTGTCCGCGTGGGTGACGAAGCCCGTAAGCTGGCGATGCAGCGTATGGGCACTGAAGGCAGCAGTGGGATCTCCAGCCCACGCCGTTATCTGTGGGACGAAACGCCGGTGCTACATGACTGGCGCTTTAGCCAGATGAATGGCAAAACCCAGCGCGAGCCGCTGGCTACCGCCTACCCGCTGATGAACCTGATGAACGATGACGGGCAACCGCTGTTTAGCCTGCCGCAGGACGATCGTCTGCCGGTATTCTCACCGCAATACAGTCGCAGCACGCTGATGACACATATGCTGTGCGAAATTCTGGCTCAGGCGCTGGGCCAAATTAACAGCGTGGCAACGCGATTGCGTCTTGGATTCCCGGCCTCTCCTCGTCAATTGCGGACGTTGATCCTGACCCTACCGTCGGCAATGCCCAAACAGGAGCGCGAAATTTTCCGCCTGCGCATGTTTGAGGCTATTGCGTTGGTGTGGAAAGCGATGGGCTGGCACCCGCAGGATGAAGATTTCACCACTCGTAAACAACAAGAAAAGAGCGTGGTTCCCGTACCTGAGATCCAGATGGAATGGGATGAGGCCAGCTGTGGGCAACTGGTGTGGCTGTATAACGAGGCTATCTCCCACTATGATGGCCACACTGAATCGTTCTTTAACGCCCTTGCCCGCCCGGACCGTCTGCCGGAACCCGGTGAGACTAAAGGTCGTGCGCTGCGCGTGGCGTCGATCGACATTGGCGGCGGGACAACGGATATGGCCGTGGTTCATTACCAGCTTGATGATGGCGTTGGGGCGAACGTCAAAATTACCCCGCATCTGTTGTTCCGTGAAGGTTTTAAGGTCGCGGGGGATGACATGCTGCTTGACGTAATTCAGCGTTGCGTATTGCCCGCGTTGCAAACCCGCTTACAACAGGCTGGCGTGACTGATGCCGCCGCATTGCTGGCGACGCTATTCGGCGATTCCGGGCGCATCGATACTCAGGCGATTTTGCGTCAACAAACGGCATTACAGCTCTTTATGCCGCTTGGTCATGCGGTGCTCTCTGCCTGGGAACAAAGTGATATTAACGATCCGGTAGCCGGGCTGCATGCCACCTTTGGCGAGCTGCTCAGCCAGCGACCCACACGTAACGTGATGAATTATATCCAACAGGCCATCGACCATGCGTTGCCAGCAGGATCGCCAGCGTTTGATGTTCTGAACGTTCCCTTACAGGTACAGTTCAGGCAGCTACAAGAAGCGTTACTGGCGGGACAATTTACTCTGACTGCGCCGCTGCACGCGGTCTGTGAGGCCATTTCGCACTATCGCTGCGATATTTTATTAGTGACCGGCAGACCCGCCTGTTTACCCGGCGTACAGGCGTTGATCCGCCATCTGCAGCCCGTTCCGGTTAATCGTATGATCTGGATGGATAACTACCGCGTACATGAGTGGTATCCGTTTAGCCAGCAAGGACGGATTGGTAACCCCAAATCCACCGCAGCAGTAGGTGCCATGTTGTGTAGCCTGGCGCTGGATTTACGTCTTCCACGCTTTAACTTTAAAGCTGCCGATATCGGCGCTTACTCAACCGTACGATATCTCGGCGTGCTGGATAATACGGTCAATACGCTGCGCGATGAGAATATCTGGTATCACGATATCGATCTGGATAAGCCCGGCGCTAAGCTGGATACCCGCCTGCACTTTCCTTTGCGCGGTAACGTGACGTTAGGTTTCCGTCAATTGGCAAACAGTCGCTGGCCTGCCACGCCGTTGTATACGCTCAGCATAAATTCTGCCGAACTGGCAAAAACCATCGCCGGAGATGGCGTGTTGAATGTCCGGTTGCAACTACGCGGTGGTAGCAAAGAAAGCGGACCGGAATTCTTCGTACTGAGCGACGCCTGGTTACAGGATGGCACTCCCGTTGCCGCCCATGCCTTAACGTTAAAACTGAATACGCTGGCAGACCGTCGCCATAGCGGTAGCCATTACTGGATTGATAGCGGGAGCGTGTACCTGAAATGAGTAAGATGTTAAATACCGCGCAGGCCGCCATCGAATGGGTATCTGATACCCGTCAGCGCTCGGCACGTCTTGATGATGAAGCAGATGCCCTGCTGGCCCAGCTCACGTTAGCCGCCGTGCAGGAATCTGCGTTAAAGACGGCTTTTTCATCGCGAGGGTGCATTGGGTTATATGGACATTCACAATCGGCGAAAGCGCATCTGCTCGCGGCATTGTGCAACAACGCCAATGGCAAAGTGAATATCGTCACTCCGGATCGCAGTTTTGATTACTTTTCGCATATTAATCCCGGTCATGCGCCAACCAATATGGCGATCCGTTTCACGCAGGAAGAAAATCCGCTTGATAGTGAATGGCCATTGCGTCTGCGGTTACTCAGTGAAGCCGAACTGGTACAACTGTTTATCGCCCAGTTCAGTGCGCTCCCGGACAATCGCCAGGTTGAGAAATCGATTATTGAGTCGCGCCTGGAAAAATGGCAAACGCTACGTCAACGTCATCCGGTACAGGGCATTACTGCACAAGATGTTGCGTCGATTGGCCGCTTCTGGCGCGCCTGCGTGCCAACCAATCAGCAGCAAATCGACGATACGCTATGGCATCAGTTTGCCACGCTGTTACCCGCACTGGACCTGACGACTCGGGCAAACGCCTGGGCGTTACTGTGGGGAGAGCAACCAGAACTGACGCAACAGTGGTTGGCGCTGGCGCATACGCTGCAGCAAACCGGGAACGCGTCAGAATTAGCAGCACCGCTGAGCCTGCTGGTCGATCATTTCGGTTTACCTGCGGAAAGTTTTCTTACCCAGATGGCGTTAACCGGGAATGAGGCGCAAAGCGATGTGGTGGTTCATCCCGTTGAAAATCATCAGTTGCTCAACGCGGTTAGTCTCCCTCAGGCATCACTGGCGCTGCTCACGCGCGAACTGGTCCTGACAGTTGAAAACGCTGAACTGGGGAATGTCGATCTGCTTGATATTCCCCTCGCCCCGGATGTTCATCTCCATCCACTGTGGCAGGCCAAATTAGGCTGGATGCTGGAACATTACCGCCAGCATCTGCAACCGGATGTGCTCTTAATCTGTAATGCGGTATCGACCCGTTCCCAGACGCCTGCTATCACCCGCAAGCTGCTGGGCTGGGTTAACGATACTCAGCCCGTACATGACGCCGCATTGCCGGGCGTGGTGTGGGCCATTACCCCGCAGGATGCGCGTTTTAGCACTCAGCAAAACCTGGATGAATCCGTACAGCAATTAATGGGTAAGCCCGGACTGCACTGGGGCACACTGCAGGCGCTGGATAAACACAGCTTACAGCGCCTTGTCGAGTGGCTGACTCAAGCCACCTCGCCACAGCAGCGCCAGGCCAGGTTGGATTCCCTGCGTGAGCAGCACCAACAGCACGTACGCCAAACTCTGATCGGCTGGATTCATCCCGTTGAAGCCGAATCCGGTAGCAATGAGTGGGTGATCCGCCAGTTACAGGCTCAGGCGGCAAAGCATGGCGAACTCCTCGATGGTTTGCTCCCGCCGATGCGCCTCTTTGAGTCGCTGCTGCGTATTCAGCAGCCACGCGAGGAACAGGTGAGCGGACTCTTTAATGAAGATATTGACCTGTTTGCCGAGGTGCGCGATACGCAACACTCGCCGGAAAACAAAGAGATCGGATATCAGGCGCACAAAATGTGGATAAACCACGTGCGCCAGTGGTGTCGCGATGAAAATAATGCGCGCCGGTTACGCCTCGACGCCCGTACGCTAAGGCAGGTTGCCGATATCCTCGTTACCGCCAGCTATCGCCTGGAGATGCCGCAACGCTTACAGCGCATTTTGCAGCGAGAAAATGTCTGCGCCGCGCAACTTCACGCCGATATTGGCGATTTTATTACCTGGCTTGGATTTGCTAACGTTGCCGAGGAACAGCGTCCGGCCAGCAGGATCCAAAAAGGATCGGCTATTTTTAGCGCGCCTAAGCAACAGCCAATGTTACGCCTGACGAAACTGGATGAACAACCTTCGCACGGCGCAAGTCGCTACGTTTACGACTGGCTGGTCGCTTTATATACCCGTGCGAATGAGAACGTGGGGTATCAGCATCCGCAGGACGTCAGTGACGCCGACAGAAAACGATTAGATGCCCTGCTTTCCGCCTGAAACGGCGTTTACGCCGTCATCAGAAGAGAGAAAACATTAACGCGACGGGAAAACTCATCGGCCAGGTCGCCCCGACTAATACTGCGCTGAGAAAACGAATCCGCTTTTTATCGCGGGAAAGAAACCAGGTGATGATTGCCGTGATAGCGGCCATCACCGCATAAAAAACCAACATTTTTTGGTACAGAGACATGTAAGGCATCCGGGCCGAAAGGTGAAATCGCGCGCAATATGCTCTTTTTCATGACCCACATCAAGTTTTATTAATTATTTTAAGAGAAACAGCGGTAAAACACACCGTTTTCATTGTGTTCGGAATTCGTACTATTGCGGATAGTTATAACCCGTACTATACCCATAAGGGTTTAAACGAAAGGTGGCACAAATGAATGTTTCCAGTAAAACGGTGGTGCTGATAAATATATTTGCTGCTGTAGGACTTTTCAGTCTGATTTCCGCAAGGTTTGGCTGGTTTGCTTGATGTGGTTCTTGTGTAATTAATCGCAGCGTCCGCTGGCAGAGAGGTTTTTCTCTCTGCCATTAGTACACCATCTTCCCACTCTCACACTTCCGGGTAAATTATCCTTAGTATGTAATCCCCCTAATCCTTCTATGGCATTAGGTATCTAAATAACGCCTCGGTGTTGTGCCGGTATGCTGATGGAAATTGAGATCCCTTGGCTGAACGGGATTGTTACTGGCATTTGCTTCACTATCGGGCAGCCTGCTGAACCGGCGATTATTGACGACAGGTCTGACGCCGGAACAACTGGGACTGGTTCTGAGCGTTTGTGCGCTACTCGCCTGACTTAGCAGCTTACGCCGCTAATAACCGGACGGTATACCTGAAAGCACAAAGCCCCGATATCCAACCGGGGCTTTGTTGTATCAATTAGCCTGACCTCGCGGATATTTCCAACTTACCGCCGTCCGATGGCGACGAGGCCAGTGGCACGAATAGTATAGACGCACGTTTGCCAATATTTAGCTATCCGTGCCCCATTTACCGCTCGCGCTTCAGAGACTACTCATGCTTGATCATGACATGGCGAACAATCGTGTAATCTTCCAGCCCGTAAACCGACATATCCTTGCCATAACCAGACTGTTTTTGCCCGCCGTGCGGCATCTCGCTGACCAGCGTGAAGTGTGTATTGACCCAGGTGCAACCATACTGCAGGCGAGCGCTAAATCGATGCGCGCGCCCCACATCCCGGGTCCAGACGGAGGATGCCAGCCCGTACTTCGAATCGTTAGCCCACGCCAATACCTGATCTTCATCATCAAAGACCGTTACGCTGACCACCGGACCGAAAACTTCCCTCTGCACAATGGCATCGTCTTGCTTTGCCCCAGCCAGCAGCGTCGGGGCGAAATAGTAGCCTGCCCCCTCCACTTTCTTACCACCGGTGATAACGTTGATGTGCCCCAACGCTTTAGCCTCATCAACCGCTTTGGTGATGCGATCAAGATGCGCCTGAGAGCTTACTGGCCCCAGCTCTGTCGACTCATCATTCGGTGAACCGGTTTTCAGGCTGGCAACCGCGGCGCCAAGTTTCTCAACCAGCGCATCATAAATCCCTTTCTGGGCATAGATTCGGCAAGCGGCAGTGCAGTCTTGTCCGGCGTTGTAATACCCAAAGGTTCGCACGCCGCTCACCACCGCATCCAGATTGGCATCATCAAAAATGATGACCGGGGCTTTACCACCCAGTTCCATATGCGTGCGCTTAATCGAAGGCGCAGTATGCTGGATAATGTGTTCGCCGGTTGCAATGGAGCCGGTCAATGAGACCATGCGGACTTTTTCATGGCCGGTCAGCGGGTCACCCACCGTTTTACCCCGGCCAAACAGCACGTTGATAACGCCAGCCGGATAAATATCTTTGGCAAATTCAGCCAGTTTTAGCGCCGTTAGCGGGGTGATTTCTGACGGTTTAATCACCACGCAGTTACCCGCCGCCAGCGCCGGAGCCAGCTTCCACGCCGCCATCATCAGCGGATAGTTCCACGGCGCAATAGAGGCCACCACGCCCAGTGGATCCCGACGAATCATCGACGTATGCCCTTCCAGATACTCTCCGGCCGCCTGTCCTTGCAGAGTTCGCGCTGCCCCGGCAAAGAAGCGGAAAACGTCGACGATTGCCGGAATTTCATCATTGAGGACGCAGTGCAGCGGCTTACCACAGTTGAGTGATTCCAGCTCGGCAAAGGTTTGCGCGTTATCGGCGATAACATCCGCCAGTTTCAGCAGCAATTCCGAGCGGACTTTCGGCGTGGTTTGCCCCCAACTGGCAAATGCGCTGTCTGCTGCACGTACTGCGGCATCAACCTGCGCAGCAGACGCCTCGGCAATCTCCAGAATAATTTCACCAGTGGCAGGGTTATAGACTGGCTGCTTTTCACCTTCACCGTTGACCAGCTCGCCATTAATCAGTAATTGATGTTGCATAGCAATTTCCCATATCGTCGTTTATTTACCGTTTCCGGCGAGAGTGTCGCCTTCACGCGTTAGCCACCAGGCCCCTAAAATTGGCAGTGTTGTCACCAGCATTACCAGCAATGCCACAACGTTGGTGACAGGCACATCTCGTGGTCGACCCAGTTGATTGAGTAGCCACAAAGGAAGTGTTCTTTCATGTCCGGCGGTGAACGTTGTCACGATGATTTCATCAAACGACAAGGCAAACGCCAGCATCCCTCCCGCCAGCAGTGCCGATGCCAGGTTCGGCAGCACGACATAACGAAAGGTTTGCCAGCCATTGGCGCCAAGATCCATAGACGCTTCAACCAGACTCCATGAGGTACGGCGAAAACGCGCCACGACGTTGTTAAACACCACCACCACGCAAAACGTCGCATGGCCCACCACGATCGTCAGAAACCCTGGTTCCAGGTTGATGGTTTTAAACGCAGTCAGCAGCGCCAGACCGGTAATAATTCCCGGCAGCGCGATCGGTAAAAGTAGCAACAGCGATATTGCGCTTTTACCAAAAAAGTCCCTGCGCCACAGGGCAGCCGCGGCCATCGTCCCCAGAACCAGGGCAATAGCTGTCGACAGCGCCGCGATTTTAAGTGACAACGTCACCGATTCCAGAATATCGCTACGCTGCGCCGCAACGCTAAACCATTTCAGCGTTAACCCCTGCGGTGGGAAACTAAAAGCGGCCTCCTCTGTATTAAAAGCATAGGTGGCGATGATGAGGATGGGAAAGTGCAGGAAAATAACCCCGCCCCATGCCGCCAGTTTGAGTAGCCAGGGTGCGCGTTCAGAGTGCATCGAAAGCTCCCAGACGCTTCACGAACGCCAGATACAGTGCGATTAAGACAATTGGCACCAGAGTAAATGCCGCCGCCATCGGCATATTGCCGATAGCCCCTTGTTGCGAATACACCATGTTGCCGATGAAATAGCCTGGTGGTCCCACCAACTGCGGTACGATAAAATCGCCCAACGTCAGTGAGAAGGTAAAAATCGAACCCGCCGCGATGCCGGGTATCGCCAGTGGGAGAACCACATAGCGGAAGGTTTGACGCGGACGCGCGCCCAAATCAGCGGAGGCCTGTAACAGTGACGGCGGAAGTCTCTCTAGTGCAGCCTGTACCGGCAGAATCATAAACGGCAGCCAGATGTAGACGAAGACCAGGAAACGACCCAATCCTGACGTCGACAACGTATTGCCGCCTACCGCAGGCAGCGTCAGGAACGAAAGCAGCAGCGGCTCCAGCCCAAGATGGGTTAAAAACCACTGCGCCACGCCGTCTTTAGCCAACAGCAACGTCCACGCGTAAGCTTTAACAATGTAGCTGGCCCACATCGGCAACATCACGGCAATGTAAAAAAAGGCTTTCATTTTGCCGCTGGTATATCGCGCCATATACCACGCCATCGGAAACGCCAGAATCGCGCTGGCAATGGTGACTGCCACCGCCATCGTCAGGGTACGCAAAATGATGTCGTAGTTAGCCGGATTAAACAGCGCCTGCAAATTCGCCAGCGTCAGGTCCGGCGTGACCGACATCGTGAAATCGTCAAAGGTATAAAAACCTTGCCACAACAGCGTCAGTAATGAGCCAAAGTAAACGATTCCAAACCACATCAGCGGCCCGAGGAGCAGCAAAAACAGCCCCAGCCCCGGATTACGCCAAAAGAAACCTGAGATCCGGTTCAGATTTGTCGGCTGTGGAGGCGAATGTAAGACGTTCATAGCCATTCACCTCTCCTCAACCAGCGGTACCATCACATCACGTGACCATGAGGCTATCACCTGCTGACCCGGTGACAGCGTTGGCGGCAGCACTTCTCCCGTCAGGTTAGCCTGGCTAACCAGCAATTTTTCACCACCGGCGAGTTTCAGCTCAAACCGCGTCGCCGCTCCCTGGTATTGCACAGCCTGAATGATCCCCGGAGCCTGGACTTCGCCACTGACGTCATTCAAGCGAATGTGTTCCGGACGCAAGGAAAACATACCCTGCAGCCCGCAAACGTTGGCCGACATCGCCTCATCGAAGACATTTGACGTCCCAACGAAACTTGCCACAAACGGTGTCCGCGGGCGCATGTACAGTTCACGCGGAGAATCCACCTGTTCAATACGACCGTTATTAAACACCGCCACACGATCGGACATCGACAGGGCTTCCCCCTGATCGTGGGTGACAAAAATGAACGTAATACCCAGGGATTGCTGTAACTTCTTCAGCTCCAGTTGCATCTGTTCACGCAATTTAAGATCCAATGCCCCAAGCGGCTCATCCAACAGCAGGACGCGTGGTTCATTGACCAACGCCCGGGCAATAGCCACGCGCTGCCGCTGCCCACCGGAAAGCTGTGACGGTTTGCGTTCATGAACAAAACCGAGCGCGACCTTATCCAGTGCCTCGCGTGCTTTTGCGTGACGTGTCTTTTTATCAATGCCTTTGACCATCAACCCGTAAGCGACGTTATCGAGAATCGACATATGCGGGAATAGCGCGTAATCCTGAAAAACCGTATTGACGTCCCGTTCCCAGGGCGGCAATTCGCTGGCCTGCTTACCAAAAATAGTAATTGCGCCGCCTGACAGTTGCTCAAAACCGGCAATCAGGCGCAGACAAGTGGTCTTGCCGGAGCCGGATGGCCCCAGCATAGAGAAAAATTCACCGTCGTTAATCGCAATACTCACCCCATCAACAGCACGAACATCCCCGTACAAACGCGAGACGTCATGAAACTCCACTGCGTACGTCATAAAACCCCCAGCGGAATTAACGACCACCCATAATGGCGATGTAATCCTGCGTCCAGCGACTGTAAGGAACGAATTTGCCGCCTTCTGCGATCGGCGTTTTCCAGAAGGCAATTTTGTCGAAATAGCTATAACCGTTGGTTTCACAGCCTTTTTCACCCAGTAACGGGCTGGCTTTACAGCCTTCCGTCACCACTGGCAGAGAACCAAACCATGCCGCTACGTCGCCCTGTACTTTCGGGGTTAATGACCAGTTCATCCATTTATAAGCGCATACCGGGTGTTTTGCCTGACTGTGCAGCATGGTGGTATCAGCCCAGCCAGTAACCCCTTCTTTTGGGAAAACTGTGGCAATCGGCTGACCTTCCCCTTTCAGGGCGTTAGCCTGATAAGGCCAGGCGCTTGAGGCCACCACACCTTCATTTTTGAAGTCGCTCATTTGCACGGTGGTATCGTGCCAATAGCGATGAATTAACGCGTGCTGATCGCTCAGGACTTTGATAACCGCCTGATACTGCTGTTCGGTGAGCTGATAGGGATCGGTAATACCCAGTTGCGGCTGAGTGGCCTTAACGAATAACGCGGCGTCGGCAATATAGATCGGGCCATCGTAAGCCTGAACGCGACCTTTATTGCTTTTACCGTCAGGAAGATTTTGTTCAACGAATACCACGTTCCAGCTGTCCGGCGGCGTTGGGAAGGTTTTGGTGTTATACATCAGCAGGTTTGGTCCCCACTGGTATGGCGTACCGTAAACTTTACCCCCAACGTTAAACCACTCTCCTTTTACCACTCGCGGATCAAGGGTTTTCCAGTTAGGGATCAGCGCGGTATTAATTGGCTGAACGCGTTTACCCATAATCAGTCGCAATGAAGCATCACCGGAAGCGGTAACCAGGTCGTAGCCGCCTTTCGCCATCAGGCTGACCATCTCATCAGAGGTGGCCGCCGTTTTAACATTGACCGCGCAGCCGGTATCTTTCTCAAACTGCGAGACCCAATCATATTGTTTATCAGTTTGTCCACGCTCGATGTAACCCGGCCAGGCAATAATATCCAGACGACCTTCCGGTTTACTTAATGATGTCGGGGGTTCGGCTGCCTGCGCCGTCATCAGCGTCATGCTGAAGGCACACAGGCTACTGAGGGCAAGTTGCTTGCTCATAACGTCTTACTCCTGTCGAAAAAATATTGAGCGGCAGCCTTGCCGTAAATATATGTCCTTTCCTAAAAATAGTCGGGGTGTGGTAAGCGTTCCTGCTGGCGCAAGGAAATTTAATCAGGTTGTGAGCTAACGCTCATTACGCGACTGACTCCGACCATGAGGCTTAATCTTCTGGAGTATAGACAAGGAGTTAGGTGCAAAGGTGGCAATAGTAAGAACTATTGATTTTTTGTATGGTAGCACTCGATATAAATAACATCAGTGCTATGTATTCTCTATTTCGAAAATAAGAACGCGCTATTCTTTTATATTGAATAGCGCGTTACGTTTTATTTCATCATCTCGCGAATTAATTTTCCCAACTGTTTCACCGCCTGTTCCTCACGTTCTCCCCAGTGCCATGCGGTATTAAAACGAAAGAAACGCGTCCAACTCCCCGAGGTTGAGAACATTTTTCCCGGCGCAATGCTGATATGGTGCGCCAGTGCCTGGGTAGTGAGTTCGCCTGCATCAAGCGGTTCTGGTAATTCCAGCCATAAAAAATAGCCGCTGTCGTTGTGGTGAATTTTGACTTCCGCCGGAAGATGACGCAGCAACGTTTGCCAGGCCTGCTGTTTGCGCTCTGCCAGTTGGCGGCGTAAGCGACGCAGATGTGCGTCATAGCGCCGGGTTGACAAGTAATCCACCAGTGCAAGCTGCATCGGGGAACTGGTGGATAAGGTGCTCATTAGCTGAAGTCGCTGAATACGCCGGGCATGCTTCCCGGCCGCCACCCAGCCCACACGGAACCCGGGCACGAGGCACTTCGAGAAAGACGAACAATGTAAAACGCGGTCAGCACGATCCCAGGCCTTGGCGGGCTGCGGTTTTTCACGACCAAAGTACAGTTCGCTGTAGACATCATCCTCTATCAGCATCACGTGGTATTTTTCCAGCAATGCCACCAGGTGCGCTTTTTTCTCTGGTTTGAGCGTAAAACCCAGCGGATTTTGACTGTTAGTCATCAGCCAGCAGGCTTTGACCGGATACTCCTGCAACGCCTGCTCCAGCGCAGCCAGATCGATCCCCTCTTTGACATCGGTGGCAATCGCAAGCGCCTTCAGGCGTAATCGCTCCAGAGCCTGCAACGCGCCGTAAAAACAAGGGTTTTCGACAATCACCCAATCCCCCGGTTCGGTCACCGCCTGCAGGCTCAGGTTGAGGGCTTCCAGCGCGCCGGTGGTGATCACAATCTCATCAGGTGAAATAGTCATTCCCTGTTGAGCATAGCGACGGGCAATGGCATGGCGCAATTCTGCATTTCCCGGCGGCAGGTTTTCGATCACGCTCATAGCAGTGGCGGTTTTACTCACCTGCGCCAGCGAGCGGTTCAACTGCTGAAGTGGAAACAGTCGCGGGTCGGGGAATGCAGAGGCAAATGGCATTACTGACGCATCACGACTGGCTTGCAACATATCAAAAATATAAGTGTTGATATCCACTGCTTCATCGCGCATGACCTGTGCCTGCGGTGCTGCCAGCTCACGTTGTGGGCGCGCGGCGACATAGTAACCCGACTGCGGTCGGGCAATAATCCGCCCCTGACTTTCCAACAGTTGGTAGGCGTGTCCGACGGTCATAAAACTCATGCCGCTGCTGACCACCTGTTCACGCAGTGACGGCAGGCGATCGCCTGGCTGCCATACGCCAGACGCGATTTGATCGCGAATTTGCTCAGCCAGTCGCTGATACTTTTTCATTTTTGATCCTGATTACCGGTGTCGGTGACAATCACTGTGTATATCAGTTTACATAATCAGGGTGTTTTTTATAACTGTTATAGTTAACAGTTTTACAACATCGTTAACGCCAGTTCTTTGCCTAAGACGCGAGCAGCAATCTGTACGGCATCAATTTTGGTCGTGTGCTTTAAATCAAATAAACGGGTGATCTCCTGCTTAGGTCTGCCGATCCTGTTCGCCAGCTCCTGCTGGGTGATTTTTGATTCAAGGAAGGCATTCAGCAGAAGAACCTTAGACGCAACGCTCAGCGGTATTTCTACGTAGGTATCTTCAGCGCCAACCGCCGAAGGGAGTGGAATCGCCTCGTTGTCGTCGAAATAGAATTCAAAAGCGGTAATCAATGCAGTCTGCGCGGCCTGGAAAGCGTCATGGCGAGTATTTTCCTGAGTTAATGCTTCCGGAATATCCGGAAAAGAAACCACAAACCCACCTTCCACTGCCGGTGTTAGACTCGCTTCCAGATTTCATATCAGCGTGTACAACCTATAACAGCACTGCAACTGTTATGGTTAAAAAGAACTGTTCTGTTTCTGCCCCGCATTCCTTCCTAAGCTTAGAATTGCGCCAAATCAATTTTTCCTGCGGAGTTAAGCATGTTCGGTCTTGACGCGTTTCACCTGGCGAGGATCCAGTTCGCGTTTACGGTATCCTTTCACATCATCTTTCCGGCCATTACCATCGGCCTCGCCAGTTATCTGGCGGTGCTTGAGGGGTTATGGCTAAAAACAAAAAATCCCACCTGGCGTTCGCTATACCATTTCTGGTCGAAAATATTCGCCGTAAACTTTGGTATGGGCGTCGTTTCCGGGCTGGTGATGGCTTATCAGTTCGGCACGAACTGGAGCGGTTTTTCCGAGTTTGCCGGAAGCATCACCGGACCGCTGCTGACCTATGAGGTGTTAACCGCCTTTTTCCTCGAAGCGGGCTTCCTTGGGGTAATGCTGTTTGGCTGGAACCGGGTTGGTCCTGGACTTCACTTCTTCGCCACTTGTATGGTTGCGCTGGGTACGATTATTTCTACTTTCTGGATCCTCGCCTCCAACAGTTGGATGCAAACACCGCAAGGCTATGAAATCGTTAACGGGCAAGTGGTTCCCGTCGACTGGTTCGCCGTTATTTTCAATCCTTCATTCCCTTATCGTTTGTTGCATATGTCCGTTGCCGCTTTCCTCAGCAGCGCGTTGTTTGTCGCGGCTTCAGCCGCATGGCATTTACTGCGTGGGAATAGCACTCCCGCTATTCGCGCCATGTTTTCGATGGCGCTGTGGATGACGCTAATCGTCGCCCCACTGCAGGCCTTGATTGGCGATATGCACGGATTGAATACGCTGAAACACCAACCGGCAAAAATTGCCGCTATTGAGGGACACTGGGAAAATCCGCCAGGCGAACCAACCCCGCTGCTGCTCTTCGGCTGGCCGGATATGGAGCAAGAGCGCACTCGCTATGGGCTGGAAATTCCTGCGCTGGGCAGTCTGATCCTGACCCATAGTCTGGATAAACAAGTCCCGGCCCTGAAAGAGTTTCCTAAAGAAGACCGGCCCAACTCCACCATGGTGTTCTGGTCGTTTCGCATTATGGCGGGGCTAGGCATGCTGATGATCCTGTTGGGTGCGTTTGCCTTGTGGCTGCGTTATAAGCAGCGTTTATACACCTCGCGCGCTTTCTTGCGCTTTGCATTGTTGATGGGCCCTTCCGGTCTGATTGCCATTCTGGCTGGCTGGGTGACCACTGAAGTGGGCCGTCAACCGTGGGTGGTTTACGGTCTGCAACGTACAGCGGATGCGGTTTCCGCTCATGGCGATTTACATATGAGTATCAGCCTGCTGTCCTTCTTTGTGGTGTATAGCTCGGTATTTGGCGTGGGTTACAGCTACATGATCCGCTTGATCCGTAAAGGGCCGCAGGAAGATGACCCGACCATTCCGCCAACCGGCACACCTGCCCGGCCGCTTTCTGCCGCAGTTCTCGATTCTCAACCGGAGGCACATCGCTAATGGGTATCGATTTATCAGTTATCTGGTTTGTGATTATCGTGTTCGCCACGCTGATGTATATCGTGATGGACGGTTTTGACCTCGGGATCGGTATTTTATTTCCCGCTATTCAGGACGCTGATGATCGCGACGTGATGGTTAACAGCGTCGCTCCGGTATGGGACGGGAATGAAACCTGGCTTGTTCTGGGGGGGGCCGGGTTATTTGGTGCGTTCCCGCTGGCCTATGCAGTGATTGTCGATGCGCTGACGATCCCGTTGACCCTGATGCTAATCGGCCTGATATTTCGCGGCGTCGCGTTCGAGTTTCGCTTCAAGGCTACACCGGCGCATCGACCATTCTGGGATAAAGCCTTTCTCGGCGGTTCAATTCTGGCGACATTCACCCAGGGCGTGGTGGTGGGTGCTGTACTCAACGGATTTTCCGTTACCGGTCGCAGCTACAGCGGCGGTCCTTTCGACTGGATGACCCCGTTTACGCTGTTCTGCGGCATTGGTCTCGTGGTGGCCTACGCCCTGCTGGGAGCAACATGGCTGGTGATGAAAAGCGAAAACCCGTTACAGGATAAAATGCGCGGCGTGGCAAAAAAACTACTGCTGGCGATGTTGGTTGTCATTGCCATTATCAGCCTGTGGACGCCGTTGGCGCACAATGCTATTGCCGTGCGTTGGTTTAGCCTGCCCAACCTGTGGTTCCTGCTGCCGGTTCCGCTGCTGGTTGCGTTAATTAGCCTCTGGTTGTGGCGCGCGCTGGGCCAGCGAAACAGCCATACTCTGCCTTTTGTCTTGACGCTGGGGCTGATTTTCCTCGGGTTTAGCGGACTGGGGATCAGCATTTGGCCACACATCATTCCACCGTCCATTACGCTCTGGCAGGCGGCGGCTCCGGCGCAAAGTCAGGGCTTTATGCTGGTTGGCGCACTGCTGATTATCCCAATAATCCTGGTGTATACCTTCTGGAGCTACTACGTTTTCCGCGGCAAAGTTCAACATGGTGAGGGGTATCATTAATGCAACAATCTATCTGGAAACGTCTGATGTGGCTGGTCATTCTCTGGGGCGGCAGTGTGCTGGCCCTGGCGGCCGTCGGTTCATTCTTTCGCTTACTGATGACCGCTGCTGGGTTTAAGTCCTGATTTTCCCCCCGGTAACAACCGAGTCGCCCTGTGCTTCCCGGTTGTTACAAATCCTAATGCTGGCTAAACAAAAATGTAAAAAACATCGAATTGGCAAAACAGAGATTGCCATTATCCCGATTAAAATATTGAATAGTCACAAGGTGAAATTATCGCCAATTCCGCAGCTAACGTACCAGAGGGTGCATGATGTTTAAGAAAGGGTTAACGGTGTTATTGCTGGCCAGCGCGCTTTTTTCTGGTCAGCTTTTCGCGACTAATCAGGGACATGAATATCTTCAGGTACAGGATGCCGATCACGTATTACGACACACGGCCGACAGCGATGAGCTGCGAGTGACGGCGGAAGAATCCGCCGCCACTCTTCGCGAGCACCATCACTGGCAAAAATCACGAAAACCCGATATCCATATGAGTTAACCGTCAGCCTTTACGCTTCGGCAGTGTCTTCATCAGGTCTTCGGGGCTGACGGAAGCCACTATACTGCCAGGCAATGGCATCTTCAGAATGTGATGTTTCATCTTGCCGATCACGTGCATTTCGCACGGTCGGCAATCAAATTTCAGCGTCAGGACTTCATCGCCGTTAACCAGTTGCATCGGCGTGGCTTTCCAGCTCTTGATGTTCCCTTTCGCCTGTTTCGGACACAGGTTAAAGGCGAAACGCAGACAATGTTTGGTAATCATCACCGGTACATCGCCCTTTTCTTCATGCGCTTCATAGGCGGCATCAATCAACTGCACACCATAGCGGTGATAAAACTCACGCGCTTTATGGTTGTAGACGTTAGACAGGAAACTCAGATGCGTTTGCGGATAAACCGGCGCCGGTTGTACGACCGGTTTACGACTGCCCCGCTGATAATTTTGCAAACGCGCGGTATCCAGCATGTCGACAGCTTCACGTCGCAACTGATTCAGTTGACCGTTTGGTACGAACAATGCCCCCGGCAAGTTGATCTGAATATCGCGGGCGTAATACATCGTTTGTCCGAGCTTTGCCAGGCCATCCTGCAGATTGTTCAACGCTTTTTCCGCATTGTTCGCTTCCTCAAACTGACCATCCAGCGTATGGGTGATACTCACGCCCTCCTCGCTGGTGAGCGTCAGGATTAACTGTTCCTGCCAGCCGCCCAGTTCAATATCGACCGCAACGCGGCGTTCGCTGGAGGTTTTGGTCAGCGCCTGTTGCCAGTTATGATCGAGGTTGCGATTCAGCGGATGGTTAGCACGAACTTTGTGCAGATCGACGGGCATTTCATTCGGCCACACCCGATAACGATTGTGCCCGGTTTTTTCAACGGTGTTAGCGCGAAATCCGACGACCTCACGCTTGATTAACACGTTCAGACCATCCCCGTTCGCCAGCGGTTCTGTCACCTCAACATCGAGATGATCTTTTGCCACCTTCAGGACTTCACCAATCGGCAGGCCAATAAACTTTGGAGAGTCGAATGCGCCGATATCGGCCTTACGGGCATTTACAAAGTAATCAGTACTGCCGCGATGGAAGGTTTTCTCCGTAGACGGGGTGAAGAAATGTTCTGTGCGTCCAGCTGAAGAACGGGCCAAATCTCCCCGCTCTTCGATGATAGCGTCCAGCATCTGACGATAATGCGCGGTAATATTCTTCACATAGCTCATGTCTTTGTAGCGCCCTTCAATTTTGAAGGAACGCACACCTGCGTCAATCAATGCGCCGAGGTTGGCGGTCTGATCGTTGTCTTTCATCGACAGCAGGTGTTTTTCATAGGACACCACGCGCCCCTGATCGTCTTTCAGGGTATACGGCAGGCGGCAGGCCTGAGAACAGTCGCCACGGTTAGCACTGCGTCCGGTTTGAGCATGAGAAATATAACACTGGCCTGAATAGGCAACGCACAGCGCACCGTGGATGAAAAATTCAATGGTTGCGTCAGTAGCCTGATGGATGGCGTTAATTTGCTCAAGGCTCAGTTCGCGCGCCAGGACAATCTGGGTGAATCCGACATCAGCAAGAAACTTCGCCTTCTCAACACTGCGAATATCACATTGGGTGCTGGCATGCAGCTCAATGGGGGGAATATCCAGTTCCAGAATCCCCATATCCTGCACAATCAGGGCATCAACACCGGTCTGATACAGATCGGTAATTAACCGTTGTGCGGGTTCCAGTTCATCATCGTGCAAAATGGTATTTAGCGTCACAAAGATTTTCGCCCCGTAGCGATGGGCGAAAGGCACTAGTTCGGCAATATCTTTCAGACTGTTACTGGCGTTATGACGCGCGCCAAAACCCGGGCCGCCAATGTAAACGGCGTCTGCGCCGTGCAAAATGGCTTCACGGGCAATGGCGGTATCCCGGGCCGGGCTTAACAATTCAAGGTGATGAGGCTGCTGGCGCATACAGTTGTTATCATCCACAAGCGGTAAAAATGGCGGTTATTGTAGTCACAAGCGGGGCGTTTCGGAATAGTTTTCCCGATTAACCACGTCGGTAATGGATCAGCGAATGAAAGTGCACCGTTTGTTCGCTGCTGTTACGGTAGCTATGTGCCCTGTCTCCGGCAAAACGAACTCCCTCGCCGGATGTAATGGTACGCCACTGCCCCTCAATACACATATCCAGCAGTCCGTTAATCACCACAACATGCTCGATAACCCCGGATTCATGCGGAGTTGATTCGCTGAGTGCACCGGGTGCCAGCAGGATTGAAAAATGATCGAAGCACAGTTGCGGATCCCACGGGAACAGCGATGTGACGACCATCGCCTGCTGCTGAGGATCAAATGCCGGCGTATTGTCTGACTCTGGCGGTGAAATAAACGTCGAAAACGGCACGTTCAGTCCAGTGGCAATTTTCCACAATGTCGCCACCGTTGGGCTGGACTCGTTGCGCTCAATTTGCCCCAACATGGCTTTTGATACACCGGTTTCCTCCGCCAGACGTGAAAGGCTCCATTCTCGCTGGTGACGTAACGTCCGGAGCGTAGTAGCCAGATACTGGGTTAAGTTGTCCATTTTTCTCCTTCATCGGTCTCCTTTCACGGACCTACAGTTTAGCACTTGTACGCTATAACGCACAGTGTTACAGTGCCTGACCGTTATAACGCACAAGGAGTGAATATGCGCGCATTTTCTATCCCTCTGCCTACCGTTCTGTCCGGTTTTGTGGCTGTCCTGGTCGGCTATGCCAGCTCCGCAGCCATCATCTGGCAAGCCGCTCTGGCCGCAGGGGCGACGACTGAACAAATCGCGGGCTGGATGACCTCGCTGGGGATAGCAATGGGTGTCAGTACGCTGGTGCTGACATTATGGTATCGCGCCCCTGTTCTCACCGCATGGTCAACGCCCGGTGCCGCGCTGCTGGTTACGGGCCTGCAAGGCATCACGATTCAGGATGCTATCGGCGTTTTTATTGTGGCTAATGCGCTGATTGTGCTGTGCGGCGTAACCGGGCTGTTTGCCCGTTTGATGAAAATCATTCCGCATTCACTGGCATCTGCCATGCTGGCCGGGATCCTGCTGCGTTTTGGTTTGCAGGCATTTAATAGCCTGAATAACGAACTTATCTTATGCGGGAGCATGCTGCTGGCATGGCTGGTGTGTAAAGTCATCGCCCCACGGTATGCGACGCTCGCCGCGATGCTGGTAGGTATCGCCATTGCGCTGATTAAAGGTGACGTTGTCACTAGCGGTGTTAATCTGTCGCCGGTATTTCCTGAATTTATTGCCCCACACTTTTCATTTGCCCACAGTATCAGCATTGCGCTGCCGCTGTTTCTGGTCACCATGGCCTCGCAAAATGCTCCAGGCATTGCCACCATGAAAGCATCAGGCTATGCGTTACCCGTATCACCACTGATTGTTTTCACTGGCCTGATGGCGCTGCTGTTTTCGCCTTTTGGCGTTTACTCTATTTGTATTGCCGCCATAACCGCAGCAATTTGCCAAAGTCCCGAAGCACATCCTGATGCCAAACGACGCTGGCTCGCCGCCGCTGCGGCAGGCGTTTTCTATCTACTGGCCGGGGTTTTTGGTGGTTCGGTCACAGGACTGATGGCGGCCCTGCCCGTAAGTTGGATCCAGATGCTAGCTGGCCTCGCCTTGCTCGGTACGATTAGCGGAAGTTTGTATCAGGCACTGCATAATGAGGCCGAGCGCGATGCGGCTATCGTTACTTTTCTGGTCACGGCCAGCGGTCTGACGTTGTGGGGTGTTGGGTCTGCATTCTGGGGGCTGGTCGTCGGCGGTTTCTGCTACGCAGCCTTGACGTTATTTCGCCGCACGTAACTGCGTTGGCGTTTTACCCGTTACCTGTTTAAACCGGTTACTAAAATGACTCGCCGAACTAAACCCGCAGGTCATCGCAATATCCGACAAACTGCGTGAAGAATAACAAACCAGATTCTGCGCCAGCGCCATCCGACGTTGCATCACATACTGGTGCGGCGCCATATTCATCGACTGGCGAAACATTCTGGCAAAGTGGAAATCACTAAGCGCCGCCTCGCTTGCCAGATCGCTCAGGGTTATCGGGTGCGCCAGATGCGCTTCAATATAGGCCAGCACATTACGCAAAGTGGCAGGTGCAAGACCTCCAGTGACTGTGGGCAACCGCCATTGTACATTGCTGTAATGCTGGATCAGATGCGTTAGCAGCAGTGAAGATGCGGCGCTGAGCGTAAGATGATTGGCCGGTTGCTGCCAGTCGTTACCGAGCAAAAACTGACGATAAACCGCTGTGATCCCCGGATCGCTGCCAAATGTATGCTCGTCCAGCGTGAAGCTATAGGGGCTTTTGTCCCAGACTTTTTCACCCACTTCGCGCAGATGGGTATCCGTACAATAGAGGTGAACGAAGGAAAGATCGTCGCGAATATCCCAACTGGATTCGCTCTCTTTTGGCATCAGGCAAAAACGATCCGGCCCGCCGCCATTCTTCCAGCCTTCCGCCGTCTTGTGATAACTCTCGTAGCCATCCGCGATGTATAAACTGAGCGTGTGGTGATCGCAATACTGGGTAATGGTATCGCGCTTGTTTGACCAGGCGGCCAGTTGGATCCCCGAATGTAACGCAACTGATTCATGCAGCACGGCATTATGTTTGCGTAATTTTTCAAAGGCATCGTAGGGCTGAGACATACCATCACGTTCAAAAATAGATTAGCAGGCTTTCAGTCTATATCAGCTACATGTTGTAAACAGCCAACTTTTCGTTTCTTACGCTAAAAAAGCGCAAGATTTTGCAAGTTCGCCGCAAGCCGATGAAAGCCCCCTGCCGCCAGCCGTGACACAGTGTGAGCCTGATTACAAAAATGAGAGAGTTGTATGAACGCACTGTTGTACTGTCTGGTCGTCGTCATTTGGGGAACAACATGGATTGCGATTTATTTGCAGCAAGGCCCTGTTTCTGCCCCAGTTTCTATCTTTTGGCGCTTTGCCGTGGCCAGCTCGGTAATGATTGTTGCCCTTCTGGTTAGCGGGAAATTACGCAAACTGTCCGGTCGCGATCATCTGTTTTGCCTGTTGCAAGGTGGATGCGTTTTTTGCTTCAACTTCTGGTGTTTTTACACAGCTGCGGCATGGATTAATACCGGCCTGGAGTCGGTAATTTTCTCAATGGCCGTTCTGTTCAATGCGGTCAATAGTTTTATCTTTTTTGGGCAAAAACCACCGCTGCGTTTCTATATTGCAGCCGGCCTGGGATTGACGGGCATTGTCACTTTGTTCTGGCAGGATTTGCTCAACAGCGGATTCAACCATTCGCTGCTGCTGGGCATTGGCTTAAGCGCCCTTGGTACTTTTGGTTTCTCATTGGGCAATATGATAAGCCTACGTCACCAGAAAAAAGGGCTGGAAGTATTAACCACCAACAGCTGGGCCATGCTGTATGGCACGCTATTGATCGCCGTTATTGCGCTGGTGCGCGGGGATAACTTCATGCCGCAGTGGACTTTCAGCTATATTAGCGCGCTGTTATATCTGGCTATTTTTGGCTCGGTGATTGCTTTCGGTGCCTATTTCACACTCGTAGGGCGTATTGGTCCCAGTAAGGCGGCATACAGTACGCTGCTTTTCCCGCTGGTCGCGCTGACGCTGTCAACATTGTATGAAGGATACATCTGGCAGGTTAACGCAATTGCTGGATTACTGCTGATTTTGCTGGGTAATCTGGTGATGTTTGCTCGCCCGGAGGCGTTAATGGGAAAACTGCTTTACCGCCGTCGGACGGCATAATAAAAAACGCACCATCCAAAGATGGTGCGCTCAGCATTACGGTTTTGTGTTGACATCAAACATGGAGGCATCTGTCGCCATGTCATCAACAACTTTCTTCAACGTTTCGAACGCCATTGGCGTACTTTCGTTGTTCAGGTCTTTACCTTCACCCTGCCGTACCACTTTAATCACTGGCTTGTTGGTAGCCGCATCGATCAACTCACCTTCAAAATAGAGGTGAGTATCCATGGTACGGTGGCCTGTCGCCATTTGTGTACCCGCTACAAGCAACGCAACCGGAACGACTTCATAGAACTGCAACCCTTCTTTGCTGGTTGCAACACCGGTAATCGCGCCACGGAAAATCAGGCTACGCGGACCGGGGGTCGTCACCAGAGGTTTACGTTTACTAATCGCGGTTTTCATCTGCGTATTGGTATAGCTCAACAGTTTATCCAGCACCTGTTGTCCAACCTGAGTCGTTGGTTTAGGAATCGGATAATAGGTTATCGGGTTATACACAATACTGTCATAGTTGGACTCATTGAAGTTGGGATCAACCCAACGCAGCACAGGTTGTCCTGTTGCCGATTTCGTTTCCTTCAGGCCAGAGTAATTTTTTAAAAAACCTGAATATTTATCCGGCTGCGTGATTTTTGACGCACAGCCTGATAACGCCAGTAAACCCGTAAGCACTGCAACTTTAAATAAAGTTTGAGCACGCATGGAATGATCCCTTAGTATTTGCAGATATGCATCTGAAATAGTAGCAAAAGGAAATCATGCTAGTTGTGCGAAAAATGGTACGCATCACACAAATTTTCTTTCTGCGTTCGACGTAAAAGCGTTGAACGCAGAGCATAAGCCATTAGCCGATTTTGCGGGCCAGCATAGTCGCAAAACGCAGCTTAATGCGATTGCCGTTTTCATCTGTACGGTGCAATTCGCCCACGTCTTCGTTATATTTCAGCAGTTCCCATCCGCGATAATAGTTGCGTAACTCCCCCGCTTTAAACGCGAACGGAAAGCCAACGGTGCACGGGAAATCATCGGTATCCATCGCCGCAACGATTAAGTTATATCCCCCCGATTTCGTGCAACGCTGCATATTTTCGATAAGTCCCGGAATGGTTTTCGCTTCGAGAAACATCAGCACTACGGTAGACAGAATAAAGTCGTATTCACCCTCAAAACTCAACGCATTAAGGTCCGCGACGCTCGCCTGCAGATTAGTCAGCCCTTCGGCTGCTTTGATACGCTCAAGGTTAGCGATACTCATGGGATTTTTATCCCATGCTGTTACGTCATAACCGTTTGCTGCCAGGTACAGGCTGTTACGACCGTTACCGCAGCCCAGATCTAATGTTTTACCTGGCTTAACAATTTTTGCCGCTTCTACAACATCGGAATGCGTACGGGTTAAATCATATTTCTCAGTAAAGTAGTTTTCGTCGCAAAGGGTCATTATTTATCCTCAGATTTCAGTAATGCAGTACGCTCTGTGCGGATGAGCAGTTTTCCCTGCATCAGCAATGCAAACGTACGTACCAGTAATAATGCAATGATAAAATTGGTAAAAATAAACAGTGGGATCGACAGCGTATGAAAAAATCCTGATTCGCTGCCTTGTCCCAGATGCAGCCCCGTTGTCGCCAGAGCCGACACGCCAAACGAGAAGCTCCAGAAAGACGCATTAAAGGGCTGAGACAGATACCACGGCATGAGGCGTAGCATAAAAAGAAGTTGCAGCAGACCATAGCCGAACAACATTTTGGCCAACGTATCCCCCTCGCCGCCGTTGACGCTAAGCCAGGCGCTGCAGGCGACCAGCGCAGGCGCCAACTGAATGCCAAGCGAAGTACGTAATACCGTTGGCAGTTCGCCGCAACTGCGTAAACGTTGCAGGATCACTGGCTCCAGGCTGAGCCAGGAAAATACCCCAGCGCCCAAAAAAACCAGCCCTGCGTCGTTGAAACCCAGCGCACCACAGGCCATTGCACTAATAAAGTTATTGGCGACAGTCGGCAGATACAGCCCCGGCGTGGTGGCTTCTTCTGGGTGCTCCCCGCGCCATAGTCCCGCGGTTTGCCACGCCGCGTACGCCAGTTGGATCACAACCCCAATGCTGAACAATCCAAGCGCCAGTGGTCGATACCACGGGACAAAACCAATCGCGACCAGCATGGTTGTGGCCGGAAACAGACTGACAAAGCTACTCATCACCGGGTGACGAACCTCTGCCAAAACGCTATGCGGAAAACGCAGTAAACGACTAATAAAGGCCAGCGTCAACAATCCCCAGATGACCATCGCAAGGATCACTAAACCGTCGCCGATCCAGTGGCTTACAGGCCACACCAGGCTGGCATAACGCCACGCAAATCCCATCCCTATGATGCCCAGTACCATGCCAAAATAACCAGCCGGAAGATTGAGGACCTGTTCACTGTGCTTGTTCTTACTCATTTTGTTTATTTTTTAAAGTATATTTGAAATGCATTTTATGGAATTTCCGCTGATTTAGCCAGTCCGGAAAACTTTGCTACGTTTAACTAAGGCGCGCAACATGGAAACGAGCTATGACCAAATATCGTCTAAGCGATGAACCTCGCTCCTTTAGTTATCAGGATAATGGCAATAAAAAAAGCGTATTACTACGCCAAATCATTGCGCTCACTGATTTTAATGATGTCCAGGCCGGTACTCCCGGCGGCTGGATTGATAATGAAAGCGTGCTGTCGCAAAACGGCGATTGCTGGATTTACGATGAAAACGCGCTCGCTTTTTCCGGCGCAATAATTACAGGAAATGCTCGTATCACGCAGGCAAGCGTGGTTAGAGATGGCGCTCAGATTGGCGATACCGCGTGGATTGACCGGGCTGAGATCAGTCATCACGCTCACATCCGTGACAATGTCATTATTCAGGATTCAGTCGTTCGCGGTGAGTGTCTTCTCTTCGGTGATGCGCGCGTGGTGTGTGGCTCTGAAATCATTGCCGCCAGGGGACTTACCCCTGAACATGACCAGATCCTGCAAATTTACGATCGCGCTTTTGTCAGCAGCTCGCGTGTAGTGCATCAGGCACAACTTTATGGTGATGCAAAAATCAACTATGCCTTTATTGAACATCGGGCAGAAGTGTTTGATTGCGCAAGGATTGAAGGTAATGCAGAGAACAATGTCTGGATCTGCGATTGCGCCAAAGTCTACGGACACGCACACGTCATTGCCGGAACCGATGAAGATGCCATTCCTACCCTACGTTATAGCTCGCAGGTGGCGGAAAACGCGGTGGTCGAGGGCAACTGCGTACTGAAGCACCATGTGCTCGTCGGCGGTCATGCGCAGTTACGCGGCGGGCCGCTCCTGCTTGACGACCACATCCTGATTGAAGGCCACGCCTGCGTGCTGGGCGAAGTGCTGATCGAGCATCACATTGAAATAAGCGACCAGGCGCATATTGAAGCATTTGATGGCGATGCCATTCATCTGCACGGCCCGAAGGTGATCAACGGCGAGCAGCGCATTACGCGTACACCGATCGCAGGCTTATTCTGAGGTGCTATCAATGATTCGGGCATAGAGATTCACATCATGGTGATCACCATTGAGGAACTCCGCCTGTTTCATACATCCTTCCAGCAAAAAGCCATTGCGCTGCGCCACTTGATTACTCTCAAGGTTATCGACGCGGCATTTAATCACGAAGCGGCGGATCTCCTGACGCTGCGCATAATGGTGAATCAATGCCTGTAGCGCCAGAGACATGATCCCTTTGCCCTGATGTTCCTCATCCAGCCAGTAGCCGATATACGCGGCTTTGTTCAGCGGTTCTATCTGGTTAAACGAGATAACCCCGACCATATTTCCTTGCGCAAAAATCAGGAACATTTTGGCGTAACCGCGCTGATGCAACATCATATTGCCTTGCACGTTCTTGCGGGTGTCTTCCTCTGACGTAACAAACTGCGGCCAGTTCAGCGACTGCTGGAGCTAGCTTTTATTTTTAAGTACAAGCTGATACAGAGGCGTGACGTGTTGTTCTTCTACGGCACGCAGTTCCAGCGTTTCATTGATGGTAATCACTTCTGACATTTTTATTCCGTTATGCTGGTTCAGCAGGCAACCCTGCTCATCAAATAAAACAGGAAGGGCTCCCTTTTGGAAGCCCTTTTACACAGCAAGTGCCGTTTTATTTAGCTCTCACTGACACTCTCTTTTTGCAATATTTTGAGCAGATCTTCCTTCAGGTGGAGTTTCTGTTTCTTAAGGCGAACAATGTCCAAACTATACCCACGACCATCCGAACCTTCCAGTCTGGAGATCTCATGATCAAGGCTGTTGTGTTTTTCGAATAAGGACAGAAAGCGAGGGTTCTCGGATTTCAGTCGGGAAATAAGGTCTCTGTATTCTGGAAACATACTTTCTCCCTGTTAGTGGACAAGAATGTGTATAAGAAATACACACCTTCAGCTTATCGGTTTAAGTCAGGGAAAAATGCGAGCAGGATCGAGTAAATAGTGTACAGCGTTTTTTAAGAAAATGACGAATATGGCTCCCCGACGGAGAGCCATAAAGATGAGGATCAACGCATCTCGCGGTCGTCAACGTACTGGCGTTTATCCGGCGCTGGCGGGAAGTACTGATACAGCCAGGTTTCGCTGATAGCGTCGCCCTGGCAACGCAGGAACATACGCATATCTACCGGATCGGTTGAGTCAGAGGTCGGATACCAGTCAAACTGGATGCGGTAGCCGTCGATAGGTTCAACGTAAAGGATCTCAATCTGTTTCGCTTCACCACTCGAAAGCGTAATTACCGGTTCAATACCTTTCGGCGCGGCGGCTTTTAAATCGCCACCGACGAAATCAACGGCAAAACGTCGTGCCCATTTTTCCGGGTAGTGCTCGCCCGGTGCCCATCCTTCCGGGAAACCGCCCATGCCTGTACGGGTCGCCATCACGCGAGCCAGCGGCGAACGCACTGGCGGCTGAGCGCTCCAGTACAGGCGATATTTGAATTCCAGCTCATCGCCAGCTTTGATCTTCCTCTCCGGCTGCCAGAAGCAAACGACGTTATCCAGCGTTTCACCGGTCGTCGGGATCTCCATCAGGCCGATAGTCCCCTTGCCCCACTGGTTACGCGGTTCGACCCACAGACTTGGACGCTTGTTGTACCAGCCCATGATGTCCTGGTAATGTGAGAAGTCGCGATCGAGCTGCAGCAAACCAAACCCTTTCGGGTTGTTATCGGTATAGGCGTTGAACTGCAGTTTTTGCGGGTTATTCAGCGGACGACAGATCCACTCGCCGTTGCCCCGCCACATCGCCAGACGATCGGAGTCATGAATTTGCGGGTGAATGGTGTCGCACATCCGACGTTCATTGTTGCCGCAGCTAAACATGCTGGTCATCGGCGCAATGCCGAGCTGCTTGATGTCTTTGCGCGCATAGATGTGGTTTTGTACATCCATGATCACCTGCGTTTTCTCACAGTGGATCACGAACTTGAATGCGCCAGTAACGCTTGGGCTATCAAGAAGCGCATACACGGTAAAGGAGGTTGCGCCCGGTTTGACCGTTTCGAACCAGAAAGCGGTAAAATCAGGGAACTCTTCTTTGCTGTCGGTGTAGGTATCTACCGCCAGACCGCGAGCCGATAATCCATACTGGTAGGTGTCATCCACGGCGCGGAAATAACTGGCGCCCAGGAAAGAAACGATGTCGCGACGGGCCAGCTCTGGCGCCTTAAATACGCGGAACCCGGCGAAGCCGAGGTCAGTTTGCCCTTCCAGTTGTTTGGTATCCACGCCCGCATCATTGTATTTAAACAGTTCCGGACGGAAGTGAATTTCACGTGCCATATGCGTACTGGCATCAACCGAGAACATGCGTACACGGCGACGGAAGCCCATTCCCACGTGGAAGAATTGCGCATCAAGCTGACGATTTTCAACATTGTTCCACAGAGACTGCTCTGCGTCATATTGAATGCTGTTGTAGGCCTGCGGCGTCAGTTTCGCCAGCGTGTCAGGTAACGCGCGCGGTGCGCCACCCCATGGCTTCTGTGCTAAGTCATGAGCCATCGATTGCAGAACGGAAAAATCAAAACGAACGGTTTTTCCGTCTGCAATGTCAGACTCTGCCGCAAAGGCGGCGCGGGAAAAGAGTGATGCAATACCACTGGTTCCGCACACGGCGGCCACTGCCATTGAACCTTTAATAAATCGTCTGCGATTCATGCCTGAAAGTGAATCCTTCTGGTCGTGTAAATGGTCCCGCGCCGGTCATAATCAGCGGCAAGAGAGTGCACATTTCTGACCGCTCACTCTAGACAAAATTCATTAATAATCCAATTGTTGGTCGCCGATTATCTGTACAAAATCGAAAATATTTTATGTCGATGGGAACAGGCCGAATCCCATGTAAATTCCGTTAAAGTAAACCACAGCGACGTTTACTTCGATCTTGCGCCTCCTGATACAGCGCAAACTCATCATACACCGCGCAACCCAGCGCCTGTTCAAACGCGTCGCGGCTGGAATTTCCATGGCTGCGAGCCTGCGTTTCATTCCCCAGATTTGACTGGAAAATTCCTGCGGCACTTACCGGTAAAAAATCTTCGTAGGTGATGGGTTGCGCAACCAACCAGCCTCGCTCAATGAGCGGCTGCGGGTCGTCATCCGGACGGATTGCCTGTCGATGCGCCTCGCCCGACGGTGTCAGGCGATAACGGAACCAGGCGAGCCCTTGCTGGCGCAGCAAAAACTCGCTGTCCGGGAATGCTTTGAACACTTCCTGAAGATGCAACTGATGCGTCAGGTTGTCTTTTCCCGTTCCCGCCTTATTCAGCAGTTCGTCATACAGCGCTCTGCCTTTCGGCGTCAGGGCCACGCCGCGCTGTTCGATCTCACCGAAACGCGCCGTGTGGGTGCCGCGCATCTCCCCGGCAAACCACACCGGTTCTTCAAGCGCTTTAAAACTGGTCTGACGCAATAAAATGGGCACCTCGCGACGCGGTGGCCCTTCAATCAGTATTTTGGGTTCAATACCGCATTCGGGCATCATCGACTGCACCCGGTCGATATCCAATGTACGCGGCGTCAGATGGTTGATATGACAACCAGGGAAGCACACCACATCGGCAATCAGTCGGTGCTCGTCATGTAATGCGTGGTAGGTTCCTTCATCAACCGTGGCATGCTGATGCCAGCGGAAGGTTTCCAACGCCTCATGCACAAACTCATGCGCCTGCGCCTGCGTAAAACTGCCCTGCGCATCATATTCATTCAGCAGTTCGTGACAACGACGGGTGAATATGTCGCGTTTCGCGAGGATCTCCGCGGCCTTTTGCCTCAACGCGACGTTTTCGATTAATTCGAGGCGTAATAACGAGGTAAATACCCGAAACGGATTGCGCGAAAGCGACGCATCGTCGATGGGCCGAAAAGCCGTGGAATGCACGGGAACACCGGCCTGGGAGAGATCGTAATAACTCACCGGATACATACCCATAATCGCAAACATCCGGCGCAGCGTAGAAAGTTCCTGCGCAGTGCCTACCCGAATAGCGCCGTGGCGCTCAACGTTTAGCCGCGCCAGCTCATCCGCATTAGCCAGTTTTTCATGCAACGTCGGATTATTTTCCAGTACCGCCAGATTCACATCAGCGACAAGTTCCAGCAACGTGCCATATTGCGGGACTTCCTGCTGGTACATTGCTGACATTGCCTGCGAAAATTGTTCCCGAATCTCATCTGCCGTGATGGTGTTCGCCATAATGTCATGCCTCCAGTGAATATTACCTGGAGTGTAGAGAACACCGCAGACTCCGGTGGGAAGAATTTACAAAGTGTGACCTCGCGTAAATTTCCCACCCTTACTGACGATGAACAGAACCTACTGACGTGGTTTTAAATGCGTTTCCAGCCACGGCAGCATCTGTTTTTTACGGCTGAGCATACCTTCAACTTTACAGGGCTGCGGGATGTCTGAGAGTTCACAACCAGCAAACCACAGGCTGGTGTCGCCCAGATTAATGTCGGTGAGCATCAGAACAACCAGTGCGGCATTCTTTTCCTCTGCATAACGCACCATTTCATGACGTAAATCGTCCAGCACCGCATCCACCTGTTGCAGCGAATACAGCTCAAGCTGTGCCACACAAACCGAATGCCCATGGATGGTGAAGGATTTGATGTCTTTCTGCAGAAGTTCGTGGGCGCTCATGCCTTCCACGCTGGTTTTGGCAGATAGCAGACCGCGACTGAAAACGTCAAGGTCCACTCCAGTTTTTAGGGTTAATGCCTCAACTGCCAGGCGGTCATCTGGGGTCGTGGTCGGGGAACGAAGCGTGACAGTGTCACTCAACGCGGCACCCAGCAATAAAACGGCCTCGGCGGCAGACAACTGGCTGCGCTCAGCTTCCGTCATCAGTTGCCATAACAGCGTCGCGCTACTACCGACGGGTTTCACCCACACTTCAGGCGGCAGACGGGTCATTAATCCCCCGAGTCGGTGATGATCGATAATGCCCACGACGTTACTTTCTGCCAGCGATTCCGGCCCCTGAGCAGGCTCCGTGAAATCGACCAGCCAGACATCAAGATCGGTCAGCGGAAACGTCAGCCGCCCAGGTATTTCCAGCCCTGCATGCTCAAAGATAAATTGCGTTTCGCGATTCGGTTCGCCCAGACGCCATGCCGTCGCCTGCTGACCGCGTAAAGTAAGCCAACGCGCCGTCATTGCGGCAGTACAAATGGCATCGCTATCGGGATTAAGGTGCCCTATTACGTGTATCATCAATCAGTGCCTTGTGAAGAGAAGGGTTCAAAAGCCAACAATAACGAAAGTATATCGACTGGATACATTCCCTTCCATGATCCTATCCCCCTGTACATGCTGTACAAAACATAAGCAAAATAAATTAGTTGTAAGTAAAATACGATAAATGTTAATAATATTTTGCTATCAAGTTATCAAAAACAAACAACTTCACTTGTCATCGATACGGCTCTGTTTTTAACATCGCTTATGGAAAAAAATGTTCTGTTCAATCAGCGCATTCGCTTGCGCCACCTTCATACTTTTGTCGCCGTTGCACAACAGGGAACGTTGGGGCGCGCGGCTGAGACCCTTAACCTGAGCCAACCGGCCCTCTCCAAAACGCTGAATGAACTGGAGCAACTGACCGGTACCCGGCTCTTTGAGCGTGGCCGTCTTGGCGCGCAGTTAACGCTGCCCGGAGAACAGTTTCTTACCCACGCGGTAAGAGTGCTGGATGCGCTTAACACCGCCGGACAAGCATTAAACCAGCGCGAAGAGTCGCAGACTGATGTCGTACGAATTGGCGCCTTACCCACCGCGGCGCTGGGCATTCTGCCGGCGGTAATTGGCCCATTCCATAAACAGCAAATGGAAACCACGCTGCAGGTTGCCACCATGAGTAATCCGATGATCCTGGCAGGTTTAAAGTCCGGAGAAATTGATCTCGGCATTGGTCGTATGGCCGATCCGGAATTGATGGTCGGTCTGAACTACGAATTATTATTTCTGGAATCACTCAAACTGGTCGTGCGTCCTAACCATCCATTGTTGCAAGAAACCATCACGCTGAGCCGGGTAATGGAGTGGCCAGTGGTGGTTTCGCCGAAAGGAACCGCACCTCGCCAGCACGCAGAGACATTGTTGCAAAGTCAGGGCTGTAAAATGCCGTCGGGTTGTATTGAAACGCTGTCAGCATCGCTCTCCCGCCAACTGACGGTTGATTACGACTATGTGTGGTTTGTCCCATCAGGCGCGGTTAGAGAAGATCTGCGCCAGGCGACACTGGTGTCATTACCAATTCCCACTCACGGTGCGGCTGAACCCATCGGTATTCTTACTCGTGTCGATGTGCAACTCTCTCAGGCCGCGCAGATCCTTATCGCCGCAATACGCAAAACCGTGCCGTTTTGATGCCAAAAATAAAGGGACCATCTGGTCCCTTTATTGATGCTTAAAACGTTTCCCAGTTATCGCCGTTGGCCGTTGCCGCCTGCGGACGTGAATGACCCGGCGTAGGCGCCACCTGAGCGCGTTTAATTGCGCTTGTCCCGGTTAAACGGAATGTGCCGACGGCTTCCGTTAAGCGTGCTGCCTGTTCTTCAAGAGATGCTGCAGCGGCGGATGCTTCTTCAACCAGCGAGGCATTTTGCTGCGTGACCTTGTCCATCTCTGAAATAGCCTGACTCACCTGGACGATGCCCCGGCTTTGTTCATCGGAGGCCGCTGCAATTTCCAGCATAATGTCGGTCACGCGTTTTACCGCATCGACAATATCCGTCATCGTATTGCCTGCTGCGACCACTTCTCCGGACCCCTGGTCAATCAGCCGGACTGACTCGCTAATCAACCCTTCAATCTCTTTTGCCGCCTGGGCGCTGCGGCTTGCCAACGTTCGCACCTCACTGGCTACGACGGCAAACCCTCGCCCCTGCTCTCCTGCCCGCGCCGCTTCTACCGCTGCGTTCAGCGCCAGGATATTAGTCTGGAAGGCAATGCTGTTAATAACGGCGGTAATTTCAGAAATTTTCTTCGAACTCGTTGAGATATTACCCATGGTTTTAACCACGCCAGAAACCATCTGCCCGCCCCGGCTGGCCTTGCCGGAAGCATCTTCCGCCAACTTGCTCGCATGATGCGCGTTGTCGGCATTTTGCTTCACCGTAGCCGTCAACTCTTCCATGCTGGCTGCGGTTTGCTCAATCGCCGCGGCCTGTTGCTCGGTACGGGAAGACAAATCGGTGTTCCCTGCCGAAATCTCACTGGTACCGCGATAAATTTCTTCCGCGCCCTGACGAACCGTGCCCACTGTCTTCGCCAGCGACCGTTGCATAGTTTGCAGATGGCGGCTCAGGCGGCCAATTTCGCTGCGCCCGGTCGGTTCCTCCTGCATCGTCAGATCCCCTACTGAAATTTGCTCAATGCGCTGTGCCGCGCGCAACAGAGGATGAATGACGGTACGGCGCAGAACGATGAACGTCATCACGGTCAGCGCTAGTGCAAGAACGAATGCGCCCAGCATAAAGGCCATGCCAAGCTGTGTACGTTGGTGTGCCTGTTCGCTTAACTGATTCGCCCTGGCGGTACGAATGTCGATCGCTTTTAACAACACCTTATTGTAAGCAGAGTCCAGCGGTCTGGCCTGTTCATTTTCATGGTTGATGATCGCTTCGAACATGCCGTTTTTAGCGTACTTCAGCATAGGTTGTAAGCCGTCGATATAGGCTTTGAAACTGGCACTCAGTTCAGCGTCTAACGCTTCACCGGCAGTGGTTTTCACTGCACGCGCCATATAGGTATTGAAACCGTCCTGCGATTGCTTAATACGTTTTTCTGCCTCGGCAATATTGGCCTTCATGTCATCCATTTCAGCAATACGGCTCGCCGCACCAGCATGGATCATGTTGATACGCGCGGTGCGTAAGTGGTTAGAGCTGTTAGATAACCCCATCCGAACCTGAATCTCATCGGTTACATCGCGCTGATCGCGATCGGCCTGCATAAGAAAATAACTTGCCAGCCCCGAACTTAAGGCGAACAACAGAAGGATGCCACCGAGAATGGAGGAAAACAGCGGAACCAGCCGGATTTGATGCAGAAAGCCCAGTTTATACTGGGCTTGCATCGATGTAGTGTTGTCCATGACCGTCGACTCTCTTGTAGGGTTTATGCGTGAAAACACGCCCGTTAGATAGTCATCGGCAATCCGGGAGGTTTACTTACCGTGAAAAGCGCCGGATTCGTCACACTTTCACAACATAATTCTAAAAAATTCAGGAAAGTGCCAGCGGTCAAATCCGCTGGCCCATGAATCAGTTATCACCAAAATGGATAACGGTACGGATGGATTTACCCTGATGCATTAAATCGAACGCTTCGTTAATCTGCTCCAGCGGTAAACGATGGGTAATAAAGGGATCCAACTGAATTTTCCCACTCATCGCTTCTTCGACCATGCCAGGAAGCTGAGTGCGCCCCTTCACGCCGCCAAACGCGGAACCGCGCCACACGCGCCCGGTCACTAACTGGAATGGACGTGTTTTGATCTCCTGACCAGCACCCGCCACGCCAATAATGATGCTTTCGCCCCACCCTTTATGACAGCACTCCAGTGCTGCACGCATCACGTTAACGTTGCCGATGCACTCAAAGCTAAAGTCCACGCCACCGTCGGTAAGTTCGACAATCACGTCCTGAATCGGTTTATCGTAATCGTTCGGGTTGATGAAATCGGTCGCCCCCATTTCACCCGCCAGTTTGAATTTCTCCGGATTGGTATCAACGGCCAGAATACGCCCGGCTTTTGCCTGCACCGCGCCCTGAATCACTGCCAGGCCAATACCGCCCAGACCAAATACGGCTACGGTATCGCCTTCCTTCACTTTCGCGGTGTTATGGACCGCTCCGATACCGGTGGTCACGCCACACCCCAGCAGACACACTTTATCCAGCGGAGCCTGCGGGTTAACCTTCGCCAGCGAGATCTCTGCGCAAACGGTGTATTCGCTGAAGGTACTGGTGCCCATATAGTGATAAATCGGCTCGCCATTATACGAGAAGCGCGTTGTGCCATCCGGCATCAGACCTTTGCCCTGTGTCGCCCGCACGGCCTGACACAAGTTAGTTTTACCCGATTTACAGAACTTGCACTCGCCACATTCTGCGGTGTACAGCGGGATCACATGATCGCCCGGTTTCAGGCTGGTGACGCCTTCCCCCACTTCAACCACAATGCCGCCGCCTTCATGACCCAGTACCGCCGGGAACACACCTTCCGGATCGTCACCTGAGAGCGTAAAAGCGTCAGTATGGCACACGCCGGTGTGGGTAATTTTAACCAGCACTTCACCTTTCTTTGGCGGTGCAACGTCGATTTCGACAATTTTTAACGGTTGGCCGGGGCCAAATGCAACTGCTGCACGTGATTTCATTTGTCTCTTCCCATTATTGCAAGGTGATGGTGTTATTTTAGATAAGCACGCAGAAGATGGCCGATCTCAGCCATGCGCACAGCTCGTTGGTCTGGCGTTGTCTCCCCACTGACCAGTTCATCTTTCAGGTGAATCTCAACCATTTCGCCCATCAGGCCATTGGATGCACCGCGTACGGCGGCAATTTGTTGCAGGATCGCCAGACACGGTTCGCCAGATTCCAGCGCGCGCTCAAGTGCATCAACCTGACCGCGAATACGGCGTACACGGGTGAGAATGCGTTTTTTATCTTCAGGTGAATGCGGCATACGCCCTCCAAATCCTATACCCCCCTATAGTATCACTGTTTTTAATCTATTTGTAACAAATTAGGTTTATTTACTATTCACCAATGAAGACAATCCCGTTTTGCAGGATTGATGAGCATGTTGAATGGTCGGCACGAAGATAATTGTTCTGTAATACTAACTATAATTATATGGATATAACACGTAAAATGGATTCATTATCCAATAACTAGAATAATTATGAATTTTTATCATTATTTTATAATATACGCCGTGGGATTTGTCGTCATGTTCACGCTGTTAATCCGCGGGGACAAAATACATGACCTCGAATTTGATTTAATCGATACGCTCAGAACATCTTTATTGTGGCCATTTTATGTAGTAGCAATGATCTGCATTATTATTTACTCATTTTTTATACGGAAAATACTATATGAGTAATATAGAGAAATGTGCAATGCTACTACCTAACCCGCAACAAATCGCTGTATCTCGTGGTATAACGCGGTGAAAGCATGTCTCGCTTCATCGCCCACGGTTGCTGTATCCCTTGCCCGGCAAAGTAGAGCGTTCCTTTCCCTTTTTTAGCATTAAGCGTATCCAGTACATCCATCAGTTTATCGCTGTTACGCCGTGGGCAGTTGTCGTCAAAAAGATTCAGCTGCGCAACGCCAGAGCTAAAAAAATCCCCCAACATAACGCCCGCTTTTTGGTAACGCAGCCCCGCTCGCCAGATGGCATCCAGGCTGCGCGTTGCCGCTGCAATAATATCCCGACTATCCTGAGTTGGCGTCAGCAGTTTTATCGACGCGCTGTTTCCGTAATAAGGTTCATTCAGAACAAACGGACTGGTTTTGATAAACGTAGAGATAAACCGGCAATACTGGTGCTCTCTGCGCAGCTTTTCCGCAGCGCGTGAAGCATAGGTGCAAATTGCCTCTCTCATCGCGTTGTAATCCGTGAGTTTTTCACCAAACGATCTTGAGCAGATAATTTCCTGCTTATCCGGCGCAAACTCTTCCAGCGCCAGACAAGGTTCACCGCGCAATTCCCGAACGGTTCGCTCAAGTACGACATTGAAATGTTTACGAATGAAGCGAATGTCGGTATTCGCCAGATCGAGAACCGTTTTAATGCCCATGGCATCCAGTTTCTTGCTGATACGGCGCCCGACACCCCAGACTTCATCAACCGGAAGTGCGGCCATTAGTTTACGCTGACGTTCAATATTTGAGAGATCCACGACTCCGCCGGTTTGCTCCTGCCACTTTTTGGCTGCATGATTCGCCAGTTTGGCCAGCGTTTTGGTCTGGGCGATGCCAACCCCAACCGTGAGACGTGTTTTCTGTAAAATGGTAGCTCTGATTTCCCGACCAAAATTCGTAAGATCCCGGCAGTTTCGCACCCCCGTTAAATCGCAAAAGGCTTCATCAATACTGTACATCTCCACACGCGGCGACAACTCCTCCAGAATCGACATCACCCTGCTGCTCATATCCGCATACAATTCGTAGTTCGAACTAAAACAGAACACGCCATAACGCCTGAACAGATCTTTCTGTTTGAAATACGGTGCGCCCATATTAACGCCAAGCGCTTTTGCTTCCGCACTACTGGCAATGACACAGCCATCATTATTTGAAAGAACGACAACGGGTTTGCCTTTCAGATCGGGCCGGAATGCCGACTCACAGCTGGCATAAAATGAATTAACATCCACCAGAGCAAACATAATCAGCCCGCGGCTTTAACGATAAATGTCACCACGCCAAATATATCCAGCGTGTCCTCGCTGCTAATCATGATCGGCGCGTAGGCGCTGTTCTCTGGCTTCAGCATGATAACTGGGTGTAATTGCAGACGTTTAACGGTGAATTCACCCTCAATAGCGGCAATAACGATATCTCCATGGGCAGGCTTTCTGGCGCTGTCGACAATCAGCAAATCGCCCTCGCCGATCCCCGCTCCCCTCATGGAGTCGCCAGATGATTTAACAAAATAGGTTGCGCTGGGATGCCGTACCAGCAGGTCATTAAGGTCGATACGCTTCTCAACGTAGTCCTGTGCCGGAGATGGAAAACCACAGGGTACAAGATCGCTAAATAGCGGAAAGTGTTTAATTTCGCGGCGTTCCGCAGGCTGGAAAAACAACATAATAATCTGCCTCTCATTAACTGTGTTTATATACAGTAGTTTTAATAAGGACAGCGATCAAGTGACAAGAGTGGCGAATTGAGCGTTGTTTAACCATCTTGTCGATAAGCTTTTATGATGTCTGGAAAAATAATTGGCTAAAAAAATGCCCCACATTTGTGGGGCATTACCTCAGGAGCGTTTTCGCGGCATCATGCGCAACAACGTATTGTCCTTCCAGAAATAGTGGTGCATCAGGGCCGCTGCGGCATGCAGAGCAATGACAAAATAGCCCAGGTTGGCCAGCGTCACGTGCCAGGACTTCAGCATATCCACTACATCAAAGTTGGCCTCTGCTGCATGTGGCATAACGATGCCAAATGCAATCCACGGGTTACCCCGGTTGTACATCATTACCAGGCCAATAATCGGCAGCACAATAAACAACAGATAGATAACCAGATGCCCGAGATGCGCCATCCCGGTCATCATCGGCTTCGGTTTTGGCACAATCGGCGGTGCTGGATATTTGAGCCTGACCAGCAAGCGCGCCACCATCAGCGTTAAAATGGTGATACCGCAGGAGACGTGCACCATATTGAACACGGGGCGATAGCTGCGCGGGAAAAATCCGCGAAACTCCATGGCGCTGTAGGCCACAATGACCAACAAAAAGACCAGCCAGTGAATACCAATTTGCAGGCCAGAATACTTATTCCCCATAACATTTCCTGAATAAAAACAATAATGCGTCAACATAACGGGCTTTTGTTAAAAATTCATTAAGTTTTGTTCACCTATTTTCAGTCAGTTGCGTTTAACCTCAAAACAGCTATTGGCGCGGATGCACCGCCAGGTGTAGAGTAAAACTCAGGACTGCAGATAGACCACCTGCGTTTGCAGATATTCACTCAGACCATGTTTACCGTCTGCCCCACCAATCCCGGACTTGCGCCAGCCCGCATGGAACCCCTGCATCGCCTCGAAGTTTTCACGATTAATGTAGGTTTCGCCAAACTTCAGCCCTTTAATCGCCTTCATCGCCGTGTTCAGGTTTTGCGTGTAAATCGATGAAGTCAGACCATAGTCACTGTCATTGGCCATTGTCAGCGCTTCTTCCAGCGTATTAAACGCCACCACCGGCAGCACCGGGCCAAACGTCTCCTCGTGCATAATCGCCATCTCCTGGCGCACGTCTAACAGTAACGTCGGCGGATAGTAATAACCTTTGCCGGCAACGGCTTTACCGCCCAACACCAGTCTGGCTCCTTCCTGCACCGCGCGTGCAACTTTCTGCTCAACACGCGCCAACGCAGCAGCGTTAATCAGCGGTCCCATTGCAATGTCATTGCGCTCGGCCGGATTGCCAAACTGCACAGCTTTCATCGCCTCACCCAGACGATTGACGAACTGGTCATAGATGCCTTTCTGCACGTACACACGCTCTGCACAGTTGCATACCTGTCCGGTATTGATCACTCGCGAATCAACAATCGCCTTCACGGCCAGTTCAAGGTCAGCATCATCCATTACTATTGCAGGCGCTTTGCCACCCAGCTCCAGACAAACTTTAGTGATGTTTTTAGCCGCCGCGGCCATAATTTTCTCGCCCGCGCCGACGCTGCCGGTCATACTCACCATCGCTACCTTCGGATTTCCAGCCAACTCCTGACCGACCGTTTCACCGCGTCCGAGCACCAGATTAAATACGCCGCGCGGCAAGCCGATATCATCAACAATTTTGGCAAAGGCGATGGCGTTATTCGGTGTGAATTCACTCGGTTTAATAACAATGGTATTCCCCGTCAGCAATGCGGGAGCCAGCTTGCGGGCAATCAGGAAAAACGGAAAGTTCCACGGCAGAATGCCCGTGGTCACGCCCAGAGCGCGCTTAAACAACAGAATATTCTCGCCCGGACGATCGCTTTGCAGGATCTCGCCTTCATAGCGACGCGCCCATTCCGCCATGTAATCGATATAGTCGGCGGTAAATGAGACTTCAACCTCAGCCAGTTGCTGGATCTTTCCACCTTCCGCCACAATCAACGCACTGATTTCATCGGCTCGCTGGCGGATGCCCGCAGAAATTTTGCGTAACCAGTTCGCCCGTTCAATGGCAGGCAGGGCTTCCCATTGCGGCTGAGCACGCTGCGCGGCATCGATCGCTTTACGCGCATCTTCGGCACGTCCATCGGGAATACGTGAGATTACCTCTTCCGTGGCCGGATTGACGACATCAATCCAGGCGTCATCGTGCCAGGTCACAAACTGCCCATCGATATACATAGGATGTTGTACGGGTACTGACATGCGGTTCTCCTGTGATTGATTTGTTTTTAACAAGTGAAACTATTGTTAATTAATATCAATCATGCATGTCAGATTATGGCTGTCATCGCTGTTCTGTGAGCGGCTTCATAAAAGCGTTTGGTAAAGTGATGATAAAGGGAAAAAAACAGTCGGGATTTCTGCCCGTTTGCCGCAAAACGCCGACAAACGGGCAGCAGGCGTTACAGAGAGCGGCTCTCCAGTAAGTCAGTCAACGCAGTGTCATTTCGCAACTGCTGCCAGGCTTGCTCAATATTCTGAGGAATATCAACATGGGCGATAAAATCGCGGCCGCAAGGCCCATAACCATCGGCATCGTCACGCAGGCGCGGAAGCTCACCGGTAATGAGAGACAGATAGCGATCCACCGACCAAAGGCCTTCTGCGGCGGGTACAAAATCCACGCCGTTTTGCTGTTGGACCAGTTCGGGGCTGAAACCAGGGAAACTCAGCCAGCGCGGCGCATGCAGATCATCACGGGTTACGCGCTGAAACGTCGCCATCGTGCGACGTTGCATAGTAGGATCCTGCACCACAATAACGGTATGAATGTTTTCTGCCGCCTGATTCAACAATGCACAGCTAAACCGGGCATTCTCACCGCAATTTGTTGACTGGTCTTCCACCCAAATCTTCTCACCCGGAATCAGCCAGAACTGGTGAGCGATATCGGCAAGAATCGCGGCTTCAGCACGTCCGGTAGTGCGAATGATGTTATAGCGAGGATGCTGAGCAATCGCGTCATACAGAAAGCGCGTAGAATGACCGATGCCACCGCTAATCAATAAGGGAACCTGTTGTTCTTTCGCGATCCGACAAGCAGCGTCGATGGTCGGAATAACCGCGTTGCCCGCCAGAATCACGCAGTCTGACTGAACGGTGACATTTTCCATAAAATCATTCTGCGCCAACCATTGCCCTACGGTATTTATAGCCGCAAGGGTGGCTGCGGAAAGTATCGGAAACTGACTCATACTCATACTCCTGGTGTTTATTCTTTACCGGGTACAGATGCCGGATGGCGACTATGCCTTATCCGGCCTAAGGTCCAGCACCGTGTCACCCCGTAATCTGCTCCATCGCTTGCAGAATACGTTTATCGGAGATCGGATACGGCGTACCAAGCTGCTGGGCAAAATAGCTGACGCGCAGCTCTTCTATCATCCAGCGGATCTCTTTGACATCATCATCTTCACGCCGCGCGGGAGGTAGTTTATTGAACCACTGCTGCCAGGTCTGCTGCACGCTATCTACTTTCAGCATCTGTGCGCGATCGCGATGCGGATCGATAGCCAGCTTTTCCAGACGTTTTTCAATAGCCTGCAAATAACGCAACGTATCGCCCAGACGTTTGAAACCGTTGCCAGTAACAAACCCACGGTACACCAGCCCACCCATCTGTGATTTGATATCCGCAAGTCCCAGCGCCATGGTCATATCCACGCGCCCTTTCAGACGTTTATTGATATTAAACACTGCAGTCAGGATCTGTTCGACCTGCTTCGCAATATCCACCACCGTATCGTTCAGTTCAGCCCGAACTTTTTCATGCAGTGCCGCAAACCCCTCTTCGGTCCACACCGGACCGCCGTTAGCGTCAATCAGTTGATCCACACCGCAGGAGATACAGTCGTCAATCAAATCCAGCACTTTACCGTACGGGTTAAAATACAGCCCCAGCTTAGCTTTATTAGGCAGCTTCTCATGCAAATATTTGATTGGAGATGGAATATTCAACAACAACAGGCGGCGTAAACCGCACCACATCGCCTGCTGTTGCTCCAGCGGATTATCAAACAGTTTGATAGCAACGCTGTCACGCTCATCTACCAGCGCTGGCCACGCTTTTACCTTATAGTTACCGCGTTTTTGCTCGTAACTTTCCGGAAGGTGGCCGAAGCTCCAGATGTGCAATCCGCTCTGCTCGATACCGTCATCTGCCACCGCAGACAATGTTTCCTGAACTTTACCCTTTAGCGCATCTTTCAAATCCTGCAGCGAACGCCCTTCCTGCAGCTTCTTGTTCTTATCATCCACTACCCGGAAGGTGATTTTTAGGTGATCGGGCACCTGATCCCAATGCCAGTCTTCACGGTCAACGGTAACGCCCGTCATTCGGCGCAATTCACGCTCCAACGAGTCCAGTAACGGCAATTCCAGCGGCGTCACTCGGCCTAAAAACGCTTCCGCATAGTTCGGTGCAGGCACGAAGTTGCGTCGAACGGGTTTCGGCAGCGATTTAATCAGGGCGATCACCAGCTCGCGGCGCAGCCCCGGAATTTGCCATTCAAAACCGCTCTCTTCGATCTGGTTAAGCAGCGGCAACGGAATATGTACGGTCACGCCGTCCGCATCGGCTCCGGGTTCGAACTGATAACTCAGGCGCAGTTTGAGATTGCCCTGATGCCAGAAGTTCGGGTAATCCAGCTTACTGATCTTTTCCGCGCCCTCTTTGATGAGCATACTTTTTTCAAAGTTGAGCAGATCGGGCGTTTCACGGCTGACCTTTTTCCACCAGCTGTCAAAGTGACGAGCGGAGACCACATCATGGCTGATGCGTTGGTCGTAAAACTCAAACAGCGTCTCATCATCGACCAGAATGTCGCGACGGCGTGATTTGTGTTCTAACTCTTCCACCTCAGCCCGTAGCTTCAGATTGTCACGGAAAAACGCATGGCGCGTTTGCCAGTCGCCTTCCACCAACGCATGGCGGATGAACAGTTCACGCGACAGCACTGGATCAATCTGGCTGTAGTTCACCTTACGGGCGGCCACAATCGGTAAGCCGTAAACGGTGACTTTTTCTGTCGCCATCACTGCGCCCTGCGCGCGTTCCCAGTGAGGTTCACTGTATGAACGTTTGATCAGATGCTGGGCAACCGGCTCCACCCACTCGGGATCGATACGTGCGGCAATACGTCCCCACAGGCGGCTGGTTTCCACCAGCTCGGCAACCATCGTCCATTTCGGTGGTTTTTTAAACAAACCAGAACCAGGGAAGATCGAGAAGCGTGCGTTACGCGCCCCGGTAAATTCTTGTTTATCGGCATCTTTCATCCCGATATGTGAGAGTAATCCGGTCAACAGCGCAACGTGAACTTCCCGATACTCAGCAGGTTCGCTGTTAACCGGAATACCCAACTCTTTCACTACCTGGCGCAGTTGCGTGTAGATATCCTGCCACTCTCGCACGCGCAGGTAGTTCAGAAAATCAAGTTTGCACTGGCGACGGAACTGGTTTGACGACAGCGCTTTTTGCTGCTCGCCGAGATAGTTCCACAGGTTTACAAACGCAAGGAAATCAGACTCTTTGTCGTGGAAACGGCGGTGCTTCTCGTCGGAAGCCTGCTGCTTATCCATTGGACGCTCGCGCGGATCCTGAATCGACAGCGCCGAGGTAATGATCATCGCCTCACGTACGCAGCCATGCTTTTGCGCTTCCAGCACCATGCGCGCCAGACGCGGGTCCACCGGCAGTTGCGACAGCTGACGCCCCAACGGCGTTAACTTATACGCGGTTGCCTGTTCATCGGTGGTTATCGCCCCCAACTCTTCTAGCAGGCGTACCCCGTCCTGAATATTGCGTTTATCCGGTGCTTCAACGAACGGGAATGCCGCGATATCACCCAGCCCCAGCGCAGTCATCTGCAAAATAACGGATGCCAGGTTGGTACGCAGGATCTCCGGGTCGGTAAACTCCGGGCGTGACAGGAAATCGTCTTCGGAATACAGACGAATACAGATCCCTTCCGAAACACGACCGCAGCGGCCTTTACGCTGGTTGGCAGAAGCCTGCGATACCGGCTCAATCGGCAAACGCTGAACTTTAGTACGGTAGCTGTAACGGCTGATACGCGCAGTGCCCGGGTCGATCACATATTTGATCCCCGGCACGGTTAGCGAGGTTTCCGCCACGTTGGTCGCCAGCACGATACGGCGGCCGCTGTGCGACTGGAATACGCGGTTCTGCTCACTGTTGGAAAGACGCGCATATAGCGGTAGCACTTCGGTATGGCGCAAATCCAGCTTATTCAGCGCATCGGCAGTATCGCGAATTTCGCGCTCGCCGCTCATGAAGATCAGAATATCGCCCTGGCTTTCACGGCCTAACTCATCTACAGCATCAAAAATTGCCTGCAGTTGGTCACGTTCCGTGTCATCTGCATCTTCAACAATCGGGCGATAACGCACTTCTACCGGGTACGTTCGACCGGAGACTTCGATAATCGGCGCGTTATTGAAATGCGTTGAAAAACGCTCCGGGTCGATGGTCGCCGAAGTGATAATAATTTTTAGATCCGGACGGCGCGGAAGGAGTTCTTTCAAATAGCCGAGCAGAAAATCGATATTCAGACTGCGTTCATGTGCTTCATCGATGATGATGGTGTCGTACTGCATCAGCAGCCGATCCTGCTGGATTTCCGCCAGCAGGATACCGTCGGTCATCAGCTTAACCATGGTGTTGTCACTGACATGATCGCTGAAACGGACTTTATACCCGATACAGCCGCCCGGCTCAGTTTGCAACTCTTCCGCAATGCGGTTCGCCACGGTGCGCGCCGCCAGACGACGCGGTTGGGTGTGGCCAATCAGCCCTTTCACCCCGCGCCCCAGCTCCATACAGATTTTCGGCAACTGAGTGGTTTTACCAGAGCCGGTTTCCCCGGCAACAATCACCACCTGATGGTCGCGAATGGCTTCCAGAATATCCTGCTTTTTCTGACTAACAGGCAGGTTTTCCGGATAGGTAATCTTCGGACGAGCCGCTTCGCGCAGCACGACTTTACCTGCTGCCTGCGCGATCTCTTTTGCCATCTCCTGGTAAATGGCCTGTTGTGCATCAGGATTTTTAACCTTCTTCACGCCGTGGAGGCGGCGAGCAAAACGCTGTCTGTCGCGCAGCATCAGTGAGTCCAGCTGTTGCTGCAGCATGTTGAAGGTTAATTTTTGTTGTTCTGTCATAGCGTTAAAAGGCAGTGTTCTGCCGGGTTAAATCTCTTGTAGATGATAGGTATAGAGTACCACATCGGCGCTTTTCATGTGTTGTTCAATAATTTCGAACATAGAATTCGATATATTGCGCTATCACTGCGACAGGATTGTGAATAAAGTGTCAACAAGCAACGGGGCCTCCCCCTTCAAACACATAAAAGGAAACACCCATGAGCAAGGTATTAGTTCTTAAATCCAGTATTCTGGCAGGGTACTCTCAGTCTGGTCAGTTGTCTGATTATTTTGTTGAGCAGTGGCGTGAAAAGCATTCCGCTGATGAAATCACCGTCCGTGACCTGGCTGCAAATCCTGTTCCGGTGCTGGATGGCGAACTGGTGGGTGCGATGCGCCCGAGCGATACGCCGCTGACGCCACGCCAGCAAGAAGCGCTCGCGCTGTCCGATGAGCTGATTGCAGAACTGAAAGCGCATGATGTGATTGTTATCGCCGCGCCGATGTATAACTTCAACATCCCAACGCAGCTGAAAAACTATTTCGACCTGATTGCCCGTGCTGGCGTGACTTTCCGTTATACGGAGAAAGGTCCGGAAGGTCTGGTGACCGGCAAACGTGCGGTGATCCTCTCCAGTCGCGGCGGTATTCATAAAGATACCCCAACCGATCTGATCGCTCCGTATCTGAAAGTTTTCCTCGGCTTCATCGGGATTACCGATGTGAACTTCGTGTTCGCCGAAGGGATTGCTTATGGCCCGGAAGTGGCATCCAAAGCACAATCCGATGCGAAAGCCGCTATCGACAGCGTCGTCACTGCCTGATAACTCACCCTCTCACCATGCGGTGGGAGGGTTTTCATCTGTAGTTACTTCTTTACCTGCACTCGAACCTGCTTGCCGTGAATGCGGTTAATATCACGCCAGATGGTTGCATAATCCCTGCACTTTGCCAGATTCTCTTCCCAGCAATGGCGCAAAAACTGTTCCGGTTCAGCGACATCCCGGCTTAACAGCTTGAATACCCAACGATTCCAGACATACCACTTGAAAAGCCACATGATGTCACTCCGCGACGCGATCGGTGTTGAACTATATCAGCCTCAGTTTGATGCCGTGTGGCAACTATTGCGATGTCGATGAATAATCCTGACAAACGCTACATCAATAGCGCCAACCAGACAGCCCACAGAACCACAACCAGAAACAGTGTTTTTCGACATTGCTGCAATGCGCCAGACTGGCGTTCAGCCAGCGTTAACGTTTTCAACCGTTCGCGTCGCCAGATAAAACACAGCGCGCTTCCGGCCAGCTCATTGTTTTGCGTATTAATCAGCGAAAAATAACGCTCATCGAGCCACAGTCGCCAACAACCAAACCAGACTACAGCACATAGCAACGCTATGATGGCACGCAGTACACCTGATGGAGCAACAAACAGCACCCACACCATCGGCGGGAGGGAAAACAGCAGAATAAACCGCCAGCTTGCCAGCGTATGTCGGAGCAAACCATGCTGAAGTGCTTCACTATTTGTTACGTTGTCACTTTCCGTTGCCACTGTTGCAGCATCTCCAGATGTTTATCAGTCAGTACCACTTGCGGTCGACTCGTCCGAATCTGCGCTACTGCCTGCTCTACCGTTGTCGAATGACCATAGTGTAACAGCCACGCCGCTATCACCATTGCGCTGCGCGACAGTCCTAACGCACAGTGAACCAATACCGTGCCCTGTGCCTCACGCAGAGTCTCCAGAGTGCCTACCGCCTGCTGAAGTTCAGCTTCATCCGGGATCACTAAATCCAGCATCGGTACACAGTGATACATACGCGAGGCCGTCGCCCGCCCACGCGAAAACTCAAAAGTCACGTCGAGCACCGCTTTTTGCGCGGGCACAAAGCGCGGAAAACTACCAAGATAGACGCCATGTGCTACCGAACATGCCGCGGGCAAATGGCGGGTAAACCAGCGCATTGACAGCCACATTCCTGCACGCCACGGTAATGACAGCCAGTAAACGGTACAAGGCAGTCGGCCCTGCGAATTTTTAGCCATCACGGCCGCGCCGAATCCAGCGTAACCACAGCCGACCATCAAGAGGGCCAGTGCAGGCCATAACAACCATGCCGTCAGCGACACTGCGGCAATAGAACATAATGCCGAGCCCAACAGGTACCGGCGCATCAGCCTCAGACGCGCGGCATCCGGCTTACACCAGCGCCAGCGACGCTGTTCCGGTACCAGCCAGTCAATCAGCATTCCTGCCGCCAGCCCGGTGATAACGTCAATAAAATGGTGCTGCCAGGTGGTCAGCACCGATATCGCGATCAGTAAAGACCAGCCATCACACAGTCTGCGCCAGCCGCCGGTCAGGTGGCGATTGAAATGCCGCCACAGTAGCCAACAGAGAATGATATGTAGCGACGGCGACTGGTTATAGGGCAAATCGAACTGTTCAAGCTGTGCAAATAACCACCCCGCCGCCCCCGTCACTTCGGGGCGGGTAAAGCTAAACTGTAGCGGGAACAGTAAAAACCCCGCGCAGGCAATCACCGATGCCAGTACCAGCCTGAGCACCAGCCGACGCTGCTCGAAACGCGTGGTGCAAATAAACAGGGATAACCCGTAAAACAGATCCAGACTCCAGTAAGGGAGAATAGTCCACGGAATAAACGGAATGGCAGACTCCCAGCTGAAAACGATACTGCCAACGTTCTGATACTGAGCGTCCTGCCAGGCGGTAAACTCATTCACCTGGCCGTACGTAAGGAAAAAAAAAGGTGCCAGCAGCAATAACCAACCCACGGCCTGCACCATGACTTTACGCTGTTCAGGAAGCACGACGCACCGCCATGGAAACGGTGAAAATACCCCACTCATCAATCAATTGTGTGCACTTATCAAAGCCCGCTTCTCGGACCAACGCATCCATTTCGCCCTGCGTACGCACGCGCATCACCCACGCTTTGCCATCTTTATGACTGGTCAGCGACCAGGCAATCGTTTTAAGCTGCGGATGCCACGGCTGACCGGTGTAAATCAATATGCCCCCAGGCGCTATCGCATCAGCCAGCCCGGCCAGAGAGTTTTTAACCAGCGAATTCTCAGGAAAGAGCTCGTACAAACCGGATACAATCCCCAAACCGGGACGAGGTTCCAGCGCAGCCAGTTGTTCACGGTTGAAGGCATCGCCCTGTTCAAAACGCGCGATGTCAGTCATACCTCTGCTGGCGATCATTTCGCGCCCCTTAATCACGTTCAGCTCGCTGTAATCACGCAGTAAAATTGAACGTACAGCCTTTTCACCTTCCAACGCATCAAGCACATATCGTCCATGTCCGGCAGCAATATCCACTACATGTACCGGCGTGCCCTGCTCCGCCAGTTGCGCGACCGCCTGACCGATCAGCATCTGCAGATGGATCTTACGCTGACGGATCCCTTTCCAGCCCACGCTATTAAGGTAGTTTTTGTCAATCAAACGTCCCAGCGCGCTGCTGCCCTGCGGCTGATTACGATAGACGTAATCCAGCGTGCTACCGGAATCAAAACCGGTTTCGAATCCCAAACGAACGCCCGTCGATTGTGTGCCCAGGAGCTTCATTCCATAGCGCAAGCCACGGTATGCAATGTCGTCGAGAGAATACGGCGCGGGTCCCCCGCTGAGCATCCGCCAGGTATCAGCACCAGGGCTCCAGCGATCTTCATTGCTATAATCAAAACGCTGTGGCGCCATAGCGTAAAGCGTGGTGATAAAATCACGCATTTTATCGAACGCCAGATGCCGGTCTTTTTCTCCCAACGTATCGTGGTAAAACCCTGGCAACACGTGCAGCTCTTTGAGCGGATTCCTCAAGCGCTGATAAAAATCAATTTGCGGCTGGCGATGCACAACAAAATCATCTCCGGATACCAACAACTGCACAGGCATCGTAATGGCGGCGGCATCACTGACAATGCGTTCTGCCGTTTTGTAGAGATCCAGCAGAATGTTCACCGCAATGGCCCGGGTAATCTGAGTATCAAGATTAAAGCTCGCCACACGCTCGGCATCGTGCGTCAGGTATTTTCCCTTAACATAAGAGTTAACAAAAAACAGGCCGCGCAATCGGTGCATTAACGCCAACCCTTGGCGCGCAAACGGCACATACAATTTTACTTTAAACGCCGGTGACGCCAGCACTAACCCGCGAATGGTGGGCGCATAGTCGTGAGCCCAGGTCGCAGCCAATACCGCGCCTACGCTCTGAGCTACCACCACCACATCTTCCATTGCTGCATGACTGTCAGCGGCGGCAAAACGCACAAACTCTTCAACATCCTGCACCGAACGCGCCAGCGAAGGACTGTAGCCACGCTGGCCCGGAGAGTGGCCGTGACCGCGCGCATCCCAGGCATAGAATGCGGTGTCAGGCATCGCCAGCTCATCGACGATATGTTGCAGTCGTCCGGAGTGTTCGTGACCGCGATGGAACATGACAATCACTTTCGGTGTCGCACCCGGCGCAGTTGCCGGCCAGTGACGGTAAAACAGCTCGGTGCTGTCGCTGGTTACAAATTGTTGTTCCTCAGGTACTCGAATATCACTCATGAGAATGCATTCCTTTAGTTTGTTGCTCCAACAGCAACAGTTGTTGCTTTAGTTCATCCATGAAGAGGTGTTTATCACCATGAAAATTCAACGTGCAGCCAATATTGACGTCTATAAACAGCGGCAGCGGTATGCGATTCCCTTTCGCCATGACAGATTCAGTGCCACGTAGCCAGACGGGAATGATCGGTACCTCCGGCACACGCTGACTGAGATGCCACAATCCAGATTTCAACGGCGACAATATTCCTGGCTCGCCCCGCGTACCTTCAGGAAAGAGGATCAGGATCTTACCGTTGCGTAATGCCTGTTCACACTGCGCCAGCGGATTGATTTCTCCGCCCTTTCGCGAAATGGGAATAATGTTGAGAATATTTAGCGCAAACCAGGCCATTGCTTTATTACGCAGAAAATAGTCTGCGGCAGCCACTGGATGAACTGACGACTGACGGCACAGCGGAAAGAGCGAAAGCAACGCAAAAACATCCATATGGCTGTTGTGATTGGCGACAATAATTGCCGGGCCTCGTGTGGGCAAACGCTCTTTATGCCTGATACGCAGCCCAAGCCACAGCCAAATCACCGGCCAGACGATGCATAACGTAAACAGCATTCTCAGAATTGAGTTCAGCATAAGTTAATAGCAAAAGTAGCGAATGAAATGGAAAAATACCGGCGCGGTGAAGATCAGAGAATCCAGCCGATCAAGGATCCCGCCATGACCTGGCAGCAATGTTCCGCTATCCTTCACGCCGATATCGCGCTTGATTGCCGACATCACCACATCGCCACAAAAACCACTGATGCCGATAATCAAACCCGCTAACAGCGACAGCGGAATGCTTAGTGGTGTCATCAACGGCCCAAGCAGCGACGCCACCAGCGTGGTAGTCGCTACGCCGCCAACCAATCCCGCCAGCGTCTTATTAGGACTGACTCTGGGCGTTATTTTGATGCGCCCAATCGATTTACCCCACAGATACTGCGCAATATCGTTGAATTCCGTTAAGCCAACCAGAAACAGCACCAGCAATGCGCCAGTTTGCATGCCATCATCAGGCAGAACCAGTAAAAAAGCGACATGACTGAAGGCAAAAACGGTGGTCATCAGGCTCCAGTGATGCTGCGAAGCATAGCGCAAGAAACCCTGGGTATCGCCCGCAATGACCATCCGCACGGGTAAGAATAAAAATGCGTAGACCGGGATAAACACCACAAACATGCCATACCAATTGATGCCAATCAGCCAGTAGTTAATCGGAATAGCAATGAACATCCACAGCAGAGGCATGCGATCGGTCTGACGCGACGGCGCCAGCGTCAAAAACTCCTTTAACGCCATAAAGCTCACCAACGCAAAAAAGGTCAGTGCCAGCCAGTGTGGACTTAAAATAGCCAGAGAAAACAGGATGATGATGATCCACCAGGTACGAATACGTAACGTCAGTTCCCGCCAGTCTTTGTCCGGTCGTCGCCACACCAGTAATCCATTCACTGCCGTTGCAACCAGCAGCAATGCAAAAATGACTGCGAGCGACTTCTCCAGCAGCATCATTTCCCCTCCGCTTCGCGTAATGCACTTTTACAGCGATTAATTACCGTCCATAGCAGCAGGAGCGTAGCAACGCCCCACACCAGATTGTTCCATTGCACAAGCTGCGGCCACAGAACCAACGCCAGACCCCAAGCGCCAAATACCAGCGCTCGATCACTTTTACCCAACGGCCCGGCATAGCTGCGAACGCCATTAATCGTTTGTGCCAGGACGCCGCAAAACTCAGTCATTACTGCAGAGAACAACATCACCATAACCAGTATTACGTTACTGTCTGGGAGCAGCATAAACGGCAGATAAAGCGCCAGATCGGACAGAATATCCCCACTCTCGTTCAGAATAGCCCCAAGGCGTGATTGTTGGTGACATTCACGTGCCAGCATGCCATCGAGTGCATTAAGCGCCATTCGAATAAACAATACGATTGGCAGGAGAACAAAAAATTCAGGTTGGGAGAAAATCGCCAGTACGACACCGGTCACAATAGAAAGCGCCATCGCGGCGAGGGTAACGTGATTTGCTGTGACGCCTTTCTTATGGAGCCAAAACATCAATGGACGTAACAGCGCTTGAAAGGCGGGTTTGATCTGATAAAGCGTCATCATCATTCCTTGATAATATGTCTGTTTGACTATAGTAGATTAATCACTCCCCGCCTGCCTGATAGTTTTTTCGACTGAACTCAAAATCAGACTTTACTAACAAGTCAGGTTATTCTTTCCGTAACCACTTACCATTGATGCCCTGGACGTACTCTCCCGGTTTAGCGCGGGCAACCAGCTTTTGTCCGGCCATTTTCGCCACTTCATCAGCCGGAATGTTGTTGCTCTCAGCCAGTTGCTGATAGCTGGCGCTTCGCGCTTTATTAATTTCACTCACCAGCGCCTGCGTTTCGGCATCGGTTTTCAATGCCACCAGATAACCATTAAGCGTTTCGCCAACCCGCCCCTGAGTTCTGGCTTCATTCAGAGTTAAGGCCCACACATTGCCGCTGAGTAAACTCAGAGCCACCAGGATCACTGCAAGCTGTTTTTTCATCGTAACCTCAGAACAGATCGCTGCGCGATTTCAACAAGCTCTCAACGTCTTTATCGACTTTGATATGGATCTCGTGTTCGATTTTGACGTTCATATTAATCGTGATCGGTTCTTTTGGCGCAGCCACTTCGATTCTGGGTGTGCACCCGACCAGCAGAGATGACGCCAGCAAACCCAGCATCGCAGCTATCGTTTTCATTGTTGCTCCTCACATTCCTTGCCTTCCGTGCAATGGTTTTTCGGCAGCGCTGCATTTTGTTCAAGCCATGCCTGTAAATTGTCGCCAAAACGCAAACTGCGCCATAGCGTAAAGACATTTTCCTCGTGGGTGTAATTCAAATTAACCGTTCCCACTTTGCCATCCACCCGACTGTTGCCGGTCACCGTTGCCTGCATAGTTAAAACACCGAGGTTATCCAGATTTATTTTCGTCCAGGAATGGCTTATTTCCATATAACGCAGCCAGTTAATGGCCGCACCCGCCGTCATATTATCTTTGACGACGGCATCCGCCGTGTCCTTGTCAATACGCAGCGTCATGGGGCCGGGGTTGGTCAGCCAGCCGTCTTTGATGATCCACTTTTCGTTATCCAGCCATAACGGCAACGCGCCGCTGACTGGGCCAGACATGGCGAATTGTTTGGGATTAACCGCGCTGATAAGCTCGCTGGAGGATATATTCTGCACCCGCAATAATGCCGGATCGTGCTGCGGCATTCGCAGTTGTTGCATGATGACTTTGCCCCCCAGCAGTTCAGCGCTGACATCGCTTAACAGCAACGGATTGTCTTCACTCCAGGGATACGCCCCCTGCAGATCGGCGGCAATATTTTTCACCGTCACCTGATTCACCACTTCCGCGATACGCAGTGAAATAGGTCCACGGGTGCCAAGTTGCCACGCGCTTTCACTAAATCGAAACGGCAACACAAAATCGACGCCATTGATTTGGTTATCGGGCATCCAGGCGCTACCGCCTTTTAATACCCCATGACCACCCGCTTCAAAACCCTGCTCCGGAGCCGCTGAAAATGCGACCTGAGCATACAGCTCACCTTCGCGCAGCTTCATTTTCCAGTCAGGTGGGATGAGCGGTTGGAAAACGGTGAGCGATTGTTTTGGCCACCAGGCCTGACCGCGCAGGCGGATCCCGTCCCAGCGGCCATTAAGTTGTACGGGTCCAATCGCCCCCGCGTGAAGCTGGCCTTTGAACTGGAAAACTGTCGGGTCGGTACCTTCCACGCTAAATTTCAGAGTTGATGGCGGTAATACGCTTCCTCCAGTGAAGGTGGTGTTCCCTGCATCCAGCGACAGCGCGCCACTGAATGTCGGTTTGCTGGCATCTCGTACCCACACGATCGGTTCATCCATCACCAGACGCGGATTTTCCACCTGCATGGTGCCGTATTGCAGATGGTCAAAGCCGGTGGAGAGATCAAACAGCTTCAGGGTGTTGTCATGCCATTCCCCTTTACCCGCCACATCCCAGCGGGCATGCATCGGCGTAAAACTGCCTTCGCCCCAGTATCGCCACTGCCAGCGCCCCGCGTCAGGAAGAAAATCATTGGCCAGACCATCCAGATGCAGCTCAAAACCGCCCATCTGATTTTCATGCGCGCGCAAAATAGCCTGCAGACGGCCATCCACACCGCGTTGCGTTACTTTTACGCCCGCCAGCGGCCAGCGAATTTCGTCAATATCCAGCGAGTCAATCACACGTCCACTCGAACGCAGCAATGCTCCTGGCTCGAAAGCCAGCTGCGGATCGCTCAGGCTTCCGGTGAGTCTGGCAGGTAACTTGGCGTAGAAGATCAGGTCATCCTGTTTCGCCTCGCCGATCAGCTGCAACGGCATGTCGCTACTATCCACACCGAGCTTACCCGGTCCCAGAGTTAATACGGCGTTTCCTTTACCAGCATCGCCTTGCGTCAGAATGTTCAGTCGCCCGCTCACCATCGCATTTTCCAGCCCGGCCTGCCAGTTTTCAACTTTCATTCCCAACCGTCCACTGAGCGGGAATCCTTGATAAGGCCAGTTCCAGCGACCGTCGCTAATGGTGAGTTGCTGACGGGTTATTTCCCACGGAAGATCGAGCAGCGGATCGGCATTATCGCGGGCCATGACGATCAATTGCCCGCTGTTTTCTTGCCACTCCAGTTCGACGTCAACCAACGAAGGTTCCTGCGGCAAACTCAGAGAAGCAACCGCATGACCGCTCACCGGTAGTCCATCAGGAACCAGCGGCATAGTAAATTCACCGACCAGTTTTACCGGCGGCTGGCCTTCAAATGCTGCGATATCCAGCGCATTTACCGTGAGATTTTGCCCGTGCAGACGCCCCTGAAATTTAACTTTTTCACCCTGATAGCGTAGTTGCTGGGTCGAAGGCGTAAGCGAGAGAGACAGTTTCCCCTGCCACTCCTGCCAGGGAGAAAGAATAACGTTGTCGATGTTAATCCAGGTATTAGGTAGCATCGATTGCCATTCTGCCAGCGTTTTTGGCGCAACCGGAGAAGGCTCAGCCTGCGGCAATTTGGCCAGGCAAGCCGAGTCGAGCTCAATTGTCCCGACATTAAGCAACCAGCGGCTGGGATGAGAAAGATCCGCCTGAGTAACACGCGCTAGTGGGCAATCATCGACCAAATAGCGAAGCTCCGGGATATGCAGCCCATGCCGTGTCAGCCGTGGGCTCTCATCCAGCGCGATGCGCGTGCCGACAGGCAACCAGACGCCCACCAGCGTGGGAACCCACAGGCCAAGCGTCATGACCAGCGTCAACGGCACGAGAATCAATAATAAGAGAAGTGCCAGAACGGCTTTATATTTACCCTTCATGGGTAGTTAATATCCTGATTTAGCAAAAATTTAAGCCGGTTTAGGCCAGTATTGTGGCATGTTTACCTGGATATGCCCACATTAAGAATAGATGCCTAAGAGACATATGTATTATCTATGACTTTTTGGATCGCTAAGGAAATTAATAATTATTCAATAAGATAGACTATTATTTCATATGGCACGCTGTCACACGTGCCGTCTGACAGATAAAGATTCGGACTTAATGAGACCTCATTTGTCCATCGCTATGTTTAGGTCCTATACGGCCCGCTTCGATCAGAATTTCCTCAATAAGTTCTTCCAGGCACTCCCTACCGTGATGATCGCAGACCAGATGTACCTGTCGGGAAATCTCGTCAGGTTTCATACCATCACATAATGCCGCCTTCAGCATTAAGGTGGCCCATCGTTTTGCTTCAGAGTGAGTTAACATGACTCCTCCCGATATTTGCTACCTGTATAAGCGTAGCTGCCTGGATGTGATTCGGCTGGCTTTTTAACCACGTTGTATTGACCGTCATGAGCTGGATGAAAATTCTCCAGTTGTTGAAAACGCGTAATCTGCCCACACTAACCAGATATGCGTTGGAATTATTCATTACGTCCATGACTATCAATAATTTTTTATATTTTGTAAAATAATTTTAATTGAATTAATGTGACGTCAAAATCACTGGAGAAAGTCTTATGAAACTCGCCATCTATAGTACAAAACAGTACGACAAGAAGTATCTGCAGCAGGTTAACGAGACTTTTGGTTTTGAACTTGAATTCTTTGACTTTCTGCTGACGGAAAAAACAGCTAAAACCGCCCATGGCTGTGAAGCCGTGTGCATTTTCGTCAACGATGATGGCAGCCGCCCTGTTTTGGAAGAGCTGAAAAAGCATGGCGTGAAATATATCGCGCTGCGTTGTGCCGGGTTCAACAACGTCGATCTCGACGCGGCAAAAGAGCTGGGTCTGCAGGTAGTACGTGTACCAGCCTATTCACCGGAAGCCGTCGCTGAGCATGCGATTGGCATGATGATGACGCTGAATCGCCGTATTCACCGTGCCTATCAACGCACCCGTGATGCCAACTTCTCTCTTGAGGGGCTGACCGGTTTTACCATGTATGGCAAAACGGCTGGGGTGATCGGTACCGGTAAAATCGGTATTGCGGCCCTGCGGATCCTGAAAGGTTTTGGTATGCGCCTGCTGGCGTTTGATCCCTATCCAAGCGCTGCTGCGCTGGAGTTAGGCGTTGAATATGTCGATCTGAAAACGCTGTTTGCGGCGTCCGATGTTATCTCCCTGCACTGTCCATTAACGCCGGAGAATTATCATTTGCTCAATCACGAAGCCTTTGAGCAAATGAAAAATGGCGTGATGGTTATCAACACCAGTCGCGGGGCGTTGATCGATTCGCAAGCCGCTATCGATGCGCTGAAAAACCAGAAAATTGGGTCTCTGGGTATGGACGTGTATGAAAACGAACGTGATCTGTTCTTTGAAGATAAATCCAATGACGTGATTCAGGATGATGTGTTCCGTCGCCTGTCGGCCTGTCATAACGTGCTGTTCACCGGGCATCAGGCGTTCCTGACAGCCGAAGCTCTAACCAGTATTTCTGAGACTACGCTACAGAATCTGGCACAAATCTCCAAAGGCGAAACCTGTCCAAACGCCCTCTCCTGATTTCCGTGCTCCCCTGGCTTCAGGGGAGCATTTTCAGACAATCACCGATGATAAAACACACAGTATCATTATTATATTGAATGTTTCCCCGTCACAAACCCAGAGAAATACAATGAAGAAAGTTGTCACGTTGATTGCGCTCAGCATGCTGATGGCTGGCTGTGTGAGCAATGGAAAAGTTTCCGTCAATCGCGAACAGTTGCAGCACCACCGCTTCGTTTTGCAGAGCGTGAATGGTAAAGCCGTCACCATCGCTAATAATCCACCCGAATTAAGTTTTGGCGAAAACATGACGGTATCGGGAAAGATGTGTAATCAATTCCACGGTCAGGGCAAGCTGTCCGACGGCGAGTTGAAGGTCAAAGATATGGCAATGACCCGCATGATGTGCGCCGATCCACAGCTTAACGCGCTCGACGGGATCGTCAGCGACATGTTTAAGCAAGGCGCACAGGTCGATCTGACAGCTGACCAATTAACGCTGGCGACAGCGGAACAAACGCTGACGTATAAACTTGCGGATTTAATGTAGGAAACGCGGTGGCTTAATAGTTGCCACAGCTTCCGGCGGCAAGCGACTGCTCACTACAGCGTTTGCCGTTGGGTAACGCACACATGCCGATGGCTGAACCATCCAGTTGGCGTGCAACGGAGAGCGAACCTCCAATCATGGCGCAATTTGCCTCTCCAGAACTGGACATTGCGGCCTTCATTCCCGGTGCGACATGAGCGGCGGTCGCCTGTTGAACAGGTTCATTGCTACAAGCCGATAATAATAACGCGGCACACCCTACCCAAAACGCTGCGCGCATTTTACTCCCCTCTGAATATTAACCAAACGACACAGCCATAAATAATAGGCAGCGGAAACACTGCCGTCGAGAGGCAAAATGCGCATTTATGCGCGTTGTTTACATTTTCTGGCAATTTTTTGGCTGCTCCTTTGATCAAACCATTCATTCTGATTATTCCCAGGACACAAAAGCGAAAATCTGTCTTTAGCGCTTTTGCTAAAATAGAAAGATATAACTACAGGATTCGCCGCGGTTATGCGGGTCCCTCTTTTTGCGCAATGTAAGGGTGTCAGTATGATCACAATTGACGGTAATGGTGCGGTTGCTTCGGTCGCATTTCGTACCAGCGAAGTTATCGCCATCTACCCGATTACGCCCAGTTCGACGATGGCTGAACAAGCGGATGCCTGGGCCGGGAACGGGCTTAAAAACGTCTGGGGGGATACTCCTCGCGTCGTAGAAATGCAGTCGGAAGGCGGTGCGATCGCGACCGTTCACGGCGCATTGCAGACCGGCGCGCTCTCTACATCGTTTACTTCATCGCAGGGCCTGTTGCTGATGATCCCGACGCTGTACAAACTGGCCGGTCAGTTGACCCCGTTTGTACTGCACGTGGCGGCACGTACGATTGCCACTCACGCGTTGTCGATCTTTGGCGATCATTCCGATGTAATGGCGGTGCGCCAGACGGGTTGTGCGATGCTGTGTGCCAGTAGCGTGCAGGAAGCACAGGACTTTGCGCTCATTTCGCAAATGGCCACCCTGAAAAGTCGGGTTCCGTTCATTCATTTCTTTGATGGTTTCCGTACTTCGCATGAAATCAATAAAATTGTGCCGCTGGCCGATGACACGATCCTCGGACTGATGCCGCAGGCGGAAATCGATGCTCACCGCGCCCGCGCGCTTAATCCGGAGCATCCGGTTATTCGCGGTACATCTGCAAACCCGGATACCTACTTCCAGTCGCGCGAAGCGACAAACCCCTGGTACAACGCGGTTTACGAAAACGTCGAACAGGCGATGAACGACTTCGCCGCGGCGACGGGCCGCCAGTATCACCCCTTTGAATATTACGGTCATCCGCAGGCAGAACTCGTCATTATTTTGATGGGCTCGGCAATTGGCACCTGCGAAGAAGTCGTCGAAGAGTTGCAGGCTCGCGGCGAGAAAGTCGGCGTACTGAAAGTGCGTCTGTTCCGCCCATTTTCTGCCAGACATCTACTGCGCGCCCTGCCGGAAACCGTACGGAGCATCGCCGTTCTGGATCGCACCAAAGAGCCGGGTGCCCAGGCAGAACCACTGTATCTGGATGTGATGACCGCGCTGGCGGAAGCCTTTAATTGCGGCGAGCGGGAAACCCTACCACGCGTGATTGGCGGACGTTATGGACTTTCTTCCAAAGAGTTTGGACCGGACTGCGTCATGGCGGTCTTTAATGAGCTGACTAGCGCGAAGCCGAAACCTCGCTTTACGGTCGGTATCTATGATGATGTCACCAACCTGTCACTACCACTACCGGAAAACACCCTACCCGGTACCGCGAAGCTTGAAGCACTGTTTTATGGGCTGGGCAGTGACGGTAGCGTGTCGGCCACCAAAAACAATATCAAGATTATCGGTAACTCGACACCGTGGTATGCGCAGGGTTATTTCGTCTATGACTCGAAAAAAGCAGGCGGTCTGACAGTTTCTCACCTGCGCGTCAGCGAGCAACCTATTCGCTCTGCTTATCTTGTGTCACAGGCCGATTTTGTTGGCTGTCATCAGTTGCAATTTATCGATAAGTATCAGATGGTCGAGCGCCTGAAACCGGGCGGTATTTTCCTGCTAAATACGCCGTACAACGTGGATGAAGTCTGGGCGCGTCTGCCACAGGAAGTTCAGGCGGTTCTGAATCAAAAGAAAGCGCGTTTCTACGTTATTAATGCGGCGAAAATCGCCCGCGAGTGCGGTCTGGCTGCGCGTATTAACACCGTGATGCAGATGGCATTCTTCCATCTGACGCAAATCTTACCAGGTGACAGCGCGCTGATTGAATTGCAGGGGGCGATTGCCAAAAGCTATAGCAGTAAAGGTCAGGACCTGGTTGAACGTAACTGGCAGGCGCTGGCCCTGGCGCGTGAGTCGGTCGCCGAAGTGGCGCTGCAGCCGGTTGATCCACATAGCGCTAACCGCCCACCGGTGGTTTCTGATGCCGCGCCTGATTTCGTGAAAACCGTCACCGCTGCAATGCTCGCCGGCCTGGGCGATGCCCTCCCCGTTTCAGCGCTGCCGCCAGACGGCACCTGGCCGATGGGCACCACGCGTTGGGAAAAACGCAATATCGCCGAAGAGATCCCCATCTGGAAAGAAGATCTGTGTACTCAGTGTAACCACTGCGTTGCCGCCTGTCCGCACTCGGCTATCCGCGCCAAGGTCGTCTCACCAGAAGCGATGGAAAACGCCCCTGCCAGCCTGCACTCTCTGGATGTGAAATCACGCGATATGCGCGGTCAGAAATATGTTCTGCAGGTTGCGCCAGAGGATTGCACCGGCTGTAATTTGTGCGTCGAAGTGTGCCCGGCGAAAGACAGGCAAAACCCGGAGATCAAGGCCATCAATATGATGTCGCGGCTTGAGCATGTTGAAGAAGAAAAAGTTAACTATGACTTCTTCCTTGATCTGCCTGAGATTGATCGCACTAAACTGGAACGCATTGATATTCGTACCTCGCAGTTGATAACGCCGCTGTTTGAATATTCTGGTGCCTGCTCCGGTTGTGGTGAAACGCCGTATATCAAACTGCTTACGCAGCTTTACGGCGACCGCATGCTGATCGCCAATGCGACCGGCTGTTCATCGATTTATGGTGGCAACCTGCCCTCAACACCGTATACCACCGACGCCAACGGCCGTGGACCCGCGTGGGCAAACTCACTGTTTGAGGATAACGCCGAATTCGGTCTGGGCTTCCGTCTGACGGTGGATCAACACCGTGTGCGCGTTATGCGCTTACTGGAACAGTTTGCCGATAACATTCCGGCTGAACTGAATGACGCCCTGCACGCCGAAGCAACGCCAGAAGTACGTCGTGAACAAGTTGCCGCGCTGCGCCAGCATCTGAAAGATGTCGAAGGCGCGCAGCAACTGTTAACCGATGCCGACGCACTGGTCGAGAAATCCATCTGGCTGATTGGCGGCGATGGCTGGGCTTACGATATTGGTTTTGGCGGCCTGGATCACGTCCTGAGCCTGACCGAGAACGTCAATATTTTGGTACTGGACACCCAGTGCTACTCCAACACGGGTGGACAAGCGTCGAAAGCCACACCGCTCGGAGCCGTCACCAAATTTGGTGAACACGGCAAGCGCAAGGCACGTAAAGATCTTGGCGTCAGTATGATGATGTACGGGCACGTGTATGTTGCACAGATTTCTCTGGGGGCGCAGTTGAATCAGACGGTGAAAGCGATTCAGGAAGCGGAAGCCTATCCAGGTCCGTCGCTGATTATCGCCTATAGCCCATGTGAGGAACATGGCTACGACCTCGCGTTAAGCCACGATCAGATGCGCCAGCTCACGGCAACCGGATTCTGGCCACTGTATCGCTTTGATCCGCGCCGTGCAGACGAAGGTAAACTGCCGCTGGCGCTGGACTCTCGCCCGCCGTCAGACGCGCTGGCTGAGACATTGATGAACGAGCAGCGCTTCCGCCGTCTGAATGCACAGCAACCGGAAGTGGCCGAGCAATTGTGGAAGGATGCGACCGCTGATTTGCAAAAACGCTATGACTTCCTGGCCCAACTGGCAGGGAAAGCGGAAAAAAGCAGCACCGATTAATACGTGTCGTTAAGTATTAGTCGAGGATAAAAAAAGCCCGAACAGTTTGTTCGGGCTTGTCAATTTATTCGCTGGCTAATCAGTCCTGAGACAAATCCCCCAACGAAAAACAAGAAGTGACAATAAAGGCATATAACCCGCGCAGAATAACTCAACACAATTCACTTGTATAATTTTTATTTTATATATATCCATTTTATATATTCATCGTAATTATCACCATTTCTGTAGAATTATTTATTTAAGGTTATACTTAAGGCGTAACAATTCATATTTATCCCTTTACGGAACTTATCCTTTAGCATGCTTTTACTCCCCGTATGGGTAGTCACAGGTAAATAAAAAAACTAAAGGATTATTTCAATGAACAGAAAAGTACTGGCTCTCGTCATTCCTGCCCTGCTGGCTGCAGGCGCAACTCACGCTGCTGAAGTTTATAATAAAGACGGCAACAAATTAGATCTCTACGGTAAAGTAGATGGTCTGCGTTATTTCTCTGATGACGCCAACAAAGATGGCGATCAGACCTATGTTCGTGGCGGTTTCAAAGGCGAAACTCAGATCAACGATATGCTCACCGGCTACGGTCAATGGGAATATCAGGTCAATGCCAACACCACTGAAAGCAACCGCAACAACAACTTCACACGTCTGGCCTTTGCAGGTCTGAAATTCGGCGACTACGGTTCATTCGATTACGGTCGTAATTATGGCGTACTGTACGACGTAGAAGGCTGGACCGATATGCTGCCAGAGTTTGGCGGCGACTCCTACACCTATGCTGATAACTTTATGACTGGCCGTGCTAACGGCGTAGCAACTTATCGTAACACTGACTTCTTCGGTCTGGTGAACGGCCTGAACTTTGCATTGCAGTATCAGGGTGCGAACGAACAAGCGGGTGATGAACAGGAAGGCACCGGTAACGGCAGCGATCGTAACGTTCAGAACTCTAACGGTGATGGCTTCGGTATCTCCTCTACTTACGATCTGGGTATGGGTGTAAGCTTCGGTGCGGCATACTCTACTTCTGACCGTACTAACGATCAGGTTAACGCAGGTAAAGCTGGTGGCAACGTTGCCGGCGGGGATACAGCTGACGCGTGGACGACCGGCCTGAAATACGATGCCAACAACATCTACCTGGCAACCATGTACTCCGAAACCCGTAACATGACACCGTACGGCGACAGCGGCGTAGCCAATAAAACCCAGAACTTCGAAGTCACTGCACAATACCAGTTCGACTTCGGTCTGCGTCCGGCTGTATCTTTCCTGATGTCTAAAGGGAAAGACCTGAACGCTACCGACGGTGACAAAGACCTGGTTAAATATGCTGATATCGGCGCTACCTACTACTTCAACAAAAACATGTCCACCTATGTTGATTATAAAATCAACCTGCTGGACGAAGATGACAGCTTCTACACTCGTAACAACATCTCTACTGATGATGTTGTCGCATTAGGTCTGGTTTACCAGTTCTAATCCGTCAGCCCGCTGGCAACAGCGGGCTATTCTTTCTTTGGTAACCAATCTGTTTTATTCAGATCGAAATATTATATCTATTGTATTAAAACACCTCTTTGATAGATGATATCTTCATTAAGACCTGTAGTAGAGGATACCTGCAATGAATCATCATCCTGTAAAATCATCCCGTATTGCATCCGTCGGCTATGACGAATCCTCTCACACGCTGGAAATTCGCTTTCACCAATTGGCTACCCTGCAATATCAGCATGTCCCTGCGCGTATTTTTCGTGATTTCCTGAGCGTGGTCTCTAAAGGTCGATTTTACGACGGCGTAATAAGAGGCAAGTTTCCTGAAATCAAAATAAAGTGATGCCAAAATGTGATCTTTGTCATTGTACATAAAGTGCCATTACGCGGTAAGCTTTAGGTGGATGCTTAAACAGGAGGTTTTATGAACAGAACGATTCTTGTACCCATCGATATTTCAGACTCAGAATTAACTCAACGCGTTATTGCCCATGTTGAAGCGGAGGCCAAAATTGACGATGCGCAGGTCCATTTTCTGACCGTTATTCCGTCACTGCCCTATTACGCTTCCCTGGGTTTGGCCTACTCAGCAGAGTTACCGGCCATGGACGATCTGAAAGCCGAGGCAAAATCTCAACTGGAAGAGATTATCAAGAAATTCAATATCCCAACGGACAGAGTGCACATTCATGTCGCAGAAGGTGCACCGAAAGATAAGATTCTGGAGATTGCTAAAAAATTACCGGCTGATATGGTCATTATTGCCTCACACCGACCTGACATCACCACCTACCTGCTGGGCTCTAACGCCGCAGCGGTGGTACGTCACGCGGAGTGTTCGGTACTGGTAGTCCGCTAAGCTGTCTGGCCCGCACATCGCTGCGGGCTTTTTATTTCTACCACTTATACCTCACGATTCCTGCCCTAAATGTGCTGACATTTTTCCCGCTTATCCGTACCATACACGCCACTGTTTTCATATCAGACTTTTTTTGCCGGACTATCCGGCGTGATGCATACTCTTCTGATGCCACACTATGAATTGAGCCTCTATTAAATGTCGCAAAATCAAGATATTAGCAAGAAAGAACAATACAACCTGAACAAGTTGCAAAAACGTCTGCGTCGTAACGTGGGCGAAGCCATTGCCGACTTCAATATGATCGAAGACGGCGATCGCATTATGGTGTGCCTTTCCGGAGGGAAAGACAGCTATACCATGCTGGAGATCCTGCGCAATTTGCAGCAAAGTGCCCCAATCAGTTTTTCCTTAGTTGCGGTTAATCTCGATCAGAAACAACCTGGTTTCCCGGAGCACATCCTGCCAGAGTATCTGGAACAGCTGGGCGTTGAGTATAAGATTGTCGAAGAAAATACTTACGGGATTGTCAAAGATAAAATCCCTGAAGGCAAAACGACCTGCTCACTCTGCTCTCGCCTGCGTCGCGGTATTCTGTATCGCACGGCAACTGAGTTAGGCGCCACCAAGATCGCGCTCGGGCACCATCGTGACGACATCCTGCAAACGCTGTTTTTAAACATGTTCTACGGCGGGAAAATGAAAGGCATGCCGCCGAAGCTGATGAGCGATGACGGTAAGCATATCGTTATTCGTCCACTGGCTTACTGCCGCGAGAAAGATATCGAGCGCTTCTCCGAAGCGAAGGGTTTCCCGATTATTCCGTGCAACCTGTGCGGCTCACAGCCGAACCTTCAGCGTCAGGTCATTGCCGACATGCTGCGCGACTGGGACAAACGCTATCCAGGGCGCATTGAAACCATGTTCAGCGCGATGCAGAACGTTGTACCTTCACATCTAAGCGATATCAATCTGTTCGATTTTAAAGGCATCAGGCACGGTTCAGAGGTTGTGGACGGTGGTGATTTAGCGTTCGATCGTGAAGAGATCCCGCTGCAGCCTGCGGGCTGGCAACCAGAAGAAGATGATGCTCAACTGGATGAGTTGCGTCTGAACGTGGTGGAAGTGAAGTAAGTCGAGAATGCCAGATGGCGGCATAAACGTCTCATCCGGCCTACAATGTGCATACGCGCCTGTAGGCCTGATGAGCAAAGCGCCACCAGACATTTCAGTGGGCGTTTATTTCAATAAACGAACCCGGCAGGTTTTGCCTTTAATTTTACCATTTTGCAATTGCTTCCATGCCTTATGCGCTACAGTCTGACGAACAGCGACATAAACATGCGCCGGATGAACGGCAATCTTACCGATATCGGCACCATCCAGTCCAATATCACCCGTCAGTGCACCCAGAACATCGCCGGGACGCATTTTAGCTTTTTTACCGCCATCAATGCATAACGTCGCCATCTCTGCTTCAAGAGGCAGAACCGAGACGTTAGCGGGCGCAGGCAGCCAGTTCAGCTTCAGTTGCAGCATTTCTGAAAGAATATTGGCTCGCTGGGCTTCTTCTGGCGCACAGAAGCTAATCGCCAGACCGCTGTTGCCGGCACGCGCGGTACGTCCGATACGATGGACATGAACTTCCGGATCCCACGCCAGTTCGAAGTTAACCACCAGCTCGAGTGATTTAATATCCAGGCCACGCGCAGCGACATCGGTGGCAACCAGAACGCGTGCGCTGCCGTTGGCAAAACGCACCAGCGTCTGGTCGCGATCGCGCTGTTCCAGATCGCCATGCAGTGAAAGAGCACTTTGCCCCGCCGCATTCAGTGCGTCACACACGGCCTGACAGTCTTTTTTGGTGTTGCAAAAAACGACACATGAAGCAGGCTGATGCTGGCTGAGCAATTTTTGCAGCAGCGGAATTTTGCCGTGGCTGGAGGTTTCGAAAAACTGCTGCTCAATCGCCGGTAGCGAATCAACGGTATCAATTTCAATGGTTAATGGATTTTGTTGCACCCGGCCACTGATGGCGGCAATGGCCTCCGGCCAGGTCGCAGAAAACAGCAAGGTCTGGCGAGAAGCAGGCGCAAAGCGGATAACATCATCAATCGCATCGCTAAAACCCATATCCAACATACGGTCGGCTTCATCCATGACCAGTGTATTCAAAGCATCCAGAGAAACGGTGCCTTTTTGCAGGTGGTCGAGTAAACGCCCCGGCGTGGCGACAATAATATGAGGCGCATGCTGCAGAGAATCACGCTGTGCACCAAAAGGCTGCCCACCGCACAACGTTAAGATCTTGGTGTTTGGCAGAAAGCGGGCTAAGCGACGCAGCTCACCCGCCACCTGGTCGGCAAGCTCACGCGTCGGACACAGCACCAGCGATTGTGTCTGAAACAGTATGGCATCAATATGCTGTAATAATCCGAGACCAAAAGCCGCCGTTTTGCCACTGCCGGTTTTAGCCTGCACGCGAACATCTTTACCTGCCAGGATTGCCGGTAATGCAGCAGCCTGAACAGGCGTCATTTCAAGATAACCCAGCTCGTTAAGATTCTCGAGTTGGGTAGCAGGTAGAACATTCAGGGTTGAAAAAGCAGTCACAATTTAATCTCGCGATAAAAACTTACATTCAGCAGGCGCGTATCCTCGCAGATCTGCGCCCACGATGCGACAATTTAATCGGCTCTTCGTCCGGTGGCGGATCCGGCATTGGCTGCGGACGAGGAATGGGATCGGGAATGGGAACCGGATCGGTCGGTAGTGAATCAGTGTGTGGCGATACAATCAGACAACTCATATACCCCTCCAGTTATTGAGACTGACTCTTTTAGGGTAGACGTTGATTTCCTGCAGGCAAAAAAAAGCCGACTAATCTAAGTCGGCGTCGTACGAATCAATTGTGCTATGCAGTAATTCAAAAAAGGAAGTAAGACAATATGGAGCGCAACGCCCATCGCTTGACGTTGCATTCACCTGCGAGAGAGATATTGCCCCGAATAGGTAGATGGTTTATTGACTTCGCTCAAAAACCAGCACGTTTTCATGCGCAAAAGTCACTAAAAAACGTTGTTGTTACAACCATTTACTACGATGCAACCATAAAGTAACACCACCAATCAGGACCACTAACAGAATACAAAAAAGTGAGAAGCCAAATTGCCAGCCACCACCAGGGATACCGCCGAGGTTAACGCCAAACAACCCGGTTAAAAAAGTGCTGGGAAGAAAAACCATTGCCATCAATGACATTGTATAAGTTCGGCGAGCCAGAGACTCCTGCATCACCTGCGCAATTTCATCTGCCATAATACCGGTCCTGGCAATACAGGCATCGATTTCATCCAGCCCTCTCCCCAGCCTGTCAGCAATATCCTGCATCCGTCGCCGATGGTCGTCAGTCATCCAGGACAACCGTTCGCTCGCCAGACGGGCATAGACATCACGCTGTGGTGCCATATAACGGCGCATCACAATTAACTGCTTACGCAGTAATGCCAAGAAGCCACGCGGCGGGATCTGCTGATCGAGCAGGTTATCTTCCAGATCGATAATTTTGTCGTGCAACTGTTCGATAAATTCGCTGGCATGATCGGTCAGTGCATCACAGACATCCACCAGCCAACCGCCACAATCAGCTGGCCCTGTACCTTCCTGGAGGTCGCTGACTACGTCATCCAGTGCCAGCACTTTGCGCTGACGCGTTGAGACAATCAGACGTTCATCCATATATAAACGCATCGCTACCAGTTGGTCAGGCCGCTCGTCTGTACTGCCATTGATACACCGCAGCGTGATTAACGTACCTTCTCCTACTCTGCTGACGCGCGGACGCGTGCTTTCACCCGCCAGCGCATCACGCACGTTATTGGGAAGTAAAGGCGTTGTCGCCAGCCATTGCGCACTTTCAGGATGAGTATAATTAAGATGCAGCCAGCAGGCATGCTGAGTGTCGATAACATCGTTATCTTCCAGTGGTTTCACCCCACCACGGCCATCCAACAGCCATGCAAATACGGCATCCGGCACATTAACATCCGTTCCCTTAATGGCTTCCACAGCGCCTCCACAAACATTCAGCTTTTTTCGTTAGTCTAGCCGTCAGAATATGTTAAGCAATATCTCATTGTCCCATTGTGCTGAAATGACTCATAAAAGTATCTGATAATAAGTAAAGCGCCGACAAATGCGGCGCTTGTTGCGAGGCGATTCTGTTAAGCCCGTTGGCGTCTCTCAGAATCAAAAGCGTGACTTAAGCGAAACTTGTGCGTTCGAGACTGGAGGTCTGTCACTTGATTTTTCAGAATATCCGAAGAGTCTGACAGTTCATCCACCATAATGGCGTTACTCTGAGTCACGTTTTCCAGTTCCGCGAGAGCATGAGTAATACTGATGATCCCTTTCTCTTGCTCCTGCGTAGTGGTTAATATCTCGCTCATCAGTTGGTTTAATTGCCCGGCACCACCAACAATATCCTGCATATTTTTTTCAGCTTCACGCACAATAGCCGCACCTTGCTGAACGTTTTCATGAGTTTGGGCAATCAGATGTTTAATATTCTTCGCGGCATCTGCGCTACGATGCGCGAGCATTCGCACCTCTGCGGCTACCACGGAAAAACCTTTGCCATGCTCTCCCGCTCTCGCCGCTTCTACAGCGGCATTCAATGCCAGAATATTTGTCTGGAATGCAATACCATCTATCATGGTAATAATTTCTGTCATCTGCTGCGCACATTCGGTGATCGACTGCATATTGGTTGCGACCTGCACCATTAAATCCCCCCCCTGCTGGGCAGATAGCGTTGCAATATTGGCCTTAGCACTCGCCATTTGCGTATTCTCTGCATTGTTACGCGTGCTGACCGCTATTTCATCCATGTTAGCAGCCGTTTGCATTAATGCACCGGATTGCTGCTCTGTCTTTACTGATAACTCAGCGCTGCGTTCCGCGAGCTGTTCAGAAAGCGCCATAGCCGTTTGCGAGGATGTTCTGATCTCATTAACCAGTGTTGAAATATTACTTGATAAACTATTAATGCCGGGTATTAATCTCCCCGCACAGTTATTGCCAAACTCTGGAATACTGATCGCCAGATTCCCGGACGTCACTTCCTCAATGCTTCTTTTAACCGTATTAATTGGCATGACCAAATATTTCGTCATGTACCACCATAGACATAATATAGAAATTAAGCTTACTGAGTTAGTCCCAATGATAATCTCTGGGGGGGCCGAAAGAAATATTTCAACGACATTTAGAAAAAACGCCGTAATGAGCAGAAATAAAATAATAAAGGTTCTGACACTAATATCATTTAACATTTTAGTCCTGTGTGCCAAGAAATAACATGGATATTATTTTTTATAGCATCTGCAATCAAGATTTCCATAGCGCTGAGACGAAAGACGAACTTTCAATGAGAGTTTGTAATCCTTTCACTTAAGGCAGGCAATTATACTGGTAGTTTTTATTAATTAAGTATTTTACCCTACAAAAAATGAGGCTGAAGCTTGTCGTTAGATTATTGTGATGGCAAGCACGCCGTGCGCACAAAATGCACAGAATCATAAACCCGATGAATATTTGTATAAGTAAAGGACTGTCATTTTCAATGTTCGCCCCTTCCCTCTAATAGTCATTGTAAAAATACAAGGACATTCCCGGTTTTATCAGGTTAACTGGACAAAACCTGCTAAATTTATCATCACGTCTTTTTTTCGATAGGTAGTAAGATGTTGCACGTGTCGTGGGACCCTGTATTGATTGGGATTTCCTTTGTGGTCGCGTTTATTGCCTCCTTTATTGCTCTCGACAGTGCGGGCAAAGTGGCAATTTCCAGCAGACGTGAATCTACCTTCTGGCGACTCTCTGGCGGCGCTACGCTGGGTATGGGGATCTGGTCGATGCATTTTATTGGTATGCTGGCCATGAAAATGAGTATGCCAATAAATTATCATTTATCCCTCACAGCGTTTTCGTTCTTTATTGCGCTCATTTCTGCGACAGTCGCCATCAATATCGCTATTTCTGGTAATACACTATCAACAAAACGCCTGATCATTGCTACCAGTATATTAAGCGCTGGTGTTGTCACAATGCACTATGTTGGCATGTATGCCATTATCGAACATGTGGCTATAACCTGGGATCGCTCACTAATCCTGCTCTCCGTGATTATTGCCGTCGCTGCATCTGGCGTCGGTTTGTGGCTGGCCTTTCATTTACGCCAAAATAACCGTCGAGCGCTAATAAATCGGCTTATTGCTGCTTTTATTATGGCGGTGGCAATAGCCTCTATGCATTACACCGGTATGGGAGCTGCTACGTTCACCCACTTTGGACACACTGCGCACGATGGTCTCAGCACGCTAGAGCTTTCTATCTGGGTCTGCGCCGTCACGCTTGTTATATTGGGGATCATGCTGGTGGTTTCGATGGTGGATTCGCAACTCCGTACCTCCCGACTGGCTGACAACCTGCATCAGTTGAACTGCCAGCTTGAGCATCAGGTTCACTTCGACGCGCTGACCGGTCTCGCTAATCGTACGCAAATAGACACCTGTTTAGTGGCCTGCCTTCGGCATTCTAAACTGCATCAACAGCATTTCGCGTTGGTATTTATCGACCTCGATCGTTTTAAAGTCGTTAACGATACCTGGGGACATCACATTGGCGATCAGCTACTGATTGCCAGTACACAGCGAATCTTCAGCTGCCTTGATGACTCAATGACGCTGGCAAGACTGGGGGGAGATGAATTTATCTTGCTGGTCCCTGACTGCAACCTGCAGGTTATCTCCACCCTGCTGACGCGGATTGCCGATGTGATCGGTGAGCCCTTTAGCTTGTTCGGGCATACCATTCGGGTTTCGCTAAGTGCTGGGAGCAGCATTTATCCTGAACATGGCTCAACGCTGCATGAGCTAAAAGTGAAGGCCGATATGGCGATGTATCATGTCAAACAGACGGGCAGAAACGGCTGGGCTATTTATCATCCTGAAATGGAAGCTATCGCGGATACGCCGCCGACATTTTTACAGGAACTGTCACAAGCGCTTGAACGCAACCAGTTTGAGCTATGGTATCAGCCCAAATATACCGCTGGAGATCATTCCCTGACCGGTTTTGAAGCATTATTACGCTGGCATCATCCGGAGCGCGGCATGCTGCTGCCAGCCGAATTTCTTCCTGCGTTGGAAGATACGGGCCTGATTATTCCCGTCGGGAAATGGGTTATCCAGCAGGCATGCTTGCAGTTGTATCAATGGAAATTACAAGGGAATACAGAATGGACGCTCGCCGTTAACCTCTCACCCGCCCAATTTGAACAGCATGATATTATTGATGTTGTTTGTAATGCCCTGGCACAATATCAGCTACCACCAGCCTGTCTCACGCTGGAACTCACTGAAAGCACCGCCCTTAAAAATTTAAAACACAGCGTTGAAGTCCTGAATGCTTTCTCTACTTTGGGGATCACCGTTTCTATTGATGATTTCGGTACGGGTTATTCAAATATATTGATGCTGAAGTCTCTTCCAGCGCGCGAATTAAAAATTGACAGGATATTTGTCAAAGATATTAGTGAGAACAGCAAAAACACAAAAATTGTGTCTACCATTATTGACATAGCTCACTCCATGAATATGCGTGTGGTGGCAGAAGGAATAGAAACCCAGGAACAGGAAATACTCCTTACACAGATGGGTTGTTGCATGCTGCAAGGTTTCTTGTTTGCAAAACCGCTACCAGCACATAAGATTCATGAACTGATACAACCAGAAACCAGCATCAAACAAATGCCAGTCGTACAACCCTTGTCTCACCGACAATCAATAACATTGTGAGACGCAATATCTAAAATATTCGCCTTTTAACGGGCAACACAGCAGATAAAGATAACGGGATTATCGATGAGCACAACCGAGCTGCATTCACTGGATTTATTAACCTTTCCGGTATGGATTGTTTTGCCACATACCGAAGAGCTGGTATTCGCTAATAACGTTGCACGGGAGCTAATGCATGATCTCTGTTTTTCCCCGCTCCGCATGGGAACATTTTCAGCGCATGTTCAAAATGATTTAACCATGTATCTCAGCGACTTGCGAAATCTTCACCATATTGTGGAAATTCTCACGGTTTATCGCGAGGGTGAGGAGGCCGCGATGGCAAGTCGCCTCTCCATTAAAGCCCTGCCGGGTATGGGTGAAGTCATCCTTTTCGAAGGTATTGAAACACCTACTGCGCAGGGTCTGAAGGCGAGTCGTTCAGCAACCTACCAGCGGAAAAAACAGGGATTTTATGCACGTTTTTTCCAGACCAACTCCGCGCCAATGTTACTTATTGATCCGTCCCGCGATGGGTTGATCGTTGATGCGAATCTCAGTGCGCTCAATTTTTATGGATACACTCATGATGTGATGTGTCAGAAACATACATGGGAAATCAATATGCTGGGCCGCCGTATACTTCCGGTGATGCATGAGATCGCCCATCTACCCGGTGGTCATAAGCCTTTGCATTTTGTCCATAAACTGGCTGATGGGACTTCCCGTCATGTACAAACTTACGCCGGACCGATCGAAATATACGGTAATAAACTCATGTTGTGCATTATTCATGACATTACCGAGCAAAAGCGGCTGGAACAGGAGCTTGAGCGTGCGGCCATGCGAGATATTTTAACGGGATTATTTAACCGCCGACATTTTTATCAGGTAACCGAGCCGGAGCAAACGCATGCGATATCATTGACGCAGGACTACAGCCTGCTGTTGATCGATACTGATCGCTTTAAAAGCATTAACGATCTGTTTGGCCATTTGAAAGGCGATGAAGTACTTTGCGCGCTGGCACGCACACTGGAATCCTGTGCACGAAAAGACGATCTTATTTTTCGCTGGGGTGGTGAAGAATTTGTGCTGCTTCTGCCGCGAACGTCTCTGGATGTTGCTCTCAACCTTGCAGAAGTGATCCGCGCGACGGTCGCAAAGGTGACTCTCCCTGGCCTTCCCCGCTTTACCGTCAGCATTGGCGTTGCCCGACATGAAACGAACGAAAGTATTGATGAATTATTCAAACGCGTTGACGACGCGCTATACAAGGCCAAGCACGAAGGCAGAAACAGAGTCTTGGCCGCCTGATGTATACGTTGATTAGCGACTGCGCTTCGCGTGACGCTCCCAGTTTTCCTGTTTTGCCTGCGCTGTTTTACGTAATGCCACATAGCATGCCCCGCTGCCGCCGTGATGCGGCAATGCGGTGCAGTAGGCCTGCACATCGTCAAATTCTGTCAGCCAGCGCGCCACATAACTGCGAATAATATTGGCATGAGCGTTATCGTCACGCCCCTTGCCATGTATCACTAACACGTTACGTAACCCATCCTGCCGTGCCTGCAAAATAAAACTGAAGAGCATCTGACGGCATGTTTCAACGGGTTGGCGGATGAGATTAAGGCTCGCCTGCTGCGGATATTTTCCGGTTCGCAGTTTATCTGTCACACCGTGCTGCAAACCTTCGCGCCGAAAAGCCAGCGGCTCGCTCAACGGAACAATATCGAGAAACCCCGTAGAGAGAAAGTTATCCAGTTGAAGCGTGTCGATACGCGCCGTGGTGCGAATATTACGCGTTGGCTGCCAATGTACATCGGCGGAGCCCTTCAGCGGTTGAACATCCCCCATCGCATCAAGAAACAGCGAATTATCATCCAGGTTCATGTTTCATCCTCCAGCGAATTACGACGAACGTTATCATAACCGCGCACTATTATACCGACAACGGTTTACGATTATTTCCAGTAATTCACCCGCTTGACTCCACTGAAAAGATCTACTCATAACATGCAGATATCCGTTTTTAGGGGTATAGCTGCAACGGTCAATGGCGTGATAATGTGTCACCTCGCCTGAACGCTGTAATGAGAGATACGGATGCTTAACTTACTGGAAGACATCATCGACACACCGCTTGGCCCGCTATGGGTTATTTGTGATGAGCAATTTCGCCTGCGCGCGGTGGAATGGGACCAACACAGCGATCGCATGGAACAATTGCTGGATATTCATTACCGCACAGAAGGCTATCAGCGTATGGCAGTCAAAAATCCTGGCGGACTAAGCGATAAGCTGTCGGAGTATTTTGCCGGGAACCTCAGCATTATTGATTCGTTGGAAACAGCAACCGCTGGCACGCTTTTCCAACGCGAAGTCTGGCAAGCATTGCGCACTATCCCCTGTGGACAGGTCATGCACTACGGTCAACTTGCCGAACAACTGGGACGTCCAGGCGCAGCCAGAGCTGTCGGAGCGGCTAATGGTTCAAACCCGGTGAGCATTGTGGTCCCCTGTCATCGCGTCATTGGACGTAACGGCACCATGACCGGATATGCCGGCGGCGTGCAACGAAAAGAGTGGTTATTACGTCACGAAGGCTATTTGTTACTCTAGATCCCAGGCAATTAATGCCTTATTCATCACACTTCCGTACAATGCGATCCTAAATTAAGTGTTTTTAATCAATAGGATACAATCATTTACCTCAGTTATGCCTGAATTATTCTCTCTTGGGAGTAGCTCAGACTTACGCGCTCACCAAAAAGATGTTAAAATTGACAAATATCAATTACGGCTTGAGCAGACCTATGATCCCGGAAAAGCGAATTATACGGCGCATTCAGTCTGGCGGTTGTGCTATCCATTGCCAGGATTGCAGCATCAGCCAGCTTTGCATCCCGTTCACACTTAACGAGCATGAGCTTGACCAGCTCGATAACATCATCGAGCGCAAAAAGCCTATCCAAAAGGGGCAGACGCTCTTTAAAGCAGGTGATGAGCTAAAATCACTCTATGCTATCCGCTCCGGAACGATTAAAAGCTATACCATTACCGAGCAAGGTGATGAGCAAATTACCGGTTTTCATCTGGCAGGCGACCTGGTTGGCTTTGATGCGATTGGCAGCGGCCATCACCCGAGCTTTGCCCAGGCGCTGGAAACCTCAATGGTATGCGAAATTCCTTTCGAAACCCTTGATGACCTGTCCGGTAAAATGCCGAACCTGCGTCAGCAAATGATGCGTCTGATGAGCGGCGAGATCAAAGGTGACCAGGATATGATCCTGCTGTTGTCAAAGAAGAACGCAGAAGAACGCTTAGCGGCCTTCATCTATAACTTGTCCCGTCGTTTCGCCCAACGCGGATTCTCCCCGCGCGAATTCCGTCTGACGATGACCCGTGGCGATATTGGTAACTACCTCGGTCTGACGGTTGAAACCATCAGCCGACTACTAGGACGTTTCCAGAAAAGTGGCATGCTCGCAGTGAAAGGTAAATACATCACTATTGAGAATAGCGATGCACTGGCCGTTCTTGCTGGCCACACGCGTAACGTTGCGTAATCTTTTCGCAAGCATCGCAATTATCCTTCTGTCAAATCGCTAAATTTCCTGATTTACCGATCTGGCAGAAGGTTCTCCCCTCTTTCAATGATTTACCGATTATTTGATACACATAAATTTCGATGGGCTCAGACAATAGTGCTATTGTTTCGCCCAAAACCCGCCCCTACGTCTCAAAATGCACCCAAAAGTACCGTTAATTATTTCCTGTCAGCTTGACGTAATATCTTGCAGTTAAAGCACCGAAATCATGACTACCCATTTACAGAATGTACTTCCGCATAAATACATTCTGTTTATTCGGGTTCTACACATTATTGTCGCGGTATTGGATTCAATTACCAGGTTCATGCTCAACTTAATGTTAACATAATGTTGACTCGCCATACTGATAAGACGCTAAAAGAGGTCTTCCTATGCGAATCTTATCTCCTTATACGTTGCGCTGGCTTCCTGGTGAACGTGAGCAGAATGATATTTCAGTGTTTATTCGTGAAAGTTATTCTCAGTTTTATCATGCATCTCTTCCGCGTTGCATGCCATGGTTACTTGGAATGTTCGATGCCAACGGAGAATTAAAAGCAGCATGTGGCGTCCAGCCAGCCTCAATGGGTACGCTATACCTCGAACATTATCTTGATGTCCCGGTTGAAGCCGTGCTGTCTGCACGATTGTTACATCCCGTTTCACGTGACTCAATGGTTGAAATTGGTAATTTTGCCGCGAGCGACGGGGCTAGCGCCCGAATAATGTATGCGGCGCTATGCCTGCTTCTCAATCAATACTGCTATTCGTGGATTGTCTTTACCGGAACTAAAAAAATACGCAATACCTTTTTCCGTCTGAATCTTCAGCCAGTCACATTGATGCCTGCTGACCCGACAAGGCTTGGCGAAGCTGCGCGTGAATGGGGGAGCTATTACGAACATGACCCACAAATTATGGCGGGAGAGTTACATGGTGGGCAAACCACACTGAGTCAGACCAGCCTGTTGCTGGGAATGTTTGCTGATCCGCCTGCTGCTCCCTGGATAACCCCTTCCGGAGGATCTTATGTTTCTGAACATGCTTGAGAAACAGGTTACGCTTCAGCCAAATGCCCTCGCCCTGCAGGGAGACTCTCGCTCGTGGAGCTGGCAGCAATACCATGAAGCCGTTAAGGCAGTGGCCGAACAATTATCTTCCCTCAAGGTAAAACGGCTGGCACTTGAAATGGATAACAGCCCTGAATGGGCGATCATCGATCTCGCATGCCTGGTAAGTGGAGTGGTAATCATCCCTGTCCCCTCCTTTTTCAGCGGGCAACAGAAAGCCTGGGTACGATCATCAGCCTCTGTGGATGCACAAATCGGTGGGGAAATCCTGGCGGATTGGCAGGAACACGATTTTGTACTCGGAAGACTGCAAATCCGTGCAGTAAAGGACCCCGTGACTCTGCCGGCAGGAACGGCAAAGATAACGTATACCTCCGGTACAACCGGAGAGCCAAAAGGCGTCTGTCTGAGTCTGGATGGTATGGTATGGATGGCTCAAACGTTAGCAGGCGCACTGCAACCCCTGAATCTGGAAAAACACCTGGTGACACTGCCCCTCAGTATCCTGCTGGAGAATCTGTGCGGCGTTTACATCCCTCTGCTACTTGGTGTTGAGACGGTGATTATCCCGCCCTCCCGGATTGGGTTTGAAGGTTCCAGCCGCTTTAATCCAGTCCAGTTTCTTCAGGCGCTGACCACCTGGAACCCACAAAGCCTGGTGCTGGTACCGGAGTTGCTACGGGTGTTACTGCATCTGCACAAGCAGGTACCGGGCAGTACGCAATCTTTACGTTTTGTCGCCGCAGGTGGCGGCAAGGTTCCGGCTTCATTGCTGACAATGGCGATATCGAGTGGCTTACCAGTATATGAAGGGTATGGCCTCTCCGAATGTGGCTCTGTCGTTGCCCTCAATCTTCCCGACGCCATAAAAGAGAACAGCGTCGGTCGGCCATTGCCTGGTATCCAGATCCATGTTGATGACCAGCAACAATTGTGTGTCACCAGCCCGGCCAACGCGTTGGGGTATCTGGGAGCCGCGCCCGCCTCCCCCACAGTTGCTACCGGCGATCTTGGCAGTGTTGATGACCACGGGTTTGTTAGTATTCAGGGACGCCTGAAGAACGTGCAGATAAACGCCTTTGGTCGTAATTTTTCACCTGAATGGCCTGAGGCAGAGGCCATGACCTGCCCGGCTGTACGCCGAATCGTGATTTTTGGCGAAGGCTTAAGGCATAACGTTGCACTCGTCGATGCCGTCGACGGGCAAGAGACGCAGGCCCGCGAGCAACTACTGGCCGTTTCTGCTCAACTGCCTGATTATGCGCAGTTCCATCGTTTGTTATTCACTTCAGCTATTTCAGAGCCTGGCATGCTCACTGCAAATGGCCGCCCACGCCGGGAACTCATCCGGCAATCCCTCTGGCAACATATTCTCACCTGTAGTGAAGAGGAGTCATCATGAGCTTTTATAACAAATTACAACAACAGACTGAGGCCGAACGCCGAAGTTTACTCTCCTCGCCTGTCATCGCGCGCTGCCAGGCTGGTGATATCTCGCGCGACCTGTATATCGCTTTTCTGACACAGGCTTACTATCACGTCAGCCATACCGTCCCCCTGTTGATGAGTGCTGGCAGCCGCTTGCCAGCCTCACATGAAGCTGTTCGGGGCGCGATTGCTGAATATATTGACGAAGAGTACGGGCATCAGGAATGGATCCTGAACGATATTCAGGCTTGCGGCGGTGATGCGCAAAGCGTTCGCAATGGCACTCCAGGGATACCGATAGAAATGATGGTTGCCTGGCTCTACTACCGCATTGAACGGATCAATCCTATGAGTATTTTTGGCATGGTACAGGTACTGGAGGGAACCAGCGTATCTATTGCTACCGCGATTGCAGCCCAGGTGGAACGAACACTGGGGCTGCCAGAACAGGCGACAACCTACCTGCGTTCACACGGTGAACTTGATCAGGGGCATCTTAAGTTTTTCGCCTCACTTATGGATACCGTGACTGACGAAGCCGATCAGGCAGCCATTATCTATGCTGCTCGTCGTGTCTATCACCTGTACACAGAGATGCTTAATCAACTGGGGCAGACCACGCATGAACCTGCATGATAAAACCGTTCTGCTGACTGGCGCCAGCGGTGGTATCGGACAAGCGCTGGCGCAAAGGCTGGCGCACAAAGGAGCCAGACTGTACCTGGTAGGACGAAATGCGCAGGCAATGATGCTTCTGAAAGAAACGCTTCCCAATCCGGAACGGCATCATATTGCGCTGATGAACAGTTATACTGACGAGGAAATCGTCGCGCTGGCCAGCAGATTCAAAGATGAGAACAAACTGGATATCCTGATCAACAATGCCGGAACCAGTCGTTTTGCACTGTTTGAACAACAGTCTTTTGAGGATATTCGGGAACAGATTAGAACCAATATCGAAATCCCCACCCTGTTAACCCGCGCCATGCTGGATAAGTTTAATCCGCAGGGCATCGTCCTGAACATTGGTTCGATATTTGGTGAAATTGGTCACCCTGCCTGGAGCGTGTATAGCGCCACCAAGGCAGCCACGCATCGTTTCTCGGAAGCGCTGGGGCGCGAATTAAAGGGGAATGGTATCTGCGTACTGTATGCCGCGCCGCGCACCACCGAAACTACGCTCAACAGTGACGAGGTTTACGCGCTTAACCGCAAACTGGGTAATGGCAGTGATTCCCCGCAATTTGTCGCCATACGTCTGGTGCATCTCCTTGAGACAGAGCAGAAACTCTACCGCTTCGGCGTGATGGAGCGTCTGTTCGTAAAAATCAATGCCTGGTTTCCCGGTATAGTAGACAACGCGTTGGGTAAAAAATTACCCGTGATCCAATCCTATACCCAGGGCTTATTCAAAGGTGAAGACAAATGAAAATTTTGAAAACGTTGCTGCTGACGGCAGCTTTTCCCGTCTCTGCCATGGCGACTACCACACTGGAAAATCTCCAGCACGACTGGTCAGTTTGCCAATATCAAACCCTTGAAGCGAAAAAAGAGAGCTGCTTTACCGCACTGAGTCAGCGGGCCCATAGTGCGAGTCAGGCGAAAAATAATGCTGATGCATCATTGCTTATCTGGTCGGCGATTATCGACAGTAGCTGGGCGGGGGCTAAAGGAGGGCTGGGTGCATTGAGTCTGGTCAAACAGGCACGTAGCGATTTGGAAAAAGCGATCAGCATCGACCCCAATGCTTTACAGGGATCTGCCTGGACCAGCCTTGGGGCGCTGTATTATCAGGTTCCCGGCTGGCCGATTGGGTTTGGTGATAAAAACAAAGCCGACGAAATGCTGAAAAAAGCACTGGCGATCAATCCTGATGGCATCGATCCAAACTATTTTTATGGCGACTTTTTGCTAAAAGAGAAAAAGACTGACGAAGGAAAACGCTATCTGGAAAAAGCGCTTAAAGCACCGCCTCGCCAGGGGCGTGAGATTGCCGACCAGGGACGCCATCGTGATATAGCAAAAGACCTGGAAAGTATTCAGTAAATATACAAACCCTTGCCTTCTATATCCTCCGGCGGACTACGCTACAACAGAAGGATCAGATCATTATGCTAAATAACCGTATGCCGACAGCGCTACACCAGGATGCCTAAAACGGACACAAATTCGGAGGAAAGTCGTTTAGTTTTAGCAAGATGTGAATAAAATATATAAATTTTCCCAATTTATTGATCTGGCAGGAGGTTATCCCCTGTTTCAATCCACATTATTGGGTTACTCTTTTAGTTACAAACTGCGATGACAGTTGTAAGGAGACCCTGTATGGCTATGTACAAAAATATGCTGGTCGTCATCGATCCAAACCAGGACGATCAACCAGCATTAAGGCGAGCTGTTTATCTGCATCAACGGATTGGTGGCAAAATTAAGGCCTTTTTGCCGATCTATGACTTTTCCTATGAGATGACTACGCTGCTGTCGCCCGATGAACGTACGGCAATGCGTCAGGGAGTTATCAGCCAACGAACGGCATGGATACGTGAACAAGCGAAATACTATATCGAAGCAGGGATCCCTCTTGAGATAAAAGTGGTCTGGCACAACCGTCCCTTTGAAGCCATCATCCAGGAAGTTATCAGTGCTCAGCATGACCTGGTCCTCAAAATGGCGCACCAACACGACCGCCTCGAAGCCGTAATTTTCACCCCCACAGACTGGCATTTATTGCGTAAATGTCCAAGCCCGGTATGGATGGTCAAAGACCAGCCATGGCCTGAAGGGGGTAAAGCTCTGGTTGCGGTCAACCTCGCCAGTGAAGAGGCTTATCACAACGCGCTCAATGAAAAACTGGTCAAAGAGACGCTGCAACTGGCAGAACAGGTTAACCATACCGAAGTACATCTGGTGGGGGCCTATCCCGTGACGCCAATCAACATCGCGATTGAACTGCCTGAGTTTGACCCCAGTGTTTACAACGATGCGATCCGCGGACAGCACCTGCTGGCGATGAAGGCGTTACGTCAGAAATTCAGTATCGATGAGAAAATGACGCATGTTGAAAAAGGTTTACCTGAAGAAGTTATTCCTGATTTAGCCGAGCACTTGCAGGCAGGTATTGTCGTGCTGGGTACTGTCGGTCGTACCGGTATTTCGGCCGCGTTCCTTGGTAACACCGCGGAACAGGTTATCGATCACCTACGCTGCGACCTGTTGGTTATCAAGCCGGATGAGTATCAAACACCTGTTGAACTGGACGACGAAGAAGACGACTAACCGCGCAACACATGCCGGATGACGATATCATCCGGCATTTCAACACCTAGTGCTGCTCCTCACCGCCGAGGAAATAAATACCAAGCGGGATAGCCAACAAAATCGTAAACACCATACTGTAGACACAAATCATTGCAGATTGAATGGCGTACATTGAGGCGGTCCAGTCGGATAGCGGAATGTCATACTGTTCAATAACGCCGCCGATCGTCGCTCGCGTCACGACCGACGCTGCGATAATAAACACCCCAAGCAGGCACAACAGAAACTTCCGCCCCTTTGCTGTCTTCAGCTTAGCCATGATCATAGTACTGTCCTTTTGCAGATGAAAACCTTGTTACTTTGCGCTAACAATACCATGACATCAACTGACTGTCTGCTACATAAACCATACACAGGGTTGACGCCAGCGCGATTTCGCCGAAAATAGCGCTAATTGCATTATTTTTCTATCCTGGAGAATAATGCTCTGATCGCCTGAACTGAGTAAAATATTCAAGGATTAGGATATCAGATGATATTTCGCTAACACGGAGCTGCCTGGAAGAATCATGATCGCTGAACTGTTTATAAATAACGCGTTTAATTTGACAGTAATTCTCAGCTGCTGTGCCGCACTGATCCTGATGAGTGTCTGGTATCATCGAGGAGAGCGACGCTGCAAAGGATTCATATTTCATGCCGCGCAATTTTTTATCTATGCCGTTATCATTGGGACGTTTGGCAGTATTGCCAATAACATTATCGAAAGTTACAGCCTGAAATTTATCTCCTCCAGCGTGGTCGATTTTATCTGCACCTCGTTGATTGCGCTGATCCTGACCACCAAACTCTTTTTGATGATTAATCAGTTTGAAAAAACGCAGATTAATAAAGGCAGAGATATCACCAGTGCGAGGATCCTGTCGCGTATCATTAAGATTACCATCGTGGTCGCTATCATTTTGCTGTACGGCGAGCATTTCGGCATGAGCTTATCCGGCCTGTTAACCTTCGGCGGTATTGGCGGCATCGCTGTAGGTATGGCGGGTAAAGACGTTCTGAGCAATTTTTTCTCTGGCATTATGCTCTATTTCGACAGACCGTTTAGCATCGGCGACTGGATCCGCTCCCCGGACCGTAATATTGAAGGCACGGTAACAGAAATCGGCTGGCGAATGACCAAAATAAAAACCTTCGATCATCGCCCGCTATATGTACCAAACTCGGTTTTCTCTTCCATCAGCGTAGAGAACCCGGGGAGGATGACTAACCGACGCATCAAAACGGTGATCGGGTTACGATATGAGGATGCTGATAAAGTCGGTAACGTTGTTGAATCAGTCAGACAAATGTTGCAAAACCATCCTGGAATAGACCAGAAACAAACTCTGTTGGTTTATTTTAATGAATTTGCTGATTCATCATTGAATATCATGGTGTATTGCTTCACGAAAACCACCGTCTGGCAGGAGTGGCTCGCAGTACAACAAGACGTTTATTTGAAGATAATTTCGATAGTCCAGGCAAACGGCGCCGACTTTGCATTCCCCAGCCAGACGCTCTATATGGAAAACTCCACCACACAAGCGTCTGCCAATTAAAATGATGATACGGATCCTGCACCAAATTTTTTAAGGGATTAGGCTACTATCTCAATTAAATTTCCATCAGGATCCTGTATCACTGCTTCGTAATATCCGTCACCAGTAGTACGTGGGTCAGAGACTAATATCCCCTGTTCTTTTGCCAGTGTTGCCATAACATCAACATTTTCTCTCCCCCCCACTGACATGGCGAGATGCGCCCATCCTGAAGTGTTATTGTCAGGAGTTCGTTGTGTCAATCCAGGCTTCGTCATTAACTCAATCGCAATATCCTCACCAATAGTGACAAAATAAGATTCAAATCCAGGATTGGTTTTACTGCAGTATTTTTCGTTGATCTTTGCGTCAAAAAACGTAACCCAGAACTGCGCTTGCTGTTCAAGATCCCGTGTCCATAACGCCATATGCGCAACTTTCATAGCGAACCTCTCTCATAATATCTACTACAGGACGCCCCTTTAAGGGGTGTTGACATCGTGAACCATAATGCACGATTATGCTTGTTATTGCTCGATGTTTATTTTTTCTGGAGTACACATGCTCGATTACGCCGCATTTCCGGAACAGCGCCAGGCGCTCATTTATCAGATCCTGCAGGAAAACGGCAGGGTCATCTGTTCCGAACTCGCCAGCAGGTTGGGCGTTTCAGAACACACAATCCGCCGCGACCTGCATGAGCTGAGTAAAGATGGCGTATGTAAAAAAGTCTATGGCGGCGCAGTCATTGCCCTCCCTGAATCCGAAGACATCAGCGTGCGTAAGCGTATTAATGTGGCGAAAAAGAGCAATATCGCGCAGAGATGCGCCCGGCTGGTTAAATCAGGAAGCTGCATTTTTATCGATACGGGCAGTACCAATATGGCAATGGCTGAAGCCCTGCCCGCCGAGCTGGCGCTAACCGTGGTGACAAATTCACCGGAGATTGCCGCCGTTTTACTAAAAAAACCGCTGTTTGACGTCATTATACTGGGCGGTGCAGTACAGCGATCTTCAGGAGGATGTGTGGGGGCCGCCGCTATTGCACAGGTGCAGGGTATTTTATTCGATCAGGGATTTATTGGCGGTTGTGCAATGTCGCCTGAACCCGGCTTAACGGGATTTGATTACGCGGATTGTGAGTTCAAAAAAGCAGTGATCAAGCAGTGCAATGAAACTATCGTCGCGCTGACAGCGGAGAAGATCCCGGCTGTCGCCCGTTATGTCGTCACCGAAAGCAGCAATATCGATGTGATTGTTGTCGAGGATAATATTAGCAAAGAGTATGCCACGGCTTTCCAGGCGCACGATATTCGTATTTATACCGTATAACATCTGTACTACAGTTCTTTCTTTATGGCTCGCTGAAAACTCACCGTGCTAAATAGCGCCCCGGGCGTCAGCGCAGTGATCGTTGACAGGTGATCCAGACGAATTGTTTGCTGGTCTTCATCGTGCTCCACCAGCAGAAATTCTTCTTTATCCGTTGTGGTACACGTCGTCAACGCTTTGGCATCAAAACATCTGCTATCCGTTAGCTCAATGCGTAACCAATAGTGGTACAGGCAAGCGATTTCCAGATAATCATGAAGATCGCAATCTATCGGATAATATTTTTCCGTCGCTTTCATCACTCCACCTTGCCTTGTCTGTTCGGGAAATGGCTAACACCACGTCCCGAACGTGCCTGCAATATTAGTGTTTCAAAATATACATTGTGCGACTGTATGCCACATCTTCAGGGTTAGTAATCGGATACCCTTTCAGCCAGGGTTTGATTAAACGCCCGTTGGTATACTGATAGATAGGCGCAATAGGTGCTTGTTCCATCAGAATTTTCTCTGCTGCGTTATAATCGGCATTCCGCGCTTTTTCTGTATTCTCCAGAGTAGCCTGGGTCAACACTTTATCGTACGCCGGATTATTAAAGCGTGAGATATTACCCGTATGGGTCGATGTTAATAATGACAAGAAGGTAGAAGGCTCATTATAGTCACCCACCCAGGAGGCACGGATCACATCAAAATTACCGGTATTGCGGCTATCAATGTAAGTTTTCCACTCCTGATTTTGCAGTTTTACGTCAACGCCGAGGTTTTTCTTCCACATAGACGCGACTGCGATAGCAATCTTCTGATGGTTTTCAGAGGTGTTGTACAGCAGTGTAAGTTTAAGCGGTTTCTGTGGACCATAGCCCGCTGCACGCAGCAGCGTTTTCGCCTGGGCATTAAGCTCTTCCTGACTCATTTGTTCAAAGGGTGACGGTTCTGGCATAAATCCTGCTGTGACATCCGGCGTAAAATGCCAGGCGGGTTTTTCACCAGTCCCCAGGACTTTTTCCGCCATCAGGCGACGATCGATCGTCATGCTGAGCGCCAGACGCACGCGGGAATCAGCAGTCGGTCCCTTCTGGGTATTGAAGGCATAATAGTAAGTGCCAAGCTGAGGCGGGGTATAAACCTGGCCCGGAATATCCTTCAACAGTTTCTGATACATGTTTTTCGGAAAGGATTCAGTGATATCAATATCACCCGCAAGGTAGCGCTTGGTGGCTGCCGACTCCTGATTAATTGGCAGAAAGGTCACTTTTTGCAGCACCGTTTTGGCGTTATCCCAATAATGCGTGTTTGGCACAACTTCCAGTTTTTCGTTCACGACGCGATCTTTGAGCACATAAGCGCCGTTACCAATCAGATTGCCGGGTTTGGTCCACTCTTTGCCGCTCTCAACATTGGCTTTCTGTACCGGATAAAACGCAAAACTCGCCGTCAGATTGGCAAACCAGGGCAGTGGTTTATCCAGTTGAACCTTCAACGTACGCGCATCAATCGCGCTAACGCCAAGCTTATCCGGCGTGGCTTTTCCATCGATGATGGCCTGTGCATTGTTAATGCCTGCCAGCGCAGCAAACCAGGCAAACGGCGACAGCGTTTTCGGATCAACCAGACGCTGCCAGCTATAGACAAAATCCTGTGCCGTTACCGGCGTACCATCAGCCCATTGCGCATTGTCGCGTAGCGTAAACGTCCAGATACGGTTATCGTTGCTTTTCCATTGAGTGGCAACGCCAGGCACAATCTCGCCCTTCTCATTCTGGTTGACCAGTCCTTCAAATAAATCACGGATAACCTGGATTTCAGGAAGCCCGACGGCCTTTGCCGGATCCAGTGACGCCGGTTCATCTTTTATATGACGCACCAGTTCTTGTTTTTCTGCCAGCACCGTTCCGCTGGGAACATCAGCAGCCCAGGATAATGAAATGCTGCTAACCAACAGCGCACAACAGGTTACTGAAACAGAATACTGCATAAGATACCCTCAATTCCGGCTACTAGGTGAATGTGTAATTATTTGTATCGCCAGCAGGAAATGCAATTAACTTCCGACAAGAAAGTGATATTACACCTGAAAAGTTAAGTGTGTGAAAACGATTTGATTATCCATAAATTTTGCACAACACTGCGAGTAACTATCCCAGCATTCAGAGATGACTATGACTGTTACCCGCCCCCGTGCCGAGCGCGGCGCATTTCCGCCAGGTACCGAACATTACGGACGTTCATTGCTCGGCGCACCGCTGATCTGGTTTCCCGCAATGGCTGCCGATCGTGAAAGCGGTCTGATACTGGCAGGAACGCACGGCGACGAGAACTCATCGGTCGTCACCCTTTCCTGCGCACTGCGTACGCTTAACCCTTCCTTGCGTCGTCACCATGTCGTGCTGGCGGTTAACCCTGACGGTTGTCAGCTCGGACTGCGTGCCAATGCGAACGGCGTGGACCTTAACCGTAACTTTCCCGCCGCAAACTGGAAAGCGGGTGAAACGGTGTATCGTTGGAACAGCAGCGCAGAGGAGCGCGATGTGGTGTTGTTGACCGGCGAAAACCCAGGTTCAGAACCAGAAACCCAGGCACTGTGTCAGCTCATTCACCGAATTCACCCTGCGTGGGTGGTCTCTTTTCACGATCCGCTGGCCTGTATTGAAGATCCCAGACGCAGCGAATTAGGCGCGTGGCTGGCGCAGTCGTTTGAATTGCCGCTTGTCACCAGCGTAGGTTATGAAACGCCCGGCTCTTTTGGAAGCTGGTGCGCAGACCTGAACTTACACTGTATCACCGCCGAATTCCCCCCTATTTCATCAGATGAAGCGAGCGAGAAATATCTGCTGGCCATGTCCAATCTCCTGCGCTGGCACCCTAGAGATGAAGCTGTCCGGTCGTAAAATGCAAGGCTGGTTCCGCATCGGTTGCAAGCCAGGTTGGGCCATCAAGATCGGCAAAACTAACCAGTGGCGTAAGGGGTAACGCCGCGCTAATCGCCCGGGAGGTACACAGCATACAGCCCAGCATTAGCGCAAATCCCTGCTCTCGTGCTTCAGTTGCCAGCGCGAGCGCTTCTGTCAGACCACCGGTTTTGTCGAGTTTGATATTGACCATTTCATAGCGTCCATGCAACGCTTTCAGACTGCTACGGGTGTGGCAGCTTTCATCTGCGCAGATGGGCAGCGGATGCACAAAATTTTCCAGTGCGGCATCGTCCTGTGCCGGCAGTGGCTGCTCCAGCATCGCAACCCCTAAATCAGCCAGCAGTTGACAGCGAGCCGCCAGGCCTTCTGCCCGCCAGGACTCATTAGCGTCGACAATAATCGTGGCATCGGGTACAGCGGCACGAATGGCAACCATCCGCTCGCTAATTAAGCGCTCATCCAGTTTCACTTTCAGCAGTTTTGCGCCATTACCCCATAGCGCAGCCGCGCTCGCCGCCATTTGCTCCGGCGTGCCAATCACCACGGTTTGCGCCGTCGTCACTATCTCAGCCAGTTTACTTCCTGCTAATTCTGCCAGCGACTGCTGCTGTTGACGCGCACTCAAATCCCACAACGCGCAGTCCACGGCATTACGCGCCGCTCCCGCTGGCAGCAGTTTTTGCAGATCTTCACGCGTCAGACCGTTTTCCAGTTGTGGCGCAATGCTCATAATTTGCGCCAGCACAGAGGCATCGCTTTCGCCGTAGCGTGGGTACGGCGTACACTCGCCAATACCTGTGACGCCGTTTTCTGCCACTTCGACCACCACCACATGCGCTTCAGTTCGACTCCCACGGGCAATGACAAAGGGAGTGTGCAGCGGCCAGGCTTCCTCATATACCTTAACTGTTCTCATTTGTTTTCCTTAATACAGTCCCTGAAGCGGATATCCGCAAATAGCGTTTGCCGTGTTAACTGTTGATGGCATAAACTAGCCTCGACGTTAACTATATGTAAACAGGAAGATAACCATGTCACAAACCGTTCATTTCCAGGGCAACCCGGTTGCAGTTGCCGGCTCTATTCCTCAGACTGGAAGCAAAGCTCAGGCTTTTACCCTTGTGGCTAAAGACCTGTCTGACGTTACGCTGGGCCAGTTCGCAGGCAAGCGCAAAGTGCTGAATATTTTCCCAAGCATCGATACCGGCGTTTGCGCGGCATCGGTACGTAAGTTTAACCAACTGGCGACAGAAATCGACAATACCGTCGTACTGTGCATCTCAGCCGACCTGCCATTCGCCCATTCTCGCTTTTGCGGCGCGGAAGGTCTGAGCAACGTTATCACACTGTCCACCCTGCGGAATGCAGAATTCCTGAAAAACTACGGCGTTGAAATCGCTGAAGGTCCGCTGAAAGGCCTGGCCGCACGCGCCGTGGTTGTTATCGATGAAAATGACAACGTCGTTTTCAGCCAACTGGTCAATGAAATCACCAACGAGCCAGACTACACCGCTGCGCTGGACGTTCTGAAAGCTTAAGCCAGCCTACATACAAAAATGCCTCCGGATGGAGGCATTTTCATTTATGGCATTACTCTTCGCTTTTTTTCTGCTGACTCAGTCCATACTCTCGCAATTTGTTAGCAATCGCGGTATGCGAAACACCGAGGCGTTTGGCGAGTTTGCGCGTGCTGGGATAATTCATATAAAGCTGCGTCAGCACTGAGCGTTCAAAGCGGCTGGTAATTTCATCCAGCGATCCTTCCATCACTTCTTCTCCGACCGCTACCGTAGCCGCATCATAATCCGGCAGTAAAATATCCTGCGGACGCAACTCATAGCCTTCAAGCTGGGTCAGCGCCCGATAGATAGCATTTTTAAGCTGGCGCACGTTACCCGGCCAACCATAGCGGGTTAACACCGTGCTAAGATCGGCGGACAACTTCGGACGCGGTACGCCCTGCTCGTCGGCAAAACGTGCCACAAACAGTTCGGTAAGCGGCATAATATCTTGCGGGCAATCGCGCAGCGGCGGTAGGTTTAGCGTCAGTACATTCAGACGATAATAGAGATCTTCACGGAAAAGCCCTTTTTGCACCAGCTCCAAAAGGTTCTTTTGCGTCGCGCAAATCACGCGAACATCAACATGAACTTCATGATCTTCTCCCACGCGACGGAACGTGCCGTCATTGAGAAAACGCAGCAGTTTGGTCTGCATACGCGGCGACATTTCGCCAATTTCATCCAACAGAACCGAACCGCCATTCGCCTGCTCAAAGAAGCCTTTTTTGCCTTCCGGCGCATGACCAAATAGTTCGCTTTCGACCGCATCTTCAGGAATCGATGCGCAATTGAGCGCCAGATACGGCTTCGACGCACGTGGACTCGCCAGATGGCAGGCATGGGCAAAGAGATCTTTGCCAGTGCCGGTATTACCGGTAATCAGCAGCGGCGCACTCAGCGTTGCCAGCTTACGCGCCTGTTCCACAACGTGTTTCATTTTGGCGCTGACGGCAATAATCTGGCTGAACGCGCTTAGATCTTGCGTGGTCATATTTTGCAACTGACGTCCCATCCGGAGGGTGGAACGTAGCATAACAACGGCACCGGTCAGCATCTGCTCCTGATTTTCTCCCTGCAAATGGACTGGCGTAATTTCCATCAGGAAGTTCTGTCCGTTAATCACCACATGCTCGCTATGCGAATCCTGCGGATTGCTTTCGAGCCAGCGCTGGAAATTGAACCCGTTGATTAACTGGGCCGCGGTATGATTGCGCATACGATCCTGCGTGTGAGTGAAAAGCTGACAGCTCGCAGGATTCGCCATCTCAATTTTGCTTTTCATATCCAGAGAAAGGACCGGTTCTGGTAGCGCCTCAAGCAGCGCACTCAGCGCAAGATGTTCACGCTCTGAAGGCATCCAGGGTACGGTACGTACATCCGTAACGCCAGAAATACGGCGGATTTCAGCCATCAGGCTACTGAAATTGGTGAACTCCAGTTCCGCAAAATTGAGGTAAATTCGCCCGATGGGGTCAATCTCGATACCGCGCAAATCAATGCTTCTCAGCACCAGTAAATCGAGCAATTCGCGGGTCAGACCAAGTCGGTCTTCACAAAAGACTTCCAAACGCATAGGAACCTTCACCTGGACAAGGGATTATGTATTAAATGATAAGACAGTATTGGGTTTGCAGGAAGAACTCTGTCAACAAATATTGACAGCTCGTTGGAAAAACGGGCACCTGGACGTAAAGCTGTACGATCGGTGCCCGATTATTGGCTAGCTTTCGCGCGGAGATTTATTCTTTTGTAAGGTCTCTTTCACCTGACCAATCAGTTGGCGGCGAAAATCGCCCAGTCGAGGCTTATCGTCATCGATCCACGGTAGCGGTCGGCATAGTTCCATGGCTTTGATACCCAGACGCGCCGTTAATAAGCCCGCGCCAATGCCCTGAGCGGCACGTGTCGATAAGCGGGCGGCTAAATCCTGCGACATCCAGTCCATTCCCACTTCCCGCACCAGTTCACTGGCTCCGGCAAAAGCAATATTCAGCAGCACCAGACGGAACAAGCGCAGGCGGCTGTAATAACCAAGTTCAATACCATACAGCGATGCGATGCGATTAATCAGCCGCAGATTGCGCCAGGCGATAAACGCCATATCCACTAGCGCCAGCGGGCTGACGGCAATCATCAGCGTGGACTCCGCCGCTGAACGGCTAATCTCACGCCGGGCTTGCGCATCCAGAACCGGCTGCACAAGATGCGCATACAGGCTAACTACTTCACGATCGTTCTGCGTTTCATGAATTGAGGCATACCAGCGCTGAAGCGCCGGGTGGGACTGATCGATACCCGCCTGCTGCGCCAGCTTTTCACAAAATGCGCGTCCTTTCCCGGTTCCGTGGCTATGGAGCAGATCTCGCGCTTCATCGCGCTCGTGCGCGCGCTGGCGCAAACGCCATAACCGACGCCACTCTGTCGCAACCGACCCCACACCCGCGCCAATAATCAATGCGCCAGCAGCACATCCTCCCAGCGCAACCCAGTCCTGAGTCTGCCAGGCATTCATGGTCCACTGCACTCCCTGAGCGACAACGCTCACGCCAAACAGTGCCAGCCCACCCATCACCATCTTGCGCCACAGACTGCGTTTAGGGCGAAGGGCCGCATCAATGACGGCTTCTGCCTGACCTTCATCTTCCAGTGGTTCATCCACTGTCGCCGGAGAAAAAGTCTGCGCTTCCGTTTCGTTAAACATCTGCTGTGCTTTAAACGCCGCATTTTGTTCCACATCCAGCGGACCTGAGAAATCGATACGCGGTTTTAATGGCTCGCTCATCGCAATTTATCTCCTATTAAAAACTCCAGCGCGGCATCAAGACGGATATGCGGTAAGGGCTTATCTACATCCATCACCTGCGGGCGAAATGCCTCAAACTGGAACCCCTGGCTGTCCCAAAACGCTTGTCCAGGTAAACGCGCGGGTACTTCACCAGGATAGACCGTCAGCGGTTCGCCATCGCTCAGGCGATTACCACGCAGCGCGGGGATCTTCTCACCCTTCACATCGATCAGGCCGCTGGTGGTTGCCTGCACCGATGCCAGACCCAGACAATCCATGCTGATGCCTTCGAATGCGGCGTTTTGCCAGGCATCCTGGATCAACTGCTGCAGTAGCGACACCATATTAGCGTGCTGATCGACGGTGACATGGTCCGCTTTGGTGGCGGCAAACAGCAGTTTGTCGATCACCGGTGAAAACAGCCGACGAAACAGCGTGCGCTGTCCGTAATGGAAGCTTTGCATCAGTTGGGTCAGCGCCAGACGCATGTCGTTAAACGCCTGTGGCCCACTGTTGAGCGGTTGCAGGCAATCAACTAGCACAATCTGACGGTCAAAGCGCAGGAAGTGATTCTTATAAAATCCCTTCACGACTTTTTCACAGTAGTAATTAAATCTGTCGCGCAGCATACCCGCATTGGTGTGTTTATCTGCCTGCGCCAGCTTCGATTCTCCCCAGGCATCAACGTCCGGCCACGGGAAAAACTGCAACGCAGGCGCGCCCGCCATATCACCTGGCAGGACAAAACGGCCCGGCTGAATAAAGTGCAGCCCCTGCTGCTTGCATTGATGCAGATACTCCGTCCAGGCAGCAGCGATTTCTGCGAGGCGGTTTTCATCAGCAGGTGCCAGTGGATCAAGCCCGTGGCTTAACTGCCGCCATTTTGCCGACCATTCACCACGCTGCCCTTGTAATAATCCGGTCATTTGACGCGACCAGCTCAAATAGTCCTGTGCCAGCATCGGTAAATCAAGCAGCCACTCTCCCGGATAATCGACGATTTCCAGATACAGCGTGGAGGTGTCTTTAAAGTGGCGCAGTAACGAGTCATTGGACTTGTAGCGCAGCGCCAGACGTATTTCACTCACACCACGTGTCGGTGTTGGCCAGGTCGGCGGAGAGCCATACAGCTGAGCCAGTCCTTCATCATAGATAAAGCGCGGAATGCCAAAGTCGCGTTGTGGAACCCGCTTAACGCCGAGCAGACGCTCTTCGCGTACGCAACTGAGCAACGGCAGACGCGCACCAGCATGAATATTGAGTAGCTGGTTTACCATCGCGGTGATAAATGCTGTCTTACCGCTACGGCTAAGTCCGGTGACAGCCAGCCGCAAATGCCGGTCTACGCCGCGATTAACCAGCGAATTGAGTTCATTTTTAAGTCGCTTCATCGCCATCCCGTTTTGCTGAAGGAACCGAATAAATTATAACAAACAGGAAGTAAAGATAGGGGGCAATTCTTACTTATCAACTACCTGAGCGATATCAGGCGGTATAATTCTTACCGCCTGTAGCAGAAGAAATGCGAGCGGTTTACTTATTTTCTACTTTTGGCAGCGCAATCTGATTGATGCCACCTTCGTTAGTCACCTGCGTGTAGCCCATTTCAGTCAGCATGTCCTTCGCCTGCCCTGATTGACGCCCGGAGTTGCAGTAGAGCTTCACGGTATCGTTCTTATCAGGAACTTCAGTTACGATACGCGCCTTGAGCTCTTTTAACGGGATGTTGACAGCCCCCTGAATATGCTGCTGTTGATACTGTTCAGGAACGCGAACATCAATCCAGTGCTCGGCAGCATAAACCGGCATGCCGATGACCAGTGCCAACGCGAATACGCTTTTCTTCAACATAATATCTTCCTGGCTGATAGTTGGATTTAACCCCTACACTATACGCCAGTTCTTAAGAAAATATTGCGATCGTATTATCACCGTCTGCGTCCGTGGACGATTGTTCATCAGCACACACATAGTGCGGTTAGCCTTTTGATTTTTCTAACCGTATTCCGAGATTGTTGTCATTCGCCAATTAACTCCATAATATGTCCGCCATTGACTCTCGGACGGAGCCTGGGAACTATGTCTCCTACCATTTATGATATTGCACGAGCCGCTGGCGTATCAAAATCCACGGTATCGCGCGTGCTTAATAAGCAAACCAACATCTCGCCAGAAGCGCTTGAAAAAGTGCAGCGCGCTATTGATGAGTTACAGTATCAGCCCAATAAACTTGCCCGCGCCCTCACCTCTTCCGGGTTTGATGCAATAATGGTGATATCTACCCGTTCTGCAAAAACAACCGCCGGGAATCCGTTTTTCTCTGAAGTGCTGCATGCAATTACTGCTAAGGCTGAAGAGGTCGGTTTTGATGTCATATTACAGACGTCGCGAAGCACTGAAGATGACCTGCAAAAATGCGAGAGCAAAATTAAGCAGAAATTGATCAAAGGGATCATTATGCTGAGTTCTCCCGCCGATGAATCATTTTTTGCAAGGCTGGATAAATACAATGTTCCGGTCGTAGTTATTGGTAAAGTCGAAGGTGACTATTCCAATGTTTATTCTGTAGATACCGATAACTATCGCGACAGTATTACGTTAACCAATGCGCTAATTGAGAGTGGACACCGCAATATAGCCTGTTTACATGCACCGCTTGACGTTCATGTTTCTATTGATCGCGTTAATGGTTATAAAGCCAGTCTTGAAGCGCATAATATTAAAATGCATGACGAGTGGGTTATTGACGGGGGATATACCCATGAAACCGCCCTGCTCGCATCACGAAAATTACTAAGCCAACAGCCGTTACCCGACGCTGTATTTGCCACCGACAGCTTAAAGTTAATGAGTTTATATCGCGTAGCGGCCGAGCAAAACATTACTATCCCGCAACAACTTGCCGTTGTCGGTTACAGTAATGAACTGCTGTCTTTTATGCTGACCCCAGTTCCTGGCGGAATTGATGTACCCACCCAACAACTGGGTGAGCAAAGCTGCAATTTGTTATTTAAGCTGATTGCCGGTGAGAAAGGATTACAGAATATCACGGTAAGCACGCAAATATCATTGGCCGATTCACTGGTGTAAAAACTGGGGCATTATATGCCCCAGTACATTTTAGAATGCGTAATTCACACCTACACCAGCATAATGGAATCTGTCACTTTCACCTTCGTCATGATCTTCCCACTCATAAGCATATTCCAGTGACATGGATAAACCGTTCTGGAAATCATAGGCATACAATAAACCAAGACGATTAAAATCATGACCTTCGCGTTCCGGATCGTCCTGCCAGTCCCAGTTTGACCAGCGATCAAGCCCTATACGAGTATACGGTGTCAGAGTCGTATTGCCGAAAGACAGCGGCAAATAAGCACGAATTTCCTGGGTTGAGAACTCACCATTATTACGTGAATCAGCCAGATTGAAACCGCGTTCAAGATAATAGTTAACCGTTAAGCCCACCGTTTCGTTAAACGTATAATTCAGCCCAGTCTCACTCTCGACACGACTATCGGCGTAACCCGTAGTGCTCAAATCATTGACGAATTGATACATCGCCAGCCAGCCACTAAAACGCAGATCGTCGGTCAATTTAACATCCCAGTCCGGCTGAACTTTCCAACGCTGCATATTGGCGGTATCTTTTCCCGGTTCATTGACATAGTGATAACCGTAATTACGGAAACCACCGGTCAAACCGAAATTAACATCGTCGCTTTCGAGGAACTGATAACGGACTTCGAGTTCCGGGCGATCAAACCATGTCCCACGTTTGCCCTCGCTGTAATCAACCGGTCCTTCCTGATAATAGGCCAGCGATATTTTCCACGGTCCATTGGACGCATTGAAATAGACGGACGGCTCAGCAAGTCCATCCATATCTTCGCCCTGACCTTCAACGTTTTCTATTTCGTACATAGCACCGATATTAAAGTGCCAGTCATTCTTTTCAGCAGCCTGCGCGCAGGCCATTCCTGCGCTGATTATCAGCGCAGTCGCGGACAGTAGGGTTTTCATTATTATTCCTTGTTAAAATACTCGCAAAAATGCCCCAAGGGTTGGGGGATTTTTATCCCCCCGGAATTTTATTGAATAGCCACTTCAGTTTCAGCATCAAAGAAATGGCATTTCGCCATATCAAAATGAATTGTGATGTTTTCTCCTGCGTGATAATCATTAACTGCACCGGCACGGACCACCAACTCATGCCCCCCAACAACGGTATAAAGCATAAATTCAGCGCCGGTGAGTTCTGCAACGCTAATTTTTGCCAATATACTATTTTCATTTTCAACCTGCGGATGTATATCCTCAGGGCGAATACCCAGCGTGACCGCCTGATGCTCATAGCCCTGTGCTTTTAATTTTGCCAATTTAATTTCTGGAATCGTTAACTTCAATGTTTCAGTAACAAACTTATTTCCGTCAATCGCACCACGAATAAAGTTCATGGCCGGTGAGCCAATAAAACCAGCGACAAACATATTTGCTGGGTGGTTATAAACCGTTTTTGGTGCACCAACCTGTTGAACTATGCCATCCTTCATAATCACAATACGCGTCGCCATGGTCATGGCTTCGGTTTGATCGTGGGTAACATATATCATGGTGGTATTGAGTTTCTGATGCAGTTTGCTAATTTCTGCCCGCATCTGAACGCGAAGTTTGGCATCGAGATTCGATAAGGGTTCATCCATCAGGAAAACCCCCGCCTCGCGAACAATTGCACGCCCCAGTGCCACGCGCTGACGCTGGCCACCAGATAATGCACCGGGTTTACGCTGCAGATAATCGCGAAGACCAAGGATTTGCGCCGCCCAATTGACGCGTTCCTCAATTACGGCAGGCGAAATTTTCTGCATTTTAAGGCCAAACGCCATGTTGTCATACACGGTCATGTGCGGGTACAACGCGTAGTTCTGAAAAACCATTGCTATGTTGCGTGATTTGGCCGGCACATCGTTCATCCGCTTACCGTCAATCAGCAGATCGCCACCGCTGATCTCCTCCAGACCGGCGATCATACGCAGCGTTGTTGACTTCCCACATCCGGAAGGGCCAACAAAAACAATGAATTCTTTATCTTCAATTTCCAGATTAAAGTCTTTAACGATATGCACCTGGTTATCGTATATTTTTTGGATGTGTTGCAACGAAAGCTGTGCCATGTTGAATCCTTTACTTGTCGTGTTGCCAGAAAGCCGATAAGCACGGCCACGTCAGAAATTCGGTTGCAGGAAGCTGCAAGCCTGCCTCGTTCAGCCCTGTACCGATGCCAACAGAAAGCATGCCGCAAGCATTGATCGCCTCAATTCCCGCTTGAGCATCTTCTATGCCAATACACTGCCGCGGGTCAACGCCAAGCCCCGCACAGGCTGCCAGAAAAATTTCCGGATCCGGTTTTGAGCGGGTGATCAGCGCCGCATCCGCACAAAAATCAAAATAAGAGCTAAGATCAAGCGCGTGTAAAATAGCGGGAGCATTAAGCGATACAGAAGCTAGTCCCACCGGAATCTGCTGTTCACGCAACGTCATCAACAGCTCACGAATTCCCGGTAATACTGAGTTAACCGTTAGCTGGCGCAAAGAATGGACGTAGAGTCTGTTTTTTCTCTCGGCCAATTGTGCGCAGGCTTCAGGAGAAAACGCCCCCGCTTTCCCGCCATATTGCAAAATACGCTGTAGCGATTCGCCGCGACTAATCCCTTTCAGGCTGGCATTAAATGCTTCGTCGATCTCAATTCCTATTTCATCAGCTACCTGTCGCCAGGCGAGAAAATGCAGATGTGCAGTGTCGGTAATCACGCCATCTAAATCAAAAATGATGGCCTGTGGTTTGAAGATCATTCATCGCCCCCTTCTGTGGTAGGGGTCCCATGCGTAGGCGAAATGATGCCGCTATTGCTGAATACGGTCTCTCCTTGCAACGAGACTTTTTCGCCATTGACCCAAAGGGTAATCTGCTCAGTGCTGTGAATACGGATTTCGGCATCATTGATAGTTATCTGCAGAGTGGAGCCCTGCCAACGCAGCGGAAAAGAGAGCCTCTGCCAGTGAGCAGGTAATACTGGCGCAAGATGTAACTCCCCGTAACGCACGTTCACACCAGCAAATCCCTGGATTGCCCCCAGCCAGATGGCCCCCGTCGCTGCTGCATGAATACCGTCATCGCAGCTATGTGGTGCCTCTCCGAGATCGATCAGCGATCCTTCTCGCCAGAACCGATACCCCTGAGCCGAATCACCACAACGCGCAGCCACAATCCCATGGATCGCCTTACTCAAAGAGGAGTCATGAATTGTGCGCGGCTCGTAAAAACGCAGATTTGCCAGACACGTTTGCAGACTAAATTGCTCTGGCAACATGTAGGTCAGCATCACGACATCGGCCTGTTTGAGAATTTGCATCTCATTGACTTCCGCGCGGGAGTAATCGAGCAAAATTGTCTGCTTGCCCGCCTGGGCTTTGTACTGCGACAGATCGATAACCGGTTTGTTCAGGAAGGTATCATCCTGAGGAAGCACGCCATCGGGCTGCACTTCCGGTCGCCACAGATGCTGTAAAAAATGTTCTGCACGATAAATAAACGTTTCATCGCTATACCCGAATCTACGGGCAAAACCCAGCGCCTGCTCTACGTTGTACCAGGCCATGTAGTTGGTGAACGCATTGTTGTTCACATGCTCAGTGTATTCATCCGGGCCAATCACATCGTGGATCTCTAAACGACCATTAATCATGACAGCCCTGCTAATCCAGAACTTCGCCGTTTCCATCAGCAGCGTCATGCCCTCACGTGTCATGAAGTTTAGATCCCCGGTGGCATGCCAGTAATGGATTACCGCCCAGGCCACATCCGCCACGAGGTGATGTTCAGCCTGTGCGGAGGCCACTTTTTGCCGCAACCCGGTACGAATGTTGATCGCCGCGAATTCAGGCGTTTCCTCATCACCGCTGCGAGCGCTCTCCCACGGGAACAGCGCGCCCTGCCAACCGTTGCGACGGGCTTTCTCACGCGCCCCCGGCAGATTATGCCAGCGGTAACGCAATAGACTTCTCGCGGTTTTCGGTTCGGTAAACAGGTGAAATGGTAACAAAAAGACCTCAGTATCCCAGAAGATATGCCCTTTATACCCTTCGCCCGTCAGACCTTTGGCCGCGATACTGCTGCGCTCATCGTGGTCTGGGGTCATCACACGCAGATGATAGAGCGCATAGTCCAGTGCCTGCTGATCGCTGATATCAGTACTGGTAATCTGAACACGACGGCTTTGCCACCAGGCATGCCAGTTGGTGCTCGACTCAGCCAACAGAGCGTCATATCCCTGTTGCGCGCATTCTTCAATGTTACGCAACGACTGGCGTCCCCAGGTCTCAAGCGACAGGTTGCGTTCGCTCGTCCAGTCAACCCAACTCATTTTCGTCAGCGTGACGCGCTGCCCGGCTTGCGCCTGCACGGTGTTGTGTTGTAATAAGTGACGTTCTTTCGCAGTGAAGCAACGCTGCGCTGCGCCATCTACATCGCAATATGTGGTGATAGCGATGTCATTACGATTATCCTGGGTGGTGTAAATCCCTTGCATAAGATGCTGTCCAAAGACCCGGACCTGCGTTTCATCCAGATGCTGGCGACCATGATTGGTGATCGTGGCATCAATACCGGTCGAGATACCAATGCAGGCATCGGCATCCAGAGGCGTAATGACGATTTCCATCGCCAACAATGGCAGTTTCTGGGCCGAGGCAAAACGCCGGCTCTCAATGGCAAAACGCCCCCCATCAGATGCACACCAGATAAGCTCACGGCGAACTTCCCCGCAGGAAAAATCCAGTTCACGATGCCAGCTTTCGATAACACCGCTGGTAAGCGAGAAAATCTCACCATTGAGTGAAATCTCTACCCCCACCACATCCGGAAGATTAACCAGTTCATTAATTTCGCCTTTACCTGCCCGGTGATAAAGACCTGCAAGGTACATACCGCGAGTCTGTAAAGTGTAAGCTTCCTCGTGGCTGGCGCGGATCCCCATATAGCCATTACCGATCGTCATAAGTGACGCATATTTATTCAGATTGTGTGGGCAAAAAACTGGTTCAGTTAACTTTACTGGCTTCGTCATAAGTCTACATAGGTCCCTGTTTCAGCCGATTGATACAGTGCGGCAACCAGTTGTTGAATAACGACGCCCTGCTCTGCGTCAGCAATAGTGACAGGCTCGCCCTGGACATGGTTAACGAAGGCTTCCATGCTGCGATAATGACGGTTGTCATCAGCCATCTCGCGCGCAAGCAGCACGTCAAGCGTACCATCACGGTCGGTGTAAACCTGGGCCGGGAATAACGTCGCCCCCGCCAAATCGCCGCAGAAATTAACGTTCATAATCGATTGTTCAGGAATATTCAGCGCGAAAGAGGTTTCCAGGCGCAGGATACCGCCGTTATGAAATTCAATCGTGCCGAACAAAGAATCCTCCACGGTATATGTAGTGGGATCCCATTTCCCAAACTGCCCACTGTTTTTACGCGTGCCAATGCGTTGATAGCTGTGCGCGTTAACTCGCTTTACTGCCGGATAGCCCAGCACATACATGGCGGCATCCAACATATGGATACCGAGATCAATCAGCGGTCCACCGCCCTGCAGTTCTTTATTGGTGAACACTCCCCAGCCGGGCACGCCGCAGCGGCGCAAAGCGCGGACATTGGTGACATAGATTTCACCCAGAATACCGGCCATCACCTGCTCACGAAGTAGTTGCGTATCCAGCGCAAAACGATGATGAAAATCATAAGCCAGTACTTTTCCCACCCGACGCGCCGTTTTACACATTTCCAACGCCTCGTCTGGCGTCATTGCCGGAGGTTTCTCGCACATCACATGGCATCCAGCGTTCAATGCCAACATGGTATGTTCATAATGAAAGCGATTAGGCGAGCAAATGCTGACGATATCTGGCTTAGCTTCACGTAACATCGTCTCTGGATCGTCCCAAACCTGCGGATTCCCGTATTTCTCTGCAAACAGCCGCGCCTGTGCCAGGCGGCTGTCACAGACAGCCACCAGTTCCAGATCGTTGCGGGTGCAGTAGTACGAAGCATGAACTTTATCCGCCACCTGCCCGGCGCCGATAATGGCGACACGAAGCGGAGAGCTTGTCAGTGCACTTTTCACGGAAATCCTCTTAGCAGGTACGCAGCCAGGCCAGTGACTGACGATACGCTTCCGGCAGATTCTCTGCTCGTACGCGCCCTTCGTACACAACGTAACCCTGATAATTATCTTCACGTAACTGGTCAAACAGTGCAGTGAAATCCAGCGTACCGCTTCCCGGCTGATAACGATGGTTATCCGCAATATGGACGTGACCCAGCAGATCGCGATTGTCATGTAGCGCCTGTGCCATATCGTCTTCTTCGATATTCATATGGTAAAAATCACCAATGATTTGCACATGCTTCAGATTATTTTCCACGATATAGCGACGGGCATCCGCCAGAGTGTTGATCATATGATCCTGATAGCGGTTGAGCGGCTCCAGATACACCACCGTCCCCGTACGCCCGGCAACGTTATCGAGGTAAATCAATGAATCACTGACGGCTTTACGATCGCCCGCAAGGCTACGCGGTGAGGTCATCGGCGGTAAGCGGAAGGTAAACATGCCCCATGCAGCCGGGACAATAATGCCTTGCCCACCGACTTCGGCCAGTGCTTCGAGAATGTGAGTGATCTGCTGTAAACCGTTCAAGCGACGCTCTTCGATAAAATCACCAATCCAGCCGTCATAACCTCCACAGGCTGTGGTGACGGGAAGACCCGTTTCTTTGATCGCCGCTTTTACTTCCGCAAGGTTATTAACCAGCAATTTGCCGTCAATTTCAAAACCGTCAAACCCCATCTCTTTGATGTAACGGAATTTCTCGAGAATATTTTCCGGAAAAAAAGCCTGATTCTGTGTTCCAATTTTCATTTTCTGCATTCCTTAATTAAAACGTCACACCCATTTTGATGCTCTTTTCCGGATGGCGATCGACATACTGCATATAGCTTTCCGGGCTGCTGGCAAAAGTCACAACCGGGTCGATCAGTTCTTCACAGTTCAGGTAACCGTTCATCAACAGTTCCCAACAGGTTTCCTCGATGCGCTTGCGGCTCCAGCGCGGATAATCTGGATTCGGTTCACTGCAGGCGCGGGAGAAGACAATTTTGGCGTTGTTAAAGTGCGCTTCACGGCCAAGGTTGAAGCCTTCTGCAAAAGGCTTGGCAAAAGCGACATAAGAAATGGTGCCGCCATAGGCCAGACCGCGTAACGCCGACTGCAACGCATCCGCATAGCCGCTGGTTTCGATGATCACATCCGCGCCTTGCTTGCCGGTCAGCGTTTTAATCTCTTTACCTACGTCGGTACCGATCGGGTTCAGGCAGAAGTCCGCGCCATGACGACGCGCGATATCGCAGCGATGTTCAATAGGATCAACGCCGATCACTACCGATGCGCCCGCTTTTTTGGCCAGTTGCACGGCTATTTGACCAATTGCCCCTAAGCCCACGATGACCACAAAGTCACCAACGCGCACATTGGCGTCGCGCACACCGCTCATGGCGAACTGGGCCGGGTCATAGCAGACGGCGTTTTTCCACGAGCTGCCCTGCGGCATTTTACGCAGCTTATAGTTATTCACCGCGTTGATGATGACTGTTTCCGACAGCGGACCGTAGCCGCAAACTGAATCGCCAACGGCGTATTCGGTCACATCGCTGCCACACTCAATAACATCGCCCACCACCATATTGCCAAGCTGGAATTTACCGAATTCGATCCCGCGCGGTGCCCCTTCCGGACGCGGCATAAACATTTGCCATTCACCGTTAAAATCTTCGTCAATAAACGGGCTGGCTGCGCGAAAATCGACCACTTCCGTGCCATGTTTCGGCGCGCCAAATTTAACGCGAACTTTAACTTCATTGGCGGATACCGCTCTGTCTTCATATTCCACCAGCGCTGCAACGCGCGGTTCTGTGGCAACTAACTTCTTCATTTACAACTCCTTAATTAAACTGGCCGCTTAACCTTTCACGCCGCCAGCGGTCAAACCACTTTTAATAAAACGTTCGGAAAGCGCATACATAATGACCACCGGCAATGCAGTGACTAACGATGCAGCCATCATGCGTCCCCAGATATAGTCAGGTGTACTGAACAGCGCGTTCAGACCGACCGGTAAGGTAAAATTGCTGGCGCTGGAAAGGAAAATCGAAGCAAACAGGTAGTCATTCCACGCCACCATAAAGCAGTACACAAAGACCGAAACCAGACCAGACATTGCCAACGGCACGGTAATACGAAAGATGATCTGCAGACGGTTCAACCCATCCATCATCGCGGCCTCTTCTATCTCATCCGGAATGGTGTCGAAGTAGCTTTTCAGCATGAATACCGCTGTCGGCAACGTCTGGGTAACCATAGTGATAATTAGCGCCATTTCAGTGTCATAGATGCCAAGAGCCGTAATGATTTTGAATAGCGGCACTACCAGCAGGATCCCTGAAAACATGTACACCGTGTAAAAGCTGGCATTGATGGTCATCCGTCCCTTAAAACGCAGGCGGGAAAGCGCATACGCGCCAAGCACGCCGAGAAACACCGCCACCACAGAAGAAGTCACCGATACCACCAGGCTATTACGGAAGTAGTCAACAAACGGGAAAATCATCGGGTTGAAGATGTCGATGTAATGTTCCAGCGTCCATTGCTGCGGTAACAGCGTTGGATGCAGCGAGATCGCCTCTTTTGCGCTTTTAAATGAAGTCATCAGCATCACAAAAAATGGAAATAACGTGATGCCCAGGAAGACAATTAATCCACAGTAAAAGCCAATGCGGCCAAGCGTGCGCTTATTTGTTGCCATTGAGGTTCACCCGTTTTCTGGTCAGCAGGATAACAGCGAAAATGATGACGAATAGGACAACAGAGATCGCGGCCGCTTTACCTAAGTCATTAAATGCAAACGCTGTTTTATAGAGATAGACCCCGAGAATATCGACTTTCGTGGTCAGCAGATAAACATCGGCGAACATGTAGAACATCCAGATCGTGCGCAGCGTCACCACGGTCGCCAGCACGGGCATAATCGCTGGTAACGTGACGATACGAAACCGTTGCCAGGCGTTCGCGCCATCCATTTCCGCTGCCTCATATAACGATTTATCGATAGTCTGCAAAATCGCCAGAAACGAAATAAAGGCATACGGAAAATAGCGCCAGATAGCGAACAGTACGACCAGCGCAAAGCTGCTACCGGGATTGTCGAACCACAGCGGCGCCTGATCGTAAAGATGCAACAGATCCACGCCGAGGTAGTTCACAATGCCGTAGCCGTTGTTGAACATGTATTTCCAGGCAAACACCAGCGATATTGATGGCGTTACGTAAGAGAGGATGACCAGTGAGCGCGCCGTTTTCCGCAGACGAAACTCACGGTTAAAGAACATCGCCACGCCCAGTCCCAGTATCGTGCTCCCTGCCACGACCAGCGCGGTATACCAGACCGTCATCCACAGTGAATGCCAGAATCCAGGATCGGATAAGATACGGATATAGTTGCTCAGGCCGACAAACGTTGACTCGATTTGCGGATTCAGCGGCAGACGCATAAAGCTGATTTCGATGTTAGATATCATCGGCCACGCCACTAAACCGCCCAGCAACAGCAAGCCAGGGGCCAGCAGCAGCATGGCGAATGGCATATCGGATCGGCCTGAAAAGAACTTATTCATCACGGCTTTCCATTTCCCCATTAGCGCTGTTCAATAAGGTCATCCAGTTTTGTCTGGCTTGCCTTGATAGTCGATGAAAGGTCAGCTTTTCCTACCGTCACGTTGTGCACCATGGTACTCACGACACCCGAGCCGGTTACGTCGCCCATGCGGGTAAAGTTCTTATCACCCACGGCGCCAAAGACCTGAATATTTGGCAGTTCGGCAATCAGTTGATCGGGTAATTCACCCAGCGCTTTGATGACAGTGTTATCTTTCCATGTCGGGGTATTCACCACCGCTTTGTTGACCGGCAGCGCGGCCCCTGGCGACATCATGACCCAGTCCGCAATGTTGTCGGCCTGTTCCATAAAGATGACAAATTTCTCTGCTGCTTCTGTTTCTTCAGATTTTTGGCCCGCGGTAATGGTTAGCGACGTCAACATGCCGTAAACAGCGGAAGTTTTTTCTGTCGGGACCATAAAGCCGACATTTTTAGGATCGCCCTCTTTAATCACCGCCGGAAGGATATAGGTAGAGTAAATCGCCATCGGCGCCGTGCCGTTCATGAAAGCGTCTTTAACTTCCATGATGTCGTTAGAGCCCGGCATAGTGTTCATGGCAAGTTGGCGGTAATACTGCAGCGCCTGGGTCATCTCAGGCGTGTCGAGCGTTATCTTTCCCTGCCCATCAAAAACGTTGGCCTGGTTAGAAAGCGCGAACTGGGAGAATGACTGTTCGGTCAAAACGCTTTCCGCCGTAGGCAGCGCAATACCGTATTTCTTACTGCCAGGATTATTGAGCTTCTGCGCCGCTTCCAGTAGTTGCTGCCAGTCTTTGGGTTCCTGAAGTCCGGCTTTAGCCAGCACATCTTTGCGATACCAGATCCCGCCAATCCAGGCGCTGACCGGAACTCCGGTCCATGCAGTTCCGTCTTCAGTGCGCACTATACGCAGAACGCCATCATAAAAAGCATCTTCACCTACGCCGTTGATGACTTGCGCCACCGCTTTACGATCGATAAGGGATTCTTTATCCATAACTTTCGCGTAGTCATGGCTGGTTTCAATCACTTCAGGCAATGAACCGCTGCGCGCCAGGGTAATGACTTTGGTGTTGTAAGCATCTTCTTCCACTGGAACCTGTTTGACACTGATGCCCGGGTTCTCTTTTTCAAAACGCTCAATCAGTTTCGCAATAACCGCCTGACGCTCCTGCTCTACAGAGGAGTGCATAAATTCAATCGCGACAGAGGACTTTTTATCATCCTTGCACCCGGAAACCAGGGCGCAGGAAACCAGTGCTGAAATCAGCACAATTTTAGCTTTAAACATGAAATGTTCCTTTTTATTACTTAACCCACATGACCTGCCAGGCGTGCAACGTTAATTCCTTACCCGAAATAGCTTTATCGCTAATCAAATCAAATCCATTTTCAATATCAATACTAATGGTTTGAGTATGATCGCTGACATTAAATACCCCGGTAATTTTTTCGCCTGTATCTGCCGTACGTTTAATTAGCATTACTGCCGATGTAACACTACTAATTTGAAAATCACTATCAGGATGAAAGGCTTTATTATTACGACGAATGACGATTAATCTGGATAATTCATGATAAACAGCATGGCGCAAACTGGTTTCATCTTTCAACTCTGCTTCTATTTGTCTTACCGAATATTTTTTACGATTAATCGCACGGTTGTACCCTAATATTTCCACCCCTTCATAGTCATTTCGTGATCCAAGAATGCTTTGAATATAAACCGCAGGTATGCCCGGAAAACTCAGCAAAATGGCATGTGCGAGAATAAATCGGGAGAACCGTTCGGCATCACTGCAATTACCAGGCGTTAGCGCATCCAGATATGTCACGTTAATTTCATACGGACTGCGGCTACCATCAGGATTATTTTTCCAGTTAACCAGCGCGCCTTCCTGCTGTAATTTTGTCACCAGTTGCGTGATTTCATCTTCAGGTAACAGACCCCGTAATGGGTTGAGACCAATACCATCATGTGATGCAAGGAAATTAAACCAGGTCGTCTCCCTGGAGGGGAGTTCCAGTGATTGTGCCCACTGACATAAAGTTGTCGTATCCTGGCGTTGTACCGCATGCAGCACCAGCGGAGGCAGCGAGAATTGGTACACCATGTGCGCCTCATCATGACCGTTACCGTAGTAAGACACGTTATCCTTATGCGGAACGTTCGTTTCAGTAATGATCGCCGTACCCGGTGCAGCAACTTCTGCAATCGCGCGGAACAGTTTAATAAGCTGATGCGTTTTATCCAGATGAATACAGGTCGTCCCCGGCTCTTTCCACATAAAACCAACCGCATCCAGGCGGACATAATCCGCGCCCTGCTCAAGATAACTCAGCAGCACATCGACCATCGCCAATAACACCAACGGATTGGCATAGTTGAGATCGATCTGGTCGTCGCTGAACGTCGTCCATAAATGGCGCACGGTATTATCTTTCAGCGTAAAAGGTGTCAGTAACGGTAATGCGCGTGGACGCGTTACGTTGCTCAGGTCCATTTCAGGATCCATTGCAATAAAGAAATCCTCATAACCGTCAAGCTGTTGCAAATAGTTATTAAACCATTCACTTTTGGCTGACATATGGTTACAAACAAAATCAAACATCAGTCGACTGGATTCATCCAGTTGCTTAATATCATTCCAGTCACCGGTCTCTTCAGCAACCTGATGATAATTAATCACCGAAAAGCCATCGTCCGAAGACCACGGATAGAATGGCAACAAATGCACATGAGAAAATGTCGACTTAAGCCATTTATTATAAAACTGATTAAACGTCGGCAGCGGTTTCTGATCAGCCCCGTGGAATTGATCGGCATAGGTAATAAGAACAACATCACCCTCGTCCCAATGCGTTTTACGCTTTTTTTTAATTAATTTCTGTGATTTTTCTAAACGTGCAACCAGCGCTTGATAGTGACATGAAGTCAATGCATCACCATAAACTTCAGTCAGGCATTTTTGGATCTTTTGATTCACTTTTGATTTCCGTGGTAGCGGTCCCATGAATCAAGAGACTACTCTGACGAAAATAAGCTGTCAATCAGCCGAGGTACTCCTGAGGGGGGTATAAAAGAAATTTGGCAGCCAAAAAATCGTATTTGTGAGCTGCCGCAAATTAACTGAGGGGATGTTGATTAGTTGTTGCTTGCTTTTGCTGATTCAGATATCAGGTTTGATTACCTGAATAGCGTTTCGACAATTTTGCCGCAGCCCGACTCAATACCGGCTCCAGAATCAGCGCCAGCAGCATTTTTAGCGGGCGTCGGGCGACGGATTTCACCGCCCACCCTGCTACCCCCGCCGGGCCGTAGCGCAGCGCAGTCAGAAGCCCCAGCTTACCTGCTATTTTGAAGCCCGGCTTAACCCTTTGCCCGGCACGTTGCCAGCGATTGTTCATTTCTAACCTCACAGTTGGCGGAAGCGGCTGCGTAATGAAAAGGTATCAGACGTCACATAACGCTCCATTTCACGCAAACGCTTTTCACTTGCGGCCAGCTCACGATCGACAGCGTCCAATAGTTCACCGCTTGAAGGCTGCTGCTCGCCGGAAACCACATTGTCCGGCATCGGGTCCAACACAAACGTCAGCACGATGTAGGCGACGAAGGTAAAAAAAGCCAGACCAAAAAAGACTGACAACACCACCAGGATCCGTACCAGCTTCACAGGCACATCGAGATAATGCGCAATCCCAGCACAAACCCCCTTCACCATGCCCCGCTGCGGAATACGCCACAGTTTTTTGTTCAGGTTAACGCCTCCCATTAGCGGTCCCTCCAGTTTGGATGTTCAGCATCAAGGATGTCTTCCAGCGCCTGAATGCGCTCGCGCATCCGCAGTGCGTCATCGTTGAGTTCGACCAGACGTTGCTGTTCACTTTGCGACAGTTCGCCACGACTGGAACGGTTGCTGTAATGCAGCCAGAGCCAAATCGGTAAAACAAACAACACAAAGATGGTTAACGGGATAGCCAGAAATAGCGCGCTCATGAGTACTCCTTACAGGTGATGAGCGGCGGCGCGTTCGGGCGCCGCCAGATGTTATTATTGCTTGTCTTGCTGCATTTTGGCTTTAAGTTGCGCCAGCTGCTCGCTGATTTCATCATCTGCTTTCAGGTCAGCAAATTGCTGATCCAGAGACTTCTGTTTGCCGAAGTTATGACTTTCAGCCTCAGCCTCCATATGATCGATACGTCGCTCGAAAGATTCAAAGCGCGCCATCGCTTCATCCAGCTTGCCGCTGTCCAGTTGACGACGAACATCGCGGGAAGAACTCGCCGCCTGATGGCGCAGCATTAACGCCTGCTGACGAGCCCGGGTTTCACTGAGTTTATTTTCCAGCTCACCGATCTCTTTTTTCATACGCGTCAGCGTATCGTCAACCAGCGTCACCTCATGCTCGAGAGAAGCAATCAGGTCGGTCAGTTTCTGCTTTTCGATTAACGCAGAACGCGCCAAATCTTCTTTCTCTTTGCGCAGCGCCAGCTCGGCTTTTTCCTGCCACTCTGCCTGTTGTGCACTCGCCTGTTCGATACGGCGAGATAATTGTTTCTTTTCTGCCAGTGCGCGGGCGGAGTTTGACCGCACCTCAACCAAGGTATCTTCCATTTCCTGGATCATTAACCGCACCAGCTTCTGCGGATCTTCAGCCTTTTCCAGCAACGCATTAATGTTGGCGTTCACGATGTCGGCAAAACGAGAAAAAATACCCATAATGTAATCCTCACTTACTGTTCTGATATCGGGCGATGCCCTGGCTGTTTACGTATTGCACTTGGCGTGCCAACTTTTTAAGATATTGATTTTAATAATTATATCTAATTTTACCTGACGAGATAATTAGGGTAAATTGGTGAATAACACTAACAAATGGTGAATTTCATCATGGCAGGATACAAAGACAATCTACTGGGCGAAGCAAACAGCTTTATTGAAGTACTGGAGCAGGTTTCTCATCTGGCACCGCTGGATAAACCTGTACTGGTTATTGGTGAGCGAGGTACTGGGAAAGAGCTTATCGCCAACCGCCTGCACTATCTCTCCACCCGTTGGCAAGGCCCGTTTATCTCGCTTAACTGCGCGGCCCTCAACGAGAACTTGCTGGATTCCGAACTGTTTGGTCACGAAGCAGGGGCTTTTACCGGGGCGCAAAAACGCCATCCAGGGCGTTTCGAACGTGCTGATGGCGGTACGCTGTTTCTTGATGAACTGGCGACCGCACCAATGCTGGTGCAGGAAAAACTGCTGCGCGTAATTGAATATGGCGAGCTGGAGCGTGTCGGCGGCAGCCAGCCCTTGCAGGTTAACGTTCGCCTTGTTTGTGCGACCAATGAAGACCTGCCACGTATGGTCAGCGAAGGCACTTTCCGCGCAGATCTGCTGGATCGTCTGGCCTTTGACGTGGTGCAACTGCCCCCGTTACGCGAGCGTCAAAGCGACATCATGTTAATGGCCGAGCATTTCGCTATTCAGATGTGCCGCGAGATCGGGTTACCCCTGTTTCCTGGGTTTAGCGCTGAGGCCAGAGAAACCCTCCTCCACTACCGCTGGCCGGGCAATATTCGTGAACTGAAAAACGTTGTTGAGCGCTCCGTATACCGGCACGGTACCAGCGATTTCCCATTGGATGAGATAATCATTGACCCCTTCTGCCGTCACGTTTCGCAGCCGCAGGTAGCGGAAACAACACCGGCATCTGTTGCATTACCGCTGGATCTGCGTGAGTTCCAGCGGCTGCAGGAAAAAGACTTGTTACAGACCAGCTTACAGCAGGCAAAATTTAATCAGAAAAAAGCCGCTGAATTATTAGGTTTGACTTATCATCAGCTACGCGCTTTGCTGAAGAAACACCAGATTTAATCTACTTTTTTCTACGTGATATTGGATGGTTTGACGCATAACGTTAAAACAGCTTAACATGCCATTCCACTGTATAAAAAGACAGGCACCAGATTATGACGTTGTCATTAATTAGCGAAAAAATTGACAGAAACCGCTTCACCGGTGAAAAAGTTGAAAATAGCACTTTTTTAAACTGTGATTTTTCGGGCGTCGACCTTAGCGGTACTGAATTTATCGGCTGTCAGTTCTATGATCGAGAAAACCAGAAAGGGTGCAATTTCAGTCGCGCAATGCTGAAAGATGCCATTTTTAAAAGCTGTGATTTATCAATGGCGGATTTTCGCAACGCCAGTGCGCTGGGCATTGAAATTCGTCACTGCCGCGCACAGGGTGCAGATTTTCGCAGTGCAAGCTTTATGAATATGATCACCACGCGCACCTGGTTTTGCAGCGCATATATCACTAATACCAATCTAAGCTACGCCAACTTTTCGAAGGCCGTGCTTGAAAAGTGCGAATTGTGGGAAAACCGATGGATGGGAACTCAGGTGCTGGGTGCGACCTTCAGTGGTTCAGATCTCTCCGGCGGCGAGTTTTCGTCGTTCGACTGGCGGACTGCAAATTTTACGCATTGTGATTTGACCAATTCCGAACTGGGTAATTTAGATATTCGGGGCGTCGATTTACAAGGTGTCAAATTGGACAGCTACCAGGCCGCGTTGCTGATGGAGCGGCTTGGTATCGCTGTGATTGGTTAACATTCAGGGAGCGGTAAGTACCGCTCCCGCCCTTATACGAGGGTGTCCGCACTCACCTTAAAAGTGACTTTAAACGCAGAGCGCATGAGCGTCAAAGAGTTCCTGTCCCCCCATCAGAGCACCAGACCTGGCCGGATGTATAGCTGTTCTCTTCAGCGGCCAAAGTGACATAAAGCGGCGCAATCTCCACCGGTTGACCAGGGCGACCCAGCGGCGCATTTGCACCAAATTTCTCCACTTTTTCCTGGGGTTGACCACCACAGCACTGCAGCACAGTCCAGTATGGTCCCGGCGCTACAGCATTTACCCGTATCCCTTTCGGGGCCAGTTGTTTCGCCAGCGATTTAGTAAATGCCACGATCGCTGCCTTGGTCTGAGCATAATCAAGCAGGATTTCACTCGGCTCATAAGCCTGTACCGAGGAGGTATTAATTATCACGCTGTCTGGTGAAAAATGGGGTATAGCCGCTTTGGTTATCCAAAACATAGCGTAGACATTGGTCTTGAATGTTGCATCAAAATCTTCTGTGGTGAGTTCCTCAATTGACTCGCAAAATTGCTGACGCCCCGCATTATTGACGAGGATATCCAACCCTCCCAGTCCTTTTACCGCCTGTTTTACCAGATTGCCGCAAAAAGTTTCATCACGGATATCTCCGGGGATAGCCAAAACATTTCTGCCTGCTTTTTTTATCAGGTCGACTACTTCACGCGCATCGTCTTCTTCTTCAGGTAAATAGTTGATCGCAACATCAGCACCTTCACGAGCATAGGCAATAGCAACAGCACGACCAATTCCCGAATCCCCACCGGTAATTAATACCTTGCGCCCATTCAAGCGACCGCTTCCCTGATAGCTGTCTTCTCCATGGTCGGGACGCGGTTGCATTTTCCCCGCCAGCCCAGGAAAGGATTGTTGCTGCCGTGGAAAAGGCGGCGTCGGAAAACGCGCAGAATTAGTTTTATTGATGGTCTTTTTTTCCTTATTTAAGTTAGTCATTCAATTACCTCTCATTAATTATCACAAAGACTAATAAGCGTAGACCAAAATGAGTGACATGACCTATATTACTCACCTGAACCTAATTCCTCATAATATTAATTCTCGCTCCCACACACCGCTGCATTTATAGCCGAATCACGACTTCAATGTACACAATGAGATTAATCAGGTTTAATATCAAAAATAATAAATAGATATAAATCATAGCTTTATATAAAAATCACCATTTTAATCTCAGCGCACCTATCAGCGTTAGATTTAATTTGCACGTAATCATTTGAGACTTATCCAGTTCGCTTTATTAATAAATAGCAACCATAATTAATATCTCAACCCTCTCAAAATGGAGAACGTATGAAATTATCCATAGCGCCATTATTGTGTTGTTTTTTATTGTCGCCAGCGCTTGCTGATGATATCGGCGGGTTGAAAAAGGATACTGCTCCACCGCCACCCCACGCTCTGGATGAAGGTTATCGTGGGACTGAAGATGCAAGAATCATGACTGTCGAACAGGCCAAAACTATGCATGATGGTGCGACCATTTCTCTGCGAGGTAATCTCATCGAGGATCAAGGCGGAGACAAATTTATCTTTCGTGATAAAACCGGCAGTATCCATACTTTAATTCCACTCGCGGTTTTCGATGGTCGAACGGTTAAACCCGATCAAATGATCAGTATTAACGGTAGTCTCGACGCGAAAATGCAACCACCAGTAATACGAGTAAATAAACTCCAGAAGTAACGCAATAACCGGGAAAGAAGCCACTCTTCCCGGTAGATTTTCATTATTCTCACGGTTTTGCTAATGCTCTCTTCTGCCCGTCATGGTCATTTCTCCCCCTCTCTCCCCTAACATTTTTCTGTCTGCCAGCGAATCCCACGTTTAAGCGAGTCAGATGGGTCATGAAAATGCTAAGATAGTTAATAGAGTATATTCAAAGTGGATAATGGGTATGAATTTTGACCATGTTGCGAGGTTGAATTCGCGGTTATCACCCCTGACGTCCCCAAACACAAACGGTAATGGCAAATGTCATTAAGTATTAGTAAGATAGCCTCTTTTAAAATAACCCTTTAAAATTATGCGCCTGGTTTTATCATCTCTGATCGTGATGGCTGGATTTTTGAGTGGTCAGGCTGTTGCTGCGCCTGAGCAGGCCTCGCAAGCTGATATTCGTGACAGCGGCTTCGTCTATTGCGTCAGCGGACAGGTCAATACCTTCAATCCACAAAAAGCGAGCAGCGGCCTGATCGTCGACACGCTGGCGGCTCAATTGTATGACCGACTGCTTGATGTCGACCCGTACACATATCGACTCGTGCCTGAACTGGCTGAAAGCTGGGAGGTACTGGATAACGGCGCAACTTACCGCTTCCATCTGCGTCGCGACGTACAGTTTCAGAAGACCGCATGGTTTACCCCCACCCGCAAACTGAATGCGGACGACGTGGTATTTACCTTCGAGCGAATCTTTGATCGCCAGCATCCGTGGCACAATGTGAACGGTAGCAGTTTCCCCTATTTTGACAGTCTACAGTTTGCCGATAACGTCCAAAGCGTACGCAAACTGGACAACAACACCGTCGAATTCCGCTTAACACAACCTGATGCCTCCTTCTTATGGCATCTCGCCACACATTATGCCTCCGTGATGTCGGCAGAATATGCGGCTAAGCTGGCAAAACAGGATCGCCAGGAACTGCTTGACAGACAACCTGTCGGCACGGGCCCATACCTGCTTTCTGAGAATCGCGCTGGGCAATATATTCGACTGCAACGCCATGAAAAATTCTGGCGTGGTACTCCGCTGATGCCGCAGGTGGTTGTGGACCTTGGCTCCGGCGGCACCGGACGTCTATCGAAACTTCTGACCGGAGAATGCGACGTTCTGGCCTGGCCTGCCGCCAGCCAGCTCAGCATTTTGCGTGATGACCCACGCCTGCGCCTGACGCTGCGCCCAGGCATGAACATTGCCTATCTGGCATTCAACACCAATAAACCGCCGTTGAATAACCCTGATGTGCGGCATGCGCTGGCGCTGGCCATTAACAACCAACGGTTGATGCAGTCCATCTACTATGGAACGGCAGAAACTGCAGCATCTATTTTGCCTCGCGCCTCGTGGGCTTATGACAACGAGGCTAAAATTACAGAGTACAACCCGGCAAAATCGCGCGAACAGTTAAAAGCGCTGGGGCTGGAGAACCTGACGTTAGAGCTTTGGGTTCCCACCAGCTCTCAGGCCTGGAACCCAAGTCCACTGAAAACCGCCGAGCTGATTCAGGCAGACATGGCTCAGGTAGGTGTGAAAGTGAAGATTATTCCGGTAGAAGGTCGTTTTCAGGAGGCGCGATTAATGGATATGAACCATGATCTGACGTTATCCGGTTGGGCGACGGACAGTAACGATCCTGACAGTTTTTTCCGACCGTTGCTAAGTTGCGCCGCCATCAACTCGCAGACCAACTTCGCCCACTGGTGTAATCCGGAGTTTGACCGCATTCTGCGCAAAGCCCTCTCTTCACAGCAGCTATCATCGCGAATCGATGCCTATGACGAAGCGCAAAATATTCTTGCGAAAGAACTACCGATCCTGCCGCTGGCCTCTTCACTGCGTCTACAGGCTTACCGCTACGATATCAAAGGGCTGGTGCTCAGCCCGTTCGGCAATGCCTCTTTTGCCGGGGTTTCCAGGGAAAAGAAGGATGAGGTGAAAAAACCATGATTATCTTCACCCTGCGTCGATTTTTGTTGCTGCTGGTCACCTTGTTCTTTCTGACCTTTATTGGATTCAGCCTGAGCTACTTCACACCTCATGCGCCGTTACAGGGCGCATCGCTGTGGAATGCCTGGGTATTCTGGTTCAATGGCCTCATTCACTGGGATTTTGGAGTGTCCAGTATTAACGGCCAGTTGATCTCGGAACAGTTGAAGGAGGTGTTCCCGGCGACGATGGAATTGTGCATTCTGGCCTTTGGTTTTGCGCTAATGGTCGGCATCCCCGTTGGCATGCTGGCTGGTATCACGCGCAACAAATGGCAGGACCGTTGTATCAGTGCATTAGCGTTGATGGGATTTTCCATTCCAGTTTTTTGGCTGGCATTGTTACTGACGTTGCTCTTCTCACTGACCCTGGGCTGGCTTCCCGTTTCAGGGCGGTTTGATCTGCTCTACGAAGTGAAACCCGTTACCGGATTTGCCATCATCGATGCGTGGATCTCCACCTCTCCCTGGCGTGATGAAATGCTGATCAGCGCAATCCGTCACATGGTGCTTCCGGTGTTAACGCTTTCCGTCGCCCCTACCACGGAAGTGATTCGCCTGATGCGTATCAGCACCATTGAGGTCTTTGATCAAAACTACGTTAAAGCGGCTGCCACGCGCGGTCTGTCGCGGTTCACGATTTTACGTCGCCACGTGTTGCACAATGCCCTTCCGCCGGTGATCCCACGCCTGGGATTACAGTTTTCGACCATGCTGACGCTGGCGATGATCACCGAGATGGTCTTTAGTTGGCCAGGCCTTGGCCGTTGGCTGATTAACGCGATTCGCCAGCAGGATTACGCAGCGATTTCAGCGGGCGTCATGGTGATTGGTTCACTGGTTATCATCGTCAACGTCATCTCTGATATTTTGGGTGCTATGGCTAACCCTCTGAAACATAAGGAATGGTATGCCTTACGATAGCGTCTACAGCGAAAAGCGCCCGCCGGGTACGCTGCGCACCGCCTGGCGCAATTTCTACGGCGATGCGTCGGCGATGATCGGCCTGTATGGCTGCGCGGGATTGGCGATTCTGTGTATTTTTGGTGGTTGGTTTGCGCCTTATGGCATCGACCAGCAGTTTCTCGGTTATCAGCTTTTACCGCCTTCATGGTCGCGCTATGGTGAAGTCTCATTTTTCCTCGGAACTGACGATCTGGGGCGTGACGTACTAAGCCGCCTGCTCAGCGGAGCAGCCCCGACCGTTGGTGGCGCGTTTGTCGTCACCCTCGCCGCCACGCTGTGTGGTCTGCTGCTGGGCGTGGTTGCCGGTGCGACGCACGGTTTGCGCTCAGCGGTGCTAAACCATATTCTGGACACCTTGCTCTCGATCCCTTCGCTGCTGCTGGCGATCATCGTGGTGGCCTTTGCCGGGCCGCATCTGACGCATGCAATGTTTGCCGTCTGGTTGGCATTACTGCCGCGCATGGTCCGCTCCGTCTACAGCATGGTGCATGACGAGCTGGAAAAAGAGTACGTTATTGCCGCGCGTCTGGACGGCGCAACTACGCTCAATATCCTGTGGTTTGCCGTTCTGCCCAACATTACCGCCGGGCTTATTACTGAAATCACCCGTGCGCTGTCGATGGCGATTCTGGACATCGCCGCGCTGGGTTTTCTCGACCTTGGCGCGCAGTTGCCATCACCAGAATGGGGCGCCATGCTTGGCGACGCGCTGGAGTTGATTTATGTCGCACCGTGGACAGTCATGCTGCCAGGCGCGGCGATTATGATAAGCGTGCTGCTGGTTAACCTTCTGGGTGACGGCGTACGCCGCGCAATTATTGCGGGGGTGGAATAATGCCATTACTGGATATCCGCAACCTGACCATTGAATTCAGGACCGGCGACGACTGGGTGAAGGCGGTTGACCGCGTCAGCATGACCCTCAATGAAGGTGAAATTCGCGGCCTGGTCGGCGAGTCTGGATCCGGCAAAAGTCTGATCGCCAAAGCCATTTGTGGCGTTGCTAAAGATAACTGGCGCGTAACCGCAGACCGCATGCGCTTTGATGATATCGATCTGCTGCGTCTTTCCGCCCGTGAACGACGCAAGCTGGTTGGCCACAACGTTTCCATGATCTTTCAGGAACCGCAGTCGTGTCTCGATCCGTCCGAGCGGATCGGACGACAGCTAATGCAAAATATTCCGGCATGGACTTACAAAGGCCGCTGGTGGCAGCGCATCGGCTGGCGCAAACGCCGCGCAATTGAGCTCCTGCACCGCGTCGGAATAAAAGATCATAAAGATGCTATGCGCAGCTTCCCATATGAGCTTACCGACGGCGAATGCCAGAAAGTGATGATCGCAATCGCATTGGCTAATCAGCCGCGCTTGCTGATTGCCGATGAGCCGACGAATGCGATGGAACCCACCACCCAGGCGCAAATTTTCCGCCTGCTGACGCGGCTAAACCAAAACAGCAATACTACCATTTTGTTGATAAGCCATGACCTGCAAATGCTCAGCCAGTGGGCAGACAAAATCAACGTGATGTACTGCGGACAAACGGTGGAAACAGCGCCCAGTAAAGATCTGGTCACCATTCCGCACCATCCTTATACCCAGGCGCTAATTCGCGCCATTCCTGATTTTGGTAGCGCAATGCCGCATAAAAGCCGCCTGAATACCATGCCAGGAGCCATTCCATTGTTAGAACAATTACCCATCGGTTGTCGTCTGGGCCCACGCTGCCCTTATGCTCAGCGCGAATGCATTGAAACCCCAAGACTGACCGGAGCAAAGAATCATCTCTACGCCTGTCATTTCCCGCTGAATATGGAGAGAGAGTGAGATGGTAGAAACCCTGCTCGAAGTGCGTAATCTGAGCAAAACTTTTCGCTACCGGACGGGCTTATTCCGCCGCCAGACTGTTGAGGCCGTTAAGCCACTAAGCTTCACTCTACGCGAGCGCCAGACGCTTGCCATCATTGGTGAAAATGGTTCCGGCAAGTCCACGCTGGCAAAGATGCTGGCAGGTATGATTGAGCCCACCAGTGGTGAGCTACTGATTGACGATCACCCGTTAAAATATGGCGATTATTCATTCCGCAGCCAGCGTATCCGTATGATTTTCCAGGATCCGTCAACGTCGCTCAATCCACGGCAGCGTATCTCGCAAATCCTCGATTTCCCGCTACGTCTGAATACCGACCTTGAACCTGAACAGCGCCGTAAGCAGATCGTTGAAACCATGCGCATGGTTGGGCTACTGCCCGATCACGTAAGCTACTACCCGCATATGCTAGCCCCAGGGCAAAAACAGCGTCTGGGCCTTGCTCGTGCGCTCATTTTGCGTCCAAAAGTCATTATCGCTGACGAAGCCCTGGCCTCTCTGGACATGTCGATGCGTTCACAGCTCATCAACCTGATGCTGGAATTACAGGAAAAACAGGGAATATCGTATATCTATGTAACCCAACACATCGGCATGATGAAACATATCAGCGATCAGGTATTGGTCATGCACCAGGGCGAAGTGGTTGAACGCGGCAGTACAGCGGATGTTCTGGCCTCCCCGCTGCACGAACTTACCCGCCGCCTGATTGCCGGTCATTTCGGCGAAGCGCTTACCGCTGATGCCTGGCGAAAAGATCGCTAGCAAAATTGCAGCCCTCCTCAACCGGAGGGCCAATTTGCAATCAGTGGTAAAGACTGGGTAAGAGCAGTGTATCAACGTCAGTAAACGCAACCGAAGGGAAAAGGGTTCCCTGCATCACCCATACGCCCGCAGCGCCTGCCTCGTCGATAAGACGTGCTGTTTCCACACCCTCTACCGCAATACGGTTGCAGTATTCACGGATGTTTTTAATCAACACCGGGAACATCGGTTTTTCAACCTGTTCCAGGAAAAACCCACGATCCAGTTTCACAACGTCAAACTGGCTGCAAACCAGTGGACTGGCTCCAACGCTGCCGGATCCAAGATCGCCCAGCCATAAGGCGTTTGGGCCATCGCAAAGCGAATTAATCAGCAGATCATTCAGGCACAGGGTATTCGTCAGGAAACGTTCTGAAAGTTCGAGTGCAATAAAAGGCATTGCACGTAGTGCTGATTTGATGATCGGGTCGCCAATCGCCAGCAGCGCCATTTCTTCAATGAGGTTTAGGGTACAGAAAAGGTTGTGGTTCTCAAACCAATCACGCTTTTCAGCAATTAATCGAATTTGCTCGAGCATGAAATTACGCTTTTGTTCGCTATTCCACGCTGAAATGATGAGCTCTGGATATAACGGCAGAACCGTATCTGAAACAAACCGGGCGCTCATCTCTACACCCAGTAACGTATCAGTGGTGTCTCTCATCGGTTCCGCGATGAAATGATAGTGCATAAGACCACTCCAATTGATCATAACTTCCTGATAATGCACTTTTAATCACAATCAATCAATAATATCGATCAATGAATCAATATTGATCGATAAAAGCAATATACAATAACTTACTGAATATTATACGTTTATGTATTTTAAGAATGTTCCAGTATTGCCATAAGCTAAATCATAAGCTAGTGAAGACAGATTGTCTTTTAATACCTGTGTATCGATGCATTTTATTCTTTCTCAACTACTCCGTTGGATCGTGGGTTGGATGAGGCAGACCCCGGCCAGAGTGGTATACTCCACGCCTGTATTGGAGAGCGGAAGGTCACTCAGGACTGATTACCATTCAATAAGAGGCAGGGGTGGAGATAACTTCAGACCAATGCAGGACGTTCACGCAATTCCAATGATGACTTATTGATTAATAAAAGATAAACAATCGCCATAAGGATTAAACTATGGGTTTTCTTTCCGGTAAGCGCATTCTGATAACAGGTCTTGCCAGCAAATTGTCCATTGCCTGGGGAATCGCCCAGGCAATGCATCGCGAAGGCGCAGAACTCGCTTTCACCTGGCAGAACGACAAACTGAAAGGCCGCGTGGAAGAATTTGCAGCTCAACTGGGTTCCAGTATCACACTGCAGTGTGATGTGGCGGAAGACGCCAGTATTGACGCAATGTTTGCTGAGCTGAGCAAAGCCTGGCCTAAATTCGACGGTTTCGTTCATTCCATTGGCTTCGCGCCTGCTGACCAACTGGATGGCGACTATGTGAATGCAGTCACCCGAGAGGGTTTTAAAATTGCTCATGACATCAGCGCTTACAGCTTTGTGGCGATGGCAAAAGCCTGCCGTTCCATGCTGAATCCGGGTTCTGCGCTGCTGACCCTATCCTATCTGGGCGCAGAGCGTGCCATCCCCAACTACAACGTGATGGGTCTGGCGAAAGCCTCTCTGGAAGCGAACGTGCGTTATATGGCCAACGCGATGGGGCCTGAAGGCGTGCGAGTGAACGCCATTTCCGCAGGTCCAATCCGTACACTCGCCGCTTCTGGCATTAAAGATTTTCGTAAAATGCTGGCGCACTGTGAAGCGGTTACGCCGATTCGCCGCACCGTTACCATTGAAGATGTGGGCAACTCCGCAGCATTTCTGTGCTCCGATCTCGCTGCCGGTATCTCTGGTGAAGTAGTTCACGTTGACGGTGGCTTCAGTATCGCCGCAATGAACGAGCTGGAACTTAAATAAGCCTAAGATCTCGATGGGCGGTTTTGTGCCGCCCATGACTCTCCTCTGTCAGCCACCACATATGCCTTTCTGATATTTATTATCACGTAACAATCTTTTATCCCCTCATCCGCTTACGTCAGGATATTGCAGCGCAAACGATCCGGCGTAGTAGTATGACGACGAGTCCGGGTCGCCACTTTTAGACCAAGGAACGCCCATGGAACAACGCCGAATTGAAGGTAAAAGCCACTGGTATCATGAGACGCAATCCAGCACGTATCCGCAAAAAGTTCTGCCGCTGGTGCCGGAAGCCGCTCATGTCGACGACAGCTTTTTACTGGATCTGGCATTACCTGATGACGCTCTTTCGCCCTTTGAATCCTGGTTAACCCCTGCCCGTAAACTTGCCCTGACGCTCTTCCCGGCTCATGAAAACCTGAATCAGATGCATACGTTCAGCGCCTATGAACGGATGAGTACAGCCCTGACCGTCGCTCAGGTGTATGGCGTCCAGCGATTATGTAATCACTATGCCGCGCGTTTAACACCGCTTCCTGGTCCGGACTCCTCGCGGGAAAGTAACCATCGACTGGCGCAAATCACCCAATATGCTCGCCAACTTGCCAGCTCTCCTGCCGTGATAGGCGAACGCGACCGTCAGCATCTGGAGGCGGTCGGACTGACCACCAGCGATAATATTCTGATGAATCAAATCATCGGCTTCGTCGGTTTTCAGGCCCGAACCGTGGCCCTGTTTCAGGCCTGGTCTGGTCATCCTCTACGGCGAATACCAGGGCTGGATATACAGCAGTTCGCTCAGGCTTCATCCTTCAGCGCCACAAACACAACCTGGCATGCTGCACCATTCCCGATCGAAAAATACCTCCCCCATGATGAGAACACTGCCAGAGCGTATCCGGATGAGCTGCAAGCCTTGGTGCCATTACTGATACATGCACCGGTCATTTTGGATTTACTCACGACGTTGATTTCCAGTGCCCGGCGCAGCGCTGTATCAGTACAGGCATTTTCACTGGCGGCGCTGATGACGTCACGAATTAACGGCAGCGTGGCCTGCTTTAACGAGCAGGCGCATACAGCAAATGAATTAGTCGACGTTATCGCCCTGCTTCGCCTGGATGAACGTGAATTACAGCGTTGGGAACAACGACATCCGGTTGAGCGCGCCACCCTGCAAGCGGTACAATGGTTGACACGAGCGCCCGACCGCTTTAGCGCCGCATTGTTAACGCCTTTGTTCGATCAGGGGCTCTCTTCGGAGCAGGCTATTAACCTGCTCACCTGGAGCGGATTGTGCGGATGGTTGAATCGCTTGAAAATCGCGCTGGGCGAGACTTGTTAACCGATCCACTTACTGAAAGAGCGCTTGCCGCAACTGATAGAATCGCGTAAAACTGTCAGCCGCTCTTTTAGCCACGAAAATAGACAATTATGCTTCAGGACAACCCGCTGCTAGCGCAGCTTAAACAGCAACTGCATTCCCAGACGCCACGTGCTGAAGGGGTGGTAAAAGCCACGGAAAAAGGCTTTGGCTTCCTCGAAGTCGATGCACAAAAAAGCTATTTCATTCCGCCGCCGCAGATGAAAAAAGTGATGCATGGCGACCGCATTGTTGCCGTTATCCATACCGAAAAAGATCGTGAATCTGCCGAGCCGGAAGAACTGATTGAGCCCTCCCTGACGCGCTTCGTGGGTAAAGTTCAGGGCAAAAATGACCGTCTCGCCATCGTGCCGGATCATCCGTTACTGAAAGATGCTATCCCTTGCCGTGCCGCCCGCGGTGTTGAGCATGAATTTAAAGAAGGTGACTGGGCCGTCGCTGAAATGCGCCGCCACCCGCTGAAAGGCGATCGCACCTTCTATGCCGAGCTAACCCAATTTATCACGTTTGCTGATGACCACTTTGTTCCGTGGTGGGTGACGCTGGCACGTCATAATCTTGAAAAAGAAGCACCGGACGGTGTGGCAACTGAGATGCTGGATGAGGGTTTGGTACGCCAGGACTTAACCGCCCTCAACTTTGTTACCATCGACAGTGCCAGCACCGAAGATATGGATGATGCGCTATATGCTGAAGAACTGGCCGACGGCAAACTGCAGTTAACCGTCGCCATTGCTGACCCTACAGCATGGATTGCTGAAGACAGCAAGCTGGACAAAACGGCAAAAGTTCGCGCGTTTACTAACTATCTGCCAGGGTTCAATATCCCAATGCTGCCGCGTGAACTGTCTGACGATTTGTGTTCTCTGCGTGCAAATGAAGTGCGTCCGGTTCTGGCCTGTCGTATGACCATCGCCGAAAATGGCGCGATTGAAGACAACATCACCTTCTTCGCCGCAATGATTGAATCGAAAGCGAAGCTGGTCTACGACAACGTCTCCGACTGGCTGGAAGGCGCGGGTAACTGGCAGCCTGAAAATGAGGCGATTGCTGAGCAAATTCGCCTGCTGCATCGTATTTGCCTCAGCCGCGGTGAATGGCGTCATAACCATGCACTGGTATTTAAAGATCGCCCGGATTATCGTTTCGTTCTGGGTGAAAAAGGCGAAGTGCTGGACATCGTCGCTGAGCCGCGCCGCATCGCTAACCGTATTGTGGAAGAGTCCATGATTGCGGCAAACATTTGCGCCGCCCGAGTACTTCGCGACAAGTTGGGCTTCGGGATTTATAACGTCCATATGGGATTCGATCCTGCGAACGCCGACGCGCTGGCTGCGCTGCTGAAAACCCATGGTATGCACGTGGATGCTGAGGAAGTTCTGACGCTGGAAGGTTTCTGCAAACTGCGTCGCGAACTTGATGCTCAGCCTTCCGGTTTCCTCGACAGCCGCATTCGCCGCTTCCAGTCTTACGCTGAAATAAGTATCGAGCCAGGTCCGCACTTTGGACTGGGTCTGGAGGCTTACGCCACCTGGACCTCTCCGATTCGTAAGTATGGCGACATGATCAACCACCGTCTGCTCAAGGCCGTCATCAAAGGCGAATCCATCGCCCGCCCTCAGGATGATACCACCGTGCAAATGGCGGAACGTCGTCGCCTGAACCGAATGGCTGAGCGTGATGTGGGAGACTGGTTATACGCCCGTTTCCTGAGTGACAAAGCCGGTACCGACACCCGCTTTGCGGCTGAGATCATTGACGTCAGCCGCGGTGGCATGCGCGTGCGCTTAGTTGATAATGGCGCTGTTGCATTTATTCCAGCCCCGTTCCTGCACGCCGTTCGTGACGAACTGGTATGCAGCCAGGAAAGCGGCACCGTGCAAATTAAAGGTGAAGTTGTTTACAAAGTCACGGATGTGATTGACGTAACTATCGCTGAAGTACGGATGGAAACCCGCAGCGTTATTGCGCGCCCAGCGGTATAACACACATCAAACCATCGACCTTTCTCATTGTGTGAAAGGTCGTTTTCTTTTTTTCGCCCAAATTTCCACCACGCACTACACTTCTTTCATTCGGCTAATTTTAATTTTTTTACTATTTTCAGTTCCGTTGGCTTTGCTTTTTACGGATTCTGGATTACACATAAATATATAAAAAAAACAATACGTTCAGCCATAATCACCCTGAATGAATCATGGCTACCCATACTTTTGAGGCTCTATGCGCTTTAAACGGGATAGTACACATCATGAAAGACGTCCGGGAGCTGATTACGTTGTATAGCTATGTGGGCACTAATAACCCTTACTGGCGTTTGTCAGAGGATTGCAACATCCTGCATTTCTCTGTCGAAGAAACGTCAGAGGCCGATCAGACCATCGAATTATCCCCGGAACAAGCCGATCGCATTCGCGAGATGACGGTAATTACATCAAGTTTATTAATGACGTTACCAATTGAAGATGACAACATTCCCGTGCATCTGGTCGGCCGAAAAATCAATAAGCGTGAATGGGCCGGTAGCGCATCCGCCTGGGATGACACCCCTTCCGTCGCCCGTGATCTGGCTCACGGCCTCTCTTTTGCCGAACAGGTGGTTTCTGAAGCCAATTCAGTCATTGTCATTCTTGATCGCATGGGCAACATTCAGCGGTTTAATCGACTCTGCGAAGAGTATACCGGACTCAAAGAACGTGAAGTCATTGGCCAAAGTGTATTCACATTATTTATGAGTCGACGTGAAGCGGCCGCGTCACGACGCAATATCGAGGTCTTTTTTCGCGAAGGTAACTCGTATGAAGTTGAACGCTGGGTGAAGACCTGTAAAGGACAGCGTCTGTTTTTATTTCGTAATAAATTTGTGCATAACGGTAGCGGAAAGAACGAAATATTTCTGATCTGTTCCGGGACCGATATCACTGAAGAACGCCGCGCCCAGGAGCGTTTGCGGTTGTTGGCGAATACTGACTCGATCACTGGATTACCCAATCGCAACGCTATTCATGATCTGATCAGCAATGCGATTGAGAACGCGGGCGAAATGCAGGTCGGGATTGTGTACCTCGATCTGGATAACTTCAAAAAGGTAAACGATGCCTACGGGCATATGTTTGGCGATCAGCTATTGCAAAGCGTATCGCTGGCAATCCTCAGTTGCCTTGGCGAAAACCAGTTACTGGCACGATTTGGCGGTGATGAGTTCATTGTCCTTGCCACCGAAACATCCCAGGGTTCACTGGAAGCCACCGCGTCGCGTATTCTGACACGCCTGCGTCAACCCTTTCGCATCGGCCTGATTGAAATCTATACCGGATGCTCTATTGGTATTTCCCTCGCACCACAGCATGGTCAGGACTGCGAGAGCGTTATTCGTAACGCGGATACTGCCATGTACACTGCGAAAGAAGGCGGTCGCGGGCAGTTTTGTGTCTTCTCCCCGGAAATGAATCAGCGGGTATTTGAATATCTGTGGCTGGATACCAATCTGCGTAAGGCACTGGAAAACGATCAACTGGTTATCCACTATCAGCCAAAGATAACCTGGCGCGGCGAAGTACGTAGCCTTGAGGCTCTGGTTCGCTGGCAATCTCCGGAACGCGGCCTCATTCCACCGCTGGAATTTATCTCCTATGCCGAAGAATCGGGGCTTATCGTCCCGCTGGGTCGTTGGGTTATTCTCGATGTTGTGCGCCAGGTCGCGAAATGGCGCGCCAAGGGCATAAACCTACGTGTGGCGGTAAACGTTTCTGCCAGACAGCTCGCCGACCAGACGCTTTTTACCGCGCTTAAGCAAGTACTTCACGAACTTGATTTTGAGTATTGCCCTATCGATGTTGAGTTAACAGAAAGCAGTTTGATTGAAAATGAGCAACTGGCGCTGTCCGTGATTCAGCAGTTTAGCCAGTTAGGTGCGCAAATCCATTTAGATGATTTTGGTACCGGTTATTCGTCGCTGTCCCAACTGGCTCGCTTCCCGCTTGATGCAATAAAACTGGATCAAACCTTTGTCAGAGATGTACACAAACAATCGATTTCACAATCGCTGGTACGGGCCATTGTTGCGGTCGCACAGGCGCTCAACCTACAGGTGATTGCTGAAGGTGTGGAAAGCGCGAAAGAGGATGCGTTTCTGACCAAAAATGGCGTCAATGAGCGTCAGGGTTTTTTATTCGCCAAACCAATGCCGGCCGCCGCATTTGAGCGTTGGTATCGACGACATCTGAATAAAAAAATGCGCTAATGCAGAGAGGTTACACGTAGTGAATAATCATAAGTGGATATGAGATGAGGAACCTATCTGCATGTAATCACAGAATATATAATATTCTTCAATCGTTCTGCTTAATACTATTTTTCCCTTCTCTTTTGCCATGAAATTCTGCATCATGAAATTCAAACTCTATTGCCATTAGGATGACAACCATGTCTGATATCGACGCTCAGCGTCTGGCCGAACGTATTGATACCGTGCTGGATATCCTCGTTGCAGGTGATTACCACTCAGCCATCCACAATCTTGAAATTCTTAAGACTGAGCTGTTAAACACGATCAAAGAAGATGCCGAATCTTTGGCGAAAAAGCATAAGGCTCCGTGGGAGATCTGATGACATTGTTCTTTTGATGTCGCTGCTATCAGCGAACTGCAGGTAATGCAGTTTCCGTTTAAATTCCTATACGATATCGCAATAAAATTAATACTATGAATTCCCGACAACAATCTATTTTGCAGATGGTGACAGATAAAGGTCAGATGAGCGTCGCCGATCTGGCAAAAATCACCGGAGTTTCAGAAGTGACGATTCGACAGGATCTGAACACGCTGGAAAAACAGAGTTATTTACGCCGAGCGCATGGTTTTGCTGTTTCACTGAACAGCGATGACGTTGAAACGCGCATGATGACCAATTTCACCCTGAAGCGTGAACTGGCTGAATTCGCCGCATCGCTGGTCAGCCCTGGTGAATCCGTATTTATTGAGAACGGCAGCAGCAATGCCCTTCTGGCCAGAACGTTGGCAGAGCAAAAAGATGTCACCATCATTACTGTGAGCAGCTACATTGCTCATTTGCTCAAAGAAACGCCTTGCGAAGTGATTCTTCTCGGTGGCATTTATCAGAAAAAAAGCGAGAGTATGGTCGGTCCCTTAACACGCCAGTTTATCCAGCAGGTACACTTCAGCAAGGCCTTTATCGGCATCGATGGCTGGCAAGCTGATACCGGTTTTACCGGACGCGACATGATGCGTTCTGACGTGGTTAACGCGGTGCTGGAAAAAGGAGCAGAAGTTATTGTACTTACCGACAGCTCAAAATTCGAAGCCATTCACCCTTACACGCTGGGTCCGTTAGAGCGATTCAGTCGCGTAGTGACGGACTCTGGACTTAGTGCCAGCGTACAAATGCAGCTCGAGCATTCAGGGTTAACCGTCAATATCATTGATACCCACTCATAATATCTTCAGCAGATGGTTTGTTGACAGGCAAATCATCTGCTCTCTGAGAGTTATCTGACAGTCCAATTAAGACTTTTTACCTGTCGTTAACAGGATAAAGTCGTAAAATTAATGTTAGCGATATAACAGGAACGAACATCCAACTTCAGGATAGTGTTTGTATGCCTTCGCTAAACGGTTTCACGGAAATATCTTCGATAGTCTTAATTTAGCGCTATTCTTAAAGAACACAGGATTCCGTGAATCAATAATTCAGGAGAAAGTATTATGTTAGTAACGAGCAAAAAAATGACCGCTGCCATTCTGGCGATTACTCTGGCAATGTCGCTGAGCGCCTGCTCTAACTGGTCCAAACGCGATCGTAACACCGCAATCGGTGCTGGTGCAGGTGCAATAGGTGGTGCAGTCCTGACTGACGGTAGCACGCTTGGTACGCTGGGTGGTGCTGCAGTAGGTGGTATTATTGGCCACCAGGTGGGTAAATAATCTACGGTTGACTGGCTCGGTATAATAATACGTTTACTTTTTTCAGGTCATTACGATTAAAATCGTTATTCTTAAAAAGCCACGGATCAATACCGTGGCTTTTTTTATTAACCGCCTGCCAGCTTAACTTTCATTCCTTTGGCTTCCAGCAGCGATTTAATCAGGTCGCGTTTATCACCCTGTATCTCAATCACGCCATCCTTTACTGCTCCGCCGCAACCACACTTTTTCTTCAGTTCCGCCGCTAATTTGGCCAGTTCGGCATCATCTTGATCAACACCGGTGATCAAACACACCCCCTTGCCTTTGCGCCCACTGGTCTGACGTTGGATACGCACAATGCCATCGCCTTTTGGACGCTCAGGCGCCGTTTTCGGTTCATCAATACGCCCGGAATCGGTTGAGTAGACCAGGCGAGAGTTTGAATCATTCATTTATACACCTCGTTTCAGGGAGGCATTGATCGTCTTCAGCGTCTGAGCTGGGTCGACCGACTGCGTGACCGGACGACCAATCACCATGTAATCCACACCGGCTAACTGCGCCTGTTCTGGCGTCATAATACGGCGCTGATCGCCCGCCTCGCTACCTTCAGGACGAATTCCCGGCGTCACCAGCTTAAATGCCTGACCAAAGGCCTGCTTGAATCGCACCGCTTCTTGCGCTGAGCATACGACCCCATCCAGGCCACAGTTTTGAGTGAGACGAGCCAGTCTTTCAGCATGCTCGGCAGGTGACAACGTCACGCCAAGGTCGGCAAGATCGCTGGCTTCCATACTGGTCAGAACCGTCACCGCAATTAGCAGCGGCGCATCCTTACCAAACGGCGCTAAAGCTTCACGGGCTGCAGTCATCATACGCGCCCCACCAGAGGCATGAACGTTAACCATCCACACACCAAGATCGGCCGCAGCTGCAACCGCATGGGCGGTGGTATTGGGAATATCATGGAATTTCAAATCAAGAAAGACGTCAAAACCACGCTGCTGAAGATCGCGGACCAGCTGAGGTCCAAAAAGCGTGAACATCTCTTTGCCCACTTTCAAACGGCAATCACGAGGATCAATTCTGTCGACAAAAGCTAATGCTTTATCACGATTAGCATAATCGAGAGCGACAACGACAGGAGAATCAGTAACAGCACGAGAAGAAGATGAAGCAGTAAACGTCATGACCAGACCTTCTTGAAGATGGGCGCCGGCAGTGGCGCAAAATGGGTAAACGGCGTGCATTCTACCTGCGGTAATAGAAAATTAACAGGCGCGATTACATTTCTGCCAGGCGAATAGGCAGCGGAGGTTGAGGATGGATCGATCATACCTCAATTAGTATGTTGTAACTAAAGTGAGGTTTTTTTAAAAACTACAGCCCATCAAGTCCGCGAATAGGCTTAATGGTTGACCATGAACGGCAAGACGGGCAGTGCCAGTACAGCGTATATGCAGTAAATCCGCATTTCTGACAGCGGTAGCGTGGTTTGCTGCGCACCTGCTCCCCAACCATATCACGCAAAACCATCAGGCTCTCTTTGGCACGCCCTTCTTCTGCTTCGTTGAGATGATAATCCATCAGCTTGTGGAACACGCGCATTGTAGGATGGCGTTGAAGCTGACGCGTGATGTAAACCTGTGCGGTATCAGTCCCTTCACGTGCTTCAAGGATATCGGCCAACATTAGCTCAGCAGCGGCGCCAGTATTCTCCTCAACGGCCCGACGTAAGAACTCTGCCCACTCATCGTTTTTCCCCAGATGCTGGTAGCAGCTTTGTAGCATTTCCAGCGTTTCGCTGACCAGCTCTTTATCCTGGGAAATCACCCGCTGCAGGCTTTCAACCGCCTTGGCGTAATCGCCTTTCACCATATACACGCGGCCCATCATGATGGATACCCGTGCACTGTTTTTGTCTGCCGCGGCCCCTTTTTTCAACAACGTCATGGCACGATCCATATCGTCGTTACCCATTTGCTGTAAGGCCAGTTCGCAGTAAAAATGCGCTATCTCAATGCGCTGCTTATCTTTACCAAGCTTCACCAGACGTTCCGCCACATCAATGGCTTTTTGCCATTCGCTGGTTGCCTGATAAATTTGCAGTAGTTGCTGCAATGCGCCAACGCGAAAGTCTGTTTCATCGGTAAGCTGATTGAACATGTCTTCAGCTCGGTCGTACAGACCCGCGGCCATGTAGTCGCGCCCCAACTGCTGTACGGCCAGCAAACGCTGCTCGTAGGTCAGTGAGGCACTTTCCATCAGCGTTTGATGGATGCGGATTGCACGATCGACTTCACCGCGAGAGCGGAACAGGTTTCCGAGGGTGAGATGAGCCTCAACGGTGCCTGTATCCTCTTTTAGCATATCGAGGAACAAATCCACCGCTTTATCTTGTTGGTTGCTCAGAAGGAAGTTAACCCCAGCGACATAGTCGCGGGAGAGACGGTTAGCTTCATCCTGCCGGGTTTGTTGCGCACTTCTGCGACCCATATACCACCCATAGGCAGCGGCTACAGGTAAAAGCAGAAACAACAACTCCAACATAAATAATTATTCCTTCACAACCGACGAATCGGCAGATACCGCAACGTCGGTCGCAGGCGCAAGCTGGTTTTCCAGTCGTTTGATTTTACGTTCGGCGCGTGCAAGAGATACACGAACCTTCAGCCAGAACAGGCCGCAAATTAACCAACCAATGGCAAAACCTGCGGCAAACAATACAGCAAGCAGCGTAGAGATACGATACTCACCCTGAGCCAACAGGTAATTAAACGTAACCTGTTGATCGTTTTGCGCACCTAATGTCACCGAGATAACAAAAATCGCCAACACCAGTAAGAAAATGAGTAAATATTTCACATTACTTCCCGTTATGTGGTTTAAGCGAATAAATCGTGTACAACTTACCGCGTTGAGCCCTTTAAATTACCATTTTCACAACGAGTGCGAAATGGAAAAGCGCTTTCCGCATTCTGATTTAAGGGCAAAATTTGAAAAATCAATCATAGCTAGCTTTCTTGCTCACGTTGCGCGATTTCTTTTGCCTCCTGCACAGGCGGCGTTAATGGTCCGCATACTCGCTGCGCGAGCCATGTTGCCAGCGTCACCAGCAGCCACGAAATCAGCGTTGCAACGACCAAATCACGCGGCCAGTGCATGCCCAACAGCAAACGGCTACCCATAACACCCGTCGCCCAGATAAGCAAAAACACAATCGTCAGCGTACGTTTGCGCGGCCATAACAGTCCTACGGCCAGTAAAGCCCAACTGGCGGCAAACATCGTATGCCCGGACGGAAAGGCAAAGCCCGTTTCTTTCTGCCAGTGCTTGCGTAAAAACGTTGGAATATCCTGTTGTTCAGCCAATTGTTCTTTAACTAAGTGCCCGCGATCTTTACGATTTAAAGTGTAGAACTCATCAACCGGAATATGGTGCGTTTTTTCCAGCCACACAACAAAGGGTCTTGGCTCTTGCACTCTGTCTTTTACCCAGGACTTCACGCCCTGCCCCACTAAAATTGCCGCCGCCAGGATAGCAAACAGCATTATCGCGGCTTTAAGACGAAAACGCAGGCACCAGAGAAACCATACACAGAGCGCAACGTGAGTGATAATTCCCCACGGCTGCGTCACCGTTTCTGTTATCCAGTACAGGGTTTTTAACCACCAGACATTGTGTCCCGGCTGCCAGTTCCAGCCTGATACCCATACGGTAACCGGCATGATCAGTAGCAGTCCGGCGCCAACTGCCGTACGCTTTGCAATTGAAAGCATTGCCTCTCCTTTTGTCGATAAGTCTCACAATCATAACTGAAAAATACGTATGCTGGGAAAATTGACAATTTTGTGCCATTCCAAAAATGAATCCGTTGCCACGATTAGGTGAACGTCGCTGCCTTATGGCAAAATAGTGCAATACAGAACAGAAGCCGACAGGCGACGGCACGACGAGTGCCAGCATAATCTGGAGAATTACATGCAGCTTAAACGTGTGGCAGAAGCCAAACTGCCAACCCCCTGGGGTGATTTCCTGATGGTGGGATTTGAAGAACTGGCAACCGGACACGATCATGTCGCCCTGGTTTTTGGCGATATTACAGGCCAAACGCCTGTCCTGGCTCGCGTCCACTCCGAATGTCTGACCGGCGATGCGTTGTTTAGTCTGCGTTGCGATTGTGGTTTCCAGCTTGAAGCAGCACTCACCCACATTGCTGAAGAAGGGCGTGGTATTCTGCTTTATCACCGTCAGGAAGGGCGCAACATTGGCCTGCTCAACAAAATTCGCGCTTACGCGTTGCAGGACCAAGGTTATGATACCGTTGAAGCGAATCATCAGTTGGGATTTGCAGCAGACGAGCGCGATTTCACGCTGTGTGCAGATATGTTCAAACTGCTGGGTGTGGACGAAGTACGTTTACTGACCAATAACCCGAAGAAAGTGGAGATTCTGACCGAAGCGGGAATCAATATCGTTGAACGCGTACCGCTAATTGTAGGCCGTAACCCAAACAATGAACATTATCTGGACACTAAAGCCGCCAAGATGGGACATTTGCTGGGCAAGTAAGCGTTGTCACCGCCTGTAAAAAAGCCTGCTCTCGCAGGCTTTTTATCTTTTAATTTAACATGTTACGAATCACATAGTGCAAAATACCATCGTTCTGGTAATACGTTAGCTCTGTCGCGGTATCAATACGACAGCGGCACTGAATCACCTCTTTGCGCCCATCTGCGCGTACTATATTCACTGGAACTGCCGCGCCTGGTTTAATATTTTGTAGCTCCGTGATATCAATCGCTTCCTCACCGGTTAATCCCAGCGTCTTACGCGTGACGCCCTGCGTAAATTCCAGCGGCAATATCCCCATGCCAATCAGGTTAGAACGGTGAATTCGCTCAAAAGACTCAGCGATAACCACGCGGACCCCCAGCAAGCGCGGGCCTTTCGCCGCCCAGTCGCGACTGGAGCCGGAGCCGTACTCTTTACCGGCAATGACCGCCAGCGGAATGTTCTCCTGCTGATATTGCATCGCCGCATCATAGATAGCCACCACCTCTGTTCCAGGTAAATGACGCGTCATGCCGCCTTCTACACCGGGAACCATCTCATTGCGAATGCGAATATTAGCAAACGTACCGCGCATCATCACTTCATGGTTCCCACGTCGTGAACCGTAGGAGTTAAAATCTTTACGCTCAACGCCGTGGCTTTGCAGATAGCGACCCGCCGGGCTGTCCGGCTTAATACTACCGGCTGGTGAAATATGGTCGGTGGTGACGGAATCGCCGAGCATAGCCAGAATACGTGCGCCATGGATGTCCTGAACCGGATCCGGCGTAGCCTGCATACCATCAAAGAACGGCGACAAGCGAATGTAAGTTGAATCGGACTGCCAGCCATAGGTATCAGCTCTATCAACATCAATAGCTTTCCATTCCGGTGTGCCCTCAAAAACTTCAGCATATTCTTTATGGAACATGGCGGTAGAGACCTGCTCAACGGCACGGGCGATTTCCTGGGCAGTCGGCCAGATATCTTTCAGATACACGGGGTCACCTTTTCGGTCATGACCCAGCGGATCTTTCGTCAGATTGATGTTCATATTCCCCGCCAGGGCGTAGGCCACCACCAGTGGCGGAGACGCCAACCAGTTGGTCTTCACGAGCGGATGAATACGGCCTTCAAAGTTACGGTTGCCGGAAAGCACCGCCCCAACGGTAAGATCGCCTTTTTTGATGGCTGTCTCAATAGGGTCGGGTAACGGCCCTGAGTTACCAATGCAGGTGGTGCAACCATAACCCACAAGGTTAAATCCCAGCTCATCAAGGTACGGTGTAAATCCGGCCTGTGCCAGATAGTCAGAAACCACCTTTGATCCTGGTGCCAGCGAGGCTTTCACCCACGGCTGACGTTTCAGACCAAGCGTCACTGCTTTTTTCGCCAGTAGCCCCGCCGCCATCAATACACTGGGGTTAGAGGTGTTCGTACAGGAGGTGATTGCCGCTATCACCACTGCGCCATCAGGCAGTTTATACTGCTGACCGCTCATGGTGTACTCCACCGGCTGACGGTCTTTCAGCGAGCTATTTACCTCAAGTTCATTACTCGCCGAAAATGCTTTCGGTACATCCGCCAGCGCAACACGATCCTGCGGACGCTTCGGTCCGGCAAGGCTTGCTTCTACACTGCCCATATCCAGTTCCAGCGAGCTGGTAAATACGGGTTCATCGCCAGGGTTTCGCCACATGCCCTGCGCTTTAGCATAGGCACTGACCAGATCAACCTGCTCCTCACTGCGTCCACTCAGACGCATATATTCAAGGGTGATGTCATCGATCGGGAAGAAGCCGCAGGTTGCACCGTATTCGGGTGACATGTTCGCAATGGTCGCTCGATCGGCCAGCGGTAAGGTGTCCAGACCATCACCGTAAAACTCAACAAATTTTCCGACCACGCCGTGCTTACGCAGCATCTGGGTGACGGTCAGAACCAGGTCGGTCGCGGTGATGCCTTCCCGCAGTTTGCCCACCAGCTTGAAGCCCACAACATCCGGGATAAGCATTGAGACAGGTTGACCCAGCATTGCCGCTTCCGCTTCAATGCCTCCCACCCCCCAGCCCAGCACACCGAGACCATTAATCATTGTCGTATGGGAGTCAGTACCGACCAGCGTATCGGGGTAAGCCACCCATTCACCGTCCTGTAATTCGCTCCAGACGGCTTTACCGAGGTATTCAAGGTTAACCTGGTGGCAAATCCCCGTCCCCGGTGGCACAACGCTGAAGCGACTAAATGCCTGTTGTCCCCATTTCAGGAACACATAACGCTCATGGTTTCGTTCCATTTCCAGACGAACGTTTTCTTCGAAAGCGTCGTCATCACCAAAACGATCCACCGTTACCGAGTGGTCAATAACAAGGTCCACTGGCGAAAGCGGATTCACTTTTGCCGTATCCCCGCCCAGACGTTTCACCGCTTCGCGCATGGCGGCCAGATCGACCACTGCCGGCACGCCGGTAAAATCCTGCATCAGAACGCGAGCAGGTCGATAGGCAATTTCGCGATCCGCATGGGCAGTTTTCAGCCAATGCGCAAGCGCATGAATATCGTCTTCAGTAACTGAATTTTCGTCCTGCCAGCGCAGCAGGTTTTCCAGCAAAACTTTTAGCGATTTGGGGAGACGGGTGATATCACCCAGTGATTTCGCGGCCAGCGGCAGACTGTAGTAGCGGTAGGTTTTATCTTTAACCTGCAATGTGTCCTTACTGGCTTCTCGTAGGGTCGACGACATAGCTCCTCCTTAAATGACAGGGTTGGATCCCCTGATTTTCCTCAGGGTTAGTATTAAAGATAACACAAACAAAATGTAACGCTTTGATAACAACTCAAATTGATAAAAAGCGGAAACAATCTAAAGTGGCAAGTGAAGTAAATGGCGAGAAGAAGAGTTTAAACGATGAAAGTTAATACGGTGATTGTGTAGCAGGTAATGACCAATCGATAATACGCTGATTAGCGTGGCTCACGCATGTTTTAGGAATAAATTATTAGATATACAAACGACAAAATAATAATAGTTATAAAACAGATATCAATTATTGTTCCTGTTCATCATCTTCCGTAAACAGGTCGATAAACGCCCGTTGTTCAGGAGTGAGTTCCCAGGACGCAGGAATATTCGGTTTATTCTCTGCGCCGCGATGGCTCTCCTGCTCATGGTCATCAGGAGATGGCGTCACGATAGAATGCTGTTCCGCTGCGGACATGACCTACCCCCACACGTTCCACGCCACGAGCGCGACAATAATCCAAAACACGGTAGAGCCAAGAAACACAGCGAACCAGGCTTTACGTTTCATCGCGGGATCCCGGCGTGCCGGCTGGTTTCCTGAAGGCATCGCTAACCTCATACTATCGAAATCACTTATCATTTAGGCACCAAACAATCGGTACAATTAATCATTAGATAAGAGGAATCCTAATAAAAAAGGTAAAAAAAAGCCAGTTAATTTTAGTACTCGACCTGATAAATAAATCAATTGTTTGATCGGTTATAAATATTTGACAGGTATTTTTGGCACGCTGAGTAATTTGAAACTACTTTAGGAAATATTTTCCATAAATAAACTATGGTTAATATAGGGAGCGGAAATAATGAATAAATTCAGAGTATCCCGTCGGTATCGCTTTACGCTTAAGGATACCGACGGGGTAACAGCAGTTATTATTTCTCAGGCAATTTAATATCTTTAAACATGGCTTCAATATCATCGTTGGAACGCAGCGCCACCGCCGTATCCACCACATCGCGGGTCAGATGCGGCGCGAAACGTTGAATAAAATCATACATATAACTGCGTAAAAATGTGCTGCGACGAAAACCAATTTTAGTGGTGCTATGGCTAAAGATATCGTGCGCATCCACGCGCACAAGGTCTGGGTCTGAGACGGGATCTACTGCCATACTGGCAATCACACCGACGCCGAGCCCCAGGCGGACATAGGTCTTAATAACATCGGCATCAGTCGCGGTAAAGACAATACGCGGCTCCAGACCCGCACGGTTAAACGCGGTATCCAGCTCCGAGCGTCCTGTAAACCCAAACGTGTAAGTCACCAGCGGATACTGCGCCAGTTCCTCAATGGATACCGAGGATTTGCCCGCCAACGGATGCTCAGGTGTGACGACGATCGAACGATTCCAGTGGTAGCAAGGTAGCATCACCAGATCGTCGTACAGATGCAGAGCTTCCGTCGCAATAGCAAAATCTGCATTTCCTTTCGAGACGGCTTCGGCGATTTGCGTCGGCGATCCCTGATGCATATGTAATGAGACGCGAGGATAGCGCTCGATAAAACCTTTAATCACGTTCGGTAAAGCGTAACGCGCCTGGGTGTGCGTGGTGGCGATATATAACGAGCCTTTGTCCGGCCAGGTATGTTCGCCCGCAACGGACTTAATGGCATCCACCTTCGACAGAACTTCTCGCGCAATACGAATGACTTCTTGCCCCGCTGGCGTAACCTGCGTCAGGTGCTTACCGCTACGAGCAAAAATCTGGATACCCAGTTCATCTTCCAGCATACGAACTTGCTTACTGATACCGGGCTGGGAGGTATAAAGCCCTTCCGCCGTTGAGGAGACATTAAGGTTGTGGTTCACCACCTCAACAATGTAGCGAAGCTGCTGTAATTTCATATTAAGCCATCCCGATTTGCGCCATCAAATCATCGTTTCAAAGCAAGCTGCTAAGCGCTGCTAATACGATTTAATAATAAAAAGTCTGTTAACTATAACCACTATATCATTTCTATGTGATCTGTATAGGCATGATAAAAAATAATAGGGCCTAAACAAAAAGGGCCGCTTATGCGACCCTTTAAGGAGAAATTCAGCCAAAATACTGTTATTTCTTCCCTTCTACCCATTTACCGTCAACGAAGAACGCGGACCAGCCGGTCGCCTTACCATCTTTCTCAGCGGCGACGTACTGCTGCTTGGTTTTACGGCTGAAGCGAACCATGGACTTGTTGCCGTCCGGATCTGTCTGCGGTGCATCTGCCAAATAGCGCAGTTTTTCCGGTAGACGATCGCGGAAACGGTACAACTCTTCCACCAGCGGCGCACGGGTCTCACGTGATTTCGGGAACGTATTTGCCGCGAGGAAGATACCTGCAGCACCATCACGTAACACGAAATACGCGTCAGATTTTTCACACGGCAGTTCCGGCAACGGAACCGGATCTTCTTTCGGCGGAGCGACTTCACCGTTGCGCAGGATCTTACGGGTATTTTTGCACTCGTCGTTGGTACACGCCATGTACTTGCCAAAACGCCCCATTTTCAGGTGCATCTCAGAGCCACATTTCTCACACTCAACGATAGGACCGTCATAACCCTTGATGCGGAATTCGCCCTCTTCAATCTCATAGCCATCGCAGGTAGGGTTATTACCACATACATGCAGCTTGCGCTTAGGATCGATAAGGTAGCTGTCCATCGCCGTGCCGCATTTCTGGCAGCGACGTTTGGCGCGCAGAGCATTCGTTTCCGCATCGTCGCCTTCCAGCACGTTCAGTACTTCGTTTTCCGGCACCAGATTAATGGTAGTTTTGCAACGCTCTTTCGGGGAAAGCGCGTAACCGGAACAACCAAGGAAAACGCCGGTACTGGCGGTACGAATCCCCATCTTGCGTCCGCAGGTCGGACAATCAATGCTGGTCAGCACCATCTGGTTCGGACGCATACCGCCCTCTTCAGGATCTTTCTCGGCTTTATCCAGTTGCTGAGTAAAATCAGTGAAGAAGTTGTCGAGCACGCCCTTCCATTCGGCTTCGTGATTCGCGACCTGATCGAGGCTGTCTTCCATCTGCGCGGTAAAATCGTAGTTCATCAGTTCACGGAAGTTTTCTTCCAGACGATCGGTGACGATTTCACCCATTTTTTCTGCGTAGAAACGACGGTTTTCCACGCGAACATAACCGCGATCCTGAATCGTAGAAATGATCGACGCATACGTTGATGGACGACCAATGCCACGCTTTTCAAGCTCTTTAACCAGCGAGGCTTCACTGAAACGTGCAGGCGGTTTAGTAAAGTGCTGTGCTGGCGTCAGTTCGATAAGCGTCAGCGTATCGCCTTTTTCTACCGCCGGTAAAATGCGGTCTTCATCGCCCTTACGCAGCGCTGGCATTACCTTTGTCCAGCCATCGAAGCGCAGAATACGACCGCGCGCCTTCAGACGGAAATCACCCGCGTCTACGGTCAACGTGGTTGAGTCGTATTTAGCTGGCGTCATCTGACAGGCAACAAACTGGCGCCAAATCAGTTGATACAGTTTTTGCGCATCGGCTTCCATGTCTTTCAGCGATTCCGCCTGTACGGCGACATCGGAAGGACGAATAGCTTCATGCGCTTCTTGCGAGTTCTCTTTGCTGGCGTACTGGTTCGCGCTATCCGGCAAATATTTTTTGCCAAAATTATCGCTGATGTAATCGCGGACCATGTTCACCGCGTCCTGGCTCAGGTTAGTTGAGTCAGTACGCATGTAAGTGATATAGCCCGCTTCATACAAGCGTTGCGCCATCATCATGGTTTTCTTCACACCGAAACCCAGACGCGTGCTGGCGGCCTGCTGTAGCGTAGAGGTGATAAACGGCGCGCCCGGCTTGCTGCTGGTCGGCTTATCTTCACGTTCCAGAACGCTGTAGCGCGCTTTTTCCAACAGACTAACGGCGGCAAGCGTTTGTTCCCGGTTGACCGGACGGAACGGTTTATCATTCTGATGCGTCACCTCGAGCGGTAACGCGTCACCGCCTGGCGTGGTTGTGTTGGCATCAATCTCCCAGAACTCTTCTGGAACAAATGCTTTGATTTCGCGTTCACGCTCAACCACCAGACGCACAGCAACTGACTGTACGCGACCAGCTGACAGACCACGTGCAATTTTTTTCCACAGCAGCGGCGACACCATATAGCCCACAACACGGTCCATAAAGCGGCGCGCCTGTTGCGCATTTACACGGTCGATGTTCAGTTCGCCAGGTTTTTCAAATGCCTGACGAATAGCGTTTTTGGTAATTTCGTTAAACACCACGCGGCTGTAGCGGGTGTCATCGCCACCGATCACTTCCCGCAGGTGCCACGCAATGGCTTCCCCTTCGCGGTCAAGGTCGGTTGCGAGATAGATGTGGTCGGCTTTTTCAGCCAGTTGCTTCAGTTCAGAAACCACTTTCTCTTTACCGGGCAGCACTTCATAGCGCGCATCCCAGTTGTGCCACGGGTCAACACCCATACGGTTGACGAGAGCGCCACGTTCATCCTTTTTGGGCTTTTTAGCCGTTTTGGTGGAGGTTGAGTCGGCGCTCTTTTTAGTTGCTGAGCCACTGGTCGGCAAATCACGGATATGACCGACGCTGGATTTCACCACGTAGTCATTACCCAGATACTTGTTGATCGTTTTGGCTTTTGCCGGGGACTCAACGATGACAAGAGCTTTACCCATATTCACCTTTACCTAATTTGATTCTTCCAGAATGCGTCGCACGTTGATTCACCTTCCACTGGCGACGAGACATCGATATGGTCTCTGCGTCGGCGGATATCAACCCCTTAAACTGATTCGCGCTTGCAATGTAACTCTCATATAACTGAGTTAACAGGCTTTTTTGCTCACAAACGCTATAGCACGACGAAGTATTGGTCGAATGTCAAGCAAATCTGTTGCCAGATTGACGAAAGCGTCACACTGTACCTGATAAAATGCGTTACGCAACTTTATTAGCATGCAAAAACAAATATCGCCAGTTGTAACACCGCCGTAAAACCTTCATTTATGTCAGGGAATATTTGCCCATAAGCTGGGCTCAGCGTAGACTAATGTCCTTGTTTAAGGAGTAAATCATGCATAAAGACACTCAACCCATCGATCGCGAAACACTGCTGATTGAAGCCAACAAAATCATTCGTGAGCATGAGGACACGCTGGCGGGGATTGTCGCCACCGGAGTTACACAGCGAAATGGTGTACTGGTTTTCAGCGGAGATTACTTTTTAGACGAGCAAGGGCTACCGACGCCCAAAAGTACGGCTGTGTTTAATATGTTTAAACACCTGGCGCACGTACTTTCTGAAAAGTATCACTTGATCGATTAACGCGAGAAATCATTTGCCGGATGGCGACTGAGCTTAATCCTGCCTACGTTAGTGCATATCTGTAGGTCGGGTAAGACGCGTTTGCATCGCCACCCGGCAATGAAGATTTACATCAGAGGTTTCTGTCCCCGCTGCCACCAGCGCATCAGCAAACGGTCAGCGCTCTCTGCCGCACTACCGGTGAAACGATCCATCAGTTTTTTACGCTGCAGGTAACGTACGTTTAATACCTCGCGGCCTTCCATCAACCCGAGGATCACCTCATCGCTGGTATTGATCTCATCCACTAACCCATTTGCCAGTGCTTGTTGACCAAACCAATGTTCCCCTGTGGCAACCTGCTCAATGTCCAGAGTCGGACGCATGCGCTGCACAAAATCTTTAAACAGATGATGCGTTTCGTTCAGATCTTCGCGGAATTTCTGCCGCCCTTCTTCCGTGTTTTCACCGAGTAAAGTCAGCGTACGTTTATACTGTCCGGCGGTATGCAGCTCGATATCAATATCTTTCCCTTTCAGGAAACGGTTAAAGTTCGGGATCTGCGCGACGACGCCAATAGAGCCGACGATAGCAAACGGCGCCGAGACAATTTTATCCGCCACGCAGGCCATCATATATCCGCCGCTGGCAGCGACTTTATCTACCGTGACGGTTAGCGGGATCTGCTTATCGCGCAAGCGTTGTAACTGCGAGGCGGCCAGACCATAGCCATGTACCACGCCGCCCGGACTTTCAAGACGAACCACCACCTGGTCCTGAGGTTTAACGACCGCCAGCACCGCTGTAACCTCTTCGCGTAATGCGCTGACCTCATGGGCATCCATACTGCCTTTAAAATCGAGAACCCATACCCGAGGCTTATCAGATAACGTGCTGTCTCCCTGTTTCGCTTTAGCCTTAGCCGCTTTCGCCTCCAACTTATGTTTCTTTTTCTGCGCCTTGTGCCAAAGTTTTTGCTGATGCCCATCTAACAGGGCCAGCGACAGGTCTTCCTTCATCTCTTTATATTGATCGCTGAGATTAATAACCCGTAATTCTCCACGCTGACGTTTGCGTTGTGTCGCATTTACAATCAGCATCACCACCACCGCGATAGCCACTACGACAGTGACAATTTTTGCCAAAAACAGCCCATATTCAGACAACAATTCCACAAGACCCACCTTGGTTAAACAACGCTACTTTTGCTCAGTGTACAACAGCCTTGTTAACCCGTCTTGCTTCTCCATCCAGTGAGGAACCAGCAAAAAGCATGACAACGCGTTCATTTTGCGGTGTTATTGCCTTTGGCTGATTGAAAAAGAACAGGGTTTAAGGCATAAAGCCCAAAAGTTATCGCGAACGAGATGGCCAGACGTCGCCGAGGAGTAGCCGTGCATTATCAACCTAAACAAGACCTTCTACAGGACCGCATTATTCTGGTCACCGGAGCCAGCGACGGCATCGGGCGTGAGGCCGCTCAGACCTATGCGCGTTACGGCGCGACCGTTATTCTGCTTGGACGCAACGAAGAGAAACTGCGCCGGGTTGCCCGCACCATCGCCGATGAAAACGGTACGCAACCACACTGGTTTACGCTGGATCTGCTCAACTGCACATCCACTGAATGCCACCAGCTCGCACAACGCATTGCCGCGCATTTCCCGCGTCTGGATGGTGTACTGCATAATGCCGGGTTGCTCGGCGATATTTGCCCGATGAGCGAACAAAACCCGCAGGTCTGGCAGGACGTGATGCAAGTAAACGTCAATGCGACCTTTATGCTGACACAGGCATTGCTGCCGTTGTTGCTCAAATCTGATGCCGGCTCGCTGGTCTTCACCTCCTCCAGCGTCGGTCGCCAGGGGCGCGCCAACTGGGGGGCATATGCCGTCTCCAAATTTGCTACCGAAGGAATGATGCAGGTTCTGGCAGATGAATATCAGAACCGCCACCTGCGCGTAAACTGTATCAATCCTGGCGGTACACGTACCGACATGCGAGCCAGCGCATTCCCGACCGAAGATCCGCAAAAATTGAAAACGCCCGCCGATATCATGCCGCTCTATCTGTGGCTGATGGGCGATGACAGCCGCCGTAAAACCGGTATGACTTTCGATGCCCAGCCGGGCCGTAAACCAGGAATAGCCCAATGAGTGAAGAACGCTATCAACAGCGCCAGCAGCGCGTAAAAGACCGGGTTGATGCCCGTGTTGCCGCAGCGAAAGATGAGCGCGGGATTATCATCGTGTTCACCGGTAATGGTAAGGGAAAAACCACCGCCGCGTTCGGTACCGCCACCCGCGCAGTAGGTCACGGTAAAAAAGTCGGCGTGGTGCAATTTATTAAGGGCACATGGCCAAACGGGGAACGTAACTTACTCGAACCTCACGGCGTAGAGTTTCAGGTCATGGCAACAGGATTTACCTGGGAAACGCAGAACCGCGAGTCCGACACCGCTGCCTGTATGGCCGTGTGGGAACACGGTAAGCGGATGCTGGCCGATGCAGAGCTGGATATGGTGATACTGGACGAACTGACCTACATGGTGGCTTACGACTACCTGCCGCTTGAAGAGGTCATCAATGCCCTGAACGCGCGCCCAGCCCATCAAACGGTCATTATCACTGGGCGAGGATGTCATCGCGATATTCTGGAGTTAGCTGACACGGTCAGCGAGCTGCGCCCGGTCAAGCATGCGTTTGAAGCGGGCGTGAAAGCCCAGCCAGGGATCGATTACTAAAAAAGGGCCCACTGGGCCCTTTTGATCTCTACGACAGCAAAATTAACCGTTGTTGCTGCGACCGCCCGGACGACGGCTGCTGCCGACCTGAGAGTGACGCTTTACCGCACGACGGATCTGGTTTGCCTTCATGCGGCGACGATCTTTCTCGACGGCCACTTTGGAGGTCGTTTCTGGTTTCAGCTCCACCAGTTCACGCAGATAGTTGGTCTGAGCAAGATCAAGCTCTGTCCAGCCACCACGCGGCAGGCCTTTCGGCAGCGGGATATCACCGTAACGGACACGGATCAAACGGCTTACCTGCACACCTACGGCTTCCCACAGGCGACGGACTTCACGGTTACGCCCTTCGGTCAGCGTGACGTTATACCACTGGTTGATCCCTTCACCGCCGCTGAACTTGATCGTTTTAAACGCAGCCGGACCATCTTCCAGCTGCACGCCACGACTCAGATCGCGCAGTTTCGCGTCATCAACCTGGCCAAACACACGCACCGCATATTCACGTTCAACTTCGCGGCTTGGATGCATCAAACGGTTCGCGAGCTCACCGTCGGTGGTGAACAACAGTAAACCACAGGTATTCACGTCCAGGCGCCCCACTGCAATCCAGCGCGCGTCGCGCAGTTTTGGCAGACGATCAAATACGGTCGGACGACCTTCCGGATCGTTACGGGTACACAGTTCACCTTCTGGTTTGTAGTAGGCCAGAACGCGGCAGATTTGCTCCGCAGGCTCTTTAACCGAAATCAGATGACCGTCGATACGGATTTTCAGACCCGGCGTGACTTCAACGCGATCGCCGAGCGTGGCAATTTTGCCATCAACGCTCACGCGACCCGCGGCAATAATAGATTCAATTTCACGGCGAGAACCGTGGCCAGCGCGCGCCAGCACTTTTTGTAACTTTTCGCTCATAGAGCTTCCTTTAGATGTCGCCTTCACAGGCGTCGAACAGGAGAATCAACGGCGCCAGTCAGCGCCATTTTAAGGCCGCGTAGTATAGCGGTTCGCGCCCTTATAAGAAAGGTTTAACATCGCCGACGCCTTCCCGCAGCACCACCGGAGAATCGTCGGTTAAATCGATGACCGTGGTCGGCTGCTGGCCAAGATAACCACCGTGGATAATCAAATCCACCTGTTTCTCCAGACGGTCTTTTATTTCTTCCGGATCTGACTCGGTAAATTCACTGCCCGGCAGCATCAGTGACGTGGATAGCATCGGCTCGCCCAGCGCTTCAAGCAGCGCCAGTGCTATCGGGTTCGAGGGCACACGCAGGCCAATAGTTTTACGCTTTTCCTGCAACAAACGGCGCGGAACCTCTTTCGTCCCTTTCAGAATGAAGGTGTAGTTGCCCGGCGTGTTGTTTTTGATCAAACGAAAGGCCACGTTGTCGACAAAGGAATAGGTCGACAATTCAGACAGGTCACGGCACATCAGCGTAAAGTTGTGCCCGTCCGGCAGGTGGCGGATACGGCAAATGCGCTCCATTGCACCTTTATCTTCAATTTTACAACCCAACGCGTAGCCGGAATCAGTTGGATAGACGATCACCCCACCTTTCCGCACGATATCAACGGCCTGATTGATCAGTCGCTGCTGCGGGTTATCAGGATGAATATAAAAAAACTGGCTCATACTTTCCTCTCTGTGGTCTCGGGCTGCTCCCAAAGTTCCCAGACGCCTTCTACGCCTGCGGGCAACCAGAGTTTACGCCCCAGTTCAATCCACGGGCAGGGTAGATGAAAATCCGACCCTTGCGATGCCCACAGTTGATGCTGACGCGCAAGCGTTGCCAGATGGGTTCGTTCATTGGGAGACTGCTGGCACTGTGCCACCTCCATCGCGTCGCCGCGGTGTTCAGCAAAATGCGCAACCAGTCTTTTCAGCCACTTAGCGCTAAGATCGTACCGACCTGGATGAGCCAGAACTGCCTTACCGCCAGAATGATGAATGACATCAATAGCTTGTTCTATTGTACACCACTGTGGCGGAACGTAACCGGTTTTCCCACGGGCAAGATATTTTTTAAAGACATCCGCCATGGTTGCGGCTTTGCCACATTCCACCAGGTAACGCGCAAAATGCCCCCGTGTAACCGCCCCGCCATCAGCCAGTCGCAGCGCCCCTTCCCATGCACCGGGAATGTTCGCTTTGCCGAGCCGCTCAGCAATCAGGCGCGCGCGCTGCTGGCGACGTTCCGTCTGTTGCGCCAGAAACTCGCGCATCATCGGATGAGCGATATCAATGTTCAGACCCACTATATGGATCTCATGGTTTTCCCAGACCGTTGATATCTCAACGCCAGAAATCAAATTTAACGCTAAACCTGAACGTGAAATTTCTTCTCTTGCCGCCGCAATGCCCGCCGTGGTGTCATGATCGGTGATCGCCAGTGTACCGACTCGCATCTCTACCGCACGGTGTACTAAGGCTTCTGGCGTTAACCGCCCATCAGAAGCCGTAGTATGGCTGTGCAGGTCATAAATCACTGCGTAATTCGTGTCGCTCAAGGCGGCTCCCGTTTCAATAAATGTCGTAACACGCCCATCATAACGGTTTCGACAAATATACTGAAATCAGGTGTTGACTTTACTCCATCGAACTAGTTAACTAGTACGCAAGTTCACATGAAGAAGGTATCTGAGATGAAAGCAACATTTATCCTGCACGGTTGGTGGCACACTTCCTGATTTCGGGCAGTGTCTTACGTCTGCAATATGCAACCAGATACCCGGCCCGCCAAATGAGCGGGCTTTTTTTTGAACAAAATTAATGAGAATAACGATGCAAACACAAAAACCGACGCTCGAATTGCTTGCCTGCGATGCCGCCTACCGTGAGAATCCAACAGCACTGTTTCATCAGGTTTGCGGCGCACGTCCGGCAACGCTGTTGTTGGAATCTGCAGATATCGACAGCAAAGACGATCTGAAGAGTCTGCTGCTGGTCGACAGCGCATTGCGTATTACTGCCATCGGTGACACTGTCACTATTCAGGCATTATCCGCCAACGGCGCATCGCTGCTGCCCCTGCTGGATGCGGCCCTGCCAGCTGGCGTTGACAACGAACAACAGCCGAATGGACGTCATCTGCGATTCCCTGCCGTCAGCCCACTGCTGGATGAAGACGCCCGTTTATGTTCCCTTTCTGTATTTGATGCGTTCCGTTTATTGCAAGGGCTGGTTAATGTTCCTGCGCAAGAACGTGAAGCGATGTTCTTCGGCGGTCTGTTTTCCTACGATCTGGTTGCCGGTTTCGAAGATTTACCTCAGCTTGAAGCGGGCAACCGTTGCCCTGACTACTGCTTCTATCTGGCAGAAACGCTGATGGTCATCGACCACCAGAAAAAAAGCACCCGCATTCAGGCCAGCGTTTTTACCCCCAACGATGCAGAAAGACAGCGTCTTAATGCCCGTCTGGCGCAACTGAGCCAACAGCTTACCGAACCTGCGCCGCCGCTGCCCGTCACTGAAGTCCCGCAGATGCGCTGCGAATGCAATCAGAGTGATGAAGAGTTTGGTGCAGTGGTCCGTGGGATGCAAAAGGCCATTCGCGCGGGTGAAATTTTCCAGGTGGTACCATCCCGCCGTTTCTCGCTACCCTGCCCTTCGCCGCTGGCTGCCTACTATGTACTGAAGAAAAGTAACCCCAGCCCGTATATGTTTTTCATGCAGGACGACGAGTTCACGCTGTTTGGTGCTTCACCAGAAAGCTCGTTGAAATACGATGCCTCCAGCCGCCAGATTGAAATCTATCCTATTGCCGGGACTCGCCCACGCGGCCGTCGGGCGGACGGTTCGCTTGACCGCGATCTCGACAGTCGTATTGAGCTGGAGATGCGTACCGATCATAAAGAGCTTTCAGAGCATCTGATGTTGGTTGACCTGGCGCGTAACGATCTGGCGCGCATCTGTACGCCGGGCAGCCGCTACGTTGCTGATCTGACCAAAGTGGATCGGTACTCCTTCGTGATGCACCTGGTTTCTCGCGTTGTCGGCGAACTGCGTAGCGATCTGGATGTGCTGCATGCGTACCGCGCCTGTATGAATATGGGCACGCTAAGCGGCGCGCCGAAAGTTCGCGCCATGCAACTTATCGCCGAGGCAGAAGGTCGACGCCGTGGCAGCTATGGCGGCGCCGTAGGTTACTTCACCGCCCATGGCGATCTGGATACCTGCATTGTGATTCGTTCCGCCCTCGTGGAAGACGGTATTGCCACCGTACAAGCCGGTGCCGGGATTGTTCTGGATTCTGTTCCGCAGTCTGAAGCCGATGAAACCCGTAATAAAGCGCGTGCGGTTCTGCGTGCTATCGCCACCGCACACCACGCACAGGAGACTTTCTGATGGCTGACATTCTGCTGCTCGATAATATCGACTCTTTTACCTATAACCTGGCAGATCAGTTGCGGACTAACGGTCACAACGTGGTGATTTATCGTAACCATATTCCGGCACAGACGTTAATTGACCGCTTAGCGACTATGAAAAATCCGGTGCTGATGCTCTCTCCAGGTCCTGGTGCGCCAAGCGAAGCGGGCTGCATGCCGGAGCTGTTAACCCGCCTGCGCGGCAAGCTGCCAATCATCGGTATTTGTCTGGGGCATCAGGCCATTGTTGAGGCCTATGGCGGCTATGTGGGCCAGGCTGGGGAAATTCTGCATGGCAAAGCGTCCAACATTGAACACGACGGCCAGGCGATGTTCGCCGGTCTGGCAAATCCGCTACCGGTAGCACGCTATCACTCTCTGGTTGGTAGCAACGTTCCGGCCGGTTTGACCATCAACGCCCATTTTAACGGCATGGTGATGGCGGTGCGTCACGATACCGATCGCGTGTGCGGCTTCCAGTTCCATCCGGAGTCCATTCTGACCACCCAGGGTGCGCGTCTGCTGGAGCAAACGCTGGCCTGGGCGCAACAGAAGCTTGAACAGACCAATACGCTGCAACCTATTCTGGAGAAACTGTATCAGGCGCAGACGCTGTCTCAGCAGGAAAGCCACCAGCTGTTCTCCGCCGTGGTCCGCGGTGAACTGAAACCCGAACAACTGGCAGCGGCGCTGGTGAGCATGAAAATTCGTGGCGAGCATCCGCATGAAATTGCCGGTGCGGCAACCGCGCTGCTGGAAAATGCTGCCCCGTTCCCACGACCTGATTATCTGTTTGCCGATATTGTCGGTACCGGCGGCGACGGCAGCAACAGTATCAATATTTCCACCGCCAGCGCCTTTGTTGCAGCGGCTTGCGGGCTGAAAGTGGCCAAACACGGTAACCGCAGTGTCTCCAGCAAATCGGGATCTTCGGATCTGTTAGCGGCATTTGGCATCAATCTGGATATGAACGCCGATAAATCCCGCCAGGCGCTTGACGATCTCGGCGTGTGTTTCCTGTTTGCACCGAAATACCACACCGGTTTTCGCCATGCCATGCCGGTACGCCAACAGTTGAAAACCCGCACGCTGTTTAACGTACTCGGCCCGTTGATTAACCCGGCGCATCCGCCGCTGGCGCTGATTGGCGTTTACAGTCCGGAACTGGTGCTGCCGATTGCCGAAACGCTACGCGTGCTCGGATATCAGCGAGCAGCCGTGGTGCACAGCGGTGGAATGGATGAAGTTTCATTGCATGCGCCGACCATTGTGGCAGAGCTGCATGATGGCGAAATTAAGAGCTATCAACTGACGGCGGAAGACTTTGGCCTGACGCCTTACCACCAGGAACAGCTGGCTGGCGGCACGCCGGAAGAAAACCGTGACATTCTTAGTCGCTTGTTACAAGGTAAAGGTGAAGCCGCTCATGAAGCTGCTGTGGCCGCGAATGTCGCCATGTTAATGCGCTTGCACGGTGAAGAAGATTTAAAAGCCAATGCGCAAACCGTGATTAATGTACTGCGTAGCGGTGCGGCCTATGACCGTGTCACTGCACTGGCAGCAAGAGGGTAAATGATGCAAACCGTTTTAGCGAAAATTGTCGCAGACAAGGCGATTTGGGTAGAAGCCCGCAAACAGCAACAACCGCTGACCAGCTTTCAAAATGATGTTCAACCCAGCTCTCGTGATTTCTACGATGCGCTGCAAGGTGCGCGCACCGCCTTTATTCTGGAATGCAAAAAAGCATCGCCATCAAAAGGCGTGATCCGTGATGACTTCGATCCGGCACAGATTGCGGGCGTATATAAACATTATGCTTCCGCGATTTCCGTGCTGACCGATGAGAAATATTTCCAGGGCAGCTTTGATTTCCTGCCTATCGTCAGCCGCATCGCGCCACAACCTATTCTGTGTAAGGACTTTATTATCGATCCTTACCAGATTTACCTGGCGCGTTTCAACCAGGCGGACGCCTGTCTGCTGATGTTGTCGGTACTTGATGATGAGCAATACCGTCAACTTGCCGCCGTCGCCCACAGTCTGAAAATGGGCGTACTGACCGAAGTCAGTAACGAAGAAGAGTTGGAGCGCGCTATCGCACTGGGCGCCAAAGTCGTCGGCATCAATAACCGTGATTTACGCGACTTGTCGATTGATCTGAATCGTACCCGCCAGTTGGCGCCGCGCCTGGGCCACGGCGTTACCGTCATCAGCGAGTCAGGCATCAATACCTATGGACAGGTGCGCGAACTCAGCCACTTCGCTAACGGTTTTCTGATTGGCTCCGCGCTGATGTCGCATGATGATCTGCATGCCGCCGTGCGTCGCGTACTGCTCGGCGAGAATAAAGTCTGCGGTTTAACCCGGGCTCAGGATGCCAACGCGGCGTATAAATCCGGCGCGATTTATGGCGGACTGATTTTTGTACCCACATCGCCACGCGCGGTCAGCGTTGATCAGGCGCGAGAGGTCATGACCGGCGCGCCGCTGCAATACGTCGGGGTGTTTCGCAACACAGAAATTAGCGACGTGCGTGATACAGCGGCTGCTCTGGGACTCACTGCAGTGCAACTGCATGGTAGTGAAGACCAGGCCTACATAGACGCGCTACGCAATGCGCTACCCGCACAGGTACAAATCTGGAAGGCGCTGAGCGTCAGCGAGACGTTGCCAGCCCGTGATTATCAGCATGTCGATAAATACGTATTCGACAACGGTCAGGGCGGCAGCGGACAACGCTTCGACTGGTCTCTCTTAGGCGGACAATCGCTAGATAACGTATTACTGGCTGGCGGACTTGGCGCAGATAACTGCGTTGACGCGGCAAAAGCCGGCTGTGCCGGTCTCGATTTCAATTCTGGCGTAGAGTCACAGCCGGGCATCAAGGATGCACGTCTTTTGGCTTCGGTATTTCAGACGCTGCGCGCATATTAAGGAAAAGGACATGACAACATTACTCAATCCGTACTTTGGTGAATTTGGCGGTATGTATGTGCCACAGATTCTGATGCCTGCCCTGCGCCAACTGGAAGAAGCTTTTGTTAGCGCACAAAAGGATCCTGAATTTCAGGCGCAGTTTACAGACCTGCTAAAAAACTATGCTGGCCGCCCAACGGCGCTGACCAAATGCCAGAACATTACTCAAGGCACCAACACCACGTTGTACCTTAAACGTGAAGATTTACTGCACGGCGGCGCGCACAAAACCAACCAGGTTCTGGGTCAGGCGTTGCTGGCGAAGCGTATGGGTAAAACCGAGATCATCGCCGAAACCGGTGCGGGTCAGCACGGCGTGGCGTCTGCCCTTGCCAGCGCCCTGTTGGGACTGAAATGCCGTATTTATATGGGTGCGAAAGACGTTGAACGTCAGTCGCCTAACGTTTTCCGTATGCGTCTGATGGGCGCTGAAGTGATCCCGGTTCACAGCGGTTCCGCAACGCTGAAAGATGCCTGTAATGAAGCGCTGCGCGACTGGTCTGGCAGCTACGATACTGCGCACTATATGCTCGGGACTGCGGCAGGTCCGCACCCCTTCCCGACCATTGTGCGTGAATTCCAGCGCATGATCGGTGAAGAAACCAAAGCACAAATCCTTGAAAAAGAGGGGCGCCTGCCGGATGCCGTTATCGCCTGCGTGGGCGGTGGTTCTAACGCTATCGGTATGTTCGCCGACTTTATTAATGAAACCAGCGTCGGGCTGATCGGCGTAGAGCCTGGCGGTCACGGGATTGAGTCTGGGGAACATGGCGCGCCGTTGAAACATGGTCGTGTTGGGATTTACTTCGGCATGAAGTCCCCGATGATGCAGACCGATGAAGGACAGATTGAAGAGTCTTACTCTATTTCCGCCGGGCTGGACTTCCCATCGGTCGGGCCACAGCATGCGTATCTGAACAGCATTGGTCGTGCCGATTATGTTTCGATCACCGACGATGAAGCGCTGGAAGCCTTCAAAACACTGTGTCTGCACGAGGGGATAATTCCGGCACTAGAGTCCTCTCACGCCCTGGCGCACGCGTTGAAAATGATGCGTGAAACCCCTGAAAAAGAGCAGCTACTGGTGGTTAATCTCTCCGGTCGCGGCGACAAAGACATTTTCACCGTACACGATATTCTGAAAGCGCGAGGGGAAATCTGATGGAACGTTACGAAAACCTGTTTGCACAGCTGAAGGACCGCAAGGAAGGTGCTTTTGTCCCCTTCGTCACCCTGGGCGATCCGTCTGTTGAACAGTCACTGAAAATCATAGATACGCTGATTGAAGCCGGTGCCGACGCACTTGAGCTCGGCATTCCATTCTCCGATCCGCTGGCTGATGGTCCAACCATTCAGGAGGCTACACTGCGTGCGTTTGCCGCAGGCGTTACGCCGTCACAATGCTTTGAAATGCTGGCCCTGATTCGCCAGAAGCACCCGACGATTCCCATTGGCTTGCTGATGTATGCCAACCTGGTGTTTAGCAAGGGCATTGACGAGTTTTACGCTCAGTGTGAAAAAGTGGGTGTAGATTCTGTATTAGTGGCCGATGTTCCCGTTGAGGAGTCCGCGCCATTCAGAACGGCGGCACTACGTCATAGCATCGCACCCATTTTCATTTGCCCACCGAATGCCGATGAAGAGCTACTGCGTCAGATTGCCTCTTATGGCCGAGGTTATACCTACCTGCTTTCACGAGCAGGAGTGACCGGTGCAGAAAACCGTGCGGCACTACCCCTGCATCATTTAGTCGAAAAGCTGAAAGAATATAATGCTCCGCCTTCTTTACAAGGCTTCGGTATTTCTGCGCCTGAACAGGTAGCCGGTGCAATTGAAGCTGGCGCTGCTGGCGCGATTTCCGGCTCGGCGATTGTGAAAATCATTGAGAAGAATGTTGCGGCACCAGAACAGATGCTGGCTGAGCTGAAAGCGTTTGTCAGCGCGATGAAAGCCGCTACCCTACAGTAAGTTAATTAAACCGCCAGAGGCTTCTGGCGGTTTTACTCCCTGGCCTGCTTCATTTTGTACATGGCCGTATCCGCATTCTGGATTGCCGCATCCAGATCACCCTTCACCTCTGCAATCCCCCACGACACTGACAAGGGTATAGTATTGCCTTCCACCACAAATACATGGCTGGTCACCTGTCCACTTATACGCTCCGCAATTGCGACCGCATCACTGGCCTGAGAGCGAAACAGCAGGATCATAAATTCATCTCCGCCGGTGCGAATCACAAGATCGTGGCTGGTACGGGTGTTAGACAACATTCTGTTGGCGATAATTTGCAGCGCACGATCCCCTGCTGCGTGCCCCCAGGTATCATTGACGGCCTTAAACTTATTGCAATCCAGTAACACTACCGAGCAATGTGATAAATCCCGGCGTTTGATAATGTCGAGAATTCGGCGATTAAAACAGCCGGTCAGCGTATCAATATAAACTTTCAGGTCGCTTTCATTCAGCCATGATTTTAGCGAGAAAGTAATGATGATGAAAAAGAACGGCGCCAGCAGAATAACAATACCGGCTTGCGTATCGCGCGCCATGAAACGGCCTAATGATATCGAATAGTGCAGCGCATATTTTTCTGAAAAATTGCGCACCAAATAGCTGGATTGTCCCGCACATTTGCCGGATAAGCAGAGGCTCTCTTTGTTGGTCAGATTCACCAACTCAACGTTCAATCCGGGAAGAATTTGATTATCAAACGCCTCTGCCAACGCTTCCTCCAGCTCGGGTTTCGAATGATCATAGACCAGATAGGCCACGATTTGATCTGATATCTCTTTACCAGAAAGATCGTAAATATAGCTCACCACGCTGTAGGCTTTTTCACCAGTAATTTTATCGGTATAGAAGTTTGTTGAACTTAGGGCTTTATTTTTGACGTTTTTTTGCAACAACCGGGTATAGAAATCGACGGGAGGATAGAAAAAATGAGTAATATCCATCGCCATTTCGGAGTCAGAAAAACTAAAATTGCGCGAGTCGGAAGCCATAAACCAGTAAAAATAATCTGAATTGCTGGCGATAATGTAACGGTGCGCATCGAAACTGCCTGGATTTAGCTCATTAACCATTCCACGAATGAACTCCGCTGCAGCATACATACACAGCGCATTATGGCTGGGTTGCTGAGCAATAATCGTCCCTGTTGCAGAATGAACCCGCTTTGGGTCGGCGTTAATTCCCCATTCATCTTTATTTCGTGGAACAAACTGTGCCATAACACCACACTGTTCGCCGGTTTTGATGTGGTAGTAACGCTCGCCAATCGCATCGGCAATCAGTTCATTATCGTTAAAAATATCCAACATGTGAGCTTGCAGGCGGCTAACGCCTTCACTGGCGGCCGCCATACGCTGTTCATAAATGATAAACAGAAACAACGAAGTAAAAACCAACGTAATGAGCCCAGATACCAGCAGAGCCTGCCTGTTTCGGAGCTTATCCTGCACAATCTTCACGAGTCCCCCCGATAGTTAACAGTATTACCAAACCGGTTACCCGTTTATGTTGTTGCATAACAGCGTTGTACTTGGATAAAAATGTTAACTATCCAGAGACTAATGAGTTGAAATAGTAAGCGCACTCGTGCACGAAAGTTACAGGTTTATACAATAAAAGAACATTTTTGTTAACATAAATGCAAACTAATCATCACCTTCAATCGGATACCCTGCACGACGAATGGCCTCACGACAGTCGCTCACGCCTGCGGCATAGCCCGCCTCAATCTCGCAAACCGGACTGGCGCTGCAGTAAGGCAGCGTGATCGTTACGGCAAGGCTCTTCTCCAGAATTTCAACCTTGTTCATGTATTTCAATAACTCGCGCGCAGCATACACGGCAAACTCTGCCGTATCATCGTTTATGGATGCTTCCAGAAGGGAAATTCTGTGTTGCAGCTGGTGACGGGTCAACCTCATCGTCAATCCCCTTAAAGCCAGTTTGCTTAAAGAGTAGCATCTCATCGAATTGAGGAAAGGCAGGGAGTGAAAACGGACAATAAAAAAGCTTACCAGGAAGCGATCAGCCTTTCAGCTTTTGAATCACTAACTTAGAAACGATAACCCGCAGAGAACATAAACCTCCGCTTTGGGCTGTGAGTTTTTCGTTTCATTGCAAATGTCTCCCTTGATTAAGGACAGCGTTGCATCTTTATAAGTGGGGAAGCTCTGGGGAATTAATGGGGAGAAACACCGCCCAAATACAGAATTTGCCAGACATGGTAGCTGCTGTGTGTAGTCGATGATGAAAAACCGGGTGCCTGCTGACATCCACAGACACCCGTAATCACACAGCAGTGCATATTGGATACGCTATATCCGTAGCGAGTGGGTAGATTTATAGTCATTTCGAAGCCGGTTGTCATTAAATCTTTGTGATTGATATCTAATATTTTTAACTAAAATAACAGGTGGGACTGAGGGCGATTTCGGTATCGCTTGATCCTGAATTCCCCGACAAGCAATGTTCGTGGAACGGGTTTATGACAAAAAGAATTTTGATGGTCTGCCAGATGCAAAAGATATCATTCTGGGCGAGTTGACTGAGAGGATTCACCGGATCTTCCACGATGCTGATGTTCGGGTTACACCGCCTTTTAGCATTATCTGAAAGTGCAGGCAGCCCCGTCATACATGGCTGAATTATTGATATTTATCATATATGTTCCATCCTGCTCATGACATAAAGAATGGGCATCAGGAACAGTAGTGGTGCTAAGCCTGGTGAAACACGCCTTTCTTGATTGGATCATAATTGCTTTGACTCATATTCGGGCTGTGTGTGGCCCATTTTTTTAGTGTTATTTGTGGAGTTTACCTACCCGTAAATTCCCTGAATAACAATAAAAAGTTGAATAACATGCAAGCATTGGGGCGTCTTATCGCAGCCCCTTTTTTTTATAATGATTTGCGAAAGGTATCCAGAGTATCTTCAGGGAGCAAGATGTCGACACACAAATTTTGTTGGGGCATAGCAGTAAAGTTATGACCGATCGCTACAACGACACGCGTGTAAAAAAATGGAAAAAAACTGGTCATTTGATGACCAGTTTTGCAGAAGAACTTAAAAACGATAACCCGCAGAGAACATAAACACCCACGGATCGAGGCGTACACTGTCGCTATAACGGGCTTGCGGCAGAACAGCACCATTAGATTTGTACTTCGCAGTAGTATCGATATCCATGTACCAGACTGACATATTAATCAACCAGTCGCGGTTGATCAGATAATCCATACCAACTTGCCCTGCTGCACCCCAGGAATCTTTCAGGCTCAGATCCGATAAACCGATTTCTTTACCGTTATTGTTAAAACCTTCATCGAAGAAAGTGGTGTAGTTCACCCCGACACCAACGTAAGGACGCAGTTTGCTGCTGGAATCACCGAAATACCACTGTGCCATTAAGGTTGGCGGTAAGTGGTGAACGGTCGCAATATCACCTGTTTTGGCAGTGCCAATCTTATGGCGAAACGGCGTAGCGGCCAGGAGTTCTACACCGATATTGTCGGTTGCCATATAGGTAAATGTCAGCCCCAACTGGGTGTTATTGCTGACATTGAAGCCACCCAGACTACCCAGCGTGCCACCTGCGCCTTCCGTCGGTCTGACGGTGGCAGAACCCGCACGAATAAAGAACTCTCCGGCTTCATGCGCAAATGCGTTACCAGAGAGAAGAGTTGTTAAAGCCAATGCTGCAACTGTTAATTTTTTCATGTCCGCTCCATCGTTATGGTTATAAAAGCGGAACGAATATACCCACATTGGAGTAATAAGTGATCAAACCTGGATCACATTGACTTTGATAATTTAACATTTATTGATCCAGATTAAGTTAGAACTTGCATTCAAAATCCAGGTTAAATTAATTCAGATCAATTTTGATATATTTTCACTTCGCAAACACCCCTCGCATTTTTGCCTTTCAGACGATGTTTTTTGGTCGCGATGCGCAAATAACACACAGCGCTCTGGCATGATGCTGAACGGATAGTCGAAAATTACCAGGGCTTTACAAAGATATGCTTTTCCATACATCGCGTGATGCTGCCACTGTAGAGTTATCCAGGGTACAATTGCCCGCAAATGAACACCTGCAAAACTCAAGGAGAGTGCATGTCTATCACGGCGAAATCCGTTTACCGTGACGCGGGAAACTTTTTCCGTAATCAATTCATTACCATCTTGCTGGTATCGTTGTTGTGCGCGTTTATCACAGTGGTGTTAGGGCATGCCTTTTCTCCCACTGACGCTCAAATTGCGCAACTCAGTGAAGGCGATCAATTAACCAGCAGTGTGGGATTGTTCGATCTGGTGCAAAACATGACCCCGGAGCAACAGCAAATTTTGCTACGCGCTTCTGCTGCGTCGACGTTTTCCGGTCTGATTGGTAATGCCATCCTCGCGGGAGGTATCATCCTGATGATTCAGCTCATTTCAGCAGGGCATCGGGTCAGCGCATTACGTGCCATTGGTGCCAGCGCGCCAGTTTTGCCTAAGTTGTTTATTCTGATTTTTCTGACTACTCTGCTGGTGCAAATCGGTATTATGCTGGTCGTTGTACCCGGTATTTTGCTGGCCATCCTGCTGGCACTCGCGCCGGTGATGATGGTACAGGACAAAATGGGTGTCTTTGCTGCTATGCGCAACAGTATGCGTCTGGCGTGGTCAAATATGCGTCTGGTTGCGCCCGCGGTGATTGGCTGGCTGCTGGCAAAAACGTTGCTGTTGCTTTTTGCGCCAAGTTTTGCGGTACTTACGCCGAATGTAGGCGCGGTCTTGGCGAATACGCTGAGCAACATGATCTCCGCCGTGTTGCTGATCTATTTGTTTCGCCTGTATATGCTGATTCGCCAATAAACCCTGAACGCATACCGGGCTTGTACCCGGTGCTTTTGATGACGGAATCGAAGAATGAAGCAGTTTCTTGATTTTTTACCGCTGGTTGTCTTTTTTGCTTTTTATAAGCTTTACGACATCTATGCGGCAACCTCGGCACTGATTGTCGCGACGGCTGTGGTTTTGATTTACAGCTGGGTTCGCTATCGTAAGGTCGAGAAGATGGCATTAATCACCTTTATTCTGGTAGCCGTGTTCGGTGGCCTGACTATCTTCTTCCACAATGATGAATTCATTAAATGGAAAGTGACGGTGATTTACGGGCTATTTGCCGGTGCGCTGCTGGTTAGCCAGTGGGTGATGAAAAAGCCGCTCATTCAGCGCATGTTAGGTAAAGAGCTTTCCCTGCCGCAGCCGGTATGGTCAAAGCTTAATTTAGCCTGGGCCGTTTTCTTCATCCTGTGCGGTCTGGCAAACATCTATATCGCGTTTTGGCTGCCGCAGAACATTTGGGTCAACTTCAAGGTATTCGGCCTGACCGCCCTGACCTTACTCTTTACGTTGCTGAGCGGAGTTTATATTTACCGCCACCTTCCGCAGGAAGATAAATCGTAATTAATGTTCGCCAGATCTACGGATCTGGCGAATTTTTATCCCCTCGCGTTCCTTGTTGCTATAAACCCGGCTCACATCCGCTGCGCACGCCGTATCCCCTCTGTTCTCAGCACGTAAATTCTAGTAGCATCGCGCCTGTAATCTTTCTCTATAGTCGGTTCTACAATGACAACAACGAATAACACTCCCCAGGGCGAACTGGTTTTACGCACTCTGGCTATGCCTGCCGATACCAACGCGAACGGCGATATTTTTGGTGGCTGGCTGATGTCACAAATGGATATAGGTGGCGCTATTCAGGCCAAAGAGATCGCTCACGGTCGCGTGGTAACAGTGCGGGTTGAAGGAATGAGCTTTTTGCGCCCGGTTGCCGTAGGCGACGTAGTGTGTTGCTATGCGCGCTGCGTAAAACGCGGGACGACCTCGATCAGCATTAATATTGAAGTCTGGGTGAAGAAAGTTGCTTCTGAACCTATCGGCCAGCGCTATAAAGCTACCGAAGCCCTGTTTATCTACGTAGCTGTTGATAAAGACGGTAAACCGCGTCCGATCCCAACCTTGTCCTGACAGTACGCATTAGCAGCGCCATCCAGTAGTATTTCAATCTTTCGCTCATTGCCGGATGGCGGCGTACCACCAAATCCGGCATGATGCTTACTCGATCTGCGTTGTGCCGTTCAGGCGGAAAACGATATTCACCACCAGGCCAGAACCTGGCTTACCGGCCTCATAGCGCCATCTGCGCATCGCATTTTTCACTTCACGTTCAAACATATTTGCAGGCTGCGCGGACAGAACTTCCACATTTTCGACCCGACCATCTGGGGTCACGTCAAATTTGACCTTAACACGACCTTCAATACGCAGCGCCTGGGCACGCGCAGGATACTGTGGCTGATTACGACTTAAGGCGCGCGGCCCGGAAGGCGCGCTTACCGCTGGCTTAGTGGTTGCCGGAGCAGCACTGGTCATTGGACGCGCAGGTGCCGTATTTTCAAACGGAGACGACGGACGCGGTTCTGCGGGCTTCACATCGCGTTTCGGTTGCTCTTCAACCTTTTTCACCGGTTTTGGCTTCGGCTTAGGTTTGGGCTTCGGTTTCTCAATCACTACCGGTGCTTCTTTTGGCTGCTCCGGGATCGGCTCTGGTTCCGGCTCTGGCTCGACGACGGGTTCAGGCGGTGGCTGAACCGCCTGAGGCGGTTCAAGATCGGCAGGCGCGACCATCGTAACGGAAATAGGCTGCGCTGGTGCAGGCAGTTCAATAACCTGATGTACCGAGGTATACAGCAAACCTGCCACTACAGCACCGTGAATGCCGACAGAAAGTAACGTTGGCCAGGGAAAGCGACGAGGTAAATCAAGGGTCATTGAAGTCATAATCGTTTCAGTAAAAAAACCAGGCCTCGATTTTAAATGCAAATAGCAATCATATTCAATAAGACCGTGAAGGTAACTCAGATTTAAAACGCGATTTTATGAAAAATAACCATTTTCGGAGTGTGGCCTTAACATATCAGCAATCTTTCCGTTGCAGTTACCGGGCCTTTCCAATAACGTAAATATGACTTTTACCGTTCAAGGAGCTCTACCCGTGCTGTACGTTATTTACGCTCAAGATATCGCAGATTCTCTCGAAAAACGTCTTTCCGTACGCCCTGCTCATCTGGCCCGTCTGCAACTTCTTCATGATGAAGGCCGTTTGCTCACGGCAGGTCCTATGCCAGCGGTTGACAGTAATGAGCCAGGCGCTGCGGGCTTTACCGGCTCGACGGTGATTGCTGAATTTGAATCTTTAGAAGCCGCACAGGCGTGGGCAGAAGCCGATCCGTATGTGGCGGCAGGCGTTTATGCACAGGTTTCAGTAAAACCGTATAAGAAAGTATTTTAAAAACAGAACAAAAAGCTGAGACTTTGGGCACCGCCAGCGGTGCCCTTTTAGATCAGATATTGTGGATCGCAAACAGCAACGAGTTACGTTGATGGTTGAGGATACACTTTCTGATGGTGTGGATGCGCATATTACGACGCGATTGCCCTTCAAGCCAACGTGCTTTACGACGGCTCGCCTGACGCAGCATCCGCCAGCGTCCCACTTCCGTTCTACTACGCTTCATGTTTACTACTCTTTCAGTCACTGAGCGGCCATTATAACGCCACACCGCATGCAGACCAGTGGTTTTCCCGTGTTTTTATTTGCCAGATGAATCCTGATGCGTAAACTCTTAACAATACGCTTTCAAAAGGATTTTTAAATTTATGACAACCTTCTACACCGTGGTGAGTTGGCTGGTCATTCTGGGTTACTGGGTACTCATTGCTGGCGTAACATTACGCATTCTAATGAAACGACGCGCAGTGCCCTCCGCAATGGCCTGGCTTTTGATCATCTATATTCTGCCATTAGTAGGGATCATTGCTTATCTGTCCTTCGGTGAGCTTCATCTGGGTAAACGTCGCGCCGAACGCGCCCGGGCAATGTGGCCGTCAACGGCCAAATGGCTGAACGATCTTAAAGCCTGTAAGCATATTTTTGCGCAAGAAAACAGCAGCGTTGCCTCATCCTTATTTAAGCTGTGCGAGCGTCGCCAGGGAATCGCTGGCGTTAAGGGAAATCAACTGCAACTGCTCACTAGCTCAGATGACGTAATGCAGGCATTAATCCGCGATATTCAACTGGCGCGCCACAACATTGAGATGGTGTTCTACATCTGGCAGCCGGGTGGTATGGCCGATCAGGTCGCGGAGTCATTAATGGCTGCCGCCAGACGCGGGATTCACTGCCGACTGATGCTGGACTCCGCGGGCAGTGTGGCGTTCTTCCGCAGTCCATGGGCGGCAATGATGCGTAACGCAGGTATTGAGGTTGTTGAAGCGCTGAAAGTGAACCTGATGCGTGTGTTTTTACGCCGTATGGATTTGCGCCAGCATCGCAAAATGATCATGATCGATAACTACATTGCATATACCGGCAGCATGAATATGGTCGATCCGCGCTTTTTCAAACAAGATGCTGGCGTCGGGCAATGGGTTGACTTAATGGCGAGAATGGAAGGCCCTGTAGCTACCGCGATGGGTATTGTCTATTCCTGCGACTGGGAAATTGAGACCGGCAAGCGCATTTTGCCCCCGCCGCCGGACGTTAATATCATGCCGTTTGAGCAAGCCAGCGGTCATACCATTCACACTATCGCCTCGGGTCCTGGTTTCCCTGAAGATTTGATTCATCAGGCGCTGTTAACTGCAGCTTATTCCGCACGTGAATATTTAATTATGACCACGCCCTACTTCGTTCCCAGCGACGATTTGTTGCATGCGATCTGTACGGCGGCGCAGCGCGGGGTCGACGTCAGTATCATTCTTCCGCGTAAGAATGACTCCCTGCTGGTTGGCTGGGCAAGCCGGGCCTTTTTCACTGAGTTGCTGGCGGCAGGCGTTAAAATTTATCAGTTCGAAGGCGGTTTGTTGCATACCAAAAGCGTACTGGTCGATGGCGAACTGAGCCTCGTCGGTACCGTTAATCTGGATATGCGTAGCCTTTGGCTGAATTTTGAAATTACGCTGGTGATTGACGATGCAGGATTCGGCGGCGATCTCGCCGCAGTGCAGGATGATTATATTTCGCGTTCTCGCCTGCTTGATGCCCGTTTGTGGTTAAAACGACCACTCTGGCAGCGGATTGCAGAGCGACTGTTTTACTTCTTTAGTCCGTTGCTGTAAAACGTGCCCATCAGACAGTAAACAGGTAGTCATTATGGATATGGATTTGAACAATCGCCTGACTGAAGACGAAACGCTTGAGCAGGCTTACGACATTTTTCTCGAACTGGCTGCGGACAACCTGGATCCAGCCGACATCATTCTGTTCAATTTGCAGTTTGAAGAACGCGGCGGTGCGGAGTTATTCGACCCGGCAGAAGACTGGCAGGATCACGTTGATTTTGATCTGAACCCTGATTTCTTTGCCGAAGTGGTGATTGGTCTTGCAGATACTGAAGACGGCGAGATTAACGATATTTTTGCGCGCGTTTTATTGTGTCGCGAAAAAGATCACAAGCTGTGCCATATTCTCTGGCGCGAATAATCAAACAAAAAAGCTGCTCTCGCAGCTTTTTTCATTTTTAACCCGGCAGTTTACTTCCACAGCGGTTACAAAACTGCGCACTATGTTCATGCTGGCCTTGCTGACACTGCGGACATTTACGTAAATTCTGGCGATTCTGAAACGCGCTGCTCATATGTGTGGTAATCAATCCAGTCGGTATCGCAATCACAGAGTAACCAATCAGGATAAGCAAAGACGCGACCATGCGCCCCAATGGCGTGTGTGGTGTGATATCGCCATAGCCAACAGTAGTGACCGTGACAATGGCCCAATACACCGACGCATTTAGCGTGGTAAAACCATATTTTGGTCCTTCGATCAGGTACATCAACGCACCGAAAACAATCATCAGAATGGCAATAAAGGAATAGAACAGTATGAGCTGATGGCGGGCGCTTTTGATGGCGTTCCAGAACACTCGCAGGGAAGGCATAAAGCGCAGCAACTTCAGAATACGCAGCACACGTAGAACGCGCATCGCGCGCCAGGCGAAGACATAACTCAGACTGATTTCAGGCCACAACCACATTACATACAGCGGCAAAATGGTGGCAAGATCGATTATTCCCCAGAAGCTAAACACATACTTTGCGGGATTGGCCCAGCAGCATAAACGTAGAAAGTATTCGAGGGTAAAGACCAGAGTAATAAAGACCTCCAGCCAGATAAAAATATGCCATTCATCATACGTTAAATGGTATTGCGTCCCTACTCCGGACTCAATGAAGATAACAATAACGCTAAGCAATGCGAACAGCGCGCACATACCTTCAAAGCGACGCCCCGAACGGGTGTTTAAATCGAATAATTTGCGATAGAGCCCACGGCGGACAGAAGAGACTAGACCTGGCACAAATACCTCACCAAAAAGAAGGGCTGACCTTTGTCAGCCCTCAGGATTATAGCGGGTCTACTTTCAGGCAGGAAACAGCGTGTCGGAAACTTCCTTCAAGAACCGGGCGCGTTTTTGCACATTCCGGCCCGGCAATCGGACAGCGCGTACGAAACACGCAGCCGGAAGGAGGATTAATAGGCGACGGCAATTCGCCTTCCAGTAGTTGGATAACCTTGTTCCTTTCCTGGTCAGGGTCGGGAATGGGTACCGCAGACATCAGGGCTTTGGTATAAGGGTGCAGCGGGTTATGGTACACCTCATCATAGGTCCCTAATTCCACCGCGTGTCCAAGATACATGACCAGCACGCGGTCGGAGATGTGTTTAACCACCGCCAGGTCGTGAGCAATGAAGATGAGCGATAATCCCATTTCACGCTGTAACTGTTGCAGCAGGTTCACCACCTGAGCCTGAATTGATACGTCCAACGCGGAAACCGGTTCATCGCAAATAATCAATTTAGGCTCAAGGATCAGCGCGCGGGCAATACCAATACGCTGACACTGACCACCGGAAAACTCATGGGGGTAGCGGTTAATCAGATTCGGTAGCAAGCCAACTTTCATCATCATCGCCTTCACACGGTCACGGACCTCCTGACCAGGCAGATTCGGATGATAAGTCCGCAGCGGTTCGGCAATAATTTCACCAATGGTCATGCGCGGGTTTAATGATGCCAGCGGATCCTGGAAAATCATCTGGATATCACTACGCACTTCCCGCCATTCATCGGGTTTCATGCCCAGCAAATCTTTACCCAACCAGGCAACCTTTCCATCGGTGGCTTTCACCAGGCCGATAATCGCACGGGCAAAGGTCGATTTACCACAACCTGATTCGCCGACCACGCCCAGGGTTTCGCCTTCATACAGCCGTAGGGTCACGCCATCAACTGCTTTCAGGGTTTTAGCCGGCTGCCAGAACCACTGCTTGCCGTCTTTAATGTCGAAATGGACTTTAAGATCGGCAATTTCAAGGAGCACTTTTCGTTGTTCGGTCACCGCAGTCATACCAGTTCCTCCACCGGTTTAAAGCAGGCGCGCAGGCGGCCCGGACTAAACTCCTCCAGTGGCGGAGCATTGCTACAGATTTCCATCGCATGCGGGCAACGCGGCTGGAATGGACAACCTTTTGGCAAACGCAGAAGGTTCGGCGGGTTGCCCGGGATAGTCAGCATCTCTTCCCCTTCGGCATCCAGACGAGGTACAGCGTTCAGCAACCCAATCGAATACGGATGAACGGGCTTATAAAACACATCCCGCGCACTACCATATTCCATGGTACGTCCGGCGTACATCACCAGAACTTTATCGCAAATACCAGCCACAACGCCAAGGTCGTGGGTGATCATGATAATCGCCGTGTTGAATTCGCTTTTCAGTTCATTCAGTAGCGTCATAATTTGCGCCTGTACCGTCACATCGAGCGCGGTAGTCGGCTCATCGGCTATCAGTAGTTTTGGCCTGCACAGCAGCGCCATGGCGATCATGACGCGCTGGCGCATCCCGCCTGAGAATTCATGCGGGTACATTTTCATACGCTTACGCGCTTCCGGCATCTTCACCGCATCCAGCATTCTGACCGATTCTTCAAAAGCTTCCGCTTTGCTCATGCCTTTATGCAGCATCAGAACTTCCATCAACTGCTCGCCGACCCGCATGTACGGATTAAGAGACGTCATCGGATCCTGGAAAATCATCGAAATTTGCTCGGCACGTAGTTTGTTCAGTTCGCGTTCCGGTAAATTCAGAATTTCACGCCCGTTGAAGGTTGCAGAGCCCCCGATACGGCCATTCGCCGCCAGCAGGCCCATCAGGGCAAAGGCTGTTTGCGATTTACCGGAACCGGATTCCCCAACAATACCCAGCGTTTCTCCTGCTCGAAGCGAAAAGTTTAAATCGTTAACCGCGGTCACATCGCCATCGGGGGTAGCAAACGTCACGCGCAGATCTTTTACATTCAGCAGTGCGTTAGCCTGTTGTTGCGCGAGCGGTGCGGTTGAGGTTTCAATTACGCTCATGGCTGCACTCCTTAACGGTCTTTCGGGTCGAGGGCGTCACGCAGGCCATCGCCAATAAAGTTAAAACAGAATAAAGTTACCACCAGGAAACCTGCCGGGAACAGCAGCAGCCATGGCGAGACTTCCATCGAGTTGGCACCATCACTCAGCAGTGCACCCCAGCTACTTAATGGCTCCTGTGTACCTAATCCCAGGAAGCTCAGGAAGGATTCAAACAGGATCATGCTGGGCACCAGCAATGAAGCGTAGACCACCACCACGCCCAGTACGTTCGGCACGATATGGCGGATAACGATGCGCACGGTAGATACCCCTCCCACTTGCGCCGCTTCAATAAACTCTTTGCGCTTGAGACTCAGCGTTTGTCCACGCACGATACGCGCCATATCCAGCCAGGAGACCATCCCAATAGCAACAAAAATCAGCAGGATGTTTTGCCCAAAGAAGGTAACCAGCAGGATCACGAAGAACATGAACGGGAAGGAGTTGAGGATTTCCAGCAGACGCATCATTACCGAGTCGACTTTGCCGCCGAGATAGCCCGACAAAGAGCCGTATAGTGTACCGACGACTACCGCCACCAGCGCTGCGGCAATACCGACCATCAGCGAGATACGTCCGCCAATCGCCACGCGAACCAACAAGTCGCGACCCGACGAATCGGTGCCGAAATAGTGTCCTGATTCCGTGTCCGGCGCGCTGGACATCATGCCCCAGTCGGTATCGAAGTAGGTAAACTGCGACAGCATTGGTGCCAGCGTCACGAACAGCGCAATAATCACTAACACCACCAGGCTTGCGACCGCAGCGCGGTTATGCATGAAGCGTCGACGCGCATCCTGCCACAGACTGCGGCCTTCGACCTCCAGCTTTTCACTGAAATTCTCCAGCGCTTCGCTGTTTTTCTTACTTAACATCATAGCGAGCTCCAGTATCAGTAACGAATTTTTGGGTCGATAACGGCATACAGCACGTCGACAATCGCGTTAAACACGATGGTCAGCGTACCCACCAGAATGGTCAGACTCAGAACCAGCGAATAGTCGCGGTTTAAGGCACCATTGACGAATAGCTGGCCAATGCCCGGCAAGCCGTAAATGGTCTCAATAACCATTGAACCGGTGATAATGCCGACAAATGCCGGTCCCATATAGGACAGGACGGGCAACAGCGCCGGCTTTAACGCATGGCGGAAAATAATCCGCCGCATCGGCAGCCCTTTTGCGCGCGCAGTGCGAATAAAGTTAGAGTGCAGCACTTCAATCATCGAACCACGGGTAATACGGGCGATACTGGCGATATAGGCCAGTGACAACGCCACCATCGGCAGGATCATAAATTTCAGCGCCCCGCCGTTCCAGCCCCCGCCAGGCAACCATTTCAAGGTTATGGCAAATATCATGACCAACAACGGAGCGACTACAAAGCTGGGGATAACGACCCCGGTCATTGCTACTCCCATCACCGTGTAGTCCCAGCGCGTATTTTGCTTCAGCGCGGCTATCACCCCAGCGCTTACACCGACGAGTACCGCCAGAATAAAGGCTGCCGCACCCAGCTTCGCTGAAACCGGAAAGCTCGAGGCAACGAGATCGTTGACCGTGTAGTCTTTGTATTTGAAGGAGGGCCCAAAATCGCCATGTGCCAGCTGCTTCAGATAGCTGAAGTACTGCGTTGAGATAGGATCGTTAAGATGATATTTCGCTTCAATATTTGCCAGTACCTCTGGCGGTAACGCGCGTTCCCCGGTAAATGGGCTTCCCGGCGCAAGGCGCATCATAAAGAATGAAATCGTAATAAGGATAAATAGCGTCGGAATCGCTTCCAGACAGCGACGTAGTATGAATTTTAACATTGCCCGTACCTTCTGGCGTGTGCCTTTATACCCCTTCTACCCCGACCTTCAGGTAAAGCGGTATTAATAGTTCGAAGAAAAAAGACACTGTGGGGCAATAAAAATGCCCCACGTCTTGCCATTAATGCTTGATAATATACAAGTCTTTGACGTGGATATTATCCATCGGGTCTTTACCAGAGTATCCGCCAACCCACGGTTTCACCAGACGGGCGTTAACATAGTAATAAACCGGTACAATCGCAGAATCTTTATCCAATTGCTGTTCCGCTTTTGAATACAGTTCGCTGCGCTGCGCTTCATCAGTCACTTTCAGGGTATCGGCAATCAGCTTATCAAACGCTGGGCTCTTATAGTGCACAGTGTTGTTGGAGCTGTCGGACAGCACCATGTTCAGGAAGGATGTTGGTTCGTTGTAATCCGCACACCAACCCGCACGCGAAACATCATAGTTACCCTGATGGCGCGTATCGAGGAATGTTTTCCACTCCTGATTTTCCAGCTTCACGTTAGCACCCAGATTTTTCTTCCAGATGGATGCCGCTGCGATGGCCAGCTTCTTATGCAGGTCTGAGGTGTTATACAGCAGGTCAAAGGTCAACGGCTTTTCAGCGGTGAAGCCTGCTTCAGCCAGCAGTTTTTTCGCTTCTTCATTACGTTTTTCCTGAGACCATTTGAACCACTCTGGTTCAACCAATTTTGCCCCATCGGTGTAAGGAGGAGTAAAGCTATATGCAGGCAGGTCGCCCTGGTTTTTCACTTTATTGACGATAATGTCACGATCCAACGCCAGTTTCAGGGCAGTACGAACGCGAACATCGTTGAACGGTGCTTTCTGATTGTTGATTTCGTAATAATAGGTGCACAGGTACGGGTCAACGTGAACTTCGTTCGGGATCTCTTTTTTCAGTTTCTGGAATAACTCGATCGGCATGTTGTTATAGGTCATGTCGATTTCACCGCTGCGATAGCGGTTCACGTCAGTCACTTCAGAAGCAATTGGCAAATAGGTAACCTGGTTTATAACGGTTTTCGCGTTGTCCCAGTAGTTAGTATTACGCTCAAGCACAATGCGCTCGTTGACAACCCAGTCTTTCAGTTTATAAGCACCGTTAGTGACGATGTTAGCTGGCTGAGTCCACTTCTCACCGTATTTTTCAACTGCGGCTTTAGGAACCGGTGAAACGGATGAGTGCACAAGCAGTTTGTAGAAATAAGGAACCGGCTCGCTCAGGGTGACTTCAAATGTATGATCGTCGAGAGCTTTAACGCCGAGATCGGTGACCGGCTTTTTACCGGCGATAATATCATCAATATTGACGATGTGGCCGTACTGCAAATAGCTGGCGTACGGTGACGCGGTATTTGGGTTAGCCAGCCGCTGCCAGCTATACACGAAATCTTGCGCGGTGACTGGCGTACCGTCAGACCACTTTGCATCTTTACGCAGATGGAATGTCCAGACTTTAAAGTCTTTATTTTCCCATTTTTCAGCTACGCCTGGTGATGGTTTGCCATCAACATCACTGATTAATAAACCTTCAAACAGGTCACGGTTGATGTTGGATTCAGGCACACCTTCGATTTTATGTGGATCGAGCGACTGAACTTCCGAACCGTTATTACGCACCAGAGTCTGCTTTTCAGCAAGCTGCACACCGGCTGGCACAACTGCTGCTGTGGCAGCATTTCCAGCGACTAGCGCAGTTAGGATCCCCGCAGCTACTAAACTTTTTTTAGTGATGTTAGTCATTGTGTTTGTACTCCCTCATTATTATGGCTGGCTTTTTAACCAGACTGTTAATCCTGTCAGGATCCCTGTACGGCATCGGAGATTTTCTGCCGTCAGGTGGTTTATTGTTTTACTGCTTGCTATCACCGACTCTATTTATTCTGGCGATTCGTACGACCGCCTTGCGTCGATTATCGATCGTGTTTCCCCTGCCGGAAACACGCTGTTACTCTGTTGAGAGAAATCAATTGAAAATGATTCTCATCAACGTGAAATCTTCTGCAAAATACCTGGCCGGAAAGTATCAAATGCGTTTCTTAACCGCCAATACATTTTACAAATTTGTTAACTAATTCTCTTTTATTGAAAATAAATCTCAGTAGAAAAGTCTTTCGAATGAAGATTTATCACAAAAAACTATTAAAAATCATAATTTTGAACATCAAGCATTGTTAACTACCCTGTCCGGTATCAACACCGCGCTCAAATACACATTAATTTAACAATTGGTTATTAATTAGCACATTCATCTAAAAAAACGCTGAAATAACTAATAACATTTCGATAATCCTACAGCAAGCCCCAGAGTATGATGTTACTAAAATAACAGCGACACTTAGCCACCACAGGCGGACTGTTGAGAGTTTTATCTATAAATTCAATGAATAACAAAAGAGCTAAACATAAGTTTTTATTATTTTTGTTGTGCTACTTTTCAACTTTAGTGAGAAGTTTTACTGATAATGAAAGGAAACGGAGCCGATAGTGGCTCCGTTGATGCAAAAGAGGGATATCAGGCAAGCAAACCGGGGAAAATAGACTTGATTCCAGTAACAATGAACTCAATCCCCAGAGCCATTAACAGCAATCCCATAATACGCGTAATGACGTTGATGCCCGTTTGGCCCAGCAGGCGAACTAACCATGGCGCCATACGGAACAGCCCCCAACAGCACAGGGCAAACAGCGCAATTGCCACAAAAAAACCAAACAGGTTAATCGCACTATGATACCGCGTGCCCCAAACGATAGTTGAGCTTATCGCCCCCGGCCCCGCCATCAGAGGCAAGGCCAGTGGCACAACACCGATGCTTTCGCGAATAGCGGTTTCTGATTTTTCCTGTTTATTTTGCTTATCTTCGCCAAGTTTTCCGCTAATCATCGACATCGCAATAGTCACCACCAGGATGCCGCCGGCAATCCTGAACGAGTCTATCGAGATACCGAAAAGTTGCAGAATACCGTCACCAAGGAACAGCGAAGTCCACAGGATGATGGCAACCGAAAGGTTTGCCGTAAGGTTGGTTTTGTTGCGCGCTGCAGCCGTTTGGTAGCTGGTCATGCTGATAAAGACAGGGATAATCCCCACCGGGTTGACCAACGCAAATAACCCAATGAAAAATTTAAAATAGACAGGAAAATCAAATAGCGTTTGGATCACGGTTAGCTCCGAAGCGTTAGCCGGATAAAATGAGTCATAAAAAAATTGATAAAATCCGCGCTGAAGATACGCTTTTTGTCAGCATACTTCACCTTCTATCTGCGTTTATCTACGTAAATACGCTACCAATAGTGAGTGTTATTAATATGTATTGAATATGCTAATGTCATTGGAATTCATCACATCAATTCATTAACACTTACCGATAAACGCTAAAAGGGCCTGCTGAAAGGTGTCAGCTTTGCGAAATCTTGATCCAGATCACGCAATTACTACTCAGAAGTGAGTAATCTTGCTTACGCCACCTGGAGGTAACGCGTTAGAGTTAACTGACGCTAACGCATAAGCTCTTTTAGTAAATCAAGGTAAAACGGACGTTAATTAACCGTTTGATTTTCAAAACGTTACACAAATTTTCGTCGATCTGTCTATACTCTCGTATCGAGCAGATGATTTACTAAAAAAGTTTAACATTATCAGGAGAGCATTATGGCTGTTACTAATGTCGCTGAACTTAACGCACTTGTAGAGCGCGTAAAAAAAGCCCAGCGTGAATATGCCAGTTTCACTCAAGAACAGGTTGACAAAATCTTCCGTGCCGCCGCTCTGGCTGCCGCAGACGCTCGAATCCCTCTCGCGAAAATGGCCGTTGCCGAATCCGGCATGGGCATCGTCGAAGATAAAGTGATTAAAAACCACTTCGCTTCCGAATACATCTATAACGCATATAAAGATGAAAAGACCTGTGGTGTGCTGTCTGAAGACGACACTTTCGGTACCATTACCATCGCTGAACCGATTGGTATTATCTGCGGTATCGTTCCAACCACTAACCCAACTTCTACTGCCATCTTCAAATCGCTGATCAGCCTGAAGACGCGTAACGCCATCATCTTCTCTCCGCATCCGCGTGCTAAAGATGCGACCAATAAAGCCGCTGATATCGTTCTGCAGGCAGCCATCGCTGCTGGCGCGCCGAAAGATCTGATCGGCTGGATCGATCAACCTTCCGTAGAACTGTCTAACGCGCTGATGCACCACCCGGACATCAACCTGATCCTTGCGACTGGTGGTCCAGGCATGGTGAAAGCTGCATACAGCTCCGGTAAACCAGCTATCGGCGTAGGCGCAGGTAACACCCCGGTTGTCATCGATGAAACCGCAGATATCAAGCGTGCTGTTGCCTCCGTTCTGATGTCTAAAACCTTCGATAACGGCGTAATCTGTGCTTCTGAACAGTCTGTTGTTGTTGTTGACTCTGTATATGACGCAGTACGTGAGCGTTTCGCGACTCACGGTGGCTACATGCTGCAGGGTAAAGAGCTGAAAGCTGTTCAGGACGTTATCCTGAAAAATGGCGCGCTGAACGCGGCCATCGTTGGTCAGCCGGCATACAAAATTGCTGAACTGGCAGGCTTCTCCGTACCAGAAACCACCAAGATTCTGATCGGCGAAGTGAAGGTTGTTGACGAAAGCGAACCGTTTGCTCACGAAAAACTGTCTCCGACGCTGGCGATGTACCGTGCGAAAGACTTTGAAGACGCCGTTAATAAAGCTGAAAAACTGGTTGCGATGGGCGGTATCGGTCATACCTCATGCCTGTACACCGACCAGGACAACCAGCCAGAACGCGTTGCTTACTTCGGCCAGATGATGAAAACCGCACGTATCCTGATTAACACCCCTGCATCTCAGGGTGGTATCGGTGACCTGTACAACTTCAAACTCGCACCTTCCCTGACTCTGGGTTGTGGTTCATGGGGTGGTAACTCCATCTCTGAAAACGTTGGTCCTAAGCACCTGATCAACAAGAAAACCGTTGCTAAGCGAGCTGAAAACATGTTGTGGCACAAACTTCCGAAATCTATCTACTTCCGTCGTGGCTCTCTGCCAATCGCACTGGATGAAGTGATTACCGATGGTCACAAACGTGCGCTGATCGTGACCGACCGCTTCCTGTTTAACAACGGTTATGCTGATCAAATCACTTCCGTGCTGAAAGCTGCTGGCGTTGAAACTGAAGTGTTCTTTGAAGTCGAAGCTGACCCAACTCTGACCGTTGTACGCAAAGGTGCTGAGCTGGCTAACTCTTTCAAACCAGACGTGATCATTGCGCTGGGTGGTGGTTCCCCGATGGACGCCGCGAAAATTATGTGGGTTATGTACGAGCATCCGGAAACTCACTTTGAAGAACTGGCGCTGCGTTTTATGGACATCCGTAAACGTATCTACAAGTTCCCGAAAATGGGCGTCAAAGCGAAGATGGTTGCCGTTACTACCACTTCCGGTACCGGTTCTGAAGTGACTCCGTTTGCTGTTGTTACTGACGATGCAACCGGGCAGAAATACCCGCTGGCAGACTATGCGCTGACTCCGGATATGGCGATTGTTGATGCTAACCTGGTCATGGATATGCCGAAGTCCCTGTGTGCGTTCGGTGGTCTTGATGCCGTAACTCACGCTTTGGAAGCTTACGTTTCCGTACTGGCTTCTGAGTTCTCTGACGGTCAGGCTCTGCAGGCGCTGAAACTGCTGAAAGAAAACCTGCCGGCGTCCTACCATGAAGGTTCTAAGAACCCGGTAGCTCGTGAACGTGTACACAGTGCAGCAACCATCGCCGGTATCGCGTTTGCTAACGCCTTCCTGGGTGTATGTCACTCAATGGCGCACAAGCTGGGTTCTCAGTTCCACATTCCTCACGGTCTGGCGAACGCCCTGCTGATCAGCAACGTTATTCGTTATAACGCCAACGACAACCCGACTAAACAGACTGCATTCAGCCAGTATGACCGCCCACAAGCTCGTCGTCGCTATGCTGAAATCGCAGATCATCTGGGTCTGAGCGCACCGGGCGACCGCACTGCTGCGAAAATCCAGAAACTGCTGGGCTGGCTTGAAGAAATCAAAGCTGAACTGGGTATTCCTAAGTCTATCCGTGAAGCTGGCGTTCAGGAAGCTGACTTCCTGGCACACGTGGACAAACTGTCTGAAGATGCGTTTGATGACCAGTGTACTGGTGCTAACCCGCGTTACCCGCTGATTTCTGAACTGAAACAGATCCTGCTGGATACCTACTACGGTCGTGAGTACAGCGAAGGCCAGGCCGCAGCTAAGGCTGAAACAGTAGCAGCACCGAAAGCTGAGAAGAAAGCGAAGAAATCCGCTTAATTCGACCAGATAAGTTTTAGTTTCACTCTAAACGGCCCCACATTGGGGCCGTTTTTTTATGTCCTACTCTATCGGAACAGGCATATACGTAATTCAGAGGCGTATAGAGGATGGTTCTGTTGGAGTGGGGCCAGTACGGTGTAAGAATTGCGTCAGAGAGAACCTGACAGGGTAGAGAACATTGTCGAATGTCGCGGCCTACCCTGCGTGACTAAGCGCGCGTAAGCGCTAAGGGTTAATCGTGGCTGTGTCGCTCTTGTATCGCCGTCAGAGAGCCCTCAGACTGCGCTTGTTTATAATGTTTACGACAAACCGAGACATAACGTTCATTCCCGCCAATAACGACCTGCTCGCCCTCGTTATAGGGTCTTCCAGCCTGATCAAGACGTAAAACCATACTGGCCTTACGCCCACAGAAACAAATTGTTTTTAATTCAACCAGCTTATCAGACCATGCAAGCAGGTATTCGCTGCCGCCAAATAATTCACCACGGAAATCTGTGCGTAAACCATAGCACAACACGGGAATATCCAGCCGATCGACTACTTCAGATAATTCATAAACCTGTTGCCGAGTCAGAAACTGCGACTCATCAACCAGTACACAGTGAATTCTTTGCAGCTCGTTTTCAGCACGAATCTCTTCGAACAATGATGAATTTTGGTTAAACAATTTTGCAGGTGACGACAGACCTATACGTGAACTTACTTTTCCAGCGCCAAAACGGTCATCAATTTCCGCTGTATATACAACAGCACGCATCCCACGTTCCTGATAATTGTACGAAGATTGCAGCAATGCAGTCGACTTACCGGCATTCATTGCAGAATAGTAAAAATATAGCTGTGCCATTGACCGAAGGCCCTCACCTGGGGAAATAAATATGGGCGGGATTGTATCATATTTCACGAAAGTGTCGGCGTAGCGTTGCTCCCAAAGGCGTATAAATGCGCATACAGGCTCGCTCAGTGTCGCCTTAATAACCAGTTTTTTAAGTTACATGAGAGCATGAGTACACTCTGCCATAGCCCAGATAACCTGAAACTGGATGTGTATATACATACTCTTTCACAAATAGTGCTCATGAAATTTATCCATGCGGTTTTTCATCCTGTGGCAATAAAGAAACCCTTTCCTTATTGTTATTGAATCTACCCACAGTCGCCTTGTATTAGTGAATTCACGTAAGCAAAACTAATACAAAAGGTTGAAATCACTGCAAAGAGATACTATTTGTACACCATAAAATGTGACCTGAATCTTGAATTTTTACTCTCAACTGCTGAGAAGCCCCCTCACCAATAAGCCTTTTTTATGCCCAACAGCACGTGGAATTTATGACAGAAGAATTAATTCTGATACTAAATAAAGCGCAATTTTGAATTCCTTACATTCCTGGCTATTGCACAACTGAATTTATCGCTCTATTATTAGCTCAACAAACCAACCCCAATATAAGTTTGAGATTACTACAATGAGCGAAGCACTTAAAATTCTGAACAACATCCGTACTCTTCGTGCGCAGGCAAGAGAATGTACTCTGGAAACGCTTGAAGAAATGCTGGAAAAATTAGAAGTTGTAGTTAGCGAGCGCCGTGAAGAAGAAAGCGCTGCCGCTGCTGAAGTTGAAGAACGTACTCGTAAACTGCAACAATATCGTGAAATGCTGATCGCTGACGGCATTGATCCGAACGAACTGCTGAATAGCATGGCTGCTGTTAAATCTGGCACCAAAGCTAAACGTGCTGCGCGTCCGGCTAAATATAGCTATGTTGACGAAAACGGTGAAACTAAAACCTGGACTGGCCAGGGTCGTACACCGGCTGTGATCAAAAAAGCGATGGAAGAACAAGGTAAACAACTGGATGACTTCCTGATCAAGGAATAATTCAGAATTACGCTGTTCAAAATCCCGCCAATGGCGGGATTTTTTTTGCCACTACTTCGCTCTGTCCATACCTGGATTAAGTATAAAAAAACGGCGCTGGGTTAACAGCGCCGTTCTTACCTGGTAATACCTGGAGGTTACTTCTTAATACCCATCTCTTCTTCCAGCCAGGCTTTAAATTCAGCACCCAATGTATTATGGCGAATACCATATTCTACGAACGCTTGCATATAGCCCAGCTTATTACCACAGTCATGGCTTTTGCCCTTCATGTGATAAGCTTCAACCGTTTCTTTTTCAATCAGCATATCAATAGCATCAGTCAGCTGAATTTCATCACCCGCTCCTGGAGGGGTTTTAGCCAGCAGAGGCCAAATATCTGCGCTCAGTACGTAACGCCCCACAACGGCCAAATTAGATGGCGCTACATCGGCCTTCGGCTTTTCAACAACGCCAACCATCGGTACGCTTTCGCCAGGAGCTAATTCAACGCCCTTACAATCAACAACACCATAAGCGGTAACATCTTCTACCGGCTCAACCATAATCTGGCTACTGCCTGTTTCATCAAAACGATGAATCATTTCGGCAAGGTTGTCGCGTGATAAATCAGATTCGTATTCATCAAGAATTACGTCCGGCAGGATAACCGCAACTGGTTCATCACCCACTACCGGATGTGCGCACAATACCGCGTGACCCAGACCTTTGGCCAGCCCCTGACGCACCTGCATAATAGTGACATGCGGTGGACAAATAGACTGCACTTCTTCCAGAAGCTGACGTTTTACACGTTTTTCCAGCATAGCTTCAAGTTCAAAGCTGGTATCGAAGTGGTTCTCAATCGAATTTTTAGACGAGTGAGTAACAAGCACAATTTCAGTGATGCCCGCAGCAATACATTCGTTTACCACGTACTGAATTAATGGCTTATCAACCAACGGTAGCATCTCTTTCGGGATAGCTTTCGTAGCCGGTAACATCCTGGTTCCTAATCCCGCTACCGGGATAACGGCCTTTTTGACTTTCGAATTAAGGGCAGCCATTTAAAACTCTCCTGGACTGTTCATGTATTGAACGTGTTCATCAATCTGTATCGCATCCCAGTATATCAGTACAGCGACAAGCTTCTGGTCTGAAAAGGACGCGCGTCGGTATAATTAAGATAAATACGAATAAATCTGGCGCTGATAGTAGCACCCGAAGCATGAGAGAGGTGAACCAATTTGATTCCCACACCTGTCAATTGTTCATTCCGCAGACAACATCAGGCGCAAACGACCACCAGCCCCCCAAATTTGGCATTGCCAGGACTCGCAGCGTTGACTTAGTTGATTAAGATACGCATTACCTAAAGTGCCCAGCGGAACGCCATTACTGATTTGTACGTTGTGGGAACCCGTATTTAATGTCGCATTCAGCCCTGCAGATACCAAAATCAGGTTTTTTAATTCGCTGTGGTAATAGCCCACCAGCAAGGGAAACTGTCCAGGCAAATTAGCCTGGCGCAGTAAATGGTTTACCTGCTTCAATAACGCACCGAGCTCCGGTAACCGTTGATTTTGATGTGCCAACTGTTCCTGCAACAAACCGTTAAATAGCGCGCGCAGTAATAATGCTGCCAGGACACCGTTATCCCCTGCCCTTGTCACATCCAGGCAATAAAACGCAAGGTCATGGTCCGAGAGCGGCGCAATATCCAGTACCAGCCCCGGCTGATCGGCGGCCACTAACTGGCGATAATTGATTCGACAGTGTGAAATCACTTGTGACACCGGAGGCTGTAATTCTTGTAACAGCTTTGCCGCAGCAGCCGGATCGCCGACCATCGCATCCCAGTCGCGAAACAGCCGTTCTTCTTCTTCCACACGTGAATTAAACATATTGGGATACAAGCACGCAAAGACGGTTTCACGTAGGCGGTTAAGGTCCTTTACTGGTTTCAGTAGCACATCATCCACCCCCAAGCGCAGCGCCTTAGCGATGTCGGACATGTTTTCCGTTGCGGAGATCACCAGTATCGGGGTCTGATCGCCACGATTACGCAGATACTCCACCAGTTTGAGGCCGTTCATTCTTGGCATAGCCAGATCGCAGATCATCAAATCTGGGTTAAAGTGTCCGAGTAATTCCAGAGCTTCAAGCCCATCGCCAGCTACCGCTGTTGTCGCCCCCAAAGAGGAAAACCATGAGTCCATGAGTGAGCGAAATACCGGCTCATCCTCAACGATAAGAATCTGTTTTCCGACCAATGGCTGCGTCATATTCTCCCCCCTGACTGGCTTTAGTAAATAGTGGCATGCTATTGCTACTCACGCCTGTCAGAATTTGCTTAAGTGTTGATAAAAAATGCGTTAGACGTTGGTTTTCACCAAGGGTAGAAGTTCATCCATTTTCTTCTCGACCGCCAGTTGTCCGGCAGCAATTGCTGCGCTAGCGCGGTGGAAATCCAACGTGGATATTTGCGGACAAAACGGCTGAATCAGAATATCCGGCGGGTCGCCAGCCATGCGGTTACGTTTCAGACGGTTTTCCAGAACCTGAATAGAGGTCGTCATGATTTCCATCGCCGTCGGTGCGGTGACCGCACGCCTGGCTGTAATGTTGCTCAAACGCTCTTTCAGGCGGGCACGCCAGGAAAGCTCATCAGTGTCACCACTCAATTCGCTATCACTGCTGACGTTGAAGGAGAGTAAATCTTGCTGCATAAGATGCGCATCGTGTTGCAGATCGACGGCAATAACGATGTCAGCACCCAGCGCGCGGGTCAGGGACACAGGTACGGGATTCACCACTGCACCATCGACCAACCAGTAACCATTATGCGCCACGGGAGACATCAGACCGGGAATACTGCAGGAGGCTCGGACAGCGAGATGCAAATCACCTTCGGTGAACCATAGCTCCCGACCCGTGCTCAGGTTTGTGGCAACCGTTGCGAAACGACGTGTGCATTGTTCAATAGCTTCTACCGGCATGACATTACGATACTGATTGAATACACGTTCACCGCGCAGCAATCCACCTCTACGCCACGAGAGATCCATCAGGCGTAAAACATCCCAATAGCTGAATGAGCAAACCCACTGCTCAAGGGCAGGTAATTTATTGCAGGCATAAGCGGCGCCCACCAACGAGCCGATAGAACAACCCGCAACGATATCAATATCAATGCCCATGTGTTTCAGGGCTTTAATCACACCAATATGCGACCAGCCTCGCGCTGCGCCGGAACCTAGCGCCAGCCCAATTTTTATTTTTCTCATTGTACCTACAGACTTCCCCTGGCTTGCAGACGTAGCAACATCACTACGGCTCAGTTAACATAGTGCCACCGTGGCGTTTTTACGCCGTTTTTTTATTCCAGGGAGTATTTTGTGTCTCAGGTTTGTCCCTGTGGTAGCGCTGTCGAGTATAGCCTATGTTGCTACCGTTATGTGTCTGGCGAACAAGTAGCACCTACGCCGTCACACCTCATGCGTTCTCGCTACTGCGCTTTTGTGATGAAGGACGCAGATTACCTGATCAAAACCTGGCATCCAGACTGTCATGCAACCGCGTTTCGCGACGACATTATCGCAGGATTTAGCCATACCGAATGGCTCGGACTGACCGTTTTTGAACAAGAGACGACAGACGCAGAAAATACCGGCTATGTCAGCTTTGTCGCACGGTTTACAGAACAAGGTAAAACAGGCGTAATTATCGAGCGCTCTCGTTTTCTAAAAGAAAACGGTCAGTGGTACTATATAGACGGTACACGCCCTCAAATTGGACGAAACGATACCTGCCCTTGTGGCTCCGGTAAAAAATTTAAAAAGTGCTGCGGCTAGTCAACGCCCGACAGTATCAATTTTGCAAACATTCTCAACAGGATCACCGCTGCAAATGCATTCATTACAACGAAAAGTACTGCGTACTATTTGCCCGGACCAAAAAGGTCTGATCGCACGCATTACGAATATCTGTTACAAACACGAGCTGAATATCGTGCAAAACAATGAGTTCGTGGACCACCGTACCGGGCGCTTTTTTATGCGTACCGAACTGGAGGGTATTTTTAACGACGTCACGCTGCTTGCCGATCTGGATAGCGCCTTACCCGAAGGCTCCATTCGTGAATTAACGCCAGCAGGCCGCCGTCGCATCGTCATTTTGGTCACTAAAGAAGCTCATTGTTTGGGCGATCTGTTAATGAAGGCCAATTATGGCGGACTGGATGTTGAAATCGCTGCGGTGATCGGCAACCACGAGACGCTGCGCTCCTTGGTTGAGCGATTCGATATTCCGTTTGAGCTGGTCAGCCATGAAGGTTTAACGCGTGACGAGCATGACCAGAAAATGGCCGACGCTATCGACGCGCACCAACCGGACTATGTCGTGCTGGCAAAATACATGCGCGTTCTGACACCTACATTTGTTTCCCGCTTCCCGAATAAGATTATCAATATCCACCATTCATTCCTGCCAGCGTTTATTGGTGCTCGCCCTTACCATCAAGCCTATGAGCGCGGCGTGAAGATCATCGGTGCGACGGCGCATTATGTGAATGATAATCTCGATGAAGGTCCAATTATTATGCAGGACGTGATTCATGTGGATCACACCTACAGTGCAGAAGATATGATGCGCGCAGGTCGTGACGTTGAGAAAAATGTATTAAGCCGCGCGCTGTATCAGGTTCTGGCTCAACGCGTCTTTGTTTACGGTAACCGAACGATTATTCTGTAATCACCAATAATATGAATTGATTAGCTTTACTGCGTTACGGATGAAAAGTACGCAAACAGTTCATGTTAAGCAAAGGAATGCTTTACAGCGGCGCATCATTTGATATGATGCGCCCCGCTTCCAACGGAAGCAGGCCAGTAAAAGCATTACCCCGTGGTGGGGTTCCCGAGCGGCCAAAGGGAGCAGACTGTAAATCTGCCGTCATCGACTTCGAAGGTTCAGATCCTTCCCCCACCACCATTATTCAGCTAGTTCACAAAATCAGTATACCCCAGGTGGGGTTCCCGAGCGGCCAAAGGGAGCAGACTGTAAATCTGCCGTCATCGACTTCGAAGGTTCGAATCCTTCCCCCACCACCATCATTTCATATAGCACCAACACCGAATTCATCTGTAGTGCCCCATGAACCGCCCAATAGGGAAGGATGAGAAGCTTCGACTAAGGTTCGATTCGAGCGTAGCGAGAAAGCGTTGCCGCAGGCAACGACCCGAAGGGCGAAGCGCGCAGCGCTGAGTAATCCTTCCCCCACCACCATCATTTCATATAGCACCAACACCGAATTCATCTGTAGTGCCCCATGCACCGCCCAATAGGGAAGGATGAGAAGCTTCGACTAAGGTTCGATTCGAGCGTAGCGAGAAAGCGTTGCCGCAGGCAACGACCCGAAGGGCGAAGCGCGCAGCGCTGAGTAATCCTTCCCCCACCACCTACTTCTCCAGTAACACTTCAGCTAAATACATCTTCTTGCAAACAACCATAAAAAAACCCCGCCGAAGCAGGGTTTGTCTTATACAGATAACCGATTAGTGACGCGCTCGTACAATCTGGTATTTACGCGTCAGGTACTCGACCGGAACGCTCCAGATGTGCACCAGGCGCGAGAATGGGAACAACAGGAACAGCGTCATCCCCAACACCAGGTGCATACGGAAAATAAACGCGACACCATCCAGATATTGAGACGCTCCGCCGTGGAAAGTCACCACAGACTGTGCCCAGTTCACCAGCTTCATCATCTCGCTGCCGTCCATATGCTGGGCAGAGAACGGAATGGTCAACAGGCCCAGCGCACACTGAACCACCAGCAGGGAAAGAATCAAAATATCTGCTGCAGTCGTGGTTGCCCGCACACGTGGGCTGAACAGACGGCGTTTAAGCAGTAAAACGCCACCAACCAGGCACATCACGCCGGATGCCCCGCCCGCAAACATCGCCATCTTCTGCTTCACTTCGAGCGGCAGCCACGCTTCATACATCCAGTGCGGCGTTAACATACCAAGGAAGTGACCGGCAAAAATACCCAGAATCCCGATATGAAACAGGTTTGACGCCATGTTCATCCCTTTACGATCCAGCATCTGGCTGGACGCCGCACGCCAGGTGTACTGTCCGTAGTCATAACGCAGCCAGCTGCCGATCAGAAAGACTGAACCAGCAATGTACGGATAGATGTCAAAGAAGAACGTATTCAGGAAGTGCATTATTGCTGTCCTCCGGTGGTGATATTCAGATACTGCGGCGCAACGGCCCCGGCAAAACGACGCTGATAAGCGGTGATTTCCGACTCGCCACACCCCTGATCGGCGAAGAATTTCACTTGCTCTTCTTCCCAAACTGCATCCAGCGCTTGTGGGGTATCATCACGCGCTTCATCCGCAATCTTTTCAGCCACTTTATCGCTGTCGATAACGGTATTCGCCAGTTTTAACAGCAGATCAAACAGCATCGCATAACGGCTTTCACGCTGTTGCAAACGTGCGCTGAGCAGCGCCAGAATTGGTGCTATATCCTGTAATCCAGCTAACGCTTCGCTTTTCGGCAGTTGCGCAAGGTATTCCAGATACAGCGGAAGATGATCGGGAAGCTCGCGGCTGTCGAGCTGCAAACCGTGCTGCTCATACTGCGACATCAGATCGACCATCGCCTGACCACGATCGCGGGACTCGCCGTGTACATGTTCAAACAACAGCAGCGAGGTGGCGCGACCACGGTCAAACAGTTCGCTATAGCTTGCCTGCACATCCAGCATGTCCTGCGCAGTGAGATCGCGCAGGAAAACGCCCAGGGTCTGGGCATCCTCTTTATCCAGGTTTTCAGATGACGCGAGTGCATCGAAAAGTTCCTGCTGATGCTGCCATAAGGCAGCATCCGGGTACTCGAGCAGACGCGAAACAATGACGAGTTCAATCATTGGTGCGGCTCCGTTTTGCTGGTCACATCAACAGCGTCGATGCGGCGGCTGTTGAACAGATTGAATTTAGTATCAGAACCGTGGCAACCGTCACCGAAGGTAAAGCCGCAACCGCTTTTCTCCGGGAATGCCTCACGCGCCAGTTCACGATGACTGCTCGGTACCACGAAACGATCTTCGTAGTTAGCAATCGCCAGATAACGATACATTTCCTGTGCCTGCGCTTCGCTTAATCCCACCTCTTCCAGCGCACGGGTATCAACTTTACCGTCAACGGTTTCCGCACGTTTGTAGTGACGCATCGCCAGCATACGTTTCAGCGCCAACAGTACCGGCTGTGTGTCGCCTGCGGTGAGGAGGTTCGCCAGGTATTGAACCGGGATACGCAAACTCTCAACGTCCGGCAGAATACCATTGCTACCAAGCGTACCCGCGTCCGCGGCAGACTGAATCGGTGACAAAGGCGGCACATACCAGACCATCGGTAGCGTGCGGTATTCCGGATGCAGCGGCAGCGCCAGCTTCCAGTCCATCGCCATTTTGTAAACCGGAGACTGTTGTGCAGCGTCAATGACACTCAGCGGAATACCATCTTTCAGCGCCTGTTCAATAACCGCTGGATCGTTCGGATCGAGGAACACGTCCAGTTGACGCTGGTACAGATCCTTTTCGTGCTCGGTGCTGGCCGCGCTTTCGATCGCATCTGCGTCATACAGCAGTACGCCGAGATAACGGATACGACCAACACAGGTTTCGGAGCAAACGGTCGGTTGACCCGCTTCGATACGCGGGTAGCAGAAGATGCACTTCTCGGACTTCCCGCTCTTCCAGTTGAAGTAAATCTTCTTGTACGGGCAGCCGGTGATGCACATACGCCAGCCACGGCACTTGTCCTGGTCGATCAGCACGATGCCATCTTCTTCACGCTTGTAGATAGCGCCACTCGGGCAGGTCGCCACACACGCCGGGTTAAGACAGTGCTCACACAGGCGCGGCAAATACATCATGAAGGTGTTTTCGAACTGGCCGTACATTGCCTTCTGCATGTTTTCAAAGTTCTGGTCTTTGGCGCGTTTTTCGAACTCGCCGCCCAGAATTTCTTCCCAGTTAGGACCGCTGGTAATTTTATCCATCCGCTGACCGGTGATCAGCGAGCGCGGACGGGCAATCGGCTGCGCTTTGCTGCCTTCCGGCGCGGTGTGCAGATTCTGATAGTCGAAATCAAACGGCTCGTAGTAGTCATCCATGCCCGGTAGATGCGGGTTAGCAAAGATTTTACCCAGCAGCAGCGCACGGTTACCCATGCGCGGTTGCAACTTACCGTTGATTTTACGGATCCAACCGCCCTTCCATTTTTCCTGATTTTCCCAGTCATTCGGGAAACCAACACCAGGCTTACTTTCGACGTTATTGAACCAGGCGTATTCCATACCTTCGCGGCTGGTCCAGACGTTTTTACAGGTCACTGAACAGGTGTGGCAGCCGATGCACTTATCGAGATTCAGCACCATGCCGACTTGTGAACGAATTTTCATTTTACGCTCTCCTGTACCTGGTCATTGCCTTCGCCATCCAACCAGTTAATGTTCTTCATCTTACGTACAACTACGAACTCATCGCGGTTTGAACCGACGGTACCGTAGTAGTTAAAACCGTATGCCAGTTGCGCATAGCCGCCGATCATGTGGGTCGGTTTCGGCGTAATACGGGTCACCGAGTTATGGATCCCGCCGCGCTGCTGGGTGATTTCTGAACCCGGCAGGTTAACGATGCGTTCCTGCGCGTGGTACATCATGGTCATCCCGGCCGGCACACGCTGGCTGACAACCGCACGTGCGGTCAGCGCACCGTTGCTGTTGAAAACTTCGATCCAGTCGTTATCTTCGATACCCAGTTCTTTCGCATCGACTTCACTCATCCACACGATCGGACCACCGCGTGACAATGTCAGCATCAGCAGGTTGTCGCTGTAGGTGGAGTGGATACCCCATTTCTGGTGCGGCGTCAGGAAGTTAAGCGCTTTTTCCGGGTTACCGTTAGACTTCTCACCCATCACCTCTTTCACTGAACGAGTGTCAATAGGTGGGCGGTAAACCAACAGGCTTTCACCGAAATCACGCATCCATTGATGATCCTGATACAACTGCTGGCGACCGGAAAGCGTACGCCATGGGATCAGTTCGTGAACGTTGGTATAACCGGCGTTATAAGACACATGTTCATCTTCCAGACCAGACCAGGTCGGGCTGGAAATAATTTTTCGCGGCTGCGCCTGAATGTCACGGAAGCGAATTTTTTCGTCTTCTTTATTCAACGCCAAATGTGCATGGTCACGTCCGGTAAATTCACTCAACGCTTCCCAGGCTTTCACGGCGACCTGACCATTGGTTTCAGGGGCCAGTGTCAGGATCATCTCAGCGGCATCAATAGCCGTGTTTAGACAAGGCTGTCCTTTCGCCGGGCCTTCCGCCTTGGTGTAGTTGAGCTTACGCAGCAGATCCATTTCGCTCTGGGTGTTCCAGGCAATACCTTTACCGCCGTTACCGATTTTTTCCATCAAAGGACCGATAGAAGTAAAGCGCTCATAGGTTGCCGGATAGTCACGCTCAACGGTCATGATGTGCGGCGCGGTAACCCCCGGAATCAGGTCGCATTCGCCTTTTTTCCAGTCTTTTACATCCAGCGGTTGCGCCAGTTCGGCGGCAGAATCGTGCTGGATTGGCAGCGTAACGACGTCGGTTTCTTTCCCGAGGTGGCCTACGCAGACTTCAGAAAATGTCTTCGCGATGCCTTTGTAGATTTCCCAGTCGCTTTTCGACTCCCAGGCTGGGTCAACGGCGGCAGACAGCGGATGAATAAACGGATGCATATCCGAGGTATTCATATCATCTTTTTCATACCAGGTTGCGGTAGGCAGCACGATGTCGGAATACAGACAGGTGCTCGACAGACGGAAGTCCAGCGTCACCACCAGATCCAGTTTGCCGTCCAGTCCGTTGTCATGCCATTCCACTTCTTCTGGCTTCACGCCGTTCTGCTGGCCCAAATCCATCCCCTGAATACCGTGCTCGGTACCCAGCAGGTACTTCAGCATGTACTCATGTCCTTTACCTGAAGAACCGAGCAGGTTAGAACGCCAGATGAACAGGTTACGCGGATGGTTTTTACCGTTTTCAGGTTGTTCCGCCGCAAAGCGAATCGAGCCTTCTTTCAGGGATTTCACGGTGTAATCCACCGGTGTCATACCTGCATTCTGCGCTTCTTGCGCGATATACAGCGGGTTGGTCCCCAACTGCGGCGCAGATGGTAGCCAGCCCATACGTTCAGCGCGAACGTTAAAATCAATCAGGTGGCCGCTATAGCGGGATTTATCTGCCAGCGGAGACAGCAGTTCCTGCGCGGTGACCGTCTCATACCGCCACTGACTGGAGTGATTATAGAAGTAGGAGGTGCTGTTCATGTGACGCGCCGGACGCTGCCAGTCAAGGGCAAACGCCAGCGGCTGCCAGCCGGTCTGAGGGCGCAGTTTCTCCTGGCCGACATAGTGTGCCCAGCCGCCACCACTCTGACCCACACAACCGCAGAAAATCAGCATATTGATCAGGCCGCGATAGTTCATATCGAGGTGGTACCAGTGGTTCAGGCCCGCACCGACGATAATCATCGAACGACCGTGCGTCTTGTCGGCATTATCCGCAAATTCACGGGCGATGCGCACAATCTGAGCACGTGATACGCCGGTAATTTTCTCTGCCCATGCTGGGGTATACGCTTTCACGTCATCGTAGCTGGTCGCGCAATTTTCATCGTTCAGACCACGTTCCAGACCGTAGTTGGCCATGGTCAGGTCGTAAACGGTGGTCACCAGTGCGGTAGAACCATCGGCCAGTTGCAGACGTTTAACCGGCAATTTATGCAGCAGAATGTTTTCCAGTTCTACTTTGCTGAAATGTTCAGTACCTTCACCGCCAAAGTATGGGAAACCTACTTCAGCGATGTCATCCTGACTCCCCAGCAGACTGAGCTGCAGTTCGGTTTCATCACCAGATGTGCCGTCACGCTGCTCAAGGTTCCATTTGCCTTTTTCGCCCCAACGGAAACCAATTGAACCGTTTGGCGCAACCATTTCGCCGTTGCTGTTGATAGCAACAGTTTTCCATTCTGGATTGTTTTCCTGGCCCAGAGCATCAACCAAATCCGCCGCACGCAGCATACGACCAGCAGCATAGTAGCCGTCGCGCTCTTCCAGCATCACCAGCATTGGCATGTCGGTATAGCGACGTACGTAGTCGGTGAAGTACTGGCTCGGATTATCGAGGTGGAACTCGCGTAGCATGACGTGGCCCATCGCCATCGCCATCGCCGCATCGGTCCCTTGTTTCGGTGCCAGCCACAGGTCGCACAGTTTGGCAATTTCTGCATAGTCCGGCGTAATTGCTACCGTTTTGGTGCCTTTATACCGAACTTCAGTGAAGAAGTGCGCATCCGGGGTACGGGTCTGAGGTACGTTGGATCCCCAGGCAATAATATAGCTGGAGTTGTACCAGTCGGCGGATTCAGGTACGTCTGTTTGCTCACCCCAGGTTTGCGGAGATGCTGGCGGTAAGTCGCAATACCAGTCGTAGAAGCTCAGGCAGGTACCGCCTATCAGCGACAGGTAGCGCGCGCCAGAAGCGTAAGAGACCATGGACATTGCCGGGATGGGCGAGAAGCCAGCGACGCGGTCAGGACCATAGGTCTTGATGGTATACACGTTAGACGCAGCAATCAGTTCGTTCACTTCCTGCCAGGAAGAACGAACGAAACCACCACGACCGCGCGCTTGTTTGAAGCTCTTTGCTTTGTCGGCGTCTTCGATAATAGACGCCCAAGCATCTACCGGATCGCTGTGTAATCTTTTTGCTTCACGCCACATCTTCATCAGACGTTTACGCATCAGCGGGTACTTCAGACGGTTAGCGCTGTAGAGATACCAGGAGTAGCTTGCACCGCGCGGGCAGCCGCGAGGCTCGTGGTTTGGCATATCCGGACGAGTGCGAGGATAGTCAGTTTGCTGGGTTTCCCAGGTTACCAGACCATTTTTGACGTAGATTTTCCAGCTGCATGAGCCGGTGCAGTTTACCCCGTGGGTTGAACGCACGATTTTGTCATGCTGCCAACGCTGGCGATATCCATCCTCCCAGTCCCTGTTAGTATTGAGAAGCTGGCCGTGCCCATCGGCAAAGGTTTCGCCCTTCTGCTTGAAGTAGCGAAACCGGTCCAGGAATTTACTCATCGGTTTTCTCCTGTAGGAGCCTGACGGCTCTCTGATAAATCGACATTGCTTGATTGAGAGCGAAGGTAACGCTCTGAAAGGACGTAAGAATTGATAACGATCAAGGCAGACAGGGATGAAAAATGAGGGACAATTTTCACATACCCCCTTAGTGGGATATCTATAAATCAGTCAACTAACTGAATTATAATATTTTTTTTAAATACACTTATCATACAAATGTTAAATTCTTTATAAGTGGGTATTAAGGGGTATCCCCCCTGCCTGGCATCGTGAAAGCACCATACTCACAGGCAGTTGTTGTGCCCCCATGATAAGTATGTTGTAACTAATGATAAGCAAAAAAAAGCGCGGTCTAACGCCGCGCAATGGATAATCAACAGTTACTGCTTTTTTACTTTTTAGAATGACGTCCGTATACCGCCCAGGTGATAACCACACAAGCGACATAGAAGATCAAAAAGACTTTCATCGCACCGACCGGAGAACCGGTTAATGCCAGGGATGTACCAAATGCTTTCGGAATAAAGAAGCCGCCGATCGCACCAATAGCAGAGATAAAGCCCAACGCCGCCGCCGTATCGGTTGCTGCTTCACGCATCGCTTTCTCTTCTGAACCGCCTTCAGCTTTTACTCTGTCCATCGTCAGTTTACGGAAGATAACGGAGATCATCTGGAAGGTTGAACCACTCCCCAGCCCGGCCGTCAGGAACAGCGCCAGGAACACTGCGAAGAAAGCAATGAAGTTGCCTCCGACACCATTTGATGGCAGCGTCAGGAACAATAAGGCACTGAAAATAGCCATCAGCACGAAGTTCACCAGTGTGACACGGGTTCCGCCCAGACGGTCAGAGATTGCTCCACCTGCAGAACGCGCCAAAGCACCAATGAACGGGCCAAAGAAGGCGTAATGCAGGATCTGCACCTCAGGGAATTGCGTTTTCGACAGCATCGCAAATCCAGCTGAGAAACCGATAAAGGAACCGAAGGTCGCCAGATACAGCAGGCTCATAATCCACAAATGCCCGCGTTTCAGCACTGGTAATTGCTCTTTCAGCGAGGCTTTGGAGGTTGCCAGTTCGTTCATACCGAACCATGCGGCCAGCGTGAAAATAGCGAGGAATGGCACCCAAATCCATGCGGCATTTGCCAGATACAACTGCGTGCCATCCGGTTGTGCAACGCCGTGGCTACCGAACGCGGCAAAGATTGACAGTGAAACCACCAGCGGAGCGACCAACTGCATCACGCTGACACCCATGTTGCCCAGGCCACCGTTCAGCCCCAGCGCGCCACCCTGTTTCTGTTTTGGAAAGAAGAAACTGATATTTGCCATGCTGGAAGCAAAGTTCGCGCCGGCAAAACCGCACAACAGAGAGATAATTATAAAGGTACTAAATGGCGTGGAGGTATCCTGCACCGCAAAGCCTAACCATACACAAGGAATGATCAGGATACCGGTACTGAATGCCGTCCAGCGACGGCCACCAAACAGGGGAACCATGAAGGAATACGGTACACGCAGCAACGCGCCGGACACCGAGGGTAATGCCGTCAACATGAACAGTTGTTCGGTAGTGAAATCAAATCCAACTTTCGGTAAATTCACCGCCACGGCGCTAAATAACATCCACACACAAAACGCCAGCAGCAAGCAAGGAACGGAAATCCACAGGTTACGGCTGGCGATTCGTTGACCACGCTGTTGCCAGAAGGCGGGATCTTCCGGCCGCCATTCGGTAATTACAGCTCCAGATGCCCTTTCCGGGGCAGATGAGTGACTCATAGACACCTCTGATACTTGTTTCGATGCCTGCAACATTAGGGTTTACAGCTGGAGGTAAGTTGATATAAATCAAAGGAAAAGGTGTCATTATTCAGGCCTAAAATTTGTCATTACCCTAAGTGAGTACATAACTTAGGTAAAAAATATGTGGTTTTTCACGCCTCTGCCGTCCCCTACTCCCCCTCGTCCATGAACACTCCCCCTGACGGCAATTAAGAGGTAGCCCGTTTGAGGTATGGGTATACTCCAGTGTATCGTCGAGAATAACGCCACTGCCTGCAGCATCGTCATTCAATAAGGTTTTCTGTTCTGTGAAATCCGAAGGAACAAGTCACCATGTTTAAACGTTGTCTCTCTCCGCTGACGCTGGTCAACCAGGTGGCGCTGATTGTTTTGTTGTCCACTGCCATCGGCGTGGCAGGTATGGCTGTCTCCGGCTGGCTGGTTCAGGGCGTTCAGGGTAGCGCGCATGCAATCAACAAAGCAGGCTCGCTACGTATGCAAAGCTATCGCCTGCTGGCAGCTATCCCGTTGGATGCTAATGATCAACCGCTACTGGATGAAATGGAGAAAACGGCGTTTAGTCCGGAATTGACGCGTGCTGCTGAGCGCGACGGACAGCAAACGCAGTTAAAAGCATTACAGGATTACTGGCATACCGAACTGGCACCGGGGCTTTTACATGCGCAGACACCTGATGCGGTCGCGCAGGATGTTACGCGCTTTGTGGTTGGACTGGATAAACTGGTTACCGCCTTTGATCATACTACCGAATTACGTATTGAACGCGTCGTCCTGCTGCATCGCCTGATGGCCATATTTATGGCATTGCTGCTGGTCTTCACTATTATCTGGCTGCGGGTGCGTCTGTTACAGCCCTGGAAACAGCTGCTGATAATGGCGCGAGCGGTCAGCCAGCGTGATTTTACCCAACGCGCGCATATTAGCGGGCGTAATGAGATGGCGGCTCTGGGTTCGGCACTGAATAACATGTCGGAAGAACTGGCTGAGAGTTATGCCGTGCTGGAACAACGCGTACAGGAGAAAACGGCGGGGCTGGAGCATAAAAATCAGATCCTCTCTTTCCTGTGGCAAGCCAACCGCCGTCTGCACTCACAGGTGCCGTTATGCGAACGCCTCTCCCCGGTATTGAACGGCCTGCAAAATTTAACCCTGCTGCATGATATAGAACTGCGGGTCTATGACCTGGAAGATGAAGATAACCACCAGGAATTTACCTGTCAGTCCGATGCCAGTTGTGATGAGAAAGGCTGTCATTTGTGTCCACGTGGGACGCTACCTGCCATTGACGGCGGTATCACACTGAAATGGCGTCTGACCGATACACATACACAATATGGTATTCTGCTCGCCACGTTGCCGTACGGACGCCATCTCAGCCACGATCAACAGCAGCTGGTCGATACGCTGGTTGAGCAACTGACCGCAACGCTTGCACTCGACAGGCATCAGGAGCGTCAGCAGCAGTTGATCGTGATGGAAGAGCGTGCCACCATTGCGCGCGAACTTCATGATTCTATTGCACAATCGCTCTCCTGTATGAAGATGCAGGTTAGCTGTTTGCAGATGCAGGGCGATGCGCTTTCAGATAACTGCCGCGAGCTGCTCAGCCAAATTCGTAATGAGCTGAATGCTTCGTGGGCGCAACTGCGTGAGCTGTTGACGACCTTCCGTTTACAGCTGACGGAACCTGGATTGCGACCCGCGCTGGAAGCCAGCTGTCAGGAATACAGCGCCCGTTTTGGATTTACGGTTAAGCTGGATTATCAGTTGCCGCCGCGTCTGGTCCCTTCACATCAGGCGATTCACCTGCTACAAATTGCCCGCGAAGCCCTGAGCAACGCTCTTAAACACTCACAAGCCAATGAAGTGGTCGTGACGGTGGTGCAAAATGGCAAGCAGGTCAAACTGACAGTACAAGATAACGGCTGTGGCGTACCAGAAAACGCCGAACGCAGTAACCACTACGGTATGATAATCATGCGTGACCGCGCGCAGAGCTTGCGCGGCGATTGCCGTGTACGCCGTCGCGAGACAGGCGGTACTGAAGTTGCTGTCACTTTTATTCCCGAAACAAACTTCACAGAAGTCCAAGGAGATACCCATGAGTAATCAGGAACCGGCAACCATCCTGTTGATCGACGATCATCCGATGCTGCGAACCGGTGTAAAACAGCTTGTCAGCATGGCGCCCGATATCACCGTGGTCGGTGAAGCCAGCAATGGCGAGCAGGGTATTGAGTTGGCAGAATCCCTTGATCCCGATCTGATCCTTCTCGATCTCAACATGCCCGGCATGAACGGTCTGGAAACACTCGACAAGCTGCGTGAGAAATCGCTGTCGGGCCGTATCGTGGTGTTTAGCGTATCCAATCATGAAGAAGACGTGGTTACCGCACTTAAGCGTGGCGCCGACGGCTATCTGTTGAAAGATATGGAGCCGGAAGATTTGCTGAAAGCATTGCAGCAGGCAGCCGCTGGTGAAATGGTGCTAAGCGAAGCACTAACCCCGGTTCTGGCCGCCAGCCTGCGCGCCAACCGTGCAACGTCGGATCGTGATGTCACCCAACTGACACCGCGCGAACGCGATATTCTTAAGCTGATCGCCCAGGGCCTGCCGAACAAAATGATCGCCCGCCGTCTGGACATCACCGAAAGTACGGTAAAAGTTCATGTGAAACATATGCTGAAGAAAATGAAGCTCAAATCACGCGTTGAAGCGGCGGTATGGGTGCATCAGGAACGCATTTTCTGATAATGCATTAACGAGGATCATTTTCCGAAACGTTAATAAACGGTTCGGTCAGTGAGAGCGTGATCTCATTGGAAGAGACACGCTGGCCCAGCTCATCTTCTACCACCACAGACAACCGCCAGCGGTTCATCGCCCCTTCTCTGCTGTCCCATTTTGGCATAATAATTGTCCAGCCCTGCGCGCTTCTGCTATTACTGCCAGCCGTTAAGCTCAACGCCTGGGTATCGCCCTGCCACGTCAGGTGGCGAATCCCATACTGACTACGTACTTGCAATTTCAGCGCCACCGTCTCTCCCCCTTTGAGATCCCACGGTGGCGTGGCCAAAAATACCGACAGGGTTTTACGCTGGCGATATTCCAGCGTCGGCAGATTGTTACGCTGCGGATCGTCATAACGACTGCCGCGCAGCGAACGGCTGTTTGCCACCTCGCTGACCATCAGTTGTTTTTTTAGCGGCACGCCAAATCGGTAATTGAGCGTGAAGCCGAGGTTATTCTGGCTGATGCCGCTTTCACCCTGCTTGTGCTGCGCTGTCACTGTGATCAGCGGCACCGGCGTATAGCTCAGCCCGAGATTCATCGCCACCGGGTTGTGGTACCCGGTGCCCGAATGAAAAAGATCTACCTGGTCGCCAAAATACTGCTCCACACTGATGCTGGTATTAAGGTGTTGGTAAAATGGCATGCGCATTTGCGCGGTCAGATCATAGCCGCGGGCCATCCGTTGTTGCTGGGTCACAGAGCGCTCCTGCCAGGAGGAAAACGGCTGATAATAGTTAGCAGATAAGCGCAAATTTTTGCCCCATACCTCTGCACCGAGACCTCCCCGGGGCAGATTTTCATCCAGCAGGTTGTCATAAAAGGTGTTGTAACCCAGTAACCAACCGTCACGTACCCAGCGCTGCCCAATCCCCGCATTACTGACCAGTCCTTCATCCTGCTGCGTCAGTCCCAGCTGGCTCCAGGTGAGATAACGTTGATTGTCTTGCCACGGGATAAACCAGCTCCCCCGACTCCCGTTAAAACTGCCTTCGTTATCAACCTGCAACCCAACGCTGGCATTTCCCCACACAGAGAGCCAGGATTCCAGTTGCTGATTCACCTGCTCGCTAACCGTATCACGCACCTGACCAAACGCGAACTGCTTCGCCTGTTCACCCGTATCAAGCCCGTTATCGGTCATGCTGGCTTCACCGAACGCTTTGACCATTTCGGCAAAGTGCTTTTCGCCCGCCCGCGACTCCGGTGCCATGCCGAGATCGGGCAAACCATCACTATTGTTATCGAAAGGGTTTTCCGCCTGATGAATGAAAGACGATTGCGCACTGGCAGTACCGCCTGCCAACGGCAAGAGGGAGAATACAGCGAGAGATAAATAAATATTATGGCTCAAATCGTTAGCGGTTTCTTACATCAATTAGCCACAGCGGCATACTTACCTTAAACCATAACGTCTTCAGCATTGATTTTCAGCCCTTCCCACCTTTTTCGGCATTATCCTGGCATCGAGAAAGAGGTGTAACATACGTGTCAGTTATTAACGCTCATATGCAGCAAAAGGAGTAAAAATGCAAAAGATAGTGATCGTCGCGAACGGTGCGGCCTACGGAAGCGAATCGTTATTCAACAGCCTGCGTCTGGCTATCGCCTTGCGCGAACAAGAAGGCTCTCTCGACCTGCGTCTGTTTTTAATGTCAGACGCGGTAACTGCGGGATTGCGTGGCCAGAAACCCGCTGAAGGATACAATATTCAGCAAATGCTGGAGATTCTGACGGCGCAAAATGTTCCGGTGAAACTGTGCAAAACCTGCACCGATGGCCGTGGGATCACGGCGCTACCGTTAATTGACGGAGTGGCCGTCGGTACGCTGGTTGAACTGGCGCAATGGACGCTGGATGCAGATAAGGTATTGACCTTCTGATACAACGTTTTCAGGCAAGCGCACTGAAAGTGTCGATAATTTCCGGATTTAATTGTAGATGGGCGCGGTTTCGTTGAACGTTAGCACGCCCTTTCAACCCTTTTGAGGGATTTTGTCACTTTTGTTTAATCGTTATGCCATTTTTTGATCAAAATCAGCATCCTGTTGCTCCCCCTTTGGTGTTATGCAATGAGTGAAATGTGAACAACATCACGCAGCACTTTCGACAGAAAGTACGTTGTTTTCAAGAACGGGGTGAAAAATGGCATTAGTGAAGGCGAGTTTAAAGTTATTTGGTGGCGATACGGTGGTTGTGCGCTGTTCTGAGCGCTGTCATATCCATTTGATGAGCGAGAAAAATCACGTCAAAGACACGCAGTCCGACATTTTAAGCGTGCAGGATCGTGATAACGCATGGCTGACCGTGCCCTATACGGGCATCTGGAATGTGCTGATCGACAGCCACAGCCAGTCGCTTGAGCATTCGATAAGTTATATTGCAGCCTAAGCGTTAAATGCCCGAAAAGCGTCTGGCTTTCGGGCATTCAGTTCCTGGCGGGGTTCAGGCAAACCCTGGTCGCATAACGCCCTCCGGCAGATTCTCTCCCAACAATCGTTTGACCGTAATCACCAGATCGTTAAGACAGTCATCCTGCATCCCCAACTTAACCAGCTCTTGTTCCAGCGAGAACAAATACTGGGCGTTGGTGCCTAAAGGCCCACTCGCCGCAGCAATAAGCGGAGCGATCACCTGCGCACGCGTGTCTGACTCAAACAGCGGATGGCGCGGATCCATAATGAAGACCAGCGCGTTCACCGTCCGACCATCATCCAGCGCCAACTGGCACCAGGTGGGCAGATAGCATCCGGTTATCATTTCACGCTTCCACAGTAAAGAAAGCTCTTGTTCCAACGACGCGTGCGGTAGGCGGTAGGCTACGCCGGTGGTGCGTCCGCCCTCTTTCAAGGCCAACATGCGTCCAGGCTGACCCGCCGTTCCTCTCCCCGCCGTCAGGCGCAGGCAAAAAGCACGGTGCCAGCCGACTAACGTCCCGGTACAGGACTCATCAAACTCTAAGGCCGGATTCCACATCAACGATCCATAACCGAAGATCCACACCGGTCCATCATCGGGTCGGCAAGCAAGCGTGGCGGCCAGTGAAGCTGCCCGTTGTTCCGCTGACCAGAGTAGTGATTCTTCAATAGCACCAAACGCCGTCTTACAGTCGGCATTCAATAAAAAATCACGCGTTAACACCTTACACCTCCGCCACTGCTGCTTCCGTGCGACAACTTTTTTGACGCCTTCCAGGCTTTTTACTGCTCATTTTGAAACCAATAGCTGGACAATAGGCAATTCGCCGCTCGCTTGCAAGGCAACAAAGCGTCAACGGCACTTTATATCCTCTCGCGTTGCTAAACCCTGCACTATCATTTGTATCAGTACTATTAGCAATTCTTGTTGACGGTAAAATCTAATGCTTTGTTATTTAAATACTCTATAAACAAGATATGCAATTTTGTTCGCTTTGATGCAAAAAATGTTCCATGCCGTAAAATTACGTAAAATCAGATCGGAATTACCGAAAGATCTGTTATTTTTTACATTCTTTAATACTTTTATAATTATAAATACCTGCAGAGATGGAGAATTAGTTCAATGACACAAGTACATGAGGCGGTAAAAACCCGCCACAAGGAGACCTCTCTCGTCTTCCCGATTTTGGCGCTGGTAGTCCTGTTCTTCTGGGGGAGCAGTCAGTCACTACCAGTGGTCATCGGTATTAATGCGCTGGCCCTTATTGGTATATTAAGCAGCGCATTCAGCGTTGTCCGTCATGCGGATGTATTAGCGCATCGACTTGGCGAACCCTACGGGTCACTGATCCTCAGCCTGTCCGTTGTTATTCTTGAAGTCAGTTTGATCTCGGCATTAATGGCGACCGGTGATGCTGCGCCTACCCTCATGCGCGATACGCTGTATTCAATCATTATGATCGTCACCGGCGGTCTGGTCGGTTTTTCATTACTGTTGGGTGGACGTAAATTTGCTACACAGTATATGAACCTGTTTGGTATTAAACAGTATTTAATCGCCCTGTTCCCACTGGCCATTATTGTACTGGTGTTCCCAATGGCTTTACCGGGCGCGAATTTCACGACGGCGCAGGCGCTGTTGGTCGCATTAATTTCTGCGGCAATGTACGGTGTATTTTTGCTGATTCAAACCAAAACCCACCAAAGCCTGTTTATTTACGAGCATGAAGACGAAGGCGACGATGACGACCCGCATCACGGTAAGCCGTCAGCACACAGCAATATGTGGCACGCCGCCTGGCTTATCATTCATCTGATCGCCGTTATCGCCGTAACCAAGATGAACGCCAGCCCACTGGAGACATTGCTGACAGAACTGAATGCACCAGTAGCCTTTACCGGTTTCCTGGTCGCGTTACTCATCCTCTCTCCTGAAGGACTGGGCGCGCTGAAAGCGGTGCTGAGCAATCAGGTACAGCGGGCGATGAATTTGTTCTTCGGTTCGGTATTAGCCACTATTTCACTGACCGTACCGGTGGTGACGCTGATCGCATGGGCAACCGGAAATGATTTAGTGTTTGCGCTGGGCGCGCCAGAGATGATTGTGATGGTTTCATCACTGGTACTGTGCCATATCTCTTTCTCCACTGGACGCACCAATGTGCTTAACGGTGCGGCTCATCTGGCGCTGTTTATCGCCTATCTGATGACAATATTTGCCTGATGAAAAAAGCCGGACCCGACTCAACTTGTCGGGTCCGGCTTTTTATTTCCTTTCGTAGGCCTGATAAGCACAAGCTCTGTCAGCTTAGTTCTCGGTATCCAGCTCGTCGAAGCTTTTCACCAGGTCATCAATGGCTTTAATCTGCGTCAGGAACTGTTCCAGTTTCGCCAGCGGCAGCGCGGATGGGCCATCGCATTTCGCATTGGCTGGATCCGGATGCGCTTCAATGAACAGGCCTGCCAGACCGACTGCCATACCTGCACGCGCCAGTTCGGTAACCTGCGCACGACGCCCACCGCTTGCTGCACCAAACGGATCGCGACACTGCAGCGCATGGGTCACGTCGAAAATCACCGGCGAGTTGCCGGAGACCTTTTTCATCACGCTAAAGCCCAGCATATCCACAACCAGGTTGTCATAACCAAAGTTCGCGCCACGGTCGCAGAGAATAACCTTATCGTTACCGCCTTCATGGAATTTATCCACGATATTACCCATCTGACCAGGGCTTACGAACTGCGGTTTCTTCACGTTAATAACGGCACCGGTTTTCGCCATCGCTTCCACCAGATCGGTCTGGCGAGCGAGGAATGCCGGCAACTGAATCACATCCACCACGTCAGCAACAGGTTGTGCCTGGCTGGCTTCGTGGACGTCGGTGATCACTTTTACGCCAAAAGTCTGCTTCAGTTCCTGGAAGATTTTCATCCCTTCTTCAAGGCCCGGTCCACGGTAAGAGTGGATGGAAGAACGGTTGGCTTTATCAAAGGAGGCTTTGAACACGTAAGGGATACCCAGCTTTTGAGTAACGGTTACGTAGTGCTCACAAATGCGCATCGCCAGATCGCGGGATTCCAGCACGTTCATTCCGCCAAACAGCACGAACGGCAGGTCATTTGCCACGTTGATGTCGCCAATGCTAACCACTTTTTGTTTCATAGGATCGCCTTAAACGGTAGGTAAAGTGTCATTAATCAATGCAATACAATTTGTTTGTGCGAAATAGTATTAATCTGCGCACGAATCATTTCGCTGATCGGGTCTTCCGGACACTGTTCAACGAAATAGCTTAAATCGGTCAGCGCAACATGCTCACACTCCAGCTGCGCGTAGATTAATCCACGGTCGCGTATTTCATACGGGTCTTCAGGATTAAACTGTAATAATGCTTCGCTGGCACGCAGGGCCAGTTCCATTTGCCGCTCTTCCATCAGCGATGATTTCAGCGTGTCCAGCAGTTTGCGGATCACTTCCGCGTTATCCGCTTCATCCAGGTCCTCGTTAAATAACTCCGCAACCGGGCTGATATTCCCTTTCAACCAGACTTCCAGCGTGTGCTCATTTAACGTTTCGCCATTGAACGGATTGATTAGCCACATTTCGCCATCGAGCGATTCAATACGCAGGATGAGTTGTGTCGGGAAAATCACCGGCACCAACGGCAGTTCCAGTCGGTTGGCAATCCATAATAAGATCGCGCCCAGCGACACGGCGCTGCCCTGACGATTTTTCAGAACCTGGTCAAGCCATAGTGCATCAGAAAGACGATAGACGCCGTGGGTGTCCGTAAACCCCCATTCGCCATAAAAAAGTGCCAGCAGTTTTTCCAGTTGCTCATCCTGAGACAGGAGCTGGCTAATTTCTTCTTGCGCCAGACTAACCAGACGTTCCAGTTCGTCATAAACAGTTTGTGTTGGAAAATCCAGACGGATAGTCTCCGACGCCAGGATCATCCCATCACACAATGGCGCTTTATTAAATTCGAAATCAGCTAACGACCTCATGCTTACCCCAGTAACGGTATTTTTGTGGTGGCGAGTTTAATGATGATGTACAGCACCACCAGCGCCAGCGGAAATGCGACTAATCGCGCCTGCTGACTGCGCGCCCGACGATAATCGAGCGCAATAAAACCCAAAACGATGTAAATGATAACCCCAAACAGCTTTTCAGTCAGCCATGTCCCGTGCTCAGTGAATGGCAGGATGTGCGCTTTAAGCATTAACGCCACGCCGCTGAGTAATAAAACGGTATCCACAACTGGCGGCACAATGCGCGTCCAGCGTGCGCAGGCAAGACGTGAGTCGGTGTAACGCCACCAAAAACGCAGCGTCAACAGACCAACAGAAAGCGCAATGCTGATGAGATGGACGTTGAGTAACACTCTGAAGGAACTCATGATGGAAGGCGTCCAAGCGTAATTCGCTCGTTGCCGCCATAGTCACGGCAGGTTTCAACTGTCTGGTAACCGGCATGAGTATAGGCGTCGCGGACGGCCTGTCCCTGCTGCCAGCCGTGCTCCAGCAGCAGATAACCGCCGGGCGTTAGCATTTGTCGAGACTGGTCAATGATATGCACGATATCCGCCATTCCCTGCTCGCCCGCCACCAGTGCCGATAGCGGCTCAAAACGTACATCGCCCTGCTCGAGGTGCGGGTCTTGTTCGTCGATATACGGCGGATTGCTGACAATCATGTCAAACTGCTGCCCCTGCAAAGCACTGAACCAGTCGCTTTGCAGCACGCAAACATTGTCGATAGCCAGATGCTGTTTGTTGCGGGTTGCCAGTGCTACAGCATCGGGCATGCGGTCAACCGCGGTCACCGCGCAATCCGGACGCTCGGTTGCCAGCGCCAGCGCAATGGCGCCCGTACCGGTTCCCAAATCGAGAATACGACACGCAGAGGCAGGCAGACGAGCCAGCGCCTGCTCAACCAGACACTCGGTATCCGGACGTGGAATAAGCGTAGCCGGAGACACAAACAGCGGCAGCGACCAGAACTCGCGCACGCCGGTCAGATGTGCCACAGGCTCCCCCCGCTGACGGCGTTCCAGTAATGTATCGAGCCGCTGACGCTGCGCCTCGGTTAACACCGTTTCGCCAAACGCCAGAATAAAGGTGCGCCCCTTACCGGTCACAAACTCGAGTAAAATCTCGGCGTCACGGCGCGGGCTTTCGCTTGCCTGTAATTGGCTTATCGCTTCACGCAGCCAGTGCTGATAATCCATTAATCCTGCTCGGACAATGCCGCCAGTTGGTCAGCCTGATATTCCTGGACAATCGGCTCAATGAGCATATCCAGTTTACCTTCCATCGCTTCATCCAGACGGTAGAGCGTGAGATTAATGCGGTGATCGGTCACGCGCCCCTGCGGGAAGTTATAGGTACGATTGCGATCGCTGCGATCGCCGCTGCCTAACAGGTTACGACGTTCAGAGGCTTCCGCCTGCTGGCGTCTCGCCACTTCCGCAGCACGAATTCGCGCCCCCAGTACCGACATCGCTTTCGCTTTGTTTTTATGCTGTGAACGTTCGTCCTGGCACTCAACCACAATACCGGTCGGCAAGTGAGTAATACGGATAGCGGAGTCGGTGGTGTTAACGTGCTGACCCCCTGCGCCGGATGAGCGGAAGGTATCAATACGCAGATCGGCCGGGTTGATGTCCGGCAGTTCTGCATCCGGTAGTTCCGGCATGACCGCAACCGTACAGGCAGAGGTGTGAATACGGCCCTGTGATTCCGTCGCCGGAACACGCTGCACGCGATGACCGCCTGACTCAAATTTCAGTCGGCCGTAAACGCCTTCGCCGCTAATCTTGGCAATGACTTCTTTATAGCCGCCGTGCTCGCCTTCACTGGCGCTCATGATCTCTACCCGCCAGCGACGCGCTTCAGCATAGCGGCTGTACATGCGGAACAGATCCCCCGCAAACAGCGCCGCTTCATCACCACCGGTTCCCGCACGCACTTCGAGGAAGGCGTTACGTTCATCATCGGGATCTTTAGGTAACAGCAGTACCTGCAGATGCTGTTCCAACTGTTCGCATTTCTCTTTTGCTTCGCGCAGTTCATCCTGCGCCATTTCACGCATTTCAGGATCGTTGAGCATCATCTGAGCGGTCTCGATATCTTCCTGAACCTGTTGCCAGTCCGTAAAACAGCGGGATACATCGCTTAATTGGGCATATTCGCGCGACAGTGCACGAAAGCGTTCCTGGTCTGCGATAGTACCCGCATCACCGAGCAGCGCCTGAACTTCTTCATGGCGTTCATGCAGGGCTTCCAGTTTGGCAACGATAGAAGGCTTCATAGGCGTAAATGCACCCTGTAAAAAATAAGATTGGTGTGCTGCTACTCCAGCCCGAGGCTGTCGCGCAGAATATTCAGGCGTTCACTATCCCCGTCACGGGCGGCCTGTTGAAGTGATTTGGTTGGTGCATGAATCAGGCGGTTGGTCAGTTTCCAGGCCAAATCCTGCATAATGGCTTGCGCATCACCACCCTGTTGAAGAGCGGCCAGCGCTTTGGCGGTCAGTTCATCACGGATCTGTTCTGACTGACTGCGGTACTCGCGGATTGTGTCACTTGCGCCCTGAGCGCGTAGCCAGGCCATAAACTCGCTGGTTTCCTGCGCCACAATCGTTTCGGCTTCCACGGCTGCCGCTTTGCGCTGCGCCAGGTTATGCGAAATGATGCTTTGTAGGTCATCAACGCTATACAAATAGGCGTTGGACAACTTACCCACTTCCGGCTCGACATCGCGCGGTACGGCGATATCCACCAGCAGCATAGGTTGGTTACGACGATTTTTAAGCGCACGCTCCACCATTCCTTTGCCGATAATCGGCAGCGGGCTGGCGGTGGAGCTGATAATAATATCGGCATCCTGTAAACGCGCGTCGATATCACTCAGCGAAATCACCTCTGCGCCGACTTCATCAGCCAGCACCTGCGCACGCTCGCGCGTACGGTTAGCGATGATCATCTTCTTCACTTTGTGCTCGCGCAGGTGTCGCGCCACCAGTTCGATGGTTTCGCCAGCGCCGACGAGCAACACGGTTACCGTAGAGAGCGATTCAAAGATCTGCCGCGCCAGTGTACAGGCGGCAAACGCGACGGACACGGCGCTGGCGCCGATGTCCGTTTCTGTGCGTACACGTTTAGCGACAGAGAATGATTTCTGGAACATGCGCTCCAGTGCGCTGGCGTTCAGATGGCCTTTTTGCGAGTCCGCAAAGGCTTTTTTCACCTGCCCCAAAATCTGCGGCTCACCGAGCACCAGCGAATCCAGGCCGCTGGCGACACGCATCAGATGACTGACGGCGTCGTTGTCCTGGTGCCAGTACAGGCTATTGCGCAGGTCTTCTTCATTGAGATTATGGTATTCGCACAGCCAGCGAACCAGCGCTTCTTGCAGGTTATCCTGCTCTTCAACGCTGAGATACAGCTCCGTGCGGTTACACGTCGACAATACCACCCCGCCCTGCACCATTGGCTGCGCAAGCAGGCTGTCCAGCGCCTGATCGAGCGTATCCGGCGAAAACGTTACGCGTTCTCGCAGCGATACAGGTGCCGTTTTATGGTTAATACCAAGCGCTAAAAGGGTCATGTCTGCGGGAATAGTACCAGCGTTGATAAGGTTAGACTGGGTGCATCATACAGGATGCGTGCGGTCAATAAAAGAGACTGACCCCTTTTGGAGTAATAGCTTAGTGCACAAATTTAAGCGAATTAAGATAACTTGAACGTAGACGATGTCTGATGGTGGCGCTAGCATTAAGCGTTATAACTGCAACGTATCTCAAGGATTTGTCATCATTATGACCCTGCCTGATTTTCGCCTGATTCGCCTGCTGCCGCTGGCGGCCCTGGTTCTTACTGCCTGTACGCTCAACGCGCCGAAAGGTCCTGGCAAAAGCCCCGACTCTCCACAGTGGCGACAGCACCAGCAGGAAGTACGCGCCCTGAACCAATATCAGACGCGCGGTGCGTTTGCCTATATTTCCGATCAACAGAAGGTGTATGCCCGCTTTTTCTGGCAGCAAACCGGACAGGATCGCTATCGCCTCTTGCTGACCAACCCGCTGGGCAGCACTGAACTCGAACTCAATGCGCAGCCGGGCAACGTCGAGCTTGTCGATAACAAAGGTAAGCACTACACCGCCGACGACGCCGAAGAGATGATTGGAAAACTGACCGGCATGCCTATTCCATTGAACAGCTTACGCCAGTGGATCCTGGGACTGCCGGGAGACGCCACCGATTATAAACTCGACGACCAATATCGTCTGAGTGAAGTGAACTACAGCAAAGACGGTAAAAACTGGAAAGTGGTCTATAGCGCCTACGACAGCAAAATCCAGCCGGCGATGCCGGCGAACATGGAACTGTCCGATGGCTCCCAGCGTATTAAGCTGAAAATGGACAACTGGATTGTGAAATGATGACCCGTTGGCCCTCTCCGGCAAAACTGAATTTGTTTTTATACATCACCGGGCAGCGTGCGGACGGTTACCATACGCTGCAGACGTTGTTCCAGTTTCTGGATTACGGCGACACGATAGATATTGCGCTGCGTAGCGACGATGAAATTCACCTTTTAACTCCGGTGGAAGGCGTTGCGCATGAAGACAACCTGATCGTCCGTGCGGCGCGTTTGCTAATGACGACGGCATCTGAAAGCAATCGCCTTCCCAAAGGAATCGGCGCGGACATCAGTATCGAAAAGCGCCTGCCGATGGGCGGTGGCCTCGGCGGTGGTTCATCAAATGCGGCGACCGTTCTGGTGGCGCTGAATCATCTCTGGCAGTGCGGACTTTCCGTGGATGAGCTAGCGGCGATCGGCCTGACGCTGGGGGCGGATGTTCCTGTGTTCGTACGCGGTCATGCGGCTTTTGCCGAAGGTGTGGGAGAAATTCTGACGCCGGTCGAGCCGAAGGAAAAGTGGTATCTGGTTGCTCATCCGGGAGTCAGCATTCCAACGCCGGTGATTTTTAAAGATCCCGACCTCCCGCGTAATACGCCAAAAAGGTCAATAGAAACGTTACTAAAATGTGAATTCGGCAATGATTGCGAGGTTATCGCAAGAAAACGTTTTCGCGAGGTTGATGCGGCGCTTTCCTGGCTGTTAGAATACGCGCCGTCGCGCCTGACTGGTACAGGGGCTTGTGTCTTTGCTGAATTTGACACTGAGTCTCGTGCTCGCCAGGTGCTTGAGCAAGCCCCGGAATGGCTCAAAGGCTTTGTGGCGAAAGGCGTCAACCTCTCCCCATTGCAAAGAGCGTTACTCTAAATCCTTCGGGTTTCAGGAAGATGGCGAAATGACGAGTCGCCAGGAGCATACAAACGTATGTCACTGGTGCGAGGAATTGATGCCAGCGCACATGAAACGTGAAGGATACCGAGTAAGCCGGGCAAGCTGAGTTGCGGTGACAACGTCACCCTGTTCCAGACGTTGCATCGCGCTCTTTAATACACCGCATGGAGAGGATTCTGCCCGGCCCGCACAGTTTTCGGCAGATTCTTTCCACCAATGGACGCATGCCTGAGGTTCTTCTCGTGCCTGATATGAAGCTTTTTGCTGGTAACGCCACCCCGGAACTAGCACAACGTATTGCCAACCGCCTGTACACTTCACTCGGCGACGCCGCTGTAGGTCGCTTTAGCGACGGCGAAGTCAGCGTACAAATCAATGAAAATGTACGCGGTGGTGATATTTTCATCATCCAGTCCACTTGTGCCCCTACTAACGACAACCTGATGGAATTGGTCGTTATGGTTGATGCGCTGCGCCGTGCTTCCGCAGGCCGTATCACCGCCGTTATTCCTTACTTCGGCTATGCACGTCAGGATCGTCGCGTACGTTCCGCTCGTGTTCCGATTACCGCTAAAGTCGTCGCTGATTTCCTGTCCAGCGTTGGCGTTGACCGCGTCCTCACCGTTGACCTGCATGCTGAACAGATCCAGGGCTTCTTCGACGTACCGGTTGATAACGTATTCGGTAGCCCGATCCTGTTAGAAGACATGCTGCAGCTGAATCTGGACAACCCGATTGTGGTTTCTCCGGATATCGGTGGCGTCGTGCGTGCCCGCGCTATCGCTAAACTGCTGAACGATACCGACATGGCTATCATCGACAAACGTCGCCCGCGTGCGAACGTTTCTCAGGTGATGCACATTATTGGTGACGTTGCAGGTCGTGACTGCGTACTGGTTGATGACATGATCGATACCGGCGGTACGCTGTGTAAAGCAGCAGAAGCACTGAAAGAACGTGGTGCAAAACGCGTTTTTGCTTACGCAACCCACCCGATCTTCTCAGGTAATGCGGCAAACAACCTGCGCAACTCTGTGATTGATGAAGTCGTTGTCTGTGACACCATTCCACTGACTGACGAAATCAAAGCATTGCCAAACGTGCGTACATTGACCCTGTCGGGTATGCTGGCCGAAGCGATTCGTCGTATCAGCAACGAAGAATCCATCTCTGCTATGTTCGAGCATTAATCGAGCCCGGCTCAAAAACCCGCTGCGGCGGGTTTTTTTATCTGTAATATTTATTTGTATGACTTTTGCCTCCTTCACCTGCCATTCAGTTGACAGATGATGCGCCCATGGATGAAACATTATTGTGAACAGATTATTTTCCTCACATGTGATGCCTTTCCGCGCCCTCATCGACGCTTGTTGGAAAGAAAAATATACTGCTTCCCGCTTTACCCGCGACCTGATCGCCGGGATAACGGTTGGGATCATTGCCATTCCACTGGCGATGGCGCTGGCAATAGGCAGTGGCGTTGCTCCGCAGTACGGCCTGTATACCTCAGCCGTCGCTGGGATCGTTATCGCCCTTACCGGGGGCTCGCGCTTTAGCGTATCTGGCCCTACCGCCGCCTTCGTGGTGATTCTGTATCCGGTGTCGCAACAGTTTGGACTGGCAGGCCTGCTGGTTGCCACGTTAATGTCCGGGATATTCCTGATCCTTTTCGGCCTCGCCCGCTTTGGCCGCCTGATCGAATATATTCCGCTGTCTGTGACATTAGGTTTTACCTCGGGTATTGGTATCACCATCGGTACCATGCAGATTAAAGATTTTCTCGGCCTGCAAATGCCCCATGTTCCAGAGCACTATTTGCAGAAGGTTGGCGCGCTGTTTATGGCCTTGCCGACCATCAACGTGGGTGATGCCGCGATTGGCGTAGTAACACTGGGGATCCTGATTTTCTGGCCACGTCTGGGTATCCGATTACCGGGACACCTTCCTGCACTGCTGGCAGGCTGCGCAGTGATGGGGATCGTGAACCTGACCGGCGGCCATGTCGCCACCATCGGATCTCAGTTCCACTATATTCTGGCCGATGGCTCGCAAGGCAATGGTATCCCACAACTGCTGCCGCAGTTGGTTTTACCGTGGAATATGCCAGAATCAAACTTTACCCTTAGCTGGAGCTCGTTACAGGCGCTGTTACCGGCAGCCTTCTCGATGGCAATGCTCGGGGCAATCGAATCTCTGCTGTGCGCTGTCGTCCTCGATGGGATGACCGGCACCAAGCATAAAGCCAACAGCGAACTGATTGGCCAGGGTCTGGGCAATATCGTCGCCCCGTTCTTTGGCGGTATCACTGCCACGGCGGCAATTGCCCGTTCAGCGGCAAACGTCCGTGCCGGAGCGACCTCGCCAATTTCTGCGGTCATCCACGCAATTCTGGTGATCCTCGCCCTGCTGGTGCTTGCGCCACTGCTTTCCTGGTTACCGCTTTCCGCCATGGCCGCGCTGTTGCTAATGGTGGCATGGAACATGAGTGAAGCGCATAAAGTGGTGGATCTGCTGCGTCATGCGCCAAAAGACGACATCATTGTCATGCTGATGTGTATGTCGCTGACGGTGTTGTTCGATATGGTTATCGCCATCAGCGTCGGTATCGTTCTCGCTTCTCTGCTGTTTATGCGCCGTATTGCCCGCATGACGCGTCTGGCACCGGTCAACGTAGACGTACCGGATGATGTGCTGGTGCTGCGCGTCATTGGCCCACTGTTCTTTGCCGCTGCGGAGGGATTATTTACCGATCTCGAGTCGCGTATTGCAGGTAAACGCATTGTGGTGCTGAAATGGGACGCCGTCCCGGTACTGGATGCCGGTGGTCTGGACGCCTTCCAGCGCTTTGTCAAAAAGCTGCCTGAAGGCTGCGAACTGCGGGTATCTAACCTGGAATTCCAGCCGCTGCGTACCATGGCTCGCGCAGGTATTCAGCCGATCCCCGGGCGTCTGGCATTCTTCCCGAATAAAGACGCCGCGCTGGCGGACATCAACGGACGTCTATCCCGGCTAAGGGAAGCGCCGCAAGGCCATAAATGACAGACAAAAAAATGGCTCCCGTAGTGGGAGCCATTTTTATAACAAGCTTATTGCTTACGCTTTCAGCAACTTTTCAGCCGTTACCTTAACGCTGGCCAACAGGACTTTCACATCCTCCAGACACACCGTCGGGTTCAGCAGCGTCAGCTTCAGGCAGGTGATGCCATCCGCTTCAGTCACCCCGACGTTGGCGCTCCCCGAAGCCAGCAGAACGTCGCCAATACGTTGGTTCAGTAGTGCAACGAACGCCATATCGTCGCTTTCAGGACGGAAGCGGAACAACACGCTTGCCAGTTGCGGCTCCATCACCAGTTCCAGGTGCGGCTGAGTTTTGACAAACTCAGCTACATCGCGTGCCAGCGTTACGCCATTATCAATGATTTCGGCATACTGCTTTTTGCCCAGCGCTTCGAGCCCCATCCACAGCTTCAACGCATCAAAACGGCGCGTGGTCTGCAGCGACTTCGACACCAGATTCGGCACGCCAGCTTCTTCATCGAAATCAGAGTTCAGGTACGCCGCCTGATAGCGCATCAGTTCATAGTGGCGAGCATCTTTTAACAGGAACGCGCCGCAACTGATGGTCTGGAAGAACTGTTTGTGGAAATCCAGAGTGACAGAATCTGCCAGCTCAAGGCCGTTCAGGAAGTTGCGATACTTCTCAGACAGCAATAACGCCCCGCCCCAGGCTGCATCCACGTGCAACCAAATCTGATGCTCCGCCGACAACGCCGCGATATCCGCTAACGGATCGATGGCGCCTGCATCGGTGGTCCCTGCGGTGGCAACAATCGCCATCACCTGCTCGCCGTTCGCTTTCGCCTGGGCCAGCTTATCTTTCAGGTCAGCCACATCCATGCGGGAGAACGCATCGGTCTTCACCTGGGTCACTGAGCGGTAACCCAGCCCCATCAGCGCCATGTTCTTCTGCACGGAGAAGTGAGCGCTTTCTGAGCAAAACACTTTGATTTTGCTCAGATCGCCGATCAAACCATCCTGCTGAATGGAATGACCCTGGCGTGCAAAGAAAGCATCACGCGCCAGCATCAGGCCCATCAGGTTACTCTGAGTGCCGCCGCTGGTGAACACGCCGGCGTCGCCCGCCGCATAGCCCACCTGCTCGCGCAGCCATTCGATCAATTTGATCTCAATGATGGTGGCGGATGGGCTCTGGTCCCAGGAGTCCATGCTCTGGTTAGTGGCGTTGATCAGCACTTCCGCCGCCTGGCTAATCACCAGGCTCGGACAATGCAGGTGCGCCACGCACTGGGCATGGTGCACTAACAGGCTGTCTTTCAGAAAGTATTCAACCGCACGCTCAATAGCGGCCTGGTTGCCCAGGCCCTGAGACGTAAAATTCAGGTTGATGCGTTCGCGCAGCTGTTCAACGGTTTTGCCCTGATACATCTCAGGCTGCTTCAACCATTCAACCACCGCTCTCGTACTCTGCTCGATAGCATCCTGATAGGCTGCGATGCTTTGCGCCGAGCCGGACAGAATCGGGTTTAGGTCTGACATTCGATCCAACTCCGTTTAAACCGGCTTAATGCCAGCGCCCAGCAGGGCGTTTTCGAATTTATCGAGGAAAATTTCCAGCTCAGCGTTGGTGATCAGCAGTGACGGCAGCAGACGCAGCACGCAACCGTTGCGACCGCCGCGCTCCAGAATCAGGCCATTTTCGAAGCATTTTTTCTGCAGCAGCGCGGATAGCTCGCCATCGGCCGGGTAGCAGCCCATGTGATCCTGCGCTTCCTTCGGCTTAACGATTTCAATACCAATCATCAGACCCAGACCACGTACATGGCCAATCACCGGGTAGCGTTTCTGCAGGTCAGCCAGCTTGCCTTTCAGCCACTCGCCCTGGGCAGCCACTTTATCGGCAATCTTGTCGTCTTTGAGGATTTTCAACGTTGTCAGGCCGGTCGCCATCGCCAACTGGTTGCCGCGGAAAGTACCGGTGTGGTGCCCTGGTGCCCATGCATCGAATTGTTTTTTAATACCGAGAACCGCCAGTGGCAGACCACCGCCAACCGCTTTGGACATCACGATGATATCTGGTTCGATACCGGCGTGTTCGAAGGCGAACAGTTTACCGGTACGCGCGAAACCAGCCTGTACTTCATCAATGATCAGCAGAATGCCGTGTTCCTGGGTCACTTTACGAATACGCTGTAACCACTCGACCGGAGCCGGGTTCACGCCGCCTTCGCCCTGCACGGCTTCGAGGATCACGGCAGCCGGTTTACGCACGCCGCTTTCAACGTCGTTGATCAGGTTTTCGAAGTAATAGGTTAATGCTTTAACGCCAGCCTCGCCGCCGATACCCAGCGGGCAGCGGTATTGATGCGGATACGGCATGAACTGCACTTCCGCCATCATGTTGCTGACGGCTTCTTTCGGTGACAGGTTACCGGTCACAGACAGCGCGCCGTGAGTCATCCCGTGGTAGCCGCCGGAGAAGCTGATCACGCTGGAACGACCAGTCACTTTTTTCGCCAGCTTCAGGGCCGCTTCAACGGCATCTGCACCGGACGGTCCGGTGAACTGCAGGCAATATTCTTTGCCCTGGCCCGGTAATAAAGACAGTAAATAAGATGAAAATTCATCTTTTAACGGGGTAGTAAGATCGAGCGTATGTAACGGTAAGCCGCTTGTGATGACACTTTGAATGCTCTGCAGCACTTCAGGATGATTATGACCAAGCGCCAGGGTTCCGGCACCTGCCAGGCAATCAAGATATTGATTATTTTCTACGTCGGTAATCCAGACGCCCTGCGCTTTAGCAATCGCCAATGGCAGTTTACGTGGATAGCTGCGGACATTAGATTCAAACTCAGCCTGTCTTGCTAAAAAGGTATCATTGCTCTGTGGTAATGAATTAGCACTTAAAGTATCAATACGGACTTTATCCGTCATCATATCACTCCTACAACCAGGTGTAGATTAACGCCTGATTGAATAAATGGTTATAAGGATTACCTGTAAAAAAGCGCGGCTAATATATGTTGTTTTAGCTTAGGACTCAATCATTTATTTTTAGACGTCTCAAATAATCACTTTCCCCTTAAATTTCAATATGTAAACCTCTCCAACCATTACTAAATCCTAAACAAATATAGCTATTTAATTAACAATGCCGTAGCCAATTGCAACGCATACGATGTTATAAAAACCATGGGATTTTCATGTTTTTATTATTTTTTTACACGTTTTTACCATTAATGATGTACGCACTTTCTTGTTACGACATGATTTTTCACTTATTTGCCGATAAATCGAATAAAAAAGTCGATCCCTTAATATAAATCACTTAGTATGGCGCGCTTATTTACAGGCTATGTAAATAAAATTAATGCGCAGCACCCGGTAACGCGTACAGGCGACACGTGTTATCGACAACAGGAATTCCCTGGGTTGTCAGCAGAAATGTTCGCGGGCGGACATTTCGTAAGGTGAACATCGTTCCCTTATGCCGAGAATGAAAATTTTCTAGCCATACTTTTATGGCGCCCTGATATGAGATTGTTATGACTCGCATTTATCCACCATCCGTCGTTGCCAAATTTGGCGGCACAAGCGTCGCTGATTTTGATGCGATGAACCGCAGCGCCAGCATTGTCCTTGCTGATCAAGATGTCCGTTTAGTCGTACTGTCTGCTTCTGCAGGCGTAACAAACTTACTGGTCGAGCTTTCTGAAGGTCTGGAAACGCATCAGCAATTAGATAAACTTGAGACCTTACGCGCCATTCAATACAACATTATTTCCCGCCTGAAGCAGCCCTCCGTTATCAGCACGGAAATCGATAATCTTCTCAACAACATACGCCACCTTGCGCAAATGGCGACGGTCTCACCATCCGATGCGCTAAGCGATGAATTGGTCAGCCACGGCGAGCTTATGTCCTCTTTGTTGTTTACTGAAGTTTTACGTGAACGATATGCCGAAGCCGGGTGGTTTGACGCTCGCAGCGTGATGTGTACCAACTCGAGTTTTGGCTGCGCCGAACCTGAACTTAGTACCCTGCACCACCAGGTCGAGGCCCATCTTCGCCCTCGTCTTGAACACGCAATCATAGTGACCCAGGGATTTATCGGGCGTGATGCCGCCGGACACACTACTACGCTTGGACGCGGTGGGAGTGATTACACGGCGGCGCTTCTCGGTGAGGCGCTTCACGCCGCACGCGTGGACATTTGGACCGATGTGGCGGGGATATATACCACCGATCCGCGTATTGCGCCGCGGGCCAAACGCATTGATCACATCTCATTCTCCGAGGCCAGCGATATGGCCGCCTATGGTGCGAAAGTGCTCCATCCGGCAACACTGCTTCCGGCGATGCGTAAAAGCATTCCGGTCTTTGTTGGCTCAAGTAAGGATGCGGCTGCCGGCGGAACGCTGGTGCATAACACCACCGATAATCCGCCGCGTTATCGTGCGCTCGCCGTGCGCCGTAAGCAGACGCTGTTGCGATTACACAGTCTGGAATCACAACCGTCCTGTGCTTTCCTGGCGCAAGTATTTGCCATTTTAGCCCGCCACACGGTCGCGGTAGATTTAGTCACAACCTCGGAGAATTGTATTGCGCTGGCACTAGATGCCACTCATGCGACGTCAGGCGAAGACCATATATTAACCACGGCATTATTTACCGCATTGTCCTCCCACTGTCGCGTGGAAGTAGAAACCGGACTGGCACTCGTCACTTTGGTTGGGAATCAACTGACTCAGGCTGCGGGGGTTTGCAAAGACGTTTTTGCCTGGCTTGAAGAGCATACGGTACGAATGATTTGCCATGGAGCATCGAATGACAACCTGTGCATCCTGTTACCGGCTGACGATGCGGATAGCGCGGTTAGAGCATTACATTCTCGGTTATTCGAGTAATTCTTCTATTATTCCGTAACGCGCTATCAAGCAAGATTTATAAACCAGCAGAGCCCTGGTTTTACAACCAAGGCTTTGCATTCAGACCGCCGGACTCTTAACAGAGGGACGATTTAGTTATGACGGTGATTGGTGTCACCACGACGGCATCGTTTGTCATAATGACGTACCCACCAGTAACGGTCACTGATTTGTTCGTGCCCACCCACTCTGGCGCCTGCTAACCAGAGAATACCGCCAACAAAAATACTGAGCACTGCACCATGTGCGAAAAACTGTGGCAGATTAAATTGCGGCAGTTGGTTTAAAATTGAATAACCCACTCCCACAACCATCACCACCAACCCCAAAGCCATGAGCACGTTACCGAGTAGCGAAGCGTTTTTGCGTTTCATGTGTCACCTCCGGAACTTTTGGGTTGTTACAGGAAATACCCCTAATCCTTATGTGTAAAGTATAGACAACACTTCCATTCGCAAGTGCGCCAGCGATCACAATAACAAACACTCGCGCAACAAAACTTTACAAATAAACTACTGAACACACTAATTTTCCAATAGTCCACTCGTGCAATTATTCAGTTTTTAGTGATAAACACGCAGTTTTTTGTCAAGCGCACCTTCAGACAGTAAACTACACGTCGTTTATGGAAACACTCAGGATAAAACACGTGACGATTAAACTGATTGTCGGTCTGGCGAACCCCGGCGCAGAGTATGCGGCAACGCGACACAACGCAGGCGCATGGTATGTCGATCTACTGGCAGAGAGATTACGCGCTCCCCTGCGCGATGAGCCGAAATTCTTCGGCTACACCTCCCGAGTAACGCTTGAAGGTGAGGATGTCCGTCTGCTGGTACCGACCACATTTATGAATCTTAGCGGTAAGGCCGTCGGTGCAATGGCCAGTTTTTATCGTATTAATCCCGATGAAATTTTGGTCGCGCACGATGAATTAGACCTGCCACCTGGCGTTGCCAAATTTAAGCTTGGCGGCGGCCATGGCGGGCATAATGGCCTGAAAGATATTATTAGCAAGTTGGGCAATAACCCTAACTTTCACCGATTACGCGTTGGAATTGGTCATCCGGGTGATAAAAACAAAGTTGTCGGGTTCGTTTTAGGCAAACCACCTGTTTCAGAACAGAAGTTAATTGATGAAGCGATTGACGAAGCGGCACGTTGTACCGAGATTCTATTCAAAGATGGCCTGACCAAAGCAACGAGTCGGTTGCACACCTTTAAAGCGCAATAAGCAGCGATGTGCGGCATTTTTCTCGCGTGCTGTGTATAATGGGCAGAGTTATTTACTTTTCTACAATCTGTTTTCTATAACAGGTTGAATATCAAAAGATTAAGGTGATTTAAACATGGGATTCAAATGCGGTATCGTCGGTTTGCCAAACGTAGGCAAATCCACCCTGTTCAACGCGCTCACAAAAGCGGGTATTGAAGCGGCAAACTTCCCGTTCTGTACTATCGAGCCGAACACCGGTGTTGTCCCGATGCCCGATCCGCGTCTGGATCAGCTGGCCGAAATCGTCAAACCGCAGCGTATTCTGCCAACAACGATGGAATTCGTCGACATTGCCGGTCTGGTAAAAGGCGCGTCTAAAGGCGAAGGTCTGGGAAACCAGTTCCTGACTAACATCCGTGAAACCGAAGCGATCGGCCACGTTGTTCGCTGCTTTGAAAACGACAACATCATCCACGTTAATAACAAAGTGGATCCGGCTGACGACATTGAGGTTATCAATACCGAACTGGCGCTGTCTGATCTGGATACCTGTGAGCGCGCTATCCATCGCGTACAGAAGAAAGCCAAAGGCGGTGACAAAGACGCTAAAGCAGAATTGGCTGCACTGGAAAAATGCCTGCCGCAGTTGGAAAACGCCGGTATGCTGCGCGCACTAAAAACGCTGACTGACGAAGACAAAGCGGCCATCAAATACCTGAGCTTCCTGACCCTGAAGCCAACCATGTATATCGCTAACGTCAACGAAGACGGTTTTGAGAACAACCCGTACCTCGACAAAGTACGCGAAATCGCGGCTGCCGAAGGTTCCGTTGTGGTTGCCGTTTGTGCTGCTGTTGAAGCTGACATTGCTGAACTCGATGATGCTGATCGCGAAGAATTCATGGCGGAAATGGGTCTGGAAGAACCAGGCCTGAACCGTGTTATCCGCGCAGGTTACGAATTGCTGAACCTGCAAACCTACTTCACCGCTGGCGTGAAAGAGGTTCGTGCATGGACCATCCCGGTCGGCGCCACGGCTCCACAGGCCGCCGGTAAAATTCACACAGACTTCGAGAAAGGCTTTATCCGCGCACAAACCATCGCGTTTGAAGATTTCATCACCTATAAAGGTGAACAAGGTGCGAAAGAAGCCGGCAAGATGCGTGCAGAAGGTAAAGATTACATCGTTAAAGATGGCGATGTAATGAACTTCCTGTTCAACGTCTAAATAGAACCTGCTGTCTCATGAGGTTTCATTGAACCTCGTCGGGACCGAAAAAACTTATAAAATCCACGCAATTGCGTGGATTTTTCATTTGATAGAGTCTCAACTCATCTCGTAACAACGCTGTCAAAAATGAGTACATATTGAGGCTGACTCCTTCGTGAAGCACATAGCCCTACAGTTTCTCCAGAATTAAACACGCTTCACGATTAAGCGTAATGAACTCCTGCCAGCTATATTGCTGTTGATAGTTAAGCTGATACTGCTTCTCTACCTGGCAAATAAGCGGGCGTGTTTCATAAATCGCACACAACTTTGTCTCCATCTGATAGTGCTGACAAATGCCGTCACCGCGATCTAGAAATTGCGTTTCACTGGCGCGATCGACGTGGCGACAACAAGCGCCGCACTGGTTACAGGGAAACGCGGGTGTTAGCGTCATAGCTTACTTAACCAGCTACGCACAGAGCGGGTATTCCCTGCTTCAAAGGGTAGCGCAATATTACGGCGCTCAACCTCTGCACGCAGCAACAAACCGCGCTCAATTTCACTATTCACCGCGTTAAGATGCAGCGAGAAGCGCGATAACGCAGACGTATCAATAGCAAACTCTAACGCCGAAAGCTCCAGTAGATAACGATCGAGTGCAGCATTCACCTGCTGATAATACTCTAGTGCTTTCTGATAATTATCTTTAAACGTATCCAGAAACTCCCAGACCTTTTTCATCAATTTGCTGTGTTCCAGGAAGTAGTTCATTACCAGCGTCAGAATACCTGTCGCCAGCGCACCGCAGAAAGCGGCCAGTTCCGGGCCAAAAGGAAAGACGAGCATCTTGGCTAAAGCATCATTAACCACCACCCCAGCAGCCACGGACACACCCGCAGCCACCAGCTTGCTCACCGCTTTAGCTAGCTGCCCCGGCGCTAACCCCTCAGGATTAAAGACCATAACTTTAAAGGCCTGTACCAAATTGTTCCACATCTCACGAATCAGGCGCACCATCATCTTCTTAGTCGTAAAGAAGATATTGAAGAGCGTCGTCGTAATGCTGGAGAGCACGCCACCGATGGCACCGTCTTTAAAGGACGTCAGGAAAGTGTTGAATTTACCCTGCACTCGCTGCCAGACTGCGCGTAATGCCTCCGCCGCATCTTGCAGGAAGTCTCCGGCATCGAATGAACGACGATGCTTCTCAAAGATCACGGGAATACGCTCGCGGAACTCAAACCAGGTCTCTGCCAGAACCAACCCCAACATCTGCCGCGTTCCCATGCGAAACGCATTGTTCATTGTGGCAGTGGCGACATTCTTCGCAAACTTGCTGCTGGTGTAATATTCCCGATTGATCGTACTGTTGTATTTTGCCCGCGCCTTTTTGTCGGCCTCTTTCATCCGTTCAAAATCGGCGGCGGCTTTATTTTCCAGCTTATTAAGTTTTTTTTGCTCTTGCTCGGAAAGCGTTAGCTGGCTGCGTAAACGGGCAATTTCCTGCGTAGTCGCAGCATACTGTTCTTGTAGCGTTTGCACGAAGGCATCCATCGTTTTCGCCTTCTTCGCCTTATTCAGCGACTCATTCGTGAAGGTCAGATTTGATGAATCATTAGCCAGATCGGCACCATCGCATTCGGCAAGGATACGCCCTGGATCGTTGTGAATTTCATGGGCGGCAATAATATGGTCGAGGTTCTTTTTATCATTAGCAGCAAATCTCTCACCGGTGTAGGTATCAGTCAACGTACCAGCTTCGTGCGCCTTTTTTCCCGCCCGATTGGTGGCAATGTAGTTTTCGTGGCTATGATAATGATGAGAATCATACCCTTCACGTTGCTCGTATCGTTGACGCTCGGCATCGGTAGCATACACTCCCTCGCGAGCGTTATGGATGGTATTCACATCGCCGCCGTGTTTATCCTCCAGCAAGAGAAAATCCAACCCAAAAGAGGTGGTCAGACTCTTGACCACCGTCTGATGTAACTCTTCACCCCAGTCAAACCTGGCTGTGTTCATTGTGCTCACCCATAGCAATGCCGGGCAGAATCGCCCGGCAGGTCGATTAAATACGAGAAGAAAATGCGTCAAACTCAGAAGCAGAAGCCGACAGTTTTTCGTCCAGAATCTCTTTGTTCAGCAGGTTCATACCGTTGCTGTCGGTCTGCAGTTGGATCACCCCATCTTCGATAACGGCTTCTCCGTTTTCCTGCGTCACCGGCTTGAACAGCGGCGTGGTGATCACGTCGGTCATGATGGCGGCTAATTCATAACCATGGTCGATAATCGCCATGATCTCTTCCGACTCACTAATTTCGGTGGTGATATTCTTCTCATGACGTTCAACAATGATGGCATGCATTGCTTTCAGCGGTTCAAAGTAGTGTTGAACAAAGACGCTATGCATACGGGTAATTGATTCATAAATACTATTTACATACCGCTGCACCTTCGTCAGATGCGCTTCAGCCGCATTCATTTTTTCCACCGCCGCGGTCACTTCACGAGAGCTTTGATAAGCATTGTTAAGTGCTTTTTCGGCATGGTTATCGTAAGCCCAGCCCGCAATAGCAATCAGCGGAGCCACTACCGCACCGCCGAGCACCATCGCGCCGCCCGCCATCCCCCACCCACCTGCGGCCAGGGAACCACCACCAATAGCCGCCATTGTGGCGTTATACGCCGCCGCACCAGACAGGGCGGCGATCGGCGTACCGGTAGAAGCTGCGGCAAACGCCATAACACCGCTGTACACGGCAAAACCAGCGGCAGCACCAGAAACCCCGGCACCGACGACTGTCGTCAAGTATTCCGTGGCGGAAATCGCCAGACTTTGAATTTTATTGATATTGTGCTGCGGTACCTTCAGACGAAGATCTTTATGCCCATCCTTAGCCATACGCGCCAACAGATCGTCGGCAATCGTTTTAAATTCATTGAAATCTTTACCGATTTTCAGCTCTTTTTCACCCAGTTCGGCCAGTTTTTTCGACGTTGTTTCATTTGCCTGATCAAAACTCTCTTTATGCTTATCAAAGCGACGTTGCGCGCGATCTAATACATCATCAGCTTCCGATTTTTTCTGATAGCCATCATAAGCTTTTTTGCCGCCAAACGCCGTTGCCGCTGCCGCGACGCCCAGAATAATGAATGGTAATGCCATAGATAATAATCTCCTTTGCAATAAATCGTTGTTACCTGCTACGCATCACATTCCAGAACAGGAACGGGGTCGCGATCGCCAGTGATGTAGTTATGCAGTATATTGATGACCGTTTTTTTCAACCATTCTGGTTCCAGAATTTCTATATTTGGTAACCAGAATAGAATTAGTGGAATAATTTGATTCTGATGTGCTGCCTTGCAAAGCAAAGTCACGCCATCATTCTCTTCGCGAACCAATTCTTGCTGAGGCAGTAAATCTCGTCTTGCGAAGTAGCCAGCAATGCTGTGTTTAATACGCACCCGCACTTCAAACGTATCTTCACTCACCCAGGGATCGCGATGCTCGTCAATTAATGACAGTGTGGGTATATCAACCGCAAAATGCTCTTTCCGGATATCCAACCACCGAATTTTACTTAACGAAAAAGACTTAAGTTTTCCGTCCTCAGTCGCCTGCAGATACCAAATATTTTTCTGGTTAACTAATTTATAAGGGTGAACAGTGCGCGTTTTGTCTTTATATAAAATATGACAGACTCTGTTTTTCTGAATCGCTTTTTCTAATAAGTTAAAATACTTTCGCAAATCATTTCTGACTGAATGTTCAGGGCGACCAAACTGAACTCTAACGTGCTGTTCTTCAGCTCTTTTTTCTAAGTTAAGCCAAAAATCTTCATCTCTCTCAGGAAAAACCGCATCGGCGTCCAGCAGCTTTGCCAGTGGGCCATGAAGGGCATAGGCGCTATTATTCTGCGCTCGAACCGGTATCAATCGATACTCTCCGCCACCACTCCCCTCAATAAAAGAGGAAAGCATATTAAGATCACGATAGACCGTTCGTTCAGTGATATTAAATTTTTTCATCAACTGATAGCGATTCACAACGCCACAAGTTTGTAGCTCTATTAGGATATCGACTAAACGTTCTGCTGAGCAACTCCTTGCTGAATCAGCCATAAGCACCTACTTTTCTGTTTTCCTTACACAAATTATATATAAAATACTGACATATCCTGTCAGTGTATCGGCACGCTAATCATTTTTTTTAGAGAAATCGGCAATTTATTTAACCGTTAGTCACATTAGGCAATTTTTAGGGGCAAAAAGCTCTCCTCATCAAGAGTAAATGCCAGAGGTATGACAGCAGAAAGACCGCCTGCATACATCCTCAACAAACTGGCTAACGGCTATCTCTTCCACTAAGCCAAATTCAACGTTGAGTTTGCAAAGGTGGATTGTCAGGAGAATTTCTTAATGATGGCCAGCACCGTGATATGAACGCCGGTATTTGGCTTCTTCACGCTGAGTAAAAAAACATCATCCGCAGAAGGATGTGGATGCGCTGGCAGCAGAAGAGCTAAATGGGGGATTTTACACTTCAACAACTCCCCATCTGTTTACGCGGTTGCAGCTGTTAGTGCTGCTGATTGAGGCGTTGAAACACAAGCTAATTCGTTGTAGAACCAGGCTTACCCATTGATTTCATAGTGACAAGGGGCTAATTTGTATCTCATTAAACATGATTATGACCCCCATCAAAGCCAGACTATGAACATCAGCGAAAAAACATATCATCAATTGAAGGCCAAAATCATCGCAAATGAGTTGGTAGGGGCTATCTCAGAAAATGAGCTATGTCAGGAACTTAATGTCAGTCGAACGCCGTTGCGTGAGGCTTTGTTTCGTCTGATGACGGAAGGCTGGATTGAGCCTTCCAAAAACAAAACGAAAACCATTAAGCCCATTACACTCAGTGAAATACGCGATATTTTTCAGATCCGAAAAGACATTGAAATTATGGTATTGAATTTGTCATGGGAGAACCAGGATCCGCAACGCTACCAGACAATTAAAGATAAAATTGAAGTCGGTTTTCATGATTCGAATGTGTCTTTATTACTCGAAGCTGATAACGAACTACATGAACAAATGCTATCCGATTGCCACAACGCTATCGTGACTAAAACACTGACCTTCATGTATGACCGGTTACGCATGCTGCGTTCAGACAAAATGAAAAATGATTCAATCATTGATTCATCCAAAGAACATTTGAAAATTTGCGCCGGTATTATTTCCCGTGATATAGAACAAACCCGTGAAGCCATTGCCCACCACGTCAACAACTCATACAACCGTCTGTTCTCCAGCTTTAAATAGGCATACATATAAAATGACCGGTATTTCTACCGGTCATTTGGAAAATTAAAAATTAGTAGAGCTGTCGGTACAACACTTTAATCTCTTCAATACAGGTATCTCGAGGATTTCCACCGGTACAGATGTCCGCCATTGCCGCAACGGCCAATGCATCGATATCTTCATATTTCATGCCGATATCACGCAGTCGGACAGGAATATTAACGTCTCGGTTAAGTTGTTCCACGGCTTCAACGGCCGCCTGACGCGCCTCTTCGATCGGCATCACCATGGCCTGAGTATTGCCCAGAGCCTGCGCAATCTGGCGATATTTGTCTCCTGTAAACTCAGCATTGTAAGCCATGATATGCGGCAGTAGCACCGCATTGGCAACGCCATGCGGTGTACCATAGAATGCCCCCAGAGGATGGGCCATACCATGTACCAGACCCAACCCGACATTAGAGAAACCCATCCCGGCAATATACTGCCCCACCGCCATACCTTCAGCGTCCTGGTCTATTCCCTGTATCGAACCGCGTAGCGAACGCCCTATCATCTCAATTGCCTTTAAATGAAGCGTATCGGTTAATTCCCATGCCCCTTTCGTAATATAACCTTCAATTGCATGAGTCAATGCGTCAACCCCGGTTGCCGCCTTTAAACTGGGCGGCATGCTGGCCATCATGTCAGCATCAATAATGGCAACGACCGGAATAGCATGAGGATCGTAGCAAACGAACTTACGGCGGTTCTCTACATCGGTAATTACATAGTTAATAGTCACCTCTGCTGCCGTACCCGCGGTCGTTGGAATGGCAATCATCGGTACGGCGGCATTTTGAGTGTCAGCCCCACCTTCGAGGCTGCGGACATCGGCAAACTCAGGGTTGCTAATAATTATCCCTACCGCTTTGCACGTATCCTGCGGTGAACCACCACCAATGGCGACCAGGTAATCCGCGCCCGCCTGACGAAATGCTTCAACACCTTGCTGCACGATGTCAATCGTAGGGTTAGGTATGACCTTATCAAAAATTTGGTAAGGCAACCCTGCGCTATCAAGAATATCAAGGACCTTAGTCGCCACATTAAACTGGATAAGATCGTGGTCAGTAACTACCAGCGCTTTTTTAAAGCCTCGCTTTTTAACTTCATCAACGATAGCGTTAATTGAACCCACGCCAAAATATGAGGTTTCATTTAATATCATTCTATAAGACATATTCTATACCTTATAACAGAGATGTATAACAGCAATACTGTATTGCCGTAGCATAATGAATGCCGTTATTGATTTTTGATTATTTGATACTGAACATTATGTCGATCTGTTGCGATTCCTGACAGGTTAGTTTCCCCGCAAAGCTTCTTGATCCCCCTCCAGAATACTGAAACTTATGAGCCACCGCGGTTTTAATTGTGGTAACAAAATCATTACCAATATTATAAATAGCAGAAAGTCGGCTTATCTCACGCTGTATACCAGTAAGCTGGGTAAGATCATTTTCATCCCAGGCTTTAATTGCCCGCACAAAAAGTTCGGGACAAATATTATTTAATCCTGAAATAACTCCCGCGCCACCCGCGAGTAGATTTGGGATGAGATATTCATCATAACCGGACAGAACAACAAAATCGTCTCTAACGGACGCGACTGACTGAATGATGGCGCGAGTATGAGAGAGGCAATCAACAGTATCTTTAACACCCACAAAATTGGGAAATTCTGCCGCTAATTGCGCCACCAGTACCGCGTCCAGATCGCATCCAGTTCGGGCAGGAAAGTTGTATGCGAACCATTTTCCATTCAGGCGTTGCCCCAGATCGCGGTAGTATGCCAATAGTTGGGCCGGCGTTTGTTGAAAATAGTAGTGAGGTAGAATCATCACTGCCTGATACTCGCAATGCGAGGCCTCTTCTGCCAGACGTATCATATCCGCCATACAGGTAGCTGAGATATTTGCCACCAGCGGCAGCGATGACATTTTCCGTGTCTCACGGATAAGCATCAGTCGTTCATCCAGCGTTAATGCAGTGAACTCCCCAATACTTCCCATTAGCAATACGACACGAGTCCCTGCCTCTTTCAACCGTCGCAAATGCTGTTGCAGTGCCGATAAATCAATATTTCCTTGTTGATCAAAAGGCGTAATTGATGGGCACCATGCACCGTGAAATTGAGCATGATTTTCAGACATAATATATTCCTGAGAAAATAAAAATTGTTTTATTCAATGACATGGTAAACAACAGTATCAGCCTGTATTTTCTGCCAGTCCCACTGAATACCCAAACCAGGTTCCTCTGGTGGAAAAGCATATCCCTCGCGAATGTTCACCTTATTCAGAGTAACACTATCGAGTTGTGGGATATATTCCAACCAACGGCTATTAGTAATGGCGCAACATAATGATATATGCAATTCCATCAAGAAATGCGGACAGACAATTTTGTTAAAGCATTCCGCCATATGTGCAACTTTAAGCCATGGTGTAATACCACCAATACGAGCCACATCAACTTGAATGATATCTGCGGCATTATTCTGTAAATACTCTTTGAAGTGCTGGATGGAATAAATGGACTCACCCACAGCAACAGGAATAGAGGTTGACTCACACAATTTCTGGTGAGAATCAACATCATGCGCAAGAAACGGCTCTTCAATCCATGAAAGATTAATATGTTCCAACAACGTTGCTCGCTGTTTGGCTTCCGAGAATTTAAACGCCTGGTTGCAATCAGTCATGATCACATACTCATCACCCACCGCTTCACGTACAGCAGTCAAGCGCTCGATATCACGCACCGGACTTTCAGAACCAATTTTGATTTTAGAACCGCAGAATCCCTGCGCCTTAACGGCTAGCGCATCATCAACTAATTCCTGAGTGCTTAAATGCAGCCAGCCCCCCTCGGTGGTGTATAATTTCATGCGCGATTTCGCGCCACCTGCGACTTTATACAACGGCAAATTCATGCGCTTACACTTCAAATCCCATAATGCGGTATCAATGGCTGCCAGTGCCAGAGACGTAATGGCGCCAACCGAGGTCGCATGAGTTGAGAATAGCAATGATTCCCAGATGCCCTCAATCATCGTCGCATCCTGACCAATCAATTTCGGTAACAGATGATCTCGTAACAGCGCAACCACAGATGAGCCTCCAGTGCCAATGGTGTAGGTGTAACCTTCACCTATTTCTCCACTCGATGTTGTTAAACGAATAATCGGCGTCTCTTGTGATACAAAAGACTGAATCGCATCGACACGTTTCACTTTAGGTTTCAAATCAACCATAAAGATTTCGGCTTTAACTATTTTCATTACATCCTCAATATCTGTTTATTTTTTTCGCAAAGTTACAAATGATGCTTACTGAATACCAATACTGACCAGTTCATCCCACAATCCCTGCGGAATATCCCAGTTAGCCCATGTAAAATTAGTCAACGCTTGCTCCACGGATTGAATGCCGCAGGTTACAGTGACCACATTTTGGTTTCTTAATGGGAATTGCAGCGCCGCGGCACCAATCGGCACGGCATATTTTGCACATAGCGCTTCTATCGCATTTACTTTTTCAATAACCTGCGCTGGCGCTGAACCGTATTCATACAACGCCTTAGATTTATCTTTGGCGACTAAAACTCCGGTAGCGAAAGGTGCAGCAACAGCCACCGAAACATTGTTGCTTTCACATTTAGCAAAGAACGCCTGGCGGTCTGTTTCCAGCAGGTTGTAGCGGTTGGCGAGCATTAAGATATCCGGGGCAGCGTTATCCATCACCTCCATAAGGATTGCCTCTTCATTCGCACCTGCGCCCCAGGCTTTGATATCGCCATTGCGCTTAAGCTCTTCTAGTGCTTTCTGCCCTGACTCACAGAAGGTTCTAAAATGTTGACGTTCCAGTTCCGTATTGCCGTAGGTATAGGTACCGAGATCGTGTACATAGAGAATGTCGATAAAACGGGTTCCCAGGCGCTGGATAGAGTTTTCGTATGAGCGCATGATGCCCTCATAGGAGTAATCAGCCAGTCGGTTAAACGGGTTCTCATCATAGAAGAACTCCCCCGCCTCAAGACCAGGCTCTTGTTTCCGCGATTGCAGCAGACGACCAACCTTGGTGGACAAAACATATTCGCTACGATCCAGTCCCCGTAATCCCAGACCTAAACGCAGTTCAGAAAGTCCGCTGCCATAATGTGGTGCAGTATCAAAGTAGCGCCAGCCAACCTGAATGGCCTTATCAACAATGTCCATGGCTTCGTTATTGCTCAGCGTTCTGAATAAATTAGCCAGGCTGGCTGCACCGAAGGTTAAAGAAGGTACACTAAGCCCTACACTTTTAATTGTATTCTGAGTAATCATAATATTCCCCTGATGTTTATCAGTATTCTTAGTCAACTTTTTTTGCAGTTAATGAGGGTGCTGTAATTGATTTATTATTAATATTGAAAATCAACTTCAGCACATAAATAATAATCCCGGTCGCTACGATAGAAAAAATACACAAGAGTGCAGGATTCATTCCTTTTAACAATTCGAACATTTTGTAGAAAATATAGGATATAGCGTGTGAGCCGCCATCGATTGATGAGGCCATCATCTCTTTTGGCACATTCAGTTGCGCCTTTTCGGCCAAAGCCTGCGACACAACAGCGAGATCCGAACCAAACCATAGGATCCCACACACGATGACAATGCCATTAATTAATCCACGGAACATGTTTCCGTTGCATGCAACCGTGCCAAAGACGACAAATATCGGCAGATAAGGAATATCGGCGAATGGCATCATGGTATTAAAAGGCAAAATAGTACTAATCAGGATAGTGAGTGGTACCATCAAAATACCTACAGACAATACCGCAGGATTTTTAAAAGCAATTTCACCACTAATACCAAAATAAAGTGACTTTGTTGGAAAACGTTTCTTTACCCATTCAGAGGCAATTTCAGTAATTGGTACCAGACCACTGACCAGTACCCCCGCCATCGTCGGCAATAACACCATTACCGCCGCAAAATTCATCCCACTCTTAATAATATCGCTGAACGGTAGCGCGCCAAGCATACCGATAATTACCCCCAGAATGGCTCCCATGGCTAACGGGCTACCAAAAAAACCTAGTTTGGCTTCAATTTTGCTGAGATTAAGGTCAATTTTGTTAATCAACGGAATACGATCAATTACACGATCCATTAAAAATGCCAACGGAGCCCAGGCGACGATCTCCGCCTGAGTAATAGTCACGTTCGGCGTGTCACAGAATTTCTGCACATGTGGGGCAATGTAATCGGCGATTTTTAGCGTAATAATAAATGTGATCCAACTGGCGAAAATCCCCATCCAAAATGAACCCGTCACCTGTTCAACAATGATTCCGGCAAATACAAAGTGCCAATAATTCCAAAAATCAACGTTAAGGGTTTTAGTGGTGTTGGTTGAAATCATCAACAAATTAGTGACAAAACATAACGTATAAACTATCGGTAGAGAGAGTGCAGCCAGACTGAAGGCGCTAATTAGCGGCCACCCCAGATCCAACACTTCATAATGAAGATTGAGGTTTTTTACCATCGCTTCTGTCGAACTGCTGAGTGATGTCACCATAAAACCAATCAGCAACGAAAGACCGAGAAAACCAATACCTACCGTCATTGCATTTTTCGCCGCGTCGGCAAGTTTCGCGCCAAAAAGCACGGCAAATAAAAACATAATCATTGGAATGACCACTGCCGGGCCAAATCCGAGAATATATTGAACGACTTCCATAAGTGCCCCCCTGTTACTTTAATGAGTAAACCTTCTCTGCCACGCGATAAAAGAAGTTATCGCTGGAAAGAGCCTGGTGAGATTGCAGGTAGTTCTGGTAAAGCCCTAAAGTGCCGGCGTACGGTAATGCCAGTAGAGAAACTGGCCAGTCGGATCCATACATCACTCGCTCATGGCCAAATGCGGCAAAAACCGAGCTAAAATAAGGTTCAAGCTCCTGGCTCGCCTGCTCAGGTCCCGTCCAGCGGGCGTAATCTGCTTCCGTGACCAGGCCTGATAGTTTGCAAAAAACATTGCTGTAAGCCTCACCAATCAACATTAACTGTTCACGCCAGCGGATAATTTCCCTGTCGCGAACTGCGGGTTTTGCCGCATGTTCGATAACAAAGGTCACCTCTGGACAAGCAGAAATTAGCTGATTTGCCGCCTCAAGCTGTTGGTGCGTAACCAACAGTTCATACACCAACCCTTGCTCCCCAACACTGCGAACCCCCTGAATAAATTGCGGGGTCACTAAATGACTCTCAGGCAAGCCTTGAGACATATAGCGGATCCCTTTCAGATAGCGGGATTTTCTCAGCAGTCTCTGCATATCCTCTACGATCTCAGTCCCGTGGTTTATATCCACCCATCCAACAACACCTTTGACTTCATCGTGGTGCTCAGCTATATCCAGCAGCCATTCGGTCTCCTCAATTGAAGGGATGGCTTGTACTAAAATGGCGCCTTCGATACTGTTTTCAGCCAATACCGCCTGCAAGTCGTCAATAAGAAAATCACGTCGAATTGCCGCCAGGTCGTCTGTAATCCAGGAAAAATGTTCCCCCCGGCACTGCCAAACATGGTTATGGGTATCAATCACTCTCATACTCACTCTCTGTATTTTTATTGTATACAATGAGAATACAATAAAAGTCTGTGATTAAAAGGCAACCACGGAATGCACTATCTGAGTACGGGATCACAATTTTCACGGTTTATCTGTAGGCTAAAAAAGGGGGACGTAAATGCCTATAACCGCCGTAAAATCCAATGTCACTAAGATGAACTATTGCATGTGGTTAATGTGGTGGACGCTTGTACGTCCCACTGAAGTTACAGAAGCAAAGAAGAGCGATGGATGGGTAAGAACGGAAAAAAATGTAAACGTTTCGTAAGTTACAATATATTGATACGTTAACATTAATAAATAATGGTTATTTTATTGAAACCCCTAAATTACGGCGAGAGTTTAATATACGACCCAACTTTGAGCCTTGCGCGCTCAACAGTGACTAAACAGTACCCCCAAGTTTCAGTTTTATAACATCCACCAGCAAATTAGCGATACCCTCAACAGAATGCACACATCCCTCCGGTTATTGAAACGAAGCAGTTAAGCTAATCATATTGACGACCGGGGAAGCCAGGGGCTGTCGACTCGCACAGTATCCCGGTGATCGAGTCCCTGGATAAGATGCAGTGCACTGAGACGGCCAATTTCATAATGCGGCAACTGTATCGTCGACAGCGGCGGTAAAAACAACTCACCGGTGCCCACCATATTGTCATAGCCCAGCACAGCGACGTCCTGCGGAATGCGCAGCCCACGGCCCAGCAATACCTGGTAGATAACAAAAGCCACGCGGTCATTCCCGCAAACCACAGCATCAAATATCGGTCGCGCGCCATGGATATAGCGGCCGACAATCTCCGCTGCATCAATATGGTGGCTTTCGCCGGGTGGGAGATAATGGTGGAGCATGGCATCAGGGTCAACCCCCACCTCACGACAGGCGCGCTCCATTCCCGCCCGGCGGCGATCGGTCGCCACAATCCCTTTCGGCAGGTGGATGCACAGCAGCCGACGATAGCCTGCGGCTAATAGCGCCTTCACGCCAAGGTATTGCCCTTGCTCATCATCAGGAATATAGGTGGGAAAAGGACCACTGATGCTTTCGCAGTTTGCCAGCACGCAGCGATACTTATGCAGCTTTTCCGGTACCGGAACCTGACGCAACCCCATCGCGGTATAGATAATGCCGTCAGGGCGATGCGCCAGCAGCAGATCCACCATTTTCTCTGGCTGGTCATTGCTGAACATATTCACCACAAAGCTATTCCAACCGTGCGCCCGCGCGGTCTCTTCGATAGAGAGCGTTATCTCCACGGAAAATGGCGTGGTCATGGTGTCCAGCGCTAACACCCCGATAGTGTTAGCCGTGGTTTTCGCGCCACGAATTTTTTTCGCGGAGAGATCGGAGACATACCCCAGCGCATCTACCGCTTCCATCACCTTTTTATAGGTTTCTGGCCGCAGTCTCTCGGGCTCGTTAATCGCTCGTGATACGGTCATTAACGAGACGTTAGCCCGTTGCGCCACATCCTTTAAAGATGCCATACCCTCTCCTTTAACGGCGTTCACCTTGCCGGGTCTGAAAATGCGATCTTGATAACACTCGCAAAATGTTAACGTTAACTTTTGTGATTAACATCGATATTACCATCAATTCTGCGAGAAAGCTGAGAATGTTAACGTTACCTTCTACTCAATTCACTGACAGGGACACGCAAATGACGTCATTACTCTTAACGGCCAATAAGGCCCTAAACCAGCAAAAAGATCGTATCAATCCGCGCTGGTATCCGTGCTATCACCTCGCCCCTCCGGCGGGCTGGATGAATGACCCTAACGGCCTCTCCTGGTTTGATGGTTACTACCATGCGTTCTATCAGCACTATCCGTGGCAACCGGTTTGGGGGCCGATGCACTGGGGCCATGCGCGCAGCCGCGATATGGTGAACTGGGAGCACCTACCCATCGCACTGGCCCCCGAAGGGCCAGAGGATAAAGACGGCTGTTTTTCCGGTTCAGCGGTGGTTGACGGCAATAAACTGGCCCTGATCTACACCGGGCACAAATTCGACGGCGAGGCAAAAGAGGAAAACCTGTATCAGGTGCAATGTCTGGCCACCAGCACCGATGGAGTTCACTTTGAACGCCAGGGCATGATTCTGGATACCCCGCAGGGCGTTCACCATTTTCGCGATCCGAAAGTCTGGCGAGAGGGAGACAGTTGGTACATGGTTGTGGGCGCCCGGGTCGATGACGTGGGCGAAGTACAGCTCTATCGTTCGCAGGATCTGCAGCACTGGCAGTTTGCGAGCACGCTTGCCCAGGCCAATGACGGCATGGGCTACATGTGGGAGTGCCCGGACCTCTTCCCGCTGGACGATAAGCTCATCTTCATGTTCTCGCCGCAGGGTATCGCCGCCGACGGCTACGATTACCGTAACCTGTTCCAGAGCGGCTATATGGTCGGCGAATGGCAGGATAACCATCAGTTCCACGTGACCCACCCCTTCCGGGAGATGGATCACGGGCATGATTTTTACGCCCCTCAGTCATTTTTCACACCGGACGGTCGCCGCGTGGTGATCGGTTGGCTATCGATGTGGGAGTCGCCGATGCCAGAACAGGCCGACGGCTGGGCGGGCATGCTTACTCTTCCCCGGGAAGTGACGCTCGATGCAGATTTGCGGCTGCGCATGAACCCGGTCAAAGAGCTGGAGTCATTACGCGGTCAGCTTCATGTCTGGCCGGTCAGCGACCTGAACAATCGCACCCTGATGGTAGAAGAACAGGCGCATGCTCTCGAAGTCGAACTGAGCCTCGATATCGCCCGCAGCCACGCTGAACAATACGGCATCGCGCTGGGTGACGGGCTGCGCGTCTTCGTCGATACCCAGGCTCAGCGTCTGGTGCTGGAACGCCGCTATCCGCAACACGGCCTGTCGGGCTGCCGTAGCGTACCGCTGCCCGCCAATGATGTGCTGGACCTGCGCCTGTTTATCGATAGTTCGTCGGTAGAAGTCTTTGTTAATCACGGCGAGTACACCCTCAGCAGCCGTATTTATCCTGAACCGGACGATCGCCAACTGACCTTATTTAGCCAGAACGGACACGCCATTTTTAATAACGGGCATGCCTGGCCGCTCGCCGCCAAATAGCCACCCGTCTCACTGCTTTGGGGAAAAATAATGACAATCTGGACGCTCGGAGATGCCGTGGTGGATTTGCTACCGCGCGACAATATGCAGTTTGAAGCCTGTGCGGGAGGCGCGCCCTTCAATGTGGCCATCGGCGTCGCCCGCCTCGGCCATGACAGCGGCTTTATCGGCCGCGTAGGCAATGACGCCTTCGGCCGCTTTCTGCACCAAACGCTGGTGACAGCGCAGGTGGACACCAAAAGCCTGGAGTTTGATCCGAAGCGACACACCAGCACCGTACTGGTGTCGCTGGATCCTGACGGTGAGCGGCAATTTGATTTTCTGGTCAATCCATCTGCCGATCAGTTTCTCAGCCCGGCGACTCTCGCCCAGGCGATGGCGGCAACTCGACGGGCAGCGGGCACGTTGAGCTTCGATATCAACCTACGCCCACAGATGTGGGGTAACCAGACGCTGATGTTTGACCTTGTTAGCGAGTTCGCCCGACAGAGTGACATTCTGAAGAGGTCCGAAGAGGAACTGCTTCGGCTAACCCGAACCGACGATTTCAACAGCGCCTGCGGTGCCCTGGCAACCAGCCAGCGTGGCGCGCTTAGCGCATTCCCCAACAGCCAACAGCTGAGCTGCTTTATTCAGTCACAACCTTCGCTAAACAGAACGATAAACCCGTAATACCGAGCACGCGTTACGTCGCGGCAGCAAGACCTTACAATGACCTAATCTGGATTGGAAAAACATGAAAATAACGATGCCGTTCAGTAATGATAAATACCGGTATTCCTCCGGGTATCTGCTCTTTTTCTTTGCCGCCTGGTCGCTGTGGTGGTCTTTTTATGCCATATGGCTAAAAAGCAAATTAGGCCTGTCCGGAACGGAGCTGGGAATGTTGTATGCCGTAAACCAGTTTTTCAGCATGCTGTTTATGCTGGGCTACGGTTTTCTGCAGGATAAGCTCGGTACCCGCAAGCCCCTTATCTGGATGATGGGGACTGTCATCACGCTCAGCGGTCCGTTCCTGATTTATGTTTATGAACCGCTGCTGGTCTCCAACTTCAAGCTTGGCATGGTGCTAGGCGCCATTTTCTTTGGTCTTGGCTATCTCGCCGGTTGCGGTCTGGTGGAAAGCTTCGTCGAGAAAGTGAGCCGCAAATTCAACTTTGAATTCGGCACCGCCCGCTTCTGGGGATCGCTTGGCTACGCCGCAGGGACGTTTGTGGGTGGCATCTTCTTCAGTATCAACCCGCACATTAACTTCTGGTGTGTGTCGGTCATGGGGGTGTTATTCCTGGTGATTAACGTGGTGTTCAAAACCAACGCACCGGCCCCGGCATCCGCGGATACACGTTCGCCCGAGCCAGACGCGCTGACCCGAAAGGATTTTCTCACCATCTTTAAAGATTCGCAGTTCTGGTTTTTCGTTATCTTTGTCGTCGGCACCTGGTCGTTCTATAGCATCTACGATCAGCAGATGTTCCCGGTGTTTTACGCCAGCTTATTTGACGACCCTGAACTGGCTCCGCGCGTCTACGGCTACCTCAACTCGGTACAGGTGTTTATGGAAGCCGTTGGCATGGCGATGATTCCATTCCTGATTAACCGCATTGGGCCTAAATCCGCATTGCTGCTGGGTGGCACAATCATGACCTGCCGAATCCTGGGCTCTGCGTTTTTCACTGATATCTATATTATTTCCTTAATCAAAATGCTGCACGCGCTGGAAGTCCCACTGTTTGTTATTTCAGTTTTTAAATTCAGCGTCGCAAATTTTGATAAGCGCCTATCGTCAACGATATACCTGATTGGCTTTAATATTGCCAGTTCAATTGGCATCATCGTGCTGTCGCTGCCTGTCGGTAAGCTGTTTGATATGGTGGGCTATCAGGAAATTTTCCTGATTATGGCCAGCATTGTGGTAATAACGCTGATATTTGGCTTCTTCTCGCTGAGTAAAAAGCATCATCAGCAGGAGGGCGGGAATGAACTCGTAATGGAATAGCAAAGTTTAGTTTATACCGCGACAGGGCCACTGGCCCTGTCGTACATCCCCAACATCAAGTACAAACTGTCGGTGAGCTCAGGCATGTTTCAGCCAGTTCCGAAAAATTTGCGCTTGCAGTATCCCCTGAAAATCAATCAGCCCAGAGCAACCCAGTTTCTTGATCAAATTCTGCCTGGCCTGATAAATCGTTTTTAAGTGTAGATTTAACAGGGCAGATATCTCAAAAATGGTTCTCCCCTCCCCTAACTGCGTTAAAATATATTTATCCCGCGCGGTCAGTGAGATATTTAGCTCTGATTGATTTTCGTGATTACTAGCAAAACCAGTAATATCAATAATAAACTGTTTGAGTGTGGCAACGCTAATATCTATCGGCAATCTGTAAAATGAAATCTCATTGAGATACTGATACAGATGGCCATCGATCAGCAGCACCAACCGGTGCGTATTCAGATCGTAATTTTGCTTTTTTACCGCCTCAAAGTGATTAGCGGTGAAGAACACTAGCCGCGCCTTATCATCTTCAAAAACGATATCGGCAATGATGTTCTTTAATCCTTGTCTGATAAAAATATCATCAACCCATAATTCCGCGTTTCCAGCATGTTCCTGAATTATGTTCATTTTTATGGCCCCAATGAAAAATCACCATTGACCTAACCGGGCTGCGCAGTTTTATCGGGCTGAAGATGGGCCAGAATCTGCGCATAGATATCGGTTAATATCACATTTTTCTCATTCTTCAACTGCGTACTAAATGCCTGAGCAAGAATATCGTTGTTTATATAACCCTGTTTTAACATTACTTTTCGCTCTACATCCTTATATAGCGCGCAGCGGAAAATATAATTCTCCGGAATTGAATTAGCCATATCCCCCCATAGAAATGCATTTATAAAAAAGAGGCTGCTGTGCATAGTCTTAATCTAAAAAGCGAAGCAGTAGAGTTTGCTGCATATAACAAAGTTGATTTTTATATTAATATAATAACAAATTAAACGTCATCAGCTGTATAACGCAACACTATTTCAAGGGTTTTTCTTATAATATCAGCCTGGACAACATCAGTTGTCGATTCCAGAGAACCGATCAGGCTTAAAATAATGTTTTTATTGTTAACATTATCACCAGCTAAAATAACATTTGTCACCGCCTGACCCAGTACCACCGACTCATCGGCTAAAAGCTCACCGGCATTGTGGAAATAACTTGATAACGCTTTATCCGCCATAACACTGTGGACATTAATTTCATGAAGCATAGTAACCTCGCTTGTATAGTCTGGAAAATTATCTTTAATGTAATTTAGGTTTTTTGCTGGCACTGAAATCACTCTCATCAATAGTTCTGTCCGGTTTTATTTTTATTTTGTCCGGATTAAAATTTGTGAATTCATTGATAACGCTTTCAATTAGTTGTTTGCGTGTCCTGTCCATTTCACCGGCCTGCATAAGTCGCAATTGCTTAATCAGTACCATTAAAGAAACGTCTGTATGCATGCGTAAAATTTCTAGCACAGCCAAACCTGTAATTTCATGTTTCAAGCGTTCACTGTCAGGTTTCTTCATAACTCCTTCACTACTTACCCATTATCTTATTAGGGTTTTCATTTATTCAAAAAGCAGGCCGATCAACGCATTGTAATGTTTCTGTTCGTTCTCTCCTGATGCTTTTTCAAGACGATGAAGAAGTTTGGTGCACAATGATTTGCGGCTGAGATTGCGCCCATCTTTTAGGATCTCAGTAACGATTTCGCCCAAGGTTTCCTGCTGGGTAGGAAGATGCGCTTTAGCAAAGTAACGAGAAATCGCGCCTGCGGAATCAGTAAGAACAGTATGCTGCTGCATGTACTTCTCCTGTAACAAAATGCTGGTGAATATTAAGTTTTATAACAGTAGCAAAGTTGTACCGAAAATGTGTACAACGTGATGAATTAATTTTTACCATAATGTGCTAATTGTTTTAAATCAGATAGTTATAATAATTACAACTTACTTAAAACACTGAACGCATTGTACAAATCGATCCTCACCCAGGGTAGGCTTTATCTTCATAAGGTCTTTAAAATGTGAAATTAAAGTTAGAATAAAGTATTAAAATCACGACATAATCAGGTTTGTCTGATACTGTCCATACTTCTTCTTCCCGCTTATAGTCCCGGAATTTCCATGCTCACAACCATAATTTATCGTAGCCATCTACGTGATGACGCACCTCTTAAAGCGCTTGAAGATATGGTGACAGCCGCAAATATTAAAAACAGACTCTCAGATGTTACGGGGATCTTACTCTTTAATGGTCGCCACTTTTTCCAACTGCTTGAAGGCCCTGAGGAGCAGGTAAAAGAGATCTATCGTTGTATTTGTAATGATCCACGACACCACAATGTCGTTGAGCTGATGTGTGATTACGCTCCAGCGAGAAGATTGGAAAAGTGGGGATGGAGTTATTTGATTTACAAAGACATGAGCGCAATGACGTCCTGCAAGCCGTGCTGAATAAGGGAACATCGAAGTTTCAGCTCACCTATGATGACAGGGCATTACAGTTTTTCCGCACATTTGTCCTTGCGACAGACAAGTCGAGCTATTTTGAAATACCCGCACCTGATTACTGGAGTTTTATTACCGACAATACTTGTACCCTCCTGGATGAAGACACATTTCCCTCAGATGCAGATTTCAGCTTTGCTTTTCAACCTATTATCGATCCTATGTCGCAGCGAGTCATCGCACTGGAAGCGCTTATCCGCGGTAAAGACGGTGATACCCCCACAACATATTTTGGCAGCTTAAAACCTGAGGATGTGTATTCTGCAGACCTGCAGAGTAAAAAGACAGCCTTTGCGATGGCAAGCGCGCTGGGACTTAATGGCAAAATGTTGTCAGTCAATCTGCTCCCCATGACCCTGGTAAACGAACCCGATGCAGTGAGTTTTCTTATAGACGAAATCACGGCGCATGGACTGGTACCTGAGCAAATCATTGTAGAGTTTACCGAAAGTGAAGTTATTTCGCGCTTTGATACGTTCTCGCAGGCCGTGAAGTCACTCAAGGCTGCGGGAATATGTGTAGCGATAGATCATTTTGGCGCAGGTTTTGCCGGGCTTCAGCTTCTGTCTCGTTTTCAACCCGACCGAATTAAGATCAGCCGCGAGCTCATCACTGATGTGCATAAAAGTGGACCACGGCAGGCCATCATTCAGGCAATTATCAAATGCTGCGCTTCACTGGAGATTATGATTTCCGCAGTCGGCGTTGAAAAACCTGAAGAGTGGATGTGGCTTGAATCCGCGGGCATTGAAATCTTCCAGGGCAACCTTTTTGCACAAGCCTGCCTGAATGGAACACCGTCTGTTGCATGGCCTGAGAAAAAATAATTCCCCATCGTTACTAAATTCAACTAACTGTTCTTTAACAAAAATATCCCCCACACGCCTTCATGTTGAATATAAATTTCAGCATTTGCGCCATACATGATAGTAAAGTAAATCTTAATTTTGCTAGAATCATATGTCAGTTTTGTACAATTTGATGCATGTTGTACAAACTGACAGGAATTGCATATCGGTGACGGAGAATCGGGAATGTTTGGGGGAGTTATGGCGTATTACAGTATTGGGGATGTCGCAGAACGTTGCGGGATAAATCCTGTCACTCTCCGGGCATGGCAGCGGCGTTACGGTTTACTCAAACCCCAGCGCAGCGAAGGTGGTCACCGACTCTTTGATGAAGAAGATATCCAACGTATAGAGGAAATAAAACGTTGGATTAACAATGGCACGCCTGTTGGCAAAGTTAAAGCATTGCTCGAAACCAGCACTCGTGAAACTGACGACGACTGGAATCAACTGCAAGAAGAGATGATGGGCATTCTTCGCATGGTGAACCCGCCGAAACTTCGAGCCAAAATTATCTCACTCGGTCGTGTCTACCCAGTTGAAGCATTAATTGATCACGTTTTTCTTCCCGTACGTCAACGGCTGATGCTTGACCATAATACATCCCGCATTATGAACAGTATGCTTGACGGCGCATTGATTGAATATGTTGCAACACTGCTGTCTGAGACGCGACGCAAATCAGGGAAAGATGCCATCCTGATGGCCTGGGATGTTGAAGACAGAACTCGTTTATGGCTCGAATCCTGGCGATTATCGCAATCAGGCTGGCATATTGCCGTGCTTGCTGAACCCATTGAAACACCAAGACCAGAACTTTTCCCAGGGCAAACGCTTTTTGTCTGGACCGGTATTACGCCAACCCGAAGACAAAATGAGCTGCTACAACACTGGAATGAGCAAGGTTACAAAGTCATTTTCCACTGTCCGTAACTATCGAGGGTGGCCATAACAGCATCATAATGTTGATGACCCCAAAATAGGTGGGTTATCACTTGCTCATTTTTTCACACTGAAGAGAACAGATCTTACAAATTCTGATTTATGATGCTTATTTTGAGTGCCATCGAACGAATCAATTGTCCCTTTTCACCTGTCTTAACCCGCGCGTAGCACAGAAAAAAAACAAAATACTCACCCATTGGTATTATTCTTTTGTAGACGCCATCACCTTTTTCGTAAGTAAACTTCATTAGTCCAACTGGCGTACGCCTAATACTTATTCTAGGGTTAAATCATGTCTTCTTATGCCACATTGTTGTTTTTCTAAGGTAATAAATGTGGTTATTTGAAAAAGGTATAGGATATGGCCCTGGTCTTAAACAAACGCTTAATTCTTTGTTGCTGCGCCTTTTCCATTATTCCTGTGGCTCATGCAGCAACCGTTAATGGAACATTTCAGGTACTGATGACGATTCAAAAGGCCTGTACCGTGACCGCCGGTTCGGCTTCAAATATCACTCTTGGACCAGTGAATACCACGGCAACGAATACTAGCGCAAGCAACACGATTTCGGTTAATTGCTCAAAGACCACGCCTTATTTTATCGGTCTGGCGCCGTCAGCCGCTAATGGAGGGACGACGACAGGCTCAGGTGCCATGTCCTCCGTGGCTAATGCTGCCTCCAATACTGATAAAGTGCCCTATCAACTAAATCGTACATCAGCAACAGGTCCGGTGTGGGGGAACACAGCCACCGACACTGCGCCGGGAAACGGCGTAGCAGCTACGGGGACCGGCCTGGCGCAAATTTATACTGTTTATGCCACCGCACCGAGCGCCAACTTCACTCCTGACGACTATGCCGACACGGTAACAGTTAACGTTAACTACTAACTTCAGGAAACCACATGAAAGTAAAACTGCCTGTTGCGCAGTATGCCTGCGCATGCCTGTTAGGGATGGTTGCGAACGTCAACTTTGCCTCCGCCAGCGGATTGCAAATCGCACCGGTCACGTTAACGCTGCAAGCGACGCAAAATGCCGATGGTATCTGGCTGAGTAACGCAGGTGAAAATGTGCTTAATGCCCAGGTTCGGGTTTTTCGCTGGAGCCAAAGCGCTTACGACGACAAACTTTCGCCCTCTCAGGGGCTGGTCATTAGTCCGCCGATGCTGGCATTGGCCCCCGGAGAACGTCAATTGATTCGCGTTATTCGAACGGGGCCACCCTCGACACAGGCAGAAGACGCTTATCGGTTATCGATAGATGAGTTGCCGCCTGCAAAAGTTGAGAAAAACAAGCTTCAATTTGTACTGCGTTATTCCGTCCCCGTTTTCATCCAACCGGCATCATCTGCGCAAACGCAGGCAAAACTGCAATGGAAATTACAACAACTGGATGGCAAAAAATTTATTGAAGTCAGCAACCTGGGAAATGGTCATGCACAATTATCTGCGGCAACTTTTATAAGCCGTGGCGGGGCTAAAAAAGTCATTACACCCGGACTGTTAGGCTACGTTTTGCCCGGCTCAACAATGCGCTGGATAGTCTCTCCGTCAGCCAGTGATACGCATTATGGCGGGAAAGTTGAAGTAACAATCAATGGCCAAAAAACAGTACAAGACCTTTAACAGATCCTGGCTTCTGCTGAACTATTGCTTTCTCAATGGGGTATTAATTTCGGGAATGGTTTGCGCACAAACGCAGAACAATCACCAGAATGAAAACGGTGTTATTAATGGCGCATCGCGACTTGTGGGTGTCGATCTGTATCTCGACGTCACCTTAAATGGAAATTCCGTTGGACTGGTGCATCTGGGTTACGATGATCGAAAGTTCTATGCAGGAGCAGACACCCTACGAAAAATGGGCTTTCGCTTTGCGCCAGACGCCACTAATGTCGTCTGCCTGAACGATATCCCTCAGCTTACCATTGACTACAACGCTCAGTTGCAAACGCTTTCGCTTACCGCCCCGCTGAGTTCACTCAATCTTGCGACCACGCAGCTTAGCTCGCCCACAGAAACCGCGCCGACGGCGACAACCTCACGCGGAGCGCTGCTCAATTACGATATCTATAGCCAACAGGGTGATGAAAGCGCAATCAATACCTTCAGCGAACTTCGCGCCTTCAGTGCCGCAGGCGTACTCAGCACGACCCAGTTGACACAGTATTCCACCGAGGAATATGCAAATAACAGCGTTGAGCGCCTTGATACCAGCTGGCGTACATCATTTCCCGAAACGATGTTGGCGATAACCGCTGGCGATACCCTGACCAGTTCACTTATCTGGTCTCGGCCGACGCGTATCGGCGGCATTCAGATTGGAACTGATTTTGGTCTGCAGCCCTATATGCCAACTACACCCCTCCCTGCTTATCTGGGCTCTGCAACATTGCCGTCAAACGTAGAGCTGTACGTCGATGGCGTCAGGTACTATAACGGAGAAGTCCCTGCCGGTAGCTTTCAGATCAATACCCTGCCTAACATCAGCGGCGCGGGAACGGGTCAGGTGATGATGACAGACGCGTTGGGCAGAACGAGCGTACAAAATTTCTCGTTCTACAACGATCAACAACTTCTGCGAGAAGGATTAACCGCCTGGTCGGCTGAGTTAGGCGCGGTACGCGAAAACTATGGTTACTCCTCTTTCGATTATGCCAGCGCACCGGTATTGAGTGGTACATGGCGTCGCGGGTTTAGCAATACGTTCACCGCCGGAACTCACGCGGAAACCAGCGATGGACTAATTAACGCAGGCTTTAGTAACGACTGGATCCCGGGAACCCCCAGCGGCACATTTTCGACGTCACTTGCCGCAAGCACCGATTCAGGGCAGAACGGATTTCTGTACAGTTTTGGTTATCGTTGGTCCGGCGAACGGTTTAATTTCAGTACCAGTACAACGGCAACTTCTGGTGATTATCGCGATGTCGCCACCCATTATGGTGAGCCGCCTCCAACGCTTAACAGCAACACGGTCATTGGCTATTCGCTGGAATCTGCCGGTAACGTCAGCCTGAGTTACCTGCAGTTTCGTTACCCGCACGAAAATGCGGTGCGCTATGCTAACGCCAGCTGGTTAAAATCAGTTACAGACAACATCTCACTGAACGCCGGACTCAACCAGAACATTGACGACAACCGCGATCGCAGTCTTTATTTGATGGTAACGATTACCACTGATCACAATCTGAGCGCCAGCAGCACGCTACAACGCACCAACGATGAAACCAGCTACCAGCTCAACGCCAGCAAGACGCCCCCTGCCGACGGCGGTTGGGGCTGGAATCTGGCCACCAGTCAGCAAGCTTCCCGGCAAAGCGGTCAGGGCGAAGTCGGATATCTGGGGCGTTATGGCAAAGCGTACGCGGGATTCAGCCGTTTACCGCATAACCATTATGGCTATGCTGGCGCAACCGGATCGCTGGTAACCATGGGAGGCGGCCTGTTTGCAGCACGGGAAATCAACAATGGTTTTGCCGTCGTATCCACTGACGGCGTTCCTGATGTTCCGATTAAATTGCAAAATAACCTGATTGGCCGCAGCAACGACCAGGGACTACTGCTGGTCTCGCCGCTGAATAGCTATCAAAAAAACCTGATCAGTATTGACCCGATGGATCTCCCCGCCAATATGCGGATCGCACGCGTCGAGGCGAACGCTACGCCTGCCGATCGTTCCGGCGCGTTGGTCAGCTTTGGCATCACTGCCGTACGCGCCGCGCAGATCCTTCTTGTCGACAGTCAGGGTAACCCCATTCCCGAAGGCAGCATGGCTTATGCCGTCAGCGGAACGGGACAATCATCTGTCGTTGGCTTTGATGGGATGACCTGGTTCGACGCGCTGGAGCAGCACAATACGCTACGCGTTGATACGGACACTGGCAGTTGTCGCGTGCAATTTGACTATCCTGCGTCAACGAAAGGGATTGCGCAAATAGGACCGCTGGCTTGCCGACCACAATAACAGGAGTGCGCTCATGAGATTAAGACATCTGCTACTCATCGCTACCGTACTCTTTTGTCCGGCAATTAGCCATGCGGTGACCTGTTCGGTGAGCAATGTGCAGCCCATAAATTTGGGTTCGGTGAATCCGCTGTCGGCGACGGGCGCAACGTCATCAATGACGTTCAATTACACCTGCGCCAAAGAGCTTGGCGACGCGCTGGCAGGGATCAATCTCTGTTTTAATATTGATGCCTCAGCCGTCAGTGGTCAGGTAACACCCCGGAATATGTCATTAAGTGGAACACCTGCCCAAACGCTGGCATATCAGCTTTACCAGGATCCCGGACACACTAAAGTCTGGGGGAGCCAGTATCAGTCGGGAACGACTTTCCCAATGGTTCAGCTTAACCTGCTGAATCTGACGCCAGTGACAGGCTCACTCACGGTATCAGCAAAGATCGTCACGCCACAAACCTCAGCCGTTCCCGGTAACTATCAGGATACTTATACGACGGCGACAGCCTTTGTCACCCTCAATCCTGGATTACTTCTCCCGCCAACCACCTGTGGTGATACCGTTGCTGCCAGGCTTCCTTTCACGGTATCGGCGACCGTCAGCAAACAGTGCAACATCACCTCTGCTACCGACATTAGCTTTGCACCAGCCAGGGCAACCGGACGTAATCTAACGGCGTCAAATACCGTGGGCGTAGCATGTTCCAATAACACGCCCTACACCATCGGGCTTCAGCCCTCCAACGGTAATACAACAGGCAACGGCGTGATGACGGGCACGGGGTCAAATACGGACAAAGTCCCCTACCAGCTTAGCTCGACGCCAGGACCTTCCGGTACGGTCTGGGGCAATACTTCACTCAATACCGTTACGGGGAACGGTTCAGGGACAACCACCTCCTACCCGGTTTACGCCACCGTTCCCAGTGCGAACTACACGCCTGACAGCTATGCCGATACCGTCACCATCGCTGTAACCTACTGACTTCAGCTTAAACGCAATAAAGCAAATACATTTTTTTATCATATTGTTTACTTTTAGAGGTGCGTCATAAATCTGACAAATTACGATTTTTATATATTCTGCATATTAAATTATCAGTCACGCAAAACAACCCAAATACAAGCAAAAACAAAGAATAACTATTCAATAATAAGTTAAAGGCCATACTAATCATGGTGATAATCCGTGTTGGTTGGACAGACCGCCCCATGAAAAAAATGTTAAATTTAAGTTTATATGGTGAGATTCACTGTATACCACGGCCAAATTAAGAACATATTACTTTTATAACTAAGGTTTATCATGGATAAGTTATCTTACGCTTCAGATAGCAGCACATCTGCCTGGAATACCTACCTGCAACAAATCGAGCGTGTGGCCCCTTACCTGGGCGAACTTTCCCATTGGGTGGATACCCTGCGCCACCCAAAACGCGCGCTGATTGTCGATATCCCGGTGCAGATGGATGACGGTACTATCCGTCATTTTGAAGGGTATCGCGTGCAACATAACCTCTCCCGTGGTCCGGGCAAAGGCGGTGTGCGTTATCATCCTGATGTTGATCTTAATGAAGTGATGGCTCTGTCCGCATGGATGACCATCAAATGCGCAGCGTTGAACCTGCCTTACGGCGGTGCAAAAGGCGGCGTGCGCGTCGATCCGTTCTCGCTGTCCGAAGGCGAACTGGAACGCTTGACCCGCCGTTATACCAGCGAAATTGGCATTATCATTGGGCCACAGAAAGACATTCCTGCGCCGGATGTAGGGACTAACGGAAAAGTAATGGCCTGGATGATGGACACCTACTCCATGAACCACGGCACCACTGTGACCAGCGTGGTCACCGGTAAGCCAATTCACCTCGGCGGCTCGTTAGGCCGTGATAAAGCCACCGGTCGTGGCGTTTTCGTCAGCGGTCTGGAAGTGGCGCGTCGTGCCAATATCGACGTTGAAGGTGCCCGCGTCGCGGTGCAAGGTTTTGGTAACGTTGGCAGCGAAGCAGCCAGACTGTTCGCGGCAGCTGGCGCACGCGTCGTCGCGATTCAGGATCACACCGCTACGCTGTTTAACACCACTGGAATCGACATGGCCGCGTTGTCTGCCTGGCAATTGGAGCACAAACAGATAGCCGGTTTCCCGGGCGCTGAAACCATTGCCAGCGAAGCCTTCTGGAGTCTGGAGATGGATATTCTGATCCCGGCTGCACTCGAAGGGCAGATCACCCGCCAACGCGCGGAAACGCTGACCTGTAAACTGGTACTCGAAGGTGCCAACGGTCCAACCTATCCGGACGCCGACGACGTTCTGGCAAACCGCGGTATCATCGTTGTCCCTGACGTGGTATGTAACGCCGGCGGCGTAACCGTCAGCTACTTCGAATGGGTTCAGGATATGGCAAGCTTCTTCTGGAGCGAAGAAGAGATCAACAATCGCATGGACAAAATTATGACCGATGCGATGGTGCACGTGTGGGAAAAAGCCGCAGAGAAATCCTGCTCCCTGCGTACTGCAGCCTACATCGTTGCCTGCGAACGCATTCTGCTGGCACGTAAAGATCGCGGAATTTATCCGGGCTAACGCCGAAATCAACCATGCCTCCACACCACCCGCTCTGCAGGTGGTGTGTTTTCCATAAAAACCCGTTCAAATACTTTCCGCACAAATACCGCCCGACCTCTCACTTTCGCTGTTTTATGCACCATGACGTTCCAATACGGAACATTATTATGCTGCTATGTTTCGTATTGAAACGCCATTTACAGCAATTTTCTTTTGCAAACCCGTGTGCAAAATTACTTTATCGGCAGCGAGCAGTCGCCGTGGCGATGTACAAACCGATACCCTACATCAGATGGCTGCCCGAATCCGGCAGCCATCCAGGACTGTCTGCGGAGCATAAATAATGAAAAAATTGATTAACCGTGTTGAAGACGTACTGAATGAACAACTCGCCGGACTGGCGAAAGCGTATCCTTCCCTGGCGCTGCATCAGGATCCGGTCTATGTCACCCGCGCTGATGCGCCGGTAATGGGCAAAGTGGCGCTGCTTTCCGGCGGCGGCAGCGGGCACGAGCCGATGCACTGCGGCTATATTGGTCAGGGTATGCTCTCTGGCGCCTGTCCGGGAGAGATTTTTACCTCACCTACCCCGGATAAAATGTTCGAATGCGCCATGCAAATTGATGGCGGCGAAGGCGTACTGCTGATCATCAAAAATTACACCGGTGACATTCTTAATTTCGAAACCGCCACCGAGCTGTTGCACGAAAGCGGCGTCAAGGTCACCACCATGGTGGTGGATGATGACGTAGCAGTGAAAGACAGTCTGTATACCGCCGGTCGGCGTGGCGTGGCGAATACCGTATTGATCGAAAAACTGGTCGGCGCGGCTGCCGAACGCGGTGACTCACTCGAAGTCTGCGCAGCGCTGGGTCGTAAACTGAATAACCTGGGCCACTCCATAGGGATAGCCATTGGTGCTTGTACCGTTCCGGCCGCCGGACAACCGTCGTTCACGTTGCAGGATAACGAAATGGAGTTTGGCGTGGGTATTCATGGGGAGCCGGGCATTGACCGCCGCACCTTCACCTCTCTTGATCAGACCGTAGATGAAATGTTCGATACCCTGCTGGCAAACGGCAACTACAGTCGTACACTCCGCCACTGGGACAACGTTCAGGGCGCGTGGCAGGAAGGTAAAGAAAGCAAACGTGCGTTACAAAGCGGCGACCGCGTCATTGCGCTGGTCAATAATCTCGGTGCAACGCCGCTGTCAGAACTCTTCGGCGTGTACAACCGCCTCGAAAGCCGTTGCCAGGATGCAGGTATTGTCATTGAGCGCAACCTGATCGGCTCTTACTGTACTTCTCTGGATATGACCGGCTTCTCAATCACCCTGTTACAGGTGGATGACGAAACGCTGAACTTATGGGATGCACCGGTTCACACCCCCGCCCTCAACTGGGGTAAATAAGGAGATTCATGATGTCCCTCAACAGAACGCAGATTGTTAACTGGCTCTATCGCTGCGGTGAAATTTTCACCACCGAAAGTGATTTTCTCACCGGTCTCGATCGGGAAATCGGCGATGCCGACCACGGTCTGAACATGCATCGTGGCTTTAGCAAAGTCGTCGAAAAGCTCCCGTCCATCGCCGATAAAGACATCGGTTTTATTTTGAAAAATACCGGCATGGTACTGCTCTCTAGCGTCGGGGGTGCCAGTGGTCCACTGTTTGGCACCTTTTTTATCCGCGCCGCCCAGGTAACGCAGGCCCATCAAAGCCTGACGCTTGAAGAGTTATATCAAATGATGCGAGATGGCGCAGAGGGTGTGATTAGCCGCGGTAAAGCTGAACCTGGCGACAAAACCATGTGTGATGTCTGGCTGCCGGTAGTGGAGTCTTTACGCCAGTCCTGCGAGCAGAAGCTGAGCGTCCAGGCGGCTCTGGAAGCAGCAAGCCAACAAGCGGAAGCCGCTGCACAAAGCACCATCACCATGCAGGCCCGCAAAGGTCGCGCCAGCTATCTTGGTGAGCGCAGCATTGGACATCAGGATCCCGGCGCAACCTCCGTTATGTTTATGATGCAAATGCTGGCTCAGGCGTCCAGAGAGTAAGGATAAAGCGATGGTAAACCTGGTTATTGTTTCTCACAGCGCCCAGTTGGGCGAAGGCGTCGGCACGCTAGCCCGGCAGATGTTAATGGGTGATGGTTGCAAAATCGCCATTGCCGCAGGCATTGACGATCCTGAGAATCCGATTGGCACCGATCCTATTAAGGTGATGGGAGCCATCGAGTCCGTAGCCGACACAGATCACGTGCTGGTGATGATGGATATTGGGAGTGCGCTACTGAGTGCGGAAACCGCGCTGGAACTGCTCGATCCTGCGATTGCCGCCAAAGTGCGTCTGTGTGCCGCGCCGCTGGTTGAAGGCACGCTGGCCGCAACGGTGAGTGCTGCCGCAGGGGCGAATATCGAACGGGTCATTTGTGATGCCATGAACGCCCTCGACGCCAAATGTGAGCAATTGGGTTTACCTTCGCCATCTGCAGCAAAGTCAACGTCTCCTGACTTAGTACCCGATGCAGATGCACGTTCAGTTGCCATTGTGGTGAAAAACCCTAACGGCATCCACGTTCGCCCAGCTTCACGGCTGGTTTCCGCGCTGTCCGGCTTTAACGCCGACATGTGGCTGGAGAAAAATGGCAAGTGCGTCGTGCCTGATAGCCTGAATCAGATAGCTCTGCTGCAGGTGCGCTGTAACGATATGCTGCGCCTGATTGCCAAGGGCGAACAGGCAGAAGATGCGCTGGCCGCATTCAAACGGCTGGCGGCAGAGAATTTTGGTGAATCGCTCGAGCCCGCGAATGCTGATAACGTAGCCACGCAGGTCCCCCCACAGGCAACGGGAACGGCATTCTGTTATACACCGTTCTCACCAGAGGTCAGCCAGCAGCCTACAGCATCACCTCAGGCAGACCAGCAGCGATTACGGGTCGCTATCCAAAACACGCTGAACGATTTAAGCGCACTAACCGCGCTTGCGGAAGAGCGATATTCCGCTGATATCGCCGCTATTTTCTCCGGTCATCACACGCTGTTGGACGATCCCGATCTGTTTGATATGGCCTGCGATTTAATGCAGGAGACACAGTGTAGCGCTGCCTGGGCCTGGCATCACGTGCTGAGCGATCTCAGCCAGCAGTATTTACAGCTCGACGATCCCTACCTGCAGGCCCGATACATTGATATAGAAGATTTATTATCGCGTTCGCTGCAGCATTTGACGGGGGAGATCGTGCAAATTCCCGCCTTCATTCGCCCTTCTATTCTGGTCGCTGATGTCATCTATCCATCTACGATCCTGCAACTCGATCCGAAGGCAGTCCAGGGCGTCTGTCTGCGAGACGGGAGCGATGCCTCCCACCCGGCAATTATCGCCCGTGCCATGGGGTTGTGTTACGTATGTCAGCAGGGCAAGGCTGTTGATAGCATCAAAATGGGTGACGCCCTGACTCTTGACTGCGTGACGCAACGAATCACCCACGCGGATTGATGACGGTTGCACACCCTTCCCAACCAAGGGTGTGCATCCTGTTTGCTCACGTCGGGAAATGTCTGTTTATTCGCAAAATGGGGCGTCAATCACACGCAACAGTCGATCCTGAACTAAGGTTTTCTCATGGTAAATGCCGCTACTTTGGCACGCCGCTAAGGAGATTAACCGATGATAACACCTGCAACTCGCCATCCAGGCCTGCTTTCTGTTGCAATAAAACTGACACTCGCCAGTACCTTTTTTGCCCTTTCCTCTTTTGCCGTCAATGCAGAAGACGCACCAGCCGCTCCGCCGCAGCCGCCAGATATCCTGCTTGGACCTCTGTTTAACGATATACAAACGGCCAAACTGTTTCCTGACCAGAAAACCTTTGCTGATGCGGTTCCTAACAGCGATCCTCTCATGATCCTTGCCGATTACCGGATGCAGAAAAATCAATCCGGATTTGATTTACGCCATTTTGTGGAAGTGAATTTCACTTTGCCGAAAGACGGCGAGAAATACGTTCCCCCGGCCGGGCAATCATTACGCGAGCACATTGACGGACTGTGGCCGGTCCTCACCCGTTCGACAACCGACGCTGAAAAATGGGACTCTCTGTTGCCACTTCCGGAGCCGTATGTGGTGCCTGGCGGGCGATTTCGCGAAATATACTATTGGGACAGCTATTTCACCATGCTGGGGCTTGCCGAAAGCAATCACTGGGATAAGGTCTCGGACATGGTGGCAAACTTCGCTTACGAGATAGACGCCTGGGGACACATTCCTAACGGCAACCGCACCTACTATCTGAGCCGTTCCCAACCACCGTTCTTTGCCTTTATGGTTGAGCTGCTGGCACAGCACGACGGGGATGACGCGCTGAAAAAATACCTCCCGCAAATGCTCAAAGAGCACACATACTGGATGGAAGGCGTCGACACGCTCCAGCCCGGTCAGCAGAATAAGCGCGTGGTAAAACTGGATGACGGCACCATTTTGAACCGCTACTGGGATGACCGCGATACGCCAAGGCCAGAGTCCTGGGTGGAGGATATCGCCACCGCTAAAAGCAACCCGAACCGACCGGCCACAGAAATCTACCGCGATCTGCGTTCTGCCGCTGCTTCTGGCTGGGACTTTAGTTCCCGCTGGATGGATAACCCTAATCAATTAGGCACCCTGCGAACCACCAGCATTGTTCCGGTCGATCTCAATGCATTGATGTTCAAAATGGAAAAGATGATCGCCCTCGCCAGCAAAGCCGCAGGTGATGATGCTAAAGCGGCACAGTATGAAGGCTTCGCCAATGCCCGACAAAAAGGGATCGAAAAGTATCTGTGGAACGGCAAAGAAGGCTGGTATGCCGACTACGATCTGAAGAGTCATAAAGTACGCAACCAACTCACTGCCGCTGCCCTGTTCCCGCTGTATGTCAATGCCGCGGCTAAAGATCGCGCCAGCAAAGTGGCCGCGGCAACCCAGGCGCATCTGCTACAACCCGGCGGCCTTGCTACCACATCGGTGAAAAGCGGTCAGCAGTGGGATGCCCCCAACGGTTGGGCCCCGCTGCAGTGGGTCGCAGCATCCGGGTTACAGAATTACGGCCAGGATGACGTTGCGATGGACGTGACCTGGCGATTCCTCACTAACGTGCAGCACACCTACGATCGTGAGCAAAAGCTGGTTGAAAAGTATGATGTGAGCACCACAGGTACCGGCGGTGGTGGTGGGGAATATCCGTTGCAGGATGGTTTTGGCTGGACCAACGGCGTAACGCTAAAAATGCTCGACCTGATCTGCGCCAAAGAAAAGCCTTGTGACAGCGTACCCGCATCGCGACCAACCCCGGCAAGTACAACACCAGCTGAGCCTAAAAAACAGACTCAACCGACGCCTTAATCAACTTTCTATTATAGAGAAACGGCCCCTTGAGGGGCCGTTCGATTAATCTCGTCGTACAAGCCGGAAGACACCCAGCACAATAATCGCGCCGACCACGGCCACCAGGAAGCTGTGGAGATTAAATCCGCTGACATCACCGCCGATACCAAACATCGTTGCCAACCATCCACCGACCACAGCGCCGACAACACCGAGAATACAGGTCAGGATAAATCCACCGCCATCGCGCCCCGGCATAATCAGTTTGGCGATAACCCCCGCAATCAGACCAAAAATAATCCAGGCAATAATTCCCATTTTCAGGCCCTCTTTCCAGTGAACGCACGCGCAAGACATTCTTGCGCCAGCCTTTAAAGTATAGGCAAACCATCGTTATATGTTGTTTTCACGCAGACTGAATTCATTGGCGTGGGTAAAAAATTTCATTCATTTGTATTAAGTTCCGTTGATTGATGCCGATAATCCAACGATAAACCAGGCATCCAGGAGTCATTAGGTGTGAGTAACTACAATGAGCAGTTCCTGAAGCAAAATCCGTTAGCGGTGTTAGGCGTACTCCGGGACTTGAATTCGCAGCAGGTTCCGCTGCGTATCTCCTGGTCAGGTGGCCAGTTCATCAGCAAAATACTGGCGGTCAGCCCGGACGAACTGATCATGGATTTTGGCAGTCAGGAATACGAAAACCAGGCTGTGCAGCGAGCCACTCATATCTCGATTATCGCCGAAACGCAGGGCGCCAAAGTGGAATTCACCCTGCCGCAGCTTAAGAAAGGCGAATATCAGCGGCTGCCAGCATTTATCTCATCGTTGCCGCCTTCCCTGTGGTTCGTCCAGCGTCGGGAGTATTTCCGCATCGGTGCTCCACTGCATCCCCCCTATCGCTGCACGGTAAAAATGCCGGACAACAGTACGCTGTGTTTTCGCTTATTCGATTTGTCTCTCGGTGGTATGGGCGGGCTGTTAGAAACGGCAAAACCGGAAGGCCTGACAGAAGGCATGCGTTTCTCGCAGGTTGAGCTGAACATGGAGCAATGGGGGGTGTATCACGTTGACGCCCAGCTTATTTCCATTAGCGAACGCAAAGTTATCGACAGTAAAAACGAAACTATTACCACTCCCCGCCTGAGCTTTCGTTTTCTCAACGTCGGCCCGGCGGTGGAGCGGAACTTACAGCGGATTATTTTTTCCCTTGAGCGCGAAGCCCGGGAAAAGTCGAACAAGGTGCGCGGTTAGCATCCCCGGAGTTACATCGCATCCAGCGCTTGCTGAAGCTTCCAGATATAACGCGGAGCCTGCGGCGCCGGATGATTATCCGCAACATGTTCAATAAATTCATCCGGGCTGAGATCGTTGATCTTATTGATGGCTTTTTTCCTGTCGGATGAGAACGTCCGCAGCAGTGCGCCCGCGCCGTTGGCGTACGAGACCACCAGTGCATATTGCATCACCTGCGGATCTTCGATCCCGGCCAGCGGTCCGGTCTCCAGAATGCTCAGGTAGGCGGCCCCCATCGAGATATTGCGCTCTGGATTTTTCAACTCGCTGGTCGACGGCTCTCCGCTCCACCCCATACGACGATAAACATCGCGGCCTGAAGTCGAGGCTTTTAACTGCATCAGACCAATCGCATTAGACTTACTGACCGCATTCGGGTTACCGCCTGATTCAATGGCGATAATGGCGGTAATCAATTGTGGACTGACACCCCAGGCCGCTCCGGCTTTTTCACTGATCGGCATCCATTGCATTGCGCGTTTAACCGGAACTTCAGCATTCCATGGCGGATTTTTGTAATCCTGTTTTGAACTACAGCCCGCAAGTAATACAACCAAAAAAGCAAACCATCTCAATTTCACGTCATCTATCCTTATAGCCGGAACCTGTCGCTGAGGTGACAACGACATACCTACGCGGCATGATATACATTTGGTTTTAGTTGTAGCAAGGAAATGCCATGTCCCGGTTTCACTTAATTGCCCCGTCGGGCTACTGTATCAACCAGCAGGCTGCCTTACGTGGGCTTGCGCGTCTTACTGAGGCCGGTCATCAGGTCGATAATACAGCGGTCATTGCGCGCCGCTGTCAGCGTTTTGCAGGTACAGAAGCAGAGCGTTTGGCTGATTTAAACTCGCTCGTAAATCTGAAATCGCCTGATACCATTGTGATGGCGGTACGTGGCGGCTATGGCGCGAGCCGTTTGCTGGCAGATATTGACTGGCAGGCACTTGCGGCTCGCCAGCAACAAAACCCATTGCTGCTGTGTGGGCACAGCGATTTTACGGCGATCCAGTGTGGTCTACTGGCGCAGGGTAATGTGATTAGCTTCAGCGGCCCGATGCTGGCGGCTAATTTCGGCGCCGAAGAGATGAACCCCTTTACCGAGCTCCATTTCTGGCAAGCTTTACGCAATGCCCAATTTACCCTCGAATGGCAGGGTAACGGCCCCGAGTGTGCGACTGAAGGGACGCTATGGGGCGGAAATCTGGCGATGATCATTTCGCTGATGGGTACGCCGTGGATGCCGGCTATCGAAAACGGCATTTTGGTACTGGAAGACATTAACGAGCATCCGTTTCGCATCGAGCGCATGCTGCTGCAATTGTATCACGCAGGCATACTGGCCCGGCAAAACGCGATTATTCTCGGCAGTTTTAGCGGCAGCGCGCCTAATGATTACGACGCGGGTTACAATCTTGATTCAGTTTGTGATTTTCTGCGCGCCAGATTGTCCGTTCCATTAATCAGCGGCCTCGATTTTGGCCATGAACAACGTACCGTAACCCTACCGTTGGGGGCGAATGCGGTGCTGAAAAATGATAAAAACAGCACTCAGCTCACCTTAAGTGGGCATCCGATACTTAAATCGTAAAAAAAGCGGCTAACAGGGCTAAGTTAAACGCTGTTTCTGTCGTTATTATGTTAGGGTTTGTTAATACGAAACAGCGTAATTCAGGAGTAACCGAACGTTGGATGCCGCAGCAATTATTAGCCTTTTTATTTTGGGTTCCGTTCTCGTCACCTGCAGTATCTTACTCAGTTCATTTTCATCACGTCTTGGTATCCCTATTCTGGTGATATTTCTCGCTATCGGTATGTTGGCGGGCGTCGACGGCGTGGGCGGTATTCCTTTCGATAACTACCCTTTTGCCTACATGGTGAGTAACCTGGCGCTGGCGGTTATCCTGCTTGATGGCGGGATGCGCACCCAGGCCAGCTCTTTTCGCGTCGCTTTGGGCCCGGCATTATCGCTGGCGACCGTGGGTGTGCTGATCACCTCTGGTCTCACTGGCATGATGGCGGCATGGCTGTTTCATCTGGATCTCATTGAAGGGCTGCTGATTGGCGCGATTGTCGGCTCAACCGATGCCGCAGCGGTCTTCTCCCTGCTCGGCGGCAAAGGACTCAACGAACGTGTGGGCTCGACGCTGGAAATTGAATCCGGTAGTAACGACCCGATGGCGGTGTTTTTAACCATTACGCTTATCGCCATGATCCAAAATCACGAGACCGGTTTAAGCTGGATGTTTGCGGTACATATAATCCAGCAGTTTGGCTTAGGCATCATACTGGGTCTCGGCGGCGGCTACCTGCTTCAGCAAATGATTAACCGTATTTCACTGCCTGCCGGGCTTTATCCGCTGCTGGCATTAAGCGGCGGGATCCTGATTTTTGCCCTGACTACCGCGCTGGAAGGCAGCGGTATTCTGGCGGTTTATCTGTGTGGTTTTCTGCTGGGTAATCGCCCAATCCGCAACCGGTTTGGCATTCTGCAAAACTTCGACGGTTTGGCCTGGCTGGCGCAAATCGCCATGTTCCTGGTGCTTGGACTACTGGTTACGCCGTCGGACCTGCTACCTATCGCAATCCCTGCGCTGATTTTGTCTGCGTGGATGATATTCCTTGCCCGCCCGCTTTCGGTCTTTGCCGGACTGCTGCCGTTTCGTGGCTTTAATCTGCGCGAGCGCATTTTCATCAGTTGGGTGGGTTTGCGCGGCGCGGTGCCGATCATCCTCGCCGTCTTCCCAATGATGGCGGGCCTGGAAAACGCGCGCCTGTTTTTTAACGTCGCGTTCTTCGTGGTACTGATCTCGCTGCTGTTTCAGGGAACGTCGCTTTCGTGGGCGGCTAAAAAAGCCAAAGTGGTGGTTCCTCCCGTTGGCTGGCCCGTTTCGCGCATTGGTCTGGATATTCATCCGGACAATCCCTGGGAGCAGTTTGTTTACCAGCTCAGCGCGGATAAGTGGTGTGTAGGCGCCGCGCTGCGCGACTTGCATATGCCAGAAGAGACGCGAATTGCCGCCCTGTTTCGTGACAACGTGCTGTTTCACCCTTCAGGCAGTACCCGCCTGCGTGAAGGCGACGTTCTGTGTGTCATTGGCCGTGAACGCGATCTCCCTGCTCTCGGCAAGCTGTTCAGCCAGTCGCCGCCGGTGTCGTTAGATCAGCGTTTCTTCGGTGATTTCATTCTCGAAGCCAGCGCGAAATATGCCGATGTGGCGCTGATTTATGGCCTGGAAGATGGCACAGAGTATCGCGATAAGCAGCAAACACTCGGTGAAATTGTCCAGCATCTGCTTGGCGCCGCGCCAGTCGTTGGTGACCAGGTTGAATTTGCTGGCATGATCTGGACTGTAGCTGAGAAAGAAGACAATGCAGTGCTGAAAGTTGGTGTTCGCGTGGCTGAAGATGAAGATGAGTAACGTGGATGTTTTTTGCCGGGTGGCGGCGCCGCCTTACCCGGCCTATGAAATGCAATGACTCCATAGGCCTAATCAGTGCAGAGCCATCAGGCACACCGCAAACGTTACACTGTCACAACCGGTACGCGCAGCGCCAGAGAACACATCAACTCATAGCCCACCGTTCCGGCAGAAGTGGCCACGTCGTCAATTTTAATCTCTTTGCCCCACAGCTCCACTGGGGTCCCTATCCCCGCCTGCGGGCACGGCGTCAGGTCTACCGCCAGCATATCCATTGAAACCGTTCCAACCGTACCGGTGCGAACGCCATCCACCAGCACCGGCGTTCCGCTTGGAGCATGGCGCGGATAACCGTCTGCATAGCCAGTCGCCACAATGCCAATACGCTGCTCGCCGCTGGCGGTATAGCGTCCACCGTAGCCCACCCGATCTCCGGCTTTCAACGTCTGTATGCCGATTATCTCGCTGCTCAGGGTCATTACCGGTTTGAGGCCGGTATTGGCAATGTCCCGCCATTGCCCCGACGGCGATGCACCGTACAAAATAATACCAGGGCGAACCCAATCGTAATGCGCTTCAGGGTGCCACAGCGTGGCGGCCGAATTGGACAGCGACCGTTTGCATTCCAGCCCTTCTGTCGCACGGGCAATGCGCGTCATGGCGTCCTGGATCCCCTCCGGGTGCTCCGCATCAGCAAAGTGCGACATTAATGTCATTTCGCCGACATTGGGCATTGCCCGCAGCTGTTGCCAGACTGTTGATACTCTCTCTGGTAAGAAACCCAGCCGGTTCATACCACTGTTCACCTTCAGGTAAACATCCAGCGGCGCGTTGAGGCGCGCATTCTGCAACGCTTTTAGCTGCCAGTTACTGTGCACGCAGGTGGTCAGACGATATTTGTCATACACGATCAGATCATCGACGTGGAAAAAGCCCTCCAGCATAAGTATCGGGCCTTTCCATCCTCGTTCACGCAGGGTTATCGCTTCCTCAAGATTGAGCATGGCAAAACCGTCGGTGGTGCCCAGCGCATTCCAGACACGTTCAATGCCGTGTCCGTATGCATTAGCTTTCACCACCGACCAGACGCGGGCGTCCGGCGCTGCCTGGCGGGTAATGGTCAGGTTTTGTTTCAACGCCTGCAGGTCAATGCTGGCCAGTATCGGGCGGGTCATCTCACGTCCTTATCAGTTATGTGCGCCATGTAAATGTCGTGGACGAGACGGAGTAAACCCCGGACTGTAACGCGCCACGCTCAGATCGTCGTAAGGAATAGCCGGCGTGCGACCGGAGAGAATGTCGCTGAGCAACTGACCCGAACCGCAGGCCATTGTCCAGCCCAGGGTGCCGTGCCCGGTGTTAAGCAGCAAATTCTTGAAACGGGTTCGCCCGACCACCGGTGTACCGTCCGGGGTCATCGGACGCAGCCCGGTCCAGAAGGTCGCCTGTTCCACATGCCCACCGCGTGGAAAGAGATCGCGTACAACCATCTCCAGCGTTTCACGACGGGGTTGTAGCAATTCAGTATTGAAGCCCACAATCTCCGCCATGCCGCCAACGCGAATACGGTTATCAAAGCGGGTAATGGCGATTTTGTAGGTTTCATCAAGGATAGTTGAAACCGGAGCACCGTCATCTTGCGCCACCGGAATGGTCAAAGAATAGCCCTTCAGCGGATAGACCGGAATGTCAACGATCCCTTTCAGCATCGCCGTGGAATAGGAGCCAAACGCCATCACATAGGCATCGGCTTTGACTATCTCTTCGCCACACTGAACGCCATAAATCTGCTCGCCATCGCTCAGTAGCTTATCGACCGGGGAGTTAAAACGAAACTTAACGCCCGCCTGCTCCGCCATCAGCGCCAGACGCTGGGTAAACAGCTGGCAGTCACCGGTTTCGTCATTCGGTAAACGCAGACCGCCGGTCAGCTTGTGCGCGACTTCCGCCAGCGCCGGTTCGACTTCCGCCAGGCGGCTTGCTTCCAGGAGCTGATAGGGTACGCCCGCATCTTCGAGCACGGCGATGTCGCGGGTGGCGTTCTCATACTGTTGAGCGGTACGGAACAGCTGTAACGTTCCGCCCTGACGTCCTTCGTACTCGATACCGGTAGAGGCACGCAGCGCTTTCAGGCAATCACGGCTGTATTCAGCCAGGCGCACCATCCGCCCCTTGTTTTCCATGTAGTGGCTGGTGTCGCAGTTGCGCAGCATTTGCCACATCCATTTCAACTGGAACTGCGTCCCGTCGAGGCGAATGGCCAGCGGAGCATGGCGCTGAAACATCCATTTAATTGCTTTAAGCGGTACGCCTGGCGCCGCCCATGGTGCTGCATAACCTGGAGAGATTTGCCCCGCGTTCGCGGCACTGGTTTCCAGTGCCGGACCGGGCTCACGATCAATGACGGTGACATCGTGTCCAGCCTGACTTAAGTACCAGGCGCTGGTCACGCCAACGACACCACTTCCCAGTATGACAACTCGCATAGCCACTCCGTTAACAGTAAAAGAACAATCATCTAATTACATCTTGATAACTCAGTTGAAAATATTATTCAACATATGGCTTTTTTATGGTGACTTATCTCACATATAGCAGTAACAGCAGGGAACTCTTTGCTTTGGCATCTCCTGCTGCGCGTTATTTTTATCCAGCATAAAATTTTGCAACCATGCCTTTTTTCGACGCCTCGCTAACGTGAAATCGCAAAGAAAAAATTTCTGCCACAGCACGTTTTTTAACACCATGTTCTATGCTTGAAATGAGGTACTCCAGACAGAGAGTGCCGCCAACAATGAGGGTGCGCGAATGGCTACGATTGATTCCATGAACAAGGACAGCACACGGTTAAGCGATGGACCCGACTGGACGTTTGATCTGCTGGATGTGTATCTGGCGGAAATAGACCGCGTGGCGAAACTCTACAGACTGGATACCTACCCGCACCAAATCGAGGTGATCACCTCCGAACAGATGATGGACGCGTATTCCAGCGTTGGGATGCCGATCAACTATCCTCACTGGTCGTTTGGTAAAAAGTTTATTGAAACCGAACGCTTGTATAAGCATGGTCAGCAGGGGCTGGCCTATGAGATTGTTATTAACTCCAATCCGTGTATCGCGTATCTGATGGAGGAGAACACCATTACCATGCAGGCGCTGGTGATGGCGCATGCCTGCTATGGACATAACTCCTTTTTCAAAAACAACTACCTGTTTCGTAGCTGGACGGATGCCAGTTCCATCGTCGATTACCTGATCTTCGCGCGAAACTATATTACCCAGTGCGAAGAACGCTATGGCGTGGATGAAGTCGAAAAGCTCCTCGACTCCTGTCATGCGTTGATGAATTACGGCGTTGACCGTTACAAACGCCCGCAAAAAATCTCCCTACAGGAAGAAAAAGCCCGGCAAAAAAGCCGTGAAGAGTATCTGCAAAGCCAGGTGAATATGTTGTGGCGCACGCTGCCGAAGAAAGAGGAAGAGAAAAGCGTGGCGGAAGCCCGGCGTTATCCCTCTGAGCCACAGGAAAACCTGCTGTACTTCATGGAGAAGAACGCCCCGCTGCTGGAGTCCTGGCAACGCGAAGTGCTGCGCATTGTGCGCAAGGTCAGCCAATATTTTTATCCGCAGAAACAAACACAGGTGATGAACGAAGGTTGGGCTACTTTCTGGCATTACACCATCCTGAACCACCTTTATGATGAAGGTAAAGTCACGGAACGGTTTATGCTGGAGTTTCTGCATAGCCATACCAACGTAGTGTTCCAACCGCCATACAACAGTCCGTGGTATAGCGGAATAAATCCTTATGCCCTCGGTTTTGCCATGTTCCAGGATATCAAACGTATTTGCCAGTCGCCAACCGAAGAGGACAAATACTGGTTCCCAAATATAGCCGGATCCGACTGGCTGGAAACCCTGCATTTCGCGATGCGCGATTTCAAAGATGAAAGTTTTATCAGTCAGTTTCTGTCCCCGAAGGTGATGCGTGATTTCCGCCTGTTCACCGTACTGGATGACGATCGTCATAACTATCTGGAGATTTCCGCGATTCATAACGAGGAAGGGTATCGTGAAATTCGTAACCGGTTGTCGTCGCAATATAACCTGAGCAACCTGGAGCCGAATATTCAAATCTGGAATGTCGATCTACGCGGCGACCGCTCCCTCACCTTGCGCTATATTCCGCATAACCGTGCTCCGCTGGATAAAGGACGCAAAGAGGTGCTGAAGCATGTGCACCGGTTATGGGGTTTTGACGTGATGCTGGAGCAGCAGAATGAAGATGGCAGCGTAGAGTTGCTGGAGCGTTGCCCGCCGAGGATGAACGGTCTGTAATAATAAAACCCCTCAAATGAGGGGTTTCTAATTAGCGGCCCTGAATGGCTAAGTCGCCCGGCAAGTTCTTCTGCATACGATGCCAAATCTCGCCACTATCGTGACCATAGCGACGCACCGTATCATATACCTGCTCATGAGCACCTTGCTCACAAAGTTCTGACAGCTTACGGTAGAAGCTCAGCGCCAGCGCGCGCGCCTCCGGATTGGCGAAGTAATGACGGCCAATGCGGGTATACAATCCTTTCATGCCATTGAGAATCAAACCATAGATCGGGTTGCCGGAGGCAAATGCCAGTCCACGAAAGATGTTGTAATCCAGATCGGCAAAGGCGTCAGCGTGGTCGGCAACCTGATTTGCCGTTGCCAGGACCTCCTGCGCTTTATCAGGATGCTGGCGAAACGCGGTGCGAATAAAGATTGTCGAAATATTGGTACGCACAGACAGCAGATTATCGATCAGCTGCGGCACACTTTCATGATCGAGACGCGCCAACGTTTCAAGGATATTCAGCCCCGAAGTTTCCCAGAAGTTATTCACCTTCGTCGGTTTGCCGTGTTGAATGGTCAACCAACCGTCCCGCGCCAGACGCTGTAATACCTCGCGTAACGTGGTACGTGTCACTCCAATAAGTTCAGAGAGTTCACGTTCAGCGGGCAAAATAGTGCCAGGTGGGAAGCGGTTATTCCAGATACTTTCAATGATGTACTCTTCCGCGAACCCCGCCGGGCTTTGCGCCTTAATGACCATAGTGATAATTCCATTACACAGCAAAACATAGTTACAGTTATCATACCAGACGGGTCACATAGCTGATAGCTGACGCAATGAAGAAAAAGTGGATCAAGGCTTCATTTTCCAGATAACGCTGAAGTACAACCAGGCTTGCCCGTCACGTGAATAGCTTGCCTGTACTCCCTCCTCCCGCTAAGCTTTGCGGTCAAACATAAAAACATGATTTCATTTTTAAAGGTAGGGAAATCACCATGGAGCTATCATGGGGCCGCGCTATGTGGCGCAATTTTTTAGGTCAATCACCTGACTGGTACAAACTTGCACTACTCATCTTCTTAGTCGTTAACCCGATTATTTTCTTCATTAATCCCTTCATTGCGGGCTGGCTGTTGGTAGCCGAGTTCATTTTTACGCTGGCGATGGCGCTAAAATGCTACCCGCTGCTGCCGGGCGGGTTGTTAGCCATAGAAGCAGTCATGATTGGCATGACCAGCGCTACACATGTGCGTGAAGAGGTTGCCGCTAACCTTGAAGTGCTTTTGCTGCTGATGTTTATGGTGGCTGGCATCTACTTTATGAAGCAGCTTCTGCTGTTTATTTTCACCCGTTTGCTGCTCACTATTCGCTCTAAGGCGTTGCTGTCACTGGCATTTTGCGTTGCCGCCGCCTTTCTCTCGGCATTTCTTGATGCGCTGACCGTCGTGGCCGTGGTGATCAGCGTAGCGGTCGGTTTTTATGGTATCTACCATCGTGTCGCCTCTTCCCGCACGGAAGACAATAATATGCTTGATGACAGCCATATCGATCAGCACCATAAGGTCGTTCTTGAGCAGTTCCGTGGTTTTCTGCGCAGTTTGATGATGCATGCGGGTGTCGGTACGGCGTTAGGCGGCGTGATGACCATGGTCGGCGAACCGCAAAACCTGATTATCGCCAAAGCAGCTGGCTGGCATTTTGGTGACTTCTTCCTGCGCATGTCGCCGGTCACCGTCCCGGTGCTGATTTGCGGCCTGCTAACCTGTGTGCTGGTTGAGAAGTTGCGTTGGTTTGGCTATGGCGATACGTTGCCGGAGACCGTGCGTGACGTTCTGCAACAGTTTGACGATCAGAGCCGTAAGCAACGTACTCGCCAGGACAAAATCAAACTGATTATCCAGGCGATTATTGGTGTCTGGCTGGTGATTGCTCTGGCCCTGCATCTGGCGGAAGTCGGATTAATTGGTTTATCGGTGATTATTCTGGCAACCTCGTTGACTGGCGTTACTGACGAACATGCGATTGGTAAAGCGTTTACCGAATCGCTGCCTTTCACCGCCCTGTTGACTGTGTTCTTCTCAATTGTTGCGGTTATTATCGATCAACAGCTTTTCTCGCCAATCATTCAGTTTGTTTTACAATCCTCCGAACATGCCCAACTGACGCTGTTCTACCTCTTCAACGGCCTGCTGTCTTCTATTTCTGATAACGTATTTGTCGGCACAATTTACATTAACGAGGCCAAAGCCGCGCTGGAACAGGGAACTATCAGCCTCAATCAATATGAACTGTTAGCGGTGGCGATCAATACCGGGACCAACCTGCCTTCCGTGGCCACGCCAAACGGCCAGGCGGCATTCCTGTTCCTGCTGACCTCCGCGCTGGCACCGTTGATTCGCCTGTCTTATGGCCGCATGGTGTGGATGGCTCTCCCTTATACCCTTGTTCTGACACTCGTCGGTCTGCTTTGCGTAGAGTTCACACTTGTTCCGGTGACCGAGTGGATGGCCCAAACGGGCTGGTTAGCTACACTTTCATAACAATTAACCGGGCAAATCACTGCCCGGTTTGACTTTTTGCATGATAAATATCCGATTACGCAAATTTTCAATTACCGCTAGTGGCGCATAAGTTGAATTGGTTTAAACTGCGGTCTCTACGCATGTTGCAGGGAAATGATTATGTTGCGATTTTTAAACCAGTGCTCCCGAGGTCGTGGAGCATGGTTATTGTTGGCGTTAACCGCCTTTGCGCTGGAGCTCGTCGCGCTTTGGTTCCAGCACGTCATGCTGCTAAAACCGTGCGTGTTGTGTATCTACGAACGTAGCGCATTATTCGGTGTAATGGGAGCGGGACTGGTAGGGGCTATCGCGCCAAAAACGCCGCTGCGCTATGTGGCGATGGTTATCTGGATTTACAGCGCCTGGCGCGGGTTTCAGTTGGCGTATGAACACACCATGATTCAGCTTTATCCTTCACCGTTTATGACCTGTGATTTTGCCGCCCGCTTCCCGAGCTGGCTGCCGCTGGACAAATGGCTTCCGCAAGTGTTTTTAGCCTCCGGCGACTGTGCTGAACGCCAGTGGTCTTTTTTAACCCTGGAAATGCCGCAGTGGCTGTTGGGGATCTTCGCCGCCTACCTGGTGGTCGCCGTGCTGGTAATCATAGCGCAGCCGTTTAAACCGAAAAAACGTGACCTCTTCGGTCGCTAACAGAGACGCGCATTCGGGAGCGTTAAACGTTGGTTTAACGCACTGTAATATAAAACATCCGTAAGACGTCCATCTTAGGTACAGAAAGCTCACAATGTCACCGTTGTGAGCTTTTTTTACCGGTTAAGAGAATATGTCGTCGTAATGGCTTTCGTATCAGTTTGCTGCAATCAGTCAGCACGAGTTCAACAACGGCTTACAATCTGATTCAAGCGAAGAGCTTAAGCTCGGCATACTAATACGTCGTTGAGAGTAACTTTCCCCCGCAACGGCTAGCCCGGTAAAACTCGCGCTGCATCGAATGCCGATGATCAATTTTCTGTAACAATTTTCCGTTATAAGTGATCTACCCCTCAATTTGGAATCTTTCTACTAGTTTATCTACCCGAGTAGATCTATTAATCTGCAGTAAAAATGCAATATCTACCCGAGTAGAATAGATAAAGTTAAAGCGCGCGCAATTATTGGCAGATAACGTCAAGGAGTTCTTATGAACACGCATTCATCCTCTGTACCCGTAACTGACGGTCAGCAAGCCGCACAGCAACGGTTGGAAACACCTGAAGGACGCCGCGAATTCTGGCGAGCGGCATTATCTTGTTGGCTGGGCACAACAATGGAATATGCCGATTTCGCTCTGTATGGCCTCGCAGCTGGCATTATATTTGGCGACATCTTTTTTCCCGAAGCAACGCCTGTTATGGCGCTGTTATCCAGCTTCGCTGCCTATTCCGTTGGGTTTATCGCCCGTCCCATCGGCGCGCTGTTATTCGGCTGGATCGGCGATCGTCATGGCCGAAAAATTGTGATGGTTATCACTATCGGGCTAATGGGCGTATCAACTATGTTGATCGGTTTAATTCCCAGCTACGCGCAAATTGGCGTTTGGGCGCCGGTGTGTCTGGTTATTTTACGATTTTCCCAAGGGCTGGGCGCCGGTGCAGAATTGTCAGGCGGCACCGTCATGCTCGGTGAATATGCCCCTGTTAAACGCCGCGGTCTGGTCTCTTCGATTATCGCCCTGGGTTCAAATAGCGGTACGTTGTTGGCCTCATTGGTTTGGCTCATCGTGCTGCAAATGGATAAAGACACCTTATTAAGTTGGGGGTGGCGTATTCCTTTTCTTTGTAGTTTCCTTATCGCCGCCACCGCCCTCTTTATTCGGCGTCATATGCGTGAAACGCCGGTATTTGAACGTCAAAAAGCACTCCTGCAGGCCGAACGAGAGAATGCGCTTCGTAAAGGTGAGGAGATGCAGCAGCACGACACGCGTAGTTTCTGGCAACGCACCCGTGCGTTCTGGACTATGGTCGGATTGCGTATCGGCGAAAATGGTCCCTCCTACCTGGCACAAGGATTCATTATTGGCTATGTTGCCAAAGTGCTGATGGTTGATAAATCGGTCCCCACTTTGGCGGTTTTTATCGCTTCAATTCTGGGGTTTGCCATTATTCCACTGGCAGGTTGGCTTTCTGATCGGTTTGGAAGACGTATCACCTATCGTTGGTTTTGTCTGTTGCTTATCCTGTATGCATTCCCGGCATTCATGTTGCTGGATTCCCGCGAGCCGTGGATTGTTATCCCAACAATTATTACGGGAATGGGACTCGCTTCCCTGGGAATTTTTGGGGTTCAGGCGGCATGGGGAGTTGAACTGTTTGGTGTAACCAACCGTTATACCAAAATGGCTTTCGCAAAAGAGCTGGGATCCATTATGTCTGGCGGTACGGCCCCACTCGTCGCCTCAGCGTTACTCTCGTTTTACGGCCACTGGTGGCCTATTGCCCTCTATTTTTCGCTCATGGCTGCTATTGGACTAGTGACGACTTTCTTCGCTCCGGAAACGCGCGGTCGCGATCTCAACCTGCCGGAGGATGCGATTTGAGACCTGAGAGCGTGGGATGCGCGTTCTTTACCAAAGATTTTTGGGTCATAACACCTTATGCTGGCTGGCAAAACGAACACTCTGAACAAAATCAGGTTGGTGCCTTATGACTCAATCACATTCACAACGTGTAACCCGCTCCGATGTCGCGAAAGAAGCAGGAACGTCTGTCGCTGTAGTGAGCTACGTTATTAATAATGGTCCGCGTCCGGTGGCCGAAGCGACCCGACAACGCGTATTGCAGGCCATAAAAAAGACGGGATATCGACCCAATGGTATAGCGCGAGCCCTCGCTTCAGGCAGTACACATACTTACGGGCTCATTGCTCCTGACATATCGAACCCGTTTATTGCCTCAATGGCACACGCCCTGCAACATGAGGCATTTGCTGATGGCAAGGTGCTTCTGCTTGGTGATGCGGGTGACAATAGCGGACGTGAACGAGAATTGATTAATAATATGCTGAATCGTCAGGTTGATGGACTTATCTATACCAGTGTAGATCGGCATCCCTATATTGAGCTGATTCAGGATAGCGGTACGCCTTGTGTCATGTTGGATCGTGTAGATCCCAGTCTGAATGTGAGTGTGATTCAGGTAGATGAACAGCTAGCAGCCAGACAGGTCACACAACATCTTATTGATCACGGTTACCGTGACATTGGCATAATTTGTGGTCCACGTGAAATGTTGAACACGCAGGATCGTATCAAAGGATGGCAGTTAGCATTGGAGGAATCCTCGCTCTCTGTCAATCCCTCCTGGATCTTTTCGACTAACTATACCCGTGCCGGAGGCTACGAGGCGACGAAACGCATGTTACAAGGAGTGCCTCCACGCGCGCTGTTCGCTACCAATGAGCAGCAAGCGCTTGGGTGCTTACGGGCACTGGCAGAACAAGGGCTCCACGTTCCACAAGATGTGGCTTTGGTCTGCTTTAACGCAACACAGGAATCGGCCTACAACGTACCTTCCCTAACCGCCGTTCGACAACCGGTAGACAAAATGGCCCGGGCGGCAATCGATATGTTGAAAAACTGGAATGGAGAAGTTCGCCGCATTGAATTTGAGTTTTTTTTACAAGTGGGAGAGTCGTGTGGCTGCCAGGGACATGAAGTACAATCCGAAACCAGATAAACGTGAATCTATGCGTGTGATTATCGATTGCGATCCAGGTAATGGGATTCCCGGTGCCAATATCGATGATGGCCTCGCGCTGGCACTCGCCATTGCCGCACCGCAAATCTCTCTGGAAATGATCACCACCGTAGCCGGAAATACACCGGTTGAGGTTGGATATGCTGTAGCCAAAGACCTCGTAAAAAGACTGGATGTCCCAATCCCTGTCTATTGTGGCGCCTCACGTGCACTCAGAGAAGATCCTTTGCCATGGAGAGAAAAGCTCGATCATGGTGTGGAGCACTTTGGCTTACGCCAACTCTGGGAAGATGTTCCCACTCCTCAGGCATCTCGCCACGCCAAACCTATTGCGCCTGAAGCGATCGGTGAGCTGATATGTCACAACCCCGGCGAGATAACTCTGATTGCAACGGGTCCGCTTACTAATGTGGCTATTGCGCTGCAACTCTATCCGCAGCTTATTCATGCGGTAAAAAAGATTGTGATTATGGGCGGTGTGTTTAACGTTCCAGGGTATATGAAAGACACCAATTTTGGTTTGGATCCAGAAGCAGCCCATGCCGTGCTGACCAGCGGAGCGCCAGTAACATTAGTTCCTATGGATGTCACAACAAAAACGCAGATGCTCCATGCTGATTTAGATCGTCTGGCTTCGGCAGAAAACGTTCTGGGTCGTTATCTGGAGCAAACTATCCGCCCATGGATTACGTATTCTATGCGCACCCGAAATCTGCCCGGATGCTGGATACACGATGTGCTGACAGTCGCCTGGCTGCTTGACTCCTCTCTCGCTACAACCACAGAAGACTTTCTGGATGTCTCGCTTGAAGGACTGACCCGCGGTATGACCTGTCGCTATGGACGTAACATATTACGTCTCGACGTGGGAATACCTGAGCCCAAAGGAGTAATGATAGAAATTCTTCAGTCTGTTGATAACCAAAAACTTCTTTCACTGATTGAACACTATATCCATCGCTATCATGTGTAGCATGCCGAAACAGGAAAGAATGTATTAGCACAGTATATAAGCTCATATTGTTCCGGAGGAAAAATGAATGCGTTGGCACTCCTCTTATCCGCTGAAGGAGAATCCCTTTTAATTACGTTATGTAAAATATGTGCCGCATTTTTTCTGGGAGGAGTCCTCGGACTTGAAAGAGAATCAAAAGGGAAGCCAGTCGGGTTTAAAACGTGCGTGATAATATCCGTCGCCAGCTGTGTGCTGACCATCGTTTCGATTCAGTCAGCCGAATATTACGCTGAGATATCGATGAATATACGTAGCGACCCTATGCGGCTTGCCGCTCAAGTCATCAGTGGTGTAGGCTTTCTGGGAGCAGGAGTTATCCTGCATCGCCATGATGATGCGATATCCGGATTGACGACAGCAGCAATCGTTTGGGCTTCTGCTGGTATAGGAATTACATGTGGGGCTGGCTTTTATCTCCATGCCATACTTGCAACAGGATTATTCCTTCTGGCAATAAAACTTAGCTATTTCGTCATCTTTTTACAAACCCGAAACCAGTCACCAGGTAAAGTTAAAATTCGAATTGTCCTGGATGATAAATCGGGGCTACAAACGCTGATTGACAGTATTCATCAGCAAAAAAATGTTATTGAGAACATCACTATTCGCGATCTAAAAAAGAGGAAAATCGAAGTTAATCTTAAGGTGATAATCAGGAAGAAAATAACTTTACCTGAACTTTACGGCAATCTGTCTGCCATTGATCATGTTTATGCTATCGCGCTGGAGCACTAATTATTTTGTACAGGGTCGAGAAACCAGATTAAAGTTAAAGGCGGTATCAAAAGTTACCCGGCTGGAAAACGAGTAAAATTACCCCCTGATTGACAGTAAACAACGCGACGAAGGGAAGCGCCCTGGCTTTTGTAGCAGATATTCACTCCTGAAAAAGCAAATCCATAAGATTCGCGTTGTCTGTTTTTTCACCATTCAATTTCCGCAACAGCATTTCTCTTGCAAGTGTTTGTAAAGAAAAAATAATATCAGGCTGAACTCGTTTCATTTTGCTGAGGTTCGCATCAGAATTCACCAGAGCAATTATTTTTGTTGTACTACCGACCAGTTCTTTAGCCGCCAGCACAATAAAAGCATTGTCTGAGTCATCATCGCGCAAAACCAGTATATAGCGTGCCTTATCGGCTTCAGCACTATTGAGCGCTTTATTATCAGATGGATCACCAACAATCACGTCAGCATTTTCTGGATAGTCATGAGGAATGCCCGGAGGCACTATTACGGTGACCTTCTCATTTTGTTCGCAAAGCCCATGATAAACACTGACAGCAAGCGGGGTAGTGCCAATAATAATGATATGGTTTTTACGCATCACGTGTGAAATTCTTCCTTTAATCATACGCCGGAGGTTCCCTCCGAGCATTGGACCGATTATAGCACTGATCGAAGTTGCGAAGACGGTGATGCCGAGAATAATGATCGATACTGTAAATAGTCGGGCAGTCGATGTTACCGGAACAATATCTCCATAACCCACAGTGGACATGCTTACTGTTGAAAAATACAGCGCATCAGATAACTCACTTATTACTGGCCTGAACTCCTCTCCTAAATAGAGTGACCCACAAAGTGCATAAAGCAGTAGCGAAACGAAGCTCACTAACGCGAACAGTGTTCCAGCAGCCAGGCTGGACTGGTTAAAAACACGCCAGAACCAAATTAGAAAAAGACAGTCCACTACCGACAGCAACCCAATATGATAAGAACTGTTCGGCATTAAAAAGCTGAAAAGACTTATGGCAATAAGAAGAATTATTGTAAACGTCCATGCCACTCTGGCACGCAAAAAAAGTCCGATACTCATGAGCACTATCGCAATGCCAAGCATCACCTGCGGTAGCGTTAATAACCCTAATGTGGAGATAATCTCTTTCCAGCCAGAAAACTGTCCGGTGGACTGCAACAAAAAATGCCAGACCTGAGTCAAGAGTGGCCTGAGAAATACGCTGCCAATAAACAGCGTCAGCGTCGCAAGCCACAAGTTGGGTGTAAGGAAAACAGACAAAAATTTGAGTCTGGTAGAAAGTGTTTTCATCGAAAATCTCCAGAAAACCTCAAAAATGAGAATGGAGGGTATGCCAACCAGACCTTCATCTCAAGCACAAGCTCCTTTTTCTAACCGCCTATGCAATGAAAAACAGCGCTTGGACATTGCTTGCTGGCATCTATAAGATGCATATTTAATGCATCTTATAGATGCCACATTAAGGAGATGTCTTATGTCCCATTTACGCATCCCGGCAACCTGGAAAGTAAAACGCTCTACTCCCTTCTTCACCAAAGATAACGTCCCGGCAGCACTGTTGTCTCACCACAACACCGCAGAGGGCGTCTTTGGGCAGCTCTGCGTGATGGAAGGTACGGTAACGTATTATGGCTTTGCTAATGAAGACGCAAAAGTGCCTGAAGTGAAAGTGGTGATTAATGCCGGTCAATTTGCGACCAGTCCACCGCAGTACTGGCATCGCGTTGAATTAAGCGACGATGCGCAATTCAACATTAACTTCTGGGTGGAAGATGATAACCACTCCGATGAGATGTATCAGGCGAAAAAGTCTTAACCCTCAACGCCGGTTAGTCGATGGGCGGCTTAGTCCGCCCATGATGGTTTGTTCAGGATAGGCGGCATTATTATTTTAAAGTGCGCCGAAGCGAGCAGAAAGCAGTCGTAAAGCAGAGTGTTAGCGCAAGACGAATCACCACCTACAGAGGTTTGAGTTGTTTTGCGCTAATTTTTTGCCCCATCTATGCCCCATCACACAGCCAACCCACCAAAAGCACAAAGCCTTGCAAACCGATGGAAAGCTTTGTGTGTTATGTTGCTATGTTCATTGTCAGATGAGATGTATCAAGTTAATAAAGCAGTGAATTTTCATTATGCCTCATGCCTCATGCCTCATATATGGAAAATTTATAATGGATAACTATAAATTTTTATAGCATAATCATGTCAATTACATTAACATAATTGGTTTAATTGTGAACAACAAACTAAACTCAGTACAAATACTAAGAGGATTAGCTGCATTATCTGTAGTTCTTTTTCACTACAGATTTTGGTTATCTCCATTGTATGGTGATTTAACTATTCCTAATAAATATTTCTCTTGGGGTTCTGCTGGTGTTGATTTATTTTTTGTAATAAGTGGATTCATAATGTTCCACATTACAAGCAAAAAACCATCAGGCTTAAAATATGCATTATTCTTTTCCGTTGAGAGACTTACAAGAATATTACCAACTTATTTTATAGCTTTATTCATTGCATTTTACTATACGTGGGAGGTTGGTTATTTTGTTGACCCTGGAAAGTTGCAAAATATAATTAGTGCATTAACTTTCACCCCTTTCGTTGATGCATACCCACCACTTTATATTGATGCTGGTGGTATTTTTGTTATCAGGTGGACACTAAACTATGAACTATATTTCTATTTGATTTTTGCGCTATGTATTATTTTTAACAAAAAAATACCAGGGGTTATACTTTGGATAATAGCTACAGCTATAGCAGGTTTTTATATTACCGGAAAGATTACACTTTCAACTACAGGTTATGAAACTGGCTCTCCTGTTCTTAGTTTTCTGACTAACCCTATTATATTTGAATTTGTGCTTGGTATTTTAGCAGGATATACAGTAAAACATTCTGAAAAATGGAGTTGCAAGACAAAATTAGCTTTCTCATTTTTTACTGCATTAATTTTTATTTACGCAATAGATAACAAATTGATTGAAGGTTATAACTTAAAAACAGGAGTTATCTCTTATTTTATTTTGGTAACTTTCGTTATAAACGATAGAGTAATTACCAGAATAACACCATCCTTCTTTGTTATGCTTGGTAATATTTCCTTCTCATGGTATCTGCTTCATAACCAGATAGGTAGTTACATTTCATGGCAGGTTGAGGCTAATAATCCAGGCGTGATGCACAATGCCTACGGATTCACTATTTTACTAATTTTATCAATATGTATTGCGTGGCTTTCACATAAATATATTGAAGGAATGCTTACCAACAAGATTAGAAACAAGATATTCATGAGTAGGCCTGGTAAACTAGTAGATATGAGGAAGGTAAATCAGGGGGCATAATTCGCCCCCCCCCTGAATATTAGTTCTGAATATCTGACTGACTCATAGATATAGCGGTCCAGTATCCGTAGTTTGCATCATAAGCAAATCTTATAGACCGGTGACGACCTGTTGCCGGACTTGTCCCTCCTGAAACTCTGAATTCAGAAGACCAGTTTACTGTCAATTCATCAACTCCAGAAATGTTATGAATAGTTATATCAATAATCGCACCGTCTAATTTTTTGTGACAGATGTAACATTAATTGGCGATCCAGTAGTTGATACAACGCAGTAAGATGATAAAAATGGGTTTATTTGCACAGTACCATTTACGGAAACTGTATTGTTACTACGCGATGGATAAGGGTCAGTGCTTTCCTTTTGAGTTCCAGAGGAAATGTTGAAAATTTTCTCATATGTATTTCTTGTCCCATTGTCAACGATTATAGAATCATTACCAAGAAGGCTCATACCAATAACTCTATTATCATGCGATAAAGAGTTGAAATCAATACCACTACTAACGCCACCAATGAAGCTATTAGCATATGAACCCTGAACCTGAATTGCAGGAGATGAATAACCAACTTTCAGGCCAATAAAATTGTTAGCATACTTTGTTTTATGCAATAAAATATCAATAGCTGTATTTACCTCAAGATCCATTCCAATAACTGTATTACCAGTTGACTGGTTTCTAATATCTGTTGCGTGACCAAACTCAATACCTATGTTGTTACCTTCTGATGTTTCATTTATAAATGTACAGTTAGACATAAAAACACCACAAATCCCACTACCAGAAGTATGTTCTATAGTGCAATTTATGTAGGTGTTTGCAGAAGATCCACGATCATTATCAGTTCCAAATTCACAATCAGCTAAAATACCGTGAGTAGGTATTATTTGGAAATTTTCAATATTTTTACTACATTGAATATTTTCATAGTGGCAAAGTTGTGTCCACCTGTAAATAGACCCGTTTTAGTTCCATGCATTTTTTGAGATCCCGGCCAAATGATTGTGTTGCCGATATTCCTCCGGCGTCATATTGTTCAGTGATTCATGAGGGCGTTCACAGTTATATTCTGAAACCCATTTTTCCGTGATTTCCCGCACTTCATTCAGCTTTTTGAACAGATAAAAATCGAGTATTTCTGTACGGTATGTTCGGTTAAAGCGCTCAATAAAAGCGTTCTGCGTCGGCTTACCCGGCTGGATAAACTCCAGCATGTTTCTCTGCCCATTCAGCCAGTGCCAGTGAGATAAATTCCGGACCGTTATCCATGCGTAGCATGACCGGATAGCCGCGATTTGCCGCAATCCTGTCGAGTACACGGACCACGCGCAGAGCTGGCAGATTCAGATCGATTTCAATCGACAACCCCTCACGGTTAAAGTCACCAACGACATTGAACGTGCGAAAACGACGGCCACAGACTAGGACATCATGCATAAAATCGACAGACCAGCTCTGGTTCAGCGCTTCCGGCGTGGCCAGTGGCGAAGGATTACGCAGCGGCAACCGCTGTTTGCCCTTTCGTCGAAAATTCAGCTTCAGCAGACAATAAATACGATGGATCCTTTTGTGATTCCACGGGTGTTCCTGCCGCCGCAAAACCTGGAAAAGTTTTGGAAAACCGTATCGTAGGTATCGCTCTGCCACTGCCTGTAACGCGACAATAACGGGTTCGTCACGCGTGGTATCCGGGCGGTAATGGTAAACCGTTCTGATCAGATTCAGACTCCGGCAGGCCTGACGGATACTGAGTCTAAATATCGTTATCAGATGAGTGACCAACTCACGCTTAAAGGCTGGTTTTAAAGCTTTTTTTCGATAACGTCTTTCAGCGCCCGGTTCTCAAGGCTCAGGTCGGCAAACATCTGTTTGAGACGTCGGTTCTCGTCCTCAAGATCTTTGATCTTTTTAATATCAGAAGCCTCCATGCCGCCGTATCTGGACTTCCAGTTGTAGTAGGTGGCTTCAGAAATACCGGCCTCCCGGCAGACATCTTTAACAGTTCGTACGGTTTCAACCGACTTAATCACAGCGATGATCTGATGCTCAGTAAAACGGGCTTTACGCATAGCGATCTCCTTCGTTGGCAGATTGATTATGCCGGATGATCTCTAAATGTGAATGGCACGATTATGCGGGCTACTTACACCGTCACCACTTATCCATGATGAGTACCATCGCTTTCTTGAAAGATACCCATGCGAACAGATGCGTAACCTGTGGAAGCTTGCGTTTAACACAGGCATGCGACACGGTGAGATATGCGCACTGGCATGGGAGGACATCGACACTAAGAACTGGACTATACGGATTAGCAGGAACCCTGCTATTTCTGATCACTTCACGCCGCCAAAGACAGAAAGCGGGAACCGAACAATTAACCTCACCACTCCGGCTATCGAGGCACTAAAAAGCCAGATGGCTTATACCAGAATGGGGAACAACATCAGATAGACGTTCACCTAAGAGAGTTTGGCAGAACTCGCCGTGATGAATGCACATTCGTTTTTGTTCCCAGGCTAACAGCACGGAATGGTAAAGGAGGTGAATGGTACTCGCCCAGGTCATTCTCAGGAACGTGGAACAACATATTAAGAAGGCGTGGTATTCCGCACCGCAAGTCATATGAGTCCCGACACACTTACGCTTGCTGGGCATTAAGCGCCGAGGCCAACCCCAACTTCATTGCATATCAAATGGGACATACGTCGGCATAGATGTTTTACAGCGTTTACGGTAAATGGATGACAGACAACAATGGTAACCAACTGGCAATATTGAACGCTAATTTTGGAGGTAATGCCACACAGATGCCCCACGCTCAAAACGAGTAGAACCAAAATCCTTTAATCTCATGACGTTAATCAGCCCATGATGGTTTGTTCAGGATATGATCCTGCCAGTCACGCACTTCCGATTCTTTCACCGCTATATGACGGACTGAAATACGTTCACCGTGCATCGCCGCTTTTGAACCCGTCAGCAGCGGATGCCACTCCGGCAGCCCTTTCCCTTCAGCGAGCAGACGATAAGCGCAAGTCATCGGCAACCATTCAAAAGTGGGCAGATTATCACGCGTGAGTTTGATGCAATCAGGTTCATACTCGAAGCGACGCTCATAGTTACGGCACTGGCAAGTTTTGATATTGAGCTGCTTACAGGCAACGTTGGTGAAGTAAATTTCATCGGTGTCTTCATCCATCAACTTGTGCAGACAGCACTGTCCGCAGCCGTCGCACAACGACTCCCATTCGGCGTCGGTCATTTCATCAAGGGTTTTACTTTGCCAGAAAGGTAATTCGCTCATCGGGATGTCCACATCAAAAATCAGGTTGCACCTTATAACCAGTCTGGCACGCTGATGCAAGTTTTGCCGCCCGAAAAGGCGGCAATGAGGATTTACAGTACGCGGGTGGATAACGTATAACCGTTGAAATTGACTTCCAGTTCGTCACCATTATGCAGCGGCCCGACGCCTGCTGGCGTTCCCGTAAGCACAACATCGCCCGCTTTGAGAGTAAAGAAACGGCTCATATAGGCAATCAAAGGAACGATGTGATGGATCATCTCCGCCGTGGAGCCATGCTGGCGCTGTTCGCCGTTTACCGTCAACCCGAGCATCGTATCCTGCGGATCGCCGTTAAACTCCGCCACCGGAATAAACCCCGACAGCGGACAAGAGTTATCAAAACCTTTCGCTTTTTCCCACGGCTGCCCCGCTTTCTTCATTTTCCCCTGAATATCGCGCAGAGTCAGATCCAGCGCTACGCCATAGCCAGCGATGGCTTTACGCACATGTTCTTCGGTCGCCTGACGCAAGGTCGCGCCAATCAGTACGGCCAGCTCAACCTCATGGTGAACCGCCCCCATATCGGATGGGATCACCAGCGGCTGGCGTAAATCACACAGCGCGGTTTCCGGTTTAATAAACAGAACCGGTTCTTCCGGCGTCGCACTGCCCATTTCCTGGATGTGTTTGGCATAGTTACTGCCCACGCAAACCACCTTACTCACCGGATAATCCAGCAGAGCACCATGCCAGTTGTGATGTTGATACATTACTTTCCCCTAACGTAGTCATAGATTTCAGGTACTGCATCGATGGAACGTGCTGCTGCCGGATGCAGTTTAGCCTTTAGCGTCTGGTATATTTTGTTTTGCCGTGGCCAGATGCTGTTTGAGTAAATCTTCTGGCGGCGGTGGTATTTGTAAATAATAGCCCTGCTCGGTTAAGGCCTGTTTTACTTTTTCAAGATCGGCATTAACCAGTTTTTTACGGCCATCAAGCGGCAACATCATTGCCAGCGTCGGTTGACCAAATCCTTTCATCAGTTCTTCAGGAACGCGTGAAAAATCGTCTTTTTTTTCGACATATAAATAGGTCTGGTCACGTTTGCTGCTTCGGTAGATCACACAAAACATATCTTTTACTCTGAATTCACGGAATGGTGGCTTGCCTCAATATAATACTGACTATAACATGCCTTATAGTCTTCGGAATATCACCCCGCGCTGGGGATGATAAATAGCAAATTGAGTAAGGCCAGGATGTCAAACACGCCAATCGAGCTTAAAGGCAGTAGCTTCACCTTATCAGTGGTTCATTTACATGAAGCAGAACCCGAGGTTATTCGTCAGGCGTTGGAAGACAAAATCGCGCAGGCACCGGCTTTTTTAAAACATGCTCCCGTCGTAGTTAACGTGAGTGGTCTTGAAAGCCCGGTAAACTGGCCAGCGCTGCAGAAAGTTGTCGCGTCTACCGGATTGCGCATTATCGGCGTTAGCGGATGCAAAGACGCCAGACTCAAAGCTGAAATCGACGAAATGGGTCTTCCTTTACTGACTGAAGGTAAAGAAAAAGCGATTCGTTCAGCTCCCATTGAGGCTTCGCCCCCCGTCGCAGCGCCGCAAAACGTTACTCCCATCACAAAAACACGATTAATAAATGTGCCGGTTCGTTCCGGTCAGCGCATTTATGCTCCACAATGTGATCTGATTGTTACAAGCCACGTCAGTGCGGGCGCAGAGCTTATCGCTGATGGCAATATTCATGTTTATGGCATGATGAGAGGCCGTGCGCTGGCAGGTGCAAGCGGCGATCGGGAAGCACAAATTTTTTGTACCCATCTGACGGCAGAACTGGTGTCTATCGCAGGTGTTTATTGGCTGAGTGATAAAATCCCAGCAGAATTTTATGGCAAAGCGGCCCGTCTGCAATTAGCAGAAAACGCTTTGACAGTTCAACCGTTGAATTGATCCCTTTTTAACAAGGAATTTCTATGGCACGCATTATTGTTGTTACTTCGGGTAAAGGGGGCGTTGGCAAAACCACCTCCAGCGCGGCCATCGCTACAGGTTTGGCCCAGAAGGGAAAGAAAACTGTCGTTATTGATTTTGATATCGGCCTGCGTAACCTCGATCTGATTATGGGTTGTGAACGCCGCGTCGTTTACGACTTCGTCAACGTTATTCAGGGCGATGCGTCGTTAAATCAGGCGTTAATCAAAGATAAGCGTACCGAAAATCTCTTTATTCTTCCGGCCTCACAGACTCGTGATAAAGACGCGCTGACGCGTGAAGGCGTCGCGAAAGTTCTGGACGACCTGAAAACGATGGAATTTGACTTCATCGTCTGCGACTCCCCGGCGGGTATTGAAACCGGCGCGCTGATGGCCCTGTATTTTGCCGATGAAGCGATTATCACCACTAACCCGGAAGTCTCCTCTGTACGTGACTCTGACCGTATTCTGGGTATTCTGGCGTCGAAATCTCGTCGTGCGGAAAACGGTGAAGATCCGATTAAAGAGCATTTGTTGCTGACGCGCTACAACCCTGGGCGCGTAAATAAAGGTGACATGCTGAGCATGGAAGACGTACTGGAAATTCTGCGAATCAAGTTGGTTGGCGTGATTCCTGAAGATCAGTCAGTCCTGCGCGCGTCTAACCAGGGTGAGCCGGTTATTCTCGACATCAATGCTGATGCCGGTAAAGCCTATGCTGATACCGTAGACCGTCTGTTGGGAGAAGAACGTCCTTTCCGCTTCATTGAAGAAGAGAAGAAAGGTTTCCTCAAACGCCTGTTCGGAGGATAAGTTATGGCATTACTGGATTTTTTTCTCTCGCGGAAAAAGAGCACAGCGAACATCGCTAAAGAGCGACTGCAGATTATTGTTGCGGAACGTCGTCGTAGTGACGCCGAGCCACATTATTTACCGCAACTGAGGAAAGATATTCTCGAGGTTATCTGCAAGTATGTACAAATTGATCCTGAAATGGTCACGGTACAGCTTGAGCAAAAAGACGGCGATATTTCTATCCTCGAACTTAACGTGACATTACCTGAAGCCGAAGAGTCTAAATAACCGCTTTGCTCAGTACAGTCATGGTTGCAAAAAAGGCAGATTATTCTGCCTTTTTATTTTCAGTTTCTTGCCAACATGTTGCGCATTTATTCCAACGTAAACTTTGGGTAGTTTTCGGAAAAATAGCGGCGCAAATATTCAACGGTAATACGGATTTTTGCCGATGTCGCCAGCCGAGAAACATAAACTGCCCAAATATTGGCGGGTTGATAATACTCTGGCAATATCTGCACCAGATGTCCGCTGGCTATATTGTCGCAAACATCCCACCAGGAACGTAAAGCAATTCCCTGACCATCAAGACACCACTGATGTACCACTTCACCATGGTTAGACGACAGAGGCCCTGTCACCTTAATGGAGTGAGCGCCCTCTTTATTACGCATTTGCCAGATACCAAACGGATGGTCGCGCTCTTTAATGACCAGACAGGGAAAAGTGGCGAGATCGGTTAGTTGTTTCGGCGTCCCATGCTGTGCCACAAACTCTGGCGAGGCGCACAAAATACGGTAGTTAGTCGCCAGTTTGCGGGCAATCAGGTTAGGTGCGATATCATCACCGATACGAATATCAAGATCGACCCCCTCATTCACCATATCCACCAGGCGGTCTTCAACATCGAACCTCAGTTCTAACTGCGGGTACTCTTTTGCCAGCGCAGACAGCGCCGGAGCCACCACCCGGCGGCCAAAACCAAAGCTACTGATAATTCGTAACATTCCCTGTGGGATCTGCCTGGCATCAGACAGTTCATCCATCATCTGATCAACATCCTGCAGGATCCGCTGCGCCCATTCGTAGATCCGCTCCCCCTCTTCCGTGATGGTTACGCGCCGAGTAGTCCGGTGCAGCAGCACTACATTCAGCGTCTGCTCCAATAGAGCAACTCGCTTACTGATAAAGGCAGGTGATACGCCCAGCTCTTCGGCAACGGCGGCAAATCCTGCTCGACGAGCAACCAGCATAAAGACGCGTAAATCATTTAGCAGCGGCAGATTATTCATGATCTGTGTTTTATGTTTCACCAGTTAGGGGGATTAACTATTAATCAGTCAATTATAGGATAAGGGGAAAGTCAATTTTGATGGCGTACAAGTGAGAGCTGCTATGAAGAAAACCTGTCGTATTGCCGCTATCCCCGGAGATGGCATTGGTAAAGAAGTCCTGCCTGAAGGCATTCATGTGTTACAAGCAGCCGCCGAGCGCTGGGGTTTGTCGCTCAGCTTTGAGCAAATGGAATGGGCCAGCTGCGAGTACTATACCCATCATGGAAAGATGATGCCCGATGACTGGCATGAGCAACTACAATCCTTTGATGCTATCTATTTTGGCGCCGTTGGCTGGCCGGACACTGTCCCGGATCACATCTCATTATGGGGATCGCTGCTTAAGTTTCGACGCGAATTCGACCAGTACGTCAACCTGCGTCCGGTGCGTCTGTTTCCGGGCGTCCCTTGCCCGCTGGCAGGTAAGCAGCCTGGCGACATTGATTTTTACGTGGTACGCGAGAACACCGAGGGAGAATACTCTTCGCTCGGTGGACGCGTGAGCGAAGGTACCGAACACGAGATGGTTATTCAGGAATCGGTCTTCACACGTCGTGGCGTGGATCGTATATTGCGTTACGCTTTCGAGCTGGCGCAAAACCGCCCGCGTAAGACCCTGACCTCGGCGACCAAATCCAATGGCCTGGCTATCAGCATGCCATACTGGGACGAGCGCGTTGAAGCCATGGCGGCTAACTATCCCGAGATCCGCTGGGATAAACAGCATATCGATATACTGTGCGCTCGCTTTGTGATGCAGCCAGAGCGTTTTGATGTTGTGGTCGCCTCCAACCTGTTTGGCGATATCCTTTCCGATCTCGGTCCGGCCTGTACCGGAACGATTGGTATTGCGCCTTCTGCCAACTTAAACCCGGAGCGCACCTTCCCCTCCCTGTTCGAGCCGGTACACGGTTCAGCCCCCGATATTTACGGCAAAAACATTGCCAATCCTATTGCCACTATCTGGGCTGGTGCCATGATGCTGGACTTCCTTGGCAACGGTGATGCCAACTATAAAGCCGCCCACGACGGCATTCTGGCGGCGATTGAGCAGGTCATCGCCAGCGGCCCAAAAACGCCGGATATGAAAGGCAGCGCCACCACACAACAGGTTGCTGAGGCCATCTGTCGGGCACTGCGTTAGAGGTCAAACCACGAAATATGAGCCGCGTCACTGACGCGGTTTTTTTATGCTTTTTACGAAGCCAATAACCTGCGTCAATTCACCTTTTATTATTTCCGTTCCGTGTTTTATTGCTTCACGCATTGGGCAATTGTTTAATTCATGTAAAGAACAAATGATTAAATTGTTAAATACAAGGTCGCTAATTCCCTACAGCATGATAACAACGACAGGCTAATGCCAAACGCGGGCAACCGTGCCCAGGAGATCCCATGTTGAGCAACGTAAAGAAAAAAGACGTGCCGCTGATAGCCATCAGCCTGGTGGCTATTCTTTTTATCGCCGCCACACTTAGTCTCTTCCCTCAGCAGTCTGCGCAAGTTGCAAATACCATTTTTAACGGCGTGACCCGAATGCTGGGTTCCGCCGTACAAATCCTCGTTCTCATGGCCATGGGGTTGGTGGTCTGGCTGGCCACCAGCAAATACGGCAATATTCGTCTCGGAGAAGGCAAAGCGGAATACAGCACGCTGTCCTGGCTGTTTATGTTTATTTGTGCTGGATTAGGCTCCTCCACGCTCTACTGGGGCGTAGCCGAGTGGGCCTATTATTACCAGACCCCAGGTCTCAATATTGCGCCACACTCGCAAAAAGCATTGGAATTCAGTCTGCCTTACTCCTTTTTTCATTGGGGGATCAGCGCCTGGGCGACCTACACGCTGGCCTCATTAACCATGGCCTACCACTTTCATGTGCGTAAAAACAAAGGGCTGAGCCTGTCGGGAATTATCGCCGCCATCACGGGTGTGCATCCGCAGGGCGTGTGGGGACGTGTGGTTGACCTGATGTTCCTGATCGCCACCGTTGGCGCATTAACCATCTCCCTTGTCGTCACCGCAGCCACCTTTACCCGCGGTTTGTCAGCCCTGACGGGTTTACCGGATAACTTCACGGTGCAGGCGTTTGTGATCCTGTTCTCTGGCGGCATTTTCTGCCTGAGCTCCTGGATTGGCATCAACAACGGTTTGCAACGTCTGAGCAAAATGGTCGGCTGGGGCGCGTTTTTACTGCCGCTTTTGGTGCTGATTGTTGGCCCGACCGAGTTCATCACCAACAACATCATCAACGCGATTGGACTGACGACACAAAACTTTTTGCAGATGAGCCTGTTCACCGACCCACTCGGCAACGGTGAATTCACTCGTAACTGGACAGTATTTTACTGGCTGTGGTGGATCTCCTACACCCCGGGCGTCGCGATGTTTGTCACACGCGTGTCCCGCGGTCGCAAAATTAAAGAGGTTATCTGGGCATTAATCCTGGGGAGTACCGTCGGTTGCTGGTTCTTCTTTGGTGTGATGGAAAGCTACTCTATTCATCAGTTTGTAAACGGCGTAATAGACGTGCCGCAGGTAATGGCGACGTTGGGTGGTGAAACGGCCGTACAGCAAGTGTTGATGTCGTTGCCTGCCGGGAAATTGTTCCTGGTGGCGTATCTGGCGATTATGATTATCTTCCTCGCCTCGCACATGGATGCCGTCGCCTATACCATGGCAGCTACCAGCACGCGCAACCTGCAGGAGGGCGACGATCCAGACCGTAGCTTACGTTTGTTCTGGTGTGTGGTCATCACGCTGATTCCGTTATCGATTCTATTCACCGGCGCGTCCCTGGAAACCATGAAGACCACGGTGGTTCTGACTGCGCTTCCCTTCCTCGCCATCCTGTTGGTGAAAGTTGGCGGTTTTCTTCGCTGGGTACGGCAGGACTATGCCCATATTCCTGCGCATCAAATTGAAAGTCATCTTCCTGAAGTACCCGTTACCCTCCCCGTTGCGCCACCGGCCGGGACACTACTCAAAGGCGACAATTAAGCGCCAGTACAAAATCCTCTTACTCACAAATTAAAGGTATTCCAATGAGCAATCTGAACCCTGAGTTTATTCTGCCGCAAAATTTCTGTGCCAACCCACAGGACGCATGGACTATCCCGGCCCGGTTCTATACCGACCATCAGGCTTTCGAGCACGAACAAGAAAAGGTGTTTGCTAAAAGCTGGATTTGCGTCGCCCACAGTAGCGAACTGGCGAAACCTAATGACTATGTAACCCGCGAAGTCATTGGTGAGAACATCGTGCTGGTACGTGGGCGCGACAACGTACTGCGCGCATTCTACAACGTCTGCCCGCATCGTGGTCACCAGTTATTAAGCGGCGAAGGCAAAGCGAAAAATGTGATTACCTGCCCTTACCACGCCTGGGCGTTCAAACTTGACGGCAATCTGGCGCACGCGCGTAACTGCGAAAACGTCGCCAACTTCGACAGCGAGAAAGCGCACCTCACCCCGGTACGTCTGGAAGAATATGCCGGATTCGTATTTATCAATATGGACCCGAACGCGGGCAGCGTGGAAGAACAACTCCCAGGTCTTGCAGACAAAGTTATCGAAGCCTGCCCTGACGTACACGACCTGAAACTGGCTGCACGCTTTACGACCCGAACTCCGGCCAACTGGAAGAATATTGTCGATAACTATCTGGAGTGCTACCACTGCGGCCCTGCTCACCCTGGTTTTTCCGACTCGGTTCAGGTTGACCGTTACTGGCACACCATGCACGGCAACTGGACGCTGCAATATGGTTTCGCCAAACCTTCGGAGCAGTCATTCAAGTTCGAAGAAGGTGTTGATGCCGCCTTCCACGGTTTCTGGCTGTGGCCTTGCACTATGCTCAACGTCACGCCAATCAAAGGTATGATGACCGTGATCTACGAATTCCCGGTGGATGCGGAAACGACGCTGCAAAACTATGACATCTACTTCACCAACGAAGAGCTGACCGAGGAACAGAAACAACTGATCGAATGGTATCGCAATGTCTTTCGCCCGGAAGATTTGCGTCTGGTTGAAAGCGTACAAAAAGGGTTGAAATCGCGGGGTTATCGCGGTCAGGGACGCATTATGGCGGACACCAGCGGCAGCGGTATCTCCGAACATGGCATTGCCCATTTCCATAATCTGGTTGCCCAGGTGTTTCAGGAATAACCAGGGCTGTAACGACAGGTTCCGGCGCATCGTTGCTCCGCGCCGGACGGATTTTTTAGGGAGTGCCGCAATGTCAGAGTATCAAATGCGAGACGTCCGCGTTAGCCGGATTGAGACAATTACCGCGCAGGTAAAGCGCTTCACCTTAACGGCGACCTCAGATGAACCATTGCCTGCGTTTACGGGAGGCAGCCATATTATTGTGCAAATGCAAGATGGCGATAACCTGTACAGCAATGCGTACTCGTTGATAAGTTCGCCACGCGATACGCGCGCTTATCAAATCGCCGTAAGGCTGGAGGAGGCGTCCAAAGGCGGCTCACGCTATCTGCATCAAAACGTGAAACCCGGCGATACGCTCACGATCTCCACACCAAACAATCTCTTCGCCCTCGCCCCTCAGGCACAAAAACATCTGTTGATTGCCGGAGGCATTGGGATCACACCGTTTTTATCGCAGATCCCGGAGCTTGAGCATGCTCAGGCGCAATGGCAATTGCACTATTGTTCTCCTGGCCGGGATAACTGCGCGTTTCATGACGAACTCGTGCAGCACCCGAGTGCCGCACGCATTCATCTGCACTTGTCAAGCGCAGGTACACGTCTTGATTTAGCGCGTCTGCTGGCCGATGTTGAACCCGGCACGCATATCTACACCTGTGGCCCTGCGGTTCTCAACGATGCCGTCAGAGAAGCCGCTTCCCGCTTCGGGGTGGACAACAATACGCTACATTTTGAACAATTCGCCGCGGAAGACAAAAGCGGTGACGCCTTCACCTTGGTTCTGGCGCGTTCCGGGCGCGAATTTGTGGTCCCGGAAGAGATGACCATTTTGCAAGTTATCGAACATAACAAAGCCGCACGCGTGGAGTGCCTGTGCCGGGAAGGCGTTTGCGGCACATGTGAAACAACGATTCTAGAAGGGGAAGCCGATCACCGCGATCAATATTTCAGCGACGACGAAAAAGCCAGCCAGCAAAGTATGCTCATCTGCTGTTCGCGCGCGAAAGGTAAACGCCTGGTGCTGGATTTGTAGCGTTATGCAGGCCGGGTCAACCATGGCGCGACCCGGCAAGTCTGGTAACTTACTGCGGATATTCCTGCAGCAGCGCGTTAAGACGATCGGACATCAGTTCGCCACGCCAACCGGAAATCAATTCCGGAAGAGACTGCTGCGGCTTTAATTTCCAGTGCCAGTTGAGCAACTGGTTAATCTGGCGACGCGAAGCAAGCAGCTCGACGCTAAGATTATGTTCCGCACTCACTTCAGCAACCAGCGCCTTAATGGCTTTGAACGCCTTGCGATAGCCAGGCATATCCATCAAATTCAGCAGTGGCTCCGGCAGCGACTCTTCCGGTAAGGCCTGAGCTTTTTCGACCATGGAGATCAGCGTCTTGCCGTGGAAGCGAATTTCGCTCCCGGAAAGCCCCAGACTATCCAGTTCGCCCAGACTGCCCGGCATATAACGGGCCACCGCCCACAGATGCTCTTCACGCACCACGAAGTTTACCGCCAAATCGCGCTCGCGCGCTTTACGCAGCCGCCAGTCGGCAAGCAGTTGCAAACAGGCCAGCTGACGGGTGCGCAATTGCCACGCGTTGGTGATGTCGCGCCAGGCGTCTTCAGGCGCCAGAATCTCCTGGCGACGCTGCTGCATTAAGCGACATTCATCCAGCGCGGCTGGCAGCCAGCCGCTGGCTTCGGTTTCAGCCATCAGCGTGGTGGTGATCGGTAACAGATACCAGACGTCAGCTGCCGCGTATTCGCACTGACGCTCGGTCAATGGTCTGGCCAGCCAGTCGGTACGGGATTCGCTTTTGTCGAGCGCCACGCCCGTAAACTCTTCCACCATTGAGGCGAAGCCCCACGACAGCGGACGACCGCAAAAAGCGGCGAGGATTTGTGTATCAATCAACGGCTGAGGAAGTTCGCCGAAAGCGTTGAGAAACACTTCCAGGTCTTCACTGCCGGCATGCAGGAATTTGGTGATGGCGGTATCACGCAGAATATCGCGCAGCGGCGACCAGTCGGTGATCCCCTGAGGGTCAATCAGAGCAACGTGTTTGCCATCAAACAGTTGGATCAGCCCCAACTGCGGATAATAGGTGCGTGTGCGAACAAATTCGGTATCCAGGGCTATCGCCGGAAATTCACGGACGGCTTCACACAGCGTGGCCAACGCGTCGTCCGTGGTGATCATTTGGTAATTCAAATCGTGCTCTCTTTGGTTTGCGGCAAAAAAAACGCCGGATTACCCGGCGTTTTCTGCTGGCTGACTTAACGCTCAGCCTTTATTGTCCACTTTGGCGCGCGCTTCGTCACGTAATTCTCGTCGCAAAATTTTACCGACGTTAGATTTCGGCAACTCATCGCGAAATTCCACCAGCTTCGGTACTTTATAGCCCGTCAAGTGACGACGGCAGAAAGTGACCAGCGCGTCATCGGTTAACGAGGCGTCTTTCTTCACCACAAAAATTTTCACCGCTTCACCGCTGCTGCCTGATGGAACGCCAACGGCAGCCACTTCCTGCACACCAGGATGTTGCATCACCACGTCTTCAATTTCGTTCGGATAGACGTTAAAGCCGGACACCAGGATCATATCTTTCTTACGATCGACAATACGCAGGAAGCCTTCATCATCCATCACCGCAATATCGCCGGTATGCAGCCAGCCGTCTTTGACGATTTCGTCAGTGGCGTCTGGTCGCTGCCAGTACCCCAGCATCACCTGCGGACCTTTCACGCACAGTTCGCCAGGCTCTCCCGGCGGCACTTCGTTGTCGTCGTCATCCACCAGTTTAACCTCGGTGGAAGGAACTGGTAACCCAATACTGCCGCTATGGTAGTCGATATCGTGAGGGTTGACGCTCACCAGCGGAGCGCACTCCGTCAGGCCATAACCTTCCAGCAGATACTGCCCCGTCAGCTTAACCCAACGTTCAGCTACTGCCTGTTGAACTGGCATCCCGCCGCCTGCGGAAAGGTGCAGTGATGAGAAGTCCAGTTGCTGGAACTCTTTGTTATTTAGCAGTGCGTTAAACAGCGTGTTGACGCCGGTCATCGCAGTGAACGGATATTTCGCCAGCTCTTTTACCAGTCCGGGTATATCGCGCGGGTTGGTAATCAGCAGGTTTTGACCACCCAGCTCAATAAATAACAGGCAGTTCATCGTCAGCGCAAAAATGTGATACAGCGGTAGGGCTGTCACCACCAGCTCTTTGCCCGGATGCAGCAACGGACCATAGGTGGCATTAACCTGCTCAAGGTTAGCCAGCATGTTGCGATGCGTGAGCATCGCACCTTTCGCCACGCCAGTTGTCCCGCCAGTGTATTGTAGGAACGCCAGATCTTCCGACACTACTTCGGGCTTCACATACTGCATGCGATAACCGTTTTGTAGCGCACTGCGAAACGAAATGGCATCCGGCAGGTGATATTTCGGCACCAGGCGCTTGATATACTTGACGACAAAGTTAACCAGCGTCCCTTTAGCGGTCGACAGCTGATCGCCCATGCGCGTCAGGATCACGTGTTGCACCGACGTTTTGTCGACCACCTTTTCCAGCGTGTGGGCAAAGTTAGAGACGATGACAATGGCCGCCGCGCCGCTGTCGTTAAGCTGATGTTCCAGCTCGCGAGGCGTGTACAGCGGGTTCACGTTCACGACAATCATGCCAGCACGTAAAATCCCAAACAGTGCGACCGGATATTGCAGCAGATTCGGCATCATCAGCGCGACGCGATCGCCCTTTTTCAGCCCGAGGCCTTGTTGCAAATAGGCTGCGAACGCCCGGCTACGCTCTTCAAGCTTGCGGAAGGTCATCACCTCCCCCATGTTTACAAACGCGGGCTGATCGGCATACCGTCTTACTGAGTGTTCAAAGAGTTCCACCAGGGATTGATAACGGTCAGGATTGATCTCCGCAGGAACACCAGCGGGATAACGGTTAAGCCAAACCTTTTTCAATACATCACCTCTAAAATGCGTATTCGTCGTCATCACAACCCCAGGCAATAAACAAACTGTTAACATAATATTAACTCAGCGTACCAGTTTGTTTATTACACAACGACAAGGTTGCGAAGCACGTCACTATTTATTTTTCTTATATCCACGTTAATGCAGAAACAGCGGACGAGCCGCTGTTTCTTTTACTAATAAAACAAAGAGTTACTCAGTTACTATGGTCTGAACCTGTGCCGGACCGGGATTGTACCATCCCCATCCGCCATAGCCACCGTAAGGCCAGCCACGCGCACCGTAGAACCACGGGTCGATCGGCTGAGGCGGCATCACAATTTGCTGAGTAATATGCCAGCGTTTATAGCCAGTTACCTGCATCAGCATGAATTTATACGGGGTATTGCCGATTTTTCCGTCCACTGTGCCGCTAATCGGCCCCACGACGGTGACCAGTTGCCCGCGGAAATCCACCGGGTCGAGAAAGCCATTTACATCAGCATAAATCCGCCCGCGTGAGGCTTCACCCAGCACTGGGCGCGCCCCGCTATCAAGAGGAACCGTGGCAATTTCCAGACGGGATTTCCCCTGCTGGTTCAGAATATTGACCACTTTACCGCCGAAACGCGCTTCCTGTCCGACATACAGCTGCGGCGCATTCATCACCCGCACCAGATCCTGCTGCGGCGTAGGACTCGAACCTTTAATCGCGTCCGGGATGGTGACGCAGCCGCTTAGCATTAACGCTAACGCGCCCGCCAACACACCTTTCAATAACTGCTTTTGCACCGCCATATTACGACTCCCTTTTCTTAGCTTCTGCCCCGGCCTGTTCACAATGCTGTGCACTGACGTCGATGAAAATTAACCGGGGATGTACTACTAAGATTCATTCTTTACCGGGAAGTTTCTTCCACGCCACGGTGTTACGTAAATAAACCGGTTCAGCATGTTCAACCGCCACGGTCTTACCGGCAGCCAGCATTTGCGTGGCGACAGGCAGCATATCTTCAGCCGCAGGAAGCAATACGTCACCGTCGCTGAGTGTCAGACCACTGTCTTTACCGAGTTCAGGCCAGGCAGGCCAGCCCGTTCCGACCGTTACCCACTCGCCAGACAACTGCAATAAACGCTCATGTACCTGCTCAGGGGTTAACACCGCTTCGGTTTCTTCACCGTGCCAGTTACCGTTCTCATCACGCTGGTATTCCGCCCAGTAGACTTCGCCCATTCGCGCGTCGATCGCGGCCAGTACGCGGGTAGCTCCCGATTTACGCCAGGCTCCCTGCGCCATTGTCGCAAGAGTGGAGACGCCGATCATCGGTAAATTCGCGCCTAACGCCAGCCCCTGAGCAATGCCAATCCCAATACGGACGCCGGTGAAACTACCGGGACCGCGACCAAACGCCAGGGCGTCGATGTCGGTTAACGTGAGATCGCCAGCGGCCAGGATTTCCTCGACCATCGGTAAAATTCGTTGGGTGTGTTCTCGTGGGCAAAGCTCGAAATGAGCCTTGATAGTACCGTCATTCCACAGGGCAACAGAGCACGCCTCTGTGGCGGTATCGATAGCCAGAATTCGCATGAGTGTTTGTGATCAAATCAATAAATTTGGCGCGCATCTTACCACACTCCGTAACAAATTACTCAGTCGTTGGTACGGCAAGAAAGCGAACAGCGCGAGCAATATCACGTGTACGCGGTGCAGGCGGAAGGCTCGCCAGGAAAGTGGCACCGTAAGGCCGCATCACCAGACGATTGTCGCAAATCACCAGTACACCGCGATCGTCAGCATCACGAATCAGACGCCCCACGCCCTGTTTCAGGGTGATGACCGCATCCGGCAACTGAACGTCTTCAAACGGATCGCCACCGCGTAATCGGCAGTCTTCCATTCGCGCCTTTAACAGCGGGTCATCCGGTGAGGTGAACGGCAGTTTATCGATAATCACCAGCGACAGCGTATCGCCACGCACGTCTACCCCTTCCCAGAAGCTGCTGGTGGCAACCAGTAACGCATTACCTGCGCTGACAAACTGCTGTAACAGTTGCCCTTTACTGGTTTCCCCCTGCAGCAACACGGGAAGCGTCATGGTGGCGCGGAATTGTTCCGCCAGATCGCGCATCATCGCGTGTGAAGTACACAGCATAAAACAGCGACCGTTGTTCGCCTCGATAATGGGACGCAGCATGGACGCCAACTGCCGCGCAGCCCCCGGCTGGTTAGTTTGCGGGAGATTACGCGGCACACACAGCAGCGCCTGGCGGGTATAATCAAAAGGACTCGGCAACAGCATCGACTCGGCATCGTTAATACCCAGCCGCGCGGTGAAATGATGGAGATCATCGTTTACCGACAGCGTCGCGGAGGTAAAAATCCAGCACCCCGGTTTTTGCTCCATCACTTCTTTGAATTTATCCGCCACCGTGAGCGGCGTCAGCGCGAGAGTGAAATGACGGGAGGTACATTCATACCAGTAGCTAAAACCTGGCTGGTTGATCTCTTTCAGACGCTTCAGCCGAGCACGGTAAAGCGTGGCACGTTCAAACGCGGCATCCAGCAAGGCCGAACGTCCGAGAGACAGTTTCGCCACGTCATAACACAGCTCAAGCGTGTCATCGAGCAACAGAAATGCGCGCTGCACGCGCTGGTCGGCCAGCAGTTCCCGCAGGTTTCCGCGATAGCCCGGTTCGCCCAACTGCAAACGGAAGTCCTGAGCGCTTTGCGCCAGCCGGTCGGCGCATTTTTGCAACTGCTGAGTGTCTTTCAGCTCGGTGCGATAGGCAATGGTGATGTCTTTTGCCAGATCCAGCAGTTGGCGACTGGAGAGCGATTGACCAAAGTACTGACTGGCGATATCCGGTAACTGGTGCGCTTCATCGAAGATCATCACCTCTGCTTCCGGGATCAGTTCGCCAAACCCACTCTCTTTCACCACCATATCAGCGAGAAACAGATGATGGTTCACCACAACGACATCCGCTTCCATCGCCTTCTTGCGCGCTTTAACGACAAAGCACTCTTTATATAGCGGACAGTCGCTACCAAGGCAATTATCGTTTGTGCTGGTCACCAGCGGCCAGGCCTGAGAATCTTCCGCCACGCTGACGCAGGTGCTGATGTCGCCATCAAGGGTTTGATTTGACCACGAGCGTAGCAAAATGACGTCACTTAAGGTTTGTACCGGCAGATCACCGCCTGCCAGCGCCTGTTGTTCGAGACGCTCAAGGCACAGATAGTTTGAACGCCCTTTCAGCAACGCCAGTTTTCCGGTGAACGCCAGGGCTTTTGCCACGGTGGGTAAATCGCGGCTGTATAGCTGATCCTGCAACGCTTTCGAGCCTGTGGAGACAATCACCTTCTTTCCGGCGCGTAGTGCAGGGGCAAGATAGGCATAGGTTTTACCCGTTCCGGTTCCGGCTTCAACAACCAGCGGCTGTGATTTTTCGATAGCATGACTGACGGCGAAGGCCATCTGCCGCTGTGGTTCACGCGGTTTAAAACCTGGTATCGCTTTAGCTAACTGACCGTCTGCTGCAAAATCGTCCGTCACACTGCCCCCTGTTCATTTGAACAGGGATTATGTCAGGCCAGCGGGTCTTTCGCCAGTTGAAGAGGTGACGTGGGCACAACATTATGGCAGTCTTGGCGCAACCCAAAGCCATTATGAAAAAACGTAAATGAGGAATGATTTATGACGATTGTGCGCATTGATGCCGAAGCGCGTTGGTCCGACGTGGTTATCCACAACAACACGCTGTATTACACTGGCGTGCCGGAGAATCTGGATGCAGACGCTTTTGAGCAAACGGCAAATACGCTGACGCAAATTGATGCGGTGCTGGAAAAACAGGGCAGCGACAAGTCACGTATCCTTGATGCCACTCTATTCCTGGCAGACAAAAGTGATTTTGCTGCCATGAACAAAGCCTGGGACGCGTGGGTTGTTGCGGGTCACGCGCCGGTACGTTGTACCGTTCAGGCCGGGTTAATGAACCCGAAATACAAAGTTGAGATCAAGATTATCGCTGCGGTATAAGCGGCGTTACTCATCTTCATCTTCAAAACGCGCCACGATCCGTTCACCGGTGTGACTGGCGCGTAACTCTTCAGCGACCAGAGCAATAGCTTGTCCGCTGCTCATCCCTTGCGACATCAGTTCCTGAATGCGCTCTACTGCTTTTTGCTGCTGCTCATGACTGAGTGAAGGTAAACCTGCAAACATTGTTAACTCCTGCTAAATTGTCTGCGCTTATTATTTCATGCTACCGGGCAGTTAGCCAGTAGAGTAGCAACGAGTCAGGACTGATGAAGACGTTATCTCCCGCAATAATCACATTACCCTGGCGTCAGGACGCCGCTGAACGCTATTTTTCGACCTTAAGCCATCTGCCCTGGGCGATGCTGTTGCATTCTGGTCATGCCGACCATCCACATAACCGCTTTGATATTCTGGTGGCGGATCCCATCGCTACGTTGGTTACGCTGGCTGAGGAGACCGTTGTGCGGGACGGTCGCACCTTCGTGCGCACGCATGATGATCCGATGACGGTATTACACTCCGTGCTCAACGCACGCAAGATTCATCCAGATTATCACCCGGACCTGCCGTTTCAGGGCGGGGCGTTAGGTCTGTTTGGCTACGATCTTGGCCGACGCTTTGAATCACTGACCTCTATTGCCGAATGTGATATTGCGCTGCCGGATATGGCGATAGGCATTTACGACTGGGCACTGATTGTCGATCATCAGTTGCAGACTGTGTCTCTGCTTAGCCATACCGATGTCGATGCGCGGCTGAAATGGCTCGATGCACAACAACCGCCAACCAGCGAGTCATTTACATTGACCTCGGCATGGCAGTCCAATATGAGCCGCGCTCAGTACGGCGAGAAATTCCGCCAGGTGCAGGGATACCTTCACAGCGGCGACTGTTATCAAGTCAACCTTGCCCAGCGGTTTCAGGCGCATTATCAGGGCGATGAGTGGCAGGCATTCGTCAAACTCAATCACGCCAACCGCGCCCCGTTTAGCGCGTTTATTCGTCTTGAGGAAGGCGCAATCCTCAGCCTTTCACCCGAACGGTTTATTCTGTTGGAAAACCAGCACATCCAGACGCGTCCGATTAAAGGTACGCTGCCAAGGCTTGAAGATATCAACGCCGATCGTGAGCAGGCCCAGCGACTGGCAAATTCACCGAAAGATCGCGCGGAAAACCTGATGATCGTTGATTTGATGCGTAACGATATTGGTCGCGTTGCCACACCGGGTTCGGTACAGGTTCCGCAGCTGTTTGTGGTCGAACCTTTCCCTGCCGTTCATCATCTGGTCAGCACTATTACCGCGCGCTTGCCAGAGTCATTGCATGCCACCGACCTGCTTCGCGCCGCCTTCCCTGGCGGCTCCATCACCGGCGCGCCGAAAGTGCGGGCGATGGAAATTATCGACGAACTGGAGCCGCAAAGACGCAACGCCTGGTGCGGCAGCATTGGTTATCTGAGCTTTTGCGGCAATATGGATACCAGTATCACCATTCGCACGCTGACGGCCACAAACGGAAAAATTTATTGCTCCGCAGGCGGTGGTATTGTGGCAGACAGTCAGGAAGACGCGGAGTATCAGGAAACGTTTGATAAAGTGAATCGTATTTTGCACCAACTGGAGAACTGAGACGTGGAATACAGCAACCTGACGCTTGATGACTTTTTATCGCGCTTCCAACTCCTGCGCCCGCAGGTCAATCATGCCGCGTTAAACCAGCGCCAGGCTGCCGTACTGATCCCTGTCGTGCGTCGTGCACAACCGGGATTACTGTTAACCCAGCGATCCGTTCACCTGCGCAAGCACGCCGGACAAGTCGCCTTTCCCGGCGGTGCGGTGGATAGTAGCGATGCCTCATTGATTGCCGCCGCCCTTCGTGAAGCGCAGGAAGAAGTGGCGATCCCACCTTCTTGCGTTGAGGTGATTGGCGTGCTGCCACCGGTCGACAGCGTTACCGGATTCCAGGTCACGCCAGTGGTAGGTATTATCCCGCCAAATTTACCGTATCGCGCCAGTGAGGATGAAGTGTCTGCGGTGTTCGAAATGCCGCTGGCGCAGGCCCTGCATTTAGGACGTTATCACCCGTTGGATATCTACCGTCGCGGCGATTCACATCGTGTTTGGCTTTCCTGGTATGAACAATATTTTGTCTGGGGAATGACCGCCGGAATAATTCGTGAGCTGGCGCTGCAAATTGGCGTCAAGCCATGACTATACTTATCTTTACGCACTCCATAGACAACTTGAAATTCAGGTCACAACATTAGCAAAACCGCGGTTATCTATTAGTTTAATTCATGTGAATAGTTAAGCCGATCGCCGCGTTCCCTCTTACACTATGCGCAGTTATAACATCGTTACTGGAAACCCCAGTCGCCCTGTAGGAGTATTATCGTGATTAGTCTATTCGACATGTTTAAGGTGGGGATTGGTCCCTCATCTTCCCATACCGTAGGGCCTATGAAGGCGGGTAAACAGTTCGTCGATGACCTGGTCGAAAAAGGATTACTGGACAGCGTTACTCGTGTCGCCGTCGACGTGTATGGTTCACTGTCGCTCACGGGTAAAGGTCACCACACCGATATCGCCATTATTATGGGTCTGGCGGGCAATGAGCCTGCTACCGTGGATATTGACAGCATCCCCGGATTTATCCGCGACGTAGAAACGCGTGGACGTCTGCTGCTTGCGCAGGGTCAGCACGAAGTGGATTTCCCGCAGAATGACGGGATGCGTTTTCACAACGGCAACCTGCCGCTGCATGAAAACGGGATGCAGATCCATGCTTACAATGGCGAAACCGTCATTTACAGCAAAACTTACTACTCAATCGGCGGTGGATTCATCGTTGATGAAGAACATTTTGGTCAGGATGCCGCGGGCGAGGTCAGCGTGCCTTATCCGTTCAAATCCGCTACTGAAATGCTGGAATACTGCAACAGCACCGGCCTGTCTCTCTCTGGCATGGCGATGCAGAACGAACTCGCGCTGCACAGTAAAAAAGAGATTGAAGAGTACTTTGGCCACGTCTGGCAGACCATGCAGGCTTGTATTGATCGCGGCATGAACACTGAAGGCGTGCTGCCGGGTCCGCTGCGCGTTCCACGCCGTGCTTCCGCCCTGCGTCGTATGCTGGTTTCCAGCGATAAGCTCTCCAACGATCCGATGAACGTGATCGACTGGGTGAACATGTTCGCGTTGGCAGTTAACGAAGAAAACGCCGCAGGTGGTCGCGTTGTAACTGCACCAACCAACGGTGCTTGCGGTATCGTGCCTGCAGTACTGGCCTATTACGATCATTTCATCGAGTCCGTCAGCCCGGATATCTATACCCGTTATTTCCTGGCTGCCGGCGCGATTGGCGCGTTGTACAAAATGAATGCGTCAATCTCCGGTGCTGAAGTGGGTTGCCAGGGGGAAGTTGGCGTAGCCTGCTCCATGGCTGCCGCGGGTCTGGCTGAACTGTTAGGCGCAAGCCCTGAGCAGGTCTGTGTAGCTGCCGAAATCGGCATGGAGCATAATCTCGGCTTAACCTGTGATCCAGTTGCCGGTCAGGTACAGGTTCCGTGCATTGAACGTAACGCCATTGCTTCCGTGAAGGCGATCAACGCTGCGCGTATGGCAATGCGCCGCACCAGCGCGCCGCGTGTCTCGCTGGATAAAGTCATTGAAACTATGTACGAAACAGGTAAAGACATGAACGCCAAATACCGCGAAACATCACGTGGTGGTCTGGCAATCAAAGTCCAATGTGACTAATACTTAATTTTCGCCCATCTGCGACGGATGGGCGAATTTACCCCCTCACCCTCGTCTACTGTAATTTTCCCCACTACACTTGCTCTGTTGCTGTTGGCTTCTGTGACCAACGGCTTATCGGGCAGCCCGCATGCAAACAGCACAACGGATCATTAAAAACTATCGCCGGAATCGCTTAATCGTCTGCACTGTTTGTGCACTACTGACGCTCATCCTTACATTAGCTGTCCGATTTATTTCGGAGCGTAATTTAAATCATCGCAATATCCTTACCTTTGCCAACCACACCGTTGAAGAATTGGATGACGTGCTTTTACCCTTACAGGCCGGACGCGATGTGCTGCTGCCGTTGATTGGACTTCCCTGCTCAGTAGCGCGTTTACCCCTGAGTAAGCACGCCGCCAGACTACAGACAGTGCGTTCTATTAATCTGATTCAACGCGGGATCCTCTATTGCTCCAGCATTTTTGGTTATCGCAATGTGCCAGTTCGTCAACTGGAGCCTGAATTACCCAGCCGGGAGCCACAACTGCTGCTGACTACCGACCATTCGTTGATTAAGGGCAGCCCGATTCTGACGCAGTGGTATCCCTCATCTGCCGATGGCGAAGATGGTGTGCTGGAAATCGTGAATATTGATTTATTGTCGTCCATGCTGCTTGAACCTCAACCGCCGTACATTACTAATGCCAGCTTAACCGTCGGTAATCGCCATTTGCTCTATGGACAAGGTGTTGTTGATACGCTCCCTGAACTGAATAATGAAAAACGCTACCAGCTCTCATCGCAACATTTCCCCTATACCATCAGCATCACCGGTCCAGGCGCTAGCGAACTGGCTATCAAACATCTGCCAACACAACTGCCGCTGGCGGTGATCCTGAGTTTATTAGTGGGGTACTTGGCATGGCTGGCGACCGCCAGCAGAATGAGCTTCTCCAGGGAGATAAATCTGGCCCTTGCCGCACGCGAATTCGAGCTGTTTTGCCAACCACTACTTAATGCCCAAACCCGGCAATGTACGGGAGTGGAAATCCTTTTACGCTGGAATAACCCGCGCCAGGGTTGGATTGCTCCCGAAGTATTCATTCCCATCGCTGAAGAGCACAATCTGATTGTGCCATTGACCCGTCATGTCATCGCAGAAACCATTCAGCAGCGGCACGTCTTCCCGATGAGCAGCCAGTTTCATGTTGGGATTAATGTCGCCGCCAGCCATTTTCGTCACGGTATGCTGCTAAAAGATCTCAACCAGTATTGGTTCAGCCAACACCCTATCCAACAGTTAGTTATCGAACTTACCGAACGCGATGCGTTACTTGAGGTGGATTATCGGATCGTGCGTGAGTTAAATCGGCTTGGCGTAAAACTGGCGATTGATGATTTTGGCACCGGCAACAGCTCGCTCTCGTGGCTGGAAAAACTTCGGCCGGATGTGCTGAAGATTGATAAATCATTTACTTCGGCAATCGGAACAGACGCCGTGAACTCAACCGTCACAGACATCATTATCGCGTTGGGGAAAAAACTGAATATCGAACTGGTAGCGGAAGGCGTTGAAACACAGGCACAGGCGCAGCATTTACGCCGACATGGCGTACAATTATTGCAAGGTTTTTTGTATGCAAAGCCAATGCCGCTGCGCGATTTTCCTGAATGGCTGGCGGGCAGCACGCCGCCGCCCACCCGGCATAACGGGCGACACAGTATGCCCGTCATGCCGTTTCGCTAAACCCGATTACTCGTCTTCGTCGTGAACGGGTTGTTCTTTAACAATGCGAACTAAATCCACACGATAGTCATTCGCTTCGACAATCGTGATGCTCAACGGTGCAACCTCGATAACATCACCTACGCGTGGAATATGACCGTTAGCCGCAATGACTAAACCTGCCACCGTGGCAATGTCTTCATCTTCATTCACTAACGTATCCACGTCCAGCGCCTGTTGCAACGCATGCAGATCGGTTCCCCCTTTCACCAACCAACCGCCTGCATCAGCAATAATTTCAGGCGTTTCATCGGCATCCGGGAATTCACCGGCGATTGCTTCTAATACGTCCAGCGGCGTCACCAGACCCTGCACGACGCCAAACTCGTTAGTAACGATGACGAAACTACCGCGGGCGCGACGCAGAACGCCTAACAAATTAATCGGGTCCAGCGTTTCCGGGACGACGATAGCCGGGGATGCAGAGGCAATGGCCGCCACATCTACACCGTCTTCCAGCGCCACCAGCAGCTCTTTAGCACGCACGATCCCGATGATTTCATCCAGTTCGCCACGACATACCGGGAACAGACTGTGTGGTGAAGAGAGCAACTGCTCGCGAATTTCCGCCACGCTCAGGTCTGCATCAACCCAGCTAATTTCGCCACGCGGGGTCATAATGCCGCGTAATGAACGCGACGCCAAAGAAAGGACGCCGTTGATCATATAGCGTTCTTCTTCCACAAATGCGCCTTCCGGTACGGGAACCGGCATAGGATTGTCGGATTCCATCTGTGCGCTGGCCTGACGTTTACCGCCCATCAGACGCAGGATTGCATCGGCAGTGCGCGCGCGCAGCGGCAGCGCCGACTGGTGGCGAATAAAGTTACGACGGGCAATCTGGTTAAACAGCTCAATGATGATTGAGAAGCCAATCGCCGCATACAGATAGCCTTTCGGAATATGGAAGCCAAACCCTTCGGCAACCAGACTCAGACCGATCATTAACAGGAAGCTCAGACACAGCACCACCACCGTCGGGTGTTGGTTCACAAATCGTGTCAGCGGCTTGGAAGCGAGCAGCATCACGGCCATAGCAATCACTACCGCCGCCATCATCACTGGCAGATGGTTGACCATACCGACCGCCGTAATTACGGCATCCAGCGAGAACACCGCATCGAGGATGACAATCTGCGTTACAACAACCCAAAAACTCGCATATCCTTTTGTCTGGCCAGTATCATGTTCACGGTTTTCCAGCCGCTCATGCAGCTCTGTCGTAGCCTTGAACAAGAGGAATATACCCCCCAGCAGCATAATCAGATCGCGCCCCGAGAACGCATAGTCCATTACCGTGAACAGCGGCTTAGTTAGCGTCACCATCCACGAAATGACGGACAACAAGCCCAAACGCATAATCAGCGCCAGTGACAGACCGATTAATCGCGCTTTATCTCGCTGTTTTGGCGGCAGCTTATCAGCCAGGATCGCAATGAAGACCAGGTTATCAATACCCAGAACAATTTCGAGAACGACAAGCGTGAGCAAACCCACCCAAATCTGCGGGTCCATTAATAATTCCATGACAAGCTCCTGCTTAAGGAATGACCAAACTGCGCGCTGAGAATCTCAGGCGTTAAAGCGATATGCAGAGAAAATTTGTGGCAAAAAGTGCCAATTTGACAGGCGCAACGCGGCCTGATGGTGAAATGACGTCGGTGACGATCCATATGGTGGGCTACTGCCCTATACTCCTGAGTAATTAAACAGATGCTAAACATAACAGAGACAATCGGTTTTTAGCAAAGATTTACCTTCCTTTGCAATAAGTTGTTTCGGAGATATTTTGCCCTTCGAAATTTCTTTTCATCGGAAGTTAAATTACGGATCTTCATCACATAAAATATTTTTTTCGATATCTAAAATAATTCACGAAAATCATAAGCTTTTCTTTGTAACCCTTATCTGAATCGATTCGATTGCGGACGACGATTCAAATACATCTTCACGTTGATGTGTTAACGATAATAAAGGAGGTAGCAAGTGACCATTGCTATTGTTATAGGCACACATGGTTGGGCTGCAGAGCAGTTACTTAAAACAGCAGAAATGCTGTTAGGCGAGCAGGAAAACGTCGGCTGGATCGATTTCGTTCCAGGCGAAAATGCTGAAACGCTGATCGAAAAGTACAACGCTCAGTTGGCAAAACTCGATACCAGTAAAGGCGTGCTGTTTCTCGTTGACACATGGGGAGGCAGCCCGTTCAACGCTGCGAGCCGCATTGTCGTCGATAAAGAGCATTACGAAGTCATCGCCGGTGTGAACATTCCCATGCTGGTTGAGACCTTCATGGCGCGTGATGACAACCCCAGCTTCGATGAATTAGTGGCACTGGCCGTTGAAACCGGTAGCGAAGGCGTGAAAGCGTTGAAAGCAAAACCGGTGGAAAAAGCCGCTCCTGCTCCGGTCGCTGCGCCAAAAGCAGCAGCGCCCGCCAAACCGATGGGCCCGAACGATTATATGCAGATCGGCCTGGCGCGTATTGATGACCGTTTAATCCATGGTCAGGTGGCAACGCGCTGGACCAAAGAAACCAACGTTACACGCATTATCGTCGTCAGTGATGAAGTTGCTGCCGATACCGTGCGTAAAACGCTGCTGACTCAGGTAGCACCTCCGGGTGTAACAGCACATGTGGTTGATGTCGCAAAAATGATCCGCGTCTACAACAACCCCAAATATGCAGGCGAGCGTGTGATGTTGTTGTTCACCAACCCGACCGACGTAGAACGTATCGTTGAAGGTGGCGTGAAAATTACCTCCGTTAACATTGGTGGTATGGCTTTCCATCAGGGTAAAACCCAGGTAAACAACGCTATTTCTGTTGATGAAAAAGATATCGAAGCGTTTAAAAAATTAAACGCGCGTGGTATTGAGCTGGAAGCCCGTAAGGTCTCCACCGATCAGAAACTGAAAATGATGGATCTGATTGCCAAAGCGGAAAAATAAACGCTCTGGTTGAATCTTTAGCTCTCACACTTAAGTCTGTATAAGCAATAGGAGAAGTACAATGGAGATTACCACTCTTCAGATTGTGCTGGTGTTCATCGTCGCATGTATCGCGGGTATGGAGTCGGTACTCGATGAATTTCAGTTCCACCGTCCGTTGGTGGCCTGTACGCTGATTGGTGCCGTTCTCGGGGATATGAAAACCGGTATTATCATCGGTGGTACCCTGGAAATGATCGCCCTGGGCTGGATGAACATCGGTGCTGCGGTTGCACCTGATGCCGCACTGGCCTCAATTATCTCTACCGTTCTGGTCATCGCGGGTCATCAAAGCATTGGTGCGGGTATCGCACTGGCTATTCCTCTGGCAGCAGCAGGCCAGGTTCTGACCATTATCGTTCGTACCATCACCGTAGCGTTCCAGCACGCGGCGGATAAGGCGGCCGAAAGCGGCAACCTGACGGCGCTATCCTGGATACACGTCTCCTCCCTGTTCCTTCAGGCAATGCGCGTTGCAATCCCTGCGGTAATCGTGGCTATCTCCGTCGGTACCAGTGAAGTTCAGGGCATGTTGAACGCCATTCCGGAAGTTGTTACCGGTGGTCTGAACATTGCAGGCGGTATGATCGTAGTGGTTGGTTATGCAATGGTCATCAACATGATGCGCGCAGGCTACCTGATGCCGTTCTTCTACCTCGGCTTCGTCACCGCGGCATTTACTAACTTCAACCTGGTTGCTCTGGGTGTGATTGGCGCAGTAATGGCCATCCTCTACATTCAGTTGAGCCCGAAATATAACCGCGTAGCCGGTGCACCTGCGCAAGCAGCTGGCAATAACGATCTCGATAACGAACTGGACTAACAGGTGAGCGAAATGGTTGATATGACTAAAACTACCACCGAGAAAAAACTCACCCAGAGTGATATTCGTGGCGTGTTCCTTCGTTCTAACCTGTTTCAGGGTTCATGGAACTTCGAACGTATGCAGGCGCTGGGTTTTTGTTTCTCCATGATACCGGCGATCCGCCGTTTGTACCCGGAAAACAACGACGCGCGAAAGCAAGCTATTAAGCGTCATCTGGAATTCTTTAACACCCATCCGTACGTAGCGGCCCCGGTACTGGGCGTAACGTTGGCGATGGAGGAGCAACGTGCAAACGGTGCAGAGATTGACGATGGTGCTATCAACGGTATCAAAGTTGGTCTGATGGGGCCGCTGGCAGGCGTGGGTGACCCGATCTTCTGGGGTACCGTACGTCCGGTCTTCGCCGCGCTCGGCGCAGGTATCGCGATGAGCGGCAGCCTGCTTGGACCATTGCTCTTCTTTGTTCTGTTTAACCTGGTACGTCTCGCGACCCTTTATTACGGAGTGGCGTACGGCTACCGTAAAGGTGTCGATATCGTTAAAGATATGGGCGGCGGCTTCCTGCAGAAACTGACTGAGGGGGCGTCAATTCTCGGCCTGTTTGTCATGGGGGCATTGGTTAACAAATGGACGCACGTCAACATCCCGCTGGTGGTTTCCACTATCACCGGTCAGGATGGCCAGACTCGCGTCACCACCGTGCAGACAATCCTTGACCAGCTGATGCCGGGCCTGGTTCCGTTGCTGCTGACGTTCGCCTGTATGTGGCTGCTGCGTAAGAAAGTGAACCCACTGTGGATCATCATTGGCTTCTTCGTCATCGGTATCGCGGGCTACGCTGTCGGCCTGCTCGGCCTGTAAGACTGTTGTACATCACCGGGGGCTTGCCCCCGGTTTTTCTATTTAGAGGGTTGAGGATTCATGACTATCACGGACCTGGTGCTGGTTCTTTTTATCTTGTCGCTGCTGGCGTATGCCATTTACGATCAGTTCATCATGCCCCGACGCAATGGCCCCACTCTGCTTACTGTCGTCCTGCTTCCTCGCAGCAGAGTCGACGGCGTTATCTTCCTTGGCTTGGTAGCTATTCTTATCTATAACAACATCACCAGCCACGGCGCGCAATTTACCACATGGTTATTATGCGCACTGATATTGATGGGGTTGTATCTGTTCTGGATCCGTACGCCAAAAATCATCTTTAAGCAAAAAGGCTTTTTCTTCGCCAATGTCTGGATTGAATATAATCGCATTAAAGAAATGAATTTATCTGAAGACGGTGTACTGGTGATGCAATTAGAACATCGAAGATTACTTATTCGCGTACGAAATATAGACGATCTCGAAAACATATATAAACTTTTAATTTCAAATCAATGAGTTATGAATATAGCCTGAACTATGTTTTTATATATCAATGCAAAAACAAACATAGCTAAGGCTATATTTCATCATCAGTAATGTTATTAATTTTAACGTTTTATCTATAAATAAATCTAAATGAAAATCGTTTTCAATTAGAGTCGAAATATTATTTCTGCATTTCTTGTTTTATATTCTAAAAATATGTTAAGGTTGCGCCCGTCGTTGGGGAGTAGCCGATTTCCAGATTCCGGAAATGTACGTGTCAACATACTCGTTGAAAAACGTGGCACGTACGGACTGAACTTACAGGTTCAGTCAGGCGAGACCATAGGCACATCAACTGCAATGCATATTTGAATGGCGCTGTATTTACAGTGATTCCAGCTTGTATGCATGGTTACTGGGGGCAGTGATGTGTTTTATGGATACCCCGGTCAGGACGCTGTTATGAATCTTACCGCTACCGTTCTTCTCGCTTTCGGCATGTCGATGGATGCTTTTGCTGCATCAATTGGCAAAGGTGCCTCCCTGCATAAACCCAAATTTTCTGAAGCGCTGCGTACTGGCCTTATTTTCGGCGCAGTTGAAACGCTCACGCCATTGATTGGCTGGGGCATGGGGATGCTCGCCAGCAAATTTGTGCTGGAGTGGAACCACTGGATCGCCTTCATTCTGCTGATGTTTTTAGGTGGGCGAATGATAATCGAAGGTTTTCGCGATAACAGTGATGAAGATGAAGAGCCGCAACGCCGTCACGGTTTCTGGCTGCTGGTCACCACCGCCATTGCCACCAGTCTCGACGCAATGGCCGTCGGGGTGGGTCTGGCTTTCCTGCAGGTCAACATTATTGCCACAGCGCTGGCCATCGGCTGTGCCACGTTGATTATGTCCACACTCGGCATGATGATCGGTCGTTTCATTGGCCCGATGCTGGGCAAACGAGCTGAAATTTTGGGCGGGGTGGTACTGATTGGTATCGGTGCCCAGATCCTCTGGGCACACTTTCACGGTTAACTCAGTCGCTGCCAGACATGAATACTAAAGTCTGTCTGGCAATCAAACTGTGTTTTCCCCGTTAAGGCTTCCCACACCTCCGGCTTTGCCCGCCAGGCGAACGGCGTCATCTGCAGCAATGCCACAGCCTCACTGCCTTTGAGCTGCATTTGATATCCCAGTGCAATACTCTGTTGCAGGGCAAAACCATCAAGCTGCTCAGTGTGTGGCGCATGCAGCCGCACCTCATCATAAATCAGTCCTTTCAGCTCCATTAAATGACGCGGGCCCGGCGTGGCGGTAATTACCCAGCCACCCGGTTTAACCACTCGAGCCAGCTCCTGTGCTTTGCAGGGGGCGTAGATCCTGATGATGGCATCCATTGATTCGTCGGCAAATGGCAGACGGTGGCTGGAGGCAACACAAAAGGTCACCTGAGGATAACGTCGCGCCGCAGCTTTAATTGCTGCTTTGGAGACATCAAGACCAAAGGTTGTACAGCCCGCCAGCGCATCGGCAAACGCATGGGTGTAATACCCTTCCCCACAGCCAATATCCAGGATCACTGCATCTTCGGAATTCGACTTCTCTTTAAGCACATTCACAATCGCATCGCGCAGCGGCTGATAGTGGCCAGCATCAAGAAATGCCCGGCGCGCCTGCATCATTTCAGCGCTATCGCCTGGATCCCGCGACCGCTTATGCTGAACCGGCAGTAAGTTAACATACCCTTCTTTCGCCACGTCAAACTGGTGCCGCCCGGGACAGACAAAACTGTTATTCGCTTGAGTAAGAGGCTGGTGGCAAAGAGGACAGGAAAACGACATGACAACTCCGGCAGGTGACTTAAGGGCGCAAGTGTAACGCGAATTGCGCCCAGGGAAAATAACTTACAGCGACGGTGAGTTTACGTTGCTGGCGTGCATCACCACCAAATGATCGGAGTTGGCCGGCATGCCATCCGGCTTTACATTTTCCAGACGCAGGACATCGCCCATTATCTGACTGAACACTGGCGCGGAAACGGCTCCCCCGTAGTAAGCGCCGTTTTGCGGGTTATTAATCACCACTACCAGCGCAAATTTTGGATCGCTCGCTGGCGCAACGCCTGCCGTATAAGCCACGTATTTGTCGACATATTTACCGTCATCACCAATTTTCTTTGCCGTTCCGGTCTTAACCGCTACGCGATAATCTCTAACCGCAGCTTTGGTTCCCCCGCCGCCGGGTAGCGCGACGCTCTCCATCATATGTTCAACCTGGTGAACCAACGCCTCCGGCATCACCCGCGTACCTATTACTGGCGGATCGATACGCGTAATAGAAAGGGGGCGGTAAATACCAAAACTGCCGATGGTGGCATAAACATGCGCCAACTGGAGCGGCGTCACCATTAGCCCGTAGCCAAATGCAAAGGTGGCCCGATCCAAATCGCTCCAGTAGCGACGTTGCGGCATTAAACCGCTACTTTCCCCGGTTAACCCCAGTCCGGTAGGATCGCCAAAGCCAAAGCGTTTATAGGTATCCAGTAGTTTCTGGATCGGCATAGCCAGCGAGAGGTGTGATACACCGGTATCGCTCGATTTCTGCAAAATCCCGGTCAGCGATAACTCAGGGTAAAACCCGACATCGCGGATGCGATGTCCATCCAGATTAAAAGGATGTGTATCAATGACGCTATCAGGCTGCACAATCCCTTGCTGCAGTGCAGTCATGATCACCAGCGGTTTAACAGTTGAACCGGGTTCAAAAGTGTCGCTAATTGCACGGTTGCGAAAATCATCCAGCACCGCACCATCACGGTTATTGGGATTGAAGTCGGGAAAGCTTGCCATGGAGAGTATTTCGCCGGTGGCAATATTGACCAACACCGCAGCTCCAGATTCCGCTTTATTCCATGTTACGGCATTGTCCAGCGCATCTTCAGTAACTGTCTGCAAACGTTCATCAATACTGAGCTGTAATTCGTGCGCCGGCACCGGCATCACTTCGGTGATATTTTCGATGACATGGCCAAATTTATCTTTCCGTACCAGGCGGGAGCCAGGTTTGCCCATCAACTGGCTGTTAAAGCTTTTCTCCAGGCCTTCAATCCCCTGACCATCAATATTGGTAAAACCAATCAAATTGGCCGCAACATGCCCGGCGGGATAGAATCGACGCGACTCTTCGCGCAAATTGATACCCGGGAGATTAAGATCATCGATCCACTGCGCCTGCTGAGGAGAGATCTGGCGCGCAAGATAGATAAAGCGGCCAGTTGGATTGCTGTTAACACGTTCAGCCAGCGTGGCGAGCGAAATATGCAGGGTCTTAGCTAATGCCTGCCAGCGTTCGTTATAGCCAACACCACCTTTGCTGACAATCGTCTTCGGATCGGCCCAGACAGCGTTAACCGGAACGCTTACCGCCAGCGGCCGCCCTTCTCTGTCGGTGATCATTCCGCGTGGAGAGGCAATCGACACTTCACGTAACGAACGCATGTCTTCCTGTTTTACCAGATTCGTCGGCGTGACTATTTGCAGCCACGCAACCCGACCGAGCAGCAATCCAAGACTCAATAATATTGCCACGCAAAGCAGGGCAAAACGTACGGGAGTAAAATTGCGCGCATCGCCGTCGTTTTTCTTTTTCACCCAATCTCCAGCAAGATAGTTTTTCAGGTGTCTGATTTAACGAGAAATGACGTAAGAATGCGGGGAAAACTATGCTACGAACATCACGCCTTTGCAACAAAGCGCTAATGGAAGGGCATTCAGTAATATTTTGACGTAATCTGAATTAAAAAGCCCCGCAGAAGCGAGGCTTTATATCTGAGATGGAGGCGCAAAAGCGCTTCAAATCAGTGGTGTCGATCAGATAGCTGTTACGTTAACAGCAGCCGGACCTTTCTGGCCGTCCTGAATTTCGAACTCAACGTTCTGGCCTTCAGCCAGAGTTTTGAAGCCGTTACCCTGGATAGCGGAGAAGTGTACAAACACGTCTTTGCTGCCATCAGCCGGAGTAATGAAACCAAAACCTTTAGACTCGTTGAACCACTTAACTTGACCTTTAATCTTTGCCATTTGCAAAATTCCTTAGAGTATTTTCTTCGCCCGCGGGCGTAACATAGATAAAACTGAGACATTACTGCTTGAGGCACTAATATAAGGTTCGGCAGAGAAGCGGTATTCAACGTCAACGTGTTTACTCAGGACTTCTTTACTGAAAATGCCACACATAAACAGAACTGTACCTCGTTTAACCCAAAACGTGTTATCACATACAACGTTAATAATGGCAAGCCATTTTTAAACGTGTCTCGATCGGTCGCACAAATCCTGTCTTTCATCAAACAGCAACTGCACAGTTATGCGCCATGCCGAGTAGAGATATATTCTCGTGCCTCTCCCCTTACCCCGCATGGTTGGCACCATTGCAGAGACATTTCTACCATAGCTCAATAGCTTCGGTTGTTCCAGGTTATCTGTAACGGGTTCTGCCCTATATCATTTTTTATGCTTAGTAATGCATAAAATATCACAAGCGTAGAAATGGGATCCGTCTTCTTGTTTTGCACCAAAATAATGAAAGAAAGATGACAAGGCACAAAAAAAGTAAGAGAAACGTTTCGCTGCTAATAAAACGATCATTATCACAAAAATGACATAATCATATTTTTAACGTATGGGATATTATATTTAGATCAGGCCAGGGATAAGATATTAATTAGGCGGAGTCTCTGAAAATACTGGGAGTCCATGTCAGTCCACCGCTAATTACACGTCGGGGACAGAAGAAAAAAATCTGACACGCTTAAGACAGGATGAAGTAACTGGAAGCAACATCCGCAGTACCTCACCCTGTCATACTTATTTACCGCTCGGCTACCAGGCGGATGATGTCATCGTCTTCTTGCCTGGCAGTCAATGCAGCAGGCTCTGCTACTTTCTCGGGTTCGTTAGCTTCGCAAAGTCGACGGAGTAAAGCGTTCTGTCTTTTTTGCTGATCTAACAATGCTTCAAGCAGCTCAATCTGCTCGTTGGTACGCGAACTTGCCCGATTGATGAAAAACCATAGAACAAGCCCGACAATCAAAACCACCACTGATACCGCTAAAGACGCAAAACTCAACGCGCCTGAATTCAAAACTTCGTTCATTTCACCACCTCAATGTAGACGGCATAGTTTACCACTGCCGCACAAGAAGGTAATCAACTGTTGCGAAAATGCGCTTACCAGGGAATAAACTTATTAATGGCACAAATACCGCTGAAAAATTGTACGTCCTGATCGCACATGATGTTGAGCACCTGCGCCCACATCAGTATGCATACCAGTACAACAACAATCAGCACTACCCAGCGAATCTTTTTCACTCCAGCTCCACTCTTCAATCCTACATCTTATGTCTATAAATTATCATGCGTTACCTAAACCCAGCGTTAACTGTATCGGCATTCAATCTTTTTAGGAATGATTGACTTGTTTCATACCGTGTACAGGCTAATCTAATAACAACGAAAAAAGATAAGAGGTTGTAATGCGTCTGATTATCCGCGCTATTGTGTTGTTAGCTCTGGTTTGGATCGGTTTATTACTGAGCGGCTACGGTATCTTGATTGGAAGTAAGGAGAATGCTGCGGGTCTGGGCCTGCAATGCCAATATCTGACCGCTCGCGGCACCAGCACCGCACAGTACGTCCACACTGATAGCGGTATCATTGGCCTGTCGGATTGTCCTCTGTTAAGGAAAAGCACGGTTATTATCGACAACGGCTAATATAGCAACAATTCGTTCACAACGTTATTTTTGCCAACTCACGTTATAATTTTTCATAAAAAACCCCTGGTACAAAATACCAGGGGTTTTGTCATTAGCGATGACGTCAGTTCAGAACGGATAGTCGTTATAGCCCATTTGTTCTGAAATCTTGCGCGCCGCCGTATGCAGCATTGCCACATACTCGTGTAAACGTTCCTCAGAGAAACGCAGCGTTGGGAATGAAATACTCAGGCCCGCAATAACCACGCCGAAACGGTCAAACACTGGTACGCCGATGCAACGCAGGCCTTCTTCCTGTTCTTCGTTATCTTCGCCATAACCTTGCTCACGTACTTTATCCAGCAGTACCAGTAATTCATCGGTATTCGTAATGGTACGATCGGTGCTGCGTTTGTACTCAATACCATCCAGAATCTGCTTCACTTCATCGCGGTCACGCCATGCCAGCAGAACTTTACCAATAGCTGTACTGTATAGCGGATTACGACGACCAACGCGAGAATACATGCGCAGATTGTACATGGAATCGATTTTATGAATGTAGACGATGCTGTCTTCATCCAGCGCACCGAGGTGAACTGTCTCTTTGGTCAGGCGTGAAAGTTCGCGCATCTGAATGTCAGCGCTACGGATAAGATCAACGTTTTGCAACGCGCGTGCGCCTAGCTCGAATAATTTCAGGGTCAGAGAGTATTTCTCAGACTCTCCTTCTTGTGCCACATAACCCAGCGTTTTCATGGTCTGCAAAAAGCGATAAACGGTGCTTTTCGACATCATGACGCGTTGCGACAACTCGGTAATACCAATCTCGCGCTCTTCACCCAGCGCCTGCAGAATGCCAAAAACTTTCAGCACGGAAGATACAGAATCGGGTTGCTTATCCAGATCTGCGATAGCCATTTACCACCTCATTGCGAGTGTTTTATAAAAATCAGAACCGGTTTTTATTATAATTTCACGTCCCCCCACTCGCAATCGCTCTTTGCTTACTTAGTTACAAATCTGCGACCTAACGCCTGAATATCAATGCTAAAATCATTATCCTCTTCATAAATACCGACAATATTGATTTTCTATGGAAAAAATTCAGGCCGATGGTCTGCCATTGCCCCAGCGATATGGCGCAATTTTAACCATTGTAATTGGGATTTCTATGGCAGTACTCGACGGCGCAATAGCAAACGTAGCCCTGCCAACTATCGCCGCCGATCTTCAGGCCTCACCAGCAAGCTCAATATGGATCGTGAACGCCTATCAAATTGCTATCGTCGTTTCGCTTCTGTCACTCTCTTTTTTAGGCGATATGTTTGGTTACCGACGCATTTATAAGTGTGGTCTGGTCGTGTTCTTGCTGGCATCGCTATTCTGTGCCTTGTCTGATTCGTTACACATGCTGACGCTGGCGCGCATCGCCCAGGGTTTTGGCGGCGCGGCGCTAATGAGCGTGAATACGGCATTGATCCGACTCATTTACCCACAGCATCAGCTTGGGCGTGGGATGGGTATTAACTCCTTTATTGTTGCGGTCTCCTCGGCAGCGGGTCCAACTATTGCCGCGGCAATTCTCTCTATCGCCTCGTGGAAATGGCTGTTTCTGATTAACGTCCCGTTGGGAATAATCGCACTGCTGCTGGCTATGCGCTTTTTACCCCCCAATGCGTCCCGCAGCAATAAACCACGCTTTGACCTGCCGAGTGCAGTGATGAATGCCTTAACGTTTGGTTTGCTGATCACCGCCCTCAGCGGTTTTGCACAAGGACAGTCGCTAAAACTGATTGGTGCTGAGATTGTGGCACTGATCGTTGTAGGTTTTTTCTTTATCCGCCGTCAGCTCGCCTTGCCAGTACCCTTATTGCCGGTTGATCTGCTACGCATTCCGCTGTTTTCACTCTCGATTTGTACCTCAATCTGTTCTTTCAGCGCGCAAATGCTGGCATTAGTTTCCTTGCCCTTTTTTATGCAAACGGTACTCGGGCGCAGCGAAGTCGAAACGGGTCTGCTGTTGACGCCATGGCCACTGGCAACCATGGTGATGGCTCCTCTCGCGGGATATCTGATTGAACGCGTTCACGCCGGACTATTGGGTGCGCTGGGCATGGCAGTGATGGCGAGCGGTTTGTTTTCGCTGGTACTGCTACCCACTTCGCCCTCTGATTTTAATATCATCTGGCCAATGATTTTGTGCGGCGCGGGCTTTGGCTTGTTTCAGTCACCGAACAACCACACTATCATCACCTCCGCGCCGCGTGAGCGCAGCGGTGGGGCAAGCGGTATGCTGGGGACGGCGCGCTTACTAGGTCAAAGTACAGGGGCCGCGCTGGTCGCACTAATGCTCAACCAATTCGGTGACAGCGGAACGCACGTCTCGCTGATAACAGCTGGCATTCTGGCCTCGCTGGCAGCCATCGTGAGCGGCCTGCGTATTACGCAACCGCGAATTCAAGCATAAAAAAAGCGCGTCTGTCGACGCGCTCTTCAGTTAGTCTGCTGCAGATTATTTCAGATATTCTCCGCTGCGCAGCGCTTCAATACGTTTATCCAACGGCGGGTGAGTCATAAACAGCTCACTCAACGACTTGGATTTGCCGTTGATGCAAAACGCCATCATGCTGGTCGCTTCCTGCGGCTCATAGCTGGTTTTCAGACGCTGCAGCGCGGCGATCATTTTCTCACGCCCTACCAATTTTGCAGAACCGGCATCCGCATGGAATTCACGATGACGTGAGAACCACATGGTAATGATGCTCGCCAGAATACCAAACACCAGTTCCAGCACCGTCGCCACCGCAAAGTAGATCAACGGGTTACCGTTGCTACCCTCACCCTCATCACGGTTTCCACCCATAAAGCCAGCGGCAATTTGCGCCAGAATACGTGAGATAAAGATAACGAAGGTGTTTACAACCCCCTGAATGAGCGTCATGGTCACCATATCACCATTGGCAATGTGGCTGATCTCATGCGCGATAACGGCTTCGGCTTCATCAGGGCTCATGTTTTGCAACAGGCCAGTACTCACAGCCACCAGCGAAGCATCCCGGCGCGCACCGGTAGCAAATGCGTTAATATCTGGCGCATGGTAGATTGCAACCTGCGGCATAGCGATCCCGGCCTGACGGGCCTGATTCGCTACCGTATTCATCAACCAGCGTTCTCTTTCATTGCGGGGCTGTTCGATCACTTCCCCACCGACGGATTTTAACGCCATCCATTTGGACATCAGCAGAGAAATGAAGGAACCACCAAAACCAAACAGCAGTGCCATGATCAACAAGCCTTGAACGCTGCTTGACTGAATCCCTGTCAGGCTCAATACCAGCCCGAAAACGACCATCACAGCCAGGTTCGTCAGCAGGAAGAGCGCGATTCGCATCATAATTTTCTTTTAACCTCAATTTAACAAAACGCACTATGCGATTACCCATATCGTATGGGTCTTACGGCTATTTTCAAGCATCCATCGGTGCTAAGTCACCAGAAAAACACAACTTTACATTTTATCGTATCAGACTGACGTCTTCATGCGTTTGTTAAAAAAAACAGGCACAATTTCTTGTGCCTGTTTGAGGTTATTGACGGGTTGCGGGCTGTTCCGCTGGCTTCTCTTTCTCAAGATGCGCCAGATCAAGCGCGATTTTTACCGTTTCATCCAGGTACGGATCCGGCTCCTGGTAATCCTTCGGCAGATCGTCCAGTTTCTTCAAAGGCGGTTTGCCTTCACGCTTAAACCGATCGTTGATACGCGCCAGACGCATTGCGTCATCTTCGTTATTCTCTTTTTCACGCTGAGCGTAATTCAGAGAAGCGATGTTGCGCTTATCCTTCATCGCATTGAAACGCGCAATATCCTTCATGATGTACTGGAACTCAGGATCGTTGGCGATACGCGCATTGTGCTCTTTCAACAATTCAGGTCCAAACGGCGTCAGATTCTCTGATTTGGTGTAGGTCGCAGCATCAATGCTATCCCACGGCAACGCGTTATCTTCGAACTTCTCACCGGTTTCTGTTTCTTCATTACCTGTCGGCATGATGATATCCGGCGTAACGCCCTTACGCTGCGTACTGCCACCGTTGACACGGTAGAATTTCTGGATCGTATACTGAACAGAGCCCAGCGCTGGCCATTCCGGACGCAGCATCTGATCGTAAATACGGTTCAGCGAGCGATATTGCTGAACGGTACCTTTCCCGAAGGTCGGTTCACCGACAATGAGCGCACGACCATAATCCTGCATTGCCGCAGCAAAAATTTCTGATGCCGAAGCACTGAAACGATCGACTAACACCACCAGCGGGCCTTTGTAATACACGACGCCGTCGGTATCGCTGTCCTCACGCACTTTACCGTTATTGTCACGAACCTGAACAACCGGACCGGATGGAATGAACAGACCGGAAAGCGAAACTGCTTCAGTCAGCGCGCCGCCACCATTGGTGCGCAGATCGATAATGACGCTGCTGACGTTCTGTTTTTCCAGCTTCTGCAGCTGAACTTTGACGTCATCCGTCAGGCCAACATAAAAGCCGGGAATATCCAGTACGCCGACCTTTTCTTTGCCAACGGTTTTCACGGACATTTTCACAGCGCGGTCTTCGAGACGAATACGTTCACGCGTTAACGTTACGATGCGCGTTTTGGTACCCTTACCAGCAGGCAGGATTTCAAGGCGTACTTTGCTGCCTTTCGGTCCTTTGATCAGCGCCACCACGTCATCCAGACGCCAGCCAATCACGTCGACCATGCCTTTACCGGTCTGACCCACGCCGACAATACGGTCACCAACGCTTATCGCTTTGCTCTTGGCTGCAGGGCCACCCGCCACCATGGAATTGATGACGGTGTAGTCATCATCCATTTGTAGAACTGCGCCAATACCTTCCAGAGACAAGCTCATTTCAGTATTGAACTGTTCAGTATTGCGTGGAGAGAGATAGTTAGTATGCGGGTCGATTTCACGGGCAAAAGCCGTCATCGCCAGAGAAAACACATCTTCGCTATTGGTCTGCGCCAGACGGCGAATCGCAGACTTGTAGCGGCGAGTCAGCGTTTCACGAATTTCCGCATCGGTTTTACCGGTCAGCTTCAGGCTGAGTTCGTCAAATTTAACCTTGCTGTCCCAAAGCGCGTTAAGCTCTGCTTCGCTCTTTGGCCACGGAGCTTTGCTCCGGTCGAGGTTAAACGTGTCGGTACCGGTAAAATCCATTGGCCGTGCCAGCACGCTTAATGCGTACTGATAACGTTCGAATCGGCGTTTTTGCGCCAGATTATAGAGGTCGTAAAAGACATCCAGCTTGCCGCTACGCAATTCATCGCCAAGAACCGTTTTCTTCTTTGCAAACTGTTCGATATCGCTCGCCAACAGCACGTTGTGGCTGTAGTCGAGCAGATTCAAATAGCGGTCAAAAATTTTCGCCGAAAACGCCTGATCCAGATCGAACTGACGATAGTGTGAACGCGTAAAACGCGATGTCACACGCTCGCTTACCGTCGCATGCTGGGTTTCTTCCTTTAAGACGGGGATTTGATCGGCACGCGTGATGTCTTCCACAGCAAGTGCCTGGCCTGCTAATGCAAGCAGACCAGCTAACGCAGTAAGCCTAAAAAAAGTGTTCATGCCAGGCCTGGCCTCCGTTTCAGAACACCAGGTGTTCTGCGCGTACAATCAAAGACATACCCGAATTCAGCTGTACACGGACGCCATCTTTGGTGATTTCTAATACGGTGGCATCCATCGCATTATTTCCTGCTTTCACCTTCAGAGACTGCCCTACCGTCAGCACTGAAATATCAGATACCGGGGTATGCTGTTCTTCACGAGGAGCACGCGGTGCTTTTGCTGCTGGTTTTTCAGCGCGAGGTTTACGCTCAGCACCTTCTTTACGACGCGGAGCAGGACGCGGCTTGCGCTCGCGACGCGGTGCGTCTTCTTTTTCCCCGGCAGCAGCGGCCGCTTCGCGTTTTTTCGCCTGTTGTTCAGCGCGTTGCGCCTGAACGCGGGCTTTAGCTTCTTCCAGCTGTTTGCGAGCATGTTCCACGTGCTGTTCATCCAGCTCACCACAAGGGTTGCCGTCGAGATCCACACGCGTTGCGCCCAATTTAACGCCATACAGATAGCGCCAGCTTGAAGTATAGAGACGTAAGGCTGAACGGAGCTGTGTCTTGCTGAGGTTCATTTCGCCCTCAACACGCTCTACCAGATCCTGAAAAATGCCAATTTTCAGTGGGCGCGCTTCGCCTTCCGCACTAAAGCACTGCGGGAAGCGTTCGGCCAGAAACGCGATGACTTCTTTACTGCTATTCAACTTAGGTTGATTTTCCATGAAATTTCCTGATTACAACGGACGTAGCCAACAAGCGCAGGCATGAACAGGCGACATTATAATGACGTCATCAGTAATTGCTACGTTATCCGTTGATTATCCTGCGACGCGCGCAAAGAATTTTTTGTAATCCGTCGTTGCAAGCACGGTTTCAAGCTGTGCCACCAGCGTCCGCAGCCCCTGTTCATCTTCCTCAGTAAAGCGGCCAAACGCCGTGCTATCAATATCCAGCACGCCAATGATCTGATTGTCGACAGTGATTGGCAGGACGATTTCAGCGTTGCTGGCGGCATCGCAGGCGATGTGCCCGTCAAAAGCATGTACGTCCTCAATACGCTGAACCTGGTTCTGCGCCACGGCGGTACCACATACTCCGCGCCCCACCGGAATCCGCACACAGGCGATTTTCCCCTGGAAAGGCCCCAGCACCAGCGTATCGTTTTCGAGCAGATAAAAACCGGCCCAATTTACTTCTGCAAGACGCTCGAACAACAACGCGCTGGTATTTGCCAGCGTTGCCAGAAAACTAGTCTCACCTGCCATTAATGCCTGAAAATCACGGTTCAGATCCGTGTATAGCTCTATTTTGTTCATTATGTAATCACTTAGTTGTCTTACCTAAAACTGCAGCCTACTAAAATAAACATTAAATGCGTTAATGCTCAAGATCATTCCCGTCATGAGTTAAGATAACATTACTTCAACAATTTGATTCGCGATACATGGCCTTAACGACACCACGCATCACGCCGACTAAAAAAATAGCCATCAGGTCCATTGGTGATGCACTTCCTCGTGCGAATTACCATCGCTGCCCTGAATGTGACCTGATCTTTAGTTTGCCTAAAATGCGTTCACACCAAAGTGCATTTTGCCCACGCTGTCAGGCAAGAATTCGTGACGGACGCGACTGGTCACTAACGCGGCTGGCGGCAATGGCTTTCGCCATGCTGCTGCTGATGCCCTTTGCCTGGGGAGAGCCGCTCCTGCACATCTATCTGTTAGGTGTACGCATTGACGCCAATGTGCTGCAGGGCATCTGGCAAATGACCCGTCAGGGCGATCCACTCACCGCATCCTTCGTGCTATTTTGCGTGGCTGGTGCGCCGCTAATTCTCGTGACCTCAATTGCTTATCTGTGGTTTGGCAATATTCTCGGGATGAACCTGCGCCCGGTACTGTTGATGCTGGAAAGGCTTAAAGAGTGGGTGATGCTCGATATCTATCTTGTGGGTATTGGCGTCGCATCAATCAAAGTTCAGGACTATGCTTTTTTGCAACCCGGTGTGGGGCTGTTTGCTTTTATCGCGCTGGTGATCCTCAGTATTTTGACGTTGTCGCACCTCAACGTAGAGCAGCTTTGGGACCGATTTTATCCGCAAAGACCGGCCCGTCGCCCTGATGAAAAGCTCCGCGTCTGCCTCGGTTGTCACTTTACAGGTTATCCGGACGCGCGAGGTCGCTGCCCTCGTTGCCATATCCCGTTGCGTTGGCGCAGGAACCAAAGTATCCAAAAGTGTTGGGCGGCTCTTCTGGCCTCGATTGTCCTGCTTTTGCCTGCTAATCTGCTGCCCATCTCGGTAATATATGTCAACGGTGGTCGGCAGGAAGACACCATCCTGTCAGGCATAATGTCTTTGGCAAACAGTAACGTCGGCGTGGCGGCGATCGTTTTTATCGCCAGTATTCTGGTGCCATTCACCAAAGTGATTGTGATGTTTACGTTGCTCATCAGCATTCATTTTAACTGCGAGCAAGGATTGCGTACCCGCATCAAACTGCTGCGCATGGTGACCTGGATTGGTCGCTGGTCGATGCTGGACCTCTTTGTTATCGCGTTAACCATGTCGCTGATTAATCGCGATCAGATTCTTGCTTTTACTATGGGACCGGCTGCGTTTTATTTCGGCGCGGCGGTAATATTGACTATTCTTGCTGTGGAATGGCTGGACAGCCGATTACTTTGGGATGCACATGAGTCAGGAAACGCCCGCTTCGCAGACTGAAGCGCAGATTAAAACAAAACGTCGTATCTCTCCGTTCTGGCTGCTGCCGTTGATCGCATTGATGATTGCAGGTTGGCTGATCTGGGGGAGCTATGAAGATCGCGGCAATACCGTGACCATTGACTTCATGTCTGCGGACGGCATTGTGCCAGGACGCACGCCCGTTCGTTATCAGGGCGTTGAAGTGGGCACAGTACAAGATATCAACCTCAGCAAAGATCTGCGTAAAATTGAAGTCCGCGTCAGCATCAAATCGAGCATGAAAGATGCACTGCGCAAAGATACTCAGTTCTGGCTTGTTACACCGAAAGCGTCGCTGGCTGGGGTTTCGGGTCTGGATGCGTTGGTTGGTGGTAACTATATCGGCATGATGCCCGGAACCGGCGAGGAAGAAGATCATTTCGTCGCCCTCGATACGCAGCCCAAATATCGTCTTGATAATGGCGATTTGATGCTGCATCTGCGGGCGCCTGACCTCGGTTCGCTTAATAGCGGTTCACTGGTTTATTTCCGTAAGATTCCGGTCGGTCGGGTGTATGACTACGCCATTAACCCCAATCATCAGGGGGTAACCATCGACGTGTTGATTGAACGTCGCTTTACCAACCTGGTGAAAAAAGGCAGCCGCTTCTGGAACGTATCCGGCGTGAATGCGGATGTCAGCCTCAGTGGCGCAAAGGTAAAACTGGAAAGTCTGGCCGCGCTGGTCAATGGTGCGATTGCTTTTGATTCGCCGGAAGACTCAAAACCCGCGGCTGCCGACGACACGTTTGGTTTATATCAGGATCTCGCGCACAGCCAGCGCGGGGTAATTGTCAAACTTGATTTACCCAGCGGAGACGGACTCAAGGCAGGCTCAACGTCACTGATGTATCAAGGATTAGAGGTCGGTCAGCTTACCAAACTGGATTTAAATCCGGGCGGGAAAGTCACCGGCGAAATGACGGTCGACCCCAGCGTCGTAACGCTGCTGCGCGACAACACGCGGATCGAATTACACAGTCCTAAATTATCGTTAAACGATGCCAATCTCAGCTCACTGCTGACGGGTAAAACGTTTGAACTGGTCCCCGGCGAAGGCGAGCCGCGTAGCCAGTTTACTGTTATTCCCGCAGAGAAGTCGTTGTTACACGATCCAGGCGTCATGACATTTACGCTGACCGCACCGGAGAGTTACGGTATTGAAGCCGGCCAGCCGCTGATCCTCCACGGCGTACAGGTCGGTCAGGTTATTGAGCGTACGCTTTCCAGCAAAGGCGTCTCATTTATCGTTGCCATCGAACCGCAGCATCGCTCGCTGGTGCAAGGCGACAGTAAATTCGTGGTCAACAGCCGGGTGGATGTCAAAGTCGGGCTGGATGGCGTGGAATTCCTTGGTGCCAGCGCCAGTGAGTGGCTCAGTGGCGGCATTCGCATTTTGCCAGGCACCAAAGGCGAAATGCAAAAAAGCTACCCGCTGTATGCCAACCTGGAAAAAGCAATTGAAAACAGCCTGAGCGATCTGCCAACCACCACGGTCAGCCTGAGCGCCGAAACGCTGCCGGATGTGCAGGCCGGTTCGGTGGTGCTCTACCGCAAATTTGAGGTCGGTGAAGTGATTAGCGTTCGTCCGCGCGCCGATGCGTTTGATATCGATCTGCATATCAAACCGGAATATCGCAATTTGTTGACCAGCAACAGCGTGTTCTGGGCCGAAGGCGGTGCAAAGGTTCAGCTCAACGGCAGCGGTTTAACCGTACAAGCATCTCCCCTGTCGCGCGCACTCAAAGGGGCTATCAGCTTTGATAACTTAAGTGGCGCCAGCGCCAGTCAACGCAAAGGCGACAAGCGTATTTTGTATGCTTCCGAAACCGCCGCGCGTGCGGTGGGCGGTCAGATAACCCTGCACGCGTTCGATGCCGGTAAACTCGCGGCCGGCATGCCGATTCGCTATCTTGGGATCGATATTGGTCAGATCCAGACGCTTGAGCTCATCACCGCCCGTAACGAAGTTCAGGCAAAAGCGGTTCTGTATCCGGAATATGTACAGACCTTTGCCCGAAGCGGTACGCGCTTCTCCGTGATCACGCCGCAAATTTCGGCGGCGGGCGTGGAGCATCTGGATACCATCCTGCAGCCGTATATCAACGTTGAACCAGGACGCGGCAACCCGCGCCGTGATTTTGAGCTACAGGAAGCCACGATTACCGACTCTCGTTACCTCGATGGTCTGAGTATTGTGGTGGAAGCGCCGGAAGCCGGTTCGCTGAATATCGGTACGCCAGTGCTGTTCAGAGGCATTGAAGTGGGGACCGTCACCGGGCTGACGCTGGGTTCTCTTTCTGACCGTGTGATGGTTGCCATGCGCATTAGCCAGCGCTATCAGCACCTGGTGCGCAACAATTCCGTGTTCTGGCTGGCATCCGGATACAATCTCGACTTCGGTTTGACCGGCGGCGTCGTGAAAACCGGTACGTTCAACCAGTTCATTCGCGGTGGTATCGCCTTCGCCACGCCACCGGGTACGCCACTCGCCCCGAAAGCGCAGTCGGGTAAACACTTCCTGCTGCTCGAAAGCGAACCGAAAGAGTGGCGTGACTGGGGAACCGCCCTGCCACGTTAATCTCTCCTCTGCTCCGGCGTAAATACTCGCGCCGGAGCACTTCTACCCGTCATACTTCAAGTTGCATATGCGTTAGGTACTCTCGTTTACCCCAGTCACTTACCAGATTCCTGCAACTCGAATTATTTAGGGTATATGCTACACTGCGCACCTGTTTTTTTGCCGGTGGTACCAAGTGGCTTATTTTCCCGACGCCTTTCTGACCCAAATGCGTGAAGCAATGCCTTCCACGCTGTCATTCGATGATTTTCTCGCTGCCTGCCAGCGCCCGCTGCGCCGTAGTATCCGCGTCAACACGCTGAAAATTTCCGTTGCCGATTTCCTCACGCTGACCGCGCCTTACAACTGGTCGCTCACTCCGGTTCCTTGGTGTGCTGAAGGTTTCTGGATTGAACGCGATGATGAAGAGTCACTGCCGCTCGGTAGCACCGCAGAGCATTTAAGCGGTCTGTTTTATATTCAGGAAGCCAGCTCAATGCTGCCGGTCGCCGCGCTGTTTGCCGAAGGCAACACCCCGGAACGAGTTATGGATGTTGCGGCAGCGCCAGGTTCTAAAACCACGCAAATTGCCGCAAAAATGAATAATCAGGGCGCGATTCTGGCGAATGAGTTTTCCGCCAGTCGCGTCAAAGTCCTGCATGCCAATATCAGCCGTTGTGGGATAGCCAATGTCGCGCTCACCCATTTTGACGGCCGCGTATTTGGCGCAGCGTTGCCTGAATCCTTTGATGCCATTTTGCTGGACGCCCCATGTTCCGGCGAAGGCGTGATGCGTAAAGACCCCGATGCGCTGAAAAACTGGTCGCCAGAAAGTAATCTGGAAATTGCCGCGACTCAGCGCGAACTGCTCGACAGCGCCTTTCACGCTCTGCGGCCCGGCGGCACGCTGGTTTATTCCACCTGTACGCTTAACCGTGACGAAAATGAAAACGTCATGCAGTGGTTGATTGAGACTTACCCGGATGCAGTCGAATTTTTGCCACTGGGCGATTTATTCCCGGAAGCCGAACGCGCCCTGACGCCGGAAGGATTTCTGCACGTGTTCCCGCAAATCTACGATTGCGAAGGTTTCTTCGTTGCACGTTTGCGCAAAACAGCCGCCATCCCTCCATTACCGACGCCAAAGTACAAAGTGGGTAACTTCCCTTTCAGCCCACTTAAAGGACGTGAATCCGCGCTTGTTACTCAGGCCGCTAACGCCTGTGGATTGCAGTGGGGAGGCACTTTGCGTCTGTGGCAGCGTGATAAAGAGATTTGGCTGTTTCCAACAGAAATTGAACCACTGATCGGCAAAGTTCGTTTTTCCCGACTCGGCGTCAAACTGGCTGAAACACACAATAAAGGTTACCGCTGGCAGCATGAAGCCGTCATCGCGCTCGCCAACCCAAATCATAGCCATGCGTTTGAACTGACCCTTACCGAAGCTGAAGAGTGGTACCGCGGCCGGGATGTCTACCCACAAACCGCACCAACGAGTGACGACGTACTGGTTACATTCCAGCACCAACCAATCGGTCTGGCAAAACGTATTGGTTCGCGATTAAAGAATAGCTATCCACGCGATCTTGTCCGGGATGGCAAACTCTTTACAAGGTAACGCACGTTTTTACTGGCGCTTTTGCTAACGTTGACTACGCTGAAAAATGGACGGCTTAACTGGTCGTACCACAACCAACAAATCAACGGAGAGCACGATGATGAAAACCAGTGTGCGCATTGGCGCTTTTGAAATCGACGACGCCGAGTTACATGGCGAGTCGCCAGGAGACCGAACGTTAACCATTCCGTGTAAATCTGATCCGGATTTATGTATGCAACTGGACGCCTGGGATGCCGACACCAGCGTCCCGGCTCTTCTGAACGGAGAACATTCGGTACTATTTCGCGAGCACTACGATCGTAAGTCAGATGCCTGGATCATGCGCCTTGCCTGATTCAAAAAGAACCCGTCGCCAGACGGGTTATTTCTTGCTTAATTTCCCTCATCTATCAACATCCTCTACACTACAGGTATGGCTTTACCATATGAGGATGGAATGTTCACGCTGGTTCTTTTTGTGTGCTACCTGGAGGGCGGTTGTGAAGATATCGTGGTGGATGTCTACAAAACTGAGCAGCAGTGCCTGATATCGATGGACGATCAGCGTATTCGTAACGGCGGATGTTTACCTGCGGATGACTATATTGACAGCTTCTGGCATCCGGCCCAGGAATACAGCGATTTTTGATTATTGCAGTTGCACCAGCGTTAATTCGCCGCCAAACACCGCACCGGTATCAATATAGTGCAGATTATCGCGATCCAGCCGTTGGCGCAGCGGCGTATGACCAAACCAAAAGTGATCCGCCCCGCGAATGCCGTTGCCTTTACTCATCAGCCTTGAGCGATCCCACAGCACCCGCCGTAAGTCGACCTCTTTTTGCCACTGATAATCTTCATCAGGGTAATCAGCGTGGGCAATAACATGTATGCCGTTCTGGCAACGCAGCTCCAGAATCCAGGGTAAATCCCGACACTCTTCAAGCGAGGATCTCGCCGCTGGCTGCTCCGCCTGTGCAAACCATGAACCACCATTCATAAACCAGTGGAAGGGCTCCCCCGTCGCCAGCGCGTCCAGCGCCATCTGTTCATGATTACCCCTGACCGCCACAATCCAGCTCTCACGTAGGAGTTTCAGGCAACGCAAACTATCAGGCCCACGGTCGATAACATCCCCCACCGAAACCAGCAGATCCTGCCACGGATCAAAACGGTGCTGGTGCAAGTGTGCCATCAACAATGAGAAACAGCCGTGGATATCTCCGACTACCCAGACGTGACGCCAGTGCGAACCTTCAATTCGTTGATAGATATTATCTGGTCGTCCCATGCCGCCTCCTGAGTTCAATGGTACCTGGTTATAATTTTAGCAATGGCGGCAAAAAAGCCTGGACGATCATGGGCTGGAGTATGGTATGGTTTACGAAGAATGTAACATGCGACACGCAGTGTTCAGCCCAGGATGGCAACGCATTCGCCACATAAAAAGAGACCGAATACGATTCCTGTTTACAATTCAAAACGTAATAACTTATAAAATTCAATAAGTTAAAACCAAAAACCCACCAAAAAACACCTCCTAATACTTACTATTGCACCCATTCAAGATCAATAAGTTGCCATTGGTTTCGTGGTGTCGACGGGAAAAATTCGGGAGCGAAACATCGGTATAGAAAATTATACGGCACACCGTGACGAGTACCATCGGGAATGTAAAAAATCAGGGATCCGAACTAATATAGCCAATGTGATTACATCGCCAGGCAATCATCAAACTCCGCGTTCCTGGCATTATCAATTATTTAGATTATGCCCCTAACTCGAACAATTATAGGATTTTACTTACTCATCCGTCCTGTTGTGAACAAGATGTTAAATTGATTTAAATCAAAATTACAATAACTTCTATATGGCATAAATTACACCTCCATCTTTTGCGGTGGAATGCGAATTTTTTGACTCATATTTGGGCTCTATGTGTAGCCCATTTTTTTAGTGTTATTTGCGGAAAATACTGCCCGTATGTTCCTTAAATAACGATAAAAAAGTTGAGTATCATGCAAGCATTGGGGCAACTTATCGCAGCCCCATTTTTTTTCAATAGTGATTTGCGGAAGATATCCTGCATGGCTTCCTTAAATCATTATTAAAACTCCATTCACAGATACTCTTCAGGCGACCCTCAGGTCGTTTTTTTTACATCCTGTCATCATTGTACAAATCCACCTTCAGGGGCATATCCGCCGCCCACTCGCCGCCCCCGGGCGGGCGGGTGAGCAGGTGCGTGAAAGTGGTAAACCCGGTGATGTCATTGCTGCGCCGGGTGATGGTCTCTGCCGGGAGTGAAGTCTCTCCCGCCGTTACTGCATAGCGGATACGGTTGTTCGGCGTGAGCGAGTCCCGGTACACCAGGCTGATGCCCACCCCCAGAATATTCCTGCCTGCGGTCTGCGGCACGGCAAAGGTCAGACTGGCGGGCGTCTTCACCGGCTTCAGGGACAGCACGCCCGTGTCGGTACCATAATCGGGATTGTTCAGCGCCGTCAGGACATCATTGCCCTCACTGTTCGCATGCCCCTCCCCGTGGTATGCGCTGACCTCATATGACTCCACCGTCAGGCTCCCGAGGCGTTCGTCAGGGATACTGCCGTCCGCGTTATAGTCCAGGTCCGCCATGTAGACATCCCCCACCATAAAACCCGCCGTTTTCCCGGATACGGGTCTGATGCCGTTGTTACCCACCGAGAGATACAGCGCTTGGTCTCCTGCCGGCATGTTCCAGGTGTTCTGCTGTACCAGCCTGCCGTTCGACCAGATGCTGAACCAGAGGCTGCCGGCTTTCCTCCCGAACACAAGCTCATAGTACACGCTGCTTTTATCCGGCGTGTTTTTGATATCACTCACGAAGCCCAGCAGGCTGCTGCCTGCTGTCAGTGACAGCATCGTGGTGGATGTGGCTCCTTCCATCCCCGGCTGCGTCAGGCGAAACCCGACCTGCAGGGCTTTCTCCGTCAGCTCTGTGGTGGTCCGGTTCAGCATCAGCTTCAGTACCGGCATGGCTACGGATGACGAAACGCCGATACCGCTGAAGGTGTTCCCGAGGACCGCCATCGTGTCCACTCCGGCGCTGTAATTACTGCCTGTCACACTGTCCACCATATCCAGACCGCAGCGCTTCAGTGCATCCACATGTCCGGCTGTGACCATAAACGGCGTTATCCGGTCAAAACCCTGTACCTTTGTAATCCGCATCTCATACCTCACTGGAAACCAGCATCACACCGCTGACGCGGCTCACCGCCACGGACCCGCCGTGACACAGAACAAGCATCTGTACCTGCCTGACCGGCAGCGCCACCCCGCCCGGTCTGACCGTGGTCAGATACGCCTGGCGCAGGGAAATAAACGTCTCAGGGGGCAGCTTTCTGCCCCCCATAAGCATAAAAAGCATCGTCACCTCACTCTCATACCGTTAATGCCGTGGTCCCGGTCAGGGTTTCCCCGTCCCACAGTAGCGTAATCACCGTGCGGGTGGCGCCGGGAGACGGTATCTCGCCCAGAGACCAGGCCAGCCCTTCCGGCCAGGTGATTTCCCCGCCCCGTCCCTGCAGCACCAGTACGATGACCACCGCCCGGCCTTCAGGCAGGCCCTCCAGCGTCACCGTGTTATCGCGGGTGCCATCCAGCCTGAAAACCTGCTGCGACAGCACATTCAGCGCCCCGTCACTCTCCGCCACCGCCACGTCAATCACATCCTGGCGGACCCATGCCCCGTTGCGGCGCACATAACACACCCCGTCCTCCGGCGCTTCATGCACATCCACACCGGCCGCAGCGGTTTCGGCAGCCACCTGAGCCGATTCCGCACGCCGGGCTGACTGTTCTGATTCTGCTGCCGAATCCGCACACTGCGTTTCACTGTCTGCTGCGTTTTTCTCTGAACGCACGGCGGCCTCCCGGCTTTTCGCTGCGCTGTCAGCACTGCCGGCAGCAGATTTTTCTGCCACTTCTGACCGTTCTGCTGCCCGCTGTGCCGCTGCCGCATTCAGGCCGGACTGTCCTTCGCTCTCTGCGGCATTTTTCTCAGACAGTGCAGCCGCGTCCCGGCTTCCGGCTGCACCGTCAGCACTGACGGCTGCGGACTTTTCCGCCGTTTCTGCCCGGGTGGCGCTGTCCCTGGCCTGTGACGCCAGTTCCCGGAACTGTTTCATCGCCTCGCTGGTCAGGTCCTCCGACTGAATATCCCGCAGAAAATCATTCAGCGACGCGTCCGGTGAATCCGGGCTGACCTCAATATGCCCCACGGACTGCGGGGGCCAGCCGGCTATCTCCAGCGTCACGGCGTACCGGCCCGGCTGGGCCTCAATGCGGTACTTCCCCGCATCGGTTCCCACGCTCGCCGTGGTGGTGACAATCACCGCACTGGTGGTGTTCAGCGCCTTCAGCCGTATCACACAGTCTTCAACGGGCATCCCTGCACCGTCCCGGAGTGTTCCTGAGATAATGGTCATATGGTCTCCGTAAAAAAACCGCCCGGAGGCGGTTTCTGTTATTAACTGATTGTTATCCCGGCTGATGACTTTTTCGTCACAATAACCAGCAGGTTGCTGATATCAGCCCAGGCCCCGCCGCCATACCCCCTGGATGAAACCGTGAAGCTCAGCGTCACATTTCCACCTCCGGCTGGCATATCAAGAACCCTGCTGAATGATCTCGCTGTAATCGCGGGTTCTGCGTTGTATATCTCTCTGCCGTTGTGCTTCACCACAAGCCCACAGTCTGTCCATATCTCGTTGCTTGTCTCTGATTTTGCCTTTCCTCCTGCAAAGGTGATGGGGGGAATGATTATCTGCCTGTCAAAATGGTGGTCATCCTGTATCTGAACCGTGAGGGTCCCATTCGGGTAATTAGCGCTTCCGGGGAAAGCCCGCCCGACGGCTTTAACGATATCGCCGACAATATTCTCTGCCCGCATTGTCCCGTTAATGGTGCAGTTTTCCGCTATCGTCACATTATTGAGGGTGCCGGAATTCGCGCTGATATTACCGCTGATATCCGCATTACGGGCAGTCAGCCTGCCGTCAGGCGTCAGCATAAAGGTCGGCGGGTTCCCGCCACTGGTGATGCTCGGGGCCGTCAGATATTTGAGGAACACCTCGTTCATAAATATCTGGTTGCCCTGCGCCACAAACATCGGAGTTTCATTGCCGTTCGCCGGGTTGATAAACGCGATACGGTCAGCCGCCACCAGGAACTGGCTCAGCTTACCTTCTTCCGTATCCTCCATGCTCAGGCCCAGACCAGCCACATAGTGCTTCCCGTCTTCGGTCTGCTCTATCTTCACGCCCCACATGGCGTTCCATTTGTCGTTCGCGTCCTGCCACTCTTTCGAAAACTCATCCAGCCGGCTGGCGTTGTCTTCCGTCAGCTCCACCTTCCCCAGCAGTTCTTTCCCCAGGTGGCTTTCGGTGATTTTCTCTTTAAAGAGATCCAGATATCCTTCAGCGTCATCACTGACCCTGCCGATCGTCTCTGTAAATACCGATTTTCCGACCTGATTCACGGCCCGGACATAGAAAAAATAATCCTTAGCCAGTGACATACTGGTATTTTCGACAATCCAGAACAGCGATGTACCGAGATACCGCGCAGTGGTTTCCACCTGACGGATATCAGTGATTTGTTTATCCGTAAACCAGAATTCATACTGCACCGTGGGGTCGTATACCGCCTGACGTGGTACAGCCGTAATCTTAAAATAGCCGGGGATCAGTTCAACATAAGAAGGTACAGCCGGCGCGGCGATGCTGAAATCCGTGCTGGCGGGATCACCCTGCTGGCCCTGGCTGTTCACTGCCCGGACCGTCAGGGTGTAACGCCCCGGCGTCAGGTTGCGAAAGGTGTGCTCCGTTTCGGTCAGGGTCAGGCTGCTGGCCAGGCGGTCGCTGTTATCTTCCGCTTTTACCGTCAGGCGCAGGGAGAAGTTCACCCCCTTCACCACACGCGGGGTGTCCCATCGCGCCCTCGCCTGATACTGCCCGTCCTCTGCCAGAATCTCCGTGGTGAGGTGCTGTACGGCTGGCGGCGTGTTCGCAATGCCGGTACCGGGCAGCGGGTCAAACTTCGCCCCGTTATCCACGATGGCCTCTTTCTCCGGCACATGCTGCACGGCGGTGATGGCGTAGGTGCATTCATCGTTCTCCCGGATGGCCACGCAGCGAAACAGGCGCTGGCGCAGGTCCGGCAGTTTCAGCCCCCACACGCTGTACGCCGCCACACCCTCGGGTAACTGACTGACGGTCACCCTGTCCGGTGCCGGGTGTGCGGTGATGCTGACAGAAACCGGCTGGCCGTCGTTACCCACCAGGTTCAGCACCACGTTGCCGCCTGGCGGTATCTCCACTTCACGGTCCAGCGTGAGCGTGCGAGAAAGGCTGTCGACCGACAAAACGCGTCCGCCCACGGTCACGCCGGCATAATCACTGTCGCAGACCTCAATGATATCGCCGGGAACGTGGCGCAGCCCTTCGGCCCCCACGGAAAAATCCACCGTCTGCGTTTCCAGCAATTCGGTGGTGATAGCCCACAGTCCGGTGCGGTGCGCCTGCCCCCGGCTGGTACAGGCAAACGCGTCCATCTTCAGAACGTTGCGACCATAGCGCCGGATGGTAGCGTCGTTTTCCACCAGTTCGGTGGATGTTTCCCAGCCGTTGTTCGGGTCGGTGTAACGGACCTCGGCAGCATTATGACGCTCTTTCAGGGCGCTGAAGCTGTAGACGAACGGCGCACCGTCAGCCGGCATCACCACATTACTCTGCGTATAGGTCCAGACTTTATCGGCGGGCCGATCCTGCACAAACGTCAGGGTACTGCCGTTCCAGACAGGCATGCTGCGCATCAGGGAACAGAAATCCCCCAGCACGTCCCACGCCTTACGCTGGTCGGTCAGATACGCATTGCAGGTGATGCGCGGCTCTGTCCCGCCGAAGCCGTCCGGCACGGACTGATCACAATATTGCGCGATGCCGTACAACGCCCACTTGTCCACATCGGCAACACCAATGCGGCTTCCCATGCCATAGCGCGGGTGAGTCAGCATATCCAGCACACACCAGGCCGGATTGTCTGTCCAGGCGGGTTTAAACGTCCCGTCCCACAGCCCGGAATACGTCCGTTTTACCGGATCATAATTCGACGGCACCTGTACGATACGCCCGCGCAGGAGATAGTTTCGCGTGACCTGCTGGCTGCCAAACTGCTCCGCGTCCACTTTTACCCCGATAACGGCGGTGTTCGGGTAGCGCTGTTTCACATCGATGATTTCGGTATAACCCGACCATACCGTTTTGTTCTGCAGCAGGTCTGACGTGCTGTCCTCAGTGAGGCGCAGCATGCGGACTTCAAACGGCCGGGGCGGCAAATCATCAATCACCACGGACGCCAGAAACTGCGTGGTCGTTTTCCCTGTAATGGTGATATCCCGTTCCACCTGCCACTGGCCATCCCGGCGAAACTGGATCAGCATCTGTACGCTGGTCGGGTTGCGGTCGCCTTTGGTACTGGTACTGACCAGCGACTGCACACCAAAAGTAAAACGCAGACGGTCCACCGTTTTAGTGGTAATGGTGCGGGTCACCGGATCTGATTTCTTCACCTCCATACCCAGCAGGGTTTCCGCACCGGAGTCTTCGAACCCCTCCATCGCGGTCTGCTCATCCTCCCCCACGCGGTAAACCACAGTGACACCGTGAACCATCGCGTTACCGTCGCTGTCGAGGACCGGCGTTTTGTTAATTCTGACACTTTTCAGCCCGTCCACCGGACCTTCAATCGGTCCCTCACAGATGGCATCAACAACCGTCAGCATCTGGCTGGATTTCAGGTCGTCAGGAGCCTCATGCGGCGTTTTACTGCTGCCACCACCCTTACCCATAATCTGTTCCCTCTGAAACGACAAAACCGCCCGGAGGCGGTTCTGTGAAAATATAAATATGCTGTAATAATGTCAGCGACCGATGATCACCACCTGCCCGCCGCCACCTTCATCCCGTGTGCTGATTTCCTGGGAGATCGTGCGGGAGCCGACCAGCATTTCACCGTACAACACCGGCAGGGCATTACCCTGTGCCACCATGTTGTCCAGTGACGAAAAATAGGTGTTCTGTTTGCCGTTGTCGGTCTGTTTCATCGATGGCGTTTTGGCTTTCGGCGCCAGCATCTGGGCCACTCCCCCCAGCGCCATTGAAGCACCGAGAGAAAACATGATGTTGCTTGCAGCAATACTTAACCCCGGCATCCATATTGACGCCACAATCAGCGCAGCCCCCAGCACTGCCTGAAAGAAGCCACCGGATTTTGCGCCCGCTATGCGCGGGACAATATGAATAATTGCCCCGTCAGGCAGCGGCTCATGAAGACGGGCTGACAGGCTTTTTTCATCCATATCCTGACCGGCAATGCGTATCTGATACCAGCCTTCGCTCATTTTTTGCCGGAAGCCCGGTATCTGCATGGCCAGCGCGTAAATGGCCTCGGCCCCCGTTTTTATACTGAGGCTGAAGCGGCGGCCAAATCGTTGTAAATCCCCGTGAAGGCAGAGTCGTGCCATGCCAGGTGTCGCCATATCGAGTGTGTGCGGCGTTGCCATTTTTCAGAATACCTCTCGCGTTTACTGAGCTGATCAGGAATATGGTGCAACAGTTCGCCGTCGCCGCAGTAAATCGCAGCATGGTTGGCAACCGATGAACCAAAACAGCACATCAGAATGTCTCCGGGCTGTGCCTCTTCGCCACTCACCCGGTAAAAACCTGTCGCCTCCAGATTATCCAGATACAGATTCTCGCCGTTTTTCCACCAGTCCTCACGGCGCTGAAAATCCGGCAGATTAATCCCCGCCAGGTGGTACGCATCACGGAACAGGGTGTAACAGTCCGTCACACCGTGCTCAAATGCCCGCCCGGTGAGGAACGGCATGCAGCGAAATTTGTATATCCGGTCATCGCAGACCAGCCACCACGGCAGGCCACTCTGTATCTGCAGGCGGCGATCAACATCGCTGAGAAACGGCAGACCATCGGGATGGCTGTGTACCAGGGCCACCACATCGCCTGCCGCCTGCGCGCGCAAATAATCTTCCGGCGCCATCCGGAAATACATCGTCGGTTCAGCGGAAAAATTCTGGCAGGGAAAATACTGGTCTCCTGCCGGCGTGCGTACCACATAGCCGCACGATTCTACCGGCGCACACGCCGCGGCATGCGCCAGGATAGTCTTTTCCATACTGTTCTCCGTCAGGAAAGGCGGTTTATAGAGAGGAAACAGCCGATGCGTGGCAGGTTATTACGCAGTTCGCATCCTGTCCGGCATTTGCTGCAGGCATCTTTTGCCGGGTCTGTCGTGGGCTTGTCAAATTCATCCGCCACTGGCGGCCCGGCGTAACCACACTCCTGCGAACGGTAGGTCCAGTTGCAGACATCAGCCAGCATGATCCGCGCCGGAAACACGCTGCCGTCCGTTTCGGTCGGTGTGGCCAGCACGAAGGTCGCCGTGGTGGCTTTCAGCTCCGACAGTTGTTCAGTCACCCAGCGGCTGACCACTTCCTGTTCCGGATCGGCCTCCGGATTGCCGTCTCTAAAGTTCACCGCATCGAGAAAACGGGCGTATACCACATGCCTTACCACCGTGGCCCCGACGAGGCTCTGCACATCTTCCGCAAGCCCCGTGACCATGCCAAACAGGTTCGACACCGCCAGCGTCGGGCGGGCAGACGTCCCTTTCCCCACCAGGTCAAAGCCGCTGCCCTGTATCGGGTAAACGTCATACTTTCGCCCCTGCCAGGTGACGGACTCGCCCTTTTCGTTAAGTTCGTTACAAAAAAAATAGCGCTGGCCACCAAACGCCGTCAGGTCGATTTCCCACAAATCGATGCGGGCCGACTGTTCGGTTTTTGTGGTTTCGTTCAGCGTGTTCTGCGGAATGTCCTGCATATGTTCTCCTAAATAACCACCTGCTCAAACTTACAACTGAAGTCGGAATAACAGGCGTTATCCGTCACCGACCACTCCCGGCACACGACACGCACCGTCCGGTTATGGCCCGGCACGCGCCAGAGAAACGCCCTGTACCCGCCATGATCCACCAGGAAGGATTCCAGCGCGCGACGGCTGTCCTGCGTGGTCACCCGGAATACCGGCTGGAAGGTCATCAGCTGAGAATTCAGCCCTGTCGGGCGGCGCTGCTCGTAGCCATCCCCCATTTTTACGACGCTGACTTTAGGTGTGAGTGACGTGCTCATCCCCTCGCGGGGGATCCAGTGAAACGTGTTCATTTATCCTCCCGCCAGCATGCCGCCGTCGCGCATCTGTTGCCGGAAAACATCCTGAGCGGCTTTTCTGGCGATGTTATAGACTGCCCCGAGAGCCTGCGGGCCAAGCTGCCCGTTTACGCCATCGTTATTGATGACAAAGTTATTCACAGGCGCATAGACCGTCCCACTTCCCGCGCTGGCGGACTGCTTCACCGCCCGAACGCCAAGCGAACCATCAGCGGCGCGCGTAAGCGGCATAATGGCTTCCGGACCAGCTTCGGCAAAAACCCCTGCACCTTTGGCAAAAGCAAACAGCTGAGGCGTCTGAAAAACGCCATTGCTGTAAGCGCTCAGGGACGGAGAGTCGTAAACATTACCCTTCGCATTAAAGGTAAAGTTCGCGCCAGCATTCTGAATAGCGGTACCGCTGCTGGCGGTTGCGGCTGACGAGGCACCAAAACTGAACAGTGATCCAATTGAGCTGACGCCATTAGCAACAGCCATGTTCACCAGAACGTTCTGGATAATCTTCAGTACGCTCACGCCCCAGTCCTTCCAGCTGTCAACGTTGCCATTGAGCATGTCGGTGATCGTGGTGACCGCGCCACCCATGGCCTGCTTCATGCCGTCAGCGGCCATGGAAGAATAATCAGTGGCTTCGTCCACCCAGTTCGCATAACCCTCAGACAGTCCCGTCATCCAGTCGTCACGCTGAGCATCAGAAGCTGCGTAATATCCCTCCTGGTCGCGCAGGCGCTCTTCGAGGTAGCGCTTATTAAGTGCCAGCCCCTGCTGATAGAACGTCTCGTCGATTTCACCAGCCTGACGCTGGCGGAGAAGATCGGTATTCTTCTGCTCAAACTCCTTACGCAGATTGAACTGCTCCTGAAGTCTTTCACGGAACCGGGAGCCCTGCCCGTATCCCAGCAGTTGCGCTTCATTGGCTGCGCGGGCGCTGGCGTTACTGTCAGCAAGGTTGGCTTCGTAATTTCGCAGTTGCTCACGCAATTTAACCTGGTCAATGAGCGCAGCATTCTGCAATACCGTCTTTTTCTGGGCTTCTGTCAGAGAAGCAAGCTCGCCCTGGCTGACCTGGTATTTAACCTTCGCCAGTTCAGTATTCTGGCCTTGCAGGGCAATCTGCTCTTTTTGCTGCTTGATAAGGCGCTTATACACATCCTCGGTTTTCTCGCCTTCGGTTTTACCACCCTTCGCCTTAGGTTTGTTGGCCTCATTATTCCGCCATTCAGCAAGACCGTTATTAATCAACTCCTGACGGCCTGTCTGGAATTGCGGATCACTGGTTAACCCCAGGTCATCGGCTGCATAACTCAGACGCAGGCGCTCTTTGGCCTCACCCTTCAGGCGTGACAACTCAAGATCCCGACGGCTCTTTTCGAGGGCATCGGTTTGCTTTTTGTCGAGGTCGGCCTGAGGAAGTCTGAGAGGGACGTTCGCCAGCCCTTGCCGGGCCATTAATAGCTGATTTCCCAGCCCCAGCAGACGGTTAAATTCAGTATGCTGACCATTCATCATGATCATCGACTGATATACCGCATTCTGTCGCCAGGCTTGTTCGCGTATTAAATCATTGCGACGTCGCTCAATTTCTTCGAGAGCCTGCTGTATGCCGCGAGATTTATCTCGCATGTCATTTAATTTTCCCTCTTCAACAGCAAGTTGATCCGTAACGATAGCTATCGCTCTCAGTATATTTGCATCGTTCTCGCTGGTAATGCCCGGTTTTCCACGCGATGCATTCAAATCGTCGATCTGGTTCTTCAGCTCACCAACCTTTTTGGCTTGCTCATCAACCAAACGATTTTGCTCTACCAGAGCACCAACAGTTCTCCCCCTATTGTCGTCTGTTTCAGACAAAGACATGCGGGAAGTTTTTTCTCGTATTTCGTCGATTTGACTGGCGTATTCCTGGGCAGAGCGACGTGCCTGCTCCTGGTTTTGATACATCGCATACCAGGCTCCAGCACCCAACATAACTAAACCAGGAACTCCACCGATGAGACCAAGTGCACCACTCATGAGCCGAGTGCCGACGGATGTCACGCTATTGAGATTGCTTTGAGCCGAAACACGGTTTGCAAGGTTCCGGTTTAAGGAAGCCTGGGTCGCGGACAGACGCCTTTCTGCAGCAGCTTGAGCGTCAGAATTTTTTGCAGCCACCAGCCCTGCCTGTGCACGCTCAAGTGCAGTTCTGGCCCTGACTTTCTCTGTAGCAGAACCGCTGGCTAGAGCGGTAGTCAGCCTGGCCTGGGCTGCAGTGACTTTTGCTTCTGCCGCAGCAATTTTCTCTTGCTGCGCAGCCTGAACATCTGCGCTACGCGATCTCTGTACAGCTTGCTGAGCCCTATAAACCTCCGCCCTTGAGGCGGCAACGGCAGACTGTGCAGCCTTATCCTGTGCAACGGCAAGAGCAACCTCTGACTTAGCCGCAGAAATTAGCGCGCCGGTTGCGCTCGTGGCGCTTGTTACTACTCCACTGAGATACCTTGCCAGCCCAACGCCAACAAGTGCACCCGCCACTGTTGTGATCGTGGACATATTGTCTGCAACATCACTTAGTGCGCCGCTTACTGCCGAAGAGGTAAATGAATCAAGCGTTTGGGCAACTCCGTCTAGGCCACCAGATAGCGCATCGGTAGCACCTGTAGCCTGGTTGACACCTCCAACCCATGCCATGAACGAGTTTGTGACTTTTTGCAGGGATCCGGAAACTGTTTGCGGCATGCTGGCAAACTCACCCTGTAATGAGCCCAACTGGCTCATTAATGCAGGAACAACCTTATCAATCGTAAGTTGCCCCTGGTCAGCCATGCTCTTCAGGTCTTTGCGGGCCACGCCCATTCCGGCGGCAAGTGCGCGGATAACACGATCACCTGCTTCGTTAACGGCGTTGAATTCTTCACCGCGAAGAACGCCCTGCGCCAGAGCCTGGCTGAATTGAGTGATAACAGAACTCGCTTCCTGAGTATTAGCCCCCGAAAGTTTAAGGCCGGTAGAAACAGCTTCGGTAATTTTCAGAACTTCTTCAGAGCTATACCCAAACTCACGCATTGAAGCAGCTGCGCGTGAAAAAAGGTTTGCGTTGTCTGAAAACGCGGTGCCAGTTCTTTGGCTGATTTCCATTAACTGGCGCTGAGAGGCAGCAAAATCATCAGCTGAAGATGATGCCTGCTTAAGACGGGCGTTTACTGAATTCCACTCATCAGCAATCTGCACGAGCTTACCAGTCGCAAAAGCGGCCGTAGCAGCAGCAGCGGCTCTTCCTGCCGATGCAAACCCAGCGGTCAGATCAGATAACGCCCTTTCGCTCTCTCGGGCGGCAGCGGCAGCCTGCCGACCGCCATTTTGCATGGTTCGGTAATAATCCTGCCCCATGCGTGAGGCGCGGGAAATTTCCGACTGGAATGACTGCGAGTTAGCGGAAATTTTGATTATTAACTCACGTAATGTTGCCATCAATTTTCTCCAGGCGAAAAAAAAGCCCATCAACGGGCTTTTTGTTGTGATATAAACCTCATGGCTTGTCTAAAAATTCTCTCAGAGCTTCCGATTTATTGCATGAATCTTTATTAATCGTCATCCCTGCCTCTTTTTGCTTTTGACAGAAATAGTAGTAATCATCGTTTGTTTTTATATAGCCCATGAATTTAAAAAAAGCCTTTTTACACAATTCAGGATTTGCATGATCAGAGCAAATCGTAGACGTATAGCTTTGCAACTCATTTGGTTCTAATGGAGCCAGTGTTTGAGTTGCATTTGAAACACAACTGAAACCAAAAAATAATACAAATAAGACTAGTTTTTTCATTGCCTTCACCAAATCATTAAAAAAAATAATCCTATTATTTTGTAGTTCATTTGTCACTGAGTTGCAGCTGTAAGTGCAGCCTCAAGTCCTGCAAACGGGTCCTTCGGTTCTGATTGCTCATCACCACCCCAGCGCAGGATCGCATCGTCCAGCGGTACTTTTGCCCCCTGCGAGCCGTAGATGGCAGAGACGAGCTGGGCGGCCTGAATGTCACCACGAATATCGCCAACCGGACTTTGCCTGTCGTACTCAATCCACATCAGAAGCTCGCTTGCCGTCATATTCTGCCGAAGCTCTGAGAGCGTGCGCCCCATCCGGAGCGCAAGCGACATCAGAAACTTTACGCCGGGGGTTGAGACTTTTCCCGCGCTTCGTCCGCGTTGTTGATCAGGTCAAGCGCCTGTTTGAGCAGACGTGAGTGAACGGGGCCGTAAATTTCACGTACCTGCTCTTCTTCATCGACGCTGAATACCGGTTGCTTGTTGGTATCGCAAAGGATATCAATGAACAGCACCACGTCAGCACAAAGATTACGGTGTGCTTTTTCTGATACAGACACCTCGCCTTCTTCATCAGCGCCAGATTTTGCAATTTCCTGCCAGCGTAGCCACCCTTCGCCAGAAGGTTCCCGCAGAACAACCTTTACACCGCCCCATTCAGGGACCGTAATGATTTTATGACGAAAGCCTGACATTTTAGCCAGCGCAAGTTCTTTAAGACTCTTAGCCATTTTTTATCCCTGATAAAAGAAGATGAATTACGCTACCGTTACGACGCAGGTTGCTGAAGTAACTTTTCCAGCAGGTGTGGAGGTGTCGGTAACTTCACAAACGTAATCACCGGCATCACCTGAAGCAGTGTTTGCCTTGTTGAATGTTGCCGTCGTCTGTCCACTAACCACGCTGCCGCCCTTCTTCCAGACATAGGAATAAGGTGCTGTTCCCCCGGCAGCTACGACCGTCAGTGACAAGGACGCACCAGAGGTAACGGATTTGGTGTCAGGCAGATCGGTTATCAGGCGCAGCGCGTTATCAATTTTCGTCGGCTTACCTTTCAGACGTAGCGAGAACGTTGCGGCCACTACGCTGTTTGTTCCGGAAGACCAGGTGTGCTGACGAACTTCAGACAGGAACTGGAAGCCAATACCAGACGGGAAGACAATCCGAAAACCATACGTGGTGTCGTTATCGTAAGCTTCACGCAGCGCATCCTGTGCCGGGTTAACATAGAAGTTACCGGACATAGAGATTTCTGACTGAGCACCCAGGCCGTTGATGTTTTCCTGCTCGGTGGAACACAGCGTGGTGACATCAATGTCCTGCTTCTGACCGCCAGTAAACTGGACTTCTTTGATAGTACAGTGCAAATCCAGCCAGGTTGCGGCGCCAATCGTATCCAGTGTCGCTGGCGCAGAGGTGATCTGAATTTTAGTACCCTGCGATTTTTCATACAGTGAGGACATATTTGTCTCCTGAAAATAGAAAACCCGCCGTAGCGGGTCTGTGAGTTAATGGATTTGTCAGACAGTGACCTGAAATTCCAGCGTCGCCCGGTAATGCCGGTTCTCTGGTTCATAACCAGGGGTTTTGCTTATATTGGTGGGATTGAGTGGCTTAACCACCTGAAGCGCCATATCACGAAGATTCCGCGCCTCTTTGAGAGTCAGTGAGTAAACATCCACCTGGACCGATATCCCTGATTCGGCCTGCCCACAAAGAACATCAGCGGTCACATCAGAAATAAGTGAAAAAATCACCCAGGGTGGCGATATCGAGGGCTGACCATCACTGCCAAGCGGGGCAACATAGGGATAAACCTGCCCTCCGGCCAGCGGCCTCAGCAAAAGATAAAGGTCACCTTCCGTCATTTACTCAGCACCTCGTCAATGGCCTGGTTCATGCGTTTCATAGCAACCTGCGCCGCCAGTTCTTCGCGGGTATCAAACGCAGGACGGACAAAAGGATGTGGGGGCATATTCACTGTACCCATTTCGACAAATCGCCAGTAAAACGCGTTACGTCGATCGGAGGCTTTCATTGAATTATCGCTGTTACCCGTTCGCATGTTTCGACCACGAATATGAACACCGGATGAAATATCACCGCGTTTACGTGATCGCTGCGTCAGCACCACAACGTTTTTCTTCAGCTTGCCGGTTCGTTCAGGCGCTCTTGCTATCACCTCGTCTTTCAGAACCTCAGCACCAGCTCGCGTGGCATCACGCAGGACTTTGTTGTTTTCGGCTCTGCTCAGTAACTCCAGATCGCGGGAAATCGCTTCAAGACCAGAAAAATCCAGACTGATATCAATCATTTTTCCGCTCCATTTTTACAGAGTATTTCCAGCCTGGTGGCTTTACTGTCGGGTATGGGAGGACCAATGATATTCAGTACCGCGCCTTTGAATGGCCCTGTCAGCACCTTTAATCTTGATGCAGCAGTCACATCACGCCGGAAACGGACCCACACCCGGATCGTTGCCTGCGCCGTTTCCGCACCCGATTGCAACTGCTCCCTGCCACTGATACCCAACACTTCCGCCCATATGGTCTTTCCCTCCTGCCACTCTTCAATCAGTTGCCCCGTTGTATCACGCACAGCAACATAGTTCAGGATAGTAACGCGATGGCGTAATCGACCTGCCTGCATAATCCCTCCTACATTCCCGGTCTTTTGCGGTGTTGTTTGAGAATCGCATCAACACCGAATGGAATAGTATTAACGCTGTCATGGCTTACGGGTTCCCTGTTCTCATACCAGTGCGACACCAGCAACATCAGGGCCAATTTGACATCATCATCAATGACCAGTCCATCCGGGTCATCTTCAGGAACGGCGTCATCATAAAGATGGCGATTAACGATTTTTTCGGCATGTTTCAGAGAGGCATTAAGGTAAAGCGTCAGCATCACATCTTCTGCATCGTCATCACTGTCGATGCGGCATTGGTAGCGAAGCTCTTGTATGGATGGCTTCATTGGGTTTTCCCACGTTTTGTTTTCGCTGGCTCTGACCCTGCAGGAAAATGATCATCGCTACCACCAAATTGGATAATGCCAAGTTCGGCAGCAATTTCCTCAGCGCGGGCAGGTAACTCACCGTCCGAATACACCCCAGCGGGAATGGATTCAACAATACAACCATCTGGGGACCACTTAAGTTCACGCAATAATTCAGGCATAAATCACCTCTAAAAATTGGGGCCGAAGCCCCAGAGAATTAAGCGCCAGTGCCGATCTGCAGAAGTTTAATGGCCTGAGAATCCACCAGCATCCCCCCGGTGCGTTTGGTGGTGTAGAAACCAACGAACGGTTTTTTGGTATAGGGGTCACGAAGAATGCGAGTACCGATACGGTCAACAATGGTGTAACCACGCCTGAAATTGCCAAATGCAATTGCTTTAGCATCAGCCGCGATATCCGGCATCTGTTCGTTCTCTGCCACACCGTACCCGGCCAGAGAGGAAGGCTGTCCCAGTTCCAGACCAGGACGCCACAGGTAGTTGCCTTCTGAATCTTTCAGGATTCGGATAGCAAACAGACTGTTGTTGTTCATCATAAACTTAGCGCCATTACGATGCACTTTACGCAGCGTGTAGACCAGTTTGATGATCGCATCAGCCGTTACGCCTGCCGCAGCGCCAGAGAGAATGTGCTGGAGAGTACCAAATGCACGAGTCTTGTCCGGATCAAGCGTGGAAGCGTATGCCAGAAAACCTTTCGGCTTCTTCGTCCCGTTACCGCTGGTAAAGGCGATTTCTTCCTGCTCTGCAAACTCAATTGCCAGTTCGCTGTTGATCCAGTCTTCGACGTTGAAAAAGGCATCATCCAGCATGGTTTGAGTCGCCTGCGGGTTACCGTAAATTTCTCCCATGAACGGCTCAATCTGACCGAGTTTAGACGCATCGGTTTCCGGGCGGGAATCAGTTTCACCAACCCAGCCGGAAGCCGTACCGCCGAGATTAACCAGTTTTTTATAGTTAGCGCCGCCGACTGTGATGGTTGTCGCCTCCTGGCGCATCACCACTTCATCTTTCAGAAGATTAAGGATCGTGCGATCCAGCTCTTCCGGCACGGCATAGCCACCATCTTCATCCACACCGACCTGCAGAGCTTTGCGTTCAAGTTCGCGCAGCCCGTCATCTTTACCCTTGCGCATAAAGCCAATGAAAGCGGTTTTATGTTCGCTTGCGGCTTTGCTCTGAGGACCACCGGCTGGACGTTTAACCTGCTTCAGTTCCTCTTCCAGCGCAGATTTAAGCTCATCCAGTTCAGACAACTTGCCGTTTAAGGTTTCAACCTCCCCCGCCAGCTTGCCCTTTTCCTGTTCAACTGCTTCCAGGCGCTTATCGTTCTTTTCTTTGAACGCATCAAACTTCGCCTGCAGTTCCTGCGCGACCTGCTCTACGTCTTTAACGTCAACTGACATAATTAACTCCTGATTAAAATTTGATGTTTTTCAGTGCATCCAGTGCGGTACTCACTTCATCAACATCACGCTGTGAAAGTGAGCTATAACCCCCGGCCATGAATGCTTTAGCCTGGGTGCGTGAGAGCCCAACATCGCGCAGGACTCGTTCAATACTTTTTTGAGAAGGGATTTCTCCGCGGGAAAATGCGCTTTTGACATCACTTACACGCGCTTCATCGTTCGACGGAAACGTGACGAGACTGACTTCCCACAGGTCGATCTCTTTGAGAAGGAACACGCCCTTAACACGGTCGTACTCCCAGTCTTTCAGCATGTAGCCAATAGAAAGGCCGGTTAAAGAACCGGCCTTCATGTGGGCGTGTGCGCGTTTCGAAAGGGGGTCGTCATCAATGAGTAACCGGCCTTTAACATAAAGGCCAACCTCATCCTCTTTCATCTCAGTGTAAATACCGATGGGTTCATCCATACGGTGCTGCCAGAGTAATGCAGGGAGAGCATTCTTTTCTTTCCATGCCTGAAGGGAGGCCGAAAAAGCGCCTGGCACAACAACATCATCGTAGCTGTCCTTTACGCCAAAAACAGAGCCATAGCCTTCAAACTCCCCGCTGTCGCTGACAGACTTTAGCTGTAGCGGAATATCCAGCCGCTGTTTAGTCATCGGCATTATGTTGTTCCTCGGTTGTTTTTTTCTTGCTGCTGTCTGACGGCTTCGTCGTCATGTTCATTGGCGTAAGGTAAATATCTCCGCCTGCGCGTGGGTTAAGTTCTTCAAGTTCCCGGCAGTCATTTGGTGAGTAAATACCCCAGTTAATGCCTGTTGAATACGCCTCAAATCGCGACTTCATGTCCCCGCGCAGCAATGCGCCGGCATTGAATTTTGCGTAGTACACACCCTGCTTTGATTCCTTCACCAGCCCGATGTTGATTCGCTGCTCAATGCGGGTCATATACGGAACGAGTGAATAATTGATAAACCCCATGCCGAGGTTTTCAATATTGTTAAACGTCGAGCGGTCAGTGTTCTGCACCATGTGCATCGGCACCCGGAACAGGCGGCATATTTCCTCCAGCTGAAATTTCCTGGTCTCAAGGAACTGACTGTCTTCCGCATTGAGCGCCATCGACTTCCAGTCCAGTCCCATTTCGAGAATCATTGGTCGGTGCGCGTTGCTCAGCCCGAGGTGACGATCCTCAAAATCCTTTTTCAGCCTTGCGTAAGCAGCGTCAGTGAGCGTTTGCTCAGTGCGGAGTACGCCGGAGGTAACCGCGCCATTTGAGAACAACCGCGCCCCATGTTCCTCAGTTGCCATTCCCAGAGATATTGCTTCTCTTGCATAGGCTATAGGGTTCAGCCCCACCAGCCCGTCAAAGGTAAGCGTTCTGACATGCCAGATATCATCCTGCCCAAGCACGTCTGTTGAGCCATCGGGGAATGTTACCTGGTAAACCGGTTGCCACTGGCTGTTAAGCTTTGGTTCAACACACCCAGGGTCAATGGGAAGAAGCTCCACCACCTCGCCAAGCACTTTAACTTTGTAGGCGTAAAAATTACCGCGAAGACAAAGACAGACAATGACCAGTTCCCAGAACTCCTGAGGGGTCATGTAATCATTTGGCTTCATCGTCAGTAATTTATGCAGCCTTTCGGAAGTCGCTTTTTGTTTACTGTTTCCGGTTATCTTGTACAGGTTACAGGGCAGCATGCCCATCGACTCAGCAAGAACCCTGATACAACCGAAAACTGCTGTAAGCCGCATGGCTTTCTGGCTGCTTACCCTTTTCCCTGTATAGGTGTCGTAAGTCATTCCCACTGCTTCAGCGAGTTCTGCCGGAGTTGTGACAGGGGCGTCACTTTTTTTGAACATTCCGGGGAAAAACATCAGTCAGTCCCTCCTCGCAATGTTTTCCCGGCCAGCGAAAGCGTGCGGGAAACCAGCCATGACCAGATAAGGCAAAGCATACCCGCACTGATTAAGCCTCCAGGCGGATAAATCATCCATACACCAAACGAAAGCAAAATAGCGCCCATCACCCCGATCAGTGGGGCGAGAATCATCAGGATCATAACTGCCTCTTTATAATGAACGGACGCCGTAACTTTCCAGATGGTCAGAGAGGCTGTCCTGTTGTTCGCCGCCGTTTACAAGCATGCGGCTCATTGCGGTAAACAAGGCGGCAGGCCCGTCTATTTTCGCTTCTGGCGTGGATTTGTTCGGAAAGATATTGTCGTTTTTGTCAGGCCTGACGGTGACGTTAGACATCATCCAGTTCATAACCGGATGATTGCTGTGATGAAAACGCCCGCCATAAACCAGAGACTCCACCTCTTTCATTGACTCAGAAAAGTTTCTGACCGTCTGCGGAACCTCCACCAGCGGTACACCCTCTTCTGCCAGAGCCAGGCTAAACTGCGTTGCGCTCCAGGGGTCGAACCCAGTTTCCTTCAGGTTTTCGCCACTAATCCATTCCAGAAAATCTGCTTTAATCTGCGCATGATCGATAACATCACCATCGGTCAGTTCCAGCTTCCCAAGCTCAGCCCACTTGCGATACATCTGCGCCATTTGAGCGGAACATTTTTCCAGTCGCCCTTCTGGTAACCAGAATTTAAAGTCTGCGTGCGCATGGCCGTTATCTGCCCGCCAGAGTTTTACCGCAGCGCAAATATCAATCTTGTGGGCCAGATCCACGCCAGCCCACATCGGGTAAGTTCTCAGCTCATGACGGGGGGCGATAAACTCGCAGTTTTCCCACTTAATCATGTCCATCCAGGCTGACTCAGCGGTCACCCAGATATTCATGTGTTTGGTGAAAAAGTTAACCCTGGCGGAAACCTGTTCTTTGGCCTTCTTAGCCAGACGGCGAAGGTCATCCCAGCGCTTACAGATACCGAGTCCGGGGTTAGCCTTTTGCCAGACCGTTTCATCAAACGGGTCATCATCCTTATCCAGCGTGAAGATAATGGCGAAAAAGGTATCATCCTTAACCGCGCCTTCCACTTCGCTGTTATAGCCACGCAGCACCTTAATGGCATAATCGCGCAGCTCGTAACAAATCCCTTCTTTGTTAAACCCGGCAGTCGTTATGCCAAACAGAAGAGACTGCAATCGTGCGCCGGTTGCAGTCTCCAGAACGTCCCAGACATCACGGGTTTTATGCGCATGAAGTTCGTCTACGATGCCGCAATGGATGTTGAGACCATCCAGATTGTTGGCATCAGAAGAAAGCGGTTCAAACTTGGATGCTGTCTGCTCCTGGTAAATCGCCAGTTTATTGAATTCAAACAGTCGCCCCAGTGTGGGTTTCGCTTTTTTAACCATGTTTTTCGCATCTTCAAAAACGATGCGAGCCTGATCCCGCGTTGTCGCTGCGGAATAAACCTCTGCTCCGCCCTCACCATCGGCGCCAGCCATATAGAGACCAACGCCAGAGGATAATGTCGATTTGGCGTTTTTACGGGCTACCTCGTTATATGCCGTGCGAAACCTGCGGACCATCACAGGACGGCCGCTGCCATCATTACGCAGCACGACTTCGCCTGTTTCTTCATTTACCAGTGGGATAACAAAACCGAAGATGTTGATCAGAATGAAAACATGCCAGTCCATCAGCTCAATCGGCTGGCCTGCCAGTGCTCCTTTAACATGAGGCACGAATTTATAGAAATTGAGGATGTGCTGTGCGCGGGGCTCGCTGAAATAGATGTCACGTTCTTCACCATGCTTCAGATCATCCAGAAATCGCTGACAGGAAAGACGGACAAATTCACAGGCAATAACCTCCCCGGCAACGACGCGTTCGGCGTAACGTATGCCATCATTAACTTTTGCCATCAGTCCCTCGAATTAAGAAATTGACTTAACAGATCATCATCGTCTGGTTTGTCTTTACTGACCTTAGACCTGCTGGAAGGAGTCATACCAAACTCTGCTAACATCGCGCGAAGTCGCTTCCAGGCATCAGCTTTCATCATGGCTGCCGGATGCGGCTTGATCATGCGTATTTCTCGTTCTTTCCCTTCATCAGCATCATCATCGCTGTATACCGCATAGGTATAACCTTCCCGATCCAGCGTTTCACAATGATGGCGGTATTCCGTATATGCCTCTACCAGCAACTCCAGAGCCCTGGCATCCAGCTGAGATATGACGCCAATGGCATCAAGTTCTTCGGCCATCCGCTTAAACCAGTACTTCCCTTGCTTGTCGAAATGCTTGGGAACTGGGGGGACCCCTTTAGGTGGCTGTGGCTCGTTTTTGTTGATTGGTCGTTTGGATGGGTTACCCCTCACCAAACGCAGATGGGTAGGGGTTTTCGGCGGTCCTGACATAATCGAAAACTCCTATTAATCATCGGCTGGGGGACCCCAAAAAAAGTTTTCTAACCTGCGGCGATGTGAAGAAAGGCTAGGCGGCGGTCCTTTGGGCCTTTGCCCACAGGGATTTGACCTCCCCCTCCCCTCCACACCCGTTGATGATAATTACTATCATTTGAAGCGCTCGCGCCCTGTTTTCGAGCGGTGGCAGGGCCAGCACAGGCTTTCAAGATTCGAATCATCATCGGTACCCCCATGTGCCTTAGCCTTGATATGGTCAACGGTTGTGGCCGCAACAGCGCGACCAGTACGCAGGCAGTTCTGGCACAGATGATTGTCACGCTTCAGGATACGAGCACGCTTGATATCCCACTTACTGCCGTAGCCACGCTCATGGCGACTCTTGCCCTGCTGGTGCTGTTCCCATCCTTCGTTGCGGTGCTGATCACAATAACCAGAGCGATCAGTGGTAGTACCTGGACAACCGCGCTTGCGGCATGCCCGAGGAATTAACGCTGGCATTGGTTACTCCTGAATGAGGCCCAATAAAAAAGCCACCAGCAGCTGTTGGTGGCTATACTTCAAACCAAGATCGAATTTAGAAATTCTTAGGTTGAGAGCATGAGTAGCGGGTTTTGTCTTTTGGGGCAACCATTACGAAAACAACTGATGCGATACCACTTGTTGTCATTGTTCTTTTTAAATTTGTATAAACTCGAGATTTAACACGTTCGGCGCCATCAGATTCAGTTTCATAAACCCCTATCATTTCGGTTTCTGTTCCGAGATAAGTATTACTCGGAAGTTTGTTGCCTTTATGAGATAGCTGCTCAAACCCTTCATCAGAAAGATATCTATTCACCAAACGATAATCATCTGATTGAGCGTAATTTAAGTCAAATGTGATTAAAACCGTATATTGCATGTGCTTCACGATAATCCCCTTTGTTATGGAGCAACAACAATACACTTACAATTTAAACGGTTAAAGCATTATCGCAGGCATTCACTGAGTGCCTGCGATAATGCCACTAGTCGTCGAGTTGCAACACACCGTGCTCAAGTGACTCTGAGTAAGCGATCAGCCCTGTGTATTCAGGGATAATCTCGCCATCATCCGCTTCGAATTCCGGGATCGTGCCAGTGGTGATGGTGTATTGTGGCTGACCATCTTCTTTCGCGAAGGCTGCAAGGTCTTCAATCTGCTTAGCTGTAAGAACTACTGTCATGCTCATTCCTCAGTTGTTAAAAAGCCCCGCTATTGCGAGGCTATAGGATTGTTATTTGACTCTCTCACCGAGTCGTAAACACGCTCACACGTCATTCCAGCGTTGTAGCGTTCGTCAGCGATTCCAGCATAACGTTTAGCTTCTTCTGCAATATCTCCGAGCATGTCGGCAAGCATACCGGCGGTGGCGTCGGTTGTTTTGCTTCGGACGGCAGCGGCAAGATCTGCGGTGTGCTTTGCGGCGTCCAGTCGGGTGGCAAGCTTTGTTGCTTCGGTGCGCAGCTGGCTAACAGTGGCAGACAGACCAGCAGCAATGGCAGCAGATTTTGCGGCTTGTGCCTGTGCATCTTTTACAGCCTCATCACGGGCAATAATACGCCCTTGTTCAATCATGCGGGCGGCGGTCTGCGCGTTCGCGGTTTGCGATGATTCCACGCTGTCACGCTCTGCCCACTTCTTTTCCCAACCGCGGCTGCTCCATACGCTACCGGCGATGAATGCGACGGCCACCAGCAACGAAATAACAATGAACTGATAGCGCAGGCTCACTGGTCTATCCCCCAGCACGTCAACGCGCTTTCCTGGTCTCGTCGTTCAACCTGCCCATAGCAACCATTCTTCTGACCTTTGGTCAGACGACAATCGCGGCCACCGTCTTTAATCCACCAGCGGATCGCTTCACAGGCGCCTTTACGGTCGCCAGCATTAATCCGCTTATAGAACGTGGAAGGGAAACATTTTCCGGGGCCGATATTGTAGGGACAAAATGACGCAATGCCTGCTTTCTGCGGTTCAGTCAGCGGCACTTTGATATTTTGCTCAACCCACGCCAGCGCCTTATCGCGCTCAATGGCGTTTACCTGGGCGCATTTCTCAGCAGACAGCTTCATGCCCTGAACTACTGGCTTACTATCAACCCTCGTGGCACCACGGCAAATTGTCCAAATACCGGAACCATCCCTGTATGCGGTCAGGCTGTTACCCTCTTTCTCATCCAGAAACTGATCGAGAATCACAGGCGCGGATGCCCCGGCAAGAATCAAACCTATGACCGCTGCGCTCAGTTTATTCTTCAGCTTTTGTGGCATAGCCATTGCGACGGTCCTCCCGTTCTTTCCAGCGGAAATACCAGTTCACTGCACAGGTAATAACTGTGCATGCGATACCGACAATAATTGCCCAGTCGCTCAGGCTTAACCCTGCAATTCTGTCGGCCAACATCCAGGACACCTCTTTTGCTGTTTTGGCTGTTTCGGCATAAGCCTTCGCTGATACACCGCAGCCGGCAAGCGTGGTTCCTGATCCATATGAAAGTCTGCTGTAAATGGTGCTCATTCTGGTCATAGCCTCACCTCCGATTCTTCGGATGGCGCTGTGTGTGATGAAAGGGTCAGGCTTCACGGGCTGGATTTATCAACAAAGCACGTAGTGAGTGATTCCCGTGAGCCTGAAATTGATGAGAATGTCTGAAATATCAGAGTGTTTATTAAAACTGCTGAATAAGTGTGGTTAAATGCGGGTAAGTTCTTTTAATACAGCCAGTATCAATGATTACCAGACCATGCCCATCCTGTGGGAACCTGATCATCCCAGACGCCCTGATATGCCCGCACTGTCAAACCGTAAACCCGTTTGTGAAGGCAGCTAAAAGAGAGAGAACTAAAAACGCCTTTCTCGCCGCAATAGCAATATTTCTGGCAGGAGTAGTTATCAGGTTTTCTTTTTGGACATAAAGTTAGTCATTAGCACCACAAACGCCCCGCATACCTATAACACAAAAAAAAAGCCTGCTCGGACGAACAGGCATGAAAAATAACAATATCATCAAGGATAAACGCGTCGTGGTGCCGGGTGCCTCCCGGTGGAACAGCCCCAGCCGACTAGTTCCGCGCAACAAACCTGGGCAAAAAAGTTTGACTGGACGCCCCGCCGCTTAGGGGGATTCACCACGAGTCAAAAGATAAAATCATCCGGTGACCGGGGCAATATCTGGTCAGCACTTTTCAGAATTGAGTATTTAAATGCAAAAAGCCCCGCATAAGCGAGGCTATAAATTCTTTACCACTTCCCGGAGTGGCCACGCTCATGCCCTTGAGGTGCTGTCGCGTCATCGCCGCTGATAACCGGTGCGCATCTGGCATTCACGCTGCTTTACCGGAGCTTATTTTGATCTATGAACCCTTACCCATCACTACACAGGCTCGCCATTACGCGACTCGGGGCAGCATCATGACTGCTGCATTGCCTTTCGACTGCGGTCTGTCCGTTCTACCCGTGCATTTTCTTACCCTCCAGAAACGCAAAAGCCCCACGGTGTTATCCGCAGGGCTTGAAACGAAGGCATTAACCCATCGTTGGGATAAAATTAACACAGATTCGGGAAAAGTAAATAGCTGGAATTAACTTCCATAGCCGTTATCGTGTTATTTGTTTCAGTTGGTTTTCTGCCCATGCCTCTTCAATATCGAATTTCGTAATCAGTTGATCATAGAACGGTTTAACGGACTTCTTCCACGTATCCAGGCTGATTACATCCGTAATCTGGCAAACAGCTGCGTGGGCCTCAGTTGACGGGATGCGCTCATATCCGCGACCGCCACAGCGCTTGCAGGTGCTGAATACTGGAACGCCTTGCTGCTTCGTTTCCTTCTGATTCACCGCTTTCCCGCGGCCACGGCAATCACTACATGCGCAACTGATGGCTTTTTTCCCTTTGCACTGAGGACAGAGAACACGCGTTATCTCTTTTACCTCACGCCTGTTTTGGTGCTGCGAAGGTATCACCTTCAAACCAAACGCTTTTGATGCCTTAATAATTTCTTTTGCATGTGCCGGCGTATTGGTTTTCATACTGAATACCTCAGCATCAATAAAGCCCTCACCGTCGCAGCAATCGCACCGTTTTACACTGGCTGCGCTGCGGGAATAATCCTCAAATGCGAAGGTGGCCAACTGGTGCATCACCTGAGGCTTAACCCCGAAATCCAACTTACGCAGTGCTGCAACCTTGTCACATTTGGTCATCGCGTACTCAGCCAGCAGTACGATCGCCCGATCCCGGTCGTTATTACTTATGCCCATCTTACCGAGGAAAGCACTGTACCCCATGGCAGCGCGTTCCTGAGTCATGCCCATTGCCGCCATAATGTCGGTGCCAGTCAGTGAATCACAGGCGGTAGCACGCGGAGAATCGCTAATCAGGGTGGATTTTGCAAAGTGGTATTTCACTGTGTTTTCGAGGTTCATAGCGCATCTCCAGCATAAGTTTTCACGTAATTCTTCAATATTCGGTAGTCCGTCAGCACAGAACCCGGGAAATGGTATAAGCGCAATCTTTGCCAGCGAACGCGGAGGTGATCGGCAAAGTAGGTTTCAAATGTCATTCTTCCCCCTGCTTTTTCAGTTCCTTGAGTTTTGCGCGGTACTCATCGCGGATCCGGATGTAATCGTCGCGTTTCCATTTTGGTAATTCATGTGGCCCCATTAGTGCATCAAAGCGAACCTGGCCTATTTTGGCGATCAGCGCGGGACGATAGGATATAAGGTTGCCTGACAGGTGGTTATTACAGGGGGCGCACTGGCGGTGACAATTATCTTCATCAAAGCGCAGTTCTGGATTGGCACCAGTCGTGCGGAAGTGTCCTGCGTGATATTGTCCGTCGTGGTGGCGACCGCAGCTGATGCATGGCAAATGGCGATCCCGGTACCGGATAAACTCATTGAATGCCTGCTGTGCCTGTCGGATAAAATAACTAAGGGGCTTAACCGCTTGCCGACGCTCAGCCTGACGCTTACGTTCAACCTTCTCTACCCTCTTCTTTTCCCGCTGTGCTTCGGCCTTCGCGGTATCATTCGCTACTTTTCCGTAACGGCAGGCACAGTCAAACGAACATACGAACTGACCATCGCGAGTTGGATGGAACCATTTTTTACATACTGAACACTTGCGGCGAGGTAACTTTTTCAGAATGGCAGGCATTGTTGTCCACCTCCCTGAATGGCGTTTAACTCTCTGCGATGCGCGTTTAGATAGCTATTCCAGTGGGCTTGCCGGATGATGGCGGCTTGCTCTTCCTGCAGGACTGGTTCGCGAATGGCTTTGTATTTCCGGTTTTTGTCTTCCCGAATAACATCGCCATTAACATTCAGCGCCTGACACAGCGGACAATAATCACGGGTCTCCATGCCACCCGCTCTACCTGAGAAAAAGATATTGCCGTGCCATGTTCCGCACTCAGCACACAACGGCGCGTCGCACGTAAAAATTCCCCGCGCATTGCTGAGGTGGTGGTTTTCGTCCTCATCAGCATCCCAGCCAATGATCCCGTCGCATAGCAGGGTTGCATGTTTACCGCAGAACAGGCATTTCGCTGATTTAGCCATGCTCACCCCCAGACCTTTTGCCGAAAGGTTCTTGGTGTACGCGCCGGATGCTCGCATTCAGGTAATTTTGCGCTGACAGTCCAGGTGATGTTGTCGCGATTCAGGCTACGTTCTACCGTGGCGCCACGACGGCGGTAACTGGCCACCAGCTCGTCGGCCCGCTCGGTGGTGCATTCGTGATGGTGAAACCATGAAAATTTCATCGCCATCACCCCGCAAAGCTCATAAGCTGCGATGCGGCATTTTCCGCTTCACGCTGGTCTTTAAATGCCCGGGACAATACCCAGCGCCACAGAACATCGAGCGCGGCTTTGTACAGCTGCTGGAACTCGGTTTCGTCCATGTTGGCGAAGGCGATACTGCGGGGGTGTTTGCGAAGGGTGCCGTCGGGAAGCTGTATGGCGTCGTAGTGGCCAGACTCGATGATCACCCATGCACGGTATGCGTCATAGGATTTGCAGATGCTGATACTACCGGCACGCTTATCTGCGATACGGTCAAGATATTGCTCAGCAGCATCCAGGAGTGCGGCTTCGCTTCCCGCGAATGAGGCAAGGAATTTAGCGTACCCGGTTACCAGCTTGCGTTCGTTGGAGGAGATCGCCCCGCCAGTAGGTTCCCAGTATTCAAACCCGAGATTCAGGAGCGCAAAGAAACGGCGATGGAATGCGGGATTCCTCACCTGACGAAATTCGGCTACCAGTACGGCGCCGAGTTTGATTTTTGATTGCAGAACATCGCTGGTCTCCGGCGTCGCGGGGATCAGGATTCCTGATTGATGCTTAATGAGGTGTAGTTCGTGCGCCATGGTTCTCTCCGTGGCGCATCAAGTCGTCAGTTGTTCAGGCTGACACTGACATTATGTACAGTTGATAATGGAAAATCAATGCAAGAAAAAACCCGCCGTAGCGGGTTATATTGTCGATATGGGAATTCACATATCGCTTGTATGGCAGGTTATATCAATCACCAGAGTCTACGAGCTTTTGCATAGCACCTGCGTAACGGGACATGCCGATTTCCAATGCTAACCTCACGTCCTGCTGCGGTGCTGCCGCGAGCATAGCCCTGTATGTCGGGTTAATTGCATCATGTTCGTTCATTGCTGCCCATCCTGCTTTATTCATAGCCTCCGTTGGCTCTTTTGGAACCAACTGCCAACCATCCTGAATCACCGGAGAGTTGCCAGCCTGAAGCATGGCGGCGCGGCAGGCCTTCCAGCCCTCCCACATCCTAACGAAATCATGGGCTAACCATGCGGAATATGCCGTTACTGCATATCCGGTACCGCAGCGGGTGACATGCTTCGGCATTTTGAATGTTCGCTCGAATGCATCTCGCGGATCTTCATCCGGCACTACCGGCGCTCTCGGCTTGCCCTGCCTATCTGACGGCGCTAACGGAGCGTTTCTCAGTACAGTGGCCAGCATTTCAATATCTACTGGTGCAGGCTCAGCACCAAACGCTGCAATAGCCCCATCAATCACCTTCACAGCATCAGCCATTGCGTAGCCGAGATTACCGCCGTCGCTTTGTGCTGCTGCTTTGCTGAGTATTTCGCGTATCTGGTGCAGGCGATCGAGTGATACAGGACCGTTCGCCGGGTGGTTAGTTGTCATGGGTTAGTGGCTCCTGAATCCGTTGCAAGCGCGAAGAAATTCGACGATATAACCCTTCATTTTTTCAGCCATATCGCCGGACCATCCTTCAGGTGGTGTCCATGTTTCTACGATGTCAGCCATCTTTTTCGCTTTGGCTGGGGTAACATCGAGCGGGTCATTGGTATGTTGCTGGTTAACAAGTTTTTCCATACCTGGAATATCCAGCACAGCGAACCATGTCCCATTTGACATTCCGAGTCCGGGGATGCGTTGCCCACTGCGACGTTTATCTCTTAGTGCTACAGTCATCTCACTCCCCCTTCACGCCAATGCCAGCGGCGGAAACTTCTTTAGCTACACGCTCCGCTTCACGAAAATCCCAATCGACGCGATGTGCAATCTCAATAGCTGAACGCACTGTGCGCTCAATCAGAGAATCCAGTTGGTCAATCGTCATCGCTATATCAGGGTTGTGAGCCAGTAACTCAGCACGTCGAATCTGCCAGTTGTTGCAGGTTTCCAGTAACGAATTAGCCATTATTTTTACCTCCTGCACTATACGACTTCAGGCATTGCTCATATCCAGCCTGGTCATTCGTCTGTCCGTAGCTAAACCCATGCTGAAGGCCATGACGAAACGCGCTATCCTGCAATTTGTCGGCAATTTCAAGTTTCACCTCCAGTTCTGCTATGCGCTGGCGTAATGCTTTGATATCGCGATCAGCATTAGCCAGTAACCGATTTTCAAAGTTATGCTCTGCTATGCGCTTCTCTGTGTCCTCCAGTGCTTTTTCTGCTCTGTCTGCACGCTCGCCTTCCGATTCGGCTAATCCGTGGTAATGCCACTTTTCAGCCTCGTATGTGCTGGCGTAACCTTTTTCTTTCTCCAGCTCATCCAGCAGCGCCAGCACGGTAGCTGGGTTAGCAGCGGCGATGAATTCAGCGTTGCGTTTGGCTGTCTCATCCCAAGCTATGTGGTAATCGTGATCCCACTCTTCGTGAATGCATGCAACTGTAGAGTTGGTCATATCGAGCAATGACTCGCTACCGACGTAAACCGCGTATGAGTGGTATCCAGACGCTCTGTCTTCACCCTCGCCGTATTCGCCGTCAGTTTCGACAACATCAGACCACCACTCTCCACTGGTGGCTTTCTCTGCTAATTGGCGCAGAGCTTGTTTGTTGAGTGCTGTCATTGGGCAGCCTCCTGATAATCAACGTACGGCTCATCCAGGACATCCATCGGCGCATCGCAATGAACGCAATGGCCATCAGCATTCTGAAACTCGTTATTAGACATCCACTGCTTGCACGACCAACAGCGAATCTCACCAGGCTTTAAATATTCGCTCATAGCGCGGCTCCTTTGCGAAGTTGGGCGGCGAACCCGTTGCACAACTCGCCAGCGTCTTGCAGCACCAGCCTGGCCTCTTCATGGAGACCTTGAGCGTACTGCCTCAGGTATTCGCCAACTCTCTCCACACCCTGCGCCCGCACTTCAGCCAGGAAAGCGTCGGTAGCCGGGGCTTCAACCGGCAAGTAGGCATGACATAAACGGCGATGTACCAAATCAGCCAGCCGCTCACCATCTTTCTCCCCAAGAGCATCAATCAATCCCTCGACCTCGGCGGCGTGAATACACCCAGCAGCATGCTCAACGCTATCTTTCAGCCCCGCATTCTCCGCCGCCAGCTCCCTGCACTTGCTCTCGGCGTTAGCGAGCTGTACTGCCATGTCTGTGACTTCAGCTTCAAGGTTTTCAGTGTATTCAATCAGGAGATCGATTCTTTCCGGCGTTACGGTTTTAACGTATTTGCAAATCGATGACGCATAATTATCATCCTGGAGTGTGCCAGCCAGGCCATTGCAATATTTCCGATTCCCTTTTGTCGCCTTGATATCGGCGATAATTTTTTTAACGTCTGGTTTCATGCTGATGCTCTCCCGTAAAACGCCAGTACACGCTGCATAGCCGGACTTGTGCGGCAAACTGATGTGACCATGTTTTTGCTCATGTTCGATTTGAGCTGCTTGATGTTCAACTCCCCGCCGGGTTGCAGCGAATAGACCGGGCGATGCGGCTCACCAGTGCGGATTACTACCGCTCTGCGTACCAGGTGAAGCAGCAGGTTGTGTGCTTTCTTGCAGTCGCATCCCAGAAGGTTCTGAACCTGACGCGGCGTTACGGTCTGGTTAGTCCGAAGAAAATCAACGATTGCCCACAGTGATTTGCTTGCCATAGTGATTTGCCCCATTAGACCAGACCGGCGTTTTTGCGTTGTTTGTACTGAGCCATCAGCATCTCTGCTGGTGTTGGGCCAGTAGCTGCTTTCGGCGCTGCAAGTGCACGACGGATTGGCGGTACCGGCTTACCGGACAGTGCTCGCTTTTCCCAGTCATGCAGGATGTCACCAGCGGCTCGGATAAGTTCCTTCTCACTGAACTGTCCTTCTGTTCCACGACGGCGAAGCTCCAGGCAGACGTGGTAATACAGCGGGTTTTTATCCTTCCATGGGAACTGCTCACTGGTCGGATAGCGAAAAACAAGTTTCCGCCAGCGCCAGTATTCACTCATGATGTCGTCCACACTGACCCCCAGCGCACCACTCCCCTCACGACACCACGAAATAAACTGACCCGGCGACGGCCAGAACGGTGACTGGCTGGATCGGGCTTTCTGCATCCCGGCGGAAAGTTGCTCACGGGAGGTGATGCCTGACTCAGCAAAAGCCGCGATCCATTGCTGCTTTGCAACGCGAATATCAGCGTCAGTACGTAGGTTCGTCTGAGTGGATGCCGGGAATACCTGCATGAGGTTTTCAAAAAGCATATCCACCAGCTTTTCAGCGTCAGCGTTTACAACCTTGCGTCCGTCGTAAGAATCTCCAGCCATGCGCGATAGCATTTCGCTGTCGCGATTCTGAATTGCACGATAAAGATCCGGGGTCATAAAAATTTCTCCCATGCTTCAGGACTGTTCCAGTGCGGGCCAGTTTCGGATTTGTTTGCGCTGACATCTGTGCGTGGATTACGGGTAGTGTCTTCGCTGTGAAGGGTTAACGTGTCCCACTTGGCGCGGAGCTTTGCGGGGGAGAGAATATTTTTGTACCAGAACGAGTCTTTGCAGGCCCATCGGAACAGCTCACAAATCTCTTTGTGGGTGCGTCCGTCCAGTTGGCGCATCAGGCGTATATCATTCGCCCAGCCAGCCATATTCGGTTTTTTCAGGGATGGTTTGGTGATGTCGCGAAGCGCCAGCATCCACTCTGCACAACGGAGATCGTCAGATGTCCCCCACTTGTCACCTTTCGGAGTCTGGACAGCTGCATCAGGAACAATTTTTGAAATTCTCTGACGTACATTAAATACGTTAGTATTTAATATTACTTCTTGTTCATGATTCTCGGGCTTAAGCGCGCCCTTATGTTCGGGGTTATGCTCGGCATCCACTCCCGAAGCCTCGCCATTGCTGGGTTCGCTATGCGCGGGGCTATGCTCGCTGTTATGCGCGGCGTTATGCGCGGGTAAACCGTCCATTTTTTGAGCGTAATGCGCGAAATTTGTGATGGTAATTACAGTGCCTTTTCTCTTCTCACCAGCGGTTGAAATCATCCCTTCTTTCACGAAAAGAGACAGCATTCGATCCACTGCATGACGGCTTGTTGGCTCCCCATTTCGGTCGCATAATTTCAACCCGAGATCTGCCGACGTGGTCACCAGTTGTCCGGTTTGTAATGGCCACTGCCGGCCTTTAAAGTTTGCCGTGTAGGGCTGGCGGGCGGCGCCCAACAGAAGGTTCTCCCATAGCGTGCGCAGGAAGACATCTTTAGCCCAGGGCTTCTTCAGTACACTCCGGTACAACGGGATGAATCCGGTCTTCTGGTTCTCCATCCGGTTGCTCCTGACGGCGGTACGCGCCGCAAAATCGGCGTAAGCAACATTCGACATAGCTATGCTCCTTTCGCCTGGTGTTTTGTACATGCGTTTGTCATAATGACCTCGTAATTTCTGCCTGGAATTACACCGAAGGTCGGTTCCGTTGGCGCGGTCCGACCTTTACCTTTTTTTGAGCCCGTCATATAGCCCCCAGCATCATCTGCACCATCTCCATCAGCGGGCCAGTTAGCCCAGGGTCAACGCGGTACATCTCCACGATCCCCTCGCTCAGCTCTTTCAGCTTCTGATGACGCGGCGCATCCATCGCGACAGCTATCTTCGCTTCGCTGGTTTCCTTCTCCATACGTGCCAGGCGAGCCATGATGTTGTCTTCTGGCAGCAGGCGACTGCGGTACACAATCGGCAAGACAGCGAGAATTGCCGGTGTCAGCTGGCGGACGTTCTCGCGGTAACGCTCGCTGTTGAAGTGGTTGTCCAGGAAGCGAAACAGCTTCTGGCGCTTTCGGCAGAGATCGCCAGGGAAAGTGATGTCATCACCACCCTGCGCCTGGTACTCTTCGATGATCAGAGCAGAAACGACATCCTGACCATCTACACCTGCCCATGAACGAACGGCATCTCGAATATCTTCGTGACACGGTCCCTTATAGGGTTGAGCGCGATTTATCACCGCTTGTTGCGGTACTCCTGTATCCTGGTAAAACGTAAGTGATTGCATTTGCAGCCCCCTGAAGGTTAGCGCCGCCGGTCAGACGGCTTAATGTGGAAATAAATCGGATAAGTCAGGCCTGATTTCATGGGCTTTGACCTCACCATTAGTAGCCTTGACGATTGATAGAACGTGCTTTGGGGATACAGATCCTCCGTTCAACCACTTATGAACGGCTGGTTGAGAAACTCCACAGGCGTCAGCAAGCCTTTGCTGACTCCCCACGATTTCCAGTGCCTTGTAAATAACTAAATTCATAAATCATTCCTCGAATGGTGATTAACAATGAAAATATAACATAAGTTATGCCAGCAGTCCATAATATTTGTTATTTTACTTTCTATAACCACGGTTATAAATTGACGACATGAAAACCTTCGCAGAACGATTAATCGCCGCCATGACCGCAGCAGGCCTGTCCCAAGGGCAGCTAGCTGAACGTGTTGGACTCTCACAACCGGCGATTCAAAAAATGACATCAGGAAAGACAAATGGCAGCCGTAAGATGGTTGAGCTTTCGCGTGCGCTAAGCGTCAGACCTGAATGGCTGAGCGCAGGAAGCGGTCCGATGCGTCATGAAGACAACATCCCACCAGAGAAAGAGTGGGGGAAAATTGACTCATGGGACAGAAACACACCGCTTCCTGAAGATGAAGTGGAGATCCCCTTTTTGAGAGATATAGAGTTTGCTTGTGGTGACGGCAAGGTTTCTGACGAGGATTACAACGGTTTTAAACTGAGGTTTTCGAAAGCGACTCTGCGCAAGGTAGGTGCTAACACTGATGGCTCAGGTGTTCTATGTTTCCCTGCGAGAGGAAATAGTATGGAACCCAATATTCCTGATGGCACTACGGTCGCTGTAAACACAAAAGATAAAAAAATCGTTGATGGGAAAATGTATGCCATCAACGAAGATGGGTGGAAAAGAATTAAACTGCTTTATCGCACAGGACCCGAGATGATCAGCATTCGCAGTTACAACAGTGCTGAGTATCCATCTGAGGATAAAAATCTAGGAGACATAGAAATTATAGGCAGGGTTTTTTGGTGGTCAGTTTTAGACTATTAACACAGATATGGGACACCCCAAATGGATGCATTTAAAAACAGGTTAAAGCTTCATAGTGATCATGTTAAAAACGTTGGACTGCATTGCACTACTGAAGAAACAACAAAGCAGGCACTAATTTTACCATTTTTGGATATTCTCGGTTTTAGTCCATACGATCCACAAAAAGTAAAAGCTGAATATGGTGCTGATTTTCCTGGGGTGAAAGCTAATGAGCGGGTTGACTATGCCCTGTTTTGTCAAGGGATTCCAGTCATGTTCATTGAAGCCAAAGCCTATAAAGAAAAAATTGATAATCACTGCCCGCAGTTATCAAGATATTTTAACTCAACCCCAGAGGTAACAATCTCAGCCATAACCAATGGAGTTGAGTGGAGATTTTTTACTGACCTAAAAGAGAAAAATATTATGGACCCCACTCCATTCTTAAAAATAAGAATGGATGAAGCTACAGACGCTGATGCTGAGCAACTGTTTAGATTTAGACATGACAAGTTCAAGCCCGAAGCCTTAAGAACCCTCGCAGAAGAAAGCGTATACCTTTCCGCTTTTACTAAAACAATAAGTTCAAGCCTTCGAGAAGTTGACCAGGAATTTGTTAGATATGTAGCAAGCAGATCTAATGTAGAAAGACAATTGAACCAAAGATTTCTTGAGTCGATAACACCATTAGTTAAACAAGCAGTAGAATTATCAGTAAGTGCCATGGTAGTTTCTGGGCTATCTGGAAAAAACCCAACAGAATCCTTGCACGATGAAGTTCATGACGAGAACGAACAAGAAAAGTCTGATGCACAAGCGGATGTTGTAGACCCAGATAATCCTAATATTGTTACTACTCATAACGAAAGGCAGCTCTTTGATAAAATCGTATCAATCATTGGATTTGAGCACGACATTCAATACAAAGACACTGCATCGTACTTCGGTGTTCTCTTCCAGGGTAAAACGAACCGCTGGATAGTTCGCTACTATGATAAGAAATCGAAATCATCGATCCAACTACCTATAGATTTGAATGACATAACAATTAATGAAATCTCTAGAGCAGGATTAACCTGCGATGCTTCAAGGATTTACATGGATAATCCTGAGGATATTTTGAGGATATCGGGATTAGTTCTTGATTCTTTTGAGTACGTAAAAAACGACGAAAATTTCCGCAAGAAGCAATAACATAACCGGCCTCATGGCCGGTTTCTCCTTCGCCATCCTAAAGCAATAAATCCACTTCTGCTATCCATACCCCATTTTTATAAAATTAAATTCCCTTTGTTATTATGCACATATAACTCAATTCCCATTTTTATAAGTTAAGTTATGGACAATATCGATAACTATAGTTATTCTTACCTCATCGCGAAACACTAAGCGCATCAAGTTCAAACGTTCCGCCAGCCTGGCGACAAGGGCAAACACAGAAGTGAGCTTCGCGGTGGTGAATTGCCGAGTTAAAACGCTCAACCGTGAAGATCAGCGTCACGGCACCACCAGCGAAGTTCACTCAGAAAAACTGGAGAACATCATGGTTCATCAGCACTACGGTACACAGACGGTAAACCGCGGCGCAGTTCAGCCTGGAATGCTCGTCAAACACAAGGATTCAACCTGGACGGCATCAGCTAATGCTCGTGGTCGTTTGTATCTGCATCGCGGCGTTGAGATGACTTACACCAGGGATTTGCTGGTTGAAGTTTATCTGAACGGTCTGGGGAATGGCCTCAGCCATTAACGGAGAGTGTCATGCAAGACAAGAAATGTGGTTACTGCAGCAAGCCGGTTAAACAGGAAGAAGTAATCAAAAGCACCCTTCTCTATCGCAACGGCTCACAGCTGGCGCGCAAAGAGAAAGAGTACTGTTCCAGACGTTGCGCTTCGCACGACCAGATGGCTCACGAAGGCTAACGTACACCCCGCGCAAGGCGGGATCTACGTCCGGTGCCACCGACCAAAGTTACACCGGAATTTATAGCAAACCAAATAAGACACCCAATGGGCGCTATCAATGGTCCGGGGATTCTAACACCCAAAAATGAGGATCTCACATGGAATTCTTTAATGTGGTTAAAGCCACTCAGAAATCCGGAAAGCAAGATGCAGTGGTCTGGTTCACTGCAAAAACTGAGGCTCGCGCCAACCTAATGCTGGATGTCGCACTGGAAGATGCAGGCATCGAAACAGGTCGTGGCAAGGACTACGCCAAACCGATTCGCACTGATTTCCCGGTTGTTGATGACCTGCCAGAAGAAGGTGAGATTGATTTCACCTGGTGTGATCGTTACGAACTGGCCGAAGACCAGCGCACCTGGAATGTGAAATTGAAAGCTGATGATGCGGCACAGGAAGAAAACCACCAGACAGATAACAATGTCGTTGATGGTGAAGTCGGTACTGAAGAGCAATCTCAGCAGACAGAGCAACCGAACCTGATCGTTGTTGCCACCCTGCCATTCCGCCAGCGCGTACTGGCTCAGTTCATCGGTGATGGTGAATATCTCTATCACGTCGACGCCGGGCAGAAAAATGAGATTGTTCGCCTTGAGATGGACACTGATGACTCGTACGTCCAGAACCTGCTGCTGGCTGCTGAGAATGTGGAAGCATTCAAAAAAGCCATTGAGCACGATATTCATAAAGTCGTGAATGCCGTTAAGAAAGTCTTCCCTGTCGACGGTAAAAAACCGGAGCTGGCGACAGTTATCCAGTTCCTGACGGTGTGGTTCAAAACTGATTACATTGACCGCGGCATCCTGGCACGCGAATGGGCCGCCGGTAACCGTATCAACAACGTACAGCGTACTGATTCCGGCACCAATGCCGATGGTGGATATGTCACTGACCGTGGACCTGATGCACACCACACCCTTGACACTCTCGATTTAGAGATTGCCTGTGCCCTTCTGCCTATGGACTTCAACCACTTCGAGATCCCGGGCAGCATTCTTCGTCGCGCCAAAGAAATCGTGACCAAAAAAGAAGAACCGTGGAAATCATGGAGCAGCATTCTGCGCAATCAGCCTGGCGCTCTTGGCGTTAACCGCACGGCTATTTTTAACCTGGTACGTATCGCGCCGGAAAATATTCATCTAACCCCTGTCGCTCACCTGGAATTTGTTAACCAGACCATGACAGCTGAATTCAACTCTGCGGTTGAGTTATTGCCGTTGCATGAAGCTGAAGCAGCAACTCAGGAAATTCACCAACTTGAAAGTAAGGAGTCTCCGCGCAAACCCTTCTGCACTCACGAAGAGAACCTGCAACGCGTGCGTGAAGAAGGAGCACGCCGCCGCGCAGAGGAAGCTGCGGCACAACAGCAGAAAGTCGAACAAGAACTGGTTAAAAATGTCGGCAACGGAATATTCGACGTTACGGCTTTGCTGCAGAACTCAGCAACTCATGGCACGAAAAAGGCTACGGAGACCACCAGCAATGTGCAGGTTCAAGAAACTGTCAGTGATGAAAAACAGGCTGGTACTGAAGTGCAGTCAGGCGAAAGCAGTCTGGAAACTGGTGAAGAGTCACATACCGGCCAGCAAGCCGATGTGAAACAAAAACCGGAAAATGCGCATCAGAATGATGAATCTGTGCATCAAAACACCCAAAAAGTGAATCAAACCGAGCAAAAAGAACAATCTGATGAACTAGCTGTTGTGTACCCCGCTTACTTCGAGCCAGGTCGTTATGAAGGTCTGCCGAACGAGGTTTACCACGCCGCCAACGGTATCAGCTCCACGCAGGTGAAAGATGCCCGCGTTAGCCTGATGTACTTCAATGCGCGCCACGTAGAGAAAACCATTATCAAAGAACGTTCTCCTGTTCTGGATATGGGTAACCTGGTGCACGGCCTTGCGTTGCAGCCAGAGCAGCTCGATGAAGAGTTCAGCGTTGAACCGATGATCCCGGAAGGCGCGTTCACCACAACGGCAACAATCCGCGCGTTTATCGATGAGTACAACGCCAGCCTGCCAGCGCAATTGAGCGCCGACGATATCAAAGCGTTGCTGGAAGAATACAACACCACTCTGCCTGCTCAGGTGCCACTGGGTGGGTCCGTCGAGGAAACTGGCCAGAGCTACATGTCTCTGCCCGAAGAGTACCAGCGGATCGAAGCGGACCAGAAACAGACCGCAGCGGCGATGAAAGCCTGCATCAAGGAATACAACGCCACTCTGCCTGCTCAGGTGAAAACCAGCGGCAGCCGTGATGCGTTACTCGAGCAACTGGCAATCATCAATCCCGACCTGGTGGCGCAGGAAGCGCAGAAGCCGCGACCGCTGAAAGTGTCCGGTACCAAAGCTGATCTGATTCAGGCCGTGAAGTCTGTTAATCCAGACGCTGTCTTTGCCGACGAACTGCTGGATGCGTGGCGCGAGAATCCGCAAGGGAAAGTACTGGTCACCCGCCAGCAACTGAGCACCGCACTGGCCATTCAGAAAGCCCTGCTACAGCACCCAACTGCCGGGATGCTGCTCCAGCACCCAAGTCGCGCCGTTGAGGTCAGCTATTTTGGCTTTGACGATGAAACCGGTCTGGAAGTCCGCGTTCGTCCAGACCTTGAGATCGACCTGGACGGCGTGCGCATTGGTGCCGACCTGAAAACCATCAGCATGTGGAACGTTAAGCAGGAAGGCCTTCGCGCCAAACTGCACCGGGAAATCATCGACCGTGACTATCACCTGAGCGCCGCCATGTATTGCGAGACCGCAGCACTGGACCAGTTCTTCTGGATTTTCGTCAACAAAGACGAGAACTACCACTGGATCGCCATCATCGAGGCATCCGCCGAACTGCTGGAACTGGGCATGCTTGAGTACCGCAAATCGATGCGCGCTATCGCTACCGGCTTTGACACTGGCGAATGGCCAGCGCCGATCACCGCTGATTACACCGACGAACTGAACGACTTCGACCTGCGCCGCCTTGAAGCGCTGCGTACTCAGGCATAAGGGGAACGATGATGGAAAACATGAATATCGTAACTGCAGAGCAACAGGCTCCGAACACTATTTCCGCCAGCAACGCCATTTTTAATGTTCAAGCATTAACGCAGCTTCAGTCGGTGGCGGGCCTGATGGCACAGGCTGCCGTCACGGTTCCCGAGCATCTTCGCGGGAATCCTGCCGACTGCATGGCAATCATCATGCAGGCCATGCAATGGGGCATGAACCCTTACGCAGTGGCGCAGAAAACGCACCTGGTCAACGGTGTGCTGGGCTATGAAGCGCAGTTGGTAAACGCGGTGATCTCCAGCTCTAACGCCATCGTTGGCCGCTTTCACTATGAGTACGAAGGCGACTGGTCGAAATGCGCCAGCAGCCGCGAAGAGATCGTGAAGAAGCCTGCAAAAGGCGGTGGAACTTACGACAAGAAAGAAATGGTACGGGGCTGGAACAGCGCCGACGAGCAAGGCCTGTCGGTTCGTGTGGGTGCCGTCATTCGCGGCGAAAGTGAGATTACCTGGGGCGAACCGGTATTCCTCTCCAGCGTGATTACACGTAACTCTCCACTGTGGATTTCGAACCCGAAACAGCAGATCGCATATCTGGCCCTTAAATACTGGGCGCGACTGTACTGCCCTGCGGTCGTTCTCGGCGTTTATACCCCGGATGAAGTCGAGCAGCGCACAGAGAAGGAGATTAACCCGGCGCCGCAACGCGTTAGCCTGGCGGATATCTCAGGTGACACCGTCACAACCACGCAGAGCGCACAAGAATCATCGGTAAATATCGGCTCACTGGCCGATGATTTCCGCGAACGCATCGATGCTGCGCAGGATGTTGATAGCGCCAAAGCACTGCGCGCTGACATCGAAAGCGCGAAGGTCACGCTCGGTTCTGCCCTGTTCACCGAGCTGAAGAACAAGGCAGTTAAGCGCTATTACCTGGTTGATTCACGTAACAAGGTTGAAGCCGCGATCAACTCTCTACCGTCTCCGGATGAACCGGGCGCAGCAGAACTATTCGCCGAAGTTGAGCGCGTGCTGGCAACCAATAAGCGTCACATGGGCGACGAGCTGCACGATCGGTTCAGCATCACCCTGGCGGATATGAAACCGGAATACGTGGCCTAAGGGAGGCGGGAGGGTTCGCCCTCCCGGTAACGACATGACGAAAATTACGGAACGCCCAATGATTTTCAATGGTGAGATGGTTAGCGCCATTCTCGACGCCGGGAAGACGCAGACCCGGCGGCCAGTAAAGTTCCCGCATATTGATAGAGATGCAATGTGCGAACTGTCAGGAAATGAATTAGCCGGTGAACTATTAGCGGGGAATTATAGAAACAGTCCACACGGCAAACCAGGCGATCGAATTTGGGTGCGCGAGACATGGTGGCAGGCTGGACAGAGTTACGCCCGTTACCCTGATGATGATGAATACGGCTGGTATGGTTCACGACGGGTTCTCTTTGCGGCAGATGGTAATCCGCCAAACGAACCTAACGACCATTACCCAAACGGATTGGGTGGTGGAAAATTCTCTGCTGCCAAGCCAAATCATTTATGGCGTAAGCGCCCATCTATCCACATGCCGCGCTGGGCATCCCGCATCCTACTGGAGATCACCGATGTACGCGTGGAACGGTTGCAGGCCATTACCCTGGGAGATATCTGCAAAGAGATCGGCTGTGGTCTTTACGACTTCCGCCCCGCCACTTATGGCTTTCAGGTGTGGGAAGAACTGTGGGAATCCATCTACGGAGAAGGCAGCTGGCAGGCTAATCCGTGGGTGTGGGTTATTGAGTTTAAGCGTATCGAAGGAGATGACCATGCGACTGATTAACCGAGGCAATCAGCAATCCCCGTTAGCGCGTCAGGCTTGCGACATCGCACTGGCTACCCACCAGCAACGCTACGGCGACTACGGGCGCAGCAAGATGAAGGAGACATACACTGTGAGAGTTGAAGGTGTGAAGGTCTGGGTTGAGGTGGTTAACCGTAAGGCGAGCCACGTGGCCACGGCAATGACAGGTATGCGCAGATTGCGTGCGCTGCCTGGTCAGGTGAGTTGATAACGATATTTCATTAACAGTTTTCCGGCAGCTCTATAATAAGTTGCCGGAAGCCGGAGGTAGTATGGCCAAGCTTCTTAATCTGCTGGAATGGGCGAATTCAACTTATTCAACCCCGCCGTCTCTTTCAACACTTCGCCGATGGGCGCGGGAGGGACGTATATACCCTGCCCCGGAGCTTCACGGCAAAGAATATAAGGTTCAGCCAGATGCCATCTATGTGGATCCGAGCAAAAAGAACCTTCGTCCCAAAACAAAACGCTTAGCGCTGTCTACTGGCGGCACTCTACTGGAGAGACTGACTCATGGCGAAAAGGCCAGTTCGTTACGACGCTAACCTGCCCCGTAACCTGACCTATCGTAAAAGAGACAGGCTTTATAGCTGGCGAAACCCGATTACCGGTCAAGAGTTATCTCTTGGCCGGATCGACAGAAAGGACGCCATTTCTCAGGCCATCGAGGCCAACAACTACATCGACCAAAATTACCTTCCGTCAGCGCTGCTGGACCGCATAAAGGAAACACCAACATTTACGGTGAAAGCGTGGCTCGAGCGCTACGAAGTAATTCTTGAGCGAAGAGAATTGAAGCCCAACACGATGAAGGTCAGGCGCAACCAGATCGCCACTATCAGTGATGAATTCGGACGTATGCCGCTATCGGCGGTCAGCACAAAGGACGTATCTACTTTCCTGGAGAGTTACATACTCTGCGATAAGAAGAGCATGGCCTCCGGCCTGCGTTCGGTATTGTTGGATATTTTCAGGGAGGCGATCGTCGAGGGGCATATTGAAAGGAACCCGGCAGAGCCGACAAGAACGCCGACACCAAAAGTGAAGCGTGAGCGTCTTTTGCTCGAGCAGTTTGAGATAATAAGGGATGCCGCAACCGCTCATTCTGGATGGGCTGCAAATGCATGTGATCTGGCGCTGGTCACCGGGCAGAGAAGAGAGGACGTATCGTTGTTCAGATTCAGCGATATCAGGGATGGAAGGTTGTTTGTGACGCAGGAAAAGACAGGTCACAAATTGGCGTTGCCACTTGATTTGCGACTGGACTCTGCTGATTTGGTGCTGCAGGATATTATCGACCGTTGTCGTAAAAACAACCCGTCAGACTTCATGCTTTATTCTGCGGTAAGGCGTGGCGGCAGGAAGCCAGGTCCGTTAACCCCGGACGGAATCACCCAAGCATTTTCTGATATCAGGGATTCTACAGAGTTAAAGTTTGGCCCCAACCCTCCCCCGTTCCATGAGATCAGGAGCTTGGCGAGCAGACTCTATGAAAGAGAGCGCGGAGAGGATTTTGCACAGAGACTGCTGGGGCATAAAAATTTAACAATGACCAAAAAATACCTGGACGCACGCGGTGCAGAATATGTTATGGTTTAGACAGGATATGGAAATTTCGAGTAATTTTCGTGGGATTTCGTGAAAGCGCCGAAAAAACCCAATGAAAACAGATAGATAAAAAGAGACCGAATACGATTCCTGTATTCGGTCCAGGGAAATGGCTCTTGGGAGAGAGCCGTGCGCTAAAAGTTGGCATTAATGCAGGCTAAGTTACCCTGCTATTTAAGAATAGATGACAGCGCCAGGTTTTCCAGTCCGCGACTAAAGTGGCCGGAAAAAAAGGGCGATCGTCACGCATCCAAACGCTAAAACCGCAAGTTCTCCTGCGAGATCCTTGCGGTTTTTTATTGGAAATCAGAGCGCTACATCTGGCAATTAACAGAGCTTTTCTGCACGCTCCACAAACGGCGCCAGGCTCATTTTTTCACCCGGTTTCGCCGGGTCATCAATCTGGATAATCTCGATCGGCTTCGCCGTGGTTTTCCCGCTTTCTACTTGCTGTCTGGCGACATCATTCAACGGGTATTGCACCAGCGTACTGGGGTTGATGACATACAGTGCGTTTCCTGGACGGCAGGTCAGCATCACCTCTTCCCGATTAAACGCCCACTTATCTTTGCCAACCTCAAAACGGCTGACGGTAATGACCTGTGGCGCAGCCAGCGCGGCCCCAGAGCTTGCCAGTAGTAATAACGAGATAATGATTTTTTTCATGCGTTTCGCCAGTCCATCAATCAGAAAGGTTCGAGAGTGGCAAACAGGCTGACTATCGCCAGCACAACCGCCCCAATTCCCCATTCCAGCTTAGTCATCCAAATAAAATAGAGAGTCATACTGCGGTTATCCTGCCGCATGCGTGGTACCAAAACATACCGATTCGCCAGCGCAATCGCCACCATTAGCATCACCAGAGCACCTTTTAACAAAAGCAGTTGCCCGTAAGCCATGTGCCAGGGAATGGAAAAACCGACAATAAACAGCGCATTCATGATACCAGTAAGTAAAACACCGATAACGAAAAGATGCCCAAAGCGGGAAAAGCGCATCATGGTACTGATGGCCTGTTCCCGCCAGCGGCTATGCGCCATTCGCATACAGTAAAGTACAGGCAGCAAACCGCCGAACCAGGCGGCAGCGCATACCAGATGCAGGGCGTGGTTAACCTGCTGGAATGCCCCAACGATACCGCTGTGCAGCGTTGCATGTCCGACGCCAGCTAGCAAAATAAACTGCGCAATCGTCAACATTAACAGCAGTCGCGGCATGTTGCGCGGGACCATAATTGTTATCACCAACGTAACCAGCGCGAGGATAATTTGCCATAGCCATACGCCACCAAACTGCGTTTGCAGCACGGCACCCCAAACGTCAGTAGAGGCAACATCCCGCCAGCCTGATCCCATTAACCCCCCCTGGATCGCCAGCATCAGCGTCGCGCTGATGAAGCTCCACGCTGCGGCATGCTGTTGCAGACGCAAAAAACGACGCATCATTAAACGACGAACCGAAACGGGAGCCAGCCATGCGCCGTAAAGCGCACAGCCAAACACCAGCATCAGCGTGGTAAAATGGATAAAACGCAGTGCAACCCAGGTAAATGCCAGCATTGGTTATTTCACGCTAAAGGTATATTGCCCCTTTGTCTTATGACCATCCACGGAGACGACGTGCCAGTCGACCGTGTATTTCCCGGCCTCAAGCGTTTGAGCAAGCGGAACAATCAATTGCGTTTTATCCTGTTCACTGCGAGACGCCTTGCCCGTTTTGATCTGTTCTTTATTTGGGCCTGTCAGCGTTGCTCCGCTAAATCCGGGTTCCACGCCTTCAGAAAAATTCAGCGTCAACGCCTGAGGAGATGTCGTAACCTCAGCATTCGCAGCCGGGTTTTGTTTTGTCAGATGAGCATGCGCCAGGGCGGCGGGCGTTGCCAGCACGCTGGCGAGTACGATGAGAGCGTTGCGAAGCAGAGATGCAGATGAAGCCATTTCAACTATTCCTTTTTGTTATGTCTAATCTATAGAGAATAACCTTCTACAATGATCGAGTCGAGAATCATCATTTCGGTCTTGCCATTAATGCACACTCTTAGTAACTTTGCGCGCCGAAAGACAGAGAAAAGGAGAAGCCCATGAACATCAATCTGGCCAAACTTGAGCAGGCGGAGATGGATAAGGTCAATGTTGACCTGGCCGCTGCGGGTGTTGCGTTTAAGGAGCGATACAACATGCCCGTTGTTGCTGAAGTTGTTGAACGTGAACAGCCCGAACATTTACGCGGCTGGTTTCGCGAAAGGCTCATCGCGCACCGACTGGCATCCGTTTCCCTTTCCCGTTTACCTTACGAGCCTAAAGTTAAATAAAACTTATATTACGTTACGATTCCTTACATGATGGCTGCTACAGTATAAGTATATTCTTAATCTATACTTTAAGGATGATTGTAGACACTATGAAAAGGAAATCATTATGTCACACTGGAAAATCGCAGCAGCACAGTACGAACCTCTTCATACCTCAGTTACCGAGCATGTCGCACATCACCTGCAATTCATTCAGGCAGCCGCTCAATGCCAATGTGAATTGCTGGTATTCCCTTCCCTCTCCTTGTTAGGTTGTGTCGATGAACATGACGCGCTGCCTGCCCCACCCGATAAAGCGCTGTTAGAACCTCTCGCCCATGCCGCTGTGACTTATCGTATGACGATCATTGCAGGACTACCGGTGGAACATAACAACCGGTTCGTAAAAGGCATCGCGCTTTTCTCTCCCAGGATGACCTCGCCCTTAATGTTTCATCATAGTCACGGAGCCTGTATCGCCCGACAGCAAAATGCCATCAGCGTTGTGGATAGCCAGCCAGAAGGAAGCGATATCGACCCTGCTTACTCACTGTTCACCAGTTCTCAGTCCGTCAGTGAACCTGAGCTGCTCTCTTCTACATCTCGTCTACAGAGTTTCTCGCACAAGTTTGCCATTGCGGTATTAATGGCCAATGCGCGTGGCAGCAGCGCGTTATGGGATGAGCGCGGTCGATTGATTGTTCGCGCAGATAGCGGTTCTTTGCTCTTAACCGGTCAACGCACGCCACGGGGTTGGCAAGGTGATATCATTCCATTACGCTAGTCGTTTTGGGTCAGGAGCATGGTATGTTGCGCATAATAGATACAGAAACCTGTGGTCTGCAGGGAGGCATTGTTGAGATTGCTTCTGTCGACGTGGTTGACGGAAAAATAGTTAATCCAATGAGCCATCTGGTGCGTCCTGACCGCCCAATCAGCCCCCAGGCGATGGCAATCCATCGCATTACAGAAGCGATGGTGGCCGATAAACCGTGGATTGAAGATGTCATCCCGCAATATTACGGCAGCGAGTGGTACGTGGCGCACAATGCCAGCTTTGACCGCCGCGTATTACCCGACATGCCCGGAGAGTGGATTTGCACCATGAAACTCTCCCGGCGTTTGTGGCCAGGGATAAAATACAGCAACATGGCGCTGTATAAATCGCGCAAGCTGAGCGTCCAGACGCCAGCAGGCCTGCATCATCACCGCGCCCTGTACGATTGTTATATCACCGCCGCACTCCTGATCGACATTATGCAGACGTCAGGCTGGACAACAGAACAGATGGTGGATATTACCGGCCGCCCCGCATTACTGACCACTTTCACTTTTGGTAAGTACCGTGGAAAACCGGTGTCAGAAGTGGCTGAACGCGATCCAGGCTATCTGCGTTGGTTATTTAATAACCTCGACAGCATGAGCCCGGAGCTGCGCTTAACGCTGAAACACTATCTGGATAACGCCTGAGTTTAGGCTTATCCAGGCAGTGTTCCCTGCGCCAGCCCAATCAAAAAAGCGTATTCCAGGGCCACGCCTTCGTAAGATTTATAACGTCCGGATTTACCGCCGTGCCCGGAATCCATATCTGTGCAGAGTAACAGCAGATGGTCGTCCGTTTTCAGCTCACGCAGTTTTGCCACCCACTTTGCCGGTTCCCAGTATTGCACCTGAGAGTCGTGCAAGCCCGTCGTTACCAGCAGATGCGGATAAGCCTGCGCGGTAACATTGTCATACGGACTGTAGCTTTTCATGTAGGTGTAATACTCTTCCTCCTGCGGATTACCCCACTCTTCAAACTCACCGGTCGTCAATGGAATTGACTCATCCAGCATTGTGGTCAGCACATCGACAAATGGCACTTGTGCAATGACGCCATGAAACAGTTCGGGGCGCTCATTGATGGCGACACCCATTAACATTCCTCCGGCGCTTCCCCCCATGCCATAACATAGCGAAGGTGCGCCATAGCCCATTTTTAGCAGTGCATCGCAGACGTCGAGGTAATCATTGAAGGTATTCTTCTTCTGCAGAAACTTACCGTCTTCGTACCATTGTTGCCCTAACTCACCGCCGCCACGCACATGGGCAATGGCATACACAAAGCCGCGATCCAGTAGGCTCAAGCGACTGCTGCTGAAATCGGCGTCCATGCTGGCGCCATACGAGCCATAGCCATAAACCAGTAACGGATTTTTCCCTTTCAGGAAGTACTTTTGATGGTAAACCAGCGAAACCGGAACCTCTGTACCATCACGCACAGTGATCCATAGGTGTTCGCTGCGATAGTTCGCCGCATCAAATCCGGGGACCTCCGTCTGCTTGAGCACGCGACGTTCCCCGGTGTCCATATCCAGTTCAAACAGCGTGTCCGGGGTGGTCATGGAGGAATAGCCATAACGCAGGCGCGATGTCTCCGGCTCAGGGTTATAGGCAAGCCAGGTCACATAAGCCGGATCGTCAAAGGCGATACCGACCACTTCACGCGTTTTACGATTGATCTGGCGTAGGCTGGTTAAGCCCCGCTGGCGCTCTTCCACCACCAACCAGTCTGTGAACAGCGTAAAGCCCTCCAGCATAATATTGTCGCGCGGCGGGATCAGCGCCTCCCAGGCTTGTTCATCACGTACCCGGGTGCGATACAGGCCGAAATTTTTACCCTTGCGGTTGGAACGCAAATAAAACGTATGCTGATAGTGATCGAGGCTGTACTCGTGATCTTTACGCCGAGCTAAAAATACCAACGGTTCGGCATCCGCCAGCTCCGCGTCAAGCAGCAAAACCTCACTTGTGGTCGCGCTGGCGACATGAATAACGACATAGTGTAACGATGTGGTTTTATGCAGGCTGACATAAAACATGTCATCAGCCTCTTCATATACCAGCTCATCCAGGGATGATGGCGAGCCGACAGTATGCCGCCAGACCTGATACGGGAGCAGAGTGGTTGCATGTTTGCGCACATAATAGAAGGTCTGCGAGTCATTCGCCCAGATCAGGTCCGGTTCAACGTTTTCCAGAACTTCCGGATACCAGTTCCCGCTTTGCAGATTGCGAAACCGCACACCATATTGCCGACGAGAAAGATAATCTTCGGCCAGCGCCATGATGGTGTTATCCGGAGATATCGCCAGCCCGCCCAGCGTATAAAACTCACTGTGGGCCGCACGCTGATTACCATCCAACAGCGTGTCCCATTCATCCCACTCTTCACTCAAGGCAGACTGACGCTGATAAATGGCATATTCGCACCCCGGTTCATAAATATGGCGGTAGCGATAACCATTCTTCACATAGGGGGCGGAAGCGTCCTGAGGCGGGATTCGGTCGATAATCTCTTTCAGGACGCGATCCTGCAAGGCCTGCTGCGAGGCCATAATCTGGCGGCCATACGCATTTTCTTGTTGCAGATAATTCAGCACTTCTGGCTGCGAGCGGGTGTCATCTCGCAGCCAGTAATAATTATCAACGCGGGTGTCGCCATGCTGAGTCATGGCGTGGGGAATACGAGAAGCTGTTGGTAGCATGTCATTGTTCTTTTGCTTAATCATCCTATAAGGGTGGCAAAAGACAGCAATGATGCAAGCGAAACATGCACCTTAGCGGTAAGTATTTAACCCGGTAAAGCCTGTTTTTGTTCCTTGAGATCCTGTTCAATGCCCTCACGAACATCCTGCGGGATCTTCAACGCATCGCCCAGCGCATTCAGATAACTACGCTCCATAAAGTGGTCGATATCGATCGCCGCACAGCTCAGGAAGTAAATTTCCAGCGCTTCTTCTTCATTGCGGATACCTTGCGCCAGGCGCTGAGGATCTAACGGTTGTTCGATGGCGCGCTCAATCAAAACGCGGCCCTGCTCTTCCACGCCCGCTTCACGGAGCTGCTGCTCAATAGCGCTACGTTCTTTGGCATCAATATGGCCATCGCTTTTTGCCGCAAAAACCAGCGCCAGAATCAGACGTTCGGTTCGCTCATCCAGCGGAGAGCTTTGTGCACCAAACTGCGGCTCATCCTGATGCGCTGCGCGGACTTTATCCTTGTATTTGTTCCATAACACAGTCCCGGCAACCGCACCGCCCCCCACCAGAAGTGCGCTGGTGCCGTATTTACTCAGTAATTTACGTGAAGATTTGTTGGCAACCAGTAATCCAGCCAGACCGCCTAACGCGCCCGGAACCAGAAGTTTACTCAGCCCTTGCTCGCCAGAAGATGACGCGGAGGATCCTTTTTGCCCAAGAAGAGATTGTAGTTGATTCAGCCAGTTAGCCATTTTGCCCCTCAAGTACAGACGAATAATCATCAGAGCGTACCCGAGGGGATGTCAGGAAGTGTCCTGGTCATCAAAAGATGTGCAAATACCTCCGTTACTGCGGCTGATATTCCGCCGTTCCGGCTTTGCAATCGACTTTTACCTGATAGTGAATATCCGCGCTTTTACCGCGAACCGTCAGAGGAACAGACCATTTACCGTCTTTGCCCGTAATATCGGGTGTGTTGACCCAGGCGACAGGATCGGCTTGCCCGACGCGTTTTTGATCGTCAGCCCAGCGCGCGATGCGATTTTGTTGATAATCACGTTTCACGCTCGCCGCAATACCCTTAGCGTCCAGTCCCTCACACTTAGGGAACTGGACATTTTTACTTTCCATATTTGCCGCAAATACAGATGCGCTGGCAGACAGCAGCAGCAGGCTCAACAACGCTCTTTTTTTATACATTCTTTTCTCCTTAAACTCCCCTTCGTCCTTCAGATTGCTTGTAGCAATGAGAAATGACGTCAGGGATTGCACAATGATTCAGGGAAAAGCATGGTACAAAACGTCAGGAGCGCAAGTCGTTTCAGGCAGCCTGAGTATCATCTTCACCGTGCGCGTCGTTTTCGACCGCCTGTGGCGATGGCAATTTGCCATTTTTCAGAATGGTGCTTAGTACATCTTTTTGCTCAGCCAGCCACAGGGAAAGCGCTTCGCGCTGCTCGTCTTCAAGCGCTACCGGCGATTGCTCCAGCCATGTGTCGAGCAAATCCGCTGTATCAAGCATTTTGTCATACGCATCGGCTTCCTTTTTGCTGGTAAACGACATTTTTTCCTCACCTTCCCGAATGACTACGTATTTAACTTCAACCGCCATTTTTGCAGCCTCTTAAATTACCTGTATTTATGTACAGTATATTCTTTTTGCGCCTCGAAATCAACCTGGTAATAAAGACAGACGCAAACGTTTTCGTTTATAATGCGCCCAGATAAAACAGGGGATTAATTTATGACGTTATTAGGCACAGCGCTGCGTCCCGCAGCAACGCGAGTGATGTTATTAGGTTCGGGTGAACTAGGTAAAGAGGTGGCAATTGAATGTCAACGCCTGGGTGTGGAAGTCATTGCCGTGGATCGTTACCCCGACGCACCAGCCATGCACGTTGCCCACCGCTCGTACGTAATCAACATGCTGGACGGCGAAGCATTACGCCAACTCGTAGAGCGTGAAAAACCACATTATATCGTGCCGGAAATCGAGGCGATTGCTACGGATATGCTGGTCAAACTGGAACAGGAAGGCCAGCGTGTCGTGCCGTGCGCCAGGGCTACGCAACTGACCATGAACCGCGAAGGGATCCGTCGACTCGCCGCCGAAGAATTGTCTCTACCAACCTCTTCTTACCGCTTTGCTGACAGCGAGGCCCGCTTTCGCGAAGCCGTCACTGAAATCGGCTATCCCTGCATCGTGAAACCAGTAATGAGTTCATCTGGTAAAGGACAGAGTTTTATCCGTTCAGCCGATCAGCTCACTACAGCCTGGGATTATGCTCAACAGGGTGGCCGGGCTGGTGCCGGGCGCGTTATCGTCGAAGGCGTAGTGAATTTTGATTTTGAAATCACCCTGCTTACCGTCAGTGCCGTTGATGGCGTGCATTTCTGCGCGCCGGTTGGACATCGTCAGGAGGATGGCGATTATCGTGAATCCTGGCAGCCACAGCAAATGAGTGAACTGGCACTGGCACGCGCGCAGGAGATTGCCCGTAAGGTGGTGCTGGCGCTGGGCGGCTACGGACTGTTTGGGGTCGAACTGTTCGTCTGCGGTGATGAGGTAATTTTCAGCGAAGTTTCCCCTCGCCCTCACGATACGGGTATGGTGACCTTAATTTCGCAGGATCTGTCCGAGTTTGCCCTGCACGTTCGCGCATTCCTCGGTCTGCCCGTTGGCGCAATCCGCCAGTATGGACCTTCAGCTTCCGCCGTTATTCTGCCGCAGCTTACCAGTCAGAATGTGACATTTGATAACGTTCAGGCCGCCGTGGGCGCAGGTATGCAAGTTAGATTCTTCGGCAAACCGGAAATCGACGGTAGCCGTCGTCTGGGCGTGGTGCTGACTACCGCGCAGAATATTGAGGACGCGGTGATTCGGGCAAAAAATGCGGCCGCACAGGTGAAGGTAAAAGGATAAAAAAACGGGCCGAATGGCCCGTTACAGACTCGCAGGCCCGGTAGTGATTACCGGGCATTTTGCGCAATTACTGCTTCGCGCCTTCAACAGCCTCACGAGCTAGTTTGGTTATGCGATCGTAATCACCCGCTTCCAGCGCATCTGCCGGAACCAGCCAGGAACCGCCGATGCACAGTACGCTTTTCAGTGCCAGATAATCACGGTAATTCGCCGGAGAGATACCACCGGTTGGGCAGAAACGGACCTGTGAGAACGGACCCGCAATCGCCTGCAGCGCTTTAGTACCGCCGTTCGCTTCCGCCGGGAAGAATTTGAACTCTTTCAAACCGTAATCCATACCCAGCATCAGTTCAGAAACGGTGCTGATACCCGGGATTAACGGAATAGTGCCTTCGGTTGCGGCTTTCAGCAGCGGTTCGGTCAGGCCTGGGCTAATAGCAAATTGCGCCCCCGCTTCGGTAACTTCAGCCAGCTGTTGTGGATTCAGTACGGTACCCGCACCAACGATAGCGTCCGGAACTTCTTTGGCGATCGCGCGAATGGCATCCATCGCACATGCGGTACGTAAGGTCACTTCCAGAACGCGCACGCCCCCTGCAACCAGCGCTTTTGCCATTGGCACCGCGTGCTCCAGTTTATTAACCACGATAACCGGTACAACCGGGCCAGTGGTCAGGATTGCTTCTGCACTTGTCTTCCAGTTTTTCATCAGAGTTTTCTCTCGCCTGATTACAAAATAAGTCTTAAAAAGTGATACAGGTTGCGCCCTGCTCCGCACCGGACAGCTTTTCACGCAACGCGCTGAACATTTCACGGCCAGTACCCACGCGCGATGCGCTGAGGTCAGGAATGTGAGGCTGACGAGAAGCAAGTTCCTCTTCATCAACCAGCAGCGTTAATTCACCTGTCTGTCCATTCACACGAATGATGTCGCCATCGCGTACTTTTGCCAGCAGCCCGCCATCATAGGCTTCCGGAGTTACATGGATTGCTGAAGGCACTTTACCTGAAGCACCTGAAAGTCGTCCATCAGTAACTAACGCTATTTTGAAACAACGGTCCAATAATACACCAAGTGGCGGCATGAGTTTATGTAATTCTGGCATTCCGTTCGCTTTTGGTCCCTGATGACGCACAACCACCACGCAATCCCGGTCAAGCAGACCCGCATCAAACGCCGGTAACACATCGTGCTGACTTTCAAAGACAACCGCCGGTGCTTCGATGATCTGGTTTTCTACCGGAACCGCCGATGTTTTCATCACCGCTCGGCCAAGGTTTCCGCTCAGCACTTTGGTGCCGCCATGATGAGAGAAAGGTTGGTCAAAGGTGGCAATCACGTTGCTGTCCAGCGACTTCGCCGCCCCTTCACGCCAGTCCAGTTCACCATTGTTAAGCCACGGCTCCATGGTGTAGCGTGATAAACCGAATCCAGCGACGGTGTTCACATCTTCATGCAGCAGACCCGCGTTAAGCAGCTCACGCATTAATACCGGTACCCCACCCGCCGCCTGGAAGTGGTTAATGTCTGCCGGTCCATTCGGGTACAGACGCGCCATCAGCGGCACGATATCGGACAGATCGGAGAAGTCGTCCCAGTTAATGAGAATACCGGCTGCGCGCGCCATGGCCACCAGGTGCATCGTATGGTTGGTTGAGCCCCCGGTCGCCAGCAGCGCGACAATCCCGTTCACTACCACTTTTTCATCGATCATTTTACCGATCGGCATCCATTCATTGCCGTTGCCGGTCAGGCGCGTCACCTGACGGGCTGCTGCTGCGGTTAGCGCTTCACGCAGCGGCGCATCTGGGTGCACAAATGAGGAGCCTGGCAATTGCATCCCCATAAACTCCACCACCATCTGGTTGGTATTTGCTGTGCCGTAGAACGTACAGGTTCCCGGTGCGTGATAAGACGCCGCCTCGGATTCAAGAAGCGCCATACGATCGACTTTACCTTCAGCATACAGCTGACGGATACGCACTTTTTCTTTGTTCGCCAGACCGCTCGCCATAGGACCGGAAGGGATAAATATTGAAGGCAGATGCCCAAATGACAGTGCCGCCATCACCAGACCTGGAACAATTTTGTCGCACACGCCGAGGAACAACGCGCCGTCGAACATATTGTGGGAAAGGCCCACCGCAGCCGACATCGCAATCACTTCACGACTCAGCAGGGACAGTTCCATCCCATCCTGTCCCTGGGTCACACCATCACACATAGCCGGCACACCGCCTGCGACCTGGCCTACCGCATTGGCTTCATGCAGCGCTTTACGAATGATGGCCGGATAGTGTTCATACGGTTGATGCGCGGAAAGCATGTCGTTATAGGAGGTAATAATCGCGATATTGTTACGCAGCATGCTTTTCAGCGAAGCTTTGTCGTCCGGCTGACACGCGGCAAAACCATGGGCAAGGTTACCGCATGCCAGCTGTGAGCGATGAACGGTAGTTGATTTCGCTTGTTCAATACGGGCGAGGTAGGCGGAACGTGTGTCACGAGAACGTTCGACGATACGTTGTGTTACGCGTAACAAATTCGGATTCATAGAGGCTCCTGAAATTTATCTGTCAGAGCGTTGGATTAACAATGTGCTTCAGATGGGTTAAAAACAGCTGAATCGCTTGTTAGCCGTAGCTCAAGGGCAAAATCGTTTCAGGCAGTGTAATAAAAAAAGCCCCGCGGGTGAATCCACACGGAGCTTAAAAGTGCAAAAATTATTCTACAATCTGTGTTAGATCATGTTACCGGTAAAATAACACCAATGGGCTAGATGACATTTTACTCGAATTCGTTCCAGGAACGACCATCACGGGTGATCATGGCCACAGAAGCAACCGGTCCCCAGGTACCTGCCTGATACGGCTTCGGCGCGTCGTTGTCCATCGCCCAGGCTTCAGTAATCGAGTCGACCCACTTCCATGCTTCTTCAACTTCATCACGACGCACAAACAGCGCCTGGATACCACGCATCGTCTCGAGCAGCAGGCGCTCATAGGCATCAGCAAGGTGCGTCTGATTGAAGGTTTCGGAATAGCTCAGGTCAAGCTTGGTAATTTGCAGATTATGTTTATGATCCAGACCAGGCACTTTGTTAAGTACCTGGATATCAACACCTTCATCAGGCTGCAAACGAATGGTCAGCTTGTTCTGCGGCAGATCCTGCCAGGACTCTCTAAACAGATTCAGCCCAGGCGTTTTGAAGTAAACCACGACTTCTGAGCACTTCGTCGGTAAACGTTTACCGGTACGCAGATAGAACGGAACGCCCGCCCAGCGCCAGTTATCGATATCCACACGGATCGCCACAAACGTTTCCGTATTGCTGCTCTTGTTCGCGCCTTCTTCTTCCAGGTATCCCGGCACTTTTTTGCCCTGGGCAAAGCCTGCGGTGTACTGACCGCGAACCGTTTTTTCACGTACGTTCGAACGATCGATGCGACGCAGCGATTTCAGCACCTTCACTTTTTCGTCACGGATGCTGTCGGCGCTCAGATCGGACGGCGGAGACATCGCGATCATGCACAGAATTTGTAGCAGGTGGTTCTGAATCATGTCGCGCATTTGACCGGCCTGGTCAAAATAGCCCCAGCGACCTTCAATACCGACTTCTTCAGCCACGGTAATTTCTACGTGATCAATAGTGCGGTTATCCCAGTTGTTCACAAACAGGGAGTTAGCAAAACGCAGTGCCAGCAGGTTCAGAACCGTCTCTTTGCCGAGATAGTGGTCAATACGATAAACCTGACACTCTTCGAAGTACTCGCCAACCTGATCGTTGATCTCCCTGGATGTCGCCAGCGACGTGCCCAGCGGTTTTTCCATCACCACGCGGGCGGGTTTAGCATTCAGCTTTGCTTCACCCAGGCCTTTGCAGATCGCGCCAAAGGTGCTCGGCGGCATCGCAAAATAGTTAATGGTGGTACGCGATTTTTGATCCAGCATTTTGCCCAGACGTTTGAACGCGGCAGTGTCATTGACGTCCAGATTACAAAACTCCAGACGACCACTGAGGGTTTCCCATAAACCTTCATCGATCTTTTCTTTCATGAAGGTTTCGAGCGCTTCGCGCACAACCTTGGTATAGGCTGCTTTGTCCCAGTCGGCACGCCCTACTCCGATGATACGGGTTTCCGGGTTAATCTGACCGGCCTTTTCCAGTTGATACAGGGAAGGCAGCAATTTCCGCCGCGCCAGGTCGCCCTTCGCGCCGAAAATGACCAGGTCACATGCCTGGGCTGTTTGCGTTACCGCCATGTCATTCTCCTCAATTAAGTACCTGGTGCTTCTGCCAGACACTGGTTGTAATTTTATTACAGTGCACTGTACTGCTTTTACGTGAATCCGGAAACCGTAAACGCTTATCCAGCCGTGCTGTTACCGCGAACAGACGCTTAATTGTCGTTTACCGCAGCAAAATGGACAAAAAAGTCGCCTTTTTTCGTACCCATGACGAAGTAAGAAAACCAGACTCCGATCATGTAATGAAAAAAAACAACAACTATCCTGTCCATTTTGCCCCGTTGCCGCATCAGCAGGGGTAATATCTATACACTGAATTATGCCCCGATTTCCCCTTATTGCTGAAATCGTTTTGTCCATGACCCATGAGTCTACCTACATCATGAATATGCTGGAAAAAATCCAGTTAAAACTGGAACATTTGAGCAAGTCAGAGCGTAAAGTCGCCGATATCATTATTGCCTTTCCCGAGCGGGCAATCCATTCAAGCATCGCCGCGCTTGCCGCTGAGGCCGATGTCAGCGAGCCGACGGTTAACCGTTTCTGTCGCAGTATGGACACACGCGGCTTCCCTGATTTTAAACTGCATCTGGCGCAAAGTCTGGCCAATGGCACTCCTTATGTTAATCGCAATGTGGATGAGGATGACAGCGTAGAATGTTACACGGGGAAAATCTTCGAGTCAGCGATGGCAAGTCTCGACCACGTCCGCCAGTCGCTGGATAACGCGGCGGTAAACCGGGCGGTAGATTTGTTAACCCAGGCGAAAAAAATTGCCTTCTTTGGCCTGGGTTCTTCCGCTGCAGTCGCGCATGACGCGATGAATAAATTTTTCCGATTTAACGTACCGGTAATCTATTCCGACGATATTGTTCTGCAACGCATGAGCTGTATGAATTGTAGCGACGACGACGTCATTGTGCTTATTTCTCACACCGGAAGAACCAAAAGTCTGGTTGAGCTGGCGCAGTTGGCCAGGGAAAACGACGCGATGGTTATCGCCCTCACATCTCCCGGCACGCCGCTGGCGCGTGAAGCAACGCTGGCAATTACCCTCGATGTACCGGAAGATACTGACATTTATATGCCCATGGTCTCTCGACTTGCTCAACTGACCGTGATAGATGTGCTGGCTACAGGATTTACTTTGCGCCGTGGGGCAAAATTTAGAGATAACTTGAAGCGTGTCAAGGAAGCGCTCAAGGAATCGCGTTTTGATAAAGAATTACTCATCAAGAGTGATGACCGCTAAAAGCAATAACAATGTTCTACCCTTTTATCATCCGGGTTGTTCATTTTACCGTTAATGTTTGAGAACGGCCGGATTAATGTTCACGCAACACCAAGTTGTTTCAGTCAACGGAGTATTACATGTCCAGAAGGCTTCGCAGAACCAAAATCGTTACCACGTTAGGCCCGGCAACTGACCGCGATAACAACCTTGAAAAGATTATCGCCGCGGGTGCGAACGTTGTACGTATGAACTTTTCTCACGGCTCTCCAGAAGATCACAAATTGCGGGCGGATAAGGTCCGTGAAATTGCCGCAAAACTGGGACGTCATGTAGCTATATTAGGTGACCTGCAGGGACCTAAAATCCGCGTTTCTACCTTTAAAGAAGGTAAAGTATTCCTTAATGTTGGCGACAAGTTTCTGTTAGACGCCAACCTTGGCAAAGGCGAAGGAGACAAAGAAAAAGTCGGCATTGATTATAAAGGGCTGCCTGCTGACGTCGTGCCTGGTGATATCCTGCTGCTTGATGACGGTCGCGTTCAGCTCAAGGTGCTCGAAGTTCAGGGCATGAAAGTCTTCACCGAAGTGACCGTTGGTGGCCCGCTGTCTAATAACAAGGGCATCAACAAACTGGGCGGCGGCCTCTCTGCTGAAGCTCTGACCGAAAAAGACAAAGCCGACATTATCACCGCCGCGCAAATCAGCGTTGACTATCTGGCCGTCTCCTTCCCACGCTGCGGCGAGGATCTGAACTATGCCCGCCGTCTGGCGCGCGACGCTGGCTGCGATGCGAAAATCGTCGCCAAAGTAGAACGTGCAGAAGCCGTCTGCGACCAGAATGCGATGGATGACATCATTCTGGCTTCCGACGTAGTAATGGTGGCGCGTGGCGACCTGGGCGTTGAAATTGGCGATCCTGAGCTGGTAGGCATTCAGAAAGCATTAATTCGTCGCGCGCGTCAGCTGAATCGGGCAGTTATCACCGCTACCCAGATGATGGAGTCGATGATCACCAACCCAATGCCGACCCGTGCAGAAGTAATGGACGTGGCGAACGCCGTCCTTGATGGTACCGATGCCGTTATGCTCTCTGCAGAAACAGCAGCAGGTCAGTATCCGGCGGAAACCGTCGCGGCAATGGCCCGCGTTTGTCTGGGCGCGGAGAAAATCCCAAGCATCAATGTCTCTAAACACCGCCTTGACGTGCAGTTTGATAACGTTGAAGAAGCCATTGCTATGTCAGCGATGTACGCCGCTAACCACCTTAAAGGGGTTACCGCTATCATCGCGATGACGGAATCTGGTCGTACCGCGCTGATGACTTCTCGTATCAGCTCTGGTCTGCCGATTTTCGCGATGTCTCGTCATGAGCGTACGCTGAATCTGACCTCCCTGTACCGCGGCGTCACCCCGGTTCACTTCGACAGCGAAACAGACGGTGTCGTTGCTGCTAATGAAGCGGTGAACTTGCTGCGCGATAAAGGCTATCTGGTTTCGGGTGATCTGGTGATCGTGACCCAGGGCGATGTGATGAGCACTATAGGCTCAACCAATACCACACGTATTCTGACCGTAGAATAAGTGACTCAAATATAAAAAAGCCTCTCGTTTGAGAGGCTTTTTTTATTTCTTCGGATAGAGATCTTTGCGCTTATAGGGCTCAATTTCGCCAGGTTTACGTGTCTTAAGCAGTTTCAAAATCCAGGTGTATTGTTCGACATGTGGCGTGACAAAAATCTCCACCTCTTCGTTCATTCGTCTGGCAATGGTGTGGTCATCCGCGGTCAGGATGTCATCCATCGGTGGACGAACATGAATCGTCAGCCGATGCGTTTTACCATCGTACACCGGAAACAGTGGCACGACGCGGGCGTGACAGACCTTCATCAGGCGACCAATCGCCGGCAACGTGGCTTTATAGGTAGCAAAAAAATCGACAAACTCGCTATGCTCAGGACCATGATCCTGATCCGGCAGGTAGTAACCCCAATATCCCTGACGCACGGACTGGATAAATGGTTTGATGCCATCATTTCGCGCATGCAAACGACCACCAAAGCGTCGGCGCACCGTGTTCCAGACATAATCGAATACCGGATTTCCCTGGTTGTGAAACATCGCAGCCATTTTCTGACCCTGGGACGCCATCAACATCGCCGGGATATCTACGCCCCAACCATGAGGAACCAGAAAGATCACCTTTTCATCGTTGCGACGCATCTCTTCAATGATTTCCAGCCCCTGCCAGTCAACCCGATTCTGAATTTTCTCCGGGCCACGTATCGCCAGTTCTGCCATCATGACCATCGCCTGAGGCGCAGTTGCATACATCTCATCAACAATGGCTTGACGCTCAGCTTCGCTACGTTCAGGAAAGCAGAGAGATAAATTGATCAATGCTCTGCGACGCGAGCTTTTTCCCAGTCTTCCGGCAAGCCGTCCGAGCTTTGCCAGAATAGGATCACGAAATGATGCTGGCGTTAACGCAATGCCAGCTATCGCCGCCACACCCAGCCAGGCGCCCCAGTAGCGCGGATGGCGAAATGATTTGTGAAACTCAGGGATATACTCAATATTCTTTTTTTTCGTTTCCATGCTCTTCCAGTGTCTGGTGCCGCGAAAAGTAAATCTGCTGATAGTGTAGCGGCGCACCGTGCGCCGTACAAAATAAAAAAGCCGGCACGCTATGCGTACCGGCTTTTTCAGTGTAGTAATTAATCGAAACGCAACTGAGGCACAACCTCTTTCACCTGTGCCAGGTAATCGGTACGATCTGAACCGGTCAGCCCTTCTGTACGCGGCAGTTTCGCCGTCAGCGGGTTAACAGCCTGTTGGTTAACCCAAACTTCGTAGTGCAGATGCGGACCCGTTGAACGCCCCGTATTGCCTGACAGTGCGATACGATCGCCACGTTTCACTTTTTGTCCTGGTTTGACCAACAGCTTACGTAAGTGCATATAGCGCGTGGTATAGGTGCGACCATGACGCACGGCAACATAATATCCGGCTGCACCACTGCGTTTGGCCACCACCACTTCGCCATCACCTACCGACAGCACCGGCGTCCCTTGCGGCATCGCAAAGTCGACGCCTTTGTGCGGCGCAACGCGCCCTGTCACCGGGTTCAGGCGACGCGGGTTAAAGTTTGAGGAGATGCGGAACTGCTTCGCCGTAGGGAAACGCATGAAACCTTTCGCCAGACCGGTACCGTTGCGATCATAAAATTTACCGTCTTCCGCACGGATGGCGTAATAATCTTTGCCTTCAGAACGTAAACGCACGCCCAGCAGCTGGCTTTGCTCACGTTTACCATCAAGCATTTCGCGCGACATCAGTACCGAGAACTCATCGCCTTTTTTCAGCTTGCGGAAATCCATCTGCCACTGCATGGCCTTAATGACTGCGCTGATTTCAGAGCTGGTCAGCCCGGCTTCTTTGGCGCTGGCGACGAAACTTCCGCCCACCGTGCCTTTGATTCGGCTGTTAACCCAATCGCCCTGCTGCATTTCACTGCTCATTTTGAAACCCGTCGCGGTGCGATCGTAAGTACGGGTTTCGCGGCGGGAAACTTCCCAGGTCAGACGCTGCAACTCACCTTCTGCGCTTAACGTCCAGGAAAGCTGCTGACCAATTTTCAGGTTTCGCAGTTCTTTGTCGGACGCTGCGAGCTGGCTGATGTCTCCCATATCGATGCCGTACTGATTCAGAATGCTGCTCAGCGTATCACCCGTGGAGACGACATACTCATGCACGCCAGCTTCACCAGACGTTTTGTCATCCAGTTCATCCTGTGGGATGGCTTCGTCTTCCTGAGCGGCCTGGTCGATAGGTTCACTGGCCTCAGGCAACAACGAGCGAATCTCGCTTTTTTCCAGCTCGATTGTTTTGACGATGGGGGCAGAATCGGGATGGTAAACATAGGGTCGCCAGACGGCGACAGCCAATGTCAGTACGGTAAGCGACCCCAGCATAACGCGATGGGGTCGCGGCAGATTATTAAATGCCAGAGCGACAGAGCGGGCTATCTGTTGCACGTATTCACTTCCTCATTAATCTCCTTTCAGGCAGCTCGCATACTGGTTGGCTAATTGGTTCAAAAACGCTGAATAGCTTGTTTTACCCAGTTTGATATTCGTTCCGAGCGGATCCAACGTTCCCATTCGAACGGATGTCCCTCTCGCAACAGCTTCAACGACCGCTGGCCTGAACTGTGGCTCAGCAAAAACGCAGGTTGCTTTTTGCTCAACCAACTGTGTTCTTATTTCATGTAAACGCTGCGCACCAGGTTGAATCTCAGGGTTCACGGTAAAGTGACCAAGCGGTGTTAATCCGTAGTGTTTTTCGTAATAGCCATAGGCGTCATGAAAAACGAAGTAACCTTTCCCCTTGAGCGGCGCGAGCTCGTTACCTACCTGCTTATCGGTTGCGGCTAATTGTGCCTCAAAATCCTTCAGGTTGGCGTCAAGTTTGGCTCGACTTTGCGGCATAAGTTCCACTAATTTTTCATGGATTGCAACCGCTGAGGCCCGCGCTATCTCTGGGGAAAGCCAAAGATGCATGTTGTAATCGCCATGATGGTGATGCTCGTCACTTTTTTCGCCGCCAGCATCATTGTGTCCATGATCGTCATCGTCGTCATCGGCACCTTTCATGAGTAACGGTTTCACGTCATTGAGCTGCGCAATCGTTACCTGTTTTGCGTTAGGAATATTCTTGACTGATTTTTCCATAAACGCTTCCATCTCAGGCCCAATCCAAACGACTAAGTCCGCGCCCTGTAAGCGTTTTACGTCTGAAGGACGCAATGAATAATCGTGTTCGGACGCCCCGTCAGGTAGCAAAACCTGGGTGTCAGTAACCCCGTCTGCAATGGCTGAAGCGATAAACCCCAGCGGCTTAAGAGAAGCCACGACAGTGGCATTTGCTGCCTGTGTTGCACTACCCCAAAGAGCAGCAGATAATGCTGCGAAAAGAAGCGTATTTTTATGTAACATAATGCGACCAATCATCGTAATGAATGCAAGAAATGTGATATTATAACATTCTATAACTTCTGCAAGACTAAAATTGATATGACGACTTTGGTTTCACTGGAAAATGTCTCGGTCTCTTATGGTCAACGCCGCGTCCTTTCTGACGTTTCGCTTGAACTTCGACCCGGTAAAATTTTGACGCTTCTCGGCCCTAATGGAGCAGGGAAGTCTACGCTGGTGCGCGTTGTATTAGGGCTGGTAGCGGCTGATGAGGGAGTTATCAAGCGTAATGGACAACTGCGGATTGGCTATGTGCCGCAAAAACTGTACCTCGATACTACGCTTCCGCTGACGGTAAGTCGCTTTTTGCGCTTACGTCCCGGCACCAAAAAAGAGGATATTCTTCCGGCGCTGAAGCGCGTTCAGGCCGGGCATCTGATGAATGCGCCGATGCAAAAACTCTCTGGTGGAGAAACGCAACGCGTCCTGCTGGCTCGTGCTTTATTGAATAAGCCTCAGTTATTGGTGCTTGACGAGCCAACCCAGGGTGTGGATGTCAATGGGCAAGTCGCACTTTACGATCTTATCGACCAATTGCGACGTGAACTGGATTGCGCCGTACTGATGGTTTCCCATGATCTGCATTTGGTGATGGCAAAAACCGATGAGGTACTGTGCCTGAACCATCATATTTGTTGTTCCGGCGCGCCGGAAGTGGTTTCCATGCATCCGGAATTCATCTCAATGTTCGGACAACGCGGCGCCGAACAACTCGGAATATACCGTCATAATCATAATCACCGCCACGATTTACAGGGTCGTATTGTCTTACGCCGGGGAAATGGTCACTCATGATTGAATTGTTATTACCCGGTTGGTTAGCCGGGATCATGCTGGCCTGTGCCGCTGGCCCGCTTGGCTCGTTTGTGGTCTGGCGTCGAATGTCTTATTTCGGTGATACACTGGCCCACGCGTCGCTGCTGGGGGTCGCCTTTGGCCTGCTTTTGGATGTAAACCCTTTCTATGCGGTAATCGCCGTCACTTTGTTGTTGGCTGGCGGTCTGGTATGGCTGGAGAAACGCCCTCACCTCGCGATTGATACCTTACTGGGCATTATGGCTCACAGTGCGCTGTCATTAGGGCTGGTTGTCGTTAGCCTGATGTCCAACATCCGAGTGGATCTGATGGCCTACCTGTTTGGTGATTTGCTCGCCGTGACGCCAGAAGATCTCATCTCCATCGCCATTGGCGTGGTTATCGTTCTGGCGATTTTGTTCTGGCAGTGGCGTAACCTGTTGTCGATGACCATCAGCCCGGATCTGGCATTTGTCGATGGCGTGAAGCTGCAACGCGTAAAGCTACTGCTGATGCTGGTTACGGCGTTAACGATTGGCGTGGCGATGAAATTTGTCGGGGCGTTGATTATCACATCATTGCTGATTATTCCTGCGGCCACCGCACGCCGTTTTGCGCGTACGCCAGAGCAGATGGCAGGTGTTGCCGTGGGCGTTGGAATGATAGCGGTTACAGGCGGTCTGACGTTCTCAGCGTTCTATGATACGCCAGCAGGGCCATCTGTGGTGCTGTGTGCTGCACTGCTGTTTATTTTCAGCATGATGAAAAAGCAGGCGAGCTGAATGTGTGCTGCCCGGTGGCGTTTCGCTTACCGGGCGTTGCATTGTTAAGGCATTGCCGGCGGCGTGATCCCGAAATGGTTCCAGGCACGCACAGTTGCCATACGTCCACGCGGCGTACGTTGCAGAAAACCTTGCTGAATCAGATACGGTTCCAGCACGTCCTCAATGGTTTCCCGCTCTTCCCCAATCGCCGCCGCCAGGTTATCCAGTCCTACCGGTCCACCGAAGAATTTATCGATAACCGCCAGCAGCAGCTTACGGTCCATATAATCGAATCCTTCCGCATCCACATTAAGCATATCCAGTGCCTGAGCGGCGATATCTGCCGAAATTGTGCCGTCATGCTTCACTTCGGCGAAATCGCGTACCCGGCGCAATAACCGGTTGGCGATACGCGGCGTACCGCGGGCGCGGCGAGCCACTTCCAGCGCGCCTTCTTCGCTCATTTCCAGCCCCATAAAGCGGGCGCTGCGCCCAACAATGTGCTGCAGGTCAGCCACCTGATAGAACTCCAGGCGCTGGACAATACCGAAGCGGTCACGTAACGGTGACGTTAACGACCCGGCGCGCGTTGTCGCCCCGATTAGCGTAAACGGCGGCAGATCAATCTTAATCGAACGTGCAGCCGGCCCTTCACCAATCATGATATCCAGCTGATAATCTTCCATCGCCGGATACAATACCTCTTCCACCACCGGTGACAGACGATGGATTTCATCGATAAACAACACATCGTGTGGTTCAAGGTTGGTGAGCATTGCCGCCAGGTCACCCGCTTTTTCCAGTACCGGACCGGAAGTGGTACGCAGATTAACACCCATTTCATTGGCAACAATATTGGCAAGCGTGGTTTTACCGAGGCCAGGAGGACCGAAAATCAGCAGATGGTCAAGCGCGTCACCGCGCAGCTTCGCCGCCTGGATAAAAATCTCCATTTGCGAACGCACCTGCGGCTGACCAATGTACTCTTCCAGCAATTTAGGGCGGATCGCCCGATCCACCAGATCTTCAGGGGTCGTGCTGACAGCCGAAATCAGACGGTCTGCTTCAATCATCCTCTACCTCACAGCGCAGCGCGAAGCGCTTCACGAATCAGGGTTTCACTGCTGGCATCAGGGCGGGCAATCTTGCTCACCATTCGGCTGGCTTCCTGTGGTTTATAGCCCAACGCCACCAGCGCAGCAACCGCTTCCTGCTCGGCGTCGTCCGTTACCGGACTTGCCGGCGAGGTCAGTACCAAATCCGCCGCCGGGGTGAAGAGGTCGCCATGCAGACCTTTAAAGCGGTCTTTCATTTCAACAATCAAACGCTCTGCGGTTTTCTTACCAATGCCTGGTAATTTCACCAGTGCGCCAAGCTCTTCGCGTTCAACGGCATTAACAAACTGTTGCGCAGACATACCGGAGAGGATAGCCAGCGCCAGCTTCGGTCCCACACCGTTAGTTTTGATTAACTCTTTAAACAGCGTGCGCTCCTGCTTGTTGTTAAAGCCATATAGCAACTGAGCATCTTCACGCACGACAAAATGGGTGAAGATGATGGCCTCTTGCCCGGCTTCCGGCAACTCGTAGAAACAGGTCATCGGCATATGAACTTCATAGCCTACCCCACCTGTCTCCAGAAGGACCAGCGGGGGTTGTTTTTCAAGAATGATGCCTCTGAGTCTGCCTATCACGTGACGCTCCTGCGTTAAGGGCTAAAAGGTAATGCGCTATCATAAAAAAAGGCTGGATAGATATCCAGCCTCATTTATCACTAACGTAACCGACCTCGCGCCAGATTCAGCCTCGATTCGCTCATTTGCATGGCGTTCTGACTGACGTGGCAGTGGGTTATGGCAATCGCCAGCGCATCCGCAGCATCCGCCTGCGGGTTCGCCGGGAGTTTTAGCAGCGTGCGTACCATATGCTGAACCTGACTTTTTCCGCGCTACCGATCCCCACCACTGTCTGTTTTACCTGACGGGCCGCATATTCAAACACCGGAAGATCCTGGTTAACGGCAGCAACGATTGCCACGCCGCGCGCCTGCCCCAGCTTGAGCGCCGAATCGGCGTTTTTTGCCATAAAGACCTGTTCAATGGCAAAGTAGTCCGGCTGAAACTGGGTGATGATTTCTGATACGCCCGCATAAATCAGCTTCAGGCGCGATGGTAAATCATCCACTTTCGTTCGAATGCATCCACTTCCCAGATAGGTCAACTGTCGACCGACCTGACGGATTACGCCATAACCGGTGATGCGCGACCCCGGGTCAATGCCGAGAATGATAGACATCACGCATCTCCTGTTAATTTATGGCTTAACCACATCATTCCAGCGTTGCAGCAACCTCATCTGAGATTTCGCCGTTGTGGTAAACTTCCTGCACGTCGTCACAGTCTTCCAGCATATCGATCAGACGCATCAGCTTCGGTGCTGTTTCTGCATCCATATCCGCTTTGGTGGAGGGGATCATCGACACTTCAGCCGCGTCCGCTTTCAGACCAGCCGCTTCCAGCGCATCACGCACTTTGCCCATCTCTTCCCACGCGGTATAAACGTCAATCGCGCCGTCGTCGAAGGTCACAACGTCTTCAGCACCCGCTTCCAGCGCTGCTTCCATAATGGCGTCTTCATCACCTTGTTCAAAGGATATCACGCCTTTTTTGCTGAACAGGTAAGATACGGAACCGTCAGTACCGAGATTGCCGCCCGTTTTCGTGAATGCGTGACGCACTTCCGCAACGGTGCGGTTACGGTTGTCAGACAGACATTCGATCATCACGGCTGTGCCGCCAGGACCGTAACCTTCATAGATGATGGTTTCCATGTTCGCATCATCGTCGCCACCCACACCACGCGCGATTGCACGGTTCAGGGTGTCGCGGGTCATGTTGTTAGCCAGTGCTTTATCAATCGCGGCGCGCAGACGTGGGTTAGCGTCCGGATCGCCGCCACCCAGTTTGGCTGCCGTCACCAGCTCACGAATGATTTTGGTGAAAATTTTACCACGCTTAGCATCTTGCGCTGCTTTACGATGTCTGGTGTTGGCCCATTTACTATGACCTGCCATAAATAATCTCTCCAAAAAGCGCGCCTTCTCAGGCGACGTTAATTACAAACTCTTCAATCGCCTGCCGGTTACTCCACGACTTGGTTAACTGCGCGGCTTCGAACGCATTAACCCAACGGTAGGTCAGATGTTCGGTGAACACGATCTCTCGTTCAGAGGGAAGTGCCAGGCAAAACCAGGATTCAGTATTACGCTCAATTCCCGGCGCGTAGCGATGACGTAAATGGCTAAAAATCTCAAACTCCACCGTGCGCTGGCAGTCAATTAAGGTCAGTTGCTCAGTCGCAACATCAATGGCGACCTCTTCCTTTACTTCGCGCATGGCGGCTTGCGACGCGGTTTCCCCCTCTTCGAGGCTGCCGGTGACCGACTGCCAGAAATCAGGATCGTCGCGTCGCTGTAACATCAGCACTCTCCCGGTGTCCTTTGCATAAATCACGACTAACACCGAGACAGGCTGTTTATATGTCATATCAGTTATTCTCGGCCTTCTTAACAACCTGAATGCTCAGTTCCGCCAGTGCAGCTTCGTTGGCAAAGCTTGGCGCTTCAGTCATCAGACACGCTGCAGCCGTGGTTTTCGGGAACGCAATAACATCACGAATATTGTCGGTACCGGTCAGCAGCATCGTCAGGCGATCCAGACCAAACGCCAGGCCTGCATGCGGCGGTGTACCGTATTTTAGCGCATCCAGCAGGAAGCCGAACTTCTCGCGCTGCTCTTGCTCGTTAATGCCCAGAATACCGAATACGGTCTGCTGCATATCACCATTGTGGATACGCACGGAACCACCACCCACTTCATAGCCGTTGATGACCATATCATAGGCGTTGGCGACTGCATCTTCCGGCGCAGCTTTCAGCTCGGCGGCAGTCATATCTTTTGGTGCGGTGAACGGGTGGTGCATTGCGGTCAGACCACCTTCACCATCGTCTTCAAACATTGGGAAGTCGATAACCCACAGCGGCGCCCATTTGGATTCGTCGGTCAGGTTCAGGTCTTTACCCAGTTTCAGACGCAGTGCGCCCATCGCGTCGGCAACCACTTTCTTGTTGTCAGCACCGAAGAAGATCATGTCGCCGTCTTGCGCAGCGGTACGTTCCAGAATCGCTTCCACGATTTCTGCGTTCAGGAACTTGGCAACCGGGCTGGTGATACCTTCCAGGCCTTTCGCACGCTCGGTGACTTTGATGTAAGCCAGACCTTTCGCGCCGTAAATCTTAATAAAGTTACCGTAATCGTCGATCTGCTTACGGCTTAAGCTCGCGCCGCCCGGTACGCGCAGGGCAGCCACACGGCCTTTCGGATCGTTCGCCGGACCAGAGAATACGGCGAACTCAACGCCTTTCACCAGATCGGCAACGTCAACCAGCTCCATCGGGTTACGCAAGTCTGGTTTATCAGAGCCGTAACGACGCTCAGCTTCGGCGAAGGTCATGATCGGGAAATCACCCAGATCCACACCTTTCACTTCCAGCCACAGATTACGTACCAGCGCTTCCATCACTTCACGCACCTGCGGTGCGGTCATGAAGGACGTCTCAACGTCGATCTGGGTAAATTCAGGCTGACGGTCAGCACGTAAGTCTTCATCACGGAAGCATTTTACGATCTGATAATAGCGGTCAAAACCAGACATCATCAGCAGCTGTTTAAACAGTTGAGGAGACTGCGGCAGCGCGTAGAACTTACCTTTGTGTACGCGAGAAGGAACCAGGTAATCACGCGCACCTTCCGGCGTCGCTTTGGTCAGCATTGGCGTTTCGATGTCGAGGAAGCCGTGGTCGTCCATAAAACGACGTACCAGACTGGTGATTTTGGCGCGCGTTTTCAGGCGCTGCGCCATTTCAGGACGACGCAGATCCAGGTAGCGATACTTCAGTCGCGCTTCTTCGGTATTTATGTGGTTAGAGTCCAGCGGCAGCGAATCTGAACGGTTAATGATGGTCAGATCGGAAGCCAGCACTTCAATTTCGCCCGTCGCCATATCAGCGTTGACGTTTTTCGCATCACGCGCACGCACGGTGCCCGTAACCTGGATGCAGAACTCATTACGCAGTTCGGAGGCCAGCTTTAACGCGTCCGCACGGTCCGGATCGAAAAATACCTGCACGATACCTTCGCGGTCGCGCATATCGATAAAGATCAGGCTACCAAGATCACGACGACGGTTGACCCAACCACACAGAGTCACCTGCTGCCCCTCGTGGGACAGACGTAGCTGTCCGCAATATTCTGTACGCATGAGATATCCCTTAACTTTGCCGCAGGCAGATTGTCACCTGTCTCGCAGATGACGAAGTCGCAGCTTTAGCTGAATGTCACAACTGAATGAAAAAAGGCGGCTATTATACTGGAAATTCTGCCGCACGATAAGTCCGGTACTGACTGTACGCCTGTTTCCTGGACGGGCATTGCGTAATCTCACAAAAAATAACAAAAATTGTCGCCCCTTTCACACTGATTCGCGATTAAGGTGTAACGGAATTCTTTTTTACTGGAGTAAGCATGCTGGAACTGAACGCAAAAACAAACGCCCTTGTCGTTATCGATCTACAGGAAGGGATCCTACCTTTCGCTGGCGGCCCACACTCGGCAAATGATGTGGTTGCCCGCGCTGCGCAGTTGGCGGAAAAATTCCGTGCCCATGGTTCCCCGGTTGTGATGGTGCGCGTCGGCTGGTCTGACAATTATGCCGAAGCGCTGAAACAACCGGTTGATGCTCAGACTCCGGCCAAAGCATTACCTGAAAACTGGTGGGATTACCCGACTGCTCTGGGGAAATGTGCCAGCGACCTTGAAGTAACCAAACGCCAGTGGGGTGCGTTCTATGGCACCGATCTGGAATTACAACTGCGTCGCCGGGGTATCGATACCATCGTCCTGTGCGGTATATCCACTAATATTGGCGTGGAGTCCACGGCGCGAAATGCATGGGAGCTGGGTTTTAATCTGATCGTTGCAGAAAACGCCTGTAGCGCCGCCAGCGCTGAGCAACATCAGGGCAGCATGACGCACATATTCCCGCGCATTGCCCGCGTACGCAGCGTGGACGAGATCCTGCACGCGCTATGATTTATATCGGTTTACCCCAATGGTCGCACCCAAAGTGGGTGCGTCTGGGGATCACCAGTCTGGAAGAATATGCCCGCCATTTTAACTGTGTGGAGGGCAACACCACGCTGTACGCACTGCCAAAAGCCGAGATTGTTGCGCGCTGGCATGCGCAGACCACCGATGCGTTTCGATTTTGTTTTAAGTTTCCGGCCACCATTTCGCATCAGGCTGCGCTGCGTAATTGCGATAACCTGGTGCAGGAATTTTTCGCGCGCATGTCGCCGCTGGAATCACGCATTGGACAATACTGGCTGCAATTACCCGCGACTTTTGGCCCACGCGACTTGCCTGCCTTATGGCAGTTTCTCGATGTGCTCCCTAAATCATTTACCTACGGTGTAGAAGTTCGCCATCCTGAATTCTTTGCCAAAGGCGAAGCAGAGCAGCTATTCAATCGTGGTTTACACGAGCGCGGGGTAAACCGGGTGATTCTGGACAGCCGTCCGGTGCATGCCGCAATCCCTCATACTGAAGCGATACGTGACGCTCAGCGTAAGAAACCAAAGGTTCCGGTGCATGCGGTGGTGACGGCAAACCATCCGATGGTACGTTTTATCGGCAGCGATGATATGGCACAAAACAGCGCACTTTTCGCCGTCTGGCTGACCAAGCTGTCGCTATGGCAGCAAACCTCAACGCCGTATCTGTTTCTACATACGCCGGATATCGCGCAGGCCCCGCAGCTTGTCGATACGCTATGGGCAGATTTACACAGCGCCCTGCCAGAGATCGGATCAGCACCTTCTATTCCACAGCAATCTTCTCTTTTCTGACAATGCCACCTATCATAGTCAAGGCCATCAGCCATTTTAAAAGGGAGTTTGTATGGTAAGCGCGCTTTATGCCGTATTGGGTGCGTTATTGTTAATAAAGTTCTCTTTTGACGTCGTTCGCCTGCGTATGCAATACCGCGTTGCTTACGGCGACGGAGGTTTTAGCGAACTACAAAGCGCTATCCGCATTCACGGTAATGCGGTGGAATATATTCCCATTGCACTGGTGCTGCTGTTATTTATGGAAATGAACGGCGCAGAGACGTGGATGGTGCATATTTGCGGGCTGATGTTGATTGCCGGACGACTGATGCATTATTACGGATTCCACCACCGGCTTTTCCGCTGGCGACGTTCAGGCATGAGCGCAACCTGGTGTTCGCTGTTGCTAATGGTGCTGGCGAATCTTTGGTATATGCCCTGGGAGTTGGTTTTCTCCCTGCATTAGCGCACAATACGCCACTTTATTTTTCCCGGATTTTTACGTTATGTCTCACCGCGACACGCTTTTTTCTGCGCCTATCGCCAGTCTGGGTGACTGGACCTTTGATGAACGGGTAGCTGAAGTCTTCCCGGATATGATCCAGCGTTCCGTTCCCGGCTACTCCAACATCATTTCTATGATTGGCATGCTGGCCGAACGTTTCGTGCAACCCAACACGCAGGTCTACGATCTTGGCTGCTCTCTGGGCGCGGCGACGCTCTCGGTGCGTCGCAATATTCATCACGAGAATTGCAAAATTATTGCTGTCGACAACTCTCCGGCTATGGTTGAACGCTGTCGTCGTCACATTGATGCTTATAAAGCACCGACTCCGGTTGAGGTTGTCGAAGGCGATATTCGCAACATTACTATCGAAAACGCCTCGATGGTGGTGCTGAATTTTACCCTGCAATTCCTTGAGCCACCCGAGCGCCAGGCATTGTTGGATAAGATTTATCAGGGGCTGAATCCTGGCGGCGCGCTGGTGCTATCTGAAAAATTCAGCTTCGAAGACGCGAACGTAGGCGAGTTGCTGTTCAACATGCACCACGACTTCAAACGAGCAAATGGCTATAGCGAACTGGAAATCAGCCAGAAGCGCAGCATGCTGGAGAACGTGATGCTGACCGACTCTGTCGAAACGCACAAAGCGCGTCTGCATCAGGCTGGTTTTGAACACAGTGAATTGTGGTTCCAGTGCTTTAACTTTGGTTCTCTGGTGGCATTGAAAGATGAGGCTAGCGCATGATCGACTTTGGTAACTTTTATCAGCTGATTGCCAAAAATCATCTTTCTCATTGGCTGGAAACGCTGCCAGCGCAAATCGCGACCTGGCAGCGCGATCAACACGGCTTGTTTAAGCAGTGGTCGAACGCGGTAGAGTTTCTGCCCGAGCTGAAGCCGTATCGTCTGGATTTACTGCATAGCGTCACCGCAGAAAGCGAAGAGCCGCTCAGCGACGGTCAGCTCAAACGTATCGACACCCTGATGCGTAACCTGATGCCATGGCGTAAAGGGCCGTACTCATTGTACGGCGTCAATATTGATACCGAGTGGCGCTCAGACTGGAAGTGGGATCGCGTTCTGCCGCACTTGTCTGACCTCACCGGACGCACCATTCTTGATGTCGGTTGCGGCAGTGGCTATCACATGTGGCGCATGATTGGCGCGGGCGCACATCTGGCGGTCGGTATCGATCCGACCCAGTTGTTCCTGTGCCAGTTTGAGGCAGTGCGTAAACTGCTGGGCAATGATCAGCGCGCGCATCTGCTGCCGCTGGGTATTGAACAGCTTCCGGCACTCAACGCCTTTGATACCGTATTCTCCATGGGAGTGCTTTACCACCGCCGCTCACCGTTGGAACATCTCTGGCAGTTGAAGGATCAATTGGTTAAAGATGGCGAACTGGTACTGGAAACGCTGGTGGTTGAAGGCGACGAAAATACCGTACTGGTGCCAGGCGATCGCTACGCCCAGATGCGTAACGTTTACTTTATTCCGTCTGCGCTGGCGCTAAAAAACTGGCTGGAGAAATGCGGGTTTGTTGATGTGCGTATTGCCGACGTATGTGTGACCACTACCGAAGAACAGCGCCGCACCGAATGGATGATAACCGAATCGCTGGCCGATTTCCTCGACCCGAACGACCACAGCAAAACGGTGGAAGGCTACCCTGCTCCACTACGTGCGGTATTGATTGCACGTAAGCCGTAGTCACTTTTTGCCAGATGACCGTTACGTATAGCACCATTTATCCAAAATAGTTCAAGTTGCAGCAAGGCGACCAACGTCGCTGCGGCTTGAAATATGAAGGAGAAAAAAAGGCCCCTGTTGAAATTGCAGGGGCCTGGTACGAGCAAGCATCATATTGGGCGACATGATGCAACGGTAAAAATCAGCTGGCCTGATGGTGTGCAATGATCGCTTTCATTTCCGCAACCGCCACCCCGTCTACCGCATAGCGAGAATACTCATCCGCCTGCGAATCCGAAGACATCGACAACCCCGTATTGCGATAACGCATGGGTGAAGCCTGCCATACTCCGGCAGAACTGTGGACTTCCTGCACTCCGGCATTAAGGAACAGGGACAAATTCGAGGCGCGAACCCCCGCTCCGGCCATAATGATTGGAGCACCTGCCTGCGCAATAAGTTCCATTATTTTTGTTAAACCTTGCGCCGCATCTGATTTTAGCCCAGAAGTCAGCACTCTGGCGACGCCCAAATCAGCTAATTTTTTTAGCGCATTGAGTGGGTTAGCACACATATCAAAGGCCCGATGAAAAGTGACGTGCAACGGACCGGCAGCGATCATTATTTTCTCCATGCGCGGCATATCAACATCGCCATCCGCATCTAAAATGCCGGTTACCACCCCTGAGAACCCGAGTTCCCTCACCATCGCAATATCATCCAGCATTGCAGCAAATTCACCGTCGGTGTAACAAAAGTCGCCTCCACGCGGGCGAATAATGGGATTGACGGGAATCGAAATATGCTGGCGAACAGAACGCAAGACGCCCAGCGACGGCGTTAAGCCCCCCTCTTTCGGCGCTGAACAAAGCTCAATACGATCCGCGCCATTTTGTTGCGCCGTACGCGCGCACTCCATGCTGTAACAGCAGATTTCCAGTAAAGCCATACTCACTCCTGACGTTCGCTGGCCACAATCGCTTCAATCGACCACGGATGAAATTTTATCGTCACGCTGCCGTCGCTAACCGCCAGCGTAGGGTTTGGTAAACGCTCGCGCTCGCCTTTTGGTGAACTTGTTTTTACAAATATGCCCGGCTGGCTTAGTCCAGAATCTGAAAGCAGCGCCAGCGCTCGCGCATTCAACGTCTCCACGTCGCCCGGCAGAACTATTTCAACATGCTCCCAGCCTTCATGCGGATAGCGTTTTTCGCCCGGCCATGGCAGTTCTACGATGCTAAATTGCCAGTGTTGCACACAGACGGGCTCATTGAGTTTGAACAAACAAATCGGTCGGCCATTAATGATATTTTCTGACAATAGTTCGCCGCACTGCTCAAAACCACGACGCCAGCGCTCTGCGGTGGTATTTTGATGACAGCGCAGAGAAATGTGATCGGCTTCAAGCGATGAGACATCCAGCCCAAGGCGAGTGGAAAGATCCGTTAACGCCTGAATGAAATGCGGTAAATCTGCGGAAATATCATGCAGTTCTGCAACTGTTTGCCAGTTCGCCATAATTAAAGCTCATATCCATGTTCAAAGCGGCTAATTTACCCTGTTGCGCAGCCCCAACCAACTGCTGATTTTCTTAAGCGCGATATGAATAATTATACGTAATTACAATGTTTATATTTCAGGCTGCTGGCGGTGCTCGCAATGCTGACGGCAACGGGCATTTGCAGTATACTCCCGCCCTTAATTCTTAAACTGGTGCGGTCAATTTTAAGCCGCTTCATAAATGTAAGGTATTCCGGTGAATATTCAGGCTCTTCTCTCAGAAAAAGTCAGTCAGGCCATGATTGCTGCAGGCGCGCCTGCAGATTGCGAACCACAGGTTCGTCAGTCAGCAAAAGTACAGTTCGGCGACTATCAGGCTAACGGCATGATGGCTGTCGCAAAAAAACTGGGTATGGCGCCGCGACAACTGGCTGAGCAGGTGCTGACTCATCTGGATCTCAACGGGATCGCCAGCAAAGTAGAAATTGCGGGCCCGGGCTTTATTAACATTTTTCTCGATCCGGCATTTCTGGCGCAGCACGTTCAGCAGGCGCTGACCTCCGATCGCCTGGGCGTCACCCAACCGGCTAAACAAACCGTTGTGGTTGACTACTCCGCACCTAACGTCGCGAAAGAAATGCACGTTGGTCACCTGCGTTCCACCATCATCGGTGACGCTGCCGTGCGTACGCTAGAGTTCCTTGGTCACAATGTTATCCGCGCTAACCACGTCGGCGACTGGGGCACTCAATTCGGTATGCTTATCGCGTGGCTGGAAAAACAGCAGCAGGAAAATGCCGGAGAGATGGCGCTGGCTGATCTGGAAGGTTTCTACCGTGATGCGAAAAAACATTACGACGAAGATGAAGCCTTCGCAGAACGCGCCCGTAGCTATGTTGTGAAGCTGCAAGGTGGCGACGAGTACTTCCGTGAAATGTGGCGCAAACTGGTCGACATTACCATGTCACAAAACCAGTTAACCTACGATCGCCTTAACGTTACCCTGACCCGTGACGACGTCATGGGTGAAAGTCTGTACAACCCGATGTTGCCTGGCATTGTGGCCGATCTCAAAGCGAAAGGTCTGGCTGTTGAAAGCGAAGGCGCTACCGTCGTATTCCTTGATGAGTATAAGAACAAGGAAGGCGAACCGATGGGCGTTATCATTCAAAAGAAAGATGGCGGCTATCTCTACACCACGACCGACATCGCCTGCGCCAAGTATCGTTATGAAACGCTGCATGCCGATCGCGTACTGTATTACATCGACTCCCGTCAGCATCAACACTTAATGCAGGCCTGGACCATCGTGCGTAAAGCAGGTTATGTGCCGGACTCCGTACCGCTGGAACACCACATGTTCGGTATGATGCTGGGTAAAGATGGTAAACCGTTCAAAACACGTGCGGGCGGCACGGTAAAACTGGCCGATCTGCTGGATGAAGCGCTGGAGCGCGCACGTCGTCTGGTGGCAGAGAAGAACCCGGACATGCCTGCCGACGAGCTGGAAAAACTGGCGAATGCGGTCGGTATCGGCGCGGTGAAATATGCGGATCTGTCGAAAAACCGTACCACCGACTACATCTTCGACTGGGACAACATGCTGGCATTCGAAGGCAATACCGCACCGTACATGCAGTATGCTTACACCCGCGTACTGTCCGTATTCCGTAAAGCGGATATCGACGAAAGCGCGCTGGCAAATGCGCAGGTGATTATCAACGAAGATCGCGAGGCTCAGCTGGCTGCGCGTCTGCTGCAGTTTGAAGAAACGCTGACCGTTGTTGCACGTGAAGGTACACCGCACGTGATGTGTGCTTACCTGTACGACGTTGCGGGTCTGTTCTCCGGTTTCTATGAGCACTGCCCTATCCTTAGCGCTGAAAACGAAGAAATTCGTAACAGCCGCCTGAAACTGGCACAGCTGACGGCGAAAACGCTGAAGCTGGGTCTGGATACACTGGGTATCGAAACCGTAGAACGTATGTAAGTGTGCTAAAAAAATCAGGCCTGAGTTCGGATGTCGGACTCAGGCCTTTTTTATTTCCGTAAAGGGCTATCTGTAACAACTCACAAGGAATGACACATTTCCGTAGAGAGATGGAACATTTTTTGCCTGTCATCCCGGTTATGCCTCCGTATTATTAGGCGGCGAATTAATCGGGTACGGTTCAATGACATTCAGAGATTTTGAGGCGGAAGAAAAACTCTTCCAGCGGCGTGTATTGGTAGCCTTTGGCCTGGTGGTCATCTGCTTTGGCATCCTGATTTACAATCTCTACAACTTACAAATCTGTCAGCATCAGTATTACACCACCCGGTCGAACGCAAACGACATCAAAATGCTCCCCGTGGCCCCAACGCGTGGCATGATTTACGATCGCAACGGCATCCCGCTGGTGCGTAACGTCACCTGGTATGACATTTCCGTTACACCTTACAAAATCAGCGATATGAATGCCTTGATTGAGCAACTCACGCCCATCGTTGATCTCACCCCTGACGATATTGACCAGTTTCGCCATGAATTGAAAACCAGCAGCCGCTATCGCCCGGTCGTGCTAAAAAATGCGCTGACCGATGTGGAAATCGCCCGTTTTTCGGTTAACCAGTTTCGTTTCAGCGGCGTCAATATCAACAGCTATGAAGACCGCCAGTACCCTTATGGCGCGGCGCTGGCACATGTCCTTGGCTATGTTTCAAAAATCAATGATAGCGATCTGAAAACGCTGGATAAAAAAGGTCTGGCAGAGAATTACGCCGCCGATCACAACATCGGGAAGCAGGGTATCGAGCATTATTACGAAAATGAACTGCATGGGAAAACCGGTTATCAGGAGGTGGAAGTTGATAACCACGGACGCATCGTGCGTCTGATCAAAGATGTGCCACCCGTTGCCGGAAAAGATATCCATCTGACGCTGGACCTGCACTTGCAGCAATACATTGAGAGCCTGTTAGCGGGCCAGCGGGCCGCGGTTTTGGTTGAAGATCCGCACGACGGCTCCGTGCTGGCAATGGTCTCAAATCCCAGCTATGACCCCAACCCGTTTGTCAAAGGCATCAGTTATCAGGACTACAACAAGCTGCTTCAGGATAAAGACCTGCCATTGATCAACCGCGTCACCCAGGGATTGTATCCTCCCGCCTCTACGGTTAAACCGTATATGGCGATGTCAGCGTTACTGGACGGCGTGATTACGCCGCAGACCAGCTTCTTCGGTGCGCCCACCTGGACCCTCCCTGGCACCGATCGACATTACCGGGACTGGAAAAAAACCGGCCACGGTATGTTGGATGTCACCAAAGCGATTGAAGAGTCTGCCGACACGTTCTTTTACCAGGTGGCGTATATGATGGGAATTGACCGGATTAACAGCATGCTCAGCCAGTTTGGCTATGGCAAACCGACCGGCATCGATCTTGATGAGGAGTATAACGGCCTGCTCCCGAGTCGCGAATGGAAACAGAAAGTGCATAAAAAAGCCTGGTATCAGGGAGATACCATTTCGGTTGGTATCGGTCAGGGCTACTGGATTGCCACGCCTATCCAGATGGTAAAAGCCATGGTCGCACTGATTAACAACGGCAAGGTTATCGCCCCTCACCTGCTCCTTGATGAAGAAAGTGGAAAAGCCATCACGCCGTATCAGGCTCCCGAAGCACCCACACAAATTGCTTCTGCTTCATCACCCTATTGGGGATTGGTGCGTCAGGCGATGTTCGGCATGGCGAATGAACCAAACGGCACGGGGTATAAGTTCTTTCACACCGCGCCTTATGGCATTGCCGCAAAAAGCGGCACATCACAGGTCTTTAGCCTGAAAGAAAATCAGACCTACAATGCGAAAATGATCCCGATACGCCTGCGCGACCACGTGTTCTATACCGCGTTTGCGCCGTATAAGAACCCGAAAGTTGCTGTGGCGTTAATACTCGAAAACGGCGGCAGCGATGGCGTCACCGCCGCGCCGGTCATGCGTCGAATAATGGATCATCTGTTTGATCAGCAGGACAACGTTGCACCAACAGAGACAACTGAACAAGCAGGTCCGATAGCAGCGGCACTATCGGACGCCGATATCAAAAATACTTACGCAAGTATTCGGTAAGGCACAGCATCGCCATCGCCTGTCCGTAAGGCATGGAGGTCCGCGGGATGTTGCGGTAGAAATCGAGATTGTGACCCATTCCGGTCCCAAACGAGGTATGCAGCAATTCACCTTCCGGTGAAATATGTTGCACAATGCCTCTGATGGCTTTTTCGGCTACTGCTGCATAGTCTTGTCCGACATAGCGTTTACGTACCGCCTTGAGGATCCCATAAGCAAATCCGGCGGTAGCCGATGCTTCCAGATACGACTGCGGGTCGTCCAGCAAGGTGTGCCACAGTCCGCTTTCATCCTGGCACTTCGCCAGCGCCGCGATTTGCGCATTCAGAACCTGCACCAGATAGCGATGCACGGCATTGTTTTCCGGCAAATCAAGTAACTCAAGGAAGTCCGGAATAACTATAGTTAACCAGCTGTTGCCACGCGCCCAACGCGCGTTGGCGAAGTTATGCTGCCCTTCATAGCTCCAGCCGTGGAACCACAACCCCGTTTCTTTATCCATCAGGTTTTGTACGTGCAGCAGGAACTGATAGGTTGCCTCTTCAATATACTCGGGACGGTTAAGCAACTTGCCAATCTTCGCCAGCGGTAAAACCGTCATCATCAACGTGTCATCCCACATCTGCTGATGATTTTCTTCCGCCAGCGTAATGTGTTGCATACCGCCGAAATCAGTGCGCGGCATATCATGCATTGCCCACTCAGCCCAACTGTCGAGCCACGGCAGATACGCGGGATTACGCGTCTCTTCATAGCGATACGCCAGCGTTAAAAACGGCGCCATGGTGTTAACGTTTTTGGTTGTTGCGCCTTCAGCAAAGCGATCGGCAAACCAGCTGTCGATGATATCGCGCATCGTTGCATCGCCGGTTTGTTGATAATACTGATACATTCCGTACAAGCCGACGCCGTGCGTCCACTCCCATCCCGCCCAGCCCTTGGTATCGATAACACGCCCGTCATCCAGGCGTAACAAGAACTCGCCAGTCTCATCATGAATATTGACCAGGTTATGCGTCACCTTTTTGATCAACGCTTTTAATTCATCCCTGGCAATAAAATGTTCTGGCTGACGCAACAATGGACTGTGTTTAACCGGGTAAACAATCATTTACTTAACCTCTGTCAATGTCGAATTCAATGCGGCACCCTTTTCCAGCTTCGGAGCCGCGGGTTTATTACGATTCAGGTAACCAATATTGTTGTTACCCCAAAGTGATTCATATGGCATGCCCGACAGCATCTCTACGGTGGCGCGTCCTTTCGTGGAAAGTCCTTCCAGCACAGGTCTCCCAGACTCACGCATTTTTGCCGTCTCTTCACGCAGGGTACTGTGCGTTTGCAGGTTCAGTTTAAAGCGCAGGGAAACCAGGAAGCCCAGTGCCAGAACAATCAGCGTGCCGCAGCTCAGAATTAACAGGATGGTATGGCTGACTGCCGCAGGCTGCATGCCCTGACCGGAGACAAAACCGGACAACTGCATAACAATCCCCACCAGCATCACAGCCCCCGCCTGCGACGCTTTACGTGTTAACGTCATAATGCCGGCGAAGATCCCTTCGCGACGCTGGCCGGTAATCACTTCGTCAACGTCGGCGATATAGGTGTAGATATTCCAGGGAACGTAATTGATGCCGCCACGTCCCAGACCCGCCACGGCGGATACCAGCAGCAACAGAGAATAAACATCGCTGAGCCCGGCGTAATACAGCCCCGCGTAGGAGAGTGAACTGAGGCCAAACAGGACCACCACCATGCGATAAGACGGCGCGGGTCCGAAACGGATGCACAATGGGATCATGGCGATAACGGCAATAAACTGGAAAATAGCCATCGTACCCAGCAGATTTGACGCCATCGATGCTTCCTGCATCAGCACAAACACCACATAATAAGTAAAGACGGCGTTGAAAACGTCCTGCGCAATATAGCCGCCAAGATACATACCTAAATGTTGGCGAAAGATACGGATACGTAGCGTTGAACTCAGTTCAACAAGCAAGCGGTTCATACTCTGGCTAAAGGTCAGGCTTTTCTTCTCTTCTTCAGCTTGCAGGGCCGCCTGGGTCCACTCTTCCCGCGGGCGTTCCCAGGTAAAGAACCAGACGAAAGTCAGCATCAGTGCGCACAGCACTGAGAACACCAGACTGGCGTAGAAAAAAGACATCGGATTGTCTTTGCCAAACAGCGTCAGCAGAACACCGGGTAAGAATGAGGCCAGAATGGCTGACATTTGCGCCATCGAAATACGCGCGCCGGAGAATTTGGTTTTCTGTTTAAAGTCATCGGTCATTTCAGGCACCAGAGTTTCGTATGGCACCAGAATCATGGTGTAAACCACGTCAAAAATCAGATAGGTGAGTAGGTAGTACCAGAATCCCATATCCCCCACCCACATTAGCGAGTAACTAAAGACACAAGGGATCCCCAACAGAATAAAAAACTTACGACGCCCAAAGCGTTTACCGAGCCAGGTTGAGCCAAAGTTATCGGTTAAAAAACCCATTAACGGACTCACGATGGCATCCAGCACCCTGGCGGTAGCGAAAATAAAGGTCGCTTCGATAGGCGTCAGACCACAGAACGTGGTGTAGAAATAGAGCAGCCAGGCCGCGGTTAATGCCGTGGTGCCTGCGCCTAAAAAATCGCCAGAACCGTAGGCAAAATAGTTAACCAGGCCAATTTTTCGTGTCTTCATTGCCGTTACCCCTGCACATTATTGGGCGGCCCCACAATCCTCGCTTTGACATAGGGCATCCTTACAGGGCCACAGTAAAAGCTAACAGCAAGTGAAACCTTTCTATTTCTGCCAGGGGGATTCGCAAAATGGCAACAGCACAAAGAGTCCGGCAACGTATGTCACCTATTTTATAAAACAGCGTTTCTATTTAATCAAAGAGGCGGGCTAAAATTGCGAAGCAGCCAGCAGTTTCTGCTGCTGGCATGAATAAAGGAAAGCGTTAACGATAGTTCACAATTACCTGATTGCGCTGAACTTGTAAGGCAGGGATCAGGCGACCACCACCTGGCACTTCCCAGACAAAGTGCATCGGTTCAATGGCGGGAACATTATTGAATCCGTTCGTGGTCCCGCTTTGCCCGTCCAGCTCAACACAGCGGGATTGAGAACATAAACGCGCCCGTAAACCCGCGGGCGTTGGACCATTAAGCTCATAACGCCAGGCCACCAGCGTCATCAACCCCGAGACTGGCTGACTGGGAACCAGTGGCGCAGACGAGGCTGACTGACCACGGTAGTTTAACGTAATTCCCATTCCGCTGGCCTGCCAGGCCCCTTCTCCGGCAGCCTGCACCACCAGAGGAAAAAACAACAACCACAGTAAATTACGCATTATTTGCCTCCAATTGTCGCCGTCATGCGGATATGGCGGTTGTCGGAAAGCTCCATGTTAGATAACACCACCAGTTGCGGTATGCTGCGGCGTAAAAAGCGTGCCAGTAATGGACGCAAGGCATGATTAACCAACAAGACCGGCGGCGCACCCAACATTTCCTGACGGGCAAGCGCTTCCTGAGTCTGGGCCAGTAGTCGGTCTGCCAGTCCTGGCTCCAGCCCACCACCGCCCTGCAGCGCCTGTAGTAACAAACGTTCGAGCGGGGTATCAAGACCGATAACCTGAACTTCTTCATTACCCGGGAACCACTGCTGAGTGATAGCGCGTCCTAACGCCACACGCACCACCGCAGTAAGCTCATGTGGATCGTTTTGCAGCGGCGCATGTTCAGCCAGCGTTTCGAGAATGGTACGCATGTCGCGAATCGGGACTTTCTCGTCCAGTAAGTTCTGCAGCACTTTATGCAGCGTAGTGAGCGTCACGACACCAGGGACCAAATCTTCCGTCAGTTTTGGCATTTCCTGCGAGACGCGATCGAGAAGCTGTTGCGCCTCCTGACGGCCAAATAGCTCAGCGGCGAACTGTCCAATCAGGTGATTCAAATGCGTGGCGACAACGGTACTGGCTTCAACTACCGTAAAGCCCTGAATTTGCGCCTGTTCCTTCAATGCGCTTTCAATCCAGATAGCGTCCAGACCGAAAGCCGGATCAACCGTTTTCTCCCCCGGCAGCGACCCGGCGGCGGTACCCGGGTTAATGGCCAGCCAACGCCCCGGATAGGCGTCACCGCTGCCAATTTCCACCCCTTTCATCAAAATACGATAGCGGGCCGGCTGCAGATCCATATTGTCACGGATGTGTACCACTGGCGGCAGGAAGCCCATATCCTGAGCAAATTTCTTACGAATACTGCGAATTCGCCCCAGTAACTCGCCATCCTGCTGAAAGTCCACCATCGGGATCAGGCGATAACCCACCTCCATACCCAGGGAATCCTCCAGTTGTACGTCGTTCCATGTGGCTTCAACCACGGAGTTATTTTCCGGCATTTTCACCGGCTGCGGTTCATCCGGGGCCTTTTGTTCACGACCTCGCATCCACCAGGCCAGAGCCAGTAACGCGGCGGTAAACATCAGAAACACCAGGTTCGGCATGCCCGGAACCAGACCCAAAAGTCCAAGCACCGCCGCGCTGAGCAGCATGACGCTGGGATTACTGAACAACTGGGTCACCATCTGTTCGCCGACGTCCTGGTCGGTACTCACGCGGGTCACGATAACCCCCGCCGCAGTGGAGATAACCAGTGCAGGAATTTGAGCCACCAGCCCGTCACCGATAGTCAGCAGGGTATAACTTTCCGCTGCGCTACCCATGCTCATGCCATGCTGCAATACCCCGACCAACAGTCCGCCGACCACGTTGATCACCATGATCAAAATACCGGCGATGGCATCACCACGTACGAATTTACTCGCACCGTCCATAGAGCCGTAGAAATCCGCTTCCTGGGTCACTTCTGCGCGTCGCTTTTTGGCTTCATCTTCGCCAATCAGACCGGCATTCAAATCCGCATCAATCGCCATCTGCTTGCCGGGCATACCATCCAGCACGAAGCGTGCGCCAACCTCGGCGATACGCCCGGCACCTTTGGTGATTACCATAAAGTTAATGATGACGAGAATGACGAAGACCACGATACCGATCGCAAAGTTACCGCCCACCAGGAAGTGACCAAAAGCTTCAACCACCTTCCCCGCCGCCGCCGCACCGGTGTGTCCTTCCATCAAAATGATACGCGTAGACGCGACGTTCAGCGCGAGGCGTAATAAGGTGGTAAACAGCAAAATCGTCGGGAATGCTGCAAACTCCAGCGTACGCTGGGTGAACATGGCCACCAGCAGCACCATAATCGACAGCGCGATGTTAAACGTGAACAGCAAATCGAGGACGAAAGCCGGCAGCGGCAGCACCATCATCGACAGGATCAGCAGGATGAGGATCGGTCCGGCAAGGATTTGCCATTGCGTGGATTTCAGGTTGCTGGGCAGACGCAGCATCGCGACCAGATTAGCCATCAGTAGTCTTCTCGTTCATAAAATCCAGTGTTTCAGGCACCGGAAGGTTTTCAGGTTGTGGTGGACGCTTGCCGCCGGCGAGACGCCAACGTTTGAGCTGCCATACCCATGCCAGAACTTCGGCAACGGCGGCATATAATTGACCCGGTATTTGCTGACCAATCTCAGCATGACGATACAGCGCACGCGCCAGTGGCGGCGCTTCTAACGTAGGGACCCGATGCTCGGCGCCAATCTCACGAATGCGCAGCGCCACCAGACCCGCGCCTTTGGCAACAACTTTTGGTGCGCTCATTTTGTTCTCGTCATACTTCAAGGCCACCGAATAGTGCGTAGGGTTGGTAACAATAACGTCCGCTTTCGGCACATCCGCCATCATGCGACGTTGTGCCGCCGCACGCTGCATTTGGCGTATTTTGCCCTTAACGTGCGGGTCACCTTCGCTTTGCTTAAATTCGTCCCGGATATCCTGGCGCGACATGCGCAGCTTTTTCAGGTGGCTGTAAATCTGAAAAAAAACGTCAAATCCCACCATCGGAATGACGCCAAGCACCACTAACAGCGCGCACATGCCGACTAAATCGAGGGCATTGCCCATCGCCGTAATTGGTGATTCTGCCATTAACCGCATCATCTCCGGCCACTTGTGCCAGAGGTAAAATCCAGCCACGCTGCCTACCAGCGTAGACTTCAGTATCGCTTTGAGCAGTTCCGCCCCGGTTTGCGCTGAAAACATGCGTTTTATGCCCGGCAACGGATTCAGCTTTGAGAACTTAGGCTGCAGAGATTTACCGCTGAAAATTAAGCCGCCAAGCATCACCGGGGAGATTAATGCCACCAGAACAACGCCGGTAATCAAAGGTAACAGCGCAATCATCGCGTCTTTGATCAGCAGGATGATTTGGCTGAGGATCAGATTTGGGTCGTTGACCATACTGTGGTCAAAACGTAATCCGGCCGACAGCATGCCGGCCAGTCTGCGGGCAAGCGACTCCCCACCAATCCAGATAATGCACACGCCCACCAGCAAAATAAGCAGTGAGGTCAGCTCTTTGGATCGGGGGATCTGCCCTTCTTCCCGTGCTTTTTCAAGTCGGTGGGGTGTGGGGGCTTCTGTTTTGTCGTCGTCGCTTTCTTCTGCCACGCATCAGACCCTGGATAGAGATATAGGCGAGAATGATGCCAGAACAGCCATCCAGCAATGGGAAGAGTAAGCGGTAAAAAAGACGGGATTTATAGCTTTAAGCAGAATTGCGTAAGAACCGGATGAGAGGCCAGCGCCCCACATCCGGCAAATAGCCATCAGAATCCGAGGCTATCCAGCAGGTCATCAACCTGATCCTGGCTTGCCACCACGCCGGCTTTTGAGGTGTCAACCTGCGGGCCGTTCAGCAAGCTTTCGTTTTCACGTTTTGGACGAGCGCCCTGCTCCGGAATATTTTCCAGCAGAACCATCAGCAGCTGACGTTCAATCTCCTGAATAACATCCATCATACGCTTGATGACCTGACCGGTGAGGTCCTGGAAATCCTGCGCCATCATGATGTCCAGCAGTTGGGCGTTGGTAAAGCTGGTATGACCGGGGACATCGCCAAGAAACTGGCGGGTATCAGTGACCAATTCACGGGCGTCAGACAGCTCGATCGGATTTTCGAACCACTCATCCCAGCGTTTGGTCAGGTCTTTGGCCCCTTTTTCCATCGCGTCCTGGTGCGGCTGAGAAGCTTCCACGCTGTTCAGCGCCCGCTCTGCCGCCTGTGCGGTCATCTGCACAACGTAATCGAGACGATCGCGGGCATCGGGAATCGCTTCTGCCGCTTCGGCAATAGCCTGATCCAGCCCCAGTTCACGCAGGCTGTCGCGCAGCATTCGGGTCAAACTGCCGATGCGCGCGATGATATCCCCTGCTGAGTGTTCGTCAGCAGGTTTAATTTGTGGTTGCATCATCATTATCACACCCTCACATGCCCAGTTTCTCAAAGATTTTATTGAGTTTCTCTTCCAGCGTCGCTGCCGTGAACGGTTTCACGACATACCCACTGGCACCTGCCTGTGCTGCCGCAATGATGTTCTCTTTTTTCGCTTCCGCCGTAACCATCAGCACCGGCAGGGATGACATTCCGCCATCGGCACGAATGGTTTTCAGTAGTTCCAGACCATCCATGTTCGGCATGTTCCAGTCGGAAATGACAAAACCAAATCCACCTGCCTGCAGCTTATTCAGCGCGTCCACGCCATCTTCAGCCTCTTCAACATTGTTGAATCCCAGCTCTTTGAGCAGGTTACGCACGATGCGACGCATGGTGGAAAAGTCATCCACAACTAAAAACTTAAGCTCTTTGTCCGCCATAAAAAAATAAACTCCTGATTCAAATACGTATTGCCTGTCCGGCACTGATTTTCGCCAGCATTTGCTGGCTTACCTGGCTAAGATCGACCACTTCGCTTACGCCACCCATATTGATGGCCTCGCGCGGCATGCCGAACACCACACAACTAGCTTCGTTTTGCGCAATGGTCCAGGCACCCGCCTGATTCATCGCTAACATTCCGGCGGCACCATCGTTGCCCATACCCGTCAGGATCACACCCACGGCATTACGCCCCGCATGTTTTGCCACCGAATGGAACAGCACATCCACTGAAGGTCGATGCCGGTTAACCGGCGGACCATCATGAATTTTGATCTGGTAGTTCGCCCCGCTGCGCGCCAGTTCCATATGCTTATCGCCAGGCGCGATATACGCATGCCCTGGCAGCACACGCTCCCCGTCCTCAGCCTCTTTCACGGTTATCTGACACAGTTTGTTCAGACGTTCGGCGAATGAACGGGTAAATCCTGGCGGCATATGCTGGGTAATAAGAATACCGGGACTTGAAAGCGGCAATGGCTGGAGTACATGCCGAATTGCCTCTGTTCCTCCGGTTGAGGCACCAATCACCAGCAGTTTTTCCGAACTGAGTAACGGCCCCGCTTTCAAGGTCGTCGGAGCCGCCATGGGTTTATGGGCCGCCAGTTTTGCCCGTGACGCGGTGCGGATCTTCTCAGCGATCATCTCGCTGTAGGCCAACATTCCTTCACGGATCCCCAGTTGTGGCTTGGTGACAAAATCAATCGCCCCCAGTTCCAGCGCCCGCAGCGTGACCTCGGAACCTTTACCGGTCAGCGAAGAGACCATAACCACCGGCATCGGGCGCAGGCGCATCAGTTTCTCAAGAAAGTCGAGTCCATCCATGCGCGGCATTTCCACATCCAGCGTCAGGACGTCGGGATTGTATTTTTTGATTAAATCCCGGGCGACTAACGGATCTGGCGCCGTTGCCACCATTTCCATATCACTGTGGCTGTTAATTATTTCGGTCATGATCTGACGCATCAGCGCGGAATCATCGACCGACAACACCCTGATTTTACTCATGCTTTATCCTTACCTGGCGCATGCGCATACACGGTCTGTCCACGCAGGCTAAACTCGCGCACGAGGTTGCTAAAGTTTTCTGAATGACCTGCAAACAGCAGCCCATCGGGTTTAAGAAGTGGAACAAAACGGTGCAAAATGTCCTGCTGCGTCGTTTTATCGAAATAGATCATCACGTTGCGGCAGAATATGGCATCGAATGGCCCTGGCACGTTGTACTGTTTATCCAGTAAATTCACGCTGGAAAATTCAACATGTCCCGCCAGTTCCTGCCGAACGCGTACCAGTCCCTCATGCGGGCCGGTGCCACGCATGAAATAGCGCTGCAACTGCTGGGGTGACAGCGTTTTTAGCTCATCGAGGCGGTAAATACCGGCTCTGGCTTTTTCCAGCACTTCGGTATCAATGTCGCTGGCAAAAACACGCCAGCGACCCGGGGCCATACCTAAGGTATCGGCGAGCGTAATCGCAATGCTGTACGGCTCTTCTCCGGTTGACGCCGCAGCGCTCCAGACGCGGTATTCACCGCTACGCCGACGCGCATGATCTGACAGCACCGGAAAATGGTGCCCTTCACGAAAAAACGCGGTCAGGTTGGTAGTCAGGGAGTTAATAAAGGCCTGCCACTCAGCACTGTTCTGGTTAGCTTCCAGCATGCTGAGATAGCGACCAAAGTCATCCAGCCCCAGGGTACGCAGACGACGAACAAGACGGTTATAAACCATGTCCCGCTTATGGTCGGCCAGTACGATCCCCGCACGCTGGTAGATTAATTGACATATCCGACGAAAATGCGCGTCAGACAGCGCGAGGCGCTGGGTCATCTGTAACAATAATGACGTTTGCCCGGAGGGCAGAGATGATGTCATAGCGCCTTCTCAATCACATTCAGGATACAACGGGCACAACCTGCGGCTGCGCCAATTCTTGTTTTGCTACGGTTTGCTCTTCAAGCTTAAAAAATGCGACACAGGCTGAAAGATTATCGGCCTGGGTGGCGAGTTGTCCGGTGGCGGACGCGGCTTCTTCCACCAGCCCGGCGTTTTGCTGCGTCACTGAGTCCATCTGGCTGACGGCCTGCGCCACCTGCTCAATGCCTTTACGCTGTTCATCAGAAGCTGAGGCAATCTCGCCCATAATGTCGTTAACCCGGGTAATCGAGCTGACGATTTCAGTCATGGTCCGCGCTGCCATATCAACCAACCGCGATCCCTGATGCACTCGGGTGACAGACTCCTCAATGAGCCCTTTTATTTCTTTCGCCGCCTGCGCGCTACGACTTGCCAGATTGCGTACCTCTCCGGCGACGACGGCAAAACCGCGCCCCTGCTCACCCGCGCGAGCGGCCTCGACCGCCGCATTCAGCGCGAGGATATTGGTCTGAAAGGCAATGCTGTCAATCACGCCGATAATGTCGCCAATTTTCTGCGAGCTGGCGGAAATCTCATGCATGGTGCTGGCGACCCGGGACGTCTGTTCGCCGCCTTTATGCGCGGTATCGGCCGCACTTTTGGCAATTCCTGACGCCTGGCGCGCGTTATCAGCATTCTGCCCGACGGTTGCGGTCAGTTGTTCCATGCTGGCCGCCGTTTGCGCCAGCGCCGCCGCCTGCTGTTCAGTCCGTGAGGACAAATCGTTGTTGCCCATCGCGATTTCTGAAATGCCGCGATGCATGGCTGAACTGCCCTGGCGAACTTCGCTTACCGTTTCACGCAGCGCCTGCTGCATCTTCTTCAGACTGGCAAAAATGGCCGAGATCTCATTGCGCCCATAAACCGCCACCGGGCGGGCCAGATTACCCGCGGCAATGCTGTCAAAATGACTGCCAATAATCGCCAGCGGCTGGACAATCATCTTGCGCGACCAGTACAACGCCGCACTGGTTAACAGCGCCGCCAGTATCACCATCGTGGCGAAAATCACCCCCGACATATGGTAATTTCTCTGGCTCTGCTCTCCTGCCGTTTGCAACACGCGGTCGATGTTGCTCTGCCATGCATTCACATTCGCATCAAAAGCATCTTGAGCCGCCTGCACCGGTGCGGTCAGAAAATCTGACAACTGATTGTTTTCAAGCCAGGTGGCCTGATGCGCGAGATCGCTGTGCCACTGATTGAAACTTTTCTCCGTCGCGCTAAACAGCGCCTTGCCTTGTTCCGTCGTATCCGACGTCGCCATAAAGCGTTTAAACATCAATTCAGACTGCGCCAGGCTATCGCGCGCGAGGGTCATCAGGGTTTTGATGTCCTCTGGCGGATAGCTCAGGGCGGTCAGCGTCCCTGCCTTATTAAGGGCCGTACTGGCCTGTAATAACACAGCGCGGGTTTGGGCCAGCGCAGCGCGTTGCTGATTACTCCGTTCGACCTGATTCAGGTTCTGAAAACCGTCCCGAAATGCCCAGAAGGACAAGCCATTACTGCCAATCTGCAAAACACCGCAGAGGATTAAAATCAAAAACAGCGTGGTCGAAATTCGAATACGATTAAACATCAACGCTCCCATCGGGCGGCACTGGCCGCGGTTTAACTATCAGTCAAAATGTTTCCCAATTCGTATCTTGTTCAATGTTCTGGCGTGGGTTAGAAGCGCTCACCGCCGCAGGTAATCGAGCATCACGCGGCTTAGACGACGCCGGGCGTGACGCAAGACGGAAAGTCGACACCGACTGCGTCAGACGGCTGGCCTGTTCTTCAAGAGCAGCGGCCGCAGCGGCCGATTCCTGTACTAAAGAAGCGTTCTGCTGCGTAACGCGATCCATCTCAGAGACTGCGAGCGCAACCTGATCAATCCCCCGGCTTTGCTCGTCGGAGGCCGAGGCAATCTCGCCCATAATGTCAGTCACCCGCGTCACGGCATTCACGATGTCGTTCATCGTTTCTCCTGCGCTTTCTACCAGTACGGAACCGGTATCCACGCGGGAAACAGAATCTTCAATCAACGCTTTGATCTCTTTCGCCGCCTGCGCACTGCGGCTTGCCAGATTACGCACTTCGCCCGCAACTACGGCAAAACCACGACCTTGCTCACCGGCACGTGCCGCTTCAACCGCCGCGTTCAGTGCGAGAATGTTGGTCTGAAAGGCAATCCCATCAATGACGCTGATGATGTCGGCAATTTTCTTCGAGCTATCAGCGATTTCATGCATGGTGTTCACCACGCTATCAACCACTTTGCCGCCATGCTGCGCAGTATCGGAGGCGCTTTTCGCCAGTTGCGAGGCCTGACGCGCGTTGTCCGCATTTTGCTTCACGGTTGCGGTCAGTTGTTCCATGCTGGCAGCGGTTTCTTCCAGCGCAGATGCCTGCTGCTCAGTACGAGATGAAAGATCGGTGTTGCCGCTGGCAATTTCGCTGGTCCCGGAATAAATCGCATCAGAGCCTTCACGCACCAGGGTGACGGTTTCCGTCAGCGAACGCTGCATATGATCAACCGTACTGGCCAGCTCGCCGATTTCGTTACGACCGCTGACGGCCAGAGTCGCAGTCAGGTTACCGCTGGCGATTTCCCGAATATGGGCAATGACGCGAGCCAGAGGATTAAGCAAGGTATGACGAATGCCATACCACACCACCACCAGAATCAGTACCAACACGACGGCCAGCACGCCAAGCTGCCATTGGGCGAAGTGGTAATCCCGTGCGCTTTGATCAAATGCCTGAGCATAAAGCTTCTCGCTCACGCTGGCGTACTTGCCCAGCGCCTCGCCGAGCGCATTTTGCATTCCCTGAGTTGGTTGCGCGAAATAGGCATCCATATTGCCGTTCTCCAGAAACTGAATCAGTTCTGTCAAAGCCGCATGGTATTGCTGATATTTCTCCTCAACATTGCCGCTGGCTTCAGCCATCTCCGGTAACGGGGTGATGTTTTTAAAATTTGCGTAATGCGTATCCGCCTGCGCCAGAGAGGCTTTCGCATTCTTCAGCAGATCGTTTTTCGCGCTGCTCTGCTGGTTAGACGCATCCATCATCATGCGTGCAGAAGAACGGCTTAAATTGATTCGTGTTTGCAGCATCAGATCCCATGTTGAGGTGAGTTCACTTTGCTGCTGTCGTAAATCGTTAGAGATAACAAAACTTTGTTGATTCTGCTGCAATGAAGAAAACAACAGACCACCGGAAACAAGCTGTAGCAGTGCGAAAACCCCCAGCACCATCATCAGCATTGTGACAACGCGGATACGGTTAAACATAAGGCACCTTCCTGAAAACGAGTTATCAACGTTATCGGCAGTGGCTGAGATAACTTTACGTTTGCGAAAAGGAAATCCTGAGAGACGGGAAGCCTGGCGGAAGGACGGTAAGACAGGGTTTGGTAACCACAAATTATTCACATAAAAACATCATGATTATCATGTATATAACATGCTCATTCCTTTGTGAACATGCCCAGATTGGATGAAATTGCCACCCTTGTGTGATTGAGATCACACATACACATCGTAAATACCACAACAAAATGAATAAAAAATTAAAAAAAGTTGTATCAGGTGGCGCTTTAATTCAATTTATATGATGAATATTTCGTTACCACTTAATAAGTATAAAAAATGAGTAACCGATCAATAAATGTTAAATCCTTACTGAGGACTTTTTAGTGGCAAATGCAAACAAACTCACGTTGTTTATCGTGATCTTCATGCTGGCAGGGATCCTGTCAGGTGCGGTGATCCACTCTTATGCCTCTCCCGGCGTTGTGAACGCCTGGGCCGATAATATTACGCTTCTCACCGACATCTTTTTGCGCCTGATAAAAATGGTGATCGCACCTTTAGTATTCAGCACCCTGACCGTCGGCATTATGCGCCTGGGAGAAACATCCACCATCGGGCGCGTAGGTGGGAAAGCGATGATCTGGTTTATCAGCTCTTCCATACTGTCTATTCTGGTCGGTCTGTTTGTGGTTTCTCTTGAGCAACCCGGCAGCGGACTGAATCTGGCGATCCCGCAGGAAGCCACTGATACCGGCCTGGCCGTAGGCGGCATGAGCCTGAAAGGTTTTCTGACTCACACCATCCCAACCAGCATAGCTGAGGCGATGGCCAACAATGAGATCCTGCAAATTGTGGTGTTCTCAATGTTCTTCGGTATTGGAGGAGCATCGCTTGGTGAAAAATTCAACGCGCCACTGGTTGCCGCGCTGGATGTGGTCTCCCACATAATGCTGAAGGTGACGGGTTACGTGATGTACGTTGCGCCACTGGCCATTTTTGCCGCCATTTCCTCAGTTATCTCCACCCAGGGTCTGGGGATCCTGCTCAACTACGCGTCGTTCATCGGCGGCTACTATGTGGCTATTTTGCTGACCTGCCTGGTTCTACTGGCAGTGGGTTATATCATGCTGAAAAAAGAGGTTTTTCGCCTCGTGAGCATGCTGAAGGATCCTGTTCTGGTGGCATTCACGACCAGCAGCTCTGAAGCCGCTTATCCGAAAACGCTGGAGCAATTAACCAAATTTGGCTGTTCGCCCAACATCGTGTCATTCGTATTACCTATAGGTTATTCGTTTAACCTGGTCGGCTCGATGGTCTACTGTTCCTTCGCCTCTATGTTTATCGCGCAGGCCTATAATATTCACCTCTCCTTTGCCGAAATTACCGTCCTGATGCTAACGCTGATGCTGGCGTCTAAAGGAATTGCAGGTGTGCCGCGTTCAGCGCTGGTGGTACTGGCGGCGACTATCCCGAGCTTCAATATTCCGGTTGCCGGAATTCTGCTACTGATGGGGATTGACCACTTCCTGGATATGGGACGTTCAGCAATCAACGTATTAGGTAACGGGATTGCAACGGCAATGCTGGCACAGAATGAGGGTTTACTGGAAGAAGAACCAGAACTGGTCGAGCGGGAAGCGTAAAAGATAATAATGCCGGATGGCGCGATGCTTATCCGGCCTACAAAGTTCGTCGTTGTAGGCCGGAAGCGGTTACGCTACGTGACTCGCGGCAATATCCAGCAGCGCCATTTCTTCGCTGTTTAGCAATTTCTCAATATTGACCAGAATCAGCATCCGGTCACCCAACGCCCCCAGCCCCGTCAGGTATTCCGTCGACAACGTAACCGCGAATTCCGGTGCCGGACGAATTTGCTCCGTCGTCAGCGACAGTACATCCGAGACGCCATCCACCACAATTCCGACCACCCGCTGACCCAGGTTAAGCACAATCACTACGGTGTTTTCATTGTAATCGACATCGCTCTGGCTAAACTTCACACGCAGGTCAACAATCGGCACAATCACACCGCGCAGATTGGTGACGCCTTTGATAAACGCAGGTGTGTTAGCAATACGCGTCACCTGATCATAGCCACGGATTTCCTGCACTTTCAGGATATCGATACCGTACTCTTCATCCCCCAGCGTAAACACGAGGAATTCCTGACCTGACGGTTCGCCGGCCAGTTTAGTTACATTACTCATACCGGTCATATTATTCCCTTCTCACTCAATCAGGCGGCTGTGATCGCCACACGTTGTTCGCGGTTTAACCCCTGCAATGCAGAGACATCGACAATCAGCGCAACGCTGCCGTCGCCGAGGATCGTCGCTGCAGAAATACCAGGCACCTTCCGGTAGTTGCTTTCCAGGTTTTTGACGACCACCTGGTGTTGGCCAATTAACTGATCGACCAGCAGTGCATAGCGACGACCCGCACTTTGTAAAATCACCACAATTCCTTGTGTTGCTTCGGTTTTTGCGCCTTCAACCTCGAAGACTTTCCACAACTCAACCAGCGGTAAATACTCGCCGCGCACTTCCAGAACGCGCTCTCCCCCGGCAAGCGGATGAAGATCTTCTTCGCGCGGTTGCAGTGACTCCATCACGGCATTCAGCGGCAGGATAAAGACTTCATCCGCCACGCGTACGGACATCCCGTCGAGGATCGCCAACGTCAGCGGCAGCAAAATTCGAATGGTTGTTCCCTGTCCCTGTTTGGACTGGATTTCAACATGGCCCCCCATCTCCTGGATATTGCGCTTCACCACATCCATACCCACGCCGCGACCCGAGACATCCGTCACCTGTTCAGCGGTTGAGAAGCCAGGGGCGAAGATCAGCATGCCGACTTCATCATCGCTCATATTTTCGTGGATCGGCATGCCCTGAGAGACAGCTTTGGCGAGGATACGCTCGCGATTCAGACCAGCACCATCATCAGTGACTTCAATACAGATATTTCCGCCCTGATGCTCTGCGGAAAGCGTCAGATTACCAATTGGGCTTTTTCCGGCTTCAAGACGTTTTTCCGGCAGTTCGATACCGTGATCGAGGCTGTTACGTACCAGGTGCGTCAACGGATCGATAATGCGTTCAATCAGGCTCTTGTCGAGTTCGGTTGAGCTACCCACCTGCGTCAGTTCGACCTGTTTACCCAGCTTACCGGCCAGATCGCGCACCAGACGAGGGAAACGGCTGAACACATATTCCATCGGCATCATTCGAATCGACATCACCGACTCTTGCAAGTCGCGGGCGTTACGTTGTAACTGCCCCATACTGGTGATGAGATCGCCATGATTAACGGGATCCAGTTCATTAGAGCGCTGAGCCAGCATTGACTGGGTGATGACCAACTCGCCGACCAGGTTAATGAGCTGATCGACCTTCTCGACTGCTACGCGGATGCTGGTCGACTCGCTGGCGCGGGCTGGTTTGTCACGCTCCGCGCGGCCATGTGGCGCGTCACTGGCGGCGGCTTTTACCGCTGGCACAACGGTAACCGGCTGTGGCTTCGCGGCAACGGCTAGCGCTTCTACTTCTGCTTCTGCTTCTGCTTCAGTTTCAACGGCTGCAGGCGCAGCGCTGACGGTTTCAAATTCAATCTGATCAGCCTCAATCACAAAGCAGAGTACCGCGATGATGTCATCTTCCGCGAGGTTGCCATCAAGCGTAGCTGACAGCGTGTCGCTTCCTTTCACCACGTCGGTTAAGGTTGCCAGATTCCCTAGCTCTTCTTCCAGTAAATCCACTTCACTGGCTTTCAATCGCGAGAGAATAATGCGTTTCTTACTCTCTTCACAGACGGGTTCAGACTTTGCACCTGCCTCTTCCTGCATTGCTGTACTTTCAGCAACGCTCAGTTTAGCGGTATTGACCACCAACGGTGCGGTTTCACCTTTCGCTTCGAGCGCTAGCTGGCGTAACGCATTGCAAATGTACTCAAAGCTGGCGGCATCAGGCTCCTCTGAGCTTTTATAGGCGTCGAGCTGTTCCTGCATAATATCTTTCGTTTCCAAAAACAGGTTGATAATGTCGGCATTGAGCTGCATCTCGCCACGCCGCGCTTCATCCAGCAGGTTTTCCATCAGATGGGTCGTTTCCTGCAAAATGGTAAAGCCGAAGGTGCCCGCCCCGCCTTTTATCGAGTGCGCAGCACGAAAAATCGCATTCAGCTGTTCGGAATCCGGGGCTTCAGGAACCAAATCAAGCAGGTGTTGCTCCATGTCAGCCAACAGTTCGTCAGCTTCATCAAAAAATGTTTGATAAAAATCGCTTATATCCATGCTCACGCTATCACCTCGGATTGGCTGGTGGCGATGTGGGAACGCTTGCCGGCGGGAGTTCCGCTGGCTGTTGTAAGACACTTACCGGCTCATTCTGGCTTTCAGCGTTTTCATGCAAAATGGCCTCTTCCGCCTGCTTATTGAGAACCAGCAGGCTTATACGGCGGTTGATAGCGTCATCGGGACCGCGATCGCTCAGACGCATCGTGGCGGCCATACCTACCACACGTAATACTTTTCCATCATCCAGACCGCCGCTAACCAGCTCGCGTCGCGATGCGTTAGCACGATCAGCAGACAGCTCCCAGTTGCTATACCCTTTCTCACCATTGGCGTAAGGGTAATCATCCGTATGACCGGAAAGGCTGATTCTGTTTGGGATCCCGTTGAGCACTGGCGCGATGGACCGCAGGATGTCGCGCATATACGGTTCGACCTCCGCGCTACCGGTCTTAAACATCGGGCGGTTCTGGCTGTCGATAATCTGTATTCGCAACCCTTCCTGAACTAAATCAATTTTCAAATGCGGGCGTAGTGCGCGCAGTTTGGGGTCCGATTCAATCAGTTGATCAAGATCGCCGCGAAGTTTGCTCAACCGACTTTGTTCCATGCGTTTTCTTAAATCATCAATATTCGGCTGCTTATTCACCTCTCCCTGCTGCTGGGTGTAATCATCCCCGCCGCCTGGAATTGGGCTTTGGCTATTCGAAATGCGATTTCCCCCGGTTACCGCGGTGGCCAGCGGCGTACGGAAATATTCGGCAATCTGGATCAATTCTTTAGGGCTGGAGATGGAAATGAGCCACATCACCAGAAAGAAGGCCATCATCGCGGTCATAAAATCGGCGTAGGCGATTTTCCACGAACCATGCGCCCCACCACCGTGACCTTTATGCTTGCGTCGCTTTACAACGATAATGGGATGGGCCTGATTTTTCATGCGTCCTCGGTCGTCTGCTGCGCAGTTGGATTTCTCACCGCACGAACATGCTCTTCCAGTTCGATAAACGAAGGACGTTCGCTGGAATACAGAGTCTTACGACCAAATTCAACGGCAATTGGCGGCGCGTAACCATTCAGGTTAGAGAGCAGAGTTATCTTCACACACTGCATCATTTTGGTTGTTTCAGCACTTTTCTGGCGTAAAACGCTGGCGAGTGGAGAAATAAATCCATAGGCCAGTAAAATACCGAGGAATGTCCCTACCATCGCATGCGCAATCAGCGAACCCAGTTCCGCCGCCGGACGGTCAGCGGAAGCCAGAGCGTGAACAACCCCCATAACAGCTGCCACGATCCCGAACGCCGGTAATGAATCCCCCACCATCGCAAGGCTATTGGCAGGGACTTCGGCTTCACTTTCGTGAGTCTCAATTTCTTCGTCCATCAACGCTTCAATTTCAAACGTGTTCATGTTGCCGCTGATGATCAGACGCAGATAATCGACAATAAAATCAAGCATCACGGCATCTGCGAGAATACGTGGATAGCTGGCGAAGATTTCACTTTCTTTGGGGTTTTCGATATCGCGCTCAAGTGAGAACATGCCCTGCTGACGTGACTTGGCCATCAGGCGGTACAGCAGCGCCAGCAGATCCATATACATCGCTTTGGTGTATTTTGAACGACGGAAAAGCATCGGGATCGCTTTCATCGTCCCCTTGATGGCTTTCCCGTTATTGCCGACGATGAATGCCCCAATACCCGCGCCACCGATAATCACCAGCTCAGCCGGTTGATAGAGTGCCCCAAGGTGTCCGCCGGTCATCATGTAACCGCCGAAAACTGTACCAATAACAACCAGGTAACCTAATAAGATAAGCACGACATCATCCTTTCGCAATTGACTATGACAGGATGCGCAGTCGGGCAGTTAACTTGAGGTCAGGGCAAAAAAAAGCAGCGGTAATCGCTTACCGCTGCTGGAGTGTTTGTCCACACCGTATCAGTTAAACAGCTTGTTCGATCTGTTCATCCAGCAGTTGTGGAATAATATCGGCAGCATTCTGGGAAAGTTTACGTCTTTTTACGGCCCGTGACGGCGGTTGGCATAAACTGCAGGCGAAGCTGCCCGCGGGTTGGTGTGCGTGGGTGATAAAATTCCCGCCGCAACAATTGCATCTGGACAGTTCTAGCAACCCACTGTCGACAAAACGCACCAGCGTCCAGGCGCGAGTTAACGCCAGCAACGGGCCTTCTTCCGGTTGTGGACATTGCTCAAGATACAAACGATACGCCTTGATTACGGCATCAACACCGCTGCACAAACCGGTTTTGAGCAGGAATTGCCATGCGTTACAAAACATCGAAGCATGAATATTTTGTTCCCACGTCATAAACCAGTCGGTGGAAAAAGGTAACATCCCTTTTGGCGGAGGACTGCCGCGTAATTCTTTGTACAGCTTGATAAGTCGACCGCGGCTTAATTGCGTTTCGCTCTCCAGCATTTGCAAACGAGCGCCCAATGTGATTAATTCCATTGCCAGCTGAATATCACGCGCTTCCTGAACAATGCTTTTTTCGCTCATCATCAAGCCCTTTTCTTACGCGCTGCATCATCGATGTCGCTTAACAGGCGTGTTGAAAGCATGATACCGGTATGTATTTGCTGGAGATCATCAACGCGAGAGTCTTGCGTCAGGCGAGTAACAGTCTGGTGATCGTCGAAACGGAAATGGCATACCAGTTGGTTGGTTTCAGCCAGTTTGACCATTTGAGGAAGTGTTAATGTTGCCAACGTATCCGCCATCTCTTCGCTGATACCAAGGCGAAACATCGCAGATGCTTTGTCCTGAACGATCAAACGTTGTGCAAGCAATAAATATGACAAATTGATGTCATAAATGTGTTTCAGCAACTCGGATGTATGCATTATTTGCATCCATAATAACCAACATTATTTTTATGCGGTAAAACCGCACCCCGTGATGTCGCCGGGAAGGCCCGGTAAAAAAAAAGCAAAAGGTCAAATACATAGCAGCGTGACGGCACTTACGCGTTGTCTAAACAGTCCTTTTTCAGAAGGCCGTATTCCTTACAAGCTCACATCAATTCTTACAAATGTCTAAGATTTTTCCTAATTCGACGCAACTCTACCCGCCACCCGTTACACATACAACGGAGCCATGCCGCGAATTTGAAGAATATGTGACGCAGATCACATAAACCAGCCAAACACTTAACATAAATCCATCAGCACAGCTTTTACTTTGCTTATTTTTTAATCCAACAATCTCCATTTCAATTCCTTTGGGACGAATATTCTTGCAATAAAAGCGAATAGTATTTTGTTCACAAACGTTAATATCACATTGTAAAATAGCGAGCTTGATCACATTATTTATGCAAAACACCGTTTCAATTAAACGCTTTATAAACAATAACTTAAATATTAAGAGTGATTAATTAATACCGGCTTGTGATAACCAGTAGAATGTTAAAATATGTTTATTTTTTATTAACACATTGTTTTCATTAGCAGTGAGTTTTACTTAAGTACCCTCAGTGTATTTACAAGTTATATGGCTCAATTATTCTATTTATAAGAATAATTAATGAATAATCATGACGGTATTCACACTATCCAGGAAGGAATGGTTGCAGTATGGAGTAAGCTGAGTAATGCTAAAAAATCCTCTCATAATTCTTAAAAAAGGAGTGAGTTATGAGCTACACACACATTCTTGTTGCGGTTGCCGCCACACCTGAAAGCCAACAGTTGTTAGCCAAGGCAGTTTCAATCGCCCGTCCTGTCAATGCCCGTATTAGCCTGATAACTCTGGTCTCAGACCCTGAACTTTATAATCAGTTTGCAGCCCCCATGCTGGAAGACCTGCGCGAAGTGATGCAAGAGGAGACTCAGGATTTTATCAACAAGCTCGGCAAAGAAGCGCAGTACCCCATTGAACATACCTTTATCACCTATGGGGCACTGAATGACCATATTCTGGACGTATGCCGGAAACACGCGGTCGATCTGGTCATTTATGGCAACCATAACCACAGCTTCTTTTCGCGCGCGTCCTGCTCAGCGAAAAGCGTAGTTAGTGCCAGCCAGGTGGATGTTCTACTGGTTCCACTGGCTGGAGATTGAATTTCGTTTTTGGCGCGTCACGCCAGTTTTGAGCAGGAAGAAACTTGATCAGACAATGACTGTTTACTCTGGCGTGGGGAGACTTTTTCCAAATCGCAAATGAACCTCGCCTGCCAGTTGTCGATATCATTTTTAATGATAGTCTCAAGCATCTCAGCGTGGCGGGTAATACGCTCACCGAGCGGCATTGTCAGCGCCTGGTTTAATGCGCCAGCCACTTCATCCCGGTCATACGGGTTAACGATAAGCGCGGAAGTTAGCTCATTCGCGGCGCCGGCAAATTGTGATAACACCAGAACACCGGGGTTGGCTGGATCCTGTGCAGCCACGAACTCTTTCGCCACCAGGTTCATACCATCGCGCAGCGGTGTCACCAATCCGACATCGGAATAACGGAAGATCTTCATCAGCAATTTACGATCAAAGTACTGGTTCAGATAATAGAGCGGCGTCCAGCCCAACTGCCCATATCTGCCGTTAATCCGCCCCGCTTCGGTCTCCAGCTGATGGCGAATATCCTGGTAGGCCTGCACCTCTTCACGCGACGTTGGCGCGATCTGCGTATAGCGAATTTTGCCGTGATGCTGCGGATAATGTTCCAGCAGAGCTTCATAGGCCTGAAAGCGCTCTGGCAAACCTTTGGAGTAATCCAGACGCTCAACCGAAAAAATATTCTGCACGTTTTTAAGTTCTGCTTTTAACTGCGCCAGCTTCGGCGGCAGAGGCCCGGAAGCCTGTCGGGCAATCTCATCCGGCTCGATACCGATGGGATAAACCTGCGTGCAAAACGCTTTTCCCCATGCCCGGTGGTGTTTTTCGCCGTGTGTGGACACCTGAGTCTGAGCGGCCAGACAATCCAGAAAAGCCTGGCGATCGTTTTCGGTCTGGAAACCGAGTAAATCAAAATCACACATTTGTTCCAGCAGCGCCTGATGTGGGGGTAGCGCATTAAAAATTTCAGGCGTTGGGAAAGGAATATGCAGGAAAAAACCGATGCGGTTATTCACGCCGCGTTTACGCAGTTCGCTGGCAAACGGCAACAGATGGTAATCATGAACCCAGATGATGTCGTCTTCGCTCAGCAGCGGCAGCAGTTTATCGACCAGCAAGGCATTCACCCGCTGGTAACCTTCCCATGCAGGACGCTGAAACTGAACCAGGTCCAGGCGATAGTGAAATGCGGGCCATAAAACAGCATTCGAAAACTGACAGTAATATTCTTCATAATCCTGTTCGTTCAAATTAAACGAAGCCCAGGTAATATTGCCACGTGTGACTTTTTTTAATGGTTTGTCTTCATTACCTATGTCACCACTCCAGCCAAACCACAGGCCACCAGCAGCTTTCAGCGCGCCCAGCACACCAACGGCAAGTCCGCCTGCGCTCCCTTTATCATCGGGTGAGGCGATACGATTAGATACTACGACTAAACGACTCATAGCCACCTCTTCTGTTTTTCGTTACTTTCGATTCTTGCTGCGAAGAGTTAATTTGCTCCAGCCAGTGCCAGACATCCTTAACGCTATCCAGTCGCCACGCGGCCTGCGTCGCTCCGCTCCCTACTTTTACGGAAATACCCCCAGCGCGATTAATTACGCCAAACCCTGTCTCATCCGTCAGATCGTCACCGAAAAAAACGGGGATCCGTCCGGCAAAAGGCGCTTCCTGCATAAATGCGGCGATCGCATCACCTTTATTGATGCCCTTCGGTTTTATCTCCACGACGCATTTCCCGTGCTGCACAGCCAGTTGCGGCCATCTGCGCACAATCTGTTCAGCCAGGTGAATTAGCGTCGCTTCATGCTCAGGCGACTGACGATAGTGCAGCGCGAAAGCCATACCTTTTGCTTCAAGGGTTGTGCCCGGCATCGCCGCCAATGCGGTGTGTAATAGCTCCCCTGCTTCACGCTCAGTATCCTCAGCCAGGCGCACGACATGGGTTTGACCATTGATGTCACGGCGTTCAGCCCCATGTACTCCGGCAAGCGGAAACCGAAAGGGGTCGGTCAGCACGTCTAGCTCAGCCATCGAGCGCCCTGAAATCAATGCCAGCGCCCCCGCATTATGCGTCGCCAGCTGATGTAATAATTGCAGGATTGTCTCAGGGACAACGACCTGGTCTGGATAGGGTTTGATCTCAGCCAATGTTCCATCAAGATCAAAAAAGTAAGCACAGTTTGCAGATTGTTCAGGGGGTAAGATCAGTGATGCTGTCACCCGGTTATCCTCCTCATCATGGTTTGTACGCCGCGCGGATCGCGCCGTATATATGATGTATGACGGATATAAGTATAGACAGTGTGACTATGCTCGCCATTTGGAAAAACAATCGCCAGCCGGGTAGCGGCTGGCGATGAGCTGAAGCTAGACTAAAAAGTTGGGGATAAAATAATCAAACGGTACGCTTCGCTTTTTGCTTGTAACGGTCGAAGATCACCGCCGCCAGCAGGATAAGACCACGAACGACATACTGCGCGAACGGAGAGATATTCAGCAGGTTCATCGCATTCTCAACCGTACCCAGGATCAACACCCCAGCCACCACATATGAGATTTTTCCGATGCCGCCTTTGAGCGAAACGCCCCCTAACACGCACGCAGAAATCACGATCAGCTCATAGCCTATTGAGGTCATTGGCTGACCACTGGTCATACGTGATGCAAGGATAATTCCGGCAATGGCGGAGACCAGCCCGGAAAGAATAAAGATAATAATCTTGGTACGAACAACCGGAACCCCAGCCAGGCGTGCCGCCTCTTCATTGCCCCCGATGGCCAGCGTATTACGACCAAATGTGGTTTTATTCAGTAGTAAGCCAAAGGCGATGAAACAAACGACTGTGATCCAGATTGGCGCCGGCAGACCAAACCAGTTAGCGTAACCGAGCGTGAAGAAGCGCTCGTCTTCAATCCCCACGGCCTTACCGTCGGAAATAATATAGGCCAGACCGCGTACAATCTGCATGGTCGCAAGGGTGGTGATCAGGGCATTAATTTTTAAACGCGCAATCACGAACCCATTAACCAGACCGCATAGAATACCGAGCAGCAGCCCGGCAGCCACGCCAATCCACAGGCTTTCGGTCATGTTAATGACCACGGCAGTGGTGACCCCAGCGCAGGCAATCACGGACGCAACGGACAGGTCAAAGTCACCGGATGCCAGGCAAAATAGCATTCCGCACGCAACCATACCCGACATCGATACCGCCAGCCCCAGCCCCTTCATGTTGATGAAAGTTGCAAAGTTTGGCACAAACAGGGAACAAACGAGGAACAGCACGGCAAACACCACCAGCATCCCGTACTGATCCCAAATGCGGCCAAGATTTAGCGCCGACTTCGCAGCACCTGAACCCGACGTAGAAACGGAAGACATCATTCTCTCCTTATTCAGGCTACAGCCTGGCTGACTTTAGGCATAGCAAGGCTTAACGCCTGGCGCTCATCCGCCTGTTCATGAAGTAATTCTCCAGCAATTTCGCCTTCTCTCATCACCACAATACGGTCGGCGACACCGAGCACCTCTGGCAGGTCACTGGAAGCAAACAGCACGGCCACGCCGCGCGCCGCAAGGGCATAAATCACGTTATAAATTTCATGCTTAGCGCCCACATCAATGCCGCGTGTAGGTTCGTCCAGCAAGATCACCTTCATCTCTTCCGATAACCAACGACCAAGAATAGCCTTCTGCTGATTACCGCCAGAGAGGTTCATAATCAGTTGCTCCGCGCCCGGCGTTTTAATATTGAGTGAACGAATATGGTGATCGGCATTGGTCTCTTCCCAGCCGTTGTTAATCACGCATCCTCCCAGAACATGTTTACGACGCGCGCTAATGTTGATGTTGTTACGCACCGAATGGACCGGAATAATCCCTTCTGCTTTACGATCCTCCGGGCACAGCATCATCCCCGCTTCAATGGCATGGCTCGGTTTACGGATATCAATCGGTTGTTGATCAATAAACACCTGACCTGCCGTAATTCGTGTACCGCCAAACAGCCCTTTCATCAATTCACTACGTCCAGCCCCCACCAGACCAAACAATCCGACAATTTCACCGCTTCGCACCGATAAACTGATCGGCGTACGCACGCCAGGGGCTTTTACCTCATGCAAACGCAGGCGCTCTGCACCATACGGTCTGGATTTCCAGCCATAAATATCGCCAAGGTCGCGCCCAACCATCGCCTGTACCAGCGCATCGTGATCGACCTGCTGCATGTCCGTAAACGTTTTGACGTAATGACCATCTTTAAACACGGTAATGGCATCGCTGAGGGCAAAAATCTCCTCCATACGGTGCGAAACGTACAAGATGATGCGTCCTTCATTGCGCAACTCGCGGATAACGCGAAACAGATTCTCAATCTCACGTGCTGACAGGGAGCTGGTCGGTTCATCAAACGCAATAATTTTGGCGTTTCGCGCCAGCGCTTTCGCAATCTCCACCATCTGCCATTGACCGATGGAGAGGTATTTCAATGGTGTGTCGGGATCGATATCCATGCCCAGATGCTTAAGCTGGATCCCCGCTTCATAGTTCAGCAGCGAGCGGTTCACAATTCCGCCTTTATGCGGCAACTGGCCTAGATAAATATTCTCGGCAACGGTCATTTCCGGGACGAGATGCAGCTCCTGATAAATAATGGCGACACCGGCATTAAGCGCAGCAGTGGTGTCCGCAAACGAAACCTCTTGTCCGCGGATCGTCAAAGATCCCGTTGTTGGCGCATAGTTACCGCTGAGAATCTTTAAGAGTGTTGACTTCCCGGCGCCATTTTCGCCCATCAGCGCATGCACCTGACCGGCATAGCAGTCGAAACTGATATCCGTAAGCGCTTTAACGCCGGGGAACGTTTTGCCAATGCCGCGAAATGAGAGATACGGGGTAGACTGTTGCATAACGTCTCCGTGAATCAGATCTTTATGCCGGATAGCGGCGTTGCCTCATCCGGCCTACTGAGTACGCAATTCGTACGCCGGACAAGACGCATTGACGTCGCATCCGGCGTTTATGTTACTTACCGCCTAAGCCTTTCTTCGCGAGCTCTTCTTTGAAGTTATCGCGGGTAATCAGCACTACATCCGTCACTTCGGTAAACGCCGGAGGCTCTGCACCTTTTGTTACCCAGTTGTAGAGCATTTCGCTTGATTTATAGCCGTGAACGTCCGGGCTTGGCAGCAATGAGCCGTAGAACCCGGTCGCTTCGCCTTTGGACAGTTCGCTTACTGCATCAACGCCGTTGATACCAATACCAATTACGTTTGGTGCTTTGAAGCCCTGCCCTTCGGTCGCACGTACGCCGCCCAGCACGGTGTTGTCGTTCATGCCGACAATCAGCCAGTGTTTGACTTCAGGATGCTGAACCAGCATAGAGTTAGCGGCATCGAATGCGCCGGGGATATCATTTGATTTAGTTGGGACCTGGTAGATCTGTTTTTCCGGGAAGCCAGCGGCTTTAAGCGCTTCCATTGAACCAGAAGTACGACGACGTGCGGTGTCGAGTTCGTTCGCAGTTATAGCCATCACGGCGGTGGATTTCACATCCCAGCCGCGTTTTTGCATCTCCTTGTACAGTTCCTGACCCTGGCGCTCACCAATTTTGGTTGCCGCCATCATCACTAACGGCACGGTCTCCATCGGCTTGCCTTTGGCGTTGGCAAACTGGTCATCAACGGCAATGACTTTCATATCGTAGCCACGTGCCTTCGCCATAATGGCAGGCCCGAGTTTAGGATCCGGGGTACAAATGACAAACCCTTTTGCGCCACTGGCAGCGAGGCTGTCGATGGCGTTAAGGGTTTTCTCACCATCCGGAACGGCAATTTTGATCACCTCAAAGCCAAGGTCTTTACCGGCTTTATCGGCAAATTTCCATTCTGTCTGGAACCACGGTTCTTCCGGCTGTTTAACCAAGAAACCGAGCTTCATGGATTCAGCGATAGCGGATTGTGACATAATGGCAGCCAGACCGATGGCAGCCAGCGCTTTAGTGAATTTGTGCATGGTTAACTCCAGCTTTAACGTTCTTTTATGTAGGGTAAAATCAGACGATTTTTTGTAATTCGGACGTAAAACAAGGCATTACCTTTTATTGATAAGATCAATGCCAGTGCTGAGAGTATTTTTAGCGGGAAATTGATTCTCCATAAGAGAGCGGCATCACACCACAGAATTACAGTAATTGCGTACATAAATTCAGCGGGAAATGACATAAAAAAACGCGGTTTTGTCGACGGAAAAAAAGAGGAATAGCAGATTAGTCCATAACATCAGCCAACGAATCCTTGTTCCCGAATACCGAAGCATTCGGGAAAATGATTACCATTGGTAATAAATGTGGTCAGCGTGATCGCGAACCGGAGTGTCGTCGCCCAGCAGACGCGCCGAAAGCGTCAGCGCGAAATCGAAAATATGCCCTAACCCTTTGCCGCTAATCAGATTGCCATCTTCAACCACCGGCGCATCGATATATTCCCCATCGGTGACGTTTTGCCACAGCTCTCCAGAGCACACGTAGCGACGCCCCTTCAGCAGACCGTTGCCGCCCAACACCCGTGCAGCCGCAGAACACACCGGGCAGATGAGTTTCCCCTCATCATCATGACGAGCCACAAACCGGATAACCGCCTCACTGGCGGCAAGGTTAACGCTACCCTGCGGCCCGCCAGGCAACACGATGGCATCGTAGAGATACGACTGACGCGCGGCCAGCGTGCTGTCCGTTACCATCGGTACGTCATGGTAACTCACCACCGCGCGTGACTCCGCGCAGGCCAGAGTTTCAACCTCGATATTCAGTCGACGCAGAATATCAATGGTAACTATCGCCTCCGCCTCTTCAAAACCGGGTGCCAGCAGCACCGCGACTTTCTTCATATGTAACTCCTCGCTTTATCCACATAAACGAAACAATTAATGACGAATAGTTCTGGCCGTTAAATTTCTCAATTTGATTAAAACTGATCTGGCACAAAAAATTAGCTATCAGATCATTAATCCGATCGTGAAATTGCTTCGCAGCATGAACAGATAATCATCAGGAGCCAGACAATATCTTATTGTGGAAAATATTTTTGTGATTTAAAACACCATTTCATTATTGAAATGTGGATTTAATAACATAAATATCAACTCGTTGCATTCATGTCATCTATATGCAAAGAGAGCAGAAGCACAGATGGGGTGATGACAATATGTAAAAAAACATAAATACACAGATTTAAGGATTTTCTTATGTCGGAGCAAGCGTTATGCTGATTCACGATCGGGAGCGAATATAATTCGCGATCGCTAAAGGACCGGCGGAACGGATTTATTCTGCTAACAGTTATAATTGTACGTAGAGATGTAGTGCAGCGGCAGCCCGTTGTACTGGCGTTAGTAACGTACATCCCCCTTTCTGTAAATAAGGATATTGATATGGCTGCAGTTGGAATTGTTCATAAACTCAACACCCAAATGAACCTCGAGTTCTACGCATCGAATCTTTACCTGCATCTTAGTGAGTGGTGCTACGAACATAGCCTGACAGGTACCGCAACGTTTCTGCGTACTCAGGCGCAAGGTAATGTGACTCAAATGATGCGTATGTTCAATTACATGAAAAGTGCCGGGGCTAACCCCATCGTCAAGGCCATTGATGTTCCGGGTGATGAGCTGACTTCCCTTGAAGAATTGTTTCAGAAAACGTTGGACGAATATCAACAGCGCGCGAGTAAGCTCTCGCGCTTAACCAATGAAGCTGAAGCGTTAAACGATGCACCAACGATCGATTTTCTTCACGACCTGGAGAAAGAGCAGCAGCAGGATGGCGTGCTGTTGCAGACGATTCTTGATGAAGTCCGCAGCGCCAAACGTGCAGGACTGTGCATGGCGCAAACCGATAAGCACCTGCTTAACGTTGTTAACTATCAACAGCACTGATATCTGACGCCTCAACATCTGCGCCTCCCATTCTGCGAGGCGCAAAAAAACCTTTCTAAAACCTGAAACAACGGTTTATTTTAGTGAGATTCATTCTGCGGCGTGAATTTCAACTCGATCAAGGCAACCGCTTTTTGTATTGCACGCATTGTGACCGGATCGGCACCTGCAGGATGGCTGGAAAAATCGATGCTTTTCAGCTGGCTGGACATTTTCTCCCGAACTTCTACCGGGGCAATAACATCAAGAACATCCAGAATTTGCTTGATAACCAGCTGACAGGCAACAACGTCCGAGAGCAGTTCCTGATCGGCATTCAGTGTTTGGGACATAGTGAGCTCCTTATAGAAAGGTCGTCATAGTACCCATTCAGCGCTCGAAACGATAGCCGCACACGCATTACGAATACGCTGAAACTAAAAATAGTTCCAGTCAGTTTCTTTTGAGATGGCAAGCACAGCATGAGTGAAAAGCTAGCGGTTGAGAACAAACGCGGTCTTTCCCCGGCAGCATTACTTGTTGCCGGAGCTTTCTTTATGGAGTTTATCGACGGTACGGTAATTGCCACCGCCCTGCCTGACATGGCCATTAGTTTTGGCGTGCAGGCGGTAGATCTGAACATTGGCATTAGCACCTACCTGATCACTCTCGCGGTACTGCGTACCACACCTAAACATCAATTGATCACTGCTATTGCGACCCTGACGTGGCCCGTATTAGTCGCGCCTATTATTGGTCCTCCTTTGGGAGGATTCATCACCAGCTACGCCAACTGGCGCTGGATTTTCTTTATTAATGTTCCGCTGGGAATACTGGCGATTGTGCTGGCGCTACGTTTTATCCCGGATATTCATGACGACGAGCGCCGCCCGTTCGATATCTCGGGGTTTATCGCGACCTCTGTTGCGATGGTTAGCCTGGTGTATGCCATGGAGTTATTGGGAGCTCAGCAGCCGCAGGGCTTCTGGCGCTAGGGGTAATGACCTTCCTGTTTGCTCTGCATCATTTTCGTCGCACCGCCTGGCCGATGATTCGTCTGGATGCCATAAGCGTCCCTACTTTTCGCGTCACCATGTACGGTGGGTCGCTGTTTCGTGCTTCAATCAGCGCAGTACCATTTTTGCTGCCGTTAATGTTACATGTCGGTTTCGGCATGAACGCTTTTCACGCGGGTTCGCTGGTACTGGCGGTATTTGTGGGCAATCTGACGATTAAACCTGCTACCACGCCGTTGATACGCCGGCTGGGCTTTAAGAAACTATTGCTGATCAACGGCGCACTGAACGTCCTGGCGTTGCTGGCCTGCGCATTGTTCACGCCACAGACCCCCACCTGGGTTATTTTACTGGTGTTGTATCTGGGCGGCGTGTTCCGCTCTATTCAGTTTACCGGCGTCAGCACGCTCGCTTTTGCGGACGTCCCCGCTTCACAAATGAGCTACGCCAATACGCTGTTCAGTACGGCAACACAATTAGCGGTAGGTTTAGGTATTTCATTAGCCGCTATTGGGATCCGCATCGGCGATGAAATCAGTGAATGGCTGGCATTAGGCAATATTCCAGGGAGCAGTTTCCGGTTGGCCTTTGTCATGATTGCCATTATTTGTCTTGTCGGTATGGTGGATACGCTGCGACTCGCCCCGGATGCTGGAAGCGCAGTATCAAACAAGAACAGATAGCCCGGCAGGTGCCCCCCCGGGCCAACAGAATTTAGCCAATTATCTCACGGACAAATGATTCAATCGCTTTGTCCTGGCAGTTCTCAAAGAAGCACTGCTGGAAGCGCGGACCAGACACGGCGGTTTTCACCAGCTCAGGATCGATAGCGCGCAACGTGTCCAAATAGTTTTCTTTTACCACCGCCGCTTTCACTTGATTCAGTATACCAGCGTTACGCACCTGGGGCTCTTTACGCTCAGGTGGGTAACCTTCGCCGTTACGACCAGTGAACGCTTTCTCAAACATATAGCGCACATTCAACTCAGCACCCCAGCCAAAACCCTTGGCGAATGCCAGAGATAGCGCATTGCCGTTGTTGATCTGAGAGAACAAGAATGCGTCTGCCGGATCGAGGCAGTAACCACACACCACGCCCGGATGTATATTCAAAGACATCATTGCCCCCTGGCCCGTACCGCACCCCGTGACAACAAAATCCACCGCTTTAGAATTAAGCAGGATGCTGGCCATGATACCTAAATGGATGTAGGTCAGATGATGGTCATTTTCGTCGTTCATCCCGACGTTATACACGGGAAAACCTTTCTCATCCGCGACGGCCTTAAGCTCGTTATGAATGATGGCATTTTTGCTTGCCTGGCTGTTTTCCATCATCAATGCAATTTTCATTCTTTAATCTCCTGAATGCGCTGCGGTGGTCCGCTGAAAGTCATAACATTCAGGCCACATTACTATTTTGCAAACTCACTTTCAAATTTAATGAAATTTAGTTTTATAAAATAATGAAGTGCTCACATTTTTCCCTCGGCAGATCAGAATGGCCTCAATAAAATGACGTCGTTGCGATTAATCGCAGGTGATCTTCAGGCTATTCAAGCCATTGCTGAGGCAGCACGTATGCCATGATGTCGTATCTCCGTACTTTCAGAGCGATCACATGAAGACCTTTATCCTTGCCCTTTTGCCGCTCGTGCTGACAGGATGCACTATTACTAAACAGGCGCAGGTCAGTGAAGCCAGCGCCATCACCGGCGTGGTTCGCCTGACCTACAACCAGGCCATACTGCAAACGGCCCGTACTGATGACTACGTTACCCAAGGAACCGCGACCAAAGAGTGTCAGCGCCTGGGTTATGCCAACGCAATGGCGTTTGGTCAACCGGTTTCAACCTGTAGCGTATATGCCGGTTCTCTGTGCTTAAATACCAAAATTACGCTCGCCTGGCAGTGTCACGGTGTCGCTATCCGCCAATCACCTTCCTTCAATTATTAATATTTCCGACCAGCATATTATTGCTGGTCTTCTGCCTTTTCATTATTTGTATCCTGAGTTTAATAGCGTTAATGCGTTTTATTCCCATTCGTATTTTTGATAAATAATTATATTATTTTACCTTTTGCAAATAATTAAATAACAAATTATAGTGACGCCACGTCAATATATTAACGTTTGTGGAGCAGAACCATGCTAAAAACAGAAATGATCGACCAACTGAATGAGCAGATGAACCTTGAATTGTATTCATCGCTGCTCTACCAACAGATGAGCGCGTGGTGCAGCTATCACAGCTTTGAAGGTGCCGCCGCGTTTTTGCGCCGTCACGCCCAGGAAGAGATGACGCATATGCAGCGTCTGTTTGATTACCTCACCGACACCGGCAGTTTGCCGCGTATTAACACGGTCTCTTCCCCTTTTGCTGAATATGCGTCTTTAGACGAACTGTTCCGTGCGACTTACGAACACGAGCAGTTAATCACTCAGAAAATTAATGAGCTGGCACACGCGGCAATGACTCACCAGGATTATCCAACATTTAATTTCCTGCAATGGTATGTTGCCGAGCAGCATGAGGAAGAGAAATTATTTAAATCTGTCATCGATAAGTTATCGCTGGCAGGGAAAAGTGGTGAAGGTCTTTATTTCATCGATAAAGAACTGGCTACGCTTGATACACAGAATTAATGTTGTGAGGTAATGAGGGCAACACGCCATCATTACCTATTAATATCAGTGGCGGCAGATCTTGCTTTCGTGCGTAGAGAAGCCGTCTTCTTTTGCAATAAATTTTCCCTTCGCTGCTAAAAAAGCCACCAGTTCAGCTGCTGTCATATCCGTCGCAGAGCAAGTGTGAAAACGCGCCTGATCGCCAAACCGTGCCGTGATCGCCGCTTCAAGGCTGGCATTTGAATACTGCTCGCCAGATTCAATCATCATGTTGAGCACTTCGTGACCGTGAATAGATTCCATACTACCTCCTCAATAAAAGCCGTAGCCTAATGTGAACTGCATGGCGTTGCATTGCGCTAACGCAGGTTTATTCGCAGATAAATGTCATTTGGTATACATCTTAAAGCATAAAATATCGTAAACGTAAGTTTACAATCATTGTAACGGTGATTTGACGAAAATAGCGTTTTGCCTTAACCTGCGCCGCAGATATAACCATTGATTATCTCTGGGACAGAGGAAAGCGTGAAAAACAGAACCCTGGGTAGTATTTTTATCGTGGCGGGAACCACGATCGGCGCCGGTATGTTGGCAATGCCGTTGGCTGCAGCAGGCGTGGGATTTAGCGTCACGCTGGTATTGTTAGTGGGTCTTTGGGCGTTAATGTGCTACACCGCGCTGTTGCTGCTTGAAGTGTATCAACATGTACCGGCCGACACCGGGCTGGGTACGCTGGCAAAACGTTATCTTGGTCGTTACGGACAATGGGTAACGGGCTTTAGCATGATGTTCTTAATGTACGCCCTGACGGCGGCGTATATCAGTGGCGCGGGTGAACTGCTGGCTTCCAGTATCAGCGACTGGACCGGAACCACTCTTTCTCCGACCATAGGCGTGCTGCTGTTCACCTTTGTTGCCGGTGGTGTAGTTTGCGTGGGGACTTCGCTGGTCGATCTGTTCAACCGTTTGTTGTTCAGCGCCAAGATAATCTTCCTGGTGGCGATGCTGGCCCTGTTAATGCCGCATATCCATAAAGTAAACCTGCTTACGCTGCCGCTACAGCAGGGGCTGGCGCTGTCCGCCATTCCGGTTATCTTTACTTCGTTCGGTTTTCACGGCAGCGTCCCCAGTATCGTCAGCTATATGAACGGTAACATCCGTAAACTGCGTTGGGTGTTTATCACCGGTAGCGCCATTCCGCTGATCGCCTATATTTTCTGGCAACTGGCTACGCTCGGCAGTATTAACTCGTCCACGTTCATGGGGCTGTTAGCCAACCACGCTGGCTTAAACGGTTTATTGCAGGCATTGCGTGAAGTCGTAGCGTCGCCACACGTCGAACTGGCGGTGCATCTGTTTGCCGATCTTGCGCTGGCGACCTCTTTCCTCGGCGTCGCGCTGGGATTATTTGACTACCTGGCCGACCTCTTCCAGCGCCGTAATACCGTAGCGGGAAGAATGCAAACTGGCGTGGTGACCTTCGTGCCGCCGCTGGCATTCGCGCTATTCTATCCACGTGGCTTCGTTATGGCGCTAGGTTATGCGGGCGTTGCCCTGGCAGTGCTGGCGCTGCTGATCCCCTCGATGCTGGCATGGCAGAGCAGAAAACAGAATCCGCAGGCTACCTACCGCGTGGCGGGCGGTGCTCCGGCGCTGGCGCTGGTATTCTTGTGCGGCATTGTGGTGATCGCAGTACAGTTCTCTATTGCAGCAGGATTACTACCAGAAGTGGGTTAAAACAAAAGGGGCTTTCGCCCCTTTTATTAATGCAAACAGCACTGCTTATATTTCTTGCCGCTGCCGCACGGGCATGGGTCATTACGCCCTACTTTGGCATCCACTTTTACCGGTACCTTGACCGGCGTTTCCTGGGGATGCGCCATCCACCAGGCATGCAGATCCAGCGCTGCCAGTCGAATGGCATCCACGCTCTCTTCAAACGCTTCTGGCGTCAGTTTCTCAACCACCGCAAAGTTCTCTTCCGTGCCATGCAACGCGATAGCCTCGAGCGCTGGTTTTAACGTGTCTGGTAACGTAGACCAGTCCGACAACGCAACGCCGCGCATATAACCGAAGCACCACTCTTCAACGATGGTCAGTTCATGCTCGTCAATTTCACGCAAACCAAACAGCGGCTCAAACTGATCAGGATATTCATCCAGACGATCGGCCGTATCCGCCATATGTTGAAACGCCAGGTTCATGAAACGCGTCATTTCTTTTTCGGAGGACCAGCGAGGAACATACTGCGCGCCGCCCCAAATAGCGACCAGCCACTGCTCCGGTTCAATTTCATACGGTGAACTCAGCACCGCCGTCAGTAAACCATCCAGTTCGGATACATCCAGAATAGCCTTGTCCGTGTTGTACTTTGTCAGTACATCATCCAGCCATTCCAGTTCGCTCTCGTTTAATGGTCCCGTTTTCATAACGCTTTTCCTTAGTCAAAAAATCTTGCCTGTGATCATCCTACATGGCTGGAGGGATAACAGATACAAATGGGCATATGCGGCTTACAGCTGCCGCTTGTTCAGGTTAACAGGAAAAGTGGAGAATTCCGGAAGTTAACGCACAAAAGAGAACACGAAGCCGCCGGGCATCATACCGGGAAAACACAATAAAACCACCCGCAGGTGGTTTACTGTTGCTCAATACGGTTGAGCGTTGCGGTATAACCCGTTTTCGCTACTGCGTTAAGTAGAATATCGGTTGAAAAACCTTCAGGCACGATCGCTTCTGCCTGCCGGGTCTTGAGGGAGGATTTTGCTTTAATCACGCCGTCAGTGTCACGTAGCGCCTGATTGACCGAAATAACGCACAACGAGCAGGTCATGTTTTGTATATCCAGCACCACTTTTTGGTTGGCCGCCTGAGCCCACAGCGGTAACAGCAAGCATGCAACTAACGTGAAGATCTTCATTCAACTACCTCATAAAACCAGGCTACAAGCGTTGGGTAAAATAGGACAGGTAAAATCAACGCCAGCGCGCACCAGTAAAAAATGCGCGCTTGCTTCAGCGTTAACCACCCGGAGCACCACAGCCGTTTGGAAAAATAGAGCCGCCAGAAGACATGCAGTAATAATCCCAGGGATAGCAGCACCAGAGGCGTACGCAAAAACTCAAACCGGGTAAAGATGGCAAAGCTCGCCGCCGAAATACCAAACAGCAGGTATAACAGCGGCCCAACGCAGCATAAACCCGCGGTGACTGCCGCCGCAGCGGCTGTCAATATAGTGAGACCCGCCCCTTTAGCGTTGTTCTGTAGCGACATAGCTGTAGGAGAACGCTTTAGGATCATAGAAATTAATCGGGTCGCCATCGACTTCAGCATAAGGATAACCAAAGTTGTTCATCGCGCCCTGCTCCGTTGCCGGATACAGCTCGAAATCACGCCCGTAGTTGAATCCAACCCAGTTCATTTCCCAGTTGCCAAACAGGTAGGTATTCACGGCCTGGACATCGGCGTCCTGATGCGATTTTTTCTCTGCCAGACGCATTTTGGTCACGTCAGCGGGATCGCAAGGTAACCAGCCGTAACCTGCCAGATAGAATTCGGCGCGGCAGTGTTGTCCGCCGCTCACGTCGGCGACTCCCGCGCTGTCGGCTTTGCCAAAAGCGCTTTTCGAATAACGTTCAAGCTTATTGGCTTTGCCCAGACGGATGCCAAACAGTTCACGCGCCGGAATGCCGCTGGCGCGCGCGAGAGCCACAAAAACGGAGCTCATGTCGGTACATTTGCCTTTGAGCATACCGCTTTTCAAGATCTCGGCCACATCACCCGTGCCACAGCCAATAACGTCGTTATCGCGTTCCATATGACTGCTGACCCATTCGTAAATCAGACGTGCTTTTTTCAGCGGGTCCGTCTCATTACCGGTGATTTTACGCGCGGTTTCCAGAACCAGCCCATCAACAGGGGTGTGTGCCGTTGGCAACAGGTACGGTTTTACATCCAGCGGATAAATAATCTGCTCGGGCGCTTGCCAGGTTTTCAGCGCGTCGTGCTTCAGCGGTTCCCAGTCGGCGGTTTCAATATCAATATTAACATCAATCAACAATTCGCCCTGCGAATCAGGCCAGGTGGCAAACAGCGTTTTCGCACCATAGGTATTATTGGTGGTGACGTACGCCTGCTTATAGTTCCCACTAAAGGCAAGCGCTGTCATTTGTTGAAACGCGGTATCCACCGGTAGCGGGATCCACAGTTTCACCACGCCGCTCGATCCCTTTGGAGGGGTGAGTTTATACGTTTGTGATAAGACAAAGCGTCGACGCGTCACTGGCGCGCCTGAAGGCTCTGCGGCGCTTACCGTCTGGCTTAAAACCGCTGGGCCGACTAAACCGGCGGCGGAAAGGAGAACGCTATTTTTGAGAAATTGTCGACGTTGCATTAGTGTCTGTCCATGTTGTAAGAGTTGTGCTACGGAAACCGTATACGATCATCACAGCAGACAGACGCTGATAATAAAGGTGAGTCGATGGAGGCTATTCATCAATAACAGACCTGTTAACTGTGAATGAAATGAAAAACTACGTGGCCGCTATTAAGCCATTTACAGGCAAAAAAGTACAGTAACGAGGACGAGTTCAGTATACATACACATTCGTTGCCAGTTTGCGGGCTAACCCTCTTGCTCCCTCGCGCATGACCGTATCGTGATTCCACCGAAAAGCGGGGGCTGCCAGCAGTGCAAGATAATTCATCCAGCGGATCGTGGTGCGGACGTTCCAGTCATATCTGACGAAAGTCTCTGCACCATTGGCGGAAAAAGACCACACGCCTCGCCCTTCCACCGCGCCGCTGGCTTGTCCTTCAAGCAGAGTGCAGGGCTGAATATTCAAGACGTTGATATCAAAGGTTAAGCGATAAGGGAGCACGCCTTTCCAGGTATAACGGTGCAGCGCACCAATACCCCGCATGTCCCCTTTCTTTATCTCAACGATACGTTCCAGACTTCCCCACCATTCCGGCCACTGGTCCGGATGAGAAAAAACATCCCATACATCCTGAATTGAAGCCTCAACCCGCCAGAGCGTGGAAAACTGATAGTCAGCCATAGTCAAGATTCCCTCAAGGCGTGAAGAAATTGGCGGGGAAACGGATGTTGATAATCATAGCATCCAGCAGAACGGTTTCTGATCGCTGACCATCAGGCGCATAGCTGATCACTTTGGCAGGGAGTCCGTGATAATTATCCAGCCAGATGTCGTAGCGGTGAACACCATCAACAACCATGGTTCCCGGCCCAACCACGGACACGCGGGTTGTCGCCCGTCCTGCAATGCTCTCCTGACCAACGATGGTCGTTGTACCCGAGCGCTGCAAATGGCGAATATTACCCAGCAACACGCCAATATCAGAGCGATCCACCCGATGACCGCGCTCATCCTGGATCAATGAATTGGTGGGCGATAGGTGGAAAATGGGCAATGTACCCACACCGAATGGCCATAATGTCACTTTACCGCTGACAGGATTAAAGATGATCACTGCACCTGAATGCGGCTGGGTAAAATCCATTCGCACGTAGCCGGGTTTTTGATAGCTGTAGCGAATGATTTTGCTTTCACCCAACGGCGACGAGGAGCGCAGCATAACCTGATAAGAAGTCATGTTAGTGAATGAACGTTGTGAAACCGCAATCGGATCGATGATCCTGCCAGTCTGCGAAAATGCTGAGCAACTCAAGACAAGTAATGCCGCGAACACGACTAGCGGAGAAAATGAGACGCTCATGACCGCCCCTGTATCAGCACTCTCTGCCAACAGGAGTCATCACCTGTCGATACTTTTATTATAGTTCTTAAATTGCGAGCCATTCCCCACTCGCGCCGATTCGCAAATAGAAAGATTGGCAACAATGGGGGTTTTGAGGTCGGTTAACGCATCAAGCAGATTTACCTGCCGCAAGTTATCCAGAATAACAGGCACAAAAAAACCACCCGTAGGTGGTTTCACGACACTGCTTATTGCTTTGATTATTCTGTTCTTTCCCATGGTACCCGGAGTGGGACTTGAACCCACACAGCGCGAACGCCGAGGGATTTTAAATCCCTTGTGTCTACCGATTCCACCATCCGGGCTCGGGAAGAAATTGGAGGCGCGTTCCGGAGTCGAACCGGACTAGACGGATTTGCAATCCGCTACATAACCGCTTTGCTAACGCGCCGAAATCTTCTGGCTTTTCAGCCGACATCCGCAATTGCCGATGTCTTTAATCTGGAGCGGGAAACGAGACTCGAACTCGCGACCCCGACCTTGGCAAGGTCGTGCTCTACCAACTGAGCTATTCCCGCATCACCAAGTAACTTTGTTAATCACTTGATTTTGTTATCGTCTGGCAATCAGTGCTGCCGTTCGATGCGTTGCATTCTACTTACCTGACGCAATGAGTCAACGATATTTTTCACCACTGACGATCGTTTGCTGAAATTTGCGTCGAAACGATCACTGTTCAAGCAAATCTCCCCATGCAGCGCTCAAATACTGGAACATTGACCACAAAGTCAGTATCGCGGCAACGAAGAAAAGTGCGATCCCTGCGTACTCAACCCAGATATTTGGACGCCAAAGCAGCCATGCCAACGCGGCCATTTGGGAAGTAGTTTTCACTTTTCCGATCCAGGACACTGCCACACTGCTGCGTTTACCCAGTTCAGCCATCCATTCACGCAGCGCAGAGATAATTATTTCACGCGCGATCATCGTGGCGGCAGGCAGCGTCACCCACCAGCTGTGATAGTGTTCGGTCACCAGCACCATCGCGATAGCCACCAGCACTTTATCAGCGACCGGATCGAGGAAGGCGCCAAAACGCGTGCTTTGGTTCCAGCGACGCGCCAGAAAACCGTCAAACCAGTCGGTGACCGCCGCGATACAGAAGATCAGCGCGCAAACGAAGGGAGCCCAGGTGAATGGCAGATAAAACGCCAATACAAAGAATGGGATCAGGATGACGCGAAACAGCGTGAGCAACGTAGGGATATTAAATTGCATATGACGGATAACTATCTGTTGTCAGTGAAATTACCCCTATGTTGCTACAGAGGGCTTAATGTTTCAACGAGTAGAAGATCTTTTCTGCCAGAGCTTGCGAAATACCCGGCACTTTTGCAATTTCTTCAATGCTCGCGTTACGAAGACCTTGCAAACCGCCCATATATTTCAACAACATCTGCCGACGTTTTGGTCCAACGCCCTCAATGGTTTCCAGCGTGCTGGTACTTTTCACCTTCGCCCGTTTTTTACGGTGTCCGCTAATCGCATGATCGTGAGATTCATCGCGGATATGCTGGATAACGTGCAACGCAGGCGAATCCGGTGGCAGGCTAAAGCCCTCTCCTTCCGGCTCAAAGAACAGCGTTTCCAGGCCGGCTTTACGATCGGCCCCTTTTGCCACCCCCAGCAATAGCGGATGTTGTTTGTCCCAGGGAACGTCCAGCTCAGCAAAAACGGCTTTCGCCTGCCCCAGTTGACCTTTACCGCCGTCGATCAAGATAACGTCCGGAATCTTACTTTCTTCAATCGCCTTACCGTAACGCCGACGCAGAACCTGATTCATGGCCGCATAATCATCACCCGGCGTAATGCCAGTGATGTTATAGCGACGATACTCCGCACGCAGCGGTCCATTGGCATCAAATACCACGCAGGAGGCAACCGTCTGCTCGCCCATCGTATGACTGATATCAAAGCACTCCATGCGTTTTACTTCCGGAAGCTTCAGTACCGATGCCAGCGCCGTCAGACGTTGTGTAATCGTCGACTGCTGGGAAAGCTTCGTGGTTAACGCCACTGCCGCATTAGTTCGCGCCAGCTTCAAATAACGGGCGCGATCGCCTCGTGGTTTCGTCTGAACATTAATCTTCCGCCCAGCCAACTCAGACAAAGAATCCGCCAACAAGGTTTTATCGCTAAGCTTAAAATCGAGCAGGATCTCACCGGGTAAGGTGCGCATCTGACTCCCCTGCAGATAAAACTGTCCGACGAAGGTTTCTACGACCTCGCCGAGCTCTGTTCCACCAGGCACTTTCGGGAAATAGCTGCGACTGCCTAACACTTTACCCTGGCGAATAAACAGAACGTGCACACAGGCCATGCCTGCATCAAACGCCACGCCGATGACGTCCAGATCGTCTCCAGTATTAGAAACAAACTGTTTTTCGGTCACGCGGCGTACGGCCTGAATTTGGTCACGAATGCGCGCAGCCTCTTCAAATTCGAGACTCTGGCTGGCCTTTTCCATCCGGGCGATCAGTTGGGTCAATACCTGATCGTCTTTCCCGGACAGGAACAGACGAACGTAATCAACCTGCTGCGCATACTCTTCCTCACTCACCAGGCCCGCCACACACGGACCGAGGCAGCGGCCAATCTGATATTGCAGACATGGACGCGAGCGGTTGCGATAAACACTATTTTCGCACTGACGAATAGGGAATATTTTCTGCAACAGCGCCAGCGTTTCACGTACCGCATAGCCGTTAGGGAACGGGCCAAAGTACTCGCCTTTGGCGTGCTTTGCGCCACGATGCATCGCGAGGCGAGGATGGGTATCGCCGCTGAGGAAAATAAAAGGATAGGATTTATCGTCACGCAGCAAAACGTTATAGCGCGGCTGATACAGCTTAATGTAGTTGTGCTCAAGCAGTAACGCTTCGGTTTCGGTGTGCGTTACCGTGACATCAATCTGCTGTATTTGCGCGACCAGCGCTTCGGTTTTACGCGACGCGAGGTTGCTACGAAAGTAGCTGGAAAGCCTTTTTTTCAGGTCTTTCGCTTTCCCGACATAGATGACCGTCCCGGCGGCATCATACATGCGATAAACGCCGGGCTGACTGGTCACGGTTTTCAGGAAAGCTTTAGCATCAAACTGATCGGTCACTGGCTTGTTAATGTCTCCGCATTACACAGGCCATGGCGAATTGCCAGGTGAGTCAGTTCAACATCGCCGTGAATGTTTAATTTACTGAACATTCGATAACGATAACTGTTCACCGTCTTAGGACTAAGATTCAGCTGTTCTGAGATCTCATTGACCTTCTGACCTTTGGTGATCATCAGCATAATCTGCAACTCACGTTCAGACAAACTGGCAAACGGGGTTTCCGTTTTCTCAGGCTCAATCTGGCTGAGCGCCATCTGCTGAGCGATGTCGGAGGCTATATAACGTTGGCCGGAAAAAACCGAACGAATCGCACTTACGACCTCCTGGGGCGCAGCCCCTTTGCTGAGATAGCCCGCGGCTCCTGCCTGCATGACTTTTGCAGGCAACGGATTTTCGGTATGGACAGTCAGCATGATCACTTTAATGTCAGCCGTTGAACGCGCAATTTTACGCGTTGCCTCAAGGCCACCAATACCGGGCATATTCATGTCCATCAGCACAACGTCAACGGCGTTTGAGCGGCACCATTTTACCGCATCCTCGCCGCAGCACGCCTCGCCGACAACTTTAATGCCTTTTATATCTTCAAGAATGCGTCGTATCCCTGCGCGCACCAGTTCGTGGTCATCAACAAGAAAAACGTTGATCAAAGGAATATCTCCAGAATAGGGATAACGCTACCGATAGTTAATCGGTCCTATGTTAACGGGTTTTATCTCAACTTTGAAATGTAAAAAACACCTGTCTTTCGATTTTGCTCTCGTTTTTGGAAATTAGATTGTACGAAGAGTGGAAACATTCAGTACTGATAACCTTTTGCCACGGTTATATCTGTGTAGCTGTTTCATAATGGTGACAAAAAGATCATATTCCTTCGCTGAATGCAAACCAAGCGGTCAAAGTTGTAACAATAATTAACGAGTAAAATACTCGAAATAAACAACAAGTGGAGAAAATATATGCGCTGCAACAAGTTGTTTATTTTAATGTCCGCACCTCTCAATTGCACAAAAAACAACCACTGATATTTTTAGCCTCGCTTATGGTATACTCCGCCGCCTTAAGATTTGACATCGCACTTTTTCATTGAAACATAACGAGGAAAATAAATGAGTACGCCTGACTTTTCCACTGCTGAGAATAACCAGGAACTGGCCAATGAAGTCACCTGCCTGAAAGCCATGTTAACGCTGATGCTGCAGGCAATGGGTCAAGCCGATGCAGGACGCGTGATTCTTAAAATGGAAAAACAGATCGCACTGATTGAAGATCAATCACAGGCTGCGGTATTTTCCAGCACTGTTAAGCAAATTAAACAGGCTTACCGCCAGTAATAAGAAACCGGCTGAGAGCATCGCTATCAGCCGGTTTTGCGTCTGAAACTCAGAACGGTAATTTACTCAGATAAGCCCGGTTGCAGCGGCATAACAGGCGATCTGCGTTTTGTTTGGTGCATTAAATTTCTTTTGCATATTTTTCTGGTGAAAGTTAACGGTATTTTCAGAAATCGACAGAATTATCGCTATCTCTGAAGAGGTTTTCCCCTCCGCCGTCCATTTCAATATTTCTTTTTCCCGCTTACTAAAGCGCATCTCTGGCGCCATGACCATGTCATCTTCCAGCCGCGTCAGTACCGACAAACTTTCCCGCACCAGTAGTTGCATCCTGAGCTCTACCTCATCGCTGGCAAAACAACTATTACGGACACTCGCACGCGATACCGATAAAAAACCCAACGCCCGATTAGGCAACATTAAGCATTGCGTCATTCCTTTCCGTAAACCGTGATTGCGCGCAGCATCCCACAGGGGCTGTGCATCGCGAAATAAGGAATCGTTCCAGGGTAAATGCCCCTGACTGAAGTTTTCAGGTTTCAGTACCGGGTCAATCGCAAAATAATTCTCGGACTGATAATGCGCCACCCAGGCTTTGGGATACGTCGTGTGAAGCGACGTTTTAGGCCGGGTAAAAGGTACGGGATGACGAACACAGAGCGCGTAAAAGTCGAACTCTAAATGCTGCGTCTGTTGTTGTAATTCGTTATAGACATCCTCTGCCGTCGCCATTTCCTGAAAGCGTAACAGCATGCTCCGTCGCCAGGTGAAGAAATCATGACCCTGCATACTAAGTGGTAATACCCCTGAGATTGATAATCATCCAAACATATGAAACAAGCTAACACATAAATGTATTTTATATATGTAAATTATCGGACAACTGAGCAATTACTTGAGCATTACTCAATGGCGGAAGAAAGTAACAGCATTAAACGTTAATAATAAAGCAATAATTATAAATAGTTATGCGAACAGCACTCGCTAAAAACAATTTAGACGAGTGCTGCATGCACTATTTATTGCATCAGAAACTTTTCAAGAAACTGACGGGTTCGTGGCTGCTGCGGATGCGTGAATAAGGATTTCGCTGGCCCTTGTTCTACTATCCGTCCTTGATCCATAAATATCGCCCGATCGGCCACGTCACGCGCAAAGCTCATTTCGTGCGTCACAATCACCATCGTACGCTTTTCCTGCGCCAGTTGACGGATGGTATTAAGTACCTCGCCAACCAGTTCAGGGTCGAGCGCAGAGGTCGGCTCATCAAAAAGAATCACCTCAGGGCGCATCGCCAGCGCTCGGGCAATAGCCACACGCTGCTGTTGTCCACCGGACAAGCGACGTGGATAGCTGGTTTCTTTACCTGCCAGCCCGACTTTTGCCAGCAGTTCGCGCGCACGCGCTATGGCTTCGGCTTTCGGCTCGCCTTTAACAATCACCGGACCTTCAATAATGTTTTCCAGTACCGTACGATGCGGGAACAAATTAAAGTTCTGGAACACAAAACCCACATGCTGGCGCAACTGACGAATCAGGCCTTTTTGCTGAGTTAACGAACGCGCGGTATCGATCGTAATCTCACCGACTTTAATGGTGCCCGCCTCCGGTTGCTCCAGCAAATTAATGCTTCTCAGCAGCGTGGTTTTGCCCGAACCGCTCGGCCCGATAATTGCCACCACTTCACCGGGTTTGACGTCAAGATCGATCCCATGAAGCACCGTTTGTCCATGAAATTTTTTGACCAGGTTTCTGACTTCGATAGCACTCATTTCGGCTCTCTCTCCTGGCGGTTCAGTTGCTCTTCAAAATAGTTTTGCAGTGCAGAAAGCACCGTTGCCATCACCCAATAAATCAGCGAGGCCGCCAGATACATCGTGAACACTTCCAGCGTACGCGAGGTAATCAATTGCGCCTGACGGAACAGTTCCGGTACCTGAATAGTCGCGGCCAGAGAGGTGTCTTTCACCAGGCTGATAAAGCTGTTGCTCAGCGGTGGAAGTGCAACCCGCGCAGCCTGCGGCAGGATCGCCCGACGCATGGTTTGCCAGCGCGTCATACCAATACTGGCCCCCGCCTCCCACTGCCCCTTATCGATGGAAGAGATTGCCGCACGCAGCGTTTCCGCAGCGTAAGCGGCTGTATTAAGCGACAAGCCAATCATTGCTGCCGGGATGGGGTCCAGCTCAATACCAAACTGCGGCAGACCGTAATAAATCATAAACAGCTGGGCAATCAACGGTGTTCCGCGAAAGACAGAGATATAAAAGCGCGCCAGCCAACGCACAGGCAGCAGCGGCGACAGACGCATCAGTGCCAGAATAAACCCCAGCACAAGGCCAAAGAACATCCCGCCGATACTCAGTTGCAGCGTAAAAACCGCGCCTTTGAGCAGATACGGCAGAGAATCAATCACCAGTTGGATACTTTCTTGCATTAGCGTTTTTCTACCTGGTCGTTACACGTGAGGATGGTAGGCAAACAGCGCAGGCGCCCCACCAGTATGGATAAAGAGAATTGGCCCTTCATCTTTGAAGCGTTTCTGGCTGATGCCGTCAATAAGACCCGCCATTGCCTTGCCGGTATAAACCGGATCCAACAAGATGCCTTCGAGGCGCGCCAGCAGTTTTACTGCCTCCATGCCCTCTTCGTTTGGCGTACCGTAGCCCGGCGCAAAATAATCATCCCATAACAGGATATCCGCAGTGGCCGTCAGCTCCAGTTCACGGGCAATATCCTGCTGCAGCGTAACAACTTTGGGTTTTTGATCCGCCACGCTGCGCGAGACGGTCACACCGATAAGTTCAACGTCTGGCATCAGTTGCTCCAGCCCCACCGCCAGTCCGGCATGCGTTCCAGCGCTACCCGACGCGACCACCACGGAAGAGAGCGAAACGGCCCCTTCACACTGCTGGGCAATTTCCAGCGCGCTTTCCACGTAGCCCAGCGCACCCAAAGCATTAGACCCCCCAACCGGGATCACATAAGGCCGAAACCCTTGCGCTTCAATCCGCGTCGCGAGCTCCTGCAACTGCGCATTCGGATCGGTTAGCGCATCGCACATTTCGATCTGCGTATTAAACAGGTCCAGCAGCAGACGGTTGCCATTGCTAAGATAGTTTTCCGCCGTGGTGCCAATCGGATTTTCCAGCAGCGCCACGCAGTGCAGACCAAGTTTAGCCGCAACCGCCGCTGTCTGGCGAACGTGGTTAGACTGAATCGCACCTGCGGTTATCAGCGTATCCGCGCCTTCACGCAGCGCGTCTGCGGCCAGAAACTCCAGCTTACGCAGCTTATTTCCGCCCATGGCCATCGGCGTGACGTCATCGCGTTTGATGAAAATATCGCGCCCGAGATAGTCTGAGAAGCGCGGAAGATATTCGAGCGGCGTTGGCGCGCCAATAAATTCCAGACGTGGAAAGCGCGTTAAGTTATGCAGTGGCATATAGCCTCCGGTATTCGTTGTTGTGATGTTCTTTTTATTATGCACGTTCAGGCGCAATGAAATAAAAAAAGGCGCTGTTAAAGGCGCCTTTTTTCATCGGGTGACGATTATTTCGTCACATCCGCTCCAAACCATTTTTCAGACAGAGCCTTCAGCGTACCGTCTTTTTGCATTTCAGCAATGGCTGCATCAACCGCTTTCAGCAGATCTTCATTGCCTTTACGCAGCGCCACGCCGGATTCCTGGCGGGAGAACGCTTCGCCAGTGACGGCCAGCGTATCTTTGGTTTTCTTGACCAGATCAAGCGCGGCCAGACGATCAACCAGAATGGCGTCAATACGGCCTACGCGCAGATCCTGATATTTGGTCGGGTCATCGTCATAGGTACGAATATCCACGCCCTGTACGTTCTGGCGCAGCCACTCTTCATAGTTGGTGCCCAGACCAACGCCGACTTTTTTACCTTTCAGATCGGCGGCGGTCTTAATAACGCCTTCATTGCCTTTCTTCACCAGTGCCTGAATGCCGGAGACCGTATACGGGGTAGAGAAATCGTATTTTTTCTTACGTTCGTCAGAGATGGTCACCTGGTTGATCACCACGTCAATACGTTTGGAATCAAGAGAAGCCAGCATACCGTCCCATTTGGTCGGTTTCAGCGTGGCTTTCACGCCAAGGTGCTTTGCCAGTTCCTCGGCGAACTCCACTTCGAAACCGGTCAGTTTGCCGTCATCGCCCTGAAAACTAAACGGGGGATAGGTCCCTTCCAGGCCCACCAGCAGCGTGCCGCGCTCTTTAACTTTATTTAACAGACCTTCATCTGCATAAGTCTTCACGCTCATTCCGGCGACAAGTGCAACAGCCATTACACCCATCAGAGCCTGACGTCCCAGAAGTGCTAATTTCATAGTTACCCCGAATATTGTCATTAGTGACTATCATTTATGACTAGAGTGTAAAGCGTTTGCGGTGATCCACAAACACGACTCTGTTACACCTTATTCGTTTTTAATATATATCAGAACTGGCTGTCCAGGAGGATTTCTGCATATGTCCCATATGGGTATGGGCTTTGAACTGCTCATACTTACGTAAGGCGATACGGTAATTGTTGGTGCTGGTTTCCGGCAGCCACGGGGCAAGGTTTTCGTCGAGGAAGCCTTCCTGCAGCAGGTCATGAGAGATGTTTTGTTCGGTGAGATGATTCCCGAGGCGGCGCAGGCGGACAACGTATTCGCGGACTGTACCGTGGCTCATTTCAGTCTGCTCAAATAAAAATTGTTTGAAACCGATAATGTCAAAAAAGTCGCTCTGCTCCTTGCAGTGCAAATCACCGCAAAAACGACATAGCGCCACCCACTCTTTTTTCTCCTGTTCCCACTCGGCTTCGTTCAGCAACGTGTCCAGGCGAGCGATGGCGATTTTATTGACAATTTTCCCGCGGCGAACCAGCGTGATCCGGTCGAGCAACTTGAGGCAATGGGCGCAATGCGTCTGGCTGTGTTTGAAATCTTTGAGATAGCGGCTTAGAGGCCGTCTTTTTGATTGCTGCACCGTCATGAGAACTCCTGGTAGTCAATTCGTAATGCGGCATTGTTCAGGGGTAATGATGTACCCCTATAGCTTACCCAGCTTGGTGCGTAGACGTTTGATGGCCTGACTGTGCAACTGGCTGACCCGTGACTCCCCGACTTCCAGTACCGCGCCAATCTCTTTCAGATTCAGCTCTTCCTGGTAGTACAGCGTTAACACCAGCTTTTCGCGCTCCGGCAACGCCTCGATCGCGTCCATCACGCGCTGGCGGAGGTTACCCTCAAGTAGCTGCTGTAACGGGTTTTCCTGCTGATGTTCTTCCGTCACCAGCTCAATACTATCGCCATGCTCTTCCCGCCACTCGTCGTAGGAGAAGAGTTGGCTGTTATTGGTATCAAGCAACATCTGACGATACTCTTGCACAGGAATAGCCAGACGCTCCGCCACCTCGGTTTCCGTCGCGTTACGCCCTAATTCCTGCTCCAGTTGTCCCATCGCCTGGGCCACTTCGCGAGCATTGCGCCGAACGCTACGCGGCACCCAATCCCGGCTACGTAGTTCGTCCAGCATCGCTCCACGAATACGCTGCACTGCGTAAGTGGTAAATGCCGTTCCTTGCAAAGCGTCATATCGGTCCACGGCATTCAATAACCCGATGCCGCCCGCTTGTAGCAGGTCATCCAGTTCTACGCTCGCCGGCAAACGCACCTGAAGGCGCAATGCTTCGTGACGCACCAACGGTACATAACGCTGCCACAGCGAGTGTTTATCCATTACACCTTCAGCGGTATACAGTGAATTCACGATAAACAGCCCTGCGTTAAATGAGTTATCGGCATGATTATCCGTTTCTGCAGGGGTTTTAATCGGGTGAATAGTGGGTGAAATGGGGGGTTATTTAGGGGTTATGGGTAAAGCCGAATGTAAAAAACCCCGCCGGAGCGGGGTTTGCACGATAAGCGTAAATTAACGCAGCAGAGACAGAACGTTCTGCGGAACCTGGTTGGCCTGTGCCAGTACAGAGGTACCTGCCTGCTGCAGGATCTGTGCTTTAGACATGTTGGACACTTCGGTCGCGTAGTCGGCATCTTCGATACGGCTACGAGCAGAAGTCAGGTTGTTAACGGTGTTACCCAGGTTGGTGATGGTAGAATCGAAACGGTTCTGCACCGCACCGAGGTCAGAACGCAGTGCATCAACCTGTGCCAGAGCTTTATCAAGTACAGCCAGCGGATCTGCAGTGCTGGTGCTTGCTTTAGCAACGTCTTCGTTAACCAGTTTAGGGCTACCGTTTTTATCGGTAGTAACATACATGGTTTTAGCGCCAGTGGTCACGTTACCATCAATATCAACGTTATAAGTTGCACCACTCGCTTTCAGCGTGCTGCCAGTTTTGGTTGCGTTAGCATTTTGCAAATCAGTAACCGTAGCGGCTTTGTTTGCGGTTGTTGCGCTAGTCGTCAATGTTCCGTTTTGAGAAGCATACAGCGCTACGTCAGTCTTAACAGTGGCCTTAGTACCCGTTGCATCCTCAGCAGCAACAGTAAAGGTAACCGTTTTGCCATCAACTTTAGCACTGTAGGTACCATTACCAAATGCGTCAGCATCAGCCTTAGCTGTAAATTCCATACCATCATAAGTGAATTTATCACCAGCTTTAGCATTAGCACCTAATTTTGCCATGCTCACGGCGCTACTGTTTTGTGTGGCAGTGGTCGTATAAATAGTAGAAGCTGTATTCGCCTGAGTCGCACTATCTGTTAAGCCACCATCTTTGGCACTAACATACATGTCTTTGCCGCCAACCTGTACACCCTGAGTTTTAACATCAACAGTAACAGTATTGACTACCGCGGCAGCCGCACCACCAACACTTACGGAAGCACTGTAGTTATCAGTACCAGTCGCACCAAACTTGGAGATCAGATCGCTGGCAGTGGCTTTCTGCGCACCGTTCACGCGGAAATCAGATACACCCAGGCTCTGAGTATCGATTTTTTTCAGGTCGATGGAGATAGTTTCGCCGTCGTTAGCGCCAACCTGAATTTTCAGGGTGTTGTCCTGAGCCAGCACTTTCACGCCGTTGAACTGAGTCTGACCGGATACGCGGTCAATTTCGCCCAGACGCTGAGTGATTTCGTTCTGGATGGAAGTCAGGTCGCTATCGGAGTTGGAGCCGTTAGTTGCCTGAACAGTCAGTTCACGTACACGCTGCAGGTTGTTGTTGATTTCGTTCAGCGCACCTTCAGTAGTCTGCGCGATGGAGATACCGTCGTTGGCGTTACGGGAAGCCTGAGTCAGACCTTTGATGTTTGCGGTAAAGCGGTTAGCGATCGCCTGACCAGCAGCATCGTCTTTCGCGCTGTTGATACGCAGACCAGAGGACAGACGCTCGATAGCGGAGCTCAGAGTAGACTGAGATTTGTTCAGGTTGTTTTGGGTCAACAGCGACAGGCTGTTTGTATTGATGACTTGTGCCATGATCTTTTCCTTATCAATTACAACTTGATGTTATTGGGCTGTTGCCCACGGTTTCTCACCGTAACCCATGTATCGGCACGTTAATTTCGAACTTTAGAAAATTTTTACTTTCCGCCCTCTTTTTTCTTAGCCCCTGAAATACCCTCTTTATATGCCATTATTCTGCGCATTATTTTTGCAAAACTATCATTAAACTTTGCGCGCAGATTGCCGATAACCCGCTTAACTACTGTTTGCAATCACAAGGAATTAGGCATGCCTTCATTTACATCATTGGGCGTCGGCTCAAACTTACCGCTGGATACATTGCTGACAAATCTGACGACTGCTGAAAAAAAACGTTTAACTCCAATTACTCAGCAGCAGAGTTCAAACACTGCGAGACTGACGGCCTACGGGACGCTAAAAAGCGCGCTGGAAAAATTCCAGACGGCAAATACCACATTAAATAGCGCTGATCTGTTTAAAAGCACCACCGTCACCAGCAGTACAGAAGATCTTACGGCATCGACCTCTGCCGGCGCAGCGGCTGGAACCTATATGATTAGCGTGACGCAACTGGCGCAGGCGCAATCATTAACGACGAAAAGCGGTATCAGTTCAGTGAAAGAGGCGTTAGGTGACACTTCCTCTGACACCCGCACGATTAAAATCGAGCAAAAAGGTCGTAAAGAACCTCTGGAAATTAAGTTAGGCAAAAACCAGACGTCACTTGAAGGAATTAGAGATGCCATTAACGACGCTGACAGCGGTATTTCCGCCAGTATCGTGAAAGTTAAGGAAAATGATTATCAGCTGGTATTAACGGCCGACAGCGGTGTCGATAATAAGATGACCATTTCGGTTAGCGGCGACAGTAAGCTCAATGATTTACTGGCCTACGACAGCACCGCTGGCAGCGGAAATATGAAACAGCTGGTGGAAGCCAAAAATGCGTTGTTAAAGGTTAATGGTATTGATATTGAACGCCCAAGCAACACCATTACCGATGCTCCGCAGGGCGTAACGCTGAATCTGACCAAAGTGGTCACCGACGCGCGCCTCACCGTCACCAAGAGCAATGATAAAGCAACGGAAGCGATCAAAGGGTGGGTTGATGCCTACAACTCGCTGCTGGATACCTTCTCAACGCTGACCAAATACACCGAAGTAGATCCAGGGGCCGAAACTCAGGACACCAATAACGGTGCTCTGCTCGGTGACAGCGCAGTACGTACTATCCAGACAGGGATCCGCGCCCAATTTTCCAACGGTGCTGGCGACGGTGCATTTAAAACGTTAGGCGAAATCGGGATTACCACAGACGGAACGTCCGGCAAACTGAAAATTGATGACACCAAGCTGAAAAAAGCACTGGAAGATAATACCGCGGCTACACGTCAGTTGCTGGTTGGTGATGGCAAAGAAACCGGGATTACCACAAAAATTGCCACTGAAGTAAAAGGTTACCTTGCCGATGACGGCATTATTGACGTAGCCCAGGACAATATTAACGCCACACTAAAAAAACTGACCAAACAATATCTGGCCGTCAGCAATAGTATCGACGATACCGTCGCGCGCTATAAAGCACAGTTTACTCAGCTTGATAGCATGATGAGCAAGCTGAACAGCACCAGTACTTATCTGGGTCAACAATTTTCAGCCATGAGTAATTCCTGATAACACGAGGTAAGCATGTATACCGCGAGCGGTACCAAAGCCTATGCACAAGTCAGCATAGAGAGTGGCGTGATGAGCGCCAGTCCGCATCAGTTGATCGAAATGTTGTTTGATGGCGCGAACAGTGCCCTGGTGCGCGCTCGCCTGTTTATGCAACAGGGCGATATCGTCGCTAAAGGCGAGGCCTTAAGTAAAGCCATTAACATTATCGACAATGGTCTGAAAGCGGGGCTGGATCAAGAGAATGGCGGCGAAATCGCCACCAACCTGTCCTCACTGTACGACTATATGATCCGCCGTTTACTGCAAGCTAACTTGCGTAATGATTGTCAGGCTATTGAAGAAGTCGAAGGGTTGCTCGGCAACATTGCGGAAGCCTGGAAACAGATCTCACCGAAAGCGACGTCCCAGGAGTCTCGTTAATGACCTCAGCCGTGGAGTTTATCAACCGTTGGCAGCGCATCGCGCTGCTCAGTCACTCACTGCTGGAACTGGCGCAGCGCGGTGAATGGGACCTTTTACTGGAACAGGAAGTTACCTATCTGCAAAGTATTGAAGTGGTCATGGAAGAGCAAACTCCACCAGGCATTACGCGAAGTATTCAGGATTTAGCCGCCGGGTACATTAAACAGACGCTGGATAACGAACAGTTACTCAAAACATTGTTGCAGCAGCGCCTGGATGAGCTCAGCAATCTCATCGGTCAATCGACCCGCCAGAAGACGCTAAATAACGCCTATGGCCGTCTTTCCGGCATGCTGTTAGTCCCCGACGCCCCCACTACCCCACAATAATTTCCCGTCTCGTCTGAATAATCTTCCATACTCCAGAGGTCGGCCAAACGACTTCTGGAGCACGGAAGATGAAAAATCCCACGTTATTGCAGTTTTTTCACTGGTATTACCCCGATGGCGGTCAACTGTGGCCCGAGCTTGCCGAACGCGCAGACGGGCTCAATGACATCGGCATCAACATGGTATGGTTGCCCCCCGCTTATAAAGGCGCTTCTGGCGGTTATTCGGTGGGTTACGACTCTTATGATCTGTTTGATCTGGGTGAGTTTGACCAAAAGGGAACCGTCGCCACCAAATACGGCGATAAGAATCAACTGCTGGCAGCGATAGACGCACTGAAACACAATGATATTGCCGTCCTGCTGGACGTAGTGGTTAACCACAAAATGGGCGCGGATGAGAAAGAGAATATCCGCGTCCAACGGGTTAACGCCGACGATCGCACACAAATAGACGATGAGATCGTTGAATGCGAAGGCTGGACGCGCTACACCTTCCCTGCCCGCGCAGGCCAGTACTCGCAATTCATTTGGGACTTTAAATGCTTCAGCGGCATTGACCATATCGAGAACCCAACCGAAGACGGTATTTTTAAAATCGTTAACGATTACACCGGCGAAGGCTGGAACGATCAGGTTGATGATGAATTGGGTAACTTTGATTACCTGATGGGCGAAAACATCGATTTCCGTAATCACGCCGTGACCGAGGAGATCAAATATTGGGCACGCTGGGTAATGGAACAAACCCAGTGCGACGGCTTTCGCTTAGATGCCGTGAAACACATCCCGGCATGGTTTTATAAAGAGTGGATTGAGCACGTGCAGGAGGTGGCGCCCAAGCCGCTGTTTATCGTCGCCGAATACTGGTCCCACGAAGTCGATAAGCTACAAACCTACATCAATCAGGTGGAGGGAAAAACCATGCTGTTCGACGCCCCTTTGCAGATGAAATTCCACGAAGCCTCCCGTCAGGGTCGCGATTACGACATGAGTCAGATTTTCACCGACACCCTGGTGGAAGCCGATCCGTTTCATGCCGTCACGCTGGTTGCCAATCACGACACCCAACCCTTGCAGGCGCTGGAAGCCCCCGTCGAGCCGTGGTTTAAGCCACTGGCTTATGCGCTGATCCTGTTGCGCGAAAACGGCGTGCCGTCAGTCTTCTATCCTGACCTCTACGGCGCACATTACGAAGACACCGGCGGCGATGGCGAAACCTATCCTATCGATATGCCGATCATTGAACAGCTTGATGAACTGATCCTCGCGCGCCAGCGCTTCGCGCATGGGGTACAGACGCTCTTTTTCGATCATCCTAACTGTATCGCCTTTAGTCGCAGCGGAACGGACGACGATCCAGGCTGTGTGGTTGTTATGTCTAACGGCGATGACGGAGAAAAGACCATCAATCTCGGCGCGAATTACGGCAATAAAACCTGGCGTGATTATCTGGGTAATCGCGAGGAAAGCGTGGTTACCGATGATAACGGCGAAGCAACATTTTATTGTAACGGCGGGAGCGTCAGCGTGTGGGTCATTGAAGAAGTGATTTAAAACTCAACCCCGGTGGCCATGGGCTACCGGGGCGTACGACTTATGGCAGTGGCGTAGCCAGCGGCGTTTTCTTTAACGCGTCAGCGCACTCCTGCGTTGGGCGATCGACCCGTTGCAGCGTCATACCGTCATATTCCAGCGTATTACCTTCACGCTCAATCTCATACAGCTCGCGTTTCACCGTCACGTTGGTGAGATCGCCAGAGAGCATCGTTAGCTTGCCCGGCAGCGCGATCACTCGCTGCCACTGGCGACAGTCCAGCGTATCGCCCTCTTTTGTTACCACCAGACTGGCGATCGCTTCCGGACTCACCAGGCTGCGTTGCGGACCTTTTGACTGCCAGTACCCTTCCAGACCCGCTGGCGCTGGCGTCTTCACCACGTCGTTATAATTTTCTACTTCGGCGCATCCGGTTAGCGCCAGAAATACACCAACGATTGCTAATTTTTTCATCATTCATCCTGCATGCGAAGAAAATGGGATTGTGGCATTAAAGGCCTGATGTCGCCAGCCTTTCAGCGGTGTTGATAAAGATTGATCCAGGCAGTGTTACCTCTTATTACTCATAGTCAAAAATTCTGATCGGTGTAGTATCCACACTTCTTGTTACATACCTTCTGAGTTCAGAGGCAAAACGCATGTCATGGCAACACTTCAAACAGGCCTGGTTAATTAAATTTTGGGCCCCCGCCCCTGCGGTCATCGCAGCGGGTATTCTCTCCACTTATTATTTCGGCATTACGGGAACCTTCTGGGCCGTTACCGGCGAATTCACTCGCTGGGGTGGTCAAATCCTGCAGTTGTTTGGCGTTCACGCCGAAGAGTGGGGATATTACAAGCTGATTCATCTCGAAGGTTCTCCCCTGACCCGCATTGACGGCATGATGATCCTCGGTATGTTCGGGGGCTGTTTTGCCGCCGCGCTGTGGGCCAACAACGTCAAATTGCGCATGCCACGCAGCCGGGTGCGCATTATGCAGGCCGTTGTCGGCGGGATGATCGCCGGATTCGGCGCCCGGCTGGCGATGGGCTGCAACCTGGCCGCATTCTTCACCGGCATTCCGCAGTTCTCGCTACACGCCTGGTTTTTCGCGCTGGCAACGGCAATTGGCTCTTGGTTTGGCGCACGCTTTACCCTGCTGCCGATGTTTCGTATTCCGGTCAAAATGCAGAAAGTTTCCGCCGCTTCTCCGCTAACCCAAAAACCGGAGCAGGCCCGTCGCCGTTTCCGCCTCGGCATGCTGGTGTTTATCGGCATGATCGGCTGGGCATTACTGACTGCGATGGATAAACCCAAGCTCGGTCTGGCGATGCTATTTGGCGTTGGGTTCGGTCTGCTGATTGAACGGGCGCAAATCTGCTTCACCTCCGCCTTCCGCGACCTGTGGATTTCCGGTCGCACTCATATGGCAAAAGCGATCATCTTCGGGATGGCGGTCAGCGCCATCGGTATCTTTAGCTACGTGCAACTGGGCGTCGAGCCTAAAATCATGTGGGCGGGTCCAAATGCAGTGATCGGCGGCTTGCTGTTCGGCTTCGGTATTGTGCTGGCGGGCGGGTGTGAAACCGGCTGGATGTACCGCGCCGTTGAAGGTCAGGTACATTACTGGTGGGTTGGTCTGGGCAACGTTATTGGCTCGACCATTCTGGCTTACTACTGGGATGATTTTGCTCCCGCGCTTGCCACCAACTGGGACAAAGTGAATCTGCTCAACACCTTCGGTCCGCTCGGCGGTCTGCTGGTAACCTATCTGCTGTTGTTTGCCGCGCTGATGCTGATTATCGGCTGGGAAAAACGCTTCTTCCGTCGCGCAGGGCTGACGCCTGCCAAGGAGTCTGTATGAAAAACATCGTGCCTGATTATCGCCTCGATATGGTCGGCGAGCCGTGTCCGTACCCGGCTGTTGCCACGCTGGAAGCGATGCCGCAATTGAAGAAAGGTGAAATTCTGGAAGTGGTAAGCGATTGCCCGCAGTCAATCAACAATATTCCACTGGATGCGCGCAATCACGGCTATACGGTGCTGGATATTCAGCAGGATGGCCCAACGATTCGCTATTTGATCCAGAAGTAACTGGTTGCCGGATGGCCGCTGCGCTTATCCGGCAAACAATCTCTGCACGTTAAACCTACACCTGCATCGACATCACTTCCTGATACGCCGACACCAGTTTGTTACGCACCTGAATCCCCATTTGCATTGAAACTGACGCTTTTTGCATATCGGTCATCACATCATTCAGCGCAATACCCGGTTCACCGAGGGTAAATTTCTCAGCCTGCACACGTGACGCGGTTTGCACATCGCTGATCCTGTCTAACGCCGCATACAGTTGACCGGCAAAGCTGACGGTCGGTTGTGGCTGCATATCCTGCATTTTTGCTGACATCGCCGTAGCCTGTAGCTGGCTGATAACCCCTTCAATCCCCTGTATTGCCGACATTCTGATCCCCTGGATGATTTTTTACGTAGTTGAGATTACCAGTTAGTCAATAAGATAAAGGCGTTAAATAACGATAAAAAACCACGGTTTTTAACGCATAGAAAAATTCGAAACCGCAAATAATGAGACCGTCAATTTTTCGAGTTTGCTGACCCGGGAGTGAGTCTTGTTCCACTTTGCAAAAAACGCCGTCCACGATAAGCCACGAGGTGCGAGATGAGTGCGACAGCATCGACTGCAACCCAGCTTAAACCTCTCGAGTGGTTAAATCGCCTGCGCGCGAATCCCAGAATTCCTCTGATTGTGGCGGGAGCCGCTGCCGTCGCTATCATCGTGGCGATGGTTCTGTGGGCCAAAGCGCCTGACTACCGTACGCTGTTCAGCAATCTTTCCGATCAGGACGGTGGCGCAATTGTTACCCAACTGACGCAGATGAACGTTCCCTATCGTTTCACTGAGGGAAGCGGCGCGATTGAAGTTCCTGCCGACAAAGTCCATGAACTGCGTTTACGTCTGGCGCAGCAAGGCCTGCCCAAAGGCGGCGCGGTGGGTTTTGAGCTGCTGGATCAGGAAAAGTTTGGTATCAGCCAGTTTAGCGAGCAGGTCAACTACCAGCGCGCACTGGAAGGTGAATTAGCCCGTACCATCGAAACACTGGGACCGGTAAAACGCGCCCGCGTGCATCTGGCAATGCCAAAACCATCGCTGTTTGTACGTGAGCAAAAAGCGCCTTCTGCCTCCGTCACCGTCAATCTCGAGCCGGGTCGTGCACTGGATGAAGGTCAGATCAGTGCGGTCACGCATCTGGTATCCAGCGCTGTTGCAGGGTTACCGCCAGGCAACGTTACGCTGGTCGACCAGGCGGGGCATTTATTAACCCAGTCGAACACCAGCAGCCGCGACCTTAACGATGCGCAGCTGAAATACGCCAGCGACGTCGAGGGCCGCGTTCAGCGTCGTATCGAATCGATTCTGTCGCCAATTGTCGGCAACGGTAATGTTCATGCGCAAGTCACCGCGCAGCTTGATTTTGCCAATAAAGAGCAAACCGAAGAACAGTACCGTCCAAACGGCGATGAGTCTCAGGCCGTGCTGCGTTCTCGTCAGTTGAACGTCAGTGAGCAGATCGGTAGTGGAGCACCAGGCGGCGTGCCGGGCGCATTGTCTAATCAGCCAGCACCCGCCAATACTGCGCCAATCGCCAACCCACCGGCGAATCAGCAAAACGCGCAAAATACGCAAAACGCGCAAGCGACGAATAACAGTAATAATGCGGGCCCGCGCAGTACTCAGCGCAATGAAACCAGCAACTATGAAGTCGACCGTACGATTCGCCACACCAAAATGAACGTTGGCGATGTGCAGCGTCTCTCGGTGGCAGTAGTCGTCAACTATAAAACCTTGCCAGACGGCAAACCGCTGCCGTTGACCGCCGAGCAGATGAAGCAGATTGAGGATCTGACCCGCGAGGCGATGGGTTTCTCCGACAAGCGTGGTGACACCCTGAACGTGGTGAACTCTCCCTTCACGGCGACTGATGACTCAGCTGGCGAACTTCCGTTCTGGAAACAGCAGTCCTTTATCGATCAGTTAATGTCCGCTGGCCGTTGGTTGCTGGTTCTGTTGGTGGCCTGGATCCTGTGGCGTAAGGCTGTTCGCCCACAGTTGGTCCGTCGTAACGAAGAAGCGAAAGCGATACAAGAACAAACACGTATCCGTCAGGAAACCGAAGAAGCGGTAGAAGTTCGCCTCAGCAAAGACGAGCAGACTCAGCAACGTCGTACGAACCAGCGTCTGGGCGCAGAAGTCATGAGCCAACGTATTCGTGAAATGTCAGATAACGATCCGCGCGTCGTGGCGCTGGTCATTCGCCAGTGGATGAGTAACGATCATGAGTAATGCCCTTACCGGTACCGACAAAAGCGTCATTCTGTTGATGACCATTGGCGAAGATCGCGCGGCGGAGGTGTTTAAGCACCTCTCCACGCGCGAAGTTCAGGCGCTCAGTACAGCGATGGCGAACGTACGCCAGATCTCCAACAAGCAGTTGACGGAAGTACTGGCCGAGTTTGAACAAGAAGCCGAGCAGTTTGCCGCGCTCAATATCAACGCTAACGAATATTTGCGCTCCGTACTGGTGAAAGCGTTGGGCGAAGAACGCGCCTCCAGCCTGCTGGAAGACATTCTGGAAACCCGCGATACTACCAGCGGTATTGAAACGCTCAACTTTATGGAGCCGCAAAGCGCCGCCGACCTTATCCGCGACGAGCATCCGCAGATTATCGCCACCATTCTGGTACACCTCAAGCGGGGCCAGGCGGCTGATATTCTGGCGCTGTTCGACGAACGTTTACGTCACGACGTGATGCTGCGTATCGCTACTTTCGGCGGCGTCCAGCCTGCCGCGCTGGCAGAACTGACCGAGGTACTAAACGGCCTGCTCGATGGCCAGAATCTCAAACGCAGCAAAATGGGCGGCGTGAGAACGGCGGCAGAAATTATCAACCTGATGAAAACTCAGCAGGAAGAAGCGGTTATTACCGCCGTACGCGAATTCGACGGCGAACTGGCGCAGAAAATTATCGACGAGATGTTCCTGTTCGAGAACCTGGTGGACGTCGACGATCGCAGTATTCAGCGCCTGCTGCAGGAAGTGGATTCCGAATCACTGCTGATTGCTCTGAAAGGTGCCGAACAGCCGCTACGCGAGAAGTTCCTGCGCAACATGTCGCAACGTGCTGCCGATATTCTGCGCGACGATCTCGCCAACCGCGGTCCGGTGCGTTTGTCGCAGGTGGAAAACGAACAGAAAGCAATCCTGCTTATTGTGCGTCGTCTGGCAGAAACCGGCGAGATGGTGATAGGCAGCGGCGAGGATACCTATGTCTAACGAATTGCCGTGGAAAGTCTGGACCCCGGACGACCTCGCCCCACCGATGGCGGAGTTCGTACTGGCCGACCACAGCGAAACGCCGCTGTCAGAAGAGACAGAAGAGCCAGAGCTTTCCCCTGAGCAACAGCTTGAACAGCAGCTCGCACAGTTGCAAATGCAAGCCCATGAGCAAGGTTATAACGCGGGTTTGGCAGAAGGTCGCCAAAAGGGTCATGAACAAGGTTATCAGGAGGGGCTGAGTCAGGGGCTGGAACAAGGCCAGGCCCAGGCACGCGCGCAGCATGCCCCCATCCATGCCCGCATGCAGCAGTTGGTGAGCGAGTTTCAGAATACCCTGGATGCGCTGGACAGCGTCATTGCCTCACGCCTGATGCAAATGGCGCTGGAAGCGGCGCGTCAGGTTATTGGTCAGACGCCAATCGTGGACAACGCTGCGCTGATTAAGCAAATCCAACAGCTGTTGCAACAGGAACCGCTGTTTAGCGGTAAGCCGCAGCTACGCGTACATCCCGACGATCTCCAGCGTGTGGAAGAAATGCTCGGTGCCACACTCAGTCTGCACGGCTGGCGACTTCGCGGCGACCCGACGCTGCATCACGGCGGCTGTAAAGTCTCCGCCGACGAGGGCGACCTGGATGCCAGCGTCGCCACGCGCTGGCAAGAACTCTGCCGTCTGGCAGCGCCAGGAGTCGTGTAATGACCACACGCCTGACTCGCTGGCTCAATACGCTGGACAACTTCGAAGAGAAAATGTCGCTGCTGCCTGCGGTACGCCGTTATGGCCGCCTGACTCGTGCCACCGGGCTGGTACTGGAAGCCACAGGTCTACAGTTGCCGCTGGGCGCCACCTGCGTCATTGAACGTCAGGACGGCAACGAAACACAGGAAGTCGAAAGTGAAGTCGTGGGCTTTAACGGCCAACGTCTGTTTCTGATGCCGCTCGAAGAGGTCGAAGGCGTTCTGCCCGGCGCACGCGTGTATGCAAAGAACATTGCCGGAGAAGGTCTGCAAAGCGGGAAGCAATTACCGCTTGGCCCTGCTCTGCTCGGGCGTGTGCTTGACGGCAGCGGAAAACCGCTCGACGGCCTGCCCGCCCCGGACACCACCGAAACGGGGGCATTGATTACACCGCCGTTTAACCCCCTGCAACGCACCGCGATTGAACACGTTCTGGATACTGGCGTACGCCCTATCAACGCATTGTTAACCGTCGGACGCGGTCAGCGTATGGGTCTTTTCGCAGGTTCCGGCGTCGGTAAAAGCGTCCTGCTCGGCATGATGGCGCGCTATACCCAGGCCGATGTTATCGTCGTCGGTCTGATTGGCGAGCGCGGTCGCGAAGTTAAAGATTTTATTGAAAATATTCTCGGCGCTGACGGTCGCGCACGCTCGGTGGTGATTGCCGCTCCGGCAGACGTTTCGCCGCTGTTACGTATGCAAGGCGCGGCTTATGCCACGCGTATCGCCGAAGATTTTCGCGATCGCGGACAGCACGTATTGCTGATTATGGATTCCCTCACCCGTTATGCGATGGCGCAACGTGAGATCGCGTTGGCGATCGGCGAACCACCGGCAACGAAAGGTTATCCACCCTCGGTATTCGCTAAATTACCGGCGCTGGTCGAACGTGCCGGGAACGGCATTCACGGCGGCGGTTCAGTCACCGCATTTTATACGGTACTGACTGAAGGCGACGACCAGCAGGATCCGATTGCCGATTCCGCGCGCGCGATTCTGGACGGCCACATCGTCTTGTCCCGTCATCTGGCTGAGGCGGGCCACTATCCGGCTATTGATATTGAGGCTTCTATTAGTCGCGCCATGACCGCGCTCATTAGTGAACAACACTATGCGCGGGTGCGTAACTTTAAACAGCTGTTATCCAGCTTCCAACGCAACCGCGATCTGGTCAGCGTGGGCGCATATGCCAAAGGCAGCGATCCGATGCTGGATAAAGCCATCGCCTTATGGCCACAACTGGAAGCATTCTTACAGCAAGGTATTTTTGAAAGAGCTGACTGGGAAGATTCTCTGCAGGCTTTAGAACTGATTTTCCCTGGTGTGTGATTAAGCAGGAGAGCATAGGTCATGGCACAACATGGTGCATTAGCAACATTGAAAGACCTGGCTGAAAAAGAGGTAGATGACGCCGCTGTCTTATTGGGAGAGATGCGTCGTGGCTGTCAGCAGGCGGAAGAGCAGTTGAAAATGCTGATCGATTATCAGCATGAGTATCGCAACAATCTGAACAGCGACATGGGCCAGGGTATTACCAGCAATCGCTGGATCAATTACCAACAATTTATTCAGACGCTGGAAAAAGCGATTGAGCAACATCGCCAACAGCTCAATCAATGGACGCAGAAAGTAGACCAGGCATTGAACAGTTGGCGCGACAAAAAACAACGTTTACAGGCGTGGCAGACACTGCAGGACAGACAAACTTCGGCGGCATTACTGGCCGAAAACCGCCTGGATCAGAAAAAGATGGATGAATTTGCTCAGCGCGCAGCTATGAGGAAACCCGAATGATTACTTTACCCCAACTGATTACTACCGACACCGATGTAGCCGCAGGTCTTCAGTCAGGCAAAGCGGTAGATTCACCCGAGGATTTTTTAGCGATACTGGCTGGCGCATTAGGTGTGGGCGACGCACAAGGTAAAGCCGCCCCGCTGTCGCTGGCCGATTTACAGGCGGCAGGCAGCAAACTGCAAAAAGGGTTGTTACAAAAAAATGGTGACCCAACACCGTCGCTCAAGTTAAGTGAACTGCTGGCGCAAAAAGAGATACATAGCGATGCATCCCTTGCCGACATGACTGACGCCCAGCAACTGTTGTCAGCCCTCACGCCATCGCTGAAAGCGAATGCTATGACAACATTGGGTAAAGTGACTCAGCAGGATGAAAAAAACACCTCGCTGAGCGATGACGATCTCGCCAACCTGAGCGCGCTGTTCGCTATGCTGCCAGGCCAACCGCTGACCACACCAGCCGTTGACAGCACGCCTGTACCTGTTGATGCGACGCTTTCAACGTTAACACGCGGCACGGCACATGGCGCTATCGCTGATAACGCGGGCGATTTGCTGCCCGGTGATGCCAAAAAAGGCAAAGCGAATAATGCGGCACCTGGTGGTAGCGTAGATCAGACCAACACTCCGACGCTAACCCCGCTGACGGCAGCGGCGGCGACCCGAGCAGAAATTGAAAGCACCCCTTCACCGACCAGCATTGGCGTGACGGCGGCGCCGTTAAGCGGCCCGCAGCCCCATGCACAACCGTTACCGACAGCCGCACCGGTGCTTAGCGCGCCATTGGGAAGCCACGAATGGCAGCAAGCACTAAGTCAGCACGTTACGCTGTTCACGCGCCAGGGTCAGCAAAGCGCAGAACTGCGCTTGCATCCGCAGGACCTGGGCCAGGTGCATATTTCCCTCAAACTGGATGATAACCTCGCTCAGCTGCAAATGGTTTCGCCGCACAGTCACGTGCGCGCAGCGCTGGAAGCTGCGTTACCAATGCTGCGAACTCAACTGGCTGAAAGCGGGATCCAGCTTGGACAAAGCAATATCAGCAGCGAAAGTTTTGCTGGCAATCAGCAATCCTCCGGGCAGCAACAGCAGGCGGGTCGCGCCCAGGGACAAGATATTTTTGCCGCTGAAGATGACGCCGTACTGGCAACGCCTGCCTCACTGCAAGCCGCAGCACGTGGTGATGGAGCTGTAGACATCTTCGCCTAACGCCAGAGGTAGCATGATTATCCGCGTCTTTTCCACGCTTTGTCGTGGACAGGACACGGGATAATCAGCCCATAAGCTGTACCGAAACAGGAAGCCCGTATCTGATGACTGACTCCGCGATTAACAAAAAAAGTAAACGCGCTATTTGGATCCCTCTGCTGGTATTAATTACCCTCGCCGCCTGCGCAACTGCGGGGTATAGCTACTGGCGCATGCAGCAGCAGCCGTCCGCCAGCGTCAAAGCGGAACCGGCTCCACCGCCTGCCCCGGTGTTCTTCGCGCTGGACACTTTTACCGTCAATTTGGGTGATGCGGACCGAGTGCTGTATATCGGTATCACGTTGCGCATGAAAGACGAAGCAACGCGTTCACGTCTGAACGAATATCTGCCAGAAGTACGCAGCCGCTTGCTGCTGCTGTTCTCTCGTCAGAACGCAGCCACGCTTGCCACTGAGGAGGGTAAGCAACAGTTGATTGCCGCCATCAAAGAGACGCTCGCGACTCCGCTCGTTGTTGGACAACCCAAACAGGTTGTCACCGACGTTCTTTATACAGCTTTTATTCTGCGGTAAAGACATGGGCGACAGTATTCTTTCTCAGGCTGAAATCGACGCATTGCTTAACGGCGATAGCGAGACTAAAGACGAACCCATTTCCGGTATCGCAAAAGAAAGCGATATTCGTCCTTATGATCCCAACACCCAGCGCCGCGTGGTACGTGAGCGTTTACAGGCGCTGGAGATCATTAACGAACGCTTCGCGCGCCAGTTCCGTATGGGATTATTTAACCTGTTACGCCGTAGCCCGGATATTACCGTGGGTGCGATCCGTATCCAGCCCTACCACGAATTTGCGCGTAATTTACCCGTTCCGACCAACCTGAACTTAATCCACCTGAAGCCACTGCGCGGTACGGGTCTGGTGGTGTTCTCTCCGAGTCTGGTATTTATCGCTGTAGACAACCTGTTTGGCGGCGATGGCCGCTTCCCGACGAAAGTGGAAGGTCGTGAATTTACCCATACCGAACAGCGCGTCATCAACCGCATGTTGAAGCTGGCGTTGGAAGGCTACAGCGATGCCTGGAAGGCCATCAATCCGCTGGAAGTGGAATACGTTCGTTCGGAGATGCAGGTGAAATTTACCAATATCACCACCTCGCCAAATGACATTGTGGTGAATACCCCATTCCACGTTGAGATTGGTAACCTGACCGGTGAATTTAACATCTGTCTGCCATTCAGCATGATTGAACCGTTGCGCGAGCTGCTGGTGAATCCACCGCTGGAAAACTCGCGTAATGAAGATCAGAACTGGCGCAATAATCTGGTGCGTCAGGTTCAGCATTCTGAGCTGGAGCTGGTGGCAAACTTTGCCGACATTCCGCTGCGGCTATCCCAGATTTTAAAACTAAAACCCGGCGATGTACTGCCGATTGAAAAACCCGACCGCATTATTGCTCATGTGGACGGCGTGCCTGTACTGACCAGCCAGTATGGCACTGTGAACGGTCAGTATGCGTTACGCGTAGAACATCTGATAAACCCGATTTTGAATTCGCTGAATGAGGAACAGCCCAAATGAGTGATATGAATAATCCGTCCGATGAGAACACTGGCGCATTGGACGATCTGTGGGCTGACGCGTTAAACGAGCAAAAAACCACGCCTACCAAAAGTGCGGCCGATGCGGTATTCCAGCAGTTAGGTGGCGGCGACGTCAGCGGTGCCTTGCAGGACATCGACCTGATCATGGACATTCCGGTCAAACTAACCGTCGAATTAGGCCGTACCCGTATGACCATCAAAGAGCTGCTGCGCCTGACGCAGGGTTCGGTCGTCGCATTGGATGGTCTGGCTGGCGAACCATTGGATATTCTGATCAACGGCTATCTGATTGCTCAGGGTGAAGTGGTAGTCGTCGCGGATAAATACGGCGTACGTATCACCGACATTATTACCCCCTCTGAACGTATGCGCCGCCTGAGCCGTTAATCATGAATACCCAGGCGACAGTTTCTCAGCCAGCCGCCGTCCCCGGCTCACCGCTGGTGCAGGTCAGCGGTGCGCTGCTCGGGATTATCGTATTGATCCTGGCTGCGGCCTGGGCCATTAAACGTCTGGGATTTGCTCCCAAAAGCGCCGGTACGCGCGGACTGAAAGTTGCGGCGAGTACCTCACTGGGCCCACGTGAGCGCGTGGTGATTGTTGAGGTTGAAGATGCACGGCTGGTGCTGGGCGTAACCGCCTCGCAAATTAACGTCCTGCACACCCTGCCCCCGGTCCTTGCCGATGCAGAAGAAAAAACGGCCTCCCCCGCGGATTTCCAGGCCATGATGAAAAGTTTGCTCAAGCGTCCCGGGAGACCCTGATGCGCCGTTTGTTATTCCTCACGCTGGCAGGCTTATGGCTTTTCAGCCCCGTTGCCCTCGCCGAGCTCCCAGGCCTGGTTAGCCAGCCGCTGCCAGGCGGCGGACAAAGCTGGTCTTTGCCAGTGCAAACGCTGGTGTTTATCACCTCGCTGACGTTCTTACCCGCCATTTTGCTGATGATGACCAGCTTCACTCGCATCATCATTGTTTTCGGCCTGCTACGAAATGCGCTTGGAACACCCTCTGCGCCGCCAAACCAGGTGCTACTCGGGCTGGCGCTATTTTTGACCTTTTTCATCATGTCGCCGGTAATCGACAAAATCTACGTCGATGCATATCAGCCCTTCAGCGAAGAGAAGATCTCCATGCAGGAAGCCATGGAGAAAGGCGCGCAACCGCTGCGTGAGTTTATGCTGCGCCAAACCCGTGAAGCAGACCTGGCGCTGTTCGCCCGTCTGGCAAACAGCGGTCCACTACAGGGACCAGAAGCCGTACCGATGCGGATTTTGCTTCCGGCCTATGTCACCAGCGAGCTGAAAACGGCATTCCAGATAGGCTTTACCATTTTTATTCCGTTTCTGATTATCGACCTGGTTATCGCCAGCGTGCTGATGGCGCTCGGGATGATGATGGTTCCACCCGCCACGATCGCGCTGCCGTTCAAGCTGATGTTGTTTGTACTGGTGGACGGCTGGCAGCTGCTTGTCGGCTCGCTGGCACAAAGCTTTTACAGTTAGAGGCGCGAAATGACTCCTGAATCGGTCATGATGATGGGCACAGAGGCGATGAAAGTCGCCCTGGCCCTTGCCGCACCTTTACTGTTGGTCGCCCTCGTCACGGGTCTAATCATTAGTATTCTGCAGGCTGCGACCCAGATTAACGAAATGACGCTGTCCTTCATTCCCAAAATTGTCGCGGTTTTTATTGCCATCATCGTTGCCGGCCCGTGGATGCTTAACCTGCTGCTCGACTACGTGCGTACGCTGTTCAGCAATATCCCTTATATCATCGGGTAGATGACATTATGTTGCAGGTGACCAGCGTTGAGTGGCTCCACTGGCTGAATCTTTACTTCTGGCCTTTGCTGCGCATCCTGGCACTCATCTCGACGGCTCCTATTCTCAGCGAGCGCGCCATCCCCAAACGGGTAAAACTGGGGCTGGGATTGATGATAACCGTCGTTATCGCCCCGTCGATTCCCCCGGTAGATGTCCCTATCTTTTCTGTTGAAGCGTTATGGCAAGCAATGCAACAGATCCTCATCGGCATCGCCTTAGGCTTTACCATGCAGTTTGCGTTTGCTGCAGTGCGCACCGCCGGGGAATTAATTGGTCTGCAAATGGGCCTCTCATTTGCAACATTCTTCGACCCTGGTAGCCGTCTGAATATGCCGGTCCTGGCGCGACTGATCGACATGCTCGCGATGCTGTTGTTCCTGACCTTTAACGGCCATTTGTGGCTGATTTCGCTGTTGGTCGATACCTTTCATACGTTGCCCATCGGCGGTAATCCGGTGAACAGTAATGCCTTTCTCGCGCTGGCGCGTGCGGGTAGCCTGATTTTCCTCAACGGACTCATGTTGGCCCTGCCGATAATGACGCTGCTACTCACACTCAACCTTGCACTCGGCTTGTTGAATCGCATGGCGCCGCAGCTGTCGATTTTCGTCATCGGTTTTCCACTCACCCTTGCCGTGGGTATTTCATTAATGGCGGCCCTGATGCCATTAATTGCGCCGTTCTGCGAGCGATTATTCAGCGAGATTTTTAATTTGTTGGCTGATATTGTCAGCGAAATGCCCGGGAAATAATAACCCTTAATTTTTATCCTGTTTTACTAAGGATTATCCTAAATTTAAAAAGCAGCAACATCCACCAGGATATACCTGTCGCGGCTTATTTGTTTTTGTCTCACTCACATAAAGCAACATTTACTTTACTTTAAGATGTTTCCTGGCAAATTATACGCAACTTTACGGGATAGTAATTTCGCCTGAAAAACAGCGAAAGCGTCATCTTAGGTCGTTATTATTCCGTTTAGTTGTGATGAAATAATCAGGTAAGGGGAATTATCGTTACGCATTGAGTGAGGGTATGCCATGTCAACGATTATTATGGATTTATGCAGTTACACCCGCCTAGGTTTGACCGGATATCTGGTGAGTCGGGGAGTGAAAAAAAGGGAAATCAACAACATTTCCAGCGTTGATGAGCTCAGCCTCGCCTGTGTCTCTCAGCAACCCGCTGTGGTGTTTATTAATGAGGACTGCTTTATCCACGATCCTGCTAACAGCCAGCAAATAAAGCAAATCATTAATCAGCATCCCGGCACATTATTTATTGTGTTTATGGCAATTGCCAATGTGCATTTTGATGAATATTTATTAGTAAGAAAAAACTTATTGATCAGTTCTAAGTCGATTAAACCAGATTCACTGGATGAACTCCTTGGCGATATTCTGAAAAAGGAAGTGGATATTGTCATTGATGTAAATCTGCCGACCTTGTCATTAAGCCGCACCGAATCCAGTATGCTACGCATGTGGATGGAGGGCCAGGGAACAATACAGATATCAGATCAAATGAATATCAAAGCCAAAACCGTGTCATCCCATAAGGGGAATATAAAACGAAAGATAAAGACGCATAATAAGCAAGTGATCTATCACGTTGTGAGACTCACAGATAACGTTACCAATGGTATCTTTGTGAATATGCGCTAAGACGTTCTGACTGGTGGCGACTCCACCAGTCAGAATCAAAAAGCTGAACTCACCTCACTCCACTTTTTCCACAAAGATACCATCCTGATGACCTGACTCATTAAAGAACCAGATACCGAGCGGGTAGTCTTCCAGCGAAACGAGGTACATGGTGCCTTCACTAAATTCTTCAATAGCCAGTACCACGCCCGGCCGACGAGGACCGCCGTCCGTTTTGACTGTAACCCGATCATTCACCTTCATCGTTTTCCTCCTGTGGCTTTGTGCCAGTGTAGAACAATTTCCTTTTTCTGGCAGCGCCCGGCTCGTGCGATTGCGGGTTTTATCGACGGTCTATACTTAAGTTGTGCGTATCTGATGTTGGGATACGCTCCCCCGGTATCCTTAACGGTTGAGAGGTATGAGGATGAAAACCGCGAAAGAGTACAGCGATACGGCCAAACGTGAAGTCAGCGTCGATGTGGACGCGCTGCTGAAGGCAATCAACGAAATCTGCGAGAGTGAGATTCATCGTAGTCAGGATGACCCGGAACGCGTCAGCGTCGATGGGCGTGATTACCATACATGGCATGAACTTGCCGACGCGTTCGAGCTTGATATCCATGATTTTAGCGTGTCGGAGATCAATCGCTGACTGAGGGCGAAAAAAATCCCGGCCCTTATCGGGTCGGGATCAAGCTTGCTTATGCAAGAAGCACTTGAAAATTCGTTACACCAGGAAATCTGATGTGAAACAAACCTTATCTGCAATTTTTTTGCCTGACAAGTAAATAATTCTCACCAAAATGATAAATATAACTAATGGTTGAGAGTTCACCAGGTTACCTTCAAGCCAGGTGTTCAGGCATCCTGGCAGAGCGATCTTCGCTCACCCGACACCAGTTCATCTTCACGGAATGCTTCCCGTTTGACGCCAAAGCCGTCGTACCAGCGACATTCCACCATTCCGCTGGCATACCCGGTAACGATCATGCGTGGGCCCCCCTCTTTGGAGGTGACTTCCTCACTGACAGAAAAGACCATACCTGCCTCCTGTATCAAGAGAAACCTTTACACCTTAGACGACAAAGAGGCGTTTTGCGTAATCATCTCTGCGACAATTAGTGCGAAACTCCGCGTAGTCTGGCGACGGCTTTCACCAGCAGCACCACGACCCCGCCAATGATAAAACCGAGCACCAGATTCAGCAGGGTCGGAAGCATTAGCGCAATCAATGCACTTTGCTGTTGGGAAAAATGTTCAATCGCATGATGCAACGGTGATATCCCGTGTACCACGATTCCACCACCGACCAAAAACATCGCCAGCGTACCCACCACAGAGAGGGTTTTCATCAGCCAGGGAGCGACCACCAGCAATCCTTTCCCCAGCAACTGGGCAAGCGCGCTACGTTTTTCTGCCAGCCAGTAGCCAATATCATCGAGCTTAACGATAATCCCAACCAGGCCGTATACCCCCACGGTTACGACTAACGCGATGCCTGATAACACCAACACCTGATTCAGCAGTGGCGCATCCGCGACGATACCCAGCGTAATCGCGACAATCTCGGCAGATAAGATAAAATCGGTACGTATCGCCCCTTTGATTTTATCTTTTTCAAAGGTGAGAGGATCCTGCGCCGCCAACGTTGTCAGACGCTGCTGGCGCTCCTCTGGAGTCTCTTTGTGCTTACGCGCTTGCAAGGAATGGAGAATTTTTTCTGCCCCTTCAAAACAGAGAAACGCCCCGCCAACCATTAATAAAGGGGTGATCGCCCACGGAATGAAGGCGCTTATCAATAGCGCCAATGGCACAAGGATAACTTTGTTAATAAATGATCCTTTTGCCACGCTCCAGACTACCGGGAGTTCACGGTTCGCCCGCACGCCCGAGACCTGCTGCGCGTTAAGCGACAGGTCATCCCCCAATACACCCGCCGTTTTTTTCGCGGCCAGTTTTCCCATGACTGAAATATCATCCAGCAGCGTGGCGATATCATCGAGTAAGGTCAGTAAGCTACTTCCTGCCAAAGTTTTAATCCTCAATATTATTTTTTTGCAGCCATAAGTATGAAGTAAAACACGCAATGCTGAAACTGACCTTTCTGGTCAACATTTTTTTAACATCAGTACGTAATTATAAATCTCGCCAGCACGATAGTTTTGACGTTTACTATGTTGCACCTTTTTATTTCCACCGTGAGGGATTATGCGTTTCAGGCAATTGTTACCGCTTTTCAGTGCGCTATTCGCGCTGTACATCATTTGGGGTTCCACATACTTCGTTATTCGTATTGGCGTTGAAAGCTGGCCGCCGTTGATGATGGCCGGCGTGCGTTTTCTCTCTGCGGGAGTGTTATTAACACTTTTTTTACTTCTTCGCGGACACAAGCTACCGCCTCTGCGCCAGCTCCTGAACGCCGCGTTAATTGGTATCCTGCTGTTGGCCGTGGGTAATGGGCTGGTTACCGTTGCAGAACATCAAAATGTTCCTTCCGGTATTGCCGCCGTAGTGGTCGCCACCGTCCCGCTGTTTACACTGTGCTTTAGTCACTTTTTTGGCATCAAAACACGCAAACTGGAATGGATAGGGATAGCTATTGGTCTCGCCGGGATCATCATGCTGAACAGCGGCGGCAATTTGAGCGGTAATCCATGGGGCGCTGTTTTAATCCTGATTGGCTCAATGAGTTGGGCGTTTGGTTCAGTGTACGGCTCACGCATAACCCTGCCCGTTGGCATGATGGCAGGAGCCATAGAAATGCTCGCCGCCGGTCTCGTGTTGATGTGCGCCTCACTACTTTCCGGGGAAAAATTGACCACTATGCCGACATTTTCAGGCTTTATAGCGGTAGCCTATCTGGCCTTGTTTGGCTCTATTATTGCCATTAACGCCTATATGTACCTGATCCGCAACGTCAGTCCGGCACTCGCCACCAGCTATGCCTACGTGAATCCGGTGGTCGCCGTACTGTTAGGTACCGGTCTGGGAGGAGAAAATCTGGCGCTCATCGAATGGCTGGCGCTTGGGGTGATCGTGTTTGCGGTGGTACTGGTCACACTCGGTAAATACCTGTTCCCTGCTAAAGCGGACGCCATTGTGACTCCATCGGAGAAGACGTTACAGTAAATGAATACCAAGCGTGTCGATCTGCGCGCTGGCGCCACCGCCGCAGATCCACTCGACGACACGTTCGGACAATGCTTCATCCCCCAGCTTTTCGCGCCCGCGCAGGGCGCACTCCCAGACAATCAGTACTCGCCAGCCCAGAGCCTGCAGCTTTTCGCAATCCCGCGCGTCACGCTGGACATTTTTGCCTATTTTTTCCAGCCAGAACGTCGTTCGTGTAGCGGGGACTTTGAATAAATAGCAGTGGTGATGATGCCAGAAACAGCCGTGGGTAAAGAGAACACAACGATACTCATCCACCACGAAATCAGGGCGACCGGGTAACGTCGCATCTTGCACGCGAAACGTTACCCCCTGCTCTGTCAGCACACTGGCAAGGCGTTTTTCAATTGCGGTATCACGGGTGGCAATCGCCCGCATATTTTTACTGCGCGTTGCCTTATCGTGAACGTCTGCCATGCAGGTTCTCTTTCTCGCGAAGGGTAACCGCTTGTTTGATTTTTGGCTCCAGCAGCCTGGCAACTGCCGCAAATGCCGGGACGACCACCGAATTACCAAACTGGCGATAAGCCTGGGTATCCGACACAGGGATCCTGAACTGATAGCCCTGGGGGGATTCAAATCCCATCAGGCGCGCGCACTCTCTGGGCGTGAGCCTGCGCGGGCGGTGTTGCTGATTCTGCGGGTCATCAAAATCCTTTTCCCCCAGCGCCATGTCCCAACCGCGGTCAATAAGGATCTCGGCGCCATCCTTATAATAACGCGCCGATAATGTGCGCGTTACACTATAGGGATTGCCAGGATACACCATACCATAGCCGAATCCATTCCCCCGCGCCTGATGCTTTTTCGCATAGCGATAGAGATATTTCCACAGCACCGGCGTCAGCACATATTTCGCCTCGACGGTTGGCTCAAGCAGCTCCGCCAGCGTAGTACGCCGCTGCGGATAACGGGAGACAATATCGCGCAGCGTGAAGTCTGATTTCAAATTCAGTTCGCGGCGAAAACCGACGAGCACAATCCGTTCACGGTGCTGTGGCAAAAAATGTTGCCCATCGATAATCTTCGGATCATCCGGACCGTTATCGTGCGCATCCGCCACGTCATAACCCAGTTCATCCAGGGTTTGCATAATGATACGAAACGTTTTTCCCTGGTCGTGACTCTTCAGGTTTTTGACGTTTTCGAGCACAAATATCGCTGGTCGACGCGCATCAATGATACGTACCACATCAAAAAATAGTGTACCTTGCGTATCGCAGGCGAAGCCATGAGCTCGTCCTAACGCGTTTTTCTTGGATACACCAGCGAGAGAGAATGGCTGACAAGGGAAACCCGCCAGCAACACGTCATGCTGCGGAACATGCTGACGAATATGCTCCGCCGCCTGTTGGTCGCTCACCCCATCATGATGGCTGAGCGTAATATCACGAATATCTTCATTAAAGTGGTGCTGTTGAGGATCACAGTAGTGATTCGCTTTATAGGTGCGCACCGCATGCTTGTTCCACTCGCTGGTAAAGACGCACTGCCCGCCAATCGCTTCAAAACCGCGACGAATTCCGCCAATACCAGCAAAAAGATCGATAAAGCGAAAAGCATAATGGGGATGATGCGCGGGCGGTGTCGGCAGCATAGCGTTCAGATGAGCCAGCTCAGCGTCGCTCAACCGATGCCACGTTTCATTGGCAACAACGCGCTTAAAGATGGCCGGACTCCAGCGATTCTCACCAACACCATTCAGATGAGCAACCAGCGTTTTCACGTCATATATTTCAAGCAACTTCGCCAAAATCACCTGTGCGGCGGCCTCGTTATCATCTGTCATTGGGTTCATGGAGCCTGCTACTGAAAAATTATCCTGCATACATTTAACCGGCCGAAATAGATGACTGACAGATTAACATAAAATAGCGCGGTTGACGTGGCGGCTGTACTGACGACTAACGCGCGGTAAAGGGTTGAATCGCGTCAAGATCCAGCTTTTCATATTCTCCTTTTAACTCCGCACTCAGCTTCGCCATGTATGTCAGCAAGAAGTCAGCATTATGCTGCGCCAAACGCCGCCCCTTTTCGGTTTGCATCGTCAGCGGCAACGTTAATAATTTGGTCTGGAAGTGATCGAGCGCGTACTGTTTATCATCGAGGCCACGTTGCCGGGCCAGTGGATCTTCCGCATCAAATAACGCCACGCCTAATGCGCCGGACACGGCAAATACCCGCGCTAAACCAATCGCACCCAGCGCCTCCAGCCGGTCTGCATCCTGCACAATTTTGGCTTCAGGGGTTTCTGGTACGATTTTGGCGCTGAAACTGTGTGCCTCAATAGCATGACACACGGCAAATAGCCGTTGTTGTGGAAAATCAGGGAAATCGCGCATCAAAACCCCACGCGTTTCCTGAGCTGCCAGTACCGACGAACGATGACGATCGGGATGGTTCTTCGGCAAACTGACGAGATCATGGAAGTAGCACGCCGTCAACACCACCAGCCAGTCAACGGCCGTATCTGTGTTCAGCTTTTGTGCCGTCGTCCACACCCGGCGAAAGTGAAAGATGTCGTGGGCAGCGTCGTGCTCTGAATGGTTTTCACGTAGCCAGGTTTCAAATCGCGACTGCCAGTCGTGGAGTTCCATGCTCTCTCCCTTTACATAAAGAAAACCACCTTAGCAACAATTTTTACTCCGAACCACTGTCCGCCCTCTTTTATATCAAAATTCAATTATTAAATAATATTTATAACGAATATCAATTTATAACTTCTGGATGTAGCATTGATAATAAATCATCAAGGAACCACGACCAGCAATAATAAAAACACATACAATATACATAGCAAATACTAAAACAAAAAGCATAAACCAGTTGATAACTATACATTTATACGTTGAATGAAAACGACATATATATATAGAAATGATTTAAAAAATCCAAATGGAAACATTCTGAAATATCTAAAATACAATTGTTACATGTTATATTTTAAATTAAATGAACTTCATGGATAGTATCGAAATGTAGTTTTCAGGACATCACTACATATTCATTTTAATTATTAAATAAAGGGAATACATAATGAAAAGAAAAGTACTGGCACTGCTTCTCCCTGCTTTATTAGCTGCAGGCGCAGCAAATGCGGCTGAAATCTATAATAAAAACGGCAATAAACTGGATCTGTACGGAAAAGTCGATGGTCTGCGTTATTTCTCTGACGATGCAGGTAGCGACGGTGACATGACCTATGCGCGTGTGGGTTTTAAGGGCGAAACACAGATCAACGATATGCTGACTGGCTACGGTCAGTGGGAATATAACATTCAGGCTAACGGCACCGAAGGTGACAAAGGCGACTCCTGGACTCGTCTGGCTTTCGCAGGCTTAGGCTTTGCTGAAAACGGCACCTTCGATTACGGTCGTAACTATGGCGTCGTTTACGACGTTGAAGCCTGGACCGATATGCTGCCAGAATTCGGCGGTGATACTTACACTCAGACCGACGTGTATATGCTGGGTCGTACCAACGGCGTGGCTACCTATCGTAACAAAGGTTTCTTTGGTCAGGTTGATGGCCTGAACTTTGCTTTGCAGTATCAGGGTAATAATGAAGGTAGCAGCGTAGGTCAGGAAGGTTCTGGTAATAGCGAAAACCGCAAACTGGCGAAAGAAAACGGCGACGGTTTCGGTATGTCTACCTCCTATGACTTTGACTTCGGTTTAAGCCTCGGCGCAGCGTACTCGAGTTCTGATCGTACTAACGAGCAAGTTTCTGCTGGCCGTGGCGATCGTAGCTATGCCAATAAATACGCAGGCGGAGATACAGCGGATGCCTGGACTGTTGGCGCGAAATATGACGCTAACAACGTGTACCTGGCTGCAATGTATGCCGAAACCCGCAATATGACCGCTTATGGTGATGACAAAGGCGGTATCGCCAACAAAACGCAGAACTTCGAAGTTGTTGCACAATACCAGTTTGACTTTGGTCTGCGTCCATCCGTTGCATTCCTGCAATCTAAAGGTGTCGACTTAGGTGGCTGGGATCACCATAGCAATGGCACCCCACGCTACACCGATAAAGACCTGGTCAAATATGTTGATGTGGGTATGACTTACTACTTCAACAAAAACATGTCCACCTACGTTGATTACAAAATCAACCTGCTGGACGAAGACGACAGCTTCTATGAAAGCAATGGTATCGCGACTGACGACATCGTTGCCGTTGGTTTAGTCTACCAGTTCTAATTGCTGCACAGACAAGCAAGCCCGTTTCTTCTGAAGCGGGCTTTTTACATTTTTAGAGTGGGACAGAAGCCTTAAGATATAGCTGGGAGCCTTCAGGTCGGTTACGCACATCCATTTCTTTCTGCCATTTCAACGTCATCAGCCAGCCCTTGTCATTGGCATAACGAATAGAAGGACCAAGAGAAAAGGCCCGCGCTTTAGCCGGCGCTGAATTCGGTCCGTTGTCATTGGTGGTCTGTATAAATGTGTACCCACCAATGCCAAACACCCAACCATTTCCCACTGCCCATCCTAATGCATAATCGGCATGAAAAGCCTGGCCTGACTTCGTATGACTCTCCTGATTACGTCGATTAAAGTCATACATCATTTTGATATCCGCATTAACACCTTGTTGCGGAATATAGCTAATTGCCCATACAGGTTGCACAGCCCAGTAGTTTCGCCCCAGGCTGGCGGGATCAGACTGGCTGTAATTACCTGTTGGTGCAAATACATCAACGCCCAGCACATAATGAAGGTCACGCAAGGGATGAAAACCTAATGCTGGCCCCAGTGTGATGTCTCCCAAACCCTGGCGGGTATATTTCCGCCCATATGATTTAGCCGTGATATCGAGCAATGGCAGGATGGAATGAAACGCCAACTGTCCCCCCAGAAGGCGCTGTTCCGTAACCCAAATAATACGCGGCGCTAGGATATTGACGTTCATACTGAAGCCCGGCCCTGAAATATCATGACCTCTGCTGTCACGCACGTGGTCATACCGTGCGCTGCCTCCGTACAACAGGGTATGTATTCCTTCGGCAGGAAGAAACCCTGACATATAGTTTTCCAGACCATCGGGATAAATACCCGGTCCGTTTCCCTCGGAGGCTACCACTGAAGGCTCTGCGAGCAGAAAAGCTACGCCTGGCAAAATCCTTTTCATCCTCTTTATCATTTTGCTATCCATTGATACTGTTTACCTGAAGGAAATACGGATCAATATTGATGCCCGAGGGCAAAACTGAGCAGTTTCACTAAAAATTAAGATTCTTGTCCGTTATCACTCACACCAGTTTTGGTAAAATATTCAGTACATTACCAAACCAACAGAAGATCACGACGATACCAAAAATAATAACTACGGCGGGGATAATCCGCCCTCCCCATACAGTAAACATCTGATTCGGAAACTTTTGCCTTGATTTCAAGGCCAGCACGGCCGGAATAATAACAGCCCAGATCGTTGCACATAATCCTGCCCCACCGATCCCATAGATAAATCCGTTAGGGAATAACAGGTAAAGCACCGTTGGCGGCAAAAACGTCAGCATTACTGTTTTAAATCGTCCAGAATGGGAATTGTCGAATTTGAACAGATCGGCAAGAAAGTCAAATAGTCCTAATGTAACGCCGAAGAAAGAACTGGCCACGGCCAAATTAGAGAAAACGAGTAAACAGAACTCAATCACGCCACTCTGATTAGTTCCCAAAAAGGACCCCACCAAAGCATCGACATTACCGCCAGAAGCAATTATACCTTTAAAACTCTCACGAGGGATGTTACCCATCGTACAATATAGCCAAAACAAATAAACAACCAATGCCAGAAAAGATCCCAGCACAACACTTTTTATCAATTTATCTTTTTTCTTTCCGTAGCAGATGATTAGGCTGGGGATATTACCATGAAAACCGAAGGATGCCAGGCATACCGGAATGGCCATAAATATATAAGGAAAAAACGAGCGACTTTCTTCGTTTACTCCACTTACCCCACTTAAAATTGAGTAATCGACCTGAAAGAAAAGCGAACCAAAAACAATCACGAAAGCAAGAATTTTAATCCCAAGAAATAATGATGTAATCCGACTTGCAGCCAATGAGCTAAACCATAATACAGTTGCTACAAACAGCGCGGTACAAACACCAATGATTCGTGGGTTAACATGACCATCAGAATGCATAGATATCGTTTCACTAATAATAGCTCCATTTGCTGAAATATATGCATAAGTCAATATATATAAAACAAAGGCAACTGTCGCACCGCTAATCACATTCCATTTATTACCAATTAAATCTTTTGTAATTGTGTTAAAACTGGAACCGACAGGATAATTTAAATTGGCTTCCAGAAGTAGCAATCCTGAGTGCAACATTGAAAACCAGGATATAATTAATATAAATGCCCCCCAGAAAAACCAAGCGCCGGCGAGATCAACGGGTAATGCAAACATCCCTCCACCTATTACGGTGCCAGCAATCACCATAATCCCCCAAAAGGATGAATGCTTTGAATTGGAATTTTCTTCCATACGAGCCTCTTTTCATCAGTTGTATTTATTCACTATCATATTAATTTTATAAAAATGTGAACCATGAATAGCTATGAGATATAACCATTCATGGTCAATTATTGACTATCAGATTTCTTTCAATCGAGCAGTAAAGTGACGTAGAACTTTAGGTTCATATGTAAAAGTTAATCCTTTAATATTTTTGGCATTTTCTTTCACATGACTAAAGGCTTCAATAATGAAATCCATATGCGATTGCGTATATGTCGCACGCGGAATGGTTAAACGTAACAACTCAGCCGGACACGGTAACTGAACTCCCGTTTTAGGATCCCTGCCGAGTAAAAATGAACCAATCTCTACAGCGCGAATGCCAGCGACTTTATAAAGTTCGCATGCCAGCGCCTGTGCCGGGAATTGTTCAGCAGGAATATGCGGTAATAATTTTCCAGCATCCACGAATGCCGCATGTCCACCAGCTTGCTGACAGGTCACACCAATAGCTTCAAGACCATCAACCAGATACTGAATCTGTGCAATACGATAGGCCAGCCAATCCTGGTTCATGCCATCAGTTAGACCGACGGCCAGACGTTCCATTGCTCCGCCTTCCAAACCACCATAGGTAGGGAATCCCTCCTGCACCACACAAAGCGTCCGGCATTCGGTATAGACATCAAAATAGCTGTCATCTTTAATACAGAGCAGCCCCCCCATTGGCACCATCGCATCTTTCTTCGCTGACATAGCCAGCATATCCGCATATTTATAGGTTTCGCGTGTAATCTCCTCGATGCTCCAGTCCTTATAAGCTGTTTCCCTTTGCTGAATGAAATATGCGTTCTCTGCAAATCGAGCGGAATCCATCACCACTGGAATATCGTATTTTTTCGCCAGCTGATATGTTGCTTTCAGGTTTGCCAGTGAAACCGGCTGACCACCGGCAGAGTTACACGTTATCGTAGCCACAATATAAGGAACATTATTTGGGCCTACCTCCTGGATACCTTCTTCCAGTTTATCCAGGTCGAAATCCCCTTTGAAATCACAACGGACTGCAGTATCAAATGCTTCTTTGATATAAACATTTCGGACAGTACAGCCATTAATTTGACTGTGTCCCTGAGTTGTATCGAAGAAGTAGTTTGAGAACACAACCATTTTACTTCTGTCCAATCCCTTTTCTTGCTCACGCTTACGGATTAATACAGGGATATAAATCTGCTCAGCACCACGGCCCTGGTGAGTCGGAATAGTATATTGATATCCAAAAATATTCTTAACCGCATCTGCAAGCGCATAATAACTGCGGCTTCCGCTGTATGCTTCATCTCCCCTTAGCATTGCTGCTTGCATATTTTGGGTAACAGCGCCAGTACCGCTATCTGTCAATAAATCAATAAAAACATCTTCACTATCAAGCAGGAATGGGTTCATTCCGGAATTAATAATCGCATTTTCACGGTGCTCCCGCGTTGTACGTTTTACGGGTTCAATAACACGAATACGGAATGGTTCTGGTAAATGTTTAAAGTTATTCATGGAATATTTCCTGTATTAGATATACACATACCACGCCTGCAGTAACTCATAGGCCTGAATTACTGAAGCATTTTAAATATTGATGAACAACCCATATAAATTTTATCCACACATCTCTACACCCGTTATCTACGCCTAAACCCACACGTAAACCAGGTATAACAAGATTATGCAGCAAATAAATTATGAATTATTCAAGGCATACAAAAAACAGAAAAAAGTTTCTGTTCACATTGTATGAATAGGAAGGAGTAAAACTTAAGGGCGATGATTGACAATCATCGTGTCGATGTTGAACCACTTAGAAGTCAGATATGTATTAAATAAGCTAATCATTAGATATCAACTCTTATTAAACATGACAACATCATTATAGTATGGCGATTTTTTGTCTATTAGCAGTTAAAGTTATTGTGATTAAAATCACGATAAATTAGACATGTGCGATATATCCATTACTCAACAGCATTGCATTCACATCAATGTAACATCACGCTAGTGCGCCAATATAGTAATTAGGATATCCCTAACCACCTAATCAAGAAAGCATTAAATGAACCATTGTTTTCATTTGGCATGTATACTGGAGAGAATTTTCAATTCAGATCACAAATTTCATTCCAGAGGATTATTGAGTTCCGAGGATACATTCGTATCTGTTGCCTCACCCGACTAAGGCAAACTGGACATTTCCTGGGCGAACAAATACCGATTGTTCCCAAGCATTTCCACGAAAAATGATTTAATACATAGTGAGAAGGATTTTATGAATATCAGTACGATTATCTCCTCCACAGATCGCATAAAACTCGTCGCTGGCTAATGCCTGTCGGTAAACTGCTGGTTGAAGTACATACCTTTGATGAAGTGAAACGTCAGGGCATGGCAAGCCCAGCCTGGCATGATGAAGAATATCTCCATCTTCTGAGTGACAACGGTTTCACTGTACTACAGCCCCCTGATGGTCACGTTTGGCCGGTTAGCGATACATTCGAAGGAAAACTGAACGCTTGGCTGGCAGAAAAGAAATAATCATGTAACTCCATGAGAAAGTATCGACCCAGTCATCCCCAGGGCTGGTACTAATAAGTCGAGCCGACGTACTTCAATGTCATACGACTTAGCTCACAAAATGAAGGACATAGTGGTAATTTCCTACCGGGAACGCTGGGTAAGTGATAACGTATTCGACGGTCAGTTTGTTCAAAATATACCAACAAGATATGGCAGATAGTTATTCGGAAGGGTATATCGAGTGAAAGACTGAGGAAGAAAATTTTAGATAGAAACCATTAAAAACAGCCAGTTACTGGTAAGTAGTGGCGGAGAGAGGGGGATTTGAACCCCCGGTAGAGTTACCCCTACTCCGGTTTTCGAGACCGGTCCATTCAGCCGCTCTGGCATCTCTCCGTTTTAGCGGTTGCCATGATGCCAGGTAATTTGGCATTTTAACAGACCCAGTTCCGTCAATTTCGTTCAAGTGACGAGTTTGCGAGCAAAACGATGATTAAGTGGCCCTGGAAAGAACAAGAAACAACCCGGAGTGATGACTGGCCGTGGGATGACGCCCTGGCCATTCCCCTTCTTGTAAATCTCACCGAGCAAGAACAAGCCAGACTTATCGCCCTTGGCGAGCGCTTTTTGCAACAAAAAAGACTGGTCGCACTGCAGGGGTTTGAGCTGGACCCGCTGAAAAGTGCACGTATTGCTCTGCTTTTCTGTTTACCTGTTCTGGAATTAGGGATCGAGTGGCTCGACGGGTTTCACGAAGTGCTCATCTACCCAGCCCCCTTCGTCGTGGACGATGAGTGGGAAGACGATATTGGGTTGGTGCATAATCAACGCGTTGTACAATCCGGACAGAGCTGGCAGCAAGGCCCGATAATCCTCAATTGGCTTGATATTCAGGATTCCTTTGATGCCTCCGGCTTTAATCTGATCATCCATGAAGTGGCGCATAAGCTTGATATGCGTAACGGCGATCGCGCCAGCGGTGTTCCGGCGATCCCCCTGCGCGATATTGCCGGTTGGGAACACGATCTGCATGCCGCAATGAACAACATTCAGGATGAAATCGATCTGGTTGGGGAAACCGCATGTAGCATAGATGCCTACGCAGCAACGGACCCGGCCGAATGCTTTGCCGTGTTATCCGAGTATTTTTTCAGCGCGCCTGAATTATTTGCTCCGCGTTTTCCTGCCTTATGGCAACGTTTCAACCAATTTTATCGCCAGAACCCTATGGAGCGGTTACGCGATACCCGAGAAGACGACGATTATCGCTCACCAAATGTGCATTAACACTGAATTTGAAGATTAATTAACCAATTGAAATGACGTACTAATTTTACTGTTGACACCTCATGATGAGGTCAGTAATATGCGCCTCGTTCACACGATTCCTCTGTAGTTCAGTCGGTAGAACGGCGGACTGTTAATCCGTATGTCACTGGTTCGAGTCCAGTCAGAGGAGCCAAATTTAAGAAGCCTGCTCAGGAAACTAAGCAGGCTTTTTGCATTTAAATCCGCCTTAAAACATCCCCTTTAAGCGGCCTGCCTGTCATAACATCCCCATTCCACGCCATATCACATCGTTGATTAAAGTTATGTAAATGTAAATTATTTACACTTTGCAATGATTGTAAGTGTTAGTGATTATCATTTATTGTACGCAAGCCATAAGAACGAGCCCTTGCTCGGTTCACTGTATGTTCCAATTACTCTGGGATAAAAACGATGAATGCTCTACCTCGCACCGGACTGCGCCGAATCACACTTGCCTCTGCCCTGATTTTCTCTGTTAGCCTGCCGGCTTTCTCTCAGGAAACATTAACGCTATACACCACCCGCGAACCGGGCTTGATCCAACCTTTACTTGATAGCTGGACTAACACCAGCGGTATCAAAGTGAGTACGGTCTACATCAAGGACGGTATGCTTGAGCGTGTTAAAGCTGAAGGCAAAAACTCCCCTGCCGACCTGCTGATGACCGTCGATGCCGGTAATCTCATTGACTTAGTGGAAGCGGGTGTTACCCAACCGGTAGAATCCGAAGCGCTAAAAACCGCCATACCTGCCAACCTGCGCGGTGCGGATAATCAGTGGTTTGCGCTTTCTATGCGCGCCCGCGTTCTGTATGCCGAGAAGTCGCTGCCAATCGATAACTGGCACTACGAACAGCTCGCCAGCCCCGAGTACAAAGGTAAGGTTTGTATTCGTTCCGGTCAGCATCCGTACAATACGGCGCTGATCGCCGCGATGATTGCCCATCACGGTGAAGCCAAAACGGAAGAATGGCTGCGCGGCGTGAAGGCCAATCTGGCACGTAAAGCGACCGGCGGCGACCGTGACGTTGCTCGCGATATCCTCGGTGGAATATGTGATATTGGTCTGGCTAACTCCTATTACGTCGGCCATATGAAAAACGCCAAAGAAGGCAGCGATGCTCGTCAGTGGGGCGATGCCATTAAAGTTGTAAAACCTACCTTTGAAAATGGCGGAACGCACGTTAACATCAGCGGCGCTGCCGTAGCCCGCTATGCGCCAAATAAAGCCGATGCGGTTAAACTCTTGGAGTACCTGGTTTCCGCACCAGCTCAACAACAATATGCGAAAGCGAATTTTGAATATCCGGTACTGAAAGGCGTGACGCTTGACCCGGTTATCAGCGCCACAATTGGTGAAATCGACGTTGATAAAACGCCGCTAATCGAAATCGTGAAGTATCGTAAACAGGCTAGTCTGCTGGTAGATAAAGTTGGATTCGATCAATAAACCTCTGCAGGTTCCGACGTTACGCGGCCTGGTTTCCGGGCCGCAGTCATTATTAACGCCACTGCATCTTGGCGCGCTGTGCATAGCACTTGGCGTCCTGACCCCTATCGTTGCACTGATCTGGCAAGCCACTCAGGCCGATTTATCCCACTGGGATAATCTCATGACATATGTACTGCCTTCAGCGCTAAAAAACACCGTGCTGTTGCTGGCAGGTGTCGCGGTAATGGTCGGCGTCATTGGCGTAGGCAGCGCATGGGCGGTAACGGCATGGGATTTTCCTGGGCGCAAAATTCTCAGTTGGGCGCTGCTGTTGCCGCTGGCGATGCCGACCTACATCGTTGCCTTTGCCTGGCTCGATCTGCTGCACCCAATTGGCCCTCTGCAAACCTTTATTCGTTTCTTATTGGGCTTTGACAGCCCGAGACAGTTTCGCTTGCCCGATTTACGATCCCTTTCCGGCGCAATCCTTCTGCTCGGCTTAGTACTTTATCCTTACGTCTATCTGACAACCCGTGCCATGTTTATCAGCCAGCCGGCCCATTTACTGGAAGCCGCACGTACGTTGGGATGTAGCGCTACCGGAACCTTTTTTCGCGTTGTTCTTCCCATGGCACGTCCGGCACTGGCCGTTGGGATCAGTCTGGCGCTGCTGGAAACGCTTAACGATATCGGCGCATCGGAATTCCTCGGAGTTCAAACGTTGACCGTTACCGTGTACACCACGTGGATCTCTCGCTCAGATTTATCAGCCGCTGCACAAATCGCCTGTATGATGCTGATGTTTATATTCTTGATTCTGACGCTGGAATTTTACGGCCGTAGAAAGCAGGGATTCAGCAGCAGGAGCCTGCGGGAAATTCAACCCACTCGCGTGCAGGGCTGGCGGGGCTGGCTACTTGGTATCGTTATTTCGCTGCCGGTTGTGCTGGGCTTTTTGGCCCCGGTCCTGTTTTTAATCTGGGAAAGCGCTAAACGCATAGGCGACGAGAACCCTGTTTCCTCCTCGTTACTGTCTGCATTACAAAATACGTTATCACTGGCAGCGGGAACCACGCTGGTGGTGGTTTGCGTCAGTATGTTAGTGGCCTGGAGCGCGCGTCATAGCGCCGCAGACAACACCATGCCAGGATTTCGTCGCGGCGTGATGCGTCTGGCCTCTTTAGGCTATGCGGTTCCCGGTACAATTCTGGCGATTGGGTTTTTAACCCCCGCCATGGCCGTCGACCGTTGGTTAGCAGATTTACTGGATGTTCGCGGCCTGCCGCTGATGTCTGCCGGGATCCTGCTGGTAATTTGCTGTGCCATGCGTTTTCAAGCGATTGCCATCGGCGCTCTGGACTCCGGCCTGGGACGTATTCCGCCATCCCTGGAACAGGCTTCGCGACTGTTGGGTGAGAATGGTATAGGGACATTTGCACGGGTTCATTTTCCATTGCTGCGCCCGGCGTTAGTGAGTAGCGCCCTGCTGGTTTTTGCCGATGCCATGAAAGAGCTGCCCACAACGCTGCTTTTACGACCAGTAAATTTCGAAACGCTGGCAACGTTGCTGTATGCAGAAGCTGCGCGTGGAACCTATGAAGAAGGTGCTATCGCCGCGCTAATGATTGTTTTAGCAGGTACGCTACCGGTTATTTTGTTGGTGCGTCACCAGATGACTCGCCGTGGTTAAGAGATCAACAATGTCAGAAATTGCATTACAACTCCGGGATGTGCACGTTGCCTACGGCAACAGCCAGCAATCGGTGCTGAACGGATTTTCAATGTCGGTACGTAAAGGGGAAATCGCCTGTCTGCTGGGCGCTTCAGGCTGCGGAAAAACCACGGTGTTACGCGCAGTTGCCGGATTTGAACGACTACGCAGCGGAGAGATCTTTGTGTCGCAGCGCCGCGTGGCTGGCCACGGTGTTCATCTGCCGCCGGAAAAACGGCATGTCGGCATGGTCTTTCAGGAGTACGCCTTATTCCCTCATTTGACGGCGCAGCAAAATGTGGCCTTTGGGTTGCGACGCATGCCGCGTGAAGAGCAAAAGTTCCGTGTGGAGGAGCTGTTAAAAATGGTGGAACTACACAGCCATGCCAGCCGGTATCCGCATGAACTTTCCGGCGGTCAGCAGCAGCGTATCGCGCTGGCACGGGCGCTGGCCCCGCATCCAGAAATCCTGTTGCTCGACGAACCTTTTTCCAGCCTTGATAAGCGTACACGTGAGCGTCTTGGCAACGAGGTGCGGGATATTTTGCGCGCGGCCGGGCAAACGGCACTGCTGGTTACCCACAGCGAACACGAAGCGCAGCTGATGGCAGACCATATTGGCGTGGTAAAAATGGGGCAGTATCAAATAAAAAAAGCGACCCATCCGACCTGAAGGTCACCAGGGTCGCCCTGAAAATTAATAATGTTTCTGTACCAGGCTGATGTTCACCGGCATACCGGAGCGTCTCTCCAGCGCCTGATTGCCGCGACTCACATCCACGTCATTCCCGCTAATGAAAGTGCGCAGCGCGGGAGTGACCGGCAAGGGAACCTTTCTGTCAGACTCGTATTCCGAACGGTTTCTTGACAAGGGTTCGTGCACTTCCACCCAGCGACTCCCGTCCGGCTCTACGCTGTATTTCACCGGTCGGTCTATCAGTTGCACACGCGTCCCTACCGGTACGGTATCAAACAGATATTTAATGTCGTCGTTACGCAAACGGATGCAACCCTGGCTTACCCGCAGACCAATACCGAAATTCGCATTTGTGCCATGAATGGCATAAAGCCTGCCGATATAAATCGCATACAACCCCATCGGGTTATCTGGCCCTGCAGGAACAAATGCCGGCAAACTTTCCCCGCGAGCCGCGTATTCACGTCGGGTATTAGGCGTCGGCGTCCAGCTCGGCGCTTCCTGCTTACGTTCTACCGCCGTCACCCAATTGCGCGGCGTTTCTCTGCCCGCCTGACCAATACCGATGGGCAAAACTTCAACCGTATTGCCGCCAGCGGGATAATAGTAAAGACGCATTTCTGCGACATTGATGACAATCCCCTCGCGTACGGTATCGGGTAATATCAATTGCTGTGGCACAACCAACGTTGAACCAGACTTAGGCAGAAAAACATCCACGCCGGGATTGGCTTCAAGCATGTTACTCAACCCCTGCCCGTACTGCGCGGCAAAGGCTTCCAGCGGTTGAGTATTGCCATCTGGAATAGTGATTGTCAGAGGGGTGCCCACCAGGCGACTGCCTTCTGGCGGCAGCGGATAACTCACTGCTTGTGATCCCTGACTCACAAGCAGTGCAAAAAGCGCAAAAATCAGTTTTACCCGACGCATTTTTTCCTTTCCTTCGTCGCAGCCGATATCCGTTAAGTATAGCTTTTTTATCTGTTTTAGGGAGTTACATCGAGTTGGCTGATGAAAACCCCGCACTCAAACGGGGTTACAGCTGGCTATGCTTCCTTCCCATCCGGAAGCACAATGTTGCTGGCGGCTAGCTGCCCCATGTTACTGTACATGGCACAGGCGGCTTCAATAATTGGCATCGCCAGAGCGGCCCCGCTGCCTTCCCCCAAACGCATCCCCATATTGAGATACGGATCCAGTTCAAGATGCGCCAGCGCGGTGCGGGCGCCCTTCTCAGCGGAGAAATGTGACGGTATCAGATAGGGTTTAATCTGCGGCGCAATCTGGCAGGCTGCCAGCGCAGCAGAGTAAGAGAGAAAACCATCCAGCACAACTGGAAGGCCACAGGAGGCTGCCCCCAACATCACACCCGCCATGCCGACAAGATCAAACCCACCAACTTTAGCCAGTACATCAATACCGTCATTGCGATCCGGTTGATTGACGGCAATGGCTCGCCGCACAACGTCTACTTTATTGCCTACTCTTGAAAGCGGCAGGTTAGCGCCGATACCGACCACATTCTCGGCATCGCTTCCAGTCAGCACGCTGACGATTGCCGCCGCGGGTGTCGTGTTGGCCATACCAAGTTCACCGACCCCAAACAGCGTTACGCCGTCCCTGGCCAGTCCATGAGTATAACGGATAACTTCCAGCAGTAGCTCCTCGGCCTGTGAACGGCTCATTGCCGGGCCCTGAGCAATATTGCCGCAGCCGCGCGCCACGCGCATATTTACTACGCCAGGAATAGGTTCAGCATCAATACCGACATCAATCACATGTACCTTTGCCCCCGCCTGAGCAGCCAGCACGCAAACACCGGTCGTCCCACGCGTCATATTAGCAGCCTGAATAGCCGTGACGATTTTAGGCGAAACGGCAACCCCTTCATCCCACACGCCGTGATCGGCGCACATCACCAGCATCGCTTTGCCATTCACATGCGGAACGCCCTTCAGGCCGGGCATTCCGGCCAATTGCACAGCGAGTGACTCGAGCCGACCAAGACTTCCCGGTGGCTTAAGCAAGCCATCGATATGCTGCTGTGCACGCAGCATCGCGGCACTATCAGGTGAAGGTATGGTGTGGAGTAAAGAGGTTAAAGTCTGCATAGGGGTTCCAGTATGTTGGCTGACTCAGAGCAGAGCCAGCAGGAAAATCAACTCGCCAAGTTCAATGGCTGCGCCCAGCGTATCGCCGGTTTGCCCACCCAACGTGCGTTTTAATAACTGCCCAAGAATGAAAATCGCCACTATCGTGACAACCAGTGCTGCTACGCCGTGCATACCGGGAAGCAGTACGGCGGCAAGGACTGCCGCAAATCCCAACGTAACGCAGGTTTGACGCCCGGAGACTTTGCCGATAAAGACATTGCCCAGCCCTTCTTCGCGAGCGTAACGATGTCGATACATCAGCAAAACAGCGGTACCCCGCCCGGCAACACAAGCCGCAGCAAGCGCCGCCAGCATCGGTGTGCCACGCAAAGCCAGTTCGCTCACCACCAGCACTTTCGCCAACAACACGAAAATCAACGCCAGTCCGCCGTGGGTTCCCAGGCGGCTGTCGCGCATGATTTCCAGCATCCGTTCGCGTCGACGGGCAGAGAAAATACCGTCACAGGTATCCGCCAGACCATCGAGATGAAAACCACCGGTCAGCAGCGCGAGGGTCAACACTGCAAACAGCGCCGCCAGGGGGATACCGCACCAGGCCTGCAGCGCCATAAAGACCAGTCCCGTTATCCCGCCCAGCACCACGCCAATCAGCGGAAACATCACAATGCCACGTGAATAGTGCTCGAAATCCAGTCCTTGCGACCAGCGAGCAGGAACGGGCAAGCGACTGATAAAAGAGAGCATTGCCCAGAACAACTTACTCATTTAATTTTGACTCCAATTCCTGATACCACCAGCCAGACCTCATCGGCTGCTGCTGCCAGTCGCTGATTCACACGTCCTGCAATATCGCGAAAATGCCGTGCCAGACGGTTCTCCGGAACAATCCCCATTCCTACCTCATTCGTGACCAGCACAACCTTTGCCGGGCATCGCTGACAGGCGGCAATCAGCGAACGGATCTCATCCTCGATCGACTGTTCCATCGCCGCGTAATCCCAGTTATCCGGATTGCTGTCACCGCCCAGCGCAAACAGCAGGTTGGTCACCATCGTGGTGATGCACTCCAGCAGAATGGCTTCTTGCGGATCGTTTGCAGCCGTTATCAGTTCATCGAGATGTTGCCAGCATTCGGCTGTACGCCAGTGCGCAGGGCGTCCATCGCGATGATGCTGAATTCGTGCCGCCATCTCCTCATCAAAGATCTGCGAAGTCGCGATATACAAAACGTTTGGAGAATCCGCGATCAGCGCTTCCGCATGTCGACTTTTACCGCTTCGCGCGCCGCCGGTAACCAGAATCATCATACTGGCTCCCGGTGTTGCTGCATGATGGTATAAATTTTATCAATATCGATGTGTTGCCGCATCGCATCCGCCAGCAGATCAAACTGCTGCGATTTATATTGCGCGTAATGGAAGGTGGAATCCAGCGGTGCTAACCCTTTACGTACGCGCAGGCCATTAACCAGCGCCCGGGTAAATTCATCGCTGTCAAACAGACCGTGAAGATAAGTACCAAACGCCAGGCCATCCGGCGTAACCGCGCCGTCAGCCACGTTGCCACCGTCCTTGCACAGCGTCATCACCGCCCGGCATTCTTCAGTTAAGGTCGTTTCGCCCATGTGAATTTCATAACCACGAACGGATAACCCCGCCGCGCCCGCCAGCCAGTCAGGCAGCGAGGAGGACATTTTTCCCTCAACCAAAGTGGTAGTTTTGTGCTGGGCAAAATGCGTTACAGTATTGAGCAAGCCCAGCCCCGGCAGCGTGCCGAGTCCTGACTCCACTTCATCGATGATCGTATCGCCGAGCATTTGATAGCCACCGCAAATCCCCACCACCGGCACGTTGTTACTATGCAATTGCACGACACCGTGCGCCATCCCGCTCTCACGCAGCCACACCAGATCGCCCAGCGTATTTTTACTGCCCGGCAGAATCACCAGATCGGCCCCCGCCAGTTCTTCAGGCTGACGCACATAGCGCACACGTACATCCGGCTGTGCGGCAAGCGCATTGAAATCAGTAAAATTCGAAATGTGCGGTATTTGCACAACGGCGATGTCGATGTCGCGCTTATCAGTGCGCAAATATTTACCCTTTTGCAGCGCTACGCCATCTTCATCTTCCAGATCCACATCCAGCCATGGCATGACGCCCAGAACCGGCACTCCGGTCAGCGCTTCAATTTGCTCAATACCGGAATACAGCAACGCCACATCACCGCGAAATTTATTGATGATCACCCCTTTGACCCTGGCGCGTTCATGATCGTGCAATAGCGCCAGTGTGCCGTAAATGGAGGCAAACACCCCGCCACGGTCGATATCCGCCACCAAAATAACAGGACATCGCGCCATTTCAGCCATACCCATATTGACGATATCGCGATCGCGCAGGTTAATCTCTGCCGGGCTTCCCGCCCCCTCCAGCACCAGCACATCGAACTCTTGCGCCAGACTGTTATAAACTGACAGGATTTGATCCCGCAGACGCGGTTTATACTCGTGGTAGCTCACCGCATCCATGTCGGTCGCGACTTTGCCCATCAGCACAACCTGCGCTTTACGGTCGCTGGTTGGTTTAAGCAGCACCGGATTCATACGCACATCTGGCGTAATCCCTGCAGCTTCGGCCTGAAAAATTTGTGCGCGCCCCATCTCCTTGCCTTCTGGCGTAATGCCAGAGTTCAGCGCCATGTTTTGCGATTTGAACGGCGCAGTACGCAGTCCATCCTGATAAAAAATTCGACACAGCCCGGCGACCAACACGCTTTTACCCACATCAGATGCCGTTCCCTGCAACATTATCGCCTGCGTCATGACGCCTCCTTCAGTGCGTTCTCTCGCATACAACTAAAAAATTCAGCCTCTGTTTTACACAGCGGGAAGCCCAGCTCTGTATGCAGCTTCACCAGCCAGGGCTGAGTTAATCCCGCTTGTTCAATCAGTTCCGTACGGGCGAAAACGTCCCCCGGCGTGCCGTGTGTTAGCACCTCGCCCCGGCGTAAAACGTAAACTGCATCACTGACTTCATAGATAAGATCGATATCATGGCTGGAGATAACCACGTGGTTGCCTTGCGCTACGATGCGTTTGATTATCTCAATCATCTGCGTACGGCCTGATGGGTCAAGCCCTGCTGTAGGCTCATCCAGCAACAGGTATTGCGCCTGCAACACCAACGCCCCGGCAATTGCCACACGTTTTTTTTGCCCGTGACTTAAACACTGAATCGGTTGATGGCGAAAATGCTGAGCATCGACCAGCGTCAGCGCATCTTCCACCCGGCGGGCGATTTCAGCTTCATCCACGCCAAGGTTGCGCAGGCTGAAAGCAATGTCACTGTCGATATCGGTGTAAAAGATTTGCTGATCGGCATCCTGAAATACAGTAGCCACCTGCTGACGCAGTGCCAGTAGGCCACGCTTGCTGTAATCCAACGGTTTGCCTTGCCACATCACTGCCCCTTGCTGCGGGCGCAGTAAGCCACTCAGATTCATAAATAGCGTGGATTTTCCGCAGCCATTGGCACCAACCAACCCCGTAACGGCATGCGTAGAAAAGTCCAGCGTTAGCCCCTTGAGGATCGGGTCATCCTGATAGCGAAACCAAAGCGCTGAGGTGGCAAGCATACTTTTCCTTACAGGTGAAAATCACCCTGATAAAGTTTGATATCCAGTGTGGTAGTCATTTGCTGGTAGCGGATCAACACGCGGGTAAACAGCAGTCCCACCAGCATCGCCAGCGAGCGATAGCCCAACGGCAAGCTACGATACCCAAAACGCAGCGTTTGTGCGCGATGAATAGCCAGCGCCTCGTCTAACAGGATAAAAATAAAGCGCCAGGTTAACAGGATCTGCTCAGTAAGCAGGCGAGGAACGTGCGCGCGTTTGAGTAAGATAATCAGCTGCGGAAACGGTAGATTCAGCACCAGCCAGAGCGTTGCCGCCAACGCAGCCAGGCTGCGCCAGAAGGTTTCATTGGCGGTGAAAAGTCCTGAGGCACTAACGCCCAACCAGTAGCTGCCAACGGGAATGCTGGCCAGCAGAGTCTGCGGATCGCGACTAAAACTAAACAGGATGGTCACTACCCCTATCGTCAGAAAACCAAACGGTAATGCCATCCAGCGGCACCAGCGCCAGAACGAAATGCGTAGCAGCCAGCAGCTCAGCGCGGCAATCAGTAACAGCTCGATACCCTGCCCCAACGGGGGCAGAGTAAACGCCAGAATCATCATCATTAGCCAGAGCAGAAATTTCCGCACCGGTGAGACATGAAACCAGCGGCTTTGATAGCTAAGCCTGTCAAGCCCGGTCATCACGACGTTGCCTGCCTTTGGTGTAACCCAGTATGTAGAAAATTACGGCTGCACCCAGCGATCCCTGGAGCGTAAACAACAGGCTTTCAATCTCACCGCTTGCCGGTTCATACAACGGCTGGAACCATGGCTCATAATGCGGGGCAATAGCCTGAATCTGACTCTCTGCTTCACCGTCTGAACCGCCGTATTCTCCACCGTGGTTGATAAAGAACGGCAGGATCACCAGCGCCACTACCATGCCCAATATAATCAGCGTCTTTTTCATCGTTAATGTCCTTGTGCGGTTATTAACTGGCGTTTGGTTAGCTGATCGTAAATCAGCACGGTGAGTAACCCTTCCGCAATCGCGATGGGGATTTGTGTCAGACAGAAAATCCCCATGAATTTAATGATTGAACCGGTAGCGCCAGCAGACGGATCCGGGAATGCCACGCCCAGTTGCACAGAGGTGACGAAATAGGTGACAAGATCCGCCAACATCGCGCACAAGAAGACGCAAACATCACGACGCAGCCCCGCACGGCAGGCCATTTTCCACACCATGTAACCCACTACCGGGCCAATCACCGCCATCGACATGCCGTTAGCGCCGAGCGTCGTCAAACCACCGTGCGCCAGCAGCAGTGCCTGGAACAGCAAAACGATCGCCCCGAGGATAGCTACTACACCTGGCCCGAACAGAATAACCGCCAGGCCTACGCCGGTAGGGTGTGAACAACTTCCGGTAACGGAAGGAATTTTCAGCGCCGACAGCACAAAAATAAAGGCGCCGCACAGTGCCAGTAAAACTTTCTGGTGGTTATCTTCCTGCACGATTTGGCGCAGGCGCACCAGCCCGTACCACAGGCAGGGTAAAAACAGTAGCCACCATGCCAGCGCCCACATCGGCGGCAGGAAACCTTCCATAATGTGCATCGCGAACGCTTGCTCAGGAACAATCATCAGTAATAGCGCCGCAGCCAACCCGCTGAAAGACAGCTGTTTTAGCTGTTGTTCAAGCTTCATTGTGCATACTCCCACTGTTTGTTGACCAGAATGGTCGAGAAATAAGGCAGCGGCTGATCGTCGCTCACCTCGTCGAGATGGCGCCAGCACTGCTCGCCCGGCAGCGTGGCTTCAGACATCATCAGCGCGTAGTCCAACAACCCCTCTTGCTGCAGCAACGCTTTGATGCGCGCAAAGCGACCGTAAACTTTCATCAGCACCAGGCTGTCATGCTGCTTTAACGCCTGCTGAATTTCAGCTTCCGGCGCGGTACAGGAGACCACTGCCAGCGATTGTTGCTCCATGGCGAGCGGAGTTTTCGCACGCGCGGCAATCGCAGCGAAAGAGGTCACGCCCGGGACAATTTCTAACCAGTCAGGCGAACCAATGCGCTGCAGTAAAAAGACCCAGGTGCTGAACAGCATGGCGTCACCGAGCGTAATAAAGCCTACCCTCTTCCCGGCTTCAACTTCCTGAACCAGCGCGCTTGCCACCTCATCCCAGACGGCCTCTTTTTCCGCGCTGTCGGCACTCATGGGAAAATGGCAGCAGCGAACCTCGGTCTGCTCGCCGATATACTCCCGTACAATCGACAGCGCCAGGCTATCGCCGCCTTTGCGTCCGGCGGGCGCATAGAGAATATCCAGCATCCCCAACGTGCGTGCAGCACGTACGGTGATCAGATCGGAAGCGCCAGGTCCGGTGCTTAATGCGTACAGTTTTCCGCTCATGCTGCTTCCTCCAGCGCCACATTAAGCGCCTGCTGTAAATGCGCCACAAACATCGCGCGAACCGCCGGGTTTTCCCCCAGTCCGCTGAGCCACGGCGTAGCCGGTATCCCTGCTGCGTTGAACAACGTTTTCCACGAATCGTCTTCGTCGGAGGCCATATCGTTAATCGCATGGTCACCGGCGACTAACATCAGCGGCATCAGATGTACCGCCGTGACGCCTTCCTGAGATAAACTTTCAATCAGCACATCCACTTCCGGGTAGCTTTCCACCGCCCCGACTCGCGCCGGGAAGCGCTGCGCCGTCATCATGTGGTCAAGACAGGCATAGGCAGCAAAAGCGTGATGGCTTGCCCCGTGTCCCATAAACACCACTTTTTCTTTTTCACCCAGCGCCGGCATCTGCTGTTGCAAAGCCAGCATCAACTGTGCGTAATCTTCAACGCTGCTCAAAAGCGGTACACCCAGCGTCAGGCGAGAAAACAGCGAGCGCATACTTTGCACTTCGCGGACAATTTTTTCGTACTCATCACCATTGATGATGTGCAGCGACTGAATTGCGACATCCTGATACCCCTGCTCCGCCAGCTTTTGCAGCGCCTGCAGCGGTGTGTCGATTTCAATGCCGTCACGCTGTTTGAGCTTGCGGATTATCATCCCTGAGGTAAACGCCCGGAACAGGTCACGGTCAGGGCAACTGGCTGCGAGATCGCGCTCACAGGCCACAATATTTTTCTCACAGGTGTCGTGATAGCTGGTGCCAAAGCTGACCACCAGAAGCGCCTTTTTCATCTCTAACTCCTTAAGCAGCGGCCAGCCAGCGCGTTAAACGCGCCGCAAAGGCGGCCTGACTTTCCAGTAACTCTTCTCCCGTCACCAACGGTGCCGGACGTGTAATCACGATGCAGGGGATACCGGCATCCAGACAGGGTTGCACTTTTTCCTGATACCCCCCTTCCGCGCCTGATGCCTTAGTAATCACCACATCAGCCTGACACTGTTGATAAAACGCAGCGTTGAACTCGGCGCTAAACGGCCCACACAGAGCAAAGATCTCACCGACGCCAAATCCCAGGTCCGCGCATTGCTGAATGACCTCAGGTACAGGCAGGACGCGCGCCAGCAGCGTTTTCTCTGGCAACTCTTTGCGCCAGATCGCCAGATCTTTACTGCCGGTCGTCAGCAGCACTCGTTCACCGAAACGCCGCGCGACCTCGCTGGCTTGCTGAATACTCTGTACGGTATACAGGTGCGAGTGGGTTAAACCGCTTAACTGTTCGGGGCGCTGATAGCGGCTCAGCAGTACGCCCGCCGCTTCGCAGGCATTCATGATGTTGCGACTTACCACCTCGGCGTAAGGATGCGAGGCATCAATCACCCAGCGCGTCCGATTTTCCTGCAGCCAGGCAATCATTTGCTCACGTTCCAGACGCCCGCAGCGCACCTGACCTTTGATGTCTCCCGCCAGTTGCTTTCCCGTCGGGGTCGCAACTGACAGGGTGTAGGCCACGTTTGCCGCATCCAGTTGCTGGCACAGCATGCGCGCATCGCTGGTGCCGCCCATGACCAGCACATCACCATAATTCACAGCACATAACCTCGGGGTGTGATCATCAGCCCGTCCTGAACATAGGTGGTTTTGTTGCCCACGATCACAAGACTGGTCATATCAACCGGCTCAAAATCCATTTCACCCAGCGTGGTCAGCCATTTTTCCTGCTTTTTACGTCCGGCCGACTTCACAATACCGACCGGTGTTTGTGCACTCTTGCTGGCAGATAACAGCTCAAATGCGCGCGCCAGATGTCCTTCGCGACCCCGACTGCGTGGGTTGTAGAAACAGATAACAAAATCGGCCTCACCGGCGGCAACGATGCGTTTTTCGATAACCGGCCACGGCGTTAACAGATCGCTTAAGCTGATGTGGCAGAAGTCGTGCATCAACGGCGCGCCCAGCAAAGAGGCGGCGGCAATACTGGCGGTCATACCTGGTATCAACCTGACCTCAACGTCCAGCTTTTGCTTGCTGACCAGTTCGAGTACCAGTCCGGCCATACCGTAAATCCCCGCGTCACCGCTGCTGATCAACGCCACATTGTGACCCGCCTGCGCCAGTTCGATCGCCGCCTGACAGCGTTCAATCTCTTTGCACATTCCGGTTTTGATCACCTGCTTGTCACCTGTGAACGCTTTTACCAGGTGGGTGTAGGTTTTATAGCCAACGATGATTTCCGCTGCCTGCAATGCTTCAACAGCTTCCATGGTCATCATTGCCTGCGAGCCAGGGCCAATTCCAATTACGCTTAACATCAGTGTGAAACTCCCAAAGTGATAGTGACGCCCTGTTCTCGCAGGGTCTCGCCTAACAGTTGTCCGTGGCTAAGCAGCCAGGCTGCAGGACCGGAAACGCTTCCTGTGCCCACCGTTTTGCGCACAAACGATGAAGCCGGAAAACGGTGTTCATGCTCACGCAGCGCGTCAGCAGTAAAGGTTTCGAAAGGAACCCGACAGCACGAAGCTAATTGGATAAGTCCCTGTTCATTTTTTTTCAGCGTGATGCTGCCAATAGCTTTTAACGCCAGCGGATCGAGCTGCTGGGCTTCGAGTTGCCTGGCCAGCAGCGCAGCCAGCAGCGGAAACGGCGTATCGCGACGACAACCAATTCCGGCGACTACCCGCTGCGGCACCAGCTTCCAGTGAGGAACCGGCAGGTCGGGTAAATTAGTGCGTAAGGTGATGCACACCAGCGCATCCAGTTCAGGAAGCGAGTTGAGATCGGATACCGTGATAAAACCGCGTCGATCGCAATGGCTGACATCCTGCGTCAGTTCGTCATCCCACCACAGTCCTACGCGCTTGTTACTAACCAGCATCTGATTGACGATCTTCACCGCCGAGCGGAAATCGCTCATCCGGGCATTCAACTGAAATGCCAGCGTATCCAGTGCCGCCATATCATTGACATCTGTCGCCGTGGTGATCACCGGGTCAGCGCCCAACATACCCGCCAGATAACGAGCCAGCGCATTCGCGCCCCCGGCGTGACCGGAGAGCAGGCTGATAACGTGCTGGGCACGTTCATCAATGACCACCACCGCCGGATCGCAAAATTTGTCGTTGACCAGCGGGGCCAGCACGCGCACCGCGATACCGGTCGCGCCGATAAAAATCAGCGCCGAATAATTTGCAAACGCTTCGCGGGCGGTATTGGCAAAGCCGTTTTCGAAGGGAATAAACCCCTCCTCCAGCAGCTTTTCACTGGTAAAACAGGTCACCGGCAGCATGGCCGCCAGACGCTTCGCCAGCACGACACCACCGGGCGTCAGGCAAAAAAGCGCAATGGATTCAGGCTTTACGGTATTCATGGGTAAAGTCCGCCGCATAGAGTTTGGAGTAGTGATACTCCGAGCCCAGGAAATTACCGACCAGAATGAGGGCCGTTTTGCGGATACCCGCATCGCGTACCTTGTCGCCAATATCCGCCAGCGTACCGCGCACAGTCTGGCTTTCCGGCCAGGTTGCTTTGTAGATCACCGCCACGGGCGTGGTCGCAGGATAACCGCCTTCAACAAGGCGTTCAGCCACCCGATGAATACGCTGGACGGACAGATAAATCGCCATTGACGTCTGGTGACTGGCAAATGACTCCAGCTGTTCGCGCTCCGGTACCGGCGTGCGCCCTTCCAGACGTGTGATGATCAGGCTTTGTGAGACCTCTGGCACGGTATACTCAACGCCCAACTCCGCCGCCGCGCCGAGAAATGCGCTGACGCCAGGCACCACCTGCCAGTCAATCCCACGCTTGGTCAGTTCCTCGCCCTGCTCGCGCACGGAACCGTATAGCGAAACATCGCCGGTTTGCAGACGCACGACGGTCTTCCCTGCTTTCACGCCGGCCTCCATCAGGTCGAGGATCTGCTCCAGATGCAGTTCGGCGCTGTCGTGACATTCTGCGCCGACAGGGCAATATTCCAGCAGTTCGGTGTTAATCAGCGATCCAGCGTAGATAACAACCTGCGCCTGCTGTAGCAACCGGTAACCTTTGAGGGTAATCAGCTCGCGATCGCCAGGACCTGCGCCGACAAACCACACGCTACGGGGATCAAAAATCTCAGACATGGTTTCCTTCCTTCTGACAGGCGATAACAAATACGGGGTTATTCGGTTTGAAATAATGACCATTGCCAAGCGAGGTAAGCGAGGAAACCTGTAGCTGCAGGCAATCCACGCCCTGTACGCCAAGATGGTCCAGATGTGCCAGCGCGATGTTGAGGTTTTCCTGGAGGATAAACGTCATCACCAGCCGCCCTGCGGGATGCAATTGACGCATTGACCAGTCAATCAGTTCGGTCAAATGGCCGCCGCTGCCACCCATAAAAATGGCATCGGCTTTTTCCGCGATAGTCATCGGCGCAACGCCGGGAAAAATATCGATGTTTGCGCAGGCAAAATGCTGACGGTTCTCATCCAGCAGCCTGAGCGCTGCCGGGTTACGCTCAATTGCTGTCACGCGTAATCCAGGGTATTGCAGCGCGGCTTCTATCGACACGCTGCCGGTTCCGGCACCAATATCAATCAGGTGACTGGCGCGGTGTAATTCAAGTTTTGAGAGGGCAAGTGCGCGTACCGCTTCTTTGGTCATCGGCACTTTCTCTCCACGCAGAAACAGCTCATCTTTCATCAAGGATCACCACTGCATTCATGTCATAGTCGGCGTTAACTTCACTCACGGGCAGGAAATGGATCCGTTCGTTTTCCATCGCCAGGTTTTCGCCAATCACCATCCAGCGATGTCCCTTGCCTCGCGCTATCAGCTGTTGCGCAATTTCACGCGGGCCGCACAGCCCATCTGTCACCATCGCCACCTTGTTATGCCGCGCCAGTTCATCGAAACAGACGCTGCGACCATGGCTACTGGTCAGCCACATATCGTTCATATCAATACCGGACTGCGCACACAGATACTGCACCGCACTAATACCGGGAATAATGCGCACATTTTCAATACCAAAATGCGCCACCATGCGCGTTCCGATCCCATAGAACAGCGGATCGCCAGACGCCAGCACCACAACCTGTTGCGCCCGGTGCGTATTAATCCAGTCCAGCAGTTCCGGGATATTGGCACCGAGAACAAACTGTTCGCCGGTAAAATCCGCGAACTGCTGCAAATGCCGCTTACCGCCGACCAGAACATCAGCCGTTGCAACCGCTTCGCGTGCCGCAGGCGTCATCAAATGCAAACCGGCGGGTCCCATCCCCACAACGGTTAACATTGCATCTCCTCAGCAATCTCTGCGATCGGACGATTACAACCCAGCACCTGGTTATCAAAGGAGAACATGATGGCGTCGCAGGTCGGGGGATTTTTGGTAAAACGCAACGTTTGCAGGACGCGCATACAAATGCGCTTAGCCAGATGGTCATAAATGTGCTGAAAACCATACGCTTCTATGTGTTCCATCGCCGCCTCGGTGGTATCGCAGTCGCTGACCAGCGTCAGCAGTTCCAGCGGCGCGCCAAGTAACGCGAGATGGGCCACCAGAGTTTCCATACGCGCGTCGGCAATATGGCTATGGGTATGGAAAATGCCCGCCGCGATTTTGACAAGCTTGCCCGGATGTCCCACCAGCACGATTTGCCGGAACCCCAGACGTACCGCTTCTTCAATCATGTAGCCGACAAAGTTGCTCATGGTGACAACCACCTGGGTGTCAATCCCCATCTGCTCGCGCACAAAACGTTCGCCATGGTTTCCCGGCACCAGTACAACGCGTTCCAGTCCCGCCGCTCGCTTAATTTCCAGCTCCAGCGACAGCGAACGTTTCCAGCTCTCTTCCGACATCGGCGTGACGATCCCCGTGGTGCCAATAATCGAAATGCCGCCCAGAATACCCAGGCGCGAGTTGTAGGTTTTTTGCGCCCGCTCTTCGCCTTCCGGCGCGAAAATCTCAATCTGTGCCCCTCGATTCGGGCCAATCGCCTCACGCACCGCTGACTCAATGGTCTGGCGAGGTGTGCGGTTAATCGCTGAACTGCCCACTGGCAGGCCGATCCCTTTGCGGGTTACCGTACCAACGCCTTCCCCGCCTTGAAGGGTTATCTCTTTACTCTCGTTTAACGTCACGCGAGCAAAAATCAGCATCCCATGTGTGGCGTCCACATCATCACCACCGTCTTTGCGAATAGCGGCTATCGCCTGCTGCCCTTCGATATGCGGCGACTCCACGTTCAGACACAGCGTCACCCCGGAAGGCGTCACAATAGAAACCTGATGGATCAAGTGTTGGCGTAATACCATCAGCGCCGCCACTTTTGCCGCCGCCGTCGCGCAGGATCCGGTGGTATATCCTTTACGCAGTGCTTTACCGTTGTGCCACACCGGCGTATCGAAAGCCTCGCTCATCGCACCCCCTGCATGTGATAAAGCATGGCATTGACGATAGCGGCAGCGACATTACTTCCCCCTTTACGGCCTAACGCGGCAATGGCGGGCAGACTGCTTTGGGTGAGCGCATCTTTCGACTCTTCGGCACCGACGAACCCTACCGGTACGCCAACCACACCACTGACGGCGACATCATGCTCCAGCAGGCGAAACAACGCTGTCGGCGCGTTACCAAACACAAACAGCTTTTCACCTTCTTCCTTCACTGCGATATCGACGGCCGCCATCGAGCGAGTAATGCCCTGCTCTTTGGCCGTCCGCACAACCCGTGGGTCGCTGATGTAGCAGCGGCATTCACCGCCAAATTTTGCCAGCAACGTTTTATTAATCCCGGACAGAGCCATCGTGGTATCGGTATAAATCACGCTTGAGCGGCTAAGCGCCGCACAAAACTGTTCCAGCACATCACTGGAAAACCACAGAATGTCCAGCCAGTCGAAATCCGCGGTTGTGTGAATGACCCGCTTGATAATGGCTTCATGTAACGGGCTGGCAAACTGATAGTCCGGGCGTGTTTCACGAATAATCTCGCCAATAATGTCGAAACTTTTGGCCTCAATCGCCTGGGGTTGCTGGATATATTGCATGGTGTTGTCCTCAGGCCACACCGACCAGCAGCCACCGCAGCGCAATAAACAGCGCCAGTGCCAGCGTCGATGCCACCCACATCAATCGAATCGTATGGGAAATGTCGTCTACCGAAATGTCGCGCTGCGCATCACCGATCCACGGTTTCTCAACGCGCTCGCCAAAGTAGTCATTAGGACCACCCAGACGAATGCCTAATGCCCCGGCCACGGATGCCTCCGACCACGCACAGTTTGGGCTGCTGTGGTTATAGCGATCGCGCCAGCCAATCTGCAAAGCTCGTGCGCCGTTCTGGCGGCATAAAAATGCTGCAGCGCTCAGCAGCAACCAGCTCAGTCTCGCGGGAATATAATTTGCGATATCATCCAGACGGGCGCTGACCATACCGATGGCTCGGTATTTTTCATGTTTGTAGCCCACCATGGAGTCAAGGGTGTTTACCGCTTTATAGGCCATCGCCAGGGGCGCACCACCGAGAAGCAGGAAGAACAGCGGCGCGATAATGCCGTCAACGGTATTCTCCGCTACGGTTTCCACTACACCGCGATTAATCTGCGGCGGTTGTAGTTGCGAGGTATCACGTCCCACAATCCATGACAGCTTTTCCCGACTGGCGGCCAGGTTACCGGCACGTAGCGGACGTTCTACATCCTGCGCGGCGTTTGCCAGGCAGCGCCCGGCCAGCACGGTGAAAATCATCCAGACCTCAACAACCCAACCAAACCAGGGATGAATTGATTGCGCCAGCGCCAGTATTCCCCAGGACACAGCCCAGGTCAGTCCAACCACTACAATCCACATCAGCGCGCCACCGATGCGTAACGCGCGGTCGCTATGGCAGTAACGCCGAACAACACGTTGCACGGCAGAAATCAGATTGCCAATCCAGCGCACCGGATGCGGCCAGTTCTGCGGATCGCCAATGATAAAATCGAGTAGCCAGGCAAAACACCACGCGAGGATCGTCATAGCGCACTCCTCGCGGCTGCCAGCCAATGGTTAAGCATCTGCGGGCGTTGAGCAAAATGAACGTGTAGATAGCTGGCGAAGGTATTTCCTGACTGCCAGCCACCAGACCAGGCTTGCAGCGTTTTGCCATCGCGAACTTTGCGACAGTTCATCACTGCTGACGTTTCAGGGGTAAAATCGGAGTAGTGGAATTCATGACCGCGCAGCACTTCGCCTTTGGCAGCTAATAATGTTTGCTGCGCGGCCTGCGCTTCACAGTAACCAAATCGGGTCAAACGTTTACCCATTTTGCTGTGGCCGGGAATAATATCCGCCATCAACCAGGTCTCGCCCTGACTGTCCTCAAGTGAACTACCGAGATACATCAGTCCCCCACACTCCGCGTAAATCGCGACGCCTCGTTGGTGCGCCGCCCGCAACTGTTCAAGCATCGGGACATTTCCGGCCAGCGCTGCAGCATGTAACTCAGGATATCCGCCTCCTAACCAGATCATCTGACAGTCGGGTAAGCAGTTGTCGTGCAAGGGGCTAAAACGGACAATCTTAAGCCCCGTGCGCTCCAGCAGCGTAATATTGTCCGGATAGTAAAAGTTGAATGCTTCGTCATCGGCGATGGCAAGCGTTAGCCCTGCCCCTGCGTCTGCTGCCGGTAGCGCGGGCCATTCGCCAACAGGAAGGGTGTTTAACTGGCTTAATGCCAACAACGCGTCGATATCAAGGGTTTGCTCCAGCGTCGCGGCGAATGCCTGCCACGGTTGCTGGCTGATAACCGACTCGCGCGCGGTAACTAAACCCAGATGACGTTCAGGAAGCGCAATGCCGTCCACACGGGGAACGTAGCCTAAGACGGGTACGGCGCAGTAACGTTCGATCGCCACCTTCAGCAGTTGGTAATGTGTTTCGCTGTTGACCCGATTAACAATGACGCCTGCGATGTTCAGGGTTGGATCAAAATGCTGAAAGCCCATTACTGTTGCGGCGATCGAGGTGGAAACGGCTTTGCCATCAACCAATAAGATAACCGGACAGCCTAACTGTTTGGCCATCGCGGCAGTGCTGCAATAGTTTGGGTCGGTACCATAGCCGTCATACAGTCCCATGACACCTTCGATAACGGCGATATCCGCATGTTGCATCTGCTCGCGAAATAATGCGTTCAGCGTGGGAACGGGAAGCATGAAGCTATCAAGATTGCGGGAAGCGGTACCGCACACCGCGGTATGCCAGCCGGTATCAAGGTAATCAGGACCGACTTTGCAAGGCTGGACGCGTAATCCGCGCTTTTTCAACAAGCTCAACAAGCCCAGCGTCACCGTGGTTTTACCACAGCCGCTTCCGGTACCTGCAAGAACAAATGCGTGAAAATTGGCCGCCATACCCTGATCCTGTTCAGGGTGGTAGGGGTGTAGAGATACCCAGTCTCTCGACTGTATGCATCTGAACCACCCACTTCCCACCGAAGTTGTTGGTAGTCACTGACAGGCAGGTCTTCTGGCTTAGCGTCATCCTCACCCGCCCTTCCCAATCTTGCGATCAGTGGTCAATACGGGGTCGTCAGCATCACAGCAGCGGGGGCTGCGGGGGATTCTCACCCCCTTCCCTGCCACAAACGTGGCAAACCTGTCAGTTCAAGAGCCTGATTAATTAAGCTCTATGTTATGAGGTAAATTCACGACCTCATGACAATAATTCAATTTAATATCTTTCCGGGTTCATTCAGCCAATATTCTGGCCTTAACCCATTGACTTCATAAGTTCGTATTCTGAATGAAAATGTCGTTAAAGAATAAAGAAAGTCCTTCACACAGACACTGTATCTCATCACAAAAATAAAAACTGGTGCAGTTTATCCCTCTAATACTATTATTTTGTTGCGCTATGACAATTTATTGGCAGCTGTCATTATTTTTCATTTTATAATGATTGGCATAGCACCACATATCAAAAATCGGCAATAGCAAAATATTGCTATTTACGCAGACTCTCCGCGTGAAATGACATTTATTTGCTGGCGAAATGCCTGCGGCGTAACCTGATACGTTTGACGGAACACCTTGCAAAAATAGCTGGTTTGCGAAAAGCCTAAATTACGCGCAATGCTGGCTATACTCCAGTCACTGTGGCAAAGCAACTCTTTGGCACTTGCCATTCTCTGTTGGTTTACCCATGCGTTAAAACCGATACCCTGATATTTTTTGAACAATTTACTGAAATAGTAAGGGCTAAGGAAAACATGTGAGGCGACATCTTCCAGACGCAATTCGTCTGATAAATGCGCATCAATATAGCGCAGGGCTTTTTTCATCTTACTGTCATGCGGATTGGTACTGCGGTTAGTGCGTACCGGCTCTGACTGCTGTGGATTGTCTTTGATAACGACAAAATTAAGTTGTTTCTTAAGACAGTTTTCTACAATGAGTTTCAGCAGATCTGCTGAGGCGATGACTCGTGAATAGTCCATTTCCGGTACATTTCGAAATTCATTGACCAGTTCGGGATCAGCTTGCCAGCGGTCATCGACGTTGAGAATATCAACCAGACCAACGTCGTTACTTAAGCGTACCTGACCACAGAGCACAAACCCAACCAGGTGGCCCGCGATGACCAGAGGAATGGAAAAATCAGTAAGTCCGGCATGACAACGATAGATGCAGGGTTGATCGGATTTAGACGCTTCCAGCCCTCCGCAGCGGTCGCTCATACGACAACGGGTGCTGTGCTGAGGATGCTGGCGCATCAACTGGCAAAAAGGAGTGAAATTAAAGAGCTCAGAAATTTCATCACCGTGAATATTGACAACCACAACGGCCAGACTGGTGGCCTGTGCAAAATCCTGTGCGATTTTATTAATGAGTTCTGAGTTCAGGGCACTCGCAGAAATCATGATAAAACCTCTCAGTTAATTTATTGTTATAAAGAAACATATTATTCACACTCATTTTCATCCTGCCATTCTGAGCAATGATGAAAGTCATCAGCGAACATAACAAAAGTCTCCCATTGTTGGGAGACTTTTTCAGCGGTTCAGGAAACCGGATCACGAAAACAGTTTTTACCTTTCAAAAATAAGCTTTTTCCGTGAAGCTAGCTCTCATTTTCCTCCAGCTTACACGCATTACACGGTAAATTTTTGCCAATAAAATAACGATAAATTGCAGCACCCGCGCAGGCGCCGATGATGGGAGCCACAATCGGAACAATGAAGTATGGGATATCACGTCCGCCGGTCATCGCGACATCTCCCCATCCGGCCATCCAGGCAAACAATTTAGGACCAAAATCACGCGCCGGATTCATTGCAAATCCGGTAAGCGGGCCGGTGGATGCGCCGATAACAGCAACGAGAATACCAATCAGCAACGGCGCTAACGGCCCCTTGGGAACACCGTTACCGTCGTCGGTCAGCGCCATGATCATCCCCATCAGAATCGAGGTAATCACCACTTCAACCAGCGCGGCCTGCCAGACACTGAGCGCGGCGGCAGGATAAGTACTGAATATGCTGGCAAGTTGCAGGCTTTCAAGACTTCCGCGTATCATCTGGTGGGCTGATTCATACTCGGTAAACAGACTGCCATAGAGCAAATAAGCCAGCAGAGCGCCACCGAAGGCCCCCGCGACCTGAGCCACGGTATAAGGCAAAACCTTGCGCCCCGGAAAGCAGGCAAATAACCACAGAGCGATAGTAATAGCAGGATTGAGATGTGCACCAGAAATTCCGGCCGTCAGGTAAACTGCAAGCGAGATCCCCAGACCCCATATGATGCAGATCTCCCACAATCCCAGGCTGGCACCTGCGACTTTCAGGGCGCTCAGGCATCCAATTCCAAAAAACAAAAACAGCCCGGTACCCAAAAACTCAGCAATGCATTGCGCTTTTAGTGAATCGTTCATTGTGACACCTTCTAAGCAGAGTTCGTGTCTTTACCAGCGGACTCCTTGCTGGCAAGTAGAATACTTCGAGGCTTACTATAAAAAGCCATGTCGGCAAATTGTTGGCAATCTGCGGGCGATATGACTTTCAAAATCGTGTTGCGATAGCAAATTCTTGCGATCACTTTTATTAAACAAAGCCAGATGACGTGGAATTCCTCTATTACATGTACATTTTAAAAATAATAAAATATTGCCAATAGCATAATCTTGTTTTCAGATAACCGTCACAAATTCATTCCCCCCGCATAGCAAATGATATTTCACCTGTCACGTTAAAAAGTGTAAATATGGGATTAACATAGCCAAATAATCACATCAGCATTTCATAATATATTCAATAAAAACAACACCATAAAATAAATAACAGCAATTTTATATCACCAGAACCTCACTATTTTTTCACTCATACTTTCAAGTCAGCCATTCTTTTTCCTCGCTTCTTTTTATAGTCATGAACATCGGGACAACCCAGGCGAGGTCTTTATGCAACAAGAAGCGTTAGGAATGGTAGAAACCAAAGGCTTAACTGCAGCCATAGAGGCCGCAGATGCAATGGTGAAATCAGCCAATGTAATGCTGGTCGGCTACGAAAAAATTGGTTCGGGGCTGGTAACAGTCATTGTCCGCGGCGATGTCGGCGCTGTCAAAGCAGCAACAGATGCTGGTGCCGCCGCAGCCCGAAACGTGGGAGAAGTGAAAGCCGTACACGTCATTCCACGCCCTCATACCGATGTAGAAAAAATCTTACCGAAGGGAATTAGCTAATGAGCAGCAATGAGCTGGTTGAACAGATCATGGCGCAGGTGATTGCTCGCGTGGCGACGCCAGAACAGCAGGCTATCCCTGAAAATAATCCTCCAACACGAGAAACGGCTATGACAGAGAAAAGCTGCAGTTTAACGGAGTTTGTCGGTACCGCGATTGGCGACACAGTCGGTCTGGTAATCGCCAACGTAGATAGCGCCTTACTGGACGCGATGAAACTTGAAAAACGTTATCGATCTATTGGCATCCTTGGCGCACGTACAGGTGCGGGCCCGCACATCATGGCCGCCGATGAAGCGGTAAAAGCCACAAATACTGAAGTCGTCAGCATCGAGTTGCCACGTGATACCAAAGGCGGTGCAGGTCATGGGTCACTGATTATTCTCGGCGGCAACGATGTTTCCGACGTGAAACGCGGCATTGAAGTTGCACTGAAAGAGTTGGATCGCACCTTTGGCGACGTTTATGCCAACGAAGCCGGTCATATCGAGATGCAATACACCGCGCGCGCCAGCTATGCGCTGGAAAAAGCCTTTGGCGCACCGATTGGTCGAGCCTGCGGCATCATTGTCGGCGCACCAGCATCCGTGGGTGTCCTGATGGCTGATACGGCGCTGAAATCTGCCAACGTGGAAGTTGTGGCCTACAGCTCCCCAGCCCACGGCACCAGCTTCAGTAACGAAGCTATCCTGGTCATTTCAGGCGATTCCGGCGCGGTTCGCCAGGCCGTTATCTCCGCCCGCGAAATCGGTAAAACCGTACTCGGGACTCTCGGCTCAGAGCCGAAAAACGATCGTCCGTCCTACATCTGATATCAGTGAGGCTGATTCATGAGATCGAAAAGATTTGAAGCACTGGCGAAGCGCCCTGTGAATCAGGATGGCTTCGTTAAGGAGTGGATCGAGGAAGGCTTCATTGCGATGGAAAGCCCGAACGACCCCAAACCGTCGATTAAAATCGTCAACGGTACAGTCACTGAACTGGACGGCAAATCCGCCAGTGAATTTGACCTAATTGACCATTTTATTGCCCGCTATGGCATTAACCTGGCCCGCGCGGAAGAAGTTATGGCGATGGATTCGGTCAAACTGGCCAATATGCTTTGCGATCCTAACGTGAAGCGCAAAGATATTGTGCCGCTAACCACCGCAATGACACCGGCAAAAATTGTCGAAGTAGTGTCACATATGAACGTCGTTGAGATGATGATGGCCATGCAGAAAATGCGCGCTCGTCGTACCCCGTCTCAACAGGCACACGTCACTAACGTTAAAGATAACCCGGTGCAGATTGCCGCTGATGCCGCTGAAGGCGCATGGCGCGGGTTTGACGAACAGGAAACCACCGTTGCTGTTGCGCGTTATGCGCCATTTAACGCCATTGCACTGTTAGTCGGCTCACAGGTTGGGCGTCCTGGCGTGTTAACCCAGTGTTCACTGGAAGAAGCGACTGAACTGAAACTCGGCATGCTAGGCCACACCTGCTATGCAGAAACAATCTCCGTCTATGGTACAGAACCCGTCTTTACTGACGGCGACGACACGCCATGGTCGAAAGGCTTCCTCGCCTCTTCCTACGCCTCCCGCGGTCTGAAAATGCGCTTTACCTCCGGTTCTGGCTCAGAAGTTCAAATGGGTTATGCCGAAGGCAAATCGATGCTTTATCTGGAAGCCCGCTGTATTTACATCACCAAAGCTGCTGGCGTACAGGGTTTACAAAACGGTTCCGTAAGCTGCATCGGTGTGCCTTCCGCTGTACCGTCGGGTATCCGCGCCGTGCTGGCAGAAAACCTGATCTGTTCTTCTCTGGATCTGGAATGCGCCTCCAGTAACGACCAGACCTTTACCCACTCGGATATGCGCCGTACTGCGCGCCTGCTGATGCAGTTCCTGCCCGGGACTGACTTCATCTCTTCCGGGTATTCCGCAGTGCCCAACTACGACAACATGTTTGCGGGTTCTAACGAGGATGCCGAGGATTTTGACGACTACAACGTTCTTCAGCGCGATCTGAAGGTAGACGGTGGGTTGCGTCCTGTTCGTGAAGAAGACGTTATCGCCATTCGCAACAAAGCAGCGCGCGCGCTACAGGCCGTCTTTGCCGGAATGGGATTACCGCCTATTACCGATGAAGAAGTGGAAGCTGCAACCTACGCTCACGGTTCGAAAGATATGCCGGAGCGAAACATTGTTGAAGACATTAAGTTTGCGCAAGAGATCATCAATAAAAACCGTAACGGTCTGGAAGTGGTGAAAGCCCTTGCTCAGGGCGGGTTTACCGATGTCGCTCAGGACATGCTCAACATCCAGAAAGCCAAGTTAACCGGGGATTATCTGCATACCTCCGCCATTATCGTTGGCGACGGACAGGTGCTGTCCGCAGTAAATGACGTCAATGATTATGCCGGTCCGGCAACAGGTTATCGCTTGCAAGGCGAACGCTGGGAAGAGATCAAAAACATCCCTGGCGCACTTGATCCCAACGAACTTGGCTAAGGGGTGAAAAATGGAAATCAATGAAAAGCTGCTACGCCAGATAATTGAAGACGTACTGTCGGAAATGCAGACCAGCGACAAACCCGTCTCCTTCCGCTCAGCGACAGCGGCCAGCACACCACAGGCTGCTGCGGTACAAGGTGACAGTTTTCTGACTGAGATTGGCGAAGCCAAACAGGGCCAGCAGCAGGACGAAGTGATTATCGCCGTAGGGCCAGCGTTTGGTCTGTCACAAACCGTCAATATCGTGGGAATACCGCACAAAAATATCTTGCGCGAAGTGATTGCCGGTATTGAAGAAGAAGGCATTAAAGCGCGCGTTATCCGCTGCTTTAAATCCTCTGATGTGGCGTTTGTTGCCGTGGAGGGTAATCGTCTGAGTGGTTCTGGGATCTCTATCGGCATCCAGTCAAAAGGCACCACGGTTATTCACCAACAGGGATTACCACCGCTTTCTAACCTGGAGCTGTTCCCTCAGGCACCGCTTTTGACGCTGGAAACCTATCGTCAGATCGGTAAAAACGCCGCACGTTATGCCAAGCGTGAATCTCCGCAACCGGTCCCTACGCTGAATGATCAGATGGCCCGTCCTAAGTACCAGGCGAAATCAGCCATTCTGCACATTAAAGAGACCAAATACGTCGTGACGGGCAAGAACCCGCAGGAACTGCGCGTGGCGCTTTGATAAAGGATAACTCCATGAATACCGACGCAATTGAATCGATGGTTCGGGATGTACTGAGCCGGATGAACAGCCTGCAGGGAGAGTCCACGACTCCGGCCACGGCGAGTTCATCAGCACATACTGCGAAAGTCTCGGACTACCCTCTCGCGAATAAACATCCTGAGTGGGTAAAAACCGCGACCAACAAAACCCTGGATGAGTTCACGCTCGAAAATGTTCTGAGCAACAAAGTAACAGCGCAGGACATGCGCATTACCCCTGAAACGCTGCGCCTTCAGGCGGAAATCGCTAAAGATGCCGGACGTGACAGGCTGGCGATGAACTTCGAACGCGCCGCTGAGCTAACCGCCGTACCTGACGACCGCATTCTGGAGATCTACAACGCGCTGCGTCCGTACCGCTCAACGAAAGACGAGCTGATGGCCATCGCCGACGATCTCGAAAACCGTTATCAGGCAAAGATCTGCGCAGCTTTCGTTCGTGAAGCGGCAGCGCTGTACGTTGAGCGTAAAAAACTCAAAGGCGACGACTAACTCAGGGACAGGATCATGCGATATATAGCTGGCATTGACATAGGCAACTCATCCACGGAAGTCGCTCTGGCTACCCTGGATGATTCTGGCGCACTGAGCATCACTGCCAGCGCGCTGGCGGAAACCACCGGGATTAAGGGCACATTGCGTAATGTGTTTGGCATTCAGGAGGCACTTACGCTGGCGGCTAAAAACGCTGGAATCAATGTCAGCGATATTTCGCTTATCCGCATTAACGAGGCCACCCCGGTCATTGGCGACGTGGCGATGGAAACGATCACCGAAACCATCATCACTGAATCCACCATGATCGGCCATAACCCTAAAACGCCGGGCGGCGTCGGGCTAGGCGTGGGCATTACGATTACGCCGGAGGACCTGCTCAGTCGTCCGGCGGATACGCCCTATATTCTGGTAGTGTCATCAGCATTTGATTTCGCCGATGTTGCCACGATGATTAATGCCTCCGTCCGCGCCGGATACCAGTTAACTGGCGTTATTTTACAGCAGGACGATGGCGTGTTGGTCAGTAATCGTCTGACTCATCCCATGCCCATCGTAGATGAAGTACTTCATATCGACCGCATTCCGTTGGGGATGCTGGCCGCCATTGAGGTCGCGGTTCCGGGAAAGGTCATTGAAACCCTTTCTAATCCCTACGGGATTGCAACCGTCTTTGGCCTCAATGCCGACGAGACTAAAAACATTGTCCCGATGGCACGGGCACTGATCGGCAACCGTTCTGCCGTAGTCGTGAAAACACCGTCAGGTGATGTGAAAGCACGCGCCATTCCCGCTGGAAATCTGGAACTGCAATCGCAGGGACGTACCGTGCGCGTCGACGTGGCTGCAGGCGCTGAAGCGATTATGAAAGCGGTTGGCGAATGCCCGAAACTGGATAACGTCACCGGTGAAGCCGGTACCAATATTGGCGGCATGCTGGAGCATGTGCGCCAGACAATGGCTGAATTAACCAACAAACCCAGCCACGAAATTTTTATTCAGGATCTGCTGGCCGTTGATACCTCAGTACCCGTCAGCGTGACGGGGGGGCTTGCCGGTGAGTTCTCGCTGGAACAGGCTGTCGGCATTGCCTCCATGGTGAAATCAGACCGTTTGCAAATGGCGATGATTGCGCAGGAAATCACGCAGAAGCTCAACATTAACGTCCAGGTAGGCGGCGCCGAAGCCGAGGCAGCCATTTTGGGAGCCTTAACCACTCCGGGCACAACGCGACCACTGGCTATTCTGGACCTCGGTGCGGGTTCGACAGATGCCTCCATCATCAACCCGAAAGGCGAAATTATTGCCACGCATCTGGCAGGGGCAGGCGATATGGTCACGATGATCATTGCCCGTGAACTAGGGCTGGATGATCGTTATCTTGCAGAAGAGATTAAAAAGCACCCGCTGGCGAAAGTCGAAAGCTTGTTCCATCTTCGCCACGAAGATGGCAGCGTCCAGTTCTTTTCCACCCCGCTTCCGCCAACTGTTTTTGCCCGCGTGTGCGTTGTGAAACCCGATGAACTAGTGCCATTACCAGGGGATCTGGCACTAGAAAAAGTTCGCGCCATTCGCCGTAGCGCCAAGGAGCGCGTTTTCGTTACCAACGCGCTCAGAGCGCTGCGTCAGGTAAGTCCGACCGGGAACATTCGGGATATTCCCTTTGTCGTGCTGGTTGGCGGTTCATCCCTGGACTTCGAAGTTCCACAACTGGTCACCGATGCGCTGGCACATTACCGTCTGGTTGCCGGGCGCGGCAACATTCGTGGCACCGAAGGTCCGCGCAACGCGGTTGCGACAGGGTTGATTCTCTCCTGGTACAAGGCATTCGCTCATGGAAAGTAATCTGACCACGCCAGCCATCGTTATCTTCACTACTGCCGACTGCGCAGGCGTCTGGAATGACGTGTTGCTGGGTATTGAAGAAGAAGGGATCCCCTTTGTGATTCAGGAGAGCCATTCGACTGACGTTATCCACAACGCTTGGCTGGCTGCCTGCCAATCGCCATTGCTGGTTGGTATTGGCTGCAGTCACGAAAAACTGGTTGTGCACTACAAAAACTTACCTACATCAGCGCCACTTTTTACGCTGACGTATCAACAAAATAGCCACGATCGCCGCAGCATTGGTAATAACGCTGCGCGGCTGGTTAAAGGCATTCCTTTCCGCGAATGCCACTCATAACCCACAGGAGAAAAGCAGTATGAATAACGCACTGGGACTGGTTGAAACAAAAGGGCTTGTCGGCGCTATTGAAGCCGCTGATGCCATGGTGAAATCCGCAAACGTGCAGTTGGTTGGTTACGAAAAAATAGGCTCAGGCCTTATCACCGTTATGGTTCGCGGCGATGTCGGCGCAGTGAAAGCTGCCGTAGATGCAGGAAGCGCAGCAGCAAGCGCCGTTGGCGAGGTGAAATCCTGCCACGTTATCCCGCGTCCGCATAGCGACGTTGAAGCCATTTTACCTAAATCTGCATAAGTCGTAGCAACCAAGGAGCACAGCGTGAAGCAATCACTGGGATTACTTGAAGTTAGTGGTCTGGCATTAGCCATCAGTTGCGCGGACGTCATGGCGAAAGCCGCCTCCATCACGCTGGTGGGCCTCGAAAAAACCAACGGCTCAGGCTGGACGGTGATCAAGATAATCGGGGATGTGGCCTCCGTTCAGGCGGCCATTTCCACCGGGGTCAGTTTCGCTGAGCAACGTGACGGGCTGGTGGCTCACAAAGTCATATCCAGACCCGGGGAAGGTATTCTGCCACATAGCGTCACTCCGCAATCTGAACCAGCGCCGGAGCCCACACCAGTTGTACCGCAGGAAGAGATGTTTGTGGATCATGCAGAGCCTGAAACGCCGCAAGAAGCAGAGTTGATTAGCTGCAATCTGTGTCTTGACCCTGCCTGCCCTCGTCAAAAGGGCGAGCCGCGCACTCTTTGTCTGCACTCAGGTAAACGAGGTGAAGCGTAATGGATAAACAGCAACTGGAGACAACGGTCACTAAAGTCCTGGATGAAATGCGCGAGCGCCCTATTCCGCTGGGGATCTCTAATCGTCACATTCATCTTTGCGCTGAAGATTATGGCCGCTTGTTTCCTAATCAGCCCATTAGCGAGAAAAAGGGGCTGTTGCAACCAGGACAATATGCGGCAGAGCAGACTGTCACGTTAGTTGGACCAAAAGGTCAGTTAAAAAATGTGCGCTTACTCGGCCCACTGCGCAGCAAAAGTCAGGTCGAAATTTCTCGTACCGACGCTCGCACGTTGGGAATTGCTGCCCCACTGCGAATGTCGGGCAATATCGAAGGCACGCCAGGCATTCGCCTTGTTAGTCCATTTGCTGAGCTGGATATCGCATCCGGGGTGATCGTCGCCCAACGGCATATCCATATGTCGCCGCTCGATGCCCTGATACTGCGAGTTACCCATGGAGATAAAGTTTCTGTTGCCATTAATGGCGACGAACGTCGACTGATTTTCGATAACGTCGCCGTACGTGTTTCGCCGGATATGCGCCTTGAGATGCATATCGATACAGACGAAGCCAATGCCGCAGGCGCTGATAATCCACAGGCATTTGCCACACTGGTGACCTCACGATGAACAACGAACTGCTGCAACGCATTATCGAGGAGGTTGTTTCCCGATTAAAAAAACGCGCGGAAAGCACGATCTCCCTTAGCGTCGCGCAGTTACGGGAAATCGATCCACGGACATTATGCTGCCAATACTCGTCGCTCCATCTCCTGCAGGCCGACCTGCCCTTACTGGAGCAAATTGCCGATGGCTGCCCAGCCAACATGTCGGTGGTAACGATCCACGAAGCACTGGCATGCGGAGTCCGCGTGAAAATTTCGTTGCAACACCGGTTGTTACCCGCAATCCCCGTGAAAAAGCTCGCGCGTCTGCCACTGGAGTTCAGTGACGAGCTGGGGCGAATCATCGTGTTGCATCCTGAAAAGCTTCTCAGCTACGCCGACGTCGCCCAATTGAAGGGTGGCGTACTGGTACTACGCCGTCGATGTGTCGTGACGGCTCTGGCTCAGGAAGCGGTCGGTACGCGAAAAGTCCAATTAATTAAGCAGGAGTGAGCTATGCATCTGGCCCGGGTTACAGGCGTTGTGGTTTCCACGCAAAAATCTCCATCACTGGTGGGAAAAAAACTGTTGCTGGTACGTCGGGTGAGTGCTGACGGAGAGCTTCCCGCATCCCCTGTGAGTGGAGATGAAGTCGCCGTTGATTCTGTCGGCGCAGGAACTGGAGAACTGGTGTTACTCAGCAGCGGCTCCAGCGCCAGACACGTTTTTACCGGCCCTAATGAGGCCATCGATCTGGCTATCGTCGGCATTGTCGACACGCTTTCTCGTTAGGAGGAACTATGGCGATTTATACCCGCACTGGCGATGCCGGCACAACAGCTCTCTTTACCGGACAACGCGTGAGTAAAACGCATCCGCGCGTCGAGGCTTACGGTACGCTGGATGAACTTAATGCGGCACTCAGCCTGTGCGTTTGCGCGGCGAAAAACCCGCAGCACCGCCAGTTACTTGAAAATATTCAACTGCAGCTTTTCTGGTTTAGCGCCGAACTGGCAAACGAGAGCGAACAGCCAACGCCAGAACAGCGCTACATCAGCTCAGAAGAAATTGCGGCGCTGGAAACCGCCATTGATACCGCAATGGGGAGAGTACCGCCCCTACGCAGCTTTATTTTACCTGGCCGTAGTGAGGCCGCCAGCCGTCTGCACTTTGCCCGCACGCTGGCTCGTCGCGCAGAGCGGAGACTGGTCGAACTCTCCACTGGGATCTCCGTCAGACACGTGCTGATGCGTTATATCAATCGCCTGTCTGACTGCTTATATGCGCTCGCACGAGCAGAAGATCACGACGCCCATCAAAACGACATTATTCAGAAAGTGTCGGAGCGCTATCTTGCAGCCATCCGTCGTTCAGCCAACAGGGAGCCGACTATGTCACTGTCTTTTCAGGAGCTCCACCAACTGACTCGCGCTGCGGTGGCGAGAGCAGAAGAAATTCAGGTTCCGGTCGTCATTTGCATTGTTGATGCGAACGGAACTCAAACGGTGACCTGGCGCATGCCTGACGCATTGCTCGTCAGTAGCGAACTGGCACCGAAAAAAGCCTGGACCGCCGTGGCGATGAAAACCGCCACGCACGAGCTGACATCAGCAGTGCAGCCGGGCGCTGCGCTTTACGGTCTGGAAAGCCATATGCAGGGAAAAGTCGTCACTTTCGGTGGCGGGTACGCGTTATGGCGCGAGGGTTTACTCCTTGGGGGTCTTGGCATCAGCGGGGGAAGCGTTGAGCAGGATATGGATATTGCAGAAACGGCCATTGCGGCGATTAACGTGAGAACACATCAATGAATACTTCAGAACTTGAAACGCTTATTCGTAACATTTTGAGTGAACAACTCGCCCCGGCAAAAGCAGGAGTTAAGGGTAATGGAATTTACCCTTCCGTTGACGAAGCGATTGATGCCGCGCATCAGGCTTTTCTGCGTTATCAGCAATGTCCATTGAAAACCCGCAGCGCCATCATTAATGCCCTGCGAGAAGAACTGACGCCTCACCTGGCTTCACTGGCTGCCGAGAGTGCTGCCGAAACCGGAATGGGTAACAAAGAGGATAAATTCCTCAAAAACAAAGCTGCGCTGGAGAACACCCCGGGTATCGAAGATCTCACTACCACGGCGCTAACTGGCGACGGCGGCATGGTGTTATTTGAGTATTCACCGTTTGGCGTGATTGGCTCCGTTGCCCCAAGTACTAACCCGACAGAAACCATTATTAACAACAGCATCAGTATGCTGGCTGCGGGAAACAGCGTTTATTTTAGCCCGCATCCGGGTGCTAAAGCGGTTTCACTGAAGCTAATTGCCATGATTGAAGATATTGCCTTCCGCTGCTGTGGGATCCGGAATCTTGTCGTCACGGTCACAGAACCCACTTTTGAAGCTACCCAGCAAATGATGGCGCACCCTAAAATCGCAGTTCTGGCGATTACCGGTGGCCCTGGCATTGTTGCTATGGGCATGAAAAGCGGGAAAAAAGTCATTGGCGCAGGCGCAGGTAATCCGCCCTGCATTGTTGATGAAACAGCCGACCTGGTTAAGGCGGCGGAAGATATCATCAACGGCGCATCCTTTGATTACAATCTCCCCTGCATTGCTGAGAAGAGCCTGATCGTTGTTGATGCCGTTGCCGAACGCCTGGTTCAACAAATGCAGTCATTTGGCGCGATGCTTCTCAATAGCGAAGAGGTAGACAAACTGCGCACAGCTTGTCTGCCAGAAGGCATGGCCAATAAAAAGCTGGTCGGGAAAAGCCCAGCAAGTTTACTGGAAGCCGCTGGAATACCGGTTCCTGCAAAAGCACCGCGATTATTGATAGGTATCGTCAAGGCTGACGACCCGTGGGTTACCAGCGAGCAACTGATGCCAATGCTCCCCGTCGTTACGGTGAGCGATTTTGACAGTGCGTTAACGTTGGCCCTGAAGGTTGAAGAGGGACTGCATCACACCGCCATTATGCACTCACAAAATGTGTCCCGTTTGAATCTTGCCGCGCGCACGCTTCAGACCTCCATTTTTGTGAAAAATGGTCCTTCTTACGCCGGGATTGGCGTGGGTGGGGAAGGCTTTACCACCTTCACCATCGCGACCCCAACCGGTGAAGGAACGACATCTGCGCGCACCTTCGCACGCTCTCGTCGTTGCGTGCTAACAAACGGTTTTTCTATTCGCTAATGGAGCCGTTATGAAACGCTTTTCACTGCAAACTCGATTGTACAGCGGCCAGGGAAGTCTGGATGTGCTCAAGCGCTTTACAAATAAGCATATCTGGATTATTTGCGATGGTTTTCTCGCGCGTTCTCCCCTGATTGAAAAGCTGCGCAACGCTCTGCCAGCGGATAACCGCATCAGCATTTTCAGCGATATCACTCCCGATCCCACCATTAGCACGGTAGTGCAAGGGATTGCGCAAATGCAGTCCCTGCGACCGGACGTGGTGATTGGTTTTGGTGGAGGCTCAGCTCTTGATGCCGCAAAAGCCATCGTCTGGTTCAGCCGACAGTTCGGTATCGAAATTGAAACCTGTGTCGCAATCCCTACCACCAGCGGCACGGGATCGGAGGTGACCAGCGCCTGCGTGATTAGCGATCCGGACAAAGGCATTAAGTATCCATTATTCAATAATGCGCTTTACCCGGACATGGCCATCCTCGATCCGACGCTGGTCGTCAGCGTACCGCCAGCCATCACCGCGAATACCGGCATGGACGTGTTAACACACGCGCTGGAAGCTTACGTATCCACGAAGGCCAGCGACTTTACCGACGCGCTGGCTGAGAAAGCCGCACAAATCGTCTTCCAGTACCTGCCTGTCGCCGTCAGCAAAGGTGACTGCCTGGCAACCAGAGGAAAAATGCATAACGCGTCAACGCTCGCGGGAATGGCATTTAGTCAGGCTGGACTGGGTATCAATCATGCGATTGCCCATCAGTTGGGCGGCCAGTTTCATCTGCCCCACGGACTCGCCAATGCGCTGCTGCTGACCCATGTCATTCATTTTAATGCACGCGATCTCCGGGCCGCAAAGCGCTATGCCCGTTTCGCTAAAGCCTGCCACTTATGCCCGAATAACGCGAACGATACGGCGGCACTGAACGCACTGATTCATCATATCGAGCTACTCAAAAAACAGTGTGCGTTACCTTCATTGAATGACGCGCTTAAAGACGGAAAGCAAATCTGGTCACAACGTATACCGTCGATGGTTCAGGCCGCGCTGGCTGACGTCACGCTGCAAACCAATCCTCGTGTTGCTGACGCTAATGCCATGCAGGAACTGCTTGAGGAATTATTATGAAGACAGCCATGACGGCAGAGTCCACGCTTTATGATGCACAGACAATTCGCGAACGCGTTCGCGCAGCGGGTGTTGTCGGGGCTGGAGGCGCGGGCTTTCCTGCTCACGTAAAATTACAGGCGCAGGTCGATACTTTTCTGGTCAATGCAGCAGAATGTGAGCCGATGCTGAAAGTTGACCAGCAATTGATGGCCGTCCAGGCTGAGCGGCTTATCCGCGGCGTTCATTATGCCATGACGGCTACCGGCGCCAGTGGCGGTATTATTGCGCTCAAAGAGAAATACCAGAAGGCTATCAATGCGTTAACGCCCCTTCTGCCTGCCAGCATCCGCTTACATATTTTGCCTGATGTCTACCCGGCAGGTGACGAGGTTCTGACCATCTGGATGGCAACAGGTCGGAGAGTTCCACCTGCCGCGTTGCCGGTCAGCGTCGGCGTGGTGGTCAATAACGTCCAGACCGTGCTCAACATCGCCAGAGCGGTGGAGCAGCAATACCCCGTTACCCGTCGTACTCTGACCGTTAACGGCGCGGTCGCCAGACCAATCACTCTCACCGTCCCAGTCGGCATGTCTTTACGTGACGTTCTGGCACTGGCCGGTGGTTCAACCGTCGACGACCCCGGCTTTATTAACGGTGGTCCGATGATGGGCGGCCTGATTACCTCTCTGGATACCCCTGTCAGCAAGACCACCGGGGGCCTGCTGGTTTTGCCAAAATCTCATGCGTTGATTCAGCGGCGGATGCAGGATGAACGTACCGTGCTTTCCGTCGCAAAAACCGTTTGCGAACAGTGCCGTTTGTGTACGGATTTGTGCCCAAGGCACTTGATTGGCCATGAGTTGTCACCTCACCTGCTGGTTCGCGCGGTTAATTATCAGCAGGCAGCCACACCGCAGTTGCTGCTCACGGCGCTGACCTGCTCAGAATGCAATGTATGTGAAAGCGTCGCCTGTCCGGTTGGAATTTCGCCGATGCGAATCAACCGCATGCTTAAACGCGAGCTACGGGCGCTCAACCATCGTTATGAAGGACCGCTAAATCCTGAGGATGAAATGGCGAAGTACCGGCTGATCCCGGTTAAACGCCTTGTGGCTAAGTTGGGCCTTAGCGACTGGTATCAGGATGCACCACTGGCTGAAACTGATTTTCCCACAGATAAAACGACGCTGTTGCTGCGCCAGCATATTGGTGCCAGCGCCATTCCATGTGTACAGCAAGGCGAACGCGTTGTTCGCGGTCAATGCGTGGCCGATGTGCCGTCCGGTGCATTAGGCGCGCCTGTCCACGCCAGTATTGACGGTATTGTCAGCGAAATTACTGAACAATCCATCACGGTCATAAGAGGTTAATCATGTCTCAGGCTATAGGGATTTTAGAACTCACCAGCATTGCCAAAGGAATGGAAGCTGGTGATGCCATGTTAAAAAGCGCGAATGTGAATTTGCTGGTAAGCAAAACCATCTGTCCGGGAAAATTTCTGCTCATGCTCGGGGGTGACGTAGGTGCAGTTCAGCAGGCGATAGCCACTGGCACTTCTCTTGCTGGTGATATGCTCGTTGACAGTCTGGTACTGCCTAACATTCACGCCAGCGTACTTCCTGCGATTAGTGGATTAAACAGCGTGGATAAGCGCCAGGCCGTAGGCATTGTTGAAACATGGAGCGTTGCGGCCTGCATCTGCGCCGCCGACCGTGCGGTTAAAGCCTCCAACGTCACGCTGGTACGTGTTCATATGGCATTTGGTATTGGCGGCAAGTGCTACATGGTTGTCGCAGGCGACGTGTCTGATGTGAATAACGCAGTGACGGTTGCCAGTGAAAGCGCGGGTGAAAAAGGTCTGCTGGTTTACCGCTCGGTCATCCCTCGCCCACATGAAAGCATGTGGCGACAAATGGTGGAAGGATAATGGAAAGACAACCCACCACGGATCGTATGATTCAGGAATATGTTCCTGGCAAGCAGGTCACGTTGGCGCATCTCATCGCCAATCCTGGTAAGGATTTGTTCAAGAAACTGGGACTACAGGATTCAGTCTCCGCCATCGGTATTCTGACGATTACCCCTAGCGAAGCCTCCATTATCGCCTGTGATATCGCCACAAAGTCCGGGGCGGTAGAGATTGGTTTTCTCGACCGTTTTACTGGCGCAGTGGTACTGACGGGCGATGTTTCCGCCGTTGAGTATGCGCTGAAACAGGTAACCCGCACGCTGGGTGAAATGATGCGTTTTACCGCGTGTCCCATCACCCGGACGTAACTCATGAAACGCATAATGCTAATTGGTCCCAGTCAATGCGGTAAAACATCACTCACGCAGTGCATGCGGGGAGAGGTGCTTCACTATCAGAAGACCCAGGCCATAGTCTGGTCACCCACAACAATAGACACACCAGGTGAATATCTCGAAAACCGCTGCCTGTATAGCGCGCTGCTGGCCAGCGCCTGTGAAGCAGACATCATCGCGCTTGTTCTCAATGCTGACGCGCCGTGGTCACCTTTTTCTCCAGGTTTTACGGGGCCAATGAACCGACCCGTTATCGGCCTCGTCACCAAAGCCGATTTAGCCAGCCCACAGCGTATTTCTCTCGTGGAGAGTTGGCTAGTTCAGGCTGGCGCGCAAAAAGTTTTCGTCACCAGCGCACTGGAGAACACCGGGGTCAATGAGATGTTCATTTTTCTGAATGCAAAGGAACCGTCATGTCTCACAAAATAATGGCCATTAACGCGGGCAGCTCCTCACTTAAGTTTCAGTTACTGGCGATGCCGCAGGGTGAAATGATCTGCCAGGGGCTTATTGAGCGAATTGGGATGTCAGATGCGCAGATCACCTTAAAAACACCAGCGCAAAAATGGCAGGAGACATTGCCCGTTGCCGATCATCGTGAAGCTGTAATGCTGCTACTGGAAAACCTTATCAGCCACAATATAATCAGCAGCCTCGATGAGATCGACGGCGTTGGTCATCGCGTTGCGCACGGCGGGGAATCTTTTAAAGATTCGGCGCGGGTAACCGATGAAACGCTGAAGGAAATCGAACGCCTTGCGGAACTGGCACCACTGCATAATCCGGTGAATGCGTTGGGGATTGCAGTATTTCGCCAGCTACTGCCAAACACACCGGCCGTTGCCGTTTTTGACACCGCTTTTCATCAGACTCTTGATGAACCCTCTTTCATCTATCCCCTGCCCTGGCGCTACTACGCTGAGTTGGGTATTCGACGTTATGGTTTTCATGGTACCAGTCACAAATACGTCAGCGCTCAGCTTGCTGAAAAGCTGGGGGTACCGCTCAGCGCCCTGCGCGTTGTTTGTTGTCATCTTGGCAACGGCAGCAGCATCTGCGCTATTAAAGGCGGGCAATCGGTTAATACCTCAATGGGCTTTACGCCGCAGTCTGGTGTCATGATGGGCACGCGAAGTGGTGATATTGATCCATCCATTTTGCCGTGGATTGCCCTGCGTGAAGGTAAAACACCGCAGCAGCTCAACCAATTGCTTAACAATGAGTCTGGATTGCTCGGCGTTTCTGGTGTTTCACCCGACTACCGTGACGTTGAACATGCCGCAGATACGGGCAATCACCAGGCAGCACTGGCGTTAACACTTTTTGCCGAGCGGATTCGCGCCACTATCGGCAGCTATATTATGCAGATGGGCGGGCTGGATGCGTTGGTGTTCACCGGAGGAATTGGCGAGAACTCAGCGCGGGCGCGCGCTGCAATTTGTCACAACCTGAATTTCTTAGGTCTGGCCGTTGACGAAGAAAAAAATCAGCGTAACGCCACCTTTATTCAAACGGAAAATGCGCTGGTTAAAGTGGCGGTAATTAATACCAACGAAGAGCTGATGATAGCGCAAGACGTGATGCGTTTAGCGATTTCAGAAACTGTGACCTTGGGCATTCCCGCTTAATATTGCGGCGCGGCAAATTGCGGCAAATCATGGTAATAGCACGATCGCCATGACACTATGCGCCGAGGATTACCGATCATAAAGGTGAAGACGTGGCTGTTGCGCAATGTCCCGCATCGTGCGGAGAACTAATCCAGGGCTGGATTCTGGGCAGTGAGAAACTGGTCTCCTGCCCGGTCGAATGGTATAGCACCGTTGAGGTCAGTTCAGGTTCACCGCTGACAGATGAACGCCCACTTTCCCGGGCGATGGTTGACAGGTTGTTGCAGTACTGGCAATACCCGGCGCATATGAGTCAGGATATCCGTATTGATGTTCAGTCAACCATTCCTGTCGCTAAAGGGATGGCCAGCAGTACTGCGGATATTGCCGCCACGGCTATCGCCACGGCGCATTATCTGGGCCATCAGCTAGACGAACAGACACTGGCGCAGCTGTGCGTTTCGCTGGAGCCAACCGACAGCACCGTTTTTCGTAAGCTAACCCTTTTCGACCATAACGACGCTTCCACGCAAATTGGCTGTGAATCACAGCCTCAGCTTGATCTGCTGGTTCTCGAAAGTCCGGAAACATTACGTACCGCGGATTATCACCGTATTCCGCGGCATTCCGGCTTGCAGGCGGGAGCAGCGGCCCTCAGGCGGGCATGGGATAAAGTACAGGAAGCCTGTGTCAGTCAAAATCCTTACCGGTTGGGTGAAGCCGCTACCCTTAGCGCAATCGCCAGCCAGTTGCTGTTGCCGAAACCGGATTTTGATTCACTATTAGCGCTGGTTGAAGAATGTGATTTATACGGTGTCAACGTCGCGCACAGCGGCAGTGTGGTCGGGCTGATGCTGGACAGAACGCGCCATGACGTGGATTACATTAAGTGGATGCTGGCGCAGAAAAAGCTAACGGTTCACTGGCCGCAACAGCATTTGTTGCGAATGGTAACTGGCGGGGTCGAACTGCAATAAGGGTCGCCGCACCGCAGCGACCCGGACAAGCTTAAAATCGTTACTCGGCTTTCGCTTCGGTGTTTTTCACTTCACCCATAGCTTTCAGCTTTTTAGAGATATCGCGACGCTCTTTAGAGATCTCGGCATTTTTGATGATGTAGTCATCAACACGATCTTCATAATCGCTTTTCATACTGGCGATAATGCCCTGAATAGCTTCCACGCTCATACCAGGCTTGATGTAGTCGCTCAGGTTGTCCAACAGCAGGACGCGTTTCTGGTTGTCACGGATCTTTTTCTCAACGTCCTGGATTTCACGTTGCAGTTTGTTTTTACGACGGAACAGACGAACAAATTCCAGCACGTCCTGGAAAGAAGGCTTGGTAGTTTCCATTTTTACACCCCTGATAATGTGAGATTCGGATTCGTTAAAACAACGGCTAAAGTGGGTCAACATTACTTTCATGCCCGCCATACTTCAAGTTGCATCTGCATCGACAATGCCTGGTTGAAACCTGAATTATCGAGGGTAACGCCATTACAGTTACCAATGGTTTTAGCCTTTTCAGTATCATACCTCTTATCTTTGCTGAATCGAAGCAGCAGTAGAACCGATCCCCTCATCTGCTCTTTATTTGCGCAACGCGCGGCAAATTAAATGAGAGAGTAACTCCAGTTGTCGCGCCATTTCCATGTTCAACCAAACGTAGCCGTGGATGGGCGTTTCTGCGACATTATCGCCTTTATGCTCGGCAATCAGCTGGCGCAGTTCAGCCACGGTGTCACTGAGTTTTTCTGTGTTAGCAAGCACCGGTTGCGGATTACCTTCATACAAAGCGTGAGTTATCGTCAGTAGCGCCTGTTGCGTCCTGAGCTGAGTTTCTCGCAGAGTATGCGCGTTTAACATGACAAAGTGGCTGGTTCGACTGGCCCAAAGCGCATTGATTTGCAACTCAAGCATGCAAACGAGGTTGCGATTAACGGTCTGAATAGCCTCAAAGATGGATTTTTGAATGCGGGTTTCTTTACTGGCAGGAACGATGAGCCCACGCATTTTGACCACGTCGGTCAATAGCTGCTGTAAATGCTTCTCCAGCCTTGGCTGCTCAAGCAGATTAGGGGAGAGCGCGGCCTGATACACCCGATTGTACCCCGTTACACAATGTGCCAGTTGGATACGCCAGTGGATAAATGCCCTTTGCGGCCAGATACCGGTAAACAGCATCGCCAGAAACGATCCCAGAATCACGTCGCCACCGCGCCATAACGCCGTATTCATATCCCCGGCGGGCGCGCCTACTACGACAGCAAGCGTTATGCCAATCAGCAGCGCCTGATACGGCCTTTTACCCAGTGCCAGCCAGCCGCAGAGAAACATCGCCACCGCGCACCATATCAACATAAGCGGAAGCGAGAAGAGTTCCAGACGCAGAGCCACCAACCCAAGCACCGACCCGAGGATCGTTCCGCCTATACGCTCAAAAGCCCTGGGAACGACGTTACCCCAAAAAGAAATTGGCCCCATAATCACCACCAGCGTGATCAGAGGCCATGTACCTTCAGGAATGTTCAACAGGCGAACCAACAGAAAAGTAAGGAGAAACGCCAACGCAATGCGAATACCGTGCACCACACGATAATGACGATACAAACGAATTTCAAAAGGACTCAGTGACTTATCTGCACGCACTCATGCACTCCGTCAGGGAATAGCAAAGAAGCGAATTGTACCTCTTTTTTTAGTAATAACATCATCCTGATTTACACTAAATACAGCTATTTCGACTGGACTGGGACGTACATTTCAATATCCCAGTAACCGTCCTCCACACCATTGTTCAAATAAACTTCAAAACAAGGTTTAGCGGCTATCGAATAAGTCGTATCCTGCATTAAACGCTCAAAGAACTGGTACCACGGCGTCGCAAAATCGTGATTTTGGACGCGCTCTACGGCAACAGCGTAGTCGCCCCCAGCCAGTTCGGTGAGGATCACGCCTTCGCTGTTTTCTGGAATTACAAAACCTTCAGGTACAGAAACGACGGTATCGCAGCGCAGTTTTTCAGCTGGAACAACATCAGGGTTGTCGTAATACACGGCAATCCACTCCAACGGAACAATCTGTTTACCGTCGACCCACTTCATTAACTGCTCAAAGCCTTGTTTAACTGTTTGTTCCCACGGTCCAACCATATGAAAACCGGCAATCATGCGTTTTTCGACCTGCTTTATCTCGTACTCCATACAACCTCCACCGTTACACTGTGTTTATATACAGTATATTTTTTAGGTATGTCGGCCACAAGCAAATAGTGATTATTATGTGAGCAGATTCGCACTCTTGCCAGTCTGACGCATCAGGAAAAACTACGCCTTATGATGGAAATAATCGCTCAGACGCGAGAAAACGCCGCCTTCGTTAACGGACTCCAGCGTCACCAGAGGCCAATGCGCCACCAGCTTATCCCGATCGTAGAGTTCAATTTCACCCACACGTTGATGCGCAGCGATTGGAGCGACCAGTTCTTTCTTATCAAGAACATATTTTGCTTTGATATTAGGGACTTCTGCTTTGGGTAGGGCCATCCAGAAATCCTGCTCGGTACCAAGGCTGATTTTTTCTTTATCGCCATACCAGATCCGCTCAGTACCAACCTGCTTACCACTGCGTAATACCTGTACCGTATCGAAGTTGTGTTGCCCCCATTGCAGCAGTTTACGCGCCTGGTCTTCGCGCCCTTTTGCACTTTCCGCGCCCATCACTACTGCAATCAAGCGGCGCTGCCCATCAACGGCGGAAGCAATCAGATTAAATCCGGCGCCGGACGTATGCCCTGTCTTCAGTCCATCAACGTTCATGGTTTTATCCCACAACAAGCCGTTACGGTTTTGCTGCGTGATTCCATTCCAGGTAAGGCTTTTCTCACTGTACATATGGTAGAAATCTGGTTCCCCGTGGATGATGGCGCGTGACAGCACGGCCAGGTCGTACGCCGAGCTATGCTGACCCGGTGCATCCAGACCATGTACCGTTTCAAAATGGGTGTCCTGCAGGTTAAGCTTTTGCGCATAGTTGTTCATCATCGCGACAAACTGTGGCTGTCCCCCGGCGATGTAATCCGCCAGTGCTACACAGGCATCATTTCCAGAATCTACAATTAACCCCCGGCTAAGGTCGCGTACCGAAACGCGATCCCCTGCCTTCAGGAACATCAAAGATGAACCCACAAATACCGGATTATCCTTTGCCCAGGCATCGCGCCCGACGGTCACAATATCTGTCGGACTAATACGCTTGCTGTCGATGGCGCGATCAACAACATAGCCGGTCATCAGCTTAGTCAGACTGGCAGGATTTCGCTGCTGGTGTTCATTACCGGCTGTCAGAATTTGGCCCGTGGTGTAATCCATTAATACCCACGCTCCGGCATTAATTGCAGGAGGCTGTGGTGAAAAGCTCACGACCCCGGTCGCGTACGCGGGCGAAAAACTCATCGCAAAGAGTGAAGCGGCAACAAACAAACGGCGTTTCAACAGCATGTCCTCAGGAAATGGAAAAATAGCCGTTCTTTTTACGGAAGTTCTGTCGAACAAACTTGGATAAATTGCAAGAAAATGTGACATAAGGCACATTTTCTTGCTATCAGGAAAGGATTTCAGAGATATATATCAGTTAGAACGAGCCTTTACGCGGCGCGGTCTCTGCGTGATGACTGCGATGACGATGATAGCCATCGATCATACTGCGGAAAATTTGCCCTGGCGTGTCACCCAACGTACACAGATAAATATGCGCGCAGATGAACAATAAGCCCACAATTGCTAACGCCATATGCAGCACCAGCATCACCGGCCCCGCCCCGATCACCTGCGGGTAGAGGCATAACAACCCGGTAATAATCAGCAGCGGAACCAACGCGTACATGATGGCCAGGTAGGCCAACTGCTGCAGCGGGTTGAATTTATCCTCTGCCGTTGCGGCAAACGGATGCGGTTCACCTTTCATGATGCCATACAGATAAAAACGTGTTTGCAGCAGGCAGCGTGATATCAACCCGTTAAACTTCACGCGATAATGACAACCGTTGCCGCTGGTTGCGTTTATTAACACAAAGCCAATCCAGAATGCCAGCAATGCAAAGCCACACCAGGTATGTACCTGCACCATCAATGCCACCGGTCCGACAGAGAAGTGGCCAAACATACCGCTCAGCAGAAGCAGGATAAAGAGCAGCGCGTTGCCCCAGTGCCAACGGCGGACCGCCAGCGAATAGAGATAGTCCCGATGTTCTTCCCCAGTTGCCGTTTTGGGTGCCAACATTCGACGTAACAGCGCGTGCGTGACCAGACCTGCAATCATCAACACAATAACTACGCCTGCGTAAATAAGCCACAGCGGCCAGTAGTCCGGCGTATAGTGAAGCTCTGCTCCCCAGATAGAATTCATACATTACCCTCCTGATGAATCTCTTTACGCCGATAGACACTTACCGGGCCACTACGCGTATCCTGCTGGCGATAAACCTCTTTTTGATTTATCCAGTGCTGAATTTCCGGGTCATCGCGACGGCCAAACTTCAGCGCATCCGTCGGACAAACAGAAACGCAGGCAGGTGACTGACCACTTTCCAGGCGAGTATCTGCGCAGAAGTTACATTTGTCGGCAATCCCTGTTTGCGGGTTAAGGTAACGAACATGGAACGGACAAGCGGCAACACAGTAGTCGCAGCCAATACAGCGAGACTTATCCACTTGCACTATGCCATTTTCATCACGAAATGAAGCTCCGGTCGGACAGACGCTGACGCACGGAGCATCTTCACAATGCTGGCAAGAAACACGAACAAACTGGAAGTGGGACAGGACCTCAGGTTCATGTTCGGGTGAACGGATCTGCACCTGTAAGCGGCTATATCCTTCCGGTACGTCATTGAGTACTTTGCAGGCGACCGTACACGCCTGACAACCAATACAGCGTTTCTCGTCATGCAGCATGACATAAGGGTTTGTTGCTTGATTCATGATGTTCTCCTTTCTCATGCCCGACGAAGCGTAACGCCAGCGGTGTGCACCACCGTACCGGAAACCGGACTGGTAACATGTGGCAGCAAATTACCGCAGTGTATACCGTGCGTCGTCGCCGCTGTTTTGGCTCCCGCCTTGGCGCCAAATCCCATATAAACAAACAGCGTATCGGGCCGAATTCCGGCGGTGACCAGCGCTTTACCTTTTTCTTTACCGGTCGCATTCTCCAGCCAAATCTCATCACCGCTTTTAATGCCTTTTTCACGAGCTGTTTGCGGGTGGATCCACACTGCGTTGTCCCACATCAACTCGCTAAGCAGTGGCACATATTGCGTCGCGCCGTTGGTGTGAACCGCCACTTTCCCCTGAATGAAATAGAGTTCATTGTCGCCTTTGAGCGCAAAATCGCGGGCTCGCGGAATGCCGTAGCCAGGCAGAAGCGCTTCCAGCTCTTCAGAGTAGAGTTCAATTTTGCCAGATGGGGATTTAAAGCGCAGTTGCTCACCATAGGTCCCGTCGCTGTCAACCGCCACCGCCCCCGGATAACGCGCCACAAACTGACGCACCGCTTCAGGTTCACGTAGCAGCAGCGGAACACCCCACTCCCGATATCCTTTCTCACGCAGTTCAGCAGACAGCGCATGATCGCCATTAAGTTGGTACAACTGCCGTGTCTGCATGTCCTGCCAGGGGTAGAACTGCCCAAGGCCTAATTGCACAGCCAGTTCTTTCCAGATTTGCCAACTCGGACGCGCATCACCTATAGGCTCTACAACCTGCTGACGCAGGGCATACGCTGGATTCAGGCCCGACATGTCAGAGATTTCTTCATCGCGTTCAAGGTAGGTGCATTCGGGTAACAGATAGTCAGCATATGCCGCGCTTTCGCTTAAATAGACATCGCAGCTTACCACCAGATCGAGTTGTTCAACGGTTTTGACCAGATCAGGTCGGCAGGTCACGGTCTGGAAAGGATTATGGCGGGACATGATCCAGCCTTTCACCGGATAAGGAGTCTGGTTTAACACGGCGTCGATAATGCTTTGCACCACGCCACCGCCCGCCGCGATGTACTTGAATTGCGGAGCAACCAGATCGATGCGCTGGGCCGTGGGTTTGGGTAATTTGGCATCGGGTTTTGCCAGCACTGGAGCAACCTTCTCACCGGCAAGTTTATTGTAGGTCGCCGCGGCTTTTTTCTGGTACAAGCCCCCCTCACGCTCAACATTTCCCAGCAACGCATTAAGGCTGAAAATCATACGTCGCATATCAATTTCTTCTTGTGAAAACGTCGCACGATGGCCCGGACTAACGATAGCATGCGGCGCGCAGGCAACCATTTCCCGGGTGACCCGAACAATGACATCAGCAGGAACATCAGCTTGCTTTTGCGCCCATTCCGGCGTGGTCTCTTGTACTGCTTCTGCCAGTTGGTCAAACCCTGTGGTGTAGCGCGTAACGAAGTCCGCGTCATACAGTTTTTCATTGATCATGACGTGACACATGGCCATCAGCACCGGCAAGTCGCCGCCCGGTTTGAGCGCATGCCATTCATCCGCCTTGCTGGAGAAGACGGACAGTCGGGGATCGAAGCTGACCATTTTTGCGCCCTTTTCCTGCGCGGCCATCAATTCATGCGTTTCGGCAACCTCAATCCCTTCATAGAGGTTGTGACCAAAAGAGACCATATAACGAGTATTGGCGATATCCATGGCCAAATCGCCGCCCATCATCACTTTGGCGGCAATCGATTTCCCGGCCGGGCATGTCGACGCGTGCGTAAAGGTATTTGGCGATCCGAAAGCCGTCGCCAGGTGAAATAAATGCCCTGAAAGCGAACCGGATTTAGAAGAAAACACGACGCCCTGAGGACCATGCTGTGTTTTTATTGCCGTCATTTTTTCGGCAATTTCTTTGTAAGCCTGTTGCCAGCTAATAACCTGCCATTCTCCGCTCCCGCGAGGTCCTGTGCGTTTCATGGGTTTAACAATACGGTGCGGGTCGTTGACCAGGCTAACGCCGCTGCCTCCGCGCGCGCAGACACGCGTGCCTTGTTGAGGCGCATTAGGATTCCCTTGAATAAAAACCGTTTTGTTATTAATCACCTGTGCCTGTATCGGGCAACGATAAGAACACATTTCACACAAACTTGGCGTCAGGGATGTTTTCCCCTTAATGCGCTCCGGAGAATTTCGCGCCAGTGCGCCTGGCGGAAAACTTCCTATCGCGCAGGCAGAGCAACCTATACCTACTCCTCGCAAAAAATTACGCCGACTAATGCTCATATAACCTCCTGTTATTAGATATATCCAATGATTATATGGCGTTTAAATTATTAATTTTTAACCTCACTCACATTTTATTACAATGTTGGTCAGCTAATCGGACAAAATAAAACCCCTTGTTTACAAAAGAATTTTAAAATCCCCAGAATCCAACAAACCATCGAAAAATAACAATAACGGTTCTCATTTATATTATTTAGCAGCTAGTAACTTTAAGAAAATTTATTCCAGTAATTTCCTTTAATAGTGCAAAACTTATTAATCAATTTTATAAAAATCCTGTTCACCTCAATTTTATTGCGTACACCATTCAGCATCGATAATCGCATTGCTGATTACCTTGCTCTTTTTTGGTATTCTTAGATGAGCGCTAAATTGATCCCGGACATAACCAAACAATGAATGACGGCAAGCAGCACCCGACTTTTCTCTTCCACGATTACGAGACCTTTGGTACTCATCCGGCACTGGACAGACCCGCGCAATTTGCGGCTATCCGCACAGATAGCGATTTCAACATTATCGGCGAACCTGAAGTCTTTTATTGCAAACCCGCAGACGACTATCTGCCGCAGCCTGAGGCGGTGTTGATTACCGGCATTACGCCGCAGGAAGCACGGGAAAAGGGAGAGAATGAAGCCGCTTTTGCAGCGCGCATCCACACTCTGTTCACCGTGCCGAAAACTTGTATTCTCGGCTATAACAACGTGCGCTTCGACGATGAGGTGACGCGTAACATCCTGTATCGCAATTTCTACGATCCCTATGCCTGGAGCTGGCAGAACGACAATTCGCGCTGGGATCTCCTGGACGTGATGCGCGCCTGCTATGCCCTGCGTCCTGAAGGCATTAACTGGCCGGAAAACGACGATGGCTTACCCAGCTTTCGCCTGGAGCATTTGACCAAAGCTAATGGTATCGAGCATGCGAATGCTCACGATGCGATGGCGGACGTGTATGCCACGATTGCAATGGCGCAATTAGTTAAATCACGTCAGCCGCGTTTGTTTGAATATCTCTTCAGCCATCGCAATAAGCACAAGCTGGCCGCACTGATTGATGTCCCGCAAATGAAGCCGCTGGTTCATGTTTCAGGAATGTTCGGCGCGTGGCGCGGCAATACCAGTTGGGTAGCGCCATTGGCCTGGCACCCGGAGAATCGCAACGCGGTGATTATGGTTGACCTGGCCGGTGATATTTCACCGCTACTTGACCTGGACAGCGACGCGCTGCGTGAACGGCTCTACACGGCGAAGGCAGATCTGGGTGATAACCCAGCCGTACCGGTTAAACTGGTGCACATCAACAAGTGCCCAGTACTGGCCCAGGCGAATACGCTGCGCCCGGAAGATGCCGATCGACTGGGCATTAACCGCCAGCATTGTCTTGATAATCTCAAAGTTCTGCGCGAAAACCCGCAGGTACGCGACAAAGTAGTGGCTATCTTTGCCGAGGCGGAACCCTTTGCGCCATCCGATAACGTAGACGCCCAGCTGTATAACGGTTTTTTCAGCGATGCCGACCGCGCAGCGATGAAAATCGTTCTGGAAACAGAACCGCGTAATTTACCGGCTCTGGATATCTCTTTTGTCGATAAACGCATTGAAAAGTTGCTGTTTAACTACCGTGCCCGTAACTTCCCCGGAACACTGGATGAAGCCGAGCAGCAGCGCTGGCTGGACCATCGTCGTCAGGTGTTCACGCCGGAGTTTTTACAAAATTACGCCAATGAATTGCAGTTGCTGAGCCAGCAATATGCCGATAACAAAGAAAAACTGATGCTACTGAAATCACTCTGGCAGTATGCGCAAGAGATTGTGTAAATCCCACGTATAAAAAAACGGAGAACATGTCTCCGTTTTTTTTCAGATAAACGCCGTGATTACGCGATATCTTCGTCGTACTGCGGTACCGGGTTGCGGAAGCTTTTGGTCACGCAGGCCAGATAGATCAGACCAATAGCGGCCCAAATCAGGCCCAGAACCATTGAACTCTCTTCCAGGTTTACCCACAGCGCGCCAACGGTCAGCGCACCGCACATTGGCAGGAACAGATACTGGAAGTGGTCTTTCAGCGTCTTGTTACGCTTCTCACGGATCCAGAACTGGGAGATCACCGACAGGTTAACGAAGGTAAACGCCACCAACGCACCAAAGTTAATCAGCGCAGTCGCCATCACCAGGTCGAAGTTGATTGCCAACAGAGCAATCGCACCAACCAGAATGATGTTCATGGACGGAGTACGCCATTTCGGGTGTACGTAACCGAAGAAACTTTTCGGGAATACACCGTCACGCCCCATCACGTACATCAGACGCGCTACGCCTGCATGTGCCGCCATACCGGACGCCAGTACGGTAATGGTAGAGAAAATCAGCGCACCAACCTGGAAGAACTTACCAGCAACGTACAGCATGATTTCCGGCTGCGAAGCGTCTGGATCCTTGAAGCGCGAGATGTCCGGGAAGTACAGCTGCAACAGATAAGTGGAGACGATAAAGATCAGGCCACCAATCAGCGCGGTCAGGAAAATCGCACGCGGGATCACGCGTTCAGCGTCTTTGGTTTCTTCTGACAGGTTGCTGATACCGTCAAAACCGGTGAACGAGAAGCACAGAATAGTCGCACCCGTGATCATCGGGATCACATGCGCATCACCTGACCAGAACGGACGGCTGCTCGCCAGCGTACCAGCACCTTCACCTTCGAACACGCCATAAATGACCATGCCGAGGATCACCGCAATTAGCACCACCTGCAACAACACGATGACGGTGTTGAAATTAGCAACGGATTTAAGGCTGCGCAGGTTAAAGGCGGTCATAAAGGCCACCAGCGCCACCACGAATATCCATGACGGTATCGACGGCACCAGAGCTTCAAAATAGATTTTCGCCAACAGAATGTTGATCATCGGTGCGAACAGGTAGTCCAGCAGTGATGACCATCCCACCATAAAGCCAACGGTCGGGCTAATGGATTTCTGGGCGTAAGTGTAGGCAGAGCCTGCAGACGGATAGCGACGCACCAGTTTACCGTAGCTCAGAGCGGTAAAGAGGATGGCTATCAGTGCAAAGGCGTAAGCTGTCGGGACGTGACCATCGGTCATTCCTGATACGATACCGAATGTATCGAACAGCGTCATCGGCTGCATATAGGCAAGGCCCATCATGACAACCGGAACCAGCGTAAGCGTTTTACGTAATTCCACGCGAGAGGTGTTTGGAGTAGCGTTATGCGACATGGTTATCCCCCATTACGGCGAAAACCGTCGCGTAAGCAAAAAATTGCCCCATTTTTTGTTAATCCTCAGCGACAACAACTGTCGATTTTTAAGTAAGTATCTATCCGGTACGAAGCCCGGCCTCTTTTATGAATGATTGGTTTGATGCAAAAAAATAACCGACGCGTATGAAAACGTCGGTTAATGTCATTTTTTGCAAGCGGCGTATTTTGCACTAATTTGGAGAGAAATAACAAGAGATTGAAGCCACTACAAAAGAATATTTTTTCTTAACCGCTTGATTTATCAGCAGGCGCTTTAACGTACACCCCAGCGATCGCACTATTTGCTAAAATCTCATCCCGCCACCAGGCACTAGCCAACCCGGCGGTCTGTTCATTCCAACCGATCCACACGGGCTCAAAGATATTTTGCGCGACCACTTTTTTCTCAATCAGCGCGCCACTCTCCAAAAAACGCTGCGCCAGATAGCGCGGAATATAGCCACATCCCAGGCCGCTGATTTGCAGTTCCAGCTTGGTTTTAAAGTCAAAAACGGTAATGGCTTCCTGATCGTCCAGCACCTGCGAGCCCGAGGCGTTGGCATGTTGCGTATTGTCGCCCACCACAATGGCGCGAAAACGCCGAATGGTGCGACGATTTAACGGCTCCTGCTCCTGCGCCAGCGGATGATGCGGCGCAACCACGAACACCTGTTCCAGAATCCCTAGTCGCGCAAAACCAAACTCGCTCGCGGAAGGCGGTTCATGCATGGCACCGACAATAATATCCGCCCGTCCCTGTGTGAGGGCTTCCCATGAGCCACCCAGCACGCCGTTGATAAATTTCAGGCGCGTCACACTGTGGTGTTGATAGAAAGATTCGATGAGCGGGGCCAGAAGTGAAAAGGGAAACGTATCATCTACGCCAATGACCAGTTCATTCTCCCAACCTTCGTGCAGTTTAATCGCCTGCTTTTCAAGTTCACGGACGGTGTGCAACACCTCCCGTCCCTTTTCCAGTAGCATCTGCCCTGTGCGGGTGAACCTGGCCCGATGTCCGCTGCGATCGAGTAGTTGAATATTAAGATCACTTTCCAGCTTATGTACGGTATAGCTAAGCGCTGACGGCGTCTTGAACAATTTTGCCGACGCCGCTGCGAAGCTGCCCTCTTTTTCTAACGCATCGAGGATGATAAGAACGTCCAGCAGTGGTTTCATACTCGCCCCCTTGCGGTATCAGCGGCACTCTGCTGGTCTGTCACTCCATCGGCATCACCAGCGGGTCGGGATACTGGTACTCAAACCCAAGCTCATTACAAATCCGGTTGCCATCAATGACTTTACCTTTACCGTTATCCTCACTGCCGCGAAATTCCGGCGGCTCCATCCCCAACTGACGAGCCATCTGCGGATAGAACACGTTACGCGCCGGATGCATAGGCGCACATATATTATAGATGTGTCCCCCTTTAGGCGCTTGCAGCAGTAATGTGATAGCAGAAACCACATCATCCAGATGCACCAGATTGACCCCATGGTGCCCATCTGGCGCAGTCTTGCCAGCAAAAAAACGACCGGGATGTCTCCCCGGGCCGACAAGCCCGGCCAGGCGCAAGATATCCACCGACGTGCCAGGTAAATTGTGCAGCCAGTCTTCAAGTTCTTTCAGAACACGACCGCTCGCCGTGACCGGGTTACGCGACGTCCCTTCTTTCACGGTACCCTGCACATCGCCATAGACCGATGTCGAACTGGTAAAAATAATCCTCGGGATACGGTACGCCAGCGCACTGTCGACCAGCTCCTGCATAGCCTGAAGGTAAAAGGCCTCGCCAGGACCGCTACGACGCGCAGGCAGCGTAATCACCAGCGCATCAACGTCCATCAGTGCGTCGAGATCGTCTGCCTCGCAGACCAGTTCAGGCTCAAGGCGCAGCAAATAGCTCTCGATACCGCTCATGCGGGCCGCCTCCACCCCATCTAATGTGGTTTTGCTGCCGGTAACCTGCCAGCCTCTCGCCGCCAGCGACATGGCTAACGGCATGCCTAACCAACCTAAACCGACAATTGCGACCTTTTTCATGCCTTCTCTCCTGACTTTTGGCCTATAACGCAAGGCTACGCTAGCCCACGACGACTGACAATTCATAGTATCAATATGAAATGAATTAATGATCAAAAAAAAGCCCTTGCTTTCCGTAGCTAAAGTGGTTTAGGTTAAAAGACATCAAATGAATAAACATTCATCGAGAAAATTTATGACACGCGCTCAATTTAAACACCATCATCACCATCATCCTGACTAGTCTTTCAGGCGATGTGTGCTGGGAGACATTTAAATCTTCCAGCGGTGCATGAGCGTATGAGAAAGCCCCGGAAGATTTCTTCCGGGGCTTTTTTGTGCGTGACCCAACTGATTCAGACAGGATAACGAGGAATAAAGAATGTTAGACAACACCCGTTTACGCATAGCTATGCAGAAATCTGGCCGCTTAAGCGATGATTCACGCGAATTACTGGCCCGTTGCGGCATTAAAATTAATCTTCACACCCAGCGCCTGATTGCGATGGCGGAGAACATGCCGATTGATATTCTGCGCGTACGTGATGACGATATCCCGGGTCTGGTGATGGATGGCGTTGTTGACCTCGGCATCATCGGGGAAAACGTTCTCGAAGAGGAATTGCTCAACCGCCGGGCACAAGGTGAAGATCCTCGCTATTTTACCCTGCGTCGTCTGGACTTCGGCGGCTGCCGTCTTTCGCTGGCAACCCCGGTTGATGAAGCCTGGGATGGCCCAGCTGCGCTGAACGGTAAACGTATCGCGACCTCTTACCCACACCTGCTCAAACGTTATCTCGATCAAAAAGGGGTGTCGTTTAAATCCTGTCTGCTAAACGGTTCAGTCGAAGTCGCCCCCCGCGCAGGCCTGGCTGATGCGATTTGCGATCTGGTGTCAACCGGCGCGACGCTTGAGGCCAACGGTCTGCGTGAAGTGGAAGTCATTTACCGCTCTAAAGCCTGCCTGATTCAGCGTGATGGCGAAATGGCCGACGCCAAGCAACAGCTAATCGACAAATTGCTGACCCGTATTCAGGGCGTTATTCAGGCTCGTGAATCGAAATACATCATGATGCACGCGCCGAGCGAGCGTCTGGATGAAGTTATCGCTCTGCTGCCTGGCGCTGAGCGCCCAACCATTCTGCCACTGGCCGGTGATCAGCAGCGCGTTGCCATGCACATGGTCAGCAGCGAAACCCTGTTCTGGGAAACGATGGAAAAACTGAAAGCGCTCGGTGCCAGCTCAATTCTGGTGCTGCCAATTGAGAAGATGATGGAGTGATAGCCATGAGCTTCAATACCCTGATTGACTGGAATAGCTGTAGCCCCGAGCAGCAACGAGAGCTGCTGATGCGTCCGGCGATTTCCGCCTCTGACAGCATCAGCCGCACGGTGGCCGAGATCCTTGAAAACGTCAAAAACAACGGCGACCAGGCACTGCGAGAATACAGCGCGAAGTTTGATAAAACCGAGGTCGGCGCGCTACGCGTCACCGAGGAAGAAATTCAGCAGGCCAGCAATCGCCTGAGCGACGAACTGAAGCAAGCCATGCAAGCGGCGGTGCGTAATATTGATGCCTTCCACACCGCGCAGATCCTGCCGCCGGTGGATATCGAAACTCAGCCTGGCGTTCGCTGCCAGCAGGTGACTCGTCCCATCGCCTCCGTGGGTCTGTATATTCCCGGCGGTTCTGCACCGCTGTTTTCTACGGTGCTGATGCTGGCAACCCCGGCGCGCATCGCGGGCTGCAAAAAAGTAGTGCTGTGCTCGCCGCCGCCGATTGCCGATGAAATCCTTTATGCCGCGCAGCTGTGTGGCGTAAAAGAGGTATTTAACGTCGGCGGTGCGCAGGCCGTTGCCGCGCTGGCGCTGGGTACCGAATCCATTCCTAAGGTCGATAAAATCTTTGGGCCGGGCAATGCGTATGTGACCGAAGCCAAACGCCAGGTCAGCCAACGTCTTGACGGCGCGGCCATCGACATGCCTGCTGGCCCGTCCGAAGTGCTGGTTATCGCTGACAGCGGCGCGACGCCGGATTTTGTCGCCTCCGACCTGCTTTCTCAGGCTGAACACGGCCCCGACTCACAAGTGATCCTGCTGACGCCCGACGCGACGCTTGCCGAAGGTGTTGCCGAAGCCGTTGAACGCCAGCTGGCTGAGCTTTCCCGCGCCGACACCGCACGTCAGGCGCTCGCCGCCAGCCGACTGATTATCGCCAAAGATCTTGAACAGTGCGTGGCCATTTCTAACGCCTACGGTCCGGAGCACCTGATTATTCAGACCCGTAACGCGCGTGAACTGGTTGATGATATCACCAGCGCCGGTTCGGTGTTCCTCGGCGACTGGTCGCCAGAATCTGCAGGCGACTATGCTTCCGGCACCAACCACGTTTTACCGACCTACGGCTATACCGCAACCTGCTCAAGCCTGGGGCTGGCAGATTTCCAGAAACGGATGACCGTGCAGGAATTAACCCCTCAAGGTTTCTCTGCCCTGGCCTCAACTATTGTAACACTGGCCGCTGCTGAGCGCCTGACAGCCCACAAAAATGCCGTTACCCTGCGCGTTAACGCCCTGAAGGAGCAAGCATGAGTACTGACAACTTTCTCAGCGTCACTGATTTAGCCCGAAAGAATGTTCGCGAGTTAACGCCCTATCAGTCTGCCCGTCGTCTTGGCGGTAACGGCGACGTCTGGCTCAACGCCAATGAATACCCAACCGCCGTTGAGTTCCGGCTCACTCAGCAGACACTAAACCGATATCCGGAATGTCAACCGAAAGCTGTAATTGAGAATTACGCGCAGTATGCCGGCGTCAAACCGGAACAGGTGTTGGTCAGCCGCGGTGCAGATGAAGGGATCGAACTGTTGGTACGCGCGTTTTGCGAACCCGGTAAAGATGCCATTCTCTACTGTCCGCCGACTTACGGCATGTACAGCGTCAGCGCTGAAACGATTGGTGTTGAATGCCGCACCGTCCCGACCCTTGATAACTGGCAACTGGATTTGCAAGGCATCGCGGACAAGCTTGATGGCGTGAAGGTGGTCTACGTATGCAGCCCCAATAACCCAACGGGTCAGCTGATTAACCCACAGGATCTGCGTTCACTGCTCGAAATGGCGCAGGGAAAAGCTATTGTGGTCGCTGATGAAGCCTATATTGAATTTTGTCCGCAGGCCACGCTGGCAGGATGGCTGGCTGAGTATCCACATCTGGTGGTACTGCGAACCCTGTCCAAAGCGTTTGCGCTCGCCGGTTTACGCTGTGGGTTTACGCTGGCGAATGAAGAGGTTATCAATCTGTTGTTAAAGGTGATTGCCCCCTACCCGCTCTCTACGCCAGTAGCGGATATCGCCGCCCAGGCACTGACGCCGCAGGGGATTTCCGCCATGCGCCAACGCGTAGAACAGATCCTGGAAGAACGTCAGTACCTGGTGGAAAACCTGAAAACAATTCGCTGTGTAGAGCAGGTTTTCGAGTCTGAAACCAACTATGTTCTGGCGCGCTTCACTGCCTCAAGCAGCGTATTTAAATCTTTGTGGGATCAGGGCATTATCTTACGAGATCAGAATAAACAACCTTCGTTAAGCGGCTGCCTGCGAATAACTGTCGGAACCCGTGAAGAGAGCCAGCGCGTCATTGACGCTTTACGTGCGGAGCAAGTATGAGCCAGAAGTATCTTTTTATTGACCGTGATGGAACCCTGATTTCCGAACCGCCAAGTGACTTTCAGGTCGATCGCTTTGACAAGCTCGCCTTCGAGCCGGACGTCGTTCCCGTTTTACTCAAGCTGCAAAAAGCCGGCTTTAAGCTGGTAATGATTACGAACCAGGATGGGCTTGGCACGCAAAGTTTCCCGCAGGCCGATTTTGACGGTCCGCATAACCTGATGATGCAAATATTCACCTCTCAGGGCGTCGCATTTGATGAGGTGCTTATCTGTCCGCACCTGCCAGCGGACGAGTGCGATTGCCGTAAGCCAAAAGTGAAGCTGGTCGAGCAGTATCTGGTTGAGCAAGCTATGGACGTCGCAAACAGCTATGTGATTGGCGACCGGGCGACCGATATTCAGCTCGCCGAAAACATGGGCATTCGCGGATTACGCTATCACCCCGATACCCTGAACTGGGCGATGATCGGCGAGCAGTTGACCAAACGTGACCGCTACGCGCACGTTGAGCGTAATACCAAAGAAACGCAGATTGACGTCAAAGTCTGGCTGGACCGCGAAGGTCAAAGCAAAATCAACACAGGCGTGGGATTCTTTGACCATATGCTGGATCAAATCGCCACCCACGGCGGTTTTCGCATGGAGATAGCCGTTAAGGGCGATCTGTATATTGACGATCACCACACCGTAGAAGATACCGGTCTGGCGCTGGGTGAAGCCTTAAAACTGGCATTAGGCGATAAACGCGGTATCAATCGTTTTGGTTTTGTGCTGCCGATGGACGAGTGCCTGGCACGTTGCGCACTGGATATCTCCGGGCGTCCGCACCTGGAATATCGCGCAGAGTTTACCTATCAGCGCGTTGGCGATCTGAGTACAGAGATGATCGAACACTTCTTCCGTTCACTCTCTTACACCATGGGCGTCACCTTGCACCTGAAAACCAAAGGGAAAAATGACCACCACAGAGTGGAAAGTCTGTTTAAAGCCTTTGGTCGTACGTTGCGTCAGGCGATTCGCGTCGAAGGCGACACACTGCCCTCCTCAAAAGGAGTGCTGTAATGGACGTAGTGATCCTTGATACCGGCTGCGCCAACCTGCACTCAGTAAAATCCGCCGTCGCGCGCCATGGATACGACCCGGTTGTCAGCCGCGACCCTGACGTGGTGCTGCGAGCCGATAAGCTGTTTCTGCCAGGCGTCGGTACCGCCCAGGCGGCGATGGACCAGTTGCACGAGCGTGAACTGATTGAGCTGATCAAAGCCTGTACGCAACCGGTGCTGGGGATCTGCTTAGGCATGCAACTGCTTGGCCGTCGCAGCGAAGAGAGTAACGGCGTATCCCTGCTGGGCATTATTGAGCAAGACGTCCCGAAGATGACCGATTTCGGTCTGCCGCTGCCGCATATGGGCTGGAATCGCGTCTATCCTCAGGCGGGAAATCGTCTGTTCCAGGGCATTGAAGATGGTGCGTATTTCTACTTTGTACACAGCTATGCTATGCCGGTGAACCCGTGGACCATCGCCCAGTGTCATTACGGCGAGCCGTTTACCGCGGCAGTACAAAAGGACAATTTCTTTGGCGTGCAGTTCCACCCTGAACGTTCGGGCGCGGCTGGAGCGCAGTTGCTGAAAAACTTTCTGGAGATGTAATGATTATTCCGGCATTAGATTTAATCGACGGCACGGTAGTGCGTCTTCATCAGGGCGATTACTCAACGCAACGTGATTACGGCAACGATCCTCTCCCCCGTTTGCAGGATTACGCCGCCCAGGGTGCTGAGGTACTGCATCTTGTTGATTTAACCGGTGCAAAAGACCCTGCGCAGCGCCAGATCCCGCTGATTAAAACGCTGGTCGCTGGTGTCAACGTTCCGGTGCAGGTTGGCGGCGGCGTACGTACCGAAGCGGATGTTGAAGCGCTGCTTGACGCTGGCGTCGCGCGCGTAGTGGTGGGTTCGACGGCGGTAAAATCTCCCGAAGTCGTCAAGAACTGGTTTTCCCGTTTTGGCGCCGACGCGCTGGTGCTGGCGCTGGACGTTCGAATTGACGAGCGCGGTAATAAACAGGTAGCAGTCAGCGGCTGGCAGGAGGATTCCGGGGTTTCTCTGGAAGAACTGGTTGAGACCTATTTACCCGTCGGCCTGAAACACGTGCTGTGCACCGATATTTCCCGTGACGGTACGCTGGCTGGCTCAAACGTCGCGCTTTATGAAGAAGTGTGTGCCAAGTATCCGCAGGTGGCGTTTCAGTCATCTGGCGGTATTGGTGGCATTGATGACGTAGCCGCCTTGCGCGGAACTGGCGTACGCGGCGTGATCGTCGGACGCGCGCTGCTGGAAGGTAAGTTCACCGTTGAGGAGGCCATCCAATGCTGGCAAAACGCATAATTCCTTGCCTGGACGTCCGTGATGGGCAGGTCGTAAAAGGCGTACAGTTCCGCAATCATGAGATTATTGGCGACATTGTCCCGCTGGCAAAACGCTATGCGGATGAAGGTGCTGATGAACTGGTGTTTTACGATATCACCGCCTCCAGCGATGGTCGTGTAGTGGATAAAAGCTGGGTATCACGCGTGGCGGAAGTGATCGATATTCCGTTCTGCGTTGCCGGCGGGATTAAGTCCATCGACGATGCGGCGCGCATCCTCTCCTTCGGGGCGGATAAAATCTCCATCAACTCCCCGGCGCTGGCCGAACCGGAGCTTATCACTCGTCTGGCTGACCGCTTTGGCGTGCAGTGTATCGTGGTAGGCATTGATACGTGGTATGACGCCGAAACCGGCAAATATCACGTTAATCAGTATACCGGAGATGAAAGCCGTACCCGCGTCACGCAATGGGAAACGCTGGACTGGGTGCAGGAAGTACAGAAGCGCGGCGCGGGTGAAATCGTCCTGAACATGATGAATCAGGACGGCGTACGCAACGGCTACGACCTGGATCAACTGAAAAAAGTGCGCGATGTGTGCCACGTACCGTTGATTGCCTCTGGCGGCGCGGGCACCATGGAACACTTCCTTGAAGCTTTCCGGGACGCCGACGTTGACGGCGCGCTTGCCGCCTCCGTCTTCCACAAACAAATTATCAATATTGGCGAATTAAAAGCGTACCTGGCAACACAGGGCGTGGAGATCAGGATATGTTAACGAAGCAACAATGCCGCGAGCTGGACTGGGAAAAAACCGACGGGCTGATGCCGGTAGTAGTGCAGCATGCGGTTTCCGGCGAAGTGCTGATGCTGGGTTATATGAACCCGGAAGCGCTGGAAAAAACGCTCGAAAGTGGCAAAGTGACCTTTTTCTCGCGGACCAAGCAGCGCCTGTGGACCAAAGGAGAGACCTCAGGTCACTTCCTGAATGTGGTGAGCATTGCGCCTGACTGCGACAACGACACCCTGCTCGTCCTGGTTAATCCGATTGGCCCGACCTGCCATAAAGGGACGTCAAGTTGCTTTGGCGATGCCAGCCACCAGTGGCTGTTCCTGTATCAACTGGAGCAACTGCTTGCCGAACGTAAAACCGCAGATCCGGCAAGTTCTTACACTGCGAAGTTGTATGCCAGCGGTACCAAACGCATTGCGCAGAAAGTCGGCGAAGAAGGCGTAGAAACCGCATTGGCAGCGACCGTAAACGACCGCTTCGAGCTGACAAATGAAGCCTCTGATCTGATGTATCACCTGCTGGTTTTACTGCAGGATCAGAACCTTGACCTGACGACGGTGATTGAGAATTTACGCAAAAGACATCAGTAACTTGTGGATGTAAAAAAACCGGGCAAGCCCGGTTTTTTTTATGGAGATGAGCGCTTACTCTGCTTTGCCTTTGTAGCTGCGCAGCGCATTTCGCCCCAACACCACGCCAGCCCCAATCATCCCGCCGAGCAGAACCGCCAGCACCAGGGTAATCGCTTTTTTCGGACTGTCACGACGAATCGGCAACGTTGGTTTCAATACATAGCGATAGGCGTGTAACTCAGCCCCATCAAGCTTAAGATTTTCGATATCCAACAGCTTTTGCTTGGTCTGAAAGTAGTTGTCAGACAATATCAACGGACGCGTAGATTCGTGCTCAATCATAGACTTCAGGGCATCACTCCCCAACAGCAGCATGCTGTCCTGCGTCACATCCTGAGTTTGCTGAATTTGCGGCTTAGTCACACCCGCCTGCAGTGCATACCGCAGCGCTTCCTGGATTTGCTTGATACGCAAATCTTTTTGCTCCTGAGCAACCACTTCCTGAGTTTTCAAGGAGTCCTGAAGCGTAGTTGTTTGCAATTTGATGTTATCAACCAGGTCAAGTTCTAGTTCTTTGGCAACCTTTTCATCTGTTTGTTGAATGTATTCAGCCAGCTGGCGCTGAGCTTCTTCTGGGGAAGCGCCAACATAAGAGACAGCCAACGGCAATGGTTGCCCTTTGACGGACTGCTCAATCGACAGTTTTTCAGGCTTTTCCTGATTATCCAGCGTTTCCGCCAATGCAGAAAATGACGTGCTAAAACGGCCAATCACATTTGACTGTAACTCAGTAACCTTAGGGGCACTGACACCATACAACACGTTGAGTGCGTTGTTATACGTGGCAATCTGTCCAACATCCGGTTGAGTGATAATTGCTGTAGAGGTCCATTTCTCCTTAGCAACCGCTAAATAACCGACAGCACAGGCAATAGCAATAACGATAGCAACAATAATCGTCAATTTCCCACGCCACAGCTGTATCAATAAATCAATCAGATCAATCTGTTCCGGATCGTTACTGCGCCCGGACATGTTGTTATCACTTACAGACATAGAAACCCTAGATAAGGAAAGACTTAAACTGGAATTAGTTTAGCTATAAACTGAGGCAATGCCATAGGATTAATGATAAAAAAATTAAATTGTTTGAGGGATTTTGATTGGTATTTCAATCACTACTGAAAATCGATACGATTAAATAAGAGTGTCAATACCCAAAGAACATCTTCATGTGCAAAAAACCATCAATAATCAGATTTCATCCCCGCTAATCGTTATACTTTACAATTCATTTTATTGATTTCATATCGTGAATATTTTCAGTTTGACCAGTAAAATTGGTAAGTGTAAAAAAGATAACGATTAGCTTTTTCGCCATCTGGCGGTATCATTCCGCTTTTAGTAGCAACTGATGGTACTTGGCTATACTTTAGCCGAACAGAGGAATTAGAATGAACTATTTAGTTACTGGTGCCGCTGGCTTCATCGGCTTCCACGTTAGCAAACGCCTCCTTGAGGCTGGCCATCAAGTAGTCGGTATTGATAATCTGAACGATTACTACGACGTCAGTCTTAAACAAGCTCGTCTGGAATTACTGGCGCAGCCTGGTTTCCAGTTTCAAAATATTGATTTAGCCGACCGCGAAGGCATGACTGAACTCTTCGCATCCGGGCATTTTGAACGAGTCATTCATCTTGCTGCCCAGGCGGGCGTGCGCTATTCACTCGAAAACCCGCATGCCTATGCAGACTCAAATCTCACAGGCTTTCTGAACATACTGGAAGGGTGTCGCCATAATAAAATTCAGCATTTACTCTATGCTTCATCCAGTTCAGTTTACGGCCTGAATCGCAAAATGCCTTTTTCAACGGATGATTCCGTCGATCACCCCGTATCCCTGTATGCAGCAACCAAAAAAGCCAACGAACTGATGGCTCATACTTACTCCCACCTGTACGGATTGCCTACAACCGGGCTGCGCTTCTTTACCGTGTACGGCCCTTGGGGGCGTCCGGATATGGCGTTATTCAAATTCACCAAAGCGATGCTGGAAGGGAAAAGTATTGACGTCTATAACTACGGCAAAATGAAGCGCGATTTCACCTATATTGATGATATCGCAGAAGCAATCATTCGCCTGCAGGATGTTATTCCTGAGCCCAACGGGAAGTGGACTGTCGAAAGCGGTTCCCCGGCAACCAGCTCCGCGCCGTATCGCGTCTACAATATCGGCAATAGTTCACCGGTTGAGCTAATGGACTATATCCAGGCTTTGGAAGATGCTCTGGGTATTGAAGCGAAGAAAAACATGCTACCGCTTCAGCCTGGAGATGTACTGGAAACCAGCGCAGATACTAAAGCACTGTATGATGTTATTGGTTTTAAACCTGAAACGTCAGTCAAAGATGGGGTGAGGAACTTTGTTGACTGGTACCGTGATTTCTACAAAGTTTAATTACGGACCAATTTAGAATAAAAAGGCCTTTAATAAGGCCTTTTATATGAAGAGTAAGATTAATCGCTACCAAAAAGATCGCGTGTATACACTTTTTCGGCAACATCAGATAATTCTGACGTCATGCGGTTAGAAATAATAATATCTGCCTCTTTTTTGAACGTATGAAGATCACGAACGACCCGAGAGTGGAAAAACTCATCTTCCTCCATCACAGGTTCATAAATAATAACGGGCACACCCTTGGCTTTAATACGCTTCATGATTCCCTGAATAGAGGATGCCCGGAAGTTATCGGAACCACTTTTCATGATCAAACGGTACACGCCAACCACTTTGGGCTTACGGGCCAGGATGGAATCGGCAATAAAGTCTTTGCGCGTACGGTTAGCATCCACAATTGCAGAAATGAGATTATTAGGCACCGACTGGTAGTTCGCAAGCAACTGTTTAGTATCTTTCGGCAAGCAATATCCGCCGTAGCCGAATGACGGATTATTATAATGGTTGCCAATACGTGGATCCAGACAAACACCCTCTATAATTTGTCGGGCATTTAGACCTAAGCTTTCAGCGTAGCTGTCCAACTCATTAAAATATGCTACACGCATAGCTAGATAAGTATTAGCAAAAAGCTTTATCGCTTCGGCTTCAGTAGAGTCTGTAAATAAAGTTGGAATATTTTGTTTTACTGCGCCTTCCTGCAATAACTCTGCGAATCGAGTAGCACGTGCTGAACACTCCCCAATAACAATACGTGAGGGATGAAGATTATCATAAAGCGCTTTCCCTTCTCGCAAAAACTCAGGCGAGAAAATGATATTATCTGTGCCCAAACGTTCTTTAATTGACTGGGTAAAACCAACCGGGATGGTTGATTTAATAATCATCACTGCTTGAGGATTCACTTCCAACACATCACGGATGACTGATTCCACGCTGGAAGTATTAAAATAGTTGGTTTTAGGATCGTAATCAGTCGGAGTAGCGATAATGACATAATCGGCATTTTTGTAAGCATCTTGCTTGTCGGTTGTTGCGCGAAAATTAAGATCTTTCGTTGATAGGTACTCTTCTATTTCTTTGTCAGCAATGGGTGATTGCTTCCTGTTAAGCATATCCACTTTAGACTGCACAATGTCCAGCGCGACCACTTCGTGATTTTGGGCAATCAAAATCCCATTTGAAAGTCCCACATAACCTGTTCCTGAAATAGTTATTTTCATTAGCTCTGACTTCTTTTGGTTAAGCATTAAAGAGTGAAAAAATCACCATCGTTAGACCCAACGTTACCGTATTGGATCAATGTGAACACATTATATCGCGATTTAGTGCAGCTATGCCTACCAGACTTGACCGAATGCATTTTTTGTCCATTAAAAAGCCCGGAGGAACGCTCCGGGCCTGGATTTACAGCAGGGATAAATCAGATTAATCCAGCCATTCGGTGTGGAACACACCTTCTTTATCGGTACGTTTATACGTATGCGCGCCGAAGTAGTCACGCTGTGCCTGGATCAGGTTAGCTGGCAACACCGCAGAACGGTAGCTGTCGTAGTACGCCACTGCAGCGGAGAAGGTCGGTACCGGAATACCGTTTTGCACAGCGTAAGCCACAACGTCACGCAGCGCTTGCTGATACTCATCAGCGATATTTTTGAAGTACGGAGCCAGCAGCAGGTTGGCGATACCTTTGTTTTCAGCATAGGCGTCGGTGATTTTCTGCAGGAACTGCGCACGAATGATGCAACCCGCGCGGAAGATCTTCGCGATTTCACCGTAGTTGAGATCCCAGTTGTATTCGTCAGATGCAGCACGCAACTGAGAGAAGCCCTGCGCGTAAGAGACGATTTTACCCAGATACAGTGCGCGACGGACTTTCTCAACGAACTCTGCTTTATCACCAGCCAGTTTAGCCTGCGGGCCCGAGAGAACTTTAGATGCCGCCACGCGCTGGTCTTTCAGAGAAGATATGTAGCGCGCGAAGACGGACTCGGTGATCAGCGACAGCGGTTCGCCCAGATCCAGAGAGCTCTGGCTGGTCCATTTACCGGTGCCTTTGTTCGCGGCTTCGTCGAGAATCACATCAACCAGATATTTACCCTCTTCATCTTTTTTGGTGAAGATATCTTTGGTGATGTCGATCAGGTAGCTGCTCAGCTCACCTTCGTTCCACTCGGTGAAGGTGGCTGCCAGCTCTTCGTTAGACAGGTTCAGGCCGCCTTTCAGCAGAGAATAAGCTTCAGCAATCAGTTGCATATCGCCGTATTCGATACCGTTGTGCACCATCTTCACATAGTGGCCTGCACCATCCGCACCAATATAGGTCACGCACGGTTCGCCATCTTCAGCAACCGCAGCAATCTTAGTCAGGATAGGTGCAACCAGTTCGTAGGCTTCTTTCTGGCCACCAGGCATGATGGATGGGCCTTTCAGGGCGCCCTCTTCACCGCCGGAAACACCGGTACCGATGAAGTTGAAGCCTTCAGCAGACAATTCGCGGTTACGACGAATGGTATCCTGGAAGAAGGTATTTCCGCCATCAATGATGATGTCGCCTTTATCCAGATACGGTTTCAGGGAATCGATGGCAGCATCGGTGCCAGCGCCCGCTTTCACCATTAACAGGATACGACGTGGGGTTTCAAGAGACTCGACGAACTCTTTCACCGTGTAATAAGGTACCAGTTTCTTACCCGGGTTCTCGGCAACAACTTCTTCAGTTTTTTCGCGTGAGCGGTTGAAGATGGAGACGGTATAACCACGGCTTTCGATGTTGAGCGCCAGGTTGCGCCCCATCACTGCCATACCGACGACGCCGATCTGTTGCTTGGACATTGTTTACTCCTGTCTTAGATTCTGACGAAATTACCACGTTGGTAATAATCATTTACCGCCAAATTTAACATATTAAGGACTAATACTACATTATCTAAATTTTGAATAAAGAATTTTTTTGATCCAGTTAGGAGCTAATCTTACAGTACATTTAATTATTACATTACTGAACAAATCAAAGTAACTAAGCAGTCCTATCTTTTTCTGAAAAATTAGCAATCGCAACTCATTCCTTAAATATTTGAATCCTCTTCGATTCATCATACCATCTCCAGTCCTCATATTAACGAGCACATGAGAAGAATTATGAAATACATATCCCTTAGTCAATATCATAGACCAAAGAGCAAAATCTTGTGCTCTTTCAAATAGAGGGTACCCACCGACACTTAGAATTATGTCTTTTCGAAATACTGCGGAAGGATGACTAATAGGATTTCTTCGCCTTGCAAAACGACAAATATCTTCATGCTCTATAGGGACAATCCTAGTCCCAATTTTATTCTCCATTTTCATATCATATTCGTCAACTTGCGAGCCTAATACCGCTATATTTTTATTAGAGCTTAAATAGGATATCTGTTCTGAAAAACGCATTGGCAATGCTATATCATCACTATCCATTCTGGCCACTAATGGATATTTACAGTATTTAAGCCCTTCATTAAGGGCATAAGCCAGCCCCATATTACTAGGCAATGAAACGACATCAAGGCAGGGAATTAACTTGGAAAAATATGCAATCACATCATTTAATTCATCACCTAACATACCATCTTTTACTATAACAATCTGATCTGGACGTAAATATTGATCTATCCAAATACTTTTTAATGCCTGACTTAAGTTTACAGATAGCTCTTTACTATATACTGACATTAATACCGTAAAATTCTCAGCACTACTCATAATTTATTTCTTATTTAGTTCAATTAATATAAGTTGTCTTTTCCCGGAATGAGCGCTATCTATAGCAATTTTTTTTCCATCAGGAGACCATCTTGGATGAAGGTCACATCTGCCAACACCATCAAAGGCCCAAGGTGATAGAAAATCTCCTATTTTAGTTAATTTTGATGTATACATATCGAAGAGAAGAAGACTCCTCATTCTATCTCTACCAGGATAAGTATCCGTAATAATCATTGAGCCTTCTTTATTAAATGATGGGTGCCCATCGCCGAAATTATTAATATTGGAATCATCAGGTAGTGTCTCAATTTGTTGTTTCTCAATGTCAACCAAGTGATATTTATCGCCAAACTGCTCACTTCTCGCCCAAGCTACAAATTGTTTATCATTCCGCCACTGATAATGAGATACCATTCGATCATCAAATATAATTCTCATGTCCCTTTTCTTTATATTGAGAAGAATTAATCTAGAAAACTTCCCATGCTTGGTTATCCAACGATGCATAAAAATAACATGTTCACCATTAGGAGAGAAAATAGCATGGTTAACTTTGTGTCTCGCATTATTCATGCTATCAGTGATATTTAGCCCTATTATGTCCCTTAATGAAATTAAGAATAATAGTTTTTTTTCTGCAAGATCATAAATAAAAAGCCCATCAGAATCTATATCAGTAGGATACTTGAAGTTATTTGCCTCTACCGAATAACCATAATCAGGTCTAAGTTGTTGCAAAGTTATATAGTTGAGCGAACACATAAGAAAATTTGATGAAACTGATTGCACAGGATATGGATGAGTTTCCTTATAAACCCATTCCCCTTTATCAAATATAAATACTTTTGATACAAGGTTATTATTCTCTAAAAAATTACAAATAAATGAAGGTTCTTCAGTATTAAGCCAAGTAGCCAAAGCCCCTTGTTGCCAATTCCATGTTAGCGTTTCACTAACTTCTACAATGCTATCATTGCGAAGATCCCAAATACATATTACCATTTTTCCATTACGAATTTGATTAAGTAACACTAAGTTACTATTTTTATGCCAACATGTTCTGTCATAATAACCAAAAAATGATGTTTTCGAAGTTGGGGGCGTACGTAATTTATAGTTAGAATAAAGTTTATATCTATATTTTTTCTTATAAACTAAATAATTAATCCTTTGATATATGTTTTTTATTGAACTTCTTAAATGTGGAGTTGATTGTAAAATTTTCCCAATCATTCTTTCAAAAACATTATACTGCAGAGACATTTTTTACTCCGTTATTTTTGTTTGCTTCGCATCCAAAACAAAATGCGAGGGCTAAATAAAACAATAAATAGAGAAATGAAAACTTTTAAATTAAAATTAAAATTTAATGATAACAAATACAATTTAATAGCGGTAAATCGTGACTTTGTTAGTAATGATTTGTATGCCAACGTAGAATAAATCCAAGAAAACACTTTATCTTTATTATAAGCAAAAACATCTGGATATTTTTTTATGATTTTCCGCGTCGCATTAATATTATTAGCAACCACCTTTGATACTGTATTTGCAGTTGAGGTGTAATTACAAATAGTCAATTCATCGCTAATAAATAGAATTTTTGAATGGGCTTTAATTATTCTTATGTTAAGATCATAATCTTCTAAAGCTTCCAAAGCCGGATCATACATTCCAATATCAATGAAAAAATCTCGCTTTATTGTTAATAATGGAGCACCACCTAACGAATTAAACATAGAAATATTTTTTTTATAGTTATCCGGATTAGGCATTGTTTTATAACTGATATTCTCATCTTTTAGATTAATTAATGCAGCATTGATAATTACTTCTGCATTTGGGTTTGAACAAATTTTTGTTCTAAGAACAGATATTTTATCATTTCTAAATTCATCATCATCGTCTAAAAAACATATCCATTCTGTATCAGCTAACTGAGCGCCCTTATTACGTGAGCTTGCAGCTCCGATATTGTTTGAATTATTAATTATACTCACATCAAATTTAGATTGGGTAAAATCTTTAAGTTTAATAGATTTATCAGGATCATCATTAACAACAATTAGTTTAAAACTTGTATCTGTTTGTTCATTTAAACTATTGACTAATTTTTTAAGGCTATCAAATCGCTTGTAGGTTGGAACTATTATGGTTATATTTACTTTCATATTACATACCAAGTTTATAAAAATTTCTCAAATAACAATATATTGTTTTAAAAAAAGAAATTAGCTTTATTTTCTTTTTTTGCCTACCTTGCCTTTCTAATTCAATTGAACTGTCTGATAAGTCAGTTGGATGATCTATCATGTCACTAATAAAAATATGTTTAATAATTTTATCTTTCTTAAGAGTTAACCAATCATCAGCTATAAAAAATTCATTGTTAAATTTTTCAACCAGCTTTTTTGCAACATTATTATTTATCATATAACAGCAAGTTCTAAAAATATACTTTTCACTTTTAATTGCTTTTTCTAAAAAAAATGTTTTATTTAACTCAATTTTATTAAAAAAACTCGTTTGTTGCATTTTCTTCGATAAGAGTCCATTTTGACCACCAAGTATGTATAAATTATCCTTATCAAATTGATAAATTTTGTTTTTTATTAATGTTAGGAAATCGACTTTAACATTAACATCATCCTCTAAAATAATAGCCCATTCTATTTTATTCTTTATTATATCTAAGTAAACTTTTTGATGACTTAAAGAACAGCCTATTTCATTTGGTCCAACTAACCTTTTATATCTATAAATTGCTTTTTTATTATAATTATCAATTATCAATGCATCTAACAAATTGCCTTCAACTGCATCTATAATTTCAAATGGAATGTTTAATTTTTTTAACTGATTGCTCAAGTTAGTTCTTCGTGCATTATCTTTTTTTAATGATACAATATATATTTTAATCATTATGTATTTTCTTTTTATTTAAGGCGTAAAATAATGTTATGATAAATATCCAAAAAACATAGTGCGTAAAAGATATTTTTGTTAACCCTACGATCATAAATGGAATCAGCAATGACTTCCTTCTCTTTAAAATAAAGAGAAAAAATACCAACAATGGTAAAATAGCACTAACACCAAAAGTAACCACTAAATATACAAATAAACCAGAGTCATTTTCGGCCCCCATCAATCTTGGTCCATTATTCAGATTATGAGTTAAAATGTAAAGTTCCTTTTCCAAACCAAATATATTAGGGCCAAACCAATATATAATACCTTCACGCTCACTGAAGATATAATGAATTAAACCTAATCGCATCCCTCCTCTCTCTTGAAACTTCATTACAGTATCGGCTATAATACGAAATATTTCATTATAAAATATGAAAAACGTTCCGCATAAAATCACAGAAACAATAATTATCGCCAATGATTTAAATTTGCTATTTAGCACTGTTGTGTATAATAAATATACTATGGCTATGTTTGCATATATTATTGAAGCAGTCGAAAATGTCAAAATTGCAGACAACAATGAAATATAATCAAAATAATCATTGCCTTTATTTAATTGAGAAGCAAGAATTGATTTTGCTAACACTAATGTAACGATAACGGCAGCATATGTTGATGGTTCCACATACAAACCAGTGAAACGAATCTGAGCAAAAGAAGCGGAATCTAAGTAATTCTCAAAACGGCTTGCCTCTCCCGTAAATGGCTTAACAAAATCTATGTATTTCCCTGTTGTATAAAAAGTAATGCATTGTATTGCAATTAGTAAGACATGAACTACAATCACAATCTTAATTGCACTATAAAACTCTTGGTGTAAGTTGTTATCTGCAACTATTTTTGAATATAATACAATAAAAACCACCAATGCAATATAAGAAAAATAATTTCCCCAAAACGCTTCAACTTTCTCAGAGTGAGCATACCAAAAACCATAGATATTAAAATACACTGCTGATGCAGTTATTACCGCCCCCCCTACTATCAAGAATAGTATGTTTTTATAAGTATATTTTCTTGGGTTTATTAAAAATATAATCAAAAGAGCCGGTATGAATTTCGCATTACCATGGTTAACCAAGGATGCAAAAAAAAATGTCATTATGATTAACAGTTTATAAAATATCATTCTGATACTTCTCTTGAATATATGATTTCATTTTTATTCGATATAAAATCAAAAACAGAAACTGTACAAATGCCATTACATAAAAAAAGTTTGTTAGAGAAAGTATATCTATTAACACTACCACCAGACATGGTGTGATTAGATAGTTAAATACAGTTAATATATATAGAGGTTCATCTTTATACATTCTCAAATAAATCAATATTAGTTCCTGTAAATGAATAAAGAAACGAAATACAACCAGTGCCATTAACGAATCCAATGATAAAAACCTTGAAAATAATGTATTTGGCCATAGCCATATAATAGATATAATAGCCATACATCCCAGAAAGAAACCTGCGACACTCAAAAAAACACATTGCGAAACAATTTTTCTAACCTCTAGGAGAGCATTTTTACTTATCAAGTTACCTAGCAATGATCTTTTTGTTTGTAATATTGATAGCATTGCTAATGATATTGCTCCAAAAATAGTATTAGATGCCCCGTATTTTCCGGCCAAATCTACAGAAACAAACTTATAAAAATATATTGTGAAGAAATTCCAGTATAAATACCCTGTTATCCAAACCAGTGATAATTTCAGTTGGAATTTAACAATCCCCTTTATGATGTTTTTAACATTAGCTTCTTCACTTGTAATAAATGAATAATAATAGCCATATATATTTGATCGAAAAATAAACATTGGTGTTGCGAATAAAAAAAACTGCGCTATACCTAAAGAGTATAATTTAAAGCCTGCAAACAAAGCTAATAGAAGTGAAATAGAATATAGGATAGCGCTAATGAATTTCGCAAAATATACTTTTTCATACCCCCCCTCTTCAATTATGTATATAAATGTTGAAAAAACATTAATACATACACCAATTGAAAATAATGCCCATGGATGACTCCAAATTTGACTATCTGTATTAGAAAAAACCCATTTAGAGTAAAAAAAGAAGACTATATATAGTAACAGAGATATTACCAAGTAAAATACAAAAGCAATTTTAGAATATGTTGATTTCTTATCTTTTTCTGCAGCCATAAATTGAATGAGGCATGTCGAGACCCCCATTTCAAGAACCCATTGAATCGAGGATATTGATATAAAGGTATAGTAAATACTTTGCTCAATTACAGTAAACCTTGAAGCAATTAATATTATTGCTAAAGGTCCAGTAAAAAATTTGAAGCCTAACGATAATATCGAAAATAAAGAAGACTTATGTGTTATTAATATATTACTGATGAGTTTCAATGTTCTTGCCTGCACTTATCACGCTACCGCCCCTGGCTTTACAGCTACCAGCGCACTGCATGTATGTCTAAGTTTTGATGAGCGTTACCCACCCTCGTTAACCCCGAAAAATCAAACGATAATTGTCTTACCAATCAGCTCTGGAAACAAGGAAAACTCTGGATAACTTTGACTAAAATCCTATCGCCAACTAGTTGTTATTCTTAATATTTATGAAGCAACAACGGTAGAAAGATTCGCAACAAATTATTTTGACCACAAATCCTCACTACCGTTATAATTTTCTTATTGAGCGTTACATTCGGCCAGATCTTTATTCACACAATAACTTCTCAATACCTTTACGGAACTTCGGTCCTTCTTTCAGGTTACGCAACCCGTACTTCACAAACGCCTGCATATAGCCCATTTTTTTACCGCAGTCGTAGCTGTCGCCGGTCATCAGCATAGCATCTACAGACTGTTTTTTCGCCAGTTCTGCAATGGCATCCGTCAACTGAATACGTCCCCAAGCCCCTGGAGCAGTTTTTTCCAGATCTGCCCAGATATCAGCAGACAGCACATAGCGCCCTACTGCCATCAGATCGGAATCAAGTGTTTGCGGCTGGTCTGGTTTTTCAATGAACTCAACGATGCGGCTGACTTTACCTTCGCTGTCTAAAGGCTCTTTGGTCTGAATAACAGAGTACTCGGACAGATCGCCTTCCATGCGTTTAGCCAGTACCTGACTACGCCCGGTTTCATTGAAGCGGGCAACCATGGCAGCCAGGTTGTAACGCAGAGGGTCCGCACTCGCGGTATCAAGAACAACATCAGGAAGCACCACGACGAACGGGTTGTCCCCAACAATTGGGCGAGCACAAAGAATGGAATGACCCAGACCGAGCAGCTGTGCCTGACGAACGTTCATAATAGTCACGCCGGGAGGACAAATAGACTGTACCTCGGCTAATAGCTGACGCTTAACACGCTGCTCAAGCAGCGATTCGAGTTCGTAAGAGGTGTCGAAGTGGTTCTCAACGGCGTTCTTAGACGCATGAGTCACCAGAACGATTTCTTTGATACCTGCAGCTACAATTTCGTCGACAATGTATTGAATCATCGGCTTGTCTACGATCGGTAGCATCTCTTTAGGGATTGCCTTCGTGGCTGGCAACATATGCATCCCCAGGCCCGCTACCGGGATAACTGCTTTCAAATTAGTCATTCTCTCTCCTACCTCTTAACGGCTGATAAAGTATAGACTTTAGCCGTACGTTAGCCAGTATTGCTGGCTCCATCCTTAACACGAAATAACTGGGTTAAGGTAAACCGAATGCAAACTCTACACTTCACCAGAGCCAAGGTGAACTCGGATTCCTCGGAAACAAACTCATCTCGTCAGTTTTATAGCATTTCCGAAAAATCGAAGTTAACTAAGCCCCAGGCACTCTACAAACCACAATCACTCAGAGACAAACGTAATGTCATCTTTCTTATCGTGCAAAAATTCGTATTTTAAAGTGCGATCCAGCCCCTGAGACAGCGTGTAAGGAGCAACAAAACCGGATGAGTGGACTTTTGTTGCATCAAACTGTGTTGTGGCACAGAACTTCTTCACGCGCACAGAGCTAACGGCATATTTTTTGCCTGTCACTTTTCCCAGAATATCAAAGCAATAACCACCTAACATGCCTAAAGCGTAAGGTAAGTGTGCTGAGGGAATTTTTTTACTTAAGCTCTGTTCAACTTCTGTAACTAGTTGATTCATATTGAGATCAGGTTTATCAACGTAATTATAAACCTCATAACCAGCTGTCACATTCTTCAGTTTATACTTGATAAACTCAACAATATTGCCTACATAAGCCATTGATTTATAATTCGTACCAGCTCCAACCATCATAAACTTACCGCCAGCTATTTGCTTCAGCAGATTATAAACGTTGCCGCGGTTGCGCTCGCCAAAGATAACCGTCGGGCGGATAATGGTCAGCGAACGTTTATCTGGAGCTTTAGCATGCCATTCACGAAGGACCTCTTCCGCTTGCCACTTGCTTTTACCATAGTGGTTGAATGGGTCGTGCGGATGATTTTCATCAGGATTGGTTTTGTTCAGACCATAAACGGCGACAGAGCTGGTGAAAATGATATTCTTAACATCATTTTTCTCCATAGCGGCCAATACATTACGCGTACCCTGAACATTCACATCATAGTAGAGTGAAATAGGACTGACATCATCACGGTGTTCAGCCGCTAACAAAACGACCGTATCATAGCCTGAAAGCGCCTGATCCAAAATTTGTTGATCGCGAACATCGCCGATTTGCGTGATTTGCGGATAGAAATGACTCTGCTGTTTATCCAGATTCTTGATATCAAAATCCGCAACAGCCGTCTCCAGGAGTCTGGTCCCCACGAATCCGGAGGCACCGATGAGCAAAACTTTATCGTTCATAAATCACTTTGTCTATTCGTAACACAAGAAACATATGATAAAGATGAGCGTCTTCCCTGAGTAGTCAATGCTGCCCAGCCCCAGCTTTAACAGTAATTGGGTGATTATAATCTTTTAGCCAATGATATCCAGTAAGAATATAGTGGGGTTACCTCCCCTCCCCCGGCAGTCGAAAATTCACCGCTTCGACATTCACCACCTGATGGTTTACCCGGTCAATGTCAACTGAACTTTGCCCTGCTTCGTTTACTGCATGAACATTGGCCAGCGAGAGCAGTGTGTCCTGTTTAGCCATAAACTTACCGCGCACATCCTGGCGTAGGTCGAAGTGCATCTTAAGCGCGGGACCCGTAGCTGATTGCTGCATCACCTTGATATTACGTAAAAAAAGGTGCTGTGGTTGGTTGTGCAACTCAAGCGTGGCATGTTTCATCTCCACATTGGTGATGGCCACGAATGACGTTGTATTACCAGAGGAGATCTGAATGCCGCGTAATTTGTATTCACGTTTGGTGTTATCGAGATGGATATTATTCAGCTTAAAGTTTTGTGGAATGGATAAATATCGCCCTTTGATAACGCCGTAACCAATAAGCATACCTGCGCTATTCTCCATATTTACATTATCAATGACGAAATTATCGCATCCATAAATCGCGACCGTCGCATTGTCAATGCCCGCTTTCTTACTATAATCCGGAGTGATATTTCGCGCGGTTATATTACGAATGATAAAATGCTTGCCGTTCTCCACATGGACTAACTGTCGACAGTCGGTACCAGTGATGTTCGCCACAACAAAGTTTTTTACCGCCAGTTCATCGGGGTAGGTATTGTCATAGGTACTACCCGCCAGCCCGATGCCGATGCCCCAGTTCACGTTGCCGTTGGTACAATTGATACGTTCGATGACATGATCAGAAATGAGGATGTTGCTGTCGTCGATCGCCACATTCCACTCAATGGCATCGCCTTGCAGATCGCTAAAACGGCTGTTCGTGATCTTTACGCCGTCCATTCGGTTATGAAAACCCTGACGCAAAATCCCATAGTTAGCGCGCGAGACAGTAATATCATCGATAATCAGATTACGCATCAGCCTTGAGGTTTTACCGCCGATATAGATTTGCGTCACCGGACCGAAACCACTCATGGCTATTCCTTTTATTACACAGTCCGAACCGCGTACATCCAGGGTAACGTTCCTCAGGCTCCCGTCCTGCTCGCCCACAACTTTGCATCCATCTTGCAGAACAAAGCGCCCACGGCCATTGCCACTTATTCTCCCTTGTAAGAATAGCGTTTTGCCAGGGGGAATAACGACAGCAGTATTGTGATCCTTACATTCCAGGCCTTTTGGTACGACAACCGTTTGTCCATCTTTGAACGCCTGCCTGAAAGAGGCCACCCAATCCTTCGGGTTGTAATCCTGAATGTTGACGCTGCCCGGTGATTCAAGCGCCCGGACAACGGAAGTATGCAGCACGACAAGCGCAGAGCCTGCCGTCAACAAAGTACGGCGTGAGAGTTTTTTCTCTGACATACAACCTCGATTTACATCGTTTGCAGCAGACTGGCTAACTGTTTGTTGATCACTACCTGATTAAATTCAGTTGCAATTTTTTCTCGCGCGCACTGCACAATCGGCTGCACCTGCTCACTGTCGAGCAGACTGAATGCCGCTAACCGTTCAGCCAGCGCCTGAGCATCGTTTTCCGGCGCCAGCCAGCCAGATTTACCCGATTCCACCAGCTCAGGGATCCCGCTGTGAACCGTCGAAATAACTGGGATCCCCACCGCCATCGCCTCCATCAGCGCTACCGGGATCCCTTCCATATCACCATCCCTGCCGGTGATGGAAGGCAGCAGAAATACATCTGCCTGCTCAAGCATCTCCTTCACCTGATGGCTGGGTTTAAAGCCGGGCATCTCAATCACATCATCGAGTTGATATTGTTCAATCAGCGTCCGCAGACGACGCTCCCAGGGACCAATGCCAAGAATGCGATAGCGAAATAAGACGCCCTGCTCTTTCAACTGACGGCAAGCTTCAATGGCGACGTGCAGCCCTTTTTTCTCGGTTAACCGGGCAACAGAGATAATCTCCAGCGGTGCAGCTGGCGATTTCAACTGACGTGGCGTAAAGCGTGTCATATCAATTCCCATACGCGAGACGGCAATTTTTTGTGGCGGACATCCCATGTTTTTTAACCGTCCGGCCCAGAGATTGCTGATGGGCAACATCAAATCACCGCGTTGAAACAGCTGCTGATATTCGGGGGTATAGCGGGCAAGCACCTCCCGATGAGAGATATCAATGCCATGAAACACCGTGGCGATTTTGCCGCTTATCACGCCAAGCTCACGCAATTTCGCCGCCGTTACGCCTGCAGGTCCAAAATGCGCGATAAAGACATCCGCCGCAAACGCTTGCGGGTTCCCGCCGCATATGGCGGCCAAAATCAGGTTGCGCGCCTCATCGCCATAGCGTGAAACATTGAGCGCTTTCCAGGTGGCTATGCGGGTAATACCATGCAGGGCTGTCGCCGCCCTGAATTTCAACTTTGCCAGTTTGCCGTCCGGTTCATTCAGCAACCAGCGCGTTTTGTCGCCCAATTGATAGGTATTAAATGAGGCATGCGTATTCTCAAGATCGCCCTTATGCATCGCGACAATCTCTACCTCATAGCCCATATCGATAAACGCAGTGATCTGATTTAACACGAAGGTCTCTGAGGAGAGTGGAAATTTAAGCAGGAAAAAACCAATCTTCATTTTTCGCCCTCAATGCGCGTTAATACCGACTGCACCATGCGCACTCCGCGTTCGCGTTCACGCGTCACAGCATCGCCGAGTCGTAGGTTCAGTTCAGGTAACTGACCAAGAGTATCGGCTACTTTCCCTTCAAGACTGCCATCAAGCAGATGGCGAATATCGACAGCCATCTCTGGTAACCCAAGCTGTTGCATGATCCCGGCCGATTTATGCTCGTAGTTAATGGCGATGGCTGGCGTCATAAAATTCATTGAGATGATGGCAGAGTGCAAACGGGTCCCCACTGTCAGATCGCATGCCCCGAGAATTTTCCCCATTTCAAGGTCGTTAAGTTCATCCATCACCACGTGATAACGGGCCGGGTCTTTCACATACTGACGCAGGTTTAACGCCACCATGCGGTCATCTTTGTTGTAACTATCAATCCCGGTGCAGGTTGACAGTGCTATCACCTGGTAACCTTCATCGAGGATCCGATTCACGACACCGGCAAAAGCTTGTTCATAAGCCTGTTGCGTGGTTCCCAGACGCTTATCAAAGGGCGCCAGCTCACGCAGAGTAATGGCAACGGTCTTCTGTTTTGCCGCCATCTGTAACCAGTGCTGGACGGCATAGCCTGGCTCAAAATCCTCATGATGGTTGTCGACCAGCCATGCCGTATCCACGCCGGATTCGACTTTATCTGTGGTTATTGCGCTGCGCTTCATCAGATCAAGACTGACGGATTCACGCAAAATCAGCGCATTACAGTGACCAAAAACGTAGTTAGCCAGTTGATTAAACTGCTCATCCTGGAATGGCCCCACGCTGTGCCCAATCATGTACAGCGGTTTTTTCGCCATAAACGAACACAACGCATGTTCAAACTGCGGCACGCCATACAGATCGACAAAAAACGATCCGCCGACCTGGATAATGGCGTCGTAGCGCGACAGCAGGCGAACAAAATCGGTAAACCCCTGAGCGATAGCAATATTGCGCAAATTACCGGAGTCGGTGACACGCGAGAGCAGCACCTGGTGCTGATAGCGACGGCGCAAGACCTTCTTCACGCGTCCCATGACGCCCGCAGCGCTATTGTGCTGCTTCATCTGCGAATACAGCGGGTCACCCATCACCGGGCGGTTCAGCAACCATGAGGAGCTCACCGGGTAACGGCTCATCACATCCACTTCAGTCTCGGGACGCAACGTGTTAATGGCATCCAGCAAACCGCGCAGGATCGCGCTATCCCCTCGGTTCCCGCAGGTATGGTTGCCTAAAATTAGTAATTTCATTATGACCTCTTAAAACGTTGTTCTTATCCCGCACGGAGCAAGGTTTTCATTTTTTCACTGCGACAGAGTTGGCGTTTTATTTCCACCACCAGCGGATGGCGCGACAGCACGATCATTAGCGCAAACACCAGTGCTCCTGCCGCTATCTGGATCCCCAGCAGCGCGCTTAATGGCACCTGGTTGCGCAGGGTTAAGCCCAACGCATAGCTCACCACAAGGGTTGGTAAGGAGAGATACAACGGCAGCCACAGGCTGAGCATGTATTGACGGTAGCTGGAGCCAAGAACAGGTTTGATCATCACGAAGTAGCTGAGGATCGTATTAATCACCTGGACCAGCAAAAAGCCCAGCGTCACGCCAATCGCCCCCGCCAGATGACCGCCAATGAAAATGGCCGGAATAAACAGAAAGGTTTTGAATACATTGAATTTGAAGCTGATATCGACCCGGGCTTTTGCCATTAAGAGCGATCCTATTGGATTCCCTACCGAACGCAGCAACCCCACAATGCACAACAGTTGCAGGACCGGAATAATACCGTTCCACTTCTCGCCAAATATCAACGGCACGACATTGTTCGATACCACCATTAATCCCAGCAGTACCGGGAAATTGATAATCCCCACCACCGACAACAGCTTGTAAAAATTCACCCGCAGCTTTTCGCTATCGTCCTGAATTTTGGCAAACGCCGGAAACAGGACGCGGGTAATAATCGGATTCAGTTTGATCGGCGGGACAACCGCCACGTTCCACGCAAGATTGAATCCCCCCGCAATACCTGCGCCCAACGTTCTTGCTAGCACCAGCGTGGAAAGGTTGGTATTGATATAATTAATGATGCTGTCTGCCGTCAGCCACGCGCCAAAACGCAGATTTGACGAAACGGAAGCCAGCGAAAAATGCAGCCCAGGGCGGTAAATCTTACGGCCAAAATAGCCGAACAACAGCGTACGTAGCGCACTGTTCACCAGATACCCGAGAATGGCCGTCAGCGCGAGCGGCCAGAAATGAGCGATCACCACGGTAAAGGTAAAACCGGCCAGCACCGAACTGGTTTCAATCATGCCAATTTTGTTGAAGGCCAGTTCTTTTTGCATCAGCGCGCGAAACTGCTGCCCGTGGGGTATCACCACAAACGCCAGTGATAACGCTTTGATGAGCGGCGCCAGTTCGGGATTATTGAGCACGCTGGCAATCGTCTCGCTAAGCAGAAACATCACCGCACATACCACAATACCCAGCCCAACGTTAAGCCAGTACAGCGTCGTCAGCTCAAGATAGCCGATTTCTTTGCGCTGAATAATTGAGTTGGCGATGCCAAAATCCGACAGCGTATCGGCCAGCGCTATGATCACCAGCGACACGGTTAACAACCCAAACTGGTGGTTATCAATAATTCGCGCCAGGACGGTCATCTGAATAAGTCCGAGCCCAATAATGATCACCGTGGCAATCGCCGACCACTTTGCGCCATTAAGCGTTTTTTCTCGTAAGCTCATGTTAATACGCCGCTTTGTTAACAAAGCCTTTGAATATCGTCAGAAAAACAATTTTGATATCGAACCACACGCTCCACTCGCGAATGTATTCGAGGTCAAACTCCACACGTTTTTCCATTTTTTCCAGCGTATCGGTTTCACCGCGCCAGCCGTTGATTTGCGCCCAGCCGGTAATACCCGGCTTCACCTTATGACGTAACATGTAACCCTCAATCAGTTGGCGGTACTGTTCGTTATGCGCCACCGCGTGCGGGCGTGGCCCGACGATAGACATCCCCCCGGTGAGCACATTAATAAACTGCGGTAACTCATCCAGCGACGTCCGGCGCAGAAAATTCCCCACCGGCGTCACGCGTGGATCGTTTTGCGTCGCCTGCGTTACCACCGCGTCGTTCTCCATCACTTTCATCGAGCGAAACTTCCAGACTTTGATCGGCTTCCCGTCCATGCCATAGCGGGTCTGGCGGAAAATCACCGGTCCTTTGGAGGTCAGTTTTACCAGTAGCGCGATGCCACAAAGTACCGGGGAAATAAGCAGCAGGATCAGCGAGGCCAGCACGATATCTTCCGCGCGCTTCAACAGACGATTAATTCCCGAAAGCGGCGTGTCATACAGTGGCACTACCGGAATGCCGCTCATCTCTTCAATCCGTGAATGCAAAATGTTGAAAGTAAAGACATCAGGAATGAGGATCACCGAGCAGGTGGTGTCGGCCAGCTCCCGCACCAGTTTTTTTACCCTGGTCCCCTCGCTCATCGACATAGCGATATAAACGTTATGAATGCGTGAGGCTTTGGCGTCATCCACCAGTTGTTGCAGATTACCGGCCCAGTCGCGGGAGTTTTTCCCAGGGATTGGATCGTGATAGACACCCGCTACTTCAAATCCCAACCAGGGTTCATGACGAAAGCTGTCCAGCAGCATTTGTCCGGCGGGCAGCTCGCCTGCTACCGCCACCCGGCGAGTGTTGTAACCGCGATTACGTAGCCATCCTGCACCGTAGCGAATAAATGACCGGCTTAACACCAGGCCAACGCTTGAAAGCAGATACCATGCCAGCCAGACGGCGAAGCGGTTATCGAAATCGTTATTGAAGGCGATCAGACCTGCGCAAAAAATCAGGCTCAGCGTCCAGTTTTGCAGCAACAGCACCAGCTCAGTGGATATTTTGACGCCGCGCCAGGAGCGGTAAAAATCTGTTATCCCCCCGAGCATCTGAAAAACCACCAGCGTGATCAACGCCACCAGCAGGTGCATGTACAGGAAAGGCAAACCGCTTAATTCGCAGATTATCCACAACCCGCCAAACATGATGGTGATATCTGAAAAGCGTTGCACCATCGAAATTAACGACGCATTGGTTTTGGCGCGTTCGCGCTTTTTTAGATGTGTCATCGTGGTTCCTGTTAGTCACCCTTTGCCCACATCGGGCAAAGGAAGCACCGGCATTACTGATTCAGCAACGCCAGAAGAGTGCGCGTTCGCGCTTCCATCAACGGAATATCTCCGCGCGATTCCACGTTCAGGCGCACTACCGGTTCAGTATTGGAAGAACGTAAGTTGAAGCGCCAGTCGACAAACGCCATGCTGATACCGTCCGTTCTGTCCACCGTCAGGGCCTCACGGGAAAAGTGTTGCTCCACGCGAGCTATCGCTGCCGCCGGCTCTGCCAGCGTACTGTTTATCTCTCCGCTCGCCGGGTAGGCCACCATACGGTCGCGAACCAGTTCGCCGAGCGAAAGTCCCTTCAGACACAGCAGTTCAGCCACCAGCAGCCACGGGATCATGCCGCTGTCGCAGTAGGCAAAATCGCGGAAATAGTGGTGCGCGCTCATTTCGCCGCCATAAATAGCATCTTCGTGACGCATCCGCTCTTTGATAAACGCGTGCCCGGTTTTTGACATCACTGGTTTACCGCCTGCCGCCGTCACCACGTCCACGGTGTTCCAGGAAAGACGCGGGTCGTGGATAATTTTCGCCCCCGGATTCTTCTCCAGGAACGCTTCCGCCAGCAGGCCGACAATGTAGTACCCTTCAATAAACTGACCGTTTTCATCGAACAGGAAGCAGCGGTCAAAATCACCGTCGAAGGCAATCCCCATATCCGCGCCGTATTCGATCACCGCATTGCGCGTATCTGCCCGGCACTCCGGCAGCAGAGGATTGGGAATACCGTTGGGAAAGTTGCCATCCGGCGTATTGTGAATTTTGATGAACTCGACCGGCACGCCCAGCGCCTTAAAACGGGCCTCAATGGCGTCAACTACCGGACCTGCCGCGCCGTTGCCGGAATTGAGCACCAGCCTCATCGGTTTCAGGTTGCCGGGATTGATGTAACCCAGCAGATGGTCAATGTAGGCATCGCGGGTAGTAATGCGCTGGTAGCGGCCACGTTTCGCCTCATCAACCGCCGGGAAGTCATTTAATTCCGCCAGACGCTGCACGTCACGCAGACCGGTATCACCGCTGATGGGCCGAGCCCCTTCCCGCACCAGCTTCATCCCGTTGTAATCCATCGGATTATGGCTGGCGGTCACTTCAATACCGCCGTCAATGCCCAGGTGGAAGGTGGCGAAATAAATCTCTTCGGTGCCCGACATGCCGATATCCAGCACATCCACCCCCGCATCCTGGAGGCCTTTCGCCAGCGCCAGCTTTAGCGCCTCGCTGGTCAGGCGCACATCGCCGCCCAGAACAATCGTTTTTGGCTTCAGGAATTCGCCGTAAGCGCGACCAATACGCCACGCAATCTCTTCATTTAACTCTTCGCCCAGTTGGCCGCGGATGTCATACGCTTTAAAACAGGTCAGTTTTGTCATGATTTACCCTTTTTCAGGCAACAGGAGGCCCTGACTCTTAATGAGCCTTTTTAATGAGTGTTAAACGCATTGCCCGGTACGCATCAGCGCATCAGACATCAGGCATCAGGCGCGCCCGTATCTGTCCGCAAACCGCACCACGTCATCCTCATCGAGGTAAGATCCGGAGCGTACTTCAATCAGATCGAGCGGGATTTTCCCGGGGTTCTCCAGACAGTGGGTCGCCCCCAGCGGAATATAGACAGACTCGTTTTCAGCGAGCAGCTTGATGTCATCATTAATTGTCACTTTCGCGGTACCTGCCACCACCACCCAGTGTTCAGCCCGGTGATGATGCATCTGCACGGACAATCCCTCGCCAGGCTTAACGGTAATTCGCTTCACCTGGTAACGGTCTCCGGCATCAATAGAGTCGTACTTGCCCCATGGACGATAAACTTCACGGTGAATATGGTGCTCGTGGCGTCCGTCAGCTTTAATTTGCTCCACCACTTTTTTGACATCCTGTACCGCGTTGCGATCGGCTATCAGCACCGCATCTTTGGTCTGCACCACCACCAGATCTTTCACTCCGACGGTGGTTACCAGGCCGGATTCGGCATACACGTAACTGTTTTCCGTTTTGTGACTAATGACGTCACCATGATGCACATTGCCTTCAGCAGTATGGGCACTGATTTCCCACAGCGATGACCAGGAGCCAACATCGCTCCAGCCTGCGTTCATGGGCATCACCACCGCATCCGCCGTACGTTCCATTACCGCATAGTCCACCGACTCTTCCGGACAGGCGAGAAACGCCTGTTCATCAACGCGGATAAAATCGAGATCGGGGTCAACCGTACTCATGGAATTCTCACAGGCCTGAAGAATGTCGGGGCGGTACTTTTCCAGTTCTTCCAGGTAACGTCCGGCGCGGAACAAGAACATACCGCTGTTCCAGTAGTAATCACCGCTCGCCACGTAAGCCTGCGCGGTTTCCAGATTGGGCTTTTCAACAAACTGCGCCACTTCGAACGCCACGGCGTCGGTATTCGTTGGCGAAACCTCGCCACGGCGGATATAGCCATAGCCCGTTTCCGGCTGGTCCGGCACGATACCAAACGTCACCAGCTTACCCGCACTGGCATAGGGCATCGCATTGCGTACCGCCTCGCGAAATGCCTCTTCGTCGGCAATCATGTGATCGGCCGCTAATACCAGCAGCAGCGGATCGTCCTCCGGACACTGACGTTTTGCCGCCAGTGCGGCCAGCGCTATCGCCGGTGCCGTGTTACGTCCGGCGGGTTCGAGAATAATGTTCTCAGTCAGCTTGTGCAGTTGCCGTAGCTGTTCCGCGACGATGAAACGGTGTTGTTCATTACAGATAACCACCGGGCTTTCACACTCCACACCGTTCAGACGACAGATCGTTGTCTGCAGCATGGTGAGATCACCTTTCAGGCACAGGAACTGCTTTGGATACAATACGCGGGACAGAGGCCATAAACGGCTACCCGAGCCACCGGCCATCACTACCGGAAAGAGTTTGCTTTGACTCATCATTAACCCCGAATATCAGCAATAAATTGGCTAAGCACGTTATCTTTATCCAGCGTGCGTTCGGCATAGTCACGTGCCACCGTATTGACTTTTGGCATCCTCAACGCTTGTTGGATACCGCAAACCAGCGCGTTTACCGATTCCGGCTCCACGCATACTGCGATGCCTGGAACAATGTTACAGAGCTGCCCCAGCTCGGTTTCCGGCTCGGCGGTAATCACCGCGTTACCACCAACGGCGAGGATATTGGTCAGTTTGGAGGGCAGTACAGCATCCGCCGCACCGCGCTTTTGTACCACCAGATGACAGTCCGCCATCTTGAGCAACGCTGGCAGCGCGTCATAAGATTGCAGCGGAAAAAACAGCACATTGTTCAGGCCACGTTCACGGACCATACTCTCCAGTCGCGCTTTACCCCCGCCCTGCCCAACAATCACAAATAGCCAGGGGTGCTCGCTCAGCTCCACTGCGGCGTTAATCACGCTCTCCAGCCCCTGCTTTTCACCAATATTGCCTGAATAAAGAACAATCTTTTGGGAGACAGGTAATCCCAGCTTCTGGCGCAACGCCAGGGCCTCGGCGTCGCTCACATCGCGAAAACGCGCCACTTCCGACCAGTTCGGGAAGAAAATAACCTTGTGCGGCGCAACGCCTTTTTCCATCGCTTTACGCATCATGGAACGAGAGATGGTCGAAATATGGTCCATATTCAACAGTCCACTGCGCTCAAAGGCGCTGGCCAGTTTTGCTACTACGCCGCGCTTGCCGTTGCCCGCCATACCAAGCCCCAACATGGCATCGACTTCGTAATCCTGAACGTGCAACAACGTGCGCGCACCACACAGTTTTGCAAGCAGACGCATACCCGGCGTGCAAAACAGCGTCGGTACCACGCCGATAATGCGATCTGGCTTCCAGCGACGCTGCGCCAACAGCGGGAAGAAACTGCTCAGGGCGAAACTGCCTAAATGCAGCAGGCGCTTGAGCGTTGAGGGTTGCTCAGGCACATACAACGGACAACGCCAGACGAGGGCGTCGCCCTCTTCACGACGATAGCGCCAGGATGAATAGCGACCATTAACTTTCCATTGCGGATAATAAGGTGGTGCGGTGATCACCCGCACGTCATGACCTTGTTGCGCCATCCACTCCACCATTTCACCGGTGTACTTGCCGATACCGGTCAGCTCCGGCGAGTAGTTAATGCCATACACCAGGATCCTCATAGCCCAGGTACTCCGCTCTGGCTTGCCTGGCAGAAGTAAGCCCGACTGTTGGCGTGTACGCTGTCACTGGCCTGAATCTCTGTCGCCGCCAGCCAGCGGTAGGCATCATGTTGTGCATCAGGCAGTTGCAGGTCGTTTTCTGATACGCGCAGACGAAATCCCAGCACGATGTAATGCGTTGAGAAATCATCCCCGGAAAAGTTGTCGTCATAGAAGTGCTGCCAGACACCATAAAACTCAGCGGCGGACAGCGGTAGACGCAACCCCAACTCAGCTTCAGTCAGCCGTTCAAAAGCCGCATGTAGCGATTCATCTTTTTGCACCCGACCGCCGGGCACGAACCAGTAGCCCTGCGCCGGACGATTGAGACGCTTACCGAGCAGAAACTCTCCCTCGGCGTTTTCCACGATCAAGTCGATAGAAATCAGCGGGGTTGAACGTACGACGGTGGCAAAATCCTCATGACGTAAAAACATGCTTACCCCCGATAACGCTGCTGGTTTTCAAGGAACCACTGCCAGGTGCTGGCAAGCCCTGCCTCAAGTGATATCTCGTGATACCAGCCCAACTGATGCAAACGCGTAACGTCGAGTAATTTGCGCGGCGTCCCGTCCGGTTTGCTGGCGTCAAACACCACGCGCCCCTTGTAACCCACTACCTTTGCAATGGTCTGGGCCAGTTCACGGATGGTGCAGTCCACGCCGGTACCCACATTGATATGCGACAGCATCGGCTGGGTATATTCCTGCCAGACTTCATGAGCCAGCTCCATTACGTGGATGCTGGCCGCCGCCATATCATCCACATGCAGAAACTCGCGCATCGGCGTACCGCTTCCCCACACCACCACATCCGGCGCATTTTGCTCGCAGGCTTCGTGAAAGCGGCGCAGCAGCGCCGGGATCACATGCGAATTGCTCGGATGAAAATTGTCATACGGCCCGTACAAATTCGTCGGCATCACCGAGCGATAATCACGGCCATACTGACGGTTATACGATTCACAAAGCTTGATGCCAGCTATTTTGGCAATCGCATACGGCTCGTTGGTCGGCTCCAGTCGTCCCTGCAAGAGTTCGCTTTCGGCTATTGGCTGGGAGGCATGTTTGGGATAAATGCAGGATGACCCGAGAAACAGCAGTTTATTCACGTTATGCAGGTGCGCCGCATGAATGATGTTGCTCTCAATCATCATGTTTTCGTAAATAAAATCAGCGGGATAACTGTTATTAGCTACAATTCCACCCACTTTTGCCGCCGCCAGGTACACCTGGTCAATACGTTCAGCGGCGAAGAACTGACGCACTGCGGCTCCGTCCAGCAGGTTAAGTTCATCGCGGGTACGCAGCACCAGTTCGACATTATCTCGTTGGGCCAGCTGTCTTACGATGGCGGACCCCACCATCCCGCGATGGCCCGCCACAAAAATACGTTGTCTCTTCATCCTTAGTACTCCAGCGCGATGGCGACCTCGTAACCGTGCGACTTCAGCAGAGAGTGTTTCTTCGCCGCCTCAAGATCGTTGGCAACCATTTCCGAGATCATCTGGCGCAGGGTGATTTCCGGTTTCCAGCCCAGTTTTTCATGTGCTTTGGCCGGATCGCCCAGCAGCGTTTCAACTTCAGCTGGACGGAAATAGCGCGGGTCGACGGCAATCATTACGTCGCCTGGCTTCACGCCCGGCGCATCGTGTCCGGTCACGGAAACCACGATGCCTTTTTCATTCACGCCCTCGCCTTCAAAGCGCAATTTAATCCCTAACTGAGCAGCAGCCATTTCCACAAACTGGCGCACGGAGTACTGCACGCCGGTGGCAATCACGAAATCTTCCGGCTTTTCCTGCTGTAGCATCATCCACTGCATCCTGACGTAATCTTTGGCATGCCCCCAGTCACGCAGCGAATCCATGTTGCCCAGGTACAAGCACGACTCCAGGCCCTGAGCGATGTTGGCAATGGCGCGGGTGATTTTACGGGTGACGAAAGTTTCACCACGGCGTGGAGATTCGTGGTTAAACAGGATGCCGTTACAGGCATACATACCGTAGGATTCGCGGTAGTTAACGGTAATCCAGTAGGCGTAGAGCTTAGCCACCGCATAGGGCGAACGCGGGTAAAACGGCGTGGTCTCTTTCTGCGGAATTTCCTGTACCAGGCCGTAGAGTTCTGAGGTGGAGGCCTGATAGAAACGGGTCTTCTTTTCCAGACCAAGGAAACGGATGGCCTCCAGCAAACGCAACGTACCTATTGCATCGACGTCCGCGGTGTATTCCGGTGAGTCAAACGACACCGCGACATGACTCATGGCGCCCAGGTTATAGACCTCATCCGGTTGGACCTCTTTTAAAATACGGGTCAGGTTGGATGAGTCCGTCAAATCGCCATAGTGCAGATGGAATTTGGGGTTGCTTGAATGTGGATCCTGGTAGATATGGTCCACACGTTCGGTGTTGAATGATGAAGCGCGACGCTTAATGCCGTGCACTTCATACCCTTTTTCCAGCAGGAATTCTGCCAGGTAAGAACCATCCTGCCCGGTTACGCCAGTGATGAGAGCGACTTTTGACATGTTATTACCTCTTAAATGATCCCCTCAGGGAGTAACTTTCTCGACGCGTTCGCGCGTGACTACTGCGGGGTTTCCCCGACAAACGACATTTGCTGGCAGCGATTTAAATACGCTGCTGCGTGCTCCAACGACGGTGCCATCGCCAATCGTCACGCCTGGCGCGACAAAGACATCTGTCGCCAGCCAGCATTTATCGCCAACCACAATCGGTGTGGCGTTAATATCAAAATATTGGCTGGCGTAATCATGACTTCCGGTACATAAATAACTTTTTTGCGAAATAACCGCGTGTGCGCCAATCGTAATATTACCCAACGTATATAAAACCGCGTCATCGCCCACCCAGGCATAATCTCCCAGGGTTAATTTCCACGGATAAGTAATTTTTACTGAAGGTCGAATAACTACGTTTTTTCCTATTTTCGCACCGAATATTCGTAATAAAAACGCACGCCAGCGATACATTACCTGGGGTGACCAGCGAAACAGTGTTGCCTGTACCGCCCACCATAATTGCACTTTAATAGCGCCGCCACCGCGAAAACCTTTCGGCACGCTGAAACCGCTTAAATCCTGCATAATGTGACCTTACGTTTTGCCATATAATGTTTTTGTTTTACCGGTTGTACGCAGCCGTAAATATTCAGAAACCCCAGTCAAAAAACCTGGCATATGTAATATCTGCCGCTGAACTTTTTTTGCATCGCGGCATAATTCCAGATTATTCGTCGTTGACACTCCGCCCATCGAAAACTCCGACACCAGCCCGTCCAGTTTTTTGAAAGCGTAACCAGATTTATATAGTCTGGCAGCCAGCGCGTAATCGGACGATATTTTATATTGCAAATCATAACGCCAGACATTCAGTCCAGAGAGCGGAAAAAAGATGGCCTGATGGCTGGCAGGCAGGCTGTGATAAATATACCAACCCGGCTTTGCCCGGCGCTTAATTTTGTTGCCATTGCCAAAATCCAGCAACGCGTCGCCGATAACCATGGCTTTATCACTCTGCGTTTTTAACTGGCGGATGAACTGAGCCGCATCGGCATGCAGAATATCCCCGGAATTGAGGAACAGCGCAAAGCGCCCGCACGCCATCGCAATGCCTTTGTTCATCGCATCATAAATGCCGTTATCCGGTTCGCTGACAAACCGTAACCGGTGTTCTCCACCGAGACCTTCAAGAAACGCCGACGTACCGTCAGAGGAGCCGCCATCAACAACAATCCACTCAAAACTGATATCGCCTGCCTGCGCCAAATGTGCCAGCGACGCATGTGTTTTGACGATCCCTTCCAGATTACGAAAGGCGACGGTAATAATACTGAGCAGCATGTGATTTACCTCGCGATGTTCAGCGCCTTGCGCAAAATAAACGGACAGACAATTAAAAATGCGTATTCCGGACTAAATACCGACCCTGTAAAAAACAGCGACAGCGGCGTAAACAGATAAAGCTGCACCCGGTAATTCGGATTATCGCCAAAAGCATTTATCATCATCTTCATGACTTTCCCCATGTACCACAGGGCTAATATCACCGCAAACCATGAAAAATAAATAATCAACAGATACAAACCATTGTCTATTGTTTTACCCACATCCGCACCGTTAAAAATTCCGAATGACGCAACATATTCATAAAGTGAGCCAAATCTCACTACCCCATCAACATTCAGTAACGAATAACCGACCATAACTAATGGCCCTACGATACGATAATACGATGATGATCCTTCGGTCCCTAAATCGCTAAGCCGCGTGGCGATGTATGGAAAAGCAAATATCACACCAACAACAAACACGCTCAATGAGATTATCGCCAGCGGTAGCTTCTTTTTTATCGCATCTTTATTCAGGTACTGGAATGCCCACTCCAGGAGATAGAACAAAATAAACGTCATCACCCCTGAAAATGAACCCGATAATATTATCCCTGCCAGAATCATAGCATCGGACTTAGGGGTTTTGATACCAAACTGTTTGATACTGAGCCAAATTGAGATTAACGCCAGAGCGAAGAATGCCGGTTCGAAATAAAGCGCAGTGGTGCGCTTCCCGCCAAACTTAATAAAGTTCAGAACATAACTGTTACTGTAAATAAGATATTTCGAAATAGCTTCCATTAAGCTGCTGCCGCCGCTAAGAATGATCTGCGCCATTTCAACCGCAGCTAACCCCACCACCAGTCCCACGACCAGCCAAAAAAAACGCAAAATCTTAATGTAGTTATGCGGCGAAATCGTTTTGAAGCGAATACTCCATACCATGCCAATAATCACCACGGTATAGATAAACAGCATAGCGGACGTCACATACTTACTGGCATCCAGTGACTGACCAAACAAATAGTTAAATACCGTCAGCCCGCCCCCCAAACCCAGCGCTATCATTAGCTTTTTAATATTGATGCGTTCAACAAACAGCAACAGCAGAACAGGTAAGAATGTGACGAGGGTTATCGGGAAGCTCTCGCCAAGCTGAGCAAGTTTGACGTTAACCAGCAGATAAAGCAGCGGTAGCACCAGATAGCTACAGATTCTGATAGAACGAGACATATTCCTCCAGCATCTGTTGCCCACTGTATACCACCCGGCTGCGCTGGCTAAATTCGGCAAGCGACGTGTTAAAGACTGCCTGCGCAATGTCTGATTTTTTCAGTTGCACCAGTTGCAAAACGTCTGATTCACTGAACGTTTTGCCGGCCGATTTTTCCAGCACTTCCCGCGCGGCATCGCTGTGCGTGGCAATCACCGGTACGCCGATGGACAGCGCTTCGCACAGAATCAGCGGGTAGTTATCAACGCGAGAACTGAACACCAGGCCGTCCATCTCGTTAAGCGCGCTCATCAACGTTCGTTTATCGCTTTCAAACCCGTGGTTGATGACGTTATCCCCGACAAATGGCGAAAATTTGCCAAAAGTATGCAGTTCAACTTTGTCGCCGAGCGCGATAATCTCCCGCACCAGCTGTTGACGGGTTTTCCCGTCATAGCGCAGATCATGAGCCACCACGGCAATTTTCGGTCGACCGCTCTCCTCATGCTTAGCGGGAAGCTCGGCAAGAATGGCTTCAGTTGCCACATCGATGCCGTTGTTAATAATACGGCAGCACCCTACGCCATACAGGCTGTTGAATGCGTCGGCCACATGTTGACTGGGCGAGATAAACTGGCAGCCCAGCGCCAGCATGGCGCGAAACATCTGTCGCTTACCGGGCAACTGCTGATGGGCTTTATCGATTTTTACCGGCGGATAGTTGCTGAGCGTTGGGCATTTCTGGCAGCCCGTTTTCCAGCTTTCACAGCCATCTGTAAATGCACAGCGCCCGGTCACGCTCCAGTGATCGTGTAGCGTCCAGACGAAGGTGATATCTGGTTTGTGCACCTTCACTTTTTGGCAAAAGGTGACCACTTCTTCCAGATTCAACCAGTAGCTGTGCAACACATGAAAATGCAGTACCAGCGGGCCGGTAGTGCAAGTAACCGTACGGTATAACTTGTCGAGATTGCCAAACATATCGCGATTGGCGAAACGGAACAGCGCAATATTTGCCGCCGAGGTCAGACGTGGCGTATGTTTGATAACCTGCGGGTAATTCGCGTGGCTGGCGCTTTTCTTGCCCCCTTTGCCATAGCCGTAGATAAAACGCGACGACAGTCCTTTCTTCAGCGCTCTCAGATGCAAATCCAACGCCACCCCTGCAGCCCCGCCTTCTGCGAGTCGCACATTAAACTGTAATATCTTCATTTTATTACCTTCACTCGTGCCTTCTCGCCCACGACCAGCGCATTGTCCGGAATGCTATCCACCACCACGCTGCCAGCGCCAATCGTCACGTTATCGCCAATCGTAATATCACCGAGCAGAGTGACGCAGGCCCCCAGTTCAACGCCATTACCGATGACCGGACAGGACTGGTCGTTGCCACCAGAATTGCCGATAGTGACGCCGTGGCGCACGGTGAAGTCATCCCCCGCCACCACGTGTTTATTGATCACCAACCCATAACCATGGTGGATGGTGAAACGACGACCAATAGACGCAGCAGCCTGAATCTCATATCCAAACAGACATTCCGTGATCAGGCGATATAGCACCAGCACTGGTGCGGCCCACAGGTTGCTCAGGACATTTTTTTTACGCCATACAGAGCAAAAATGGGCAATCCGATAGGCCACCACCATACAGCAGGGACGCAGACTCCAGCTGTTGGCGCGTAAATCTTCCAGCATACTTAGCGCCCTCGCAGTCCGTCGGCCAGACGCTTACTGTTGCGAACGGAAAGCAGCGTCAGCAGCGTCCGCCAGTTCATCCGTTTGTTGCGGATCTGATAGAGAGTAAACAGCTGATATTTCTTGCTGGCCCGGTCAAATTTGCCTTTGTGTTTGCGGTAAAACTGAAAGTAGCCGGAGAATTTTTTCGGCGATGAAGTAATACGCATTTCACCGTGATTGACATGCAGGATCTGCGTTGCCTCTTTAACCTTCCATGGTTTGCCATACGCCACCACCATGCGCAGGAAGATGTCGTAATCCTGCGCCGCTTTTAGCGTGGTATCGAACAGGCAGGCTTTAAATCGCCAGGCCCAGGTAAACACCTGATTGCCAATGATATTGCGCTTGTAAAATTTACGGCGTGAATAGCCGGATTTCGGATAGATCGGCAGGCTGGTCGGCTGAGAATACACTTCGCCTTCACAGACATAATCATTGGCATACAGAAACGCCCGCGTGACCAGATGATGACGATAGTTGAGAAAGACGCTCAGGCGGTTCGGCGTCCATTCGTCATCATCATCAATCCCCGTAATATATTGCCCGCTGGCCTGCATGATGGCTTGATTACGTACCGCGCAGGCCCCGGAGTTGGTGGCATTGTGCGTGTAAGACACGCGCGGATCGCTGAGTTCCTCAACAAACTGCTGCAGTTGCTCATACGAGGAAGAGCAATCATCTACAATGATCATCTCCCAGTGAGGATAGTCCTGGCGCAATACTGATTTAATCGCCCGGATGGCCAGCTGCTGACGATTCCAGGTTGGCATATAAATTGAAATGAGTGGGTTGTCTGTCGTCATTTTCGTTTCCCAAATAAAGTTGCCTGATGGCGCTGCGTTTATCAGGCCTACATTTGATATGCGTTACTGTGCGTTATCTATTTCGCATCCGACGTGTACTCGTATTCGTAGTAACCGTAATCCTGATATCCGCTGGCGCGGCGGAAAATAGAGTTAAGGATCACCCCTTTCACCTGAATGCCGTTTTGCTCAAAGCGACTCAAGCTGGTTTCCACCTCTTTCAACGTGTTGACCGCGTAACGTGCCACCATCAACGTGGTTCCGACGTGACGCCCCACGATAGCCGCATCGGTCACCGCCAGAATTGGCGGGGTATCAATCAGCACCAGGTCATAGTGTGAGCTGGCCCAGGCAATCAGTTCGCCAAAGCGCTCGCTCATCAGTAGCTCAGAAGGATTGGGAGGGATTTGTCCGCGCGGGATCAGATCGAAATGCGCAATGGCTGTCGTTTTCGCGCTGGTTGAGATATCCCCCTTGCCGATGAGGATCTCAGACAGACCGTTGAGGTTATTGGTCCCCAGCAGTTCGTGGGTATAGCCTTTGCGCATGTCGCAGTCGATCAACAGCACGCGTTTGTTGGTCTGGCTGATGACCGCCGCGAGGTTGGCGCAGACAAATGTTTTACCAATCGACGGGCTGACGCCGGTAAGCATCAAAACATTGTTACGCGCCTGCATCATGGCAAAATGCAGACTGGTGCGCAGGCTGCGGATCGCTTCGATGGCGAGATCCGTCGGATTCCCCACCGCCAGCAACTGGCTTTGCTTGTAACGTTTCACACCTTTAATGGTTTGCACGTTATCACGCGCTTTTTGCCATTCAGACAGCGGAATACTGGCATATACGCTGATGCCGTGTTCTTCCAGCGCCTGGGGGCTTTCAATACCGCGATTAAACAGCGACCGTAGCAGGACGCCCACCACAGAAAGCATCAAGCCGAGAATGATACTGCCGAGGATAATCAACGCCGTTTTCGGCTTCAGTACACCGGGTTGAGCAATCGCCGGATCGACAATGCGCACATCTCCGACCGTACTGGCTTCGGTAATCTTTAGTTCTTGTTGCTTGTTCAGCAACTGCATATAGACCTGCTGACCAGACTCCACGTCACGCGTCAGGCGAACAATCTCCTGCTGCGTTTTCGGCATCGCCGTTACGCGCCCGTTTAGCTTGCTTTTCTCATCTTCCAGCGCCTGGCGTTTTTCCAGCAGCGTACGATACGCCGGGTGCGCTTTGGTGAACAACTTGGAAATCTCCGCTTCTTTGAAGGTCAGCTCATTGAGCTGAGCATCAATGTTCACCATCGAATCCAGCACCGCTTTGGCTTCCAGCGGCAAATCCACAGAGTCTTTGTCCTGACGAAAAGCGTTCAGCTTGTTTTCGGCAACATCCAGGTGGTTACGCACTTCGGGCAACTGTCTGGCCAGAAAAGCCAGACTTTTAGCGGCTTCTTCAGACTTACGCTCTACGTTTTGTTGCAGATAGTTGCGGGTAATACTGTCGAGGATCCGACGGATTTGCTCACGGTCTTCGCCGGTAAAGGTCAGGCTCAATACGCCGGTATCTTTGCCGGTTTCTGTCACCATCAGATTATTTTGCAAGGTGTTGATCATGCCCAGCGTGGAGAATTTAGTGACGGTAAAACGACTCTCAGGGCTGGCATGAATAGCCCCGACCAGCATCGTCACACCGTCTTGCTTCAGCATCTGCCCAACCCGTCCCTGAGCGCTAAAGCCCTCGTCACTCACCAGCTGATAGCGTTTGTCATCCAGTACGCTGAGCGTGAAGGTCTGTCCGTTCATTGCCTTTGGCAGCGTAAAGGTGGTCACATTAACCGTTTCGTTCTGGCGACCCATTAACCTTTCCCAACCAGCGCCAAATATGGGGAATGTTTCTTTGGTAACACCGATATCCAGATTGAGATCGTCTACCGTTTTCCCCAGCACCAGTCTTGACTGGATGAGCTGAATTTCCGCTTCCGAGGCCGGAGGTTTGTTCGACAGCGCAGAGCCAATATCCTGCACCAGTGAATTTCCGGTATTTTGCTCAATTTGCACCAGCGCGTCCGCACTGTAGATGGGTGTAGCAAACAGCGTGTAAACTGCGGCACACAACGCAAAAACCGCAGTAATGCCAAGCACCCACCAACGGGCTTCTACCACCGTTGCGACCAGACGACCAATATCGATTTCATCATTGCCCGTTACCGGCGCTGCAGACTGTTTAACTTTTTCTGTCATTGTTTTCCCTGCTCTGCGTTCAGTGCCTGAGCCCATTGGCGGGCAGACCGTTCAAGTAAGGCGTACACCGCGTCAAACGCGTCACGACTTTTACGATACGGATCGGGAATTTCACGCTCACTGTCCCAGTGACCAAAGAGCATCACTTTGCCCCGCATCTCCGGTACCATTTCGCACAGGGCTGAGATATGCCGTTTTTCCATGGTCAGGATCAGGTCATACTCCCGGCACATTCGTCCCGAGATCTGCCGGGCACAATGATTTTCCAGTGACAGGTTGTGCGCCTGTGCTACGCTAATCGCGCGCGGATCTGCACCTTTCCCCACCAGCGCCCCGAGGCCAGCAGAAGAGACCGTCAACCCCGGGTGAAATTGCCTTAACAAGCGCTCCGCCGTCGGAGAGCGGCAAATGTTCCCCACACAGACAACTAAGATTTTGTTAAACATGATGATTACCAGTTGTGAAGGTCGCTGGCCGTGTCCGTCATATAGCGAACACCGCTAATAGTCGGCAGCAACTGATTGATCAAACGGTTCCAGCGAGCAACCGGCGCGGTAGTGACATACACCACATCGTATGGCTGGAGTCGGAATGACGTCGCCATCACCAGCGATGTCGCATCGGACATATCAAGCTGATAGATATTGGCGATCTTGCCGTTGTTCCCACCCTCACCTTTAAGTGGACGAATAACGAAAATACCGCTGGCGTTGGAAGTGGTCAGATCGATACCTTCCGCGTTGCCGAGCGCTTCGGTGAGCGTCATGCCGCTGAAGTCCATTTTGAGGGTGCTCTGTTTTTTCACTTCTCCCATCACGAAGACTTTCAAATCGTCATTACGCGGGACAAACAGAATGTCGCCAGGATAAAGCAGACGGTTCTGGCTCAGGTCGCCATTTTGCATCAGCGCTTGCAGTGAAATGCGTTGTTCCTTCCCGTTATGCGTCAATACAACGTTGCGCCAGTCTGCCTCCTCGGTAAGACCACCTGCGGCGTTAATGGCATCGAGAACGGTAAGTGGCACGTTGGTGATGGCCTGCTGGCCAGATTTGTTTACCTGCCCTGAGACATAAGCCTTTTGCGAGCGGAAAGCGGCGATATTAACGTCCACCTGCGGGTCAGCAATGTACTTCGCTAAGCGCCCGGTAATATCACTACGAATTTCGGCCAACGTCTTTCCGACCACCCTGACTTTGCCGATGTAGGGGTAAAACATGGTGCCATCAGGCTGCACCCAGTTGCCGGTATCGCTTGAGCTACGGTACTGCCCGGCTGGCGTGGTAAGTTCAGGGTGATCCCAGACGGTCACATTCAGAACATCACCCGGGCCGACCCGATACTGATACCCGGCAATCTCCTGGTCCAAAGACATATTAGGCTGCGCAACATTCGGTCGGGGACGTAATTGTTCGACCAGTCGAGGGGTGAGCGGGTAAACATTCACCATGCGATCGATATCAAAATCAGCGTCCTGCTGTTTAATCACATCTTTGCCCATCGTAGACATATTGCTGCCCGGTAGTACGGTACAACCGTTTATCAAGATTACCGATACCAATACTGGCATCAATTTAAGTTTGGATTTCATCATTGATTATTTATCACTTTGGCAGAGTAATTATCACGTGCGATCTAAATAGCGACCTCGCCTGTACGTATTTACCTTGCCGTTAATTGAAATGAAATTTAACTGGCATCAGTCCTAAAAAAATGAATTCATCTGCGAGCTCTTGACAAAATAATTTAGGCTTGTCTCAGGCGACCAGACACGCTACCGCCCCTGGCTTTATTAGCTACCAATGCACTGATTAATTTTAATTTTCACCTTCTCCTTTATTTTCATCACATTCAGAACGACAACGCATCGGGAATAGCGTGCTGGTTGATGAAGATATATTTACCTTTTGATTATTACCGGAGGAATTGTTACAGCTAAGCGAAAGTCAGGCAAGATAACAAACCATCAACAACTTGCTTTTAAGATTAATATTAAGCGCTGTACTTTTATATTTTTAGGATTTTATTGATGTTGACAACGCAGCTATTAAAATACCTTACCTGCGATATTTCCTAAATATATTCGGATTAACAAAATAGTTTCCTGTAGTGACATCAGGGCTATTATCTCGTGTCTAACCTGATATCGCCGACAGAGAAATCCCTGCCCCGCCATTGCATTTTTCGCCAGTTTTACCCATGATCGAATTGTGACAATTGTCATACAACTATGGGTATAGCATTTACTATGGAATGGATTGCCGATCCGTCAATCTGGGCCGGACTCGTCACGTTAATCGTGATCGAACTTGTTCTTGGCATTGATAATCTTGTTTTTATTGCCATCCTCGCGGAGAAACTGCCTCCTGCCCAGCGGGATAAGGCGCGTATTACCGGGCTACTGCTGGCGATGGTCATGCGCCTGCTGCTGCTGGCATCGATATCCTGGCTGGTGACGCTGACCACGCCGCTGTTCAGCATTCGCGACCTGAGCTTCAGCGCGCGCGATCTGATCATGCTGTTCGGTGGTTTCTTCCTGCTGTTTAAAGCCACCATGGAACTCAACGAACGGCTGGAAGGGAAAGACAGCGATAACCCCACCCAGCGTAAAGGCGCTAAATTCTGGGGTGTCGTCGCGCAAATCGTCGTACTGGACGCTATCTTCTCCCTGGACTCCGTCATTACCGCGGTTGGGATGGTCGATCACCTGGCAGTGATGATGGCTGCGGTGATTATTGCCATCAGCCTGATGGTGCTGGCGAGCAAGTCGCTGACGCGCTTTGTCAACAGCCATCCAACTATCGTTATTCTGTGCCTGAGCTTCTTGCTGATGATTGGTTTCAGCCTGGTCGCCGAAGGATTTGGCTTCCATATCCCGAAAGGTTACCTGTACGCCGCCATCGGTTTCTCGGTCATGATTGAAGCACTGAACCAATTGGCTATCTTTAACCGTCGTCGCTTCCTGTCAGCTAACCATACCTTGCGCCAACGTACTGCTGAAGCGGTAATGCGACTCTTAAGCGGGCAAAAAGAAGACGCTGAACTGGATGCTGAAACCTCAGCGATGCTGGCGGATCATCATGAAGGTCAGATTTTTGCCCCACAGGAACGGCGGATGATAGAACGTGTGCTGAACCTTAATCAGCGAACCGTCAGCAGCATCATGACCTCGCGCCATGATATTGAACATATCGACCTCAATGCGCCGGAAACAGAAGTCCGCGCTTTGCTGGAAAAAAACCAGCATACGCGTCTGGTGGTCACCGGTGAAGACGAGCAGGAAGAGCTGCTGGGCGTGGTGCATGTCATCGACCTGCTGCAGCAGTCCCTGCGCGGTGAACCGCTTGATTTACGCGTCTTGATTCGTCAGCCGCTGGTGTTCCCGGAAACGCTGCCGCTGCTTCCGGCGCTCGAGCAGTTTCGTAACGCCCGGACGCACTTCGCTTTTGTTGCCGATGAATTTGGTTCCGTCGAGGGGATTGTGACACTCAGTGACGTAATGGAAACCATCGCCGGTAATCTGCCGAACGAGGTTGAGGAGATTGATGCCCGCCACGACATTCAGAAAAATGCTGATGGTTCATGGACCGCTAACGGTCATATGCCGTTGGAAGATCTGGTGCAGTACGTACCTATTCCGTTAGATGAAAAACGTGAGTATCACACCATTGCCGGGCTGTTAATGGAGTATTTGCAGCGCATCCCGAAAACCGGGGAGGAAGTTCAGGTTGGCAACTACCGACTGAGAACTCTGCAGGTGGAAAATCATCGCGTGCAAAAAGTCCAGCTGATACCGCTACACAGTGAAGAAGAGATGGATTACGAAGTGTAAGTCACAAGCCGGATGGGGCATCAGCCGCCATCCGGCAATTTGAATCAGAGTTTATCCAGCAATTTTTTAACATCTTTACCGTTGCGGGAGTCTTTATTACGATCGGCCCAGTCGTTGAGGCGACGTTTCGCTTCATCCTGCAAATGCTTCCGCAATAGCTGGTCGACCTGCAGACTATAATTAAGCGCTTGCCACTGGCCGTACACCCTGAGAGGAACCGGGGTGGCTTTCAGGAAGTTAATCAACTTACTTTCGCCTTCCCAACCGCCCAGCACGCGAATGTTAAACAGCGTGTCGCAATTCTGCTTCACCAGATCCAGCGTTCCCTTGCCGGTCAGCGCCAGCATAGCGGACTCGCCGGCCATGTTATCCAGCGTTACCTCGCCGTTATCCAGCGTCATATCGGTCACGAAGTGATCCAGCCGGGTCACGTTCTCCATATTTTGCTGGGCTTTAGCATCTCCACCGCTACGCTCAACGGCCTGCTGTATCATCTGCTGGAAGTTCATCCCTTCCATTCGCGTATCGTTCATTTCGACACGGGCCTGCCCTTGCCAGTTGTGACGAAACGCCTGAGCATCAATATCTGAGCCAGAGAAATCACCTGTCAGAGAAAGTTTACCCGTGAGAGCGATTGGGTAATCGAAGGCTTTCAGGATTGCGCCAATTTCGACACCGTCGAGGCGCGGATGGAAGACCGCTCGCGGCTGTCCTTTTCTGACATCCAGCGTGCCCGGAAGCGACACCAGCCCACCGTCACTTTTCCCTTGCAGCTGCGCAACGTTTAATAAACCGAACTGGTTGTCTATTTTTGCCGAGACATTGTCAAACGCCATTTTCCGCCACAGCACTTTGTCCGCTTGCAAAGTGATGTCTGCCGCAAATCCCTTGAGACCTTGATAAGAAACAGCATCAACCTGCGAAGCAATGACAGGGCGCGCCAGCGTCGACTGACTCTGACCTTGCTGTACCTCACCGTTCTTCGTCACGGGATCACGTTGCACGAGTAGATTGTCCAGATTGAGCTGACTAAATTTCAGGTCAACGGTCCATTCTGGTTTATTCAACAATGTCACCTGAACTTGCCCAGCGAGAGAGCTGTCGTTAGCAGTCAAATGAATCTGGTTAAACGTGAGCTGTTTTTTCTCTTCCTGCCACTGCGCCTGAAGCTGTCCCTGACCGTTAATCCCCTGCGGCGGTAGATCGGCCCCTTGCAGTTGCCAGCTTATCTGCGCAATATTCGCGGATAAGTTATGCGGATAATCGGAAGCATCAACGGTACCGTTGAAGGATAACGCGAGGTCACGCTGATCGCGGTTCACGCGCCCGGAGAAATCAAACGTGCCGCGGTGCTGGTTATCTTGTTCCATCTCCAGCCGGATATCACGAACCGTGACCTGCTCATCGTCCTCATGCTGGAATACCAGAACGCTATCAGCAACGCGCAGACGGGCGATATCAAAGGACCATCCTTTGTCTTCAGCCATGTCGGGCAACGTATTGTCTTTTGGAGCCACGGGTGCATCTTTTCCACGCACCGCCTCAGTTTGCGGGGTCAGTTGAATCACCGCGCCCTTGAGCATCACCTGCTTAACGCTGAGCTGATGGCTCAGCAACGGCCACAACGCGACGTCAAGACGCATATTATCGGCACGAACCAGAGGCTCGCTGGCACCTTCCGCCGTTAGCACCATGCGCCCTGAGAGGATACTCAACTGAGGCCATACGTGCCAACGCAGAGGACCATCCAACTGCAGTTGATATCCGCTACGCGCAGCAACCTGCTTGACCATATACGAGCGGAAATCATTCGGATTCACCAACAGTACTAACGCAGAAAAACCGGCCACCAGCACGACCAGTAGGATCATCAGCGTCGTCAGAAATCGTCTCATGCTATCCCCAATGGACTGAAAAACACTCAGTCTTTATCGATCCGGCTGGCAACGGCGCCCTGCTGATCGCGATACTTCGCGTCCTGACGACGGTTGTAGGGTCGCGCCGCCGGACCGGAAAGCGGTTCGAAACTTAATGCGCCAATCGGCATGCCAGGACGCAGGGCCAGCGGTAATTTTCCGGAGTTGTAAAATTCCAGCACGATGCAGCCTGACCAGCCCGGATCGATGCGGTGCGCGGTGACGTGTACCATCAGTCCCAGACGTGCCAGCGAAGAACGGCCATCTAACCAGCCGACAAGATCGGAAGGCAGCGTAACGGATTCGAACGTCACGGCCAGCGCCAGTTCTCCCGGGTGCAGGAAAAACGCCTCGCCGTCTTTGAGGACGATTTCATCACTCATCACGCGATCCAGCGCGGCGCTGACTTCATCTTTTGGTCCACTCAAATCGATATACGCCGCCGTATGACCCCGGAACGTACGGAATTTGTTGCCAAGACGCACATCTACCGTGGCGCCATTGATTCGCTCGACAGGAGGGCGGGGAGTGATCGACAAGCGACCTTCATCCAACCAGGCTTCAATATCTCGGTCACATAAACGCATGGCACTTTCTCCTTTCGTGCTTCAAACCCTTAATGCCAGGTGCGTTAAGGGCGAACCAGGTTATCACTGAACGGTACACAATTCGCTGAACTTATTCAAAGAACTGACTAATTTTAGCCTTCAGAATATCGATGGCGATGCGGTTTTTCCCCCCGCGCGGCACAATGATGTCGGCGTATTGTTTTGAAGGCTCAATAAATTGCAGGAACATTGGGCGGACGGTTTTCTGGTATTGCGCCATTACCGAATCCATTGAACGACCACGTTCGTTCACATCCCGCTTGATACGGCGCATCAGGCAAATATCCAATGGCGTATCAACGAAAATAGAGAAGTTCATCTCTTCACGCAAACGCGCATCCGTCAGCAGCAGAATGCCTTCCAGAATAATCACTTTCTTGGGTTCAATATGAATAGTGTCCTGCGTACGCGTGTGCTCGACATAGCTGTACACGGGCAGTTCAATAGCACAACCACGTTTCAACGTTTGCAGATGTTGAAACAGCAGGCTGTGGTCCATCGCATTCGGATGGTCATAGTTAGTTTTAACACGTTCTTCCATCGACAGATGGCTTTGATCTTTGTAATAGCTGTCTTCGGGAATAACGCCAATATGTTCGTCACCGACTTGTTCACGCAATTCGCGATAAAGAGTACTGGCAATAAGACTCTTGCCGGAAGCCGATGCGCCGGCAATGCCGATAATGACGCACTGATGGGACTGATCAGTCATAAATTTAGCGACCTGATTAACCTGGATGTAAGGAAGGGCGGCGTCGAAACGCCAAACGCGGCAATTATAGGGATTTCAGCGGCGCGATGCCAGCCCAGCCTGCACCAATGCCGTCCCTGTCGCAAATTAAAATGGTCAGTTTTAAAGCAGGTGCTTTATTTATTCCCATGGCTTAGGAATTAATAGCTTGAGAGTGTTAATTTATGAGCTGCTGGCGTATAAATTGTAAATTATTTGTACTAGCATAATCCCAGATTAAATGTGATGCCTCCGGCGTCTCTACTGGGCGTCATCGGCTATTTGGGTAGAGTGGTAATGAGTAAACAATCCCAACATGTTTTAGTTACATTACCTCATCCTCTACTGCGCCTGGCCAGTTTAGGTCTGGTGGCGTTCATCTTTACGCTGTTCTCGCTCGAACTATCACGTTTCGGCGCACAGCTGGCACCGCTGTGGTTCCCAACCTCAATCATGATGGTGGCCTTTTACCGTCATGCAGGAAAAATGTGGCCGGGGATCGCACTGGCCTGCTCTTTGGGTAACATCGGCGCTTCTTTGCTCTTCTTCCCCAGTGAGTCGCTGAATTTCACCTTCACGGCGATTAACATTATTGAGGCTGTCGTTGGCGCAATGCTCTTGCGTAAACTTTTACCCTGGTACAATCCTTTACAAAATCTTAACGACTGGGCGCGCCTGGCATTTGGCAGCGCGGTTGTTCCGCCGCTGCTGGGCGGCATATTAATGTGGATGTTGCTGCCGAAGGAAACTACGTTAAATACCTTTCTCATTTGGGTACTGTCAGAATCCATCGGTGCGCTGGCGCTGGTGCCGCTGGGTTTACTGTTTAAACCACATTATTTGTTGCGCCATCGCAACCCACGTTTACTGTTTGAGACCCTGATTACACTGTTGGTGACCTTAACGCTCAGTTGGCTGTCAATGATGTACATTCCATGGCCGTTTACCTGCGTTATTGTCCTGCTGATGTGGAGCGCCGTGCGTCTGCCGCGAATGGAGGCGTTTTTAATATTCCTCAGCACCGTGATGATGGTTTCGCTGATGTTGGCCGCCGACCCTTCGCTGCTCTACACCCCCAAACTGAACATGTTTACCAGCATTCCCTGGCTGCCGTTTTTAATGATCCTGCTGCCAGCCAATATGATGACCATGGTGATGTACGCATTTCGGGCTGAACGCAAACATATCTCAGAAAGCGAATTACGCTTTCGCAACGCGATGGAATATTCCGCGATTGGCATGGCGCTGGTCGGTACCGAGGGGCAGTGGCTGCAGGCCAATAAAGCCTTGTGCCAGTTTCTGGGCTATAGCCAGGAGGAGCTACGTTCACTCACCTTCCAGCAATTAACCTGGCCGGAAGATTTGAATAATGACCTCGAACAGTTGGACATGCTGGCACGCGGGGAAATCAACAGCTATTCCATGGAAAAACGCTATTACACCCGCGCGGGCGAGGTTGTCTGGGCCTTGCTGGCGGTGTCACTGGTACGTCATAGCGACAATACCCCACTCTACTTTATCGCCCAGGTTGAAGACATTAACGATCTCAAGCATACCGAGTGGATTAATAAACGGCTGATGGAGCGCATTACTCTCGCGAATGAGGCCGGTGGGATCGGCATTTGGGAATGGGAACTGCAGCCTGATGTGATCAGTTGGGATAAGCGTATGTTCGATCTGTATGAAGTTCCCCCACATATCAAACCCAGTTGGCAAGTCTGGTATCAATGCCTCGTGCCTGAAGATCGCGAGCACGCCGAAAATGTGATTCGAGATTCGCTGGCCGCGCGGGTTCCGTTTAAGCTTGAGTTTCGTATCACGGTGAAAGATGGCGTACGGCATATCCGTTCGTTGGCCAACCGGGTGCTGAATAAAGACGGTGAAGTCGAACGCTTGCTTGGCATCAATATGGATATGACCGAAGTGAAGCAGCTTAACGAAGCGTTGTATCAGGAAAAAGAGCGTCTGCACATTACGCTTGATTCCATTGGCGAAGCCGTGATTTGTATTGATGTCGATATGAACGTGACCTTTATGAATCCGGTCGCTGAGAAAATGAGCGGTTGGCAGCAGGAAAGCGCGATCGGCATGCCACTCCTGACGGTACTGCGTATTACCTTCGGTGATAACGGCCCGCTGATGGAAAATATCTACAGTGCCGACATGTCCCGCACCGCAATTGAGCAGGAAGTGGTGCTGCATTGTCGCAATGGCAACAGTTATGACATTCAGTACAGCATCACGCCCCTTAGCACCCTGGATGGCGGCAGCATTGGCTCGGTGCTGGTCATACAGGATGTCACCGAGTCGCGTAAAATGCTGCGCCAGCTTAGCTACAGCGCTTCGCATGACGATCTGACGCAGTTGGCCAATCGAGTCAGCTTTGAAAACCATCTTAAACAGTTGCTGCATACAGTACACGACGCACGCCAACATCATGTGCTGGTTTTTATCGATCTCGATCGTTTTAAAGCAGTGAACGACAGCGCAGGTCATGCCGCGGGCGATGCCTTGCTTCGCGAACTCTCTTCACTGATGCTGAGCATGCTGCGATCCAGCGATATGCTGGCGCGCCTTGGCGGCGACGAGTTTGGTCTGTTGCTGCCAGATTGCAATATCGAAAGCGCCCGCTTTATCTCAGGCCGCATCATTAGCGCCATTAACGATTACCACTTCATGTGGGAAGGCCGCTTCCACCGCATTGGCGCCAGTGCGGGGATTACATTGATTGATGAGAAAAACCATGTTGCGACCGAGGTTATGTCTCAGGCGGATATCGCCTGCTACGCGGCGAAAAACAGCGGGCGCGGACGAGTCTGCGTCTATGAACCCCAGCAAAGTCAGGCCCATGCCACGCGTAGTCAACTGTCATTGGATGAACAAAGACACTCCATCACCCATAACCCCATGCTGATGATCGCCAGGGGCGTGGCCTCCCCGCGTATACCAGAGACGTTTAGCTTCTGGCTTGTTTCATTACGTTTAGGCACCGAGGAAGGCGAACTGATTGAAGAGCATTCTTTCCGTACCGGACTGGTCGATCCCGCATTGAATCAAGCCCTCGACCGCCGGGTATTCCGCGAATTCTTCCAGAACGCTGCTCCGGCAGTCGCCAGCAAGGGGCTCAGTATTGCCCTGCCCCTTTCCGCCGCAGGTTTGCTCAATTCAGAACTTGTTGATGAGCTACTGGAACAATTGCAACGCAGCCCGCTACCGCCACGGTTGTTGCACCTGACCGTTCCAGCCATCGTCATCAAAACAAATGCTACGTTGGCAGTATCCGTCCTGCATCGGCTACGTCAGTTCGGCTGTCGAATTGTGTTAAGTCAGGTTGGCCGTGATTTAGAGCTTTTTGACAATCTGAAATATCACATGGTTGATTACCTGTTGCTCGACAGCGAGCTAAGCGCCAGCGCCCACGGTGACCTGATTGACGAAATGTGGGTGTCCATTATCCAGGGCCATGCCCAGCGCCTCGACATTAAAACCATCGCTGGCCCGGTGCAACTACCGCTTATCATGGATACGCTCTCTGGCATCGGTATCGATATGATTTATGGTGACATTATTGCCGACGCCCAACCTATAGATCTGCTACTGAATACCAGTAATTTCGCTATCAACTGACGGCTGCCAGCCATCTGTATACCAGATATGCAAGAGCGCGTAGGAGCGCCAGGGTATCCAGCGCTCTGCATACCGTCGGATCTGGGCTGGCGTCATACCAGGAAATCGCTGTTTAATCAGATAATCATCCGGCAGAAATACATCCTTCGCCTGCCAACCACGCAGCGCGAAATAATTGGCGGTCCAGCGCCCTATCCCGGGAAACGTTTGTAGTTGCTTAACGCCTTGCTCAATATCGTCAGGCGCGGCTGTCAGCAGCGTTCCTTCAAGCGTTGCGCGAGCCAGGTAAATCAACGCTTCAGCGCGTTTGAGTGGCATACCTAACGCTTTAAGATGCAATGGTTCGGCTTTAGCTAACGCTTCAGGCGTAGGAAAACAAACGTACCCGGGAGCATCCTCCAGCATATCCCCATAAGCAAGCGCGACTTTCGCCGTCAGTTTTGCCGCCATCGCCACGCTGACTAACTGCCCTAAAATCGCCCGTACGCCTTGCTCAAAAACATCGACACATCCCGGCAGACGCAGTCCCGGACGCGCCGCACCGAGACTTCCTAGCGCGCTGGTGATTTGTTGTGGACAGCAGTTCAGATCGAACAGGCGCGTTATTTTTTCCAGGCACACGGAGGAGACCGGCTGTAATCCCTGGCTCAACGTCACCTGTAGCGCGTTGGCCTGCAGATCCGCGACGACGCGTACCAGACCACAATGCCCTTCAACGGAGAGGCTTCTGACATAACTCAGTTCACCTACAATTTCGACACCTTCAACCGCACGGGCGGCAAGAAACCCCAGCATCCAGGGCCAGTCATAAGGCGGTTGCCAGCTCAGCGTGAACATTCAGTTTTCCTTTTTACGCAAACCTACAGCATAAACGGTATTCAACCGATACGCCTTGCTTTCATATTCCAGTTGTCGGGGCGTCAACATTTCGTTAAAGTCACGCCCCTTCTTCACTGGCATGGGGATTTTTACGGTGTTTATTGGTTTTGACTACGGTACGGCAAACTGTTCAGTGGCCGTTATGCGTGACGGGCAGCCACACCTGCTCAAAATGGAAAATAACAGCACGCTGCTGCCTTCAATGCTGTGCGCGCCAACGCGTGAAGCAGTCAGCGAGTGGTTGTATCGTCATCACGACGTCCCAACAACGGACGATGAAACGCAGGCGCTGCTTCGCCGGGCAATGCGCTTTAACCGCGAAGAAGACATCGACGTTAACGTCAACAGCGTGCAGTTCGGTCTGTCGTCGCTGGGTCAGTATATTGCAGACCCGGAAGAGGTGTACTTTGTTAAATCACCAAAATCATTTTTGGGTGCCAACGGTCTGAAGCCGCAGCAGGTTGCGCTGTTTGAGGATCTAGTCTGCGCGATGATGCTGCACATACGCAACCAGGCGCAAAATCAGTTGCCGGAAGCGATCACCCAGGCCGTTATTGGTCGCCCCATCAACTTCCAGGGGTTAGGTGGCGATGATGCCAACGCCCAGGCGCAAGGAATTCTTGAACGTGCGGCCAAACGCGCCGGTTTTCAGGATGTCGTCTTCCAGTACGAGCCGGTCGCGGCTGGGCTGGATTTCGAAGCCACGCTACTGGAAGAAAAACGTGTGTTAGTGGTGGATATTGGCGGAGGTACGACCGACTGTTCACTGCTGCTGATGGGGCCGCAATGGCATCAGCGCGCCGATCGCGAAAATAGCCTGCTGGGACACAGTGGCTGTCGCGTAGGCGGGAACGATCTGGACATCGCGCTGGCGTTTAAACACCTGATGCCGCTGCTCGGCATGGGGGGAGAAACGGAAAAAGGTATCGCCTTACCTATTCTTCCCTGGTGGAATGCGGTCGCGATCAACGATGTTCCCGCGCAAAGTGATTTCTACAGTAGCGCCAACGGTCGCTTGCTCAACGATCTTGTCCGCGACGCGAGAGAAGCCGATAAAGTCGCACTGTTGCTTAAAGTCTGGCGCGAGCGTCTGAGCTACCGCCTGGTGCGCAGCGCAGAAGAGAGCAAAATTGCGCTTTCCGACCAGACTATCGTTACAGCGGCGATCCCGTTTATCAGCGACACGCTGGCAACCGATATCAGTCAGCACGGTCTGGAAACTGCACTTAATCAACCCCTGGCGCGTATTCTGGAGCAGGTGCAACTGGCGCTGGAAAACGCACAGGAAAAACCGGACGTGATTTACCTGACCGGCGGCAGCGCGCGTTCGCCGTTGATCAAAAAGGCTCTCACCGAGCAGCTTCCTGGGATCCCTATCGCGGGCGGCGATGATTTCGGCTCCGTCACCGCCGGACTGGCCCGCTGGGCTGACGTTGTTTTCCGCTAAGTGGCCCGCAGGCTTAAAGGTACGCGTATTGACGTCATCGTTACTGTGTCTTATTTTCAGGAGTGAGGGTTAGGGAGGGTTTCCCCTCCCCCTGGTGTCTTAGTAAGCCGCGAAGCTAATGACGAAGAGTATCACCAGTATGATGACCTGCTTCATCATAACCCTTTCCTTATTTTGGTCCCTTCCTCGGGAGGGTCTTTCCCGTTCCAGCGTCCCGCTGAAATCTCTGGCTTACCTCCTTTTGCCTTGGCTGCACTCTAACGCACAATGACGCATTCGCTATTTTCGCCGCAGATTGTTGCGTAACGCCTCGCAAAGCCGCATCGGCATTCAGACGAATCCAGACAGTGTTTCATAATTCCTCCATCTTTCACCCTTGTTCACTGGCTAAACTAGTATCATTCCGCGAATCGTTTCAGGATGAGAAACTCATAAGAATGAAAGGCAGTAATAAATCCCGCTGGGTGATAGCAATCGCGATCGTCGTGGCTTCCATCGCCGCAATCTGGTTCTGGCAAAGCCGCAGCGCTTCCCAGGAAACCGCACCGGGCGCGACCAAACCAGCGCAGCAAACGCCAGGGTCAGGACGGCGTGGAATGCGTTCCGGACCGTTAGCTCCCGTTCAGGCTGCCACCGCCACCGAGGAAGCCGTTCCGCGTTACCTGACAGGGCTGGGAACCATTACTGCCGCCAATACCGCCACGGTACGTAGCCGGGTGGACGGACAGCTCATCGCCTTACATTTCGAAGAAGGGCAGCAGGTAAAAGCTGGCGATCTGCTGGCTGAGATAGACCCCAGTCAGTTCAAAGTCGCTCTGGCTCAGGCGCAGGGGCAACTGGCAAAAGATAAAGCCACGCTGGCGAATGCCCGTCGCGATCTTGCCCGCTATCAACAGTTGGTTAAAACCAATCTGGTCTCCCGCCAGGAGCTGGACGCCCAGCAGGCGCTGGTCAATGAGACGTTAGGGACGATTAAAGCGGATGAGGCCAGCGTCGCCAGCGCCCAACTGCAGCTCGACTGGAGCCGGATAACCGCCCCTGTCGATGGTCGCGTCGGTCTGAAACAGGTCGATGTGGGTAACCAAATATCCAGCGGCGATACCACCGGGATTGTCGTCATTACGCAAACGCATCCCATCGACCTGATATTCACCTTGCCTGAAAACGACATCGCCACCGTGTTGCGGGCACAAAAATCGGGGGAGCCGCTCAAAGTCGAAGCCTGGGACCGAACCAATTCACAAAAACTGAGTGAAGGCGTCCTGCTCAGTCTCGACAATCAAATTGATGCCACTACAGGAACCATCAAAGTTAAAGCCCGTTTTAACAATCAGGATGATGCGTTATTCCCTAACCAGTTCGTCAACGCCCGCATGCTGGTCGACACGCAGCAAAATGCCGTGGTGATCCCAACAGCCGCCCTGCAGATGGGCAATGAAGGCCACTTTGTCTGGGTGCTGAACAGCGATAATAAAGTGAGCAAACATCTGGTTAAACCGGGTATTCAGGATAGCCAAAAAGTGGTAATCGCCGCGGGGTTGTCCGCAGGTGATCGGGTCGTAACTGACGGTATTGACCGCCTGACGGAAGGCGCAAAAGTCGAAGTCGTTGAGGCGCATGACGCCTTAGCGACGGACGAGAAAACTGCGCCACGCGGATACGGCAAAAAAGGAGCCGATTCCTGATGCAGGCGTTACCTCCGGACAATACAGGCGGACCATCGCGCCTGTTCATTCTGCGCCCCGTCGCCACCACGTTGCTGATGGTCGCGATTTTACTGGCCGGTATTATCGGTTATCGCTTCCTGCCGATCGCCGCCTTGCCGGAAGTTGATTACCCAACAATTCAGGTCGTTACGCTCTACCCCGGCGCCAGCCCGGACGTCATGACTTCGGCGGTCACCGCACCGCTTGAACGTCAGTTCGGACAGATGTCTGGCTTGAAGCAGATGTCCTCGCAAAGCTCCGGCGGCGCATCGGTCGTCACGTTGCAGTTTCAACTGACGCTCCCGTTAGATGTTGCCGAGCAGGAAGTTCAGGCTGCGATTAACGCCGCCACTAATTTACTGCCAAACGACCTGCCCAACCCACCGGTTTACAGCAAGGTAAACCCGGCAGATCCACCAATCATGACGCTGGCGGTCACTTCCAGCGCCATGCCGATGACGCAGGTGGAAGATATGGTCGAAACCCGCGTCGCGCAGAAAATCTCTCAGGTTTCCGGCGTTGGTCTGGTAACCCTTTCCGGTGGACAACGTCCGGCGGTCCGCGTGAAGCTTAACGCTCAGGCCATTGCCGCCCTCGGTCTGACCAGCGAAACTATCCGTACGGCCATCACCGGAGCCAACGTTAATTCAGCGAAAGGGAGTCTTGATGGCCCAACGCGTGCCGTCACGCTTTCAGCCAATGACCAGATGCAGTCCGCGGACGAATATCGTCAACTGATTGTGGCCTATAAAAACGGCGCGCCGGTGCGCCTGGGCGATGTCGCTACCGTCGAACAAGGGGCAGAAAATAGCTGGCTGGGCGCGTGGGCCAATAAGCAACAAGCGATTGTGATGAATGTGCAGCGCCAACCTGGGGCGAACATCATCTCCACGGCAGACAGTATCCGTCAAATGTTGCCGCAGCTCACCGAAAGTCTGCCCAAATCAGTCAATGTCAGCGTGCTTTCAGATCGTACAACCAATATTCGTGCCTCTGTTGCAGACACCCAGTTTGAGCTGATGCTGGCAATAGCACTGGTGGTGATGATTATCTACCTGTTTCTGCGCAATATTCCGGCGACGATTATTCCCGCCGTCGCCGTACCGCTATCGCTAGTCGGCACTTTCGCGGTGATGGTATTTCTTGATTTCTCCATCAACAACCTGACTTTAATGGCGCTCACCATCGCAACGGGCTTTGTGGTGGATGACGCTATCGTGGTTATTGAGAATATTTCACGCTACCTTGAAAAAGGCGAGAAACCGCTGACTGCCGCCCTGAAAGGTGCAGGCGAGATTGGTTTTACCATCATCTCGCTAACATTTTCGCTGATCGCCGTCCTGATTCCACTGTTGTTTATGGGTGATATCGTTGGCCGATTATTCCGTGAATTTGCCGTTACGCTGGCCGTGGCAATTCTGATTTCCGCCGTCGTCTCACTTACCCTCACGCCGATGATGTGCGCGCGTATGCTTAGTCAAGCCTCGTTGCGCAAGCAAAACCGCTTCTCCCGCGCCTCGGAGCGCATGTTCGATCGCGTCATTGCCGGGTACGGCCACTGGCTGGCAAAAGTACTAAACCACCCTTGGCTGACGCTGAGCGTGGCACTCGGCACGCTGGCACTGAGCGTCATGCTATGGGTTTTCATCCCAAAAGGTTTCTTCCCGATCCAGGACAACGGTATTATCCAGGGTACGCTACAGGCACCGCAGTCCAGTTCGTTTGCCAGCATGGCCCAGCGCCAGCAACAGGTTTCAGATGTCATCCTTAAAGATCCGGCGGTAGAGAGCCTGACCGCGTTTGTTGGCGTGGATGGTACGAATCCGGCATTAAACAGCGCGCGTTTGCAAATCAACCTTAAACCGCTGGATGAACGTGACGATCGCGTACAGAAAGTGATCGCCCGGTTACAGGACGCGGTTGACAGAGTCCCCGGCGTTGACCTCTACCTTCAGCCGACCCAGGACCTGACGATTGATACTCAGGTTAGCCGGACGCAATATCAGTTTACGCTGCAAGCAACTTCCCTGGATGCCCTCAGCACCTGGGTTCCACAACTGTTAGCAAAACTACAGCAGCTACCGCAACTGTCCGACGTCAGCAGCGACTGGCAGGATAAAGGACTGGTGGCGTATGTGAATGTCAATCGCGACAGCGCCAGCCGTTTAGGCATTAGCATGGCGGATGTCGATAATGCCCTGTATAACGCCTTCGGCCAGCGACTGATTTCAACCATCTACACCCAGGCCAACCAGTATCGCGTCGTGTTAGAACATGACACCAATAATACGCCAGGCATTGCCGCGCTGGACACTATCCGTCTGACCAGTAGTGACGGCGGCATGGTACCGCTCAGCGCGATCGCCAGCATTGAACAGCGTTTCGCCCCTCTGTCGATTAACCACCTCGATCAGTTCCCGGTCACCACCATCTCATTCAACGTGCCGGAAGATCATTCGCTGGGCGATGCGGTACAGGCAATTCTGGATGCCGAAAAAACGCTTAACCTGCCCGCGAATATTACCACCCAGTTCCAGGGCAGTACCCTCGCCTTCCAGGCCGCGTTGGGCAACACTATCTGGTTGATTGTGGCCGCGGTTGTGGCGATGTATATCGTGCTCGGCGTGTTGTACGAGAGCTTTATTCACCCGATTACCATTCTCTCCACGCTGCCTACAGCGGGTGTCGGAGCACTGCTGGCGTTAATGATTGCAGGCAGCGAACTGGACGTCATCGCGATCATCGGCATTATTTTGTTGATCGGTATCGTCAAGAAAAACGCCATCATGATGATCGACTTTGCCCTTGCTGCGGAGCGCGAACAGGGTATGGCGCCGCGCGATGCCATTTTCCAGGCGTGTTTACTGCGTTTTCGTCCAATCCTGATGACGACGCTGGCAGCGCTGCTCGGCGCGTTGCCGCTGATGTTAAGTACCGGTGTGGGCGCAGAGTTACGCCGCCCATTAGGGATTGGCATGGTTGGCGGGCTGCTGGTAAGTCAGGTGTTAACCCTGTTTACTACGCCGGTGATTTACCTGCTGTTTGACCGCCTGTCGCTGTACGTGAAAAACCGCTTCCCGCGCCAGGAAGAGGAAGCGTAAATGAAATTTTTCGCGCTTTTCATTCATCGTCCGGTGGCGACCATTCTCATTTCGGTGGCTATCACCCTGTGCGGTATTCTGGGTTTTCGACTGCTGCCGGTCGCTCCGCTGCCGCAGGTGGATTTTCCGGTGATAATGGTCAGCGCATCATTACCCGGTGCCTCCCCTGAAACAATGGCCTCCTCGGTCGCGACCCCGCTGGAGCGCTCGCTGGGGCGCATCGCGGGTGTGAACGAAATGACCTCAAGCAGTTCGCTTGGCAGTACGCGCATTATTCTCGAATTCAAATTCGACCGTGACATCAATGGTGCAGCGCGGGACGTTCAGGCCGCGATTAACGCGGCGCAAAGCCTGTTACCCAGCGGGATGCCAAGCCGACCAACGTACCGCAAAGCCAACCCTTCCGATGCGCCAATAATGATCCTGACGCTCACGTCAGACACTTACTCGCAGGGTGAACTGTACGATTTCGCATCGACCCAACTGGCACAAACCATCGCGCAAATCGACGGAGTGGGTGACGTGGACGTCGGCGGGAGTTCTCTGCCTGCCGTACGGGTCGGACTCAACCCGCAAGCGCTGTTTAACCAGGGGGTGTCACTGGACGACGTGCGTAGCGCGATCGACAACGCCAACGTGCGTAAGCCGCAGGGAGCAATCGAGAATGATACCCATCGCTGGCAGGTACAAACTAACGATGAGCTGAAAACCGCCGCCGAATACCAACCGATTATCATCCACTATAACAACGGCGCGGCGGTGCGGCTTGGTGACGTTGCGTCTGTAACCGACTCGGTACAGGACGTTCGTAACGCGGGGATGACCAACGCCAAACCCGCCATCCTGCTGATGATCCGCAAACTGCCGGAAGCCAATATTATTCAGACGGTAGACAGCATTCGCGCCAAATTACCGGAGTTACAAACACTAGTCCCGGCCGCCATCGACCTGCAAATTGCCCAGGACCGTTCGCCGACTATTCGCGCCTCACTGGAGGAAGTCGAACAGACGCTGATTATCTCTGTAGCACTGGTTATCCTGGTGGTCTTTGTTTTCCTGCGTTCCGGGCGCGCGACCCTGATCCCCGCAGTAGCGGTTCCGGTCTCGCTGATTGGTACCTTTGCCGCCATGTATCTGTGCGGATTCAGCCTGAATAACCTGTCGTTGATGGCGCTGACCATTGCGACGGGATTTGTCGTGGATGACGCCATCGTGGTACTGGAAAATATTGCTCGCCATCTGGAAGCGGGCATGAAGCCACTGCAGGCGGCATTACAGGGCACGCGCGAAGTGGGATTCACCGTGCTCTCTATGAGCCTGTCGCTGGTGGCGGTATTCCTGCCACTGCTGTTAATGGGGGGATTGCCTGGGCGCCTGCTGCGCGAATTTGCCGTCACGCTGTCAGTTGCCATCGGTATCTCGCTGCTGGTGTCACTCACATTAACGCCAATGATGTGCGGCTGGATGCTCAAATCCAGTGCCCCGCGTGAACAGTCGCGTAAACGGGGATTTGGTCGTGTGTTGGTAGCACTGCAGCAGAGTTACGGCACTTCGCTTAAATGGGTGTTGCGCCACACGCGAATGGTGGGTGTGGTGTTGCTCGGCACTATTGCGCTGAATATCTGGCTTTATATTTCCATTCCCAAAACCTTCTTCCCGGAGCAGGATACGGGCGTATTGATGGGAGGGATCCAGGCCGACCAGAGCATCTCTTTCCAGGCTATGCGCGGCAAACTGCAGGACTTTATGAAGATCATCCGCGACGACCCGGCAGTAAATAACGTCACTGGTTTTACAGGCGGTTCCCGGGTTAACAGTGGGATGATGTTTATTACCCTCAAGCCGCGCGATGAACGCCGCGAAACCGCTCAGCAGGTGATCGACCGCCTACGAGTGAAGTTGGCAAAAGAGCCGGGCGCGAATCTGTTTTTGATGGCAGTCCAGGATATTCGCGTCGGTGGACGCCAGGCCAACGCCAGCTATCAATACACATTGCTGTCCGACGATCTCGCAGCGCTTCGTGAGTGGGAACCGAAAATCCGTAAGGCGCTTGCCGCCCTGCCCCAACTGGCGGACGTCAATTCCGATCAGCAGGATAATGGTGCGGAGATGAACCTTTCCTACGATCGTGACACCATGTCGCGTCTGGGGATCGACGTCGCAGCCGCTAACAGCCTGTTGAACAACGCGTTTGGCCAACGGCAAATTTCGACTATTTACCAGCCGATGAACCAGTACAAAGTGGTGATGGAGGTCGATCGACGTTACACCCAGGACATTAGCGCGCTGGACAAAATGTTCGTCATCAACAATGACGGTAAGGCGATCCCGTTATCGTACTTTGCCAAATGGCAACCGGCGAATGCCCCGCTGTCGGTTAACCATCAGGGCTTATCTGCCGCCTCAACCGTGTCGTTTAACCTGCCGACAGGCTCTTCTTTATCTGAGGCGACAGAGGCCATCAACAGAACAATGACCCAACTCGGCGTTCCCTCCACGGTGCGCGGCAGCTTTGCCGGTACAGCACAAGTATTTCAGGACACCATGAAGTCACAGGTGATCCTGATCATCGCCGCTATCGCCACGGTCTACATCGTGCTGGGCATGTTGTATGAAAGCTATGTTCACCCTCTGACCATTCTCTCCACGCTACCTTCCGCTGGCGTTGGGGCTTTGCTGGCGCTGGAGCTGTTCAATGCCCCGTTCAGCCTAATCGCCCTGATAGGGATCATGCTATTAATTGGCATTGTGAAGAAAAACGCCATCATGATGGTCGATTTTGCGCTGGAAGCACAGAGAAACGGCAAGCTGCAGCCGGAGGAAGCCATTTTCCAGGCCTGCCTGTTGCGCTTTCGCCCAATCATGATGACCACGCTGGCAGCGTTGTTTGGCGCGCTGCCGCTGGTGTTATCCGCAGGAGATGGCTCTGAACTGCGCCAGCCGTTGGGGATAACCATAGTCGGCGGCCTGGTCGTGAGCCAACTCCTGACGCTGTATACCACGCCCGTGGTGTATCTCTTTTTCGACCGTCTGCGTCTGCGTTTTTCGCGTAAAAACAGCAAACCGGTAGCAGAGTTATGACAGAACTTCCCGACAGCACCCGCTGGCAGCTTTGGATTGTGGCATTCGGCTTTTTTATGCAATCGCTGGATACCACCATCGTTAATACCGCGCTTCCCTCGATGGCGGCAAGCCTCGGGGAAAGCCCGTTACATATGCATATGGTCATTGTGTCATATGTATTAACCGTTGCCGTCATGTTGCCCGCCAGCGGATGGCTGGCAGACAAAGTCGGCGTGCGTAATATCTTCTTCAGCGCCATCATTCTGTTTACACTTGGTTCGCTGTTTTGCGCCTGGTCGAGCACGCTCAACGAGCTGGTGATGGCACGCGTCTTACAAGGCGTTGGCGGTGCGATGATGGTGCCGGTCGGCAGGCTAACGGTGATGAAAATCGTCCCGCGCGAGCAATATATGGCGGCAATGACGTTTGTCACACTGCCCGGTCAGATTGGTCCATTACTGGGACCGGCATTAGGCGGTATTCTGGTTGAGTACGCCTCCTGGCACTGGATATTTTTGATTAACATTCCGGTAGGTATTGTCGGCGCGATAGCAACGTTGATGCTGATGCCCAACTACACCATGCAAACCCGACGCTTCGACCTCTCCGGATTCGCGATGCTGGCGGTCGGTATGGCAGTTCTGACGCTGGCGCTCGATGGTAGCAAAGGAACCGGCCTCTCCGGTATCACGCTGGCGGCGCTGGTTATCTGTGGGGTGTTGGCAATTACGCTGTATCTGAAACACGCTCATCGAAATCCCCGCGCGCTATTCAGCTTAAATCTGTTTCGCACATCGACCTTCTCACTAGGTCTGTTTGGTAGTTTTGCCGGACGCATCGGCAGCGGTATGCTGCCGTTTATGACGCCGGTGTTTTTACAGATTGGCCTCGGTTTTTCACCGTTTCATGCCGGGTTAATGATGATCCCGATGGTGCTGGGCAGTATGGGCATGAAGCGCATTGTGGTGCAGGTCGTTAACCGGTTTGGCTACCGTCGCGTACTGGTCGCTACTACGCTTGGCCTGTCGCTGGTCTGTGTGCTGTTGATGACCACCGCGCTACTCGGCTGGTATTACGCCCTGCCCTTCGTGCTGTTCTTACAGGGAATGGTCAACTCAACGCGCTTTTCATCCATGAACACCCTGACGCTAAAAGATCTGCCTGACGATCTCGCCAGCAGCGGCAACAGCCTGCTGTCGATGATCATGCAGCTGTCGATGAGTATCGGGGTAACTATCGCGGGTCTGCTGTTAGGCATGTTTGGCCAGCAACATATCACCGTTGACAGCAATAGTACGCATAACGTCTTTATGTATACCTGGCTGTGCATTGCACTCATTATTGCGCTGCCCGCTATCATTTTTTCCCGCGTGCCGAATGACACGCAAACCAACGCGGTGATTTCACGGCGCAAAAGGAGCACCTGATGAAGTTCTGGCGGCCCGGTATCACCGGCAAACTGTTTCTGGCGATTTTCGCCACCTGCATTGTGTTGCTGATCAGCATGCACTGGGCCGTACGCATAAGCTTCGAACGCGGTTTTATCGATTATATTAAGAACGGTAACGAACAGCGGCTGCAAATGCTCAGCGATGCGCTCGGCGAACAGTATGAGCAACATGGCAACTGGCGATTCTTGCGCAATAACGATCGGTTTGTTTTTCAGATCCTGCGTTCTTTTGAACACGACAATGACGATGATAAACCGGGTCCAGCCATGCCGCCACACGGCTGGCGTACGCAGTTTTGGGTTGTCGATCAAAATGCCCGCGTGCTGGTCGGCCCGCGGGCCCCGGTCCCCCGTGACGGTATGCGCCATCCCATCCGCGTTAACGGTAGCGAAGTGGGTGCCGTGATTGCCTCACCGGTGGAGCGCTTAACGCGTAATACGGATATCAATTTCGACAAGCAGCAAAGACGTTCCAGTTGGCTTATCGTCGCGCTCTCCACGATCCTGGCGGCGCTGGCAACGTTTACGCTGGCGCGCAGCCTGCTGGCACCGGTCAAACGGCTGGTGGAAGGCACACACAAACTGGCGGCTGGCGATTTCACCACTCGCGTTGCGCCGACCAGTACGGATGAGCTAGGTAAACTGGCGCTGGACTTTAACCAGCTCGCCAGTACGCTGGAAAAAAACCAGCAGATGCGCCGTGATTTTATGGCCGATATTTCTCACGAACTGCGCACGCCGTTGGCAGTATTGCGCGGTGAACTGGAGGCTATTCAGGATGGCGTACGCCAGTTTACGCCCGAGTCGGTGGCCTCTTTACAGGCTGAAGTCGGTACACTCACCAAGCTGGTTAACGATCTTCATCAGCTCTCCATGTCAGATGAGGGCGCTCTGGCCTATCAGAAAACATCGCTGGATCTTATCCCGTTACTGGAAGTGGCAAGCGGCGCATTTCGTGAACGCTTTGCCAGCCGTGGACTGACCATACAGCTTTCGCTCCCGGACAGTATGGCGGTTTTCGGTGACAGAGATCGTTTGATGCAGTTGTTCAACAATCTGCTGGAAAACAGCCTGCGCTACACCGACAGCGGCGGTGGACTGCACATCAGTGCCGAACAACGTGAGCGTATGGTTTTATTAACCTTCGCTGATTCCGCTCCTGGCGTCAGTGACGACCAGTTGCAAAGGCTGTTCGAGCGATTTTATCGCACCGAAGGCTCGCGTAACCGCGCCAGCGGAGGTTCCGGACTGGGGCTGGCGATTTGCGTCAATATCGTACAGGCGCATAATGGTCTGATCCGCGCCACCCATTCGCCTTTTGGCGGGGTTAGCATTACAGTAGAGTTTCCGCTGGAACGCGATTTACAGAGAGATGTATGACTGAGTTACCCATTGATGAAAACACGCCGCGTATTCTGATCGTGGAAGACGAGCCCAAGCTGGGGCAACTACTTATCGACTACCTGCGAGCGGCAGGCTATGCCCCTACGCTTATCAGCCACGGTGATTTGGTTCTGCCTTTTGTGCGGCAGACACCGCCCGATATGATCTTGTTAGATCTGATGCTGCCCGGTACCGACGGTCTGACTCTGTGTCGGGAGATTCGTCGTTTCTCGGAAATCCCCATCATGATGGTAACCGCCAAAATTGAAGAAATAGATCGCCTGTTGGGGCTGGAGATCGGTGCAGATGACTACATTTGCAAACCTTACAGCCCGCGCGAAGTTGTCGCTCGCGTGAAGACGATTCTGCGCCGTTGCAAACCGCAGCGCGAACTGCAACAAATGGATGCAGCCAGCCCGCTGATTGTCGATGAAGGTCGTTTTCAGGCGTCCTGGCGTGGGAAAATGCTCGACTTAACGCCCGCTGAATTTCGCTTACTCAAAACGCTGTCACATGAACCGGGAAAAGTCTTCTCCCGCGAACAGTTACTCAATCATCTCTACGACGATTACCGCGTGGTTACCGATCGCACTATCGACAGCCATATTAAGAACTTGCGACGCAAGCTGGAGTCGCTGGATGCGGAGCAGTCATTTATCCGCGCGGTCTATGGCGTAGGGTATCGTTGGGAAGCCGATGCGTGCCGAATTGTGTAATCAGAGATAGCCCAACCGATGTCAGATAAGGCGGAGCGACCACCAGGTACAATGACTTTACCTGCCCGCCCCTCAGCGCTACAATGCCCGCCCTTAATATGGGGGCACTCCCCTAACCGCCTCACCGAGTGTGGCGAGTCTGACCTGTCATCAGAACGAGAAAATTATGTTTAAACCGGAACTCCTTTCCCCGGCGGGAACGCTGAAAAACATGCGTTACGCTTTCGCCTATGGCGCAGACGCCGTGTATGCGGGCCAACCGCGTTATTCATTGCGCGTACGCAACAACGAATTCAACCACGAAAACCTGCAGCTCGGCATTAATGAAGCCCATGAACTGGGTAAAAAATTCTACGTGGTGGTGAACATTGCCCCTCACAACGCCAAGCTGAAAACCTTCATTCGTGATCTGAAACCGGTGGTGGAAATGGGGCCGGATGCCCTGATCATGTCAGACCCGGGGCTTATCATGCTGGTGCGCGAAAACTTCCCGGAGATGGACATTCACCTTTCAGTACAGGCTAACGCCGTAAACTGGGCAACGGTGAAGTTCTGGAAACAGATGGGGCTGACCCGCGTGATCCTCTCCCGCGAGCTATCGCTGGAAGAAATTGAAGAGATCCGCACCCAGGTGCCGGATATGGAGCTTGAGATCTTCGTGCACGGTGCGCTGTGCATGGCCTACTCCGGCCGTTGCCTGCTCTCTGGCTACATCAATAAGCGTGACCCGAACCAAGGCACCTGTACCAATGCCTGCCGCTGGGAATACAACGTGCAGGAAGGCAAAGAAGACGTGGTGGGCAATATCGTGCATAAATACGAGCCTATCCCGGTACAAAACGTTGAGCCGACGCTGGGGATTGGCGCGCCTACAGACAAAGTATTTATGATCGAAGAAGCCCAACGTCCGGGTGAGTATATGACCGCGTTTGAAGACGAACACGGTACTTACATCATGAACTCGAAGGATTTGCGAGCTATTGCCCACGTTGAACGACTGACTCAAATGGGCGTGCATTCGCTGAAAATTGAAGGTCGCACCAAGTCCTATTACTACTGCGCGCGCACCGCACAGGTATATCGCAAAGCGATTGATGATGCCGCAGCCGGTAAACCGTTCGACCCGCAACTGCTGGAAACGCTGGAGGGTCTGGCACATCGTGGTTACACCGAAGGCTTCCTGCGCCGCCATACGCATGACGACTATCAGAACTATGAATACGGCTTCTCCGTTTCCGAGCGCCAGCAGTTTGTCGGTGAATTCACTGGTGAACGTAAAGGTGAACTGGCGGCAGTACTGGTGAAAAACAAATTCACCGTCGGCGACAGCCTGGAGCTGATGACCCCACAAGGCAACATCAACTTTACTCTCGAGCAGATGGAAAACGCGAAAGGCGAAGCAATGCCGGTTGCACCGGGTGACGGCTACACCGTCTGGATGCCAGTACCGGAGGATATCGATCTGAATTATGCATTGTTGATGCGTAATTTTGCCGGTGAGTCCACACGCAACCCGCATGCTAAGTAGTTAATTACGGTTATTTTTCAGCGTACGGAAGATTCTTAGAAATCGATCACATACCGTTTCGTTCATTAAGGGTATTATCTCCTCCGCTGAAAAACATAACCCATAAATGCTAGCTGTACCAGGAACCACCTCCTTAGCCTGCGTAATCTCCCTTACGCAGGCTTATTTTTTGCCTGCCGTTTAAATTCTCCGAGTATCCCCAATTCAAATCACTACTTTCAGGCGAAAAAAAACCGGGCATTACGCCCGGCTCATCGGTGATTAGAAATTAATGTGCTGCTTCGGGCTTGTGCTTTTGTGCACTCTGGAAGCCATAGGTCAGCTCATTTTTCTCTTTATCCAGCGCAACGGTTACCTGACCGCCATCAACCAGCGAACCGAACAGCAATTCGTTAGCCAGTGGTTTTTTCAGGTTATCCTGGACCACACGCGTCATCGGACGTGCGCCCATTGCGCGGTCATAGCCCTTCTCAGCCAGCCAGTCTCGGGCTTCCTGACTCACTTCCAGAGAGACACCTTTCTGATCCAGCTGAACCTGAAGCTCGACGATAAACTTGTCAACAACCTGATGAATCACCTCAGTTGAGAGATGATCGAACCAGATAATGTTATCGAGACGGTTACGGAATTCCGGCGTAAACACTTTTTTGATTTCGCCCATCGCATCAGTACTGTTGTCCTGATGAATCAGCCCAATCGATTTACGCTCGGTTTCACGCACGCCTGCGTTAGTGGTCATGACCAGCACCACGTTGCGGAAATCCGCTTTACGCCCGTTATTGTCGGTCAGCGTACCGTTATCCATCACCTGCAGCAGCAGGTTAAAGACGTCCGGGTGTGCTTTTTCAATCTCATCCAGCAGCAGTACCGCATGCGGATGCTTAATAACTGCATCTGTCAGCAAACCGCCCTGATCGAAACCGACATAGCCCGGAGGCGCACCAATCAGGCGGCTGACGGTATGGCGCTCCATATACTCGGACATATCAAAACGCAGCAGCTCAATGCCGAGTGCTTTGGACAGTTGTACCGTGACCTCGGTCTTACCGACGCCAGTCGGCCCAGCAAACAGGAACGACCCGACAGGTTTATGCTCGTGTCCCAGACCGGCACGGCTCATTTTGATCGCTTCCGTCAGTGCCTCAATGGCTTTGTCTTGTCCGAATACCAGCATTTTCAGGCGGTTGCCCAAAGTTTTCAGCGTATCACGATCGCTTTGCGAAACGCTCTTCTCCGGGATCCGCGCAATGCGGGCCACCACGGACTCAATATCCGCTACGTTGACGGTTTTCTTGCGTTTGCTAACCGGCACTAAACGCGCCCGCGCGCCCGCTTCGTCAATTACGTCAATTGCTTTATCCGGCAGATGACGATCGTTAATATATTTCACCGCCAGTTCGACCGCTGCACGCACCGCTTTGGCGGTGTAACGAACGTCATGGTGTGCTTCGTATTTCGGTTTCAGGCCGTTGATGATCTGCACGGTCTCTTCTACCGACGGCTCAGTGATATCGATTTTCTGGAAACGACGCGCTAACGCACGGTCCTTTTCAAAGATATTGCTGAACTCCTGATAGGTGGTTGAGCCTATCACGCGGATTTTGCCGCTGGAGAGCAACGGTTTGATCAGGTTAGCCGCATCCACCTGGCCGCCCGATGCCGCCCCCGCACCAATGATGGTGTGGATCTCATCAATAAACAGAATGCTGTTAGTATCCTGTTCCAGCTGTTTTAACAGCGCCTTAAAGCGTTTTTCAAAATCGCCGCGGTATTTGGTGCCTGCCAGCAGCGAACCGATATCCAGAGAGTAAAGGGTGCAATCAGCCATGACTTCTGGCACATCTCCCTGGACGATACGCCAGGCGAGACCTTCGGCAATGGCGGTTTTACCGACACCAGACTCTCCCACCAGCAACGGGTTGTTTTTTCTACGACGGCACAGGACCTGAATGGCACGCTCCAGCTCTTTGTCCCGGCCAATGAGCGGATCAATTCCGCCCACACGGGCAAGCTGGTTAAGGTTAGTCGTGAAGTTCTCCATACGGTCCTCCCCGCCAGCTTGCTCTTCATTATTCGGCTGATTACCAGAGTCAGAAGACTGACTTGGTTCGTCTTTGCGCGTGCCATGAGAAATAAAATTCACCACATCAAGGCGACTCACTTCATGCTTACGCAGCAGATAAGCCGCCTGAGATTCCTGCTCGCTGAAGATGGCGACCAGCACATTCGCGCCAGTAACTTCATTGCGCCCGGAGGACTGAACATGGAAGACCGCACGTTGCAACACGCGCTGAAAACTCAACGTTGGCTGCGTGTCGCGCTCTTCTTCACTGGCAGGCAATACGGGTGTGGTTTGTTCAATGAAGGCTTCAAGTTCCTGACGGAGCGCCACCAGATCCACAGAACACGCTTCCAGCGCTTCGCGGGCCGACGGGTTACTGAGCAAAGCCAGTAACAAGTGCTCGACGGTCATAAACTCATGTCGGTGCTCGCGCGCTCTGGCGAAAGCCATGTTTAAACTGAGTTCCAGTTCTTGATTGAGCATAGGCACCTCCCCCAATATTTATGCCTGCATTCAGGCTTTTTCCAGCGTACACAGCAACGGATGCTCGTTCTCCCTCGCATACTTGTTCACCATCGCAACTTTGGTTTCAGCCACTTCGGCAGTGAATACGCCGCAAATCGCTTTACCTTGATAGTGAACTGCAAGCATCAGTTGCGTTGCACGTTCTACATCATAAGAAAAGAATTTTTGTAACACGTCAATAACAAACTCCATCGGAGTGTAATCATCATTGATTAATATCACTTTATACATAGATGGCGGTTTTAGCGCGTCACGCAATTTATCTTCCGCCAGCAGATCGAAATCCAGCCAGTCGTTCGTCTTACCCATGGTCAGTTGTCATCTTCAGTTACGGTTTCCGGCAGAAAATCTTGCCGCTGACCAGCAGCCTATGCGCACAATCAATCTACCTCAAGTATTAGATAACTATCATCTATTAGTGCCATTCGCGACATCTGTCACATAACCGACAATAGCGTTAACTGCTTCAAATTTTGATGCATTTTTACCCTATTCCGGCTGCCTGGCGCTTGACGCCCCGCCTGATTTCTCTAAATTGTAATTTCGAGAGTTGGCGAGGTTTTGAACAGCCCCCACTCCGCCACCGGTTCATTCCATCTTACTTATATAAGATTTACGAAGGATGTCGAAGTATGGAAACGGGTACTGTTAAGTGGTTCAACAACGCCAAAGGGTTTGGTTTCATCTGCCCCGAAGGCGGCGGCGAAGATATTTTCGCCCATTACTCCACCATTCAGATGGATGGTTACAGAACGCTAAAAGCCGGACAGTCTGTCCAGTTTGATGTCCACCAGGGGCCAAAAGGCAATCATGCCAGTGTCATCGTGCCTGTCATTGAAGCAGAAGCTGTCGCATAAATAACTCTTCTGTTTCATTGTGTACATCCTGCAGTCAAAATGCCAGCCCTTGCGGCTGGCATTTTTATCTCTGTGGCATTATTCCCGCGCCAGAGCATCTACTGGATCCAGCCGCGCGGCATTTCGCGCCGGAAGCCAGCCAAACAAAATCCCGGTCGCGGTCGAGCACAGGAACGCCGTCAACAAAGCTACGGGTGAGAAACCGATTTCCCAGCCGGGCAGGAATAGCTGAAGCGTAAAGGCGATCAGCATCGACAAGCTAATGCCCAACGCGCCGCCAACCAGACACACCAGCACCGCCTCAATTAAGAACTGTTGCAGCACGTCGCTGGCACGTGCGCCAACCGCCATACGAATGCCAATCTCGCGCGTTCGCTCGGTCACCGAAACCAGCATGATGTTCATCACGCCAATCCCACCGACGACCAGTGAAATCACAGCCACCAGTGTCAGGAAGAGTTGTAATGTACGTGTGGTCTTTTCGGCGGTTTTCAAGACACCGTCCATATTCCAGGTGAAGAAATCCTTTTTACCGTGACGCAACGTCAGCAGCCGGGTGAGCTGCTGCTCGGCCTGGGCACTATCATATCCATCCTTCACCCGCACGGTGATCGAGTTCAGCCACGACTGCCCCATAATTCGCCCGGACATAGTGCTGTAGGGCAGCCAGACCCGCAGGATCTTGCTGCTGCCGAACATCGACTGTTTCTCTTCTGCAACGCCAATGACCGTGGCCGGCATATTTCCCACCAGCACAACTTCGCCGACAACTTTCGCTTTATTGGGGAACAACTGGCGCCGGGTATTACTGTCAAGCACAACCACCTGAGCGCGCCCTGCCAGTTGCTCCGCGTTAAAAGTCGTTCCTTCGCTAAACGTCATGCCATAGACGTTGAAATAGTCGCCGCTAACGCCGTTCGCGCTGGCTGCCACGTCAATATTGCCATAACGGAGCCGCAGGTTCTTCGACACCGCTGGCGTAACCGAACTGACCCAGGGCTGTTTCTGTAATGCCGTTAAATCGTCATATTTCAGCGACTGTTGATATTGTGGATCGTCGTCGCCGAAATCTTTGCCAGGATAAATATCGATGGTGTTAGTGCCAATTGCGCGAATATCAGCCAGCACCAGTTGCTTCGCCGCATCGCCTACTACCACTATGGAGACCACGGAAGCAATACCGATGATGATGCCAAGCATGGTCAACAGCGTACGCATTTTATTCGCAGCCATTGCCAGCCAGGCCATGGTCAGCGCTTCACGAAAACCGCTGACAAACTGACTCCAGCCGGACGCCGTTTTCACTGGTGGTTCAGTTATATCGGCTCCGACAGCAGGCTTATGCGACGGTGGATTGCGCACAATTTCGCCGTCACGAATTTCAATGACGCGTTCGGCCTGTGCGGCAACCTGCGGATCGTGCGTGACGATAATCACCGTGTGCCCGCGATCGCGCAGCTGATGCAAAATCGCCATCACCTCTTCGCCAGAATGGCTATCCAGCGCGCCGGTAGGTTCGTCGGCGAGGATCACCTGCCCCCCGTTCATCAGTGCACGCGCAATACTGACTCGCTGCTGCTGTCCACCGGAAAGTTGAGAAGGCTGATAATCAACCCTGTCGCCCAGACCCAGTCGCTGGAGTAATTCCTGCGCACGCGCCAGACGCTGCTTACGTTCGGTGCCTGCGTAGACCGCAGGCACCTCAACGTTTTGCGCGGCGGTCAAATGTGACAGCAAATGATAACGCTGGAAGATAAACCCGAAATGCTCGCGACGCAGTTGCGCTAACGCATCGCTATCCAGCGTGGAGACATCGCGTCCTGCAACCCGATACGTACCGCTGGTGGGCTTGTCCAGACAGCCAAGAATGTTCATCAGCGTCGATTTTCCCGATCCCGATGCCCCGACAATCGCCACCATTTCCCCGGCCTGAATGCGCAAGGATACGTCCTTCAACACCTCGACCAGCCCTTCGCCGGACGGGTAGCTGCGGCGGATATTGCTTAGTTCAAGCAATGCCGTCATTTTGCAACTCCTGCGTTGCCCTCGCCGGTGATGACTTCATCCCCCTCTTCCAGCCCTTTCACGATCTCCACATCGGTGTCATTACGCGCACCGATAACCACTTCACGTTCGCGGGTTTCGCCATTACGCAGCAGCCTGACGTTATAACGGTTATTGCCAATAGGATCGCCCAGCGCCGACAGTGGGATCGTCAGAACATTTTTGATATCCGTGAGTTGAATATGAACCTGCGCAGTCATATCCAGACGCAGGATCCCTTTCGGGTTAGGAACTTCGAAGCGAGCATAGTAGAAGATCGCATCATTCACTTTCTCTGGCGTCGGAAGAACATCTTTGAGCGTACCTTCGTAGCGCGTCTGCGGATCGCCGAGGACGGTAAACCAGGCCTTTTGCCCGGCATGCAGATGAATCACATCCGCCTCGGAAACCTGCGCTTTCACCAGCATGGTGCTCATATCTGCCAGCGTCAAAATATTAGGCGCCTGTTGGGCGGCAATAACGGTTTGCCCCTGCAGAGTGGTAATTTGCGTTACTTCGCCAGCCATTGGCGCGACGATGCGGGTGTAGTCAAGGTTGGTTTTGGCGGTATCGAGAGAAGCCTGATTACGTTTAATCTGCGCGTCGATGGTACCGATTTGTGCCTGTTTCACCGCCATCTCGGTCGCTGCCGTATCGAGATCCTGCTGCGAGACCGCCTGGGTTTTTGCCAGCTGTTGCTGACGGGAAAGCGTCACCCGCGCCAGTTTCCACTCAGCTTCAGCCTGTAAACGCTGAGCACGTAATTCCATCAGCGTCGCTTCAACCTCTTTGATCTGGTTTTGCGCCTGTTCAGGATCGATAACACCGAGCAACTGATCTTTTTTTACTTTATCACCGATCGCAACCGACAGCGTTTTTAACTGCCCACTGACCTGCGCCCCGACATCTACTTTACGCAACGCATCCAGTTTCCCGGTAGCCAGAACGCTTTGCTGCAGATCGCCCGGACGAACAATTAAGGTTTGATACTGAGGTAAAGGCGCATTGAGCGTTCTCCAAAGTGCAATTACTGCCACAATAATGATGATGGCGAAGAGAAAATAGCGCTTTTTGATTTTTCCCTTGAGCTTCATAAATGTCCTGGTTCCCCCAATACGCCCACCAGAGTGGACTGATAAACATCAACACTAAATTAACAGGCGTTGAAAAGTGCAAAGAATAACAGAGTTATTGATGAATGGTTAAGATCCGCTGTGCTGAAATTAGTACTAAGGTATCAATCGGATTTTAATTATGAGTCAGCTAACTGAAGGCACTTTTCTTTCCACTAAACCCATTACCAGCTTTGGCCTTTTTTACCGGCTTAGTAGCGGTCATTTACGCCCCGCCCATTGCTGGGATAAAAGGAGCTTTCGTCGTAAGTTTATCTGGCGCTCATTGTTGATACCTCATCTTACTCAGGAATGGATGACAGAACTCGCCCAATGGCCGGATCTTGAAAACCTGCTATCCCGCCAACCCCGACTGCCGGTGCGTTTACATCGTCCTTACCTTGCCGCAAACTTCACCCGTAAAATGCGTTTAGACGCGGTGCGTTTTCATTATCATGTTATCCGCCACGCATTTTTACCCGCAGAATTTAACGCCTTATTAAGCAATGATGGCTTACAGCTGGCGCAAATTGAAGGCAAAGATGACGACGTATTTAACGTCACCATGATGATGTTGCCGGTACTGGATAAAGAGGGAGAAAGTACCATTCAGGTACAAAATGGCGACGGAGACGTACTGACTAAAATGACGTTTACGTTCTGCGAATATAATGGCAAAAGGACATTATTTATTGGCGGTGTGCAGGGCAATGCGCAACTTCCTCACGAAGCAATACAAAAAGCGACCAAGTCCTGTCACGGGATATTTCCAAAACGTATTGTGATGGAAGCCATTTGCCGGTTAGCAGAACGATTGAATATTGATAATGTTATGGCTGTCAGCAATGAACAGCATATCTTTCGCAGCCAACGCTACCACGATAAAAATAAGATCATTCATTCCGACTACAACGCATTTTGGGAATCAGTTGGCGGCGAGTGCGACAATCTCGGTTACTACCATATTCCACGCACAATCGCGCGGAAAAGCGAGGCGGAAATTGCCAGTAAAAAACGCGCGGAATACCGCCGTCGCTATCAATTACTGGATGCAATACACGCCCAGCTATCCCAACTATTTCGCCACTAATCCGCTCTGCCGCGTGCCAGCCACAGCACGCGGGAAAACATTTTCCGCAGCAGCGTGGGCACCGCGTCAACGCCGCGCCTTCCGGCTTCCATCGCCACCTCAATGGCCAAATCCGGTTTTGATGAACGGTGAATCGCCTTCGAGATAATTTTGCGCATATTCATGGGCACGTTTTCCGGAATTTGCGCCACTCTGTGAAAGACGTCTGCAAACCCCTGGCGATACATAAAGTGTTCCATGTCCAGCGCGGGAAGCATGGTTAAATGATCGCGCTCTTCTTCTCTGTCGTTATTCAACAAACCGCGCACGGTAGCCGCATACTTTTTCCCGGCCTCATCACCGTCGACCAGCACATGCCACTCAATACCCATCCGACGGGCAAACTTCACCAGCGGCTTCAGGCCGGACTGGGCAAATTCAATAACTTTAATACCTTCCGCATCAAAATGGTGCCCGCACTGGCGAGCCAGTTCATTGATAACCCAGGTTTCCGTTTCACCTTCCACCAGCAGCCAACAGCGGGCAAACAATGACGATGCACGATTAAAACGAATATGAAAGGCAATACGACGACCGTCTTCAGCGCTGATCCCACCCGGCCCCAGCCGCCAGGCGGCGACGCGAGAGGACTCACGCACCAGACGGACAACGTGTTCCACGGGCGTCAGGGACAGTAGTTCGCCGGAGTTAGTGGTTGCCACCCGCTGCAGAGGGAGTAGATTCAGCAGGTGCCAGGCGACCGACAGCATAATAGGATGTAAACGTGTTTCCGGGTCTTCAACCAGCAGTAAAGGCCGGGCGTCTTTATCCAGTCTCAGCGTTCCTTTAGCTTGCAACAGCGTTGAAAACAGTCCCAACAGGATCACCCGGTGTGTGCGTCCGCCAGGTTTATCAATCATACGGTTAATAATATCCAGATAACGCCAGCTACGTTGTTCGTTATTGGAACGACGACGCATCAGCCGATAGCGCGCCTGGCCAGAACCCTGCTCAGAAAAGTAATGTTCCAGCAGTTGTACCATGGCCGATAGCCCCTGACGTATTTGCCCATCGGTCAGGTTTTGCGGTCGGGTAGCCAATTCGCGCGCCAGAAAATCCAGTTGCCGCGCTGTCACTTCGATTTCCGCTGAATCCGGCACCGTACCGTTGCGGATCCGTCGCATAAAACGGGCATCGCGCAAGCGCAATACCGGCATCAAACGTACGAGGTGTCGCGCCTGATCGTTAATATCGTCGAGGGTTAGCGGATGGCCCTCGCCGTCAAGAAAACTGCGTAACGTCAGAACACTACCGTCATCAGCACACTCACCTTCCAGACGATAGAAAATACGGTGATAGCCATCCTGGCACGGCGTCCAGCAGGCTTCCAGAGGACGATAGCGACGCACCCGATGACGGCCCGGCTGAGACTCACGAAACGTCAGGATAATATGCAAATGATGTTCCCGGCCCTGTATATCGCCCGGTGGGAACCAGAAATCTTCGCGGTCAAAGTGGTACAAATCAGTTTCCGGCGACAGCAACAAGGTTAAGGCATCCAGCAGACTGGACTTACCCCACGCGTTCTCACCAATCAGCACGTTGCTCTGCTCCAGCATCAGTGACAGACGGTTAATACCACGAAATCCAACAATCTCAACGCGTTCGAGAATCATATAGCCTCCGGAAATGCTAACTTTTTCCTTCAAGTTATCAGGAGTATAACGGCAAGCGGCGCTCAGGACACCCGATATCATCAGGAGGTTAATCGTAGGACCCCATAATATAAGAATATTCTTCTTATGTTTTACCTTGAATATTATTTCCGGACTCAATCATCGTCTTTTGTTAATTGAACTATGCTTCATTCATCCAATATTCAAAAAGGAATCACAACATATTGCCTTAAATCAAATTTTTTCATCAATTTAACTGGCGAAGGGATGATGTTTTTTTCTAAAATACCCGCTCTTTCATCATCGTCCCTTTTAGCGATGAATTACCGGGCGAGAAACACGAACCCGGAACTTTTAATTGAGGTGGTTATGTTCAGGAAATTAGCAGCCGAATTCTTCGGTACGTTTTGGCTCGTCTTTGGTGGGTGCGGCAGTGCAGTTTTGGCAGCCGCATTCCCGGAGTTGGGTATTGGGTTTGTCGGTGTGGCATTGGCGTTTGGTCTGACCGTACTGACTATGGCATTCGCGGTAGGTCATATTTCTGGTGGACACTTTAACCCAGCGGTAACCTTCGGTTTATGGGCTGGCGGCCGATTCCCGGCAAAAGACGTTATTGGTTACGTTATTGCTCAGGTTGTTGGCGGTATTGTTGCCGCTGCGGCTCTGTATCTTATTGCCAGCGGTAAAGCGGGTTTTGATGCAACAACCAGTGGTTTTGCCTCGAACGGCTTTGGTGAACATTCTCCGGGCGGTTATTCCATGCTTTCTGCCGTAGTGATTGAAATTATTCTGACCGCTGGTTTCTTATTAGTGATCCACGGCGCGACCGATAAACATGCTCCGGCAGGTTTTGCCCCCATTGCAATTGGTCTGGCGTTAACCTTGATCCACTTGATCAGTATTCCGGTTACCAACACGTCGGTGAACCCGGCGCGTAGTACCGCTGTCGCCATCTTCCAGGGCGGCTGGGCATTACAACAATTGTGGTTCTTCTGGGTTATGCCGATTATCGGTGGGGTCCTCGGCGGTCTTATTTACCGCACTCTGCTGGAAAAACGCGATTAATCGCTAACAAAAAAGGCCTGGCGTAAGTCAGGTCTTTTTTATCCTCTCTATATTTCCTTTTATTTGCAACTTTACTCCCCTCTTTGCTTTGAGTAGTGTGTGCTGGCGCATTTCGTCTTACTTCTCAGCAAGGATCTGATTTTCATGTTTTCAGGGCTGTTAATCATTCTGGTTCCCCTTATTGTGGGCTACCTTATTCCGCTTCGGCACAGGGCTGCATTAAAACTCATCAATCGCCTGTTAAGCTGGATCGTTTACCTTATTCTCTTTTTTATGGGTATCAGTCTGGCATTTCTGGATAATCTCGCCAGCAATCTGTTAGCCATTCTTCATTATTCTGCCGTCAGCGTGACGGTCATTTTGCTGTGTAATATTGCCGCACTGTTCTGGCTGGAGCGCTCGCTGCCCTGGCGACACAATCATAAGCAAGAAAAGCTACCTTCGCGAATCGCAATGGCGTTGGAGTCTCTCCAGCTGTGTGGCGTTGTCGTCGTGGGTTTCCTGCTCGGCCTCACCGGTATTTCCATTCTGCAGCACGCCACCGAAGCCAGCGAATATACGCTCATATTTTTACTGTTCCTCGTGGGTATTCAACTGCGCAACAGCGGCATGACCTTAAAGCAAATCGTGCTGAATCGCCGGGGGATGATTGTGGCGGTGGTCGTCGTTGCCAGTTCGATGTTGGCGGGGATTATCAATGCGTTGATTCTCGACCTGCCGATGAAAACCGCGCTGGCGATGGCATCAGGTTTTGGTTGGTACTCCCTGTCCGGTATTCTGTTGACCGAATCGTTCGGACCGGTGATTGGTAGCGCCGCTTTCTTTAACGATCTGGGTCGAGAACTGATCGCTATTATGTTGATTCCAGGCCTGGTCGGTCGCAGCCGCTCTACCGCGTTAGGGCTATGTGGCGCGACATCAATGGATTTCACCCTGCCCGTATTACAACGTAGCGGCGGTCTGGAAATGGTTCCCGCAGCCATCGTTCACGGCTTTATCCTGAGTCTGTTAGTGCCTCTGTTGATGGCCTTTTTCTCCGCCTGATACACAGACAAATACCTCTCTGGCGGTAGTCAGCTACCGCCAAAATTGCGCTAAATCAATCTCCCTGCAAGTTGTAGCAGAAATCTCTTTTATCCCTTCGCGCACAGGCATAACCTAAAACATGTATATCAAATATAACTTTAAAAGGTGTGACCATGTTTTGTGTGCAATGTGAACAAACCATCCGTACTCCGGCAGGAAACGGCTGCTCTTACGCGCAGGGTATGTGCGGTAAAACGGCCGAAACCTCCGATTTGCAGGATCTGCTGATTGCTGCCCTACAAGGTCTGTCTGCATGGGCTGTTAAAGCACGTGAATACGGCATCATCGACCATGAGGTTGATAACTTTGCGCCGCGTGCATTCTTCTCCACGCTGACTAACGTAAACTTCGATTCCCCGCGTATTGTTGGCTACGCGCGTGAAGCCATCGCCATGCGCGATGCCCTGAAAGCACAATGCCTGAATATCGACGCGAACGCAGCGGTCGCTAATCCGATGGCCGATCTACAACTGGTCAGCGATGATTTAGGCGACCTGCAACGTCAGGCGGCTGAATTTACCCCAAATAAAGATAAAGCAGCCATTGGCGAGAACATTCTCGGCCTGCGTCTGCTGTGCCTGTACGGCCTGAAAGGTGCCGCTGCCTATATGGAACATGCGCACGTTCTCGGCCAATACGACAACGCTATTTACGCGCAGTACCACAAAATCATGGCGTGGTTGGGTACCTGGCCTTCCGATATGAACGCTCTGCTGGAGTGCTCAATGGAAATCGGCCAGATGAACTTCAAAGTGATGAGCATCCTGGATGCTGGTGAAACCACGAAATATGGCCACCCGACCCCGACTCAGGTCAACGTTAAAGCAACCGAAGGTAAATGTATTCTGATCTCCGGCCACGACCTGAAAGATCTGTACAACCTGCTTGAGCAAACCGAAGGGACCGGCGTGAACGTCTATACCCACGGTGAAATGCTGCCGGCGCACGGCTACCCGGAACTGCGTAAGTTCAAACACCTGATCGGTAACTACGGCAGCGGCTGGCAGAATCAGCAGGTTGAATTCGCCCGCTTCCCAGGTCCAATCGTGATGACCTCTAACTGCATCATCGACCCAACCGTTGGCGCTTACGATGACCGTATCTGGACGCGTAGTATCGTCGGCTGGCCAGGTGTGAGCCACCTTGAAGGTGACGATTTCGGTCCGGTTATTGCTCAGGCGCAACAGATGGCTGGCTTCCCGTATAGCGAAATTCCGCACCTGATCACCGTTGGTTTCGGTCGCCAGACCTTGCTGGGTGCTGCTGATACGCTGATTGACCTGGTCAGCCGCGAAAAACTGCGTCATATCTTCCTGGTGGGCGGTTGTGACGGCGCACGCGGCGAACGTAACTACTTCACCGACTTCGCGACCAGCGTGCCAGACGACTGCCTAATCCTGACCCTGGCCTGTGGTAAATACCGTTTCAACAAACTGGATTTCGGTGATATTGAAGGTCTGCCGCGTCTGGTGGATGCCGGTCAGTGTAACGATGCTTACTCTGCCATCATCCTGGCGGTAACCCTGGCTGAGAAACTGGGTTGTGGCGTGAACGATCTGCCGCTGTCTCTGGTGCTCTCCTGGTTCGAACAGAAAGCGATTGTTATTCTGCTGACCCTACTGTCGCTTGGCGTGAAAAATATCGTTACTGGCCCGACTGCACCTGGTTTCTTCACGCCAGACCTGCTGGCAGTGCTCAACGAGAAGTTTGGTCTGCGTTCCGTAACCACTGTTGAAGAAGACATGAAGCAACTGCTGAGCGCGTAAGGAGTAAAGAATGACAATGCCAACTCATCAGTGCCCATGGCGGATGCAGGTTCATCACATCCATCAGGAAACGCCGGATGTATGGACAATTTCGTTGCTGTGCCACGACTATTATCCGTACCGCGCCGGGCAGTATGCACTGGTCAGCGTACGTAATTCAGCGGACACGCTGCGTGCTTACACTCTTTCTTCGACGCCGGGCGTTAGCGAATATATTACGCTGACTATCCGCCGGATTGACGAGGGTGCAGGTTCACAGTGGCTGACCCGCGACGTGAAACGCGGCGACTATATCTGGCTGTCCGATGCCATGGGTGAATTCACCTGTGAAGATAAAGCAGAAGACAAGTTCCTGATGCTGGCAGCCGGCTGCGGCGTTACGCCAATCATGTCAATGCGTCGCTGGTTGGCAAAATACCGCCCGCAGGTTGATGTGCAGGTGATCTTTAACGTTCGTTCGCCGCAGGATGTCATTTTTGCTGACGAATGGCATGAATATCCGGTGACGATAGTCGCTGAAAACAACGCCACTCACGGCTTTGTTTCTGGTCGACTGACTACCGAACTGCTGGAAAGCGTGCCAGATCTGACTTCGCGTACGGTAATGACCTGCGGCCCGGCGCCGTATATGGATCTGGTCGAAAAAGAAGTGAAAGCGCTGGGCGTGACGCGCTTCTTTAAAGAGCAGTTCTTCACCCCAGTGGCAGAAGCTGCCACCAGTGGTCTGAAGTTCACCAAACTGCAGCCGGCGAAAGCGTTTTACGCGCCGGCGGGTAGCACGCTGCTGGAAGCACTGGAAAGCAATAAAGTCCCGGTTGTCGCTGCCTGTCGTGCGGGCGTTTGCGGCTGCTGCAAAACCAAAGTGGTTGACGGTAACTACACGGTCAGCAGCACCATGACGCTGACCGACGCGGAAATCGCTGAAGGGTATGTGCTGGCCTGCTCCTGTCATCCGCAGGGTGATTTAGTGCTGGCGTAATTCGCTGACCTCTGATGTACAAAAGGCTGCCAGGCTCAACCGGGTAGCCTTTTTTTTATGCTGACAGGCGCTGCAAAATTCCGATTTTTCCCCCGCTTCGACAAAATTTTTCCTTCATCCCACAATTTATCGACCACACTTACTCTGCACTGATTAAGCAATATTCCCGACTACCACGTCGAACTTTCTACAAGGACCCCCATGAAAAAAGTGGCCATCGTCGGCGTCGGTCCCACCGGAATCTATACGCTTCATGCCCTGGTGGAACGTGGTGAACCGCTGGAAATAGAGCTTTATGAGCAAGTTGAGGAAGCAGGCGTCGGCATGCCTTACAACAGCGACAACAACGCAGACTTCATGCTGGCAAATATAGCCAGCATTGAGATCCCACCGATTTATATCAGTTATCTGACGTGGCTACAGAATCAAAGTGATGACTATCTGGCGCAGTTTAGGATTGAACGGACGTCTCTGCATGAACGGCAATTTTTACCCCGCGTGATCCTCGGTGACTATTATCGCGATCGTTTATTCGCTATCGTCGAGAAAGCGCGAGGCTCAGGCTTCACGATTAGCATAAACGAATCAAGCGAAGTCACCGACCTGCGCGCAAACCCGAATGGCGTCTCGCTGTGGATCAATCATGCTTCACAGCCAGTCGAGGTGGATTTCGCCGCCATTGCCACCGGTCATCTGTGGCCTGAAACGGATGTACAGACGCGGAAGTTTTTCCCCTGTCCGTGGACCGGTCTGATGGATGTACAGATTAGCGCTTGCCGGGTGGGAATTCTTGGCACCTCGCTCAGCGCGATTGACGCGGCGATGGCCGTGGCCTGCCAACACGGAGCCTTCACTACCGGGGCTGATAACGCACTCCAGTTTATCTGTAAATCCGACAGCCAAAGCCTGAAGCTGACCCTGATGTCGCGCAGCGGCGTGCTGCCTGAAGCGGATTTTTACTGCCCTCTGCCCTATGAATCGTTGAATATCGCAACGCCAGAAGCAATTGAAGACGCCATTGCCCGTGGGCAAAAAGGATTACTGGACCGTATTTTCCGGATTATTGCGCAACAATTACAAGATGCCGCTCCACAGTGGAGTCGAGAGATAGCACTTGAGGAACTTAATGCCGATACATTCCCAGAGGCCTACTTTGCCGACAGGCTCGAGCACGATCCTTTTGAATGGGCGAAGCGCAACCTGATTGAAGTTGAACGCAACAAACAGGAACAGCGCACCGTTGCGTGGCGCTATACCCTGCTACGACTACACGAGGTTATCGAAGAGATCGTCCCACATCTTGATCCGCTTGATGAAAAACGCTTTAAGCGAGGACTGGCGCGCGTATTTATTGATAACTATGCGGCAATCCCTTCTGAATCAGTACGCCGACTGCTGGCGCTCCACGACGCCGGACTGATTGAGATCCTCACACTTGGTGCGGATTATGAGCGCACGAATGCACAGGAAATGACGGTAATTTATCACCACGGCCGACGCAGCGAATTTGATGTGTTTATTGACGCCCGAGGGCAGCGGGCATTGCAGAGCAAAGATATCCCTTTCCCAACGTTACGCGCTCAGTTGCTGGCCTGTGGCGATAAGATCCCGGATATCGGTGAAGATTACACGCTGCAAGCGCCAGAAAATGCCCGCAACCGCCTTGCCTTTGGCGGGTTGCCGTGGTTAATGCACGATCGTCCCTTTATTCAGGGTCTGGTGGTTAGCGCTGAGATAGGCGCCGCGATGGCAAAGGCACTGACGCAACGTGCGCAAAGGCGTCGGCACAATCTGTGGGACACTGGCGAGCTGGATGAGTAAATGGATTTAATGGCGAGGCGGGCAAAATGTTAACGCGTTGCTGCCTCAGTATTGACGCTCAGATAGCAAACTACCGCCAGGTCGAATTCCCGGCAATGGAAAAAAGCCCGGGAAACCTTTCGCTATCAGCATGCCGCTGATGCCATCAATACCCGCGAACAGTTTATGCAGCCCATGAAACAGCATCAGTCAACCGACAGCAAGGCGTAACAAAAACTTGCCAAAACCCGCATGATCCCGCATCCAGTTAACTGTATTTAATAGTTTTATAACCATTTGAATTTATTACTTGTTTCACTATGTGCAATTAACAAACTACAGTTAATACAGATTAAATGAAACCTGCCGGAAATAAGGGGTAATGAGAAGCATAACGATTATCTTCATCTAAACTTGTAACCGGTATCACATCAGAGGAGAAGGAAAACCATGAAACAAACGGTTGCCGCTTTTATTGCTAAAACACTCGAACAAGCTGGCGTAAAACGCATTTGGGGTGTAACGGGTGACTCACTCAATGGCCTTAGTGACAGCCTTAATCGTATGGGAACAATTGACTGGATGCCAACCCGTCATGAAGAGGTTGCGGCCTTCGCCGCGGGCGCTGAAGCACAGTTATCAGGCGAGCTGGCTGTCTGCGCAGGCTCGTGTGGACCCGGAAACTTGCACCTGATCAACGGCCTGTTTGATTGCCACCGCAACCACGTCCCGGTGCTGGCGATTGCCGCGCATATTCCATCCAGTGAAATAGGCAGCGGTTATTTTCAGGAGACCCACCCGCAAGAGTTGTTCCGTGAATGTAGCCACTATTGCGAGCTGGTGTCCAGCCCTGAGCAGATCCCCCAGGTGTTAGCTATAGCTATGCGTAAAGCGGTGCTCAACCGTGGCGTCTCCGTGGTGGTATTACCCGGCGACGTGGCGCTGAAGCCCGCCCCTGAAAGCGCCACCACGCACTGGTACCATGCGCCGCTCCCGGTAGTCACCCCGGAAGAGGAAGAGCTGAGAAAACTGGCGCAACTGCTGCGCTACTCCAGCAACATCGCCCTGATGTGCGGCAGCGGCTGCGCCGGTGCGCATAAAGAGTTGGTTGAGTTTGCGGCTAAGATCAAAGCCCCGATCGTGCACGCTCTGCGCGGGAAAGAGCATGTTGAGTACGACAACCCTTACGACGTGGGTATGACCGGGTTAATTGGCTTTTCATCCGGCTTCCATACCATGATGAATGCCGACACGCTGATTTTGCTCGGCACCCAGTTCCCCTATCGCCCGTTCTATCCCACCGACGCCAAGATTATTCAAATTGATATCAACCCTGCAAGCATTGGTGCGCACAGTAAAGTTGATATGGCGCTGGTAGGCGATATTAAATCCACCCTCCGCGCCCTGCTGCCTTTGGTGGAAGAAAAAACCGAGCGGCAGTTCCTGGATAAAGCGCTGGAACATTATCGCGAAGCACGCAAAGGGCTGGATGATTTAGCCAAACCCAGTGATAAAGCCATTCACCCGCAATATTTGGCACAACAAATCAGCCACTTCGCCGCTGACGACGCCATCTTCACTTGCGACGTGGGCACACCAACGGTTTGGGCGGCGCGCTATCTGAAAATGAACGGCAAACGCCGCCTGATCGGCTCCTTTAACCACGGGTCGATGGCCAATGCCATGCCGCAGGCACTCGGCGCACAAGCGACTGAACCGGGACGTCAGGTCATCGCCATGTGTGGTGACGGCGGCTTTAGCATGCTGATGGGCGATTTTCTGTCGGTGGTACAAATGAAATTGCCGGTGAAAATTATTGTCTTCAACAACAGCGTGCTGGGATTTGTAGCGATGGAGATGAAGGCTGGTGGTTATCTGACCGACGGCACCGAACTGCACGACACGAATTTCGCGCGGATTGCCGAGGCCTGTGGTATCACGGGCATTCGCGTGGAGAAATCTTCAGAGGTTGATGAGGCGCTGCAAAGGGCGATGTCAATTGACGGTCCGGTGCTGGTCGATGTGGTGGTGGCAAAAGAAGAGCTGGCGATCCCGCCGCAGATCAAGCTCGAACAAGCCAAAGGTTTTAGCCTGTATATGCTGCGCGCTATCATCAGCGGACGCGGTGATGAAGTGATCGAACTGGCGAAAACTAACTGGCTCAGGTAAAACATCCTTATTAAACCACACACAAAATCATTCATGATGCATCAAGGCGGCAAGCCCGAAAATCCCCAGGAGCATAGGAATACTATGTGACTGGGGTTTGAGGGTGCGGCCAACGGCGAGGCAGCTTGAAGGATGAAGTGTAATAAGGAGATACCATGATTGATTTACGCAGTGATACTGTCACCCGACCCAGTCGCGCCATGCTCGAAGAGATGATGGCCGCCCCGGTCGGGGACGACGTCTACGGTGATGACCCTACCGTCAATGCCCTCCAGCAATACGCAGCCGAGCTTTCTGGTAAAGAAGCCGCAATTTTCTTACCTACCGGCACTCAGGCGAACCTGGTGGCCCTGCTCAGCCATTGTCAGCGCGGCGAAGAGTATATCGCCGGTCAGGGCGCGCATAACTATCTCTACGAAGCGGGTGGCGCAGCGGTGCTCGGCAGCATTCAACCGCAACCCATCGATGCCGCGCCGGATGGCTCCCTGCCGCTGGACAAAGTGGCAGCAAAAATCAAAGCAGACGATATCCATTTTGCCCGCACCCGTCTGCTCAGTCTGGAAAACACACATAACGGCAAAGTGCTGCCGCGTGAGTATCTGAAAGAGGCCTGGGAATTCACCCGGGAGCGCAACCTTGCCCTGCACGTCGACGGCGCGCGTATTTTTAACGCCATCGTCGCCTATGGCTGTGAGCTTAAAGATGTCACACAATACTGCGACTCGTTCACCATTTGTCTTTCCAAAGGTCTGGGAACGCCGGTAGGCTCGCTGCTGGTCGGCAGCCACGAGTACATCAAGCGTGCCATTCGCTGGCGAAAAATGACCGGCGGCGGAATGCGCCAGGCTGGTATTCTGGCGGCGGCCGGGCTGTATGCGTTGAAAAATAACGTGGCGCGTTTGCAGGAAGACCATGACAACGCTGCCTGGATGGCTGAACAGCTGCGCGAAGCAGGTGCGGACGTCATGCGCCACGACACCAACATGCTGTTTGTTCGCGTTGGCGAAGAGCACGCTGCCGCGCTGGGCGAATACATGAAAGCACAAGGCGTGCTGATTAACGCCTCGCCGATTGTGCGCCTGGTGATGCATCTGGACGTATCGCGTGAACAACTTGCTGAAGTCGTCGCCCACTGGCGCGCTTTTTTAACCCGCTAAGGAGATAGGTGTGCCGCAACGGATTTTGGTTCTTGGCGCCAGTGGCTACATTGGTCAGCATCTGGTAAAGGCACTCAGCCAACAAGGGCATCAGGTGCTGGCTGCGGCACGCCGCATTGAACGGCTGGAAAAGCAGCAACTCGCCAACGTCAGTTGCCATAAGATCGATTTAAACTGGCCAGATAATCTTGCGCCGCTGCTGATCGGTGTTGATACGGTCTATTATCTGGTCCACGGTATGGGTGAAGGCGGTGATTTTATCGCCCACGAACGCCAGGTGGCGATGAACGTACGCGATGCGCTACGTAATACCCCGGTCAAACAGCTTATTTTCCTGAGCTCATTGCAAGCTCCCCGGCATGAACAATCCGATCATCTGCGTGCGCGGCAAATAACCGCCGATACCCTGCGTGAATCAGGCGTACCGATGACGGAATTGCGTGCTGGCATCATCGTCGGGGCAGGTTCCGCTGCCTTTGAAGTGATGCGCGACATGGTCTACAACCTGCCGGTACTCACTCCTCCACGTTGGGTGCGTTCGCGAACAACACCTATCGCGCTGGAGAATTTGATGTATTACCTGGTGGCGCTGTTGGATCATCCCACACAACATAACCGCGTACTCGAAGCCGCCGGACCGCAGGTGTTGAGCTATCAGGAACAGTTCGAACATTTTATGGCGGTCAGCGGTAAACATCGCCTGCTGATCCCCATTCCCTTTCCTACCCGCTGGATTTCGGTTTGGTTTTTAAACGTCATTACGTCGGTGCCGCCGACCACGGCAAAAGCACTGATCCAGGGCTTAAAACACGACCTGTTGGCCGATGACACCGAATTACGTGCGTTGATCCCGCAAAAGCTGATTGCCTTTGATGACGCAGTGCGCAGCACGTTGAAGGAAGAGGAAAAGCTGGTCAACTCCAGCGACTGGGGTTACGACGCGCAGGCGTTTGCCCGCTGGCGTCCTGAATATGGCTATTTCGCCAAACAGGCTGGCTTTAGCGTCGAAACCTCCGCCAGCAAAAAAGCGCTGTGGCAGGTCGTGAATCAACTTGGCGGCAAAGAAGGCTACTTCTTTGGCAATATTTTATGGAAAACGCGTGCGGCGTTAGATCTGTTGGTCGGCCATAAGCTCGCTAAAGGCCGACCGCAACACCCGCTGTTACAAGTTGGCGATACTGTCGATAGCTGGAAAGTTATCATTGTTGAACCCGAGAAACAGCTGACGCTGCTGTTTGGAATGAAAGCGCCAGGTTTGGGTCGCCTGAGCTTCACGCTGGAAGATAAAGGCGATCACCGACGCATTGATGTACGCGCCTGGTGGCATCCACACGGCATGCCAGGTCTCTTCTACTGGTTGTTGATGATTCCAGCCCATCTGTTTATTTTCAGAGGTATGGCGAAGCGTATTGCCAAACTTGCAGAACAAATCACAGACTAATGCGAAAAAGAGACTGTATTCTTTCATGTTTCCCATTGCATACAGACGTAATTCACGGAAGAATGCGCACGACGTTTTTTAAACACAGTGGATTGATATGAAGGTACTGGTTACCGGAGCCACCAGCGGCTTAGGCCGAAACGCGGTTGAGTTCTTATGTAGCAGAGGCGTCAGCGTCAGAGCGACCGGTCGCAACGAAGCGATGGGCAAGCTGCTGGAGAAAATGGGCGCAGAATTTGTGCATGCCGATTTGACCGAGCTGGTTTCCTCGCAGGCAAAAGTGATGCTTGCCGGCATTGACACGCTGTGGCACTGCTCCAGTTTTACCTCACCGTGGGGAACTCAGGAAGCCTTCGATCTGGCCAACGTCCGCGCAACTCGCCGTCTGGGCGAGTGGGCAGTGGCCTGGGGCGTTCGTAACTTCATTCATATCTCCTCGCCGTCGCTCTATTTTGATTATCACCACCATCGTGATATCAAAGAGGACTTTCGTCCCCACCGCTTCGCCAATGAATTTGCCCGCAGCAAAGCGGCTGGCGAAGACGTGATCGCGTTGCTGGCACAGGCCAACCCGCAGACCCGTTTTACGGTATTGCGTCCGCAAAGTCTGTTCGGACCTCACGATAAAGTATTCATTCCCCGTCTGGCCCATATGATGTACCACTATGGCAGCATCCTGTTGCCGCACGGCGGAAGTGCACTGGTGGATATGACCTACTACGAAAATGCGGTGCACGCGATGTGGCTGGCAAGTCAGCAAGCCTGCGATAAGCTGCCGTCAGGTCGCGCGTACAACATTACCAACGGCGAGCATCGCACTCTGCGCAGCATTGTGCAGAAGCTCATCGACGAGCTGAATATTGATTGTCGGATCCGCTCCGTTCCCTACCCGATGCTGGACATGATTGCCCGCAGCATGGAACGTTTAGGCAATAAATCGGCAAAAGAGCCAAAACTGACGCATTACGGCGTCTCGAAGCTAAATTTTGATTTTACCCTGGATACTACCCGCGCTCAGGAAGAGTTGGGTTATCAGCCCATTGTGACGCTGGATGCAGGAATTGAACGTACCGCGGCCTGGTTACGTGACCACGGTAAGCTGCCGCGTTAGCCCTGCCCGTATTTCTCCAGTAACGCTTCGGCAATCGCCTGAGTTTCTGCATCCGCCACGCCGTTCCACAACGTCGGGCGGAAGTGCATCTGGAAGGCCATAATCACCCGCTGCTGTTCACGCGGCGTCATATCAGATTTTATCTCATAGCCGTAACGCGACAGCAGATCGAGTAAAGATTCGGTTGCTACCGGCGTGTGAGGCGCTCGCCCGGCAAGATAAAATGCCACACGCTGAGGGTCCGGCCACGCGCCAATGCCCTGTTCGGCCAGCACTTTCCATGGGAAAAGCGGTCCGGGATCGTCCTTTCGTTGCGGGGCGATGTCCGCATGGGCTACCACGTTCTGCGGTTTGATGTCGTAGCGGGCGATAATATCTTTCGCTAATGGGATCAGCGCCTGAATCTGCGCAGGCTCAAACGGCGCAAAATATTTTATCCCTGCCGATTTTTGCCAGCCGCGGTTTTCCAGCTCAATGCCAATTGAGGTATCGTTGATGCGCGTAGCGCCGCGCCAGAAGCTAATCCCCGCATGCCAGGCCAGATCTTGTTCGGGGACCAGTTGCCAGATGCGCGGTTTGCCGTGGTAGAGCGGCGGCACAGCCGGGATCAGATAGTGCGAACTGACGTTTTTATCCGTCAGCGTAGCCAGAGAAGAATCAAAATCATCCGCCGTGTAATGGATAACCAGCACTTTAATGCGCGGGTAAGCAGCCTGCGCCTTACGGCGGGTGTCTAACTGATACCCTTCTTTGTCGACAATGCCTTTTTCGCCAGCGCATCCCACCAGCAGCAGCGTAAATGCCAGTAGATACAGCAGACGCTTCATCGGCGGGTTTTCACCGCAGTGCCGCTGACGCTCACCATCAGCATACTGCCGTCTTTGCCCACGGTTTCGTAATCGATATCGATACCGACAACGGCATCAGCACCCAGCGCTTTAGCCTGTTCACCAAGCTCCTGAAAAGCAATTTCGCGCGCTTTTCGCAGCTCTTTTTCATACGCGCCGGAGCGACCGCCGACAATATCGCGGATGCCAGCAAAGAAATCGCGGAAGATATTCGCGCCTAGAATGGCTTCACCGGTAACAACACCGCAGTATTCCACGATGCTTTGCCCTTCCAGCGTAGGGGTAGTCGAAAACTGCATGTTTAATCTCCTTTTTGCGCTAAGAGCACGATCTCAAAAGCATTATCGAACCGATCCACTATCATTGAAAGGATATATTCTATCAACGTAGAACACTAATAGTAGAAAGCTAATAAGGAAATCATTATGCGCTACTCGAAACTCTCTCTGCTGGTCCCCTGTGCACTCCTTCTCAGCGCCTGTACTACCGTGACGCCGGTTTATAAAGATAACGGCGCACGTAGTGGTTCATGCGTAGAAGGTGGGCCAGACAGCGTGGCTCAACAATTCTATGATTACCGTATTCAGCATCGAAACAATGATCTTACCCCACTTCGTCCATACCTTAGTGACAACCTGGCTAAACTGCTGAACGATGCCAGTCGCGATAACGCGCATAGCGCTCTGTTTAACAGCGATCCGTTCTCCAGCCGCGCCACACTTCCGGACAGTGCCAGCGTCGCCAGCGCATCAACTATTCCGAATAGTGATGCACGCAACATCCCGCTACGCGTAGAGCTTAAACAAGGCGATCAAAGCTGGCGTGATGAAGTGCTGATGATCCGTGAGGGCCAGTGCTGGGTCATTGATGATGTCCGCTATTTGGGCGGCAGCGTACACGCGCCAGCCGGGACGCTGCGCCAGTCTGTCGAAAACCGTTAATCGCCCCATTTACTCGCCCAAATCATAACCCCCATTAATTGTCTGGCATTCTGCATAGAATGCCGACAATTATTCTTGCCCGCTGGTAGCCCCGCTATTTTGTGCTATGTTTAGATAAGAATGCGGTTTGCATTTAACTTTTAACGCATAAATATTGCATAACTATTCTGTCAAAGGTAGTATCTGCGGCTTCAATAGCTATCAGACTGCCAGTATCGAGTGTCAATGAGTATTCAATTAAACGGCATTAACTGCTTCTACGGCGCACATCAGGCGCTGTTCGATATCACGCTGGATTGCCCTCAGGGTGAAACACTGGTGTTACTTGGCCCAAGTGGAGCCGGGAAAAGCTCGCTACTGCGCGTACTCAACCTGCTTGAGATGCCGCGCTCGGGCACGCTCTCTATTGCAGGTAACCGTTTCGACTTCACAAAAACCCCGTCAGATAAAGCCATTCGGGATCTGCGTCAAAACGTCGGCATGGTCTTTCAGCAATATAATCTTTGGCCGCATCTCACGGTGGTGCAGAACCTGATTGAAGCGCCCTGCCGCGTACTGGGTCTGACAAAAGAGCAAGCGATGGCGCGTGCCGAGAAACTGCTGGAACGTCTGCGCCTTAAGCCATACAGCGATCGCTATCCGCTGCATCTCTCCGGTGGTCAGCAACAGCGTGTCGCCATTGCCCGTGCGTTGATGATGGAACCGCAGGTGCTGCTGTTTGATGAGCCTACCGCCGCGCTTGATCCGGAAATTACCGCCCAAATCGTCAGCATCATTCGTGAACTGGCGGAAACCAATATTACTCAGGTGATCGTCACCCACGAAGTGGAAGTTGCTCGTAAAACGGCCAGCCGTGTGGTGTACATGGAAAACGGTCATATCGTCGAGTTTGGGGATGCGAGCTGCTTTGCCAACCCGCAAACCGAAGCGTTTAAAAACTATCTTTCTCACTAAGATTCGGGACAATACAATGAAAAAAGTTCTGATTGCCGCGCTAATCGCAAGTTTTAGCCTTTCCGCTACCGCAGCCCAAACCATTCGTTTCGCCACCGAAGCGTCTTATCCTCCGTTTGAATCGATCGATGCTAACAACAAGATCGTAGGGTTTGACGTTGATCTGGCGAATGCGCTGTGTAAAGAGATTGACGCTACCTGTACCTTCACCAATCAGGCCTTCGACAGCCTGATCCCGAGCCTGAAATTCCGCCGTTTTGACGCGGTAATGGCCGGCATGGACATCACGCCTGAACGTGAAAAACAGGTTTTGTTCACCACTCCGTATTACGACAACTCTGCACTGTTTGTTGGCCAACAGGGTAAATACACCAGCATTGATCAGCTGAAAGGCAAAAAAGTTGGTGTTCAAAACGGTACTACGCACCAGAAATTCATCATGGATAAACATCCGGAAGTGACCACCGTGCCGTATGACAGCTACCAGAATGCCAAACTCGATCTGCAAAACGGGCGTATTGACGGCGTCTTTGGTGATACCGCTGTAGTGACTGAATGGCTGAAAGACAATCCAAAACTGGCCGCGGTTGGCGACAAAGTCACGGATAAAGATTACTTCGGCACCGGTCTGGGCATCGCTGTGCGCCAGGGCAATACCGAGCTGCAGCAGAAATTTAACGCTGCGCTGGAAAAAGTGAAAAAAGATGGGACTTACGAGACCATCTACAACAAATGGTTCCAGAAGTAATATTTGATGAATGAATTTTTTCCTTTAGCAAGCGCCGCCGGGATGACCGTCGGCCTTGCCGTTTGTGCGCTGATCATCGGCCTCGCGCTCGCCATGTTTTTTGCCGTCTGGGAGTCAGTAAAATGGCGCCCGGTGGCATGGACGGGTTCTGCCCTGGTCACCATCCTGCGCGGTCTGCCGGAAATTCTGGTGGTTCTGTTTATCTATTTCGGCTCCTCACAGCTGCTGCTGACGCTGGCCGATGGCTTTACGATCAATCTCGGTTTTGTACAAATCCCGGTGCAGATGCAGATCGAAAACTTCGACGTCAGTCCATTCCTGTGCGGTGTCATTGCACTGTCATTGCTGTATGCCGCTTACGCGTCGCAAACGCTGCGTGGCGCGCTCAAGGCCGTACCACTCGGGCAATGGGAGTCAGGTCAGGCGTTAGGTTTGTCTAAAGCTGCGATCTTCTTTCGTCTGGTGATGCCGCAGATGTGGCGTCACGCGCTGCCGGGACTGGGAAACCAGTGGCTGGTATTGCTGAAAGATACTGCGCTGGTCAGCCTTATCAGCGTCAACGATCTGATGCTGCAAACCAAGAGTATCGCCACGCGTACCCAGGAGCCATTTACCTGGTACATTGTGGCGGCGGCTATTTACCTGGTGATTACGCTGGTGAGTCAGTACATTCTCAAACGCATTGACCTGCGCGCGACACGTTTTGAGCGGAGACCGGGCTGATGCTTGAGTATTTACCTGAATTGTTGAAAGGGCTGCATACCAGTCTGACGCTGACGGTCGCCTCCATCGTAGTTGCTCTGGTGCTGGCGCTGATTTTCACTGTCATCCTGACGCTTAAGACGCCGATCGTGGTCTGGCTGGTTCGCGCCTATATCACGTTGTTTACCGGTACACCGCTGCTGGTGCAAATATTCCTGATCTACTACGGGCCAGGGCAGTTTCCGACGTTGCAGGAGTATCCGGTTCTATGGCATCTGCTCTCTGAACCGTGGCTGTGCGCTTTAATTGCCCTGTCGTTAAACAGTGCGGCCTATACCACCCAGCTGTTCTATGGCGCTATCCGTGCAATCCCGGAAGGCCAGTGGCAATCCTGCAGTGCGTTGGGGATGAGCAAGAAGGATACGCTGGCGATTCTGCTACCGTACGCCTTTAAACGCGCCCTATCTTCGTATTCCAACGAAGTGGTGCTGGTGTTTAAAAGTACTTCACTGGCATACACCATCACACTGATGGAAGTGATGGGCTATAGCCAGCTGCTGTACGGTCGTACTTATGACGTGATGGTTTTCGGCGCGGCTGGCGTGATTTATCTGATCGTTAACGGCTTGCTGACGCTGATGATGCGCTTAATTGAACGTAAAGCACTGGCGTTTGAACATCGTAATTAAGCGAAATAACTGCATAAACCTAAAAACACAAGACGGGCAAGTCTCATAACAGCCCGTCTTTTTTTACGTCAATAAAAATATTTAATCATTTTTATTGCATATAAATTCATTAAGTGGCATTGTTAGTCCACGCCGCAGACACGGTAAATAATCATAAGATAGACAGACGGGAGTTCCACCATGAAAAAGTTAGTACTGGCTGCATTACTTGCTACTTTCGCCGCTGGCGCCTCAGCTGCTGATAAAATTAATTTCGGTGTATCAGCGACTTACCCGCCATTTGAGTCGCTGGACGCCAGCAATAAAATTGTCGGTTTTGACATCGACCTGGCAACGGCGCTGTGCAAACAAATGCAGGCTGACTGTACTTTCACCAATCACGCTTTCGACAGCCTGATTCCCGCGCTGAAATTTAAGAAATATGATGCGGTAATTTCCGGAATGGATATTACGCCTGAGCGTAGCAAGCAGGTTGCATTTACTCAGCCTTACTATGCCAACTCCGCGCTGGTGATTGCGAAAAAAGACACCTATAAAACCTTTGCCGACCTGAAAGGTAAACGCATCGGTATGGAAAACGGCACCACGCACCAGAAATACCTGCAGGACAAGCATCCTGAGGTGAAAACCGTGGCCTACGATAGCTATCAGAATGCGATTATCGACCTGAAAAATGGTCGTATTGATGGCGTATTTGGCGATACCGCCGTGGTTAACGAGTGGCTGAAAACCAATCCGCAGTTAGGCGTAGCCACTGACAAAGTGACCGACCCACAATACTTCGGAACAGGCCTTGGCATCGCGGTTCGCCCGGATAACAAAGCCCTGCTGGAAAAACTAAACAGCGCGCTGGCGGCCATCAAAGCGGACGGCACGTACCAGAAAATCAGCGATCAGTGGTTCCCCCAGTAACGTCTGTCCAATCTGAAAAGCCGCTCTCTGCGGCTTTTTTTATCTCTTCGCCTGCGCTTTCAGTCAGTTCTTACGCCATAAATGCATTCCTGGCATACACTTGTTAAAACGAAAAAAAGTGAGGCAAAAGGATGATAGCATTCCCTGCCAGTTTACTGATCCTCAATGGAAAAAGTGCTGATAATCTTCCCCTGCGTAACGCTATTACACAGTTGCGTGATGAGGGCGTGGAAATCCATGTTCGCGTTACCTGGGAAAAAGGTGACGCCCAACGCTACGTTGATGAAGCTCGTCAGTTGGGCGTTGAAACGGTGATTGCCGGCGGCGGCGACGGCACAATAAACGAAGTCTCGACGGCGCTAATCCAGTCGCAGGGCGGCAATATACCGGCGCTGGGTATTTTACCGTTAGGAACGGCAAATGACTTTGCCACCAGCGTAGGTATACCCGACGACATTGATAAGGCATTAAAGCTGGCTATCGCCGCAAATGCGACGGCGATCGATATGGTGCAGGTCAATGATAAAACCTGTTTTATCAACATGGCGACCGGCGGCTTCGGCACACGCATCACTACCGAGACACCAGAAAAACTCAAGGCTGCGTTGGGTGGCGTATCATACTTTATCCACGGATTAATGCGCATGGATACGCTCAAACCCGACGTCTGCGATATTCGTGGAGAAGATTTTCACTGGCAGGGTAAGGCGCTGGTGATTGGTATCGGTAATGGTCGTCAGGCTGGTGGCGGGCAACAGCTTTGCCCGACGGCGCTGATCAACGATGGTCTGCTGCAACTGCGCATTTTTACCGGCGAAGAACTGTTGCCAGGGCTGCTTTCGGCGTTAACACAATCCGAAGACAACCCTAACATCATCGAGGGCGCATCATCATGGTTTGATATCCGCGCCCCACACGAAATTACCTTTAATCTCGATGGCGAACCGCTCAGCGGACAGGAGTTTCATATTGAAATCCTGCCCGCGGCGTTACGTTGCAGACTGCCGCCGGGTTGTCCACTGTTGCGCTAACACGACAACATCCCGGCTGGAATCAGGCGATAGTGACTTTGCTGTCCAGATAAACATCCTGCACGGCGTTAATCAGCTTAACGCCGTCGGCCATGGTTTTCTTGAATGCTTTGCGTCCAAGAATCAGCCCCATGCCGCCTGCTCGTTTGTTAATCACTGCCGTACGTACCGCATCACTGAGATCGGTTTCGCCGCCAGCCGCGCCGCCGGAGTTAATCAACCCGGCACGCCCCATATAGCAGTTCGCCAGTTGATAACGCACCAGGTCAATTGGGTTGTCGCTGGTCAGCTTACTGTAGACGCGATCGTCGGTGTAGCCAAAGTTAACCGCTTTATACCCGCCGTTGTTTTCCGCCATTTTCTGCTTAACAATATCCGCCCCAATAGTGGCCGCCAGATGGTTAGCCTGCCCGGTGAGATCGGCAGAAACATGGTAATCCACGCCGTCTTTCTTAAACGCTGAGTTACGCAGGTACGCCCACAGTACGGTGACCATCCCCAGCTCATGAGCACGCTCGAACGCGGCAGAAATCTCCTCAATCTGGCGACGAGACTCTTCTGAACCGAAATAGATGGTTGCCCCTACCGCTACCGCGCCCATATTGAATGCCTGTTCTACGCTGGCATACAGCGTCTGATCGAACGTATTAGGGTAGCTCAGCGTTTCGTTGTGGTTAATCTTCACGAGGAACGGAATGCGGTGCGCGTAGCGACGGGAAACAGAAGCCAGCACGCCATAGGTCGACGCCACACAGTTACACCCTGCTTCAATAGCCAGCTCCACAATATTCTTCGGATCAAAGTACAGCGGGTTAGCCGCAAATGATGCCCCAGCGGAGTGCTCCACGCCCTGGTCCACCGGTAGAATCGACAGATAACCTGTCCCGGCCAGTCGCCCCGTGTTATACAGCGTCTGCATATTACGCAGCACGGCTGGCGGACGGTTGTTATCCACCATCACGCGATCGACGTAATCATGTCCGGGCAGGTAAAGTTGGTCAGAAGGAATGGTCATACAACGATGCTGTAAAAGGTTGTCGGCGTCTTTGCCAAGCAACTGCGCAATATCAGTCATAGCTATGCTCCCGTAATTTCCGATTTGAAACCGGAATGTGGATTGTCCTGACCCGCTTTGTTGCGGGCAGCAATAAGCCTGGTACCGACTGCCCTTTTTTTCCATCTTTAGCGCACTTTTCAGCAACTTCTGCTGGCTCGATTCAGGAGGAAATAATGTTAAGGCGGTCAAATTTAGACCACAAAGGTATTTTAAAGGTATTATCAAATGGTACTATCAATGCGTACCTTACCTGTCATGAAGGATTTAAAGATGAAAACTACAGTTAAGCTGTCGTTCATGATGTTTGTAGAGTGGTTTATCTGGGGCGCCTGGTTTGTACCGCTGTGGCTATGGCTGAGTAAAAGTGGCTTTAGCGCCGGGGAGATCGGCTGGTCTTACGCCTGTACCGCGATAGCCGCGATCCTGTCACCCATCCTGGTCGGCTCTGTCACTGACCGTTTTTTCTCCGCACAAAAAGTCCTTGCGGTGTTGATGTTCGTCGGCGCTGTTTTGATGTACTTCGCCGCACAACAAACCACCTTCGCCGGTTTTTTCCCGCTGTTACTTGCCTATTCGCTGACCTATATGCCGACGATTGCGCTGACCAACAGCATTGCTTTTGCCAACGTCCCGGACGTTGAACGTGATTTCCCGCGTATCCGCGTGATGGGCACCATTGGCTGGATTGCTTCAGGTTTAGCCTGCGGTTTCTTACCGCAAATGCTTGGCTATAGCGACATCTCACCCACCAATATTCCTCTGCTTATTACTGCCGGAAGCTCAGCACTGTTGGGCGTCTTTGCGTTCTTTTTGCCGGATACACCGCCGAAAAGCACCGGCAAAATGGATTTCAAAGTCATGTTGGGTCTGGATGCGCTGATCCTGCTGCGGGATAAGAACTTCCTCGTCTTTTTCTTTTGCTCTTTCCTGTTTGCGATGCCGCTGGCGTTCTATTACATCTTCGCCAACGGTTACCTGACGGAAGTCGGGATGAAAAACGCCACCGGTTGGATGACACTGGGCCAATTCTCTGAAATCTTCTTTATGCTGGCGCTGCCGTTTTTCACCAAACGTTTTGGCATTAAAAAGGTATTACTGCTTGGTCTTATTACTGCGGCTATCCGCTACGGATTTTTCGTTTACGGCGGCGCGGAAGAATATTTCACTTATGCCCTGCTATTTCTCGGCATTCTGCTTCATGGCGTCAGTTACGACTTCTACTATGTCACGGCCTACATCTATGTCGACAAAAAAGCGCCGGTACATATGCGCACCGCAGCGCAAGGGCTTATCACCCTCTGCTGTCAGGGATTCGGCAGCCTGCTCGGATACCGTCTGGGCGGCGTAATGATGGAAAAAATGTTTGCTTACAAGGAGCCAGTTAATGGTCTTACCTTTAACTGGGCAGGCATGTGGGGATTTGGCGCGATCATGATCGCCATTATTGCCGTGCTGTTTATGATTTTCTTTCGCGAATCAGATGGAGAAATCACCGCCATTTCGGTGGATGATCGCGATGTAGCATTGAAACAAGGGGAAGTAAAATGAAAGCAGAACGTATTCTCGGAGCTCTTTATGGGCAGGCGTTAGGGGATGCGATGGGCATGCCATCGGAACTGTGGCCAAGAACCCGGGTTAAAGCCCATTTCGGTTGGATCGACAGTTTTTTGCCTGGTCCGGCTGAAAATAATGCCGCCTGCTACTTTAACCAGGCAGAGTTTACTGATGATACGTCTATGGCACTGTGCCTGGCAGATGCCCTGCTTGAGTGCGATGGAGAGATTGTACCCGATGTTATTGGCCGCAATATTCTGGCCTGGGCAGAGCGTTTTGATGCCTTTAATAAAAACGTGCTCGGCCCGACCTCAAAAATTGCACTCAAAGCCATTCGCGACGGCAAACTTGTCGCCGAACTGGAGAATAATGGTGTGACCAACGGGGCGGCAATGCGCGTTTCACCGCTGGGTTGCCTGCTGCCCGCCCGCTGTCTTGATGCGTTTATTGATGATGTAGCATTGGCCTCCAGCCCGACGCATAAATCGGATCTGGCGGTGGCCGGTGCGGTCGTGGTCGCATGGGCGGTATCACGCGCCATTGATGGCGAAAAATGGTCAGAGATTGTCGACGCGCTGCCTGCCATTGCCCGGCATGCCCAGCAAAAAAGGATCACCACCTTTAGCGCCTCGCTCTCGGCACGCCTTGAGCTGGCACTGAAAATCGTCCGTAATGCCGACGGCATTGAGTCCGCCTGCGAGCAGCTGTATCAGGTGGTGGGAGCCGGAACCAGCACCATTGAATCCGTGCCTTGCGCCATCGCCATGGTCGAACTGGCGCAGACCGATCCCAACCGCTGCGCCATTCTGTGTGCGAATCTGGGGGGCGATACTGACACCATCGGGGCGATGGCAACCGCCATTTGTGGCGCGCTGCACGGCATAAACGCGATTAACCCGGCCCTGAAACATGAGCTCGATGCGGTAAATCAGCTGGACTTTATGCGCTACGCCAGCGGATTACTGCGACTGCGCGAGCAACGGGAGGCGCTATGAGCACCACGCGTCTGCAACAACTTCTCCCGCAGTTACGCACACAGCGGCCGGTGACGGTGGTAGGCGCGGCGGTGATTGATGTCATTGCCGATGCGTATGCCCTTCCCTGGCGCGGATGTGACATTGAACTCAAACAGCAAGGGGTGAACGTTGGCGGCTGTGCGCTCAATATTGCCGTAGCGCTCAAACGTTTAGGTATCGACGCCAGTAATGCGTTACCGCTGGGTCAGGGGGTATGGGCCGATATTATCCGCAACCGGATGGCAAAAGAGGGACTGCAAAGTTTAATCGACAATGCTGAAGGCGATAACGGCTGGTGCCTGGCACTAGTGGAGCCTGATGGTGAACGTACCTTTATGTCCTTTAGCGGCGTTGAGAATCAATGGAATGCAGACTGGCTGGCGCAGCTTGATATCCCTCGCCACAGCCTGGTTTATCTTTCGGGCTATCAGTTAGCCTCTGGATGCGGTGAACTGCTGGTGCAGTGGCTGGAAGGTCTGGATGAAGTGATGCCATTTATCGATTTTGGACCACGTATAGGTGACATTTCCGAGGCCTTGATGACCCGCATTATGGCCTGCCGCCCGCTGGTATCACTCAATCGTCAGGAGGCGGAGATTGCCGCCGAGCGGTTTGCATTGAGTCAGGATGTAGAAGGTTTTGGCGCAGAGTGGGTACGACGTTTCGCCGCGCCGGTGGTGGTCCGTCACGATAAAGACGGTGCGTGGTATTTCAGCGCGCAGACATCCGGTTGCGTACCGGCATTTGCGACGACGGTTGTTGATACCATTGGTGCAGGTGACAGCCATGCTGGCGGCATGCTGGCCGGGCTGGCATCTGGCTGGACGCTGGCGGAAGCCGTACTGCTGGGTAACGCGGTAGCGTCCTGGGTAGTCGGGCATCGCGGCGGCGATTGCGCACCCTCGCGCGAGGCGCTACTCCTCGCACACAAAGACGTATAGATCGCTTCGACAGTAGCTGATGCTGTATTCAATGGGCCGTTGCTGTTGGTCAAGCGCTACCTGCTTGATCACCAGTACCGGCACTTTGCTGTCCATTTGTATATGTGCCTGAAACTCTGCGTCAGGCATTCGGGCGCTGACGCGTGAGCGCGTGCGCTGCGGGAAGATATGCTGGCTGCGAAAATAGTCATACAGTGAAACGCCGATGGCATCGACATCATGGATTAGATGGACAGGAACCCATGACTCTTCAATAGAAACCGCGTCTTCATCTACATAGCGAATGCGCTTGAGCAGAAAGACGTCACTCCCTACGGCAACCGCCAGATGCTGGGCCACCTCTTCCGGGCAGGGCACAATGCGCTTGTTGACCCACAACGTATCTGGTTTTTTACCGCGCAACACCACCTGCTGGGAAAAACCACGCGCCTCTTTGAGCGAATACTCGAAAATGTTGTTGATCTGTGTCCCATAACCACGGGCACGCGTCACTACGCCTTCTTCTTCCAGGGCCTGCATCGCCTTACGCACCGTAATTCGCGAAACGCCGGTCAACTGACTGAGATCGCGCTCGCCCGGCAGGATATTCCCATGCTCCAGAACCCCGCTGCGCACAGCGTTTTTCACCGTTTGGGCAAACTTCAGATACAGCGGTGTGTTATCAGCCGCTGAAATGCGCTCATTCAGTTGCGCGATAAGCTGGGTATGCGCTTGTTCCATTTATCTTTTCCTGCAGCCGTTTCTGCAGCCAGTATACCGATTACCACCACGCGTGGAAATGATGTACCGGACCTATTCCCTCGCCAACTTCCAGGGTGTCGGCTTGCGCCAGCGCAGCTGAAAGCCACAGCTTTGCCTCCTGTACTGTTTCTGCCCAGTTATCATGACGTGGGCGCAGCGCCGCCAGCGCCGCCGAGAGCGTACAGCCGGTGCCATGGGTATTTTTGGTCATCGCCCTTGGCGCGGTAAAACGCTGTTCACCCTCACGGGTAAAGAGCCAGTCCGGGCTTTGCACATCATCGAGATGTCCCCCTTTCATTAACACCGCCTCACAGCCCAGCGCCCGTAGCGCCCTTCCCTGCTCTAACATCTCCTGCTCAGTTTGCGCATGCGATGCCCCGAGAAGTGCCGCGGCTTCGGGTAAATTTGGTGTGATAATCGAGACCTGTGGCAGCAAACGGGTACGCAGCGTTTCTACCGCAGAAGGAGATAACAGCGGATCGCCGCTTTTCGCCAGCATCACCGTATCCAGCACCACATTTCGTACTCGATGACGACGCAAACGTTCGGCAACCGCTTCAACAATATCCGTCTCCGCCAGCATACCAATTTTGGTTGTGTCGATACGTACATCACTAAACACCGAGTCCAGTTGTGCAGCAACAAAGTCAGGTTCAATGCGATACACCGACTGCACCCCGCGCGTATTTTGTGCCACCAACGCGGTAATAACCGAGCAGCCGTATGCGCCAAGCGCCGAGAAGGTTTTTAAATCGGCCTGAATACCTGCGCCACCGCTTGGATCGGTTCCTGCGATCGTTAATGCGTTAATCCGTTTCATGCTTGCTCCTGGGCGGTCAGGTTATAGAGGGCGTCGATAAATGCCGGAACAAAACTTCCCGGTCCGGTTGATTGTTCTGTAGCTATTTGTCCGGCCTGTTTCATCCAGCTGCAGGCTGAAGCGACGTTATCAAGTCTGTCACCACGCAAAGCACAACTGGCCGCAACAACCGCCGACAGCGCACATCCGGTACCCACCACTCGGGTCATCAACGGGTCACCGCCGTTCACGCAGACGGTACGCTGACCATCGGTAACGTAGTCAACTTCGCCGGTAACCACGACAACGGTCCCAACCTGACGCGCCAGCGCCTGCGCAGCCGGGAGGGCTACCGCTGGTGTATCAGTCGTGTCTACACCGCGCCCTCCACCGTTCATCCCCGCCAGCGCAAGGATTTCCGAGGCATTACCGCGAATAGCGGCGGGCTGTAGCGCCAGTAAATCCAGACAGAAGCGACGACGATACGCCAGTGCGCCTACGGCAACGGGATCGAGCGTCCAGGGAGTATTAGCCCGCAGCGCCTGTTCGACCGCCGCGCGCATGGCAATGGCGCGGCTCTCGGTCAGCGTACCCACGTTAATTAGCAGCGCACTGGCGATAGGCGCAAACTGGCTGGCTTCTTCAGGTTCGATCACCATCGCTGGTGATGCGCCAAGTGCGAGTAACGTATTGGCCGTAAAGCTTTGCACAACCTCGTTGGTCATACAGTGTGTGAGTGGGGAAAGCGTTCTAAATTGATGTAAGGTGTGGGCCGCAAGCGCGCGGCAGTGCAGGTCAGGCTGCATGGTTCAGCTCCTGCCCGCGCGAAGAAGGGACACGAGCAGTGTCAGACTTCCCTACGCTGGCATTATCCAGATCAGGTGGTACGGGTATTTCTCAGCCTTCACCAGGAAGGGCACCCCGAGTCGTTGAAACCGAAACATGTTACACCGGTTTCAGCGACAGGATACTGTCTGCACGCCATGTTGTAAATTGCGGGCCAACATTGCCGCATATCTGCACTTCATTTACACTTTTTACGAAATAACTGGAGTACTCACAAAATAGTGCTTGTCAGATATCCTGTAAGCCAGAAATGATACACGACTGATTTTGACGACCCGAATAAGTAGAGAGGATGGGTATGAAAAATAAAATGTTGCTGAGCGCACTTCTGCTTGCGAGCAGTGTCGTCTGGGCCGCACCGGCCACAAAAGCTGCCCCCACCGGAATTGATAAGTATGAGCTGAGCAGCTTTATTGCTGACTTCACCCATTTCAAACCCGGTGACAAGGTTCCACCACTGTATCTCACCGACGAATACACCATAAAGCAGTGGAATCTGCGCAACCTGCCCGCACCGACGGCAGGCACCCACTGGACCTACATGGGCGGCGCGTATGTGCTGGTCAATGATGCCGATGCTAAGATCATTAAAGCCTACGACGGCGAGATTTTTTATCATCGTTAATAGAATAAAAACACGTACTTTCAGCAAGAAAGTACGTGAAATAACCACCAATCAATCAGTCGTAAGATACCGCAAAGATCACTTTACTTTGTACCTCACCAGGCTGTAGTGATTCTCCTGTTACGCGAACATATTTCGCGGTGATGGGGAACGTGTAGCCACTTTTGATTTCAGTCAGTTTAGGTATTTTGTTCATCAGCGTATCCCCCAATTTCAACGGCGAGGTCGCACTGCCGTTGTAAATCTGGAAACCTACGCCCTTTGCACCACCCGTTAAAGTATTTATCAATATTGTCCCACTATCATTCCAGTCGCCACGCGCAACTTTAAAACTGACTGGATTGGTAGTGACGCCGTTGATACCTTCGCAACTCAGTGTGAGATCTGTAGAACCTGATTTAGTATTGTTTGCACTTAATATTTCTTTTAGCGTCGTATCCGGCATTTTTATCTCATATGTAGTTTTTGAGAAACGACAGGTTGTTGGTTTGTGCGTTACAGTGAAGTTCATATTCTGGGTAAAGGTTGAAGTATTCGACAACCGCTTTGTAGCCCAACAAAAAAGATAAGCTAACCAGTTTGCTGTGCAGTCATTTTCAGCAGTAATACTGACCGCTGAATCGCTCAAACTAAACGCATCGCCAGATACCGTCTGTTTTGCGGTACCTGAACTCAAATAACTTGCTGTAATGGTGAAATTCTTGGTATTTAGTGTTTCACCGGCACTTACAGTTGTTCGACCAATACTGACAGGAAAATCGTTACTCGTTAAATTAATACTAATTAATACCTTCTTACCGCTGCTCCCCTGGATAGCAACAATATAATCCTTGAGGGGTGTTGCATAATATAAACTATCGGTATTAGCAGTACATGTTATATTGCCACTGGCATTGAGATTTACTTTTGCTGTCGCCTTACCGGATGTCATATCCAGATTGATTGTCGATGTTCCCCCGTTTAATGACTGAAACGTACATCCCGCCTGTACCCCAAAGGATGACAATAGCAAAAATAGTAAATACAGATACTCTTTCATATTTCGCATCCTTATCGGCAAATATAGACTTCATTCTCATCAATCGCCTTATCGAAGGTAATCGTGCAGAATTGTCCCAGCTGTTTATTAACCGCGACGCGTACCGACGCAGGAATGTCGTTGGTGCGAATAAATAACCGACTGCCCTGGCCGACCAGACCAATGTTATTACCCGCACTATCTTCAACCTCATAGCCAAACGATAACGGAGAGCCGTCCGGACGCTGGGCAAGAAAATACCAGGGTTTACGCCTGTCAGTTTCATACTCCGCCAGTACAACCGCACCGCGATAAGGTACCGCACCTTTGCGGTTGCCAAGTAAGGCAACATCGCTGTGGCTGTCAGAAAGATCCAGCATCAGCATATTTTCGCGATACGGGGTCAGGCCGTCATAAACCGCGTAACCTTTGCTGTTCGTCGTTAAGTAACGCTGTCCCTGCACCGCCGCCCCCTGTAACCCCGGCGCTTTAACAATGGCGAAAGTATCGGAAAGCCGGGACGTCAGCGCCACACCGTCAGACCACACCACAACACCGCCCTGAATATTACCGCTGGCCTGTTGATACTTATTCGACTGGCTGTAGCTGCCGCCCACAGTCGCCATTGCCGCGCGCCAGACCATGCTACCGCCCGCCGTTGTCTCGTTCTCTTGTCGTTGGTGACTGAGGTTGGCGCCATAGCTGAATTGATCGCGATTACCCGCCACCCCGCTTAAGCTGGCGTTATTCGACTGATAACCATCATCATCAAACGTTGTTGAGTTAGAAACGAACAGATCGCGCCGAGGAGCGGAAATACCGTCCCCCCACGAAAACGGGATGGAAATGTACAGGTTAAAACGCTTATCCTCGTGATTATCCTGATCGTACGTTTGGCTAACGGCAAAGGTATAGCTAACTCGCTGCCACGTGTTCGAATAACTCAACTGATAATCTTTTCCCGTTCCACTACGTTGCCAGTAGTCACGCCACAAACCGCTGACGGCCAGAAATCCCCAATCAGCAGCCAGTGCCTGGTTGATGTTCAGAGAAAAACTGTTCTTACGGCCAAAGTCGTTCTGATAGTAGTCCGCAAGGTCATAAACATCATTTTCATCGCGGTGATAGTGATTTTTATTATTCGCCCACACGTAGTCATTAAAGCTACGATAATCCCGCGATGAATAACGATAAGCTGCCAGCGCAAACTGCGTGCTGGTCTGGGCGACATACTTGTTCCACGCAACCTGATAGCTCTGACCATCAAAAACATCACCATTATCCTGTTCGCTATGTGATCGCGTGGCATCTACCAATACCGAGCCAATAGGTGTATTCCAGCCGGTCCCGAGCACAAATGAAGAATAATTCTGCGACAGCATTGTACCGCCATAGACCGTTAGCAAATTGTTCATACCATACTGATAACTGCCCTGTAGGAAATCATACTGATTGCCAGCCCCCTCAATATGGCTACGCCCGGCAGCAAAATCATATTTTGATACGCCTGACTGCAGCATATTCGGCACAGATGAATAAGGCACCAGGTAATGGGATACTGAGCCGTCGGCCTCTTTCACGCTCACATCTAAATCCGCGCCGCCGCCAGCAAGTTGCAGATCATCAATAGCAAATGGGCCTGGTGGAACTTCTTTCTGATAAATAACAAAGCCGTTTTGTTCGATGGTTACCAACGCGTTGCTCTGGGCAATCCCATGTACTACTGGGGTAAAATTCTGTTTTGAGTTCGGTAACATTTGCATATCACGCCAGATACGCACACCGCGAAAACGTACCGCGTCAAAGATATCCGAACCGGTGTACATATCTCCGGTACGTAGCGTGCCAAGTATTTGCGGGATACCGCGCTCCATATATAACGTGTTACTTTTCCAATTACCGCTGTTCTCGTTGCCTTTTATATAGTTGGCATTTGAGTGCAACTGCCATCCAAGCAGGTTCAACCCGCTATTCAGGTTCACATAGCTACTTTTATCATCGCCGCCGTGTTTATAATTACTGTAATACTGGCTGGCGTAATAAGATGTATAAAAAGCGTTAACCCCGCGTTCCCAGGTTTCAGGCGACATATATCCTGACTCATGTTCAAGCACATACGCATGCGGCACGCTTAGATTCAGAATAAATTGCCCTATGTCATAACCGACACTGCCGCCCTGAACTGCCGCGCGCAGCGGTACACACTCTACAGTTTTATCTGCTTTAATCCCCTCAGTACGAATACCAATTTTCTGCAACTGCGCCCAGGGTAAGCATGCCGCATCCGGATCGGATTTAATATTAATATTATAATGACCCCGCCAATGATTATTTACATAAACATCCATTTCATACATTCCGGGCATTGGCTTATCGCCATCAATTTGATAGCGGGATATTTTTTCACCATTTAAACCACCGATCATAAAGTGGGTATCAAAGGTTTCTTCTTCAGCCCATGCAGATGATGAGGCCGTCAGCACCGACAGGATGGCCAGTGTAATCGAATTGATCTTTAACATAGCCAGTCCTTAAGCTATTTTTCAGTTTCTATTCTTTCACTCAAATAATTACCGTAATCGTCAATAAGTGTAACCTTGTAGTCACTAACAACAGCGGTAGTACTTAACATTTTCTCTGACCACGGTGCTAACAGTAACGTCTCTTTATTAATTTTTGAACTACCTATCAATTCAGGAATAGTAATCCAGTTAGCAGAATTATTTTTAATTCTTATCCCACCACTAGCATGACTGACATTCAGATGGGTAAAACTTTTTTTATCGACACCAGAAACACCCGGTGGGCGATAAATAAATTTGATGCGGTTCTGCATAGCAAATTTAATTATATTTTTACCTTCTGATTCCGCTGAATTAGGAGGTATATCGAGCACATTAAGAAAAAAAAGGCTTTCACGATCTTTCGGTAACGTATTTGCTAACTGCTTAATTTTCAGCTGCTGGCCGGAACCACCGCTAACCTTTGCTACTGGCGGAGTCATCACAAACGGTACCTGAATTTTCTCTGGCGGCAGGCTGGTATCACCATCGTCAATCCACGACTGAACCAGAGCACCACGACTGCCTTCGTTCATGATTTGCACGGTAATTTCTTTTTTCTGCGCCGGATAAATGACACGAGTGCCGTAAATATAAATACCTCCCCACGCCGGCATTACCGAGCCAGCAAAAAATAATATTAATAACTTTTTCATTATAATTATCCTTACTACAGCAAAAACCGGCGACCACAGCCGCCGACAAACAGGATTGTAATCTTAATCAGTAACTACAGTCATCGTCAGCGAAGAGGCCACATCACCAGCGGTGACGTCAGTTGAACCCACTTTCGCGTAGCGCGCGCTAAAGTCCAGAACATATTTATTGTCTGCGGTTTTCGTTAAATTAATACTTGAATCAGGATTAACCTGTTTATCACCATAATAGACCGCAAAACCAGCACCATTATTTGATGCGGTATTTCGTGTAATGTGTTTATTATTACTGTCAAATTGCGAGCTGGAGAAAGTTATTTTCGGCGCTGCAGTACCAGTACATTCAACGGTTAAGGGAACGGTGGTTTTATTTGAGTATCCATCATAAACACCACCAGCGCTTAAGGTATTTAATCTGTCAGCACCAATTTGGTTCATACCAATGGTCGCCGTACTATCGCCCGTAAATTTACAGGTAGTTCCCACCACCTTACCAGTAATAATCAGTTCACCCTGATCGGTATCAGCAGCAAAAGCCCCTGCGCTCATAAATACAGCAGAAAGAACAGTAGCAGAAATGATTGAAGCTTTCATAATATCTTCCTTAATGAATTAATTTCTATTATTAAGAGGTGGTATTTCTTGAAATTAAATTCTCACAGGAAAAAAGTTACCGCAATGTAAACGCGTTGTTTTATTGACTTAACTCAAATTAATCATTGCAATATAATCACAACAAATAAGTGACAGTTTAAGTTATTATTAGAATTAATAACTTAATGGCATTAACTAGCTGGGGCGAGATTCTTCAAACAAATATAAAACTAGGCATCATTCTTCAAAACTATATCTAGCCATGAATAAAAAGAAACTTTTTTAATCATAGCTATTTAGCACGATCTGGCGCGAACTATCACCATGAACAATAACAATATCAGTCACCACGCCTCGCGCAGGCGAAGACGTCACATTGTTGATAGTTGAAAGATGAAGAGTTTCTCCACATCGTTGATGTATTTCATTATTTACAACATCAGTACTACAAGTCGGTTCGACTACCCTGCCGTCGATGGTTAAAGAGGCAGTATCGGAAGCAAAAACACTCATTCCATAAGTCAGAATTATAATTCCCATCAGCCAATGTTTTTTCATTTGATCATAACTCCTGTGGTTAACATCAAATAACATGCAGATGGCCTGTTAAGTGACAGTATGGGCGAAATACACCGCTCAATCCAATCGGAATTGTAGATTGATGGGATCAGATTGATCAATTTAAATGATGTATTAAAGAGGATTATTCAGAAAAAGACATGAATTATACAGGCTGGATAAATATCAGGGTTCAACTTTTCACTAAATCCATTCACCGCATCAATATATTATTGATACGGCGAATGGATTAAAAACCACGGCTACAGCTAAAATTACACTGCGCGGAAGGCGATCTCACCAGGGATAACTTCTCCCTGCCAGTAGAGCTGGGCAGCGACACGCCCTGCCAGGCTGCGGTAAATGGCAGTAAATTCGCTGTCAGGACGGCTGATGACCGTCGGCATACCACGATCGAGGTCCTCACGCAGGGAAATATGCAGCGGCATCTGTCCCAGCAGTTGAGTGTGATACTGCTCTGCCAGCTTCTGCGCCCCACCGGTGCCAAAGATTGGCTCGTGATGACCGCAGTTGCTGCAAATATGCATACTCATATTCTCAACAATACCCAGCACCGGTACTTCGACTTTTTCGAACATCACAATGCCTTTTTTGGCATCGATTAGTGCAATGTCCTGCGGAGTGGTCACCACAACAGCTCCCGTTACCGGAATGTTCTGCGCCAGCGTCAACTGGATGTCACCCGTACCCGGCGGCATATCCAGTACCAGGTAATCAAGATCCGGCCATAAGGTTTCCTGCAGCATCTGCAGCAGCGCTTTGCTGGCCATCGGGCCGCGCCACACCATGGCGTTATCGTCAGTGACCAGATAACCAATGGAGTTCGTCGCCAGACCGTGAGACATGATCGGCGCCATGTGCGTACCGTCAGGTGAGGTTGGACGCTGGTTTTCCGCGCCGAGCATTGTCGGAATAGACGGGCCATAAATATCGGCGTCCAGAATACCTACCTTCGCTCCTTCAGCAGCCAGCGCCAGCGCCAGGTTCACGGCGGTAGAGGATTTACCTACACCACCTTTACCCGAGCTGACTGCGATGATGTTTTTTACACCATTTATGCCCGGCTGGTTTTTCACGCGTTTTAACGTCGCGATGTTATGCGACAGTTTCCAGTCGATCGCTTTCGCACCGGTAATGCGCAGCAGGTCGGCACTACATTGCTCTTTTAAGTCCTCAAACGCGCTATGCCAGACGAACGGCATGACCAGCTCAACGTGCAACGTGTCATCCATCCAGGCGACGTGATGCAACGCTTTAAGCGTCGTCAGATTATGCTTCAGGGTTGAATGCTGAAAATTCGCCAGCGTCCCGGCAACCATGGCGCGCAGGGTCTCTGGTGATTTGGCCTGGGATTGTGCGTTCATCCCGACTCCTTTTTGTTGTTCTGAATATACAATAGTCACCGCTAGTTTACTCCAACGGCAACAATTATTCATTTACGGATAAATGCCCTTATCGCTTGGCGCAGTAATTACCATTTTGGTACTATCAAAGCCCTTTTCACTACAAAAGAAGTAATTGCCTACTATGACTCAAGTCGCGAAGAAAATTCTGGTAACGTGCGCGCTGCCGTACGCCAACGGCTCTATCCACCTCGGCCATATGCTGGAGCACATCCAGGCTGATGTCTGGGTCCGTTACCAGCGAATGCGCGGCCACCAGGTTAACTTCATCTGCGCAGACGACGCACACGGTACGCCAATCATGCTGAAAGCGCAGCAGCTTGGGGTCACGCCAGAGCAGATGATCGGTGAAATGAGTCAGGAGCATCAGACTGATTTTGCGGGTTTTGACATCAGCTATGACAACTACCACTCTACGCACAGCGAAGAGAACCGTGAGTTGTCTGAGCTGATTTACACACGTCTGAAGGAGAACGGTTTTATTAAGAACCGTACTATCTCCCAGCTTTACGATCCAGAAAAAGGCATGTTCCTGCCGGATCGTTTCGTTAAAGGCACCTGCCCGAAATGTAAATCTCCGGATCAGTACGGCGATAACTGTGAAGTGTGCGGCGCAACCTACAGCCCTACCGAGCTTATCGAGCCGAAATCTGTGGTTTCTGGCGCGACGCCGGAAATGCGTGACTCCGAACACTTCTTCTTTGACCTGCCGTCATTCAGCGAAATGTTGCAGGCGTGGACGCGCAGCGGTGCGTTGCAGGAGCAAGTGGCGAACAAAATGCAGGAATGGTTCGAATCCGGCCTGCAGCAGTGGGATATTTCCCGCGATTCCCCGTACTTCGGTTTTGAAATCCCGAACGCGCCCGGCAAGTACTTCTACGTCTGGCTGGATGCGCCAATCGGCTATATGGGCTCGTTCAAAAACCTGTGCGACAAGCGCGGTGACACGACCAGCTTTGATGAGTACTGGAAGAAGGATTCCGACGCCGAGCTGTATCACTTCATCGGTAAGGATATCGTCTACTTCCACAGCCTGTTCTGGCCTGCCATGCTGGAAGGCAGTAACTTCCGTAAGCCGACTAACCTGTTCGTTCACGGGTATGTGACGGTAAACGGCGCGAAGATGTCTAAATCTCGCGGCACTTTCATTAAGGCCAGCACCTGGCTGAAGCACTTTGACGCCGACAGCCTGCGCTACTACTACACGGCGAAGCTTTCGTCACGTATTGATGATATCGACCTGAACCTGGAAGATTTTGTCCAGCGCGTCAACGCTGATATCGTCAACAAAGTGGTCAACCTGGCGTCCCGTAACGCGGGCTTTATCAGTAAGCGCTTTGACGGCGTGCTGGCGGCTGAACTGGCCGATCCTGCGCTGTATAAAACCTTTACAGACGCTGCAGTGGTGATTGGTGAAGCGTGGGAAAACCGTGAATTCGGTAAAGCAATCCGCGAAATCATGGCGCTGGCCGACGTAGCTAACCGCTACGTTGACGAACAGGCTCCGTGGGTCGTGGCTAAACAGGAAGGCCGTGACGCCGACCTGCAGGCAATTTGCTCCATGGGCATTAACCTGTTCCGCGTCCTGATGACCTGGCTGAAGCCGGTACTGCCGACGCTTGCTGAACGTGTCGAAGCATTCCTCAACAGCGAACTGACCTGGGATGGCATCGAACAACCGCTGCTCGGTCATAAAGTCAACACCTTTAAGGCGCTCTACAACCGCATCGACATGAAACAAGTTGAAGCGCTGGTTGAGGCGTCGAAAGAAGAAGTGAAAGCCGCTGCCGCACCGGTAACCGGCCCACTGGCGGATGATCCAATTCAGGAAACCATCACTTTTGACGATTTCGCCAAAGTTGATCTGCGCGTGGCGCTGATTGAAAACGCAGAGTTCGTGGAAGGTTCCGATAAACTGCTGCGCCTGACGCTGGATCTCGGCGGCGAGAAGCGCAACGTTTTCTCTGGTATTCGTTCTGCTTATCCGGATCCGCAGACCCTGATTGGGCGTCAGACCATTATGGTTGCCAACCTGGCTCCTCGTAAGATGCGCTTCGGCATTTCTGAAGGGATGGTGATGGCAGCAGGTCCTGGTGGGAAAGATATCTTCCTGTTAAGCCCGGATGAAGGTGCAAAACCAGGCCAACAGGTGAAGTAAGTTAGAAACAACAAGCGCTGCAACCGCAGCGCTTTTTTATTGCATCAATTCTTCCCCTAATCTGAAATTCTCCCCTGCTCCATTTCCGGACTGCTCAGCCACTGCTATTCGCCTTATTCTATCTCTCACTGGTATTCAATATTCATAAAATGGAGTTTTACATGAAAGCGTTGCAAAAATTTGTTTCTCTCGCTGTTGCGTCGATTGTTGTTTTTTTCCTGGCGGGATGTGGTGATAAAGAAGAAACGAAAACATTCAATGCCAATCTTAACGGTTCTGATATCACCGTTTCTTACACGTATAAAGGTGATAAGGTCCTGAAGCAAATCTCTGAAAGTAAAATCAGCTATGCGTCAGTCGGTGCCAGCAATAAAGAAGAAGCAGCAATAGTATTCAACGCGTTAAGCACCAAATATCAAAACATTACTGGTATAGAAGAAAAACTTACCTATTCAGATACCTACGCGCAAGAAAATGTCACTATCGATATGGAAAAAGTTGATATAAAAGCGTTGCAGGCCATTTCAGGGATTAAACTATCTGAAAACGCCGATAAAAACATCAGCATGAAGCAAATGCAAACGGTAATGGAATCGGCGGGTTTTAAAGAAGTGAAGTAAAGCATCGGCGACCCGATTTTGATCGTGGTCGCCAGCGCTGCTTTACGCTTTCTTTTTATGCTCTCGCGACGTTAAACCACGCAGGAAATAACGCAGGAACTGATCGCCGCATTCGCGATAATTCTTATGGTCCGGTGCGCGCATCATAGCGGTAATTTCCGGCATCGACACACGGAATTTCTGCTCGGTCATAATCGCCAGAATATCATCGGTTTTCAGCGAAAAGGCGATACGCAGCTTTTTCAGCACCGTATTGTTATTAACACGACGCTCAAGCGCCAGTTCCGGCGCAGAATCATCTTTGCCGCGCAGATGATAAATCAGACCGTTTAAAAAACCGGAAAGAATGATATCCGGGCAGCGAACAAACCCGTCTTCATCTTCTTTTGTCGTCCAGGTATCGAAATTTGCGGAGATGGATTCCATGTCAGCAAGCGCAAGAATACGCACCATGTCGTTATTGTTCGCTTTCAGGGTGTAGCGCAGGCTACGAAGAATATCGTTACTTAGCATAGAGCCTTCAACTGTCGGTGATGCAATGGCGCGCAGTGTATCAGTTTTACAGTCCAATCGCCTCTTTTAGACTTTTAAGATAACGACGACTTACCGGAACCGTCAGACCGTTACGTAAAATCAACTCGGCCTGGCCATTGTCTTCCAGGCGTATCTCCTGTAATTGCGCCATATTCACCAGGTATTGTCGATGACAGCGCAACAGCGGCGTGCGACTCTCCAGCGTTCTGAGTGTAAGCTCGGTAAAGCCTTCTTTGCCGTCGCTGCTGGTCACATACACGCCACTCATACGGCTGCTGATAAACGCCACGTCATCCATTTGCAGTAAATAAATTCGGCTGTGGCCGCTGCACGGAATAAATTTCAGCGCCTGTTGATTCTCTGGCAGTAGCGAAACATCCTGTTTCGTGCGTTCCTGACGCAAACGGCTCAGCGTTTTTTCCAGCCGCGCCTCTTCAATCGGCTTGAGAAGATAATCAAACGCGTGTTCTTCAAATGCTTTCACCGCATATTCATCAAAAGCGGTCAGGAAAACAATGTACGGGCGATGCTCGGGATCAAGCATGCCAACCATTTCCAGACCGCTGATACGCGGCATCTGAATATCAAGGAACAGGACATCCGGACGCAGTTTATGTACCGCGCCGATGGCTTCCACCGCATTCGAACATTCGCCGACAATCTCGATGTCGCTTTGCTCTTGCAACAGGATCCGCAGATTCTCCCGCGCTAACGGTTCGTCATCGACAATCAGCACTTTGATCATGCCAGTTCCTCCAGAGGAAGTCGTAAAGTGATTCGGGTAAAGCGGTCAGGTTCACACGCTACGCTGATGCCAAAATCATCGCCAAACCGCTCGCGCAGTCGTTTATCAACCAGACTCATACCCAATCCGCTGGCCTCAGACGTTGGCTGATACAACCCGGCATTATCTTCAATATCCAGCATCAGATACTGTCCTTCGCGACGGGCGGTAATCGACACTTCCCCGGTATCCAGCAGCTGAGAGGTACCGTGCTTGATAGCATTCTCCACAATAGGTTGTAGGGTAAAGGCGGGTAATTGCTGATACGAAAGCGCATCCGGCACCGTCAAAGTTACCTGCAGGCGCGACTGAAACCGTGCCTTTTCAATTTGCAAATAAGCGTTAACGTGTTCAATTTCATCGGCCAGCGTCACAATCTCCGATGGGCGTTTTAAGTTTTTGCGAAAGAACGTCGACAGATACTGCACCAGTTGGCTGGCCTGCTCGCTATCACGTCGGATCACGGCTTTGATCGTGTTGAGCGCATTAAACAGAAAATGGGGATTCACCTGCGCATGCAGTAGTTTGATTTCCGACTGCGTGAGCATCGCTTTTTGCCGCTCATACTGCCCGGCCAGTATCTGCGCCGAAAGCAGTTGGGCGATCCCTTCCCCCAACGTGCGGTTGATCGAGCTAAAGAGACGGTTTTTGGCCTCATACAATTTGATGGTCCCCATCACCCTCTGGTTCTCTCCCCGCAAAGGGATCACTAGCGTCGAGCCTAATTTGCATTGCGGATGCAAAGAGCAGCGATAAGGGACTTCATTGCCGTCGGCATAAACCACCTCTCCGGTTTCAATCGCCCTCTGAGTGTACGAGGAAGAGATAGGTTTACCCGGCAGATGATGGTCGTCACCGATACCGGTAAACGCCAGCAGCTTCTCGCGGTCGGTAATCGCCACGGCACCGATGTCCAGCTCTTCATACAGCACCTGAGCGACTTTCATGCTGTTAACCTCGTTGAAGCCCTGGCGCAAAATCCCTTCCGTTGAGGCGGCAACTTTGAGCGCGGTGGCGGAAAAAGCCGAAGTATATTTTTCAAACATCGCTCGTTTATCGAGCAAAATACGCATAAACAAGGCCGCGCCCACGGTATTCGTCACCATCATCGGCGCGGCGATATTGCTGACCAGTCGATAGGCATCATCAAACGGCCGGGCGATTAATAAGATGATCAACATCTGCACCAGTTCGGCGACAAAAGTTATGGCACCCGCCGTCAACGGGCTGAAGACTTTATCGGTACGGCCACGGCGGGTAAGCACGCTATGCACCAGCCCGCCAAGCAAACCTTCCACAATGGTCGAAATCATGCAGCTAAGTGCCGTCATTCCGCCCATCGAATAACGATGCAAACCGCCGGTCAGGCCAACTAAACCGCCGACCACCGGGCCGCCAAGCAACCCGCCCATTACAGCGCCAATAGCGCGAGTGTTCGCAATGGAGTCATCAATGTGCAGCCCGAAATAGGTGCCCAAAATGCAGAAAATGGAAAAGGTAACGTAGCAAAGCAGTTTGTGCGGCAACCGGATAGTCACCTGCATCAGCGGAATAAACAAACGCGTTTTGCTCATGAGCCACGCGATAACGAGAAACACGCACATCTGCTGAAGCAGCAGCAACACCAGATTAAACTCGTACATACCCGCCAACCACACATCACTTAAAAGCGCGTAACATACATGGGCTGCGCGTAACTTTCTTTGAAGTGATGCAAAAAAAAAGGAATTTGTGAGAACGATCACTCGAAAGCGCGAGCATGACTACAAACCCATCCATTTATTGATCAAAAAACAGCCAAAACTACCTGGTTCGCAAAAGAGCGTCTAAAGTAAAACTGGGACCTCGCAAGCATAAGTGAGACAACGATGGCGCTTTACACAATAGGTGAAGTGGCTTTGCTTTGTGATATCAACCCTGTCACTTTACGCGCGTGGCAGAGGCGTTACGGATTACTGAAACCGCAGCGGACAGATGGCGGGCATCGCCTGTTCAACGACGCGGATATCGACCGGATCCGTGAGATAAAACGCTGGATCAACAATGGCGTTCAGGTCAGTAAGGTAAAAACGTTGCTCAGCAATGAAAATATTGATGTGCATAACGGCTGGCGCGAACAACAAGAGACGCTGTTGAGCTATTTGCAAAGTAGTAATCTGCACAGCCTCAGAATGTGGATCAAAGAGCGTGGTCAGGATTATCCCGCACAAACGCTCAACACCCATTTATTCATTCCGTTACGCCGACGTCTGCAATGTCAGCAGCCGATCCTCCAGGCGTTACTGGGGATCCTCGACGGCGTCCTCATTAATTACATCGCGATTTGTCTGGCTTCGGCACGCAAGAAACAGGGCAAAGATGCCTTGGTTGTCGGCTGGAATATTCATGATACCACCCGCTTATGGTTGGAGGGGTGGGTCGCCAGCCAGCAGGGATGGCGCGTTGACGTCCTCGCCCACTCACTGAACCAATTGCGACCAGAGCTGTTTGCAGGCCGCACCTTACTTATCTGGTGCGGCGAAAGCCAAACGCCCGCTCAGGAGCAACAGTTAAGCGAATGGCGCGCGTTAGGTCACGATATTTATCCACTCGGTATTTAGAGCCTACTGGGATAAGCTCTTAATATTTTATTAACAAAAGTGTACAATCCTTAGATTCACATAAGGAGTGCATAATGAACGCAGCTAAAATCGGTGTCATCACCCTCTTCCTGCTGATGGCCATCGGCGGTATCGGCGGTGTCATGCTGGCAGGTTACACATTCATTTTACGTGCAGGGTAAGGCAGCTCGCTAATCGTTCAAATCCGCGGTCGACAATTACCGCCGCCAGCGCGACCAGCAGCGCTCCCTGAATCACATAGGCGATATTGAACCCGCTAAGCCCGATGATAATCGGCGTGCCCAGCGTATTTGCCCCGACGGTTGAAGCTATCGTTGCGGTGCCAATATTAATAATGACCGACGTGCGAATGCCCGCCAGAATAACCGGTGCCGCCAGCGGCAACTCCACTTTACGCAGCCGCTGCCCCTGACTCATGCCCATTCCACTGGCGATATCCATCACGCTGGAAGAAATGCCGCCAAGTCCCGCCAGAGTTGCCTGTAAGATCGGTAATACCCCATACAGGATCAGCGCAATAATTGCAGGCTCAGGACCAAACCCCATCACCGGTACGGCAATAGCCAGCACAGCGACCGGAGGAAATGTCTGCCCCACGGCGGCAATGGTTTCCACTATCGGCCTGAATTCTGTGCCCCAGGATCGGGTTACCGCAATACCCGCCCCAACGCCAATCAATACGGCGATAAGGCTTGAGATCCCCACCAGAGAAAAATGGGCCAGCGCCAACGCCATAAAACTTTCCTGCTGATACACGGGGCGCGGCAACGCAGGGAACAGCGAACTAAACAGGGCCTGACTGTGAGGCAACCCCACCAACAGGATCAGGAACACGACAATAAGCCATAGCAGCGGATCAGCAAGACGTTTCACGGGTCGGCGTCTCCGAAAGCAAATCGCGAAAATGAAGCGTACCGCAGGACAATCCCTGCGTGGTCACGACCGGCAATACGTCGCAGCCCCGCGCCACAAACACCGACAACGCATCACGAAGCGTCATTTCATCCACCAGCGGCTCGCCGTCCGAGTGTTCGCCGCGACGGATAAAATCACCTACCGTACGCAACGACAACAGCCGTACGCCCAGTTCACTGCGGCCAAAAAAAGTTTGCACGAAATCATTCGCTGGCGCGGTCAGCATCGACAGCGGTGTACCTTGCTGGACAACCTTTCCAGCATCCATCAGGACCAGATGCTCAGCCAGCCTTAGCGCCTCGTCGATATCATGCGTCACTAACACAATAGTACGCCCCAGCAAACGGTGAATACGCGTCATCTCCTGCTGTAGCGCACCACGGGTGACAGGATCCAGCGCGCCAAAAGGCTCATCCATCAGTAGTACCTGCGGATCTGCCGCCAACGCGCGCGCAACCCCGACCCGTTGCTGCTGTCCGCCGGAAAGCTGATGCGGATAACGGTGACGCAAATTCGCCTCAAGGCCCAGCAGGGCCATCAGTTCATCTGTGCGGTCATCAATACGTGAGCGCGACCACTTTTGCAGCTGCGGTACGGTGGCGATGTTCTGCGCGACGGTCCAATGGGGAAACAAACCAATAGACTGAATCGCGTACCCCATGCGCCGCCTTAGCTCCAGCACCGGCAGGCTACGAATTTCTTCTCCGGCAAAACGGATCTGCCCACTGTCGTGCTCAACCAGTCGGTTAATCATCTTCAGCGTGGTGGACTTCCCCGAACCTGACGTACCGATTAACACCGAAAAGCTGCCCTCCCCTAACTGCAGGTTAAGGTCATCGACGGCTTTTTGCTGACCATAGATTTTACTGACGTGACGAAATTCAATCATTATTCGATACCTTTAGCAGCGCGAGCCCTAAATCAAACAGCGCATCAATCAACACTGCCAAGACAACAACCGGGATCACACCCAACAGCACTAAATCAACGGCGCTACTGAGCAATCCCTGAAAGACCAGGGTGCCAAATCCCCCTGCGCCAATCAGCGCGGCTATCACGGCCATCCCCACCGTCTGGACCATCACCACGCGCAAACTGCGTAAGAAGACCGGCAGCGCCAGGGGAAATTGCACTGAGATAAACCGCTGACGAGTGCTCATCCCCATCGCCCGGGCGCTTTCCAGCACATCGCGCGGAACCTGATTCAGGCCAGCAACGACGCCACGAACCAGCGGTAACAGCGCATACAACACCAACGCAATAAGCGCAGGCGTCAGACCGGTTCCGGCAACACCGAGCGAGCCCAACACGGGAAAGTGCTTCACCAGCCCGGCCAGCGGCGCAATTAACAGGCCAAACAGCGCGACGGAGGGAATGGTCTGGATGATGTTCAGTAGTGCGAAAACTGGCCCCTGGCGGGCGACGGAAAAAGCACACCAGACGCCCATCGGCACGCCAATAAGCAACGCGGGCACCACGGTTGCGAACAGAATCGTCAAATGTTGCGCCAGCGCATCGTTAAAGACGTCCTGACGGTTGGCATACTCTTTAAGCAGAGAAAGATCGTTAAGCGTGCCGGAGAACAAAAGCACCAGCGGCACAATGAATATTTGCGCATGCAGCACCCAACGCCACAGCGCCTTAGCGGTGATGCGACGAATAGCGTCACTGGCGGCCAGCAGCATCAGCCCCACGCCTAACCAGAACCCGCTGCCCAGGCTGGTTCTGGCCAGCGGACTACCCGTCTTCGCCAGATACGTTGCCTTTGTACCTGCGGTTACCAGCGCGGCAATCACCAACAGTTGGCAAACGATAAGCGCCAATATATTGCCGGACCTTCCCGGTACAACGCTCAGTACACACAGCAGCAAACAGGCCACCGCCAATCCCCATGTCGTGTAGGAGCTGATATCCCAGAGTTGACGACCTTCGCCGGACACCAGGCGATTGGGAGCATAGCTAATAAAAGGAAGCGCTGCCGCCGCGAAAGTAAGAAACACCAGCAGCAACAGCACCCGATTGACTGAAAAATTCGACAAAACACCCACCCGCTGCAGACGCCGTTACTTAACCCATCCTTTTTGCTTCAGGTAATCTGCTGCGACTTTTTTCGCATCCAGTCCCTCCACGGCAATGCTGGCATTCAGCTGTTGCAACGTTTTTTCATCCAGGCTGGCAAATACCGGTTGCAGCCATTCTCCCATTTGCGGGTAGTCCTTCAGCACCGATTCACGCACGACGGGCGCTGGCGCATAAATGGGCTGGACGCCTTTTGGATCGCTCAATGTTTGCAAACCCAACGCCGCAACCGGACCATCGGTGCCATAGGCCATCGCCGCATTGACCCCTGAGGTCTGCTGCGCCGCTGCTTTAATCGTCACCGCGGTATCCCCTCCCGCCAGCGACAGCAGCTGATTCTGATTCAGTTTGAAATCATAGGCTTTTTCAAACGCAGGCAGCGCGTCAGCCCGCTCGATGAATTCCGCAGAGGCGGCAAGTTTGAACGTCCCTCCCTCTTTCAGGTAGCGGCCTAAATCAGCCAGGGACTCAAGTTTGTTCTTTTGCGCGACATCCTGACGTACCGCAATGGTCCAGGTGTTGTTGGCGGGTGCAGGCGTTAGCCAGACCAGTTTATTTTTCTCAGCGTCCAGCTTTTTCACTTTTTCATAACCAGCGCTGGCATTTTTCCACGCCGGATCATTTTCATCTTTAAAAAAGAATGCCCCATTGCCGGTGTATTCCGGATAAATATCCAGCTCACCAGAGGTAATTGCCCCACGCACCACCGGAGTAGTCCCCAGCTGCACTTTATTGACGGTTTTCACGCCATGGCTTTCGAGCACCTGCAAAATAATATTGCCGAGCAGCGCGCCTTCGGTATCTATTTTTGAACCGACCGTGACGGGTGACGCGGCCTGTAAGGGCATGCTCACCACCGCTAACAACGCCAGCGAACCCACCCAAACTTTTGAGATTATCATGCAGCTCTCCTCATTCTTTTACGGCTCCTTTCAGAGACTTGAGGAAAAAGCATAGTCGAAAAATCAGGCATTAACCTGGCAATTGGGTAATAACGCTGAGAGATATTCTCGATAAGGCGATGATAAAATAAAAAAAATCCGGCAAACCCAAAGTGAATTTGCCGGATGATCTGATTTTGCAGGCCCGATAAGTGTATCCATCAGGCATGATGCGTGGCGTTATTAATTACAGCAGTTCAAACTCGCCCTGCTTCACTCTGGCGGAATCCACACCGATAAAGACGTTAAACTTGCCCGGTTCTGCATCGTATTGCATACGCTGATTCCAGAACTTCAGCGCTTCAATGTCGATCGGGAAGCTGACTGTCTGGGTTTCGCCCGGCTTAAGATTCACTTTCTCAAAACCTTTCAGCTGTTTTACCGGACGACTCATGGAAGCGGTCACGTCCTGTAAATACATCTGAATCACCGTCGCACCTTCGCGCTTCCCGGTGTTGGTCACCTGCACGCTGGCCGTCACGGTCCCGTCACGTTTCATCGTTGGAGAAGAAAGCTTCACATCAGAAACGGTGAACGTGGTGTAGCTCAGGCCATAGCCAAAGGGATACAACGGACCATTCGCTTCATCAAAGTAGCGCGATGTGTACTTGTTCGGCTTGTCCGCATTATACGGGCGTCCAGTATTAAGATGGCTGTAATAGACCGGGATCTGTCCGACAGAGCGCGGGAAAGACATCGGCAGCTTACCTGACGGGTTGTAATCGCCAAACAGCACATCGGCGATGGCGTTACCGCCTTCAGTCCCGGCAAACCAGGTTTCGAGGATCGCATCGGCCTGTTGATCTTCTTTAACCAACGCCAACGGACGTCCGTTCATCAGCACCAGAACCAGCGGTTTACCCGTTGCTTTGAGGGCGGCAATCAGGTCACGCTGACTCTGTGGAATAGTGATATCGGTGCGGCTGGAGGCTTCATGCGCCATGCCCTGCGCTTCGCCGACCACCGCAACCACCACGTCAGACTGCTTCGCGGCGTTCACGGCTTCATCGATCATCGCCTGCGGCGAGCGAGGATCAACCTTCACAGCCTCTTCATACAGGTTGAGGAAATCGACAATGCCTTTGTCGTTGGTGATATTCGCCCCTTTGGCGTACACCACTTTCCCCTGCTCGCCGAGGGCATTTTTAATTCCCGTCAGCACTGTTACTGACTGTTCGGCAACACCGGCAGCGGACCAACTGCCCATAACATCACGCTTGCTATCGGCCAGCGGACCGACGACTGCTACGGTGGCGGATTTTTTCAGCGGCAAGGTTTCCAAACGGTTTTTCAGCAGCACCAGGCTTTCACGCGCCACTTCACGCGCCTCTTTGCGATGCAAACGGCTTTCCGCGTTGGTGTCCTGCGGGTCAGACTCTTTAGCCCCCAGATGGCTGTACGGATCGTTAAACAGCCCCATATCATATTTTACGTTCAGCACATGACGCGCGGCGTCGTCCAGCTCCGCCATCGTCACTTTGCCTGACTTAATCAACCCCGGCAGGTATTTGCTGTAATACTCATCGCTCATACTCATGTTGATACCGGACTTGATCGCCACGCGCACCGCGTCCTCAGGATCGGCAGCGGCACCGTGCTTAATCAGTTCCTTAATCGCACCGTGATCGGAAACGGTGATGCCCTTAAAGCCCCACTCATCGCGCAGCACGTCTTTTAACAGCCAGGCATCCGACGTCGCCGGTGTACCGTTCAGCGAATTAAGACCCACCATTACCGCACCGCTACCGGCGTCCAGCCCGGCTTTGTACGGTGGCATATAATCATTGAACAGACGCTGTGGACTCATATCGACGGTGTTGTATTCCTTCCCACCTTCAACCGCGCCATATGCGGCGAAGTGCTTGACGCTGGTCATTACCGAATACCTGTCTGCCGGGCTTTTCCCCTGCATCGCTTCCACCATGGTTTTGCCCATCGTGGCGGTCAAATAGGTATCTTCACCAAACCCTTCCGAGGCGCGCCCCCAGCGAGGATCGCGTGAGACATCGACCATCGGCGCCCAGGTCATATTCAGACCATCATCGGCAGCTTCATAGGCGGAAACCCGCCCCACGGTTCTGACCGCATCGAGATTAAAGGAGGATGCCAGACCGAGGCTTATCGGGAACACGGTACGCTGGCCGTGTAATACGTCGTAGGCAAAAAAGAGAGGAATTTTCAGGCGGCTAAGTTCCATCACCTGATCCTGCATTTTGCGGATATCCTGGCGCGTGACGGTGTTAAAAATTGCCCCAACCTGCCCGTCTTTGATCATCGCGCGGATGGCTTCTTTCGGGTTATCAGGCCCGACGCTTATCAAACGAAGTTGCCCAATTTTCTCATCCACGGTCATCTGCTTAAGTAAATCGGTAACGAAGGCATCCCGCGCTTCTGGCGTCAGTGGATGGTTACCAAACAGAGTGTCCGCCAACGCGGGCTGCAACGCCAGACTCACCGCGACACCTACAGAACATAGCCATTTCATGTTGATTCTCTCTTTATTTTTTCCCGACGGAGCAGCGAAAATATAACAAAAACCGCAGTTTGCCGTAAGACTAAACGGGAGTGATAAAGAAAGCTAAGGTTATTCTCCTAATTTTCAAAACCAGCGCAAATCATTAGAAGACGAACCAGAGACAATATGAATGAGAAAGCGTATTGTCATACAAAGCGCTATGCTTGTTCCTGATATTGAGTCCCACCACAAGGAGTGGAGAATGTCTTCCATTACAACCGATAATAAAGCTTTCCTTAATGAACTGACCCGTCTGGTGGGTCATTCTCACCTGCTCACTGAACCTGCTAAAACTGCCCGCTATCGCAAGGGATTTCGCTCCGGTCAGGGCGAGGCGCTCGCCGTTGTATTCCCGGGCTCGCTTTTAGAACTGTGGCGCGTCCTCAACGCTTGCGTCACCGCAGATAAAATTGTCCTCATGCAGGCCGCCAATACCGGCCTGACCGAAGGATCTACGCCGAGCGGTAATGATTACGACCGCGAGATTGTCATTATCAGCACCCTGCGTCTGGATAAACTGCACGTCATCGGCAAAGGCGAACAGGTGCTGGCTTATCCCGGTACAACGCTGTATTCGCTGGAAAAGGCGCTCAAACCGTTTGGCCGTGAGCCGCATTCAGTGATCGGATCCTCCTGTATTGGCGCTTCGGTAATTGGCGGCATTTGCAACAACTCCGGCGGCTCGCTGGTACAACGCGGCCCGGCATACACCGAGATGTCGCTGTTTGCACGTATTGACGAACAGGGCAAATTGCAGTTGGTCAACCATCTGGGTATCGAGCTGGGCCAGACCCCGGAGCAGATCCTGAGCAAACTTGATGACGAACGGATTAAAGATGACGATGTCCGCCACGACGGGCGACACGCGCACGATCACGACTACGTCACCCGCGTCAGAGATATTGAGGCGGACACGCCAGCCCGCTATAACGCCGACCCGGATCGCTTGTTTGAATCATCCGGTTGTGCAGGTAAGCTCGCGGTTTTCGCCGTGCGTCTGGACACCTTCGAGGCCGAAAAAAATCAGCAGGTCTTTTACATCGGCACCAATCAGCCTGAGGTGCTAACGGAAATTCGCCGTCATATTCTGGCAAAATTTGAGCATCTGCCGGTCGCTGGTGAATACATGCACCGCGACATTTACGATATCGCAGAGCAATACGGCAAAGATACGTTTCTGATGATCGACAAGCTCGGCACCGACAAAATGCCGTTCTTCTTCACCCTGAAAGGCCGCACCGATGCGATGCTGGAAAAAGTGAAAATTTTCCGTCCGCACTTTACCGATCGCGCCATGCAGAAGTTTGGCCATTTGTTCCCCAGCCACTTACCGGCGCGCATGAAAAGCTGGCGCGATAAATACGAACATCACCTGCTGTTAAAAATGGCCGGTGGCGGCGTGGCTGAAGCACAAAACTGGCTCAGCGAGTATTTCAAAACCGCTGAAGGTGACTTCTTTGCCTGTACGCCGGAAGAAGGCAGCAAGGCATTTTTGCATCGTTTTGCGGCGGCTGGCGCGGCGATACGTTATCAGGCCGTGCATGCAGATGAAGTGGAAGATATTCTGGCGCTGGATATCGCGCTACGCCGTAACGACACCGAATGGTACGAGCATCTGCCGCCAGAGATCGACAGCCAGCTGGTGCACAAACTCTATTACGGTCACTTTATGTGTTACGTCTTCCATCAGGATTACATCGTGAAAAAAGGCGTGGATGCGCATGCGCTGAAAGAGCAGATGCTGGAACTCCTGCGCGAGCGCGGGGCGCAGTACCCGGCAGAGCATAACGTCGGGCATCTGTATCAGGCACCGGAAACCCTGACCCGTTTTTACCGTGAGAATGATCCGACCAACAGTATGAATCCGGGTATCGGTAAAACGAGTAAGCTGAAATACTGGAAAGAGTCGTAAACCGGGAAAAGATAAGCGCCCCCGGACATGTTGCCGGAGGCGCTTTGCTTGCCTGACCTACAGCAACATGAGTGCCATGTAGGCCAGATAGCGTCTTATTTAATCGTTTTGCGCGGTTTGCTCACCCGTCGCAGTACCTGCCGACGCCATCTGAGCCGCTTTTTGCTTTTTATAGCTCAGCGCCGCCGCCGGAACCGGCATTACCTTGCCCGTTTCGATCCAGGTACGTAAACGGCTGGCATCGGCAAAGTGGGTATATTTGCCAAAGGCATCCATCACCACCAGTGCAACCGGTTTGTTGTTAATCACCGTGCGCATCACCAGACAGTGGCCCGCCGCATTGGTAAACCCGGTTTTGGTTAACTGAATATTCCAGTTATCGCGGTATACCAGATGGTTGGTGTTACGAAACGGCAGCGTATACGCCGGGTTGGCAAATGTCGCCATATCTTCACGCGTCGTACTTAGCTGGCCAATCAGCGGATACTGTTTGCTGGCAATCAGCAGTTTGGTTAAATCACGGGCGGTCGAGACGTTATGGATCGATAACCCGGTGGGTTCCACAAAGCGTGTCTGGGTCATGCCCAGCGCTTTCGCTTTGGCATTCATGGCCTTGATAAACGCGTTATACCCGCCCGGGTAATGATGCGCCAGGCTCGCCGCCGCGCGGTTTTCTGATGACATCAGCGCCAGCAGCAGCATGTCTTTGCGGCTGATTTCACTGTTCAGTCGTACGCGAGAGTAAATGCCTTTCATCTCCGGCGTCTGGCTGATATCCACTTTCAGCTTTTCATTCAGCGGCAGTCGCGCGTCAAGCACCACCATCGCCGTCATTAATTTGGTAATCGACGCAATCGGACGCACCAGGTCCGGGTGGTTCGAATAGATAACTTTGTTGGTATTCAGATCAACAATCATCGCGCTACCGGACGCTATCTCAGGTTGAGAAGCCGCTGCGGTAGTTGCCGTTTTCGCCACGGCTTGGGGTGCAAAAGGAACAGCCAGCACCAGGGCAAGGCTTAATAATGAAACTCGGAATTTCAGCATGATGAGATTTCTGATAATGGTTTACGCACGTCACAACGCACACCGCCAGAGATTAAGTATTATCTCAAGCTAGCTCAGGCATCATAGCGATCCGGCAGGTTTGCCGCCACAGGAGAATCGTCTCGAAATGCTGCGTTGCTGACTTTTACGGCAACAACGCAGCGCAGACAGGTTTATCCGTCAGAATAACCGATAGCCATAACCCCACAGGATCACCGTAATAGCCAGCAGAACCTCCAGTACCAGTACACCAATCGCCAGCGTCGAGCTGGAAAAGCTTAACCCTTCCTCGCGGGTGATATTCAGGAATGTCGGAATGCCGAGATAAAGTAGATAACCGGTGTAAAACAGCGCGATAGTTCCGACCAATGCGCACAGCCAGACCAGCGGATAAAGTGCGACCAGTCCGCTTAAAAATAGCGGCGTCGCGACATATCCAGCAAAGACCATACAATGTGCCAGCGACGGACGTTGCGAGTAATTACGCGCCATCCACCAGATTACCCGGCCCATAATGGCGACGCCTGCCAGCATCACCCCGTAAAACAGAATTGCCATTGCAAATCCGGTCAACAGGGATAACTTCAGGACATTGCCATCGCCGAAACTCCAGCCAATTTGTGTGGTACCAATAAACGCGCAAATAACCGGGATTGCCGCCATCAGCAGTACATGATGGGTATAGTGATGCGAAACGCTTTCGTTTTCGCTGTTGATCACATGCATTTCACGATCGGGATGGGAAAACAGCCCCCAGACATGGTTCATACCGCCCCCTTCTTGCCAGCTCCGGACCTCAACAGTTCAAGTATAATTCAGCTTTGGATTAATTTTTGTACAACAACAAAAATGACGAACTGCTAATTCCACGCTTTTAAACCCAACGATGATTCACAGGGTGTATGCTTGATGTCAGGAGGTCATCCAGACGTATGGATATAAACAATCTTATTGCACATTACGGTTACGCCGCGTTGGTCATTGGCAGTTTGGCCGAAGGCGAAACCATTACCCTGCTGGGCGGCGTAGCGGCGCATCAGGGGTTACTTAAATTTCCTTTGGTGGTTATCTCGGTGGCCCTGGGCGGGATGATTGGCGATCAATTGCTGTATCTGCTGGGGCGTCGTTACGGTGGCAAAATTTTGCGTCGTTTCTCAAAACATCGCGACAAAATCCGCCGGGCACAGAAAATGATCCAGCGCCGTCCCTATTTGTTCGTGATTGGTACCCGTTTTATGTACGGTTTTCGCGTGATCGGCCCATTGCTGATTGGCGCAAGTCATCTGCCGCCTAAAATTTTCCTGCCGTTGAATATTCTGGGAGCGCTGGCATGGGCGCTGATATTTACCACGCTGGGCTATGTGGGAGGAGAAGTCATCGCGCCGTGGCTACACAATCTCGACCAACACATTAAGCATTGGATATGGCTGGTTCTGGTAATTGCGCTGGTAGTGGGCGCTCGGTGGTGGTTAAAAAAACGCAGCAGCAAAAGTACAGCCCGGTAGGGTGATATCTACCGGGCCGGTGCGTTACGACGCGTGGTAACCGCCCCCCAACGCGCTGGTCAACTGGATGGAAGCATCCAGCCACTGTCCCTGTAAAATCAGAGCATTACAATGTTCGCGTAGTGCTGGGATCTTTGCCTGACTGACCCGGGAACCGGCAATAATTCCGGCATTAAAGCGCGCCTGCGCCAGCCCCACTACGCGCTGCGCATCATGCTCAATCTGCTGCTGATGCTGATTCTTCTGCGCCAGGGTTGCCACTTGCGATACTGCACGCGCCACGTCATTCACCGCATCCACCACGGCTTTGTTGTAATTCGCCACCGTCAGGTTACTTTGCGCTTTCGTTATGTCGAGATTCGCGTTCAGCCTGCCGCTGTCAAAGATAGGCAGCGTCAGCCCGGCCGTTACGCCCAGTTGCTGCGCGGAATGACGGAAAAGATCACTCAGATGCAACGCATCCTGTTGTAAAAATGCCATCAGATTCACATCGGGATAAAACGCTGCTTTCGCGGCATCAATGCTGCTCAGGGATGATTCAATGTACCAGTGCGCCGCCTGTAAATCCGCTCGGCGAGCCAGCAACGAATAACCTAACCGGGGCGGGAGCTGACTTTCAACGGCGGGCAGCGTAGTTGAATGCAGCTTCAGGGCAGTGGACTGCGCGTTGGTTAGCGCGCTCAGCCGCGCTTCAATTACCTTCATTTTACCGCTGACATCGTTCAGCTGTTGTTCCGTCTTGCTGGAATCAATATCGGTTTCAACGCCTTCCACCGAAGACGTAATACCGTTTTGGTACAGCTGACGATCGACGGCAATGATATTCTTCTGCTCGGTTTCGATTTGCGTCAAAACGGTTTTCAGGGCTGCCTGCGTTTGCCATTCCCAGTACAGACGAGAGACGCCGCTCGCCAACAGTTGTCGGGTTTGTTCGCGCTCGGCTTCACGCGCCTTAACGACCCCAATACGCGCCGTCACTTCGGCCCTGTTTTTCCCCCACAGATCCAGATTCCAGCCTGCAGTTAATCCAAAGGTGCCGTTGGTGTACCACGGCCCTGTCGTCCCGGCAGCCGGATCGGTAAGCGCAAACGGCCCCATCAACCCTTCCGCGGACATTCTCTGACGTTCTACGTCCGCAGAGAAATCAATTTCCGGGCCATCCTGCGCCTCTACGGCCTTAGCCTGTGCCTCCGCCAGTTGAATACGTTGTTCCGCTACCTGCATATCTGGAGAATTTCGCAACGTGCTGTCAATCAACGCATTAAGCTGGGGATCGTGATATGCCTTCCACCATTGGCTGTCCGGCCAGCCATTTTTTAACGCAGCAGGCAATGTAGTATCGGCATTCGTTGCTGGGGTCTGCTGTGAAAGAGACTGGCGATCATCATGCATGGGCGCGCAGCCTGACATAAAAATAAAAAGCGGCAATAATGCCGTAGTAATAAAAAGGGAATTGCGATTCATGGAGAGATACTGGTAAGAAAAGATGTGCAGAGATTACGACGTGTCGCTATTGCTTTTTTAGTTACGCGTGGCAATACACCTTTGGCAATAAAAATATATAATCAGAAAAATATAGGCCAAACAAATAAGATAGATTAATTAATTTTAATAATTTATAGATGGAGATATCATGTCACAGAATATCTATGACAACCCCGAGTTCTTTGCCGGATATGCCACACTGGATCGTTCAGTAAAAGGACTCGACGGCGCGCCAGAATGGCCGACAATACAAGCGATGCTCCCCGCTCTGCAGGGAAAAAATATACTCGATTTGGGCTGTGGATATGGCTGGTTTTGCCGCTACGCGCGCGATAACCATGCAGCCAGCGTAGTGGGGCTGGATATTTCACAAAAGATGTTAACCCAGGCGCAGAGTATGACACAGGGTGATGGCATCATCTATCAGCGTGAAGATCTTGAAACGCTTACCCTGTCACCGAATTCCTTTGACCTGGTTTACAGCTCGCTTGCCTTGCACTATTTGCGCGATATAGAGCGATTATTAGTAACGATTTACCAGTCGTTAACACCGGGAGGTATGTTGGTTTTCTCTGCCGAGCATCCCATTTATACCGCGCCGCTTAATCAGGGCTGGATAAAAGACAAAACCGGGCAACAATCCTGGCCGGTCAATCATTATCAGCAGGAAGGTGAGCGCATCAGTAACTGGTTCGCGGATGGCGTCATAAAGCAGCACCGTAAGCTGGCGACCTGGATTAATGCGCTGATTGCCGCCGGATTCGAAATCGTCTGTGTCGATGAATGGGGGCCGTCTGCAGAACAGATTGCTGAAAACCCGGCGCTGGATGAAGAAAAAGAGCGGCCAATGGTGTTTCTGCTCAGCGCACGTAAACCTGGGTAAGGTCATTACAGGAAGATTTCAGATGCTTTCCTATACTTAACCTGAACTCACCAAAAAGGAACGCTGATGAAAATCTTATTGTGGATTATTTTAATTATTTTTCTGATTGGGTTATTGGTGGTAACTGGCGTGTTTAAGATGATTTTTTAAAGAAACAGGCCACTCCGGTGGCCGCTTAATTTGTTAATGCAATTTAGCTATATCAATGGCCTGAATCGCGCGGGCGATATCCGGGGAATTGTTTAGCGCGCGAATTTCCTGAAACAGCGCGGTTGCCTCTGAATATTCTTTGCGCAAATACCCTAACCATTGCTTAATCCGCGCCACGTGATACAGCCCGGTATCCCCCTGCTTTTCAAGACGGGTATATTTTTGCAATAGTGTTACGACATCAGGCCACGGCATACGCGGCTCGTTATACTTCACTACCCGGCTCAGGTTAGGAATATTTAATGCTCCCCGACCGATCATCACCGCATCGCAGCCGGTGATAGCCATGCAATCCTGAGCACTTTGCCAGTTCCAGATTTCGCCATTCGCGATAACCGGAATGGTAAGCCGCTGGCGAATCTCACCGATCGCCTGCCAGTTGATATGTTCGGCCTTGTAACCCTGCTCCTTGGTTCGGCCATGCACCGCCAGCTCGCTGGCGCCAGCCTGCTGGACGGCATCAGCAATTTCAAACTGTCGATCGCTGTTGTCCCAGCCCAGACGCACTTTCACCGTCACGGGCAGGTGATCAGGAACCGCCTCGCGCATGGCTTTTGCTCCGCGGTAAATAAGCTCAGGATCCTTCAGCAACGTTGCGCCACCGCCGCTGCCGTTGACCAGTTTTGACGGACAACCGCAGTTCAGATCGACACCGTATGATCCCAGTTCTACCGCACGCGCCGCATTCTCCGCCAGCCACTGCGGGTATTGCCCCAACAGCTGTATGCGAACCTGCGTACCGGATGACGTGCGGCTATTGTTATGCAGTTCCGGGCAGAGCCGATGGAATACTTTTGCCGGCAGGAGCTGATCCACCACGCGCACAAACTCGGTGATGCACAGATCGTAATCATTCACTTCAGTCAGCAGCTCGCGCACCAGTGAGTCGAGCACGCCTTCCATCGGCGCCAGTAAAACACGCATATCGTCACCCGTAAAAAAAGAGGCGCTATGGTAGCGCCTCCGTTCGGGAGATTAAAGAGGCTCAACGTGGCAGCAGGCAGTTATCTTCTTTCCAGCCGTATAACCATTCCATTGCGCGATAAAATTCCGCCTGCGATTTGTCTTTCCATAACAGATTACGCACCTGACGCTCGACGCCTGCGGCGTGGTAAACACGCCCCATTTCGCGTGTTGACCAGACAATGCGTGCCGTGCGTGGAATACGCACCGACTCATACAAAGCAAAGGCATCAGCCGCATCACCGTCACACTGGTGTATCGCCCTACCGAGGGTGACAGCATCTTCCAGCGCCATACAGGCCCCCTGCGCCATATATTGCGCCACCGGATGCGCGGCGTCCCCTACCAGGGTAATTCGGTCACTTCCCCATTTATCTACCGGTTCGCGGTCAGCGGTTGACCAGCGACGCCATGACGTTGGTTTATCCAGCATCTGACGCGGACGCGCATGGATCCCGGCAAAATAGGAGAGCACTTCCTCTTTACTGCCATCCTTCACGCCCCACTCTTCCTGCTGACGACTGTGGAAGGTCACCACCAGGTTGTATTGTTTACCGCCACGCAGTGGATAGTGCACCAGGTGACAATGCGGTCCGGCCCACAGCACCGGCGCGTTAATGCGCAAATCTTCCGGCATATCATCACAATCAATCACGGCACGATAAACGACGTGCCCGGTCACGCGTGGCGCATCGCCAATCAGATACTGACGAACAACCGATTTCACGCCGTCACAGCCCACCAGGATATCCGCCGTCCAGCTGTTGCCCTGCTCGTCAAAGACCGTTACGTCATCTTCTGTCTGGCGAATATCCACCACGTTAGTTGACGTGCGATACTCAACGTTGGGATGAACCAGCGCCGCTTCCCAGACGCTGGCGTGAATATCCACCCGATGGATAACCGCATAAGGACCGCCAAAGTGATCGCGAAACGCCTGCCCGGTTTCAATGCGTACCACCTCTTTGGCGTTTACCGCATCCATCATGGTGATGTGATCGGTAAAAACGGCACGCTGACGGGCGGCTTCCCCCACGCCGAGGCTATCCAGAGCAGAGAAGGCGTTCGGCCCGAGCTGAATACCCGCGCCAATTTCACCAATCTCGTGCGCTTTCTCCAGCAACATCACTTTAATGCCCTGACGGGCCAGCGATAGCGCGGTCGCCGCGCCGCCAATCCCACCACCCACGATAATTGCGCGTGTCACTTTAGCCATTGTCGTTCTCCTTATCAGGCTGGAATTTTGTCTTGTTGATTCTCAGGCGCGGCGGCGATAAACGCCGGAAGCTGGGTACAGGCATCATATACCGCCTGACAGCGCGGATATCCGCTCAGATCGCAACCCATCCGTAAGGCGTTTGCCCACTGCGGGATCAGACAGCAATCCGCCAGCGTCGGCGCGTCTCCCACGCAGAACGTCCCCGAGTGACTCTGGCGTAGCATCTGTTCCACCGCGCTTAACCCTTGCTGGATCCAGTGGGCATACCAGCGTTTTTTATCTTCTTCACTGACCTTTAGCTCTTCGCTCAGATAGCGCAGCACCCGCATGTTATTCACGGGGTGGATATCACAGGCGATGGCATAAACAATTTCCAGCACCTTACTGCGCGCCGGGTAGCTAACAGGCAGCAGCGGCGACTGTGGAAAGTGATGATCCAGCCAGTCGGTTATCGCCAGCGACTGTCCGAGCGATTCGCCATCATCGGTGACCAACGTTGGCACCAGCCCCACCGGGTTCATCCGCCGGTAGGCCAGCGCGTTCTGCTGACCAATACGAATGTTGACACCCACCGTCTGGTAATCGAGCCCCTTCAGCGCCAGCGCAATACGCACGCGATATGACGCGGAGCTATTAAAGAAACTGTACAGCTTCATCATCCACCTCAGACAATCTTCACGGCGATGGGGGTTAAACCGTCTACGTTGCCGGTGATCACATCGCCTTTCACCACCGCACCCACGCCTTCCGGTGTACCGGTGTAAATCAGATCGCCCGGCTGCAGTTCGAAAAAGCCGGACAGATAGCTAATGGTTTCATTGACTGACCAGATGAGATGACGAATATCGCTCCGCTGATGATCATCGCCATTAACCTGCAACCAGATAGGCGCACTGTTAACATCCGCGCTTTCACTGGCTCTATGCAACGGCGCGATAGGGGCAGAGAGATCAAACGCTTTGCCAATTTCCCACGGACGCCCCATCTGGCGCATTTCCATCTGCCTGTCGCGACGGGTCATATCCAGACCAGTGGCATAGCCCCAGATATACTCGTGCGCTTTTTCCAGCGGTATATCACTGCCCTTTTTACCGATCGCCACCACCAGCTCTATCTCATAGTGATAGTTATCGGTCTGCGCCGGGTATGGCAGCGCCAGGATTTGACCGGCTGCTACCGGGACCACCGCGTCGGCGGGTTTACAGAAGAAGAACGGCGGTTCGCGATCCGGGTCAAAACCCATTTCACGCGCATGAGCGGCATAGTTACGGCCCACACAGTAAACACGGTGCACAGGAAATAGTTCATCACTACCAACCACCGGAACGGTAACAGGCGCTTGCGGTTCGAATACGTATTGCGTCATTTTTTCTCTCCCAAATTAATAACGTGCTTCACGGAACAACCCCAGCGCTTCCTGAACCGGTCTGTCCGAAAAACTAAATAAAACGGTGTCTTCGCCGGTCTGGAACGACACGCCGTGCCAGGTTGGGACCACAAAGATATCTTTTGGCGAAAAATTGAAAGTCTCATTACCGATGGAGACTTGTCCGCGGCCTTCCACAACATGGTAGATAGTGCTGTCGGTGGTTCGCGCCATCCGCGAAGTAAAGCCCTTCGGCAACAGTTGCAGGAAGGTCCCCATTGAAGGCATGGGATAGCCGCCGGTTACCGGGTTGACGTAGCGCATCTTGTAGCCATCCCACTCGTCGGCATCGCCGAGGCGAGTCAGGTCATACAGCGCTTCACGACTGCGATCGTAGCGATAATTAAAAATTGGCGATGAGTTACCTTTCTGATGACGCAGCGGCAACATATTGGCTGCATAGCGCGGTAAATAATCTCCTTCCTTGCGCGTGACCGGCTGCTGATCCTCCGGGTAGTCTTCCGCAAAGCCGCAGCCCAGCAGATTCACCAGCGGCAGATCCAGACCGTCCAGCCACACCACCGGTTCACTGCCCGGATTGCCGTGATCGTGCCAGCGCCACTGCGGCGTCAGAATAAAATCGCCTTCATGCATCTGGGTTCGCTCACCGTCTACGGCGGTAAATGCCCCTTTCCCTTCAACAATAAAACGCAGTGCAGACTGATTATGGCGGTGACTCGGCGCAACCTCGCCCGGCATGATTAACTGCAATCCGGCATACAGGGTTGGGGTGATTGAAGACTGACCGCGCAGCATGGGGTTTTCCAGCACCAGTACGCGCCGAATCGCCTCTTTCGCGCCAATCAGATCGCCGCTTTCCAGCAGTAACGGACGGATCTCCTGATAATTCCAGTACGCAGGCGCGCAGTTCGCGTTCGGCGTTGGCGGCACCAGACGGTGCAGCGACTCCCACAGTGGGGTCAGATTCTGCCCGGAAATATGCTGGTAAAACTGCTGACGGCTGTTCTTAACATCCTGATTCAGTTCAGACATAGGGATTCTCCTTATTCATTCACAACGCTTGCACGTGGCAGGGTATTTGAGGCAGAGGCCGACTGGCGGATAACAACCGTCAGTAGCGTAAGCATCACCGCACTGATGGCCGCCGGAACGGCAATGATGAAAAACAAATTATCGAAAGAGAAATTCATTGCCATCATCACGCCGCCGGAAAGCGAGCCGACAATCGCGCCGCAGCGGCCAATCGCATTAGACCAGCTGACGCCCGTGGCCCGGCTCTGTGTCGGATACAGCGTGGCGGTTAACGCATTGAGACCCACCTGCGATCCGCTGATCCCGATACCGGTGCCAAAAATGGCCAGCGCCATCAGCCACAGGCCGTTTTCGCTTAAGCCAATCATGACGATACACACCGCCCCCAGCGCATAGCTCACTGCCAGCACGCGGAAAGGATTGTATTTATCCATCAGTACCCCGAGCGCCAGCGCCCCGAGCGTGCCGCCAATCTGGAAGGCGGCGGTCACCCATGAGGCGTGCTGCAGGTCAATTCCACGATGGTTTAACAGCGTTGGCATCCAACTGGAGAGCAGATAAATAATCAGCAGGCTCATAAAGAACACTACCCATAACATCAGGGTAATGGGCAACTGTCGCCCGACGAACAGTTGGCGGATGCTGCCTTTAGCAATTGCGGTGCCTTCGTTGAGATAAAAATGGGTATTGTCATAACGTTCCCGGGTGATGGCGCTAACGGTTCTGGCAATCACGTTAGGCGGCAACTGACGACGAACCTGCCAGCGCGGAGATTCCGGTAGTGCAAACAGCAGAGCGACAAACAGCATCAGCGGTAGAACGCCTCCCAGCACCAGAATGCCGTGCCAGCCAATAACCGGCACCAGTTGCGCACTCACAATCCCGCCCATCGCCGATCCCAGGGTAAATCCACAAAACATCATGGTCACCAGCGCGCCACGCCGCCGCGCTGGCAGGTATTCTGACGTCATGGTGATGGTATTCGGCATCGCACCGCCCAGACCTAATCCGGTAAGAAAGCGCAAAATAACCAGCGTTTGTAGATCGGGAGAAAAAGCCGAAATCAGGCTCAGGGCGCCGAACAGCGCCACGCAGAGTTCTATCACCCGTTTGCGGCCAAAACGGTCTGACAGCGGGCCGCAGAGCAGTGCGCCAGCGGTTAGTCCCAACAGGCCTGCGCCAAACAACGGTGCCAGATCGCCGGCAGTCAGCTGCCAGTGAGTCCGGATGTCTGGAGCGATGAAGCCGATAGCTGCGGTATCAAATCCGTCGAGCATGACGACCAAAAAACAGCAAATGATGACGCGCCATTGCGTCTTACCGACAGGAGCGGAATCGATCAGTGCTTGTAGATCACGTTGTTGAGTCATAGTGAATGCCTCAGTGCAGGTATAAGTAGATGTCTGTTTTGTTTTAGGTATGTTGCGACTTTGTATGTTTGGAGATGAAATGTACAATGGCTTTTCATGCAGAGGCATAACCTGGAGGTTATAGCAAATGGCTAACTGGGCGCAGAAACTTAAGTTGCATCACCTGCAAACGCTTATCGCACTGGGGGAACAGGGAAATTTGACTCACGTCGCCCGAATGATGAATATCACCCAGCCGGCGCTGTCAAAATGGTTATCACAGCTCGAAGATGAGATTGGCATCACGCTCTTTGAACGCCACAGTAAAGGCTTACGTCCCTCCGAAGGCGGCAAGCTGCTACTGCAGCACGCGCAACGCCTGATCAATGATATGGAACGTTCTCAGGTTGAAATCGCCCGTTTTAAACAGGGCGGTCTGGTAGGAAGTCTGAAGATCGGCTGCTCGCCAGTGGCGACCGACTGCGTCTCACAAGCGATACTGGGTTTGCTTAAAGAACTGCCGACCCTGCATCTTAATATTGAAGAGAAGGTGATGACCCCGCTGCTGCACGATCTGCTCGCGGGTTCGGTGGATGTGGTCGTCGGGCGCGTCGGGGGCCGGGCGCTACAACTGCCGCTCAATTATCAGGTGCTGTATACCGAGCCGGTTTGTTTCGTCGCCCGCCCTGACCATCCGCTGGCAAACTCTCCCCTGCTCACCTGGAATGATCTCGCTGACTGGCGCTGGATTGTCTGGCCGACAGGAACGCCCATTCGCATCAGCATTGACAACGCGCTGGTTGACAACGGTGTGATGCTGCCGGAAAACACGATTGAATCTGCATCAATGAACGTCAGCACCAACCTGCTGCAAAGTAGCGATATGATCTCTATTCTTTCTCTGCGTCTGGCGCAGCGTTATGCCACCCAGGGACAGCTGGCTATTCTGAATTTGCCGAAGATTGAACAAAAAGGCAGCGTGGGCGTATTCTGGCGCAACAATGAAACGCCCTCCACGGCCCTGAGTCGTTTTCTGTATTACCTGGCACAGGTTTAACGCGCTGATTTAGGGGCATCGCCTAATGTTCCCAATGTCTATTTCTCCTATGCTTAGAATTCATGATGTGATCGGTAGCACGTTTTAAAGTTTAATTGTATGATGAATCAGTCTCGTCAAGGGTTCCAATTATGAGCAAAGCACTGAATATTATCTGGCAATATTTGCGCGCATTCGTCCTGATTTATGCCTGCCTCTATGCAGGTATTTTTCTTGCATCGCTACTTCCTATCACCATTCCGGGCAGTATTATCGGCATGCTGATTCTGTTTGTCTTACTGGCTTTGCAGGTGTTACCGGCAAAATGGGTTAATCCCGGCTGCTACGTCCTGATTCGCTATATGGCCCTATTGTTTGTCCCAATTGGCGTAGGGATCATGCAGTACTTTGATCTGCTCCGCGCGCAATTTGGTCCGGTGGTGGTGTCCTGTACCATCAGTACGCTGGTCGTTTTCCTGGTGGTGAGCTGGAGTTCACATATTGTGCACGGTGAGCGCAAAATCGTTGGGCAAAAAGGGTCTAAAGAATGATGTCGTATATCTGGTGGTCGTTACCGCTTACCCTGACGGTGTTTTTTGCCGCACGTAAGCTGGCAGCACGATTTAAAATGCCACTATTGAATCCGTTGCTGGTCGCCATGGTGGTGATTATTCCGATACTGATGTTGACCGGTATTCCCTACGATCACTATTTCAAAGGCAGCGAGGTGCTGAACGATTTGCTACAGCCTGCCGTGGTCGCACTGGCCTATCCGTTATACGAACAGTTGCACCAGATTCGCGCCCGCTGGAAATCAATCATTGCCATTTGTTTTGCGGGGAGCGTCGTGGCGATGGTGACAGGTACAACAATCGCCTTATTGATGGGCGCATCGCCGCAAATTGCCGCATCTATTATGCCGAAATCGGTCACTACGCCTATTGCTATGGCGGTGGGAGGCAGCATTGGCGGTATTCCGGCTATCAGCGCCGTATGCGTCATTTTTGTCGGTATCCTCGGGGCGGTGTTTGGTCATACATTGCTCAACGCCATGCGTATTCGTACTAAGGCCGCTCGTGGGCTGGCCATGGGTACCGCTTCGCACGCCCTGGGCACTGCACGCTGCGCAGAACTGGACTATCAGGAAGGCGCGTTTAGCTCACTGGCGCTGGTTATTTGCGGCATTATCACCTCGTTGGTTGCCCCATTCCTGTTCCCAATTATTCTAGCAGTGGTCGGTTAACCTTTACTTTTTGCTGATTTATTTGCGATGCGTTGCACATTTTTAATTTAAGTTTCATAAGTTGCACACACAATGGGATTTGGATCACATATAAAGCCGTAACAGGCCCGTAAACTACGATTCCATTACATTGTTATGAGGCATCGCCATGCATCCACGTTTTCAAACTGCTTTTGCCCAACTCGCGGATAACTTGCAAACAGCCCTGGCCCCTGTTCTGGCGGATGTGCACTTCCCCGCTATGCTGACTGCTGAACAGGTCTCTTTGCTGAAACGCGAATCGGGACTGGACGAAGACGCGCTGGCATTCGCTCTGCTGCCGCTGGCTGCGGCCTGCGCACGTACCCCGCTGTCCAACTTTAACGTCGGTGCAATCTCTCGCGGCATCAGCGGAACCTGGTACTTCGGTGGGAACATGGAGTTCCTGGGCGCAACAATGCAGCAAACCGTTCATGCCGAGCAGAGCGCTATTAGCCATGCCTGGTTACGTGGCGAAAAAGGACTCGCCGCGATTACCGTCAACTACACCCCTTGCGGGCACTGCCGTCAGTTTATGAACGAACTAAATAGCGGACTGGATTTACGTATTCATCTGCCAGGTCGTGCGCCACACGCGCTGCGCGATTACCTGCCTGATGCCTTCGGCCCGAAAGATCTGGAAATTAAAACGCTGCTAATGGACGATCAGGATCACGGCTTCGTGCTGCAGGGCGATGCGTTGACCCAGGCAGCAATCACCGCCGCCAACAGATGCCATATGCCGTACAGCAAATCCCCAAGCGGTGTTGCGCTGGAGTGTAAAGATGGCCAAATTTTTAGCGGCAGCTATGCTGAAAACGCCGCCTTCAACCCAACTCTTCCGCCGCTGCAGGGCGCGTTAAACCTGTTGAATCTCAACGGCTATGACTACCCGGATATCCAACGCGCCGTGCTGGCTGAAAAAGCCGATGCGCCATTGATTCAGTGGGATGCGACCTCCGCCACCCTGAAAGCGCTGGGCTGTAATAATATTGAGCGCGTTCTCCTGAGTTAATCGTCTCAATAACGCCAGTTCGTAGGCCGGATAAAGTGTTTACACCGTTATCCGGCAATATGCAGAATGTCTAAAATCCCCTCAATCAGATTGCTGTTTCTTGCGCTACGTCTTCGGGTACAGTAGCCTGATTGAAATTCCATCCAAATAACGAGTTTTCTGCATGTTAAAGCGCGTGTTTTACAGCCTGTTAGTCTTGTCTGGCTTGCTGCTGTTGACTGTGCTTGGACTCGACAGATGGATGAGCTGGAAGACTGCTCCCTACATTTACGACGAACTGCAGGATTTACCCTACCGCCAGGTAGGTGTGGTTCTGGGCACGGCGAAGTATTACCGCACCGGCGTCATCAATCAGTATTACCGCTACCGCATTCAGGGTGCATTGAACGCCTATAACAGCGGGAAGGTAAACTATCTGCTGCTGAGCGGCGACAACGCGCAGCAAAGCTACAACGAACCGATGACGATGCGTAAGGATCTGATTGCTGCAGGCGTTGATCCGGCTGATATTGTGCTTGATTACGCCGGGTTCCGTACGCTCGACTCCATCGTGCGTACCCGCAAGGTATTTGATACCAACGATTTCATCATTATTACTCAGCGATTCCACTGTGAGCGCGCCTTATTTATTGCGCTTCATATGGGGATTCAGGCCCAGTGTTATGCGGTACCTTCGCCAAAAGATATGCTCACCGTGCGAGTACGTGAATTTGGTGCTCGTTTTGGCGCACTTGCTGATCTCTACATTTTCAAACGTGAACCGCGCTTTTTAGGCCCCCTGGTGCCAATTCCTACTATGCATCAGGTACCGGACGATGCACAGGGATATCCGGCGGTCACAGCCGAACAATTGCTCGAATTACAAAAGAAACAAGGAAAATAAGCATGGATGTACAAACCCTTTTTGTCGTATTGGCCTTTCTGCTCATCCCTGTGTTTTGTTTCCGTGAAGCCTGGAAAGGCTGGCGTACTGGCGCGGTAGATAAAATTAAGAAGAATGCGCGTGAGCCGGTTTATGCCTACCGGAATGAAGCCCCATTACAGTTCTGGTCTTATGTATTGGTTTATGCCGGATGCGGATGTTTATCTTTCGGTATGGTTATTTATTTAGTCTTTTATCGCTAAAGAGATTACCTTTATATTAGCGCTTGAGAATAGCTAATATTATGATAATGGTTAACATTTCAATATAAGGGATTAATGCTGCGCGCCAGCATTTCCCTCAAACTATCTTCTATTTGTGAATCTTTTCACAGAATACTCTTCCTGCAGTGCTTAGCCTTAAGAATAGCCTTTCTGTTTTTATATTTTGTTATTAACAGCTTGCCTTAATTTACTCAAGCATTAAGGAATAAAATATGCCACAACAAAATTATCTGGATGAGCTCACGCCTGCTTTTACCCCATTATTAGCAATAAAAGAGGCTTCCCGCTGTTTATTATGTCACGATGCCCCCTGTAGTCAGGATTGCCCGGCGCAAACCGATCCCGGAAAATTTATTCGATCCATTTATTTCCGCAATTTTAAAGGCGCTGCCGAAACTATCCGGGAAAATAATGCGCTCGGTGCAGTATGCGCCAGGGTTTGCCCAACCGAAAAATTATGTCAGCGCGGATGTACACGTTCAGGTATTGATAAACCGATCGATATTGCACGTCTGCAGCGCTTTATTACCGATTTTGAACAGCAAACGGCAATGAAAATCTATCAGCCAGCGACAAAAAAGCTGGGCAAGGTTGCCGTCATCGGTGCGGGCCCGGCAGGGTTACAGGCCAGCGTAACGCTAAGTAATCTTGGTTATGACGTCACCATCTTCGAAAAACAGGCTCAGCCAGGTGGCTGGTTGCGCTATGGCATCCCTGAGTTTCGTCTGCCGCAATCGGTTTTGGATCTTGAAATTGCCCGTATCGTTGAAATGGGCGTGACCATCACGTGCAATTGCGAAGTCGGCAATGCCCTTTCCGTTGAGCAACTCAAAGCGAATTATCGCGCCGTACTGGTTACCGTGGGGATGTCTTACGGTTCAACGTTACCTCTGTTTGAGAGAGCGAATAACGTTGAAATTGCCGTCGATTTCCTGCAACGCGCCCGGCAAGCCAGCGGCGATATTACCGTCGCGCAAAGTGCATTAATCATCGGCGGTGGCGACGTGGCGATGGATGTCGCCAGTACCTTAAAGTTGCTGGGCTGTCCGTCAGTCACCTGTGTAGCGCGTGAAGAACTGGCTGATTTCCCGGCCAGCGACAAAGAATTCAACAGCACCCAGGCATTAGGGGTATCGATTATTGACGGTTTCACGCCTGTGGCGGTTAACGGAAATCGGGTTTCCTTTAAACACGTACGCTTGCCAGGTGAACTCTCGCTTGAAGCCGAGCACATTATTCTTGCCGTCGGCCAACACGCTCAGCTTGATAATTTTGCCGCGTTAAAGCCCCAGCACAATCTTATCGATACGCAAAACTACCAAACCACCGATCCTGTCCTGTTTGCTGCTGGTGATATTGTTGAGGGCGATAAAACGGTTGTTTACGCCGTGAAAACCGGTAAAGAAGCAGCTCAGGCCATTCATCACTATTTAGAGGGAGCTTGCTCATGTTAACGAAAGATCTTTCTATTACCTTTTGCGGCGTCAAATTCCCCAACCCATTCTGCCTCTCTTCCTCTCCGGTGGGCAATTGCTATGAAATGTGCGCCAAAGCCTATGAAAGTGGCTGGGGCGGTATTGTTTTTAAAACGATCGGGTTCTTTATTGCGAATGAGGTCTCTCCGCGCTTTGATCATCTCAGCAAAGAAGATACCGGCTTTATTGGCTTCAAAAACATGGAGCAAATTGCCGAGCATCCGCTGGAGGAGAATCTGGCCGCAATCCGCCGACTGAAACAGGACTATCCGAACAAGGTTCTGATTGCGTCGATCATGGGGGAAAATGAACAGCAATGGCAGGAACTGGCCCGCCTGGTTGAAGAGGCCGGTGCCGACATGATCGAGTGTAACTTCTCGTGCCCGCAAATGACCTCGCATGCTATGGGCAGCGATGTAGGACAAAGCCCTGAGCTGGTTGAAAAATATTGTCGGGCAGTGAAACGCGGATCGCCCCTGCCAATGCTGGCAAAAATGACGCCGAACATTGGTGATATGAGTGAGGTGGCGCTGGCGGCAAAACGTGGAGGTGCGGATGGTATCGCGACCATCAATACGGTTAAATCCATCACTAACATCGACCTGAACAGGAAAATCGGGATGCCGGTCGTCAACGGCAAATCCAGTATTTCCGGCTACTCCGGCAAGGCCGTTAAGCCTATCGCCCTGCGATTTATCCAACAACTGCGGATGCACCCTGAACTGCGGGATTTCCCAATTAGCGGCATCGGAGGAATTGAAACCTGGGAAGATGCAGCCGAGTTTTTACTGTTAGGCGCGGCCACGCTGCAGGTGACCACCGGGATCATGCAGTATGGATATCGGATTGTGGAGGACATGATCAGCGGATTGTCACATTACCTCGCCGATCAAGGGTTTGACTCACTGGAGGAGATGGTGGGTCTGGCCAATGCCAATATTATCCCCGCTGAGGAACTTGACCGTAGCTACATCGTCTATCCGGATATCCATCTGGATAAATGCGTTGGCTGCGGTCGCTGCTACATCTCCTGTTACGACGGTGGGCATCAGGCGATGGAATGGAACGATGAAACCCGCACGCCGCACTGCAACACGGAAAAATGTGTCGGATGCTTGCTGTGCGGTCACGTTTGCCCGGTAGCCTGTATCGAACTGGGTGAGGTGAAATTTAAACCTGGTGAGAAAGCGCACGAGTTAACGTTGTAATACTGACAAAAAAGCCCGGTACAGATTGCGCTGTGCCGGGCTTTTTGCGTTATACGATTACTTCTTACGCGCGTACTTCAGTGAGTCCAGCGCGACCGCGAAGATAATAATGCCGCCCTTGATAATATACTGCCAGTAAGGGTTCACACCAATGTAGGTCAGACCATAGTTGATAACGGTGAAGATAATCACACCGGTCACCACGCCAAACACGGTCCCTACCCCGCCGCTGAACGACACGCCGCCAACCACGCACGCGGCAATCGCATCCAGCTCATACATAAAGCCGAGGTTGTTGGTTGCCGAACCGATACGCCCGGCTTCGAGCAAACCACCAAACGCATAGAACACGCCAGACAACGCATAGATGATCAGCAGGTTCAGCGCAACGTTTACCCCGGACACTTTCGCCGCTTCCGGGTTTCCGCCGATAGCAAAAATATTCTTACCGAAGCGGGTTTTATTCCACAGCACCCATACAAAGGCCACGGCAATCAGCGCGTAGAAGGTGATGTAGGAGAGTCGGAAACTGCCCAGCGCAATAAAGCCCTGCGCAAAGGTTGAGAATCCGCTGTCAAAGCCAGAAATTGGCGATGCGCCGACGAAGTCGTAGTACAGGGAGTTGATCCCGTAAACGATAATCATCGTACCCAGGGTGGTAATAAACGGCGTCACGTTCAGATAAGCGATGATGATACCGTTCACCAGACCGATAATGGCGCCAATCACGCAGACAATCAGCACCACCACGATAATTGGCATCGTCGCCATTTCCGGGAACACCTTGTTGGCGTTCTCCATCGACTGCAGCAAGGTTGCCGCCACGACCGCCGCAAGGCCAACCTGACGTCCCGCAGACAGGTCGGTCCCCTGGGTAACAATCAGCCCTGCCACACCCAATGCGATAATAATACGCACCGAAGATTGCGTCAGAATATTACTCAGGTTCAGTAAGCTTAAGAAAGTGGGATCCTGGAAAATAATAATCGCCAGCAAAACCAAAAGAACAACGTAAATTCCGCCTTCTTTCAGATAAGTAAGAAAACTTTTCTTATTTAACGCACTCATGAGGAGCCCCTAATCTTAAAGGTGCAAAGACGCAAGACGGAGGATTTCGTTTTGCGTTGTCGTTTTAGTGTCAACAATCCCGGCAACGAGACCATTACTCATCACCAGGATACGATCGGTAATACCCAATAGCTCCGGCATTTCAGAGGAAATAATAATAATCCCCTTATCCTTTTTCGCGAGTTCGGCAATCAGCTGATAAATTTCAAATTTCGCGCCGACATCGATACCACGTGTAGGTTCATCCAGCATCAGAATTTCTGGCTGCGTTAATAGCCAGCGGCCAATAACCACCTTTTGCTGATTACCACCAGACAGTGAACCGATTTGTGTACGATGGCCCGGCGTTTTCACCCTCATGGAGTCAATTACCCATTGGGTATCACTCTTCATGCGGGAATTATCCAGCAGACCGACTTTATTTTTATAGTTTTGGATATTGGAGATTAACGAGTTAAAACCAATATCCAGGTACGCGTAAATACCGGTTGAGCGGCGTTCTTCCGTGACCAGCGCAAAACCATGATTGATGGCCTCATTTGCGCTGTGGTTATTAATTTTTTTGCCGTGTAGCGTAATTGTACCCGATGATTTCTCACGAATACCAAACAGCGTTTCAACGATATCAGTACGTTTAGCGCCGACCAGACCAGCAATCCCGAGAATTTCCCCTTTGTGCAAATCAAACGAGACATCACGAATTGACGGCTGACGCAGCGAGGTCAGGTTACGCACTTGCAGAATCACTTCACCGGGCTTGTTTTCTTTGTCCGGAAAACGTTGGTTCAGTGAACGCCCTACCATCATGGCGATGATCTTATCCATATCCAGCCCTTCCAGCGGCTGGGTCGCAATCCACTGGCCGTCGCGCAGCACGGTGATTTCATCACACAGTTGGAAAATTTCTTCCATTTTGTGAGAAATATAAACAATACCGCATCCACGTTCTTTCAGCTTACGGATGATGGTGAACAGATGATTAACTTCTTTCTCGGTTAACGATGACGTTGGTTCATCCATGATGACGATTTTGGCGTCATAGGAGAACGCTTTCGCAATTTCAATCATCTGCATTTGTGAAACGGATAATGTGCCGACGCGTGCGCGCGGATCGATATCAATATCCAGCTCATCAAATATCGCTTTGGTATCACGGTACATTTTTTCCTGATCGACAAACATACCTTTGGTGGGATAGCGTCCCAACCACATGTTGTCCATCACAGAACGTTGTAATACCAGGTTTAATTCCTGATGTACCATCGAAATACCATTCTCAAGCGCTTCTTTAGCAGAATGAAAATCGATTTCTTTACCCTGAAATAAAATACTGCCGGAATCTTTTTGATAGATGCCGAAAAGACATTTCAATAATGTGGATTTCCCCGCACCATTCTCCCCCATTAAGGCGTGGATCGAATGTGGGCGGACTTTTAAATTGACATTATCAAGAGCCTTAACGCCGGGGAAGGACTTGTTGATGCCGGTCATTTCCAACAAGTATTCGCCTGACGACTGAGTATGTGTGCTGACCATAATTATACCTTGTTGGCCTTGCAGAGTGCGTTATTAAGGGCGCAATGATATTGCGCCCACAGACGGAGTATTTACTTATTGGTAAACTCTGCCAGATTATCTTTATCAACACCTACGTACGGAACACGAACAATTTTGTTCTCAATTTTCCAGTTGGTGCCATCAGCCGCACCTTTGCCATCAGCAAGGTTTTTCGCCAGATCAAAGGTAGCTTTCGCCTGGTTGTTAGCATCGTTCAGCACGGTACCGGCCATAGCGCCAGATTTCACCAGCGCCAGTGCTTCAGGCAGGGCATCCACGCCAAATACCGGTACGCTGGTTTTGTTATGTGCCTTCAGCGCTTCAACTGCGCCCATTGCCATCGCATCGTTGTTGGCGATAACCACTTCGATTTTGTTCGCGTTCGGACCGGACATCCACGCATCCATCTTATCTTTCGCCTGAGCGGTATCCCACATTGCAGTATCTAACTGCAGTTGCTCAGTTTTAATGCCTTTGTCGTTCAGCTCTTTAATCACGTAAGTAGTACGTGCTTCAGCATCCGGGTGTCCCGGTTCGCCTTTCAGCAGAACAAACTGAATTTTGCCGTCTTTGTTCAGGTCCCAGTTCGGGTTAGCTGCCCAGTGTTTAGCAATCAAATCACCCTGAATAATACCGGACTCTTTAGAGTCAGTACCGACGTAATACGCTTTGTCATAGCTGTCCAGCGCCTTGCGAGAAGGTTCTTTGTTGAAGAACACGATCGGTACGTTCTGCCCGCGTGCTTTTTCAATGACCGTGCCTGCCGCTGCCGGGTCAACCAGGTTAATCGCCAGTGCTTTAACGCCTTTTGCCAGCAGCACGTCGATCTGATCGTTTTGTTTGGACTGGTCGTTCTGCGAGTCGTTCATCAGCAACTGTACATCTGGCGCCGCTTTGGCATCTTTTTCAATAGCCTTACGTACTACTGACATAAAGTTATCGTCATACTTATAGATAGTCACACCAATGCGGGTATCAGCAGCGTGCGCAGCCGCGCCGAATAACATGCTTGCCATTACAGCAGACAGGGTCAACACCTTCTTATTCATGGTATCTCCGGTTTTAATATGCAGGGTAGTACTTGAGATAAATGCTCGGCAGGCAGAACGTTACTGAAGTGTTACTGAACGCCGAAGCTCACTTTTAAAAATATTTCTTCCGTGTCTGGCAACGCTCCAAAAACAGGCTTTATTAGTTGTTTAAGGCAGCTATACCTCGATGAAAGTGATTATTCACCGTTACATAGTAGTTACAGCGCAACAAACAGTGTCATCATAGCTATCGCATTGTTAATATACTGTGAATTTACTCACATATTGAAAGCGGTTACATCGCGCTGAGTTATTAGTTAGTGATCGATGCCGCATTCTGCCGCAGCGCCACTGAATGGCGACGTACCAGCGTCGGCATAAAGCAATGCGTCGCCTGCGGATCTAACGTACCTGCCGCCCCTTGTAACGCGAGCTCCGTCGCCATTTTTGCCATTGAGGCAATGGGATAACGCACGGTGGTCAGTTGCGGATCGGTGTAACGTGCGATGGGAATATCATCGAAGCCAATGATTGAAAGGTGTAATGGAATAGCAATACCGTTATCTTTTAGCGCGGTCAGCGCGCCGGCAGCCATATTGTCGTTGTAGGCGAACACCGCCGTTAGTTGTAAATTGCGCCCCAGCAGTTCCACCATCGCAGATTCTCCGCCCTGCATATCGGGCGAACCGGTGCCGACCCAGCTTTCTGCCGCCACTATCCCCTGCTCATTCAGGGCGCTTAACCATCCCTCTTTACGCATGGCATCATCTTCAATGCGGTGGCTTGATGCCAGATACCCGATGCGTTGATGACCATTATTAAGCAACATGCGGGTCGCCATTTTGGCACCGCTGATGTTATCCAGGCAGACGCAACGATGGGCGTAACCCGGCACCAGGCGGTTGATCAGCACCATGCCAGGGATCTGATCCATAAACTCAGCCAGCTCCCGATCGCTCAGTGCTTTAGAGTGAACAATCAGTGCGTTACAGCGTTGACGAATCAACACTTCAATGGCGTGGCGTTCTTTTTCAGCCTCATGGTAGCTGTTGCCAATCAGGACGTACTTCTGATGCTGTTGGGCAACCATATCCACGGCTTTTACCAGCGCGCCAAAAAATGCGTCTGAAACATCCATGACCACAACGCCAATTGTGTCGCTCACCTGCGTCGCCAGCGCTTGCGCGTTGGCATTTGGTCGATAGCCCAACTGAGTGACCGCCTTCATTACCGCTTCACGCGTATCGGGACTCACCAGCGCGCTGTTATTCAGTACGCGGGAAACGGTCGCGACCGAAACGCCAGACTGCCGTGCCACATCACGGATGGTTACCATATTCACTGCCCTGTTTTAGATTGCGGTTAACCGCAGACACCCCAGGCTGGATATTTTGTCAGCACAATGAAATGGGCTGCGTGAGTGAGGTCACAGGAATGAAAGCGCTTACATCCATTTTGTTAACGAATGTGATCCAGATCGTTATCTGGATGTACGAGGCAATGACGTCCCCGCCGCACGCAGAGTTAATTGGCGCCACAACCACTCCACCGGGCCCTGCCGGTAAAAACGTAGCCATATGACGGAGAACAGCAGATTTACGGCCCAGACCGGAATGACGAAATACAGCAGCTCCAGCCGGCCGAATTTCATAAACAAGCCCGCCTGGTAAAACAGCGTGGTACAGATTAAGGTCTGTAACAGATAGTTGGTTAGCGCCATGCGCCCCACGCAGGCGATGGCAATGACCCATTTTAAGCGGCTAAGCTGCGGCCAGAAACCGAACATCAGCGCTGCATAACCAAGGGTCTGCAACGGCGCGCCCAGCTCTCGCGGGGCTTGTAACAGGAAAGCACACCAGCGGTAGGCCCAGTCCAGTTGCCACTGAGCGATGATAGCAGGCAGGTTAATCGCCATCCCTGTAATGATCAGCAGCACGCCGGTACGTCTATAGTGCTGCAAACTATACTGTCCTTTTAGCCAGCCGCTGCGCATTAATGCTGCGCCGAGCAGCATCATCCCCGCCAGTTGCCAGCCGTACTGCGCACCCAACGCCAGCAAGCTATTGGACATCATATCCACGCGATTGCTGGCTGCTTCCATTCCGCCGTTCACCTTCCAGTATTTTTCATACAGCAACGCTGAAGCATCCGGTGTCCAGGCGCGACTGGTCTCACTCCCGGAGATCACGCCCAGCAGCAGCAGTACGCCAACGCCCACCAGATAAAGCAGCACGCCGGTATTAAATAAACTTTTTACCGACGGCGCATCACGGATCAACCGCCAACAAATCAGGCCGATTAAGCCATATGCCAGCAGAATATCGCCATCCCAGAAGAGTAAACCGTGAATAAAACCCAATAGCACCAGCAGCGTAAGCCGCGACTGGATCCAGCGTTTACCGCGTGGGAGCAGCATTTGCAGACCAGCACCGAACAGCAGCGCAAAAAGCGTGAGGAATTTTACCTGCGCAAAGAGATCAAGCAGCGCCCAGGTCCAGGCGTCGGATAAGGTGATGTTGCCATACCACGCGGGATTGAGGTATGCCGCCTTTGGCAGGCCAAAGGCGCTAATATTGAGAAGCAGGATACCCAGGATGGCGACGCCACGAATAAAATCCAGCGTGACATTACGCTCCATGGTCCCTGCCCCGATCAGTTGTGGTGGCGTACTGCGCGCAGGAATTCCTGACGCGTGTTCTGGCTGGACTTAAACAATCCGCCAAGAGACGTGGTCGTGGTCGCGCTGGTCGCATCACGAATGCCGCGCGCTTTCACACAGTAATGTACCGCATCAATCGACACTGCTACATTGTTCGTCCCGAGCAGCGTTTGCAGCGCGGTGAGAATTTGCTGAGTCAGGCGTTCCTGTACCTGCGGACGCTGAGCGAAGAACTGCACAATGCGGTTAATCTTCGACAGACCAATGACCGAATCTTTCGGGATGTACGCCACTGTAGCCTTGCCATCGATAGTGACAAAGTGGTGTTCGCAGGTGCTGGTCAGCGTGATATCGCGGACCGTGACCATCTCATCCACCTTCATTTTGTTTTCAATGACGGTGATTTTCGGGAAGTTGGCGTAATCGAGGCCGGAGAAAATCTCATCAACATACATTTTCGCAATGCGATGCGGAGTTTCCATCAAACTGTCATCGCTCAAATCAAGGTTGAGCAATTGCATAATCTCGGTCATATGACCTGAGATCAGACGTTTGCGCGTTTCGTTATCCATCTCTTGCACGGGCGGGCGTAGTGGTGTTTCAAGACCACGCGCCACCAGCGCTTCATGAACCAGGGCCGCTTCTTTACTGAGTGATGACATTTCTTCTTCTCCTGCAGGTGGGGCGCCTCTGCCCTGCATGGGGCAAAGTTTTTAGGCTGTGTCACAGCCAGAACATTGTGCGTGAGGCGGCGCACATAATCCAGTATTCACCGCGATAATTATTGAAATTGGCACAGCCTTTCAGCGTAGCAATTTCACTTACTGTTTAGCCCGGTGATATCGAGTGTTAATGTAAAGTTATATAGATGATGAAGTATGTTTGCTCAATGCGGAAGTGAAAGTTACTCACGGTGCAATGAATAATCTGTATTATGGTGAGTTCGCAAACACATTCAGGTTCAACACAACAAGGAGCCACGCATGGAAATGCTTGAAGAGCACCGCTGTTTTGAAGGTTGGCAGCAACGCTGGCGTCACGACTCCGCCACGCTAAATTGCGCTATGACCTTCAGTATTTTTCTTCCCCCACCCCGCGATAACGCCCCGCCTCCGGTGCTGTACTGGCTGTCAGGTTTGACCTGCAATGATGAAAACTTCACGACGAAAGCCGGGGCGCAACGCATCGCGGCTGAGCTGGGTATAGTCCTGGTGATGCCGGACACCAGCCCGCGTGGCGAGCAGGTTGCCAACGATGAGGGTTACGATTTAGGTCAGGGAGCCGGTTTTTACCTTAATGCCACCCAGCAGCCGTGGGCAAGCCATTTTCGCATGTATGACTATCTGCGTGATGAGCTTCCGGCCCTGATCCAATCGCAGTTTAACGTCAGCGATCGCTGCGCGATCAGCGGGCATTCTATGGGCGGTCACGGCGCATTAATTATGGCGCTGAAAAATCCCGGGAAATACACCAGTGTTTCCGCCTTTGCGCCGATCGTAAATCCTTGCCGCGTTCCCTGGGGCGAGAAAGCCTTCAGTGCTTATCTGGGTGAAGATAAATCGCTGTGGGCCGAATGGGATAGCTGCGCGTTAATGTTGGCCAGCAAGCCCGCAGATGCGATTCCAACGCTGATTGATCAGGGTGATAGCGATCAGTTTCTTGCCGATCAGTTGCAGCCCGCGGTACTGGCCGAAACAGCACGTCAGACCGCATGGCCAATGACCTTACGCATCCAGCCGGGTTACGATCACAGCTATTACTTTATTGCGTCGTTTATCGAGGATCACCTGCGATTCCACGCCCAGTATTTGCTGAAGTAACGCCTGATTGAGGGCGGCACAGCCCTCTTCATTTCTCCATCATTCCTTCACTTTCTCTCCTTTTTATTTCATCGCTATCTCATTGAACAGAAGAACTTTTTCCTGAAAATCACATTAAACACAAATGATTTCTATTATCATTTGTGTTTACAAATATTAATGATTTTGTACAATCACCCCGCTTCTTTACTGAAAAGAGTCCTTAAAAGACAAATACATACAATTGTCATGGCCTTTCACATGACGCGCAGTTTGATTCATTTAAATGGAATGATACAAATGACTATACCTCACGTTAAGGCTGTAGCTGCCGCAGTATGCGTCGCCAGTCTCCCATCACTCGGCCATGCCGCAGAACAAGACACCGTGGTAGTAACCGCTACCGGCTTTGAGCAGAAAATACAGGATGCTCCGGCGTCGATATCTGTTATTACCAAGCAGCAGATCGAAGATAAAGCCTATCGCGATGTCACCGATGCGCTAAAAGATGTCCCTGGCGTCGTCGTCACCGGCGGGGGGAGCAGCAGCGACATCAGTATTCGCGGTATGGCTTCGCAATACACGCTCTTCCTGGTCAACGGTAAACGCATCAGCACCCGCGGCACACGCCCGAACAGCGACAATTCAGGTATTGAGCAAGGTTGGCTGCCGCCGCTGGAATCCATCGAGCGTATTGAAGTCATCCGTGGCCCGATGTCGTCCCTGTATGGTTCCGATGCGATGGGCGGCGTCATTAACGTCATCACCAAGAAAGTCTCGAATACCAAAGCCTGGACCGGCTCTCTGCACGGCGACGCCACGTTCCAGGAGGACAGAGACTCCGGCGATATTTACCAGACCAACGCCTATGCGTCCGGGCCACTGATTGACGGATTACTTGGTGCGAAGGTGACCGGGTTATTCTCCCATCGGGCGGAAGATAAAATCCTCAATGGCTACAATGAACAGCGTATGCGTAACGGAGGGTTAACCCTGAACTTTACGCCAGATGATAAAAATGACGTCGACTTCGATTACGCTCGTGAATTGCAAGACCGCGACAGTACGCCGGGCAAATCTATGGCTGAGGAAAACTGCCGCAACGGAAGCTGTAAGCCCAACAGTAAAAGCGAAAGCAAGTATGTACACACGACCTATTCCTTAACTCACAGTGGTTATTACGACGACTTCAACTCCACCAGCTATGTCCAGCAGGAAGAGAGCGAAAACCCGGGTCGCCAGATGAAGTCTTACAACACGATTTTCAATAACCAGAATCAGGTCTTCCTCGGGGCGCACACCCTGACGTTAGGCGGGCAATACCGTTATGAGAAATTGCGTGATAACGGGAATCAGCTACAAGCTGCTGATGGGCTGAACAAACTGACCCGCTGGAGCTGGGCGTTGTTTGCTGAAGATGAATGGGCCGTTACCGATACCTTTACGTTGACCGGTGGTCTGCGTATGGATAAAGATGAAAACTACGGTGACAACTGGACGCCGCGCGGCTATGGCGTATGGCATCTGAGCGATCAATGGACCTTAAAAGGCGGCGTTTCGGCGGGCTACCGTGCGCCAGACCTGCGCCAGTCATCAGCAAACTGGGGACAGGTCACCGGCGGCGGACGTCTGAACGGAATCATTGTCGGCAATCCAGACCTGAAGCCGGAGAAAAGCCTCAGCGAAGAAATCGGCTTACTGTGGGATAACGGCGACAACCTCAACGCAGGCGTCACCCTGTTCAATACCGACTTCAAAAACAAAATCACCGAGGTGCGTCGCTGTAACAGCAGTTCCGACCCGGCCTGTACTATCGGCAATACCACTTATGACTTCGTCAGCGATCGCGTTAACGTCGATAAAGCTAATATGCGCGGCGTAGAATCCACCTTCGGCTGGAAAATAACCTCCGACGTCAACTGGACGGCGAACTACACCTACACGGAATCTGAGCAGAAAAGCGGTCAGTTCTCCGGCCAGCCATTGAACAAAATGCCAAAGCATATGTTCAACACCACGCTGGACTGGCAGGCCACGCAGGATCTCGGTTTCTGGAGCCGCCTGAATCTGCGCGGGAAAACGTCTGAATACCTGAGCCGTACTTCTATGGCGCAGGGCACGCCGTCCTATACCCAGGTCGATGTGGGTTTACGCTACTATGCCACCAAGGATCTGTTGATGACTGCCGGCGTGTATAACGTGCTGGATAAGCAAATCGATTACGATACCTACGACACCGTCCTCGATGGTCGTCGTTACACGGTTGGCCTGACTTACAGCTTCTAAGTCTGGCGCAATAAAAAACCCCGGCACTCACCATGCCGGGGTTTTGTTATGCTTTTTATACTGTTATTTCTTCACGCGGCCCGGGAATTTCATTTCGCTATAGCGAACAAAATGGGTTCCTTTCGTCAGCTTATAGCCAAACCAGATAATCAGGAACAGTGGGATACCGATATAGGTAGCCATCACGCCGCCCCAGTCAATGCTGTCTTTCAGGAACGCTTCGTAGTTCTGACCGAGGGTAATAATCAGGCACAGCACAAAGGCGAAGATCGGCCCCAGCGGGAAGAAGCCAGAACGATACGGCAGATCTTTCACATCATGACCTTGCAGCACATAACCGCGACGGAAGCGATAGTGGCTAATGGCGATCCCCAGCCAGGCGATAAAGCCCGTCATCCCGGAGGTATTCAGCAACCACAGGTATACGGTCTGGTTGCCAAACATCGAGGTCAGGAAGCACAGCCCCGCCACCACGGTGGTCGCATACAGCGCGTTACGCGGTACACCGCCACGAGACAGTTTGCCGAAAATACGTGGCGCTTTGCCGTCACATGCCAGGGTGTAAAGCATACGCGTGGAGGCATACATCCCGGAGTTACCCGCAGATAGCACTGCCGTCAGGATAACTGCGTTCATCACCGCCGCCGCAGACAGCAGACCCGCATGCTGGAATACCAGCGTGAACGGGCTAACGCTGATGTCTTTCACATCGTTACGCAGCAGGCTCGGATCGGTGTACGGAATGATCAGGCTGATAATCAAAATCGCGAACACATAGAACAGCAGGATTCGCCAGAACACCTGACGGACCGCACGAGGGATATTCTTCTCAGGATCTTCAGATTCGCCTGCCGCGATACCGATCAGCTCAGTTCCCTGGAAGGAGAAGCCAACGATCATCGCCACGCCAATCATCGCAGCAAAACCACCGGCAAACGGTGCATCACCGGTCGTCCAGTTGCTCCAGCCCACTGGCTGAGCGCCTTTGAAGATACCGAAAATCATCATCACGCCAACCACGATGAAGATAATGACGGTGGTCACTTTGATCAGTGAGAACCAGTATTCCGCCTCACCGAATCCGCGAACGGAAATGTAGTTCAGCAGGAAAATAACGCCGAGGAACAGCGCGCTCCAGATCCAGCCCGGCGTGTCCGGGAACCACCAGCTCATTACCAACTGTGCGGCCACCAGGTCAACGGCAATCGTTACTGCCCAGTTGTACCAGTAGTTCCACCCCAGCGCGAAACCAAAGCCTTCTTCTACATAGTTCTGACCGTAGGTGGAGAACGAGCCGGAAACCGGCATGTAGGCAGCCAGTTCACCGAGACTGGTCATCAGGAAGTACACCATCAGGCCAATCAGAATATAGGAAAACAGCGCGCCGCCAGGACCCGCCGCAGAAATGGTTGCACCAGATGCAACGAAAAGACCCGTACCGATGGAACCACCAATGGCGATCATCGTCAGGTGACGCGCCTTCAGTTCACGACGTAGCGTGGGCGCTTCTGTGGTTTTAGTTTCGGAAACCATGTGAAAATGCTATCCATCCAAAAAATGAGGCGCGATTGTAGCAGACGAAACGGCATTCTTCCGGCACAAATGCGCTGTTATAAGAGACCTTCATGACTGGCCGCGGATTATAAGTAAAGCAGAAAACAGAGGGTGCAAGGCGGTTAAAACGTAACCGCCATTATGCAAAAAGGAGTCATCACGACAGTGAACGTCTTATTCCCCCTGCTCTACCTGGTCGCTGTAGTGCAAAAAGCGCGTAATGGCATTGGAGATATGTTTTTGTCGATGATGAACACGCCATAGCGTGCGGACCAAATGCGGAAGCGGCACGGGAACTTCGCTCAGCGTTCCCGCCTGTAACTGCTCGGCAATGACCCGCCGCGACAAACAGCTGATCCCGAGACCATGGCGCACCGCATGCTTAATGGCCTCGGAGTTACCCAACTCCATTGCCATCTGAAATCTCGGTAAATGAGACAACAGCAGGTAATCCACCAGTTCACGCGTACCTGATCCTCGTTCACGCAGGATCCACGGCGAAGCAGCCAGCTGTTCCAGCGTAACGGGTCCCTTTGTCAGCGGTGACGACGGTGCCGCGAACACTACCAGCTCGTCTTCAAGCCACGGTTCAGAGATTATTTCCGTACTATGACACGGCCCTTCAATCAGCCCGATATCTACCCGGAAATCCAGTACCGCATTGATCACATCCTGGCTGTTGCCCACGCTAAGCTCCAGCGGCAAATCGGGGAAATCATGCCGATAGCGGGCAATCATGGCAGGCAGAATATAGTTGCCAATGGTGCTACTGGCATAAACCCGAATGGCACCATTATCTTCGCGGAAAAGCTGTTCGATTTCGGTCGTTTGCTCGAGTAGTGCCAGCGCCCGTGGGTAGAGCAAGCGCCCGTGCTCGTTGACTACCAGTCGTTTGCCCACCCGGTCAAAGAGCTGTACGCCAAGCTGTCCTTCCAGATCGGTAAGCGCGGCACTCACCGCCGACTGCGACAATGCCAGCATGACAGACGCCTGGGTCGTTGAGCCGCTTTTTAATACCTCAGCAAACACTTCAAGTTGTCGCAGGGTGATATGCATAGTCGTTTTCCACCGGATATCCGTCACTTACCACTTATAGAGATTAATTATAAATATATAATCAATTTTATTTTTAAACCACTTCGCCGTACTCTTTTACCCAGATAAAGGAGAAGGATATGACAGAACTCACCTTGCAGACTCATCGTCGTACAGCGTGGCATTTTATTCCGGGGCTCGCCCTGAGTGCAGTTATCACTGGGGTCGCCTTATGGGGTGGCTCCATTCCCGCCGTCGCAGGTGCCGGGTTCAGCGCCCTCACCCTGGCAATTTTACTGGGGATGGTTCTCGGCAATACCGTCTATCCGCACATCTGGAAAAGCTGTGACGGCGGTGTGCTGTTTGCTAAACAACATTTATTGCGTCTGGGGATTATCCTCTACGGGTTTCGCCTCACCTTCGCGCAAATTGCTGACGTTGGCGTCAGCGGTATCGTGATTGATGTGTTAACGCTAAGCAGTACCTTTATGATTGCCTGCTTCCTTGGGCAGAAAGTGTTTGGTCTGGACCGCCATACCAGTTGGCTGATTGGCGCGGGGAGCAGCATTTGTGGTGCCGCCGCCGTGCTGGCAACTGAACCGGTGGTGAAAGCGGAAGCCAGTAAGGTGACCGTCGCTGTCGCCACAGTGGTCATCTTCGGTACCATCGCTATCTTCCTGTATCCGGCGATGTACCCGCTACTGGCGCACTGGTTTAGCCCGGAAACCTACGGCATTTACATTGGTTCCACCATGCATGAAGTCGCTCAGGTTGTGGCTGCCGGTCACGCCATTAACCCGGATGCGGAAAACGCCGCGGTTATTGCCAAAATGCTGCGCGTCATGATGCTGGCACCGTTCCTTATCCTGTTGGCCGCTCGCGTTAAACAGCTTTCTCCGGCCACCGGTGGTGAGAAGAGCAAAATCACCATTCCGTGGTTTGCCATCCTGTTCATTGTGGTCGCGATTTTTAACTCGTTCCACTTTCTGCCGCAGTCGGTAGTGAATATGCTGGTAACACTGGATACCATTTTGCTGGCAATGGCGATGGCTGCACTGGGGCTGACCACTCACGTTAGCGCCCTGAAAAAAGCCGGCGCTAAACCATTACTGATGGCCCTGCTGCTGTTTGTCTGGCTGATTGTGGGCGGTGGCGCGATTAACCTCGCTATCCACGCACTGATGGCATAAACGAGCACGACTCCCCCCCATTAACCCGCTATACTCTCCCCTTTTGAGTATGGCGGGTTTAATTTATGAAATATATTGGAGCGCACGTAAGCGCCGCTGGCGGTCTGGCTAACGCCGCTATTCGAGCCGCAGAAATCGAAGCGACCGCATTCGCCCTGTTCACCAAGAATCAGCGTCAGTGGCGTGCCGCGCCGCTGACCACCGAAATCATTGATGGTTTCAAATCTGCCTGCGAGAAGTATCACTATACTTCCGCGCAAATCCTGCCTCACGACAGCTACCTGATAAATCTCGGGCATCCGGTCAGCGATGCGCTGGAAAAATCACGCGAGGCGTTTATCGATGAAATGCAGCGCTGCGAACAGCTTGGCCTATCCCTGTTGAACTTTCACCCGGGCAGCCATTTGATGCAGATCCCGGAAGATGAATGTCTGGCGCGCATTGCCGAATCCATCAACATCGCCCTCGCCCAGACCCAGGGCGTTACAGCGGTAATTGAAAATACCGCCGGACAGGGCAGCAACCTTGGCTTTAAGTTTGAGCACCTGGCCGCCATTATCGACGGCGTAGAAGATAAATCCCGTGTCGGCGTCTGTATTGATACCTGCCACGCCTTCGCGGCCGGTTACGATTTGCGTTCCGTTGAGGAATGCGAAAAGACGTTTGCGGAATTCGAACGTATTGTCGGCTTCAAATATCTGCGCGGTATGCACCTGAACGACGCAAAGAGCACGTTTGGCAGCCGCGTTGACCGTCACCACAGCTTGGGTGAAGGCAATATTGGCCACGACGCATTCCGATGGATTATGCAGGACAATCGTTTTGACGGCATTCCGCTGGTGCTGGAAACCATTAATCCAGATATCTGGGCAGAAGAGATTGCCTGGCTGAAAGCCCAGCAAACAGAAAAAGCGGTGGCCTAATCATGAACGACAGGGAAAAGCAGATCCTTAAGATCCTGCGCCGCAATCCGTTGATTCAGCAGAATGAAATCGCCGATATTTTGCAGATCAGCCGTTCACGCGTCGCTGCGCATATTATGGATTTAATGCGTAAAGGCATGATCAAAGGTAAAGGTTATATCCTTACCGAACAGGATTATTGCGTGGTTGTAGGGGCTATCAACATGGATATCCGGGGTGTTGCAGACATCCATTATCCTCAGGCAGCCTCTAACCCTGGTAGCATTCATTGCTCAGCGGGCGGTGTAGGACGTAACATCGCCCACAACCTGGCGCTGCTGGGGCGCGACGTACATTTAATTTCCGCTGTTGGCAGTGACTTCTATGGCGAAACATTGCTGGAACAAACGCGTCAGGCTGGTGTTAACGTTTCCAGCTGCATTCGTCTGCATGGACACAATACCTCAACCTACCTGTCGATCGCTAATCAGCGGGAAGAGACCGTCCTGGCCATTAACGATACCCATATCCTGCAACAATTGACGCCGCAGTTGCTGAACAGTTCGCGAGATTTGATCCGCCATTCCGGTGTCGTACTGGCCGATTGCAATCTGACCGCCGAAGCCATTGAGTGGGTCTTTACTATTGCCGATGACATTCCGGTATTTATTGACACCGTTTCAGAGTTCAAAGCGGCAAAAATGAAGACCTGGTTTACGCGTATTCATACGCTTAAACCCACGCAGAAAGAGCTTGCGATTTTATGGGGCCAACCTATTCATACTGATGCGGATCGCGTACAGGCCGTCAATAGCCTGCATCAGCAAGGGGTAAAACGCATTTTTGTCTGCCTGGAAGATGAATCCGTTTTTTGCAGCGAAAAGGACGGCGAACAGTTTTTATTGACGCCGCCTGAGCATACGGTGGTAGACAGTTTTGGTGCCGATGACGCTTTTATGGCGGGATTACTGTACAGCTTTCTGGAAGGCAGTGAGTTTCGTGAAAGCGCGCGCTTTGCCATGGCCTGCGCGGCATTATCGCGGGCCAGCGTCAGTATCAACAACCCAACGCTCTCTGCGGATAACGCTCTGTATTTGCTGCAAACAGCTTGAATGTCTGCCGGATAGCGCTACGCTTATCCGGCCTACAAACTTTATTTTATGCCAGTCCGATAAAGAAACCGGCGATAGTGGCGCTCATCAGGTTCGACAGCGTTGCTGCTGCCAGCGCACGCATTCCAAGCTGCGCGATTTCCGGTGCACGCTGTGGCGCAATCGCCGAAAATGCCCCGACCACGACGCCAATCGAACCGAAGTTCGCGAAACCACACAGCGCAAACGAGATAATCGCGATGGTCTTCACGTCCAGCGTCCCGCCCGTTTGCAGATACGGCGAGAAGTTGAGATAAGCGACAAATTCGTTGATCGCCAGCTTCTGTCCAATCAAGCTACCTGCCAGCGTTGCATCACTCCAGTCCACGCCCATAATCCATGCCAGCGGGGCTAACACATAGCCAAAGATCCCTTCCAGAGTGGCATGCCCATAACCAAACCAACCACCAATTCCGCCGATAATACCGTTAATCAGCGCGATAATGGCGACAAATGCCATAACTACTGTCGCCACACCTGCGGCGATCTTCAGCCCGGTCATCGCCCCACTCGCCGCCGCCTCGATGATGCTTTTCGGTGGTGTTTCAGTAAATGACAGGTTTTCAAAGGTGACGCGAGATTCTTCCGTTGCCGGACTCAGCATACGCGCGAACAAAATACCGCCAGGGATTGCCATCAAGGATGCCGCCAACAAATAATCAATCGGGACGCCCATTCCGGCGTAACCAATCATCATTGAGCCAGCAATCGAGGCCATCCCGCTACAGATAGCGGTAAACAACTCATTGCGATTCAGGCGATCAATAAACGGTTTCACGATTGCCGGGATCTCGTTTTGCCCGAGGAAAATCGTGGTTACGGCGACAAATGACTCGATCTTACTGATATTCAGCGCCTTCTGGAAAATACCGCCGAGGATGCGGATCAACAGCCCCATCACGCCAATGTAGTAGAGCAGACTGATGAGTGCGGTCACAAAAATGATGGCCGGGAGCACCCGGAAGGCGAAAATAAACCCGGCCCCGTCAAACAGCACATCCATTTTTGGCCCAACCAGAGAGCCGAAGATAAATGCGCTACCTGCATCACTATATGACATCACCTTGTGCACGCCGAGCGCGGCCTGTTCAACCAGCCATTTTCCCGGCGGGAAATAGAGCATAATGCCGCCGATGGCTATTTGCAGTACCAGCGCAGCCCCAACAGTGCGCAGACTAATACGTTTTTTATTTACTGACAGCAGAAACGCGATGGCCAGTAATACCACCATACCCACAACACTTCTCATTATATCCATAATGAAATTCCCTTCATGCCAGGAAACCCAGCGTTATCGCCAGGTTTTGGTAGGTTTGATATTCGCGGGCGACCGCATTCTGCCCGGGAAATTCTGTCAGGCGAGGCGTTGATACTCCTTCGCAATTTCACAGGCCAGCACTGCGTTGTTGAACACCAGCTGAATATTTGATTTCAGACTGTCGCCGCCGGTCAGCTCCGCAACTCGCGCCAACAGGAACGGCGTACTTTCTTTACCCACGACGCCCTGCTCTTCCGCTTCTTTTACCGCCCGATCGATAGCCGCATTAATTTTCTCTTCGGCCATAGCAAACTGCTCCGGGATTGGATTGGCGACAACCAGGCCTCCATTGAGACCCGTTTGCCATTTCACCGCCATGGCGCGGGCAATCTCTTTCGCGCTGTCCAGACGGATACTGACTTCAAAAGGACTGGTACGACAGAAAAATGCCGGGAGCGATGTTGTCTGATAACCAATTAACGGTACGCCAAAGGTTTCTAAATATTCAGTCGTTAAACCGAGATCCAAAATAGATTTCGCCCCGGCACAAATTACCGTGACATTGGTATGTGCCAGTTCCTGTAGATCTGCGGAAATATCAAACGTATGTTCAGCACCACGATGAACGCCGCCAATTCCCCCGGTCGCAAATACTTTAATTCCGGCCAACGCGGCAATAATCATCGTAGAGGCAACGGTGGTGGCACCATTTTTCCCTGCCGCGACCACAAATGGCAAATCACGACGGCTGACTTTAGTAACATTATGTCCTTCTCGTCCAAGCAACTCAATTTCATCTTTACTTAAACCTACTTTCATTATTCCGCCGATAATGGCAATGGTCGCAGGAACAGCGCCGTGCTTACGAATAGTTTCTTCTACTTCAATCGCTGTCTGAGCATTCTGCGGAAATGGCATACCATGAGAAATAATGGTTGATTCAAGCGCAACAATCGGTTTTTTACTGTTTAATGCTTGCTGAACTTCTGGTGATATTTGTAATAATTCAGAGGAAAGAGTTAATTCAGACATTCTGTGTTCTCCACTATTAAGCTAACATTCGCAACAGACAAATCAGGGTTATTGGTATATTCACAGGCTAATGCCATTGATGAACACGCCTGCGCAAATCGGACCGAATCAATAAAGGGCATACCATCTACCCAGCAGGAAGCCAGTCCAGCCATCATCGCATCGCCAGCCCCTGTAACATTAATGACGCGAGTTTTAATGGGGAGCGACCAACCGCAACTCCCCGTAATATCGCTGTAATAAACACCGTCGCCCCCCATGCTAAGCACCAGCCGGTTTAAGCCACGATCATGAAACCACGCAGCGACTTTTCCAACGTCATCGCGCCCGGAAAGCGCAATACCGCTAAGCGTTTCGGCTTCAAGGCGATTTGGTTTGAGGGTGTGAATTTTTGCAAGACGCCTGCGAATTTTCACACACTTCCAGGCCGATACCGGGTCAACAAACACCGGAACATCTCCGGCATTTTCCAGTACCCATGCCAGAGCGTCTTCATTGATATTGCAATCGGCGATAATGACTTTTGCCTGCCGAATAAAATCAAAATGCTGCGATAAAAATTCTGCTGAAATATGTTCTGTAATACTCATATCATTAATAGCAACTAACATTTCACCGGTGTTATCAAGCAACGATAAATAACTTGATGTATTTTCTCCGGGAACGATAAGACACTTATCAACATGTACTCCAGATTGATTGGTTTGTGCCAACAATGATTGACCATAAAAATCGTTACCAACCGCTGTTAGCAACCACGAATTTTTACCCAGCAGCGCGAGATTATGAGCAATATTGCGTCCTACGCCGCCGGGGGTGAATTTAATTTTACCTGGGTTAGAATCCGCATAATTTAGTGAAGCATGCGAATACCCAGCAACATCCATATTGGCTGAGCCAATCGTTACGATGTATTCCTTTTCACGCATAGCACGTCCCCTGGCAATTAACTTGCCACAAATGAGTTCGTTAAAAATAACCAACGCCACACATCAGGTTATTAGAGCACATGTTCATCATCAAACACATGTTCATAGTAAGCGTGTTTTTGACAAAGTAAATCTATCCACAAGCTATAAAGTCGATAGATATGAACAGAATCACAATTTTTTATAGATACAGTTTATCAGGGAGAGAGGAAATGAGAGGTAGTACACAAATTGATCAAATTAAAAGGTATCCTTGGTCATAACCGGAGATTTTCAGACACGCCAGAGGAACTGGCGCGTATCAACTAAGCGAAACCAGATCCTCTGGCATATGGTTGTACAAAATCCGCCAAAAGTGCTCAGCCGTTTTATTCAGGCGAGTGTCCATCCGGTAAATATAGGCCTGAATAGGCACCATCAGTTCCGGTGTCTGCAGGCAAACCAGCCGCTTATCGCGCAGTTCGTTTACGATAGTCCACGCAGGTAACCAGGCGATACCATGCCCATCCAAGGCCATATTTTTCAATAACTCACTCATCGAAGACATAAACAGCGTTCGTGCTGAAATACCGCCTACTTCTGCCAAATGGCGGTTTACCAGTCTCCCCATGTAGGATGTGCTGGTATAGTTCAGAATTGGCGCCTGCGGCTGATAGAGATCAAACAACGGTTTTCCCTGCGCACCAGCCGCACAGACGGGATACAGCTCAGACTCAAAAACCTTCAAGCCGCAGAATGGTGACTGCATTAAGTCTTCATCCCGAAAAGAGATAATAAAATCACTTTTCCCCTCGCGCAGAGTATTCACCGCCTGAACAACATCGATAGCTTCGACGTGCCAGACAAATTCCTCACCCCAGGCTGCCATTGCGTGCACTAATCTGGGCAACATCGTCAGCGACAGAGAATGTGCCGCCGCAATTTTAATATTGGGTACCCCAAGCAAGTTGTGGCCACTTAGCTCATCCAGATTACATTCCAGCTGTTGCAGCAGGCTACGGGTTTGCGAATGGAATAGCTTGCCCTCCTCCGTGAGTTGCAGGGGGCTCGTTGTACGATCAAAAAGTAACACGCCTACGGCGGATTCGAGTGCTTTGATCCGTCGGCTAAATGCTGGTTGGGAAATGTTGCGTTCCTCAGCCGCCTGGGAAAAATGACGGCACGCTTCCAGCGTCAGAAAGTCATATAACCATTTTGTCTCAATATTTTTCATGCGTATCACACGGATTTTGAAATATGCCGATTAACCTGAAACATCATGCCTGAATATTTCCGCAGATGATATTCATCATCAACACCTGATGATTTGTTTTTTGCATCAAACGTTCGTTTTTAACATTAACAGGTTCCTTTGCTCAACGGCTACGACCGCTTAGCCGCGCTGGAACGTCAGGTCTCTGGCTAAATACTGGCCTACCGAGAATGCAAAAGAAACCGCAGCTATGCAGTTTTTGCATTGAACCCAACATTATTGCATTTCTCCTCGCGTCTCACTGCTGTTAAACATGATCAGCAGACACAATCCAGATCTGAATATTAATTATCGGTCAGTCGAGGTATATATCGTGAAAGGTTTAATTGGCGTACTGGGTGGTATGGGACCAGCTGCAACCGTCGATCTGTTTAATAAGTTTGTCACCTTTACCGTAGCACAACGTGACCAGGAACATATCCCATTAATTATTTCCTCTATTCCAGATATTCCTGACCGAACCGACGCGTTAATGCATCATGGTAATTCCCCACTCCCGGCAATGCGCGATTATATGCATAAACTTGAAGATGCTGGTGCCGAATGTATTGTGATCCCCTGTAATACCGCCCACTTTTGGTTTGACGAATTAAAAAAGTGCTGTCACACAGAGCTGCTGAGCATTGTTGAAACGACTATCAACGAGGTCAGGAACTGTGGAAAATCGCGTATCGGATTACTCGCTACCAACGCCACATTGTACATGGGTCTCTATCAAAAGGGCATAGAATCTCTTGGGTTAACCTGCGTCAGCCCTGACTCGGCCAGTCAGGAAAAGGTGATGGAAAGTATCTATTGCTTAAAAGCCGGTGAGGTTAAGCGGGCGCAAACGCTGATGAATGAACAGGCAGAAGCACTCTTCTCACGCGGCGCACAGGTCATCGTGCTGGGATGTACTGAAGTTCCCGTCATTCTTGCTGAGGCAGTCAAAATGTCACCCGAAAAATATATTGATTCAACCGGTTCGTTGGTTCGCGCCGGTATTAAATGGTACGAGAAACGCGTTGGAAAAAATCATCTTTTAGCGCAATGAAAATAAAATTCAGGTTAATTATCGCATCAAATAAACACTCACATTAATAACGAATCACTCTCTGGCGGAGGCCATTATGATTTGGCTGGAAATTATCGTAGTGTTGGGCGCAATATTTTTTGGTATCCGCCTCGGCGGTATTGGTATTGGTTTATGTGGTGGATTGGGGCTGGCTATTTTAACACTGGGATTTGGGTTACAAATTGGTTCGCCACCCGTTGACGTGATTCTCATTATTATGACGGTGGTAGTGGCTGCCTCTGCACTACAAGCCGCCGGTGGTATGGATTATCTGGTTCGTGTCGCCGGCAATTTTATGCGTCGCAACCCTAAATATATCAATATAATTGCGCCAATTATCACCTGGTCAATGACCATTATGGCGGGAACAGGATTCATTGTCTTTTCCACTTTACCGGTGATTGCCGAAGTTGCCAAAGAATCAGGTATCCGCCCTTCTCGTACCCTCGCAGGATCCGTCGTGGCCTCTCAGGTGGCAATATCCGGCTCGCCGATCAGTGCCGCAATGGCGGCTATGCTGACCATAATGGAAGGCAACGGTATCAGCTTTATCCAGGTCATGGCGGTGTGTCTGCCAGCCTCGTTTGTCGCCGCGATGGTCGCAGCGTTTATCGCTTCCCGTCAGGGATGTGAACTACAGGATGATGAAGTCTATCTGGAACGTCTGCAAAAAGGGTTGGTGCGTAAATACGAAGGGCAAAACAGCACTACGCCGGGTGCCAGACTGTCAGTAGCCCTGTTTATGTTGGCAACGGTCGTCATCGTTATTCTTGCCGCATGCCCTCAACTACGCCCTGGATTCGATGCAGGTAACCCAATGAATACAAGGGACATTATCATTATCTGCATGCTGGCTGCCGCGTGTCTGATGGTGGTGTTATGCAAAACATCAACTGACGCCATTGTCCTGACATCCACGTTCCGTGCGGGAATGAGTTCGTTGGCGGTGATTCTGGGGATTGTTACGCTGGGCACAACCTTCATTGACGCCCACTTAACAGGGATAAAGGATATCGCGGGCGACATTCTACGGGCTTATCCGATGCTATTGGCTCTGGTGCTGTTTGGTACCTGCGCGCTTCTCTATTCGCAGGGAGCCACCACGCCGCTGATTATCCCGCTTGCCGTTGCGCTCGGTGTACCCACCTGGGCGATTCTGGCTTCCTATGTGGCAGTAACCGGGGTATTTGTTCTACCCACGTATCCCACTTCGCTGGCAGCAATGGAGTTCGACACCACCGGGACAACGCGCGTGGGTAAGTATGTCTTAAACCATCCGTTTATGCTGCCAGGACTGGGTGGGATCATCGCAGGCGTTGCCTTTGGTTTTATCATCGCGCCAATGATTGCCTGAACCGTTTTACACCTCTCCGGGCGGCGGTTAATAGATAAAAAAAAGGGGCAGAGAAATCTCTGCCCCCGATATCAGCATTCAATCATGCCGCTTTTGCCACAACCTCTGCTTCCGGGCGTTTCAGTACCGCGTAGGAAAGCCCGGCTACCAGCGTACCGGCGATAATGGCCAGCAGGTATCCCAGTACCGGTGTAATTGCGCCAGGAATCAACAGCACGAACAGACCACCGTGCGGTGCCATCAGCTTCGCACCTACCGCCATCGAGATAGCACCGGTAATCGCGCCGCCCACGATACAGCAAGGCAGAACACGCATCGGGTCACGGGCAGCGAATGGGATAGCCCCTTCGGTGATAAAGCACAGGCCCAGCACCAGCGCTGCTTTACCGCCTTCCTGCTGCGCTTTGTCGAACTTACGACGCGCAACCAGCGTTGCCAGACCCAGCGCCAACGGAGGCACCATACCTGCCGCCATGATGGCAGCCATCGGCGCATAGGTTTGCGTACTGAGCAGACCCACACCGAAAGCATACGCCGCTTTGTTAACCGGACCGCCCATGTCGGTACACATCATGCCGCCAAGAATTGCCCCAAGCAGTACCGCATTCGCTGTGCCCATGGTTTGCAGCCAGTGGGTCAGACCTTCCAGAATACCGGCTACTGGTTTACCGATCAGGTAGATCATGGCCAGGCCCACCACCAGACTTGAAAGCAGCGGAATGATCAGGATCGGCTTCAGCGCTTCCATACTCTGTGGGAGTTTCAGCTTCGTACTGATGAGTTTTGCCACATAACCCGCAAGGAAACCGGCAATAATCCCGCCAATAAAGCCGGACCCCGTACTCACCGCCAGCATACCGCCGATAAGACCCGGCGTCAGACCCGGACGGTCAGCGATGGAAAACGCGATATAACCCGCCAGAACCGGCACCATCAACGCAAAGGCTGAACCACCGCCAATCTGCATCAACGCCGCCGCCAGCGTACCCTGCTCTTTAAATGCTTCAATGCCAAAAGCGAATGAGAGTGCAATACACAGACCGCCAGCAACCACCATCGGCAGCATATAGGACACGCCCGTCAGCAGGTGACGATATGCACCCGCACTCTCTTTCTTACCTTCGGTTGCTGAAGTCTGCGCTTTGCCGGTTGGCTGATACGGCGTTGCTTCTTCCAGCGCTTTGTCCAGCTCCTGCTTGGTTTTCTTCAGTGCAAGACCAGTAGACGTACGGTACATTGGTTTCCCGGCAAACTTCGCCAGATCAACTTCAATGTCAGCCGCCACAATCACCAGGTCCGCCTGAGCCACCTCTTCCGGCGTAATAGCATTGCCTGCGCCAACAGAACCACGGGTTTCAACCTTCACCCACCAGCCACGTTTTTTCGCTTCTGTTTCAATAGCTTCAGCAGCCATAAACGTATGCGCAACGCCGGTCGGACAAGCCGTCACCGCCACAACGCGTTTTGGACCACTACTGGTCACAGGCGCTGTTGCAACCGGAGCGCTGTATGGTTTTGCATGACCTTTTGCTTCGCTGAGGAACAGTTCAGGATGCGCAACTGCACGACCTATATCGCCCAGCCAGACTTTTTTGCCGTTCAGCGAACTGTCGGCAGGAAGCGTGTCGCCCAGAACAATTGCCAGTTCTGCATCATTCGGATTATCAATAATTTCAAGATGTGCTTTCTGCGCCGCCGCTCCAAGCAGGGTTTTCGCCATGTAAGCGCGAGCCTGGCCGAGATTAGCGTCAATAATCAGCAGCGTTTTCATTATGCCTCTCCTGCTGTCAGTTAAACGGTTTTAAGTCGACACGCGCCATCATTGCGGCCAACTGAGGACGATCGGTAATGCCCACATTGCTTTGGCTTACCGCCAGGGCGGCAACAGCTGTCGCCAGACGCAGGGTATGTTCGCTGGACTCACGCATCAGCAGCCCGTAAATCAGACCGCCAACCATTGAATCGCCCGCGCCTACGGTGCTAACCACGTCAACTGACGGTGGTTTAGCAATCCATTCACCTGAAGCGTTAACCCACAGCGCACCTTCTGCGCCAAGTGAAATCACCACGTGAGCAATCCCCTGCTCGCGCAGCGCATGCGCCGCTTCAATCACATCTTTCATTTCCGGTAGCTTACGGCCCGCCCAGATTTCCAGCTCCCGACGGTTTGGTTTCACCAGCCACGGTGCTGCTTTCAGACCCGCCACCAGCGCTTCACGACTACTATCAAAGATAATGCAAGGACACTGACTGCGCAGGCGAGTCATCCAGTCGGTGAAGGCTTCCGGGCTCACGCCAGTCGGCAAACTGCCGCTGACGCACACCATGTCGAACTGGCCCAGCCAGCTCAGGGAGTCATTCACAAACCGTTCCCAGTCAGCCGGGGTGACGTCAAAGCCGGAGAAATTGAAATCGGTCACTTCGCCGTCTTTTTCGGTCAGCTTGACGTTGATACGGGTACGCCCTTGTACAACCTGAAAACGGTTGGCAATGCCCAGCTCGCTAAACAACTGCTGGAAACCATCCTGGTTGTCTTTACCCAGGAAACCGCCTACCGTGACATCAATACCTAAATCTTTCAGAACTTTAGCGACGTTAATCCCTTTCCCTGCCGCGTGCAGACCGGTTGTTTTAACCAGGTTCACTTCACCGCGTTCAATTTCCGGGCAGAAACCCACCAGGTCGTATGCCGGGTTGAGGGTGATAGTAGCAACACGTCTGCTCATTACGCGCCCTCCCCAAGACCTGCCGCGATGGCTTCGCCAATCGCTTTCAGCGCCTGTTCAGCATCCTCGCCCTGGGCGGTAAAGCGCAGGTGATGTCCTTTCTTCACGCCTAATGCCACAACTTTCATCAGACTGCGTCCATTCGCCGGTTTGCCGGTTCCATCAAGATTTGTCACGGTAATTTCACTGTTAAATTGTTTGATCGTATTCACCAGCATGGTGCCCGGACGGGCGTGTAAGCCATGCTCATTGCGCACAATAAATTCGGCGCTCAGTACATCATCAGTTAAGGCGTCATCGCTGGTCAGCAGCGCCAGCAACGTTGCCGCATCGGCTTTCAACAAACGGTCAGCTTTATTATTCAGCAGCAGATCGCCAAGACGCTTCAGCACCGCAACCGGTTGATCGTCATTCATGGCGACAGTCACCAGCAGGGCCGCAGCTTCACCTTGTACATCAAACGCTGTCGCTACGCGGCTGACCGCAACGGCGCTACGCACGTTACCTTCAGCACAGTCATTCAGCCAGATACCCTGGCCGAGATTCATCGGATGCTCATTTATCGCTCTGGCGACAAAGGCGGTGTCAACCGCACCGACCTCTTTCAGCCGCGCCGCGTTGAGCGCTTGCAGCGTTACCAGCGAGTTGGCAACGACGTCCAGCGACAGCGTTTCGTTATCAAGCTTTAGCTGTTCGCTTTGCTTTTCACCCATCAGCAACGCGCGCAGCTCTTCCGCCGTGGTCGCAGATTTCAGCTGTTCAGCGACGGAGTCATCACTCAGTACGTGCGTCAGCTGACGCAGCAAACCGAGGTGCTCATCCGAGCTGGCGGCAATACCGATCGCCACATATGCAACCTGCCCCTCTCCCCAGGTCACACCCTGCGGAAACTGAAACACCTGCACGCCGGTTTTCAACACTTGATCGCGCGTGTCCGTCGTACCGTGAGGAATAGCAATACCGTTGCCGAGGAACGTGGACGTCTGTTGTTCACGCGCCAGCATGCCATTGACGTAGCCTTCCGCGACGTTACCCGCCTGCACTAAGGCTGCGGCAACCTGGCGAATAGCCTCTTCTTTATTCCCGGCCTGTTCGCCCGGGTGAATATCCTGAACAGATAACTGGAACATGGTTCTCCTCTCCCGCTGAATTGAAACGATTCAGCCAACATGAGAAAAATGGCGTCACCTGACTCCATCAGTTATGGCGAGATGACGCTGAAACGTTTCAAGAAGTCTTGCTCTTTTTTCTGCAGCACACAAGTAAAGTTAACAAATTACTTGCTGAATTTAGAGATAACGCACATTTTCTCTTCGCCAGAGATCAAATTGCTGACGCAAAAACGGCGTCAGCTTGTCAAATTCAGCTACGTCAGCAAACTGCATTCTCTGACTGAAATGCTATTTTGATTTTTAATGCCGATTTTGATTTGGCTCCCTGTTTATTTTCTGACAAGCAGCGTAAACTCCGCGTCTCTTCACATCATTGATATCAAAACATGCATAACACCCCCGTAGCCGCCTCACCCCGGGCGTTTGATTTAACGTCTGCGGCGTTCCTGCTTGTCGCATTTCTGACGGGTATCGCCGGTGCGTTGCAGACGCCAACGCTTAGTCTTTTTCTGACGGATGAAGTCCATGCCCGTCCCGGCATGGTCGGGTTCTTTTTTACCGGTAGCGCCGTAATCGGCATTTTGGTGAGTCAGTTTCTGGCCGGACGTTCAGATAAAAAGGGCGATCGCAAAAACTTGATCGTATTTTGCTGCGTGCTGGGGATGCTGGCCTGCGTGCTTTTCGCCTGGAACCGTAACTATTTTATCTTGTTGTTTGTCGGGGTATTCCTCAGCAGCTTTGGTTCGACCGCCAACCCGCAAATGTTTGCCCTCGCTCGCGAGCATGCCGACCGTACGGGACGGGAAGCCGTCATGTTCAGTTCAATATTACGTGCGCAGGTTTCGCTGGCCTGGGTGATTGGCCCGCCGCTGGCCTACGCGCTGGCCATGGGGTTCAGCTTTACGGTCATGTACCTCAGTGCGGCAGTGGCATTTATTGTCTGCGGCATAATGGTCTGGTTGTTCTTACCCTCAATGAGTAAAAACGTGCCGCTCGCGACAGGCGCGGTGGAGGCCCCAAGGCGCAATCGACGCGATACACTGCTGTTGTTTGTTATATGCACATTAATGTGGGGAACCAATAGTCTCTATATCATTAATATGCCACTGTTTATTATCAACGAACTGCATCTGCCGGAAAAACTGGCGGGCATCATGATGGGAACCGCCGCAGGACTGGAGATCCCAACCATGCTGATTGCCGGATACTTCGCTAAGCGTTTAGGTAAACGCCTGTTGATGCGAATTGCCGTCGTCGCTGGATTTTTCTTTTATGCCGGTATGTTGTTGGCTCACTCTCCCGCGATATTGCTTGGCTTACAGCTGCTGAACGCAATTTACATCGGTATTCTCGGCGGGATTGGCATGCTCTATTTCCAGGACCTGATGCCGGGACAGGCGGGTTCAGCCACGACCCTTTATACGAATACTATTCGCGTGGGCTGGATTATTGCCGGTTCGCTGGCGGGTATTGCCGCAGAAATCTGGAACTATCACGCAGTGTTCTGGTTTGCGCTGGTGATGATAGTCGCCACCGTCGTGTGCCTGGCGCGCATAAAAGATGTTTAAGGCGCGGTCAGTGTTTCGAGCTCAATAAGATACACCATGGCCTGGTGCGTCGTCTGTCCGCACATTTCCGCACTGGGCTGTAAACCGGCGCACACTTTTGGTCGCAGCGGCGAGCCAAAAATTTTACAGCGCAGGGATTCATCAAGCTGAACACATGGCGTATTAGCGGGCTTGCCTTGTGGCATGCCGGGGATGGGGCTGGAGATTGAAGGTGCGGTGCAGCATGCACCACAATCCGGACGGCATTCCATACAAGTACTCTCTTAAGCGTAAACCATCGGATTGTGCGGGAAGCGCACAGTAACACCTTTTTTGCACCAGCAAAAGCATGAATTCCGCTTGCCTGAATGCCCCAGCGCGAGTAGTTTTACGCGATATTTTAGACACCCCTCATTACAGGATTTTTTCGATGCCAAGAGCGAACGAAATTAAAAAAGGTATGGTACTGAATTACAACGGCAAACTGTTGATTGTAAAAGATATTGACATTCAGTCACCCACCGCACGCGGCGCTGCAACGCTGTACAAAATGCGTTTTTCTGATGTTCGTACCGGTCTGAAAGTTGAAGAGCGCTTCAAAGGCGATGATATTGTTGATACCGTCACCCTGAGCCGTCGTGGCGTTGATTTCTCCTACGTCGATGGCAACGAATACGTCTTTATGGATAAAGAAGACTATACCCCGTATACCTTCACCAAAGACCAGATTGAAGAAGAGCTGCTGTTCATGCCGGAAGGTGGAATGCCAGATATGCAGGTACTGACCTGGGACGGCCAGTTGTTGGCGCTTGAACTGCCGCAAACGGTAGACCTGGAGATCGTTGAAACGGCACCGGGCATTAAAGGCGCCTCAGCAAGTGCGCGTAACAAACCGGCGACCCTGAGCACCGGTCTGGTTATTCTTGTTCCTGAGTATCTGAGTGCGGGTGAGAAAATCCGAATTCATATCGAAGAACGTCGCTATATGGGTCGCGCGGATTAATTTTCTGCCGCTCATCGACGACAAGGGACAGCGCAGGCTGTCCCTTTGTCATTTTCAGCACTGACTGCTGAAATAAAAATCATCCATCAACAGCGTTTCCAGATACTGTTCATCCTCGCGCATAAAACGCACTATCAGATTAACCGCCTGAGGATAAAACCCCTCGTTATCCCGCACCAGACAAGCGTCGCGAAATAACGGTGCCCAGCACAGAATATGATGATGTAAAAAGTAATACTGTGTTGAGAACGGCTCCTCTTTAGCAACCATCCTCGCCATCAATGCCAGTTGTACGGCAATATGATCGGAAGGTTCATTTTCCCGCGCCGCCAGCCCTTGTTCGACCAACAGAACATTCATTTGCCGGCGTTCTGCTGCAGCTGTCGTGTGCGGATAGTGTCCTGCGTAGGGAGAAACACTCGCAGGCGGTGCCAGCAGAAACAGCGAGGCAAAATCTGCAGCCAGTTCCAACTGTCGGGAGTCCCGCCGCAAAGCCCGAGCCAGGCTACGCTCAAATTGTTTTACCTCGGCAGACAATCCGGGGATCGCCGCCAGTGATGCAATCCACGCCCGATGCTCGCCGCTTTCCAGACTGGTGAGCTGTTTTTCGTCCAGCTCACGAAATAACAATTGTGAAAACCATTGGTAGATCGCCGCACGTTGTAGATGAATTTGATTATGCTGCACTTGCCCCCTCCTCTTGCACCGTCTGCGGTCCACCAAATGCCGTCACCTGCGGAGCTTTCTGCTGATAACGTTCGACCTCCACCAGCACGGTATGCGCCGACGGCCCCTGAGCCAGTTGCGAAGTACCCATATCCGCGCTCAGTACGTTCGGATCACCATAGGTGCATAACGTTCCGGCTTTCCCCCCTTCCTGCGGGGAGTACCACGCCCCTTCATGAATGCGGATCACGCCTGGGGTAAAATCCGGACTGACCACCACACCAGCCAACACCTGGCCACGAGCGTTAAAGACACGGGCGATATCACCGGCTTTTAAACCACGCGCGGCGGCGTCCTGTTCGCTGATGTAAAGCGGCTCTCTCCCGGCAACCGCGTAGGTGTTGCGAAACGCCTCGCTGGAGCACAACTGGGAGTGCAGACGTTTATCCGGGTGGCAGGATTGCAGATGCAGCGGGTATTTATCTGTTTTGCCGCTATAGGTACGCTCAAATGGCTCCATCCACACCGGATGCCCCGGACAGTCCTTGTAGGAGAAGCCTGCGATGGTTTTGCTGTAGATTTCAATCAAACCAGACGGCGTTCCCAACGGATTAAGATCAGGCTGGTCGCGAAACTCACCGTGACGCACCCACGGTTGCCCCGCCGGATACTCAATGTAGCCTTCCCCCTGCCAGAATGTAGTGAAGTCCGGTAAGGTGACGCCGAGCGACGCCCCCATCTTCACGCCTTCGTCATAAAGCGCCTGTATCCACTGCATTTCATCCCGGTTTTCACGGTACACCGTTTCCTTATCAAAGCGCTTACACAACCCGGCAAAGATATCAAAGTCATGCCGCGCTTCGTATTGCGGTTTAACAATCTGATGCAGCGCCATCAACCCTTTATTCGAATGCGTACCAAACTGCTCAATATCGTTACGTTCAAAGCGGGTGGTCACAGGCAGGACGATATCGGCAAAACGGCACGACGCGGTCCATTGGTGATCTAACACCACCACGGTTTCCAGCTTTTTCCACGCGTCGATCATGCGGTTCCTGTCCTGCTGCGCATGGAAGGGATTGGCCGCACTGTAGATCGCCATTTTGATGTCAGGATACGTTAACGTCTCACCGTTGAAGGCAATCTTGTTGCCTGGCGCAAGCAGGCAATCAACGATACGCGAGGTGGGAATATGCTCAGAAGCACCGCGAAAATCCGCTTTGTACTTCGCCTCCGGCGGATTATTAATACTCCCCAGCCCGGTGAGCACTGGCCCGGTCGATGTCACCGTCCCACCGCCGTTATAGTGCCAGCCAAATCCGACCCCGCCGCCCGGCAAGCCAATTTGTCCAACCATGCTGGCCAGTACCACCAGCATCCACGGATACTGCTCGCCATGATGCATACGCTGTACGCACCAGCCCCCCATAAACTGTGTCCGTCCCTTGACCAGCAGGCGGGCGAAGTCACGAATCTGCTCCGTCGTCAGACCACAGATTTCGGCCGCCCATTCGGCATTTTTCGGCTGCTTGTCACTCTCCCCAAGCAGATAGGGCAAAAACTGTTCAAAACCCACGGTGTAATCGTTAATGAATGCCGTGTCATACAGTTTTTCTTCATACAGGGTATGCGCCAGCGCCAGCATTAACGCGACATCCGTTTGTGGTCGCAACGCCAGTTGTTCACAGCCAAGATAGTTTTGCGACTTGCTACGCACCGGATCAACGCTGACAACGCGCAGCTTACCCTGCGCAACCGCTTCTTTAATCTGCTGCCAATAGCCAAACGCGTCGTGATCGGGAACCAAAAACTCGATCTGTAGATTCTTGATCGGATCGCAGCCCCACAGCACAATGGTATTACTGCTCTGAATAACCAGCGGCAGTGACGTTTGCTGCTCATAAACCTCCAGCGACCCCATCACATGCGGCAAAATAACCTGTGCCGCTGCCGCAGAGTAGTCACCGACAGTTGTCACATAGCTACCATGCAGACCAAGTGCCCGGTCCATTGCCCCGCCCGCTTTATGGTATTTGCCCACCATTTGCCAGTCGGCAAGCCCGGTAAATAGGCCCGATGAGCCGTAGGTTTTTTGCACCCGCTCCAGCTCTTCGTAAAACAGATCCAGCGCCCGACTCCAGCTCACCCGTACAAAATGGTTATCTCCGCGCTGGCTGCGGTCAGACTTTTCCCGCTTGCGCAGCCAGTCCAGACGCACCATCGGGTAGCGTACCCGCGAAGGGTTATAGACCACCTCGCGCACCGCGTTTAGCATATCGCAGGGCCATTTGTCATGTTTGAACGGGCGTGTTTCTGTCCATTCGCCGTTGACCACTTTGGCTTCAAAAGCACCATAATGTGAACCGGACTGGATCCACTGCTCGGGGTTTTCTCCCGCGGCCCACACTTTTGATATCAGCGGATTGGGCGCCAGTGCGCTGGCAACACCTACCGCCAGCATACCGCTCAGAAAACGGCGGCGGGACGAATTAACGTCATGAATATCCATACATTATCCTTAATTGTTATTAGGGTCGGACACATCGCTGGCGTGGGTCTGGAGATATTTCAACAACGTGCGTTCTTCCACCGGGTTAAGCCGGTAGTAGGTCGACATCGCTTTCAATCCGGCGATCCAGCCGTTGGCGGTATAGCGTGTGGTTGGGGGCGTGCTGTGACAGGCGCTACAAGTGGATTGCAGCATTTGATCCGAGTATTCCCAGATGGGATCCAGCGTGTTGATAAAGTCCTGCGCGGAGGTCCAGGCGGTGACGCTCACTTGTTGCCATTGCTGATGTGAGTCAGGATCGACCTGAGTTTGCAGCACGTTTACGTTAGCCATCAGGGCGTCATCGAGCACAGCGGAGAAAACGCGCTTCCCCATATACTGGGTAATCACCCGCCCACGCCCTTTACTTTCACGCCAACCTGTTACTTCAAGTTGTAGGTTGTTGCCCTCTTTTTGCAGCACCTTGACCTCGGTGGCAGGAAACAAAAGCGCTTTACCTGCCGCGCTCCCTGCCGTAGCCGTCAGGGCTTTTTCGCTTAGCGAGAACAGCGTGCTCACCTGTGACAACGACGCCCCCTGATGCTGTAGCTGCTTATAGCGATCGCGAAAACCGCTGCTCATATCGGGTTTGTGATGAGCAATGCCTTTGTGGCAATCGATACAGTTACTGTTTTTTGCCGCCGCCGCGGTCATTTGCGCCGCCGCATTGGCTGATTGCTTGCCGTGATCCATCGCCTCGTAGCTGTGGCAAGATTGACACGCCGCTGAATTATTCGCGCTCATGCGTGCCCATTCCCTCTGGGCCAGCTCCGCCCGTTTTGCGGTAAATTTTTCTGGGGTATCAATCGAAGGGGAAATAAAGGTGTGGTAGAGATCGTTTAAGGCCTGCGTTTTACGAACCAACGTTGGGACGATGCCAGGTGGAATATGACAATCCTTACACTCCGCACGCACGCCAGAAGCATTGCGAAAATGCACGCTGGTTTTATACTCCTCTCCTGCCGTACGCATTGAGTGACACGATAAACAAAACTCGGTCGTACTGGTGTAATGAACGCCTTGCCACGCTCCCCAAATAGCCAGGGCCATGACTACCGCTCCGGCGAATACACACCACAGTGCGCTTTTTCTTATCCACGACATGCTTGCCTCCATTTTTTAATAGCGACACGCTAAGGGATAATAAAAATCAAAAATAGAGACAGCGAAAGCAGATTATAGGAACAGCATCCACTCTATGAGGTGAGTCAAATAGTAAAGATCAGAAATTCGTAATATAGTGACCATCTGTAAATAAGGAATTTCTTATGCTAACACTGACGCTCAATAGAGAAAGCCGTACTCCACTGCAACTGCAGATATTTCAATTTTATTTCCAGGCCATTCAGCAGGGTGATTTGCTTTGTGGAGACAAACTCCCCTCTATTCGCGAGCAGGCTCAGGTATTGCACGTTGCTAAAATAACGGTAGTGATGGCCTATGACAAGCTGATGGCGGCTGGGTTAATTAAGAGCCGACACGGCATTGGCTATGAGGTGATATTCACCAGGCCTGTACGTGTAACCCCAGTGCATGCGCCCGTGACTCAGGGCTCCCCACCGGTAAAACCTAAAGCTGCCGGGGTCTCTACCGATGTTTACGCAGAACCCGGGCGGGAATGCTACTGCCGGATAGGCGTCCCCGACCCCAATGCTTTTCCCTGGGCAAGCTGGAGAAAATGGAATAATGCCCCGAGCGTGTTTAAAGAACAATTATTTACCCGATATCATTCACCAAACGGATTATTTTCACTGCGTGAGCAATTAGTCAGATACCTTAATTTAACTCGCGGCATTAATACCCGGGCAGAGAACATCATTATTACCAACGGGATTCAGGAAGGATTGTCACTGCTTAGTCAAATATTTATTATTCATCATGCTGTCAGTCAGCAAAAAAAGTGCCACGTTGTGACCGAGTCCCCTTGTTATTCTGGCGCATGGCATCTGTTTAATTATTATGGCGCAGATATTACGTCAATTGCGGTAGATAACCACGGACTGCAAACAGATAATTTACCCGAAGCGGAAACCCAGCTTTGCTATGTAACCCCAGCTCATCAATATCCGATGGGAAGCGTACTTTCGCTGGAGCGTCGTCAGTCGTTATTGACGTGGGCGCAGCGCGTCGGCGCTTATATCATTGAAGATGATTATGATGCTGTGTTTACCTATGGCGAGAATCCCCTCCCTGCGCTGAAAGCCATGGATTATCACAATCGGGTTATCTACATGGGAACATTTTCTAAAACGCTGGGACCGGGGGCACGTCTTGGCTATCTCATTTGCCCAGATGAACGGCTCCCGGCGGTACAGAATATGAAAGCGCTTAACAACAACGGGAGTCAGTGGTTATTACAGCAATTCTTAGCCGAATTAATGCAAAATCAGGTGTTTTATACGCACATCAGTAAACTGGCCTGCAGTTACGCCGCGCGCCTTATCTTGTTACGCGATGGCCTTTCCAGTCTGTTTTCGGCAGGGAAAATCGCTGGCGCAACGGCGGGTCTGCACCTCTCTTTACGCATTGACAGACACCCCGATACGATAGCGAGGCTGCAGCAGCGTTGCCTGCTGGCAGGGATCCGCTTTGACACGCTGCCGGATATAGAAAATGGGTCAGAAGCAGTGTGGCGTAAGGAAAACAGAGACGCAGTAATGTTTTTTGGGTTTGGCGGGTTGCAGATACAGCAGATCAATAAGGTGTTGTCGGTGCTGGAGCTGGCGCTAACACAGCCTTGATAAACAGCGGGGATTGTACCTGTGGCACAATCCCTGTTGTTAGCCTTACAGCAGATCGCGGAACTGCGTTTGTTTCAGCGCCAGCTCAACGCCGCGAACTTCCGCCAGTCCTTTCAGGCGGCCGATCGCAGAGTAGCCCGGATTGGTTTTCTTGTGCAGATCGTCAAGCATCTGGTGTCCATGATCAGGACGCATAGGGATAGGCCGCAAATCACCCGCTTTTTTACGTCGCTGCTCTTCGTTAAGGATGGCAGCCACCACCGATACCATATCCACATCGCCCTGCAGATGCGCACCTTCGTGGAAGGTTTTTGGGTTCTCTTCACGGCAGGTTGAGCGCAGGTGTGTAAAGTGGATGCGATCGCCAAAGGTTTCGATCATTTTCACCAGGTCATTGTCAGCGCGTACGCCGTAAGAGCCGGTACACATAGTGAAACCGTTATTAATGCTGTCGACAGTTTCTTTCAGCCACTGCATATCTTCGATAGTCGAAACGATGCGCGGCAGGCCGAGGATCGGACGCGGCGGATCGTCAGGGTGCACGGCCAGGCGCACGCCGACTTCTTCTGCCACTGGCACAATCGCCCGCAGGAATACCGCCATGTTATCGCGCAGATCGTCTTTGCTGATGCCGTCATATTCGGCAAGGCGCGCACGGAACTGATCCAGCGTATAACCCTCCTCCGCACCCGGCAGGCCGGCAATGATGTTACGGGTCAGCTTTTCAATATCGGCATCGCTCATGGCATTGAAGTAGTCGAGCGCCTGACGTTGTTCTTCTTCGGTGTAATCCGCTTCAGCTCCCGGGCGTTGCAAAATGTGCAGTTCAAAGGCCGCAAAAGCAATCTGATCAAATCGCAGCGCTTTGGAGCCGTCGGGCAGCTGATATTCGAGGTCGGTACGCGTCCAGTCAAGGATCGGCATGAAGTTATAGCACACGGTATCGATGCCACAGGTCGCCAGATTACGGATACTCTGTTGATAGTTGGCAATCCACGTTTGATATTGACCTGAACGTGTTTTGATATCTTCGTGAACAGGAATACTTTCCACCACCGACCAGGTCAGGTCTTTTTCTGCCAGAATAGCCTGACGTTTTTGAATCTCTTCTACCGGCCACACTTCACCGTTGGGAATATGGTGCAAGGCGGTCACAACACCCGTTGCGCCAGCCTGACGCACATCATCAAGTGATACTGGATCGTTAGGTCCGTACCAACGCCAGGTTTGTTCCATTGTTTCACCTCACAAGTTGTTATACCAAATTAAGCTAACTGAATGATGACTACCATACAGGCATCCCATAGATGATCAACAGATGGCCGGTCATTGATTGATCCAGCTCACATTCCCCTGATAAATGAGGCACACCAATTTAATTTGCTGTCATATAACTTTATACTGGCATTGTTAATTAATGGTTAATCAGGTGTATTTAATGAAAACTATTGCCTCAGCGCCACTGGCGGAAAATGTCATGATGCCGCAGTACGACCGCCAGCAATTAAAAACGCGGATTGTGCATTTTGGTTTCGGTGCTTTTCACCGCGCCCATCAGGCGTTATTGACCGACAGGGTGCTGAATGCGCAAGGCGGAGATTGGGGAATTTGCGAAATCAGCCTGTTTAGCGGCGATCGGCTGATGCGTCAGCTGCGCGAACAGGATCATTTATTTACGGTGTTAGAAAAAGGGGCTAACGGCAACCAGCCGATTGTTATCGGCGCCGTCAACGAATGTCTGAACGCCACGCTGGATTCGCTGACAGCCATTATTGAAAAATTCTGCGAGCCTCAGGTGGCGATTGTCTCATTGACCATTACTGAAAAAGGCTACTGTATCGATCCGGCAACAGGTTCGCTGGATCTCTCTAATCCGCGTATTATTCACGATCTGCAGACACCGGCTGAACCGCACTCCGCGCCCGGAATTATTGTTGAAGCACTGCACCGTCGACGTGAACGTGGACTGCAACCGTTTACCGTCCTCTCCTGCGATAACATCCCGGACAATGGTCACGTAGTAAAGAACGCCGTGCTGGGAATGGCGAAAAAACGCTCACCTGAACTGGCGCAGTGGATCCTGGCGCATGTCAGTTTTCCGGGCACTATGGTGGACAGGATCGTTCCTGCCGCTACCGAAGCATCACTGGCTGAAATTACCCACGAACTGGGCGTGGCCGATCCTTGCGCAATCAGCTGCGAACCGTTTATCCAGTGGGTGATTGAAGACAACTTTGTCTCTGGCCGCCCACAATGGGAAGCAGCGGGTGTGCAGATGGTCGAAAACGTCTTGCCATGGGAACAAATGAAACTGCGGATGCTGAACGGCAGTCATTCATTTCTCGCTTATCTCGGCTATCTGGCCGGATTCCAGCATATTAGCGAATGTATGCAGGACCGCGCATTTCGTGAAGCCGCTTACCGGCTGATGCTCAAGGAACAGGCCCCCACACTACAAATTACCGATGTGGATTTGGACCAATATGCACTAAGTCTGCTTGAGCGCTTTGCCAACCCGGCGCTGAAGCATAAAACCTGGCAAATCGCGATGGATGGTAGTCAGAAATTACCCCAGCGAATGCTGGAAGGGATCCGCGTACATTTAGCACGTCAAAGCGAGTGGCCGCTGCTGGCGCTCGGCGTCGCCGGCTGGATGCGTTACGTGAGCGGCGTGGATGACTCAGGCGCCGCAATTGATATTCGTGACCCGCTAAGTGAGAAGATTACCGCTCTGGTTAAACAGAGCACTGAATCAGAACGTGTCAGCGCCCTGCTTTCGCTGCGCGAAATTTTCGCTCCCGATCTCGTCCAGAATCCGCAGTTTGTCGCAGCGATTGAAAAAGCCTGGCAACGTATTACTCAATACGGAGCACATCAGGCTGTCATTACCACGTTAAATAATTAACGATTTCTGCCATTAAACCGGACGAAGTGCGTCTTCGTCCTCTCACCCCTTCTCTTTTTCGCCGTTTTTCGCCAGGATTGTTAAATGCCATTACGGTTATTTATGATTCTGGAGTAAATGTGACTAAAACCAATCTCATCACTGGTTTCCTTGGCAGTGGCAAAACCACCTCTATTCTTCATCTATTGGCGAACAAAAATCCCGCAGAGAAGTGGGCCGTGCTGGTCAATGAGTTTGGCGAAGTAGGCATCGATGGCGCGCTGCTGGCCGACAGCGGCGCACTGCTAAAAGAGATCCCCGGCGGCTGTATGTGCTGCGTTAACGGTCTGCCGATGCAGGTTGGCCTCAATACGCTGCTACGTCAGGGAAAACCTGACCGTCTGCTGATTGAACCCACTGGCCTCGGCCACCCAAAACAGATTTTGGATTTACTCACCGCACCGGTTTACGAACCGTGGATCGATCTGCGTGCGACCCTCTGTATTCTTGACCCGCGGCTGTTACTGGATGAAAAAAGCGTCGCCAATGACAATTTCCGCGACCAGTTGGCCGCCGCGGATATCATAGTGGCCAACAAAGCCGACCGCGCCACAGCGGAAAGCGAAAATGCCCTGCAAAGCTGGTGGCAACTCTACGGCGGCAATCGCCAGTTAGTTCACGCCGACCATGGGCAAATTGACGGTCAACTACTGGACTTGCCCCGACTAAACCTGGCGGAGCTTCCTGCAAGCGCTGAGCATACCCATAGTCATGCCGATAAAAAGGGGCTGGCGGCATTGAGTCTGCCTGCCCAACAGCGCTGGCGGCGCAGCCTGAACAGCGGACAGGGCCATCAGGCCTGCGGTTGGATTTTTGACGCTGACACAGTCTTCGATACCATCGGCCTGCTGGAATGGTCACGCCTTGCCCCCGTAGGGCGCGTGAAGGGGGTAATGCGTATTAAAGAAGGACTGGTACGCATTAACCGCCAGGGAGATGACTGGCATATTGAAACGCAAAATGTTGCGCCACCGGATAGCCGTATTGAACTTATTTCCGATACCGAGACCGACTGGAATGCGTTACAGGGCGCGTTGTTGAGACTTCGTTTAGATGGTGGCGCGTAAGGTTGCCTTCGTTTTATAGCAATGGTAAACGACGATGAAAACCCGATATCCTCTTATTCTCCTGCTTAATATTGCGGGTCTGGCGCTATTTCTGTCCTGGTATATTCCAACCGGGCATGGGGTCTGGTCCTCACTGGATACGGATGTTTTCCGCTTCTTTAATCAGAAGCTGGTGGAAAACCCGTTGTTTTTATGGATTGTTGCTATCACCAATAATCGGGCCTTTGATGGCTGCTCATTGCTGGCAATGGGCGCATTGATGCTGCACTTTTGGCTGAAAGAGGCGTCGGAAGGTCGCCGACGCATTGTGGCTATTGGCCTGGTAATGCTGCTCACCGCCGTGGTATTAAATCAATTGGGTCAGGCGCTAATTCCCGTTAAACGGGCCAGCCCTACTCTGATGCTGGATAATATTTATCGTGTCAGCGAGCTGCTGCATATTCCAACCAAAGATGCGTCCAGAGACAGTTTCCCCGGCGACCACGGTATGATGCTGCTTATTTTTTCCGCATTTATGCTGCGTTATTTCGGAAAAATCGCAGGCATAATCGGCCTTATTATCACTGTGGTTTTTGCCTTCCCGCGCGTAATGATTGGCGCTCACTGGCTCACCGATATCGTGGTCGGTTCCATGATGGTCGTCTTGATTGGACTTCCCTGGTGGTTAATGACGCCATTAAGCGACCGATTAGTCACGCTGTTCGTGAATTATCTGCCTGGTAAAAACAAACAATTTTCAAACAAATAACACAGAGTAATTAACATCATCAGGGATACTTCTGATTCCCTGATGATGCTTGCCGATATTTCATCATTCTGATTGTCATTCTCCTGTCACATTATTCATGTTGCAAATGAATGAGTTGCCTGTTTTTTCCTCTGATTGTTCTTATTTTATACAATGCCGTTTATTCACTTTCTGTATCAATTTTTCTTATAAGAAATCACGTAAAATCACTCGCAATGACCGGAGCGATCGGGTAATCTCGAACTCGTTTTGCCTCGCAGGGTAATTATTCTCTTTACGAATAAATTTGTGCGTTCTGCCACAGATTTGACCTTAAAGAATTGTCTCATCGTGCGATGGTAATTAGTCTCGTCACGTTTGGCATTTTTTATAACGATATTTATCGTTAAGGACTTCAAGGGAAAACAAACAAAATGGTCAAATCTCAACCGATTTTGAGATATATCTTGCGGGGCATACCCGCGATAGCAGTTGCGGTTCTGCTTTCTGCATGTAGCACAACGAACACCGCCAGGAATATGCATTCTGAGACGCATGCTGTGGGCAATGGAGATAACTCTTCACTGCAAGCCTCTCAGGATGAATTTGAAAATATGGTGCGTAATATTGATGTTAAATCACGTATTATGGACCAGTATGCTGACTGGAAAGGCGTGCGTTACCGCCTTGGCGGCAGCACTAAAAAAGGTATTGATTGTTCAAGCTTCGTACAGCGTACGTTTCGCGAGCAATTTGGTTTAGAGCTTCCTCGCTCAACCTACGAACAACAGGAAACGGGTAAATCCGTTTCGCGCACTAATCTGCGCACAGGCGATCTGGTTCTGTTCCGTGCTGGCTCTACTGGCCGACACGTCGGTATTTATATCGGCAACAACCAGTTCGTACATGCCTCGACCAGCAGTGGCGTTATCATTTCCAGCATGAACGAACCTTACTGGAAAAAGCGTTACAACGAAGCTCGCCGGGTCCTGAGCCGCAGTTAATTTCGTTTGGCAGCTATCCCTTGGCTATCCTGATGAGACATATAAAAAAGCACTGCTACGGCAGTGCTTTTTTTTGCGTTGCTTTTGTGACTAAGAAAAATCTCACAACATGAATCATTTCAGGTTATATTCATACAGGACAAATGGTTACTTCAGGTAAACATAAGGAACTATGTTAAGACGCTCCTCTTCTTCCGAACGTAAACTCCTGCTCACCTGCGTTATAACGGGGATAGTCGTCGCGTTACTCGTCAGCTCACTGCAGTTTTTTATGTCATGGCATCAACGAAACGCAAAGTACGACACGCTAACGTCTAACATACAAAGTTATATAGAAAGTTTCTTCGTTGACCTTGAAACCACCACCAACACGCTACAGCCTCTGGTAAAAGACACCTGCTCGCAAGCTTCAGCTCAACTCACTTCCAGCGCTGCGTTTAGCCTGAATGTTCGGGCCTTTTTACTGGTAAAAGACGGTATCGCTTTCTGCTCTTCAGCAACCGGTCCAATGAATACTCCTCTTCAGCAGTTGGTTCCCGTTCTGGACATGACGAAAGATATCGATATGGATCTCCAGCCCGGTACGCCAATGATGCCGAATAAACCGGCAATACTCATTTGGTATCGCAATCATTCATTACAGAACAGCGGCGTTTTTGCCACTCTGAATGTTAACCTGGCCCCCTATCTTCTCTATAACGCCAGGCAAGATGATTTCAACGGCGTAGCACTCATCGTCAGGAAGACGGCTATCACCACGTTTTCCGAACAATTAATCCCTGCGTCCAAACTCCCTGCCATCCCATCCTATAATGCACGGTTGTCTACATTCCCGTTGGAGGTGCGTTTTTACGCGGATCGGTGGACGTATAAAGATGTGGGATACGCCATCATGCTCGGATGCTTGGCCGGGATCATGACCGCCCTCCTTCTCTGGTACTACATCTATGCCGTCCGTTTACGCCCGGGGAAAGATATCCTTAACGCCATCAAACACAATCAGTTTTATGTGGTGTACCAGCCCGTCGTAGAGGTGCAAACGCTGGAGGTGAAAGGTGTCGAGGTACTATTACGCTGGCATCACCCGACCACCGGTGAGATCCCTCCGGATGCCTTTATTCACTACGCAGAATCACAGAAAATGATTGTGCCGCTAACCCAGCACCTCTTTAAGCTGATAGCCCAGGACGCACCGATGCTACAAAAAGCATTGCCCGCGGGCGCAAAACTGGGGATCAATATCGCGCCAACGCACTTACACGGCGAGACGTTTAAAGATGATATTCAACGCCTGTACACTTGTCTTCCCGCACACTTTTTTCAACTGGTGCTGGAAATCACCGAGCGGGATATGCTGCATCAACACAAGGCAATCGAGCTATTTGAATGGTTGCATTCAGCAGGTTTTGAAATTGCCATTGATGATTTTGGCACAGGTCATAGCGCACTTATCTATCTGGAGCGCTTTACCGTTGACTACCTGAAAATCGATCGCGGCTTTATTAACGCCATTGGGACGGAAACCCTGACCTCTCCGGTTCTGGACGCCGTGTTGACACTCTCTAAACGTCTTAATATGCTGACAGTTGCTGAAGGGGTTGAAACACCTGAGCAAGCCCGTTGGCTGCGCGAGCGTGGAGTACATTTTTTCCAGGGATACTGGATTAGCCGACCATTAAAGCTTGCTGATTTCGTGCGTTGGATGGCGCAGCCCAATAAGCCGACGTGGTGATCGCAGTATGCGAATCATAGACTCTCACTCGCCGCCGCATCTCTTATCTCTCAGGCATGATGCCTGTCGGGTTGTGGCAGGAAAAGGAAATCGCTTTTAATGATCCCTCGCGTATTGCTGCTGTTTATCGCCCTCATCGGGTTTAGCGCCGAGGCGCAGTCCATCAAAGAAAGCTATGCTTTTGCCGTACTGGGTGAACCGAAGTACGCGTTCAACTTTAATCATTTTGATTACGTAAACCCTGCGGCCCCCAAAGGCGGGCAAATCACTCTCTCCGCCATCGGCACTTTTGATAACTTCAACCGCTATGCAATGCGCGGTAACCCCGGTGCGCGTACCGAAACCCTCTACGATACGCTGTTTACTACCTCTGACGATGAACCTGGCAGCTATTATCCACTCATCGCCGACAGCGCACGCTATGCTGACGACTATTCCTGGGTGGAAATCGCCATTAATCCACGAGCGCGTTTTCATGATGGTTCTCCCATTACTGCCAGCGATGTCGCATTCACCTTCCACAAATTTATGACCGAAGGCGTGCCGCAGTTTCGTCTGGTCTACAAGGGAACAACGGTAAAAGCCATCGCGCCATTAACCGTACGCATTGAATTAGCCAAACCGGGTAAAGAGGACATGCTCAGCCTGTTTTCATTACCCGTGATGCCAGAGAAGTACTGGAAAGATCATAAGCTCAGCGACCCCCTATCCTCACCTCCGCTCGCCAGCGGTCCTTATCGCATCACGAAATGGAAAATGGGCCAGTATATTGTCTATTCGCGCGTCAAAGATTATTGGGCCGCTAATCTGCCCGTCAATCGCGGACGCTGGAACTTTGATACTATCCGCTACGACTACTACCTGGATGATAACGTCGCTTTTGAGGCGTTTAAGGCCGGGGCGTTTGACCTGCGTCTTGAGAACGATGCCAAAAACTGGGCGACGCGTTATACCGGGAAAAATTTCGCGAATCATTACATCATTAAAGATGAACAAAAAAATGAATCCGCCCAGGATACGCGCTGGCTGGCATTTAATATTCAGCGTCCGGTGTTCAGTGACCGACGGGTGCGGGAAGCCATCACCCTGGCCTTTGATTTTGAATGGATGAATAAAGCACTGTTCTATAACGCCTGGAGCCGGACCAACAGCTATTTTCAGAATACCGAATATGCTGCTACAAAATACCCCGATGCAGATGAACTGGTGATTCTCGCCCCTTTGAAAAAAGATCTCCCTCCTGAGGTCTTCAGCCAAATCTATCAGCCGCCAAAATCAAAAGGCGATGGCTACGATCGTGAGAACTTGTTGAAAGCTGATACCTTACTGGAACAATCCGGATGGGTACTCAAGGGGCAGCAACGCGTAAACAGCGTCAGCGGTAAACCCCTGAGCTTTGAGCTGTTGCTCCCGGCGGGTAGCAACAGTCAGTGGGTGTTGCCGTTCCAACACAACCTGCAACGCTTAGGCATTACGATGAACATCCGTCAGGTTGATAACTCGCAAATCACCAACCGCTTGCGCAGTCGCGACTATGACATGATGCCAAGGTTGTATCGCGCGATGCCATGGCCGAGTTCTGACCTGCAAATTCTGTGGGCTTCTGATTATATTGACTCCAGCTACAACGCTCCCGGCGTGCAAAGCCCGGTAATCGATAACCTGATTGGCCAAATCATTGCCGCGCAAGGTAATAAAGCCAAACTTATCCCACTCGGTCGGGCACTGGACAGGGTTTTAACCTGGAATTACTACATGTTGCCGATGTGGTTTATGGCAGAGGATCGTATCGCCTGGTGGGATAAATTTTCGCATCCGGCTATTCGCCCAATTTATACCATTGGCCTCGACAACTGGTGGTATGACGTCAACAAAGCGGCGAAACTGCCCGCTGCCAGACGGCAGGGAGAATAAATGGGCGCTTATCTGATTCGACGCCTGCTGCTGGTGATCCCAACGCTTTGGGCGATCATTACGATCAATTTTTTTATCGTGCAGATTGCCCCCGGCGGCCCAGTTGAGCAGGCCGTCGCCGCTATTGAGTTCGGGCAAAGCGGGGCATTACCTGGTGCGGGCAGTGAAGGCGTTCGCGCCAGCCACGCGCAAACCGGTGTTGGTAACATTAGCGACAGTAATTATCGCGGCGGCCGGGGTCTTGACCCGGAAGTCATCGCCGAAATCACTCGGCGTTACGGGTTCGATAAGCCCATTCATGAGCGCTATTTCAAAATGCTTTGGGACTATATTCGTTTCGATTTCGGCGACAGTTTGTTTCGTAGCGCCTCAGTACTGACACTTATCAAAGACAGCCTGCCAGTTTCCGTTACGCTGGGTCTATGGAGTACGCTCATCATCTATCTGGTGTCGATACCGCTTGGGATCCGCAAAGCGGTTCATAACGGCAGCCGATTTGATGTCTGGAGCAGCGCATTTATTATTATTGGCTATGCCATACCGGCCTTTCTGTTTGCCATTTTGCTGATCGTCTTTTTTGCCGGGGGTAGCTACTACGACCTGTTCCCGCTGCGCGGCCTGGTTTCCGCCAATTTTGACTCCCTGCCCTGGTATCAGAAAGTGACCGACTACCTTTGGCATATTACCTTACCCGTGCTTGCAACGGTGGTTGGCGGGTTTGCCGCACTGACCATGCTGACCAAAAACTCATTTCTGGATGAGGTACGCAAACAGTATGTCGTCACCGCACGCGCCAAAGGGGTCAGCGAGAAGAATATTCTCTGGAAACATGTGTTTCGCAACGCCATGCTGCTGGTAATCGCGGGCTTCCCGGCGACGTTTATCAGTATGTTTTTTACCGGCTCGCTGCTGATTGAAGTGATGTTCTCGCTTAATGGTCTGGGGCTACTGGGATATGAATCCACCGTATCACGCGACTATCCGGTCATGTTTGGCACGCTCTATATCTTCACCCTGATCGGCCTGCTGCTGAATATCCTCAGTGACATCAGCTATACGCTGGTCGATCCCCGTATTGATTTTGAGGGACGTTAATGTCGCGATTAAGCCCCGTCAATCAGGCCCGCTGGGCGCGTTTTCGCCATAACCGTCGCGGTTATTGGTCGCTGTGGATTTTTCTGGTGCTGTTCGGCCTTAGCCTGTGTTCAGAACTGATTGCCAATGATAAGCCGCTGCTGGTGCGCTACGACAACAGTTGGTATTTCCCCTTGTTCAAAAACTACAGTGAAAGCGACTTCGGCGGACCGCTGGCGACCCAGGCTGATTATCAGGATCCTTGGCTACAGCAGCGCCTGGAAGACCAGGGCTGGATCCTGTGGGCGCCAATACGCTTTGGTGCTACCAGCATTAACTTTGCCACCGATAAGCCCTTCCCTTCCCCGCCTTCGGCACAAAACTGGCTGGGAACGGATGCCAACGGCGGTGACGTGCTGGCGCGGATCCTGTACGGCACACGTATTTCTGTTCTGTTTGGTTTAATGCTAACTCTGTGCTCCAGCGTGATGGGGATAATGGCTGGCGCAATCCAGGGCTATTATGGCGGCAAGGTGGACCTGTGGGGGCAGCGCTTCATTGAAGTTTGGTCAGGTATGCCAACGCTGTTTCTGATCATTTTGTTGTCGAGCGTGGTCCAGCCTAACTTCTGGTGGCTGCTGGGCATAACGGTGCTGTTTGGCTGGATGAGCCTGGTGGGCGTGGTGCGCGCGGAGTTTTTACGCACCCGAAACTTTGATTACATTCGTGCCGCTCAGGCGCTCGGCGTGAGCGATCGCAGTATTATTCTGCGCCATATGCTACCCAATGCGATGGTTGCCTCTCTGACCTTTTTACCGTTTATTTTATGCGCCTCGATAACGACCCTGACCTCGCTGGATTTTCTTGGGTTTGGCTTACCGCTTGGCTCGCCATCGCTGGGAGAACTCCTGTTGCAGGGTAAAAACAACCTGCAGGCACCGTGGCTTGGCATTACCGCGTTCATCTCCGTTGCCCTGCTCTTATCGCTACTGATCTTTATTGGTGAAGCGGTACGCGACGCGTTCGATCCCAACAAGGCGATTTAAGATGACACAACCTCTGTTAGCTATTGACAATTTATCGGTAGGTTTTCGCCAACAGAACACCGTGCGCACCGTGGTCAACAGTCTGTCACTGCGCGTTGATGCCGGGCAAACGCTGGCACTGGTGGGTGAATCCGGCTCAGGTAAAAGCGTGACCGCGCTGTCTATTTTACGGTTGTTACCCTCCCCTCCGGTAGTCTACCTTTCCGGCGATATCCGTTTTCATGGCGAATCATTACTTCACGCCGATGAGCAAGTGCTTCGCGGCGTGCGGGGGAATAAGATCGCCATGATTTTCCAGGAACCAATGGTGTCACTAAACCCACTTCACAACCTGGAAAAACAGCTTTATGAAGTGCTGTCGCTGCATCGAGGAATGCGTCGGGAGGCCGCGCGTGCAGAAATACTGACCTGTCTTGATCGTGTCGGTATTCGTCAGGCGGCCAAACGACTCGCAGACTACCCGCACCAGCTGTCCGGCGGTGAACGCCAGCGCGTGATGATCGCCATGGCGCTGCTAACGCGACCGGAGCTGCTGATTGCCGATGAACCCACCACCGCGCTGGACGTTTCCGTCCAGGCGCAGATCCTGCAGCTGCTGCGGGAATTGCAGCGTGAGCTGAACATGGGATTGCTGTTCATTACCCATAACCTCAGCATTGTGAAAAAACTGGCCGATACCGTAGCAGTCATGCAAAACGGCCAGTGTGTTGAGCAAAATCATGCCGCACAGTTGCTCAGTGCGCCAACGCATCCCTATACGCAGAAATTGTTAAACAGCGAACCTTCCGGCGACCCGATACCTTTACCAGCCGGGCAAGCCCCGCTGCTGGAAGTGGAAAAACTGTGCGTCGCATTCCCCATCCGCAAAGGTATCCTGAAGCGTGTGGTGGACCACAACGTCGTGGTTAACAATATCAGTTTTTCTCTGCGACCCGGTGAAACGCTGGGGCTTGTCGGTGAGTCAGGGTCGGGGAAAAGCACTACCGGACTCGCGCTCCTGAGGTTAATCACCTCACAGGGAAGCATTGTGTTCGATGGTCAGGCGCTGCATACCTTAAATCGTCGCCAGCTGTTGCCGATCCGTCACCGCATACAGGTGGTCTTTCAGGATCCCAACTCCTCGCTGAACCCGCGCCTGAGCGTGCTACAGATTATTGAGGAGGGGTTGCGCGTTCATCAGCCTACCCTTTCAGCCGAACAGCGCGAAGCGCAGGTGAAGGCGGTAATGAAGGAAGTGGGACTGGATAGTGAAACGCGACATCGTTACCCGGCGGAGTTCTCTGGCGGCCAGCGTCAACGTATAGCTATTGCCAGGGCATTGATTCTCAAGCCCTCCCTGATCGTTCTGGATGAACCAACATCGTCGCTCGACAGAACCGTACAAGCGCAAATCCTGACGTTGTTAAAGTCTTTACAGGAAAAGCATCGGCTGGCTTATATCTTTATCAGCCATGATCTGCACGTCGTACGCGCGTTATGCCATCAGGTTATTGTGTTACGTCAGGGAGAGGTCGTGGAACAAGGGCAATGCGAGCACGTATTTAACGCGCCACAGCAGGCGTATACGCGTCAGCTACTTGCGCTAAGCTGACGCTCAAAACGGATTGTTGTTTGAAAATGGTTCTGCGATGGCCACGCCGAAATTTTTCAGTCTGCAGGTCGCGGCAAATTCATCCTGACGATTCACAAACAGACACGGCTCCCCTTCGCATTCCAGCACGGAACAAGGTACCTCAATGTCGCTGAGGGCTTGACTAAGTTTGTGCATGACTGACCATGCGCTGTCACCATCAGGGCTAAGCAATTTGAGAGCCACCAGGCTGTTTTCATTGCTCTGACCGTTGTGCGGAATCGGTTCAACCTTTGAACCTGCGAAACCCACCGACCAACGATAGCACTGCGGCAGACGATGAACGATTGAGAGTTGTAATGTCATCACTTTCTTTCCCTGGAAGCACAATCACTTCACAATTATTTTACATCAATATTAACACATTATTGACAATACGTCTTTAGACAGTTGGTAAACGTTTACACCCAGTCTTTACGACGCTTTCCGAACCCACTATTTAAATTTATTCAACGGTTCAGGCATGTTTCCGCGCTATATGTACTCGTTTCTGCGATCTAACTCAACCTTTTTAACTACAATGATGTGACTTTTTACATAAATTGATTTTACATAAAATAAACATACGCGGGGAAAATGATAGATTTGCGGTTGATGTACATCAACTCTGGAGGCCTTATGGCCCCCAGGTTGTGTAATAGATCACCGTTTTTTGGCGCGACTGGCGTAGAGATAGAAGAGAATTGAGCTGGTTGCGCAAAATGCTATCGACCATATCATTGGCCAGGCCGAGTTAAAGGTAGCCAGAGATAACAGCGCCCCAACGATAGCGCCAATGCCAAAGCGGAACGTCCCTGCCAGCGATGACGCCGTTCCCGCCATATGTGGAAATTCATCGAGAATCACCGCCATGGCGTTGGATGACACCATCGACACGCAGCCAACAAACGCCGCAACGCCTACCACCAGCGCCCAGAAGCCAACCCCGAACAATGCACTAAAGACCATCCAGCCTGCCATCACGAACTGGATCCACAGGCCAATACGGAACATATTCAATGCACCAACCCGCCGAACAAAGCGGCTGTTGATGATGGTCATCACGAACAGGAACACAATGTTCAGCGCGAAGTAATAGCCGAAATGCTGCGGTGAAACGTGGTTGATCTCAATGTAGACGAAGGGGCCGGCGCTCAGGAACGAGAACATCCCGGCAAAGCTGAACCCACTGGCCAGCATATAACTCAGCACGCGTTTATGGCGAAACAGCGAAGCAAAGTTACCAATAGTGGTACGCAGGCGAAACGGCTGGCGACGCTCTACCGGCAAAGTCTCTTTGATCAGAGTAAGGATCATCACCGACGCCAGAATAGCGGCCACGGCGAGGATCCAAAAGATGTAGTGCCAGCTCAGCCATACCAGCACCCAGCCACCGATAATCGGCGCCATTAATGGCGCGATAGTCGTGACCAGCATGACGAATGACATCATGCGCGAAAACTCTTCTTTCGGATAGATATCACGCATCAGGGCGTTGATAACCACGCTCGCTGCTGCAGCAGCCAGGCCGTGGAAAAAACGCATCACGATCAGCTGATCGATGGTTTGCGCCAGTGCGCAGGCCACTGCCGCCGCCGCAAACACCAGCGTCCCGCCCAGAATCACTGGCTTGCGTCCAAGACTGTCTGCCATTGGACCATAGAACAGTTGACCCACTGCAAACCCCAGAATATAGGTACTGAGGGTCATCTGCGCGCTACCAGCTGGCACACCAAACTGTTCAGAGATAACAGGCAGTGCCGGAAGATACATATCAATCGACAACGGCATCAACATGGCTAGCAAGCCAAGGATAAAGACAATGGCAATTGACGAGTTCTGCCGGGTGGTCACATTTAGCTCCTGAAATTAACGCGGGGTTAAGTTAACGCTGGCAATTTCTTCTTCGGTCAAAGGACGATATTCACCCGGCGCCAGATCATCATCAAGTCTGATGTCACCAATCCGTTCACGGTGCAGTTCCACAACGTGGTTACCCACGGCTGCAAACATACGTTTAACCTGATGATAGCGCCCTTCGCTGATGGTCAAGCGCACCTGAGTTGGCGTAATGACTTCCAGCAAGGCTGGCTTGGTCAGGTCTTTCTCATTATGCAACTGTACACCATGGGCAAACTGTTCGGCGGTATCATCTGCCACTGGCGACTCCAGCGTCACCAGATAGGTTTTCTCGCAATGGTGACGCGGCGAAGTGATGCGATGCGACCACTGTCCGTCATCGGTCATCAGCACCAGTCCGGTGGTGTCGATATCAAGACGCCCTGCCGCATGCAGTTTGTAGGCCACCGGTTCATCAAGGAAATAGAGCACCGTCGGGTGATCCGGGTCATCCGTTGAGCATACATAACCCTGGGGCTTATTCAGCATAAAATAGCGTGGGCCATTTTGTTGAACCAGGGAATTACCGTCATATTCTACGTCGTGTTCTGGCAGCAGCTTAAAAGCGCTATTTCTGACGATTTCACCGTCGACGGTAACGCGGTTAGCACGGATCTCACGCCCGGCAATAGCGCGGCTGACGCCGAGTTGCTGAGCGATAAATTTATCAAGTCGCATGAGTGTGATTTTGCCTGTAAAAATACGAGAATCGGGTTTACGCCCGAAAAGTGGGACCGTTATCCGCCCAGTATAGCGGCGTTACACCATCCCTCAAGAGAAATGATTCATGGCATACTACTCCTTGTTATTGTTTATTTTAGTGAGCCCATGATTTTTACTCTTCGCCCGTACCAAAAAGAAGCTGTTGACGCCACGCTCAACCATTTTCGCCATCACCGCACGCCGGCGGTGATCGTCCTGCCAACCGGTGCGGGCAAAAGCCTGGTGATTGCCGAGTTGGCCCGCGTGGCGCGCGGTCGCGTACTGGTACTGGCGCACGTCAAAGAACTGGTCGCGCAAAACCACGCCAAATATTGCGCGCTGGGGCTGGAAGCCGATATTTTTGCCGCAGGTCTGAAGCGTAAAGAGAGCCACGGGAAAGTGGTATTTGGCAGCGTACAGTCGGTGGCACGTAATCTGGATGCCTTTCAGGGAGAATTCTCTCTGCTTATCGTCGATGAATGTCACCGTATTGGCGATGATGAAGAGAGTCAGTATCAGCAAATCCTCACTCACCTGACCAAAGTAAATCCCCACTTACGCCTGCTCGGGCTTACCGCCACACCTTTTCGTTTGGGCAAAGGCTGGATTTATCATTTTCATTATCACGGAATGGTGCGCGGCGATGAAAAAGCGCTGTTTCGCGACTGCATTTACGAATTACCACTGCGCTACATGATTAAACACGGTTATCTGACGCCACCAGAACGCCTTGACATGCCGGTCGTGCAATATGATTTCAGCCGCCTGCAGGCGCAGAGTAACGGCCTGTTTAGCGAAGCGGACCTGAATCAGGAACTGAAAAAACAGCAGCGAATAACGCCGCATATCATCAGCCAGATTGTCGAGTTTGCCCAGACGCGTAAAGGGGTGATGATTTTCGCCGCCACCGTTGAGCATGCCAAGGAAATTCTGGGTTTGCTACCTGCTGACGATGCCGCGCTAATCACCGGGGACACGCCTGGCGTTGAACGCGACGTGTTAATTGAAGAGTTCAAAGCCCAACACTTTCGCTATCTGGTGAATGTGTCGGTCCTGACCACCGGCTTCGATGCCCCGCACGTCGACCTTATCGCCATTCTGCGCCCGACCGAGTCAGTTAGCCTTTACCAACAAATTGTCGGCCGTGGGCTGCGCCTGGCGCCGGGTAAAACCGACTGTCTGATCCTCGATTACGCTGGCAACCCGCACGACCTGTACGCGCCGGAAGTCGGTGCGCCGAAAGGGAAAAGCGACAACGTTCCGGTACAGGTGTTCTGCCCTGCCTGCGGCTTTGCCAACACCTTCTGGGGCAAAACAACGGCCGACGGCACGCTGATTGAGCACTTTGGCCGCCGCTGTCAGGGATGGTTTGAAGATGATGACGGCCATCGAGAACAGTGCGATTTTCGTTTCCGTTTTAAAAACTGCCCACAGTGCAATGCGGAAAATGACATCGCCGCCCGCCGCTGCCGGGAGTGCGACACGGTGCTGGTTGACCCGGATGACATGTTGAAAGCCGCGCTCAGGCTTAAAGATGCGCTGGTTTTGCGCTGTAGCGGGATGGCGCTACAAAATGGGCAGGATGAAAAAGGCGAATGGCTGAAAATAACCTATTACGATGAAGATGGCGCCGACGTCAGCGAACGCTTTCGCCTGCACACTCCCGCGCAGCGAACGGCCTTCGAACAACTGTTTATTCGCCCGCATACCCGAACGCCCGGCATTCCCTTACGCTGGATAACCGCCGCCGATATCCTCGCCCAGCAGGCGCTGTTACGTCATCCTGATTTCGTGGTGGCGCGCATGAAAGGTCAGTACTGGCAGGTACGTGAAAAGGTCTTCGATTATGAAGGACGCTTTCGTCGGGCACATGAATTACGCGGTTAATCGTACTTTTGATTGATGTGCCAGGCGTTTGAGTATAGAATCTCGCCCGCTTTTGCATACGCAAAGCAGATCACTTACCTGTTGCTGGGTCGCCTGTAGCAGGAATTATTAAAGAGAGATTTAAATGTTTACTATCAACGCTGAAGTACGTAAAGAGCAGGGTAAGGGTGCGAGCCGCCGCCTGCGTGCCGCTAACAAGTTCCCGGCAATCATCTACGGTGGCGCAGAAGCCCCGATTGCTATCGAACTGGATCACGATGCAGTTATGAACATGCAAGCTAAAGCTGAATTCTACAGCGAAGTTCTGACCATCGTTGTTGACGGTAAAGAAGTTAAAGTTAAAGCTCAGGCTGTACAGCGTCATGCGTTCAAGCCGAAGCTGACTCACATCGACTTCGTTCGCGCGTAATCGCCTACAAGTTGAAAAAAAACCCCGCCTCGGCGGGGTTTTTTTATGGGGCTTATCGGTTGGCCGGATATGGCTTTACGCCGCCATCCGGCATTAACATTTTACTTCCCGCCCGACGTGCGGCGCTGCAGCTGGTCGCGCAGGTTCGGTGGCGTACCTTTGATGGTCAAGGTGTCCGTCGCCGGATCCCAGAAAATACGTTCACCCAGTAACATGGCGTCGAAGTTGATAGTTAACCCACCGCCGCTGCCAGCAAATTTGGTTAACTGACGCAGCGTACTGCGATCCGCAGGGAAGCTCTCTTCCAGCTCGTAACCTTTATCAGCGGTAAATTCGCTGAAGCTAACTTCACTGACACCGGAAAGTTCTTTAGACAGCGACTCCAGCTCGATCTCTTCACCGGCTTGTAACTGCTCGTTGCAGTAGCTGTACACCTGCTGACGCACGTTCTGGCGTTCAGCTTTATCGAGCTGCGCCTCATTGGTAAAGTCATCGACAGCCTGCAGCAAACCACGGTTTTGCGCTTTGGCGTTCAGACCTTCGCTGGCACCGAGGAAATCCATAAAGAAATCGGCGACTTTGCGCCCTACCCGCCCTTTCAGGAACGTCAGATAGCGCGTGGACTCCGGGTTAGTTTCCCACTCGGTTAAATCAATGCGCGCCACGATATCCGCATGATTGATATCCAGATAGTGCGTCGGATTGATATCCAGATTTTCATTGACGCGCATGCTGCTTAAATTGTTCAGCACGGCGACCAACAGATACTCTACCGCCAGATATCGGTAATGGCAGAACAGGACAATGCCGCCGTCGGCAAAAGGATATTTCGCCAGCTCGTCCCGCAAGCGTCCGGTCGCGGCACGACTGAAAGCCAGAAAATCCTCTTCGCCCTGACGCTGTAAACGCAGCGTTTGCGCCAGTTCACTCTCTTCGCTAAACAGGCCATAGGCTTTATTCTTGGCGCTATATACCCGATGCAGCTCAGCCATCATCTCGACAACGGTCGCTGTCGGTTCCAGTAATGAATCGCGCAAGACCAGCTCAAGATTCTGCTCGTCACGTTTGATAAGCTGGTGCAGGGCAATCTGGTTGATATCCAGACTCATGATAAACTCTCCTTTTAGACCGGGCGGTATTCAACCACCTGCCGGGCAGTGACGCAATAGAAGATAAAAAAGCAGAAAAAAAACTGTCTGTACGGTAATATGTTGCCCTTTCATGAACAGACTGATTTCGATTTATGCCACAAATTTCCCGCTATAGTGACGAACACGTTGAACAACTGCTGAATGAGATGCTCAACGTACTGGAAAAACATAAGGCGCCGACCGATCTTTCCCTGATGGTATTGGGAAATATGGTAACTAACCTTATCAATACAAGCATCGCACCGGCCCAGCGCCAGGCGATTGCCAACTCTTTTGCCCGCGCATTGCAGTCTTCGGTAAACGACGACCAAGCGCATTAAGAGCCTGCTCCGGGGAAACGAACAACAGTTTATGGTAACTCATCGTCAGCGCTACCGTGAGAAAGTCTCCCAGATGGTTAGCTGGGGGCACTGGTTTGCCTTGTTCAACATTCTGTTGGCCGTGGTACTCGGTAGCCGTTACCTGTTTGTCGCCGACTGGCCGACAACGCTTGCAGGTCGCATTTATTCCTATGTAAGCCTGGTCGGACATTTTAGTTTTCTGGTCTTTGCCGCCTATCTGTTGATTCTGTTTCCCCTGACGTTTATCGTCATGTCCCAGAGGCTGATGCGATTCTTGTCAGCGATTCTGGCGACGGCTGGCATGACGCTGTTGCTCATCGACAGCGAAGTTTTCACCCGCTTCCATCTGCACCTCAACCCGATCGTCTGGGAACTGGTCATCAACCCTGACCAGAATGAAGCTGCGCGTGACTGGCAACTGATGTTTATCAGTGTGCCAGTGATTCTGTTAATTGAAATGCTCTTTGCGACCTGGAGCTGGCAAAAGCTACGTAGCCTGACGCGTCGCCGCCATTTTGCCAAACCGTTAGCCGCATTTTTCTTCATTTGCTTTATCGCCTCGCACGTGGTGTATATCTGGGCGGATGCCAATTTCTATCGCCCGATTACCATGCAGCGCGCAAACTTGCCGCTCTCCTACCCGATGACGGCGCGTAAGTTCCTGGAAAAACATGGTCTGCTGGATGCGCAAGAGTACCAGCGTCGCCTGATCGAGCAGGGGAATCCGGAAGCAGTATCCGTACAATACCCGCTCAGCGAACTGCGCTATCGCGATATGGGCACCGGCCAGAACGTCCTGCTGATCACCGTCGACGGCCTGAACTATTCACGCTTTGAAAAGCAGATGCCTGCGCTGGCTGAATTCGCCGGGCAGAATATCTCCTTTACGCGTCACATGAGCACTGGCAACACCACGGATAACGGGATTTTTGGCCTGTTCTATGGTGTATCGCCAAGCTACATGGACGGCATTTTATCGACCCGAACGCCTGCGGCGTTGATATCCGCGCTGAACCAGCAGGGTTATCAGTTAGGGCTATTCTCCTCGGACGGCTTTACCAGCCCGCTATATCGCCAGGCGCTGCTGTCAGATTTCTCCATGCCAAGCGTGCAAACGCAATCTGACGAACAAACCGCAAGCCAGTGGATTAACTGGCTGGGACGCTACGCGCAGGAAGATAACCGCTGGTTCTCGTGGGTCTCCTTTAACGGGACGAACCTTGATGACAGCAACCAGAAGAATTTTGCCAAACGCTATGCCAGCGCCGCTCAGGATGTGGATGCCAACATCAACCGCGTTATTAGCGCCCTGCGCGACTCAGGTAAACTGGATAACACGGTGGTGATTATTACCGCTGGTCGGGGCGTACCGCTGACGCAGGAAGAGAACAACTTTGCCTGGTCACGCGGTCATCTGCAGGTTCCTCTGGTTATTCACTGGCCGGGAACGCCTGCCCAGCGCATCAATAGTCTGACCGATCATACAGACCTGATGACAACGCTAATGCAGCGCCTGTTGCACGTCAGTACACCTGCTAACGAATACTCACAGGGGCAGGATCTGTTCAATGCAACCCGCCGCCATTACTGGGTTACTGCCGCCGACGGCAGCACGATGGCCGTTACCACACCGGAGATGACGCTGGTGCTGAATAACAACGGTAATTATCAGACCTATAATTTACGCGGCGAGAAAATAAAAGATCAGAAACCGCAGCTAAGTCTGCTGTTACAGGTTCTGACGGATGAGAAGCGATTTATTGCTAACTGATTAATTATAAATCAGTTAGCGAGACATCCTCTTGCATTCGTAGCGGAAAGCAGTAGTATTAGCAGCCATAGCGTCGGCACGTAGCGCAGCCTGGTAGCGCACCGTCATGGGGTGTCGGGGGTCGGAGGTTCAAATCCTCTCGTGCCGACCAAAAATCCCCAAAAAAACCAACCCTCGGGTTGGTTTTTTTATGTCCATTATTCAGCATTCCCACCCTTTTCTGCACAGGTTTTACTACTTACCCATGCACAAATTGGGGTAAAATTTATCCTCTTATCAGCGCGATGAATCTGGACGATTGATGCGCTGAAAACAATAATGATACTAATAAAAACTCAGGAGAATAGTATGCCTGAAGCAACGCCTTTTCGGGTGCTGATTGTCGACGACCACCCACTGATGCGGCGGGGAATTAGTCAATTATTGCAACTTGATCCCGCCTTTAACGTAGTCGCGGAAGCGGGTGACGGTGCCAGTGCTATCGATCTGGCAAATCGCCTTGACCTTGATGTGATCCTGCTGGATCTCAATATGAAAGGGATGAGCGGGCTGGATACCCTGAATGCGCTGCGTCGGGACGGCGTCACCGCGCAAATTATTATTCTAACCGTTTCGGATGCCGCCAGCGATGTGTATGCCTTAATTGATGCCGGCGCGGATGGTTATTTGCTTAAAGACAGCGATCCTGAAGTTCTGCTGGAGGCCATTCGCAGCGGCGCCAAAGGCGGTAAAGCCTTTAGTACCCGCGTTAGCGAATATTTGCGTGAGCGCGACCTGTTTGGCGCCCAGGAAGATCCATTCAGCATTCTCACCGAACGCGAACTGGATGTGTTACATGAACTGGCTCAGGGGCTGTCGAACAAACAGATTGCATCAGTGCTGAATATTTCTGAACAGACGGTGAAGGTGCATATTCGCAATCTGCTGCGCAAACTCAACGTGCGTTCTCGTGTAGCTGCCACCATCCTGTTTTTACAAACGCGCGGCATGCAGTAATCAGATATTGCCCGATGGCGCTACGCTTATCGGGTCTACAAGTCACGTGCATTAGTAGGCCGGATAAGACGCTTTGCGTCGCCATCCGGCATCTTCCAATCTTACTTCTCCTGCGGCGTTAGCTGTTCCATCGCCTGCTTAATGCTGCGTTCTATCACCGCCCGACGAGTATCGTTGGCGGGTAATAATTTCAGCATCATCTCCCACGCCGCAACCGCCTCGCCAAAGCGCTGCTGTTCAAAAGCGTTAAACGCGTACATGCTGAGAACCCGCACGTTGGCATGTTCGCCGCGTACCAACTGGCGTAGCAGCTCCCCTCCCCGACGGTTATCGTCAGGATCGGAAGAACGGGTCAGCGCTTCCGCATAGCCCAGCGCAGCATCGCTGTTTTTCGGATCCAGTCGATAAGCATTGGCATAGGCTTCAGTGGCCGTACTGGCGTTACCAAGTACCATGCCAATGCGCCCAAGCATGATCCAACCTTCAACGTTGGCAGGATCGGCTTGTAAGCGAGTGCGCAGACCCAGCGCCAGACGTGTCATATCTTCTTCATTGAGCGGATCAGCTTTTGGATCCAACGCCCGCTCCAGCAGCGCCGGAGCCTGAGCGGTGGCCTGTTGCCAGACCTGAACCTGCTTATAGTTGCCGGTTTCGTAATAGCTCACTGCGCCAACCCCCAGCGCCACCACGATGCCAGGCACAAACAACCCGAATCCACCGCGCTTGCCATCCGGGATAACGTCGTCAGGAAACGCCTCCTGTTTCACCCGAACGCGTCGGCGGGTACGAGCGAAAATAATCCAGCCTCCCAGACCAATGGCTACCACCGGCATTACCCACAGCAGCACGGTAAGCGGCGTCAATGGCGGATCGTAAGTGACGAAGTTGCCGTAACGCGCCACCATGTAATCAACAATTTCTTTCTGGCTTTTTCCTTCCTGCATCAGTTCGTACACTTTCTGGCGCAGGTCAGTGGCAATCATTGAGTTAGAATCAGCAATGCTGTTGTTCTGACATTTAGGACAACGCAGTTGTTCGGTAAGCTGACGGAACTGCTGCTCCTGCGCTTCGTCCTTAAACTGCATCACGTCAATAGTCGCCAGAGCGGATCCCGAGATAACCAGCATTAGCAGGCCCAGTAAAACTCTCATTGCGCAGCCTCCTTACTGTACTTATCCCACAACGGTTTGATCTCGCTTTCCCATACCCTGGCGTTTAAGTCACCAGCATGGCGGTAGCGAATAATGCCTTTCCCGTCGATCAGAAACGTCTCCGGCGCGCCGTACACACCAAGATCCAGGCCAAGCATCCCATCGCCGTCAAACAGGCTCAGCGCATATGGATTGCCCAGCTCTTTCAGCCAGACAATAGCTTTCTGGCGATCGTCTTTATAGTTCAGACCCACCACCCGCACGCCCTGCGCAGACAGCTGATTCAGATACTGATGCTCTGCGCGACAGGTCGGACACCAGGTCGCCCAGACGTTCAGCAATACCGGTTTGCCCTGCGTCAGCACATCGGCCTGATAATGCTGGCCCGGATTTTCCAGCGATTCGAGGCGGAATGTTGGAACCGGTTTGCCAATCAGCGCCGATTCCAGATTCGTGGGGTCGTCCCCTTGCGCGTTGCGCGCTAACTGCCACAGCAGCGCCGCAGCAATAATGAGAAAAATAATAAACGGGATTAACAGTGCGTTGCGCTTCATACAGCCTCCGACGCATTTTTTTGCACCGCAGCGCGAGGACGCGTGCGCTGGCGATAGCGTGGATCAAACAGGCAGAACAACCCACCCAGCGCCATCAGCAATCCTCCGGCCCAAATCCAGCGAATAAACGGTTTATAATACAGACGTACAGCCCAGGCGCCGTTATCCAGTTCTTCGCCCAGCGCAGCGTAAAGGTCACGTGTGAATCCGCCGTCAATTGCCGCTTCAGTCATCATCGAACTGGTGCTGTTATAGAAGCGTTTTTCCGCATGCAGCGTGGCTTCCGGTTTACCATCACGAGTGACGCCAATAATGGCAACGCCCCCCCGGTAGTTTGGTCCGGTAATATCTCTCACTTCGCGGAACGTGAACTGATAGTTATGGATACTGACGCTATCACCCGCCTTCATACGCACATCACGTTCAACGCTGTAGTTCTGGCTAAAGGCAATACCGACAATGGTGATCGCCAACCCTACGTGACCCAACACCATGCCCCAATAGCTTGGTGTTAACTTCGTTCCGCGGGAAATACGCAGGAACGCTTCGGCCATCGCCAGTACAAAAATCCAGCACGCCATCGCCAGGCCCACGACGGTCATCGCCGCAATGCGATCCTCAAACAGCCACGGCAGCAGCAGCGACAGGACAAGCGTGGTGACAAACGCGACAAGCAATAGTGTTTTCAGCTTACGCGGTCGGTCACGCCCCCAGCGCACTAATGGTCCAATCCCCAGCAACAGCGCGAACGGCGCCATTAGCCAGGTGAACATTGTGTTGAAGAACGGCTCGCCAATCGAAATACTGCCCAACCCAAGCTGTTTGTGCACCAGCGGCAGCAATGTGCCCAGTAGCACCACCAGCATGGCGGCAATCAGCAGAACGTTATTCCCCAGCAGCAGCGATTCACGCGACCACAGTGCGTTATTAACCCGCGAGCGAACCTTGTGACCGCGCACGGCAAACAGCAGCAGGGAGCCACCAATCACCAGCACCATGAAGGCCAGAATGAACATACCGCGCGACGGATCGGAGGCGAAGGCATGCACCGACACCAACACGCCAGAGCGCACAAGGAAAGTTCCTAACAGGCAAAGCGAGAAGGCGCAGATTGACAGCAGCAGCGTCCATGCTTTAAAGCTGGCGCGCTGTTCTGTCACCGACAACGAGTGCATCAGCGCCGTTCCTACCAGCCATGGCATAAACGAGGCGTTTTCGACCGGATCCCAGAACCACCAGCCGCCCCAACCCAGCTCGTAATAGGCCCAGGCAGAACCGAGCACAATGCCCAGCGTCAAAAAGACCCACGCCGCCAGCGTCCACGGACGCGAAAAACGGGCGAAGGTGCTGTCCAGTCGTCCACTCATCAACGCGGCAATGGCAAAAGCAAATGCCACGGAGAAACCGACATATCCCATGTACAGCAACGGCGGGTGGAAAATAAGCCCCGGATCCTGCAACAGCGGGTTCAGATCGCGCCCTTCAATAGGAAAGTTAGGAAGCGTGCGGGCAAACGGGTTGGAGGTAAACAGGATAAACAACAGGAAGCCGACGCTGACCATCCCCATCACCGCCAACACGCGGGCGACGATATCCAGCGGCATGCGCTGGCTGAACGCCGCGACGGCGAACGTCCAGCCACTCATCAGCAGCACCCACAGCAGCAGCGAGCCCTCATGCGCGCCCCACGTCGCCGCCACCCGATACCAGACCGGAAGCTGGGTATTGGAGTTGCTTGCGACGTAGGTGACGGTAAAGTCATTAACCACGAAGGCGTTGACCAGAATCAGGAACGCCCCCATCACACAGATAAATAACACCCAGGCAAAGGGCCGCGCGGAAGCCATCATCCGTACATCGCCGCGCGCTACGCCCCAAAGCGGATAGACCGACAGCAGTAATGCAACGCCAAGCGCAAGGCATAACAGCGCGTTGCCAATTTCAGGCATCATGACGTTTTATCCTTATAGACACTTTCCGGACGACGATGGTTTTCCTGCATCGCTTTTTCGACTTCCGGCGGGGTGTAGTTTTCATCATGTTTGGCCAGAACCTCTTTGGCCTGCACATGATTTCCCCCGTCCAGCTCGCCCTGAACGACGACGCCCTGCCCTTCACGGAACAGGTCCGGCAGAATACCTTCATAGGTTACATCCACCACACCTTCGGCGTCATAGATGCTGAAATTCACTTTCAATGACTGCGGATCGCGCTTTACGCTGCCGGGCATAACCATACCGCCCACGCGCAGGCGCTGACCGACTTCAGGCATCTGCTGGGTTTCACGCTTACCGTAGAGTATCTCTCCCGGCGTATAGAACAGATCGATATTGGAACGCAGCGCATAGAGCACCAGCGAAATGGTCAAAGCCAGACCAGCAAGCACCGCACAGGCTATCCATAGCCGATTTTTACGTCGAATATTCACGCCGCCTCCCGTTGCACTTGCGCCGCACGCATACGCGCTTCTCTCGCCCGCTGCTGCACCACACCGCGTAAGATTGCGCGATGCTGTAATGCAGAATGCAGCACCAGCGCCACCAGAGGAATAAGGGTCATGGCGACAGCCAGCCAGACATACAAGGCGTAACCGCCCATCGCGAAAAAATCACTCCATGATGCAAATGCAGGGGTCATTGGCGGCCTCTTTTTAAGATCAGTTCGCTCACCCAGGGGCGGCGTTTTTCCATCATCAAAATCAGGTTACGCATGCGCATCAGCGCCAGCGTGACAAACAGTAACAGGTAGCCGACGATAGCCAGACGCAGCGGCGCGCGCATTGCCGGATCGATGCTCTGCTGCATGCGGGTTGACCCCTGATGCAGCGTATTCCACCACTCAACCGAGTAGTGAATTATCGGTAAGTTGACCACGCCAATCAGCACCAGAATGCCGGCAGCACGCCCCGCCAGGCGGCGGTCATCAAACGCATGCCACAGCGCAATGGCGCCAACGTAGAGAAACAGCAGTACCAGTTCAGAGGTGAGTCGGGCATCCCAAACCCACCAGGTTCCCCACATCGGTTTGCCCCATGCGGAACCCGTCACCAGCGCAATAAAGGTGAACACTGCACCAATGGGCGCCATCGCAGCCAACGCCAGATTGGCCATTTTCATCTGCCAGACCAGGCCGACAAACGCGGCAACGGCCATCGAGGCGTAAATGCCCATCGACCATATTGCCGCCGGAACGTGCAGATAAATAATGCGATAGCTCTGCCCCTGCTGATAATCTGCAGGCGCGAAACCAAAGCCCCAGATCAAGCCTGTAATCAGTACCACCGCGCTGGCAATCGCCAGCCACGGAATAAACCAGCCACAGATCTGATAGAGCCGAGGGGGCATCGCCAATTGATGAAGTGTTTTCCACATAGTTCAGTCACCAGACTCCATAATTAATATCCGTTTTGCCTGAGCGTCTTGCCCGGCCTGCACATCTAATCTGCGCTATTGCACGCTTATCCGTAACGCCGCAGCCGTGGCAAACGGGCTTAGCGTGGCGCTGCCTACCAGCAACGCGCCCAAAATCGCCATGTACCCTTCAACCGGTAAGTGCATGGAAGCCGCATCCATCGCGGCGGTCGCAAAAATCAGTAAGGGGATGGTGAGCGGGAGAACCAGCACGCTCAACAACACACCGCCGCGCTTTAAACCTACCGTCAACCCCACGCCCGGTGCGCCGAGAAAGCCCAGCGTTGGCGTCCCAAGTAATAAGGTCAACGCCATAATTTTCCAGCCGTACATATCCATGCCCAGCAGCAGAGCGACTAACGGCGAGAGGATGAGCAAAGGCAAACCGGTCACAACCCAGTGCGCCATCACCTTCGCCAGAACTACTGCCGGCAGTGGCAGCGGCAGCAACATCAGTTGCTCAAGGCTGCCATCCTGTAAGTCATCACGAAACAACCGTTCCAGCGCCAGCAACGACGCCAGCAGTGCCGCAACCCAGATGATGCCCGGTGCAATACGCGCCAGCAGTTGCGGCTCCGGACCGATGCTCAAAGGGAACAACGTGATAACAATCAGGAAGAACCATAAAGGATTGGCGATTTCCGCACTATGACGAAACGCAACTTGCAGTTCTAAACGGAAGATTCGCCACATCATTGCGTTGTCCTCTCGCTGGTCAGCGCAATACGTCGCACTTTATCGGTTTCGACATTGAGCGGTTGGTGGGTAGTGAGAATAACAATACCCCCCTGCTCCGTATGCTGCGCCATACGCTGAGTCAGTCGCTCAACGCCGTTCACATCAATGGCGGTAAAGGGCTCATCGAGGATCCACAACCGGGCGCGAGTCAGCCACAAACGGGCCAGCGCCACGCGCCGCTGTTGTCCGGCGGAGAGTTGGTTCACCGGAATATCTTCATATCCGGCAAGCCCCGCCTGCGCCAGCGCCGCCAGACACTGTGCGATGTCGCCGTCGTGGTGGAAGAAACGCAGGTTCTCCAACGCCGAAAGCCGGGTTTTTATCCCCGGCTGATGTCCGATCCACAACAATTGTTGGTGGTAGCTATCCCGCACATGATGCAGCGGTTGCTCTTGCCAGCAAACCTCCCCTGCATCGGGACGCGCCAGCCCGGTAAGCAACCGCAGAAGAGTGGTTTTCCCTGCGCCGTTGCTGCCGGTAATTTGTACCCATTCCCCTGCGTTGACGCGAAATGACAACTCACTGAAAAGTATTCTGTCATCCCGCTCGCAAAGTAATTCTCTGGCTTCAAGCATACCTGGTTATCTACATCCTGTTAAAAGCCCGGTTTGACTTCGCGCATATCAGGCAGTTTGTGCGCTATCCCTTTATGGCAGTCAATACAGGTTTGCCCGTCTTTCACGGCCTGGTCGTGCATTTTGGCCGCTACGCCTTTCTGGGCGGTTAAATCCATAAACTCGAAGTTGTGACAGTTTCGACACTCTTGCGAATTGTTATCTTTCATACGCCGCCACTCATTTTGCGCCATCGTTAAACGATGATCTTCAAATTTCTGCGGTGTATCTATTAACCCCAGTGCTTTCGCGTACAGCTCTTTACTGGCCTTGATCTTACGGATCATTTTTGGACCCCACTCGTGTGGGACATGGCAATCAGGGCAAGTCGCTCGCACACCACTACGGTTGTTGTAGTGTACGGTTTCCATGTATTCCTGGTACACCGTATTGCGCATTTCGTGACAGCTAATGCAGAACTCTTCTGTATTGGCCTTTTCCATACCGGTATTAAAGCCGCCCCAGAAAATAATGCCGCCCACAAAGCCGATTAACAACAGCGTGCCGAGCGCCAGACGGCTGGGGCGACGCCACCATTGCCAGACGCGCTTAATCCAGCCTGGTTTACGGTTAGAATTTTCCATAATGACCTCTTATTTCCCGTAACCTTTCGAGGGGGTGAAGGTATTTTCAACAATCGGCGCAGCGTCAGCCTGCGGAACGTGACATTGCAGACAGAAATAACGACGCGGCGCGACTTCAGCCAATACCTTGCCGTCGCTATCCATAAAGTGCGTAGGACTGACGCGCAGCGCACCGGTGGTGCGATAGCTTTCCACACCGTGGCATTGCAGGCAGCGGTTAGTGTTAGTCGTCACCTGATATCCTTCAACGCTGTGCGGAATCATCGGCGGCTGATTCACATAGTTCAGCGGCATACGCACTTGCTCTTTCGGCATGCGAATCGCCCCTTCCTGCGTTCCTGAGACTTCCGGTGACTGGCTCAGATCCACTCCATTTGCAGCCCAAACTGCCCCACTGACTAGCAAGGCCAGCGCGGCCATCCATTGACTCAGCGCTTTAATCAGGTCATGGCTTTTCATGATTTCGCTCCCGAACTCCATCGTGTTGTTATTGTAAAAACATCCTCAGAACAGACATCCACACAGCGACCGCAGGCCATGCAATCGCGACTGGTTACCTGCACCGGACTTTGCTCATCCAGCACCGGCGCACGTAGCACATGCGGTTCCGGGCAAACATGAAAACAATCCATACAGCGGTTACATCTGTTACGTTCTTTTGCTGAGACGGTTAATGCACCTTTACTTCCCACTACGCTATACAGCGCACCCAGTGGGCAGAGATGCCCGCACCAGCCGTGTTCAACGACCAGTAAATCAAATAAAAACAGCGCGAGGATCAGCAACGCTCCGCTACCGAATCCCATTACCAGGATGCGTCCCAGCAGAGAAACCGGGTTTATCCACTCCCACAGCAGCGTACCAGTCAGCGCTGAACCGACCAGAATGACCACCAGCAGGACGTACCGTATATGGCGCGGTAGGGTCGCGGACTGATTCAAGTCAAACCTTCTGCGCAGCCAACTGGCTAAATCGGTAACCGGGTTCATTGGGCAAACCCAACTGCAAAACAGTCGCTTACCCGCCAGGGCATACAGCACCGTGATGATGATGGCGCCCGTTAACGCCACCGTCGCCGGCAGATGTCCGCTGGCCAGGCTTTGCAGGGTGATCAGTGGGTCGGTGAACGGAATGGAATCCAGCAACAGGCTGCTACTGTAATTGCCATGCAGGATCCACACGCCAAGCCACGGGCCGCTGAGGAACATCGCCAGGACCAAAAACTGACTCAGACGACGCAGCAACAGCCAGCGATGGCTCATCCACCATCCTTTTTTCGCCTGCGCTTCACGCCCGGCATCACGTTTACGATTTGCCATTGTTCCCCTCCAGCCAACCGAAGCGGTAATGGTGTCCTAACTCCCCTTTCGCCAGCGACAGCGGCAACACTTTTATTGCAGGCTGCTCCAGTACGCAGACTTTTTCGCATTTCCCGCAGCCGGTACAGGCATCGCTGTGCACGGTAGGAATAAACCGCGCGTGCTTGCCGGTACGCATGTTGCGGTCCAGCTCAAGGGTGATAGCCTCATCAATTTTCGGGCACTCGCGATAACAAACGTCACAGCGTAACCCCTGATAGTTGAGGCAGTTTTCGTGATCCAGCAGTACTGCCAGCCCCATACGTGAATCGTCTATGGATGCAATTTCCCTGTCCAATGCGCCGCTGGGGCAGACTTTGGCGCACGGAATGTCCTCACACATTTCGCAGGGAATCTCACGAGCGACAAAATACGGCGTACCCGCTGCCAGCCCGGAGGCCAGCGTCGCCAACTTCAACGTGTCATACGGGCAGACCTGAACGCACTGTCCGCAGCGCACGCAGGCGCTGGCGAACGCCTCCTCGCTAAGTGCGCCGGGCGGGCGCAACCGCACGCCGGTTGCTCGTGCGGTTTGCTGTTGCAACCCCAGCGCCACGCCAACGACGGCCAGCCCACCCGCAGCACGAACCATATCGCGCAGAAAGCGGCGGCGGCCATTTTGGGGTTTAGCTGACCGGGACATAACGCGTTACACCTTCGCCAGTTTCACGGCGCACTTCTTGAAATCCGTCTCTTTGGAGAGCGGATCTGTCGCATCCAGCGTCAGGTTGTTCACCAGCTGTGCGGCATCGAAGAACGGCATGTACACCAGCCCCTGCGGCGGACGGTTACGACCGCGTGTTTCAACTATCGAAATCACTTCGCCACGACGGGAAACCACTTTGACTTTATCGCCACGGCGCAGATCGCGCGCTTTTGCATCCAGCGGGTGGATAAACAGCACGGCTTCCGGGAAAGCGCGGTGCAGTTCAGGCACACGGCGTGTCATGCTGCCGGTATGCCAGTGTTCCAGCACACGTCCGGTAGACAGCCACAGGTCGTATTCTTTATCCGGCGCTTCAGCAGCAGGTTCAAACGGCAGCGCGAAGATGACCGCTTTGCCGTCCGGCTTACCGTAGAACTTGTAGCTTTCGCCCGCTTTTACATAAGGGTCGTTGCCCTCGCTGTAACGCCACTGGGTTTCTTTACCCTCAACGACCGGCCAGCGTAAGCCGCGCGCTTTGTGATAATCGTCAAATGGCGCAAGGTCGTGCCCATGACCGCGACCAAACCAGGCGTACTCTTCGAACAGTCCTTTTTGCAGATAGAAGCCCAGCTCACGGGACTCATCGTTGAGCTGATCGTTAGCCAGTTCAGCCACCGGGAATTTCGTCACTGCAGGCGTGGCAAACAGAACGTCATACAGCGTTTTGCCGCGGAGTTCCGGTTTCTGCGCCAGCAGCTCTTCCGGCCACACCTCTTCTGTTTTGAAGCGACGAGAGAACTGCACCAGTTGCCACAGATCCGATTTCGATTCGCCCGGCGCTTTAATCTGCTGACGCCAGAATTGTGTACGGCGTTCCGCGTTACCGTAGGCGCCTTCTTTTTCTACCCACATTGCGGTCGGCAGGATCAGGTCAGCAGACAGGGCGCTGACCGTCGGATACGGATCGGAGACAATGATGAAGTTGCGCGGATCGCGCCAGCCCGGCATACGTTCTTCGTTGATGTTCGGACCAGCCTGCATGTTGTTGGTACACATCGTCCAGTAGACATTGAGCTTGCCGTCTTTCAGCGCACGGTCTTGCGCCACGGCATGCAGGCCGACTTTCGCCGGAATTGTCCCCGCCGGTATATTCCAGTGCTTCTCGCAGATATCGCGGTGTTTTTCGTTCGTTACCACCATGTCCGCAGGCAAACGGTGAGAGAACGTACCGACTTCACGCGCAGTACCGCAGGCGGAAGGCTGGCCGGTCAACGAGAACGGACCACAGCCTGGCTGGGAGATTTTGCCGGTCAGCAGGTGCAGGTTGTAGACCAGGTTGTTGGCCCACACGCCGCGGGTATGCTGGTTGAAGCCCATCGTCCAGTAGGAGATGACTTTTTTCTTCGGATCGGCATACAGCTGAGCTAACTGTTCCAGTTGATCTTTCGGGACGCCGGTCATTTCGGCAGTTTTATCGAGTGTGTACTCGGCAACGAAAGCTTTGTAGTCCTCAAAGCTCATCGGTTCAGAGGCATCGGAACCCGGATTTTTCGCCGCTTTTTCCAGCGGATGGGTAGGACGCAGACCGTAGCCGATATCCGTTACGCCTTTACGCACGTTAACGTGCTTACTAAAGAAATCCTGATTTATCGCATTGTTTTGAATAATGTAGTTCGCGAGGTAGTTGAGGATCACCAGATCGGTTTGCGGCGTGAAGACCATACCGTTGTCCGCCAGCTCAAAGCTGCGGTGCTGGAAGGTGGAAAGAACCGCGACGTTAACGTTAGGGTCGGACAAACGACGGTTGGTGATGCGCGACCACAGGATCGGATGCATTTCCGCCATATTCGCGCCCCACAGGACGAAAGCGTCAGCATGCTCGATATCGTCATAGCAGCCCATCGGCTCATCCATACCGAAGGTACGCATAAAGCCGACTACCGCTGACGCCATGCAGTGACGCGCGTTCGGGTCGATGTTATTGGAACGGAAACCCGCTTTGAACAATTTAGCCGCAGCATAACCTTCCCAAATCGTCCACTGACCAGAGCCGAACATACCGATAGACTCCGGGCCTTTCTCTTTCATGGACGTTTTGAATTTCTCTTCCATCACGTCAAAAGCCTGGTCCCAGCTAATCGGGGTGAACTCGCCCTCTTTGTGATACTTCCCGTCCTTCATGCGCAGCATCGGCTGCGTTAAACGGTCTTTTCCGTACATGATTTTCGGCAAGAAGTAACCTTTGATACAATTAAGCCCACGGTTAACCGGCGCATCCGGGTCGCCCTGGCATGCCACAACACGCCCTTGCTGCGTCCCGACCAATACGCCACAGCCCGTCCCGCAAAAACGGCACGGGGCTTTATCCCATTTAATGGCCTCTTGCTGACCGGCTACCGCACGGGCTACGCCCGGCACGCTTAACCCGGCAGCCGCCGCAGCGGCCGCAACGGCGTTAGCTTTCATAAAGCTACGACGACTGAGTTTCATGGTGTTTCCTCACCTTGCTCATCCTGCTGGTGATAAACCAGCGACACCGCCAGTACGCCCGCAACGTTGCGCACTGACTCAATAGTTTTCATTAACGTTTCGCTGTGTTCAGCTTCCACCACCACGATCAGTTGGCCGCTTTCCATATCGCTGAGGGCAACTTCGCAACCGGGAAAGGAACGTAACTGTGTGGCGATATCATTGATATGCTGGCTTTTGGCCTGAACGACCAGGCTGCAGACCTGCCAGTTATTGTCCATGGTTGTACTCCGCGTTAATGGCTGATACCGGGCAGATAGCGACACATGCGCCACATCCGTTACAGTCCTGATTGTCGAGCTGCGGCTGATAAATGCCGGACAGCATGGGACGAAAGGTTATAGCCATGGGTTCACAGCTATCCTGACAGCGATGACATTCAACGGACTGGTGTGCGAGACAGTTTTCCCCGATAGTAAAATTCAGATCCCATGCCCTGGTGTGGCGCGGAAGAAAAAGTGATTCGGGACAGGCTTCTGCGCAGGCATAACAAAAGCTGCACTCGCCGTGTTTGAAATTTACGCTCGGGTAACCACCCTGGCCTCGCTGCAGGATGTCGGTTTCACACGCCTGGATGCAGGCGTCACAACGGAGGCAATGGGCCAGAAAGTGGGAGTCTTCCTTGCTCCATGGCGGACGGATCCCCGCGTTGGCATTTCGCCAACTGCCTGTCAACATACCTCGACGGGATAAATCAACCATGACATTGTCCTTCCATAATGACGCTCTCCCTCGACGGGTTGAACGACATAAAAAACTGCACTATTTATGAGTAATTATTTTTAGCCGTAAGATATTTCAGGATGTGTTAGAGGAGCATACCCCAATCGAGGTAAATGCTGTTGCCGGATCAAAGGAGTGTTGAGTTGGCGGGAAAAAATGCGCTTTTGCTCACATTTCAATGAGTTATATAAACACATATATAACGAATTTCGTAAAAAGCTGAAAATCTCAACATTAGGATAACTCCTGGAATATATCGCTATAGAGATAGATAAATACTATTTAATCCACCTTAAATATAAGTAAATACAGATTAATAGATTATGTAAATATGTTAACCTGATCCAGACTCGTTCATAAGACAGAAGAAAGGAAACACTGTGAACAATAAGATGAAGACAATTGTCCCTGCCGTACTTTTCGCCGCATTTGCCAGTACCTCTGCGTGGGCTGCCAGTAACGATACCAGCGCTCAGCCGTTGGAAAAAGTCGCCCCCTATCCTAAAGCGGAAAAGGGTATGAAACGCCAGGTTATCCAACTTACTCCTGAGAAAGATGAATCTACTCTCAAAGTAGAACTACTGATCGGACAAACACTGGAAGTTGACTGCAACCAACACCGCCTGGGCGGAGAGCTGGACAGCAAAACGCTGGAAGGTTGGGGATATGACTACTATGTCTTTGACAAAGTTACGTCTCCGATCTCAACCATGATGGCTTGCCCGGACGGTAAGAAAGAGAAGAAATTCATCACCGCGTATCTGGGTGATGACGGTATGCTGCGTTACAACAGCAAGTTGCCGATTGTGGTCTACACCCCGGAAAACGTGGACGTGAAATACCGCATCTGGAAAGCGGAAGATAAAATTCAGGACGCAGTCGCGCGATAAGTGAGAATATGCCGGATGGCGGCGTAGCGCCTCATCCGGCATTTTATTTACAGCGCGATATCCGCGACAGCTTTTTGCTCAGGCTGCTGTTGTGCCTGAGGTTTGAGCTGTGGTTTCGGCGCTTCGTCAGCGACCTGCGGCTTATCATACTTCAGCCCCAGAACGTCACTGGTGTACTGCAGCTCTTGTTCCGTAGCCTCAACATTACCGTTCAGCTTCGTGCCATAGGACGGAATAATGGTTTTCAGCTTAGCCTGCCACTCGGGACTGGCCACTTTATCTTTAAACACTTTTTCCATCAGATGCAGCATGATCGGCGCGGCGGTTGACGCCCCCGGAGAAGCCCCCAGCAGCGCAGCAATGGTGCCCTCTTTATCGCTGACCACTTCGGTACCCAGGCGCAGAACGCCGCCCTTCTCCGCATCACTTTTGATAATCTGCACACGCTGGCCTGCCTGCCATAAACGCCAGTCTTCTTTTTTCGCCTGCGGATAGTACTCTTGCAGCGCGGCAAAACGGTCATCGTCGCTGAGCATCACCTGGCTTAGCAGATATTTCACCAGATCGAAGTTATCCAGACCCACGTTAACCATCGGCATAAAGTTCGAAGTAGTAGTCGAGCTAAGCAGATCCCACAAGGAACCGTTTTTCAGGAACTTGGTGGAGAATGTTGCGAATGGCCCAAACAGCACCACACGTTTACCATCGAGGATACGAGTATCGATGTGCGGCACGGACATCGGCGGCGCACCAACGGAGGCCTGACCGTACACTTTCGCCAGATGGCGATTGACCACGTCCGGATTATCCGCAACCAGGAACTGCCCGCCCACCGGGAATCCGGCATAGCCTTTCGCTTCCGGAATGTCGGTTTCCTGCAACAGCTTCAGGGCAGCGCCACCGGCACCGATAAAGACAAACTTCGCCTTAATATCGTGTTCCGCTTCGTTATTTTTCAGATCGGCGACCGTCACGGTCCAGCTATTGTCAGCATTACGCTTAAAGCCACGCACCTCGGTGCTTAGCTGCAACGCGAAGTTAGGTTTTTTCTGTAACGAGGCAATCAGCTGGCGCGTGATTTCGCCGTAGTTCACGTCAGTACCAATCTCGGTACGCGTTGCCGCAACTTTTTGTTTTGGATCGCGACCTTCCATGACCAGCGGCGCCCACTCTTTAATCTGCGCGTGATCTTCAGAATAACGCATACCGCGGAATAACGTGCTCTGTTGCAGTGCAGCGTAACGGGCACGCAGGAAGTTGACGTTCTCGTCACCCCAGACAAAACTCATATGCGGAACGGTGGTGATAAATGAGCGAGGTTCATGCATTACGCCATTATTGACCTGATGAGCCCAAAACTGGCGGGAAATCTGGAAGGCTTCGTTAATTTCGACTGCCTTTTCAATGCTGATGCTACCGTCGGCCTTTTTCGGTGTGTAGTTCAGCTCCATCAGTGCCGAGTGGCCCGTTCCGGCGTTATTCCAGCCGTTCGAGCTTTCCTGCGCTACCCCGTCCAGTCGCTCAACCATGGTCATTGACCATTGCGGCTCCAGCTCCTGTAAATAGGTTCCCAGCGTGGCGCTCATGATGCCGCCGCCAATCAACAGCACGTCCGTTTCCTGCTCTTCCGCCGCTTTCGCTTTTGCCGCCATTGAGACAACATTCAGTCCTACGGCCATGGTGAAGAGCATGGCAGTCACTTTTTTCATAATGTTAATGCCTTACTTTTAGTATCGCTTTTTGCTTTTTATGCAGGTGAAAATCGAGCGGCATCAACGGTAACACTTAAGTAAAAATAATTAAATATTGTTTATAAATTATATTTAATTTTTAAAAATGTTATCAATACGTTGGCATTTTATAGGGTTATTGACAATCATTTCTGGAAACCGCCCCCTCAGACGGGTACTATGCTGCGCTTTGCTATTCACCGCACGGATGCCTGTCGGTCTGCTGTATCAGGCCATTTTGATCTCAGAGTAATTATGTCTGCATCTCACACCTCCTCTGCAACAGTGGCAGAACACACGACGCGCGGTGTGCTGCGCCAACCCCGTCTGCTGGTTCGCGAAACGCTGGCTGGTGTGGTCACCGCCCTGGCACTGATCCCGGAAGTGATCTCTTTTTCCGTTATTGCTGGCGTCGATCCGAAAGTCAGTCTGATCGCCTCGGTTGTATTGTGCCTGGCAATGTCATTTTTAGGTGGGCGTCCGGCAATGGTTACCGCCGCTGCAGGATCGGTTGCGCTGGTCATTGGCCCGATGGTGCATCAACACGGTGTGCAGTACATCCTGCCTGCGGTAGTGCTGGCCGGAATTATTCAGATCCTGTTTGGCGTGCTGGGCATGGCGCGTCTGATGCGTTTCATCCCTGGGGCCGTCATGACCGGGTTCGTCAACGCGCTGGGAATTTTGATTTTCTTTGCTCAGGTCCCGCATTTCTGGGGCAAAAGCCCGCTAATCTGGGGGCTGTTTATTCTGACCCTGCTGATTGTGCTGTGGGTTCCGCGGTTTATTAAAGCCATTCCCGCGCCGCTTATCGCCATCGTGCTGCTGACGGTGTTCACTGTCACCAGCGGGCAACTGTTGCCGACCGTCGGTGACGAAGGTTCAATGAGCGGCGGACTGCCGGGATTAACGCAGTTACTCGTACCGCTCAACCTGCAAACGCTGGCGATTATCTGGCCCTGTGCGCTAAGCATCGCTTTTGTTGGTTTGATGGAGTCGCTGTTAACCGCCCGCCTGGTGGATGACCTGACGGTTACGCCGTCGAATAAGAATCGCGAGAGCGCCGGGCTTGGGATCGCCAATATTCTGGCCGGATGTTATGGCGGCATTGCCGGGTGCGCGATGATTGGTCAAACCATCGTTAACGTCGAGATGGGCAAAGGACGCAGTCGCGTCTCGACGTTTGCCGCCGGGCTGGTCTTGCTGCTGTTGGTTACCGCGTTAAGCGAAGTGATGGCGAAAATACCCATGTCGGTGCTGGCGGGGATTATGGTGATTGTGGCGGTGAAAACCTTCAGCTGGCATAGCATTCAACCCACCACACTGGCGAAACTCCCTGTGACTGAAACGCTGGTGATGCTACTGACCGTCGCCGCGACGGTGTCGACCGGCAACCTGGCGATTGGCGTGGTTGCCGGCGTAATGGCAATGCTCATTCTGCCGCGTATCGTCAGAGGCAAACGCGCGGCTACATCAGAAACAGCGTTGCCAGACCGAGAAAAATAAAGAATCCCCCGGTATCGGTGATAGCCGTAATCATCACGCTCGAGCCGACCGCCGGGTCACGCCCGAGCTTCACCATCGTCATCGGAATGATGACCCCCATTAATGCTGCCATCAACAAATTAAGCATCATCGCCAGGGTCATCACGCCGCCGAGCGCCATGTCATCATACAGCCACCAGGTAATACCGCCCATAATTCCGCCCCATACGAGGCCATTAATCACCGCCACGCCCATTTCACGCAGGATCAAAAACGTCAGGTTCCCCGGTTGAATATTTTGTAGCGCCAGCGCACGAACGATCATGGTGATGGTTTGATTCCCGGTATTACCGCCAATTCCCGCCACAATTGGCATCAGTGAGGCCAGCGCCACCAGTTGCGAAATCGTGTGTTCAAAACCGTCGATCACCCGCGAGGCGATGAAGGCGGTACAGAGGTTAACGGCCAGCCACGCCCAACGCGTTTTTACCGCTTTGGTAACGGGCGCAAACACGTCCTCTCCGGCGCTTAAGCCCCCCATTCGACGCAAATCGGTATCAGTTTCTTCATAGACCACATCGACGATCTCATCGATGGTTAAGCGGCCCATCAGCTTGCCTGAAGGGTCAACGACCGCGGCACTGACCAGGTCGTCACGTTCGAAGGTACGTGCAGCGTTTTCAGCGATATCGTCCGGAGAAAAGGTGAGCGGGTCATCTTCCATCACCTCGCTGACTTTGCGTTGCACATCATTAAGCAGAATGCAGGTTAGCGTCAGTTCGCCAACCAGCACTTTATTGCGATCGGTCACGAAGAGTTTATCGGTGTTCTCCGGCATTTTGCCCAACCGTCGCAGGTAGCGTTGCACCACTTCCAGCGTCACGTCCGGACGCACGGTGATGACTTCGAACTCCATAATCGCGCCGACGCGATTCTTCTCGTAATGCATTACCTGGCGGACACGCGCCCGCTCTTCGGCCGGTAACGTCGCCAGCAGTCGTCCAGTGAGGTTACGCGGGAGATGCTGCACCAGATAAATCTGTTCGTCGATATCGAGATATTGCAGCGCGTCCAGTATTTCGCGGTCGCTCATCTCATCGATCAGGTCGTCCCAGACGTTTTCTGACGCCTCAAGCAAGACGTTACCACGCTTTTCACTTTCGACCAGTCGCCACAGGGCGTGACGCTCTTCTGAAGGTAATGCTTCGAGGGTATCGGCTAAATCGGGCGGCGGCAGATGGGCAACCAGCGCCCCTACCTCAGCAATATCGTCGGCTAACGTACCGACGTCATATTGCTCAGCCAGGGTAAGCTTGCCCAACAGTGTTGAAACAATGGCTTTATCAGTGGTCAGCAACCAGATAAGACGCGCACGCTCTTCATCACGCAGTCTGGCGCTATTTTTGTTTGTAACGGACATTAATCATAAATCCATGATATGAAATATCATTAATCATGATGCTGATTTATATAAATAACAACAAACAGCGCCGCCAGACGGATAAAAAACCGGCGGCACGTGAGATTATGCGGTGCGAGCCACAGCATCACGCGAGGCGGCATCACGCTCATCGCCCAGCAGTTCATTCAGCTGTCCATTACGCATTTCCAGCAGCCTGTCGGCATGAATAAAATAGTGATCGTCGTGGCTGATGGCGAAAATAGTTTTGCCCATTTCTTGCATCAAAGGTAACAGGACCTGATAGAACTCACGACGGAAATGGGGATCCTGATCGGCAGCCCATTCATCCAGCAAAATGATGTCTCGCTCCTCCGCCAGAGCCAGCAGCAGCGCCACGCGTTTCTTCTGCCCCTTCGACAGCTTCAGATTGAGGATGCGCCCCTCGCTCAGCTCCAGCTTGTGTCCCATTTTCAGATATTCCAGCCACTTCGCCACCAGCTGCGGATTGGCTTCTTTACCTTCCGGCCCCAGCAGTTTGTCGAATAGCCAGACGTCGGTAAATACGGCGGAGAACAGCTTGCGATAGTCTTCCGGCTTTTCAACGGCAACCGTTTTGCCATCAAGCAATATCTCGCCTGACTGCGGCTGGTAAAGCCCGGTCAGTAACATCGCCAGCGTAGATTTCCCGCTACCGTTACCGCCAATAAGAAAGATCAGTTCACCGCGATGAATCGTCAGATTCACTGGTCCAACGGAGAAGGCGTTATCCTGATAGTGGAAAACCACGTTACGCAACTCCAGCGTTTGCCAGTTCGGAAACGCATTTGGTCGCGGGAATTCGGCCTTAAAGGGTGCCAGGTCGAACTTATTCAACTTGTTGAAGGCCACCTGCGCAGTGAGCAGCGTCGGTAGCGCGCCAACGGCAGAGAGCAGCGGCGTGCGCAGGAATAACAGCGTCAGAGAATAGGTCGCCGCCACGGCGGTATCCGCCCAGCCCAGACTGTTGGCCATCCAGAACACCAGGCCAATGGCGCCCAGCATCATAATGTTCGACCAGTTGACCGCGCTCAGGTGGAAAGTATCGGCACGAATAATATGGTGACGGTACTCTTTGGCATCCGGGACGTACATCTGATTAAAGATATGCTCGGCACGCTCACGGTTGAGCGTCAGCTCCTTGCGCCCTTCCAGTACCGTCTGATAATCGTTGTACAGTTTGTCTTCGGTTTCACGCAGGGTCGCCATGTGTTTATACACTCGCGCCACCAGCACAAATCCGCCCCAGATGGTGAGTGCCATCCAGATAGCCGTCACCAGCAACATTTTAGTCGACAACATCGCCAGATACGCCGCAGACCCGACGGTCAGGATAATCCCCTGCACCAGTTCAGGCAGGCGGACAAAGGCAATGGTGATGTTGCGGATGTCGCTGGTTAAACCCGCCAGCAGCGAGGCGCTGCCAAGTTGTTCGATGCGTTCGACGTGGGTATCAAGAATACGTTTGATAAATTCACTGCGCAGACGATAGACAAAGTGGTGGCCCAGCGTGGTGAGTGCCAACTGTGAACCGAGGGTGACGACCATCAGTAACAGCAGCAGGCCAAGAAACTCCGGTAGCACCATCAGCGTGGTGTCGACCGTTTCAATCAGACGCTGGTTGATAAACGCAATCAGCCCAATCCCCAACGCGGCGCTGGCGAGGCTGAGCGCCATGACGCTGATAAATGGCCAGCGATACTGCCGCCAGACAAGAAGTAAAAGTTCCATGCGAACAACCCGGGCAAGTAATAACAGCCCGCAGTTTAAACATCTCTTCGCTGACAGCAATAATAATTCTTATTTTTATTCTTTTTTACCTGCCTGGCGAAACGTCAGGTTATAGCGACAGTCTCCGGTCAACGGATGATACCCCGCCTTAAGCGGCTGGATCCCATGATAAAACAGCCGCGAATTGCCGCCCCATACCACCACATCACCATGTTCAAGCAGCAAACGCTTTAAGGGGTCATTACGGCGCAAGCCGCCAAATTGAAAGATAGCCGGTAACCCCAGCGACACCGAGACAATCGGTGCCCGCAGATCAGACTCGTCTTTATCCTGATGTAATGACAGTTTTGACCCTGGCGTGTAACGGTTGATAAGGCAGGCATCGGGTTGAAAGTCAGCATAGCCCGCCGCCGTTGCCGCCTGTTGGCAAAGGTCAGCAAAGACGTCCGGTAGTGGCGGCCAGTGTACGCCGGTTAACGGGTCGCAGGGTGAATACAAGTAGCCATGTTGATCCGTCGTCCAGCCCAGATGGCCGCAGTTGGTCATTGCCACCGACATCGTGTAGCCGCCCGGCGTCACCATCTGGCGAAATGGCGAGTGCCTGGCGACAGCGGCTATTGCTTGCAGTAAAGACGGTGTGCGGTCAAAAGCAAAACGTCGCAAAATAACCGCACCGGACGCCAGCGGTTCTTGCCAGGGTTTCGTATCCGCAAAGAGATCGAGCATTATGGTTCCTCGCGCGTCGTTTCACGCTGTAGTAACTGTGCCTTGCGCCCAATCCCCCACCGATAGCCCGAAAGCGCGCCATCGCCACGGATCACGCGGTGACACGGGATGACTATCGCCAGTTTATTGGCTCCACAAGCACTGGCCACTGCACGCACCGCTTTCGGTTTGCCGATGGCGTTGGCCAGTTGTTGGTAGCTGACTGTTTCACCACACGGAATTGCCCGCAGCGCCTGCCACACCTGCTGCTGAAATGCAGTTCCCCGGATATCCAGTGGTAACGATAGCGGCGTATCGCGCGAGTTGATCGCGGCGATCACTTCGCGCACACGCTGCTGAAACTCGGCATCTGCAGGTACGTCCCGAGCGGCGGGAAACAGCTCATGCAGATCCGCAGCCAATCTGGCATCATCATCGCCAAGCAAGATCGCACAGATCCCGCGTTCGCTTTCCGCCACCAGGCAACGGCCCAGGTCGCAATCTGCCAGGGTATAGCGCACAGAAACGTTGTCGCCACCTTTGCGAAACTGCTTTGCGGTCATGCCCAAAGTCTCATCCGCTTTGCGGTAGTAGCTGCTACTGTCGGGGAATCCGGCGTTGAGGATCGCCTGCGTTACCGGAACGCCTTTCGCCAGGGCATCACGCAGACGGCGAGCGCGCCACGACTGCTGCCACGCTTTCGGGGTCATGCCCGTCGTGGCTTTGAACAAGCGATGTAAGTGATACGGGCTCATCGCCACCTGCCGCGACAGTTCCTCGAGCGTAAGTGGTAACTCTTGCTCCAGTAGCTGGCAGGCATGGGCTATTTTCTCCATGCGATGCTGCTGCGCGCTGTCTTTATCCGGTTGGCAGCGTTTACAGGGACGAAAACCCGCAGCCAGCGCCTGACGAGCATCGGCAAAGAAACGGACATTTTTGCGCAGTGCATGTTTTGCACGACAGGACGGACGGCAAAAAATGCCGGTAGTCTGAACGGCGAAAACAAACTGACCGTCGGCATCGACATCGCGATTCACGACGGACTGCCAGCGGTCATCATCAGTTATCTGTACACGATTTTTCATTATGGACTCCTTTGTTAAGCATAGCGCTTAGCGTCAGTGTGTCCCCATAGCTGGATACAAAAACCTGCAATCTTGCTTTTTAATTATTTTCGCTGACCAGGAAGCTTTTAAACTGCGGCGACATCCAGGTTTTAAATCCCTCACCTTCTTTCATAATCATATAGACCGCAAGCCCTTCCCGACGCACTACCTCCTGGGCCTTTTCCGGACCGAGTACCATCAATCCGGTATCCCAGCCGTCAGCTTCCAGCGCGGTTGGCGCAATGACTGTCACGGACACCAGGTTGTGTTCAATCGGACGACCGGTTTGCGGATCGATAACATGGGAAAGACGCTTGCCATTCAGCTCATAATAGTTACGGTAGCTGCCGGAGGTACTAATGCCATGCCCGTTAATGTCGACAATTGCCTGTACCGCGTTTTCACGATCGGTCGGTTTCTGAATCGCGACTCGCCACGGATGCCCTTCTGCATTCATACCGCGGCTGTTGAGCGCACCGCCAACGGAAACCAGATAACGGGCGACCCCTTCCTGCTCCATCAAACGGGCCAGATGATCGGCGGCATAACCTTCACCGACGGTTGAGAGATCCACGTACAACTCCGGCAGATCTTTCTGCAAGTAGTTCCGGTGTGCCTCATTAACAACCTTCAGATGTGAAAGTCCGGTTTGTGCTTTTGCGGCGTCAATTTGCGCCTGAGTGGGAATATGCAACGGTTGCTGATCCGGGCCAAACCCCCACAGATTAACCAACGGTCCTACGGTGATATCCATGGCCCCATCAGTTTTTGCGCCAATGCGTAACGCCAAGGTCACAATATCCGCCATCGCGTCATTAACCGGCCATGGTGACAAACTATTCGATAAGTTAAAGCGCATCAACGCAGAGTCATTTTTATAGGTTGAGAGAAGCTGATCGTCAGCATCGAGCTGAGTCTGGATCTTCACCTGTAGTTCTGCAGCGCGTTTTGCATCGACGCCAACGGCACTGACCCGCCAGAAAGTGCCCATGGTTTTACCTTCCAGAACGGTGGCAGGTACTGTGGTCTGAGCAGGTTTCGGGGCTTCATCGCACCCGACAAAAAAAATCGTCACCGTCAGCAGCGCTGCGCGATAAAATTTCATTTCCATACGTAATTATCCTCATGCGAACGGGCGCAAGAGTACACCAAAAATCATTGTTTGTACGGCGGAAAAACGGCATTAAAAAAGGCCCCGCAGGGCCTTTGATAACAATAAATGCAGATTAGAACTGGTAAACCAGACCCAGCGCTACGATATCATCGGTACCGATACCTGCGTCACGGGTGAACTGATTGTCATCCAGCAGGTTGATTTTGTAATCAACATAGGTGGACATGTTTTTGTTGAAGTAGTAAGTCGCGCCAACATCAACATATTTCACGATGTCCTGGTCGCCATAGCCACGGCCCAGGTCTTTGCCTTTGGACTGCAGGTAAGCCACGGACGGACGCAGACCGAAGTCGAACTGGTACTGAGCAACAGCTTCGAAGTTCTGTGCTTTGTTAGCCCAACCCAGGGAGCCTGCACGCGTTGCGTTGTAGGTCTGAGTGTACTGAGTTGCAAAGTAGAAGTTGTTGGCGTCGTATTTAATACCACCGGTATAGGTTTCAGCACGGTCGCCGGTACCGAAGTTCAAACGGTTCTGTTCGTCGGTACGTTTGGAACTGGTGACTGCAGTACCCAGAGAGAAGCCTTCGCCGATATCATAAGTGATAGATCCGCCAACGCCGTCGCCGTTTTGGCGCAGCGCGTCACGACCGTTGTTGGTTACGCCAGTGAAAGTTCTGCCGGTATCGTCTTCGCCACTCACGCTACCGTTTTTACCCTGGTACTGAATGGCAAAGTTCAGGCCATCAACCAGACCGAAGAAGTCGGTGTTACGGTAGGTCGCGAAGCCGTTACCACGCTGCTGCATGAAGTTGTCAGAACCGTAGGTGTCGCCGCCGAATTCCGGCAGAACGTCGGTCCAGGACGTTACGTCGTAAACTACGCCGTAGTTACGACCGTAGTCGAATGAACCCACGTCTGCGAATTTCAGACCAGCAAACGCCACACGGGTCCAGGCGTTGTTTTCATTTTCTGCGGAGTTACCCTGAATCTGGTATTCCCACTGGCCGTAACCGGTCAGTTGGTCGTTAACCTGGGTTTCGCCTTTGAAGCCGATACGCATATAGGTTTGGTCACCGTCAGCGCTTTTATCATCGGAGAAATAGTGCAGACCGTCGACTTTGCCGTACAGGTCTAATTTGTTGCCGTCTTTGTTATAAATTTCAGCCGCATTCGCTGCGCCTGCTACCAGCAGTGCTGGTACCAGGAGGGACAGTACTTTAACTTTCATGTTATTAACCCTCTGTTATATGCCTTTATTGCTTTTTTATGCCACTGCATACTGATTAAGGTGATTAACCAGTCGGCAACTTCATTCTCCGCAAAAACACAGAATAATCCAACACGAATATGATACTAATACTTTAAAGATGTTTCATTTGTCCACATACATGTTTCTAGATGTTAATAGCCGGGAACTTTTTTTAATTCAAAAATAGCGCAGAATAAGCACAAATAATCAAGAATTATTAATTTATTCATATAAAACATGCAATTACATTATAAAAACCTATAGCACTGAATGACAAAACAAAATCTTCACTCGCAACTAAAATAGACCCGCTATCATCATTAACTTTATTTATTACCGTCATTCATTTATGAATGTCTGTTTACCCCTATTTCAACCGAATGCTTCGCGTTCGGTTTTTTTTTACCCTTCTTTACACAAAACTTACCATTCTGTGCTACCAATGCAAAACTATAACGACTATTAACTATCTCATCGCAACGTGTACAGATATAAGATTGATAAATAATTTCTTGTTATTTAATGCTAAACGTATGCATTCCGTACAAATATATGTACCGACCGTTATCCACTGTACACCTTTGCAGCGTAATGGCTGCAACGATATGAAGCGTAAAAAATACGGGCTATGCAGTATGGTGTAAGTGTGGCAATTCATACATTACCCTTTATACTGCCCCTTCATCTTTCGCGTCGTTTAACAGGTCATAAACACGAATGAGTCAGTCTGACACAACGGTTTCTACCCGATTCTCCCTGCTACCGGGAAGTATTACCCGTTTCTTCTTATTACTGATCGTTGTGCTGTTAGTGATGATGGGCGTGATGGTTCAGAGCGCCGTCAATACCTGGTTAAAGGATAAGAGTTATCAGATTGTCGATATCACCCATGCGATTCATAAAAGAGTCGATACCTGGCGATACGTGACCTGGCAAATCTATGACAATATTGCCGCCGCGACCAGTTCGTCCGGTGCAGAAGGGCTGCAGGAAACGCGCCTGAAACAAGACGTCTATTATCTTGAGAAACCCCGCAGAAAGACCGAGGCGCTGATTTTCGGTTCTCATGACAGTTCGACACTGGAGATGACCCAGCGCATCTCCACCTATCTCGATACGCTGTGGGGCGCGGAAAATGTTCCGTGGTCAATGTATTACCTGAATGGTCAGGACAATAGCCTGATCCTTATCTCAACGTTGCCGCTAAAAGATCTCACCTCCGGTTTTAAAGAATCGACCATCGGTAATATTGTCGATTCACGACGTGCGGAAATGCTGCAGCAAGCCAATGCGTTGGATGAACGTGAAAGCTTCTCTTCACTGCGCCGTCTGGCCTGGCAAAACGGGCATTACTTCACGCTACGCACGACCTTTAATCAGCCTGGACATCTGGCAACGGTCGTCGCTTTTGACCTGCCGATTAATGACTTGATCCCACCCGGCATGCAACTTGACAGTTTCCATCTGGAACCTGACGCCGCCTCCACGACCGAACACCTGAATGAAAAAGAGTCGCCTGACAGCGTCAGTATTAATTTCAACAACAGTAAAATTGAGATCTCTTCGGCGTTAAATTCAACGGGTATGCGGCTGGTGTGGCAAGTACCGTTTGGCTCATTGCTGGTCGACACGCTGCAAAGTATTCTGCTACCGCTGTTACTGAACATTGCGTTGCTGGCCCTGGCACTGTTTGGCTATACCACCTTTCGCCACCTCCCCGCCCGTTCCACCGAAGTGGCGCCAAACCTTACGGCAAATAATGAACTGCGTGTTCTGCGCGCCATCAATGAAGAGATTGTGTCTTTGCTCCCGCTGGGCTTGCTGGTACACGATCAGGAAGCAAACCGCACGGTTATCAGCAATAAAATTGCCGACCACCTGCTGCCGCATTTAAATCTGCAAAATATTACCAGTATGGCGGAACAGCATCAGGGAGTGATTCAGGCCACCATCAACAATGAGCTGTATGAAATCAGACTATTCCGCAGCCAGATCTCATCGAGAACGCAGATCTTTATCATTCGTGACCAGGACCGCGAAGTGCTGGTGAATAAGAAGCTGAAGCAGGCGCAACGACTGTATGAAAAAAACCAGCAGGCCCGCGCGGCCTTTATGCAGAATATTGGCAGCGCGCTGAAAGATCCGGCTAAAACACTGGCAGCTAATGCCGCCGCGCTCGATACCCCTGACAGCCAGAAACTGGCAAATCAGGCAGACGTGCTTGTGCGTATGATAGACGAAATCCAGTTGGCCAACTTGCTGGAAAGCGACAACTGGAAGGGTGAATCGACGCTGTTTTCTATACAGGCGTTAATTGATGACGTGGTTCCGGAGCTTCTGCCAGCCATTAAACGTAAAGGGCTGCAGCTATTGATTAAAAATCACCTTAGCGCGCAGGATGAACGCCGTGGCGACCGGGATGCTCTGCGCCGTATTTTGCTGTTACTGATCCAATATGCGGTAACCACCACGCAAATTGGCAAAATCACGCTGGAAGTCGACCAGGATGAGTCGGAAGCTGAGCGCCTGACCTTCCGTATTCTGGATACCGGGGAAGGCGTCACGCTGAATGAAGTAGATAACCTGCATTTCCCGTTCATCAATGATACGCAAGGCGATCGGTATGGCAAAGCCAATCCGCTAACGTTCTGGTTATGCGATCAGCTCGCCCGCAAGTTGGGTGGACATCTGAATATTAAAGCGCGGGAAGAACTTGGAACACGTTATATAGTCCATGTTAAAATGCCCCTTCACGATCAGCATACTGAAAGTGAAGAACGTTTGTTAGATGACGTCTGCGTAATGGTTGATGTCACCTCTAATGACGTACGCAGCATTGTATTGCGCCAGCTGGAGAACTGGGGGGCAACGTGCATCACGCCCGATGAGCGGTTGAATAGTCAAGAATATGATCTCTTTTTAACGGATAATCCGTCTAATCTTACTGCCTCAGGCCTTCTTTTAAGCGATGATGAGTCTGGCGTGCGAAAAATTGGCCCTGGTCAACTGCGCGTCAACTTTAATATGAGCAATGCTATGCAGGAAGCTGTCCTCGAGCTGATAGAAGAGCAACTGGCACAAGAAGAACTCCAGGATCTTCCCCCTGGCGGAGATGAAAACGTCGAACTTCATGCCAGCGGCTACTATGCACTCTTTGTTGACACAGTACCGGATGATGTTAAGAGGTTGTATACTGAGGCAGCAACCAGTGATTTCGCTGCGTTAGCCCAAACGGCCCATCGCCTGAAAGGCGTGTTTGCCATGCTTAATCTGGTACCCGGCAAGCAGTTATGTGAAGCGCTGGAACATCTTATCCAAGAGAAAGATGCTCCAGGTATAGAAAAATACATCAGCGACATTGACAATTACGTCAAGAGCTTGCTGTAGCAAGGTAGCCCACTACATGAACACTATGAACGTAATTATTGCCGATGACCATCCGATTGTACTGTTCGGTATTCGTAAATCACTTGAACAAATCGAGTGGGTAAACGTTGTCGGCGAATTTGAAGACTCCACTGCACTGATCAACAATTTGCCTAAGTTAGATGCTCATGTGTTGATTACCGACCTCTCTATGCCGGGAGATAAATACGGTGATGGGATCACGTTAATTAAGTATATCAAGCGCCATTTCCCGAGCCTGTCGATTATCGTTCTGACCATGAATAATAACCCGGCTATCCTGAGCGCGGTACTGGATCTCGATATTGAAGGGATTGTTCTGAAGCAAGGCGCGCCAACCGATCTGCCGAAAGCGCTTGCCGCGCTGCAAAAGGGTAAGAAATTCACCCCGGAAAGCGTTTCTCGCCTGCTGGAAAAAATCAGCGCCAGCGGCTACGGCGACAAACGTCTGTCACCGAAAGAGAGCGAAGTTCTGCGTCTGTTTGCCGAAGGTTTCCTGGTCACCGAAATCGCGAAAAAACTCAACCGCAGTATTAAAACCATCAGCAGCCAGAAAAAGTCGGCAATGATGAAGCTTGGTGTGGAAAACGATATCGCCCTGTTGAATTACCTCTCCTCTGTCACGTTGAGCCCGTCAGACAAAGAGTAATTCTCTGTATCCAAAAAAGCCTGATGTGCATAACGCCATCAGGCTTTTTTTATCCCCGCGTCTTTCTCACTCTTTCCGCGTAAACCGTCAGCGTTTGCTTTAATACATCTAATGTCACTGGCTTAGACAAACAGCTATCCATACCTGATTCCAGGCAACGCTGCTTCTCTTCGGCCAGCGCGTTTGCCGTCACCCCGACAACCGGCAGCGTCAACCCTAACTGACGGATACGCTGCGTCAGGCGATAACCATCCATATTTGGCATGTTGACGTCGCTCAACACAATGTCGATATGGTTTTTGCTCAGCACATTAAGCGCGTCCACCCCGTCATTCGCCGTTTTACACTGATATCCCAACGATCCCAACTGATCGGCCAGTAAACGCCGATTGATAGGATGATCGTCGACCACCAGGATCATCATGTCATCGTTGGTCGCCCCCACTTTATCCGGGACTGGCAGCGCCGTGGAAAGCTCTTCACTGCTCAGCTCAACGCTGTAAATATGCGCCAGCAGCGCAGGCAGTTCATGCGGTGATGCCACGCTGTGTACCCACTCCCCCGGCACTCTTTCCAGCGGAATACCGATATGACGGCGGCAGAAAATTACCGCAGCCCGTCCCTGCCACTCCTGGTCCAGCACATCGTCGGCAATCAGCAGGTCATCTGCATCCGGTTGCTGCCCTTCATAACGCAGCACCGTCATCCCGTTACGTGTCAGACTGGATTCAACAAACTGATACAGCGACGCGTTGCGCACCGCCAGCCAGCAACGTTTGCCGACAAGCCCATCGATACCTTTGTTCAGCGGATACTGCGCGCCATACAGCGGAATACGCAGCATAAACTGGCTACCCATTCCCGGTTCTGAATCGACGGAAATATCCCCATCCATCATGCTGATCAGTTTTTCACAGATAGCCAAACCGAGCCCGGTTCCCTGGAAATTACGCTGAACGCCAGTACCTACCTGGAAGAAAGGATCAAATAGCCGGACGACTTCCTTGGCTGGGATCCCGACCCCGGTATCACGTACGCGAATACTTAGATAGTCGCCGTTACATTGCACGTGGAGCACAATGCAGCCGGTATCGGTAAACTTGATAGCATTACTCAGCAGATTAGAAATCACCTGCTGTAAACGCATCGGATCGCCATTAAGCGCAACCGGGACATTCGGGTCGATAAAGCAGTACAACCCCAGTTGTTTGCGAACCACCAGCGGCAGATAGTTAGCCGTAATATGATTCATTACTTCACGCGGTGAAAACTCGCGCGGTTCAATTTTCAACTGTTCAGATTCAATTTTCGAGAAATCGAGAATATCGCTAATAATCTTCAACAGCAGGCTGGAAGAGTTGTTCATCGCCGTCACCAGGCGATCCACTCCGTTGGGTAACTCTTTGGTTTGCAACAAATCAAGGTTACCAATAATACCGTACAATGGCGTGCGTAGCTCGTGGCTCACGGTCGCAAGGAACATCGATTTGGACTGGCTCGCCTGCTCCGCCGCTTGCGCCATCTCCTGCAATGACTCTTCCATTTTAACGCGCGCGCTGACGTCAACCAGCACGCAAATTGCCACGTTTTCATTACGATAGCGCGAGTGTACAAAGCTGATTTGCAGATTGGTATTGTTGCTGGTCAGCACATCAACAAAATTGACCTGCTGACCGCAGATAATTTGCGTTAACCGTTGCCGGTCTTCATGGGTCAGCATATTGAGATAGGTATGCGCCAGCTCATTACTCAGGATATTAATGCCATCCATCGTGCGCAGAATACAAATGCCAACCGGCGCGGAAGCCACGATTTTACGGTTAAACTGCTCGTGCTCTTCCAGCCGCTGAGCATCGCTTTCCGCAGGAATAAAAATGCGCCGCTCATACATGCGCGTGAGCATAAATAACGCCGCGCCAACCAGCACATTCAGCAGGATAGCATTCAGGATCATCATGCGGATCCGCTCCAGCACCAGGTCGACCGGCACGGAATACACAATGCTCAGCGCTGACGGCGGCAGATTTTTCTTCAGCACCAGTTCGTGAAAACCCGACGTATAGCCAAACCAGGAACGCTCCTGCATCCAGCGAGGTTCAGCCTTAATATTACTCTCGGGACCGGTAAGCGAAATTAGCGCATGACCATTTTCATCAAGAATTGTCACTCCCATTGGTAAACTGCCCGGCGTGAAAAAGTTCTCCATGCGAATAGGCTGTTCCACACCCAATAGCGCCTGCAGTCGGTTGGCAAGATATACCGGCGTCAGCGCATAGAAATAGCCGACTCCTGGCCGCGGCCCCTGGCTAATCCAGAACAGGTTGTTACCGTTTTCGTCCTGCGGCGCATTGCGATACTTAATAATGCGCTCATGCAGCGCCTTCAGCGCCCCGTCACGTTCAACCGGCGTATCACGCAAGCCGAAATTAGCCATACAAAGGTTGTCGCTGCCAATCAGAAACACGCGGTTCAAATCATAGGCCGCGGAAAAGTTGTCACGCCAGTAGCGCATAAACCACGCCAGTGATTCCAGCGAACCTCGCCAGGTATTGCCCATCACCGAGCAGTCAGAGTCGGCAAACAGCGGCTCAAAGTTTGGCACGACGGTTTTATCATCCCGCGCCCGCAACGACATCACGCCGTTTTCCGCCGTTAAGCGATTCTCCGCGATATATTTCAGTTCTTTAATCACATCAGAGGTGCGCTGAATGTAACGTTGCGCCTGATCGGAGCTGAGATTAAGCTCCTGGTGAATCTCAGACTCTCTCTGGTGCAACGCATTCACGATGTAGAAAACGGAGGCAAACGCGATTAGACACCAAATCAGAAGCGCCAACGCCCTGAACAGATAGCGAGAGACTTTTAGCGTTGAATGAACGGAAGCAAGGTATTTCAAAGGGGCGAAGCTCCGCCTCAGGGCATTAATAGAGTGTCGTTAAGGTAGCGGTAAATGTCCGGCGTCGCAATGCCCTCTCTTTACACGGCCATTATACACGGCCCTGGCTCTGCTGTCTTAACCCCGCGACTTTTACACCACCGAACGATTGCTGCGCCGATGACTTCTCTTGTTTATATCGTAGAAATCGCCAGCCGTTCAGCAGTCTTATCTGAAAATAAGAAAAAACGCTTCGCGCCTTGCCCTGCTTAACGACATGCAGAACATCGTCTGATCCCCTGCGCGTACACGAGTACGCGAGCGCCACAGAGGTAACTTGAAGGAAAAAGTGTATATGTCATAATAAACAAAACCGAGGGACCTCAATGAACATTATCGAACAGCTTCAGTTACTGGTAAAAACGGGCTCACACACGGAACAAACTATTAGCCGTTACATTCTGGCTACATTATCAGGTGCAGAAAAACTGACCTCGACGGCAATATCAAAAAAGACCCATACCAGCCAACCGTCTATTGTTCGTTTTGCCCAAGCTCTCGGTTATACCGGTTTTACTTCCTTTAAATATGATTTAATTAAGTGTCTACGCAGTGAGCCCGCCGCCCTGCTTCCGGCGCAGGCGGCCAGGAACAATATTATTCTCAGTGAATTTATTAACAATAATAACCCGGCGGCGATTAATACTTTCTTTGAAATTATCAGCTCCAGTCGTAATCTTTATTTTTGTCACTCACGGGAACTCGGTTCTCTGCTCAGCAATATTATTCAGGACTATAGTGATATTGGTAAGGTGTGTATTCCCGTTGAGTATCAAAACGCCGATTCGCTGTTAGCCAACAGCCTGACAGATTGTGATTCCGTCATCCTGCTGCCGGGCTCCAAGGATGAGCCGGATAACCAGTTGATTACATTGATTCGCGAGCATGAAGCCGCCTCGCTGGCCGTCGCCTGTCATCAGAGCGGTACATCACTGGCCGATGTGACGCTGTACACCCCGCAATCCAGCGTCAGTCCTCTGAGTTTCGCCGCGTTGAAAATGTCACTGCATACGCTTTTTTTTCATGCCCTGCAATATTGCTATCTGAATATGAATAATGAAAAGACGTCCCATAAACGATGATCGTTGGCAGGGTCAGGGGGAATAAGATACCCTGCTTTAATCAGAGAAATTAAAGCCAAAAAGAATGTTTATGGGACGTGAAAACCAGATTAATTACAACTGAACAATATTTCCTGTTGATAACGAATGATGCACCGCCTCACAGATTAACGTCGCCTGTAACCCATCTTCGGCTGTTGCCAGATACGGCGTATCAAATAATATGTGTTCCACAAAATCATGTATTGGCTGAATTCCGTATCCGCTGGCCTTATTATTAACGTAATTAATGAAGTTATAATTTGGCGTTGCGCTACGCTGTGGGGTAAACATTTCATAACCACGCAACTGCGCATCCGCCCGATAATAGTTATTTTCAGTGATCACAAAACTCCGACCATCATTGGCTTTGGGGAACGTTGGCGGTAAACACCACCCTACTTCCACCGTCCATTGCGCACCATTTTCAAACGTAACAAAAGACTGAATGGTATCCCAGGAATCGATGCCTTCAGCCACCAGTTTCTTCTTCTGTCCTATCGCATAGACGCTCACCGCGTTGGCGCCGTTCATATAATAGCGAATTAAATCAAAACAGTGAGTGCCGAGAAAATGGACCGGAGAGCTCTCGTTCGCCCACGATAACCAGTTTTTTGGCACGTCGATGATGTCATCCATGCTCATATAACCACGCAGTACCTGGCCGGTTTCCGGCTTCAACAGCTCATGATGAATATGTTGCGCCATGCCGTCCCAGCGCTTGTGGTAATCAACGCCGATTTTCACCCCATGCTCTGCGGCGCAGCGGATAATCTCCCGGCATTCCTCCGAGGTTGTCGCCATCGGTTTTTCAATCAGCACATGTTTGCCGGCGGTGATGGACTCAATCGTAGCATCAAAGTGGAACGGATCCGGGGTGGCGATCGACACCAAATCGACCTGCGTGGCGGCAAACAATTCTGCCAGCGATGCAAAACCGGGAATGCGAAACTCCTGCGCCACGCTGGCCCGGATTTCCGGGTTGATTTCGCAAAACCCGACCAGATTCACCCACGGATTATAGTGATAAGCATTGATATGGTGTTTGCCGTAAATTCCCGCGCCAACTACCGCGGCATTGATTTTGTTCATGACACGATTCCTCAGTTAAACAAACCAAAAGAGAACAGATAGCCGATAGCCACCGCCAGAGGGGCGGTAATCATTCGTGACAGCAGGAAAGCCGGCACGCCAAGGCGAATGGTTTTCTCTTTCGCCTCCTGCATAGAAAGCCCAACGGGGATAAAGTCGGCGCCTACCTGGACATTTATCGCAAACAGCGCCGGCAACGCCATCAGGGGTGAAACTACGCCGCTGCCGATGAGCGTCCCCACCAGCACGCCCACCACCTGTGCTATGGCCGCCCCCGGAGCCAGAATCGGCGAGATAAACGGTAAGCCGCAGATAATCGCGATGACAAACAGACCGGTTAACGATCCGGCAAGCGGTGACAGCGCATTCCCGGCCCACTGACCAATTGCCGTTTCCTGCACCAGAGCAATCAGCACGGAGATAAAAGCCATAAACGGAATAACGTTTTTAATGCACAGCTCAACCGACTCGCGCGCGGAGGTATAGAGCAGGCTGACAAAGTTACCGATCCCCGTCGCAAATCGGGTCATCAACTCCAGCGCGGTGTTGGTCGCCGAACCGCGCGGTTTGGTATCCCCCTGGCGACTGACGGCCACCGAAGCATCACCTGCGGGCAGAGGTTTAACAACATCCACCTCTTGGGCAGTGACCGGCTGATTAAGCGTTTCAATCAGCGATAGCGATTCACTGCTGACATCAGAAATGTAGATATCCTCGGTGATATATTTCGCCAGCGGCCCCATCGCGCCGGTGGGGAGAATATTGATGGTCTTGATTCTTTTTTGTGGGTAGATGCCGCAGCGCAATGAACCGCCACAGTTGATCACCACGCAGAGGATTTTCTTATCATCCGGCATCGCATCAAAGCCGTTAACAACCGGCATCTCCAGCATTTCACCCAATTTTTTGGCAATCGGGTCAATGCTTTTCCCGGTGAGCGACAAGATGACTTTGCTGGTATCGCGAGATAAATACATATCATCGCCAATCCCTGAATGACCTTTTTTAATCAGCACGGTTTTCATCGGTTTTCCTCATTATTGTCAATGGGCCCGTTAATTCATTAACGGCAGGCGGGCAATCGCTTTTTACGTGTAATGCACCATAGGCGATTGGCTTTTCTGCCCCGTCAAATACCACTGTCATATGCCCCAGCTCACATAAGTTTTGCCACGCCGCATCTCCCCAGCAGGTGATACCCCATATCTGGTTATTAATCTGTAAAACGTAGTTCGCTGTTTTTTGTAATGGCGCGCTATTACAAACAATATTCTTAATTACCAGCACATAATCGAGATAATCTTCCGGGGCGCGATCGTTAAACGTTATCAGCATGCCACTAAGTAACCCCTCTTCTACTTTCTTTCCAGCTTTTACGACGTCAGCCGAAAATAGTACTTTCATTGTTTTTCCTTATTCCTGGTTAAGTTCACGCTTCTCCAGCCTGGTGAAGATATATTCGGTAAGAAAACCGCGGATAAATCCAAGCAGAATACCTGCCGCGATATAACGCAATGCCAGATCGGCAACAGGAAGGTCGAGCCGGGTAATCCCCGCAGCCACACCCAGCCAGATAAATAGTTCAGATGGCACAATGTGGGGAAACAGCGAGGTCAGCGGGTGAACGGTACTGCCCAGCGCATCCTGATAAGCGGGCTTACACCGTTCTGGCAGGAATTTACCCATGGTCAGCGCGCCGGGACTGCTCAGGAAGAACCAGGCAAAACTGGGCAATATTCCGTAGGTTAATATTTTTGATTTACCCATCAGGGTGGCGACTTTTTCCATCCGCTGCTGACCTATTAACTTCATAATGAAATTAACCGTCAGAATTAACGTTATTAACATCGGAATAGTGCTGACGATCATCCCGGAGAATATCTTGCCAGCACTCTGAAAAAGATGGATAAAACCTTCCGCAATTTCAACTATCATAGTTAACTCCCAACGCCGAGGTAAAAGTATATTCATCCGTCAGAGGTGAACTGACAGACTGAGGCAGCCAACGCATTTCTCTTTCACACTTCAGGTGTTTTTTCTTAAATAATTTGTCGGTCTCCTATTCACAACGGATCTTAAAATTCTTTTAGTGGACAGAATAACGTTAGCGGTAAAAGTGTGAACAAACAGTGAGCACTCTCACGAAAATATAATTATTCATTAATTTTTGTATTTTTATACAAGAAGCCTGTAGCAAGCGGATAGAGGATAATTAGCTGATGGGAAAGAGAATATTCAGAACGTAAAAAAGGGAGGCAAAGCCTCCCTTTTGTGCAGTATTAAAATACTGAATTACTCTTCAGCGTCGTCCGCCGCATCGTCATCGCTTTCCGCTTCAGGTGCGATATCATCGTCCCCTTCAGCAGCGCTGCCGTCGATGGAGTCGAGCTCTTCATCATCAACCGGCTCAGCAACGCGTTGCAGACCCACAACGTTTTCATCTTCCGCAGTACGGATGAGGATCACGCCCTGAGTGTTACGCCCTACCACGCTGATTTCCGACACGCGTGTACGCACCAGCGTACCTGCATCGGTGATCATCATGATCTGGTCGGTATCCTCAACCTGCACTGCGCCCACAACGGAACCGTTGCGCTCGGTGACTTTGATGGAGATAACGCCCTGGGTCGCACGAGACTTGGTCGGATATTCTTCCGCCGCCGTACGTTTGCCGTAGCCGTTCTGGGTCACGGTCAGGATAGCACCTTCACCGCGCGGAACGATCAGCGAGACAACGCTATCGCTTTCCGCCAGTTTGATACCGCGTACGCCGGTCGCGGTACGCCCCATCGCACGAACGGCATCTTCTTTAAAGCGCACCACTTTACCGGCAGCAGAGAACAACATGACTTCGTCGGAGCCAGACGTCAGATCAACGCCAATCAGTTCATCGCCTTCGTTCAGGTTAACCGCAATGATACCGGCTGAACGCGGACGGCTGAACTCGGTCAGCGCCGTTTTCTTCACGGTACCGCTGGCAGTTGCCATGAAGACGTTTACGCCCTCTTCGTACTCACGTACCGGCAGAATCGCGGTAATACGCTCGTTAGCTTCCAGCGGCAGCAGGTTGACGATTGGACGTCCACGCGCGCCACGACTGGCTTCTGGCAACTGATAAACCTTCATCCAGTACAAACGACCGCGGCTGGAGAAGCAGAGGATTGTGTCATGGGTGTTGGCCACCAGCAGGCGGTCAATAAAGTCTTCTTCTTTAATTCGTGCTGCAGATTTGCCTTTACCCCCACGACGCTGTGCTTCGTAGTCGGTTAACGGCTGATATTTCACGTAGCCCTGATGAGACAAGGTCACGACAACATCTTCCTGGCTAATCAGATCTTCGATGTTGATGTCAGCGCTGTTCGCGGTGATTTCGGTACGACGCGCGTCACCGAACTGTTCACGAATCAGCTCCATCTCTTCACGGATGACTTCCATCAGACGATCGGCACTGCCCAGAATATGCAGCAGTTCAGCGATCTGCTCCAGCAGCTCTTTGTATTCGTCGAGCAGTTTTTCGTGCTCAAGGCCGGTCAGTTTCTGCAAACGCAGATCCAGAATGGCCTGAGCCTGCTGTTCAGTCAGGTAGTACTGACCGTCACGCACACCAAATTCTGGCTCCAGCCACTCAGGACGCGCGGCGTCATCACCGGCACGTTCCAGCATGGCAGAAACGTTGCCCAGCTCCCACGAACGCGCGACCAGCGCGGCTTTCGCTTCTGCCGGGGTTGGCGCACGGCGGATCAGCTCGATGATCGGATCGATGTTCGCCAGCGCAATCGCCAGCGCTTCAAGGATGTGGGCACGGTCGCGGGCTTTACGCAGTTCAAAGATAGTACGGCGAGTTACGACTTCACGGCGGTGACGTACAAACGCAGCAATAATATCTTTCAGGTTCATGATCTTCGGCTGGCCATGGTGCAATGCAACCATGTTGATACCAAAGGAAACCTGCAGTTGGGTCTGGGAGTAAAGGTTGTTCAGAACCACTTCCCCGACCGCGTCGCGTTTGACTTCAATCACGATGCGCATACCGTCTTTGTCAGACTCATCACGCAGCGCGCTGATACCCTCAACGCGTTTGTCTTTTACCAGCTCAGCGATTTTCTCGATCAGGCGCGCTTTGTTCACCTGATACGGAATTTCATGAACGATGATGGTTTCACGGCCTGTTTTGGCATCCACTTCGACTTCCGCACGGGCGCGAATGTACACTTTGCCACGACCGGTACGGTAGGCTTCTTCAATACCACGACGACCGTTGATGATCGCGGCGGTCGGGAAGTCCGGACCCGGAATATGTTCCATCAGCCCTTCAATGCTGATGTCTTCATCGTCAATGTATGCCAGACAGCCGTTGATCACTTCCGTCAGGTTGTGCGGCGGAATGTTGGTGGCCATACCTACCGCGATACCGGACGAACCGTTCACCAGCAGGTTAGGAATTTTGGTCGGCATGACATCAGGAATTTGTTCGGTGCCGTCGTAGTTATCGACGAAATCAACCGTTTCTTTTTCCAGGTCAGCCATCAGCTCATGGGCGATTTTCGACATACGGATTTCCGTATAACGCATCGCCGCTGCGGAGTCGCCATCGACAGAACCAAAGTTACCCTGACCATCTACCAGCATGTAACGCAAGGAGAATGGCTGCGCCATACGAACAATGGTGTCGTAAACGGCGATATCACCATGAGGGTGGTATTTACCGATTACGTCACCAACGACACGGGCAGATTTTTTATAGGCTTTATTCCAGTCGTTGCCCAATACGTTCATGGCGTAAAGTACGCGACGGTGAACCGGCTTCAGGCCATCTCGGACGTCTGGCAGCGCACGGCCAACAATGACCGACATCGCATAATCCAGATAGGAGCTCTTCAGCTCTTCCTCAATGTTGACCGGTGTAATTTCTCTCGCAAGGTCGCTCATCTAACCGCTATCCCTCTACTGTATCCCGGATTCAAAGGTCGCAAATTATAACACATACGTGAAGATTCAGGTAAATGGATTCCCCCTGACAGAGGCTTTATTCATCCTGTCAGGCTGATATACTCATTTGCATCGCAAATTTAGGAGTAGAAGCCCCAATGAATGCCGAAAAACCCCCGGTTACTCACAACGTTGACCATGAAGAAATTGCCAAATTTGAAGCAGTCGCGTCGCGCTGGTGGGATCTTGAGGGTGAATTTAAGCCACTACACCGTATAAACCCACTGCGCCTGGGCTACATTACTGAACGCTCAGGCGGCCTGTTTGGTAAAAAAGTACTCGACGTCGGCTGCGGCGGCGGCATTCTGGCGGAAAGCATGGCGCGCGAAGGCGCAACCGTCACCGGGCTGGACATGGGCTTTGAACCGTTACAGGTAGCAAAACTGCATGCATTAGAAAGTGGCATCCAGGTGGAGTACATACAAGAAACTGTCGAAGAACATGCGGATAAGCATGCGCATCAGTATGACGTTGTGACCTGCATGGAAATGCTGGAGCACGTACCGGACCCGCAGTCGGTGGTCAGAGCCTGCGCCAGACTGGTTAAACCAGGTGGCGAAGTGTTTTTCTCCACGCTTAACCGCAACGGCAAATCCTGGCTGATGGCGGTGGTCGGCGCGGAATATATTCTGCGGATGGTGCCGAAAGGCACGCATGATGTGAAAAAATTTATTAAGCCCGCTGAACTATTAGAGTGGGTTGACCAGACCGTGCTGAAAGAGCGTCATATGACTGGCCTGCACTACAACCCCATCACCAACACCTTCAAACTCGGCCCGGGCGTAGATGTGAACTATATGGTGCATACCACCGCCAGGATTGATTAAGCGCTTCAGTAGGCCGGATCAGGCGTTCAACGCCGCCATCCGGCATGCTAATGGGAACAATGCCTGATGGCGCTTCGCTTATCAGGCCTACCAATCCTGAGTAGTACCGACACAGCAATTTTTGCGCCAGATCATAAGAACTTTCCTTACCTTAGATGAAGAAATCAGCACTCGATCAAAATTTCTATTTTTTTTCTCAATTATTGACATCCCCGCCAGGCCTTATAAGACGCGCACTTAGCGATTCTTACCCTTTTGCAACCTCAATTTAACCTCAAAATCAACTCTTGTGCTGAAAAGAATCCCTACTAGAATACTCACCATATAGCGTCTATTTTATCAAACAACCCCTACATATAGTATTTATCCACAGACTTAGTCACAACATGACTTTGCGGATAATATGGGGGATATTTTTTCTTTCACGGACAGGTAAAAAACCACATGAATCAGAGTCTGCTGGTGACAAAGCGTGATGGTAGTACAGAGCGCATCAATCTCGACAAAATCCACCGAGTTCTGGATTGGGCGGCAGAAGGACTGAATAACGTATCGATTTCTCAGGTCGAGCTACGCTCCCACATTCAGTTTTATGACGGTATCAAGACCTCCGATATCCATGAAACAATCATCAAAGCTGCCGCCGACCTGATCTCCAGTGAAGCGCCGGATTATCAATATCTGGCTGCTCGCCTGGCGATTTTCCATCTGCGCAAAAAAGCCTACGGCGAGTTTGAGCCGCCGAAACTTTTCGACCATGTGGTGAAAATGGTTGAAATGGGCAAATACGACAATCATCTGCTGGAAGACTATACGGAAGAAGAGTTCAAGCAGATGGACTCGTTTATCGTTCACGACCGTGACATGACCTTCTCCTACGCTGCCGTGAAGCAGCTGGAAGGTAAATACCTGGTGCAAAACCGTGTTACCGGTGAGATTTATGAAAGCGCGCAGTTCCTTTACATTCTGGTCGCTGCCTGCCTGTTCTCCAACTATCCACGCGAAACGCGTCTGCAATATGTAAAGCGTTTTTACGACGCCGTTTCTACGTTTAAAATTTCGCTGCCGACGCCGATTATGTCCGGCGTACGTACCCCTACCCGTCAGTTCAGCTCCTGCGTACTGATCGAGTGTGGCGACAGCCTGGATTCTATCAACGCCACCTCCAGCGCGATTGTGAAATACGTTTCCCAGCGTGCCGGTATCGGCATTAACGCCGGTCGTATTCGCGCGCTGGGCAGCCCGATTCGCGGCGGTGAAGCCTTCCACACCGGCTGTATCCCGTTCTATAAGCACTTCCAGACGGCGGTGAAATCCTGCTCCCAGGGCGGCGTACGCGGCGGTGCTGCGACCCTGTTCTACCCAATGTGGCATCTGGAAGTTGAAAGCCTGCTGGTGCTGAAAAACAACCGCGGCGTCGAAGGCAACCGCGTGCGTCACATGGACTACGGTGTACAGATCAACAAACTGATGTACACCCGTCTACTGAAAGGCGGCGACATCACACTGTTCAGTCCGTCCGACGTTCCGGGGCTGTATGATGCGTTCTTCGCCGATCAGGACGAATTCGAACGTCTGTATACCCAATATGAAAACGACGATAGCATCCGCAAACAGCGCGTGAAAGCGGTTGAGCTGTTCTCACTGATGATGCAGGAACGTGCCTCTACCGGCCGTATTTACATTCAGAACGTGGATCACTGCAACACTCACAGCCCCTTCGATCCGGTTGTTGCCCCGGTGCGTCAGTCCAACCTGTGCCTGGAAATCGCTCTGCCGACCAAACCGCTGACCGACGTTAACGACGAAAACGGTGAAATCGCGCTGTGTACGCTATCCGCCTTCAACCTGGGTGCAATCAAAGATCTGAGCGAGCTGGAAGAGCTGGCCGTACTGGCGGTACGTGCGCTGGATGCATTGCTCGACTACCAGGATTATCCGATTCCAGCCGCCAAACGCGGCGCAATGGGCCGTCGTACGCTGGGTATTGGCGTGATCAACTACGCCTACTGGCTGGCGAAAAACGGTAAGCGTTATTCTGACGGCAGCGCGAATAACCTGACTCACAAGACCTTTGAAGCTATTCAGTATTACCTGCTGAAAGCGTCTAACGAGCTGGCAAAAGAGCAAGGCGCGTGCCCGTGGTTTAACGAAACGACCTACTCACAGGGTATTCTGCCGATCGATACCTATAAAAAAGATCTCGATGCGATCGCCAACGAGCCGCTGCATCTGGACTGGGAACAACTGCGTGAATCCATCAAGACGCACGGCCTGCGTAACTCCACGCTGTCTGCCCTGATGCCATCGGAAACCTCTTCGCAGATTTCCAACGCCACCAACGGCATTGAACCACCGCGCGGCTACGTGAGTATCAAAGCGTCGAAAGACGGTATTCTGCGCCAGGTCGTACCGGACTACGAACACCTGCACGACGCGTATGAACTGCTGTGGGAAATGCCGAACAATGACGGCTATCTGCAGCTGGTAGGCATCATGCAGAAATTTATCGATCAGTCGATTTCTGCCAACACCAACTACGATCCATCGCGCTTCCCATCCGGAAAAGTCCCGATGCAGCAGTTGCTGAAAGACCTGCTCACCGCCTACAAATTTGGTGTCAAGACGCTGTATTATCAGAACACCCGCGATGGTGCAGAAGATTCTCAGGACGATCTGGCGCCGTCTATTCAGGATGACGGTTGCGAAAGCGGCGCATGTAAGATCTGATATTGTGATGCCGGATGGCGGTGTAAAAGCCTTATCCGGCCTACAAAAGCATCGGTGTTGTAGGCCGGATTAGCGCGGCGCTATCCGGCATAAAACTCCAAACAGGACACATCAATGGCATACACCACTTTTTCACAGACGAAAAATAACCAACTTCTGGAACCGATGTTCTTCGGCCAGCCGGTGAACGTCGCCCGCTACGATCAGCAAAAATATGACATCTTCGAAAAGTTGATCGAAAAGCAGCTCTCTTTCTTCTGGCGTCCGGAAGAGGTCGATGTTTCTCGCGATCGCATCGACTTCCAGGCACTGCCGGAACATGAAAAACATATCTTCATCAGCAACCTGAAGTATCAGACGCTGCTGGACTCCATTCAGGGACGCAGCCCGAACGTGGCGCTGCTGCCGTTAATCTCGATCCCTGAGCTGGAAACCTGGGTAGAAACGTGGGCGTTTTCTGAAACGATCCACTCGCGTTCCTACACCCACATCATTCGTAACATCGTGAACGATCCGGCAGTAGTGTTTGACGATATTGTCACTAACGAACAGATCCAGAAACGCGCCGAAGGTATTTCCAGCTACTACGACGAGTTGATCGAGATGACCAGCTACTGGCACTTGCTCGGCGAAGGCACGCATACCGTGAATGGTAAAACGGTTGTCGTAAATCTGCGTGAACTGAAGAAAAAGCTATATCTGTGCCTGATGAGCGTTAACGCGCTGGAAGCGATTCGTTTTTACGTCAGCTTTGCCTGCTCTTTCGCGTTTGCAGAACGTGAACTGATGGAAGGTAACGCCAAAATCATTCGCCTGATTGCCCGCGATGAAGCCCTGCATCTGACCGGTACCCAGCATATGCTGAACTTGCTGCGCAGCGGTGTGGACGATCCGGAAATGGCGGAAATCGCCGAAGAGTGCAAACAAGAGTGCTACGACCTGTTTGTACAGGCCGCGCTGCAGGAAAAAGAGTGGGCGGATTATCTGTTCCGTGACGGCTCAATGATCGGCCTGAACAAAGACATTCTGTGCCAGTACGTCGAGTACATCACCAACATCCGTATGCAGGCTGTCGGACTCGATCTGCCTTTCCAGACCCGCTCCAACCCGATCCCGTGGATCAACACCTGGCTGGTGTCTGATAACGTGCAGGTCGCACCGCAGGAAGTAGAAGTCAGCTCTTATCTGGTCGGCCAGATCGATTCGGAAGTCGATACCGACGACCTGAGTAATTTCCAGCTCTGATGGGCCGCGTTACTTTGCGCATCTCTGGCACACAACTGCTGTGCCAGGATGAACATCCTTCCCTGCTTGCCGCGCTTGAATCGCACAATGTTGAAGTTGAATACCAATGTCGCGCTGGTTATTGCGGCTCCTGCCGTACCCGCCTGGTGGCGGGACAGGTCGACTGGATTGCCGAACCTCTGGCCTTCATTCAACCGGGTGAAATTTTGCCCTGTTGTTGCCGGGCAAAAGGCGATATTGAAATAGAGCTGTAACGCAAGGTGGGGTAAAAATTGTTACTGGCAAAAGAGCCGCCGATGAACGGCAGCTCTTTATTTCTCCTGCAGGCATGTAGGGAAACGTTGACAGCAGACGGCCTTATCTAGCAGTTAATAACGTTTCGTCCAATAAGGCCTGTGACCGGAGGTGCATCACAGGCCTTATGCCATTACTCTTTATTCAGGAATTTCACTGCTTTGTCGGGGAAGTCGGTGAACAGCCCGTCAACGCCCGCCTTGTTATACAGAATGTCATACAGTTGGTTTACGTCAGTGGTGTAATCCGGCAACTGATCGGCACGAACGGTATACGGATGCACCACCATCTTGTTCTGATGCGCATCCTGTACCATGCCAGTTAATGAGATATTGCCTTTCTTCGACTTCTCATCAACCAGCATATGGTAGTCCGGCCCAATGCCATCCGCATACTGTGCAACCTGCTTCATGGCACCCGGTTTAAACATCCAGTCGTAGTTGTAATTAACCCAACTGCCGTCCGGCTTTTTCTCCTGAGTTTCATTCCAGTCTGTATATGCAATTAACTGTACCAGATTGAGATCCATCCCCATCTTCGGTTCCAGTTCATTCTTAATACGTTTTAACTCTGCGACATCAAAACACTGCAGATAAACCTTGTCGTTCTTGTTGGTGTACCCGTACTTTTTCAGTACTTCCAGCGTTTTAGCCGCAATGTCCTTCCCTTCCTGATGATGGAACCACGGCGCTTTCATTTCCGGGTAAATGCCGATATTTTTACCGGTTGAATGATTTAATCCCTGAACGAACTCAATCTCTTCTTCGAAAGTGTGCACACGGAAATCAGATTTACCCATCGGGAAACGCCCTGGGTAGGTCTGGACCTTTTTGCCATTTTCGATATCGAAGCCTTCGGTAAATTTCAGCGATTTAATCTCATCCAGCGTAAAGTCGATAGCGTAGTAACGCCCATCTTTACGCGCACGATCCGGGAAACGCTCGGCAACATCGGTGACACGGTCAAGATAGTGGTCATGCAGGACGACCAGATGGTCGTCCTTGGTCATCACCAAATCCTGCTCCAGGTAATCCGCTCCCTGAGCATAGGCCATCGCTTTCGCAGGTAACGTATGCTCTGGCAGATAACCACTGGCACCACGGTGCGCAATCACAATTTTATCTGCGGCAACTGCCGCGCTGCTCACAACCATACCTGCCAGCATCAGCGCCACGCTGAGACTTTTCAATGCGGTTTTCATCTATTAGCCCCCGTTACGCTTGAGCTGCATCTCTTCGTGGTGGCGTTTTTCGCCAATCATGACGACTACCAGCAGAATAACCGCCAGCACGCTACCGCCAATCATCACCATAAAGCCGCCGTCCCAACCGAAGAAGTCAACGGTGTAGCCGACAATGGCGCTCGCGGCCACAGAACCGCCGAGATAACCGAACAGACCGGTAAAGCCAGCCGCCGTCCCCGCCGCTTTTTTCGGCGCCAGTTCCAGCGCGTGCAGACCAATCAACATGACCGGGCCGTAGATCAGGAAGCCGATGATAATCATACAAGCCATATCCACGTTCGGATTACCTGCCGGGTTCATCCAGTAGACGATGGTCGCAATCGTTACCAGCGTCATAAAGAACACACCGGTCGCGCCACGGTTTCCACGGAAGACTTTATCCGACATCCAGCCACACAGCAGCGTGCCAGGAATCCCCGCATATTCATACAGGAAGTACGCCCAGGATGATTTATCCAGTGCGAAATGTTTCACTTCTTTCAGGTAGGTTGGTGACCAGTCCAGGATGCCGTAGCGCAGCAGATAAACAAACACGTTAGCGATAGCGATGTACCACAACAGTTTGTTCGGCAGTACGTATTGCATGAAGATCTGCTTCGCAGTCAGCTCTTCTTCCGCTTTCTCGTTGTAATCATCCGGGTAGTCGTTCTTGTACTCTTCGATAGGCGGCAGGCCACAGGACTGCGGCGTATCACGCATCATAGCAAAAGCAAACAGCGCGACGACGATCGCACCGAAAGCAGGCATGTACAGCGCCGCTTTCCAGTCATTGAACCAGGCCATACCGAGCAGGAACAACAGAGGAGGCAGACCGCCGCCCACGTTGTGCGCACAGTTCCAGACGGAAACAATGCTCCCACGCTCTTTCTGCGACCACCAGTGCACCATGGTACGACCACACGGCGGCCACCCCATCCCCTGGAACCATCCGCAGAGGAACAGCAGCACAAACATAATCGCAATGCTCGATGTCGCCCACGGCACAAAGCCCATAAACAACATCACTGCCGCAGCCAGTATCAGACCCGCTGGCAGGAAAACGCGCGGATTCGAGCGATCCGAAACGGACCCCATGATGAATTTCGAAAATCCGTAAGCAATGGAGATACCGGACAATGCAAAACCCAGATCGCCACGCGAGAACCCCTGCTCAACCAGATACGGCATCGCAAGGGCAAAGTTCTTACGTACCAGATAGTACGCGGCATAACCAAAGAAAATCCCCAGAAAAATCTGCCAACGTAATCGACGATATGTCGGGTCGATCTCCGCTGCAGGCAAACGCGCCGTGTGTGACGCTGGTTTAAAAATACTCAACATAGTGTAGCCTCCGTGGCCGTCTCTCATTCGAAGTAAACACTGCAGTTCGTCATTACTACCCTACCGCTCCCAGTGTGGCCGCGATGTTAAGGAAAGATACATAACAAAAATGTGAAACGCAGCACATATTGTTACAGATTTATGACAAATGTTCATAAAGGCGCACGAAATCACGTTTCATTTTCGAATAATGAGCGATTATGCGCGAAATCAAACAATCCATGTTTTTTATGTGGCTAAATGATAAAAAACGAACTGTGAGGAAAAACAATGAAAACTCGCGACTCGCAAACAAGTGACGTGATTATCATTGGTGGAGGAGCAACAGGTGCAGGGATCGCACGCGATTGTGCGCTGCGCGGGTTGCGCGTCATCTTAGTGGAGCGCCACGATATCGCCACAGGTGCGACCGGACGTAATCACGGCCTGCTGCACAGCGGTGCGCGTTATGCCGTCACCGACGCTGAATCTGCCCGTGAGTGCATCAGCGAAAACCAAATCCTGAAACGTATCGCCCGCCATTGCGTTGAGCCGACGGACGGTCTGTTTATTACCCTGCCGGAAGATGAACTCTCCTTTCAGGCAACCTTTATTCGCGCCTGTGAAGAGGCCGGTATCCGCGCCGAAGCGATCGACCCTAAACAGGCGCGCATTATCGAACCTTCAGTCAATCCACAGCTGATTGGTGCAGTAAAAGTACCGGACGGCACAGTCGATCCTTTCCGCTTAACCGCTGCCAATATGCTGGATGCGCGCGAGCATGGTGCGGTTATCTTGACAGCGCATGAAGTGACAGGACTGATTCGCGAAGGCACGACGGTGTGCGGCGTTAACGTGCGCAATCATCTGACGGGTGAGATGCAGTCTCTGCATGCGCCAGTTGTAGTGAACGCTGCCGGGATCTGGGGTCAGCGCATTGCGGAATATGCCGATCTGAGTATCCGTATGTTCCCGGCGAAAGGTTCGCTGCTGATTATGGATCATCGGATTAACCAGCATGTCATCAACCGCTGTCGTAAACCCTCTGACGCCGATATTCTGGTGCCAGGCGATACCATCTCATTGATCGGTACCACCTCACAGCACATTGATTACGACGATATCGACAGCAACCGCGTTACCGCAGAAGAAGTCGACATTCTGCTGCGTGAAGGCGAGAAACTGGCGCCGATTATGGCGAAAACGCGCATTTTACGCGCCTACTCCGGCGTGCGTCCGCTGGTGGCAAGTGACGACGATCCGACCGGTCGTAACGTCAGCCGTGGGATTGTCCTGTTCGATCACGCACAGCGTGACGGACTGGAGGGGTTTATCACCATTACCGGCGGCAAACTGATGACCTACCGCCTGATGGCGGAGTGGGCTACAGATGCCGTTTGCCGCAAGCTGGGTAATACCGAACCTTGCACAACGGCAGCCACCGCGTTACCTGGCTCACAGGAATCTACCGAGCATACGCTTAAACGCGTCATTTCGTTACCAGCACCACTGCGCGGATCGGCGGTCTATCGTCATGGCGATCGTACCCCGGCGTGGCTAAGCGAAGGTCGCCAACACCGCAGCCTGGTTTGTGAATGTGAAGCGGTCACCGCGGGCGAAGTGCAATACGCCGTCGAAAATTTAACCGTCAACAGCCTGCTGGATTTGCGTCGCCGTACCCGTGTAGGAATGGGGACCTGCCAGGGCGAATTGTGTGCCTGCCGCGCCGCAGGTTTGCTGCAACGTTTTAATGTCACCACCGCTGCACAATCTATTACCCAGCTTTCCGATTTCCTCAACGAACGCTGGAAAGGCGTGCAACCTATTGCCTGGGGAGATGCGCTGCGCGAAAGCGAATTCACGCGCTGGGTCTATCAGGGATTGTGCGGTCTGGAAAAGGAGCACCAGGATGAAATTTGATTCCGTCATTATCGGCGGCGGCCTGGCCGGCCTGCTGTGCGGCCTGCAACTGCAAAAAAGCGGTTTGCGCTGCACGATCGTCACTCGCGGCCAAAGCGCCCTGCATTTTTCCTCCGGCTCACTGGATTTGCTCAGCAACTTGCCCGATGGCCAACCCGTGACCGACATAGAAGTGGGTCTGAATACGCTGCGCACTCAGGCACCCGCGCATCCATATAGCATCATCGGCACGAACAATGTCCTGGACCTGGCCCAGCAGGCGCAAAATCTGCTGGAAGATTGCGGCACGCATTTGCAGGGCAAGGTACTTCAGTCACATCAGCGCGTAACCCCGTTGGGAACCCTGCGCTCAACCTGGTTAAGCTCACCAGAAGTTCCGGTCTGGCCACTGTCCGCAGATCGTATCTGCGTTGTGGGTATTAGCGGTTTACTGGATTTTCAGGCGCATCTCGCCGCAGCCTCACTGCGCCAACGCAATCTCAGCGTCGAAACGGCAGAAATCGATCTCCCTGAGCTGGATGTCCTGCGTGATAACCCGACCGAGTTTCGCGCCGTCAACATTGCGCGTCTGCTGGATAACGACGATAAATGGTCGCTACTCTATGACGCACTGCTGCCAATAGCAAAAACCTGCGACATGATAATCATGCCAGCCTGCTTCGGTCTGGCAGATGAGCGGCTCTGGCAGTGGCTGAATGAACGCCTTCCCTGCTCGCTGTCGCTGTTACCGACCCTACCACCTTCGGTACTGGGCATGCGTTTGCACAACAAATTACAGCGCCAGTTTGTGCGTCAGGGCGGCGTCTGGATGCCAGGCGATGAAGTGAAAAAAATAACCTGTCAGGATGGCGTAGTCAGCGAAATCTGGACCCGTAACCATGCCGATATTCCCTTGCGACCACGTTTTGCCGTGCTCGCCAGCGGCAGTTTCTTCAGCAGCGGACTGGTCGCCACCCGAGAGGCTATCTACGAACCGATCCTCGGACTGGATGTGCAGCAAACTGCCACCCGCGCCGAATGGTATCAACGTGATGTCTTCGACCCACAGCCATGGCAACAGTTTGGCGTCACAACCGATGCCGCCCTACGCCCGTCACTGGCGGGAAAAACGATAGATAATATGTATGCCATCGGCTCCGTTCTTGGCGGATTCGATCCCATCGCCCAGGGTTGCGGAGGCGGCGTGTGCGCAGTAAGCGCCTTACATGCCGCACATCATATTGCGAAACGTGCAGGAGGTGAGCAATGAGCGACACACGTTTTGAAAGTTGTATCAAATGTACGGTGTGCACCACCGCCTGCCCGGTTAGTCGCGTCAATCCAAACTACCCTGGCCCTAAACAGGCTGGCCCGGACGGAGAACGTCTGCGTCTGAAAGATGGCGCGTTATATGACGATGCGCTGAAATACTGTATCAACTGTAAGCGCTGCGAAGTGGCTTGTCCGTCAGATGTGAAAATTGGCGATATCATCCAACGCGCACGCGCCAAATACGACACGACGCGTCCGTCTATACGTAACTTTGTCTTAAGCCATACCGATTTAATGGGTAGCGTATCCACACCCTTCGCCCCGATAGTGAACACGGCTACGTCACTGAAACCGGTACGCCAGCTGCTGGATTACGCGCTAAAAATCGATCATCGCCGTACGCTACCGAAATACTCTTTTGGCACCTTCCGCCGCTGGTATCGCAGCGTTGCCGCCCAGCAAGCGCAGTATCAGGATCAGGTCGCCTTTTTCCACGGCTGTTTTGTAAATTACAACCATCCGCAGCTCGGTAAAGATCTGATCAAGGTGCTCAACGCCATGGGAACCGGCGTTCAACTGCTGAGCAAAGAGAAGTGCTGCGGCGTACCGCTGATTGCCAACGGCTTTACCGATAAAGCACGTAAACAGGCGGTGAGCAACGTGGCCTCGCTCCGGGAAGCGATTGACGGCAAAGGCATTCCAGTGATCGCCACTTCATCAACCTGCACCTTTGCGCTACGCGATGAATATCCGGAAGTGCTGGACGTCGATAACGCAGGCCTACGCGAACACATTGAGCTGGCAACCCGCTGGCTGTGGCGCAAGCTGGATGAAGGCAAAACGCTACCGCTGAAAACACTGCCGCTGAAAGTGGTCTACCACACGCCATGCCACATGGAGAAAATGGGCTGGACACTCTACACGTTGGAACTGCTGCGAAAAATTCCGGGGCTGGAGCTGACGGTGCTGGATTCTCAATGCTGCGGGATTGCCGGGACTTACGGCTTTAAAAAGGAAAACTACCCGACTTCACAGTCTATTGGCGCACCGTTATTCCGTCAGATTGAAGAAAGCGGCGCGGATATCGTCGTCACCGACTGCGAAACCTGTAAATGGCAGATTGAGATGTCGACAAGCCTTCGTTGTGAGCATCCCATTACCCTGTTAGCAAAAGCGCTAAGTTAAGCGCTGTATCAGGCCCGATAGCCATACACCATCGGGCCTGATATTAGTAACTGCTTTTTAACGTTTGTGCAGGCTTCTCCGGCTTAAATATTGCCAACCGGCGATCCAGCGCTTCGGTATAAAGCATGGTATCAACGCCTACAGCGACAAAGTTCGCGCCCCAGTGCAGACATTTTTGCGCCATTGCCGGGTCAACCGCGAGGAATCCTGCGGCTTTACCGGCTGCGCGGATACGGCGAATGCACTGCTCAATGATCCGCTGCACCACTGGGTGTCCGGCGTTATCCGGATAGCCCAGTGATGCAGAAAGATCCGCCGGACCAATAAAGACACCGTCAATACCTTCAACGTCCAGAATCGCATCCAGATCATCCAGGGCTGCTTTACTCTCGACCTGCACCAGCAGACAGAGTGATTCATTGGCCCGTTCCATATACTTGTCGATACGCCCCCAGCGCGCCGCTCGCGCCACGCTGGCACCAACGCCACGCTCGCCGAGCGGAGGATAACGAGTGGCGGAAACCACCTGACGCGCCTGCTCTGCACTGTCGACCATTGGGATCAGCAGCGTCTGCGCACCAATATCCAGTACCTGCTTAATCAACGCTTTACTGCCCTCAACGGGACGTACCACCGGTTGACTGGAATAAGGCGCAATCGCCTGGAGTTGGTGGTAGAGATCTTGCACCGTATTCGGCGCATGTTCACCATCAATCAATAACCAGTCATAGCCTGATGTAGCGGCAATCTCCGCCATATAGGAGGTGGTCGAACTGAGCCACAGGCCAACCTGGACCTCTCCTCTCAACAATCCTTCTTTGAAAGAGTTTGATAACAATGCGTTCATAACGATCCTTACAACGTAGATAAGATTAATGATGCGCAGCGCCGGTTTGTGAAACCGAACGGTTCACACTCAGCGTAAAGATGATAAGCGAGCCAATCATTGCAACGCCCGCCAGGACCAACAGACCAGCCGCATCGCTGGCAAACAACGTTTCGGCTTTGACGCGCAAAATTGGAGCAATAAAACCGCCTACGGCACCAAACAGGTTGACGAAACCAATCCCTGCCGCCAGCGCTGTGCCGGAAAGAAGTTGCGTTGGCATCGTCCAGAACACCGGCTGTACGGCGATGAAACCGACCGCCGCGACGCAGAGCGCCACGATCGCCAGTATTGGTGAAACCAGCCCGGACAGGCCAATGCCAATCCCGGCCGCCAGCAGCGTAAGCGCAGCAACGTTACGTCGGTCGCCAGTGCGATCGGAGTAGCGGGGAATAAGCCAGGTGCCAAACAGCGCCGCGACCCACGGTATCGCCGTCACGACTGAAGCCGTAAAGCCAACTTTTGTCCCTAACAATGCCGCAACCTGAGTGGGCAAGAAGAAGATCAAGCCATACACTGCGACCTGAATCGTCAGATAGATAATCGCCAGTTGCCAGACACGACCATTACGCAGTGCATCCGACAGTCGCGACGTCACCTTTTTCTCCTCTTCACTCGCCAGTTGGCTAATGAGCGCAGCCTTTTCCTCAGCGCTCAGGAAACGCGCCTGCTGCGGCGTGTCGTCAAGCCAGAAGAAGGTGAAAACCCCTGCGCCTACCGCCAATAAACCTTCGATAACAAACATCCAAAACCACCCCGGATGTCCCATAAAACCGTGCATCTCAAGCAGCGCGCCAGACAGCGGCGATCCCAGGGTTAATGCCAGCGGCGCCCCCATATAGAACAGGCCCATAATGCTGGCGCGATTGCGCTGGGGGAACCACTGCGATGTCAGGTAAATCATACCGGGGAAGAAGCCCGCCTCTGCCGCACCCAGCAGAGTACGGATAATCAGAAACTTCGCTTCCGTATCCGCCCATGCCATCGCCGCAGAGAGAAATCCCCACAGCAACGTGGTGGTACCAATCCAGGTTCTGGCGCCAAATTTACGCATCAACAAGTTGGCAGGAACGCCCAGAAAGGCGTAAACCACAAAGAAAATTCCTGCTCCCAATGCATAAGCTTCATTGCTCAGGCCGGTATCAATCTGATAGGTCTCTTTGGCAAACCCGATGTTCGAGCGGTCAAGAAACGCCAGCACATACAGCGCCAGCATAAAGGGAATCAAACGGGCACGGTTTTTCTTCACCACACCGTCAAGTAACGTGGTACTCATAGCAAAATCCTCAAAAAAATGAGGGCGTTGCCGTGAAAAAGGCAACGCACAGGTCATTAGTGGCTATAAGGGCGCTTCAGATTGCAGTCGCGGTTAAGCTCGACGCCAAATCCCGGTTTATCCAGCACTGACTTATGAATGCGGCCATTGACGGGCACGGGTTCGTCAAGAAGGATAGGGTCAAACTGCGGACGCATCGTTGAGCAATCCGGGCTGGTCATCAGGAATTCGCTGAACGGGGTGTTGGTGAACGTGATCACCGCATGGTGTGAGTAAACTGATGAGCCATGTGGCACCACCAGTTGGCCACGCGATTTCGCAATAGCGGCAATTTCTACTAACGTGGTTAACCCACCGCACCAGCCTACATCCGGCTGCATAATATCGATGCCAGTTTCAGACAGCGTGCGGAAGGATTGCAGCGTTCCGTGATGTTCACCGCTGGTGACCATCATCCCCGCCGGAGCGTTGCGTTTCAGTTCGCGATAGCCTTCATACTGTTGCGGAGGCAGACACTCTTCGATCCACTTCAGATTGTGTGGCGCACAGGCATGAGCCAGTTTGGTGGCATAGTTCACGTCCTGACTCATCCAGCAGTCGAGCATCAGCCAGAAATCAGGACCGCATTTCTCGCGCATATCAGCAACCATTGCCGAATCTTTGCGGATCCCGGCATCCCCGTCATGCGGTCCCCAGTGGGTTGGCATTTTACCGCCAATAAAACCCATCTCCTTCGCCAGATCCGGACGCGCGCCCGTCGCGTAGAATTGAATTTCGTCTCGTACCGCACCACCCAGCAACTTATAGACCGGTAACCCCACCACTTTGCCAAACAGATCCCACAACGCCAGATCTACGCACGAGATGGTGTTCATTACCAGACCACCAGAGCCGGAGTAATACATTGTTGCACCGAGCATCTGGTCATGAATGAGTTTGATATCGCTAACGCATTTACCTTCGATAAAACGATTGAGATGCTTTTCCACAATAAAGCAGCCCATCTCCCCTGCCGTCGAAACGGCAAAACCGGTCTGCCCGCTCTCAGCCTCTACTTCAACAATCAACGTTCCTAACACGTTGATGCCAAAAGACTGACGTGATTGCTCGTATTCACGATATTTACTCATTGGCGTGGCGATATGATCGTCAATCCAGTGGTTAGCGCCCTGATCGTGATAATCACCACCGCCTGCGCCTTTATCTGCTGTAGCGCCACCGGTAAACCAGGCACGGACATGTTTAATTTTAGGTAGGGTCATGATGTTCTCCTTTTTATGAAGCGAGTGAGTCGAAGGGACTTTTCCATCCCAGCAGGCGCGAAATATCCCTGGCGCAGGCAATTGCTTTCCCGGCCAGATAGTCACGATTCTCTTCGTTAATTTGCAGACGCGTGCCGACCACCGAAATTGCTGCGGTCAGTTCATTGTTAGCGTTAAAAACAGGCGCTGCGACGCAGCGAACATCGGGGTAATCTTCGCCATTATCAAAGCTCCATCCACGCTGACGAATACGCTCAAGCTCGTCATTCAACTGCTGTGGTCTGGTGATAGTGGTTGGCGTTGCCTGTTCCCATATCAGTTGTTCAATAATGGCTTTACGTACGGCGGCAGGTTGCCAGGCTAGCAGACACTTGCCGATCCCAGAGCGATAGAGCGAAAGACTTTTCCCCTCGTGGGAGCGCACGCTAATAGTGGATGACGACTCCACTTTCAGGATGTAATACGCGCTTTCGTGGTCAATGATCCCCAGATGGCAAAGTAACCCGGTCTCATCCATCAGTTGTGTCAACCGTGGACGCGCCAGTTCACGTAAATCCATCTTACTCAGAGCGTGCCCCGACAGCTCAACCAACTTGGTCCACAGGCAGTAATTCTCCTGATGATCAATGCTGATAAAACGCTGACGTTTAAGTTCGTTGAGTAACAGGTAAGCGGTACTTTTTGGTATACCCAGCGTCTCTATGATCGTAGCAGCACTGCATGGGCCGATACGCGCAATGAGATTGAGAATTTCGATCGCCCTGGTGAGCGCGGGAACTTTACTTGATTCCAACATACTGGACTCCAGTCTGAGATACTGGAATCAGTGTGGTAGGTTAAAGTGGTTAAAATTGTGAAGCGCATCAAATCCTCTCGTTCTTCCAGTAGGCTGGAGAAAAATCGAGTACAACTGTGAACTAACGCACAGATTTTTTTGTTGGGAGTACAACAGGTTGGACTGATAATGGGAAGGCCAGGGCACCTTCCCATAACAAAAAGAAGAGAGAGAATAAATCAGGCAGGCAGCGTCAGGGATTCCACCACGTCGATCCAGCCATGTTCGTTGGCAATATCCTGTCCGTTAAGCCAACGGCGCAGCATATTCAGTGCCATCATCGCGCACACTTCCTGGTGAATCGCCAAGCTGTAGCGATTAGCATTCAGCCGGACGCGTAAGGCATGCGTTCCATCAGGTGTTGCCAGCGCAAAGTTAATATGTTCGTTTTCGAACGCGGATATCGCCAGTGCCAGCCCCGCATAATGGTTGCCGCGTCGCTCGGTTACCCAGTGCGCTGTTTGCGCCAGCGTTTCTTCCTGGGGCGGAACCACTTCGCTCGCGAGCAGCGGAGCATTTGCGCGCGAAAGCTGCAGCGCCACCAGACCACTGGTGAATTGTTCGCTCAGCGTCAGGCTGTATTGCCGTTCCTGTAACGTGCGGGCAATTTGCGCAGGCAAGCCTTCCGTGCCTTCGAAAATCATGTTTTGCCCGGCAACCTTTTTCACCTCAGGCCACAGCGCCAGCATCGCTTCACGTTGGGAATCCGGACCGGTCAGTTTCAGCTCAATAATCGGCATCGACGAGCGATACCCCATTGTTACGCCCGGTGGCAAAGTCAGCAGATCCAGGCTTTGTGCCAACTCGCTTTCAGAGCGGCCAAAGGTGGTTAATCGCAGGCATAGCGGGGGTTGAGACAGTGAAAAGCGCTCACGCAAACGCGGCAGGATCTCATGCTCAACCATGACTTTAAATTCTGATGGTACGCCCGGCGTAAAGAACATCAGGCAGCGGTTAAGCCTCAGGGCAAACCCGCATGCAGTACCTACTGGATTATTGATAAACTCCGCGCTGGCGGGAAGCTCAGCCTGTTTGCGGTTGCTTGGTGCCATCACGCGGCCGCGTTCACGGAAATAACGTTCCATCTCGGCGAGCCAGGCTTCATGCAACACCAGCCCTTCGCCTTTTGCCGTTGCCGCCGCCAGCGCGCTCAAATCATCGCTGGTCGGCCCCAGACCGCCGTTAACGATCAGTACGTCGGCGTGTTCGCTACGCTCACGCAAAACGGCGACCAAATCGTCAAGATTGTCACCTACTGTGTTGCGACGTGTTAACGGTAAACCCTGATGAAAGAAAAAATCGGCCAGCCAGGCGGCATTGGTGTCGACAATTTGTCCGTGCAACACCTCATCCCCGGTGGATAGCATCTCCACGTTTAACATCGTGTTCTCCTGCTTTTATGATGAAAACACTATAACGCATGGAGGGGGGAAGGCGCGACTGAACGCCGCGCCGGAAAAATCAGAAACTCGCGTTAACCCCAACGTACGGGCCATCAGCAATCGCGTTATCGCGGTTGCCGTCTTTGCCAGCAAGGTTCAGGTAGCGATAACCGGCTTCAATACTCAGCGGACGCATAATGGTCAGACGTGCACCGGCATTAGCCTCTTCATAGCTGTCGATACCGCTGGAAAGCGAATCGGGAGAATAATAATACTCGCCAAACAGGCGGATGCTGTCGCCAATCGGCCACTGTAAACCACCACCGACCGCCGCCGCGTAACCCTCATCACCATCATTCGGGTTAGTATAAATGCCTTTCCCACCCACCGTTGCCAACAGCGGACCGAGTGGAACATTCAAACCTAACCCCAGACCAGCTGCATCGCCGTCGTCATCGTTATGCATCCAGTTACCACTGACGGCCAGCCCCGTAGTCTCGGTGCCCATACCGAACCCAAGGTTGGTGTAATCTTCGCCAGCCTGGCCACTAATGCTAATTGCGCTCGCCGACGCAGAAACAAACAGCATGCCGGCAAAACCCAACATTAAACTTTTTTTCATTTTCTATCCTTTCAAGCAAAAATCAAAACATAGCCCCAAAACCGAGGGATTGTACTGCCAGATGGCGAGGAATCAATGAACTAAAAAAGCGATGCACTGCCATATTGTAACTAAATACTACTTAATGAGACGAGATAATGTTAAATTTTTGTATGAAACGTATCGTTGTGTACCCCTGAATGCCATTTTCAACAACTATCAATTTTTCCCCGGTCACACGGACTTAATCGTCGATGAAGCGTTTTTTCTCCAGCCAGCAAAAGGTAAGATAGGTGAATGATGGAATTATCAATCCCCTGGAAGGACTTGACCTATGCGCCAAAGAACAATTGTTTGCCCCTTAATTCAAAACGATGGCTGCTATTTACTGTGTAAAATGGCAGATGACCGCGGCGTGTTTCCCGGTCAGTGGGCGCTTTCTGGTGGTGGCGTTGAGCCGGGTGAGCGCATCGAAGAGGCTTTGCGTCGGGAAGTGAGGGAGGAGCTGGGTGAACAACTGGTATTATCAGAAATTACTCCGTGGACCTTCAGCGATGATATTCGCACCAAAACCTATGCCGATGGCAGTCGGGAAGAGATTTATATGATTTATCTCATCTTCGATTGCGTGGCAGCTAATCGTGAAGTGAACATTAACGAAGAGTTTCAAGATTTCGCGTGGGTTAAAGCGGAAGATCTTGGTACCTACGACTTAAATATCGCCACGCGAAAAACGTTAACCTTGAAAGGACTACTGTAAGTCTAACGAGTTTAAACGTAATATAAACAATGTTCACAATAGCGGTATTGTTTTCAACATTCAGCACAGAAGCCAATGCCGCCACGTTGTATAAAAATATTTTATATTCAAACAAATAAATCACCTCCCTCTTGTCTTTATCTTGACATCCCAAACCTTAAACTCTTAAGGATAAATTAACCTTTGGCCATTAACCTTTGTAGCCTGATGAAATAATTAACGACGCCCCTGTTTAGTCCTAAAAATAAAACTTCGGTAGCGTTAAATGGCTTGAAGGAATAATGATGCCTGACTTTTTGCCTTTCTCTCGCCCGGCAATGGGTGCTGAAGAGCTTGCAGCCGTGAAAGCAGTGCTGGACTCTGGATGGATAACCACTGGCCCGAAGAATCAACAGCTGGAAGAAGCCTTCTGCCAGTTGACAGGAAATCAACACGCCGTCGCTGTCTGTTCCGCCACGGCAGGTATGCATATCACGCTAATGGCGCTGAACATAGGTGCAGGCGATGAGGTCATTACGCCGTCAATGACGTGGGTTTCTACCCTCAACATGATTGTCCTGCTGGGTGCGACCCCCGTGATGATCGATGTCGACCGCGATACGCTGATGGTCACACCAGAGCAAATTGAAGCCGCTATCACGCCACGCACCAAGGCCATTATTCCGGTACATTACGCTGGCGCTCCAGCCGACCTTGACGCGATTTATGCGATTGGCGAGCGGTATGGTATTCCGGTCATAGAAGATGCAGCCCATGCCGTAGGAACGCAGTATAAAGGCCGCCATGTCGGCGCGCGCGGCACGGCAATCTTCTCATTTCACGCCATCAAAAATATCACCTGCGCAGAAGGTGGGCTGATTGTTACTGACGATAGTCAGCTTGCTCAGCGGCTTCGCAGTCTGAAGTTTCACGGTCTGGGCGTTGATGCTTACGATCGACAAACCTATGGCCGGGCGCCGCAGGCCGAAGTGCTTGCGCCAGGCTACAAATACAACCTTACCGATATCAATGCTGCCATCGCGCTGGTACAGCTGAATAAACTACAACAGCTGAACTCACGGCGGGCGCAAATTGCCCATGAATATCAACAGGCGCTAGCCGATACGCCATTTCAACCGCTGAGCCTGCCTCAGTGGTCGCATGTTCATGCCTGGCATCTGTTCATCATTCGCGTTGACGAAGCGCGCTGTGGCCTGAGCAGAGATGCTCTGATGGAAGCACTGAAGGCTAAAGATATCGGCACTGGTCTGCATTTTCGTGCAGCCCACACGCAAAAATACTACCGCGAACGCTTCACTACCCTTTCGCTCCCAAATACAGAATGGAATAGCGCACGCATCTGCTCGCTGCCGTTATTCCCCGATATGACCGCCGCTGACACCCAGCGGGTCATAACGGCACTTCGCGAGATTGCAGGACAATAAATATGTTTGAAGCAGCACCGATCAAAAAAGTCTCGGTGGTCATTCCCGTTTTTAATGAACAGGAAAGCCTGCCTGAACTAATCAGACGTACCAGCGCCGCCTGCGAAAAGTTGGGCAAGGACTATGAAATCCTGCTGATCGATGACGGCAGCAGTGACAATTCCGCTCAGTTGATGATGAACGCCTCCCAGGCACCAAACAGCCATATTGTTTCTATTTTGCTGAATCGCAATTACGGGCAACACTCGGCGATTATGGCCGGTTTCAGCCATGTCACTGGCGACTTGATCATCACACTGGATGCCGATTTGCAGAACCCGCCGGAGGAGATCCCACGGCTGGTCGCCACCGCAGATGAGGGGTTCGATGTGGTAGGAACGGTACGTCAGAATCGTCAGGACAGCGTATTTCGTAAGACCGCCTCACGCATGATCAACCATCTGATTCAGCGCACCACCGGTAAAGCGATGGGTGACTACGGTTGTATGTTACGCGCCTATCGCCGCCACATCGTCGATGCCATGCTGCATTGCCAGGAGCGCAGCACTTTTATCCCGATTCTGGCCAATATTTTTGCCCGTCGCGCTACGGAAATCCCGGTACACCATGCAGAACGTGAATTTGGTGACTCCAAATACAGCTTCATGCGTCTGATCAACCTGATGTATGACCTGGTGACCTGTCTGACCACAACGCCGCTTCGTATGTTGAGCCTGTTGGGCAGCGTAATTGCAGCCACGGGCTTTACCATATCCGTTCTGCTTGTTGTTCTGCGCCTGACGCTCGGTCCGCAGTGGGCTGCAGAAGGGGTATTCATGCTGTTTGCCGTTCTGTTTACCTTTATCGGCGCACAGTTTATTGGCATGGGTTTACTCGGGGAATATATCGGTCGCATCTATAACGATGTCCGTGCCCGCCCCCGCTATTTTGTTCAACACGTTATACGCCCACAAACCACGCAGTCAACCGAGGAAAACCACGCATGAAAGCCGTCGTATTTGCCTATCACGATATGGGATGTCAGGGTGTCCAGGCCTTGTTGGATGCAGGTTATGAAATCGCTGCAATTTTTACGCACACCGATAACCCAGGTGAAAAAGCGTTTTTTGGATCTGTTTCCCGCCTCGCCGCCAGCGCTGGTATTCCGGTTTACGCCCCGGACGAGGTCAACCATCCCTTATGGATTGAGCGCATCAGCCAACTGGCACCGGATGTTATTTTCTCGTTCTACTATCGTCATTTGCTGAGTGACGAGATCCTCAGCCTTGCCCCTAAGGGTGCATTTAATCTGCACGGCTCGCTGCTACCGAAATATCGCGGTCGCGCGCCGCTGAACTGGGTATTGGTCAATGGCGAAACCGAAACCGGCGTCACGCTTCATCGGATGGTCAAACGTGCGGATGCAGGTGCCATTATCGCCCAGCAACGGGTTGCTATTTCGCCGGATGATGTGGCATTAACGCTGCACCATAAATTATGCCAGGCTGCGCGTCAGTTACTGGAACAAACACTACCCGCGATTAAAACGGGAGATTATGCAGAACGTCCCCAACAGGAAGAAGAAGCGACCTGTTTTGGTCGCCGTGCGCCAGAAGATAGCTTCCTCGACTGGAACAAGCCAGCTGCAGAGTTGCATAACCAGGTACGCGCCGTCAGCGATCCTTGGCCGGGCGCGTTTAGCTATGTTGGTACGCAAAAATTCACCGTTTGGTCGTCACGCGTTTGCACAAATGACCTCGCAGCCCAACCAGGAACCGTCATCTCCATTTCGCCTTTGCTGATCGCCTGTGTCGATGGCGCACTGGAAATTATCACCGGACAAGCTGGCGATGGTATTGCCATGCAGGGATCACAGCTGGCGCAGGTTCTGGGTCTGGTGCCGGGTTCCCGCCTGAACAGCCAGTCAGTTACCACCACTAAACGCCGTACTCGCGTGCTGATCCTTGGCGTCAATGGCTTCATTGGTAACCATCTGACTGAACGCCTGTTACAAGAAGACAATTACGAAGTGTATGGACTTGACATTGGCAGCGACGCCATTAGTCGTTTTCTGCAGCACCCGCGATTCCACTTCGTCGAGGGTGACATCAGCATTCACTCCGAATGGATTGAATATCATGTGAAAAAATGCGACGTCGTACTACCGCTGGTAGCAATCGCCACACCAATCGAATATACCCGCAACCCGCTGCGCGTGTTTGAGCTCGATTTTGAAGAGAACCTGAAAATCATTCGCTACTGTGTGAAATACCGTAAGCGCATCATTTTCCCGTCAACATCTGAAGTCTACGGCATGTGTACCGACAAAGTCTTCGATGAGGACAGCTCGAATCTGATCGTCGGCCCGGTGAATAAACCACGCTGGATCTACTCCGTTTCCAAGCAGTTGCTGGACCGCGTAATCTGGGCATACGGCGAAAAAGAGGGATTGCGCTTCACCCTGTTCCGTCCATTTAACTGGATGGGGCCGCGTCTGGACAGCCTTAACGCCGCACGTATCGGCAGCTCACGCGCCATTACCCAACTTATTCTCAATCTGGTGGAAGGTTCACCGATTAAGCTGATTGAAGGCGGCAAGCAAAAACGCTGCTTTACTGATATTCGCGATGGTATCGAAGCTCTGTACCGCATCATTGAAAACGAAGACGGACGCTGTGACGGCGAAATTATCAACATCGGTAACCCGGAGAACGAAGCCAGTATTCAGGAATTGGCAGAAATGCTGCTTACCTGTTTTGAAAAACATCCATTACGCAACCACTTCCCGCCGTTTGCCGGTTTCCGTAACGTCGAAAGCAGCAGCTACTATGGTAAAGGTTATCAGGACGTTGAGCATCGTAAGCCCAACATTCGTAATGCAAAACGCTGCCTGAACTGGGAGCCCACCATTGAGATGCAGGAAACAGTAGAAGAGACGCTGGACTTCTTCTTACGCAGTGTGGATATCACGGAACACACATCATGACCAAAGTAGGCTTGCGCATTGATGTCGATACGTTCAGGGGGACGCGCGAAGGCGTGCCCCGCCTGTTGGAGACATTGAACCGACATAACATTCGGGCAAGTTTTTTCTTTAGCGTTGGACCGGACAACATGGGACGCCATCTCTGGCGTCTTGTGAAGCCGAAATTTCTGTGGAAGATGCTGCGCTCAAACGCAGCATCACTCTACGGCTGGGATATATTGCTCGCGGGAACCGCGTGGCCGGGAAAAGAGATCGGCCAGGCCAATGCGGCAATCATCGCGCAAACCGCCCTGATTCATGAAACCGGTTTGCATGCCTGGGATCATCATGCCTGGCAGGCGCGTAGCGGAACCTGGAATGATAAACAGCTGATTGATGATATTTCACGAGGCATCACCGCTCTTGAAACCATCATCGGACAACCTGTTACCTGTTCTGCCGTTGCCGGATGGCGTGCCGACAACCGCGTCGTCGACGCAAAAGAAACATTCCATCTGCGCTATAACAGCGACTGTCGGGGAACGTCGTTATTTCGTCCTGTACTGGCCTCAGGGAAAGCAGGTACACCACAAATTCCCGTCACGTTACCAACATGGGATGAAGTGGTTGGTCAGGAGGTCCAGGCGGTGGACTTCAACGCTTATATTCTCTCCCACATCCAGATGAGCAGAGGAACTCCGGTGTATACCATTCATGCGGAAGTTGAAGGCATCGCTTTTCATCAGAATTTTGACGAGCTGCTGACTCGAGCCGCCGACATGGGGATTACATTTTGCCCGCTCGGCGATCTGTTACCTGACGATGTCAGTTCGCTGCCAACAGGGCAGATCATACGTGGAAAAATACCCGGCAGAGAGGGATGGCTCGGCTGCCAACAATTGGTGAGTGCAACACAATGAAACCTGCTGCCCGCTACACTCTGGCCTTTATCGCGTTTATTGCGCTGTATTTCATTCTCCCCATTAACAGCCGCCTGCTCTGGCAACCTGATGAAACGCGCTATGCCGAAATCAGCCGGGAAATGCTGACGTCTGGCGACTGGATCGTGCCGCACTTTTTAGGACTCCGTTACTTCGAAAAACCCATTGCCGGATACTGGTTAAACAGCATCGGGCAATGGGTGTTTGGCACCAATAATTTTGGCGTCAGAGCGGGGGCCATTTTTGCCACCCTGCTGACGGCACTACTGGTTGCCTGGCTTGCCATGCGGTTATGGCAGGATAAGCGGACCGCCGTACTCTCTTCAGTAATCTTTTTAACGTTTTTCTCGGTTTACAGCATCGGCACCTACGCGGTACTTGATCCCATCATTGCTCTCTGGCTAATGGCTGGCATGTGCTGCTTTTGGGAGGGGATGCAGGCCACCACCCGAACGCGCAAAATTATCGCCTTTTTGTTGCTAGGGTTAACCTGCGGCATGGGCGTGATGACCAAGGGCTTCCTGGCGCTAGCTGTTCCTGTGCTCAGCGTACTGCCGTGGGTTTTCATGCAAAAGCGTTGGAAAGACCTCATTATCTACGGTCTGCTGGCAGTGGTCGGCTGCGTCATGATTGTGCTGCCGTGGGGAATAGCGATTGCCCAGCGTGAGCCGGATTTCTGGCATTACTTCTTCTGGGTTGAACATATTCAACGCTTCGCGCAGGATGATGCCCAACACAAGGCCCCCATCTGGTACTACATTCCGGTATTTGTGGTTGGTGCACTACCATGGCTCGGACTGCTCCCCGGCGCGCTGCGTACGGGCTGGCGTGAACGGGATGTTCCGCGCAGCGCACTGTACCTGTTAAGCTGGATTATTATGCCAATCCTGTTTTTCAGCATCGCCAAAGGAAAACTTCCGACCTATATTCTTTCCTGCTTCGCGCCGCTGGCGATATTAACGGCGCGTTTCGGCCTGCAGGCCGCGGAAAAAGGCTCAGCCGCGCTGCGCGTGAATAGTTGGATCAACGTGCTGTTCGGTGTGATCGGTATTGTTGCCACATTTATTGTGTCCACATTGGGTCCGTTAAAGACGCCGGTCTGGTCGTATATCGAAACGTATAAGGTGTTTTGCGCGTGGGGCATTTTTATCACCTGGGCACTGTTCGGCTGGTATACGCTAAATAACAGCGAGAAGAACTGGAAATTTGCCGCGCTGTGCCCGCTGGGACTCGCGCTGCTGTTTGGCTTCTCAGTCCCTGACCGGGTGATGGAGTCTAAACAGCCGCAGTTTTTTGTCGAGATGACCAAAGAGTCGCTGGAGTCGAGCCGTTACATTCTCGCCGACAACGTTGGTGTTGCCGCAGGGCTGGCCTGGAGCCTGAAGCGTGACGACATCATGATGTACAGCCAAACGGGCGAGTTAAAATATGGCCTCAACTACCCGGATGCGCAGGGGCGCTTTGTCAGTCGGGAAGACTTTGCCGACTGGTTAGCGCAACATCGTCAGCAAGGAAATATTACGCTCGTGCTCACAATTGATAAGGATGAAGATATTAATCAATTTGCCATCCCTCCCGCTGACTACATTGATAATCAGGGGCGTTTGGTTCTGATTCAGTATCGGCCTAAATGATCTGGATAGCCTTAGTTCTCGCCAGTCTGCTCAGCGTCTGCGGTCAGTTATGCCAGAAGCAGGCGACCCGCCCCGTCTCCGTTCGTGTGCGGAAACGCCATGTTACGCAATGGATAGGGCTTGCTCTGGCAAGCCTCGGTCTGGCCATGCTGCTGTGGCTGGCGGTACTGCAGAACATTCCTGTCGGTATCGCCTATCCCATGCTTAGTCTTAACTTTGTATGGGTGACACTGGCCGCATGGAAAATCTGGCGCGAACCAGTCACCACGCGTCACTGGCTGGGGGTTGGGCTAATCATCACCGGCATCTTTATTCTTGGGAGTGCGGTGTAATGGGCCTATTTTGGGGATTATGTAGCGTGATTATCACTTCAGTCGCCCAGTTGAGCCTCGGCTTTGCGATGGATAATCTGCCGCCAATGCTGCAACCGCTGGCATTCATCTCTGCCGTATTTTCTCTTAGCATCGGCGCGTTTTCCCTGTATGCCGGGCTGGCAGGCTATTTACTATCGGTTATTTGCTGGCATAAAGCCCTGCACCAGCTTGCGCTCAGCAAGGCCTATGCCCTGCTCAGCCTGAGCTATGTGTTAGTGTGGGTTGCATCCATGATCCTGCCCGGCTGGCAGGGATCATTTTCAGTAAAGGCGCTCGCTGGAGTGCTATGCATCATGGCAGGGCTAATGACGATTTTTCTGCCTTCACGCAAGTGTCAGCCCTAATTATTTATCTTCGGACTGTCGTAACAGGCGTTCCCATTCGTCACAAATATACTGTCTGGCATCAATGATTTTAATCATTCGGGCCTTATCGCGATTAATACAATATTGGGCATCTTTCAGGGGTGAAAGGAGGTCTCCGGGCTTAAGCGACTCGGTAGATTGCGCCTCGGCCAGCATCTTCAGCGAACCGCCGCTATCGCAAAGTACGATATAAAGCCTCCTTGCTTTTTTGAGACAGCAAGACTTCTTCACATGCCATTCCATAACGCACCTTTTGTTAATAAATTTCACATCAGGTTACACTTTAGCTGATAAACAAAACGACAATAGCGACGGAATGGCAAAAATGAGAAATGTAATTAATGTTTTCTTAATGTTAACGACGAAGCACCTACCCAATCCGACAGTGCGCGACGGGAGATTTTAATCCCTCCGGCTTTGAGTTCGGGTGGTAATGTCAGCCAGCACACCGGTTGTTGAAAGCGGGCCAACTTATCTTTAACCCACTCAGCCAGATTGGTATCACCTGCGCTGGCGTCATATTCAACGACTGCTACCGGACGATGCCCAAACTCTTTATCTTCTATCGGCACAATAAAAGCTTGCAGAACATGCGGATGCGCTGCAATCACGCGTTCCACTTCTTCCGGCTGGATGCCTTCCCCACCGCTAAAGAACAGATTGTCCATACGACCGACAATCGTTAACTTGCCGTCCATTAACACACCGCGATCGCGGGTGGCAAACCAGCCTTCCGCGTTCACTAATGGAATAAGCTGCCCATTACGCCAGTAACCTTGCGCCATGCTGGCGGCTCGCAACCAGACTTCGTCGTTAACGATCCTGACTTCCCGCCCCGGTAAAGCAGAGCCCACATCCGCCCGGCCATCCGCTTCTTTCGCACAGACCGTAGAAGCAAACTCCGTCAGGCCGTAACCGCACCAGCAACGAATCCCCTGTTTGCGCGCTTGTTCGGTCAATTCCACAGGAATTGCCGCGCCACCTAATAGTACAGCTTTAAGCGATACCGGCGTGTTGTTGACCAGCAAGCGCCACAGCTGTGTGGGAACCAGTGAAGCGTGGGTACATCCAGCCAGCATTTGCTCAAGCGGCTGCTTGTCGCGCACGGTCATTCGTGCCCCGGCAAACAACCAGCGCCACAAAATACCCTGGCCGGAAACATGAAACAGCGGCAGCGAGAGCAGCCAGTCATCTTCAGCGCCAAACGGCATTAATGACAGCACACCCTGAGCGCTCGCCAGATGTGCCTGACAGGTATGAACTGCCGCTTTTGGTAATCCGGTAGAACCAGAGGTTAACGTCATCGTGCTCAAACGTTCGGGTAACCACGCGGCGGCATGCTTGCCCGGCAATACCTGCATTTGCAACGGATTGAGTCCCTGAAGTGCGTGAGTGGACTCCAGATCCAGCGCAAAACGCAGCGTTAACTCGGGGACCAGCGCATCAAGCAGCGGCTGAGGCAACTGTGGGTTCACAGGTAAAACCCGCGCCCCACACTGCAACAGTGCCAGCCAGGTCAACAATGCTCGCGGATGATTCCAGGCGCGAAGCAGAACACCATCGCCCTCTTCCACGCCCTGAGCGGCAAAGCCGCAGGCCAGATGGTCGACACGTGTACAGAGGTCGTCCCAGCTTAATACTTCATCATTGAGTCGTAGGGCTGGCATATGCGCACGAATCTGTCGCCAGTGGCGCCAAGGCCAGTTTCCGGGGTGTAACAGGCCCGATATGCTTACGCTATCGGGCATTTCCCACTGGGTCATAGCAGGCGTTCCAGCGCATCAACGTTGATACACGGCAACGCGCTGCCCGGCCAGGTGCGTACCTGCTGGCATTGCATCAGACTCAGGGTATCCAGACCCGGAATGGTCTGCGGTGTCAGCCAGGCGGCAATTCTCGCCAGTTGGGTTAAGCCGAGACTCGACTCGATCGACGAACTAATAACCGCGGTGAGACCAAGTGCATGCGCCGCTGCAACCTGTTCGCGCACTTTATCGAGACTGCCCGTCAGCGTAGGTTTGATAACCACAGCCTTAACGCCCTCTTCGGCTTCGAAGGTGAAATCCGCTTCACGCAGACTTTCATCCCAGGCGATAGCAATGCCGGTTTCTCGCGCGAAAGCACGGGAGTCGTCGCGGGTTTTACATGGCTCTTCGAGGAAGGCAATGCGCCCGCGATACTCAGGATTGACATATTTCGCAAACTGCTGAGCTTTTAACGGCGTCCAGGCGCGGTTGGCGTCAAGACGCAAATGCAGCTCCGGAATCGCCTCAAGCAGCAGGTTGGCAACCATGCCGTCGCGAACAGCTTCATACAGTCCGACCTTGATCTTCGCCACTTTCTCACCCGGCATATCCGCCAGTTGCAGGACCAGATCGTCAGGATCGCCCGTACACAGCGGCGCAGCACGGTAGTCCGCCGCCTCCGGCAGAGTACCTGCCAGTTCGGCCAGCGCACAGCTTGCGCCAAAGGCGACCGAAGGCAGTTGCGGCAAGGAAGCATTGCCCTGTAGCCAACCGTTGACCCAGGCCAGCAGCTCAGTTTGCGCCTCTGCCCAGCTTTCCTGACTGAAGCCCGGCAGTGGGGAGATCTCTCCCCACCCTTCGCGCTCGCCGTCACGAAGACAAACGTACAGCCCGTCACGCGTTTTTAACCGCCTGTCGCGCAGAATCACCCCCGCGTCCATGGGGATCTGCCAGCGGTATACCTGCGCGCTACGCATTACGGATTCCGTTTGAATTTGCTGAAATCAGGCTGACGTTTCTGGTTAAAGGCATTGCGGCCTTCCTGACCTTCTTCCGTCATGTAGAACAGCATCGTGGCGTTACCCGCCAACTCCTGCAGACCCGCCTGACCATCGCAGTCGGCGTTCAGCGCAGCTTTCAGGCAGCGCAGCGCCATTGGACTGTTTTGCAGCATCTCGCGACACCAGCGTACAGTCTCTTTTTCCAGATCCGCCAGCGGAACGACAGTGTTTACCAGGCCCATATCCAGCGCTTGTTTTGCATCGTACTGACGGCACAGGAACCAGATTTCACGTGCTTTTTTCTGACCGACGATGCGCGCCATGTAGGAAGCGCCCCAACCGCCGTCGAATGAACCGACTTTCGGTCCGGTCTGACCAAAGATTGCGTTTTCAGCGGCAATGGTCAGGTCGCACATCATGTGCAGCACATGGCCGCCGCCGATGGAAAAACCTGCAACCATCGCCACGACCGGTTTCGGACAGGTACGAATCTGGCGCTGGAAGTCCAGCACGTTCAGGTGATGCACCCCGGAGTCATCCTGGTATCCGCCATAATCGCCACGTACTTTCTGATCGCCGCCAGCGCAGAACGCTTTATCGCCCGCACCGGTCAGAATAATCACGCCGATGTTGTCATCATAGCGGGCATCCGCCAGCGCCTGGATCATCTCTTTCACGGTGACAGGACGGAAGGCATTACGTACCTGTGGACGATTAATGGTGATTTTTGCGATACCGTCGGTGGATTTCTCGTAGAGAATGTCGGTGTAGCCTTCAGAGCAATCGTGCCATTCTACCGGTGCGTAAAGCATTGTTTCATCAGGATAGATCATAAAATGTCCTATAGTCAGCGACGCAGAATCTGAGCCAGACAGTCCACCACGCCAGCGGGATTGTCCCGATGGGCGTTGTGCCCGGCATTACGAATCACATGGTTTGGTACTGACATTTCCGTCGCCAGAGCGCGGAATTTATCGTCACGTTCACCACATAAATAATAAAACGGAAATGTGCGCGTAGTGAGTTGCGCACGTAAATCAGGTTGTACTGCAAGCGAGGTGGCCTCCAGCATTGCCGCCAGTGTTTGCCCGTTATTCTGGCTACGCAGTTCGACCAGCGCCTCTCTTTGCACGACATTCAGCGAGGAAAAAACCGGCTGTTGATACCAGTCATTAAACACCTCGCACAGCGGCTCAGTGCGAAAACGCGCAGCCCAGAGGCTATCTGAGAGACGACGCTGGGCGCGTTCATCTTCGCTTTGCAGCCCTGGATGCCCACCTTCAACTACCAGACCACACAGTCCGGACAACGCCTGACAGGCCGTCATCATCGCGACCCTGCCACCAAGAGAGTATCCCACCAGCCAGTAGTTAAGTATGTTGTAACTAAATAAAGTATTACGCAGCAATTCGCTGACGTCATCAAATCCGCTTACGCTGATGTCAGCGGACCCACCATGTCCCGGCAGGTCGATATACAGCCGCGAATAATTTCCAAATGCTTCGCCAACCGTCTGCCATTCCCGACAATCACCCGAAAAACCGTGCAGGAAAACCAGCCAGGGAGATCCCGTCTGGCCCTCGTTCGCCTGCGCGTGCAGGATCATAGATGGCTTACCTGCGCCAGCAGTTGCTGCAAGGTTTGCGCCCCGTCAGTTTCGTTTACCACCAGCTCAATCACCGTTGCCGCCGGAGTACGCCAGGCGTCAGTCAACGCACTCTCCAGTTGCTCCCAGTTTTCCGGACGCTGGTATTTAAGGTCAAACATGGCGGCAGCATGCTCAAAATGCACGTTCTGCGGCATCAGATAAAACCGTTCGCGTTCGTTTGCTGGCGTCGGCAGCAGGGAAAAAATTTGTCCGCCGTTATTATTGACCACGATCAGGACAAACGGCGCGGAAACCTGACGCAATAACGCCAGCGCATTGAGGTCATACAAAGCAGATAAATCGCCGACGATAGCCAGCGTCGATTTCGCGCTGGCGCGCTGTACGCCGGCTGCAGTTGACAGCAGGCCGTCAATGCCGCTCGCGCCACGATTGCTATAGACCGGGTAACCAGCCGGAAGCTGCGACAGCGCATCAATCAGGCGCACCACCAGGCTGTTGCCCACGAACAGCTGCCCCTGTTCCGGTAAATAGTCGCGAATGCGATGGGCCAATTGCGCTTCACCAAACGCGTCACGACGGGCCTCTACCGCCTGCCAGGCCAGTTGCGCCAGGCGAGGGATCTCCACACACCAGGGCTGGCGTTTCTCCGCCGGATGCAGTTCCAGCCAGTCACCAACCTTCGCGACCAGCCTGCGCCCACGATGGTGAGCCGGATCGAGACGACCTTCGATATTATCAATAATCCAGTATTCCTGCGGATCACAGCTGGCCTGCCATTGCAGGAGTCGTTTTCCGGTCAGGCTGCTGCCAAGCTGCACCACAATCTGCGCCTGCTGTAATTCAGCCACCGCTTTCGCATTCCCGAGCCACAGGTCGGCGCACGGCAACGGCTGTCCGGTTTGCGACAGAACATCGCCAATCAACGGCCAGCCTAGCATCTGCGCCCATTGCGCGACTTTCTTACCTTCTTCCGCGCTCATGCGTCCCGCAATCACGACGCCGCGTTTTTGCCGCCAGAAAAACCAGTCACGCTGTTTGTCGCTCTCCAGCCGACGCGCTTCACGCAGCCAGGGCTTATCATCCTGCCACCAGTCGCCAAGGCGCTGCTGCCAGGCGATCCCCGTTTCGTCCATGTCGCCATACAGCGGCTCCGCAAACGGGCAATTGATATGCACCGCCCCGCTGTGCAGCGCAGCTAAAGCGTTATCAATGGTGGATACCAGCCAGCTTGCCGGAATATCTTGAGTCGGGCGCGGTAAAGAGAGCGTCTGCGACGGATGCGAAGCAAACATACCGGTCTGACGGATTGCCTGGTTAGCGCCACAGTCGATAAGTTCAGGAGGTCGGTCAGCCGTGAGCAAAATCAGTTTTTCACCGGTCAGGCCCGCTTCAATCAATGCGGGATACAGGTTCGCCACCGCCGTACCGGACGTGACAATCACGGCGACAGGCTGGCGACTCACTTTTGCCAGACCTAAGGCCAGATGCCCAAGACCACGCTCATCAAAATGAGTATGGTGGATAAAAGCGGAGTTTTCCGCGGCCGCCAGCGTCAGCGGTGTAGAACGAGAGCCAGGGGCAATACAGACATGCCTGACGCCGTGGCGAGTGAGTGCTTCAAGAATGACCGCCGCCCAGCGTCGGTTAAATGCGCTTACTGACATGAGATTGTCCGGTATCAATATTGCGACACAGTATAAAGAATCGAATAAATGGATTTTTGATATGAGTCGGTAATGTGTGACTCATTAGGCTTCCATCTGTAATAAAGTACGTAAACCCGCCGCTTTGTTGTCTATTTCTTGCCATTCCTGCTCAGGATCTGAGCCATGCACGATCCCTGCCCCGGCATACAGGCGTACCACGTTTGCGCTAATTTTTGCCGAACGTAATGACACGCAAAACTCACTTTGCCGCAGTGAAAGATAACCCGCAGAACCGGCATACCACTCGCGCTCAAAGGGTTCATTATGTTGGATAAAGTCTCGCGCCAGTTCACGCGGGATCCCTGCGACTGCCGCCGTGGGCTGGAGCTGCATCAGGCAAAGCGTATCGTCGGCCTGATTCAGTTCCGTCCAGATACAGCGGCGCAGATGCTGCACTTTGCGCAGTCTGAGCACCTGCGGCGGCAGCACGTCGAGAGTTTGCGTACAACCTTGCAGACGCTGGCAAATATCTTCGACCACCAACATATTCTCGCGTTGATTTTTATCATCTTTCATTAACCATTCGCCCAACTGCCAGGCCCGATGATCCTCAGGGTGGTTGGCAACGGTTCCGGCCAGAGCTTCAGTACGCAGAGCCTTGTCACGCCGCCGATACAGACGTTCAGGGGAAGATCCAAGAAAAGCGGAATCGGCGGAGAATGCCATAAAGAAATGGTAGCAGTTCAGGTTTAAGCGACGGCTGGATGCCATCATGGCCGCGGCATTAACCGACTGAGAAAACTGTAAGTCGGTCGCTCGCGCCAGCACGACCTTATCGAGTTCTTCCCTATTGATCGTTTGCGTGGCGAGTTTTATCAGTTTTGTCCAGCCCGCTTTGTCCGGCCAGTTCTGCTCGCCGGTCAAACTGAGACGCAATGCGGGTAGCGGCTTAACATTGGCGAGCGATGAGATAAACGCCACTGCCTGCGCGGCGTCGTCACGCAGCGATACGTCGCTGTAAAGATGTAGGCGTAAGCTCGCCACCCCGGCACAACGTCGCCATTCCAGTCGCGGCAGCAGCAAATTGCCGCGCTGGGGCTCAAAGGCATTCAGACCCCAGATACGCAGGTCGGGATGATTATCATGCTGGTGTAAAAAATGCTGAGCTGATTCCAGCGAGGAAAATGCGGCGACGGCTCCCAGTACAGCGGCCTCTTCGTCGCCGTTACGCTGCTGCCAGTAAAACTGGGGCCAGACGGGTTGACTGGCCAACCATCCTAAAGCGTCAAACGCATCATTCAGTGGGAAAGGTATGTCGTAAATACGAATTCCAGGTGCGGCTGGTATCTCTTGCGACAAATGACGCATCAGACTTTCCAGCGCAGTAGTGATTGAATGCACGCGGACCTCTCCCTGTTAAAAACCTCACATTATACGGGGTACTGAACAGAAAAAGCAGTACCCCCAGTTAGGGAGTACGTATAAATGCGCTGACGGAATGGAATTTATCGCCGTGCTAACAATAATCCCATCACTAAACCGACCGTTGCGCCAACACCGATTCCGCGCCAGGGCTTTTCGTGCACATAGTCATCCGCCCGGCAAACGGCTTTTTTGGCGCGGTAATAGTAACTGTCAGAAGCGTGGCTGACGCGATTTCTCACTTCTTCTAACGCCCGCTCTGCCCGCGCTTTTAACTCCAGGTACTTTTGATCGGCTGGATCGCCCGAAGAACGCAACACTTCCTCCAGCGTTTCACTCAATAATTCCAGATCGTCATCGATGCGTGATTCATAAGAATGAAAAGACATTTTATTCTCCCTTTCTATTGACGTACCCGCTAACTATAGACAATCAGACGTATTTGCGCCTGTTTACGCGCGATGCGCTTCCCGCGCCATACCAATGTGTGGAATACCGTCTTCGTCATAGACATCCGTCACCGGAACAAAGCCAAAGCGCGCATAGAAAGATTGCAAATGCGCCTGCGCCCCCAGATACAGCGCCATGTGCGGCCAGTGTTGCGTACAGGATGCCAGCGTCTGAGTCATCAGTTGTTGCCCCAGTTTTTCACCACGCAGCGCTTCGCTTACAATCACCCGTCCAATCACCACCGGCTCCAGCTCGTCATCGCTTTTCAGAATCCTCGCATACGCCACCAGCTCATCGTTATGCCAACCCAAAATGTGCCGATTCTCACCCATCAGGTCATCACCATCCACATCCTGGTATGGACACTGTTGCTCAACAACAAACACCGCACAGCGAAGCTGGAGAATCGCGTACAACTGCTGTGTATTCAGCTTTGCATGGTGGAGATCTTGCCAGTGAATCATCGTCTGCCCCTTTGTTGTGATAACCTGAACACCCTGCCTTATTGATGGCGAAAAGTGTAACGCGAAAATGGAATTACTATTTTTAGGCACGTCTGCGGGAGTCCCCACGCGCTCACGCAATGTAACGGCAATTTTACTGAATCTGCAACACCCGACACAGGCGGGGCTGTGGCTTTTCGATTGTGGTGAAGGTACGCAGCATCAAATGCTCACCACGCCATTTAATCCGGGAAAACTCGATCGTATTTTTATCAGCCATCTGCACGGCGATCACTTGTTTGGTTTACCGGGGCTGCTGTGCAGTCGTTCAATGGCTGGGAACGTCCAACCGCTAACGCTCTACGGACCCAAAGGGTTGCGGGAGTTTACCGAAACCGCTTTACGTCTGAGCGGCTCCTGGACCGATTATCCGCTGGAAATTGTGGAAATCACCGCAGGTGAGATTGTCGATGACGGCCTGCGTAAAGTCACGGCGTATCCCATGGAGCATCCTCTGGAGTGTTACGGTTTTCGTGTTGAAGAACACGGCAAACCCGGTGCGCTTAATGCCAGCGCCCTGAAGGCGGCAGGCGTTAAATCGGGCCCGTGGTTTCAGGATTTGAAAGCCGGGAAAACCATCGTACTGGAAGATGGTCGCACAATTAACGGTACCGATTTCCTCTCCCCGGCAACCCGAGGAAAATCCGTGGCTATTTTCGGCGATACCGGACCTTGCGCATCCGCCATTGCCCTGGCGCGAGGTGTGAATGTAATGGTGCATGAAACCACCCTGGACGCCTCAATGGAGGAAAAAGCCAACAGCCGTGGGCACAGCTCGACCCGACAAGCCGCACAGCTGGCTTTGGAAGCCGGAGTGGGACGCCTGATCATGACCCACGTTAGCTCACGCTATGATGAAAAAGGCTGTCAGCGTTTGCTTGAAGAGTGCAAAGCGATTTTTCCAGACACGGAACTGGCTCACGATTTCGCCATTTTCACCGTTTAGTGCTCCATTTTTCCGCCTCAGTGCCGATAACACTGGAAAGGCTGGCTTTCACACTGAGGACAGGATGAACAATTTCCAGAAAGATATTGATGACAGGACAAACCTAACCCTGTCTAACCGTTTTGAACTGCTGCTGTTTCGCCTTGGCAAATCCGTTGAGGAGCAGAAATCAGAGCTGTTTGGCATCAACGTATTCAAACTGCGTGAAATCGTACCGATGCCGACCTTTACGCGTCCGGCAGGCATGAAGGCGCCACTTTTGGGGATGGTTAATATTCGCGATCAGGTCATCCCGGTGATTGACCTGCCTGCCGTCGCAGGCTGTAAGCCAGAGACCGGACTCAACATTCTGTTGATCACGGAATATGCCCGTAGCGTCCAGGCGTTTGCGGTGGAGTCAGTGGAAAACATCATGCGTCTGGACTGGCAACAGGTGCATACCGCCGAGAAAGCCGTCAATGGTCGCTACATTACCAGTATCGCCTGCCTGGACGACAATAAAGAAACCAACAACCTGGCGCTGGTACTCGATGTTGAGCAAATCCTGTACGACATCGTACCATCGAACCACGATCTGCGCGCAACAGAGCTGAAAACCAATAAGTTCCACATTACGCCGGGTGCGGTGGCGATAGTGGCAGATGACTCAAAAGTGGCTCGCGCGATGCTGGAGAAAGGGCTTAACGCCATGGAGATCCCACACCTGATGCATGTGACGGGCCAGGATGCGTGGGAAAAAATTCAGCAGCTAACTGAAGAAGCGGAAGCAGAAGGCAAGCCAATTAGCGAGAAAATTGCTCTGGTGCTCACCGATCTGGAAATGCCGGAGATGGATGGTTTTACGCTTACCCGTAAGATAAAAACCGACGAACGCCTGAAGAAGATCCCTGTCGTTATTCACTCCTCGCTTTCCGGTAGCGCTAATGAAGATCACGTCCGCCGAGTGAAAGCCGATGGCTACGTGGCCAAATTCGAAGTCAATGAGCTTTCTTCAGTAATCCAGGAAGTGATGGATCGCGCGGCACACAATCTTGAGGGACCGTTGGTAAGCAGACAGCTTTTGAATTAAATATTTTTCACGCATAAAAAAACCCGCCTTGGCGGGTTTTTTCGTTATTGCATGTAGCCTTACATCAGCGGAGCCGCTAACTGCACGATGCTGATCAGCGGTTGCGGGTAGATACCCAGCACCAGTACCAGCAGGGCAGAAATCAGCACCACAATACCGCCCGCGCTGTACTGCCAGTTGGATGGCGCATCGCGGTTCAACTGCTGTGGTGCGCTCAGATACAGGCTTACGGCAACGCGCAGGTAGTAGTACAAACCAATCGCGGAACCGACAACCACGGCAGCAACCAGCCACCACAGGTTAGCCTGCACACCGACCGCCAGTACGTAGAACTTACCGATAAAGCCCAGCGTCATCGGGATACCTGCCAGAGAAAGCATCATCACCGTCATCACTGCTGCGAGGATCGGACGATGCCAGAACAGGCCACGGTAGGAGAACAGAGAATCGGCATCCGGACCACGATACGGGCTGGACATCAGGCTGACCACACCGAACGCGCCGAGGCTGCTGAACAGGTAACCGGCCAGATAAACGCCAACGGCTTCCATCGACATCTCGCCGCTCTGCAGGGCAATCAGCGCCACTAACAGATAACCGAGGTGAGAGATAGAAGAGTAACCAAGCAGACGTTTGATATTGGTCTGACTCAGCGCCATCAGGTTACCAAAGATGATGGAAGCAAAGGCAATCACGCCCAGAACGATACGTACCGCTTCGCTATCACCGACCGGTGCGTACAGGAACAAACGCATTACCACGCCGAAGATAGCGATTTTGCTCGCCGTCGCCAGGAAGGTGGAAACCGGAGCCGGAGCGCCCTGGTAGACGTCTGGCGTCCACAGATGGAACGGAACCAGCGAAAGTTTGAAACCGAGGCCAACAATCATCAGACCGAAGCCCGCCAGCAGCAGCGGTTCGCTCAGCATGCCATCGCCGAGGCTCTTACCGAGCGCGACAAACGACAGATTGCCAGACTGCGCGTACACCAGCGCCATACCGAACAACAGGAAGGAAGAGGCTGCGGCAGACAGAATGGTGTATTTGATACTGGCTTCCAGCGAACGTTTCTGACGGAACGCATAGCCAACCAGACCAAACAGCGGCAGAGAAATAAGCTCAATACCAAGGAACAGCGCCGCCAGATGGTTAGCGTTAGCCAGCAGAATACCGCCGAGCGCCGCAATCAGTACCAGCAGGTAGAACTCTTCCCGGTTGTCGTCGTAGCCTTCCAGCCACGGGTAAGCGAAGGTACAGGTGGCAAGACTCGCCAACAGCACCAACCCGGTGTAGAGCATGGCGAAACCGTCAACCCGCATCAGCGGGGTGACGTCCATGGCGCCCGCCTGGCCAACAAACCAGAGCGAAACCAGCGCGGCGTTAAGCCCAATGACCGATAACGTGGCATTGAGGAAGTGATTGCGTCGCCACGCAATGGAGAGCATCACAACCACCACCGTCAAGCCGACGATCAGCAGCGGTAGCAGCGCAATCAGGTGTTGTGGAGTTATTGTCATGGCGATTTACGGCCTTGTAGTAGTAACGGAATTAACAAACCACTGCTGGATGTTGCTCATCGCAGAATGCGAGGTATCCAGAATCGGCTGCGGATAGAAGCCAAGCAGTACCAGAAGCACGACCAGCAACAGGATGATAAACAGCTCACGCAGCGACATCCCTGGCAGTTCAACACTGGCAATCTGGCTCTTCGCCTTACCGAAGTAAGCGCGATGCAGCATCGCCAGCGAGTAAACGGAGGCAAACACCAGACCAAAGGTTGAGATCACGGTAATAACCGGAACCACCTGGTAGCTGCCGAAAAGAATCATAAATTCGCCAACGAAGTTACCTGTACCCGGCATACCCAGCGTACACACTGCGAAGAACATTGACAGCGCAGGCAACCATTTCATTTTGCCCCACAGGCCGCCCATCATACGCATATCACGCGTGTGCAGACGTTCGTACAGCTGACCACACAGGATGAACAGGCCGGCTGCGGACAGACCGTGCGCAATCATCTGAATAACCGCACCCTGGTACGCCAGCTGGCTGCCGGTGTAGATAGCAATCAGCACGAAGCCCATGTGCGATACGGAAGTGTAGGCAATCAGACGTTTGATATCGTACTGATTAAAGGCCATCCACGCGCCGTAGAAGATACCGATAACGCCCAGCCACATGGCGATAGGCGCAAACTCCGCCGACGCGTTCGGGAACAGCGGCAGAGAGAAGCGCAGCAGACCGTAGGCCGCGGTTTTCAGCAGAATCCCCGCCAGGTCAACAGAACCTGCGGTCGGTGCCTGGGAGTGCGCATCCGGCAACCAACCGTGCAACGGAACTACCGGCATTTTCACCGCGAAGGCGATGAAGAAGCCCAGCATCAACAGATATTCCACGCCGTGGGACATAGGGGTGTTCAGCAGCTCTTCATAGTTGAAGGTCCACACGCCAGTCGCTTTGTAGTGCACAAACACCAGCGCCAGGATGGCAATCAACATCACCAGACCACTCGCCTGGGTATAAATGAAGAACTTGGTTGCCGCCGTGATACGCGTTTTACCGTCAGAGGCTTTATGCCCCCACAGCGCGATCAGGAAGTACATCGGCACCAACATCATTTCCCAGAAGAAGAAGAACAGGAACATGTCGATGGCAAGGAATACGCCGATTACGCCGCCTAAGATCCACATCAGGTTCAGGTGGAAGAAGCCCTGATATTTTTCGATTTCATTCCAGGAGCAAAGTACCGCCAGAACACCGAGCAGACCGGTTAGCACCACCATCAGCAACGACAAACCGTCGATAGCAAGATGAATAGAGATGCCAAAACGTGGGATCCACGGCAGGACAAACTCAGACTGCCACTGCGGAATGCCAGCGGATTGCGTCAGTGAATAGCCGCCCTGCAACCACAGTTGCAGGCCAAGCGCCAGCGTCAGTCCCATGGTAATCAGCGCGATCCAGCGCGGCACCTTCACGCCAAAGCGTTCGGTCTGCCAGCACAGGAAGCCACCGATAAAGGGAATCAATATTAGCCAGGGTAGTAACATGGCGATTTTTATTCCTTTTTAAGGCCCCTAACAGAGGCCTGATTTTCAACGAATTTGGATAAAATTCACTTTACGATCAACGCAGTACCATCAACAGTGCCAGCACAACAACGGCGCCGATGCTCATTGATGCCACATACCAACGCAGATAGCCGTTCTCGCTGAGCAGCAGGCCTTTACCTGCAAAGCGAGACAGGATCGCCGGAATGTTCATCATTGAGTTCAGCGGATCGCGTTTCAGCAGCCATGCCACGCCAAGGAACGGCTTGACGAACACTTTGTCGTACAGCCAGTCGAAGCCCCAGGCGTTATACCACCAGGTACCCAGCAAACGGCCCGGCGCACTGTTGGCAATCGACGTCACCAGCGTGCGTTTACCCAGCCACAGCCATGCTGCGATCAGGATGCCCGCAATCGCGACGATACCGGAGGTAATTTCCAGCGTCATAACGCGCCCATGCTCAAGCTCGGTCGTCGCAGGCAGTACACCATGAAGCGGCGGCACAATCAGCGCGCCAACGAAGGTGGACAGGATCATCAGCACAATCAGCGGCAGATGATGGGTAATCCCCTTCCCGGCGTGAGCGTGAATTTGTTCTTTTCCGTGGAACACGATGAAAATCATACGGAAGGTATACAGAGAGGTCATGAACGCACCGACCAGACCTGCCACCATCAGATTGATATGACCGTTCGCCATCGCACCGGCCAGAATCTCATCCTTACTAAAGAAGCCTGCGGTAATCAGCGGTAGAGCCGAAAGCGCCGCGCCACCGACCAGGAAGCAGGCGTACACCAGCGGAATAGACTTACGCAGGCCGCCCATCTTGAAGATGTTCTGTTCGTGGTGGCAGGCCAGAATAACCGAGCCGGATGCCAGGAACAGCAGCGCTTTAAAGAAGGCGTGCGTCATCAGGTGGAAAATCGCCGCATCCCATGCCTGAACCCCAAGCGCCAGGAACATGTAGCCAATCTGGCTCATGGTGGAGTAAGCGAGAACGCGTTTGATGTCGGTCTGTACCAGCGCAGCAAAACCCGCCAGCACCAGCGTGATAGCACCGATAATCCCCACCAGATGCAGGATTTCCGGGGTCATCAGGAACAGGCCGTGCGTACGTGCAATCAGGTAGACACCAGCGGTAACCATCGTTGCGGCGTGGATCAGCGCGGAGACAGGCGTTGGACCCGCCATCGCGTCGGCCAGCCATGTTTGCAACGGCAGCTGCGCAGATTTACCGACCGCACCGCCCAGCAGCATCAGGGTCGCCCACATCAGCATGTTGTTGCCGTCTGCAAAGTGCGCAGGTGCCAGCTCCACCATCTCGCGGAAGTTAAGCGTACCCAGCTCGTTGTAGAGAATGAACAGCGCGAAGGCGAGGAACACGTCACCGACACGGGTCACCACGAAGGCTTTCATAGCCGCTGCGCCATTCTTCGGATCGGAGTAATAGAAACCGATCAGTAAGTAAGAGCACAGGCCCACACCTTCCCAGCCCAGGTACATCAGCAGCAGGTTATCCGCCAGTACCAGTACCACCATGCTGGCGATAAACAGGTTGGTGTAGGCGAAGAAACGGGAGTACCCCTCTTCCCCGCGCATATACCAGGAGGCGAACATGTGGATCAGGAAGCCGACGCCGGTTACCACCGAAAGCATGGTCAGCGACAGACCGTCCAGCACCAGGTTAAAACCGATGTTGAAATCACCGACCGACATCCACGTCCACAGCGGCTGGCTGTAGACCTGCTGGCCATTAGCAAAGAAATCAACGCCAACAAACGCAGTGACCAGCGCCGCCAGGCCAATCGACCCAACGCCCACAGTCGCGGAGAGATTTTCTGACCAACGACCGCGAGAGAACGCCAGTAATACAAAGCCAATAAATGGCAGAATAATGGTTAAGGCAAGCATGTTCATCCACGCATCTCACTTACTGAATCAATGTTCAGGTTCTGGCGACGGCGATGAAGTTGCAGCAACAGCGCAAGTCCAATGCTCGCTTCCGCAGCCGCAAGGCTGATGGCGAGAATGTACATCACCTGACCATCGGTCTGGCCCCAGTAGCTTCCGGCGACCACAAAGGCCAGCGCGGAGGCGTTAATCATGATTTCCAACCCGATCAGCATAAACAGCAGATTGCGGCGGATAACCAGACCGGTCAAACCCAGGACGAATAAAATCGCAGCGAGGATCAGTCCATGTTGTAAGGGGATCATGCGTGCTCCTCCGTTTTTCTTTTCGCGCGGTCATCGGTGCGATTGCTCAGCACTTCACCTGAACGCTCTTCGCGCCCCACGTGGAAGGCCACAACCAGACCCGCCAGCAGCAGCATCGAAGCCAGTTCGACCGCCAGTACATACGGTCCGAACAGGGAAATCCCGACTGCCTTCGCGCTAATTGGCGTCCCGTCGATGCCCTGATCGTTAACGCCCAGAATGGCGTAAACAATGACCACCAGCATGATGGCCGACAGAATCGCTGGTCCAATCCACACTTGAGGTTTCAGCCACTGGCGTTCCTGTTCAATTTCAGAACCACCGAGGTTGAGCATCATTACCACGAATACGAACAGCACCATGATGGCGCCCGCGTAGACGATAATTTCCAACGCACCCGCGAAGTAAGCGCCTAACGAGAAGAACACCCCAGAAATCGCCAGCAGCGAAATAATCAGATACAGCAGTGCGTGTACCGGATTGGTGTGGGTGATCACCCGCAAGGTTGCGAGAATGGCTATCAGGCCACAGATATAAAAAGCGAACTCCATTGCCCCTCTCCTTACGGTAACAGGCTCTTGACGTCGATAGGCTTGGCTTCGTTCTCAGCTTCGCCCTTATCTTTGCCGTCGATTGCCATACCTGCCATCCGGTAGAAGTTATATTCCGGGTATTTGCCCGGACCGGAGATCAGCAGATCCTCTTTCTCGTAAACCAGGTCCTGGCGCTTGTACTCACCCAGCTCGAAATCTGGAGTCAGCTGAATAGCCGTTGTCGGACAGGCTTCTTCACACAGGCCGCAGAATATGCAGCGTGAGAAGTTAATGCGGAAAAACTCCGGATACCAGCGGCCATCTTTGGTCTCTGCTTTTTGCAAAGAAATACAGCCTACCGGACACGCTACCGCACACAGGTTACAGGCAACGCAACGCTCTTCACCGTCTGGGTCACGGGTCAGAACGATACGGCCACGGAAACGGGGCGGTAGATAGACCGGCTCTTCCGGGTACATCTGCGTTTCGCGTTTCGCGAACGCATGCAGGCCGATCATCCAGATACTGCGTACCTGGGTGCCGAAACCTACGAACAATTCTTTTAAGGTCATGGTCTTTGTGTCCCTTATTGCGCCTGCCAGAGAATGACAGCCGCCGTTACCAGCAAGTTGACGAGCGTCAGCGGCAGACAAACTTTCCAGCCGAAGGACATTACCTGGTCATAACGAGGACGCGGTAACGACGCACGAATCAAAATGAACATCATCATGAAGAACGCGGTTTTCAGCGCGAACCAGACGAATGGCGGTAAGAACGGGCCATGCCAGCCACCGAAGAACAGGGTAACCATCAACGCAGAAATGGTGACAATACCGATGTACTCACCCACGAAGAACAGACCGAATTTCATACCGGAATATTCAATGTGGTAACCATCTGCCAGTTCCTGCTCGGCTTCTGGCTGGTCAAACGGGTGACGGTGACACACCGCCACACCCGCGATGGCAAAGGTGACAAAACCAAAGAACTGCGGAATTACGTTCCAGATATCAGCCTGGTTGTTGACAATGTCGGTCATGTTAAATGAACCGGCCTGTGCCACCACGCCCATCAGGGAAAGTCCGAGAAACACTTCGTAGCTCAGCGTCTGCGCAGACGCACGCATCGCACCGAGCAGCGAGTATTTGTTGTTGCTCGACCAGCCGGCGAACAGCACCGCGTATACCGCGAGGCCTGCCATCATCAGGAAGAACAGGATCCCGATGTTCAGGTCGGCAACCACCCAGTTCGGACTCACCGGCACAATGGCGAAGGCCAGCAGCAGCGAAGTGAAGGCGATCATCGGAGCCAGGGTAAAGATGACGCGATCCGAGAATTTCGGGATCCAGTCTTCTTTAAAGAACATCTTGATCATGTCCGCAACCAGCTGGAGCGAACCACCCCAGCCAACACGGTTCGGTCCGTAACGGTTCTGGAACAGACCCAGCAGACGACGTTCGCCAAAGCTCATGAATGCCCCGCAGGTGACCACCACCAGCAGGATCACCACAGCTTTGAGAATGCTCAGCAGGATCTCAATCAGATCGGGTGTAATCCAACTCATTGTTGTGCCTCCTGCAGATCCTCAAGACGCGCACCTGCCAGAACTGGTGCGATGCCCGGCATACCCATCGGCAAACCAACCTGCCCTGCCGTTAATCCTTCAGCGATGTCAACCGGCAGCGTGACCGTAATGCCATCGTAGCTGAAAGAAACGCGCGTACCGGCATTGACACCTAACTTCGCGGCATCTGCCGGGTTGAGTTTAATGTACGGCTGCGGCATACGGGTCTGGAAGACCGGCGCACGCTGGGACATTTCGTCACTACCAAACAGGTGATAGTAAGGCGCGATACGCCACTGACCTTCCTGAGCCTGGAAGCTCGCCGGAACGGTCGTGAAATAATCCATACTCCCCGCGGAAGCTTCGATCAGACGCACACCCGGATCGCCATGGCGCAGTTTACCGCCCACTTCATCCTGGAACTTGTTCCACGCCTGTGGGGAGTTCCAGCCTGGAGCCCAGGCAAACGGAATTTGTGAACGCGGCGCAGACGGCTGGTTGTTCCCTTCCATAGAGAAAGCGAACATGGTGTCTTTGTCCTGCGGCTGACGCGGTTCGTGTACGCTGATGTTAGCGCGCATTGCGGTACGCCCACTGTAGCGGTGCGGTTCACGCGCCAGTTTCTGTCCACGGATACGGAAGCTTGCGTCCGGTGCGGCATCTTTAATACCCGCCAGTTGCGGCAACTTCTCAACGACCGCGTCGATAACGTGGTCGAGCTGCGTCCAGTCCACTTCACGGCTCTGCACGGTGCTGTGCAGCGAGTGCAGCCAGCGCCAGCTTTCCAGCATTACGGTGTTGCTGTCGTAGTAGGATGGGTCATAAACCTGGAAGAAGCGCTGGGCGCGGCCTTCGTTGTTAATCACCGTACCATCGCTTTCGGCGAAGCTTGCGGCGGAAAGCACCAGATGGGCGTTTTCCATAATCGCGGTGCGCTGATGGTCAACAACCAGTACCAGCGGCGCTTTCGCCAGCGCGGCATCAACGCGGGCGGCTGAAGCATGGCGATGCAGGTCATTTTCCAGCACCACAACGGCGTCAGCGCGACCTGTTTCCAGCTCGGTCAGCGCATCGTCAAGAGAACCACCCCCCATCATGCCGAGGCCCATGCTGTTAACCGAGCGAGCAATCATGGTGATGCCGACGTCTGCGCCACGGCCTTTCAGCGCCTTCGCCACGTTGGCTGCAGCCTGAATCACTTCGGCGCTACCTGCGTTGGTACCGGAAATAATCAGTGGTTTCTTCGCCCCGGCCAATGCCTGAACGATAACGTCAATTTTGTTCTGCAGGTCACGGTCGATACCGTCAACCGCCGGAGCGTGGTTATCCAGCGCGTGGGCGATAGCGAAACCTAAACGCGCCTGATCTTCAACCGGCGCACGGTAGGTCCATGCCGCGATGTCATCCAGACGGGTGTTATCGACGTTGGTAACGAACAGCGGGTGCTTGGCGCGCTGGCCGATGTTAAGGATGGCCGCGATCTGCCAGTCAGCCACTTTTTGTGCCGCCGCCATTTCGCGAGCTTTCCCTTTCACCGCCTGACGCACCGCCAGCGCAACGCGCGCACCAGTCTGGGTCACATCTTCACCCAGCACCAGGACTGCATCGTAAGACTCGATTTCGCGCAGTGCCGGCGTATGAATGCCGCCGTCACGCAGCACGCTCAGTGCCAGTTGCAGACGCTCCAGCTCACCCTGAGCAATACCGGTATAGAAGTTATCCGCACCGACCAGCTCACGCAGCGCGAAGTTACTCTCAACACTGGCGCGCGGAGAGCCGATACCGATTACTTTCTTCGACTGACGCAGAATGTCAGCCGCGCCCTGCATCGCCTGTTCTGCGTTGAGGGTGATCAGGTCATCGCCACGGCGCTGTACTGGCTGACGCGGACGGTCTTTCAGGTTCACGTAACCATAACCGAAACGACCACGGTCACAGAGGAAGTAGTGGTTAACGGTACCGTTGTAGCGGTTTTCGATACGGCGCAGTTCGCCATAACGCTCACCCGGGCTGGTGTTACAACCAATGGAACACTGCTGGCAGATGCTCGGCGCAAACTGCATATCCCATTTACGGTTATAACGCTCGGAGTGCGTTTTGTCGGTAAACACGCCGGTCGGGCAAATTTCTACCAGGTTACCGGAGAATTCGCTTTCAAGCGTACCGTCTTCCGGACGACCAAAGTAGACGTTGTCATGTGCGCCATACACGCCCAGATCCGTACCATCAGCATAATCTTTGTAGTAACGCACGCAGCGATAGCAGGCGATGCAGCGGTTCATTTCGTGAGAGATGAACGGCCCCAAATCCTGGTTGCGGTGTGTACGCTTCGTGAAGCGGTAACGACGGAAGCTATGACCAGTCATGACGGTCATATCCTGAAGGTGGCAATTACCGCCCTCTTCGCAGACCGGGCAGTCGTGCGGGTGGTTGGTCATCAACCACTCGACGACGCTTTCGCGAAACTGCTTCGCTTCTTCGTCATCAATTGAAATAAAGGTGCCTTCGGTGGCAGGTGTCATACAAGACATCACCAGGCGACCACGCGTATCTTCCGCGTTCTGATATTGCTTCACCGCACACTGGCGGCAAGCACCGACGCTTCCCAGCGCCGGGTGCCAGCAAAAGTACGGAATATCAAGGCCAAGAGACAGACAAGCTTCCAGCAGGTTGTCCGCTCCGTTGACCTCATATTCTTTGCCGTCTACATGAATCGTAGCCATAGTCAGCATGCTTCCAGTTGGCTTAGTCAGAGACTAAGCGTTAATCGAATTACTTATCGCGATGCAGGGGTAAGCCTGTAATCACCAGCGCTCTTTCAGCAGGTTCGGCTGAATACCACCAATAGCGTGGGTATTGCTGAAGGTCTGCTTGATGCCAGCTTCGAATTCTTCGCGGAAATATTTAATGGCGCTCTGTAGCGGTTCCACCGCCCCCGGTGCGTGTGCACAGAAGGTTTTACCCGGGCCGAGGAAACGACACAGTTGCTCAAGTGTCTCGATATCCCCAGGCTGGCCTTCGCCACGCTCCAGTGCGCGCAGAATTTTCACACTCCACGGCAGACCATCACGGCACGGCGTACACCAGCCACAGGACTCGCGGGCAAAGAACTCTTCCAGGTTACGCACCAGCCCAACCATACCAATCTCGTGGTCGACGGCCATCGCCAGCGCAGTACCCAGACGGCTACCCGCTTTACCGATGCTTTCGAATTCCATCGGCAGGTCGAGGTGTGCTTCAGTCAGGAAGTCAGTCCCCGCACCGCCAGGCTGCCAGGCTTTGAACTTCAGGCCATCGCGCATACCGCCCGCGTAATCTTCGAGGATCTCACGCGCGGTAGTGCCGAACGGCAGCTCCCACAGTCCCGGATTCTTCACGCGACCAGAGAAGCCCATCAGCTTGGTGCCAGCATCTTTGCTCTTCGAAATGTTCTGGTACCACTCCACGCCGTTTGCGAGGATAGCCGGTACGTTACACAGGGTTTCGACGTTGTTAACGCAGGTCGGTTTACCCCATGCACCAGAGCTTGCCGGGAACGGCGGCTTGGAACGCGGGTTAGCACGACGACCTTCGAGGGAGTTAATCAGCGCGGTTTCTTCACCACAGATGTAACGACCTGCCCCGGTGTGCACAAACAGTTCGAAATCGAAGCCAGTGCCCATAATGTTTTTGCCAAGCAGACCGGCTTCGGTCGCTTCAGCAATCGCGCGGCGCAGATGCACGGCCGCTTCGATATATTCCCCGCGCAGGAAGATGTAACCGCGGTACGCTTTCAGCGCAAACGCGGAGATCAGCATGCCTTCCACCAGCAAGTGCGGTAGCTGTTCCATCAACAGGCGGTCTTTATAGGTGCCCGGCTCCATTTCATCGGCGTTACACAGCAGGTAACGGATGTTCATGGATTCGTCTTTCGGCATCAGGCTCCACTTAAGACCGGTGGAAAAGCCCGCGCCGCCACGCCCTTTCAGGCCAGCGTCTTTTACCTGATTAACGATTTCATCCGGTGACAGTCCGGTCAGGGCCTTACGCGCACCTTCGTAGCCATTTTTGCTACGGTATTCGTCCAGCCATACCGGCTGTTTGTCATCACGCAGACGCCAGGTCAGCGGATGCGTTTCGGGAGTACGGATAATGTTTTTCATTTATACCGCTCCAGCAGTTCGGGAATGCCTTCCGGGGTCAGGTGAGCATGAGTATCTTCATCGATCATCATGTTCGGCCCCTTGTCGCAGTTCCCCAGGCAACAGGTTGGCAGCAACGTAAAACGACCGTCAAAGGTCGTCTGCCCCGGCTTGATGTTGAGTTTTTTCTCAAGCGCAGCCTGGATCCCCTGGTAACCATTGATATGGCACACGACGCTGTCGCAATAGCGGATCACGTGGCGACCGACCGGCTGGCGGAAGATCTGGCTGTAGAACGTGGCAACACCTTCTACGTCGCTGGCCGGGATACCCAGCACATCAGCGATCGCATAGATCGCCCCATCCGGCACCCAGCCACGCTGCTTCTGAACGATTTTCAGCGCTTCAATGGACGCCGCACGCGGGTCTTCGTAGTGGTGCTTCTCGTGCTCAATCGCTTCACGCTCAGCCGCACTCAGCTCAAAAGCCTCGGTTTGTGGTTGTTGATTCTCGTGCATAATTAGCGGTCCACATCTGACATAACAAAATCGATACTACCCAGATGGACGATCAGGTCGGACACCAGGCTGCCACGTACCGCTACCGGGATCTGCTGCAGGTGCGCATAGCTCGGGGTACGGATACGGGTACGATAACTCATGGTGCTGCCATCGCTGGTCAGGTAGTAACTGTTGATACCCTTGGTCGCTTCCACCATCTGGAAGGACTCGTTTGCCGGCATAACCGGTCCCCACGAAACCTGCAGGAAGTGGGTGATCAGGGTTTCGATATGTTGCAGCGTGCGCTCTTTCGGCGGCGGCGTGGTCAGCGGATGATCCGCTTTAAACGGGCCTTCCGGCATGTTGTTGAGGCACTGCTCAAGGATGCGCAGACTCTGGCGGAGCTCTTCAACTTTCAGCATCACGCGGGTATAGCAGTCGGACACGCCGCCGCCAACCGGAACTTCAAAGTCAAAGTTCTCATAACCAGAGTACGGACGTGATTTACGCACGTCGAAATCAATACCAGTCGCACGCAGCGCAGCACCGGTACAACCCCAGTCCAGCGCTTCTTTTTTACCGTATGCGGCAACACCCTGAGAACGGCCTTTCAGGATGGTGTTGCGCAGTGCGGCTTTCTCGTAAGAATCCAGACGTTTTGGCATCCAGTCGAGGAAGTCACGCAGCAGTTTGTCCCACCCGCGCGGCAGATCGTGTGCTACGCCACCGATACGGAACCAGGCTGGGTGCATACGGAAACCGGTGATCGCTTCCACTACGTCGTAGATTTTCTGACGGTCGGTAAAGGCGAAGAATACCGGAGTCATTGCGCCGACGTCCTGAATGAACGTGGAGATGTACAGCAGGTGGCTGTTTATGCGGAACAGTTCGGAAAGCATAACGCGAATCACGTTCACGCGATCCGGTACGGTAATGCCCGCCAGTTTCTCAACCGCCAGCACGTACGGCATTTCGTTAACGCAGCCGCCGAGGTACTCAATACGGTCGGTGTACGGGATGTAACTGTGCCAGGACTGACGTTCGCCCATCTTTTCAGCACCACGGTGGTGGTAGCCGATGTCAGGTACGCAGTCGACGATTTCTTCGCCATCAAGCTGCAGCACAATACGGAACGCACCGTGAGAAGACGGGTGGTTAGGACCGAGGTTGAGGAACATGAAGTCCTCGTTTTCGGTGCTACGCTTCATGCCCCAGTCTTCTGGTTTGAAGGTCAGCGCTTCCATTTCCAGATCCTGTTTGGCTTTAGTCAGCTCAAACGGATCGAATTCGGTCGCACGCGCCGGGTAGTCTTTACGCAGCGGATGACCTTCCCAGGTATGTGGCATCAGCAGACGCGTCAGGTGCGGGTGACCTTCGATGTCGATGCCAAACATTTCCCAGGTTTCACGCTCATACCAGTTGGCATTCGGAAATAGTTTGGTGAAAGTCGGTACGCGCAGATCGTTTTCAGACAAAGCCACCTTGAGCATGATATCGCGATTGCGTTCAATGGAGATCAGGTGATAGAAAACAGAAAAATCCGCGGCGGGTAACCCTTCGCGGTGCGTACGCAGACGTTCGTCCATGCCGTGTAAGTCAAACAGCATGACGTAAGGTTTCGGCAGTCTCTTTAAGAAATCGCCAACTTCCAGTAATTGTTCACGCTTGACCCAAACAACGGGTACCCCGGTGCGAGTCGCCTGAACGGTAAAGGCATCCGGCCCAAAACGGTTGCGCAGTTCGCCAATGACCGGGTCATCAAGGTGATCCCGTGTTTGCCATACGGCGTCTTGCGCGGTTAAGTCGGTCATATTGTTCACCATTGCAAATGGTCCGTGGTGGTCGGCAGTGCTTCGCGCTATTTATGTAGTGGTAAGCGAAGGAAGTGCTGCTGCCGACAGGCGCAAATTAAATCTCGTCTGGTGTACGAAGATTCGTTACAGCAATACGTTCGCCGCGTTTACGCTCGCGTTCTGACTGCATATTGGCGCGATAAACGCCCTGATCGCCAACCACCCAAGAGAGCGGGCGGCGTTCTTTGCCAATGGAATCTTGCAACAGCATCAGAGCCTGCATATACGCTTCCGGGCGCGGCGGGCATCCCGGGATGTACACATCGACCGGAATGAATTTATCAACGCCCTGCACCACAGAATAGATGTCGTACATACCGCCAGAGTTAGCGCAGGCGCCCATGGAAATAACCCATTTAGGTTCCAGCATCTGATCATAGAGACGCTGAATTACTGGCGCCATTTTGGTAAAGCAGGTTCCGGCTACGACCATCAGGTCAGCCTGACGCGGCGATGCACGCAAAACTTCAGCACCAAAACGGGCCACATCGTGCACGGCGGTAAACGAGGTCACCATCTCAACGTAGCAGCAGGAAAGGCCAAAGTTATATGGCCAAATTGAGTTTTTACGGCCCCAGTTAACCATGTCATGCAGCTTGCCCATGAACACGTTTTTGTTAACTTCCTGCTCCAGGGGGTCGGTTACGATCTCCTGTTTTTGCAGGGGGTAACGGTCGTTCTCACCGTTAGGATCTATGCGGGTGAGCGTATAATCCATCTTAATGCCTCGCGGTTAGCGTTGACGATTAGCGATACTGTTCGTTTCCGGGTTCATACGCTCGCGGCGTGAACGCGCGGGCGTCCAGTCCAGCGCGCCAATACGCACCAGATAAACCAGACCTGCCAGTAACACAAAAATAAAAATTGCAGCTTCCACAAAGCCAATCCAACCGCTTTCACGGATAGAAGTTGACCATGCGAACAGATACAGCGCTTCAACGTCGAAGATAACGAAGAACATGGCTACCAGATAAAACTTGGCAGACAGGCGCAAGCGGGCGGTGCCGACCGAGTCGATACCTGATTCAAACGGCACGTTTTTAGATCTCGCGCGCGCGCGACCACCTAAAAACCAGCCGCCGACGAGCATCAGGCAGCACAGGCCAATGGCAACAATAAGAAAGATAGCGAATGCCCAGTGATGAGCGATGATTTCAGTGGATGTTGACATACTCATTGCTTACTCATCAAAAGTAGCGCCAAATTCTCTGCTCTTTTCGGCAGATGAACGCCACATCGATTCATGGGGAGGAATAAAAAAAACCTTACAATCACTGTGAAAAATCATTCTAGACAGCTAATTGATAGGGTTTTTTACTCCTTTCTATAACCTTTTGTCAACTTTAACAAAAGTTTCCTCACATTATTTTACACTACTCCAACTTCATTAACATAAAGTGCTCTTTAGACCCATTTCGATCGTATCATCGGTCATTTTTAATGTTGTTGAATCGTGTCCGTAGTGAAGTAAAAAAATGATACCCGTCTATTTTGACAGGAATTCACACAGATGCCTCCCCCTAAATGGGAGTATTTTCTTGATCTGTGACACGCTTTTGTTAATTCACCATAAAAAACAGCAACAATTTCTCTAGTTTTTTAACATAGAAACAATTAGTAACGCGGTTGTTTATTTTTCACCCTCCCATCAGACTGTTTTTTTACTCGCTGATTTTGTTAAGTTTTAGTATAGCAAATGACATAAATCGGCAATATTTGCATATAAAAAGAGCCACTGGATGTTTTTTCATCATCAGTGGCTCTTTTTCACACTTACATTTTAAACTGTTTTTTTGTGACGCATTACTCAAAGTCGCCTTCAACAATCATCGAGTCATCTCCCCCTTCAGGGGTAAACTGATTGTATTGCCAAGGGTTTTGATATGTTTGCATCGATTTAAAAATAACGTCTGCTAACTCATTTTGCACGCTCGGGTCGCTGCATAACAGATACTCAGTGTCAGGCAATGGCGGTAATCCGTCCGCTACACCCAGTACACGTAGATCCGGACTCATCATTTCAACAGGCCGCGCAGTAACACCGAGCCCTGCTTTTACCGCCGCACGAACTGCAGGCAACGTAGAAGCAACATAAGCCAAACGCCACGGGATCTGCGCAGCATTCAATGTTGCCAACACGATATCGCGAAACGGGCTCGGATCGTCAAGCAGAACCAACGGTACCGGCTCACCTTTTTGCAGGATATATTCAGCTGCGCAGTACCAGTGCGTCGGGGAGGTGCGTAGATTCAGGCACTCAAAATCTCCTGGACGATTGGTGGTCACCACCAGGTCCACTTCCTGCGACTTCAGCATATCCACCATATAAGCGTTACGTTTGACTCTCACATCAAGCGCAAGCTTCGGATAAACCGAACTTATACGGTTAAGCAGAAAAGGCAGTATGGTATCGGCGGATTCATCAGAAGCACCGATAGTTAACACTCCCTGAAGATTGTTAAACATTAATGATGAGCATGCCTCATCATTAAAACGCAGTATTTTTCTGGCGTAACCCAATAGCTGGATACCATGTTCAGTCAGCAATTTGTTGCGTCCATGGCGCGCGAACAACTCTTTCCCCACGAGCTGTTCAAGACGCTGCATTTGCTGACTCACCGCAGACTGAGTTCGACATACCGCAGCTGCCGCAGCCGCGAAGGTATTCAGATCGGCAACAGCAACAAAGGTTCTCAGCAGATCGAGGTCGAGGTTAATGATCGGACGATTTGCATTTATCATAGTTTTTCACTTACTCGCGGGTCATACCGGGTTAATGCTGTGCATTTAGAATCAAACAACTCCATTTGTAATGTGCCTCCCTTGCGGTTTCGCTTAGTGTAACCAAGTGAAAATAAGGATGTATTTGGTTAAACAAACGAAACAATGCTCTTTCTGAGCTATTTTAATACCCGTGATATTCATTCGGAATATAGCAACGAGAAAGAATCGTATTTTTAGCTGCCGGATGATTCAGGCTAATGGGAAACATGTAAATTTTGTAAATATAAAAAATGGTTAACGAACAATAATTTACACATTAAAAACAAATTTTTCAGTATGTTAGAAACAACCAACAAACATTTGAATTATCTTAAAAATCTTACTACACACCATTTGATGGGAGTTATCTTAACCTAAAACCACTATATTTATAAGTGTTATCGCGAATAATTCCGGGCAAATTGGTGCCATGTCAGAACAGCGGTTTTCGTATTATTATCCCATTCAATTTGATACTGTTTAAATATTAAATAATAATTAATTAAGAACCTCTCAATTCATTAATTATGCTTAACAATGAGTTCACACCGCATCACGTCGGGATCACACCGATAACAGAATTCTGAGACAAAACCTCAGTATTTTCGAATTACGTCAGACAGTTTAGATATCGACTACCTATTGTTTTACAGCATCAACTTTTTTTGACCAGACAAACGACCACACCATCACCACCAAAGCAAAACATAAAACCATAACAACAACAAGATACAGATTATCACTCCACAATAACTTCATTATTTAGTCGTTAAAAGTTAATTACACCCCCGATGCTTTTCAAAATCTTCTCCTGGAGACCCTTCAAAACTTACCGGTGTGGGAGTACATTGTGCTGGCTGACTTCCACGGCAGGGAGTGGCATTCACAGCTAAAAAGGTCAACGTTCATGTCCCCCATTGAAAAATCCAGCAAATTAGAAAACGTCTGTTATGACATTCGCGGCCCGGTTCTGAAGGAAGCAAAGCGTCTGGAAGAAGAAGGTAATAAAGTTCTGAAACTGAACATCGGCAACCCCGCACCATTCGGGTTTGAAGCGCCAGATGAAATTCTGGTGGATGTGATCCGCAATTTGCCAACTGCGCAAGGGTATTGCGATTCAAAAGGCCTTTATTCTGCCCGCAAAGCGATCATGCAGCATTACCAGGCTCGTGGGATGCGTGATGTCACCGTGGAAGATATTTATATCGGTAACGGCGTTTCTGAATTGATTGTGCAGGCCATGCAGGCTCTGTTGAACAGTGGGGACGAAATGCTGGTTCCTGCTCCTGATTATCCGCTGTGGACGGCGGCGGTATCGCTCTCCGGCGGTAATGCCGTACACTATCTGTGTGACGAATCGTCAGATTGGTTCCCGGATCTGGATGATATCCGCGCCAAAATTACGCCGCGTACACGTGGGATCGTCATAATCAACCCAAACAACCCAACCGGTGCTGTTTATTCTAAAGAGCTGCTGATGGAGATTGTTGAGATTGCTCGCCAGAACAACCTCATCATCTTTGCAGATGAGATTTACGACAAAATTCTCTACGACGACGCAGAACATCACTCCATCGCCGCTATGGCTCCGGACCTGCTGACCATCACCTTCAACGGTCTGTCAAAAACCTACCGCGTTGCGGGGTTCCGTCAGGGCTGGATGGTGCTTAACGGACCGAAGAAACATGCCAAAGGCTATATCGAAGGCCTTGAAATGCTGGCTTCAATGCGTCTGTGTGCCAACGTCCCTGCGCAACATGCCATTCAGACCGCGCTGGGAGGATACCAGAGCATCAGCGAATTTATTATGCCTGGCGGTCGTCTGTATGAACAACGCAACCGTGCCTGGGAACTGCTCAATGACATTCCCGGCGTCTCCTGTGTGAAACCGCGCGGTGCGCTGTATATGTTCCCGAAAATCGACGCTAAGCGCTTCAATATTCATGACGACCAGAAGATGGTGCTGGACTTCCTGTTACAGGAAAAAGTACTGCTGGTTCAGGGGACGGCGTTCAACTGGCCGTGGCCGGATCATTTCCGTATCGTCACACTGCCGCGTATTGACGATATTGAGATGTCGCTGAGTAAATTTGAGCGTTTCTTGTCAGGATATCACCAGCTGTAATAACAGAGAGTGCTACCGAGATTTGCATCCGGTAGCACTCTCTGCGCAAAATACCTTTACTGAAGTCACTGAGTAAGGGTCGTTATGAAGCAGAGCCATTTTTTTGCCCACCTCTCCCGTCTGAAGCTCATTAACCGCTGGCCGCTAATGCGCAATGTGCGCACCGAAAACGTGTCTGAACACAGCCTGCAAGTTGCCATGGTTGCTCATGCGCTGGCCGCGATCAAAAACCGCAAATTTGGTGGTCAGGTTAATGCTGAGCGTATTGCCCTGCTGGCGATGTATCACGATGCATCAGAGGTGCTGACCGGCGATCTCCCTACCCCGGTGAAATATTTCAACTCGCAGATTGCTCAGGAATATAAAGCGATAGAGAAAATTGCCCAGCAAAAGCTGGTCGATATGGTTCCCGATGAGCTGCGCGATATTTTTGCCCCGTTAATTGACGAACACGCATACAGCGAAGATGAAAAATCGATCGTCAAGCAGGCTGACGCCCTGTGCGCATACCTGAAGTGTCTGGAAGAACTCTCCGCCGGTAACAACGAATTTCTGCTGGCCAAAACACGGCTGGAAAAAACGCTGGAGTCGCGACGCAGTGAGGAGATGGACTACTTTATGGATGTATTTGTCCCGAGTTTTCATCTTTCATTAGATGAAATCAGCCAGGATTCACCATTGTAAGTTTGGGGCGACGTTGCCTTATCCGGCCTACACAGGCAACGTCGCCGGGGAAGCATTAAAACGGAAACAGCATCGGGATCATCACCACACACACCGCCATTACAATGATGGTAAACGGTACGCCGATCTTCACGAAGTCGCTAAAGCTGTAGTTGCCCGGTCCCAGCACGAGCGTGTTAACCGGTGAAGACACCGGCGTCATAAAGGCTGCGGAAGCTGCCATCGCAATCGCCATCGCGAAAGGATATGGTGAAACCCCCATCGACTTCGCCGCCGCTAACGCAATCGGCGCCATCAACACCGCGGTCGCGGTATTGGAGATAAATAACCCGATGGTTGCACACAGCACGAACAGGCAGCCCAGCATCATGTATGGGCCATATCCACCGCCGACATCCATCAGGCCTTTCACTACCAAATCGACGCCGCCGGTTTTTTGTAAAGCCAGCGCGAAAGGCATCATCCCGACGATCAAAATAATACTTGGCCAGTGAATCGCCTTGTAGGCACTTTCGGCATCGATACAGCGAAATTTCCCCATCAGCAGACAAGCAATGATCGCAGCAACCGTATTGGGAATTTCATCAGTGAGCATCAGAGCGACCATCAGCACCAGGCAGAAAATCGCATGCGGCGCCTGGCTGTGCGCCGGAGAAGCTTCACTGACTTCCGCGGGCATATTCAGCACCACAAAATCGCGCCCTTTTTGGCCCAGAAGAGTAATGAGTTTCCAGTTGCCCACCACTAATATGATGTCGCCCATTAGCAGCGGCTCATCCACCACCGCGCCGGCCAATGCAGCACCATCACGTTTCAGCCCAACGACATTCAGGCCGTAACGTGTACGAAAAGCAATTTCTCGTACCGTTTTGCCAATCAATTCCGATTCAGGGATCAGCGAAATTTCTGCCATTCCCACATCAAGCGCCTGCTCGGAGAAGTATTCACCGCGCAGCACCATCGGCTCCAAAAACTGTTCACTGCAAAATTCACGCAAGTCGACATCGGCCGCAGACATATCAATCAGCAATACGTCACGGGCGCGAAACTCAGAAACCCCGTTTACGTCAACGATCACACGACGAAAACGCCGCCAGCGTTCAACGCCAATCACGTTTGCCCCGTAGCGCTCACGCAGCTTCAGGTCGTCCAGACGCTGGCCGATCATCGGAGAACCTGGGCGAATCGCCAGGCGACGCGCGCGCCCGGTCAGGCGATATTCTTTAATCAGATCGCGAAACGTCCGACGCTTCCAGCCGTCTCCCGACGGCCCGGAATCTTCCCCCTTGAGCATAAAGCGCATCAGCAGCATATAAATTATGCCGAGTACCAGAACAACCAGCCCCAGTGGGGTAACGCTAAAAAAACTGAAACCGTTGAGTCCTTCACGTAACAGTTCACTGTTTACGACCAGGTTGGGTGGCGTCGCCACCAGCGTCATCATGCCGCTTATTAATCCGGCAAAGCTCAGCGGCATCATCAGGCGTGAAGGGGAAATTTCCATGCGCATGGAAACGCTTAACACCACCGGAATAAAGATGGCGACTACGCCGGTGGAGCTCATAAATGCTCCAAGCCCGGCAACGGTAATCATCAACAACACCAGCATTTTGACTTCGCTGCTGCCGGCCACCTTCACCAGCCAGGCTCCCATTACCGTCGCCACCCCGGTACGCACCAGGCCGTCGCCGATAATGAATAAAGCCGCTATCAAAATAACGTTAGGATCGCTGAATCCGGAAAAAGCTTCTGTGATGCTCAATGTTCCACTCAGAACAAAGGCAATAATGACCAGCAAAGCGATCGCGTCCATACGCACTCTGCCAGTTGCAAACAAAACGACGGCAATCGCCAGCAATGAGAGAACCCATATCAATTCACCGTTCACAACATATCCTTGTTAAATGAGAGGGATGAGTCGATTCTGCCATAAAAAAGCCCCAACAATCTGGGGCTAAATCATGATCAGGTATTTCTTACAACGACCACATTTCCGTTAGGTTGTTTGGTCACAGAAATATGTTCCAGACTGGTCAGAGAAAAATCGACCTCATCCAGACGCGGCGTGTCCGCAGGCGCATTGACCGCGATCACATGACACCCAGCCGTCAGTCCTGAAAGCACCCCGGCGGGCGCATCTTCCACTACCGCGCACTCCTGCGGCGCAAGCCCCAGAAGCTGTGCGCCTAACAGATAAGCGTCTGGCTCTGGTTTCCCTCTTTTTACCCGTTCGGCGGTGACAAACACTTCAGGCGCAGGAAGCCCCGCGACACGATGGCGCGCTCGTGCGACTGGCATAGAACCGGAGGTCACAATCGCCCATGGAATACCCGCTTTATTGAGGTGATTGAGCAACTCAACCGCCCCCGGCAGCGCGGTGATCCCAGCGGTTTCTGTCGCTTCGATCTGCTCCAGGCGGGTGAACTCCGCAGCGATCTCTGCCTCAGATTTGCCCACCATAAAGTGTCGCAGAGAGGTAATGGCCTGCTTGCCATGAATAAAACCGAGCACTTCAGCATGATCGAGGCCAAAACGATCGGCCCAATTGCACCACGCGCGTTCTACTGCGGGTAAGGAATCGACCAGCGTTCCATCCAGATCAAACAGAAAACCTTTGCACTGCACGCTCGCCCCCTCAGGCATTAATGATTTGGTTAATTTCATTCGCGCTCAAATGATACTGGCGCGGGCAAGAGTGCCAGACGTTCAACATACGCTGATATTTTTCCCACATCGGGGTCTGAGCGTTGAAGCCATGCGTCCCCGCATCAAAGTGGGTATAGCGACCTTCCACATTCACCATAAAGCGAACGTATCCGAGAAAACGGGCTTCCGTTGCGGCGTCAAAACCGAGGAAGGTCACGCGGCGCTCATCAATGGCCTGTGCATCCTTAAGATTAGTCCAGGACACATGTAATGCGTGATACATCTCCATAATATCGATAATCGTACGACAGGTTTCTTCCGTCAGCTCACCAAACTCACGATCCAGCTCGCGCATCTGCAAGCCGTAACCGCGTTCAATAATCGTCTGCAAACGACGATAACGCTCGGCGTTAGTGGGATCGAGCATAGTCATCATTTTGTACTGATTAGACAAAATCAGACGTTGAGCGTTGGTCATTTCCATTTGGGACTCCTGTATCACTACTACTGCGATGAAAAAAAAGAAGGCATCTTGTGCCTTCTTTTATATGCGTAATCAGGGGTCAATTACAAATCATCGAGGAAAGTTTTATCCAGTTGTTTGAAGGCGCGCTTAAGCGTGTCAGCCAGCGCCTGATAATCAGGCTTTCCTTCGACCGGAGAGAGCGCCTGCCCGGCTTCCTGCAATTTACCCCGAACTTCGTAGAACCAGTTGAGTATTGAAGGCGGCAGCGGCGTCACGGAACGTTTACCCAGCCACCACATGCCCTGCATCGGCAGGCTAAGCGCAAACAGCGCGGTCGCAACGGCCGGTCCCAACTGCCCCCCTAGCGCAATTTGCCAGCATAAGGTGAAGACGGCGATAGGCGGCATAAAACGGATTGCGTAACGCGTCATACGGATCACGCGGTTCTCTACAAACACGGGCGCGAGGCGCTTTTCCATTGGCCACGTCTTTGCGTAGTGCTGCCCCCGGCGAAACAAGCTAAAAAAATTGACGGAACGATTATCCGGTGTCGACATGGCGGTTACCTCAACTTCACATATAAAAATTAAAAAATTTGTGCAAAACAACAACTGCAATGGACATCGTTCAAAACATTTTGTCTTTGATACCCACATTCAGGTATCCTGTGCCGGCCTGTAAGGCCATTAGTCCAAAATCATTGAGTCGTCAAATTGACACATAGTATGCCATTGGCTGAAAAATACGCAAAATGACATAGACTCAAAGGTATTTATTCCATCGTGCCCAAAAAGACTATGGCGCATGATGTTAATCATAAACGTCGGTGTCATCATGCGCTACGCTCTATGACTCCCTGACGTTTTTTTAGCCACGTATCATAAATAGGTACTTCCATGTCGAGTAAGTTAGTACTGGTTCTGAACTGCGGTAGCTCCTCACTGAAATTTGCCATCATCGATGCAGTAAACGGTGAAGAATACCTTTCTGGTTTAGCCGAATGTTTCCATCTCCCAGAAGCACGTATCAAATGGAAAATGGATGGCGGTAAACAAGAAGCGGCTTTAGGTGCAGGCGCCGCTCACAGTGAAGCGCTGAATTTTATCGTTAATACTATTCTGGCACAAAAACCAGAACTGTCCGCTCAGCTGACTGCAATTGGTCACCGTGTTGTTCACGGCGGCGAAAAATACACCGGCTCTGTGGTTATCGACGATTCCGTTATTCAGGGTATCAAAGATGCAGCCTCTTTTGCACCGCTGCATAACCCTGCACACCTGATCGGTATTGCTGAAGCGCTGAAATCCTTCCCGAATCTGAAAGACAAAAACGTGGCCGTATTCGACACCGCGTTCCACCAGACTATGCCGGAAGAATCTTACCTCTACGCCCTGCCGTACAGCCTGTACAAAGAACACGGCGTTCGTCGTTACGGTGCGCACGGTACCAGCCACTTCTTCGTCACTCAGGAAGCGGCAAAAGTACTGAACAAACCAGTTGATGAGCTGAACATCATCACTTGCCACCTGGGCAACGGCGGTTCTGTATCTGCTATCCGTAACGGTAAATGTGTTGATACCTCCATGGGTCTGACCCCGCTGGAAGGTCTGGTGATGGGTACGCGTTCCGGTGACATTGACCCGGCGATCATCTTCCACCTGCACGACACACTGGGCATGAGCGTTGACCAGATCAACAAAATGCTGACCAAAGAGTCCGGCCTGCTGGGTCTGACCGAAGTCACCAGCGACTGCCGTTATGTTGAAGATAACTACGCGACTAAAGAAGACGCTAAACGTGCAATGGACGTTTACTGCCACCGTCTGGCGAAATACATCGGTTCTTACACTGCGCTGATGGATGGTCGTCTGGATGCTGTTGTCTTCACTGGTGGTATCGGTGAAAACGCCGCGATGGTTCGTGAACTGTCTCTGGGCAAACTGGGCGTTCTGGGCTTTGAAGTTGACCATGAACGTAACCTGGCCGCACGTTTCGGCAAATCTGGGTTCATCAACAAAGAAGGTACCCGTCCTGCGGTGGTTATCCCAACCAACGAAGAACTGGTTATCGCGCAAGACGCGAGCCGTCTGACCGCCTGATTTCACACCGCCAGCCTAGCTGGCGGTGCTGTTTTGTAACCCGCCTGAAACGGGCGGTAACGAAAGAGGATAAACCGTGTCCCGTATTATTATGCTGATCCCAACCGGAACCAGCGTCGGTCTGACCAGCGTCAGTCTTGGCGTGATCCGCGCAATGGAACGCAAAGGCGTTCGTCTGAGCGTCTTCAAGCCGATCGCTCAACCGCGTGCCGGTGGCGATGCGCCAGACCAGACTACCAGCATCGTCCGTGCTAATTCTTCTCTGCCAGCCGCTGAGCCGCTGAAGATGAGCCACGTTGAATCTCTGCTCTCCAGCAATCAGAAAGATGTGCTGATGGAAGAGATCATCGCGAACTACCACGCGAATACTAAAGACGCTGAAGTTGTCCTGGTTGAAGGCCTGGTCCCAACCCGTAAACATCAGTTCGCGCAGTCTCTGAACTACGAAATCGCGAAAACGCTGAATGCAGAAATCGTCTTCGTTATGTCTCAGGGTACCGATACTCCGGAACAGCTGAACGAGCGTATTGAACTGACTCGCAGCAGCTTCGGCGGCGCGAAAAACACCAACATCACCGGCGTAATCGTGAACAAACTGAACGCACCGGTTGATGAACAGGGCCGTACTCGCCCGGATCTGTCTGAGATTTTCGACGACTCTTCCAAAGCGAAAGTGATCAAAGTTGATCCGGCTAAACTGCAGGAATCCAGCCCGCTGCCAGTTCTGGGCGCGGTGCCATGGAGCTTTGATCTGATTGCCACTCGTGCAATCGATATGGCGCGTCACCTGAACGCCACCATTGTGAACGAAGGCGATATCAACACCCGTCGCGTGAAGTCTGTGACCTTCTGCGCACGCAGCATTCCGCACATGCTCGAGCACTTCCGCGCAGGTTCTCTGCTGGTGACTTCCGCTGACCGTCCGGACGTGCTGGTTGCTGCATGCCTGGCAGCGATGAACGGCGTAGAAATTGGTGCTCTGCTGCTGACCGGCGGCTACGAAATGGACGCGCGTATTACTAAACTGTGCGAACGTGCATTCGAAACCGGCCTGCCGGTATTCATGGTAAACACCAACACCTGGCAGACCTCTCTGAGCCTGCAGAGCTTCAACCTGGAAGTTCCGGTTGACGATCACGAGCGCATCGAAAAAGTTCAGGAATACGTTGCTAACTACATCAACGCTGACTGGATTGAATCTCTGACCGCAACGTCTGAGCGCAGCCGTCGTCTGTCACCACCAGCGTTCCGTTATCAGTTGACCGAGCTGGCGCGTAAAGCGGGCAAACGCGTCGTTCTGCCAGAAGGCGACGAACCGCGTACCGTTAAAGCGGCGGCTATCTGTGCTGAACGTGGTATCGCAACCTGCGTACTGTTGGGTAACCCGGATGAGATCACCCGCGTAGCGGCCTCTCAGGGCATTGAACTGGGCGCTGGCGTAGAAATCGTTGATCCGGATGTAGTTCGCGAAAGCTACGTTGCTCGCCTGGTCGAATTGCGTAAAAACAAAGGCATGACCGAAACCGTTGCCCGCGAACAGCTGGAAGACAACGTAGTTCTCGGTACCCTGATGCTGGAACAAGACGACGTTGACGGCCTGGTTTCTGGTGCCGTTCACACCACCGCGAATACCATTCGTCCGCCGCTGCAGCTGATCAAAACTGCACCGGGTAGCTCACTGGTATCTTCCGTATTCTTCATGTTGCTGCCGGATCAGGTTTACGTTTACGGCGACTGCGCGATCAACCCGGATCCGACTGCAGAGCAGTTGGCAGAGATCGCGATTCAATCCGCTGATTCCGCAACTGCTTTCGGTATCGAACCGCGCGTAGCGATGCTCTCCTACTCCACTGGTACTTCTGGTGCAGGTAGCGATGTAGAGAAAGTACGCGAAGCAACCCGTCTTGCGCAGGAAAAACGTCCTGACCTGATGATCGACGGTCCGCTGCAGTACGATGCCGCAGTTATGGCTGACGTAGCAAAATCCAAAGCGCCGAACTCTCCGGTTGCTGGTCGCGCTACCGTGTTCATCTTCCCGGATCTGAACACCGGTAACACCACCTACAAAGCGGTACAGCGTTCTGCCGACCTGATCTCCATCGGGCCGATGCTGCAGGGTATGCGTAAACCGGTGAACGACCTGTCTCGTGGCGCGCTGGTAGACGATATTGTCTACACCATCGCTCTGACCGCGATCCAGTCTTCCCAGCAGCAGTAATCTGCCATGCGTGCCGGATGCCTTATCCGGTACACATCCTGCTTATCAAACCGGAAATAGCTGATATTTCCGGTTTTTTTATATCTGATTTCCCGTTGGCCTGGTCTGAATGATTTACCAGGATGCGCTGCATCAATGAATAACTATTCTTCTGTTTGCATACTTACCCTCTTTTGCATTGCAACAGGGATAGTCTTTCATGTCAGCAGTAACAGAAACACGGCCAGCTAAAAAGTGGGCGATGCCCGACACGCTGGTGATTATTTTTTTCGTCGCCATTTTGACCAGTCTGGCGACATGGGTAGTTCCCGTCGGGATGTTCGACAGCCAGGAAGTGCAGTATCAGGTTGATGGGCAAACCAAGACTCGCAAGGTCGTTGATCCCCATTCATTCCGCATTCTGACCAATGAAGCCGGTGAAGAGCAGTATCACCCGGTTAAATTCTTTACCACCGGTGATGAAAGTCCTGGCCTGATGAACTTCCCGTTTGAAGGGTTAACCTCCGGTTCTAAATTCGGCACCGCTGTTGGCATCATCATGTTTATGCTGGTTATCGGTGGCGCGTTTGGCATCGTGATGCGCACCGGAACTATCGATAACGGCATCCTGGCGCTCATCCGCCATACCCGAGGGAACGAGGTCTTGTTTATCCCGGTGCTGTTTATTCTCTTCTCTTTAGGTGGCGCAGTGTTTGGTATGGGAGAAGAGGCCGTCGCCTTTGCGATAATTATCGCGCCGCTGATGGTACGCTTGGGTTACGACAGTATCACCACCGTGCTGGTAACCTATATTGCCACCCAAATCGGTTTTGCCAGTTCCTGGATGAACCCGTTCTGCGTGGTGGTCGCGCAGGGCATTGCGGGCGTCCCGGTGCTTTCCGGCTCAGGTTTGCGTATCGTGGTATGGGTCGTTGCCACGATGATTGGTCTGACCTTCACGCTGGCCTACGCGGCGCGCATCAAAAAGAATCCGCTGCTGTCGCGCGTTCATGAATCAGACCGTTTCTTCCGCGAACAGCAGGATGAGGTCATTGAGCGCCGCTTCACGCTCGGCGACTGGCTGGTGCTGATGGTGCTGACGGGCGTGATCGTGTGGGTCATTTGGGGTGTTATCGTCCACGCATGGTTTATTCCTGAGATTGCCAGCCAGTTCTTCACCATGGGTCTGGTGATTGGCATTATTGGCGTCGTCTTTCGGCTGAACGGCATGACGGTCAACATAATGGCATCCTCATTTACTGAGGGTGCGCGCATGATGATTGCTCCTGCCCTGCTGGTCGGTTTTGCCAAAGGGATATTACTGTTGGTAGGCAATGGTGAAGCGGGCGATGCCAGCGTGCTGAATACCCTGCTGCACAGCATCGCCAACGGCATTAGCGGTCTGGATAACGCCATTGCGGCGTGGTTTATGCTGCTGTTCCAGGCAGTGTTTAATTTCTTCGTCACTTCCGGCTCCGGGCAGGCTGCGTTGACCATGCCGCTGCTGGCACCATTGGGTGATCTGGTTGGCGTAAACCGTCAGGTCACCGTTCTGGCATTCCAGTTTGGTGACGGATTCAGTCATATTATCTATCCTACGTCGGCATCACTGATGGCAACGTTAGGCGTTTGTCGGGTGGATTTTCGTAACTGGCTGAAAGTAGGCGCCACGCTGTTAGGACTGCTGTTTATTATGTCCAGCGTGGTGGTGATTGGCGCGCAGATAATGGGTTACCATTAAAAAAGATTGCCCGGCCTACACGATTTCTAGACGCTGTAGGCCGGATGAGCCGATTCTATTCAGCTTCTTCCTGATTTTCAGCTTTCGCCCCTTCATTCTTGGCGTTGCGGGTCATCCACAGCGCCAGGGCTTTCAGTGAGTCCGGCGTAAATTCGTCGCAGCGCGCGGTGATTTCTTCCGGCGTCAGCCAGCAAACTTCACTGACCTCTTCTTCCTGAAGCGCAAACGGTCCATGGGAAACACAGCTAAACAGCCCGCCCCATACGCGACAGTTCTGGTCTTCAAAATAAAACTGCCCATGCTCGGCAAACGGTACGCCCGCAATCCCCAGTTCCTCTTCCGCTTCACGGCGCGCTGAGTCCAGTAACTGTTCGTCAGCCTGCACAACGCCGCCAGCGGTAGCATCCAGCATACCGGGCAAAAAATCTTTTGTCTCAGTACGACGCTGAACCAGAATTTTGCCCATACCATCGTGCACGACGATATATGTCGCACGATGACGTAAGCGCTGCGCCCGCATTTGTTCCCGGCTGGATTGTGCGATGACTTCGTTGTCTTCATTCACAATATCCACCCATTCCGTACTTGCCAAACGACGCTGTTCCACCATCAGGAAACCTTCTTTTTTCTTGCGCTCTTACGGCGCGTTTATGTTTGTGGGGTAAATTACGGATTAATCTCGACCTGTGCAATAATACTTTGATCATTGAGTGCCATTACGCTGAGAACATTATCATCCAGAATCCCGTAACTTGCCGCAAAGTCCCCTTTCGGGATGCTTACCGAGCCAGGATTGAAGTGATAAATGTCTCCTTGTCGCTCAGCGACGGGCAGATGAGTATGTCCATAAACCAGCACATCTCCCACGTTTAGCGCAGGCATATTTTGCGGACCAAAAAGATGTCCGTGTGTCAAAAATAATCGCTGGTTTTCTGTCAGAATTTGCTGCCACGGCGCGGTCATCGGAAAATGCAGGAGCATCTGATCCACTTCGCTGTCGCAATTGCCACGTACCGCGATAATCTGCGCTGCCAGCTCGTTCAACCGCTCGGCAACCTGCGCGGGCGCATAGCCTTGCGGTAGTGCATTGCGCGGCCCGTGGTTTAAAACATCACCCAATATCACCAACCATTGCGCACCGCTCGCGGCAAACCGTTCGAGTACGCGTTCCGTGGCTGGCAACGAACCATGAATGTCCGATGCGAACATCAGTTTCATCACTCACCCCTCGTTGAAAAGTACCTTGTAATGATACTGGATTACGACCCGTTTTTCAGCAGGAACGCTTCGCTGAAAGCGCGATAAAACGCTGGATTGAAGCGCGCTGCCACTGGAAGGCGGCGTATTCTGCAAGCGCTTCTGGAACCTCATCACCGTTAAGGACCAGACGATTAAGCATTAGCGCTAAATCACAGTCGGCGATACACCATTCACCAAATAAATTCTGTTTGCCATGGCTTACCAAACTGCTCGCCGTAGCGAACAATTTCTCCGCGCAGGCTTTTCCCGCGTCACTCAACGGCGCTTTCTTCACGCCAGCAAAAACCACATCCGTAGAGCGTTCTTCACGGATAGGCATCAGATCGCTGCGGATCCACGCCTGAACCTGGCGAGCCCGCGCGCGTTTTTGTACATCATGCGGGTAAATACGCTCCCACTGCGGCGGCGCAAAGCTATCTTCCAGAAATTCAGTAATCGCTGATGATTCACTCAGCTCGAAACCGTCGATTTCAAGAACCGGTACGCGGCGCGTCAACGCATACCCTTGCCATGAAGGTTGCAAGTGTTCGCCGTTGTTGAGATCAACCGTTTTCAGCGTAAAAGGCAGTCCTTTCTCTTGCAGAGCGACATAAACAGACAGCACGTAAGGGGAGAAAAAATTGGCATCTGACCACAGCGTAATTGCAGATTTGCTCATAATGTCCTCTGAAGTGTATTGGCTTGCTTTCAAAATATAGAGTCTTTCTCTCGCTGTCACTTGATGAAAACTCACGTACGCCAACAAGCTCTATACTTGTTATGACCCGGTTCATGACAAAACGGACGCTGAAAATGATCGATCTCTATTACACCCCATCGCCAAACGGTCACAAAATCACGCTGTTTCTTGAAGAGGCACAACTGCAATACCGTTTGATTCATGTCGATATCAGCAAAGGCAATCAGTTTCGCCCTGATTTCTTGCAGATCTCGCCGAACAATAAAATCCCGGCCATTATCGACAGTGCCCCGATGGACGGCGGAAGGCCCATCAGCTTGTTTGAGTCCGGAGAAATTTTACTCTATCTGGCAGAGAAGAGCGGTAAGCTGCTGAGTGGTGAATTACGTGAACGTCACACTACGCTGCAGTGGCTGTTCTGGCAGGTCAGCGGCCTGGGACCTATGTTGGGTCAAAATCATCATTTTAGCCATTACGCCCCACAAACCATTCCCTACGCCATTGAAAGATTTCAGATTGAAACTCAGCGCCTGTACAACGTGATGAATAAACGACTGGAAACGTCCCCATGGCTAGGAGGCGATCACTACAGTATTGCCGACATTGCCTGCTGGCCGTGGATCCACGCCCATCAGCGTCAGCGCATCGACCTCGACAACTACCCGGCGGTCAATAACTGGCATGAACGCATTCGTACGCGTCCTGCGACTGAGCGCGCCATGCAGCACGCACAAATCGAGAAGCGATGACGCAATTCGGTTCTCGTGTATCATGCAAAGGTTCATACATGGAGGAAACCTGCAATGTCACAACCTGACGCTATTATTCGTATAAAAAACCTTCGTCTGCGCACCTTTATCGGCATCAAAGAAGAGGAGATCCTGAATCGCCAGGATATTGTCATCAACGTTGCCATTCACTATCCGGCAGACAACGCCCGTACCAGCGAAGATATCAACGACGCGCTGAATTATCGCACTATCACCAAGAGCATCATTGCCCACGTGGAGGGTAACCGCTTCTCATTGTTAGAAAAATTAACTCAAGATGTGCTCGATATCGCACGCGAACATCACTGGGTCACTTATGCTGAAGTGGAGATCGATAAACTTCATGCATTGCGTTACGCCGACTCAGTTTCCATGACGCTGAGCTGGCAGCGCTAAAACATAACCCGGGAGGCGACATGCAGATTCTGATTACCGGCGGTACTGGCCTGATTGGGCGTCATCTGATCCCCCGCCTGCTGGAGTTGGGGCATCAGATAACCGTAGTAACCCGTTCTCCTGATAAGGCGCGTCAGATTTTCGACTCCCGGGTTAGGCTGTCCAAAGGGTTAGAAGAGCGGCAAAATCTCAATGATATTGATGCCGTCATTAACCTTGCCGGAGAGCCGATTGCCGACAAGCGCTGGAGTGCGCAACAAAAGGAGCGTCTGTGCCAGAGTCGCTGGGGGATTACGCAGAAACTGGTCGATTTAATTAATGCCAGCGAGACGCCGCCCGAGGTGCTCATCTCCGGTTCCGCCACCGGTTACTACGGCGATTTGGGCGAGGTTGTGGTCACGGAAGAAGAGCCGCCGCACAACGAATTTACCCATAAGCTATGCGCCCGCTGGGAACAAATTGCCAGCACAGCACAAAGCGACAAAACCCGCGTGTGTATGCTGCGTACCGGCGTGGTGTTGGCCTCTGCTGGCGGCATTCTGGGGAAAATGGTCCCGCCATTTCGTCTTGGCTTAGGCGGCCCTATAGGTAACGGACGCCAGTATATGGCCTGGATCCATATTGATGATATGGTCAATGGCATTATCTGGCTGCTGGATAACGACCTGCGCGGCCCCTTCAATATGGTTTCACCCTACCCGGTCCACAATGAGCAGTTTGCCCACGCGCTGGGACATGCCCTGAATCGCCCTGCCATTCTACGCGTTCCCGCCAGCGTAATGCGGCTGCTGATGGGCGAGTCTTCAGTGCTGGTCCTCGGCGGGCAGCGAGCATTACCCAAACGCCTGGAAGCCTCCGGTTTTGCATTTCGCTGGTACGATTTAGAAGAAGCGCTGGCGGATGTGATCCGATAATCCCGAAGCCCTATTCATGGTCGCCGTTGTGGTGGTAAGGTTATAGACCAGAATTCCGCAATGGCGACGTTATGGCGATAATATCGACTCCCCGACTTACCCTCTCCTTATTTAAATTTTCTGACTGGTCATTTTTCCAGAGATTACGTGAATGCCCAGAAGTCATGCGTTATATGGGCGACATTGCCCCGGCGAAAGACACACGTCTGTTATTCGCCAGACGTCTGGCTGCACAGCATACTTTCGTCATCCGCGAACATAACAACTCAACGCCTCTTGGCGATATTGGCCTGCAGATCAGTCATTTATACCTACACGAGGCCGACCTCGGCTACGCCATCTTGCCCGAAGCTCAGGGAAAAGGGATTGCCAGCGAAGCCGTGACGGCGGTGTGCCAGTACGCTTTCGATCACACGGCCGTCACGGCGATAAACGCTTACGCACTCGCGGAAAATAAGGGTTCTGTTCGTATACTGGAAAAAACAGGCTTTGTGCGTACGCAGGTACTGGAAAAGGCGTATGAGATTGATGGCATCGCCTACGACGACTGGGTTTATCGCCTGGAGCGCGATGCGTTTAAGCTGTAGTGCCCGGAAAGCGTAACGCCTCCGGGCAGCTCACTTATTTCAGCGAGCCCTTGAGAAACTGCTGCAAACGCGGACTTTGCGGATTACCGAATACCTGCTCCGGGTCGCCCTCCTCCTCAATTTTTCCCTGATGCAGGAAAATCACGTGCGTGGAGACATGCCGAGCGAATCCCATTTCGTGGGTCACGACCACCATGGTTTTACCCTCTTCGGCCAGCTGTTGCATAATGCGCAGCACTTCGCCTACAAGCTCTGGGTCAAGCGCCGACGTAGGTTCATCAAATAGCAACACTTCCGGTTCCATCGCCAACGCCCGTGCAATGGAGACGCGCTGCTGCTGTCCGCCAGACAGGTGCACCGGATATTTGCCCTGCGCGCGCTCATCAATGCCCACTTTAGCCAGATACTTCACTGCTCGTTCGCGGGCTTCTTGTTTGCTCAGCCCCAACACCTGGATCGGCGCTTCCATCACGTTTTCCAGCACCGTCATGTGGCTCCACAGATTGAAGTGCTGAAAAACCATCGTCAGTCGCGTACGCAGCAGGCGCAGCTGATTTTTGTCCGCAACCTTGAGCTGGCCATCTTTGTCACGCACCAACCCAATGTTCTGACCACTGACCACAATCGTCCCGGCACTTGGCTTCTCAAGAAAGTTAATGCAGCGCAGGAAGGTACTTTTACCGGAACCTGACGAACCAATAATACTGATAACATCACCCGCATTGGCCTGCAGCGATACCCCTTTCAGCACTTCATGTTCGCCGTAGTGCTTATGTAAATCGATAACGTTTAATTTATTTTCAGACATCGTGTTACTCGAATCATTTAGAGGATACATGCTGCAACCAGCGTTTTTCCGCTTTACGGAACAGACTGATCAGGACATACGAAATAATCAAATACAGTACAGCGGCAATACCGAAGGCGGTAAACGGCTGATACGTTGCCGAGTTGATATCACGGGCGATCTTCAACAAATCAGGCACCGTGGCGGTAAATGCCAGCGCCGTGGAGTGCAGCATTAGAATCACTTCATTGCTGTATGCCGGCAGCGCAATACGCAGTGCGGAAGGTAAAATAATGCAGCGATACAGTTTAAACGACGAGAAACCGTAAGCCCGCGCGGCTTCAATCTCACCATGGGGTACAGAACGAATAGCCCCGGCGAAAATCTCTGTGGTGTAGGCACAGGTATTCAGCGTCAATGCCAGCACGGTACAATTCAGCCCACTGCGGAAAAACGCGTTAAGGAAGTCCGTTCCTTTGACGATCTCCAGCGTATACATCCCGGAATAAAACACCAGCAGTTGAACGTACAGCGGCGTGCCACGAAAAATATAGGTGAACAGCCAGATGGGAAACTGGATAAATTTATTACTGGAAACGCGACCAATCGCCAAAAACAGCGCCAGAATCCCGCCCATCACCACCGACGAAATCAGAAGCCAGAGAGTGATAGCAACGCCAGTGTAACGATATCCATCAGTCCACAGCAGGGACTTCCAGTATTCCTGAATAATCTCAATCACAGGTCAGCCCTCTTCACACCCACGGAATAGCGGCGCTCAAGGTACAGCAGCACACCATTAGATACCGTGGTAAACACCAGATAGATGACCCCGCACACCACGGCAAAATAGAACGGCTCCCAGGTACTTTTCCCGGCAAGCTGAGTGGCTTTCACTACGTCCTCAAGTCCGAGCAACGACACCAGAGCCGTGGCCTTAAGAATGACCTGCCAGTTGTTGCCAATCCCCGGTAAGGCATAACGCATCATCGCCGGGAACATAATGCGGCGAAAGATTTGTGAGCTGGTAAAACCGAATGCCGTCGCGGCTTCGATATGGCCTTTTGGCACGGCCATAAATGCGCCACGAAATGTTTCGGTAAAATAGGCGCCGTAGATAAACCCGAGCGTAATAATACCCGCGACCATTGGATCGATATCAATCTGGCCGATACCGATTGCATCGGTAATGGTATTCAGCGCAATTTGTAACCCGTAGAAGATGAGCAGCATTAAGACAAGATCGGGCACTCCGCGGATAAGCGTTGTGTACCCTTCGAAAATAAGCCCCATTGCCCGGCTTTGCGACAGCTTAGCTCCCGCGCCGACAAGACCTATCAGAACCGCCAGTACCACCGAGCTGAGTGCCAGCTCAAGCGTAACAATTGCGCCCTGTAAAATAACACCTGAAAAGCCATACAACATGCTGCCTGTCCTGTCGTGTGTGGTGGAGTAATAAGCCTCTTTTGATTTCAGACTAACCGTTAAATGCCGGATGGCGGCTTTGCCTTATCCGGCCTACAAAATTACCGTAGGCCGGATAAGCGCAGCGCCATCAGGCGTAAATTCAACGCGTCAAAAATCTACGGGCTTTATCAGCACCTGCGGTGATTAACCGCCGTAAACATCAAAATCGAAGTATTTTTTTGCCAGTTTCTCGTAAGTCCCGTCAGCGCGCATTTCAGCAAAGGCTTTGTTCAGTGCTTCGCGCAGCTCGTTATCGTCTTTGCGCAGCCCCATACCGGTACCCACGCCGAATAACTTCTCGTCTTTCACAGACGGGCCGCCGAATTTGTAATCTTTACCGACCGGCTGTTTCAGGAAGCCTTCGCTGGCCGCGACTTCATCCTGGAATGCGGCGTCAATACGCCCTGCTGTCAGGTCAGAATAGATATTGTCTTGTCCCTGATAGGAGACAATTTCAATGCCTTTTGGCGCCCAGTGTTCGTTGCCGAACGTTTCCTGAGTTGTGCCCTGCAGCACGCCAACACGTTTACCTTTCAACGATTCAATGGTCGGCTGAATAGCAGAATCTTTAGCGACAACCAGACGCGAGTCGGCTGCATAAAGCTTGTCGGTAAAGGCGATTTCCTGCTGACGTTTTTCAGTAATGGAAAGCGAGGACATGATCGCATCGATTTTCTTCGCTTTTAGCGAAGGGATCAGCGCGTCTAGCGGGTTTTCCACGAAGGTACATTGTGTATTGATACGTTTGCACAGCTCTTTTGCCAGATCGATATCAAAACCGACTAATTCACCCTGCGCATTTTTCGATTCGAACGGCGCATAAGTCGGATCCGTACCGATACGAATTTTTTGCGGAATGGCGGCAAATGCTGCGGTAGCACTGGAGAAAGCCAGAACCAGAGAAAGAGACAACACCAGTTTTTTCATAACTATCCTCAACAGACTGTCTTTTATAGGGGATCTTTACAGGACCAGGTGCAGTTATCGTGCCATTAATCAGGCCGACAAGGCAAAGCATTCTGCCCTGTCGGCGGTATTTATTTGCATGAAAAGCGCTTAAGTATGCACTCATGCTTATTATGTCAGCGACAACAGCACCAAAACAGTGCACTGAATGTATTATGCACCGCAATAGTTACCCGCAATGGTGCAGTCAATTCCCCGCTGCGACGTATTAATCGCCGTAGACATTAAAGTTAAAATACTTACTCGCCATTTTGTCGTAAGTGCCGTCTTTGCGCAGTTCACCCAGCGCTTTATCAAAAGCAGCTTTCAGCTCGGTGTCATCTTTGCGCAAACCAATCCCGGTTCCGTCGCCAAAGTATTTTTTATCTTTCACCGAAGGACCTGCAAAGTCGTAGCCCTTACCGGCAGGCTGCTTCAGGAAGCCTTCGCTGGCCGCGACTTCATCCTGCAGCGCTGCGTCAAGACGCCCCGCCGTCAGGTCAGAATAGATGAGGTCCTGGTTCGCATAGGCCACTACATCCACGCCTTTGCTACGCCAGTTGTCATTGGCATAGGCTTCCTGAGTAGAGCCTTGTAGTACACCAACGTGTTTACCCTTAAGGGAATCCAGAGTCGGTTTAATCGGAGAACCTTTCGCGGCGATCAGACGTGAGTCTGCTGCGTAAAGCTTGTCGGAGAACGCAATCTCTTGCTGACGTTTCTCGGTGATAGAAAGCGAGGAGATAATGGCATCAATTTTTTTCGCTCTCAGCGACGGAATTAGCGCATCAAAGTCGCTGGCAACCCAGGTACATTTGATCTGCATGCGCTTACACATCTCATTTCCCAGATCGATATCAAAGCCGACAAAGTCGCCTTTAGCATCCTTAGAGGAAAAAGGTGCGTACGTCGTATCTGTACCAATACGAACCGTCTGCGGAAGTGCTGCGTGGCTGGCCGCGGTGGCACAGAGTCCTACCAGCAAAGACAAAGCAAGAACCGTCTTCTTCATACATAACCCTCAGGTGGCGTAATTTTATTATGTTTTACGTTGTGTTGTGTGTTTGCAGACTTTTTCATGCAGGTCTTATGCCATTTTGGCGTCGATGAGGATATTCGACGTTAAATATGTTAATAAAACGTTGCAACAATGTCCTGATTTTGAAGATAGCAGGTCTGACGGTTGAACCGCAGCGTTTCGTTGGGTTTTAGCGAATTAAATGTTGAGGATATGATCGCGGTTACAAAATTGCCCTGAAACAGGGCAATGGATGTTTCTTTGCACGCGAATAGAACGGATTACGCCCCTTGCCAGCGGGTGAACAGATCCTGCGCAAGGGAGATATCAAACTGGTCAAGTACGCGGTTAACCGTTTGATTAATCACATCATCGAGCGTTTGCGGGCGATGATAGAATGCCGGGACAGGCGGCATAATCACCGCGCCAATTTCTGCCGCCTGGGTCATCAGCCGCAGATGCCCCAAATGTAGAGGCGTTTCACGCACGCACAGTACCAGCGGACGACGTTCTTTCAACACCACATCTGCCGCACGGGTAAGCAACCCATCGGTGTAGCTGTGGACGATGCCGGAAAGCGTTTTAATTGAACACGGCAGGATAACCATTCCAGCGGTCTGAAAAGAGCCGGAGGAGATGCTGGCGGCAATATCTCGCGAATCATGAGTCACATTCGCCAGCGCCTGCACGTCGCGCACGGAGAGGTCCGTTTCCAGCGCCAGCGTCTGCCGGGCAGCGGCGCTCATCACCAAATGGGTTTCCACATCGGTAACGTCACGCAAAACCTGCAGCAAGCGCACGCCGTAAATTGCCCCGCTTGCGCCACTAATCCCTACAATGAGTCGTTTCATTTTACTTTTCCATCACTTGATGGGCTAACTGTGCCGTATTTCTTTACCGCAGACAACCTGGAATCACTCTCCTCTTCAGTCCGCAAAGCAGGTTTTAGCGCATACCATGAAACCAGAATACAAACCATAAAAGCCAGTTCTACCAGCATGATCACGCCCCCTTTTTCACTGAACCAGGTTCCCACCATAATGGCAACATTTGTAACAATAACAAACCTGGCCATCCAGGGAAAAAACGGTGAACGATAGCGCAGTAAATCAGGGGAATACTTCCCGTCATTCACAGCCTTGCGAAACTGATACTGACACCAGCCAATAGTAATCCACGCCAGACAACCCACCTGCCCGGTACTGGCAATCAACAAAATATAGAATTTCTGTGCAGGAATATAGCGAGTCAGCATCGATACCAGAGCCAGCATTACTGTTATCAGAATAGCGTAAACAGGCACACCGCTGGCGTTAGTCCTGGCGAAAAAACGGGGGGCGAAACGGTCGCCCGACATTGACCATAACATGCGTGAACTGGCATAGATTGCGGAATTCGCCGCTGACACAGCAGCAGAGAATATGACTAGCGTCATCAGGACATCTGCGCCAGGCATACCGACATGTGAGAATACCCACACGAAGGGGCTGGTTCCATCGGGTATCTTTCCCTGCGGATAAACCAACGCCAGAACAGCAATCGCCAGACCGTAAAACAGAATAATACGCAGACCGATTCCAAGAATCACCTTGGGTAAGACACTATGCGGCGACTCCGTTTCGCCTGCCGCGTTTCCAACCAGCTCAACGCCCTGGAACGAATAGATGACGATTGTCATGCAGACCAGAATTTGCTCCCATCCGTGGGGAAACCACAATCCTCCACTTTTTAACGTTGGATGCCAGTTCGTGTCTCCTGACAACGAGAAGATCATTACCCCACCCGCCGCGATAAAAAGCACTATCGCGAAAACTTTAATCGCAGATAACCAGTATTCACATTCGCCGAAACTTTTCGCCGAACAGAGATTGATCAGCGTTAACACGACAAGAATGATAAGACAGAAGAAGTGGATAGGAATAACGGGGAAAAATTGATGGGCAATGAAGCCCGCAGCAGTCAGATCCGCCGCCAGGGAAAACACCCAACTCAGCCAATATAACCAGCCAATGGTATAGCTCCAGATAGGATTGGGCATGAACATCAACGCATAATGCTGAAATGAGCCTGAGTGGGGAAATGCGCAGGACAGTTCGCCAAGGCACATCATAGTTGCCAGCATAATCGCACCAGCGAACAGATAAGCCAACAATGTTCCAGCTGGTCCAACGCTATTCAGCGGTTCGGCTATGCCGATAAACAAACCTGTACCGATTGTCCCGCCGAGCGACATCATCAGCAAATGACGCTTTTTGAGGTTTCGTCGTAATCCATTTTCAGGTTCGACGGGGGGTAGCGCTTGCAGGGTACTCATGGTCACTCCCTGTCTCAGAAAGGGTCAGAGACGCCGCCACATATGCACTACTGTGGCGGCAGTGGCTTAACGAATAAACCGCGTGGCAACGCCCTTCGTCTGACAGGCCATCAGAAGCCCTGTGTAGTCGAGTTCAAAGCGGATGATATCCCCGACTTTCAGCGGCTGCTCGCATGCTTCAATATCCACCAGCGTATGATCGCTGGTTTGTCCCAGAATGGTGATATTGTCATCGCAAGGCACACAGTTATCGGAAGGGACATCCTGTCGACCAAATGCCAACAACGCCCGCAAACGCGTGCCATGATCGACAAAGGTTTTTGTTTGCAGGAAGGCGTCTACGCCAAGTTCTCCAACGGGTATTGTTGGCTTGCTGTTCAGCTCAATAATCTCTGCCTCAAGTACATACATGTCGGAACAGGCTTTTTCCACCGGTTTTGTAGAGTGATGAAATTCATTCAGATACTTCATCTCGACATATTCAATGCCGAACTCATGTAGCCCCCCAATACGCAGGTGGTTTAACCCCTTAGGCCAAATACCTTTATCCAGTAAATGGTAGCTGGTGCAATTACCGGCAGAGAGTCGGCGAACTGCCACACCGCTGTCCTGCTCGACTCGTGCGGCCAGTGCCAGAAAATCTTCACCATTTTTTACCGTCGGCAAGACCGTGCCATAGCAGTTGAAGTTAGTTCCCAGGCCATACAGTTCCAGGCAAGGCAATTCCTGAATGAGCCGGATGGTGCTGAGAATGTGTGAATACTCGGTGAACCAGATACCTTCGCGTAAATCCCCCATATCCACCATCAGCAATACCTGATGCGTTTTCCCCTGGCGTTGGGCTTCCTGAGATAGCGCCCGCAGGATGATGGGTTCGCTGTTCAGACTGATATCGGCATAACGGATAACATCTTCAATCTCACTCAGGCAAGGACTGCGGAGCAGACAGGTTGTACAGCCGATTTCACGGATTTTTTTCAGGTTATAGGTCCGCGATTCTGCAATCACCTTAATGCCGCCATCAAATACCGCCTGTGCGGTTTCAATACAGCCATCAAAAACTTTATTGACGGCCATGACCTCAATCCCACTGCTGGCTAACAGCGCTTTTTCCGTTCGGGCATTTTCTTCCAGCTTGCGTAAATTGATTTCCAGGATTGGCATATACATTTTATTTTCCTCCTGCCACGCTCAGACGAGCGTTACGTTTCTGGGCCCGGTGATAGATACATTCAGCAACGATGACGGCCAGCAACGCGCCACCCACGATCTTGCCGGCGTACTGGAAATATCCTCCCATATCAATTTGTGAAGGCGGGATAAACAGTAATGCGACAGCAAAAGCAATAGAGATAAATCCAAGTGCAGGCAGGACGGCAGGTAAGACTTTTCCAGGGATTTTGAAGCTTCTGGGCGTATCCGGTTGCGTCTGACGCAAACGCCAGAATGCCGGGAACATCACCAGATAAGGAATGAAATAGGTGATGGTCGTCAATGCAGTCAGCATCCAGTATGCTGCGGCGACGCTCGGGGAGATAAAGGTTGAGAAACACAGTACCGTAACGATTATTGCCTGAACAATCAGCGCAAAGGCTGGCGTTTTCCAGACTGGATGCAACCGGGCAATTTTATCCCCTAACAAATTATCCTCACGCGAGGCTTCCTGAAGCATGTAGATAGGACCTACCAGCCAGGAGTTGATCTGGCCTAATGCACCAAAGAACATGCAGATTGCCATTACCGGGATCAGCCAGGGCATATGTAACGTATCCGCCGCGGCATGCATTGCCTGCATCACACCCGCCACAATATCGGTTTTTCCCGCGGGTAACAGTGTGTTCAGCGCCCAGGTACCAACCATGTAAATCCCAACAATAACGGCTGCAGAAACCGCCATCGCGCGCGGGAAATCACGTTGCGGATTGCGCGTACGTCCGGCAATCATTGGCGCGACTTCCAGCCCGGCGAAAGCAAACATCATGCTCGACAGAAAGACGATAGTATCCCAATGGCTCAGATCAGGAACCCAGTTCGCCGCCGTCGCATAATCGGTTTGCATCTTATGCCCGGTCGCCAACCACACAATAGCCAGGATAATCAAAATGGCGGATGGGATGAACACGCCGCACCAGGCGCTGACGCTATTGATAATTTTGGTCCACTCCATGCCGCGAATATTCATTAACGTCAGCAACCAAAAAATCACCGCCGAACCAATACCAATAAAGGCCTTATTCTCTGCGAGGCCCCCGCCTATCATGTACCCCAACGCCGTAAAACCGAACTGAAGCATCAAGGGAAAAAACAACACGCAGGAAAAGAGGAAGCACACCACCACTATCCACGCGATACGTTTCCCAAACGCCTCTTTGATCCAGACGAATATCCCGCCATCTTTCGGCCATCCGGTCGACAGTTCACCGCACACCATCGCCAGAGGGAAGAACAGACAGAATGCGGCGATCACCCACAGCAACATTGCTGAAGCGCCGTAGGGCGCGACATTGGGTATTTGCCGCAAACTCAGAATGGCAATGACATTCATAAAGACAATATCTTTGATGCCAAGTAAGCCAGAACTATTGTTACTCATGGCCATCTCCTGTTATGCACTCAGGGGCATCACTGCCCTCTTCGAATCACCTGACTCACGGACTCCAGCCGCTGCCGGAGTCCCAAAATGAGATTTAATAAATGTCGTACTTGACCATATCTTCGTAACTGTCTTCCCGACGGATTAAGCGGTCTTTACCCTCTTTGTCTATCATCACAACAGCTGAGCGTGGGCGGTTGTTATACACGGTTTGGCTTTCGATGGTATAAGCGCCCGCATCCAGAAACGCGACGATATCGCCGATTTGCGTGTTCTGCGGCATCAGGAACTCTTCCCCCTTCACGCCCATATGGAAATAGTCACCGCCATCACACAGCGGTCCGGCGAGTTTGATCCACGCATCGTGAGCATCGGTCATTCTGGAGACGTTGTAGACGTAGAAGAACCAGTCAAAATGCTGGCTGTCTGACAGCACGCTGTATCCGGCATCAACAAATTTCCATTCAACATGACATTCCACATTGCCGTTCAGGTCGTAGTTCGTTTTACGTTTTTCACAGGCAACTTCGGTTAACAGGACCGCAGCCGAGCCGGTCACTTTACGCCCAGGCTCAATGCAGATCTCCACATCCGTACGCCATTTATGAACTTCACGAATAACCGCATCAGCAAAGTCCTGCGCCGTTATCCCGGCATACATGTTGTCTTTCAGCGGATCACCATTCTCTTCATCATATTTGTAGGGCACAGGGATACCGCCGCCTACGTTGATAAGATCAAATTTAATGCCCAGAACCTCTTCCAGGCGTCGGGATTCATCCACCAGCACTTTTGTCGCTTTGGCAAACGGTTCCGACTCCGGCACCTGGTCGCCCACATGCATGTGCAATCCGCGCAGATGGACATAAGGCATTTCCAAAATCCGCCGACAGGTTTCTTCCGCTTGCTCCAGATCCAGCCCCGATTTAGCGTGAAAAGCCGTCACCAGCTCTGCATGTGTCGCAGAAGGAACGTTGGGTTCCACGCGCACGCAGACATTGGCAACTTTCTTCAATTTACGGGAGATCGCGTCGATATGATCCAGTTCATATAGGCTGTCGACGTTGATCAGGTACAGATCGTTGGCAATGGCATATTCCAGATCTGCAGGTTTTTTCACTACGCCGTTAAAAACGATCTGATCGCCACGAAAGCCAATTTCCAGGCATTTACGCACTTCATACTGCGAATTTGCCTCTGCACAAATTCCTGCGTCACGAATGGCCTGAAGAACGCCCATTACTGAACAGGTTTTAGAAGCAAAAAAAGTTTTAGTGTTTTTGTGGGCAGCGAACGCCTGCTGAATTTCGTTGATATTACGAATGATCTCTGACTCAGAGAACACATAGAACGGGGTAGGATACTTGCGTGCTAACGCATCCAGATCCACGCCTTCAAAACACAAGTGCCCCTCTTTTTGCTGGAAACGGCGATCGTTCTTTATCAGCTGCTCACGTAACTGGTTGTAGTTTTGAATAATCGAATCAGTCATAACATCCTCTGCTTATTTTCATCACAAGAATCCACATTCATTTGATGGATATATAGCAACAGGCATGCCATGTTTTTATTTATTAAAAATCAATACGTTATAAATAATAGCGAATTATATTTTTTGTCACTTAGCATGTTATTCATCAAAACGACGAAAATTCGTCATCTCTATAATGATGCAGTGAAAAACAGGAAAAGAAGGAATCCGGCTATGGCTTCGACCAACAAAGAGCTGGCTGCAGCACTTAAAATATTCTCCCGCTTCTTCGACCTCATCCACCAACCCCTGGCGGTGATCAATGAACGTGGCGAGTATGTCTACTACAACCAGGAAAGCGCGGATCTGGATGGATATAGCATTGAGCAGGCATTAGGAAAACATATGCTGGACGTCTATCCGAGCATGAAAGAGACGCAAAGCACCATGCTTTCATCATTGAAGAAGGGCGTGGAATATATTGGACACTACCAGATTTACTATAACGCACGCGGCCAGGCGGTAGATTATCAACATACCACCGCCCCGCTCTGGTCAAGCGATGGCAGTATGATTGGCGTGATTGAAATTGGCAGGAATATGTCCGGCGTCAGGCGGCTGCAGGAGCAGGTTGTTGAACTAAACCATCTGCTCTATGCCGATCGCCATGAAAAACACCACGCAATCATTACTGAGAATGCGGAAATGCTGCACAACATTGCGAAGGCAAAACGTCTGGCAGCCAGCAATATTCCAGTGACTATCGTTGGCGAAACAGGAACCGGTAAAGAGCTTTTTTCTCGTCTCATCCATCAATGTAGTAAACGCGCTGACAAACCTTTTATTGCCCTGAACTGCGGCGCACTCCCGCCGACGCTCATCGAAAGTACACTTTTTGGTACTGTCCGCGGTGCGTACACCGGAGCAGAAAATAGTCAGGGGTATCTGGAACTGGCCAACGGAGGAACGCTCTTTCTGGATGAACTAAACGCGATGCCCATTGAGATGCAAAGTAAGCTCCTGCGTTTTCTCCAGGATAAAACGTTCTGGCGGCTGGGCGGTCAACAGCAGATCCATTCTGATGTACGTATCGTTGCGGCAATGAATGAAACGCCCGCACGGCTGATTCAAACAGGTAAGCTACGCGCAGATCTGTTTTATCGTCTGAATGTGGGTATGCTCACCCTTCCGCCTTTACGCAAACGTCCGGAAGATATTGCGCTACTGGCTAATTATTTCATCGATAAATACCGTAATGATGTGCCGCAAGATATACATGGTCTGAGCGAAGCCGCACGTATTGCCTTGTTACATCATACCTGGCCCGGCAATGTCAGGATGCTGGAAAATGCCATCGTGCGCAGCATGATTATGCAAGAAAACGACGGAATGCTAAAAAAAATTGTCTTTGAAGAGGAAGAATTAAGCTTAGGGGTTACGGATATCCCAACCGTTGTCAGCCGCCCAGTACGCGCGGAGTCTGAGGGAGATGGCTCCCTTGATGTACAGGTAGCCAGGTTCGAAAAAAGCCTGATTGAAACGGCACTAAATACCTGTCAGGGAAATATTGCCGCTGCGGCACGCAGTCTCAATATTTCTCGAACGACGCTGCAATACAAGGTACAGAAATACGCTATTCGCTTCGGCGTAGTTAGTGACTGATGAAAGCCAGCGACATTTTGCCGCTGGCGATATCATTAACCTTCGTTGTGCATCTCAAGGTTTTCCGCTTCGTTCTGACGCAAAATCGCTTTGGCGTCGTCGTTACGCAGGGAGTCGAGGAAATCGAGATATTGCTGGTCGACATCTTTGGTGACGTACACGCCGTTAAACACTGAACATTCAAACTGCTGAATATCCGGGTTCTCAGCGCGAACGGCTTCAATCAGATCGTTCAGATCCTGGAAGATAAGACCATCTGCGCCAATTATCTGGCGAATCTCGTCCACTTCGCGACCATGTGCAATCAGCTCCGTCGCCGTAGGCATATCAATACCATAAACGTTCGGGAAGCGAATTTCCGGGGCAGCAGAGGCCAGATACACCTTCTTCGCTCCGGCTTCACGCGCCATCTCGATAATCTGTTCAGAGGTGGTACCGCGTACAATAGAGTCATCCACCAGCAGCACGTTTTTATCACGGAATTCCGCACGGTTGGCGTTCAGCTTACGGCGCACGGATTTACGGCGCAGCTGCTGGCCCGGCATGATAAAGGTACGGCCCACGTAGCGGTTTTTCACAAAACCCTGACGGTACGGCTTACCGAGAATGCGGGCAATTTCCAGCGCGATATCGCACGAGGTTTCCGGAATCGGGATCACTACGTCGATGTCCAGATCTTCCCACTCACGAGCAATTTTTTCGCCAAGCTTGGTACCCATGTTTACACGGGCGCTGTAGACGGAAATCTTGTCGATAAAAGAGTCAGGACGTGCAAAGTAAACATACTCGAACAGGCACGGATTGCTGACTGGGTTATCCGCACACTGCCGGGTAAACAGCTGACCTTTTTCGGTGATATAGACCGCTTCGCCAGGAGCTACGTCACGCAGGAATTCAAAGCCCAGCGTATCCAGTGCTACGCTCTCGGAGGCCACCATGTACTCGGTACGACCATCGCCAATATCACGTTTACCCAGCACCAGCGGACGGATGCCGTTCGGATCGCGGAAGGCAACCATACCGTGACCGATAATCATCGCCACGCAGGCATAGGCACCGCGGATCTGGCGGTTGGTTGCCGCAATAGCGGCAAAAATATTATCGGCTTCCAGCGGGTAGTGGCGGAAGTTATCCAGCTCACTGGCGAAAATATTCAGCAGAATTTCTGAATCTGAAGTGGTATTGATGTGGCGGCGCTTTTCTTCAAACAGCTTTTTACGCAGCTCATGCGCGTTGGTCAGGTTGCCATTGTGGGCAAGCGTGATGCCATACGGTGAGTTGACATAGAAAGGTTGAGCCTCGGAGGCGCTGGAGCTGCCAGCCGTTGGGTAACGCACATGACCGATGCCCATGTTGCCCTGCAAACGCTGCATGTGGCGCGCTTCAAAAATGTCGCTCACCATTCCGTTAGCTTTACGCAAGCGGAAGCAGTTGTTGGCATCAATGGTGATGATGCCAGCGGCATCCTGGCCACGATGCTGGAGCACCGTTAACGCGTCATAAATCGACTGGTTTACCGGCATAACACCGGCGATACCGACAATACCGCACATACGTCTTTTCCTCGTTCAGCAACAACCCAAAGTTTATACTTTGGGCAAGAAACTTGACGAGCTTTGCAGATAGTCAAAGAACCATCTGATGATGAAACTGAACTGCGGGATCAGCTGCGACTTACTCCAGTCTTCACTTTTCGACAGACCGGTAAACGTATCGAGAAAGAACAAGATGGCGGCGACAATCAGCGCTCCGCGCAGAGCACCGAAGCAGATCCCCAACACTCTGTCGGTTCCCGACAGACCTGTTTTCTCTACCAGTTGGCCTATCACAAAGTTAACGATAGCGCCGACGATAAGTGTCGCGATGAACAGTATCGCGATAGCAATCCCATTTCGAACCAGTTCGTCTTCAAAGCCCGTAAACCAGACAGACAGGTAAGTGTAGTAATGGCTGGCGACAAAGAAAGCACAACCCCAAGTCACCAACGATAATGCTTCACGAACAAAGCCACGGATCAGGCTAACCAGACAGGAAAAACCAATCACCGCGATAATGGCGTAATCAATCCAGACCATATGTGTCCCACGATTTTACGCCCTGTCGTCCTGTTCGGGGCGCATTCTAACAGAAAAAGAAAACGTTTGCGTAGGGATTTCCTTTCCACGCGTAAATAAAAATGGCGCTGAAAAAATCTTCAACGCCATACCGTTTTATGCCTCTTCGGGCACTGCCGGATAGCGGTGAAAACACCGTATCCGGCCAGAATAAGAGCTGCGCCGTAAATAGCGCAATCCCTTAATTAGGGGTGTACCCCATCACGACGCCACTCAGACCAGAGAGCTTCTGCAGCTCGCCCAGCGAGCTCTTCAGCTTATCTTTGGAGGCGTCCGGCCCGACGAGAATGCGGGTTATTTTACCCTGCACCGGCGTTGACGGGGAAGTATATACCCGGAAGCCCGCGCCACGAAGTTTACCCACGATCTCATTGACCTTATCCGCATTTTTCAGCGCCCCGAGCTGTACGACGTACGCCTTGCCGGTTGGCGCTGGCGGTTCTTCAGCGGCCGGTTTAGGTGCTGGGGCCGGTGCAGGCGTCGGAGCGACGGCAACAGGCTGCGGCTTCGGTTTAGGCTTCGGCTGCTCTACGGGCGCAGGGACAGGATCCAACTCTGCGCTGTTGGCCGTCGTCAAACGTGAAGGATCTAAGGATGGCGCGGCAGCATCACCCGCACGCACCTCTTCTGCCGCCCCTTCCGGCGGCTGGGTCGGCAGCGCCTGCGTTGCCGCAGGCATCATGTCTGGTTCATCGCGATCGCCGGGTTTCGGCACCAGAGGGATCGCCGCAAACTCATCCTGATAATGCTTTTTCTGCCCGTCAAGCAACCCGGGGAGCACAATCACTCCCAGCGCGACCAGCACAATTGTGCCGACTAATCGATTCTGAAACTTACTCGCCACCGCTTCTCCCCACGTCTATTACTTCCATGACATGTGCGACAGTGTGAAACGATCCACACACCAACACGGTATCTTCAGGCTTCGCCTCAGCCAGTGCCGCAGACCATGCCTGCGCCACGCTGTCATAGGCGTTGCCTTTGCCCAGATGCTCCAGCAATTGTTCTGCCGTTGCGCCACGCGGCCCTTCCAGGGGCGCACAGTACCAAACGTCAACCACGCTTTTTAACCAGGCTAACGTACCGGCAATGTCTTTATCATGTAGCATACCGATAACCGCAAGTACACGCCCGCTTTTCACTAACTTTTTCAGACGTCCGGTCAGATATTCCGCCGCATGCGGGTTATGGGCAACATCGAAAATCACTCGCGGCGACTCGCTCACAATCTGGAAGCGTCCGGGCAAAATCGCGTGTTTGATGCCGTCACGAATGGCCTGCTCGCTGACTTTTAGCCCGCTTGCGCGCAGCGCGGCCAGTGCGGTAGCAGCGTTAGGTTGGGGAACCTGTGGCAACGGCAGATGCGCCAACGTTCCGTGATTATCCGTAAACGACCAGTCGTTCTCAGTTACCGCATAGCGCCAGTCCACGCTGCAGCGTTGCAAAATTGCCCCGCACTCTTGCGCGACATCCGCGATGGTGTAAGGCATTTCCGGTTCGCCAACGATAGCCGGTTTCTCTGCGCGGAAAATTCCCGCTTTCTCACGACCAATGCTTTCACGATCCGGGCCCAGCCAGTCGGTATGATCAAGCGCAATACTAGTGATCACAGCCACATCAGCATCAACGATATTGGTGGCATCAAGACGCCCGCCCAGCCCCACTTCCAGAATAACGACATCCAATTGCGCCTGTTTAAACAACCAGAGCGCTGATAGCGTACCGTATTCAAAGTAGGTCAGAGAAATGTCGCCACGCGCGTCTTCGATCTCAGCAAACGATGCGGTATGCGCTGATTCCGACAGTTCACGCCCCTGCACGCGCACGCGTTCCGTGTAGCGCACCAGATGCGGCGAACTGTAGACCCCGACTTTATAGCCTGCTGCGGTCAGCACAGATTCCAGCGTACGACAGGTCGTGCCTTTTCCGTTGGTTCCTGCCACCGTAAACACAAATGGCGCGGGTTTCAACACACCCAGTTTGCGCGCCACCTGGCTTACACGCTCAAGGCCCAGATCGATGGTTTTACTGTGCAGGTTTTCCAGATAAGAAAGCCACGACGCCAGGGGCGACGCGGCTTGAGGAATACGTTTATTGTCCATGATGCCTGTAATTTTATTACGTAGAAAAAAGCAAAAGGCAGCGCCAGTTGGCCCTGCCCTTTTTTACTCGTCGTCCTTCAAGCTGCAGGTGTATTGGCTGCTCTCGCTCACCCGAATCACTTGCCTGCGCAAGCTCATCGGGGTTCACTCTCTTGCCGCCTTCCTGCAACTCGAAATCCATAGAGTAAGTTATCAGGCCTCTGATTCCTGATCGGGTACCGGAGGTACCACCTCGCCTTCACGCGGCTCATCCGGATTCGGCGCAGGAAGATTCATCAGCTTCGCCAGAATGCTTGCCAGTTTCAGGCGCATTTCCGGACGGCGGACAATCATATCGATAGCGCCTTTTTCAATCAGGAACTCGCTGCGCTGGAATCCCGGCGGCAGTTTCTCACGTACGGTTTGCTCGATAACACGCGGACCCGCAAAACCAATCAGTGCTTTCGGTTCGGCAATATTGAGATCGCCCAGCATTGCGAAGCTTGCGGAAACACCGCCCATCGTTGGGTCGGTCAGTACAGAAATATACGGTAAACCGCGTTCCTGCATTTTCGCCAGCGCGGCAGAGGTTTTTGCCATCTGCATCAGAGACATCAGTGCTTCCTGCATACGCGCCCCGCCAGAAGCGGAGAAGCAGATCAGCGGACAGTTATCTTCCAGCGCCTGTTCGACGGCACGGACAAAACGCGCGCCGACCACAGAGCCCATGGAGCCGCCCATAAACGCGAACTCGAATGCCGCAGCAACGACCGGCATACCATGCAGCGTGCCTTTCATTACCACCAGCGCATCTTTCTCGCCGGTTTCTTTCTGCGCAGAGGCCAGTCTGTCTTTGTACTTTTTGGAGTCACGAAACTTCAGCACATCTTTCGGCTCAAGTTCGCTACCCAGTTCCACAAGAGAACCTTCATCTAACAGGCTATGCAGGCGATTGCGCGCCGACATGCGCATATGATGGTCACACTTCGGACAGACCTCAAGATTACGTTCCAGCTCAGCACGGTATAAAACCTGACCGCAGCTATCACACTTGGTCCACACCCCTTCAGGAATGCTTGCCTTGCGGGTGGGAGTAATGTTGCTTTTAATTCGTTCAATCCAGCTCATTGGTGACCTTTCTGCCTGAACCCTAGTCAGCTTTGTTATAAGGGGCGCATAATGCCATTTTTGCCCCTAACAGACCATGAATGTTGCACATTAAAACATAACAGCCCGAAACTTTGGATAAAAAAGTGGTCGAACCGCTGAGTTACTTTCTATTTTGCAGCCCGTGACGCAGCACGCTTATGGCGAATCACTTCAATTACGCCCGGCAATACGGAAAGGACAATAATCGCCACAATCAGTAATTTCAGGTTTTCCTGAACGATCGGCAGGTCGCCGAACAGATAACCTGCATAGGTAAACAGCAAGACCCACAGCAGCGCGCCTGCGACGTTATACATCGCAAAATGACGGTAGGACATGTGCCCCATACCGGCAACAAACGGCGCAAATGTCCGTACGATGGGTACGAAACGCGCAAGAATAATAGTTTTACCACCATGACGCTCATAGAACGCATGGGTTTTATCCAAATAGCTGCGACGGAAAATTTTGGAGTTCGGGTTGCTAAATAGTTTTTCACCGAACAACCGGCCAATCGTGTAGTTCACCGCATCGCCCACGATCGCCGCCACAATCATCAATACCACCATCAGATGAACATTAAGATCGTTAGTTGGCAGCGCAGAAAGCGCACCAGCAACAAACAGCAGCGAGTCTCCCGGCAGGAACGGCGTCACCACCAGCCCGGTTTCACAGAACAGGATCAGAAACAGAATCGCGTATACCCAGATACCGTATTCCGCGACCAGCTCCGCCAGGTGCACATCAATGTGCAGGATAAAATCAATAAGAAAGTAAATCAGGTCCATAGTTTTGCCTTTATACGACTCAAATTAGTCCGCCAGAAATAGCGGGCCCATAGGCGGTTTTGGCAGGTCGAACCGTTCCGGGTAATCTACTGCAACCAGATACAGTCCTTCCGCTTTCGCCGTTGCCGCTGCCAGCGTTCTGTCCTTCGCCGCTAACAGTTCTGCTATCCAGCTCTCCGGCTGGTTGTGGGCACCTACTTCCATCAGGCTGCCGACAATATTCCTGACCATATGATGTACAAAGGCATTCGCTTTAATATCCACCACCACATATGCACCGAAACGTTCGACGTTAATGTGCATCACGTTACGCCACGGTGTGCGCGACTGGCACTGTACCGCACGGAACGAGGTAAAATCATTTTCGCCAATCAGACACTGGGCTGCACGATGCATACGCTCAGCGTCCAGCGGTTCATAATAATGGGTTACCCCTTTACCCAAAACCGCAGGGCGCAACCGATGATTGTAGATGATGTAGCGATAACGGCGAGCCGTAGCGCTAAATCTGGCATGAAAATCATCAGGTACAGCTTTCACCCAGCGCACGGCGATGTCACCAGGTAAATTCGCATTTACCCCCAGTGTCCAGGCCGCATCTTTACGCTGAGCAGTGGTTTCAAAATGCACGACCTGCCCAGTGCCATGAACGCCCGCATCCGTGCGACCTGCACAAAAAACATTAATACGTTCATTCGCCACCTGAGAGAGCGCTTTTTCCAGTTTTTCCTGAACACTACGCACTTCGTTCTGGCGCTGCCAGCCATAATATTTGCTGCCGTCGTACTCAATGCCCAGCGCAATTTTATGGGTTGACGGCTGTTGCAGGTCAGACATTAGTACAGGTACTCCTGCACCAGTTTTTCCGCAATTTTCACCGCCATCAACGCACCGCCAAAGCGTACGTTGTCTGCCACAGACCAAAACTGAACCTGCTCCGGCATGCCGTAATCGTTATGCACGCAACCAATGGAAAGGTGCGGAGTACCTGACGCGTCGCCAACCTGGGTCGGGAAATCGGTCTCTTCCGACAACACCACATCTTCGCCGCGTGAAAACGCATCACGAGCTTCTTCCGCCGCCAATGGACGCAGGGCTTCAAAATTCACCATCTGCGCATGGCCATAAAACACCGGGGACTGCACGATGCTGGCGGAGATCAGCAGACCGTCGTCTTGCATAATTTTGCGCACTTCATCAACGATACGACGCTCTTCCCGCACGCTGCCTTCGCGATCGGGCAGCAGCGGCAGCATATTGAACGCCAGCTGACGACCAAAGAAATCATCTTCGTCAATCGGAATGCCATTAAGCAGTTTCGCGCTTTGTCCGGCCAGCGCGTCTACGGCTTTTTTACCGTGAGCGGAAGCCGAAATAATGTTGGTCACCGTAATCCGTGACAGCCCGCCGTCATCAATCAGCGGCTTCAGCGCAGACAGCAACTGGCTGGTCAGGCTGTCAGGGACCGCAATCACATTCCGGTTGCGATAATCCGCCAGCACGAACGGATTAACGTCCGGAACCACCAGCGGAACGTCCGGCTCGAGCGCAAACAGGCCACTGCTGTCGATAACCAGACAACCTGCATTGGTTGCTTCTTCCACCCATGCGGCAGTGGCTTCAACGCCTGCAACAAAAAATGCCAGTTGCGCCTGCGTCCAGTCAAAGTCGGCAACATCCTGAACAATGACCGATTTACCGTTAAAACGCAGATGCTCACCGGCGCTTTCATTACGCGCCAGCGCATAAATTTCACCGACCGGGAACTGGCGTTCAGCCAGCGTATCGAGCAGGGCTTCGCCTACGGCGCCCGTTGCGCCCAGAATGGCAATATTCCAGCCTTCAGACATGGTGATTTACTCCAGAAATACGTAAGCCTCCCTGTCGCATTATTCGACAGGGAGCATTAAGAAGACATTAATGTGCCGGGTGATGAACGGCGTTAAAACCCAGCTTACACAACAAGGCAGCAGCGGTTGCGTCGTCACACATCACATACAAAGACGACCATTCACGGCGCTCAAGATAATTTTTGCGCAGTTTATCAAATTCACCCGGAATTCCAGCGACTTTACGCAGCGGCGCATCATCGCGGCGCACATCATACACTAAATGCGCCAGCCTTTTCAGCGTTGGCTGATCTAACGGACCATGCAGGGTGATACGACCAAACTCCGGCGCAGGTAACAGGGTATTAAGCGCAATGTGCTGTTCGTGTCCAATAAACTTGCTATAGGCCTCAAAGACCTGCGTGGTGCCTCGCGCTTTTCCTTCCAGGGTATATCCGGCAATGTGCGCGGTGCCGATATCAGCTTTTTCAAGCAATGCCACGTTGAGATCCGGCTCCCCTTCCCAAACATCAAGCACGACACTTAACAACTGCCCGGCATTCAATCGGTTCAGCAATGCCGTATTGTCGATCACCGGCCCACGACAGGCATTGATCAGGATGGTACCCGGCTTCAGTCGGCTAATCAGTGCGTCATCAGCGAGATGCAGCGTTTTGTAGGGTCCGTCTTTGAACAGCGGCGTATGGAAAGTCAGCACATCGGCCTGCTCTACCAGTTCGTCCAGCGAGCGGAAATCGCCCTCGTCACCGCGATCGGCCCGCGGCGGATCGCACAGCAACGTGCGGATCCCCAGCGCTTCCAGGCGCGCCTGCAAACGCCCGCCCACGTTGCCCACACCCACAATACCCACGGTACGATCGCGTAACGCGAAGCCGTCGCGCTCCGCCAGCATCAGCAACGCTGAAAAAACATATTCTACGACCGCTATCGCGTTACAACCGGGCGCGGCGGAAAAACCGATCCCAGCCTGCGCAAGCCAGGCGTCATCCACATGATCTGTGCCTGCGGTTGCTGTGCCGACAAATTTAATCGGTTTTCCGCTAAGCAGTGATTCATTTACTTTCGTCACCGAGCGCACCATTAAGGCATCCGCATCATCCAGTTCGGCAACGGGAATCGGACGGCCAGGAACCGCTTTGACCTCCCCCAAACGACTGAACAGTTCGCGGGCATAGGGCATATTTTCATCAACGAGAATTTTCACGTCTTTCGCACCTGTTTGAGAACGAGAGTTAACCGGGCAAGTGTGCCATAATCTCGCCGCCAGGCATACTGCGAGACCTGGTCAGGACAGATTTAAGGAACAGAGATGATGCAGCCCATTTCAGGTACGCCCGCCCGTCCTCCCGGCGAAGGTCAAAATGCCCCTTCCGCTGCGGGTGAACAACCGTTATCCACGCAACAACGTACCGTACTGGAACGATTAATCACCCGTTTGATTTCGCTCACCCAGCAGCAAAACGCCGAGGTGTGGGCAGGAATGAAGCACGATCTGGGCGTTAAAAGTGACACGCCATTGCAGTCACGCCACTTTCCTGCCGCGGAGCAAAACCTGAACCAGCGACTGGAGGTTGCTCAGCAAAATCATGCCAATCGTCAGGCGCTGTCACAGCTCACGGAATTACTTGGTCAGGGAAATAACCGCCAGGCGGTGAGTGATTTTATCCGTCAGCAGTTTGGGCAAACGGCGCTCAGCCAGCTCACGCCAGAGCAGTTAAAGAACGTGCTCACGCTATTGCAGCAGGGGCAGCTTTCAATACCGCAGCCGCAGCAGCGCCCGGCCACCGACCGACCGCTATTACCCGCAGAGCACAATACGCTGAACCAGTTGGTGACTAAACTGGCGGCGGCTACCGGGGAATCCGGCAAGATGATCTGGCAGTCGATGCTGGAGTTGTCTGGCGTAAAAAGCGGTGAGCTGATCCCCGCCAAACAATTTACGCATCTGGTGACCTGGTTACAGGCGCGCCAGACGCTCAGCCTGCAAAGTGCCCCGACGCTACAAACGCTCCAGGCGGCGCTGAAGCTGCCATTAGAGCCGAATGAGCTGACAGCAATAAAAGAGTACGCGCAGCAGACGTATCAGATCCAACCACAATCGATTCTGACCACGGTGCAGGTGCAGGACTTGCTCAATCAAATCTTCCTGCGCCGCGTGGAACGCGAACGCGAGCTCAGCGATCCGCGTTATCCGCAGCCCATTTACAGCCCGTTCGCGCCGATGATTGAAACAGTTAAATCACTGTCGGCGCGACCGGGACTGCTATTTGTTGCGCTGATGCTCGCATTAGCTATTTTCTGGCTGGTCGCTTAACTTTTGCGCAGCGTCAGCAGCGTCACCATAATCCCCACCACGGCAGATATCGCCCCGGCAAGGAATACCGAAGGATAACCGTACGCGGTAGCCAGAACCCCGGCGACCGGGCCGCTTACGCCGTAGGAGATATCCTGAAACGCGGCGTAACCGCCCAGCGCCGTACCGCGAACCTGTGCGGGCACTCGCTTCACCACCTCGACGCCCAATGCCGGGAAAATAAGCGAACATCCGGCCCCGGTTAATGCTGCTCCAAGTAGTGCAACCCAGGCTGTTGGGGCCTGCCACAGCAGAATCAGTCCTGCGGTTTCCACCAGCAAAGAGACAACGGCAACCTTCACGCCGCCGAACCGGTCCGGCATCCAACCAAACAGAATGCGCATCAGCACAAACGCCCCGCCAAACGCGGTCAGGGTAAATCCCGCCATCGTCCAGCCGTTGCTGACAAAATAGAGTGAAATAAATGTACCGATCACCGCAAAGCCCACGCCCTGCAGCGCCAGGCCCAGGCCCGGTTTCCAGATAAGCCCTACCACGCTCCATAGCGAAGGACGCTCTCCTGCATGTGCAGGGACTTTACGCACGGTGCCATTGAATGCCCATGCCAGCAGTGGTAATAGCATCGTGGTTCCTGCCAGCGCCGCAAAGCCAAAGTGGCTGTGGATCAGAAGTCCCAGCGGCGCACCTGCGGCCAACGCGCCGTAAATCGCCATCCCGTTCCAGGACATCACCTTACCCGAACGCGTTGGCCCAACCAGCCCCAGCCCCCAGGTCAGGGTTCCGGTGAGCAACTGGCTTTCGCCAAAACCAAGGATCAAGCGCCCGACAATCAACAATGCAAATTTAACGGGAACAGAGACAGGCAGGAGCGCAGCTAAAAGCCACGCCGCACCTGCCAGCGCACAGGCGAACATCCCCTGTAGCGCCGAACGTTTTGCGCCATATTGATCGGCTAAGCGCCCGGCATAGCCGCGCGTTAATACCGTTGCCAGAAACTGTACGCCGACGGCGATGCCGACCATGGTATTGCCATAGCCCAGTTCCTGGTGCACAAACAGAGGAATGACGGGCAAAGGTAAACCGACCGTCATATAGGTCAGGAAAACCGCAAAAGCGATGCGAAACAGCGAAAAGTTCGCCGAAGGTGTTTTTTCTTGTTGGGTTACAGCAGTCATGCGTTACTCCAAAATGCAGAGTAAGGCGAGGAATGTCCACGCCCCCTCTACCTGACTATCAGGATTAAGGTGCGTTGGATAACGTTAAACGCTTACGCATTATCAAGAGGATAATGTTGAAGCTGGAGTCTGCCTGTAAACCAGAGCGGTTGTCAACGATATAAAAAAGGGAGCCATCAGGCTCCCCTTTTGCATAATCTTTCAGTCTTACGCTTTCAGTTTACGCATAACCAGCGTAGCGTTGGTGCCGCCAAAGCCGAAGCTGTTGGACATCACGGTGGTCAGCGCCTGCTCGGTCGGTTTGGTCACGATGTTCAGACCTGCCGCCTGCTCGTCCAGCTCTTCAATGTTGATGCTTGGCGCAATAAAGCCGTGTTCCAGCATCAGCAGAGAGTAGATAGCTTCCTGTACACCAGCCGCGCCCAGTGAGTGACCGGTCATCGCTTTGGTCGCAGAAATTGCCGGGCTGTTGTCGCCAAACACTTCACGAATTGCGCCCAGCTCTTTCACGTCGCCTACCGGAGTAGAGGTACCGTGGGAGTTCAGGTAGTCGATCGGCGTATCTACGCCGTGCATCGCCATCTGCATGCAACGTACTGCGCCTTCGCCAGACGGAGCAACCATGTCTGCGCCATCGGACGTTGCGCCGTAACCGACGATTTCCGCATAGATGTGCGCGCCACGAGCCAGAGCGTGTTCCAGCTCTTCGACCACGACCATACCGCCGCCGCCTGCAATAACGAAACCATCACGGTGTGCGTCATAGGTACGGGAAGCTTTAGATGGGTCGTCGTTATATTTGGTAGACAGCGCGCCCATTGCGTCGAATTCACACGCCATTTCCCAGCACAGCTCTTCGCCGCCGCCAGCAAAAACGATGTCCTGTTTGCCCAGCTGAATTTGTTCTACTGCGTTGCCGATGCAGTGCGCAGATGTCGCACAGGCAGAGCTGATGGAGTAGTTAACACCGTGGATTTTGAACGGTGTAGCGAGGCAGGCAGAAACGCCTGAAGCCATCGCTTTAGTGACCACATACGGGCCAACCGCTTTCAGGCCACGCGGGCTACGCATTGCGTCAGCGCCGAACACCTGGAAACGCGGGGAACCGCCGCCGGAACCTGCAATCAGGCCAACGCGCGGATTGTTCTGGTAATCTTCTGCAGCCAGGCCGGCATCAGCCACTGCCTGCTCCATTGAAAGGAATGCATAGATGGATGCGTCGCTCATGAAGCGCACTACTTTGCGGTCAATGAGGCCAGTGGTATCCAGTTTTACGTTGCCCCAAACGTGGCTACGCATGCCGGAGTCCTTCAGCTCCTGAGAGAAAGTGATCCCTGAACGTCCTTCACGCAGAGATGCCAGGACTTCCTGCTGGTTATTACCGATGCTGGAAACGATGCCCAAGCCAGTAATCACTGCACGTTTCATTCAATACCTCTGTAAGTCGCACTATTTTAAAGTTTCGAGTGGCACAATAGCGTACACTTGTACGCCGAACAAGTCCGATCAGCCATTTTATGTGGAAATTTGCGCAGCCAGGCACTCATCGCTAAGATCGGGACACAGCCTGCCAGACGAGTAACTTACGTGAAACAATACGCTATACAACCTGCCAACCTTGAATTCAACGCTGAGGGTACACCTGTTTCCCGAGATTTTGACGATGTCTATTTTTCTAATGACAACGGGCTGGAAGAGACACGTTACGTCTTTCTCGGCGGTAACCATCTCGCCCAGCGATTCCCTGTGCATTCACGTCCCCTCTTCGTGGTGGCCGAAAGCGGGTTTGGCACCGGACTTAACTTCCTCACGCTCTGGCAGGCATTTGCCGAATTCCGTGATACCCACCCTGACGCTACCCTGGAAAGATTACATTTCATTAGTTTTGAAAAATTTCCGCTGACCCGTGAAGATCTCACCACAGCCCACCAACACTGGCCAGAACTTGCCCCATGGGCCACGGCGCTGCAAGAACAATGGCCGCTGCCGCTGGCGGGGTGTCATCGTCTGCTACTTGATGATGGGCGCGTCACGCTGGATCTGTGGTTTGGCGATATTAACGAATTAACCAGCAAGCTGGATGACTCTCTGAATCAAAAAGTGGACGCCTGGTTTCTGGACGGTTTCGCACCGGCAAAAAATCCGGATATGTGGACGCCGACGCTGTTTAACGCGATGGCCCGACTGGCGCGTCCCGGCGGCACGCTGGCGACTTTCACCTCGGCAGGATTCGTACGTCGCGGGTTACAGGAAGCCGGATTTACGATGCAAAAATGCAAAGGTTTTGGTCGCAAACGTGAAATGCTTTGTGGCGTAATGGAACAAACTCAGGCGCGGCCTTCTTCAGCCCCCTGGTTTGCACGTACGGGAACAGAGAAGCGCGAAGCCGCCATTATTGGCGGAGGAATAGCCAGTGCATTGCTGTCGCTGGCCTTATTGCGTCGCGGTTGGCAGGTCACGCTCTATTGCGCGGACGATAAACCTGCCGGGGGCGCATCCGGTAATCGCCAGGGCGCACTCTATCCGTTACTCAGCAAGCAAGACGCGGCTATTAATCTCTTTTTCCCCACCGCGTTTACCTTCGCCCGTCGACTGTATGACACCCTTCCCGTTGAGTTTGCGCATGACTGGTGCGGCGTAACGCAACTCGCATGGGATGAGAAAAGTCAGCAAAAAATCGCTCAGATGCTGTCCCTTGAACTGCCCGAACCGCTCGCCGTCGGCGTGAACGCGAAGCAGGTGTTGCAAACTACGGGCGTGGAAACCGAATGCGGTGGGATTCAGTATCCAGCCGGAGGATGGCTGTGCCCGGCGCAGTTGACCACCGCCGTACTGGACTACGCTTCAACTCTGGGATTACGCGCCCGTTATCAACACACGTTGACCTCTCTGACACGCCAGACGTCAGGCTGGCAACTACAGTTTTCTAACGGTGAAATCGCCACTCACGCAGCCGTCGTTCTGGCTAACGGTCACCGCATTAACAGCGTTGAGCAGACGCAAGCTCTACCCGTGTACTCCGTAGGCGGTCAGGTGAGTCATATTCCCACCACGCCAGCACTTTCAGCGCTACGCCAGGTGTTGTGCTATGACGGCTACCTCACGCCGCACAACCCGCAAAACCAGCAGCACTGCATTGGCGCCAGCTATCATCGAGGAAGTGAAGAGACAGCCTTTCGCGAGGACGATCAGCAGCAAAACCGTCAACGCTTAGTCGACTGCTTCCCCAACGCTGCGTGGGCAAAAGAGGTAAACGTTAGTGATAATGCCGCCCGCTGTGGGGTGCGCTGCGCCACGCGCGATCACATACCGATGGTCGGCAACGTCGCGGACTATAACGCCACGCTCAGCCAGTACGCCACGCTTGCTGAAGATAAAGAGCATGCCGTAAGCGCACCGGTGTATTCCGATTTATTTATGCTGGGCGCGCTGGGCTCGCGCGGACTGTGTTCTGCGCCGTTGTGTGCGGAAATTCTGGCTTCGCAAATGAGCGATGAACCTATTCCCATGGATGCCAGCACCCTGGCGGCGCTGAATCCTAATCGTCTGTGGGTCAGGAAGTTATTAAAGGGAAAAGCGGTGAAATAAAACTCACTATTGCCTGATGGCGCTACGCTTATCAGGCCTAAAGACTATGCTTCACTCTGCCAGGCCGGATAAGACGCCTGAGCGTCGCCATCCGGCACACGCAACTGCAATTATTGTTTTGTCGCTTTCTGGAACAGAGTGTCCCACATTTCTTTCACTAACGCCTGGTCACGCGGCGAGAGTTCACCTGCGCTGATGGCTTTTTCCAGGCTGCTGGTCACATTGGCGTACAATGCCTCAGCGGAATGGTCCTCGCCAGCGCCCAGTTCGGCCACGGCCAGCGTCAGGTGTCCACGCAAATAACCACTGGCAAACAACTCATCATCGCTGGCGTGCTCTACCATATCGTCGATTAATACCAGAATGCGTGATTCAAACTCCGCGATCATCTTCTTTCCTCATTGTAAACGTGGCAGCGGCTTCAGTTTAGCGCTTCGGGCCACGGGAATTGTTCCGCCTTAAGTTCAGGCGTGTGATAATAATTCTGTAACGCGTTGATGAAGCGCGCCGGGCGTTCAGGGATCCCCTTCTCCAGGTACTCCATCACCTGAGCATGAACACGGCGCTGGAATAGGACGCGATCCGGTTCAAAGTCCCCTTCCAGGTTGTCGCAACTGACGTTAAACGGGTAGCCCGCCGCCACGCAAAACAACCAGTCAAACGCCTGCGGCTTCACTTCCACATCTTCAAACTGACATTGCGTCTTCGCGTCGCGTCCGTCAGGGCAGTACCAGTAACCGAAGTCAACCAGCTCACGACGCGCCTTTCCCGCGATGCACCAGTGTGAAATTTCGTGTAACGCACTGGCATAATAACCATGCGCAAAAACGATACGGTGATACGGCAATTCCGCATCTGCAGGAAGATAGATCGGTTCATCGTCGCCTTTAATCAGACGGGTATTAAATTCATCGGCAAAGCAGCCGTTAAAAATCTCAATTAACTGTTCGTAGTGATGGGTATTATTCATTAGTTCATCCCCAGCCAGTGGAGAATCTCCTGTCCATGATTATCATAAAGTAGCTTGGCGCTCATCACGGCGGAGACAATGACGATCATCGGCCGAATGAGTTTTTGTCCTTTGCTGAGCACCAGCCGTGAGCCCATCCGTGCGCCAATAAACTGGCCAATAAGCATCACAAAGCCCGTCGCCCAAATCACTTTGCCGCCCAGGGCAAATAACAGCAGCCCACCGATATTCGAGGTGGCATTTAATACTTTGGCGTGGGCCGTCGATTTCGCAAGGTTGTAGCCGCACAGCATGACAAAGGCCAGCGCGTAGAACGACCCCGCCGCCGGACCAAAAAAGCCATCGTAAAAACCGACACAGCCTCCGGCCACCAGCGCGAAAGGCAAACCATGCAATCGACGCTGTCGGTCCTCTTCCCCCACTTTCGGCATTAACAGAAAATAGAGGCCAATACAGATAACCAGAACCGGCAGGATCTGGCGCAGAATATCTGACTGCACATGCTGAACCAATAGCGCGCCGCTCATTGATCCGACAAACGTCATGAAGATATTGAGTTTCTGATCCGCCAGGTTAACCACACCCCGGCGAATAAAATAAAGGGAAGAAGAGATAGACCCGCCACAGGCCTGCAATTTGTTGGTGGCCAGAGCTTGCGCGGGCGGCATCCCGGCCGCCATCAATGCCGGAATGGTGAGTAAACCACCACCTCCGGCCAGAGAATCAATAAAACCTGCCAACATCGCCACAAAAAAAAGCACACCTAACAGCAGTGGCGACACCATAAACAGAGAGACAAAATGATCCATTAGAGTACATGCTCGTCCAGTAGCGCCTGGCAGGAAGGCGGCAACGGCGGCGGTGTCTTCTTCTCAGGCTTGGTGGTTCCAGGTTTCGGAGGTTCGAACCAGCTTTGCAGCTCCGCGCCGCAGCCGTCACCCGGTGGCGGTAACGGTTGATCTTCGCACTCAAGACTGTCAGCAGGACAACGTAACCGGACGTGCATATGCGCACGGTGCTGGAACCACGGTCGCACTTTACGCAACCAGTCCCTGTCGGTCCCTGCATCCAGACAAAGTTGCTGCTTAATCGCCGGATTCACGAAAATACGCGTAACTTCATTATCTCTTGCAGCCAGCCTGATCAGGCTGAAAATCTCCGGCTTCCACAGGGACGGCACAACGCGTTTACCATCCTGCGAGACCAGATCTAACGCCTGAGGCCGCAGCAGCTGTGACCGGGTCCAGCGCGTTTTCGGCAGTTGCAGGAAAATATCCACATCCAGTCCCGTCTGGTGGCTGGCGTGACCGCCATTGAATCGCCCACCGGCCGGCATGCCCATATCACCGATTAACACCGTGCCCAGCCCCAGATTATTGGCCTGATTACTCAAACGCTGGATAAACATCACCAGATCCGGATGACCAAAGTAACGGCGCTGATCGGTGCGCATCACCTGATAGTGTTCTGACTGTACAGGCAGCGTATCTGCGCCAACAATACAGCCATTGGAAAACGCGCCGATCGACTGCGCGCTGCCTGCAATCGGATGGGTAATTTTCTGCCAGGGCGTTGCCGCCAGACAGGCGGTACTGACAAACAGAGCCAGCGCCGCAAGTGCCGTTTTTTTCATTTTTACCAGCGTGGAATATCGGTCTTCACATCCGCATTTTGCGCCCTCTGACGCAACAAGTGATCCATCAACACGATCGCCAGCATTGCTTCAGCGATCGGCACTGCGCGGATCCCAACACACGGATCGTGACGACCTTTAGTGATCATGTCGACTTCTTCACCAAAGCGATTAATGGTGCGTCCAGGAACGGTAATACTGGACGTCGGTTTCAGTGCCATATGAGCAATGATTTGTTGCCCACTGCTGATCCCGCCCAGAATGCCGCCCGCATGGTTGCTCTGGAAACCCTCTTTGGTGATTTCATCGCGGTTCTGACTGCCGCGCAGTGCAACAACGTCAAATCCGTCGCCAATCTCAACGCCCTTAACAGCGTTAATACTCATCAGCGCATGGGCGATATCCGCATCCAGACGGTCGAATACAGGTTCGCCAAGACCCGCAGGTACGCCGCTTGCAACAACGGTCACTTTCGCACCGATGGAGTCGCCCTCTTTCTTCAGTCCGCGCATCAGTTCGTCCAGCGCGTCGAGTTTATCCGGGTCCGGACAAAAGAACGGGTTAAGTTCCACCTGAGACCAGTCTTTGATCTCCAGCGGAATATCGCCCATCTGCGTCAGACAGCCGCGAATTTCAACGCCGAATTTTTCTGCCAGATACTTTTTGGCAATCGCTCCGGCCGCCACGCGCATCGCCGTTTCACGTGCGGATGAACGCCCACCACCACGGTAGTCGCGCAAACCATATTTCTGTTCATAGGTATAGTCGGCATGACCCGGACGGAAAACATCTTTGATCGCGCCGTAATCCTGTGAACGTTGATCGGTATTTTCAATCAGCAAGCCAATGCTGGTGCCGGTGGTAACGCCCTCGAACACGCCGGAGAGGATTTTCACCTGATCCGGCTCACGGCGCTGCGTAGTGTAACGCGAAGTACCTGGACGACGTCTGTCGAGATCGTGCTGCAGGTCAGCTTCTGTCAGAGAAATGCCCGGCGGAACACCATCGACAATACAACCGAGCGCCAGCCCGTGTGATTCGCCGAAGGTGGTTACGCGAAAGAGTTGCCCAATTGTGTTTCCTGCCATCACGGCTCCGTTATGCGTGTTGTGTATGTGCGTGCGCGTGTAATTAGTCTTTATAAATGCTGAAGTGCTCACGAGCAGCAACTAACTGCTCTTTGGTCAGCATGAATACGCCGTCACCGCCGTTGTCGAACTCCAGCCAGGTGAACGGTACATCCGGATATTGCTCTATCAGATGTACCATGCTGTTTCCGACTTCACAAATCAGAATACCGTTATCTGACAGGTAGTCCGGGGCGTTACCCAGAATGCGGCGGGTAAGTTTCAGCCCATCGCTACCGGACGCCAGTCCCAATTCAGGCTCATGGCGGTATTCGTTTGGCAGATCGGACATATCTTCTGCATCGACATACGGTGGATTGGTCACTATCAGGTCATACTGAACCTTCAGCAGATCGCGGAACAGATCGGAACGGATCGGCGTTACGTGATGGATCAGGCCGTGCTCTTCAATATTTTGCTCAGTCACCGCCAGCGCATCAGTGGAAATGTCCACGGCATCGACTTCGGCTTCCGGGAAGGCATAGGCGCAGGCAATGGCAATACAGCCGCTGCCGGTACACATATCGAGGATATGCTGGGGCTGCTCATTAATCAGGCCAGCAAAGCGGTTATTGATAAGCTCGCCGATCGGTGAACGTGGAACCAGCACACGTTCATCAACATAAAATTCATGCCCGCAGAACCAGGCTTTGTTGGTGAGATAAGCCACCGGAATGCGCTCGTTGACGCGGCGAATCACGCGCTCAACAATACGATGGCGCTCGCTGGAGGTCAGACGCGCAGTGCGCATATCTTCTGGAATATCCAGCGGCAAATAAAGCGACGGCAGCACCAGCTGTACGGCCTCGTCCCATGGGTTATCCGTGCCATGGCCATACCAGATATTCGCCGCGCTAAAACGGCTGACCGCCCAACGCAACATGTCCTGAATGGTATGCAGTTCACTCACGGCTTCATCGACGAAAATTTTATCCACGTATTTCTCCAGGGCATGCTCGTATTAATTTCGGCGGCTAGTTTGCCACGAAGGCGGCGATAAATCAGCATTCACGCGGAGCCTGAGCGCGAAAATTGCGTTTTAAGCGATCGGATGCCTGCCGAGTCGGGTTAAACTAAGGGAAAATAAAAGATGAGATGCTCGAATGAAAAAGAAAACATCGCTCAGCGAGGAGGATCAGACGCTGTTTCGCCAGCTGATGACCGGCACGCGTAAAATTAAACAGGACACCATTGTTCACCGGCCTCCACGTAAAAAAATGACCGAGGTTCCGGTTAAAAAGCTGCTGCAGGAGCAGGCGGATGCCAGCCACTATTTCTCAGACGAGTTTCAGCCACTGTTGAATACGGACGGCCCGGTAAGATATCTGCGTGCCGACGTCAGCCATTTCGAACTGAAGAAAATGCGCCGTGGCGATTACTCCCCGGAGCTGTTTCTCGATCTGCACGGGCTGACCCAGCAGCAGGCGAAACAGGAGTTAGGCGCGCTGATTGCCGCCTGCCGTCGTGAGCATGTGTTTTGCGCCTGCGTGATGCACGGCCACGGAAAGCATATTCTTAAGCAGCAAACGCCGCTCTGGCTGGCACAGCATCCGCATGTGATGGCCTTTCATCAGGCACCAAAAGAGTACGGTGGTGACGCCGCGCTGTTGGTGCTGATTGAAGTGGAAGAGTGGCTGCCGCCCGAACTTCCCTGATGCAGGCAAACAGAAAGAGCCGCGTTTGCGGCTCTTTAATTTTCCGGATAGCGGCTGTGCGCCTTGTCAGAATCCAATCTTTATTAAATTGCTTTTGCCATTTTCAGGTTACACGGGCTCATCTGCCAGTTGAATGTCCCCTTCCCGCTCTCATCAAGCGTAACGCTGGCAATCGCTGATGTGGTAAACATCGGTGGAGTTTCGCCAGGGCACAGCTCAGATACCAGGTACCCCACTAAAGGCAAGTGAGAGATAACCAGCGCCGTGGCGATACCCTCATTGGCCAGAGCCTGTAAATAGGCGCTGACCAGACCGACATCGCCGCACGGAGTCAGCTCCGGCAAAACATCCACACCGGTTGGCAGGTTCATACATTCCCCCACCACATCCAGCGTTTGTTCGGCTCGTAGGAACGGGCTCACCAGAACACGTTCGATATCCACTTTTTGACCTTTCAGCCAGTTCGCCATCAGGCGAGATTCGTCACAACCACTGGAGGTTAAGGGACGAACCGAATCACTGGCGGCATCGAGGGCCGCGTCGCCGTGACGCATGATAAAAACTTGCATATTGCACCGCTTTTGTTAACCAGAATCACCAACACCTTTAATCACAGCCCCTATTGGCGGTGGTAACGATGTGGTGGCCGGCATTGTGCCTTATCCATTCACCGAATGAAACGCTGTTTTTTACCTCAACGGCGTAAGTATAGTCAATCTCTGTTTACATTTTGAGCTCAACCCTTACACTCAGTGCGGATTCATCCTACTTTTGACCTCATGAATTCAGGTCAGTTTCCCTAACGCTCCAGAATTTTTCACCACGTTCCGCCATCAGCAATAACTGCTCACAAGGTGTAAACCGCGAGCCGTACTGCGTGGTCAGTCGTTGCAGCGCCGCAACCACTTCACCCGCGCTCAGAGAATCCATATACCGGAACGGGCCACCGAGGAATGGTGGAAAACCAATGCCAAATACAGCGCCGATGTCGCCATCACGCGCGCTGCGAATAATTTTCTCGTCGAAACAGCGTGCTGCTTCGTTAAGCATTAACATGACGCACCGCTCTGCAATCTGCACGGCGGTCAGTCGGCCCTGGCTCTGGACGCCAATAAGCGTATAAATTGCAGGGTCGACCTGTTTTTTGCTTTTACGCCCTTTCGCACCATAAAGATAGAAACCTCGACCATTTTTTCTACCTTTGCGATCGTCATTCAAAATTGAAGCAACAACATTTGCAGGCGCGCTAAAGCGTTCTCCATAGGCGGCTTCAAGCACTGGTATAATTTTAGTGCCCGTATCAATTCCGACCTCATCCAAAAGTTGGATTGGCCCGACCGGAAAACCAAATTTAACCAGCGCGGCGTCGATGGTTTCAACCCGCTCACCTTCGGTCAACAGGCGAATCGCTTCGTTAATGTAAGGCGCTAAAATGCGGTTAACATAAAACCCGGCTTTATCTCTGACCACTATCGGCGTTTTACCCTGTTTTTTCGCCAATTTAACGGTGGTTGCAATCGTCTGATCAGACGTTGTGGCATGTGGGATCACCTCGACCAACGGCATTTTTTCCACTGGACTAAAAAAGTGCAAACCAATCACTTGTTCAGGTCTGGCAGCGTTCGCCGCAATATCACCAATTGGTAAAGACGAGGTGTTAGACGCAAAAATGGTGTGAGACGCGCAATTTTGCTCAACTTCCGCCACCATCTGTTGTTTTAACGCCAGATCTTCAAACACGGCTTCAATAACCAGGTCACGATGCGCAAAGCCGCGGTAATCGGTCGATCCCGAAATCAGTGCCAGTTGTTTATCACGCTCGCTGGCTTTGATATGACGGCGACGAACCTTCGTTTCAAGCTGATCCCAGCTGTACTTCAGTGCGTGGTTGATTCCCTTAGCGTTTATATCTTTAATACGTACTGGCAAGCCCCCTTTACAGGCCGTCACATAGGCAATACCGCCCCCCATCAGACCGCCGCCCAAAATGCCAACGCTGTTCAGCGGACCAGGCTTCGCATCGCTTCCCGGATCCTTTTTCACGTCAGTGTTGGCAAAAAAGATGTGCCGCAATGCCTGCGACTGAGATGTCATCGCCAGTTCGCCAAATGCACGAGCTTCTGCGTCATAGCCGCTACTGCTACCTTGCGCCAAACCGGTTTCAATCACCTCAAGGATTCGCTCCGTCGCTGGGTAGTTGCCATGCGTTTTTTGCGCCGTCTTTTTACTGACCATACGGAACAAAAGCGCGCGCCCCAGCGGGCCCGCTAACACACGCTCACGCACTGGCAACGCTCGATGTGCGGGACTGTCTTTTTTGGCCAGTTCTACAGCCGCTTCCAGTAAAATAGTCTGCGGCACAACTTCGTCCACCAGCCCTACTTTCAGCGCCTGTTTAGCGCGTAATTGCTTTCCTGTGAGGATCATATCCAACGCGGTACTGACGCCAATCAGGCGCGGTAACCGCTGCGTACCACCGGAACCGGGTAGCAGACCAAGCTGTACTTCCGGTAACCCCAGAACGGTTTTAGTATCATCGGTACAAATACGGTTGTGGCACGCCAGCGCCATCTCCAGGCCACCGCCCAGGCAGGCTCCGTGAATAGCGGCGATAACCGGGATCGGCAACGCATTAATTTCCGCCATAATCTGCTGTCCCTGACGCGCCAGGGTTTCAGCTTCCTGCGCACTGCGGCAGTTGCCGATCATGTTAATATCCGCCCCGGCGATAAAATTATCCGGTTTCGCCGAAATAAACACCACGCCGCGCAATGCTTTGTTATCACGAATTTGTTTCAGAATAGCCCGCACCTGAGAGGCAAACTCCGCCTTCAGGGTATTCATCTTCTCGCCGGGTACATCAATGGTGACAACAGCAACGTTATCCAGACGTACGTTTAGTGTAAAAGCCGATGTCATTTCCATTATTCCGCCTCCAGAACCATTGCCGCGCCCAGACCACCTGCCGCACAGGCAGTCACTAAACCGAAACCACCGCCACGACGTCGTAACTCATGAAGGGTTTGGGTGATCATGCGCGCCCCGGTGGCGGCAAAGGGGTGTCCATAGGCAATAGAGCCGCCCAACACGTTAAATTTGCTGTCATCGACCTCGCCAGTGGCGTGCGCTCTGCCCAGCACTTCGCGGGCAAAACGTTCGCTGCCCAGCAGTTGAAGATTCGCCAGCGTTTGTGCGGCAAAGGCTTCATGCATATCGATCAGAGTTAAATCGGCCATCGTCAGACCCGCTCTCTCCAGGGCAAGCGGCGTTGACCACGCAGGTCCCAGCAGCATGTCCTGCCAGACATCGATGGCGGTGAAGGCAAAACTACGCAGGTATCCCAGCGGCACCAGCCCCAGTTCTTTCGCGCGTGACTCTGTCATCATAATCACGGCGGCGGCGCCATCCGTTAGTGGGGTGCTGTTCGCCGCAGTAACGGTGCCGTGTTTTCGGTCAAATGCCGGACGCAGTTTGGCGTAATCAGCCAACGTAGAGTTACCACGAATATTGTTATCTTCTGAAAAAGGATCTTTGAAAGGTGGTGCGTAGGTGGTCATCACCTCATCTGTCAGTTTACCTTCAGCCCATGCCTGAGCGGCGCGCTGATGAGAACGGTGCGCGAGGGCATCCTGTTGCTCTCGCGTAATACCATAAGTTTTGGCCATTTGCTCGGCCGTATCCCCCATGCGTAAACCGGTGGAATATTCGGCGACAGCTGGCGGTACGGGCATCAGGTCACGTAAGCGCAGTCGGGAGAAAAGTTTAAGACGCTGACCGGTAGTGCGCGCTTTATTGACATCCACCAGCACCCGCGCCAGCTTTTTACTGACACCAATAGGCAGAACTGACGAGGAGTCCGCACCACCGGCAATTCCTGCGCGAATAGTTCCTGCCATCAGGCTTTCCGCAACATTCGCCACCGCCTGGAAACTTGTAGCACAGGCCCGGCTTACACTGTAGGCATCCGTGTGCACATTCATCCCGGTTCCCAGTACGATTTCACGAGCGATATTCGGCGCTTCAGGCATTTGCACCACCTGACCAAAAACCAGTTGCTCAATCACATCTGCAGGAATTTCGCTACGCGCCAGCAGTTCGCCAACGACCATTTTCCCCAAATCTACGGCGGGAATGCCATGAAACGCAGTTGCCTGGCGGGCAAACGGCGTACGCAATCCGCTTACAATGGCGATGCGATCGCCCTGGCGGGTAACCAGCGGTAAAGCCTGACTCATAACACTCCCCTGTAAAAATAAAAAATAAGTGGTCTGACCTGATCACAGTCTTAACTAATTTTTTACATTTAGCCAAGCAGGGAGAAAAGAAAGTGGGAGCTAAGACACAGTGAATAATCACTGACAGTGACAAAAAAGCCCTTGCTACCGGGTAGCAAGGGCTTTTACAGAAGGGATTAACGCAGGCCCAGCTGGAAGATCAATGTTTCAGCTTCACAGGCAAAAACAAAGTCGATATCCAGACGCACACCTTCTGATTCTTCAGTAAAGGTCGAGGTGATTTGGCAAGGCTCAGATTCCACGCCACGTGCCTTCTCAGTCAGAGCGGCCAGCGTTTCTTCTGCCTCTGCGCGATTCGCGAACACACGGCTGTATGACGCGGTGCAATCGGAGTTGTCCATGATGGTACCAACATCCATACAGCAGCAAACCGGGGTTTCATCAGCACTGCATTTACTCATTGTAGATTTCCTCTGTATTCGCACCTGAGGTGCCAGATAAACGATGGGGATATTTTACGCTCCCATTATTCGCCTCTCCAGTCGTTAATTGTATGAAATGCGATAAGTGACCGAAATCACACTTAAAAATGATCTAAAACAAAAATCACCCAAACAGGTGAGTGCGTATACCCGCAATTTTGCCAGCTGGATCGCGTTTCAGAGATCAGAATTGAAAATATTTATAAACATACTTGCAACATTTCAGCTGGTCAGACCTATACTCTCGGCACTGGTCTGATTTCTAAGTCGTACCTCAGACCCTACACTTCGCGCTCCTGTTACGGTATGTAACATTGTTTGTATAAAAATAAATCTATGAGGTTATGGTCATGAGCCAGAAAACCCTGTTTACAAAGTCTGCTCTCGCAGTCGCAGTGGCAATTATCTCCACACAGGCCTGGTCTGCAGGCTTTCAGTTAAACGAATTTTCTTCCTCTGGCCTTGGCCGGGCATATTCGGGTGAAGGCGCTATTGCAGATGATGCAGGCAACGCCAGTCGCAACCCGGCGCTGATTATGATGTTCGATCGCCCTACTTTTTCTGCGGGTGCGGTGTATATCGATCCAGACGTTAATATTTCCGGTAAATCGCCATACACCGGACGCAGCACCGATGCGGACAACATCGCGCCTACGGCGTGGGTTCCTAATGCTCACTTCGTGATGCCTATCAACGAACAGTTTGGTTGGGGGGCGTCTGTCACGTCAAACTATGGCCTGGCAACTGAATTTAACGATAGTTACATCGTCGGCGAATACGGCGGGAAGACCGATCTTAAAACGGTCAACCTGAACCTGAGTGGTGCTTACCGTCTGAATGATAGCTGGAGCTTTGGTGTCGGTTTTAATGCCGTCTATGCCGATGCAAAAATTGAGCGTTATTCCGGCGAACAAACGGCTGCATTGCCAAAAGTCAGCCAGAAAATCGCCAGCCTGAAAGGTGATGAATGGGGTTATGGCTGGAACGCCGGTATTTTGTACGAGCTGGATAAAAATAACCGCTACGGTTTAACGTATCGTTCCGAAGTCAAAATCGACTTCGATGGCGATTACAAGAGCGGCATCCGCACCCAGGCAAACGTGTTACCTGGTGCAGGCACGGCGTTCCCTTGGGGAACAACCAATGCCACCGTCCCGGGTTCTTTGACGCTTAACCTGCCGGAAATGTGGGAACTGTCGGGTTACAACCGCATCGCTCCACAGTGGGCTATTCACTACAGCATGGCTTACACCAGCTGGAGTCAGTTCCAGGAGCTGAAAGCAACCGGCACCAACGGGAAGACGCTGTTCTATAAAGAAGAAGGCTTCAAAGATTCTTACCGCATCGCGCTGGGTACCACTTACTACATGGATAAAAGCTGGACCTTCCGTACCGGTATTGCCTATGACGATAGCCCGGTTCCTGCAAGCAAGCGTTCCATATCCATTCCGGACCAGGATCGTCTGTGGCTGAGTGCGGGTACGACTTACGCATTCAATGATGACGCGTCTATTGACGTTGGCGTTTCTTATATGCACGGCCAGAAAGTGACCGTAAAAGAAGGCCCATATACTTTCGATTCTGAAGGTAAAGCCTGGCTGTTCGGTACCAACTTCAACTACGCATTCTGATTTTCTTCAGATATAAAAAAGGTGAGCTTTTTAGCTCACCTTTTTCTTTTCATCTTTCCTTACTCGGAATCGATCTCTTTTAATTCATCCTGAATTGCTTGCGCGTTCGGATTTTCTTCTGGTTTGAGTTTCCCGCCGTTCGCAATAAAGTCATGACGCTGGAAGTAAGCTTCACGCACCATAATGTAAGGATCGGAAGACTGACGCAGCAGACCGTCGGAATCAAGCAACTGCGCGCGGGTTTCAATACCTTCAACCGTCCACTTACCTATCGACAACGGCCAGGTGAGCCAGGAGAGTACTGGATACAGCGTATCCACCATATCACCACCATCATCACGTAGCGTAAAGCTGCCGTAGAACGGAAGCTGCATATACGGTCCGTAACCCACGTCATAGTGGCCTAACGTACTACCAAAACGGTGTGGCTCAACGCGTTGCAACTTCGGATTTGCCATACCCGCCACATCGATAAATCCGCCCATACCTAACAGGGTGTTGAGGAAGAAACGGGTAAAATGGACCATCCCTTGATAAGGGTCACCTTGCAGGAAGTAGTTGACCATCACGGCCGGTTCTTCAAGGTTGCCAGTAAAGTTGCTCAAACCGTTACGTGCCGGCTGCGGAACATAATCACGCCATGCTACTGCTACCGGTCGAACAACATAGGGATCCAATACATTAAAGTTGAAGTTGTACATGGTGCGGTTGAACCCTTCAAATGGGTCCGAACGCCCTTGTTGTTCATTACCGGAGCTCGCACACCCCACCAACAGTGTGGTTCCCAGCGCAAGCGCCGACAGGCGAAGCTTCATAAGTGTCTCCCTGTGTATTATGGCTATCGCTGATTGCCATCCATGACGGAACAATGACGTATCCGCCTGTTTAGATGTGAGCGATTGTAACAGCACGTCAAACGATGTCTATATACCCGGTCTTACTGATTTGATCATAGCCTGGTAATGCACACCGCGCGGTGTTGCTATTTTAACTAAGCCGATAAAAACAAACGTTACCATTTTTGCTATCTCAGACTTTCTCCCGCTGATTTTCGCATAAAAGCCGCTACGCTTTAGCAATACGTGCTAATTCAGGATTCGGTTATGAATGACATTGAAAAAGAAAAAATTGATCGACACAGCGACGAACTTCAGGTCGAAAGTGATGAAAAGTTAGAAGGTAAAAAGATTGAGGTCGATGAGGACCGACTCCCCTCCCGCGCCATGGCGATCCATGAACATATCCGTCAGGATGGGGAGAAAGAGATGGAACGCGACGCAATGGCTCTACTGTGGTCAGCCATCGCTGCCGGACTGTCAATGGGAGCCTCGCTACTGGCTAAGGGGATTTTTCATGTGCAGCTTGAAGGTGTGCCTGGAGGATTTTTACTGGAAAATCTTGGTTATACCTTCGGCTTTATTATTGTCATCATGGCCCGCCAACAGCTCTTTACCGAAAATACCGTCACCGCCGTGCTCCCGGTTATGCAAAACCCTACCCTTGGAAATTTTGGTCTGTTGATGCGCCTGTGGAGCGTGGTGCTGCTGGGTAATATCATTGGCACCGGGGTCGCTGCATGGGCGTTTGAACATATGCCGATTTTTGATGAAGAGACTCGCGATGCTTTTGTCAAAATCGGCATGGATGTGATGAAAAATACGCCGATGGAGATGTTTTCCAACGCCATCATTTCTGGCTGGTTGATTGCCACGATGGTATGGATGTTTCCCGCCGCCGGTGCAGCAAAAATTGTGGTTATTATTCTAATGACCTGGCTGATTGCGCTGGGGGACACCACGCACATCGTCGTCGGCTCAGTGGAAATTCTCTATCTGGTCTTTAACGGCACGCTGCACTGGAGTGATTTCCTCTGGCCCTTTGCGCTACCCACACTCGCAGGGAATATCTGCGGCGGGACGTTTATCTTCGCGCTGATGAGCCACGCACAGATCCGTAATGATATGAGCAACAAGCGCAAGGAAGAAGCCAGATTGCAAGCAAAGCGGGATGAGCAAGAGCAGAAAAACCCAAAAAAACAGGCCTGAATGGTGACTGTTTGAGCAGTTGGGCGGCCCGAGGCTTACCGTCGTGGGTAAAAAACGCTATACTCGTGCCGCTTCGTCCCCTTAGTTAAATGGATATAACGAGCCCCTCCTAAGGGCTAGTTGCAGGTTCGATTCCTGCAGGGGACACCATGAACACTTCTCACTAAGTCCAATTAATTCCATAACTCACTGTTTCTACTGTTCTCATCTCCTTTTACTTGTCCAGAAAAGTGCCATTATTTCTAATGGAATCTATACATTTTTGCGTATAACATTGTGTATAACTGAGTTCGATCTTTTTTCTATACACATGCTGCTATCTGACATCCAAATAAAACGAGCAAAACCGAAGGACAAACCCTATACACTTAACGATGGTATGGGACTATCACTCCTCATCGACACCGCGGGCAGCAAAGGCTGGCGTTTCCGCTATCGCTTTGCAGGTAAACCTAAGATGATCTCCTTCGGCGTATATGGCGATGTGTCATTGGCACAAGCACGTGCTAAACGTGATGAGGCGCGTTCGATGTTAGCTAAAGGGATCAACCCAAGTGAAGCCAGAAAAGCAAATAAAATAGCTTTACAGTTCGCGCATGAGAACAGCTTTGAGTCTGTGGCCAGAGAATGGCACTCATCGAAAAAAACCACCTGGTCAGAGGGGTATGCAAAAGAGGTTCTCAACTGCATGGAAAAGGATATTTTCCCTTTCATCGGACAACGCCCAATTGAGCAGATTGAACCACTAGAGCTGCTCACCGTCCTGCAAAAAATTGAGAAAAGAGGTGCGCTAGAGCAAACCAGCAAGATCCGCCGCCGTTGTGGTGAAGTGCTTCGTTATGCTGTTGCCACTGGTAGAGCAAAGTATAATTTTGCACCCGATTTAGCTATCGCACTCAACAAACCTAAAACTCAACACTTCCCGTTCCTGACTGAAAGCGAGTTGCCCGAGTTCGTCAATGCTCTGGATAACTATCAGGGCAGTTTAGTCACCAAATACGCCACGCAGCTATTGATGCTAACAGGCGTGCGAACAATTGAACTACGTGCAGCGGAATGGACTGAGTTTGATTTAGATAATGCCTTATGGGAGATCCCCAAAGAACGGATGAAGAAACGCCGCCCCCATCTGGTTCCGTTATCCACTCAGGCGGTCAGCATCCTGAAAAAGCTGCAAGAAATAACTGGGAACTACAGCCTCGTTTTCCCTGGACGAAACGACGTCAGGAAACCAATGAGCGAAGCCAGTATAAACAAAGTGATAAAACTATTGGGCTATCATGGTCGGTTAACGGGTCACGGCTTCAGGCATACCATGAGTACTATTTTACATGAACATGGTTTTGAAAGCGCCTGGATTGAAATGCAACTTGCGCATGTTGATAAGAACTCTATACGAGGAATTTACAATCATGCGCAATATATTTTAGGTCGCAAGTCTATGCTGCAATGGTATAGTGATAATTTAATTCCTATTAGGGGAAAGAGTTAATCAATCTATTAATAAGTGCATCTATCATTTCATGCTCCATTATAAATAATCGTTCTACAGCACTATCGGAATAGAATTCCTTTTTACCCTTTAATTTTTTTGCTACAAAAGCAATCATAGAAGTAAAGTCATGGCCACGAATACTCATTCGTGCATCTGTATTTAGTTCAGATTCAATCTGTAACAATACTTTATTAAATTCTGCAATGTTATTTAACTTTCCACCATTCATTAGAATTTTTGATATAAATGAAGTGGAATCAAAATGAATAGATTCACCATTGACACTTAGATTTTTTTCCACATCCACCCAAGAAATATTCCATTTTAATCTTTCCAGTGCAGCTCTAATAGAAAATATCTTTCGCAAAACAGATTCAAATGAAGTTAAGAATAAATTTTGATTTTGGATATCCACACCACAAACCATCATTACTTTTAACAAAAGTTCTGGTTCATAATAATATAACTCCAAAGAACAATAATCTGTTTTTTGTAAGCCGTAACTTTCGCCCCACTCAACTTTATTAATTTCATCATAGTCAAGATCAACAAGACAAATATATCCACGTCCTTTACATAAGGATAACTCACGAGATAATGCAATCACACGCTGTTTATTCCCACTCGTCATACTGTATTTTTCAAGGCAATCATCTGGAATATCTACTATCTTTATTGGGAAAACAACAGGCTCAGCAATTTTATTTACTGAAAACCAATACTTCACTATATCCCTATCAAAGTCACCTTCAACGTAAATATCTTTTATATTTGGTTCCAAAGTATACCTAGCGATCAGTTCAGTTATTTTCTTCCTTGGCAACCCATTCATTTCAGTGCTCCAATCTAATAACTTTATCTAAATGAACCGATAGTATTTCCATTGAATGAGATGCAAAAATAAATTGTGTGCTTTCGCCGTCAGTAATATCAACAAGTGCTTTAATTAGATTACGTTGCCACTTAATATTAAGAGATATTTCCGGTTCATCAATCATGAAAAGACTTTTTGAGTCACGTGCAACCAATACATATAAAAATAAAAGAAGTAACTGTTGCTCACCTGAAGACAAATAGCTTGGTTCTAATTTTTCACCAAGAGAGCTATTTATATAAAACCCAGTCTTTAAATTATAGCTTATAGTTTTATCTGTCAACATTTCGTTTATAGTTGTAACGAACTTATGGATAATATTGTAAATAGGTATTAATGCATTAAGCCTACTTTCGAGGCTATCAATATAAGGACTTAAGAGTTCAACAGACACATGATAATATGATTTTGTCTCATCCGACAGAGCTGTAAAAAAAGACTGCGTATCTAATATAGTAGCGAGTTCATATTTTGATAAATTCTTTGTAAGAAGATCAATCTCCTCTAAGCGCTTTAGTAGTCCCTCCTTAGTATTTTTATCATCCGATAAATCAAACACCTGACTTGACGTCGAAAGATGTTTTAGAACATTAATATAAACAGAGTGTACATTCTCTGCACCTAAATTATTCCCCTCAACTACTTTTGTAGATATCCACTTATGAGCGGAGTTCAGCGCTTGAGCTAATGCAATTTCACGACTACGGGATACTAAGCCATATATACTTCGAGGCTCTTTATTATTAACCATTCTGCGGAGTTGTACTTCATCAGCAGGATCTGCGATTGAATCACCATCTAATCTACGATCTGCGTTAAGCAGAAAAACCTCAGGCACTACTTTTCGTAACGTCGAATAATATCCAAGTCTATTTTTAAATTGTTTATCTCTAATTTTATTAAGTTTTATTTCTGATAAATCATAACTTTCCATACCCACTTCCAAACTATTATAATCCATTGAAGTATAGTACTCGTCAAAAATATCAGACTCATCAAACCTTATAATACGACTTTCGTGCGGAGAGTAATCCCATTCAAAACTACGGCCACCAACCTGAATACTTAATTTCATTACTTTACTATTACTTTTCTTAAGTTGTGTGGCGCTCACCTCAACATCATTACCAATAAGAACAGTAATTTTTTCAAACCGAATATTATATAAACTCCGCAAGTGAGAACTCGATTGATTTTTAGTCCCTGACAAAAGATGAAAAACCATTCTCAAAATAGTGCTTTTGCCTACTCCATTTTCTCCATAAAGTACTGCTATATTGGCAAAGATACTATCTCCAGGAAGAGTATAATCATATAGACCAAATAGTTTTTTTATTACAACAGCAGAAATCCTTTTAGGATGCTGTAATTTTTGATTCTCAGTTAAAGTTTTCATGAGTCCCTCAATATGATTTATTAAGCAAGTAGCCTATTAATTACTCTACACTTACACATGCTTTCGCATGAACTATCCCTAACTTTAGATATTTATACCAAACAATTGTTTTTTTTGCGAATATCAAAGACACCTCACACACAACAAAAAGGAATAAAAATAAATTTTAAATTCCATTAAGTTATTAATAGTGGTTTTTATTAGACCTAAATACAAAAAGTGTGATGTTGACAAAATCGCACTACACCGCACCCGCCTGCGGTTTTCATATCACTAAAATTTTTCAGTTGTGTTTTTTTACAAACAATACCGCCAGCCCGCGCCCGTGCTGGGGATGCACGGCGAGGCAGGAACTGAAAAGAATGAAAAGAATTTCAGCTTTTTTCAGTTTTACTATCCGTAGTATCTATGACCTGAATACGCAACCCTATGATATTAAATGGATAATTAATTTTAGGTGTGTGATTTTATGAAGGTTTGTGAAACATGAAAAACATAACAATCTGAAAAATAATAATTTTATGTCCGTATAAACTGAAATCCTGTGTTCAGATTTCGGGAACGGATCGGCCATTCCCGACGCATACTTTACCCATTCTTTTGCGCAGCCAGCAGCAACTTTAAAGCCTTTTCCCGTTCCTCGGGTGGAATTGCATCAATTAGCTCTTTAACCCTTCCCTGCCCGTTCAGCGCGCTTGGACTAACGGAATGGGAGAAAGCAACATTCATCACAAACGAGTGACCGCACTCCACATTAGAGCAATAGCAGTACACATCGTACAGTTGTGGGTGTTTCCTGTTTGTTTTACCTATCCGCGCTACTGCCTGACATGTGGGGCAGTACATTCTCATCATCTTCATCGTTCTGTGCCCTATACTGTTGCCCGCCAGAAGAAGGGATTTGGATCCCTACCTCTTGTTCTGAACGTGTAACACTGGTAACACGTGTAACGCTATTGATTTAAAAGGATTTAATCTGTTACCAGTTAGCATAATCAAGAGGTAACGCGTGGTAACACACCATTTTTTGTTACCAGTGTTACCAGTCAGTATTTTTGACTGGTAACACTGAAGAACCGCATCAGTAATGGGTGTTACCTCTGTTACCAGTGTTACCTCATAAAAATAAGACTCACGCGATGATTACTCAGGTTCGGCGCTTCCCAGTACCTGTGTATTGAACTGGTACACACGTTTAAGCCCTATTTCTGGCAGGCGAATGCTGTTTTGCGTCCGGCCATCTTCACCGGGTTTCAGCCAGCCCGCGTCCACACACAACCTGGCCACCTTACGCGAGTCAAATCCCTTACAGATCTCCTTCCAGCCTGACGGGAGCACGTAGAACGTCACAACCGGCTCGGTCACGTTGTCTCCTTTATCGACTTTTCTGAATCCCATCATTGAAACAGGCCGGTTCCTGTCGTCATTCCAGTCAGCAAACCGACTGAACTGATTACGCGTCATGAAGTCCCGTACCTGTTCAAGTGCCGCTTTATCTTCCTGATTAGCTGTATGGCCCCGGTCAGCCATCCATGCAGCCAGGCAACTTTGAGCGGCACGAAAGGCCTCTCCCTCCGGCCATCCTGTGATGCCCGCTTTTGTGGCCAGCTCCCCGGCCATCGCAACCAGAGCAAAACGGGTAACAGCCCGGCCAACCTGATTCCCGGCATTTTCCGGCGTCAGCCTTCGGGTGTACTCTTTCAATAAGGCTTTCGCTTGACTGGTCAGTTCCGGCAGATCAGCGGTCAGACAATGCAACCAGTCGCGGAATGGTGCACCATGATAATGCGCTACGTGCTGCTCAAGATGCTCAGCCAGGGTTTTCCCGCTACTGAAACCATGAAGTTCTTCAAACACGCCATATTTGCCTGAATCACTTGGGATCTGGATCATTCTGACCTCAACCCCGGCATACGTACGTTCCCCGGCGCTTGCCGCATGTTCCACCAGTGACAGTTCCCCGGTGGACAGAAACAACAGATTCCAGCGGTTGGTTTCCCTTACCGAACCATCTGTTCTGGCTCTGGCTTTGCCCTGCCCGTTAGCCAGCATATAAGCGATATTCCCCGCCTCCCTGCCGTCAACCTCCCGGATTTCATCCAGCATCAGCGTGGCATCATTGCGGCGGCTCGCCGTTCCTTCTAATGCATTCCCCGTCGCCCTCCACGTATGCCAGAAATCTGTTCCACCACATACCGATGCAGCCACTTTCATCGTCGTGGTTTTACCATCTGTTGATTCCCCTTTGAGGTGATAACCTCCACCGCCGATACCAACCAGTTTCAGAAGTGGGGCAGCAAATGCCAGACTCACCGCAAAGGCAAGACGGGCATTATTTATGCAGTAACGGCCTATATTTTCACGCCAGTCCTCTGATGTGCCGCTGACACGAAAATCACGCCCCTGCACACTCGACGTTTGTAAGATGACTGACTGGGCTTCGCGCCCTATCACTTCATCCTGGAGAACGTAAACCCCGCCGTGCCAGCCCGTTTTATTCACACAGGTTACTTTTCTGTCCGGTTTACACAGCGAGATATATTCCATCAGGAATGCTCTGGCCATGCCGTTAATGTTGATGTACGAAAGCCCGTTAACCAGCAGAACGCGGCGCAGCTCTTCCCCGCTGCCACCCAGCATCTCCATCGGCATTGCCCATTTACGGCTGTTTCCGTTGGTATCTTCCCATTCCAGCAAACGCCCGTAATTACTCCCATCAGCATCACTGGTGATTGCCGTCACCCGCAACGGACTGGAAATTTTGATATTACGTATCTCCGTATCGCCATCAGACTTATTAACCAGCTTGTCGTACCACAAATATTCTTTTGTCAGCCGGAACCCTTCTGGTAAACGGGTCTGCCCTTTACCATGCAGCGTCATTTCTTCCCGAAAGGCATCTCTCGCCCGTTCTTTCCCCACTTCCTGCCGATAATCATCCCAGTCAGCCTTATGGCGTACCGGAGGGAGCGTTACCCAGCCATCCACCGCTTTGGCGGCTTTCTCTGCCTGAATACGCCCGGTGTTTTCTTTCCCGTCAGCCAGATCATTATCTCCGGCCAGAATGATCCGGGTTTCCGGCCAGCGTTTTCGGATCTGCTCCGTCACCTTCAGTAAATTGGTGGCAGCGACAGCCGCCACGATCCATCCTTCAGTCAGCAGACTGACGGTAAGCGCCGTGGCAAAACCCTCAGTGATAATCACCTGTTCAGGTGTTTCAGCGGGTATATCGGTCAGGGCAATGAATGCGCCAGACAGCTGGCTACCTGGCAGCAGACTTTTATCCCCGTCAGGATTGATAAGCTGACCACCGGTAATATTCCCGAAGATATCCGTCAACGGCAGCAGTAATGAACCGGAGGAAAATGTTATTCCGGCCAGATTCAAAGGCTGTGACAGCAAGGGAAGTGAATACCCGTGTAAGCCCTTTTTTGTCAGATAGACCGGCTCACCATTGCAGGACTGCTGTCTGAGTCTGGTATATCGCTCCGCACCCGTTTCTTTTCCTGCGGCCTTTTTCCTGGCTGGCAAAGCGGGCTTCTCCTGTATTTCTGGTAATGCAAGCGCCTCAGATACCATCCCGGCGGCTTCTTTTATCTTTCTTCCTGTCACCAGACGAACCAGATCAAGACCATCACCATGACCGCACTGATTACAAAACCACGTCCCACGCCCCGCTTTATCGTCCAGTCGGAAGCGATCTTTGCCACCACAGGCAGGGCAAGCACCATGATGTCCTGCGGACGGTACTTTGATACCTAATGCTGACAGGATATAAGGCCAGCGCCCAATCGCAGCCCCGGAAATCGTGGATACAGACTGTGTTTTCACAGCAGCACCTCCTGACCTTCCGGCTTCACAAATTCAAAACCTTCGGGTAGTTCGCCATCAGGTGCACCGAAAATAATATCCCGGTAAACCTCACGCATCTCTGTGACACCAAAAACTGACAGGCGAATATTTTCTGACATAAAGCCTGGTTTAAGCATTTTTTCCAGTTTCTCTGCGGCCAGTATGCAACCAGCATCAGCCCCAAACTCATTCACCCACGGCATTTCAATATGGTAAATAATATTGCTCACCACTTTTTCGTGGGTGAGTTCTATTCGTTCGCCATCTTCAATATAAACAGGTTCATTATGAACACGCTCCATTAAGGAAATGAATGCATCAGCAATGTAGTACCGTAAGACCGCTGTTCGTAAAGCATGCGCCTTTAAATTTTGATTATTATTCATCGCGCATCTCTCCCTTAATTGTGCTGGTTTCCTTAACAACGCCATCCAGTTGTTCGGCAATACAGGCCACTAAAGCCGCAGCGCCTTCGGCTGAAACAGTTCTCGCTCCATTCACTGTGGGAACGGACAGGACCTCTGCAAGAAATTCACTGGCCAGTGCCGCCCGTAACAGACGACTCTCACCCAGTTCACTCAATATGCAGCCTTGCTGAAAATTCATGGATTTCATGCAACCACCTCCCCGGCGCTTTTCACAGGGATACGGGCAGCAAAGCTCAGGATAAATTCAGTGGCAAGTTTGAGGCGTGCAGCATGCTCGCAGTCTGCGATTACACGCACAGGACGTGGACGGGCATCACGGTCTGTACGGTGGACAGCCAGAAAGACAAAGGTAAATTCAGGGTGAGATAAAGCAGGGACTGTAGCCATAATGGCAACCTCCTTCAGATAGCGGGTAACGCTACCACCGGAGTTCCTACGCTCATGGGTGGTAGCCCAGACGGGGGTAGGAATACCGGCTCTGAAGGATACCGGCCAGCCCGAAAGCTGCCCCGCCTGGACTACCATAATACTGATGATGTGGCGTAAAAAATAAAAAAATACAATCAGCCACCACACCATAAATTTTAGGTGAGTCAAAGCTGCGACACAAAAAAACACGCCTGGCGCGTGTAGTATCGCCTTCAGATAACACGGGTTCCTACGCCCGGCTGCCGATTTTGCGGCAACCTTTAAACTATATCCCGCACATTCCTGGTGAGGCAAGAAATTTATAACCGAAAACTGATCATTGCCTGGATTAATTAACGCTGGCATGCTTAAGCCTCTGCTTAAAAATAGTTCTTCATTTTTCCTGATGCTGTAAACGAGACCCGCCTCTGAGCGGGTCTTTCTGTCGCTAAGTCAATCCGCAAACGTCAGGGCGCTCTCATCGACTGCCGCGTACAGTTCTGGTTCACCGAGTGCATAGCCTTCATTGCGCAGGTATGAATGTACGTATTCACTGTTTTCATCATCAAACTCAGCACGAAACCAGCGTGTTATCGCCTGGGTGTAAATATGCAGGTTATCCAGCGTCGTTACTGCCAGACGCTTACCCGGCATAAACGGGGGAATAAACGCAAAGCGGCCAGCAACAGAACTTGTAGCCATCTGTGCAGCATTCACATCAGCCGGGCGGTCTGCGGCATTAAATAACTTCAGGCGTTGATGTGCTGCCAGCTCTGCCCCAACCAGTACAACCAGACGGGGATCTTCACGAAACTGCTCAGCAATAAGCTCAGTAATCAGATGGTTGGCCAGAGAATCAATATTTTTCCAGGTGCCAGTCTCTCCCAGAGTGACAGGCTCAGAGATGATTTGCTTCCCGTTCCCGTAGGTTTTCGCCAGTGCATGCCAGCCAATATTGACATCCTCGCCTTTTTTATTGATTTCCGGGTTTGTAGTATTTGCAATCGACACACCATTGAAACCGATCCGCAGCATGTCCAGCGCATATGCCTGGGCAAAAAAGCTCTCAACCGCTTTCTCAAACTCATCCGGCACACCGGTATGGTAAATATGAGACATATCGGAATAGCTGATCCGGGCGCAGGTATCCGTCTCTGTCAGAAAGAACTCCGTACCATTGATTGCCATTTTTTTGTGGAAACGGCCACCATCCACACGTCCGGTATGCAGTTCACTGGCACCAATATTTACGGCATTACCTGACACGGCGTTAACATCACGTAGGGTGATATTTTTAATAAGCCACCCGGATTCCAGAATTGAGGTACGCAGTATATTTTCAGTGGGTTTGCTTAATGCAAAGCGTCTGTTTGATTCCTCCTGATAGTTAGTGCCAGTGACGATTTTATTATGATAACGACGTGCTGCGTCCGGCCTTTCAGTTTTGAAGGCATACATAGTTTTTCACCTTTAATAGTATTTAAGAAAAGATTTTATTTTTGTACTCAGTAACCCGATTGTATTTCATTACATGCTCAACATAATCCCGGTCACTTACGACTGAACGTAATACATAATTATCTGCTCGATAGTACTCCCTGTAAGCCATAGCTATTGCCATTCCACCGTTATTTAATACATAACGATCAGTTGGAACGCTACAACGGCTAATAATTTCATTCACAGAATCAGACAAAGATTTGAGTGCATCTGTAATAAATTTAATATCACGGACAACGTCACCGTCATTAAACACAGAAATAAAATCAGCAGGGATCTGGCCGGATTGAGGAAATATGTTCAGTAAACGCTTCTCAACTCCCTTACCGATGTAGTTAACTTCATCGGCCAGAACGCCCGGTAAAAGCTTGATTGTGTTCAGTCGGCTATGTTGCTCATTCAGCCGGGAAACAGCCAGATGGTAACACCGTTCAGCATCCGCTCGTTCAGCATGCCCCGTTTTATTCGCTTTGGCTTCAGCAATGCTACTGACGCCGTTTTTTGAGAATGTGCTTTTCCATGCAACTTCCGCATTTGTCACTTCACGCTGCCGGAAAGATAACTCTTCCTCTTCCTGACGACACAACTGGGCATAACGGCTCAGGAGCAGGTTGATCTCATTCGACACAGCTTCCGTATCAGGTACTGTTAACCCCGTAAGTGAATACAGCTTTTCACCTTTAGTGCGCAGCTTATTCAGTGAATAGATTTCGATAATACGCACAATACAGGCTGTGTTGCTATGAGTTTCTTTAAATGGGCTTACTTTGTAACTGTCTAACACCGACACATGTTCGTTCTTAATTGATGCCAGCTTTCTCTTAAAAACATTGTCAACCATATAATTACCACCTCAGTTTAGGAATTTAATTTTCTATTGAGAATATTCTTCTCTATCCATTCATTAACTTCATGCTCCACCCATGCAACAGAACGAGAACCGATAGAAACTTGGTTAGGAAATTCATCATTCTTTATCTTTAGATAAATTGTTGACTTGGGTAAGCCAGTCAAATTAATCACTTCTGATATTCTCAGAAGTCTATAGCTTTTTTGGGGTGCGTTTTCCCGAGGCAATAAGCTCATGGCTATGTCCTTCACATTAGATATTTATACTAAGACTTAATTAGTCTCTATTGGGTGTATATATACTTGCACAGAAGAATTAATACGTAAAGAATGACACTATCAAACTTATTCAAATAATTTGAATGGTGAATAATGGTGAATAATGGTGAATGTTAGGGAATATTACTGAGTGACAACCTTTGTCAATGCTTGTTAATCGCTGATAACGATGAAATTTGATGAACAAAGTATGTAACAATTTGTAAATTCATAGGATAGGCTGGTTGGATTGGATTGGATTGGATTGGATTGGATTGGATTGGGTTGGGTTGGGTTGGGTTGGGTTGGGTTGGGCTGGGCTGGGCTGGGCTGGGCTGGGCTGGGCTGGGCTGGGCTGGGCTGGGCTGGGCTGGGCTGGGCTGGGCTGGGCTGGGCTGGGCTGGGCTGGGCTGGGCTGGGCTGGGCTGGGCTGGGCTGGGCTGGGCTGGGCTGGGCTGGGTACAGTACTTCCCAGCCCATAAAAAACACAAATTTTTTCTTGTACGTATAACTAAATGTATAGAATTAAAATGAAAAAATTAAAATACAAATATAAATCAACTAATTACATTGTTAATTCCATTCCTGCAGGGGACACTTATCACTAACTTGTCGGTTTCCATGACACAGTAAAGTATCCCTTAATGACGTCTTTGCTTAAGCTTTTTGTATATACTTTGCACGCTTAAAGCGTATTGTTTTCTCTTTAAGTTTTGTTGCTCATTAATTTTGAAGCCAGCATTATAAGCGCCTACAGCCTGCCATGAGTATCCCCAGCGTTTGAAAGCTATGGAAAGATAGTAAGCACCCGTATAAATATTTAAACAACTGTTATGATAGAGTTTTTGAGGTGTAATACCAAACGTTGCTAAATGAGAGAAATTTTGTGAGTGAATTTGCATCATTCCTACCGCATACTCGGTTGATGATACAATATTCATGGCTTTACCCCGCCAGGAGGACTCCCTGAAAGCAATAGCACGTAATAAATCGGGATCTATTCGATAATACCTACCAGCACGATCAAAACAATCCCGAGACAAAGCAGGGAGAGAAATCAGCAGCGAACCTATAAAAAAAGTTATTATCATCCCTGAAAAACCACGGCTCATTTTTACTCCTTTTTACTAGCAAATTGACTTAGATTATAGCTGCTAAGCACGATAACTCCTTGAACATATTGACGTTACATATTGGGGGTCATAATAATTTATAATCGAACTCTGCGGTAAATTTATTAAACTCAGTTCAATTGGCCGAAAGTTAACGTAATGCAAACGTTATGGCTGTGGATACAATAAACTTGTGCATTCATCAAGGCGATCCAGCGCAGTAATGAGTTGTTGGCTAGCCTCTTCTACATTATGCAATACTCGTTTCAGTTCTTCAGGGGTAAACGTTTTAAGCTTGCGTCTGAAAAGATTATTACTGGTCTCATGAACAAGGTGATGACAGGCGTCGAGTTCCCGAAAACCAGGCAACGTACGAAAACGACGGAGACCTTCGCCATGTATCCATAGCCCTAAGGTGCACTCTCGCTCATCAGAAACAATATTATTATGTTGCTCTGTCAACAAAGCGATATACAACCTGTCACGCCATTGATAGTGCTGTACTTTAAGAAGTGCAAATAATAACTTGTCCGCCGCAAGAGCCAACCCCGACGCAACACGACTTAGATTCTCCTGAGTAAAACCCGTTTGTTGGTACTGCTCACGTGCCAGCTTTAATAACTGGCTATGTTCAGTTCTGTAATTATCTTGCTGGGTATCTTTAGCAAGATGATTAACAAGGCGATACTGACGGTTTAGGACAAGAGTAAGCGATTGAGACTCTTCCCTACAGTGCGATGCCGAATGCAACATACTTTCACGTAAGCGAAAACTCTTCTCTGATGTATAATGTACATGGGCGAATTTTGTTACGGCACTGGAACGAATATGATCAAGGAGAATGTCACGAAGTTCAGATGTAAACATGGAAAAATCCTTCATATACTTCACTGAAAGCCTTTTCACTACCAGAAACTGGATAATAAATCCCTTTAAAAAATTACAATAAATTTATTTGTACAGCATGTATCATGCCAGCAACAAATCGGAAGTTAAAAACTGATTACCATTTCATAGAAATAACAGGCGCTGCGAACAACGCCCTTAACTCAATCAACAGTATTAAATACTGTCAAAGAAATGGACGATTTGTTCCTGTACAAGTGCAGACCTTTTCTGGAAATTCCCCGTCAACTCGCATTTCGCAGCGTCAACACCTTCAGCGATATACATATCAACAACTTCCTGCACACAACGATGGAAATCATGATGCAATTTCATTAGTTCCTGAAATTCAGACATACTGCCATATTGGTTTTGACCAACTGTATGCAGCCACTGTCCTAACTCACACCTATCATCCATCCCAAGTTCATTAAGATTGGTAACAGTATCGGTGCCATTGATTATTGCAATTAACTTATCACGCCAGCGACAATGCGCATCCAATGCCGACTTAACATTAAAACCATGATTTTGAATGTCGCCATCTGTATACATTATGGAGATTAGGTTAGCCTCAACATCAGAGATATTACGTTTAAGCAAAGCAAGATTTGCACGCTCACGGCTTGCTACCAGGTAAATGAAGATATCTTTCATCCCTCGGCAAGGATACAACAGTTGATATTCGTCATCAGTCGTAATGAGTATATCCAGCACATCATCGTTAACTTCTAATAGTTTGATTGTCTTAAGCTCTGCTCGCATCACCCGTATAGAACAGTCGATAAGCGCATCACCATCTTTTAATAAACCGACAGAAGCCAGTTTCATCCCACTATTCATATCAACAAATGCAACATAACTAACTGAACTATCAGGGCGCAATTGTTCTAAAACATTGTCAAATTTGTTCATAAATTCAGGCTCCTTTATAACACTTTTTGATGATGCAATTTCTTGTTTGATAAATATTCGACTCAAAAATTTTAAAATCATTATAATTGCCGTAAGCAGCCCTCAATTTATATACCCATAAACAAAAGATGCCGCTTAAATTATTAAGGCACGATCATGTCTGATTTATTGATGAATTTTAAACCACCCGGTTCATTACTAAATATACTGGTTATCGCATCCTTCAGAGCAGAGTAGTCAGTAGCAACAAAGGCGCCATCTTCTCCAACGCAGTTCTTCTTCCAATCATATATTATTGAACTAGTTTGAAAGTCATTTACAATTGAGACAAAATAGATTTTAACTTCTTTAGTATTTTTTGAGTTGTTTTTTACACCATCCATTATTTTTTGGCATACTGCAGGCGTTCGAAATTTAAAGGCAACAGTTTGCTGCTCACCATATTCCTCACCATCTGTTACAACAATTATAATTTTCCGCGGGTTTTCTCCCTTAGCCACCTCTCGGGCAGAATAAAGCAGTCCAGCAACTATATCTGTACCAGCACCATCCATTGGCCACATTGACTGAAACTTATCAATCTCTGATTTATCAGATGATAACCCTATAACATATGCATTTTGTCTCACTTCACTTAAGTATCTAGAATAATAATTATCCGGACGCCCATAGGGGTACCCTTGAGGGATACTTTTATCTGGCCCCCATGCAGGAATTACGCCTGCAAAATTAAATCCCGTCAAGCATATTTGTTTAAAGGGATTACCCATGTCAAAACTGGCAAAAGGTCTCTCAAATTTATTATCCTTTTTCTCATCGAATAAAAAAGACTCATCTACAGTACCAGCGTAATCAATAGTTGTATCATTGGCAAAAGATTGACTTTTCATATCATTTATCAAAGGATGGAAATAGTCTTGCATTATCTGACTATAATTTTGTATTTCAATATAATTAGATGATGAGACAGCACTTACTTCTTTAATAGCTTCACAAGATAATGGATTAGAGTGTAGTTTCCCTGAGGATACAGAACTATCATATGATGTGTTAGATGCGCAAAATTTTTTGTAATTGACTCCTGCTGCATTGATATAATTAGAATAATATTCATAACGTTTAAGATCAAGATAGCTTCTGATAACGTCTTCTCGATCTGGACCAGATGTATTATTCCCAGAAGAAGTCCAGTCTGTTTTTTTATTAGCCCAGAAAGCATGATCAATATCATACTTGTTTTTAAACTTATAGGGGGTAGCACATCCTATACGATCACCGCCAGCCTCATTTTTTTCTTCCAGTTTGACCGGTATCCCAATATCAAAGGGAACAATAGCAATTTTTGACTTTGACTTTTCATTAGCAATTTGGGATGACAAATCATTAACTACGTCCCGTAAAACCTGAATTCGTAACTTTCCATCGGGTGTCCGTCCAAGCATAGAACCAGAAAAATCGACTGCGAAAGCGATATCGCTCTCAATATTTACCTCACCGATTGTTTTACGCACAATGCCATTGTTTTCATCAGCAATGATAGGTACATCTTTATTAAATCCAGGCAATGCCCTGCTGATTCCATCAATGATGGGGTGTGCAATTATTTTTGCAGTAGCCACATATTCAATAGAGTTAACTTTTGTTGAATCATCCGGATCAACATCAATATTAGCTGAGACAGCAAGCGTTGATTCGTCGAGTTCTTTGCTCGGAATATAATAATTAATATAACTTTTCACCAATTCTTTACCTTCAATTTTTTCAGGTTCAGTGGTGAGGTTGGAATTTGTGGAAGCTACCGCAAAACTTCCCTGAGATAAGGCATCTGCAAGACGTGCTCTTTTAATCAAAAAGCGTGAACCATCAATGCCTAAGGAAAAAGTTGCAATCAGCACAGGAAGAATGATAGCAAACATTATTGAGACACCTGCGTTACCACCCCGGATAAAGCGGCGAATATGAAACTTATTATACATTTTCATCACTATCACCTGTATGCTTATCTTGGAATAACAATGTTACTAACTGAAATAGTGTCTGCAATAATGCCAGTACTGGACAACGCATTCAAAAACAGACTATTTCTTCCTTTTGTACATAATGTGACCTGATATAGCGGGGCCCACTTTCCTTTATCTTCAGTTTCCTGCATCCACGGTGACATCTTGTAAACCTCAGCACTATTAATATCAAATGCCCCTTTACAATTTTGTTGCGCCACCGCGCCACTATTGGCAGCCTCATAAATATCTCTCGACTTCGTGGCATCTAAAATTTTGCCCGTTTTTGTGGAGGTATCAGAGAAATGAACCGTTTGCACCCTGACGTTGACAGTGCCCTTTAAAGCATCGGAACCAAGTAATAAGTCCACCGTTTTTTGAATATTTTTCACATCTTCAGACTCAACAACAAGGTTATTGGCATATAACGTACTGCGTTCTCTCAACATGGATGACATAGAATTACTTAATCTGGCAAGTTTACTTTCAGCTGAGAAATGAAAAGTAAAATCAATCAGCATAAGGCCCAGTAAAACGATGATGGGAAATACAAAAGCAAACTCAACCGTGGCGCTTGCCTGGCTCTTCTGCCAAAAAAAACGCTTATACTCTGTTGGGCTCTTGTACATAAACTATATTCCGTTCAAATATTGATGAAAAAAAACCAGTGCCAAAAAAAAAGAAAACGGGATGATAATTATATTTAAATGAATATACTGACAAAAAATGGTCTGTAGTAGTCGCCCCCGTAATACAACTATCTCTTAACAGGTCAGGTATATTTTTACAATGCTTAACGGTTACGGATATTTCGCTCCCACTGTAGAGCAAAGGCCAATTGCGTGCACTTGTTTTTATGTTTTGTTCGAATGCTTCTGAATGATCAGTTACAGTACTATCCAACGAGATATATCGTCCAGATTCAGCAAGCACTACATCTAAAGCCGATGTCAAATACATAACACGACACAACTCTATGATAAATAATATAGACACAAGGAATGGAATAATGACTAATGACAGCTCAACGGCGATCGCGCCGTCTTCACCTTTAATTTTTTTTATCATGCGCATTAAGGTGTGCAATCAAGCCTCCTTAAAAGGTTAATAAGTTCATGAAGTAGCCACAACCTATTGCTATGCCATAAGGTAGCGTTTTATATTTTCCGTACAAGCGCGGAGTAATTAGCATCAGGATAGCCATCACTCCACCAATAACAGAGGTCAATAAGAGGAATGCAGGTAAATTCACCCCGGGAATTGATAGTGATAAAGCAAAACATAGTTTTGCATCACCTGCCCCCCATATATTAAACACACTTAAGACAAATCCAACTATCAGAATTAGAGATGCTGATACATAAGATACATTAATATCTGAAAACACATTCAAAAATAGACTAACAGCAATGATAATCAACGGCACGCTGTTATATATTTTCCTGACCTTGATATCAGTATAAATACCATACAGTATGGTGCATATAATGATTGAATATCCAATGCCTGTAATCACCATCATTTCCTACCTTTACGGGGAAATCTTTTAACATTTTTTCTCCCCATAACTTTTGGCTTTTCCATAATAATAGATACAGATTTTTCAGGAAGTTCATCAAACGAGGTCGACATCGGTATATTGAGTATATTCATGTATTTTATAACAGACTCAACAATCATAGTCATACGATCGCAAAGAACAGGCGAATGACCAATAAAGTTTGATGCAATATCAGACTTTACTAATAAAAATGCAAACTCAATCAATTGGTCAGTTTGTGCTGTAGTATATCCCTTTTGAGTTCCTATTTTCTGCCATGTGCTTAGATTATCAGAAACTAAAGAAATATAAGTCTGTATTTGGTCCTGAATTAATTCATTACGATTATCAAGCACAGGTTTTAACGGAATATATTCGGAGATAATATCTGCGGCGACTAATTCCATTGAGAGCCTGAAAACTAATACACTATTCATTTATTAAATCCTTAACTATCCGTTATTGAATCAACTCTTTAACTTCATCAACTAATTTTTGCATCATCCAAAGAGCCTGGCCCAAAGAATCAATCTCACCTGAAACGGCCATCAGAACAACATCCAGTTGATTACCAGAGATAAGATAGATAAATACCGAGCGTTTACCATTATTCAGATATAGATACTGATATCCTGGGGCACCAATCTCTCTTAATATTGCTGAACCTATAGATTGCAGAGAACTCGACATAGCTGAGACTTTTCGAATAATCTCTTCACCGCCCTGATCAAGCACAGAAGATATTTCAAAACCATCTACTGTTGAAAGCACGAGGTTCTGTATATCTGGGAATTTACTTACATAATTATTCAATGTCTTATCAATCTGTTCTTTAAGAGCAGAATCTACAAAACTTTTGTCGTTATCACTTATCTTCTCTTGCTTTTCATCAAGAGGTTGAAGAACGACCTCAGGCTCTATTATTTGCTCAGGATGGCCTTCTACACTTGCACTTTTATCCTTATCTGAGCTAACTGTAAACTTCAATGGAAAAGGAAGTCCATTCTTCATAACTACCTCCTGATTTGCTTTAATAACACACTTAATACTGATACAACGGCATCTTTATTTCTGGCATCTATCCAGAGTATTGGGGACAAAATATTTTCCTTTTGGATAGCCTCTTTTAATTTCGATAATGCCTCAAGATTCAGCAAATCACTTTTTACAACAGCAATAACTGTAGGAAGCATAATCCGCTCACAGTCAGAACTCGTAGCGGTTGTATAATAATGAATATCCTCAATAGCGAATTTATCAGTTGCATCTATCATTAAAATAAGACCAGAGCAACCTTGCTGTAGAATTTCCCATGAAAAGGAGAATCTGGATTGCCCAGGAACACCATATAAACGCAATCGGCACTGACCAGCACGATCTTCCACAAGTAGATCCCCATAATCCAGGCCCACTGTCGTTTCTTTTTTTTCGTCAGAGGCCATAAATGACATGGCCACATCCGTTGAAACGACATTAATCTGGCTTGCAGAATTTATGGCCGTTGTTTTTGCCGAACCACTACGGCCTATAAATAAAACTTTATAATCATCCATATCTTTTATATTCAGTATAGGGTACGTGAAGCGAGTATTAAATTGATTCTACAGAAGATTCAACATCCATAACCTTACGACGTGCTAATGCCAGGTTACTTTCGCGTTTGTCTAACACAAGATAAATAAATACAGATTCAACTTTCTGTAAAGGACGCAAAATGTGGTATTGTTTTTCCAGCGTAATAAGAATATCCTCAATCGTTTCATTCAAACCAAGGAGTTTGATTGTTTTGAGCTTCGCCTTCAACACATCGGTATTGCCTGCTGCTGCGATCTCAATATCAATACCTGTGCCCACATGACCTAAGATCATTCCATTACGCGTATCAACTACGGCAGCGCAAACTGCGCCATCAAGTTCCATTAGATTTTCAAGTGAATCACTTAACTTACTCATAAACAACTCCTACTTTGGTTTAACTACGCCTCAATAAGGCTTAGAAAATAATATCTAATACTAATCGATTACTAGATATGGATGATTTTGGTGAAATATAAGCCCTAACCTGTTTCACGACGCGCTTGGCATTAAATGTCAGATATAAGTCGTCACCGCGCTGCTGTATTGAAACATCATTTAATGACTTAGTGTATTTTTTAATATTACGAGTTAAATCGGCCATTTTTTTGTTTGTTTTTATATTTTTCAAAACAAACTCAACATGATTATCACGCCCACCAGTTACTTTCTCTCCCTTAATAAAAGAAGATGAAATAAACACCAGACGAACAAATTTACCATGTTCACCTATCACAATATTCTCCACCTGACCAGGGCCATCTGGTGATACGGCAACTTCTCGTGGAGCAATATTTTTATTTTCAGTTAGCACCTTAGTGTTATCTTCGCTCGCATTCAACAAACTTGAATTATTCTTTTTTGGTTGTTCGATAACACCTTGTGCTGAAACTTTCACACCGACGTCTGGCGACTTGCGTTCAGGAATCGTAGTCATAATACCATCAAGATCGGCAATTAAGCGTTGAGATGAGCCCTCCAGATTATTTTGCCGGATTAGCATATCTGCTGTGCTATAGTCGTTAAGCTTAACAAGTGTAAAAATCAGATTATGAACAATTTTTGGCGAATTATAACCTCTGGAATACAGGGGCATTAAATAAGATCTCGCGAGATTGTAATCCTTTTCTACAATAGCGATCATTGCCAGGTTATTATTTACAATATCCTCAGCAACAAACAAATTTCTTGCTTTTTCAAAACTTTCCTTCGCGTTTTCTAAATCGCCTAAATGTGCAAGGATTACACCTTTGAGGTTATAAGCCTCTCCCATTTTAGGATTTATTTTTATCGCTTCATCTATTTGCCTTAATGCGATCTCATCATGGCCAAGAGTGCTATTATTTTGTGCCGACAATAGCAAAGACTCATCCGTAGGAGAAGAACTTACCAACTCTTTAAGACAATTCTGCGAGGATTCATAATCTTCAATTTTGTTATAAACTTCACAGAGTTTCAGTCTAACTTCAGGTGTGTCATTCTTGCTAAGCTGTTCGCGATAAAATGCGATAAGTCCTTTATAGTTATTAACTTTTGTTAAGATAAATTCTCGTTCTTTATTATCAAGGTTGGTTTGTGAACTACACCCTACGAGTAACAAAGAAATTACTAAAACGCTTAACTTCCCCATATTGCCATCATCCTGATAAATCCGGGACCTGCTACGATCGCAAGTATCGGAAACATAATAAATAAAATCATCGGAGCCGCCATTTTAGCGGATAAACTAGCAACCTTTTCTTCAACGGATAAAAGCTGCATCTCTCGCATCTCCTTAGATAACTCAACAAGCACGGTACTGATTGATGCCCCATAAGTGATACTTTGTTGCAACGTGGTACAAAACATTCGTACCTCGGCGCTGGGAACTTCCTCATACAATTGGTCAAGCGCACTAACTATGCCACTCACCTCAATTTTAATAGCAGTTCTTTCTAATAAACTTGCGATATCGCTATTAATAAATTGGATGTTTTTCGAAATGTAAATTAAAGCATTCTCTATGGTCATTCCAGATTGAACACAGATAGACATAATATCTATAACATAAGGTAAATCGACATTTATTTTCTTTGTCTTTTTTTTCATTACATAATTCTTTATTCTTGGAGGAATAAGAATCACTAATACTAATGCCACACCAATAATTATAGCCTGTGTTTGTTTATCATATTTAAGTATACCAAGCGCACCGAGAATAAAAATAAGTAACGAAAAAGCAATCACTATACCGAATTTCAAAAAAATATTAGAATCTAAAAAATCAAAAAAAGTCACTGTCTTACTTGTTTTACGATAAATTTTTTCAATATTTGAAACTAACTCTTCATTTTTGGCGACGATATTACCCTGTCTTCCCAGTACAGAGGAAATTTTCTTTGTTTTTTTGTTTTTAGTCAACAAATACAAAAAAGCAAAAAATAAAGATACCACAAAAAAATACAGGACATATAAGGACATTTGTTATGTCTCCATAGTTTTAAACAGCTTTATTCATCATATTCCATATGATCGCAAGTCCAAGACAAACGCTTCCAACAGCATAATACAAAATATATTTCCCTGACTCATGATTTATTAATATATCAAAATTCTCAGGACTTAAAAAATTCAGGACAAAGATAAAACCGACAGGGATCATAGCCAATACTTTTACTGACATTCTGGCTTCAGACGTCATCGTCAGCTTCTTGCGGTCGGTAATTTTTGCATCCGATATCTGTTTAGCTAAACGAGTCATTACTTCCCTGACCTGGCCTCCCCCATTAATGTTTATCATTACAGCGAGAATGAAGAAATAATACTCACGATAGGGTAAACGTTCATATGAATCCATTAACACAGTATTGACATCCTCACCAATACTAAGTCTGCGAGATACAATCTTAAGCTCAGGGCCGACTACTTCACCACTTAACTTATTACCACACTGGGTAATCCCTACCACTATTGAATTTCCAGAGCTAATAGAGCTATTGATGATATTCAGCGCCTCCGAAAATTCAATTTCAAATAATGCCCTTTGTTTTTTTTGACTTGATTTGTAATGAACATAATTCAGCATTATGAGTAAGAGTAAGGACGCGATGATGATATTAAACTTTAAATAAACAAAGTTAATATAAACACCTGCCAAAAACAACCCGATAAACAAGAAAGCATCTTTTGGCTTCATGTTACGGTACGTTGATTTCACGCTTCTGACGTCCCCCGTTATAGCTTGCTTTAAGCGTTCAAACAGCTGGCTATTCCAGCTATTTTTTTTGGTGGTAATATGGAAACGTTGTTGACCGCCATCCAGTTTTTTTACTTTTTTGTAATAAATGAGCACCGCCAGAAAATTCACAGTACCAAGAACTACAAGTATAATAAAAAAAAGTGTCATTGAATCTGACTCCCAAATAATTCGTTCAAGGCATCAGTCATACCATAGATAACACCCTGACGGTAAACGACAGAGCGTTTCAAAAGACCATTAAACTTATAAACCCCCTGAATCCTACCGTTCGCATCTCTTTGAGATGAAGCTTCGAATGTGAATATATCCTGGATAATAATATTTTCCCCCTCCATCCCCATTACCTCAGATATATTCATAACCTTTCGCGAGCCATCCGGCATACGTGAAACCTGAATAATCAGATGTATCGCCGATGAAATATTTCTCCTGATAGCCATCAACGGCAAGGACGCACTTGCCATCATCACCATACTTTCCAGACGTGCTATGGCATCGCGCGGCGAGTTGGCGTGTAGAGTTGACATTGAACCATCGTGACCGGTGTTCATCGCCTGCAGCATCTCGAATGCCTCCTCACCACGACATTCGCCGACAATAATACGGTCGGGCCGCATACGGAGCGAGTTTATAACCAGTGAACGCATTGGGATCATCCCCTGCTGCTCCGCGCCGGCCATACGCGTTTCCATACGTACCACATGTGGTTTAATCAGACGGAGTTCAGCCGCATCTTCCAGAGTGATGATACGTTCTGTTTCACCAATATATTGCGATAATGCGTTCAGCAACGTTGTTTTTCCGGAACCGGTACCGCCGGATATAATAATATTGACTTTGCAACTGGCAGCAATAACCAGGAAGTTGGCCATCATTTCATCCATACTTCCATAGTTAATTAAGTCACCTAACGTTTTTTTGCCTTTACCAAATTTACGAATTGAAATCGATGTGCCATCAAGAGTAATTGGCGCAATAACAACGTTTAAACGACTACCATCAGGTAAACGGGCATCAACCAGTGGCTGCGAGTCATCAACGCGACGCCCAACCTTAGAAACCAGGCGCCGGGCAATCTCTGTCAACTGCTGGTTACTGAGAAAAAACGTACCAACCTTTTCCAGTCGCCCGCTGCGTTCGACAAATATCTGTTCTGGTCCATTAACGAGAATATCGCTAACGGAATCATCTTCCATTAAATCTCGTAATGGTCCATAGCCAGAAATTTCATCAGCCACGAGTTTAATGAGTTCCAGCCGAAGTTGAGTAGATAAATATTGACCTATCTCAGCAGATACCCGCTGTAAAATATCACTTATCTCTGTTTCCAGTGCTGTTCTATCATCCTTTATCGCATCAATACGATCCAGGTCCAGTTTCTTAAGAATATTTTCCCTAAATATTCTTAATGATGATAGTTCATTAGGTCCCATTTAGCCTCTACAACCTCTATTTTTTACTAAATCGATTGATAATACTGGACAAATTAAATGTTTTTTTATTTTGTTTAATTTCTATTTTTTCACGTCCCAGGATCGCTGCCGATAATTGAAGCGCACGCTGCGAGAAAATATCATTCTCTTTCCGACTTTGATAATAGGGGAGTATTGTACAAATCTCTTTACCCAAATAATCCACAATATCTTCATTAGAGAATTTTTGCTTGTTATCAGCAACATTATACTCATTAATGCTAATGATGATTTTTCGTTTTATAACATCATTCTTTTGTCGCTCAAACCTTGCATACTCATCCAGCACTCTTTTGGCTGTTCTGAAAGATGAAAAATTTCGGCCAAGAACTAAAACGATAGTATTCGAATTTTTAAATATTAACTCTAAATTTTCTGCGGAAATTGCACAAGCGTTATGGTCAAACAAAGCGATATTAAAGTGATTGAATACTGGGTCGCTATAATTTAATGTCTCATTTACTGATTCCATTTTTATCGAGCGATTATCAGAGATTTTTTGCACTTTACTATCTGAAGCATCAATTTCATTACCTGAGATTAAGTCGAAATCTTTACTACCAGTAGCCCCCTGAATCAAAAGACAAGGCGCAGTTGTGAAATTATTCAGTGACATCAAAACTTCGTTGCTGATAGTAGAGGTACCGCATCCCCCTTTACATCCCAGAATACTTATACGTAGCGTCGACTTATCGGCGCTTTGTACCTGAGATTTTAAGATAACATTTGGTAATTCATTAACTTGCGTATTGATGTAAAGATATTTACTGCCACTTTTTTCTAAGGTTTTGGCAAATGCAATGGAATCAGTATTACCGATCAGTACATAATAAACATCATAAGGAACAATCAAAGACGTTACTTCATTAATCACATTAATGTCGTTTTCATCTTCAATATCTAGGATCATCCAACCTGCATCTTTGGTATCCTGATCGTCAAGATATTCATTAACTGCAACTTCCTTTTGCACAATGCTGCTTATATTGTGCATCATCAGCACATTTTTAACATCGAGCTGGATCTTTTGATTCCGTGAAACTAAAACCACCTTGCTTCTGTCAAGAACCACCCGATTACTGTCTTCTTTAGTTTCTGTATCCGTTGTTGTGCTAAACAGTCTCATATTAAATCCCCTTATTTAGCAAAGCCAACTTGGTCAAGAAACTGAGCGGTATCCGTATTTAATCGATCGCTGCGCGTTTTTTCATCAACGCCAGTGTTAAAGAACAATCTGGTTGATGACGTTTTATTAAACTTAGGTAACGCTATTTTTTCACCAGATGACATAGGCTTCACCAAATTAACCGTTGCGAATACGACTAATTCTGTCTTGCTGCGCTCACTTCCAGCACGACGACCTAATGCCCCCAAAACCGGGATGTCACCAATGAAAGGTACCTTGGTTAAAGTTTCAAGATCGGATTCATTCAACAAACCACCAATTGCAAAACTATCCCCGTCACCTAATTCAATCGTTGAATTCGATTTACGCGTTTTCAGCGTTGGAATTTGGTAGGTATTGTAAGCATATGTACCCGTTACGCTACTAACTTCGTTAGAGATAAAAAGCTTAATTTTATTTTTTCTCTCAACCTTAGCAGCAATGTTAAGACGAATACCGTATTCTTTGTAAGTGACTGTTGTCGCATCACGATCCTGCATCAGGATCGGAATTTCCCCACCGACGAGAAAGTTAGCTGATTCTCCTGATAAAACAGTCAGGTTTGGTTGTGCAAGTACTCTGGCAATTTTATCATTATGCACTGCATTAATAAGAGTACTGATATTTCTGGCATCAAACCCGTTTTTGAAACCTAACAGATTGAACGTTCCTGCTGAGTTTGCCGTCGTCCCCCCGCCCATCATGCTGTCGAGAGTTAAACTACTCCATTCGATTCCCAGGTTATCGGTAAATTCTTTTGTCACCTCTACCACAGTCAATTTTACGTTGACCTGATTCGATGATGGCAGTTCGATACGATTAATAATATTGTCATAGGTTTTGTAGCTGGCAAAAGGAATCTTGTCACTTTTAACCATCATATTACTGCCACCAACACCGTTGCTACTGGTATCGTCTGCCTCAACTTTTTTCTCTTCTGCAGATGTCCCGACTAAACTTCCAACCAGTTGATATACACCATCTTTGATTTCTTCACTTGGTGCAGTACCTGATAAGATATAAGAAGCCTTGCCACCATTATCGTTAAAACGCTTAATGATAACATTACTACCCGGATATTCCTGTCTGATACGCTGGGAAAGCTCCGGTAATAATGGATCAACACCGAGACTGACGTTATAAATAACCTTCGAATTAGCGCCGTATACCGATATTTCAGCGGTACCTACCTTTTTACCATACAACACCACAGCCTTATTACTGATAACCTTATAGTCAGCAATCTCGGGCGATGAAATAAAAACAGTTTTAATAGGCTCACTGGTTTTAATCTGCTTTGACATGCCCGGCTTTATATACATTTGTTCTGCAAGGCTTATTGAACTTATAAAGACAGTTGAGAACAATACACTTACTTGCCATAAAAAAGTGGTCAGACGCATTAGATTATCCTTTTTCAATTTACAGAACTATCACATCGATTAAGCGCTTATCCGCGTAATTCAGTTACACCATCTCGGGCAGGACCATCGCTCAGGCCCGGTGCAGGATAATTGCCTTCAGGTAAGTAAGGAGCATCATCAGCCCAATTACTTTCTTGTAACAGCAACAAATTATCCAGTGTCAGTTCTTGTTGATCTTTATCACTCGCCGGGAATAAGACTAATTTAGTTCCTGTTTCTAACCCTTTCAGGATCTTCACATCATCGTTGTTCAGCTCAACGATTACCTGACTACCTTCGGCAATCGTATAAATGCCGTCTTTCTCTTTGCGTTTTGCTTTATTAATAGCAAGGACTCGTTTATTAGAAATAACTTTTTTTAAGCTACGACCAGTAACGGACGTGGGAGGTGAAACGATACTTTCCTTCATATCCCGACTAATTTCTCGACCATATATCAAATAGATATCTACGCCAGTTCCGGTTTTCACATTGTCGAGAAGATAATTTTCATTACTCTGTAAGGTAAATGTATAGACAACATTTCCAGGCAACAAGAAAAGCTCAAAGTATTCTGTCGTACCGGGTTTGGCAACATCATTAAGCGTAATCATCGTATCTTTACTGAGATCCGACTTCAACGCCCAACCAGTGATATTTTCCAGTCCTTCGATCGCTTTTTTCTCTGCAGCGGTGACTTCGCTTTCCTTTTTCCTTATCGCGTTAATGCGATAATCGTCAGTGGTTAAAATTTTACCACGAGTTAAATCTTTAATAACCTCGACGCGTTTAACTTCAATCGTTGGCTCTTCTGGCTTAGCTTGAGTTAATGGCTGGACCTCCGTGTCCGGCGCATTATTACTGAAAATAAAAATACCGACAATACCGACTAAAATCATCAAAATATAGATAATGACGAGTTTCCGCTTCATTCTAATCCCTTAATACTTAAATAATTAAAACCTTTCTAAAAAAGAAAGTTTAGTCAAATATTCTCAGTGTTCTTAAAATCTACTTATGCAAAAATTTTACGGAGTTGCTCCGCCACCATTTATCATTGATGTAATTTTTGTCTGAAGTGTAGTAAACGTAGTGTTTAACATCTCCCGCACAGGTCCACTTGAACCGAAGATAAACAGGACCACTGCAGCTACACCTGCCACCACAATTGCATACTCAACAGCGGTTACGCCTTCTTCTTTTTTGAAAAAGTCTTTTACGCTATTTTTTATGTATACTTCGGCACCACAATATGCCTTAAGTAAGGTATTATTTAACATATTTTTCTTCCTTTGAAAGAAATTTAAAAAACCAGTAAGAGCTTGCCCTTCTGGCGTTTACTGTAATCAGTCTCAGGCAACTGAGACTCTTTCCTACATTACCGCTTTCCCCTACAACCTTTTTTTAACAACGAAGCGATTTGCCATCTGCTTTTGATTGATATTGGGTTAAGAAGTATCCTTTGCTCACTATTGCCGTGTAAGTTACCTGCTGAATTTTTATAACATTTTTTCTTTTCATAGCTACCGCACGGATTTTGTATTTCACAGAATCCAATAACTTACTTTCTGAATAAAAGGTACAATCGCCCCTGGCATAAATGCCTTTTAAATACACTTAATAACTGAGGCTAAATAAAAATTTAACTTTACTAACAGTTTTAATACAGCCATCCCTATCAAATTAATGACTTCTGTCCTGTTATCCCGAACTGCATTCGAGTTCATCCTGTACATACGGGTAAATTCGTAACACAATCTGGTTTACGTCCTGCAGCCTGCGGTATTTCACCGACAAATGACTCTGAGATACACCGTTGCGTTCACATGCTTCCCGCCGCGACAGCCCATTAACCAGTACTTCTTCCAGCGCCAGCACCATTCGTGGATTACTGATGCTGCACAACACCATCAGCAATCGCAAATGACGAATATCCACCATCCCTGGCTGTAAATTACCTGGAATGGAATAACGCCTCTGATAATATTCATTACGCATCAGCATCCCCATAATCTTCTAACCCTGCTTCCCATTCTTTGATGAATTACTGGTGACTACGCGACAACTCTCATCTGGCATGTCATCGGGCGGTCTGAAGGTACCGGCCCCTCTTTCAAAGATAATGAGGCGATAAAGTCCCGCGGATGACCGGAAATTCTCAGTTCTTGTATAATCCGACTGCGATAGTGATATACCAATTTGTCGCTGCGGTTCAGACGCTTCCCCACCTCTTGTGCGGAGATCCCTCGTGACAACCATTCAGTCGCAACCTGCGCGCAGAGCCCTGAACCAATTCTTTCTGTCAGACGCCCGCACAACCATCGTTCCACGTGATTAAGGAGTATTGCATCACTCATTCGTCCCGGACATTCTGTCGAACAGGCCGCGGAGCTATATGTGCCCGCAAATTGCAGATCTGTCATGCAAGAACCGATCAACGCCCCCGGATATCCGGCCAATAGGCTGTCGTATTCACGTAGCCAAATATTGCCAAACCAAGAGGCTACCGCCCGGTCAGAGAATAATATTCGTGACTGTGTGATAACCACCGGCAATGCCGGATGCAAGCGACGAATATGGCATAGCAGACCGACATAATCCCTGGCAGGGATATCCAGAACAATAATATCGGGAACTTCAGTGCTTTTCGTACTTAAACAAGAAAATAAAGTTCTAAGATCTCCTGTAGTCTCTACATAAATTTCTTTTCCGCAAGCAGAATGCCCGCACAAATATTTCAATGCGATTGTTTTTGCCCACTCCGTGGAATAAACAATTGCACGTTGCAGAGCTTTTGATGTTTTCTCAGCACACATCCCAGGCAACCTCCTGTTGTCATGTACAAAAATACTGACAGGCCAGTTCTTTGTTACAAATATTCTTAAACAAATACTTAATGGGTAAAAATCAATAAAATCGATCGATAAGATCTTGAAAACTAATCAATACTACAAAACATTAGTCATACACTCAAATACAAAACTTTAAATAAGTGATGTTTCTATTTTTTTGTTTTTTGTCAAAAGCCATACAATTCATGTAATTAAGAATAATAATTACAATTTTTATATAATTTATATAAAATAAATAAAAAACCATTATTACAGCAAGTTAAATTATGTACTTCCCCCTCCTGTAAATCGAAGCTTAAGATATTACGGGCTTTGTTGAATAAATCGAACTTTTGCTGAGTTGAAGGATCAGATCACGTATCTTCCCGACAACGCAGACCGTTCCGTGGCAAAGCAAAAGTTCAAAATCACCAACTGGCCCACCTACAATAAAGCCCTCATCAACCGTGGCTCCATAACTTTCTGGCTGGATGATGAAGCTATTCAGGCCTGGTATGAGTCAGCAACACCTTCTTCACGAGGCAGACCTCAGCGCTATTCTGACCTTGCCATCACTACTGTGCTGGTCATTAAACGCGTATTCAGGCTGACCCTGCGGGCTGCGCAGGGCTTTATTGATTCCATTTTTTCTCTGATGAACGTTCCGCTACGCTGCCCGGATTACAGCTGTGTCAGCAGGCGGGCAAAGTCGGTTAATGTCAGTTTCAAAACGCCCACCCGGGGTGAAATCGCACACCTGGTAATTGATTCCACCGGGCTGAAGGTCTTCGGTGAAGGCGAGTGGAAAGTCAAAAAGCATGGCCAGGAACGCCGCCGTATCTGGCGTAAGCTGCATCTCGCCGTTGACAGTAAAACACATGAAATCATCTGCGCTGACCTGTCGCTGAACAACGTTACGGACTCAGAGGCCTTCCCCGGGTTAATCCGGCAAACCCACCGGAAAATCAGGTCAGCCGCCGCCGATGGCGCTTACGATACCCGGCTATGTCACGATGAACTGCGGCGTAAGAAAATCAGCGCGCTTATCCCGCCCCGAAAAGGTGCGGGTTACTGGCCCGGTGAATATGCAGACCGTAACCGTGCAGTGGCTAATCAGCGAATGACCGGGAGTAATACGCGGTGGAAATGGACAACAGATTACAACCGTCGCTCGATAGCGGAAACGGCGATGTACCGGGTAAAACAGCTGTTCGGGGGTTCACTGACGCTGCGTGACTACGATGGTCAGGTTGCGGAGGCTATGGCCCTGGTACGAGCGCTGAACAAAATGACGAAAGCAGGTATGCCTGAAAGCGTGCGTATTGCCTGAAAACACAACCCGCTACGGGGGAGACTTAGCCGAAATCTGATTTATTCAACAAAGCCGATATTACGCTTAGGATTAATTAATCAAACTTATGTATTAGCAATCGCATACATTTCGTTAATGTCTTAACTTTGACTTTTTTCAGACAATTTCAAACAGCATGGCCGTTCAATGAAGTGGGATTTCATCCAGGTCATCCGATGAGATACTTAAAATTAAGGAAAAAATTGTTACAAGCTAGAGAAAATTGCAGAGATCCCTGCAAGGTTTGAGTTGATAGCGGACTCAGTACACTATAGATGTCGCCTGTTCGCACACCTCGACTCTTACATAGCGTGTAGCCAACCAACATCAGGGTGGGACGGTTTGATGAATTACGACATCGCCTATTACTATGTCCAAAAAGTAAAACGGTGCGTCATCGCAGGGTTAGCAGTAGAGCGTAGATCCAGTAAAGCAAGGCAATTTTGCCCTCAGATCACAATGGCACTCATAGCCTGCATACGTTAATATCATTATTTATCATATAGTTAATATGCTTTTGAGATGAGCCATAACTTTTAATGTCTATACCTAAGTACTCTGCAGCCCCCCCTGGAAAGGGTCTGTCAGACAAGTCGCTCATGTTCATTCATTAATTAGCCAGGCGATAAAACGGCACGTTTCTCACGGTTGCAGTCAGGTTATCGGACACACTCTTCTGTCCTGTAGCTATCCGCATCCCTGCTTTTCTTAGCCTCAGTACATCAGCAGCAATACGTTGGCTGCCAAACCAGAAGAGTCCATCCAGAGCAGTGACATCTAGACCCGATTCCAGCGCCAGCTTCAGACGTTCACGCGGTGCTTTCACTACTTTAGCAATCTGCTGATACGGCGCTTCGTTTAAGCCTGTGGGATCAATGCGCCGGATACGATGCGAGAGACGGTATTGGAATTCATCCGGTATTCCGCCAAGGCTCGCTTTCAGACTGTATACGCAGCCAAAGCGTTTGCCGTTAAAGAGGACGTTTTTCTGGCTAAGCTGTAGCTCATCACGCACGCTGGCGATCAGTTGTGGGGTGCGGAGTAGCAACAAGCGAAAGGGCAGCTCAAAGCTGGTCACATAGTCCACATTCAATAAAGCAATACGCAGACGCTCTTCCGAACCTGCCTTCATTTCCCGACATTCAGCAATAACATCAGCCCACTGACCGGTAAGACGAGAACTCTCAGCAGCCTCAGTAAAGCTGTACTTTTCAGTCTGATAATCAATACGTTCGGTCACACGGAATTCCTTTCTGGTCAAATATCGGTAAGGGTTGCTCACTTTACCAGCGACAGAATGCAACCGGAAGCCTGCTGGTAGAAGTCACCAGAGTGCCCGGCATCCGCAGTGACTTCAACCGTGACAACATAATGAATATTGATTGAACTCATATACTTAAAGGCTGCCACACTGGTAATCTCGCAAGATTCATTGTTTCATCGATTTATCACCAACGATGCCAGTACGGTTCACTATTTTGCCAATGATAAAGCGACCCTGAGCCGTAACAAGGCTGAACTTGCAGGTAAACCTGATTTTCGTATTCAGGAACAGTGGCAGGTCAGCATCAAAACCGGCCAGAAAGTCACCGTAACCATCAGACTTTCCCACTCTTTTCAGATTAGTGTGCTATCGATCTTGAAGCGCCAGCTTTTACTCAGCACCGCGGAGATAAAGAAACTGATAGATGAAGGCCATATTAGTGGTATTACGATGAAAGAACTCAAATCCCGAAAACGAATGACAGGATATTTGGATTTTCAGCTGTCAGCAGTCACATTATATGCTCGGCGAAAAGTTGTTCTGGGCCAACGTTAACAGTATGAAGCTCACAATAAGATTGTGAGATTTAACCGGCCCGGGATGTTGTCTGGGTCGGTTAAACGGTGTCATGTCAAACCACAAAACGGTTAACTAAATCCTTCATAGTCACCGACAGATTGTCCAGACGCTGGCTGTCGCTCGCGGCCTGAGAAACCAACGCCGCGTTTTGCTGCGTGACCTGCTCCATAGGCCGTAATGCCAGGTTTATCTGGGATACTCCTTGCGACTGTTCCGTCGCCACGCGAGCAATATCCGCAATATATTGCTTCATACTGGTGGTATTGTCTGCAGCAGCTTCCAGTGCGGTAGCAGATGCCGTAACCCGCTCAACGCCCTCACTGATTTTGACCATATTTTGCGCAACGAGCTCGCGGATCTGGTTAGCTTCTTTGGCGCAACGCTGCGAAAGATTCCGCACCTCACTGGCCACGACCGCAAATCCCCTCCCCATCTCTCCTGCGCGAGCAGCTTCCACTGCGGCATTCAGCGCCAGCAAGTTAGTCTGAAACGAAATATCGTCAATTGACGTCACAATATTCGAGATTTTCTCACTGGAAGCGCGAATATCTCCCATACTTTGATTTGCCGCGCTGGCGACGTAACTGGCCTGCCGAACCTCTTTTTCCAACCTGACTGTCAGATGCTCTGCTTCCCGGGCATTATCCGCCGTTTGCGTTATCGAGGTAGATAGTTGTTCCATGCTGGCTACAGCCTGTACGATTGATGCAGCCTGTTCATCTGTACGTTGGGCAAGATCCTGATTACCGGCCGTAATACTGCTGCTGGCATCAGACAAAACTACGGAGCCTTGTTTAATCTCCTGGACTATATGCTGAATACTTTCCAGCATCGTGTTGTAGGCGCGATTAAGTGACGAAAGCTCATCTTTCCCCGGGGTCGAAAGTCGTTGAGTCAGATCGCCGTTCATGCCCGCAATCTTGCGTAGCGTTTCACTGAATTGACGATGCATATTGATTGCGATTGCCCCAGCGAACGTCAGTGATGTCAGTAATGCTAACATGCTGACAATCATATACGTTTGCCAGTTTTTTCGTGCGTCCTGTGCAAGTTTTTCCGCATTCGCCAACAGAAGATTCGCCGTGACATTTTCTATCTGCCGCATCACTTCAATACGCTGGGTTTGTACCTTAAACCAGACGGTAGGATCGACATCAAATCCACCGTTCACTGCATGGTTAAACGCGGTTTCGCGCAATGAGAGCGCTTTTGACGCTTCTGGTGACTGCAGGCGGCTTTGCAACATGGCCGCCTGTTCAGGTGTGCTCAGGCGTAACGATTGTGCCAACCAGACATTCTGTTTACTGACGACATCACTGAGTTGATGTAACTGCCCTACGGCAAAATGACCGGAAGAAAAGATATTTGACAACAACGCGCGTTCAATACCTGCTTGTTCTTTTAAATTCAGCAAGTTGTAGTAGGCGGCAAATGCGTTCGCCATCTCGCCTGAATCCGTCAACTGCCCCAGTCGGCCCACAAAACTCAACACATCAGCAATGACATTAGTATAAAACGCAACCACATCGGATGCCGGAAGACCTAATTGCGTGACGTTTTCCCGGACAGTGGCAAGGGATAGAATGTTTTTCTTAAACGTGGCAACAGAAGCAGCGACATCCCCTTCAGGCAAAGCAGTATCGGACAGTGTACGCACAAAGACCTCGATCTCGCGATCGGTTAAAGCCCGCTGTACGTTTAATTCATCTTTAAACGTCTTCCCTCTAGCCCCCAGAAATCCGACGCTCATTCCGCGTTCTTTTTGCAATTCATGCACCACATTTCCAGCACTTCGTGCAAGCGCTGTTAGCTGGGCAATATTCTCCATCTGTCGTTCTGTTTCTATACGCGCCAATATTCCCGAACCTGCAAACCAACATAACGCCAATAACAGTGGTTGTAGCGCGATAATTAACTTCATTTTCATCGGCATTCGATAAACCCACCACATGTCACATCCCTCCATTAACCATATTTTCATCATGGTTATCGGCATCAAACAGCCTCTCTTTAAAATCCCCTATGAGGCAAGTGATTGTTTTTAGGCCTAATATTCACTAACATACCTCTATTGGACTATATTGATCAGAATTAATGTTTGATTTATGTGGATAATGCAAAATTATATATCAGCATTGAGTGTAATATAGATTATTATTTTATTCTTGTTGCGCGGTTATCCTTTCGATACAGGCACAGACATCCGGTTTATCTCGTGTTCCCTTAACCAATGATCAAAAGAGCAGTAATTTAATTGATGCAATACACAATACACTTTGCAAAGTGCTATTATCATTCTGCATTAAGATTATTATATTAAATATTCAACAAGAGAAAAATACATTCAAATCAACTAATTATTAGCATAATGAATTACTATTGGCAAATCCGAACAACATTTATATTGAATTAAAAAATAAGTTATCTAACATAATTATTGCTTATCACTAATCTATAAGAGAATAAACTTATGAAAAAACTCAGTATTATTGCACTGTTAGGTTCAGCATTAGCATTTTCAGCATATGCCGCTGAACAAATCTCACCAGAGCAAGCCAGCAAATATACAAAAATAGGAGAACTTAGCGTAACTGAAGACGGCTTTACAATGACAGATGACGGGCTCAGCAAAAAGGTGGATGAAAAGGGTGGCAAATACTATGTAATTACCTCAATTGAAGGGCAATCGGAACACAAAACGATCAATGCTGATATTTATAAATAAACCATAATAGAAATAAGTCATTACCAATTTGCACCGCCATGATTACTTGACCCTCCCTAAACAGGAGAGTCAAGTAATTGCATGTAATTATTGTTTTTGGTTGAATATATTTAAGGAGATAATATGCCCAGAATTTATATCTCTGGAAAACTGACGTATATCGCCTTCTGCGCGATGACACTCTTGCTATCAGGCTGTACCTCCATTCCTTCATCAATTAAAGGTAATGGCCAACCAGACCTGCAGAAAGATTTTCTAAAACTGAAGCAAACTCCCAATCTCTATGTAGGACAGCAAGCGCGACTGGGTGGACTGGTTATCAATGTCGTTAACCAACCGCATGAAACGTTGCTCGAAATAGCGGTACTACCGCTTAATTATAATGCGAAACCAGAAATCGGGACACCATATCAAGGACGATTATTAGCCCGGAGTTCAACTTTTCTCGACCCTGTTAATTTCCGCAATCACTATGTTACCGTTTTGGGTAACCTGACCGGGAGCCGTTCTGGTCGGGTCGGTAATTCCAGTTACCCATTTGTTACAATGAATATTCTTGGGTATCAGGTATGGCAGGAAGAAACACGTATTATGCCAGCACCGGGTTTTGATTACGGTATTGGACCCGTTTGGCCTGCCGACTGGAATGGTATGATGTATCCTGGCTGGGGATGGTACGATCCGCCGCTGCAAGTGGAAAAGACGCTATCTCCTTAAGTTTCGGTACCTCCCCCTTCATAACCTCGTCTCCATTCAATGCCTGGATGGCCCACGTTTCCGGGCATTATCAGTAATCATCCATTAATTATCTTGTTAAAGATGAATAAAAAAAGCTGGCGAATCCATCGCCAGCAAAAGTCTGTAAAGGAGTCTCGAGTTTGTCACCAATACAAGTGACATAGTAATCCTAATACTCTGGCAGATACACAACAAGTTACTCTTATATAAATTAATCCTGGATAAGATAAAACATAATATCTCATAGTAATACCTAAGGAGTATTTGTAACACCAGGATTATTCTTATACTAAAAACAAAAAACTATATATTTTTCAGGATTAAGAATTTTACTTAGGATTATTATATAGGTACATCTCTGGATAAATCATAAAAATAGATTATGTTTATATTATTATCTAAGCATAACACGGGATAATTACCCCTACACATCAAACTCGATCACCAATGTTAAAACTCTGTTTTCTACAAACATTATAACTAGACATCTGCACCAAAGGAGCATTTTTATGATTTTCATTATCACAAAGGATTTTTTCCTTTTCCAGGGTGTTTTTAACCTACAGGAAAAGGAAAAAACCATCAAAATCAATCAACTTTCAGACATTAACTTTAATGATCTGGATCACGATGTAAAAATCATTATTGACACTTATCATAATAATATTATTGATGAAACTACGGTCAAGCTACTCAATGACATCAATGTTGAAAGGATCATCATCCTGGCTCCCTTTCACATTAGCAAATTAAAAAGCCAGTCGCCTTTACTGTTCGTAAGCAGAAAAGAGCAGATATTAAATTTACTCTCCCTCATCATAGATGAAAAAATTTCATATCAAAAACCTAACGTGGCACTCTCGCACAACCAACTTAAACTTGTCAACTCCATAATTAACCAACATAACATACATGAAATCACTCAGTCCCTGAACATTTCAGAGCAAACAATGCGCATTCAAAAATTTAATATCATGCTCAAGCTAAAACTTAGAAGAATAAGCGATCTTGTTACCCTGAAGATATCACCTTATTTTTAGCATACAAGTGATTGACATTCAAAAACATCCATTAGAAAAGAAGGTTTTATGCTCGCATCTTTAATTGCCATTATGGTTGGTGGTGGTGTCGGCAGTGCTTTACGTTGGGGCATTTCCCAGCGATTGAATGCACTATTCCCTTTATTACCCCCCGGAACGCTCGTTTCAAATATAATTGCCGGATTTATTATTGGATTTGCTACAGTTTTTTTTACCCGACTAACATCATTTTCTCCGGCAGTGAAGCTGATGGTCACCACAGGGCTATGTGGTGGTTTATCGACATTCTCTACTTTTTCAGAGGAGGTATTTTCGCATTTGCAAAATGAAGATTACATTTGGGCCGGTACTGAAATTGCGGTTCACGTGCTGTTCTCCTTACTCGCCGTGTATACCGGCTTCTTAATTGCGTCATTTATTACCTATTGGTACCGATGAACCGTAAACCTTCGTAACGTATATGTGAGGGATATAATGCAGATAAAAAGAAAATTTGCGGTAATTGGCCTGGTTAATATTCTATTCGTTGTGGGGTGTGATGATAGTAAGAATGCCCCGCCACATACCGTAATACCGGATGTCGGTATTATTACGCTTAAAGAAGAATCCGTGAATATCACCAGTAAATTACCCGGGCGAATTGTACCTTATGAAGTTGCTGAGATACGTCCGCAGGTTGGGGGGATTATTCTCAGCCGTCAGTTTAAAGAAGGCAGCACGGTTAATGCCGGAGAACCGCTGTACCAGATTGACCCTGCCCCTTTACTGGTAGAACTGGATCGGGCGAAGGGAAGTCTGGCTAAGGCTCAATCAGCAGCAGATAACAGCCGCTTAACGTTGAATCGTTTTACGTCACTGCTTAAATCACATTATGTCAGCCAACAAGACTACGACGAGGCCCAGACTAACGCGAAGGAAGCGCAGGCAAACCTGCAAGTGGCGAAAGCGGCGGTTGAAAGTGCCAGAATCAACCTGAACTATGCCAGCGTCACCTCGCCGCTGAGTGGATTAAGCGGCAAATCAACTGTCACCATCGGCGCACTTGTCACCGCCAATCAGGGGCAAGCACTGGTCACAGTTCAACGTCTTGATCCTATATACGTGGATGTTACCCAGTCCGCCAATGATTTTCTCCGGCTAAAAACAGATATGGAGCAAGGCATAATAGAGCAAAGCCAGGGCCAGGCAACGGCCATATTAGAGCTTGATAACGGTAAGCAATATGCTCACACAGGGAAATTACAGTTTTCCGACCTCACAGTGGATGAAACAACGGGGTCTGTTACGCTCAGAGCAATTTTTCCTAATCCAGATAACACGCTATTACCTGGCATGTACGTTACTGCTGTGCTCAGTGAGGGTATCCAGCGCAATGTATTGTTGGTTCCACAAGAAGCGGTAACTCGCAATGCCAGCGGCAAAGCCACAACGCTTATTCTTGATCCGGAAAACATCGTCCAGTCGCGTGAAATTATTGCCACTAAAGCAATAGGAGATAAGTGGCTGGTAACTTCCGGTTTGCACCCTGGCGATAGGGTCATTATTTCTGGGCTCCAACAGATTCGGCCTGGCATTAAAGCTCATGCACTCCCCTCCCCTTTAGATTCAAATCCCCCTTTACCTCAGTAAGGCCGGGTAACAGGAGTTTTTTCTATGGCTAATTTTTTTATTGAGCGCCCGGTCTTCGCCTGGGTTCTTGCTATTATCATGATGTTAAGCGGCGTCATTGCTATTACTCAGTTGCCCATTGCTCAATACCCCAACATTGCCCCACCAGCGGTAACTATCAGCGCATCATACCCAGGAGCCGATGCACAGACTGTACAAAACTCGGTGACGCAGATTATTGAACAGAATATGAATGGTCTGGATGGATTAATGTATATGTCCTCAACCAGCGACGCCTCTGGCAATGCCGCCCTGACCCTCACGTTCGAGTCGGGGACCAACCCGGATATCGCTCAGGTACAGGTGCAGAATAAATTACAGTTGGCGATGCCGTCATTACCGCAGCAAGTACAACAGCAAGGCATTAGTGTTGATAAAGCCAGCAGCAATATTTTACTGGTTGCCGCATTTATTTCAGAGGATGGGGCGCTTAACCAGTACGATATTGCCGACTATGTTGCGTCCAATATCAAAGATCCGCTTAGCAGAATCGCAGGGGTGGGCAGCATTCAACTATTTGGTTCACAGCATGCCATGCGAATTTGGCTTGATCCGGTCAAACTCAACCAATATCAGCTTGTCCCTCAGGATGTCATTCAGAAAGTCAAAATACAGAATAATCAAATATCGGGAGGACAGTTAGGCGGCGCACCGCAGGCAAATAACCAGCAGTTGAATGCTTCAATTATCGTCCAGACCCGATTACAAAATACACAGGAGTTTGGAAATATTCTACTGAAAGTTCAACAAGATGGCTCACACGTTACATTGAACGACGTTGCTCACATTGAACTGGGTGCTGAAAGTTATGGCACTGTAGCAAAATACAATGGGAACCCTGCAGCAGGGATAGCGATTAAGTTGGCCACAGGTGCCAATGCCCTGGATACCGCAAAGTTAGTCAAAGAGGAAATAGCCCGGCTTTCGCCCTGGTTCCCGCCAGGTCTCAAAACCGTCTATCCCTATGACACAACGCCCTTCATTAAGATATCCATACAAGAAGTCGTTAAAACGCTGGTTGAGGCCATTGTTTTAGTTTTCATTGTTATGTATTTATTCTTACAAAATTTTCGGGCAACACTTATTCCAACAATAGCAGTCCCGGTTGTCATACTAGGCACATTTGCCGTTCTCTCCGTTGCTGGCTTTACCATCAATACTCTGACAATGTTTGGCCTTGTCCTGGCCATTGGTCTGCTCGTTGATGATGCTATTGTGGTGGTGGAAAATGTTGAGCGCGTGATTGCAGAGGAACACCTTTCCCCCAAAGAAGCTACGCATAAATCAATGTCACAAATACAAGGGGCGCTGTTGGGGATTGTGCTGGTCCTGTCGGCTGTATTTGTACCGATGGCGTTACTCGGCGGCTCTACCGGAGAGATATACCGGCAATTCTCAGTAACGATTGTCGCCGCCATGGCGCTTTCTTTATTAACCGCATTATCGTTAACACCCGCATTATGTGCCACGCTGCTCAAACCAGCGCATCATGATACCTCCCATTCTGCACCTCGTTTTTTCACACTGTTTAACCAGCACTTTGAGCGTTTTACCCAGCATTACAGCGACAGTACGCGCAAGATTCTGCGAGTCACTTCTCGATATATGATTCTGTATTTACTGATCATTATTGCCATGGTGCTACTGTTTCTACGCATTCCGACCTCATTTTTACCTGAGGAGGATCAGGGCGTTTTGCTGACCATGGCCCAACTGCCGCCGGGTGCTACGCTGGTTAAAACTAATAAAGTACTTGAAGACGTCAGCCACTATTACCTGACACAAGAAAAAAGTAATGTGGAATCAGTCTTTACTGTCAGCGGTTTTGGATTTAGCGGGCAAGGTCAGAACAACGGGTTGGCCTTTGTAAGCCTGAAACCCTGGTCTGAACGCACGGCAAGTGCCGATGGTATTAATGCGATCATTCAACGTGCCACCAGAGGTCTGGCTACAATAAATCAGGCTATTGTTTATCCCTTCAATTTACCCGCCGTCCCGGAACTTGGCACGGCCTCAGGTTTTGATCTGGAACTTATAGATAAAGCCAATCTGGGTCACCAAAAGCTCACTCAGGCAAGAAATCAGCTCCTCGGTATGGCAAAACAGCATCCCGAACAGGTGGTCGGCGTTCGCCCCAATGGACTGGAAGATACGCCCATGTTTCGGGTGCATGTCAATGCGGCAAAAGCAGAATCTATGGGCGTATCTCTCAACGATATAAATCAGACGATCTCAACCGCTTTTGGTAGCAGCTACGTTAACGACTTCCTGGATAATGGACGCGTCAAAAAGGTCTTCGTACAGGCAGCCATTCCTTATCGCATGCTTCCGGAAAGTATTGATAGCTGGTATGTCCGTAACGCTTCTGGGGACATGGTACCGTTTAGCGCATTTGCCTATACAGATTGGACTTATGGTTCACCGCGTCTTGAACGCTATAACGGCTCTCCTTCAATGGAGATTCTTGGCGAAGCCGCACCGGGAAAAAGCACCGGAGATGCCATGGCATTTATGGTCTCACTCATCGAAAAACTGCCAGCTGGCATCGGATATGACTGGACAGGAATGTCGTACCAGGAGCGTTTATCCACCGACCAGGCCCCTATGCTGTACCTTATTTCAATCGTCGTTGTTTTTCTGTGTCTGGCAGCGCTCTATGAAAGCTGGTCAATTCCCTTTGCCGTAATGCTGGTTGTTCCACTTGGCGTTGTTGGCGCCTTATCAGCGACCTGGTTGCGTGGGTTATCCAACGATGTCTATTTTCAGGTCGGTCTACTAACAACAATTGGGTTATCGGCTAAAAACGCGATTTTGATTGTAGAATTTGCCGTTGAAATTATGCAAAAACAGGGTAAAAGCGATATTGAAGCGACATTAGACGCAGCCAGAATGCGCTTAAGACCGATTCTGATGACCTCTTTGGCATTCATTCTTGGTGTGCTTCCATTAGTCATTAGCAACGGCGCGGGTTCAGGCGCACAAAACGCAGTAGGCACAGGCGTGATGGGCGGAATGATTGCCGCAACGGTCCTGGCGATATTCTTTGTTCCCGTATTCTTTATTGTTGTACATCGCTTTTTTACAAAAATAGCGATAAGAAAATAAACAATGTTAGTTAGGATTTATTTATTAAAAATACGTACTGGAGGTTTTGCAACATATCGCAAGAGTGTTTACGATAATACCGGTATCAGTGCAGACTGATCCCCTGAGAAAACATTTGGTATGCTTCCGATTTTAACTGCCCGCAAGGGCAGTTTTTTTATGTAATGACCCCACTACCAGTGGCCAGATAATAGTAACAGCTAACTACTCAGTTTCAGGTTTTACGAAATTGATTAGCAATATATGCGCAACTAATACCGCTCAGCATAAGTTCAATTCCCGTCACCATTGATACCATATAAATTGATGCCTGTGGAGTGGCAGTAATAAAACACCATGCGATAAAGAGATCCAATATACCGATAACTCCCTGTAACCATACCTTTTTCTCTTTTCTGTGCTTAAAAAAGGTAGTCAGTCGGATAACCCCACCAAAACAAAATAAACATGCCAAAAAAGTTGCAATTGCAAAAACACCTAATTCGGGTGCAGTAATAAAAAAATACCCCATCAAAAAATATGCAATACTGACGACTACCCCAGAAACAACTGGCCAAAAATTATGCACCCTGTTTTTAAACATACCCACTGCTAACGCTACACCACTGCACATCAAAATCCCGCCGACAATGATACTGAGCACGCCTCCAGACACATAAGGGAAAAGGATAAAAAGCACCCCACCCAAGAACATCAGGCATGCCAAGAACTTAAGAAACCGCCGCTGTTTGACCAGCACATCATCGTCAAGCTTAGATAGAATATCTCGTGTTACATTTAACATTTGCTTCTCCTGTAAGTCAGAGTACTACTGACAACATTAATTTATTCTAAATATCATCAATAAATACTACGTCATTAATAATATAGTCCGATGATTTCTTCTTAAACGCCTTACAACTATCTAATAACAAAAGAAAATATTGAACATATTAAAAACCCCATTCAATTCAAAATATGACATCCAGGCTGTTCCAGGATATATATTTAATGTCGCAATCAGACTTTTCACCCATAGATATTAATTGATACACGAGGTACGTTAGATGAATAAAACATTAAGCATGATCGTTGGGTCCCTACTCATGATCCCTGCTCTGGGTCAGGCGGCAGAAAATCACAAACCCGTCAGTCAATGGACGTGTGAAGATTTTCTTGCCACAGATACCACATTCCAACCCACAGTGGTTGGCTTTGCCGAAGCGTTGAATAAAAAGGACAAACCAGAAGACGCGGTATTGGATGTTAAAGGGGTTGAAACAGTGACCCCTGCACTGGTGCAGGCATGTATGCAGGATAAAAAAGCCAATTTTAAGAAAAAAGCTGACAGTGAGTGGGACAAAATCAAAAAAGATCTGTAATTAAACCAACACCAGTAATTTTTTTATTGATATCACTGAAGCGAGAACTGTACCCCAACAGTTCCCGCTTCAGTAAATTAATTGTATTAAAGACACCATGAGGTTATATATGAAACGCGCACTTATCACACTTACTCCCCTGTTATCCTTATTTATGCTAAACGTCCCTGTTACGCATGCGGCAGACAACAGTCCTGATAAAATGACCTGTCAGGAGTTTATCAATCTGAATCCTAAGGCCATGCTTCCAGTTGCATGGTGGATGCTCAATGAAGAAACGGTTTATAAGGGTGGTGATTCTGTTTCTCTGAATGAAACAGACCTTACCAGCATCCCGCAAGTCATTGAATATTGTAAACACAACCCACAATCAAAATTATATTCATTCAAAGACAAGTAATTATCCATTAATAAATTAAGTAGTAATTTATCTTTCGTATGGAAAATAGCCAAGTTACATCTTTTTATAAACCTTAAGCAAGGGGCACAGGGTATATGGGAATATTACCTGTACAATTTCAAATACTGGATCCAGCGAATACAGCATTTATGCTGTTATGCACCAGTCTGGTCATGTTAATGACACCGGGGCTTGCTTTTTTTTACGGTGGTTTAGTCCAGCGTAAAGGCATACTTACCATTATGTTTCAGAGTTTTGTCTCTATGAGCTGGGTAGCCATATTATGGTTTGCTGTGGGTTATTCCCTGGCCTTCGGTCCCAGCCTCAATGGCATTATTGGCAATCCGCTTCACTATGCGTTTTTACAAAATATCAATGCGAACACGCTGTTCACCGGCAATGATGCAGGGATCCCCATCCTGGTACATTTTGTTTACCAAATGATGTTTGCCATTATCACTCCGGCGCTAATCACTGGCGCATTTGTCGGACGGGTGAAATTCAAGGCGTACCTGATTTTTATTACCCTTTGGACATTATTCGTTTACTGCCCGTTTGTGCATATGGTCTGGAGTCCACAGGGCGTGATGGCTAAATGGGGAGTGGTTGATTTTGCCGGTGGTATTGTCGTCCACGCGACAGCAGGTTTCGCTGCGCTTGCTTCCGCTTTATACGTCGGGCGTCGAGTTATTCAGCCTGATGGTAGCCACAACATTCCTTATATTGCTCTGGGTGCGGGGTTACTGTGGTTTGGCTGGTATGGCTTTAACGCAGGCTCTGAATTACAGGTTAACACAATTACTGTCTCTGCGTTTGTTACCACCGACATTGCTGCTGCTTTTGCCGGTGCGACATGGCTATTCATTGAGAAAATGCATACCGGTAAACCAAAGTTTGTTGGCTTCCTGACAGGAGCCGTCGCAGGCCTCGCCACCATAACTCCTGCTGCAGGGTATGTTTCAATTCAATCCGCCGCATTAATTGGTGTTGTTGCCGGTTTTGTCTGCTACTACTGCGCACTGTTCGTTAAAAAGTATGTCGATGATGCGTTGGACGTTTTTGGCGTACATGGTATGGGAGGAATTACTGGCTCAATCCTGCTTGGTGTTTTCGCATCACAGGCATGGAATAGCAAAGGACCTTCAGGTTTGCTTGAAGGTGGTGGCATTTTGCAAGTTGCAAAACAACTCGCCGCTGTACTTATTACCAGCATATGGTCTTTTATTTTTACCCTTCTGATTTTATGGATAATTAACAAATTTACCCCGGTACGAATTTCAACCAATGACGCCCGCCAATCTCCTGATTATTCAGCATTTGGCGAAGATGCCTATACCCCTTCAGGTAAGGAGTAATTTATGAAACTTAGCCCCAGAGAAATAGAGAAAATAATGATTTACTCACTTGCCAGCGTGGCTCAAAGTCGGAAAGAAAAAGGAATTAAACTTAATTATCCGGAAGCCGTTTCTATTATTGCGTCAACGGCCATGGAAAGTGCCAGAGAAGGAAATGATCTGGAAACGGTCATGAATAAATCTAGAGATGTTTTGACTAAAGATGACGTCATGGAGGGCGTCGCTGACCTTATCCCACAAATACAGGTTGAAGCTATTTTCACCGATGGCAGCAGACTGGTAACCGTGCACGATCCTATTCGTTAAGAGCAGGAGAAATAGACTATGTCGCAGAACAAAGAAACAGAAAATGTACCCTATGGTGGCTACCTTTTAGATGCCTCCCCTATTTCATTTAATACAGAAAAACCTGTAACCAAAGTACGTGTCAAAAATACAGGGGATCGGCCGGTGCAGGTAGGATCACACTTCCATTTCTTCGAAGTTAATAAAGAACTGGAGTTTGATCGTGAAAGCGCACTGGGTAAACGCTTAAATATTACTGCCACAACAGCGATACGCTTTGAACCCGGTGATGAGATAGAAATAGAACTTATTCCCTATAGCGGTGATAACGATATTTTTGGTTTTAATAACCTTGTTGACATGACCGGTAAACAACTCGCTGAAGTGATCAACGATCCAATAAAGTTAAAAGCACTCATTGATAACGCCCGGCAAGCCGGTTTCAAAATGTCTAACAATCCTAGCTGAGGACCTTTTATGCCATCAATATCCAGAAAGGAATATGCCAGTCTGTTTGGTCCAACGACCGGTGATAAAATTCGTTTAGGTGAAACTGATTTATATATTGAAATCGAACAAGATCTACGTGGTTATGGTGATGAAGCGGTATATGGCGGTGGAAAATCGTTACGCGATGGTATGGGGGCTAATAATCAGTGTTCCCGCGACCAGGGCGTTCTCGATCTGGTCATTACCAATGTCACGATAGTGGATGCCAAACTTGGGGTTATTAAAGCAGATGTTGGTATTAAGGATGGATTAATATCGGGTATTGGTAAAAGCGGTAACCCTGCAATCATGTCTGGTATCACGCCAGGGATGACGGTCGGGCTTAGTACCGATGCCATTTCAGGTGAGCATTTGATTCTGACTGCGGCAGGTATCGACTCCCATATTCATCTGATCTCTCCCCAGCAAGCTTATGCCGCATTGTCTAACGGTATCACCACCTTTTTCGGCGGAGGAATTGGACCGACTGATGGCACTAATGGCACTACAGTGACCGCTGGGCCTAAGAATATGCGCGCCATGCTACGGGCATGGGAAGGTATTCCAGTCAATATTGGCCTGCTGGGCAAAGGCAATGCCTACAGTAAAGCCCCACTCGAAGAGCAAATTATTGCCGGTGCCGTTGGGCTAAAAGTGCATGAGGACTGGGGTGCCACGCCTAACTCGCTCCGCCACGCCTTGCGCACCGCAGATGATATGGATATTCAGGTCTCCGTACACACTGACAGCCTCAATGAAGCCGGATATGTTGAGAATACGATTGCAGCCTTTGAAGGAAGGACAATTCACACCTTTCATACAGAAGGCGCTGGCGGTGGTCATGCCCCGGATATTATCAAGGTCGCAAGCCAACCAAACGTCCTGCCGAGCTCGACCAATCCAACATTACCGTTTGGCATTAACAGCCAGGCAGAACTGTTCGATATGATTATGGTATGCCATAACCTGAATCCTAACGTTGCTGCCGATGTTTCATTTGCAGAAAGCCGTGTTCGTCCTGAGACGATTGCAGCAGAAAACATTCTTCATGATATGGGCGTTATATCCATGTTCTCCAGCGATTCTCAGGCAATGGGTCGCGTGGGAGAAAACTGGTTGCGCCTGGTGCAAACTGCGCATGCGATGAAAGTCGCACGCGGGAAATTACCGGAAGACAATCCGAACAATGACAATTTTCGCGTTCTACGATACGTTGCCAAAATTACGATTAACCCAGCTATTACACAAGGTGTTAGCCATATTCTTGGTTCTGTTGAAGTGGGTAAAATGGCTGACCTTGTACTCTGGGAACCTCAATTTTTTGGGGCCAAGCCGAAACTTATTATTAAAGGGGGAATGATTAACTGGTCTTTAATGGGTGATCCTAACGCTTCTCTGCCTACTCCTCAGCCCGTTTTTTATCGTCCAATGTTTGGTGCCATGGGAAAAACGTTGCAGGATACTTGCATTACCTTCGTATCGCAGGCCGCCCTTGAGGATGGCGTTAAAGAAAAGGCCGGACTTGAGAGACAGGTGGTTGCAGTTAATAACTGTCGTAGCATTAGCAAACATGACCTTATCAGAAATAATGCAACCCCACATATTGATGTGAACCCAGAAACATTTGCCGTAAAAGTTGATGGTGTGCATGCAACCTGCCAGCCTATTCAAACTGCCGTTATGAATCAAAAATATTTCTTTGGTTAAAAGGAAAGCTGTTATGTATTTAATCGAAAAAACCCTCGGAAATATAAATTCCTGCGGCGAACCTGATCTATCCACTGAAGGTATCAACCATGATGTACTGATACTGGAGCAATGGGAAGCACAAAAAAGCCGTTGCCGTAAAAAAAGTCAACTCGGCTACGATATTGGTTTATCGCTTGATCGTCATATCCGTCTTAATGATGGCGATATTCTTTTATATGATAAAACCAATCGATATTTACTTACGGTAAAAATACAGCTACGACGCGTGATGGTTGTCGATCTTGGATTATTTGGCGTGGAGAAAATCACCGACCTTCTGACTCGAGCGTTTGAACTAGGTCACGCCTTAGGAAATCAGCACTGGAAAGCTGTTATAAAAGGATACTGTGTTTTTATTCCTATTGTTGTAGCCGACAAAATGTTGGCTTCAGTCATGAAATCTCATGGTTACATTGAAGGGCAATACTATTTTACGGAAGGTGAAAAAGTCATCCCGCTCTTAACGCCGTCTGAATCCCGACTTCTTTTTGGTGGCGCGGAAGAAGCACATACGCATGTACACATTGACCACTAACGTAATGAGGTTGCCGATCATGCAAGAGAGTTCACATAGGTTACTTAATATCGCTCGGATACTGCAATTTGGCGATTCAGTTCTTCCTGTTGGGGCATTTACCTTTTCCTGTGGAGTTGAATCTGCCATTTCTTGCGGTATTGTCTACGATCGGCAAACCCTCAAACAATATGTTTGTACCGCCTTATTGCAGGCCGCTAAGTGCGATGCTGTCGCGCAAATACAAACCCTGCGCGCCTGCCGCAGTAACAGGTTAAATGACCTTATCTCAATTGATAAGGATGTGATCAGTAGAAAACTATCACCAGAATCCCGAGTGATGACCCAAAGAATGGGGAAAAAATTAACTGAGCTTTCGACAGCTATTTACCATGATCCGGTATTTAACTGGTGGCTTGAGCAAATTCGCCAGGGAACGGTTATTGGCACCTACCCTGTTTCCCATGGGCTACTCATGAGCCATTTGGATCTTGATGAAGATGCGATGCTGGCCATGCATTTTTATGGCGTAGCAATGACTATTCTCAGTGCCGCGCAAAGACTGATGCGGATCACGCATCTGGATAGCCAAAAAATTCTGGCCGAAGTCACGTCACTTTTTCCTGATTACGCTGAAATGGCGCTCAACACCCGACCGGAAGAAATGTCTTCTTTTTCTCCGGTGATCGACATTCTGGCTGCTGTTCATGTCGATGCCCATGTACGTTTATTTATGAATTAACTGAGGTTAGAAATGAAAAAAATTACCCGAATTGGCATTGGTGGTCCCGTAGGTTCAGGAAAAACGGCCATTATTGAGGTTATTACTCCTGTTCTTATTCGTCGGGGATATAAACCTCTGATTGTGACCAATGATGTTGTCACAACGGAGGATGCAAAGCAGGTTAAAAGAACACTAAAAGGAATATTAGCAGAAGAAAAAATCATTGGCGTTGAAACGGGGGCATGTCCACACACTGCTGTGCGCGAAGATCCCAGTATGAATATTGCTGCTGTGGAAGAAATGGAAGATAAATTCCCGGATAGCGATTTAATTATGATTGAAAGCGGTGGCGATAACCTTACCCTCACTTTCAGTCCTGCATTGGCTGATTTTTATATTTATGTCATTGACGTAGCTGAAGGCGAAAAAATCCCACGTAAAAATGGCCCAGGCCTGGTTCAGGCTGATATTTTAATCATCAATAAAATTGATCTAGCGCCCTATGTAGGTGCCAGTCTGGAAGTAATGGAAGCGGATACCCGTTATGTCAGAAACAATCGCCCTTATATTTTAACTAACTGTAAAACAGGCGAAGGTATTGAGCAGCTTGTGGACATGATTGAACGCGATTTTTTATTTGGTCACACTATTGAAGGAAAACAAGATGACGCATTCACAGAATATAAATGACCAGGTAGAGAAGAGCCGGAAACGTTGGGACACGCAAATCCCCATAGAGTATCGTCAGGAGCCGGAGCAAATGCCCAGTGGGGCAATCGGTAAAGATGGTTTTTTGTACCTGGGTTTTACGCGTACCGGGAGAAAAAGCATTCTTCATCGTATGGAAAAGCGAACCCCATTATTTGCGCAAAAGGCATTGTATCATGATGAGGCACTGCCGGATCTTCCCTGCGTGACCATGATATCGACTTCAGGCTGTGTGCTGCAGGGGGATCGCATGGTGTTATCCATCAACGTGGGTGAAAATGCTTTCGCCAGCGTTAACACTCAATCAGCAACCAAAGTACACTCGATGGATAAAAACTATGGAGCGCAGATTCAATTCATCCAACTACACGATAACTCCTATCTGGAATACCTACCCGATCCTTTAATCCTACATCGCAATGCAAGATTTGTTAACGATACCGTCATCAATTATAAAAGAAACGCAACACTTATTTATTCCGAAGTCATTATACCGGGACGTCGTTACCATCATGAAAACGAGCTAAATGGTTTTGATTATTATTCCTCAACAGTATCTGCAAAAGATGAGTCTGGAAATATTGTTTTCAAAGAACAGATTGTGCTGAAACCCAAGGAGCATCCCATGACTGAACTCGGGGTAATGGGAGGTTTTCAAATTATCGGCACTATTTTTATATTAACTCCAGTAGAAAACATATCATCCATTCAGGCGGCCTTCAAAGCTTATTATGGCAAAGATTGTTGCTACGGAATGTCAACACTTCCCGCCGAATCCGGCCTTATATTTAAGATATTAGCTAATGACAGTAGTATTATTAAAAAACATATCCGTAAAGTGTGGGCCATGACCAGAAAAGTCGTTCTGAATGCAGAGTTACCGCCCCCATTTATCTGGAAACAATAATACCTCCTTATTACTTTTACGCTGGTAAATAATGATGATAACACACTCAATCCCAGTATTATGGAAAAATAATATTGATAAGCACTACATTCTCAAAATTATTGATATATCATTACGTGGTTGTGCTCAGGTAATGTTTCAAAACAATCCCATCACTGGGTTATTGTTTTTTATTGCTATATTTATCGCTGCTTATAGCAATAATAATCCATTGGCTGCATGGGGGTGCGTAATTGGAACTGTCCTGGCTTCAATTACGGGAGCCATAACTCATGATGTAAAAGGTTGGCGGGATGGCCTCTATAGTTATAATGGCTGTCTGGTCGGCATTGCTATTCCTGTGTTTATCACTGCAACGCCGTTAATGTGGTTCTGCCTGATCGTTGGTAGTGTCGTATCAGTTATTGCTACGGTTTGCATTGCCGATATTTTAAAAACGTGGAAAGTTGCTGCGTTAACAGCGCCGTTTGTGCTAACAACATGGGTCATTCTACTGGCCAGCTATGCATTTCATAATATCTATGGTTCGGGTTTACCCTCCCCAGAGTTATCCCAACATTATATCCCAACAACGCCTGGCGATTACTCTCTTAGCTTTTTTATCGACGGCACCCTACATGGGATATCACAGGTATTTTTGTTTCCAGGGATTCTTGCTAGTTTATTCTTCATTGCAGGTCTGGCAGTAGAATCTGTTGTATGCGCCTGCTATGCCATCGTCGGCTCTCTAATCGCGACACTGCTTGCGTATTATCTGGGTGCTAATGCTCATGACATTTCTACAGGACTGTATGCCTTTAGTGCCGTGTTGACATCAGTTGCCCTGGGTACAGTATTTAATCAACCTGGCTGGCGAGTATTTATTTATACTATCTCAGGTATCATTTTTACAGTTTTTATTCAGGCTGCCATGAATGTGCTTTTAATGCCTTTTGGTATACCAACATTAACCATGCCATTTGTTATTTCATCATGGTTATTCCTGGTGCCGAATAAAGAATTTATGCCAGAGCATCGTCACTCCTGAATCAATGAGAGAATCATTATGACTGAAGAATTTCTTTTCCGACTTATATTAGCCAGTCTGCTCGGCGGCGTAATTGGTCTGGAGCGTCAAATTCGCGCTAAAGAAGCAGGTGTACGCACACATATCTTGATTGGTATTGGCAGTGCCATGTTCATGATTGTTTCTAAATACGGTTTCTATGATGTTATTGAACATACCCATATAGGATTAGATCCCAGCAGAATCGCAGCTCAGGTTGTCACTGGCGTAGGATTTCTCGGTGCGGGGAATATTCTGGTACAAAAACAAACCATCAGAGGATTAACAACAGCTGCGGATGTGTGGGTCACCGCAGCAATAGGTTTGGTTATCGGCAGTGGAATGTATGAAGTTGGCATCATAGGTACGATTATGGCGCTCATTGTGCTGGAGTTTTTCCGTCAGCTTACCTACCGCTTTTTAAATCGCCATCTACAACTACGTATGCGTATTGCAGCCGGGACTGCGCAAGTTGTTCTGACCTCGCTTAATGAACAGGGATATCGCATCCAACTGCGTTCGCTGGCTAATGATACATCCGACTCTCATGTTCTCACGGCAAACATTGAGTATACGGACGCAACCTCGGTGAATCAGATTCTTTCTTCACTTAAAGAAAACCCTGCTATTAAAGAGGTTTCTGTCGTATAGCTACTATTCAGATATTAATTATATTAAATGCGATAGTAACATTATTTATCATTAATTATTTCTACATCGAAAATAGGATTTAACTATTAAACTAAGAGCTACATATTTTGAAGACTGTGTTATATAATATTTGCCCTCCTCTGCACTTTAACAACTTAATTCTGGTCTTGAACAATGACCTACGATACCTTTTCACAATAGATAACATGAAATCTTATGTCGTACTAAGTCACTCATTTTTCTGAGTTTAAGCAACAACATTATATTATACTTATGGCAATTATAGGTCTTCAATGAGATGTGCATTCGCTCAGCAATTGAAGAACATGACTTTTGCTGCAGAATATAAGTAAGAATCTGATGCTGTCGGCGAGAAAGCGATAATTCCGGAGTGATAGCATTATTTTCATTGCAATTTAGCAAAGTAATGAAGCCACTCAGCGAAACGTTTCGATTAACAAAAAAAACGGGGATATTACCGAAGCACCGTTTGATTCTAAACGGTGAAAGTATATAAATTTTTGAAGGCTTAATTTTCTCTAATTGATACGCTAATCGAGTATGGAAAATATTGTTATTTAATGTATCAATGATCACTTTCGCATTATGATTTTCTAAAGCGCATAGCTCATGTGCATGCTGGACATGAATGATCACATCATTTTTAAAAAGATGGTAAATAGCCTGTAACAACATAATATCTTTAGTAAAGATCAAAAACACTATCCTCTCCTGCAATGTGTATTTTAATTAACAAATATTATAGTCACCAATTGCAACTATCTATACGCCATCGTTTCAAAATCAGTCTATTAATGACAATATTGGGGAAAACATGAATACTTCTGGCTGGCTTCTTAAGGGTGGAGAAGCAAAAACATCCGTCTTCCACCTCGGCAGGTATTGTAGCGAATGGAAAGCATCAACATACTCCTATGGTGAACCGAGTTTTCATATCGTCCTGAGCGGGGAGTGCTGGCTGGATTTACTTAACCAACAACCACGTATCAAACTGGAAAAGGGAGATATTCTCTTCTTTTTTAATAATTTTCCTTTTTTTCTGGCCTCATCTCCTGATACAAGTCTTGATGATTTACCACGTAAACAGATGAGTAAGATTGAAGAATCATCTTCAGAATCCACCGATCTGCTTTGTGGTTTCATCCAACCCAGATCTATCGCTAGCCAATTGCTATTTGCCTTACTTCCGGACATTTTTGTGATCAAACAAAAAGACGACGTCAGCAATAAAATACACACTCTCTTTGAGTTACTACTGACTGAAGTAAACGCATCTGCCGATGAAAATAATTGCATTATTGCGCACCTGACCGATGCTATATTGCATTATGTCATTAGCGAATCCTCTTCCTTATATGATATTGACGTAAACCTCTTGAATGCGGCAAATGATGAAGCCTTAGCCAAATTAATCATTGCAATAATAGACAACCCACAGTATTCATGGTCGCTGGATGATATGGCTCGCTTCACCTATATGTCGCGTTCGACATTTATTCGCCGTATATTGAAAGCGACAAGCTACACACCGAACCAGGTATTAAGCAAATTAAGGATTTATGTATCATTAAACCTGCTCAGAAGAGGTATAAAAAATGAGGTCATTTACAGCAGAGTAGGATATGAATCATTATCTGGATTCTATCAGGCATTTAAACGTGTTATGGGGACAGCACCAGGAGACTATCTCTCATCTGGTAAATAAACTACCCACGGAGTGAATCCGTGGGCTATCTGGAGAACGTTTCCCCATTCTGGCATCCCGTCGAACGTTAAGGTTATAATCCTTACAACGATTTTATTGGATTAGAAGCGACAATGACAAAACTTACCCTACAAGAACAGATGCTTAAAGCAGGTCTGGTCAGCAGCAAAAAAATGGCCAAAGTGCAAAGAACGGCGAAGAAGTCACGCGTTCAGGCTCGTGAAGCCAGAGAAGCGGTTGAAGAGAATAAAAAAGCGCAAATTGAGCGCGACAAACAGCTCAGTGAGCAGCAGAAGCAAGCCGTTCAATCTAAAGAGTATAAAGCGCAGATCAAGCAACTGATTGAGATGAACAAAATCACCATTACCAGTGGCGATATTGGGTACAACTTCACTGATAATAATCTGATCAAAAAAGTCTATGTTGATAAAGTGACGCAGTCTCAGCTGATTAAAGGCCGTCTGGCCATAGCCCGACTGACGGCGGAAAACGGCAGCGAGAGCGAATACGCCATCATTCCGGCTGTCGTTGCCGACAAGATTGCACAGCGTGACGCAAGCTATATTGTTTTAAATTGCGAGCTGAGTCAGGAAGCGAAGGACGAAGACGATCCATATGCTGATTTCGTCATCCCTGATGATTTAATGTGGTAAGAAAAAAACAGATATTCGTTATGTATTTCGGTGAACGCCAACGCCGCCACCGAAATACTATCGACGTCACTTATCCCCTGACACTGTCGACTAAAACTTGTAGTGCTCTTTGCTCAGCCCGTATTTTCTCATGCGTAAATACAGTTTTTTACGCGGGATTTGTAAATACTCCGCTACTTCATTAATTCGCCCCTGGTGAATATTCAGCGCTTCAGTAATGATCTGTCGCTCGTACTCTTCAACCCGACGATCGAGCGGTGTCGGTTCCAGCAAATGCAATTGCGGATTCGCGGTTTCAGCCAGCGGAAGTAGCCCAACGGCAAAAAGTTCAGCGGCATTCGCCAGTTCCCGGACATTACTTAACCACACGCGACGCCGCATGCCTTTCAATAAATCGCCTTCAACGTCGGGCACGGGATGGTTCAGGCGCAGACAGGCTTTCTGCAGATAGTGACGAAACAGCGGCTCAATATCATCCGGTCGCTGAGACAGCGGCAGGCAACCAATCTGTGTCATCGCGAAACAGTAATAAAGTTCAGCCGCAATTTGATTGGTTGCTGCCAGTTCCACCAACGATGCGCCGCCAATGCCTATCAGACGAAACGGGCGCCGCTCCAGGCTTTGCAAGTGCACCAGATGGTGCTGCTGTTCGCTCGTCAGGCACTCAATATGGCTGAGAACCAGCGTTCCTCCTTGCGCCTGTGCAATAAGGTCATTGAGTTGTCCCGTATTCCCGGGCGTCAGTTCACCGCGGATGAACGGTCCCTCCGCGCTACGTCCAAACTGATGCAAATAACGGGCTCCGGTCATGCGCCCCGTTCCCGGCTCGCCATAAAACCAGACGGCGATATCCGTTTCCGCCAGTTGCTGCAGGCGCCGACGATACTGATTAACCCAGTCACTGTAACCGAGCAATTCCACCTGGAGCTTTTGTTGGCAATAATGGCGACGAGCAATCACGGATTTTCTCTGACGCAGCGCATCATCAACCAGCGACAGCAGTTTGCCGGGATCGACCGGCTTTTGCAGAAAGTCCCATGCGCCTTTCTTTACGGCTTCCACCGCCATCGGAACGTCGCCATGCCCGGTAATAAGCAGGATTGGCAGCTGATTATCATCCTGATGGAACAGCGTCATCAGATCGATCCCATTGCACCCGGGCATACATACATCACTCAGAACAATCCCCGGCCAGTCAGCCTGCAGCCAGTTTCGGGCATCAAAAGGATTACTGCATGCGTAGACACGATACCCCTCCTGTTCAAGCAACAGCGTGTAAGCGTCGAGAACATCGGCATCATCATCAATCAACAGAACAGAATATTCATCACTCAACATCGTTTACATCCGTCAGATTAAATTGCAGAACGACGCAGGCATTACGCCCCAGTGTCGACGCAAGGCGCAGCTCGCCATTCATTTGCCCCATTAACGATACACAAATCGATAAGCCGATACCGAGACCCACATCCTTACTGGTAGTAAACGGCTTTAACAGCGATGGCAATAATGCCTCAGGCCAGCCGGGACCGTTATCACTGACAAAGACGCACAATCGGCTACCCTCAGCCTGCCAGTAGACCTCTATTTGTGCGGCAGTTGGGCAGGCGTCCAGCGCATTTGCCAGTACGTTTACCAGCACCTGCTGAATACGCACTTCATCACCTGTCACCCATACGCTGTGGTCGGGAAGCGTCAGCGTACCCTGCTGCGGCTTATGTCGCATGGCCAACAGTTCCCAGGCAGCGCTGAATGTTTGTCGGAGATCGACCGGATGCAAAGGTGCGCCCGGTTCGGCCCGACGAGCAAACTGACGCAGTGAGCGGATAATGGCGTCAATACGGGTAACCAGCCCCTCAGCTTTGGTTAATGTACTTCTGGCCTGAACGGATTGCCCTTGTTCAATTGCCCTTCCCGCCGTAAACAGGTACATCGACAGCGCGTTCAGCGGTTGGTTAATCTCGTGTGCCAGCGTGGTCATGGTCTGGCCAACCACCGCCAATTTTGCCGTCTGGATCAGTTCATCCTGCGTTGCCCGGAGATCGGACTCAATCTCCTTGCGCTCTGCCACCTCCAGCTCAAGCTGATTTTTCTGCGCACTCAACTGACCCAGAGTATGGCGCAGCAATCTTGCGATACGCCCCAGCTCATCGCGCCCATAAACCGGGATAGTGGCATCCGTTCTGCCAAGGCCAATTTGCACCACAGCCTGGTTGAGCGCGGTAAAACGCTTCACCAGACGTGAACGAATAAAATAGTGGTTAAGCCCCCAGGCAAGAAGTAGCGCCAGCAGCGTCGCCAGTAGAATAAGTCCCCCGCTGACACGAACAATTTGTTCCAGCCGTTGGTTAAACATCTGCATTTGCTGATGGCTGCTTCCCAACTGCGCCTCAAGCAGCGTTCGAAAGCGCCCGAGCGTTGCTTCTCGGACACGGTTGGCATCAACGAGCGCTTTTTGTGCGGCGACATAATCACGCATCGTATCGGGCATTTTATTTTTCATCATCCCGATTTCCAGCAGCTCATCAATGGTTTGCCGCAAGGTGATTGTGCTGGGCCAGTCATCGAGGGTACGGATATTTTCATCCGCCGTTTTCTTCAGATTCTCCAGATAGCGGATGTGATTCTCCACCAACATGCCGTCGTCACTACCCGACTTCAGTTCATTGAGCCTGTCGCGTAAATCATCCACGATCTGATTTTCAATTCTTGCCAGGGTGTAGACCTGTTGCTGCTCGTTTTGCACCTCTCTGGCACGCTTGAGATACAGCGCCGCATCGCCGTTTTTGGCCTCGATTTGATCCAGCAACGTTCCCTGCTGCCAGGTAAAATCCTGCACCAGCGAATTCAGCTCGGTAGTAAAATCATCGTGGAGCCAGTCGATACGCGCAGAGAGTTCGCTGACTTTTTCGCGTACGAGAAACATGTTGTAGAGCACCCGGTCCAGCTCCGCCATCAGCGCCCGACTATCTTGCAACATCACCGCCAGCTGCTGCTGTTCTGTCGACTGAAGCCCGCGGCTCAACCCTTCAATTTTGTCCAGGTGTGCAATAATTTGATTGCGCAGTTGCAATCTCACCGTCGTGTTGGGGGCTAACAGAAACTCATTCAGTTGATCCACAACCAGGTTCAGATTCCCTTCAATCAAAAAAGCAGAATGCACTCGTGGGAAGTAATCATCGAGCGAATAGCGTATCTGCGAGCTCTGCTCATGCCAGGAGTACAAACTGACGCAACTTACGCTCAGCGTCAGTAGTGCGCCCATCAGAAACGCGCCTCGCAGGCTGCTGCTGATGCTGAGCTGACGCAGGCGCTGCAGTATCGAGCCACCTTTCATTTTAACTCTTCCAGTTTGGATATCGCCTGACGCTGATTGTTAAGAAACCAGAGCTGCCACTCCATCATCTGCTGTTCGGCCACGCTTTTATTGTCAAATTGCGCCAGCCAGGCCTCATCTTCACTACTTCTGGCGTCTATCGGGACGCTGGTCAGCAGTGCTCTTATTTCAGGTAGCGGCCGTTTCAGGCGCGCTTCCGCACTGTATAGCGCCCGCCAGGCATCCTTCAGCTGTGCGAGTCGAAAACTGATGGCAGTATCAAACATCCTCTGCACCAGTTGTTGCCGCTTCAGGATCAGTCGGTAATTAAGCGCAGGCTGGTTCATCAAAATAGCCTGCTGAGCGGCACGTGGATTATCTGGCGCGAGCTGCGTGACCGGATATTTACCCGTGTTAGCATCCGCAAGGATCCGTTGTCCTTCCGGGCTTAACAGATAGCGAATAAACCGACGCGCTTCATTGCCGTGCTGGCTATTCTTAAGAACGGCAACATAGGTCGGCGACACCGCCGAGCGAGGAAAATAGGTAAAAGCCAGGTGCGGATCGTTAAGCAACAGGTTGGCATAGTTATCAATGACCGGCCCCGCAACGCCTAAACCGCTCTTAATTTTATCGGCCACGCCAAAACTGCGTGATGAAATCGTTACAAGATTACCGGCGCTGGCCAACAACGTCGCCCAGCCCTCTTCCCACCCTTTTTGCTGCAACAACGACTCAACCATCAGATGATTGGTGTCGGAACGCGACGGGCTACTCATCAGCAGCGCGTTCTGATATTTAGGCTGCGTTAAATCTCCCCAGTCGGCAGGAGGCGACAGATGCCTTGCCGCCAGCGCAGAACGATTTATCAACAGGCCAAAACCAGATATCGCCACAGCCACGGAGGTCGAACGAATCGAATCAGGCACCAGCCGCTGACTTTCCGGCAACACATTATCGAAAGGTGCCAGCTTCTGATGCTCCTGAAGATGCTGCAACAGCATGGGCGATGAGGTCAAAATCAGATCGACGTTTTCCGCATTCGCATTATCCAGCAGTTGTTCCAGCGAACTGCTGGTCCGGTTTAGCGTGCGAATCATCACTGACCCCGGCTCCGTTTGCCAGCGCTGGATAATCCAGGCCGTTGCCCCTGGGGAAAAGGTTGTCGCCATCACCAGCTCTTTACTCTGGCCCAGACAGCTCGCTGACAGTGACATAAAACAAAGCGAGATCGCCCAAAAATGCCCCCATCCTAAAAGTCTGTTTGTGATCCCGTTCATAAATACCAACATGTGCAAAAAATAATATTGAGACAAAATTTACCCGTTTATCACGACAGGGGAAGAATAAGGTTATTCTCAGAATAACCAAACAGAAAGTAACAACATGCGTAAAGATTACCCGAAAATGCAGCCTGAATTTGTTAATATCCGCACACACCGATGATAAAAACGACCATAAAAGAATGATCTTTAAAATTCATTATTAAAAAAGAGTCAAAATAAGCCATGCCGTGCATAAATTGTGTCAATAGTGACACATATCATCAACTTGAGTTTCTTTGCCGTCTATTCCACTCTACCCAGCGAAAAACCCTGATATTCACATCAATAAAAATTTAGGTGATGATATGTTATCAATATTTAAGGCAGGGACAGCGGCAAATAAAGTCCCGGCGGAGAAAGTCCAGGAAACTTATGGCCGATACCGCATTCAGGCATTACTCAGCGTATTTCTTGGCTATCTTGCGTACTATATTGTGCGCAATAACTTTACCCTCTCGACTCCGTACCTGAAGGAACATCTGGATCTCAGCGCCACGCAGATCGGTTTACTCAGCAGCTGTATGCTGATTGCCTATGGGATCAGTAAAGGTGTTATGAGCAGTCTGGCGGACAAGGCCAGCCCGAAAGTGTTCATGGCATGCGGCCTGATACTGTGTGCTATCGTCAACGTAGGCCTGGGATTCAGTACCGGGTTCTGGATTTTTGCCGCTCTGGTCGTTTTCAACGGTTTGTTCCAGGGGATGGGCGTTGGCCCCTCATTTATTACCATCGCTAACTGGTTTCCACGTAAAGAGCGTGGACGTGTCGGCGCATTCTGGAATATCTCACACAACGTTGGCGGTGGTATTGTCGCCCCGATTGTGGGTGCTGCCTTTGCCATTTTGGGAAGTGAACACTGGCAAAGCGCCAGCTATATTGTCCCGGCCGGTGTTGCCGTACTGTTTGCTTTTATTGTGCTGATGCTGGGGAAAGGTTCACCGCGCCAGGAAGGCTTACCGGCTCTGGAACAAATGATGCCAGAAGAAAAAGTCGTATTAAATTCCCGACACGCTGACCAGGCGCCAGAAAATATGAGCGCCTTCCAGATCTTCTGTACTTATGTATTGCGGAATAAAAATGCCTGGTATGTTTCACTGGTAGACGTCTTTGTCTATATGGTGCGTTTTGGCATGATTAGCTGGCTGCCAATTTATTTATTAACCGAAAAACATTTCTCCAAAGAGCAAATGAGCATAGCGTTTCTGTTTTTCGAATGGGCGGCAATTCCTTCCACATTACTGGCGGGCTGGCTCACCGATAAACTGTTTAAAGGCCGTCGCATGCCGCTGGCTATGATTTGTATGGCGCTGATTTTTGTCTGCCTGATCGGCTACTGGAAAAGCGAGTCGCTGCTGATGGTCACAATTTTTGCCGCCATCGTGGGTTGCCTGATTTATGTTCCGCAGTTCCTCGCTTCCGTTCAGACGATGGAAATCGTGCCCAGCTTCGCAGTAGGTTCTGCGGTAGGACTACGCGGATTTATGAGCTACATTTTTGGCGCATCGCTGGGGACCAGCCTGTTTGGTGTCATGGTCGACAAAATGGGATGGCATGGTGGCTTCTATCTGCTGATGGGTGGGATTGTCTGCTGCATCCTGTTCTGCTACCTCTCTCATCGTGGCGCTCTGGAGCTCGAACAACAACGAAAAAATGCTCAGCAAGAGGAAGCATCACTGCAGTTGGCCGATGCCCGCTAATCAATTTCAGTCTCGCAAAAAAGTGCCAGCGATGCTGGCACTTCAATAAATTCAGATAAAGAATAAATATCTCAACGTGATATTTATTGCTAATCGTAACATTCAAAATTATTGCTTACCGTAACCCACCATGAAGCGAATAATCAAACCGCATGCAGGAGCAATAAAAAGAAATAATCCGGTTACCATTTCGTTACCATTGGTCAACCGCATAGTTAAAATGTAAATTAATGCCGCAAGGATGGCCATGCCGAGGAAAGCGCTGATCGACGCCGCAGCGCCCATAACCTGCCAGATATAACAACTGACGCCCAAAATACTTAGTACAAGAAAGATCCAGAAATAGAGCATAGCGATACCTCCTGTCTGCCGTAAACTTAACGTAAGTCCTTACGCTTCCTTAACTTTATATTCTAAGACAAGTCCCATTTCCGCGCAATTTAAGCAACATCTTAGTTACAAAATCATTGACCTGCGCACTATTCAACTGTCTGAAAGATTTTTTTATCTGCATAAAAACAACGAATTATAAATAGGTTAATTTTTACGCTTAATCGCCGTAAAAACATTTACGAATCTTGAGTAATTATTTCTGGCTGACATTAATCTTCGGGTGTACATTGTGCGTCCGATCATTCATGCCCCCTCGTGGTTTTGTCCTGACTCAGTTTTACACTCTTTACAGGAACCAATGTCGTTCATGGCGGCCTAACGATCAGTATCAGAGAGTAACGCTGTAGACAAAGAATCTTCGCGATACATTTATTCCGTATCAACAACAGGTGCTTATGTTCCCCCAATGTAAATTTTCACGCGCGTTTTTGCATCCGCGCTATTGGCTCACGTGGTTTGGTGTCGGCGTGCTCTGGTTACTGGTGCAACTTCCTTATCCAATATTATGTTTTCTTGGTACTCGTACAGGAACGCTGGCGCGACCATTTTTAAAACGTCGCGAATCTATTGCCCATAAAAATCTTGAGCTCTGCTTTCCCAATCTGTCGCAGGAAGAGAGAGACAAACTGGTTGACGAAAATTTTCGCTCACTCGGCATGGCGCTTCTTGAAACGGGTATGGCCTGGTTCTGGTCAGACCACAGGGTTCGCAAATGGTTTGATGTAGAAGGATTAGACAACCTGAAACGTGCGCAGAGGCACAACCGTGGCGTGATGGTGGTCGGCGTACACTTTATGTCTCTCGAGCTGGGCGGTCGTGTTATGGGGCTTTGCCAACCGATGATGGCAACCTATCGCCCGCACAACAATAAGTTGATGGAGTGGATCCAAACCCGCGGTCGTATGCGCTCGAACAAGGCCATGATCGGCAGAAATAATCTGCGCGGTATTGTCGGTGCATTGAAAAAAGGAGAAGCCGTATGGTTTGCTCCCGATCAGGACTACGGCCGTAAAGGAAGCTCATTTGCTCCCTTCTTTGCCGTCAAAGATGTGGCAACCACCAACGGTACCTACGTGCTGTCGCGTTTGTCGGGTGCAGCGATGCTGACCGTAACCATGGTGAGAAAAGCAGATAACTCTGGTTATCGCCTGTTCATCACGCCTGAAATGGAAGGTTACCCGGCTGATGAGTGCCAGGCCGCAGCCTATATGAACAAAATTATCGAAAAAGAGATCATGCGCGCCCCCGAACAGTATCTCTGGATCCACCGTCGCTTCAAAACGCGCCCGATGGGTGAAGCCTCGTTGTATATCTGAAAAGAAAGGCCGCAAGGCCTTTCTTTTTTTCTCCAGCTGAATTACTTCACGCCCCACTTATTGTGGAGTTCAGTCATTCGTTCGTTATAGCTTCGGGCAATGCAGGCTGGCTCATTATCCTTCTCCTTCCAGCATTCGTTGCGTCCTTTGATCCAACCGCGCTGCTCTGCTTTTAACATCGGATCATTGTTCGATTTAGCCAGTGCCTGTTTAAAAATTTCGTTCAATTTCAGGTCCATTGCAGAGAGCGATGGGCTCTGGCAAATAATATCTTCCGCACTTCCCTTTTGAACAGCAGAGCAGGAGTAAGACGGACCAGCGTTGGTCGATTTTTTCGCTGGAGAATAATCAATATTGTCCTCCGGCAGGCAAACCCCGTGCTGACGATTAGGTCCAGTCCATGATACATCCGGATTTCCGTCATCGTTGCGGGAGATAGAAACGGTATTCTTACCACTTGTCGCCTCCCAATAGTTTTCATTGAAAGCCTTCACCGTCGCCTTCGCGCCATCAATCCAGACATTACCTTTACCATCACTATTCACACCACCAATACTTGCGCAGCTGAAATTGAACGCCAGCGGCGAGGCCGCCATCGACGTCAACGGCGTAAGAGCAAGTGCTAACATCATTAACCTGGTCATTTTTAACCTTTTCATTATTAAATTCCGCGAAAAATTAACCGCATTAACATCATGGCGATATGAGAATTATCCGAGTAAGCATTCCGTCGCTCAATAGCAATTTATTACCGAAAGAAATTAAACTGTCGCCGAATCACGACACTTGTAAGTTATTAAAATTAAATAAAAAAATGCCTCTTGTCTCACCTCATTTTTAGGCGTACATTAGCGCCGTCTGGAGCATTAAAGCTCAGAATTCTGAGGTGATGCAGCCAAGCAAACGAGGGGAATTCTTCATTTCGTTTATGCGTGCATCAGCTCTCTGTCAGGTAAGCATATGTTCATTCAGACGTACCTCAGGTACGCGGAGAGATGAAAAGTGAAATATTTCTTTATGGGCATTTCTTTTATGGTCATCGTTTGGGCCGGTACTTTCGCCCTGATGATCTAAATATAAAGACGCAGCAAAAAAACAGGAGCCCTCAGGCTCCTGTTTGCTTTTGGAGAAACGTGTTGTTAGTCGGTACTTTCGGTGGTCGATTTCGCACTGGCAGGCAGCAAACCATCCGCGCGAAACATTGCTTTGATGCCACGAATGGCCTGGCGAGTACGGTCGCGGTTCTCAATAAGCGCAAAACGTACATGCGTATCGCCATAGTCACCAAACCCAATCCCCGGCGAAACGCATACCTTCGCTTCATTCAGCAGTTTCTTGGCAAATTCAAGTGACCCCATCCCGGCGTATTGCTCAGGAATTTTCGCCCACACGTACATTGAGGCCTTGGGCATCTCAACCATCCAGCCCGCTTCATGCAGCCCTTTGACCAGGACATCACGACGACGTTTATATTGCTCTGCAATATCTCGCACGCACTGCTGATCGCCTTCCAGCGCGGCGATGGCCGCAACTTGCAACGGTGTAAAGGTTCCGTAATCGTGATAGCTCTTAATTCGCGCCAGCGCGTTTACCAGCGTTTTGTTACCTACCATAAATCCGATACGCCAGCCCGCCATATTGTAGCTTTTCGACAGGGTAAAAAATTCAACAGCGACATCGCGAGCCCCCGGTACCTGCATAATTGAGGGTGCTTTCCAGCCGTCGTAGACGATATCGGCATAGGCCAGATCATGAACCACCAGCACGTCATAGCGTTTAGCCAGAGCCACAACTTTTTCGAAGAATTCCAGCTCGACGCACTGCGCAGTCGGGTTCGACGGGAAACCTAAGATCATCATCTTCGGTTTCGGGTAGCTTTCGCGAATCGCGCGCTCCAGCTCATTAAAGAAATCGACGCCTTCGACCAGCGGCACAGATCGTACCTGCGCGCCAGCAATCACCGCGCCATAAATATGGATCGGATAGCTCGGGTTCGGGACAAGAACAGTATCGCCGTGATCCAGCGTGGCCAGCATCAGGTGCGCCAGCCCTTCTTTGGAACCAATCGTCACAATTGCTTCAGATTCAGGATCAATCTCAACGTCATAGCGTTCATGATACCAGCGGGAAATCGCCCGACGCAGACGCGGTATGCCTCGCGAGGTGGAATAACCGTGCGTATCCGGGCGCTGCGCCACGGTACAGAGTTTTTCGACAATGTGAGGAGGCGTGGCCCCATCCGGGTTCCCCATGCTGAAATCGATAATATCTTCGCCGCGCCGACGCGCAGCCATCTTCAGTTCAGCAGTAATGTTAAAAACGTAAGGGGGAAGGCGATCAATACGCGTAAAGCGACGTTCAGGGCGGGTGTCAGCCATAATATCCTCAGATTAACGTTAGCGCCCGGACCGTCCGAGCGACGCTGCCACGATGGTGGCACGTTTAGAAAATAGCCTGAATAATTTCCTTCTGTCGAGAGGCAAAACAAAATATTTTTAATTGACACAAAAGAGGAACAACCAGTAAAAATGAGGAAATAACCATTTTCACACCTCGCTTAAAATTACCTTCATTTAACATTTTGTTGTTAATTACATTACTTTGAGCGCAGCGCTGACAGGACAGGTATTGTAAATACAACAATCACGCAACAATCCCCTTTTAATATTATGGTTTTTCCTCATTAGATACATGCTGCGTGGACGCTGGTCATCCTGGCTCAGGTTACCTATCATAGAGGTTTAACCCTTGCGCAAGAGTCATCCGTGCACGAAATATTCAATATGCTGCTGGCGGTATTTGACCGGGCAGCACTGATGCTGTTTTGTCTGTTTTTCCTGATTCGTATCCGCCTGTTTCGCGAACTGTTGCACAAATCAGCCCACTCTCCGAAAGAGCTACTCGCTGTTACCGCGATTTTCTCAATGTTTGCCCTGTTCAGTACCTGGTCCGGCGTACCGGTTGAAGGCTCGCTGGTTAACGTGCGTATTATCGCGGTCATGTCAGGGGGAATTCTGTTTGGTCCATGGGTCGGTATCATTACGGGCCTCATCGCGGGCACTCACCGCTACCTGATCGACATCGGCGGCGTCACCGCCCTGCCCTGTTTTATCACCAGTATTCTGGCTGGCTGTATTGCAGGGTGGATCAACCGTAAGATCCCCAAAACGCAGCACTGGCGCGCGGGCATTTTAGGCGGAATGCTGTGCGAATCCCTGACGATGATCCTCGTCGTCGCCTGGGCCCCCTCTACAGCACTGGGACTGGATATTGTCTCGAAAATCGGCATCCCAATGATCCTGGGCAGCGTCTGCATTGGCTTTATCGTCATGCTGGTGCAAAGCGTGGAAGGTGAGAAAGAAGCCAGCGCCGCGAAGCAGGCCAAACTGGCGTTGGATATTGCCAACAAAACCTTACCGCTTTTTCGGCAGGTTAACAGCGAGTCGCTCCGCCAGGTGTGCGAAATTATTCGCCATGACATCCATGCGGACGCCGTCGCAATTACCAATACCCAGCACGTTCTGGCCTACGTTGGCGTGGGGGAACTTAACTACCGCGATAACGATGATTTCGTCAGTCCGACCACGCAGCAGGCGATCAATTACGGAAAAATCATCATTAAAAACAATGATGAAGCGCATCGCACGCCGGAAATACACTCCATGCTGGTTATCCCGCTTTGGGAGAAAGGTGTTGTCACCGGTACGCTAAAAATCTACTACTGTCACGCCCACCAGATAACCTCCTCGCTGCAGGAAATGGCCATCGGCCTGTCGCAAATTATCTCGACGCAGCTTGAAGTTTCCCGGGCGGAACAGCTACGCGAAATGGCAAATAAGGCAGAGCTACGCGCACTACAAAGTAAAATAAATCCCCATTTCCTGTTTAACGCCCTGAACGCGATTTCATCCTCGGTACGGCTTAACCCAGACACCGCACGCCAGCTCATTTTTAATTTGTCGCGTTATCTTCGCTACAATATCGAATTAAAAGACGATGAGCAGATCGACATCAAAAAAGAGCTGTATCAAATCAAAGATTACATCGCCATCGAACAGGCACGTTTTGGCGACAAACTCACGGTTATTTATGATATCGATGAAGAGGTAAGCTGTTATATTCCCAGCCTGCTGATTCAGCCGCTGGTAGAAAACGCTATCGTCCATGGGATTCAGCCCTGCAAAGGGAAAGGCGTGGTTACCATCAGCGTTGCAGAGTGCGGCAATCGGGTTCGTATTGCTGTGCGGGATACCGGCCACGGTATCGATCCAAAAGTGATTGAACGGGTCGAATCCAATGAAATGCCGGGCAATAAAATTGGTCTGCTGAATGTGCATCATCGCGTTAAGCTACTCTACGGTGAAGGCTTACATATCCGCCGTCTGGAACCAGGCACTGAGATTGCCTTTTATGTGCCGAATCAGCATTCGCCCACAGCCGCACCGGCTACATTATTGCTTTAACCAGGAGTGAAGTCGTGAAAGTCATCATTGTCGAAGATGAATTCCTGGCCCAACAGGAACTGAGCTGGCTGATAAAAGAGCACAGCCAGATGGAGATTGTCGGCACATTTGACGACGGTCTGGACGTGCTGAAATATCTCCAGCACAACCGCGTGGACGCCATTTTTCTGGATATCAATATTCCCTCGCTGGATGGCGTACTGTTGGCGCAAAATATCAGTCAGTTCGCGCACAAGCCTTTTATTGTCTTTATTACCGCGTGGAAAGAGCACGCCGTCGAAGCCTTTGAACTGGAAGCCTTCGACTACATTCTGAAGCCGTATCAGGAATCACGCATCGTCGGGATGTTGCAAAAACTGCAAGCCGCCTGGCAGCAACAGCAAACGGGAACCTTGCCCGCCAGTCCGGTGGCCCGCGAGAACGACACGATCAATCTCATCAAAGATGAGCGGATCATCGTCACTCCGATCAACGACATCTACTACGCAGAAGCCCATGAAAAGATGACGTTTGTCTACACCCGACGTGAATCATACGTAATGCCGATGAACATCACCGAATTTTGCAGTAAATTGCCCGCCTCGCATTTCTTTCGCTGCCACCGCTCGTTTTGCGTGAATCTGAATAAAATCCGCGAGATTGAACCCTGGTTTAACAACACCTACATTTTGCGCTTAAAAGATCTGGAATTTGAAATCCCGGTTAGTCGGAGTAAAGTGAAAGAGTTCAGACAGTTAATGCATTTATAGCGCAGAGAAAGAGCGATGAAAGAGCCAGGCCTACCCGCAGACCAACAGTTTTTCGCCGATCTGTTCAGTGGCCTGGTATTAAACCCGCAGCGCCTGGGGCGCGTATGGTTCGCGACCCATCCCACTGCGCTACCAGGTGGTAGTTTATGTATTGATCTTCCGCGCCTCGATATCGTTTTACGTGGCGAATACAGCAACCGACTGGAAAAAAAGCAATACAGTCTGCCAGAAGGCGACATGCTGTTTATCCCGGCGAAAGCGGCGAATCAGCCTGGCAGCGATAAGCCCGTGATGCTGCTGAGCCTGGTTTTTTCTCCGGCCTGGCTGGGGCTCTCATTTTACGATAACCGAACCGCATCGCTGTTGCGCCCGCTACGCCGGATTGAGTTACCGCATCCGCAGCGCGGTGAAGGCGAGGCGATGCTAACTGCATTAACCCATTTAAGCCGCTCTCCTCAGGCTCAGGATATCATTCAACCGCTGGTGCTTAGCCTGCTGCATCTGTGTCGTAGCGTGGTGAATACGCGCCCTGAAACTGAGCGTCCACGCACTGAATTTCTCTATCACAGTATGTGTAATTGGGTACAGGATAACTATGCCCAACCGCTGACCCGGGAAAGTGTGGCCCAATTTTTCAATATCACTCCCAATCACCTGTCAAAAGTGTTTGCCCAGCACGGCACTATGGGATTTGTCGAGTATCTGCGGTGGGTCAGAATGGCGAAGGCACGCATCATATTACAGAAATACCATCTGTCGATTAGCGAAGTCGCACAACGGTGTGGATATCAGGACAGTGATTATTTCTGCCGCCTGTTCCGGCGTCAGTTTGGTCTGACGCCGGGTGAGTATGGCGCACGTTTTCAATCTGCACGTTGATTGAGACAGCATCAACGGGTTTAATACCCCGCAGACTTAATCAATACAGTGAATATGCAATGAAAAACAGACGTGCACTCTCCCTGATGTGTTATCAGATGCTGGAATCAGGTACGGATCGTCGGACCGTGAAAAGAGCTCTCACCTCTCATCGTGTAAAGGGTCGCGAAGCGGTAGTGCTGCTCTGCAAACAAGAGATGACGTTGTTGAGGGCCGGGAAACTACCGTTCTCTGATTGATAATTTCCCTTTCTGACCCTCTTATCCACTCTTGCTGTCAAACTTAAAACGTCAGTTCCGCCTCCAGCAGCGCCAGAATACTGTCAGCATTTTCAGCGGCAAACAGCGACTGGCGGAACTGCTTGTTCACAAGCTTGCGCGCCAACTGTGAGAAGACCTTCACGTGATTAATGCCTTCATCGGCACCCAGCGTCAGCATGATCACCAGTTCCACTTCACCCATCTCAGACTGCCAGTCAACGGGTTGCAAAAGTCGGGCAATGCTGATGCTGGAGTGGAGGATCCACTGAGATTTTGTGTGCGGGATAGCCACGCCAAAACCGACGGCGGTGGTGACGATCTCTTCGCGCTGCCAGACATCCTCTTCCAGCTCAAACGGATGTTCAGTTCGCCCATTAACGCCAAGATTGCCGCACAGAAACTGAATCACCTGCTCTTTGTTGGTCAGTGGCTCACCAACGAAAATATTCTCCAGCGCCAGCAGCGGACGCACATCTTTCTGCGGTGCAAACTGGTTGAGCAGATCTTCTATCTCCTGAGCGCTACGGCGCTCACAGGCCTGCATGGCGAGTTCACGGCATGCGTGGCTGCCCAGTTGACGAAGCTGGCTTTTCACCGCCGGAATGCGTGGACTGCTCATGCTCAGCTCGTCGAGCCCTAAGCCCAGCAGCAGGGGTAAATAGCGTCCTTCCCCGCCCAGTTCCCCACAAATACCCACCCATTTACCGCGCTCGTGCGCCACGCGGATAATCTGCTGTAACATACGCAGGAACGAGGGCGTAATCGGGTTGTACAGCGGCGAAACGCGCGGGTTATTACGATCGACGGCGTACAGGTACTGGGTCATATCGTTTGAACCAATACTGAAGAAATCCACCTCATCGCAGAAATGGTCGATGATGTAACACACCGATGGCACTTCAACCATAATCCCCAGCGGGATGGTTGAGGCATGGCGTAAACCGTCGGTTTTCAGCTCAACCATCGCTTTCTGCAGTTCGTTTTTTACCCATAAAATCTGGTCGAGACTGTGTACCATCGGGATCATCAGTTGTGCATTACCGAAGGTCGCCGCACGTAAAATGGCGCGTAACTGCGTGCGAAACAGTCCAGCAAACTCCGGATAAATCCGCACCGCACGGTAGCCCAGGAACGGATTCTCTTCTTGCGGAATATTGAGATAGCGAATGTTCTTATCACCGCCAATATCCATGGTGCGAAAGATAACCGGCTTGTCGCCCGCGGCCAATAAGACCTGCTGGTAGGCTTCAAACTGTTCCTGCTCATCAGGCGCGCTGTCGCGGTCCATAAACAGCATTTCAGTCCGAAACAGACCAATCCCTTCCGCGCCATTAGCAAACGCTCCCGGCGCTTCCAACGCGGTACCAATATTCGCCGCAACGTCAATACGCTGATTATCTTTGGTCAGCGCGGATTGGGCAGCATCAAGCGCCTGGCGTCGCTGGCATTCATCAGCGAGCCTCTGCGCAATCGCGTAATAGCCGCGAACCGCCTCGTCCGGATTGATGGACATCACCCCACAACGCGCATCCAGTACTGCCTGCTGTCCTGCATAGCGGCTGATAGCCTCCAGCGGCAAGCCGCTAAGCACTGGAATAGCCGACGCACGGGCGAGGATCAGGGTATGCGAGGTGCGCCCTGTTTTCTCGAGGATCATGCCAGACAGATGTTGCAAATCAAGGCTTAAAAACTGGCTGGGCGTCAAATCCTCAGCAACCAGAATTGTCGGTTTATTTAGCACCAGCGCATTACGCGGTCGTCTTTCAGGCCAGGTGATGTGCAGCAACTGTTCGCTGATATCACGGATATCGCTGACGCGCTCGCGCAGATAATCGCTACCGGAGGCCGACAGCCTGGCGCATACCTGCTCCATATTGACGATAATCGCCGCGCCTAGCCCCAGATGCTGCTCCAGCATTAAGCGGCGAATGTTCCCGGCAAACTCGTCGTCCTGAATCAGCGACAGATGCGCGCTAAGGATGGTTTTACTCTCACCATCGCGCTCGCGCAGCTGCTGATTGAGCTGTTCGGCTAGCGTCGCCAGACTGTGCTCAAGTCGGGTATTGTCTTCAGCACTCGCCGCTATCACGCGATAGCTTTCCAGATTATTGCTCTGCCAAAGCGTGAGCGTCCCCGCCCCCACGCCCCCTGCCAGCACAGTACCATAAAGAAGGTCTGGATTTAGGCGAATCAACGAACGCGGCAACGGATGCGCCGCCAGTTCCGCCTGCGTCGGCTGAACGCTGTCGCTGTCAATAAACCGATGCTGGAGATACTCCTCCAGCGCTCGCCGGGCCTGTTCTTCATCGCGACCAGTGATGGCCAGGCTACAGCTGTCGTTAAACAGCGTCCCGGTGCCAATCAGCGCCAGCGAACTTTTCGCATCCGCCCTCACATTCTGGCGATGGTTAATAAATATCACCTCACTTTGCCACTGGTTGCACTGCTCTTTCAGCTCCCATGCAGGGCGCGCATGCAGGCCGTTGGGTAACGGGCAAAGAAATTGAATCGTAAGCATAACAACTCCTGATTAGCGCGAAATCAGCATCTGAAATCCGTCAGATGAGCCACGGTTTCGCACGTAAGATGTGAAATAAGAGCCGATAACAACTGCTGCGTCTGAATGATGTCATGACAGTCGGCAATCGATGCAGCGCAGTGCCCATGCCGCGTGGCGGGCCCCATAACAACCGTTGGGATCCCCGTGCCGCTGACGTGCACCGCCCCGCCGTCAGTACCGCCGTTACTGAACATATCGATTTGCAGGGAAATGCCCGCGTCAGCGGCCACGCTTTCAACCCAAGCCGTCAGTTTTGGTGGCGCAATCAGCGATTTATCGCTTAACACCAGCATCGGACCTTTGCCGAGCTGCCGATGGTTGGCCGTACCATAATCAAAGTTTTTGCCCCAGCAGGCGGTATCCAACACGATCGCCACATCCGGTGCGACCGCGCGTGCTGCCGTTTGTCCGCCGCGCAATCCCACTTCTTCACTGGAACTGGCTACCAGCCAAACCTCACAAGGGAGAGTGGCGTGATGCCATTCACGCAGTAGCGCCACCAGCAAATAGCACCCAAGCCGGTCATCAAAGGCTTTGCCCATCACTCGTTGGTGCGGCAAAACCTGAAAGGTGGTGTCAAAGGTGACACGATCGCCCGGGCGGACGCCGGCCTGAAGCACCTCTTCATAAGAGTGCGCGCCAATGTCCACCCGCAGCGCGCTCACATCATTGCCGCTACGCTCGCCGTCAAGCAGACCGGGGATTTTGTTCTCTTCGCGGGTGGTGATCCGCACCGGCTGCAGTTGTCTGGCCGCCATGCGCACATTTCCCACCGGTAAGACATCAATCGCCCCTTCGCTGGAAATACTGCGCACGATAAATCCCACTTCATCCATGTGCGCGCAGATCATTACCTTCGGCCCCGCTAATTCATTCAGACGGATCAGTACCGATCCCAGACCATCAAAGCGCACTTCTTTGTGCAGGCGATCCGCCTCCTCAAGCAAGATCTGTCGCACTTCCTGTTCTGAAGAAGCGATCGCATCCGCCTCGCTCAGCGCTTTCAGTAGCGATAAGTCCATTACGCCTCCCCCGTATGTAACAATGTTTTCGCCATGGTGTAGAGCGCCTCACCGCCGTCTGGCGTCACCAGCACGACATCCTCAATACGCACACCTCCCTGCCCCGGCAGATAAATACCCGGTTCAACTGTGAGCAGCATGCCAGCCGCCAGAGGGGTCATGTCAGAGGGAGAAAAGCGCGGGTTTTCATGCACCTCAATGCCGATAGCGTGTCCGGTATTGTGGCCGAAATTATCGCCGTAGCCTGCCTGAGCAATCACCTGACGGGCAGCTTCGTCCACTTCATGACAGCGCCGACCCGGTCGAATTGCCGCCACCGCCGCACGATGCGCCGCCAGTACAATCTGATAGACGGAAAACAAAGGACTCTCTTCCGCTGGCTGGCTGGCATCTGGGATGCGAAAGGTTCGCGTCATATCCGAACAAAAGCCCTGATACTGCGCACCAAAATCCAGCGTGATGAACTCACCTGCCTCGACACGCTTATCACTGGCTTTACCGTGCGGCAGTGCGCCGCGCCAGCCGCTGGCAACAATGGTGTCAAAAGAGGCTTTATCTGCGCCGAGCGTACGCATATACCACTCCAGTTCAGCGGCGATTTCACGTTCGCTGAGACCGGGTTGAATAAAGCGGCGAATATGTTCAACGCTAAGATCTGCAATTCGGCAGGCCTCGCGAATGCTGGCTATCTCCTGCGCCGTTTTTATATGCCGAAGCACATCCGGTACGGCGCTCACCAGTCGGGCGTGCAGTTTACCCGACCACGCGCTCGCCGTTTCCCAGCTTACCTGCTCACCTTCGAACCCCACCGTCTGCAGCTTTTCGTCCGCAATGATGTGATTCACCCGCGAATACAGCGTGTGCGTTCCATCGAGTAGATGGATCTGATAGCCCTGAGTACGCGTAGCGACATCAGTGTAGTAACGGGCATCGACCAGAATATGCGCGCTTTTATGGCTGATAAACACAAACCCAGAACTGCTGGAGATCCCTATATGCGGCTGTTTATTCTGCCGAGAGGACAGCAGCATCGCGTCGAGATGTTGCGCCGTTAGCCAGTCACGCAGTGAGGCAAGTAAGCTCATGGTCATAATCCTTTTAATCAGAGGCTTTCAATCAGCAATTTGCCTTTGCGATACATCATGTTACGCAGGAACACCACCATCAATGCCGTAATCACCGCGCCTAACAGGATCCCCGCCATATAGACGCCGAGGTTAGTCACCAGCGGCCATGCCCAGATAGCCGATTCCGGGAACCACTGCACCGCCCCCAGCCAGACGGCTGTCGTCGATCCGACAATAGCACCCACCATATAGGAAGGAATTGCCGTGATGGGGCTTTCCAACGCAAACGGGATCGCCCCTTCGCTGATACCCATAAACGCGAGGAACATCGCCGTTTTTCCCTGCGGGTAGAGCTGTGCGCTGAACAAACGTTTACCGGTTAAGCGACGGTCAATAAGCGTGGCCAGCCCGAGACCAATTGGAGGGATCACAATCGCAATAGAACGCGCGGTTACCGGCAGAACGTGATCGGTGGTAAAGCTAAAAGCGACGAATCCTGCAGCCTTATTGATAGGACCGCCGAGGTCAATCGCCGTTGCTGCGGAAATCCCCATTGCATACATCAGCGTGCCTCTCTCTCCGGCCGCCGTCAGCAGAGTACGAATTCCGCCGTTGATCCAGCCGCCAAACGGCGTTATCACGTAATACATCGCCAGCATGACGAAAATGGCGGAAAGAATGGGCAGTAAAAAGGTGGTTTTGAACGCCAGCAGGAAATCAGGCAACTGGATTTTTTGGTTCATCCACTTCACCAGATACCCGGCAACAATCGAGATAATCAGCGCGCCAATAAAAGTTGACGGAACAGGAGCACTGGTTGCCCATTGCAGCGTCGCTGGGTCAAAATTCAGTACTTGCGTGGGCTGGGTGGACATCAGACCACCGATGAACCCCGCGGGAAATGCCAGCTTGCCACCGATTGAGTTGGCGACGAACGCGGCAAACATTGGGATAGCAAAGCCAAACAGCACGCCGCCAAAAGATTGCGACAGCCAGGCAAATTTCAGTAATGCGAGATTGAAACCGGTGAATTTTCCGCTGTTCAACGCATCCATGATGCCAGTGTCAGCAGGTATATCGAGCCAGCTATAGGCGATCAGCTGTGAGAAGGCGAGAATGACCCCGCCCATAATTAACGTCGGCACCATGCGTGAAATACCCGACATCACATGTTGCGGAAGTTCGCCCCAGAAGCTATTGCGGGAGGCCGGTGGATTTTTTATTGCCGCTGCGGCACCAGATGCGCCAGGCACAACGGTTGCACTGCGTTTTTTAATGGCCATACGTGATTCCCTGTCGATAATTATTGTTGTTCAGCGGCAACCATCTCTTCGATCTCTTTAATGATGCCGGCTGCATTTTTTATCGCGTCCTGTAACGTAATTTCATAGACGTCACGCGACTCAAAACGCTCGTTGTCTTCAGGGGTGACGGCGACGGAGTGAATGATTAACGTCGCCTCTGCGATATCCTGCGCCGTCAAACGGTTTTGAATTCCATCCGCGCCCTGGGTTTCAATTTTTACTTCATAACCCGCTTCAACCGCCGCTTCTTCCAGCGCCTGAGCCGCCATAAAGGTATGGGCCAGACCCATCGGGCATGCACAAACAGCAATCAGTTTTTTGCTCATATTCATTTCCTCGTAATAGTTAACGAGTGAAATTATGGTCCGGGAAAAGGAACGATCGTTACCAGAGAAATAATGCTTTTACTGGACAAATAATCCCGCAATCAGGAAGTGTGACGAAGGTCGGAAAGGCGGGCGGCAGGCATAAAAAAGCCGCGTAAATAACGCGGCTTTGCAGGTTTTTTGCGAAGCAATTATAAAATATGTCCCAGTGCCTGGCGCAGATGTGCGCCGGAACCCAGCAGGCCCGGGTTATCATGCACAATCAGATATACTGGGATGTCCTGGACGTAGGCTTTAAAACGGCCTTTATCTTCAAAACCACCGCGGAAGCCTGAAGCCTTAAAGAAGTCGAGGAAGCGCGGGACGATACCGCCAGCGATGTATACGCCGCCAAATGTCCCCAGCGTTAACGCCAAATCGCCGCCAAAACGCCCCATGATGACGCAAAACAGTGACAGCGCCCGACGACAGTCGATACAGGAGTCAGCCAGCGCACGTTCAGTGATATCCTTCGGCTGTAGATTTTCCGGCAGCCGCCCGTCAGACTTAACGATAGCGCGATACAGATTCACCAAACCCGGTCCGGACAACACGCGTTCCGCGGAAACATGACCAATTTCGGCGCGCAGAACTTCAAGGATAATCCCTTCTTCTTCGCTGTTAGGCGCAAAATCTACATGACCGCCTTCGCCGGGCAGGCTCACCCAACGTTTATCCACGTGCACCAGATGCGCCACGCCGAGTCCGGTTCCGGCACCATAGACCGCAATCGGTTTACCTTCGACAGGTTCCGCGCCGCCAAATTGGATCAAATGCTCTTTTTTCAGCATCGGAATCGCCATCGATACAGCGGTGAAATCATTGATAATTTCCAGATGGCTGAAGCCCAGATTTTTTTTCATCTCAGCAATAGAGAATGCCCAGGTATGATTGGTCATTGCCACCCAGTCGCCGGTGATCGGACAGGCAATAGCAATGCAGCCATCTTCAACGCTGACGCTATGCTCATCCAGGTACACGCGCACCACGGCCTCAAGGCTTGGGTAATCCAGCCCGGAATAGGTTTTTGCCTGCGAAATCTCGCCGCTGGCAATATCGCACAGAGCAAGACGCGCGTTGGTGCCACCAACGTCACCTACTAAAGCATATTTTGTCATTCTTCTACTGCTCCGCTAAAGTCAAAATAAATCTTTGCCACACTGTAAATTCATGGGGGCATAACAACAACGGTCTAAAAGCTGATGCCCGTGGAAAATCGATCCAGATCACACAATTACTTTATCGTTTCAGCACCATTTGCAGCGATGCCGTCAGGCTGGCTGTGCAAACTATGTCTATGACTCTGTTTTAAGGAATAGAAAATGCTCCATCCGCGAGCCAGAACGATGCTGTTACTATCAACTCCGGCGCTCATCATTGGCATAGCGTCCAGCCTGGTGTTGATCGTTGTGATGAAAGTGGCTTCTGTTTTACAGCTTTTTTTATGGGAGCGTTTGCCCGCTGGAATCGGAATCGCCCATGACTCTCCTCTGTGGATTATCGGAATGCTCACGCTGATCGGATTGATGGTTGGCGTTGTCATCCGCTACAGCCACGGCCATGCAGGTCCGGATCCGGCTTGTGAACCATTAATTGGTATGCCGGTCCCAACGTCAGCAATACCGGGTCTGCTGGCCGCGCTCATCCTTGGCCTCGCGGGTGGCGTCAGTCTGGGACCGGAACACCCCATCATGACGGTGAATATCGCACTGGCAGTGGCGCTCGGCAGCCGCATGTTTCCCCGCATTGCGAAACTGGACTGGACCATTCTCGCCTCTGCCGGCACCATCGGGGCGCTATTTGGCACCCCCGTGGCCGCCGCGCTGGTGTTTTCACAAACGCTGAATAGCTCGAACGATGTTCCCTTGTGGGATCGCCTGTTTGCGCCGTTAATGGCCGCGGCGGCGGGCTCGCTGACCACCAGCCTGTTTTTTCACCCTCATTTTTCACTGCCCATCGCGCACTACACGCAGATGCACTTGATCGACATTCTCAGCGGTGCGGTCGTGGCCGCCATCGCTATTGCTGCCGGAATGGTAGCCGTCTGGTGTCTGCCGCGTTTGCATCATGTAATGCATCGATTAAAGCACCCGGTGCTGATCCTTGGGGTTGGCGGCTTTATCCTCGGTATTTTGGGCGTTATCGGTGGGCCGCTTACCTTATTTAAGGGGCTGGATGAAATGCAGCAAATGGCTTTTAGTCAGACGCTGGGCACATCGGATTATTTCATGCTCGCCATCATTAAGCTGGCGGCGTTGGTGGTGGCTGCAGCGAGTGGTTTTCGCGGCGGGCGAATTTTCCCGGCAGTGTTCGTTGGCGTCGCGCTGGGGCTGATGCTGCACGCCCACGTTGAAGCGGTACCGGCGGCTATCACGGTTTCCTGCGCGATTCTCGGGCTGGTGCTGGTCGTCACCCGTGACGCCTGGCTCAGCCTGTTTATGGCAGCAGTGGTCGTGCCAGACACGACCCTGCTACCGCTGCTGTGCATTGTCATGCTGCCCGCCTGGCTGCTGCTGGCGGGCAAGCCGATGATGATAGCCAGCCGTCCTGATCAATAGCTATCCCCCGTTACGCGTTTCCAGCGCACGGGTCACCGTGCGCAATAACTCAGGAAGATCGGCTTTCGGAAGCACCACCTCAATTAACGACAATCGTTGCGGGCGCCACAACCGGGCCAGCACTTCTTCCAGTTGTACAGCCTGCGTCACTCGCCAGCATTCCGCCTGACATTCACGACTAAACGCCTGCGGCACCTGCGTCCAGCTCCAGGCGGCGATATCGTTATAACGCTGAGTTGCCCCATGTATGGCCCGCTCCACGGTGTAACCATCATTATTAAGCAGCAAAATAACGGGAGACTGCCCATCTCTTAGCATAGAACCCAGTTCCTGAATGGTGAGCTGCGCCGCGCCGTCGCCAATAATCAGGACCACTCGGCGCTCCGGACAGGCGGTTTGCGCGCCGAATGCAGCCGGGAGCGCATAGCCGATCGATCCCCACAAAGGCTGAACGAGCACCTCCGCGCCGCCGGGTAGCGAGAGCGCAGCCGCGCCAAAGGCTGCGGTTCCCTGGTCAACAAGGATAATGTCATTAGGCGCCAGATACTGCTGCACCGTATGCCAGAAGTTTTCCTGCGTCAGAGGTCCCTTCTCAACCAGAGTGCGCGTAACTGGCGGACGTTCTGGCGGCAGTGAAAACGACATTTCCAGACACAGCTCCCGCAATGTGGTGACCGCCTGCTCCATCGGGATGTTAAACCAGCTGGTTCCAATCCGTGAGGCATGAGGCTGAACCTCAATGGTGCGCTCCTGCGGTAGCTGTTGCGTAAACCCGGCGGTCAGGGTGTCGACAAATTGTGTGCCGACACAAAATATCGTGTCGGCATCCTCGATAGCCAGACGAACATAATCGCTACTGGCACCAGCACTGTACGTGCCAACAAACGCCGGATGACGTTCATCGAACAGCCCTTTGCCCATCAACAGCGTGGCATGGGCCATCGGCGTCTCCGCCATCCAGCGTTGTAAAACCGGCTGCAGCCCAAAACGTAGCGCGAGAAAGTCCGCGAGCAGCGCGACACGCGGGCTGTCCAGCAATCGTTCACGGGCATGGTAGCGAAACGCCTCTGTCACGCTGCTTTCCGGTTCGCTCAAAGGAACAGTCAGAATGTCATCCGGCGGCGTCGCGGGCTGTTTTGCCACATCAGCAGGTAACATCAGATAGCCCGGTCTGCGTTCGATAAGCATTGTTCGCAGCACGCGGTCAATTTCATAGCAGGCGTTTTGTTCATCCAGTACCGCGCTCGCCGTCGTCACCGCCTGTTGCATACGATAAAAATGTTGAAAGTCACCATCACCCAGCGTGTGATGCATCAGCTCCCCGCGGCGCTGTGCGCCGCGACAGGGTGCCCCAACAATATGCAAAACAGGAACATATTCCGCATAACTTCCTGCGATACCGTTAATCGCACTTAACTCGCCCACGCCAAACGTGGTGAGCAGCGCCCCCACTCCAGACACCCGCGCATAGCCATCCGCAGCATAAGCCGCATTTAACTCATTCGCACACCCGACCCAACGTACGCTGGGATGTTCAATCACATGGTCAAGAAACTGCAAATTATAATCGCCAGGCACACCAAAGAGATGGCCGACGCCACAGCCTGCCAGTCTGTCCAGCAGGTAATCAGCAACGGAATACGGGGTTTGCATGACAGCTATCCTTCTGACGGTAACCTCATGTTGAGTATCGAAGAACTGGGTTAGCTGTCCAGGAAAGTCGCGGTGAAGGGGGTGGAAAGCAGGATGTACAGTTTTCACCCAAAATTTCATTGCGACACGCCTGGTGTAAACGTATACATTGATTCTCTTATGTTATCCGACAGGAGGCTACATGGCTTATCAGGCTGATGAAAATCGTTACCAGACAATGGAGTACCGCCGTTGCGGGCACAGCGGGCTTAAACTGCCGATTGTCTCGCTGGGTTTGTGGCACAATTTTGGTGATACCACGCAGGTCGAGAATAGCCGGGCATTGTTACAGCGCGCATTCGACCTTGGGATCAGCCATTTTGATCTGGCAAATAACTATGGTCCGCCGCCGGGTTCAGCGGAACGAAATTTTGGCCGCATCCTGCAGGAAGATTTTTTACCATGGCGAGATGAGCTAATCATCTCCACCAAAGCGGGCTACACCATGTGGGAAGGGCCTTACGGGGACTGGGGTTCACGCAAATACCTGATAGCCAGCCTCGACCAAAGCCTGAAGCGACTGGGACTGGAATATGTCGATATCTTTTACCACCATCGCCCCGACCCTGAAACGCCGCTCCGGGAAACCATGCGTGCGCTGGATCATATCGTTCGTCAGGGTAAAGCGTTGTACGTCGGGTTGTCTAATTACCCGGCAGACCTTGCCAGGCAGGCGATTGAAATACTCGACGATTTAGGTACGCCATGTCTTATCCATCAGCCCAAATACTCCATGTTTGAACGTTGGGTCGAAGATGGCCTGCTGTCGTTGTTGCAGGAAAAAGGCGTCGGCAGTATCGCCTTTTCACCGCTGGCAGGCGGGCAGTTAACCGACCGCTACCTGAACGGTATTCCTGCTGATTCTCGTGCGGCAAGCGGCAGTCGTTTCCTGAACCCGGATCAGATTACGCCAGAGAAACTGGAGAAGGTGCGGGCGCTGAATGTGATTGCAGAGCGACGGGGACAAAAGCTTTCTCAGATGGCGCTCGCGTGGGTGCTACGGGATGACAACGTCACATCTGTGCTGATTGGCGCCAGTAAACCGGCGCAAATTGAAGATGCTGTCGGTATGCTGGCCAATCGTCACTTTACGCCCGAAGAGTGCACGGAGATTGATGCCATCCTGAGTTGATTGAAATAAAGACACATTTATTAACAAAAAGTGCTCTCACTTACGATTTAGGAGTTAAGCCGATGAAACGGGGCTTTACTGCCCCGTAATATTGTATTAACAGGCCGGCTACGGCTCGATCGTGAAGGAGAGAAAACATGTTCAGGTCACTGATTCTGGCGGCAGTCTTATTGGCTTTTACACCGCTGGCCGCGAACGCTGGCGAAATCACCCTGCTGCCATCGATCAAATTACAAATTGGCGATCGCGATAATTATGGTAACTACTGGGATGGCGGACGCTGGCGCGACCGGGATTACTGGCACCATAACTATGAGTGGCGCAAAAATCGCTGGTGGCGTCATGACAATGGCTATCATCGCGGTTGGGATAAACGCAAAGCTTATGAGCGCGGCTATCGTGAAGGCTGGAACGATCGCGATGACCATCGTGGGCGTGGACGCGGTCACGGGCACCGACATTAATGTAACAAAAGGGCCTGCAGGCCCTTTTGTTTTTACAAACCGAGCGCGGTTCCCACCAGCAGCCAGATATTGAGTGCCACCACCAGTACCACAATCACCCAGCCCAGCTGTTTCACCCACCGGCGGTTAACTAAATCGCCCATCAGTTGACTGTCGCTGGTAAAGATCAACAGTGGCACCAGCGCCAGCGCAACACCGAAACTGAGCAATACCTGGCTCATTACCAGAATACGCGTCGGATCCAATCCCATCAGAATCACAATAAATGATGGCATCATGGTAACAGTCCGGCGAACCCATAACGGAATGTGAAAGCGGATAAACCCTTGCATCACCACCTGCCCCGCCAGCGTACCGACCACAGTGGAAGAGAGCCCTGCGGCCACCAGACTTAAACCGAACACCGTCGCCGCAGCGTGACTTAACAGCGGTTCAAGGGTCAGATACGCCTGATCCAGGTCGGCAATACCGGTATGTCCACTAAAGTGAAACGCGGCTGCAGCCGTCGCCATCATCGCCAGGTTGACAAATCCAGCAATCGTCATGGCGATGGCCACATCCCATTTTGTGGCTGCATAGCGCTGTTGTCGCGTTCCACCGTGCAGATGCTGTGTTAAGGAAGAGTGCAGATAAATAACGTGCGGCATAATTGTCGCGCCTAGCACGCCAGCGGCGAGGAATACCGCCTCAGAATTAGGCAGACTGGGAATAATCATCCCTTTACTAAGCTGCGCAAAGTTCGGTTGGGAAAAAACCAGCTCCACAATATAAGCAGCAGCCACAAACAGCAGTAGGCCGCCAATCACTTTTTCCAGCGGCTTCTGTCCGCGACGCTGCAGCATCAGAATTAAGAACGTCGCGATACCGGTGAGCACGGCCCCTTGCAATAACGAAACGCCGAGGATCAGCTTGAAGCCAATTGCCGCGCCAATAAATTCAGCAAGGTCTGTCGCCATGGCGATAATTTCAGCCTGCACCCAGTAGAACCACACCACCGGGCGGGGATAGTGATCGCGAATTTGCTCCGCCAGGTTTTTACCCGTGGCAATACCCAGTTTTGCCGACAGCACCTGAATCAGCATCGCCATCAGGTTTGCCCATACCACTACCCACAGCAGTTTATAACCAAAGCTGGCCCCAGCCTGGATATTGGTAGCAAAGTTACCTGGATCGATATAGCCGATCGCCGCGATGAACGCAGGTCCCATTAATGCGAGCTTCAACTTGCGCGTAGCCCGTCCACTGCTACTCTCAACGCGATCGTTAGTCATTTTTAATGCCTCAGAAACATAGCCTTTGCTATATTTCAAGCTACGCCTATTGAGAATGATTATCAAATTCATTTTAATGGGTGAAGTTGATTTCTCTGATAGTGTTGGTCTATGGATCGATAAGGATTCTGGAAAAAACGGCAAGATGTTTAATTATTGTTATAGATTAGCACAATGACATAACTTTTCACTTCGATACCAAGCATAACGGAAGTGTATCACCGATCACTAATTTTGAATCTCGTCACAGGTCCTTACTATAGTGTGTGTTTGATCTCGTTTTCTTTATGGTTGTTACATAGAATGTGCACGAAAACTAAACCTGCCTCATATTTGGAGCAAATATGGACCGCGTCCTTCATTTTGTATTGGCATTGGCCGTTGTTGCGATCCTTGCGCTGCTGGTAAGCAGTGACCGTAAAAAGATTCGCATTCGTTATGTTATTCAACTGCTTGTTATTGAAGTGTTACTGGCGTGGTTCTTCCTGAACTCCAACGTCGGCCTGGGCTTCGTAAAAGGCTTCTCCGAAATGTTCGAAAAACTGCTCGGTTTTGCCAACGAGGGGACGAACTTCGTCTTCGGTAGCATGAATGATCAAGGCCTGGCATTCTTCTTCCTGAAAGTACTGTGCCCTATCGTCTTTATCTCCGCCCTGATCGGTATCCTTCAGCATATCCGTGTGCTGCCGGTTATCATCCGTGCAATTGGTTACCTGCTTTCCAAAGTGAACGGTATGGGCAAGCTGGAATCCTTCAACGCCGTCAGCTCTCTGATCCTGGGTCAGTCTGAGAACTTTATCGCCTATAAAGATATTCTCGGCAAAATGTCTCGCAACCGTATGTACACCATGGCTGCAACGGCGATGTCTACCGTTTCCATGTCTATCGTCGGCGCGTACATGACCATGCTGGAGCCGAAGTACGTTGTTGCGGCGCTGGTACTGAACATGTTCAGCACCTTTATCGTGTTGTCGCTGATCAACCCTTACCGTGTTGATGCCAGCGAAGAAAACATCCAGATGTCTAACCTGCACGAAGGTCAGAGCTTCTTCGAAATGCTGGGTGAATACATTCTGGCGGGTTTCAAAGTGGCAATTATCGTTGCGGCGATGCTGATTGGTTTCATCGCGCTGATCGCTGCCCTGAACGCCCTGTTTGCCACCGTAACCGGCTGGTTTGGCTACAGCATCTCCTTCCAGGGCATCCTGGGTTACATCTTCTATCCGGTTGCATGGGTAATGGGTGTGCCGTCCAGCGAAGCGCTGCAGGTAGGTAGTATCATGGCGACAAAACTGGTTTCTAACGAATTCGTTGCAATGATGGATCTGCAGAAAATCGCCGCTACGCTCTCTCCACGCGCTGAAGGCATCATCTCTGTGTTCCTGGTTTCCTTCGCTAACTTCTCTTCTATCGGTATTATCGCCGGTGCGATTAAAGGTCTGAACGAAGAGCAAGGTAACGTGGTTTCCCGCTTTGGTCTGAAGCTGGTATACGGTTCTACGCTGGTGAGCGTACTGTCTGCATCTATCGCAGCACTGGTGCTGTAAGCGTAAGACAACGTCGTAGTGATAAGGCCGGGGAATTTCCCCGGCTTTTTTATGCCTGCTATTCAGCAAACCGGAGATACCAGGTAAAAACCGACAGGATACAGAAACAAAAAACCCCCGCTTTTCAGCGAGGGTTTAAATTTTGGTGGAGCTAAGCGGGATCGAACCGCTGACCTCTTGCATGCCATGCAAGCGCTCTCCCAGCTGAGCTATAGCCCCACGATGCTTTTACGTATATGCCAAATTTATTGGGATAAAATTTGGTGGAGCTAAGCGGGATCGAACCGCTGACCTCTTGCATGCCATGCAAGCGCTCTCCCAGCTGAGCTATAGCCCCATTACGTAAAGCTTGTCGAGTTGACGGGCGGCATCATATGAATTCCCTTCGCGTGTGTCAACGGCAAAATTAACTCATAGAATTCAATCGCTGAAAAAGCAGTCAAATGAAGAACATTGCGTAACAACTCGCATTCAGTAGTTAAACGCGTCACGGTTTCTACTAAAATGGTGCTATAAAATGAGCCACTAATTAACCCCACGACTATTCAGGGAATCGTTATGTTCAAGGAACGGATGACGCCAGAAGAGCTAGCTAATCTGACCGGATACAGCCGACAAACCATCAATAAATGGGTGCGCAAGGAAGGCTGGGCTACATCACCTAAACCTGGCGTTCAGGGCGGTAAAGCCCGACTGGTTCACGTCACCGAACAAGTTCGCGAATACATTCGCAGCGCTGAGCGTTCAGCCGAAGGCTTATCAGACAATTTATCGTTATCCGGTGATACCTCTATTGAGGCGCTACTGATTAGGCTCGCCAAAGAAATGACGCCGTCAGAACAGAAAATGTTTACGTCACTGATCCTGCGTGAAGGCATTACGGGTTTACTACAACGCTTAGGGATCCGCGAAAACAAATAATATGAAAAATTTACGCAGCAAAATGACGACCGAAGAACTGGCTGAATGTCTCGGGGTTGCCAAACAAACCGTCAATCGCTGGATCAGAGAACAAAACTGGACCACCGAAAAGTTTCCCGGCGTTAAAGGTGGTCGTGCAAGACTGATTCATATCGACTCCAACGTCCGCACGTTTCTGCTCAATATTCCGGCTTTTCGCAAAGTACCTGACGTTTATCAGGCTGAAGAACCGCTGGCAGAATACACTCACGTTATGCGTAGTCACGCCTGTCGGCAGATAATCAGCGCACTGGACAACATGTCGCCAACGGAACAAGAAAAGTTATGGCAGTTTATCTCACGTGAAGGTATTCGCAATTTTCTTGCCCGATTAGGGATTGATGAGTCTGAATAACAGGCAAAAAAAACGGCAGGATGCGCTCCTGCCGTTGTGTTTCATCGTTCAGTCGGTCTTACTGCTGGCTTTCACGCTCAGCAATAAACGCCAGCGCTTTATTAATGCGCTCAATACTGCGGGATTTACCAATCGCATGCACCGTGACGTCTAACGCCGGGGACTGACCCGCACCGGTAACGGCTACGCGCAGCGGCATCCCGACTTTACCCATCCCCACTTCCAGCTCATCAGCGGTTGCCTGAATCGCGTGGTGCACGTTTTCTGCCGTCCAATCGCTAATCGCAGCCAGCTTGTCGCGAACCACTTCCAGCGGCTGACGCGCTACAGGACGCAGGTGCTTCTTCGCAGCATCAGCATCAAACTCAGCAAAGTCTTCGTAGAAATAGCGGCAACTCTGTGCCATCTCTTTCAGCGTTTTGCAGCGCTCACCGAGCAGTTTAACCAGCTCTGACAGCTGCGGCCCCACGCGAGTATCAATATTTTCCAGCTCAATGTGCCATTGTAGATGTGTCGCCACATATTCTGGTGCCAGCGCATTAATATAGTGATGGTTCAACCACTGCAGTTTTTCGGTATTGAACGCGCTCGCAGATTTGCTCACCGCCCCCAGGGAGAACAGTTTGATCATCTCTTCACGGGTGAAGATTTCCTGATCGCCGCTGGACCAGCCCAGACGCACCAGATAGTTCAGCAGCGCTTCCGGCAGATAACCGTCGTCGCGATACTGCATGACGCTGACTGCACCGTGACGTTTGGATAGTTTTTTACCGTCGTCGCCGTTAATCATCGACACGTGTGCGTAAACCGGCACCGGTGCGTTCAGCGCTTTCAGGATGTTAATCTGACGCGGGGTGTTGTTGATATGGTCTTCACCACGAATAACGTGGGTGATTTCCATATCCCAGTCGTCAACCACCACGCAGAAGTTGTAGGTCGGGGAACCGTCGGTACGGCGGATGATCAGATCGTCCAGCTCCTGGTTGCTGAATTCGATCGGCCCACGGATCTGGTCGTCAAAAATAACGGAACCATCCTGCGGGTTGGCAAAACGCACCACGCAAGGCTCATCCGCGTCGTGATGTTCATGCCCATGACGGCAGCGGCCGTCGTAACGCGGTTTCTCGCCATTCGCCATCTGCTCTTCACGCAGCGCGTCCAGGCGTTCTTTGGAGCAGTAGCATTTATACGCGGTACCCGCTTCCAGCATCTCATCAATAACCGCGTTGTAACGATCAAAACGTTTGGTCTGGAAGTATGGGCCTTCATCCCATTCCAGATTCAGCCAGTTCATGCCATCCATAATGGCTTCAATAGCTTCCGGAGTGGAGCGTTCGAGATCGGTGTCTTCAATACGCAGCACAAACTCACCGCCATGGTTGCGTGCAAAAAGCCAGGAATAAAGAGCAGTACGCGCACCGCCGACGTGCAGGTAGCCTGTCGGGCTTGGCGCGAAGCGAGTTTTGATTTTCATGAAATGGCCTTACGTTTATAAAGATGCCGACAACCGGCAAATCCAGGGAAGATTATCAGGCTCGTATTCTATCACCGTGGTCTGATTCCTCAATGTTGTTCAGGTTGGAACATCATGCTTTGCCATTTTCGTATACAAATCATGCGACATGGATTGTTTTGCGATCGTTTTGTTTAAATTTACGACGAACGAACAATTTCTTTAGAAAATGCGTTGACTCATTTTCAACTCTCCCTATAATGCGACTCCACACAGCGGGGGTGATTAGCTCAGCTGGGAGAGCACCTCCCTTACAAGGAGGGGGTCGGCGGTTCGAACCCGTCATCACCCACCAACTACTTTATGTAGTCTCCGCCGTGTAGAGTAAGAAATTGAGAAGTGGGTGATTAGCTCAGCTGGGAGAGCACCTCCCTTACAAGGAGGGGGTCGGCGGTTCGATCCCGTCATCACCCACCACTTTCTCGCCAGCTGGATTTCTTACGATAAAATTGAAGTACCGAAGTGGGTGATTAGCTCAGCTGGGAGAGCACCTCCCTTACAAGGAGGGGGTCGGCGGTTCGATCCCGTCATCACCCACCACTTCGGGTCGTTAGCTCAGTTGGTAGAGCAGTTGACTTTTAATCAATTGGTCGCAGGTTCGAATCCTGCACGACCCACCAATGTAAAAAGGCGCCCTAAAGGCGCCTTTTTGCTATCTGCGATTTTTAAGATTCGAACCTGCAGCAGGTTCGGTGTTGAGCGCAGCGAAACAACGGAGCCGTTTACGGTGACGGCCCGAAGGGCGAGCAAACGAGTCATCCTGCAATGCTTACCCGACCAAAGCATCAATCAACTTCGTTAACGCTGGCGTGGCCTGATGCTGTTCATAGACAATATACAAATCCGCCGGAATACGTTCCTCTAATGGCCGGAATACCACGCCAGGCCAGCTCATTTGTGCATAACCATCAGCCATTAACGTAATCCCGATTCCCATACTGATCATTGCCAGCACTGTCTGGGGCTCAACAACCTCACGAATAATCATTGGCGAGAAGCCCGCCTGCTGACATACACGTTGCAAAAATCCCCAATCGGAATGTACGGACGGCAGCGTGACAAAATATTCGTTGCGCAGCGCCGCCAGAGGAACAGAATCCCTGGAGGCCAGAATGTGATCTTCCGGTACTGCAACCATGAATGAAGATTCATGCAGACGTAAGCTGGTAAAACCAACCGTTGGTTCAATTGCCATACGCCATATCCCTGCATCGAGCTCCCGACGCTCTAATAACGCCATTTGCATACCTGGCGATTTTTCGCGAAACAGTACTTCAACATTGGGATTTGCTTTCAAAAAATAGTGCATTGCGGGACGCATTCTTCCCCACAGTGCCGTACCAACCACACCCAATTCAATACGCCCCGCTTCGCCGCGACCAATCTGCTCCACTCTCGCCATAGCCTGATTTACATTGGCTAACAAACGACGCGACTCCTCCATCAGAATTTTCCCGGCATGAGTTAACGCAACGCTGCGAGAATGGCGAATAAATAACAAGGTACCAAGTTGCTGTTCAAGTTCTTTGATATGAATACTCAGAGGGGGTTGTGACATATTTAACCGGGCAGCAGCCCGGCCAAAATGCAACTCTTCTGCAACAGCGAGAAAATAACGCAATAACTTCAGATCGATTCGGTGAGCTCGTTCCATCACTGTTACACTCCAGGAATAAGGGATAACGTCTGGAATCTACCACATTGCTTAGTAAAAAATAGATTTAACGACAAGATACCCAATATACATAAACACAATAGATAAAACCCCGGGTAAAACATTTGGTGCAGGAATAGGTATTCGGCATAAAGTAAATAATGCCCCAATGCCAAACCCAATGCCTGAGGATAGAATGATTTCTTTCACGTGAAATCCTTGTTTGTGAAATGAGCTGGCGAGCATCCCCTCGCCAGTTAAATAATTTTAATGAGCCAATGATTTAGTCGACAATTTTTCTGGATGATGTTGATATTTAAAGAACAACGCAAAAACAATTGCCAGTGCCAAAGCATAAGCAGCAAACACCAACCAGATAGTTTGCCAATCCTTGACGCCATCGACAGAAAAATAGTCCACCGCCATCCCGCTCAGGATTGAACCCACCCACGCGCCAATGCCATTTACCATCGTCATAAACAGCCCCTGGGCGCTGGCGCGAATCCTTGAATCAACTTCCTGCTCGACAAATACCGAGCCGGAGATGTTGAAGAAATCAAACGCACAACCGTAAACGATCATCGACATTAGCAGCAGCACAAAGCCAAACGGAGACGGATCGCCAAAGGCAAAGAAGCCAAAGCGCAGCGTCCACGCCAGCATACTCATCAGCATCACTGTTTTAATGCCAAAGCGTTTCAGGAAGAATGGAATAGTGAGGATAAAACCCACTTCCGCCATCTGCGAAACTGACAGCAAAATGGAGGGATATTTCACCACAAAGCTGTTGGCAAACTCAGGGTTACGGGCAAAATCATGCAGGAACGGATTGCCAAAGACGTTGGTGATTTGCAGCACCGCCCCCAGCATCATGGCAAACAAAAAGAAAATTGCCATGCGCGGATTTTTAAACAGCACAAACGCATCCAGCCCCAGTTTACTGGCAAGCGTGGCGGACGCTTTTTTCTCCGCAACCGGTATTTTTGGCAACGTCAGCGCATACAGAGCCAGCAGCAGTGATGCGCCTGAAGCGATATACAGCTGCGCGCTGCTCAGCTCCAGTCCCATTAAGCTGACCGTCCACATAGCAACAATAAAACCTATCGTGCCAAACACACGAATTGGCGGGAACGCAGTGACCGGATCCTGACCCGATTGTGCAAGGCATGAATATGAGACGCTGTTCGATAGCGCAATTGTCGGCATATACGCCATCGCATTAACCAACATTACCCAGAACATGGTCTGTGGATCGGTAACGGTTGTGGCGTACAGCAACACGCCAGCACACACCAGGTGGCACAGCATATAAGCGCGCTCGGCACGCAGCCACTTATCGGCGATGATCCCCATAATTCCCGGCATAATAATCGCGGCAAGCCCTTTCGAGCTGTAGACCATACCCACATTCGCGCCGGTAAAATCCAGGGTGTTAATCATGTAAGAACCCAGGGTAACCAGCCAGCTACCCCAGATAAAATATTGCAAAAACGACATGATTTTTAAGCGGGACGTAATACCCATTTTTTATTCCTTGCCGTGAGGTAAGGCTCCCAAAAGGAGCCTTTGTTATTGTGTGTTTAGGCTAATTTGCGTAAAAATCCGCAAATCAGATTAATAAAGTTCTGACGGGACAGCTCAGCCGCAGCCAGCGTCTGAGCATGGGACAGTTTTACATCTCCTAACCCTTCCGCCAGATTGGTGATCGCAGAGACGGCAACGACCTTGAGACCACAATGACGTGCGGTAATAACTTCCGGCACCACTGACATTCCGACCACATCGCCGCCAATAATCTGCATCATGCGTATTTCTGCCGCAGTTTCGAAGTTCGGACCCGGATAAGAAACAAATACGCCTTCGGTGAGGGGGAATCCCTCCTCTGCCGCAACGACCTGAAGAATGGCGCGGTAATCTGCATCGTAAGCATTTGCCAACGAGAAAAAGCGATCGCCAAAACGCTCATCATTCGCTCCAACCATCGGCGTACCCGGCATAGTGTTAATGTGATCGCACAACGCCACCAGACTTCCTGGGCCAACTTCAGGACGCAGTGATCCTGCCGCATTTGTACAGAACAATACTTCACAACCCAGCAATTTCAGGGTGCGAATGGCGTCAGTCATAACCGTCATACCCCGACCTTCATAAAAATGCCCACGCCCTTTCATACAAGCAACAGGAACACCCGCCAGATGACCGAGTACCAGTTCTCCAGCATGACCGTGAACGGTACTCACAGGAAAACCGGGAAGTTTTTCATAGGAGATGGCGACCGCATTCTCAATTTGCTCCGCCAGCGCACCCAGGCCAGAACCCAAAATAAACGCGATTCGCGGGGTAAATTCCGGTGCATATGCACGAATAATATCAACACAATACTCAGCATTATGAGAAAAAAGAGCGTGAGACATAAGTATCCTTGTTCTATCGGATTAAATTAGACTCCTTTTTATAACGACCTTCGACCTGTGCTGACCAATACACTTTTCACGTGCTATCAATAGTCATTTGATATCGATGGATTTAGATCGCTTCTGTATTAATAAAGAGGCAAAACAGTATTGGTAGTTATCTACTCTTTATCTTAACAATATGCTGCTTGTATTTTTATAAATTACTTTTTTAATTAACCTGTTAATAACTATTGGCATAGGGAAATATGCTATGAAAAAATTCTTTACTCTGACACTCTCATCTTTACTCATTATTCCCACACTATCCCATGCGGAATATAAAAGTGGATTTGCCGATATCGGCCTGCATTATCTCGACTGGACATCAGAGACTACAGAAAAAACCAGTAAAAAATCACACAAAGATGACTTTGGGTATCTGGAGCTTGAAGGCGGAGCGAACTTTAGCTGGGGAGAAATGTACGGCTTCTTCGATTGGGAGAATTTCTACAATGGCCGTCACGCTAAACCCGGCAGCGAACAGCGTTACACTTTCAAAAATACCAACCGTATCTATCTTGGTGATACAGGGTTAAACCTCTATCTCCATGCTTACGGAACTTATGGTTCGCCGAATCGTGCTAACTTCCATGATGATATGTTTCTCTATGGCTTAGGTTATAATTTCACAGGCAATGGGTATTGGTTTAAGCCTTTCTTTGCCAAACGTTATACCGATCAGACATATTATACTGGGGATAATGGTTATGTAATGGGCTGGGTGGCCGGATATAGCTTCTCGCTCGGCAGCGAGAAATTCAGCGTAACGAACTGGAACGAATACGAATTTGACCGCAATGAAACCTACGCGGCAGGTAATGGCGGTAAGGACGGAATCAACGGCGCAGTCGCTTTCTGGTGGAATGCGACGCCGCATCTTACCGCAGGTATTCAGTATCGTTACGCAGATAATAAACTGGGAGAATCATTCCTGCAGGATGGTATTATTTATTCTCTTAAATACTTGTTCTAACACATTAACCCAGTCGGACAGATAATTAAATCTGATACAGCGGATCGCGGGCACGACCGGCGGTTAATGCACTGGCCTGCATACGCACCACATCCCACAGCGCCTGAGCCGCGGTTGATAAAGAGCGGTTTTTACGTCGAGCCAGCATCAGCTGCCGTTCAACAACCGGCGTCAGGCGCTTAACCTGCAGATGACTCCCCTGCGGTAAGGGGAGCGCCAGCGCGGGCAGCACGCTGATGCCAATCCCCGCTTCAACCATTGGGAACAGCGTGGCGGGATGACCAATCTCCTGAACAATATTGGCATCAATGGAGAAATGGGCCAGCGCCGCATCGATCAGCGGTCGACTGCCGGAAGCGTAATCCTGTAACACCAGACGTTCGTGGTACAAATCCTGCCAGTTTACCCACTCACGTTGGGCCAACGGATGATCCTGGCGACACAGCAGCAGGAACGGTTCGGACAGTACGGCTTCACATTGCAGATCGGTCACTGCCCCGGGATCAATCACAATACCAAAATCCACTTCTCCCTGGCGAATACTCTCCAGTACCCACTGCTGTGGCCGGTCATGCAGCACAAAATCGATTGCCGGATAAAGCTGATTGCTCTGGGCAATACACTGCGGAATAAGGTGAGCAGAGATTGTCTGGCTGGCGGCAACCCGTACTGTACCGGTTAACTGCGTTCCCACCTGACCGGCTTCGCGCAGCGTGCTGTGCAGCTCATCCAGAATACGTTCCAGCCGCGTCGCCAACTGGTGTCCGGCTTCCGTCAGCACCACTTCCCGCGTCGTTCTGTCCAATAAGCGCACCCCCGTCTGAGTTTCAAGCTCTTTAACGCTATGGCTGACCGCCGACTGGCTTAAGCCAATAATATCCCCCGCCCGGCTAAAACTTTTGGCCTGGGCGACGGTGACAAAGATACGCAACTGACGCAAAGAGTAATTCATCTATTCGATTCATATATGGATGCAATAAATCAATTTTATTTCTCAAACGGAAAAACGCAAAATGTTGCTACCGAATTTCAGGAGTCTTTATGAAACTTTTTCGTATTCTTGATCCGTTCACGATAACGCTGATTACCGTCGTTTTGCTGGCGTCGTTTTTCCCGGCCGAAGGTGGCTTTGTGCCTTTCTTTGAAGGCTTGACCACCGCCGCCATTGCCCTGCTGTTTTTTATGCACGGGGCCAAGCTCTCTCGTGACGCAATTATTGCCGGCGGTAGCCACTGGCGCTTGCATCTGTGGGTAATGTGCAGCACGTTTGTTGTTTTCCCGGTGCTGGGCGTTCTGTTCGCCTGGTGGGCCCCCGTCAACGTTGATCCGATGCTGTACACCGGATTCCTGTATCTGTGTATTTTGCCAGCCACGGTGCAATCGGCTATCGCCTTTACCTCAATGGCAGGTGGTAACGTTGCCGCCGCCGTGTGTTCAGCTTCGGCCTCCAGCTTACTGGGTATTTTTCTTTCGCCACTGCTGGTAGGCCTGGTCATGAATATGCATGGCGCAGAAGGCAGCCTGGAACAGGTAGGGAAAATCATGCTGCAGCTGCTGCTGCCGTTCGTGCTGGGTCATCTCTCGCGACCGTGGATTGGCAACTGGGTGTCACAGCATAAAAAATGGATTGCAAAAACGGATCAATCTTCCATTTTACTGGTGGTTTACTCCGCCTTCAGTGAAGCCGTGGTTAATGGGATCTGGCACAAAGTAGGGGTGGGATCACTGCTGTTTATCGTGGTTGTCAGCATCATATTGCTGGCCATCGTGATTGCTATTAACGTCTTTGTTGCGCGCAAATGCGGTTTCAGCAAAGCCGATGAAATCACGATTGTATTCTGTGGATCGAAGAAAAGTCTGGCGAATGGGATCCCCATGGCAAACATCCTGTTCCCGACGTCGGTGATCGGTATGATGGTATTGCCATTGATGATTTTCCACCAAATTCAGCTGATGGTGTGCGCCGTGCTGGCGCGTCGCTACAAACAACAGACGGACGCGCTGCAGGCGCAGCAGAAGAGCCGCGCCGCGAAGGCCTAAAGTGGGCGTTTCAGGGGCTGAACCAGCTGCGTCAGCCCCTCAGTTTTAATCAGCAGCGTGATTTGCATCAGCTCCCCAAGTTTGCCCGGCGGAAATTCATCCTTGCGGGCAAACCACAGCAGATACTCTTCCGGGACATCAATCAGCCGACGCCCTTTATATTTGCCAAAGGGCATGACGGTATTGGCGATCTCTACCAGCTGCTCTTTTTCCATCTCAAGCACCCAGCAAGCGGATCATTTCAGCTTCGTCGATCACTGCAATGCCCAACTCCTGCGCTTTTGCCAGCTTCGAACCCGCCGCTTCCCCAGCAATCACCAGATCGGTTTTCTTCGACACGCTCCCCGCCACTTTTGCGCCCAGCTCGGTGAGTCGAGCTTTGGCATCATCGCGCGACATAAGGCTCAGGCTCCCGGTCAGCACAATCGTTTTGCCGGCAAACGGGCTGTCGATTTCTTCAGCGTTGATAACCACCGGCGCAGGCCAGTGGATCCCTTGCGCCAGAAGTTGCACTATCACCTCACGGTTGCTTTCTTCGGCGAAGAAATTAAACACGTGCGTCGCTACCACGATGCCGACATCCGGCACTTTTTGCAGCTCTTCAATAGAGGCCGCTTCCAACGCCTCAAGCGTGCCGAAATATGCCGCCAGACCTGCAGCTGTAGCTTCGCCGACTTCACGAATACCCAGCGCATAGAGGAAACGAGCAAATGTGGTCTCTTTCGCTTTTTCCAGCGCATTCACTACGTTTTGCGCCGACTTCGGCCCCATTCGATCAAGACCGGTCAGCTTACCGGCGGTCAACGTGAAGAGATCCGCAGGCGTGTGGACATACTCTTTCTCGACCAGTTGATCGATAATTTTGTCGCCCATGCCGTCAACGTCCAACGCCCGGCGAGAAACGAAGTGTTTCAACGATTCCTTACGCTGCGCCCCGCAGATTAAACCTCCGGTACAACGAGTAACTGCTTCCCCTTCCACCCGTTCAACATCAGAGTGACAAACCGGACAATGGGTTGGAAACTCGATTTCGCGCGTATCTTCCGGACGCTCGGAAAGTACGACATTCACCACCTGCGGGATGACATCGCCCGCACGGCGAATAACGACTTTGTCGCCAATACGCAAACCCAGCCGTTCTATTTCGTCAGCGTTATGCAACGTTGCGTTACTGACCAGCACCCCGGCCACCTGCACTGGCTCAAGGCGGGCAACGGGCGTAATTGCCCCTGTACGTCCAACCTGAAACTCAACATCGCGGACAAAGGTCATCTGCTCCTGAGCCGGGAACTTAAAGGCCACCGCCCAGCGCGGCGCGCGGGCAACAAAACCCAGTTGTTCCTGCAAGGCCATGGAGTTGACTTTGATCACCACGCCGTCAATATCGAATCCCAGCGTCGGTCGGTCTTCTTCAACCTTATGATAGTAAGCAAGTACTTCCTCCGGAGAGTCGCAAAGCGCCACTCTGTCGCTCACCGGCAGTCCCCACGCTTTAAATTGCAGCAGACGCCCCAGATGGGTATCAGGCAGCTCACCGCCTTCCAGTACGCCAACGCCATAGCAGAAGAAAGTAAGCGGTCGCTTCGCTGTAATACGTGGATCGAGCTGACGCAGTGACCCAGCCGCCGCGTTACGTGGGTTAGCAAACACTTTGTTACCAGTGCGGCGGGCTTCGTCGTTAATTTTTTCAAATCCGGCCTGCGGCAGGAACACCTCACCGCGCACTTCCAGACGTGTCGGAATGTTATTGCCGTGCAGTTTTAACGGGATCGCGCGGATGGTACGCACGTTTGAGGTGATGTCTTCCCCGGTGGTGCCATCGCCGCGCGTTGCGGCGCTAACCAGTACGCCGTTTTCGTAGAGAATACTCACCGCCAGCCCGTCAAGCTTCAGCTCACAGCACCAGGTCAGCTTATCCGTACGCTTAAGCCGATCCTGTACGCGTTTGTTGAAGGCGAGAAAACTCTCTTCATCAAATACGTTATCCAGCGACAGCATGGGCACTTCATGGCGAATCTGGCTGAACGCCGTTAACGGAGCGGCACCAACGCGTTGTGTTGGCGAGTCGGGTGTAATAAGGTCCGGATGCTGCGCTTCCAGCTCGCGGAGTTCGCGCAGCAGACGATCGTATTCCGCATCGGGAATTTCCGGCGCGTCCATCACATGGTAGAGATACTCATGATGGCGAAGCGTGGTTCGCAGTTCAGTCAGTTGTTGTTCGATTGATTCCATATCGCACCATCAATGATAAAAAACCCCCGACAGGCGGGGGTTTAGCAAGGAGATGTCACGCCAGAGGAAAATCAGGCGCGAGATTCTTTAACTTCGCGGATGCGGTCCTGATACTCGCGCAGTTTCTGCGGCGTCATCATGCGACGTTGATCGTCGAGCACCACACCGCCAACTTCATCGGCAATGTGCTGTGCTGACTGCAGCATCAGCTTAAAGTTTTGCAGCTCGTCCCCATAGGACGGAACCTGCATAAAAATAGTTACGCCAGGAGTACTGAAGTCGCCTGTCATTTCGGGGTCAAATGTCCCCGGGTTAACCATATTAGCAAGGCTAAACAGCGACGGACCGCTGCCATCCGGACTCAAATGACGATGAAAAATATTCATATCGCCAAATTTAAAACCGGCCTGCTGAATGCTATTGAGCAGCACTTCTCCGTTGAGTTCGCTGCCATGATGAGCCGCAACGTTCATAATGATGACCGTCTCTTTAGGCTGCGGTTTTTCAGCAACAGGCGCTTCTTCAACGACCGGCTCAGGCTGCGGCTGATGTTCAACGACAGGCTCTGCTGGCTGGAAGGTCTGCGGCGCTGGCTGCACGGACTGCTGGACCTGAGGCGCAACGGGCTGATGCTGCATCGGCTGCTGGACAGGTTGCTGCGGAACAGGCTGATGTTGCACCGGCTGCTGCGGTTGCACAGGCTGCGGCTGTTGAACATGCGGCGGCGGTACCGGCGCTTGCGCAGGCTGCTGCGCGGGTTGACGCGGCTGAGCAGACGCATAAGGCGGCTGGTACTGGTGTTGCGGCGACTGAGGAGGAACACCATGTTCCTGCGCATTACCGGGAGCATGATTCACACGATGAACGCGAACTTCGCCCACGCCTTCGTCTTCCTCGACGTTGTCGTCGAACGAATCCTCGTCTTCACGTTTAGACTTCATGCGTTTCAGTGGGCGATCGCGGAATATAGAAGACCGCTCTTTACGGCTAGTCCAAAAACCATGTACCAGTAAAGCGATTATGGCGATCGCGCCAACAATGATTAATATCAGACGCAAATCCTGCATCATTATATTCTCTGTTGTTCTAACACCTTGCCACCACGGCAAACATTTACTCACTAAGAGTATTTGTCGATTACGCCAAGTGCAAGTGTACTCTTGGCTTTCACAGCATAAAGATGAACAAAATTGTGCTTTTTGCTGTTTTTTCGAACATTTCCGAACAGCTTAACGCTCAACAACCCGGTAAGATACGCAAAGTTTACCAGAGCTTTTATAACAAGGAGTATGTCCTGACCATGGTTTCATCATCTGCAGTTGTACCTCGCAGCGGCCTTTATTACTTTTCCCAGGGATGGAAGCTCATCACCCAACCGGGTATTCGTCGTTTTGTTATTCTGCCTTTACTGGTGAATATCCTGCTGATGGGCGGCGCATTCTGGTGGTTATTTACTCAACTCGGTAGCTGGATCCCCGCGCTGATGAGCCACGTCCCTGACTGGCTACAGTGGCTCAGCTATTTACTGTGGCCGATTGTAACCCTCTCCGTACTGTTGGTGTTCGGTTACCTGTTCTCCACCCTTGCCAACTGGATTGCTGCGCCGTTTAACGGCCTGCTGGCGGAACAGCTGGAAGCGCGCTTGACGGGCGCAACGCCTCCCGATACAGGCGTTCTCGGCATCATGAAAGACCTTCCGCGCATTATGAAACGTGAATGGCAAAAGCTGGCATGGTATCTCCCGCGCGCTTTCGTGTTGCTGATCCTCTATTTTATTCCGGGCATTGGGCAGACCGTCGCCCCGGTACTGTGGTTCCTGTTCAGCGCATGGATGCTGGCTATTCAATACTGCGATTATCCATTTGATAACCACAAAGTTCCTTTTAAGGAAATGCGCGTCGCGCTGCGCACGCGTAAGGTGACCAATATGCAGTTTGGTGCGTTGACCAGCCTGTTCACCATGATTCCGGTACTCAATCTGTTCATCATGCCGGTGGCAGTTTGTGGTGCCACGGCGATGTGGGTAGACAGCTATCGTGATAAGCATGCGTTATGGAAGTAATGCAAAAATGTGTAAAAGCGGGCTGGCTTATGCCCGCTCTTATTCCATACTGCAAAGCATTATTTCTCATCAGCATATAGATATGCGAATTCCTTACTTCCCCATACATTCTCAACAGGTATGCTGAAGCGGTATCCCAATTTCATACAGTTAAGGACAGGCCATGAGTAAGATTTTTGAAGATAACTCGCTGACTATCGGTCATACGCCGCTGGTTCGACTGAACCGTATCGGTAACGGACGCATTCTGGCGAAGGTGGAATCACGTAACCCCAGCTTTAGCGTCAAATGCCGTATCGGTGCCAATATGATTTGGGATGCCGAAAAACGTGGTGTACTGAAACCTGGCGTTGAACTGGTAGAGCCAACCAGCGGCAACACAGGGATTGCACTGGCCTACGTTGCTGCCGCCCGTGGCTACAAACTGACCTTGACCATGCCGGAAACAATGAGCATTGAGCGCCGCAAGCTGTTGAAGGCTCTGGGTGCGAATCTGGTCCTGACTGAAGGCGCAAAAGGGATGAAGGGCGCAATCCAGAAAGCTGAAGAAATTGTCGCCAGCGATCCGGAAAAATTCCTGCTGCTGCAGCAGTTCAGCAACCCGGCGAACCCGGAAATCCACGAAAAAACCACCGGCCCGGAAATCTGGGAAGATACCGATGGTCAGGTTGATGTCTTTATTTCCGGTGTAGGTACCGGTGGTACGCTGACTGGCGTAAGCCGTTACATTAAAGGCACCAAAGGTAAAACGGATCTGATCACCGTCGCGGTAGAGCCGACCGACTCCCCGGTTATCGCCCAGGCGCTGGCGGGTGAGGAGCTGAAACCGGGCCCACATAAAATCCAGGGAATTGGCGCGGGCTTCATTCCAGGCAACCTCGATCTGAAGCTTATCGATAAAGTCGTCGCCATCACCAATGATGAGGCAATCTCTACTGCGCGTCGCCTGATGGAAGAAGAAGGTATTTTGGCGGGCATCTCTTCTGGTGCAGCCGTTGCTGCCGCGCTTAAGCTGCAGGAAGATGAAACCTTTACCAATAAGAATATAGTGGTTATTCTACCGTCATCGGGTGAGCGTTATCTGAGCACTGCACTGTTTGCCGATCTCTTCACAGAGAAAGAACTGCAACAGTAATGCCAGCATGTTAAAAACGCGTAAAAAAGCACCCTTTTGGGTGCTTTTTTGTGGTCTGCTTCAAAGTTTCAACTCGCCTGGCATTGATTCAACCCTCCAGAACTGGTATTTAACCAAGCTAATTATTTTGATGCGCGAAATTAATCGTTACAGGAAAAGCGCTAGCTGAATCGATTTTATGATTTGGTTCAACTCTTCCTTTCGCGGCATAATGTTTAATGACGAACGAAACGTCAGCGGCAAGAAGTTGCCAGCAACGGATTGCACCGAACTCCTTTTGTGTCGCGTCCAGTTTACGCCGATGCTAACAATACAGGCTAAAGTTGAACCGCCAGGCTAGACTTTAGTTCCACAACACTAAACCTATAAGTTGGGGAAATATAATGTTCCAGCAAGAAGTTACCATTACCGCTCCGAACGGTCTGCATACTCGCCCTGCTGCTCAGTTTGTTAAAGAAGCAAAAGGCTTTACTTCTGATATTACTGTGACTTCCAACGGCAAAAGCGCTAGCGCCAAAAGCCTGTTTAAACTGCAGACTCTGGGCCTGACTCAGGGTACCGTTGTTACCCTGTCCGCAGAAGGTGAAGACGAGCAGAAAGCAGTTGAGCATCTGGTTAAACTGATGGCTGAACTCGAGTAAGTTCAACGAGTTCTTTTAAATATCAGTCACAAGTAAGGTAGGGTTATGATTTCAGGCATTTTAGCATCCCCGGGTATCGCTTTCGGTAAAGCATTGCTGCTGAAAGAAGACGAGATCGTCATTGACCGGAAAAAAATTTCTGCCGACAAGGTTGATCAGGAAGTTGAACGTTTTCTGAGCGGTCGTGCCAAGGCATCTGCGCAACTGGAAGCGATCAAAACCAAAGCTGGTGAAACGTTCGGTGAAGAAAAAGAAGCCATCTTTGAAGGGCATATCATGCTGCTCGAAGATGAGGAGCTGGAGCAGGAAATCATAGCCCTGATTAAAGATAAGCACATGACGGCTGATGCAGCTGCGCATGAAGTTATCGAAGGACAGGCCACTGCCCTGGAAGAGCTGGATGATGAATACCTGAAAGAACGTGCGGCCGACGTACGTGACATCGGTAAACGCCTGCTGCGTAACATTCTGGGTCTGGCAATTATCGACCTCAGCGCTATTCAGGAAGAAGTCATCCTGGTAGCCGCAGACCTGACCCCGTCAGAAACCGCACAGCTGAACCTGAACAAGGTGCTGGGTTTCATTACTGACGCGGGTGGACGTACTTCCCATACCTCTATCATGGCGCGTTCTCTGGAACTGCCTGCCATCGTCGGTACGGGTAGCGTCACCTCTCAGGTTAAAAACGACGACTATCTGATTCTGGATGCCGTAAACAACCAGGTTTACGTCAATCCGACCAACGACGTTATTGAACAACTGCGCGCCGTTCAGGAGCAGGTTGCGACCGAGAAAGCGGAACTCGCTAAGCTGAAAGATCTCCCCGCTATCACGCTGGACGGACATCAGGTTGAAGTCTGCGCCAACATCGGTACCGTTCGTGACGTTGAAGGCGCTGAGCGTAATGGCGCCGAAGGTGTGGGTCTGTACCGCACCGAATTCCTGTTCATGGACCGTGAATCGCTGCCGACTGAAGAAGAACAGTTTGCTGCGTATAAAGCCGTAGCTGAAGCCTGTGGCTCTCAGGCGGTCATCGTCCGTACCATGGACATCGGCGGTGATAAAGAGCTGCCGTATATGAACTTCCCGAAAGAAGAGAACCCGTTCCTGGGCTGGCGTGCCGTACGTATCGCCATGGATCGTAAAGAGATCCTGCGTGACCAGGTTCGCGCTATCTTGCGCGCCTCTGCTTTCGGCAAACTGCGCATCATGTTCCCTATGATCATCTCTGTTGAAGAAGTGCGCGCACTGCGCAAAGAGATCGAAATCTACAAACAGGAACTGCGCGACGAAGGTAAAGCATTTGACGAAAGCATTGAGATTGGCGTGATGGTGGAAACACCGGCTGCGGCAACAATTGCACGTCATTTAGCCAAAGAAGTTGATTTCTTTAGTATCGGCACCAATGATTTAACGCAGTACACCCTGGCAGTTGACCGTGGTAATGATATGATTTCACACCTTTACCAACCGATGTCGCCATCTGTGCTGACGCTGATCAAGCAAGTTATTGATGCTTCTCATGCTGAAGGCAAATGGACTGGCATGTGTGGTGAGCTTGCAGGCGACGAACGTGCTACACTTCTGTTGCTGGGGATGGGTCTGGACGAATTCTCTATGAGCGCCATTTCTATCCCGCGCATTAAGAAGATTATCCGTAACACGAACTTCGAAGATGCGAAGGTGTTAGCAGAGCAGGCTCTTGCTCAACCGACAACGGACGAGTTAATGACGCTGGTTAACAAGTTCATTGAAGAAAAAACAATCTGCTAATCCACGAGATGCGGCCCAATTTACTGCTTAGGAGAAGATCATGGGTTTGTTCGATAAACTGAAATCTCTGGTTTCTGATGATAAGAAAGACACCGGAACTATTGAGATTGTTGCTCCGCTCTCTGGCGAGATCGTCAACATCGAAGACGTGCCGGATGTAGTTTTTGCTGAAAAAATCGTTGGTGATGGCATTGCTATCAAACCAACCGGTAACAAAATGGTTGCCCCTGTAGACGGCACCATCGGCAAAATCTTTGAAACCAACCACGCTTTCTCTATCGAATCCGACAGCGGCATTGAGCTGTTTGTTCACTTCGGTATTGATACCGTTGAACTGAAAGGCGAAGGCTTTAAGCGTATCGCTGAAGAAGGTCAGCGCGTGAAAGTGGGCGACCCGGTTATTGAATTCGATCTGCCGCTGCTGGAAGAAAAAGCCAAGTCTACCCTGACTCCGGTTGTTATCTCCAACATGGACGAAATCAAAGAACTGATCAAACTGTCCGGTAGCGTGACCGTGGGTGAAACTCCGGTTATCCGCATCAAGAAATAATTCTTGCCGCAGAGAAGAATGGCGCCGATTGGCGCCATTTTTTTATACACCTCATCCGCCATTAAATGTGTTTGGTCATCGGTCGATAATACGCCTCACGCATCAGGATTTTCATGCCCTCCGGCCCGCTCTCCAGCATCCGTCGTTCCGAATCCGCCACTAACAGCTCACAGTCGTAACCACCCGCAATACCGAACATAGCCCGCGCCACGCAGATATCTTCCAGCGCCGTTATCCCGCTGGTATCAAAATGTCCAACCATATGCCCATTCTGGCGAACCACCAGCCGGTAACTCTTCATCGCGCCTCCCCTGACGGTGGCAAAATTAACTCATCACAACCGCACTGGTGCGTCCACGTCATCACGTCCAGCACACGCTGTGCAGCATCGTGCGTCGCAGTTGTCAGCCTTCTACCCAATACAATACCGCTCACCAGCTCAGCACAAAACAGATCGCCAGTCCCCTTCAGATCTGTTTTCACCCGCGGATGTGCGAGCACCTCAACCGTTTCAGCCGTTACCACCGCAACGTTGATAATCTCTTCGGTATTCCCCGGCGCACTGGTAATCACTACCCATTTCAGCGTTTCGGTAAGCAGAGATTGCGCCGCCGTTATGGCTTCATCAAGCGTACTACATGGTTTTCCACTCAGCATTTGCAGCTCAAACACATTCGGCGTCAACCCCTGAGCCAGCGGCAGCAGGTGCTGACGGTAGGCCTGCGGAATTTCGGCTTTTACGTACATGCCGCTGTCCGTATCGCCCATCACCGGGTCGACCAATATGCACAGTCCTGGATGCGTAATCTGTAACGTTTTCAGCCACTTTGCTAACAGAGCGATTTGCTCTGCGCTACCCATATAGCCCGTGGTCACCGCCTTCAGCTCGCGTAAGGCATCGCGCTCATTTAAGGCGCGGAGATACCCGCTAAACCAGTCGGGCGGAATAATACCGCCGTAAAAGGTTTCATAATGCGGGGTATTGCTGAACAGCACCGTTGGGACTGCCGTCACGCGTAATCCCTGCGCTTTAATGGCCGGAACGGCGATGCTGTTGCCTACGCTGCCATACACCACCTGTGACTGGACGGCGACGATATCGGTCTGTAGCGCCCGATGCTTGTCGTCGAAGAGCACTGACTGAATATCACTCCCCTGCTCCATAAATCTCTCCTCTCGCTGGACAGCGGGCTTAAGCCTCACTATTATCGTCATATGCTAAAATTCATTTTGTCATAGGTCAATAATGATCGACGGAAAAACCGCTAACGATATTTTTGACAGTATTCGTCAACATGTCGCTACAGGCACGTTGGCAGCAGGAGAAACGTTGCCGCCAGTGCGTGAACTGGCAACAGCATTGAACGTTAACCGTAATACTGTCGCGGCGGCTTATAAACGCCTTGTCACCTCCGGACTGGCGCAGAGCCTTGGACGCAATGGCACGGTGATCAAAGAAATTTCTGCCCCCGTTGCGCTGGAAGGTGGCAATCCGGACACCGCGCTTGTCGATCTTTCCGGCAGTAATCCAGCACCTTCGCGTCTTCCAGACCTTAGCCGTTATTTCGTGAAAATAAATAAGAATCCGCGTTTATACGGCGATGCCGCCGTATCCCCCGACCTTAAGGCGTGGGCCGCGCAATGGATGCAGGAAGCAGTCCCAGGCAAGGGAGAAATCGATATCACCAGCGGCGCTATTGACGCCATTGAACGTCTGCTGTGCGCACATTTACTGCCTGGTGATAGCGTTGTCGTAGAAGATCCATGCTTTTTGAGCAGCATTAACATGCTGCGTTATGCCGGATTCTCAGCAAACCCTGTCAACGTTGACCACGAAGGCATGCAACCAGACATGCTGGAAACTGCGCTACAGAAAGGCGCACGGGCGGTGATTCTGACGCCGCGCGCTCATAACCCGACGGGATGCAGCCTGAGCGCATCCCGCGCGGCGCAATTGCAGGAAATCCTGGCCCGTTATCCGCAGACGCTGGTAATCGTCGACGACCACTTTGCGCTGCTGTCCGCTTGCCGTTGGTATCCAGTGATTGCGAAAGAAACCACCCACTGGGCTGTTGTCCGTTCGATGTCTAAAACGTTAGGCCCGGATTTACGTCTGGCCATTGTGGCCAGCGATCCGCTCACTTCCGGGAAACTGCGTTTGAGGCTCAACTCCGGCAGTCAGTGGGTCAGCCATTTGCTTCAGGATTTAGTCTGCGCTTGTCTTAGTGACAAGGATTACCAGCATACGCTGGCACAAACCCAGCAATTTTACGCCGCCCAGCAGCAAAAGCTGACGGCCGCCCTACTGCAACATGGCATTGCGCTGCCGGTCGGGGATGGTCTCAATCTGTGGCTGCCGCTGGAAGATAACAGCCAGGCGACCGCTTTTGCGCTGGCAAAATCCGGTTGGCTGGTACGCGAAGGTGAAGTATTTGGCGTTAATACCCCTGCGCACGGCCTGCGCATTACGCTGTCAACATTATCAGACAGCGACATTGATAAGCTGGCGAGTGATATCCATCAGGCGCTAAAGCGCTAACAGGAGAGAAAAAGTGCGAGTTCATTTTGTTATTCATGAGTCCTTTGAATCCGCTGGCGCGTATCTGCCGTGGGCCGAATCACGCGGCTATACCATCACCTGGTCGCACGTTTACGCCGGAGAAACGGTTCCCGCTAACGCCGATGGCTTCGATATGCTGGTGGTATTTGGCGGTCCGCAGTCACCCCGGACCACGCTTGCAGAGTGTCCATACTTTGACGCTCAGGCCGAGCAGCACCTGATCAACCAGTCGATTGCGGCACGTAAAATCGTGGTGGGGATCTGTTTGGGGTCGCAGTTAATCGGCGAAGCGCTGGGCGCGAAAGTATGCCAGAGCCCGGAAAAAGAGATTGGTCACTACCCGATCGCCCTGACCGAAGCAGGCCAACAGCATCCGTTGTTCAGCCATTTTGGTTCACCGCTTACCGTCGGTCACTGGCACAACGATATGCCGGGATTAACCGACCAGGCGACAATTCTCGCCACAAGCGTTGGCTGCCCGCGACAAATCGTACAATACGGTAATTTCGTCTATGGTTTTCAGTGTCATATGGAATTTACCGCCGAAGCGGTCGAAGGATTAATTCAGCACTCAGAGCAGGAGCTGGCCGAAGCCAAAGGGAAGCGTTTCATCCGCTCTGCTGAAGAGATGCGCGCATGGGATTACCAACAGATGAATGAGAAGCTGTGGCAATTCCTTGATAAGCTGGTGGAAAAACGTAACGATTGATTATGGCAGGCCGGATGAAGACGCTTTACGTCTTCATCCGGCGATCGTGCCGTACGTTTGCCTGATGGCACTTTGCTTATCAGGCTACAAACTAAATCCCTAATCCCTGGTTAAAGTGCTCTTCGCCAAACACGCCGGTTGAAAGATAGCGATCGCCGCGATCGCAGATGATCGCCACCACCACAGCTCCCGGCGTCGCACGCGCCACGCGTAGCGCACCGGCCACCGCGCCGCCAGAGCTGACACCGCAGAAAATGCCTTCGCGAACGGCCAGTTCACGCATGGTGTTTTCCGCATCGTTCTGATGAATATCCAGCACTTCATCCACCAGCGAGGCGTTAAAAATGCCCGGCATATACTCCGCTGGCCAGCGGCGGATTCCCGGAATACTGCTGCCCTCTTCCGGCTGCAGACCCACGATAGTAACCGGTTTTTCCTGCTCGCGCAGAAAACGCGACACACCGGTTATGGTGCCGGTGGTCCCCATGCTGGAGACGAAATGAGTGATACGTCCTGACGTCTGCTGCCAGATTTCGGGGCCGGTCGTGGTGTAATGCGCATACGGGTTATCAGGATTATTAAACTGATCGAGCAGTTTACCTTCGCCACGCTGCGCCATCTCAAGGGCTAAATCGCGCGCTCCTTCCATCCCCTGCTCTTTGGTCACCAGAACCAGTTCAGCGCCGTAGGCTCGCATCGCCGCACGGCGCTCCTGACTCATGTTGTCTGGCATCAGAAGCTTCATACGATAGCCTTTCAGCGCGGCGATCATCGCCAGCGCAATGCCGGTGTTGCCGCTGGTGGCCTCAATTAGCACGTCGCCAGGCTTAATTTCTCCACGCTTTTCCGCTTCGACGATCATCGACAACGCGGCGCGGTCTTTCACCGAACCCGCGGGATTATTGCCTTCCAGCTTGACCCAAATTTCACTACCGTTATCCGGCGTCAGACGTTGTAATTTCACCAGAGGCGTATTGCCAATTGTTTGTTCTAATGTGTTCACGTTTTAAGCTCGTAAAAAAGCCCGGGGGCGCAGCGCTTACCGGGCGATAAACATACTTTTTAACCTATCAGGCACTTTGCGCCAGAGCAAGTTCCTCTTCACGCGTTTCAATGCGCTGGTCGCCGTTATACAGACGTGCATTTTGCAGCCCAACAAACAGGCGCTCGCCGCGACTCGGGGAATCATCCCCCTGCATGACCACCGTCAGTGGTTCGTTATACCACCCCAACGGTTGCACAACTAATTGGGTGTAGTGACCTTTCGGACTGGCTTCCAGCACCTGAACCGGCAGCGGTGAATCAAGACTGGTACGGCGGCTGACGTCCACTTCCCACGGACGCAGGAACAGATCCACCGGTCCCTGATAGCCTGGCGTATAGCCCAGCGGCCAGCGGTGTGCGCCGACGTGGAATTGTCCACCGCGAATCGTCCCCTGCAGGCGGTTAACCTCGCCCATAAACTCGAGCACAAAACGGGTAGCCGGTTCGCGCCATACCAGATCGGGCGCATCAGCCTGTTCGATATGGCCCTGGCTCATCACCACCACGCGGTCTGCAACTTCGGTCGCTTCCTCCTGATCGTGAGTAACAAACACGCTGGTGAACTTCAGCTCTTCATGCAACTGACGCAGCCAGCGACGCAGCTCTTTACGTACCTGAGCATCGAGCGCGCCAAACGGCTCGTCGAGCAGCAGGATCTGCGGCTCTACCGCCAGCGCACGCGCCAACGCCACACGCTGTTTTTGCCCGCCGGAAAGCTGCGCCGGGAAACGGTCAGCCAGATGAGCCAATTGAACCATCTCCAGCAGTTGGGTAACTTTTGCTTTGATAGCCGCCGCATTCGGACGCTCACGCCGTGGCAGAACCGTCAGGCCAAAAGCGATGTTGTCGAAAACGCTCATATGGCGAAACAGCGCATAATGCTGGAACACGAATCCCACCTTACGGTCGCGGGCATGCAGACGACTGACGTCAGTACCGTGAAAACGGATATGCCCGCTGGACTGATGCTCCAGCCCGGCAATGATGCGTAGCAGCGTGGTTTTACCCGAGCCGGATGGCCCCAGAAGCGCGACCATCTGACCCGAAGGAATATCCAGCGAGATATCGTTCAGCACCTGGGTGCGACCAAAAGACTTCTTAATATTGGCAATCTCAATGCTCATGATTTTCCTCCTGCTGCGCGCGTTTCTCCTGGTTTTCCAGGCGCCATTGCAACATGCTCTTCAAAAACAGGGTAATAATCGCCATCAGCGTTAATAACGCCGCAGCGGTAAAAGAGCCGACGGTGTTGTAGTCCTGCTCCAGTAATTCAATCTGTAGCGGCAGGGACAAGGTTTCGCCGCGAATCGAGCCGGAAACCACCGATACCGCACCAAACTCACCAATCGCACGGGCGTTGGTCAGCACCACGCCGTACAGCAACGCCCAACGAATATTCGGCAACGTCACGCGGCGGAACATCTGCCAACCGGACGCGCCAAGCAGAACCGCCGCTTCGTCTTCATTGCTGCCCTGGCTTAACATCACCGGCACCAATTCACGCACCACAAACGGACAGGTGACGAATACTGTGACCAGCACCATTCCCGGCCAGGCAAACATAATTTGCAGATTGTGTTCATCCAGCCATCCCCCCAGCGGGCCGTTAGAGCCGTAAAACAGCAGATACACCAGGCCGGCGACCACTGGTGAGACGGCAAACGGAATATCCAGTAAGGTCAGCAATAGCTGACGTCCAGGGAAGTTAAAACGGGTCACCAGCCACGCCAGCAACACGCCAAACACCAGGTTCACTGGTACAGCAATCAGCGCAATCAGCACCGTCAGCCAGATAGCGTGCAGCATGTCCGGGTCGGCCAGATTCTGTAATACCGGCATTAATCCCTTGCTGAACGCCTGCACGAAGATGTAAATCATCGGCACCAGCAAAATAAACGCTGACACCAGCATGCCAGTCCCGATCAGAAACCATTTCCCCCAGTTGATGCGGGGTGCGCCATAGTGTTTCAATTGAGTAATGTCTGCCATCAGTGACCTACCACGCGTCGACCAAAGCGACTTTGCAGGGTGTTAATCGAAAACAGCAGCAGCAATGACGCCCCGAGGATCACAGAGGCAATCGCGCTGGCGGCCGGGTAGTCAAACTCCTGTAACCGAACAAAAATCATCAGCGAGGTCACTTCCGTTTTCCATGCGATGTTCCCAGCGATAAAGATAACCGCGCCAAACTCACCGAGGCTGCGGGTAAACGAAAGCGCAACGCCCGCCACCAGCGCAGGAGACAGCTCCGGCAGCACCACTTTACGAAAGCTCTGCCAGCGCGTGGCACCGAGCGTTTCTGCGGCTTCTTCATATTCCGGGCCTAACTCTTCCAGCACAGGCTGCACGGTTCGCACCACAAACGGAATGCTGGTAAACGCCATCGCCACCGCGATACCGAGCCAGGTGTAGGTCACCTTGATATCAAACTTCGCCAGCCACTCACCGTAGAAACCGTTGACCGAAAACAACGACGCCAGCGTCAGACCTGCTACCGCCGTTGGCAACGCAAACGGCAGATCCATCAACGCATCCAGCAGCGTACGGCCCGGAAAGCGATAGCGGGTCAAGATCCACGCCATCAGCAAGCCAAACACGCCGTTGAAAATCGATGCCACAAATGCCGACAGCAGCGTCACTTTATAAGCCGCTACCACCTGCGGGTTGGTAATTACATCCCAGTATTGTGCCCAGCTCATTTGCGCCAATTGCATCACCAGCGCGCTAAGCGGCAGCAGCAATATCAGGCAGACAAAAAGTAAGCTGGTGCCCAGGCTTAAGGTGAAGCCAGGCAGCACGCGTCGGGAAGAAACAGCAAACATTTACTTACGCCCCGCCGCCAACAGTTTGTCCAGTTCACCGCCGCTGACAAAGTGCGTTTTCATGACCTCAGGCCATGAACCAAACTTGTCTTCCACGCGGAAAAGTTCGGTCTGCGGGAATTTATCTTGCTGTTTGTCCATCACCTGCGGGTTATTCACGCGGTAATAGAAATCGGTAATGATGGTTTGCGCCTGTGGGCTGTACAACCAGTTCAGGTACGCTTTCGCCGCTTTTTCAGTCCCGTTGGCCTGCACGTTTTTATCTACCCAGGCTACCGGAAATTCGGCGAGGATATTGGTTTTCGGGATAACGACTTCGAAACCCTGCGCTTCATACTGTTTACGAATGTTGTTCACTTCTGATTCGAAGCTAATCAGCACATCGCCCAATCCGCGCTCTGCAAAAGTGGTGGTAGCTCCGCGACCGCCGGTATCAAACACTTCGACGTTTTTCAGAAACTGGGTCATGAACTGTTCGGTTTTGGCTTTATCGCCACCGTCCGCTTTATCCGCAGCGCCCCACGCCGCAAGATAGGTATAGCGCGCGTTACCGGAGGTTTTGGGGTTCGGGAAAATCAGTTTCACATCAGAACGCACAAGGTCATTCCAGTCATGAATGTTTTTCGGGTTCCCCTTACGCACCAGGAAACCCATGGTGGAATAGAACGGCGAGCTGTTATTCGGCAGACGACTTTGCCAGTCGGCGGGGATCAGTTTGCCTTTGTCATGCAGGATCTGCACATCGGTGACCTGGTTATAGGTCACCACATCGGCTTTCAGCCCTTGCAGAATCGCCAACGCTTGTTTTGATGACCCGGCATGTGATTGTTTAATCGTCAGTTTATCACCGCCATTATCCTTCGCCCATTGCTGTTCAAACGATGGATTAAGGGCGGCAAAAAGCTCACGTGAAACATCATATGAACTGTTCAGCAGTTCCGTTGCCTGCGCCTGCCCCACCAGCAATAGCATTGCAGCCAGCGTCAGGGTTCTTTTTTTCAGTAAGTTAACGGCCATTGCGCACCCTTATAAATTTAATGACTTTCTATTTGCCATCATATTTATAACCAGCGCTAAAGGAGTAACGGTTTTATATACCGTTTGATGATTTGAAAGTTGAAAAGAGAATAAGAGGTACCTCCTCCCCTGCACATGGGGAGGAGACCGGCATCAATCAGACGCCGACGCTAACGCTCTCAGGCAGGGTGCTGCCGCCATCAATCACGTTTTGCGTGCCAGTTAAGTAACTGGACTCATCCGACGCCAGAAACGCCGCCAGTTCACCGACTTCGAGCGGGCAGGCCAAACGGCGCATCGGGATCGCTTTCGCCATTTCGACTAATACGGATTCAGGATCTTCCGGGTTAGATTGACGCGCGATATTCTCTGCCATCGGCGTACGAACGTAGCCCGGGCAAATAGCATTAACGCGAATACCGGACTGCGCGTATTCCACCGCCAGGGATTTGGTCAAACCGATGATCGCGGCTTTCGACAGCGCATAGGCCGTCTCACCCGGATCGGCAACCATATCGCCAGTCACTGATGACATCATTACGATACGCCCATCTTTGCGCGCAATCATCTCCGGCAGAACGGCTTTCGTCACGTTCCAGACACCTTTAATGTTGATATCAATGTGGAAATCGCGATCTTCATCGCTCATATCAAGGAAGTTGCCGAGGCGACAAACCCCCGCATTGTTGACCAGAATATCGATTTTGCCTTCAATCTTCTTCGCGCGTTTCACCGCGGCGGTAACAGAAGCAAAATCTCTGACGTCAGCGTGAACCGCCGTACAACGGTGGCCGCGTCCAGCCAGTTCATCCGCCAGTTTTTCAATCTCATCGGAGATATCCAGCAGGATTAAGTTCGCGCCATGGCGGGCAAACGTTCTGGCAATCCCTTCGCCAATACCCTGAGATGCGCCCGTAATCAATGCTGTTTTGCCCGTGAGTTTTCCCATTTCAATATTCTCCTTTTGAATATGAAGCCTTCGCTTCATTCACGCAGAAGATACAGCAATAACAAATTAGTGCTGAGGAATAGCTCACTAAATCAGGTTAATCTCAGCTAAAAAAATCCCCGACGGTGCGGGGACTCAACAACATTCACGATCTGAACAGATGAACAGAGGACCTACAGCCTTTTTTCCAGCAAATGTGCTCTCATCAACTCAGATGCCATCTGTGCATCCCCTTTTTTGATATGAAGCAGTATTTCTCTCTGTTTTGTCGCCGTATCAAGAAAATACTGACGATCGTTAGCAGGTAGCGACTCCCTGGTTTTCTCGAAATAAGTAATCAAAACATCAGAGAAAACCTGAAGCACCCGGTTACCACTCGCCTGTAGCAACAGTAAATGAAAATCCCTGTCGTGACGATCGGCCACCAGCGGGTTATCAGCATTTTCTTCAATGAGCCTTAACTCACTCTCCAGTTTAGAGAGCATTGCCGGGAAAATTCTGCGCGTTGCCAGAGGGATAATCGCACACTCAATCAGGATCCTTGCCTCTGTAAATTCTGTGATATCAAACCCGGACAAATCAAACTGCATTAGCAACTGGTTATTTATGTTGTGCTGTTCCAAATTTTTCAAGACGCTGCCACGACGGGGAGAGCGTTCAAGCATTCCCATCTGAACCAGTGTGCTGAGCGCCTGACGAACTTTATATCTTGATGTATTAAAACGAACAGCAAGTTCAGTCTCAGTTTCAATGCGACCATCTGCATCACGGTTAGCATCATCAAGCAGATAATTTTTAATACTTTCAAATAGTTCGTTTTTGTTATCCATAAACACTCTCTGATTAAAGAGCAACAAAACTCATGAGTATAAATAATCTAATAAGTTAGATTGCTTAATATACTGTTATGGTAAGATTATAGCCCCTATTATTCAAATTATATCAAGCTATTTGTTAATAAAAAGGAATTAATTATGGTGTTATTCGTAACTCAGTTTGCGATAGTGCTTATATGTATCGGTATAGGTGGGCGTTTTGGCGGGATTGGCCTGGGGGCTGCAGGCGGGTTAGGACTCGCTATCCTGACTTTTGGTTTTGGACTCCCGCCCGACTCACCTCCTATAACTGTTATTTCTATTATCCTTGCTGTTATCACTTGTATCACAATTCTCCAGGCTGCTGGCGGGCTTGATTTATTCGTTACGATGGCTGAACGGATCCTCAGAAAGTGGCCGGGCGCTATCACTTTTCTCGGACCAGCAGTCGCTTACCTTTTCACTGCAATCTGCGGAACTGGATATGTTGCCTTTTCCGTTTATCCAGTAATTGCAGAAATTGCAGCAGATGCGAGGGTACGGCCAGAAAGAGCTATGTCGATGTCAGTCATCGCTGCCAATTTTGGGCTCATTGCCAGCCCAGTCAGTGCGGTCGTGACAGGGACAATTGCAGTTCTTGCTGGATTACATGTCTCTGCTTTAGATATCTTGTTAGTCACCATTCCCGGAACTTTCCTTGGCTGTCTTGTCGGCTGCCTGTTCGTCTTTAAAAGAGGTCACGAGCTTAGCAGCGATCCGGAATTCCAACGCAGAGTTGCTGAAGGTGAGTTCGAATCGATAAAAGCTGAAGAGCGAGCAGCCAGCATAGTGACTAAAGAGGCCAAGAGAGGATTACTGATTTTTCTTATCGGGATCATCCTGGTCGTGCTTATGGGTTCAATTCCTGAACTACGTCCTGAATGGAATAACGGCACAGGGATGGAGCGTATGAGTATCCCAACCACGCTGCAAATAGTTATGCTGACAACAGCATGTATTATTATGATGGTGTGTCGAATTTCTCCTTCAAAACTTGATTCAGGTTCTGTTTTCAAAGCCGGCCTTGTGGGTGTTGTCGCCATATTTGGTCTGTCATGGATGATGAACTCCTTTTTTGAAGCATGGCACGAATTATTTAACACGGCTTTCCACGATTTTCAGAATCCAGTATTGTTCGGCATTATTGTTTTTGGGCTTTCTGCCGTAATTTATAGCCCAGCGGCAACTGCTGTAGCATTACTCCCCGCAGGCGTGTTAATGGGATATCCGGCAGAAACTTTGGTCGCCCTGCTCCCACTAACCTGTGGATCATTCATTATTCCGGGGGGAGCACAGATTGGCTGTGTGGCGTTTGATCGTACTGGGACAACTCGAATTGGCAAGTATGTGGTTAATCACAGCTATATGCTACCCGGCCTTGTTACCGTTGTCGCATCAACGCTTTTTTGCTTCCTTTTTTCCAGTATGCTGATGTAGCGCGGTAGAGTAATTAAATAGAGCTAATACCTACTTGTTTTGGCATCCCCCTTGATTCAGTTCAGAGAGGATGCCATTACGTCCTTCTCAATATTACTACTGCCATTTCCCACAGAATGCGCTCTACAGGACAACCTGAGCAATTAAGTAGGCAAAAATTACCTGAGAGATAACCATCACAAAACCCGGACGAATGTAGCTATGATTGACAACAAAACGTCCAATCTTTGTCGTGCCTGTTCGGTCAAATGCAACGCAACCGATTTGATTGGCGCCCGGTATAATAAAATCACCACAGGTACAGGCAAAAATGGCGATAAGATACGGTGCTGGTATTCCCAGGGTAACACCTAGTGGCATGATGGCGGCAACCGTCGCCGCAGGGCTCATAATGACCAGAGAGAACAAGAACACAACCACACCAAAAAGCATCGGTGCGCCATTTACCATACCACCAAAGACCTTAATCAATTCTGGCTGATAAGCATCAAAAAACGTTGCCGTCATCCATGAAACGCCAAGTATTGCAACCACCCCCATTAAACCAGCACGGAATACTGAGCCACTGTTCAAGGTACTACTTGGTACTTTACTGACAATCATAATAAACAAAGCAGCTGTCAGCATAATCATTTGAATAACCATCGGGGTTGACAGTCTTTTTCCATCCCAGGAAGGGAGTAACCCGGTAAAAGAACCTAAAATTAGAACCAGCACCACCCCAATCGCAAAGATAACGACCCCTTTTTTTGCGCCCGCTGAAGCAACATATTCTTTTTTCTGCGCAGTATGCATGAACTCATATTCACCAGCGGCAACACGCCTCTGAAACTCAGGATCATCCTCCAGCTCTTTACCGCGTTTGTAAACTGAAAAGCTTGTAACAATGGCAGCCATAAAAAATGAAGGAAGAGCAATAGCCAGTATTTGTCCAAGGCTAATTCCAGCATATTCATGCAGAATAGCCAGCATCCCCGCTGTTGCTGCACTCATCGGGCTGGCGGCAACCGCGACACTAGCCGCTATAACTGTTGCTGATAACGCTCGCTCCGGGCGGACCTTAGCTTCAGCGGCAACCTCAGCGACGACCGGATACAAAGAGAATGCAACGTAAGTGGTCCCGCAGAATAACGTAAATATTGAAGTCAGTATTGGAGCAACAAAAGTAATAGCTTGTGGCTTTTTACGGAGTAATTTTTCAGCCACGCGCACAAGATAATCAAGTCCACCAGCAGCCTGTAATACACTGACTGCGCCAATAACACAAATAATAATTAACATTGCAGTAATAGATGGTGTGGAGGGCTTAAGTCCAAAACCCAGAACTAATATTGCAACACCAAGTCCGCCCCCAGCACCAAGTCCCATTCCGCCATAACGCCCGCCGATACCAATACAAGCGAGCACAATAAATAATTGTAAAAAAAACAAAGCATCCATTTTTTCACCTCAAAGCCCTCCCGGATATTGCATCCGGGAGATATTAATTATTATGCTTAGGATTAGTTCAGATATGATTTAGCAATTTCGATCTGTTTTTTAACGGCATCCGTTCCTGTTCCGCCATAAGACATCCTTGCTTTAATACAAGCTTCCAGAGATATATTCTCATAAATATCATTTTCAATTTTATTATCAAATGAATGAAATTCATCCATTGTAAGCTCTTCCAGCATTTTTCTATGTTTTATACAGTAATTAACAGCACTGCCGACAATATGGTGAGCTTCCCTGAAAGGAATTCCTTTACGAACCAGGTAATCAGCCATATCGGTCGCATTTGAGAAGCCTCTTGCCGCCGCGTTGCGAGTATTCTCAGAAAGAATAACCATTTTATCGAGCATCGGCGCCATAATTTTTAGACTGGTTTGCAAAGTATCCATGGAATCATAGACCTGCTCTTTATCCTCACTCATATCAGTATTATAGGCGAGAGGGATCCCTTTCATAATGGTCAGCATCGCCATTAAATTTCCGTACATACGACCGCCTTTACCGCGCATTTTTTCAGCCACATCAGGATTTTTCTTCTGGGGCATGATGCTGGAGCCAGTACAGAAATCATCAGAAAGCTCAATAAATTTAAAGTCCTGACTTGAGAATAAAACCAATTCTTCTGACAAACGGGTAAGATGCATAAAGCACATAGCGGCTGCAGCAGTGAATTCAACCATATGGTCACGATCGCTGACAGAATCAATACTATTCTCAGTCGGCTTATCAAAGCCAAGCTGTTGAGCAGTGAAATCACGATCAATAGGGAAAGTCGTACCTGCAAGAGCTGCTGAACCTAAAGGACATTCTCCCATGCGTTGATAAAGGTCTTCAAAACGAGTCCAGTCACGACGTAACATCCAATAATATGCCATGATCCAGTGTGATAAAAGAATAGGCTGACCGGTCTGTAAATGAGTATAGCCCGGCATAATCGCATTAATATTATTTTCAGCTTTATTAATAATAATTTTTTGCAGATGAACAATATCCTGCTGAATCTCACGAATAGTTGATCTCATATGCATTTTAGAATCGACAGTCGTCTGGTCATTACGACTTCGACCTGTATGTAGTTTCCCACCTACAGGACCAATTATTTCGGTCATACGTCTTTCGATTGCCATATGAATATCTTCATCAACAGTGTCAAAAACGAACTGCCCTTCTTCAATTTCTTTACCTACTTGCCTTAACCCGCCAATAATCGCATTCGCTTCATCCTGTGCAATAATCCCCTGACGGCCCAACATAGTTGCGTGGACAATACTCCCTTGAATATCAAAAGGACAGAGGCGTTGTTCCAGCATAATTGTCGCGTTATATGATTCGACCAGCTTATTTGTAGGCATATCAAAACGCCCACCCCATAATTTTGTAGACATAAAACCTCCAATGCACTTTTGTTGCCAAATGGTTAAGAATAAATTCCGTTATTTTTCGCTCATTTTCAGATTACAAGACCATCATTTTAATTGTCAACAAATGAAGGCATTAAATCAATTTATGATGAAATTAATTACACTTATAAGACATTTTATTTTTATGAATAGAGTAAAAGAATCAGATCTTCGTCACATTTAAACCGTGATTTAATTCAGATATATTTAGATTTTTTAAAGTAACTATCCGGAACTTATTAATTCAAAAGGGCAGTGTTTAATATCGGTGCTTTAAACAACTAACTGACAGGTAAACAACACTGAACCTGGAATGGGATTTTTTACGATGAGCGTCAATGCGGATGCATCATCTGCATGGCAGACGTTGTGGGGTTCAACAGGTAACTATTTTGTGAAAGATGGCGGCGTAACCGCCATCAGGAATCAAAAATTACAGCGCCATCAGTCGATCCAGGGATGGAGCAAAGTAATAGCCGCCAGTCACCGGTTTGGTGAAACGCAGCATCGCGTCGCGCTTACCGTCTGTATCGCCAAACATGCTCAGCAACTGCTGCTCAATGTTGTGCAGACGGGCGCAGTAGGCGCAGAAATAGAGACCGTGCGTACCGCTGGCGGTGCCGTATGGCAGGCTCTGGCGCACAATTTTCAGCCCTTTACCGTCTTCTTTGAGATCGACGCGGCTCAGGTGAGAGGTAGCCGGGCGCTCGTCGCCGTCGATCTCTTCGTTGGCTTCCTTGGTACGGCCAATCATCATTTCCTGGTCGTGAATGCTCATGCGGTTAAGCTGCTTCAGGTTATGTTCCCAACGCTGCACAAACACATAGCTGCCGCCAGCATCCACGCCATCTTTAATCACTGCGACATCACGACGTGTTTCTTCGCCTGCCGGGTTTTCAGTGCCGTCAACAAAGCCGCTGAGATCGCGCTCCTCAACCCAACGGAAACCGTGGATCTCTTCTTTAACCTCAATGCAATCGCCAAATGCTTCCATTGCCGCCTGCGCGACAGAAAAATTTACGTCATGGCGCAAAGAGAGAATATGGATCAACACATCATATTGGGTCGCCGGCGCCAGACCTTTACCGTAAGGGATAAAGTCTTTTAACTCTTCTGCGCCAACGCCGCCACTCAGTGTACGCCAGGTGTTGTTGCCAAAAGCGACAACCGCGCCCAGATGCGCATCCGGGAACGTAGCTTCAAAGGTTGCCAGCTTATCGGCGAAGATTTTGCTGGCCGCACGCAGGACCTCAACGTCGCCTTTAACATTGGCTTCAATCCAAATCGCCGCACGGCAATGTTCTGGCAAAATGCCACTCTGAACCTGAGACATTGTTCCTCCTGAAAAAAAGATGCCACGACATCGTGGCATTGATTGGCGCTATTCTACCTGTTTTTTTAGTAAGCCGATTTGTTCAGACGCAAATTAACGCTGCCAGATAATTTTGCTTACTTTCCATGCTTTCAGCGTGTCGTCAGACGGCATTAAGCCTTCAGGCCCGCTCCACTCGCCGGAAAAGACATAGCTAATATGCTGACTTCCTTCAGCTTTACATTCAACGCCCGCGCTATCATCGCCGGTTGCTTTCTGACAATGACCAAAGGCTTTAGTGTAAAGCTCGCTAAACGGTGTACCGATTTTGACACCCGCAGAAGACGAAATATCGCTGTCTAATACATCAATACGGTTGATGGTTCCCTGGGTGCCATTGATAACCATCGCGAGCTTGTCATCTTTCATCGCTTCATAGAAACGCACCACATTCCCGTTATCGGTCTTCATTCCGCTGCGCAGACGGTATTCCCCGTCCAGCGCATCAGCAATGGATTTTTCATCCAGCGGTGTCGCGCCCGTTAACGCTCCGACGCCCTGCTCAGTAACCTGCGTTGAAGAACCAAACCAGTTCCACGGATTGGCGGCAGACCAGTTTACTGACGACAACGTTGAACACCCGGTCAGTAGTAGCGGCATCGCGCATAAAGTCAAACGCAGTGATTTCATTTCACTTCCTTCCTTATTTATCAACGTTGCTTGGAGTCCGCTTTCGCCAAAAAGTGCCGTTATTCTTTCTCGAGGGAAAAACAGGCGCGCAAACGTTGATTGGTTAACAGCCAGATCAGCGCGACAATATCCGCCACCAGCAGCGCCAGCCCGACGCCGTTGACCGGATCGCCTCCCAGCCACATCACCGGCTGCCAGCACAACAGCACCAGTTGAGCGAGGATCAGTAATCCGCGCAGCCAGCGCCATATCACAGGAAACGCAAAACGCCTGCCGCTGACTAAAAACGCCAGTACCGCCGGAACGCCGGGAAGTAACCCCAGCCAGAACGCATCATGATCGGGATAAAACAAATTCAGTAATGTATTGCCCTGCTCACGGGAAGAGCCAGCAATGACAAACAGTACCCAGGTGCGTGCCTGCAGCAGCAATACGCACCAGAAGAGAAAAGGCAGGCGCAGACGCCCATGGCTGTCATAGTCGGCCGGATGAAACTCAGTACTCTTCATCTTCGATCAAGCGCTTGCCCAGATTGAGTACATCCGCATGTTCATAGCCCAGACGTTCATACATGCCCTGCACGACATCATTATCGTCACGCACCATGATTTGAATCTTGGGGCAACCGCGGGCAATAAGCTTTTTCTCCAGTCGGTTAAGCAGCGCATTAGCGATGCCGCGACCGCGAAACTCAGGGTGCACGCCAAGATAATAAGCCGAACCGCGATGCCCGTCGTAGCCGCCCATCACCGTACCAACTACCTCGCCGTTCACTTCAGCGACCAGAAACAGGCTGACGTCATGATTGACCTTACGCTCAATGTCCATTTCCGGATCGTTCCATGGACGCAGCAAATCACAGCGCTCCCAGAGGGTGATCACCTCTTCGAAATCTTCCTGGCGAAAAACGCGTATTTCCATGGTATTGGTTACCTTTTCAGGACGTTAAAAAGCGATTATGGCGCGAACGGCTGATTTAGCCAATATCTGACGCGAAGCGGCGGAAAAAATGGCATAATACGGAATTGTCACGTATTGAAATGAAAAGTAAAACAATTCTTATCCCGATCCGTCGCAACGGACAACGCGATACGATATAACGTTTAGAACCTTTTTTTACAACTCAGGCCGTATGAGCACTTTTAAACCACTAAAAACACTCACATCGCGCCGCCAGGTGTTGAAAGCCGGGCTGGCCGCCCTGACGCTGTCAGGCATGTCGCAAGCCATCGCTAAAGAAGAGGCGCTTAAGACCAGCAATGGACACAGCAAACCGAAAGCGAAAAAAGCCGGCGCTAAGCGCGTAGTTGTCCTCGATCCGGGTCACGGCGGGATTGATACCGGCGCAATTGGTCGCAACGGTTCAAAGGAGAAGCACGTGGTACTGGCGATTGCCAAAAACGTGCGCTCGATTCTACGTAACCAGGGGATTGATGCGCGCCTGACCCGCTCCGGCGATACGTTTATTCCGCTGTACGATCGCGTCGAGATCGCCCACAAGCATGGTGCCGATCTGTTCATGTCGATCCACGCCGACGGTTTTACCAATCCGAGCGCCGCAGGTGCGTCGGTCTTTGCGCTGTCTAATCGCGGCGCCAGTAGCGCCATGGCGAAATATCTGTCCGACCGTGAAAACCGGGCCGATGAAGTGGCTGGAAAAAAGACCACCGATAAAGACCATTTGCTGCAGCAGGTATTGTTCGATCTGGTGCAAACCGACACCATTAAAAACAGCCTGACCTTAGGGTCGCATATTCTCAAGAAGATTAAGCCGGTACACCGGCTGCACAGTCGTAGCACTGAACAGGCCGCCTTCGTGGTGCTAAAATCCCCCTCAATTCCGTCGGTACTGGTCGAAACCTCGTTCATTACCAACCCGGAAGAAGAGCGACTGCTGGGCACAACGGCGTTTCGTCAAAAAATCGCTACCGCTATCGCCAATGGCATCATCAGCTATTTCCACTGGTTTGATAACCAGAAAGCACACTCGAAGAAACGTTAATCATGAAGCCCGATGCACAGCGCGTAAAACAGTTCCTGCTCAGCCTGCAGGATGATATTTGTCAGCAGTTATCTGCCGTAGATGGTGCCGGATTCGTTGAAGATAACTGGCAGCGCGAAGCGGGCGGCGGCGGGCGCAGCCGGGTACTGCGTAACGGCGGTATTTTTGAGCAAGCGGGCGTCAACTTCTCCCACGTCCATGGCGATGCAATGCCAGCATCGGCTACCGCCCATCGCCCGGAGCTTGCCGGTCGCAGCTTTGAGGCCATGGGCGTATCGCTAGTGGTGCATCCACAGAATCCTTACATTCCGACCAGCCATGCCAACGTACGGTTTTTTATCGCGGAAAAACCGGGCGCCGACCCGGTGTGGTGGTTTGGCGGCGGCTTTGACTTAACGCCCTACTACGGCTTTGATGAGGATGCAGTTCATTGGCACCGCACGGCGCGGGATCTGTGCCAGCCGTTCGGCGATGACGTTTATCCACGTTACAAGAAGTGGTGCGATGACTACTTCTTTCTCAAACATCGCAACGAACAGCGCGGCATTGGCGGACTTTTTTTCGATGATTTGAATACGCCGAATTTCGATCGCAGCTTCGCCTTTATGCAGGCTGTTGGAAAGGGTTATGCCGAGGCGTATTTGCCCATCGTCGAGCGCCGCAAAGCAATGAGCTGGGGCGAGCGTGAACGCAATTTTCAGCTTTATCGTCGCGGACGCTATGTGGAATTTAACCTGGTGTGGGATCGCGGCACATTGTTCGGTCTGCAGACCGGCGGGCGGACGGAATCCATTCTAATGTCGATGCCGCCGCTGGTGCGTTGGGAATATGACTACCATCCGGAAGCGAACAGCCCGGAAGCCGCCCTTAGCGAGTTTATTCAGGTGCGTGACTGGGTGTAATGGCCTGATGGCGCCAGGCTTCTCAGGCCAACAACAGCGCCGCCTCCCAGACCAGATAATACACAAGGCATCCGACACAATAATTTCATCACGCCCACTGGCGCATGCGCTGATGCAGCGTCAGCGACGGTTTCTCCGCAAACAGTTGCTGGTAGTCGGTGGCGAACTGCCCTAAATGCCAGAATCCCCACTGCATGGCGGCGTCTTTCACCGTGGTACTTTGTGACCACGGGCTTATCAGCTCGCGACGCACGGCGTTCAGGCGAATGCGTTTTAACCAGGCATTCGGCCCAATACCGAGGATTGCGTGAAAGGCGTTTTGCAACGTCCGGCGGCTGACGTGCAGCTGGTTACACAGGTCGAGCACGGTCAGCGGTTCCGACATATTTTCCAGCACGTATTCGCGCGCCCGCGACAGCAAGCGGCGATAGCTCTGATGGCTGATGCTCTCAGCCGTGATTATCGGTTGCGCTTCTTCCAGCATCGTGCCCATTGCCAGCAGCAGGTTATCGCCCAACACTTTACGCACCGCAGGCTGATGGAGATTCGCCGGATTTTCGCTGAACGTTGCCAGCGCCTGCTGTACAAAGCCCCAAAGCGCGGCTTTGTGTTGTTCTTTCACCTCCAGTGCCGACTGGTTGCGCAGCATATGCAGCACCCTTTCCGGGTTATGCAGGAAGTTAGCCTGACGGGCAATCGCCTCTTCTGAAATGACGACACCCAAAATGGTGTAATCATCCGGCGTACTCAGTTCAAACTCTGTCCCACCTGGACGAGTAGCGATTTCAGCACTGCCCAGACACTGGGTGCCGATAAATCCCTGTTCGCCGCGAGTGGCCGGAATACCAAACCAGAATGAGTTCGGCCAGACAAGACACGACTGACGCAGCGCCAGACCGGTGTATTCACGGAACACCTGAATATCGTCGAGCAGGATTTCCGTGAACTCGCCATGAAATTTTCCCGGATGCAATTGGTCGTAGATCTGCTGCCAGGCGGTAATCGTCAGCGCATGCTCATACACATCCGTTGTTCGCCGCTGGTGAACGTTGTCCACCTCCACTTTCGGCGTAAGTTTAACGTCTTCGGGTAATGCTTCATGATAAAGATGGTGCAGGTTAGCAGTACGGGTCTTTTTCATGATCTTTTAAGCCGGAAGCTTCAACGAAGCCCCCGGCCCTCCGACAGGTTAATTTTTTAAGCGATAGCGACTACTGCGTTTACGCAACGCTCCGTCAGAAAAGAGCTGTTCAAGCGCCTTTCTGGCTTCATCAAGTGACCAGCCAAAGTGCGCAGCCACTTCCCCTGCCGTCATTCCTTGACGGACCGATGCCAACAGCGTCAGAAGCTGTGCAGAGGATTCAGAAGCCACCGGGGCACCCTGCGTCTTCTCTGCTTTTACATCTGCTTTCACTTCTGACTTCTGTTCTGGTTTCTTCGGCTGGCGCGTAAAACCGCCGATCAGCCACTGGGTGTCATCTTCTGGCCGCCCTATCTCCTTGCGACTGACAACACGACCTGTACGCGCTGCGGCTGCGCTTCCGGCGTCCAGCGCTGCACGACACGCAGCCAGATCGCCTTCCACAACCAGAGTCAGCCTGCCAGGATCCAGCACCTGGTGACTGAGCAGACGCACGTTCGCGGCTTTCAGCATGGCATCCGCCGCGTCTACGGCAGCCACCATGCCATCCACTTCCAGTAATCCCAGTGCATTGATCATTGCAACCTCTCTTACGCGCGCTGAACAGGATTACGAGCAATATCCAGAACAGCATCAGCAAAAGCGTTACAGGCAGCTTTACAGGCGGCCTGGCTACCGGTTAAAAACGCCGCTGAGTAGTTGGTTTCTGACGGTGGCGGCACATAGGTGACAATCTGTACATCGGCAGATTTGAGCGCCGCATCAATACCAAATGTTGCTTCCAGCGGCGGTGCAACCAGATACGCCATCGGATCGCCAAGTCGGCATCCTGCGGTCGCCGAGAGATACGAACCGGTACGCGAAACCACGTGCGCGAGGAAAGCGGTATCTTCTGCGTCATTGGCCCACTGGAACGCCGCGCCACTTTCAATATTGGCGACCATCGCATCCAGACCGGCGCGAACTTCTGCCGGGTTAGGTCCACCGAGCATGATCAGCACTTCGCCCGAGGTTGGAGAGGGACTGTGCGCCGCACCGGCATACAGCGAGCGGCCATAAACCACTTCCACCATCGCCTGTTTTGTCGCTTCGTCTGCGGCAATATACGCCACGTCATCAGAATCTGCTGTGATGAGTCCGAGACTACGTATATGTGGCGGTAATTTAAGTTCACGGGCAAAACCGTCATTTACCGAGGCAATCACGCGCATTGCGGTGACTGAAGGTCTAATCAAATCTAATGCGGGCATGATGCCTCCTTAACGGGTCATATTGATGCCGGACGCTTTTTGCTCCAGCATGCGTTTGGCCAAATCTACAATCACCGCCGCCGCTTCAACCGGTGGCGTACCGCCCTGGTGAATATTCGAGATACAGGTACGGTCGGCTTCAACGGTCGTCGCCACGCGCGGCGAATAGACGGCATAGCAAGAAAGACTTTCCGACTGGCCGAGGCCCGGACGTTCACCTACCAGCAGAATCACCGCTTTCGCGCCGAGCAGTTCGCCGATCTGATCTTCGATTTTCACGCGACCATAGCGAACGAAGAACGGGGTTCCGACCTTCAGTCCGGCCTGTTTTAAGCCTGACAACAGCGGTGGGAGAATCTCTTCGTAGTTGGCGGTGATGGCGTCAGTAGACAGGCCATCAGAAATAATCACCTGCACATCCGGATTCATTACACACTGTGATTTCAGTGCTTCAATGGCTTCCGCACTCAGACGACGTCCCATGTCCGGGCGCGTCAGATACAGGTTTTTGTCGCTGATTTCAGAGCGCACTTCCAGTAGTCCCTGGGCTTTTACCCACTCTTCCGGCACTTCTTTCAATACCGTATCTTTCGAACGCGAGTGGTCAGCCAGGAAGCGCAGCAGCGCCTGGGTACGCGGACGAGGACCGGCGCGCCCGGTACATACACGCGCAGCGGTGCTACGGCGCAGTTCGGTCAATACCTCTGCCCGATGCGGATTCTCAACGCCAATCCACGCTTTCGCTTCGGCTGAGCCTAAGTCCATCGCACAGCTTTCACCGGTCGGCGCGGCGCACTGCGTAGTGCTGCATTTCACTTCCGCTGATGGCGCTTGAACCTGCGGCTCCCCCATTGACGCCATTACACTGCGTACAATTTCTTCAATCTGTTTTTGATCCATCGTGTGTCATCCCCGCGTCATCAGAAGAACAGTGACGGATCGCCCGCCCGTTTGGTCAGGCGACCGTTTGCCATAATGCCCATGGTTTCCAACCAGCGTTCAAACTCCGGCGACGGACGCAGGTTCAGCAACTGGCGCACGGTCGCAGTGTCGTGGAATGCGGTGGTCTGGTAGTTGAGCATGATGTCGTCACCGAGCGGCATGCCCATGATGTAGTTGCAGCCAGCGGTGGCGAGCAGAATCATCAGGTTTTCGTTGAGGTTCTGGTCAGCATCCGCGTGGTTGGTGTAGCAGCAGTCACAGCCCATTGAGATGCCGCTCAGCTTGCCCATAAAGTGATCTTCTAAGCCCGCGCGAATAATCTGGCGGTCGTTGTAGAGATACTCCGGCCCGATAAAGCCCACCACGGTGTTCACCAGGAACGGATCGTAGTGACGCGCCAGCCCGTAGTTACGCGCTTCCATCGTCACCTGATCGGCGCCGAAGTTAGCGCCCGCAGAGAGCGCGGAGCCTTGTCCTGTTTCGAAGTACAGACAGTTTTCCCCGGCTATGCGGTTAAATTCCGCGCCCACTGCACGCGCCTCATCCAGCATCGCCAGCTCAACGCCAAATTCTTTTAAGCCTTTCTCACTGCCGCAGATACTCTGGAAAATCAACCCACCCGGCGCGCCACGACGAATCGCTTCGATCTGGGTGGTAACGTGTGCCAGTACGCAGCCCTGAGTTGGAATATTAAACTTGTCGATAACGCCATACACGGTATCGAGCACACGGCTTAAGTTTTCCACGTCATCCGTTACCGGGTTGACGCCAATTACCGCATCGCCCGCACCGAAGGACAGCCCTTCGTAGATTTGTGCGGCAATACTCTGCACATCATCACGGGTGTCGTTAGGCTGTAAACGGCAACTGAAGGTGCCCGGCAGACCGATGGTAGTGTTGGCCTTTTTGATCACCGGCATTTTCTTACCGCCGTAGATCAGGTCCGCGTTAGAGCAGATTTTTGCTACCGCGGCGACCACTTCCGACGTTAACCCTTTGCGCGTAAACGCAATGTCATCCACGGAGGTTTCATCGCTCAGCACATACTCGCGCAGCTCGCTGATACTCCAGTTCTTGATGCGGTTATAGGCCGTTTCGTTGACGTCATCCTGAATAAGACGCGTCACGCAGTCCTCTTCATAGGAAATCACCGGGTTGTTGCGAATATCCGCTACCGTCATTTCCGACAGCACCTGCTTGGCCGCCACGCGCTCTTGCGAACTGGTTGCTGCCACACCTGCCAGCACATCCCCCGAACGCAGTTCGTTGGCTTTTGCCAGCACCTCTTTAACATCCTTAAACTGATAAACATTGCCGAACAATGTGGTCTTTAGTTTCATAAGTCGTTCCCTCAGGAAGGAAATGCGAGTGATTTCACCGTCACCGGCACAACCGATCCGCCAAAAAGAGGCGTACCAATGTCGATATAGTCCCCCGCCCGGACAACCACCTCATCGATGACCGCCAGCGGGTGTTGCTGTAACTGTGGGCGTAAAAGCATGCCCAGGGCTTTACCAAAATCCTGCTCGGCTACCACCAGCAGGGGATGCGGATTCGGATAGCGCGCGACAAAGGCCAGCAGCGCATCAATCACCGTTAACAGCGCGGCGTAGCGCACCGGTAGCGAACCGGGCAGCGCCAGCACGTAGGCGTCCGTTTGCGGGTCCAGATCGAGCTGCATTAGCGCCTGTTGCCAGGCGGCCACCAGATCAGCCTCATCAACCGGAATCGCCACTGGCAGATTGCGCAGCGGAAGCGCCACACCCTCCAGCCAGATAGTGCTGCCCGAAAGCGACAGCGTATGCGCCCCGGCGCCAATCACCGTGGCGCGCACGGTTTGCGCCGGAAACTGCACGTTCATCTCACGCAGGCGCGGATGTTCATGCAGCGCCGTTGCTAACAGCGGCCCAATGTCGGAAAAACAGAACGGATCGGCAGGTTGGTTGCGGTAGCACTCGCCCACCCCACCGGACAACGTAATCACTTCAGGTTTCACGCCAACCGGTAACAGACCGGTTTGCATCAGCGCCTGCGCCAGCGGTGAAAGCGTGCCGTCAATCACCTCCACAATCAGCGCAGCCATCCGCCGGGCCACCTGAACAAGCTGCGCCGCATTGAGGGTTCGGGCATCAGTGCCTGGACCAAATACGTCATCAACAATCATCTGTCCTGGCTGATGCGCATGCACCACGCGTCCTTGACCGTCCGTTTCCAGTAGCCGTCCGCCGACGTTCAGGCAGGCCGAGCCGCTGACTTTTCCCGCGTCGAACAAGACGTAGTTCGACGTACCGCCGCCTATGTCGATATTCAGTACGCGGCACAATTTCTGTTCGGACAGGGTTTGCGCTCCCGCGCCATGACCGGCAATCACCGATTCCAGATGTGGACCAGCGCTTGCCACCACGAAGTCACCCAGCGACTGGGAGAGCGTCATCACCGCAGGTCGTGCATTGCGGGTTTTGGCGCTTTCCCCGGTAATGATGATCGCACCGGAATCGACGGTCTCTGGGTCAATCCCCGCCGCCTGATACTGGGCGAGGATCAGAGCTTTCAGTTCGGCCTCTTTCAACCCACCCTGCTTATCAACGGGTGTAAAGAACACCGGGCTTTGCCAGCTAATTTCGCGTTTGATGAATTCGTAACGCGGCACCTGCGACACTGCCGCACGATTGACCAGCTCAAGGCGCGAGAAAATTACCTGAGTGGTGGTGGTGCCGATATCGATACCGACGCTGAGTAGCTGGCGGGTATTCACGATTGCGCCTCCGGATTGGTTTCTGCTGGAGCCGGAACATCTTCGTCTTTCGGTACTAACAGCATAGCCACGCCAATCGCCGTCACGCCGCCGATCAGCTTGCCGACAATCATCGGGAAGATCATGGCGTTCATGTTGGCAGCGGCGAAGCCTAAGTGGTCACCCAGGGCGAAGGCCGCAGAGACTGCAAAGGCGCAGTTGATCACTTTGCCGCGGGTATCCATGTTTTTCATCATGCCGAACATCGGGATGTTGTTGGCAAGCGTTGCTACCATACCCGCAGCCGCAATATTATTAACTTTCAACAGGTTGCCAACGCTCATCAGCGGTTTTTCAAACCAGCGGGTCAGCAGCAGCACCATCGGGTAGGCGCCCAGCAGCACACAGGAGATAGAACCGATAACTTCGATGGCGCGCATCACTTCACCCGGCTTATCGCCCGGTGCCATGAAAATAGGATCAAGACCCGGGATTAGCTCCCAGCCGAGCAGGAACTTGATGACTGCCGCCGCCAGACCGAGGGTGATCAGCGCTACCAGGAACTTGGCGAAGATCTGGAAGCCGTTGATCATTTTTTCCGGGATGAATTTCAGTCCCAGCGCCACCAGCACGGCCACGATCAGCACCGGGATCATGTTCATCAGGATCAGTGCAAAGGTGAACTCCACTGGCTGACCATTTATTTCCACGCCGGAGTACATCGCAACCAAACCACCCGCAATACAGCCAATCGGAATGGTGACGATACCGGCCAGCACGCCCAGCGCCAGATAACGACGGTCAGACGGTTCAATAATTCCCAGCGCAACCGGAATGGAGAAGACCAGTGTCGGTCCCATCATCGCGCCGAGAATCAGGCCAGAGTACAACCATGCCGCCACGTCGCCGCCCGCCAGTTCTTTCGCCAGGAAGAAGCCGCCCATATCGCACGCCAGCAGCGTTCCGGCAAACATCGACGGGTTCGCGCCCAGCATTTCGTACAGCGGAATGATTACTGGTCCGAGCACATGCGCCAGTACCGGCGCCAGCGCGGTCATACCGACCATCGCCAGGCCCAGCGCGCCCATTGCCATAAAGCCTTCTTCGAACTGACCGCCCGATCCCTCAATGCTCTTACCAAACTTACCGAGGAAGCGCGCCGAACCGCCGAACTGAGACAGGATCCTGTCCACGGCAGCAATCAGCATAAAGAACATCATGATGTACATGATGATTTCGTTAATTCCCATAGCCTTCACTCCCTGTCATATGTGTATTTATTGTGCCGCCGCATACAACGCGATAATGTCGGCCTGCGTGGCGGTGCGTGGATTACTGCGAATACAAATATCCTCCAGCGCAGCGTTTGCCCATGCGCTGTAATGCTCGGGCTTTGCCCCAACGTCAGAGAGTCGTTTGGTCTGGCCCACTTCGCTAATCAGCTCGCTGACGGCGTTGATGGCATCACGATCGTCCGACTTCTTGTTGGTTAACGCCCGTCCGATGTGGCTGAAACGCTCACGGCACACCATGCGGTTGAACCCCATTACCGTGGGCAGCAGCATGGCGTTAGCTTGTCCGTGCGGGATGTGCAGCGCAGCGCCCGGCTGGTGTGCCATCGCGTGACACAGGCCCAGTCCCGCGCTGGAAAACGCCATTCCCGCCATGCAGGACGCCAGTAACATGCTTTCCCGCGCCGCCAGATCATGGCCGTATCCCACCGCTTTCGGCAGCGATTTACCAATCATCGCAATCGCGCCAATCGCCAGGCTGTCGGTAAACGGCGTCGCGTTTAGCGCGCTATACGCTTCAACGGCATGGGTCAGCGCGTCAATGCCAGTCATTGCCGTCACGTGCGCAGGAACGCCTTCCGTTACCGCGGCATCCAGAATGGCGACGTCTGGCATAAGGGTTGCGTGGGCCAGCACTTTTTTAAGTCCGGTGGCGGCATCAATAATCACCGTAACGTTGGTGGTTTCTGACCCGGTCCCGGCGGTGGTTGGCACGGCAATCAGCGGTAGACGCGGGCGCAGTACACTGTGCTCCGTCATGTCAGCTAGCGTTTGCGTCGGGTTGGTCACCAGCAGCGCCACTGCTTTAGCGGCATCCAGCACAGAGCCGCCACCAAAGGCCACCACGCCATCGCACTTCGATTCACGCAATTGCGCGACCGCCGCGCAGACGTCCGTGATGCACGGTTCGCCGACCGGACATGGCCACAGCGTCATTGCCACGCCTTTCATCGCCAGGCTACGTTCCAGAGCGGCGGTCATCCCCGCCTCATGCAGGAAGCTGTCAACCATGACAAACATATGCGTCAGTCCGCGCGTTTGCGCTTCCTGTCCGCAGGTACTGAGCGCTCCCAGTCCGCATAATGTGACCGGTGGAACGCTGAACGTTTTTACGCGTTGCAGATTCAGTGCATCGAATGCCTGAAAGAGCGCGGTCTGCAATTCAGCTTGCATAGATTCCTTCCGCTTTTACTTTTCCGCTATTGGCAATCGCCAGCGGGGTCATAAACAGACTGTGCTGCGGTAAATGCACCTGCAGCTCCGGGAAACGCTTACGAAACAGCTCATCAACCCCCGGCTGCATACAGGACCCACCGGCCAGCCATAAATCCGTAATCCCTTGTCCGGCAATATGATGGGCGACAATTTCCGCCATCTTTTCGTAAACCGGCTTAACCACCGGCCAGATTTCTTTGCCGTTGCTGCGTTTGAACTGCTCGGCTTCTTCCAGTTGAATACGACGATTCCCGGCGAGCGTCAGGGAAATGTGGTGCCCACCGGTCGCTTCGTCAGCGGAGTAAGTCACTTTGCCCTGTTTCACAATGGCGATACCAGTCGTTCCACCGCCGATATCGACGACTCCGGCGTTATCAAGCGCCAGCAAATCTGCCACGGCGGTCGGCTCATCCAGCACATGGCTCACCTCAAGCCCGGCGGACTCCAGCACGTTGATGGAGATACGCGGGTCAGTGCCAGGCGGGAATGAGGTAGCCGCATGAGTAAAGCGGCAACCCAGTTGTTGTTCGAGCGTATCGAGATGGCGACGAACAATGGTCACAGCACCGAAGAAATCCCAGACGATGCCATCGCGCACGACGTCGGCCCAGTCCAGACAAACCGCAACCGGCTGCCCTTCGTTGTCGACAACCATCGACACCACATCACAGGTTCCCAAATCAACGCCCAACCACAGCGGTGAATCGCTTGCGGCAGGCGTCTGGTTACACAGCGATGCCGCTTTTTGCAGTCTGGGTGTGAGCCACAGTTGTTCGTCATGCGCCATCTTTTTCACTCCTTATACGATGCGAAACGCATCCACCAGCACACAGCGACGCAGGCGTACAAACGTGCGCGCACTGGTCACCCCTTCCCCGGTTGGCGTGGTAATGGTCATGGTCGTCCAGCCTTCGCCACCAAGTCCAAGGCCGGCAATGCATGGTCCGTTCTTGACGAAAATGCTGGTGTCGATGGCGTTAGCCATACGGTTCATATTGTCGATGTTGCGTGAGTGCATCGCCGCCGTATGGTGACAACCACCTTCGAGCGTAACGGCCAGCGCAATGGCTTCGTCAACGTTAGCTACCCGCACCACCGGCAGCACCGGCATCATCAGTTCAGTCACAGCAAACGGATGCGTGGCGGAGGTTTCGACGAACAACAAGCGGGTTTGCTCCGGAACGTTCAGGCCGATCGACGCGGCGATTTTTGCCGCGTCGCGCCCGACCCAGTCACGGCTGACCGTGCCTTTACCGCGCTCATCGACATTTTTCAGTAGTACCGGTTGTAGCTGTTCAGCCTGGGCGGTTGTCAGTTTGACCGCGTGCTGGCCTTCCATCAGACGCATCAGTTCATCAGCAACGCTATCCACGACGATCAACACTTTTTCATCGGCACAGATAATGTTGTTATCAAACGATGCGCCTTTGACGATGGACTGCGCGGCGCGAGTCAGATCGGCCGTTTCATCCACCACCACCGGCGGGTTACCGGCACCTGCGGCAATCAGACGCTTGTTGGTATGCTTACGCGCAGACTCCACCACCGCTTCACCACCGGTGACGACCAGCAGTCCGATGCCCGGGTACTTGAACAGACGCTGTGCGGTTTCGATATCCGGATTAGCAACGGTTACCAGCAGGTTAGCCGGACCACCTGCGGCGACCACCGCCTGGTTAAGCAGGCCGATCGCGCGCTGAGAAACGCCTTTTGCTGCCGGATGCGGCGCAAAGACGACGCTGTTACCCGCGGCAATCAGGCTGATGGCGTTGTTAATGACGGTCGCCGCCGGGTTGGTGGACGGCGTTACCGAAGCCACCACGCCCCAAGGTGCGTTTTCAATCAGCGTCAGGCCGTTATCGCCGGTCAATACCTGTGGAGACAGGCATTCCACGCCTGGGGTGCCACGAGCCTGCGCCACGTTTTTGGCAAATTTATCTTCAACGCGTCCCATGCCGGTTTCACTGACGGCAAATTCCGCTAATTCTCTGGCGTGTTTTTCGCCCGCTTCACGAATGGCGTGAATGGCCAGTTGGCGCATAGCGACGCTTTTCAGCCCCTGCTGAGCCACTTTTGCTGCCGCTACTGCGTCATCCAGGGAGGCAAAGACGCCCATTTCTTGAACGGCACTGACGGGCTGACTGCTGTCTTTCATTTTCAGCAGCACCGCTTTCACGACCTGTTCAATATCCTGTTGATTCATGATTTTCTGCCTTATTTGTGAAATACCACTTTCCCACCTGCCACCACTTCATCGACGATGCCAATCACGCACAGATCGACAGGCGATGAGTCGTTATGGTGCGCCTGGCGGGCTGAGCTTCCACTGACCAGCAGCACCCACTCTCCGGTTCCCGCCCCGATGCTGTCTATCGCAACAGCGCACTGCCCGTCGGGATTTCCCTGGGCATCAATCATTTCCACCATCAGCAACTTGTCGTGCGCGAGCCCCTGATGGCGAACGGTACAAACAATTTGTCCTGTGACGATTGCCAGTTTCATACCCGCCTCCGTGGCATATTTCAGGTAAAACCTCCCCCTACCCTCCGCAGAAGGTAATGTGAAAAGGAGAGAGGGTGACGCCAGCTTTCTCTCAACGATCCAGTGGCGTCACTTGGACGACTTACATATCGTTGCTGTCGCCTTTGAAGCTGATCGGGAACACTTCTTCCAGATCGCCATGCGGACGCGGGATAACGTGCACAGAAACCAGTTCACCGATACGCTGCGCGGCAGCAGCACCAGCATCCGTAGCCGCTTTGCAGGCTGCCACATCACCACGAACCATGGCAGTACACAGGCCGCCACCGATCTGCTTCACGCCAACCAGTTTCACGCGCGCCGCCTTAACCATTGCGTCAGAAGCCTCAATCAGTGCAACCAGGCCCCGGGTTTCAATCATTCCTAATGCTTCCATTATGCTTTCCTCTTAATCAAAGGGGTCCAGAACGGGACCGTTCATTCAACCAGTGTTTGCGAGACGCTTTCACGGCTCACGTCAGTCTGGCGCGGCACAGCTGCCACTAACGCCAGTTCGATAATTTCCTGTACGCTACAGCCACGAGAGAGGTCATGAAGCGGTGCTGCAAGGCCCTGAATCAATGGACCAACGGCACGATACCCTCCCAAACGCTGGGCGATTTTATAACCAATATTGCCTGCCTCCAGCGATGGAAAAACCATCACATTGGCATTGCCCTTTAACGGACTGGCGGGCGCTTTTTGCGCGGCGACATCCGGCACAAAAGCGGCATCAAATTGCAGTTCCCCATCCACGGTAAGCTGTGGGGCACGCTCACGAACGATCTCCGTAGCCTGCTGCACGTTAGCAACATTGGGATGACGAGCACTGCCGTTGCTGGAAAACGACAGCATGGCCACGCGCGGCTCTTCACCCGTGATCGCCTTCCAGGTTTCAGCGCTGGCGATGGCGATGTCCGCCAACTGTGCAGCGGTGGGCTGCGGCACAACGCTACAGTCTGCAAATCCTAATGACGGCCCGAGATACTGCGGCAGCATCAGGAAAATTGACGACAGCGTTTTGCAGCCAGGCTGTAATCCAATAATGCGCAATCCTGCACGCAGCACGTTTGCCGTTGACGACAAGTTGCCTGCAATACACACATCGGCTTTACCGGCACTGACCATCGCGGCGGCAAACATCAGTGGATCGTTGAGCTTCTCGCGCGCATCCGGCGGCGTTTTTTCGCCCGCGCGGGCCAGCCAACGCAGGGCAAACTCTTCACGCATCTGTACATTGCTTTGTGGATCAATAACCTGAATACCATCCATGGCTACGCGATGGCTGAGCGCAAACTGGCGTAGCGCAAACGGGCTGGCAACGAGAATGGGGCGTGCCAGACCATGCTGGTGCAGGTAATTGGCGGCTTTCAGCACCCGTACATCCAGCGCATCCGGGAACACCACCCGAGCGGGCGTTTGTTTGGCGAGTTGGCGAGCACGTTCAATGATCATGACTTCTCCCCCAGTCGCTGTTGGATTTGGCTGACGCTTAGCGGATGCTTCGCCACGCTCAGAATCATCATTACGTAAACCGTACTGGAAAGACGGTTGAGCGCCTGCAGAATGTCCGGTCGCAAGACTTCAAAACTGCGGGTGATAAATACCTGAGCGGCCACCGTTTCCGTTTCGCGGACTTTAGTGCGCAGCAGATTAAGCAACGCGCAATCACGTCCGTGGCTGGCTTCAGGCACCAGATGATCGTGGTCCAGGTAACGCAGCGGCTGATGCGAAAGGCGGTGTAAATCTTCGTCGCTTAAACCAACAATGGCTTGTGCGGCCAGCGGTTCATCCACAGCATCAGCCCGCATAATATTGCCCAGGCGCGAGCGAATATCCGCCAGCCACGGCTGCCACGGCTCCGCCAGTTCAATTTGCAACCACACGGCCAGACCAATGGTGCTGTCCAGCGCGGCGCGAAATCCAAGCCTCGGGTCACTTTTGGCGACCATTTTGTCCGCCGTCAGATGCGTCAGCGTGTCAGGTTTCTTCGCCACCGGTTGATGACACAGTTCACAGGTCGCCTGCGGATGTGTATCGCTGCTGGTTAAACCATGTACCGGCTGCTGCTGCTGTTCCTCGTCGTCAACAAACAAGCTTCCCTGCTCGTCGATATACTTAATGCGCAGACGACGGCTTTCCAGCAATTCCCGGGCAGACGGCGTCAGGCGAGCATCAGCGGGGAGATGAATTTCAGCCCCTTCGCTGAGCGTATGATTCGCTCTGAGCCATGCTTCGGTAATGAAATCCTTCATACATCCGCCTTAGCAGGACTGCCAGTTCGCAGGCCAGGCCACATACAGGAACTTCACTGTTGATGGCGTACCAAATTCGATGCTGGAGCCTTTCGGGATAAACATCACGTCCCCGGCTTTGGCAATCATGGTTTCGCCTTCATGACGAACGTGCAGCTCGCCTTCCAGAATCATGTCGATTTCGTCGTAGTTCAGCGTCCATGGGAAAAATGCGTTATCCCACTGCATAAACCCGGCGGCCATACTGCTGCCGTCCTGGTCGGTCACCAGATCGGTTAAACCGACGCAGTGCGGCTGCGCGCCATCAAAACGACCAAACTTCACGCTGCTGCCGTCGATGACTTTCACACCGCCTTTGCCAGTCACCGATTTAAAACTCGGCTGCATTCCGCCCTGTTCCAGCGACTGCTTTTCCTTCATCACTTTGTCCATCAGTTGGGCGACCAGGCTTTCGGTAAACTGCCCTTCTGGCAATTGCGCAATGATGGTTTCACGAATGCGCTGGCTTTCCGTTTTGCCGTCCTCCACCGCAGCAGGCGCTGCGGTTGTGGCCGACATAGTGGCCGGAGCGGATTCATCGCATTCAGTGATAGTGACGCCGAGCAGCGCCGCAACTTCGCGCGCCTCCGGGGTGATGATACTGGCGCGCAGAACAACAGACATTTCCTGTTCGCCGCGTGCGTGGGCCGCACGAATATCGTTAGCTGTGATGAGTTTTTTCACCTGCCCTTTCCTCCTTTTGGCTGAGCTCAGTCAGATAATCCACCAGGTGCTGCACACTGCTTGGGTCGTGGCAATTGAGCTCAAAAATTGGCTCCTGAAACCCCATCCCACGAAGTAGTTGTCGCGTTGCGGCGACGTCGGCATCCGGCACATCCGTTTTGCTGATAACGGCGATTTGTCGTTTACTGGCGCCGATATCCAACAGCCCGGCAGGTAAGCGACTTTCTTTATCATTTGCCGCATGTATATAAATCAACGTATCGACATCCTGCAGCGTGGTAATTAAGGCGTGATACCAGCGCGGATGGCTAAAATATTCTCCTGGCGTATCGATATCGCCGTTTTCATTAAACTCCACGGCCTGTGTTTTTCTGGCGAGGGAATAATTCCCTTGTAGCGCGTTAAAGAGCGTTGTTTTCCCTGCCCCCACCGTACCGACAAACGCAATACGTTTCATCACCGCCTCTGATTAACTTTTTGTCAGATTGCACAAAGTGAAATTTAATAATCGCCCGAGGCCGCTTACCGTCTGTAATAACGCTTCTTCTACCGCGCCTACTGAGCCGTAGATCACCAGCGCGCCGCTGAATCTATCGAGAAAGCCGATGTGTACATCCGCCGCTTTCATCGCTAAGTCACCTGCAATCATCGCGGTTTCGCCTGGCGTCAACGTCATGATGCCGATAGCGCCCGCTTCGGGAACGCCGATCTTTTTCGCCAGTTCCTCACCGGGGTGCGCAATGAGATGCGCCAGCGTGACCTGTTTCCCCGGCACAAACTCCTGAATAATGCGTTCTTTTTCCATTGCTCACCGCCTCCGCTAAAACTGCCCTCATCGTGGCAATTTTTTGTCAGAGTAAATAACAAAATTCGGCAACCAGGTTTAAAAGGTGAAGTGGATCACTAAGAAAGAGGAAATAAAAAGGCGCGGGAGAAACCCGCGCCGGAATTAATTAAAGTGAAATTACAGCGGCTGCGTTTGCGCTTCTACGACCGCCAGCGCCACCATATTTACGATACGACGAACAGAAGCAATCGGTGTTAATACGTGAACCGGTTTCGCTACGCCCATCAGTACCGGGCCGACCGTTACGCCTTCTGAACTTGAAACTCGTAGTAAGTTGTAACTAATACGCGCGGCTTCCATATTCGGCATGACCAGAATATTGGCGGAGCCTTTCAGCGGGCTGTCCGGCATCCGGTCATTACGAATACTTTCCACCAGCGCGGCGTCACCGTGCATTTCACCGTCAATCATCAGTTCTGGCGCATGAGCCTTAATCAGCGCCAGCGCCTCACGCATTTTGCTGGCCGACGGGCAGTCAGATGAACCAAAATTGGAGTGCGACAGCAGTGCCACCTTCGGCTCGATGCCAAAGCGACGCACGGTTTCTGCCGCCATCACAGCGATCTCTGCCAGTTGCTCCGGCGTAGGATCGTCATTGACGTAGGTATCGGCGATAAAGGTGTTACCGCTTGGCAGCAGCAGGGCGTTCATTGCCCCAGCCGTATGTACGCCATCACGGTAACCAAATACCGCATTTACCACGCTGAAGTGCTCGTGGTAGTCGCCGATTGTGCCGCAGATCATCGCATCCGCTTCACCGCGCTGCACCATGATCGCGCCGATCACCGTGGTATTAGCAATCACCGCCCGCTGCGCCTGCTCCTGAGTGATCCCACGACGCTTCATGATCTGATAATACTCACTCCAGTACTCTTTAAAACGCGGATCGGATTCATTGTTGACGATCTCAAAATCAACGCCCGCTTTGATCTGCAGACCCAGTTTCTGGATGCGCATTTCGATCACGCTCGGACGACCAATCAGGATCGGCTTCGCCAGACCTAAAGTGATCAATTCTTGAGTGGCGTGCAGCACTCGCGCCTCTTCCCCTTCCGTCAACACCACGCGCTTCGGCGCTTTGCGTGCCAGCGAGAAAATCGGCTTCATAAACAGGTTGGTTTTGTAGACGAATTCGGTCAGCTTATCGATATAAGCGTCAAAGTCGGCAATCGGGCGCGTTGCCACACCGGAGTCCATCGCCGCCTTCGCGACCGCAGGGGCGATTTTGACGATCAGACGTGGGTCGAACGGCTTAGGAATAATGTATTCCGGGCCAAAGCTCAGGTCCTGATCGCCATAGGCAGAAGCCACCACTTCGCTCTGCTCGGCGTGCGCCAGCTCAGCAATGGCGTGTACCGCGGCCAGTTTCATCTCTTCGTTGATAGCAGTAGCGCCGACATCCAGCGCGCCGCGGAAGATGAACGGGAAGCACAGAACGTTGTTAACCTGGTTCGGGTAGTCGGAACGACCGGTGCAAATGATGGCGTCGGAACGCACCTCTTTTGCCAGCGGCGGCAGGATTTCCGGTTCCGGGTTCGCCAGCGCCAGAATCATTGGCGCACGCGCCATCTTCTTGACCATTTCCTGCGTCAGCACTTTCGGGCCGGAACAGCCAAGGAAAATGTCTGCGCCATCAATCACGTCGTCCAACGTGCGCTTACCGTCATCCACCACCGCGTAAGCCGCTTTGGTTTCCGCCATGTTCGGTTCGCGGTCTTTGTAAATCACGCCCTTGGAGTCGCAAACCACAATGTTGTGTTTCTGCATCCCCAGCGCCACCAGCAGGTTCATACAGGCAATCGCTGCCGCACCTGCGCCGGACACCACCATGCGCACATCAGAGATATTTTTCTCAACCACCCGCAGACCGTTAAGAATGGCGGCGGTACTGATGATTGCCGTGCCGTGCTGATCGTCGTGGAAGACCGGAATATTCATGCGCTCACGCAGCTTTTGCTCAATGTAGAAGCATTCTGGCGCTTTAATATCTTCGAGGTTAATGCCGCCAAACGTGGGCTCCAGGGCCGCGACCACGTTGATAAATTTATCCGGATCGAGTTCATCTACTTCGATGTCGAACACGTCAATCCCGGCGAATTTCTTAAACAGAACGCCTTTACCTTCCATCACCGGCTTGCCAGCCAGCGCGCCAATGTTGCCCAGCCCCAGCACCGCCGTACCGTTAGAGATAACCGCAACCAGGTTGCCGCGCGCGGTGTATTTGTAGGCCGCCAGCGGGTCCTTTTCAATTTCCAGACACGGTGCTGCAACACCGGGTGAATAGGCCAGCGCAAGATCACGTTGAGTGGCAAGCGGTTTGGTCGGAGAAACCTGAATTTTGCCTGGTACTGGAAATTCGTGGAAATCGAGGGCGCTTTGTTTTAACTGGTCATCCATCTTGTTGTTCCTTTCACGTATCGATCAAAAAAGTGTCGCAGGTACCCTTCTATTGAGCCGCACATTATCACCTCTGTCAGCGGCGCAAACTTTGAAGGTCCCCAAACTCTCACTACTCAAAGAAAGAATTTGTTATCAATTTATAACAACCATGTTACCTGCTTAAGCCAGCAATACCATGCCTGTCTGCTATGCTTTTTGCTGACAACGCCTGCAAATTCTCCAAAAGTGTGAATTAACACACGCTCTAACGCTTTACTTTTCAAGGAGTATTTCCTATGACCCGTAAAGATCTTGCCAATGCCATTCGTGCGCTAAGTATGGATGCCGTACAAAAAGCTAACTCAGGCCACCCCGGCGCGCCAATGGGTATGGCTGATATCGCCGAAGTACTGTGGAATGATTTCCTCCGCCATAATCCAAGCGATCCTCACTGGTACGATCGCGATCGGTTTATTTTGTCCAACGGCCACGCCTCAATGCTGCTTTACAGTCTGCTGCATCTTTCCGGCTATGACCTGCCGCTGGAAGAATTAAAAAACTTCCGCCAGCTGCATTCAAAAACTCCCGGCCACCCGGAGCTTGGCTACACGCCGGGCGTGGAAACCACCACCGGGCCGCTGGGCCAGGGTTTAGCCAACGCTGTCGGAATGGCGATTGCCGAACGCACGCTGGCGGCGCAGTTTAACCAGCCGGACCATGAGATTGTCGACCATTTCACCTGGGTTTTTATGGGCGACGGCTGCCTGATGGAGGGGATTTCTCACGAAGTCTGTTCGCTGGCGGGCACGCTGGGACTTGGTAAACTCATCGGCTTCTACGATCACAACGGCATCTCAATTGATGGCGAAACCGACGGCTGGTTTACCGACGATACTGCGAAACGCTTCGAGGCCTACCACTGGCATGTGATACACGATATTGACGGTCACGATCCTGAAGCGGTGAAAAAAGCGATTCAGCAAGCGCAAAGCGTTACCGACAAGCCGTCGTTGATTATCTGCCGCACGGTGATTGGTTTTGGATCACCGAATAAAGCCGGGAAAGAGGAAGCGCACGGTGCGCCGTTAGGTGAAGAAGAAGTGGCGCTGGCCCGACAGAAATTAGGTTGGCATCATCCTGCTTTTGAGGTCCCCAAAGAGATTTATCGGGCGTGGGACGCGCGCGAGAAAGGCGAAAAAGCGCAACAGGACTGGAATGAGAAATTCGCGGCGTATCGACAAGCGCATCCGGAACTGGCGGCAGAGTTTACCCGGCGGATGAGCGGAGAACTGCCGGAAGCATGGGAAGAAACAACCCAGCAATATATTACCGACCTGCAAGCCAACCCGGCCAAAATAGCCACCCGTAAGGCCTCGCAAAATACCCTGAACGCCTACGGACCGATGCTGCCCGAACTGCTTGGCGGCTCAGCGGATCTTGCGCCCAGCAACCTGACCATCTGGAAAGGCTCCACTTCTCTTAAGGAGGATCATGCAGGAAACTACATCCACTATGGCGTGCGTGAATTTGGTATGACCGCGATTGCCAACGGTATCGCGCACCACGGTGGCTTCGTACCATACACCGCAACGTTCCTGATGTTTGTTGAATATGCCCGTAATGCCGCACGCATGGCGGCGCTGATGAAAGCCCGACAAATCATGGTTTATACCCACGACTCGATTGGTCTGGGGGAAGATGGTCCCACACATCAGGCCGTCGAACAGCTCGCCAGCCTGCGACTGACGCCGAATTTCAGCACCTGGCGACCGTGCGATCAGGTTGAGGCAGCAGTGGGTTGGAAGCTGGCAGTCGAGCGTCATAACGGCCCTACGGCGCTGATCCTTTCCAGGCAGAATCTGGTGCAGGTTGAACGCACGCCTGAGCAAGTGCAGCAGATTGCCCGCGGCGGCTATGTGCTGAAAGATAGCGGCGGTAAGCCGGATGTTATCCTGATTGCTACCGGTTCAGAAATGGAAATCACGCTGCTGGCTGCGGAAAAACTGACCGGCGAAGGCCGTAACGTACGGGTAGTTTCTCTACCTTCAACCGATATCTTCGACGCCCAGGATGAGACGTACCGGGAGTCGGTCCTGCCAGCAAACGTCAGCGCACGCGTGGCGGTAGAAGCCGGTATTGCCGACTACTGGTACAAATATGTTGGGCTGAAAGGGGCGATTGTTGGTATGACGGGCTATGGGGAGTCGGCGCCGGCAGACAAGCTGTTCCCGTTCTTCGGCTTTACGGTGGACAACATCGTAGAGAAAGCGCATAAGGTGCTGACAAAATAACAATTCATCCGTCTTAACCCGCATACGAGGGACATTACGTCCCTCATTAAAGTGACCAACAAAATAGCCTTTATTCTGGCATGCAGACATCGTTTTTCATTTTAAGTCTTGGCATGCTTTCTGGCGTGGTAAAAAATATTTCACCTGAAACTCAAATATATTTGAATGCAATATAGAATAATCAATTGGTTGGTAATTTTCATCAACTGCCTGCGTTTGAATTCTCAATATTGGATCTTTGGTACTGGTATGAAGAATACTGGCTATTTCCGCCGTTGGAAATACCGGAGAAAACGTTTCAAACGTGCCAATTATTTTAATATTACATTCTTTTTCTATATACGTAAATTTGGAATTCCTCATATGTGAAATGGTTAATTTCGGGAAGCGACTCACTGAAAGCCAGGTTTCCTCTAATTGCGCTGGTTTATTATCAATCACCCGCAGTCGTTTTATATAATATACTGATTCATTTTGCTCCATATTTAATTCTTTAGCAATACGTCCTGAGGCTACCTGTAGTTCAAACTTCATAATCTGGCTAACGACCTCTTTACCACTGTTATATGCAATCTCACTAAAACTGTTCATGTGATGTACATGTGCGACAAAAATCTTCTTCTTCACATAGGTACCGGAACCGTGCTTACGTTCAATTACCCCCTCACTCTCTAAGAGATTCAGCGCTTTTCGTAAGGTATTGCGTGAAACATTAAAACGCTGTGCCAATTCGACTTCTGACGGCAATAAATCACCCACATTATATAAATATCCATTAATGATATCTTTCAGCATTTTTGCAATATTCTGGAATACCACTTTAGCACCTCTTTGCATTCATAAAAAACAATTGGTTACGTTATATGAAAACGAAAAAATGGAAAGTTGTTCATTTTTTCTAATCAAACTGAACCTATTTATCGATATCGACTGTGACCAATGTAACAAAAAACACCCCAAGGATTAAATAATATTAAAACGTAGTCATTCAGATTTAATATAACAATTGAGGATTTATATGAAAAATATATTATTGGTTTGTGCCGCGGGAATGTCGACCAGCATGTTAGTAAAGAGAATGATTGAACATGCCATAACTATCAATGCTGATTTTAATATTAATGCACTGGCTATTGCGGAAGCCAAAGGACGGATCAAAAACAATGAAGCCGATGTTGTCTTATTAGGTCCACAGGTTCGTTTTCAGAAATCTGAAATTGAAGAGGTTGCACAAGGAAAAATCCCTGTCGCGGTTATTGATATGAAAGATTACGGATCAATGAATGGCAAAGCAGTTCTGGAGTTTGCACTGAAACTTCTCAAGTAACCAACGCACTGCATAGTATATTCCTGCTCCTGAGAATAACCAACTCAGGAACCAAAAGACCTATCCAAAATAAATACCTAACAATTACAGGTGACCGTAATGGGATTAATGAATACCTTTGAGCGAGGGATGGAACGTTTTCTTGTTCCAATAGCAATAAAATTAAATTCACAAAAGCACGTTGCTGCTGTTAGAGATGGGTTTGTCTATACCTTTCCAATTATAATGGCAAGTTCATTAATTGTATTAATAAATTTTGCGATCTTATCACCCGATGGCTTTATCGCCGGACTGCTGCATCTTAGCAGCATATTCCCGAACCTGGAAAAGGCTCAAGCCATCTTTACCCCAGTAATGAATGGCTCCGTGAATATCATGTCCATCATGATTGCGTTTCTCGTCGCCAGAAACATGGCAATCAGCTACGAACAGGATGAGCTTCTGTGTGGATTAACAGCTATTGGCGCGTTTTTCATTGTTTATACTCCCTATCAGATGATCGATAACCAGGCATTTCTGACAACCAAATTTTTAGGTGCACAAGGCCTGTTTGTTGCAGTCATCGTGGCGTTATTGACCAGTGAAATTTTTTGTCGGATGGCAAGAAATCCCAAGATAACCATCACCATGCCAGCAGCGGTTCCACCTGCAGTTGCACGATCGTTCAAAGTGTTATTACCCATTTTCTTTGTGATGATCTTTTTTTCAGCACTGAATTTTTTACTCTCCCTTATCTCTCCCAATGGGCTCAACGATCTGATCTATACGTTAATTCAGGCTCCTCTCAAGCATATGGGGACGAACATCTTCGCTGTCATCGTTCTGGGCGCCGTCGGAAATTTTCTGTGGGTTCTCGGGATCCATGGCCCTAATACAACATCAGCTATTCGTGAAACGGTTTTTTCCGAAGCAAACCTGGAAAACCTTTCCTGGGCCGCCCAGCACGGCGCAACCTGGGATGCCCCCTACCCGGTAACCTGGACATCAATCAACGATGCATTTGCAAACTGCGGTGGCTCAGGTATGACCTTAGGATTATTACTGGCGATCTTTATTGCTTCACGTCGCGCTGAATATAGAGATCTGGCCAAGATGTCTTTTATACCCGGTATTTTCAATATTAATGAACCGGTCATGTTTGGCTTACCTATTGTATTGAACCCAATAATGATGGTGCCTTTCATTCTGGTGCCGATTGTTAACTCGCTGATTGGCTATTTCTTTGTCACGATGAAAATCATTCCCCCGGTTGCCTATGCCGTGCCGTGGACCACCCCAGGTCCCCTCATCGCATTTCTTGGAACAGGTGGTAACTGGTTGGCTTTACTCGTGGGCTTGCTCTGCCTCGGCGTTGCAACATTGATCTATTTACCCTTCGTTATTGCTTCCAATAAAGTGAATGCTACCACAACTGAATAACCATCAGATTATCAAATAAAAACCAGGAGTTATTTATGTTTGCCAATGAAGAAACAGTAATGGAATTATTGATTCATGCCGGACAAGCTCGTTCCGACGCAATGGAGTCGCTGAAGTATGCGCGTGAAAAAAATTGGGATGCTGTAACGCAATTGCTGAAAAGCTCAGAAGAAGCAAGCCTTCAGGCTCATAAAATACAAACGGCTTTAATCAGCCAGGATGAAGGCTGCGGAAAAATAAATGTCAATTTAATTCTCGTACACGCACAGGATCATTTGATGAATGCGATACTTTGCCAGGACTTAGTCAAAGAAATAATAGCATTAAGGAAAGAGCTTTTTTCCTGATTTACTTTCCTTCAGCAACCAGTTAGAGGAAGGTATTTTAGCTTATCAAGGATACTCTATATGCAATTAAATAAATACAAAACCAATATTTTATATGTATTGGTATGCCTCGCTTTATACCCTGCTAGCGCACTGGCAAATAAATTAACTATTGAACAAAGGCTGGAACTTCTTGAAACAGAGCTGACAGAAAACAAGAATGAACTGCAAAAAACAAAAGAAGAGTTGGGGCATTACAAATCAAAGGTTGCATCTTTGCAGCACAGTATAATAGCAAATGGTTACCGCAAGGCAGCTATTTCTGAACCATCAAAATCATCCCCCGTCGCCGATAACATAGCGAATGAAAATGGCGAACTCACCCAATCCGCGGAGAATGCTACGGTTAAAGGTAGTCAGCAGATAGCCGTTATTGACAGCAACGGTGAACAGACCACCATTGAAAGCGTCACGCGGCTTTGTTGAATAAATCGAACTTTTGCTGAGTTGAAGGATCAGATCACGCATCTTCCCGACAACGCAGACCGTTCCGTGGCAAAGCAAAAGTTCAAAATCACCAACTGGCCCACCTACAATAAAGCCCTCATCAACCGTGGCTCCATAACTTTCTGGCTGGATGATGAAGCTATTCAGGCCTGGTATGAGTCAGCAACACCTTCTTCACGAGGCAGACCTCAGCGCTATTCTGACCTTGCCATCACGACTGTGCTGGTCATTAAACGCGTATTCAGGCTGACCCTGCGCGCTGCGCAGGGCTTTATTGATTCCATTTTTCTCTGATGAACGTTCCGCTACGCTGCCCGGATTACAGCTGTGTCAGCAGGCGGGCAAAGTCGGTTAACGTCAGTTTCAAAACGTTCACCCGGGGTGAAATCGCGCATCTGGTGATTGATTCCACCGGGCTGAAGGTCTTTGGTGAAGGCGAGTGGAAAGTCAAAAAGCATGGCCAGGAACGCCGTCGTATATGGCGAAAGTTGCATCTGGCAGTTGACAGCAACACACATGAAATCATCTGTGCAGACCTGTCGCTGAACAATGTGACGGACTCAGAAGCCTTCCCGGGTCTTATCCGGCAGACTCACAGAAAAATCAGGGCAGCATCGGCAGACGGCGCTTACGACACCCGGCTCTGTCACGATGAACTGCGGCGTAAGAAAATCAGCGCGCTTATCCCACCCCGAAAAGGTGCGGGTTACTGGCCCGGTGAATATGCAGACCGTAACCGTGCAGTGGCTAATCAGCGAATGACCGGGAGTAATGCGCGGTGGAAATGGACAACAGATTACAACCGTCGCTCGATAGCGGAAACGGCGATGTACCGGGTAAAACAGCTGTTCGGGGGTTCACTGACGCTGCGTGACTACGATGGTCAGGTTGCGGAGGCTATGGCCCTGGTACGAGCGCTGAACAAAATGACGAAAGCAGGTATGCCTGAAAGCGTGCGTATTGCCTGAAAACACAACCCGCTACGGGGAGACTTACCCGAAATCTGATTTATTCAACAAAGCCGCGTCACGCTTAAAGATATCAGCAAGTACATTAAGGATGATATCGGTTTTAGTTACCAGGGATATTTTCGCTCCGGATGGGGGACGGGTAATCACGGTTCGCCGGAAACTTATGCAGCCGGATCGTTGGGCCGTTTTGGTAACGAAATGAGCGGTTGGTTCGATCTGACATTAAATCAACGCGTTTATAATCAGGATGGTAAAACGGCTAATGCGATTGTCACCTACGATGGTAACGTTGGTGAACAATACAACGACGCATGGTTTGGCGACAGTGATAATGAAAATATCATGCAATTCAGTGATATTTATCTGACAACTCGTGGTTTTTTACCTTTTGCACCTGACGCTGATTTTTGGGTGGGCAAGCATAAATTACCTCAGTATGAAATTCAGATGCTTGACTGGAAAACATTAACTGCGGATGTCGCCGCTGGAGTGGGTATTGAAAATTGGGCATTAGGGCCAGGCATGCTCGATGTTTCCTTAAGCCGCGATGATGTTGATGTCTATTCCCGCGATTTTGAACATACCACTCAAATGAATACCAATTCTGTCGATCTGCGCTACAGGAATATACCTTTATGGAATAATGGAATGTTATCGCTGATGGCCAAATACTCTTCACCTAATAAAACCAATCAACAGGAAAACAATGAAAATGACGGTAGCTACTTTGAAATGAAAGATAGCTGGATGTTGACATCAATACTTCGTCAAAACATGGAGCGTGATGCGTTTAACGAATTTACTCTGCAAATTGCTAACAACTCTTATGCCAGTAGTTTCGCCAGTTTCTCCGATGCAAGCAATACTATGTCTCATGGTCGTTACTACTATGGCGATCATACCGACGGTATTGCCTGGCGTTTGATTTCCCAGGGAGAAATGTATCTCGGTGACAATATCATTATGGCCAATGCTTTGGTCTATTCTCATGGGGAAGATGTATACAGTTATGAAAGCGGCGCACACAGTGATTTCGATAGTATTCGTACGGTTATTCGTCCAGCATGGATCTGGAATACCTGGAATCAAACTGGCGTAGAATTAGGCTGGTTTAAACAACGTAATAAAACTCAACAAGGTATTACCCTTGATGAATCAGCATATAAAACGACCCTTTACCATGCCTTTAAAGTTGGAACCAGTATTTTAGGCTCAAGACCTGAAATTCGTTTCTATGGCACATATATTAATATTTTGGACAATGAACTCTCTAACTTTAATTTTGATGATAAAAGTAAAGATGAATTTATGGCCGGTGTGCAAGCCGAAGTCTGGTGGTAATAATTTAATTAAGGAGAAATATTATGTTTGGTTTTAAAAGTGATTTCCTTTGGGGGGGCGCCGTGGCCGCACATCAACTTGAAGGGGGCTGGAATGAAGGCGGAAAAGGAATCAGTATTGCCGATGTTATGACTGCAGGGGCATATGGCGTCCCACGCGAAGTGACCGCAGGGGTAATGGAGGGACGAAACTACCCAAACCATCAAGCTGTTGATTTTTATCATCGGTACAAAGATGATATTAAACTATTTGCTGAAATGGGATTCAAATGTTTTCGCACATCCATCGCCTGGTCCCGAATCTACCCTCTCGGTGACGAAATTGAACCGAATGAAGCTGGATTACAGTTCTATGATGATATGTTTGATGAATGCCTGAAATACAATATCGAACCGGTTATTACTTTGTCTCATTTCGAAATGCCATACCATCTTGTCACTGAATATGGTGGCTGGCGTAATCGTAAAATGATCGAATTTTTTACCCGCTTTGCCAAAACAGTTTTTACTCGCTATCGGTCCAAAGTAAAATACTGGATGACGTTTAACGAGATAAATAATCAGGTTAATTTTCATGAAAGCCTTTGTCCGTTTACTAATTCCGGGGTTCTTTATTCTGATGATGAGAATGAATACGTTCGTGAAAAAATAATGTATCAGGCCGTACATTATGAACTGGTTGCCAGCGCAATGGCCGTAGATGCCGGGCACATTATTAATCCTGATTTTAAAATTGGTTGTATGATTGCGATGTGCCCGATTTATCCTCTCACCTGTGCGCCAGCAGACATGATGATGTCCATTAAGGCAATGCATCGCCGTTACTGGTTCACCGATGTTCATGTGCGCGGCCATTACCCGCAACATATGGTTAATTATTTCGCCAAAAAAAATTTTTCCCTCGACATAACTGAGAGTGATCTTGAGATTCTGCAGCATGGTTGCGTAGATTATATTGGTTTCAGCTACTATATGTCTTTCGTCACCCAATCCACAGATGATAACCCAGATTTTAATTACGTTGAGCCGCACCATTTAGTTAAAAACCCTTATATTCAAACATCTGACTGGGGATGGCAAATCGATGCCCAAGGGCTACGATATTCACTTAACTGGTTCTGGGATCATTACCAGTTACCGATGTTTATTGTAGAAAATGGTTTTGGCGCAATTGACACACTGAAAAATGACAAAACCGTAGACGATCAGTATCGTATTGATTATCTCACGGCACACGTCAGTGAAATGAAAAAAGCCGTGGTTGATGATGGCGTCGATTTAATCGGCTATACGCCATGGGGATGCATTGATCTGGTTTCTGCTGGTACCGGAGAAATGAAGAAACGCTACGGAATGATTTATGTAGACAAAGATAATTCCGGCAGGGGTTCACTGGAGCGTTATCGTAAAAACTCTTTTTACTGGTATAAAGAAGTTATTGCTCATAACGGTAATAATCTTTAATTATTTCTGCCATATCAACACATCACCGCGTGATCCACAGCGTGGGCCAGGCATCTGGCCCATGCCAGTTATCGCAGCTTGGCTCCTGGGCATAACGCACCAGACGAAAACGCTGACCGTCGTAGCGCCAGCGAGTCTGGATCCCGCAATCTGCCATCCCTCGCCCTTTGGCGAGAGTTACCAGCTCCCGCGATTTCTCGTCAAACGTAGCGTTGGTCAGCTCCATATCGCGACTTTCTGCATCCGTTTTAAAAGGCAGACTTAGCCGTACCGCACGTGAAGTCAATGGCGTAGTACGTGAAACCACCCACGCCAGATCGATGGTGTTATACGCCCCGGCCTCACAGCCGATCATCATCAGCGCTTTATCATCCGTTAAGGCCGTCACGCGTATCTCGCGACGCAGCGGATCGATCGAGCAGCGAATACCGTTGATCCGCCAGTTACCGTAGTCCAACAGTTCACTGCGCTCTTGCTGCGTGAGAGGCGTTGGTGTTGGGTTAATGACAGCCACGCCTTTTAAAGCGGGAGCCGGTGGTACGCTGAGCGGTGGCTCGTCGCCTTTTTCGATCCATGCGGTTTCGTTACCGACCCGTTTTTGCTGGGCGTCGATAAACAGCAGCGCGGCTTTTAGCCCGACCAGTGACAAGGTTTGTGCGCCTTTTTGCAGGGTTATCGCCTTCGCGTCCTGGACGGTTTGTAAAAATGCGCTGATGGTGGCCGGATCATCGGTCATCAGCTGCCAGGGGGTAATACGCCAGCGTTCGCCGCGAAGCGAGAGCGGTGCGCCATCCAACAGCAGACGTGGCGCAATATCGCTCTCTTTGATATTGGAAGACTCCAGTCCACCCAATTCAATACGCAACACAGCGTCGGTATGTGCCCCAGCGCTACGGCTTAAAGTCATGACCAGGCCGTGATGTTCTCCGGTATTGCGCGCCACGCAAAAGTTTTGGTTATTGCACGTTACCTGCCAGTCAGAAAACGCCTGTTGCGCAGGCGCTGCCCACAGCAAACTGACGGGTAACAACCCGAGCAGGAAAAGTAAAATAACGCGATAGCGCATGAACGGTACAACCCCGAAGTCAAAACACACAGCCTAAGCGGTATCTTCCTTGCGCGACTGATGTGGCTCAATAAGAATCGTCGGATTGGCCGAAAATTTGTAAAGAAATATAAATACCGGTATTAGTCCATGAGATGCGACGACTGCAAATAATTCAGTAATAGCACCGTTTTACCGTCACGGATCTCACCCGTTTTAATCATTTCCAGCGCCTGGGTAAACGGCAGCTCCAGAACCTCGATATCTTCATCCTCCACACCGCCGCCCGCGTTTGCCCGCTGGTTGTCGCTGTATTGGGCGATGAAAAAGTGGATTATCTCCGTCACGCCCCCCGGCGACATGTACAGTTCGAACAGCTTACGCACTTCACCTACTTCAAAACCGGTCTCTTCAATGGCCTCTTTGCGAATGCACGCCTCCGGTTCGTCGTTATCCAGAAGCCCGGCGCAGGCTTCAATCAGGTGACCATCTTCGTTACCATTGACCCAGGTAGCAACGCGAAACTGGCGAATTAACACCACCGTTTTCTTCTCCGGGTTATACAGCAGGATAGTGGCACCGTTGCCGCGATCGTAAACCTCGCGTTTATGACGAATCACCTCACCGTTGCTACGGGTCAGATCATAGGTGATGTTGCGCAGGATGAAGTAGTTATCGGAAAGGACTTTGTCTTTGATGAGGGTGATTTTTTGCGACATACCGGCTCCACGACGAAAAGTGAGAAATAATACTACGCCGTGAAACCGGGTTTGTCTTGAGCTCAGGCTAGTGAGATTTGGCTGATTTTACGCCCAGCCAGTCAACGATCCCCTGTGCAGCATGTCGCCCTTCCGCCATCGCCGTCACCACCAGATCCGCACCGCGAACCGCATCGCCACCGGCAAAGATTTTCGGGTTACTGGTTTGATAACGGTATGCGCTTTCAACATCGGCGGCAATGCGCCCCCAGCTATCGACCTTAACACCATGCTTCTCAAGCCACGGCATACCGTGCGGATGAAAACCAAACGCCATAATCACCGCATCTGCGGGCATAACAAACTCACTCCCGGCGATGGGGACCGGGCGACGCCGCCCCTGTGCATCAGGCTCGCCAAGCTGGGTACGTAAGAAACGCACGCCGCTGACGCGACCGTCGGCATGCAATACCAGCTCCACCGGCTGGACGTTAAATTCAAAGTTTGCCCCCTCTTCCCGGGCATTCTTCACCTCTTTTTTCGAACCCGGCATGTTGGCTTCATCACGACGATAGGCGCAGGTCACCTGGCTTGCACCGTGGCGCAGCGCAGTACGTACACAGTCCATGGCCGTATCGCCTCCGCCGAGAACAACCACGTTCAACCCGGCGGTGTCGATAAACGGCTCTTCAGGCAACTCATCCAGCCCCATCACCTGTTTGGTGTTGGCAATCAGGAATGGCAGTGCGTCATACACGCCAGGCGCGTCTTCATTCGGCAGATCCGCCTTCATCGAGCGATAAGTCCCGACCCCCACAAACACGGCATCGTAATCCTCGAGTAACGTGGCCAGCGTAACGTCCTTGCCGACCTCACAATTCAGTTCGAAATGAATACCCATGGCGCTGAAGATTTCGCGGCGGCGCGTCAGCAGCGATTTGTCCAGTTTGAAGGCCGGAATACCGAACGTCAGCAAACCGCCGATTTCAGGGTGGCGATCGTACACGGTGGTGTTGATACCGCTGCGCGCCAGCACATCTGCGCAGGCCAGACCCGCAGGGCCCGCACCGATGATGGCAACACGCTTGTCCACTTTCTGCACGTGGCTTATGTCTGGTCGCCATCCTTTGCTCAACGCCCGATCGGAGATGTAACGCTCAATATTACCGATAGTCACCGCGCCATGCTCGTTACGTACGGTACAGGCGCCTTCACAGAGCCGATCCTGCGGGCACACGCGCCCTGTCACTTCCGGTAAGCAGTTGGTCTGGTGAGAAAGTTCAACCGCCGCGTCGATGTTCCCGGCTTTGACCAGCTCAATCCACTGCGGAATATGGTTATGCAACGGACAAGTCCATTCGCAAATACTGTGGTCGCCGCACTTCAGGCAGCGGGACGCTTCCCGCTCCGCCTGTACTGTGCGAAACGGCAGATAGATCTCTTCAAAACTTGTTTTACGCGCTTCAATCGGTAGTTTATCCGGTTCGCCACGCGCAGGCGTAGCCTGCATTTGCTCACGTTTGGTAATGACATGTGGAACAAAATCGGTAGCGCTGGCATGCCAGGGCTGGCTTTCCAGACTGGCGGTACGCAACCTGCGCGCTTTTGACAGACCGGTCAGCGAATTCTCCGTCACCAGCTGTAACGCCTGCGCCGGACAGTTTTCTACGCAGGCGGGTCCCTGTTCACGCTCCTGACACAAATCGCATTTGTGCGCGGTCGCTTTGACCTTTCCTTTAGCGACGGGCGTGAGTACGATCTGCATGGTGCCGAAAGGACAGGCCACAACGCACGATTTACAGCCAATACACTTTTGCGGGTTAACCTGGACGCTGTCATTTTCATGGCTGATTGCCCCGTTCGGGCAACTTCGGGCGCAGGGCGCATCTTCACAGTGATGGCAGGTTACCGCACTGCGCTGCTTCTGATGCTTGATGACGGTAATTCGGGGCTGAAAATGCCGTTGGCTCAGGACATGCTGCTCGCCGTTGTGAGCCATGACGCAGGCGACCTCACAGGCATGGCATCCCAGGCACTGCTGGCTATTGACCATAACAAAACGATTCATGGCTTCCTTCTTTTTTGGTTGCAAAAACCTTATTCTTTATATGAGTGTTGTTATTAACCGACACGGAAGGAAGCGGCAATGTTCATTTGCCCAGGAAGCGCAACTATTTATCCAGAACCTGTGGCAGATCAATTTATTTCATCGCATATGAAATTGTGTTTCAGTTACTATTCAGTTTCATGGCGTTTTTATTAACATTTATCAAATACACCGCATCGTTCAGGCTGTTTTAAGGCGCGACGTGTATTGTGTGGGGATGCACAAGTGACGGTAAAGCGTCCGGTCTCGGCCAGTCTGGCTAAAGCTTTTTTCTACATCGTGTTGCTGTCGATTCTCTCAACGGGTATTGCGCTGCTCACGCTGACCAGCAGCTTACGGGATGCTGAAGCCATCAACGTTGCGGGCTCATTGCGCATGCAAAGTTACCGTCTGGGTTACGATCTGCAAAGCCAAAGCCCGCAGCTCAACGCTCACCGCCAGCTTTTCCAGCAGGCGTTAAACTCACCCGCATTACAAAATCTGAACGCATGGTATGTTCCGCAAGCGGTAAAAAGCCGCTATGGGCATCTGCACGCCAACTGGCTGGAAATGAACGCCCGTCTGATCGATGGCGATTTAAAATGGTACCAGGCCAATATCAATAGCTATGTCGATCAAATCGATCTCTTCGTGCTGGCGCTGCAGCATTATGCCGAACGCAAAGTGATGTTAGTTTTCGGTATTTCACTGGCAGGCGGAATCGGCATATTCACTCTCGTCTTCTTTACCTTGCGGCGCATTCGCCAGCAGGTGGTACGCCCACTCAATAAGCTGGTGATGGCCAGCCAGCACATTGAACACGGTCAGTTTGATATCCCGTCGCTGGATACCGGTTTGCCCAACGAACTGGGGTTGCTGGGCAAGACCTTTAGCCAGATGTCGAGTGAGTTACATAAGCTTTACCGCTCACTGGAAGCCTCCGTTGCGGAGAAAACGCACGATCTCCACGAAGCTAATCGTCGCCTGGAAGTGCTGTATCAGTGTTCTCAGGCGCTGAATACCAGCCAGATTGACGTGTACTGCTTCCGCCACATTTTACAGATTGTCCGTGAGCATGACGCCGCGTATTTCCTGGAACTGACCGTCGGCGATAACTGGCGTATCAGCGAAGGGACGAAAAGCCCCGATCTCCCGATGCAGATCCTGCCGGTCACGATGCAGGAGACCGTTTATGGTGAACTGCACTGGCAAAGCCCAAACGTGAATGCTTCCATCCCGCTGCTCAACAGCGTTTCCTCAATGCTGGGACGCGGGTTGTACTTCAATCAGGCGCAAAAACATTTTCAGCAGCTGTTGTTAATGGAGGAGCGGGCGACGATTGCGCGCGAGCTGCACGACTCGCTGGCGCAGGTGCTCTCTTATTTACGCATTCAGCTCACGTTGCTGAAGCGCTCGATCCCGGAAGATAACGCCCCGGCGCAAAGTATTATGGCCGATTTTTCTCAGGCGCTGAACGATGCCTATCGTCAGTTACGCGAACTGCTCACCACCTTCCGCCTGACCTTACAGCAGGCCGATCTGCCCTCAGCATTACATGAAATGCTGGAGACGCTGCAAAATCAGACCTCGGCTAAACTGACGCTCGATTGCCGACTACCTACGTTGGCGCTGGACGCGCAAATGCAGGTGCATCTGCTGCAGATCATCCGTGAAGCGGTGCTGAACGCGATTAAGCATGCCAGCGCCACCGAAATTGCCGTCAGTTGTGTCACCGCGCCGGATGGCAACCACACGGTTTATATACGCGATAACGGCATCGGCATAGGTGAACCGCACGAGCCTTCAGGACACTACGGGTTAAATATTATGCGTGAGCGGGCAGAAAGGCTGAGCGGCACGTTGACCTTCTCACAACCCTCTGGCGGGGGAACGCTGGTGAGCATCAGTTTTCGTTCGGCAGAATCCGACGGTGGACTGACGTAAAAAAACGAACAGCGTCGTCGGGCCTGACGGCGTTGGCACGAAAGGTACGCCGTAAACGGGCATGATAATTTACATTATCTTCTTTTTTTCTCCACGTTTGACCCGTACCTTGCCGCTAAAGTGAAGCAAGTCATACCTATAACGATACGCAGAAACACGAGGTCCCCTTTTAATGGCGAATTTTTTCATCGATCGCCCCATTTTTGCCTGGGTGTTAGCTATCCTGTTGTGCCTGACAGGAGCCCTGGCTATTTTTTCGCTGCCCGTTGAGCAATATCCCGATCTGGCGCCCCCCAACGTGCGGATTACCGCGAACTATCCAGGTGCCTCTGCGCAAACGCTGGAAAATACCGTAACCCAGGTTATCGAGCAGAACATGACCGGCCTCGACAATCTGATGTACATGTCGTCACAAAGCAGCGGGACAGGCCAGGCATCAGTTACGCTGAGCTTCGTCGCCGGAACCGATCCTGATGAGGCCGTCCAGCAGGTGCAAAACCAGTTGCAATCGGCAATGCGTAAGCTGCCGCAGGCGGTACAGGATCAGGGGGTCACGGTACGAAAAACCGGGGACACCAATATTCTGACCATCGCCTTCGTCTCCACCGATGGCTCAATGGATAAGCAGGATATCGCCGACTACGTCGCCAGTAATATTCAGGACCCGCTCAGCCGCATCAACGGCGTGGGCGATATAGACGCCTACGGCTCACAATATTCCATGCGGATCTGGCTCGACCCAGCCAAGCTAAACAGCTTCCAGATGACTGCCAAAGATGTGACCAACGCTATCGAGTCACAAAATGCGCAGATTGCCGTCGGACAACTTGGCGGCACGCCTTCGGTGGACAAGCAGGCGCTAAATGCGACGATTAACGCCCAGTCCCTGCTGCAAACGCCAGATGAATTCCGTGCGATTACACTTCGTGTCAACCAGGACGGATCTGAAGTTAAACTGGGTGACGTAGCAACAGTTGAAATGGGTGCAGAAAAGTATGACTACCTCAGCCGCTTTAACGGCAACCCGGCTTCTGGTCTGGGGGTGAAACTGGCCTCCGGGGCCAATGAAATGGCAACGGCAGAGCTGGTGCTTAACCGCCTTGACGAACTGTCACAGTATTTTCCGCACGGGCTGGAATACAAGGTGGCGTATGAAACCACCTCTTTTGTTAAAGCCTCAATTATCGACGTGGTGAAAACGCTGCTGGAAGCGATTGCGCTGGTATTCCTCGTGATGTACCTGTTCCTGCAAAACTTCCGTGCCACGCTTATACCGACCATCGCCGTTCCGGTAGTGTTAATGGGCACTTTCTCCGTGCTTTACGCCTTTGGCTACAGCGTTAACACCTTGACGATGTTTGCCATGGTGCTGGCGATCGGCCTGCTGGTCGATGACGCCATTGTGGTGGTGGAAAACGTCGAGCGTATTATGAGTGAGGAAGGACTCACGCCGCGTCAGGCAACGCGGAAATCGATGGGGCAAATTCAGGGCGCGCTGGTCGGCATCGCTATGGTACTGTCGGCGGTGTTCATCCCGATGGCCTTCTTTGGTGGTACTACCGGGGCTATTTACCGCCAGTTCTCGATTACCATCGTCTCCGCGATGGTGCTGTCCGTTCTGGTGGCGATGATCCTCACCCCCGCCCTGTGTGCCACCTTGCTCAAACCACTGCATAAGGGCGAACATCACGGACAAACGGGTTTCTTTGGCTGGTTTAACCGGATGTTTAATCGCAACGCCGAGCGCTACGAAAAAGGTGTCGCCAAAATTTTGCACCGTAGCCTGCGCTGGATCCTGATCTACGGCCTGCTGCTCGGCGGCATGGTCTTCCTGTTCCTGCGTCTGCCCACCTCCTTCCTGCCGCTGGAAGATCGCGGCATGTTTACTACCTCGATACAGTTGCCCAGCGGCTCCACACAGCAGCAAACGTTGAAAGTGGTTGAGGAAGTAGAGAAGTATTACTTCACCCATGAGAAAGACAACATTATGTCGGTCTTTTCCACGGTTGGTTCCGGCCCGGGCGGGAACGGTCAAAACGTAGCGCGTATGTTTGTCCGTTTAAAAGACTGGGATGAGCGCGACGCCATCACCGGAACCTCTTTCGCCATTATCGAACGTGCGACCAAAGCCTTTAATAAGATTAAAGAGGCCCGCGTCTTCGCCAGCAGTCCTCCGGCGATTAGCGGCCTCGGAAGCTCTGCCGGTTTCGATATGGAGCTGCAGGATCACGCTGGTGCCGGTCATGACGCGTTAATGGCCGCACGCGACAAGTTGATTGAACTGGCCGGGACAGACGCGTCCCTGACCCGCGTTCGTCACAACGGTCTGGACGACAGCCCGCAGCTGCAAATTGATATCGATCAGCGCAAAGCCCAGGCGTTGGGCGTTTCCATTGACGATATCAACGACACAATGCAAACAGCCTGGGGCTCCAGTTACGTTAATGACTTCATGGACCGGGGCCGCGTGAAGAAGGTCTACGTGCAGGCGGCGGCAAAATATCGCATGCTCCCGGACGACATCAACCTATGGTACGTACGCAACAATAGCGGCGGCATGGTGCCTTTCTCGGCCTTTGCCACGTCACGTTGGGAAACCGGTTCACCGCGTCTGGAACGCTATAACGGCTACTCCGCCGTCGAGATCGTCGGTGAAGCCGCGCCCGGCGTCAGCACCGGTACAGCGATGGACATCATGGAATCGCTGGTCCATCAGTTACCAACCGGATTCGGCCTCGAATGGACGGCAATGTCCTATCAGGAACGACTGTCGGGCTCTCAGGCTCCAGCCCTGTACGCTATTTCTCTGTTGGTGGTATTCCTGTGTCTGGCTGCCCTGTACGAAAGCTGGTCGGTTCCCTTCTCCGTCATGCTGGTTGTGCCTCTGGGGGTAATTGGCGCGCTACTCGCCACCTGGATGCGCGGCCTGGAAAACGATGTGTACTTTCAGGTCGGGTTACTCACCGTTATCGGGCTTTCGGCAAAGAATGCGATATTGATTGTTGAATTCGCCAATGAGATGAACGAGAAAGGACACGATCTGCTCGACGCCACGCTGCATGCCTGCCGCCAGCGCTTGCGTCCAATTCTGATGACGTCGCTGGCGTTTATCTTCGGAGTCTTGCCGATGACCATTAGCAGCGGCGCAGGTTCCGGCGGCCAACATGCGGTGGGGACTGGCGTAATGGGTGGGATGATTTCAGCCACGATCCTGGCGATTTACTTCGTGCCCCTGTTCTTTGTACTGGTGCGCAGACGCTTCCCGTTGAAACCGCGCCCGGAATAATCGGACACAAAAAAGGCGACTTACGTTGAGTCGCCTTTTTTTATCCCTTGCAGGATATGAATTTCTTCCAGAAAATTATTTACGAAGCATCACTTCGATAAAGTCTTTCCAGTTCCCCAGTTCACGTTCAATCATAACAACCTCTCTTATTATTATGAGCATTCTACAAAAACATCATCATCAAAAGAAGATCATTTAACCGATGGTTGTGATTACATCCTCCCGTGTTTGGGGTTATGTATTCACTATGCGCCATACCCATAAATTTTATGTGACTTAATGCAATATTTTGAAATATTCATACACTATCTACTACTTTGCCAATTCTGATGGAAAAACAGACTGATGCAAACAGATAAATTCTGAATTGTGGTTCAGTACAGATTATTGGAACTTTCAGGAATTATTATTAACCATTGCTCAACAATGTTATATTTTTCTATAACGCCTGAATGACAATATGTATTATCTGCATTCATCAGCACAAGAATAGATATTCAAAATTAGTTAATAAGGATTCAAATGATCACCCTCTACGGTATTAAGAATTGCGACACAATTAAAAAAGCCAGACGCTGGCTGGAAGAAAATGAGGTCGACTACCGCTTTCATGATTATCGCGTCGATGGTCTGGACAACGCGCTATTACACACTTTTATCAGCGAGTTAGGTTGGGAGGCACTGCTCAATACGCGTGGCACGACCTGGCGTAAACTGGATGAATCCACTCGCAGTCAAATCACCGATGCGGCTTCCGCCGCCGCGTTGATGATTGAAATGCCAGCAATTATCAAACGCCCATTGCTCTGCGCGCCGGGTAAGCCTATGCTGCTTGGTTTCAGTGAATCCAGTTATACTCTGTTTTTTAATGAGGTGTAATCTATGTCGTGCCCGGTTATTGAGCTGACACAGCAGCTTATTCGCCGTCCTTCTCTGAGCCCGGATGATGCCGGGTGCCAGGCGTTAATGATTGAACGTCTGCGCGCGGTAGGTTTTACCGTTGAGCGTATGGATTTTGGTGACACACAGAATTTTTGGGCATGGCGCGGTACAGGTGAAACCCTGGCGTTTGCCGGTCATACTGACGTAGTGCCTGCCGGCGATGTCGATCGCTGGATCAATCCGCCGTTCGAGCCGACCATTCGCGATGGCATGTTATTCGGGCGTGGCGCTGCCGATATGAAAGGCTCACTGGCGGCAATGGTCGTGGCCGCAGAGCGTTTTGTCGCCCAGCATCCAAACCATCAGGGTCGTCTGGCATTTTTGATAACTTCAGACGAAGAAGCCAGCGCCAAAAACGGCACCGTGAAGGTGGTTGAAGCGCTAATGGCACGTAACGAACGACTGGATTATTGCCTGGTCGGCGAACCGTCCAGCACCGAAATCGTTGGCGACGTGGTGAAGAATGGACGTCGTGGTTCACTGACCTGCAACCTGACCATTCACGGCGTGCAAGGCCACGTAGCCTACCCTCATCTGGCCGATAACCCGGTACACCGCGCAGCACCAATGCTCAACGAACTGGTGGCAATTGAGTGGGACCAGGGGAACGAATTTTTCCCGGCGACCAGCATGCAGATTGCCAATATTCAGGCAGGTACCGGCAGCAACAACGTTATCCCCGGCGAACTGTTTATTCAGTTCAACTTCCGTTTCAGCACAGAACTGACCGATGAAATGATTAAAGCACGGGTTCACGCGCTGCTGGAAAAACATCAGCTGCGTTATACCGTCGACTGGTGGCTTTCCGGTCAGCCGTTCCTGACCGAACGCGGTAAACTGGTGGATGCAGTAGTGAACGCTATTGAGCACTATAATGAGATTAAACCGCAGTTACTGACTACAGGCGGGACGTCCGACGGGCGCTTTATTGCCCGCATGGGGGCACAGGTAGTCGAACTTGGGCCGGTCAACGCCACTATTCATAAAATAAATGAATGTGTTAATGCCGCCGACCTGCAACTGCTTGCCCGTATGTATCAACGTATCATGGAGCAACTCGTCGCCTGATGAGTACTCCCGCAAGAGGAAAAATGCATGGACTGGCTAGCTAAATATTGGTGGATTTTAGTGTTAGTGTTTCTGGTAGGCGTGCTGCTTAACGTGATTAAAGATCTCAAGCGCGTCGATCCAAAGAAATATCTCGCCAACAAGCCGGAGCTTCCCCCGCATCGCGACTTTAACGATAAATGGGACGACGATGACGATTGGCCGAACAAGGATCAACCGAAAAAATAAACCAACACAGGCCGGAGGAGACTTCATATCGCCATCCGGCCTACGGATTAAATCATCTCAATCACATCATCATCATGAGGCTTACCGCCGCTCAGCGCTTCATCAAAGTAATGCTTCGGTACGGTAAAACGCAGATGATCGAGTGCAAACTGCATGCTGCGTTCATCAATGGCATGCCCCAGGTTTTCGACGATATCCAGTGTCACATCTCCACCCGCAGCAATTAATGCCTCTTGCGCAGCAACGGCGTGAGATAACTCAATCACCCGATCTTCACCGCCGTGAATCAAATGCACCGTCGTCGCGGTGGTTGCCGTCTCTGGCAAAGTAGCATAGCGACCATTGAAGGCAATGACCCGCGACGCCAGCCCCGGCTCGGCTTTGATGCTCTCAAGCGACATAATCGAACCCTGAGAAAAACCAATCAGCGCGGTAGCCTGCGGTGAAACGCCGCTTTGCTTCTGCCAGTAACGAACGGTTTCGATAAATACCGGCATAATCGCGTCAATACGCGCCTGGCGGTTATCTTCCGTTACGCCCTGTACCGAAAACCACTGACGTCCGGAAGTCGTACCGTAAGGCTCTGCCCCGCCAATACTGACAATTAGCGCATCCGGAAACAGCGGCGCAAACCAGGAGCCAATTTCGCCCATGGCAACCGGGTTATCGCCGACGCCATGAAACAGCAGCAATAGCTGTTGAGCGGGTTTATCGGGACTTTGAACAACAAAATGGTCATGTTTCATGGCGATCTCCTTAACTGATGAGAATCATTCTACGCCGCTTAACCGCAATGACCATGCCAGGAAATTGAAGATGTTAGTGAAAAAATTGCCATTGCATAATGCGATTATGTAGCCGCTGTGCACGCTCAGCATCCAGCTGATTTAAGGCCTGTGCCGCTTCAGCGCGCTGAACGACCAGCAGCGCTTTACGGCCTGAGACCTTCAGCTGTTGGCATAATTCGGTGTCGCTGCGTTGAGCCTGTATACGTCCGCGCAATGCCGGAAGGGGTAACTCGCTGTGCTCAAGCAGACGGCTCAGACAGCCCAGTGATGTCAATAGTGGTCGATGCGCGAAGGCAAACCCAGCCAGCTCATCCCAGTCATCCTCATTAAGCGTAGTCTCTTTCAGCGGAGTAAGCGGGATGTGCTCATAGTTCCACTGCGCCAGGATTTCCGCATCCCGACGCAAACGCTGATGCTCTCGCCCGGCAAGGCGCTTGCCCGCTTCGCTGATGGGCAGCAACGCCATGGCGGTATAACAACCGCTGCTGGCTTCGCGATGGTTCCCCATCCGCACCAGCACAAAACCACAGCGCTGCCAGAAACCCCATAGTTCAGCCGTATAACCAAAACTGACGGACAGATAGTCACACTGCGAGCAATAGTGCCGGGCCTGCATAATCAGCTGTTGCCCAATACCTTCTCTTTGGCGCGCAGGATGAACCGCGATTCGACTGACCCGCCGCCCGACGAGCGTCGCCGCTAAGGGATCACTACCGTGTGCCGCCAGCGACTGCGCAACCAGATTGCCTCTGGGTCGGCGATATCCGGCCCAGACGGCCTGGCTTAATTCTGCGGATAATCCCCCTTCATCGACCAGCCAGACGGCTCCCGCCACCGAATCAGCAGCCGAAGCCTGCAGAAAATGCTGCCCCGGCGCGTCCATCATGCGTCGCAGGTCCAGCGGTGAGGTACGATAATGCGCCCCGGAAAGCAGCTGATATACCGCCAGCGGCAGCGCCGGTTGAAAACGCCATGATTGCTGCTCAAATGTCGAGTAGTGCAACTCCCCCGATGGAACATGCGTGAAGTTATCATCGTCAAACACCAGTGCATCGCTGACGATTTTCTCCAGGGGGCATCCCTGCGCCCAGCGCACGGGCTGCTGCAACTCATAGCGTCGCAGATTGGGAAAGCGGGCGCAGAATTTGAGCAAAAAGCCCCTGCCGGTCCCCTCGTAGCCCTGTACCGTAGTGGTTAACAGCGTTCGGGGAAAACGCGCCACCAGTTGCTGCAGCAGCGGCGCGGGGATCGCAGCAGCTTCATCCACGATCAGCCAGTCTGCACGTGCTGTACTGCTTAACAGCGCATCTGGTGCCATAAAGCGATAACGCTCTGCGGCAAATTGCGCCAGCACGTCTGTTGCTGCTTTCGCGGGCGCGGTAACGATCGCCGTCCCGTTTATGCGTGATATCAGCTGTCCTGCCAGCGCGGACTTACCCCGACCACGCGCAGCTGTGATGGCCACCACGCCGGAAGACATATCCAACAAGTGCGTTAAAATCATCGCCTGTTCAGGCTGTGGTTCACCGGTTGCCGCGTGCCAGTCGACACGAGCAGGAAAGTGCGGACACAAAGCGGGCTGATGTTGCTGCCAATGCAGAGCCTGCCCGTCACGGGAAATCACTCTTTTGAGGTGTTCAATAAAGTGCGGTGTTGGGACGGGTTCTGCGCAGTCGCTCCAGCGCAGTGAGTCCGCATCAGGATGCGTGTGCCAGGTATGCCACGGTGGAGTCAGCAACACCAGCCAGCTCCCGGCGATCAGCGTACCGCTTAAGGCGGCAAATGCTGCAGCGTCAAATCCCTGCCCGGCGTCGAAAACAGCATGACGAAACTCACGCCCCAGTAACGTTTGCAGCGCCTGTGGCGTACAGTTTGGTTCAGCAGGGGCATTCGCCCCTACCCACAACCAGTCGCCGGGTAATATGTCGCGTAGCGATAACGCCTGCCCCTGACACCAGTTTTCCTCGCCACTGATAATCAGCAGACGACGGATCCCCTCACGAGCCATCTGTTCGGTTAACGCGCTCAGCGCTGTGTTATCAGACATCCCTGCCCCAGTATCTTAAATGCCTTTACCAAACGTATTACATTGTCCCGGATCGCCGCTGTCAAAGCCGCGCTTAAACCAGGTAAAACGCTGTTCGGAAGTACCGTGGGTAAAGCTGTCCGGCACTACGCGCCCTTGCCCTTGCTGCTGCAGGCGATCGTCGCCAATGGCCTGAGCGGCGTTCAGCGCCTCTTCCAGGTCGCCGGACTCCAGCACGCCCTGCTGCTGCATGCTGTGGCCCCAGACGCCAGCAAAGCAGTCCGCCTGCAATTCCATACGTACGGAAAGACGGTTCACCTCAGCTTGTGAGGCGTTCTGCTGCATCTGGCGAACTTTCGGTTCAATACCCAGCAGTTTCTGTACGTGGTGGCCCACTTCATGCGCGATAACATAGCCCTGGGCAAAATCACCATCGGCGCCCAGCTTGTTTTTCATATCGTCATAGAATGAGAGGTCGATATACACCGTACCATCCGCCGGGCAATAAAATGGCCCCATTACGGACTGGCCCGCGCCACAACCGGTCCGCGTCGCTCCGCGATACATGACCAGCTTTGGTTGTTGGTAGGTCCGCCCCATTTTTTCAAACTGCTGCCCCCAGGTATCTTCCGTGGTGGCCAGAATCACCGAGGTGAATTTTGCCGCTTCATCATCATTGGGACTGATGGAGTGTGAAGATTGCTGTTGGGATACAGGTTGGCCGGTCATTAATCCGGTAAGATCCACGCCATAATAACCTGCGACAAGCACCACAATCAGCAGGATGATACCGCCTTTACCACTGGGTAAACGAAAACCTGGTCCGCCCATAGAGGGGCCGCCGCCAGAGCTGTTTCGTCTGTCTTCCACATTGTCACTTTCACGACGCCCTTGCCAGCGCATAATCACCTCAACTTTTTTATTCATTATGATGATGATCGTAGGCGGTTCGGAACAGGATTACCATAAGAAACAGTAATCAAAATCGGCGGGATTGATGAGCCGGAGAGCGATCGCCGGCTCAGGGGAGGATTAGTCTAACTTCACACCCAGACGATGCGCGACGGCTTCATAGGCTTCGATCAGGCCGCCAAGGCTCTGGCGGAAGCGATCTTTGTCCATTTTATCCAGCGTTTCTTTGTCCCACAGACGGCTACCGTCCGGTGAGAATTCATCGCCCAGGACCACTTCGCCTTTATACAAACCAAACTCAAGTTTGAAGTCGACCAGAATCAGACCTGCATCATCAAACATCTTTTTCAGCACGTCGTTGGCTTTGTAGGTCAGCTCTTTCATACGCGCCAGATTCTCTTTGCTCACCCAACCAAAGGTTTCGCAATAGGAATCGTTAATCATTGGATCGTGCATAGCATCGTTTTTCAGGAACAGATCAAACAGCGGTGGATTCAGTTCAATACCTTCCTCAACGCCTAAACGCTTAACCAGTGAGCCTGCCGCGCGGTTACGTACCACACATTCAACCGGTACCATCTCCAGTTTTTTCACCAGACATTCGGTATCAGAAAGCAGTCGCTCCATCTGGGTAGGAATGCCCGCTTCTTGCAGTTTAGTCATAATGAAATGGTTGAACTTGTTGTTCACCATGCCTTTACGGTCAAACTGTTCAATGCGCGCGCCATCCCCTGCTGACGTATCATTGCGGAATTCGAGCACCAACAGGTCCGGGTTTTCCGTGCTGTATACGGTCTTCGCTTTACCACGATACAACTCAGCTTGCTTTTGCATCTTTATTACTCCTGGGTGTGAATTAACGATAAATATTGCGTTTTTCTGCCGACGCACACGTTTGCGTATCATATCAGAAAAAAAGGGCTGGATAACTCCAGCCCTTCATTTTTACTTACTGAACGCTGCCTGGAAGACTGCGACCAGCGCGTCGTTCTGGCTTTGCGTCAGGGTATGCCCCTTCGGATCGATAAACTGCAAGCTACTACGGTTGTCTAAATCACCGACCTGCAGTTTATAGTCGCCGGATACCAACCCCGGATCGCTTGCGCCCAGCTCCTGCCAGCTGCTATCAGACAGTGGTTTGTAGGTCACGGCGATGCTGCCCTGAGAACGGGTGCTGTCGGTCACTTTCATCCCCACTTTCTCAAGCGCTGCCGGCAGACGCTGCCACACCACGTTGAACGGTCCGCGTACCACCAGCATAGGTAAACCGGTGTCATCGGCGGCGCTCTGAACATCCATGGTGGCTGCAGAGCGGTTCTGCGCAGCATTCGCGGCGTCGTTGGCGTTCTTGTCCAGACCAGCAGAGATAACGTTCATCATCTCAGCGCTGTAACGCTGCATTGATGCCGCATCGGCAACGGGTTTGCCCGCCTGCTCAAGGTTAATCAGTTTCACCGTTATCGCTTGCTGATAGCCCTGCGGTTTAACCGAGATTTGATAACGCCCACGGTACTGCTCGTCTTCATCCAGACGGTTCCAGTCGACCCAGTCGGTGGTTAACGTCTGGCTGGCATCATCACGTTTGGCGATTGTGTAGTTTTTAGACTGAATGACACTCACAACCTGCGGCCACAGCGTGTTACCACGACCATTTTCAACCAGCAACGTTGAGGTATCGCCTGCGATTTGCGTGCGAGCACCGGTGACTAACGCTAACGGCTGAGCCGGTGGACGAATATCCAGTGCCTTACCCACGGCACCGCTGCCGTTGGTTACCGGGATATTATAATCACCCGACATCACCGGCAGAATCATTCCAGCTGGAGCATGAAGCTCAGCAAGCGGTGTGGCCTCCAGATAGGATTCATCACCGCTCACCTGGCGCTTATAACGCGAGTCAGAACTACAGGCCGCGAGCAACATAACAAGCGAAACACCCGCAACCTTGGCCAGGCGCGACTTTTGTACTGAGTAAGCCATCAAATCTCCCTAAACTTTACAGCAAACCGGCATGCTTAAGCGCCGCTTTGACGATTTCACGAGCATTGTCCGTGATTGGCGTCATCGGCAGACGCAGCGTATCGGTCGCCACAAGTCCCAACTCCTTACATGCCCATTTCACGGGGATAGGATTGGGTTCGACAAATAGTTTGTTGTGTAACGGCATCAGACGCTGGTTAATCACCCGTGCTTCAGCAAAATGACCAGCCGCCGCCAGTTTGCACATTTCAGCCATATCGCGCGCCGCAACGTTAGACGTTACGGAAATCACGCCATGACCACCGAGCTGCATGAAATCCAGTCCGGTCGCGTCATCACCGCTAAGCAGAATAAAGTCGTCTGAAACCAGCTCTTTGATCTGGTGAACGCGACTTAAGTTCCCCGTGGCCTCTTTAATAGCGATAATATTTTTTACTTTCGCCAGACGACCTACGGTTTCCGGCAGCATATCGCAGCCGGTACGGGACGGCACATTATACAGAATTTGCGGCAGGTCAGTATGTTCAGCGATGGCTTTGAAATGCTGGAACAAACCTTCCTGGGTTGGGCGGTTGTAGTAAGGCGTCACCGTCAGGCAGCCGACAACTCCGCTGTCGTTGAAACGCTGCGTCAGACTAATGGCTTCCGCGGTCGCATTGGCGCCGGTTCCGGCAATGACCGGAATACGCCCGTCAGCCAGCTCCAGGGTCATCATCACCACATCGCCATGTTCATCATGACTCAGGGTGGCCGACTCACCAGTGGTGCCAACCGAAACGATCGCCGAGGTGCCGCTGGCGACATGATAATCAATCAGTTTTTTCAGGCTCGACCGGCAGACTTTACCTTTCTCATCCATCGGCGTAACAAGCGCGACAATACTTCCCGTGAACATGGGCCATCCTCTGTGCAAACAAGTGTCTCAATGGTACGTTTGGTACGGCAATAAAAGCAAGCGACCAGAGCCGTTCTGATTGTTGTATGCATGTTTTTTTTATGCTTTCCTTATGATTACCTCACCGCTCAAAGGAAGAACAGGTTTGACTTCGTCATCGCAACACTATCTGGTCATTACTGCGCTGGGTGCCGACCGCCCGGGAATTGTGAACACCATCACTCGTCATGTCAGCAGTTGCGGCTGTAATATCGAAGACAGCCGACTGGCCATGCTGGGTGACGAGTTCACGTTTATCATGCTGTTGTCTGGCACCTGGAATGCCATCACCCTGATTGAATCAACCTTGCCGTTGAAAGGCGCAGAGCTGGATTTACTGATTGTGATGAAACGCACGACCGCGCGTCCCCGTCCGGCAATGCCTGCCACGGTATGGGTGCAGGTCGATGTTCCCGATTCTCCGCATTTAATTGAACGCTTCACCGCCCTGTTCGACAGCCACCAAATGAATATTGCAGAACTGGTGTCACGCACACAACCGGCGGAAAACGGAAAGGCGGCGCAGTTGTTTATTCAAATTACCGCACATAGTCCTGCGTCACATGATGCGGCAAATATTGAAGATGCCTTTAAAGCACTCTGTACAGAACTCAATGCGCAAGGCAGTATTAACGTCGTCAATTACTCACAGCATGATGAACAGGATGGAGTTAAGTAATGAACCCACTGAAAGCCGGTGATATCGCACCGAAATTTAGCTTGCCGGATCAAGACGGAGAACAAGTAAATTTAACCGACTTCCAGGGACAGCGTGTTCTGGTTTATTTTTACCCGAAAGCCATGACACCCGGCTGTACCGTCCAGGCCTGCGGCCTGCGCGATAACATGGATGAGTTAAAAAAAGCAGGCGTTGAAGTACTGGGAATCAGCACCGATAAATCGGAGAAACTTTCCCGTTTTGCGGAAAAAGAAGTCCTCAACTTCACGCTTCTGTCCGACGAAGATCATCAGGTTTGCGAGCAGTTCGGCGTCTGGGGTGAGAAGTCATTTATGGGCAAAACCTACGATGGCATCCATCGCATCAGTTTCCTGATTGATGCCGAAGGCAAAATTGAGCACGTGTTCGATGACTTCAAAACCAGCAATCACCACGACGTGGTACTGAACTGGCTGAAAGAGAACGCCTGATTTACGTTTTACCGATCCAGGTCTGATGGCGACACTACGCGTCTTATCAGGCCTGGATCCGCCCCCCCATAGGCCGGAAAAAGCGTTTATTCAAACGTCCCTTTTACGCAGGCTTTCTTCTCTCTGACCACGACTTTTCCCTTCGCCCACAGGTGATTAACCTCCAGCGCATCGTTAAGCACCAGAATGTCTGCATCGCATCCCGCCGCCAGACGCCCCTTATGTTCGAGACCCAAAAATTCTGCGACCGTACGCGTCAGCGGACACAGCGCCTGTTCCAGCGGCACGGCATGCACCTTCACTAACTGACGCACCGTTTCAGCCAGAGATTCAAACCCTGCGACACCAATGCCGGTGAGATTACCCAATGCATCAAATTCCGGCTGACTACCGTTGCCGTCCGAACTCAGGGTAATGCGTGACAGCGGCACATTCTGGCGCAGTGCCGTAGCAATGGCCATGGCCGGATCGACAGGCTCATCAATGCTGCTGGTAATATCGATAAATCCGCCCTGGCAGGCATACTCCAACGCCGCCTGGAACAACGGTTCCGCACGGTTAACGTGTGTCGGCAACAGCTTGGTAATCGGAACATCACAGCACTCGAGGATGTCGTACAACGGCTCCAGCATGCGCGGGCTGTCACCCATGTGGAAAACACTGATCCCCGGCTTGCGCCCTAACAATCCGCCAACGCGTGACTGCGCCGCCATGTTCGCCAGCGCCGAGGTGTCCGGGGCGGAGGAACGATGATCAGAAACCGCGCATTTCACGCCAATGACTTTATCGATCAGCGCCACGTCGCGATCGATACTGCCGGTGATGGTCGGCGATGGCAGAGAATAGGCCCCGGTCAGCATCCATGCGCTGATACCTTCCAACTCCAGCGCGCGGGTTTTCGCCAGCAGCGATTCCGGGTGACGGGTGATGCCATCGGTACCCAGCAATCCCACCACCGAAGTGACGCCAGCTTCCACCAGTCGTGACAAGCGCACTTCCGGCGTACGCGTGTGCGGCCCCGCTTCCCCGCCGCCGCCAATCAGGTGGACGTGCTGATCAATAAACCCCGGGCACACAATCGCACCATCAAGATGGATGCACTTGCAACCGGGAAAGTCTTCAGGAGAAATCGACGGCGCGATGGCAACAATTTTAGTACCAGAGACCAGAATATCCTGGCGTCCTAAATCTTCCGGCGCGTACACATGTCCCTGCAGGAACAACGTCAAATTAAGAATTGAACAGTTCATAACCTTCCTTGTCAGGCAATTACCTGCATAACCCAAATAGAGAGCAGCGCATTAATGACGCATACCGCAATAATCAGTGGATAATAACGAGGATGGACCCCCGCAGTCCCCAGACAGCGTCCCACATTTTGCACCGGATTGCCCATCAGGTAGATAGCCGGTAGCAATACAGTCGCATCATGTCCCGAAAGCGTACCAGCGACAACCAGACTGGCGCAAACGCCGACACCGCCTCCCATACTCATCACCGCCGCCAGCAGCACGGTGGCAGATTCCCCCGGTAACCCCCACAGCGCCATAACCGGTTCGCACACCCGCCCGACAATCTCGAGCAACCCCGTCACCTTCAACGCCTGAATAATCACAAACGCCATCACCACGTTTGGTAACAGGCTGGTAGTTGCAATAGTAAACCCGCGCCGTGCGCCATCGATAAACATATCCATGACGTTTTTACGTACCTGCGTTGTCATCTCAGACCTCCCGCTGCAGACGGCGATTTTCAAGCTGCGCGATCCACAGACGCAGCAGATTCGCTCCCACAAATTTGAAGACAAGGATCACCGCCAGCGGCGTAATCACCGGCACGGTCACCATGGTAAACAGCGCGGCACCCGAGGAAAAATAGTTGGTAATACACGCGCTGCCGCTGGTTTGCCAGCAGGCAAAAATAGCGCGTTCCTGTTCAGTAATAATTCCCTCTTCCGCCATCTCTTTGGTCATCCCTGCCGCAGCATCGGTATTTTGCAAATTCGCAATCAGCGCCAGCGAGCAAATACCAGGAATACCGAGTAACGGGCGCAGGGCAGGCGTCATTAACTGTTGCGCCGCGCGCAAACCGCCCAGCCCTTCAGTGACGGAGATTATGCCGAGAGAAAGAATGACGGAAGGTGCCAGCTCAAGTGCGAATAAGAAGCCGTCTTTTGCTCCCATTCCCCCTGCTCCGCGAAAAGAGACTGCCGTATCGCCTGCGGCATTGATCTGCCCAAACGCGCCATTGAGGATGGTGAAGTCAAAGACTCGCCACCATTCGGTACTTTTCGCAAACATGCCGGAAAAAAGCACAATTGTAATAAAAAAAGCGAGATAACCGCCCCATCCCACTTTTTGCTGCGTGTGTGTGTTATGACCCATGTTGTTCTCCTGTTGGTCTTATTCCTTGCGTGACGAAAAGACATCACGTTGGTCAAGTTAAAGGCAAACACGGAGAAAAACGACACCAGAGGAGATTATTCAGAAAGAGTGGATAGAGGTCAGACAAGTTCAGTTCCGGCGACGTTGCGCCGCCGGTACTTGCCGATTAGGGTTCGTCAACGGCCTGACCATCCGGCCAGGCATGCATTACCGCTTTGATTAACGTCGCCAGTGGGATCGCAAAGAATACGCCCCAAAAGCCCCACAGGCCGCCGAATATCACGACTGAGAGAATAATGACCAGCGGATGCAAATTTACCGCTTCAGAGAACAGCACCGGCACCAGCAAATTACCGTCCAGCGCCTGGATAATCAGGTACACGGCAAAACAGCTCCAGAACTCGGTACCAAGCCCGAACTGGAACAACGCCACACCGACCACCGGAATCGTCACCACAAAAGCACCGATATACGGGATCAGCACGGAAAATCCGACCAGCACCGCCAGCAGCAGCGAATAGTTGAGGCCAAACATCAGGAAGCCGAGCCAGGTCGCTACGCCGACCACCACCATTTCCAACACCTTGCCGCGGATATAGTTGGTGATTTGCTGGTTCATCTCTTTCCACACCTGCCCCGCCAGCCCGCGATTACGCGGCAGCACCCGGCGCACGGCGTTCAGCATTTGTCCTTTATCTTTGATCAGGAAGAACACCATCAACGGGACAAGCACCAGATAGACCGCCAGCGTTAGTAAACCGACCAGTGAAGCCAGCGAATATTTCACCACCGAATCGCCCATGGTGAGCATTCGCGAGCGCATATTCTCCGCCATCGCATCAATAATGCCCGCATCCATCAACGCCGGATAACGCCGCGGCAAGGTAGCGGCAAAATCAGACAGTTTATTGAGCATGCCGGGCATATCGCGGATCAGGTAGATCCCCTGCTGCCACGCAACGGGCATCACCACAAACGCCATCAGCAGCAAAATACCGACAAACAGAATAAGTACAATCGATGTCGCCCAACGTCGTGAACAACCAATATGCTCCAGCCGCACCGTTGGCCACTCAAGCAGATACGCCAGCACTATGGCGACCAGTAGCGGCGCCAGAAGACCGCTAAAGAAGAACAGGATGCCAAAACCGGCAACCAGAATAATCAGCAGGGCAATGGCTTCGGGGTCGCTAAAGCGGCGACGATACCATTGCATCAACATTTCGAGCATAAAACCCTTCCATGAACCCAATAGCGGGATTGCGATCCCGAATTGTATCGAAATGTCACAAAAAAGACTTCGCTTTTTATGGCTGATTACGCAAAGTGAAAAGACATTTTTCCTGGGTGTTCATCGTCAGGTTTCGCAGTTACACTCCCTAAGCTTGCGGAGTGTGAACGATACTTCACGGCATTGGTCAAATGGCTATCTCAAAAAAGAATACAGGACAGAGGTTATGTTCAGGCAGTTGAAAAAAAACCTGGTTGCTACCCTCATTGCCGCACTGACTATCGGTCAGGTCGCGCCCGCATTTGCAGACACCGCGGACACCCTGCCTGATATGGGAACCTCGGCAGGGAGTACGCTTTCCATAGGACAGGAAATGCAGATGGGCGATTATTACGTACGCCAGCTGCGCGGTAGTGCGCCATTAATTAACGATCCGTTGCTGACCCAATACATTAATTCTCTGGGTATGCGTCTGGTCTCGCACGCCGACTCGGTAAAAACGCCCTTCACCTTCTTTTTGATTAACAACGATGAAATCAACGCCTTTGCTTTCTTTGGCGGCAACGTTGTCCTGCACTCCGCACTATTCCGCTATTCCGATAACGAAAGCCAGTTAGCATCGGTCATGGCGCACGAAATCTCCCATGTCACTCAGCGCCACCTGGCACGTGCAATGGAAGATCAGAAACGCAGCGCGCCGTTAACGTGGGTTGGAGCGTTAGGTTCAATTTTATTGGCGATGGCCAGCCCGCAGGCGGGTATGGCTGCGCTGACCGGTACGCTGGCAGGTACACGTCAGGGTATGATTAGCTTTACGCAACAAAATGAACAGGAAGCAGACCGTATCGGTATTCAGGTACTGCAACGTTCGGGCTTTGATCCCCAGGCCATGCCAACGTTCCTCGAAAAACTGCTCGATCAGGCCCGTTACTCTTCGCGTCCGCCGGAAATTTTGCTGACTCACCCCCTGCCTGAAAGCCGTCTGGCGGATGCCCGTAACCGCGCCAACCAGATGCGTCCGGTTGTCGTCCAATCATCGGAAGATTTTTATCTTGCTAAGGCGCGAACATTGGGCATGTACAACTCGGGTCGTAACCAGTTGACCGATGACCTGCTGAGTAACTGGTCGAAAGGCAACGTACGTGAACAACGTGCCGCCCAGTATGGGCGTGCATTGCAGGCGATGGAAGCCAGCAAATATGACGAGGCGCGTAAAGCGCTGCAACCGCTGCTGGCGGCGGATGCAAACAATGCCTGGTATCTCGACCTGGCAACGGATATCGATCTCGGCCAGAAGAAAACCAGCGACGCCATTAACCGGCTGAAAAACGCCCGTGACCTGCGAACCAACCCGGTACTGCAGCTTAACCTGGCGAATGCGTATCTACAGGGCGGACAAGCCAAAGAAGCGGCAACCATCCTGAATCGCTATACATTTAACCATAAGGATGACCCTAACGGTTGGGATCTGTTAGCGCAAACGGAAGCTAGCCTGAACAACCGCGATCAGGAGCTGGCGGCGCGCGCGGAAGGGTATGCCCTCGCCGGACGTCTGGATCAGGCGATTTCGATGCTCAGCAGCGCAAGTTCCCAGGTGAAACTGGGCAGTCAACAACAGGCCAGATACGATGCCCGTATCGACCAGCTACGCCAGCTGCAAGAACGCTTTAAACCGTACACCAAGATGTAACAGGAAAGAAAAATGTCCGACGCGATTAAAATCTACCATAACCCACGCTGCTCCAAGAGCCGTGAAACACTGGAATTACTGAAGTCCAACGGCGTGGATCCGGAAGTGGTGCTATATCTGGAAACCCCGGCTGACCCCGCGACCCTGCGTGAACTTCTGCAGATGCTGGGCATGTCCAGCGCGCGTGAGCTGATGCGCCAGAAAGAAGATCTCTATAAGTCACTTAACCTGGCGGACAAAAACCTGAGTGAAGATGCGCTGATTCAGGCAATGGTAGAAAACCCGAAACTGATGGAGCGCCCCATTGTGGTTGCCAAAGGCCAGGCGCGAATTGGACGTCCCCCGGAGCAGGTACTGGAAATCGTCGGTTAACCTGAAACCTGCCGCAGTCTTTTGGCTGCGGCGCTTACAGCTTCAGTATCTCTTTTACGAACGGAATGGTCAGCTTACGCTGGGCGGTGATTGATGCATGATCAAGTTGATCCAACGTCATAAACAGCGTACGCATTTCCCGATCCAGACGCTTAAGCAGAAAGCGTCCCACATCTTCCGGCAGTTCAAACCCACGTAGCCTGGCGCGTAATTGCAACGCCTGCAGTTTATCTTCATCAGAAAGCGGCTGTAGCTTATAGATTTGCCCCCAGTCCAGGCGCGAAGCGAGATCTGGCAGCCCCAAATTGAGCTGCCTTGGCGGGCGATCACCGGTGATCAGCAGCCGAGTTTTCCCCGACTCCAGGATGCGATTGTAGAGATCGAAGATCGCCATTTCCCATAGCGAATCGCCGGCCACGCATTCGATGTTGTCGATGCAGACCAGCGACAAATGCTCCATACCGTCAAGCACCTCGGGGACGAACCAGGTGCGCTTATCAAGCGGCACATAGCCTACCGCATCGCCCCGCGCAGACAGTTCCGCACAGGCTGCATGCAGCAAATGGCTACGGCCAGCGCCTTCACGCGACCAAAGATAAATATACCCGCTATGTTCCTGACGCAGCACATTTTGCAGTGCAGCCAGTAAAGAGGAGTTATCCCCCGGCCAGAAACTTGCGAAAGTTTCGTCGTCAGGCAGATAAAGTGGCAAAGAGAGCTGTGCCGGTGTGTTCAGAGATACCTCAACCCAGGATTTCATAAAATCGCGTTGAGTTTAACACAGAAATGCGTCGCGATAGAACCGGGCAGCGTCGCCGCCCGGTCAAAGGTTTACTGTTGCTCAGTGTCGGCATCTTTGGCGTCAAGCACCACTTCTTCCGGACGCAGCAGGCTGATAACTTTGAAAATCAGGCTCAGACAGACACCCACAATAGTCGCCAGCGCCATGCCTTTCAGCTCAGCAGCACCGATGTGAACTTTCGCGCCGCTGACGCCGATGATCAAAATAACCGAGGTCAGGATCAGGTTCTGTGCTTTGTTGTAATCAACTTTTGACTCGATTAGCACGCGAATACCGGAAGCACCAATCACGCCGTACAGCAGCAGAGATACGCCGCCCATGACCGGCAGTGGAATGATTTGGATCGCCGCAGCCAGTTTACCCACGCAAGAGAGCAGAATGGCGAAAATCGCCGCGCCACCAATAACCCAGGTACTGTAAACGCGGGTAATCGCCATAACGCCGATGTTCTCGCCGTACGTGGTGTTCGGCGTAGAACCGAAGAAGCCGGAGATCACCGTCGACAAGCCGTTAGCAAACATAGAACGATGCAAGCCTGGATCGCGAATCAAATCTTTTTTTACGATATTCGCCGTTACCACCAGGTGCCCGACGTGTTCAGCAATAACCACCAGCGCCGCAGGCAGAATGGTCAGAATAGCGACCCATTCAAAGCGCGGTGTGTAAAACGTTGGCAGAGCAAACCAGTGAGCCTGCGCTATCGGCGTGGTGTCCACGACGCCCATCACGAAGGAGAGCGCGTAACCGGCCAGCACCCCAATCAAAATCGGGATAATCGCCATAAAGCCACGGAACAGTACGGAACCAAATACCGTCACCGCCAGCGTCACCATTGAGATGATGATGGTTGTTGAGTCTGGCGCTTGTCCTTCAGCAGGCAGTAATCCCGCCATGCCCGCAGCGACCCCTGCCAGCTCCAGACCGATGACGGCAACGATTGCGCCCATAGCCGCAGGCGGGAACATTACATCCAGCCAGCCAGTACCGGCTTTCTTAACAATGAATGAAACCAGGCAGAAAAGGATGCCACACATAATGAAACCGCCCAGCGCCACTTCATACCCTAGCGGCAGCAGCAGCAGAACCGGGGAAATAAACGCGAAACTGGAACCGAGGTAAGCCGGAATTTTACCTTTACAAATAAAGAGATACAGTAACGTACCAATGCCGTTAAACAGCAGAACGGTAGCAGGGTTGATATGAAACAGGACTGGCACCAGTACCGTTGCGCCAAACATGGCGAACAGGTGCTGCAAACTAAGCGGGATTGTCTGTAAAAGCGGCGGTCTTTCACTCACCCCGATAGCACGGCGCGTCATAGTGTTTTCCTCTGAGTGTTGTTTGTTATTAGCGATTGGGTTGTTTTATTCAAAAAAAAGCCGACTCTTAAAGTCGGCTTCTTTTTATTTATTCATTTACTTGGTACCAAAAATCTTATCGCCGGCATCGCCGAGCCCAGGAATAATGTATCCGTGCTCGTTCAGTCCCTGATCGATGGAGGCGGTGTACAGCTCGACATCCGGGTGCGCTTTTTCCAGCGCCGCGATACCTTCCGGCGCGGCAACCAGTACCAGTACTTTAATGCTGCTGCAGCCTGCTTTTTTCAGCAGGTCGATGGTAGCGATAACCGAACCGCCGGTTGCCAGCATCGGGTCAACGATCAGCGCCATACGCTCATCAATGTTAGAAACCAGCTTCTGGAAGTATGGAACCGGCTCCAGCGTCTCTTCATTGCGGTACATACCTACCACGCTGATACGCGCGCTTGGAACGTTTTCCAGTACGCCTTCCATCATGCCCAGGCCCGCACGCAGAATTGGCACAACGGTGATTTTTTTACCTTTGATTTGGTCAACTTCAACCGGACCATTCCAGCCTTCAATGGTCACCTTTTCGGTTTCCAGACCAGCGGTTGCTTCATAAGTCAGCAGGCTGCCAACTTCCGAGGCGAGTTCACGAAAGCGTTTAGTGCTGATGTCGTTTTCACGCATCAGTCCCAGCTTGTGTTTGACGAGTGGGTGTTTGACTTCCACGATCTTCATACTCTTCTCCTTTCCTCAGACGAGTGGCAACCACAAAAAAAATCGCCGGATTATACCGCTTTTCGTCTCTGGCGCAACACTGCATACGCTTGATATGGATCAACCAAAATCGTTTGCGTCCGGATGATGAGTATAAAACAAGCCCCGCTTTGAGGTCGGGGCTTATTGTCAACACTATGAATTTTAAATATTTTCAGCGTTGCTCTGGATGACGTTTCGATACCAGGAAAAAGATTTCTTCGGCGAGCGTGCTAATGTCCCACTCCCGTCATTATTTTTATCAACATAGATAAAACCGTAGCGTTTTTTCATCTCCCCCGTCCCGGCCGAGACTAAATCAATACAGCCCCACGGGGTATAGCCCATCAGATCCACGCCATCTTCCACCACCGCTTTTTTCATTTCGCGGATATGCGCGGCCATATAGTCAATACGATAGGAATCATCCACCGAGCCGTCGGCCTGCTGCACGTCAATCGCACCAAAGCCGTTTTCTACAATAAACAGCGGCAGTTGATAGTGATCCCAGAACCAGTTCAGGGAATAGCGCAAACCGACCGGATCAATCTGCCAGCCCCAGTCCGACTTCTGCACGTACGGGTTAGAAACCAGGCTTTTCGACTCATCGTAATCCAGCTGTGGATTATCTGCCGTAGCCTGCGTCGCGAAAGACATATAATAACTAAAGCCAATGTAATCAACGCAGCCTTCAGTCAGTACCTGGCGATCTTCCTCGGTGATATCAAGTAAAAAGCCACGGCGTTCGAAATAGTTCATCAGATGCTGCGGATACTTGCCGCGCACGTGTACGTCAGTGAACCAGTAGCGGCGGTGCATGGCGTTCATCGCCATCATCATGTCATTCGGCGCACAGGTCAGCGGATAAATTGGGCACATCGCAATCATGCAACCAATTTGCAGCGCCGGATTTATCTCACGTGCGGCCTTTACTGCCAGCGCGCTCGCTACCAGCTCATAGTGCGCCGCCTGGTACATGACCGGTTCGCGATCTTCACCGGGCAGGTATTTCAGACCAGAGTTAGTAAAGGGCGCGAAGTCTTCGTGATAATTTGCCTGATTGTTAATCTCATTAAACGTCATCCAGTACTTCACTTTGTGCTGGTAACGAGTGAAAACCACCCGGGCAAAACGGACAAAAAAGTCGATCAGCTTACGGTTGCGCCAGCCGCCATATTCCGTCACCAGATAGTAGGGCATCTCGAAGTGCGACAACGTAATCACCGGCTCAATGCCATATTTCAGACATTCGTCGAACAGATCATCATAGAACTGCAGGCCAGCTTCGTTGGGTTGCGCTTCGTCGCCTAAGGGAAAAATCCGCGTCCAGGCAATAGAAGTACGAAAACATTTAAACCCCATTTCGGCAAACAGCTTTATGTCGTCTTTATAGCGATGATAAAAATCGATGGCATCGTGGTTAGGGTAATTTTTACCGGCAATGACACCGTCAGTAATTTCACGCGCCACACCATGCGCCCCCGCCGTCATGACATCGGCAACGCTAATTCCTTTACCGCCCTCCTGCCAGCCACCTTCCAGTTGATGAGCAGCGACAGCGCCACCCCACATGAAATCTGCTTTAAATCCTGACATCCCCTTCCCCTATCGTGATGAGTCTGCGCAAAACGCTCTATACCCGTCATACTTCAAGCTGCATGTGCGTTGGCTTTTCTCGCTCACTCCAGTTACGTACTTATGTACGCTCCTGGAGATTCGCTGCGTCGCCGCCTTCCTGCAACTCGAATTATTTAGGGTATAAATGAGGTTCGTAACAGAAAACAGAAACCGGTTTCAGTACGATACTGTGCATTCGGCTGGCAGGTTTCAAGCACAAGACTGTACCCGGTTTCATTTTCGTGGCGCAGTTCAAACAAATAGATAAATGATTGTAAAATGCTGAAAAAATCAGCAGATAAAACTTGATGCAGAGCAGGCTCGCAAACGTTTGCTTTCCCTGTTAGAATTGCGCCGAATTTAACTTTTACTGCAAGTAAACATGTGGGGAAGCAGGCAGTGACCGATAAAACCTCTCTTAGCTACAAAGATGCCGGTGTTGATATTGATGCAGGTAATGCTCTGGTTGATCGAATCAAAGGCGTAGTAAAGAAAACGCGTCGTCCGGAAGTTATGGGTGGTCTGGGTGGCTTCGGTGCGCTGTGCGCATTGCCGCAAAAATATCGTGAACCGGTACTGGTTTCCGGCACTGATGGCGTTGGCACAAAACTGCGTCTGGCAATGGATCTGAAACGTCACGACACTATCGGTATTGACCTTGTCGCTATGTGCGTGAACGATCTTGTCGTTCAGGGTGCTGAGCCGCTGTTTTTCCTCGACTACTATGCGACCGGCAAACTGGATGTAGATACCGCAGCCAGCGTCATTAACGGGATTGCCGAAGGTTGTCTGCAGTCTGGCTGTGCACTGGTCGGCGGGGAAACGGCAGAAATGCCGGGGATGTACCACGGCGAAGATTACGATGTGGCGGGCTTCTGTGTTGGCGTCGTCGAAAAATCAGAAATTATCGACGGTTCTAAAGTGGCTGACGGCGACGTACTGATTGCGCTCGGCTCCAGCGGTCCGCATTCCAACGGCTACTCTCTGGTGCGTAAAATTGTTGAAGTCAGCGGTTGTGACCCGGAAACCACCGAGCTCGAAGGCAAGTCGCTGGCCGATCACTTGCTGGCCCCGACCCGCATTTACGTAAAATCCATTCTGGAACTGATCGAGAAGGTTGATGTGCATGCCATTGCCCATCTGACCGGCGGCGGTTTCTGGGAAAATATTCCACGCGTTCTGCCAGACAACACGCAGGCCGTGATCGACGAATCTTCATGGCAATGGCCAGCCGTCTTCAACTGGCTGCAAACGGCGGGTAACGTTAGCCAGCATGAGATGTATCGCACCTTTAACTGCGGCGTAGGCATGGTTATCGCCCTGCCAGCTCCGGAAGTGGACAAAGCCCTGGCTTTGCTCAATGAGAAAGGTGAAAACGCATGGAAAATCGGTATCATCAAAGCTTCTGATTCCGAACAGCGTGTGGTTATTGAATGAAAAACATTGTGGTGCTCATTTCCGGCAACGGAAGCAATTTGCAGGCGATAATTGACGCCTGCGAACAGAAAAAAATCAATGGCACCATACGTGCAGTATTCAGTAACAAGGCCGATGCGTTCGGCCTTGAACGCGCACGCGAAGCGAATATTCCGGCGTACTCGCTGGAAGCCGCCCAGTTTGCCAGTCGCGAAGCCTTCGACCGCCAACTGATGCAAGAGATTGACGCCTGGGCACCCGATGTGGTGGTGCTGGCCGGTTATATGCGCATCCTCAGCCCGGCGTTTGTCGCACACTATTCTGAACGATTGCTGAATATCCACCCGTCTTTATTGCCGAAGTATCCAGGCCTGCACACGCACCGTCAGGTGCTGGAAAATGGCGATGAAGAGCATGGAACCTCCGTCCACTTCGTCACCGATGAACTGGACGGTGGACCGGTTATTCTCCAGGCCAAGGTTCCGGTATTTGAAGGCGACAGCGAAGATGATGTCACGGCACGGGTTCAGGCCCAGGAGCACACCATTTATCCGCTGGTGGTAAGCTGGTTTACCGATGGTCGACTGAAGATGCGTGAAAACGCTGCATGGCTGGACGGCGTTCGTCTGCCGCCACAAGGCTACGCCGCCGACGAATAATAAAAAAACCTGTAAACCGGATCTCACCCTCCGGTCTACAGGCATAAATACCTTTTCCGGTTAACATCTCCGGTATTCATATATGCTCCCCCTTTCTCTTTGCTATCAGACGGTTTATTGTCATATTTTTCTGGCACAGTTGGACATCTGAGAGCAATGCTCGCCATAATAAATCGGTAGTGTCCCGTGAATGAAACGGAGTAAAAGTGGTAATGGGTCAGGAAAAGCTATACATAGAGAAAGAACTCAGTTGGTTAGCGTTCAACGAACGCGTACTCCAGGAAGCTGCTGATAAATCAAACCCGTTGATCGAACGGATGCGTTTCTTAGGCATCTATTCCAACAACCTCGACGAATTTTACAAGGTTCGCTTTGCCGAACTGAAGCGCCGAATCATTATTAGCGAAGAACAGGGTTCAAACTCTCACTCCCGCCATCTGTTGGGCAAAATCCAGGCTCGCGTATTAAAAGCCGATCAGGAATTTGACGGACTGTACAACGAGTTGTTGCTGGAGATGGCGCGCAATCAGATTTTCCTCATCAACGAACGTCAGCTGTCGGCCAATCAACAGAGCTGGTTACGCCATTACTTCAAGCAATATCTCCGCCAGCACATTACGCCGATTCTGATTAATCGCGAGACGGATTTAGTTCAGTTTCTGAAAGATGACTACACCTATCTGGCGGTGGAAATTATCCGTGGCGATACAATCCGCTACGCGCTGCTGGAAATCCCTTCTGATAAGGTTCCCCGTTTTGTGAATCTGCCGCCGGAAACCCCGCGCCGTCGCAAACCGATGATCCTCCTGGACAACATCTTACGTTACTGCCTTGACGACATTTTCAAAGGATTCTTTGATTACGATGCACTGAACGCCTATTCGATGAAAATGACCCGTGACGCTGAATACGATTTGGTGCACGAGATGGAATCGAGCCTGATGGAGCTGATGTCATCCAGCCTGAAACAGCGTCTGACCGCAGAGCCTGTACGCTTCGTCTATCAGCGCGACATGCCCAATGCGCTGGTTGAGGTACTGCGTGAAAAACTGACGATTTCTCGCTACGATTCGATTGTGCCAGGCGGGCGTTACCATAACTTCAAAGACTTTATTAACTTCCCCAACGTTGGCAAAGCCAACCTGGTAAATAAACCGCTGCCACGTCTGCGCCACATCTGGTTCGACAACGAGAAATTCCGTAACGGATTTGATGCAATCCGTGAACGCGATGTACTGCTGTATTACCCATATCACACCTTTGAGCATGTTCTCGAACTATTGCGTCAGGCCTCCTTCGACCCAAGCGTACTGGCGATAAAGATCAATATCTACCGTGTGGCAAAAGACTCGCGCATTATTGACGCGATGATCCATGCCGCGCATAACAGTAAAAAAGTGACCGTGGTCGTGGAATTACAGGCGCGCTTTGATGAAGAAGCCAATATCCATTGGGCCAAACGTCTTACCGAAGCGGGCGTTCACGTTATCTTCTCTGCGCCGGGTCTGAAAATTCATGCCAAACTGTTCCTTATCTCACGTAAAGAAGGTGATGAAGTCGTGCGCTATGCGCATATCGGGACGGGCAACTTCAACGAAAAAACGGCGCGACTGTATACCGACTACTCGTTGCTTACCGCTGATTCGCGCATCACCAACGAGGTTCGCCGGGTTTTCAACTTCATCGAAAACCCGTATCGTCCGGTGACGTTCGATTATCTGCTGGTTTCTCCGCAGAACTCACGCCGTCTGCTGTACGCGATGATCGACAAAGAGATCGCTAATGCACAGCAAGGCCAGCCTTCTGGTATCACGCTAAAACTGAATAACCTGGTCGATAAAGGCCTGGTTGATCGTCTCTATGCGGCCTCAAGCTCAGGCGTACCGGTTAATTTGTTGATTCGCGGTATGTGTTCTCTGATCCCAAACCTGGAAGGTATCAGTGACAATATTCGCGTGATAAGCATTGTTGACCGCTACCTTGAACACGACCGGGTTTATATTTTCGAAAACGGTGGCGATAAGCAGGTATACCTCTCCTCCGCAGACTGGATGACCCGCAATATCGACTATCGTATCGAGGTCGCCACTCCGCTGTTGGACCCTCGTCTTAAGCAGCGCGTGCTGGATATTATCGATATCCTGTTCAGCGACACGGTGAAGGCTCGCTTCATCGATAAAGAACTCAGTAATCGCTACGTACCGCGCGGAAACCGCCGTAAAGTTCAGTCACAATTGGCGATTTACGATTACATCAAATCACTCGAGCAACCTGACTAACGCTATGCCAATACACGACAAGACTCCACGGCCGCAAGAATTTGCTGCGGTCGACCTTGGTTCAAACAGTTTCCATATGGTCATTGCCCGCGTGGTTGATGGCGCAATGCAGATAATCGGACGACTGAAACAACGCGTTCACCTGGCGGATGGCCTCGGCGAAGATAACAAACTGAGCGAAGAGGCAATGGAACGCGGATTAAGCTGCCTGTCGCTATTTGCCGAACGTCTGCAGGGCTTTCCCCCGTCAAGCGTATGCATCGTGGGAACCCATACTTTACGTCAGGCGCTAAATGCGACCGATTTTCTCAAGCGAGCAGAAAAAGTCATCCCCTACCCGATTGAGATTATTTCCGGTAATGAAGAAGCCCGACTGATTTTTATGGGTGTGGAACACACCCAGCCGGAAAAAGGCCGCAAGCTGGTTATTGATATCGGCGGTGGCTCAACAGAACTGGTGATCGGCGAAGATTTCGAGCCCAGGCTGGTCGAAAGCCGCCGTATGGGCTGCGTCAGTTTTGCCCAGATGTATTTCCCAGGCGGTGTCATCAACCGGGAAAACTTTCAGCGTGCCCGCATGGCAGCAGCGCAGAAGCTCGAAACCTTAACGTGGCAGTTTCGCATTCAGGGCTGGAATGTCGCAATGGGCGCGTCAGGCACGATTAAAGCGGCACACGAAGTGCTGCTGGAGATGGGTGAAAAAGACGGTTTTATCACCCCCGAACGCCTGGACAAACTGACATCTGAAGTGCTGAAGCATGCCTCATTTGATGCGCTCAGCCTGCCGGGGCTGTCAGAGGAGCGAAAGGCGGTATTTGTTCCCGGGCTCGCGATTCTGTGCGGCGTTTTTGACGCACTGGCGATCCGCGAACTTCGCCTTTCTGATGGCGCGCTACGCGAAGGCGTGCTGTATGAGATGGAAGGACGTTTTCGCCACCAGGACGTTCGCAGCCGTACCGCCAGCAGTCTGGCGAATCAGTACAACATCGACAGCGAACAGGCCCGGCGCGTGCTGGAAACGACGATGAAAATGTACGACCAGTGGCATACGCAGCAGCCAAAACTGGCCAATCCTCAACTGGAAGCGTTACTGCGCTGGGCAGCGATGCTGCATGAGGTTGGGCTGAACATCAACCACAGCGGTTTACATCGCCACTCTGCTTATATCTTACAAAACAGCGATTTACCGGGGTTTAATCAGGAACAACAGCTGATGATGGCAACATTAGTTCGTTATCATCGCAAAGCGGTGAAACTGGATGACTTGCCTCGCTTTACGTTATTCAAGAAAAAACAGTTTCTGCCGTTAATTCAGTTGTTGCGCCTGGGCGTGCTGCTGAATAATCAGCGCCAGGCGACTACTACGCCGCCATCCCTGACTCTGATAACCGACGACAACCACTGGACCTTACGCTTCCCGCATGACTGGTTTAGCCAAAATGCGCTGGTGTTGCTCGATCTGGAAAAAGAGCAGCAATACTGGGAGGGCGTAACCGGCTGGCGTCTCAAAATTGAAGAAGAAAGCTCACCCGATATCGCCGCATAAACTCTCAGCAGGTGCCAGTTCAACTGGCGCCTGTTCTTCCAGCGTTTCATGCAATGGCAGGGGTTTACCAATCAAATATCCCTGCATGTAATCAATTCCCAGCGAAATTACCGCACTGCGTATTTCTTCACTTTCAACATACTCTGCAACCACCTGCATTCTTTTCATCCGCGCCAGATGGCAAATAGAAGCCACGATTTGGTAGTCGAGGCTGTTCGAAACGATATTGCGAATAAAGCTGCCGTCAATTTTCAGGATATCGGCATTCACATTCTTCAGCCGCGCATAGCTGGCGTATCCGGTGCCAAAATCATCAATCGCAATCTGACAGCCCATAGATTGCAGCTGCAGTAACGTTGCCTGTGCCTGTTCCGCATTGGTTAAGGCGTTGCTTTCCGTAACTTCAAAGATCAACTGCCATGCTTCAACCTTGTACTTAACCAGTAGCTTGTTGATGTCATGCGGAAGTCGGGCGCGACATATCGACGTGGGTGACAAGTTAATGGCAAACCGACGGGCGGGCATTTTTTCCCGATTCTGCGCCATAAACTTCAGCGTATTTTCAATCACCCATAGATCAATACTGGACGACAAGCCAAACTCATGCGCGACCGGCAAGAAGCAATCAGGGGCGACGGTTTCACCGTCATCCCCCTCAAGACGCAGCAGGATTTCATGATAAACATCGCCGCGTACGCCAGAAATCGGCTGCGCCATCAGGAAAAAACGATTGTGCTCCAGCGCCTGCTGTAGACGATTCATCATCGCAACCTTATCTTTCAGATCACGTTGCAAGTGCATTACGCCCCGGCGCTGCAAGTTCTCTGGCGCATTGGTCGCCAGAGAAAGTTCGGCAATGGTGCTTAACTCTCCCAGTAACAGATAGATATGGTTAACAGGAGAACGGACATAGCAAAAACTGATCCCCACCTGCGGCTGTAAAGGCATGCCATCCCAAATAAAACGGAACTGCTTGATATGCCTGTCCAGGGCCTCAATGCGCTCCTGATGAGACTCGGTGTTAAAACGCAAAACTAAGTCATTACCCGATAGCTGATAGACATGCTCATCCTGTTCCAACTGTGGCGTTATCCACTGTGAGAGTTTTTGCTTGTACTGGATACGCAGCATAATGCCGTAATTTTTTACCAGTAACTCCATGCCCGGAACACGCAAAAAGCAGAGTACTGACCATGGCGTTTTTTTCAAATCCCGGTTCAATGCGCGCAAATTTGGCAGATGCACCATCGGATCAAAGAATGCCAGACGATGATTGCGCCGGGTAACAAAGCGTTGGCGCGTTGCCAGTACGGCAATGAAGTTCACGATGAAGGAGAAAACAAGATAACTCGACGAGGTAATGGCAAGCTGGGTATCGTAGCCAGAATACCAGGGCATATAACGCTGGTAATAATGAATTGCGGTAATAAGTACGACAGACCATATCAGCGAAATAAATCTGTAGCCGTAACGCATTGCTCCCCAGAGCATGACGGGTAGCAACAGCGACAGCGTATAATTTGTGCTAAATATTGAGCTTTGTTCATTTAACGGCATACACAGTAATGCCATAAGTACAGCCAATATAATCAGCCAGATCGCAAACTCGGTTTTGGTAACTTTGTTATCAAACTGCTGCTTTAATTGAGAAAAATAGCCTCTGACATGCAAAGGGTTGCGGATCGTGCGAATAATAAAGTAGCACAAAGGAACCCCAACCAGATTCCCGACGAGCATGGCCTGATAGTTGATCAGCGTGCCAGTATTAAAGGGCATAACCCCCACCATGCCGGATTTACTCTCATAAACGCCCACAAACGCGGCAAACTGGAAGAGGATCAGAAACAGCGTCGCCGGGCAGAAGACCTGCCAAAACATGCGCTGAAACATCAGATGGGAGTCACCGTGAGATACGTTGTTCCGCCGGGGAGCAAATACTTTATACCCTCCCCAACTCAGCACTATCGTAACAATAAAGTGCGAAATTATTGAGAGCGTTTCAAATAACCCAACCTGCGGATATTTGTAGCAGATAATGGAAATGATAATTCCCGGCAATGCCGCCCAGCCAAAAAATAGCATCAGGCTAATCATCAACGCCAAAGGCATGTAGAAAAGAATTACGGTCCCAGAACTAATATGGGCATAGGTATTAGCAGTGCTCAATATAGGCAACAGCAAAGATGGTAAGATGAGAGGTAACGCCCACCATCTATCTCTCATACCAATATAATGTTTTTTGAGTTTCATAGATGCTCAGTAGAATCCCGCACATCCTGCAGGGGGTATTCAGACAGGCATCCCACCTGACTCTAAACTATAAAGTTAAATACATTACGATGTCTCATCGATTTTAGTTATCATCAAACAGTGACGTTTGACATATATCAAAAAAAAGACTCTCATTAATCAATTATTACTCTTTTCATCGTTTCTTATCGTTAATTCATTATTAATGCAAATAATAATATTAATTTTCATAACATATGAGGATGAAACAACTGAAGCAATTTTACATAACGAAAAATTGACCATTGCCCCACAGTATGCCTTAATGTGAATATCGCCCTCAGTTGGGTACACTACAAGGAACCTTTTGTGAGCCAGGTTACCAGCCTACGCAAACGACATCGATTTAATAGTCGCATGATCCGGATCGTACTGCTTATCAGCTTTCTCTTCTTCTTCGGACGCTTCGTCTACTCCGCTATAGGTGCGTGGCAGCACCACCAGAACAAAAAAGAATCTCAGCAGATCACCCAGCCGCAACAGGCATCTCCTGCTCAAACCGACGTGCGCTGATCGCTCGCGCCTGTAATATCTCAGCATTAAGATTCCTTACCGGATGGCTAATCGCCTGACATTTAACCATCCGGTAAGGGATTTAAGTGATGAAACAAAACGCTGCCTTACCCACCACTCGCACGGAGTTATCGGATGATAAACCGTGTTTTCGCACAAATGCACAATCTTTTAATCCCACTTCACCGCACCATTCGCGCTGATTTTTACGTTCCGATTGACTGGGTATAAAAAAACACACCGTGTTCAAATAGACGTCAATTAATATCGCCAAAAAATATCACAGATGAAAGCATTAATATTATGTATGGAATTAAATGCTTATTTGAATCATTACCATTTTAAATTCTACAGGGTTTTACCATGAGTGGTTTTTCATTATTTCCGAAAATAAGCAGCGGTCTTGAATGGATCGCTGGACACAGCGATGCGGTTATTCAATTCGGGTGGAATATCGTTGCCGCCGTAATTTTACTGTTTGTCGGTAAATTTGTCTCTCGCCTGCTCTCCAGTGGTCTGGAAAAGTTACTGTTAAAACGTAAAGTTGACCGAACCATTATCCAGTTCTTCACCGCGCTGGTACGTTACATTACCCTCGCTTTCGCCGTTGTTGCCGCGTTGGGTCGCGTCGGTATCGAAACATCCTCCATTATTGCCGTCATTGGTGCCGCCGGGTTGGCCATTGGGCTCGCGCTACAAGGATCGCTTTCCAACTTTGCCGCTGGCGTACTATTGGTCTCCCTGCGTCCTTTCCGCGCCGGAGAAGTGGTACAAATTGGCGCAGTCACCGGAACGGTGGAAAAGGTGCATATTTTCTCCACCACCCTGCTCACCGCCGACAGCAAAGAAGTGGTCATTCCAAACGGTAAGATCATCGCTGACAATATCATTAACTATTCCCGCCACCCTTTTCGTCGGATCGATCTGGTGATTGGCGTGGGCTATCAGACCCGGATAGCAGATGTTAAGCGCGTGATTAACCAGATTATCGAGCAGGATAGCCGCATCGATAAGCAACGTGGAGTAACCGTTCGTCTGGGCGAACTGGGCGCTTCAGCATTGAATTTTTACGTCCGCGTATGGGTACCCAACATCGAATACTGGAATACCTATTACGATCTGCTGGAAAACATTAAAGAAGCCCTGGACGCCAACCATATTGCCCTGCCGTATCCGCAGATGGATATCCGCGTGGAGAATGTGTCACCCCAATCTCCTCCCCAGCTACAGTTAGTTGATTAATAAGTTGTTCTCCGGTGTGAGCGCAATAAAAAACCCTCTGTTAAAGAGGGTTTGACATATTACCGTTCAAAAACCGCTAACGGAGAGAGATATTATTCCCACTCAATGATAAATGAAAATAAATAACAACTACAAAACAATAGGTTAAAAACAATCTACTATCAAATACCATTAAAAATACCATACAAAGAAAAAGCACATCAGAGCCTGAACAGCATCGTAGCGGATTGTCAAAGAACCCCGAGCCTTAAGGGCTGCGTTGTACTGTTTCCAGTTGGTAGCTCGATAGCGGGACTTGCGGGGCTGACTCATGTAGCAAGCCTACCGCTTGAAGGGCAACGATTTATGCAATAACGCCTTTTTGAGAAGGATCTAATTGCCAGTGCCCTATGCTACATTTGATTCAAATTGTAAAATAATGGAATAGGTGCAGCATGAGTTTCTTCGATAAATTCAGCGCGGACAAGTTGAAAGATGCGGCTGCAGTTGCCAAAAAGAAGCTTGGTGACGCAGCGGCCAAAGGCGCAGAGGCGGCAACCGCCGCGTCACAAATGGTCAAAGACTTTGATTATCAAGAAGCGCAAGCAACTGCTAAGCGGACTGCGTCAAACATAGCGGACCAGGCGGGCAAAGCTACAACAAAGGCTATCGATACAGTCATGGAACATGACTATGCGGGCACCCGTGACTATCTTGCAGATCAGGCCGTCAAAGCGAGCGATGGCGTTGTGAACATGAAAGACAGTGCCGTCGATGCCGTACAGAATTTCGACCTGAACGAAACAACAGAAGCCGCTATAAAATTTTCCAAGCAATCAGCAGGCAAGCTCAACCGCATGTTCCGCGATACGCTAGAACTGGATAAGACCACGTTCGACATGGTCACGACGTTAAAAAGCGTCTACCTACCCCAGCAAGCTCCGTGGACGACATCTACGAGCAATGCCGCAAAGAATCAATTCGACGCGCGATTGCTGCTTTTATGCTAGGAGGCATCCTAGATGAAAAAAGTGCTGCTAAATATGGCAAGCTGACTGACGACTACGATACCTATCGACACGATAAACATGGCACGTTTGGTGACTACTCCCATGCAAAGCCCTCTGATAAAACGCCGAACGGTACGGTTTTCCGGAATGACTACAACCCGGATGAACCTTTGGTCTATGAACGAGATAAGGCTACTATTGTCTCGGTCGATCACATCACCTCAAGAAAAGAAATCTTCTCTTCTCAGCTATTGAAAATGGGCCTGACCGATGAACAGTTGGGTAAGGTCGTGAACGACCCCGGCAATCTGAAGTACATGCACCGAAGCATCAACAGCCAAAAGGGTGAGGCTGACCTGTATGACTGGCTGTCCGCGAATTCCAAGCCACATCCTACCGATGACGGTAAGTTGATCGTGACGATCAAGGGATCAGGTAAAGAGCATGTCATCGACAAAAAGGCGGTCGATAAAATTTATGCAGAGAGTAAGCAGGTTATCCGCTCTGCAAAAATCCAAGCAGTTAAAGAGATCGGTACCACTGTTGCCCTCACTGGCGCGACCATGGCCGCACAACAGGTCGTGGGCATGATTGTGGTGGAGACCATTGACGTGTTCCTGGACGAACTGAAACGCATGAAGTTTGTCTCCGAAGAAGGAATTGTTGAAGAGATGAAGCTCAGCAAGAATCGCCTGAGCGCTGAACTCGCCAAGCGTTTTGAAGAACGTCAAATTTGGTCGCGTGCGAAATCGCTGGGCATCGAGGCTGGCGTAGCAGGCGCCTTGAGCGTGATACCTCAGATTCTCATTTCTTTGGTATTGAAGATGCCTTCATTTGTCTATGCGCTGATTCGTGAGAGCACCCTCAGCGTTGTGCGTGCAACCCGTATCGTTACCAGCAATGAGCCAGACAAACTGGTGGCCTTGCAAGTCGTGATTATGGGTGCGGCATCGGCTGTTGTCGGCATTTACGCTCAACGGGTTATTAGCCAAGGCATTGCCGCAGTGCCATTACTGAATAAATTCAACTCACAAGTCTCCTCGGTCCTGTCAGGGGTGATTGTCACCGCGGTCCCCTTGGCCGCGATTTACACGTTCGAGCAAAACAAATCAAAGTTGGTGCTAAAATTGGTCGGTCCCAAATAGCAGAAAGCCACTATGCAAAACAAAAAGTCCCGCCAAAACAACTGGCGGGCCTTTTTGTAATCTGAGAGCTCTATGCTGCGGGCATGATGAGTTTGAATATGCCAGCCTCAAGCTGCGCAGGTTCGGATTGGCTCATTCGCAGACATTCGTCTGCGAATGAGCCAATCCGATAGAGTTCGAGAGACGTATTCCTGTGCCGTCTAGGAAAACCGGCCCTACTAACTGACGATTGTGTCTAATACTAGGGACAGATCAATCAGTCTCACGACGATCCCGAGAGGATTTTTACCATTCTAATCTTTTGAACAATTCCCTTGATGCAGAAATGTTCAACAAAGTATAATTACTAGACGTATAAAAATAATTGATATGCTATGGATACAATGAATATTGGATTAACTGAAATATTATCATTTGCTGCATTAATTGTATCGGCATTCAGTATGCTGTATGCAAAAAAGCAAAGTGATTTTGCAAAGAGAAATCATTTTAATGACTATCGCTCTCATTTATCTCAATCTCATCTGGCATATAGAAAAGCACTAATTAAAACACAAAACAAACATAAAAATGATCTTCTTGAATTAAGTAGACTAGCTGGGGAGACATTAGTAAAAATAGTTAACCATTTCGACCGATATGACACCAATCAACATGCAGAGAGATATCTAAGGCATTTACTGCATGAAAGTTCAGAAATGGTTTTCCGTACATTCCAGGGGCAACTTGCCTGGCAAACTTCAGAAAACATATCACATAGACTTTACCAAATATCTTTTATTGAGGACAATCTCAATCCGGTTAAAAATATATTTGGAGATTGTTCCTTCAGAGAAGGAATAAATTTAAAGTATCATTTAGAACCAAATACATACCTAGAGGCGGATTTAGTGAATGATACTTATTTTTGCAATCTGGTTCTAGAGATGAAAGCAAGACTTGATCAATCTAAACTACAAGAATTGATGAGCAACGTTCAAAAAGAAATGATTAACTTCAATACGTTGTACAACAATCTAAAAGCCAATCTTACCATAAGTGCTAATTACCTTGACGAGTTAATCCTTCAGGGAAATAAAGAGCACTTCCAACTGAGAGAATCCCCACAACTTTACTCTGAAATGAAAAGAACAAAAACACAATTGAGAACATTAGGTTATATAAACATGCCTGAGGGCTTAGATAAGTCTTTTAGTGGAAAGCTTTATTTCTCAATATCCAAAAGCATCCATTTATGTGCTCTCCTTCATGCAATACAATGTTTACATTCATGGGGCTGGGACTATGAATAATAAAGTATTCTTAATTTAATAAGGGAGTTTAAATCTTTCATATTATTAAAAATAACACCAATAGATAAAATTCATTGGTATTCTTTTATCAAGTCAGGCAATTAACCCCCCCCCCTCACTCCCACTCGAATATAAACAAGAAGTGAATTAGTCTATATAACAGTTAGTTAGAAATAAGAACATACTCGGTACCATTATATATACCATGCTAAAATTTTTTACTACATGTTGACGTTTTAGCTCAGCTTTCATCTAGGCAAAGGATTCACTGATATCCATGCGGATCTGATAGAGCTCATTGGGGTATAGACTGGTCAGTTCGGGTCTCAATCATTCCTCCCAACGCTTTGTCACAGACCTCTATTCATCTCGAATGATTGATACTTTTGAGCAACTGCTATGTCCGTGTACTCACCATCTACGGAATTTTCTATACCTTGACCGTCTAAACCACGAATACCATTTATAGATTCCCCCCAAAGATTTCGATCTCGAGTACCGCCTATAAACTGTAATAGGTAGTTATCCAAAAGCCCTTTTGATGGGGATTCAATTTCAGCGCTTAAGGCTCTTAGGTAATCAATTTTATTAGTTCTATGCCAATCAATCGAAAAGCCTGCTCGATGACAAAGCTCATTATGAACAATTAACATAGTACGTCCGTTCCCATCAAGAAATGGATGCCCATATGCAAAAAAGCCCATAACCTCACCAGGACGCTGACGCATAGACTCTGCATTCTGTCCGAGACGTAGACCCTGCTCAATAGCTAATCGTGCATCATGAGGATGGCAAAACATCGTGCCAGCTTTAGATACCGCACAATTAGGAGCAGTAATTGTACGATCTTGACCTGCCCACGGATAGAATTCTTCGAATAATATCCGATGAACTTCCAAGAAATCTTCGTAACACAAGTCCGATCTTCCCGCTAAGTAAACTAAAGCTTCATCTAAACCAGCACGAAACATTGTATGTTCAAGTTGACGAACAATCTCTGGGTCTTTTACACCATGATGGTTACGTAAATAACCGACTTGCTCAAAATCATTAAACGGATCAAACACTTTGTTTTTGTTCTCGCAGGTAATTGACTGACAACTTCGCAACTTCTTGCTTGGTGATTTTCCCCGCACGTTTTAGAGCAACAAGAAGATCTTCGACGGTATCATGTACTATCTCATCACCAGCTAAGCGAGTAACAGCATCAGCCCACTGATCCATCGCGTTGTAGCAATAAGATACGTTGTAATAGCGAGCAAGCTCTACGACATAACGAGCAACTCCCTTAGTAGGAGGTGTCTTTGCCAATTTGAATGCTGTATTTTTAGTAGCAGACTTACGGCTATAACTACGAAAGCAAATAGTCTTCCCATTTATGACAAGCTTGCGCTTAACTCTTGGTGCATCGACTTCAACAATAATTTCACCTTGTGAGGCATTTACTTTCTCGAGGCACAAGTCTTTTTGGAGAAGCTGGAAGCCTAATTTGTTGGCTGCTTCACGAATGATAACATCAAGACTACCCTGCGCTTTTACATCATTCCCCGCTCTTTTGGCCTTAACGTAAACCCCTTGAGAAAGGCGAAGAAGTTCACCATTTTTCACTAACACACTCAATGCATGTGTAACTTGGGTCTTGCTTCCCAATGGAGCCAAATCAGAACGAGATAGAACAACTCCACAACGATGTTGAATCGACTGGCGCATACGAGTTTCAAGCTTCATATAAACATCCCCCGGCAAATTACTGATAAATTATAACAAGAAAACGTAACTTTTTCAATTTTCTTATTTATTTACAAGCAATTAGATAACATTCAATCACTTACTGTCCGACATCTATTGTTATACGTTATTGCAACTCATCGATCAGATAAAAGTGACTGATATAGTTACTATCTTGGATAGGGTGCCTCCCCAAAAAGCCTAACACCATAGTGACTCGTTTTATGCAAGTTGAGCGGATTAGCTAAAGTCAATTAAAAAATATCGTAAAATTTAGAGATCTTATCTAATTAGTTAAAATATAGGGTTTATCCCATCAGTAGGAGATGAATTGGACCAAGAATGATTTATAAATCCCTTACTAGTAGTAGACCTATTGACCAAATTTTTGTGATGCTTCAAAGTATCCTCTGAAATAGATCCACTTCAAGAAATGCTATAATGTGACTACTTTAACGAGGGCTATTCACTCACTCGTGTCCAGCAACAGCAAATGGCGTTCAATAGGTATTTGATATGAGAATTCGTCGTAAACCTATGAGTAAGACTCTTAAACAACCAAATAAAAAACTTCGTTATATTGACCCATTAAAAGTTAAACGCCTGATCGGTGGTTTTTTTCCATCAGATATTTTAGCTAAGCTAATTGATGTTGACTTGGTAGCTCTGAATGACGAAGCCACTATTCGCATGGGCGGCGGAGGAATAAAACCTCTATATCTTAGCAAAGAATATAACAGTACAGTGATTGGTGTAGTTGATGAAATGGAAAAATACAATCACAAGTTAGTGTCTCATCCAGAATTAATGAAGGAGCGTTCATTCTATTCAGCTCCATTCGACCTAACAATTAGGTATGGTTCCAGACAAGACATGCCTCGCTTCCATGAAAGCTGGAGCGAACAGACGTTGCTAGAATCAACAGTTCAGGTATATAACCTCGGTGATTGCAAATGTAGTTCTTGTTATCGACCACCAGAACAACATAGGGCTATATTGCATATATACAAAGAGATGTTCAAAGGTCATATTTGGCGAATATCACTTCCGATTCAATATCTCATGAAAGGTTTTCCATTGAAACCAAACGGTCACATGGGTTACTATCATAGCCTTGTTGTCCAGCACCCGGATTCGTATTTGCGTGAGTGGCTCAAGGAGAATGAGACTTTAGAGGGGCTCCCGGAAGAACCACGATACAACTACGTAGGTATTACATCACGTAACTGGTTGGTAAGAATGAGTGAACATATACGTGGTATTGAATCAGGCGAAAACAAAAAATTCTATAATGCTTGGAGGCATTTCGTTAAAAACGAACGCGTCGATTTCATGTCTGAACTATTAGTTGTCAATCAATCTTATGATGACATTATGGCTTGGGAAGAAGCCCGAGTGGATATAGAAATGGCGGAGGGAAGAGCATTAAATATGATTCCGGGTGGATTCAAAGGTATTCGAGAATTACATAAACTTAGAGTCCTCAACAAAGATCGACCAACGTTGAAAGAGCTTAGAAGCGCAATAAAAGCTGCCAAACGAGCTACTCCCCGAAGCGGAGTACCTAACCTTCTTATTTCGGGATTATGGAAAGAAGACAGTTACGCAGCAAAAATCATTTGTGGCGCTGAAGGTCGCCTATCAGTTGAACAAGTGCGTAAAGCTCGTGAGCTACATCAAGTTGGAATATCAGTGGAAGAAATTGCGGCTAAAATTAGTGCACTTAATGTACCTCAAGTGCGACGACTTTTGGATGGGAAAACATATTCTCGTATTCACTAATGGTGGGTAAGAGCAGTCGTCAGCAGTATGCGAGAAAAGACGTTTATTTAGTAAGGAAGATTTATGGCTCTATCACACCGGCATGGGGTTGCCAAGGCTGCATATGCCTTTACATCTGCTTTGGCGCTTCTTTTGAAACGTTTGGGTAAGCACAATGTAATGGAGGAGCCGGATATACAGGGAATAGAACCCGATATCACGTATGGTCAGCAAGACTCTCTGACTATGATCGAAACAAAGTTTTATCGTCGCAGTTCTCCGCCGCCATCTTCTATTTTTAAACGCGCTCTAGAGCACACACATGACAGAGGTAGTAGGATCGGTGCTGCCAGAATTGTGCTGGCAATCTCCTGCCCCATGGATAAGCGTTTTTCGAATGTAGCCCATATATACCCCGCTGTTGAGATTTGGGACGAAACGAAGCTATTTGAGATGGCAGCCCCATTCCCTGAGATCTTGACCCTGTTTGAAGAGATATTCGAAGCTGACACACCTAAGAGTGCTGAAACTCTGAGCCTTAGTTCGTCATCGTCCGCGATTACTGGTGCTGATGAACCGACACCGGAACCTAAGAAAGGTAAGGTATTGGCCGAGGCCTTAGCAGAAATCGAGCGTGGCCGCGATATGGCTACAGATTTCGAGAATGCCTGCATTAACGCTCTTAAATATCTCTTTGAAAAAGATCTACACGGCTGGCACGTGCAGTCTCGTACCGTAGATACCTTGCATCGTAGGGATCTGGTGTGCCGGATCTTGGCAAAGGCAGCCGAGGTGTGGCGTCTGATGCTCGAAGACCTGGGAAGCAGATATGTGGTCTTTGAATTTAAGAACTACAGCAAGCCCATTACCCAGAACGAGATCGTCACCACTGAGCGTTATTTATACCCCTCAGCCCTCAGGAAGGTTGCGATTGTGATTTCACATGAGGACTGTGCGGACTCTGCTAAGGCCGTAATTGCCGGAGCGATGAGAGAACATGGGAAGCTGATCATTCCCCTATCGGTACCAGAGATAATAGATTTGCTGAAAACCAAAGACGAAGGCTCAGATCCTAATACCTATCTGTTTGAACGCGTTGATCAGTTTCTTTTAGGGCTTGGAAGGTAGCACTGCGGATCCGCCCCAGAGCTGCTTGAGCGCAGAGCCTCAGGGAAGACCACGATACAATTCCCTGTGGCCACCCAGCTCTCAGGTAGCCACGGGCGGTTTTAAAAGGTTTCTTTTGCCAAGAGCTGCATGTTGAGCGAACTTGCTGTCAAACCTGCTCTGTCGAACCGGTAGCGCATATAAGCCGAAATATCGTCCTCGTGAGAGGAGACGACCAACTGACAATGCTTTAGTTCGCAACGGAGTAGATCAGTCAAGGAAGCAACGTTTACTTCATCCAGTGATTGCGACGGGTCATCAATCAGGATAAGAGGCACCCGAGCATAGACCTTATTGAGCGCAAGGAAGAAAGCAAGGCTAAGGGCAGACACCTGACCAGAACTCATGGACATGACTGCGTCGTGTTCAGACTTCTCGGCAGTCAGGAACCTTAGTTGCGTACCTTCGCGACTCTCGATAAACAGGCCCAAGCCGCGCTGGTAGTTTTGGATCAGCCGACCACTATAGATGTGGAATATGAACTCAATAGCCGAAATTGTCTGGTCAGTATAATTCTGCTCTGTCTTCTTCAATATGCTGCGGAGCTTTTCGATTTTACCTTGTGCTTTTTGGGCTGCCAGGGTTTCTTTTTCGATAATCTTAAGATCGTTAATACAGGTTTGGAGCCTAGAGCTTTGAGCCTCGTTAGCTTTAATCGATATGTACTGCTCTTTATCCTTCAGATCTTCAGCCGTGACTATGTAGAAGTCCTGCAGGTCTTTGAAAGCGCAGTTTGTGGTCTCTCGCCAATCCTCCGGCAGCGCTAAGGCATCAGCTTCAACCTGTTTTTTATTTCTTAGAATCTCCTTGAGCTTTTCAAGTCGCTCATCTATTAAATCATCAATTTCAGTAAATGAATCAGTAAATTGAATGTTCTCGCTCTGCAGCTTCTCCCGTAGTAGTGTTATTGCCGGCAGCCGAAGCTTAATTCTGGTTAGCCCTGCATGAAGATTTGATACAAATGTAGGCGTGAGGAGTTTCAGGCTGTCTTGTATAAAGGTGTCGATGAGTTTCAGCTCAGCATCCATAGCAGTGATAAGGCTAACTAAGCTCTTACCATCCTGGCCTAATGATTCAGAGATCTGTTTAGTTCTTGATTCAATGGCATCCGCCATTGATTTGTGATCTTCCCAGTCAGCGCCACAGAGAGGGCAAAACTGCTCGTCGGGATGAGACTTCTTATGTTCCCCAAGTAACTGCCTTTTTAGACGTTCCAATTCGGCTACGACGTTCGCATTGGCGCTGCTTTTTACTTGTAGGCTGTTTCGGGCATTAATTTGTGACTCAAACCACTCAAGACGCCCATCCGTCCAGCCTTGTAATGAACGGGCTTCTTCGAGCTTGATCACCGTGGCACCGCGTTTAATGATGCTTGCTGAACGCTCTAATTCATCAATTCTCTTCTTGATAGCTTCAAGAACATCAAGCTTGCCCAGGTCTTTACCAAACTGCGCCAAACTTCTCAGCGATTCCTCGTTACGCTCAATGTCGGCATCAATTGCCTCGTTGTGAACTCTGGTTTTTATCGTGGCTTTGAGTGGCAGAAGGGCAATAATCTTTCGAACTGATTCCTGGTAGGCTGCATGGTCTACCGACGAATAAGTTGAGAACAGTACCTCCTTGTCCCACCCTGGTTGGACATCGGACGTCGAGATTTTTTTGTACTCAATGATCCCGGCCTCTGCCAACAATGTGTCCTTTAGGGTGGATATCTCTTCTTTAAGAGATGCAGCTTTTGCCGTGCGTTCAGGATTATTGATGTACCTTGTGAGTTTACTACATACGGAGTTGCAGCTTTCGATCTCGGCTTCAATATCGCTGATGTTAAATAGGTTTCCTAGTTTATCCTTCCGTTCGTCTACCCGAGTGTGTAACAGCCGGTTTTGCCCTTGCTCCAGATAGTTAAGAAAGGAGAAGTTTTCCCTGAAGTTTTTTCCGAAAATTTCGTCAAGGAAATTGTTGTCGCGCAGATTTGCCTTAGTGAAGTCAGATGATTCGAATCCTGGCAGCTCATAAAGCTTGAAATTATCGTATTTGTCAGCACGATTGTTTACTGGTTTTTTGAATATTGCAGCTTGGCAATGTCTAGCTAAAACAAGTTTGCGACCATCATTAGTAAATTCAATCTTAATGCAGAGGTCGTTCTCTCCTGAGCGGCTGTTCCAGAAAAGATTGTCCGCGTAGTCTCTCTTGTTCTTGGTTAATAATGTTTTGAATAGATTTTGTATTCGACTGATCTGGCCGGTAAGCAGTAGTTCGATTGCGTCGAATATGCTTGTTTTGCCATAACCGTTAGGGCCGTCCAGAGTTAGCAAAGACGACTTGCCAAGATCCAAGTAGATATGCTTGAATGCTTTGAAGCTAGAGACTTCAATCTTGGATATCTGCCAGTTCATTTTTAATCATTTCCTTGATAATTTCGTCGGCGTTTTTGTCTGTGACTTTTTGGATAGTCAAATACGTATCGTTAAGGCTGGCTTGTGCAACAGCCTCTGCTGCCTGTAACCTCAAGGACACAAGATTTTCTTGATGGCTAGGTAACTCTAAAAAAGGAAGCTTGATAAAGATCTTCGCCGCAAAGCTGTATTGTGTGGCGATAAGAGGGTTTTCTTTGTATTCAAGAAATTCCTTTTTGTCAGCAATAACATATACCAGTTTGTCGTATGTGAAATTAGTGAGTGCACTTTCTTCCGCAATACTGTAATAGAGGACATATTTTTTATAGAAGTGCGGGTCTTCCTCAATTGCGAAAATTTCTTCTTCGTGATCCTTGAACTTGGCCAGAACATCAAGACGATGAATACAAATCAAGTCGCAGTTTTTCTTAAAGCTAGGGTTTCTGAGAAACTCATCAGGAGCAAGATGATTGATTCTATTATTCAATTCGGCTGGGTCAGGAAGGTCGTCAAGATTATGTAGAACTGCGAACCTAATAGCAGATCCTGACTCGCGAATATAAAAGCTTGTGTTGTCCAAGTCTCGTTTACTAACAAAGCCATGGGCAACAAGTGCTTCATCAATGAGTTGCTTTATCATTCAGTCGTTTCTCCGCATCGTCTTTTGTTATCACGCTAATGCATAGCGACTTGGTGATGTTACTTTCGAATTTTTCAGTGGTCTGCTTGTCGTCGAAGTCATCTGAGTTTGTGAATTTTGTATTAAAGGTGAATGAGGCTTCCGCTTTGCTGGCGATTAGATGGTTGTACTCAAAAAGTAGTCTCAGCAGATCTCCGTTGTTTTTTATTTCACGGGTCATGTCAAACTCACACTCTTCGCTTTCATCCACGTCAAGAGCGGTAGGTACGTAGAATCGATTTTCGCTGTCAAGGTAGTGTGGGAGATGGTTGAATATAGGCTCCACCGAAATAGCCTGGATGAGCTTTGTGTATCGCCTGATGTCGTTCGTCTGAACGTCTTGAAATCGCTCGGAGGGTTTTATCATCTGGCAGAGGGCTTTCAATTCATTGATAGGAGTTTCGCGAATGTGCTCACACAGACATCTTGCTCTCTCGTAAGTAGCGTCACTCATTGTTGGAAGCGCCTGATCCAATCTCTCTTCTAGGTGAGTTTGAAGCCTGGCCTTTAATGCAACTGTATAGTAGTCCCTGTTCTGATAGGGGTTTTCGGTTAGCAGGTCTTCTAAAATATTTCTGGCCTTGATACGGCCCTCATATGCGGCTCTGTTTTCTGAAATTCCGCCAACCTGATTTAATTTATGATTGTGTATTGCCTTGGTACTGATTTTTTCAGAAAGTAAACAATAGTTAAAATTTATAAGATTATCACTGACAATGATGTGCTGTTTGATACATATATTTTTTATGAGCTCTTTGGTAAGCCCTTCAATTTCACCCAAGCCGCAATAATAGTTGTTTCCATAACGATAGAATTTTACTACTTCTCCGCTAGCGCCTCTGTGATCATCTGTATTACTTAGCGGGACAGATACATGGAAGTAACGAGTTGTCCCTTTGATTTTGTCGTGCTCGATCAAAGTAGACTGTTCCAGCGCCTTGGTGTAACCACTTCGATATTTACTTATCTTAGCTTTTACTTGATGGGCTGTATGTAGTTTTCCATTTTTATAAATAGCGAAGTCGTCACTACTGTCTAGCTGAAGCTCAAAGTCTAGGTCGCCATCGTGAATAATCTTAAGGGAGTGATATAGTGCAATTTTCCCTTGATAAACGAAGCCGCTCCATGAGGATACGGCGCTGGCTGGATACTTATCATCATCTTCTTGGCTCACATGAACTCCTTTCACCGTTAGCGAGCTGCCAGTGCGGCGGAATGATGTTACTGCATTTCAAGACGTTTGCGTACTCGCTTCGTTTATTTTTCCAACATACCTTGCATTTTTCTATCATCTATTAAAAATTTTGCTCTAAGAAATGACTTTGAACAAATATTCTTACATTCATGACATGTGAATAGCAGCTAGTATGGTCTAACATGGGATGGACGAAGGCTACTTACTTCGTTTTTCCTTGCGATCTTGCAACTTTTGAAGGTTACTCCAAAAGTCCTCATCAGTACCAAATATGCCAGCAAGAACGCGAGCTTCATCATCCGTAAGACGATGCAAACCGCAGATAATATCGTCAATATCCTGTTCGCAAATACCCATAGATTCCGCCAGTTCAGCATGAGACTTGTTCAGCGGTTTTAAAAATTCCTCTGTCAGCATTTCTCCCACGGTCACAGGCCCGGCGGTATCTGATTTTGTGTAGTATGCAAAAATCTCAGAACGCCCCTGCTCATACGTCAGATCACCTGAAATGATACGTGCTTTAACGGACTCGTACAGTGGCGTACCACTGGGGTCCATTCCTTCAAGTCTCAGGGAAGCCTCTGCTTTGCGGAAGCCCTCAATGCGTAACCGTGTATAGAGAGTCCTGGACATGTTTTTCCTTTGAGTTGCAGGAGTAAGGTTCGCACAGTGAAAGCGTCAGCTCACGCTACCTCGTTAACTGACGCACGTGATTCAAGATTTATTATTACCCGATAAGCTATCACCGGCAAAATCATCATGTTCGCGGTTATCCCGATGAGTGGCTGTTTGCTTACGTATCTGAGCCGCCAACTCCCCTCCAATAGTTTGTTGGACACGAGAAGAATTGCTACTTCGCTTCGTTTTCTGGTACTCAGCAGCTCCGTTGGCCACGCTGCTTCCCATATGGCTTGCCATGCGGCCAGCTCGTGAGAATGAAGCAAACCCCTGACTTCCTCCGCTGGCGCTAACTGAACTGTTCCCTGCTGACGAACCACCGGAACTGCCTGAGGGTTGGCCTCCAGAAGTATCTACAGAACCGGTATCTTCCCCGCCGCCAAATCCTCCACCGGAACCGCCTCCACCGCCTGAACCATATTCTTCGGCCATGGCAGCTTGCGCAGACTCGAACGCTGCCTTTAATGCAGAGGCTCCGCCGCTGACTTGAGCTGATGCCCCCATTGCCATTGCTCCAGCACCGCTGATGGCAGTAGCGGCAGCGCCGGTAATCATACCTGACCCAAATCCACCAATCCCTTGTAAAGAAGCCCCTCCTACAACACCTGATAACAACAGTGGTAGCTTATTCGTTAATACTAACAGGATAATTGACGCCAGAAGCAAAACGATAAGACTATTAAGATCAGGAACATCATCTTTAATAAGAGAAAAGTATTGATCTATAAATGATTGTCCAATCCCAATAATTAATGTCATCGTGAATAATTGAATGCCAATCGATAAAACAGTTCGTAAGTAATTAATTGCTATATCAGAGGTCCATTTCGAACCACCAAATCCAAGCAATATAACTCCTGCATAACATAACACCCATGCAGAAACCAACATGATTAGCATATTTATCGCTATAAGGGACATCACTACCAAAACGATTATCGCTACTGTTATCATAATGGTGGATATCATTGGCGACCAAATTGATGCGGCTGAACTGACCTTTGTTAATATCGCAAACGCCATATCAACTATGCTTGAGGGCGAAATACCAGTACTTATTCCTAAAGCGTTTGCTGCAAGTTGCCTCATTGAATTAATTATGGATTGCGATATGGATGGGCCGTTGATTAAAAGATAATAAAAAAAACCAATGACGGCAAAAAAGCGAACTATTTCAGCAAGTACGCCTGTCAACCCTTCTCCTTGCATTGCCATCATACCAAATGTCCAAACCATACTTATTAATACCAGCCCCCAGAAGAGCCAATTTGCATAGTCAGCAATTACTGTTGTCCATGTACTGGCTACTTGTTGAAACTTATCTAATAAAGAATCAAGTAGCCCGCTACTATCTAATTGACCAGCATAGGCATTTATAGAAAAGAAAATTATGATACCTAGAAAGGTGAGCTTACTTACTATTTTCATGATTACCATTCTCGTTTAGGGCTTGGTTTATTATTACTCCGTAGAGCACATTTATCGTATTTATTTTCATCAAATTTATTATCTGGCGTCGATAAACAATCTTTATCATTTTTATCGCAAGAACATATGGCCAATAAACTGATCAGAATAAATACAATCAAAAGATTATCTTTCATTCTGCGTTTCCTCACCAAATTCGCTTCGGGCTTGGTGTATTCTCTCCAGCTAACGCTTTTTCATCAGCGGCTATCTGTTGTGATTCTTTATCTGCCTGAGCCTGTGCCAGTGTTGCTGCAGCGTTTTGCTGGGCTACCAGGAGCGAGCGGATTTGCAGCAGCTGGTTCGTTTGAGCACTTGCAAGCTGGTTAGCGGCCTGAATAGCTTCCATTTGCCCTTGTGCGCCGGTTGCCTGAGTTTGCAAATCTGCCAGGTTATCAGCATCGCTTTGCAGTGTTTCTTGCTGTTCATCAAGAGCCTTAAAAACGGCGTCATTGGCCTTTTTACGCGCCTCAGAGCTGTTCTGTTCTGCTTTACGCAGTGCGCTGATTTCATCTGCAGTACATTCAACATTACTGTTAAAGCACGGTGATGAGCGGTAGTAATTCACGTCCTGATAACGTTTCAGATATGAATCAAGACTCCCGGCCTGATTTTTGTAGTAATTAAGAGTGTCCTGCGCCTGCAACAATTTGTTGATGGTTGAATTGGCCTGATCCCAGATATAGGCCGCAGGTGCGACGGTATTTTTGAGCATGTTTTCATACTGCTGCAGCTGCGTCTGGTACTGCTGGATCTGTTTAGTCACAGCCTGAACGTTGTTAACTGCGCTGATTGTGGTCTGAACCACATTAGTGCCATCAATAACGGGAATTCCGGCCTTAACCGGTAATGTCATGACGGACGCCAAGAAAGGAACTATTAAAGCTTTTTTAGCGGCTAAAATCCCTCTTTGTAATGAAACCACTCGGAACATTAAATTCATTTGCTCACCTCTTTTTCATCAGTTCAGTAATATTTAACACACTGTCTTTTAACAGACGCAGGTATATAGGAAACCACACATTTATTTATCCAAGATTTTATCCATAATGTTCCTTAGTTCTTGCCGAGTTGATTCTATTTTCGCAAGCAAGGTTCTTATCAGGGTGGGTGAAAAATCAACTGTTCGAGGATCATTTGCGAGCCATAATTTAAGTAATCCGCCAAGTCTTCCAAGATCAGCGTTTACTCGGCTAAGTTCATTAACCTGTTTTATATCTACGATAGAATCAACCTGATAACCCATTGCAACTCTACGAACAAAACAGGCAACACTTAATCCAGATGCTTCTGCATTTTCTTGGATGAGAATTTTTTCTTCGGGTAAACAATAAACTTTTATTGGCGTACTATTTTTTCTAGTCTGAGTAACTTTCATATAGCTCTCCATACAGGCGGTAGCCTGGCAGCCTCGCAGAGCAGGACGCCCTTGAGCCGCGATGCGGCGAATAGGGAGTGGTAAAGTTGGAACACCGTAGCGGTGGGCCTACTTTACATGTCCTGCCCTCCTGTTGCCGTAGTATATCTGTGCACATCAATGTGTATTTCAGTGTACAGGATGTGTTTTCTTAGCGTATTAATATAGGATTACTCGGGTAAAGATCTGCAGCAAATGTGTTTCTTGCAAGGAAACTATATTTCTCCCTTTTGAAAATGACCTTTAGTAGTTATAAATGGGCGTCCACCAACTGTATTTATGTTTCGATATATTGTAAGAACTATTTTATTTTCTCATGCACTTTTTTACTTACATTGTCAAAGCATGTGCATTACAGATTTTAGCGGCTAAAATCTTCCTCCCTATGCCTAAAGCTAGGGGCGTACCTCATATGTCATAAAACCTACCTCAAGTGTCAATATACCAAACGAGTAAGTAATCTCTTCTTCTGGCGTACAACCATCGGCCTTTGGCCGATTCTAGATTTGAAAGCGCCTGCTCAGGCAGGTGATTTCAAAGACTGTAGATCCTGAACGATCCTGTAAATACTGCTGAATAGTAAAAAATCGGGCCGCTGTAGCACGCTACCGGGCCGCTATAACACGCTATCGGGCCGTTGTGACACAATATCGGGCCGTTGTGACACGTTTTATCCTAGAACCGTTCAAATCAATTCCAATTTCCAGCAATTGCACGGAATCTTCTTTCAATCTCCGACGATAGTTACGTAAAGTCATATTACTCGTTCCTTCACCGCACACTGCTAATATCAACGTATCCATATACCACCCTCCTAAAGGATTATTCCTATGGGTTAAGACATGACGAGCGACTGCCTGGCTAATACCATGTTGTAGCCGAGCTATGGGGCCAGGATGATAATAAAATGGCAAATCTTTTTTGAGTAACATCGCTAATGCAACACCCAGACGGACACGCCATAAACGGCGTTCTCCCCCAGTCAAAGGATCTGGACGCGTCATAGGTGATGGCACTACATGATCGATCAGTCCCCCTATTATACAGTCGCCGCTTTTCTCCAGCTCTGGCGTTATAATTTCAACTGTTGCGACGCGCAGATCTAAAAGCAATTTCTGTATACGACCATAACTGTATTGTGCATCGGATAGCGTTCGGCGTACTTTCGCTGGATCTACTAATAATTCGATTCCACCATCAGAAATTTCACGACGTTGCTCGGCAACATATAATATTGTCTCTACGATATCGGCATGACGCTGTCCGAGCCGTCCGGTAACACGACAACGACCAAAACTAGTCTCCATCCATTGTCCCTTCACCTCCTTAGGACGCTGGCTTGGCTGGTACAGAATTACTCGGGCTTGCCAAGCTGTACTTGTGGGTGCCACTTTATTACCAGTTGTCATTGTCAGCGCCACTCCAGGTAGATGTTCTTTCTTTAGTAAGCTTTTTATTATTCTTCGAGCTGAGCGCCGTTATTTTTAATACTCCCCCCTCATGTCTCTGTAACCAACGATCTGGCGCACGTTCTCCATAATTTACTTTATTTATTCCAAATCTAACAAATTGACCTCGAACATCATCAGAAATACCATACGTCTTCGCTTCCAAGGCGGTCATGCCCGCCAGATAAGATTGCCACCGTATATTATCAACCAGGACGCTACTACCCCTGCTTGCCTGCTGTATATCACCAACCCTCATCGTGGCAGCGCCTTTGTTTGAATGGTGTAGAAATATAATCGAACATCCAGTATCAGCAGCAATACCTTCTAGCTTTCCAATGACTTTGGACATTGCTGCGCTATTATTCTCATCCTCCTGGTGGAAACGGCGAAGAGTATCCAAAATTATTAAACGTCTACCTTTTGAAACTTCATTGATCAAGTTGCTCCAATCCGGCAAGAAAATATTTGGACACTTCCCTACCAAAGGTTCGACCAGTAGCTTATCAGCTACAATCTGCTGCTGACGTGCTGTTAGATATTTTCCCAAAGCATATAAACGATGGTGAACGATGGTTTCAGAGTCCTCCACAGGTAAATATGCTACCAACCCAGTCGGATATTCACCAAAGTTTAAAAGATCTACACCACAAGTAATCTGCACAGCCAATTGTAATGCCAGCATTGACTTTCCAGCGCCTCCCGGAGAAACAATCGCTCCGATAGTACCAATAGCCAAATTAGGCAAGACGTAATCAATTGGTTGTGGCTTAGCTTCAAATGCTTCCATTATGTTCAATGACATTGCTGTTACCTACCTAAAACAACACCGGGTCTGGCCGCTTTAAACATTGCTGATTTACGATCCGCAATCCACTGTTCCACTTCGGATAACTGCCATGCAACATTTCGACTAGTAAGTGCTATACGGCGAGGAAACTCGCCTCGCTGTTCAAGGTTATAAATAGTGCGGGCTGACAATGGGATCATTTCCAGAAGTGTTTTTCTGTTAATGAGCGTGCTATGTGCCTTTGTTTGCATCTGCCTTCCTCCTGTTTCCAATCAGGCCTATACAATGCCAAGCATTACCACTTGCTAAAACCTATTCATTGGCTAAAATGGTTGACATGAAAATTACTATCTGGGAAGGCTGTGACCTCACAGTTGCAGCTGCAATTAAATTATTTGTAGAGCGTAGTTATCCGTACTCCATATTTTCACGGAGGTATCCAATACTGCGTCTCATACAGGAAGTTATTGATCCAGCAGTAGCTGCTTATGTAAATTCCCTGCCACCAAGTCATAAAGACTACATTTCTGGAGTAAATCTAGGATTTAGTGATGTACTTAAAAAAGTGGGCTTAAACGTCGTAGTACAGGCACAAAGACTTCTTTTGCGTAATTTCGTTCTGACTTTAGATCAACAAACTTCTCTTGATAAATGCTTTACCGCTACGATTGAGTCTCTTATTGAATTAGTCAGTGAGTGCGCATCCAAGCGGCCGAAGAAATCCTCTCCTGCAAAAGGAGTAACTATAAATTCACAGCGTAAGCTCGGTTATTGCGAGTTCTGCGGTAATCTAACCGAATTTTCCAAGTTGATCAGTGAGATATCAGAATTTGTTGCTAACGATAATGAGTTCCCCGTTCATGAAAAACAGGTCCTTAGTCATCGATATTGTTCTGACCATAGGCCCAAACTCACCAATGGTCTATGGAATCCCAAATACAGACAAGGAAAGCGGTCTCTCGAACAGTTCAATAAAGAATTAATAAGGCTTAGACGGCAATGCGCTAAACCGCATAAAGCTAACGCAAACACAGGGGATATATTGATTGATACCTATTTTCATGAGTGGATGCAGGGTCAAACTTTAACCCCAGCAGATCTAGATAAACTTAGGAATATTGCCAGACGAATGGTTGACTCCAAATTCACTGATACTAAGAAAAAAATAATCATATTAAAACACCAAGGTTTTAACCAGTTTGAAACCGCACAGGTTTTAGAAAAAAATCACTACACAACTATGACAAAGCAGGCTGTGTCCAAGGCCTTAGCGTCTGTGAGGAAAGAATTTTATATTTAAAATAGTATATCCACGAGCTATTATGGTGGCGGTTTAAGTCTTAATATCATCCACTTTATTGAATTATAACCAGCCACTTACGAGGGTTTTTCGCGATTACCCTGCTTCAAATTGATGATTTTGAAAATACAGTATTATAGTTTATTGTTTGTAGCGCAGCTGTAAGCGTTATGCAAAACGGATCACAGTGATACTACCTTACCAGTAAATCACTGAAGCCGATCTGTAATGACATAGAACGAATTGGTTTTATGGTTATGCAATGGCTCATCCCCTTACTTGTCCCTGACCATAAAAAGCATTCGCTTTCCTGAAAGCAAGTCTAAGCCAAGGGGCGTTTACAGTTGTCTTCTCTTGGCTCATTAGGTACTGGCTTAATTATTAGAATCATGTCGGTGGCATTTAAGTCCAAATATGCCCAAACTTTTAGCAGCTAAAATTCGTCTTCTCATGTAGGGTCAAGAAGCTTATGACTTAACCTATTGATTATGTGAATTACCTTGTGAGTATTACTCGTAGGATGGAATCTTCCAAAACTCTGACAATTCACTCTGAATGCATGGTAACAAAGAACAGTTTAAACCATGGTCTGTTCAGCGTTAAATTTCTCAAGATAGACTTCCATTTCGCGAGTCCACCTAGGGGTAGGTACCGAGGTGATCATTAGCCAAGGAAACCACCATACAAGCATGAAGAGTAACATAAGCGGTGCGATCATTTCGGCCGAAGAATGAGAAACTATATACATAATGAATAATATTAGTAGAACTGTGTTTACAATCTGACCTACCAGAAAAAGACGCCAGCGAAAACAATGCCATTTCCTGTTGAACACAATCCGTCCATCCCGTTCTTCGAGCCAGTTACGCCACGGCTTGAGATAACCAGCCCGCAACCCATAACGATCACACATTATTACAGCCAAATCCTGCAGCCGATAATTATACAAGCCTGTGAGCCGATAAAGGCTGCGCTGACGAAGCTCACGCTTTGCCAGACGGACCGCATTTTTATTCAAATATGGCTGTGTCAGCATTTGCTCTAGCCGGCGCTTCCTAAGATTGAGTAGTCCACGAAATACACTTCCAGATTCAGCATTAATTACTCTGTGACGAACTACACCGAGTGCAATATAGATACACAGCAATAGCCAGCCGGTCTTAGGGTATTGATTCATCCATTGTATAATTACAGACAACTCAGGCACTTTTATTTTTCCTTTTTATGCAATCCAGATAAAACCAGTAAAGATTCAGTAAATTTTAGCGGCTAAAATTGCTCTCCTGGCGTAGATAAAAGAAGTATATCCACTTAAATTACTGATTATTAACTACTTACTAGTCCATTCATCAATCATATTCGCCCAATCTTGTAGCATCTCGGCCCTCTGCTCACGATATTCAGCCTTGTTATAAACAGCTCGTACCCCCTTTTGTTCATGGGCAAGGCACTTCTCAATCCAGTCAGTATTGTACCCGGCCTCATGTAGCAAGGTGCTGGCAGTACGCCGTAAGTCATGGGGACCAAACTTAGGTAACAAGTCCCCTTCTTTCTGAGCCAGACGATACGTCAGTGTCAAAACCCGGTTTAAAGTAGCGCTACTCATTGGCGCATCGGAATCGTACCGCGAAGGAAGGATAAAATCAGAGCTACCGGCAAAGGTTTTGAGAGCAATCATAATATCCATTGCCTGTCTGGAAAGAAAAACCAAATGTGGATTACGTCGTTTCATCCTCTCCTTTGGTATCGTCCATAATGCCTCACTAAAATTGATCTCCTTCCAGGTTGCGTTAGTAAGCTCACTTTTACGTACCATCGTTAACAGCAAAAGTTTAACCGCTGCTCTGATTGATGGCGTCGTTCCTACCCGTTCCATGTACCGATACATCAGACCAATTTCAACTGGCGTCAATGCCCTGTCACGAGGCTCAAATTTCGCTATGCTTGCAGGCCGTACCAGATCAGAGGGATTCTCAACCTTCTGACCGCGCTCAATAGCCCAGCGATAGACTTGCAATACAATCTCTCTGGCGTGCACAGCTGTCGCCGGTGCCCCTCTCTCGACAATGTTATCGGTTAATGCGCGTAAGTCTTCATGTGTAATCTCGGTCAATTTCTGCTGCGCAAATTTTGACTTCAACTCCCTTTGATATACCGAACGCCGCATATCACGCGTCGATTCAGCCATTTGATAACCGCGTAACCATTTCTCAGCCCATGCACCAAAAGTCTCCGCATCTTTGATACGAGCTTTATCTCTAGCTTTTTCCCTCGCTGGCGATCTTCCACTGGCAACCATTTTTTTAGCTTCATTGAGCCGTTCACGCGCTTCTGCAAGCGTGATCCCTCCAACACCATAGCGGCCAAAAGTAACGGTCTCCTGTCTTCCGTTTATTGAATAGTTATAACGAAATGAAATAGTTCCAGCCGGAGTGACCGCAACATACAGACCATCACGGTCATTAACTTTATAGAGTTTCTCCTTCGGCTTAAGGTGACGCAGCCTGGTGTCAGTCAACATGTTTTATTGTTTTCCTTTATCAAAAATACCATGTTGTAAAAAATTCAGAAAACTTGTTTAACTCTCTGTTTTTAATTGAGTTATAAAAAATAAATACCATAACTCAACCGAAATTTATCACATGGTACTTTTTCAAACCTGAATTCGAAACCAGAGAGTACCATCAAAAATTCCATTGAAAAAACCGTGCTTCCCGTTGCTAACAGCTGCCAGAAAGTGCCAGATACAAAAACAAAAAAGCCCGCAGTTACGCGGGCTTAGAGGTACTTTACTGCTTTTACGTGCAGGCTGTTGCCAGACGTTAAATCATTCCCACTCAATGGTAGCTGGCGGCTTACCGCTGATGTCATACACCACGCGGGAAATACCGTTAACTTCGTTGATGATGCGGTTAGAGACTCGGCCTAAGAAGTCATACGGCAGATGCGCCCAGTGGGCGGTCATAAAGTCGATGGTCTCAACAGCACGCAGGGAAACAACCCAGTCGTACTTACGGCCATCGCCCATGACGCCAACGGAACGCACCGGCAGGAACACGGTGAACGCCTGACTGACTTTGTTGTACAGGTCAGCTTTGTGCAATTCTTCAATGAAGATAGCATCCGCACGACGCAGCAGGTCGCAGTACTCTTTCTTCACTTCGCCCAGTACGCGCACGCCGAGACCCGGCCCCGGGAACGGGTGACGGTACAGCATGTCGTATGGCAGGCCCAGCTCCAGACCAATCTTACGCACTTCGTCTTTGAACAGCTCACGTAGCGGTTCAACCAGACCCATCTTCATCTCTTTCGGCAGGCCGCCGACGTTATGGTGAGATTTAATGACGTGCGCTTTACCGGTGGCGGAAGCCGCGGATTCAATCACGTCAGGGTAGATAGTACCCTGCGCCAGCCATTTCACATCTTCCAGTTTCAGCGCTTCTTCGTCGAACACTTCAACGAATACGCGGCCGATGATCTTACGTTTCGCTTCCGGATCGTTCTCACCTTTCAGCGCGTCCAGGAAACGCTGTTCGCCTTCAACGTGAACGATGTTCAGTCCAAAATGGTCACCAAACATATCCATTACCTGCTGGGCTTCGTTCAGGCGCAGCAGACCGTTGTCAACGAACACACAGGTCAGGTTTTTACCGATCGCACGGTGCAGCAGCATCGCGGTGACGGAGGAGTCCACGCCACCGGACAGGCCGAGGATCACTTTATCATTGCCAACCTGCTCGCGAATGCGGGCAACGGCGTCATCGATAATTTTTGCCGGTGTCCATAGCGCTTCACACTGGCAGATATCGCGCACAAAGCGCTCCAGCATACGCATGCCCTGACGGGTGTGGGTCACTTCCGGGTGGAACTGCACGCCGTAGAAGCGTTTTTCTTCGTGCGCCATAATGGCGAACGGGCAGTTGTCGGTACTGGCGACAGTAACGAAACCTTCCGGGATAGCGGTCACTTTATCGCCGTGACTCATCCATACGTCCAGCAGCGGTTTGCCATCGGCGGTCAGGGAGTCTTCAATACCACGCACCAGCGCGCTGTCGGTCTGAACCTCTACCTGCGCATAGCCGAATTCACGTTCGTTAGATCCTTCAACATGACCACCGAGCTGCATTGCCATAGTCTGCATGCCGTAGCAGACGCCGAATACCGGCACACCGGCATTGAAAACGTATTCTGGCGCGCGCGGGCTGTTTGCTTCGGTGGTGCTTTCCGGACCACCGGAAAGAATGATACCGCTTGGGTTGAATTCGCGAATTTGTGCTTCCGTAACATCCCATGCCCACAGTTCACAGTAGACGCCCAGTTCACGTACGCGACGTGCAACCAACTGAGTATACTGCGAGCCGAAATCGAGGATGAGAATGCGATGTTTATGAATATTGTCTGTCATTGACGCTAATTCCGAGGCAAGTGAAACAAATTCGCCCGGCATATAGCCGGGCGCGGAAACTTATCAGGAGCCCATGCGGTAGTTAGGGGACTCTTTGGTGATGGTCACATCGTGAACGTGACTTTCCTGAATACCCGCACCGCTGATGCGTACAAACTCTGCTTGAGTGCGCAGCGCGTCGATAGTACCACAGCCGGTCAGGCCCATACAGGAGCGCAGGCCACCCATCTGCTGGTGGATGATCTCTTTCAGGCGGCCTTTATACGCTACACGGCCTTCGATACCTTCCGGGACCAGTTTGTCAGCAGCGTTATCGCTCTGGAAGTAACGGTCGGAGGAGCCTTTGGACATCGCGCCCAGAGAGCCCATACCGCGGTATGATTTGTAAGAACGGCCCTGGTACAGTTCGATTTCGCCCGGGGATTCTTCGGTACCCGCCAGCATGGAACCAACCATCACTGCAGCAGCACCGGCAGCGATTGCTTTCGCGATGTCGCCGGAGAAGCGAATACCGCCATCGGCGATAACCGGAATACCGGTGCCTTCCAGCGCTTCAACGGCGTCAGAAACAGCGGTGATCTGCGGTACACCTACGCCGGTCACGATACGAGTCGTACAGATGGAGCCAGGGCCGATACCGACTTTAACCGCGCTGCAGCCGGCTTCCGCCAGTGCGCGAGCGCCTGCGCCCGTTGCAACGTTACCGCCGATGATCTGCAGATCCGGATATTTAGCGCGAGTTTCACGAATACGCTGCAATACACCTTCAGAGTGACCGTGAGAGGAGTCAATCAGCAGTACGTCAACGCCCGCGGCAACCAGCGCGTCAACACGCTCTTCGTTACCAGCACCCGCGCCGACAGCAGCGCCAACGCGCAGACGACCATGCTCGTCTTTACAGGCGTTAGGTTTACGTTCTGCTTTCTGGAAATCTTTAACCGTGATCATGCCGAGCAGGTGGAAGCTGTCATCAACAACCAACGCTTTTTCAACGCGTTTTTCGTGCATTTTGGCAAAAACAACATCACGCGCTTCACCTTCGCGAACGGTCACCAGACGCTCTTTCGGGGTCATGTAAACGCTCACTGGCTGGCTGAGATCGGTCACAAAACGTACGTCGCGACCGGTGATGATGCCGACCAGTTCGTTATCTTCCGTCACAACCGGGTAGCCTGCAAAACCGTTACGCTCGGTCAGTTCTTTCACTTCGCGCAGCGTGGTGGTTGGCAGTACGGTCTGTGGGTCAGTTACCACGCCAGATTCGTGTTTCTTCACGCGGCGAACTTCTTCCGCCTGGCGCTCGATGGACATGTTTTTGTGGATAAAACCGATGCCGCCTTCCTGGGCCAGAGCAATTGCCAGGCGCGCTTCCGTCACGGTGTCCATTGCTGCGGAGAGCATAGGAATGTTCAGGCGAATGGTTTTCGTCAACTGGGTGCTGAGGTCAGCAGTATTCGGCAGAACGGTAGAATGAGCGGGAACGAGGAGGACGTCGTCAAACGTCAGGGCTTCTTTTGCGATACGTAGCATGGGCAATATCTCACCTGGGAGGTTATTAAATATTGCCGCGGCATTATACAGAGCGTAACCGATTGCATCCACACTTTTTTGCAAAAAAACCTTGCGCTCCTCTGTGGGCATGTTACTTTCGACTGAATAACCTGCTGATTTAGAATTTGATCCCGCTCACATGTTATCCTCTCAGACCACCTCAATTTTTACCGTAAGCCGCCTGAATCAGACGGTTCGCTTGCTGCTTGAGCAGGAAATGGGGCAAGTATGGATCAGCGGTGAAATATCCAATTTCACTCAGCCGTCCTCGGGTCACTGGTATTTCACGCTCAAAGATGACACCGCTCAGGTTCGCTGCGCGATGTTTCGCAACAGTAACCGCAGGGTAACGTTCCGCCCACAGCACGGGCAACAGGTACTGGTACGCGCCAACATTACATTGTATGAGCCGCGTGGGGACTACCAGATAATCGTCGAGAGCATGCAGCCAGCTGGCGAAGGCTTGTTGCAGCAAAAATATGAGCAACTGAAGGCCAAACTGCAGGCTGAAGGGCTGTTCGATCAGCAATTCAAAAAAACACTGCCCTCACCGGCCCACTGCGTCGGGGTTATCACCTCTAAAACCGGGGCTGCACTGCACGATATTCTTCACGTCCTGAAGCGTCGCGACCCTTCCCTGCCCGTTATTATCTACCCGACCGCAGTCCAGGGCGATGATGCGCCAGGACAAATTGTACGCGCCATTGAGCTGGCGAATGCCCGCAACGAATGCGACGTATTAATCGTCGGACGCGGCGGCGGCTCGCTGGAAGATTTATGGAGCTTTAACGACGAACGTGTAGCGCGAGCGATCTTTGCCAGCAACATTCCAGTAGTCAGCGCCGTCGGCCACGAAACTGACGTCACTATTGCCGATTTTGTCGGCGATCTGCGAGCGCCCACGCCATCAGCCGCGGCGGAGATTGTCAGCCGCAACCAACTTGAACTGCTGCGTCAAATTCAGCATGGTCAGCAGCGTCTGGAGATGGCGATGGACTACTATCTCGCCAACCGAACTCGTCGATTTACCCAGCTTTTTCACCGCCTGCAACAACAGCATCCGCAGTTGCGTCTGGCCCGCCAGCAGACCGTGCTGGAACGACTGCGTCAGAGAATGAACTTCGCACTTGAGAATAAGATCAAACAGGCAAATCAGCGTCAACAGCGCATACTACAGCGTCTGAATCAGCAAAACCCGCAGCCGCGTATCCACCGCACGCAAACACGTATTCAACAACTGGAATATCGACTGGCGGAAAATATTCGCTCGCGCGTTAGCGTGCAGCGAGAACGTTTTGGCAATGCGGTCACGCATCTGGAAGCCGTCAGCCCGCTGGCCACGTTGGCACGTGGTTATAGCGTCACTACCGCGACAGACGGCAAAGTGCTGAAGCAAACCAAACAGGTGAAGGCCGGTGATGTGCTCACCACCCGACTGTCTGATGGTTGGGTAGAGAGCGAAGTGAAAGGCGTAACGGTGGCAAAGAAAACGCGTAAGAAAAAGCCGGATTAAACCGGCACAAACTCCACGCGTTTCTTCGAAATCAGCCCATGGCCATTCTGACAGAAATAATCCACCGCGCCGCAGGCTTTTAACACTTGCAGTGGCAAATGGCATTCCGGACAACGCGCTTCCAGCTGAATATCTTTGTGACACTGCTCGCAGTGCGCCACACCGTTTTGTGGCTCCGGCTCAGCATGACAATCCGGGCATGTAATCGACATATCGTGTCCTTGTACAGAAAATGTATTCTTGTTTTTATTTTAACACCATGCGCGTAATGTGGCCCACGTAACTGCTGTTGTAACGTTAGCAGGCACTCCACTTCTTACGCACCGCATCGGTCATGGCTGATGATGTTCCCGTCGCGAAGATAAATCCGCAGACCTTTTGTCCGCCATCAGGTCCCGCATATTTGTTGAGCCAGATCGCCAGTGAATTTTCAACCACGGTACATGCGATGGGAAAGGCCTGGACTTGTTCAAACACCTCAAGATGGTGCAGGGAAAAGGTCGTGATAAACAAGATATCAAAAGGCTGAGTAAGCAGTTCTTCGAAGGATGTGCAACGCGTCACGCCTGCAGGCTGTTTAGTGGAGCGAACATCAAAACCCGCTCAGCGTAGTGAATCACTAAAGAGGTTATGTAATGCAGGCAAGTATGCCGTTTCAACGACTGCGCCAAGGCCAACAAACCCAAACAGCATGTTCTTACCTCGAAAATTAAATGGCCGGGACACAACGTCTGCCCCGGCACAAACGAGGTGGTATCAGGCGCTGGTCACCGGTTTAGTTTGCGTATTTTCCAGCATGCGACGAATCGGAACAATGAGGACGATCAGTACTGCAGCGCAGATCAGCAGCGCAATCGAACAGCGCGCGAAGAGATCCGGCAGCATATCCAGTTGGTCAGCCTTCACATGACCACCAATCAGACCCGCGGCCAGGTTACCCAGCGCACTGGCGCAGAACCACAGACCCATCATCTGCCCACGCATTCTTTCCGGTGCCAACAGCGTCATGGTTGCCAGACCAATCGGACTCAGACACAGTTCGCCAAGCGTAAGCATCAGAATACTGCCCACCAGCCAGAATGGTGAAACGCCTGCCCCGCCGTTGCTCAGCACGTTTTGCGCCGCCAGCATCATCAGACCAAAACCTGCCGCTGCACACAGAATACCGATAACAAATTTGGTGATGCTGCTCGGACGAATGTTCATGCTCGCCAGCTTCGGCCACGCCCAGCTAAACACAGGTGCCAGCAGAATGATAAACAGCGCGTTGATTGACTGGAACCAAACCGCCGGGATTTCAAAATCACCGATCATACGATTAGTGTAGTCATTGGCGAACAGGTTAAACGAGGTTGGTTTTTGCTCAAACGCCGACCAGAAGAACGCGGCGGAGACCAGCAGGATAAAACAAACCAGCAGTCTGGCGCGCTCTTTACGATTCAGACCAGCAAAGATAAACAGGTAGATGAAGTAGAGAGCAACGGATGCGGCGATCACGTACACCAGCATGCTGGCAACCGCGACCGGGTTTATCACAATCACGCCCTGCGCAATCAGCGTAACGATAACCACCACGCCGACGGCCAGCGCCAGCAGCCACGCGCCCACGCCGTTACGTTTCACAACAGGACTATTCCAGGTGGAATCCAGACCGACTTCGCTATCGTAGCGCTTCATCGACGGAACGGCAAAAACACGGAAAATAATCAGCGCGACCAGCATCCCGATGCCACCAATACCAAAACCCCAGTGCCAGCCGTGGGTTTTAATCAGCCAGCCGGAGATCAGCGGCGCGATGAACGACCCCATGTTGATGCCCATGTAGAACAGCGAGAAACCGCCGTCGCGGCGCGCATCGCCTTTTTTATACAGCGTGCCTACCATGACCGAAATACAGGTCTTAAACAGACCGGAGCCGAGCACGATAAACATCAGGCCGATAAAAAACAGGTTGTTCCCCATGATGGCCGAGAGCGCAATCGACAGATGGCCGAGCGCAATCAGAATGGAACCGTACCACACTGCTTTTTGCTGACCGAGCCAGTTATCCGCCAACCAGCCGCCCGGCAGCGCGGCGAGGTACATCGTACCGGCAAAGATACCCACGATCGCCGAGGCGTTTTCACGCGCCAGCCCCATGCCGCCGTCATAAACGGTAGCCGCCATAAACAGGATCAGTAACGGGCGAATGCCATAAAACGAGAAACGCTCCCACATCTCTGTGAAGAACAGCGAGCCGAGCGGATAAGGATGGCCGAAGAAAGTTCGGCTTTCTTTTTGATTAACAGAGGATTGCATAATTCTCCCGAAAGTTATGTCGTCGTGCGTGTAGACACCTCGATGTACGCCAGTCAGTTACGTATCTGACCGATTTTTTACATGCGGCGAAAATTTATTTAACCATTTGATAACCTAAGACTAGTTTTGTCTAGTACCAGACCCCGGACTTTAAGATGAAAACTCGACAAATGTCTACTTTCTTAGATTTAAACTTGGTAAAAAACGAATAGTAATTGACATCGCACGGGTTGAGGCTGGCGATGAATTAACGAAAAAAACCCGCGACAAGCGCGGGTTTTTATCAGCATCAAGCAACGATCACTTGCTTTTTTTAATATGCTTAATCAAACGCTTACGTTTACGCATCTGAGTGGGAGTCAACGTATTGCGTTTGTTAGCAAACGGGTTTTCTCCTTCTTTAAACTGAATGCGGATCGGCGTCCCCATCACGTTCAAAGATTTACGGAAATAGTTCATCAGATAGCGCTTGTACGAATCCGGCAGGTCTTTAACCTGATTGCCGTGGATCACCACGATTGGCGGGTTATAACCACCGGCGTGAGCATATTTCAGCTTAACGCGACGACCACGCACCAGCGGCGGCTGATGATCTTCTACCGCCATGGTCATGATGCGAGTCAGCATCGCGGTGCTAACGCGGCGGGTGGAGCTGTCGTACGCTTCACGGACCGATTCAAACAGATTACCGACACCGCTGCCGTGCAGCGCAGAGATAAAGTGTACGCGCGCAAAATCAATAAAGCCCAGACGGAAGTCCAGCGTCTCTTTGACCTGCTCTTTCACTTCCTGTGTCAGGCCATCCCACTTATTGACTACGATAACGAGTGAGCGTCCACTATTGAGGATAAAGCCCAGCAGCGACAGGTCCTGATCGGAAATACCTTCGCGCGCGTCAATCACCAGCATCACCACGTTGGCGTCTTCAATCGCCTGCAGCGTTTTGATAACTGAAAATTTTTCTACCGCTTCGGTAATTTTGCCGCGCTTGCGCACGCCTGCGGTATCGATGAGCACATATTCGCGTTCATCACGCTGCATTGGGATATAAATACTGTCACGCGTGGTCCCCGGCATGTCGTAAACCACCACACGATCTTCGCCGAGAATACGGTTAGTAAGCGTGGACTTACCTACGTTCGGACGACCAACAATCGCCAGTTTGATCGGCAGATCCTGCGGGTTGAAATCGTCTTCAGGCTCTTCTTCGCCGTTTTCTTTGGCTTCCAGTTGCGCCCAATATTCCGCGTCTTCGTCCACTTCTTCCTGCGGAGCAACGTCATCCATCCACGGCAGCAGAACATGTTCCAGCAGGCTAAGAACGCCACGACCATGAGACGCCGCGATCGGATAAATTTCGCCCAACCCCAGTGAGTAAAAATCAACAACCGCCTGGTCAGGATCGAGTCCGTCAGTTTTGTTGGCGACCAGGAACGTCGGTTTCTGGCGCGAACGCAGATGCTTCGCAATAGCTTCATCTGCAGGCATCAGGCCAGCACGCGCATCCACCATGAACAGCACAACGTCCGCTTCTTCAATAGCCAACAGCGACTGTTCCGCCATACGGGTTTCAACACCGTCTTCGGTGCCATCAATACCGCCGGTATCAATACAGATAAACTCGCGGCCTTCAATTTCCGCACGACCGTACTTACGGTCACGAGTCAGACCCGGGAAATCCGCAACCAGCGCATCTCGGGTGCGAGTTAGACGGTTAAATAACGTGGATTTACCAACGTTAGGGCGCCCGACAAGCGCGACCACAGGTACCATGTTTAAAGCCTCATTTAAAAAATCATCAGACAACGGGCGCATTTTGCGCCTTGTTAAAAACAGTAAAACGGCCCCTGCACCAGGAGCCGTTTTTCAAAGCGAGCGGCCGGGACGATTAACGCGTAATAGAGTACAGCGTACCGTCTTTCGCCTGGATCAGCAGTTTACCATCAGCAGAGACCGGCTCAGTCAGGAAACCAGAGCTGTCAACTTTCTGCTGGGCAACAAAACGGCCATCGTCAACGTTGATCCAGTGCAGGTAGCCTTCGCTATCACCCACAACCAGATTGCCGTTATACAATACCGGGGACGTCAGCAGACGGTGCAGCAGATCGCTTTGCGTCCACAGCGTCACGCCGCCGTCGGTGGTCAGCGCCAGTACGCGGTCGTTCTGGTCAACCAGGTAGATACGGTTACCGTCGACGATAAAATCATTCACCGAGCCCAGTTCACGTTTCCACATGATCTGACCGCTACGCAGATCCAGCGCCGTCAGGTTACCATTATAAGCCAGCGCGTAAACAACGCCATTGACGATAACCGGTGTGGTATCAACGTCGCTCAGACGATCGATTTCCGTTGGACCTGTCGCCTGCGAAATGCGTTGCTGCCAAATCATCTGGCCCTGCTGCATCAGCACGGCGCTTACGCGACCATTATCGCCACCGACAATGGCAGCGCCAAAAGCGGTCGCTGGCGCAGATTCTCCGCGCAGTGACAGAGAAGGCATATCGAGGTTAACGGTCCATTTGATGGCGCCGTCAGCTTCGTTCAAGGCTTGCAGTTGGCCGTTACTGGTGTGGATCAACACCATGCCATCGCTAACAACCGGACGAGACAGCGCTTCCCCGGCAACTTTCGTCTGCCATGCGGTGGTACCGTCGCTGGTGTTCAGCGCATAAACCTGCGCTTTCTCACTGCCGATATAAACATGCCCGCCGGATACGGTGACACCGCCAGAAAGCTGTGCTGATGCACGGGAGAACCAGCCGTCTTTCTCACCCAGATTAACAGACCAGACTTCTTTACCGTCGTCAGCATTCAACGCTTTCACGACACCGGCGCGTGAAGCTGCATAGACAACATTATCCGCCAGCGCAGGATGAAGATTGGAATAGAAATCACCAATACCGTTGCCTACAGAGGTGCTCCATGCAGTGGACGGAGTAAACTGGTTTTCAACCACCGGTAATGGGGACATCTTAACGACATCTTCTTCGCCACTAAACAGTGAACAGCCGCTCAATAGGGTAACAGAAAGCAGCCCTGGCAGAAGTAATTTACGCAATTGCATCGGGTCCCTCTCAGATGGACAAATTATTGATTTTCATCTGCATCATTTCGCTCAGAGCAGGAGAGGCATCGCTTTTCACGCCCGCTTCCCATGCGCTACGCGCGCCTTGTTTGTCGCCTTTGCTCAGCAACGCTTCACCGCGCAGATCGGCAACAATGGCCGCCCACCCTTCACCCTTAATGGTGTCGAGCGTTTTCAGCGCGGTATCAGCCTGTTTAAGCTGAACCTGAACACGAGCCAGACGCAGGTTAATCACCGCTTTGAGATTTTCATCGCTGGTCGCAGCTAAGCCTTGTTGCAATTGGCTTGCAGCTTTCTCTAGTTCATTTTGGTCAACAAACTGTTGCGCCAGTTCCAGTGAAGCTAACGCGCCGTAAGTATTTTTGTTCTCTGCGGCAAATTTCTCTGCAGCAGGAATGCTATCCGGTTTACCCGCGCTAACCGCAGTCACCGTATTTTGATAAGCCAGAGAAGCAGAGCGTGCGGACTCTGTCTGATGGCTGGTCCAGTAACGCCAGCCAACCAGCGCGCCAACCCCTAAAATGATCCCAACAGCCAGCGCTTTGCCATTTTCAGCAAAGAAGCGTTTTACCGCATCAACCTGGTCGTTTTCGTTCTCGTAAATTTCCACGCTGTCCTTCTCCTTAGCCCAATAGAGTGCGCAAATGCGCGGCAACGCTATCCTGCGCTACTGCCGTTTGCTCACCAGAGCGCAAATCCTTCACTACAACAGTACCGTCAGCCACTTCGGACTCGCCCAGTACTAGTGCAACGCGGGCGCCCCACTTATCGGCGCGGGCAAACTGTTTCTTAAAGTTGCCGCCGCCGTGGTTTGTCATCAGTTTCACACCAGGAACTTCATCGCGCAGACGTTCTGCAAGTCGCATTGCCGCTGACTGCGTGTCTGCCCCTGAAGCGACCAGGTATATATCGACAACAGGATCTGCGTTAAATTCCGGATTAACTGCCTGAACTAACAAAACAAGTCGTTCAAGGCCCATAGCAAAGCCTACCGCCGGCGTTGCGCGGCCGCCAAGTTGCTCTACCAGACCGTCATAACGACCACCTGCACACACGGTACCTTGTGAGCCCAGGCTGGTGGTGACCCACTCAAATACGGTACGGTTGTAGTAATCAAGACCACGAACCAGACGCTGATTGACGGTGTAGGCAATACCTGCGGATTCCAGCAGTTTGCACAAGCCTGCAAAATGCTCGCGCGAGTCGTCATCCAGATAGTCTCCCAGCGCAGGCGCATCGTTGAGCAGTGCCTGTACTTCCGGGTTTTTGGAGTCGAGCACGCGCAACGGGTTGGTGTACATGCGGCGCTTACAGTCTTCGTCCAGTTTATCTTTATACTGTTCCAGATAAGCGACCAGCGCATCACGGTAGTTCGCACGTGCTTCAAGCGAACCAATGGAGTTCAGTTCAAGTCTCACATGCTGGGAAATACCCAGCGCACGCCACCAGCGGGCGGTCAGCAGAATGAGTTCAGCATCGATGTCCGGGCCTTGCAGGCCAAAAACTTCGCAACCCAACTGATGGAATTGACGATAGCGCCCTTTTTGCGGACGTTCGTGGCGGAACATCGGCCCGATATACCACAGACGCTGTTCCTGATTGTACAGGAGACCATGTTCGATGCCGGCGCGTACGCAGCCCGCAGTCCCTTCAGGACGCAACGTCAGGCTGTCGCCATTACGGTCCTCAAAGGTATACATCTCTTTTTCAACCACGTCGGTGACTTCACCAATCGCGCGTTTGAATAACGGGGTCTGCTCTACAATCGGCAAGCGGATTTCACTGTAACCATAGCTGCCGAGCACGTTTTTGAGAGTGCCTTCAATGCGCTGCCAGATGGCGGTTTCGCCAGGCAGATAATCGTTCATGCCGCGAATGGCTTGAATGTTTTTTGCCACGTTTATTCTCTTTATGAATATAAAAATGAACCCTCAGCGCTAACCCGAACAATGCGGGCGCCATGCGGGTTCAATCATACACGGGAAGCACGCCGCTTCCCATCACGTTGTTATTTTTCAAGCTGCTGCACGTCGATACGACGCGCTTCGTCCAGAATACTTGCTTTAGCACGAATGCGGGCTTCAAGCTGCGTAATCATGTCGTCGTTATCGAGTCTGTCCTTACGCACTCCGTCTTCATACAGACCGCTTTTCTTGTTACCGCCCGTCACGCCCAGCGTAGAAACCAGCGCTTCACCAGGGCCGTTTACCACGCAACCGATGATCGAAACATCCATTGGCGTAATGATATCTTCCAGGCGTTGCTCCAGCGCGTTCACCGTGCCGATAACGTCAAACTCCTGACGCGAGCAGGTTGGGCAAGCGATAAAGTTGATCCCGCGCGCACGAATGCGCAGCGATTTCAGGATGTCGAAGCCAACTTTGATCTCTTCCACCGGATCGGCAGCCAAAGAAACGCGCAGCGTATCGCCGATCCCTTCAGACAGCAGCAACCCTAAACCGATCGCGGATTTTACCGCCCCGCTGCGTGCACCACCGGCTTCGGTGATCCCCAGATGCAACGGCTGATCAATCTGTTTCGCCAGTAAGCGATAAGACTCTACGGCGAGGAAAACGTCAGACGCTTTAACGCTGACTTTGAATTGATCGAAGTTCAGGCGATCGAGGTGATCCACATGGCGCATAGCAGATTCCAGCAGCGCTTGCGGCGTCGGTTCTCCGTATTTTTCCTGCAGATCTTTTTCCAGCGAACCGGCATTAACGCCGATGCGGATCGGAATATTTTTATCACGAGCGCAGTCAACCACCATGCGAATGCGCTCTTCGTTGCCGATATTGCCTGGGTTAATACGCAGGCAATCAACGCCGTATTCCGCCACCTTCAGCGCGATACGATAGTCGAAGTGAATATCGGCAACCAGCGGGACGTTAACCTGCTGTTTGATAAGCTTGAACGCCTCTGCTGCATCCATTGTCGGTACAGAGACACGAACAATGTCTGCGCCTACGCGTTCCAGCGCTTTAATCTGATTAACCGTTGCTTCCACATCTGTGGTACGCGTATTGGTCATCGACTGTACGGCGATGGGAGCGCCATCGCCGATCGGCACGTTCCCAACGTAAATTCGTGTCGATTTTCTACGTTGAATTGGAGCCTGGTTATGCATTAAAAAATCTCCCGCATTGCCGTCTGTTACTGAGCCGGTGATTGTTCGGCATTAACGGTCAGACGCGCAACCTGGTTAGTTCTGATAAAACGACTCAGGTCGACAGGTTTACCCTGGAACTGAATCTGCACTGCCGCCGGAGCGCCAATTTTCAGTTTGTACGGCGCCTGACCGGTCAGATTCAGATTGCCATCTTTACGTTGCATCCCGCTGAACAGTTTCTTACCGGTCGCATCGGTGACTTCCAGCCAGCAGTCGGCGGTAAAGTTCATTACCAGCGCGTTAGGATCGCCAGCCGGTGTTGTAACGCCCGCCGGGTCAGTCGGCAACGGTGCTGCGGCGGCCGGAGCGGTTGGCGCTGTGGTTGCGGTATCAACGTTAGCCTGAGAAGGTGCTACAACGGCGTTCTGTTGCGCATCAGCAGCCGGAGCCTGAGTCGCTGCGGCATCTTGTTGCGCTGGCGCCGCATCCGTTACCGCGCCATTTTCAGCTACCGACGTGGTATCCTTGCTTGCCGCAGCGCTGGTATCTAACGGTACATTCTGCGCACCCTCTTTACCGGCATTCAACTCAGCGGAGGATTGATCGGCCATGGTGGTGATCTCTTCCTGCTGCGCTTTATGGTTCTGCCACCACCAGGCACCTGTCAGTCCGACAACGACAAACAGTACCAGCCAGGTAAAGGTCATTAACCAGCCGTCGCGTTTCTTACGACGCTTACCGAGCGAAAAGCTCTGCATCGGCGCGACTTTAGCAGGACGAATCGGAGCCTGTTTTTCCAGCCCTGGCAACAGTTCTTCTTCAGGAATATGCACCAGACGCGCATAAGAACGGATATACCCGCGCAGGAATGTTGAAGCGAGATCGGCTGGCGCCTTATCTTCTTCAATATCGCGTACCGTGGAGACCTTCAGGCAAAGTCGCTCCGCGACTGCCTGCTGGCTGAATCCGAGTTGTTCACGGGCATTGCGCAGACGAACGCCGGTGGAGAGTGCTTCATTTTTGTCGTGCGTGGCTTCAGTATTCATTCGCTACAGCTGCGTAATATTTGGGTTCTGATGCCGGCGAGCCACAATGCTCACCCACACCGCGAAACATCTGGTCAGTTAACCTTCGTCAGACAGTATAAAACCGTCAGACCATCAATAACAAAACAGCGTAAACCTGAGGGTTAAACGCTTGTTGCGCCGTTACATACTGCCTTAAAGTCGACAAAAACGCACCGTTATTATTGACCTGACGACAACAACAAAGAACCTCATCTGGCTTACGTTGCACTACGGTACATGAATTATACCGTAGTGCACTCAACATCAAACGGTCTTGATGTCGATAGCGTCGCCCTGCATACGCTTACGCAGAGTACGCTTGGTACGGTCGATAACGTCGCCCGCCAGCTGACCGCAGGCTGCATCAATGTCATCGCCACGTGTTTTACGCACGATGGTGGTGAAACCATAGCTCATCAACACTTTGGAGAAACGATCGATGCGGCTGTTAGAGCTACGACCATACGGCGCGCCCGGGAACGGGTTCCACGGGATCAGGTTGATCTTACACGGCGTATCTTTCAGCAGTTCGGCCAACTGATGCGCGTGTTCAGTGCCATCATTGATGTGATCCAACATCACATATTCAATGGTTACACGACCCTGGTTAGCGTTGGATTTCTCCAGATAACGACGGACGGCGCCAAGGAACGTTTCGATATTGTACTTTTTGTTGATAGGCACAATTTCGTCACGAATTTCATCGTTCGGCGCATGCAGAGAAATCGCCAGCGCGACGTCGATCATATCGCCCAGCTTATCCAGCGCAGGCACAACGCCCGAGGTGGAGAGCGTAACGCGACGCTTGGACAGCCCGAAACCAAAGTCGTCCAGCATGATTTCCATCGCTGGCACCACGTTGGTCAGGTTGAGCAGAGGCTCGCCCATCCCCATCATCACCACGTTGGTGATAGGACGCACGCCCGTTGCTTTCACCGCGCCGACGATTTTCGCCGCACGCCAGACCTGACCAATGATTTCCGACACCCGCAGGTTACGGTTAAAGCCCTGTTGCGCTGTAGAGCAGAATTTACACTCTAATGCACAACCGACCTGTGAAGAAACACACAGGGTAGCGCGATCGTCTTCCGGGATATACACGGTTTCTACGCGTTGATCGCCAACCGCAATGGCCCATTTGATCGTACCGTCAGAGGAACGCTGCTCTTCCACCACTTCCGGGGCGCGAATTTCAGCCACTTCTTTCAGCTTGTTACGCAGCACTTTATTGATGTCAGTCATGTCATCAAAGTTGTCGCTGCAATAGTGATACATCCACTTCATGACCTGATCGGCACGAAACGGTTTTTCGCCCATTTCTTTGAAGAATTCGCGCATTTGCTGACGGTTCAGATCCAGCAGGTTAATTTTTCCATTTTTATTTGGAACCGCAGGAATGACGACTTCAGAGGTGTTAACTAATTCAGACATAATTTTTTCCGGCCTCGTTGTTACACGTTGTGGCCCGTGGAGGGTTAAAAAGAAACGCCCCGGCAAGCGATCTGCTCTTCCGGGGCGTTGCATTGTACAAAGTCTGGCGCAGGGATGCCACGTTTGCACGAAGCATTAGCGAAAATAATATGTAAATCGCTAATTCATCTCCAAAGGATTTCGCGTCGCAGGAAGGCGGCAAGTTCGAGCATCCCCGGGAGCATAGAAAACTATGTGACCGGAGTAAACGAACGCAGCCAACGCATCTGCGACGTGAAAGAGGCGGGAGATTAGCGAGTACGAGGGCAAACCTCGCCTTCCCCAAAGAAATAGGCGATTTCGCGCGCCGCTGACTCAACGGAATCGGAACCGTGGGTACCGTTCTCAGTAAAGCTGTCAGCGTAATCTGCGCGCAGAGTGCCTGCCAGCGCATTTGCCGGGTTGGTTGCGCCCAGCAGATCGCGGTGGCGCTGTACGGCATTTTCGCTTTCCAGAACAGAAACAACGATCGGACCAGAGGTCATGAACTCAACCAGACCGTCAAAAAACGGCTTGCCATCATGCTCGGCGTAGAAGCCGCGCGCCTGCTCAACGGTCAGGTGCAGCATTTTAGTACCGACAATTTTGAACCCTGCAGCTTCAAAGCGCGCAAAGATGCTCCCAATAACGTTTTTTGCCACCGCGTTTGGTTTGATGATGGAAAAAGTACGTTCAATAGCCATGATTACCTCTGAAAAAGATGTTTTGTTGTGGTTTACCTGGCGCGGATTATAAAGAGCATCCTGGCAATTGACTATTGACGAAGATAACATTTCTTTAAAATAAGATGAATTTTAGCAACAAACAGTAACCAATTGGTCTACTGCAATGAAAATCTCACCGTCGCCACCTGTCCGGCATCATCCATCACCAGCAATTGATAATCCCCTTTGTTCGCCAACCGTAGCGTCAGGCGACGTCCTCGTTCATCCAGCCGTTCACCGTTAAGAAACCACCAACGTTCGCCTGTCCCGCCGCTGGTTTGTACCGGCAATGAGGCCTGCGCAGAACCGGGTAAACGCCTTACAATCGCGCCATCGCGAACGCCTGTCAACTGCAGCGGCAGTGAAACATCCTGTCCCAGTGGCGGACACGTGGCTGAGACCGGCGGTAGCCTTGCCCCACGTCGCTCTGACTCCGGTAACCACGGCTCCAGTGGCAAAGGCCAGACGATTAGCGTTTGCTCGTGCGCCTGCGGGCAATCCGCCGCCACACGTTGACCTTCATCGTCCAGCCAGACAGGGAAACGAATGCCACTCACTCCTTCCTGTTCGGGCAATAACAACGTTGGCGGCTGGCTATCGTCCAGTAGCCAGGTAGACAGACGGCGTCGGCAGTTGCTGTCACCGGGGGCAAGAGATTGCCCGCCCGGCCAGCACACCACACCGCGACTCACGGATTCAGGGCGTGGATCTTCCGGCTGATTTGTCCCGCGAGAGAGCAAAAGATTGTTGACCTGATTGAGCAACGGCACGGCACTGGCGAAACCAAACTGACCCACTACCGGCGTACCGTCGGGCCTGCCGGTCCAGATTCCAATCACATAACGGGCGTTAACGCCAATCGCCCATGCGTCGCGATAGCCATAGCTGGTGCCCGTTTTCCACGCCAGAGGGACCACCCGGCTCAGCGCGTTATCCGGCAACGGCTGCGCTTCATCGGCCATAATGCGGCGAATAATCCACGCCGCGCCCGCCGACATCAGCGGACGCTCCAGCAGCGGATCATCTGGCTGTAGGCGCAGTTTTCCCGCTTTCCCCTGTCGGGCAAAGGCGCTGTAAGCCGCTGCCATATCCTCAAGCTTTGCTCCCGCACCGCCCAAAATCAGCGACAGATTCGGTGCGGCCCCGGCGGGTAGATACAGCGATAAGCCAACGTTACGTAAGGATGCGGCAAAACGCTTCGGGCCATAGGCTTCGAGTACCTGCACAGCGGGTAAATTCAGCGAACGCACCAACGCTTCACTCATACTCACCGGGCCATGAAAACCACTGTCAAAATTTCCTGGTCGATAATCCCCGGTTCGACGTGGTACATCCTGCAATAACGAAGCGGGATGGATGAGTCCGTCATCCAGCGCCAGACCATAAACAAACGGCTTTAGCACCGAGCCCGGCGAACGGATCGCATTCACCATATCCACATGACCAAAACGGGAGTCGTCATTCATATCTACCGACCCCACCCAGCCACGCACGCTCATATCGGTGTGATCGACCACGATCATCGCCAGCGAACTGCGCGCAGGTAAGCGTCCTTTCCAGTTTTGCGCCAGTTCTTCCAGTTGGCGCTGTAATCCGGCATCAAGGGTAGTCACGATTTTATCGCTTCGGCTTTTTCCCAGCATCATGCGCGAGAATAACGGCGCTAACTGCGGCATTTGTCTGGGCGCCAGCCAAACTGGTTCTTCGCGTGATTCCTGCACCTGCCTGACTGACCAAATGCCCTGCGTTGCCATGCGTTCCAGCACTTTATTGCGCGCCACTTCAGCACGGTCCGGCCAACGATCCGGTCGTAGGCGGCTAGGTGCCTGCGGCAGGACGGCCAGCAGCGCGGCATCGGAATAACTCAATTGTGCAGGCGATTTCCCCAGATAGGCCCAGCTTGCCGCACCCACGCCCTGTAGCGTACCGCCAAACGGCGCACGGTTGAGATACAGCGTCAGGATGTCGCGCTTGGAGAGATGCCATTCCAGTTGCAATGCGCGCCAGAGTTGGCGGAACTTGCCGCCGAAGGTGCGGGGATGGGGATCGAGCAATCGTGCAACCTGCATGGTGAGCGTGCTGCCGCCAGAAATCACACGCCCTGAGGAGAGGTCCTGCCATGCCGCGCGCAGCACTGAAAAAGGATTAACGCCAGGATGTTTCCAGAACCAGCGGTCTTCGTAGTTGATTAACGCCTCGAGATACCGGGGTGACACTTCATCAATTGTCACCGGATAACGCCAGATGCCGTCTGCATCGGCGAAGCGCCAGAGCGGCGTACCATCATAGGCCACCACGACACGCGCCGGATCGACTTCGTGAAGCGGCAGCGGCCAGATTTTATCTGCTGCCCAAACCGCCACCACAAACAATAGCGTAGCGGCTACCAGCCAGTGCCAGCAGCCGCGCTTACCCAACACGCGCATCATTTACGGTCTGACAATCAAAAGTCCCTCTGTCGCACCGGTCGCGCGCCACTGCGGAACATACATTGATTCCACCTGCGGGACAGGAACCTGGTAGGTCCCCGGCGTTACCGCCCTCGCCAGATACACCAGCGTAACCGGTTGTCCTTCGTTAACCGCCACCGCGGCGACAAAGCGATCATCACGGAACTCAACATGCTGGATATCCGCCTGCTGCATCTGATTGAGCAGATTCGCCACTTCGCTGCCGCTATCCTGCAGGCTGGCGCTGCCGTTGGCCAGATTCTGGTTTTCAAGTTCCAGGCCCGCAGGCAGTAAGTCGACCACCAGCGCATCCGGTACGTTCTGACTGGCTTTCACCTCCAGCCAGACCAGCACCAGCTCGCCGCTGCGCAGAGAATCCAGCGATTTGCTGTTCCCGTCGAGTCCCAGGATCTGACGCTCAATGTGCAGCACATTACTGGCAGGCGTCGGCGAGGTTTGCGGGTAACCACTCACATCCAAACGCAGCCACAGCGGCAGGCTACCTGTATTGGTCACGCTCAGCGTAGACAGCGCGTCGGCATCCAGATTACGCGTCTGTGATTTCTCTGCGGCTAACGGTTGTTCAGAGAATGACGTTTGCGCCTGCCATGAGCCAGGCAAGTCCTGCAACGTATGTGCGGCAAGGAACAGCGCATTATTTTCCTGAGTAGAGAGCCAACGCTGCCCAAAGGCCTGTTCTGACAAGGTGTTCAGCAACGTATTCTGCACCTCTGGTTTAAGTTTGTTTTCTTCCAGCAATGCCAGCATCAGTGCGTTGTCGCGAAGTTGACTGCCGTAATCCGCCATCCACTGATGCGCATCGCGGCGTGGTGTATTCAACGCCAGCGTCAGCGCCTGTTCACTGCGGTTAGCATCGCCCATGTTTTTCAGCGCAATCCCCAATTGTAACAACGGTAAACCCGAAGCCGCCTGCGTACGACGCTCCCAGATTTCACGCAGCGCACCTAGCGGGGCTTTCTGCTGACGAGCCAGTACCAGCGCGGAGTAGGCCTGGACGGCAAACCGGCTCGCTGAAGCGTCGTCAGTATAACGAATCGACATCATGCCCGGATCCTGCAAGTAGCGCAGCAATCGTTCATTGCCCCGGTTAATGACCTCTGTCGGAACGCTATAGCCTTGTTCATTCGCCCGAACGAGAAAATCCATCACATACGCGGTCAACCAGTACTCTTCCGACCCGTTCTTATCCCACAGTGCGAAACCGCCGTTATCACGTTGCATTTGCAGTAAACGAGAGATACCAATCTCTATTGCCGCGCGGCGTTTTTCATCGCTGTCGCCCGCGATACCTAATGCCTTCATCTGCGCGGCGTTGGTGTATAAAGACGGGAATAACCCGCTCGCCGTTTGCTCGAGGCAACCGTAAGGATAAGCTTTCAGTTCACGGATGTAGCGCGCCAGATTCAACGGCGGTTTACCGCTGAACAGCAGTTGTCCCTGCATCGTCGCTGGAGAGAAGCTCATCAGTTCTTCGCCCGGAAGCTGCCAGGTTGCACCCGGCTGAAGTGCGACACCGTTGTTGATGGTTTGCGCCGGGAACGCCGGACGCACGCCAATCTTCCACTGCTTATGCTGAACAGGCAGCGTTTCGCCCGGTAACGTCAGACCGCTAATCTGCGCCTGAATTTCGCCATCGCCAAAACCCTCTCGTGCACGTACCGGAACAAACAATGTTGTCCGTACGCCCGGTGCCAGATTTACCGGCGCGGGATCTTGCCCCATCAGCTCCAGTAAACCGCTGGCCACGAGCTTAATGTCCAGCGTTTGTGGTTTGTCAGTCAGGTTGGTCACGTCCATCGTCAGGCGCGACGTATCCCCCCCTGCCAGAAAGCGCGGCATGTTCAGTTCAGCAATCACCGGCGCGGCGACAATCACTTTGCTTTCACTGCTGCCAAAATCATCCGCCGTCCAGCCTTGCGCCATAACCCGCAACTCGCCGTTGAAATCACCAATCGGTAATGTCACCGTACCTTCGCCCTGGTCGTTAAGCATGACTGGCAATGCCTGTTGCGCCACAATATTAACGTGATTGACTGGAGGTTTGCCGCCGCGTTTTAACTCATCGCCATCACCACCAAAGCGCAGCGCCGCCAAACGCCCTTGCCCTTCTATCACCTGGCCGTAAATATCATAAATATCCGCGCCATAGCGTTTTTGCCCGAAAAACGCCTGCCACGGATCCGGCGTGGCGTAATCGGTAATGTTCAATACCCCGCTGTCAACGGCAGAGACCAGTACGTTAACCTGTTTAGGCACGTCGCCATTTTTAACGCTGGCTTTAATCTTGACGGTCAACGGCTGATTTGGCCGTATTTTCGCCGGGCTTTCCAGCGCCAGCCCCAAACGACGGTTTTCATCACCTAACGGTAAATGCAGAAGGCCGACAGCCCTTTTGGGCGTTGCCGAGCGAGACTTATCGCCCGGACGAACCACCAGTGCGCTGAGATACAAATCGTGGCGGTTCCAGGTTTTATCGACCGGAATGGAGATATCAAGCCCCTCTGCCGGCACGTTTATCTCTTGCCACCATAGCGGGCCTTCGCTGGACTCCACCATCGCATAACCTTTGCCGGCGGCGGGTGCGGCAATGTGCAGCTTCATGGTATCACCGGGACGATAACTGGGTTTATCCAGTTTCAGGGTCACACGATCAGGACGCACTGACCCGCTGCCGTCGCTGTTATCCTGCCAGCTATAACCGGCCCAGAAGCGCACGCTGCTCACCGCATCATTCGGAGCTTTCACTTCCAGACGGTAAGCACCCCACTCAACCGGGAAGCTGACTTTACCGGTTTCATCGGCCTTAAGATCCAGGGTCTGCTCCCCCTCAATCAGATCTTTTTGATCGAACTGTGATTGCCACCCCTCGCCTTCAGACCAGTTCCAGTAATAATCACGACGTTCACGGATCAAGCGCACCTGCAAACCGGATACCGCTTTTTTCTCGCCTTGTGCGTTGGCATACACAATATCAAACGCGGCATTGCTGCCCTCATCAACGATGGGCTGATTCACGGTGGTATCGGTGCGGTAGTCATAAACGGCTTTCGCTGCAAACTGCGGACGAATACCCGGCAGCGTATCCGCAGGCCAGATGGCCTGTTCAACCCGACGCGTCACCGGGCGACCACCTGACTCCAGCAGGCTGGCTTGCAGAATGACCTGTAACGGGGAATGCGTCTCCTGCCACTGGCTGTTAGTGATTACTTCGCCGCGTCCGTGGTCATCCAGCGTGAGCTGAACTTCATCGAGGCTACGGGAAAGGTTTTCTTCAGCGATATTCCCAAACTGGAACCCCGGCAATGCCTGCACCGCATCCCGCAATGGTCGCAGATAAAGCTGTCCTTGCAGAGCATTGCCGTTGGCGGGCGCGCCATACAGGTAATAGCCCACCGCAGAGAACTTCACTTCATCAGTTGGCGCCACCGGCATCTTACTGGCGGTGAGGTTAAGCGCCATCCGCTCCGGCATAAAATCTTCGACATGGAAATCCCACATCCGTGACTGGTTGTCACCAGTATTGGCACGAATATGCCACATGCCGGTTGGTGCGCTGCTGTCCAGCGGCCAGCTAAAGCGGTACAAGCCGTTTTCCGGTTGGCTAACTACCGAGCGTAAAACCTGTCCGTCGGGTTTCACGACTTCCAGCTTCACCGGCTGGTCGGGTAACGTTTTGCCGTCGCTGTCACGCAGTAATCCGTTGAGGATCACCGTTTCGCCGGGGCGATAGAGGTCACGAGGACCAAACATAAAGAACTGTTTGCTGTATCCCGGCGCGCCAGCGATATCAAACTCAGCCAGATCTAACGCCGGGAGCTTCAGGTCCAGCAGCGTGGTTTGTCCGTCTTTGCGAGCCAGCAATAAGGCAGCGTCTTTATCATTCTCCAGCTTTACATGTCCTTGCGCATCGCTGGTCGCCTGCGCCAGCGTCTGCCCTTTTTCGTTGAGTAACGTGACCTCAATACCCTGCTGCGCAGCGCCATTTTCCAGACTCTGCGTAAAGACATCCAGTTGAGTGTGGTAACGGTGCACAGACACGCCAATATCACTGAGCGTAAACAGCGTAGCGGCATTGCTGTAGTTGTATTTTCCAGCCTGATTCATAACCGCAATGTAAACTCCCGCCTGCTGCAGCGGTTTGATATCGCTAAGCGGTAGCAGCAGTTTCTCGCGGGTGTTACGCGCAGGATTAAGGTCAAAGCGCCCGGTATAAACCAATTCAGCCATCTTCAGCAGATTGTCAGACTCCCAGTTAGACAGCGAGTTGCGGTATTCCCACTGGCTGACAAACGCACCGAGCGACTCAGGCTTAACGCGAAAGAAGTTCACATCCACGCTATTAACGTTAAGGGCCATCACCGGCAGCCCTTCAATCACTTTGCCTGGCAGCAGCGAGCCACGACTGGCGAAGCCTACGCTTGGCTGGACATCGCGGGTGGTAATGTTTTTTTCATAGTCGATAGCGAACGTTGCTTTATTCAGCGCCAGCAACTCACGCTCGATGCTCACCACCAGTTCGCGATTAGGTTCGAGATGGCGTAAGCGTAGCTCTTTCAAATTTGGCGCCAGTTCCCAGGCTCCATCCACTTTGCCGCTTTTTTTATCAACCACGTGTAGTACGCGAGAAAAATCTTGTTCAGGATCGAGAGGAATAGAAAAAGTCAGCACCAGCGTCGCCGCACCATCCAACTGGACTTCTGAGGCATCCAGCAGCGTCAGCGGCTTGCCCTGGCTTTGCTGCATCAGCTTATGTAATTGCGCCGGATCTTTTGCCAACGTGGTCTGTGGGGCGGGCGTATCATTTTTTGCCGCCATCGACGGCTTATCGTTATTATCGCACCCCGCCAACGCCAACATCAGCAGACAGGCCACTACGTGTAATTGTTTCATTTTTCATCCCTGGCCTGAGTGGCCCGTTAGCTACGTAGAACAACTATTATGCGTCAGATTTCAGGCGGTGGAAGTCAGTAATGAGATGTTGTTGTCTGAATTTTCGTGATTAATGTGGGTCCACCTGACAAATCAGCCTCTTTTACTTGTCGCTTTACGGTAAACAGCCGACAATTTGCCGAAACCTGGTAAAAATGGAGATGCCTATGACCACCGCCTTCTTTGTCGCTGCCGACTGGCTTGTCGAACACATTGACGATCCGGAAATACAAATTATTGATGCCCGGATGGCTCCTCCAGGACAGGAAGAACGCGATGTTGGCGAGGAGTATCGCGCCGGCCATATCCCTGGCGCGGTCTTTTTTGATATCGAAGCGCTCTCCGACCATACTTCTGCGTTGCCGCATATGCTGCCACGTCCGGAGGCTTTCGCCGTAGCCATGCGCGAGCTGGGTGTACATCAGGATAAACACCTGGTCATCTACGATGATGGCAATCTGTTTTCTGCCCCGCGAGCCTGGTGGATGCTGCGCACGTTTGGCGTCGAAAATGTCTCCATTTTAGCAGGCGGTTTTGCGAGCTGGCAGCGTGATGCGTTACCGTTGCAGAAAGGGAACGTTGATTTGCCCGAAGGCGAGTTTGACGCTGCGTTTACGCCAGAGGCCGTAGTGCGGGTGACCGATGTCCTGCTGGCCAGCCATGAAAAAACCGCACAGATTGTCGATGCTCGCCCGGCAGCGCGTTTTAACGCCGAAGTTGATGAGCCGCGACCAGGCCTCAAGCGTGGTCATGTGCCCGGAGCGCTTAACGTACCGTGGACCGAACTGGTTCGTGACGGCGAACTGAAAACCACCGAAGAGCTGGATGCTATCTTCTTTAGCCACGGCGTGAGCTTTGACCGCCCAATTATCGCCAGCTGTGGCTCAGGCGTAACGGCTGCCGTGGTGGTGCTGGCACTTGCCACGCTGGGTGTGTCCAACGTCGCGTTGTATGACGGCGCATGGAGCGAGTGGGGTGCTCGCAACGATTTACCGGTAGAACCGGTATTATAAAGCTGGAAATGCCGGATAGCGCTTCGCTTATCCGGCTTACAATTTAGATAATCCGATTCTGTTTAAAGTCGCGCAGGAAACCGCCCCAGCGGCGTTCGTAGAACGGTGCGATGTGCTCAGTGATAAAGTGGCTCACGCCCTTCTCACCTTTGACCACCTGGCAGATATCAATCGGTTCATCACCTGGCAACGTATCAGTCGCCACGCTGCCCGCGACATGAATGATCTCTTCAATATCACCGTCGGCTTCAATGCCAATCAACAGGTTGGGTTGGGCATCCGGACTTTCTTTGATTGAGCAGAGAAATGCCCGTTTTACCGGTTTAATGGTTTTAAACAGCGTGGTCAGCGAGTCAATCATCTGCGCCGGAGGTTCAGCGACTTCAGAGAGGATCAGCGATTCACCGCCTTCCAGTACTTCCTGGGTACTGAGCGGATTCCCTTCATCTCCCATCAGCAGGCTTATTTCACGCGGCATAAATTCTTTGCCGGTCGGCAGTTTCGCGTTGAGAAACAGCGTTTCGCCAAGCGTCATTTCAAACAACGTGCGCACTGGCATGACAACAAATGCCTGCTCCTCTTCAACCGCCTGCTGCAAGGCTTCCAGAGAGGTGAAGAACGGGATCACGGTCGTGCCATCTTCTTTTTCCCAGTGCTGAAGGTCGAGCGCACTATCTTCAACCACCGTCTCACCTTCTGCGGCAGTACCTGGCACCCAGACGGTAGACTCCAGTAAAGTACGGAAAAATGCCGGACGATGCGCAGGCTCTGTCGCCGCTTGCTCCAGCAGGATTTCTAATTCGTTTTTCGTTTCGGACATAAGGATCACAAATTGGGTAAATACATGTAGGCCGGATAAGCGTAGCGCCATCCGGCCATACAATCATGAATTATGCGGTCAACAGATTCGCGATAGTACGCACACCTAAACCGGTTGCGCCCGCAGCCCACTGCTCAACCGGCGCTTTGCGATAGGTTGCAGAGCAGTCGATGTGCAGCCAGCCCTGCTGATAGTTTTCCACGAAATGGGACAGGAAGCCCGCCGCAGTGCTTGCACCCGCCGGATAAGCCGCGCTGCCGGTATTATTCAGCTCGGCAAAGTTAGACGGCAACTGGCTACGGTGGAACTCTGCCAACGGCAGACGCCAGAACGGCTCGTTTTCTTGCGCCGCACTTGCCAGCAGACGGGCAGCCAGTTCATCATCAAAGCTAAACAGCGCGTGGTAATCGTTGCCCAGTGCCGTTTTTGCCGCACCGGTCAGCGTGGCAGCATCAATGATCAATTCTGGTTTTTGCGCGCTGGCGTCGATCAGGCCATCGGCCAGCACCAGACGCCCTTCAGCATCAGTATTCATCACTTCAACTTTTTTACCGTTGCGATAGTGAATAATATCGCCGAGCTTAAAGGCGTTACCGCTGATCAGGTTATCCGCGCAGCACAGATACAGCTTCACGCGCTTGTTCAGACCACGGGTGATGGCGAACGCCAGCGCGCCGGTCACCGTTGCCGCGCCGCCCATATCAGACTTCATCGAGTCCATAAAAGCGCTTTGCTTGATGCTGTATCCGCCGGAGTCAAAGGTAATTCCCTTGCCAACCAGACAGGCATAAACCGGAGCTTCTTTATCGCCAGTTGGATTGTAATCCAGTGCCAGCAGCACCGGAGGACGTTCGGAGCCACGACCTACGGTATGCAATCCCATGTAGTTCTGCTCGCGCAGATCTTCGCCTTTAGTGATCCGATAAGAGACGTTATCGCAGGCAACAGAACACAGCAGGTCTACTGCGCGTTGCGCCAGCTGTTCCGGGCCCAGCTCTTCTGCCGGGGCGTTAATGGTATCGCGCACCCAGTCAATAATCTTCAGACGGTTATCCAGCTCTTTGCGCTGTGTCTCGTCCAGAGCAGCCCACTCAACGTTGCGGGTGCCTTTTGGTCCTTTGTAGCCCTGCCAGAACGCCCAGCTACGTTCGGTATCCCAGCCTTCACCTTCCAGTTGGACATGTTTAATACCCAGGCCGTCAATTTTACGGGCAGCGCGCTGGATAAGGCCGAGGTCATCTTTTCCGTTCAGGTGCAGGGTAATGCCGTCATTATTAATGCTGTATGTCGCCTTTTCACCCCAGCGGGCGTCGGCGGGTTGCGTGGAAAGCGTAATTTTCATGGCTTCTGTCATTTTATTTATCCTTATTTTCGCGCATACAGGAAAACGGGCCACCCGTGGGCAGCCCGTTGACTTATTCGGCTTCGTCCAGCCAGACCAGCAAAATGGCCTCAAGGATTTTTTCGTTCGATGCCTGTGGATCATCATCGAACTCTTCCAGGTCACAGATCCACTGGTGCAGATCGGTGAAACGAACGGTCTTAGGGTCGAGATCGGGGAACGCGTCGTACAGCGCCTCGCCAATTTCACGGCTATCGGTCCACTTCAGTCCCATACTACCCTCTGTTAATGCTCACGTGCATGATTGATTGTGTAACGTGGGATTTCGACCACTAAATCGTCCTCGGTGACGCGCGCCTGACAGCTTAAACGGCTCTCCGGCTCCAGTCCCCAGGCTTTATCCAGCATATCGTCTTCTTCTTCTGTGCTTTCCGGCAAAGAATCAAAACCTTCACGTACGATGCAGTGGCAGGTTGTGCAGGCACAGGATTTTTCACAGGCGTGTTCAATCTCAATACCGTTACGCAGGGCAACGTCAAGAATGGTTTCGCCGGTCTCAGCTTCCAGAACTGCGCCATCGGGACAGAGATCCTGATGAGGCAAAATAACAATCTTTGGCATATTAAACCTCGTCCACGGAATGGCCCTTCAGCGCGCTACGGACGGATTTGTCCATGCGGCGAGCGGCGAATTCCTGGGTTTGTTTGTCTACGTTTTTAATGGCTTGTTCTATCGCGTCAACATCGTCACCCTGTGCAACCTCGCTCAAATGCGCGGCGGCGGTGTCGATAGCCTGACGTTCTGCGGCGCTTAACAGCGCGGCATCAGCGTTCAGCGCACCGGATAAACTCTCCAGCACGCGTGCCGCTTCGACTTTCTGTTCTGCCAGCATACGCGCTTTAACGTCCTGCTCGGCAAAACTCATCGAATCCTGAATCATGGAGGCGATTTCACTGTCGGTCAGACCGTAGGACGGTTTAACCTGAATTGAGGACTCAACGCCGGTAGATTTTTCCATCGCGGTGACGCTGAGCAGGCCATCGGCGTCCACCTGGAAGGTCACGCGGATATGCGCGCCACCCGCCGGCAACGCCGGGATACCGCGCAGCGCAAAACGCGCCAGGGAACGGCAGTCCTGCACCAGCTCACGCTCGCCTTGCATCACGTGAATGGACATCGCGGTTTGGCCATCTTTAAAGGTGGTAAAATCCTGCGCGCGCGCCACCGGAATCGTGGTGTTACGTGGGATCACTTTCTCCACCAGACCGCCCATGGTTTCAAGACCAAGCGACAGCGGGATAACGTCCAGCAGCAGCATTTCGCTGTCCGGTTTATTTCCGACCAGAATATCTGCCTGGATTGCCGCACCAATAGCGACCACTTTGTCCGGGTCGATAGAGGTCAGCGGCGTACGGCCAAAAAATTCACCGACGCGTTCACGCACCAGCGGCACGCGTGTTGAACCACCGACCATCACCACTTCCAGCACATCCTGCGGCTCAACGCCCGCATCTTTCAGCGCGCGACGGCAGGCCAACAGCGTACGCTTAACCAGTGCGGAAATGAGTTCATTAAAGGTTTCACGGGTGATTTCACCCTGCCATCCCGCCACGTTAACCGTCACAGAATCGGCGTCGCTAAGCGCGATTTTCGCGGCAATCGCGGCATCCAGCAGCTCGCGCTGTACGCGGTTATCACTGCGATCGGCAACACCCGCCTGCTCGCGAATGTAATCTGCCAGCAGATGGTCAAAGTCGTCGCCGCCGAGCGCGGAATCACCGCCGGTCGCCAGCACTTCGAACACGCCGCGACTCAGGCGCAGAATAGAAATATCAAACGTGCCGCCGCCAAGGTCATAGACGGCGATCACGCCTTCCTGACCTGAGTCCAGGCCATAGGCGATCGCCGCAGCTGTCGGTTCGTTCAGCAAACGCAATACGTGCAGACCCGCCAGACGCGCAGCGTCTTTGGTCCCCTGACGCTGTGCATCGTCAAAGTAAGCCGGAACGGTGATCACCACGCCGTCCAGTTCTCCGGACAGCGATTCGGTTGCCCGCGCGGCCAGCGCTTTCAGAATGTCAGCGGAGACGCGCACCGGATTAAGCAAACCGGCAGCGGTTTCAATCATCGGCAAGCCATTTTCGCTTGCCTGGAAGGTATAAGGTAAATGCGGGTAACGCGCCTGGATATCCGTCAGAGAGCGGCCCATCATGCGTTTTACCGAACTGACGGTGTTTGCCGTATCCAGCGCGGCATTGGCGCGGGCATCGTAACCGACAGAGTAGCCCTGTTGCTGATAGTGAACCACTGACGGCAACAGGTGGCGACCTTCATGGTCTGCCAGCGTTTCGGCCTGGCCGCTGCGTACGGTCGCAACCAGGGAGTTGGTGGTGCCTAAATCGATACCTACCGCCAGACGACGCTGGTGCGGTGCGGCGCTCAGACCAGGCTCACTAATTTGTAATAAGGCCATTTTCGCTTCCGGAAATTAAAAATCGAGCAGTTTTTCTTCGAGTTGTTCTGCACTGCTTCGCAGTTTATCGAGAAAACGCAGTTTACGCACGGTATCTGCCGCCGCGTCCCACGTCTCGCTATCCAGTTGTTCCACCATCAATTGATGGCGTACGTTATACATTTCGCTAACGCGTTGCATAAACGTATCCAGACGTTGACTGTCTTTTGCCTGTTCAATTTCGTCCAGCTCTTCGCGCAGCTCCAGCTGTTCCATCAGGAACGCGGTGTCGCGCACCGTGTGTTGCTCGCTACGGATATCAAAGCCGTGTAAAGACAGTAAGTATTCCGCGCGCATCAAAGGATGACGCAGCGTTTGCCAGGCCTGGTTGATCGTGGCGGACTGCGAAACCGCAGCAAGTTGTTCCGCCTGGGAACCGCTGGCGAATTTATCAGGATGATACTGACGTTGTAGATCCTGAAAACGTAGGCTCAGCGCCTGAGTATCGAGCTGATAACGGGCCGGTAAGCCAAAGAGGGTGAAGTAGTCCATAACATTCTCAGGGTAGCCTGTTAGAACAAACCCCACACGTAGCAAAGCCACGGTGGGGTTTTCGGGTGACGCACGTTATACGTGGAAGCTTTCGCCACATCCACATTCGTCTTTCACATTCGGGTTAGTAAACTTAAACCCTTCGTTAAGACCTTCTTTGACGAAGTCTAACTGCGTACCGTCGAGGAATTGCAGGCTCTTACCGTCGACCACAACTTTAACGCCTTTGTCTTCAAACACGGTATCTTCAGCCGCCGGCTCGTCAACAAATTCCAGTACATAGGCCATACCTGAGCAGCCGGAGGTTCTCACGCCCAGACGCAGACCAAACCCTTTACCGCGGTTTGCCAGGAAGGTATTTACACGCGCTGCTGCACTGTCGCTTAAGGTAATCGACATAATAAAACCTCAACTCTTAATTATTTTGCTTCACGTTTGCTTTTGTAATCCGCAATCGCGGCTTTAATTGCGTCTTCAGCCAGAATAGAGCAGTGAATTTTCACCGGTGGCAGTTCAAGCTCGTCGGCGATATCGGTGTTTTTAATCGCCTGTGCTTCGTCCAGAGATTTCCCTTTCACCCATTCGGTAACCAGAGAGCTGGAGGCAATAGCGGAACCGCAGCCGTAAGTCTTGAAACGCGCGTCTTCAATGATACCTTCATTGTTGACTTTAATCTGCAACTTCATCACGTCGCCACAGGCCGGTGCACCCACCATGCCGCTGCCCACGTTCTCGTCGCTGTTGTCAAAAGAGCCCACGTTGCGTGGATTCTCGTAATGATCGATTACTTTTTCGCTGTAAGCCATGTTGAATTCTCCTTATTGGTGCCGAATTAGTGATGTGACCATTCAATACTGTTCAAATCCACGCCCTGTTTGAACATTTCCCACAGTGGGGAAAGGTCACGCAGACGGCCGATGGAGTTGCGAACCAGATTGATGGTGTAGTCAATCTCTTCTTCGGTAGTGAAACGACCTAAAGAGAAACGAATTGAGCTGTGTGCCAGCTCGTCGGTCATCCCCAGCGCACGCAGCACGTAGGATGGCTCCAGGCTTGCAGAAGTACATGCAGAACCGGAGGATACTGCCAAATCTTTCAGTGCCATAATCAGCGATTCGCCTTCAACATAGTTGAAGCTGACGTTGAGAATGTTCGGTGCGCCCTGCTCGAGATCGCCGTTAAGATACACTTCTTCCATATCTTTCACGCCGTCCCACAGACGGTTACGCAGGCTGCGCAGGCGCGCCATCTCTGTTTCCATCTCTTCTTTGGCGATACGATATGCTTCACCCATACCAACGATCTGGTGCACAGGCAGTGTACCGGAACGCATGCCACGCTCGTGACCGCCGCCGTGCATCTGGGCTTCAATACGAATACGCGGTTTACGACGCACGTACAGCGCACCGATACCTTTCGGGCCATAGATTTTGTGACCGGAGAAGGACATCAGGTCGACTTTCAGCTGGCTCAGATCGATAGGCAGTTTGCCCACGCTCTGGGTTGCATCGACGTGATAGATGATGCCGCGCGCACGGCACATTTCGCCGATAGTCGCGATATCCTGCACCACGCCGATTTCGTTATTCACGTGCATGATGGAGACGAGAATGGTGTCGTCACGCATTGCCGCTTCAAGTTCTTTCAGGTCGATAATGCCGTTACGCTGCGGGGCGAGGTAGGTGACTTCAAACCCTTCGCGCTCCAGCTGGCGACAGGTGTCCAGCACGGCTTTGTGTTCGGTTTTGCTGGTGATGATGTGCTTGCCTTTTTTCTGATAAAAGTTGGCTGCACCTTTGATCGCCAGGTTGTCGGATTCGGTCGCACCGGAGGTGAAAACAATCTCACGCGGGTCGGCACCCACCAGGTCAGCAATCTGATTACGGGCGATATCAACCGCCTCTTCAGCATGCCAGCCAAAACGGTGTGAACGGGAAGCTGGGTTACCAAAGTTTCCGTCCAGGGTCAGACACTGCATCATTTTCTCGGCAACACGCGGGTCCACCGGCGTGGTTGCGGAGTAATCGAGATAAATCGGTAATTTCATTGCTCTATAAACTCCGTACATCGCTTCAATGCAAGGAATCAGGCAACCGGCTGGATGTACGACCGAGTTAACGGGGCGTCTGGCACCCCGGCCTGATTCTAATATCTTATTATCTTTACCCTAAATAGTTCGTGTTGCAGCAAGGCGGCAAACTTGAGAGTGCCCAGGAGCTTACATCATGTAAGTGACTGGGGCGAGCAAGTGCGGCTAACGCAGTTGCGGCACGAAATATAACGGGCAAATTATGCGCGTAACTTAACGTCGATCGCGTCTTGTGCACGATTAGTGCGTGGAGCGTCATGTGTGTGCTGGCGACCAGACACATCCAGGACTTCCTGATTATTCACCAGTTCGCCCAACGTAATGTTGTTGAGGAAGCCGGTCAGACGATCGCTCAGATCGCGCCACAGCGCGTGGGTCAGGCATTTATCGCCGCCCTGACAACCGCCTTTGCCCTGGCAACGAGTCGCATCTACTGACTCGTCCACAGCGCTGATAACTTCACCTACTGCGATGCTGCCGGCATCTTTACCCAGCAGATACCCGCCGCCTGGCCCACGTACGCTGGAAACCAGACCGTTTTTACGCAAACGGGAAAACAGCTGCTCCAGATATGACAGGGAAATTCCCTGACGTTCAGAAATATCAGCCAACGGTACCGGGCCCGTTTCGGAGTTGAGCGCAACGTCCAACATTGCGGTCACGGCATAACGCCCTTTTGATGTCAGTCTCATGTCTTACTTAGCCTCAAACTCGCCCCTGCCCGGGGTTTTTTATTGTAAAATGGGGGTATTGCATAGCAGGGGCAAGTCTGACATTCCCGACTAAATCAGTCAACTATTTACTTGACTAATTTAGTCAGGTATTTAATCTTCAGTGCCATTTTTACTTGCCGGAGGCGTTACGTTTACTTGCCTTTATTCTGTTGCTCAATTGAAGCTAAAATTCCGCGCAAAATGTTCAGCTCCTGGCTCTCAGGACGTGCGCGCGTAAACAGACGGCGCAGCTTGTTCATCACCTGTCCCGGATGCCCTTCGCGGATAAACCCGGTCGACAGCAGCGTTTGTTCCAGATGACCGTAAAAACGCTCTAAATCATCGACCAGCGGGTACTCAGCGTCTTCGTATTCTGCGGTCTTCTCGCTTTCCTGCGTCGCCAGCCAGGCCATGCGCACTTCATAAGAAATGACCTGTACCGCCATCGCCAGATTCAGCGAACTGTATTCCGGGTTCGCGGCAATAGCGACGTGGTAATGGCACTTCTGCAGTTCTTCATTCGTCAGGCCAACGCGTTCACGACCAAACACCAGCGCCACGGGCGAACTCGTCGCTTCAGAGACGCTTTTTAAGCCGCATTCGCGCGGATCCAGCATCGGCCACGGCAGCGTACGGGAGCGCGCGCTGGTGCCTACCACCAGGCTGCAACCTGCCAGCGCTTCATCGAGAGTATCGACGATCTGCGCGCTGCCGATCACATCGCTGGCACCTGCCGCCAGAGCGATGGCCTGGGAATCCGGTTTAACCAGTGGATTTACCAACCACAGATTGGTTAAACCCATGGTTTTCATTGCGCGGGCTACAGAGCCCATGTTGCCAGTGTGAGAGGTTTCCACCAGCACAATTCGAATATTTTGCAGCATTGTATTTCTTCGGCTAAAGATTATTCGACCATATTATCATAAAACGAAGACATATTCCGAATTCGCTGCTATACTCTGCGCCGTTTTCCCGTTCTTTAACATCCAGTGAGAGAGACCGATGCATCCGATGCTGACCATCGCCGTGCGCGCAGCGCGCAAGGCGGGTAATGTAATTGCCAAACACTACGAAACCCCCGACTCTGTAGAAACCAGCCAGAAAGGCAGCAATGATTTCGTGACTAACGTCGATAAAGCCGCCGAAGCGATCATTATCGAAACTATTCGCAAATCTTACCCACAGCACACCATCATCACCGAAGAAAGCGGTGAGCACGCTGGTGAAGATCAGGATGTTCAATGGGTTATCGATCCACTGGATGGCACTACTAACTTCGTAAAACGTCTGCCGCACTTCGCGGTATCCATCGCAGTACGCATTAAAGGCCGTACTGAAGTCGCCGTTGTTTACGATCCAATGCGTAACGAACTGTTCACCGCAACTCGCGGCCAGGGCGCACAGCTGAACGGCTATCGTCTGCGTGGCAGCACCGCCCGCGATCTGGACGGCACCATCATCGCCACCGGTTTCCCGTTCAAAGCGAAGCAGCACGCTGCTTCTTATATGAAAATTCTTGGCAAAATGTTTACCGAGTGCGCTGACTTCCGCCGCACGGGTTCTGCTGCGCTGGATCTGGCTTATGTGGCCGCTGCGCGCGTTGACGGTTACTTCGAAATTGGTTTGAAACCCTGGGATTTCGCCGCAGGTGAGCTGATTGCGCGTGAAGCCGGCGCACTGGTTTGCGACTTCACCGGTGGTCATAACTACCTGGCGACCGGCAACATCGTTGCAGGTAACCCGCGCGTTGTTAAAGCCATGCTGGCTAACATGCGTGACGAACTGAGCGATGCGCTGAAGCGTTAATCTGCTGTGGTGCCGGATGCGACGCATTCGCGTCTTATCCGGCCTACAAGTCATACCATTCCGCTCACTAACCTAAAACGGTCTTATCCCTCGCCCTACCGGCACCGCGCTCATCCACATCACTACCGCTGCAACAATAAGCACTGCACCACCGGCTAATGCCAGCGTTGTCCAGCCAATCTGTCGCCACAGCACCGGCGCTTTATGTCCGCTAAGTCTCACCGCCAGTGAGCGAAAACTGTGTACCAGCAGAGCCAGTGACGTAATCGTCAAAGAGGTTCCTGCCGCCATCGCCAACGCCGACGCCATGCCCCAGCTAAAGACGCCAACCACTTTACTGAACAGCAGCACCATAATTGCACCAGAGCAGGGACGCATGCCCATGGAGAGAATAATCATCAGCCGCGCGCGCCAGTCATCTCCGCTTTGCAGTTGTTCCGGCTTGGGCAAATGCTGATGCCCACAACCGCAGCCCTCGTGATGCACATGGTGCGGCGTAAAAGCGGTGAATTTCGGCCGACGCAGCAGCTGGCGCAATTTCTTCAGCGCACGGACGCACAATAAAACGCCCAACATGCCAACCAGCGCATAACTTCCCTTCTCCAGCCAGAAACTGCTCATATGCAGCTGCCGGGCAGGCAGTTGAAGCACCGTGAGGACTACAACCACCAGTCCTATTGCCACCAGCCCCTGCAATAGTGAAGACGCCAGCGTCAGCCCAATGCTCGACTTGAGCTTCGACGGATGCGTCGCAAGCCAGGTCGTGATGACAATTTTGCCGTGCCCCGGCCCCAATGCGTGCAATACCCCATAAAGAAAGCTAAACAGCAGCAGAGATCCGCCCGCACGAGTGGGATTCGCGGCAACCGCTTTCAGCAACCCGCTCATCTGCTGGTTAACGTCGCGCTGCCAGACGACACTTTGCATCATTACCTGAGGCCAGGCTTGCCATAGCCACAGCCCCCCGCCTGTCGCCAGCAACAAAAAGACCGCCAGCGGCCATAGCGTGAGCCAACGGCGTCTGGCTGCGCGTTGTTGATAAACTACTGACATTGCAGCGTCACCGTCTGTGCAAACTGTTTACCCAATTCCATATCCTCCGGCGGAGCGTCTTCTTTATCCAGCGACTGCGCAAAGCTCAGCATGTGTTCATTCGGCGTCGGCGTATGCATTGAAATATGGCATTGCTGGCTTATAGTCTGCGAAAGCCGGGCGTCGCTGTCTTTGTCATAGCTCATATCGACGTAGTAGGTCGGATCGAAAGTTGAAATAGTATATTTTTGACCGCTCAGTGGTTGAGCTTCGGCCAGCGGCAGAACGAACGTCAGCACCGCCTGGTGTTCTTCACGATCCATGCCATATTCCGTCGGTCTGTTTTTAAACTTTACCTTTTTCCCATCGTGCCACACTTCGGTGAAATAGTGCTGCCCGAGAACGTTGGCCATCACTTCCGCCGCCAGTTTCTTCCAAATTTCATCGCCAGGTTTAGCATTCCCCGCGTCGTAGAGCAGATCCGCCGACGTGATTTCATCCATCGTCCAGCGCATTTTTAGCGCGACGAACCGATCATTCTCGCTCACGACTTCGGTTTTCAGATGAATAAAGCTGTGGGGATGCGCACCTGCGCCAAAGGACAGGACAGCGAGAAACAACGTCATAATGATACGTTTAACGCCTTGCATGAGTTCTCCACGTTAAAAATCAACACCGCCACAAATAATGATGCCGTATTTGGCGCAAGTGTGCCGAGGATACCATCGAACGAAAAAAAGTTGAGCACCCTTTTCCGGTATCGATTCAGTTCTCAATTTCGATAATTTATTCTTCATCAATGTCAGCCTAAATCCCTTTTTTACGCCACAACTTAAGTTAAATGAAAATAAAATGTTAATTAATGGTTTAATTTTAATGTTTTTTTAACTTTAAATTCATTCGCATCAATAAAAATCCGCTCAATTTTAACCAAAATATAACTGTTTATTTTCCATAAATTAACAATAACGGATATAGATCACATTCATCAAACTTGTGGTTCATTCCCTCTTCCATTCGTTGTTAACTTCACGCCGTGACATGTCCTGCCCCCTACAAAAGGTACAACTATGAAATTCAAACTCGCATTACTCAGTGCAACCCTAGTTTCTGCATGCATGTTGTCCGGCACGTCCTTTGCGGCGGAAAAATATGAAATTGCTGTGGTTGCCAAAGTCACCGGTATTCCTTGGTTTAACCGCATGGAAACCGGTGTTAACGAAGCAGCAAAAAAACTGGATGTGAACGCTTACCAGACCGGTCCGTCTACGCCGGATCCGGCACAGCAGGTCAAAGTGATTGAGGATCTGATCGCCAAAAACGTCAACGCGATCATCGTGGTACCGAACGATGCCAAAGTTCTTGAGCCAGTACTGAAAAAAGCGCGCGATAAAGGCATTGTGGTCCTGACGCACGAATCCCCGGACGAGCAAATCGGTCAGTGGGATATCGAAACCATCGATAGTGAAAAATACGCACAAGCCAACGTCGATGAGCTAGCAAAAAACATGGGCGGCAAAGGGGGTTATGCCATCTATGTTGGTTCGCTGACGGTCCCGCTGCATAACGCGTGGGCGGATTATGCAATCAAGTACCAGAAAGAAAAATATCCGGAAATGTTCGAAGTCACTTCACGTCTGCCGGTTGCGGAAAGCATCGATAAATCCTACGCCACGACGCTGGATCTGATGAAAACCTATCCGCAGATGAAGGGGATTATTGGTTTCGGCTCGCTGGGTCCAATCGGTGCGGGTCAGGCTGTACAGAAAAAACGCGCCAAAGATAAAATTGCCGTCGTCGGGATCGCCATGCCAGCACAAGCTGCGCCTTACCTGATGCGCGGTGATATCAAAAAAGCGCTGCTGTGGGATCCAAAAGATGCGGGCTATGCGCTGGTAACGGTCGCCGATCAGCTGTTGCAAGGCAAAGAAGTCAATGCCGATCTAAGTATCGACGGTTTAGGGAAAGCCGATATCGACACGGAGAAGAAAGTGATCCGCTTTAATAAGATCCTCGAAGTCACCAAAGACAACGCACAATCACTTGGTTTCTAAGGCTTTAGCCAACACCAGGGAACCTTAACGCCGACCGTCTGGTCGGCGCTATCAACCAAACTAACACTCAGCGTCCGTCAGGGCGCTCGCAGGGGTATTGTCCATGACAGACACCACCGCATTTATCACTCTTGAGAATATCAGCAAACAATTCCCGGGCGTGCTGGCGCTGGATAACGTGAATCTGACGCTGAGAAAAGGCGAAGTTCACTGTCTGGCGGGTCAAAACGGCTGTGGTAAAAGCACCATTATTAAAGTGATTTCCGGGGTTTATCACCCGGAAAAAGGCGCGCAGATTTTACTCGACGGAAAATTGTTCCATCACCTGACGCCGCAGCTCTCTTCCCATTATGGCATTCAGGTTATTTATCAGGACCTGTCGCTGTTCCCCAACTTTAGCGTCGCGGAAAATATCGCGGTCAACCGCTATCTGCCGGGCGGCGATATCTGGGTGCGTCGTGGTGCTATGAAACAGCAGGCGCTGGCCGCCATGAAGCGTATCGGTGTGAACATCGATCCCGACAAAAAAGTTGAAAAACTCTCGATTGCCGACCGACAGCTGGTCGCCATTTGCCGGGCGATTGCCGCCGATGCACGTCTGGTCATTATGGATGAACCCACCGCCTCGCTGACCCGTCAGGAGGTCAATGGCCTGCTGAAGGTGGTTAACGAACTGAAAGCGGCTGGCATTTGCGTGGTGTTTGTCAGCCATCGCCTGGATGAAGTAATGGAAGTCGCTGACCGCATCAGCGTGATGCGCGACGGCAAACTGGTGGGCACGTACCCTGCCAGCGAACTGTACAGCCACGAGCTGGCTTTCCTGATGACCGGACAACGCTTCCACTACAGCCCGCTGCCGGAGAAATCATTCGACGATCGAGAACCCCTGCTTGAGCTGCGCAACCTCAGCCGCAGAGGCAAATACCAGAACATTAATCTGTCGCTGCATGGCGGCGAGATTGTTTCCATTGTCGGCCTGCTGGGCGCCGGGCGTACCGAGCTTTGTTTGAGCCTGTTCGGCATGACGCACCCGGAAAGCGGCGAGATGCGTATTAACGGTCAGCCGGTCACGCTTCGTAATAACCACGACGCTATTAAGCACGGGATCGGCTACGTCTCAGAAGATCGCCTGACGCAGGGGCTGATCATGGAGCAGTCGATTTACGACAACACCATTGTCACGGTGTTTGATCAACTGCACACCGGTAGCGGCTTGCTCGATCATCGTAAAGCGCAAAAGCTGGTCGCCGATTTAATCCGCGAACTGAATATCAAAGTGTCCGATCCGCACCTGCCGGTCAAAACGCTTTCCGGCGGCAATGCCCAGCGTATCGCCATTGCCAAATGGGTGGCAACCAATCCGCGCATTCTGATCCTCGACTCCCCGACTGTTGGCGTGGATATCGCCAACAAAGAGGGTATTTACCAGATCGCCCGCGATCTGGCGGAACAAGGTATGGCGGTGCTGATGATTTGCGATGAAATTCCGGAAGCGTATTACAACAGCCACCGCGTGCTGGTGATGCGTCGCGGCAGGCTGGTGGCGGAATTTAATCCTCATCACTGCCGTGAAGAGGAGATTGCTGAAGTGGTCGAGGTAATCAATGAATAAGATGCATCTCTCCCGTTTAATCGGGCAACATGAATTCTGGCTGGGCCTGCTGGTCGTGGCGCTGGCGGTTGGGCTAAGTGTCAGCACCGATGAGTTCCTCTCGCTCGGCAATCTGACAGATGTGGCCACCAGCTACGCGATTCTCGGCATTCTTGCCTGCGGGTTGTTTGTGGTGTTGATTTCCGGCGGGATCGACATCTCATTTCCGGCGATGACCGCAATTGCCCAGTATGCGATGGCCAGTTGGGTGATCGGCCACGGCGGCAACTTCGCACTGGCGTTAACCATTGCGATTGCGGTGGGGCTGCTTCTTGGACTGATTAATGGCTTCCTGGTCTACTGGCTGCGCGTTCCGGCAATCATCATTACCATCGCCACGCTTAACGTCTACTACGGCCTTCTGGTTTACACCACCAAAGGCACCTGGCTGTACGGTTTCCCTGACTGGTTTATGAACGGCATTAACTGGTTGTCGTTCACCGCGGCAGATGGCTACGACTACGGCCTGACCCTGCCTCTGCTGTGCCTGGCGGCGGTGATCGTCTTTACCGCTGTGCTGATGAACTATACCCGTCTTGGCCGTCAGGTTTACGCCATGGGCGGCAATCGCGACGCAGCGTCACGCCTCGGTCTGAACCTGCTGAAGCTGCATTTCTACGTGTATGGTTACATGGGGATTCTGGCAGGCATTGCCGCCGTGGTTCAGGCGCAAATTACCCAGTCAGTTGCGCCCAATTCGCTGCTCGGTTTTGAGCTGACGGTGCTGGCGGCGGTCGTACTCGGCGGAACCAGCATGAGCGGCGGACGCGGTACGTTGACCGGAACCCTGCTCGGCGTTGTCCTGCTCGCCTTCTTACAAAATGGTCTGACGCTGCTCAGCGTCTCCTCTTACTGGCACACCGTGTTCAGCGGCGCCATTATCCTGGTCAGCATTAGTGCCACGGCCTGGAACGAAAAACGCAAACTGGCAAGGGAGCTTTGAGATGAAAACAATCGCCAGATTTTTACCCGGTGATGCCATCATTCGTCTGCAATGCGTCATTATTGTGGTCGTTGCCGTGGTCTTCTCAGCCCTGCTTGGCAGCCGCTTTTTTAGCGTCGCTAACTTCCAGTCGATAGGCTCACAGTTACCGATCCTCGGCATGCTGGCCCTCGGAATGGGTATGACCATGCTGACCGGCGGCATTAACCTGTCAATTATTGCCGGAGCGAACGCCTGCTCGCTGGTGATGGCAGCGATTATCGTCACCCATCCGGATAACCCGCTGTTTCTGGTGCTGGCGCTGCTGGCAGGCGCTGCCGTGGCGGTGGCTATCGGTACGCTCAACGGCGCGCTGATTGCCTGGGTCGGCGTCTCACCGATTCTCGCCACCCTCGGCACGATGACACTTATCTCCGGGCTGAATATTCTGCTCTCCAACGGGACGGTGATTTCGGGTTTCCCGACTGCCATTCAGTATCTTGGTAACGCCACGATTGCGGGTATTCCGGTGGCGCTGTTGCTCTTTTTCCTGGTGGCAATCCTGCTATGGGTACTGCTGGAGCACACCACGCTGGGGCGCAGTCTTTATCTCGTCGGCTCCAATGAACAGGCTACCCGCTACAGCGGCGTGAATACCGTGCGGGTACAAATTTCCGTGTACGTTATTTCAGCCCTGCTCGGCTGGGTCGCCGCCATTCTGATGATGGCGAAATTCAACTCGGCAAAAGCCGGATACGGTGAGTCCTACCTGCTGGTCACCATCCTTGCCTCCGTACTCGGCGGCATCAATCCGGATGGCGGCTTCGGACGCATTATCGGCCTGGTATTGGCGCTGATTGTGCTGCAAATGCTGGAAAGCGGCCTTAACTTGCTGGGGGTTAGCAGCTATCTGACGATGGCGCTGTGGGGCGCGGTGCTGATCCTCTTTATCGCATTACAGAATCGTAAAGCCTGATTTCAGGAGAAAAAATTATGGCAAGTTACTTTATTGGTGTGGATGTCGGAACCGGAAGCGCCCGCGCTGGCGTGTTTGATCTCAACGGCAGAATGGTCGGTCAGGCCAGTCGGGCCATCGAAATTTACCGTCCGCAGGCCGATTTTGTTGAGCAGTCTTCCGATAACATCTGGCAAGCAGTGTGTAACGCGGTTCGCGATGCGATTAACCAGTCGGATATCAACCCTATCCAGGTGAAAGGTCTGGGCTTTGACGCGACCTGTTCACTGGTGGTGTTGGATAAAGAAGGTAAACCGCTGACCATCAGCCCGTCCGGGCGCAGTGAACAAAACATCATTGTGTGGATGGATCACCGCGCTATTACCCAGGCCGAACGCATCAACGCCCTGCATCATCGGGTGCTGGACTACGTTGGCGGCATTATTTCGCCGGAAATGCAGACGCCAAAGCTTCTGTGGCTGAAGCAACATATGCCCAATACGTGGGCCAATGCAGGTTATTACTTTGACCTGCCCGATTTCCTGACATGGCGCGCAACGGGCGATGACACGCGCTCATTGTGTTCAACAGTGTGCAAATGGACCTACATGGGCCATGAAGACAAATGGGATGCCAGCTATTTCCGCCAGATTGGGCTGGAAGACTTGCTGGAACATGATGCCGCCAAAATTGGCCGTTACGTGAAAACTATGGGCGAACCGCTTGGTCACGGGCTGTCAGCACGCGCCGCCAGCGAAATGGGGCTGATACCCGGAACCGCGGTCAGCGTTTCGATCATCGATGCCCACGCCGGTACGCTCGGCACGCTTGGTGCCTGCGGTGTTTCCGGCGAGGTGGCTGATTTCGATCGCCGCGTCGCACTGATTGGCGGCACCTCCACCGGGCACATGGCGATTTCCAAAGAGCCACGTTTTATCGGCGGTGTCTGGGGGCCTTACTACTCAGCAGTACTGCCGGAGTACTGGCTCAACGAAGGTGGACAGTCAGCAACCGGGGCGTTAATCGACCACGTAATTCAGTCGCATCCCTGTTACGAAACCTTGTTGACCCAGGCGAAGTCTCAGGGGCAAACCATTTATGAAGTACTGAATGCACTGCTGCGTAAAATGGCCGGAGAGCCGGAAGATATCGCCTTTCTGACCCGCGACATGCACATCTTGCCCTATTTCCACGGCAACCGCTCGCCGCGTGCCAACCCCACACTCACGGGGGGGATCACCGGACTGAAACTGTCGCGCACGCCGGAAGATATGGCGCTACAGTACCTCGCGACCATCCAGGCTATTGCGCTGGGAACGCGCCATATTATTGAAACGATGAATCAAAGCGGCTATACCATCGATACGATTATGGCCAGCGGCGGCGGAACGAAAAACCCGATCTTCGTCCAGGAGCATGCCAACGCCACTGGCTGCGCCATGCTACTGCCTGAAGAGAGCGAAGCCATGCTGCTGGGCGGCGCCATGATGGGGACTATCGCCGCAGGCGTATTCGACACCTTCCCGGAAGCGATGTCGGCAATGAGCCGGATTGGTAAAACGGTCACCCCGCAGACCAATCGCATCAAGCAGTACTACGATCGCAAATATCGGGTGTTCCACGAGATGTATCAGGACCATATGAAATACCGCCAGTTGATGCAGGAGGACGCATGAGTGATTCATGGTCTCAGGCCAGCGGCGTATTCCAGCTCTATAGCGATGCCCTTGCGGGTCTGGGGCAGCATTTGACTGAACCGCTCTGGCAGTCGCTGATGGCGGAGTTGCGCGGTTGTCAGGGTAAAATCGTCGTTACCGGCGTCGGTACATCCGGTATTGCGGCGCGTAAAGTCGCGCATATGCTTGCCTGCGTGGAACGTCCGGCGATTTATCTCAACGCGACGGATGCAGCGCATGGCGATTTGGGCTTCTTACGCGCTAACGACCTGGTGATTATGCTGTCGCGTGGGGGAAATTCGGATGAACTCACCCGACTGCTGCCAGGGCTAACAGCGAGGAATGTGCCAATCCTGAGCGTGACTGAAAACGCCGATTCGGCCATCGCTAAAGCGTCGAGGCTGGTGATATCCACCGGTGTCCAGCGAGAGGCTGACCCGTTGAACATGTTGGCTACCACCTCTATTTTACTGGTGCTGGCTATCTTTGACGCCGCCTGTGCCTGTCTGATGAGCGAGAGCGGCTACTCAAAGGAAACGCTGCTGGCGGTCCATCCGGGCGGCGATGTGGGATTAACGCTAAGTCGTGGGCGGTAACGCCAGACAGCTGTTACGGAGGTAATGAATTTGTTGCCTCCGTCGTATTGCTACGTTCACCTAAAATTTTCACTTCTCTGAAACGATATTCCCTGTGAACGTGTTAAGGGTATCAGCGCTTCAGAGAAATGACACTGCTGAGGTGAACGGAACCCTTTCTCTGCGAGAGCATGTTCATACCACCCTCCGCCAGCATTCCCCCCTCTGGCATTTTTTATATCTCAACAAAAGATAAAACAGTGAAAAAGCGGATTAACGCGCTGCGTTCCACTCCCGCTATCTGATCCCCACGTGAAAAATTCTGTGACGCCCTCCAGCATTCCTGGTGGAAAGCATTCCATTCCCCAAATCTATGAGCAAACTTTAGCTATTCTTATCAAACATACTTACGGGAGATCCTACAGATGATGTCAACGCTTGCTCCGCCATCTGTACTTTCCGCTCCCCAGCGCCGTTGCCAGGTACTGCTGACGCTTTTCCTGCCCGGCCAAATCGCTACGGCTCAAACCTTTACCAGCCTCAATGGCGTTGATGATGCCACGGTCCAGGAAGATATTATTGGCGCAGGACTCGAAATCCAGCGTTATCATCGACTCGCGATTACCATCGCGCAACATGGTGGCTATACGATCGAAGGAACTCCGCTCAATCAGCGCCTGTGTCTGTTGCAGTGGCTGCGCCGTGGTTTGCGAATTTGCCCGACTTTTATCGCCCAGCATTTCACGCCCGCATTAAAAATGGAGCTGAAACAACGAGGTATTGCGCGGACGCTGTATGACGACACCAACCTGCATGCGCTTATTAACCTCTGTTCCCGGCGCTTGCAAAAACCCTTTGAGTGCCGTGATATTCAGTTCCTGCGCTTGTATTTACAGTATTGCCTGCTGCAACATCACGCAGGGATCACCCCGGAGTTTAATCCGCTCCAGCAACGGTGGGCGCAATCCTGCGCTGAGTATCCGCTCGCCGAGGAAATTGGCCGCCACTGGCAGCGCCACGTCATGCAAAGTGCGCCGCTGGGCGAATCGTTGTTTATGGCGTTGTTATTCTCAATGATCCGCATCCCCGACCCTATCCGCGATAATCACCAGCAGGATCGCCGCCTGCGTCTTGCTATTGCTCGGCTGGTGCTGCGTTTTCGCGAGTATGGCAACGTCCGCTTCAGCGATGAGCAAGGACTGAATGACCAGCTTTATATTCATCTTGCCCAGGCGCTTAACCGTAGCGTATTTGCCATTGGCATTGATAACACACTGCCGGAGGAGTTCAGCCGACTTTATCCCCGACTGGTACGTACCACCCGCGAGGCGATACACGGCTTCGAAGCGGAATACGACGTGCAGTTTTCAGAAGAAGAGATCGGACTGGTGGCGGTTATTTTCGGTGCGTGGCTGATGCAGGAGAAGGATTTGCACGAGAAGCAGATTATCCTGCTGACCGGTAGTAACGAACAACTCGAAATGCATATAGAACAACAGCTGCGCGAACTAACGCTGCTGCCGCTCAACGTAAAACATATGCCAATGCAGGACTTTCAAAAAGAGGGCGCGCCGCGCGGTGTAACGCTGATCGTCACACCATACACTACGCCGCTGCCGCTGTTTTCACCGCCGTTGATTCATGCGGATCTGGCGCTGACGTCTCACCAGCAGCAGCAGATCCGCAAAATCCTCGAATCATAACGTTGCAGGCTGCGCCACCACTTTCGGGCGCAGCACGATAGCCGGTAGCGCCACCAGCGCCATCACCCAGAATACGCCGCTGCCCAGGTTCTGGTACAGGTAACCGGCGAAGACGGTCATGATGGCGATACTGCCGCCCATCGCCACCGCAGAATAGACCGCCTGTAAACGAATCACTTCACTGCCCTGTCGCGCAGCAATGTAACGCATTGCCGCCAGATGGCAGACGGTAAACGTTCCGCAATGCATGATTTGCACAACAATCAGCCACGGGAGCTCTGTGCTCCAGCCCATCAGCCCCCAACGAATCACGCCGCAAACGGCGGAAAGCAGCAGCAGATCGCGGGCGCTAAAGCGGCGGAACAACTTATGGCTGAGCGCAAAAATAATCACTTCCGCCACCACACCTAATGACCATAAATAGCCCACCGCCGAAGCGGAATACCCGGCAGACTGCCAGTAAATGGCGCTGAAACCGTAATAAGCAGCATGCGCGCCTTGCAGCAGACTCACGCAGGCCAGAAAACGCCAGCTTTGGGTTATCAGCGCGCGCCAGGCGGGCCATCCCGCACTCTCCTGCTGACGGGTTTCACCTGCGGGCTGCACGGTCGGGCGAATCATCATGCCCAGCAGCATCGAGGCGATGCCAAGCGACAGCAGGACCAGGATAATCCGATAGTCAAACAGGCTCACCAGCTTACCGGTCAACGCAGAGCCGATCACAAAGGCCACGGATCCCCACAACCGTACCCGACCGTAATCCATGGTTATCTGTTTTTGCCAGGTGTTGGCCAGTGCGTCGGTCAGCGGCACCAGCGGCGAGAAAAACAGGTTAAAGCCGACCATCACCACCATCAGCCACGCCACGTTGGTTCCCGCCCAGAAGGCCAGCGCAAACACCAGCGTCAACAGGGCCAAAATACGTAAAGCTGAGATCAGACGAGAGGGATCGCTTACGCGCGGCGCAATCAGTAAACTGCCGAGAAAACGGGCAATCAACCCAGTCCCCAACAGTAAACCAATCGTTTCCGGCGTCAGCCCCAGCCCTTCGAGCCAGACGCTCCAGAAAGGCAGAAAAATACCGTAGCTAAAGAAGTAAGTAAAATAACCGAGCGCCAGCCAGCGCGTGGAATGCAAAGCCATGAATCCCTCCCGTTTGGTGGCGATAGTCTGGCGACAAACGCTGGCTGGCGCAAGAGTGCATTAACACGCAGATAACATGATATTGGCCCTATTCGACGCAAATTTGCATCGTAAAATGGCAGCGTTCTCCCTGCGCTAAAACCTGCAACCCCGGCTGCCCCTGCATGTGGTGGGCATTCACCGGATGCGTCTGCGGCTCCAGGCACAGAAACGGCTCACCCGACATTCTGAACAGCATCAACCACGGAGTTTGCGCTAAAATCGTGATTTTCATCACGTTCCGCTGAATAACAGCCCGTCCGCTCCAGCCAGAATAACCGACGTTCAGCCAGCGATCCTCACCGTATTGCGTGCGCATGAAATCCGCTGCTGGCGGAAGGACACTTTGCCATTCCAGCGGCAGATGCTGTTCCCCCTCCGGCCAGTAGCCGCTGGCGGTGAACTGCGCCGTACTGTGCTTATCAAAGGCGAAAAATGGATGAAACCCGCAGCCATAGATCATGGGCTGCTCACCGCAATGGGTAAGCGTCAACGAGGCATGCAGGCTTGAGGTTTCCAGTTGATAGCAAAGCTGCGCCGTATAGTCGTAGCCACAGGGATGCCAACTGCGCAACTGCAGCAAACAGCCGCTTTGGGTAGCGGTAATAATCTGCCAGCGTTGCAACCAGCCGTCACCGTGCAGGAAGAAAGTATCATCTGCGTCATGCTGAGGTAAAACCACCTCTTCACCACGTAGCTTAAAACGATTGCCCGCTACCCGATTTGCGACAGGCAGCATCGGAAACAAGCCGCAATCCCCCGGTTGCTGGCCCTGGCCTTCGCGTAAAACGGCCTGTTGATGTTGTAACGACACCAGACTCAATAGCGAACCGCCTTGCGGATCGACGCACATCCGCAGATGTGCGTTTTGTAGCGTCAGCAGACCATCCATCAGCGGGCGTTTCGCGGTTGAGCTGATGCGCCAACTTTTGTATGCTGCGCCGCCAGTTGCTCCTCCAGCGCTTCCAGCGTCACGCCTTTGGTTTCCGGTACATTACGCAGAACATAGATGAAGCCCATCGCGCAAATCACACCGTACAGCAGGAAGCTTCCCGACGCGCCAAGACTCGCATTGAGCAGCGGGAAGGTATAGGTTAGCAGGAAGCAGGCAATCCACAGCGCCAGTGTACCGAGCGACATTGCCAGCCCGCGTACGCGATTGGGAAAAATCTCCGACAGCAGCACCCAGGTCACCGGGGCCAGCGTCAGGGCATAAATCGCGATCGCCGCCAGAACCAGAACCAGAACCGGCCAGCCCATAATGCCCAACCCGTACGCCCCGGCAATCAGGACATAAATAACCGTCAATCCTGACGCGCCGAACAACATCAGTTTACGACGGCCAATTTTGTCCACTAACGGCAGGGCGGCAAGAGTAAAGACCAGATTGATGATCCCCGTCGCCACGATCGATTTTAACGTACCGTTGATGTCGAATCCGGCGGAGGCGAAGATCTCCTGCGCATAGTTGAAAATAACGTTGATCCCACACCACTGCTGGAACACCGCCAACACCATACCGATAATCACGATCGGTTTAATTTGTGGTTGTAACAGCGTTGACCACGCGACTTTGTGGTTATCTTTTTGCAATGTATGTTCAATCTCTTTCAGCGTTTGCCCGGCATATTCCGCCGAACCAATGCGCTGCAGCATGGCACGAGCACGATCGACTTTGCCTGCTTTCACCAACCAACGCGGTGATTCAGGCACAAAGAACATTAGTACCAGGAAAATTACTGCGGGCACCAATTCCGCACCAAACATCCAGCGCCAGCCCGTCTGACCGTTCCAGCTTTCCACAATCGCCTGCTGCGTGGCGCCTGTGGCGACAGGTTCGGCTATCATCAGGTTGATAAGCTGCGCCGCCAGTACGCCAATCACAATGGTGAGCTGGTTAACGGCAACAAAGCGACCTCGCTTTTCCGCCGGGCTAACCTCGGCGATATACAGCGGGCTTAGCGCAGACGCCAGACCAATCCCAACACCACCCACGATACGATAGACAATAAACATGTCGAAATGACTGGCGACGGCGGTTCCCCATGCGGAAGCGCTAAACAGGATCGCCGAGAGAATCAGCGGCATCTTTCGACCAAACTTATCGGCGCACCAGCCGGAAATCAGTGCACCAAATACACAACCGACCAGCGCGGAACTCATCGCCCAACCGGATTGCGCCGGATCGGTAATCGAGAAATACGCTTCATAGAAAGGTTTTGCCCCGCCGATTACCACCCAGTCATAGCCAAACAGTAAACCACCGCAGGCCGCAACCAGGCAGATAGTCCAGACGTAACCAATCTTTAAATGTGTCTGCGCGTTATTCATTATGATTCCTCTTTCAGGGAAACGCAGGGGACAGAAGGTTTCGGGTGAGGTCGCCCCCACCCATTTCAGGTATTACTGGAAAAGCCTTACGTTAATGGCGTGACGCAGCAGTAATGCCTTGTCATGCGCCGGATTAAGTTGCAGGAGTTCATCAAGATCACGCTGACAGGCTGCGCTATTTCCCAACCCCAGATGCCCAAGCGCATTGATAAACAGGCAGTGTTGCTGGTGTTTTGCTTGTGCAGAGGTATCCAGCACCACCAGATCGGGTAGCGATACAGCAAAGAAATCGACATCCGGCACGTTGTCGCGATTCAACTCAACCCATTGCAGGAAGCTGTTGAACAGAACATCCGCCTCTGCATCTTCGCCAAGTTTTCTCTGCGCCATTCCTTGCCAGAAGAGATAGTCCACCGGCTGGTCGTTGTAGTAACGTCCTGCATCCAACGAGCTACCGCCACGCGTCGCACGGGAGAAGTAGCGCTGAGACTCGTCAAAATGGCCTTGTTGCTGCGCGCAATGCCCCAGCAAATACCAGATGTCATTATCCGTTTGTCCGGGTAAACGTCCCTCGCCGAGGTTTTGCGGATAGTGCAGCGCCTGTTGCAGCTGCATAATAGCCGTTTGCGGGTCGCCGGACTGCACGGCAGCCAGCGCGCGATGCAATTGATTAAGCAGATATTGCCCGGTGGCTTTGCCTTCACCGCCTTCCCACGGATGGAACACCCGCTCGCGTAATACTGCGGCAGCATCGTCATAGCGCCCCAATCCATTCCATAGGCTGAGCAGTTCCACCGTCAGATCATCACGCTGGAAGACAATCTCTTTGCTGGCTTCCAGTCGCTGCAGGCGCTGTTCAACCGGTTGTGCCATCAGCTTATTGAGATAGTCGAGTTCAAACAGGAAGCGGGCATTTTGCGGATCCAGCGCCACAGCCTGCGACAGATACTGTTTCGCCTGCTGAGCATCGTGCAGTTTGTTCCAGGCGTAGATACCCAGTAAACGATGCACCGGGGCAAAATCTGCTTCCTGCGCAAGCGTAAATTGCCAGCAGTCAACGGCCTCGGCATAACGTCGTTTGCTGTACCAGAAACAACCGAGTAAATAGCGAGCAAATGCGCTCTGTTCGAGGCTCTGCAGCATCTGCACTTCATCCAGCGTATTAGGGAAACGGACGCGGTTTTGCAGGCACGCGCGGGCTCGCTCAATGAAAGGTTGCGGGTCGTCGCTCAGTGAGGCGCGCCACAGCATCGGCAGCGTTTCCTGGCTGTCGAGCAGTTCCAGCACACCACGGGCAGCATCCTTTTGTCCGAAAGAGGTCAGCCAGCCCGCCAGTTCACACGCATTGGTCCCGCGACACCCGGTAATCGAAATCAGTGCTTGCGCCGTCGCCTCATCCTGGCAGATAGCCCAGCGCGCATAGTGCAGGGTATAACTGAGCGGATAATCCACCAACTGTTGGCGGATATAGTCCAGCGCTTGTTCACGACGATTAAGCCTGGACAGCACCAGCGCTTTTAGCCCCATCGCCAGGTTGTTACTGCCGTTAAAGCGTAAGCTCTGCTCGACCTTTTCCAGTGCACCGGCGTAGTCCTGACGCTTCATCGCCAGACGCGCTAACGACCAGAATGCCGCATCCCGACAGTTACCGCTCCAGCTTGCCTTAAAATAGTTATCCCAGGCGCTGTCATCATCGCCCTGACGTTCCTGTGCGGCGGCCAGCAACATACTGGCCTCACCATCCCGTGGATTCTTATTGAGCTTATGCGCTCGCTCCAGCGCTTTACCCGCACAATGTTCTGCCAACCCCCAGTCCGCGCGGTTTAACGCCAGCGTTCCGAGGGCAACATTATTGCGATAATCCAGCGGGTCAACCTCCAGCGCGCGACGATAATAATCTTCGGCATAGCGGCTGGCGTGGTTGTACTGCTCCAGATGCTGACCAATGAAATAGAGTTCATCGGTATTAGACAGCGCTTCTGGTCGTGCTGGCGCGACGGCCGCTGAAGGTAGTGGTAACTCTTGCGCGATGTGCTCTTTGTACTGCAAAAGCGAAGTACCATCGGCACCAGTGACAGTCATCGTTACCCGCGCATGGTTATTGTCAGACACATCAGCCAGCCAACTTTGTCCAGGCTCCAGGGTCAGCGTATGCTCATAGAACGGTTGCCCATCTGCAGAAAGCGTAACCTGCACGTCGCACAGCGGCGCAATCGCATAAACCCCCACTGATAGCTGATTACTCTCACGTACCAGGCGCAGTGCCAGTTGCGTGCTGGCGTTTTGCACCATGCCCAGTTCGCTGTAGGGCAGGAAGTTTTGTACGAAGACTTTCTCTTCATACGGCGCAAGCCAGGTGAAATCCGGCTGGTTGTCGGTAAAGACCCCGGTCATCAGTTCAATATACGGACCGTTGTCATCGGTAAGGTTACGATCCCAGGCAACGCCAAAGTCGCCATAGCCCCAGGTCCACTGTTTTTTCCCTGGCGAAACGTGGTGATCGGCCACATGCAGCAGCCCGCCTCGCTCACCGTGATGCCATGCACCAACAAAATCATAATCTGATTTTTCAGCCATGTAGGAGGTCGGTACAGGAACGTTTTTGTAGCGCGAGATATCCACGCCAGCCGAGTAGTCCACTTTGTAGTATGTGCCGGTGGCCATGGGAAATGCAGAAACATCGCGCTTACCGTGGTCAAATACTGCGGTCACATCCGGCGGAAACACGCTCTGATGATCGTCACCGCCCTTCACCGCTGGATTCGCCCACCATAAAAAATGGCGCGGCGTGGCGTTACCATTAAACACCTTCCCGGTTATCTCGATCAGAGCGCGATCCGGATACAGCGTAAATCCGGTCATCACCTGTAAACCGCGCATAGGTTCTACTTCACCCATCCATACAGTATATTCGCCATGCTCACCCTGCTGCTGCGTAAAATCGACCGGCATAAAAGTGGTTGGGCGATGATGCTGCGGCCAGTTAAATTCAATGCCACCAGAGATCCACGGTCCAAGCAAACCAACCAGAGCGGGCTTCACCACTTCGTTGTAGTAGACAAAATCGCGCTGCTGTACTTTGTCATACGCTCGATGAATACGCCCGCCTAACTCCGGCAACAGCATGACGCGAATGAAGTCATTCTCCATCCACACCGCCTTGTAGTCGCGCATTTCACGTTTGCCGGTCAGCGTATCAATCACGCCATACGGATACACCGCGCCAGAAGATCCCTGATAAACCCTTTTCTCCAGAAACATGGGGTTAGCGTCTTCTTCACCCGCCGTCCACGTTGGGAGGGTGATCGTTTCTTGCCAGACTTTAACTGAACCGTACATGCCGCTCTCCACTCAATAAACAAAAGTAAAAATTCAACTTGATGCTATTCTGCGGCAGTTAAGTGGCGGTAAAATGCGCAATGCTCACGCAATATAGTTAAGGGAGTTAAGTGAATGCAACGTTCGGGGTTCAACAACGCCAGGGTTCGTCAGGCGAATAAGCAGATCTTTTTGTCGCACCTTTGGCGGGAAAAGCAGCTCAGCAAATCACAGCTGGCGCAGCTCACCAGTCTGTCGATCCCGGCGGTCAGCAATATCCTCGAAGAGCTGATGGATGAAGGGAGAATCAGCCACTCGCGAGAAACCTTAAGCCAGCGCGGTTTGAGCAGCGGCAGTTATCATTTGCCAGAAAAAGGCACATGGACGCTATGTATCAACGTCACCCCTACCAGCATCACCAGTCAACTGGCAGACGCACGGCTGGTTGCCATCGGCGCCTGGCGTCATGAGGTCATCAAGCCGGAAACGCCCAAAGCGCTGCTGTCGGCCCTGGCTGCACACTGGCGGGAATACCGTCGACAATTTCCCGAAGTCACGATTAATCTGGCGCTCGGCGTTCACGGCCAGGTTGATCCGATCACCGGCGCATCAAAAACCATGCCCCAGGCACCGTGGAAAACACCGGTGGAAATAAAATATCTGCTGGAAGAGATGCTCGGCGTTCAGGTCCGCCTGGACAATGACTGCGTGATGCTGGCTCTGGCCGAAAAATGGCAAAACCCAGCGGCTAACGGTGATTTTTGCGTGATTAACGTTGATTACGGTATCGGCTCATCGTTTGTGATAAACGACAATATCTGGCGCGGTAGTCTGTATGGCAGCGGTCAGATTGGACACACCATCATTCATCCCGATGGAATTGCCTGTGACTGCGGTCGCTATGGTTGCCTGGAAACGGTAGCGTCATTGAGCGCGTTGAAAAAACAGGCCCGCGTATGGATGAAATCGCAGCCGACATCCCTTTACGATCCGGAAACGCTCACCACCGACCAGCTTATTACTGCCTGGCAGAACGGTGATGTTCGTATTCAGGCCTGGGCCGAGCATGCCGCCAGCGCTATTGGACTAAGTTTATATAACTTTCTGAATATACTGAATATTAACCAAATATGGTTGTACGGACGTAGCTGCGCTTTCGGCGATAGCTGGCTTAATACGCTGGTGCAGCAAACTGGGTTTAACCCATTTGATCACGGTGATAACCCGCGCGCCAGAGCGACTCAGATAAGCTTCGGCCGGCTCAATCGCGCCCAGCAACTCATGGGAATTGGCTATCTGTATGTCGAGTCGCAGCTCAGCGAGTTGTAACCATTATACCTTCAGACTCACGGCCAAACGTTCATGTACCGTGGCGATAAAATCGGTCAGTGCCGGTTTGAGCGATCTTTTTTCCACGCCATCAGCAAAGCAATGGTTGGGGCATCGCCAACAATAGGGCGAAAAACCACCTGCCCGGTATTAAAATTATTCATATAACCGGGTATCAAAGTCACCCCCAGCCCCATCCCGACCAGGTTCATCGTCACCAGAATATTGGTCGCTACTTGCACAATATTGGGCTGGCTTTTCTGCTGCTGAAACCAGTTTTTGACAATCATCGCTAACGCGCCGGAATACGCAGGATCGGTGCTGACAAAATTCACCCCGTGCAGCTGCTCTGCGGAGATCGCTGGTTCATTGGCTAACGGATGATTCACCGGTAACACCACCACCAACGGCTCATGAATGAGCTCCAGATAGTCCAACTCCGGGCTGTAAACCGGGTGGCGCATTAAGCCCACATCCAGCTCGCCGCGCAGGATCTTCTCCTCCTGCTCAGTGGTTATCAAACTCACCAGTTCAATATGCGTATCCGGCTGCTTTAAACGAAATAAAGGCAGCACCTTCGGCAGTAAATTCACCTCTGCAGAAGGGACAAAACCAATAGCAAAATGGTTATCTTCCTGTACCGTTTTACGGGCGCGAACTTTGGCGTTTTCCGCCTGCTCGAGGATCGTCAGCGCATCCTGTAAAAAGCACTCTCCCGCCGCCGTTAGCGCAACTTTTCGCTTATCGCGCACCAGTAACGGAACGCCCACGCAGGTTTCCAGATCGCGGATCTGACTGCTTAACGACGGCTGGGAGGTATGCAATTTTTCTGCCGCTCGGGTGAAATTCAGCGCCTGCGCCACCGCCACAAAATAGCGTAAGTGCCTCAGTTCCATGCCCTTCTCCTTGTTATCGAAAAAATGTCTCAACTGGTAGAAATTTACTATTTCACAGATTGATAACTAACCAGCAACATCCTTATGGCACAAAAAATGAAGGTCAATACATCTTAGCTTTCAGGATTAAAAAATATGACCACACCCTCAAATTTAGACATCTACCAACTGATCGACACGAAAAACGGTCGCGTAACCCCACGGATTTATACCGACCCTGAAATTTACCAACTGGAGCTGGAACGCATCTTCGGTCGCTGCTGGCTGTTTCTCGCCCACGAAAGCCAAATTCCCAAACCCGGTGATTTTTTTAACACTTACATGGGCGAAGATGCAGTCGTGGTAGTCCGCCAGAAAGACGGCAGCATCAAAGCGTTTCTCAACCAGTGCCGCCACCGCGCGATGCGCGTCAGCTATGCCGACTGCGGCAATACCCGTGCCTTTACCTGTCCGTATCACGGCTGGTCGTACGGCATTAACGGCGAGCTGATCGACGTCCCACTGGAACCACGCGCTTATCCGCAAGGTTTATGCAAATCGCATTGGGGACTGAACGAAGTCCCTGGCGTCGAGAGCTATAAAGGGCTGATTTTCGGCAACTGGGATACCACCGCACCAACGCTTCGCGATTATCTCGGCGATATCGCCTGGTATCTCGATGGCGTGCTCGACCGCCGTGAAGGCGGCACCGAAATCGTCGGTGGCGTCCAGAAGTGGGCTATCGACTGCAACTGGAAATTCCCCGCCGAACAGTTTGCCAGCGACCAGTATCACGCGCTGTTCAGCCATGCCTCTGCGGTGCAGGTGCTGGGGGCGAAAGACGACGGTAGCGATAAGCGCCTCGGCGATGGTCAGACTGCCCGCCCGGTGTGGGAAACCGCCAAAGATGCGCTACAGTTCGGCCAGGACGGGCACGGCAGCGGATTTTTCTTTACTGAGAATCCCGATGCCAACGTGTGGGTAGACGGCGAAGTATCCAGCTACTACCGCGACACCTACGAAGAGGCCGAACAGCGTCTGGGCAAAGTTCGCGCCCTGCGCCTGGCCGGTCACAACAACATTTTCCCCACGCTTTCCTGGCTGAACGGCACCGCCACGCTGCGCGTCTGGCACCCACGCGGACCGGATCGGGTTGAAGTGTGGGCGTTCTGTCTTACTGATAAAGCCGCCTCCGACGAGGTGAAAGCCGCATTTGAAAACAGCGCCACCCGCGCCTTTGGTCCGGCCGGATTCCTTGAACAGGACGACTCGGAAAACTGGTGCGAGATTCAAAAACTGCTGAAGGGTCACCGGGCACGCAACACTAACCTGTGCCTCGAAATGGGCTTAGGCCAGGAAAAGCGCCGCGAAGACGGTATTCCGGGGATCACCAACTACATCTTTTCGGAAACCGCCGCGCGCGGCATGTATCAGCGCTGGGCCGATCTGCTCAGCAGCGAAAACTGGCAGGACGTGCACGACAAAACCGCCGCTTACCAGCAGGAGGTGATGAAATGAGCGCGTTAGTTTCTCTCGAACTGTATCATCGCATCAGCCAGTTCCTGTATGAAGAAGCACGTCTGCTGGACGACTGGCAGTTTCGCGACTGGCTGGCGCTGCTCGATGACGACATTCGCTACACCATGCGTACCACGGTCAATGCCCAGACCCGCGACCGCCGCAAAGGCGTGCAGCCGCCGACCACCTGGATTTTCAACGATAACAAAGACCAGCTTGAGCGCCGCATCGCACGGCTGGAAACCGGCATGGCCTGGGCGGAGGAACCACCTTCCCGCACCCGTCATCTGATCGGCAACTTACAAATCAGCGAAACCGACCAACCGGACGTGTTCGCCGTGCGCCTCAACTATCTGCTGTATCGCGCGCAAAAAGAGCGGGACGAGACGTTTTACGTCGGTACGCGCATGGACAAAGTGCGTCGTTTGCCCGGCGATGAGTGGCGCTTACTGGCGCGTGAGATCGTGCTGGATCAAGCGGTTATCACCTCCCATAACCTGAGTGTACTGTTCTGATGAGCCGTGTATTTGCCTGCTCCGCCACGGAGCTGCCGGATGGTGAAGCCCTCCGGCTGGAAACCTCGCCCGTCATCGCCCTGTTCAATGTTGGCGGCGAGTTTTATGCCATTAACGATCGCTGTAGCCACGGTAATGCCTCGATGTCCGAAGGTTATCTGGAAGACGATGCCACGGTGGAATGCCCGCTGCATGCGGCCAGCTTCTGCCTGAAAACCGGCAAGGCGTTGTGCTTACCTGCCACCGATCCGCTGACCACTTACGCGGTTTACGTGGAAGGCAGCGATGTATTTGTTGATATTCCAGAGGACGCCCGATGAGCGATTTACGCGATAACGTGGTTTTTATTACCGGCGGTGGCTCCGGCCTCGGCCTGGCGCTGGTCGAGCGCTTTATTGAAGAAGGCGCGAAGGTCGCCACGCTCGAACTGTCGCCAGCCAAAGTTGCCAGCCTGCGCCAGCGTTTTGGCGAACATGTGTTGGCGATAGAGGGCAACGTCACCTGCTATGCCGACTATCAGCGTGCGGTCGATCAAATCCTCACCGCGTTTGGCAAGCTGGACTGTTTTATTGGCAATGCGGGCATCTGGGATCATAACGCAACGCTGGTGAACACCTCTGCTGAGGCGCTGGAGAGCGGCTTTCACGAGTTATTTAACGTCAATGTGCTCGGCTATCTGCTTGGTGCAAAAGCCTGCGCCCCAGCGCTTATCGCCAGCGAAGGCAGCATTATCTTTACCCTGTCCAACGCCGCGTGGTACCCGGGCGGCGGCGGTCCTTTGTATACCGCCAGTAAGCATGCAGCTACCGGGCTGATTCGCCAGTTGGCCTACGAGCTGGCACCAAAGGTACGTGTTAACGGTGTCGGTCCGTGCGGTATGGCCACCGATCTGCGCGGCCCACAGGCGCTGGGGCAAAGCGATACCTCGATTATGCAGTCGCTGACGCCGGAGAAAATCGCCGCAATTCTGCCGCTCCAGTTCTTCCCCGACCCTGCCGACTTTACCGGACCGTACGTGATGCTGGCGTCGCGTCGCAACAACCGCACCTTAAGCGGCGTGATGATCAACGCTGATGCCGGACTGGGGATTCGAGGTATTCGTCACGTTGCCGCCGGGCTGGATCTGTAGGGAGTCGTTATGAGTGAACAGATTATAGCCATCATCGGCGGCGGTCAGGCGGGGGCAATGGCCGCCGCCGCGCTACGCCAGCAGGGGTTTAACGGGCCGTTACACCTCTTTTCTGACGAAGCGCATCTACCCTATGAACGCCCGCCGCTCTCCAAAGCCATGCTGCTGGACGATGCCCCGCAGCTTCAGCCGGTACTCCCCGCCAGTTGGTGGCAGGAACACAACGTGCAACTGCATCTCGGCGTTACGTTACGCCAGATTGATCGCGCCTCGCGTACGCTAACGCTGGCCGATGGTCAAACCTACCGCTGGTCGCAGTTGCTGCTGGCCACCGGCGCCGCTGCCAGGCCTTTGCCACTGCTCAATAAGCTGGGCGAGCGTTGCTTTACGCTGCGCCATGCTGGAGACGCCGAACGCCTGCGCGACGTGCTACAGCCGGGTAAGGCAATTGTGATCGTCGGTGCGGGCACGATTGGCCTGGAACTGGCGGCGAGTGCCACACAACGCGGCTGCAGGGTGACAGTGGTCGAGATGGCGTCGTCGGTAATGGGCCGCAACGCCCCTGCTCCGGTGCGCGACTACCTGCTTGCCCGCCACCAGCAGGCGGGCGTGCGGGTGTTACTCAACAGCACCATTGAACACGCCGAAGCGGGGGAGTTTCTCTCGCTGACGCTGCAAAACGGCGAGACGCTGCTGGCCGATGCCGTGGTTTACGGCATCGGTATCGTGGCGAATGATGCGCTGGCCCGCGACGCCGGTCTGGAAACGGCTAACGGCATTATCGTTGATAGCGCCTGCACCACCTCCGATCCGGACATTTTCGCCGCCGGTGATGTGGCGATAATGCGCTTGCCCGATGGTTCGTTAGTTCGTGTGGAAAGCTGGGAAAATGCCAATAATCAGGCACAGATTGCAGCCGCCGCAATGCTCAACCAGCCGTTGCCCCACAAGACACCGGGCTGGTTCTGGACCGACCAATATCGCGATAATTTGCAGTTTATTGGCGAAATGCAGGGGCAAACATGGCTATGTCGTGGCAACCCTGAAAGGGGGAAAGCAATCTGGCTCCAGTTGCGCGATGGAGCGATAATTGGCGCAGTCGCGCTCAACAACGGGCGCGAAGTGCGTGTACTGCGTAAGCTTATTCAGTCAGAGCGAGCCTTGAGCGAGGAAGCGTTGTGTGATGAAGGCGTGGCGCTGAAATCGTTATAACTGCTGCCTGATATCGAACATAAAAAAGGCCGCATTCGCGGCCTTTTTCACAGCTAACTATTGACGCTTACGCGTAAACCGGGAAGCGTGCGCAGATGTCCAGAACTTTACCTTTGACGCGCTCAATTACGGCTTCGTCATTGATATTGTCCAGCACGTCACACATCCAGCCAGCCAGTTCTTTCGCTTCCGCTTCTTTGAAGCCGCGGCGAGTGATTGCCGGAGAACCGATACGGATACCGGAAGTCACAAACGGGCTCTTCGGATCGTTCGGCACGCTGTTTTTGTTGACGGTGATGTTGGCACGGCCCAGCGCAGCGTCAGCTTCTTTACCGGTCAGGTTTTTATCAACCAGGTCCAGCAGGAACAGGTGGTTTTCAGTACCGCCAGAAACCACTTTGTAACCACGGTTCAGGAACACTTCCACCATCGCTTTGGCGTTTTTAGCAACCTGCTGCTGGTAAACCTTGAACTCAGGCTCCATTGCTTCTTTCAGCGCCACGGCTTTCGCCGCGATCACGTGCATCAGCGGGCCACCCTGCGCACTTGGGAACACCGCAGAGTTCAGTTTTTTGTACAGCTCTTCGTCACCGCCTTTCGCCAGGATCAGGCCGCCGCGCGGACCCGCCAGAGTTTTGTGAGTGGTGGTGGTGACAACGTGTGCGTGTGGAACCGGGTTCGGGTAAACGCCTGCGGCAATCAGACCCGCAACGTGCGCCATGTCAACGAACAGGTATGCGCCGATGCTGTCAGCGATTTCACGCATTTTGGCCCAGTCAACCACGCCAGAGTAAGCAGAGAAACCACCGATGATCATCTTCGGTTTGTGTTCTTTGGCCTGCTTCGCCATATCTTCGTAGTCAATTTTGCCGGAATCATCAATACCGTAAGGAATGATGTTGTACAATTTGCCGGAGAAGTTAACCGGGGAGCCGTGAGTCAGGTGGCCGCCTTGTGCCAGGTTCATACCCAGAACAGTATCGCCCGGTTGCAGCAGAGCGGTGTAAACAGCGAAGTTAGCCTGAGAACCGGAGTGCGGCTGCACGTTAGCGTAGTCAGCGCCAAACAGCTCTTTTGCACGATCGATAGCCAGTTGTTCAACGATATCAACGTACTCACAACCGCCGTAGTAGCGCTTGCCCGGATAACCTTCAGCGTATTTATTGGTCAGCTGAGAACCCTGCGCCTGCATAACACGCGGGCTGGTATAGTTTTCGGAGGCGATCAGTTCGATGTGCTCTTCCTGACGTACTTTTTCCTGCTCCATAGCCTGCCACAGTTCGGCATCATAATCGGCAATGTTCATTTCACGCTTTAACATCCGCATCTCCTGACTCAGCTAACAATAAAATTTTCGGCCTTAAAAGGCGGTCCGTAGGACAACGGCGAACAGTATAACCGAAACATTCTTCGATAACAGGTCTTGACAAAGGATTTTACGCAAACGATTACCTTCACGGTACGCAAGGCTTTGGAGAACAAAGGTCTGCTGAATTTCAACGGATTTCTTTTCAGGTTTGTGATGCAGATTTTTCACGATGTAACCTTTACAACGCAAAGTTACAAAGAACCATTTACAATGCAGGGGTATTTTTTATAAGATGTATTTGACATACATCATTAAAGTCTCAGATAAAGGAAGACCGTATGCTTGACGCACAAACCATCGCTACAGTTAAAGCCACCATTCCCCTGCTGGTTGAAACAGGTCCGAAGCTGACCGCCCATTTCTACGATCGCATGTTTACGCATAACCCAGAGCTGAAAGAAATTTTCAACATGAGTAACCAGCGTAATGGCGATCAGCGCGAAGCGCTGTTTAACGCGATTGCCGCGTATGCCAGCAATATCGAAAACCTGGCGGCGCTGTTGCCAGCGGTTGAGAAAATCGCGCAGAAGCATACCAGCTTCCAGATTAAACCAGAGCAGTACAACATCGTGGGTGGTCATTTGCTGGCAACGCTGGACGAAATGTTCAGCCCAGGCCAGGAAGTCCTGGATGCGTGGGGTAAAGCGTATGGTGTACTGGCGAACGTTTTCATCAACCGTGAAGCGCAAATCTATAGCGAAAATGCCAATAAAAATGGCGGCTGGGAAGGTACTCGACCTTTCCGTATCGTGGCAAAAACGCCGCGAAGCGCGCTTATCACCAGCTTTGAGTTTGAGCCTGTCGACGGTGGCGCAGTAGCTGAATATCATCCGGGGCAATACCTGGGCGTCTGGCTGAAGCCGGAAGGTTTCCCGCATCAGGAAATTCGTCAGTACTCACTGACCCGTAAACCTGATGGCAAAGGCTATCGGATTGCCGTTAAGCGTGAAGACGGTGGTCAGGTTTCCACCTGGCTGCACAATCATGCGAATGTTGGCGACGTTGTTCACTTAGCCGCACCTGCGGGCGATTTCTTTATGGATGTCGCGACTAATACCCCTGTGTCTCTGATTTCCGCAGGCGTAGGTCAGACCCCAATGCTGGCGATGCTGGATACGCTGGTGAAAGCAAACCATGCGGCGCAGGTTAACTGGTTCCATGCGGCTGAAAACGGTGATGTCCATGCCTTCGCCGATGAAGTGAATGAACTCGGCAAAACGCTGCCGCGCTTTAGCGCACACACCTGGTATCGCGAGCCAACCGAAGCTGATCGCGCGAAAGGTGCGTTTGATAGTATAGGTCTGATGGATCTGAATAAACTGGAAGGCGCAATCAGCGACCCGGCGATGCAGTTTTATCTGTGCGGTCCGGTTGGCTTTATGCAGTTTGCCGCAAAGCAGCTGGTTGGTCTGGGCGTAAAAAACGAGAACATTCATTACGAATGTTTCGGCCCACATAAAGTTCTGTAATTACGTTATGCCTGATGGCGCTGCGCTTCTCAGGCCTACGAGATATTGTAGGCCTGAGAAGGTGTTTACACCGCCATTCGGCAAGCACGGCGCGGCTTAGATTGCCGCGTCGTCTTCTTCACCGGTACGAATACGAATAACGCGAGCCACGTCAAAGACAAAAATCTTACCGTCACCGATTTTGCCGGTCTGCGCGGTACGAATAATGGTGTCGACGCAGGTATCTACGATGTCGTCGGTAACCACAATTTCAATTTTTACTTTCGGCAGAAAATCCACCATATATTCCGCGCCGCGGTACAGCTCGGTATGGCCTTTCTGACGGCCAAAGCCTTTGACCTCTGTTACAGTCATACCGGTAATGCCAACTTCGGCCAGCGCTTCGCGGACGTCGTCCAGCTTGAAGGGTTTAATAATCGCATCAATCTTTTTCATGCTATTCCTTGAAAAGGTCGCCTGTCTTTTGATCGGATAAACGTAACATAATCCGGAAAACTATTCTTTGAAATCGTTTGCATCTAACTCATGGCGAGAAAGCAACTTGTAGAACTCAGTGCGGTTGCGCCCAGCCATTCGCGCCGCATGGGTCACATTACCCTTGGTAATTTGCAGCAGCTTACGCAGGTAATTGAGTTCAAACTGATTACGCGCCTCAACAAAGGTCGGCAGCGCGGTGTTCTCCCCTTCCAGTGCCTGCTCCACCAGCGCATCGCTGATCACCGGGGAAGAGGTCAACGCGACGCACTGTTCAATCACGTTGACCAACTGACGCACGTTGCCCGGCCAACTGGCGGTCATTAACCGCTTCATGGCATCGGTTGAAAAGGCGCGCACGAACGGTTTATGTCGTTCAGCAGACTGGCGTAGCAGATGGTTTGCCAGCAGCGGAATATCTTCCGTACGTTCGGCCAGTGCCGGGATCTTCAGACTCACCACGTTGAGGCGATAGTACAAATCCTCGCGAAATTCTCCCCGCGCCATGGCTTTGGGTAAATCGCGGTGCGTCGCGGAAACTATCCTCACATCAATGTCGATATCGCGGTTACTTCCCAGCGGTCTGACTTTTCGTTCCTGCAACACGCGCAGTAATTTAACCTGCAACGGTGCTGGCATATCGCCAATCTCATCGAGAAACAGCGTCCCACCTTCCGCAGCCTGAAACAGCCCTTCACGATTACTCACCGCGCCGGTAAAAGCGCCGCGCGCATGGCCAAACAGTTCAGACTCCAGCAATTGTTCCGGCAACGCGCCGCAATTAATGGCAATAAAGGGTTTGTGGCTACGCGGGCTGGCGTTGTGAATCGCCTGAGCAAAAACTTCTTTCCCGGTCCCACTTTGGCCGTTGATGAGTACACTAACGTCCGACTGTGCCACCATTCGCGCCTGTTCCAACAAACGCAGCATCAGCGGACTGCGGGTGACAATGGACTCACGCCAGCTATCATCAGTAGCAGGCGCAGACTGTTCCAGCGCCCCGTCAATTGCGTGGTATAACGCGTCTTTATCGACCGGTTTGGTGAGAAAACTGAAGACCCCTTGCTGCGTCGCCGCTACGGCGTCAGGAATGGAGCCGTGAGCGGTAAGGATAATAACCGGCATTCCCGGCTGTACTTTCTGGATTTCCGTAAACAGCTGCATGCCGTCCATTTCATCCATGCGCAGATCGCTAATGACCAGATCCACTTTTTCGCGATTCAGTACCCGTAGCCCTTCCTGCCCGCTTTCCGCAGTCACGACGCTGTAACCTTCGCTGGTCAGTCGCATACCGAGTAATTTCAACAGCCCCGGATCATCATCCACCAGCAGCAAATGCGCGGGCTTACGGCTTATCATGGCGTTACCTCATCGGCAGGCGGCGTGGCACCGTCCTCGTTATCAGGCGTAGTGAGTTTATCGTTCCCGTGCGGCGCATCAGGATTGTAGTTACCGGCGGGTTTGCGCGTGGAAAGCTGGCGTTCAATATCGGTCAGATTCTCCAGCTTGCGGGTCGTGAGATCGAGCTGGGACTGCAAATGCTGTTGCTGCTGACGCAGCGTATCGAGCTCGCTGTCTGACGCCTGCTGGAGCTTACTGTAACGCATGCGTTCTTCAGCAAGCTGTAATTGCAACAGTTGGTTACGAAACCAGGCCTGATAAAGCGGTCGAACCTGAGTCGGAATTTGTGGACTTAACGCATCGAGACGCGTAACTGCCTCCTGCCGTTCAGGCGGGGTAATACGGGCGTTATCAAGCAGGATCCCGCGTTTGAAAGCGCCCTGCCAGGTATCCGTGAGTTGAGCACTGGCCTCACTGCGCGCCTGCACAGGCATCATGCGATCGGCGCAATCCATCGCCCGCAGCCAATACAGCGGGTTGGTATCCGTGGACTGACCCGTTAGCGACCAGATATCCGCACACTCGGTTGCAAGGTAGTCAGCAAGTTGATGAGGTGGAATTTTCTCCTGCGAGGGATCGCCGATGATATGATTCACCGCGTTCGGAACGCAGCCAACCAGCACCAGACACGGCAGGCTTGCGAGGATAACGCGACGGAAAAAATGTCGTTTAAGCATTCTGACAACAACGTAAGGCATACTCACCAGACTTAGGTTTATTTTAGTGATTTTTCGCAGCAGCTAGCGGCAGTTCTATGCGAAAACAAACGTTTTGCGCATGGTCATCAACCAGATACAGTTTGCCCCGCATACGGCGGATGCAATCTCTGGCAATGCTCAGCCCCAACCCGCTTCCTTTTACCGCCCCTTTTCGCTGATGGCTCCCCTGGAAAAAAGGCTCGAAGATCATGGTCTGTTCTGCTTCTGGGATCGGTGTGCCGGTATTCATTACATCAATATATACCGTTGAGCCATGCAAACTGCTGCGGATCCAAATGTTACCGGATTCAGCGCCGTAGTGCACCGCATTGGAATAAAGATTGTCCAGCACGCTCATTAATAGCATCGGCTCTGCCAGGCAGGCGTTCACCGCAAGCGCAACATCAGTATGGATCATTTTGGCGCGGGCGGGCAGGCTATGCGCAGAAACCACGTTTTCCACCAGCGGGGCGATTTCTACACTTTCAAGCTCAACCTCGTCATCCGCCAGCTTGCGGTTGTAATCGAGAAGCTGCTCAATCAGTTTTTGCAGATTGCGGCTGCTGTCATCGAGAATACCGACCACCTCTTTTTGCTCCGGTGTTAACGGGCCCACTACCTGATCGGCCAGCAATTCGGTACCTTCGCGCATACTCGCCAGCGGTGTTTTCAGCTCATGAGAAAGATGGCGTAAAAACTGATGCCGCTGCGACTCAAGCCAGGAAAGACGTTCGCTCAGCCAGATAATACGCTGCCCCACGGATCGCAGCTCACGGGGCCCGGTAAATAACACGCTATCACCCAGCGAGCGCCCTTCTCCCAGACGGTTGATCATCCGTTCGATGCCCTTCACCGGACCGATAATCATGCGGGTAAACAGCAGCACCATTGCCAGGCTAACGAGAAACAGCACCAGCGCCTGCCAGCCGAAGAACTGACCTCGCTCGGCTATCTCCTGCTGTAGTTGCTGTCCACGAGAAAAGACGACAGTCCGCGTCGCTTGTACCATCTCAGTATTGGCATTGGCGAACGCTTCCAGCCGCGCGGCCGCCACGCTGTCAGGACCACTGTTACGACACTGCAACTGCGCGAGATCGTTGATGTCCTGGCGTAACGCCTGATAGAGCCGGTTATCCGGCAACACGCCTGCATGCGCATCCAGCATGTCGCTGTAGCGTTTACGTTGACTCTGGTAAACCTTAGCTAACGTTGGGTCATCAAGTACACAGTATTGGCGGTAGCTACGCTCCATCTCAAGGGCAGCATTGGTCATCGCTTCACTGCGTCTGGCGTCAATCAGCGTCGTTCGGTTCGTCAGAGCCGCCTGCGCGCTCAGGGCATTCAGGCTTTGCCACGCCTGCCAGGCCAAAACTAACAACGGCAACAGGATAAGCAAAAATGCCAACGTCACCAGTTGACGTAAAGATCGGGGAAAAACTGACCAGCGCTTCAAGGCGTTACTCTCAATGGACAGGAATAGGTTGATGCTAACTGAGGGAAACGCCAGATACAACAAAGCCGGGATTAACCCGGCTTTGTTGTGGAATAAGGCGGTGCCTAACTCGACGTTTCGCCCGAAGGTTGATATAGCTACGCTAATATCAGATGTTGGACGGCAGGCACCTTGTTGTGCGTCATTCGAAGTTTATGTAGCACGTCCCGAAGGGGCTGACATAAGAAGGTGAATGAGCCACTGATTAATATTATGCAGCATCTGTGCCAATATTCAAAACATTTTATTAACACAATGATATATATAGAAAATATCATTATTTATCTGAAAAATGATATTGTCCGTTTTTTACCCATACCGTCGCCAATCAGCAACACCTGTAGCACTTAAAAACAAATTCATTGTAAATCATATAATTAAATGTCTCTTTTTGGCGACACCCCAACCCCGCCAATGTCGGGATTTCGAGACACATTAATTCTGTGCCATAAGCGCTGAGGTATTGCCGGATGACGGCGTGAACGCCTTAATTGGTCTGCGCCATAAAAAAAGCCCCTCACGAAGAGGGGCTTAATGATTACAGGCTAATTAACCCAACTGTTTACGCGCGTTACGGAAAATGCGCATCCACGGGCTGTCCTCACCCCAGTTTTCCGGGTGCCAGGAGTTACTCACGGTACGGAACACGCGTTCCGGGTGCGGCATCATAATGGTAACGCGACCATTTTCCGTGGTAACAGCGGTAATACCGTTCGGCGAACCGTTCGGGTTAGCCGGGTAGGTCTCGGTCACCTTACCGAAATTATCAACATAGCGCAGGGCCACCAGACCTTTGCTCTCGAGCTGAGCCAGATGCGCACCGTCACGCACTTCCACACGACCTTCACCGTGAGAAACGGCAATCGGCATCATCGATCCCACCATATCGGCAAGCAGTAAAGACGGGCTTTGCGTCACTTCAACCAAACTGAAGCGGGCTTCAAAACGATCGGAGTGATTGCGTACAAAGCGCGGCCACAGGTCGCTTCCCGGGATCAGCTCACGCAGGTTAGACATCATCTGGCAACCGTTACACACCCCGAGCGCCAGCGTTTGCGGGCGATGGAAGAAGGTTTCGAACTCATCACGCACGCGGTTGTTGAACAGAATTGACTTCGCCCAACCTTCCCCTGCGCCGAGCACATCGCCGTAAGAGAAGCCGCCGCAGGCTACCAGCGCCTGGAAATTACCCAGGCCGATGCGTCCCCCCAGCAGATCGCTCATGTGTACATCAATAGCGTCAAAGCCCGCACGGTGGAAAGCTGCCGCCATTTCGACATGGGAGTTAACGCCCTGCTCGCGCAGCACGGCCACTTTCGGACGCGCGCCAGTGGCGATGTACGGAGCAGCAACGTCTTCATTGATATCAAATGACAGTTTAACGTTAAGGCCAGGGTCGGCATCGTTGGTTTTAGCGTCGTGTTCCTGATCGGCACACTCCGGGTTGTCGCGCAGACGCTGCATCTGCCAGGTGGTTTCCGCCCACCACATACGCATCGTGGTGCGGCTTTCGCTGAACACCGCATGACCGTCAGCTTCAACCACGAAGCGGTCGCCCTGCACGGCTTTCCCCAGATAGTGCACGCAATCGGCCAGGCCATGTTGAGCCAGCAACGCCTCAACCGCTTCACGATCAGCTGCGCGAACCTGAATCACCGCGCCAAGCTCTTCGTTAAACAGCGCAGCCAGACGATCGTCACCCAGAGAGTGGATATCAGCTTCAATACCGCAGTGACCGGTGAAGGCCATTTCCGCCAGCGTAACCAGCAGCCCGCCGTCTGAACGGTCGTGGTAGGCCAACAGCTTACGCTGTGCCACCAGCGCCTGAATGGCGTCGTAGAAGCCTTTCAGTTGCTCAACGTTACGCACATCAGCAGGCTTATCGCCCAGTTGACGGTAAACCTGCGCCAACGCTGTTGCACCCAGCGCGTTGTGACCAAGACCAAGGTCAATCAGCAACAGGGCATTGTCTTCAGTAGAAAGCTGCGGGGTAATCGTGTGGCGCACGTCTTCCACGCGGGCAAAGGCGGTGATCACCAGCGACAGCGGCGAGGTCATTTCACGCTGTTCGTTGCCTTCCTGCCAGCGGGTTTTCATCGACATAGAGTCTTTGCCCACCGGAATGGTCAGGCCAAGCGCCGGACATAATTCTTCCCCAACGGCTTTTACCGCTTCGTACAGTCCGGCGTCTTCGCCAGGGTGACCCGCAGCAGCCATCCAGTTAGCCGACAGTTTAATGCGTTTGATATCGCCAATCTGCGTTGCCGCAATGTTGGTCAGCGCCTCACCTACAGCCAGACGCGCAGAGGCAGAGAAGTCGAGCAATGCGACTGGCGCGCGCTCGCCAAGAGACATCGCTTCACCGTAGTAGCTATCAAGGCTTGCGGTAGTGACCGCGCAGTTGGCTACCGGGATCTGCCATGGCCCCACCATCTGGTCACGCGCGACCATACCGGTAACGGTACGGTCGCCGATGGTCACAAGGAACGTTTTTTCAGCAACAGTCGGCAGATGCAGCACACGGTTAACCGCATCTGCAATCGAGATTTCGCCACGATTCAGGGCATCGCCTTTGGCTTTCAGCGTCTGCACATCGCGGGTCATTTTCGGCGTTTTGCCCAACAGCACATCGAGCGGCATGTCGATCGGCTGATTGTCGAAGTGGCTATCGCTCAGTGTCAGATGCTGTTCTTCGGTGGCTTCACCGATCACCGCATACGGCGCGCGCTCGCGCTTACACAGTTCGTCAAACAGCGGTAGCTGGTCAGCGGCAACCGCCAGCACATAACGCTCCTGGGATTCGTTACACCAGATTTCCAGCGGGCTCATGCCCGGTTCGTCGCTGAGGATATCGCGCAGCTGGAACTTACCGCCGCGACCACCATCGCTTACCAGCTCAGGCATGGCGTTTGACAGGCCGCCAGCGCCAACGTCATGGATAAACAGGATCGGGTTGGCATCGCCCATCTGCCAGCAGCGGTCGATAACTTCCTGGCAACGACGTTCCATTTCCGGGTTGTCACGCTGTACGGAGGCAAAGTCGAGGTCCGCATCAGACTGGCCGGAAGCCATAGAAGAGGCCGCACCCCCGCCAAGACCGATGTTCATTGCCGGCCCGCCGAGGACGATCAGCTTAGCGCCAACGACGATCTCGCCTTTCTGTACATGATCGGCACGGATGTTACCGATCCCGCCTGCCAGCATGATCGGTTTATGGTAACCGCGCAGTTCTTCGCCGTTGTGACTGTTAACCTTTTCTTCATAGGTGCGGAAATACCCCGTCAGCGCCGGGCGACCAAATTCATTATTAAACGCCGCGCCGCCCAGTGGCCCTTCGGTCATGATATCGAGTGCGGTAACAATACGGTCCGGCTTACCGAAATCTTCTTCCCATGGCTGTTCAAAGCCTGGAATACGCAGGTTGGAAACGGAGAAACCCACCAGCCCTGCTTTCGGTTTTGCACCACGACCGGTTGCCCCCTCGTCGCGGATTTCGCCGCCGGAGCCGGTTGCCGCACCCGGCCACGGAGAGATAGCCGTCGGATGGTTGTGGGTTTCTACCTTCATCAGGATGTGGGCTGGCTCCTGATGGAAATCGTAGCGGCCGGTTTTGTGGTCGGCAAAGTAACGACCCACTTCAGAACCTTCCATTACCGCAGCGTTGTCTTTATAGGCAGACAGCACGTGGTCCGGCGTAGTTTCGAAGGTATTTTTGATCATCTTGAACAGCGACTTCGGCTGCTGTTTACCATCGATAATCCAGTCGGCGTTAAAAATCTTGTGGCGGCAGTGCTCGGAGTTTGCCTGCGCAAACATGTACAGTTCAATGTCGTTCGGGTTGCGTCCCAGTTTGGTGAACGCATCCTGCAGATAGTCGATTTCGTCTTCCGCCAGCGCCAGGCCCAGACGCAGGTTAGCGTCGATCAGTGCCTGGCGTCCCTCACCCAGCAGATCAACGCTTAAGACCGGTGCTGGCTGATGATGTACAAACAGCTTTTCGGCATCGTTCAGTGCTGGGAAAACCGTTTCCATCATGCGGTCGTGCAGTTCATCGGCAACCATCTGCCACTGCTCAGCGGTCAACGTAGAGGCCTCAACATACCAGGCAATGCCACGTTCCAGGCGGTTAATCTGCTGCAGGCCGCAGTTGTGGGCAATATCAGTCGCTTTAGAAGACCACGGGGAGATGGTGCCAGGGCGAGGCGTAACCAGCAGCAGTTTGCCTTCAGGGGCGTGGCTGTGAAGAGCAGGACCATATTTCAGCAGACGTGCTAGTTGTGCGTGCTCGTCCTCATTCAGCGGTGCATTCAGATCGGCAAAATGGACGTACTCGGCGTAAATATTGTGGACCTGGAGGTTGGCAGCCTGAAAACGTGCCAGCAGTTTGTTAATACGGAATGCAGACAGTGCAGGTGAACCACGCAGAATTTCCATCATAAGTCTCTCGTCTTCTAAGCTTTCGGTGTGCCCAAGTGGGGGAAACGGGCGTCATTATAAAGAATCTGGCGCGCCGACGAAACCGTTTGCGTCGAAATAAAATCACGACCATTTCTTATCATCAAATGCGGTCTGGTTTCTGAATAAGTTGCCAACTGGCGCAAGTTTAAGCAAAATGCCGCTCATTAATGACGACTTCACTTCTTAATCAGCACCACAGCAGGCAGAGAAAACGTACGGTTCAGAGAATTAACTAATTGAAAAAATTAAAGATTAATTATCTGTTCATCGGCATATTAACGCTGTTGTTGGCAGCGGCCCTTTGGCCATCTATCCCCTGGTTCGGTAAAGCCGAAAATCGTATCGCCGCCATTCAGTCGCGGGGAGAGCTGCGCGTCAGTACCCTCGACTCGCCGTTAACTTACGCAACCCTCAACGGCAAAAAATTCGGTCTGGATTATGAACTGGCCCAGGCGTTCGCCAACTACCTGGGCGTGAAGTTAAACGTCACAGTGCGCCAGAACATTAGCCAGCTTTTCGACGACCTGGATAACGGTAATGCCGATCTGTTAGCCGCAGGTCTGGTCTATAACAGCGAGCGGGTAAAAAATTACCAGCCAGGACCGACCTATTATTCAGTTTCACAACAGTTGGTGTATCGGGTTGGACAATACCGCCCGCGCACGCTCGCCACCGTGAACGAAAGCCAACTGACTATCGCCCCAGGACATGTGGTGGTTAACGATCTCCAACAGCTAAAAGAGAAAAAATTCCCCGAGCTGAGCTGGAAGGTCGATGACAAAAAAGGGACCACTGAACTGCTTGATGATGTTATCGCCGGAAAGCTGGATTACACCATTGCCGATTCCGTCGCCATCAGTTTATACCAGCGCGTTCATCCTGAGCTGGCCGTGGCGTTGGACGTTTCCGACGAACAACCGGTGACCTGGTTTAGTCGTCTGGACAATGACAACACGCTGTCTGCCGCGCTGTTGGATTTCTTTAATACCATGAATGAAGATGGTTCTCTGGCGCGGCTGGAAGAGAAGTATCTTGGGCATGGCGATGATTTTGACTATGTTGATACCCGCACCTTTTTGCGTGCCGTAGACAGCGTATTGCCGGACCTCAAGCCGCTCTTTGAGAAGTATGCGCAGGAGATAGACTGGCGACTGCTCGCCGCAATATCCTATCAGGAGTCGCACTGGGATGCGCAGGCCACATCCCCGACTGGGGTACGCGGGCTGATGATGCTGACCAAAAATACCGCCCAGAGTCTCGGGCTAACTGACCGTACCGATGCAGAACAGAGCATCAGCGGCGGCGCGCGGTATTTGCAGGATATGATGAGTAAAGTGCCGGATACCGTTCCCGAAGGGGAACGTATCTGGTTTGCGCTCGCGGCCTACAACATGGGTTATGCGCACATGCTGGATGCCCGGGCGCTGACGGTGAAAACAAAAGGCAATCCGAACAGCTGGTCCGACGTAAAACAGCGACTGCCACTACTCAGCCAAAAGCCGTATTACAGCAAGTTGACCTATGGCTATGCGCGTGGTCACGAAGCCTACGCTTATGTGGAAAATATCCGTAAATACCAGATTAGCCTGGTGGGGTATCTGCAGGAGAAAGAAAAACAGGCGCAGGAAAAAATGCAACTGGCTCAGGATTATCCGGCGGTGTCACCGGCTGAGCTGGTGGGTAAAGATAAATTTCCGCTTTCAGCGTTTCTGACTCAGACATCGTCAAACTACCTGTCGCACTCCCCTTCGCTGCTGTTTTCAGCACAAAAGAAAGAGGATAAGTAGCCTGATTGGTATTTACTGATTGGCGGATTTTTTCAACGCTTTGATCTCCTGCCGACGCATGCGGAAGAAATCACTGAGCAGCGTGGCGCATTCATCCCGTAACACGCCTTCGGTCACGTCAACCCGATGATTCATTCCTGGGTGATGCAGCACATCCATTAATGACCCGGCAGCGCCCGTTTTCGCATCGCGTGCGCCAAAAACCACCCGGCCGATACGACTATGGACCATCGCGCCTGCGCACATCACGCACGGCTCCAGAGTGACGTACAGCGTGGCATCTAACAGACGGTAGTTTTGCAGTACCAGGCCCCCCTGACGCAGCGCCATAATTTCAGCGTGAGCAGTCGGATCATGGTGGCCGATCGGACGGTTCCAGCCTTCGCCAATCACGCGGTTGTTATGCACCAATACTGCACCCACCGGAACTTCACGCTCATCCCAGGCGCGCTTAGCCAGCGTTAAAGCATGACGCATCCAGTATTCGTGGCTAAATTCAACTTCAGACAAAGGGGTTACTCCACCAATAAAAGCGGGCGCATTATACACAGACGCTATCGTTTACTCTATTCGAGTTGTTGCAGCTCTCCGCGCGGCGTGACGCGCCAGCGATGCTGGCAAAAAGAGAGCAACGGATTGTCCTGCTTACTGTCGCTGTAGCCGCTGTAAAGAGACAGCGGTGCGCCAATCTGCCGCTCCAGTTGAGTCACTTTCTCATGGCCGAGGCAGCGCAGCGTCAGCACCCACCCGCCGTATCCCCGCGCCATTTTGCTGGCAATCAAATTGACACGCGGTAGCCACGGCGTGTCGAAGTAAACCTGCTCGACCAGCGACTGCGGAGAGCCGGTGATAAGCCAGATGTCAGCATCAGAGCTTAACAGGTAGGTTGTCAGGCGCTGCTGAACGAGCGGAAACGCCGTCACATTACTGCGAAACCAGCGTACAAAGTCGGACTGATGCGCTTTCAGACGCGCCTCGCTGCGACCAAAAGTGCATCCCCACAACAGCAGGCTCATTGGCCAGCGGGCGGCACGCCCTTGAATCAGCAATGCCAGCGCAATCACCGGTAGCAGAGGCAGCACCAGCAGCGCGTTCAGCGGCTGACGACGTAGCAGATAACGTATGAAACTACCGAACATATCCTGCTGGTGTAACGTGCCATCCAAATCAAAAAAAACAACGCGGCGCGGGTGATTGGTCAAACCTTAGTCCTCTGGATCGTTGAACCCCAATAGCCAGGTAAACAGGAACCCGGCAATAACTGCTACCAGATAGCCTAACAGATAGAACATCACTTTTCCGGCAACAATCGTCAGTGCCAGCGGTAATCCTGAGATACCAAAGGTGATAACCGTCGCCACCTTCCAGTAGCTAATCAGCGCTCCGCCTACCGCGCCGCCAAGGCAGGCACCAATAAACGGTCTACCTAACGGCAGCGTGACGCCAAAAATCAGCGGCTCGCCAACGCCCAGCAGTCCAACCGGCAGCGCGCCTTTGATCACTTTTTTAAGCCGTGCGTTACGGGTTTTCATCAGCACGGCAATGGAAGCTCCAATTTGCCCGACGCCAGCCATCGCCAGGATAGGAAAGAGCGCGTTATAACCATGCGCCTGTACCAGTTCAACGTGGATCGGCACCAATCCCTGATGAAGTCCGGTGAGCACCAACGGCAGGAAAGTCCCAGCCAGTACGGCCCCCACCAGAAAACCGCCGCGATCAATAGCCCAGGATGCGCCATGAGCAATAGATTCAGAAATCCAGCCGCCAAGTGGTTGCAGCGCAACAATCGCGATGGCCCCGGTGATAATGGTGGTCAGCAGTGGGTTTAGGATCAGCTCCAGCGATTCTGGCAACAGCTCACGGAATTTGCGTTCGATCCAACACATCAACGCAACCACCAGCAGTACCGCGATCACCCCGCCGCGTCCCGGCTGCAACGCTTCGCCAAACAGCGTGATTTGTGCCAGTTGCGGACTGGAGAGGATCCCCGCCATCACCCCGCCCATCGCCAGAGAACCGCCGAATACTTTGGCGGTATTCACCCCGACCAGAATATTCATGATGGCAAACACGGCGCTGCCAAATATTCCCATCAGCCCAAGCATATTTGGATAGTGGGTCGCAAAATCCCCGACGATATCCGGTCGCTTAAGAATGTTAATAATGCCGGTGATCAAACCAGAAGCGATAAAAGCTGGAATAAGAGGGATAAAGACGTTCGCCAACTTACGCAGCGCATCGCTCATGGGCGCTTTGTACTTCGCTTTGGCCTCTGACTTCGTGCGCTCGATATCATTCGTATCTCTGCCTTCGCCGCCATCAGCAATCAGAGAGCGCATAGCATCCACCACCTTGGCCGCTTTACCGGGGCCGACAATGATCTGGTGCTGCGCGCCCTGCTTCACGTAGCCGCTGACGCCGGGCAGTTGCCTGAGACGAGGGATATCGAGCTGTCCGTCATCCTGAACTTCAACCCTGACGCGGGTCATACAGTTTTCCAGACGCAGAATATTTTTCTCTCCGCCAACGCCCAGCAGAATATCGCTGGCCAGCACCGCCGTCTTATCCATATACACCTCTTAGTGTTCTAACGCCGCGCGTAAAAAACCCTGGTGAGCGGCAAGCTTTTCGCGAGCGGCAGCGGCGTCCAGGCCGGTGAGCGCCATTAAAATAGCCGGCTTAACGTCAAAATCAGTCTGCTTTAGCAACGCTTGCGCCTGTTCACGCGCAATGCCCGTGGCTTCAACCACCATACGGCACGCACGATCGACCAGTTTGACGTTGGTTGCCTGCATATCCACCATCAGGTTCTGATAAACCTTACCGAACTTCACCATCGCTCCGGTGGAGATCATATTGAGCACCAGCTTTTGCGCGGTACCGGATTTCAGTCGCGTTGACCCCGTCAGCGCCTCCGGACCCACCACCGGGGAAATAGCGATATCCGCTTCATGTGCAATTGGTGAATCCGGATTGCAGGAAATAGCCGCCGTCGTACAACCTACCGTACGCGCATATTTCAGTCCGCCAATCACATACGGCGTACGACCTGAAGCCGCCAGCCCAACGACCATATCCTGTGCGGTGAGATTGATCGCGCGCAGATCATCTTCACCTAGCTGTGGGTTATCTTCCGCACCCTCAACCGCCTTCAGCAGCGCGCCCGGCCCCCCGGCAATCAACCCAACCACCAGACCGTGCGGAACGCCGAAAGTCGGTGGGCATTCAGATGCATCCAGCACCCCAAGACGCCCGCTGGTACCCGCCCCCATGTAAATAATGCGGCCACCTGCTTTTAGCGCGTTAGCTGCCGCATCGACCGCGCACGCAACTTGAGGCAGAGTTGCTTTTACTGCTTCGGCTACCAGCGTATCCTGTTGATTAAAACGATGAACCAACTCCAGCGTGGAGAGCGCATCCAGGTCCATGGTCTGTGGATTGCGGGTTTCTGAAACTAATGCACCGAGATTCATTTTTTGGTCCTTAGGAATTTTTAATTCATAATAATCTGCCATAATGGAATATTATATTCATCAAGGCGAATGAAATTTTGTTTTGTAATCGCCATCACGTTTTCGCCAGGAGACAGCATGAACTGTTTAATTCGCATTCGTCAGCGTTACCCGGACCTCGCGCAGAGCGATAAAAAACTTGCGGATTATCTCCTTGCCCAGCCGGATAGTGCGCGGCATCTCAGTTCGCAGCAGTTGGCCGCGGAGGCGGGCGTCAGCCAGTCCAGCGTGGTGAAGTTCGCGCAAAAGATGGGTTTTAAAGGATTTCCTGCACTCAAACTAGCGATTAGCGAAGCGCTGGCCAGCAACCCTAACCCCCACTCCATTCCGGTGCATAATCAGATTCGCGGTGACGACCCTATGCGTCTGGTGGGAGAAAAGTTGATTCAGGAGAACGTGGCGGCGATGCATGCGACGCTGGACGTCAACAGCGAAGAGAAACTGATGGAGAGCGTCATGATGCTGCGCTCAGCCCGGCGCATTATCGTGACCGGGATTGGCGCATCGGGTCTGGTGGCACAGAATTTTGCCTGGAAGCTGCTGAAGATTGGTTTTAACGCGGTGGTTGAACGCGATATGCACGCCCTGTTGGCGGCAGTGCAGGCGCTTTCGCCCAACGATCTGCTGCTGGCCATATCGTATACCGGCGAACGCCGTGAGCTCAACCTGGCTGCGGACGAAACATTGCGCACCGGAGCCAAAATTCTCGCCGTCACCGGATTTACACCGAACGCCCTGCAGCAACGGGCAACTCATTGTCTGTATACGATTGCTGAGGAGCAGGCTACGCGCAGCGCAGCGATTTCCTCTACGCATGCGCAAATGATGCTGACTGATTTATTGTTTATGGCACTGGTACAGCAGGATCTTGAGCACGCTCCGGAACGCATTCGCCACAGCGAAGCACTGGTAAAAAAACTGGTCTGAGCAAAGAATGCGCGTATAATGCCCGCCCGATTTGTGATGTTTTGAGAGTTTCCTGATGGCCCTGTTAATCACTAAAAAGTGTATCAATTGCGATATGTGCGAGCCCGAATGCCCGAATGAGGCAATTTCGATGGGTGACAGCATTTACGAGATTAACAGTGACAAATGTACGGAATGCGTAGGCCATTACGACACGCCAACCTGCCAGAAGGTGTGCCCGATCCCCAATACTATTTTGAAAGATCCGGCACATATCGAAACGGAAGAGCAGCTGTGGGATAAGTTTGTCCTGATGCATCACGCAGACAAACTTTAACTCTCGATAATCACCGTAGCGCAGGCGTAGTGACGCTCATCAGCCAGCGTCACATGCATATGTGCGACACCGAGTTTTTCCGCCAGTTTTAACGCCTCTCCCCATAACCGCAAACGCGGCTTACCGAGTTCATCGTTAAAGACTTCAAACTGATTAAATGCCAGACCGTTGCGGATACCCGTCCCAAAGGCTTTTGCTGCCGCCTCTTTGACCGCAAAACGCTTCGCCAAAAAACGCACCGGCTGCTGATGCGTCTCCCAGATAGCCCATTCGTTGTCACTGAGCACACGTCTTGCCAGACGGTCGCCGGAACGGGAGATCACCGCCTCAATGCGGGCAATCTCCACGATATCCGTGCCTAATCCCAGAATCGCCATTAGCCACGCGCTTCCAGCATCAGACGTTTCATTTCGACAACTGCATCTTTCAGACCGCTCATCACCGCGCGTCCGATAATGGCATGTCCAATGTTCAGCTCGTGCATTTCCGGGATTCGCGCGATGGCTTTAACGTTATGGTATGTCAGGCCGTGACCTGCATTTACCTTCAGGCCAAGGCTGGCGGCAAAGGTTGCCGCTTTGGCGATACGCGCCAGTTCGCTGGCCTGTTCAGCGTCGGTTTTCGCATCGGCGTAACAGCCTGTGTGAATTTCGATATACGGCGCGCCGACTTCAGCAGCAGCCTTAATCTGCTCTTCATCGGCATCGATAAACAGCGAAACCAGAATGCCTGCGTCCGCCAGGCGTTTGCAGGCATCACGCATCTTATCTCGCTGGCCGGCGACGTCCAGACCACCTTCAGTAGTCACTTCCTGACGTTTTTCCGGCACCAGGCAGCAAAAATGCGGCTTAGTCTCAACGGCAATCTCCAGCATCTCTTCGGTGACCGCCATTTCCAGATTCATGCGCGTATCCAGCGTCTGGCGCAAAATACGTACGTCACGGTCGGTGATATGACGACGGTCTTCACGCAGGTGTACGGTAATACCATCCGCGCCCGCCTGTTCAACGATAAATGCCGCCTGAACCGGATCCGGATATGCGGTACCGCGTGCATTACGTAATGTGGCAATGTGGTCAATATTGACGCCTAACAGTAATTCAGCCATGACAATCCTCGTTAATCATTATTTGTTTTTACTGCTCGTTTTGGCATAAATTGCCGGAACAGTTCCCGGCTTTTTAACGGCTTACCACCAAGATACGGCTTTAACGCCATGCGGGTAAAGCGTTTCGCGGCGCGTAACGTATCGACATCGGGAAATTCACGCGACTCAAGCGCTTTGAGATGGCGTCCCGTAAAAGTGTTGTGATCAATAACAACGCTGGCAATAAACCCTTTTTCTTCCCGGTAACGATAGGTCATGGTGTCGTCTACCGGCTCGCCGCTGCCCGCACAGTGGGTAAAATCGACGCCGTATCCCAAATGTCCAAGTAAGGCCAGCTCAAAACGACGCAGCGCGGGTTCTGGCGAACCTGTGGCGCCAGCCAGCGCCTGAATACAGTTCAGATAATCGAAAAAGAGTTCAGAAAAGCGGGTCTCGTACTCAAGGACGCGGGAGATAAGTTCGTTGATATACAAGCCGCTGTACAGCGTGATACCGCTAAGAGGGAGTGCCAGAGAAACGGCTTCAGCACTACGTAGGGTTTTGACCTCTCCACGTCCACCAAAGCGAAGCAACAACGGGGTAAAAGGCTGGAGTGCGCCTTTAAGATTGGAGCGTTTGGAACGTGCGCCTTTAGCCACCAGGCGCACGCGACCCGACTCTTCCGTGAAGACGTCCAGCACGAGACTGGTTTCGCTCCAGGGGCGACTATGTAAGACAAAGGCTCGTTGCCATCCTTCCATATACTCGCCGTGTTTCAGAAGATGGGTTTAGACGTCGTCGCCGTAACCGAGGCTACGCAACGCGCGTTCGTCATCGGCCCAGCCAGATTTCACTTTCACCCACAGTTCGAGGTGAACGGGCGCTTCGAACATCTCCTGCATGTCTTTACGCGCTTCGATGCCGATGGTTTTAATTTTGGCTCCTTTGTTGCCAATAACCATCTTCTTCTGTCCTTCACGTTCAACGAGGATCAGACCGTTAATATCGTAGCCACCGCGCTCGTTAGAGATAAAACGCTCAATCTCCACGGTGACAGAATACGGCAGTTCAGCCCCCAGAAAACGCATCAGCTTTTCGCGGATGATTTCAGAAGCCATAAAACGCTGAGAACGGTCAGTGATGTAATCTTCCGGGAAGTGATGAATAGCTTCCGGCAGATGCTTACGTACGATGTCCGCAACGGTATCCACATTCAAACCCGTCTCGGCAGAGATCGGGACGATATCGAGGAAATTCATCTGGCTTGCCAGGAACTGTAGGTGCGGCAGCAGATCGGCTTTTTCCTGAACATTGTCTACTTTGTTCACAGCCAGAATAACCGGGGCTTTACCGTCGCGCAGCTTGTTAAGCACCATTTCGTCGTCCGGCGTCCAGCGGGTGCCTTCCACAACGAAAATAACCAGTTCAACATCACCAATCGAGCTGCTCGCCGCTTTGTTCATCAGGCGGTTGATCGCCCGTTTTTCTTCCATATGCAGGCCCGGGGTATCAACATAAATCGCCTGATACGCGCCTTCAGTATGGATGCCAACAATACGGTGACGTGTTGTCTGAGCCTTACGTGAGGTAATGGAAATCTTCTGCCCAAGCAGGTTATTTAACAGGGTGGATTTGCCGACGTTCGGACGACCGACGATGGCAATAAATCCGCAGTAAGTTGTATCGATGCTCATTCCAGCTCCAGTTTTTTCAACGCCTGTTCGGCGGCAGCCTGCTCAGCCTTACGACGGCTAGAACCTGTGCCAACCACCGGTTCACTCAGGCCGCTGACCTGGCAGTGGATAGTAAATTCTTGATCGTGTGCTTCACCACGAACCTGCACCACCAGATAAGACGGCAGCGGCAGGTGGCGGCCCTGCAAATATTCCTGCAGGCGCGTTTTCGGATCTTTTTGTTTATCGCCTGGGCTAATTTCATCCAGACGAGTCTGATACCAGTTCAGGATCAGTTGCTCAACGGTTTGAATGTCGCTGTCGAGGAAGACGCCGCCAATTAAAGCTTCAACGGTATCAGCCAGGATCGATTCACGGCGGAAGCCGCCGCTTTTCAGCTCACCAGGCCCCAAACGTAAACATTCACCGAGGTCAAACTCACGGGCTAATTCAGCAAGCGTATTGCCGCGAACCAGCGTTGCGCGCATGCGGCTCATATCACCTTCGTCCACTCGCGGGAAACGGTGATAAAGCGCATTAGCGATAACAAAGCTCAAAATAGAGTCGCCTAAAAATTCTAAACGCTCGTTATGTTTGCTGCTGGCGCTACGGTGAGTCAATGCCTGCTGCAACAGCTCCTGATGATTAAAAGTGTAGCCCAGCTTCCGTTGAAGCCGATTAATTACGATGGGGTTCATGCGATACCAATAAATGAATGCGTCAACAATTCAGCACACGAAACAGACCTGATATACGCACTTCGCTTAGCCATTTGGCTTTAGCTAAATGCATTTATACAAACCAACGCTGTTTCGTGTGCCGTGGCAACCTGTCGGTGCCAACCTAAAACTTCGGGGGAATATTCTATACACAACGACAAGGGATGTCGTTAGTCTGCGGGAATTTATCCGAGAAATAATTCACGCTGCCGCCATAATGACGACAACGTGAACGATTATCAGCGATTAGTGAATACCACCAATACGGCTTAAACGTACACCGGTCGGCCATTCGCCTTCTTGCTTGTCGAAACTCATCCAGATAGCGGTCGCTTTACCCACCAGGTTCGCTTCCGGCACAAATCCCCAGTAACGGCTGTCCGCGCTGTTGTCACGGTTATCACCCATCATGAAGTAGTGTCCCGGAGGGACGATCCAGGTTGCCAGTTGCTGGCCAGGCTGGCGGTAATACATTCCCACCTGATCTTGCGCGATTGGCACGGTCAGAATGCGGTGCGTTACCTCACCCAGCGTTTCTTTACGCTCGGAGAGGCGAATACCGTTTTCTTTCGTTTCATTCAGAGGAACTTCAAAGAAGCCGCTGGTCGCTTCCCCACCGTTACGACGGGCAAAGGTCTGCACGAAATCACTTGGCTGAACATCCGAATACGTTACCGGCAGCGCGTTTTCACACGCCTGACCAGAACTGCATCCTGGCTGAATCGTGACCTCTTTCGCCACCGGATCGTAGGTCACTTTGTCTCCCGGTAAACCGACAGCGCGTTTGATGTAGTCCAGACGCGGATCTTCCGGGTATTTAAACACCACGATATCACCGCGTTTCGGATGGCCAGTTTCGATCAACGTTTTCTGGTAAATAGGATCTTTAATCCCATAGGCGAATTTCTCCACCAGGATAAAGTCCCCGATAAGCAGCGTCGGCATCATCGAACCTGACGGGATCTGGAACGGCTCATAAATAAATGAACGTACCACCAGCACAATCGCCAGTACCGGGAAAACGGATGCTCCAGTTTCCAGCCAGCCCGGTTTAGGGGCTACTTTTTTTAGCGTTGCTTTATCCAGTGAATCACCTGCAGCAGCTTGCGCTGCTGCCTGACGCTCCCGGCGCTTTGGTGCGAAGATGAATTTATCTACGCACCACAAAATGCCCGTCACCAGTGTGGCAATCACCAGAATCAGGGCAAACATGTTCGCCATGCCAACTCCTTAAGGTTATTTGCTGTCTTTACCGACATGCAGAATGGCGAGGAAGGCTTCCTGCGGCAGTTCGACGTTACCGATCTGCTTCATGCGCTTTTTACCCTCTTTCTGTTTTTGCAGCAGCTTTTTCTTACGACTGATATCGCCACCGTAGCATTTCGCCAGAACGTTTTTACGCAGCTGCTTAACCGTTGAACGCGCAATGATGTGCGTACCAATGGCTGCCTGAATCGCGATATCAAACTGCTGGCGAGGGATCAGATCTTTCATCTTCTCAACCAGTTCGCGGCCACGGCTCTGGGAATTGTCGCGGTGGGTGATTAGCGCCAGCGCATCGACACGTTCGTTGTTGATGAGGACATCAACGCGCACCATGTCAGACGCCTGGAATCGTTTAAAGTTATAGTCCAGCGACGCATAGCCGCGAGAAGTCGACTTCAGACGGTCGAAAAAGTCGAGTACCACTTCCGCCATCGGGATTTCATAGGTCAGCGCCACCTGGTTACCGTGGTAAACCATGTTGGTCTGAACGCCGCGCTTCTCAATACACAGGGTGATCACGTTGCCAAGGTAAGCCTGCGGCAGCAGCATGTGACACTCAGCGATCGGCTCACGCAGTTCGTAGATGTTGTTCAGCGGCGGCAGCTTGGATGGGCTATCGACGTAGATAGTCTCTTTCGCCGTAGTTTCAACTTCGTAAACTACGGTCGGCGCGGTGGTGATCAGATCCAGATCGTATTCACGCTCCAGACGTTCCTGAATGATCTCCATGTGCAGCAGACCAAGGAAGCCACAACGGAAGCCGAAGCCCAGCGCGGTCGAGCTTTCCGGTTCATAAAACAGGGAGGCGTCGTTGAGGCTCAGCTTGCCGAGGGCATCACGGAAGTTTTCGTAGTCGTCAGAACTCACCGGGAACAGACCAGCGTACACCTGCGGCTTCACTTTTTTAAAGCCTGGCAACGGTTTGTCTGCCGGGTTACGTGCCTGCGTCAGGGTATCGCCAACCGGTGCGCCGAGGATGTCTTTGATTGCACACACCAACCAGCCTACCTCGCCGCATTTCAGCTCGGTACGATCAACCTGTTTTGGTGTGAAGATCCCCAGACGGTCGGCATTGTAGACCTGACCGGTGCTCATCACTTTAATTTTGTCGCCTTTACGCATGGTGCCGTTTTTAATACGCACCAGCGAAACCACGCCCAGGTAGTTATCGAACCAGGAGTCGATAATCAACGCCTGCAGCGGACCTTCCGGATCGCCTTCCGGCGGCGGAATGTCGCGCACCAGACGTTCCAGCACGTCGGTCACGCCCACGCCGGTTTTCGCCGAGCAGCGAACCGCATCAGTCGCGTCGATGCCGACGATGTCTTCAATCTCTTCTGCTACGCGCTCAGGATCGGCGGCTGGCAGGTCGATTTTGTTCAGAACCGGCACCACTTCCAGATCCATTTCCATGGCGGTATAGCAGTTAGCCAGGGTCTGCGCTTCGACACCCTGTCCGGCGTCAACCACCAGCAGTGCGCCTTCACAGGCGGCAAGCGAACGGGAAACTTCATACGAGAAGTCAACGTGGCCCGGGGTGTCGATAAAGTTAAGCTGATAGGTTTCACCATCAGATGCTTTGAAATCGAGCGTCACGCTCTGCGCTTTGATAGTAATACCGCGCTCACGCTCAAGATCCATCGAGTCGAGAACCTGCGCTTCCATTTCACGGTCAGACAGGCCACCGCAGATCTGGATAATACGGTCAGACAGCGTCGATTTACCGTGGTCGATGTGAGCTATGATTGAAAAGTTACGTATGTTCTTCATATAGTGTAATTATTGTGCCTTACGCCCGCCTGAGCAGGCTCTGAGAAGTCGCTGTTCTGAGCTTAACGTCTGTTTAAGTGAAACGCCGCATTCTACACTACAACGCTGAGGCGAGGAAATGTTCATAGAGCAAGGATAGTGGGAACTGGAAACAACTACGCAAAGTCGGTGAAACTTTTGCCGGATGGCGTTACCTCCCCTCCGGCAAAGGTATCACTGCTGGGTTTCAATGCGAATGAGATCGGGCGGGAGAGCAACGTTCAGAATGACCGGCTGCCAGGCTTCACGCTCAGCAAGCTTACGAGAGAATCCACGGGCTATCAGGAATCCGCCCACGCCACCCAGTACCGCACCGCTTAACGCCGCAAGGTCGGAACCAAACAGCACCTGGAACAACGCCGCGAAAAGAAAAAGTCCCGCTAACGGTGACATATAGACCAGCATCGCTGATCCCAACAGGCTACCCTCGGCAATGCCCAGTTCAACTTTTTGTCCGGGTGTTAAGGGTTCGTCACTCGGCACCACAATGGTATGTGTGGTCTGTGGCCCAAGTTTGTTCAGCACGCGACTCCCACATCCAGCCCGGGAAGCGCAGCTGCTACATGATGCTTTAACGTCACAGCTAACCGTCGCCAGGCCATCTTGCCAGGAGACGACTGTCGCCCACTCTTTAATCATTGTGCTGCCCTGAACTTGATATTGTCCGCGATACGCTTCGCCGTTTGTGGTGGGAGCTCGCCCACAATCGTAATTTCCGCGTTGTCACGCACGCTGGTGCTGACCGTCCTACGCCCGGTACGCAGCAGCTGCTCGGCGCTGTTTTGCGTCGCACGGTTTACGTTCACAGAAAAACTAAACAGGCCATCAGAATAAAGCCGCGATTCGATCGGCATGTTATCCATCGTCGGCAACGGGCGTCGACTGCTGGAAACTTCGCTGAAGCCTTGCGGCAACCACGACGGACTCCAGTTAAAGTTGGTTTTCTCGCCCGCAGGAACTGACAGCAACGGCGGCAGATTGGCCTTTGCCAGCGTCTGCATGCTGTCGCTGACGCCGTTGTTTACGGTAAAGGCGATGACGCGGAACTGTTCCAGCGTTTCGCCATCACGGTCAAGAAGATCAACACGCATCGGCAGCTTGGTCTCCGTGTCCATCCAGACGATATAGCTGTAACGCGTACCGTCTCGGGCTACCACGCGGATCACTTCACAGAGCCTGTCGGCAATACGGGTGCGGCCTACTGAGATAAAATCATAGTAGGGAGCAAGGCGTTTGAAGTCGGTATAAATCAGGGATGGCAGAGAGTCAACGATATAGTCGCCATTCAACGTGAACGGTTCAAGACCTGGCTCAAAATAGCTGATTTCATTGCCACGTTGCACCACTTCCCGGCGCGGCCCATCCATTTGCAACAGTTGTGCTAGCGGACGGTTATCCAGGCGAGCATGGCGATAACGTAGGGATTCAACACCCTGTTTATTGATGCTGACAAATGACAGCTCATAGGTTAGCGACTGGCTGGCCAGATTCATCTGCTGCAACAACGCCCCGGACGCAGGATTGGCCGAGGCGTTGACAGAGAAGAACAGGCTACCAGCCACAAGTGACATGGCAAACCAAAGTTGCTTCATTACTGCGATTGCGTTCCTAAAGTTTGAATTCCTGGCACCTGTACAGCGGCTTGCTGTGTTTGGGCCTGCTCAAACTGAAGCTGTTCAGAGTGCAGTCGACGTTGCAGTTCGTAATCCTGCAACATGGCATTAATACGACGACGCTGCTCCTGTACCTGCTGTTGCTGACCGCCGCTGGCCGTCGCGTCAGAAGGTACACCCAGGCTTACCGGACTGGCTTTACCCATCATCGGTAATGTATTAAATACCGGTGTTTCGGGCTGCTGGGACGTTTCAGATTGCCCATTATAGTGCTGGACGCCAACAATAACTGCAAGTGATACACACGCGGCAACACCCATTTGAGTAAGCTGCGCGGCCCACGGACGCATTTTCTTCCAGAACGGCATTTTCTGCCATTGGTGCGGTGCTGGCTGGGCCTCAGGAATCAATGGCACCGTCTGACGTACTGGCTCATCCTGGATGGCGGCCATTACGCGGGCGGAAATATCGAAATGGAGAACGTCGGCGGTATCACCTCGCATGGAATCGCGAATCAGGTGATAACTCTCCCAGGTTTTTTGCATTTCCGGGTCGTGAGCCAGCTCTTTGAGCAACTCAGTATCCAGCGTTTCGCCATCCATTAAAGCGGAAAGTTTTTCTTTCTGCATGCCTAATACCTTTTCCAGTATCCCGCTATCGTCAACGCCTGATAAGCGGTTGAACTTTATTATCAATAGCTTCCCTCGCTCGGAAGATACGTGAACGCACCGTACCCACCGGACAATCCATGATAGCGGCTATCTCTTCATAGCTCAGGCCATCCAGCTCCCGCAAGGTTATTGCCATGCGTAAATCTTCCGGGAGGGACTCAATAGTCCGGAAAACTATCTGTCTCAGTTCTTCTGACAACATTAAGTTCTCAGGGTTCGAAATTTCTTTCAGCGCACCGCCACTTTCGTAATTTTCTGCTTCAATCGCATCTATATCACTGGAAGGTGGACGACGCCCCTGAGCGACCAGGTAATTCTTCGCTGTATTGACCGCAATACGATACAGCCAGGTATAAAAAGCACTATCCCCCCGGAACGAGTCCAGCGCACGATAGGCCTTGATAAATGCTTCTTGTACGACATCGGGTACATCACCCGACGGTACATAGCGAGAAACCAGACTCGCCACCTTATGCTGATAGCGCACTACCAGTAGGTTAAAGGCTTTCTGGTCTCCCTTTTGGACCCGTTCTACCAGGACCTGGTCCGTTAACTGCTCGCTCATCCGAGGTAAAGTCTCCCCAAACCAAATTTCCACGCGCTTTCGAAACGCCACTCCATCAGCTTCACTATGAGCAAGCAAATGCTTAGAGTGCTCAAGTTTCGTAAAGTTCCGTTACGCATTGTTTTTTGTTTGTCATGTTGTAGACAGGTCTTATATCTCATTATAAGTCTACATAACCCAATCAACGCACTATCTGTAAGAAATGCCCATTTCACCGCCAGCAGAGTAACCCAACGGGCACTTTATTTCATCACATAATCTGATGCTAACGGCCTGCTTCACAAAATATTTTTGCTCATTTCACCCTCGTCACGCTTTTCTATCATGTTTAGTCATTGCAACACATATAAAAATAAAACGTGCAGTATCGCCCAATGTGGTGCTATGGTGACCATACACTGTTTAGTAAATTAAACAAAAAACATGAATACGACTCCTGAATTATCCTGTGACGTGCTGATCATTGGCAGCGGAGCTGCTGGACTTTCGCTGGCGCTGCGGCTAGCGGAAAAACATCAGGTCATTGTTCTGAGCAAAGGTCCGGTCAGCGAAGGTTCAACGTTTTACGCCCAGGGCGGTATTGCCGCGGTGTTTGATGAAACCGACAGCATCGACTCCCACGTTGAAGATACGCTGATTGCCGGAGCCGGCCTGTGCGATCGCCATGCGGTGGAATTTGTCGCCAGTAATGCCCGTAGCTGCGTTCAGTGGCTTATCGATCAGGGTGTCTTATTTGATACGCAGGTTCAGCCCAACGGTGAAGAGAGTTACCATCTGACCCGTGAAGGCGGTCATAGCCATCGACGCATTCTGCATGCGGCGGATGCCACCGGCAAAGAAGTTGAAACCACCCTCGTCAGCCAGGCGCAAAATCATCCCAACATCCGGGTTCTCGAACGCAGCAATGCCGTCGACCTGATTGTCTCTGATAAAATCGGTCTGCCGGGAACGCGTCGGGTTGTCGGAGCCTGGATCTGGAACCGTAATAAGGAAGCCGTTGAGACCTGCCATGCGAAGTCAGTAGTGTTGGCTACCGGTGGCGCATCAAAAGTGTATCAATACACCACAAATCCGGATATTTCTTCGGGCGACGGCATTGCGATGGCCTGGCGTGCAGGATGCCGTGTCGCCAATCTGGAGTTTAACCAGTTTCACCCGACGGCGCTGTATCACCCGCAGGCACGCAATTTTCTGCTGACCGAGGCGCTACGTGGCGAAGGCGCACACCTGAAGCGCCCGGACGGTTCACGCTTTATGCCCGATTTTGACGAGCGTGGCGAACTGGCTCCCAGAGATATTGTCGCCCGCGCCATTGACCACGAAATGAAGCGCCTTGGCGCTGACTGTATGTTCCTCGACATCAGCCATAAGCCCGAAGAATTTGTTCGTCAGCATTTTCCAATGATTTACGAAAAATTGCTGGGACTGGGTATTGATCTGACCAAAGAGCCAGTCCCCATTGTTCCTGCCGCGCACTATACCTGCGGCGGGGTGATGGTGGATGACTTTGGTCGTACGGATGTCGACGGGCTATATGCAATTGGCGAAGTGAGTTACACCGGCCTGCATGGTGCTAACCGAATGGCGTCGAACTCATTACTGGAGTGCCTGGTTTACGGCTGGTCCGCTGCGGAAGATATCGACAGGCGTATGCCTTATGCGCGCGGCGTCAGCACGCTCCCTGGCTGGGATGAAAGCCGGGTAGAAAATCCGGATGAGCTGGTTGTCATTCAGCATAACTGGCATGAGCTACGGCTGTTTATGTGGGATTACGTCGGTATTGTGCGCACCACTAAACGTCTGGAACGCGCCCTGCGCCGTATCACCATGCTGCAACAGGAAATCGACGAGTATTATGCGCATTTCCGTGTGTCGAACAACTTACTGGAATTGCGCAATCTGGTGCAAGTTGCTGAGCTGATTGTCCGCTGCGCGATGATGCGCAAAGAGAGTCGGGGCCTGCACTACACGCTGGATTATCCAGAACAGCTTCCAGAGGCAGGCCCGTCAATTCTCTCGCCGCTCAGTCATCACATAAACAGATAGAACGCCTGGGTCAGTGCCGTGTAACCTTCAGAGTAACGTTGGTCTGGCCCACGGATCACCAGTCTGTCGCTAAAGCACTCCCCGGCCTGCGGGGAGAATGCCAGCAATACCCGATGCGGTAGACGGGCCTCGGTTTCTGCTACATCCGTGCGCAATCGCAGGTGCCAGCCCATGCCAAGTGCCAGCTGAGTAAATGCGTTACCAATCTCCTCCGGTAGCACCACGCAAAAAAAACCGTCTTCCGTAATGCTGTCCGCCGCCAGCGTAAGCAATGCTTGATGATCGAGCGTGGTGGTGTAGCGTGCTTGCTCGCGCTGCGGCGTAGCACATTCCACGCCCTGTTCATAATAGGGAGGATTGCTGATGATCAAATCAAAACGCACGGTCTGGCGTGGTATCCACTGTTGGGCATCTTCCGTATGCACGTTCATGCGATGCTTCCACGGAGATTGCGCGATGTTCTCCTGCGCCTGCTGCGCGGCGTCAACGTCGAGCTCCACGGCGTCAATGATGACGTTTTCATCAGTACGTTGGGCCAACATCAGCGCCAACAGACCGCTCCCGGTACCAATGTCCAGGATTCGTTTAACACCAGCAACGGGCGCCCAGGCCCCCAATAAAATGCCGTCCGTTCCGACTTTCATTGCACAACGATCGTGTGCCACAAAAAACTGCTTAAAAGTAAATCCATTACGTCTAAGTACGGATGTAGACTGGGGCATGAAGAACAACCTTCCTGGAAAAAAAACGATAACATAGGATAAAAACAATACCTGAGAAGGTATATCCATACAAACAGATGAAGATTGCAGCCGTAACGTCTATAATCAGCGCCCCACTCAGAGGTAGAACATGACTGTAACGACTTTTTCCGAACTTGAACTCGATGAAAGCCTTCTGGATGCCCTCCAGGAAAAAGGTTTCACTCGCCCGACCGCCATTCAGGCTGCCGCCATACCGCCTGCGCTCGATGGCCGTGATGTACTCGGTTCTGCGCCGACAGGCACCGGTAAAACGGCGGCATATTTGCTGCCAGCGTTGCAGCACCTGCTCGACTTCCCGCGCAAAAAATCGGGTCCGCCACGCATTTTAATTCTGACGCCAACGCGTGAACTGGCGATGCAGGTTGCTGAACATGCCCGTGAACTGGCGAAGAATACACATCTGGATATCGCGACTATTACTGGTGGTGTGGCTTACATGAACCACATGGAAGTCTTTAGCGAAAACCAGGACATCGTGGTCGCTACCACCGGTCGTCTGCTGCAATATATTAAAGAAGAGAACTTCGACTGCCATGCGGTTGAGACGCTGATCCTTGATGAAGCAGACCGTATGCTGGATATGGGCTTTGCCCAGGACATTGAGCATATCGCGGGTGAAACCCGTTGGCGCAAGCAAACGATGCTGTTTTCCGCCACGCTGGAAGGCGATGCGATCAAAGACTTTGCCGAGCGCCTGCTGGAAGATCCTGTCGAAGTTTCGGCGGATCCGTCCACCCGCGAACGCAAGAAGATCCATCAGTTTTACTACCGTGCCGATGACATCGAGCACAAAACTGCCCTGCTGATCCATCTGTTAAAACAGCCAGAAGCGACCCGCTCGATTGTCTTTGTACGTAAACGCGAGCGTGTGCACGAGCTGGCAGGCTGGCTGCGCCAGGCGGGCATCAATAACTGCTACCTCGAAGGCGAGATGGTGCAGAACAAACGCAATGAAGCGATCAAACGCCTGACTGATGGTCGTGTGAATGTGCTGGTTGCCACCGACGTTGCCGCTCGTGGGATCGATATTCCTGACGTCAGCCATGTGTTTAACTTCGACATGCCGCGCAGTGGCGATGCTTATCTGCACCGCATTGGCCGTACCGGTCGTGCAGGCCGTAAAGGTACTGCAATCTCTTTGGTTGAAGCGCATGATCACCTGCTGCTTGGCAAAGCGAGCCGCTATATTGACGAGCCACTGAAAGCACGCGTCATCGACGAATTGCGTCCAACCACGCGCGCGCCAAGTGAGAAATCTAACGGCAAGCCATCCAAGAAAGTACTGGCGAAGCGCGCCGAGCAAAAAGCCAAAGAAAAAGAGAAACCGCGCGTGAAGAAACGTCACCGCGACGCCAAAAATATCGGCAAACGTCGTAAGCCGAGCGGAGCTGCTACTCAGCAGTCCGACAAAGAGTAACCGAATGCCGGGCCATTTAGCCCGGCTTTTTTTCATGCGTCGCAAAGCTCTCTTCAATACACTCAATAAACACCCGCATCGCCGGGCTAACGGCTTTCCCGGCATGATAGCCGCACAATGCCGTAATTAACTCGGGCTGTTTACTAAACGGTAATTCAATCAATTCCCCTGAACGTAGCTCCTTCTCAACGGCAAAATGCGGCAAAAAGCTGACCCCAAGATTTGCCGATACGCACTGCTTGATGCTTTCAATGCTCCATAACTCAATGGTATTTTCCAGTGTAATCTGCCGTTTACGCAGAAGTCCCTCGAAGCGTTGTCTGAAAATACATTGCGGCTCATTAATGATAAAGCTGCAGGGAATGTGCTGGTTATGTCGAGTAAAATCAATCTGCTGAAGCAACGGCGAAGCCACTAACACCAGAGACTGATCGCCAAGCGGCATCATCTCAAGGGCATCGTCATTACCTACACGATAAAATACGCCCAGGTCGACCTCATCACTGAGTAGCGCATCGCGAATGACATAACAGTTGAGCGACTGTAAGGACAGCCGCACATGGGGCGCGCGTTGTTTAAATCGCTGTAAAACCTGCGGCATTTTATATGCCAGCAACGTTTCACCGGTGGCGACGCGCAGATCGCCGCTCGGCTGCGCATCCTGTTGTACGGACTGACGAATTGAGGCCATCACACGCGTCAGGTCATGTATATGCGGCATCAGCCGTTTTCCTTCGCTGGTAAGACACATCCGGCGACCAATTTTTTCAAACAGCTGCACCGAGAGTTCTTGCTCAAGCTGTTGAATATGAAAGGTAACCGTTGACTGCGTACAGCAAAGCTTTTGTGAAGCCCGCAGGAATGAACCTTCTTCTACCACTGTTTTTAGCGTAATAAACCGACGTAAATCCATCCGCACCAACCCATCGAAAATATCGAACTCAGAATGCAAAAACATTCATTTTTTTAAATGTTTTATCTCGGGTACTGTCTACCAAAACAGAGGAGATAACAAGTGACCCCCACCCTTTTAAGTGCATTCTGGACCTATACATTGATTACCGCGTTAACTCCCGGGCCAAACAACATCCTTGCGCTCAGTGCCGCAACGTCACACGGTTTTCGTCAGAGTACGCGCGTTCTGGCCGGAATGAGTCTTGGTTTTTTAATCGTCATGCTGATGTGCGCCGGGATTTCGTTTTCGCTGGCGAATATAGACCCGGCCATCATCCATTGGCTCAGTTGGGCCGGAGCCGCTTATATTCTGTGGCTGGCGCTGAAGATTGCCACCAGCCCGGCGACAAACGATGGTTTACAGTCAGAACCCATTAGCTTCTGGGCGAGTTTTGGCCTGCAGTTTGTTAACGTCAAAATTATTCTGTACGGCATTACCGCGTTATCCACATTTGTATTGCCGTATACGCAGGACGCGCAGTGGTTGATTGGAGTGAGTCTTCTTCTGGCGCTTATCGGCACCTTCGGGAATGCCTGTTGGGCGCTGGCGGGCCATCTTTTTCAGCGCATCTTTCGCCGTTACGGTCGGCAGCTGAATATCATTTTGGCATTACTGTTGGTGTATTGTGCGGTGAGGATTTTTTACTAACGGATATAAAAAAGCGGAAGACGCACTGGCATCTTCCGCTTATAGATTCTCTGCTGGACGGGGTTATTCCCCGTGAACCTTACAGGCTCTCAGTAAAGGTACGGGCAATAACGTCGCGCTGCTGCTCTGGAGTCAGAGAGTTGAAACGCACTGCATAACCTGAAACACGAATGGTCAGCTGCGGATATTTTTCCGGATGCTTAACCGCATCTTCCAGCGTTTCACGACGCAGAACGTTTACGTTCAGATGCTGACCACCTTCCACACGGACTTCCGGCTGTACGTCTACCGGTACTTCACGGTATTCGATTTCACCCAGTTTGCTGACGGCAACGACTTCATCGGCATTGAAACCTGCTTTCGCAACGATGCAGCGTGCTTCGCCTTTTTCGCTGTCCAGCAGCCAGAAAGAGTTCAGCAGGTCGTCGTTTGCAGCTTTAGTAATCTGGATACCTGTAATCATTTGATGCCTCCCCGGCAAAATTATTTGATCTCGGTTGGCCGTCATCCGGCCAATTGGTAAAACCATTGTTGCTTGAGTGTATATATACCCCTCACCCACCCTTGAATCTTTGATTTAAATCAACAAAAACCACACATCAAAAGTGGTGATAGGTGGATTTTATTGTTTTACATCAACTTACGCCTTATTCAGCACTAAACTTTTTACATAAATTTTCAACTATCCTTAAGGGGTAGCCCCTTGAGAAACGTACAGAATTTTGCGACGCCGAAAGAAGCAGTTAAGCTAGAGGGATTGAAAATTCGCAGGAGAGCGAGATGGCCACCGAATTAACCTGGCACGATGTGCTGGCTGAAGAAAAACAGCAGCCTTATTTTGTTAACACGCTGCATACAGTAGCGGGCGAGCGTCAGTCGGGTATGACTATTTACCCTCCGCAAAAAGATGTATTTAACGCATTTCGCTTTACCGAACTTGGCGACGTTAAAGTCGTCATTTTGGGACAAGACCCCTACCACGGTCCAGGCCAGGCACACGGTCTCGCGTTCTCTGTTCGTCCGGGGATTGCCACTCCGCCTTCGTTGCTGAACATGTACAAAGAGCTGGAAGCAACAATTCCCGGCTTCACCCGCCCCACGCACGGATATCTGGAAAGCTGGGCACGCCAGGGCGTACTGTTACTCAACACCGTGCTTACCGTCCGCGCCGGCCAGGCTCATTCGCATGCCAGTCTCGGGTGGGAAACATTTACCGATAAAGTGATTAGCCTGATTAATCAACATCGGGAAGGCGTGGTTTTCCTGCTCTGGGGTTCTCACGCACAGAAGAAAGGCGCGATTATAGATGCGCAGCGTCACCATGTGTTGAAAGCGCCACACCCATCACCGCTCTCTGCGCATCGCGGGTTCTTTGGTTGCAATCACTTTGTACTGGCTAATAAATGGCTGGAACAACGAGGTGAAAAACCGATTGACTGGATGCCGGTATTACCCGCAGAAAGCGAGTAAAAAAATGCCAGCGATTCGCTGGCATTTTTATTATCAGGCTTTGTTCTGACGCCACCATTCCGCGAGCAGTACGCCGGTCGCGACAGAAACGTTGAGTGTTTCTACCTTGCCGGTACCGTCAATCGCCACGCACAGGTCGTCGGCTGAACATGCCGCTTCTGGCAGAGCTTCACGCTCACGCCCTAATACCAGCACCATTTTTTCCGGCAGCGTGGTCGTAAACAGCGGTTTGCCTTTCACGCTTGAGGTCATCACTACCGTGTAACCTGCGTTACGGAAATCGTCCAGCACATCGACAATACTGTCACCGGTAATCGGCTGAACGTGCTCTGCTCCACCTTCAGCAGTACGGATAGCCGCACCCGATTCCAGCAGCGCCGCATCCTGCACCACCACGCCTTTCACACCAAAGTGCGCACAGCTACGCATCATGCCGCCCAGGTTATGCGGGTTGGCGATGTCTTCCAGCGCCAGTACGCAATCCTGCGCCCCCGCCTGACTCACCCACTGCTTAACGGTAGTACCGTTACGTTTTTTGATCAGGAAACAGACGCCACCATGGTGTTCAGTGCCGGAAGCTTTCGCCAGTTCGGCTTCGTCAACCACGTGGTAGGCTTTGCGGTTTGCCGCCATCCAGCGTAATGCTTCTTTAAAACGCGGGGTTACGCTCTGAACAAACCAGGCGCGGACGATAGCGTCCGGACGACTCTGGAACAGAGCCTGGCAGGCATTCTCACCGTAAACGCGCGTTTCTTCCGCGCGCTGGCGACGTAATACTTCCGGATCGATAAAGCTTTTGCCGCTGATACCGCCGTGATCGGCTTTTTCCGGTGCATCATCACTCGGTGCGCGGGACACGGTACGCCATGGTGAATCTTCACGTCTGCGGTCGCGTTCTACATCGCGGTCACGGCCACGTTCACGGCCTCGTTCGCTGTTCGGACCCTTTCTGTCATCACGGGCAGGGCGACGACCGCCTTCGGCTCGGGAAGTACCGGGGCGACCGCCGCCTTTACCAGTACGTGGATTTTGGGTGCGTTTGTCCGAGTCATCGTCACTGCGGACGTACATCACTTTGACCTTGCCGTTTTTGTTCTTCAGTTCGTCGCTCATGTTTTTCTCCACCTGCTCTGCGCGAAGCGCGCAGATTACCCGATGTGCACGTCGTTAGCCATTATTTCATTTAAAAGCTAAGGACTATTGTACTCATTGAATAAAACGCATTGTTGTTTAGAACAGACTCCCTGATAATATGTAACATAATAGAAACATACTGGCATTACTGCCGGGAAGTCCACTCCACTCATCCAGAGGTTAGTTATGAATACCGTTTGTACCAGCTGCCAGGCTATCAACCGCATCCCCGACGATCGTGTCCAGGAAGCGGCTAAATGCGGACGCTGTGGTCACGATCTGTTTGATGGGGAGGTGATCAATGCGACCGGTGAAACACTGGATAAACTGTTAAAAGACGATCTCCCGGTGGTGGTTGATTTTTGGGCCCCCTGGTGTGGTCCATGCCGCAACTTCGCCCCAATTTTTGAAGATGTCGCGGAAGAGCGTAGCGGTAAAGTACGTTTTGTGAAAGTGAATACGGAAGCCGAACGTGAGCTCAGCGCCCGTTTCGGTATCCGCAGCATTCCGACCATCATGATCTTCAGAAAAGGTGAAATCGTCGACATGCTTAATGGTGCCGTACCTAAGGCCCCGTTTGATAGCTGGCTTAACGAATCATTATAAACTCTGCGGGGCACATCTTGTGCCCCGTTTTGTCCTTTGAGACAATAGCATTTTTCAACGTGCTTCCCCATGACCAATAACGCCGTTCTCCAGTTACGTGCCGAGCGTCTTGCGCGCGCCACGCGCCCTTTTCTTGCCCGAGGTAATCGCATCCGTCGCTGTCAGCGCTGCCTGCTACCGCTGAAACTGTGCCTGTGTGAAACGCTGACACCAGCTCAGGCGAAAAGCCGTTTTTGCCTGGTGATGTTTGATACTGAACCGATGAAACCCAGCAATACCGGGCGTTTAATTGCCGATATCCTCCCCGAAACAACGGCTTTTCAGTGGTCACGTACCGAGCCACCGCAGGCGCTGCTGGAACTGGTGAAAAATCCGGATTACCAGCCGATGGTTGTATTCCCGGCCTCCTATGCGGGTGAAGAGCGTGAAGTGATTTTCACGCCACCAGCCGGTAAGCCCCCATTGTTTATCATGCTCGACGGCACCTGGCCTGAGGCACGCAAAATGTTTCGCAAAAGCCCGTACCTTGATAACCTGCCGGTGATCTCCGTCGATTTGTCACGCCTTTCCGCTTACCATCTGCGCGAAGTTCATGCCGAGGGGCAATATTGCACTGCCGAAGTGGCAATCGCTTTACTGGATCTGGCAGGCGATACGCAGGCAGCCGAAGGATTAGGTGAGCACTTCACGCGTTTTAAAACACGCTACCTGGCAGGAAAAACGCAACATCAGGGAAGCGTCACAGCAGACTCGTCAGAAAGCGTTTAGAATCATTCGGTCACTGGTGTCATTAAGGAAGCCGATATGAGTCAGCGTGGTCTGGAAGCACTCCTGCGACCGAAATCTATTGCGGTGATTGGGGCATCAATGAAGCCTAATCGCGCGGGTTACCTGATGATGCGTAATCTGCTTGCAGGTGGTTTCAACGGACCTGTTTTACCTGTGACGCCCGCCTGGAAAGCGGTGTTGGGCGTACTGGCCTGGCCCAATATCAGCAGCCTGCCTTTTAGCCCCGATCTCGCTGTGTTGTGCACCAATGCCAGCCGCAACCTGACGTTGCTCGAAGCGCTTGGCGAGAAAGGCTGTAAAACCTGCATTATTCTCTCGGCTCCCACGACGCAACACGCGGAGCTGCTGGCCTGCGCTTCACGCTACAACATACGTCTGTTGGGTCCCAACAGTCTGGGGCTTCTCGCTCCCTGGCAGGGGCTTAACGCCAGCTTTTCCCCCGTCCCCATCAAGCGCGGTAAGCTGGCATTTATTTCCCAGTCGGCGGCGATTTCTAACACCATTCTGGACTGGGCACAGCAGCGCGACATGGGTTTTTCCTGGTTTATCGCGCTGGGTGACAGCCTGGATATCGACGTTGATGAGTTGCTTGATTACCTTGCCCGCGACAGCAAAACCAGTGCGATCTTGCTGTATCTCGAACATTTAAGCGATGCCCGCCGCTTTGTCTCCGCCGCACGTAGCGCGTCGCGCAACAAACCCATTTTGGTGATCAAAAGTGGTCGCAGTCCGGCGGCTCAGCGCCTGCTGCATACCAGCGCAGGGATGGATCCGGCGTGGGATGCAGCTATTCAGCGCGCCGGTTTATTACGCGTACAAGACACTCACGAGCTGTTCTCAGCAGTGGAAACCCTGAGCCACATGCGCCCGCTGCGTGGCGACAGGCTGATGATCATTAGCAATGGAGCCGCGCCTGCCGCACTGGCATTAGATGAACTGTGGTCAAAAAATGGCAAGCTGGCGACATTGAGTGAAGATACCTGCCAGAAATTACGCGATGCGTTACCTGAACACGTTGACATCGCCAACCCGCTGGATCTGCGGGACGACGCCAGCAGCGAGCACTATGTTAAGACAGTGGATATTTTGCTTGCCAGCCAGGATTTCGACGCGCTAATGGTGATTCACTCACCCAGCGCAGCCGCCCCAGGAACCGAAAGCGCGCAAGCGTTGATCGAAGCAGTAAAGCATCATCCGCGCGGCAAGTTCGTCTCGTTGCTGACCAACTGGTGCGGAGAGTTTTCCTCACAGGAAGCACGCAGACTGTTTAGCGAAGCCGGATTACCAACCTACCGCACGCCAGAAGGCACCATCACGGCGTTTATGCATATGGTGGAGTACCGGCGCAACCAGAAGCAACTGCGTGAAACGCCTGCGCTGCCCGACAATCTGACCACCAACACCGCCGAAGCGCATAATCTGTTACAACAGGCGATTGCAGAAGGCGCAACGTCGCTGGATACCCATGAAGTGCAGCCAATTTTACAGGCCTATGGCTTACACACACTGCCGACATGGATCGCCAGCGACAGTGCAGAGGCCGTACACATCGCGGAGCAAATCGGCTACCCAGTGGCGCTCAAGCTGCGTTCTCCTGATATCCCGCATAAATCGGAAGTTCAGGGGGTAATGCTCTACCTGCGTACAGCAACAGAGGTGCAGCAGGCAGCCAATGCGATTTTTGATCGAGTGAAAATGGCCTGGCCGCAGGCACGCATTCACGGTTTATTAGTACAAAGTATGGCAAATCGCGCTGGCGCTCAGGAGCTACGCGTTGTCGTTGAACACGACCCGGTATTTGGCCCGTTGATTATGCTGGGCGAAGGCGGAGTTGAGTGGCGACCAGAAGAGCAAGCCGTGGTGGCTTTGCCGCCATTGAACATGAATCTGGCGCGTTATCTGGTTATCCAGGGAATCAAAAATAAAAAGATCCGCGCTCGCAGCGCACTACGCCCGCTGGATATCGCCGGGTTAAGCCAGCTTCTGGTGCAGGTCTCCAACCTGATCGTCGATTGTCCGGAAATTCAGCGGCTGGATATTCATCCGCTGCTGGCCTCCGCCGGTGAATTTACCGCCCTGGATGTCACACTGGACATTGCCCCTTTTACGGGGGACAACGAAAGCCGACTGGCTGTCCGTCCCTACCCCCATCAGCTTGAAGAATGGGTGGAGTTGAAAAACGGGGAACGCTGCCTGTTCCGTCCCATTTTACCGGAGGACGAACCTCATCTGCAGCAGTTCATATCTCAGGTAACCAAAGAAGATCTTTATTATCGCTATTTCAGTGAGATCAACGAATTTACCCATGAAGATTTAGCCAATATGACGCAGATCGACTACGATCGGGAAATGGCCTTCGTTGCAGTACGCTGTAAAGATAATCAGCAAGAGATCCTCGGCGTAACGAGGGCAATCTCGGATCCTGATAACGTTGACGCCGAGTTTGCCGTGCTGGTACGTTCAGATCTCAAAGGGCTCGGGCTGGGTCGTCGGTTGATGGAAAAGTTAATTTCATATACCCGAGATCACGGACTTATACGTTTGAATGGTATTACGATGCCAAACAATCGTGGGATGGTCGCCCTGGCCCGAAAACTCGGGTTTGTCGTTGACGTCCAACTCGAAGAGGGAATTGTTGGGCTAACGCTTGATCTGGCCCAATTCGAGGAATCGTGAGTAAGGTACTGGAAATGTTGACCACATTAATGGGTACTGGTGGTATCATTGCCCGCTTATGTCGTCTGCATAGCACAGAGGACCCTCCAATGAACAGAGAAGAAATGCACTGTGATGTTGTCAAAATTTAAGCGTAATAAACATCAACAACACCTTGCCCAACTACCCAAGATTTCTCAGTCAGTTGATGATGTAGATTTCTTTTATGCTCCCGCTAATTTCAGGGAGACTCTGCTGGAAAAAATAGCCAGCGCGACGCGACGGATCTGCATTATAGCGCTGTACCTGGAACAGGATGACGGTGGCAAAGGCATTCTCGACGCGCTCTATGCGGCAAAACGGCAGCGTCCAGAGCTGGATGTACGGGTGCTTGTCGACTGGCACCGAGCCCAGCGTGGACGTATTGGTGCCGCGGCATCGAATACCAACGCTGACTGGTATTGCCGAATGGCGCAGGAAAATCCGGGTATTGATATCCCTGTCTACGGCGTTCCGATTAACACCCGCGAAGCGCTTGGCGTCCTGCATTTCAAAGGCTTTATCATCGATGATAGCGTCCTGTACAGCGGGGCCAGTCTGAACGATGTTTATCTGCATCAGCATGATAAATATCGCTATGACCGTTATCAGTTGATTCGCAACGCACAAATGGCCGATATTATGTTCGATTGGGTTACGCAGAACCTGATGAACGGTCGTGGCGTTAATCGCCTTGATGATATCAATCGCCCTAAAAGCCCGGAAATTAAAAATGACATCCGCCTGTACCGTCAGGAACTGCGTGATGCGTCATTCCATTTTCAGGGGGATGCGGATAATGAACAGCTTTCGGTTACGCCTCTGGTGGGCCTTGGAAAATCCAGTCTGTTAAATAAGACCATTTTCCACCTTATGCCCTGCGCGGAGCACAAGCTGACAATCTGTACCCCTTATTTCAACCTGCCAGCTATACTGGTGCGCAATATCATTCAGCTGCTGCGTGAAGGGAAAAAGGTCGAAATTATTGTCGGTGATAAAACCGCCAACGACTTTTTCATTCCCGAAGATGAGCCATTTAAGATCATCGGCGCGCTGCCTTATCTGTATGAAATTAACCTACGCCGTTTCCTGAGCAGACTGCAGTATTACGTGAATACCGACCAGCTGGTCGTGCGCTTATGGAAAGATGATGACAACACTTATCATCTGAAAGGCATGTGGGTTGATGATAAATGGATGCTGCTGACTGGCAACAACCTTAACCCTCGCGCCTGGCGTCTGGATCTGGAAAACGCCATTCTTATCCACGATCCTAAGCAAGAGCTGACTCCCCAGCGCGATAAAGAGCTGGAGCTCATCCGCACGCATACCACCGTCGTTAAGCACTATCGCGACCTGCAGAGCATTGCCGACTATCCAGTCAAAGTACGTAAGCTCATCCGTCGACTACGCCGTATTCGTATCGACAGATTAATTAGCCGTATTCTGTAACCAAGACCCCGTCCAGTGACGGGGTTTTTCCTATGGAGGCCACGGTGCGTCTGTTGATTCTTACCAGTATCCTGGTCATTTCTGGCTGCAGCCACATGGCTAACGACCGCTGGAGTGGGCAAGACAAGGCTCAACACTTTATCGCCTCCGCCATGCTTGCCGCAGCCGGAAACGAATATGCCCAACATCAGGGCAACAGCCGCGATCGCAGTGCGGCTATCGGCCTGATGTTTTCAGTCAGCCTGGGCGCGTCAAAAGAGCTGTGGGACAGCCGCCCCGCAGGGAGTGGCTGGAGCTGGAAGGACTTCGCCTGGGATGTTGCTGGCGCGTCTACCGGCTATGCGGTCTGGCAATTGGCACATTACTAGAGGCGCAGACCTTTCCCCTTCCCATGCAGCATCAATGATACCAAAAATGCGACGACTGCCAGCGCAGTAACGTACCAGAAGAATGTCGTTTCCATACCGACAGACTTCAGGGATAACGCAACATATTCGGCTGAACCACCAAACAGGGCATTAGCCACCGCATAAGATAACCCAACCCCCAGAGCGCGCACCTGCGCTGGGAACATTTCAGCCTTCAGAATACCGCTGATTGATGTATAGAAGCTCACGATCAACAAGGCACACATCACCAGAGTAAACGCCATGTACGGGGACGTCACGCTTTGCAATGCTGTCAGAATGGGAACAGTAAAAATCGCGGCCAACGCGCCGAAGCACAGCATTGAAGTACGTCTGCCAATCTTATCTGACAGAGCACCAAACAGCGGTTGCACCAGCATAAACACGCACAGCGCGGCTGTCATAATCCCACTGGCTACGTTGGCATGCATGCCGGCGGTGTTAACCAAATATTTTTGCATGTAGGTTGTGAACGTGTAAAAACACAGCGAGCCAGCAGCGGTAAAGCCAAGCACCATGATAAACGCTTTACGATTACGCCACAGACCTTTCAGAGATCCCGCTTCTTTCAGCGCGCGAACATCCTGTTTCGAGGTTTCATCCAACTGGCGACGCAACCATAGCGCAACAATAGCCAGCACGGCTCCCAGCGCAAAGGGAATACGCCACCCCCACGCTCTTAGGGCTGAATCTTCTAACGTTTGCTGTAATATGACCACAACCAGCAATGCCAGTAACTGCCCGCCAATTAACGTCACATACTGGAATGAAGCATAAAAACCTTTCTTACCTTCAACGGCCACTTCACTCATATAAGTTGCACTGGTTCCGTATTCCCCCCCGACAGACAGCCCCTGAAAGAGTCTTGCCAGCAGCAATAGCGCAGGAGCCCATGTGCCGATGGTTTCATATCCCGGAAGACAAGCGATCACCAACGATCCCATACACATCATACAAACGGACAGTAGCATAGATTTTTTACGCCCATGCTTATCTGCGATGCGGCCAAACAGCCAACCGCCAATCGGTCGCATCAGAAAACCTGCAGCAAAAACGCCGGCGGTTTGTAAGAGTTGCGTTGTGGTGTTTCCAGATGGAAAAAAGATATGAGCAAAGTAGAGAGAGCAGAAAGAATAAATATAGAAATCAAACCATTCGACCAGATTCCCTGATGATGCTCCGACAATCGCCCATATACGGCGACGGGTATCGCCGTCTGTCAGCGCCCCGTTATCAGTTACACTGCTATCAGCCATTAAAATTGTACCCCTGCCAACGATCGCATGAATTTATCAATGATGGTTGTGTATTTTTTGGTGAATCAAATGTTATACATTTGTTATGCTTTATTGTGCGAGAAAGATCACGGTTTTAATTAGCAGAGAAAGGATTCAGATATGTTCGAGGAATAGATCCGAGTTATCGATCAGATATAGTGCGGACTTTTGTGGGCCGGATAAGGCAGGCACGCCGCAGCCGGCGGATTTCACGGCGCACAGACGCAAAAAAGCCCATCCGGCAGGATGGGCTTCTTCACTTTATTTGATGCCTGGCAGTTCCCTACTCTCGCATGGGGAGACCCCACACTACCATCGGCGCTACGGCGTTTCACTTCTGAGTTCGGCATGGGGTCAGGTGGGACCACCGCGCTACAGCCGCCAGGCAAATTCTGTTTATCAACACACTTTTTAGTCTGTCGATGTCATCTGTAATCAGGCTGAATCTTGTGTCTGTCTCTTCGCCAAAACATCTTCGGCGTTGTAAGGTTAAGCCTCACGGTTCATTAGTATCGGTTAGCTCAACGTATCGCTACGCTTACACACCCGACCTATCAACGTCATCGTCTTTAACGTTCCTTCAGGAGACTTAAAGTCTCAGGGAGAACTCATCTCGGGGCAAGTTTCGTGCTTAGATGCTTTCAGCACTTATCTCTTCCGCATTTAGCTACCGGGCAGTGCCATTGGCATGACAACCCGAACACCAGTGATGCGTCCACTCCGGTCCTCTCGTACTAGGAGCAGCCCCCTCAATTCTCCAGCGCCCACGGCAGATAGGGACCGAACTGTCTCACGACGTTCTAAACCCAGCTCGCGTACCACTTTAAATGGCGAACAGCCATACCCTTGGGACCTACTTCAGCCCCAGGATGTGATGAGCCGACATCGAGGTGCCAAACACCGCCGTCGATATGAACTCTTGGGCGGTATCAGCCTGTTATCCCCGGAGTACCTTTTATCCGTTGAGCGATGGCCCTTCCATTCAGAACCACCGGATCACTAAGACCTGCTTTCGCACCTGCTCGAGCCGTCACTCTCGCAGTCAAGCTAGCTTATGCCTTTGCACTAACCTCCTGATGTCCGACCAGGATTAGCTAACCTTCGTGCTCCTCCGTTACTCTTTAGGAGGAGACCGCCCCAGTCAAACTACCCACCAGACACTGTCCGCAACCCGGATTACGGGTCCACGTTAGAACACCAGCCATTAAAGGGTGGTATTTCAAGGTTGGCTCCACGCAGACTGGCGTCCACGCTTCAAAGCCTCCCACCTATCCTACACATCAAGGACCAGTGTTCAGTGTCAAGCTATAGTAAAGGTTCACGGGGTCTTTCCGTCTTGCCGCGGGTACACTGCATCTTCACAGCGAGTTCAATTTCACTGAGTCTCGGGTGGAGACAGCCTGGCCATCATTACGCCATTCGTGCAGGTCGGAACTTACCCGACAAGGAATTTCGCTACCTTAGGACCGTTATAGTTACGGCCGCCGTTTACCGGGGCTTCGATCAAGAGCTTCTCCTTACGGATAACCCCATCAATTAACCTTCCGGCACCGGGCAGGCGTCACACCGTATACGTCCACTTTCGTGTTTGCACAGTGCTGTGTTTTTAATAAACAGTTGCAGCCAGCTGGTATCTTCGACTGATTTCAGCTCCATGAGTAAATCACTTCACCTACATATCAGCGTGCCTTCTCCCGAAGTTACGGCACCATTTTGCCTAGTTCCTTCACCCGAGTTCTCTCAAGCGCCTTGGTATTCTCTACCTGACCACCTGTGTCGGTTTGGGGTACGATTTCGTGTTACCTGATGCTTAGAGGCTTTTCCTGGAAGCAGGGCATTTGTCACTTCAGCACCGTAGTGCCTCGTCATCACACCTCAGCGTTAAAAGGTACCGGATTTACCTGGAACCTCCGCCTACATGCTTAAACCGGGACAACCGTCGCCCGGCCGACATAGCCTTCTCCGTCCCCCTTCGCAGTAACACCAAGTACAGGAATATTAACCTGTTTCCCATCGACTACGCCTTTCGGCCTCGCCTTAGGGGTCGACTCACCCTGCCCCGATTAACGTTGGACAGGAACCCTTGGTCTTCCGGCGTGCGGGTTTTTCACCCGCATTATCGTTACTTATGTCAGCATTCGCACTTCTGATACCTCCAGCATGCCTCACGACACACCTTCAACGGCTTACAGAACGCTCCCCTACCCAACAACACATAGTGTCGCTGCCGCAGCTTCGGTGCATGGTTTAGCCCCGTTACATCTTCCGCGCAGGCCGACTCGACCAGTGAGCTATTACGCTTTCTTTAAATGATGGCTGCTTCTAAGCCAACATCCTGGCTGTCTGTGCCTTCCCACATCGTTTCCCACTTAACCATGACTTTGGGACCTTAGCTGGCGGTCTGGGTTGTTTCCCTCTTCACGACGGACGTTAGCACCCGCCGTGTGTCTCCCGTGATAACATTCTTCGGTATTCGCAGTTTGCATCGGGTTGGTAAGTCGGGATGACCCCTAGCCGAAACAGTGCTCTACCCCCGAAGATGAGTTCACGAGGCGCTACCTAAATAGCTTTCGGGGAGAACCAGCTATCTCCCGGTTTGATTGGCCTTTCACCCCCAGCCACAAGTCATCCGCTAATTTTTCAACATTAGTCGGTTCGGTCCTCCAGTTAGTGTTACCCAACCTTCAACCTGCCCATGGCTAGATCACCGGGTTTCGGGTCTATACCCTGCAACTTAACGCCCAGTTAAGACTCGGTTTCCCTTCGGCTCCCCTATACGGTTAACCTTGCTACAGAATATAAGTCGCTGACCCATTATACAAAAGGTACGCAGTCACACCCGAAGGTGCTCCCACTGCTTGTACGTACACGGTTTCAGGTTCTTTTTCACTCCCCTCGCCGGGGTTCTTTTCGCCTTTCCCTCACGGTACTGGTTCACTATCGGTCAGTCAGGAGTATTTAGCCTTGGAGGATGGTCCCCCCATATTCAGACAGGATACCACGTGTCCCGCCCTACTCTTCGAGTTCACAACCTGTGCATTTTGGTGTACGGGACTATCACCCTGTACCGTCGGACTTTCCAGACCGTTCCACTAACACACAAGCTGATTCAGACTCTGGGCTGCTCCCCGTTCGCTCGCCGCTACTGGGGGAATCTCGGTTGATTTCTTTTCCTCGGGGTACTTAGATGTTTCAGTTCCCCCGGTTCGCTTCATTACGCTATGTATTCACGCAATGATAGTGTGACGAATCACACTGGGTTTCCCCATTCGGAAATCGCCGGTTATAACGGTTCATATCACCTTACCGACGCTTATCGCAGATTAGCACGTCCTTCATCGCCTCTGACTGCCAGGGCATCCACCGTGTACGCTTAGTCGCTTAACCTCACAACCCGAAGATGTTTCGTAAAACACCATCGTGTTGCGAAAATTTGAGAGACTCGAACACACCCTTTTTCATTTCTTATTACGGAGAAATGAAACAGTGTGTCGTTTCAATTTTCAGCTTGATCCAGATTTTTAAAGAGCAAATATCTCAAACGTCACCCGAAGATGAGTTTTGAGATATCAGGGTACGCGTCTTTCACTCACGAACCAGCAAGTGGCGTCCCCTAGGGGATTCGAACCCCTGTTACCGCCGTGAAAGGGCGGTGTCCTGGGCCTCTAGACGAAGGGGACGTGTAAGTCTCAATCGCAAGACGCCTTGCTATTTACTTTTCATCAGACAATCTGTGTGAGCACTACAAAGAACGTTTCTTTAAGGTAAGGAGGTGATCCAACCGCAGGTTCCCCTACGGTTACCTTGTTACGACTTCACCCCAGTCATGAATCACAAAGTGGTAAGCGCCCTCCCGAAGGTTAAGCTACCTACTTCTTTTGCAACCCACTCCCATGGTGTGACGGGCGGTGTGTACAAGGCCCGGGAACGTATTCACCGTGGCATTCTGATCCACGATTACTAGCGATTCCGACTTCATGGAGTCGAGTTGCAGACTCCAATCCGGACTACGACATACTTTATGAGGTCCGCTTGCTCTCGCGAGGTCGCTTCTCTTTGTATATGCCATTGTAGCACGTGTGTAGCCCTACTCGTAAGGGCCATGATGACTTGACGTCATCCCCACCTTCCTCCAGTTTATCACTGGCAGTCTCCTTTGAGTTCCCGGCCTAACCGCTGGCAACAAAGGATAAGGGTTGCGCTCGTTGCGGGACTTAACCCAACATTTCACAACACGAGCTGACGACAGCCATGCAGCACCTGTCTCAGAGTTCCCGAAGGCACCAAGGCATCTCTGCCAAGTTCTCTGGATGTCAAGAGTAGGTAAGGTTCTTCGCGTTGCATCGAATTAAACCACATGCTCCACCGCTTGTGCGGGCCCCCGTCAATTCATTTGAGTTTTAACCTTGCGGCCGTACTCCCCAGGCGGTCGACTTAACGCGTTAGCTCCGGAAGCCACGCCTCAAGGGCACAACCTCCAAGTCGACATCGTTTACGGCGTGGACTACCAGGGTATCTAATCCTGTTTGCTCCCCACGCTTTCGCACCTGAGCGTCAGTCTTTGTCCAGGGGGCCGCCTTCGCCACCGGTATTCCTCCAGATCTCTACGCATTTCACCGCTACACCTGGAATTCTACCCCCTCTACAAGACTCTAGCCTGCCAGTTTCGGATGCAGTTCCCAGGTTGAGCCCGGGGATTTCACATCCGACTTGACAGACCGCCTGCGTGCGCTTTACGCCCAGTAATTCCGATTAACGCTTGCACCCTCCGTATTACCGCGGCTGCTGGCACGGAGTTAGCCGGTGCTTCTTCTGCGAGTAACGTCAATTGCTGAGGTTATTAACCTCAACACCTTCCTCCTCGCTGAAAGTACTTTACAACCCGAAGGCCTTCTTCATACACGCGGCATGGCTGCATCAGGCTTGCGCCCATTGTGCAATATTCCCCACTGCTGCCTCCCGTAGGAGTCTGGACCGTGTCTCAGTTCCAGTGTGGCTGGTCATCCTCTCAGACCAGCTAGGGATCGTCGCCTAGGTGAGCCGTTACCCCACCTACTAGCTAATCCCATCTGGGCACATCCGATGGCAAGAGGCCCGAAGGTCCCCTCTTTGGTCTTGCGACGTTATGCGGTATTAGCTACCGTTTCCAGTAGTTATCCCCCTCCATCGGGCAGTTTCCCAGACATTACTCACCCGTCCGCCACTCGTCACCCAAGGAGCAAGCTCCTCTGTGCTACCGTTCGACTTGCATGTGTTAGGCCTGCCGCCAGCGTTCAATCTGAGCCATGATCAAACTCTTCAATTTAAGTTTGATGCTCGTGAATTAAACTTCGTAATGAATTACGTATGTTCACTCAGAGACTTGGTATTCATTTTTCGTCTTGCGACGTTAAGAATCCGTATCTTCGAGTGCCCACACAGATTGTCTGATAAATTGTTAAAGAGCAGTGCCGCTTCGCTTTTTCTCAGCGGCGCGGGGTGTGCATATTACGCCATCCCGCTACGAAGTCAAGCATTTAATTGTGCTTTCTTCGCCGAAGTTCTCAGTGGAACCCCGCTGACCCGGCGGCTTGTAATCCGTTGTTCCGTGTCAGTGGAGGCGCATTATAGGGAGTTATTTGAGGCTGACAAGTTAAAAATACAAAAAACTTATCAAGCGATTACTTTTCAATCGATCACTCTGTTTTTGCCTGGTTATTAAACAAAAACGAGCCCCGCAGGGCCCGTTTATGGTCATTTAGTGACTTACTGCACTGCCACAATGCGATCGTCGTTAACTTCCAGGCGAATCGTTTTGCCAGGAATCAGCTCACCAGACAGGATTTGCTGAGCCAGCGGGTTTTCGATCTGTTGCTGGATAGCGCGTTTCAATGGACGTGCGCCATATACTGGATCGTAACCATTCGCGCTCAGCAGTTTAAGCGCCTCGTCAGAGATGTGAATTTCATAACCACGCTCTTCCAGACGTTTATACAGACGCTGCAGCTGGATCTGAGCAATAGAAGCAATGTGCTGCTCACCCAATGGATGGAATACAACGACCTCATCTATACGGTTGATGAATTCCGGACGGAAGTTATGGCTCACAACGCCCAGCACCATATCCTTCATGTGGCCATAATCCAGCTCCCCGAAGCGTTCCTGAATCAGGTCCGATCCCAGGTTTGAGGTCATGATGACAACCGTGTTACGGAAATCGACCGTTCTCCCCTGCCCGTCAGTCAGACGACCATCGTCAAGCACCTGCAACAGGATGTTGAACACATCCGGATGCGCTTTCTCCACTTCATCGAGCAGGATGACAGAGTAAGGACGACGGCGTACCGCTTCCGTCAGATACCCACCTTCCTCATAGCCGACATATCCCGGAGGCGCCCCGACCAGACGAGAGACAGAGTGTTTCTCCATAAACTCGGACATATCGATACGCACCATTGCGTCGTCGCTGTCGAACATAAAATTAGCCAGCGCCTTACACAGTTCGGTTTTACCGACACCGGTTGGGCCAAGGAACAGGAATGAACCAATCGGACGATTCGGGTCGGACAACCCTGCACGGCTACGACGGATGGCGTTAGAAACCGCTTCCACCGCTTCATTCTGGCCAATCACGCGGCTGTGCAGTTCCTGCTCCATACGTAACAGTTTTTCCCGCTCGCCTTCCAGCATGCGGGCAACCGGGATCCCGGTCCAGCGCGCCAGCACTTCTGCAATTTCTGCATCCGTCACTTTATTACGCAGCAGACGCATGGTTTTGCCTTCAGACTGGGTGGCGGCTTCGAGCTGTTTTTCCAGTTCAGGAATTTTGCCATACTGCAGTTCGGACATCCGCGCCAGATCGCCGACACGACGCGCCTGTTCAATGGCGATTTTCGCCTGTTCCAGCTCAGCCTTGATAGTTTGCGTTCCAGAAAGGGAAGCTTTTTCAGCTTTCCACTCTTCTTCTAACTCAGAATACTGGCGCTCTTTATCATCCAGCTCTTCGTTGAGCATATCGAGACGTTTTTTACTCGCCTCATCAGACTCTTTCATTAATGCCTGCTGTTCCAGTTTGAGCTGGATAATACGGCGGTCGAGTCTGTCGAGTTCCTCCGGCTTGGAGTCAATCTGCATACGAATGCTGGATGCCGCTTCGTCAATGAGGTCGATAGCTTTATCAGGCAACTGACGATCGGCAATATAGCGGTGAGACAGCGTAGCTGCCGCGACAATCGCCGGGTCAGTAATCTGCACGTGGTGGTGCAGTTCATAACGCTCTTTCAGACCACGCAAAATCGCGATGGTATCTTCTACTGAAGGTTCGGCCACAAACACTTTCTGGAAACGACGTTCCAGCGCAGCATCTTTTTCGATGTACTGGCGATACTCATCAAGCGTTGTTGCGCCTACACAGTGCAGTTCCCCACGTGCCAGTGCAGGTTTCAGCATATTTCCGGCGTCCATTGCGCCATCGGCTTTACCCGCCCCAACCATGGTGTGTAACTCATCAATAAACAGGATGACATTGCCTTCCTGTTTAGAAAGATCGTTCAGCACACCTTTTAAGCGTTCTTCAAACTCACCACGATATTTGGCTCCAGCCACCAGCGCACCCATATCCAGCGCCAGCACACGGCGGCCTTTTAAGCCTTCCGGCACTTCACCATTGATGATGCGTTGAGCCAGCCCTTCAACAATCGCGGTTTTACCGACCCCGGGCTCACCGATTAACACCGGGTTGTTTTTAGTACGACGCTGCAGCACCTGAATGGTGCGGCGAATTTCTTCATCACGACCGATAACCGGATCGAGTTTGCCCTGCTCGGCACGTTCGGTCAGATCGACGGTATATTTTTTCAAGGCCTGACGTTGGTCTTCAGCCCCCTGGTCATTCACGCTTTCACCTCCACGCATTTGTTCAATTGCCTGAGTGATATTGGCGGTCGTCGCGCCTGCTGATTTTAATAAATCGGTCAGCGTACCGCGTGACTCAAGCGCTGCCAGAACGAACAGTTCTGACGAAATAAAGTTGTCCCCACGTTTTTGCGCCAGCTTGTCGCAAAGATTCAGAACACGCACCAGATCCTGAGAAGGCTGCACATCACCACCGGTACCTTCTACCTGCGGCAAACGGCTCAACGCCTGGTCAATAGCTGTACGTAACTGGCCAGCATTAATGCCAGCGGACGTTAATAAAGGACGTACCGATCCCCCTTCCTGATTCAGCAAGGCGCTCATTAGATGAAGTGGTTCGATGAATTGATTGTCGTGCCCCAATGCGAGTGACTGGGCATCGGCAAGAGCAAGCTGGAATTTATTGGTAAGACGATCCAGACGCATAACTCCTCCCATAACAGGTCAAAATTGCTACTGGAGATTAAATGAGGTCATCCCTCAATTATTCAAGGTTAATGACCTGAATTATGTGAAAAGAAAATTACACGTACCGGATCGTCTTGATTCTTTAGGTTATATCAGCCAAATAAAACTTGCCATACGCCCCGTGGTATTGTCGCGACGATAAGAGAAGAACGTCTCACTTTCGCTGAAGGTGCAACGGTCGCCGCCGTAAAGGTTCTCCACACCGACATTTGCCAGACGTTGGCGCGCAAGCTGATAGATATCCGCCAGATATTTGTCATCACGCGGGACAAATGCGATGTCCGCTTGCGGATCTTTCTCCATAAACGCTTCGCGGACTTCTGCTCCCACTTCAAACGCGTCCGGGCCAATCGCCGGGCCTAGCCAGGCGATAATGTTTTCAGGTTTGTCGGCAAAACACGCCACCGTCTCTTCCAGCACACCTGCGCATAATCCTCGCCAACCCGCATGGGCCGCCGCAACCTCCGTTCCTGCGCGATTGCAAAACAGCACCGGCAAACAGTCAGCCGTCATCACCGCACACACGGTGCCCGGCATGTTGCTGTATGAAGCATCTGCACGTTTGGAGGCGTAAGGCTCGCCAGTCAGTTTCAGAACGTCCTTACCGTGGACCTGTTCCAGCCAGACGGGCTTTGCAGGCAGATTGCCCGCAGCAAACAGCCGCATGCGGTTCTCCTCAACATGCTCCGGGTTATCACCGCAATGGGCCCCCAGATTCAGCGAATCGTAAGGCGACATACTGACACCGCCAATACGAGTAGAACTACACGCCGCGACACCCTGCGGTATCGGCCACTGCGGGACAATTAGCTTACTCATAGCCAGGCAATATCATCCTTATGTTCTTCGAAATCAGCACGCATCACTTCAATCAACTGCACCATATCTTGTGGAATTGGCGCGTGCCATTCCATTTCGATACCGGAAATTGGGTGATACAAACGCAGCATGGTCGCGTGCAGCGCCTGACGATCGAACTTACGCAATACGGAGATAAATTCGTCAGAAGCGCCTTTCGGTGGACGCGGACGACCGCCGTAGACCTGATCGCCCACCAGCGGATGGGTGATATGCGCCATGTGCACGCGGATCTGGTGCGTACGTCCGGTTTCCAGACGCAACCGCAGACGCGTGTGCACACGGAAGTGTTCCATGATGCGATAGTGCGTCACCGCAGGTTTCCCCATCGGGTGTACCGCCATGTGCGTACGCTTAGTCGGGTGACGGCTAATCGGCTCCTCAACGGTTCCGCCTGCCGTCATGTGACCAATCGCCACGGCTTCGTACTCACGGGTAATTTCACGCAGCTGCAGCGACTCCACCAGTCGCGTTTGCGCAGGAACGGTTTTTGCCACCACCATTAATCCCGTCGTGTCTTTATCCAGACGGTGCACAATACCGGCACGAGGAACATCCGCGATCGGCGGGTAGTAATGCAGCAATGCATTCAAAACCGTGCCATCAGGATTACCGGCGCCCGGATGCACCACGAGATCACGGGGTTTGTTGATGACAAGAATGTCGTCATCTTCATAAACGATATCCAGCGGGATATCCTGAGGTTCAAAACGCACCTCTTCGTCAATTTCTGCATTGATGGAGACGCGTTCTCCACCCAACACTTTTTCTTTCGGTTTATCGCAAAGATTGCCATTTACCAGCACGCGCTGATCAAGGATCCATTCTTTTATGCGCGATCGTGAATAATCAGGGAACAATTCGGCCAAAGCCTGATCTAAGCGTTGACCGAGCTGATTTTCGGAGACTGTTGCGGTGAGTTCTACTCGTTGTGCCATAAACTGCTTCTTCGTTTAACGTTGGGTTTTACGGCTTTGCCGTTTAATATAGTGTGCTATTGTAGCTGGTCTTAACCGGGAGCAGGAACAGAGAATCTCCCGTAATACATTTTGAGGAAAGTCAAAACGTCATGACGCGCATGAAATATCTGGTGGCAGCAGCCACGTTGAGCCTGTTTTTGGCGGGTTGCTCTGGTTCAAAGGAAGAGGTGCCCGATAATCCGCCAAATGAAATCTACGCGACTGCTCAGCAAAAGCTGCAGGACGGTAACTGGAAACAGGCAATAACGCAATTGGAAGCGTTGGATAACCGTTATCCATTTGGACCGTATTCTCAGCAGGTGCAATTAGATCTCATCTACGCCTACTACAAAAACGCCGATCTGCCGCTTGCTCAGGCTGCCATCGATCGTTTTATCCGTCTTAATCCGACACACCCTAACATTGATTATGTCATGTATATGCGTGGCCTGACCAATATGGCGTTGGACGATAGCGCACTGCAAGGGTTCTTTGGTGTTGATCGCAGCGATCGCGATCCGCAACACGCCCGAGCTGCGTTTAATGACTTTTCCAAACTGGTACGTGGCTATCCGAACAGCCAGTACACTACTGACGCCACCAAACGTCTGGTATTCCTGAAGGATCGTCTGGCGAAGTATGAATACTCCGTTGCGCAATACTACACTGCCCGCGGAGCATGGGTCGCTGTGGTAAACCGTGTGGAAGGTATGCTACGCGACTACCCTGATACTCAGGCAACACGTGATGCTCTGCCGTTAATGGAAAAAGCTTATCGCCAGATGCAGATGAATGCGCAGGCAGAAAAAGTAGCGAAAATCATTGCCGCTAACAGCAGCAATACCTGATTTACCTCAGAATGCAAAACGGCAGCCCTTGGGCTGCCGTTTTTTTACCCGTTAACGCCACAACTGAAGCGGTTTAGCTGCAACGCATCTCATCAAATATGGCCTGCTTTCTGGTATTCCTCAAGTAAAATATCGCCTGTTCCTGCTGTGCCTCACAAAAAGGTTTTCTTGACAAAAAGCGACAAAATAATGTGATTTAAATCACACATTTTGACATTAGGAACGGTATGCTGGAATCACCAAGACGGGAAAGACAAGAGGTAAAATTTATGACAATGAACATTACCAGTAAACAAATGGAAATTACTCCGGCAATTCGCCAGCATGTCGCAGACCGTCTCGCCAAACTTGAAAAATGGCAAACTCATCTGATTAATCCACATATCATTCTGTCTAAGGAGCCACAGGGTTTCATTGCTGATGCCACCATCAATACACCGAACGGACATCTGGTCGCCAGCGCAAAACACGAGGATATGTACACCGCAATTAACGATTTGATCAACAAGCTGGAACGGCAGCTCAATAAAGTGCAGCACAAAGGCGAAGCCCGTCGTGCAACAGCTTCAGTAAAAGACGCCAACTTCGTCGAAGCAGAAGAAGAGTAGTCCCTTACATTGAGTGTATCGCCAACGCGCCTTCGGGCGCGTTTTTTGTTGACATGGTGAAAACAGTACGGGTACTTTACTGATATAGCCAAAGGAAAATTACATGAAACTTGTCCCGTTCTTCTTCGCATTCTTTTTTACCTTCCCCTGAATGGGAGGCGTTTCGTCGTGTGATAAAGAATGCGAAGACGAACAATAAGGCCTCCCACAACGGGGGGCCTTTTTTATTGATAACAAGAAAGGCAACACTATGACATCGGAAAACCCATTGCTGGCGCTGCGCGATAAGATCAGCACGCTGGATGAAAAATTACTGGCCCTGCTGGCTGAGCGACGTGGACTGGCCGTAGAAGTTGGCAAAGCAAAACTGCTTTCGCATCGTCCGGTTCGTGATATCGACCGTGAGCGCGACCTGTTAGACCGCCTGATTCAGCTTGGCAAAGCACATCATCTTGATGCTCATTATATTACTCGCCTGTTCCAGCTGATTATCGAAGACTCCGTCCTGACACAACAGGCACTGCTCCAGCAGCATCTGAACAAAATCAATCCGCACTCTGCGCGCGTAGCCTTCCTCGGCCCAAAGGGTTCATATTCTCACCTCGCCGCCCGTCAGTATGCCGCCCGCCACTTTGAACAATTTATTGAAAGCGGCTGCGCAAAATTTGCCGATATCTTTAATCAGGTTGAAACCGGACAAGCTGACTACGCGGTGGTTCCGATTGAAAACACCAGTTCCGGCGGGATTAACGACGTTTACGACCTGCTACAACACACCAGCCTGTCTATCGTTGGCGAGATGACCATCACAATTGACCACTGTGTGTTGGTATCCGGCACAACGGATCTCGAGACTATTGAAACTGTTTACAGCCATCCGCAGCCGTTCCAGCAGTGCAGCAAATTTCTGAGTCGCCATCCACACTGGAAGATTGAGTACACCGAAAGTACCTCTGCGGCAATGGAAAAAGTTGCGCAGGCTAACTCGCCGCGCGTGGCGGCTCTGGGGAGCGAAGCCGGAGGCGTACTGTATGGTTTGCAGGTTCTTGAGCACATTGAAGCTAACCAGACGCAAAACATCACCCGCTTCGTGGTACTGGCGCGCAAAGCAATCAATGTTTCTGACCAGGTTCCGGCAAAAACCACGCTGCTGATGGCGACAGGACAACAGGCGGGTGCGCTGGTTGAAGCGCTGCTGGTATTGCGCAACCATAATCTGATTATGACCAAACTGGAGTCACGCCCAATTCACGGCAATCCGTGGGAAGAGATGTTTTACCTGGATATTCAGGCCAACCTGGAATCGCCTCAGATGCAAAAAGCATTGAAGGAACTGGGTGAGATTACGCGTTCGATGAAAGTACTTGGCTGCTATCCAAGTGAAAATGTGGTGCCGGTCGATCCGAGCTAACGTTTTATAATGCCGGATAGCGCTAAGATTATCCGGCATTCTATTTACTGGCGGCTATCGTTAGCCTGGCGCAACAACGTACGGCTTTCGCTCTGAAAGCGCTGAGCGTAATCGCCAAACCAGTGCTCCACCTTACGGAAGCTGTCGATAAACGCTTGCTTATCGCCCTGCTCCAGTAAACCGATCGCCTCACCAAAACGTTGGTAGTAGCGTTTGATCAGCGCAAGGTTGCTCTCAGACGACATAATAATATCAGCATAGAGCTGCGGATCCTGGGCAAACAGACGTCCTACCATCGCCAGCTCAAGGCGGTAAATCGGCGAAGAGAGCGCCAGCAACTGTTCCAGTTGAACATTCTCTTCCGCTAGATGCAGACCGTAAGCAAAAGTCGCAAAGTGACGTAGTGCCTGAATAAACGCCATATTCTGGTCGTGTTCAACGGCGCTGATCCGATGCAACCGCGCCCCCCACACCTGAATCTGTTCGAGAAACCACTGATAAGCTTCCGGCTGACGTCCGTCACACCAGACGACGACTTGCTTGGCCAGACTGCCGCTGTCCGGACCAAACATCGGATGCAATCCCACCACCGGGCCATCGTGCGCCGCCAGCATCGCCTGCAAAGGACCATTTTTCACCGAAGCCAGATCCACCAGGATACAGTCAGAAGGCAGGCGCGGTAATTTGGCGATCACCTGCTCGGTGACGTGGATCGGCACACTGACGATCACCATGCCGGCATCAGAGACGATCTCCGGCGCGCGATCCCAGTCCTGCTGTTCCAGGATCCGCACCTGGTAACCTGACAAGGTGAGCATTTTTTCGAACAGACGTCCCATCTGACCACCACCACCGACGATCACCACCGGGCGCAGAGAAGGACAAAGTGTTTTAAACCCTTTGTCATTTTCGCTGGAGTAGGACTCACGCATAACCCGACGCAACACATCTTCAATCAGGTCCGGTGGCACGCCCAGAGCTTCCGCCTCTGCCCGGCGGGAGGCCAGCATAGAGGCTTCCCGCTCCGGTACGTAGATCGGCAGCCCAAAGCGGCTTTTTACTTCACCGACTTCGGCAACCAACTCCAGGCGGCGTGCCAGTAAGTCCAGCAACGCCTTGTCGACTTCATCAATTTGATCGCGTAATGCGGTCAATTCAGCAACCATAACCAACCTCTTATGCTACACGCGCCGACAGCTGACCGTTTAAATCCTGGCTAATTTCACGCAACAGCGCATCCGTCATTTCCCAGCTAATGCAGGCATCGGTTACGGACACGCCGTATTTCATTTCGCTGCGCGGCTGTTCAGAAGACTGGTTGCCTTCGTGAATATTACTTTCGATCATCAAGCCAATGATCGAGCGATTGCCATCTTTGATTTGTGCAATCACAGATTCAGCCACGGCAGGCTGGCGGCGGTAATCTTTATTGGAGTTACCATGACTGCAATCTACCATCAGAGAAGGTCGTAGTCCCGCCTGCTCCATCTCTTTTTCGCACTGGGCGACATCTGCCGGACTGTAGTTCGGCGCTTTACCACCACGCAGGATCACGTGACCGTCCGGATTCCCCTGAGTTTGCAACAGCGCAACCTGCCCGGCCTGATTAATACCAACAAAGCGGTGCGACTGTGCCGCCGCTCGCATGGCATTAATGGCGGTCGCAAGACTACCGTCAGTACCATTCTTAAAGCCGACCGGCATGGAAAGACCGGAAGCCATTTCGCGGTGAGTCTGCGATTCCGTGGTACGGGCTCCGATTGCGGACCAGCTAAACAGATCGCCCAGGTATTGCGGACTATTTGGATCCAGCGCTTCAGTTGCCAGCGGCAGTCCCATATTCACCAGTTCAAGCAGCAGTTGACGCGCAATTTTCAGTCCTGCTTCAACATCAAAAGAGCCATCCATGTGAGGATCGTTAATTAACCCTTTCCAGCCGACGGTGGTACGGGGTTTTTCAAAATAGACGCGCATCACCAGGTAGAGGCTATCGCTGACCTCTGCGGCAAGGGCTTTAAATCGACGAGCGTACTCAATAGCCATTTCAGGATCGTGAATGGAGCATGGACCACATACCACCAGCAAACGCGGATCGCGACCGGAGATAATATCTGAAATGATTTTACGCGACTGGGAGATTTGCGCTTCTTGCGCCTGGCTCAGCGGAAATTCAGCTTTCAGCTGCTCCGGAGTCATCAGAACCTGTTCGTCGGTAATATGTACGTTGTTCAGCGCGTCTTTTTGCATGATGGTGATCCTGTTTAGCTCGTTTGCGATAGTTAATCCTCAGCGAGGAGGAAATAACGATACCACAACAGGTAAAGATTTCAATCCACAATCCGTAAATTTTAATTTACAACACGCAATTTATCAGCAGAAAAAGCCGTTAATAATGTACAATTAAATTTACACCATTCAATATTCAAATCCGCTATGCTTAAAAAAACAAGGGAGCACGGGCAATGAAGCAACTCATCAGCACCTTATTTCTATTCCTTCTTAGCGGTTGTCAAATAGATCCCTATACCCACGCCCCCACCTGGACAGGGACCGACTGGTACGATGCCGGTATACAAGATGCCATTTCGGGCTATGCCGTTAAAGATAATGAAACTCTTGCCGACAACTTCAATGATCCCGACGTCGATCGTACGAAATATCTTAAGGGTTTCGCCGAGGGGCAACGTAAAATCTGCCAGCAGGATTTTGTTTACGCCAGGGGGCTGGCCGGGAAAACCTTTCCCCAAAGTTGTGATACGGTCGAAAATGTAGACCAGTTACATAATGCCTGGCAAAAAGGAGCAAATGAAGGCTCCGCCTCAATAAGATTAAATTAAACAATGAGTTAAACTTTACAATCAACTAGGATTTAACTTAAATCACCAGCAGCTTTATCCCTGGAATAATGACGACTTAGGAAAATAATGTTATTTTGTCCTAAACAATTTTGAATGTATTTCGACGCTTTACGGCAAATGCTGGTAGGTAACTATTCATGAGCTATTCTTACCGACTCATACTTCTACTGGCACTGCTCCTGACCGGGTTACCGCTGTACGCCCAAAGCATTACAGAAGAAGCAAAATCTGTACGTGCTATGGTTTCCGGTATCGTTAGTTATACACGCTGGCCTGCACTTTCCGGGCCGCCCAAACTGTGTATTTTCTCTTCATCGCGTTTTTCCAGTGTTCTGGAAGATACCAGTACTGGGGCATTACCCTATCTTCCCGTCATCATTCGTACGGAACAAGAAATATTAGTTTCGCAGTGTGACGGTTTTTATTTTGGAAAAGAATCACCTACTTATCAGGTGGAATTAAAGAATAAATATCCGACTAAGGCATTGTTATTAATTGCCGAACAGAATCCCGAATGCGTTATTGGCAGCGCCTTTTGCCTCATAATTAAAGATGAAGATGTGAGATTTTCCGTAAATATGGATTCCCTTTCACGCAGTGGCGTAAGGGTCAGTCCAGACGTATTGATGCTTGCACGGAATAATAAGCATGGATAAGGGCCATTCTCCTGTAACACGCCCGACGTTTAAGCGGACATTACGGCGTATCAGCATAATCAGTGTCCTGGTGACGATGACGTTGATCTGGTTGCTGCTCAGCATTTCTTCCGTGCTGGCATTGAGACAGTATGCGCAAAAGAACCTGGATTTGACCGCTGCAACCATGACCCGTACGCTTGAAGCTGCGCTCGTTTTTTCTGATAGCGTCGCGGCAACGGAAACGCTGGCTGCACTGGGCCAGCAAGGGCAATTTTCCGTTGCGGAAGTTCGTAATAAAAACCAAAAGGCGATCGCCACCTGGCGTTATAACGCGCAGGACACCACGGAGAAGATCAGCGGACTGATCAGCCACTGGCTGTTCCCACAACCGGTCACTAAGCCTATTTTGCATAATGGCAACGTCATCGGCGAAGTACGATTGACCGCGCGCGATAGCGTCATTAGTCATTTCATTTATTTGTCGCTGGCCGTTCTTACCGGGTGCATTCTGTTGGCATCAGGCATTGCATTAATGCTCACTCGCTATTTACACAATGGCGTCGTGGAAGCCCTGCAAAATATAACTGAAGTGGTACATGATGTTCGTACCAACCGTAATTTTTCACGACGTGTATCCGAAGAGCGCATTGAAGAGTTTCATCTTTTTGCCCAGGATTTTAATAGTCTGCTGGACGAGATGGAGGAGTGGCAACTTCGACTGCAGGCAAAGAACGCTCAGCTTTTGCGTACTGCACTCCATGATCCTCTGACGGGCCTGGCGAATCGTGCCGCATTTCGTAGCAGTATTAACGCGCTGATGAATGACGATGTCACCCACAGCAGTTCCGCATTGTTATTTCTTGATGGTGATAATTTTAAATTTATTAATGATACCTGGGGCCACGCTGCGGGGGATCGGGTTCTGATTGAAGTCGCAAAAAGGCTGTCCGAGTTTGGCGGTAATCGACATTCGCCATACAGACTTGGCGGCGACGAGTTCGCGATGGTGCTATATAGCGTTCATTCTGAATATGAGGTTCAGCGGATCTGTGCTGCACTTTCACAAGAGTTTGACCGACCTTTTGACCTGCATAATGGTCATTTAGCAAGCATGACACTCAGTATCGGTTTTGCGCTGACGTGGGAACATGCCTCTGCCGAGAAATTACAAGAACTTGCCGATCAAAATATGTATCAGGCCAAACATATGCGTTCTGAACGCACTATTATTAAATAAGGAATCACACACATGCTAAAACGCTTATTATCCCCATTTCTTTTGCTTTTACTGGTTGTGGCAGGCTGTCAGGCTCCTCAGGGAAAATTTACCCCAGAGCAAATTGCAGCCATGAAATCGTACGGATTTACTGAAGCTTCCGGAGACTGGTCTCTTGGCCTGTCTGACAACATCCTGTTTGATAAAAACGACTACAAGCTCCGCCCCGAAAGCGAAAAACAGATCCAGGAAATGGCTTCCAAACTGGCTGCTACCGGGCTTAACCATGCGCGCCTGGACGGTCATACCGATAACTACGGCGAAGACAGTTACAACGAAGCTCTGTCGCTCAAACGCGCGAATGTGGTTGCCGATGCCTGGGCACAGGGCGCCAATATTCCCCGCGCCAACCTGACAACTCAGGGGCTTGGGAAGAAATACCCGATCGCAAGCAACCAGACGTCAAAAGGTCGTGCTGAAAACCGTCGCGTTGCAGTCGTGATCTCGACGCCGTAATGAATATTCAACTGACTGCGCGCCGCGCAGTCATCTAATAACAAAAAACAAATGAATAAAGGTCGGAATAAAAAAAGGGCCAGCCTTTCGGCCAGCCCTTTTCTAACAGGATGTCGCTTGCGCGAATCTTAGTTAAGACGCTCTTTGATACGAGCAGACTTACCAGTGCGCTCACGCAGGTAGTACAGTTTAGCTTTACGAACAGCACCACGACGTTTAACAGCAATGCTGTCAACTACCGGAGAGTGAGTCTGGAAGACACGCTCAACGCCTTCGCCGTTGGAAATTTTACGAACAGTGAATGCAGAGTGCAGACCGCGGTTACGAATAGCGATAACCACGCCCTCGAATGCCTGCAGACGTTTTTTGGAACCTTCAACAACCCATACTTTCACTTCCACGGTATCACCCGGACGGAAGGAAGGTACGTCCTGCTTCATCTGTTCTTGTTCAAGTTGCTTAATAATGTTGCTCATAATTTAATCTCTTATCCTGGGTAAACTGATATTGGGGGCTTACGCCTGCCCATCATGTTTATGTTGCTGTTGCGCGTGTTCCTTTTTGAACTCCGCCAGCAACCTTGCTTGCTCTTCAGTCAGAGCCAGGTTTTCCAGAAGTTCAGGTCTTCTAAGCCAGGTCCGGCCCAGCGACTGCTTCAAACGCCAGCGACGTATCTCAGCATGGTTTCCTGACAGTAACACTGCCGGTACTTCCATCTGCTCTAACACTTCAGGTCGGGTATAGTGTGGGCAATCCAGCAATCCATCAGCAAACGAATCTTCGATTGCTGAAGCCTCATGACCCAGAACCCCCGGAATAAACCGGGAAACGGAGTCTATCAGCGTCATTGCTGGTAACTCACCACCGCTGAGGACGTAATCGCCGATTGACCATTCTTCGTCAATTTCGGTTTGAATCACGCGCTCATCTATTCCTTCATAGCGACCACACACCAGAATCAGCTTTTGATTCGTGGCCAGTTCGCTAACGCCCGCTTGATCAAGCTTGCGTCCCTGAGGTGAGAGATAAATCACCTTTGCGCCTTCACCAGCCGCAGCTTTCGCTGCATGAATGGCGTCCCGTAAGGGTTGCACCATCATTAACATCCCCGGTCCGCCGCCGTAAGGACGATCGTCCACGGTACGGTGCCGGTCATGAGTAAAGTCACGAGGACTCCAGCTCTGGATGTTTAGCAGGCCATTTTTTACTGCCCGGCCAGTTACCCCGTAATCGGTAATTGCGCGGAACATTTCTGGAAACAGGCTAACGATACCTATAAACACAAGCCAATCCCCATAACGCCGACTTTTACCGTTTATCCGGTGGTTTAAAAACCAGGATCCCAATCTACTTCGATAGTTCGAGTAGCGAGATCGACTTTCTTGATAACCTGCCCATCGAGGAACGGCACAAGACGTTCCTTGATACCAAACGCATCTTTCAGGTTTGCCTTGATGACGATGACGTCATTCGAACCGGTTTCCATCATATCGACGACTTTACCGAGATCGTAGCCTTCAGTGGTCACTACCTGGCAGCCCATAAGGTCTTTCCAGTAGTAAGAACCATCTTCCAGCGCTGGCAACTGCGAGGAATCCACGACAATTTCGCAATTAGTCAGTAGATTCGCCGAATCACGATCGTCAACGCCTTTCAGCTTGATGATCAGATCCTGATTGTGGTGCTTCCAGCTTTCCAGCTGTACTTGCTGCCACTGACCCGCCTTCTGGATAAACCAGGGCTGATAGTCAAAAATGCTTTCGGCGTCTTCAGTGGAAGAAAACACTCTGAGCCAACCACGGATACCGTAAGAAGACCCCATTTTCCCCAAAACAATGGGTTCCACAGGAGCCTGTGCGGCGAGTTGCTTGCTCATCATGACCACCGTGACAGATTAAGCTGCTTTGTTTGCTGCTTTGATCAGCGTAGCTACGCGATCAGAAATAGTCGCGCCCTGGCCAACCCAGTGAGCGATGCGATCCAGATCCAGGCGAGTGCCTTCTTCTTTTTCGCTAGCGATTGGGTTAAAGAAGCCAACGCGCTCGATGAAGCGACCGTTGCGTGCATTACGGCTGTCGGTAACAACAACCTGGTAGAACGGACGCTTTTTAGCGCCGTGACGAGCTAAACGAATAGTAACCATAACATCCTCTTGTGTGAATAAAACACCCAGGCCCCATCGAGGAACGGAGCCCGGGTGTCATATTAAAAGCCCGAAAATTTTACTGATTTCTGGGGAAAATGCAATCAGCAGTTGATAACTCTGCTATAAAAGGCCGTCGGCAGTGCCGTCAGCCTCCTGAGCGTACACGCAGTACGTGAGCATTTACTCGCTCCGCTCGCCCTTCGGGCCGCCCTAAAGGGCGTTCAAAACACTACAGTGTTTTGTCGAGCACACTCCGGTGTCAAAATGGCAAATAAGGTAGCCCGATATATTTATCTACCGGGGAAGCCGGGCGGCATCATCCCCTTCATACCACGCATCATCTTAGCCATACCGCCCTTCTTCATTTTCTTCATCATGCGCTGCATGTCGTCGAACTGTTTCAGAAGGCGGTTTACGTCCTGTACCTGCATACCGCAACCAGCAGCAATACGGCGTTTACGGGAACCTTTGATGATTTCTGGCTTAGCGCGTTCTTTCATCGTCATCGAGTTGATGATGGCTTCCATACGCACCAGCACTTTATCGTCCATTTGCGATTTCACGTTGTCAGGGATCTGACCCATGCCCGGTAGCTTGCCCATCAGACTTGCCATACCGCCCATGTTTTTCATCTGGTTGAGCTGCTCAAGGAAATCGTTGAGATCGAAGCCATCGCCTTTTTTCAGCTTGCTGGCTAATTTCTCGGCCTGCGCGCGATCAACTTTGCTTTCGATATCTTCGATAAGCGACAGCACGTCGCCCATGCCGAGAATACGTGAAGCAATCCTGTCCGGATGGAACGGCTCCAGTGCTTCAGTTTTCTCCCCGACGCCGAGGAATTTAATCGGCTTGCCGGTGATGTGGCGAATAGAGAGCGCGGCACCGCCACGAGCATCACCATCAACTTTAGTCAGCACCACACCGGTTAACGGCAGCGCTTCGTTAAAGGCTTTGGCGGTATTTGCAGCATCCTGACCGGTCATGGCATCGACCACAAACAGCGTTTCTACCGGCTTGATAGAAGCGTGAACCTGTTTGATTTCGTCCATCATCGCTTCATCAACGTGCAAACGACCGGCGGTATCCACCAGCAGCACGTCGTAGAATTTGAGTTTGGCTTCTTTCAGCGCGGCGTTAACGATATCAACCGGCTTCTGGCCGACATCCGACGGGAAGAAGTCCACACCGACCTGCTCGGCCAGCGTTTCCAGCTGTTTGATCGCCGCCGGACGATACACGTCTGCGGAAACCACCAGCACTTTCTTCTTGTGCTTCTCACGCAGGAACTTACCCAGCTTACCGACGCTGGTGGTTTTACCCGCACCCTGCAGGCCCGCCATCAGCACAACGGCTGGCGGCTGTGCAGCCAGATTCAGGGTCTGGTTTTCTTCGCCCATTGCCGCAACCAGTTCGTTACGGACAATCTTGACGAACTCCTGACCCGGCGTCAGGCTTTTGTTAACTTCATGACCAACCGCTTTCTCTTTTACGCGATTGATAAACTCACGCACTACCGGCAGCGCTACGTCAGCCTCCAGCAGCGCCATGCGCACTTCGCGCAGCGTTTCTTTAACGTTGTCTTCAGTAAGGCGTCCACGGCCACTGATATTGCGCAGCGTGCGCGACAAACGATCGGTTAAATTATCAAACATTGTCTCTCGCCTGGGGTGGAAACGGTCGGTCGCGACAGCGACACATCAACAGAAATTTGTCGCAGTATAACATGAAGCCGCCTTTGTTGTTATGCAACGGTTGGAGCAGCGGTCACGTAACGCTATACTGCTTTTCTTTATCACTGGCCAACTGTCGACACCTATATGCCCGTTTTTGCTCTGCTCGCCCTTGTCGCCTACTCAGTCAGCCTTGCGCTGATTATTCCCGCTCTGCTGCAAAAAAACAGCGGCTGGCGGCGTATGGCTATTCTCTCTGCGGTCGTCGCGCTGGTGTGCCATGCTGTCGCTCTGGAAGCACGTATTCTACCCGGCGGTGAAAGCGGACAAAACCTGAGTCTGCTGAACGTTGGCTCGCTGGTGAGTCTGATGATCTGTACCGTGATGACCATCGTCGCGTCGCGCAACCGCGGCTGGCTATTGCTGCCCATTGTCTACGCCTTTGCGCTAATCAATCTCGCCTTTGCCACGTTTATGCCTAACGAGTTCATCACCCATCTCGAAGCTACGCCGGGCATGATGATTCACATCGGGCTGTCGCTGTTCGCTTATGCCACGCTGATTATCGCCGCGCTCTATGCGCTACAGCTGGCATGGATTGACTACCAGTTAAAAAACAAAAAATTGGCCTTCAGCAATGAAATGCCACCGCTGATGAGTATTGAGCGGAAAATGTTTCATATCACCCAAATCGGCGTGGTTCTGCTGACGCTCACCCTGTGCACCGGCCTGTTTTACATGCACAACCTGTTCAGCACGGAGAACATTGATAAAGCCGTCCTCTCTATCGTGGCATGGTTTGTCTATATCGTTCTGTTGTGGGGGCATTACCATGAAGGCTGGCGCGGACGTCGCGTCGTATGGTTTAACGTCGCAGGCGCAGGCATTCTGACGCTGGCCTATTTCGGCAGCCGTATCCTGCAGCAGTTCGTGAGTTAAATCTTTAAGGAACCCTACGTGGAACACATCTCCACCACCACACTCATTGTCACGCTTCTCATCATGGTGGTCATATCCGCCTATTTTTCCGGTTCTGAAACCGGAATGATGACCCTGAATCGCTACCGTCTACGTCATCGGGCCAAGCAGGGAAATCGTCAGGCGAAACGCGTTGAAAAGTTACTGCGCAAGCCGGACCGTCTGATAAGTCTGGTACTCATCGGGAATAACCTGGTGAATATTCTGGCCTCCGCGCTCGGTACCATTGTCGGTATGCGCCTGTATGGCGATGCGGGCGTCGCCATTGCCACCGGGGTATTGACGTTTGTAGTGCTGATATTTGCCGAAGTACTGCCAAAGACCATTGCCGCGCTTTATCCGGAAAAAGTCGCCTATCCAAGCAGCGTCCTGCTGGCCCCACTGCAGATTCTGATGATGCCGTTGGTCTGGCTACTCAATACCATCACGCGGCTGCTAATGCGCATGATGGGCATTAAAACGGATATCGTGGTGAGCGGTTCGTTGAGCAAAGATGAACTGCGAACGCTGGTGAATGAATCGCGCTCGCAAATTTCACGCCGTAACCAGGATATGCTGCTGTCCGTGCTGGATCTGGAAAAAGTCAGCGTCGATGACATCATGATCCCGCGTAACGAAATCATCGGTATTGATATTAACGATGACTGGAAGTCTATCGTACGTCAGCTTTCGCACTCTCCGCACGGCCGCATTGTGCTGTACCGAGACTCGCTGGACGATGCTATCAGTATGCTGCGCGTGCGTGAGGCCTGGCGATTAATGGCAGAAAAAAAAGAGTTCACCAAAGAGACCATGTTACGCGCCGCCGACGAAATCTATTACGTCCCGGAAGGTACACCACTTAGCACCCAGCTCATTAAGTTTCAGCGAAATAAAAAGAAAGTGGGTCTGGTCGTTAATGAATATGGCGATATTCAGGGACTGGTCACGGTTGAGGATATACTGGAAGAGATTGTCGGCGACTTCACCACCTCAATGTCACCCACGCTTGCCGAAGAAGTAACGCCGCAAAATGATGGCTCAGTGATCATTGACGGCAGCGCCAACGTTCGTGAAATCAATAAGGCGTTTAACTGGCACCTGCCGGAAGATGACGCCCGGACCGTGAATGGTATTATTCTTGAAGCACTGGAAGAGATCCCGGTTGCCGGTACGCGTGTGCGTATTGGGCAGTATGATATCGATATTCTCGACGTCCAGGACAATATGATTAAGCAGGTGCAGGTCTTGCCGGTCAAACCGCTACGGGAAAGCGTGTCGGATCAGTGAGCGTAATTCAGGCCGGGTAGCGCGTGAGCATTACCCGACCTGAAAGCTGATTAGCCTTTGGCTTTCGCCACAGAGACCATCGCGGCGCGAATGGTACGTCCGTTCAGGGTATAACCTTTCTGCATAACCATCAGCACATTACCGGCGGCAACGTCGTCAGACTCTACCATTGCAATGGCCTGGTGCACGTTCGGGTCCATCGGCACATCAATATCCGCCACCACCTGTACGCCAAACTTCGCCACAACATCCAGCATTGACTTACGGGTCAGCTCAATACCTTCAACCATCGCCGCCATCGCGTCATTATCTTTGTCCGCCACTTCCAGCGCGCGGTCCAGGCTATCCAGCACCGGCAGCAGTTCGTTGACGAATTTTTCCAGCGCAAATTTATGCGCTTTTTCTACGTCCAGTTCGGTACGACGACGCAGGTTTTCCATTTCCGCTTTGATACGCAACACGCTGTCGCGCTCGCGAGTTTCGGCTTCAGCAAGCTGAGCTTCCAGATTCGCAATTTTTTCATCGCGCGGATCCACCTGCTCAGCAGAAGCGTTTGATTCAACCGCCTCAACTTCTTCGTGCTGATCCATGATAATTTCTTCCGGGGCTTGCCCCTCAGGCGTTTTCTGTTCTTTACTACTCATGAATTTCTCCGCGTTTTTTCGCATTCATCTCGCTAACCTGGATTATTATGGGGATAAGATTCTGGGTTTCAAGGGAAGTACTCACATTGTCACTAATCTTCGTTACAAGGACCTCGAGAAAATGAACAAACATTTCAAGTGTATTGGCATTGTGGGGCATCCACGTCACCCCACTGCACTGACCACACATGAAATGCTCTACCGCTGGCTTTGCGCCAAAGGTTATGAGGTTATCGTCGAGCAACAAATCGCCCACGAGCTGCAGTTGAAAAATGTGAAAACCGGTACGCTCGCAGAGATTGGCCATCAGGCAGACCTCGCCGTGGTCGTTGGCGGCGATGGCAATATGTTGGGTGCGGCACGCACTCTGGCACGTTATGACATCAAGGTTATCGGGATTAACCGCGGCAACCTCGGTTTCCTGACCGATCTAGACCCTGACAATGCCCAGCAGCAGTTAGCTGACGTGCTGGAAGGCCACTACATCAGCGAAAAGCGCTTTCTACTCGAAGCCCAGGTGTGCCAGCAAGATTGCCAAAAGCGCATTAGCACGGCCATCAATGAAGTTGTGCTGCACCCCGGAAAAGTGGCGCACATGATTGAATTTGAAGTCTACATTGATGAAATCTTTGCCTTCTCTCAGCGTTCTGACGGGCTAATTATCTCCACCCCTACCGGCTCTACCGCCTATTCGCTCTCTGCCGGAGGCCCAATTCTGACGCCTTCTTTAGATGCTATTACGCTGGTACCGATGTTCCCGCATACGCTTTCTGCGCGACCGCTGGTGATCAACAGTAGCAGCACGATTCGCCTGCGCTTTTCACATCGCCGGAACGATTTGGAGATCAGCTGTGACAGCCAGATCGCCCTGCCTATCCAGGAAGGTGAAGACGTATTGATTCGCCGCTGTGATTATCATCTGAACCTGATACACCCCAAAGATTACAGCTATTTCAATACATTAAGCACTAAGTTAGGCTGGTCAAAAAAATTATTCTAATTTAACGCCAACCTCTTTACTGTATAAAAAACCAGTTTATACTGTATGTAATTACAGTTATGGTTTTTCATACAGGAAAACAGCTATGTTGGCACAACTGACCATCAGCAATTTTGCTATCGTTCGTGAACTTGAGATCGATTTTCAGAGCGGAATGACCGTCATTACCGGCGAGACTGGTGCGGGTAAGTCCATTGCCATTGATGCCCTCGGTTTGTGCCTGGGCGGCAGGGCCGATGCCGACATGGTGCGTACAGGCGCCACCCGAGCCGACCTGTGCGCCCGTTTTGCCTTAAAAGACACCCCCGCGGCCCTGCGCTGGCTGGAAGAAAACCAGCTTGAGGAGGGTCGTGAGTGTTTGCTGCGTCGCGTAATCAGCAACGATGGCCGCTCCCGAGGCTTTATCAACGGCACCGCCGTTCCCCTGTCGCAACTACGCGAGCTGGGACAACTGCTTATTCAAATCCACGGCCAGCACGCGCACCAACTCCTGACGAAATCTGAACACCAAAAATCCCTGCTTGATGGTTATGCCAATGAAGTGTCCCTGACTCAGGAAATGGCCGCGCGCTACCAGCTGTGGCACCAGAGCTGTCGCGACCTCGCCCATCATCAACAACAAAGTCAGGAACGCGCAGCCCGGGCGGAACTATTGCAATACCAGTTAAAGGAACTGAACGAATTCAACCCGCAGCCGGGCGAGTTTGAGCAAATTGATGAAGAGTACAAGCGTCTGGCTAACAGCGGGCAATTGCTCACCACCAGCCAGCAGGCGCTGGCTATCCTGGCGGATGGTGAAGACATCAATTTGCAAAGCCAACTGTACACCGCAAAGCACCTGGTTACTGAACTGGCAGGCATGGACGGTAAGCTCTCCGGTATTCTGGACATGCTGGAAGAGGCGACCATCCAGCTCAGTGAAGCCAGCGACGAGCTTCGCCACTATTGCGATCGTCTGGATTTAGACCCTAACCGCTTGTTCGAACTGGAGCAACGTATTTCCAGACAAATCTCGTTGGCGCGTAAGCATCATGTTGCCCCTGAAGCACTGCCACTGTTCTACCAGTCATTGCTGGATGAGCAACAACAACTGGACGATCAGGCAGACTCACTCGAAACATTAACCCTGGCGGTGAACAATCATCACCAGCAGGCGCTGGAAACGGCAAAAATGCTGCATCAGCAGCGTCAACATTATGCTCAGGAACTGGGACAACTTATTACAGAGAGCATGCATGCTCTCTCGATGCCGCACGGTGTCTTTTGTATTGATGTGAAATTTGAGGAACACCATCTGAGCGCAGACGGTGCCGATCGCGTGGAATTTAAAGTTACCACTAACCCCGGTCAGCCGTTACAGCCCATTGCGAAAGTCGCTTCTGGCGGCGAGCTGTCTCGCATTGCGCTGGCTATTCAGGTCATCACCGCACGTAAAATGGAAACCCCTGCCCTGATTTTCGATGAGGTGGATGTCGGTATTAGCGGCCCGACTGCTGCTGTGGTGGGTAAAATGCTGCGTCAGCTAGGTGAGTCAACCCAGGTTATGTGTGTGACTCACCTGCCGCAGGTTGCTGGCTGCGGTCATCAACATTTCTATGTCAGCAAAGAAACTGACGGCGCAATGACCGAAACACACATGCAGCCGCTTGATAAACGCGCTCGTCTGCAGGAATTAGCCCGCCTGCTTGGCGGGAGCGAAGTGACGCGCAATACCCTCGCAAATGCAAAAGAACTGCTGGCGGCATAAACTTTTTTACCTTGTGAAGGTCTGAGTTCAACATAAAATCGCCGACCGACCCGACAGCAAAAGGTTTTAAAGTGGTGAAAGGTCTATTATCATCGGCATATTACATATGAGCCGCGTACTGCTCGGGCCCGAAAAGGAATCAAATCACTATGCGCTGTAAAACGCTGACTGCTGCTGCAGCAGTACTACTGATGTTGACTGCAGGCTGTTCCACTCTGGAGCGAGTGGTTTACCGCCCTGACATCAACCAGGGAAATTATCTGACACCTACCGATGTCGCCAAAGTGCGTACAGGTATGACGCAACAGCAAGTTGCTTATGCTCTGGGTACACCAATGATGTCCGATCCTTTTGGTACTAACACCTGGTTTTATGTGTTCCGTCAGCAGCCTGGGCATGAAGGTGTAACACAGCAAACGCTGACGCTGACCTTTAACAGCAGCGGCGTATTGACCAACATTGATAACAAACCCGCTCTGACCGACAACAAGTAGGTTTGAGAGATCAAAAAAAGGTGCTCAATGAGCACCTTTTTTATTGTCTGTTATTTTTTAGCGGATTTCTCTGCTCGCTGCCTGCGCAGTTCTTTTGGATCAGCAATCAATGGCCGATAAATTTCCACCCGATCGCCGTCATGAAGAACATCGGCTAGCTTAACCGGACGGCTGTAGACGCCCACTTTATTTTTACTGAGATCGATATCGGTACGTAATTCCAGCAGCCCGGAAGCACGAATAGCCTCTTCCACCGTTGCACCCTGCTGCAGCGTGACGCGCTGTAAATACTGTTTCTCGGGCAGCGCGTACGCTACTTCAACAACAATTTTAGCCGACGCTGACACTGTAAACCTCTTTCGCGCGAAGCGTGAAGGCCTGCACCATGTTAGAAGCCAGCTCTTTAAAGATGCGGCCAAACGCCAGCTCGATTAACTTATTGGTGAACTCAAAATCGAGATGAAACTCAATACGACACGCTTCATGGCTTAGTGGCGTAAACTTCCAGCCGCCAATCAGTTTCTTGAACGGTCCATCGACCAGATGCATCAGGATGCTCTGATTGCTGGTCAGTTGATTGCGCGTGGTGAACGTTTTGCTGATCCCTGCTTTCGAGACATCCACAGCGGCCGTCATTTGTCCTGGAGTCGACTCCAGCACGCGGCTACCGGTGCAACCCGGTAAAAACTGGGGATAGGATTTAACATCATTCACTAGCTGATACATCTGTTCCGCACTGTAAGGTACTAAAGCGGTCCGGCTAATCTGAGGCATAACAATTTCCATCAATATCAATCACGCAAATAATACCATTTATCCCCTGCTAAAAAAAACGCTATAGCCTAACTCGTGCTAAGATAGCGCCTTGCGCCCCGCTGGATGAAATGGGGTGTTTTTCGATTCCAGATTACCTATACTGAGCGGCATTATGACGAAGAAAAAAGCACACAAACCTGGCTCAGCCACAATCGCGCTTAACAAGCGCGCACGACACGAATACTTTATTGAAGAAGAGTTCGAAGCAGGCCTCGCCTTGCAGGGTTGGGAAGTCAAATCCCTGCGCGCGGGTAAAGCTAACATCGGCGACAGCTATGTCATTCTTAAAGACGGCGAAGCGTTCCTGTTTGGCGCCAACTTCACGCCGATGGCGGTGGCCTCAACGCACGTAGTATGCGATCCCACTCGCACCCGTAAGTTGTTGTTAAACCAGCGCGAGCTCGACTCCTTGTATGGTCGAATGAATCGTGATGGTTATACCGTTGTTGCGCTTTCGCTGTACTGGAAAAATGCCTGGTGCAAAGTGAAAATTGGCGTTGCAAAAGGTAAGAAACTGCACGACAAACGCTCTGATGTCAAAGAACGCGAATGGCAGTTAGATAAAGCGCGTATTATGAAAAATGCTGGCCGCTAAACGCCACTCCACTGCAACCAGTCTCTCATCTTGAGGCTGGTTCTTATTTTTTAGTTATTGAACCCGCCCAATACATTCACCCAACTTATAGTATATTTATGCTGAATCGTCCAAAGATGAAATAACCCCTCTATCATTATGGTAGCTGTCTATAGTCTAATAATATAAAAGTTCAAGATCATAAATTCGTATTTTATTTTATTGAATAACACTATTATTACTGGCGTTTATTATATTATATAAAATCCAAATAAAGACAATTAATACAACAGGTTAACAAGTAAACCTCCGTTAAAATCATACTGGAAAGAATCCTTTTCAAATGACTAAATAGTTTTTTAAAATGGATAAGTTGCAGAATAGTTTCTTTCTGACTATATCATGTAATACGAAAGAACTATTCAGCCAAAAGGGCCCAAACGCAATACGTCAATAAAATAACATCTGCTTGACCTAATCAATGTAATTACATGTGTAAATTCATTTTTATGATGAACCGGGCCCCTGTCTGCTCATTTTCCCAGCGCTGTTGCGGATTAATACTCCCGGCATGCCATCAGGAGTGAACATATGCGTCTACTCGCCGTTGTATCAAAATTAACTGGCGTTTCCACAAATGTTGAAACCTCTGAAGTTACGCTCAGTTCACCTTCTATAGTGAAACTGTCGGTGTCGCGTGAGGAAGTAAGCCAACTGACACGCGTTAATCAGGATCTGGTTGTCACACTCCATTCAGGTGAAACCATCACCATTAAAAACTTCTACGTCGGAAAAGGTGATGCGCAAAACCAGCTTGTTCTGGAAGACAGCAATGGCGCGCTGTGGTGGGTCCAGGATACCGATGGCGCTTTCCACTTCCAGCATTTAGACGATCTCACTCCGCTGATGACAGCCGAAGGTGGTCATGAAGGTGGAGCTGTCTGGCCCTGGGTTCTTGGTGGGATCGCGGTTGTTGGTGGAATAGGCCTTGCTGCAGGAGGCGGTGGCGGTGGTGGCAGCGGTGGGAGTGATAACAATGCCGGAAACGGTAATAGTGGCAACAGCAACGGCAACGGCAATGGCAATGGCAATGGCAATGGCAATGGCAACGGTGATGGTGATGGTGATGGTAACGGCGATGGCGGCACTCCGCCAACGACAACACCTAACATACCAGGCGTGCCCGTTATTACCAGCGTAATCGATAATCAGGAGCTGATTACAGGTCCTGTCAATCAACAGGAATCTACCAACGATAATACGCCTACTCTCCAGGGCACCGGCCCCGCTAATGCCACCTTACATATTTTTGATAACGGTGTCGAAATAGGCCAGGTCACTATCGATGCCAACGGCAACTGGTCGTTTACGCCATCATCTCCGCTCGCGGACGGTACCCACCAGTTTACCGTCAGCGCCTCAGACAGTACGGGCAGCAGTGGAATGTCGGACAGTTGGGAAATTACTGTTGATACGCTTGCCCCCGACGCCCCTGTAGCGACAGAAGTCGCTGATGATTTTGGTTCAATCACCGGTCTTATCGCCAATAATGGCGTAACCGACGATGCCACACCAACGATCACTGGCACCGGCGAAGCAGGCAGTTTCATTAGTGTATCTGATAAAGGTATTCTGATAGGCATGGTCCAGGTGGATGACAATGGTTTCTGGACGTTTACACCGGACACGCCGCTCAGCGACGGTGTTCACAACCTGACGCTGACGCAAACAGATGCCGCAGGTAACGTGAGCGCGGAAACAACCGTGCCAACATTTACCGTTGATACGACTCCGCCTGCCGCCGCGATCATTTCTTCCGTTAATCCGGAAGGTACAACGGTAACCGGTAGCGCGGAAGCTGGAAGCCTGGTCATTATCATCGGCAGTAATAATCAGGTTTTAGGTTCTACAACGGTCGACCAAACCGGCAATTTCTCCATCGCGATTTCACCGTCACAGACGCACGGAGAAGCGCTGATAGCGAAGATCCAAGATCAGGCAGGTAATATCGGGCCAAATACGTCCTTCAATGCCACCAATTCAGGCTACCCGGGCGTACCCATTATCGTCAGCGTTATGGATGATGTCGCCCCCTCAACCGGGCCATTGAGCAACAATCAGGCTACCAATGACCCGACGCCCACGCTCTCAGGTATCGCAGACGCCAACAGCACGGTAAACATTTATAACAATGGCAGCCTGCTGGCGAGCGTTACTGCTGATGCTAACGGAAACTGGAACTGGGCTTCGCCAACCAACCTGCCTGATGGTCCTCACGCCTTTACCGTCGATGCAACGAACGCATCAGGAACCGGAGGAATGTCGGCAGCATTCACTATCAACATTGACACACAACCACCGTTGCCACCGGATGATCTGAGTGTATCCGCTGATGGCACTGTCGTCACCGGAACCACCGAGCCCGGCAATACCGTGGTTATCACCGACGCTGGCAATAATCCTATCGGCAGCGGTGTCGCCGGACCCGATGGCTCATTTTCTATCACTATTAACCCGCCGCAGACCAATGGCGAAACCATTACCGCTGTCGCTACCGACCCGGCAGGAAACCTAAGCCCATCGGAAACGGCGCTCGCGCCAGACATCACGGCCCCGCAGCCGCCTGCTAATCTGGTGATTAATCCCACTGGCGATCAAGTGACCGGCACCGCAGAACCCAACAGTACGGTGCATATCCTGGCTCCCGGCGGCGCGATTATTGGAACAGCAACCGCAGGCTCAGGTGGGAGTTTCACCGCCACGCTGGTTCCACCACAGACCAATGGAGAACATCTCGTCGCCAACGCGACGGACGCGGCAGGTAATACCAGCGCCAACAGCCCAGTTACCGCACCGGATACCACTGCGCCTGATGCGCCAACTGGCGTCACCGTCTCAGGAGACGGCAGTTCTGTGAGTGGACATGCTGAAGCGGGGAGCACCGTCACCGTCAAAGACAGCAACGGTAACCAGATTGGCGTAGGCCAGGCTGACAGCGGCGGCAACTTCGCCGTGTCTATAACACCGTCGCAAAAGAACGGCGAAACGGTAAACGTCACCGCAACGGACAGCAGCAATAACGAGAGTCTGCCGACTTCCGCGTTGGCGCCGGATATCACCGCCCCCGACACCCCGATCATTACCGCCGTGACGGATGACCAGCCCATGTACCAGGGCCCTCTCAATAACGGCGACGTCACCAACGATAGCAAGCCTAAACTGGAAGGCACCGCCGAAGCGGGTTCTCAGGTCAAAATTTACGATAACGGCACCCTGCTAACAACCATTACCGCTGATATCAACGGTAACTGGAACTATACACCCACCTCTGCGTTGGGCCAGGGGGCGCACGTATTTACAGTGACGGCAACCGATGCCGCCAACAATACCAGCAGCGCGGCAAGCTGGAAAATCATTGTCGATAGCATCGCGCCGACAGCACCCGCCATTACATTGGTGAACGACGATGTCGGGACGATAACCGGCAATGTCGCCAACAATGGCGGCATCACCAATGACAACACGCCGACGATTTCAGGTACCGGTGAACCCGGTTCGTTGGTCAGTTTGTTTGATAATGGCGTTTTGCTAAATACTGTCCTGGTCACCAGTTCCGGCACATGGCGCTATACGGTGCCGGATAGCGCTCCACTCACTGATCGGGTGCATAATTTCACGGTATCGGCCACGGACATGGCAGGTAACGTCACCACCTCACCAATCGTGGTGTCTGTTACGGTGGATACGCAAGCGCCCGCCGCACCTGTCATTGTCAGTATGACGGATGATGTCGGTAGCATCCAAAGCGATCTGCCCACCAACAAGAGTACGGACGATACTCTGCCAAAACTGAACGGTACGGGGGTTGCAGGTTCAACCGTCACGCTCTATGACGGTACGACGCCTGTTGGCAGCGTGGTAGTGCCGCCTGGAGGTAACTGGAGCATCCAGTTGACTCAACCGCTAAGCGAAGGGCCACACACTCTGACAGCCGTGGCGACGGATGCCGCAGGTAATGCCAGCGCGCCGGGAAGCTTTACGTTAACCATTGATACCACCCCACCAGCGGCTCCGGTGATTACCGTCGGTGAAGGAATCGTGGGCAACACCACCGTTGCTCTGGCGAACGGAGGTAGTACGAAAAGTACCGCACCGGCCCTCTCCGGTACGGGTGAGACGGGCGCAACCATTACTATTTTTGACAATAACGCCAGTATTGGTATCGCCACCGTTCAGCCAAATGGCACCTGGACATTTACCCCGGCCCCCGTACTCATAGAGGGTCCACACAAATTTACCGCCACGGCAACTGACGCTGCAGGTAATACGGGGATCCCATCGGCTAGTTTCACTCTGACGGTAGACAACACCCCTCCCGCTCAGCCTGGTGCCCCCATCATTACTGACGATGCGGCTCCGATAACAGGCGTAGTCACGAATGGCAATACCAACGACACCACGCCTACCTTTAGCGGCACCGGCACGGCTGGTGATGTGATCTCGGTGTATCTCGACGGTAGTGCCACGCCGCTGGGCACCACAAAAGTTGGCGCAGATGGCACCTGGAGCTTTACACCAACCACACCTATTAATCCGGACACTTATCAGGTTACCGTTACCGCAACCGATCCAGCGGGCAACGTCAGCCAGGCTTCGACTCCTGTTACCCTGAACATTGATATTACCCCTCCCGCAACGCCCACAATCCTTGCCGCAAATGACGACGTAGGCGCTGTTCAGGGAGACATCGCAGCAAACGGCACTACCGATGACAGCACACCAACTGTGCGCGGAACCGGCGAAAGCGGCTCGATCATTACGCTGTATAACGGCACGACGGTTATCGGCACCACCACCGTCGTGAATGGTTTGTGGAGCATCACACCGACGACGGCGCTCTCCAATGGCACCTACACGCTGACGGCGGTTGCCACCGATGCCGCTGGCAACCCCAGCAATGCATCAAATAGTATCTCGTTTACGGTGAATTCGACGCCGCTTACCGCCCCGCTGGTGACAGATATCGAGGATAACGTCGGCGTGATTACCGGTACACTCGGCAGTGGCAGCGTGACGGACGATCTCTCACCGACCGTCAGCGGTACCGGAACGCCGGGTAGTACGATCCTAATCTATGATAATGGCAATCCCATCCCGCTGATCATCACAATGGTGGGAGCCGATGGTAAGTGGAGCGTGGACGTCCCACTCTCGGCCAACGTGAAACACACGCTGACCTTTGGCGCGCAGGATGCAGCAGGTAATAGCCTCCCGGCGGCCAACCCGATCGTTATAACAACCGATACGCAAGCGCCGGGCGCCCCCGCTGTAGACACCATAGATAATAGCGGTACGCTGGTGAGCGGGACAGCCGAACCGGGCAGCACCGTCATCATCAGAAACGGTACAACGGTGCTGGGCCAGGCCGTCGCAGATAGCATTACCGGCGCTTACACCGTCACAATTTCACCGGCACAGACGGCGGGTGAATCATTGAACGCAATTGCCCAGGATCCAGCGGGTAACCAAAGCGGAGAAACACCGTTTACCGCCTCAATCTCGGGCCTTCCGCATCCGCCAACTCTGCAAATTATCGACGATGTTGCCCCCGGAACAGGTGATATTGGCAACGGGAAAACCACCAATGACACGCAGCCAACCTTACAAGGCGTGGCAACCGCCGGAGCTGATGTAAATATCTACCAAAACGGGCTCCTGCTGACCACCGTCCCGGCTGACGCGAGTACCGGTGCCTGGAGCTACACCCTCCCCACTGCGCTGGCAGACGGCACAACCTGGAGCTACGCTGTGTCGCAAACGGTGGGAAGTGACACCAGCGGCAAGTCGCCAAACTATGTCATTACTATCGATACCACCGCGCCGCTTGCGCCGAGCATCACCGCCGTTACTGATGACGTCGCCCCTGTAACGGGTAACGTCGGCAGTGGACAAAGCACCAACGACGCGCGTCCAACACTGAGTGGTTCAGGCGAGATTGGCGCGACCATTACGGTTTATGACGGTGGCGTATCCATCGGTACCACTACCGTTAACAGCAGCGGAAACTGGAGCTTTACCCCGCAGAACGCCCTGAATGACGGCTCTCATACTTTCACCGTACGCGCCACCGACGCCGCCGGAAATCAGGGGCTCGCATCAGCCCCCTATCCGATAACGGTTGATACAGGCCTGCCTTCAGCACCGGTCATTGTGTCGGTAACCGATGATGTAGGTGTAACATCCACGCTCATTTCCGGGCAGACAACCAACGATAATACGCCAACCCTGGCAGGTACCACCGAAGCCAATAGCCTGGTCACTCTTCGCGATAACGGCACGGTGATTGGCACCACCACCAGCGACGGAAGCGGCAACTGGAGCTTTACGCCTTCTCCGGCACTCGGCGAAGGCAATCACGCGCTGACCGCCACGGTCACGGACGCTGCTGGCAACGTTAGCCCGGCGACAGCGCCGTTCTCGCTGTTGGTCGACACACTCCCGCCAGCAGTACCAACGATTGTGTCAGTCATCGACGATCAGCCGGGAAGCACGCTGTTGACCAACGGCCAACTGACTAATGATGCCCAACCCACGCTGAGTGGCACGACCGAAGCTAATGCTATTGTCACCATTCGTAGTAACGGAACGATCATTGGCACCGCAAATGCCGATGGCTCCGGTAGCTGGAGCTTCACCCCAACAAACGCGCTGGCGCAGGGGGAAAATATCTTTACGGTGACCGCGACGGATGCAGCGGGCAACACCAGCGGAGCTTCTGCCTCGTTCACCGTTTTGGTCGATTCGATTGCGCCGACAGCACCGATAATTCTGACCGTTCAGGACAACACAGCCCCGACAACCGGGCCTATCTCTAACGGGCAAATCAGTAACGAAAGTCGCCCGGCGCTCAGCGGTACGGGTGAAGTTGGCGCGACCATTACTGTCCTGAGCGATGGCCAACCCATTGGCACCACTATCGTCGGCGCGGGTGGAACCTGGAGCTTTACACCCTCAGCAGCGTTAGGTAACGGCCTGCATACGCTGACCGCCACGGCGACAGATAGCGCAGGCAATACCAGCCTTCCTTCAGGTGGCTTTACCTACACCGTCGACACGCTGGCACCGACAGCACCAGCTATTACTCAGGCCGCCGATGATTTCGGGTCGCAGCAAGGGAACTTAACCAACGGTCAGTCAACGGATGACGCACGCCCCGCCTTGAGCGGCACGGCCGAAGCCAATGCCACGGTGAGAATTTACGATAACGGAGCGTTTATCGGTTTAACCACAGCAGATGGCACGGGCGCCTGGAGCTTCACGCCGGGAACCGCGCTTGGCAACGGGAATCACACGCTGACAGCGACAGCAACCGACGCGGCTGGAAACGTAAGCCCAACGTCCGCTGGATTTAACATCGTTGTTGATACCGTGGCCCCGCTAGCGCCAACAATTATCCAGGCTTTTGATGACGTACTGCCAGGTACCGGAACGCTGTCGAACGGTGCTTACACCAATGATACCCGTCCCGTACTGAACGGTTCGGCGGAAGCCGGTGCCCGGATAACTATCTACGATAATGGCACGCTGCTGGCAACAGTAACTGCGGCGATAGACGGCAGCTGGGAATATCTGCCGGCTACGCTGAGCAACGGTCAGCACGTGTTTACCGCTATCGCCGCCGATGCCGCCGGGAACGTGAGCCCCATATCAGGCGGGTTTACTCTTAATGTCGACACCATTGCGCCTTCCGTCCCGCTGCTGGTCTCAGTGGTAGATGATGTCGCAGGCGGCGTGTTCAATGCGGCGCTCAGCAACGGACAACTGACCAATGATGCACGCCCGACTCTAAACGGTACCGCTGAGGCAGGCAGCACTGTCAGCATCTATGACGGCAGCACCCTGCTGGGCACGGCGCTGGTGCAAAGCAATAACAGCTGGTCGTTCACCCCCACCACACCACTGGCGAATGGATCGCACACGTTCACCGTCACCGCCACCGATGCGGCGGGCAACACCAGCGGTGCGACGGCAGGCTTTAACGTGGTGGTCGACACCACGGCACCGGCGCAGCCTTCAATCAGCAATATTATTGACGATGTTGGACCAAACACGGGGGCGATTGGCAGTAATCAGCCAACCAACGACGCACGCCCAACGTTAAACGGCACCACCGAGGCCAACGCGCGGGTCGATATTTATGATAATGGCACCTTTGTCACCAGCGTGACAGCGGACGGCAGCGGCAACTGGAGCTACACCCCGGCTACCGCACTGGCACAAGGTACCCACTCGTTTACCATCACCGCAACGGACAGTGCGGGGAATACCAGTGGTACATCGTCTGCGGCAGCGATTGTGGTCGATACCGTCGCCCCGGGCATCCCTACGGGGCTGGCGGTCAACGCCAACGGCACCACGCTTACTGGCATTGCCGAACCAAACAGCACGGTCATTATTACCTCCAGCGGCGGAACGGTGATCGGTACGGCAACCGCCAACGGCTCCGGTAATTTCACTTTCACGCTGAATCCACCCCAAATCAGTGGGCAAACGCTGCTGGTTAGCGCACAGGACGCCGCAGGCAACATCGGCACGGCGGGTAACGTGCTCGCACCGTTTACCGGCGTACCGCCTGCGCCGGTTATTGCCAGCGTGTTCGATGACGTCGGCACGATCACGGGGCTGGTCGCGGCCGGAAAAACCACCAATGATACCCTGCCTACGCTCAGCGGAACGGCACAGGCTAACGCCATCATCAATCTGTACAACAATGGCGCGCTCATGGGCACCACGACCGCAGACGGTAACGGGCTCTGGAGCTTTACGCCATCCGGCGCGCTCAGCGAAGGCAGCCACGCGTTTACCGCCACGGCAACAAACGTCAACGGCGCAAGCGGGTTGTCCAGTTCGTTCAGCGTGATTGTGGATACCACGCCACCGACCGCGCCAACGATACTGATCAGCGCCGATGGCGGTACCGTCAGCGGCGTCGCCGAAGCGGGAAGCACGGTCACCATCTCTCTACCCGGCGGCACCAGCGTGACAGCAATCGCCAACGGCAGCGGTGTTTACAGCGTCAACCTGCCGGTTCGCCAGATTGAAGGGCAGTCGCTGTCCGCCACGGCAACCGATGCAGCGGGAAATACCTCATCGCCAACAAGCGCTATCGCGCCGGTATTGCCGCTGCTGGCTGAAGACAATGTCACCAGTCTGCCACTACAAACCGATGTGATCGTCAGCACCGAGCATCAAAGCGATTATGGCTTCCTGTTGGTTAATGCGCTGGGAAATGTCGCCAACGTGCTGGGGAACGATACAGCAGCCGTCAATTTCAGCATCGCCCCTGGCGGCAGCGGATCCATTACGATCAATGCCGCCGCCACCGGCGTGGTCCTGTCGCTGCTGAGCACCATGGAAATTGTCATCCAGCGCTTTGACACCGCGCTGAATGCCTGGGTAACGGTGGTGGATACCGGTAAACCAGACTTTGCCAGCCTGCTCACCCTGGGCGCCTCAGGGGTTACGCTCAATTACAGCGGACTGACTGGTGGTGATTACCGTGTGGTCAGCTACAACACCAACCTGCTGGCTACCGGGGCATACACCAGCCTTGATGTCTCGGTGGTGAAAGCCAGCGCAGGGACCATCATTGGCGGTACCACAGAATCCGGCAACATCATCACGGATACCGATCCCGCTAACGGGCAAGATAATGCACCTTCCGGCACGCTGGTCACCGCCGTTACTGACGGTAACGGCAACGTCGTGAACGTCCCGGCGGGCGGCATTGATGTGCAGGGGAAATACGGCATTCTGCATATCAACCAGAATGGTAGCTACACCTATACCCTGACCAATACGTCAATCTCAGTGTATGGACGTTCCGAAAGCTTCACCTACACGCTAAAGCATGGCAGCGATCACTCCTCGGCAAAACTGGTGGTCACGCTGGGTCAGGCCCCAACCACCAGTACGGTAACGGCGGCAGACGATGTGGCTGCGCTGACTTACGGGACGCAGGTCATCGCAGTTGATCATGGCTCATCCCAACAAACCGGCTTCACCCTCGCCAGCGTTGGGCTCGGCAATGTGCTGGACGTGAGTCTGGTCAACGGTCTGACTAACCCGATTAAGTTCAACGTTGACGATGGCGCAACCCGCACGTTAACTGTCAAGGCCAGCGTTCTTGGCGTAACGGTGGGCGGTTTTGATCTCTATGTTTATCGTTTCAACGAATCTATTCAGCAGTATGAACAGTTCCGCGTGAAGCCCAATTGGGTCACGGCGCTGTTGGGTGGCAACTCAACGGACTACACCATCACCCTGCCGGGCGGTGACTATCTGTTCCTGCTTAACGCTTCCGGCGGCCTGACGCTGCTGACCGGCTATACCCTGAATATTCTGGCCGATCATACCTACGCCGTTGACAGCCTGAGTGCGGCAACCAATGGAAATCTGCTGGCCAACGACTCGGCTCCGGCTAATAGCGTTATCACCGAAGTGAACGGTGTCACCGTGAATGGGACGGGCACGACCACGATTAATGGGCAGTACGGCACGCTGACTATTGATGCAAAAGGGAACTATACCTACACGCTGAAAAGCGGACTGGGCGCAGACGGTATCAACACGCCGGACAGCTTCGTGTATAAGGTCAGGGCACCAAATGGCGATACCGGCAGCGCGTCACTGAACATTACAGCAACCCCGCAGGCGCTGGATGCCGTAAACGACATCAGCAGTCAAATGGCAGTCACCACGCAGGCGGATACTTCCCGGTCGTTCACCGATAGCAGCGTTGGGAGTGCCAGCTGGAACGCCCAACTCCTTTCACCTACCTCACAAAATGGTACCGGCGTCATTGAGGTCGCGACGGGAACGGCGGTGCAAAACGCCATACTGCATTTTAACGTTGCTTCAGGTCTGACGCTGGGCGGGCTAACCGTCACCTGGGCGCTGTATGACAGCAACAACGTCAAGGTTGCCGGCAGCTCATTCAATGGTGGATTACTGGTTGGCGGCAATATCGATATTGCCCTGAGCGGGGTAGTGCTGCACCCCGGCAACTATCGCCTCGACTACACCGGCAGCGTCGGGGCTCTGGGGGTGGGGAATATCACCATCACCCCCAGCGTAAAAGGCACGATAATCGACCTGCAGAACTTCGAGACTTCCGCAGCAAACAGCGTCACTGGCAATATTTATGACGGAGACCATATTGCCAGCGTACATACTCTGCTGACGGTGAACGGCGCGGGCGGTAGCACCGCCACGCTGGATCCGCTGAGCAGCACGACCAGCGCCATCATTAACGGGCTATACGGCAAACTGACCATTGGAATTGATGGTCATTACACCTACGCCCTCAACAGCGATGTCTCACTCTCCACCATCATCACCAAAGAGACATTTACCTACACCCTTAACGACCAGAATGGTCATACCGATACCGCAACGCTAACTATCAACATGAATCCGCAGGTGGTGAGCACCGTCGATGCCGATCGTTTTACCGGCAGTGTCTACGGCGATACGCTGATTTATCACCTGCTTAATGCCAACGACGCTACCGGTGGTAACGTTGGCAATGTTGGCGTTGGACCTACCGACACCTGGACCAACTTCTCGCTGGCCCAGGGCGACAAAATCGATATCGGCGACCTGCTGGTGGGCTGGAACGGACAGAACGCGACGCTCGGTAACTACCTCACCGTGACCACTAACGGTAACAACACGGTAATTGCCATCGACCGCGACGGTACGGGCAACACTTATCACTCAACCAATCTCATAACGCTGGAGAACGTACACACCACGCTCGATGAGCTGGTGCAACAAAATCACATTGTGCCCTGACGTTAACGTATAGCGTTAAAGCGCCATAACTACAGCCCCGGATGCCATGACGTCCGGGGCAATAACAGTCGTCGCTGCCGTATTTTGTAAGGGATAATCTATGAGAAATGTCGCGCCTGTTGCCTTGCTGCTGGCATTAACGCTCTGTGCCATGCGGGTGAATGCCGAAGATGAACCGCAAATTATTACGCCGGAAGGTCTGGCCACCAGCCAGATGCTTCCCTCGCTGGACGGCGCGGTTGCCGATCTGCCGCTTAGTGCCGCCGCTCCCGGCAGCCTGACGCTCAATGACGCGGTGAGTCGCGCCGTGAGCTGGCATCCTTCTATTCGTGAATCCATCGGCAAGCTGCTCTCACAAAATGAGCAGATCGACGTGGCGAAATCAAAATATTATCCGCAGGTTTCTGCCGGAATGAACAACGGTTACAGCAATACTTACACCGACCACGGCTTTAGCCCGGCGCTGGTAATTTCGGTGTCGCAAATGCTGTACGACTTCGGCAAAGTGGCAAGCCAGGTCCGCGCTGAAACTGCCGGAGCCGCACAACAGCAGGCGAATGTGCTACTCAGTATTGATACCATCGCTCATGCCACCGCCAATGCGATAGTCCAGGTGCAGACGTGGCAGCAAATGGTGGACGCCGCCGAAGAGCAACTTAACGCCCTGAACGGCATTGGCCGACTGACCCGCCAGCGTAATGATGAAGGGGCAACCTCACTGTCGGACGTGGTGCAAACCGATGCGCGTATCGAGTCCGCACGTTCTCAACTGGCGCAGTATCAAGCCAATCTCGACAGCAGCAAGGCAACGCTGATGAGCTTCCTCGGCTGGAACTCGCTTAACGGCATCAGCAATGAATTTCCGGTCAAACTGGACAGCAGTTGTGATGTAGTCAAACCAGAAGATAAACTGGTTCCTGCGGTGCTGGCGGCATGGGCGCAGGCGAATGTGGCGCAGGCAAACCTCGACTACGCCAACGCGCAGATGACGCCCACCATCTCTCTGGAGCCTTCGGTTCAGCACTATCTCAACGACAAATACCCCAGCCATGAGGTACTCGACAAAACCCAGTATTCTGCATGGGTAAAAGTTGAAATGCCGCTGTATCAGGGAGGCGGACTCACCGCCAGACGCAACGCCGCCAGCCACGCGGTAGAGTCTGCACAGTACTCCATCCAGCGCACCCGACTTGAAGTACGACAGAAATTACTTGAGTCCCGTAGCCAGGCAATGAGCCTCGCCACCGCCCTGCAGATTCTGCGTCGCCAACAGCGGTTGAGCGAACAAACGCGCGAGCTTTATCAACAGCAATATCTGGACCTTGGTTCGCGTCCACTGCTCGACGTGCTTAACGCTGAGCAGGAGGTATATCAGGCCCGTTTTGCCGAACTTCAGACTCAAAATCAGCTGCGCCAGCTACAGCTGAACTGCCTTTATAACACCGGCTCACTTCGTCAGGCGTTCGCCTTAAATAACCGCAGCATTCAATCGGTGGAGATCACGCTATGAGCGACGTCGATTCACATGCTAAAGATGCGATTAGTGAACACGCCCTGAGCCAGTGGGCGCAGGCGATGACGCATATTGCCAGCCACTATCGCGTTACCTGTTCGCCAGGCGCAATCCAGGCCAACGCCCCGTGGTTTGCAGGAAAAAGTCGGGCGATGGCTCTGTCACAGCTGGCGCGGCAGGCGGGACTGTCATTTCATGCGCTGGATACTGCTGCACAGGCGTTCGGTCAGTGGCGTTTACCAGTGATAGCGGAACTGCGCGACGGCCAACTGATGGTGATAGAACATTTCAACGGTGAAGATGTCCTGGATGTTTTTATCATCGTCGATGAGGGCCAGCGTAACCGACTCGCGGTTGCAGAACTTTTGCCAGAGATCGTAAGCATTACCGCACTGCGTCCGCTGTCGGCGCTGAAGGATAGTCGGGTTGACCGCTATATTTCGCGCTTCAAGCCCGACTGGATGCGCGAACTGGTATTACAGGACATCCGCCCTTACCTGCCGGTCATGATTGCCGCCTTTCTGATTAACGTCCTGTCGCTCGCCGGGATTATCTTTTCGATGCAGGTTTATGACCGGGTAATCCCCGCCCAGTCTTATCCAACGCTGTATGTTCTCTCAACCGGCGTTCTGGTCGCAGTACTGTTTGGTTTTCTGCTGCGCGAAGCGCGTACCCACATAATGGACCTGCTCGGCAAACGCGCCGATATGCGCATTTCCGATCGCGTGTTTAGCCACGCCTTGCGGCTGCGCAACAGCGCCGTCCCCCGTTCGACAGGGAGCTTTATTTCTCAACTGCGCGAGCTGGAACAGGTTCGTGAGATGATCACTTCCTCGACTATGTCGACCATTGTCGATCTGCCGTTTTTCTTTCTGTTTATCGTAGTGCTGGCCTGTATTGCCCCGCCACTAGCGTGGATAGCCCCCGTCGCTGCCTTGTTGATGATTCTGCCTGGCTTGCTGTTACAGAAAAAGCTGGCAGTGCTTGCCAACCAGGCTGCGCATGAATCCACTCTGCGCAACGCGGTGCTGGTCGAGAGCGTTCAGGGGCTGGAAGACATCAAGCTGATGCAGGCGGAAAACCGCTTTTTACAGCAGTGGAACAGCTATATCCGTATTACTGGAGAGTCAGGGCTGCGCACGCGTAAGCTCACTCAGGGGCTGATTGGCTGGGGCATGTCGGTGCAAAGCCTGGTCTACGCCGCCATCATTATGTTCGGCGCGCCGATGGTCATTGAAGGTACGATGACCACCGGGGCCGTGGTGGCGGCATCGATGCTCGGTTCCAGAATGATTGCCCCAATGGCTAACCTGTGCGGTGTGCTGGCCCGCTGGCAACAGGTGAAGGCGGCGAAGGTGGGGTTGGACAGCATCATGCAGCTCCCCACCGAAACGCAGTACGATGAAGACCGCGTGCATCAGGAGACTTTTCACGGCCATTATCTGTTTGAAAACGCACACTTCCGCTACCACAGCGACGATCAGCGCGTTCCACTGCGGATCTCGCGTCTGGAGGTCATGCCCGGCGAACGGGTGGCGATCCTCGGGCGTAACGGCGCCGGAAAATCAACGCTGCTACAGGCCATGGCAGGTGGCGTGGAGATTATCCAGGGTGATGTCCGGCTCGATAACCTGAGCCTGGCACAAATCGACATGGCCGATTTACGCCGTAACATCGGTTTTCTCAGCCAGAATGCGCGGCTGTTTTTCGGTACCTTGCGCGAGAACCTGACCCTCGGCGCACCGCATGCCAGCGACGCACAGATCTTCGACGCGCTGGAGGTCAGCGGCGCGGCGGCTTTCGTTAAACAGCTCGCCAAAGGACTAGCGCATCCTATTATGGAAGGCGGCAGCGGTTTATCCGGCGGCCAACGGCAGTCGATCCTGCTGGCAAGAATGCTGCTGCGCTCACCCAATATTGTGCTGCTCGACGAACCCAGCGCCTCGTTAGATGAACATACCGAACGGGAGTTTATTCAGCGCCTGAACCTGTGGCTGGGCAACCGCACATTGATTGTTGCAACCCATCGCGTTCCGGTTCTGGAACTGGTCGAACGCGTGGTGGTGTTGAAAGAAGGCCAACTGGTCATGGATGCCCCGAAAGCGCAGGCGTTGAATGCGAGCCGGGCACCTGCCCCAACTCACGGTCGGGAGTGGAAAAATGAAAACCAATCCGCATGACGCCGCCATGGACGACCTCGATATTCGCCGCGAGCACCGTTTTTCCGGGGCCAGCCGCATTATTCTGCTCAGCACGCTACTGTTTGCTGTCCTGGGGATCTGGGCGTATTTCGGCAAGCTGGATGAAGTCTCGACCGGCAGCGGGAAAGTGATCCCCAGCTCGCGTGAACAGGTCTTGCAGTCACTGGATGGCGGTATTCTCGCCGAGCTGACAGTCCGTGAGGGAGATAAAGTTCAGGCCAATCAAATTGTGGCGCGCCTCGACCCCACCCGTTCGGAGTCCAACGTTGGGGAAAGCGCCGCCCGCTATCGTGCCTCGCTGGCTTCCAGCGCAAGGCTCAATGCCGAAGTTAACGATCTGCCACTGGTCTTTCCCGATTCACTGCGCGCCTGGCCGGAACTTATCGCTTCCGAAACGCGTTTGTATAAAAGCCGTCGCGCGCAGCTTGCTGATTCTATGGCTGAGCTACAGGATGCGCTGGTTTCGGTAAATAAAGAACTGGCCATTACTCAGCGGCTGGAGAAAAGCGGTGCCGCCAGCCACGTAGAAGTGCTGCGCCTGCAACGCCAAAAAAGCGATCTGGGATTAAAAATCACCGACCTGCGCTCGCAATACTTCGTGCAGGCACGGGAAGCACTGTCAAAAGCCAACGCCGAAGTGGATATGCTGGCGGCTATTTTAAAAGGTCGAGAGGATTCCGTGACCCGCCTGACCGTGCGCGCGCCGATGCGCGGTATTGTAAAAAATATCCAGGTCACCACCATTGGCGGCGTTATTCCGCCTAACGGCGAGATGATGGAGATTGTACCGCTGGACGATCATCTGCTGATAGAAACCCGCCTGTCTCCGCGCGATATCGCGTTCATCCACCCCGGGCAGCGGGCGCTGGTGAAGATAACCGCCTATGATTACGCTATTTACGGCGGTCTGGAAGGCGTAGTCGAAACCATCTCCCCGGACACCATCCAGGACAAAGTGAAACCAGAAATTTTCTACTACCGCGTGTTTATCCGTACCCATCAGGACTTCTTGCAGAACAAACTCGGACGCCATTTCTCCATCGTACCGGGCATGATTGCTACCGTGGATATAAAAACAGGTGAAAAAACCATCGTCGACTATTTAATCAAACCATTTAATCGTGCAAAAGAAGCACTGCGCGAGCGGTAAATCCTTGAGGATTAGGGGTTGCAGGGGCTGGTCACGCGTGTCACAAGTCTGTTATACTTGCTCTCACACATTGGGGCTGATTCTGGATTCGACGGGATTCGCGAAACCCAAGGTGCATGCCGAGGGGCGGTTGGCCTCGTAAAAAGCCGCAAAAAAATAGTCGCAAACGACGAAAACTACGCTTTAGCAGCTTAATAACCTGCTCTGAGCCCTCTCTCCCTAGCTTCCGCTCTTAAGACGGGGATCAAAGAGAGGTCAAACCCAAAAGAGATCGCGTGGAGGCCCTGCCTGGGGTTGAAGCGTTAAATCTAATCAGGCTAGTCTGGTAGTGGCGTGTCTGTCCGCAGGTGCCTGGCGAATGTAAAGACTGACTAAGCATGTAGTACCGAGGATGTAGGAATTTCGGACGCGGGTTCAACTCCCGCCAGCTCCACCAAACATTGATATACTGAAGTTCAGTAAAGTCTACTAAGCCCGCACAGCACAAGCTCTGCGGGCTTTTTTATGTCCATTAACGTCTAGTGAGAATTGCTGGGAACCATAAGTTATGGCACCCTGAATAGGACCCAACACAAAGGGTCCAAAAATCGAGGGTCCCAAAATGGCAAAACTCGCAAAAAAACTCACAGATACAGAAATCAAAAGCACCAAACCTTCAGACAAAGAAACCAACCTGTTTGACGGCGATGGTCTGATGCTACGAATCGCTCCCCTCTCAAGTGGAGGAAAGAAAAATTGGTACTTCAGGTATGCTGTGCCAGTGACCAAAAAGCGAACTAAAGTGTGCTTAGGAACCTATCCTCACCTCACCCTTGCAAGAGCCAGAGCTTTACGGGATGAATATCTCTCCCTGCTAGCCAATGGCATTGACCCTCAGGTCCACATCAACGATAAAGCAAATGCATTAAAGAGTGCGACTGAACACACCCTACAAGCCGTAGCAAGAAAATGGTTAGATGAGAAGGTCAAGACTTCAGGCATCTCAAAAGACCATGCAGAAGACATCTGGAGAAGCCTGGAGAGGAATATTTTTCCAGGTCTAGGTAATGTTCCTATCAATGAGATCCGACCTAAACTCTTAAAACAACATCTTGATCCTATTGAGCAACATGGGATTCTAGAAACCTTGCGGCGAGTCATTTCTCGATTAAATGAAATTTTCCGTTGGGCAGCCACTGAGGAACTTATCGAGTTCAATCCGGCTGACAATCTGGGGCAAAGGTTCAGTAAGCCTAAAAAACAGAATATGCCAGCATTACCCCCTTCCGAACTCCCCCGCTTCTTAGTTGCCCTAAACAATGCTTCTGTCCGTTTAGAAACACGATTATTGATTGAATGGCAGCTTCTCACATGGGTTCGTCCAGGCGAAGCAGTACGTGCAAGATGGTCTGATATAGATATGGACAATCATATGTGGAACATTCCAGCTGAGTTCATGAAAATGAAAAAACCTCATAAAGTTCCATTAAGTAAAGGTGCTATTCGAGTACTCAATACAATGGAGTCTATCAGTGGGCATCGCGAATGGATATTTCCCAGTATAAAAGCCCCACTCAATCATATGCATGAGCAGACAGCTAACGCAGCAATTATCCGTATGGGATTTGGTGGTGAGCTTGTAGCACATGGAATGCGATCTATAGCAAGAACAGCAGCAGAAGAATCAGGAAAATTCAGGACTGAGGTGCTCGAAGCAGCACTTGCCCACTCTAAAAAGGACGAAATCATTGCAGCATATAATCGTGCGGAATATATTTCAGAAAGAGAAAAGCTTATGCAATGGTGGAGTAATTATATTCAGTCACAACAACTTAAAACTTTCGCAGCCTAAATGGACGAAAGGCTACTCAAAAAAGTAGCCTTTCCAATATCCCCACAACATGGGGCCATTAGTAAACTGTACACAGTACAGGATACATTTCATAAACCATTCTGCATGACACACACTATTCATAATATATTTTAAACGATTGTCAACAGGAGGTAATGGTTTATTTCAAAAAACAGATTAAAAATATACCCTGATAAAAAATATTCCTCTCACTCTTTCTAAATAGAATTATTTAAAATCAGTACAAGTGAAGCTTGAAAGAACTGCATTAAAATTGCTTCGCTTGTACAAGCGAAGCAATAAATTCAGATCTTCACCTGCGCTGCAATCGAAGAATTTAAGGTCAACAGAAACGAAGCTACCTTTTTCATTTTGTAAAACATCTACTACAGTATTTTTGTCATCTTTTAATAAAGCAAGGGCTAACTCTACGAAGCCGCTGCGCTTGCTTCTCCGAGTTCCCCTTGCTTTTCAGCCCTTCGGTTAGAAAAGAACAGCCAGACCCAGTAAGTACATATCCATTGAATTGCGGCCAATGTTTTGCGACACATTGCTATAGAAAGGTAAACTTTGGCACGGAGCATTCAAGCTAACTGAGTTGAAGGTCCGCTGTGAGCGAAGTGCGGACGTTGAGGTTAGTTTCAAATCTGATGACTGTATGACTCATATCTTGATTTATTTATCAACAGCTAGCAGGTAAGGTTTAGAGTCCGATATAGCATAGAAAAAGCTAAAATTCATTCTCCTACTTATATGAGCAAGTGTTGTGGATCACAAAATCAGTACACCTAGATAACTTTGTAAGTATCCCGCATAATCGTGCCATTCACATTTAGAGATCCTCCGGCATAATCAATCTGCCAACAAAGGAGATCGCTATGCGTAAAGCCCGTTTTACTGAGCATCAGATCATTGCCGTAATTAAATCGGTTGAAGCCGGACGAACTGTTAAAGATGTCTGCCGGGAGGCCGGTATATCTGAAGCCACCTACTACAACTGAAAGTCCAGATACGGCGGCATGGAGGCTTCTGATATTAAAAAGATCAAGGATCTTGAGGACGAGAATCGGCGTCTCAAACAGATGTTTGCCGACCTGAGCCTTGAGAACCGGGCGCTGAAAGACGTTATCGAAAAAAAGCTTTAAAACCAGCCTTTAAGCGTGAGCTGGTCACTCATCTGATAACGACATTTGGATTCAGTATCCGTCAGGCCTGCCGGAGTCTGAACCTGAGCAGAACGGTTTACCATTACCGTCCGGATACCACGCGTGACGAACCCGTTATTGTCGCGTTGCAGGCAGTGGCAGAGCGATACCCACGGTACAGTTTTCCAAAACTTTTCCAGGTTCTGCGGCGGCAGGGATACCCGTGGAATCACAAAAGGATCCATCGTATTTATTGTCTGCTGAAGCTGAATTTTCGCCGTAAAGGCAAACAACGGTTGCCAGTGCGTAATCCCTCGCCACTGGCCACACCGGAAGCACTGAACCAGAGCTGGTCTGTCGATTTTATGCATGATGCCCTGGTCTGTGGCCGTCGTTTTCGCACGTTCAATGTCGTTGATGACTTTAACCGTGAGGCGTTGTCGATTGAAATCGATCTGAATCTGCCAGCTCTGCACGTCGTCCGGGTACTCGACAGAATCGCGGCAAATCGCGGCTATCCGGTCATGCTACGCATGGATAATGGTCCGGAATTTATCTCACTTGTACTTGCTGAATGGGCAGAGCAACATGCAGTAAAACTGGAATTTATTCAGCCGGGTAAGCCGACGCAGAACGCTTTTATTGAGCGCTTTAACCGAACATACCGTACAGAAATACTCGATTTTTATCTGTTCAGAACGCTGAATGAAGTGCGGGAAATCACGGAAAGATGGGTGTCAGAATATAACTGTGAACGCCCTCATGAATCACTGAACAATATGACGCCGGAGGAATATCGGCAACACAATCATTTGGCCGGGATCTCAAAAAATGCCTGGAACTAAAACTGGTCTATTTACAACTTGTTCCTGCTGTTCTTCATACGCGTATGGAGGTAGATCGCCGTTGTTCTTGTGAGGATGACGTTGTAAATATTCAAGGTGAGTTATCGTTTTGATGATGATCACTTGATATTGTCCACTGGTTGTCATTATACTCATCGAAAATAAACACTCCTCTTATAAAGTATATGAGCACATACAATGAAAAAAAATAAAATTAATATTGATAAATTGATATATCTAGATCAAAGGATCGTTGTTAATGAGTTCCAGCAGAAAACCTCTATAATCAAACGTGACAAAGATTATACGTTATGGGTTGATATCAACAATATCAAACCTGTAGATTTATATTGTTACCTGCAAGCTCGATTTGGAAAACCTAACGGGATGCAATCATTGTTCCGAGAGTATGACTCATCAAACCTTATTCATTGGGATTACACGTTTGATTACGAAGGTTATCGGATCACAATTATGTGCATGACCTATCGCATAGAGATACATAAATCAATAGATTTCCAAGACCAGAAATATGCAAAAGACGAATTCATCAAAGATTTAAAAGATGATTTTAGGAATTATGGCAAAAAAATCTCCACATTCAGGACTAAAGTGGAAACGTGGCATCTATTCATAAATCCTTTTAAAAGAATAAAAACCGCTATTGATTCAAATTTCGTAGAGTTAGATAACTTAAAGATTAATGAAATAAAATACCCCGAATTCAATAAATTTAATAATAGAACAAAGAAAGAAATGTCCATCGCTGGAGAGAAGTTCTCCAAAGCCAATACGTTAGGTATTAATATATCCTTAACACTACCTATATATGCTGAAGCATTCATTAACTTTTTAATTTTCACCCTCGCAAAAGTTAATGCATATGAAAATAAAGAGGATTATGAATCGTTTATACGTAGCCCAATAAATGAACGCATGAGAAACTTGCATCTCAAGTGTAAACATTTCCATTGCGCTGTTGATTATAACAATAATGAGGCATGCAAAGAATTTCAATCGATAATGAATATCAGGAATGAAATGTTACATGGAAATGTAAACCCAAATACTAATCATTTTGATACCGTATATTTTGATGACAGAACTCCGCTCTTTGCTAAATTTACTGATTTAGCTTTTGACTCCTACCTTGCATCTCAAACAGGAATTGAATATCATACTTTACTGACAAGATATGAGAGCATACAAAACTTCATTTCTTATGTTTTAACATGTTTGGAATTAAATGCTGCCAAACAAATTATGGATATGTTAGATGAACCCTACCCTGGATGGAATCCAAAAACTAAAAGATTAGGAAAACTTTTCGCAGATAAAGCTATCGACTTTCAAATCGATATAGGCAAAAAAATAAAAATTATTAATTAATTTTAAAGGGCTACATACTCGCTACCGATTGAATATGTTAAAGAAATCATATAATAGTCGTAACATATTACTTTATAGCTCATGCAGCCCCCACACTTTAAACAAACTTACCATGAGTGGGCGTGAGTAACATAAATAGAAAGATATACCTTTTGTAACTGAAACTCGACGCTGACAATGTCCGCTCCTGGCACTCAACGGACATCCAACTATGCCGACTTAGACATTTCTAAAGAGCCACTGATTAGACAACTCTACTGAGCTTTTACACACGATTGTAGTAGCTAAATTGAAAAATCCATTTTCTTCATATGTATTATGCGATAGCTTTGGGGGCCTAATGCCACAAATAATTCTGTGGCACCAACCAAGATATTTTTAATAGTAAAATATAAACACTTTTTATATTTCATTTGTATATGTACTTAGATCAACTTTATCCCTGTCAATATTCAAGCTAAACACGGGGAAGTCGATGATTTTATAGTTATCATCGCTACACTTTCTCACTATCTCAATGAACTTAATGTACATGAAATTATGAATGGATTTATACTCGACAATATCAAAATTTTCAGAGAATAAACCCTCGCATTGAGTTAACATTGAGAATTCGGGGCTATTTATGAAATCATGATGACATTGAAGCATGTTCTCTCCATATTCCCGGGCTCCTATGTAAACCAATTCATTACGCCTAATTTCTTTCATTTTAACGTCAAGCCCAAATATATTATCACTTAGTTTCTTTATTACTGAATATTTGAATAAATAATTTTTCCTTGTTTTTTCACAATAAACTGAAACTAAAAACTCGCACTCCAAATCCTGTATACCCTCTTCATCTATTTTGTATTTCCTTGCAGAACTTACAGATTCAGATATCACATCCTTAATTAGGGTTGATATAAATTCCTTATCTAACAACAAATGTTCGTCCCTAAAATCATATAAATCAACATCCCAACACTGAGCATATGGTTTGATTATTTCCTGGGGGGTTTTGTTACCCATCGGAACAAGATATACTGATTTACTATCACCTAAGGCGATTTTCAAATTTGATAAACTCAACTGTATGCTATTGATTATATGATGTGCAGTATCTTTTCCTCCAGCGAAAGCGATAACACACTTTCCATAGGTTTTGATTTCATGGTATTTTTCGAAAAAACCTGAGTTGTTGAACTTAGGGTGTTTTATTTTTAAATCAACTGCATAAAATTTTCTATATCCGTTAAGTAATGTTTTAACGTCTATCGTTTTCTCGCTGTTAATAGAACTTTTGTGAATTGTTACTCTTGTTATAGCGCTATCAGCAATCATAAATATCGGCCCATTTTCAAATTCATTTATTTCATATCCGCCGATGATCAGAGTCATATTAGTACCTTACCTGTAATAAAAATTTTCACACTGTTGACTAACCCACGCAACCTACTCAGCAATCTCTTCCCCCTCTAGTCCTACTGGGCTTTTTTTATGACCTTGGCACCGACTACGATTTGTGACGCAGAATAAACAAATTCAACTGACTCTTTTATACAAGACTTATTATAAGCCTCTAAAAGTTCTTTGTCATTAACACGAATATATGTATTGATTTTACCAGCCATTTCATTTTTGAAAAAATTAAGTGCTTCCTCTGTGTAAGGTTTATTCATTTCTTCACAGGTTCTCATGACCAACATTACAGTTTCTTCACTATCAATTGGGGTGTGTTTTAATGCTACAAAACAATTTTTTGATACATTGAACTGGTAAGTTAAATCCGGACATATGATTGAACCAATGTCAGGAACTAACGGTGTGAGAGCAGAATCAGTATAATAGGAAATTATTATTGTAGTATATAGTTCTTTCCCCTTGAAATATTCTTCAATCATTCCATCAATGGATGAATGAGAGATACCTTCGTCGTAGTAAACAAACAAAATGATAAGTTTAAGCCAGCTATCATATTCGGCTGGACTGACACCATATTTAGAACAGATGTGATCCCTTTGCCGTTTATCATTATTGACTAGAGAATTAAAAATAGATTCAAATTCCTTACCGTCACCCTGTATGATGAAATCCTTACAGAAAGAAAATGATTTCAAAGATTTTTTTATGTTATGAGGGTTACGTATGAAATTAAGAAATTTCAGTTTTTGCAAATATTTAACATCTTCAATTAGATCCGAGCCATCTATACTTTTAGATGTTATATTATTTGATTCAATTTTGTACATAATCGAACTATGAAAAGAAGAAATTATTTTATTATACTTATCCTCCCAAACACCGAAGAACTTTTCTAGATTTAACCTTTTTCCTGATTCAAACAATTCTAAAGTATAGAGATCATCTTTGGCTGAGGTGTTCTTAATGAGAGGCCGATTAGTAGCTTGCACCTCAAAAGAAGATTTATCTACGATTTCGTATTTGCAAATTCTTGCTAATGAAGGCTTATCATGATTTGAGGATGCGTTCCATCTTTGTTCAACTTGTGATATGAAATGTTGGTTTTTCGTAGTATTAATTAAATCACTCATTATAAATACCCTGTAAATAAATCGACTAAGTACAACGCTGAAATTCGTTCAAATTTATAAAAATTAATATTAACTCGGAACATATTTTATGCAGCATTGAGATTTTGGTATTACTAAATCCCATAAAAGATCTCCGGATCTCCGAGTGGCGCCACTGGTAGCACATTCCATTTGCGCGACATGACTTCTTTCAATTTGAGCGCTTCTGGTGTGCCAATGCCGTTTAAGACAAATTCTACAGACACGCTACGTCTGTCCAGACACCTCAGGGCGCTCGCGATGGCTTTGAGGTTGATAGTTAGCTGTTGGTTAGCCATAGTCCCCGTTCTCATAAGTGTATTTATCCCTCGCCTGTATCAGATCATCTAACGTAACGCCATCAGGCAGAATTGACACCCCAGACCATACCTTTTCGTTGCCGTGAACATCGATAGTAGTCCCGTTCTTATTCAGTGCATATAGCTTGCCATCGATATAAAACCAGTTGCGGTCGAGAGCAGCCCTATCTTTCGGGTGAACACATGAGGAGACCATACTTGCCAGCCCCTCATTTAACGGTAAATCTGCATCCATCACCGCCTATTTTCAGCAATCTCTGTCAGTCCCTCTACTGGGGGGCCGCTTGGAAAACGGAAAATATCCTACGTTAAGCCTGTTTTTGAGCTGGCATGACGGTCCGCTGTTAACGAGAGAGGGCCATTCGCTCCCTGAGAATTACACTTTGAAGTGATTCAGGGTATGCGCTTACTGGTTACGAATATTGGGCGAGAATAACGTGAGGATCGCCGGTTTTCTTTCGAGCAGTAGGTGCTCTGAACCTACCCACATGATGTGTACGCGGCCCTAAGCAAGGTTCTGGTTTTCAAACTATTCCGGGCTGAGATCGATCCTACCTGCGAATATTAGACACGCGACTAAGAGAGTAGACTCTTTGCCAGAGTGCCGAAAATTTATCCCTTTTGATAGGAACGATTGTCCATGAAAATCAACTATCGATCAAAGCTGCGGAGAAAGCAGGCATAAATGTTTTCTCAGATATGAATTCCTTAGCTTTATTGGTACACCTATGAACAATAGTTTGATTCGAATTAAAGGTTATACCTGAGCACAGAATAATTGAGATGATATGAGCCAGTTTTTCTCCTCACTCTAACATTCACACAATGGATAGAGTTGAAGCAATTCTTATTGATGGAACACTGTTACTGAAAAACCTTCCTGCTATTTAAAATTTCGACAAAATGCGGCCCTACTCTCTGAATAGAATATCCCCTCATTTATAACCCTATCAATACCAGATATTTTTTAACTTTTACTTCTGACAACAATGTAGTTTTACCAGAAAACACACAACCTTATTAATGAGCAATAAAAATAGCACTTTTTGCCAAGCTGAATTTTCTTCATATAAAACATTGAATTAAATTAAATTCATAAATAGAAAACGCTAGCTTATTTTTATTATTAAAAAATAAATTTGATTTATATTTATTTAATAATATATATTCAATCTGTAAATTAAATAAAGGAGAATAAAAAATTGAAAAAACAAAGTTACCCAACACTAACAAACTATCTTTCTAAAACAAAAAAGAATTCAGATCTCTACAGGTTATACAACCCACAATTTTCCGTTTTCAGGAAAACTGTGAATGAAGAACAGGATTTTTATTTTTGTTACTTCTCCAGGCATATGATCACGGAGAGAAATATATTAACCCTCTTTTCAATTCATACCTTTCTTTCTTACAACGTAAGCAAGAAAGAAACAATCAAATCATTCACGCACTTCCTCCGGCATGCCAATAATGACACCTTCAACAATGCATTCCAGTTTCGCGGATGCAATATCATTTATAAAAACAAGAAAAGAGAAATTAAAGAAATTTCATGGTTTTCCTTTTCACGGATCTATGACGACATAGTAAAAATAAAAGAATATAGAACAAACAACAACACTTACAACAAAATTGCCGCCTAAAAGAGGAGACGACAAAATGAGTATCCATAAAGAATACGGTTTCTTATACTGCGAGACTAAAAAAGATGTCCAAGAATGCATTACTGCAGGTTTCGATATTAACTCTCTCATATATTCGGGTCGAAATCCACTGTTCGATAACAGTCACACTAGTGCGGTTCAAGCCATGATTGAAGAGGGAATGGAATTAGATCATACAGATCATTACGGAAACAATGCGCTATTTACCAATAAAACCCCTAAAATACTCAGCCTCTTAATAGACTCCGGAATCAATATTCACCATACAAATAACAATGGGGAGAATTGTCTTTTCGGTCATAATTTTGACAGAGCAAATGCAGAAATCCTTATTAATGCAGGTGTTGACATTCACCACACTGATAATAATGGACAAACGCTTCTTTATAAGACCTTCAATAAGGTTTACTTTGATTACTGGGTGAATAAAGGTTGTGATCTTAATCACAGGGATAAGTATGGCAACACGGTTCTGGATTTGTCTGGCCGTAAAGGTCACCTATATGATTTTATCGCAATGGCCCTTACTCGTCATCTTGATAAAATTGATACTCCCCCTACACTTTTTAAACACTTATCGATTGAGTCCTTACCCTTGTTGGCGTTACTGCATAAAAAAGGCATTCATTTCACGGTAGATCAACGCTGTACATTTTCACTTTACGTGAGAGAAATGAAAGCATTTTTTGTCGAATTAAAATCCTATACAGATATTGGTCATGTTCAATTTTACAATATGGACAATAAGCACATTGGCAGCTACACGGGGATCGAGACAGTAAAATGGTTTATTCGAAACGGCATCAGAATAGACGACGAAATACTCATAGAACGTTCTGATGCAGATAAGATCTTTGGTTATATCGCGGGGAGAGATAAAAAAGAACTATTCAAGGTGATAAAATCAGAAATTATTCAATCACCTAAACGAAAGAGGATTTAACCATTTTCATTCATAATTCTCCCTTCAGCTGTTAGAAAGGTTACACATTGTGGAAAATGTGCTGATAAACACTAATGAGTAAGAGATTTTAATAAACCTCTCACTCATTTGACTTTTAACTCTTCACATCGTTTTTTCACTGCAATAACTTGACTTTTTTATCTCATCAATTATCTATAGTTATACCTACAGTCATCATATGGATAATAATGAATAACAATATTGATAATAATGAAGACAAATCAAAAAAAACACGTCGAGGAAAATTTCACACAGATACACTGCCGTCTAATGAAATACGAAATCACTGTGTCAGCGTGAGATTAAATGCAGACGAACTAATTATACTCAACAGTAAAAGAGGCCATTATAAAAAAGGAGAATGGCTAAGAATGGCGTCCCTGCATAAACTCCCGTCAGTACTACCTGAAATAAACCGCGAAGCCTGGATTGAACTCGGCAGGCTTGCGCAAGATTTAAATCACCTGTTAACGCATCTCGATCATAAAAGTCCTAATAGTGAACTGACCCGTACTGAACTGTTTGCCATCAGGCGACAGATAAAAGCCCTTCGTGAACATCTTATCCCTTCCACTTTCTGGAGTGACAATAAATGAAAGGCATGCAGAAAATAAAAAGAGGTAAACAGTTTGCAGGTGTTGTTCTCTACAGCCTGAAATCAGGCTCTCACCACAAAATTGAGCCTTATGTCATTGGCGGTAACATGACGGGCAGCAACGCCACCGAACTAATCAGTGAGTTTGATAGCATTAAAAAAATTCGCCCCGATGTCGCCAAATCTGTCTGGCACAATTCACTTCGCCTTCCAGAAGGCGAATCACTGACAGTCAGGCAATGGACAGCATTTGCGGATGAGTATATGGCCCGGATGGGTTTTACCGACACACATTTGCGTTGCTATATCCTCCACGACGATTTTTGTGGCCAGCACATCCACATAATAGCTAATCGCATTAACATGGCCGGTGGAAAGTTGTACCTGGGGAAAAATGAAAATCTCATCAGTACCCGTATTATCAGCGAGCTGGAAATAGTGCACGGGCTCACCCGAACCACACCAGCAACCGGCGTTCGTCAGAGTAAAAGGAAACCTTCCCGCAATGAACTAATGATGGCGGAACGGACAGCAGCTCCCTGCCCTAAGTCACAGTTGCAGACCCTGATCGATAATGCATTAACCTGCCGTCCCGATTTACTCACCTTTGTTCGTTTACTGGAACAGGAAGGTGTGGCCTGCAAACCTAACATTGCGTCGACAGGGAAAATGAACGGTTTTTCATTCCTGTATCAGGGAATAGCTTTTAAAGCTTCTCAGCTTGGAAAACAGTATGGCTGGTCAACTCTGCAGACGTTGATTGAGAACTCCCCGGAGCAATTAATGTTGCTAAAGAAAACACGGGCCCCTGCTCATGCTCCTGCTTCAGTGCCAGTGCCAGTGCCAGTGCCAGTGCCAGTGCCAGCAAAACAACTTGAAGCATCAGCAGGGTACACGGAAACTCTTCTGGAAAAAATCCGCCAGCTTGAAGTGAAAATACAGGAAGAAAGGCAAACTGATACAGTTCCAGTCATTCAACTGAAAGCCCGACTGCACATCACCAGTCGCCAGATAACACAAGAGCGCCAGAATCGGGTAATAGCATGGCTTCCTTTTATCCCCCCATTTTTGGCTCTGCTCCACCGTTGGGGCCAATCCCTGCTACACGCCGTTACATGCAGCTTCAGACATTTCACTCGATTTCATCTGCTTACACCACCCTCTCATCCTTCCCATAAAAATCATTATAAACAACCTGTTAGTAACACCCCTTCTCACACCCCACAAATCAAATAGCTCAAACACCACTGATAGTCAATAAAATATTGATCGTTTGTATAGATCGATTTTCTATTTATGATAGCTATAATCTATCATGATGCAATCATCGATCGGTACAAGCAATTTTACTAAAGAGAATCATTCACCGAAAATGCTCAAAAAGACATCAGCTTAAATCAGGTACACGGAGTCACGATGGATAATCAAACGATAAGTTGCCCCTTCTGCTTTACACAAAGCCCTCACGGTGTGCGGATTTGCAAAGGCTGTCATGCAAAGGTCGCTTACGGTGAAAGTCCGCTCAGTGTGGCATTCCTGTTTCAATTCGTGGCATTAGGTCTCGCCTGGTTAGTATTTTCATTGACCGAAAGCACGCTCATCTCCGTCATTACTTTTTTCGTAAGCTGTATTGTTCTTATCTATAAAATTAAAAAAATGTATGCGGACAGAGTTATTTTTATACGCTGACATTAACTTTACGCTATATAAAATTTAAAATGAGAGAATAAATGAACAGATTTATAATATCTTTGTTTTTAACTATTACCTTCCTGCTTTCCGGATGTTCTTCCACAGGAAACCAGAGTCTCAGAAACGAAACATCGCAAAGTCTGCAGTCGAAAATAGTTAAAAACAAAACCACAAAATCAGAAATAACTTCCGCGCTTGGCGAACCGGATACCAGAACCACGCTTGATAGTGGCAATGAATCCTGGCGATATTTTATGGTCAACAATCAGATTAACGCCTCTTCATTCATTCCGATCGTCGGATTATTTACAGGTGGATCACAGTCACAGGCCAGAACGCTGGATATTGATTTTAAAGGGGACATTGTAAGCCAGTGGTCATTCTCCGAGAACAACAGTACCACCCAATCAGGCCCTGTCCATTAATGACAATGCCACAACCAGGGAATCCTTTTATGAAAATTTATGCCGCTATCACACTCGTTACTGCTGTCTTTTTCCTGAGCGGCTGCAACAGCGAACCTTCAGAGCAGGATCTTTATAATGCCATGAATAAAGTCGTAGAGCAGACAAATGCCATCGTTAAATCACTGGCAGGTAAAGATGTCCCGAAAGATGCACTGCGGGAATTAAAATCAGTCAAAAAACACGACTGTGCAAAAATCTCGGATAAAAGCTACAAATGCAACGTGACAGTTGTTGTCAATAGCGACAAACGCACTGCAGCGATCACAGTGGTCAAAACGGATGATGGCTGGCAGGCCATTGAAAAATAGGGCCACTCAGTAATATGTTTGGGCAGGACGTCGAAGAACCGGCTCCTGCTTTTTTCTGCAATCAACGCCGTATCACAGACATGACCAGGCGTCTAAAGACTGTTGCGGTACGCCGCTGTCATCACACTGACCTGACTTAACCTTCCCGTTGGTTCATAACCTTTTCCTGCCACCAGGGCGCGGAGTGTATGTCATCGAACCCGCAATACGTTTTTTCTCATACTGTGCCAGCAAATCGGCATAGACACGCTCCGCCCTGGCAACATCCTGTGAAATGTAGTTTACCAGCGAGTTGAGCGACTGAAGCAGCGTGTTGCCGTTGGCGAACTGACTGAGCAGATTGCCGTTAAGATAAGACACAACACCAGAGAACATCTGCATAATATTATCGACATGAAAACAGGAATTGCAGTACTTCTCCTGCGCATAAAAATACTTCAGATGGTAACCGACAAACAACGCATAGAATTTACGGTAAAAATCATTGTCTATTGGGCTATGACAATGTCTGGTAATGTATTTATCAATCACCCATAGAAATTTTTCTTCCTGATCCTGAGCATAGTCATTTTTCATATAACGTTCCTTTTTTAGTTTTTATATTTAAGTACTATCAGGTCTGAATATAAAATCAATACTCACGCTGAATATTTTTCTTTATACAAACAAAAAGGAATTGTTTTTATCAAAACATCCCCATCTGTTGACACAGACAGGATAATCAGAGTAAAACATTCTTATTGATATAATGTATTTCTCCAGCTGGGTTTTTCAATATTTAAGATAAAACCCTTCAGGAATATTTTTAGTAGAGTGCTACGCACCTGCTCCCGCCCGTAACTTCGCATACGTCTGTTATTTCATGATTTCATCAACAGTAAAAGCACTACAGATAAGTGAAATATGCAGCGCTGCTGAGTGCCCATAGCACTCACTCGCTGAAGCAGAAAGGATTTTTCCGATGGGTTTTCGGCGTGAGCCGTAGTCTGAAACAGGTTAATCATTGCTATCTGACCACTGGCGCGAAGCGTATTTCATTCAACAGGTACTCATGGCAGCGAAGCCCTGAAGCCCGGTGGCGCCACATGCAGGAGGCGCTGGCTTCATTAAAAGCAGTAACATAACAGGAGGAAAACCAGTAATAACAGTGTTTATCTGCGAGTGCACACGAAAATTTTTTGGATAAAAACGCGAAGCTGTGGTTTCTTGTTTCTTTATTACTCTTTTATCATGTAAAAATAATCCTTAAAAAGTTAATCAAATCAACAAATTAATAAGCCATCAGGGTTATAAACTTCACCACCTAAAGTTATTCATCTCATAACAGGTGATGGTAAACCTTACCACCCTTCGTAATAACTCTCATAACACATTACATTCACGCTTGATCATTAGTTTTTGCTCTCACCAAAAATAAAAACCAAATAATTTATATTTCATAAAAAAAGCTATTGACAATTGATTTAAATATGCCATAAGTGATATCACAATAATAAAAAAGGAGGCATTATGTCAAACACCAATATCACGTTAAGCAGACAACAAAAATCCATTATAGCAAAGGCCCTTGACGTCAGTCCTGAAGAATTAGAAGAGATCAGTATCAAAACCAGCATACACAAGAAAACGTCATTTCGTGACGACTTCTCACTGGTATTCAAAGGCAACATTGCCACGCTCGCAAGAATGAAACTAACACCCACGTCATTTAAAATCATTATCTATCTTTTTTCAATTCTGGATTACGGAAACATTCTTATTAATTTTTCACAGTCCAAAATTGCAAAAGAACTCGGACTATGTAAATCCAATGTTTCACGCGCATTTAGAGAATTATTTGAAAAGAAAATTCTGCTTCGTGATACCGAACATGACCATGTTTACCTGAATTCGAATCTCTGTGTAAAAGGTATTCCACGCCGCTTCAATGAAGAACAGATGGATAAGTTTAAAAAATCCAGGATAGATACTGAGGATTTTGACGATGCCTTCAATCTTTACCATTCGGGCAGGAAAGTAAAGCCTAACAGAAAGCCCGTAACCCTGTTTCCTGCGGACGACATACCATTTTAATCCCTATTGTGCGAGTGGTAATCATGGCTCTCACCTGCACATTAATTGAGGACGTATTTATAATAAAAAAAGAGGATCATTTATGGAACAAAAACGCCCTTCATACCTTCTTACAGATAAACACGCATCAGCGAAAAGAAAGCAGAACGAAGAAACAGCTATAGCATTTTACCTTCTCACGCACATTGCCGCGAAAAAACTGGCAACCGCATTATATATCTGAGTTTTCATCGTGCAAAAATAGTGGCGCTGAAGGAAGGCATACATATCACACCCGCTCGGTTCTATCGGGCTATCAATGAACTGATTGATGCGAACACAATTGCACGTACAGAATTTAAATATCAGTATATCCTTAACCCTGCATACTTTAGATTTCTGAAAACAGACCCAATATAGTAATATCCAGGGGGTATAATTTTTCATACCCGCAATACACTCCAATAAATTGAATGAAGAACAACACCATTCATTGTCTCTTCCGTAAAGTTTAAGACTCCATTCCTAAACTTTACTCTGTAAGACTCACACAGGCATACCAATACTATAATAGATCACTGCTTTCGCTACTCCTTCTACGTAATCCCGTGATTTTATTATATCAAACCACAGATCAAATATATCAGCCTGAGCAAGAATATTCATTTGACGGACTTCTTCCAGCATTTCCATTCTGTCGTCAGTAAATAAACGACTCAGCAACTCAATGGCCTCAATGACCTTTTCAGTTGGCTCCAGTTTTTCAATACGATCAATATAAAAAATTTCGTCAAAAAGGTTATCATCTATAATTTCCAAATAGCCTTCGTACTGCTCAAAATCACTTATGTTCATTTTTATCCCTCTTGTTTACGCTACATGAGATCTTGAGCTGTTAATGACCGCATCAATCCACTCATCTATCTCACTCTCGACAAAAGCCACTGCGCGGGCGCCAATCTTTACTGGTGCAGGAAACCGTCCTTCGCTAATCAAACGATAAATCCAGGCCTTTCCATAGCCTGTACGCTGCAGGACTTCAGGAAGACGGATAAGACGGGTTGGTTGATTGTTTTTCATATTTAGTCCCCCTTCTTCGTTTCGTTGAAGCCACTGTAAGGCTGATCCCAACAAAAAAGGAGCGTGCTTCCAGTCTGTAAGGCTGTATTTATCCCGCAGAGGTGAAGATCCGAAAACTCAGCTCAGCCTGATTCCGCGAGCTTCATCACGTCTGAAACTCGCATATTTTTAATGTGAGAATTTCGGTTAATGAACAGATTGAATTGCTTGATAAAGTCGATTGTGGCTGCTTTCATCGCCAGAGGTCGATCGGAGTCTTTTATATGGTTCTGTTGACGAACGACAGATTCATCATCGTCGTCGGTATACAAAAGGCGGGAAAGACGATCATCTGAAATTCTCACTTCGTGTCTTTTTGCCCACAGTAAGATATCCAGCATTGCCACCAGGCGATAGCTGATGATTTTTTTGATTGTCCCATACCCAAACCTAACCACACCGGATTGGTCTGCCGTGACATTCTTAATCTTTCGCCATTGAGGGAGTACCGATTTTATGGAAGCGGTTATCTCATCATCTGTGCCACTCGCGAGATCGATTTCTAGCATTACGGTATTTTCACATAAGGGCGCCATCACCTCAGACACATAGGCCTGATGGTGCGGTAAGTTAACGCCGTAAACATCGCCACCATCCCATGTAAAGAGCTCTGCTGACAATGCAGAAACGCCTAGCTGTGCCAGTCTTGTGATATCCGTCAGGAACACATGAGGAGGGTTATAGAGGCAGTCATAATCCGCCTCAAAATCCAGTGACGTTTCATCGAAAAGGAGAGGCCTTCCATCGAAAATTTTGACCATATACTGCCACAGCCCCTTTTTCTCTTCATCACTCGGTCCAGGCTTGTAAAGCAAAGCCCTCGCCCACAGCTCGTAGTAAAGGGCATACAGAGTGCAATTTTCCAGTGCCCGGTAGTTATCGATATCAAACCAGGTTCTGATCTCCTGATTGTGCTCTCGTGACCAGTTTTTCATAGATACAGTCTCCATCATGCTCAGAGGCACATGCCCCTAACATATCTCAGGTTTATCTGGCTGGGACTATGACGCTAACCCATCCGGGAATCTGAGAAAAGTAAAGACTGTTTGATTTGTGAGCTTGATTAATTGCAATTTCAGCTCTCGACATAGGGCAGATAGCTAAACACTATCGACAAAAAAGTCGATAGTGTTTAGCTAAAAAACAAGGGCATATACCAACTTACGTTGTTCAGAAACTCATAGCCAGAAGCGGACATTGCAAAGATCAATCGGTGCTAACTCAAGGGTAACAGATCAGAAGGTTGTTACGTTTTAATCACAAAAAGAATAGATTATAATGCTGTGATTATGAACCATAATTGAAGGCTAACAGTAGCCAATGCGGTCACGGTTAGTTAGAACACTGTTATTACAGGACTAATAATGGAAATAAAATGCTTAGACCCTTTGGGAATTAATGGCTACGAAAGAGAAGCTAATGAAAAGCTTGAAGCTACTTTGCCAAATACTTGGAAGGGTTATTCTTCTTTAGAAATGCGCGGTAGACAGAGCAATGAGTTTGAAGGCGATCTAATTTTAATTACGCATGATAGAATCATAAACGTAGAATTAAAAAAATGGTCTGGAAAAATATTCTCTAACGATGGTAAATGGGTTGTGCAGTTCCCAGATGGCCGAGAAGAACACCGTAGTAATGGCGTACGGCAGGCAAGGAGATCGGCTCAAATTTTAGCAACTAAATTGAAAGAAAGGTTAAATAACCGTTTTGTCCCGTGGGTAGATTATTGTGTAGTGCTCTGCGGGTCTGCTACAAAGGATGATCTCCCATCAGATGAACAGGAGTACGTATTTACGTTAGAAGAATTCTCGAAAATTGGCGATGATAAGGTTTACAAACAATACTTCAAAGACAAAACATGGACAATTAAACGTAAGGAAGATGCCCCTAATAAAAACTTAAAGCAATGGGATAAAATTTTCTCTAATAATAGCGCAGATTTCAAAGCAAAGAATTACTCAGTAAACAATTACATACTACAAGGAAAACATTTATTTCAGCACAGAGATGGACTATACGCTGAATATCAAAGTCAACGGTCTGATAATCCCAATTATAAAGCTATTATGCGTAGGTGGGACTTCACGTCTCCATGTATCATTGAGCATGCTAAAACACCTGAGCAACGATCGCTCATTGCACATAGAGAAAGTGATGTACTTGGTTACATAAGTAGCCAAGATGAAGACCTCAAGGATACATTCTTGAGACTAGAATATTTACCAAGTGAATTATCATCTGACTTCGTGGAGTTATATGAATGGCCAAATAAAAAAGAAAGACTTGATACATTCATTAGAAAAAACAATAAAAAGCTTACTGATGAAAATAGACTAAATCTAATTCAAGCTCTAATCAGTCACCTCGCAAACCTTCATGATATTGAAGTCGCACACCGTGACATTGGCAATCATAGCATCTGGGTGTCATTGCCAAGTAAGGTAGTACTATCAAATTTTCTAACTGCAACATATCCAGACCCACAAAATAAAACAGTATCAAATATCCGTAAAATACTTCAGCACAACCAAGTATCCACACCTGAAGAATTGTTTGAAGATACCGATGGTACCCATTTTACTCGTGATGTATATTTGGCTACCGCCGCTTGCCACTATATTGCATTTGGTAAACCACCAATAAAGGAAGATGGAATTTACCTCTGGCAACCAATTAAAGATAACCCAATTAGCATACAACTTGAGAAATGGTTTGAAAGGGGGTTAGAGCTAGAAGCTGCGGCCCGCTTTAAGGACTTACGAGAAGCCTTAACTGAACTAAATAAGCTATTGAATGTTGGTGAGTCTAGTAGTGAAGATAAATTAGGTTTACTTTCAACTTATCACTCATCAAAAAATATATATGTCAATTTTGGCAATACTAATCATGTTAAGGCTGAAGGAACTTTCATTTTTTTAAAAGCAGCTGATGAATCATTTGGTTTGAAAGCTTGGTTTGGTATCAATGATGTCTCGAATGATGGTGGAGTAAATAATCAATTATTGTCTTTTTTCAACAGACTTGACATCAGGAAAAATGCTGACCTAAAGTGCTTACCAAAAATTATAGATTATGGCCTTAATCCACAAATGACATGTGCTTTTATCCAATTCGAGTGGATAAAAGGCATTACCTGGCAGCAGTTTACAATATCTAGTAGCATTGATATTTCTATGTTGAGAATTAAGCAATTATTATCTTCACTAATAGAGATACACTCTGCAAATATATATCATGGAGACATTCATCCTGAGAATATTATCGTTAATGAGAACGGTTTGTTCTTAATCGATATTATAGAGTTCGATGAAAATAAATATACTCCTACTTACGCGCCTTCTAACCATGAAAATCTCTCTAAGGCGAGTATAGATCGCTACGCTGTGGTAAAAATAATTTATGAATTGGCTAATTTGAAGCAGTTCACACATTTACTTCAATATTTAAATGAATTGATTAAACTTCCTGAAATTTCTCACCAAGAAATCATAAAGCTACACGATGAGCTAGAGGATATAATGACGCCTCCTCCTCTAAAACTTGTGGCCACCTATAATGTTTATCATAAAAATCTTCAAATCAAACAAGGAACATTCTTGTCTGATGATGGTAAATATTATTTAGATATTGAATTAAATAAAGGTAAGGATAACAATCTAGTTTCAATTCGAATTACGGGTGTAAAGCATAGATTGAGCATATTAGTGCATCCGGAAAAGAAATTCATTGTATCCGCCAATCTTGATGAAATCAGGCATAATGATTTCATCAAAAACAAAAAGAGATCAACTCTAGAATTAAATGGTGAGATTCTTTTTTGTAAATATCAAAGTGAATCTTCTGAAGATTTTTTTGATATAATTCTTGAAAGCCCTACATACAAAGAACTTTTGAATAACAACATAAATTCCGGAGAGAATAGTTCTAGTGGCGACTTGCTTGCTTTATCTAATATTAAGAGTTCAAAAGTAACAGATGTGAGAGTTGTATGGAAAGCTCTAATTGATACCGAGCATGAAAGTAATCCCAGAGTTGAAATATCTACAGACCCCCGAATACAAGGTGATAAGTACATTTTCCAGTACACTAGTGAAGGCGCTGCTTTAGATTTCAACCTTAATACTGAGCGTGTATTTGTATACTCTGATAGACATGGTGAACTTCGAAGGATTGGAATTATTGCAGATATTGGTCCAAATTCGATGGCGATAAATATCTGGGGTAAAGCTCGAATTGAGCTTGGTGATACCTTAGTTCTTGAAGGGGCATTGTCGGCGTCGTCATTAAATAAGAGAAAATCAGCAACAGAAAACCTTGTCAACAATCGAAGTATTATAAGTAATATCGCAGATTACTTCTCACCTGGAGCCAATGTAAAGCCTTCAGAGCATAAAGAGCCAACTGATGCAGAACTCGATTTATATACCGAATTAGATCATGATGGCAATGTGCTCTTTAAGCTAAATGAGCAACAGAGAGATGCATTTAAAGGTTTATATAAATATGGACCTATTAGCTTACTTCAAGGCCCTCCGGGAACTGGTAAGACTGCATTTATTGGATCTTTTATACACTATTGTATTTCAAATGGAGCCAGACGAGTACTTTTGGTGAGTCAGTCACATGAGGCTGTGAACAATGCTACAGAGAAAGTTAGGTCATTATTTGGAAGGAATGATACATCGATAGATATTGTGCGTCTTGGCGATCAGCATGTCCTTTCTGAACAGCTTGATGATGTGGGAGAAAAGGCCCTTCAAGAACATTATAGAGATAGATTTAAAGCTGAATATGAAGAACGCATCGCCAAAGTTGCGCAGGAAATAGGTTTAGATGAGGAGTTTACTCGCATTGCTACTGAGTTTGAAAGATCATTTGGAAAACAATTAGATCGTATTATTTCTCGCATGAAAGATACAGATAGTGATTCGGAAATCGCTTCAATAAAACACATTAAAATATTTCGTGAGAAGCTACCTGAATTCTTCGTTCGCAGAGCAGACCTTGTTCTTAATCTAGATAATATTGAGCTTGCCAACTATCGAGAATTCATTTATTCAGCGTTAGCAAGACACTATGAAATTTTCTCAGAAAACTTAATATCAAAGTTTAATAACATCATTTCTATATCAAATGAGTGGCTGAGTGTTATGGCTTCAAGTCAATCTCAATTCCAAAACTTCTTAGCCAAAACTCGAACATTAGTCTGCGGTACCTGTGTTGGGATCGGCCGAAATCATTATGGAATTCAAGAGAACATTTATGATTTAGTTGTTATTGATGAAGCTGCCAGATCCCCTGCAAGTGAGCTTGCAATAGCAATGCAGGTCGGACGTAAAGTCCTCCTTGTTGGAGATCACAAACAGTTACCACCTTTGTTCGATGAAGAACATATCAAAGCAGCAAAAAGAATATTACCAAATGTTAGCACTGATGAGTTAAAGCGCAGCGATTTTGAAAGAGCCTTTGTTTCCACTTACGGGAAAACTGTTGGCCGATTTTTGAAAGTCCAATATAGAATGATACCGGCTGTTGGAAACTTAGTATCTGAATGTTTTTACATAGAAGAAGGTGGTTTAGAAACTGGTAGAGGTAAAACTAAAAAGGCTTATTTGGAGTTGTTTGAAGATGTATGCACTCCTGTAACCTGGATTGATACGAGTAAAACTAAAAAGAATTTATTTGAATCTAGACCAACTACAAAAAATGCGAATCATAAGAGCTACATTAATAAATATGAAGCAGAAATAATATTGGAACTTCTAAATAAGTTGTCTTCTAACAAAAATTCCGAAGATCTCTTGATTGAAGACAACGATCCTAAAATTGGTATTATTTGCATGTATGGCGAACAAGTTAGATACCTGATTAGAGAAATTAATAGAGTAGCCTGGGCACGAACGTTATTAGAAAGGGGAATCATTAAAGTAGATACAGTAGATAGTTATCAAGGTAAAGAAAACGATATTGTTATCGTTTCCCTTGTTAGAAGTAATTTGAACGGTAGCCAAGGATACGTAGCGTCAGAAAATAGAGCGAACGTGGCACTGTCTCGCGCCAAAGAGGCATTATTTATCATTGGCAATTCTGATATGTGGAAAAATCGTAATGAAGGCTCAGCCTTTGGTCGAGTATATAAATATATTTCAGAACATAATAGTGAAGAATATTCTGTTATCAATTCATCTTCTTTGGAGGCCAAAAAATGAGAATAGCATTAAATAAGGTTTGCTTTGGTCTACCAATGAAGTCTTTTTTTATGGATTACACTGTTAGTAAGAAAAGAGAACTACCTGTAGTTAAGGAGTTCGTGATAAGGCTGATTCATACATTATCCTCAACGACCTTAGATACAATACAAGGTTACTTCGGCCTGACAAATAAAGAGATTCTTGCAATTATAGATGATTTACAAGAAGAAAATCTGATTGAGTGGCATGAAGGGAAAGTGAAGCTTACTTACTATGCTATGAGTAAGTTTACAGAAGAAGACGGAAACCTGAGGCCTACTTTTTTTGAAGTAACCGATGAGACTTCACCTGTTGAGTTTGAACTGTATAGTTTTAGAATATTGTCTAGTGATGTCAGACGTTCCAGTTCACAAGATTTTAATATTTCACTGAACTTACCAGATGAATGTTATCGTAATTTATTGAGCAAAGCGCAAAGCGCGTTCGATACTAACTTCAATTTATTCAGAGAACTAGTTCTGAAGGAAGATGTTTTTTCAGAAATAAAAGAACTTTATAAAATAAATCAGGTTACAGATCGATACGATGCAACTCTACCTCTTGAGGTCGAATATTTCATAGACACTGAATCACCAAGTACTCTGAGAATGGAGTATGCTTCCAAAACAGTTGATGAATGGGATGAAGATAAGTCCTTTTTCTCTATAATGGATTCAACTATTGAGGTTGATGTGGCGAAAGATCAGCATGATAGTTTTAACGATTATCTTGCTGCATCAAATGATCCATTCCTCATTCAGTATTGGGATGATGGTGCTAGAACTCTTGATATTAAGGCTTTAGTTAATCATTATGAGCATGGATTAGCAAAAATAAATGATGATACTTTTATGCTAATTGGCAATTTTTACACTGAAAGTAATAGGGATCTTTTATCTTATAGGATCAAGTCTATATTTAAAGATAAGCCAGAGAGTTCAGGTTTGATTTGGCTCACAAATTCAGAATCTAAAACATGGGGAAAAACCACTGATTTAAATAAATTAATAGATGAAATCTACGCCTTTTTCGACAAAAGAAAGAGTACATCAAAAGTTGTATTAGGCATGACTTGTAATAGTTTTCAAGAATCGATTGCGTTAAGTAATAATTTTTGGAAGTTATCTAATGTCGAACTGCTGGACCTCCCTAATAAATATGGTGGTGAGGATGCGGAATTTTTAATTATCCCTGGTGTGCTGGTCGCAAGTTTATTCCATTTTAAGTTGAATGATAAGCGGGGGGTTTCTCTTCCGGTAGGATACGTGAGTTTTGAAAATAAAGTAATTTCAGACGTATCGAACAACCTTCTGAATTGGACTATACTTCAAACCAGTTATAATGACTACTTTGAGAAAAAGGATGTAAAGGAAGATCAGAAAGTCAGAAATAAGTATTTCATCCCAATACTTCAGCAAAAACTATAGTGTAGTAGAGACAATTCAATCACAAAGCAAAAGCTTTATACTCAGTGACATACTCAACCTGACCCAGCGTTCTAGGGTCAGGTAAATAAGTCATATTTCTTTCTATCTTATTTTATTTAGTAGGACTAGTTTATAAATGTAACATATCCATACGAAGTTTATTCCCCCTCTTCACTAATGGAAGAGCCTCGTACTTCCCTTCAAGTGCCATGAGTAGATTGTGCGAATGTATGAAGGTACTGGATACCTAAAAACTCCTAAGTAGATCTACAAAATATTGTCTGTTGATTAGATTGAGCATAAAATACTCGTTCAATTTTAAGTGGGTATTTGTAGGGAATACTCCAATACAGCGTCCTATTTTCGTGTGCCGCCACAATCCCATAACACTCACATTGAGCATGCTGCAGAGCGTCACCAAGCATGTTAGTATCATGCGTAGTGTTGTGGCTCTGTTTTGGGTTCCTATTTGGAACCCAAAAATAAAATAACATATGAAAAATACAATAATATCAAATAATTGCAAATAAAATCACAGGGACGCCAGCCCAATCATGATTGGACAGTGCCAGGACAGCACTAGTAAAACAGGAAGTTAGCAGTCTCAGCAGGACACCGACCAGACGGTGAGGAGACAAAAAAGGATACACAAAGGAGCCACGGCTCCCGAGTGACAAAAAAGCCCGCATCAGCGGGCTTTTTTGTTTCTGCTTTCCAGCCTCATTAGCCACGCTCAATGCAACCACAATCAACAACCCACTTTTCTTTCACCTTAGTCTGTAATCTTCCTCTCATACCTGCTTTTAGCCATAACTGATGTGAGCATCGGCTATGAGCGAAAAGTGGAGGTCACCACTATGCTTTGATTCAGCTTATGGCGTCAGCCGATAATGCGACTGCACCAGACCTGAAGGGAAGCTGCGGCTGGATAATAGCGTCAAATCGATATCATGGGGCAGAACTCCGAACAGCGGTTTTCCCGAACCGAGCAGGACAGGAACGGTAGTGATAACGATATCGGCGACCAGACCTTCGCGCAGGAACGACTGTATTAACTGCCCACCATCGATATAGACCCGGTGCACGTTCTTCTCCATCAGGTCAGCAAGAGCCTCCCCTGGCGTGAGGCATGAAAACTGCACTTTATCCTTCAGCGCCTCGGGCACGGTGGTATCGGCTAGCTGCCGGGAAAGCACCAGCACGGGCAGATCATAAGGCCATTCGTTAAAAGTCAGCACCTTCTCATAGCTGCCTCGACCCATAATGATCCAATCTTTGTCCGCGATGAATGCGGCATAGCCATGATCTTCTGTCGGGTCATCGCGCTTTAACAGCCAGTCGATATCACCATCCTGCCGAGCGATAAAACCATCAAGACTGACCGCGATGAAAACATGTGTGGTGGCCATCATGTGCTCCGTGTTCAGATTGCATATATCTCGTTGAGTTTAGCAGTGTTAGCGATATTGATATGTTCCGATAAAGCCACATCACAATGTTAGCAACGTCCACCAGAGCCTCAACCACCTCCCACACCAATTACAAGGACGCCAGCCGGTGATTACCAGTGTCATCCGATAAGTCCTAAGAGCCCGCACGGCGCAAGCTCTGCGGGCTTTTTTGTGCCCTCATTTTATCCAGCGAAGTCCGAAGAGAACCCATTAAATCCGAACCTTTTAGACACTTTGTTACCAGGCATAGGCCTCAGGAGCTTCCCCGCCTGGTCCTGGCCAAATAGCATCCAGTTTTTCAAGTGTTTCAGGCGTTAACGTTACAGACAGCGCATTCAGATTCTGACGAAGTTGTTCAACCGTACGTGGCCCGCTGAGTACGCTGGTGACGGTCGGATTTTGCAATAGCCAGGCAAGCGCAACGTCAGCCGGCGTTTCACCCATTTCATCGCAAAGCTGCTCCCAGGCTTCCAGCTGTGGCCGCAGATGATTGATTTGCACCTGCATATGCGGTGTTGCCCTGCGCCCCTCTGTCATTTTACGCAGCACACCGCCCAGCATTCCCCTCCCTACCGGACTCCATGGGATAAAGCCAATGCCGTAATGACGCAGCGCAGGGATCACCTCCAGCTCAACCGTGCGCTGGGTCAGATTGTACAGGCTCTGTTCAGATGCCAGTCCCAGCAGGTTACGTACGTCGGCCCTTACATTGTGCGGTAGCAATGTCCCAGCCAGCAAAGTTACTGCTGCCCACATAACTAATTTTACCCTCACGGATCAGCTGTTCCATAGCCTGCCAGATCTCCTCCCAGGGGGTGTTCCGGTCGATATGGTGCATCTGATAGAGATCGATATGGTCCGTTTTGAGCCTTTTCAGGCTGGCTTCACATGCCCGGCGAATATGGTAAGCGGACAAATATTTATCGTTCGGACCCGTATCCATCGGCTGATAAACTTTTGTGGCCAGCACGATCCGCTCGCGCTTTCCGCTGCGCGCCAGCCAGTTGCCGATGATCTCTTCGGATGTCCCGTACCCCTTTGCCATATCCGGCGACTGCGGTCCGCCGTAAACATCGGCGGTATCGAAAAAGTTGATACCCGCATCCACCGCCTCATCCATGATCCTGAAGCTGGTTGGCTCATCCGTCAGTTCACCAAAGTTCATAGTCCCAAGACCGATACGGCTCACCCGCAGGCCTGTTCGGCCCAGATGTTTGTAGTTCATGTCGCATGCTCCTTAACTGACGCGTTATTTGAGGTTCTTACGGAAAAAGTCGGCCAATTTGTCGAAGGGGATCACGTCTGTGCGATCGTACAGATCGACGTGCCCAGCCCCCGGAACGACATACAGCTCTTTAGGCTGAGCGGCGCGTTTGAAGGCGTCCTCGCTGAACTCTTTTGAATGAGCCTGATCGCCGGTGATAAAGAGCATCGGACGCGGTGAAATGGCTTCAATATCGTTGAACGGGTAGAAGTTCATAAACTTGCCGATACTGCTCAGCATCGGTTTTGTCGTCAGTTCTTCTTTCTCGCCCTGCGGGTGTAGCCGCCGCGTTCGGTGCGGTAGAAATCAAAGAACTCGCGCTGAATTTCTGGCGTGGAGGCGTCCAGTTTATTTACAGTGCCCGGAATGTAAGCCGTCTCTCCCCCTTTAAACTCAGCAAACCGCTGCTCAATGGCCGACTGGATGAAGGCCTTACGTTGTTCAAGCGTCTGGGAATGGTTAAGCCCATTACGGAACGCAGCTCCCATGTCATACATGCTAACGGTGGCGATGGCTTTCATACGTGGGTCAATCTTCGCGGCGCTGATGACAAAACTTCCGCTACCGCAAATGCCCAGCACGCCGATATTTTCCGGATCAACAAATGGTTGTGTGCTGAGATAATCAACCGCCGCGCTGAAATCATCCGCGTAGATTTCCGGTGAAATCAGGTGCCCTGGCTTACCTTCGCTTTCTCCCCAGAACGAGAGATCAATCGCCAGCGTGACAAAACCCTGCTCCGCCAGTTTCTGCGCGTACAGGTTTGAGCCCTGCTCTTTGACTGCGCCCATCGGGTGGCCCACGATGACCGCCGGGTTTTTGGCGTTCTGAACGATCGTTTTCGGGACAAACAGATTGCCAACCACGTTCATCTGATACTGGTTTTTAAAGGTGACTTTTTGCTGCGTCACCTTATCGCTTTTATAAAAGTTATCCGCACCTCTGGACATATCCGCCGCGGAGGCGGCAAATGCGCTGATGAACATCCCCAGGGCTAACGTAAATTTATTCATGATGGTTTCCTTATCAGGACGAGTGTGATGAATGGCCACCGGCAGACGCGTCTGCTCGTGAGGTCAGGAATATCAGTACGGTTGCGATAATCAGCATTGCGGCGCTGACCAGAAAGGTGCTCTGGAAACCGTGATGGTCGAACAGCAGGCCTCCCACGGTGGATCCCAGCGCAATGGACAGTTGCACCATCGCCACCATTAGCCCACCTCCCGCTTCGGCATCCTGCGGGAACGTGCGTGGAACCCATGCCCACCATCCCACTGGCGCGGCGGTTGAAATCAGCCCCCACAGTCCGAGCAGTATCGTCACGATGGCCGCCTGGTTGCTAAACGCGATCAGGGCCAGCGCGATGATCGCCATCAGTACAGGAATCGCCATCAGGGTCGGGTAGAATCCGCGCTTCAATACCCGGCTAATCAACGTAGTGCCGATGAAGCCCGCCATACCGATGACCAACAGGATGAGAGTCACCGCTGAAGCGTCCACCTTCGTTACCGCTTCGAGGAAGGGTCGGATATAGGTAAAGAGCGTGAACTGTCCCATAAAGAAGATCCCCACCCCTAGCATGCCCAGCGTGACCACCCGGTGGCGGAACAGCATGAAGACGTTGCCAGCGCCCACATGCGGGCGGGTAACCGGCATAGAGGGCAGACTGAGCAGTTGCCAGACAAACGCGACGATGGCGACGGGTAGCAGGCAGAAGAAGGTCCCCCGCCAGCCGATGACCGAACCCAGCCAACTGCCCAGAGGTGCGGCCACGACAGTGGCTAGCGCATTGCCGCTGTTAAAAATAGCCAGCGCCAACGGAACACGGTGCACTGGCACCAGACGCATCGCCGTCGCCGCCGACATCGACCAGAACCCGCCGACTACAATGCCAATCAGAGCCCGACCCGTCATATAGGTCAGGTAGTTGGGGGCCATCGCAATAACGGCCCCGGACAGCGCCATGATGCACGTCAGGCCGAGCAGCAGAGTTTTCCGGTTAAGCGCGCCTGCCAGTCGGGAAATAAACAGGCTGGTCACCACCGCAAACACGCCGGAAATGGCGATTCCCTGCCCGGCCATGCCTTCGGTGACGTTCAGGGACTGCGCCATCGGCGTCAGGAGGCTGACCGGCATAAATTCGGAGGCGATCAGGGCGAAGACGCACAGTGTCATGGCAAACACGCCGCCCCAGTGCGCCGGTTGTTTTTCACTTTCTCCGTTTTTGTTTCTGGTTTCAGTTTTCTGATTACGCATTTAGCCTTTCTTTTTTGTTGATAATGCGATGCCCTCCCCTGCGCCTTCAGGAGACTTTGACGCGTCGGCGTGGGGACAAGCACGGTAGTAAAAGGGAACGATGGGTATGAAAGGAACGACTGCTCAGTCCACGATCCTGATCTGCACCTTAAGCGGTCCATGGCGCTGCAGGGCGGACAATCCCGAATCGACTTTGCCAACCGGGATCAGTGAACGGGCGTAAGGCCTGCCCTGGGCAAAAATCGCCAGGTTGCCCCAGGGCGCGTAGAAAGTAATATCCCCGGCTTCCGGCGTCATGCCTTCCGGAGCCTGTGCAGTGGAAAGCCTGCGCGGCAGATCGCTAATGCGCTCAATATCGGCGTAATCTTGCAGCGTGAGGCTGAGGGGAAGCAGTGACGCAAAATCCCGCCCTGTCGGCGTGTCATAGAGGGTGGCGGTGGCGGTCTCACCATTCACAACGATCTCAATTTTCATAAGCTTCTCCTGTACAGCGACCCGTTCGTTGCCACCCGCCATCACGGACTGCGTAACGCATAGCAGCCCGACAAGAAGGAACATCAGCAGCAGCAACGTTTTGCGGTGCATGTTTTGCATATCATTTAGCGTTGACTTTTTCATCGCATTATTGTTACCAATAGGCAGCGGGGAAACTAGCTAATGAATGCTTAATAGGCTTATAAGTAAAATTTATAAATAGACCGGAACTGAACATGGCCAGACGCAACCTCAACGATTTACTCTCTTTCGTCACCGTGGCGCGGGAAGGCAGCTTTACGCGTGCCGCCGCGCAGCTTGGCGTGACTCAGCCCGCGCTGAGCCAGGCGATTTCCGGGCTGGAAGAGCGGATGCAAATCCGCCTGCTGACGCGGACCACCCGCAGCGTCGCCCCGACGGCCGCCGGGGAACGACTGCTGCAGTCGGTGGGCCATCGCATTGACGAGATTGAGGCCGAACTGGATATGCTGACTGAACTGCGGGACAAGCCAGCAGGAACCGTCCGCATCACCTGCGGGCCGAACGTGCTGAAAACGACCCTGCTGCCCAAGCTGACGCCGCTGCTGCGCGAATATCCGGATATTCATATCGAATTCGATGCCAACCACGGATTCCGTGACATCGTGGCAGATCGGTTCGATGCGGGCGTGCGGCTTGGCGATACGATCGATAAAGATATGATAGCGATGCCCATCGGTCCGAAACTTCGTATGGCAGCGGCCGCCTCGCCAGATTATTTCGAGCGATACCCGGTTCCCCAAACGCCTCATGATCTGACGCAGCATCAGTGTATTAATCTGCGTATGGTCCGATCCGGGGGGATTTATGTCTGGGAATTCGATCACGAGGGAGGAGAGCTGAACGTTCGGGTTAACGGACAGTTGACGTTTAATACGTCGGAACATGTTGTTGACGCCGCGCTGGCAGGGTTGGGTATTGCCTTTTTACCTGAGGAGGAGTTTGGCTCACACCTCAAAGAGGGTCGTCTCGTTCGCGTACTTGAATCCTGGTGTCATCCTTTTCCGGGCTACTATCTTTATTATCCCAGCCGCAAGCAGCCTTCCCCGGCCTTTTCACTCGTTGTTGATGCGCTGCGCATTAACCGGAAAATTTAGGGGTAGATGAAGCAGATAACCTGATATCCGACACTCCTCCAGGAGAATCAATGTGGGGAGGATTTTGAAAAAATATTAATAACCAGAACCCCGGCACAAATAAGGACCATGCCTGCAATCGCCGGAAAATCAAGCTTTTGCCCACTTACTAACCAGCCCAGAAGGCTGATTAAAACGATTCCAGCACCTGACCAAATTGCGTACGCAATACCCGTTGGAATGGTCGATAACGTCTGGGCAAGAAGATAAAAAGCAGTGCAGTAGCACACTATTGTGGCTACAGATGGCCAAAGGCGTGTAAATCCGTCAGAGAACTTCATCAGGGTTGTACCTATAACTTCAGCTACGATGGCTCCTGCAAGAAAAATGTATGAATTCACAATCTGACCTCATGTGACAAGCTGAAACCGCCATCGTATCACAAAGGGTTAGGTGGTTTTAAACACTACCAAAACTACTTTAGTTTAGCCGCGAAATGTCCGCATCTTGCACAAACGCACCGAAGGAAACACTGCCCCTAAAGTTTCTACCGGGGCATCAACCAATGCGTAAAATTCTATTCCCCCACAGCCACTCGTTATTTAACCCAATATTAAACGTGGATTTTACCCAACACAAAATAACCATATTGATGGTTCGCGAGTGCATTAATCAGATAAATAGTTTTTTCTGCACTTACAGTTTTTTCCTAAAGCCAGCACTTCGTTTACGTGCCACGCTTATTCACGCTAATAACTTATAACGCTAAGCGAGGATATTATGAAAAAGACAATTATCGCATTATCTGCAATTTTGCTGGCTTCTCCGGTTATTGCCGCTACGACACACGCAACTGATAATGATGTAGCTGCCGCACACGAAAACGCTAATACCGCAAAAGAAAAACTGCATCAGGCACAGAATCAGGGCGAAGAGCAGAAATTAAAAGCTAAACATGCTGCGGAAGGTAAACAAGATAACCTGAGTAGCAAAGTGAGCGAAGGTTCGCAAAAAGCCTGGAATAAAACTAAAGAAGGCACTGAAAAAGGTTGGAATGCAACCAAAGAAGGCACAGAGAAAGGCTGGAATAAGACCAAAGAAGGTGCTGCATCCGTTGAGAAAAAAATCAGCGAATAATTTCCCAGCCATTTAATAAAGTCATTTAATAATGAAAGCCGCTTTCGCGTTTTTTATTATTATTTAACCACAATCCAGGATTGCTGACCTGACTCAATCCTTTTTACAGCGAAACCAGAGCAGGGCCACAGTAACGCACAGGCCCTGACTCCAAATCTGCTTTCACCGCAGCCAAACACTTTCATCCTTATTTATCGACCGGATAATCCCTGTTAATCCACGCGTGATCATCTTCCCAGGTGAACATCCATTTGCGGACCGGCCCGGCCATAACGTTGAGGTAATAGCTGTCATACCCAGCCATCGTCGCCACCGGGTGATACCCCTTCGGCACCATGACCACGTCACGGTTATAGACCGCCATACATTCATCCAACATTCTGTCGTCAGTGTAGACGCGCTGCATGCAGAACCCCTGTTCCGGATTGAGACGATGATAGTAGGTCTCCTCCAGATAGGTCTCCTGCGGTGGGTTATCCGTGTCATGCTTATGGCTTGGGTAGGAACTGGTGCAGCCTTCATTGGTCCACACCTCCACCACCAGCAGGCTATCTGCAGGTTTATCTTCCGGTAAGATGTTATGCACATAACGCTGGTTATTGCCCTTGCCGCGCGCTTCTCCCTCGATATCCTGTGGTGCGATCAGCCGCGTCGGGTACGTTCCTTTCCCCGGCGCAGCACAAACTGCCAGCTCCAGTCTGGTCACAGCCTGAATCTGTATTGCCTCACCAGAGGTGACATACACCGCCCACGGTTTACTGCGTTCGAACGGGCTCATCCGCTCGCCGATATCCGTAAAGGTTGCGCCCGGCGTGGTGATGGTTGCGCGTCCGGCGACCAGTACCAGACAGCGTTCTTCGCTGACTGCGGGCAGCGTAAGCTGCTGCCCCTCCTCCAGTTCATACGCTGCAAAGCCGACATATCCCCAGCCAGCACGTTCTGGGGTCACCGACTGCGTTCGCCCTTGTGCGTCAGGTTGCTGCCAGCGTGATAATAAACGTGACATGTCACCTCCTCAGATAAGCCCGGCATCCCGCGCCAGACGGCTAAGGTTGTTATAGCCCAGACGCGCATACGTCAGCGGGTGCGCGATGGCCGGATCCTGCTCCGCTTCCACTACCAGCCAACCCTGATATTGATTCGCCTTCAGCAAGGCCATGATCGGCGGATAGTCAACGCAGCCATCTCCCGGCACGGTAAAAACACCGCTCAGTACTGCATCAAGAAAGCTGGTTTTGCGATTTTTGACATCCGCCAGCACGTCGGCACGCACGTCTTTACAGTGAACATGGTTGATACGCGATGCCCAACGCTGTGCCACCGCCAGCGGATCGGCACCTGCGAAGGTCAAATGGCCGGTGTCGAGCAGCAATCCGACTTCATCACCGGTATGGGTCATCAGGTTGTCCACGTCGTCGGCGGACTCAATCACCGTGCCCATATGGTGATGATAGGCAATCTGTACCCCCTGCTGCTGTGTGTAGCGGGCAAATTCAGTGAGTTTTTCGCCGTACTCTTGCCAGCGTGCCTGCGGGAAGCGCGGACGCAGATGTACCGGTGTCTGCTGCTCGCCGTGAATACAGCCACTCACTTCGGCAAATACCAACACCTTCGCCCCCAGTTCGCGCAGTAACGTCAGGTGCGATTGCACGGCGGCAATCTCCTCCTCTACGCTACGCTCCAGCAGACGACCGGAGTACCAGCCGGAAACCAGTTGCAGCTCGTGGCGCTGCAAAATGGGGCCGAGCAGTCGCGCCTCGCGCGGGAATTTATTGCCCAGTTCGAAACCAGCAAACCCGGCCTCTTTGCCTTCGCTCAGACAAGTATCCAGCGAGGTCTCGGCGCCCAGAGAAGGCAGATCGTCATTCGTCCATGTCAGTGGATTAATACCTAATTGTACCGTCATTATCTTCTCCTGAATTATGCTTGTCCGCGCTCGCGCCACCAGGCGATAAGCTGCAGGTAGTTATCCTTAATGCGCGCCACCAGCTGCGCATCATCAATATCGTGTTTCAACCACGCGCGAGAGGCGTCGCCAAACAGCGTACGTCCCACGGCGAAACCCTTGACCAGCGTTTGTCCTGCAGCGGCTTTGAAGTCGGCGCGCAGTTGCTCTGCCGGGGCATCCAGACCGAGGATCACCACCCCACGGCAGTGTGGGTCACGGCGCGCGATAATTTCACTCAGCGCCGTCCAGCCGCTGGCCGAGAGCGGTGGCAGTTTCCACCAGTCGGGGGAAATCCCCAGGTTGTAGAAACGGGAGATGGCACGCAGGTAGAGATCGTCGCTGCGCGGCATGCTGGCGGGCAATATCACCTCCAGCAGCAGCTCATGCCCGGACTGGCAGCAGGCGTGGTACACCTCGGCAATTTTCTGTTCTTGCTCCAGACGCAGCGCATGGGCATCTTCCGGATGGAAAAAGACCAGACACTTCACCACATGCTCCTGCGGCCAGCTGATGAGCTGCGAACCTATATTGCCGTGTTCCATCTCCAGCGGGCGCGAACCCGGCAGTTCGATAGGGCGACCTATCCACCAGCCCTCTCCGGTTATCGCATTCAGCGCATCCTGACCAAACGTACCGTCGCACAGCAGCCCGGCCTTACCCTCCAGCCCGGCGCTGTTGGCCGCCTCGCGGCTGGCCTGCAGGATCAGCTGCTTCAGCGCCGGAATACGTTTCAGAGACGAGCCGCACTGCAGCGCCATCTCCTCAAGCTGACTGCGGTGATCGAAGGCCATCACACACAGTTCCGGCCATTCGCGGCGACGGGTAGTGACGCGGTGCAGATGGTTTAGACGCGGGTCAAGATCCGGACGCGGAACGAGTGCGGCGCGGGAGAGATAATCATCCAGCTCGATTTTGCTCGGCATCGCCGGGGCACAGCCATGGCGCGACACTACCAGCGCGCCGCAGGCATTGGCATAGCGGCACGCCTGCTCCCAGCCCTCATCGTTCAGGTAGCCCCGCAGCAGGCCGGACATAAACGCATCCCCTGCGCCAAGCACGTTAAGCACCTCGACGCGCACGCCGGTCACCGTCAGGCCATCGTCCAGCCGGGGTGGGATGGCATCGATATACACCGAGCAGCCGAGCGCGCCGCGTTTGCAGACCAGCGTAGCCTGACTCACACCACGCACCTTCTCCAGCGCCTGCAGCGTTTCAGTGCTGCCGCCCGCGATATGAAACTCCTCCTCGGTGCCGACGATGACGTCGAACAGGTGCAGCACATCCTGCAATTGACGCGTCACCTGCTCAGCGGCGATAAAACGCGTTTCGCCGTCGCCTAAGGACGTTAACCCCCATAACACCGGACGGTAGTCGATATCCAGCACCGTGCGCACGCCGTGGCGGCGGGCATAACCCAGCGCCGTCAGCACCGCCTCGCGGGTCTGGGGATGAGAAAGATGGGTTCCGGTGATGGCAAGACAGCGGGCAGACGCGATGTACTGTTCATCAACATCGCTGGCAGTAATCGCCATATCCGCGCAGTTATCACGGTAAAAAATCAGAGGAAAGGTATCCCGGTCTTTAATGCCGAGTAGCACCAGCGCCGTCAGGCGGTCTTTATCGGTAATCAGATGGCTGGTGTCACAGCCCACCTGGTTTAACTCTTCCCGCAGAAAACGCCCCATATGTTCGTCGCCAACCCGCGCCAACATTGAAGAACGCAATCCCTGGCGCGCCGTGCCGTACGCCACATTGCCCGACGAACCGCCAAGGTATTTGGCAAAGCTCGACACATCTTCCAGGCGTGCGCCAATCTGCTGACTGTAGAGGTCAACCGCCACGCGGCCCATGCATATCACATCAAACTGCTTTTCCACGTTGAACCCTCTTCAGACAATGTCGTTCACGTTCAGCCAGCGGCCTTCCAGGTGCGAGAGTGCGATGGCGTCAAGCACACGCGACACCTTCCAGCCCTCTTCGAAGTCCGGCCACATCGGCGCATCGGCGGCAATGCCGTCCACCAGATCGCGCACTTCCACGGTTTTTTGATCGTTAAAGCCAATCCCATGGCCTGCCCCCATGCAGAACGCACCGTAGTCCGGGTGAGCCGGGCCGACGAGCAGCGTGCGGAATCCCTGACGGTTCACCGGGTCGTCATGCAGATAGAGCTTCAGCTCGGCCATGCGCTCCTGAGTGAAACTGATGGCACCTTTCGTCCCGGTGATGACATATGACAGCCCCATCTTGCGGCCGCAGGCGACGCGGGAGGTTTCAATGACGCCCTGCGCCCCGCCCGCAAAACGCACCATCGCGTGGGCCTGATCCTCGTTTTCGACGGCAATCATCTCTGCCGAACCCGCCTTCGCCGGACGTGCCGGGACCACGATCTTCAGGTCACCGCAGACCTGCTCGATATCCCCCACCAGATACTGGGCCATATTGACGATATGCGCCGCGAGATCGCCCAGCGCGCCCAGACCCGCCGTTTCTTTAAAACAGTGCCAGTGGATCGGCGAAAGCGGGTCGGCCATATAGTCTTCGTTGTGGGTACCGTAGAAATGGATCACCTCGCCAATTTCGCCGCGCTCAATGATCTCTTTCGCCAGCTGCGCGGTCGGGTTCTTCATGTAGTTGAAACCCACCAGCGTTTTCACTCCGGCCCGTTGTGCCGCCTCCACCATTTCACGCGCGTCATGGGCGTTCAGCGCCAGCGGCTTCTCCGAGTAGACGTGCTTGCCGTGACGGATCGCCTCCAGCGCCATCTCTTTATGCAGATGGTTAGGCGAACAAATATCAACCACGTCAATGGCCGGGTCGGCCACCAGCGCACGCCAGTCTCCGGTTGAGCGATTGAAGCCAAAGGCCTGCGCCCGTTCGGCCGCCAGCTCCGGCGTGACTTCCGCCACCATTTCGCGCACCAGTTTGCCGCGCAGGTTGAACACCGTCGGGGCTTGGGCATAGGCGATGGCATGCGCCTTGCCGATATACCCGGTGCCAATTAGTCCAATACGAACTTCTTTCATCGTGATCCTCACAGTGCGCCGCGACGGCTCTTGGCGTAGGTATCGAACGCCACCGCCAGAACGATAATTAAGCCGGTTATAATTTGTTGGTAATAAGCCGAGACGTTCATCAGCACCAGGCCGTTAATCAGGATGCCCATGATGATCGAGCCGATAATGGTGCCACCGATGCGTCCGTAGCCCCCCATCAGCGACGTGCCGCCAATCACCACGGAAGCGATGACGCGCAGCTCAAACGAGATCCCGGCGACCGCTTCCGCACTGCCCAAACGCGCACTGAGGATGAAGCCCGCCAGCCCCGCCAGACAGCCAATCAGCACGTAGACGCTGACCAACACGCGCTTGACGTTGACCCCGGCCAGGCGCGCCGCCTCCGGGTTGCCGCCGATGGCGTACACGAAGCGCCCCCAACGGGTTTTATGCAGCGCCAGATAACCACCCACCGCCACCAAAGCGAAGATCCAGATCGGAATGGAAATGCCGAGCAGTTCACCACGCCCCCACCAGCGGTAACCCGCGTCGAACCCGGCAATCGGCGCGCCGTCGTTAATGACCAGCGTCAGGCCGCGCCAGATGGTCATCCCGCCGAGGGTGACGATAAACGGCGGCAGACGCAGGCGGGTCACGCCGAGGCCATGCAGGAAACCAATCGCGGTGCCCATCGCCATACAGATCCCAAGGCCAATCAGCCAGCTCATGCCGCCCCAGGCGTTCGGATCGACGGTGGTGAAGTTGTCGCCCTTAATCACATACGCGGCGGTCATGGCGCAGACTGCCAGGATGGAGCCTACCGACAGATCGATTCCGGCGGTCAGAATGACAAACGTCATACCGACAGCCATGATCCCGTAGATGGAGACTTCGGTCAGGATGTTGAAAATATTGCGTTCAGAAAGAAAATTGCTGTTCTGCAACTGAAAGAAAATCAGCAGCAGGATCATGAAAATCAGTACCCCAAAGCGCTCAAAAAAGGCTATAGGATCGAGACGTCCGCCGCGTTTGGCTGGAACCTGCGTTTTAGAAATAATCTGCGTCATGAATCACTCCGTTATGCCGCATTCAGGGCGTTGTGGTTGATGGCCATCATCGTCATTAACCGCTCTTCATTGGCGTCATCGCCATGGATCTCGCCAGTCACCCGGCCTTCACTCAGCGTGATGATCCGATCGGAAACCGCCATGACTTCAGGCAGATCGGAGGAGATCACGATCACCGCCACGCCCTTCTTCGCCATATCAAACAACACCTGATGGACTTCTGATTTGGTACCAACATCGATGCCACGCGTCGGCTCATCGACAATCAGCACCCGCGGATTAAGTGCCATGCAGCGCGCGAGGATCACCTTTTGCTGGTTGCCACCAGAGAGCTTGCGTACCTCCTGCGCGCTGTTGACCATTTTGATCTGCAGCGCCTGACGGTAAGACTCGATCAGGGCATCCTCTTTGCGGGTATTCACAAACCAGCGCCACTGCAGCAGTGATGACAGGCTGGAAAGCGACAGGTTGTCGCGGATCGACAACCCCAACACCGCGCCCTCTTTTTTACGATCTTCCGGCACCAGCGCCAGCCCCTGATCCAGCGCAAACAGCGGATCGCGCGGCTGATATGGCACGCCATCAAGCTCAAAGCTACCGGAGGTAAACCCGTCGGCGCCAAACAGGCAGCGGGCCACTTCAGTGCGCCCGGCACCAACCAGCCCGGCGATGCCTAATACTTCTCCGGCATGAACGTGGAAACTAATGTCGTGTAGCGCGATGCCATGCGGATCCAACGGCGGCTTTTCACGGCTGAGTCCCTTTACCGCCAGACGCACAGGTTTATCTTGATGGTGAGTTTCACTGGCCGGGCGGCGATTAAAGGCCACATCACGCCCCACCATCAGGCGAATCAGCTGTTCTACAGTGGTCTGTGCAACCGCACCATTGCCGGTAAAACGTCCATCCTGGAAAACGGTAAACTGGTCGCAAAGTTGAAAGACTTCATGCAGACGATGGGTGACATAGATAATGCTCACGCCCCGCCCTTTAAGTTCCCGCACCACCCGGTGCAGACTTTCTACTTCGCTGTCGCTCAGCGCGGCGGAAGGTTCGTCCATGATGATAAGCTTTGCGTTCAACGTCAGCGCCCGCGCAATTTCCACCATTTGCTGCTGTGCCACACTCAGTCGGGCCACGGCAGTGGTTGGCGCAACGTTCAGTTGCAAATAATCCAGAATCACCTGCGCTTCCTGATTCACCGCCTTTTCATCCACAATCAGATTGCGCTTGCGCGGTTCACGCCCGAGGAACATATTCTCGGCGACGGTCATGTTGGGCAGCAGATTAAATTCCTGATAAATAGTGATAATGCCCTTGTTCTGCCGCTCGACCGGAGAGTCCTCTACCGGCAACGTTTCGCCGTTAAACCAAATCTCCCCACGCGTTTGCGGCTGCGCGCCCGCCAGCGCTTTCAGCAGGGTCGATTTTCCGGCACCGTTTTCACCTAACAGCGCGTGGATTTCTCCCACACCAACGGTCAGTTGTGCGCTGCTTAGCGCCCAGACGCCGGAAAAGCTTTTCGCCAGGTCGGTCACTTTCAGTAAGGGTTGCGACATCGGTCTGCTCCTCCTCATAGTGAGCCGCCACTTACGCAGCGGCTCTGGACATATCAGTTACCGGCCTCACCGATACGCTCGGCCTGCTGCAGATTTTCTTTAGTTATCAGCGTTGGCGGATAGTCAGCACCGGTGATTGCGGTCTTCTCACGGACGTTATTCACCAGTTGGCTCATGGCCGTTTTCACCGCAAAACCAGGACGCTGATCCGCCGTTACCGCCAGCCAGCCGTCACGCACGCGTGCCAGCGCTTCCGGTACAGCATCAAAGCCCGTGACCAGAACTTCACCCGGTTTCAGACCTTGCCCCTGTAACGCTTCAATCGCGCCCAGCGCCATGTCGTCGTTAGCGGAGAGGATCACCTGTGGGCGTTTCGGCAGTGAAGGCAGCACGCTTTCGACAATGCGCATCCCTTCAGAACGCATCCAGTTACCCGTCTGATCGGCGACGATCTTGTACTTTTCACCGCCCGACTTCAGGCTGTCGCGAATACCTTTAGTACGTTCTATGTTGGAGGAGGAGCCTGGCTGGCCGGTCAGCAGAATAATGTCCGCCCCGTCAGGAAATTTGGTTTTTACAAAGTCGCCAATCGCCTGGCCGCCTTTGTAGTTATTCGCGCCGAAGTGCGGCACTTTTTTCTGGCTATCGACGGAGCGGTCGAGAGTAACAACGGGTAGCTTCGCATCCTGAATTTCATCTACCGCACTGGACACCGCGTTAACATCGTTCGGTGAAACGATAAAACCCTGTGCGCCACGGGTGATGGCGTTTTCCAGGTCAGCGACCTGTTTCGGCGAGCTACCCTGCCCGTCCAGAACCTGCAAATTCACACCCATCTCTTTTGCGGCTTTCACCGCCGTGCGCTGCATGTGAACTTCAAATGGCATCGCCAGATTTGGCGTACTAAAAACAATTTGCTCATTTTCAGCAATGGCTGCCCCGGATGTCATGGCGATGAGGACAGCTAAGATCAGTTTTTTCATTATTATGTCTCTCTGTGTAGGGTTAGTTGTGATGACAATCAGAGGAGAACTTCACGCTGGCTATGCAGTGACTCCAGCGCTTTATCCGCCAGATACAGCGCACGCTCACCGTCGTCTCCGCTGCAATCCGGGACCGCTTCGCCGCGCAGTACCGCAACAAAGTGCTCCCATTCCGCGGCATAGGCCGATTTATAACGCTGCAGGAAGAAATGTTCAGGCAGCGCGCTGTTGCAGCCCTGTTTGCCGTAGTGCTGCACCTGGTTTTCGAGAATATTGCCCGCGCACAGCAGCCCTTCAGAGCCGTGCAGCTCAAGGCGCTGGTCGTAGCCGTAGGATGAGCGGCGGCTATTGACGATGGTCGCCATCGCGCCGGAAGCATATTTCAGAACGATAAATGCGGTGTCGATATCGCCCGCCTCACCAATCGCCGGATCCACCAGATTACTGCCCTGGGCATACACCGACACCGGCTCTTCGCCCATGATAAAGCGCGCCATGTCAAAATCGTGGATGGTCATATCGCGGAACATGCCGCCGGAGACGCGCACGTATTCCGCAGGCGGCGGAGACGGGTCGCGGGAGATAATCAGCAGCGATTCCGGCTTACCGATACGCCCGGCCAGTGCGTCGGTTTTCACGCGGCGAAACTGCGGGTCAAAACGGCGGTTAAAGCCGATAAACAGCGGCACGTCGTACTCTTTAACCACTTTCAGACAGTCGCGCACGCGGGCCAGATCCAGGTGGACGGGCTTTTCGCAGAAGATAGCTTTGCCGTGACGAGCAGCCAGTTCAATCAGGTCTGCGTGGGTATCTGTCGCGGAGGCGATCAACACGGCGTGAACGTTTGGATCAGTCATTGCCTCATCCAGACTTTGCAGACGGGCCTGGTACTGGGTGGCAAGACGAGTGGCAAACTCCTGATTCGGGTCGACGACGGACCAGAGCGTGGTGGCACTGTGACTGGCAATGTTAGCTGCATGTACCTGGCCAATTCGGCCAGCGCCCAGTAAAGCAATGTTAAACATAACGGCTCCCGGTGTTGGTGAATGCGATGAACTAACGACCCCTTAAATAAAACATTTATTTCATTTTTATAAATAGTGAAAATTATATTTTTGAGTGCAAGTTAACACTTTTGAGACGAATGAGATAAAATCTGTTATCAATATCACAACATGATATAAGGAAAGATGCAGGAATTGGCCCCCTTCCGTTCAGGAAGGAGGCGGTGGATGAGGCGGTGGATCAAGAGAAAAGAAAAATGAAATGAAAATTTCGTCGGGAAGGATTGCCGGATGGCGGCTTTGCTTATCCGGCATAACTCTGCGTCAGTACTGGCGCGCTTTTTTCACCTGCTCAAACGTCTGCTCAGCGGCTTTGCGCACCGACGGCGAATCGGCCACCTGCGCGTCGCCAGTGCGCCACCAGGCGGCGTAATCGTGGGTCATGGTTTTCGGCAGGACTTTGATATCCAGCAGCGCAGGACCAGGATGCGCACGGGAGGCTTCCAGCGCCGCCAGAAGGCTTTGTTCATCATGTACCCGCCACGCCCGACAGCCGTAGCTCTGCGCGTTTTGGGCAAAATCGACTTTTACCAAAGGCCCATCCAGTCGCCCGGTTTGCGGGTTACGGTGGCGGTTTTCCGTGCCGAAACTCCCCATCCCGTGTCCCATCTGCAGATTATTAATACAGCCGAAGCCGGCGTTATCAAACAGCAGAATGGTCACCTTTATCCCTTCCTGAACGGCGGTTTGCAGCTCGGAATGTAGCATCATGTACGAGCCATCTCCCACCATGGCATAAACCGGCTGCTGTGGCTTCGCCAGCCTGGCCCCAATAGCAGCCGCAATTTCATAGCCCATACAGGAGTAGCCGTATTCCAGATGATAGCTGTCAGGGGTTTTGACCTGCCAGATGCGCTGTAAATCGCCAGGCAGCGAGCCAGCCGCGCCGACGACAATAGCGTTGTCTTCGATGTGCTGATTGATAAGCCCCAGCACCTTAGTCTGGGTCAACCGGGTGTTAAGCGTGTCGCCATATTCTGCCAGTTGGGCGTCAAGATGCCCCGCTACTTCAGGTTCGTCGTCAGGACGCCAGTCGCGATCCCACAAACGCTGGCACTCATCGCGCCAGGCCGCTTGCACCTGCGCTACCTCATTCCCCCAATCGCTGCGGTAATCTTTCAACGTTTCGGTTAGTGCATTCAGCCCGGTACGGGCGTCGGCGATAAGCGCAGTAGCATCAAGCTTCAGCGCATCAAACTCCGCCACGTTCAGCAGCAGGAATTCAACGTCCCGATGAGAAAACAGCGCTTTCGAGCCGGTGGTAAAGTCGGTGAGACGCGTGCCGATGCCGATCACCAGATCGGCCTTCGGCGCGAGCTGATTGGCGGCCATCCCCCCGGTAACCCCAATGCCACCAAGGTTAAGTGGGTGGTCACTAACCAGCGCCCCCTTTCCGGCCTGAGTTTCGGCAAATGGCAGTTGCAGCGTTTCAACAAACGTTTGAAATGCCTCATGCGCACCGGAATAGCGAACCCCGCCGCCGCATACCGCCAGCGGACGACGTTTGCGGGCAATCAGCGCCCGCGCCATCGCCAGACGCTGCGGATCGGGTGGACGACGTTCAATCAAATGCACGCGGCGCGCAAAGAAGCTCTGCGGGTAATCCCAGACTTCCCCTTGCACATCCTGTGGCAGGCAAATAGTGACTGCTCCAGTATCTGCGGGGTCAGTAAGCACTCGCATCGCGTTCAGCATCGCGCTCATTAACTGCTCCGGGCGATTAATCCGATCCCAGTAACGCGAGACAGGCCGGAAACAGTCATTCGTGCTGATGCCAAGGTCATGGTATTGCTCAATTTGTTGCAGTACCGGATCCGGCTGGCGGCTGGCATAGACATCCCCGGGCAACAGCAACAGCGGAATACGGTTCGCCGTCGCGGTCGCCGCGGCAGTCACCATATTCGCCGCCCCCGGTCCAACCGACGACGTGACGGCAAAAATACGCTGGCGTCGATGCTGTTTGGCGAATCCAGTCGCCATATGCGCAATTCCCTGTTCGTTACAGCCCTGCATCACCTGCAGGTGACCGGGATCCTGCTCCAGCGCCTGGCCGACACCCAGCACGTTACCGTGACCAAAGATGGTCGCCACACCCTCGACAAAAGGCGCTTCCTGTCCATCGACACAGATATATTGTTGATTAAGGAATTTGACCAGCGCCTGAGCCATGGTCATACGTTCGGTTTGCATAAACCCTCCTGTCAGCCCAGCGTCGGCATGGAGAACGCGGCCCCCGTGTCCTGCAGCATTTCTGGCCAGCGTGCGGTAACGGTTTTCATCCGCGTATAGAAACGCACGCCATCGTTGCCGTGAACGTTGAGCGCACCAAAAATGGAACGCTTCCAGCCGCCAAAACTGTGGAACGCCATCGGCACCGGAATAGGCACATTAACGCCCACCATGCCCGCCTGAACCTCTTCGCAGAAGCGACGCGCACAGCCGCCATCACGTGTGAAAATCGCCGTGCCATTACCATATTCGTGGCGATTAATCAGTTCCAACGCGCTGCTGTAATCTGCTACGCGCACCACAGAAAGTACCGGCCCGAAAATCTCTTCTTTGTAGATCGTCATTTCCGGGGTGACGTTATCAAACAGGGTCGGCCCGACAAAATAGCCCTGCTCATGACCTTTGACGCTAAAACGTCGACCATCCACACGCAGGCTGGCCCCTTGAGATTCCCCACTGTCGATATACCCGAGCACTTTATTCCTATGTGCCGAGGAAATAAGCGGCCCCATTTCGTTTTCCGGCGTCTGATCAAGCCCCGGCCCGACACGCAGTGCAGCAATCTGTTTTTCCAGTCGTGAGCACAGCTCATCTGCCGTTTTATCGCCCACCGCCAACACGACAGAAAGCGCCATGCAGCGTTCTCCCGCTGCGCCGAAAGCTGCGCCCATAATGGCGTTAGTCGCCATATCCATGTCGGCATCCGGCATTAAAATGCAATGGTTTTTAGCACCGCCCAACGCCTGGCAACGCTTACCGTGGGCCGAAGCCGTCTGATAAATATATTCCGCAATCGGCGTTGAGCCGACGAAGCTCACGGCCTGTACGCGCGGGTCGGTCAGCAGCACATCAACGGACTCTTTATCGCCCTGGACGACGTTGAACACACCGTCCGGCAGACCTGCTTCTTGCAGTAATTTCGCCAGCGTCAATGCAAGAGAAGGATCTTTTTCCGAGGGCTTCAGTACGAAGGTATTCCCGGTCGCTAATGCGATGGGGAACATCCACATCGGCACCATTGCCGGAAAGTTAAACGGTGTGATCCCCACGCAAACCCCGAGCGGTTGCATCAGCGAATGACTATCGACTCCGGTCCCTACATTGGCTGAGTGTTCACCCTTTTGCAGATGTGGGATGCCACAGGCAAACTCCACCACCTCCAGGCCGCGCGTCAATTCACCGACCGCGTCAGAGAACACCTTGCCATGTTCTTCACTGATGATGCGCGCCAACTGATCCATGTTCTCTTCCAGCAGCGCCTTAAAGCGGAACATCACTCGCGCACGTTTTAGTGGAGAGTGTCGCGCCCAGGCAGGGAACGCGTCATACGCTGCCGCGATGGCCTGTTCGGTTTCCTGTGTTGTACTCATCACCACCTGGCGGATCTGTTCGCCGGTGGCCGGGTTGAAGATCGCCTGAACGCGCTGGCCTGAACCGGTGACACATTCGCCATGAATAAAATTCGCTACCGTCTCCATCCTTAACCTCTCGCTGTTGATACGTGACTGTTACCTGAACGCTGCTATCTGTGTACTATATATGAAACAAACATTCCATTTTAAGTTGAAATAAAATAAATAATGATTAATGTGATCAAGGATGGGTTTTTATGTTAACAAGTGAAATTGCATGATTCACCTGCACTGGCAGAACGTTTCAGCAGGAGATAAGTCTGAAGCTTTTGTTTCGTTTTTTCGGTCGGATGAATGAGTGACATTTCAAAGACGCGGTTTTGCGTTTAGAATCATAAAACTATGCAACAGGAGGTAAAATGACGACAGCAACCAGCCTGAACGAACTGCAGCAGCAAATCCGCGATCGCTACGATGGACTGAGCAAGAGGCTGCAGCAGGTGTCCCGCTATGTGCTGGATAATACAAATAGCGTGGCTTTTGATACGGTTGCCGTCATTGCCGAGCGGGCCGGAGTGCCTCCCTCAACGCTTATCCGCTTCGCCAACGCCTTTGACTTCACCGGCTTCAACGAAATGAAACAGCTGTTTCGTATGAACCTGGTGGAGGAAACTGCCAGCTACAGCGATCGCGCGCGCCTGTTCCGGGAGATGGAAAGCGAAGCCGTGCCAGAAACGCCACTTGATATCCTGCAGGAGTTCGCCCGTTCGAATACTCAGGCCCTACAGCAGCTGGCGGCCCGTGCCGAACCTGAAATGTTAGAACGCGCCGTACAATTACTGGCAGAAGCAGAGACCATCTACATCGCCGGTCTGCGTCGTTCGTTTAGCGTAGCCGCCTATCTCACCTACGCTCTGAGCCATCTTGAATGTCGCCCTATTTTGCTCGACGGTATGGGTGGGATGTTGCGCGAGCAAATTAACCGCATCAAAGCGCGCGATATTGTTGTGTCGATAAGCTTCTCGCCGTATGCGGAAGAAACGGTGATGGTCAGCGAAACCGCGGCCAATGCGGGCGCGCGCCAGATAGTCGTAACCGACAGCCAGATAAGCCCGCTGGCAACGTTCAGCGATCTCTGCTTTGTGGTGAAAGAGGCGCAGGTTGACGCGTTTCGCTCTCAGTCAGCGACGCTGTGTCTGGTACAGTCGCTAGTGGTTGCGCTGGCTTACCGCCTGGGTGACGGGAGCAATGAACGCGGTCATTCTGTCGGGTAACCGGGCAGTCCACAAATTGATGGCCCGTCTTTTTATATTCCCGTCACGTGACGGGAATATGTCCAAAAATACTCTCTATTATTACCATAAGCTACAATTATACGACTATTAGCCAATCAACAATGTGCGTGCTGACAATAATGGGCAAAGGTTTACTATAGGCCTGTCTTTTTTAGCAGGAAAGTAAAAATGAATAAAGTAAAAGGGTTGCTGGTTATTGCCCTTACATTCGCCCTGGCAGCATGTGCTTCAATTCCTGAGAATATCAAAGGTAATAATCAATCCGATATTCAAAAAAACTTTATCTCAGTGCACAACCAACCCGGGTTATATACCGGTCAGCAGGCTCGCTTTGGGGGTAAAGTCATCAATGTGATTAACACCAAAACAGATACGCTACTGGAAATCGCCGTATTACCACTGAACAGCTACGCCAAACCACAAATAGACGCGAACTATCAGGGACGTATACTTGCCCAGCAGAAAGGGTTTCTCGACCCGGTAAACTACAGAAACCATTTCGTGACTATTTTAGGGACAATTCAAGGGGAAGAACCTGGATTCATCAATAAGGTCCCGTACAACTTTGTGAAAGTTGATTTACAGGGCATTCAGATTTGGCATTTAACAGATACTGTCAACACCACCTATAACCTGTGGGATTACGGATACGGCGCGTTCTGGCCTGAACCGATGTGGGGAGGCCCCTACTACACAAATACCGTAACCGAGGTTACACCGGAGCTCGTAAAATAACCCCGTAGTTAGATGGCGCTAATCTATCGCGGAATTTGATACAGGCGAAACATCCTTATCATCTTCCGTGTTTATCTTATTGCGCCATGCCACTGAATGCGATCCTTCGGCTAACATGAATTCTTCCTGTTACCTATAATTTACCCGCTAGCACTTTAGCGAAAAATGGGCTTTAGTCGTCTCATGCCTGAGCATCTTTTGTTATTTATCGATCACTCTCCCATCCTGCATGCAATACAAGAACATTTGTGTTTACACATTATTCAGGGATAACTATGAACAGAAAATGCTTACTCTTGATACCATTATTTTTTAGTAGCGTCATTATCACCGCCTGCGATAATAAACCAGCAGTAAAAAACACCGCCATAGAGCCCGAAGTCGGCGTTATTACCTTAGCGCCCTCTTCAGTAAATATTAAAAGTGAACTTCCGGGCCGCGCGGTTTCATTCGAGATCGCCGAAATCCGGCCTCAGGTTGGCGGGATAATCATAAAACGCAATTTTATTGAGGGTGATAAAGTCAGTAAAGGAGCATCACTGTATCAAATTGATCCTGCTCCGCTGCAGGCGCAACTGGATTCAGCCAAAGGCGCACTGGCAAAGGCATTAGCGACGGCCAATAATGTGCGTCTCACATTAAATCGGCAGTCAGCGTTACTTAAATCTAATTACGTCAGCCGTCAGGACTACGACACAACACGCTCCCAGCTGAATGAAGCGCAAGCCAATGTCGCTGTCGCCAAAGCGGATCTTGAGCAGGCCACCATCAACCTTCGTTACGCCAATGTCACCTCGCCGATTGATGGCATCAGCGGTAAATCATCCGTGACCGTGGGTGCCCTGGTCACTGCCAACCAGCAAAACGCACTGGTCACCGTTCAGCGTTTGGATCCTATTTATGTTGATTTAACGCAGTCAGTACAAGACTTCTTACGCCTGAAAGAAGAGAAAGCCAACGGCAAAATCGCCCAGCAACAGGGCAAAATTCCTGTTGAGCTGATGCTGGAAAACGGCAAACCATATCGTCATACCGGTACGCTTGAGTTTGCCGATCCCGCCGTCGATGAGACCACTGGTTCGGTAACCCTGCGCGCGGTGTTCCCGAATCCTGAAGGTGAAATTTTACCCGGGATGTATGTCACGGCGTTGCTGGACGAAGGCAGTCAGCAGAACGTTTTGATGGTCCCCCAACAAGGGGTTACGCATAACGCGCAAGGAAAAGCCACCGTGCTTCTCCTTGACCAGGAAAACGTGGTGCAACTGCGCGAAATAAACGCCGTGAAGGCCGTTGGCAATCAATGGCTGGTGACCGCAGGTCTACGTCCCGGCGATCGGGTCATTGTGTCCGGACTACAACGAATTCGTCCGGGAGTCAAAGCCCGGGTCCTCCCTTCAAAACTGAACCCCCCTGATGCGGTAACAAAACAGTAATATTTCAGGTATTAAGGACACTCTCTTCATGGCCAACTTTTTTATTGAGCGCCCGGTTTTCGCATGGGTGCTTGCCATTATCATGATGTTTACCGGCGGTATCGCAATAATGAATCTGCCGATCGCCCAATATCCACAAATTGCTCCCCCGACCATTACCATCAGCGCCGCCTACCCAGGGGCTGACGCCAAGACCGTTGAAGACTCCGTGACTCAGGTGATTGAACAGAATATGAATGGTCTTGATGGCCTGATGTATATGTCATCCACCAGCGATGCGGCAGGTAATGCGTCAATCATCCTGACCTTCAAAACGGGCACATCGCCCGATATTGCGCAGGTTCAGGTACAGAATAAGCTGCAACTGGCAATGCCATCCTTGCCGCAGGAGGTACAGCAGCAAGGGATCAGCGTTGATAAATCGAGCAGCAATATTTTAATGGTCGCCGGCTTTATCTCTGATAATAACAGTCTGAGCCAATATGATATTGCCGACTATGTGGCCTCGAACATTAAAGACCCGCTAAGCCGTACTGCTGGGGTGGGGAGCGTGCAGCTATTCGGTTCACAATACGCTATGCGCATATGGCTTGATCCGCAAAAACTCGACAAGTATAACCTCACCCCGCAGGACGTCATTACCCAGCTCAAAGTTCAGAACAATCAGATCTCAGGCGGACAATTGGGGGGCATGCCACAGGCTGCCGATCAGCAGCTAAATGCGTCGATCATCGTCCAGACGCGCCTGCAAACTACCGATGAGTTTGGCAAGATCTTCCTCAAAGTTCAGCAAGATGGCTCCCAGGTTTTGCTGCGTGATGTCGCCCGCATTGAACTGGGCGCGGAAAATTATGCTACGGTTGCTCGTTACAACGGCAAACCCGCAGCCGGGATTGCGATTAAACTTGCCGCTGGCGCCAATGCCCTGGAAACATCTCAGGCGGTCAAACACGAACTGAACCGATTATCGGCCTGGTTTCCGGCCAGCATGAAAACCGTTTATCCTTATGACACCACGCCGTTTATCGAGATTTCAATTCAGGGTGTTTTTCATACATTGATCGAGGCAATCATTCTGGTGTTCCTCGTCATGTATCTGTTTTTACAAAGCTTCCGGGCAACGCTTATCCCCACAATCGCCGTTCCGGTGGTTATCCTCGGCACCTTTGCCATTCTCGACGTCGCCGGTTTCTCGATTAATACACTCACAATGTTTGGCATGGTGCTGGCGATAGGGTTGCTAGTCGATGATGCTATCGTGGTGGTTGAGAACGTAGAACGTATTATTGCCGAAGAACACTTGTCACCCAAAGCGGCAACGCATAAAGCAATGGGCCAGCTCCAGAGGGCGCTGGTTGGTATTGCCGTCGTGTTATCCGCCGTATTTATGCCGATGGCATTTATGAGCGGCGCGACAGGAGAAATTTTCCGTCAGTTTTCCATCACCTTGATCTCCTCCATGCTGCTGTCGGTGTTTGTGGCGATGAGCCTGACGCCAGCACTCTGTGCCATGCTGTTAAAAGCACACGATGACGAGCAGGCAAATACGCATTTTCTGTTTGCCCGATTCAATCATTTCATGGAGAAATGCACTCAGCACTACACGGACAGCACCCGAAAACTGTTACGTTGCACGGGCCGTTACATGGTCGTTTACTTAGTCATTGGCGCGGGCATGATGGTGCTGTTTTTACGTACGCCGACCTCCTTTTTGCCTGAAGAAGACCAGGGGGTATTCATGACCACGGCGCAATTGCCCTCAGGTTCAACGATGGTAAACACCAGCAAAGTGCTTGGAGAAATAACGGATTACTACCTGACGAAAGAACAGAAAAACGTCGCGTCTGTTTTTACCGTAGGCGGATTTGGTTTTAGCGGTCAGGGACAAAACAATGGCCTGGCGTTTATCAGCCTGAAGCCGTGGTCAGAACGCATTGGCGAAGAAAACTCGGTTACCGCCATTATTCGACGGGCAATGATGGCCTTAAGTACCATCAATAATGCCGTCGTGTATCCGTTTAATTTACCCGCAGTGGCAGAATTGGGTACGGCTTCAGGTTTTGATATGGAGCTGCTGGATAACGGTAACCTTGGGCATGAAAAAATGATGCAGGCTCGAAACGAGCTTTTGGCTCTGGCCAGTCAGTCGTCCGGTGAGGTCGACGGGGTGCGTCCGAATGGTCTTGAAGACACGCCGATGTTCCGCATTCACGTCGACGCAAGGAAAGCGGAAGCCATGGGCGTCGCATTAGCGGATATCAATCAGACTCTCTCCACGGCCTTCGGTAGTCGCTATGTCAATGATTTTCTGAACCAGGGACGCGTTAAAAAAGTGTATGTCCAGGCTGATACGCCATTCCGTATGTTGCCGGACAATATCAATCGCTGGTACGTACGTAATGCCTCTGGCGCGATGACGCCGCTTTCCGCGTACTCATCAACCGAGTGGACCTACGGCTCTCCACGCCTTGAACGCTACAATGGTCAGCCAGCAATGGAAATTCTGGGCCAACCGGTTGAAGGGAAAAGCAGCGGTGATGCGATGAAATTTATGGCCTCGCTGATTAATAAACTGCCCGCGGGCGTCGGCTATGCCTGGACTGGCCTGTCTTATCAGGAAGCGCTGTCCACAAACCAGGCACCAATGCTGTACGGCATTTCGCTGATCGTCGTATTTCTGGCGCTGGCGGCGCTGTATGAAAGCTGGTCGATCCCATTTTCCGTGATGCTGGTTGTGCCAATCGGGGTGGTCGGCGCGTTGCTGGCAACCGATCTGCGCGGCCTGAGCAATGATGTTTACTTCCAGGTCGGCTTGCTCACCACCATGGGACTGTCGGCTAAAAACGCCATTCTGATCGTCGAGTTCGCCGTCGAGATTATGCAAAAAGAAGGGAAAACGCCGCTTGAAGCCGCGGTGGAAGCGGCCAAAATGCGCTTGCGCCCTATTTTGATGACGTCACTGGCTTTCATTCTTGGAGTTATTCCACTGGCTATAAACAATGGCGCGGGTTCTGGCGCGCAAAATGCTGTCGGTACAGGTGTTATCGGTGGGATGCTGGCCGCAACGGTGCTGGCAATCTATTTTGTTCCGCTCTTCTTTGTGCTTGTTGAAAACATGCTGGCGCGATTTAAAGCACGGCGCTGATACCCTGCCCTATCCCTGGGATAAAGATATAAGATCCCAGGGATAGCGCTTCACTTGTGAGATCTACGAGTATTAGCGGACCCGGCTATCCAGCGAGTTTCTCGCGGATAGCTGGTTTTCTTGTAGGGGAACGACCGGGGTAGGTACAGAGGTTGTCAATTCTAACTAATGCCAGGCTATCAAAACGGTTAATCAATAGTGCAGGCCGGTATCCTGCAGATTTACAGCCAGTTCACCCAATTTAGCATCAGGATGTTGATGACACATTTTAACACTCACAATGCACTCCAGGGGCGCATTAATTTTTATCAGCGAGTTTATCAGTTTGTGCCAAGGTCGTATTTTTGCGCAGACTGATAAAAGCCAAAGAACTAAAGATCATCTCCACACCAATAAAGATGGAGGTAAACACATAAGATCTGTCAGGATCCATATTCAGCCACGCGCCAGCAATAAGCAGGTCAAAAATACCAATAAAGATATTCCATCCATAGCCCGGACTGCGGAACATTTTGACACCGGAAGCAACACGGAATATACCGCCGAGAATAAACAGGCAGCAAAAAACCATTGCCAGCGAATTCATGCCAATCACCGGATTAACAAGGAAACAGTATCCCAACAGTAACCACGCCATAGCAAAAAAGGCGTAAGTGAATCTGGCTTTCAACTGTTTTTTACCCGCGCTGAACAGGCTATAAATAGAATAGAAGCCACACACCAGGAACATAAAACCTGTGGCATAGCTTAAGTAAACGCCTGCGGCGATTGGATAGATTAAGCAGCAGATGCCGCAAATCAATAACAGCACTGCCATGATCGTGGCGTGTCTTTTATAGTGAAATAGTGTTTTTTCATTGAACGCTTTCAGGCTGCGCTGGTTAAAAACAAACATACATCCTCCGTCACATAGCAATGCAATGTAACCTGCAAATAAAAGAATAATACTCAGTTGATACATATCAATTACCATGGAATGATAAGACTTCCACTCAGGTTTCGTATATAAGAATAAAGGAAATCCGTTATCCGTAAAATCCTACACACGTCAGACGTCTGACATCTGTAAGATTAAACGCTCATTATTCCTTCCTGGCTCTGATTCCTCTCATTTAATTTATTTAATATGCTTATTTCGTTTGGTGACATATACCAACTTTATTCAGGAGAAAGTAATGAAAAAGATTATTCTTGCGGGTCTGCTAGCAACCATGATGGGTTCAGCACCGGTAATGGCAGCGACCACTACCACTCCGGCACAAACTGCTACAGCAAATGTACAAAAAGAAGCTGCCGATATTATGCAGGTCGCGGTACAAGGTGCAAATGCGATGCGTGATATTCAGCTTGCCCGTCTGGCTCTGTTTCATGGACAGCCTGACAGTGCTAAAAAATTAACAGATGACGCCGCTTTCCTGTTGGCAGGTGACAGCCACGACTGGGCGAAATTTGTAAAGGCTGCGCCTAAAGCCAAGATGATTGACGATCAGTACGTGGTCATCAATGCGACGGTTGCGCTGTCAGAAGATTATATTGCTACTCCGGCCAAAGAATCTGCTATCAAAACAGCGAATGGCAAAATGGCCAAAGGCGACTGGAAAGGTGCAGTGGATACTTTGCAACTGGCTGGTATCAGCGTACTTCAGACTCAATATCTGATGCCCCTGAATCAGACGCGTAAAGCCGTTACCAGCGCGCAGAAACTGCTGTCTTCAGGTAAATACTATGAAGCAAACCTTGTGTTAAAGGGTGCTGAAGAAGGCATTGTGATCGATAGCGAGATGCTGGGCGCAGGCCAGTAATACTCAGCACTACGGCGTGTTGAACCAGGACTTTCTCTCCTGCCCGGGCAGCTACGGCTACCCGAGCGGGAGGGTTAATGGCTAATCAGACTGTCGATCTCAATCTCAATTTCCCGCATCACAGCAACAATCTTTTGTAATGCTTCCTGACATACCGCCAGAGGAATATCCTCATGTCGCATAGATTCAAAAGGTTTGCATAGCGTCTGAAGCGCGGTAATCCCCAGAATTTGCGCTGAACCATGCAGCCGGTGCAGGGCGCGCAAAAACAGCTGAGGTTCATCTTCCCTAACGGCTTTCTCTGCCGCCTGTAAATCGCTGAGCGTGGCCTCACGAAATGTTTCGAGTATCTCGTTCATTAACGTGCGATCGCCGCCGGTATTTTCCGTCAAGACATTGAATTTCAGATGTCGGATTGCACCAGGAGACGAATAACCGGTTTCGATTTTACTCAATTCATGCGTCAGGGTCTGAATAGACACGGGCTTAAACAGACATAAATTCATTCCGTTTTGCAGACATCGATCGCGAGACTGCGGAAGTGCACTTGCCGTCAGCCCCCAGATTTGTAAATGGGGCTGCTGCTGACGTAGCGAAGCCGCGAGATCAAACCCGTCCTTCTTCGGCATATTCACATCAGTTATCAACAGATCGTATGATTTTTTAGCCAGTTTGGCTTCAGCTTCCTCACCATCACAGGCTTCATCCACACTGTAACCAATGGTGTTCAGCTGTCGCTTAAGCAGCAGGCGATTAGTTGGGTTGTCATCGGCTATCAAAATAGACAGACACGGCAGCGGCAACAGAGTACCTGGCGTGTCGCCATCCGGTACAACCGACTGGCGGGCAGTCTCGACCGGCAGCGTTATGGTAAACGTGGTTCCTTGCGACGGGATACTCATCAGCTCCAGCGTGCCGCCCATCAGCGTCACCAGCTCTTTGCAGATAAATAATCCCAGACCAGACCCCGTTTGCTGACGTCCGGAACACCCTTGAGCGTAACGATGAAACAGCCCAGCCTGCTCCTCTTCGCTAATCCCGCAACCTGTGTCGCTAATGGTGATGATCAGGGTACCGTGATTCTCCTCGTCAGGCGTCAAACGGGCCGTCACATGAATACTCCCCTGTTCGGTAAACTTCAGCGCATTGCCCACGAGGTTGGTAATAATTTGCCGCAAAGCCTGTTGGTCGACAAATACCCGCTCGTTTGCCGGCAATTGGCTCGTGCAAGCAAGCGTTATGCCTTTTTGTCTGGCTAAAGCATCAAAAGAGTGGCACTGCAATGCAAGGAGCTGTGAGAGATCCGTCCATTGAGGAACAACCTGGTATTTACCAGACTCAATCTTATCCACGTCCAGAATCTTACCGATCAGCCCAAGCAAGGACTGAGCCGTCGCCCCGGTAAGGGCAATCGCCTCTTTTCGCTGCGCCGGACTGAGTTCTGAACTCGACAGTAATTCCAGAAAGCCAACAATAGAGCTTACTGGGGTACGCAATTCATGGCTCATGCTCGCAAGAAAACGGCTTTTGGCTTTGGTCGCTTCAATCGCTTTGTTCTTTTCGATCTCCAGCTCTTGAGATAAAGCCTCTTTGAGATGAAGTTGTTCTTCCAATAGCCGCTGAGATTGTTTTCTTTTATTTACCTCACGAGAGAGTGAAATCCCCCAGATCAGGCTAACCGCTATCAGCAAAAGCGCAAACACCACCAGTTGATAGAACTGTTTGCTATATCGACTCCAGATATCGACCTGCGTATAAGAAATTTTCGACCACTTCTCCGTCATCTGCAAAATCTCACGCGGCGGAATGGCCTGGAGCGCTTTATCCATAACAGACTTCAACATGGGCTCGCGGGGAGAAACTGCAAAGCTCACGGAGGCGCCAGGCATATCCGGAAGCCTAAAAAAGTGCATATTTTTCTGGTAGTAATGATCGACCATGTACCTTGCCGACAATTCGGTAGCGATCGCCGCGTCAACCTTACCCTCCCTGAGCATAGACATCGCGACGCTGCCTGTATCAGCATCCACCCAGGTGGCCTGGGGATAGCGTTGTCTCAAATCACTTTCCAATGCATGTCCGGCGGGCAACGCAATACGGATCGGTTTATTCAGTAGCGAGTCGGCTGCTTCCTCGCGGGAAGTGATCATCACAAATGCAACATTCATCAGCGGATCGCTAAAGGTAGAATTTCGCTGATTTTGCGTAGTCAGCGTAATGGTGGGATACATATCCCAGTCTTCACCGCTAATTATTTTCATCTGTTCGCTTTTGGAATCAGCTAAAATAGGTTCAAAATCGAGACCCGTTTGCAGATGAACAATATTCAGCAAATCACCAAGAATACCGCGAAGCTCCCCGCTGCGATCGACCAGAGTATACGGTGGGTAGTCTGGGTTGATCAAAATACGAATAGTGTGTTTTTTCTCCAGCCACGCTTTTTCCTGATGAGTGAAAGGAATAGGCGCATTCAGATAAGCAAGGTTACCGCGGTTCAGCCAGTTCTGCATGACCTGCATATGGATTTCATTACTGATTGACGTAATGAAACTATCAAGAATAGTTCTTAATACCGGCTGGTCTTCCTTTACTACAAAATAATTATATTGTTCTTGCTGATCAAAGTAGTGCGTAATAACCAGTGATTGCGAAAAATATCGTGAGATACAATGACTGCTGGTGATATTGTTACCAATATAATATTGGTTCTCATCATTTACTACCGACGCCATAGCCTGATATTCGTCGTCGTAGAATGAAACTTTAGCCTCAGGAAAAGCATCCTGGATAACATCAAGAAAAGGACAATCTCGCACACACGCGACGCTAACCTGATGCCCGGAGGTCAGCGGCAGCATGGTGTTTTTTAGCGAAGTCACCAACGTCGGCCACGTCGTCAGCAAGGCAGAAGTACGCAATAAATGCCCGCCGATCTCCTGGCGCCTTGAAAGCTGGGTTATCAACGTATCAACGTCGTTACTGGCAAGTGCGGCCAACGCTTCTTTCTCATTATCATACTGCTTTATAACAATTTTTAGATTGAGAATCTTTTGCATCAGCGCCAGATAGTCTGCGTTGACTCCCCGATAATATTCACCGCTATTTTGATAAACAATGGGGGAAACTTCCGGTAACCAGGTGCCAACAACCAAGGTTTTCTTATGCGCTAACCAGTTTGTTTCTTCCTTGTTCAAGCTGATATTCTGTACTGAGGTATTATAGTTACTTTTTAGCTCAACTTGCCGAGCCGAGCTTACACCCGTAGACAACCCGATGGTAAATATGACCATCAAAAAAATAAACAAGCGTGCCAGCATTACTCTATCCTATTTTATTTCTCTGCGCATAATCATAAATTTCCATTAATGATGAGCAATCTAATTTTTCCATTAAACGACTTTTATAGGTGCTTACTGTTTTATTACTGATGTTCATTTTGCTGGCAATAGTGCTGTAATCCATACCGTTAAGAATATAGCGCAACACTCTCATTTCCTGGGTTGACAACGTATCAAGCTTATCCTGCTCGCTAACAGATGAACCAGTGAAATGCTCAAGGGAAAAGGGGAAATAGCTATAGCCATTTTTTGCTGCTTCGATTGCGGCGAGAATATTATTCATACCTTCTTTTTTACTCACAAATCCGTTAGCGCCATATTCGGCGCTACGTTTGCCGTAAAAAAATTCATTTTTGGCTGAAATGATAATGATTACACCAGCATAGTGTCGCTTTCGCAGTTGCTCCAGTACTTCGAGGCCGCTGATCCCCGGAATATCCACATCAATAATCAGCAGTTCAGGCTTCATTTTTTCAACGGTTTGAACCACTTGCTCCCCGCTGTCAAGCTCGGTGGTTACGGTAATACCATTAGTGTCGAGCAAATTGCGGATGGCTATGCGAGCTAATGGGTGATCGTCAACGATTATCGCGTTCATTGCGTGTAAGAATCCCGATAAATAAAGAGAGGCGATGGCTATAGAGCAGGTGTGCCTTCAACGTTATGATTTATGAAAATAAGGCTTTTTCAGGTAAATCCTAACATAATTACTCGTCTGTTTTATTCATTTTTTTATAAAAACGAAGATCAAGGCATAAACGCAACACTGTAATTTACAAATTTTAAACCTTGAACCTATCTAAATATCAAACTATTAACACAATATAAAGGAATATTCTTACACGTGTAGGACAAATCGCTCATTTATTATAATTTATTCTTAATGACCAGGAACATATAGTCGGAATATTGTTCATCAGAACTGCGGGGGCGTATATGAAAAATAGCCATCTAAAAATCAATTTTATACCCGACCAAATATAGAGAAAACCTGCTGAATTTAGAGAGAAACTCCCTGCGGCTCTGGAACAGCAGTGCCACAGGGAGGCCGCTATTAATCAGGCTTTACTGGGCAATGCCCCTATTGCATGCGAGCTTTTCACGGTCAGCGTAACGACGGCAGAACACAACAGCGCGGCAATCATAAAGATAAAAGCACTGTTATAACTTCCGCCGCTGCTTTGAATCAGCCAGCCGATGATCGGAGCAGAAACAACGCCCGCCATCTGCCCACCAAAGTTAACGATACCGGATGCCCGTCCCATAATGTTGCTGGGAATGGTATCCATCAGAATGCCCCAGAATGTCGCCATGGCGAAGAACATGAACAGGGCTGAAATACACTGATACACCACTGCCATATCTGCACTGCTCACGCTGAAAGTCAGATACAGGAAACCCGCAGCAATAACCGAGGTCACGACATACAACGTTTTACGCTGGGGTTTAAATTTATCTGAGCAATAGCCGCCCAATAATGTTCCACCTGCGCCAAACAGGAAAGGAATAGCCGCCATAACACCGGTTTTTGCCAGAGAAAACTCACGAACGGTGATCAGGTAGCTAGGCAGCCAGGTTGAAAACCCCCAGAAGGTGATATCAAACAAAAACCAAATACTTGCCATTTGCCAGAGCACCGGCATTTTCAACACATCTTTAAACGCGATACCGCTGGTGTTTTGTAGGCTCCCCTGTTCGTCAGCAGCCAGCTCCGCTAGATCCTGCTGCGTAATGGCAGGGTGATCTTTCGGGTTATCACGAGTAAATAAGTAGATGCCCGCCGCAATAAACAGACCCGGAATACCCAGCACGATAAAGACCATGTGCCAGCCAAAAGCCCCGATTATACTTGCCGCTACAACTACTGCCAGCGCTGGGCCTAAGGTGTTTACCGTCGACTGAATCGCTGTGGCGCGGCCACGCTCTTTCGACGGGAAATAGGTCGATATCATCTTCCACGACGCCGATGGGAAGCAACCTTCACCAACACCAAAGAAGAAGCGAACGGCCAGCATCAATGGCAGCGTCAATACGGCGCCGGTCAAGCTGGTGAAAACAGACCACCAGGCAATACCGATGGCCATGATTTTGCGCGAGCCAAACTTATCCGCCAGCAAACCGCCGGGAATTTGAAACGCAGCATAACCAATAAAAAAGGCGCTAATAATTAACCCTTGTTGGGTCGTATCCAGATTTAAATCTTTGCCGATATAAGGGAGCGAGACGCTCATCACCATTCTGTCGAGAAAAGAGAGCAGCCACGCCAGCCAGATCAATGTCAGGACGGTATATCTTGCTTTCCAGGTCTTTGGTTTACCTGAAGGTAAAGATGTTTGTAGGTTCATTGTGATGTCCTTAGGGTGTAGTGATCTACCGCGGCCATAAATGGTCGCGATAAATCAATGCGTGTTTAGCGTTATTTATTAATATTGTTTTCTAATAACCGTACCGCTACAGGCATAACTTTCAGTGCCATTGATTAAGGCTATGCGTCCATTAACCATGACAATTTCAATCCCTTCCGGATATTGATTAGGTTCAACAAAGGTACCCTTATCAGCAATGGTGTTCGGATCGAACATCACAATATCCGCCGCGTACCCCACCTTCAGCAGTCCGCGATCCTGCAGGCCTAATACCTCCGCAGGTTTACCCGTCATCTTACGGATTGCCGCCTCCCAGCTCAGACATCCCTCTTCACGCACATATTTACCGAGCACGCGAGGGAATGCGCCAAAAACGCGCGGGTGCGGTTTGCCAGCACCCATTAAACCGTCGGTACAAACGTTTTGCTCCGGGCGGCAAAGGAACTTAATCACATGTTCTTCAGTACCGTAAAAGTCGACCATCCCCACGGCGTTTTCTTCTTCAAACAGCAGATCGAAGGTGGCGTTGTAGGGATCTTTTCCGCGTAGCTCCCCCAGTTGCACAAGGTTCAGACCGACGGCATCCTGGTTTTTTGCCGTTTTCACGCTGGTGACAAAAATCTGATCCAACCCGGCAAAATCGATAAAGTTATCCCAGCCGGGAATGCCTTGCTGAATATCGTCAATCATTTTGGCGCGCAGTTCAGGCGAGGCCAGGCGCTCAAGCAATTTGTCCGTTCCACCCGAATGGGCCCACGGCGGTAGGATCACGCCGAGCATCGTGCTGCCCGCCACGTAGGGATACTGGTCGAAAGAGATACGAATCCCGGCTTCCTGCGCCTGTTCCAGCATGCCCAGCATCTGGTCAATCAGCCCCCAGTTTTTCTTACCGCAAACCTTCATATGCGAAATATGCAGCCAGACGCCAGTAGCTGTGGCGATATCAATCAGCTCCTGTGTGGAGTTGATAATATCGTCCGCTTCACTGCGCTGATGCACCACAAAGATCCCGTCATATTTCGCCGTCACTTTGCATAGTTCAATCATTTCGGCGGTATCACCAAAGGCGCAAGGCATATAGATAAGCCCAGTTGAAAGACCAAATGCTCCGGCTTTTAATTCCCGTTCCAGGACTTCGCACATCTTCGCCACATCTTCACGGGTGGAAGGACGACCATCCAGACCCATGGCTTCCATACGCACGTTGCCATGTGGCACTAAATACGCAAGGTTTGTCGCCGGATGACGCGATGCCAGCAGATTGAGGTAACCGTCAGTATTTTTATATTTCCAGTCTATTTTGTCAGTATCGCCATCCAGGCCAGCGATATTTTTACGCCAGGCCGGAATGTATTCTTCAGGCAACGGTGCCAAAGCAACACCATCCTGCCCTAATAACTCGGTGGTAATACCCTGGCGAATTTTTGCCGACAGTGCGGGGTTAATAATGGCCGAAAGGTCAGAGTGCGTATGAGTATCAATAAAACCGGGACAAATAATTTTACCTGTTGCATCAATAACCTGATCATTAACGCCAACATCAATTTTGCCGATTGCGACAATACGTCCTTCATCAACCATCACATCGGCAATTCTGCCGTCGCAGCCCGTCCCATCGATTACATTTCCGTTTTTGAAAATGGTTTTCATCGTTATTCTCCATAGCGATGTCGATTTACGACACCGCTTGTAAGGTAAGAGGTGGTTTCTTTATTGTTATTGGCGATAGAGTGTCTGGATGATGCTGTAATAGCCGCTGGCCGAGCCGGTTAACTGCTCGATCTCAATATACTCATCAATGGTGTGGGCCAGATTTTCCCGCGAAGGACCAAAGCCGATGGTTTTGATTCCCGCTTCTCCCGCATAGTGGCTGCCGTTGGTACAAAATGAGTACTGCGTGATAGTTGGATTAAACCCGGCCTCGCGAATGCCAGCCAGAGCGGCCTGCACGAATTCGTCGGACTCGTCATACACCCAACCCGGGAAGAAGCGCTCGCCCTCAATCGTGGCACCGGTATAGCAAGACTCCTGACCCACCGCGTAGGAAACACAGGCTTTAAACTGTGGATCCTGTGCGGTAAGTTCCGCGAGCGCATTTTCCAGTGGGGCAATAACGCTTTCTTTGGTTTCACCCACCAGCAAACGACGATCGTAGGTTGCGCGACAGTAATCTGGCACGACCGAAGCTCCTGGGTACGGCGAAGATTTAATGTCGGTAAGTTCAAGGATGCCTGGCCCCAGAATTGGGTGCGTTGGCGGTGTAATTGTGCGAATTTTGTCGATCAATTGCGCCATTTTGTACACCGCGTTAATTCCTGCCTGCGGGTTGGCGGAGTGCGCAGGTTTACCGAACGTTTCGACCACAATTTCAGCGCGGCCACGCTGACCAATTTTCAGGTTTAACTCGGAAGCTTCACCGATAATCACGTAATCCGGCTTATAGCGCTCGCTGACCAGCCGAGCGGCAATGCCTTCAAAGCACTCTTCATGCACAATACAGGCAACGTAGATTTTGCCGGCGAAATTACGTTGATTGTCCTGACCAAAAAAACCCACGGCGGAGATCATCGCCGCCACGGCACCTTTCATGTCAGTTGTGCCGCGACCATAAATTTTGCCATCTTCGATATCGCCGCCGTACGGATTGCGGCTCCACTTCTCTTCGTTGACCGGTACGGTATCAATATGTCCATCGAGAACCAGCGTTTTCCCCGGCTGATTACCGACAATACCACCAACTATGTTGCCGTACTTATCAACATGGATGTCATCAAACTGGTAATGCTGCATCATTATTTTTATGGCATTAACCACATCCCCTTCCTGACCCGAATAACTTTTTTGTTGGATTAGCGCCTGACAGTTTCTAATGACTTCATCAATACGGTTTGCAGATAACATGGGTTTCTCCGTTATTTCTCACAATCAGGAAACGAGTTGTTGATGCCCGGGTACTGACCGCCCCAGACAATATTCAGGTATTGTTGCGGGTCGGTATCTCCCTCGGTGCTGATCAGCAACACCCGGGAATGCACATCCAGCCCCAATTGTTCACGCGTATGCGCCAGTTCAGGCGATGTCATCAGCAGCGCCAGCAGGCCGGTAGTGACCGCACCTGACTCGCCAGATACGATCTGCGGATCGCCCGCCAGCGGATTACCCAGCATGCGCATACCCAGCGCCGCAACTTCATCAGGGCAGGAGGCAAATGCGTTGGCATAATCACGCAGCAGTTTCCAGCCGATACTATTTGCCTCACCGCAGGCGAGACCAGCCATCACGGTGAGTAAATCACCGCCCACCGCGATCGCATCCCCCTCTTTAGAACGTGCGGAGCGGTAAAGACAATCGGCAATCAATGCCTCGGCGACAATCACTTTTGGACGATTTTCCCCCCAGGCTGCCGTCACCATTCCCTGAACCATTCCAGCAAACGAACCAACGCCTGCCTGAACAAAAATATGCGTCGGTGCAACCTGATGCAGTTGATCTATCGCTTCCAGCATTAGCGTGCCGTAACCCTGCATAATCCACTGCGGGATTTTTTCATATCCTTCCCAGGCAGTATCCTGCACCACAATCCAGCCATGTTTTTGTGCCTGTTCCGCGGTCATACGCACCGCATCGTCATAGTTCATATCGACGATTTCAGCGGTAGCGCCTTCATTACGGATGGACGTCAGACGCTGCTGCGAAGAGCCTTTAGGCATGTAAACCACCGCTTTTTGCTTCAGTTGACGCGCCATCCATGCCACGCCGCGACCGTGGTTACCATCAGTGGTGGTGGCAAACGTAACGGTTTGTAGATCGCGGCGCACCTCTTCGCTGGTCATCACGTCAAACGGCAGGTCACTGATATCCTTGCCGACTAATTCAGCGATATGGCAAGCCATCGCATAGGACCCGCCCAACGCTTTGAAGGCTTTCAGGCCAAAACGTTGAGACTCATCCTTGAGATAGATATTTTTAACACCCAGCCTTTGTGCAAGAGCCGGCAGCGCATATAACGGCGTCGGCGCATAGCCCGGAATAGACCGATGAAAATTCAACGCTTTTACCAGTTCCTGGCGACTAAACGGTGCCAGCGGCGCGCTCGGATGTTCGGTAAACGGTGTCTGGTTGATAAAAAATGATAAGTTTTCCTGCATCATAAAACCTCATTGTCCTGGTATTTCATTCCCTGTAGTTAAGGTAATACAGAGATATTTACGCTATCGGTATTCCCAATAGAGCAAAATGCTTACCAGTTTTTTATGTCTTGAGTAAAATCTTAGAAATATTTTAATAAAGACTTTATTTTCAAGTGATTAAAGCAACACCATGATTGATACTAAAAATACTACAGCGTCAGTTTATCGCCTGAATTTGAGAAATTCTCACTGTTGATAAATAGTGTGATCGAGGAAGATAAAACAGAAAAAACATAATAAAACAAAGCAGTAGATTGATTTTTCGCAAATCATTTCCGTAGTGGTTCGCCTATTTATCATTTTCTTTGAGAAATACGACACACTGCCGGAGAAGTACCATGATTTCAGTACTCAGCAATATTCAGGATGATATATGCAATTATGCCGACGCGATTTCTGGCATAACCGGTACGGACGTTGAAATCATCGATGAATCTTTAATGCGCATCGCTGGTACCGGTAAATACCGGCATATGCTCAATGAGAACGTGGCAAAAAATGGCTACATCTACCGCCACGTTTTGCAGGTCAGAGAAACGGTTCTTATCAAAAACCCCGGCGAACATCCGCTTTGTCAGTTATGTGAAAAACACCGCTACTGTTCTGAAATGCTCGATTTGAACGCACCTATTTTTCTCAACAACCGCGTGATTGGAGTAATCGGCATTATTTGCTCAACCCAGACGCAGCGTGACACGTTACTGAGCCAGATTGATAAATTTGTCACTTTTATTGAGCAAATCGCGGTGATGATCTCCAGTAAGGTATTTGAATGTCTGGAGCGTTTACGTGCGCAGGAAACGCTCGGCGCATTTCGACGTCTGATAGATGCCATGGACCGCGGCGTTGTGGCAATTGATGGCAATGGTCTTATCTGGCATGCCAATCACTCAGCCGATCGTATTCTTAACCGCGAGGTTCAGGGATTACCGCTTACTATTGAAATAACCGGGGACAGCTTGTATGGCGATGAAGAAGCGTGGCTGACGCTTGAAGGCCAGAAACACCATGTACTGTGCAAACAAATTTCGCTCTCCTCGCTGGATAACGATCGCTTAACTATGGTCATCTTTCGTGATGCATACGACTACCTGAGTACCCTTACCCCATCCCCTTATGAATCAGACGCGCAGGTGCGGCTGATTGGTCACTCTTCTTCAATGGAACAGCTCAGAAGCACCATTGGCAAAATTGCCAAAAGCTATGCCAGCGTGCTCATCACCGGGGAAAGCGGCTCGGGTAAAGAGGTCGTGGCATTTGCCATTCACCAAAACAGCCCACGCAAAGCCGCCCCTTTCGTGACAATTAACTGCGCGGCAATCCCCGAGCAACTCCTGGAAAGCGAACTGTTTGGCTACGTGCGTGGTGCATTTAGCGGTGCAGACCCCAAAGGACGAATGGGGAAATTTGAACTGGCCAACGGCGGCAGTCTGTTTCTGGATGAGATCGGTGATATGCCATTGCACCTGCAGGCCAAGCTGCTCAGGGTTTTGCAGGAAAAGGCAATTACCCGCGTTGGTTCTAATAACACCATCAATATTGATGTGCGCATTATTGCCGCGACTAACAAAAATATTAGTGCGATGGTGGAGAATAATCAGTTTCGCGAAGACTTATTCTATCGTCTGAATGTTGTCCCTCTGGTACTTCCTTCCCTGCGCGAACGTCGGGCTGATATCGCTGTTCTCGCACAATATTTTGCCGATGAATTTTCGGTCAGTTACCAGCGTTCACCGCAGAAGCTGCCCGACGACGTTATTAACCGCCTTTATGCCTGGCACTGGCCGGGTAACATTCGTGAATTACGCAATGTCATCGAATACATTTTTGTGATGCGCGGAGAAGCTGCCGGTATCAATGCCAGCCATCTGCCCCCTTATTTACTCACCTCGGCTGACGGCAGAAAAACAACGATGACCGAGCCCCCCCGACTTTTGGCGAACCAAGGGAAACAAGCGAAAAGGGACGCCATCGAAAATGCCATCCAGCGATTTGGATCAAGTGTGGAGGGCAAAAAACAGGCCGCGTCAGAACTGGGGATCAGTATTGCCACACTCTATCGAAAAATAAAACTGTACGGACTGTAAGCTTTCCTTATTAACTGAGAAGCCCGCACAACGCGGGCTTCTCATCGGTATAACAGAGCAAATTAAGCCCGAAAATACTTAATCAAACACACCATTAATTACCGCGGTGACAATCGCCGTACTCAGTGCAATCAACACCAGATTGTCGCCCACAACCTGCCATTCATAACCTGGATAATACGGCAATTGGTTCAGCATAGAGGATGGAACACTTTTCTTAGCGATCCCCGGAGGAAGCGGCTTTCCTCGCGCCAGATTTTTGGCGATACCCGGAGGCAGTGACTTATAGCCCGTCAAACCATATCTGACGGCATACTGTCTGGCCACGTTATAGCTGATGTCACTATCAACATGGTCCGGCTTACCATAATTTTTACGTTGTTCTGCCTGCGAATTGCTTTTCTGGCTATTGCCCTTATTCCCGCTATTACCATGATTGCTACTATTTCCATGGTTGCCACTATTACCATTGCCGTTGCCATTACCGGGGTTGGCCAATACTGGGGTGGCGCACATCGTCATCGCGGCAACGGCGACTAAAGCTGTTGCTAAAGCACGAAGTCTGGACATGATGATTCCTTAAAATGTGGATACATATAAAAATGTACGGTATCGCGTGAATACTGGCTATCGCTATAACTCCGATTTATTGGCAAAAAAGGGGGAAAGCACGTAGCGCACATCACGCTATTCGCCTCGCCGCGGTGGAGAAAAGTTAGCCAAAGATGTTGCAGAACTGCTATAAAGTCTTTCTCTTCTGTCGGCTGGTGTTAAACTGGAAAGTGTGATCTTCATCATAACCTGCTTAAACAGAGAAAAGAGACACTGCTATGCAACATATCATTGAGGGCTTCCTCAACTTCCAAAAAGAGATTTTCCCTCAACGCAAGGAACTCTTTCGCAGCCTGGCATCCAGCCAAAATCCTAAAGCGCTTTTCATCTCCTGTTCCGATAGCCGCCTGGTGCCAGAACTCGTTACTCAGCAAGACCCCGGACAGCTTTTCGTTATCCGCAACGCCGGTAATATCGTCCCCTCTTTCGGCCCGGAACCGGGTGGCGTATCCGCGACTATTGAATACGCGGTTGTGGCACTTGGCGTGACGGATATCGTCATCTGCGGACACTCCAACTGCGGCGCAATGAAAGCCATCGCCGATAGCCAGCCTCTGGATCCGATGCCTGCTGTGGCTCACTGGCTGCACTATGCCGATGCCGCGAAAGCCGTGGTCGAGAAAAAAACCTGGGCTAACCCAATCGATAAAGTTAACGCCATGGTGGAAGAGAACGTTATCGCGCAGCTCAACAACATTAAAACGCATCCTTGTGTCGCGGTTGGACTGCGAAATAATGCGCTTCGTCTGCACGGCTGGGTATATGACATCGAAAGCGGTGAAATCCGTACCCTGGATAAAAACAGCAAAACCTACGTTTCCCTTGCTGAAAACCCGCAGGTGCATTTCGAGTAATTCTTCCACTGGAGCAAGGATGCTCTGGATAATTTTTACCTACTTTGGTGCTATGGACAAAAAACATCCTTGTTACTAATATTAAAATAACCGCAGGTGTTACCACGCGGTTTTCGCACATTCATACAACATTGCGACATTGCGACAAGTCTCATGAGCTGCCCCGCAAGTAGCTGTTCATACATGGTGCAAGCGATAAAAAGGAGCAGGTACGAATGCAAGCGAAAATAAAAAGAATAATAAACATGTTATTCTATCATGAGTCGTGGGATATCATGATTATTAAGGATCATGGTATACACTTATTTCCTGATAACACGCTGGAAATATTGAATAAATCTACTGCGCAGCAGTTAAAAAAGAAATATACGTTTCAGGCCGATCCTTTTCTTATTGAAAAAGACGACAAACTGTATGTTTTTTATGAAGCTTTTAGCTTCCGCAACTCGAAAGGCACGCTCCGCTGCCGCATTCTTGATCGTGAACTAACTGAAATTGATGATGTGAAACTTGAAGGATTTGACGACCTGAGGTGTCATTTGTCATTCCCTTTCCTGATTAATATTAACAATCAACTCTTCATGATCCCGGAATCATCAGAAAGAAAAGAAGTGCTCCTGTTCCAGTCGGTAGAGTTTCCTGCGCGCTGGAAGAAAATTAAAGTTCTACTCTCTGATACCGAAGTCACAGATAACATTTTTCTTTCAATAAATGAAACTTGCTATCTTTTGTCGACCACCATGGATAATAAAATAATTATTCATTCCGCAGAGCATCTTCACGGTCAGTGGCAGCGGATCACCCCTACATTAAAGGTGAGTAATCATCATCATCGAGGAGCTGGTACCCCTTATCTTGTCGATAATAAAATGTACTTCCTCACCCAGGAATGCACGCCCGAAACTTATGGAAAATCTATCTATATCAAAGAACTAGTTACACTTAACGATATTAACTTTGATGAGAATCTGATCGAACAAATCAATTCATCGATCAACCACAGTGACGGTGTTCATACGCTGAATTTCTCAAATAATTTCATTGCTTATGATACAAAAATCAATAAGTTCAGTCTGTTGGCTATCTTAAAAAAACTATCATATAAATTTATGGTAAAATACAGAAACATCTACCTTTCCCGGCAACACAACTGATTCACTGGATTCTCAGGTGACATTGGTAGAAGATTGTTCGGGTTTCTAGCATTTTTCTGGAGTCTGTATGGCAATTCTTGTCACAGGTGGTGCAGGTTATATTGGTTCACATACTGTTTTATCACTACTGGAAAGAGGCGATGATGTCGTTGTCATCGATAATCTGGCAAATGCGAGTCGGATATCGCTGGACAGGGTCGCGGAACTTACCGGAAAGGAACCCATTGTCTATATCGCCGATGTTCTCGACAGACAGGCCTTAAAAAACATTTTTACCAACCATCACATCACCGATGTCATTCATTTTGCAGGGCTCAAATCGGTTTCCGAGTCGATAAAAGAACCTCTTGCCTACTATGAAAACAACGTCACAGGAACGCTGGTTTTACTGGATGAGATGCTGGCCGCAGGCGTTAACCGGTTCATTTTTAGCTCATCAGCTACGGTATACGGTAATCCGGAAAGCGTGCCGTTGAGCGAGCAATCACGCACGGGCGGTACCACCAATCCCTACGGCACCTCTAAATTAATGGTCGAACAGATTCTGGCCGATTTCTCGCGTGCGCAACCTGATTTCCGCATTACCTGCCTGCGCTATTTCAACCCAGTCGGCGCTCATCCATCGGGTCGCATTGGTGAAGATCCTAACGGTATCCCAAACAACCTGGTGCCATACATCTCCCAGGTCGCGATTGGTAAGCTAAAAACCGTATCGGTGTATGGTAATGACTATCCAACCCCTGACGGAACCGGCGTGCGTGATTATATCCACGTCATGGATCTGGCGACTGGTCATTTAGCCGCGCTTGATTGCCAGAACAAAGGCGCTGCCTACAAGGTGATTAATCTCGGTACCGGGGTCGGTTATTCCGTGATTGATCTGATTAAGGCGTTTGAGAAAGCGGCCCAGACCAAAATTCATTATCAGTTTGTCGCCAGAAGACCCGGAGACATTGCCGAATGTTGGTCTGACCCGTCACTGGCATACAAAGAGCTCGGTTGGAAGGCGGTCTACAACCTTGATGAAATGATGCGTGACACCTGGAACTGGCAAAAAAATAACCCGAATGGTTATAACATCTGATATGCCCTGTAACGAGCCTGACGGTCAGGCTCGTTGTCGTAACGGGCTAGCGTGCAGTAATCGTTGATACGCGATACCAGCCGCTGCTCTGCTTCCCTTCGTTAGCAAAGTTAATTCGTGCCGCGCCGGATTTATCCAGTATCGCGACCTCAATCGCGTATTGACCTTTCGCGAGTTGTCCCGGGATGGGCAACGCATAGCTGACCTGATACTTTCCAGGCAACCAGTGCCGTATATCATCCGCCGCATTCCCCTGCGCAACGACCTTATTAGCGCTATCCACCACACGAAATGCCAACGTGTAGGGCAGATAAATCGGTGCGTTACCCTCGTTATACCAGATACTGTTTAATACCAGCGTTGGTCCACCGTCCCACACTGATTCATGACTCAGAGACGCTAAGCGATACCGATAGCCCAGTTTGGTCAGCGCATCGTCGACAATCGGTCGATAATCGCTTGGGATCGTTCTCGATTTCAGGTTGATGGTGCTGGCGTGCTGCTTGACCGCCCAGTCAAAAATACCCTGCACTTCGGCACGCGTATAATGAAAAGTATTCTTCCAGTCTTGCATATATGAACAGATTTCCAGACTGACCGGCGCACGTTTCCAGGCATCGTTAAACCCTGCATAACTCTGCTGTGCTGCCAGTAATCGCTGCGGGTAATCATCGGCCATATGGTTCCAGTTTTCTGAAAATACGCGCAGATCACCCCAGCAGTCCGCGCGCCATCCAGCCCCTCGCGCCACCGCATTCGCCAGGCTTTGTCCACCGCTCATCAACATTATTTTCGGGGTCGAGGGGAAGGCGGAAAAATGCATTGCAACATAGCGGTCCAACTGCGCCGTGGTGTATCGCTCCAATAGTGGCTGCAGATTAGGGAAATTGCTGTTATGCCACTCTCCCCAGGCCCCCACCATGCCGATATCGACAAAAGCGAGATTCTCATTACCGTCGTAGCGTTTTCCGAATGCGTTCAGCAGACGCTGGCTGTATTCAATAAACAGAGGGTCATCTAAATCCGGAATAAATGTTTTATTATCGGGTGTCCACGTACCTTTCACACCTTTTTTAATTAGCCAGTCGGGAATTTTTGAACCGTCCCCTGGGTCGGCTAGCGCCATAAACCGTAACCCGACGTTCATCGCAGGACGATGTGCCGCAGCGTATTTGAAGGCAGCATCCACCAGCGCAAAATTATACTGACCTTCAACAGGTTCCAGTTCTTGCCAGTAAAACCGGTCGTATTCAAACCCGGTATTGGGGTAATCAGCCAGACCCAGCGTTTCACCGTATCCCTGATGAAAACTTGCCACGCCGATCCCCGGATTGGTCAGCGGGCCAGTTAATGCTTTGGGGGTTACGGTCGTTAATGCGGAGATGACCGTTAACGGAAAGGACATTAACAACAGCGCAGAAACCCATTTACACTTCATCGCAGTAATGCCTCCACAGGTTTGTTAACGCTAGTGGTTTTTCAGACTTAACCACCAATCCCAGATACCTACGTGAAAATTTTGGAACACATCAATACCTAACGCGGATTTGATCATATACAGCGTCAACAATACGCAGCAGGTGACGAACAGCACGGCAATCAGCAGCAAAAAAGTGAGCAACATTCTCGACAGGGTCGATTCCTGGCGGTGCTGACGGCGTAAATCTCTGCCAAACAAAAAAACCAGATAATAACGCTTACTGAAAAAGGGAAAACTTCGCCGAATATCGATCTGATGCCGCGAAGCCAGAGTCGAGGCCAGAATCGCATTTTCCACCCCTTCTTTCTGTTCAGGGGTCAATTCCTGCGCAATCGTCTCATCAAGATGAGTATAAAATCGTTCGATGACAGGGGGACGGTTTTGATAACTGGTCAAAATTAACCTATATCTTTATTAATTGAGTGATAGACGTTAACCGTCTTTTTGGCGATTTCATGCCAGTTATAGTGTTGTAAATATACACGATAGTCCACACTATGGGTTGGCGCCCACTGGGTTAATTTCTCGGCAAGACTAACCACATCTCCGACCTTAAAATAGGCCTCGGCGGGAAGTTGAACTTCGAGGTTTGCCGGAATATCACTGACGACGGCAGGAAGAGAAAATGACATCGCTTCCAGCAGCGCAATGGGCAAACCTTCATGGTATGAAGGCATCACAAACAGCCGGGCCTGCGAAAACACCGCCTGCAGCTCATCACCGCGTAAAAAACCAGTCATCACAACGCCTGGTGTATCTGCGGCAAGCTTTTTGAGGCGAATGCTGTATTCGGTTGGATGATCCGCATCGCCAATTAGCACCAACGGCATGGTCAAACCGCTGCACTGATAGGCGGCGATGGCATCATGCATCCCTTTTTCTTCCACAAACCGCCCAACCACCACAAGGTAATTTTTCGGCTGTAGCCCAAAGCGGGAGAGCGTATTGTCGATGGTCTGTTCAGATAACAACCGCGGCTCATTGACGCCATTGTGAATTAAATGCGCATCATAGCGACCGTGTTTTTTCTGGATCAGTTGATTAATGACTTCAGAGATCACAATCACTTCGTTGGCATATCGCACTGCCCAACGTTCGCCCAGCAACAATATTTTTTTGGCAACGAATCCCCACTTCTGACGATCGTAATCGGGCCCATGGTGGGTGAAAACCACCTTTTTGCCTAACATGCGTAGTAATGGGATCACAAGGCCAGGTCCAATAGCATGGACATGCACAATATCCGAATGGTCGATACTTGTCCTGAACGCCGCTAAAACGGAATGGACAATCGCTTCCAGCGAACGCTTTTTGGGAGCCCACAGCGCGTAAGTTTCGACCTTCTTATAGATCGAACGTTTGTAATTTACATACGGCGAGCGAGCAATCACACATATATCAACGTCAAACTGCTGTTTAATGGCTGGATAAAGATTTTGGCAATGTGTCTCCACACCGCCCAATACATCAGGAATTCCACGCGTACCAAAAACCGTTATTTTTTTACTCATGCTATGGCCTGCTCAGCAATTCTTTATACAGCGCCTGTAGGGTATCCATATGTTTACTCAACGCATATTTCTCACTCAACCGCGCACGACCCTGCAGCCCCATAGTCCGCGCCTTTTCTGGCGAGTCGGCCAGGGCGTCCATCCCATTTGCCAACTCCTGCGCATTGCCAGGTTCAAATAAAATCCCTTCAATACCGTCACGAATTTGTTCCGGGATGCCGCCGATGCGCGACCCGATCACCGGCTTGCCCAAGGACATCGCCTCTAATATCGCCATCGAACAGTTTTCATAGCATTCAGAAGGAAGGATCACCGCCCGCGCATGCTTGATAAGTTTGTCGAGAGCCTCCCCTTGTTGCACATAACCTAAAAACTCAACATCCGGGTATTGGGCAACCAATTCGTCGTGCAACGGGCCGTGGCCCACAATTTTCAGCGGCGCTTTATTCTGCATTTTCTGATGCGCCGCCAACAACGTTGCCACTCCCTTTTCACGGCTCAGGCGACCGAAGTAAAGCATATAGCCCTCATCGCTTATCTCACCCAAGGGACGGCTATCATCAACGCCATTAACGATGACATCAATGCGAGAGTTCGGCAGCTTACGTAGCAATACGCCGCGTAAAAAGACGCTTGGCGAAACGATCACATCCAGCGCCTGGTAATTTTGCGCAATATACTGCCAGGTCGCCTCTAAAGAGAGCAGTAAGCTTTTTGAGGCGGAACCTTCCTGACAACGATACCTGAAGGCATTGAAAACCGTCCCGGTAATACAAGAATCACACACTTTGCCATCGCGCAGCATCGAATAGGCGGGACAGACGATCTTGTAGTCATGCGCGGTCAGCACCGTTTTGCAGCCAAAATTGCGCGCTACTTTAATCAATGCCGGCGTTAACTGATGGTAAATATTATGAAAGTGAACAATATCCGGACGCTCTTTTTGTAATAACGCCAGCATCTTTTTGCAGGCCTGGGAATTATGAATAAAGTTAACCGCCGTTTTGAGCCCGCCCAGCAGATTACTTTCTTTATGATAATCCACATTGTTGACGAAATAATCCGCATAGTCCGAAGGGAAATTGTTCTCATGCTGCATAGAGAAATCAATAACCTGCACTCCGGCCTGTTTCAGCATATCGCGCTCTTGAAAATAAACCGTTTCCGCGCCGCCTTTAATGAAAAAAAACTTATTCACTAATAAAACTTTCATTGCGCCAGCCTTGGTTATTCATGAATGATTTTACTGTCAGGCGGAGTCAACGGATCGCGTATCGGTTTAGTCAACCCTTTAACAAGCCCCGCAGAAAGCACGGCCAGATTCATTACGCTCTGTAATCCGTTTAATAACGATCGGTTCTGCACGGTTTTCAAGACAACAAAGACAAGCAACGGAAGAAATGCAATATCGAAAAGCTCGAGATTGAAGGTCACTGCCGCAATGAACAAGGCAATCAGGTAAACAGCAAAAATCGCCTCGTTCTTAACCATTTTTAACGCTTTACTGAAATAAGGTTTTCCCCAGGCGCAGCGTAGAAGCTCGCCAGGAGCCTGATAGTATCCGCTTGTCCAGCGGTGCTTCAGCAACTGAAAGGTCGGCATGGTATGCGAAGTATGAATAAAATACGGAATATTCAGACGGCGCAATTTATAACCCGCATCAAGTAAACGCAGACCCAGTTCGGCTTCCTCATAAGCATGCAAATTACGGTTGGTAAGATAACCAATTTTCTCTATCGCCGAGCGGCGATATAATCCGCCACCGCCTAAATGGTCGCTATCCCCCAGGGGATAAATCTTATTTATTCGCTGCTTACGCGATTTAAACTCATAGTTAACGGCATCGTCCATTTCAACGGTTCCCGCGACGCCTGCATATTCCGGCTCAGCCCGCAAGAACGCGACGGCCTGATCCACAAAGCCCTCTTCCAACTCCATGTCGCCATCCATCAGCAACAGATATTCCCCTTCACTATAAAGATAACCCAACTGATGCCCGACGCCGCAGCAACGATCGTTTGGGTTAGTTAATGACACTACGGTCGCCCCTTTATCGATCGCAAGCTGTTGGGTGTTATCCGTTGAAAGACTGTCGGCCACAATAATTTTGTGTGGATAATCAACAAGCTGCTTACGGATACTGTCAATCGTTTTCTCAATACATTCAGATTCATTGAGCGTTTTAATACTCACTGAAATAAACGGTTTATAGTCCATACAATTACCCTACGCAGCGAAGGACGGTTCGACGAATCACCAAACTCGATCCTAGTGATAAATAGAACAGGAATTGTAACATCGGTATAATCATCAGTATCTGACTGTAAGGTAAGCTGATTAAGCAACTGATAGCAAAAGCGTTAAACGCTGGTGCAAAACTCAGCAACTGGAGATCCTGCTGGTCCAGCTGTGCAAGTGTCAGTAATGGCTTTGGCTGACAAACTTTCAGGATATAAATGAACAAGCTAATAAAAAGCAACGTGCCGATAACGCCGACCTCCCACAGCAGCATACTCAGAGAAGTCGAGTCGAGGATTAAGTTATAGATAATATTCAAAAAGCCCGGCGATACCGTACTACCGCTGTTAGTGGCATTGAGTCCGTAGCCAAATAACGTTCCTGTAAGTCCCCACAAATCGTTATTTTTCAACCAGAACAGGAAGGTCGTAAAACGCCCTAACTCCCCGGTAGACATAATGTAGTTCGGATCAAAGATATAGCTTAAGGAGTCAATAAAAATGCTCAACGCGCTTTTCGACGGATCGCCGCCAAACGCGGAAGAATAATAGTACGCAAGGATCACTATCGACAGACTAACGAGCAACAGCATTCCTGCGACAATAATCAGCAATGTCTTTAGATTAACCTTACTCACGTCTTTGACATAGCTCGGGGAGATCCACACCCACGCGAGGAATATTGGTGAAAGTAGTATAACGAACTTCACTTCACCCATAATGCATAACCCGATCCCAAGAACGATATGCAAGGCCATGGATTTAAACGTGGTCAGCCCGTGCTTATACTCAGAAACTTTTAACAACATAATCAACAGGCAAAACAGGCCCATTGCGGCAGTATTACCGCCCCCCATGGGATCTCCGCCGAACGTACCAACCACGGAATCCCATTTCTCATCTTCTCCACGCACCGCGACGCGCTGGGGAACGACCAGTAAAACCTGATAAATCATTACCGGGATCTGCGCGTAAAACACCCAGTACAGAAAGCGTGTAACACGATAAATCTGCGATTCCCGACAAAATCCCAGCAGCAAGCAGATCATCACCAACGACAATGCGATTTCGTTTTTGAATGCCACAATCGCAACGGTAATCCCGCCCTGAATCAGCGTTGATGTTCCGGCCAAAATAAGAAACGAGAAGTACAGCGCCAGCACAATCGTTTCCTGCGCGTCCAGTTGCAGGGAGCCATCGCGCGTCTGCATCACCAACAATCCCACCATCAACAGGGTCAGGAAAAAGGGGATCCACAGCACCGACTGCAAGCCGGTAAAGTATTGCACCAGACCACACAGAATCAGCGTGACAAAAGTATAAACCTGTAAATAGTATCCGGTATTCAGCGTCATAGTATCACCGGCTTGTCTTTCAGAAGATTGGCTCGCTTATTCATTTTCAGATAAATGAAGGCGTAGCGAATAAATGTCAGGGAAGAAAACAGAATGACCGACGTGGCGTAGTCTTTATAAAAATAAGGGACGACGACAAAAGCGAATAACACAATCGCCAGCTGTTCCAGTTGGATGCGCAGAAAGTAGCGGTGAGAGCCAAAAATAAGCTCGATCACCGTTAGGGGGCTTATCGCCAGCGCTGGGAATAAATAGGGCAACATGTAGCGTGAAGTCTCAATGGAGTTAATCCAGTCTTCGCTGAAGCCCAGCCGCATTACTATCGGATAGAAAATAAACACCCCGAGGGTACAGATAAGCCCCAGTAACAACAACAGCATCCGTACCCTGGTATATTCCTGATAATTAAAGGTGTTATTTCTGAAGTCGATAGACCACTTGGAAAAAATAGTATTGCGCACCGCGTTTCCGATGATCACCACTGGCGCAAGACAGAAGCGGCTAACCACGGAAAAATAACCCGCCGTCAGCGCGGAGAACCAAAAGTTAATCAGCATAATCGGCAAATTGCTGCTGGCCATCGCCAACACCTCCGCGCTGCCGACTTTGGTAATGTGATGAATATTCTGTTTGAAAAAATGCCAATTACTGGTAGGCCGCAGATGTTGAATTGCCACCGAACGAACGTCAAACGAATGCAAAATGCAGCTGACGGTCAGTGCCATTGTCGCGCACGCCCATGCCCAATAAAACAGCTGCACATGGTGCGTCACCAGTACCGAAAGGAATACCACTACCGAGACAGAAATGCGTTGGAAAATCAGAAAACGAAAGTTAGCCGTGCGTAGAGACAGGTTCTCTGAGATTAAAACCCACGCCGTTGCCAGCGTCAGCAAATAGAGAAACAGGATATTCTGGTGAAACAACCATGCGGTCACTACGGCGTACGGTAAGGCAATAATCGTGCTTTGGATCAGACAGAACACGACGTTCTGCACCAGTTCTTCTTCCTGTTGTTTCGGAATTAACAGCTGTGATGCAAAGGTACATACCTGAGCGCCCACCACGGCGATACTGTAGTTGAGCGCATACAGCCCCACCTCCGCCATATCATACTTGTGTGAAATCAACCAGATAGACAGCGCACCAATCAATTGCGAAATGACTGATGAACCGGCTATCGTGGAAGCGCTCTTCAGTAGACTCATACGCGGCCTGGCGTGGTCATCAGTTGATCGGTACTAAAGTTGAGTGAACGTAAACCTTCTTGCGTCTCAAGATCTTTTTCTTCAACCGCATTGAGTACCGCGCCAATAACCGCGCCGTTATTTTCCTCCAACTTATCCAGCGCGTTGGCGATTTGCCCGGCGGACCCCGCCCCAGCTTTCACGACGAAAATCACCCCATCAACGGCGCGTTTAATCAGTTGAACATCCTGACTCTGATTCACAGCTGCGACATCAATAATGATGCGCTGATAGTGCGATTTCAGCTCGCGCATTAAGGGCTCAACGTGACCCGACGACAGCATCAGTAAAGAAGAGATTGCGCTCTTGCCGTGCGGAATAAAATCGAGATTATCACTGAGCGTAATCCGCGCCTGTTTAAGCTCAGTCTCCCCGCGCAACAGTTCCGCCAGACCTGCGGATGTTGCCGACGCCAGTTCAGAAGAGAGCCCATCAGTATTAAAGAAATCCGCATCAATAAGCAGAGTTTTCTGATCGAAACTAAAGGAGTTCGCCAACAAACTCGCCAGCAGAGAACGTCCTTCACCGTGCTCCGTTGACGCCACGATGAGCGTCTGTAATGACCGGTTATCGAGCATAATCCGGGTACGGATACCGTGCACAATATCGGCATTCAGCGGGTTCTTCAGGATCATGTCACGCACCTGCGCGCGCCCAGAGATCCCACTAAAACGACGGATTTCACCAAGCGGTACAACGTTCAGGCGTTTTCTCATACGACTCAACGTACCGATTGAGTTATCCATCGCCGCTTTGACAATGAAATACATGATGCTGAACACCACCACCAGCATGACCACCATCACCAACAGCAGTGATTTATTCGGCTTCGCCGGTTTCAATGCTGGAACAGCCGGATCGTATAACACCGCATCAGCATTCACGCCGGAGAGCGACAGCTCCTGAGTACGCTGATAAAGCGATTTGTACAGATCTTCCATTTTATCTAACGCCAGTTTTTGGCTGTTCCAGGCATCCCGTTTTGACGCCATTTTCTGGAAGATCGCTTTCTGCTCAGCCAATTGTTGCTGGTAGTTCTTTTCATCCGCAAGCGCCGCCAGATATTGCTGGCGTAAACCCACTTTCAGTTCACCCAACACCCGTCCCGTTTGGCTTTGGATCGACTGCACATCAGCTTCTGCTTTTAAAATGGCCGGGTTTTTTGGCCCATAGACTTTGCGCAATTCAGACAACGTACGCTGCGCCTGAATTAACGCAATGCGTAAATCCTGAATCTGGGCGTGGTTAGAGACCGAAGGTAGCGAGATAACACTCTCAGCGGACTTCCCTCCCCCGTTCACCTCGTTATAGACAGATTCCGCGGCAACACGACGCTGAGTCGCATCGGCCAGGCGATTGGTCACGATACTTAACTGCTCGGTTTCAAAACCATCAATACCGCGAAAGGTCAGCAGCCCGGCATTTTTCAGATAACTCTCCATATCTTCTTTTTGCTTCGCTATCGACTTCTGAATTTCTTCCATTTTTTCATAATTCAGTTTGCGGGCTTGCTCCACTTTCAGACGCTTTTGCTCCACCGTATAGTTGATGAAAGCCTGCGCGACACCGTTGGCGATGTCCGCCGCAACCTGAGGCGAAGTCGATTCATAGGTAATCGAGGCCAGGTTCGTTGTACGAATACCAATGACATTCAGGTTTTTCGACAACGTTTTCAGCGCCTGCTCTATTCTCAGTTGCCGACTTTCACTGCTATCCGCCCCTTGAGCATCGGTTTTTTCCCCGATAAATTCTGGGTTCTCATCCAGCTTCATATCGCGAACGGCTTGCTCGAGCACAATCCGTGAATGCATCAACGCGTATTGCGTTTCATAGTAACCACTGCGCGTTGAATCGAAACCATCAACCTGTGGAAACGGAGAAACGTTATCGGCCTGCGCCTTAATCAGCACCGTTGCCGTTGACACATACTTTGAGGACATCATGCTGATTAACGGATAAGCAACGACCCCGGCAACGATACCAGCTAGCGCGATTTTCCAGGCGTTCTTTTTCAACTCTTTAGCAAAGCGGGAGAATTCGACAGTGCTTTCTCGTTTTTTGCCGTTTTCCACTATAGATAGTTTCATCGTTAGAAGAACCCCATGCCAATAATCACGACATCCCCAGGATGAACAGAGTGCGTTAAATCGACATTCTCAAGCAGCTGATTGCTACCCGACAGGCGAATGTTGATATCTTGACGGTCTGCACGGTCTGTAAACCCCCCCGCCTGCGCAATAGACTTCTCGACGGTAAGACCTGGCTCATAGGCGTATCCATTCGGACTTTTCACCTCGCCAGAAACATAGTATTTACGGAACTCGGCAATACTCACTGTCACCATCGGAGTGGTAAAATAATCTCCAGTCAGACGCTGAGTTAATTCTTTAGTCACCTGATCGACGGTTTTATCGTTTAATTTAAGAGCACCCACGAATGGGAAATTAATCTCGCCACTCTTATCCAAAATAAACCGCATCGTCATATCGGGTTGGCCATGAACAGCGATATTGACAGTATCCCCCGCGCCAAGCCGGTAATCCTGCTGAACAGCAGCAGGATCGTCCATTAATCTCGGGCTGGACGTTGTGCATCCGACCATCAGGATACTGAATAGCAAAACCGCGCACAGTTCTATTATTTTCATTTTAGATCTGAACCTTAGCTTTAAGCATAATCATAGAATTATCATAACCCAACGTTCTAATGACTTCCTGATTGTCGTTGGGACCGATATAAAACGAGTCAGTATCCTTATTCGAATTCAATGTATCTATTTGATATTTAATCTCAAAATTAACCGACGGCGTGTAGTCATAGCTCATGGTTACGCTAAATACTCCATCTTTATCATGTCGATCCTTATTCTGTTTTTTATAATCTTCCGAGGTAAATGAGTAATCCAGTAAGGTAGAAAAACGGTTGCCTAACCAGAAATGCTGGTAAGAAAGACCATACTGGGTCACTAAAATATATCCCCCAACTTCCGATGGGTCTTTAATGCTTTGCGCCGAGTGGACGGTGAATACAGACTGTTGTAACGGTTTCCACTCTCCTTTTATGTCCCAGTTTAGACCATTAAAATCCTGCGAGTTGGCACTGTTTTCAAATGTCTTGTACAACCATGAAATATTCATGTCGACATTGGTTTTCCCCGTTAACTGCGATTTCAGGCCATACAGTAAATAATACTCATTTGTGTCTTTTTCTGAGTTGTTATCATAGTGACGTTGGTTAGTAATAAAGCTATAGCGAAAGCGCGTCCTGGATGTGTACTGGTCAAAAATTTCTGCCACCAGGCTATTTTCGTGCCATTCCTGTTCCTGAATATAATTGTAGAAATCGTCACTGCTGTCCCGTACATCAGACGTGTTGCCGAAAGTGAGTTTTTTATACAACAACGCCAGTTCAGCTTTCCCACGCCCATCAGGTGCGCCGTAACTGTAACGCAATTCACTGTTGATAAAATTCGTCGTCAGTGGAGATGTAATCCCATACTGCTCGAATTGGCCCGGGAGAAAACCCTCGGTAATACCGCGGCCACGGGATTCATGCCCAAGCGTATCTTCCAGATTGAGGGTTAGACCATGCTTGAGCCCGTACCGCCAGGCACCGTTAAAACGGAAAAAATGATCGTTATAGTTATCAGCGGAATCACTGGAGTAGTTACGATAATCTCCGGAGTACATCAGTAAATACTTATCCTGACCGCGCTCTCCGATCATACTCAGTACAGGCGCTGCGCTCTGAAACGAGGAGCCGATAGCATCGCTGCTATGTGGCTGATAAGAAACGTTATCATTATAACCATAATCCACAGCGACCTTGCCCTGGAAGTCGATTCCCGCAAAGCCAATGTGTGATTTCGGGGTTAAATCAGCCCATGCGGGCTGCGATATCACGATTCCGGTAATCACTATCAATTTAGTATGCATTCTTACCGACAAATCCTTTGAAAATAGTTTTAATGATGATTTTGATATCCAGCCATAACGACCAGTTTTGAATGTACTCAATATCGTACTGAACCCGTTTTTCCATCTTATAAAGCGCATCGATTTCCCCGCGGAAACCGTTGATCTGTGCAAGCCCAGTGATCCCAGGCTTCACTTTATGGCGGATCATGTAATTTTCGACCTGTTTGCGGTACTGCTCATTATGCGTAACCGCATGGGGTCTGGGGCCGACAATCGACATACTTCCCTGCAATACGTTAATAAATTGCGGGAGTTCATCAAGCGAGGTACGGCGCAAGAAACTCCCGAATTTCGTTACACGTGGATCGTTTTTTGTCGCCTGAATAACCGTATCGGCGTTCTCCATCACACGCATCGAGCGAAACTTCCAGACCTTAATTTTTTGCCCACTCAGGCCATACCTATCTTGTTTGAAAAATACCGGCCCGCGGGAAGTGAGTTTAATACCAATGGCTATTGCCAACATCAGTGAAGAAATCATCACCATAATGATGCTGCCCAGCACCAGATCTTCCGCTCGCTTAATAAACGACCCCGCCCCTTCAAACGGCGAACTAAAGATACCGATAGTTTGCAGATTGTGGATGGAGCGCAACTTGGACATGTTGTTACTGTAGGTATAGAAATCCGGGACAATATAGGTATCGACGGTGGTGTCTGACATCATCGCCAGGAAATGACGAATACGGTGCAAGGCCACCATCGGTAAAGCGATATAGATTTCGTCGATATTGCCCTGCCTGGCTTCCTCGACCAGATTAATCACCGGGCCACGAAAGGGGCTTTTGACTTTATCAACGATATCTCCACAACGGGATAAGGCGCGCTCATCATAAAATGACAAATCTAATGTGATGTTGGCGTATTCGTTCATTAACGCGTTTTCTGCGGCCAGACCATTGTCAGTCAGACCAATAATCGCTACGCGCATACTCTTTTTCGTTGAATATTTAAAAATGAAAAAGCGAATGTAATAAAGAAAAGGTAATGGAATGAAGTACCAGTAAATAATCGCTGAATAAAAAGGCGCAGGCAGTCGGTCTAAGGCTCCGAGCGATTCAGGTTCAGCCACGGCGACAGTGACCAGCTCGTTACAAAAAATGGCCAGAAGCGTACAAACAACCAACCGTTTTTGGTTTCGCAGACCGATTGTTTTAATCTTTTGCTGATACATTTTGATGTATTCAGCAAATAGCAAATAAAAAACTGAGAACAGAATGCTCAGGATGGCAATAGTGTTAAAGGGCTCCACTCCCAGCAGATGGGCGCTAAAGATTAACGTCGCATTGATAACAATGAAATCGACCAGTTTTAGAAAGACTGGATATCCCTGGCTGCTAATCTTTAGCGAGTTTTTAAGCATAGCTCAGCCTATTATTTATTGATCTTTAATCATTTTTTTCCATTTAATGTTGCTAATTATATCACAAGTCTAAAAAACGCAATGGCACACTGTCAGTAAATGTAAAAAACAATGTAATACAATGTGATGAGTTTCGCACCACATAAACTTAACATATTGATTAAATTAAGCATTTATTGACGTTTATTTTTGATTGTATCATATAAAAATATGGCTAATTGCAACATAATTGCCATTGACAGATCACAACCCATAAGCTATGAGCAGATAGAATCAAGTGATGCCACCTGACAACAGGTTAACCTTACAAGCAGTAACACTTCTTCCAACCCTGACAGTGTTACGCCCTGCAGCAAAAGCCCCGGTGAACGACAGAGATAATCAATAATTATATTAATAATATTCGTTATAAAAAGAACATAGCAATACATTCACAGCATAATAATTAGCAACGTTATCATTACCCATACTAAAAATATGTATTACATATCACTAATGTCAACATTCTGCGTGCAAACACCTTTAACACCAGAATTTTCAGCACTCATCAACACGTTTATGAAAATAAACAAAAGAGAATAAATGACAACATTAAAAACTTGTTAAGAATAGAGCAAGCTACTCCAATAAATTTTTACACACCTTTGTTAAGGCATATATACAAAAGCCTCATAAAGCCACTTAATTATTTCAAAAAATTTAGTTTACTTACTTATCGCAAATAAATAGCATCCGCAGCGGATGACTTGCTGAGCGATTTACGCACGTTAATCGTTTCATTTCAAATGAAGTCCTACATCATTTTTTGACGTTGATGTACTCCAGCTGAATTTGTGCCTCTGACAAGTAATCTTCTGGGTAAATAATAAATTTAACGGAGTTATGATGAAAAAAACTTTACTCATCAGCAGTATGCTGGTCGCTTTGCTTGCCGCGAATACTGGCGCAGCAGCGAATAACGGACGTTGATGCTATGGATGGCACTGTTCCCTGAGTCTGGAAAGTACACCTGATGAATAAAGTATCCTTTTATCTGTTGCTGTGCGTCGTTAGCACCACACACAGCGCAATTAACTTGAGGCAAATTCGCATTATTTATAATGAGAATGATAAAGTGGCGATGTTTGACGTCAACAATAATACATACAAGCCAAATATGGTACAGACGTGGCTGGATAAGGGTAATCCCGTTGAGACGCCAGCTAACTTGCAATGTTAATTACGCCACCAATTCTGAAACTCGACGGCCATAAGTCAGCCGTATTACGGGCTAGTCAATACGACGATGACCTTTAAATAACGGGCGCAGGGCGCCCCTGCTCTTCTCGCTCCAGACATAAAAAACGCATCCGCACGCTTAACCCACCTAGTGCTTCACTCCGTGATAGCTTCGGGTGCGTGCGGTGCAGACGAGCAATGTCATTGACCAGCGCCAGACCGATTCCTGCCCCAGGAACATTGCCGACGTTATCCAGGCGATGAAACGGGAGCAGCGCCTGATGCACCATTTGTTCATCAATGCCTGGCCCGCTATCTTCAACCACCAATACCACTGCTTCTCCCTCTCGCCGCAGTCGGGCAGTCACTACGCCATGCGGCGGCGTGTATTTCAGTGCGTTATCCAGCAGATTTCCGCACAGTTCCCCGAGCAGGACTTCATCGCCCTCAACCCACACCGCGTCCTGTTCCCCTTCATAGCCCAGATCGATCCCTTTACTGCGCGCCTGCGCCAGTCGCGTGAAACAGCTGGTTTGCACTACCTCATACAAATTAACCGGTGAAAAGTGCCTTTCTCCTTGCTCTTTACGCTTCACCGCCGACAGCTGTAACAGCCTTTCAGTCAGTTGAATGGTGTTATCCAGCGTGGTACTCATAGCCTGTAAACTCTCATACCACTGCTGCGGTTGCTGACTGGCCAGAGCCACCGCCGCCTGAGTTTTCAGCACTGCCAGCGGCGTTTTAAGCTGATGGGAAGCATCCGCACTGAAGCGCTCCTGGCGAGAGATCAGGCCGCGAAGTCGGTCCAGATAGCGGTTGAATGCCACGATCAACAGGCGGGTTTCCGACCACGGCAACAGCTCCGGCAGCGGCGTCAGCAGCCCCGGCTCACGACGCACCATCAGCGAAGACAGCTGGCGCATCGGGCGTAATACCCGGCGCAGCAGCCAGCCAACCAGCACCAGCGTGAGCAGCACCAGCAGCCCTTGCGAAACCCACGATGAAAACAACAGCTGCCGCGCCAGATAACGTCGCGATTGCAGCGTTTCGGCGACATAAATCTCAGCCATGCCGACAATACCGCCCTCATTGACGGGCTGCAGCAGGCGCGCTACGCGAATGGCCTCGCCACGATATTCAGTGTGATAAAACCACGCCAGCGCCGGATAAAGCCGCGTGCGCGAAGTTGCTGGCGGCATCGCAGGTAAATCGTCATAACCAGAGATAACCTTCCCCGCTGGATCGACCACCTTGTAATACAATCTGTCGTTCATATTCAGTTCAAAGCTGTCCAGTACCACCCACGGCACATTCACTTCCAACTGTTTATTGCGTACTACCAGCCGCTCGGAGACAGTTCTGGCAGACGAGAGCAACGTCCGGTCATACGCCTGCGTCGCCGCCTGTAGCGCGCTGACATAGCTATTAAATGCCGACAGCCCCCACAACAACAGGAGCGGCAGGCCCAGAAACATCAGCAGTTGCAGATACAACGATTGGGGTTTAACCCACTTCATCGCTGCGCTCCAGCACATAGCCCAGGCCGCGTAGCGTGGCAATACGCACATCGCTTCCCTGTAGCTTTTTACGCAGACGATGGATGTACAGCTCAATGCTTTCAGGGCTGACCTCATCGCTTAGACTGAAGACCTGTTCAAATAACTGCTGACGCGAAACCGGTCGCAATCGACGATACATCAGCACCGTAAGCAATGCCTGTTCGCGCGGGGTGAGTGCCAGCGGTTGCCCCTGCAAGAGAAAATAGCCTTCATCGTGAAACGCCAGTTCCCCTAATTGCTGTATACCTTGTACCTGCCCCGCACTGCGCCGTAGCAGGGCCCGCAGCCGGGCATCCAGTTCCTCGATTTCAAACGGCTTTGCCAGATAATCATCGGCCCCAACGTTCAATCCTTTCACCCGATCGGCCACCGCGCTGCGCGCCGTCAGCAGCAGAACGGGAAGCGTCTGCCCGCGTTTGCGCAGGCGCTGAACGACTTCAAGGCCATCCAACCCCGGCATATTGATGTCCAGCACCGCCAACGCGTACGTTTCACTATGTAAAAGGTGATCGGCCGCCAGGCCATCAAAAACGCAGTCGACGGCAAAACCGTTTTGCACCAGCGCTTTCTCCAGCCAGTGAGCTAACTCACGATTATCCTCCGCTAATAAGAGACGCATATCACATCCTGTAAAGTTTCTGCCGCATTGAAAGGGAATTGAAAGGTTAATGTTTTAACAATCATGCAACCGAACTGCTACACATCGGCTCACATAATCACAAAAATAATCTTCCGTACCTGAAATCCGGTCATCCGGCGTGAGGATAAATAATGAAAAAACAATTACTTCGTACCCTTACTGCAAGCATGTTATTGATGAGTACCTCTGTTCTGGCGGAACAAGCGCCATCGCGCACGGAATGTATCGCCCCTGCTAAACCCGGCGGTGGTTTTGATCTCACCTGTAAGTTGATTCAGGTGAGCATGATGGAAACCGGCGCTATCGAAAAACCGATGCGCGTAACCTACATGCCCGGCGGCGTGGGAGCTGTGGCATATAACGCTATCGTCGCGCAACGTCCTGCCGAAGCGGGTACCGTCGTTGCCTTCTCCGGCGGCTCGCTGCTGAACCTGTCACAAGGCAAGTTTGGTCGCTACGGCGTGGATGATGTCCGCTGGTTGGCAAGCGTAGGCACTGACTACGGCATGATTGCCGTACGCCAGGACTCACCGTGGAAAACGCTGAAAGACCTGCTGACGGCGATGGAGAAAGATCCCAACAGCGTGGTGATTGGCGCGGGAGCTTCTATTGGTAGTCAGGACTGGATGAAGTCGGCGCTACTGGCGCAAAAAGCAAACGTCGATCCGCACAAAATGCGCTACGTCGCCTTTGAAGGCGGCGGCGAACCGGTTACCGCGCTGATGGGGAATCACGTTCAGGTAGTTTCCGGCGATCTCAGTGAGATGGTGCCGTATCTCAACGGCGACAAAATCCGCGTGCTCGCGGTGTTCTCCGATCAACGTCTGCCGGGCCAGTTAGCCAACGTACCCACCGCCAAAGAGCAAGGCTATGACCTCGTGTGGCCAATCATCCGTGGTTTCTACGTTGGGCCAAAAGTCAGCGACGCCGAGTATCAGTGGTGGGTCGATGCCTTTAACAAACTCCAGCAAACCGATGAGTTTAAAAAGCAGCGCGATCTCCGTGGCCTGTTCGAGTTCAACATGAGCGGGAAGCAGCTCGACGAGTACGTGAAGAAGCAGGTCACGGATTATCGTGAGCAGGCGAAAGCCTTCGGTCTGGCGAAATAAGCACAGAGGCAAAGATGATGAGCGATCGTATTTTTGCAGGTATCTGGCTGTTGCTCTGTATAGCCGGGCTGTTCGTGGCCTGGCAAATCACCAGCGAATATAGCTATGAGCCAGTTGGGCCGCGTCCCTTTCCGCTTGGCATTATCAGTCTGATGCTGGTCTGTGCCGTGGCGCTGCTGTTGCGCCATCCCGACACTATCAGTTGGCCCCGCCGTCATGTGCTGCAAAAGCTGCTGACGATGGTAATTGTGCTGTTGATGTACGCCTGGGGTTTCGAATGGCTCGGTTTTCCCATCACCACCGCCATTCTCACCGTAGTGATTGGCATGCTGTTCGGCGCAACCATTCCGGCTGCGGGTATTTCGGGCGCGGTGCTCGGCATTCTGCTGTGGTATGCCTTTGACCGCCTGCTTGACGTCACCTTACCTCTCGGCGCCTGGCTGGGTTAACGGAGAAACGATGGATACCTGGATTTATCTTTCACAAGGTTTCGCGGTGGCCATGACGCCGGAAAACCTGGTCATCGCCCTGATTGGCTGTTTTGTCGGTACCATTGTCGGGCTGTTGCCTGGACTGGGGCCAATCAACGGTGTGGCGATCCTCCTGCCTCTGGCCTTCGCTTTGCACCTGCCTGCTGAGTCTGCACTGATCCTGCTGGCGACAGTCTATATCGGCTGTGAATACGGCGGGCGAATCTCGTCGATTTTGCTGAACGTGCCCGGCGATGCGGCGGCGATTATGACCGCGCTGGATGGTTACCCGATGGCGCAGCAAGGCCGCGGTGGTGTGGCGCTTTCTATCTCTGCGGTCAGCTCTTTCTTTGGTTCGCTCATCGCTATCGGCGGCATCATTCTGTTTGCCCCGGCATTAGCCCAGTGGTCGCTGGCCTTCGGTCCGGCTGAATACTTTGCCTTAATGGTTTTCGCCATTGCATGCCTCGGCAGCATGATGGCGCAAAATCCGCTGAAATCATTTCTGGCAGCGCTCATCGGTCTGGGACTCGCGACCGTCGGCGTAGACGCCAATACCGGGGTTTATCGCTTTACCTTTGACAGTGTCCATCTTTCCGACGGTGTGCAGTTTATCGTGGTGGTGATTGGGCTGTTCTCTGTCTCAGAAATATTGTTAATGCTGGAACATACCAGCAGTGGCCAGACGCTGGTGCGTAAAACGGGTCGCATGCTATTTAACGCTAAAGAAGGCGCGCAGTGCGCTGGCGCAACCTTGCGCTCGTCGGTGATTGGCTTTTTCGTCGGGGTCCTTCCCGGCGCAGGCGCGACCATTGCGAGTGCTATCACCTACATGACGGAGAAAAAACTCAGCGGCAACAGCGACAGCTTCGGTAAAGGTGATATACGCGGAGTGGCGGCCCCCGAAGCAGCAAACAACGCCTCGGCCTGCGGCTCGTTCATTCCGATGCTGACGCTCGGCGTGCCGGGTTCCGGCACCACGGCGGTAATGATGGGCGCGCTAACGCTTTACAACATCACACCGGGGCCGGCCATGTTTACCGAGCAGCCGGATATCGTCTGGGGGCTGATTGCAGCGCTGCTGATTGCCAACGTGATGCTGCTGGTGATGAACATCCCGCTGATCGGTTTGTTTACCCGTATGCTGACCATCCCACTGTGGTTTTTAGTACCGGCTATTGCAGCGGTTTCAGCCGTGGGCGTGTATGCCGTCCACAGCACCACCTTCGATCTGGTGCTGATGGTTGCCTTAGGCGTGCTGGGCTACATATTGCGTAAAATGCACTTCCCGATGTCGCCGTTAATTTTAGGCTTCGTTCTCGGGGAAATGTTGGAGCAGAACCTGCGCCGGGCGCTGTCCATCAGTAACGGGAGTTTGGATATTCTGTGGGCCAGCGGCGTGGCAAAAGTGCTGTTGGTAATGGCGGTAGTAGTTATTGTGGTCCCGCCGGTGCTACGCCTGATCCGTAAACGTAACAGTAAACCGCAGGTAGATGCAGGTTAGTCAATATTGCCGGCCAACTACGCGATGGCGTTGTTGGCCGGCTAACATACTGCTGGTTATGGCTGTACGCACGGACACGTTAGCTCGTGGGGACCGCAGTAATACATCACTTTATTTCTGCCTGCATTTTTTGCGGCGTAAAGTGCAGCATCAGCATAGGAAACGACTTTATCACCCGATTCATCTTTCGGAGAACTAAAATAAACCCCGATGCTTATGGTCATCTGTTCTTTAATACCAAATACATTTGGCGGTAACGTGAGTTTTTCTACATTTTGTCGAATCCGCTCAGCCACCACCATAGCCTCCTGTTTATCATTGCATTTTAATAAAATGCCAAACTCCTCTCCCCCCACCCGAGCAAATACATCGGAGTCACGAATCGATTTATTAATGATATAAACGATGGAGACGATCACCTTATCTCCCTCCTGATGTCCATAAGTGTCGTTAATCCTCTTAAATTTATCAATATCAAGCATCAACACACAAACATTTCCACGTAGCATGGCAGAGTTAAGTGTTTTATAGAACAGCTTACGATTATAAATTTTGGTTAGTGCATCTCTCATAGAGGATTCCGTTTCTCTTTTTAGTAGCAGGAAAGTATTAAACATTAAAATTGAGATTACGCATAATGCGCTTATTATTTCAAGTCCGCGACTGACGTACCAGATATACATACTGTACTCATCAAGAGTGATAAGTAATAAATTGGTTAATATCGCCGAGCAGCACATCAGAGCGATACTGACCCACAACGCATTGTTCAATCGGGTTTTCAATGTAAGGTAGACTAAAGCTATGGCCCAACCTGCAATTAACGAATAAATGTATCTTAATTCCCAATGCAACGTCACCAGATCGTCTTTTAAACAGGTGATATCTATCACGACATCGGGATTATAACTTGATAAATTATGAGCAAGAATACCTATTGCGACCACAACGATGACCGTTATCATCTCCAGTATCGGCTTCTTTTGTTTATCCTCAATGACAATCGTATCGTTTCTATACGCTTTAATGCCGATACACAGCGTAATGATAAAACTCAATTGCCGAAAGTAGTAAAAGATAGCAATGTCATTGCTTCTCTGTTCGATTGAAACACTATCATTAATCAGCGCCTGCACAATATAGATCGTTTCAATAAAATAGATATCACAGCTAATAAATGCTATACCCAGAATAAAGATATAGGATAACTCTTTTCGACATAGATATTGAAACAGCATAAACAAAAACATTATTGCATAGAGAAACAACAGTCCCACAATGACGATTAAGTATGTTGTTTGCGGGACGTTTTTTACACTTATTTTAAATTGCGAAAGACATAACCCCACGCCCAAATACAAGACGATCAATATAACATAAAAACCAATAATCCACCCATTACTAAATCTATACGTTTTTTTGTTCATACTTATCCAGGTGATGAATATTTCTGGCATTTTTATATTATTTATCTTTCCTTTGCAAATAAAGTTTATTAGTCATAATACAACTGTATGTTTTCTAAGAAAATTAAATTACTCATCAGCCAGATGTATAAAATTTATTATTGACATAAAATTCACTATTTTGTGTCGATATTGTTACCACACACAAAAAAAATTATAATTTTCATAATAGCAAGTAATCCTCCTAAAAAAAATTAACGTAGGTGCCTTAGAGATTTTTAAAAAGTTATACTCGTATGGCTTACACATCCAGTTACCAGAAGTACTTATGCTTTCATCACACAAAAGAGTTAATTTCCACCAGACGGTTGTCTGGCAATGCATTGCACATTTCTTATGTTAGATCGATGCACATTTTAGTCCACATGGTAATTATTAGATTTTTATTCAAATTATATTATTTTTAATAAATTTAACATTTAATAAACATCAATTTTCTATTATATTGATTAAACCTTTATCATTATTTAATAAATACCAGGAGCATTATCGCCAAATTCATCAAAACACATAATGTTATAATTAACAAAAAAACATCTTCACAATTGATTTTATTGGATTTTTTGTAACCCCTGAATTAAATCAACCCGCAAAAATGCCAAATATAAAACTGTGAGCTATTTACTAAATCAATGTTAAAGCTATTATTAAAGAAGAGTTCATCAATGAACCATTCAAGCGGCTTTGTTGAATAAATCGAACTTTTGCTGAGTTGAAGGATCAGATCACGCATCTTCCCGACAACGCAGACCGTTCCGTGGCAAAGCAAAAGTTCAAAATCACCAACTGGCCCACCTACAATAAAGCCCTCATCAACCGTGGCTCCATAACTTTCTGGCTGGATGATGAAGCTATTCAGGCCTGGTATGAGTCAGCAACACCTTCTTCACGAGGCAGACCTCAGCGCTATTCTGACCTTGCCATCACGACTGTGCTGGTCATTAAACGCGTATTCAGGCTGACCCTGCGCGCTGCGCAGGGCTTTATTGATTCCATTTTTTCTCTGATGAACGTTCCGCTACGCTGCCCGGATTACAGCTGTGTCAGCAGGCGGGCAAAGTCGGTTAACGTCAGTTTCAAAACGTTCACCCGGGGTGAAATCGCGCATCTGGTGATTGATTCCACCGGGCTGAAGGTCTTTGGTGAAGGCGAGTGGAAAGTCAAAAAGCATGGCCAGGAACGCCGTCGTATATGGCGAAAGTTGCATCTGGCAGTTGACAGCAACACACATGAAATCATCTGTGCAGACCTGTCGCTGAACAATGTGACGGACTCAGAAGCCTTCCCGGGTCTTATCCGGCAGACTCACAGAAAAATCAGGGCAGCATCGGCAGACGGCGCTTACGACACCCGGCTCTGTCACGATGAACTGCGGCGTAAGAAAATCAGCGCGCTTATCCCACCCCGAAAAGGTGCGGGTTACTGGCCCGGTGAATATGCAGACCGTAACCGTGCAGTGGCTAATCAGCGAATGACCGGGAGTAATGCGCGGTGGAAATGGACAACAGATTACAACCGTCGCTCGATAGCGGAAACGGCGATGTACCGGGTAAAACAGCTGTTCGGGGGTTCACTGACGCTGCGTGACTACGATGGTCAGGTTGCGGAGGCTATGGCCCTGGTACGAGCGCTGAACAAAATGACGAAAGCAGGTATGCCTGAAAGCGTGCGTATTGCCTGAAAACACAACCCGCTACGGGGGAGACTTACCCGAAATCTGATTTATTCAACAAAGCCCATTCAAGCCAATAGTTATCATTTTGCGCCATGAGGAAGAAATGAACATTAAGGATGGCTTTGCAGAACATTACTCTTCTATTCCAGCGCCAGGGACCCTAACACCAGGAATGGTAGATAAAACCCATTTCCATTTGCTTATTGATATATCCAGTATATATAGTGAAAAGATTATATACGCACTCGAACTTCATTTAGTTAATGGATTAAAACGAAATGAAGCTTGTCTTATCAGCGGCATCTCACAGAGTTGTCTGTCAATTAAACTCAGGCAATTGCAACGCATTAGTCGCTCCGTCGTACAGATGTACCCTTGGTATTGTGCAAATATTAATTAACTTACCTAATTCATATAAAATGAGTAATAATATTAAGATCGTGTGCGTATCGGCTAATAGCTATCTGAAGTTAGCCATCCAGAACCTGGTGGATTTCACATGGATAAATGAATCAGACCTTTCGCCCGCGTTTTGCTATCCATCAGCAAGCATCGGCATCATGTTGCTAGTAACCACGGGTAGTACCCTTAAACAACGAATCAAAATGCTCGATATGACGCGTAAGATTTCCAACAACTACGGCTGGAAAGGCATTGTGTTATATGATCAAAAAAATGCGAATGAAAGACGTTTTGTCGATATGACCGGACTGAGGGCCTATGACATCAGAACGCCGATTGCGGATTTAAAAGATTCCATTGAAAGAAGTACTTATCTTCGCTCCCGTCATCCTCACTGTGCTAACGGCATATTGGGGCTTACAAAATATCAATGGGAAGCATTATGGCTCTCATTTATAGGTGTTGAGATAAAAGAGATTGCAGAAAAGACTGGACGTACACCACCAACATTGTATGCGCACAGGAAAGCAGGTCTAAACTATTTAAAATTGAATCATCTTCATGAATTCAAAAATGTCATAGCTAGCTTTTAATGTAGATACTTGAGAAAATCATTCTACTCCATTTTAAGTTCCTCTCCTCTATACGTTAATGAGTATTTTAACGCCCCTTATCGATGCAAATCATCAGGGGCGTAATTACGTTAAGTGGAGCAGTTTACTTAATATTAAACTGACAATTTATACATTTATTTTCTTCTTGACGGTTATGGTAGCTTAACATCACCAATAACAAAGAAAAAATAAGTCCTACAAGCGCTGACAATAAAAGAACCATAGTAGTATTGTATCGAGCCACCACTACCGGCTCTGATATAATAACAATATCGCCCTTATCCAAATAACGTTTCGTTGCCACTGCGATTAGATAGGCACGCGATAGGGTCTCTGTTGATTTATTATCAGCGTGCCGCGCATTTAACTCCTGCAATACGTTGTCGACATCATCTGCATACCATGCATTGAGTGCGGCGTTAAGAGAGAGCAGTGAGTTCTCAATTTCATTTGCTTCATTCCTGGAAACCAAGGCTTTCAGATTCAGGGTATTACTTTTTTTATTTTCATTGACACTAAAGCGACTATCAACTCTGGACACCAATAATGTTTTGAATATTTCATTACGGCATTCAACATCATCGTTGCATGAAGTGTAAAAAAATGGTGAGTAAACTTTCGGTGTAATATCAAGTGTTAACGTCACCTTATCGTTATTGATGTAACAAAACACGCCACCTATTACAATACAGAAAAACACGATAAATGATATTAGTAGATATTTATTAAAGGCATACTTTATAAAATCTAATAAATCAATTTCTTCATTAGAGCTCATTTTTTCACCCCACATTTACAAAGTGACAATCCAGGAAAGCAAGCATGCGATAAAAACTGTGCTTACAGCCAGAGCACTAATGAATATCTTTGCTGATAAAGTATACTTCATTTAATCATCCATCTATCCCAGCCATATTTAACTTTGTATTATGATAGTAAAATAAGACCAAGTGTAAACATGGAAAAAAAGTGGCTATTTTTTTTGTTATTCAGCCTAACAAATACACAGTAAATTGTTAATAAAATAGTTAACGAATTGTGATATAAAAATGCACGTATCGTTATTACAAATAAAAGTTATATAAATTTAATAAAATATATCGCTATACAAAGAATAATCCATAACTCAAGTTAAAATGTAACAATATGTTTCATCAACCAAAGAAAAATAATCACCACCGCAAAATTTCATAAAAACACTTGAAAACCTACTCTATACATCGCCGCCCAGGATCGATAAACACTTAATCATTCGCTCATGGTTCACAATAGTGAACTCGTTATATATATCATTTTTTATATAAATTTATATAAAATTAGATTATTGATTTTTACGGATTTTAGATTAAATTAGAGTTATTACAAATTATTAAATTTTATATTTTTCTATGGCAAAAAATGAACTTTTGAAACCAAAGCCATGGATCCTTTTATGTCACAGCGCCATCCTTCTCAGTCACACTGCCGTCCACGTAGCTATCGTTCTTTGTCAAATGGAAGCCTCAGCGAAGAACATTTCAATGTTTTAATTAAAATCGCTCGCATCAACAGCAGGAATAATATTGCAGCACTAAAAGATTTCCTGGTCGTCGGGAAGAAACGCAAAGATGCCTGCAACGCGAATAAAACTTCATTAAGTTACTTCTCAGTTAAACTGCGTCAGTTACAGAGTATTAGCGACGATATTATTACCATCTACCCTTTCTACGCCGAGTATTCACAGTCGTATTCGGTCTCTGCCAATAGCGCAACTGAGCAATCAAAGCAGTCGCCATAAATCTGAAGAAGAAAAAGACTAATTGGCCACGTGGAACACGTGGCACCACTCAAAAAATTCATTAATAACCAAAAAGTTAGATAGACAAAAACTCTGCTGGTATGACGCCTGATAGCTCGCCTTCCCGCCTCACCCCGTGATATCCACACCGTTTGCAATGTTAAATAATTGTTGCTTTTGATCACAAATAATAAACAAAGAAGCTCATTCTGTGCGCGTTTTTCAAAAATGTAGATATTTTTAATTTATGGCTACGAAATGAGCTGCGCCATATCTCCCTGACAATCTACTGAGAGGAACGATTTGATGAACGCACTGACTGCCGTAAAACCTAACGCAGAAGATCCAGCCCAGCACTACAGCGGTTTCACGTTGAAACCATCAGCCCAGTCCCCACGCCTGCTCGAGCTGACTTTTTCCGCTGAGACCACTGAGCAATTTCTGCAAGCCGTGGCGCAGTGGCCGGTACAGGCACTGGAATACAAATCCTTCCTGCGATTCAAAGTCGGCAAAATCCTTGATGACCTTTGCGGCAATCAGTTGCAACCTCTGCTGCTGAAAACGTTGCTCGATCGTGCCGAAGGCGCACTGCTGATCAATGCCGTTGGCGTGGATGATGTGGCGCAGGCAGAAGAGATGGTCAAGCTGGCGACGGCGGTTGCGCATCTTATTGGACGCTCCAATTTTGATGCGATGAGTGGGCAATACTATGCACGTTTTGTAGTGAAAAATGTCGATAACTCAGACAGCTATCTGCGTCAGCCGCACCGTGTTATGGAGCTACATAACGACGGAACCTACCTCGAAGAGGTAACAGACTATGTACTGATGATGAAGATTGACGAGCAGAACATGACCGGCGGTAACTCGCTGCTGCTGCACCTCGACGACTGGGAACATCTGGAGCAGTACTTTACCCATCCGCTGGCACGCCGCCCCATGCGCTTTGCCGCGCCGCCAAGCAAAAACGTGAGCCAGGAAGTGTTCCATCCGGTGTTTGACGTTGACCAGCAGGGTCGTCCGGTAATGCGTTACATCGACCAGTTCGTCCAGCCAAAAGACTATGAAGAAGGCGTCTGGCTGAGCGACCTGTCCGACGCGCTGGAAACCAGCAAAAGCATTATTTCCGTACCGGTTTCAGTCGGTAAATTCCTGCTGATCAACAACCTGTTCTGGCTACACGGTCGCGATCGTTTCACCTCGCATCCTGACCTGCGCCGCGAACTGATGCGCCAGCGTGGTTATTTCGCTTACGCGACCAACCACTACCAGACCCATCAGTAAGCGCGAAGGAAAAAAGCGGATGTATGATTTTGTGATTATTGGCGGCGGTATTATCGGCATGTCGACCGCCATGCAACTGATTGATGTCTATCCGGACGCCAGAATCGCGCTGCTGGAAAAAGAGTCCGGCCCGGCCTGTCACCAGACGGGCCATAACAGCGGTGTGATCCACGCCGGGGTCTATTACACGCCTGGCAGCCTGAAGGCGCAGTTTTGCCTGGCCGGAAATCGCGCCACCAAAGCCTTTTGTGATCAAAACAGCATCCGCTACGACGTCTGCGGAAAAATGCTGGTTGCCACCTCCTCTCTGGAAATGGAGCGCATGCGTGCGCTATGGGATCGCACCGCCGCTAACGGCCTTGAGCGTGAATGGTTGAATGCACAAGAGCTTCGCGAGCGTGAACCGAATATCACCGGTCTGGGCGGTATTTTCGTCCCGTCGAGCGGGATCGTCAGCTACCGTGAAGTGACCGCCGCGATGGCGAAGATTTTCCAGGCCAAGGGCGGTGAGATTGTTTACAACGCCGAGGTCAGCGCGCTGAAAGAGCATGCCGCGGGGGTGATCGTCCATACGCGTCAGGGTCAGGAGTATGAAGGTGCGACGCTAATTAGCTGCTCCGGGCTGATGGCGGATCGACTGGTGAAAATGCTCGGTGTCGAACCCGGCTTTATCATCTGTCCGTTCCGTGGCGAATACTTTCGTCTGGCATCAGAACATAACCAGATAGTTAATCATCTGATTTACCCGATCCCCGATCCGGCGATGCCGTTTCTCGGCGTGCATCTGACCCGGATGATCGACGGCAGCGTCACGGTCGGCCCCAACGCGGTGCTGGCGTTTAAACGCGAAGGCTACCGTAAGCGCGACTTCTCACTGAGCGATACGCTGGAGATCTTCGGCTCTTCCGGTATTCGCCGCGTGCTGCAAAACAACCTGCGATCCGGGCTTGGCGAAATGAAGAATTCGTTGTGCAAAAGCGGTTATCTGCGACTGGTGCAAAAGTACTGCCCGAGCCTGACGCAACACGATCTGCAGCCCTGGCCTGCGGGCGTGCGGGCACAGGCGGTATCACCTGACGGCAAACTGATCGATGATTTTCTATTTGTGACCACGCCACGCTCAATTCATACCTGTAATGCCCCTTCTCCTGCGGCAACGTCAGCAATCCCTATCGGCGCGCATATTGTCAGTAAAGTTCATGCGCTGCTTGAGAACCAGAGTAATCCCGGACGCACGCTGCGTGCGGCACGTAGCGTGGAGACATTACACGCCGCATTCACCCGCTAAAACGATGAAGACAGGAAGCAATTATGCAACTTAACGATCCAACCTTATTTCGCCAGCAGGCACTGATCGACGGCAACTGGCGTGACGCCAACAGCGGCGAGACCCTCGCGGTGACCAACCCCGCCAACGGTCAGCAATTGGGTAGCGTACCGAAAATGGGGGCGGATGAAACCCGCGAAGCGATTAACGCCGCCAACCGCGCGCTGCCCGCCTGGCGTGCGCTGACCGCCAAAGAGCGGGCCAACATTCTGCGCCGCTGGTTCAATCTGATGATTGAGCATCAAGCCGATCTCGCCCGTCTGATGACCCTGGAACAGGGAAAACCACTGGCGGAGGCCAAAGGCGAAATTACCTACGCCGCCTCCTTTATTGAGTGGTTTGCCGAAGAGGGCAAACGCATTTATGGCGATACGATACCTGGCCATCAGGCTGACAAACGCCTGATCGTCATCAAACAGCCGATCGGCGTTACCGCCGCGATTACGCCGTGGAACTTCCCGGCGGCGATGATCACCCGCAAAGCAGGTCCGGCGCTGGCGGCAGGTTGCACCATGGTGCTCAAACCCGCCAGCCAGACGCCATTCTCCGCACTGGCGCTGGCAGAGCTTGCTAATCGCGCCGGGATCCCGGCAGGCGTTTTCAGCGTGGTGACCGGTTCAGCCAGCGCAGTCGGTAACGAGCTGACCGGCAACCCGCTGGTGCGCAAGCTGTCATTTACCGGTTCAACTGAAATTGGCCGTCAGTTAATGCAACAGTGCGCCAAAGACATCAAAAAAGTGTCGCTGGAACTGGGCGGCAATGCACCGTTTATCGTCTTTGACGATGCCGATCTCGACAAAGCCGTGGAAGGCGCGCTGGCCTCGAAATTCCGTAACGCCGGGCAGACCTGCGTCTGCGCCAACCGTCTGTACGTGCAGGACGGTGTGTATGAGCGTTTTGCCGAAAAACTTCAGCAGGCTGTGAGCAAACTGCACCTCGGCGATGGTCTGCAACCTGACGTCACCACCGGACCGCTGATCGACGAAAAAGCGGTCGCCAAGGTGCAGGAGCACATCGCCGATGCCCTGGATAAAGGCGCGCGCATTATCGCGGGCGGTAAACCTCACTCGCTCGGCGGGAACTTCTTCCAGCCCACCATTCTGGTGGATGTGCCTGACAACGCAAAGGTAGCCAAAGAAGAGACGTTTGGCCCACTGGCGCCGCTGTTTCGCTTTAAAGACGAAGCAGATGTCATCGCTCAGGCCAACGACACCGAGTTTGGTCTGGCAGCCTATTTCTACGCCCGTGATTTGAGCCGCGTTTTCAGGGTTGGCGAAGCGCTGGAATACGGCATCGTCGGCATTAACACCGGCATCATCTCCAACGAAGTCGCTCCATTTGGAGGAATCAAAGCCTCCGGTCTTGGCCGTGAAGGTTCAAAATACGGCATCGAAGACTACTTAGAAATCAAATACATGTGCATCGGCCTTTAATAAAACAAATACTGGAGAACACCTGATGAGCACCAACAAAGAACTCATGCAACGTCGCAGCAACGCCGTTCCCCGTGGCGTAGGACAGATCCACCCTATTTTCGCCGAGCGAGCAGAAAACTGTCGGGTCTGGGACGTTGAAGGCCGCGAATTCCTCGATTTTGCCGGTGGTATCGCAGTGCTAAACACCGGCCACCTGCACCCGCAGATTGTCTCTGCGGTAGAAGCGCAGTTGAAAAAACTGTCCCATACCTGTTTCCAGGTGCTGGCCTATGAGCCTTACCTGGAGCTGTGCGAAATCATGAACAAGAAAGTGCCGGGCGATTTTGCCAAGAAAACTCTGCTGGTAACGACTGGTTCTGAAGCGGTGGAAAACGCGGTAAAAATCGCCCGCGCCGCCACCAAACGCACCGGCACAATCGCCTTTAGCGGCGCTTACCACGGTCGTACCCATTACACTTTGTCTCTGACCGGGAAAGTAAACCCGTACTCTGCCGGAATGGGGCTGATGCCTGGCCATGTGTATCGCGCGCTTTACCCGTGCCCGCTGCATGGCATCAGTGACGACGATGCTATCGCCAGCATTCATCGCATCTTCAAAAATGATGCCGCACCGGAAGACGTTGCCGCCATCGTGATTGAACCTGTTCAGGGCGAGGGAGGTTTTTACGCCGCCTCACCGGCCTTTATGCAACGGCTGCGCGCCATTTGTGATGAGCACGGCATCATGCTGATTGCTGACGAAGTCCAGAGTGGCGCGGGCCGTACCGGTACACTGTTTGCCATGGAGCAGATGGGCGTTGCGCCCGATCTCACCACCTTCGCAAAATCCATCGCCGGAGGTTTCCCGCTGGCGGGCGTGACCGGACGCGCCGACGTCATGGACGCTATTCCACCGGGCGGGCTGGGCGGTACTTATGCTGGTAATCCGATTGCCTGTGCCGCCGCGCTGGCGGTACTGAACATTTTCGAGCAGGAAAATCTGCTGCAAAAAGCCAACGAGTTGGGGCAAACCCTGCGTGAAGGTCTGCTGGCTATTGCGGAAACCCACCGCGAGATTGGGGACGTTCGCGGGCTGGGGGCGATGATTGCTATCGAACTGTTCGAAGATGGCGACCATGCAAAACCAGACGCCAAACTGACCGCCGAAATTGTCGCGCGTGCGCGTGATAAAGGACTGATCCTGCTCTCCTGCGGGCCTTACTACAACGTCCTGCGCATCCTTGTCCCGCTGACCATTGAAGATGCGCAAATCCACCAGGGGCTGGACATCATCGCTCAATGTTTTGCCGAGGCGAAGCAAGGTTAACACCCCTGCATCCGAGCCGGATGGCGATGCAAATGCGCCTTATCCGGCAAACAAATCAATAACAATAATACGCGTGCCCCGGCGCGGGAATGCCGGGGTGCTCTCCCAAGTGCAATACTTTCGAGAGGTTTAAACGATGGGGCAAGTGTCACAATCACATGATTTAGGGGGCGGGCTGAAATCACGCCACGTTACCATGCTGTCTATTGCCGGAGTTATCGGCGCAAGTTTATTTGTCGGTTCAAGCGTGGCGATAGCAGAAGCCGGTCCCGCAGTGCTATTAGCGTACCTGTTCGCTGGGTTACTGGTGGTGATGATTATGCGTATGCTGGCCGAAATGGCCGTCGCCACCCCGGATACCGGATCGTTTTCTACCTATGCCGATAAGGCCATCGGCCCGTGGGCAGGTTATACCATCGGTTGGTTGTACTGGTGGTTCTGGGTGTTGGTGATCCCACTGGAAGCGAATATTGCCGCCATTATTCTTCACTCCTGGGTCCCGGGCATCCCTATCTGGCTGTTTTCTCTGGTTATCACGCTGGCATTAACCGGCAGTAATTTGCTGAGCGTCAAAAATTATGGTGAGTTCGAGTTCTGGCTGGCGCTGTGCAAAGTGATTGCCATTCTGGCGTTTATAACCCTCGGTGCGGTGGCGATTAGCGGTTTCTACCCTTATGCCGAAGTCAGTGGGGTTTCGCGCCTGTGGGATCATGGCGGCTTCATGCCCAACGGTTTCGGCGCTGTGCTCAGCGCGATGCTGATCACCATGTTCTCCTTTATGGGCGCGGAAATTGTCACTATCGCCGCCGCCGAATCCGATACCCCGGATAAACACATCGTCCGCGCCACCAACTCGGTTATCTGGCGTATCTCCATCTTCTATCTGTGCTCTATTTTCGTGGTAGTGGCGCTGATCCCATGGAACATGCCGGGACTGAAAGAAGTGGGCTCTTATCGTTCGGTGCTGGAGTTACTGCATATCCCACATGCGAAGCTGATCATGGACTGCGTCATTTTGTTGTCGGTGACTAGTTGTCTGAACTCCGCACTGTATACCTCATCACGCATGCTCTACTCCCTGAGTCGTCGCGGCGATGCACCCGCTTTTATGGGCAAAACAAACCGCAGTAAAACGCCTTATGTTGCAGTGTTACTGTCGACAGGTGCCGCCTTTCTCACTGTGGTCGTCAACTATTATGCCCCGGCCAAAGTATTCAAATTCCTGATCGACAGCTCCGGCGCCATCGCACTGTTGGTGTATCTGGTGATTGCGATTTCCCAACTGCGGATGCGTAAAATCCTGCTGGCGCGAGGTGGTGAAATCAAACTGAAAATGTGGCTTTATCCGTGGCTAACCTGGCTGGTGATCGCGTTTATTATCTTTGTGCTGGTGGTAATGCTGTTTCGCCCGGCACAACAGCTGGAAGTTATCTCTACCGGGTTGTTAGCCATAGGAATTATTTGTACCGTGCCCATTATGTCGCGCTGGAAAAAACTGCTATCGTGGCAAAAAGCACCATTGCAAAATACGCATTAAACCTGTTCCCGGCTCAGGCCGGGAAATCCGTTCAGGAGTGAAACCATGACCGCCATTCACCAACCGACGGCCATTGATGGATACCGCTGGCTGAAGAACGACATCATCCGCGGTGTGTATCAGCCTGATGAAAAACTGCGTATGAGCCTGCTGACCTCGCGTTATGATCTTGGCGTGGGACCGCTACGCGAAGCGCTTTCGCAACTGGTTGCCGAGCGGCTGGTCACGGTGGTCAATCAGAAAGGATATCGTGTCGCCCCAATGTCCGAGCAGGAGTTGCTCGATATTTTCGATGCCCGCGCCAATATGGAGGCCATGCTGGTCGCGCTGGCGATTGAACGCGGCGACGATGCCTGGGAAGCTGAAATTCTGGCGCGGGCGCATATGCTCGCTAAGCTTGAAGCGATTGACGCCAGTGAACAGATGCTCGACGAGTGGGATCAGCGCCATCAGGCGTTTCACTCAGCGATTGTCTCCGGCTGCGGTTCACAATATTTGCTGCAAATGCGCGAACGACTGTTCGATTTGGCGGCGCGCTACCGGTTTATCTGGCTGCGAAAAACGGTGCTGTCGGTTGAGATGTTGGAAGATAAACACGATCAGCACCAAACGCTGATCGAAGCAATTCTGGCACGCGATGCCCCGCGAGCCAGCGAATTAATGCGTCAGCACCTGCTGACGCCGATTCCGATTATTCAACAGGCGATGTCCGGCAAATTGCTGACGCAATAAACCTGAACATTATTATTGTTGCGGAATACGTAAAACCTGCCCGGGATAAATTTTATCCGGGCTTTTCAGCATCGGTTTATTTGCTTCAAATATTTGATTATACAGATTAGCGTTGCCGTAAACCTGTTTGGCAATAGCGCTCAGGGTATCCCCCGATTTCACGGTATAAAACTGGCTTTCACTCGCGGGCGCAGAGGTTTTAACCTGGTCGTCGACACTGGCAATACCAGAGATATTACCAATCGCTATCAGGATTTTTTCTTTCGCCTCCTGACTTAATCCATCGCCAGAAACGGTGGCTTTGCCTTCGTTAATTTGGACGTCCACTTTATCCGCATCTGGAATACCGGTTTTATTCAGGTGTTCCTGCACTTTTTTTGCCAGATCGGCTGTGTCATGATTTCCAGTGACCGCATCCCACAGTTTCTCACCCGCATCTTTTACAAAATTGAAGAGACCCATATCCACCTCGATAATAAACAATCAACCTGAAAAGTGTAGCAGAGGAGAAAGGAGCACAACGAAAACGGCGCCAAAGCGCCGTTGTAGAAGGGGAATTAGTTACGCGTCTGTATCCAGAAGGCGTGGATCAGACCTGGGATGTAGCCCAGCAGCGTCAGAACGATATTGAGAATAAAAGCCCAACCGAATCCTTTACCCAGCAGCACGCCGAGCGGAGGCAAAATAATAGTAAAAACGATTCTCCAGAAACCCATACATACTCCCTACAAGCAAAAAATTAACCATTGTTTAAAAAGAGATTTTATCTCTAAGACTAATCAGTGTAGCTAACTCCTCCCGTCTCGCCCTGTTGTTTTACCCTCTTTTACGCTTTTGACGCTGGCGTAGGTTGATTTTTTATTTTAGAATTTACTTAATTTAGATTATGCTTAAATACATATGACAGAACTTGAACAACTCCAGGCCAGCGCGGAACAGGCTGCCGCTCTGCTCAAAGCGATGAGTAACCCGAAGCGGTTGCTGATTTTGTGCATGCTCTGCGGTTCGCCCGGTACCAGCGCGGGCGAGTTAGCCCGTATTACCGGCCTCAGTCCCTCCGCCACTTCGCAGCACCTGGCACGTATGCGAGAAGAAGGCCTGATAGACAGCCAACGCGATGCCCAGCGCATCCTGTACTCCATCAAAAATGCGGCCGTGAATTCGCTGATCGCCACATTAAAGACACTTTATTGCCCATAAGGAGCCATCATGACTATTGGGACGATTTCCCCACGCGAAGCGCAGACGCTGGTCGCACAAGGCGCAAAACTGATTGATATCCGCGATGCTGACGAGTATCTGCACGAACATATCCCTGAGGCGCATCTGGCCCCGTTATCGACGCTCGAGCATGGGGCGTTGCCTGCGAATCTCCGCGCCGAAAAGATTATCTTTCACTGTCAGTCTGGCAAACGTACACAAAACGCGGCGACAAAACTGAGTGCTCTTGCCGCTCCTGCGCAGGTCTGGTTGTTGGAGGGCGGAATTGACGGCTGGAAATCTGCAGGTTTGCCGGTGGCAAAAGACAGTTCACAACCGTTACCGCTGATGCGTCAGGTGCAGATAGCCGCAGGTAGCCTTGCCCTGTTCGGCGTCATACTGGGTTACGCCGTCAATAGCGCCTTCTTCCTGCTGAGCGGTTTTGTCGGCGCGGGGCTGATACTCGCTGGTGTGACCGGCTTTTGCGGCATGGCACGATTACTGGACATCATGCCCTGGAACCGACGTACTCATTAAGCGGTAAACCTTGAAACAGCGCTGTACCCGCCGATTGACGTGATCTATGGTGAGTTCTGCGATAAATAAAGGAGTGCACTATGTTTCAACCTGGCGATCTGGTTCAACCGCGCATGGGCGGCCCCAAACTGAAAGTTGTCGAAGTCAATGACGATCAAATTGTGGCGGTACAAGCCAGTAATGAAAGCGGTGAGAAATTCACGCTGAAAGCGGCTGATGTGACGCGATATACCGAAGAAGGTGATTTCGGCGTTTGCTGAAAATAAGCGGTGAGGACACCCTCACCGCATTCATAATTAGATCAAAAAGTCATCAAGCGATTTACCGGCAGCCAGCGCCTCGGCAATTGGCTTCGGTGTGCGACCTTGTCCAGTCCATGTTTTTGTTTCACCATTGAGATCGGTAAAACGATATTTCGCCGGGCGCGGCTGACGTTTTTTAACTGAACGTGCCGTCACAGACGTTATGCTCAGCAGCTCTTCCGGATTGATCCCGTCTGCCTGCATCAGCGCCAGCAAGGTATTAATTTTTTCCTGCTGTTCTGCACGTTGGCGCTGTAGCTGTTCTTCTTCATCGCGCCGTTCTTTGGTCACAACTCTGAATTTTTCAAGCATATCTTCCAGCACTTCAACAGAAAATTCTCGAGCCATTGCTCGCAGCGAGCGGATATTATTTAAGTTTTTTAACATTGAACTCATATTAACAAAACCTCTTTAACGTAAAACATAAAAATGGTATTACGCTAAATATTGTATGCAACTACCTATTATATTTCCAGTCTAATTTATTCGTATGTTATAAAACAAAAAGCCAACACAGGTATTTATGGCATCAATTTTTATATTATCTATATAATATTTCCGTTCCTCTGATAGCCACGATAAATATACCTTCAAGGTATCTCGATGCGTCACTTGATAACCAGGCCACACTATCGCGCAGAATCGACGAGTAGATATATTGAACATTGGTCAACATTCAGAAAAGGAGCGCAAAAAATTCATAAAAACAAATAACCATAACCAGTTGATCTAAAACATTTTTTCTTAACCCAGCAACGAAAACACCAAAACGAACAAAAAACACACCATTACAGAGCATTTTATCGACAAAAAGGTAATAAATAAAAATTTTAAGCTAGTTGATAGTTATTATCCAGCCAGATATCCTATTCAAACGCGAATGCAGCAAGACAAATCACTAGCAGAAAGGTATTCAAAACCTTTTTTTCTCTTTTTACAAGGAGCATTAACATGTTCTCTCCGCAGTCACGCTTGCGTCATGCAGTAGCAGACACGTTCGCGATGGTTGTTTATTGTTCTGTCGTGAACATGTTGATCGAAATATTCCTTTCAGGAATGAGCTTCGAACAGTCCCTGTACTCCAGACTCGTTGCTATCCCCATTAACATACTGATCGCGTGGCCATACGGCATGTACCGCGATTTATTTATGCGCGCGGCACGCAAAACCACGCAGGCTGGGTGGGGGAAAAATCTGGCGGACGTGCTGGCTTATGTCACCTTCCAGTCGCCAGTGTATGTGATTATTCTGTTGACGGTTGGCGCAGACTGGCACCAGATTACGGCTGCAGTCAGTTCGAATATCGTGGTATCAATGCTGATGGGCGCGGTCTATGGCTACTTTCTTGATTATTGTCGCCGCCTGTTTAAGGTCAGCAGCTATCACCAGGCTAAAGCCTGACAGGTCTCTTCGCGACTGGCCCTGCCAGTCGCATTATTAGTTTGAGCTAACGTCGCCAAACAACCCACTCAGATAACGCTCCAACGCAATTCGCGAGCTAAAGCCGTGCGGAATACCATAGTGTTCGTGTGTCTCACCGGCTAAATACAGTGGAAATTGTTGGTAATGATCGCAGGTTTTAATATCCGTCGCAGGTTCTGCCAGCGAAGAGCTTCGCTCTTTTAGCGTGGGATGGATAATTAATGCGGTACGTCCCATGCGTGCTTCACGGTTAACGTACACATAATTTTCGCCACGACGATAGCCATACGTTTTCTGAGTCACTACATCAACGGTAAAGCCCACTTTTTCAAGTACGCGCGCCACCTCATCAGGTCGTAAATACATATTATTTTCCTCGTTATCTTTTACTGCGGGCTTACCTTACCTGATTCAGCATTAGCAACGCTTTCAGAAAAGTCCATAAACGAGTGACCAGGGTGGGACGAATATCGTAAGAACCCTACAGATTATGTCAGTGCCAGCCGCAGTTGATTTGCCGCCTGTTGCGCCATTACAACCGAGCTGATGTTGGTAAACGACAGCAAGATCCCCCCCTTTCCAGCCGAAGTTATTCGCCAACGGCTCAACGCCTGAACCGCAAGCCCGGCCTGATTCGCTTTGCGCACTAACGCAACATCATCTCCCTCTACGGTCATCACCAGTTGGATCCCCCCTTCCTGAGGAATGACGCTGAATCCTTGTTCAGTCAGGGCGTTCTCCATCCACTGACGCCGCTCGGTATAATGCTGGCGCATGCGTTTTAAGTGCCGCCAGAAATGACCATCTTGCATAAAATCCGCCAGCGTTTGCTGCCATAAAACCGGAACGCTACAGGCCGTTAGCGCCGCCTGCTGACGAAAACGTTCGACCTGAGTCAGAGGGACCACCAACCATGCCGTGCGCAACGCCGGAAACATCGATTTACTGAACGTGCCGGCATAAATCACTCGCTGGGGCGCATCCAGACTTTTAAGTGGCGGTAACGGCTTACCGTGGTAGCGAAATTCACTGTCGTAATCATCTTCAATAATCCACGCCTGTTCGCGAGCCGCCCACTCCAGCAACCGATGGCGACGGTCTAATGACAGGGCCACACCCAGCGGGCTTTGGTGTGCGGGTGTGAGCATGGCAAAACGCGCCTGTGGAAAGTCGCGGATCCCAGCGCAGACATCCAGACCATCGCTATCCACCGCCACCGGCATCAGCTCAATCTGTTCCTGAGCCACCACGGGCCGAATCAGCGGAAAGCCGGGATCTTCGACCCACATTCCCTCACCAGGTTGAGACAGAGCGCGCAGAATTAACGTTACTGATGCCGCATAGCCTGACGTAATAAAAATCTGCTCCGGCTGGCACTCAATGCTGCGTGAAACGCGCAGATAATCCACAATCGCCTGACGTAACGCGCGTTCGCCGCAAACATCGCCCACCGCGAGATCAAAACGCGTTTGGGTGCGTAAACGCCGACCCATCACTCGCGCCCAGACGTCACGTGGGAAGAGATCGAGTGCGGGTAATCCCATCTGAAAAGCTTGCGGTCTGGGGTTTTCTCCGGCGAAGATCGCGGGAGACGCAGGTGCCTTTTCCAGGCGCAATTGCTCACTGACAAATGTTCCTGCCTGTCCTCGCCGCGCGAGCCAGCCCTGAGCCACCAGCTCGGCATAGGCATGTTCCACCGTCGAACGCGAAACCCCCAGTTCCTGGGACCACGTCCGGCTGGAGGGCAATCTTGTGCCTGGTTTGAGTTCACCTGTCTCAATGGCATTTTTTAACTGGCGGGCGATTTGTTGATAGCGCGGCATTTATGGTCTGCTTTTTTTGCAACAATATGGCTCTCTGTAGTAGTCCATTATAGTGCTACATTGCGGGTTATCCAAACGAGGAGAAATACCATGACCATGTTACGCCAGCCCTATTATGAACTCAGTCCTGAAATCTATAACGCTCTGGTTCAGGCAAGCAAAGCGCTGGAGAACTGCGCGCTGGAACCTACGCTGACGGAACTGATTTACCTGCGGGTCTCGCAAATCAACGGCTGCGCCTTTTGTCTGGAAATGCACAGTAAAGCGCTGCGCAAAGCAGGCGTTGCGCAGGCTAAACTGGACGCGCTGGCAGGCTGGCGGGTGAGTCACCACTTCAGCGAGCAGGAACGTGCGGCGCTGGCGTGGGCCGAATCCGTCACCGATATCGCCAGCACCCATGCCGGAGATGATGTTTATCTGCCGCTGCTCGACCATTTTAGCGCGAAAGAAATTAGCGACCTGACGTTTGCCATTAGCCTGATGAACTGCTTTAACCGCCTGGCTGTGGGAATGCGCATGTGATTTATCGGTTGCCGGATAGCTCTGTCCGGCAACAATCTTCTTCCCCGCCACACTCCTCACTCATGCCCTAATCAACCTAAAATTCCCATATCTTGTATGGTTGAATATTTTTAAAACTACATCTAGTATCATCTGTATCAAGATGCACACAACCTGACGCTGTCTGTCGCGTCATTCTTTCACCCTTCAATGGAAATACGAATCATGCTCATTGTTATTTACACTCGCAATAACTGTGTTCAGTGCCACGCCACCAAGAAAGCGATGGAAAGCCGTGGCCTCGACTTTGAGATGGTGAACGTCGATTTACAGCCCGACCAGGCTGATAGCTTGCGCGCTCAAGGCTTTCGCCAGCTACCGGTCGTGGTCGCAGGGGAAACCAGTTGGTCAGGATTTCGCCCGGATATGATCAACCGTCTGCGTCCTGAACCTCAAGTGGTCAGCGCATGAGTCAACTCGTCTACTTTTCCAGCAGCTCCGAAAATACGCACCGCTTTATGCAGCGTCTGGGGATGCCTGCCATTCGCATCCCGCTTAATGAACGCGGGCGGATCCGGGTAGACGAACCTTACATTTTAATCGTGCCGTCCTATGGTGGTGGCGGCACGGCTGGCGCTGTTCCGAGACAGGTGATCCGCTTTTTAAACGATACGCACAACCGGGCGTTAATCCGTGGCGTGATCGCCTCCGGCAACCGCAATTTCGGTGATGCCTACGGTCGCGCGGGTGATGTCATTTCACAAAAATGCGGCGTGCCGTGGCTTTATCGTTTTGAGCTAATGGGCACCCAAAGCGATATCAACAACGTTCGAAAAGGAGTGAGCGAATTTTGGCAACGACAACCGCAGAACGTGTAATGCAGCAGACGCTGGATTATCACGCCCTGAACGCCATGCTGAATCTGTACGATAAAGCCGGGCGCATTCAGTTCGACAAAGACCATCAGGCGGTGGAGGCTTTCTTTGCCGCCCACGTCCGCCCCAATTCGGTGGCGTTTGCCAGCCAGCAGGCGCGTCTCGAAACGTTGGTGGATGAAGGCTACTACGATGCCAGCGTGTTAAGCCGCTACAATCGCGCGTTTGTGCTGAAGCTATTTGACCACGCCCACGCCAGTGGATTCCGTTTTCAGACATTCCTCGGCGCATGGAAGTTCTACACCAGCTATACGCTGAAAACGTTCGACGGTAAGCGCTATCTGGAAGACTTTGAGGATCGGGTGACGATGGTGGCGCTCACTCTGGCGCAGGGCGATGAAGCGCTTGCGACGCAACTGACCGATGAAATGCTCTCCGGGCGCTTTCAGCCCGCCACGCCAACCTTTTTAAACTGCGGTAAACAGCAACGCGGCGAGCTGGTCTCCTGTTTCCTGTTACGTATTGAAGACAACATGGAGTCAATCGGACGCGCGGTCAACTCGGCGCTGCAGCTCTCCAAACGCGGCGGCGGCGTGGCTTTTTTGCTCTCTAACCTGCGCGAGGCGGGTGCGCCCATTAAACGCATTGAGAACCAGTCCTCCGGGGTGATCCCGGTCATGAAAATGCTGGAAGATGCGTTTTCTTATGCAAATCAGCTCGGTGCGCGTCAGGGCGCGGGCGCGGTGTACCTGCACGCGCACCATCCGGATATTTTGCGTTTTCTAGATACTAAACGTGAAAACGCCGACGAAAAAATCCGTATCAAAACGCTCTCGCTTGGCGTGGTAATCCCCGACATCACCTTCCGGTTGGCGAAAGAAAATGCCCGGATGGCGCTGTTTTCACCGTATGACGTGGAACGCATTTACGGCAAACCGTTCGGTGATATCGCCGTGAGTGAACGGTATGACGAACTGGTCGCCGACGAACGCGTACGCAAAAAATACATTAACGCCCGCGATTTCTTCCAGCGGCTGGCAGAGATCCAGTTCGAGTCAGGCTACCCATACATCATGTTTGAAGACACGGTGAATCGTGCCAATCCAATTGCCGGTCGGATCAATATGAGCAATCTGTGCTCAGAGATTTTGCAGGTTAACAGCGCCTCCACCTACGATGAAAACCTCAATTACGCGCATACAGGGCATGATATCTCCTGCAATCTCGGCTCGTTGAACATTGCCCATACCATGGATTCACCCGACTTTGGCCGCACCGTGGAGACAGCTGTTCGCGGCTTAACCGCCGTTTCGGACATGAGCCATATTCGCAGCGTACCCTCGATTGAAGCAGGAAACAGCGCGTCGCACGCGATTGGCCTTGGGCAGATGAACCTGCACGGGTATCTGGCGCGGGAAGGGATTGCCTATGGTTCGCCGGAAGGACTGGATTTCACCAATCTCTATTTCTACACCATCACCTGGCATGCATTGAATACATCGATGAAGCTCGCCCGCGAGCGCGGTAAAACCTTTGCCGGATTCCAGCAGTCCCGCTACGCCAGCGGCGAGTATTTTAGCCAGTATCTGCAGGGCGACTGGCAGCCAAAAACCGACAAGGTCCGCACACTGTTTGCCGCCAGCGGCATTACGCTACCGACGCGCGAGATGTGGGCGCAACTGCGTGAAGATGTGATGCGCTACGGTATTTATAACCAGAATTTACAGGCGGTTCCGCCCACTGGTTCTATCTCCTACATCAACCATGCCACGTCAAGCATTCATCCGATTGTGTCGAAAGTGGAGATTCGTAAAGAGGGCAAAACCGGGCGCGTTTACTACCCTGCCCCGTTCATGACCAATGAAAATCTGGCCTTGTATCAGGATGCCTGGGAGATTGGTCCGCAAAAAATCATCGATACCTACGCTGAGGCAACGCGCCATGTCGATCAGGGGCTTTCACTGACGCTCTTTTTCCCCGATACCGCCACTACGCGCGATATCAACAAAGCGCAGATTTACGCCTGGCGTAAGGGCATCAAATCGCTGTACTACATCCGACTACGTCAGTTGGCGCTGGAAGGGACCGAAATAGAAGGCTGCGTGTCATGCGCGCTGTAAGGAGAACAAAATGACATTATCCCGCGTTAGCGCCATCAACTGGAACAAGATTGAGGATAATAAAGATCTCGAAGTCTGGAATCGCCTGACCAGTAACTTCTGGCTACCGGAAAAAGTTCCGCTTTCCAATGATATCCCGGCCTGGCAAACGTTGAACGCTGCTGAACAGCAACTGACGATCCGCGTTTTTACCGGGCTGACGCTGCTCGACACCATTCAGAATATTGCCGGCGCGCCAGCATTAATGGCAGATTCATTAACACCGCATGAAGAGGCGGTGCTGTCGAATATCAGTTTTATGGAAGCGGTGCACGCCCGTTCCTACAGCTCTATTTTTTCCACCCTGTGCCAGACCAAAGATGTGGATGCGGCTTACGCCTGGAGTGAAGAAAGTCCCCCACTCCAGCGCAAAGCACAGATCGTTTTGGCACATTACGCCAGCGACGAACCGCTGAAGAAGAAAATTGCCAGCGTGTTTCTGGAATCTTTCCTGTTCTATTCCGGTTTCTGGTTGCCGATGTATTTTTCCAGCCGCGGCAAATTGACCAATACTGCCGATCTTATTCGTCTGATCATTCGTGATGAAGCCGTTCATGGGTATTACATTGGTTATAAATTTCAAAAAGGTCTGGAACATATTTCCGAATCCGCACGTGAGGAGTTAAAGAATTTTGCCTTCGACCTGTTGATGGAATTGTATGATAACGAAGCGCGCTATACGGAAGAATTGTATGCAAAGACCGGTTGGGTAGATGACGTCAAAGCCTTCCTTTGTTACAACGCCAATAAGGCATTAATGAATTTGGGATATGAGGCATTATTCCCGCCAGAAATGGCGGAGGTCAATCCGGCAATCCTTGCCGCACTATCGCCTAACGCTGACGAAAACCACGATTTCTTCTCGGGTTCTGGCTCATCTTACGTGATGGGAAAAGCGGTCGAAACTGAAGACGACGACTGGAATTTCTAGCACTCATTTTCGCGGGAAATTCCGTACAATTTTCGCGGAAATATTTTAACAGGATCACACTTTTATCGCGCAAATATAATTGTGTGATCTACACTCAATACCAGCCGCATTATTCGCCTGCATTTCATCAATTCAGGCGTTTTTCCCTTGCCATTTACAAAAAATATCAAGCAACTCACATTCGCGTTCAGCCCTTATATCATGGGAAATCCCGCCACCTGGCCTTCGGCAATATTCGTGCCACAGCCAAATTCAGGGTTGTCTCAGATTCTCAGTATGTTAGGGTAGAAAAAGGTCACTATTTCCATCAGGTAATATATCGATATAAACAAATAACAGGAATCATTCTATTGCATGGCAATTAAATTAGAAGTTAAAAATCTCTATAAGATATTTGGAGAGCATCCGCAGAGAGCCTTCAAATATATTGAAAAAGGACTTTCAAAAGAGCAGATTCTGGATAAAACAGGGCTATCGCTTGGCGTTAAGAACGCCAGTCTGGCCATTGAAGAAGGCGAGATATTTGTCATCATGGGATTATCTGGTTCGGGTAAATCCACAATGGTACGCCTTCTCAATCGCCTGATTGAACCCACCCGCGGACAGGTATTGATTGACGGTGTAGACATCGCCCGGATATCCGATGCCGAGCTTCGCGAGGTGCGCAGAAAAAAGATTGCGATGGTCTTCCAGTCCTTTGCCCTGATGCCGCACATGACGGTTCTGGACAATACGGCATTCGGTATGGAATTAGCCGGTGTTGGCGCCGATGAACGTCGTGAAAAAGCCTTAGATGCGCTACGTCAGGTTGGTCTGGAGAATTACGCTCACGGATACCCGGATGAACTCTCCGGAGGGATGCGCCAGCGTGTGGGACTTGCCCGTGCGTTAGCCATTAATCCTGACATCTTATTAATGGATGAGGCTTTCTCAGCACTCGATCCTTTAATTCGTACAGAGATGCAGGATGAACTAGTAAAACTGCAGTCGAAGCATCAACGTACCGTGGTCTTTATTTCGCACGACCTCGACGAAGCCATGCGTATTGGCGACAGAATTGCCATTATGCAAAACGGTGAAGTGGTGCAGGTCGGTACGCCAGATGAAATTCTGAATAATCCGGCCAATGATTATGTCCGCACCTTCTTCCGTGGCGTTGATATTAGCCAGGTCTTCAGTGCGAAAGATATATCGCGCCGTAGCCCCGAGGGTTTAATTCGAAAAACGCCCGGGGTGGGCCCACGTTCTGCGCTGCAATTATTGCAGGACAAAGATCGCGAATATGGTTATGTGATCGAGCGAGGCAACAAATTCGTCGGTGTTGTCTCTATCGACTCATTAAAAACAGCGTTAAGTCAGGCGCAAGGTATTGAAGCGGCATTGATCGATGAGCCGCTAGCCGTCGATGCACAAACTCCTCTCAGCGAGTTGCTTTCTCATGTCGGCCAGGCCCCGTGCGCGGTGCCGGTTGTTGATGAGGAACAGCAGTATGTGGGCGTCATTTCAAAACGCATGCTGTTACAGGCTTTAGATCGTGAGGGGGTAAACAATGGCTGATCAAACTAATCCGTGGGATACCACACCAGCGACTGACAGCGCCGCACAAACTGCCGATGCCTGGAGTACGCCATCCGGTGCGCCCGCTGACGGCAGTGGCGCGGACTGGCTGACCAGCGCCCCCGCGCCGGCGCCAGAGCATTTCAATATTATGGATCCGTTCCATAAAACGCTGATCCCGCTCGATAGCTGGGTCACTGAGGGGATCGACTGGGTTGTTACTCATTTCCGTCCGGTCTTCCAGGGCATTCGTGTCCCGGTGGATTACATTCTCAACGGCTTTCAACAGCTGCTGTTAGGTATGCCAGCCCCGGCGGCGATTATCCTGTTCGCCTTGATTGCCTGGCAGATTTCCGGCGTTGGAATGGGCATTGCTACGCTGATTTCATTGATTGCAATCGGTGCCATCGGCGCGTGGTCGCAGGCCATGATAACCCTGGCACTGGTGCTGACTGCGCTGCTGTTCTGCGTGGTGATCGGTCTGCCGATGGGGATCTGGTTAGCACGTAGCCCTCGGGCGGCAAAAATTGTTCGCCCGCTGCTGGATGCGATGCAAACCACACCTGCGTTCGTCTATCTGGTGCCGATTGTCATGCTGTTCGGTATTGGTAACGTCCCGGGCGTGGTGGTGACGATTATCTTCGCCCTGCCGCCAATTGTGCGTCTGACCATTCTGGGGATTAACCAGGTGCCAGCCGATCTGATTGAAGCCTCACGCTCGTTTGGTGCCAGCCCGCGCCAGATGCTGTTTAAAGTGCAGCTCCCGCTGGCAATGCCCACCATTATGGCCGGGGTTAACCAGACGCTGATGCTGGCGCTCTCAATGGTCGTCATCGCATCGATGATTGCCGTCGGCGGACTGGGTCAGATGGTTCTGCGCGGCATCGGTCGTCTGGATATGGGGCTTGCCACCGTTGGCGGAGTTGGGATTGTGATCCTCGCCATCATTCTCGACCGCCTGACGCAGGCCGTCGGTCGCGACTCGCGTAGCCGTGGTAACCGCCGCTGGTACACCACAGGTCCCGTTGGGCTTATCACTCGCCCTTTCACGAAGTAATTCACCCGTTGCCCGGTAGCGCATGGCTTACCGGGCCTACAATTCATTAACTTGCGCAAAATCGTTCAAGTTGCATCGCGGCGGCAAACGAATGTATCCCCGGGAGCGTACAAGTAGTACATGACTGGGGTGCATGAGTGCAGCCAACAAAGAGGCGGCTTGGAGGATGAAGTGCAATAAGGAACAACGATGCGACAGAAAATCATTATTGCCACAGCGTTTGCCACCCTTGTCTCCACCAGCGCTTTCGCTTCTGACCTGCCGGGCAAAGGCATCACCGTACAGCCAATCCAGAGCACTATCTCTGAAGAATCTTTCCAGACGCAGCTGGTCGCCCGCGCGCTGGAGAAGCTGGGTTATACCGTTAACAAAACCAGCGAAGTTGACTACAACGTCGGCTATACCTCCATTGCCTCTAGCGATGCAACGTTTACCGCTGTGAACTGGCAGCCGCTGCATGATGATATGTACGCCGCGGCGGGCGGAGATAAAAAGTTTTATCGCGAGGGGGTATTCGTTACGGGGGCGGCACAGGGTTACCTGATCGATAAAAAAACCGCTGAGCAGTACAAAATCACCAACATCGCCCAGTTAAAAGATCCGAAGATCGCCAAAATCTTTGACACCAACGGCGACGGAAAAGCAGACATGATGGGCTGCTCACCGGGCTGGGGCTGTGAAGCGGTTATTAACCACCAGAACAAAGCCTTCGATCTGGAAAAAACCGTCGAGGTCAGTCACGGGAACTATGCGGCGATGATGGCCGACACCATTACGCGTTTTAAAGAAGGCAAACCCATTCTTTACTACACCTGGACACCTTACTGGGTAAGCGACGTGATGAAACCGGGTAAAGATGTGGTCTGGCTGCAGGTGCCGTTCTCTTCCCTGCCAGGCGAACAGAAAGGCATTGATACCAAACTGCCAAACGGTGCCAACTACGGCTTCCCGGTGAACACGATGCATATCGTCGCCAATAAAGCCTGGGCGGAGAAAAACCCGGCCGCCGCGAAACTGTTCGCTATCATGAAGCTGCCGCTGGCAGATATTAACGCGCAGAACGCGATGATGCATGATGGGAAAGCCTCGGAAGCTGACGTACAGGGTCACGTTGACGGCTGGATCAAAGCCCACCAGCAACAGTTCGACGGCTGGGTGAATGAAGCGCTGGCTGCGCAGAAATAACATCGCCTGAGTGCCGGATACGCTAAGGCATATCCGGCCTGCTTCCCTCTATCTCCTCTAAACCGCACAATCCATCACCCAACAAATCAGCAACATTTAATCACTTCCGTTATGATTGTTTTCTGCAATCCATTATTCAGTTGAAAACCATGACGAAAACCACTCAGGGACTTAGCCCTTCGCTAATCCTGTTAATGTCTATCGCCACCGGCCTTGCCGTCGCCAGTAACTATTATGCACAGCCGCTGCTCGACACCATTGCGCGTAACTTTTCGCTATCTGCCAGTACTGCAGGGTTTATCGTCACCGCAGCCCAACTTGGCTATGCCGCCGGCCTGCTGTTTTTAGTACCGCTTGGCGATATGTTTGAGCGTCGAATGCTGATCGTTTCTATGACACTGTTAGCGGCAGGCGGCATGCTGATTACCGCCAGCAGCCAGTCGTTGGCCATGCTGATCCTCGGCACCGCTCTGACCGGGTTGTTCTCCGTCGTGGCACAAATTTTGGTTCCGCTGGCGGCAACGCTTGCGACGCCGGACAAGCGCGGTAAGGTTGTCGGCACAATTATGAGCGGCTTGCTGTTGGGCATTCTGCTGGCGCGCACCGTAGCGGGATTACTGGCTAATCTTGGCGGCTGGCGTACCGTATTTTGGGTCGCATCGGTATTAATGGCGCTGATGGCGATTGCGCTCTGGCGCGGCCTGCCAAAGATGAAATCAGAGACTCATCTTAACTATCCACAGCTGTTAGGCTCCGTATTCAGTCTGTTTACCCATGATAAATTGCTGCGTACCCGCGCGATGCTGGGCTGCCTGACCTTTGCTAATTTCAGTATTCTCTGGACCTCAATGGCGTTTTTGCTCGCCGCACCGCCGTTTAACTATTCCGAAGGCACCATCGGACTGTTTGGCCTGGCTGGCGCTGCCGGAGCGTTAGGTGCGCGTCCGGCGGGTGGTTTTGCCGATAAGGGAAAATCGCATCTCACCACCACTGCAGGTTTGTTATTACTGCTGCTCTCCTGGTGGGCCATCTGGTTGGGGCATAGTTCCGTACCCATGCTGATTATCGGCATCCTGGTACTGGATCTCACCGTTCAGGGTGTACATATCACCAACCAGACGGTTATCTATCGCATTCACCCAGACGCACGTAATCGCCTGACCGCCGGATACATGACCAGCTATTTTATCGGCGGGGCGGCCGGTTCGCTGATTTCAGCTTCTGCCTGGCAGCACGCCGGGTGGGCTGGCGTTTGTCTGGCCGGTATGACCGTTGCCATACTCAACCTGTTAGTCTGGTGGCGAGGTTTTCACCGCCAGGAAGCCGTAAATTAAGCGTATAGCGCATGTTTACCGTTGATTGGGCTCCGCAGGGTGTTAAGGAGCCCATCAGTCTGCTAAGGTTATAACTCATTGAACCAAGTTATATTAATTTCGGTAATGAAGCCTATAGCCCTATGGAAAGCCCTGTTCCCCAACCTGAACCCAGTTCTGCAACGCTAACTGAAGGTTTCAAAGATAGCCTGCCGATAGTCATCAGCTATATTCCAGTCGCTTTTGCTTTTGGTCTTAGTGCCACTCGTCTTGGCTTTAGTCCCGTTGAAAGCGTCTTTTTCTCCTGCATTATCTATGCTGGAGCCAGCCAGTTTGTCATCACCACGATGCTCGCCGCTGGCAGTTCACTGTGGGTCGCGGCCCTTACTGTTATGGCGATGGACGTCCGTCATATTTTGTATGGCCCTTCCCTGCGCAGCCGCATCGCTCAGCGACTGAGCAAGCCCAAAAGCGCACTATGGGCTTTTGGCCTCACCGATGAAGTCTTTGCTGCCGCAACGGCGAAGCTGGTACGGGATAACCGGCGCTGGAGTGAAAACTGGATGATCGGTATTGCGCTATGCTCCTGGGCCTCCTGGGTGTTTGGTACGGTGATCGGCGCGTTTTCCGGCAGCGGTTTACTCAAGGATTACCCGGCGGTTGAGGCGGCGTTAGGCTTCATGCTCCCGGCACTGTTCATGAGCTTCCTGCTCGCCTCTTTCCAGCGTCAACAGGCGCTCTGCGTAACTGCTGCACTGGCCGGGGCGTTAGCTGGCGTTACGCTGTTTTCCATTCCAGCAGCTATCCTTTCAGGCATTGTCTGCGGATGTCTGACCGCACTCATCCAGTCATTTTGGCAGGGAGGTCCTGATGAGCTATGAGGTTCTGCTGCTTGGCCTGCTGGTCGGCTGTGTTAACTACTGTTTCCGCTATTTGCCGCTTCGTCTTGGCGTGGGGAATGTTCGCCCGGCGAAGCGTGGCGCGATGGGGATATTACTCGACACCATTGGCATTGCATCAATTTGCGCCCTGCTGGTGGTGTCTACCGCACCGGAAGTGATGCACGACACTCGTCGGTTTGTGCCTACACTGGTGGGGTTTGTCATACTGGGCGCAAGCTTCTATAAGACCCGCAGCATCATCATTCCAACGTTACTGAGTGCTCTGGGCTATGGATTAGCCTGGAAAATGCTGGTTGGATTATAGATAAAAAAAATCATTTTAAATAAATAATACATTTACTTTATTTGTCACTGTCGTTACTATATCGGCTGAAATTAATGAGGTTATACCCAAATGGATAGTTCGTTTACGCCCATTGAACAAATGCTAAAATTTCGCGCCAGCCGCTACGAAGAGTTCCCTTATCAGGAAGTGCTTCTGACCCGTCTCTGCATGCACATGCAAGGCAAGCTGCTGGAAAACCGCAATAAGATGCTGAAAGCTCAAGGGATTAACGAGACATTGTTTATGGCGTTAATTACGCTGGAGTCTCAGGAAAACCACAGTATTCAGCCTTCTGAACTGAGTTGCGCGCTTGGATCGTCACGTACTAACGCCACCCGCATCGCGGATGAGTTAGAAAAACGTGGCTGGATCGAACGTCGTGAAAGCGATAACGATCGCCGCTGTCTGCATCTGCAATTGACCGAGAAAGGCCATGCATTTTTGCAGGAGGTGTTACCGCCTCAGCATAACTGCCTGCACCAGCTCTGGTCATCTCTTAGCACCACCGAAAAAGATCAGCTTGAGCAAATTACCCGTAAACTTCTGACCCGTCTTGATCAGATGGAGCAGGATGGCGCGGTGTTAGAAGCGCTGCGCTAAGGCGTCGACTCGCTCAGAAATCCAGATTTATAAATGAAAAAACCGACAGGCCAGCACGCATACTGCTGGCCTGTCTGATAAACAGGTCGGCTCAGCCGATGTGATAAAAAGAAGATCGTGGAGAACAACATGAGCGCAAATGCGGAGACTCAACCCCCGCAGCAACCGGTCAAGAAGAATGGCAAACGTAAAAGTATGCTTCTCCTTTTGACCTTGCTCTTTATTATCATTGCAGTGGCATATGGGATTTATTGGTTTTTAGTACTGCGTCATTACGAAGATACAGACGATGCGTACGTGGCAGGGAATCAGGTTCAAATCATGGCGCAGGTATCAGGCAGCGTGACAAAAGTCTGGGCTGATAACACTGATTTTGTTAAAGAAGGCGATGTGCTGGTCACCCTCGACCAGACTGATGCCAAACAGGCATTTGAAAAAGCCAAAACTGCGCTGGCTTCCAGCGTGCGTCAGACGCACCAGTTGATGATCAACAGCAAGCAGTTACAGGCCAGCATTGAGGTGCAGAGAACCGCGCTGGCGCAGGCACAAAGCGACTTTAATCGTCGTGTCCCGCTGGGCAACGCCAACCTGATTGGCCGCGAAGAGCTGCAACATGCGCGTGATGCCGTTGCCAGCGCTCAGGCTCAGCTTGATGTCGCTATCCAGCAGTATAATGCTAACCAGGCAATGATTCTCGGTAGCAAGCTGGAAGATCAACCCGCCGTACAACAGGCCGCCACCGAAGTGCGCGATGCCTGGCTGGCGCTGGAACGTACCAGAATCGTCAGCCCTATGACCGGCTATGTATCCCGCCGTGCCGTACAGCCAGGGGCACAGATTAGCCCAACAACGCCATTGATGGCGGTTGTCCCGGCCACTAACCTGTGGGTGGATGCCAACTTTAAAGAAACACAGCTCGCCCATATTCGTATTGGTCAACCCGCGACGGTTGTCACCGATATTTATGGCGATGACGTGAAATATACCGGTAAAGTTGTCGGCCTCGATATGGGGACGGGGAGCGCCTTTTCACTGCTGCCGGCCCAAAACGCGACCGGTAACTGGATCAAAGTCGTCCAGCGTCTGCCGGTACGTATCGAACTGGATGAGCAGCAGTTGGCACAGCATCCACTGCGGATCGGTTTGTCTACGCTGGTTACGGTGGATACTTCCAATCGTGACGGACAAATTCTGGCAAGCCAGGTCCGCACCACGCCGGTATCAGAAAGTAATGCACGTGAAATCAACCTTGCTCCGGTCAATAAGATGATCGAAGAGATCGTGCGGGCCAACGCGGGCTAATTCAAAGGTGCGTGTGATGCAACAGCAAAAACCGCTGGAAGGCGCGCAGCTCGTCATTATGACGATCGCGCTATCCCTGGCGACATTCATGCAGGTGCTGGACTCCACCATTGCTAACGTGGCGATCCCCACTATCGCCGGGAACCTTGGCTCTTCACTGAGCCAGGGAACCTGGGTGATCACCTCATTTGGGGTGGCAAACGCTATCTCAATTCCGATCACCGGCTGGCTGGCAAAGCGCTTTGGTGAAGTAAGACTATTCATATGGTCAACGACTGCCTTCGTCATTGCATCATGGGCATGTGGGATGTCCACCAGCCTGAACATGCTGATTTTCTTCCGCGTGATCCAAGGGATTGTCGCTGGTCCATTGATTCCGCTGTCACAAAGCCTGTTACTGAATAACTATCCTCCCGCCAAACGTTCCATCGCCCTGGCGCTGTGGTCGATGACGGTGATCGTTGCCCCAATATGTGGCCCTATTCTTGGGGGTTACATCAGCGACAACTATCACTGGGGCTGGATATTTTTCATCAACGTGCCAATCGGTGCTGTAGTGGTGTTGATGACCCTGCAAACACTGCGTGGTCGGGAAACAAAAACCGAGCAGCGGCGCATCGACGCCATTGGTCTGGCACTGCTGGTCATTGGTATCGGTAGTTTGCAGATTATGCTCGACCGTGGCAAAGAGCTGGACTGGTTTGCCTCTCAGGAGATTATTCTCCTGACGGTGGTCGCCGTGGTGGCTATCAGCTTCCTGATCGTCTGGGAGCTTACCGACGAGCACCCCATTGTCGATCTCTCGCTGTTTAAGTCGCGCAACTTTACCATCGGCTGTCTGTGTATCAGCCTGGCCTATATGCTCTACTTCGGCGCCATCGTCCTGCTGCCGCAGCTATTGCAGGAGGTTTACGGCTATACGGCAACCTGGGCCGGTCTGGCGTCCGCGCCGGTAGGGATCATTCCGGTGATCCTGTCGCCAATTATCGGCCGCTTTGCGCACAAGCTGGATATGCGTCGGTTGGTGACATTCAGTTTTATTATGTACGCCGTCTGTTTCTACTGGCGCGCGTGGACGTTCGAACCGGGTATGGACTTTGGCGCATCGGCCTGGCCGCAGTTTATTCAGGGTTTCGCGGTAGCCTGCTTCTTTATGCCACTGACGACCATCACGCTGTCCGGCTTACCGCCTGAGCGTTTGGCGGCTGCATCGAGCTTGTCTAACTTTACGCGAACGCTGGCCGGCTCTATTGGTACATCGATTACAACAACGATGTGGACTAACCGTGAGTCGCTGCATCATGCGCAGCTAACGGAATCCGTTAATCCCTACAACCCAAATGCTCAGGCAATGTACGACAAGCTGCAGGATTTAGGGATGACGCACCAGCAAGCGTCAGGATGGATAGCCCAGCAAATCACTAATCAGGGTCTGATTATTTCAGCCAACGAAATCTTCTGGATGTCGGCGGGGATCTTCCTGGTTCTGCTTGGTCTGGTGTGGTTCGCTAAACCCCCCTTCGGCGCGGGCGGCGGCGGCGGTGGCGCGCACTAACTATCTGAAAAAAAGGGATCTGCGGATCCCTTTTTTATTGTGGCCAGCATCAGAAATAATATTTGAATCTCAGGCGTCCGCCGTAACGTGCATCTTCACTATTGTCGCCACTGTTCGGATCGGCCTCAACCCATGAGGCATAAGCACCGAGATAGATATTAAAGTTTTTCATATTCATTACGTTAGGGAATAAGTATGAGGCATGAATGGTGTGAATGTCATAGCTGCCCGGATCGGTGATCCAGCAGTCTTCCTCGCAAACGGCCCCCAGGTTAGCGGCATTGAAAGCATCAATATTGTTATGCGCATAGATATAGCCCAGTTCGAATCGATGCCACAACGCGTTCACCCCAGCGGTAAAATCGGTCTCATCGGTCGCGTCCATATAAGCAGTATTCAGGTTAATCACCGCGCCATCTTCCGGATCGGTTTTTTGTCCGTCCCAGGTCATGGTAAAACCATACCCCGTACGATCGGACTGATCGATCCACTTCCCGTTCTCATAATAGCCGTAGGCATTATTGACGACGTTACTTTCCATCGCCACCGCCGTAGAGAAACGCCCGTTTTGCCAGGCGATCACCGGGCGCACGTAAGCCACGTTTTTATCATTGGTTAAGTCCATTCCGTGGTACTGCTTCTCGGTATAGAGCGTACTGCCATTTTCCATCAATGTATTCACTTCAAAATACCAGTTATCGATGGTTTTACTGATCAGGAAATTACCGCCGCTGTCGCTACGTCCACGCCCCTCTTTCATCATATAAATATAGCCATAGCCATCACTGTAAAGGTCATTCGCCGTATTACCTGAATATTCAATAAACGTATCCTGATTCAGCGGGAACATATCGTACGCTTCAAAACGTCCCACCTTAATTTTCCAGTCTTTTTCCTGACCAAAAAAGAACACCGCATCATCGAGGTTCATTTTTCCGGTCAGGTCTGCCAGAGGTTGAACCGAGAATCCGGCAAAATTACCGTTATTCAGTCGTTGGTAGCCATCAAACCCCAATAGCAGACGCCCGTTGATATCCCAACGTTCATTCGTTCCAGGTGCCCAATCTTTATTTGCCGAGGTTCGGGTTGATGTCAGACTACCAGAGCGGCTTGCCGCATCCATGTTAAACTCAACGTCGCCATAGAACTTAATATCGCTAAAACCGGATAGCGTTAACTTGGGTGGATTTTCCGTAGAGGCGGTGGGTTCAGCAGACTGTACTTGCACCGTCGGCGCTGCGGCTACTTGCTGCTGCTTCAGCGAGCGAATTTGCGACTCAGCATCTGCGGCTCGCTGTTCGGCCTTAATCACGCGCTGCTCCAGCTCGGCAAGACGCTGTTCAATAGTGGTATTTGCTGCCCAAAGGTTATGCGAAAAGCAAGCGCCGACCACAAGCGCTAAATATTTCACCTTCATTTTTTATCCCTAAAGTTTAATGTATACCAGATAAGATTTGATAAAAACCCCATCCACCAGCAATGAAAAGAGTCTTTTTATTACCTGGATACCTGGCGTATTCCATTATGTTTTTCTATTAATTATTTATGTTTTTTTATTTATGTGATCGGTGTGAGATGGCATCGTTAATTATCCATTATTTTCTGCCTGCCAGATCACATTTTATTATTTAGCAGGTTATGAATTAATTGAGCGAGATTATATTCCCGTCGTAAATATAATAGCTCTGGATTATATAGCGAAATAAAAAACCCCGGTGATAAGCCGGGGTTGATTTCAATACAAGAACAGCTAATTAATAAGACTAAATATGCAATTCCTGCAGTTTCTCTTTCGGCAACGCCAGCTCTTCATTGCTGTTCACGCGCACACCATGCTCCAGAATATGACGCGCGATATCCTGTGCTTCGCTAAGAGAGTGCATCTGATACGTACCGCACTGGTAAACGTTCAGTTCCGGGATCTGATTCTGATCCTGCACTTTCAGCACGTCCGCCATCGCCGCTTTCCATGCATCGGCAACACGCTGCTCGTCCGGCGTACCAATCAGGCTCATGTAAAAGCCGGTACGGCATCCCATCGGAGAGATATCGATAATTTCAACGCCGTCACCGTTGAGGTGGTTACGCATAAAACCTGCAAACAGGTGCTCCAGCGTATGGATACCTTTCTCAGGCATCACTTCTTTGTTCGGAATGCAGAAACGTAGATCAAACACGGTGATTGCGTCGCCATGCGGGGTATTCATCGTTTTTGCAACCCGGACTGCGGGAGCTTCCATCCGGGTGTGATCGACAGTAAAACTATCTAACAACGGCATTTAGCCACCTCCGATAAATTTTTTTAAAATAATCTGAACTCTTTGTTCCGGGGCGAGTCTGAGTATATGAAAGACGCGCATTTGTTATCATCATCCCTGTTTTCAGAGATGAAATTTTGGCCACTCCCGAGTGGCCTTTTTCTTTTGTATCAAGCGTGCTTTTCCAGCCACACGCTAAACGGCTCAGTATCAGCCGCTTCTATCTCCTGCTGACGACGCTTTGAAGCCTCGGTTTCAGCAATAAATTCAGCTTCCTGCAATATTTCTAATGGCTCTTCACGCAGCAGATTTCGGTAAGCCTCACCCAGCGCTTTGCCCGTACCGCCAATGCCTTCATCAATCATAGACCGCAGGATCCGGGCAGAGAAAGTCAGTTCAGGATTGTCAAAACAGGCCACCAGTTGATCACAGATCTTCTGATACTCCTCTCCCCCATCGATGCTGTCCAGCGTTTGTGCCACACGTTTCAGATCACGGAACAGATCTTTACCCACTTTAGGCAGCGGGAACTGGGCGGCTTCACAGCCAATACCTAACGTCAGCCCTGGCTTACGACCTTCGAGAATCACACGATTCCAGTTTTTACGCGTACACAGCAATTCATCACTGCTCATTTCCGGGGCATCAGCAAGAGCACACCAGACCATAAACAGATCGAGGAAGCGCACCTGCTGCTCGTCAACGCCGATCGGTGAGAACGGATTAATATCCAGCGAGCGTACTTCGATGTATTCAATGCCGCCACGCAGAAGCGCATCAGATGGTGTTTCACCACGACGAGTAACACGTTTCGGGCGGATAGGCGCATACAGCTCATTTTCAATCTGAAGAACGTTGCTGTTGATTTGCAGGCGCTTACCCTCCTTCTCCAGACCGATCGCTGCATACTCCTCGGAAGGCGTTTTAATCGCGCGCTTTAATCCTGCCACATACTCATGCAAATCGTTAAACGTAATTCCGAGATTACTTTGCGACTTATTGGTATAGCCCAAATCACTCAGACGCAACGATGTTGCGTACGGCAGGTAGTACATCCCGCAGTCAGTTTTTTCAAACGGAAGGGTTGTCGGTTTTCCTTGCAGGAAGGAGGAACAAATGGCCGGAGAGGCGCCAAACAGATACGGGATCACCCAACCAAAACGGTAGTAGTTGCGAATCAGACGGAAGTAGCCCGCAGAGATCTTCTCTTTAGCATCTTCGCCTTCGGTTACGCCGCACTTCGCCTGCCAGAAGGCCATTGGCAGGGAGAAATTGTAGTGTACGCCGGAGATAGTCTGCATCAATGCGCCGTAACGGTTTTTAAGGCCTTCACGGTACAGCGTCTTCAGACGACCAGTATTAGACGTGCCGTACTGCGCCAGTTCGATATCCTGTCCTTCGGCAATATAGCAAGGCATGCTCAACGGCCACATACGCTCGTCGCCCAGGTTTCTGGCGGTATACCGATGCAGGTCGCGCATGAACGTGAGCATTTTCTCAATGTCATCGCCTGGCGGAGTGATAAATTCCAGCAGCGCTTCGGCAAAGTCAGTCGTTATCCATTTATGCGTTAGCGCTGAGCCTAACACCTCAGGATGGCCTGTTGTTGCTAATGACCCGTCTGCATTAACACGCAGCGTTTCGCGCTCCAGCCCACGTTGAATCCCCTTTAACGCCTGAGGATGGTTTTCCAGCCAGGCCAGCGCCTGTGATACGTCCGGGATCAAATTGACCTCCCGCCTGTCAAAATCGTTTTAATTAGCATAATGGTATTGGTTACCCTGAAGGCTATCTCACAACACAATTAGTGCCACCACATAATGCCTTGCGTCGTAACCGCCGCGACAACAACATAGCGCAGCGCCTTGCCAAGGCATAAGAAAAAGAGAACTGGACCCCACGAGATGCGCATCCATCCAGCTAACAGGCACAATAAATCACCTATAACCGGCATCCAGCTTAATAATAGTGTGACAGCGCCATAGCGCCGCAGCCAGCCAGTGGCTTTTTCTTGCCAGCGCGATGTTTTACGCAATGGAAAGAAACGCCCAAGGATAACGTTAGTTAACCCTCCAAGGCTATTACCCATTGTTGCTGTTAAGACTAAGACCCAGGGATGACTTACCCCGGAGACCAGCAAAGCAACTAAAACAACTTCAGAATTGCCGGGTAATAGCGTGGCGCTGAGAAAACTGCTGGCAAACAGTGACAGGAGCGACAGTCCATCACTCACAATAACCGGACATCCACGGCGTCCATTCCTGCGGCACGCGCCGCCTGAAGTCCAAAATCGGCATCTTCAAACACGACGCAACGCGCCGGTTCAACACCCATGCGTTCAGCACAGAGCAAAAACGTATCAGGAGCAGGTTTGTGGCGTTGTACGTGATCGGCTGCGACGACAGCATCAAAATAGCGACGCAGTCCAAGGTGAGCGAGCAGCGCTTCTGCAATCGCGCTCTCACTCCCCGTTCCTACCGCCATAGGCCGACGCCCATGCCAGGCTTTCACGACGTCAACCAACGGCAGAGGCTGGACGCTGTCCAGCAACATGCTTCTCACCTTGTCGGTTTTCTCACGCGCTAAGGCATGGGGATCAAGATCGGCATGATTCAATTCAATTACCGACTGGGCAATACGCCACGTTGGGGAGCCATTGAGGGCGACCATGGCTTGTTCATCAAAACGCAACCCATAATGCCCCAATACCTCATGCCACGCCTTACGGTGCGTTGGCTCGGTATCCAGGATGGTGCCATCCATATCAAAAATCAAACCCGCATAACGTTCGTACATCGTCTTCTCACAAGCCGAATGACCAGACGTTATTTTATCGTAATTGATTGATTTTGTCGCTGACAGCGAATGAAGAGGATTCTGAGTGTTGGTGGAAATGATTCAACGGGGGAAAAGTACTGGTGATTATCTCGCAGACTATGAAACAACAGTTTTGCTGCTATCTCGGAGAAGATGATGGTGCATCCGGGAGGATTACTCGGCTGCGCCTCGCCCTGCGGGCCGTTGCTGAAGCAACGTTATCCTCCCTGGTGCTCGCGATTATCTCGCAGACCATGAAACAACAGTTTTGCTGTTGTCTCGGAGAATATGGTGCATCCGGGAGGATTCGAACCTCCGACCGCTCGGTTCGTAGCCGAGTACTCTATCCAGCTGAGCTACGGATGCATCAGGAAACTTGCTTTACTGCCGATATTGATATCGAAATAAGTGATACCAAGTAAGAGATGGTGCATCCGGGAGGATTACTCGGCTGCGCCTCGCCCTGCGGGCCGTTGCTGAAGCAACGTTATCCTCCCTGGTGCTCGCGATTATCTCGCAGACCATGAAACAACAGTTTTGCTGTTGTCTCGGAGAATATGGTGCATCCGGGAGGATTCGAACCTCCGACCGCTCGGTTCGTAGCCGAGTACTCTATCCAGCTGAGCTACGGATGCATCAGGAAACTTGCTTTACTGCCGATATTGATATCGAAATAAGTGATATCAAGTAAGAGATGGTGCACCCGGGAGGATTACTCGGCTGCGCCTCGCCCTGCGGGCCGTTGCTGAAGCAACGTTATCCTCCCTGGTGCTCGCGATTATCTCGCAGACCATGAAACAACAATTTTGCTGTTGTCTCGGAGAAGATGGTGCATCCGGGAGGATTCGAACCTCCGACCGCTCGGTTCGTAGCCGAGTACTCTATCCAGCTGAGCTACGGATGCATCAGGGAAACTTACTTACTGCAGATTTGATATCACTGCTAAAGTGATATCGCTTTCCGTAACAACGCTAATGCGTTATTGCAGAGAAAATGGTGCATCCGGGAGGATTCGAACCTCCGACCGCTCGGTTCGTAGCCGAGTACTCTATCCAGCTGAGCTACGGATGCAAATGGCGGTGAGGCGGGGATTCGAACCCCGGATGCAGCTTTTGACCGCATACTCCCTTAGCAGGGGAGCGCCTTCAGCCTCTCGGCCACCTCACCAACACGCCTCTTACGAGTGCTTCGAAGAACTTGTTTCTGCTCATCGTCGCTGCGTGGCGCACATATTACTTTCTGGGACTTATAAGTCAAACAATTTTTCCAGCGCTTTTATCGTTTGCACATTTCACGCGCAATTAGTCTGCAAAAACGGCAAAAAGAGTGTTTTATCAACAGATAAATTGGCAATTCTCTGAAGCAATGAACAAACGGAAAATTCGCAGGGAACGGCAATACGTGTAAGGGAATCGAGAAAACAAGGAAGGCAAAGAAGAAAAGTTAAGAAAAGTAAAGAAAAAGGACAACTCAATCAGGTTGCGCCTCACCAGAAAGGTGAGACGCGAAAACCTTAGTAACTGGACTGCTGGGATTTTTCAGCCTGGATACGCTGGTAGATCTCTTCCCGATGGACAGAAACTTCTTTCGGGGCGTTTACGCCGATGCGCACCTGGTTGCCCTTCACCCCTAAAACTGTCACGGTGACCTCATCGCCTATCATGAGGGTCTCACCAACTCGACGAGTCAGAATCAGCATTCTTTGCTCCTTGAAAGATTAAAAGAGTCGGGTCTCTCTGTATCCCGGCATTATCCATCATATAACGCCAAAAAGTAAGCGATGACAAACACCTAAGTGTAAGCAGTCACGGCATCACATTCTGTTAAACCTAAGTTTAGCCGATATACACAACTTCAACCTGACTTTATCGTTGTCGATAGCGTTGATTCGCATGCCGTAACTTGGGGTTTCGGCATGCGCTAACGCTTATAGTTATTACAGTTTTGCGCTGACCCAGCCTTTCACACTGGCTAACGCTGCAGGCAGAGCCGCCGCATCCGTACCACCGGCTTGCGCCATATCCGGACGACCGCCACCCTTACCGCCTACCTGCTGAGCGACCATACCAACCAGCTCCCCTGCTTTCACGCGATCTGTCACGTCCTTAGACACACCCGCAATCAGAGAAACCTTACCTTCCACCACCGTTGCCAGAACGATAATGGTAGACCCCAGTTGATTTTTCAGATCATCAACCATGGTACGCAGCATTTTCGGCTCAACGTCCGCGAGTTCGCTGACCAACAGCTTCACGCCATTGATATCAACCGCTTTGCTGGAAAGATTTGCACTCTCCTGCGCCGCAGCCTGTTCCTTCAATTGCTGCAATTCTTTTTCGAGCTGACGCGTACGCTCCAGTACGGAACGAACTTTGTCACCGATATTCTGGCTATCGCCTTTCAGCAGCTGCGCAATATCGCTTAAGCGATCGCTCTCAGCATGCACTGTTTTGATAGCGCCTTCACCGGTTACGGCTTCGATACGACGAACGCCTGCAGCAGTACCTGACTCGGACACAATGCGGAACAGACCGATATCACCCGTACGGCTGGCATGAGTACCACCACACAGTTCGGTAGAGAAATCACCCATGCTCAGAACGCGCACGTGGTCGTCATATTTCTCGCCAAACAGCGCCATTGCACCTTTGGCTTTCGCCGCTTCAAGATCCATGATGTTCGTTTCAATCGGCAGGTTGCGACGAATTTGTGCATTCACCAGATCTTCAACGGCACGGATTTCAGCAGGTTTCATCGCTTCGGTATGAGAGAAGTCAAAGCGCAGAATTTTATCGTTAACCAGCGAGCCTTTCTGCGCCACGTGCGTGCCCAGAACCTCGCGCAGCGCCGCATGCATCAGGTGCGTTGCGGAGTGGTTCAAGCGGATACGCGCACGACGAGCTTCATCTACGTCAGCCTGCACGGCATCGCCAACTTTCAGAGAACCCGCAGACAGTTTGCCGATGTGACCAATCGCCTGACCATATTTCTGCGTATCGCTAACGGCAAACGCGAAGCCCGCACCTTTCAGTTCGCCTTTATCACCAATCTGACCACCGGATTCCGCATAGAACGGCGTCTGGTCAAGAACGACAACGGCATCCTGACCTGCGTTAATGGCGTCTACCGCTTTACCATCAACAAACAGTGCGGTGACTTTGCCGTTCAGTTCCAGGTACTCGTAGCCTTTAAATTCAGAAGCACCATCAACGCGAATCATCGCATTGTAGTCTGTACCAAAGCCGCTGGCTTCACGCGCACGACGGCGTTGCTCTTCCATTGCGGCTTCAAAGCCCGCTTCGTCAACCTTGATGTTACGCTCGCGGCAAACGTCTGCCGTCAGGTCAACCGGGAAACCGTAGGTGTCATACAGACGGAATGCGGTTTCGCCGTCCAGCGTATCGCCGGACAGTTTTGCCAGTTCTTCATCCAGCAGCGCCAGGCCACGCTCCAGCGTACGCGCAAACTGCTCTTCTTCGGTTTTAAGAACCTGCTCAACCATAGCCTGTTGATGCTTCAGCTCTTCGCCCGCGGAACCCATTACGTCTACCAGCGGACCAACCAGCTTGTAGAAGAAAGTGTCCTTCGCGCCCAGCATGTTGCCATGACGAACTGCGCGACGAATGATACGACGCAGCACATAGCCACGGTTTTCATTCGACGGAACAACGCCATCGGCAATCAGGAACGCACAGGAACGGATATGGTCGGCAATAACGCGCAGCGACTTGTTGCTCAGATCGGTCGCGCCGGTAACTTTCGCCACGGACTCAATCAGTGAACGGAACAGGTCAATTTCATAGTTGGAGTTAACGTGTTGCAGCACGGCCGCAATACGCTCCAGACCCATACCAGTATCCACGGACGGTTTCGGCAGCGGTTCCATGGTGCCGTCAGCCTGACGGTTGAACTGCATGAAGACGATGTTCCAGATCTCAATGTAGCGATCGCCATCTTCTTCCGCGCTTCCCGGAGGACCACCCCAAATGTGGTCGCCGTGGTCGTAGAAAATTTCGGTGCACGGACCGCAAGGACCGGTATCACCCATCTGCCAGAAGTTGTCGGAAGCATAAGCCGCGCCTTTGTTATCACCGATACGGATGATACGTTCGCGCGGAATACCGACTTCTTTTTCCCAGATTTCATAGGCTTCATCGTCAGTTTCATAGACGGTGACCCACAGACGCTCTTTTGGCAGGGCAAACCAGTTTTCACCGGTCAACAGTTCCCATGCGTATTGAATGGCGTCGTGTTTGAAGTAATCGCCGAAGCTGAAGTTGCCCAGCATTTCGAAAAAGGTATGGTGACGTGCAGTGTAACCGACGTTTTCCAGGTCGTTGTGCTTACCGCCCGCACGTACGCAACGCTGCGAGGTGGTTGCGCGGGAATAATTACGCTTGTCGAGGCCAAGGAAAACATCCTTGAACTGGTTCATCCCGGCGTTGGTAAACAACAAAGTAGGGTCATTGTTCGGTACCAGGGAGCTGCTGGCAACTACCTGATGTCCTTTACTATGGAAAAAATCGAGAAACGCCTGACGGATCTCAGCGGTGCTCTTGCTCATAATTATCCTGAAGAAATCAAGCTAACGAAATGTCATTACCAGCATCGGCACGTAAACTGCGCCTCTGGCAATCGAAAAGTGGGAATAAGATAAGTTTTCTTTACTGGGAAGTAAAATCCCGTATGCGGTCAATCGTCAAAATTTCGCCATATTGCCTGAATATCTTCCATCAGATAGCCGCGATAGAGCAAAAAACGCTGGACCTTTACCTTATCTGAAAATTCCACAGGTAAAGGTTCTCCATATTTCCGGACGGCCTGCTCACGTGCAAGCACTGCCCAGTCAATTTCGCACTCACGCATGGCTCGCTCAATAGCCTCACGCGCGATCCCTTTCTGATTTAATTCCTGACGCACGCGGGCAGGTCCGTAGCCCTTACGACTGCGGCTGGCGATAAACTGCTGCACGAAGCGATCATCATCCAGATAACGACTTTCAATACACCAGGCGATGACCTTGTCGTAATCCTCTGGCGTGGCATCAATTTCTTCTGGTCCATTTTTCCCCATCACCGGAGCGGCCAGCTTACGTCGCAGTTCCTGCTCGCTGTGATCGCGCATCGCCAGAATACGTACGGCGCGGTCAAGCAGTCGGGAATAAGCGGAACGGCGGGAAGTTGCGTCTGTCATAGTGAGCCTTCAGAAATGAAAAAGGGCTGCATGATATGCAGCCCTTTACTATATGCGATTCAAAACATGCGATTCAAAACAGATTATCAGAAATCTTCGTTCGTTTCTTTTACGTCTTCGCCGCTATCATCAACGGAGAAATCAGGCGTTGAATCCTGGTTATTGAGCAGTAACTCACGTAATTTCTTCTCAATTTCTTTCGCAGTTGCCGGGTTTTCTTTCAGCCAGTTGGTTGCGTTCGCTTTACCCTGACCGATTTTCTCACCGTTGTAGCTGTACCATGCACCAGCTTTTTCAATCAGCTTCTCTTTCACGCCCAGGTCAACCAGTTCGCCGTAGAAGTTGATACCTTCACCGTAAAGAATCTGGAATTCGGCCTGTTTAAACGGTGCTGCAATTTTGTTTTTCACGACCTTAACGCGGGTTTCACTACCCACCACGTTGTCGCCTTCTTTCACCGCACCAATACGACGGATATCCAGACGAACAGAAGCATAGAATTTCAGGGCGTTACCACCAGTGGTGGTTTCCGGGTTACCGAACATAACGCCAATCTTCATACGGATCTGGTTGATGAAAATCAGCAGCGTGTTGGACTGCTTCAGGTTACCAGCCAGTTTACGCATTGCCTGGCTCATCATACGTGCCGCAAGGCCCATGTGAGAGTCACCAATTTCGCCTTCGATTTCTGCCTTCGGCGTCAATGCGGCAACGGAGTCGACAACGATAACGTCAACCGCACCGGAACGCGCCAGCGCATCACAGATTTCCAGTGCTTGCTCACCGGTATCCGGCTGAGAACACAGCAGGTTATCGATATCAACGCCAAGTTTACGCGCATAAACGGGATCCAACGCGTGTTCCGCATCGATGAACGCACAGGTTTTACCTTCGCGCTGTGCGGCGGCAATAACCTGCAGTGTCAGCGTTGTTTTACCGGAGGATTCTGGCCCGTAGATTTCGACGATACGACCCATAGGCAAACCGCCCGCGCCCAATGCGATATCCAGAGAAAGCGAACCGGTGGAGATGGTTTCCACATCCATGGAACGGTCTTCACCGAGGCGCATGATGGAGCCTTTACCGAATTGCTTTTCGATCTGACCCAGCGCTGCCGCCAACGCTTTCTGTTTGTTTTCGTCGATAGCCATTAATTACTCCTGTCATGCCGCTTTCGGGTTAAACCGCGAAACGTGATAGATAATGTTCTGTTGAAGCAATTATACTGTATGCTCATACAGTATCAAGTATTTTGTAGAAATTGTTGCCACAGGGTTTGTAACGCGTAGGCGGTCGCCTGTCGACGTACTGCATCGCGATCGCCGCTAAAGCATTCCCGGCGGGTAATCCCCTCGCCGCTTGCGCAGGCAAAAGCAAACCATACCGTCCCCACGGGCTTTTCTTTGCTGCCGCCATCCGGCCCCGCAATACCGCTTATCGAAACAGCGAAATGCGCGCGGGCGGCTTTTAGCGCACCTATCGCCATCTCCACCACCACTGGCTCACTCACCGCGCCATGCTGGGCCAGCGTCTCTTCACGCACGCCAATCATCTGCGCTTTGGCTTCATTGCTGTAAGTCACAAACCCGCGTTCAAACCAGGTGGAGCTTCCGGCAATATCCGTAATCGCTTTGGCTACCCAGCCGCCGGTGCAGGATTCCGCCGTCGTCACGGTTGCCCCGCGCGCTTTCAGCGCTAGGCCAACCTGCTCGCTTAACTGCATCAGTTCACTGTCGGTCATTTCAGCCTCTGTCAGTTAAAAAAATATGCCGGACAAGATAGCACTTTCATAACCAATGTGGGGATGGCGAGAACGTTTTACGAGGGGGATTCCAAAAATTGCTCCGTTGCATAAATAAGACCTGCCGGATGGCGATGTCAGGGCATCTTCTCCGGCCTACAAGAGATATCCTCCAGTAGGCCGGGGGAGTGATTACTGCACACGCGCCAGCGCCACCGCCTGACCCAATTGCCACACGGCCATCGCGTAATGGGTACTGTGGTTATAGCGGGTGATGGTGTAGAAGTTCGGCAACCCATACCAGTACTGGTAGCCGGTACCGATATCCAGGCGTAGCAGGCTGGCCTGCTGATGATTCCCCAATGACTGCTGCGGCGTCAGACCTGCGGCGGCAAGCTGAGAAATGCTGTACTGCGTTTTAAAGCCGTTAGCCAACCCAGGCGCCTGACCATTTGCCGGAACCGCTACTGTATCGCCTTTCACCCAGCCGTGACCTTTGAAGTAGTTCGCCACGCTACCGATGGCATCAACCGGATCCCACAGGTTAATGTGCCCATCACCATTGAAATCAACGGCATATTGTTTATAGGAAGACGGCATAAACTGGCCGTAGCCCATTGCCCCCGCGAAAGAACCTTTCAAATCGAGCGGATCGTCGCTTTCATCTCGCGCCATCAGCAGGAAGGTTTCCAGTTCGCCAGAGAAGTATTCCGCACGACGAGGATAGTTAAAGGACAGCGTCGCCAGCGCATCCAGAATCCGCGTTTTACCCATCACGCGGCCCCAGCGAGTTTCTACGCCAATAATGCCAACGATAATTTCCGGCGGTACGCCGTAGACCTGCCAGGCGCGGTTCAGGGCATCTTCATATTGGTTCCAGAAAGCCACGCCGTTTTGCACGTTATCCGGTGTGATGAACTGTTTACGATACCGTAACCATGCGCCGTTAGGTCCGGCTGGCGGTTGTGTCGTCGGCGCCTGGCGGTCCATCAGACGCAATACCGAGTCCAGACGCTTAGCCTGCGACAAGATCTCCTGCAACTGCTGGCGGTCAAAACCGTGCTTATTCACCATTTTCTCGATGAACTGCTGGGCGTTCGGATTATTGGCAAAATCACCGCCCGTTTGCATGACATTGTGCTGCGGCTCAAGCAGGAATCCGCCGGATGGCGTACCCGTAGTCGTTTGAGTCTCTGAAGGTTTAGGTTTGCTGCTACAGGCAGCGAGCAATACGAAAAGGGGAAGTAACGCTACATAACGACGCTTGAACATGAGACATCCATTAAACAAATTCAGCCTGGGGGAAGTATGGTAAAGCATCCTCCGTCACACAAGGAAGCAGTTGTCGCTCTCCTTCACAGAATTTCCCCCCTCTTGCACTTCCGCCCGGCACAATTGCGAGCCTTCACGCACTTTCTTTCAAATTAAAATATTTATCTTTCATTTTGAGATCAAAATAACACTTTCAAACCTTTCAATGTGATTAAAATAAATTACCGTTTGGCAAGATAACTAAAAACCCCTACAGGAGAGAATAATGATCGACACCATCACACTCGGGGCTGAGTGGTTTATCGGCTTGTTCCAGAAAGGCGGAGAGGTCTTTACCGGCATGGTGACCGGTATTCTTCCTCTGCTGATCAGCTTGCTGGTCATCATGAATGCGCTGATTAACTTTATCGGTCAGCAGCGTATTGAACGTTTTGCCCAGCGTTGCGCTGGAAACCCGCTGTCCCGCTACCTGCTACTGCCGTGCATCGGCACATTTGTGTTTTGTAACCCTATGACACTGAGCCTGGGTCGCTTTATGCCGGAAAAATACAAGCCCAGCTACTACGCCGCCGCCTCTTACAGTTGCCATTCAATGAACGGCTTGTTCCCGCACATCAACCCTGGCGAGCTGTTTGTCTATCTGGGGATCGCCAGCGGACTGACTACGCTGGGTCTGCCGCTCGGTCCACTCGCGGTGAGCTATTTGCTGGTCGGTCTGGTGACCAACTTCTTCCGTGGCTGGGTGACCGATTTCACCACCACCATCTTTGAGAAAAAAATGGGCATTCAACTTGAGCAGAAAGTACATCTGGCGGGAGCAACATCATGACGCGTATTCGTATTGAAAAAGGCACCGGCGGCTGGGGCGGCCCGCTTGAACTGGATGCCGTTCCGGGCAAGAAAATTGTCTATATCACTGCAGGAACGCGCCCGGCGATTGTCGACAAGCTGGCGAATCTGACCGGTTGGCAGGCCGTTGATGGCTTCAAAGAAGGCGAACCGCCGGAGAATGAAATTGGCGTGGCGATCATCGACTGCGGCGGCACACTGCGCTGCGGGATCTATCCAAAACGTCGTATCCCGACGGTGAACATTCACGCCACGGGAAAATCCGGTCCGCTGGCCCAGTTCATTGTTGAAGATATCTATGTCTCTGGCGTAAAAGAAGAAAACATTACCGTTGTCGGTGAAGCGTCCGCTACACCAACGCCCGCAAACAGCAGCATGGGCCGCGATTACGACACCAGCAAGAAAATTACCGAGCAAAGCGACGGTCTGTTGGCAAAAGTCGGGATGGGCATGGGCTCAGCCGTTGCGGTTCTGTTCCAGGCCGGGCGCGACACTATTGATACCGTGCTGAAAACCATTCTGCCGTTTATGGCATTCGTCTCGGCGCTGATCGGCATCATTATGGCTTCTGGTCTGGGAGACTGGATCGCCCATGGACTCGCACCGCTGGCCAGCCATCCGCTGGGGCTGGTGACGCTGGCGCTGATTTGTTCTTTCCCACTGCTGTCGCCTTTCCTCGGCCCCGGTGCGGTCATCGCCCAGGTTATCGGCGTTCTGATCGGCGTACAGATTGGTTTGGGGAATATTCCCCCGCATCTGGCGTTACCTGCTCTGTTCGCCATTAACGCCCAGGCTGCATGCGACTTTATCCCTGTCGGGCTGTCGCTGGCCGAAGCACGTCAGGACACGGTCCGCGTCGGCGTGCCATCCGTTCTGGTGAGTCGTTTTCTGACCGGCGCGCCAACCGTTCTCATCGCCTGGTTTATTTCCGGCTTTATTTACCAATAAGAGGCACTCAAAAATGACCGTGATTTATCAGACCACCATCACCCGCATCGGCCAGAGCGCCCCGGATGCACTCAGCGACCAGATGTTGATTACCTTTCGTGAAGGTGCGCCCGCGGATATCGAGGAGTTTTGCTTCATTCATTGCCACGGCGAGCTGAACGGTTCGTTACAAGCGGGGATCCAGTTTGAACTAGGCCAGCATCAGTACCCGGTCACCGCCGTTGGCAGCGTGGCAGAACAAAACTTACGTGAACTGGGACATATCACCCTGCGTTTTGACGGACTGAGTGAAGCGGAATTCCCCGGCACCGTACACGTTTCAGGCCCCGTACCAGACGGTATCGCGCCGGGCTGTATTTTGAAGTTTGTTGCTTAAGATTGAAGGAGATAAAGATGAATCAGGTTGCCGTTGTCATTGGTGGAGGCCAGACCCTTGGCGCATTCCTTTGCCGTGGGCTTGCGACAGAAGGATACCGCGTCGCGGTGGTGGATATTCAAAGCGATAAAGCCGCCAACGTGGCACAGGAAATTAACGCCGAGTTTGGCGAAGGCACCGCCTACGGTTTTGGCGCAGATGCCACCAGCGAACAGAGTGTGATGGCGCTATCGCGCGGAGTGGATGAAATATTCGGCCGCGTCGATCTGCTGGTTTACAGCGCGGGTATCGCTAAAGCCGCGTTTATCAGCGACTTTCAGCTCGGTGATTTCGACCGTTCGCTGCAGGTGAATCTGGTCGGCTACTTCCTCTGCGCACGTGAGTTCTCACGCCTGATGATCCGCGATGGTATTCAGGGACGCATTATCCAGATCAATTCCAAATCCGGGAAAGTGGGCAGTAAACACAATTCAGGCTATAGCGCGGCAAAATTTGGCGGCGTGGGCTTAACCCAGTCACTGGCGCTGGATCTGGCGGAATACGGGATCACCGTGCATTCACTGATGCTTGGCAATCTGCTGAAATCACCGATGTTCCAGTCGTTATTGCCGCAATATGCAACCAAACTTGGACTTAAGCCAGACGAAGTTGAGCAGTACTACATTGATAAGGTTCCGCTCAAACGCGGCTGCGATTATCAGGACGTGCTGAACATGCTGCTGTTTTACGCCAGCCCGAAAGCCTCTTACTGCACAGGGCAGTCCATCAACGTGACCGGCGGTCAGGTGATGTTTTAATATTGAATTGCCGGATAGCGGCTACGCTTATCCGGCAAAATTAAAGGAGTACATAATGGTTTCCGCACTGATTACCGTCGCCGCCATTGCGTGGTGTCTGCAGCTGGCATTAGGGGGCTGGCAAATATCCCGCTTTAATCGGGCGTTTGATAGGCTTTGCCAACAGGGTCGGGTTGGCGTGGGGCGCTCCGGCGGACGTTTTAAACCCCGCGTGGTGGTCGCCATTGCGCTAGATGAGCAGCAGCGAGTAACTGATACGTTATTTATGAAAGGTCTTACGGTATTCGCCAGACCCGGCAAAATTGCCACAATAATGGGCAAACATCTTGATGATTTACAGCCTGATGTGATCTTTCCCCATGATCCGCTATCGCAGAATGCACTATCATTGGCGCTTAAACTGAAACATGGATAATTTCGTTGTGAATGCTAATAGCTTGCGAAATTATCATTTTGCAACCTATAGTCAGGGTAATCACGCCTATGAAACCTCGTCAGCGTCAGGCTGCCATACTGGAGCATCTGCAAAAGCAGGGAAAATGCTCGGTTGAAGAACTGGCCCACTACTTTGACACGACCGGCACGACCATTCGTAAAGACCTTGTTATTCTGGAGAATGCCGGTACCGTCATTCGTACCTATGGCGGCGTAGTATTAAATAAAGACGAATCCGACCCGCCAATCGATCACAAAACGCTAATCAACACGCATAAAAAAGAGCAGATTGCCGAAGCCGCCGTCCGTTTTATTCACGATGGCGACTCCATTATTCTGGATGCGGGCAGCACCGTACTGCAGATGGTGCCAATGCTCACGCGCTTTAGCAACATCACAGTCATGACCAACAGCCTGCACATTGTTAACGCCCTTTCGGAGCTGGACAACGAGCAAACCATCCTGATGCCCGGCGGGACCTTTCGCAAAAAATCTGCGTCATTTCACGGTCAGCTGGCTGAAAACGCCTTTGAGCAGTTCAGCTTTGATAAACTCTTCATGGGCACCGACGGCATTGACCTCAATGCTGGCGTGACCACCTTTAATGAAGTGTTTAGCGTCAGCAAAGCGATGTGCAATGCCGCTCGCGAAGTAATTCTGATGGCTGACTCATCAAAATTTGGGCGCAAAAGCCCCAATGTTGTCTGCAGTCTGGAAAGCGTCGACAAGCTGATTACCGATGCGGGTATCGACCCTGCGTTTCGTCAGGCGCTGGAAGCAAAAGGGATTGAAGTAATCATAACCGGAGAAACCAATGAGTGATGCACTACTGAACGCGGGCCGCCAGACGTTAATGCTGGAGCTACAGGAAGCCAGCCGACTGCCAGAACGACTGGGTGATGATTTTGTCCGCGCTGCCAATACGATCATCCACTGCGAAGGCAAAGTGATTGTCTCCGGGATTGGCAAATCCGGCCATATTGGCAAAAAAATCGCGGCAACCCTCGCCAGTACCGGCACCCCCGCCTTTTTTGTACATCCGGCGGAAGCATTGCACGGCGACTTAGGCATGATTGAAAGCCGCGATGTCATGCTGTTTATCTCCTACTCCGGCGGCGCGAAAGAGTTGGATCTCATCATTCCACGCCTGGAAGACAAATCCGTCGCTCTGCTGGCCATGACCGGAAAACCGACCTCACCGCTGGGTCTGGCGGCCAAAGCGGTGCTGGATATTTCCGTTGAGCGTGAAGCCTGTCCGATGCGCCTGGCACCGACCTCCAGCACCGTTAACACGCTGATGATGGGCGACGCGCTGGCCATCGCCGTAATGCAGGCGCGCGGCTTCAACGAAGAAGATTTTGCGCGCTCGCATCCGGCGGGTGCGCTGGGCGCTCGTCTGTTAAATAAAGTGCATCATCTGATGCGTCGTGACGATGCCATACCGCAGGTGACGCTCACCACCAGCGTCATGGACGCGATGCTGGAACTTAGCCGTACGGGTCTTGGCCTGGTGGCAGTCTGTGATGATGACTCGTTGGTGAAAGGCGTCTTTACCGACGGCGACCTGCGCCGCTGGCTGGTTGGCGGTGGAGCGCTCACCACTCAGGTTAGCGAGGCGATGACCCACAACGGCGTTACGTTGCAGGCACAGAGCCGCGCCATTGACGCCAAAGAGATCCTGATGAAACGCAAAATCACCGCAGCACCGGTGGTCGATGAAAACGGTAAACTTACCGGTGCTATCAACCTGCAGGATTTCTATCAGGCCGGTATTATCTAATCCTTCAGCCCCAGACGTTTCGCCAGCCGGTGCAGGTTGGCGACGTCTGTTTCCAGCGCCCGCGCACTTGCTGCCCAACTGTGATTATTTTGCGCCAGCGCCCGGCGGATCATCTCTCGCTGGAATGACTCCGTTGCTTCACGCAGATTATGCTGTTGCGGGATCTCTGCAACACCTTCCGCCGCTGGTGTTACAGGCGCTTCATCCTGCAAGGCAAAATGCTGCGTCTCCAGCACCACTTCATCCCCTGCTCTGGTGGCCCTTGCCAGAACAACCGCACGGTGAATGGCATGTTCCAGCTCGCGTACGTTACCAGGCCAGGCGTAGCTCAACAGATGACTACGCGCACCGGGGCTTAACACCACACGGGAAAGTCCCAGTCGCAGTCGACATTGCTCGCAAAAATAGCCTGCCAGCAGCACCACATCTTCGCCACGCTCACGAAGAGGCGGTACGGAAAGGGGAAAGACGCTCAGGCGGTGGAATAAATCCGCACGGAAATTCCCGGCCAGCACCTCTTCGCGTAAATCACGGTTCGTTGCCGCGAGTACGCGCACGTCGACACGCAGGCTGCGATCGTCACCCACGCGTTGAATATCACCGTATTGCAGCACGCGTAGCAGCTTAGCCTGTAGCGCCAGCGAGAGTTCGCCAATTTCATCGAGAAACAGCGTCCCGTTATCGGCCATTTCAAACTTACCGCTCCGATTACTGATAGCCCCGGTAAAGGCCCCTTTTACGTGACCAAACAGCTCGCTTTCCGCTACGCTTTCTGGCAAGGCCGCACAGTTCAGATACACCAGCGGGTTCACCGCGCGGGGTGAACCTTCATGAATCGCTTTCGCTACCAGCTCCTTCCCGGTCCCCGTTTCGCCGCTAATCAGTACGTTGAGATCGGACCCCGCCACAATCTCAATCTCTTTTTTCAGCTGCATCATATTGGGCGACAGGCCAATCATCTGGGTTTCCGTCACCTGCTCGAAAGCCGTCGACGAACCCGGCAGCATATTCTGGCTTTCCAGCTGTTCAATCAGTAGCGCATTGCTCAACGCGCCAGCCGCCAGCGCGGCAATCAGCCTGAGTTCTTCATCACTGAACACATCAAACTGATCCGGTTCCATGCCATCCAGCGTTAACGCGCCAATCAAATTTTGACCGGCGAACAGTGGTAAGCCAATACAGGCATGCACTTTCAGACTCTCCTGGCCTGGGATCAGCCCGTCGTAAGGATCGGGCAAATCACTGTCGGCAGGAAAACGTACCACGTCTCCGGCACGGGCAATCGCTTCCAGACGCGGATGCCCTTCCAGCGTAAAGCGCCTGCCGAGAACATCCTGGGCCAGCCCATCGATTGCCAGTGGAATAAACTGTCGCGACTCGTAGCGCAGCAATGCCGACGCGTCGCACTCCAGTACCTGACGCAAGGTGGTTATCAGGCGTTGAAAGCGATCCTGATGTCCAATACCGCTTTGTAATTCAATGGCGATGCCCGCCAGCACATCTACGGAAAAGCTCATGGCTACCTCATTGTCATTTTGACAATTCATATTGTCATATTGACAATAAGAAACATAGTCATTTTGACTACCACCTTATGAGCAATAAAAAATAAAATCTTTAAAATCAAAGAAATAAAAAGTTGGCATGCAACCTGCTATTAGCAAAACATCTTTTTTGAAAAACGCTGAATTAATTGAGGTTGTTATGTCTATTCTGGTTAAAAATAACATTCATTGGGTTGGCCAACGTGACTGGGAAGTGCGTGATTTCCACGGAACTGAATACAAAACGCTGCGCGGTAGCAGCTATAACAGCTATCTCATCCGTGAAGAAAAAAATGTCCTGATCGATACCGTAGACCACAAATTCAGCCGTGAATTCGTGCAGAACCTGCGCAGTGAAATCGACCTTGCCGATATCGACTACATCATTATTAACCACGCGGAAGAAGACCATGCCGGTGCGCTGACCGAGCTGATGTCCTGCATCCCGGACACGCCAATCTACTGCACCGCTAATGCCATTGACTCTATTAACGGACACCACCATCACCCGGAGTGGAACTTCAATGTGGTCAAAACCGGCGACAGCCTTGACATCGGCAACGGCAAACAGCTGATCTTCGTTGAAACACCCATGCTGCACTGGCCGGACAGTATGATGACCTACATGACCGGCGATGCGGTGCTGTTCAGTAACGATGCCTTCGGCCAGCACTACTGCGACGAACGCCTGTTCAACGACGAAGTTGACCAGGCCGAACTGTTCGAACAGTGCCAGCGCTACTATGCCAATATCCTGACGCCGTTCAGCCGTCTGGTGACGCCGAAAATTACTGAGATCCTCAGCTTCAACCTGCCGGTCGATATGATTGCCACTTCCCACGGCGTGGTATGGCGCGACAACCCGACACAAATCGTTGAGCTGTACCTGAAATGGGCAGCGGATTATCAGGAAGACCGCATCACCATTTTCTACGACACCATGTCCAATAACACCCGCATGATGGCGGACGCGATTGCCCAGGGCATCAACGAAGTCGACCCGAACGTGGCGGTAAAAATCTTTAACGTCGCCCGTAGCGACAAAAACGAAGTCCTGACTAACGTCTTCCGCTCTAAAGGCGTGCTGGTCGGGACTTCCACAATGAACAACGTGATGATGCCGAAAATCGCCGGTCTGGTGGAAGAGATGACCGGCCTGCGTTTTCGTAACAAGCGTGCCAGCGCCTTTGGTTCACACGGCTGGAGCGGCGGTGCGGTAGACCGTTTGTCCACGCGTTTGCAGGATGCCGGTTTCGAGATGTCGCTGAGCCTGAAGGCGAAATGGCGTCCGGACCTCGGTGCACTGGAACTGTGCCGCCAGCATGGCCGCGAAATTGCACGTCAGTGGGCGCTTGCTCCACTGCCGGAGACCCCCGTTAAAGCCTTGTCCAAAGAAGAAGAGTGCGCCTGTGCCGCTGCGGCTGCCGCTGACCTTGGCCCAAGCATGCAGTGCAGCGTGTGCCAGTGGATTTACGACCCAGCAAAAGGTGAACCGCTGCAGGACGTTGCACCGGGTACACCGTGGAGCGACGTACCGGACAACTTCCTGTGCCCGGAATGTTCATTAGGTAAAGACGTCTTCGACGTACTGGCAACGGAGGCAAAATGAGCCACGAAATTGTCATCATTGGTTCGGGCTTCGCCGCCCGCCAGTTAGTCAAAAATATCCGTAAGCAGGATGTGACTGTCCCGCTGACCCTGATTGCCGCGGACAGCATGGATGAGTACAACAAGCCCGATCTCAGCCACGTTATCAGTCAGTCACAGCGTGCAGACGACCTCACCCGCCAGTCGGCGGGGGAGTTTGCCGAGCAGTTTAATTTGCGCCTGTTCCCACATACCTGGGTAACCGACATCGACGCCGATGCCCACATAGTGAAAAGTCAGGACAAGCAGTGGCAGTACGACAAACTGGTGCTGGCGACGGGGGCTTCAGCCATTGTACCTCCGGTTAGCGGGCGTGAGTTAATGCTTACATTGAACAGCCAACAAGAGTATCGCGCCTGTGAAACGCTGCTGCGTGACGCCCGGCGGGTGCTGATTGTTGGCGGCGGACTGATTGGTAGCGAACTGGCGATGGATTTCTGTCGGGCCGGTAAAGCGGTAACGCTTATCGACAACGCCGCCAGCATTCTGGCCTCGCTGATGCCGCCGGAAGTCAGCAGTCGCTTACAGCATCGTCTGACCGATATGGGTGTCCATCTGCTGCTGAAATCCCAGCTTCAGGGGCTGGAAAAAACGGCCTCGGGTATTCGCGCCACGCTCGATCGTAGCCGCAACGTAGAAGTCGATGCGGTGATTGCCGCCACCGGCCTGCGCCCTGAAACCGCGCTGGCGCGTCGCGCCGGATTGAACATCAATCGTGGCGTCTGCGTCGACAGCTATCTGCAAACCAGCCACCCGGACATTTATGCCCTCGGCGACTGTGCGGAAATTAATGGTCAGGTTCTGCCGTTCCTGCAGCCGATTCAACTGAGCGCCATGTATCTGGCGAAGAACCTGCTCGGCGGCAATGCCCAATTGAAGCTGCCAGCGATGTTAGTAAAAGTCAAAACCCCGGAGTTGCCATTGCATCTGGCCGGGGAAACCCAGAGCCGCGATCTAAACTGGCATATTGCCGCCGAAGCGCAGGGTATGGTGGCCAGAGGGATGAACGCTGAAGGCCAGCTGTGTGCGTTTGTCGTCAGTGAAGACCGAATGAAAGAGGCCTTTGCGCTGCTGAAAACGCTGCCCGTGTAAGTCCAGAGTACCGTTGCTTGATTTATTAACCTCACGCGCACGGATGTGCGTTGCCACTTGTCGGTATGCCCCGACATGTTTTTCTTGCCCCGCCAGTCCCGGGGCTTTTTTTTATTTTTGCGTCAACACCCGCGCCGCGGCAATCACGCCCTGCCCCAATGACAACCCGCCGTCGCCCGCCGGTAAACGCTGCGGGAACAGTAAGGTAAAATCACGCAGATAAAACGCCAGACGGGCCGACAATAAGCGGTTATGCATCACGCCACCGCTGAATACTAACGTTTTAATTCCGCGCGCTTCGGCCTGCTCACGCATCAGCGTGGCAAAACCACGCGCCAGCGCGTCGTGAAACGTCCACGCTCTTTCTGCAGGGTCGGTCTGCCAGGTGAGCCATTGCTGCCAAAAAATCGCTAAGTCCAGTTGATTGCCATTAAGCGGCACCGTAACAGGGTGATCAACACCTGCACACCGCGATGCCAGCGCCTCCAGCGCACAGGCCGCCTCACCTTCATAACTCAACGATTCCGGCGCACAATGCAACGCGGCGGCAACCGCATCAAACAAGCGCCCGCACGACGATGCCAGCGGGGCATTGATTCCCCGCTCAATGGCGCGCGCCAGTACGTTCCAGTTTTGATGCTGTAGCCCCGATGTTTCCGGGTAACGCTGCCAGTCAGGAACAAAACGCAGGCATTGCGCGAGCAGATTGCGCCATGGCTGTTTTGCCGCTAAATCGCCGCCCGCCAGCGCTACCGCCGGTAAGCCGCCAAGGTGCTCGCATTCACGATAGTTGATCCGCAAACACTCACCTCCCCACAGCGCACCATTTTCCCCCATGCCGATGCCGTCCAGCGTCAGAGCAATCACGTCACCTCCGTCGAGCGGCCAGCCGTGCTCGGCCAGACATGCTGCAGCATGCGCATGGTGATGCAGTACTGTTTCGGTTGGCAGATTCATTTCACTGGCCCACTGGCTGGAAACATAGCCAGGGTGTGCATCATGCACGATACGCTGTGGCGTAAAATCATAAATGTTCTGGATAAGACGCAGCGCATCACGCCACTGTTGCTGAATGCCGTCATCGCTGAGATCGCCTAAATGCTGGCTGATAACCGCCTGTTCGCCGCGCACCAGGCAGAAAGTATTTTTCAGATCCGCACCTAAGCACAGCATCGGCGGCACGTCGCGAAATCCCGGCGGCAGCGTGACCGCATCCGGCACGTAACCCCGGGAACGACGCAGCATTTCCCCGCTGTCGCGCACCACGGAGTCATCCATCCGCTGCACAATTTCGCGGTTATGCAGCAAAAAACCATCGGCAATCTCACTTAAATCTTCCAGCGCCTGCGCATTGGTAATAGCAGGCGGCCTGCCGCTAAGATTGCCGGAGGTCATCACCAGCGGGCAATTCATCTCTTGCAAGAGCAAATGCTGTAACGGATTCGCGGGCAGCATGACGCCCACTTCCGTTAACCCTGGCGCAATGCCCTCGCTCAATGCAGCGACATAGCGTTTTTGCACCAGCACGATCGGCGCAGCGGGGGTTGTGAGCAAACGACGCGCGGGTTCAGGTAGTCCGTCATCAGTTGGTAGCATTACCGCCAACGGTTTCGCCGGGCGGTGTTTGCGCAGCCTGAGCAGCGCGACGACGTCATCATTGCGCGCATCGCACACCAGATGAAACCCACCAATGCCTTTAACGGCCACAATTCCGCCCGCTTTGAGTCGCGATACCGCCGCCTGCAACGCTGCTTCTTTTTCCGCCCGCAGATCTGCGCTTATCCACTCAAGATGCGGGCCACACGCTGGGCAAGCGACAGGCTGCGCATGAAAACGACGATCATATGGATCGCGGTATTCCGCTTCGCATTGTGAACACAGTGGGAATGAGGTCATGACGGTAAAGGGACGGTCATACGGCATTGCACGAATAATAGTGAAGCGCGGACCGCAGTGGGTACAGTTGATAAAAGGATAACGATAACGGCGTTCGCCGGGGGTGCTCATTTCAATCAGACATTCGGGACAGGTCGCGGCGTCCGGAACGATCTGCGTATTCATCGAACCGCCAGCGCTTTGCCGAATAGTGAAATCGGCAGGCTGTTGCGTCCAGGCGAACGATTCGCGCTCAACGCTATCAATGCGCGCCAGTGGCGGGCAGTGTTGGTGCAACTGCGCAATAAATTCCGCCGGATCTTCCTGCAAGCGCACAACCACACCGTCACCGTCGTTACACACGTCGCCATGCAGCTGTAACCGCTGCGCCAGTTGCCAGACGTAGGGGCGAAATCCAACGCCCTGTACCTTGCCGCGAATACGCAACTGTACGCCGGTGTGGGTGTTTATTGTCATGATGAATTCCCGCGGTAATGTTTCCCTGAAATGTCCGTTTGCCGGATGGCAGCTTCGCCTTATCCGGCCTACGTTACTCCTTTGTAGACCTGACAAGCACAGCGCCATCAGGCACGTATTTTACGCGGATTTTCAGATATCAGAACAGCAAAGATGCGGTGGAATCCAGCGCCGCGCGACGGCGTTTTTCCGCGCTAATTTGTTCAAGCTTATTGCGATCCACATAAATCAGCGCGTGAGTCGGGCAGACTTCCATACAGGCAGGACCGGCCTCGCGATGGTGGCACAGGTCGCACTTATTGGCTTCGGCTTTTTCTGCACGGACGTTCAGGCCAGCCCCACTGTTACGTACAACCGGGCGCACAACCACTTCCATTGCGCCATAAGGACAAGCCACAACGCAGGTTTTACAGCCAATGCAGCGTTCCTGCATTACGTGGACAAAGCCTTTATCACGGCTGATTGCACCGTTCGGACAGACGTTAGCGCACGGCGCGTCTTCACACTGGCGGCACAATGTCGCCGTGGAGACATTAACGCCTTTGATGACGTGAATGCGGGGTAAAAAAGTTTCAGGGGTCAGCGATGCGCAGTCCTGGTTATCCTGATGGGATACCACGCAGGCCACTTCACAGGTACGGCAACCAATGCATTTATTGGCGTCTGCAATGATGAAACGGTTCATCAATTTCTCCAGCAATGACAGAATATCTGCCGAAGCATTCACAAATCGTGCCAGATTTTAATCTACTGTTCTTAAAGGTTTTTTATTTTGATGTCTACAAGGAAAGCGTGTCATCGTCACTAGTGACGATGACAAATGACAGCCGTCAGGACGAAACGGGCGGCGCAACAGAGTCGCGGTGAATGAGTTCACCGGTGAAGGTTTTTGGCGGGGTAAATACCCCGTCCCCCAGCATAAAGATCAGCCGTCCAATCGTTTCCTGGATCATTTCCGTCACCGGGATTTTAACACTGGAAAGCGCAGGAATCGTATATGGCGCGAGGGCGATATCATCGAAGCCAATCACCGAGACCTGTAAAGGCACGCACACACCACGGGCGTGCAACTGCTTCATCGCGCCGATCGCCATATCGTCATTGCTGGCCACCAGCGCGGTAAAATTGACCTTACGCGAAAGCAAAGTATCCACACCCGCAGCACCGCAGGCTGGCGTCCACTTTCCTTTAACAATCAATTCATTATTAAGCGCAATTCCATGATGTGCCAGCGCGTCTTTATAGCCTGAAAGTCGCTCCACGCCGGTAGGTGAATCCATCGAACCGGTAATAAATCCAATCTCTTTGTGTCCGGCGGCAATGAGCTGAGTGACGGCGTTAAAGCTGGTCTGCTTTTGATCGCACCACACGCAGTGGCTGGTGTTTTTCCGCAGACGTCGATTAAGCACCATAATCGGCTGACTATGGGCGTCGATGATATCGTCTATCTCATCCACGCTGAGAAAACGCGGATAAATCATAATCGCGTCGCAGCGTAAGTCGAGCAAGTACTGGATCGCCTGGCGCTCTTCCTCAGCGCTGTGCTTACCATCAGCCAGCAACAGCTGACGTCCCTTATCCTCCGCCATACGTGCGGTATGAAACAGCAGCTCGCTGAAATAGACACCGTGATAAAGGGTGTTCGTCACCACCAGTCCCAGCGTCTGCGTGGTTTTCGCCGCCAGACTGCGCGCCAGCAAGTTAGGGCGATAACCACTCTCTTCAATGGCCTGAAACACGCGGTCTTTGGTCTCCTGGCTGACGTAGCCGTTCCCAGAAAGCACCCGGGAAACCGTCGCTTTCGACACGCCGGCACGCTTCGCCACCTCCAGCATAGTGGTCATATTACTCATCCCTTTTCTCTTAATGTGACGCAGTGTACTGCACCGTTTCGCCGCTGTCCTCGCTGCTAAATCGCAGACGCTGACATCTGATGATCGGAGTCACAATTACAAAAAATGATCAAAATTAAATCTTGCTCATTATTCATAATTTAAACATTATTTTGTGGAACCGGTTTCCTATCTGCGTTTCATAACCCAGAAAAGCGACCCAACGTAAACGGATAAAACATAACGTACCCTACTGATAAAACAGGATTAAATCCGATGTCCAAGAATTATGCAGCGCTGGCGCGCTCCGTTGTGACGGCTCTGGGAGGCGTTGACAACATCATAGCAGTGACCCACTGTATGACCCGTTTGCGTTTCGTTATCAAAGATGACTCGCAGGTCGACAGCGCGACGCTGAAGACGCTCTCTGGCGTACTTGGCGTGGTGCGTAGCGATAACCAGTGCCAGGTGATCATCGGCAACACCGTTTCGCAGGCGTATCGCGAAGTGGTCAGCCTGTTGCCTGCCAATATGCAGCCTGCTGAGCCGCAAACCAAACCCCGACTGACACTGAAGCGGATTGGCGCGGGGATCCTCGACGCGCTGATCGGCACCATGTCGCCGTTGATCCCGGCTATTATCGGCGGATCAATGCTCAAGCTGCTGGCAATGATCCTCGAAATGACCGGCGTGCTGGAGAAAGGATCGTCCACGCTCACCATTCTGACCGTTATCGGTGACGGCGCATTTTTCTTCCTGCCGCTGATGGTCGCCGCGTCGGCCGCTATCAAATTCAAAACCAACATGTCGCTGGCAATCGCCATCGCAGGCGTACTGGTGCACCCCAGCTTCATCGATCTGATGGCGAAGGCTGCGCAGGGTGAGCACGTTGAGTTTGCCCTGATCCCGGTGACGGCGGTGAAATACACCTACACGGTGATCCCGGCGCTGGTGATGACCTGGTGCCTGTCATACATCGAACGTTGGGTGGATAGCATCACTCCGGCGGTAACCAAAAACTTCCTTAAACCAATGCTAATCGTGCTGATCGCCGCGCCGCTCGCCATCGTCATCATTGGCCCGATCGGTATCTGGATCGGTAGCGCAATTTCCGCGCTGGTTTATACCATTCACGGCTATCTCGGCTGGCTGTCGGTGGCCATTATGGGCGCATTGTGGCCGCTGCTGGTGATGACCGGCATGCATCGCGTCTTCACCCCAACCATTATTCAGACCATTGCTGAAACCGGGAAAGAAGGCATGGTGATGCCGTCAGAAATCGGCGCCAACTTGTCGTTAGGCGGTTCATCGCTGGCAGTGGCATGGAAAACCAAAAACCCGGAACTGCGTCAGACGGCGTTAGCGGCAGCCGCCTCCGCCATCATGGCGGGCATTTCCGAACCTGCGCTGTATGGCGTGGCAATCCGCCTGAAACGACCGCTGATTGCAAGCCTTATCAGCGGTTTTATCTGCGGTGCCGTTGCCGGGATGGCCGGGCTGGCGAGTCATTCCATGGCGGCTCCTGGCTTGTTCACCAGCGTACAGTTTTTCGATCCGGCCAATCCGATGACCATCGTTTGGGTGTTTGGCGTGATGGCGCTGGCGGTAGTGCTTTCCTTTGTATTAACGCTGATTCTGGGCTTTGAAGATATCCCTGTCGAAGATGCAGCCGCGCAGGCCAGAAAAAACCAGGCCGCACAACCGGGCAATATCAATGGAGCCAGCATTTGACTGGTATGAACTGAGGTTAATTATGTCTGTTTTTCCGCAAGGATTTTTATGGGGCGGCGCACTGGCCGCCAACCAGTCTGAAGGGGCATACCGGGAAGGCGGCAAAGGACTGACTACCGTCGATATGATCCCCCACGGCACACATCGGATGCCCGTCAAGCTGGGTCAGGAAAAGCGCTTTGCGCTGCGGGATAACGAATTTTATCCCAGCCATCAGGCGATCGATTTTTATCATCGCTACAAAGAGGATATCGCGCTGATGGCGGAAATGGGGTTTACGGTTTTTCGTACTTCCATTGCCTGGAGCCGTCTCTACCCCAACGGCGATGAGCTGACGCCGAATGCAGAGGGTATCGCGTTTTACCGGGCGGTATTTGCCGAGTGTAAAAAATACAGTATTGAACCGCTGGTCACGCTGTGTCACTTCGATGTGCCGATGCATCTGGTCACCGAGTACGGCTCCTGGCGTAACCGCAAAATGGTTGAGTTCTTTACCCGCTACGCCCGTACCTGCTTCGAGGCTTTTGATGGGCTGGTGAAATACTGGCTGACGTTCAACGAAATCAACATTATGCTGCACAGCCCCTTTTCAGGCGCCGGGCTGGTATTTGAAGAAGGTGAAAATCAGGATCAGGTGAAATATCAGTCCGCTCACCACGAACTTATTGCCAGCGCCCTGGCGACGAAAATAGCCCATGAAATTAATCCGCAAAACCAGGTCGGTTGTATGCTGGCTGGCGGTAATTTTTATCCTTATTCCTGTAAACCAGAAGATGTGTGGACCGCGCTGGAAAAAGACCGCGAAAACCTGTTCTTTATTGATGTGCAGGCGCGCGGGGCTTATCCCGCTTACTCTGCCCGCGTGTTTCGCGAAAAGGGCGTGGTGATAGAAAAAGCCCCGGAAGATGACGATATCCTGAAAAACACCGTCGATTTTGTCTCGTTTAGCTACTACGCATCACGCTGTGCCTCGGCGGAAATGAACACCGGCAATACCAGCGCCGCCAACGTGGTGAAGTCGCTGCGTAATCCGTACATTGCCGCCAGCGAATGGGGCTGGGGCATCGATCCGCTTGGTCTGCGCATTACCATGAATATGATGTATGACCGCTACCAGAAACCGTTGTTTCTGGTGGAAAATGGGCTGGGGGCGAAAGATGAAATTGATGCTAACGGCGAGATCAATGACGACTACCGCATCAGCTATTTACGCGAACACATTCGCGCGATGGCAGACGCTATTGAAGATGGTGTGCCGCTGATGGGTTACACCACATGGGGCTGTATTGATTTGGTTTCTGCCTCAACCGGTGAGATGAGTAAACGCTACGGTTTTGTGTATGTGGACCGCGATGATACGGGCAACGGCACGCTGGCGCGCACCCGCAAGAAATCATTCTGGTGGTACAAAAAAGTGATCGCCAGCAACGGCGTCGATCTGGCGTGAAGGGCCTGCCGGAGGGGTCCACAGCCCTCCGGCAGACGTGCGTATTTTCATTTCATTTATTGCATTCAAAATGTGGAACCGTCCTTCCCGTTTCAGGTTTGCCCCCACGCTTTTTTACTGGCATTTTATTCAGTAGTTTTTAATCCTGGTCGCTCACCATAAGGAAGCGCGCATGTCTGATAAAAATGGCACAGCAGCAGTGGCTATCACCAAACCCGTCCGTCGTTTAACTGTTGGATATGTCAGAAAACGCCATGAGGATCCCAAAACGGGTTACACGCGACGAATCAGTCGGCACGCTTCACTCACACTGAACGGCGACTGGCTGGAACAAGCAGGGTTTCCTACCGGAACAGCAGTGAGTGTGTCAGTGACCCAGGGGAAATTAATTATTGAGCAGGCCATTGAGTAACGAGGATAAGCGGGGAAACAGGCCGGATGTCACTCCCATCCGGCACTGATACGGTTTACTCTTCCGGCGCTTCAAGCTCGGAGAATCCACCGTGCCCTTCCCAGCCAGCTAACCGCTGATAGACGGTATCGACCGCATCCTTGATTGGTTGTGTCATTGGGTAATAAAAACCAACAATATCCGGCTGAATACCAAGGAAAATCACCTCGCCAACATCGTCTTTCAGCTGATCAACCAGGTAGTTCAGCGGCATGTTGTGAGTGGTCATCATGAACATCTCGGCAATGTCATCGGGATCGATAATGCGGATTTGACCTGGGTTCAGCCCCATATCGGTAGCATCAACAATCAACAAACGTTGCGGACGCAGTTCACGGATGGCGACAATGTCGTTCTCCGGCGCGCTACCGCCGTCGATGACAACCCAGTTGCCTTGAGGATTTGCGACACACATTTCAGCCAGCAGGGGACCCGCGCCGTCGTCGCCCATCATGCTGTTACCCACACATAATAAAACGTCAGTCACGATGTCTCCTCACCATCAGATAGATGGCGCTTTCCTGGTGGATGTCGTGCAACATGCTGAGCATCAGTTTGCTCCACTCCTGCTGCTGCGGGGTTTGCACGGCACGCGCATCATCGAACGCACGCGCCAGCATTTGTACATGGTTGAAATCGATGACGATCTCGCCGTACTTCGGCACGCCCTCCATTTTCCGGCGGGCTTCACTGCCTTCGGCAAGCGTGGCAATCCACGCCAGATAGTCATCCCACGGACAGGTTAACGCCGCTTCCAGGCAATCGATGATCCCAAGGTGGTGACCAATCGCCAGGCTGTAATAGACAACCTGCTGCGCCTCGGCGGGCGTTGCATCGTTCTCATCAATAAACTTACGGCTCAGTTGGCTGAACACCACCGTTTCACTCATCGGATACGTGCCTCTTCAACAACATGGTTAAGATGCGTAACGATCTCGGTCAGACGCGGATCGTTTTCCGCTTCCAGCCAGCGCGCCACCTGGTGCTCGCCCTGGCCTAACTGCGTCATATAATCATCAGCAATCTGGCGACCATAGCGATAGCCCGCCAGACGGCGCGCCTCGCGATCGATCTTCACGCGCAGCGGTTGAACCATATCCGAATGCAGAATTTCGGCGGGCTGCCCATCCAGTTCACCCGGCGCACGCGCGTGAATTTTCTGTTCCAGCAGACCAAGCGCCATTGCAAAACCGTACAGCGTGGCCGCAGGCGTTGGCGGGCAGCCAGGGATATACACATCCACCGGTACGATTTTGTCCGTGCCGCCCCATACGCAGTATAAGTCGTGGAAGATACCGCCGCTGTTGCCGCAGGCACCGTAAGAGATACAAATTTTCGGGTCTGGCGCAGACTGCCAGGCGCGCAGCGCCGGAGAGCGCATGGCACGTGTTACCGCGCCGGTAAACAGCAGGATATCCGCATGGCGCGGGGACGGTACCACTTTGATGCCAAAGCGTTCGGCGTCAAACAACGGAGAGAGCGTAGCGAAGATTTCGATTTCGCAACCGTTGCAGCCGCCGCAGTCCACACGGTAAACGTACGCTGAACGCTTGATGCTTTTTAGCAGCGACGCTTTCATGCTGGCAATGGATTCATCCACCGTCATCGGTACCGGAATACCGTTGGCATCACGTGGGCCTAATAAATTGCTCATCAGCTGGCCTCTTTCATATGGCGAGTCAGTTCAATACGGTCAGACGGCACCAGGCATTTCTGGCGCTTACAATCCGGGCAGGTCTCAAAGCTTTCGCGGTGGTTTTCCGCACGGGAATCACCGTTGTGCTTCAGCAACGCAATGGCGTAATCAATCTCTTTTTGTACCGCAAACGGGCGGTTACATACGCGGCAATTACACAGCGCAAAGCGAGACTGCTGCAGGAAATCCTCTTTCTTCCACACCGCCAGCTCATACTCCTGCGACAGCTTGATTGCCGCCGTCGGGCAAACTTCTTCGCAGCGGGCGCAGAAGATGCAGCGACCAAGGTTGAACTGCCACGCCAGTTCATTGGTGACCAGATCGGTTTCAACCGTCAGCGCGTTCGACGGGCACGCATTCACACAGGCCGCGCAGCCAATACACTGCTGCGGATTGTGTTCCGGTTTGCCACGGAAGTTTTTATCGACCGCAATCGGCTCCAGCGGATACGACGACGTCGGCGCCCCGGTTTTGATGACTTTTTTGATAAAGGTAAACATGGCGATTCCTTATTTCAGCGGCGAGTTTTTACGCTCGATGCTGTAGCGCTCAAGTTCTTTGTACGGCACGACTTTGCTCTTCTTCTTACGCACATCAACCACGGTCATACGGTCAGTACAGGAGTAGCAAGGATCGAGGCTACCGATAATCAGCGGTGCATCGGAAACGGTATTGCCACGCAGCATGTAGCGCAGCGTCGGCCAGTTGGCGTAGGTCGCCGCACGGCAACGCCAGCGATACAGTTTCTGGTTATCGCCGGTCATACTCCAGTGGATATCATCTCCGCGCGGCGCTTCAGCAAAGCCCAGTGCAAAACGGTGAGGAATATAAGTAAAGCCTTCTACCATCAGCGGACCGCCCGGCAGATTATCCAGACCAAAGTCGATCATATTCAGTGCGGTATAGACTTCATTAATACGAACTTTCAGACGAGAAATAACGTCGCAGCCCTGCTCGCTATGAACTTCCATCGGCAGCAGACCATAGCCAACAAACGGGTGATCGGCGCGGGTATCGCGCGCGTGGCCGCTGGCGCGAACCATCGGGCCGACGTTACTGAAGTCGCGGGCAATTTCCGGATCCAGACGACCAATACCGACCGTACGCTGTTCCATGTTTGGCGTGCTGAGCAGCATATCGACCAGTTCCTGCACGTCACGACGCATCTGCTGCGCCAGTTGACGGGTCTGGATCATATCTTCTTTCAGCAGATCACGACGGATACCGCCGATCAGGTTCAGACCGTAAGTTTTACGTGCCCCGGTGAGGATCTCCGCCATCTTCATCGACGTTTCACGCACGCGGAAGAACTGCATAAAGCCGGAGTCAAAACCGGTGAAGTGACAGGCCAGACCGAGGTTCAGCAGATGTGAGTGCAGACGCTCAACTTCCAGCAGAATGGCGCGGATCATCTGCGCACGCTCCGGCACCACGATGCCCATCGCATTCTCAACGGAGGTGGTATAGGCGGTGCTATGCGCAAAGCCGCAGATACCACACACGCGATCTGACAGGAACGTTACTTCGTTGTAACCCATACGGGTTTCCGCCAGTTTCTCCATGCCGCGATGGACATAGAACAGACGGTAGTCGGCGTCGATGATGTTCTCGCCGTCAACGAACAGACGGAAGTGACCTGGTTCATCAGAGGTGACGTGCAGCGGGCCGATCGGCACCACGTTATTTTTCTTGTCGCCCAGTTCGTTGATGAACTCGTAGGTTTCAGCATCGGTAGTCGGCGCCGGGCGCTGACGATAATCCATGCTGTCTTTACGCAGCGGATAGAGTTCGTCCGGCCAGTCATCAGGCAGTACCAGACGGCGCTCATCCGGCAAACCAACCGGGATCAAACCGTACATATCGCGCACTTCGCGCTCACCCCAGACCGCAGCCGGAACACGCGGCGTGACGGACGGGAACTCCAGCTTATTGGCATCGACTTCAACGCGGACGGTTATCCAGCACTTGGTGCCCTGCTCCATCGACATCACGTAGTAAACGGCGTAATGGCCGCACAGCTGACGTTCGTCGTTACCAAACAGCACGGACAACCAGCCGCCCTGTTTGTAGTACAGGAACTCCACCACTTCCGGCAGGTAGTTCACCTTGACGGTGATCGTCAGCTGATCTTTGGTCTGCCAGGCTTCATCCAGCACCACGCCCGGAAAGGCCTGATGCAGTGCAGCGAGATAGTGTTGACCTAATTTTTCTTCAGACATGCTCAAACTCTCTTAAATCACGCCACCAGCAAGGAGACGAACGCTAAAAACGCAAACCCAAAACCGGCCCAGGTCACGCGTGAAGTGGCGCAAAAACGCAGACGCGCCATGCTGTTTTCGAACAGGGCGATAACCAGCACGCCGAGAACCAGTTTGACGACGGCAATCACCAACGCCAACAGCAGCCCACCGGCTGTGAAGGTTTCCATCTGTCCCCACGGCAAGAACACACCAACGAACATTTGCAGAACAACCAATTGCTTAAGGCTAATGCCCCATTTCAGCACCGCAAAACCGCTGCCGCTGTATTCGGTCAATGGGCCTTCCTGCAGTTCCTGCTCGGCTTCCGCCAGATCGAACGGTAGTTTGCCCATTTCGATAAAAGTGGCAAAAGCGCAGGCGCACAGCGCCAGAATCAGCGGGATGCTATACGTGGCAGGCCAGTGATAAACGGTATCGGCGATGTTGCTGATGTGGGTCGAACCGGCAACCTGCGCTGCAACCCACAGACCCAGCAGCAGGATGGGTTCAACCAATACGCCGAGCATCGCTTCGCGGCTGGCACCAATGGCGGTAAACGGGCTACCGGTATCCAGTCCCGCGATAGAGAAGAAGAAGCGGGCGATAGCGAACAGATAAATTAAGGTGATCAGATCGCCCAGTTGCGGCAGCGGTGAGCCAACGGTCACTACCGGCAACGCAGTGGCGATAGTCAGCATCACGCCCACCATCACAAACGGCGTCAGGCGGAAAACCCAGCTGGAATCCGCAGGCGCAATGCTCTGACGCCCCAGCAGTTTGATAATGTCGCGGTATTCCTGCAAAACGCCCGGACCGCGGCGATTGTGCAAACGCGCACGCGCCACGCGGGTAACACCGGAAAGCAGCGGCGCAACGGCAAACAGCACCAGCGCCTGAATTAACGGATATAAAACACTCATTCTCAGGCTCCTCGTGAAACCACAATCACCACCAGTACCGCCAGCTCAATCAGCGCCAGGCGACGAAACAGCACCGGCGCAGCCGCATTCTGCCAGCCCGGAACCAGTGACACCGGATTCAGCCATTTACGCAGTTTGAGTACCGGAGCAAAGGCTTCTTTCACTGGCATAGCAAAACCATGCGCAGTAATGACCATTGACTGCTCGTGATCGTAGCCACACACCCATGCCGCACCGCGTGAACGCGACGGCAGGCGGTTACCTTTGAAAATCGCCATGATGATGAACGGCAGTAGCGGGCACGCGATCAGCAGCAGCGTGATCATCGGCTGAGAAACGGTGGTGTTCGCGGTTTCCAGCGGTAGCGGAACAGCAGAGGAGATCATCGGCAGCAGCCACGGCGCAGCCACACCGCCAATCACACAGCAGATAGCCAGCGCAACGACACTCACACCCATCAGGATTGGTGCGCAGCAGGCATTCTCAGCTTCCTTCGTACGCGGTGCGCCAAGGAACGTTACGCCATAGACTTTTGCCATACACATCACCGCCAGCGCGCCGGTAATTGCCAGCCCAACCGCCAGCAACGGCCCTAACAGACGACCGACAAACGCCCCGCTGTTACCCAGCTTGAAGAAGGATTGATAGATAACCCACTCACCGGCAAAACCGTTCAGCGGCGGCAGCGCGGCCATCGCCATCAGGCCAACCAACATCGCCAGAGAGATAACCGGCATACGTTTACCGATCCCGCCCAGTTTTTCGATATCGCGATGACCGGTACGGAACCAGATGCTGCCCGCGCCCAGGAACAGAACGCTTTTGAACAGGCTGTGGTTGACCAGATGATACAGACCACCGGTTAAACCCAGCGCAATCAAAGCAGGTTGATTCAGGGAAATGCCGGTCACGCCAGCACCCAGACCCAGCAGAATAATGCCGATATTTTCCAGCGTGTGGTACGCCAGCAGACGCTGGATGTTGTGCTCCATCAGCGCATAAAGACCGCCGACAAATGCGGTGATCATACCCAACACCAGCAGCGTAATTCCCCACCACAGCGGCGCGTTACCGCCCAGCAGCGACAGCGACAGAATACCCAGCAGCCCCACCTTCATGACCACGGTAGAGAACAGCGCCGCAGCCGGCGCGCTGGCGTTGGCGTGTGCCTGCGGCACCCATCCGTGCAGCGGAATAATCCCGGCCAGCAGGCCAAAACCTGCCACACCCAGCAGCCAGATGTCAGACCCGAGCGGCAGCTCCTGAGTGCGCAGGTCTAGCAGACGCAGCTCCAGCGTGCCGTAACGTTGCCACACAAGGTAGCAGGCAATCGCCAGCAGCAGCGTACCGATACGCCCCAGCGCAAACCACAGTTTCCCCTCTTTGCTGCAGCCGGTGAGGAACACGGCACAAAGCGCCATGATTTCCGCCATCACCACCAGCGTCCCGAGGTTGCTGGCCACCACCGCACATACCGCTGCTGCCATCAGCAAATTTATCAGCAGGCCGTTAGCTTTGACCTGTGGATGACGATGCCAGTCGATGTTGTACAGGCTGACAAACAGGCCACACAAGCCCAGCGTAATCAGCCAGATGGCATTTAGCGGGGTAATTTGCAGACTGTGACCAATAAACGGCATCACGCCGCTCACCGCCAGCGCATTAGTCAGAACGGTAAAACCCGCAGCCGCCGTACACAAGCTGCCGACCGCGCCGCCAACCCCGGCAATCCAACCGCTCAACGGTTTATGAAATGAAAACAGAAATGCCAGAACCGCCGCAGCCGCAAACCAAGCCACGCCGCTGTTAATTAGTGAAATTGCGCTCATTTTGCATCCCCACTCTGAGCCTGCTGAAACAAGGTGAGATCGCCGAAATCGGTATTGAAAGTCAGCTCACGCTTACGTTTGCTGGCGCGGGCGATATCCATGTTGCTCACCAGGTGCAGGGCTTTGGTTGGGCACATGCGCACGCAGGCCGGACCCTGTTCGTCAAAACTGCACAGATCGCATTTCACCGCAATGGCGCGAACGCCCGGAACCCAGTCCAGCAGCGTGCTCACACGGGCAGGTGCAGGCGGAGCCGGAGGCGCTTTTGGCGTATTGGCGTTTGCCGGGATGTGTAGCGGACGGCTACCGGAAAACTCAATCGCGCCGAACGGACAGGCAATCCCGCACAATTTGCAACTGACGCACAGGCTTTCATTCAGCTGTACAGCACCGTCAACACGATTAATCGCATTAACCGGACAAACGGTGGCGCAAGGTGCATCTTCACACTGGTGGCAAAGCTGCGGCGCGGATTCTTTTTCATTTAACATCACTTTCAGGCGCGGCATAGACTGCAGGCCATGCTGGCGATGTGTCTCTGAGCAGGCAGCTTCACAGGTGTGGCAGCCGATACAAAGAGTGGAGTCAGCAATTACAAAACGATTCACCAGGCATTCCTCAGGTGATAGTCATTTTTGACGAAAACATGTCTGCGAAATGTCATTTCGACATTTTTCGACATGCCCATTCCCTAAACTGTCGTGACGCAGAATGAAAGCGCATCATGACAAAACTGGGCAGTACCCGAGGCTTAAGCCGGGCTATGTCCCTCAACCAGTTGACTTAAATTCACCGGCATATTGTTCTCAACCGCGGTATACAGGCTGTCGTAGACGGTGGCGATTTTTTCGAGATAGTGCTCCAGCACCTGTTCACGATCGCGGGCGTTGATACGCTCATCGACTTTACCGTCGATGGTCAACTGTGCCTGTGCAATCAGTTGTTTATCATCACCATCTTTTGTTTCGACGTAGTACTCGATGGTGTGGCTGTTAAAGCCATCCGCCAGCGTGACGTAGATAGTGAAGTGTTCAAAAAGGACAAAGCAGAGATCTTTGTCCGGCGCACAGCTCATTGCATGATGCAAACGCGCTTTCGACAGGGTGATCCCCTGAACCAGCGAGTTACAGTAAATACGCCACTGGTCCTGTAGGCGACGATGCCGTTCAGCGATGTAATCGGCTTTTTCGCTTATTTCCCAAATAGTCATGTCAGGTTACCCGTTTAGCAGAGATGAACAGCTTTAAGCACATTTCATGCCAAAATTAAAATCCTTAATTTTCATACAGATAAAAAATCAAAAACGAGTGACGACATGTCATTTCGTCATCGTCGTCATTGTCACGTTGGAAAAAATCCAAGCTGGCATGTTTATTGCTTTTAGTACGGCAACTTCACAGGAGGCGGTATGCACGAAATAACCCTCTGCCAACGGGCACTGGAATTGATTGAACAACAGGCCACCCAGCACGGCGCAAAACGAGTAACTGGGGTCTGGCTCAAAATTGGCGCATTTTCTTGCGTAGAAACCAGCGCTCTCGCCTTTTGTTTTGATCTGGTATGCCGTGGCACCCTTGCAGAAGGTTGTAAACTCCACCTCGAAGAACAAGAAGCCGAATGTTGGTGCGAATCTTGTCAGCAATACGTCACCTTACTGACGCAACGCGTGCGTCGGTGCCCGCAATGCAACAGCGATACGCTGAGAATTGTGGCCGATGACGGTCTACAGATTCGGCGAATTGAAATTGGCGACGCTGAAGATTAATTAATGCCGGATATCGACTTAGTCATTTCCGGCATAAAAAGCTAGTAATAAGCAATAGATCAGGAGTGAGCGATGTGTACGACATGTGGTTGCGCTGAAGGCAACCTTTATATAGAGGGTGATGAGCATAATCCCCACTCGGCGTTTCGCAGCGCGCCATTTGCCCCGGCGGCTCGCCCGGCACTGAATATTACCGGTGTGAAAACCTCCAGTTTCACACCGAGTCAGACCGAAGAAGGCGATTTGCACTATGGTCACGGTGAAGCAGGTACCCATGCGCCGGGCATGAGCCAGCGCCGCATGCTGGAAGTGGAAATTGACGTACTGGATAAAAACAACCGTCTGGCCGAACGCAACCGCGCCCGCTTTGCGGCCCGTCAGCATCTGGTGCTGAACCTTGTTTCAAGCCCGGGCTCCGGTAAAACCACGCTGCTGACCGAAACGCTGATGAAGCTCAAAGACAACGTGCCGTGTGCCGTCATTGAAGGCGACCAGCAAACGGTTAACGATGCCGCACGTATTCGTGCCACGGGCACGCCAGCCATCCAGGTCAACACCGGTAAAGGTTGCCACCTCGACGCCCAAATGATCGCTGACGCCGCGCCGCGTTTGCCGCTTGAAGACAATGGTATTTTGTTCATTGAAAACGTCGGCAACCTGGTTTGCCCGGCGAGTTTCGACCTCGGCGAACGCCATAAAGTGGCCGTGCTTTCCGTCACTGAAGGCGAAGACAAACCGCTGAAATACCCGCATATGTTTGCCGCCGCCTCGCTGATGCTGCTCAATAAAGTGGATCTGCTGCCGTACCTCAATTTTGACGTAGATAAGTGCATCGCCAGCGCCCGGGAAGTAAACCCGGAAATTGAGATCATCCTGATTTCTGCCACCAGCGGCGAAGGGATGGACCAATGGCTCTCCTGGCTGGAGACGCAGCGATGTGCATAGGTGTTCCGGGTCAAATCCGCACCATTGACGGCAACCAGGCTAAAGTCGACGTTTGCGGTATTCAGCGCGACGTCGATCTGACGCTGGTCGGTAGCTACGATGAGCATGGTCAACCCCGTTTGGGCCAGTGGGTACTGGTTCACGTCGGCTTTGCCATGAGCATCATTAATGAAGCAGAAGCGCGCGACACGCTCGATGCGCTACAAAACATGTTTGACGTTGAGCCGGATGTCGGCGCGTTGCTGTATGGCGAGGAAAAATAATGCGTTTTGTTGACGAATACCGCGCACCAGAACAGGTGATGCAGTTGATAGAGCACCTGTGTGAACGTGCTGCACTCCTCCCCTACACTGCTGAACACCCGCTGCGCATCATGGAAGTTTGTGGTGGTCATACCCACGCAATCTTCAAGTTCGGTCTCGATCAATTACTGCCTGAAAACGTCGAGTTTATTCATGGTCCGGGCTGCCCGGTTTGCGTTCTGCCGATGGGCAGAATCGACAGCTGTGTAGAAATTGCCAGCCATCCGGAAGTGATTTTCTGCACCTTTGGTGATGCGATGCGCGTCCCGGGTAAACAAGGTTCCCTGCTACAAGCCAAGGCGCGCGGCGCGGATATCCGCATCGTCTATTCACCGATGGATGCGCTGAAGCTGGCACAGGAAAACCCAACGCGTAAGGTTGTGTTCTTTGGCCTGGGTTTTGAAACCACCATGCCAACAACCGCCATTACCCTGCAACAAGCAAAACAGCGTGACGTGCAGAATTTTTACTTTTTCTGCCAGCACATCACGCTTATCCCTACGCTGCGCAGCCTGCTGGAACAACCGGACAACGGCATTGATGCCTTTTTAGCGCCGGGCCACGTCAGCATGGTGATTGGTACCGATGCCTATAATTTCATTGCCTCAGATTTCCATCGTCCGTTAGTGGTCGCCGGTTTCGAACCGCTCGATCTGCTGCAGGGCGTGGTGATGTTGATTGAGCAGAAAATTGCCGCGCACAGCCAGGTAGAAAACCAGTACCGTCGCGTGGTACCGGACGCCGGTAACGCGCTAGCGCAACAGGCAATTGCCGACGTGTTCTGCGTCAATGGCGACAGTGAATGGCGCGGTCTGGGCGTGATTGAATCTTCAGGTGTTCATCTGACGCCGGAGTATCAACGCTTTGATGCCGAAGCGCATTTCCAGCCAGCACCGCAGCAGGTGTATGACGATCCGCGTGCGCGTTGCGGAGAAGTATTGACCGGCAGATGCAAACCGCATCAGTGCCCGTTGTTTGGTAAAACCTGTAATCCGGAGACCGCATTTGGCGCCCTGATGGTCTCCTCAGAAGGCGCATGTGCCGCCTGGTATCAATATCGTCAGCAGGAGTGTGAAGCATGAACAGCGTACAACTCGCCCACGGTAGCGGCGGTCAGGCTATGCAGCAGTTGATCAACAGTCTGTTTATGGAGGCTTTTGCGAATCCGTGGCTGGCGGAACAGGAAGATCAGGCACGTCTGGAACTGGCGCAACTGGTCGCTGAAGGCGACCGTCTGGCGTTTTCAACCGACAGCTATGTTATTGATCCGTTGTTCTTCCCGGGGGGGAATATCGGCAAGCTGGCTATCTGTGGTACGGCTAACGATGTGGCCGTCAGCGGCGCGCTCCCGCGCTATCTCTCCTGCGGTTTTATCCTCGAAGAAGGTTTACCAATGGAGACACTGAAAACCGTCGTTAACAGCATGGCGGCAACCGCGCGCGAAGCGGGCATTGCCATCGTCACCGGCGACACCAAGGTTGTACAGCGCGGCGCGGCGGACAAACTGTTTATCAACACCGCCGGAATGGGCGCGATCCCGGCTAACATTCACTGGGGGGCACAAACCCTGAGCGTGGGCGATGTGCTGCTGGTCAGCGGTACGCTTGGCGATCATGGCGCAACTATCCTCAACCTCCGCGAACAACTGGGTCTTGATGGCGAACTGGTCAGTGACTGCGCGGTATTGACACCGCTTATCCAGACGCTACGTGATATCCCCGGCGTGAAGGCGCTGCGTGACGCGACCCGTGGCGGCGTGAATGCGGTAACGCATGAATTTGCCGCATCATGCGGGTTTGGTATTGAGCTGTCAGAAGCGGCCCTGCCCGTGAAGCCTGCAGTACGTGGCGTTTGCGAACTGCTGGGCCTCGATGCGCTCAACTTTGCTAACGAAGGCAAGCTGGTGATTGCCGTTGAACGTCAGGCCGCTGAAACGGCACTTGCCGCGCTGCGCGAGCATCCGTTAGGACGCGATGCCGCAATGATTGGCGAAGTGGTAGAGCGCAAGGGTGTGCGTCTTGCCGGACTCTACGGCGTGAAACGAACCCTTGATTTACCACACGCCGAACCCTTACCTCGTATATGCTAACAGCCCATTAGCGGCAACGTGTAGGCCGGATAAGCTGAAATCGCTATCCGGCAATAATTTACGACTTATACCTATAATTCATTTACCGTTTTCGCACCGTTCTGCGGTGCTTTTCCTGGAAAAGCAATATGTCGTATACACCGATGAGTGACCTCGGACAGCAAGGCCTGTTCGATATTACTCGTACATTATTACAGCAGCCCGATCTCCCGTCTCTCAGCGAGGCGCTTTCGCAGCTGGTCAAGCGTTCAGCGCTGGCCGACTGTGCGGCTATTGTCTTATGGCAGGCACAAACGCAGCGTGCGCGTTATTTTGCGACGCGTGAAAATGGTAAACCCATCGATTATGAAGACGAAACGGTACTGGCCCATGGCCCGGTACGCCGTATTTTGTCCCGCCCCGATGCGCTGCACTGCAACTATCACGAATTTACTGAAACCTGGCCACAGCTGGCCGCTGGCGGACTGTATTCTGAATTTGGCCACTACTGCCTGCTGCCGCTGGCGGCGGATGGGCGCATCTTTGGCGGCTGTGAATTCATCCGTAATGAAGATCGTCCATGGAGTGAAAAAGAGTACAACCGGCTGCAGACCTTCACCCAAATAGTCGGCGTTGTAGCTGAACAAATTCAAAGCCGGGTCAGCAACAACGTCGATTACGATCTGCTGTGCCGCGAGCGTGATAACTTTCGCATCCTGGTCGCCATCACCAATGCAGTGCTCTCTCGCCTGGACATTGACGAACTGGTCAGCGAAGTCGCCAAAGAGATCCACCACTACTTCGACATCGATGCCATCAGCATCGTGTTACGCAGCGATCGCAAAAACAAACTCAGCATTTATTCCACCCACTATCTGGATGAACATCATCCGGCGCACGAACAAAGTGAAGTGGATGAAGCTGGTACGCTTTCCGAACGCGTGTTCAAAAGCAAAGAGATGCTGCTGATTAATCTGAGCGAACGCGATACGCTCGCCCCTTACGAACGGATGCTGTTCGAAACCTGGGGCAACCAGCTACAGACCCTGTGTCTGCTGCCGCTGATGTCGGGCAATACTATGCTCGGCGTCCTTAAGCTGGCGCAGTGCGAAGAGAAAGTGTTCACCACTGCCAACCTCAAACTGCTACGCCAAATCGCCGAACGCGTGGCGATCGCCGTAGATAACGCTCTCGCCTATCAGGAAATTCATCGCCTGAAAGAGCGCCTGGTCGATGAAAACCTGGCGCTCACAGAACAACTTAACAACGTGGAGAGCGAGTTCGGCGAAATCATTGGCCGCAGTGAAGCAATGTACAGCGTGCTCAAACAGGTCGAAATGGTGGCGCAAAGCGACAGCACCGTCCTGATTCTCGGCGAAACCGGAACCGGTAAGGAGCTGATTGCCCGAGCAATTCACAACCTGAGTGGGCGTAACGCCCGCCGGATGGTAAAGATGAACTGTGCCGCCATGCCTGCCGGGTTGCTGGAAAGTGACCTGTTTGGTCATGAGCGCGGCGCGTTTACCGGGGCCAGCACGCAGCGGATTGGACGTTTCGAGCTGGCCGATAAAAGCTCGCTGTTCCTCGATGAAGTGGGCGACATGCCGCTGGAGCTTCAGCCCAAACTGCTGCGCGTATTGCAGGAGCAGGAGTTTGAACGTCTGGGCAGCAATAAACTGATCCAGACCGACGTTCGCTTGATCGCCGCCACTAATCGCGATCTGAAAAAGATGGTCGCCGATCGCGAGTTTCGTAACGATCTCTACTATCGACTGAACGTCTTCCCAATCTATCTGCCGCCACTGCGCGAGCGCCCGGAAGATATCCCGCTGCTGGTGAAAGCTTTCACCTTTAAAATTGCCCGCCGGATGGGGCGCAATATCGACAGCATTCCTGCCGAAGCGCTGCGTACGCTGAGCAGCATGGAATGGCCGGGCAACGTGCGCGAACTGGAAAATGTGGTGGAGCGTGCAGTTCTGCTTACCCGAGGCAACGTGCTACAGCTGTCCCTGCCGGATATTGCCGCGTTGACGCCGTCCGCACCACCAGTGGCCACCGAAGTTGCGCAGGATGGCGAGGACGAATACCAGTTGATCATGCGCGTTCTGAAAGAGACCAACGGCGTGGTTGCCGGTCCTAAAGGTGCAGCGCAGCGCCTGGGACTGAAGCGCACCACGTTACTCTCGCGTATGAAACGCCTGGGCATTGATAAGGATGCGCTGGTTTAACTGATTGCCCGATAGCGCCACGCTTATCGGGCATCTGAATTACTTCTTGCGCTGATATTTCTCTGGCAATTCCGGGACAGGGCGTTTGTCATCAATCAGATGACGCACGGTCAGAATCGGATGACGCCAGAGCATTCTTGGCCCAGCCCAGCGCATAATTTGTTTCATCTCTTCGCGTTTAGTAGGTTGATAACAGTGTACCGGACACTGTTTACAGGCCGGTTTTTCCTCACCAAATACGCACTTATCGAGGCGCTTTTGCGCATAGGCAAACAACGCATCGTAATGCCCCGGCTCGTCTGAAGCCTGCGGACACTGGCTCTCGTAGAGTGAGATCATTCTCCGGATCGTCATTTTTTCACGAGCAATACGTTTGCCGGACATAATGCCTCCATAATTAAGTTGCATAAATAATACACCTTAACCATAGAGGCAACCAAGAGCCGTTAATCATTCCAGGAAAAATGACTAAATAGCTCTGCGTTTATAAGGTCGATAATGCGGTAGCCAAAAGTTATCTTTAATACTCTGCAACAGCGTCTCGTCGCTCATCTTCTCCGCCACACCGGAATGCTGTGCTGCCTTACCGACCTCAAAAGCAACACTGCGAGTCACTTCGCAGATTGTCTTAACCTCCGGTAGCAGAGCACCTTCACCATTGCGCACCAGTGGAGAAGCATTGGCCAGTGCGCAGCTTGCCGCCATCAGCATCGTGTCTGTTATGCGCGTCGCGCCGCTGGCGATAGCCCCCAGACCGATGGCCGGGAAAACATACACGTTATTGCACTGTGCAACGGGAATGGAACCCCCATTAAATACAACCGCATCGCAGGGACTGCCTGTCGCGATGATGGCCCGTCCCTCGGTCCAGCGCACGATATCTTCTGGCCGCGCTTCCATTCTCGAGGTGGGATTCGACAGCGGCATGACAATCGGGCGATCGCAGTATTGATACATCGTGCTAATCACCTCCTGCGAGAACAGTCCGGCCTGGCCCGACACACCCAGCATCACCGTGGGTTTGACATTATGAATCACCTCCAGTAATGACGGCGCCTGCCCATCATACTGCCAGTCAGATAAGGCTTCGGGAGGTTGCGCCAGCGATTGCTGGAAATCAGCTAAGGCATCATTGGTGGTCATCACCAGACCGTCGCGATCCACCATAAAAATGGTCCGTCGGGCTTCAGCCTGGCTCATACCTTCAGATATACGACAGGCAATAATATGCTGGGCGATGCCACATCCTGCCGCACCCGCCCCTACAATCACGATGGGTTGCTGGCAGAGGTCGCGACCGCTACCACGACAGCCCGAGAGAATTGTTGCAAGAGCCACTGACGCCGTGCCCTGAATATCATCATTAAAACAGCATAGTTCATCACGATAACTCGCCAACAAAGGGATCGCTGTATGCTGGGCGAAGTCTTCAAACTGCAGCAGAACGTTAGGCCAGCGTCGTTTAACCGCCGCAATAAACATGCCAATAAATGCGAAGTAATCTTCACCGGTGATACGCGGATGACGCCAGCCGATATAGCGCGGATCGTCCAGCAGTCGTGTATTGTTAGTGCCGACATCCAGAAGAATGGGTAACGTATTCGCCGGATTTACCCCTCCACAAACGGTATAAAGCGACAACTTCCCGATAGGAATACCCATACCGCCAACGCCCTGGTCGCCCAAGCCCAGAATGCGCTCACCATCAGTGACGACAATGACTTTAATATCGTGCCGTGGAATATCATGCAAAATATCGTCAATACGATCGCGATCGGGCCATGAAATAAATACACCACGCGCACGACGATATATCCAGGAGAATTTTTCGCAGGCGGCCCCGACTACCGGGGTATAAACGATTGGCAGCATCTCAGGTAGATGCTTTTTCAGCAGATAATAAAATAACGTTTCGTTGGTATCCTGAATATTACGCAAATAAATATGCCGGGCGTTGTGGGATTCAGCCTCAAGATATTGTTGATACGCCCGCTCGGCTTGTTCATCAATATTCTCAATGGCGCAAGGCAGTAGCCCACTCAGGTTAAAGTCATGTCGTTCTTGTTGCGTGAAGCTGCTTCCCTTGTTCAATAACGGAGACTCAAGCAGTAACTTGCCCGTAAACGGGACGTATAAAACATCGTTTGTCACGTTGCCATCCATAAATTACAACCAGATAAACAATAAGAGCCTGCATTAACAGGCTCTCGGGATTCAAATCAGGACATAGTTGGCAACCAGCATCGCCGCGATACCGGCCAGCGCTGGAAGCAGCGTCCTTCTGACGATCATAAACGGTGAACATTCCCCTGCTTTGCTTACCGCAATAATGATGCCAGCCACAGGAGACATTGAGCGCCCCATTCCCGCCATCAGTTGCATAGGCAGGATCATATTAACGGCGCTTTCGCCAAATTTTGCCGCAATGGAGGGGGCCAGGCCGGAGAAAGAGAAGAAGGCAGCAACGCCAGAGCCAGTCAGTACAGCGGTTACTCCCACCAGCGCGGTCATCACTAGTGTCATGCTGGTAAAGCCCAGACCTGCGTTTTGCACCGACTGCAGCAGGTAGTCCACTGCGCCAATTTTCTGCAGCCCCTGCGCATAGATATCCGCACACACCAGCAAGGAAACGATGCTGGTAAACATGCTGCCCATACCTTTGAAGAAGACCTGTAATCCTTTACAGCAGCTTTTGAAATCTCGGGTTGACACCAGTTCAAAGAAAAATGCGACGACCGCGCCAAGAATCATCGCCGTCACTACATCAATTTTAATAGATTTGATCACCAGCGGGCTAAAGACCAGCACCAGAACCACAGGCAGAACCGGCAGAAGCGCGTAAATAACGGGAGACTTGCGACCCTCTTCTTCCGCTTGCGCGACACTTTGCTCGCCCGGCACGAAGCCATCCTTTTTGTCAAAATATTTCGCGGTGAAGTAAATCACCACCGCAACAGCCAGCATCACCACCACCGCGACCGGCATCTGGTAATGAGCAAAGTAGATAGCGCTTTCCATTCCGGCATGCTTGGCCGCCAAATTCGCTGTTCCAACCGCAGGCCCTAAATCCATAAACGCGCACAGACCAATCATCGCTGCCGCAGAGGCTTTACTGACTCCGAGACGGACCAGAACCGGGAAGAATGTCACCAGCAGCAACATCGCCAATCCCGCCGCACTTGAAATTGCCACATGCAGAAGCTGCGCACAGATGTACCCCAGCGCGAGGATAAGGTAAGGCGCTTTAATCACTTGTAGCGGACGAATGCACATATTAACCATCGCGTTCGACGCTTTGATGTGATCCATATAGCTGGCAAATCCGCCCGCAGCCATGATGATAAGACCAATACCCGCAATTTGTGTGGTCAGCGATTCTTTGGCAAAGCTAAAGATATCCAGCCAGGTTGATCCCGTGGATTTGGCTTTATCATAGAGAATGCTTTTTTCAGGATAAAACAGTACGGTAATGGTCAATAATGCCAATCCAGCGAGTAATAAAACAGTTTGCGGCTGATAATTTTTCACAATTAACCATGCAGCAATAGCTGTTATCACTATAGCTATAATAAACGCTGTCATAATAACAATTCCTATGCCATACAAATCGGGTAGGGTTACCTGTCATATCATCATAGCTTATGTAGGATAGTAAAAAATTACACCTATATATAAGCAGCTATAATATGTACGTAAATTTATCGTATTACATACTCAAATATTGAGATTTAAGTGTAATGGGTTGTGTGGTTGTAAAATACGGGAAAGGTGTTTTCCCACCCCTTTTTGTGAGTAAGATCGCAACTCATCTGAATAAGGTAGCATCCGTAAGAAAAGGCTGGATGCGGGTTTCCAAGATATTCATTCAATGGTTGACGTCGAAAAGGTATTATCCTATAACAACGTTGATATACAACAGCAACCGGGTGTTATCCATGTACAATAAAAACACATTAAGTCTGGATGAGTATAACTTACTGACTCTTAATATGGGTGATCTAACTGAATCTGAGTGCCGACTTAATGAGTACATTAATAAACACTTTAATGAACTCCCTTATCATGGCATTGTTGATCTCTCGCAAAATGCGATGGTAAGCAAAGCAACTATTGGCCGATTTTTAAATAAGATTGGGTTTACGGGTTATGCTGCTTTCCGTAAGGCATTAGATATCACGCTGTCAAAAAATAAAATATCTGCGCCGTTTGAGAAAAACATCAAACTGCGTAACAATCCCAGCATTACCACCGAAACTATCGTTACCGATTTCACCCACAAAGTATCAGAGTTATTTAATCAATTTAAAAATAATATTGATATTGAGAGCCTTAATGCGTTTATCGATCTGGTGCTGAATAATAAACGTCATATTTATGTCGTCGGCCCTTCATCATCTCATGCCATGGCGACGCATTTTTGTACACTGCTAAAGTACTTTCGCAGCAACATCACTCTGTTACCGACGGACATCAGCGAGCTCCCCAAATGTCTCATCAATATTGAGGAAGGGGATGTCCTGATTGTTTTCTCTTACTATCGATTTAACCGGGTCGCCCTCAATATTGCAAAATGGTTCAGAAAAAAGAATGCCGTCGTAGTGTTGGTGACCAACTCAGAGGCGAACCCTTACGGTAAGTTCTGCGATCTGCAGTTTGTTCTCCCAAGCGACGTACATTCCATTTTTCAAAGCCGTATTCTTGGCTTCTTTTTTATCGAACTCATTCTGCATCTGGCTTATGAGAAAGGAGATAGCGAGGGTAATTTTGCCCAACTGGAAGAATTATTCGTCTTTTTCGAAACATTTTCTGCTTCGGCCCACAATACTTAGCGCCACCAACCGCCAGGAGTGTTATCCCTCCCGGCGACATGACGAATCAGGCAATATCTGCGGTTTTCACGCGATCGAACTCAGCGATAGTCTCAGCGATTAGCGCGTCGTTAGCCCCGATATATGACAGCGGCTCGCAGGCGGCAGCAATTTCCGCCCCAGATAATGACGCGCGGATTTCCGGGCTAGCCTGTACGATCTCCATGAAGCTGTGCTCGCCGGTTGCATGCTTCAGCAGCTTTTTCACTAGGTTATAAGCGGACTCTCTGCCAATTTTGGCGGCAAGCTTCATCGTCAGCGATTCCGACATAATAAAGTGCTTTGAGCAGTCAAAATTAGCGCGCATCTTATCTTCATTAACAATGAGATGCGAAAGCAGGCTCTTTGCGCGTGTCAGGCTGGTCGATAACGCATTAGAGGCCTCCGGAAGGATCGTCCAGTTTAATACCCGCATAGAGGCTGCTCGCACATCCTGTTGATCCAGCATTGCTGGCGCGCCGGAAGCATACATCCACCCCATTCTTGCCAGCGTTTGCATCATATTACTGGCGCGTGGATTAACTTTGTGTGGCATGGTGCTGGATCCGCCACCGCCCTCTCCCTCAAGTACTTCAGCAATCGGCGTACGTCCCATTGTTTCGACATCGTTGGCCAGACGACACAGCGTGCCGTGAACAAGAGCAAAAAACTGCACAACTTCAACGACCGCATCCTGACTGGCATTATTAATCCCGCAGGGCACGTTCAGACCCAACGCTAACATCAGCCGCTGGCGTGTTTCCATTCCCTGCTTACCTACAGAAGCCAGATTCCCCACCGCACCACCAAAAAGTCCGGTTACGGCACGCGGATACAGCTGCTGTAGACGTGTCAGGTGGCGGTTTATCTCCGCCAGATAACTGCAAACATGAAGCCCCCACGTCGTTGCAGAAGCATCCACCGAATTGGTTCGTGCAACCATTACCGTGCGAGCATGTCGTAACGCCATCGTTTTCATGGCTTCGCCAACATCAAGCAATTGCTCACGTAACAGTTGCAGCGTTTGCTGCAATCTCATCGCCATGCCTGAGTCCAGTAAATCCTGAGTGGTACATCCCCAGTGCAGAAACTGACTTACCAATGGTGTTCCACTGGCGGAGATCTGATCGATCAGCGGCTTTATAACCATGCCGACGGTTTTTGTTTCTTGCGCCAGGGTGGGCCAGTCAATCTCTATTTCCCGACAGGTTTGTTCAATTTCAACGGCTGCTTGTTGAGGAATAATCCCCAGCTCACTTTGCACGCGAGCTACCGTCGCCTCAAAACGCAACCAACAACGCAGCAGATTGTCGTCAGACCATATTTCCCGCATCTTCTCCTGAGTGAACAATGATGAATAAAGGTCAGAATCAAATACCGTTGTTTGCTTCCCGTACATACAGCGCCTCTCCGGCTAGTGAATGCGTGATAATCGAAAATGTGATTAATCAATTTTGCGGGATTTGTCTGCCAAATTATAGGGGAAAATAGTATTCCCACCCCAAAATAGGCCATGAGAATGTAATATTCCCATTTTCAGTTTTTGCCTTCTGTAAAAATGCGATGTAGTTCACAGTAACTTCTGCATTACAATTTAAGTCACCGTAATACCTTAAAAAAAACACTCATTAAATATAAGAACCATTAATACAATCGCCAAATCAGAGATAGTTATGCGCGAATAATCACATTTCATTACGAGAAAAAATGATTCCCATATCGCTGTCATTCCTTTTCCTCAAACAATTACCTCGCTGTGAAATTTATTTTTATGGTCAGGAAACTAATGCTGATTTGAGGGATAACATGAAACTAAAAAATTATTCACTAATATTACTAATGGGTATGAGTTCCTCGGCGTTCGCCTTAAACGTCTATAATAAGGATGGAAATACGCTGGATATCTATGGTCGTGTTGAGGGCAAAATTGCAAGTGGTCAGAATTCATTCGCTGGCAGTGAAAGTCGAAGTGATTTAGGTGGTCGTATAGGTATTTATCTCACGCGAGATCTAGATCTTCTGCCAGAGACTAAAATCGTAGGCCGACTGGAATGGCAGGTGCGTACCGAAAAAAATGATAATAATACCGGCGAAAGCGATATGGAGGCCCGCTATTCCTATGTCGGCCTGTCGAATAAAACATGGGGTGAACTGATCACCGGGAGAACCAAAAACCCGTTGTATCAGGTAATGAAAATGACCGATAAGTACAAAAACTTCACCCCCAATATCTATAGCTATGGCATTACAACCATTGATGACTCTTACCAGTTCAACCGACAGGACGGCACCGTACAGTGGAACGCCAAATTTGCCGGCAATGAGATTCAACTGGCATGGGTTTCCGGTAACGGCAACAGTGATAACGAAGCTCTGGATTACGGCGCGATGGCCAGCTATCGCAATTCTTTCAAATTTGGCGATTTTAGGATTACACCGGCGATAGCGGCCAGCCGTTATAAACGACAGGACGGGGTAGTGACCACCGATGGACGTAATCAAAACGATCAAATCATGGGAGGATTACAACTCAGTTATAAAGCCTATGAAGTCGCAGTAACCGCATTACGTACGTCTATTTCTCGTGATAACAAAAGCGATAATAATTATAAAGGGATGGATTCGTTCATTTCCTACAACTTTGGCACCGTCAAGGTTCTTACCGGATATAGCTTTTTAAATGAAGATGGTAAAGATATTGCTGAAAAAGAAGACTGGCGTGCTGAAGCGCAATTAACATTGGCTAAAGACACGTGGTTATCATTTACTTACGATAAAGAGTTCGCAAGTAAGAACAAAAAGACCAATGATGATGCGCTTATCGTTGGGCTCCGTTATGATTTCTAAGAGATAAAAAATGAAAAAGATAACATTACTTGCCGCAGCGACGACTTTCGCCTTAAGTAGTATCTGTGTTCAAGCGGATACGTTATTAGCGCCTTCCGCATATGCGAAAATGGATGGTGAGAATAAAATTGTCGCGCTTTATGGTAACTCTTTCACTTTCTATAATAATAATATTAATACCCGCCTGCGGGATTTGACGCAGTCCTTACTGCCTGATCACGCCAAAGGCTATAAATATCGGGGGATCACGATTTCCAGCGGTCATTTAGGCTGGCAAATTGAGAATATGCGCTATCAGAACACGCTACAGAAATGGGATGTCGTCATCCTGCAGGGGAATTCTACAGAAACGATTTCAAAGAAAGAAAGTACCCGACAAAATTTCGTGGACTCTGCAACCCAAATGGCCGAAATGGCGCATAAAGCCGGTGCAAAAGTCGTCTATTTCATGACCTGGCCGAAAAAAGACAAACCCGAAGATAGCCAAAAACTGGCAGATGCTTATATCTCGATTGCGCAAAAAACGGGGGGATATGTAGCTCCGGTAGGTCTGGCTTTCGAGAAAGCGCGTACAACGCACCCAGAAATTAACCTGTATTATCAAGATGGTGTACACCCTTCGATTTCAGGAACATATCTCGCCGCCTGCGTATTTTTCGCTACTCTGTATAATCAGTCTCCGGTCGGCGGTGCGCTTCCCATTGATACGGACATGAACCCTGCTACCGCCAAAGCCTTGCAGCAAGTAGCCTGGGAAACCGTCACTGAGTTCCAGAAATCATAATCATCGGCTTTGTCCTCCCCTGCACGCCGACAATCGTGTCGGCGTAAACGCATATCCTCATCCATTCCTTAGCACCCTACGCAAATAAGAATTATTTTCATTTAATTATACCTTGTGCTATATAACATAGCAAAGGCTATATTTGATGATAAATTAACCATTTTATTGTGAGGGATACTATGCCGCATCTGCCCCATCTGAAATCGCTTCTCCTTGCAAGCGTAATCACGGCGCTGACGCTGTCTCCTGCCTGGGCGAAAGAAAAATTTAAGGTAGTAACCACCTTTACGGTGATTGCCGATATGGCCAGTAATGTGGCAGGTGACGCCGCTGACGTCAGTTCTATCACCAAACCCGGGGCTGAAATTCACGAATATCAGCCCACACCAGGGGATATTAAACGCGCACAGGGTGCACAGCTAATCCTCTCCAACGGCCTCAATCTGGAGCTTTGGTTTGCCCGCTTCTATCAGCATTTATCCGGCGTGCCGGAGGTAATGGTCTCAAATGGCGTGCAGCCAATGGGTATCAGCGAAGGGCCGTACAACGGCAAACCGAACCCGCATGCCTGGATGTCAGCGGAGAACGCGCTCATCTACGTGGATAACATTCGCGATGCGCTGATGAAATACGATCCAGACAATGCTGCCACCTACCAGAAAAATGCGGAGAATTATAAAGCGAAAATCCAGCAGACTCTGGCGCCGCTGCATGATGAACTGATAAAGCTCCCTGCCGATAAACGCTGGCTGGTCACCAGCGAAGGCGCATTCTCTTACCTGGCACGTGATAACGGCCTGAAAGAGCTGTATCTGTGGCCAATCAATGCCGATCAGCAAGGCACGCCCAAACAGGTACGCAAAGTGATCGACGCGATCAAAGAGCATCAAATCCCCACCGTATTTAGCGAAAGCACCGTGTCCGACAAGCCTGCACGTCAGGTCGCTCGTGAGTCTGGCGCGCATTACGGCGGCGTGCTGTATGTCGATTCGCTCAGCGCTGCCGATGGTCCGGTACCGACCTATCTGGATTTACTGCGCGTGACGACACAAACCATCGTCAGCGGCATCAACGACGGGTTAAGGAGCCAAAAATGAGTCAATCTGCGATTACCGTGAATCAGGTTACGGTGACGTATCGCAACGGGCACACTGCGCTGCGGGATGCCACTTTTCAGGTTCCGGGCGGCTCAATTGCCGCCCTGGTCGGCGTCAACGGTTCGGGAAAATCAACGCTATTTAAAGCGTTGATGGGGTTTGTCCGTCTGGCGCGGGGTGAAATCTCTATTCTGCAACAACCGGTTAATAAAGCGCTCAAACAGAATCTGATCGCCTATGTCCCCCAGTCAGAGGAGGTGGACTGGTCGTTTCCGGTGCTGGTGGAAGATGTGGTGATGATGGGACGATTTGGCCATATGGGCTGGCTGCGTCGGCCAAAACAGATCGACCACGACTGCGTAGATACGGCGCTGGCGCGGGTCGACATGCTGGACTATCGCCATCGCCAGATTGGTGAACTTTCTGGCGGGCAGAAAAAACGCGTCTTTCTGGCGCGCGCTATCGCACAGGACGGCCAGGTCATTTTACTGGATGAACCGTTTACTGGTGTAGATGTGAAAACCGAGGCCCGGATCATCGACCTGCTGCGTGAACTGCGTGATGAAGGCCGGACCATGCTGGTCTCTACCCATAACCTGGGCTCCGTCACCGAGTTTTGTGATTACACGGTGATGATTAAGGGCACGGTGCTGGCAAGTGGCCCGACCGAAACCACCTTTACTCCCGAGAATCTCGAGCTGGCATTTAGCGGTGTCCTGCGTCACGTTGCCCTGCGCGGCGGCGAACAGCACGTGATTACCGATGATGAACGTCCGTTTATTTCGCGACGCGCGGCAAGCGAGGGGGAATAATCATGAACTGGCTGACAGAGCCGTTTGGTTACCAGTATATGCTCAACGCCATGTGGGTTTCGGCGATGGTCGGCGGCCTGTGCGCGTTTCTCTCTTGCTATCTGATGCTCAAAGGCTGGTCGCTGATTGGCGATGCGCTATCGCACTCTATCGTGCCGGGTGTAGCCGGAGCCTATATGTTAGGGCTTCCCTTCGCACTGGGCGCATTTCTTTCCGGTGGGCTGGCAGCGGGCAGCATGCTGTTTCTGAATCAGCGTTCACGCCTGAAGGAAGATGCGATTATCGGGCTGATTTTTTCGTCTTTTTTCGGTATCGGGCTTTTTATGGTGTCGCTCAATCCGATGTCGGTGAACATCCAGACCATTATTCTCGGTAATATCCTGGCAATTGCGCCGGAAGATATTCTGCAGCTGGCGATCATCGGTGTGGTATCGCTGACCATCCTGTTATTGAAGTGGAAAGATTTGATGGTGGTCTTTTTTGATGAAAACCACGCCCGGTCTATCGGTCTGAATCCGGGGCGTTTGAAGCTGCTGTTTTTTACACTGCTCTCCGTTTCAACGGTAGCCGCCCTGCAAACCGTCGGCGCATTTCTGGTGATTTGCCTGGTGGTCACGCCCGGAGCCACCGCCTGGCTGTTGACCGATCGTTTTCCTCGCCTGCTGGCGGTTGCCGTAGCTATCGGTAGCCTGACCAGCTTTTTCGGGGCCTGCCTGAGCTACTGGCTGGATGGTGCAACCGGCGGAATTATCGTCGTATTGCAAACACTGCTGTTCCTGCTGGCGTTTGTCTTCGCCCCCAAACACGGTCTGCTGGCGAATCGCCGCCGCGCCCGCAGGATCAATAAGGAGCTGGTATGATCTTAACAACGCTGCTGGAACCCTTTCAGTTTAGCTTTATGGTCAATGCGCTGATCATCTCCACTATTGTGGCTATCCCCTGCGCGTTGTTATCGGTTTTTTTAGTGCTCAAGGGGTGGGCGCTGATGGGTGATGCCATGAGCCATGCGGTTTTTCCGGGGATCGTGCTGGCTTACATCGCGGGCATCCCGCTGGCAATTGGCGCGTTTGTCGCTGGACTGTTCTGCGCGGTAGCCACCGGATACCTCGACGATAACAGCCGCATTAAGCGCGACACCATCATGGGCATTGTTTTCTCTGGGATGTTTGGTGCGGGACTGGTGCTGTATGTTTCCATTCAGTCGGAAGTGCATCTGGATCATATTCTGTTCGGCGATATGCTCGGCATATCACTGAGCGATATCATGCAAACAACGGTGATTGCGTTGGGGATCGCGCTAATCATTGGGCTGAAGTGGAAAGATCTGCTGCTGTATGCGTTCGACCCACATCAGGCCAAGACCAGTGGGCTTAACACCACTCTGCTGCATTACGGCCTGTTGTGTATGATCGCCCTGACGATTGTCGCCACGCTAAAATCGGTCGGGATTATTTTGTCGATTTCTTTACTGATTGCTCCTGGGGCGATTGCAATTTTACTGACGCGGAAATTTTCCAACGCCTTGTGGCTGGCGGTGGCGATGTCGATCGTTACTTCGTTTATAGGGGTATATCTGTCATTTTTCATCGACAGCGCACCGGCTCCCACCATCGTCGTATTATTTTCACTGCTGTTTGTGATTACTTTTATTTATGCAACCCTGCGCGATCGGCGTTTAGAAAATCAGCTTCAGCTACGTGATGTATAAATAATACTTTATAATATGTCAGCTAATTTTTTATTTTGATATGAATATAGCCTCCGGTCAGAGGCTATATTATCAGCAGATTACAACATCGTGATGATACGTTTTAATAAACGAATTCGCTGTTCGATGGAGGAGATATTCAGCCATTCATCAACACCGTGAAAACCCGCGCCGACTGGTCCCAAACCATCCAGCGTCGGGATCCCCAGTGACGCAGTGAGATTAGCATCGCTACCGCCGCCAACGGCCTGCCATGTCACGGCGATCCCTTCTTCCTGTCCGGCTCGTTCAACCAGCGCCATCAGCTGTTGCGTCTCCTCGTTCGCAGCCATCGCAGGCTTATGGCTGACCCGGGTAAGCGTAGTGGTCACGCCCTCAAGAAAACCTTGCTGGCAGAGCGACAGTAAAGCCTGATGGACACGATCATATTCTTCATTGTCCCAAAAGCGCACGTCCAACTCTGCGCGGAGTTTCGCTGCCACCACATTCGCCGCACTGCCACCCTGCACCACCCCCACATTTAGCGTGGTGCCACGCGTCATGTCGGTCAATGCATTAATCGCCAGTACGCTATTAGCAAAAGCGGTAATGGCAGAACGTCCTTTCTCCGGCTCATTGCCGGCATGAGACGCCACACCGTCAAACGTCAGTTGATAGCCTCCCACACCTTTACGCGCTTTCACCAAAGAGCCATCTGCCCGGGCAGCCTCACAGACCAGCACGCAACGTGCGCGTTTCGCCAACGCAGCAATCCACTCGCTGGAGTGAACGCTGCCGGTCTCTTCATCCGGGTTCATTGCTACCGCAATAGATAAACGCGCCAGATGCTCCGCGGGTAACGAGCGCATAGCCCAGAGAATATTTAGCAGGCCGCTTTTCATGTCAGAAACGCCGGGGCCGTAAAGACGGTGTTCATCGCGGCTCATCGGGCGTTCAGCCACCGTTCCTGGCGGAAAAACGGTATCCAGATGACCGACCAGCAGCACATCGTATTGTGTTGCATGAGGCTTATTAGTTACCAGCAACGCCGGGCCGACCTCACTCCCCAAATCCACAAGCTCCGTTTGCCAGCCTTCCTGCTGCCAGAGATCACGCATCACCGCGGCGATATGGGCTACGCCTGCGACCGTTTGCGTTCCGCAGTCAACGTTGACCAGCGTTTGCAGTTCATTAATGTATTTTTCCAAATCCATGGTCATTCCTTATCAGAGAATAATGCGCATCAGCAGCATCGCTAAAAAAGCGTTCAGAACGGAGATAATTATCATCAGGGGAATACGTTTAGCGCTGGTGCCAATAACGCCGAGAATGCGGCCCAAATACTGTACCTGCGACCCCATCAGATAGATTGCCGGTGCCAGAATAGCCAGATGTTCGCCGGTCAGAATGCCTTTATCAAACAGACCAATCGCTACCCCAATCCCACCGCCCATCGACATCCAGCCGCCAATCAATACCGCTGCGGCTTCGCCGGGAAGACCAAAAAGACCCATTAGCGGTGCGAACACCATACCAAGCCCTTTCAGCGCGCCGGTAATCTCCAGCGCTTTGATGATGATAAACGCCATCACCACGTTTGGCAGAGTGCTGGTTGTCGCAATATTCCAGCCTTTACGGGCCCCTTCGACAAAAACATCAGTAATAACCGGATTAGAGGTTGGTGCGCTCATGATGCTTCTCCTGGAGCAGTTGACTGGGTTTTCTTACTGGTAAAAGTCAGGATCAGACGCATTACATTGGCGCCAACAATTTTCATAATGAACATCACAGCCACGCACGCGCCAATAGACGCTGGCACGGCTGGAGTACCGTCCACCGCCATCAGCGTGAACAGAATGGCACCGGAGGAAAAGAAGTTGGTGATCATTGCCCCAGCAGAGAACTGGAACATGGCGAAAATATCTTTTTCGTTTTGCGTAATTTCGCCTTCGTCGGCCAGATTTCGCGTTAACGATGCGCCAACGTCAGTGCTCTGCAGGCTGCCGATCAGCGCCAGGCCGGTATTTCCGGGGATCCCCATCAGAGGACGCAGCAGAGGAGTTAATAAACGACGTGCTGCACGCAAAGCGCCATAGTGTTCAAGCACGTTGATCATGCCAAGGGCAAACATGACAGCAGGAATTAATCCCAGTGCAAAGAGAAAACCATCCATGGCACCGTGACCGCCGGTACCACGAAACGCACTGGTCGTTGTCGTCAGCGTATCCCCCTCGAGACTCGCTTTACTGACGACTTTACCGAAAGCACCGTTCAGGGTGGTGAAATCAAATACGCCATACCATTCTTTGCCGCCGAGTAGTCCGGAGAAAAATACTGCAGCGAATGCCAGAGCAAAATAAGCCCCCGGCCCTACCTTATTATCCTGGGAGGGTAAACTCATATCCATTTCCTTATTGATGTGGAGAATCACCGCATCATTTTGGATACGCAAGGAATAAATAAAGTGATTTAAATCATTTCTGTGGCGTGTACATTCCAGAAATTTTAAAAAATGTGACGTATTAGAGTTTGCCCTTTAAATAAAACCATCTCGTTAATATTTAAATTAATCATTAGTTATGTAATGAATAGTAAACATGCAACTGGGAGGGTGAGCAACCTTAAATTAAATAAATAAAAAGATTTACAGATATAATAAATTATGCCGCTGTAAAACTTTCTTACAACTCCACTCCTTCCCACAAATACCAGGCGTATTTAATGTCATTTTTTGTAGCGGCAAAACCTACGGGTGAATCTCAGTCGTTGTCGGTGATAAGATAGACTATTCTGGCCGAGCCAAAGCTCGTCGTTACTGCCCGTCAGGCGGCTTTCGAATGACAAATTTGTGGGTTTATGCAAGTTTCCAGGGGCTTGCATGAGACTACCCAGGTACCCAAAAAGATTAAAAAAAGAGCAAAGAAGATATGAAAGAGTCACTTGATAAGGACTTCTCTAGCCACACCCCGATGATGCATTGGTGTGTTAATGCTGATTATTAAAGATTATTTTCCACCAGAGAATAAAAACTACATTTTAACCTACACTTTTGTAACTATCTGATTTTAAGAATATTGTTTGCTGTACTCATCCAGCGTTATACTCCCTCTGTTTTCCCATCCTTCTAATAACACAGGGCATCTCCATGAGCCGATACCATGTATCCAGCAGTGAAGGCCAGTATGAGAAAGACTCTGGCGAGCAGGTTTTGGCTAATAAGCTGGGGATCGCGACTTCTGATGAGATGGATGAGGCTGAACTTGTCCTGTTAGAACAACTCTACCAGTCTGTTTTTGAAGAGCAGTTCCCGGAAGGACAGCTCAGCGTAGCCATGCTAAAAAGCTGGCATCGCCGCTGGTTAGGTAACATCTACGAGTGGGCTGGACAAGAAAGAGCAGTTAATATCAGCAAAGGCGGCTTTATGTTTGCCCCCTCAGCGCAGTTGCCAAAACTGCTGAACGAATTTGATAACAAGTATCTGGCTCAATACACACCGTGTAGCGGCATGGACGAAGAACAACTCATCACCGCTATCGCCATCACCCATGTCGAGCTGATACTTATCCATCCATTCAGAGAGGGAAACGGGCGCCTGTCGCGACTGCTAGCCGACGTGATGGCCGTTCAGGGAGGATACAAACCGCTGGATTATCAAAGCTGGGAGGAAAACAAAACCCAGTATATCTCGGCTATTCATGCAGGTGTATCAATGGACTATGAGCCGATGAAACACTGGGTCAGTGAAGCATTAAGAAAGATCTAAGCGAGGCGAAGATGCGCGAATTTCTTGCGTGCAGCTTCAAGTGAAGCTTCAACGCTAGCTGACGGCTGGCCGGTTTCGACGGCTGTTGATGTCGCCACAGAACGCATAATGTCCGAGCGAGAAGGTTTAGCATAAGTTGCATGCTCTTTTTTTCTGTTATTGCTCATTAAGCCTCCTCTACATCCAACGATGTTACGCATGAAGCTATGCGAAAGAGTATTATACCAAAACTTTTAAACGACGCCACCTCTACAACCTCAGACGAACAATGCCCTTATCAAACCTGCTTGATAAGCGGGGAATCGACAAAAAATTCGCAATCAATAAATTGACATAAAGCATCTCAAGGATGCGGAAAGGTTTGCTACTAAAGAAAAAAATAAATTCCTTTTAATTCATGATGTTGTTAGCTAAAGTGTTTTTATTAGCTTGAGGGTAGAATTCCTTAGGGCGGTAGCGTTCCTATAACAGAATTAACGTGATCTGATTCACAAGTTTACAAAATGACAGAAGGACACATCTATTCAAAATAACAGCGTATATTTTCAAGATAGTAAACATAATCATCACAACCCTTTTAATAAGTCATTAATAATTTTAAACTGTCATACTCTCAAGCTTTTGAAAACAAATAATATCTTTATAACCACTTCAAAACGACTATAGATATGAGCTAGCGAAACTAATCATCTGGAGCATAAATGGAAACTTATCTCACCGGAAACTTCCTCAATCAATATGAGGATATTAATACTCTAAATGAATATGATAGAGAAAATGGCAAACCATGCTTATTAGAGGCTGCGCAAAATGCCAAGCGAGTGCTAATAAAATTTTGGCCTAAAGATGAATCAAAAAACAACGATATAATTGAAGATTTGTGGCGATATGAAATAAGACAACTCCATAGGCTGAAAGGTTTGCCCGGTCTAGGAGACTATATATCTTCTATAGTTGACTCAGGAAAAGATGAAAGGGGATTTTACTTAGTATTGGATGCAGACTTCAGAGTTCCTCTGTCATATATATTTAAAGAAAAAAAGACACTAAGCTTAAATAAAGAATGGATCAGGAATAGTAGAAAAATTGAGAATAGAATCAAACTTTGGCATAATTTTATAAGAATTATTAAAGCCATCGAACTATTGCATTCCCAAGGTCTGCTTCATAGGCATCTGGATAAAGATTCTATACTAACTGATCCTAGATCACTTGACTTTGACTTCCAATTAACCGGCTTCGAATGGTCACTACGCGTCCACGCTGTTTCAGATAAACATAACGAATATACATCTAGAGATTTGAAGATTAATAAGCAGTATTCTTTTTTATCTGATTGGGCTGATTTAGGTTTTCTAATAGCCGAATTACTTAACATAAGCTCAGATAGATTAATAAATCTTCAAGTCACAATTAATGATTTAGTAGATGAAACCGATCTAATTCTTGATGAATTAATTTTAATTCGCGGATTGATTGGTGTTATGAAATTAGAAACCAACTTATCGAGGGAGGCCATAAATGGCTCTATAATAATAGAAAAAGCAAACACTATATTGAAGTCATTAGAATCTCTAATTTCAAAAGAAAATTCAACTAGGCATATTGAATTTCTTTTTTCGGCAAAAGCAAACTCGGAAGTAACACCAGACAAAATAACATCTGTTTTTAATGCCATACAATATACCATAAATAGAGATCATGGAATCACAATTTCAGATAAAGATATTGATGAATGCTTAGACTTTATAACAAGGGATCTATCAGGGAAAATATACCTATCTATAAATAAAAATAGAAGTAATAAAGAAGAAATACTTCTTTACGGAGAAAAACTCACTTATGTACTAGAGAAAAAACGCAACGGTAAAACAGAGGACTCTGATTGGAACATTGCATTCTGCCATGCTGCTTATGTTGAGCCTCCAAGACAAATAAAATTCAAAGCTAAAAGAATAGCTTTAGAAAGAGACGTATTAAAATGTATTCAGTTTAAATCTAACAATCGTTCTCAAGGTATATATAACTCTTGGGATGATCTAATCCTTGAACTTGAACGAGATGATAATAATATTCTTCCCAATAGAGTTATTGTCGAAGGGTTTGCTATATATCACCTAACAGAAATAGCTTTCGCAAAATCAGAAATTTACCCTGTAACATTAATTAGTTATGATAAGGACAAAACAGAGTCAAAGTTTTTTACAGTAAGAATACAATGCAGACAAGATGATGACCATATATCGACATCATTAGGTATTAAACCACCTGCGATTCGATTATATGACAACTTAGAGAATGATAGAATTAATTCAATAAGCTGGATTCTTACAGAAAACAACAACTTCTATGATGGTGATAATGAAGTAACATTGGATTTTATAAAGACAGAAAGAAACCATGAAGGGGTTTACGAATACATATTCACAACAAATACACTAAACCCAGGTTTCAAAAAATGCTTCCTTATACCTTCATCAGTACAGGGAACTATTAAGCAATTAAGTAGAAGAGCATCATCTATAGATGAATTAAGTAACCACGCAGAGTTAAGGAGTATGTTAGATGATCCTTACAATAACACTATTATATCTGAAATAAATAACAACCTTCATAGTTCTTTTTATTCACTGGATGAATCTAAAAAAGATGCATTTGAAAAAATAAATAAGACTTTGCCTATATTCTTAGTCCAAGGACCTCCTGGTGTTGGGAAAACATATCTGATAACGACTCTTGTAAATCAAATATTCTCTAATGAAAGTGAGAGTCGAATAGTTCTAACGGCACAAAGTCATTCTACTGTCCAGCATTTATACCAAGAAGTGACTTCATCCTTAGATATAACGAACTCCAAACCATTAATTGTTAGTTGTATAAAAAAAGATTCGGATGATGATAGCGATGACATATCAATAAACCAATTAGACTCCCTTGCGCTAGAATATATTAAAAAATTTATTGATAGTGATATTTTTGATGAATGTACATCAACTATAAGTAAAAATTCAATTATATCAGCCAGTCGTAAATCATCCAAATCAGACAGATATTCTCTTATCAAACAGATATTGAAATCTGCAAATATGGTTTTTGCTACAACTAACTCCAGACAAGTAGAAGAATTAATTAGTGAGAAATCACAATTTGACTGGTCAATAATGGAAGAAACAGGAAAAGTCACAGGCGTAGAACTTCTTAGCCCGATGTTACTTTCATATAGAAGACTGATGATAGGTGATCATAAGCAGTTACCCCCTTATGCAACAGAAAAAATGAGAGAGATCCTCACTGACATTAATAAATTGAAGAACGCAATAATTATTGCAACTGATATAAATAATCAACAAATAAAAGGTGATTGGATAAAAGAGCGTTTTACTGAAAATTTTATCTCAACAATTGATAACGAAACACTTGAAAAATTGAGTTCTAGTGCAGTCAGGCTTCATCTCTTATTTGAAAGTCTTGTGCTTGAAGAAAAAGTGAAATCACAAAAATATATAGATCGTTACGGTGATGATAGAAAGCATAGAAAAATTGCGAGCATGCTTAATTTCCAACATCGTATGCATCCAGATATCGCAAACTTGATCTCTAGCGTATTTTACGATAAAAAGCTTAAAACAGAACCTTCAAAAGAAAAATTCTATAGAGATGCAAATACTATTACCCCTTTTACATTTAAACCTAACTCACCATTACTTAACTCCCCCGCAATTATATGGATTGATACCCCCGATGTTCAACAAACTAAAAACAATTATGCTGCAGAATCTCTTCCTGTTTGGACAAATAACTTAGAAAAAAATACTCTTTTATCCGTTCTTGAACATTTGAGGGTGAATTCAAAAGCAGAAAAAACACCAAAACTAGCAATTATGTCACCTTATGCAAAGCAGGTAGATTTAATTAAGAGAAGTCTGGATAAAAAACTGCATAAAGAACCAAATTCGTTACAAATAGAATATTTTCAAAAACCAGATGATCATTCTTCATTTTGTAGCACTGTTGATGGTTTTCAAGGGGCTGAGGCTGACATAGTTATTGTATCTATGGTTAGAAATAATCATCATTCTTATGTTAGAGCATCTCTAGGATTTCTCCTTGATAGTAGGCGCATGAATGTCCTACTAAGTAGAGCAAAATATAAGATGATAATTATTGGTTCATTCGAATTCCTTAAATATTGGTCTGATTTAATCGACAAAAAAGAAATTAAAAAAGGTGATTTAAGCAATCAATTTTTAGTCGTTCTTGTCAATAAACTCATCGAATATGAGCGTGAAGGATTATTAAAGAAGATTGACTCTAGAGAATTCAAACACGTAAAACAAGATAAGAATAAGAAAAGGACTTAATATCATGTCACTAACTACATACGTAATAGTACCTTTTGGATACGGCATGCATCGTTTTAGTTTAGCGAAAGCCAAACCTTGGGGGCCAATTGAAAAAATATTGTTAGGGTATATTGCTAAAACACCTTGTACCTCAACTTTTTTAGCTAGGACATCAAATCTCCCCAGGCAACTCGTCGTGGAAATGCTAATCCCTCTGATGAAAGCTGGATGGATCGAAATAAAACCAATCAATGATGAATATTTTTTTGTAACAACGAACAGGGGGGCAGAAGTAGCCTTATATGAAGAACTACCTACTGATAGCATCCCTTATTCAAGAGTTAGAAGTTTTATGGTGGACCCTTTGACTCGTGAGTGTTACCGATACGAGAAAAGAAAAAAGAAACAAAGTTTTCAACTATACTCTAAACATAATATTTTAGATGCTACAAAGTCATTCCGTGGTTTATGCTCTGAATTAAATATCATCTCTAGCTACACTACTACCTTATCTAGAATTTATGAAAAAATCACAAATTACGATGAAGAGGTTATTGATATAGAAGATGACATAATAGATACAAATTATTCTAAAAATATACATTTTGCTCTTGCCGCCATAGACGACATGGGGAATATTACAGGAGTGCCCGAAATATCAGATGAATTAAAGTGTGAGATACTTAAAAGAGATAAGAAGATTCGTGAGCGCGCAGAGATATTAGATATAAGTAAATCTGATATCTATGTTGGAGAAAATATTAATGAAACTGTTAAAACGTTACCAAAACGTTTAATTAACAAAGAGCAAGTTAGACTGATTGCAGGTCCCGAAGAACATCGGATGCATCTTTTCAATTCAATAATCAATGCAAAAAGTAGATTAATTATACATTCTACATTTATCAATGAAGAATGTATTGCTGATGTGTTTGATAATTTAATAGATGCGGCACAACGATCAGTCCAAATTGATATTCTATGGGGCCAAACAGAACCAGAGGAACAAAATAAACTTGAATCTTATAAAAATGTCATAGCCAAATTTGACGAATTAAATAACAAAATAGTACAAAAAGGATTATCTACACAAATAAAATTCCATAGGGCCCCCACTCTATCTCATGCAAAATTCATAATCCATGATGAAATACAGGGTATTTACAGCGCTACATTAGGTTCGTGCAATTGGCTATCGAGCAGATTTAATAGATTTGAAGTATCTGCCTGTATAACCGACGATTTAATCGTAGCAGATTTAACTGATATATGCTCCCATCTATCAATGGGTGGAACTGGATTAGCAAATAACCTGAGCAGAGAACTAGCTGTTTTCTCTGCAACCTTATATAAAAATGTTAGTATACGCAAAGAATCAGATGGTAATACTAGCGTTCAAATAATTTCTGCACCTGAGCATCACCCTATAGTAAAACAAGCTTGCAATGTAGTTAAAAACAATATATTTATTTGTAGTCATAGAGTTAGCTATGCGGGTGATAGACCTATAATATTACCGCTGAAAACCGTGAAAGCGCACGATAAGAATATATCTATTGATATTGCTTATGGAAGATCAAGTGGGGATCTAAAATCAGCCGAGCTTAAGGAATTAAAACAAAATCTTCAGTCTTTAGGTTTCAATATTACAACCGCAGATAATCCTCAAGTACATGCTAAGTTTTTCTCTTGGGACAATAACAATATTGTAGTCACAAGTCTTAACTGGTTGTCATCTTCTTCTAAGGGCGATATTTACAATGAACTAGGTTTCCTTATTACACTTCCTGGCATTGGAAATGAAGTGAAGGAAAAATTCCATGAAATGTATCCAGAATAATATTTATTGTTAGAACTCATTATATGCCATCCTATAATGATGGCATATACCCCCCTAATAACTACATAGCAGAGACCCCTTTACCAATAACCTTCTGTAAAGTTACATCTCTTAATGATGAAAATGTCATATATATTATTAGTTACACAAGTATATTCATCTCAGCACACATTAAAATATAAGGAGAGGTTTTGATGGCAAGAAAGAAAATTTGGGCATACGCCATCGATAACAAAGAGGAATACATTAAAAATAAAGAAACAAATAAAGAGCGATTATTCTTTATTTGGGAGGTTATTAAGATGCGAAAAGAAAACCCTAAAGAGCTTTCTTTGCTAACCTTTATGAGCACACAATCTAACAAGGATAAACGAGCAGAATTAACACCAGTTAAAAAAACAAAAACCGCCTTTTTCAGATATAAATCTGATTCAACTACATTTACCGAAAGCCATGATTCTGATTCAGAATACATATCTCATGAAACTGCAATTCTAGTTTTATCGGAAATGAAAAAAATAAATTTTCAAGATAAAGATAAAAATTATGAGATTGAATTCGACAATATAAAAAAAGACGACTTACAAATCAAATTCGAAGATGGATCAATTTATTATCCTGATCTAGTAGGTTTTTTTAGCAAACCAATAGAATTAGCCAGGAAATGGGGGGGGAAAGTAGCCATTGAAGTTAAAGTAACTCACAAATGCAGTTATGAAAAAATAAAAGATTTTCAAGACCATAACATACCCATAATTGAAGTTTCATTATCGGATAAGATGAGGCTCAATTCAGAATTAAACAATACTGATATCGATGAAAATGAAATGGAACGATATTATAACTTTTTAAAGAGCAAATTTAATAACATTGTTTATATGAAAATATTATCTGACCCTATAATGTTAAATGAGCATAAATTTATAATTAACAAAAAAAATGAAACGATTATTAAGGCTATAAAAGAGATTGAATCATTTAAAGGCCAGCTGGCAAAAGAAACTGAAAAAAAAGAATCATTTGAATCAACAATAAAAGAAATGAAACAGGAAATATTTAAGCTAAAAGAATCAATCGATAATACAAAACATCTTAATAATTCTTTGCTAACGCAATTAGATAATGAAAAAAACAGAGCTAATTCATTCAATGAAAAAATTAATGAATTAAAACTCAAGGATTATGAAAGCATGAACTTTCTAGAGCGTTTTAAACGACTTTTCAGGTAAATTTTTTAATAAAGAATTAAGAAAACAACAAGATGCAACAGAAGATATATATGTATAAAACTCTCCAACTAGAAATTATTTACGAATATATAATACCTTAGGAGTTAAATTTTATCTATTGCTTCCGCTCAATCAAAAGATATGGATGGGACCATTCAGTAACCTCCTCATATGAAACAAACCCATCGTGCTCCAGTGCGCAAACGCCCTTATGGCTGGCAACATAATCGTATACAGACTGACTTTCCAGCCCCTTTAGCATGCGCGACAGCAGCTTCCGGCGCATCACATCTGACTTCCTGCGTTTACGCGCTGCCACATCTTTATAGATAATGTTGTATGAAGATGGCGGGTCAAGATTAGATTAACGTTTAATGTTTAATGTTTAATGTTTTGTTTTCAATTCAAGATAAGGGTGATTCCAGCATATCTCACAGTTACTCACCATCCCATCATGCTCAATCGAGCCGCATACCCCTGGATTAGCCAGCACTGCTTCATACACCGCCTTACTCTCAATACCTTGGATCATATGCGAAAGAACACACCGACGAACACTCGCGGTGATCTTGTCAGGTTTAACCATCAAAGACTGACGGACAGCATTGCGTATGGCCCAACCGCGACCGGGGCAATTAACATGCTCATCAAGATAACGCGCCACCAACGCGTTAAGTGCCCTTCTCACGGGCCGAACAAACTCAATCCACTCATCAGCCACACACACCGCTTCATTGTAGCCATACAAATCACAAAGCTTACGAAACGCAGCGCTGTCCTTATGCTTACGAAACTCTCCGAGTGAATAAATCAGAGTATAGATAAGCAACTTAGCAGCCTTTTGATCAACGTTGAACCGACGCATAACCTTCTTCTTGGTGATCTTTGCCAACCGCTTACATTTGATGCCGTATCTCTCCAGTTCATGTTTCAGAATAGTCAGTTGACTGCTTTTGATATCGTAGTTAATACCCACAACAACCGCCCATTTGATCGCAGCCTTTAGCGCCTGAAAGCCACCATTCTTCTCAAATGAACGGGTTCCCCGCTCTGCCAGTTTGTATTCAGGAAAATATTCAACCACCAAAGGAACGCTTGAAACCATCCTGCAACCACGCTCAGCCAGATGCTGGAGGAAGTGAGACTTCAGAGCAGCCTCCCTCTCGTCTTCAGGAACGTAGGCCTGTAGCTTATCAAGGTTGATACGCAACGCCCCCATGTTGAGATACACCTGACGCATATATTGCTGGGTTTCACGGGATACGTGACGCGTAGCATGGCGGGGCTTATTGAAGTGCGATAACGCTTTTTGGATCAATTGCTCTTCTGTCATGATCTTTTGGTTATGAACACGCTTACCCACGGACAGATAAATGTAACGGTCATCGCGCTGCTTGTAGTCATCAGGCGAGACTTCAAACCAGCGTTTTAGGTATGCCTTGGACAAAGCAAAAGTACGACTTTTCCCATTCCCCCATGAATGAATTTTAATATCTATAATCCCTGCATCTTTCAGCAACTCTAACGCCCGGTCACAACACAGGTATTTATTCTGTTTAAAGACAAACGGTAATTCCTTTTTACCCAGCTCATTATATATTGGCGAGTATTGTGTCCATGGATTATCCTCCGGGGTGTCTTTAGCATAAAGGAAGTTATTACAAATCAGATGCTGCAAAAACCGTTGAATATCCAGATAGTATGACGGAGACTGGCGACCATCTTTCCCAATGAAAGGTATGTTATGTACATCCTCAATGAACTTATTATAAGTATCAAGTGTAACCAGAATGCCACGTTTAATAATATAACCTACAGAATATTTCACAGAATACCTCGTAATTGAAAGTTGCATAACACAAAAAACACAGTTGTTTTTTACTACACTGAAATTTACAACATCAATTACGAATACCTTAATGAAGGCCAATTTTTTTCATATCACTCATTCACTCATAACACTCACGCTCTTCTCGCTCTATTTCCGCTGCTGCTAATTATCACTATTAATATGGCAGTGACATATACATACTATATAGTGAGTAATATAGAGTTATACCTGATAACTATCTTGAGGAGTGCATTGACCGGTAAAATAACAAAAATACAGAATCGTAAGTACAAACATAGATTCTGTGCTATGGGTAGAATCGTTAATCCCTGCGGTTAATACCAGGGTACTAAAGCCGATGTCTGGAATAAAAAACCATCGGCGGTTTTCCCCTACCATTATACGAGATGCGAATCTGACACTAAACAGCAGCGGTAGTTAGCTGGTCTGTCACACCAAAATCCTGCAACGATGGGCGGTTTAAAACCGTCATCTTTCAGGTCTCTGATTTAACATGTCCTCCATTTTCATGCTTTGAAGCAAACGGCATCCCTGCCCTACCACCATTACCCATGTGTCAGTCGCAACTGAAGCCACTTCTGGCGATGTTTAAACTGCCAGTATTGCGGTTGCGCGAGAATCCCAAGTTTTTCCACCACAAGCGGTAACATAGCCCATACAGCCTCTGAATCGAACAATTCTACACGGTAGCGCTCCATGAGTTTATCAACGCGCTTATTAGCAGCTTTTTTCGCTGAGCTGACCTGCTTACCATTCAGGGTTGCTGACGGCTGGTAATCCGCTCTGGCAACCGGATAAGGAACATACTCACGTAGCAGGCGAGAAAAATCAGGTTCAAGCTCAGAATCTACCAGCACGTTACGGTCATAAAATGCAAGTTTAGATACCAGGTTCTCCATGTTTAGCATGTTGTTCAGCATGAGCTTTTTCTTGCCGGGTGATAAACGAAGTTCCAGTCGCAAAAAACGCCGGAACTGTTGCTCATCAAGCAGAAGGACAGCTTGTTCATACCTTCTTTCAGTTGCCAGACCCGGAACATCGGCCTTTTCATATATTGACGCGACGATAGTCGTAGACCCCAGCCGTAACCCTTCCTGCTCTCCATGCAAATCGTTAAAGTCGCCGCTCCTTGCACCAACCAGCCTGATTAAATAGTCGTGGAGCTTCATTCCCACCACGTCCAGCGCGTAATGGATAGTTGTTATCCAGGCATTACGTAATCCCCGATATAGATACTTGCCGATGCGTCCCTTCCGCCCCAGCCACACAAACAAATCCGTTATCTGTTTCGCAGAATAGTGCTGGGGACTAAGTTCCATTCGCTGAAATCCACGCTGACTACTGGTTGGGTCAAAATGGATTGCCAGCAATATGGGGTGTTTGCGCGATTTAGCTTTCAGTCGGATCTCGACTACATGACGATAGTGCCCGCCACACTCATACTTACCAGCTGGTCGAACTTTGATCAGGTAGCGCCCACCTGAAGCTAGGCCAAACAAACGCTGTCTGAGTATCTGATTCTCTTCCCGGACATGCATGTCCGTTACCCATGCTATTTTGTCTATACTTCCATGCGTAGACTGGCCTGCACCATTAACTCCAAGTGAGGTTTTGTCACGTAAGGATGTCACTCGTTCACGATTAAATTGTTGCGTCATATTCTGTTCCGATAGCGCATAGCAGCAACAGTGATCCCCTCTTTCATATGCAGGTATCATCACTATTACTGGTTATATGGTTGTATGTCAGGGGTTGGATAAGGCTTACAGATCACTGCGTATTGCTAATCCCACGCGACTGAATCCAGTTTTGAATTTCATTTGATCCCCAGCCCACAGCCCGACCGCTATCACCAGTCAGTTTCTTAGATTTTGGAAAGTCTCCTTTAGCTATAAGTCGGTACAACGTCGCGGACGAGATCCCGGTCAGGTGAAGAACTTCTTTTTTGCGGAGAATACGGTTGGTGTTCATGCTTGTGCTCCTTTGAGCTGTTTCAGGAGCGCTGCTATTTACAACCACGCAAACCGCCTCTTTTCACGAAAATTAGACCGTTTATCGTGATAATCACGGCAAAAGATTAGATTTTGTGCATTGGCAATCGTGATTATCACGCGTAAAATTCGTCCACCGTGATAATCACGGAAATGATGGGAGTACCTAGCCCGTAGGTTGATTGTTCGATGCAAGGAGATGTACTCATGCCAAATGGCGATACGATTTTGCAGCCACTAATGCAGCAGAAGGCAGAAAGGGAAAAAAGCCTCAACAGGGCGAGACAACAAAAAAGAAAGGGGTTAGTTGCAGCGAGGTTTGGAAAGATCGTACCCATCCATATGCTGGAAGAGACCAAAGCCCGGCTGGAGATGATCGCTGAAAAAACAGCTATAAGTCGTAAGGAACAAAATGCAGCTGAGAAACGAAGTGCTGTGATAGCGGAACTGGTTAACCAGTACTACATAGATAATATCTTGTCTCGCAAGCATAAAAACTCAGAACTTGTATACAACGTTTATAACCAAATATGGCAAGCGAACTTTGACGGCAAACCCACTGACATGATAGCCAGGGAGCTTAATAATGCTGGTATAGATATACCGTATTTTGACAACCAAAGCGGTAAAATTGTTGTTGAGTCAGGAAAGTGGAAAAAAGTCGATATAGAAACATTTTCTGACTCAGCTCTCGTTATAAAAATGATTGAGTCAAACGAGAAAAAGGTCAAAAAAAAAGCTAAGTAGGTTCAATATTTTCAGGCTCAATCACCAACAGAAACCATCATGTTTACCAGCATCTAATCCGCTTGCTGGCACTGATTTTCATGCTCTCGCCACGACAGTCATAGCGCGTCGTCGTGGATATGTCGCTGTGGCCTGCCAACTGGCGTACGGTGTTGATATCCACACCCTGCTCCAGTAAGCGGGTAATGAAGGTCCGCCGCATGTCATGCGGGGTAAACCGCGCTATGCCTGATGCTTGCTGTAAATGTTCCAGAATCCCCGTTAACCCGGTCGTAGTCAGAGGTTGGCTGGCGGCCTTACCGTTACGCTGAATTCGTCCGAACAACGCACCATCAGCTTCGCTTGCGCTGACTTTCAGCCATGCGCGTATGGCCTTGTCCACCGCATCCGCCACGTGAATTTCACGGTATTTACGCCCCTTCCCTTGCCTCACCGTCAGGATGCCGTTGTCATAGTCCCGGCGCTCAAGTTTAACCAGTTCCCCGGCCCGCAGGCCCGTTCCGCAAAGCATCAGCACAATAGCGGCATCACGGTAGCGCCGTACCGGTTGCGGATGCTGTTTTGCAGCCTGAATCAGTGCCCGGATTTCCTGCTTGTCCAGCGCCCTTCCCTTACGCTGGATATCGCCGCTCACACGCTTCACTGACCGGATACGTGCCAGCGCTTCGGCATCCATACAATTGAGGTTTAAGGCCGTCTGTGCCACGCCCCGCAGTGCTGACAGCGCCATGTTCACCGACGACACGGCGTAACCGTCATCCAGTAGTGCCGCACGTACTTTAGCGACGGCGGCGTAGTTAAGTTGTTCCCACGGATAGTTATCTGCACACGCACCGCGTTTAAGTATGCCGGCACTGCGGTTTAACAGGCTGGTGATACCTCTCCGCCCCGAGGGAGCCAGACCGCCAATATACGCATCAAACACGGTTGTTTGTACCATAGGCACGACCTGACGTAACGCAGCCCTGCTCATGCGCCTAACCCGCAATAACGTACATTAAACCAGGTAACTTTCAGCATCACACCAGCCCCCGTTCAGCCATTGATACCGTTTCAGTTCCTGCCACGATAAAGTGGTCAAGCAACCGCACGTCCAGCATTTCCAGCAGCTCCTGAAGCTTTTTGGTCAACTTAATATCGCAACGACTGGGTTCCGGCTCGCCGCTGGGATGGTTGTGGACAAGGATGACTGCGGCGGCATTATGTTTCAGTACGCGTTTGATAACTTCACGGGGGTGAACGCTGACCGAGTTTAACGTACCCCTGAACAGGATTTCACGGTGCAGCAGCTGATTCTGATTATCGAGCAGGATGATGCCAAACTCTTCATGTTCAAGCGGTGCCAGCTCAACCATTACGCATCGTCGAACATCATTAGGGGAGCAGAGTTGAACCCCACGCTGATAGAACCGGCTGATAATGTCACGCGCCTGATCGAGGATACGCGTTTCACGTTGGGTAAATAGGGTCATGTCAGAACTCCCGTTCAATGAAGTAAATGGCGTCAGGAAACAGCTGGCGGCGGGTTACGCCAGTACGCAGGGAGAAAGCTTTACGGGGCATTGAAGTTCGCCCGTTACTGTCAAAGAAGCAGAGCATTTCTTCATCCATTTTGACCAGAAGGGACCAGTGAAACTGGTCGCTGAGCATAATCAGGCGGGAATGGTCAGTGACGTCAAGAAACCGCTGCATTTCCCTGAACAGCCGCCCGTCTGTTAACCCCCGCTTCCCTGCAAAGGGTCTGGTGATTTGAACCGGAAACTGGCGGCTGTAATGCCCTTTCTGCAACACCTGCACTATCAGCCAGTCTAAACGGTCTTCTTCAATCCCTTCAGTCAGCCATTCATGCAAAGGCCAGCGCTGCTGATAGGTCTGAATAAGCCGGTTCATTAACGGGCGTCGTTTAACCCTGCCGTCAAACAGCCAGCTCAGCATGTTAACCACACAATAAGCACCGCAAAGACAGTCCAGTTCGCCCTGTTGAGACGCACGTATCCCTCTGTTAGTCGTCACAGATTATTCCTCATAAATTAGTGATGGTTAGTACAGAGGGATTAGCTTTCCCAGAGAACGGTAATGGTGTAGATGTTCATGGCGTGATATTGAATAAAGTTGGATTGCCAGAGTTCAAATAACTCCCTTCCGGCGTTAACAGGTAGGTCACCAACATTAGCCAGAAAGACATATTGTTGACTCCAGCTGATATCAATTTCCTTTTCCAGTTCGGGGTACACCATTCCCATATAACTGAAGTCGGTAATGTAATCAAAATACCATTCGTTATTGCGAGAAATAAGCCGTATTTCGACAGGATGGTAACCGCCCTTTTCAGCGCTGTAACTCAGGTCTTTAAATAACAGACTGACGGCTGTAATTTTGGCTTTATGCGGCGGTGGATTTCCCGCTTCATTTAAAATGATATTTATTAATTCTTGATCGACGGGCATAGCAAGCCCTTCCTGATGGACAAAATTCATCAGTGATTTTCCTGTTCAATCTATTTTAATAAGACATCATGCCTGCACCAGTATCGGCGGGTTTTAATCACCTGATAAATAATAAGTACATGGCAACATACTGGCTGCAAGTAATAACACTATCCAGCAATGGCATTATACCAACAATATACTTTTACTGCAAATAATAACAAAAGGAACTAATTTATGATTCAAAAAAGAAATAACTGACAACAGATTTTTATTCATTATTAAGTGATGGCATACTTTCCATTCTGCCATGTCAGACAGGTCAGGGTTCCGGGGTGGTTCCTTCTGTCTGGCATGGCGGAAAACTGACGCTATCACACCTTCCCATTCAGCTTTTCAAACAGGCTCTTACGCTCATCTTCGGGCAGCTTCATGATTTGTACCGCCAGTTCAGAAACATCAGGCCCCTGAGATATCAGATCGTCCTTTACCAGCCTGAGGGCCTGCTCCATCAATTGCGCCCGCGAAGCTGGTGACATATTGCGATACAACTGTATCCAGAGACTAAGTTGGCGATCGCTGTCGGTGAGAGTAAACGCTTCGCCCTTAGCCCTGCTTCTCTCATCGTCAAGAGACATTGTGGCTGCGCTGATATGGTAAACCACACCTTTCCCGGTAGTCCTTTTACGACGTATTTCTGGGTGCAGGGATGCCAACTTTTCTAGGCGCATTCTTGCACCGCGAGGCGTGCCCGGCATTCCCTCAATATGAGTGAATTCCTCTGCTGTCAGCCAGTCTTTAGCCCCTTCAACAGAAGCTTCAGGATGGGTCGGTATAGCCGATACTGATCTCTTACTGCTCATATAAATTTCACCAGATATCAATGCGTTAATAAAAAACACAAAAATAGATACCAAAAGAACTTGAAAGGTATCTTTTATTCGCATTTAATATCCATGTACTGATTCCATGGAGTTAATACTGTGCGTAACTCAATAGCATCGCAGAAAAAACAGAGCAAAGGAAGTTCAGGGAACTGGCATCGTGCCGATATTGTGGCAGCACTTCACAAGCGAGGGTTAACGCTAGCGTCGCTTTCACGCAGTCACGGCCTTGCGCCACGTACATTAAATAACGCCTTAGAGCGTCATTACCCCAGAGCTGAGCGCATTATTGCCGGAGCTCTGGATACGACACCGGAAACATTATGGCCGGAAAGGTATGCCCTTAAAAATGGACCAAGTAGCAGGTAAAGGATGCAACCATGGCAACCACCATCACTGAAATAACGGAATGCTTTGAGTATTTTTTCAGTTCTCTTTATCGCAGGGAGTTCGTCAAAACCCTGCGTCTGAACGAATGTAGCGAGCGGGAATTACTGCCTCTGGTACGTTGCTATTTGCTGGGTTGGTTTGTAGATAACGTCTCACCGGAAGTAAAAAGCAAACTGCCAGGAACTGTATCCGGGCACGGTTACATTGATTTTGTCATTGATGATGTAGCCGTTGAGTTTGCAGTACGTAAACCAACTGCGGCACGTTCCAATGTCTCCGCGACCGTCAACAGTACAGAAGTAAAGAAATTGATGAAGCACGATGGCAAAGCCTTGCTTGTGCTGTTTGACTTCTCTGACACGCCTTATTCAGAAAAACAGATCGAATCCTTCCGCAACTGGCCTTCTCTTGGTCGAGGGAATCATCGCAAGTCCGCATTCAACGTCGTTTATTTCTTTGTGGAAAAACGCAGACCTCTGGCACTGGGGAAAATCACCAAAAACATCCGTATCACTTAACAGGGAATTAATTAATGAACAGAAAACTGTTGGCCTCATTGATGGCAGCCATAACGCTACCTGTCGCGGCAGCGCAGTACGTAAAACCCGGAGCGGTTCTAACCCTGAATCCGGGAAAGGGTAATGCTGAATTCAACATTAATGCCTCAACAGGGGATGGTTCGGGCGTATGCAATATGGATGGTACGGCACAACAAATAGCTGCCGGAGAAAGCCAAAAGCGTCGCTGGGTCTGGAATGACAATGCCAGCCAGTGTGTTGCCGTAATTAGTGAAATGAATAACGGTAAAGCCAGTTTTAAGACTCGTGGTTGCGAGGGATACTGCGGAGCCCCTGCGGCAGGCACAATGGATGGCATATTTAATAAGAAGTAAAAGTATCGTTAATTAACGAAGGAACCCTAGATGAAAAGAACAATGCTTCTGGTATTAATAGCGGCTGGTTTACTGGCTGGCTGTGGCGAGAAAACGCCAAAGTGTAGTAGTGATGACGCAAAAAATCTGGTCGTGGATATTTCCAGAAAGACAATCGAGAAAGGTATGACACTGGATAAGGATGTGCGAATTACAGTAGAAAATGTTAGAACAATTAGCCATGAATCAAAACTTGATGTTTATCAGTGTGCGGCTGACTTAACGTTCACAAAACCTGATCTGCAAAATTCATTACCAATCACCTACCGGATTCAGAAAACAGATGAGGGTAAAGGCCAGTTCTATATAAACGTATCTGGATTATAATAACTCTATCTAGCATGAGTAATCCTTTCGGTGGAAAAACAAGATTACTCACCGAAAGGATCACTCAAAAAAGATCGCTATAATTATCATTATGCCCCATACTTTTCTGACCAATATGAATATTGCTAACAGAACAGAGAGAGCATCATATATATAGCCCTAGACTATCACTAAATTCCATAGTATCTGGAGTGACAGTTTAAAGGACCACTAAAAGTTACCAAATAAATCGATACTATATGCAGGCCGAATTGCCCCTCCCTTAATCAAGGTTGACACATATTCCATTCCTAAATACCATAAAGCTTCCATATAATTATCTCACTCTCGTTCCAAAATACATCCCCAACATACTCGCTAAGATACCTGTGTTATTTTACAAAAATACTCCCTTAATAAGTCCTTATGGTTAAAATATGCGTCAAGAACTTGATAGAGGAAATACCCTTTATTACTCTTATAGAAAAAGGGTATTTTTGATTCGTCAATTTTAAAAGATTTAATCTTACCCTTACTTCCTTTTCCTTTAATATCCTTTATTTTATCATCATACTCTTCAAGTGAATAAACAATCAATTCATGATCTAAGTGATTAATAAAATACTCCTTATCGTGTATGTCATACTTTAAGTGTACAACCTGAGTCACCACCGAATCATTGATCATATCAAAATCATCGCGTAATTCTTCAAAGATTATTTCCTTCATTACACTATCATGCTTAATGATAAGTTTATCCTGATAATTTTCACTATAAAATGAGGATATATCAGGTATCCCTTTTACATCTAACTCTAATGGTCCACCTCGGTCAAAATCTTCCATAGCCACTTGCGAAGTAGATATTGATGTTACCTTGAATGAGATTTTCACTATGCTATTGCTATTAATTAACTCTTCAATTACCTTGAGAAGATCATAATCAATTGTTATATTAAGACAATACCCTGGAATTCTATCATCAATTAAGTAAGAGCCATCTTTTGAAGAAATTAACTCTAAGGATTTATTTTTTTCAATCACCTGATATTTGTCAAACTGCTTATCAACTGATTTTAAATCAATACAATGTTCTTTATAAAGATTATAAATCTCATCATTAACACTAGCATAACTTAGAGAGTTAATCTTATTTGACATGTAATTATTATAATGGAAAATAAAATCAAAGACTTTATAGTGGAAAAAGAGAGTTTTAAATTCACCTTCATTCAAAGCAGCATTATCTTGATTTAAGAAACTTAATTCATTACCCATGAACTTCGCCCTAAAATAACATTCAACCTCCTCAATATTTTTTAGGTTATTAAAAGATGAAATTTCAGAGTTAAAGTCTGATAACTCATTTTCATGTCGTGATTTGAACGAGTTATAAGAATTTAATGTACCTTCATTACTTATTAAACACTTCAACACATGACTCAGATAATTCCTTGAGAAAGGAATCACTTTCGAATACATTTCCTTTAAATGGTTCACCTGTTTTTCAAAATACATTACCCCATTGCTTTCTTTCTTTATCTCATATGTTAACCTTGCCACATTTGAATTTATATAATACATATAACTTTCTTTAATGATTGTAAAAAAAGCATCGTTATGTTTATTTTTATCCACATATGGAATCAATCGGTCAAAAAATAAATTTGTCTTATTAATAAAAGAACATTTTATTCCCCAGTAGTTACATCCTGTGCTTTCTAAAAGTTCGTATTGTTCTTTTTTAAGATCATTAAGTATCGAAAGAAGTTCTGAATCCATTATCTTCAACTATCCTAATTGATGTTATCATTTTAACAATGACTCAAGGTAATCCGCCCACACCTGCAACCACTTCCGGCACTCAGCATCATACTTATACAAATTATAAATCCCTTCAACACCGCCACGTGTATGCCCTAATACGGCCTCTGCTACCTCATTTGGACACTGCAAACGAGATAACCCTGTTCGCACTGTACGACGTAGATCGTGCGGCGTCCAATGAGGTATATCAAGCATTTGACCGCTTTCACGTAAACGCCATGAGTTTTCAGTTAGATACTTCTGCTGGATTGGCTTCTTCGTGGCTTGCGAAGGGAATAGATATTTGTCAGAGGTAAGCCGTAGAACCTTGAGAAAGTCGATCGCTTGATCTGATAATTGAACATAACGCTCTACCCCAGTCTTGGTTTCTCTAAGATGAATGGTGCCTTTTTCAAGATCAACATCCTTCCATGCCATATTGCAGACTTCACCGGTACGACAGCCGGTCCAGAGAGTCAGACGTAACACGTTTTTGATCGTTGGCGTGTAAGCCGAACCCGGAAGCCATTTAAGGAATTTTGCAAGCTCGTCCTCACTCAGTACTCGTGTTCCACGTCCATTTGTGAGCTTGATTCTTGTCTGTCGTAAGCTGGATTTTGCTAACAACGCTGGATTCGCAAAACTGTCATCAAAGCGCCCAAGGCCAATTGCAAATTCATATGCGAGTGAAAGCTCCCTCAGTACATTCCCTGCCTGTACGGTTGCACCTCGAGCTACAATGCCATTGATTAAATTAATGACATCCTGGCGAGTAATCTCAGCAGCATTCCGGGTTCCTAAGCTTTTAACGGCGTCACCATAGAGAGTACGACGAACCTCAGCCTGCCCTTTCGGCTTTCTGGCGCCGGGAATAACCTTCCCGTCCTTCGTTTTACGATCCTCAATACGTTCGGTAAGATACAGTTCAACTAATCCCTGTACGGTCAATTCAGGGATCTTAGCTTGTTCAGCCTCAATCGCACGCTGGATCTTATCTTTTTTGAGTTCAGTCGCAGGGCACCGGCCTTCCTGTCGGAGGAGCTTTAATTCGTGGAGTTTAAGACGTGCAGCGGCGAGAGAAGTCTGCGGGAAGTTACCAATTTTAACCTGAGCAAGCTTGCCAGTCAGAGGACTTGTGTAACGGTAGAAAAAAGACTTAACCCCAGTTGCACCACAGGAGACACGTAAGCCACGATTTTCGCCTACATCAGCCTTATCTTTGTCGCCAGGCTTCATCATTTCTACCGCTTTAAACGAAAGTGGCTTTCCCTCTTGTTTTCCTACCATAAAGACTCCGTTATCATGCACCTTATGTAGTTATGAACAAAAATGTAGGTTGTGCTGTATGTAGCCATATTTTACCAGGCTATAGGTTGGCAAGCTACACTTTAACCTACATTTAAATGTAGGATTTCGTGAGATCCAATGAGACAAAGTGAAACTCAATGAGAACAACAAACTTCACTAACTCGTTAAAATTTAAGAAAATGGACATCATAAACTGATGAGTACACAAGAGAATTTCGACGCTCACACCCCAATGATGCAGCAGTATCTCAAGCTGAAGGCTCAGCATCCGGAAATACTGCTGTTTTACCGCATGGGCGACTTTTACGAACTGTTTTATGACGACGCTAAACGCGCGTCTCAGCTGCTAGATATCTCCCTGACCAAACGCGGCGCATCTGCGGGCGAGCCAATCCCGATGGCGGGCATTCCTCACCATGCGGTAGAAAACTACCTCGCCAAACTGGTCAATCAGGGTGAATCTGTCGCTATTTGTGAGCAGATTGGCGATCCGGCAACCAGTAAAGGTCCGGTTGAGCGCAAAGTGGTACGCATTGTCACGCCGGGTACCATCAGTGATGAAGCGCTGTTGCAGGAACGTCAGGACAACCTGTTGGCCGCCATCTGGCAGGACAGTAAAGGTTACGGTTACGCTACGCTGGATATCAGCTCAGGGCGTTTTCGCGTCAGTGAACCCGCCGACCGCGAAACCATGGCCGCAGAACTGCAGCGCACCAACCCTGCTGAATTGCTGTATGCCGAGGATTTCGCTGAAACGTCGCTGATTGAGGGGCGTCGCGGGCTGCGTCGTCGCCCGCTGTGGGAATTTGAAATTGATACCGCCCGCCAGCAGTTAAACCTACAGTTTGGCACGCGAGATCTGATTGGTTTTGGCGTGGAAAATGCCCCACGCGGATTATGCGCCGCCGGATGTCTGCTGCAATACGTAAAAGATACTCAACGTACCTCGCTGCCACATATTCGTTCCATCACCATGGAACGTCAGCAAGACAGCATCATCATGGATGCCGCCACGCGCCGTAATCTGGAGATCACGCAGAACCTGGCAGGTGGCTTTGAAAACACGCTAGCGTCAGTACTCGACTGCACCGTGACGCCGATGGGCAGCCGTATGCTCAAGCGCTGGCTGCATATGCCTGTGCGCGACACTAAAATCCTCACCGAGCGCCAACAAACCATCGGCGCGCTGCAGGATACCACCAGCGAATTGCAACCCGTGCTGCGACAGGTGGGCGACCTGGAGCGTATCCTGGCGCGTCTGGCCTTACGTACCGCGCGTCCGCGCGATCTGGCCCGCATGCGTCATGCCTTCCAGCAATTACCGGAACTGCGTGCACAACTGGAAAGCGTAGACAGTGCCCCCGTGCAAATGCTGCGCGATAAAATGGGCGAATTTACCGAACTGCGTGAACTGCTTGAACGCGCCGTCGTCGAAGCGCCACCCGTGCTGGTTCGCGACGGTGGCGTCATTGCCACGGGTTACAATGAAGAGCTGGACGAGTGGCGAGCGCTGGCCGATGGCGCAACCGACTACCTCGACAGACTGGAAATCCGCGAACGCGAACGCACCGGCCTGGATACGCTTAAGGTCGGGTTCAATGCCGTACACGGCTACTACATTCAGATCAGCCGTGGACAGAGTCATCTGGCTCCGATTAACTACGTGCGTCGCCAGACGTTGAAAAACGCCGAACGCTACATTATTCCGGAACTGAAAGAGTACGAAGACAAAGTTCTGACGTCAAAAGGCAAAGCGCTGGCGCTGGAAAAACAGCTGTATGACGAGCTGTTCGACATGCTGCTCCCGCACCTGGCGGATTTGCAGCAAAGCGCCAGCGCGCTGGCGGAGCTGGACGTACTGGTCAACCTGGCGGAACGTGCTTATACGCTGAATTACACCTGTCCGACCTTCACCGATAAACCCGGCATTCGTATTACCGAGGGGCGTCATCCGGTGGTCGAGCAGGTGCTGACCGAGCCGTTTATCGCCAACCCGCTTAACCTCTCGCCTCAGCGACGGATGCTGATCATCACCGGTCCGAATATGGGGGGTAAAAGTACCTATATGCGCCAGACCGCATTGATTGCGCTACTGGCCTACATCGGCAGCTATGTTCCGGCGCAGAAAGTGGAGATAGGTCCGATCGATCGGATCTTTACCCGCGTGGGGGCAGCGGATGATTTGGCATCGGGTCGTTCCACCTTCATGGTAGAAATGACCGAAACTGCCAACATTCTGCATAACGCCACCGAGAACAGCCTGGTGCTGATGGATGAGATTGGTCGTGGAACCTCCACCTACGACGGCCTGTCGCTGGCATGGGCGTGCGCGGAAAACCTCGCTAATAAAATCAAAGCATTAACCTTGTTTGCGACCCACTACTTCGAACTGACTCAGTTACCGGAGAAGATGGAAGGCGTCGCTAATGTGCATCTGGATGCGTTAGAGCACGGCGATACCATCGCCTTCATGCACAGCGTTCAGGATGGTGCGGCGAGCAAGAGCTATGGTCTGGCAGTAGCTGCCCTTGCAGGGGTGCCGAAAGAAGTTATTAAACGCGCGCGGCAAAAACTGCGCGAACTGGAAAGCATTGCGCCGAACGTTGCCGCGACCCAGGTCGATGGTACGCAGATGTCGCTGCTTTCAGTGCCTGAAGAAACCTCCCCCGCCGTTGAAGCGCTGGAAAACCTCGACCCGGATTCACTAACGCCGCGTCAGGCGCTGGAGTGGATCTATCGGTTGAAGAGCCTGGTGTAAAAATGCAGTGCCCGACGGCGCTTTGCTTATCGGGCATTGGGCTACACGGGAATGGGTGCGAGAGGACAGTACCGGACCATCAAGACGCGGGGTTTCCCCCGCGTTGTAGCTACTTCTTCGGTTCGTAAGCGAGAACAGCTTTAAACTCCATACCACGTTCTTTAATACTTAACTCGCACAACGAATCTCGCACCATTAACGTGAATCCCTGCGCCGTAAAACACAGCACTACAATTGCCACAAGGGCATATTTTGTCAGCATGTCTTGCCTCCCTGCAAAGAAGAGACTAACATCCAAATTGTTCAGGTTTGTACGCTAGCCTCAGGTTGATAGAACTATCTCCTGGGGCTTTTGTCTTTCCGGGACCTTGCCAATGCTCAAAGCTCAGAAAGCCTCAAGCACCCGCCGCTATTCTATTCCCGATGCCGCTGTAACAAATCAATTTATCAATACGTTACGAGTCTGCGCGCAAAAAAAGACCCGGAATCCCGGGCCTTCAGTATTAGCGCTTACCTTCCGCCAGCAGCGGCGGAATACTCGGCACCATTGGTGCGTCATCGATATCTTTTTGCGTCATCCGAAACGCCTCCGGATAGTGCTCCCGGCTGGTGCGGCGAAGCGGTTCGGTATTACGCCAGGTGTACAGACAATGCTGGCACTGATATACCGTCCAGACATCTTTCACCGGCGAGTTCGCCATCACTTCAATATGTTCATCGGCACAACGGGGACAAATCATCTGCAACTCCTTATTTACGGTTAGCCAGCATGGCGGTCAGCTTTTCAGCCCAGGCTTTCGTTTCCGGTAAATCACATACCGGCTGGCTGTAGTGCCCACGGTTATCCGGCGCAACCGGCGTGGTGGCATCTATGATTAACTTGTCGGTAATCCCCGCCGGACTGGAGCCCGGATCAAGTTCCAGCACCGACATATTCGGCAATTGCACCAGATCCCCCGCCGGATTAACTTTCGAAGACAGCGCCCACATCACCTGCGGCAGATTGAACGGATCAACATCCTCATCAACCATAATCACCATTTTCACGTAACCCAGACCATGCGGCGTCGTCATTGCCCGCAGCCCGACTGCACGGGCAAAGCCACCGTAGCGTTTTTTGGTGGAGATAATCGCCAGCAAACCATGGGTGTACATGGCATTCACCGCCTGTACTTCCGGGAATTCAGCTTTCAGCTGTTGATAAAGCGGTACGCAGGTTGCTGGCCCCATCAGATAGTCGATTTCCGTCCACGGCATCCCGAGATACAGCGATTCAAAAATCGGTTTACTGCGATAAGAGACTTTATCGATACGCACCACGGTCATGTTACGACCACCAGAATAGTGGCCGGTAAACTCACCAAAAGGACCTTCGATTTCACGTTTACGGCTTTCAATGACCCCTTCGAGGATCACTTCTGAACCCCATGGCACGTCAAAGCCAGTGAGCGGTGCGGTGGCGATCGGATACGGGCTTTCGCGCAGCGCCCCCGCCATTTCGTATTCCGACTGATCGTACTTCAGCGGCGTAGCCCCCATCAGGGTAATAATCGGATCGTTACCCAGCGTGATGGCAATCGGCAGATCTTCACCACGCTCTTCAGCTTTATGCAGATGCAACGCAATATCGTGCATCGGCACCGGTTGCAAGCCAAGTTTGCGTTTCCCTTTCACTTCCATACGATAAATGCCGACGTTCTGCTTTCCGAAGTTATCCGGATCCAGCGGATCGCGCGACACCACGCAGGCTTTATCGAGATAGAACCCCCCATCGCCATCATTCAGGCGAAACAGCGGCAGAATATCAAACAGGTTGATCTCCTCACCATCAACACTGTTTTCAGCCCAAGCCGGATTGGCACGACGCTCCGGCGTAACCGGAAATTTATCCCAACGACGGATAAACTCATCAATTTGTTTTTTCACCGGCGTATTGGGCGGCAGGCCTAATGAAATGGCATGATTCTGCCACGAGCCGATGGTATTCATCGCCACGCGGGCGTCAGTAAAACCACGAATATTGTCAAACCACAGCGCTGGCGCACCGTCGCCAATACGCCCGGTCGCGTTAGCCGCCGCAGCCAGATCCGGCTCAGCGTTGACCTCTTCACTGATTTTCAGCAATTGTCCCTGGTCGTCCAGCGCCTGTAAAAAGCTGCGCAAGTCATCAAATGCCATTATTCATTCTCCTGTGCAAAATTCTGCGCCTGTCGTAATCCCTGCCAGCGACGGGCGTTGGGGTGTTCCAGACCAAACTGATCGAGCACGCGAGCCACAATGTGCTGCGTGATGTCATCAACCGTTTGCGGGTGGTTATAAAACGCAGGCATCGGCGGGACCATCGCGACGCTCATGCGCGAAAGCGCGAGCATGTTTTCCAGATGAATAGTGCTAAGCGGCATTTCCCGCGGAACCAGTACCAGCTGGCGCCCTTCTTTCAGCACCACATCAGCGGCGCGCCCCACCAGTCCTTCCGCATAGCCAGCACGAATACCGGCAAGGGTTTTCATACTGCAGGGGATAATGATCATGCCGTCAGTACGAAACGATCCGGAGGAGATGGTCGCCGCCTGGTCCGCCGGGTTGTGGCAATAATCGGCTAACGCTGACACATCACGGACGCTGTATGGTGTTTCCAGTTCAATGGTGGTTTTGGCCCACTTTGACAGCACCAGATGGGTTTCTACCCCCGGCATTGCCCGCAGCGCCTGAGTAGCGACACACCAAGCGGTGCGCCGGTCGCCCCGGTCATTCCTACAATCAGTCTCATTTCGCCCTCAATTTTGTTCGTGTACGAACATTTTATTAAAATACTCCCTCGATGCATTCCGGACAAGAGCACCTCGCACAGATTGCTAAAGCAGCAATGGTTAAACTATGACGCGTTACCCGTTAAGATAGAGACTGACAGATATTCCGGAGCTCTCATGCCGTTAAGAAACACAGCCTTCCACCTTTTACGTCAGCTTTTTCAGCAGCATACGGCTCGCTGGCAACATGAATTACCGGATCTGACCAAACCGCAGTATGCGGTGATGCGCGCCATTGCCGAACAGCCCGGAATTGAACAGGTTACCCTGACCGAGGCAGCAGTCTGTACCAAGGCGACGCTTGCGGAAATGCTGAGCCGAATGGAAAAACGCGATCTGGTCAGGCGTGAGCACGACCCGGCAGATAAGCGTCGGCGGTTTGTTTATTTGACCGCGCAAGGAGAAGCGTTACTGGCCAGCGCAACCCCACTGGGAAATGACGTAGATGATGAGTTTTTGGGGCGGTTATCTGATGAAGAGCGTGAGCAGTTCACACGTCTGGTGCGTAAGATGATGGGGTAATTTATCGGATTGCGGCTATTCCTTACCCGGCCTGGACACATCGTCAAAGAAAAAGGCCAGTCCCAATGAGACTGGCCTTTCTTGATAGAACTAGTGCTTACTCGCGGAACAGCGCTTCGATATTCAGCCCCTGAGTCTGCAGAATTTCACGCAGACGACGCAGACCTTCAACCTGAATCTGGCGAACACGTTCACGAGTGAGGCCAATTTCACGGCCCACATCTTCCAGTGTCGCAGCTTCGTATCCCAGCAGACCAAAGCGACGTGCCAGCACCTCACGCTGTTTGGCGTTCAGTTCGAACAGCCATTTGACGATGCTCTGTTTCATATCATCGTCTTGCGTGGTGTCTTCCGGACCGTTTTCCTTTTCATCGGCCAGAATATCCAGCAACGCTTTTTCGGAATCGCCACCCAGCGGGGTGTCTACCGAGGTAATACGCTCGTTGAGTCGGAGCATACGGCTGACGTCATCAACCGGTTTGTCCAGTTGTTCAGCAATCTCTTCTGCGCTCGGTTCGTGGTCCAGTTTATGCGACAACTCACGCGCGGTACGCAGATAGACGTTCAGCTCTTTTACAATGTGAATGGGCAGTCGGATCGTACGGGTTTGGTTCATAATTGCCCGTTCGATCGTCTGGCGGATCCACCAGGTTGCGTATGTTGAGAAGCGGAACCCGCGTTCCGGGTCAAACTTCTCGACTGCACGGATAAGCCCCAGATTGCCCTCTTCAATCAGGTCCAGCAATGCCAGACCACGATTGCCATAACGACGAGCAATCTTCACCACCAGACGCAGGTTACTTTCAATCATGCGACGGCGAGATGCGACATCTCCACGCAGTGCGCGACGCGCAAAATAAACTTCTTCTTCGGCTGTTAACAGTGGTGAATAACCAATCTCACCAAGGTAAAGCTGAGTCGCGTCCAACACACGCTGTGTGGCCCCCTGCGATAACAGCTCTTCTTCAGCCAGGTCGTTATCACTGGGTTCCTCTTCACTCAAGGCTTTTTCATCAAAAGCCTCTACTCCGTTCTCATCAAATTCCGCATCTTCATTTAAATCATGAACTTTCAGCGTATTCTGACTCATAAAGGTGGCTCCTACCCGTGATCCCTAACGGAACTAGCACGTGAAAGCCTGGTTCCGCCGAATTATCGCTGCGGTAAATAGCGCAGCGGGTTTACGGATTTCCCCTTGTAACGAATTTCAAAATGCAAGCGTGTTGAACTGGTTCCGGTACTACCCATGGTAGCTATTTTCTGCCCCGCCTTGATTTCTTGTTGTTCCCGGACCAGCATTGTATCGTTATGGGCGTAGGCACTCAGGTAATCATCGTTATGTTTGATGATAATAAGATTACCGTAACCACGCAGCGCGTTACCGGCATAGACGACGCGTCCATCTGCGGTCGCGACAATAGCCTGTCCTTTGCTGCCTGCAATGTCGATTCCTTTATTGCCACCTTCGGTAGCCGCAAAGTTTTCGATCACTTTGCCGTCAGTCGGCCAGCGCCAGGTAGAGATTGGCGAACTGGTTGACGTTGAGCTTGCAGTTGATTCGGTTGCGCTAACTGCCGGAGCCGTTACAGGCGCTGTGACTACAGTCCCAGCAGGCTTGTTGTTCGGCAACATTTTATTAGCACTTTGTTCACCTGAATCCTCAGAATACGTAATTGTTGGTTTCGAAGCAACAGCAACGGTGGAATTTTGTGCAGGGTTGGTCACAACTCCTTGCTGTGCTGCATCCGCCTGGGTGATGGCATTACCACCAGTAATCGGTGCGCCAGACGCGTTGCCCACTTGCAGAGTTTGACCGACATTCAGGCCATACGGGGCCGGAACGTTATTGCGTTGTGCGAGGTCACGGAAATCGTTCCCGGTGATCCAGGCAATATAGAAAAGGGTATCGCCTTTCTTAACAGTATAAGTACTGCCGCCTGTATAGCTACCTTTCGGAATATTCCCATACTTACGATTGTATACAATACGACCGTTTTCCATCTGTACAGGTTGCTCTGCTACAGGCTGAATTTGTGTTGGCTGTGTGGTTGGCCGCTGCACCGGCTGGATCTGTGGCGTCTGCTGTACCGTCGACGTCGAGCCCATTTTTGGTGGAGGCGTAATCAGCATGCCGGAGCTGGTATTCGTTGATGCAGCGCCGTTAACCGAGCTGACCGGTGCTGGTGGATTCGAGGTATTTGAACAACCTGCCAGCCATAATGAAACCAGTGACAATGCCGCAATACGGCTAACGGTAAATTTGTGGCTTCCCGCGCTCATTTATCCCCCAGGAAAAAAATTGGTTAAAACCCATGACGTAATCACCGTGCAAGGCATCGTCACAATACGCTTACCTGTTCCAGAATATCCAGGAAAACTCCAGGTATTCACAGCCGATATCTACGCAAGCTCCCCTTTTACTAAGGGAACGAAACGTACGGCCTCCACGGTATCGATAATAAATTCGCCTCCCCGACGACGCACCCGTTTCAAAAACTGGTGCTCATCGCCCACGGGTAAGACGAGAATGCCGCCCTCATCCAACTGCATCATCAATGCGGTTGGGATCTCAGGCGGCGCAGCCGTTACAATGATAGCGTCAAACGGGGCTCGCGCCTGCCAGCCTTGCCATCCATCACCATGACGGGTCGAAACATTATGTAAATCAAGCTGCTTCAGGCGACGACGCGCCTGCCACTGCAAACTTTTAATGCGTTCAACGGAACACACATGATGCACCAGATGCGCCAGAATCGCCGTCTGGTAGCCAGAGCCAGTTCCAATTTCCAGCACCCGAGACTGCGGCGTTAACTCCAGCAGTTCGGTCATCCGCGCTACCATATAAGGCTGCGAAATCGTCTGCCCCTGACCAATCGGCAGGGCAATATTGTCCCAGGCCTTATGTTCAAACGCCTCATCAATGAATTTTTCACGCGGCACGGCGGCGAGCGCATCGAGAACAAGCTCATCTCTGATGCCCTGCGCACGTAATTGTTCAAGAAGAGTGTGTACGCGTCTGCTTACCATTGCGTGTCGACTCCCACGCTGTCTAACCAGTCAGAAACCACTTCATGTGCGCCGTATGCGGTTAAATCGACATGCAGCGGCGTGATGGAAACATAGCCTTCATCGACCGCGGCAAAATCCGTATCCGGCCCGGCGTCGCATTTTTCGCCCGGTGGCCCGATCCAGTACAGCGTATTGCCGCGCGGGTCCTGCTGTGGAATAACCAGATCCGCCGGATGACGACTGCCGCAGCGGGTGACGCGGATCCCTTTAATCTCATCCAGCGGTAAATCCGGCACGTTGATATTTAAAATGCGTCCGGTGCGCAGCGGTTCACGACTCAGCGCCCGTAAGATACGGCAGGTGACCGCCGCAGCGGTATCGTAGTGTTTATGACCATCAAGTGAAACAGCCAGCGCAGGGAACCCGAGGTGACGACCTTCCATCGCCGCCGCAACGGTACCGGAATAGATGACATCATCACCCAGATTTGGACCCGCGTTAATACCAGAAACGACAATGTCCGGACGCGGACGCATTAATGCGTTCACACCCAGATAGACGCAGTCGGTAGGCGTACCCATTTGTACGGCAATATCGCCGTTATCATAGGTAAACGTGCGAAGTGAGGACTCCAGCGTCAGCGAGTTAGACGCGCCACTGCGGTTACGATCCGGGGCAACCACTTGTACATCAGCAAACTCACGCAGCGCTTTCGCCAGCGTTTGTATACCGGGTGCGTGGACCCCATCATCGTTACTCAGCAATATACGCATAATCACCCATTGTGTTAATAAGTTCCCTTACAACACTGGTGGCGAAGCTACCTGCCGGTAGCCAGAAACGTAACTCAACGGTTACGTCATCCCACCAGTTCCAGCTTAATTGTTGTGGATACAGCAACATAGCGCGACGCGACGCGTCGACTTTCTCGCGCAATAACAGAGACTGCAGCGCGGTTTCATCAGCAACAGCGGCTTCTTCAAACGCCAGTGCGTCGCGTTGAGTTCCCCACTCACCGCAGCCCGGCAATGCCGCTGTTATCATCAATTCTTTCTCATCGACGCGACGCTGTAATTCAGTTTGTTCTTCCTGTGTGGCGACAAACCAGCTTCCGCGCCCCGATAATTGTAGCGCATCGCCGTCAACAACTTGATTAAAGTCTGTTTTTTTCAGGCGTTCACTGGCTATCTGATTAAACAACGCGCTACGGGCCGCCGACAACCAAAAACTGCGTTTATTGCGATCGCGCACCGGCGCATCGCTTTGCGCCCAGCGCAACGCTCCTTGCAGGTTGCTGCCGCCGATACCAAAACGTTGAGTGCCAAAATAGTTCGGTACGCCGCGCTCGCTAATCGCCTGCAAACGCGCTTCAACATCATTTCGCTCACTCACCTCACGCAGCACCAGCGTAAATTCGTTGCCTTTCAGCGCCCCTAAACGCAGCTTACGCTTGTGGCGCGCGTACTCCAGCACTTTACAACCTTCAAGCTCAAATTTGCTTAAATCAGGCATCGCATTGCCCGGCACGCGCGCGCACAGCCACTGTTCCGTGACCGCATGCTTATCTTTCTGCCCGGCAAAGCTGACTTCACGGGCGTGAATTTTCAGGAACTTTGCCAATGCGTCAGCGACAAAACGGGTGTTACAGCCGTTTTTCAGGATACGCACCAAAACATGCTCGCCTTCGCCATCCGGTTCAAAGCCTAAATCTTCGACGACGACAAAGTCTTCCGGGTTTGCTTTCAGGACGCCATGGCCCAGTGGTTTGCCATGGAGATACGTCAGATCTTCAAACGCAGTCATTTCGTTGCCTTAATGAGTAACGCCACCGCTTCGCAGGCAATCCCTTCCCCACGCCCGGTAAAACCGAGTTTTTCCGTGGTGGTCGCTTTCACGTTAACATCTTCCATATGGCAGCCGAGGTCTTCGGCAATAAACACACGCATTTGCGGAATGTGAGGCAGCATCTTCGGCGCCTGAGCAATAATCGTCACATCCACATTACCAAGCGTATAGCCTTTGGCCTGAATACGCCGCCAGGCTTCACGCAATAATTCACGACTATCTGCACCTTTAAAGGCCGGGTCGGTATCCGGGAAGAGTTTACCGATATCCCCCAGCGCGGCCGCGCCAAGCAGAGCATCGGTTAGCGCATGTAACGCCACATCGCCATCAGAATGCGCCAGCAATCCTTTTTCATACGGAATGCGCACACCACCAATGATAATTGGGCCAACGCCGCCAAAAGCGTGTACGTCGAAACCGTGTCCAATTCGCATTATGTCTTCTCCTGGTATACACATCATCCTTCAAGCTGCCTCGTTGCAGCGTGAAGGATAAAGTGTCTAGATAGTTCGGGTCAGATAAAATTCCGCCAGCGCCAGGTCTTCCGGGCGGGTGACTTTGATGTTGTCAGCACGTCCTTCAACCAGCTGTGGATGAAAGCCGCAATATTCCAGCGCCGAGGCTTCGTCCGTAATGGTTGCGCCTTCATTGAGCGCACGCGTCAGGCAGTCGTGCAACAGCTCGCGTGGGAAAAACTGCGGCGTCAACGCATGCCATAAATCGTTGCGATCGACCGTATGCGCTATGTCTGTTCGCCCCGGCTCCGCACGCTTCATTGTGTCGCGTACCGGTGCGGCAAGGATCCCACCGGTACGGCTGGACTCGCTGATTGCCAGCAAACGGGCCAGATCATCCTGGTGCAGACACGGACGCGCGGCATCATGCACCAGCACCCAACGGGCCCCCCCTGCGGCTTGCAAACCGGCAAGGACAGAATCGGCACGCTCGTTGCCGCCATCCACCACGGTAATTTGCGGGTGCGCAGCAAGTGGAAGTTGGGCAAAGCGGCTGTCGCCTGGGCTGATAGCGATGACGACTCGCGTCACCCGGGGATGCGCCAGCAGCGCATCAACCGAGTGTTCGAGAATGGTTTTATTGCCTATAGAGAGGTACTGCTTAGGACACTCTGTTTGCATTCGGCGGCCAAACCCGGCAGCCGGCACCACGGCGCAAACGTCCAATAAAGTGGCTGCCATGTTAAATCCCTGGACGGTTTATCGATTGTTTTGCCCTACAGTCTGAGCGCGTTTAGACGCGTCAGGCACCAGACGATAAAAGGTTTCGCCCGGCTTAGTCATACTAAGTTCGTTGCGCGCACGCTCCTCAATAGCCTCTTGTCCGCCATTGAGATCGTCAATTTCGGCAAAAAGCTGATCGTTACGCGCTTTAAGTTTCGCGTTTGTAGCTTGCTGCGCAGCAACATCATCGTTGACGCGACTATAGTCATGTATGCCGTTCTTACCGAACCACAGCGAATACTGCAGCCAGACTAATAAAGCCAGCAACAGCAGCGTTAGTTTACCCATCCTGCCCCCTGAAAAACGGCATTAACATCCCATAATTTCCGCAGACAACTTTACATCAACGGTCGGGAATGCCGCGACAACGCGGGCAAATGTACCACATTTGCCCATTGTTACGTATACCCCGTGTAAGGAGAACATAATCTCATTGTTGGTTACGGTTTGAATTATGACCAGAGAGTGAACAACGTGGCGATTGTTAAAAAAGGGCGTTTACCTAACCCAGCAACCATAGAAATAGTGCGCCAAACATCGCCCCAACCACCAACAGGGTGCAGATAATGCTCAGCAGCAACCGTCCCTTCAATAGCGAGTGCAAAGCAATACCCGCGACAATCGCCACGGGCAGCAATGCGAGGAAAAAGGGCCAGGTATAAATGAAGAAAAACAGTGTATTAGGGCCATACATCAGACACGGGAATCCCAGCGCTAACAACCACGCGATAAAACCGACCACGGCCCCCGGTAGTGACCAGGTGGTTTCGTCGTCGGCGGCGAAGGTATCCGACTCTGTAATAGTAATGTTATGGCTGTTACGCATATCTAATCCTGTGACCGTGACTGACCGGGCATGTGAGCTCGGGTGTCTCAGGATCTGATAATATCTTCCTGCCTCAGCAGGTCTAATAATTGGGGTACCAAATTTGTTACCAATTGTTCACCATTAAGATGAATCTCTGGCGATTCAGGCGCTTCGTATACTGAATCAATTCCGGTGAAATTGCGCAACTCACCCGCCCGCGCTTTTTTATACAGCCCTTTTGGATCGCGTGCTTCACACGCTGCTAATGGCGTATCGACAAAAACCTCAATAAAACGCCCTTCGCCAACCCGCTCGCGGACCATTTTGCGCTCGGCACGATGCGGCGAGATAAAGGCGGTCAACACCACAAGACCCGCATCCACCATCAGGTTAGCCACTTCACCAACCCGACGAATATTCTCCTTACGATCGGCATCACTAAATCCAAGATCGCTGCACAGACCGTGACGCACGTTATCGCCATCCAAAAGATAAGTACTCACCCCCAGCTTATGCAACGCTTCTTCCAGCGCCCCTGCTACCGTGGATTTACCGGAACCTGACAGCCCGGTAAACCACAGCACAACACCACGATGACCGTGGCGTTGTTCCCGCTGTTGCGGTGTAACAGGATGGGCATGCCAGACGACGTTTTCGTCATGCAGCGCCATTATTGTCCTCCCAGCAGATCGCGCGCGCCCCAGTGTGGGAAGTGGCGACGCACCAGCGCATTAAACTCCAGCTCAAACGCGCTGAACTGAGAAACCGCCGCGTGCTCCTGAATGATTGGCTCACGTACTAACCCCGCGCCAACGGTAACGTTGGTCAGGCGGTCAATAATAATCAGCCCGCCCGTTACCGGGTTCTGTTGATAGGTATCCAGCACCAGCGGCTCATCAAAGGTGAGATTAACCAGACCGATGCCGTTTAGCGGTAGCGCTTCAACGTCACGTTGGGTAAGGTTATTAATATCGACCTGGTACTGCACGCTATCAACGCGTGCGCGGGTCTTCTTGCCTGCAACTTTGATGTCGTAACTCTGTCCAGGCGACAGTGGTTGTTCCGCCATCCAAACCACATCAATGGCAGCGCTTTGTACCGCCGGCAAAGCCTCGCCGGCATCAAGCAGCAGATCGCCCCGGCTGATGTCGATCTCATCTTTCAATACCAGGGTTATCGCTTCCCCCGCATGCGCTTCCTGCAAGTCGCCATCAAACGTGACGATCCGCGCCACGCTGGACTCAACGCCGGACGGCAGTACTTTGACGCGCTGCCCGACCTTCACGCTACCGGAGGCCAGCGTTCCGGCATAACCACGAAAATCCAGATTCGGTCGGTTCACATACTGCACCGGGAAACGCATCGGTTGCGTATCAACACTACGTTGAATCTCAACGGTTTCAAGCACTTCCAGCAGCGTCGGACCGCTGTACCACAGCATGCTGGCGCTTTGCGAAGCCACGTTGTCGCCTTCCAGCGCAGAGAGCGGCACAAACCGGATATCCAGGTTGCCCGGCAACTGTTCAGCAAAAGTAAGATAATCTTCGCGAATGCGGTTAAATGTCTCTTCGCTAAAGCCCACCAGATCCATTTTGTTGATCGCCACCACCAGATGTTTGATCCCAAGTAGCGTGGAGATAAAGCTATGACGACGAGTCTGATCCAGCACGCCTTTACGCGCATCGATCAGCAGGATCGCCAGGTCGCAGGTCGACGCACCGGTGGCCATGTTACGGGTGTACTGCTCATGACCCGGGGTATCCGCAATGATAAATTTACGCTTCTCGGTAGAGAAATAACGGTAAGCCACGTCGATGGTGATGCCCTGCTCACGCTCGGCCTGTAAGCCGTCAACCAATAACGCCAGATCGAGCTTTTCGCCCTGGGTGCCGTGACGTTTGCTGTCGTTGTGCAGCGATGAAAGCTGATCTTCGTAAATCTGACGCGTGTCATGCAGCAGGCGACCAATCAGGGTACTTTTCCCGTCATCCACGCTACCGCAGGTTAAAAAACGCAGCAGACTTTTATGTTGCTGGGCGACCATCCAGGCTTCAACGCCGCCTTCATTAGCAATTTGTTGTGCAAGTGTCGTATTCATGGCGGCTCCTTAGAAATACCCCTGACGTTTCTTCAGCTCCATGGAGCCCGCCTGGTCGCGGTCAATCACGCGGCCCTGACGTTCACTGGTGGTTGAGACCAGCATCTCTTCGATAATTTCCGGCAGCGTCTGCGCATGCGACTCCACCGCCCCCGTCAGCGGCCAGCAGCCGAGCGTGCGAAAACGTACCATGCGTTTTTTAATCACTTCCCCAGGTTGCAGATCGATTCTGTCGTCATCAATCATCATCAACATGCCGTCGCGTTCCAGCACCGGACGCTCCGCCGCCAGGTACAGCGGTACGATGTCGATGTTTTCCAGCCAGATGTACTGCCAGATATCCTGTTCGGTCCAGTTGGAGAGCGGGAATACGCGAATACTTTCACCTTTATTAATTTGTCCGTTGTAGTTGTGCCACAGTTCCGGACGCTGGTTTTTCGGGTCCCAGCGATGAAAACGATCGCGGAAAGAATAGATGCGTTCTTTAGCGCGCGATTTCTCTTCGTCACGGCGAGCGCCACCGAACGCGGCGTCAAAACCGTATTTGTTCAGCGCCTGCTTCAACCCCTCGGTTTTCATAATGTCGGTATGTTTGGCGCTACCGTGGACAAACGGGTTGATGCCCATCGCCACCCCTTCCGGGTTTTTATGCACCAGCAGTTCGCAGCCATAGGCTTTCGCCGTACGGTCACGAAATTCGTACATCTCGCTGAATTTCCAGCCGGTATCAACGTGCAGCAAAGGAAACGGCAGCGTGCCAGGATAAAACGCTTTACGCGCCAGATGCAGCATTACGCTGGAATCTTTGCCGATGGAATACATCATCACCGGATTAGAAAACTCGGCGGCCACCTCACGAATGATATGGATGCTTTCCGCTTCCAGTTGCCGCAGGTGGGTAAGTCGTTTTTGATCCATAACCGTTCCTATGTAATGCCGTTATTTTGCTAACGATGCTCAGATAACCTGACTATAGGGAGGGCAAGAGGGCGAATGAAATTACGAATTGGAATGAGTAGTTCCTCAAAGGAATAACGATCCGGAAAAGCAAATATCAAAAAGTGCTTAAGCTACCGGATTTCGGGCATTTAGGAGCAAATGAAATTGTTTTACCTCGATCACAGTTTCATACTAGCGGCTGAAAATTTCTGCTTGGTATTTAAGGACTCATTATGTTTTCCGCAACGCGCCACCTTATTGCTGCCATGGCGCTCGGCGCGTGTTTTATCCTTCCAGCACAGGCAACATCCTCCAAACCTGGAGATATCGCAAATACCCAGGCTCGATATATCGCAACGTTTTTCCCGGGCCGCGTGACGGGATCTCCGGCTGAAATGTTATCTGCTGATTATATACGTCAGCAATTCCAGCAGATGGGCTACAGCAGTGATATTCGGACGTTTAATAGCCGTTATGTTTATACCGCCAAAAATAACCGTAAAAACTGGCATAACGTAACGGGAAGCACCGTTATTGCAGCACATGAAGGTAAAGCGCCGCAGCAGATTATTATCATGGCGCATCTCGACACCTACGCTGCACAAAGCGACGCCGATTCAGATGCCAATCTGGGTGGGTTAACCCTGCAAGGTATCGACGACAACGCTGCAGGCGTTGGCGTAATGCTGGAACTGGCGGAAAAACTCAAAGACGTGCCGACGCAGTACGGCATCCGATTTATTGCCACCAGCGGCGAGGAAGAAGGCAAACTCGGCGCAGAAAACATTCTGAAACGAATGAGTGCCGCCGAGAAGAAAAACACGCTGCTGGTGATTAACCTCGATAATTTGATCGTCGGGGATAAACTCTATTTCAACAGCGGTAAGAAAACCCCGGAAGCAGTTCGAAAACTGACGCGCGACCGGGCGCTGGCTATCGCGCATAGTCGCGGGATTGTAGCCAGTACCAATCCGGGCCTGAACAAAGACTATCCGAAGGGAACAGGATGTTGTAACGATTCGGAAGTCTTCGACGACGCGGGTATTGCCGTGCTCTCCGTTGAAGCGACTAACTGGAGCCTGGGCAAGAAAGATGGCTACCAACAGCGCGCCAAAAGCGCCTCGTTCCCGGCTGGCAACAGCTGGCATGATGTGCGACTGGATAACCAGCAGCATATCGATAAAGCCTTACCGGGCCGGATAGAGCGCCGTAGCCGCGACGTGGTACGCATTATGCTGCCGCTGGTAAAAGAACTGGCGAAAGCAGATAAATCCTGAAGAAGCAGTCCGGTAATATGTAAACGTTACCGGGCTGCTAGCTGTCACCCTTCGTGCAGCCCGCACTCGCGCTTGAGCCCAAAGAACCGCGTCTCTTCTTCCGCCATTCCCGGCTCCCATTTGCGGGTGGTATGCGTATCGCCGACTGACAGATAGCCCTGGTCCCACAGCGGATGGTATTTCAGGCAGTGCTTTTGCAGATACTGGTAAACCGTACGGTTGTCCCAGTCGATAATCGGCAGCACTTTAAACACGCCACGCTGAATAGCCAACACCGGCAAATGCGCACGACTGCCGGACTGTTCGCGACGCAAACCAGCAAACCAGGTTTGCGCGTCGAGTTCCTGTAGCGCCCGGTTCATCGGCTCGACTTTGTTGATGTCATTGTATTTTTCAATGCCTTCAACGCCCTGTTCCCACAGCTTACCGTAACGTGCTTCCTGCCAGGCGGCGCTCTCTTTCGCGCGATAAACCTGGAGATTCAGTTTGAGTTTGTCCGTTAACTCGTCAATAAACTGGTAGGTTTCAGGGAACAGGTAGCCGGTATCGGTCAGGATCACCGGGATATCCGGGCGGATCTGATTCACCAGATGCAGACTCACTGCTGCCTGAATACCGAAGCTTGATGACAGCACATATTCACCTGGCAGGTTATCCAGCGCCCACGCCACGCGATCCTCGGCACTCAGTTTTTCCAGTTCGGCGTTGGTTTCGGCCAGCGCCAGCACGCGCTCGACTTTTGGCAGGTCGTTCAACGCGTTGAGATCGAGTTTGGACATAAGTTCCTCGCTGTTTGCCTTGCCAAATGGCGCGCGTAGCAGGTCTGTAGGTCTGATAAGCGCGCCATCCGGCAATTCACATTATTCCCAGAAATCCCGCGCTGGATCGAGCACCGGGCGAATAATGCCCGCACGCACCGTAAAGTCACCGAAGCCTTCACCCGCTTCGCGCTCTTTCGCCCAGCGCCCGACAAGCTCATCGATGGAATCAAGAATTTCCGGCTCGGTGATGTTCTCGCGGAACATACGCGGAATACGTGTGCCGATACGGTTACCGCCCAGATGCAGGTTATAGCGACCCGGCGCTTTCCCCACCAGCCCCAGTTCTGCCAGCATCGCGCGACCGCAGCCGTTCGGACAACCGGTAACGCGCATCACGATATGCTCGTCGGGAATGCCGTGTTTTTCCAGAATCGCTTCCACTTTATCCGTGAACGATGGCAGGAAGCGTTCGGCTTCGGCCATCGCCAGCGGACAAGTCGGGAACGACACGCAGGCCATCGAGTTTTCACGCTGCGGTTTTACCGCATTCATCAGTCCATGATCGCGCGCCAGCTTCTCTACCTTCGTCTTCTGGCTTTCCGGTACGCCAGCGATGATCAAGTTCTGGTTGGCAGTGATGCGGAAATCGCCTTTGTGGATCTTCGCGATCTCCAGCAGCCCCGTTTTCAGCGGACGGCCTGGATAATCCAGAATACGGCCATTTTCAATAAACAACGTCAGGTGCCAGTTATTGTCGATCCCTTTCACCCAACCGATGCGATCGCCGCGGCCAGTGAACTCGTACGGGCGGATCGGCTCAAATTTGATCCCCGCGCGACGCTCAACTTCTTCCTTGAAGGTATCGACGCCGACGCGCTCAAGGGTGTATTTGGTTTTAGCGTTTTTACGGTCGGTACGGTTACCCCAATCGCGCTGAGTCGTGACCACCGCTTCTGCCACCGCCAGGGTGTGCTCCAGCGGCAGGAAGCCGAATTCGCTCGCGGTGCGGGCATAGGTTTTCTTGTTGCCGTGCTCGATTGAGAGACCGCCGCCGACCAGCAGGTTAAAGCCTACCAGCTTGCCGTTTTCGGCAATCGCCACGAAGTTCATGTCGTTGGCGTGCAGATCGATATCGTTCTGCGGCGGGATCACCACCGTGGTTTTAAACTTACGCGGCAGATAGGTCGCCCCGAGGATCGGTTCTTCATCGGTAGTAGCAACTTTTTCCTGATCGAGCCAGATCTCCGCATAGGCGCGCGTGCGCGGCAGCAGATGTTCAGAAATTTTCTTCGCCCACTCGTAGGCTTCCGCATGCAGCTGCGACTCATATGGGTTAGAGGTGCACAGCACGTTACGGTTCATGTCGTTGGCGGTCGCCAGTGCGTCCAGCCCGACCGAATGCAGCATCTGATGCACCGGCTTGACGTTCTTCTTCAGAATGCCGTGAAACTGGAAGGTCTGACGGTTAGTCAGACGGATGCTGCCGTAAATGGTGTTATCCGCGGCAAATTTGTCGATGGCTTTCCACTGGGTTGGAGTGATCACCCCGCCCGGCAAACGGCAGCGCAGTAGCATCGCGTGGCGCGGCTCCAGCTTCTGCTCGGCACGTTCGGCACGAATATCGCGGTCGTCCTGCTGGTACATACCGTGGAAACGGATCAGCAGGAAGTTATCGCCGTGGAAACCGCCGGTGAGACCGTCGTTGAGATCTTCCGCGATGGTGCCGCGCAGGAAATTACTTTCACGCTTCATGCGCTCGGCGTCAGTCAGTTTGCCTTCGACCACCAAAGGCCCTGGGTGTTTTTCGCTCATTAGTAGACATCTCGCTGATAACGGCGCTCAATGCGCAGCTCACTTAAAAATTCATCCGCCGCTTCGATATCCATTGCACCGAATTCAGCAATCACTTCCAGCAACGCCTGCTCAACGTCTTTCGCCATGCGATTGGCGTCGCCGCAGACATAAATGTGGGCACCGTCGTTAATCCAGCGCCACAGTTCCGCGCCCTGTTCGCGCAGTTTGTCTTGTACGTAGATTTTTTCTTTTTGATCGCGAGACCAGGCGAGATCGATCCGGCTCAACACGCCCTCTTTGACGTAGCGCTGCCATTCAACCTGGTAGAGGAAATCTTCGGTGAAATGCGGGTTGCCGAAGAACAACCAGTTTTTACCTTCCGCGCCATCGGCCGCACGTTGCTGCATAAAGGCGCGGAACGGTGCAATTCCCGTACCCGGGCCAATCATAATCACCGGTGTCTGCGGGTTTGCCGGCAAACGGAAGTTGTCGTTGTGTTCAATGAACACGCGAACTTCACCTTCTTCTTCCACGCGGTCGGCGAGGAAGCTGGAGGCACCGCCAGCGCGGGCGCGCCCCTCAATGTCGTAACGCACTACGCCGACAGTCACATGCACTTCACTTTCGACTTCCGCCTGGGAGGAAGCAATGGAGTACAAACGCGGGGTCAGCGGGCGCAAAAGATCAACTAACGTCTGAGCGTCCAGTTGTGCCGGGGAGAAACGCATCATATCAACGATTGGCGTGGTCGCGGCGTAATGCTGCAATTGCGTTTTATCGCCCACCAGCGGCAGCAGCGACTCACTGCGCGTCAGCGTGGCGTAGTTTTCCACGATATTTGCAGTGTTGACCGTCAGCTCGAAATGCCACTGCAACGCTTCGGCCAGAGGCAGCGTTTTGCCATTAACCGTTACCGGTTCATCGCCCTTCAGCCACAGCAGTTCAACCAGCTCTTTGACCAGCGCGGGATCGTTCTGATACCACACGCCCAGCGCGTCGCCGGGCTGATAGCGCAGACCGGAATCGCCGAGATCGATTTCGATATGGCGCACATCTTTTAGTGAGTCGCGACCGGTGATTTTCTGATTCACCGCAAGTGACGCCGCCAGCGGCGCTTCTTTGGTATACGGGCTGGTTTGAACTTCGTTTACCGCACCGCTCGCCGCAACTTGCACAGACGGTACAGCCGGCGCACGCGCTTTCAGAACCTCAACCAGACGCTCGCGCCACTGCGCGGCAGCGACCTGGTATTCGACATCAGCATCCACCCGATCCAGCAGACGCTCACCGCCCAGTTCAGCCAGTTTACTGTCGAAATCTTTACCGGCCTGGCAGAAGAATTCATAGGAGGTATCGCCCAAACCAAACACGGCAAAAGCAGTGTTCTCAAGCTTCGGCGCTTTTTTCGAGAACAGATATTTATGCAACGCCACGGCTTCTTCCGCCGGTTCACCTTCCCCTTGCGTCGATGCCACCACGATCAGCAGTTTTTCATTGGCGATTTGTTTGAATTTATAGTCGCCAGCGTTGATCAGAGTGACATTGAGCTTCGCAGCGATAAGATCATCACGCAGGGCTTCCGCCACTCGACGCGCATTACCGGTTTGCGAGGCGGAGATAAGCGTAATACCAGGAATTTGAGCGGCAGGCGCTGGTGCCACCGCATTGCTGCCTGGCTGCTGATTCAGCACGCCCCAGAAATAGCCAGAAACCCACGCGAGCTGTGCGGGAGTGAAGTCAGTCGTGGCTGCCTGAAGGCGTGCCAGTTGCTCCGGGTTTAGCGGTAGCAAAGCGGAAGGTGGGGCCTGTGTCGTCATGCGTTGTCATGTTCCAGTAAGCAAAGCGGATTTCAGCAATAAAACCCAAACTGAAGATAAGGTTAACGGCGGGGATAGTAACAATTAAAGAAGGGATAGAAATAACAAATAACCAAATGGACTAACCTGTTTTAGTTATAGTCATTAACGACAAAAACGATTTGATAACTATATGATATTTAAAAAGTTATTAAACATTAACAGCGTAAATATAGCGTTCTGATGCTTAGCGCCCTTTTAACTAATGATAAAAATTGTACTTTACGGTACCCTACGGCGGTTTTTCGCATTCTTGAGAGTAAAAAATGTCCACCACCTTGTTTAAAGATTTCACCTTCGAAGCCGCTCATCGCCTGCCACATGTACCAGAAGGGCATAAATGTGGTCGCCTGCATGGTCACTCATTTATGGTGCGTCTTGAAATTACCGGTGAAGTCGATCCGCATACCGGTTGGATCATGGATTTTTCTGAATTAAAAGCGGCGTTTAAGCCGACCTACGACAGACTCGATCACTATTATCTGAACGATATTCCTGGCCTAGAAAACCCAACCAGTGAAGTGCTGGCAAAATGGATTTGGGATCAGGTTAAACCGATTGTCCCTCTGCTGAGTGCCGTAATGGTGAAAGAGACCTGCACAGCGGGCTGCGTGTATCGCGGCGAGTGATTGTAGTATTACCGGATAGGGACGCATCGCGGTCTTATTCGGTCTGTAATGACCAGCAAACTGTGGCCGGGTAAGTGAAATCCCCCGGCAGAATTATCAGGCTATATTCAGATACTTATGAGTCTGCATCGACAGACGCCAGTTGCGCGCAATACAGGTTTCAATACATAAACGCGTCGCATCTTCTTTCTGACTGATTGGCTGCAAGGCAATGATGCGCGGTTTGTCGTCGCTCAACGTTGCCAACAGTTCATCCAGCGCTTCAATATCGCGAACGCGACCAACCGGATGTTTGATTTCATTCGCGCGCTCCAGCGCCTGTGACAGCACATCATAGCCGCCACGCATATTTACCTTCGGTGATACAGTCACCCAGGTATTCGGCGTACAGCGCACTTCGTGGGTACCGCTGGTTTCAATCTGGCAACTAAAGCCGTTCTTTTCCAGCAGATCAGTCAGCGGCATCAGGTCATGAATGCAGGGCTCACCACCGGTTATCACCACATGACGGGCGGTATAGCCCTGGCGCTGAATGACCGCCAGCAGATCTTCACTGCTCGCCGCCCCCCATTTATCGCTCTCTTTGGTCTTAGCCAGGATGCTGTACAGGGAAACTTCCCGATCCTCAAGCTTATCCCAGGTGTGTTTGGTATCGCACCAGGCACAGCCAACCGGGCATCCCTGTAAACGAATAAAAATGGCGGGGACGCCGGTAAAGTAACCCTCACCTTGCAGGGTCTGGAACATCTCGTTAATCGGGTACTGCATAGCGCTCTCAATATGGGGATAAACGATAATTATCGCAGATCCCCGCCAAAGTATCATGCCCCATCGATGCTTTACGAGGCGATCGCCGCGACAAAGCGCGCCGTTATCTGCTGCGGACGCGTGATAGCCCCCCCAACCACTACGGTATGGGCGCCTAACGCCAGGCATCGTGCGGCACGTTCCGGAGTATCGACGTTTCCTTCTGCCACGACAGGCACGCTGACCGCCGCCAATACCTCACGCAAAAAACCGCAGTCGTTTTCCGCCAGCACATGCCCGGCAGTGTCTGCGGTATAGCCATAGAGCGTGGTGCCGACGCAGTCAAAACCCAAACGTTCGGCTGTCGCAGCCTCGTCTATTGTGGCGATATCCGCCATCAGTAGCACAGACGGGTAGCGAGCGCGGATTTGCATAACTAATTCTTCCAGCGTTTGTCCACCTGGGCGCGGGCGAGCTGTCGCATCCAGAGCAATAATCTCCGGCTCAACGGTCATCAGCTCGTCCACTTCCTGGAGCGTGGCCGTGATAAACACATCACTGCCCGGATAATCGCGCTTGATAATCCCAATCACCGGCAGGGAGACGCTCTCTTTGATCGCGCGAATATCCACCACGCTGTTCGCGCGAATACCTACCGCGCCGCCCTGCGCTGCCGCCAGCGCCATACGCGACATAATAAACGAACTGTGCAGGGGCTCATTTTCCAGCGCCTGGCAGGAGACGATTAATTTACCTTTCAGGGAATCCAGTACAGTTTTCATTACGATAAGATCTCTTCGACTTCGTTTTTAATGATGGTGACATGCGGGCCATAAATCACCTGAACACCGTTGCCGCGAATAATTACACCACGCGCTCCAGTCGCTTTCAGCGCAGCTTCATCTACCTTGCTGCTCTCTTTCACCGTCACACGTAAGCGCGTGGCGCAACAGTCCACCTCTTCCAGATTCTCTTTGCCTCCCAGCCCGGCGATGACTGCCGCTGCGCGTTCAGTTTGCGGCAGACCGGATTCAATCGGGGTTACGTTTTCACGGCCAGGCGTCAGCCAGTTAAAGCGGTTAATCAAATAGCGGAAGGTGAAGTAGTAAAGGAAGAACCACGGGATCCCCACCATGGGGACGTACATCCAGTTGGTTTTAGCTTCCCCCTGTAGTACGCCAAAGAGTAGGAAATCGATAAGCCCACCCGAAAAGGTTTGCCCGATGGTGATATGTAAAATATGCGCCATCATAAACGCCAGACCATCGAAAAAGGCATGAATGACGTATAACACGGGGGCGACAAACAGGAAGGAGAACTCGATAGGCTCAGTGATCCCTGTCAGGAAAGAGGTCAGCGCCGCTGACAGCAATAGTCCAGCGACAAGCTTTCTGTTCTCTGGTTTTGCAGTATGGTACATCGCAAGACATGCGCCAAGCAGGCCGAACATCATAGTGATAAAGCGCCCGGACATAAAGCGCGAGGTACCCGCATAGAACTGCTGCGTATTCGGATCGGCAAGTTGGGCAAAGAAAATTCGCTGCGTACCTTCAACCAACTGGCCGTTGACGATTTCACTCCCGCCAAGCGCTGTAGTCCAGAACGGCAAATAAAAGATATGGTGTAACCCCAGTGGGCCAAGCATACGCAGGATGAAGCCGTAAAGTAATGTACCCAGATAACCGGTCGCATCCACCAGACCACCCAGTCCAAAAATGAGTTTCTGGAAATGCGGCCAGACCACCGTCATGACGGCACCCACGACTATCGCAGCAAGGGAGCTAATAATCGGTACAAAGCGTGAACCGCTGAAGAAACCAAGAAACTGAGGCAGCGAGACTTTATTGAAACGGCTATGCAGCGCGCAGGTGACAAGCCCAATCACCACCCCACCAAATACGCCCGTTTCCAGCGTCTGAATACCCAACGTCATCCCCTGGCCTACGGCACCTGGATTCTCGTGTGCCAGCGTTCCGTTAAGCGTCAATAAGGCGTTGATGGTGGCATTCATCACCAGAAATGCCAGCAACGCCGCGAGCCCGGCAGTGCCTTTATCTGTCTTCGCCAGCCCCACCGCGACACCCACCGCAAAGAGCACCGACAGATTGGCAAACACAATGGAACCGGCACTGGTCATGATTGTGAAGATTGCCTGCAACCAGTCGACATCCAAAAACGGATAAGCCGTTAATGTATTTGGATTCGACAGCGCACCACCAATCCCTAACAACAATCCGGCAGCGGGCAATACCGCAATCGGCAGCATGAACGATTTGCCAAACCGTTGCGCTTTTTCAAACCATGCCCCTGATGAGGCGCCGCTAAACATTTGCATCATTTTTTCATCTCTCCCGATTAATGATGAAAATTTTTACCATATTTATTTTTAAAAATGAAAATTACCATCAAAAACCAGGAAGCCGATCATACTTTTTTAAAATGACTGGCATCTCTCCCCTGCTTTCCGCCACACTATCAGCAGAGAAACGCATTAAGGATTTTGCATGTCAGAAAATGAAAACCTGCTGCTGAGATTGCGCCAGAGCGTTGATGGATATAGCCGAACACAGCAAAAGCTGGGTGAGTTCGTGCTCAGCGATCCGGCAAAAGTTGTCTACCTGACGATTACCGAACTGGCGCGCGAAAGCGATACCAGCGAGGCAAGCGTTACGCGCCTGTGCCGTACGCTGGGGTGTAAGGGTTACAACGAATTTAAGATGGCGCTCGCGCTCGATCTCCAGCAAGAACAGCCGGTAGAGCACAGCGGTGATGAAATTGACAATGTAGTCAATGAATCCGTACAAGCGCTGCAGGACACAGCAAAATTACTCGACAGGACATTACTGGAAGCTGCTGCTCTGGCGCTACATCAGGCTCAGTCGGTACAGATTTATGGCGTGGCTGCCAGCGCCATTCTGGGGGAGTATTTACATTACAAGCTCCTGCGTCTGGGCAAACCCGCGCAACTGTTCAGCGACATGCACCGCGCAGCCATGAATGCCACTACGCTTAGCAAAAACACGCTCGTGGTAGCGATATCCAGTTCTGGCTCTACCCGCGATCTGCTGCACGTCGTAAAACTGGCGCGTAAGCAAGGCGTGCGCGTGCTGGCACTGAGTAATACGCCACGCAGTCCGCTGGCCTCGCTGAGCGATATTCAACTGGTCGCAGCCAAACCAGAAGGTCCATTGAGTGCTGGCGCGCTAAACGCCAAAGTGGGAGTAATGCTGTTGGTAGAACTGCTCACCACATCGCTGATTGCGCTGGATGAAAAGTACAGTGATGTGAGCCAGCAAACCGCCAGCGCGACCTTACCGCTACTGCTTTAAAGACATAAAAAAACCCGCCGCAGCGGGTTTTTACGTTAAGAGCTAAAGAACAGGATTAAGCCTGACCTTTGATCTCTTTACGACCGTTGTACGGTGCTTGTTCACCCAGAGCTTCTTCGATACGAATCAGCTGGTTGTACTTAGCAACGCGGTCAGAACGGCTCATAGAACCGGTTTTGATCTGGCCTGCAGCGGTACCAACAGCCAGGTCAGCGATGGTAGCGTCTTCAGTTTCGCCAGAACGGTGAGAGATGACAGCGGTGTAGCCAGCGTCTTTCGCCATTTTGATCGCAGCCAGAGTTTCGGTCAGAGAACCGATCTGGTTGAATTTGATCAAGATGGAGTTAACGATGCCTTTTTCGATGCCTTCTTTCAGGATCTTGGTGTTGGTTACGAACAGGTCGTCACCAACCAGCTGGATTTTGTCGCCCAGTACTTTAGTCTGGTATGCGAAACCATCCCAGTCAGACTCGTCCAGACCATCTTCGATGGACACGATCGGGTACTGTTTGGTCAGTTCTTCCAGGAAGTGGGTGAATTCTTCAGAGGTGAACGCTTTGTTGCCTTCGCCAGCCAGAACGTATTTACCGTCTTTGTAGAATTCAGACGCTGCACAGTCCATCGCCAGAGTGATGTCTTTGCCCAGCTCGTAGCCAGCTGCTTTAACCGCTTCAGCGATTACGGACAGAGCTTCAGCGTTGGAACCCAGGTTCGGCGCATAGCCGCCTTCGTCACCCACTGCAGTGTTCATACCTTTGGCTTTCAGAACTTTAGCCAGGTTGTGGAACACTTCAGAACCCATACGTACAGCTTCTTTCAGGGTTTTAGCGCCAACAGGCTGAATCATGAATTCCTGGATGTCGACGTTGTTGTCAGCGTGCTCACCACCGTTGATGATGTTCATCATCGGAACCGGCATGGAGTATTTGCCCGGAGTGCCGTTCAGTTCAGCGATGTGAGCATACAGCGGCAGGCCTTTAGCGGCGGCAGCAGCTTTAGCAGCAGCCAGAGAAACAGCCAGGATGGCGTTTGCACCGAAGTTGGATTTGTTTTCAGTACCGTCCAGATCGATCATGATCTTGTCGATGCCAGCCTGATCTTTAGCATCTTTACCCAGCAGAGCCTGAGCAATCGGGCCATTCACAGCTGCAACAGCTTTCAGTACGCCTTTACCCATGAAACGGGATTTGTCGCCATCGCGCAGTTCCAGTGCTTCGCGGGAACCAGTAGAAGCACCTGACGGAGCTGCTGCCATACCAACGAAACCACCTTCCAGGTGTACTTCGGCTTCAACAGTCGGGTTACCACGGGAGTCGATGATTTCACGACCGATGATTTTAACGATTTTGGACATTAGATTTTCCTCAGTACAAGTTAAACTAAAACTCCAGACAAACAATGCACCCTGAAGGGTGCATTGCCGTTCTAACTTATTTACTTCTTACTTCGCCTGACGCTTCTGATGTTCACTGGCGGCTTTCACAAAGCCGGCAAACAGCGGGTGTCCATCACGTGGCGTGGAAGTAAATTCCGGGTGGAACTGACAGGCCACGAACCACGGATGATTCGGTACCTCAATGATCTCGACCAACTGATCATCACCGGAACGGCCTGCAATACGCAGACCCGCAGCTTCAATCTGTTTCAACAGCATATTGTTGACTTCGTAGCGGTGGCGATGGCGTTCAACAATTGTCGGCGCGCCGTACAGTTGACGAACCAGGCTATCGTCGCTCAACTGACACTGCTGCGCGCCAAGGCGCATTGTGCCGCCCAGATCGCTCTTCTCGGTACGGACTTCGACGTTACCGTCTTCATCGCGCCATTCGGTAATCAGAGCCACCACCGGATACTTACAGTCTGGCACAAATTCCGTGGAGTTGGCGTTGTCCATACCCACTACGTTACGTGCAAACTCAATCAACGCAACCTGCATACCCAGGCAAATGCCCAGATAAGGAATATTGTTCTCACGCGCAAAGCGCGCTGTCGCGATTTTACCTTCAACACCACGGTAGCCGAAGCCGCCTGGGATCAGGATTGCATCAAGACCTTTCAGGATCTCAACGCCGCGCGTTTCGACATCTTGCGAATCGATCAGCTTGATGTTGACGGTGACACGATTCTTCAGACCACCGTGCTTCAGTGCCTCGATAACTGACTTATAGGCATCCGGCAGTTCAATGTACTTGCCGACCATACCGATAGTCACTTCGCCTGCCGGATTCGCTTCTTCGTAGATAACCTGTTCCCATTCTGACAGATTAGCTTCCGGACAGTTCAAGCTGAATCGTTTACAAATATAATCGTCAAGGCCCTGGGATTTCAACAGGCCCGGAATTTTATAGATGGAATCGACATCTTTCAGAGAAATCACCGCTTTTTCCGGAACGTTACAGAATAATGCAATTTTTGCACGTTCATTAGCCGGAACTGCGCGATCGGAGCGACAAATCAGGATATCTGGCTGAATACCGATAGAAAGCAACTCTTTTACCGAGTGCTGAGTCGGTTTAGTTTTGACTTCACCTGCCGCCGCCATGTACGGAACCAGCGTCAGATGCATAAACAGCGTGTGCTCGCGGCCAATTTCTACGGCCATCTGGCGAATCGCTTCAAGGAACGGCAGAGATTCGATATCCCCAACGGTTCCGCCGATTTCAACCAGAACAACATCATGACCTTCACCGCCTTCCAGAACACGTTCTTTAATGGCATTCGTGATGTGCGGGATAACCTGAACGGTAGCGCCCAGGTAGTCGCCACGGCGTTCTTTACGCAGAACGTCGGAGTAAATACGACCCGTGGTGAAGTTGTTGCGGCGACTCATTTTAGTACGAATGAAACGCTCGTAGTGACCCAGGTCCAGGTCGGTTTCAGCGCCGTCTTCGGTAACGAACACTTCCCCGTGTTGGATTGGGCTCATAGTACCTGGATCAACGTTGATGTACGGATCCAGTTTCATCATGGTCACATTGAGGCCACGGGCTTCAAGAATGGCTGCCAGGGAGGCTGCGGCAATGCCTTTTCCCAGAGAGGATACGACCCCGCCGGTCACAAAAATATAGTTCGTTGTCATGCTGGACCTGAGAAGTTAGGGTGAAACGATGGAATTACCAAGACGGGAAAGTAGTATACCCGAACATGACGAGCGCCACAAACTTTCATTATTCCTCCTCTTCACCAGGCTCACATTAACATCGGGAGTGAAAAAATAGCCCCTTTGGGGTAAATGTTTTTGACGTAAATCAAGCGCTTGTTATTTAAAAAATCACACAAATCGCCCTTGACCGACGAAATCCCTTAGAGATCAATTTCCTGCCGTTTTACCTGTTGCCAGACTTCTTCCATAGTTTCCAGATCAACACCAGTCATTTCCAGACCCCGAGCCGCCACAATTCGTTCAACCTCACGAAAACGTCGCTCAAATTTCTCGTTCGCTTTTTGCAATGCGGTCTCTGCTTTAGTGCCTAAATGGCGCGCCATATTGACCGTGGCAAACAGCAGATCGCCCATTTCCTCCTCCAGTTTAGCCTGGTCGACAACAGCCTGCCTCGCCTCAAACATGACTTCATCGATCTCTTCGTAAACCTTGTCGACAACCGGTCCTAATGTTTTCCAGTCGAAGCCAACATTTGAGCAGCGTTTCTGGATTTTTTGTGCACGCATTAACGCCGGTAAACTACGGGGAATATCGTCGAGTGCGGAATGCTGTGCCTTCTCAGCGCGCTCTTCGGTTTTGATTTGCTCCCAACGGGTTAGCACCTCGGTGCTGTTACTGGCGGAAACATCAGCAAAAACATGCGGGTGGCGACGTTCAAGCTTATCGCTTATCGCTGCACAGATATCATCAAAGTTGAAGCGCCCTTCTTCCTGCGCCATCTGGGCATAAAATACCACCTGAAACAGCAGGTCACCCAGTTCTCCACGCAGGTCATCGAAGTCTTCACGCGCAATCGCGTCCAGCACTTCATAGGTTTCTTCGAGAGTGTAAGGGGCAATAGTGGCGAATGTCTGCTCTTTGTCCCACGGACAGCCGTTTTCCGGATCACGCAGGCGCTGCATTATACCGAGCAGCCGATCGATTTGGTTCATGTGACAATCCTGGAGATTTGAGTAACTGTTGGCCGGATAAGGCATTTATGCCGCCATCCGGCCTACGTTCGTATTAATTACCGTGCAGACGGCGTGCGTCGATCACATCCGGCACCTGGTTAAGCTTGCCGAGCACGCGTCCGAGCACCTGCAGGTTGTAGATTTCGATGGTCATATCGATGGTGGCAAGCTGTTGTTTGGTATCACTCCGGCTGGCAACGCCCAGCACGTTCACCTTCTCGTTGGCAAGAATAGTGGTGATATCACGCAACAAGCCGCTGCGATCGTTAGCCTGGACGCGAACCACCAGCGAATATCCTGCCGAGTAGCTTTCGCCCCAAACCGCGTCAACAATACGTTCCGGCGCATGCGAGCGCAGTTCATTCAGCTGTTCGCAATCCGCCCGGTGGACCGAAATACCACGTCCTTGAGTGATAAACCCGACAATTTCATCACCTGGAATCGGCTGGCAACAGCGAGCGATGTGGTGCATCAGATTACCCACCCCTTCAACCACCACGCGACCATCGTCTTTACGGCGGCTCTGCGGCGCTTGCGTTTTCTGCTGAAGCTGTTTCAGCGCGGCGGCATCCTGCTCTGCAGCGCTTGGCTTATTAAACTGCGCCTGCAGGAAGTTCACCATCTGGTTAAGGCGGATGTCGCCTCCACCAATCGCCGCCAGAAGCTCATCCAGTTCATTGAAGCTGTAGCGCGGCAGCAGGTGCTTTTCCGCTTCTTTCAGGCTAATACCTAAATGCGCCAGCTCATCGTCGAGGATCTGGCGACCCGCCAGGATATTTTTATCGCGATCCTGTTTACGGAACCAGGCGTGGATCTTCGAACGCCCACGACTGGTGGTCACGTAGCCGAGGTTAGGATTCAACCAGTCGCGGCTTGGGTTTGGCTGTTTCTGGGTGATAATTTCAATTTGATCGCCCATCTGCAGTTGGTAAGTAAACGGTACGATGCGCCCGCCAATTTTCGCGCCAATGCAACGATGGCCCACATCGCTGTGGATGTGATAAGCAAAATCGAGCGGCGTGGAGCCTGCAGGCAGATCTACAACGTCGCCTTTCGGCGTAAAGACGTAAACCCGGTCATCAAAGACCTGGCTACGGACTTCATCCAGCATTTCGCCGGAATCAGCCATCTCTTCCTGCCAGGCGATCAGTTTACGCAGCCATGCGATACGATCTTCATGACCGGAGCGTGCCGCGCCTGAGGCTGTGCCCTCTTTGTATTTCCAGTGCGCAGCAACGCCCAGTTCGGCATCTTCGTGCATCTGTTTGGTGCGGATCTGAATTTCAATGGTTTTCCCGCCCGGCCCCAGCACAACCGTATGGATTGACTGGTAGCCGTTGGGTTTCGGGTTCGCGACGTAGTCATCGAACTCATCCGGCAGATGGCGATAGTGAGTATGTACTATTCCGAGCGCGGCGTAGCAATCCTGTAAACGCTCCGCCACGATACGCACCGCGCGCACATCGAACAGTTCATCAAAGGCTAACTGTTTTTTCTGCATTTTGCGCCAGATGCTGTAGATGTGCTTCGGACGTCCGTAAACTTCGGCTTTGACGCCTTCCGTTTTCATCTCTGAGCGCAAATGACCGACGAATTCATCAATGTAGTGTTCGCGATCGATACGACGTTCATGCAGCAGCTTGGCAATACGTTTGTATTCAGCCGGGTGCAGATAACGGAAGCAGTAATCTTCCAGCTCCCATTTTAACTGCCCAATACCCAACCGGTTAGCCAGCGGGGCATAGATATTGGTGCACTCTTTTGCTGCCAGAACGCGTTCATCTTCCGGTGCGTCTTTCACTTCACGCAGATGTGCAATGCGCTCCGCCAGCTTGATGACCACACAGCGGAAATCATCCACCATAGCCAGCAGCATGCGGCGGACGTTATCGACCTGCTCGGAAGAGACTGAATCGGTATGCGTGGCTTTAAGCTGGCGTATCGCCGCCATGTCACGCACACCGTGGATAAGATGAACAATGGATTTGCCCACGCTCTCGCGCAGGATGTCTTCACTGACGACGTTGGCATCAGCCAGAGGGAAAAGCATTGCTGCGCGCAACGTGTCGATATCCATGCTCAACATAGAGAGGATTTCTACCATCTCCACGCCACGCCACAGCAGCAGCTCTGCATCCGGATGCCCCTGTGTTTGCTGCAGGCAGTACGCCCAGGTTTCGGCTAAGCGTTCACACGACTGCTGGCTGGAGATCCCCAGACTCGCGATCCATTTCTTTGGATCAAACTCACCAGCTTTATTTAAATGTGCACTTCTTACCGCAACCATCGTCCTCTCCTTAAGGGGCATGGCCTGTCGAAGTCGACAAGCCGAACCCATTGTTTTTCACACAGCATTACAACCCGAAATCCAATGGGTATTAAGTTCATTACAAACGCTCAAACAGGACCATTGATTCCAGGTGTCCTGTGTGCGGGAACATATCGAGCATCGCCAGCCGCCGGATGGCATATCCCGCATTGAGCAAAGCATCGCTGTCACGAGCCAGCGTTGCCGGGTTACAGGATACATAAACAACGCGTATAGGTTCTAATTTTATAATATGTTGCATCACACCAGCAGCACCCGCACGCGCAGGATCGAGCAAAACTTTGTCGAATCCGTTTTTAGCCCAAGGCTGCCGGGTAACATCTTCCTCAAGGTTTTCATGAAAGAATGTCACATTGTGTAATCCGTTATTCAGCGCATTTTCCCGGCCTTTTTCCACCAGCGCCGGTACCCCTTCCACGCCGACCACGCTTGCAGCTCGGGTCGCCAGCGGCAGAGTAAAATTGCCCATTCCGCAGAACAGATCGAGCACACGCTCTCCTGGTTGAACATCGAGCCATTCCAACGCTCGGGCCACCATTTGCTGGTTTACCCCTTCATTGACCTGAATAAAATCACGCGGGCTGAAGGTTAACCGTAGTCCATTTGAATCATACCAGGGCGATTCTTCTGATATTGATTCCAGTATCTCGCTTTGCGGGGCCAGAAACAAAGACAGCCCCTGAGAATGCGAAAAGCATTCCAGTTTTTCTTTATCCACAGCACTTAATGGCGCCGTGTGGCGCAAAATCATCAGGGTTCCGCTCCCTGCCTGCACCAGTTCGACATGCCCAAGATGGCGTAACCCTTGTAGACTTTCCAGGCACGCCCTGATGTGGGGCAATAGCGCCTCAAGCTGGGGCACCAAAACAGGGCATTGTTTGACATCGATAATGTCGTTAGAGCCGGATTTGCGAAAACCCATCTGCAATTTTTGCTCTTTTGGCCGATAGCTCAGGCTCAAACGTGCACGGCGACGATAGCCCCACGGCGTATCAGCTATAACATCCGACACTTCACATTTCATTAAACGCGACAACGCCGCGCTTTTACTACGCTGCTGTAACGAGATGCTGGCATGCTGTTGCTGGCAGCCACCACACACGCCAAAATGCGGGCAACGTGGCACTTCACGCTCAGGGCTGTTGTTCAAACGTCGTTTTACTTGCGCGCGGGCGAACTGTTTTTTATCTTCGGTAATCACCACCTCGGCGCTTTCCTGAGGTAGCAATTCCGGTATAAACAACGCCTTTCCGTTATGGCGAGCAACACCCTGACCAAAAGGATCGAGGTCATTGACGGTAACGGTTATGATCTGACGCGTCGTCACGCGTCGTTTTGCAGAGTAGAATTGCGCCATCGACGAGATATGTCTCTTTTTAACAGTGTGACCCTAATTGTCCCATAACGGAACTCCATGACCAACTACAGCCTGCGCGCACGCATGATGATTCTGATCCTGGCCCCGACCGTCCTGATTGGTTTGCTGCTCAGTATCTTTTTTGTTGTGCATCGCTATAACGACTTGCAGCGTCAACTGGAAGATGCTGGCGCCAGCATCATTGAGCCACTCGCGGTCTCAAGCGAATATGGCATGAACCTGCAAAACAGGGAATCCATCGGCCAACTGATCAGCGTACTGCATCGTCGCCATTCCGATATCGTGCGGGCAATTTCTGTCTATGACGAAAATAACCGACTGTTTGTCACATCCAATTTTCATCTCGATCCGTCTGAAATGCAGCTGGCTACCGGGTCACCGTTTCCCCGTAAGCTGAGCGTCACGCGACTCGGAGATATCATGATCCTGCGCACCCCGATTATCTCGGAAAGGTATTCGCCGGATGAATCTGCCTTAAGCGACGCGAAAAATGACAAAAATATGTTGGGGTACGTGGCGCTGGAGTTAGACCTTAAGTCAGTAAGATTGCAGCAGTATAAAGAGATTTTTATCTCCAGCGTAATGATGCTGTTTTGTATCGGGATTGCGTTAATTTTTGGCTGGCGCCTGATGCGCGACGTGACCGGCCCGATTCGCAATATGGTGAATACCGTTGACCGAATACGACGAGGACAGCTCGATAGCCGCGTGGAGGGTTTCATGCTGGGCGAGCTGGATATGCTCAAAAATGGTATTAACTCGATGGCGATGTCACTTGCGGCCTACCATGAAGAGATGCAGCACAACATCGATCAGGCCACCTCTGATCTGCGCGAAACGTTGGAACAGATGGAAATCCAGAACGTCGAACTGGATCTGGCTAAAAAGCGGGCCCAGGAAGCGGCGCGTATTAAGTCTGAGTTTCTGGCTAACATGTCGCACGAGCTGCGAACCCCGCTCAATGGCGTGATTGGTTTCACCCGTCTGACACTAAAAACCGAGCTCAACTCCACGCAGCGCGATCACCTGAATACGATTGAACGCTCGGCCAACAATCTGCTGGCCATCATCAATGATGTGCTCGACTTCTCCAAACTTGAGGCGGGCAAGCTGATTCTGGAAAGTATCCCATTCCCGCTGCGCAGCACACTCGATGACGTCGTCACGCTGTTAGCGCACTCATCCCACGATAAAGGGCTTGAGCTGACGCTGAATATTAAGAATGACGTACCGGACAACGTCATCGGCGATCCGCTGCGCTTACAGCAGGTGATCACTAATCTGGTCGGCAATGCCATCAAATTTACCGAAGGCGGTAATATCGATATATTGGTCGAGAAACGCGCGCTCAGTAATACAAAAGTACAAATTGAAGTGCAAATCCGCGATACCGGAATTGGTATCCCCGAGCGCGATCAGTCACGCCTGTTCCAGGCCTTCCGCCAGGCGGATGCCAGTATTTCCCGCCGCCACGGCGGTACCGGACTGGGCCTGGTCATTACGCAAAAACTGGTCAATGAAATGGGCGGAGATATCTCCTTCCACAGTCAGCCGAACCGGGGATCCACGTTCTGGTTCCATATCAGCCTCGATCTCAACCCTAACGTTCTCATTGATCGCTCAACCACGCTTTGTCTGGCCGGTAAGCGACTGGCTTACGTCGAACCTAACGCCACTGCAGCACAATGCACATTAGATATTTTGAGTGAAACGCCGCTGGAGGTGATTTACAGCCCTTCATTCTCTGGGCTGCCGAAGGATCACTACGATATTCTGTTGCTTGGCGTACCGGTCACGTTACGCGAACCGCTCACCATGCAGCATGAGCGCCTGGCAAGCGCAGCGGCGATGACCGACTTTTTGTTACTGGCCTTGCCTTGCCATGCGCAAATTAACGCCGAGAAATTGAAACAGGGCGGCGCGGCGGCGTGCCTGTTGAAACCGCTCACCTCAACCCGTTTACTGCCTGCATTGACAGAGTATTGTCAACTGAACCACAGCATAGATCCGCTGTTGTCAGACGAGAGCAAAATCGCGATGACCGTCATGGCAGTGGACGACAACCCGGCGAACCTCAAGCTTATTGGCGCACTGCTGGAGGATAAAGTGCAGCAAGTTGTGCTCTGCGACAGCGGGCACCAGGCAGTGGATCGCGCCAAACAGATGCAGTTTGATCTGATCCTGATGGATATTCAGATGCCAGACATGGACGGTATTCGCGCCTGCGAGCTGATCCACCAGCTTCCTCATCAACAACAGACGCCGGTCATTGCGGTCACCGCGCATGCTATGGCCGGGCAGAAAGAGAAGTTGCTCAGCGCCGGGATGAACGATTACCTGGCGAAGCCTATCGAGGAAGATAAGCTACATAATCTGCTGTTACGCTATAAACCCGGCGCAAGCGCAGCGCTTAGGGCGCTCGCCGTTGACCCCGTTGAGCCGATCGTCAATCCGAATACCACGCTCGACTGGCAGTTGGCATTAAGACAAGCCGCAGGTAAAAACGATCTGGCGCGGGATATGCTGCAAATGCTGCTCGATTTTCTGCCCGAGGTACGTAATAAAATTGAAGAACAGCTGGTCGGTGAAAACCCTGAAGGGCTGGTGGATATGATCCATAAGCTGCACGGTAGCTGCGGTTATAGCGGCGTTCCCCGCATGAAAAACCTGTGTCAGCTTATTGAGCAGCAATTACGTAGCGGGACCAAAGAAGAAGAGCTGGAACCTGAGTTTTTAGAGCTTCTGGATGAAATGGATAACGTTGCCCGTGAAGCAAAGCGCTTATTAGGGTAAAAATCGCCGGATGCGGAATGAGCACCGCATCCGGCCTGAAAATTCAACGTAATTGCTGCCCTGCTTTGAGCGTCGCAGCCACGTTTCGCGCTGTCATTCGGACATTCTCACTCGCGTTCTTCAACGCCTCATCCAGCGTACAAATGGTATAGATAACGCTGAAAACTGCATCCAGCCCATGCTCATGCACAACACCGACATCGGCCGTCAGGCTACCAGCAATACCAATCACCGGTTTGTTATAACGCTTTGCAACTTTTGCCACGCCAACCGGAACCTTACCGTGAATGGTCTGGCTGTCGATGCGTCCTTCACCAGTAACCACTAAGTCCGCATCCGCAACGCAGGCGTCAAGATGTAACGCATCCGTCACTATCTCAATACCGCAGCGTAGCTGTGCGCCACAGAAGGCATACAGCGCCGCCTCCATACCACCAGCAGCACCACCGCCGTCCAGATCCAGCACGTTGACATCCAGATCGCGAGCGATCAGCTGCGCATAGTGCGAAAGCGCCCGATCGAGGCGGGTAATCATCTCCGGCGTTGCCCCCTTTTGCGGGCCAAAAACCGCAGAAGCGCCCTCTTCACCGGTCAACGGGTTGGTGACATCGCAAGCCACTTCAATACGACACGCGGCAAGGCGCTGGTCTAACTGAGATATATCAATCCGCGAGAGCGATTCGAGGCCAGCACCGCCATGGCCAATATCGTTATCTTGCGCATTCAGCAATTTTGCTCCCAGCGCTTGTACCATCCCCGCGCCGCCATCATTGGTGGCGCTGCCGCCAATCCCGATAATGATATGCTCAACGCCAGCGTCCAGCGCATGACGGATTAACTCCCCGGTTCCCCAGGAAGTGGTTTTCAGCGGATCGCGTAACCCCACGGGAACTTGCTCCAGCCCACTGGCGGCAGCCATTTCGATAAACGCCGAACGCTCATCACCAGATAAACCGTAAAATGCCCGAATCGTGTTGCCCAAAGGGCCGGTAACATCAACATGCACAAGGTGACCTTGTGTTGCGGCAACCATCGCTTCGACCGTTCCCTCACCGCCGTCAGCGACCGGGAGCTTCACGTAATCCGCGTCAGGCCAGATCTCACGAAATCCCATCTCAATAGCCGTTGCCACTTCAAGCGCACTCAAACTTTCCTTATAGGAATCCGGTGCGATTACTATTTTCATAAAGCATCCTTACGCATGTTGACTGTGTTAAGCATACACCAGGAGAAAAACCGCCCACCAATTGGGAGCGGTCCCAGCTCACTTAGCGTACCATGCACGGACGCTTATTATCAAACGTCCAGTTAGGGATCAGATACTGCATGCCCATCGCATCATCACGCGCCCCCAGCCCATGTTGCTGATACAGCTCGTGGGCTTTCATCACCTGATCCATATCCAGCTCCACACCCAGACCCGGTTTTGCCGGTACCTGCACCATGCCGCCTTTAATCTCAAACGGCTCTTTGGTCAGGCGTTGGTTACCTTCCTGCCAGATCCAGTGGGTATCGATCGCGGTAATTTTGCCCGGAGCCGCCGCCGCAACATGCGTAAACATCGCCAGTGAAATATCAAAGTGGTTGTTAGAGTGCGAGCCCCAGGTTAACCCGAATTCATGGCACATCTGCGCCACGCGGACAGAACCCTGCATCGTCCAGAAATGCGGGTCCGCCAGCGGGATGTCCACTGACTGCAATGACAGGGTATGCCCCATCTGACGCCAGTCGGTGGCGATCATATTGGTGGCGGTCGGCAGGCCAGTGGCACGACGGAATTCCGCCATGACTTCACGACCGGAGAAGCCCTGCTCGGCGCCACAAGGATCTTCCGCATACGCCAGCGATCCTTTCAGGTACTTACCAATTTTAATCGCTTCATTTAGCGACCACGCGCCGTTTGGATCCAGCGTCACGCGGGCCTGCGGGAAACGCTTCGCCAGCGCAACGATAGATTCCGCTTCCTCTTCCCCGGCCAGCACGCCGCCTTTCAGTTTAAAGTCGTTGAAACCATACTTCTCATACGCAGCTTCCGCCAGGCGCACTACCGCATCCGGAGTCATCGCCTCTTCATGACGCAGGCGATACCAGTCGCACTTCTCATCCGGCTGACTCTGGTACGGCAGCGGCGTCGCTTTACGGTTGCCGACAAAGAACAGATAACCCAGCATTTCAACTTCGCTACGCTGTTGTCCGTCACCCAGCAGAGAGGCGACGTTAACACCCAAATGCTGACCCAGCAGATCCAACATGGCCGCTTCGATCCCGGTAACCACATGAATAGTGGTACGTAAATCAAAGGTCTGCAAACCGCGACCGCCCGCATCACGATCGGCAAAAGTATTGCGTACCGCATTCAGCACGTTTTTGTATTCACCTAACGTTTTGCCTACCACCAGCGGGATCGCATCTTCCAGCGTTTTGCGGATTTTTTCTCCGCCGGGAATTTCACCCACGCCGGTGTGGCCGGAGTTATCTTTGATAATCACAATATTACGCGTGAAGAATGGAGCATGTGCGCCGCTCAGGTTCATCAGCATACTGTCATGACCCGCAACCGGGATCACCTGCATCGCGGTCACGACTGGGGTAGTAAATTGTGCACTCATCATTAAGTCCTTATTCAAAATTAGTGGCGGCCGAAAACGGGACGTTTACGGTCAAAAGTCCATCCGGGGATCAGATACTGCATTGGACCCGCGTCATTACGCGCACCACCGGGCAGTCTCTTGTAGGCTTCATGAGCCTTGTTAACCTGATCCCAGTCCAGCTCTACGCCCAGTCCAGGCGCTTCAGGAACAGCAATTTTCCCGTTCTTAATCTCCAGCGGATTTTTGGTCAGACGGCAATCGCCCTCCTGCCAGATCCAGTGGGTATCGATAGCCGTCGGGGTGCCCGGCGCAGCGGCGCCAACGTGGGTGAACATCGCCAGCGAAATATCAAAATGATTGTTAGAGTGGCAGCCCCAGGTCAGTCCCCAGTCATCGCATAACTGTGCCACGCGTACCGCGCCGGAAAGGGTCCAGAAGTGCGGATCGGCCAGCGGAATATCGACTGAGTTCAGCATCACCGCATGGCCCATCTCACGCCAGTTGGTGGCTATCATGTTCGTTGCTACCGGTAAACCAGTTGCACGGCGGAACTCGGCCATCACTTCGCGCCCGGAAAAGCCCTGTTCAGCGCCGCACGGATCTTCGGCGTAGGTCAGCACATCGTTCAGGCCTTTACACAGGGAGATGGCCTCATCCAGCAACCAGGCACCGTTGGGATCAACCGTAATACGCGCATCCGGGAAGCATTTTTTCAGCGCACGAGCGGTGTCGATTTCCTGCTCGCCAGGCAGTACACCGCCTTTGAGTTTGAAGTCTTTAAAACCGTATCGATCCTGAGAAGCCTGGGCCAGACGTACCACGGCTTCGCTATTCATTGCGTGCTGGTGACGCAGGTGATACCACTCATGGTTTCCCGGCGTGCTTTCCAGATACGGTAAATCGGTCTTTGTGCGATCGCCCACGTAGAACAGATAGCCGAGCACGGTGACCGCATCGCGCTGCTTGCCCGGCCCTAAAAGTTCACAGACCGGTACGTTGAGCGCCTTACCCAACAGGTCGAGCAGCGCTGCTTCCAGCGCTGCCACCGCGTTTACCCGTAGCTCAAACGTCCAGGCGCCTTTGCCAAAGGTGTCAAAATCAGCGGCCTGATTACCTTTGTGCACCTGCTGAACCACCTTATTCAGGCGCGCGACTTCCTGACCCAAAACCATCGGAATAGCGTCAACCAGCGTCTGATAAATCACTTCGCCGCCCGGCGCTTCACCGACGCCGGTATTGCCGGCGTTATCGGTAAGAACCACAATATTGCGGGTGAAATATGCATTGTGCGCACCGCCAATATTTAGCAGCATGCTGTCATGACCGGCCACCGGGATGACCTTCATATCGGTAATAACGGGGCTTGATTGTGTTGTCATCATCATTGTCCTGCGACAGGTTTCAGTTCGATACGTTTAATATCACCCACCAGCACCAGATAGCTCACCACCGCAATCAGCGCATGCAACCCGACGTAAATCAACGCGCCATTAAACGAGCCGGTGGTCCCTACGATGTAGCCGATAGCAATTGGCGTGACGATGCCGGAGATGTTGCCAAACATGTTGAACAAACCGCCGCTCAGACCGCTGATCTCTTTAGGTGCAGTATCAGCCATCACCGCCCAGCCCAGGGCACCGATACCTTTGCCGAAGAAGGCCAGCGCCATAAAGCCGATGATCATCCACTCCACGTTGACGTAGTTACAGAACACCATCACCATCGACAGCAGCATGCCGAGTACGATTGGTGTTTTACGGGCGATATTCAGCGAACCGGTACGACGCATCAGCCAGTCGGAAATAATGCCCCCGAGCACGCCGCCTGCAAATCCGCAAATGGCCGGAACCGAAGCGACAAAACCGGCTTTCAAAATCGACATACCGCGAGCCTGCACCAGATAAACCGGGAACCAGGTGATAAAGAAGTAGGTCAGCGCGTTAATGCAGTATTGCCCGATGTAAATACCGATCATCATCCGTGAGCCCAGCAGCTGTTTGATTTGCCCCCACTTCACGCTGAACGGCACTTTAGCTTTGGCGGCCGCCTGATCCATGTTGATCAGCGCCCCGCCTTCAGCAATGTACTCCAGCTCTTTTTGGTTTACGCCCGGGTGCTGGTTTGGTTCATGAATCACCTTCAGCCAGATAAAGCTGATAACAATCCCGAGGCCGCCCATAAAGAAGAACACATGCGACCAGCCCACTTCGTGGGTCAGCCACCCCATGATTGGCGCAAAAATAACGGTGGCAAAGTACTGCGCAGAGTTAAAGATTGCGACTGCCGTGCCCCTCTCCTGTGCCGGGAACCATGCCGCAACTATCCGACTATTGCCAGGGAAGGAAGGTGCTTCAGCTAAACCGACAAGGAATCGCAACGTAAACAGCGCAACGATAATGCCGAAGCCGCTAAAGATATCGACGAAGCCCTGCAGCAGGGTAAACATGGACCAGATAAAGATGGACCAGAAATAAACACGTTTTGAACCGAAGCGGTCGAGCAACCAGCCGCCAGGGATCTGACCGATAACATAGGCCCATGAGAATGCGGAGAAGACGTACCCCATCCCGACGGCATCCAGGCCAATGTCTTTGGCCATCTCCGAACCGGCAATAGATAAAGTGGCGCGATCGCCGTAGTTAAAGGATGTGACGATAAACAACATCACCACTATCCAGTAGCGAGCGTTAGTGCGTTTTTCCGCGCTGCTCGCCGCCTGACTTAATGAACTCATTGTTGCACTCCTGAATCTTGGCTGTCGCCAGTTCATTCTGTACAGCACCTGTAGGGTGATCAGAATGAGAGGTTAGTGTGTGGCAGTTTTGGTACAGCTCAGGGCCGTTTTATTCTGACTCGCTGCCTTTCCGGGAACTGACGGGAAAAGTATATGAAGGAGTGGCTCTTACCCTCACCGTGCATGAACACAACATTAGAGAGGCAGTAAGAATTTGTTTGGGGCATAAGCCCAAAGCAGTGGAAGTTAGTTCACGTAATTGGGGTTTTATTGCCGGGTGGCGGCTTCGCCTGACCCGGCCTACGGTTCAAACGGGGGTTGTATGCCCGTACGGGCGAGAGATTATTTGAGCAAGGTTCCCCAGTTTTCTACCCAGGGGTTGGATTCGCTTTCTGGTTCAGGATGTTCGCTGGCGTCAATCAGCAACATTTCACCCACGCGCTGTGCGCTTTGCTCCTGTAACAGCGCATCAAACTGTTTGCCACCATTGCAGAAATTAACGTAGCTGCTGTCGCCCAGCGCAATGACTCCGTAATGCAGATTTGGCTGGAAACCGAGATTATCTTTGATCCCCTGAAACAGCGGCACGATGCTATCGGGCAGATCGCCCTGCCCGGTCGTTGAGGTCACCACCAGCACATATTTATCCTGATATACCTGCCAGTCGCTGAGCTCCGGATCTTCAAACACCGTGGCTTTATGACCCTGTGCCGTCAAAATTGCCTCGGCCTCTTCAGCAACCAGCAGTGCGTTTCCGTACATCGTGCCGACAAAAATTCCAATTTCCGCCATAACCGTAATCTCCTGGGACTTAAGAATCTATCTGCTCATCCTGACCTGACCGCTCGACGAACTCAACCCTTTCATTCTCAGGGAGAAGTCCACGCCAGCCAAATTGTGACAATGCCTGCATCCAGACGTCATCCAGCCCGGCGCGAATAACCAGCGGTTCGCCGGTGAAAGGATGGGTCAGCGCAAGCTGGCTGGCATGCAGCATTAATCGCTGACAACCGAAATGCTCCGCGGCGCTGCGGTTTTGCCGTAAATCACCGTGCTTGCTGTCGCCAATAATCGGATGGCGCAAGTGCGCCAGATGGCGTCTGAGCTGGTGTTTTCGACCGGTTTTAGGATCCAGCTCCACCAGTCCATAACGGGTGGTCGGATAACGTCCGGTCGCCACCGGCATTTCTACCGTTGCCAGGCCGCGATAATGAGTGACGGCAGGCTGCGGGCCTTTATCATCACGGGCAAACTTATCGGCGATCTTATCCAGCTCTTCTACCAACGGGTAATCCAGCACGGCCTCATCCATCAACCAGCCACGCACAATCGCATGATAGCGCTTGTGAATTTTATGCTGTTCAAACTGCTGGGACAGCAACCGTCCGGCTTCGCTGGATAGCCCCATCAGAAGTACGCCGGAGGTTGGTCTGTCGAGTCGATGGGCGGTAAAAACGTGCTGACCAATCTGGTCGCGCACCGTTTGCATCACCACCACTTTTTCATCCCGGTCGAGCCAACTGCGGTGAACCAACCAGCCAGATGGTTTATTGACTGCAACCAGCCATTCGTCCTGATAGAGAATCTCCAGCATCAGGCGTTATCACTGGTAAACAGCGCATCCAGCTCCTGCAATGCCGCCAGGAGAATTTCGCGTTGTGGGTGATCGGCAGCCAACGCCATTTCGTAATACGGTGCGACAGCAAAAGCCTGCGGAAGCGGCTGCGCGTTATCGAGCAGCATATGCATGCGCGGAATCAATACCCATTGCAGCCACTCAACCGGCTCCATGGTATCCATACAAAAAGGCTGCGTGCTGGTAAACAGATGCTCTGCGGGCTCATCCATCCGCCAGTGATGATGTTCACGCAGTAGCGCTTCAAGCGTGTGTAACTGCTGGCGCACACGGTCATGAGTCGTCATGAAATTAACCTCAATGATGAAAAAATCTGGCGCGAAGAATAGCACTAGTGAAGGGAAATAAAAAAAGGGAGCACTGTAAAAACAGTGCTCCCGGTTCGTTTCGCAGCATTCCAGCTACTTTTAGTGCTCCCTGCTCATCCGTGACAACTTTTCCTGTGGTCTTGCGACCGCGTTCATCCTGAACTTTTGCATCCTGCTCACATCACCCCGATATGAAAACTTCATCCTGAAGTGTCCTGGCCATCCTGACCCGCCGAACATCCTGACCGGCTCTCATTCTCCATCCTGGAGGTGTCCTTTAACGCATCCAGCGTTTTCCTCTTTGCTTCGTCCTGAAGCCTGTCCTTGCAACACCGTCCTGGTGTGTCCTGCCGAAAAGCCATCATCCTGATGTTCTCTTCGTTGTACGACTCCTTGTCGACAGGTATAGAATCGCCTGTTTCGCCTTATCTTACAAGACGCTTATAGACATACCCTTAAGATTATTTTCGTATGAAAGCGGAAAATAAAACATTAACAACATGAATAATAAGGAATTAAATTTTTACCCATTCGTTAAGTCTTCACTCATTATCTGACAATGTCCTACAGGGTTTGTAAGAGATCTCTCACAAGGTTCAGAGTAAACTGGATTACAGAACTGGCTTAAGTTGAGTGAGGAATTCCGCAAGTGAGGCCGCAAGTACCGTCCGTTTACGGGTTCCCAGCGTTTCTTTGCACACTTCACCGGACAGATTGCACACCGAAATGACGTCAAGCTCATTGTCCTGTGTGGCAATAAAAAGCGTAGGAGAGAGCTTAAGGCGTTTTTGCGTAACCAAGTGGCCAATCAGGTTTTCCTGTACGCGTCTGAAGTCATCTTCAGACCAGGTTTGCAGAAGAGTAAGTTTCTCATCCGCAAATTGTGCGTGCATGTCCCCGGCAAACTGAGTGGTATAAAAAGCGTGAATGGCAGGTTGTATCACAATATCAAAAGCGCGTTCAACCGCACTGACGTTTTCTTCGCCAACAAAAGGCTGTGGTTGCCAGAAAACCGCATCGCCTGTGGAAGAAATGATACACGGAGAGGGTACGCCATACAGCTCTTCGCTGAGCGGCCAGCTGTCATTTTTCTCATGCCACGCGTCGCAATAACGCGTCGTAAAGGCTGTTAACGCCTGCGCTGTCAATTCGTCCACTGATTTCTCTCTTCACAAAAGCCAGGATACACTTGTCGCATAGTGTATCTGGTTTATGACGGTGAAACATGTCCTCTTATGAAAATCATCAGGCGCTTGACGGCCTGACTCTCGGTAAATCAACAGATTACCGGGATAATTACGATGCCAGCCTGCTTCAGGGCGTGCCACGCAGCCTGAATCGCGATCCGTTGGATTTAAAAGCTGACAATCTGCCTTTTCACGGTGCCGATATCTGGACGCTGTATGAGTTGTCATGGTTGAATGCCAACGGTTTACCACAGGTCGCGGTCGGTCATGTAGAACTGGATTACACCAGCGTCAACCTGATTGAATCGAAAAGCTTTAAGCTTTACCTGAACAGTTTTAACCAGACCCGTTTTGACTCCTGGGAAGCGGTACGCCAGACGCTGGAAAACGACCTGCGCGCCTGTGCTCAGGGCCATGTCAGCGTGGCGCTGTTCCGCCTTGACGAAATGGAAGGGCAGCCGATAGCCCACTTTAACGGCACCTGTATCGACAATCAGGATATCGTCATCGATAACTACCAGTTCAGCACTGAGTATCTGGAAAATGCCGTAAGCGGTGAAAAAGCGGTGGAAGAGACGCTGGTCAGCCATCTGCTGAAGTCCAACTGTTTAATCACACACCAGCCAGACTGGGGCTCCATACAAATTCAGTATCGCGGACGTAAAATCGACAGAGAGAAGCTGCTGCGTTACCTGGTCTCCTTCCGCCACCATAATGAGTTTCATGAACAGTGCGTGGAACGCATTTTCAATGACATTCTGCGCTTCTGCCAGCCGGAGAAACTGAGCGTCTACGCGCGCTACACGCGACGTGGCGGCCTGGACATTAACCCATGGCGCACTAACACCGATTTCACTCCGGCAACCGGTCGTCTGGTACGTCAGTAATCTTTTTTCTCAATTTTGCGTGTCGAATTCCGCGCGCAAGGTTGTGAAAGGTCATAAGCCAGGGCTATTGTAATCAATAGAGGATGATGTCTCTCGTCCCGTAAGGAGTTTACTTGATTACACATATTAGCCCACTTGGCTCAATGGACATGTTGTCGCAGCTGGAAGTCGAATTGCTTAAACGCACGGCCAGCAGCGACCTGTATCAACTGTTTCGTAACTGTTCGCTTGCCGTTCTGAACTCCGGCAGTTTGACCGACAACAGCAAAGAGCTGCTGTCACGCTTTGAAAGTTTCGACATAAACGTGCTGCGCCGCGAACGGGGCGTGAAGCTGGAACTGATCAACCCGCCTGAAGATGCGTTTGTTGATGGACGCATTATTCGCGCGCTGCAGGCCAACCTGTTCGCCGTGCTGCGCGACATTCTGTTCGTCAATGGCCAAATCCATAACGCCGGCCGTTTTCAGCATCTGGATCTCGAAAGCTCGGTGCATATTACCAACCTGGTATTCTCGATCCTGCGTAATGCCCGCGCGCTACACGTTGGTGAAGCGCCTAATATGGTCGTCTGCTGGGGCGGTCACTCAATCAACGAAAATGAGTACCTGTACGCTCGTCGCGTCGGCACCCAGTTAGGCCTGCGCGAACTGAACATCTGCACCGGCTGCGGTCCGGGGGCGATGGAAGCGCCAATGAAAGGCGCTGCTGTCGGTCACGCCCAGCAGCGATACAAAGACAGCCGCTTTATTGGCATGACCGAACCGTCAATCATTGCCGCTGAGCCACCTAACCCGCTGGTTAACGAACTGATCATCATGCCGGACATTGAAAAACGTCTGGAAGCATTCGTACGCATCGCCCACGGTATTATCATCTTCCCGGGCGGCGTAGGGACAGCAGAAGAGCTGTTGTATCTGCTGGGGATCCTGATGAACCCGGCGAACAAAGATCAGGTGTTGCCGCTGATCCTGACCGGACCAAAAGAGAGCGCCGACTACTTCCGCGTGCTGGACGAATTTATTGTGCACACGCTGGGAGAAGACGCGCGTCGCCACTATCGCATTATCATTGACGACGCTGCGGAAGTGGCGCGCCTGATGAAAAAAGCGATGCCGCTGGTGAAAGAGAACCGCCGCGATACCGGTGATGCCTATAGCTTTAACTGGTCGATTCGTATTGCACCTGATTTGCAGATGCCGTTCGAGCCGTCCCATGAAAACATGGCTAACCTGAAGCTGTACCCGGATCAGCCCGTTGAAGTACTGGCGGCCGACCTGCGCCGTGCATTCTCGGGGATTGTGGCGGGTAACGTGAAGGAAGTTGGGATCCGCGCCATTGAAGAGTTTGGCCCGTATAAAATCCACGGCGACCGCGAAATGATGCGCCGCATGGACGATCTCCTGCAGGGCTTTGTCGCACAGCATCGCATGAAGTTACCAGGCTCTGCGTATATCCCTTGCTACGAGATTAGCGCCTGACCACCTACATCCGCGAGCAGTCGCTTTTGCGGTGACAATTTTGTCCATACCGAAGCCGGGGCTGGCGCATCAGCCACCCGGCTTTTTTTAGTGATACCAGTCACATAGCTCGGAACATTATATAGATATCAGTGATTTTTCTTTAAAAATGACACGCAAGGCAAACGATTGCCTACAAAATCCAACCGTGATTTATCTTAGGAAATTATTATCAATCGCTAAATTCCTCTAAAAACAACATCTTTTGTAGCGTAACCCTCGTATCCCCGCACCTTCGCTTTCATGATATATGTCGTTAATGTTAGCCTTCGCGCCAGTAAATTCGCTTTGACTATTTTTTAACAGCTTAATGGTCCAAATTTATCCACATAAAAGGTGGATTATTGCATTTGAGATCGCGATCACTGATAGATTCATTACTTAAATGTATCTTTCCGCCCGCAAATTATTACGGCGAAAAATTACATAAAAAATCGCTCAACGAATTTTGATTTACAGTCGGGTTCTTTTTCATTGGATTGACCCAAAACCCGACTTTTTAAGCTTCCTCCAGGAGAAATAGATGGAAAACACTCAAACCAGCACTATCGTTACGGGCCAGACCCGCAGCGCATGGCGCAAGACAGACACCATGTGGATGCTGGGCCTTTACGGCACGGCGATTGGCGCGGGTGTATTGTTCCTGCCAATCAACGCAGGCGTAGGCGGTATGATTCCGCTGATCATCATGGCGATCCTTGCTTTCCCGATGACCTTCTTTGCACACCGCGGCCTGACTCGCTTTGTGCTGTCCGGTAAAAATCCGGGTGAAGACATCACTGAAGTAGTAGAAGAACACTTCGGTGTTGGCGCGGGTAAACTGATTACTCTGCTCTATTTCTTCGCTATCTACCCGATTCTGTTGGTTTACAGCGTAGCAATCACCAATACCGTGGAAAGCTTCCTGACCCACCAGTTGGCCATTACGCCGCCACCGCGCGCAATTCTGTCTCTGATCCTGATTGTCGGCATGATGACCATCGTGCGTTTCGGCGAGCAGATGATCGTGAAAGCGATGAGCATCCTGGTATTCCCGTTCGTTGCAGCCCTGATGCTGCTGGCGCTGTACCTGATCCCTCAGTGGAGCGGCGCGGTTCTGGAAACCCTGTCCTTTGACTCTGCAGCAACCACCGGCAACGGTCTGCTGTTGACCCTGTGGCTGGCAATTCCGGTAATGGTGTTCTCCTTCAACCACTCACCGATCATCTCCTCTTTCGCCGTGGCGAAACGTGAAGAATACGGTGATGAAGCTGAGAAGAAATGCTCCAAGATTCTGGCATTCGCTCACATCATGATGGTACTGACCGTTATGTTCTTCGTCTTCAGCTGCGTATTCAGCCTGACCCCGGCGGATCTGGCTGCGGCGAAAGAGCAGAACATCTCTATCCTGTCTTACCTGGCGAACCACTTTAACGCACCGATCATTGCCTGGATGGCACCGATCATCGCGATTATCGCTATCACCAAATCCTTCCTCGGCCACTACCTGGGCGCGCGTGAAGGTTTCAACGGTATGGTGATTAAGTCTCTGCGTGGTAAAGGCAAATCCATCGAAATCAACAAACTGAACAAAATCACTGCGCTGTTCATGCTGGTCACCACCTGGATTGTGGCAACGCTGAACCCGAGCATCCTCGGTATGATTGAGACCCTGGGTGGCCCAATCATCGCGATGATTCTGTTCCTGATGCCGATGTATGCCATTCAGAAAGTACCGGCAATGCGTAAGTACAGCGGCCATATCAGCAACGTCTTCGTTGTCATTATGGGCCTGATCGCTATCTCCGCTATTTTCTACTCTCTGTTCAGTTAATTCCCCTGCGCCGCTCCTTGGGGCGGCGCACCTCGATACACAATGGACGCCTCATGATTAGCGTATTCGATATTTTCAAAATCGGCATTGGCCCTTCCAGCTCCCATACTGTTGGCCCGATGAAAGCAGGCAAACAATTCACGGATGACCTGATTGCACGCGGAATTCTCACTGACGTAACCCGCGTAGTGGTTGATGTCTATGGCTCCTTGTCTCTGACGGGGAAAGGTCACCATACCGACATCGCGATTATTATGGGCCTGGCGGGTAATCTGCCGGATACCGTCGATATTGATGCCATCCCGGCCTTTATCCAGGATGTGAATACTCATGGACGTTTGCTACTGGCGGACGGCCAACATGAGGTCGAATTCCCGGTCGACAAGTGCATGAACTTCCATACGGACAATTTGTCTCTACACGAAAACGGGATGCGTATTACCGCACTGGCAGGCGAAAAAGCCATTTACAGCCAGACATACTATTCCATTGGCGGTGGGTTCATCGTTGATGAAGAACATTTTGGTTTACCGAATAACTCTCCGGTAAACGTGCCGTATCCGTATAAATCTGCGGCTGATTTACAACGTCATTGCCAGGAAACCGGCCTGTCGCTTTCCGGTCTGATGATGCAAAACGAACTGGCGCTGCACAGCAAAGAAGAGCTGGAACAACACTTTGCCAACGTTTGGGAAGTCATGCGCAGCGGCATTGAGCGCGGCATCACCACCGAAGGCGTATTGCCGGGCAAACTGCGCGTTCCACGTCGTGCGGCGGCGCTGCGTCGTATGCTGGTTAGTAGCGATAAAACCACCACTGATCCGATGGCGGTTGTTGACTGGATCAACATGTTCGCACTGGCCGTAAATGAAGAAAACGCAGCCGGTGGACGCGTAGTCACTGCGCCAACTAACGGTGCATGCGGGATTGTTCCTGCCGTGCTGGCTTACTACGACAAGTTTATCCGCGAAGTGAACGCTAACTCGCTGGCACGCTACATGCTGGTCGCGAGCGCCATTGGTTCACTGTACAAGATGAACGCCTCTATCTCTGGCGCCGAAGTTGGCTGTCAGGGTGAAGTCGGCGTAGCCTGCTCCATGGCAGCGGCCGGTCTGGCTGAACTGCTTGGCGGTAGCCCAATGCAGGTGTGCATCGCGGCGGAAATCGGTATGGAACACAACCTGGGTCTGACCTGCGATCCGGTTGCCGGCCAGGTACAGGTACCGTGCATTGAGCGTAACGCGATTGCGTCCGTGAAAGCGGTTAACGCCGCACGTATGGCGCTGCGCCGTACCAGTGAGCCGCGCGTGTGCCTCGACAAAGTTATCGAGACCATGTACGAAACCGGTAAAGACATGAACGCCAAATACCGCGAAACCTCTCGCGGCGGTCTGGCAATGAAGATTGTCACCTGCGATTAAGTCCCCTGAAGAGGTCTCTTTTGCGAGGCCTCTTCCTGTTTTGCTGCCAACTATTCGCCTCCACCCGCCGTGAATGTTACCCTACAGACTGATTTGTTAGGGAGAACACTGTGGCCGTCCACCTGCTCATTGTCGATGCACTGAATCTTATCCGCCGCATTCACGCCGTACAGGGTTCACCCTGCGTGGAGACGTGTCAGCACGCGCTCGATCAGCTGATTGTGCACAGTCAGCCTACCCACGCCGTGGCGGTATTTGATGACGAAGCGCGCAACAGCGGCTGGCGTCATCAACGATTGCCTGACTATAAAGCCGGCCGCCCGCCGATGCCTGATGAATTGCACCAGGAAATGCCCGCCTTACGGGCCGCTTTTGAACAGCGTGGCGTCTGCTGCTGGGTGTCGAGCGGTAATGAGGCCGATGATTTAGCCGCCACACTGGCGGTAAAGGTGACTCAAGCCGGGCACCAGGCCACGATTGTCTCCACTGATAAAGGCTATTGCCAGTTGCTCTCCCCTACGCTGCGCATTCGCGACTACTTCCAGAAGCGCTGGCTGGATGCCCCATTCATTGAGAAAGAGTTCGGAGTGCTTCCGCAACAATTGCCGGACTACTGGGGACTGGCAGGAATAAGCAGCTCAAAAGTGCCCGGTGTCGCGGGCATTGGTCCGAAAAGTGCGACCCAGCTACTCGTTCAGTTTCAGCATCTGGAAGGGATTTACACGCATCTTGATGAGGTACCGGAGAAGTGGCGCAAGAAACTGGAGATACACCACGAGATGGCGTTTCTGTGTCGTGATATCGCACGGCTGCAAACGGACTTACATATCGATGGAAACCTACAACAGCTACGGCTAGCGCGGTAGTCTTATTGCCGGATGGCGCTGCGCTTATCCGGCCTACTTATCGTCCCCCTGTAGGCCAGATAAACGCCAGGTGATTACCAGGCAGTATGGTACAGCTCGACGATATCACCAAGACTCGCTTCACGCGGGTTTCCACCGGTACAAACATCGTCTAATGCCGCTTGCGCCAGCGCAGGTATATCCTCTTTACGTACACCAACGTCGCGTAAGTGCAGGGGGATCCCTACATCGCGGTTAAGCGCAAAGACGGCATCCACTGCTGCTTTCCGCGCTTCTGTCAACGTTAATCCTTCAACCTTAACCCCCATCACCCGGGCGATATCGCGGAATTTATCTCCGGTGAATTCGGCGTTGTAGTGCATCACGTGCGGCAGCAAAATAGCATTCGCTACGCCATGCGGCGTGTTATAAAACGCACCTAACGGATGTGCCATGCCATGCACTAGCCCCAGACCGACGTTTGAAAAGCCCATCCCGGCTACGTACTGGCCCAGCGCCATTGCTTCACCTGCCTGGCTCTCACCTGCAACCGAACCGCGTAATGCCCCGGCAATAATTTCAATGGCTTTGATGTGCAGCGCATCGGTCAACGCCCACGCCGCCCGCGTGATGTATCCTTCAATAGCATGCGTCAGTGCATCCACGCCGGTCGCGGCTTTTAACGCAGCAGGCATGCCGTCCATCATGTCAGCATCGATGAACGCCACCTGTGGGATGTCATGTGGATCAACACAAACAAACTTACGCCGATTTTCTTCGTCAGTGATCACATAGTTAATGGTCACTTCTGCCGCCGTTCCCGCGGTGGTTGGGATAGCCATAACCGGCACACTCGGGCTACGCGTCGGTGATAACCCTTCAAGGCTGCGTACATCGGCAAACTCAGGATTATTATTGATAATGCCAATCGCCTTACAGGTATCCTGCGGGGAGCCTCCGCCGATGGCAATCAGATAGTCTGCGCCACTTCGCTGAAAAACCCCCAATCCTTCCTGCACCACTGCAATGGTTGGATTAGGAATAACGCCAGCATAGATTTCCCATGCCAGACCTGCAGCATCCATTCGGGAAGTCACCTTATCGACAACGCCGCACTGCAGCAGATTTTTATCTGTCACAATCAACGCTTTGCGATAACCGCGACGGATAACTTCATCGGTTAATGCGCCAACAGCTCCCCGGCCAAACCATGCCGTTTCGTTCAGAATCATTCTGTTCGCCATCGTATTTATCTCCTATTCTTCAATACGCAATCCATATGTTTTGAATTTTTCCAGCACAATAGCGATAGCCTCGTCGTCCAGCACTGGAACCGGATCGGTGATCGCCAGCGTACTGAGATAAAGCTGCGCCAGCACTTCCACTTCATGGGCTAACCACAGAGCTTTTTCCAGATTTTCTTCACAAGCGATCAGACCATGATGTTGCAACAGCGTCGCTTTACGGTTTTTCAACGCTACCGCAACGTGCTCTGACAGCTCTCGTGTGCCAAACGTCGCATAAGGCGCACACGGAATAGAGTTTCCCCCCGCCGCCGCAATCATGTAATGGATTGCCGGGATTGGACGATTGAGAATAGAAACAGCCGTGCAATGTACGGCGTGGTTATGAACCACCGCCTGAGCATCCGGACGTGTTTGATAGGCTGCCATATGGAACCGCCACTCGCTGGAAGGTAACTTCCCTTCTTCGTGCTGTCCCTCAGCATTGATATAGACAATGTGGGATTCAGTGAGTTTTTCATATGGAATGCCCGTCGGGGTAATTAACATCCCGTCCTGAAAGCGCACGCTTACGTTACCCGCAGTCCCCTGATTCAACCCCAGACGGGTCATTTCCAGGCAGGTATCGATAATCTGCCGTGCCAGCGTATTTCGTTCCATTACTTACCTCTCTCAGTGAGTCAAAATGCGACAACAGAACATTGCTAATACCTCGGCGCTCTGTTGAATTAGGCGGCTATTTGCTAACTATCATCATGCTGAATAAAGAGAAGGGAATTTTTAGCACTGGATTTTGTGACCTTCATCAACTAATAACACAGAATAAAAAAAAAGCAGGATAAATATCATATTGTAAAAATGTCCGTTCTTAATGAAAGCATTATAAAACGGTCATTTGCGAATAATTTGTTAAAGCTGCCCGTTTTCTTCCCAACTAATTAATTCGGGCATTTACTCTGTGGGTTTTAATAACTTATTTCTCAAACGGTCATTATTTTACAGAAATTAAAGTGATGATAATCACATAAACTCGCGCCCTGAGCATAAGTGTGACCGTCATCATATTAATAGCCGTTTTTTATTTGAAAATGAATTCATGAGTTCATTTGTGAAGGCCAATTCTGGCTGGCAGATTACCGGAACTCACCTGGATTAGCAGGTTGGTGAAATCACCCGCCTTACTCTTAAGCTGTTGAACATGCTTATGAACTGATGAGGATGCTATGGGAAACACATCAATACAAACGCAAAGTTTTCGTGCAGTAGACCGGGGGCAGACAAAAAATTATGTCATTCCCTTCGCGTTACTCTGCTCTCTGTTTTTTCTTTGGGCTGTTGCTAATAATCTTAATGACATCTTATTACCACAGTTTCAGCAAGCTTTTACACTGACTAACTTTCAAGCTGGCCTGATTCAATCTGCTTTTTATTTTGGTTATTTCATCATTCCAATCCCGGCAGGGATCCTGATGAAAAAATTAAGTTACAAAGCAGGGATTATTACCGGACTATTTTTATACGCCGTCGGCGCGGCATTATTCTGGCCCGCAGCCGAGGTAATGAATTACACCCTGTTCCTGATTGGTTTATTTATTATCGCTGCTGGTTTAGGTTGCCTTGAAACTGCAGCCAACCCGTTTGTAACGGTACTGGGCCCGGAAAGCGGCGGCCACTTCCGACTCAATCTGGCACAAACTTTTAACTCATTTGGTGCCATTATTGCGGTCGTTTTTGGGCAAAGTCTTATTTTGTCTAATGTGCCGCATCAATCTCAGGACGTACTCGATAAAATGGCTCCGGAACAACTGAGTGCCTACAAGCACAGCCTGGTTTTATCGGTACAAACCCCTTATATGATCATCGTCGCGGTCGTTTTACTGGTCGCCCTGCTGATTATGTTTACAAAATTTCCGACCCTGCAAAGTGACGACCACAGTGACAACGCTCAGAGTTCATTCTCCGCATCCCTTTCCCGTCTGGTGCGTATTCGTCACTGGCGTTGGGCTGTGCTGGCGCAATTCTGCTACGTCGGCGCGCAAACTGCCTGCTGGAGCTACCTGATCCGTTACGCTATCGAAGAGATCCCTGGCATGACCCCAGGTTTCGCCGCTAACTATCTGACCGGCACCATGGTGTGCTTTTTTATCGGTCGTTTCTCCGGCACATGGCTTATCAGCCGCTTCGCGCCGCATAAAGTGCTGGCCGCTTATGCCCTGCTCGCCATGGTCTTGTGCCTGATTTCCGCCTTCACCGGTGGTCAAATCGGCCTGTTGGCTCTGACGTTATGCAGCGCATTTATGTCGATTCAGTATCCAACCATTTTCTCTTTGGGGATCAAAAACCTGGGACAGGACACTAAATACGGCTCGTCTTTTATTGTCATGACCATTATTGGCGGCGGCATTGTGACGCCTGTAATGGGTTTTGTCAGCGACGCCGCTGGCAATATCCCTACAGCAGAACTGGTCCCAGCACTTTGCTTCGCCATCATCTTTATTTTTGCCCGCTTCCGCTCACAAACGGCAGCCAACTAAATATTTATCCGAATAACGTGAGGAATCTGTGATGAAAAAAATCAGCTTACCAAAAATTGGTATTCGCCCGGTTATTGACGGACGTCGTATGGGTGTACGTGAGTCCCTCGAAGAACAAACCATGAATATGGCTAAAGCCACCGCCACGCTGATCACGGAAAAACTTCGGCATGCCTGTGGCGCACAAATTGAATGTGTGGTTGCCGACACCTGCATCGCCGGGATGGCTGAATCTGCCGCTTGTGAAGAAAAATTCAGCAGTCAAAACGTGGGCGTGACAATTACCGTTACCCCATGCTGGTGCTATGGGAGCGAAACCATCGACATGGACCCGATGCGCCCGAAAGCTATCTGGGGCTTCAACGGCACGGAACGTCCGGGGGCCGTTTATCTGGCGGCCGCGTTGGCAGCCCACAACCAGAAAGGTCTTCCTGCGTTCTCCATTTATGGTCATGACGTACAAGACGCGGACGACACCTCGATTCCTGCTGATGTTGAAGAAAAACTGCTGCGCTTTGCCCGCGCGGGCTTAGCCGTTGCCAATATGAAAGGCAAAAGCTATCTGTCTGTCGGTGGCGTGTCTATGGGTATTGCAGGTTCTATCGTCGACCATAACTTCTTTGAATCCTGGCTGGGCATGAAGGTGCAGGCGGTGGATATGACCGAGTTGCGTCGTCGTATTGACCAGAAAATATATGATGAAACCGAGCTGGAAATGGCGCTGGCGTGGGCGGACAAAAACTTCCGCTACGGCGAGGATCAGAACGCGCAGCAATATAAACGCAATGCAGAACAGAGCCGCGCGGTGCTGAAAGAGAGTCTGCTGATGGCCATGTGCATTCGCGACATGATGCAGGGTAACCAGAAGCTGGCAGACAAAGGTCTGGTCGAAGAATCTCTGGGTTACAACGCGATTGCCGCAGGCTTTCAGGGTCAACGTCACTGGACGGATCAATATCCGAATGGTGACACCGCCGAAGCGTTGCTCAACAGCTCTTTTGACTGGAATGGGATACGTGAACCGTTTGTTGTCGCCACCGAAAATGACAGCCTGAACGGCGTAGCGATGCTGTTCGGTCATCAACTTACTGGCACGGCGCAGGTCTTTGCCGATGTGCGTACCTACTGGTCGCCAGAGGCGGTTGAACGCGTCACGGGTAAACCGCTGACCGGCCTTGCTGAGCACGGCATCATTCACCTGATTAACTCCGGATCCGCAGCGCTGGACGGCTCCTGCAAACAGCGCGACGGCGAAGGGAAACCAACCATGAAACCGCACTGGGAAATCTCGCAGAAAGAAGCGGATGATTGCCTGGCGGCAACCGAATGGTGTCCTGCTATTCACGAATACTTCCGTGGGGGCGGCTACTCTTCTCGCTTCCTGACCGAAGGCGGCGTGCCGTTCACCATGACCCGCATCAACATCATCAAGGGCCTGGGACCGGTGCTGCAAATCGCCGAAGGTTGGAGCGTAGAATTGCCGAAAGACATGCATGACCAGCTTGATGCGCGCACCAACTCCACCTGGCCGACCACCTGGTTTGCCCCGCGCTTAACCGGTAAAGGTCCATTCAGCGATGTCTATTCCGTGATGGCTAACTGGGGCGCAAACCACGGCGTACTGACGATTGGTCACGTGGGTGCGGACTTTATCACTCTTGCCGCCATGCTGCGTATCCCGGTGTGTATGCACAACGTGATCGATGAGAAAATTTACCGTCCTTCCTCCTGGGCTGCCCATGGTATGGACACTGAAGGCCAGGATTACCGCGCCTGCCAGAACTATGGCCCGCTTTATAAGCGTTAATGCGACTCAGCCCGGTGGCGCAAGCTTACCGGGCCTTACAGCAGTGGCTTTTGTAGGCCGGATACGGCTTTAACCCCATCATCCGGCAACGTTTCAGGAGTTTTTATGAAACAAGACGTTATCCTGGTCCTCGACTGTGGCGCGACCAACGTACGGGCTATCGCCGTTGACCGACAGGGAAAGATTGTCGCTCGTGCGTCGACCCCAAACGCCAGTGACATCGCTGCTGAAAACAGCACCTGGCATCAGTGGTCGCTGGAGGCCATTCTGCAACGTTTTGCCGACTGCAGTCAGCGGCTCTCTGCGCAACTGGCCGCCTGCCAGGTTCGTGCGATCGCCGTCACCACCTTTGGCGTAGACGGCGCGTTGGTTGATAAAAATGGCAAACAACTCTATCCGGTGATCAGCTGGAAATGCCCACGCACCACGGCGGTAATGGAGAATATCCACCGCTACATGTCACCGCAGCAGCTGCAGGAAATTTCCGGCGTCGGCGCGTTTAGCTTCAACACACTGTATAAACTGGTTTGGCTAAAAGAAAACCATCCGCAACTACTGGAACAGGCGCACGCCTGGCTATTCATCTCGTCGCTCATTAACCACCGTTTAACCGGCGAGTTCACTACCGATATCACCATGGCGGGCACCAGCCAGATGCTGGACATCCAGCAGCGCGATTTTAGTCATGACATCTTACAGGCAACGGGTATACCGCGCCGTCTGTTCCCACGTTTGGTTGAAGCGGGAGAACAGATAGGCGTTCTGCAACAGGAGGCCGCCAGCCTGCTTGGGCTTAAGGCGGGTATTCCGGTCATATCTGCCGGACACGACACGCAGTTTGCGCTATTTGGCGCTGGAGCCCAGCCAAATGAACCGGTGCTCTCCTCCGGTACATGGGAAATTCTGATGGTGCGCAGCGCGCAGGTGGATACCTCCCAGCTTAGCCATTATGCGGGTTCAACCTGTGAACTGGATAGCCAGCCCGGACTGAATAATCCCGGTATGCAGTGGCTGGCTTCCGGTGTCCTCGAATGGGTACGCAAGTTGTTGTGGACTGCTGATACCCCATGGCAAACCCTGATTGACGAAGCCAGGGCAATCCCGGCAGGTGCCGAAGGCGTGAAGATGCACTGCGACCTGCTGGCCTGTCAAAATGCGGGCTGGCAAGGCGTCACCCTCAATACTACCCGCGGACACTTCTATCGCGCCGCGCTGGAAGGTCTGACAGAACAACTGCAGCGAAATCTGCACACGCTGGAAAAAATCGGTCACTTCCAGGCGACAGAGCTGCTTTTGGTTGGCGGGGGAAGCCGCAACGCATTGTGGAATCAGATCAAAGCGAACGTGCTCAAAATCCCGGTCAAAGTGCTGGATGATGCCGAAACCACCGTAGCGGGCGCCGCGATGTTTGCCTGGTCAGGCATCGGGGAATTTACCTCTCCCGAACAGGCGCGCGCGCAGGTGCGGTATCAGTACCGTTACTTTTATCCGCAAACCGAATCCGAACTCACAGGAGTCGAGTAACATGCTCAAAACGATATCTCCCTTAATTTCGCCCGACCTGCTGAAGGTGCTGGCTGAAATGGGCCACGGCGATGAGATTATCTTTTCCGATGCCCACTTCCCGGCCCACAGCATGGGGCCGCAGGTTATTCGCGCTGACGGCCTGATAGTCAGCGACCTGCTGCAGGCGGTTATTCCACTCTTTGAACTGGACAGCTATGCCCCACCGCTGGTGATGATGGCCGCTGTTGAAGGAGACGCCCTCGATCCTGACGTCGAGGCTCGCTACCGTCAGGCGCTTTCACTACAGACCCCTTGCCCGGACATTACGCGTATTGATCGCTACGCCTTCTATGAACGCGCACAAAAGGCGTTTGCGATCGTTATCACAGGAGAGCGGGCAAAGTACGGGAATATTCTTTTAAAAAAAGGGGTAACGCCGTAATCTCTGGTCAGAATGCCCGTCTGGTACGGGCATTCATCATATAATGAGGATCAGAACATGAAAGCGGCGCGCCAGCAGGCAATCGTAGATCTGCTTACTAACCATAAAAGCCTGACAACCGAAGCTCTGGCGTTGCAACTGAACGTCAGCAAAGAGACCATCCGCCGCGATCTCAGTGAGTTACAGACCCAGGGAAAAGTGCTACGTAATCACGGGCGGGCGAAAGTTATTCACCGGGAAAACAAGGACAGCGGCGATCCGTTTCATATGCGACTCAAAAGCCACTATGCCCACAAAGCGGATATTGCCCGCGAAGCGCTGGCATGGATCGAAGAAGGTATGGTGATAGCCTTAGACGCCAGCTCAACATGCTGGTACCTGGCGCGACAGCTACCGGACATCAACATTCACGTTTTTACCAACAGCCAGCCCATTTGCCAGGAATTGGCTAAGCGTGAACACATTCAACTCATCAGCTCCGGCGGTCGCCTTGAGCGAAAATACGGTTGCTACGTTAACTCCTCGCTCATCTCGCAGCTCAAATCTCTTGAGATTGACCTGTTTATTTTTTCCTGTGAGGGGATCGACAACGACGGTGCGCTCTGGGACTCCAATGCCACCAACGCCGACTTCAAGTCCATTCTGCTTAAGCGCTCAGCACAATCTTTATTGCTGATCGATAAAAGTAAGTTTAATCGTTCGGGGGAGGCCCGGATTGGGCATCTGGATGACGTGACGCATATCGTTTCAGATACGCCGCTGATTGAAACAATTCAGGCCGAATAAGACGTTGACGCTTCATCCGGCCTGCAATGTTAACTTATCGCTCGTCGCGACGACCACCGACGGCAGCCCACAGACGGCGCACGTGTACGGTTACTTCTTCACGATCATGGTACAGCTGACGCGCCTGAATCTGGGCATTTACGCCATGCTCGTCAAGCTGAGCCTGAATGTAAGCCAGGTTTTGCGACACCTCTTCGTAGCGTTTTTTCATCGGCAGTTTGAGGTTGAAGATCGTCTCACGACACCAGCCGTTGACCAGCCACTGCGCCATCAGGGCGGCAACCTTTGCGGGTTTCTCCACCATGTCGCACACCATCCACGAAATGTTGTTGCGGTTTGGGCGATACTTAAATCCGTCTTCACGCAGCCAGGTAACTTGTCCGGTATCCATCAGGCTTTGCGCCATCGGGCCATTATCCACGGAATAAACCCACATGTTGCGTTTAACCAACTGATAAGTCCAACCGCCAGGACACGCTCCTAAATCCACCGCATACATTCCGTTAGCCAGACGCTCATCCCACTCATCGGCAGGGATAAACACGTGCAGCGCTTCTTCCAGCTTCAGCGTTGATCGGCTCGGCGCATCCGCCGGGAACTTCAGACGCGGAATCCCCATGTAGAACGGAGAGTTATTGTCAGGCCAGGAATAGCCGGTATAGCAACAGCCAGGTGCGATAAAGAAGACGTGAACCACCGGACGTTTTGGCGTTTCATACTTTGCCAGCACGCCCGCTTCGCGCAGTGCCGCACGTAGCGGTACGGTAAATTTACGGCAAAATTTCACCAGCTCTTTGCTTTCATTGGTGTCAGCAACTTCGACACGCAGATCACCACCTTTCTCCACCACGCCCTGCAACATGCCGACAATCGGCGTAATGCGGTCTTCCGGCGGCAAATATTGCAGCAACTCTCCCACCACAAACATTTGACGGGCAAAAATCAGCGAGCTAAACGGCAACTCTTTCACGAGCTTTTCGGCATCGTCCTGCTGATAACATTCGAAGATGACGTAACCCGCATTATCTTTCACCCGGGCAAACCCGAAGATTTCCCGACGTCCTGCTTTATCCGTAATTTCTGCGGCGCACTCTTTTTCAAAACCCGGGCGACACAACAGTACTACCTTATTCATGGCTAACGCCCTTACGTTTCAATCGAATAGCACCCACTAGCATCAGCGCCCAACCCACAAGGAAACTGAAGCCGCCAACGGGGGTAACAAACGCCCACAGGCGTAAATGAGAGAGCGCGAGGCAATAAAGGCTGCCGCTAAACAGCACCGTTCCTAATGCCAGAAACACGCTACTCCAGTAAAACCAAATGCTAATGCGTCGCTGCATGGCGACGGCCAGGCCAAAGATGGCCAGCGTGTGAAAAGCCTGATATTCGAGGCCAGTCTGGATCCACCCCATTTCAACGACACCGAGGGTTTTACTCAGAACATGTGCCCCAAAGGCGCCCAGCGCCACAAAGATAAAGCCACTGATGGCGGCAAAAATCAGCATAAAACGGCTGGTCATGTGAATACCCTACGTAAAATTATTGTTCATAACGAAAGCGGAATTTTTCTTGTTCCGTGGCCGCTTTCGCCAGAATCCACTGACGAAAGGCGGCTATTTTACCCAGTTCTGCCTGACTGTCATGACAAACCAGATAAAATGCGTTTTTGCTGACCAGAACATCATTAAACGGACAGACCAGACGTCCGGCTTCAATCTCGGACTGCGCCATGACGTTATTAGCCAACGCAATTCCCTGTCCATGGATAGCAGCCTGGAGCACCATGGCGCTATGGCTGAAGATGGGTCCCTGCTGTACGTTAATGTGGTTCAGGCCAAGCTGGCGCGTATAAGCCTGCCAGTCGCGGCGCGAGGCATCGTGCAACAGTGTGTGTTTTGCCAAATCTTCGGGTGTCTTTAACGGTTTATCACCGGTAAGTAATAGCGGCGAGCAGACCGGCAATAAATATTCTGCGTACAATTTTTCAACGCGCAGACCCGGCCAGTTGCCTCGTCCGTAGAAAATCGCCACATCAACATCATCAGCCAGTTTGTCTTCCTGACGGTCCACCGCCTGGATCCTGACATCGATTCCCGGATAAGCTGAATTAAAGCTAGAGAGTCTGGGCACCAGCCATTGGATCGCAAAACTGGGCAATAAACTAACCGTAAGCGCGCCTTTTGCACTGCGTGCCTGAAGTTTACGCGTCGCGTCGGTTAATTGCGAAAAAATCTCTTTGATGTCGAGGAAGTAGCTTTGGCCTTCTTCCGTTAACAGTAAAGATCGATTGCGTCGACGAAACAGCTTCAGCCCCAGGAAATCCTCGAGTGACTTGATTTGATGACTTACTGCGGCCTGCGTCACAAAAAGCTCTTCTGCTGCGCGCGTAAAGCTCAAATGACGCGCTGCAGCATCAAAAACACGCAACGCATTTAAGGGTGGTAATCGTTTTGACATGACTTTTAGGCTTTGATGTTAAATCAATTTAACAATTAGCTAACAGGGTGTAACCTATTAGTTTTTTTTATCTGAGCCATTATAAATTGTCCGTTGAGGTTCTACCAGCAAATACCTATAGTGGCGGCACTTCCTGAAGCCGGAACGAAAAGTTTTATCGGAATGCGTGTTCTGGTGGGCTTTTGGCTTACGGTTGTGATGTTGTGTTGTTGTGTTTGCAATTGGTCTGCGATTCAGACCATGGTAGCAAAGCTACCCTTTTTCACTTCCTGTACATTTACCCTGTCTGTCCATAGTGATTAATGTAGCACCGCCAAATTGCGGTGCTTTTTTTTGTCAGACGCTTTGTCGATGGACGACGACCGGTTAGTTATCCAGCTCAACCATCTCTTTCACATCGGTACGGTTAATCTGCTGTTTGTTGCCATTAGCGTCTTTATACGAAATCATCCCCGTATCATTATCGGTCTGTGGCTTACCATCAGATACGATCGTTCGACCATCGTTGGTGTGCATCACGTAATTCGAACCGGAACAGGCGCTCAGGGCAAAAGTCAGCATACAAGCAGAGATAATTGCGGCAGTCTTTTTCATCTTCTTCTCCTTAAAGCGATTTATGCTATTAAAAACACACTCCGTAACAGGCTAAATTGCTAGCCTAACGCTAATTAGCATAAGACACTACGCAGACTTTGCCAGGATATCCAGAGTATTCCGATGGTTAGCACAACCCTTGTATCAGCGCCCTTTTTGCGCCACGATCGGGTTACTGAACTGAGGAATACCATGAACGCTTTTAACCCCGCGCAGTTTCGCGCACAATTTCCCGCACTCAACGATGCAGGCGTTTATCTCGACAGCGCTGCCACAGCGCTGAAGCCGCAGGCGGTAATTGAGGCCACCCATCAGTTTTATAGCCTCAGCGCCGGGAACGTCCATCGCAGCCAGTTTACCGAAGCACAGCGCCTGACCGCTCGCTATGAAGCCGCGCGGGAAAAAGTCGCACGGCTGATTAACGCGCCGGATGACAAAACAATCGTCTGGACCCGTGGCACGACGGAAGCTATCAATATGGTTGCCCAAAGCTATGCGCGGCCGCGTTTACAACCGGGCGATGAAATTATCGTTAGCGTGGCGGAACATCATGCCAACCTCGTTCCCTGGCTAATGGTTGCGCAACAAACGGGGGCTAAGGTCGTCAGACTGCCGCTCAACGCCCAGTTCTTGCCAGACGTTGAGCGCCTCGCGCAACTCATCACCCCACGCAGCCGCATTCTGGCGCTCGGACAGATGTCGAACGTCACCGGGGGGTGTCCGGACCTGGTCCGCGCCATTACGCTCGCCCATGCGACTGGGATGGTGGTGATGGTCGATGGCGCTCAGGGGATTGTCCATTTTCCCGCCGACGTTCAGCAGTTAGATATTGATTTCTATGCGTTCTCGGGCCACAAGCTGTACGGCCCCACTGGCATTGGCGTGCTGTACGGAAAACCGGAACTGCTGAAAGCCATGTCCCCCTGGCTCGGCGGCGGTAAGATGATTAGTGAAGTCAGTTTTGACGGTTTCACCACTCAGGCTGCGCCATGGAAGCTTGAGGCCGGGACGCCTAACGTTGCTGGCGTTATCGGGCTAAGCGCAGCGCTCGAATGGCTGGATGACATTGATGCTGCACAGGCTGAAAACTGGAGCCGTGGTCTGGCGACGCTGGCAGAAGATGCGCTGGCGAAACGCCCCGGTTTTCGGTCCTTCCGCTGCCAGGACTCCAGTCTGTTATCCTTTGATTTCGCAGGTGTTCATCACAGCGACATGGTGACGTTGCTGGCCGAATATGGTATTGCGCTGCGTGCAGGACAACACTGCGCTCAGCCTCTGCTGTCAGAACTGGGCGTATCCGGGACGCTACGCGCCTCATTTGCACCTTATAATACGCAAAATGATGTGGAAGCGTTGGTCGCAGCCGTTGACCGCGCCCTGGAAATATTGGTGGATTAATGACAAGCCCTCTGTTCGCCGGACACCCGTTTGGCACAACCGTAACTGAAGAGACATTGCGCAATATCTTTATCCCGCTCACCCAATGGGAAGATAAATATCGCCAGTTGATTCTGCTGGGGAAGCAGCTTCCTGCGCTTCCGGATGCGCTAAAAGCTCAGGCCAAAGAGATTGCGGGCTGCGAAAACCGCGTCTGGCTGGGGCATAGCCTTCATGAGAATGGCACTCTGCATTTCTTCGGCGATAGCGAAGGTCGCATTGTGCGCGGGCTGTTGGCCGTCTTACTCACGGCCGTCGAAGGTAAAACGGCCACCGAGTTACTGGCGCATTCGCCAATGGCATTATTTGACGAGCTGGGTTTACGCACGCAGCTCAGCGCCTCGCGTAGCCAGGGGCTGCATGCCCTGAACGAGGCGATTTTTGAGGTTGCCCGACAAATTTGAGGGTTGTTTGCCGGAGAGCGAAGTCACCATCCGGCATATCAAACTCAATGCTGACGCGCCGCTTTCGCCATCATCTTCTTCAGTGCGTGTGAAACGGCAACAAAACCAAAGGTAGCGGTCACCATCGTGGCCGCGCCAAATCCGGATGCACAATCCATACGTTTCGGCCCTTCAGCCGTCGCTTTCATCGCACATACAGAGCCATCTGCTTGCGGGTAAACCAGCGCTTCGGTCGAGAACACACAATCCACGCCCAGTTTGCCTTTGCTGTTTTTCACCACGCCAAAATCGCTTTTCAGCCGCTCACGTAGTTTGGCCGCCAGCGGATCCTGGATGGTTTTTGCCAAATCAACGACCTGTATTTGTGTCGGGTCGATCTGCCCGCCCGCACCACCGGTCGTCACCAGCGGGATTTTGTTACGCCGGCAGTAAGCGATCAGCGCCGCTTTTGGACGCACGCTATCAATCGCATCAATGACATACGAAAATCCCGCGTTCATATATTCTGCAACGTTGTCCGGCGTAACAAAATCATCGACCACGTTAACCCGGCACTCTGGGTTAATCTGGCGGATACGTTCCGCCATCACCTCAGCTTTTGCTAAACCAACGTTATCGCGTAGAGCATGGATCTGGCGGTTAGTATTGGTGACGCACACATCATCCATATCAATGAGCGTAATGGCGCCAATGCCGGTGCGCGCCAGTGCTTCCGCCGCCCAGGATCCCACGCCGCCAATCCCGACCACACAAACGTGCGATTGGGCAAACAGTTGCAGCGCATTTTCGCCATACAGACGCGCCGTACCGCCAAAACGCTGACGCCAGGCATCACTTATAACCACAGACATAACACCTCAAATTCATTAATACCGAGCAATATGACTGCCTGATGGCGGCTGCGCCTTATCAGGCCTACTTAATAATCCAGGCCGGATAAGCACAGCACTATCCGGCAATTAACCGCTGAACACGTTACCCGCACCCGGCGCGGTTTTCAGTACCCACACACGACCGTAGTGATTATACCACCCCGCACGATGTCCAGCGTCGGCTCCAATGCCCTGGTAAATATCGAAGTGTTGCCCTTTAATCGCCCCGCCCACATCCAACGCCACCATCAGGCGCAGTTCGTACTGGCCGGTAAACTTGCCGTTATTGTCCAGTAAGGGAACTTCCGCGAGTAACGTTGTGCCCGCAGGAATGATGCTGCGGTCAGAAGCCACGGATGCGCGACCAATCAGCGGTACCGCGCTGGCCCCTTTGACCGGCGCAAAAGATTGCGGTTTAAAGAAGACAAACGATGGGTTCTGCTCCAGCAGCTCACGCACTTCGGCTTCGCTGTGGGTTTCACCCCAATGACGAATGGCCTGCATCGACATATCTTCTTTTTTCACTTCACCACGGTCGATAAGTACCTTCCCGATACTGCGATAGGCGTGACCGTTTTTCCCGGAATAGCTAAAGAAGTTCAGCGGGCTGCCATCGCCAAAATCGATGTAACCACTGCCCTGAACATCCATAATGAAGTTATCCATCAGGGAGTTGCTGTACGCCAGAATATAATTGTCGCTCAGGGCACCCGCATAAATCTCGGCACGGCTGGGTAAGCGCCCACGTTTTGGCGGCATGCGATAGATAGGGTACTGAAATTCGCCCTGACGCGTATGGCGCGCCTGGATTACCGGCGTGTAGTAGCCCGTAAACTGGACGTTACCGTAGTTGTCCGCCCCTTCCATTTGCCAGGCATCGATACCAAACTGGCGCATACTGCGCGTATCGCCGCCCGCACGTAGCCATTGCTGGATAGCGTTGTAAACGTTGCTCTGGTTACCGTACAAACGTGGCGATGCGCTGCGAATTTGATTAACCTGCTCGGCGAAATCACCGGCATTAATTGGCGCACCAACCGCATCAGGTTGATTCACCAGTGAGAAAGGCTGGGTAAATTTCCCGTCTTTATACTGCTGCCCACGATCGGTGGGTTTTGAGGAACACGCGGCGAGCATCGCGACTACTACTCCCGCCAGAAGATATTTTGCCCAACGTCCTTTCATTGTTCTCGTCTTATGTTGCCTGAATGCGAGACGAAGATAACAAACCCCCGAACCTAATGAAATGCGTATACCTATCCGAACGCAAATTTTGCGCAAAAAACAATCCAGAATGCGTTGTTTTTGTTCATTTTCACCCTAAAAACGTGATCAGGGTGAAAAAAGGGTTGCATGAAATCATTAGCAGAGTATAGTGCGCATCCACGGACGCGGGGTGGAGCAGCCTGGTAGCTCGTCGGGCTCATAACCCGAAGGTCGTCGGTTCAAATCCGGCCCCCGCAACCAATTAAAATCAGAAGCAGTAACGTTACTCGATGGAAGAGTAATGACGGACGCGGGGTGGAGCAGCCTGGTAGCTCGTCGGGCTCATAACCCGAAGGTCGTCGGTTCAAATCCGGCCCCCGCAACCAATTAAAATCTGATGTAATATTTTTGCATAGTAGTTCAAATCACAGCAAGGCGGCGACGCAGTGAATCCTTAGGAGCTTACTCCAGTAAGTGACTGAGGTGAAAGAGGAAAGCCAACGCAGATGTGGTTTGAAATACGAAGCAAAAAGACGGACGCGGGGTGGAGCAGCCTGGTAGCTCGTCGGGCTCATAACCCGAAGGTCGTCGGTTCAAATCCGGCCCCCGCAACCAACACATTAAACACCTTAACGGGTGTTTTTTTGTATCTGCAATCCGTAAAAAAAGCGCTTTTCAGCGCTTTTTTGTTATCCCCTTCTCGCCAGCGTCGCCCCATCGGCAAAGTAGGCTTTAATCCCCGCCAGAATCGACTCTGCAACTTCCTGCTGGAAGGTCGCCGTTTTGAGTTTGCGCTCTTCCTCAACGTTACTGATAAACGCTGTTTCTACCAGAATGGACGGAATATCCGGCGCTTTTAGCACCGCAAACCCGGCTTGTTCAACCTGGTTCTTATGCAGATTGTTGATTTTACCAAGCTTATTTAATACCGCTTTACCAAACTTCAGGCTGTCGGCGATGGTCAGGGATTGCACCATGTCGAACATAGTATGGTCGACGTAGCGGTCGCCGCTCTTGCTAACGCCACCGATGAGATCCGAGGCGTTCTGGGTTTGCGCCAGATATTTCGCAGCGGTACTGGTTGCGCCTTTGGTCGAGAGCGCAAACACCGACGAACCGCTGGGCTGTCGACTGGTAAAGGCATCGGCGTGAATAGAGACAAACAGGTCTGCGCGCTGCTTCTGCGCTTTCGCCACGCGGACTTTAAGCGGAATGAAGATATCTTCATTTCGCGTCATAAAGACCTTCATGTTGCCCTCTTTCTCTATGAGGGCTCGCAGGCGGCGGGCAATCTGCAGCACCACATCCTTTTCACGCGTCTTGTATTTCCCCACCGCACCGGAGTCTTCTCCGCCGTGGCCTGGATCCAACATAATGACAATGGGACGATCGCGCCCCGCTTTACCCGGCTGCGGGCCACTTTGTGCAGGTGGCACCTGTTTATCCAGATCGCCCTTGTTGTAATCTTCCAGCAATGCCAGCAGCGGATCCTGGACATCCTGAGCATTTGCAGGATAGAGGTCCATCACCAGACGTTCTTTAAAGCCCGCCACCGGAGCCAGCGCAAAAAGTTGCGGCTTCACATTCTGTTTCAGCTCGAACACCATCCGCACGGTCTTTGGATCAAACTGGCCAACGCGCGCCGACTTAATATACGGATCGTCAGGACGAATCTGTGCTCCCATACCCTTGAGCACCGAGTTCAAATTAACGTCTTCAATATCCACAACCACACGCTCAGGATTACTCAGGGCAAACTGTTTGTATTTCAGCAGACGGTTAGATTCCACCGTGACGCGGGTATAGCTGGACGCAGGCCAGATACGTACGGCAACGACCTGACTCGCGGCAGCCAAACCAACCTGGCTGACGCTTAAAAGCCACATAGCACCCGCACCTTTCAGTAAACGGCGGCGACTGATTGCTGAGTTGGATCCCGACATGCTTCTCCCGAGCAAAAGAAATCTGTATTGAGTAATACGTAAAACGTCCGAATTGACCGGAAACTTTAGCGAATGACGCATAATCTGTCATCTATAAAAGGGTAAACATTCTTTTTATATTCACGGTATTACTGATAAAAATCTTCAGCATGAGTAAAAATTACGCTTGCGCACAGGACTAAAACAGAATAAAAATACACAAATTACGAATAATCATGCAATGAGGGTGTGCCGTGGTGAAGGAGCGTAGAACCGAACTGGTACAGGGATTCCGCCATTCTGTTCCCTATATCAATACCCATCGGGGAAAAACGTTTGTCATTATGCTGGGCGGTGAAGCCATCGAGCATGAAAACTTTTCCAGTATCGTCAATGACATTGGTCTTCTTCATAGCCTCGGCATCCGCCTGGTCGTGGTCTATGGCGCTCGACCGCAGATTGATGCCAATCTTGCGGCGCATCATCATGAGCCGGTGTACCACAAAAACACGCGCGTCACCGATGCGAAAACCCTGGAGCTGGTCAAACAGGCTGCGGGGCTACTTCAGCTTGATATCACCGCCCGCCTGTCGATGAGCCTGAATAATACGCCGTTGCAGGGGGCGCATATCAATGTGGTCAGTGGTAATTTTATTATCTCCCAGCCGCTGGGCGTTGATGACGGCGTAGATTACTGCCATAGCGGGCGTATTCGTCGTATTGATGAAGATGCTATTCACCGCCAGCTGGACAGCGGCGCAATTGTGCTGATGGGCCCGGTCGCCGTTTCCGTCACTGGTGAAAGCTTTAATCTGACGTCAGAAGAGGTCGCCACGCAGCTGGCTATCAAACTGAAGGCAGAGAAAATGATCGGTTTTTGCTCGTCTCAGGGTGTCACCAACGATGATGGCGATATTATTTCCGAGTTGTTTCCTAACGAAGCTCAGGCTCGCGTTGAGTTGCAGGAAGAGAAAGGCGATTACAGCTCCGGTACGGTGCGTTTCCTGCGCGGAGCAGTGAAAGCCTGTCGCAGTGGCGTACGCCGCTGCCATCTGATCAGCTATCAGGAAGATGGCGCCTTGCTGCAGGAACTGTTCTCCCGCGACGGCATCGGGACGCAGATTGTAATGGAAAGCGCCGAGCAGATCCGTCGCGCTACCATTAACGATATCGGCGGGATTCTGGAGCTTATCCGCCCGCTGGAACAGCAAGGTATTCTGGTCCGCCGCTCGCGCGAACAACTGGAAATGGAGATCGACAAATTCACCATTATTCAGCGCGATAACCTGACTATCGCCTGCGCCGCTCTGTACCCTTTCCCGGAAGAGCGGATTGGTGAAATGGCATGCGTGGCTGTGCATCCCGACTACCGTAGTTCGTCCCGCGGGGAAGTGTTGCTGGAGCGAATCGCCGCGCAGGCCCGGCAAATGGGGCTGAGCAAGCTGTTCGTGCTGACCACACGCAGCATTCACTGGTTCCAGGAGCGAGGCTTCACGCCGGTGGATATCGACCTGCTGCCGGAAAGTAAAAAAGAGATGTACAACTATCAACGGCGGTCAAAAGTGCTGATGGCGGATTTAGGGTAGTGATCGTTGCCGGATACGGCACAACTGCCTTATCCGGCCAGCAAATGTTATTGATTAAACAGCGCCGACAATCCGCTGCGTCGTTCAGTGCGGGTGGCAATGGCGCCACTCAATATCCGCTCATCGGCATACAGCGACAAACGACGACGCGCGCGGGTAACGGCGGTATAGACCAGCTCGCGAGTCACCACAGGTGAATGCTGGTTGGGCAAAATCAACGCCGCGTGGTCAAACTCAGATCCCTGCGATTTATGGACGGTCATTGCCCAGGTGGTTTCATGTTCAGGCAAGCGACTGGGCTGAACCGATTTGATAGAACCGTCCGGCAGCGCAAACCATACCCTCAGACCCTGCCCACGATCGAGGGCAATGCCAATATCACCGTTAAATAATCCCAACGAACTGTCATTGCGCGCGATCATCACTGGCCTTCCCTCATACCAGCGGCTATGCGTCGCACGGTGAATTTTGCGTTTTTGCGCCATCACCTGCTCAATGCGTTCATTCAAACCACTCACGCCAAACGGACCTTCCCGCAGGGCGCACAATAGCTGATACTCATTGAAGGCCTGAATGACAGCATCCGGCTCGGCGCGCTCGCGCAATAAATCCAGATAGTGACCATAACCCGCCAGCGCTTCCTCCAGCATCGCAGAGTAATCTTCGCTGCTGTGCAGAGAGCGTTTTTCGATGTCGCTAAATCCCTGCTGGAAGACCGTTTTTATCGCGGCTTTGTCACCACGATTAATCGCTGCAGCCAACTGACCGATTCCGGAATCGCTACCGAAACGGTAGCTCTTTTGCAGCAGGCACAAACTGTCACGCAGAGCAGCCGCCTGAGTTCCCGAACCGGCCGGAATAGTGGTTTCAGTCAGACGACTAAGCTGGCGGGCACGCTCCGGGGTAAAACCATCACCGACGAAAGCACAGATATCTCCCAGTACTGCCCCCGCTTCAACAGAAGCGAGCTGGTCGCGATCGCCTAGAAATATCACCCGCCCATGTGGCGGCAGCGCATCGATAAGGCGCGACATCATCGGCAAATCGATCATCGAGGCTTCATCCACTACCAGCACGTCCAGATGCAACGGGTTTCCTGCATGATGCCGCAGGCGTTGGCTACCAGGCTGAGCCCCCAATAAGCGGTGCAACGTACTGGCGTCATCGGGAATGCGCTTCTTTTGCTCATCGGTCAGCGGCAGTTCACGCAACGCCGCGCCCAGCGAGGCGGTCAGACGTGCTGCTGCTTTTCCCGTGGGTGCCGCCAGACGAATACGACAGCGTTCACCCTCCGCCATCTGAATCAACGCCGCCAGAAGCCTCGCCACCGTTGTTGTTTTTCCGGTCCCCGGTCCGCCGGAGATAACCGATATACGGCGGGTCAGCGCTACGGCAGCAGCCACTTTTTGCCAGTCAACGCCTTCAACGGGTGGAAACAGCGCCGCCAGCGTGTGAGTCAGCCGTTGTTCATCCACCTCAATGGCGTGGTTAACTTCACCGAAAAAGCGCGCCACCGCGCGTTCGTTATGCCACATCCGGTTCAGATACAAACGATCGCCGTACAGCACCAGCGGCGTCGGCTGATCGCCACGGCTTACCGCCCCGGAGGCCAGCAGGCATTCAACCCAGTCTTCAGGCTCTCCCGCTTCAGCGAGCCAGGCGCTTAACAGCGGATGCGCGTCCTCGCTTCGGGATAGACGCGAAAGCGGTAAGCAGACGTGCCCTTCTCCAGCTTCACGGCTGAGCAACGCCGCTGCCAGTGCAACGGCAGGGTTATCATTTCCGGCAACCGCCAGTGCAAACTGGGCATCCAGTGGCCGGAGCTGCTTTTGCTCAACGGCTTCCAGTAATCGTTTCTGGATTGTCATGACATCTCCTCCAGCGGCACACCGGCAAACAACTCGTCCATCAAGGCGATCAACTCCCCCTCTGGTCGGGTCGCGAAAATTCCCTGCTGCGGATTTTCACGGTCAACACCACGCAGGAAGAGATAGATAACGCCGCCAAAATGGCGTTCATAATCGTAATCAGCAATGCGATGGCGCAAGTAGCGATGCAGCGCGAGGGTATAAAGTTGATACTGCAGGTCGTAGCGATGCGCCTGCATGGCAGAGGCCATCGCCTGCTGTGTATAGGCTGAGCTGTCTTCGCCCAGCCAGTTCGATTTGTAATCGAGCAGGTAATAACGTCCCTGATGGCGGAATACCAGGTCAATGAACCCTTTTAGCATGCCGCGCACCTGCATAAAATCCAGCGCAGGGCACCCTGCCGAAACCGGATCGTATTGGCGGATCAACGCATCAAGTTGGCTGGCCATTAGGGGCTGCGAAATCGGCAGATAAAACTCCATCTCCACCTGTTTTTCACGCGCGGAAAGCTGACTCAGGCTCACGCCATTCTCATTGAGAGGCGCCTGCAAAATAGCGTCCAACCATGCGGTCAAAACCGGCGTCCAGTGTGCGTCATAACCGCCCAACGCCAATTTTTCTTCGACCCAATCTGGCTCTACTGGTTGGGTAAAGTCGAGATCTTCAAACAAGCTATGCAAGAATGTACCCGGCGAAGCGCCACGCGGGAACTGATGCGGCGTGAGTCCTGATTCTTCAATAACCTCACCGACGCCTGCGGCATCGATATCCAGTCGCGGGATCAGATCCTGCGCAATACCATGTCCACGCTGTTGCAGACCGGAATAACTGGTCACGCGCCAGCTGTCGCCGGGCGTACGCTGCAGTATTTTCGCACTCAGTTCACCGCTGACGTTCTGCGCAACCTGCCAGGGTTCACCGTCAGGCTGTGCTGGCGTCTGGCAGGCAATATCATCGCAGCACAGCGCTTCAATCGCGCCACGCAGACCCGCGGCATCCATCGGTTCGCCTTTTTGCAACAGGCGGCCAAGCGCGCTCTGATGCACATCGGTATCCCCTTTTTTATCGCCCCGACGGCGCACCAACGGCGCAACGCCAAGACTGCAGTGCCATACCGAACGGGTCAGTGCGACATAGAGTAAGCGCAGATCCTCCGCCAGACGTTCCGCTTCGGCCAGCTCAACGCTCTCCGCGGCATCGCTGAGATCCAGCACCGCTTCAAAGGAGCTGCGATCGTGATAGAAAGCCTGATCCTGGACGCGGAAATTGGTGATAAACGGCAGCCAGACCAGCGGATATTCCAACCCTTTCGATTTGTGGATAGTGACGATTTTGACCAAATGCTTGTCGCTTTCGAGCCTGAGCTGCTGACTGGAGGCATTGCTGTCGGGTTCAAGAATATGCTGAGATAGCCAGCGCACCAGCGCATGCTCGCTTTCGAGTTGCGAGCCGGCTTCCTGTAACAGTTCACTGATGTGTAAAATGTCAGTCAGGCGACGTTCGCCCCCCGCCGTCGCCAGCAAGTTTTCCGCAATCTGGCGGGCCGACATCAGCGCGCGCAGCATCGGCATCACGCCGCGTTTATGCCAGATCTGACGATAGCCATCAAACTCTTCAACCACCGCATCCCAGGCATTTTCGTCGTTATTTAACGCTTCAAGATCCTGCGCATTCAGGCCCATCATTGAGGTCGCCAGCGCGCTACGCAGCGTGTTCTCACGCTCCGGCGTCATCACCGCCTGCAGCACCCACAGCAGTTCCTGCGCTTCGAGCGTTTCAAACACGCTGTCACGGTTGGAGAGATAAACAGAGGGAATGGCCAGTTGCGTCAGCGCATCACGGACCAGCGCCGCCTCCTGGCGGCTACGAACCAGTACGCTGATGTCCGAGGCGCGTACCGGCCTGGACGCTTTACTGCTGACCAGTTGCGCAGCCCCAGAATGCCCAGCCTTAAGCCAGTCGCGAATGTGCGTGGCGCACACCTGCGCCATATAGTTCTGATAGTCGCCTACGCCACAGCTTTCCCCTTCCATCAGCCACATACTCATGGCTGGCTGCGTTTCACCGTGTATAACAAACTGAAGCGACTGGTTTTTTTCTGCGAATTTGACCGGGCTGAAGGGGATTTCGCGGAACATAAAGGCGTCATTCATCTGGCTGAAAATCGTATTCACGCTATTGACCATGCCAGGAGCCGAACGCCAGTTAGTATCAAGCGTATAGTGTGCGCTGACTTCGCTACGCGCCTTCATGTAGGTAAAGATATCCGCACCACGAAACGCGTAAATGGCCTGTTTCGGATCGCCAATCAGCAGCAGCGCGGTATCCGGCTGATGTTGCCAGATCCGGCGAAAAATACGGTACTGCTGCGGGTCGGTATCCTGGAATTCATCGATCATCGCGACCGGAAAACGGGTACGAATCGCCGTTGCCAGCGCATCACCACTTTCACTGCGCAGCGCCGCATCCAGACGGCTGAGCATATCGTCAAAACCCAGCTCGCCTCGGCGGCGTTTCTCCTCGGCAACCGCCAAACGGATCTCCGCCAGCGCCCGGGTGATCACCAAATCGCGGAGAGTTAACGGTTCGCTAAGCAGTTCATCAATTGCGACAAACAGCGGGTGCTGAGGCGTTACGCCGCCCGCTTTGGTTCGCTCTTCTAAAAAGCGCTGGGAGAATTTCTCCAGCGCATCAGGCAGTTGATAGCTTTGTGTTTCTTCCTGCGCCCATGCGCTGATCTTTTCGATCCACTTGCCCTGGTTACCGCGATTAAATTTACGCCGGTCAATCCCGGAGGCCTCCAGCAGGCCATCAAGCTCATCAACGGCATCGCGCCATTGCTGCTTAATTTGATTAATACGCGCGAGAATGTGTTCGTGCCGGGTTGCCAGCGTTTCATCATCGGGCGGCGGAGCCTTAATAACCGGCGCTTCCCCTTGCAGATAGCGATCGATATCCCTTAACAGCGCCTGCGGCCCTTTCCACGTTTCAAAAATCACCTGCGCAATATCGCGGGGCAGCGGATAGCAGTGTCGACGCCAGAAATCCGCGCAGGCCTGATAACGCAGTAGTGATTCATCTTCGATCAGCTGTTGTTCAAACAGCATGCCTGATTCAAAGGCGTTGAGGCTGAGCATACGCTGGCAAAAACCATGAATGGTAAACACCGCCGCTTCATCCATCTGCCTTTCAGCCAATAGCAGCCACTGGGCTGCCTGTTTTTTATCGGCGATTTCATCTAACAGACGGGCGTATAGCGGGTTGTCAGTGGTTTCACGCAGGCAGGCAATGCGCAGTTCATGGATGTTGCTACGGATACGACCGCGCAACTCTTCAGTAGCCGCCTCGGTGAAGGTGACCACTAACAGTTCTTCGACGGTCAGCGGACGGGGAAAGGCGGCAGAGCCGCCCAGTCCAAGCAGCAAACGTAAATACAGGGCGGCGATGGTAAAGGTTTTACCGGTGCCCGCAGAGGCTTCAATCAGGCGCTCGCCCGTCAGGGGCAAGCGGAGAGGATCAAGGGACTCAGCGGCATCATTCATTCTTATCACTCATCAGGGGTAAGGTTTGCTGCAACGCGCTGACGGTCTGCCACACTTTCCAGCCTTCCGGGTGCACATATTCTGCTTTCCCGTTCTGACTGCCGGAAATCTGTGACAGTATCGCCATGCCTTGCGGCTCAACCACCGCCTGATGGAAGAAGTCGGCAAGTTTTTGCGGCGTCAGCAGTTTAATCTGAGCCACTATTTTATCACGTGAATCGAAGCGCATATTGCCGCGATCAAAATCTTTGCTTAACTGCGAGGCTTCTTCCCCCAGCGTTTGCGGCGCCTGCAGCATTTGCGCAATAATCGCCTGCTGAATTTGCGCGAACTCTTCAGGTTTCATCGCCCGCAATTTCGCTTCCGCCGTCGGGAAAAACGCTTTATAACGCTCCCAAAGGTAAGATGGTTGCTTATCGCTGCTTTGCAACAGGAACCCCATTCCCCACTGACGTCCAACGCTCATCGGGAAAGCAAATACAGCGTAGCCTAATTGCTCTTCAGTACGCAGTTGATTGTAGAACCACGGTTGAACAATCTGCCCTAACATGGCGCTATAGGCTGAACTGGTGTATTCGTCGTAGCCAGTTGGCACAAATACCGCCGCCAGCGCGGAATCCGTGCTGCTGCCCGCTTTTTCAAAGATGACGGACTGCTTCTTGTCTACAACCACATCTTTATTGCGACACCACTGTGACCCGTTAGCGCCAAGCTGTTTTTGGATATCCCGCGCCATGGTCGTCGCCTGAGCTTCGCTCATATTGCCAATGACCAGGAATTCAGGCCGCGCCCCGGTTTTCAAGGCATCGCGATAGGCCATTACCTCTTTCAGGGTGATGGAAGGCAGCAGCTTACGGCGCTCATCGCGTGAGAAGTACGGCACCTGAGAAAGCATCTGTACCGGCATAATAGCCTGATCGTAGGCTTTCCCCTTCTCTGCGGAATCCATCATCTGGGCATACCAGGATTTTGCCTGTTCCAGTTGTTCATCTGTTGAACTGTAGCTGAAATAGCCACTCAGCAGCGCCTGAAAAAGCTGCGGCAAACGTTGGGTGTAGCCGTTAGCATTTAGCATCAAACCATTATTAGCGTTGGTAGAGAAACCAATCCCCCCCACTGATGCCTGGTTGCTTAACTGATCGAGCGCAACGCCCGCCAGGTAATCGTTAAGTGCGAATAATACCTGATTGCGGGCGCTGTCCATCGCTTTCGGGTTACGCAGGATCACGCTGACATCGGCTTTCGGCTCACTGGCAAAATACTGGCTCGGCGCATACACCACGCGTAAATCCGGCTCATCAACGATCAGTTCCGGGTGAGCGTATTTTTTATCCGCCTTAATCAGCGTGAAATCATCAGGAATGTAGGGGTTCAACTCCGGTAATGACAACGCAATGCCTTGCGCTTTTTGCTGCCAGTCGGCAAAGGTTTTGTCGCTGATTTTATCTACCTGATAAGGTGCATCGACAAAGTAAGCCGTTTTATTATGCGGCTCTTTCGCGCTGATATACCAGATACGCGCATTCTGCGGCGTCATCATTGCCAGACGTTGCTCAACGGCCTTCGCATCGTATTGATCGGCAATATTCACCGCATCCAGAGTATGCTCGACGGGAACGCGGATCATGGTGTCTGCCAGCCATTCCACGTAGTCCATATCACGCGTGATGGAAGGATAACGGAAATCGAGATCCAGCACGTGCGCCAGTTCGTCAAAATAGCGTTTGTCTACGCCTTTCTCGCGTAACAGATTGAGATAGCTAAAGATTGCAGCAACAACCTCATCGCGGTTCGCAAGACCTTTGTCGGTTAACGTCGCGGAAATGGCTAACACGCCGCTATTACCATTGACTACCGGATCGGAATCCGCACGAATACCTTCCACCAGCCCCTGCTTTTGCAACCAGTCAGACAATGTGCCCAGGCTACGATTGCCAATCAGGTAGGTCACCAGCTCATCGGTTTTACTGCGGAATTGCGCGCTATTGTTATCAATACGAAACTCGACGCGCAGCACTTTACGCGGCATTGCCGGAACATAGTGGATGATGACGCCCTTTTGCGCGTCAGTGACTACCGGTACGGTAATTTCAGGCTTGTCGATATTTCTGTTCGGCACGCGTCCAAACGTGTCAGCCGCTATCCGCGCCAGCTCTGGCAATGGTTTATTGCTATAAATCACCGCCTTCATCAGGTTCGCAGAGTAGTACTTTTCATGAAATTTTTGTAAAGCCTGCACCACCGGGTTGCCCGGTTTATCGCTTAATGTCTCAAGATTTCCGCCAGAGAAACGCGAGCCTGGGTGCGCCGGGTTAATGGTTTCAGCACTCACCTGCGCCATACGCATCCCGTCTCGGGTACGCGCCAGCGTCAGCTCGGAGTTAACCGCGTTACGCTCGCGATCGGCATATTTTTTATCCAGTAACGGATCGGCAATAGCGTCCGCCAGGCGATCTACCGCCCCCACCAGCGCGTCGTTTTCAACCTCAAGATAGAAAGCCGTACGATAAGGCGCGGTGCTGGCATTATGGCTGCCGCCGTGCATTTTCAGGAATTCAGACAGACTGTCCGGCTGTGGATATTTTTTCGACCCCATTAAACACATGTGTTCGAGATAATGCGCCAGCCCCTGATGATCGTCCGGATCTTCCAGTGAGCCCACGGGGACCACCAGCGCAGAAAGGGATTTCACGGCCTGCGGATCGGATACCAGCAATACGACCATACCGTTATCAAGGCGTACGGCCTGATACTGACGGGTGTCTTTATCGCTTTTACGGATGGTTTCAGCTAAAGGCTGCCAACCGGTATCTGCCTGACTTACGGGAACCCAAAGGGCGACGAACAACAGTAATGCGCTGAACCAGGTGCTGCGGGGCATTCACAAACCTCATCATTAACGTATTCACCTGTTCACTGCAAAACACGTATAAATACGTGATCTGAACAGGGCAAGACTCTGCGCTGAGCAAGTCAGCATCTTCTCTTTGTAAGAATCAGTCCGTGACAGAATGCGCATCATAGTGGAAGCCATTAAATTGCGCAATTTTTATACAACCATCATGACTGATTAAACCGAAAAATCGGTAACAGGTAGTGCTGCGACTGTAAGACAATAGTCTCCAGCGTACCTGCATCCAGTTGACGCCAAAGACGCTGATACCAGATGTCATCGCCTTCGCCACGTACCATCATGTTGCCTTCATAGGCCTGCAGAAACTTACTGCGCGCCTTTTGCAACGTTTCATCGTCATCTAACATGGCATCATTTGCGGCGTCATAACAGGTTTTTATCCATGCGCCTCCGCTTTCCGGCAATACCAGCAACGGTGATGACATGCCTTCCCGATAACCCTCAATGAGTTGCGACAGGTACAGCAGCGCCTGTTCTGCTTCCAGTGGTGGAAAACGCCATTCCCCGTCTTTACGCAGGAATAATCGGCTCTCTCCCGTACCGCCACTCGCACAATAGACAAGATGTTCCAGCCAAAGTTGCACGCCCTGCGCAATGCTGATCAAAGATGGGCGCCAGCGCAACAAACCGTCCTCTTGTACCTGCGGCAACCAACCGGTGATTTGCACGCCGTTACAGGTAAGATCGATTTCCATGCTCTGACAAGGCTGACGACAGGCGATAATGCGTTCAGCCAGCGTCTGCATCTCCTGACGCTGCGTATCCCACAGAATTTCGCCAAATGGCCCATAGGGAAGCACGCCCGCCGCACGAAAACGGCGAAACAGTCGTTCAGCGTCGTTCTCTTCAACCAGTGTATTAAGCAATTGCTGATTAAGCTGATAGCGGGTTAATCCCTCAAGGGTGAAAGGTTCCGTGTCCGGGATCTCACTCTCCTCAGAGCGGAAGTTGACCCTCAGACGCATCTGGAAAAAGGCCCGCACCGGATGAGCCCAAAATCGCTGCAGCGTTTCCAGCGTCAGTGTTTCAGGCATCTCAAAGGGAAGAGGCTGAACAAAATCCGTGTGCGCTTTTCCTGACAGGCTCGCCGCAGGTAGCCATTCCCGGGCATAGCTTTGCTGTTCCCCCGGGAGATAGTTTTGCGCGTCGAAGGGCATCCGGGTATGCAAACGAGTAATGTGCGCTTTGACCCTGGCTTCGCTTTCATCACAAGTGAGCGCTTCATCACCCGGTAAATAGTGGCTTTGCCCGATGTAGTCCAGCAACTCCTGCACCAGTACCGACGGGAAGCGTTCGCTGTTGTCCTGAATGGAGCGACCAATGTAGCTGATATAGAGCGTTTGCTGCGCTGAGATCAATGCTTCAAGGAACAGATAGCGGTCATCATCACGACGGCTGCGATCGCCCCGCATCGGTTTTTGACTCATTAAATCAAAGCCCAGCGGCGCAAGCTGGCGCGGATAAACGCCATCGTTCATACCCAGCAGGCACACCACTTTGAACGGAATGGAGCGCATCGGCATCAGCGTACAAATGTTAACGGGACCCGCCAGGAAGCGCTGGCTGATGCGCTCCTGGTCAAGACGCTGCGCCAGCTCATCACGTAACAGAGAGAGCGGTATGGCCTCGCCATACTCGGCTCCCAAACCTTCAGTGATGATGGCCTGCCACTGCTGTTCAATCAGCGTCATCGCCGCTTCGGTATCCGCGTCCGGCAGGAAGAAATCATTAAGCATGTCCCGGCATACGGGCAGCCACTCTTCCAGAGGTCGTTCCTGAGCTAACCCTCTGCGCCAGAGATTTAGCTGCATCAGCAAAGAGGCCAGATGCCCGACCAGCTCAGCAATCAAACCGCTGGACTCATCGTAAGGTAATACCGATTGCCACTCGCCCTGCGCACTTTCCATCGCGTAGCCGAGCAGCATACGCGTTAAACCAAATTGCCAGGTATGCTGACCTGTAGGCGGAAGTTCCAGTTCACGCACGTTATCGTCGTCAATTCCCCAGCGAATCCCGGATTCATTGACCCATAAGCGAAGATAGCGCAGCCCTTCTTCATCAATATTGAAACGTGCCGCCAGCACGGGAACATCCAGTAACGCCAGTACATCCTCAGAGACAAAACGGCTATCCGGCAGCGACAGCAGACTGATAAAGGCCTGCAAGACGGGATGAGACTGACGCGCCCGACGGTCAGAAATCGCATATGGCAGGTAACGCTCGGCTGGCGCACTACCAAAGACCGATTGAATGAATGGACTGTAGCTGTCGATATCCGCCACCATCACGATAATATCGCGCGGCGTCAGCGTTGGATCCGCTTCCAGCATTGCCAGCAGGCGGTCATGAAGAACTTCCACCTCGCGCTGTGGGCTATGGCAGACATGAAAAGTCACGCTGGTATCGTTCAGATCCAGCCTTCGTTTATTGTCGCTACGGGAATATTCCTCCAGCGTAACGCCCGCCACAGCATAGTTTTCGAGTTCCAGAATATCCGATTGAATATTATGCAAAAGATTGTCAGGAGTAATGTCGACAAACGCATCCAGTTCCTGACTATTTTCCAGTTCTGCAAGCAGGTATATGTAGTCGCGCCCCAGTTTGCCCCACGAAGCCAGCATCGGGTTGCCCACGTCCTGCTCACCATCGCTATTGAATAATCCTTCGACTTTCTCACTATCACGAAACAGCGGCAGGTGCCGTTCTTCAAAACTGTGTCGACGCTGACGTGCCACCAGCTTCGCCAGCCAGGCAGGATCTTTAATATCTCCCCAGTAGTAGCGACAAGGGTTGGTAAACAGCAGATGAATATCAATGTGCTTACCCAGCGCCTGCAGTGCCTGCAAATAAACCGGCGGCAACGCCGAAATGCCGCAAATAAATACGCGAGAAGGCAGCCCCTGGGGGCACTCGGACGCACTTTCCAGAGTCTGAATAAATCGTTGGTATAAATTGGCACGATGCCAGCGCGGCTGGCCCATTTCCTCGGTATATTCCACCAGCGCTTTCCACAACGGCGCCTGCCAGTCCTGAGACTCGCCAAGTCCTTCAACCCGTCTTCCCGCCTCCCACTGGGTCAACCAGTCAGGGCGGTAAACTAAATACTGGTCGAAAAGGTCAGCCGCGCGTGAGGAGAGCTGAAACAGCTTACGTTTATCAGTATCGTCCGTCAGATAGTGGCGCAGCAATGCAAAGTCATCGCCATCCAGCAATTGCGGTAACAGCGTCATCAACTTCCAGCTCATGCTCTGCTTGCTGAACGCGCTCTCTTTCGGGATGTCAGGTAGCACACGCACAAACATATCCCAGATAAAACTCGCGGGCAGCGGAAAATCGATGTTGGCGGCAATACTAAACTTCTGTGCAAGAGTCATTTGCAGCCACTGCGCCATGCCGGTGCTTTGAACCAGCATCATCTCAGGTTCAAAGGGGTCGTCCAGCCGCTCGCGCTCAACGATAAATTCCATTAACGCTTCAAGCACATCCAGACGATTGGAGTGGTAGACCCTTAACATAGCGACTCCTGACTACTGACGATTCGGGCAATGCAGACGCATCATCTGACCCTGCCTGCCCAAGGGTGAAGATATTTTAACGTTGATGCTGACACATCCCGCTCGCGTTGTCTGCATTCGGTTAACCTGCCAGTTCACAGGCGATGAAAACTGATACAACTGGGTTTGCTGCCAGGCGTGACGCCAGAGTTGTTGATACTGATTTCTGATGATAAAGCTGTTCATCAGTGCTCGCTGGTATCCCGACAACGCAGTAACAATCATAATCATCAGCGCCATTGCCAGCATCACTTCCGGCAGGCTAAAGCCACGCTGCCTGTTCAGGGGATCTGGCATAACGCTTGATCCTTTAGTGGACAAAAATCGCTCCAGCCATGCGCTAAAAATTCGAGGTTGCCCTCGGTGACAATACCCTGACGCCATAGCGATCCCCCTTCATGATGGGCAATGAGCAGCACGAAATTAATGCTCAGCAGTCGCAGGCAAACTACGGCATCTTGCGTGATATAGCGCCGACACTGCACGGCTTGTTGTATGCTCCAGGGCTGCATACGTCCCCATTCCATAGCAGATTGCAGCACCGCCTGGCGCTGCAAAGCCTGACTTTGCGTGGCCACTCGTGAAGCAAAACTGGCCTCCTGTCTGTTAACGCCATGCAGCAGTAGGCTACCGAGCACCAGCAGCAACAGGACCATCCCCAGGGATGAAACGCCTCGCTCACGATTCACAGGTTAAATCCTGTCACGCTGTAGACTGCTTCGATAACCTTTTGTGGTTCGACGTTGCTCACTCCGCGCAAACGCAGAGTAAGGAGTGGTGAATATCCGCTGAGATTCAGCCGTTCAACCTGAAATGCTTCAATCTGTATCGTGGCTGGATCGGTCATTTTCTCCCACCCTTTTCCATTACATCCAGTTGCTCCTCGCAAGGTCTCCAGCACCTTGTCCTGTAAACGAAATCCGATTACATCGGCCTCTTTCGCGGGACTGCTCTCCCAAACGCCGTTGCTGTTGGCATCCCAGCGAGCAATAACGCAGTCGCCCTTCGCCGATATCACCAACCCCTCTCCGACACAGTTTCCCCGGCAATACCCTGCCCGTTGAAGGTGCTTCGCTACGGTGTAGACCCGTTGCCATATTTCATCTTCCAGCGCTAACAGGCGTGTGTTGCGCAGAATCTCTTGCTGCAGTGCCGGTAAAAATCGTACTGAACTAAGCAGTAAAATGCTGCTAATCGCCATGGCGATTAGCACTTCCAGCAGAGAAAAACCTCGTTCGCTTACTGACATAATCTGGCCTCATCGCGCTCACAAAGCCTGATCCGCCCCCAGCCAGACACCACCACGCGCCATTCTCCTGCCGCATTTTTCAGGCGAATATGTCCGGTCCATGCCGTATTGCGCAGGCCAAAAAAGGCCAGTGAAGGGGTTATCTCTGCCATTTCAACATCGTCCCACAATGGCGTAAAAACCAAAGACGAAACAGGTCGACACGTGGTTTGCAAAGCCGCAGAGCTGACAAAACACCAGGATGTGCCATCCCGAACCACGCTGATGACATGATCTCGGTTACGCCAGTTAGCATCGTCACGCAGTTGCAGCAGGTAATCTCTTACCTGGCTGGCGGTCTGCCACAGTCGCTGTTGCTGCTGCCAGCCCTGCCAACCATACAGCCCCGATGCGCCAAGCGCCGCGATGATCAGCATCGCTATCAGGGTTTCAAGAAGCGTGTAGCCTTGTTGTTTTTTCATGCCGCCAGTATGGCGTGAGGAAAATGAATAACGAGCGGGAAATTCGGTTTCTACGGCGAGCTACGGGAAATATTTGTCGCGTTGCAGGCCGTTGCACTATTTCAGGAATCTACGCCGAAGAACGTGATTTTAGATAAAAAAAACCGACGCTCACGGGCGTCGGTTGTGTCAGCATGAAGCTGGTTAGATAGCCACCGGCGCTTTAATACCCGGGTGCGGATCGTAGCCTTCAATTTCGAAGTCTTCGAAGCGGTAGTCAAAGATGGATTCAGGCTTACGTTTGATGACCAGCTTCGGCAGCGCGCGCGGTTCGCGGCTAAGCTGCAGATGCGTTTGTTCCATGTGATTGCTGTACAGATGCGTGTCGCCGCCGGTCCAGACAAAATCACCGACTTCCAGATCGCACTGCTGCGCCATCATGTGCACCAGCAAGGCGTAGCTGGCAATGTTAAACGGCAGGCCGAGGAACACATCGCACGAACGCTGATACAGCTGGCAAGAGAGCTTGCCATCCGCCACATAGAACTGGAAGAAAGCATGGCACGGCGCCAGCGCCATCTTATCCAGCTCACCAACGTTCCATGCGGAAACGATGATACGCCGAGAATCCGGGTCATTTTTGAGCTGGTTTAACACCGTAGTGATCTGGTCAATATGGCGGCCGTCGGGTGTAGGCCATGCGCGCCACTGTTTACCATAAACCGGACCTAAATTACCGTTTTCATCCGCCCATTCGTCCCAGATGGAGACATTGTTTTCATGCAGGTAGGCCACGTTAGTGTCGCCCTGCAAAAACCACAACAGCTCATGAATGATCGAGCGTAAATGGCAGCGTTTAGTCGTAACCAGCGGGAACCCTTCCTGCAGATTAAAACGCATCTGATGACCAAAAATGGAAAGCGTTCCGGTTCCGGTGCGGTCGTTTTTCTGTGTGCCTTCATCCAGCACTTTTTGCATCAGTTCTAAATACTGTTTCATGGTTCCTCAGGAAACGTGTTGCTGTGGGCTACGGCGATACGCCCAAACCATCATAATAATGCCTGCGACAATCATCGGGATTGAGAGAATCTGCCCCATGCTGATGTACTGTACCCAGGTGCCGGTAAACTGCGCATCTGGCTGGCGGAAGAATTCAACGATGATACGAAATGCGCCATAGCCAATCAGGAACAGACCGGATACCGAGCCCATTGGGCGCGGTTTGCGAATGTACAGGTTAAGAATGATAAACAGCACCACCCCTTCCAGCGCCATCTCATAAAGCTGTGAGGCGTGGCGCGGCAACGAGCCATAGGTATCAAAAATAGACTGCCATTGCGGATTAGTTTGCAGCAGTAAAATATCTTCGGTGCGAGAGCCAGGGAACAGCATGGCGTACTTGAAGTTCGGGTCAACGCGTCCCCACAGTTCACCGTTAATAAAGTTGCCCAAACGCCCTGCGCCCAGGCCAAACGGAATCAGTGGGGCAATGAAATCAGAAACCTGGAAGAACGAACGCTTGGTGCGTTTGGCGAAGATAATCATCACCAGGATCACACCGATAAGCCCACCGTGGAAGGACATCCCACCATCCCAGACACGGAACAGATACAGCGGATTATCAAGGAATAACGAGAAGTTATAGAACAGTACATAGCCAATACGCCCACCGAGGAAAACCCCGAGGAAGCCGGCATACAATAAGTTTTCTACTTCATTTTTGGTCCAGCCACTGCCCGGACGATTAGCGCGGCGCGTCGCCAGCCACATCGCAAAAATAAAGCCCACCAGATACATCAAGCCGTACCAGTGAAGCGCGACGGGTCCGATTGAGAAAATGACCGGATCGAAATCCGGAAAATGCAGATAGCTACTGGTCATCTGTCACCACAAGTTCTTGTTATTTCGCTGAAGTCAGACAGCAATTGATAAGCGCGCCTGCATGATTCAGGCGCTCCAAAGGTGCGAATGATAGCACAAGGGGATCGCAGCGGATGCCGGGAAGATGTAAAAGATCTGTATAAGTAATCTTTACCCCCGTAATGCCTGATAGCGCTAAGCTTATCAGGCTTACAATCCTCCGCGAATCAGCCCCCCCATGCCACGGCGCTCCATAAAGGCCGCCACCTGATGGCGTACTTCTGTCGCCATCTGCGCTTCCAGGCTGCGCTGCGCCAGCGTTTGCGCCTCATCAAAATCGATGTGGCGCAGCAGATATTTAACGCGAGCCACCGAACGACCGTTCATCGACAAATGGCGAAAACCCAGGCCGATCAGAATGGCCACGCACATCGGGTCGCCCGCCATTTCACCGCACAAGCGCAAATCAATGCCGCTTCTTTCGGCTTCCTGTGCAATCATCGCCAGCGCGCGTAACATTCCCGGATGCAGACTGTCATAAATGCTGGCTACCCGCGTATTGTTACGATCGACAGCCAGAATGTACTGGGTGAGATCGTTGGTTCCGACCGAGATAAAATCGATCCGGTTTGTCAGATGCGGCAGCATGAACACCATCGACGGAACTTCCAGCATGATGCCAATGCGCGGTTTCGGGATCGCATAGCCGATCATCTCTTCCACTTCGCGTCCGGCGCGTTCAATCAAACGTCGCGCTTCGTCGACTTCATCAATGCTGGTTACCATCGGCAACAAAATGCTTAGGTTGCCGGTTGCCGCGTTGGCACGCAGCATCGCTCGAACCTGGATCAAAAAGATCTCCGGTTGATCGAGCGTGATGCGGATCCCACGCCAACCGAGGCACGGGTTTTCTTCACTGATCGGCATGTAGGGCAGTTGCTTGTCGGCACCGACATCCAGCGTACGCAGGGTCACCGGCTTGTCGTTAAACATTTGCAGCATGCCCTGATACTGCGCAACCTGTTCTTCTTCTGAAGGAAAACCGCTTTGCAGCATGAACGGAATTTCGGTGCGATACAGGCCAATACCGTCGATCCGGCTACCCAGCTTCTCTTCATGCTCCGGGCTGAGACCCGCATTGAGCATCACCTTCACGCGCTCGCCGCTTTTTAACTGTGCAGGTTGGTTGACGTCGTCTTCCGCCAGGCGGCTCAGTTCAACTTCTTCACTGATAAGACGCTGGTATTCCTGGATCAATACCGGTTCCGGATCGACCAGCAGTTCACCGCGATAACCGTCCACCACCAACGTACGGCGATGCAACACCGACGGCTGGATATCGGCCCCCATGACGGTAGGGATACCCAGCGCGCGAACCATAATTGCCGCATGAGAGTTGGCTGCGCCATCCCGGACAACCACGCCGACTAAACGGTCCTGAGGAAGTTCCGCCAGCGTGGTGGCGGAAAGCTCATCCGCCACCAGCACAAAGCGTTCCGGCCAGGCATTCGGTCCCTGGACTGAATCGTCAAGATGGAACAGCAGACGCTGGCCCAGCGCGCGTAAATCACCGGCGCGCTCTTTAAGATAGTTATCGCTCAGCGCGGCGAACTGTTCGGCAAACTTTTCGATGATCGTTTTAACGGCCCATTCGGCCACCGAGCCATTATCCACTTCCGCAAATAGCTCTCGGCGCAAACGGGTATCGGAAAGCAGGTGCGAGTAGAGATCAAAGATCGCCGCCGTTTCTTTCTGCGCCCCGGCGGTAAAGCGTTTGCTGTAGCGGCGGAATTCGTTCGCCGCTTCCTCCAGCGCACCGGTGAGTCGCTCGCGCTCAAGCACCGGATCCAGCGTTGAAGCCTGATAGACCTGCTCCATCAGCGGCAGCGTCGCGTCCTGCCAGCCTTCGGCTATCGCCACGCCGGGGGCGGCAGGCAATGCACGAATGCGCGTTTGCCGATATTGACCGAACAGCGCATTTAGCTGCGATTGCGAAAGAATAGCCGCCATTTGCGTGGCGAGCGTGACGAGGAAAGACTCTTCACTTTCATCGTACTGGCGCAATTCGCGCTGCTGTACCACCAAAACGCCTAAAAGCTGGCGGCGCTGAATGATCGGTACACCTAAGAACGCCCGAAAACGCTCTTCTTTTACCGAAGGAATGTATTTAAAGCTGGGATGTTTTTGCGCATCAGCGAGGTTGATAGGTTCCGCCAGCCTGCCAACCAGGCCAACGATACCTTCATCAAACGCGAGTGCGACAGTGCGACCACGCGGTTTTTTTAGTCCCCGGGTCGCCATGAGGTAATAACAACGTCGATCGTGGTCAGCCAGATAAACCGAACAGACCTCTGTATCCATCGCAAGACAGATGTCAGTAACCAGAATATTCAGCGCTTCATTCAGACGCGGAGCACTGGCCACCTTTTCGACTATTTCGCGCAGGCGGGTGAGCATAATTTGCGTAGCTTAACCTCTTTTACGTCTGTACGCAGGTGCGCTTTGCGGCTTAGGAGTGCTCTCCTGAAGCGCCATGACAACACTTGCGAATTCTTTCATCACCCTGCGATAGACATCGCGTTTAAATGACACCACCTGTCGAACCGGATACCAGTAACTCACCCAGCGCCAGCCGTCGAACTCAGGTGTACTGCTGGTTTGCATATTAATTTCAGCATCGCTGCTGACCAATTGCAGAAGAAACCATTTTTGTTTCTGGCCGATACAAACCGGCTTCGTGTCCCAACGCACCAAACGTTTCGGTAACTTGTAACGCAACCAGTTACGAGTAGAAGCAAGGATCCGTACATCTTTACGGCTGAGCCCCACTTCTTCAAAGAGTTCCCGGTACATCGCCTGCTCTGCTGTCTCTCCTGCGTTTATCCCACCTTGCGGGAATTGCCAGGAGTGCTGACCAAATCGCCGGGCCCACATGACCTGCCCCTGGCGGTTACAAATTACTATCCCTACATTCGGGCGGTAGCCATCGTCATCAATCACCGGACTACCTCAACATAAACCTTATATACAAACGATTGTTTCACACTCCTGAGGGGCGGTAAACCACTCTGTTAAGGGTGCGATATTCTAATAACAATTGAATAACTCACAGTTAAGGGCAGAGTTATAAACAGAAGAAGGGCAACGAAGGCGATTTTATTCACCTTTTCTGTGGATATAGTTGTGAAGAAGTACGGAATTACTATGGGAAAACCCAGAACAGTCCGAATAAGACATTCGTCACAGAGTAAAAATAGTCTTCTATATTCATCAAGTTAAAACCATTCAGCGCAAATAAACGCATGGAAATGTGACATGCATCACGCACACGATCTTCAGGCTGATGAAAGATCGACCAGCGTCGGTTTTATCCACAGATTATGCCAATAAGTTAGGCACAATTTGTGTGAAAATTCGATTTTCGTCGCACGTCAAGGCTGTAAATTGAAACAGTAGTAGGGGTTTTTCACAGTTATCCCATCTTTCTGTGGATAACATGGTGTAAGATCCTGTTCATTGTCAGTGACCAGAATTGGAAAACCCGCTTCGCTGTTGCGCAACTCTGCGCAAGTGAATTTAAAAACCAATATAAATCATAGAATTGAATAAAGCATGTGGAAAAAGATAAACTCTATCCACACGGTATAAAATCATTGCTCATTTTTTCACCTAAGGGTCATCCCGATGTCAGAACTGCATCCGTTGCTTTCTCCACCTGAATCTGAAGCCCAATTGCTGAGCCAGGCGCGGCAGCTTTCAGGCTACACGTTGGGAGAGTTGGCGGCGATGGCGGGGCTCGTCACGCCAAAGGATCTTAAGCGCGATAAAGGCTGGATTGGCGTGCTACTGGAAATCTGGCTCGGCGCCAGCGCGGGCAGTAAACCGGAACAGGACTTCGCAGCGCTGGGCGTGGAGTTGAAGACAATCCCTGTGGACAATCTTGGCAGACCGCTGGAAACCACCTTTGTGTGCGTTGCGCCATTAACCGGCAATACCGGCGTCACCTGGGAAACCAGCCATGTGCGGCACAAACTTAAACGCGTCTTGTGGATCCCGGTAGAAGGCGAACGCAGCATCCCGCTGGCTGAGCGCCGCGTCGGTTCTCCCCTGCTATGGAGCCCGAGCGAAGAGGAAGACCAGCAATTGCGTCTGGACTGGGAAGAGTTAATGGACATGATTGTGCTAGGCCACGTCGAACGCATCACCGCTCGCCATGGGGAAGTACTGCAACTGCGTCCTAAGGCCGCTAACGCCCGGGCGCTTACCGAGGCCATTGGCGCCCATGGCGAACCCATCCTGACCCTGCCCCGCGGTTTTTACTTGAAAAAGAACTTCACCCACGCATTGCTTGAGCGACATTTCTTATTCCAGGCGCAATAGCCTCCTCCGGCCTTTCACCCGCTGCGTTACGGGCCTATAATTACCGCTTCTTTTTTTTGGCAGGACTTTGTTCGATGTTATTTGCATGGATAACCGATCCTAACGCCTGGCTTGCGCTCGGTACGCTGACGCTGCTGGAGATCGTTCTTGGGATCGACAATATTATTTTCCTCTCTCTGGTTGTAGCTAAACTCCCGACAGCGCAACGCAATCATGCCCGACGTATTGGGCTTGCAGCGGCGATGATCATGCGTCTGGCACTGCTGGCCTCTATCGCCTGGGTAACGCGGCTGACAAACCCGTTATTCGAAGTGTTTGGTGAGGAGATATCCGCACGCGACCTGATCCTTCTACTGGGGGGATTGTTCCTGATCTGGAAAGCCAGTAAGGAGATCCACGAATCCATTGAAGGTGAGGAAGAGGGGCTGAAAACCCGCGTATCTTCTTTCCTGGGCGCAATTGTGCAGATCATGTTGTTAGACATTATCTTCAGCCTGGATTCCGTAATTACTGCGGTTGGCCTGTCTGACCATCTGTTTATTATGATGGCGGCGGTGGTGATTGCCGTAGGTGTAATGATGTTTGCTGCACGTCCGATTGGCGAGTTTGTCGATCGACACCCTTCGGTGAAAATGCTGGCACTCTCGTTCCTGATTCTGGTCGGTTTTACGCTAATTCTGGAAAGTTTCGACGTCCACGTTCCGAAAGGATATATCTATTTCGCCATGTTCTTCTCTATCGCGGTAGAGACCCTGAACCTGTGGCGTAATAAAAAAAATCCGCTCTGATAAAATTCATCGCTCCCCGCAAGGGGAGCGAATGCCCACCACACCTACCTCTTCTCACAGTTTAAGATTTTACTGCTTTCACCCTGCACAACTTCGCGTTATTACTAAACTATTGAAAGACGCAGGCCATGTGAGGATAAGCAGATGAAAAAATGGGCAGTTTTGATTTCCGCCGTAGGACTGGCTTTTGCCGTTTCCGGATGCAGCAGCGATTATGTAATGGCGACAAAAGATGGTCGAATGATCCTGACCGATGGAAAACCAGAAATTGACGATGATACCGGTCTGGTGAGCTATCACGACCAGCAGGGCAATGCGATGCAGATTAACCGCGATGATGTGTCTCAAATCATTGAACGCTGATGGTTGAGGTCAGCAGCGCGCTGGCCTTAACAATTTTACTTCCCTTTTTCTCTTCCCTCAGCCATTTTTATAATCCTTATGTCGTGATTATAAAAAGGAAACGGCTATGCAATATCACCGTATACCCCACAGCTCGCTGGAAGTCAGTACACTGGGGCTGGGCACAATGACGTTTGGTGAACAAAACAGCGAAGCCGACGCCCATGCACAGCTCGATTATGCCGTCGCTCAAGGCATAAATTTGATCGACGTTGCCGAGATGTATCCGGTTCCGCCGCGTCCTGAAACCCAGGGTCTTACTGAAACATACGTAGGTAACTGGCTTGCCAAACATGGCAGCCGTGAAAAGCTGATTGTGGCTTCTAAGGTCAGTGGACCATCACGTAACAACGACAGCGGCATTCGCCCGAATCAGGCGCTGGATCGTAAAAATATCCGTGAAGCGCTGCACGACAGCCTGAAAAGGCTGCAAACCGATTATCTGGATCTGTATCAGGTTCACTGGCCACAGCGCCCGACCAACTGCTTTGGTAAGTTAGGCTACAGTTGGACGGACTCCGCCCCGGTCGTTTCCCTGCTGGACACGCTGGATGCATTGTCAGAGTTTCAGCGTGCCGGGAAAATTCGCTACATCGGCGTGTCCAATGAAACCGCGTTTGGCGTAATGCGCTATCTGCACCTGGCGGACAAACACGATCTGCCGCGTATCGTCACCATCCAGAACCCCTACAGCCTGCTGAACCGCAGCTTTGAGGTTGGACTGGCGGAAGTGAGCCAGTATGAAGGCGTTGAACTGCTGGCATACTCTTGTCTGGGCTTCGGTACGTTAACCGGTAAATACCTGAACGGCGCGAAACCTGCCGGCGCACGCAATACGTTGTTTAGCCGCTTCACACGCTACAGCGGCGAGCAAACGCAAAAAGCCGTCGCTGCCTACGTCGATATCGCGAAACGCCATAATCTGGATCCTGCGCAAATGGCGCTGGCATTCGTGCGGCGTCAGCCGTTTGTCGCCAGCACCCTGCTGGGCGCCACGACGATGGAGCAGCTAAAAACCAACGTTGAAAGTCTACATCTGGAGTTGAGCGAAGAGGTATTGGCAGAGATTGAAGCGGTGCATCAGGTGTATACCTATCCTGCACCGTGATGATGTGTACCTGATGGCGCTGCGCTTATCCGGCCTCCATATCGTTCTTGCTGTAGGCCGATAAGACAACGCCGCCATCCGGCAATGTTACCGGCGGCGCTGCCAAATCCACAGCGCCGCAATCGCCAGCGCAAACAGCGCGCCAAACCCAATCCCAATCGCGACCGCCGGGATCCCCACCAGAACCGCCAGTGAGTAAATACCCAGCATCAGCAGCATCGCGCTGTTTTCGCCCAGGTTTTGCACCGCAATCGCATTGCCCGCACCGACGCTTTTCTTACCCCGCTCCTGCAGTAACGCGTTCAGCGGCACCACAAAGAACCCACCACACACGCCGATAAGCAGCAGCAACGCGTAGGCCGGAAGCAGCGAATGTTGAAGAGAAAAAATCAGCACCACGACGCCGATCAGTATCCCCGCAGGCATACAGCGCGACACAGTTTCCAGCGTCACCAGTTTCGCAGCCGCCCCTGCGCCGACAACAATCCCGATCGCTACCATGGCATTGAGATAGGTAGGCGTGGCGTTATCGGTGATGCCGAGCGCCACCGGAACCCACAGCACCAGCAGAAAACGCAGCGTGACGCCCGCGCCCCAGAAAAGGCTGGTTCCGACCAATGAGAAACGCGTTTCACCATTGCGCCACAGTGAGGTTGCGGCACAGAAAAAACTGCGCGTCATTTTGCCCAGATGCCAGGACTGGCCTGGGCGAGCCGCGGCGAGCTTCGGAATATACACGTTAGCGACCACCGCGCCTGCATAGGCCAGTGCACAAGCAGAAAGCGCAGCAATCACGTGCCAGTCGGCCAGAACGCCGCCAGCGACGGACCCGAGCAAAATCGCAGCAATGGTGGAAGCTTCCATCAGGCCGTTGGCTTTCACCAGTTTGTCGCCGGTGGTCAGTTCACCGAGAATGCCATACTTGGCCGGTGAATACGCCGCCGCGCCAATCCCCACCAGCGTGTACCCGAGGAACGGATTAATGCCAAAGCAAATACTCGCCGCTCCCAGCAGCTTCAGGCCGTTCGCGAACATCATCACCCTGCCTTTGGCAAAGCTATCCGCCACCTGTCCAACAAAGGGCGCAAACAGAATGTAAGCGCCCACAAACACCATCTGGAGGATTGGCTGACTCCAGTCCGGATAAAATTGCTCCTTCAGCAGCGCCAGTGTAGCAAACAGCAACGCGTTATCGCCAAACGCCGACAGAAACTGCGCGGCGATCACGGACATCATCCCTTTGGACCAGATTGACGTGTTAGTGTGCACTGACTCACTCATGTTGTTTTTCCGCCTCGTCGACCCAGCTTTTCAGCGTAACAAAATCCGGCTTACCGCTGCCAAGTAATGGAAGTTGCTTCAGGTGGCGTATATCACGCGGTACGGCGAGTTCAGGTACGCCGTGCGCCCGCGCATACTGCTGTAGTTTTTCACGCGTGAGTTCGCTGTCGGTAGTGAACAGCACCAGGGCCTCACCTTTGCTGACATCGCTCTTGATCGCCGTGGCATGCATTTTGTCTGCAGACACCGCCAATGCCAGTTGCTCAACCATTTCCAGTGAGACCATCTCTCCGGCAATTTTCGCAAAACGTTTGGCGCGCCCCTGGATCTGGACAAAGCCGTTTTCATCAAAGCGCACAATGTCTCCGGTGTCGTACCAGCCGCGCTCAATCTCACCCTGCGCATTTTCTGCCGTCGGCACTTCCAGCACGCCCGGTTTTTCAACGCGCAGATAACCGCTCATGATATTAGGACCTTTCAGTTGTAAACGCCCACCATCCTCAATGCCCGGCACGGCCAACAGTCGGGCATCCATACCAGGCAGGATACGCCCTACCGTGCCGGATTTTGCCGCCATCGGTACGTTGATCGACACCACCGGCGCACATTCCGTCACGCCATAGCCTTCAAGAACGCGCAGGCCAAATTTCTCCTGCCACAGCTGCTTTGTGCTGTCCTGCAGTTTTTCCGCTCCCGCTACCACATAGCGCAGGCGGTGGAAGTCATACGGATGCGCGAAACGCGCGTAGTTGCCGAGGAACGTTGACGTACCAAACAACACGGTGCAGTTCCGGTCATAGACCAGCTCCGGCACAATGCGGTAATGCAGCGGGCTGGGATAAAGAAACACTTCTGCGCCGGTCAATAATGGCGTGAATAATCCCACCGTCAGGCCAAAAGAGTGGAACAGCGGCAGCGCCGACATAAAGCGGTCATCGGCGGTGAAATCGGCAATCGTTTTAATCTGCTCAACGTTCGCCAGAATGCTCTTGTGGCTGTGGACCACACCTTTCGGATGGCCTTCCGAACCAGACGTAAAGAGGATCACCGCAGCCTCTTCCGGCTGCTGCTTTACCTGTGCCAGATGCGGAGCCAGCAGATGTGAGAAGATCCACAGCTTATCGCTAAAGGTCACATCTGCTTTTAAGTCTTCCAGATAAACCCAGCGCACCTGGGTAAGCTGTTCAGGCAAGTGCCAGAGTTTGCCTTTATCGAGAAATTGTCGGGAAGTGAAGATCGTTTTGATTTCGGACGCAGTAATGGCGCTGGTCAATCCCTTCACGCCCGCGGTGTAGTTCATCATGGCCGGAATGCGTCGACGCGCAATCGCGCCAAAAATAACCGCTGCGCTGATCCCCGCATTTGGCAGCATCAGGCCGATTTTTTCGCCTTCGGCGCTATATTTCTCCAGAATACGGGCCACAAATAGTGTCTTCGTCAGCAATTTGCGGTAGCTGTCCGGCGTAAAGTTAACATCTTCAATGCAGTTTTTGCCTGCGCCAAAACGGTATTTTGCCGCCAGTAGCGACTCGTACAGCGTTTCACGCGGGCGGACCGCCATGCGGGCTTCCATCATAATTTGATGCAGCATTTCACCGGCGATTTTACGGCGATCGCGAGCACGCGGCGCTTCCGGCATCGGCATTTGGGTCGGCGGCAAAATATGCAGTTGAATACGCGGGAAAAATCGCTGTTTAACCAGACCTTTCAGGCGGCTAAAGCGGGTAAGCTCTGCGCCCTCGATGCGTACAGGAACGACCGTCGCTCCCGACTTAGCGGCAACAAACCCGGCACCATCATATATTTTCATCAACGAACCGGTGGTAGAAATACGCCCTTCCGGGAAAATAACCACCGGACGACCCTGTTCGACCAGGCGAACCAGATGCTTAATCGACATCGGTTTGGTTGGGTCTAACGGCACGAAATCAATCAGCGGGGTTAGCCAGCGCATATACCATTGCTGGCTGATCGAGGTGTAAACAGCAAAGACGGGACGAATCGGTAAAAAGAGTGCCAGCAGGATGCCGTCTATAAATGAGACATGGTTGGGAGTGATTAGAACGCGTTCTCCCTGTAGCGCGCTGACATCGCCCGTGACGCGAACGCGGAAAAGCACGCGAAACAGATTACGAAAAAGGCCAAATAGCATCTCAACTCCCTGTGCCATTAATTATATAACCATCAATGGTGGGAGAGTATACGAGTTGGAGAAGGGGCGCGACAGATTACTGGTAAATACAATCCGAAAAAAAACCTGCGCATCCGCGCAGGTCGGTGCAAGAGACAGGTACGAAGTGCGTACCGAATAATCTCACCAATCAATACCTCTGGGATCTTGATTGTGGTCGTCAGCAGCCAGATACGCCAGCGCGAAAACGCAAAGGAATGAACCCAAATGCAACGAGTTGTGTAAATTATCGGTTACTGTTACAGACAGGCTGAAAATAAAAAAAACCTGCGCATCTGCGCAGGCTGGTGTAATTCTAGTGATCAACCCGAAAGTTGATTTCACCTATCAATACCTCTGGGATCCCAACTCTAGCAATCCGCTCCGTTCTCCCACCAGCTAACAATCGCAACAGCGCATCGCAAAGTGTAAGCAAAAATTAGCATTTCCTGTTTTTCTGTCTTGCCTCGCTCGCGCGCGCTCACATTTGCGACGTCCTGACGGGCAATCTGCTTGAACAGTCAGCCATTTTCCGTAACACTGACGGAATGTAAGCGTTTACCCACAACAGGTACTATCATGGCGACCATAAAGGATGTAGCCCGACTGGCTGGTGTATCAGTCGCCACCGTTTCTCGCGTGATCAATGACTCCCCTAAAGCCAGCGAAGCATCGCGTCTGGCCGTAACGAGTGCAATGGAATCACTCAGCTACCACCCCAATGCCAATGCGCGGGCGCTGGCACAACAATCAACAGAAACCATCGGCCTGGTGGTCGGTGATGTGTCCGATCCATTCTTTGGGGCAATGGTTAAAGCTGTCGAGCAGGTGGCCTATAACACCGGAAATTTTTTGCTGATTGGCAACGGCTACCATAACGAACAGAAGGAACGTCAAGCGATTGAACAGCTCATTCGCCACCGCTGTGCAGCACTTGTTGTCCATGCCAAAATTATCCCGGATGCTGAACTGGCTTCATTAATGAAGCAAATCCCCGGTATGGTTTTGATTAACCGAATTCTTCCGGGATTCGAACAACGCTGCGTTGCCCTCGATGACCGATTCGGCGCGTGGCTCGCTACCCGACACCTTATTCAGCAAGGCCATACGCGCATCGGTTATCTGTGTTCCAATCACACGATTTCAGATGCAGAAGATCGTTTGCAAGGCTATTACGACGCGCTGGCGGAGAGCAATATACCGGTAAGCGATCGGCTGGTGACATTCGGCGAACCGGATGAAAGCGGTGGTGAACTGGCAATGACCGAGTTGCTTGGCCGTGGCAAAAACTTCACTGCGGTAGCCTGCTACAACGACTCAATGGCGGCTGGCGCCATGGGCGTATTGAATGACAATGGCATTGATGTGCCGGGAGAAATATCGCTGATTGGCTTTGATGACGTGCTAATTTCCCGCTATGTTCGCCCACGTCTGACCACAGTACGCTATCCCATCGTGACGATGGCAACCCAGGCCGCCGAACTGGCACTCGCGCTGGCGGAGAAGCGTCCCGAGCCTGAAATTACCCACATCTTTAACCCAACTCTGGTGCGTCGCCATTCCGTTTCGACGCTGACAGAGCCAGGGAATTCAACGTCAAACGATTAACCAGGATTGCGTCATGACTACGATGTTGGACGTTTCACGACACGCAGGCGTCTCAAAAGCGACCGTTTCGCGCGTGCTGAATGGCACGGGTCAGGTAAAAGAGAGCACGCGCCAGAAAGTGTTTAAGGCCATGCAGGCACTCGATTATCGGCCCAATTTTTTAGCGCGTTCTTTGGCGAATCGCACCAGCAACAGCATTGGTCTGGTGGTTTCCACATTTGATGGCTTCTACTTTGGTCGCCTGCTGCAACAGGCTTCGCGCCAGACGGAGTCTCACGGCAAGCAGTTGATCGTCACCGACGGCCACGACACGCCGGAGCGGGAGCTGGAAGCCGTACAAATGCTGGCTGACAGGCAGTGCGACGCCATTATTCTCTATACCCGCTATATGAGTGAAAAGGCGATTTTGTCGCTGATGAACAGCATTGATATGCCCTTGCTGGTCATTAACCGGGATGTCAGTCAGGCCCGGGATCGCGCGATTTTCTTCGAACAAGAAGACGCCGCGTATCAGGCGGTTAATTATCTGATCTCGCAGGGACATCGCGATATTGCCTGCATCACCGTGCCAGGGCATACCCCTACCGGCAAATCACGTCTGATGGGGTATCGTAAGGCGCTGGAAAAAAACGGTATTCCCTGGGATCCGAGCAAGATCAAATACGGCGATTCCACAATGACACGAGGCTACGAAGCGTGTCTTGAACTGCTGGAGGAAGGGGTAAAATTCAGCGCCCTGTTCGCCTGTAACGATGACATGGCATTAGGTGCATCAAAAGCGTTACATCAGGCCGGACTGAGGATCCCAATGGACGTCTCACTGTTTGGTTTTGATGACGCACCCAGCGCCAAATGGCTGGAGCCGGGGCTGTCTACCGTTTATCTGCCGATTGATACCATGATAACTACGGCCATCGACCAGGCTATCCGGCTGGCCAACGGCGAAAGCGTGGAGCCGATCCCACCGTTTACCGGCAAGCTGGTGTTGCGTGATTCAGTAACGCCCGGACCGTACTTTAAGTAATTAAATGCCGAATGGCAGGCAAGCGCCATCCGGCATTCAATCAAATAAGTTCCAGCGCTAACAGCTCATCAATAGTCTGACGACGGCGAATGAGTCGCGCCACGCCGTTATCGAACAGAACCTCCGGCAGCAGCGGGCGACTGTTGTAGTTTGACGACATTGAAGCTCCATACGCCCCGGTATCATGCAGCACAAGATAATCACCCGGCACCACCGCAGGCAGCAGACGAGTCTCCACATTTCCGCCTTCCTGCTGGGTAAACACGTCACCGGATTCACACAGCGGCCCGGCCACCACCGTCTCAATTTGCGCCGCATGATCCAGAGAACGTCCATCCCCCGCCAGCGCGGAGATATGGTGATAGCTACCGTACATGGCCGGGCGCATAAGATCGTTGAAACCCGCGTCGATCAACACAAAGTGACGACTGCCCATCTCTTTTACGCTACGCACCTGCGCCACCAACACGCCTGCTTCCGCCACCAGGAAGCGCCCGGGTTCGATCTCCAGTTTGACGGCGTGTCCCAGATGTTTAGCTATTTGATCTCGTGCGGCGCTCCACAAACCAAAGTAGTGATCGGTGTCGATCGCCTCTTCACCTTCGCGATACGGAATTGATAAACCGCCCCCCGCGGAGATCGCCTCCAGATCCTGACCAAATTCAACCACCTGGCGCACCATCGCGCCGCATACCTGCTCCAGATGCGCGTAGTCTACGCCGGAGCCGATATGCATATGAATCCCCACCAGCTTCAGCTTATAGAGCTGAATCACTTCCAGCGCCGCAGGGAGTGAGCTATACCAGATGCCGTGCTTGCTGTTTTCGCCGCCAGTATTGGTTTTTTGACTGTGCCCATGCCCAAAGCCTGGGTTTACGCGCAGCCACACGCGATGGCCCGGCGAGACCTGGCCCAGTTGCTCCAGCATGTCTACCGACCCGGCATTTACCGGAATACTCAATTCATGTACCCGCGCAAGCGTCGCTTTATCAATCATATCGGCGGTAAAGACTATCTCATCTTTCCCCGGCACAAAGCCTGCCGCCAGCGCACGTTCAATCTCGCCAAGCGAGACGGAATCAACCTTCACGCCCTGCTCACGCATCAGGCGCAGAATATGAATGTTCGAACAGGCCTTCTGGGCAAAACGCACCACGTCAAACTGTTTGAGTTTGGCAATCTGCGCCCGAATGATTTGCGCATCGTAAACCCATACCGGGCAGCCAAATTCTGCGGGCAGGCGTAACAGATTGTCGGCGGTCAGGTCGGTGTCTGTGCTGTTGAGTGGGCGTGGCATGCTGTGCTCCGATAGTGGCTTTTTTATGATTACGCCACAGCCCGAAAAGAATAAAAAATATCGTTTTATCGTGAGTCTATGCAAAAATGATATGGATTAGATCATTCGAGGATTAGCTATGCCCGCCGTTAACCTGCGTCACATCGAAATTTTCCACGCCATCATGACCGCAGGCAATCTGACGGAAGCCGCACGCATGCTCCACACCTCACAACCCACCGTCAGTCGGGAACTGGCAAGATTCGAAAAAGTGCTGGGGTTAACGCTGTTTGAGCGTAGCCGCGGGCGACTGCACCCAACGGTACAGGGGCTACGTCTGTTTGAAGAGGTGCAACGTTCATGGTATGGCCTGGACAGAATTGTGAGCGCCGCTGAGAGCCTGCGTGAGTTTCGCCAGGGAGAATTATCGATTGTTTGTCTGCCGGTATTCTCACAGTCCTTTTTACCGCCGCTGCTGCAGCCATTTCTCGCGCGCTATCCGCAGGTCAATATTCAGATAGTGCCGCAGGAATCGCCGCTGCTGGAAGAGTGGCTGTCGGCACAGCGCCACGATCTGGGGTTAACGGAAACGTTGCAAACGCCTGCCGGAACAAAACGCACCGAGCTGCTGGCACTGGATGAAGTATGTGTACTGCCACAGGGGCATCCGTTGACCAAGAAAGCGGTATTAACGCCGCAGGATTTTCAGGGAGAGAACTACATCAGCTTGTCGCGGACCGACAGTTACCGCCAGCTACTGGATACCCTTTTCAACGAGCATCAGGTGAAGCGCCGTATGGTGATAGAAACCCACAGCGCCGCTTCGATTTGCGCGATGGTGCGGGCGGGTGTGGGGATCTCAGTGGTCAACCCACTCACCGCACTGGATTGCGCCAGCAGCGGAGTCGTTATCCGCCGCTTCAGTATTTCAGTACCCTTTACGGTCAGTCTGATTCACCCACTTCATCGCCCCGCCTCAGCGCTGGTTGATGCTTTTACAGCACATCTGCAAGCCCATCTCCCTAGGCTTATCGATCCGCTGGAGGCTATTTTGCATCCACAGACGAAAGCATAAACGCCACCGCATCTTGCGCATGGATTGCCGCCGTGTCGAAAACCGGGAGTGGGCTTAGCTCGGCTGGAACTAACAGACCAATCTCGGTACAGCCAAAGATCACCCCTTGCGCGCCCTGTTTCGCCAACTGATCAATGACGCTCAGGTAATAGTCGCGGGAGGTTTCATTGAACTCACCGAGACACAATTCGTCGAAAATAATCTGGTTTATTCTCTGACGGTCATCAGCTTCAGGAGTAAGCGTGCTGATGCCAAATTCAGCCTGTAAGCGCCCGCGATAAAAATCCTGCTCCATGGTGTAACGCGTGCCCAGTAGCGCCACGTTGCGCATCTGCTGCTTTTGTATCGCCCGGCCCGTCGCATCGGCAATATGCAAGAACGGCACATCACAGGCAGTTTCAATCGCCTCAGCAACTTTGTGCATGGTGTTGGTACACAGCACGATCCCTTCCGCTCCGGCTTGCTGAATTCCGATGGCGGCCTGCGCAAGGATCTCCCCGGCCCGCTGCCAGTCACCGCTTGACTGACAGGCTTCAATCTCGTGAAAATCCACGCTGTGCAACAGAATCTGCGCAGAGTGCAGACCACCCAAACGCTGTTTAATCCCTTCATTAATGAGTCGATAATAAGGAATGGTGGATTCCCAGCTCATACCACCTAACAGACCGATCGTTTTCATTATTTCCCCTTATTCGTTGTTGTTTTTTCAGTGGACCAAAGATGCGATCAACTTTCCACAACTATTAGTCAATATTTTCTTTTGATTTATTATGATATAAATTTAATGAAACATTGCTTTATTATTTAACGGAGAGGCCGGATGTTTATTTTTCATAAAGAGACCACGCTTGAAGATCTGGGCAATGGCGTTACCCGGCGCATTCTTGCTCACGACGGTAACATGATGGCGGTTGAGGTAAACTTTGAGCAAGGTGCAATCGGCCCGATGCACAATCACCCGCACGAGCAGCTGACTTACGTGTTGTCCGGTGAGTTTGAATTTACCATCGGTGACGAAAAACATATCGTTAGAGCAGGCGACACCCTGTATAAACAGCCCAATGTTATGCATGGCTGCGTCTGCTTAACACCGGGAACGCTGCTGGATACCTTTACCCCCATTCGCGAAGATTTTCTGCACGGGTAAAGTGCTAAATAAAAAAGCCGGGTATTGCTTACGCTTACCCGGCCTCCATGAGACGTCATCCGACATTCCGTCTCAACATTTACACCCCAATATCTCTTAACTTCTCGCCCGCCATTAACTTGCGTTCGATATGTTCCAGCGTGACGTTTTTGGTTTCAGGAATGAGCCAAAATGTAATCCCGATAAACGCGACGTTTAGCGCGGTGTAAAGCCAGAACGTACCGGCAGCGCCAATGCTGTCGAGCAGCGTCAGGAACGTTGCGCCAATGATCATGTTCGACACCCAGTTAGTGGTGGTGGAACAGGTAATACCGAAATCGCGGCATTTCAGCGGCTGAATTTCCGAACACAGGATCCACACGACCGGCGCGGCGCTCATTGCGTAACCTGCAATACACATCATCGTCATGCCAACCGAGAGCCAGGACAGCCCACTGGAAGCCGTGCCGTTATCAAATTGCATCAGGCAATAACCAAGCACCAGCGTCCCGATAGCCATTACGCTGAAACCAATTTTCAGCGCCGGTTTACGCCCTGCTTTGTCTACCGTAAAGACAGCGATAAAAGTAGCAAACATAAACGTTAAACCGACCACCAGTGTGGCAATCATCTGCTGCTCAGTGGTGGTAAACCCCGCCATTTTAAAAATGCGTGGCGCGTAGTACATGATAATGTTCATCCCGGTGAACTGCTGCATCGCCTGCAACAACATGCCGAGGAAAACCGCGCGACGCACGTTACGGTTAATTTTAAACAGTGCCCAACCGCCCTGCTTAAGCTTCAGGCTTTCACGAATTTCGTTCAGCTCATCGCGGGCTTTTTCTGACGTATCACGCAGCATACGCAATACTTCTTCGGCTTCGATATGGCGGCCTTTCTCCGCCAGCCAGCGCGGGCTGTTTGGCAGGAAAACAACCAGGATAATCAGTAACACCGCCGGAAGTGCCAGCACGCCCAGCATAGCGCGCCAGTTACCGCTGTAGCTGAACGCCGTATCAGATAAAAAGGCCAGCACGATCCCCAGCGTCACCATCAGTTGATACATGCTGATCATCTTGCCGCGCACGTTCTCACTGGCCATTTCGGAGAGATAGAGCGGCGCGGTGTAAGAGGCGATCCCCACCGCAACACCCAGCACCACGCGGGCAAAAATGAGCATTTCTACGCTGGACGCAAACGCCGAACCCAGAGATCCAACGACGAAAAGGATCGCGCCCGCCATCAGACTGTATTTGCGCCCCAGACGGAATGACAGCCAGCCGTTAAACAGCGCACCAATTGCCGCGCCCAGCATCATGCTGCTTACCACCCACTCCTGCAGACGGCTGGTCAGGACAAAGTGATCGGTGATAAAAGGCAATGCGCCGGCTATCACGCCAATATCCAGGCCGAATAACAACCCTGCGACGGCCGCAGAGATCGAAACAAACATATTCATACGTCGCGTATCGCGCGCAGTGCGCGGCGCTAAAGCAGCATCATTATTAATTGAGACCATTTTTTCCTGCCAGATACAGAGTAACCATGGCATTGAAAGTAAGGGATCCCTTACAGGAAGCGTCAGGCGGGAAACGGCAAAAACATGGATAAAATTGCTGCACCACATCGTTATGTGATGGATATTCCAATTTTAAAATTTATCGATAATCACTCAATTAAATTTAATTGATTGATATTAATGTATATTAAAAATAAAGGAACCATATACAGGGAAAGTAATATGGAATAATTTATAACCACAATATGGATTTTAATGATCCGAATATAAAAAAACCCTGCCAGATGGCAGGGTTTGTCGGTACAGGAAAGCTGATTAACGCGCCAGCCAGCCGCCGTCTACCGCTACGGTATAACCGTTGATGTAGTCAGAGGCGCTGGATGCCAGGAACACGACAGGCCCCATCAGGTCGCTCGGCAGCCCCCAACGACCCGCCGGGATACGATCGAGGATTTCTGCGCTACGCTGTTCATCAGCACGCAGCTGTTGAGTGTTGTTCGTCGCCATGTAACCCGGCGCAATTGCGTTAACGTTGATGTTATGTTTTGCCCACTCGTTCGCCATCAGACGGGTGACACCCATAACGCCGCTTTTAGACGCGGTGTAAGACGGTACACGGATGCCCCCCTGGAAGGAAAGCATAGAGGCGATGTTGATAATTTTGCCGCCATTACCCTGCGCGATAAAGTGCTTCGCCGCGGCCTGAGACATAAAGAACACGCTCTTAATGTTCAGGTTCATCACGTCATCCCAGTCTTTTTCGCTGAAGTCGATCGCATCGTCACGACGGATAAGCCCCGCGTTGTTGACCAGAATATCGATATGACCAAATTCCGCCACCGCGCGCTCCAGCAGCGCCGGAATGCCATCAATTTGACGCAGGTCAGCGGTCAGACTTAAAAAACGACGGCCCAGTGCGGTCACACGTTCGATGGTTTCCGTCGGTTCAACAATGTTGATACCCACGATATCGCAGCCCGCTTCAGCCAGGCCAAGCGCCATACCCTGACCCAGACCGGTGTCACAACCAGTCACAACAGCGACTTTACCTTCAAGAGAGAATGCATTCAAAATCATTGTAAATCCTTAATTTTTTATAATGCCCGCCACAGGCAGGCAAGGCTGTCGCCCGCTACTAGCGCAGATCTTTGACTGCAACATGGTCCATATCATCAAAGACCTGGTTTTCGCCGACCATGCCCCAAATGAACGTATACGCTTTTGTGCCAACACCGGAGTGAATTGACCAGCTCGGAGAAATCACCGCCTGCTCGTTATGCATCACAATATGACGCGTTTCCTGAGGCTGTCCCATCATGTGGAAGACGCAGGTATCTTCTTCCATATTGAAATAGAAATAGACTTCCATACGACGTTCATGGGTATGACACGGCATGGTGTTCCACAGGTTACCCGGCGCCAGTTCGGTCAGGCCCATGCTCAACTGGCAGGTTTCCAGCACATCTGGCACAAAGTATTTATTGATAGTACGACGGTTACTGGTGAGGTTATCGCCCAGCGTCACTGGCGCAACGTCTGCTGGCGTGACTTTTTTGGTTGGATAAGTCGTGTGGGCCGGCGCGCAGTTGTAATAAAACTTTGCCGGCTTCGCCGCATCGATGCTTGCAAAAACCACTTCTTTTGCCCCTTTCCCGACGTACAGCGCGTCACGATGGCCAATTTCATAGCACTGACCGTCAACGGTAATCGTGCCCAGGCCACCAATGTTGATCACACCCAGCTCACGACGCTCAAGGAAGTAAGTTACGCCCAGCTGTTTGCCAACTTCACCACCCACTGAGACGGTTTTGGCCACAGGCATAATGCCGCCAACAATGATGCGGTCAATGTGGCTGTAGACCATGGTGTATTCATCTGCGACAAACACTTTTTCGACCAAAAACTCATTACGCAGCCCCTGAGTGTCCAGGGTTTTCGCATGCGCACTATGGATGCTTTGTCTTACGTCCACATTTACCTCCAGTGATAAATTGACCGTGAATGCTTAAATGAATAACAAAACGCTGTTCCGTTTTATCTTATGCATTCATGATATCCCTCCCGGAATGGGTTTTCAATGATAAGTAAAACGTTGTTTCACTTTTTCTGCGTCTTATTATCAAAAGTGTAAGTGCGATCACGCCAGCGCGTATAAATAGCGAAGCCGTTTTAAATAAAATGATGAATAACAATAAGATAAGTTATTCATTAAGGGCGGGGATAAAAATGGAAAATTCAGCCGAAATCATCGGTCGAAAAGACAACTTTTCTAACAAAGTGCGCAGTTAATCACATGAAATGAAACAACGTTTTGATAAGTTGAATGTGTTTAGAGTGTATGTTTCTGTAACTGGCCTTGCCCTCCTGCTGGAGGGCTTTTTTACAGGTGCAGCGAAACACTTAGAAAGGCGTTTAAGACGGTAAATCTAAGATCGTTAATCTCGTTCGATAGCAAGTGCCACACCCTGGCCGCCGCCGATACACAGCGTTGCCAGGCCTTTGTGCGCCCGACGTTTCACCATTTCATGAACCAGTGACACCAGAATCCGGCAGCCTGATGCGCCAATCGGGTGACCGAGCGCAATAGCTCCGCCGTTCACATTCACTCGCCGTTCATCCCACTCCAGCATTTTTCCAACGGATAACGCCTGCGCGGCGAAGGCTTCGTTAGCTTCAATAAGGTCAACATCAGCCAGTTGCCAGCCAACGCGCTCAAGGCAGCGCCGCGTCGCGTAGACCGGAGCAATCCCCATGAGCGCAGGATCGACCCCGACACTGGCAAAGGCGCGAATGCGCGCCAGTATGGGTAAATTCAGCTCCTGCGCCTTGGCTTCGCTCATCATCATCACCGCGGCAGCGCCATCATTGATAGATGACGCGTTACCCGCTGTGACCGAACCGAGTCTGTCGAAGGTAGGATCCAGGCGCGCCAGCCCTTCAGCGCTTGCATCGGTGCGCGGTTGTTCATCGGTATCCACTACCAACGATTGCCCGTTACGCTGCGTCACCACTGGCACGATTTCATCTTTGAAGCGTCCGGCGTCAATTGCCATCCGCGCCTTGTGTTGCGAATGCAGCGCGTAGGCATCCTGTAGTTCACGGCTGATGCCATATTCCCGCGCCAGATTTTCTGCGGTAACGCCCATATGGTAATCGTTGAAGGCATCCCACAGCCCGTCATGCACCAGACTGTCGACCAGTTGACTGTTACCCAGTTGCGCCCCGGTGCGACTATCAGTCAGGACATGCGGCGCGCGGCTCATATTCTCTTGTCCGCCCGCAATCACAATGTCGGCCTCGCCGCACTGGATAGCCTGAGTCGCCAGATGCAGCGCTTTCAGACCCGAACCGCAGACATCGTTTATGGTGATAGCGGAAACGGTATTGGGCAACCCACCATTGATGGCTGACTGACGCGCCGGGTTCTGCCCGGCGCCTGCGGTAAGCACCTGACCGAGGATCACTTCATCCACAGCGTGAACGTCCACGCCCGTGCGTTCCAGTAACGCCCTAACCACCATGCTGCCTAATTCAACGGCAGAGTGGCGCGCCAGCGTCCCCTGGAAGCAGCCAATCGGTGTCCTTAACGCCCCGACTATCACAACCTCTTTCATCACCACCTCAGCGCAAAATAACCTCGCAATAGTAGATGATTGTTAAAAATAGTTATCAAGGTTGTTTAAAAACGGTGATTTTTATCACAAAGGAAATTCGTATCATTTATTAGTCATCTGAACGCCACTCTGCTGTAAATGGTCGCGCAACCAACTTCCCGCCACGCCAGGCGGGGATTTCTTATTCCACAACAGATCGATAGAGATAGCCTTTGGCCAGCCGGGCAGCGTCAATTGAACCAACGGTTTTTCTGCCGCAAATTCTTCTACCAGCGCGCAAGGCAGCGCGCACCAGCCGAATCCCTGAACCGCCATACTCAGCAGCAACAAATAGTTGGGAGCAGACCATACGGGGCCGCGCGCCACGTTGGTACCGCTTTCCAGATAGGTATTCAGACGCAGCTCGCGCCAGGTGTGGAGCTGTTCCCACTGCAGTTTTTCCTGGCCCGCCAGCGGATGCGAAGCCGCAACATATAACCCCATCCATGATTGCATCGGCAGACGAGTGACCCCCATGTCGGTCGGGTAATCCTCCCGCGCTTCGATCAACCCCACCTGAGCACGTCCTTTTTGCAGCAGATCGATCACGTCTTCATCTTCGCCAATCAGACATTCAAACTCGGTATGAGGAAACTTGCGGTCAAACTGCACCATCAGTTCTTCCAGCACATCCGGGTGCAGCGTGTCTGACAACACGAAGGTCAGGCGCGCTTCCGTTTCACCCGACAATGAGATCGCCGCCTCATCAAGGCGCTCACTGGCCGTCAAAATTGCCTGCACATAGCCCAGCACCCGCTTACCTTCTTCGGTCAGCGTTGGCTGCCGGGATGAACGGTCAAACAGCGCAAAACCAAGGTCGGCTTCCAGATGCGCAACGGCTGTACTGATGGTGGACTGGCTTTTGCGTAGCCGACGGGCCGCAGCAGAAAATGAGCCGCAGGAAACGGTCTCTACAAATGCCGTTAACGCTTCAGGAGAGTAACGCATGAACTATCTACTTTATCGATGGATACTATCTTTTAGATATCACATAAAACGATAAAATTGCCACCATTCCGTTATCCAGGCATCAAAGAAGGTTTTAGGTTATGCAACACGATACAGTCCAACGTCGCTCGTTAATGGAGCGCATTTTTCATGCCGTCTGCTTTGAAGGCATTGCCACCGCGATCCTCGCACCAACCACCGCATGGTTGATGCAGCGCTCGGTGCTGGAAATGGGCGGACTGACCATTATTCTCGCTACCACGGCGATGATCTGGAATATCATTTATAACGCTCTGTTTGACCGCTTATGGCCGTCACATCTGGTGAAACGTACGGCGAAAGTACGGGCATTCCACGCCTTAGGTTTTGAGAGTGGTTTTATTGTGATCGGGGTGAGCATCGTGGCGTATGTGCTGAACGTCAGCCTGCTTCAGGCATTCACGCTGGAAATAGGTTTCTTCCTGTTCTTCCTGCCATACACCATGTTTTATAACTGGGCATATGACACGTTACGCGAGCGCGTTATGAAGCGCCGCCAGCAGCGCGTTACTGCCTGATAACTCAAACAATAGTCGGAATCTTCTTGGTTCCGGCTATTCATCCAATCCCCCTCCAGCTTGTTCACACCTCCCCCAGCCCCTGCCATTTGTGGTAAATTGCGCTTCTTTTTGTTTATTTTATAGTTGATACGTTCAAATAATGTCGAAATTTTGGTCAAAAGAAGAGACTCTTTGGAGCTTCGCACTATATGGGACTGCCGTTGGCGCAGGAACCCTCTTCCTTCCCATACAGCTGGGTTCTGCAGGCGCGGTGGTGTTGTTTATCACCGCACTCGTCGCCTGGCCTTTAACCTACTGGCCGCATAAGGCGCTGTGCCAGTTTATCCTGTCGTCAAAAACCTCTGCAGGTGAAGGGATCACCGGCGCAGTCACCCATTACTACGGTAAGAAGATCGGCAGTCTGATCACCACCCTCTATTTTATTGCCTTCTTTGTGGTGGTACTGATCTACGCCGTGGCGATAACCAATTCACTCACCGAACAGCTGGCAAAACATTTCGAGATAGATCTTCGCGTGCGTATGCTGGTCAGTTTGGGCGTGGTACTGGTGCTGAATTTAATTTTTCTGATGGGTCGACAAGCTACCATCCGGGTGATGGGCTTTTTGGTGTTTCCGCTCATCGCATACTTTTTATTCCTTTCGCTCTACCTGACCGGAAGCTGGCAGCCAACGCTACTCACCGGCCAGATGTCTTTCGATCGGCACACGCTTCATCAGGTTTGGATATCTATTCCCGTGATGGTTTTCGCTTTTAGCCATACGCCAATTATCTCTACGTTCGCCATCGACCGTCGTGAGAAATACGGCGAGCAGGCCATGGGTAAATGCAAAAAAATCATGAAGGTAGCCTACGTCATCATCTGCCTGAGCGTACTGTTTTTCGTTTTCAGCTGTTTGCTTTCGATTCCGACAAACTATATCGAGGATGCAAAAAATGAAGGCGTGACCATTCTGTCAGCGCTTTCGATGATGCCAAACGCGCCGGCCTGGCTGTCGATTTCCGGGATCGTTGTCGCCGTTGTGGCGATGTCAAAATCGTTCCTCGGCACCTACTTTGGCGTGATTGAAGGGGCAACGGAAGTGGTAAAAACGTCGTTGCATCAGGTGGGAGTGAAGAAAAGCCGGGCTTTTAACCGCGCCCTGTCCATTATGTTGGTTTCGGCCATTACGTTTATCATCTGCTGCATTAACCCTAATGCTATTTCAATGATTTACGCGATAAGTGGACCGCTGATCGCCATGATTCTGTTTATCATGCCGACATTATCTACCTATCTAATCCCGGCGCTGAAACCGTACCGTTCAGTGGGTAACCTGGTCACGTTGATTGTCGGTCTGCTGTGTGTATCTGTGATGTTTTTTGGCTAGAACGTGTTGTTTAACGGTTCATTCCTCGGTAAGTGGATGAGCCGTTAAACTGATTTATTTGATGTACGAATCCAGTACCTTCAGAACTACATCTAAATCTTCTTCACGCTTAATTTCATCGCCCTGATGAACAATGTGCTCGGTCAGATGCCCCTTAATCACTTCGCGCATTAATCCGTTTACCGCCCCGCGAATTGCCGCTATCTGCTGCAATACTGCCGCGCATTCATGCGGTTCATCCAACATGGTTTTCAATGCCGCCACCTGCCCCTGAATCTTACTGGTTCGGGCTTTCAGCTTTTGTTTGTCCCGGATCGTATGTGACATAGCAATACCTTTTTAACGTCTGACTACAGCGACAATATCATTGTCGTTCTACTGGGGGGTAGTATTTGATACTGGGGGGGAGTAGAATCAGGCGAAATTAAACAACTAAGAATCATTCTCATGAGTGAATTTTCTACGCTTCTTCAGCAAGGCAACGCCTGGTTTTTCATTCCCAGTGCGATCTTATTGGGTGTGTTACACGGCCTTGAACCGGGGCATTCCAAAACGATGATGGCGGCCTTTATTATCGCCATTAAGGGAACCATCAAACAGGCGGTGATGCTGGGACTGGCGGCAACGCTGTCGCATACCGCTGTGGTATGGTTGATTGCACTCGGCGGGATGTATATCAGCAAAGCGTTTACTGCCCAGACCGTCGAGCCCTGGCTGCAGTTTATCTCGGCAATTATTATTCTTGGTACCGCGTTCTGGATGTTCTGGCGAACCTGGCAGGGAGAGCAGAACTGGCTGGCCCAGACGCATCACGACCACGATCACGGGCATCACCACCACCATGATCATGACGACCATCACCACCATCATGACCACGATGACGATCATCACCATCATCATGACCACGATCATAACCATGCCGCGTTAGCAGGGCTGAGCGAGGGTTCGAAAGCGTATCAGGACGCCCACGAACGGGCGCATGCCACCGATATTCAGCGCCGCTTTGCGGGCAAAGAGGTCACCAACGGCCAAATATTATTGTTCGGTCTGACCGGTGGGCTGATCCCGTGCCCTGCTGCCATTACGGTGCTGCTGATATGCATCCAGCTCAAAGCCTTCACGCTGGGTGCCACCATGGTGCTGTGCTTCAGCCTCGGGCTGGCGATAACGCTGGTAACGGTGGGCGTGGCCGCGGCAATCAGCGTGCAACAGGCGGCCAAACGCTGGAACGGGTTTAACACACTGGCGCGTAAAGCGCCCTATTTTTCCAGCGCACTCATCGCGATGGTCGGCGTATATATGGGGGTTCACGGCTATCTGGGGATCGTCGGTTAACGGTAAGAGCGCGCAGCAGCGATTGCCGCTGCGCGGAAAACCAAACTAGCTTGCGACATTCCCCCGCACCAGTTGCCCTTTATGGAAGGTCGCGGTACGTGGAGAGATTCGCGCGACCGCTTCCGCTGAGCAGGAGGCATCCACCAGCACAAAGCTGGCTTCATCCTGCGCTTTCGGCCAGACGCGCTCACCTTTATCGTTAAGCGGCAGCACATCGCCGGTTGCAAGGAACAGCGCCCGCGACAGATTGAGTTCGTTCGGGCGAATATAGAGCTGCGCGTACAGATTCGCCTTTTCCAGCATATCCCCCAGGCCGTACGGCGACCAGTGGTCAATCACGCTGTCGGTCCCGGTAATCACTTCCACGCCTTTGTCGCGCAGCTGTTTTAGCGGCATGTGCATCGTGCCAATCGGCACCGTCGAAGCAATGGTAATCTGCTGCGCCGCCATGCGGGTTGCGAGTTCATCCACCTGCTGTTCGTTCAGCGTAGACAGCGCAAACGCATGGCTGATGGTCAGCTTGCCTTTCAGTTGCGGGGTTTTCTCAACCGTTTCCACCATGTAATTCACCGCCGCTACGCCTGCCGGACTGGTTTCATGCAGATGGATATCCACGCCTTTGTTGTAATCGAGCGCTATCTGGAACATGGTATCGAGTGATTTTTCCATCGCCCCATCCACGCTGGTTGGGTCCAGACCACCGACATAATGCGCCCCCGCCTGCATCGCTTCGCGCATCAGTGGTTCAGATTTTGATAACAGCAGGCCATGTTGTGGAAACGCCACGATTTCGCAGGCAAAACCCGACTGGCGACGCGCCAGCACCGCCTGCAGGTTTTCCAGGTTTTTCAGCCCGGAAACCGGTTCGATATTGCAATGGCTGCGGGCGATCGAGGTGCCTTTGGATTGCAGCAGATCGATGAGCTTTTCCGCGCGCTCCTGGGTATAAGGCTGGAGTTCAGGCAGCAGCTTTTGTTCCAGACGAATCATATCCTGAATGGTGGTGCCCGCCGGGCGGTTCAGTGAACGCCACGGACCGCCGTAAAAGGTTTTATCCAGATGGATGTGCATGTCGCGCATGGCGGGCAACATCAGCTTTCCACCTGCATCGTAGTGCGGCAGCGTCGTATCCGGATGCTGCTTATTCTCGCGCAGCGCAACAATTTTCCCGTCCTGGACTTCAACAGTTTGCAGCGCGGTACGGGTATGCACCACCACCGAGTTTTCGTAATCAAACCCCACTTCCAGCAGGACGTTATCAAGGTAATAGTGCTTATCATTAATCGTCATTGTGCTCTTCGCCCCGCAGGTGTTCCCGACAGGATTAGCAGCATACGCGACCGGGGCCACTGCGCCAAACAGCGCGGCAGCGGTCACCATTTTTCCGCTCTGACTTAAAAATTCACGACGGCTGTTACTTTCCTTCATTCGCATCTCCTCTCAGGAATGGACAATATGGGTGCCCGTTTCACCGCGCAGTGCGGCGGGCAGGCATTCCGGCGTGGTGATGATCACCCGCTTACCGCCACGCGCCAGGAACGTCAGGCTGGCAACGATCTTGGGTAACATGCTGCCCGGCGGGAAATGCCCTTCCTGCATATAACGCGTCATCGTGGCGACATCCACCGTATCCAGCGCCTGCTGATTGGGTTTGCCAAAATGAATACAGACCTGCTCGACGCCGGTGGTGATCACCAGAATGTCGGCGCGAATCTCCTGCGCCAGCAGCGCCGTGGAGAGATCTTTATCAATCACTGCGTCCACGCTCTGGTAATCCCCCTGATCGCTACGAACCACCGGGATCCCGCCACCGCCCGCGCCAATCACCACAAAGCCTTGCTGTGTCAGCGTTTTGATCGCCTCTGCTTCAACAATACGTTTTGGTTCAGGGGAGGCCACAACCCGGCGGTAGCCGCGCCCCGAATCCTCCACAAAATGCCAGCCCGGGTTGACTCGCAGCAGCTCGTCACGCTGCGCTTCATTGAAGAACGCCCCGATTGGCTTGGTCGGGTTAGCAAAGCCCGGATCGTTTTTGTCGACCTCCACCTGCGTGACCACCGTGACCGCCTTTTGCTCGCCGCGTCGTGCCAGACGGTTGTTCAGCGCCTGTTGGATCAAATAGCCGATGCCGCCCTGCGTATCGGCGACGCAGTTTGCCAGTGGGGTAAGCGGCAGTCCTTCACGTTCGTGCGCGATTTCCGCACGCCGGAGATCCAGCCCTACCTGCGGCCCGTTACCGTGTGTCAGCACAATGTTGTAGTCCGATGCCAGCATCTCCAGCACCGTATCCGCCACTGCCTTCACCGCCTCAGCCTGGTGCTCAATCGACTGGCTGGCGTTATCTTTGATAATGCTGTTGCCGCCAATGGCAACGACCACAAGTTCTTTCATAGTGTTATCTTCCGCTTACAGGCGATTCAGGTCGTTTTTGACGGTTCCTGCTCAGGCGCAGTCACCGCTTCACGGCTATCAAGAACATGCTTGAGGACAAACATGCCGCTCATCATCAGGTAGGCCACAACAAACATCATCGAGCTGCCTTCAGCAAAGCCAACCGCCGGGGAGTGGATCACGCCAAACAGCGATAACAGTGCCCCAAAGGCTGCGGCGATCGACCCGCGTAACGGCTTATTCATAATGGCGAAGATAGCGACGCAGCCCCACAGCATACTGGCCAGCGGCGCGCCGCTACCCAGATGCACCAGTCCGTCGTAATAGACACCTTTGCTGTGCAGCAGATCGCTCCCCAGTTTCCCCGCAGATGTTCCGGCAGCGCCCATCACGCTGTTGACGATGGTTAGCGCCCAGTTAGCGATCCACGGGAACAGGCAGATGAAGATCACGGGAACCTCGACTTTGGGCGTTTCTCGCACCACCTGATTGGCGGTCACTACGCCGATAAACACCAGAATCGGCACGATCGCGGTCATCGGAATAATGGCGAGCATAAACGCGCCAAGGCCAAACAGCGGCACCAGGAACATGGTGATACCAGATGCCAAGGTATAGCCGATGCTGGCGCCCATCGCTTTCCAGCCCGCATGCCCAACATACACGGTCACCGGGAACGGGTTGCCCAGCATGCAGCCAAGCATGGAGGCGAAACCGTTCGCCATCATCACCTTGCGGGTGTTGTACTCATCACCTGCCGCATGTGCGCTTTCAATGTTCTCGAGGTCAAAAATGTAGTTCGCCAGACCCAAAGGGACCGCAGAGGCCAGATACGGCAGCGCGTGCGGCAAACCTTGCAGGAAGCTGTCGACATGAATTTCCGGCGGGTTGAAGCCAAAGGAAGACATCGAGGATTTAATCGCTTCCGGGCTTTGCAAACCGGAGATCCACGCCAGGGCCGTACCGGCAATTAGCAGCAGTAAGCCGGTAGGAATGCGGGCAAAAATCGGCTTCTTACCGAACCAGTTAATGAAGATCAGTAACAAGACGATGAAAGAGACGGTCGGCGCTTCAAATGCCTGCAGCATCGGGTTCATCGCCAGTAGCAGCAATCCCAGGCCGGACAGACAAGAAAGCAGTACCGTACGCGGGATCATCTTGCGGATGGTCTCGCCCAGGAAGGAGCCGCCCACCAGGATCAACGCTTCGACAAAACACCACACCAGCGCGATTTGGATCGCGAAGTTGGCATCTTTGGTTTGCTGATAAACCGGCATCAGTACCAGGAAGGTGACGGTAAAGATTGACGGTGCGCTCGGTCCGGACGGCAGTGCCGTCACGTCATTACGCCCTGTGTGCTTTGCCATCTGCAGGCCAAACCAGGCATAGCAGACACTGGCCACCAGTACCGCCAGACCAAAGGCAGGCGCAATGCGCCCATACACAATTTCGGTAGGGATCCCGACGACAAAAATGAGCAGCCCCATCATTGTCAGCAGGTTAGTCAGGTTGTTGGTCATCAGCCCGAAGTAAGCCGCCCAGTCACCACGTTTCCATTCTAGTTTTATGCTGTTCATGGAATATCCTTCACAGGTTAAGCATCGTTTGCGATCTCAGGGATCGCCCAGCCCTGCAGGTAAGCAACGTTTTGCGCTTTGCTACTGTGGGGCTAACGCCGTTAGCCCCGATTGTTGTTATTAGCAGTAGCGGTCACGCCAGTTGAGGATCGCCTTTTCAAAACAGGCGAACGGCGGGTGGACTATTCCGGCGCCGATCATGCCGATCCCTGCGTCTTTGTGCGCAATTGCGGTGTTAATCACCGGCAAAATACCGGTGCTGCCTACGCGTGTAATATCTATCGCGGTCGGTACCCCCATAAAACCCAGCAGCGGAATCGTGACGTTGGGGTTTTCACCGAGGGTGATTTCGCGCATCTGGCGAGAGAAATCGACCGCCTCTTCGACCGTTCCCCCCACCAGCGCCACGATAGCCGGTGCCGTCGCCATGGCAAAACCGCCAATGCCGTAGGTTTCGGTAATCGCGCTATCGCCGATATCACGACCGGAATCTTCCGGCTTATAGCCCGCAAACATCGGACCTATCACCTGTTGCGCCGGACCGGTAAACCATTGCCCCGGCAACCCGCTGACGCGCAGACCGAACTCAACGCCGTTACGCGCCATCGTCGTCACCACGGTGCTGTATTCAATACCGTGGGCGGCGTCCATTGCCGCTTTACACATTGCCATCCAGGTCGGCCCGGAGAAGTAATCGCTGCTAAGGACGAATTCGAACACCTCACGCTGCTGCTCAACCGGATAACCGGTCTGAATAATCCACGGTGTCAGCGCCTGAATCAGCAGCGCCGTCCCGGCGTTGTTGCGGTTATGACACTCATCGCCCATGTGCAGCGCCTGTGCCAACATCAGGCGCAGATCGATTTCTCCCGCCAGCTTCATGGCATCGCGCAACATCGGTCCCATCACATCACGCATCCAGTTCAGACGATCGATAACGCTCTGATCGTTCGCTCCCATGCGCAGGATCTTCGCCATCTGCTCGCTCATATTGGTATATGCGCGGTTGCCGTAGGTTTTGTTCTCTACGATGTGCATAAACATCGACGCCGACGTCACACCCGCCATAGAACCAACGCAGTCATGCTCGTGGCATGGAGAGAAGATAATTTCGCCGGAGGCGGCAAGCTCGGCGGCTTCATCCAGATCTTTCGCCAGGCCTTCAAACACCAACGCCCCGGTTACCGCGCCCTTCATTGCGCCGCACATTTTTTCCCAGCGGATCGGCGGTCCGGCGTGCAGGATGGTGTTGCGGGTCATCCCCGGCACGACATTGATTGCCTGGTCATAGCCAATAAGCACCGGATGCGACTGGATAATACGTTCCAGCGCCTGCTGGTTAGCGGCAGCGATTTTGTCTGCCAGCGGCGAATCGGCAATCTCGTCCAGGGCGGCCACTACCTGCATGTTGCCCTGCCCCGGCGGTGTCCAGTCGAGCTGAGTCACGGGTACGTTCTGCTTTTTCAGGTCATCGCTGAACATCGCGATGCCGACATTAATCACATTCAGCGGCTGGTTAAACAGTGTCTGGCTCATCAGGCTTCCTCCCCTTTACAGATAAATTCACGCGCCAGCAATCCGGTGTTGGTGCTACTGCTCGCCCAGATGACGCCAGCATCGGTCAGCATCTGGCACTGTTTTTCCAGTGACGGCGTATCGAGGGAGGTGCCCAACACGTAGCCGAGGATCTCCAGCGGACGGTCGTCTGCGGCAGCGATCGCTTTGGCTTCAACGATCGCGTCGAGCATCACACCGACCGGATCTTCATGCGCTCCAAATCCAAGCACGAAGTCCATCACGATCACGCCGACTTCAGGATCGCGCGCTTCCTGCAACAGACGACTAATGCGGTTGGTGGGATCGATCATCGGGTGCGGTTTACCGTTGGTGAAATCATCATCACCGAAATCGAGGAAGGTATGCCCGACGCTGCGGTTGAGATCTTGCAGGCGGAACGCCGGATCCGGATGAATGTTGCTGTAAACTTCCGCGTGTTTTTCCATGGCGGCAAACATCGCCTCATCGCACAGCGTGCCACCGCAGAACAAGCCGCGAATATACTTTTGCTGCGGGGTCAGACGGGCGCGGACCTCTTCAATCAGCGGCCAGTTGAGCGGATGTAGATCCAAACTCTCTTTTTTAACGCCGGTCAGCAGCACCGCTTTCAGCGCCGCTTCTTTGGTGCCGCGTGCAAACAGCAGGCCTTTTTCATCCGCAGGAGCGGCTTCACGCCCAAGGAAACACACCACAACGGGCTTATGGCAAGCGCGCGCGCGTTCCAGCACCTTGCGCGCCACCGCTGGCGCAGGCGGTTTGGAGATCAGCGCAATGATCTCCGTTTGCGGATCAGCCTCCAGCATGCCAATCGCGTCAAGCATCATCAGGCCGCCAATCTTTTCACTCAGATCGCGTCCACCGGTACCAATCAGTTGGGAAATCCCGCCGCCAAACTCGTGAATGCGTACGCTCAGTTCCTGACTTCCGGTACCAGACGCACCGACAATTCCGATGTTGCCGCGACGCACCGCGTTGCCAAAACACAACGCCGCGCCGTTAATAATGGCGGTTCCGCAGTCTGGCCCCATCATCAACAGCCCTTTTTCATGCGCCAGCTGCTTGAGTGCCAGCTCGTCCTCAAGAGAGACGTTGTCAGAGAACAGCATCACGTTGAGGTTATTTTGCAGCGCCTGACGCGCTTCACGCGCAGCAAACAGTCCATTGACCGAGATCACCGCCAGGTTGCTGTCAGGAACATGTTTCTTCGCGCTGGCGAGCGTGGCATAGCGCGCTTCATGCTGGCCGCCCTGCTCTTTATGCGTAAACAGTTCTTCAATCGCCACCAGCGTCTGGTCGTTCGCCGCTTCGCTGGCACCTTTAATGACAATCATCAGATCGCCACTTTTCGCCTCTTCCAGCTCAGGCGTGAGCAAGCCAAGATTCTTCAGCACGCCCTTATTCATTTCTGTCGCCATAGCTACGAACGCCTGCTCAACGCCATCGAGCTTATTTGCGCGTGTAGAGATAGACATCAGTGAGACAGAATCAAAATACGTATTCTTTTTAACAACTATCCTGATCGACATAATTCCCTCCGGACCTGTAGCTCAGGGCACAGGCATCCGCCATGCCATACAGCATGTCGCAGCCAGAACTTGAGCCAATATTTTTAATGTCAATAATATATTGTGTAGAAACGGGGTGTTGCTCAGTAATAATATGTTTTACCAGCCGCCCAACGCTTTCCCGAAAACGTTGATGAAAAGCTTCCTGCAGCGTTATTTTGCTGAGTAGCGTCGTATTATTTCCGGCACATTGTAAGGCCGCTAAAAAATCTTCACGATATTTCCTCAGCGGATGTCCAGGAATAAATAGAATAGTGCTTAAGCCCACTAAATAATCATCAGATGAAGGCGTCAGACCAATCCCCAGACCAATTAAATAACTGACCGCTGTAGAGATATTTTCTCCTGTATGCAACGCCGTCAGTAATCTTTGTCGGCGATTGAGTAATTGACGGGTGATTTCCTGATAAAACGGGTTATCACCCTGGTACAGAAATAATGTGTCGTCGCTTGTTAGCTGTTGGCGGATAACCCCTTCCCAGCGCTGCCAGTAGACTGCAGCGAGGCTTACTGTATCTGGCGTCCACCGTGGTATGCGCCACCGCAGACAACCGGAGGTTTCTATCCATTTATCGTTGCCAACGGCTATCCCCGACTCGGAAAAACTGACCCATTCACCAGAGTGAAACAGGTCTTCACAATGCGTCAGCGCCAGCCGACAGCTGTTAGGCGCGTTATCACAATCTTCACTCAGTAACGTCAGCAGTTGCTGCTGTTCAGGTATTAACAGGTTTACTGCGCGGGAAAAAACCTGTTCAACCCGTGCGATTCCCCGGAAAGCGAGAAACGCGCCGTCTGCGGTTAACGCCCGTACACATCGCCGTGATGGCGTAGCGATAGTGGCGCTCCTCGGTCAGGCTCCGGCCGCAATCAGCAGCTCGGCAATTTCGTGGTAACCTTTCTCCCGCGCCAATTCCAGCGGGGATTTACCGTATTTATCCGTCATGTGCGGATTCGCACCATGGTCGAGCAGCAGCTTGACGATCTCCTGCTGCTTCGCACCGCCATCATTCAGCACGATGGCTTCCAGCAGCGGCGTCCAGCCGACAAAGTTGGTGTGATTAACATTGATGTCGGTCCGCAGCAGCAGTTCACGCACGATGTCCACATGGCCTTTTTCACTGGCAGGCGTAATACCCACACCGCCAAAACGGCTCAGGCAATTAAGATCGGGGTTAGCCGGTAATACCAAACGCAGTAGCGTTAAGTCATTCGTCAGGCAGCTAATCAAGAATGGATTAAAGCAGGTTTGATCTTGTTTATTAATATCAGCACCTGCGGCAATCAATAAAGAAACACAGTCGTAATGTTTATTCAGACTGGCGATAATTATGGCGGTACGCCCCTGGCGGTTAGTGGCATTAATATCCACATTTTTTGCCAGACAGGATTTTAATCCCTGTGCATTGCCCTGCTCTGCCGCCAGCAAAAATTCAGTAATGAGTTCTTTCTCTGACATAGTCCCTCTCCTGCAGTTTTTAAGGCTTTTAAAATTTCGATAAGCTGAGAATAGCAACAGAGTGATAAGAATAATATCCGCTTAAATTTCATTCATCGTTAGCGAGGCGATTGTTGAACACAATTTAATAATGAGAGTAAAACGTGCTGTAGTGCAATCTTTCCCTTATGGCTGACGTTCTTTTACGCGCTAATCAGTCATCCAGGTTAAAAAGCGGCATGCTGCGCAGATAGCGGCCTACAACTAAAGGACAGAAGTGTGATTGCCTTCAAATCAAATGTAAAACTGGTGTTAAATTCTGTTCAAAACTGATTGCTCTGTATAAGGATTACAAATACATTCAACAATCATCGTATGGGGGCGGTAGCCTTGAGGCCTGGGAGGAGAGAGGATGAATTCAATTTTTACCGAGGAGAACCTGCTGGCGTTCACCATGGCGGCGCGCTACAGCAGTTTCAGCAAGGCCGCTGAGGAGCTGGGTTTAACCACCTCCGCCATTAGCTACACCATCAAGCGAATGGAGACAGGGCTGGACGTGGTACTGTTTACCCGCAGTACTCGCAGCATTGAGCTGACCGAGTCCGGGCGCTACTTGTTCCGTAAGGCGACAGATCTGCTGAACGATTTCCACGCCATCAAGCGCAGCATTGATACCATCGCCCAGGGCATCGAGGCTCGGGTGCGCATCTGCATTAACCAGTTGCTCTACACCCCGCAGCATACCGCACGGCTGCTGCAGGTACTTAAGAAACAGTTTCCAACCTGCCAGATAACCGTCACCACCGAGGTGTATAACGGCGTCTGGGATTCGATCATCAACAACCTCGCCAACATCGCCATCGGTGCGCCCGATACGTTACTGGACGGCGGAGGGATTGATTACACCGAGATCGGCGCAATCCGTTGGTCGTTTGCGATCGCACCGGATCATCCGCTGGCCTTTATGCCTGAACCCATCTCTGAGAGCCAGCTGCGCCTGTACCCGAACATCATGGTGGAAGACACCGCGCACACCATTAACAAAAAGGTCGGCTGGCTGTTACACGGACAGGAGTCGATCCTGGTTCCCGATTTTAATACCAAATGCCAGTGCCAGATTCTGGGTGAGGGTATCGGTTTTCTGCCGGACTATATGGTGCGCGAGGCGATGGAAAAGTCGTTGCTGGTCACGCGGCAGATCCACAACCCGCGTCAGGACTCACGGATGCTGCTGGCGACCCAGCATTCGGCAACCGGTCGAGTGACTCAGTGGATTAAAAAGGAATTTGGCCCAAGCGGAGTGCTGACGGGAATTTATCAGGATTTGCTACATCGGGAGTGATGCGCCGGATGGGGGATGCGTTCCGGCGCTCGTGTGATAATCAAGCGCGAATATCGTCGTACTCGCGGGTCTTATCAAACTCATGTTTGGCAAACGGGCACAGCGGAATCACTTTGCGGTTTTCAGCGCGCATTTTCTCCACCACTTTCGCCACCAGCAGTTTGCCGACCCCCTGACCTTTAAGGCTGGGATCGACATCGGTATGCTCAATGATGCTCAAATGCTCACCTGTCGGCACAAAGACAATCTCGGCGACCTGATTGCCCTCAGCATCATTCACATAAAACTTATTGTGGCCTGCAAGAATCTCCATGGTTCCCTCACTTATTTCTGGCGATATTTCAGCGCACCGCTCGGGCAGGTATCAATGACCTTAATCACCGTCGCGACATCCACTTCATCCGGGATGATCCACGGTTTACGCTTCAGGTTAAAAAGCTTTGCGCTTCCCCGCACGCAGTTTCCCGAATGCTGACATATCGTCGTATTGAAGTAGACGTCAATCTTCTCGCCGGTATAGGCCCGATAACCTGCACTCAGTAGTTCTTTATCCACGACATTGCCTCACATTTTTTTATTGTCTGGGTCTAATCATAGACCGATGCGAGGCTGAAGGAGGTCGCTGAAAGCAGAAATATCACTCAGATCTTTTCTGCAACGACGGCTCCCGCTCTGGCGGCAAATACTCCAGCATCGCAGGCGTCGGCGGCGGCAGACGGTTATCGGCGATATCCCTGTCCACATCGATATGACTGATCTCACCACTTTCATAATGGTGAACCGTCAGCACTCTCGCCTTGTTCAGTTCTGTCACCAGCTCACGGGTAATGCGTAAACTTTCCGCCAGTTCATGGTCTTCCAGTCCTGGTCTACGGCTGCGGCGTTCCACCCGGAAGCGAAACTGGTTGTACTTCGCCCAGCCAATCAGCACCAGGCCATTCACCAGAGCAACAAGGATATAAAACGTCACCGTATCCAGCGTGGTGAAAAAGGGTCGTACGCCCATATAGGGCGAGTGCGTCAGCGCCGTGATCAGCCCTTTATAAATCAGGTAAATAAACCCAATCCAGGCAACCAGCGTCAACAGCACGTCGATCGCCCTTGGCAGAAAACGCTGTTCGGTAAAGATCAGTGGCTGATTCATGACTCGATCCTCCCAATGCCACGGTCAGGACTCACCCAGCGCGCCCTGCCGCGTTTGCGTTTGAGCATCACTTTCGGAAACGCCACCAGCGTGGTGAAAAGACTTAGCATCCAGTACACCACCGGGAACCAGATAATCCAGAACAACGAGGCGCCAATGCCTTTTTCATAGCGTCGTTCGATGATCAGACTTACCGCAAACTGTATTAAGCAGACCACGCCAAGGATAAGTCCGGTAAAGGCTGGCGGGAACAGATGCTGCACGTACAGTGAGTCCGGCATCGGGATCATCAACCCTAGCAGGAACAGCACGATACTGATCGCGTAAGCGAACGACCACGCGGTAGAAAAACAGAACTCGAAAAACAACGGCCACATGCGACGAAACTCCCACGACCACAGGCGGCGCATGTTCACGATAAATACCTCCGCGCCGCCTTGCGCCCAACGCAGACGCTGCTTCCATAGTCCTTTTAACGTTTCAGGCATCAGGATCCAGCACAGTGCGCGTGGCTCAAAGAATATCGACCAGTGGCGCAATTGCAGCTTCCAACTGATGTCGATATCTTCGGTGATCATGTCCGGGCTCCAGTAACCGACCTCCGCCAGCGCGCGGCGACGAAACGCCGCCACCACGCCGGAAACGGTAAAGATCTGCCCATAGACTCGCTGCGTACGTTTAATCAAGCCGATAATGGAAGAGAACTCACCGACCTGCACACGGCCAATTAACGTGGAGCGGGTACGAATACGTGGATTCCCGGTCACCGCACCGACGCGCGGGAACTGGATTAGCGGAGCCACAATATAGGCGACGGCATCGCGATCCAGTAATGCATCACCGTCAATACAAACCAGGTAATCACTGCGCGCCGCTGCCGCACCGGTCTTCAACGCCAGCGCTTTACCCTGGTTTTCAGCCAGATGAATCACGCGCAGGCTTGGATATTCCACGGCCAGCTGTTCCAGAACCTCGTATGTATCGTCCGTCGAACCATCGTTGATGGCAATCACTTCAATATTTTTATATCGCTGCGCCATCGCAGCACCAATGGTTTCACGCGCATTAATCCCTTCGTTAAAACAGGGGATTAGAATGGAAACCAGCGGATTCCCTTCCAGGGTCGGTGGCGGTGTATTATCTCCCCATTTCCAGTGACGCTCACGGTAAAACCAGAAATAGGCTCCGCCGCTTATCCACAGTGCAGACATGAACAAGGGCCAGAAGAAGACGAAGTTCAACATCATTTCACCTGTAAAAATGACAGCCACGCCAAACGGCAGGCTGAACATCAGGCAAAGTATCAGGAAAGCAATTATGCGATCGGTCATTTTTGCGGGTACCAGTATGAGGAGAACGTCGAGCGAATCTCTGACATCTCAGGTTTGTCGCTGATGAAATCATCCGGGTAATAGCCGTAGTTACCTGCACCGCTTAATTTCAGCTGGCGCATCCATTCGGCGATTTGTTTTCCGCTGATTTCTGCCTCGTCCCCGGATTTACGCCAGTCTCGTGCCTGCAGTTCAAACACGGTTTTGTCCAGCGCGCCGGGCGTTTGTGCAACAGCATTCACTAATCTGTCGAGCCAGGCGTTGGCATCATTGGCCGGGATTTGCTCCATATATGGCATCGCCATGGGTGCCGTCCAGTCATAGGTATTGAGGAAATCATTCAGGTTCTGCGCAAACCAGGCCTCACTCTCCGGCTCCAGTACCGGCATCGCGTAAATATTGCGCGCAGTTTGCACCTGCGGACCGCGAATATTACGCACCGACTGGGTCAGTTGTTTGGTGAAGTCGATCAGCATCTTACTTTTCAGGCGCGTCCAGCGCTCAAAGGTCTGAGGGTTGCTACGGATTTGCTCAATACTTCCCGGAAGCCCTGCGGCGCGGTAGGCGGCTAACGCCTCCGGTGACGCGTCTTCAAAGTCCGTCAGGAAAGCATCATCGTGGAACAAGATTCCTTTGAAGCTTGCGTGTTTCGCCAGGTCTTCATAGATTTCAGTGATGCGCTGACGCGCTTCGCCGCTCCAGGGTGAAAGGCGGACATAGTTCTCGCGATTGATAGCAGTACGTCCCGTTTTCGGATCCCATGCGGTTACACGTGGAATAGAAGCGTCGAGATCGAAAGCCAGAACCGGCATCCAGGCATATACCGTCACCCCTGCCCGCGTTTGTAATTGCCAGGAAATATAGTTAAACAGGTCGGCGCGCATCGGCAGCCAGCGGTTAGGGAAATAAAGCTCGCGAATATTCCCGTCACCTTTAGGGTCGGCATACGCCTGCAGGAAAACGTGAGAAATGCGCATGTCATAAACGCGCTGGATCAGCTTATCGATGTTGCGCTTCTGCTGGGCCGGGTCTTTGTCATACACGTAATCCAGATCCACATGCATCACACGCATCGTCTGCGGTTCACGCACCTGAGCGACCTGACTTGCAAAGCGCTTTAGAGAGGGATTATCAGAGATCAGCACGCGCGGGATGTCATCAAGAAACGCGGCATTCGCCAACCCTTCGTTGAGCGTGAAGGCCATCTTGTAGCCATGTTCTTTGGTCAGATTTAAGGTTGTGCCACTGGCCGCACCATAAGGCCACACCCACGCGCGCGGCGATTTCCCTGTCACCGATTTAATCTTATTGGTGATCAGTGAAATATCGGTATTAATGCGCCGCGTATACTGCTCATCCGTTTCGTAAGTTCCTGTTTTCTTATCGTAAAGACGATTCGCCACCGCCGGTTCTTTACTCCCCTGCGGGTTGGCATCACCACCGAAATGCGACGCCCAGGTATGCGCACCAATTTCTACCAGCGGCGATTTGCCCATCTCTTCGACCATCTTCCAGGTGGCGAATTTATCGCGCGCGGTCATTAAGCCGCCAAAATCGACTTTTTTATTGGCTGGCGCATCGACCCAACTGCCTACCGGCGCCCAGAGTGCAGGCCAGTTGTAGGCTTTCAGCAGCGGCCAGACTCGGGTATAAAAACTGCTGTATCCGTCATCAAAGGTGAGCAGTACAGCCTTTTCCGGCAGTACGATTTTACCGTCATGGGCGTCCAGGATTTGCTGCACGCTGATCGGGTTATAGCCATTATCACGCAGCCAGGCCATTTGGTCGCTCAATGCGCTGGTGCGCACAGAAAGATAGCGCTGATCCGCTGCGCCATCTTCAACATCGTGATAACCCAGTACCAGGAAGCTATTTTTTGGCCATGGATGATCAGCCGTCAGCGGCGTTCTCTCTGCGGGAGGAACATAACGAGGCGTTGTATTGTGCGCACTACTGCACGCGGTAATCATCAACCAGCCAGCGATTAATGCGCTAAGCCACAGGCATCTTTTCAGCATGAACAATCCTTAAAACCTGACATTTAAATCGAAAGCGAGGGAGATATTCCGCTCACGTTTACCGTCGTAGGGGCGTTTATCCCAAATCAGCATCACCCCGCCATCTACGACGTTGTTCCATTTGAGTCGTTGTCCGTATCCCACCTGAACAATAGCGCCTGCGTCCTGGCCTTGCTGCCAATAGCCGCCCACGCCAGCCAGGCCTTGCTGCGTCCACACTGTGTCATAGTGGCGGTAAAGAACCTGCTCAGCGCTCAGACCGGGTACCACGGAAAAATCACTCTTCGGGTTGTAATACGGCACATTTTCTTTGGTGTTGGTGCTCCCGCCGATGCCCGGAGTAAAGTCCAGCGTGAAGCGCGGCGTCGTCCAGATGCGCTCTTTTCCGCTGAGTCCGTATTCGATACGATCGTTACCGTCCGAGAAATGTGAGGCGGCAAACGACAGTTGATATTCACGTCGTTCGTTTTGATACCAGCGGACAAACATATCTCCGCCGTTGGCATACACGCCGCTACGCAGCGCACGCAGTGGCGTATTACGCGATAAGCGCTCGGCCGAACCGCCTACGCGCCAGTTGTCATTGAAGTCATGCCAGCCGGAAAGACGGCCACCAATCTTCTGACCATCGCCATAATTTCGGCCAGACACTTCCATTTCCGCCCAGTAATCACGGGAAGTCCATTCTGCGCCAGCCGCCAGATCGCGGCTGATTCCCTTCCCTTCTTCAAATTCACCGGTAGCAAAGTTGAATCCGGTAAACAGTCGCCAGTTGTCGTTAATTGGCGGGCTGTAAATAGCCGTATTGATGTTGAAATCATTCTTACCGCTGACTGGGCTATCGGACGAAATCCCCTGCGTGCCGCTAATGCGCACTTCCGACATTTTGTGAACATCACGAATACGCGCGAGGCGCAGAGTCGCTTCATCATCCGGGCTACGGGCGATAACGTCATCCGTTAGTTCATCGGCCTGCTTCCACTCCTGGAGATCCAATGCCACGTAAGCCTGTTGACGCTCCAGCTCAAGGTTGCTTGGCTCGATCACTTCCGCCAGCTTCAGCTCTTTCTCTGCCGCATGCGGCAAGCCACGTGCTTCAAGAACAGAGGCATAGGATATGCGCAGCCCCTGGTTACCAGAGCCGGTTCGCGCCAGATGCTCTGAGAGCTTTTCTGCCTCTGGTAGTTCATTAGCAGCGATATGGTATTGCGTCAGCAGCGACTGCCCGAGCAGCCAGTTATCGTTCGGCTGCGGCGTTGGCGAACCATAGATGCGTCGCAGGTACGGACTCTCTTTGATTAAGTTTTCGACCTGTTTTTTAGCAGCATCAAAGTTTTCGTTATCAATATGGGCGTAGAACAGATCCTGCTGATCCTCAGGACCGAGCGGCGTCACAGGAATCGGTCCATTGGGGTAGTAGATGCTCATCAGCATCGCTTCGGTTTTTTCCGGCTGGCGTTCACTTAACCATGCCGATGCTACCCAGCGTTTAGCATAGTTTGGCACTTCGCCGCTCGCAGACAGTGATTCGTATTCCTTAATCACTTCAGAAGTTCGTTTACGTACCAGAAGGGCGCCCATGCGGTCAATTCTCGCCCGACGAACATCATTCTGTGCGGACGGTTCATCCTTCCAGGCCGTCAGCAACTGGTCATAACGGGCCAGCGCTTTGTCCGCCACGATGAATCGTTCTTCTTCATTACGTGCGGAGGTATAGGAAGAACGCACCATTTCGGCGGCCGCATCGAGCTCAAGGCGACGCTTTACAGGATCCGCCGTGGGTACGACTTCCGCCATATTTAAAGCGGGTCCGGAAACGCGGTTTGCTGACAGCGCAGACAGCAGCGTAGCTTGCGCATTTTTGTTGCCCGGCTCAACGTCATCCGCCTGGCTGGCAACCAACAGCGCGTCCCAATTTTTCCCCTGAGAGTGATATACATAGGCAAGTAGCGCGTCGGAATCAGCCCCCGGATGCGCCTGCGCCCATTTGTTCGCTTCAGTAAGCGCTTGCTGATTGTAGCGAGCATCCGCTAACGTCATTATCCAGCCGGTACGTACATCAACGTTGTCAGGCTCTTCCTGTAAAACGCTATTCCACACCGCTAACGAATCATTCCAGTTCTTCAGATTACGATACGCGCGCGCGGCAGCAACTTTCCCTCGTGCAGGCACATCCATCTGCGCACGATACTGCAGCCAGATTTCAATGGTGGTTTTATCGTTGTTATCAACCCAACCGGAAACCTGCAGCCAGTCGGCAACCTGATTTGGCGTTAGCGCGCTTTTCTTTCCCTGATCCTCAAGATAATGCAATAACGGTGCACTATTACCTCCCCGAGCTTTAATAACCAAATCGTCATAATCAGATACCGCTGCGGAGATTTGCATCGGGAAAAGTACGCTTGCCGTAAATAAACAGCTAACAGACTTTAAACGTTTAATAAAATTGGCATGTCGACGCATACTTAACATATCTGCCCTTATATCTTACATCATAGTAAAAATAAGCGTTTTCAATAAGTTACGGTCATTCACTGACAGTTGTCGACCATGTAAGATGCACTGCCGCTTATTTCGTAATAGGGTTATGAAGCAATTAATTCTTTCGTCTTATTGACTATCCACACCCCATCCTCTAATCCTAGGAAAGGAGGTATAAACCCAGGGATTTTATCATTCAGTGCCTGTTGTTTCTACGCAACAAGAATACTCTTGGGCAAAAAAAGTATTTTAGGTCAAATTATCCTAATCCACCTGGTATTGAATACTGGATTTAGATTAAGTTTGCGAAACGAAGCCTTGTGACGATGATAACTATTGCTGGTTAGCATAGCTACACTGCGCAACTGTTTGCACGGTAACTATTATGTGCGGATAGAGAAAATTCTGATAATAATGACTCCGATAACAGTAAAGACAACAATGTAGACAATATAACTTAATTTTAAGTAGCAGACATAGTCAATGAAATGAAAATACAGGTACAGTCACTTGCAGGACTAAGTACAGTAAAAATGCAATGAAATCAAATAACTTCTTAACTCATGATTGAAACCTACCATAATTAGTATTTTGATATCCGGCAGAATACGCGCGCGAAGAGTTGTACATGGTTTTGCTCGTTATTGTATTTACCAACCTTGCGTATTATTGACAGCATCAACCGCAATCGATTTTTATTCCCTACAATCTATAAGACTATTTACATTGAAAAAGCAAATAGAAGCATAATTTTTTGCACTTACCCTCTCCTCCTGACTTTCAGGTAATCTGGATAAAGATGCCAATGGGAGCTGGTCAATGAAAATCGTTAACGCAGAAGAAAAGCATATCCCCGCCATACGCGATATTTACGCCCATCATGTTATTCACGGTACAGGCAGCTTTGAAACAGACCCACCGGATTTGCGCGAAATGCAGGCACGCCTGGAAAAAATCCGCAGCCAGGGATTGCCGTGGGTGGTCGTGCTACAAGAAGAAAAGGTCATCGGGTATTGCTATCTCACCCGCTACCGTGAGCGTTATGCCTACCGCTATACCCTCGAAGATTCGATTTACATTGACCCGACAGCACAGCGCCAGGGGGCAGGAAAAGCGTTGCTAAGCCATGTCATTGACTGGGCCGAAACGCAGGGTTACCGGCAGTTGATTGCCATCGTCGGTGATAGCAATAATCAGGGTTCGCTGAAGGTCCATCAGCAGGCTGGGTTCACGGAAATCGGCACGCTGAAGAACATTGGCTTCAAACATGGACGCTGGCTCGACACGGTTTTACTTCAACGCAGCCTGGGTGAAGGTATCCACCAGCCTGGCGGATAGCGAGCCTGACGGAAGAATGATAGTAGTTGATTATTCTGGTGATACTACGCCGGGAATCAGCTTGCTTAAAGCCGTTCCAGGTGTATCTGGTTGGCTATACCTTTTTATAACAAATATTGAGATTAAAAGAGTCTGCCATAATGGCAGACTCTTTTAATTTAAAATTAGAGATTTGCAACGTTATGATATACTTTTTGGACATCATCGTCATCTTCAAGGGCATCAACAAGTCCTGCAAAGATTTCTAAATCTTCTGGTGAAAGCTCAATTTCTGATTGAGCAATCATTTCTAATTCTGTTGTAGAGAATTCGGTAATGCCAGCTGCTTTTAGTGCTGCAATTCCTTTGTGAAGATCTGTAGACTCAGTATAAATAACGATATTTCCTTCTTCTTCGGTTACATCGCGCACTTCAACTTCAGCTTCAAGCAAAATTTCAAAAATACGGTCAGGGTCTGTTCCTTCAAAAACAATCACGCCAGTATTGTCGAACATATAGCTGACAGAACCTGTCGCGCCGATATTCCCACCTTTTTTATTGAAAATGTTGCGAACATTAGCAATGGTACGGTTAACATTGGAAGTCAGCGTTTCAGCAATAATCATTGAGCCATTGGGTCCAAAGCCTTCATAACGCCCTTGCACAAACGTTTCATCGCTGCCGCCTTTAGCTTTATCAATGGCTTTATCAATTACGTGCTTTGGAACCTGGGCTTGTTTCGCACGTTCAATAACGAATTTTAAAGCTGAGTTTGATTCTGGGTCTGGTTCACCTTGTTTAGCAGCAGCATAGATTTCTACACCGAATTTTGCATATACGTTAGACGTTGCACCGTCTTTAGCGGTTTTTTTTGCAACAATGTTGGCCCATTTACGTCCCACTGGAATAATCCCCTCGAAAATTTATTTACATTACTGACAAGTTATTAACCTGTATGTTTTCCCGCCATATTATACCATGGTGTTGAAATCTTCGTCCATGAGAAATAAAAACATTAAAAACTTACGAGATGTTACTTTAATTTTAACAATAGTAATTGTTGTTGGAAGGTTGATGATCAAAGTGCTAAATACGGATAAAAATCATAATAGACTTTTACGCAAGTTTTCTCTAAAAATATAATTTACTACTATTAAGGTATAGAACGTTGAAAAACAAAATAAATGCTATCCAGACCATTCAAATCATCTGAACATCACCAGAATATAATTTCTATCATAGTAGAAATTTGCTCTGATTTACGCTTAAAACCAGAGCATTTATTATCCTATTGCTATCGCACTCGTTTACCTGCTTCATCAACGACTTTCTCGCCATCTTCCTTAGCGAAAGCCCCTTTCTGGGCTTCTGGAAGGATATCCAGAACAACTTCAGAAGGACGGCACAGTTTCGTTCCCAGCGGTGTCACCACGATGGGACGGTTAATCAGGATCGGATGCTGCAGCATAAAGTCAATTAACTGGTCGTCAGTGAAGTTATCTTCGGCAAGACCAAGTTGTTCATAAGGCTCAACATTTTTACGCAGCAGTGCCCGTACCGAGATCGCCATATCTGCAATAAGTTTGACCAGCTCATCGCGCGATGGTGGAGTCTCAAGGTAATAAATAACGGTTGGTTCAGTACCGCTATTGCGGATCATCTCCAATGTATTACGCGACGTACCGCAGGCCGGGTTGTGATAAATGGTGATGTTGTTCATTTCAGGATCTCATTACAAAGTGAAAGAGAGACGTATCGCCAGCGCGGCCAGCGTTACAAACAGCACAGGTAGAGTCATGATGATCCCGGTGCGGAAATAGTATCCCCAGGTGATGGTCATGTTCTTCTGTGAAAGTACATGTAGCCAGAGCAGCGTTGCCAGGCTACCAATAGGTGTAATTTTCGGGCCCAGATCGCAGCCAATCACGTTGGCGTAGACCATCGCCTCTTTGATAACACCGGTTGCGGTGCTGCCATCAATAGAGAGCGCACCAACCAGCACGGTAGGCATGTTGTTCATGATGGAAGACAGGAAAGCCGTCAGGAAGCCAGTACCCAACGTCGCAGCCCAGAGACCTTTATCCGCCAGTACGTTCAGTACAGAAGAGAGGTATTCCGTTAGCCCGGCGTTGCGCAGGCCATAGACCACCAGATACATCCCCAGCGAGAAGATAACAATCTGCCAGGGCGCACCACGTAACACTTTACCGGTGTCAATGGCATGGCCTCGCTTCGCCACCGCAAACAGGATCACAGCCCCAACCGCCGCAATCGCGCTAACGGGAATACCCAGCGGCTCGAGGACGAAAAAGCCAACCAGAAGAAGGATCAACACTATCCAGCCGGTTCTGAAGGTTGCCAGATCTTTAATCGCTTTTGCCGGTGCTTTCAGGAGTGCCAGGTCGTAAGTCGGTGGAATATCCTTGCGGAAGAAAAGATGCAGCATAACCAGTGTGGCAACAATGGCTGCAATATCCACCGGCACCATTACCGACGCATATTCGGTGAATCCCAGACCAAAGAAATCCGCCGAGACGATATTCACCAGGTTCGACACGATAAGCGGCAGGCTGGCCGTATCGGCAATAAACCCGGCAGCCATGACGAATGCCAGTGTCGTGCCTTTACTGAATCCTAATGCCAGCAGCATGGCAATAACGATGGGTGTCAGTATTAATGCCGCGCCATCGTTAGCAAACAGTGCCGCCACCGCTGCACCAAGCAGAACGATATACGTAAAGAGCAAACGTCCACGACCATTACCCCAACGAGAAACGTGCAGCGCAGCCCATTCGAAAAAGCCGGATTCATCGAGCAGCAGGCTGATAATAATCACAGCTATAAACGTTGCCGTCGCGTTCCAGACGATATTCCAAACCACCGGGATATCGCCTAAATGGACAACGCCAGAAATCAACGCCAGTACCGCCCCCAGCGTAGCGCTCCAGCCGATCCCTAATCCCTTCGGCTGCCAGATAACCAAAACAATGGTCAGGACAAAAATAGCGCCTGCCAGTAACATAAAACCTCCTGACAGGGCGACGTTGCCGCCCTGCATTAACCAAAAATAATTAACGCATCAACTCTCTGAGCTTTTCAATACCAGCGGGCTCTGACGCCAGCACAGGAACAAGCGCTATACGGTCAGCGTGCTGATTCTTGACAGCCTCAATCTGAGGCTGTTCCTGCCGGGCGCGCTGGCAAAGCAACGGAGAAAGCGTATCCGCAATGGAAAGACTGTTATTGATAATCCAGCCCCACGGATGAATCCCCGCTCTTTCAAGGTCAGCCTGCAGGTTTGCCGCCTCCAGCACTGGTGTGGTTTCAGGGAGCGTAACCAGCAGAACTTTGGTTCTATCCGGATCCTGAAGCTGCATCATTGGGGTAGTAAAATGTCCTTTATTCCCCATTTTTTTGGCAATCTCTCGGTGGTAAGCCCCGGTCGCATCCAGCAACAAAAGCGTGTGTCCCGTAGGGGCGGTATCCATAACAACAAACCGCTTACTCGCTTCACGAATCACGCGGGAAAAGGCCTGAAACACGGCAATTTCTTCAGTACAGGGAGAGCGTAAATCTTCTTCGAGCAGCCGTTTCCCTGCTTCGTCCAGATCTTTTCCCTTCGTCTCAAGGACATGTTGGCGATAGCGTTCGGTTTCATCATGTGGATTGATTCTACTGACCTGAAGATTTTTGAGGCTACCGTTCAGCGTTGTACTCAGGTGCGCAGCAGGATCAGAGGTCGTGAGATGCACGTCAAACCCCATGTCTGCCAGCCTGACGGCGATAGCCGCAGCCATCGTGGTTTTCCCTACACCACCTTTGCCCATCAGCATAATCAGGCCGTGTTCACTGCGAGCGATATCATCGACCAGGCCAGAGAGCGATAGGTTTTCAGACGTGTACTGGACGTTCGTTGAAGGATACGGTAATACCTCAGAACGGGTATCCAGCAGTCCCTTCAATGCAGCCACTCCAACCATATTGACTGCCTGGAGCAATAGGGTATCTGTCGGTAGCCCGGATAAACCGGCAGGAAGATTTGCCAGTGCTTCCTGCTCCCGTTGCCATATCGCAGCGGCCAGGGCGTCATGTTCAGCTTCTGCTTTGGGCAGCACACCATTAATTACCAGGTACTGGTTTTTCAGGCCAATCGCAGCCAGTTCTTCATGGGTGCGGGCGACTTCCTGCAGCGTAGATTTTTGCAGTCGTGCAACCAGAACCAGGCGGGTACGTTCAGGATCGGATAACGCCTCTACCGCATGAGCATACTGCTCTCGCTGCTTTTCCAACCCGGCCATTGGGCCAAGGCAGGAAGCTCCGTCCGGGTTACTTTCGATGAAGCTGCTCCAGGCTCCGGGAAGCTGGAGCAGACGAATCGTGTGGCCCGTCGGCGCGGTATCAAAAATGATGTGATCGAAGCGGGTCAGCAGGGAAGCGTCTGTCAATAAGCCAGTGAACTCATCGAACGCCGCAATCTCAGTGGTACAGGCCCCCGAAAGCTGCTCGCTGATGCTGTTAACAACGTCATCAGGCAGAAGACCTTTGATAGGATCAACGATTCTGGCACGGTATTGCTGGGCGGCTTCCTGCGGATCAATCTCCAGTGCGGAAAGTCCAGGAACTGCTGTCACAGGGCGAATGGTGTTACCGATAGCCAGGTCGAATACCTGGCCGACATTGGAGGCCGGATCGGTACTGACCAGCAAAACCCGCTTACCCTGTTCGGCAAGGCGGACAGCCGTCGCGCAGGAAATGGACGTTTTTCCTACGCCTCCCTTGCCGGTAAAGAACAGGTAAGGCGGGATGTTCTGTATGAATTTCATATGTCCCCCTGACATATTCAGCAACAGGAAGTATTACCACCACAACAGCTGGTGGGAGCTAACCCTACCTTCTCCAGCGGAATACCGAACCAGCGAGCCAGCTCAGCGCGTTTTGGGTATCGCCCAGCCATCACCGTTTCACCGTCTAACAGCAGTAACGGAAGCCCTTCTGCCCCAGATGCTTCGAGGAATGCTTTCGCTTTCTCATTCTGAACAAAGCTCATGGGCTGCTGCGCCAGGTTGTAACGTTCAACCTGTACGCCACGTCCTTTCAGCCACTGCACATCGGCAGAGAAATCAACCAGAACCTGATCGACATCTGAGCCACATACGCCGGTACTGCAGCACATTGCCGGGTCAAACACCGTTAACGTTTTCATTCTGAATACCTCACATTTGAAAAATCATATATGTTCAGGCAAATTTTTTAGATGCAAACAGCCTTACCGCTACCAGAGCAGTTTGCCGATGCCAGCTTACGGGCGATGGCCTGTACGTCGTCCTGTTGGCTTAACCAGGCTTGCTCAATCACCTGAGCGGCCCAGGAAGGAATATGCGGAGATAAGCGGTAGTGAACCCACTTGCCCTGTTTGCGATCCAGCAATAGACCACTTTCCCGTAGCATTGCCAGGTGGCGGGAAATCTTGGGCTGTGACTGATCCAGCGCCGTGCAGAGATCGCACACGCACAGCTCTCCCATCTCCCTGAGCAATAATACGATGCCCAGCCGGGTTTCATCAGACAGATTCTTGAAAAGTTGTAAGGAAGTAAACGACATTATTCCCCCTGCTCGTTTGCGGATCAGAATACGCCAGTGGGGAACAAAATCAATATCACATGCGTAAAAACACATATGTAGTGAAATAAAAAAGGTTGCTATTGATTTCTGAATACAGGAGAAATGATAGAACTTTAGAACAGCTGAAATTGGAGCGGGCGAAGGGAATCGAACCCTCGTATAGAGCTTGGGAAGCTCTCGTTCTACCATTGAACTACGCCCGCTTTGAAGTGCGTAAGGGATTATAAACCTTACGCTCTTCCTGGCAAGGGGCTGACCGTCTGACTGGCGATTAATTCACCGTTAGCATTTTGGTTTACTGCCCTGCGGCGGTAAATAACGCAGCGGATCGATCGCTGTTGCCCGATAGCGGATCTGGAAATGCAGCCGCACTGTCGTCGCATCCGAGCTGCCCATTGTCGCTATCTTTTGCCCGGCCTTCACGTTTTGGCCGTTGTTCACCAGCATGGTGTCATTATGTGCATACGCAGTGATGTAGTCCTCACTGTGCTTAATCATAATGAGATTACCGTATCCCCGCAGTTGATTCCCGACATAAACTACCTTCCCGGCTCCTGCTGCATAAATCGGCGTACCGCGCGCAGCAGAGATATCAATACCTTTATTACCGCCGTCCGCAGTTGAATAAGGCAGAATCACTTTACCGCTGGCAGGCCACAACCAGCAGCGTTGCCCCACTGGCGGCCAGGATGACTGCGGCACAGATGAAGACGGTCTGACCGCCGCCGTTTTGGTCGAGGATTTCTTGGTTGTTTTGCCAGAGCTTGAACTGGTTTTCGCACCGCCGCTGACCTTCAGCTTTTGCCCCACTTCAATCGTATAGGGCGGTGGAATGTTATTCAGGCGGGCGATCTCTTTCACGCTGGTACCGGTGGCGCGCGAAATACGGTATAGCGTATCTCCCCGCTTCACGGTATATAGGGAGCCGGAATAACTTCCTGTATCAGACGACTTGCTACCGGAACAGCCTACTAACAGCAGACCTACACACAGCAGCATCACGATACTTAAGCTATTTTTCTTCAGGCGTCCTGCACTCAAAACAATACCTCGCAACATTTCCAGACGCTTTATCATAGCAGCCAGAAACCGGATGCCAAATCATATCGCGCAACGAAGCGTCAGCCCTTGCATTTCACACCCTCAGTTAATCAATATGCCTTAATTAAGCATATAATATGGGTGCTTAAGATTGAGGGTGGACGCAATGCGACAGGAACATGTCATTTTATTGAACGAGCAGGACCAACCCTGTGGAACGCTGGAAAAGTATACGGCGCATACCGCCGCAACCCTCCTGCACTCCGCTTTCTCATGCTGGATATTTAACGAGCAAGGTCAACTGCTGGTCACCCGCCGGTCGCTGCACAAAAAAGCCTGGCCAGGCGTCTGGACCAATTCGGTTTGCGGACACCCACAGCTGGGTGAAACTACCGAAGCGGCTATTGTCCGCCGCGCTCGCTTCGAGCTGGGTGCCGATATTAGCGATCTTACACCCGTCTATCCTGATTTCCGTTATTGCGCGACGGATCCGAGTGGAATAGTGGAAAATGAAGTCTGCCCGGTTTACACCGCGCACATCGTCAGTCAGTTACAGCCGAACGCGGATGAAGTGATGGATTACCAATGGAGCAATCTTGAGGATGTTTTAAGCGGGATTGACGCGACGCCATGGGCCTTTAGCCCGTGGATGGTAATGCAGGTTGCAAATAATAAGGCGCGAGAATTGCTGCGCAAGTTTGCCAACGGGAATTGATTGCCGGATGGCGCTACGCTTACCTGGCCTACGTAACGGATCGTAGGCCGGATAATGCATCAGCCGCCATTCGGCATTTCACATCTTACTTAACCGGACGCATCGCCGGGAACAGGATCACATCGCGAATGGTGTGGCTGTTGGTGAACAGCATAACCATACGGTCGATACCAATACCCAGGCCCGCAGTCGGCGGCAGACCGTGTTCCAGAGCGGTAACGTAGTCTTCGTCGTAGAACATCGCTTCGTCATCACCCGCATCTTTAGCGTTAACCTGATCCTGGAAACGCTGCGCTTGATCTTCTGCATCGTTCAGCTCGCTGAAGCCGTTACCGATTTCACGTCCGCCGATAAAGAATTCGAAGCGATCGGTGATTTCCGGATTTTCGTCATTACGACGCGCCAGTGGAGAAACTTCTGCCGGGTACTCGGTAATGAAGGTCGGCTGAATCAGGTGCACTTCCGCAACTTCTTCAAAAATCTCGGTCACGATACGGCCCAGACCCCAGCTCTTCTCAACTTTGATGCCGATAGATTCAGCAATCGCTTTTGCAGAATCGAAGTTATCCAGATCGGCCATATTGGTTTCCGGACGGTATTTCTGAATCGCTTCGCGCATGGTCAGTTTTTCGAACGGCTTACCGAAGTCGAAGACTTCTTCGCCGTAAGGCACTTCCGTCGTACCCAGAACGTTCTGCGCCAACGTACGGAACAGAGATTCGGTGAGTTCGATGAGATCTTTGTAGTCCGCATAAGCCATGTAGAGTTCCATCATGGTGAACTCAGGGTTATGGCGAACAGAGATGCCTTCGTTACGGAAGTTACGGTTAATTTCGAATACGCGTTCGAAGCCACCAACCACCAGACGCTTGAGGTACAGTTCCGGCGCGATACGCAGGTACATGTCCAGATCCAGCGCGTTATGATGGGTGATAAACGGACGCGCCGCCGCACCGCCAGGGATTACCTGCATCATTGGGGTTTCGACTTCCATAAAGCCGCGACCAACCATGAACTGACGGATGCCAGCCATAATCTGTGAACGCACTTTAAAGGTATTGCGGGATTCATCGTTAGAGATGAGATCCAGGTAGCGTTGACGATAGCGCGCTTCCTGATCCTGCAGACCGTGGAATTTGTCCGGCAGCGGGCGCAACGCTTTGGTCAGCAGACGCAGCTCGGTGCAGTGGATAGACAGCTCACCGGTCTTGGTCTTGAACAACTTACCTTTCGCGCCGAGGATATCGCCCAGATCCCATTTTTTGAACTGCTCGTTGTAAACGCCTTCCGGCAGATCGTCGCGAGCAACGTACAGCTGAATGCGGCCGCCAACGTCCTGCAACGTAACGAATGATGCTTTACCCATAATACGACGGGTCATCATACGACCAGCAACGGAGACCTCAATATTCAGCGCTTCCAGCTCTTCATTTTCTTTCGCATCGAAGTCAGCATGCAGTTGGTCTGAGGTATGATCGCGACGGAAGTCGTTCGGGAACGGGATCCCCTGCTCACGCAGGCTCGCCAGCTTCTCACGGCGCGTTTTCAGTTCATTGTTAAGGTCGGCTACCGCGTCAGCGCCCTGTACGTGTTGTTCAGACATGTTGGTTCCTCATAACCCTGCTTTCAAACTTGCTTCGATAAATTGATCCAGGCTGCCATCCAGCACCGCCTGCGTGTTGCGGGTTTCAACCCCGGTACGCAGATCTTTGATGCGGGAGTCATCAAGGACATAAGAACGAATCTGGCTACCCCAGCCGATATCTGACTTGGTGTCTTCCATCGCCTGTTTCTCGGCATTCTTCTTCTGCATTTCCAGTTCATAAAGCTTCGCTTTCATCTGCTTCATGGCCTGGTCTTTGTTCTTGTGCTGGGAACGGTCGTTCTGACACTGCGTCACAATCCCGGTCGGGATGTGGGTAATACGCACCGCAGATTCTGTACGGTTAACGTGCTGACCGCCCGCACCAGAGGCGCGATAAACGTCGATACGCAGATCCGCCGGGTTGATATCGATATCAATATCATCGTCAACTTCCGGGTAGACAAACGCCGAACTGAACGACGTATGGCGACGGCCACCTGAATCGAACGGGCTTTTACGTACCAGACGGTGTACGCCGGTTTCAGTACGCAGCCAACCGTAAGCATACTCGCCAGCAATTCTGATGGTCACGGATTTAATACCCGCGACTTCACCTTCAGACTCTTCAATAATTTCGGTCTTAAAGCCGCGCGCTTCAGCCCAACGCAGATACATACGCATCAGCATGCTTGCCCAGTCCTGCGCTTCCGTACCGCCGGATCCAGCCTGGATATCGAGATAGCAATCTGCGCTGTCATATTCACCGGAGAACATACGACGGAATTCCAGCTGGGCCAGCTTATCTTCCAGGGTATCAAGTTCTGCTACGGCTTCGTTAAAGGTTTCTTCGTCATCGGCTTCTACAGCCAGCTCCAGCAGGCCGGAGACATCTTCCAGGCCCTGGCTCATCTGATCGAGCGTATCAACGATGGCCTCAAGGGAGGAACGCTCTTTACCCAGCGCCTGGGCACGTTCGGGTTCGTTCCACACGTCCGGCTGTTCCAGCTCGGCGTTTACTTCTTCCAGACGCTCTTTCTTGGCATCATAGTCAAAGATACCCCCTAAGAACGTCAGAGCGCTCCGTGAGGTCCTGAATGCGGTTATTTACCGGATTAATTTCAAACATTGTCTGATTTCTTTTATTGGACTAGTCAAAATGCGGTTATAAGAGCGGGATTGTAACTAATCCACGCCCTTTTTTATAGCGATTAGTGACGCTAAAGTGGCCAGATATTGTCGATTATAATCTGCAAGCTGCGGTTGCCACGAAACTCGTTAATATCCAGTTTGTAGGCAAGCTGAACTTCGCGAACACCGTTGTCGGGCCAGCAGGTGGTATCAACATTAAATGCAATACCGTCCAGCAGTGGGCCGCCGCCAACAGGCTCAACCATTACCTTCAGATGACGCTCACCGACCAGGCGTTGCTGAAGCAGCCGGAAATGCCCGTCAAACAGCGGTTCTGGGAACATTTGCCCCCACGGTCCGGCATCACGCAGCATTTGCGCGACCTCCATGGTCATCTCCGCTGCGCTCAGAGCACCATCTGATACCACTTCACCCTGTAGTAAGGCGGGATCCAGCCACTCGGTTACCAGTTCGCCGAAACGCTGCTGGAAACGCTCAAACTGCGCCTCCTCCAGCGACAAACCTGCTGCCATAGCGTGGCCGCCAAACTTGAGGATCATGCCAGGATAAAGGGTGTCCAGGCGCTCCAGCGCATCGCGCATGTGTAGCCCCTGAATCGAGCGTCCGGAGCCTTTGAGCGTACCGTCGCCGGCAGGCGCAAACGCAATCACCGGACGGTGGAAGCGCTCCTTAATGCGTGATGCCAGAATCCCCACCACGCCCTGATGCCACTCAGGGTGGTACATTGCCAGACCGCCCGGTAGCGTATCACTACTGCGTTCCAACTTTTCACACAGAGTCAGCGCTTCCGTCTGCATCCCCTGCTCGATCTCTTTGCGTGTTTGGTTGAGCGCGTCCAGCTCATTGGCCAGCACGCGCGCTTCACCAATGTTGTCGCACAGTAGCAGCGCCACACCAACGGACATATCGTCCAGACGCCCCGCCGCATTCAGCCGTGGCCCGAGGGCAAAACCTAAATCGCTGGCAGCCAGTTTGAGTGGGTCGCGATTGGAAATCTCCAACAGCGCTTTAATACCCGGACGGCACTTTCCGGCACGAATACGGCTTAAGCCCTGCCACGTCAGAATGCGATTATTGGCATCCAACGGAACCACGTCGGCCACCGTGCCAAGCGCAACCAGATCGAGCAAATCCGCCAGATTCGGCGGTGCAATGCCGCGTTCATCAAACCAGCCTTTGTCACGCAAAAAGGTGCGCAGCGCCAGCATCAGGTAGAAGGCAACACCAACGCCCGCCAGCGATTTCGACGGGAATTCACAGTCGGGCAGGTTAGGGTTGATAATAGCCTCTGCGCCCGGCAGCGTGTCTCCGGGCAGATGGTGATCGGTCACCACGACCGGGATCTTCAACGTTCTGGCATGTTCAACGCCCGCGTGGGACGAAATGCCATTGTCGACAGTAACAATCAGCTGAGCGCCCCGTGCATGGGCCTGATCCACCACTTCCGGGCTTAAACCATAGCCGTCTTCAAAACGATTCGGCACCAGATAGTCAACGTTGCTGCAGCCCAACGCACGCATCGCCAGGATGCTCAGCGCCGTGCTGGTCGCGCCATCGGCGTCAAAATCGCCGACCACGATGATTCGGGTTCCTTCGCGAAAGGCGTTATAGAGGATCTCAACTGCTTTTTCGACGCCATTTAAATGCTGCCACGGCAACATGCCTTTCACGCTACGCTCAAGCTCCTGCGTGCTGCGCACGCCCCGACTGGCGTACAAACGACGTAGCAGTGGCGGCAGGTCGGCAGGTAGCTCGGCGGTCTCGTCGGCTTTACGCCGACGAAGTTGTATCTGTTGTTTCACGCGAATTATTTACCGCTGGTTTGTTTGGCATGTGCGTCAAGGAATTCTTTCATCTCTTTCGGCCCCTGATAGCCAGGCACTACATAGCCATTGCTCAATACAATCGCCGGCGTACCGCTGACGCCAAACTGTACGCCCAGTGCGTAGTGGTTAGCGATGTCCACATCACAGGTCGCTGGTTTCACGCCCTTGCCTGCCATTGCATCGTCAAAGGCTTTGTTTTTATCCTTCGCACACCAGATAGACTTCATGTCCTGCTCTGCCTGGCTTTCCAGTCCCTGACGAGGGAAGGCCAGATAGCGTACGGTGATCCCTAACGCATTGTAGTCTTTCATCTCTTCATGCAGCTTGTGGCAGTAGCCACAGGTGATGTCGGTGAAAACGGTAATGACATGTTTTTCCTGCGGCGCTTTGTAGACGATCATCTCGTTTTCCAGCGCGTTCAAATGCTTCATCAGCAGTTGGTTAGTGACGTTTACCGGGCTTGCGCCGCTCACGTCGTACATTGGTCCCTGAATAATATGTTTACCGTCTTCGGTAACGTATAGTACGCCGCTATTGGTCAGTACGGTTTTCATGCCCGCAACCGGAGCTGACTGAATCTCGGTACTCTGAACGCCCAGCTTCGCTAATGACTGGCGAATCGCCGCATCGTCAGCATGTACCATGCCAGAAAAAGCCGTTGCCAGCAGAGTGAACATCATAAAACGTTTTTTCATAACCTATCCTTTCTTGTCAGCACTCACGCTCGCGGGTGATGCTGTTGATGTAGTTGCCGCAAGCGCTCCGTTGCGACATGAGTATAAATCTGCGTTGTCGAGAGGTCGCTATGCCCCAGCAGCATCTGCACCACGCGCAGGTCAGCGCCATGATTGAGCAGATGCGTGGCAAACGCGTGGCGCAGGACATGCGGTGACAGCTTTTCGCTATCGATTCCAGCCAACACAGCATAGTGTTTAATACGATGCCAGAAGGTTTGACGAGTCATCTGTTGCGCGCGCTGGCTGGGAAACAGCACATCAATCGATACGCCATTGAGTAACCATGGACGCCCATGCTCCAGGTACGTTTCCAGCCAGTACACCGCCTCTTCACCTAACGGGACAAGACGCTCTTTATTTCCTTTGCCGATTACCCGAACCACGCCCTGACGCAGGCTGACATCGCTCATCGTCAGCCCCACCAGTTCTGACACGCGCAGGCCCGTGGCATACAATACTTCCAGCATGGCTTTGTCGCGAAGTTCCAGCGGTTGCTCGATAAGCGGTGCCTGCAGCAGTCGTTCTACCTGCGCTTCGCTGAGATCTTTGGGCAGACGCTGTGGAAGCTTAGGTGATGCCAGCGCAGCGCTGGGGTCATCTTCGCGAAATTTCTCACGGTAAAGATGCTGAAAAAAGCGCCGTGTCGCACTGAGCAAGCGTGCAGAACTGGTGGCCTTATATCCCCCATCCATCCGCTCAGCCAGCAATGCTTGCAGGTCATCACTCTGCGCGGTCGCCAGCGAAGCACCGCGGTGATGTAACCATTCGACAAGCATGGTCAGATCGCGACGATACGCACTTAACGTATTTTCCGCCAGATTTCGTTCCAGCCACAGTGCATCAAGAAACTGCTCGATGCGCGCCAGATCCTGTTCCACTCGCACCCCTTATTCCACTCTCATTTTTGATGCATTATGCCTCATTGTGCCGAGAATGCGGCGATTCTGTTACACTACCCGCAACGCTACAGCAGAATTGAGATGTTTACGTCATGAACATGGGTCTTTTTTACGGTTCAAGCACCTGCTACACCGAAATGGCAGCAGAAAAAATCCGCGATATCCTGGGTCCCGAACTGGTGACACTGCACAACCTCAAAGATGATTCCCCGAGCTTAATGGAGCAGTATGACGTGCTCATTTTGGGCATCCCGACCTGGGATTTCGGTGAAATTCAGGAGGATTGGGAAGCAGTCTGGGCGCAACTGGACGACCTCAACCTGGAAGGCAAAATTGTTGCGCTTTACGGTATGGGCGATCAGTTGGGATACGGCGAATGGTTCCTGGATGCACTGGGTATGCTGCACGATAAACTGGTTACAAAAGGCGTTAAATTTGTGGGTTACTGGCCAACTGAAGGCTATGAATTCACCAGCGATAAACCCGTCATTGCCGATGGACAGCTGTTTGTTGGTCTGGCGCTGGATGAAACGAACCAGTACGACCTCAGCGATGAACGCATTCAGGCCTGGTGCGAGCAAATTCTTGGTGAAATGGCCGAGCACTGGTCCTGAGTTGCTGCCGACTGACGGTTAAGGTCGCAACCTTACCGTCAGTGCTACATCTGCTTCGCCTGTTGCAGTATTAACCGCCGTAAATCCCGCCATTCTGCGTCATCCATACTGTCTGCCGCCAGCCATAGATGCTGACGTTTTCCGGTATCGGAACGCAAACGCAGCATCATGCCTGTTTTTACCATCCAGGGGGCGCTAACGATAGACCACTCTTGCCCCTGCCAGCGCAGACGACCGTTCATCAACAGCCGAATCTCGCCCTGACAGGCGTTAATTCGGCGCTGGCTTCGTACGCTATCGAACACCACCAAAGACAGCAAAACCAGCCATAATGGGGTGTAACTCAATGGCCAGGGCATCAATAAAATAAATACCGCGACCAGCCCATGAATGAGCAGTGAAAGCCATTGCGCGCGCCATGAAACGCGTAAATCAGATTGCCACTGGACCACGTTCCCGATTCCGTGTCTGGATAAGTCGCACCATCTGCTCCAGCTGAGCATCAGCTGGTTTCCCATGATTCATCAACCAGTTAAACAAATCTGGATCATCACATTCTAGCAGACGAATAAAGATACGTTTTTCTTCGTCACTTAAGCTGTCGTATTCATGTTCGAAAAACGGCATGATCGAGATGTCCAGCTCGCGCATACCACGGCGGCATGCCCAATGAATACGTGCTTTGTTGTTAATATCCATGTTCTTCTCCCTGTCTCGCGAAAACGAAGTATCCGGCTATTGTAACGTGTTTTTCCCGCGCATTGACGGGAATATCAGTAATCGGAAGCTTGTTCGCGAAATAAAACCGCATTAAGTCAAAGGATTCAGCATTTTTGGATGTCTCCTCGCAAAGCTTAATATATGGCACAAATAGCCTGTTTAAACCGCTTGCAATGGGCCATAGCTCTTTTACCATTAGTCATTATCACTGCGTTAAGCAAATCAGGACATTATTATGGCTTTTACATCTTTTCCTCCTCGCCAGCCTTTCGCGTCAACGCGTTTGCCTCTGACGCTAATGACGCTCGATGACTGGGCGCTCGCCACCATCACCGGTGTCGACAGTGAGAAGTATATTCAGGGTCAGGTCACGGCGGATGTCAGCCAGATGACTGAACATCAGCACGTGTTGGCGGCACATTGTGACGCCAAAGGTAAAATGTGGAGCACCCTGCGTCTGTTCCGCCAGGGTGACGGTTTTGCCTGGGTTGAGCGCCGTAGCCTGCGCGATGCGCAGCTTACTGAACTGAAAAAATACGCGGTCTTTTCGAAAGTGGCGATTGCCCAGGACGACGAGCGCGTCCTGCTGGGCGTAGCGGGATTCCAGGCTCGTGCGGCACTGGCCAATCTTTTTAGCGAATTACCGGGCAGTGATAAGCAGGTTATTACCGAAGGCTCTTCCACAATATTGTGGTTTGAACACCCAGCCGAACGCTTCTTACTAGTGACCGATACTGCCACAGCGGAAACGCTGGCAGAGAAACTGCGTGGTGAAGCGGAGTTAAATAACAGCCAACAGTGGCTGGCGCTGGATATCGAAGCGGGTATTCCTGTTATTGATTCTGCCAACAGCGCGCAGTTTATTCCGCAAGCCACCAATCTGCAGGCATTAGGCGGCATCAGCTTTAAAAAAGGGTGCTATACCGGTCAGGAAATGGTTGCCCGCGCAAAATTCCGCGGAGCCAACAAACGCGCCATGTGGACTCTGGCAGGAGCGGCCAGTCGCGTACCGGAAGCGGGTGAAGACCTGGAGCTGAAAATGGGTGAGAACTGGCGTCGTACCGGCACCATACTCGCCGCAGTGCAGCTGGCTGATGGGCAAGTGCTGGTGCAGGTTGTGATGAATAACGATATGGAAGTCGACAGCGTGTTCCGCGTTCGAGACGACGCAAAAACGCTGCATATCGTACCGCAGCCGTATTCGCTGGAAGAGTAAATGAATAATGCCTGATTGCGATGCGTCTATCAGGCATGCTGGCTTTTGTTTTGTAGGCCGGATAAGGCGCTAGCCGCCATCCGGCATCAATGATTACGCCTGACCAACGTACAGATAGATTGCCAGGAAGTGGCAAACGCTGCCGCCCAGCACAAAGCCGTGCCAGATCGCGTGGTTGTAAGGAATACGCTTACAGACGTAGAAAATAACACCCAGCGAATAGACTACGCCGCCAACGGCCAGCAGCGTCACCCCCCCCACCGCCAGCTTAACCGCCAGTTGATACACCACAATCAGCGATAGCCAGCCCATTGTCAGGTAGGTCACCAGCGACAGAACCTTAAAGCGGTGCGCAATAGTCAGTTTGAATAAAATACCGATTAGCGCCAGGCTCCAGATAACAATCATCAGTCCGCGTGCCAGCGGCGAATCCAGCCCCACCAGCAGGAATGGCGTGTAGGTCCCGGCAATCAGCAGATAAATCGCGCAGTGGTCGAATTTTTTCAGCCAGACTTTCGCTCTCTGATGGGGGATCGCATGATACAAGGTTGAGGCAAGGAACAGCAGGATCATGCTGCCACCGTACAGGCTGTAGCTAGTAATGGCCATAGCGCTGGCGTTGGTATCCACTGCCTGAACCAGTAACAACACCAGTCCGACAATCCCAAACACCAGCCCGATACCATGGCTGATGCTGTTGGCTATTTCCTCTGCCAGCGAATATCCCTGCGCGATTAATGGCTTCTGAACCATAAGTTACTCCCCAGAAACGAACACTTTCGTTATTGCGCCTCTAGCGTAACTGAGAATGGTTCCAGTGAACACCTGTTAGCTAAAATAAATATCACATTAAGATTAATCATTTAAAATCATGACGTTGCAACTATTTTTTTCAACTAACAGATGTTTCTTTAAATCAAAGGCATTTAAAATCAATCACATAAAATTGCGTCTGATTCGGGTAAATCTCGGCAATCACATGTTTAAGTTCTTCAAGCGTCATGTTTTCCTGCTGGGCATGTTTATCCGTTAGCGTATCCAAAGTAACAGTTGAGGTGCCAACAACCTCAATCGTGCAGAAGTAACCGTCATCTTCGAAGCGCCCAACCCGTAAAATGTCCCCGGCTTTGAAGTGTGATTCGGACTCGTCACGAATGGTGATGGTTTTGCGTCCGGCCAGAATGTCATCCTGGAAACGCTGAAAAAAAGTGATGTCATTTGGCTGCATGTTATTATTCCTTGTAGATGAAGTCTGATGAGTGAGTTTTGCCATTGTGAGTATGTTCTCCCACGCTGCCATCGCCAGTCTCAACAATCTTGAGATGCTGGTCTACAACTATGTCATCAAAAACCGTGACAAAGTCATGTACATGACCATTCGCGAGCTGGCTGATGCCGTGGGCGTTTCCACCACTACCGTACTGCGCTTTTGCCGCAAGCTTAAGTGTGAAGGTTACTCAGAATTCCGCGTACGCTTCAAATTATATTTAGAGCAGAATGAACCACAACAGGCTAATTTCGGTGCCAGCGAAATTATTAGTTTCTTTAAAGGCGTCAATAACGACGAGTTCGATAAACTGCTCGATCAGGCTGTTGATATTATATTATCTTCCGAGCGTATTATATTCGTTGGGGCGGGAACGTCTGGAGCTCTGGCGAAATATGGCGCACGTTTTTTCTCAAACGTCGGTAAATTCAGTAATCACATTGATGATCCTTATTTCCCGGTAACTAACGATATGGCCAGAAACGCGCTGGCGATCGTGCTTTCCGTGTCTGGTGAAACAGAAGAGATCCTGCGCTTTGCCAGCCAGTTTAGTCTGCACAACTGTAAGGTTCTGTCGGTCACCAGCCATGAACACTCTCGCCTGGCGAAGCTGGCAGACTTTAATATCTCCTGGCACGTTCCACAAACACGTATTGCCGGGGTATACGATATAACCACGCAGATCCCCGTTATTTATATTCTGGAATCACTCGGGCGCAAGCTGGCGAAAATAATAGCGTAAAAAAACAATGTGTTTTTTTGATGTAACAAATCACATTTACGCTATTTTGTTATACCGTGACATTTATCTTTCCTTTGTTAGACTCAAAATCAGATTGTATTAATTTGAGACTGAGCGCAGATGAAAAAACTTACCTTACCAAACGATTTTTTATGGGGCGGCGCTGTGGCGGCGCATCAGGTTGAAGGCGGCTGGAACAAAGGTGGCAAAGGTCCCAGCATTTGCGACGTCCTGACCGGTGGGGCTCACGGCGTTCCGCGAGAAATTACTCAGGACGTCGTGCAGGGTAAATACTATCCCAACCACGAAGCAGTCGATTTTTACGGTCATTACAAAGAAGACATTAAGCTGTTTGCCGAGATGGGTTTCAAATGCTTCCGTACGTCAATTGCCTGGACCCGCATCTTCCCGAAAGGAGACGAAACCCAGCCAAATGAAGAAGGATTAAAATTCTACGACGACATGTTTGATGAACTGCTGAAGTACAACATCGAACCGGTCATCACCCTCTCCCACTTCGAAATGCCACTGCATTTGGTTCAACAGTACGGTAGCTGGACCAATCGTAAAGTCGTCGATTTCTTTGTCCGTTTTGCTGAAGTCGTTTTTGAGCGCTACAAGCACAAGGTCAAATACTGGATGACCTTCAACGAGATCAACAACCAGCGTAACTGGCGCGCACCGCTGTTTGGCTATTGCTGCTCGGGCGTGGTGTATACCGAGCATGAAAACCCGGAAGAGACCATGTACCAAGTGTTGCATCACCAGTTTGTCGCCAGCGCACTGGCGGTAAAAGCGGCACGTCGCATCAATCCTGACATGAAAGTCGGCTGCATGCTGGCGATGGTCCCGCTGTATCCCTTCTCTTGTAAGCCTGAAGATATGATGTTTGCGCAAGAATCGATGCGTGAGCGCTACGTCTTCACCGATGTCCAGTTGCGCGGTTACTACCCCTCTTATGTTCTGAATGAGTGGGAGCGTCGTGAATTCAACATCAAAATGGAAGCAAACGACGAACAGATCCTGCGCGAAGGTACCTGTGACTATCTCGGTTTCAGCTACTACATGACCAACGCCGTTAAAGCGGAAGGTGGCAGCGGTGATGCGATTTCCGGCTTTGAGGGCAGCGTACCGAACCCGCACGTCAAAGCATCCGACTGGGGCTGGCAGATTGACCCCGTCGGTCTGCGCTATGCCTTATGTGAGCTGTATGAACGCTACCAGAAGCCGCTGTTTATCGTTGAAAACGGGTTTGGCGCTTATGACAAAGTAGAAGAAGACGGTAGCATCAACGACGACTATCGCATCGACTATCTGCGCGCCCACGTCGAAGAGATGATGAAAGCGGTAACGTATGATGGCGTAGACCTGATGGGCTATACGCCCTGGGGCTGCATCGACTGCGTGTCGTTTACCACCGGTCAGTACAGCAAACGCTACGGGTTTATCTACGTAAACAAACACGACGACGGCACCGGCGATATGTCGCGTTCGCGGAAGAAGAGTTTTGAGTGGTATAAAGCAGTGATTGCCAGCAACGGCGAGAACCTGTGATTTTTTGCCGGATGGCGCAGCGCCATCCGGCAATCAAGTCCCTACTTACCGCCTGCCAGCTCCAGAAAACTCCCCGTAACGTAAGATGCTTTCTCGCTCAACAGCCAGGTAATCGCCTGCGCGACCTCCTCCGGTTGTCCACCGCGCTGCATAGGTAACAGCGATTTCACGCGATCGACTCTTCCCGGCTCGCCGCCTGATGCATGCATTTCAGTGTAAATCAGACCCGGCCGCACACAGTTCACGCGGATCCCCTGCGCTGCAACCTCCAGCGCCAGACCGGTAGTGAGCGTGTCCACCGCGCCTTTTGAGGCGGCGTAATCAACGTACTCGAAAGGGGCGCCTAGCCGTGAGGCCGCTGAAGAGACATTCACAATCGCCCCGCCATGACCACCATGCTTAAACGACATGCGCTTTACCGCTTCTCTACAGCACAGAAAATAGCCAGTAACATTGGTCGCCAGAACACGATTAATTCTTTCAGCGGTTAGGCTTTCCACCGTGCTCTGTTCAAACAAAATCCCGGCATTATTCACCAGGGCAGTCAGCGGCTCGCCTGCACGGTCAATAGACTCAAACATTGCTACCACCTGGCTTTCATCGCTGATATCTGCCCGTAAAGCAAACGCCTTCCCTCCAGCAGCGGCGATGCTGTTCACCACCTCCGTTGCCGCACGAATATTGTGATGAAAGTTCAACGCGACCGTGTAGCCCTCTTGCGCCAGTTGCAGTGCGGTTGCTCGACCAATGCCACGACTGCCGCCCGTCACCAATGCTATAGCCATAACGTTTCTCCCAAAAAATAAAGGCGCCGAAGCGCCTTTAAAAGATAGTCGAATCAGCAGATTACTGATATTCGCTCATCGGTACGCAGGAGCAGAACAGGTTACGGTCACCGTAAACATCATCAAGACGCTTCACGGTTGGCCAGTATTTGTTCGCCACACCCGCCGGGAAGACGGCGATTTCGCGGCTATAACCGTGGTTCCACTCCGCGACCAGCTCGTTTTGCGTGTGCGGTGAGTTAACCAGTGGGTTATCTTCCAGTGACCATTCACCCGCTTTCACACGGTCGATCTCCGCGCGAATTGCCAGCATCGCATTGATAAAGCGATCCAGTTCCACCTTGCTTTCAGATTCAGTCGGTTCCACCATCAGCGTACCCGCTACCGGGAACGACATGGTCGGTGCATGGAAACCGTAATCGATCAGACGCTTGGCAATATCCAGTTCGCTGATGCCGGTCTCTTCTTTCAGTGGGCGAATGTCGAGAATACATTCATGCGCCACGCGACCATCACGACCGGTATACAGCACCGGATAGGCATCTTTCAGACGGCTGGCAATATAGTTAGCGTTCAGGATCGCCACCTGGCTTGCCTGCTTCAGACCTTCTGCGCCCATCATACGGATGTACATCCAGCTGATTGGCAGAATAGATGCGCTACCAAACGGAGCGGCAGAAACTGCGCCCTGACGGGTCAGCATCCCTTCAATCTGTACCACGCTGTGGCCCGGCACAAACGGTGCCAGATGCGATTTCACGCCGATCGGCCCCATACCCGGGCCGCCGCCGCCGTGCGGAATGCAGAATGTTTTATGCAGGTTGAGATGTGATACGTCCGCGCCGATAAAGCCCGGCGTGGTGATCCCAACCTGAGCGTTCATGTTCGCGCCATCAAGGTAAACCTGACCGCCAAACTGGTGCACAACGTCGCACACTTCACGGATTGTTTCTTCATATACGCCGTGCGTGGATGGGTAGGTCACCATGATGCAAGAGAGGTTGTCGGCATGTTGTTCTGCTTTTGCACGCAGATCGTCTAAGTCGATGTTACCGTTCTTATCACAAGCGACCACCACCACCTGCATACCCGCCATCTGAGCGGAAGCCGGGTTAGTACCGTGGGCAGAGGCGGGGATCAGGCAGATATCACGATGGCCTTCGTTACGGCTTTCGTGATAATGGCGAATCGCCAGCAGCCCCGCATACTCCCCCTGTGCGCCGGAGTTCGGCTGCATGCAGACTGCGTCATAACCGGTCAGTTTTACCAGCCACTCGGAAAGTTGGCCGATCATCTGGTGGTAACCTTCCGCCTGCTCTGGAGGACAGAACGGATGAAGCTCAGCGAATTCCGGCCAGGTGATCGGGATCATCTCGGCCGCCGCGTTCAGCTTCATGGTGCAGGATCCCAGCGGGATCATCGCCTGGTTCAGCGCCAGATCTTTGCGCTCCAGCGAGTGCATGTAACGCATCATCTCGGTTTCGCTATGGTAGCGGTTGAACACCGGATGGCTGAGGATCGCATCGTCACGCAGCATACTGTCCTGAATGGAACGGCTGTCGAGCGCCACGTCTTTATCCAGCGTATCAATGTTCAGGCCGTGGCTGTCGCCCAGCAGAATATTGAACAATTGCACAACATTTTCACGGGTAGTGGTTTCGTCGAGGGTAATACCTACCGCGTTATGAATATCGCTACGCAGATTGATTTCTGCCGCTTCGGCACGCGCCAGTACTGCAGCTTTATCGGCTACTTCAACGCACAGGGTGTCGAAGTAATGCGCATGACGCAGCTTCAATCCTTTCTGTTGCAGGCCGACTGCCAGGATATCGGTCAGGCGGTGGATGCGATTAGCAATGCGTTTCAGGCCAACCGGACCATGATAAACGGCATACAGACTGGCGATGTTGGCCAGCAGTACCTGCGAGGTACAAATGTTGGAGTTCGCTTTCTCGCGGCGGATATGCTGCTCACGAGTCTGCATCGCCATGCGCAGTGCGGTATTGCCCGCCGCATCTTTGGAGACGCCGATAATACGGCCTGGCATAGAGCGTTTGAATTCGTCTTTAGCAGCAAAAAATGCCGCGTGTGGACCGCCGTAGCCCATCGGTACGCCGAAGCGTTGTGCAGAGCCGAAAACGATGTCCGCCCCCTGTTTGCCCGGCGCAGTCAGCAGTACCAGCGCCATAAAATCGGCCGCGACGCTGACCACAACTTTGCGGGATTTCAGCTCAGTAATCAGTGCGCTGTAGTCGTGCACTTCACCGGTAGTGCCAACCTGCTGCAACAGCACGCCGAACACATCCTGATGATCCAGCGCTTTTGCCGCATCATCGACAATGACGTCAAAACCAAAGGTTTCTGCACGGGTGCGCACAACATCCAGCGTTTGCGGATGGACATCTGCGGCCACAAAGAAGCGGTTGGCGTTTTTCAGTTTGCTGACGCGTTTTGCCATCGCCATTGCTTCAGCCGCTGCGGTGGCTTCATCCAGCAGAGAGGCAGAGGCCATGTCCAGACCGGTCAGATCCAGCGTCACCTGCTGGAAGTTGAGCAGCGCTTCCAGGCGACCCTGAGACACTTCTGGCTGATACGGCGTATACGCAGTGTACCAGCCCGGGTTTTCCAGCATGTTGCGCAGGATAACCGGTGGCAACTGCACGGCGGTGTAGCCCATGCCAATGTAGGACGTGAAGCGCTTGTTACGCCCGGCGATGGCTTTTAATTCAGCCAGCGCAGCGTATTCGGTCGCCGCCTCGCCCACCTGCGGCGGGGTTGCGAGCTGAATGTCTTTCGGCACAATCTGGCCGATCAGCGCGTTTAACGACTCGGCGCCAACCGCATTTAGCATCTCTCGCTGCTGCGCGGCGTCCGGTCCGATGTGGCGTTCAATAAAAGCGCCGCTGTTTTCAAGCTGGCTTAACGTCTGTGTCATGGGCGATGGTTCCTGAAACGTGCAGTGAATCGTAGGTGTCTCTACTACCTGAATACGCGAAATAATTCGCGTTGCAGGTATGCGGGCAAGCCAACACACCTGCAACGTGAAAAATGAAGCGTATTTACTCGTCTTCTAACAATGCTTCGTATGCGGTCGCATCCAGCAGCGATTCAATTTCGCTTTCATCGCTGGCTTTGATTTTGAAAATCCAGCCACCCGCATACGGCTCGCTGTTAACCAGTTCCGGAGAGTCGCTGAGCGCGTCGTTGACCGCAACAATCTCACCGCCTACTGGCGCATAGATATCGGAAGCCGCTTTTACGGACTCCGCAACAGCGCAGTCATCGCCCGCGCTGACGGTTGAGCCAACTTCAGGCAGGTCAACGAAAACCATGTCACCTAACAGCTCCTGAGCGTGTTCGGTGATACCAACGGTGTAGGAACCGTCAGCTTCTTTGCGCAGCCATTCGTGTTCTTTGCTGTATTTCAGTTCTGCAGGTACGTTGCTCATCAATCAATCTCCAAAAAAGGATGAATTACGCGACGGCTTTGCCGTTACGCACAAAAACAGGTTTAGTCACTTTTACCGGCATTTCGCGGTTACGAATCTGAACGATTGCGGTCTCACCAATACCCGCAGGGACACGTGCCAGCGCGATGCTGTAACCCAGAGTTGGGGAGAATGTCCCGCTGGTGATAATGCCTTCCTGCTGGTTGCCGGAAGCATCAGTGAAACGCACCGGCAGTTCATTACGCAGCACGCCCTTCTCTGTCATCACCAGCCCGACCAGCTGTTCGTGGCCTTTTTCACGCTGCATTTCCAGCGCATCCCGACCGATAAAGTCGCGATCGGTCGGTTCCCACGCGATGGTCCAACCCATGTTAGCCGCCAGCGGTGAAATGCCTTCGTCCATCTCCTGACCGTACAGGTTCATGCCCGCTTCCAGACGCAGCGTGTCACGCGCCCCCAAACCACAAGGTTTTACGCCTGCTTGTACCAGCGCACGCCAGAAATCTGCCGCCTTTTCATTCGGCATAGCAATTTCATAACCTGCTTCGCCGGTATAACCGGTGGTTGCGATGAACAAGTCACCCGCCTGAACGCCGAAGAACGGCTTCATGCCTTCTACCGCATGGCGCTGCTCGTCAGTAAACAGGGTAGCGGCTTTTTCCTGCGCGTTTGGCCCCTGTACCGCAATCAGCGACAGGTCGTCACGAACGGTGATGTCGATGGCGTAAGGTTCAGCGTGTTGGGTAATCCAGGAGAGGTCTTTTTCGCGGGTGGCGGAGTTTACAACGAGGCGGAAGAAATCTTCAGTGAAGTAATAAACAATCAGGTCATCTATCACGCCGCCCGAAGCGTTGAGCATACCGGAGTAGAGGGCTTTGCCCGTCTTCGTTAGCTTCGCGACGTCGTTTGCCAGCAGATAACGCAAGAACTCCCGGGTGCGGCTACCGCGCAGGTCGACGATGGTCATATGCGACACATCAAACATTCCGGCATCGGTGCGAACAGCATGGTGTTCATCAAGCTGAGAACCGTAGTGCAGTGGCATCATCCAGCCATGAAAATCGACCATGCGCGCGCCACATAGCGTGTGTTGTTCGTACAAAGGAGTCTGTTGAGCCATCTTTTCCTCGTTGAATAAGCGGGGCTATCAACTCTTTCGCGGTGAATTCTTCACCACGAAACCCAGCACCGCAGCCGCTCCAGGGGCTACGACGCAAACGTTCTCTTTGTCCTGAACTTACCACCGAAACAGACGCTAAACCATAAGGCAAAATTAACCATCACATTAGCTTATGACCAAAAATCGCCAAATCGTCGGCAGAATAAAAACCCAAAATCATAGCGACAAATTAGAATAACAAACAAAGATAAGCTGAAATTCGCCGCATTAATCAACATTAAATGTGGAAAAAATGTCAAAAATGGCGTTATGAAAAAAACGTAATATAAAAAAAACTAATGCGAAAAAAGGCGTGGAATTAGATTATTTCAAATGAGAGAAGCATCCCGGCGCGCAGGCCGGGAGAGGAAAGTGTGACGGGTCTCAAACTCTTAAGATTGTCCTTACGGACGCTAGCGCAACCATTCAGGAAGATCGTTCAGTCCCATCGCCTGGCGGATGAGCTGTGGTTTTACGCCTGGCAGGGTATCAGCCAGTTTCAGACCAATATCACGCAGCAGTTTTTTTGCCGGATTCTCGCCAGCAAACAGTTCACGAAAACCCTGCATACCAGCCAGCATCATCGCTGCACTGTGCTTACGGCTGCGCTCGTAACGGCGTAGATAGAGATACTGACCAATATCTTTGCCCTGACGCTGTAGCCGCTTAAGCTCGTCGATCAGCTCTGCCGCATCCATAAAGCCAAGGTTAACCCCCTGCCCCGCCAGCGGATGGATGGTATGCGCCGCATCCCCCACCAGCGCCAGGCGATGGGCAGCAAACTGCCGTGCGTAGCGTCCCGTCAGCGGAAACGCCTGACGTTCGCTTTCAAGGCTGCACAGCCCCAGACGATTATCAAAAGCGATATTCAGCGCCTGATTGAATTCGTCTTCGCTTGCCTGCTGCATACGTTCAGCTTCCTGCGGCGAGAGCGACCAGACGATAGAACACAGGTGCGGGTCATTGAGCGGCAGAAATGCCAGGATACCCTCACCATGAAACGCCTGACGCGCAACCGCACCGTGGGCTTCCTGCGTACGGATAGTCGCCACCAGCGCATGATGGCGGTAATCCCAGAAGGTGAGCGGAATATCCGCTTTGTTGCGCAGCCAGGAGTTAGCGCCATCGGCGCCGACTACCAGACGAGCCGTCAGCATCGCACCATCTTTCAGGGTCAGAAACGCCTCGTTCTCACCCCAGGCCACCTGCTGTAATTCAGCAGGTGCCAGCAACGTAATATCCGCTGAACGCTGCGCCTTTTGCCACAGCGCGTAATGAATCTCTGCGTTTTCGACAATGTGCCCCAAATGGCTGTAGCCCATACTCTGGTCATCAAACACAATACGGCCAAAGCTGTCTTTGTCCCAGACTTCCATGCCGTGGTAGCAGCAAGCGCGACGGGCTACAATATCGGACCAGACGCCAAGACGGGTAAGCAGTTTTTCACTGGCGGCATTAATAGCCGATACGCGAAGCTGAGGAGGTGAATCCGCCGCCAAAGGCTGCGGAACATGTTGTTCCAACACCGCAACGCGCAACCCGCTGCCCTGCAAGCCGCAGGCAACCGCCAGTCCCACCATGCCGCCACCCACAATTGCTACATCAACACTTTGCACAATCCACTCCTGATGCCTGGCTCAGCAGGCGTAATTGTTGCAGCCAGTTTGGACACGGACAGCGCGGAACAACCGAAGCGTACACGCAGTACGTGAGGATGATTCGCTTTGCTCCCCCTTCGGGCCGCCCTGAAGGGCGTTCAAAACTCTGTCGAGTTTTGTGTGAGCACTGCCCTGGTCCAAAGTGGCAAATAAAATAGCCTGCTGTGACAGGACTATCGCGCAACCCAACCGAGGGTTCGCTCCGCCAGCGCATCGCGCGCAGGGGTAAATAATTCCATCGCCATCAGCCCGACATTTCGTCCAACAACCAGCGGGGTCCAGCGATTGGCAAACAGATACACCAAATTGTTAGTCACGCCAATCGTCGTTTCGCGATCGCGTTCGCGGCGCTGCTGATAGCGTGCCAGCACCGCATAATCACCAACATCTTCCCCGCTGCTCTGCGCCTGGGTCAAGGTTTCAGCCAGGCTCATCACATCACGCAAACCAAGGTTGAAACCTTGTCCGGCAATAGGATGCAGCGTCTGGGCTGCGTTCCCTACCAGCACGGTACGATGGGTAATCGCTTTTTGCGCCGAGGTTAACGAAAGCGGATAGGCGTTGCGTTTACCCGCCTTGATAATACGCCCCAAGCGCCAGCCAAACGCGGTTTGCAGTTCACGACAAAACCGTTCGTCGGACCAGGCCAGAATCTCATCGCGCCGTTCCAGCGGATGACACCACACCAGCGAACAGCGACCGTCAGACATGGGCAACATTGCCAGCGGGCCATATTGCGTGAAACGTTCAAACGCTCGCCCGTCGTGCACAATGGAGGTCGTGACGTTGGCAATCACCGCCAGTTGCTCATAGGGCTGTTGCTGCCAGTCAACGCCGCAAGCGGTAGCCAGTGCGGAGCGCGTACCGTCGGCGGCCACCAACAGGCGACCATCAATCATCTCACCATTTTCCAGCGTTACTTCTACGCGCTCCTGCGTGCGTGACACGCTGGCTACGCGGTCGGGGCAGTGCAGCGTTACACCCGGCGCTTTACGCAGCAGCGCAAACAGACGCAGCCCGACATCGTGCAGCTCTACGACCTGCCCCAGCGCCGGAATACGGTATTCCTGCGCATCCAGCGTTACAAATCCGGCATGGCCGCGATCGCTGACATGAACGGTTTTGATCGCCGTTGCACAATCGGCAATCGCCTGCCATATGCCAATTCGCGCCAGCTGTTGGCAGGTCCCTGCCGCCAGCGCGATCGCCCGGGCATCAAACCCTGGATGGCGATCAGTGTCGGGTGCGCTCGCTTCTATCAGATGTACCGGCAGAGTTCCATGGCTAAGCTGAGAAATGGCCAACGCCAGCGTCGCGCCAACCATACCACCGCCGACGATAATCACACTCATTGCAGTCTCGCCGCGGCCATTAAGGCTTCAATGTCATCCGCTTTCTTCACTACGCTGGCGGTCAGGTTTTCATTGCCGTCTTCGGTGATGAGGATGTCATCTTCAATACGAATGCCGATACCACGATAAGCAGGCGGTACATCGGCGTCCGGCGCGATATAGAGTCCCGGTTCAACAGTAAGCACCATTCCCGGCTCGAGAATGCGTGAGCGGTCCTGACCATAAACGCCAACGTCATGTACATCCAGACCCAGCCAATGGCTAAGACCATGCATAAAGAATGGGCGATGCGCATTTTCGGTGATCAGTTGGTCGACCTCACCGCGCAGAATGCCAAGCCTTACCAGGCCCGTAATCATGATACGCACCACTTCGCCGGTGACTTCCTGGATGGACGTCCCGGGACGATACAGGCGCAGGCTGGTCTCTAAAGATTCCAGTACGATGTCGTAGATTTCACGCTGGGCAGGAGTAAATTTGCCGTTTACCGGGAAGGTACGCGTAATGTCGCCCGCATAGCCTTTGTATTCACATCCGGCGTCAATCAGCACCAGATCGCCATCGCGCATTACACTTTCATTTTCAGTGTAATGCAGGATACAGCCGTTTTCACCGCTGCCGACAATCGTGTTATAGGATGGGTAACGCGCGCCATGGCGGGTAAATTCGTGGTGAATCTCACCTTCCAGCTGGTATTCAAACATTCCCGGACGGCATTTTTCCATCGCCCGGGTATGCGCCAGCGCGGTGATCTCTCCGGCACGGCGCATGACCGCAATTTCTTCCGCTGATTTGAACAGGCGCATTTCATGCACCATTGGGCGCCAGTCGATAATTGCGGCGGGCGCATGCAGATTTTGTCTGGAGCCTTTACGCAGTTTATCCAGTGCCGTACACACAATCTCGTCTGCCCAGGCATATTCGCCCTGTGCGTGATACACCGCGTCCAGGCCATTGAGTAACAGGTGAAGCTGTTGGTTGATTTCGCTGAAGGCCAGCGCCCGATCAACGCCGAGTTTTGCCGGTGCGGCATCCTGGCCCAGACGACGACCAAACCAGATCTCCGCCGTCAGATCGCGAACCCGATTGAACAAAACGCTATGGTTATGAGTGTCATCGCTTTTAATCAGCACCAGCACGGCTTCAGGTTCGTTAAAACCGGTGAAGTACCAGAAATCACTGCTTTGGCGGTACGGATATTCACTGTCCGCGCTGCGCGTCGCTTCAGGCGCGGCAAAAATCAGCGCGGCGCTGCCGGGCTGCATTTGTGCCAGAAAAGCCTGGCGGCGGCGCTGGAATTCTTGCTGAGATATTTCGCTCATCACACTCTCCTTGGCGTTTTGTTCTTAATGCAGGGTCGGTTTACGGACTTCCGGCGCGGTCGGCTGCTGACGCGTAAATGTGTCATGACACAGCAAGGCGGCTACGCGCACGTATTCGATGATCTCTTCGAGCGACATTTCCAACTCTTCCTGATCTTCGTCTTCGTCATATCCCAACTGAGCGATATTGCGCAAGTCGTCAATCGCTTCCCCGGTTTCGCCTGTCACTTTGTCGAGCTTCGGCTGGGTAACGCCAAGCCCCAGCAAAAAGTGGTTTACCCACCCCGCCAGCGCATCGGCGCGATCAAACACACTGACGTCATCGCCTTCAGGCAGATAAAGCTGAAAAAGGAAGCCATCGTCCTCGAGAGCATCGCTGGTGGCAGAGTGCATTTTCAGCAGTGCCTGAGCCAGCTCGTGACCAAAGGCCAGACCTTCGTTCGTCAGATCGTGCAGCAGCGGCTGCCATGAGCTGTCGTTGTTGCCACCGCAAATCATTCCGCTGATTAAGCCGTGCATTTCGGCCGGGGTTAATCCAGCCCCTTGTTGGTTCAAAAACTGGCTAACGTCGTTGTAGCCAGGCATTTCGTTCTGTATAGACATAAGCATTCGTCATCAAAGGGAGGAATATTCATGGTATGCTACCACTTTGGACCCTGGTGAACCAGAAAAGGGCTTGTATCTTAATACCAGGGTAGCTATAGTGTCGCCCCTTCGCGGACCCAAGGTCTGGAGACGAAGGCAGCGCAGTCAATCAGCAGGAAGGTGGCATGTCTGCACAACCCGTCGATATCCAAATATTTGGCCGTTCACTGCGAGTGAATTGCCCGCCTGAACAAAGGGATGCGTTGAATCAGGCTGCGGACGATCTTAATCAGCGATTGCAAGATCTGAAAGTTCGCACTAGAGTCACAAATACTGAGCAGTTGGTTTTCATCGCCGCGTTGAACATCAGCTATGAATTAACTCAGGAAAAAGCGAAGACGCGTGAGTACGCGGCGAGCATGGAACAACGTATTCGGATGCTACAACAGACCATCGAACAGGCGTTGCTTGATCAGGGTCGCATAACCGAAAAAACGGGCCAAAACTTTGAATAACACTTTTCGGTTTACTGTGGTAGAGTGACCGTGAAGACAAAATTTCTCTGAGATGTTTGCAAGCGGGCCAGTCCCCTGAGCCGATATTTCATACCACAAGAATGTGGCGCTCCATGGTTGGTGAGCATGCTCGGCCCGTCCGAGAAGCCTTAAAACTGTGACGACACATTCACCTTGAACCAAGGGTTCAAGGGTTACAGCCTGCGGCGGCATCTCGGAGATTCCCTTCTACCTGGCAACAGCCATGACGCTACTATCTGAACTCCCTTTATCCCGGCAAGAAATTCGTCAACTGATTCGTCAGCGTCGACGTGCGCTTACCTCTGAGCAGCAACGACAATACGGTCAGCAAGCCGCGACCCGAATGCTCAGTTATCCCCCTGTTGTACTCGCGCATACCGTGGCGGTGTTTCTCTCGTTTGATGGCGAACTCGATACCCAGCCGCTAATAGATCAGCTGTGGCGAGCGGGCAAGCGTGTCTATCTTCCGGTGCTTCATCCCTTCAGCCCCGGTAATTTACTCTTCCTGCACTATCATCCGCACAGCGACCTGGTGACTAATCGCTTAAAAATTCAGGAACCGCGGCTTGATGTACGCGACGTATTGCCGCTATCAAAGCTGGATGTGCTGATTACACCGTTAGTGGCGTTTGATGAATACGGGCAACGCCTGGGCATGGGCGGCGGATTTTATGACCGTACGCTACAAAACTGGCAGCAGCATAAGATCCAACCCGTGGGTTACGCGCATGACTGCCAGTTAGTCGAGAAGTTGCCAGTTGAAGAGTGGGATATCCCGCTGCCAGCGGTGGTGACGCCTTCCAAAATTTGGGCGTGGTAGGAAAACCGGGAACATGCCGGGCAGGCCAGCAGCCTGCCCGTTAAAAGGAAATCAGTACAGCAGACGAGCGCGAATGGTTCCCGGAAGAGCTTTCATCGCCTGCAGCGCTTTCTCCGCCACATCTTCATCCGCTTCAATATCGATAACAACGTAACCTACCTGCGCGGAAGTCTGCAGATACTGCGCGGCAATGTTGACGCCCTGCTCGGCAAAAATCTGGTTCAGCGCCGTCAGTACGCCGGGACGATTTTCGTGAATGTGCATCAGACGACGGCCACCGTGCAGCGGCAGCGATACTTCCGGGAAGTTCACCGCAGACAGCGTAGAACCGTTGTCGGAATACTTGGTCAACTTACCAGCTACTTCCAGACCGATATTTTCCTGTGCTTCTAACGTTGAACCACCAATGTGCGGCGTCAGGATCACGTTGTCGAAATCACACAGCGGCGAAGTGAAAGGATCGCTGTTGGTTGCCGGTTCGGTTGGGAATACGTCGATTGCCGCCCCCGCCAGATGCTTGGTCGCTAGCGCGTCACACAGCGCAGGAATATCAACCACCGTCCCACGCGCGGCGTTAATCAGTAGCGCGCCCGGTTTCATCAGTGAAATCTCATGCGCGCCCATCAAGTTTTTGGTGGATGCATTTTCCGGCACGTGCAAACTCACCACATCGCTCATATTGAGCAGATCGGAAAGATGCTGGACCTGCGTGGCATTACCTAACGGCAGTTTATTTTCAATATCATAGAAGTAAACATGCATCCCCAGCGATTCCGCCAGAATGCCCAACTGAGTGCCAATATGGCCATAGCCGATGATCCCCAGTTTTTTGCCACGCGCTTCAAAAGAACCGGTAGCCAGTTTATTCCACACGCCGCGATGTGCTTTGGCGTTCGCTTCGGGTACGCCGCGTAGCAGTAGTAGCAGTTCGCCAATCACCAGTTCAGCAACGGAACGCGTGTTAGAGAATGGCGCGTTAAACACAGGGATCCCGCGCTTTGCCGCAGCAGTCAGATCCACCTGGTTGGTGCCGATGCAGAAGCAGCCAATCGCAACCAGTTTCTCTGCGGCGGCAATCACATCTTCAGTCAGATGGGTACGGGATCGCAGGCCAATGAAGTGGGCATCACGGATGGACTCTTTGAGTTGTTCAGTGTCCAGAGCACCTTTGTGAAACTCGATGTTGGTATAACCTGCTGCACGAAGGCTTTCGAGCGCTTTTTGATGCACGCCTTCAACCAGCAGAAATTTAATCTTCTCTTTCTCCAGTGATACCTTTGCCATTTCCCCGACCCTGTCTTTTTTGTTCAAACTAATGTGTTGTGTGTGGGATTTTCATCCTCCTCTTCAACATATCAAAAAATAATATTGCGGCAATATGAACGTTTGCGTCGCCGTGCTGAGGAAATGTCATTCAAAGGGGATTGTCAGAGGAATATACTGGCGATAACTTTTTCTTTGGAGAGATCGGCAGGACAATATTATAAACGTGACACAAGTCACCAAATTTGCCCTGCCAAAATTTTTTTAACCGGAGAAGACGCTCCCGTCAGATCATTTTACGATAGTTTTCACGCCGTCTGGCGTGCCGATCAGCGCAACATCCGCACCACGGTTGGCAAACAGGCCTACGGTTACCACACCTGGAATCGCATTGATGGCGTTTTCCAGCGCGATGGCGTCGAGGATTTCCAGACCGTGCACATCGAGGATTACGTTGCCGTTGTCCGTCACCACGCCCTGACGATATTCAGGACGACCGCCCAGCTTCACCAACTGGCGAGCCACTGCGCTGCGCGCCATTGGGATCACTTCAACCGGCAGTGGGAAGTTACCCAGAATATCGACTTCTTTGGACGCATCCGCAATGCAGATAAATTTCTTCGCCACCGAAGCAATGATTTTTTCACGGGTCAGCGCTGCGCCGCCGCCTTTAATCATCTGCATGTGGCCGTTGATTTCATCCGCGCCGTCGACGTATACCCCAAGGCTGTCCACTTCGTTAAGATCGAACACGTGGATGCCAAGGCTTTTGAGTTTTTCGGTCGAGGCATCCGAACTGGACACCGCGCCTTCAATCTGACCTTTCATTGTGCCCAGCGCATCAATAAAGTGTGCGGCTGTTGAACCTGTACCTACGCCCACAATGGTACCGGGCTGTACATACTGAAGTGCCGCCCATCCTACTGCTTTTTTCAGTTCATCCTGCGTCATGATCGTTTCGCCTGTGGTGTGAATATGGTGGGAAAATTCACGCGCATTATAGAACATTGTGCAGAAAAATGTCCCCACACCCGCTCCCAAGCGGCGGATTTCGTCTTTACCCAACCTAAATTTGTGTCATAGTGCAGAACAAGCAAAAATTTCAGGAGTGCGTCAAAGCAATGAAACGTCCGGACTACAGAACACTACAAGCACTGGATGCGGTTATTCGTGAACGGGGATTTGAGCGCGCGGCGCAAAAGCTGTGCATTACGCAATCCGCAGTTTCACAACGCATAAAACAGCTTGAAAATATGTTCGGACAACCGCTGCTGGTGCGTACCGTACCACCACGCCCTACCGAACAGGGGCAGAAACTGCTGGCGCTTTTGCGTCAGGTTGAACTGCTGGAAGACGAGTGGTTGGGCGATGAACAAACCGGCTCGACGCCGCTGCTGCTCTCGCTGGCGGTGAACGCCGACAGTCTGGCGACCTGGTTACTTCCGGCGTTAGCCCCGGTACTGGCCAATTCACCGATTCGCCTGAACCTGCAAGTTGAGGATGAAACGCGCACCCAGGAACGTCTGCGTCGCGGTGAAGTGGTCGGTGCGGTGAGTATCCAACATCAGGCACTGCCAAGCTGTCTGGTGGATAAACTTGGCGCGCTGGACTACCTGTTTGTTGGCTCCAAACCTTTCGCCGAGCGTTATTTCCCTAACGGCGTCACCCGCTCCGCCCTGCTGAAAGCCCCGGCGGTAGCGTTTGACCATCTTGATGATATGCACCAGGCGTTCTTGCAACAAAACTTCGACCTGCCGCCGGGAAGCGTGCCGTGCCACATCGTTAACTCGTCTGAAGCCTTCGTGCAGTTGGCGCGTCAGGGCACCACCTGCTGCATGATCCCGCACTTACAGATTGAGAAAGAGCTGGAAAGCGGCGAGCTGATCGACTTAACGCCAGGTCTGTTCCAGCGTCGGATGCTGTACTGGCACCGTTTTGCACCGGAAAGCCGCATGATGCGCAACGTTACCGACGCGCTGCTGGAATACGGGCACAAGGTGTTGCGTCAGGATTAAACCGTTTATTGCGCCAGAGTGCCGGATGGCGGCGTAACGCCTTATCCGGCCCACAAGCCTTTACCCTCTATTCATGCTATTCCGGCCACTTCTTTGAAATACATCACAAAATAAAATATTCCACGCGGCAAAAAACGACGCCCTGTTGGCTATTTTTTGCTGGCGACAAGCCAAATGAAAAAGCACACCGTATTCGCAAAGATTCAACTTATTGCGTAATACGGAGCAGAAAATGGCAAACGTGCAGGAGTGGCAAACACTCGCCAACAAAGAACTCAGTCGACGGGAAAAAACCGTTGAGTCCCTGGAAAAACAGACGGCGGAAGGGATTGCCATCAAGCCGCTGTACACCGAAGCGGACCTCGATAATCTGGAAGTAACAGGCACCCTCCCCGGTCTGCCGCCTTACGTGCGCGGTCCACGCGCCACCATGTATACCGCGCAGCCGTGGACCATTCGCCAATACGCCGGTTTCTCTACCGCCAAAGAATCCAACGCTTTTTACCGCCGCAACCTCGCCGCCGGGCAGAAAGGGCTTTCCGTCGCCTTTGACCTTGCCACCCATCGTGGTTATGACTCAGACAACCCGCGCGTGGCGGGTGACGTCGGCAAAGCGGGTGTGGCGATCGATACCGTCGAGGATATGAAGGTACTGTTCGACCAGATCCCGCTGGATAAGATGTCGGTATCAATGACCATGAACGGCGCTGTGCTGCCGGTGCTGGCGTTTTATATCGTCGCTGCTGAAGAACAAGGTGTAACGCCGGAACAGCTCACCGGGACCATTCAGAACGATATTCTGAAAGAGTACTTGTGCCGCAACACCTATATTTATCCGCCAAAGCCCTCCATGCGCATTATCGCCGACATCATCGCCTGGTGTTCCAGCAATATGCCGCGCTATAACACCATCAGCATCAGCGGTTATCACATGGGCGAAGCCGGGGCAAACTGCGTACAGCAAGTGGCGTTTACACTGGCTGACGGTATTGAATACATCAAGGCCGCACTTTCCGCCGGGCTGAAAATTGATGACTTCGCACCGCGTCTGTCGTTTTTCTTCGGCATCGGCATGGATCTGTTTATGAACGTCGCCATGCTGCGCGCGGCGCGATATTTGTGGAGCGAAGCAGTCAGCAGTTTTGGTGCCACCAACCCGAAATCTCTCGCTCTGCGTACCCACTGCCAGACGTCCGGCTGGAGCCTGACTGAGCAGGACCCCTACAACAACGTGGTGCGAACCACCATTGAAGCGCTCGGCGCCACGCTTGGCGGTACTCAGTCCCTGCATACCAACGCCTTTGATGAAGCGCTCGGTCTGCCCACCGATTTCTCCGCCCGTATTGCGCGTAATACGCAGATCATCATTCAGGAAGAGTCAGAGATCTGCCGCACTGTTGATCCACTGGCCGGATCGTATTACGTCGAATCTCTGACCGACCAAATCGTGAAGCAAGCGCGCACGATCATCAGGCAGATAGATGAGGCTGGCGGCATGGCGAAGGCGATCGAAGCCGGATTGCCTAAACGGATGATCGAAGAAGCCTCCGCACGTGAACAGTCGCTGATCGACCAGGGTAAGCGCGTCATCGTCGGGGTGAATAAGTACAAACTGGATAAAGAAGACGAGACGTCGGTGCTGGAGATCGACAACGTGAAGGTGCGCAACGAGCAAATTGCCTCGCTGCAGCATATCCGCGCTACCCGCGACAATAATGCCGTTAACGCCGCACTGTCCGCGCTAACCCACGCCGCGCAGCATAATGAAAACCTGCTGGCAGCCGCCGTCAACGCCGCCCGCGTTCGCGCCACGCTCGGTGAAATCTCCGACGCGCTGGAAGCCGCCTTTGACCGATATCTGGTTCCCAGCCAGTGCGTCACTGGAGTGATTGCGCAAAGCTACCACCAGTCCGACAAATCCGCCGATGAGTTCGATGCCATTGTTGCGCAAACAGAACAGTTTCTCGCAGAAAATGGCCGCCGCCCGCGCATTCTGATCGCCAAGATGGGGCAAGATGGTCACGATCGCGGCGCGAAAGTGATCGCCAGCGCCTACTCCGATCTCGGCTTCGATGTCGATCTCAGCCCGATGTTCTCCACACCAGAAGAGATCGCCCGCCTGGCGGTAGAAAACGATGTACATGTAGTTGGCGCCTCATCGCTGGCGGCGGGTCATAAAACATTAATCCCGGAACTGGTCACCGCGCTCAAAGGTTGGGGACGCGAGGATATATGCGTCGTCGCCGGAGGGGTAATTCCACCACAGGATTACGCTTTCCTGCACGAGCATGGCGTGGCCGCAATTTATGGCCCCGGCACACCAATGCTCGACAGCGTTCGTGATGTGTTAACCCGAATCAGTCAGCATCATGATTAACGCCGCCACGCTTGAGGATACCGTCCGCCGCTTGCGACTTGGCGAACGGGCTACGCTCGCCCAGGCAATGACGCTGGTCGAAAGTAGTCACCCGCGCCACCAACCGCTGAGTACGCAATTGCTGGATGCGATTATGCCGTTCACCGGTAACGCCCTGCGCTTAGGGATCACCGGCACGCCGGGTGCGGGTAAAAGTACCTTTCTGGAAGCCTTCGGCATGCTATTAATTCGCCGGGGGTTACGCGTGGCGGTGATCGCCGTGGATCCCAGTAGCCCGGTCAGCGGCGGCAGTATTCTCGGTGATAAAACCCGCATGACGGAACTGGCCCGCGCAGAATCTGCGTTTATTCGCCCGGTTCCGTCCAGCGGGCATTTAGGTGGCGCCAGCCAGCGTGCCCGTGAATTAATGCTGCTGTGCGAAGCGGCTGGCTTCGACGTGGTGATTGTGGAAACCGTCGGCGTTGGGCAGTCAGAAACCGAAGTCGCAGGCATGGTGGATTGCTTTATCTCACTGCAAATTGCCGGCGGTGGAGACGATTTGCAGGGCATCAAAAAAGGCCTGATGGAGATGGCGGATCTGATTGTCATCAACAAAGACGACGGTGATAACCGTACCAGCGTTGCCATCGCCCGTCATATGTACGAATCCGCCCTGCATATTCTGCGCCGCAAATATGACGAGTGGCGGCCACAGGTTCTGACCTGTAGCGCCCTGGAAAAACGCGGTATTGAGGAGGTCTGGCAGGCGATAACCGACTTTAAAACATGCATTACCGCCAGCGGTCGACTGGAAAAAGTCCGCCAGCAGCAGGCGGTGGACTGGTTACACCATCAGGCTGAAGAAGAAGCACTGCATCTGCTGTTTGCCCGTACTGATTTTGACCGCTATTTCCAGCAGACGCTACAGGCCGTCAAAAATAACGATCTGTCGCCGCGCACCGGTCTGCGGCATATCAGCGAATTTATCCAGCATCATTACTTTCACTAAAGAGAACATTATGTCTTATCAATACGTCAACGTGGTCATCATCCAGAAAGTCGCGGTTATTGAGTTCAACTACGCCCGCAAGCTCAATGCCCTGAGCAAAGTGTTTATTGACGATCTGATGCAGGCGCTGAGCGACCTCAATCGTGCGGAAATTCGCTGCATCATTCTGCGCGCACCGAGCGGGGCTAAGGTGTTCTCTGCCGGACATGATATTCATGAACTCCCCACCGGACGTCGCGATCCGCTGTCTTATGATGATCCGTTGCGTCAGATCACCCGCATGATCCAAAAATATCCGAAGCCGGTGATCTCTATGGTCGAAGGCAGCGTCTGGGGCGGCGCGTTTGAAATGATCATGAGTTCCGATCTGATCATCGCTGCTGAAACCTCCACCTTCTCGATGACTCCGGTCAACCTCGGTGTGCCGTATAACCTGGTAGGCATTCACAACCTGACGCGCGACGCCGGTTTTCACATCGTTAAAGAGCTGATTTTTACCGCTTCGCCCATCACCGCTCAACGCGCCATGGCGGTCGGGATCCTCAACCATGTTGTTCCCGCCGAGGAACTGGAAGATTTCACCCTGCAAATGGCGCACCACATCTCGGAAAAAGCGCCGCTGGCAATCGCCGTCATCAAAGAAGAACTGCGCGTGCTGGGGGAAGCGCACACCATGAACTCAGACGAATTTGAGCGTATTCAGGGCATGCGCCGCGCGGTGTACGACAGCGAGGATTATCAGGAAGGGATGAACGCGTTTATGGAAAAACGTAAACCTAATTTTGTCGGCCATTAATCACGTCCGAGGAAGGAGACGGCCATGAAACGGATGAGCGCAGAACAAGCGGCAGAAATTATCCAGCACGATGATATGGTGGCGTTCAGCGGCTTTACCCCCGCGGGTTCGCCAAAAGCGTTACCCACCGCAATTGCCCAACGCGCCTGTGAGCAACATCAGACCGGGCAGCCTTTTCAGATCCGCCTGCTGACCGGAGCATCAATTGGTGCCGCTGCTGATGATGCCCTGTCTGCGGCGGATGCCGTTTCCTGGCGTGCGCCTTATCAAACATCCTCTGGCCTGCGAGAGAAAATTAACCAGGGCCAGGTGAGGTTTGTCGATCTCCATTTGAGCGAGGTCGCACAGATGGTTAATTACGGCTTTTTTGGCGAGATCGACGTTGCCGTTATTGAAGCCTCCGCTATTGCGCCAGACGGCCGGATTTGGCTTTCCAGCGGTATTGGTAACGCGCCCACGTGGCTTCTGCAGGCCAAAAAGGTGATTATCGAGCTGAATCATTACCATAATCCGCGCGTGGCAGAGTTTGCCGACATCGTAATACCCGGCGCACCGCCGCGGCGTAACAGCGTGCCCATTTTTCATACCATGGATCGCGTGGGTAGCCAGTGCGTGCAGATAGACCCCAGGAAAGTGGTTGCGGTGGTGGATACCGAACTGCCCGATGCCGGAAAAGCGTCAGATAAAACCAATCCGGTCAGCCAACAAATTGCCGATAACGTGGTCACTTTTCTGTTGGCAGAAATGGCGCACAAACGCATTCCAGCTGAGTTTCTGCCCTTACAAAGCGGCGTGGGTAATATCAACAACGCGGTGATGGCGCGACTGGGGGAGAATCCGGATATCCCGCCCTTTATGATGTATTCGGAGGTGTTGCAGGAGTCGGTGGTACATCTGCTGGAAACAGGCAAGATAACCGGCGCCAGCGCTTCCAGTCTGACCATTTCAGCCCCGTCGCTACAGAAGATTTACGACAACATGGACTTCTTCGCCAGCCGAATTGTGCTGCGCCCGCAGGAGATTTCCAATAACCCGGAAATCATTCGTCGACTGGGGGTCATTGCGCTCAACGTTGGCCTGGAGTTTGATATCTACGGCCATGCCAATTCCACGCACGTTGCGGGCGTGAACCTGATGAACGGCATCGGTGGTAGCGGGGATTTCGAGCGCAACGCCTACCTTTCTATCTTTATGGCGCCGTCGATTGCCAAGGGTGGGAAAATCTCAACCATCGTACCGATGTGTAGTCATGTCGACCACAGCGAACATAGCGTTAAGGTGATTGTGACCGAACAAGGGATTGCCGATCTGCGCGGGTTATCTCCGATGCAGCGGGCGCACACGATTATTGATAACTGTGCGCATCCGCTTTACAGAGATTATTTGCACCGCTATCTGGAAAAAGCGCCCGGCGGGCATATCCATCACGATCTCAGCCATGCGTTCGATCTGCATCGCAACCTTCTGGAAACAGGCTCAATGCTCGGTTAGCTTGCCGTACCGTCACGATCTTCAGCAATATGCTGGAGCATGGTGGCGGTATAGCGATGATTTTTCAGCGAATAAAGAAACTCCTGCATGTACATTGGGTTACCTGGCGCATCGAAATATTTCAGCGTAGACGGGTTCACCAGGCGCCAGGCGAAATGCGGGATCACCGTCAAAAACTGCCCACGCTCCACCGCGCTAATCTTGGCCATGAAGCTGTACGGACGGTAGATAATCGTCGGGTTGATCCCACAGGGTCGCATGTAAGCATCCAGCATCGCCTCAAAGTTGGCGCGATTCTGGAAGCGCATTTGCAGCCAGGGAAGCTCGCGAAGTAGGTCCTGCGGCTGTTTTTCTTCGTAGCGCCGGGAAACGAGGAACCCCAGACGCAGCGGAGACAGTTCGCTGATCGCCAGATTTTCCAGCTCCTGCACGCGCGGAGAAACATGCTGCGGTGAGATAATAAAATCCAGTTTACGGTCGAACAAGTTATCAATTACCCCATTCTCGCTGAATTCAACGGCCTGGGCCGTCACGCCATCATACTTATCGCCAAGGCTGATCAACTGGTCAAAAATAATCGTCGGGTAGGTATTGTCGATGCCGATGACGATTTCCCGCGAGCGGCGAGAAGCGTTATGGATTTCGTTATCAATGGCAGAAAGGCGCTGATAAACGGGAAACAGCTTCTGATACAGCTCCTGTCCGGCTTTATTCAGGCTGATGTTGTTGTCTTTGCGGGTAAACAGCGTATAGCCGATTTGATCTTCCAGTGCGGCAATGCTTTTACCGAAAGGTGATGCGGTCATATGTATTTTTTCTGCCGCTCTGGCGATGTTATTGGTTTGCGCCAGCAGAATGAAATTACGCATCTTTTTTGAGATAAAAATATCCATAGCATCCCCTTAAAAATCGCTATGGCCTATCCTCATTACGGCGAAAAAAAAGACCGGATGTGAAGTCTCATTTTTACAGTTGCTCACAGAAAAAACCCGGCTGGAAAGCCGGGTCTGGAACGATTACTGAGTTTTAGCAGGCGTTGAGGCTGGCTGCCCCGCCGTCGGCTCAATCTGGAAGACGACATCAACCTGATCGTCAAACTGAATAACCGGCTGTTCGTAAGTTTCCTGAGCAGAGACAGCAGGCGCGGCATCGGCTTTCATCATCCGAACCATTGGGCTCGGCTGATAATTGGAAACGTGGTAGCGTACGCTGTAAACGGGACCCAGTTTGCTGTTAAAGCCCGCAGCCAGCTGTTCAGCCTGGTGAATTGCATCATCAATTGCCGCTTTACGCGCTTTATCTTTGTAAGCATCCGGTTGGGCAACGCCCAGCGATACCGAACGGATCTCATTCAAACCTGCTTTCAGCGCGCCATCGAGCAGAGCGTTGAGCTTGTCCAGTTGGCGCAGTGTGACTTCAACGGTACGCACCGCACGATACCCTTTGAGAATACTTTTACCATTCTGGTAGTCGTAGTCCGGCTGGGTACGCAGGTTGGCCGCGCTAATATCTTTCTTCGCTATCTGGTTCTGTTCAAGGAAGGACAGATATTGCGCCACGCGCTCATCGGCCTGCTTCTTCGCTGAAGCCGCATCCTTGGCGGCAACATTCACTTCAATTGCCAGCGTGGCGATGTCTGGGGTCGCATCCACGCTTGCCGTTCCGGAAGTCACGATGTGCGGTCCATTTGGCAACTCATTTGCCTGTACCGATAGTGCGCTGAATCCGACTAATGCCGCCAGGGCCATTATTTTGAACTTCACGGTCGTTCCTCCATGTTTCATTAATTACCCCGAAACTCAGGGCACATGCAGGCAAGCTTAGCCGATCTCGCCGCGTTGTCCATCAGACAACACTTAGTTGAACAACGCATGAACGTGCGCAACACCTTCTTTTGCCAGTTGAAAAGCGATAAACCACATCACTAATCCTACCAGCGTATTGATGATGCGCTGCGCTTTAGCAGTACGCAGACGCGGAGCCAGCCAGGCCGCCAGCAATGCCAGACCGAAGAACCACAGGAAAGATGCGCTAACGGTACCCAGCGCAAACCAGCGCTTTGGCTCCACGTCCAGTTGCCCCCCCAGACTCCCCAGCACCACAAAAGTATCCAGATAAACGTGTGGGTTGAGCCAGGTCACCGCCAGCATGGTGGCGATGATTTTCCAACGCCCCTGCTTCATTACTTCGGCGCTGGCCAGTTCCAGATTACTGCTCATCGCCGTTTTTAGCGCACCAAAACCATACCAGAGCAGAAACGCCACACCGCCCCAAGTGACCAGCGCCATCAGCCACGGCGACTGCATCAGCAAGGCGCTACCGCCAAAGATCCCCGCACAAATCAGCACTAAATCGCTTATAGCGCAGAGTAAAGCAATCATGATGTGATACTGGCGACGAATCCCTTGGTTCATCACGAAAGCATTTTGCGGACCAAGCGGAAGTATCATGGCCGCACCAAGCGCAAGCCCTTGAAAGTAATACGATAACACGTTAATTATCCCGAACTATTTCTCTTAGGAGCAGACTATAGCGCGAGAAAATCATTAGCGGAAATTGATAATTTTAATCGGAGATTAGGGAAATTAATGGAAAGGAAGTTTTGTCGGCCCGGAAAGCGAAAGCGCCTCCGGGCGCGTAATTACTCTACAGCGCTCTCTTTCACGCGTTTGAAATTCACATCCATCTGCGGATACGGGAAGCTGATACCATTGGCATCGAACTCGCGCTTAATGCGTTCCAGCACGTCCCAGTAGACGCTTTGCAGATCGCTGCTGTTGCTCCAGACGCGTACGACAAAGTTAATTGAGGAAGCCCCCAGCTCATTCAGGCGAACCGTCATTTCACGGTCTTTAAGAATGCGATCTTCCGACTGGATGATATCGGTGAGAATTTTTTTCACCTGATCGATATCGGAGTCGTAAGCCACGCCGATAATAAATTCGTTACGACGAACCGGCTCGCGAGAGAAGTTAATGATGTTCCCGGCAATAATTTTACCATTCGGGATCACTACAATCTTACCGTCAACAGTACGCATGGTGGTGGAGAAAATCTGCACGTTGAGCACGGTTCCCGCTACGCCGCCGAGATCGACATACTCACCCGCACGGAACGGACGGAACATCACCAGCAGCACGCCTGCAGCGAGGTTGGACAGCGAACCTTGCAACGCCAGACCGACGGCTAAACCTGCGGCACCGAGAACGGCTATCACCGAGGCAGTTTGCACCCCAACACGGCCCAAAGCGGCAATCAGCGTGAAAGCGATAATACCGTAACGCACCAGTGCAGAAAGGAAGTCGGCAACGGTGGCATCAATTTTACGCGCCAGCATCAGGCGGTTAACGGTATTTGATACAATGCGTGCCACGATCATACCGATAATGACAATCGCGATAGCCGCAACGATGTTGACGGCATAGCTCAACAGCAGTTCCTGGTTCCGCACCAGCCAGGTGCCCGCACCGTTTATGCTGTCGACAACATTCAAATCTTCCATTTACTATTCCTTTTTTGCTTACCCAAACGGGAGAAATAAAGCCGCCCTGACGGGACTGGCAACCTGACAAGGGTAAACAATAAACTCGGATTTTGCCAAACAGATCACAGAATCCTCTGCCAGCAGCACATTGAAATAAAAAAGGCCCGCATTTGCGGGCCTCATGTCACGTGGAACGGCGTAAATTACAGAACGTCAACCGCGTTCAGTTCTTTGAAAGCCTGTTCCAGACGGATGATCATGGTTGCCTGACCAGCACGCAGCCATACGCGCGGATCGTAGTATTTCTTGTTCGGCTGATCTTCGCCTTTCGGGTTGCCCAACTGGCCCTGCAGGTAAGCTTCGTTTGCTTTGTAGTAGTTCAGAACGCCTTCCCAGGTAGCCCATTGGGTATCGGTGTCGATGTTCATTTTCACTACGCCGTAGCTTACGGAGTCTTTAATTTCCTGAGCAGTAGAACCGGAACCGCCGTGGAAGACGAAGTTCAGGCTGTTGTGCGGCAGGTTATGTTTCTTAGAAACATAGTCCTGAGAGTCGCGCAGGATGGTCGGGGTCAGAACGACGTTACCTGGCTTGTAAACGCCGTGTACGTTACCGAAGGACGCAGCGATGGTGAAACGCGGGCTGATTTTGCTCAGCTCAGTGTACGCGTAATCAACGTCTTCCGGCTGGGTGTACAGTGCAGAAGCGTCCATGTGGCTGTTATCCACACCGTCTTCTTCACCACCGGTGCAACCCAGTTCGATTTCCAGAGTCATGCCCATTTTGGACATGCGTGCCAGATATTTGGAGCAGATTTCGATGTTCTCTTCCAGAGACTCTTCAGACAGGTCGATCATATGAGAAGAGAACAGCGGTTTGCCGGTTGCTGCGAAGTGTTTTTCACCCGCGTCCAGCAGACCGTCGATCCACGGCAGCAGTTTCTTCGCGCAGTGGTCAGTGTGCAGGATAACCGGAACACCGTAGTGCTCAGCCATCTGGTGAACGTGATGCGCGCCAGAGATAGCACCCAGGATTGCAGCACCCTGAGGAATGTCGGACTTCACGCCTTTACCCGCGATGAAAGAAGCACCACCGTTGGAGAATTGTACGATTACCGGCGCTTTAACTTTTGCAGCAGTTTCCAAAACGGCGTTGATGGAGTCGGTACCCACGCAGTTAACAGCTGGCAGAGCAAAGTTGTTTTCTTTAGCTACCTGGAAAACTTTCTGTACGTCATCACCAGTGATTACGCCTGGTTTTACGAAATCAAAAATTTTAGACATTTTACGAGTCCTGTATCTTCGGCCTTGGAAAGGGCGCGCGCCCTAAAGCGCGCTAAAATAAGGGCAGGTTTCCCTGCCCATTAAATTCTTACTTTTTAGCACGCTCTTCGAGCATGGCTACTGCTGGCAGTACTTTACCTTCGACGAATTCGAGGAATGCGCCGCCGCCAGTAGAGATGTAGGAGATTTTGTCAGCAATGCCGAACAGGTCGATTGCTGCCAGGGTGTCACCGCCGCCTGCGATAGAGAACGCTTCGCTGTCTGCGATGGCATTAGCAACGATTTCAGTACCTTTGCGGAAGTTCGGGAATTCGAACACGCCAACCGGGCCGTTCCACAGAATGGTTTTCGCATTCTTCAGGATGTCAGCCAACTGCTGTGCAGAAGCGTCGCCGATGTCCAGGATCTGTTCGTCTTCTTTAACGTCGCTAACGGATTTCAGAGTAGCCGGTGCGGTTTCAGAGAATTCAGTCGCTACGCGAACGTCGGTCGGAACCGGAATGTCGCAAGTGGTCAGCAGACGCTTAGCTTCGTCAACGAGATCTGCTTCGTACAGAGATTTGCCCACGTTGTGGCCTTGAGCAGCAACGAAGGTGTTCGCGATACCACCGCCAACAATCAGCTGGTCAGCGATTTTTGACAGGGAGTCCAGAACGGTCAGTTTGGTAGAAACTTTAGAACCACCAACGATAGCAACCATCGGACGAGCAGGTTCTTTCAGCGCTTTACCCAGTGCATCCAGCTCGGCAGCCAACAGCGGACCTGCACAAGCTACATCGGCGAATTTACCGATACCGTGAGTAGACGCCTGCGCACGGTGAGCGGTACCGAAAGCATCCATAACGAATACGTCGCACAGAGCAGCATATTTTTTGGACAGCGCTTCGTCGTCTTTCTTCTCGCCTTTGTTAAAGCGAACGTTTTCCAGAACAACCAGTTCACCGGCAGCGACTTCAACGCCGTCCAGGTAATCTTTTACCAGGCGAACCGGAGCAGACAGTTTGTCTTTCAGGTAGTTAACAACCGGCAGCAGAGAGAATTCTTCGTTGTACTCGCCTTCGGTAGGACGACCCAGGTGGGAAGTTACCATCACTTTAGCACCCTGTTTCAGGGCCAGTTCGATGGTCGGCAGGGAAGCACGAATACGTGCATCGCTGGTTACTTTCCCTTCTTTAACTGGTACGTTCAGGTCCGCACGGATAAAAACGCGTTTACCAGCCAGATCCAGATCGGTCATCTTAATTACAGACATGGTGAATCCTCTCGTTGATTCATAAAGTTTTGTCGACGCTCAAGCGTCGAGCCTGAAACCAATAGCAGCCATCGCTAACGTCGTGTCGAGCATACGGTTAGCAAAGCCCCATTCATTATCACACCAGACCAGCGTTTTGATCAGGTGAGCGCCACTCACGCGCGTTTGCGTACCATCAACGATGGCGCTGTGCGGGTCGTGGTTAAAATCTACAGAGACCAACGGTAATTCCGTATAGTCAACTATACCATGAAATGCACCCTGTGCTGCTTTTTGCAGCAACTGGTTGACTTCACTGGCTTTTACTGGTTTTTTCACCGTCACGCTTAAGTCGATCGCCGTCACATTTATGGTTGGTACACGCACCGCAATCGCTTCAAAACGATCGTTAAACTGCGGGAAAATTCTCGTGATGCCCGCCGCCAGTTTAGTATCAACCGGAATGATCGACTGACTGGCCGCTCGTGTGCGACGCAAGTCAGGATGATAAGCATCAATAACCTGCTGATCGTGCATCGCGGAGTGGATCGTGGTGACGGTACCAGACTCAATGCCGTAAGCATCATCCAGCAATTTAATGACGGGTATTATACAATTCGTAGTGCAGGAGGCATTGGAAACGATCCGGTGCTCAGCGCGCAGCTGATCCTGATTAACGCCAAACACAACGGTTGCGTCGATGTCGTGACTACCAGGATGTGAAAAGAGCACTTTCTTTGCGCCGGCGGCAATATGCGCCTCTCCGTGTTCGCGACTGCCGAAGACCCCCGTACAATCCAGCACAACGTCGACACCCAGTTCGCGCCATGGAAGCGCATCGAGCGTTCGCTCATGCAGAATGCGGATCGCATCATCGCCAACGATGAGCTGGTCTCGTTCCTGACGAACATCCCAGGCAAAACGCCCATGGCTGGTGTCATATTTCAACAAATGCGCCATGCCTGCAGCATCCGCCAGTTCGTTGATTGCCACCACGGTGATTTCCGCCCGACGCCCGGATTCATACAAAGCACGAACCACGTTGCGTCCGATGCGACCGAAACCATTAATCGCTACGCGTACGGTCATAGGTCTCCTGCAAGGATTTCTCAGAAACGATGTGGCAGACAGAGTAATGCAGCAAATCGCTCAGGGAAACCTTACCTGTCGCAAACTGCGACTAATTGGTTAATTGTCGAACATTTAATCGACTGAAACGCTTCAGCTAGAATAAGCGAAACGCGGAATAAAAGGAATGATTGTCCAGCAACAGAACACAGTTATCTGACTTACGTCACATTTTAACGTCCTTCAACGCGACTTTTATTCCATATTCCAGAATTACGAATAACCGTAGCAAGATTATTTCATTGCCATGTCACAAATCCTGATTTATATCAGAAAGCGCCTTAACCCGCGTCTATATTATCAGCGCTACGTCCGAGTCTCGGAGTTCCTCAACTATGACAACATTCTATTCCCAACCATCTGAAGCTCGCTTTCATGCGCTGCGTTTACTACCCGGCGAGGAAGTCTTTTCAGCGCTACATGCGTTTATCCAGCAACATCAACTACAGGCAGCCTGGATAGCGGGTTGCACCGGCAGTTTGACCAACGTTGCTCTGCGCTTCGCCGGATGTGAAGAAACCACCTTACACACGGGGACGTGGGAAATTATCTCTCTGAACGGCACGCTGGAACTTACCGGCGAGCATCTCCATCTGGCGATTGCCGACCAGCACGGCGCGATGCTGGGCGGACACATGATGCCGGGTTGTACCGTGCGAACCACGCTGGAACTGGTGATTGGCGAGTTGGCGTCTCTGGCATTCAGCCGACAGCCCTGCGCCGTCTCCGGTTATGACGAACTGGTTATTTCATCCCGCTAACGCTTCACTTATTCGAGGTCTTCTATGGCGCGTCGCCAATTTTCCAGCCAGTCTCTGGTACTTATTGTCATTGCTATCGCCATCAACATGGTCGGCGGGCAACTCATCAGCATGTTGAAATTGCCTATTTTTCTCGACTCGATTGGCACGTTGATCAGCGCGGTGCTGTTAGGCCCGGTCGTGGGGATGCTAACCGGATTACTCACTAACCTGTTATGGGGGCTTTTGACCGATCCTATTGCCGCCGCCTTCGCGCCTGTGGCGATGGTTATTGGACTGGTTGCCGGTTGGCTGGCACGGGCTGGATGGTTTCGCACCTTACCCAAAGTCGTGGTCAGCGGCGTGATCATCACACTTGCAGTGACCCTCGTTGCCGTGCCGATTCGCACGACCCTGTTTGGCGGCGTCACTGGCAGCGGTGCCGATCTTTTTGTTGCCTGGATGCACTCGGTCGGTCAGAACCTGGTGGAGTCCGTCGCCATCACCGTCATCGGAGCGAATCTGGTCGATAAAATCCTCACGGCAATCATCGTCTGGGTGCTGCTGCGACAACTTCCGCTGCGCACCACGCGTCATTTCCCTACGATGTCTGCCGTGCGCTAAATGCATCCGTTTACGTCGTTAACTCTGTGGGCGCTTGCCGCCTGCTCCACGCTCCTGCTGCCAGCCGGAGTGCCGCTCAGCTTGTACGGCGCCGCGACGTTCGTCAGTTTGTTATGTATGAAGGCTACGCGGTCGCGAGCGAAATACGTACTTTGGCTGATGATCCCCTTAGGGCTGGGGCTATGGCTGGTACACGGCGGATGGCTTACCGAGTGGATTAGCGGACAGCCACGCACGCCAGAGCGCTGGGCCAATGCCGTTACGCTCTGGCTGAGGATCCTGGCCATTGTGTCGACATCGCAGATATGGATGCAGTACGTACCGGTTTCGCGCTTTATGCGTGCCCTGTTCGCTTCCCGTCTGCCACCAGGCGTTGCCTACCTGTTTGCTGGCCCGCTGCTGGTGGTTGAACAACTCAAACGACAGCTGGCAATAATTCATGAGGCTCAGCGCGCACGCGGCGTACCGCTGGATGAGTCCTGGTACCAGCGTTTACGCGCCATGCCGGCATTGATTGTGCCGCTTACCCATAACGCGCTCAATGACCTGGCCGTTCGCGGTGCAGCGCTCGATATGCGGGGATTTCGCCTGCATCGCACTCGCACCACGCTTTGGGCGCCGCCAGACAGCACCTTACAACGTCTGGCCCGCTACGGCATGGCAGTTCTGATGGCGGTTGAGACCGGAGTCTGGATATGGTTACGTTAGAGCAGTTTCGCTATATTCCAACGCACGCTATGCGGCTATCCGTCTGTTACGACTTCCATTACGCCAGACCGGGTATGGTGGCTGTTTTTGGCGAGAACGGCAGCGGGAAAAGCACACTGGCGCAGCTGATGGCTGGCTGGTACCCCGATTTCCTTCCGGGAGATATTGAAGGCACAGGCACGCTCCTAGGTAATCCCATCGGGCAACTGTCGCTGGTCGAGCAGTCGAGTACCATCCAGCTTGTGCAGCAGTCACCTTACCTGCAGCTTTCAGGTTGTACTTTCAGCGTGGAGGAAGAAGTGGCATTTGGCCCGGAAAATCTCTGCCTTACTGAGGTTGAAATTATGCAGCGCATAGATGCCGCCCTGACGCTGACAGAATGTCAGCCCCTGCGCCATCGTCATCCCGGTACCCTTTCCGGCGGGGAAACCCAACGGGTAGTCATTGCCAGCGCACTCGCCATGCAGCCGAAAATATTGATTCTGGATGAAGCGTTCAGCCGCCTGACGGCGCAAGCCACGGCAATGCTGCTGGCGCGACTGCAACAATGGGCACAGGAACGACATGCTTTGGTAATACTTTTCGAACGCAACCCTTCACCTTTTCTCAGCTACTGTCAGCAGGCATGGCAGCTGCGCGACGGAGCATTGTCACCACTATGCTAACGCTAGACCAGGTCAGTTTTCGCTGGCCGAACGCCGCCGATGACTGCTTACACAATATTTCGCTGGAACTCCAGGAGGGTGAATGGCTGGCGCTAACGGGCGATAATGGGGCAGGAAAATCCACGCTTATGCGCATCATGGCCGGGCTACTGACGCCTTCATCCGGCACAATAACCGTGCAGAATCGCGCGATTGCGCAACTGAAAAATCGGGAGCGTGCCAGGGTGCTCGGCGTATTGTTTCAGGAGGCGGAGAATCAAATTTTTCACAGCAAGGTTGCAGAGGAAGTCGCATTCGGATTACGGCTACAGAAGCTTCCGGCGACTGAAATTGCGCAACGCACAATGGCGGCGCTGCGATTATGTCAGTTAGAGGATGTCGCCGGCGTGCACCCGCTCGATCTGCATACTGCACAACGACGCATGGTTGCCGTCGCCAGCCTGGAAGCCCTCGCCCCCACTATTCTAATGCTGGATGAGCCCAGCCGGGACTTTGATGCGCACTGGCTTGGCGCCTTCGAAAACTGGCTGGCAGTGTGTCGTGCGCGTGGTGCCAGCGTTGTAGCGATCAGTCATGACGCTGCATTTACGCAGCGCCATTTTTCGCGCGTAGTACGGCTACACAACAAAAATCTCACGCCGTCCGATATGCGCCCTCAAGCGACATCTCCAGCATAAGATCTGCTGGCAGGCTATCTTCCAGCACCCGACGAACATTCGGTCCGTCGGTACGCTCATAAAATGCCTCAGCGTCAGCTTGTGAGAGTCCGCCAGCCAGTTTACGGCCTACCAGTCGCGTACGCAGCGCATTGGCTGGAGCGCGAATAAACAACGAGTAATCACAAAACTCGGCTAACGCTCGCCATCTGTCATCATTGCGCAATAACCAGTTTCCCTCCACAATCACCATCGGCGCAGTCACCCGTATGGCCTCTTCGACCGGATCGTGCTTTTGCCTATCGTATTGCGGCCAGAAGCCTTCCCCTTCCCTTATCTGGCGTAGATTCTGCGCAAGCTTATCCACATCAAAGGTTTCCGGCGCACCTTTGTATGCCCGCAGGTTATGGGCATCCAGCCAGCTGTTGTAGTGATGGAAGCCATCCATCGGCAGCGTCTGGATCTCCGGCAGACAAGGATCCTGAGCGCAGAGATATTCCCAGAAGGTGGTCAGCGTCGATTTACCCGTACCCGGTGGCGCGCAGAGAAAAACTATCGTACGTCGCTGCGGATTAGCGGCCTGTATTTTTGCCAGTTGCTGTAATAACGGTTTGTGGACGTTCTCTATCTCATCATCATGGTAATGTGCTTCAACCTGGAGCCCATTCACCGTTAGTTCGATTTTCACGGCGTTAATTCCTTTAAAATCGCCGTCACCGCCAGCGTCATTGCCGTCTTGACCATTGCGCTAAAGCGCACCTCGGACCACGCAGCAAAGTCGGCAAATTTCATTGACTCCAGCGCGCCGTACAGCGTTGCGTTGCGGGTAATACTGTTCACGTTGCTGACAAAATCCCAGGTGATGTCATCGGCAAAACCGGGAATATTATCCTGCTCGTTCAGGTACTGATAAAACTGGGAAAAATGGGTGATGTCGGCATAAAGCCATTTATCCATTTTTCCCAGCGCATAAATCAGACGTAACGCAACGTCGATATCGTCAAGCGGTCCACTCTGAGCGAGCAACGGCTTCACTGCATATTCCACGATCTCTTCATCGTTATTAACGAACAGCGACGGCAGAAAGCGCTTAATGCCCTGGAGCAAAATGTTATGTGCCGTCGTCATAAACGAAAGTAAATTATTTTGAGCATCCAGTTGCTCAAGCACATCGTCTTCTGTCAGCGTCGTCATTAGTTATCCGATAAATCACCATGAATGCAGAGAGTCTATTATATTACACGTTCGATCCGCGCCGCCGATCAGTAAAGTTTGCGTGCGCACACCATTCGCAACCTGTTGGATCCCTTTCACAAGATCGCCGCCCGTGACCCCCGTCGCGCTGAAGAGGATCTTATTTCCCCCTACCAGTTCGTCGAGCGCATAGATACGGTTAATCTCGACGCCCATTTCCATGCAGCGCTGACGTTCCTGTGCCGCAATCAGACGATTATCTGCGCTATCTCCTTTCGCCGCGCAAAAATCAATCAGTTCAGCCTGCATGTCGCCCCCAGCGCTTTAACTGCACAAGCTGAAATAACCCCTTCAGGTGCCCCCCAATGGTATACATCAGGTCATAGGGATTTTCCTGCATACAGGCCAACACGCTTGCGGCTACATCGCCGTCGGGCAGCGCAAAGACTTTGACGCCAAGTCTTGTCGCTTCGGCAATCGCCGGTTGAAGACGCGGTTTATCCAGCGTCACCATCCGCAGTCGCTCCAGCGGTTTATCCAACACCTCAGCCACATTGCGCAGATTGTCTGCCAACGGCAGCGCCAGATTAATCGCCCCTTTTGCATACCGATTAACAACCAGTTTTTTCATGTACATATCAGGGGCGTGTAACAAACTGCCGCGAGGGGCAAACGCCATGACAGCCAGCGCATTGCATTGCCCCATCGCCACCATTCGCGTGCCTTCAATAGGATCGACGGCAATATCGACCTCAGGTCCAGCGCCAGTTCCCACTTCCTCACCAATCCACAGCATCGGGGCGCGATCAATCTCCCCTTCGCCAATGACGATTCGTCCGCGGATGGCAACACTGTTCAATGCTTCGCGCATTGCCGTCACGGCCAGACCATCAATCTTGTTTTTATCGCCGCACCCGGTTTGCGGCCAGGCTGCCAGCGCAGCCTGCTCCGTGATACGAAATAGCGGCCATGCCAGCGACATCATATCGCCGCCTCCCCGATATCAACGCCGAAGTGTGCCAGCAGGTATTTTTCTGCCTTTTCGTTCCAGATGCCGTGCGTTTCCTCCACCAGCAGCGCCAGCTCTTTGAATAATGGGTCAGTTTTCCCTTTCTCGGCAAAATCAGCAATGGCGGTTAGCGGCATGGTTACGCCGTTATATATCAGCTTTTTACCGCCAGGAATTGCCGGTAAATTCAATACGGTTTCCGGAACCGCATCAAGGCCGCCAATGTGCGTCACCATAAACGAGGGTTGTAGCTGGCCGGTTGCACTGAGCGCAATAGCCTCCTTCATATCATCCGTTGAACCACCAGAGGTTCCGACAACGTGAGTGCTGTTGTAGTGCACGTTGTAAAAATTAAACGGCACTTTAAAGTTGCTGTCCGTCGGACCAGCAAAGAAATTCAGGCAGCCATCTTCCGCGAGTAAATCATCGGCCATTTCAATGACTGCAGGTACTGCCGCATATACAAAGACATCATCAAAACCTTCGTCATGAGTTAACGCACGCAGCATCGTGGTCGGAGAATCCATGCCGGTCGTGTTCACATAGATAAGTTCAATCCCTTTTTCTGCCGCCAGCTCAACCGGCAACAGTTTTTTAGCCTGCGCCAGTCGTGCTTCATCAATATCGACCACCACCACACGTGACGGCTGAATACTGCCGTTAATGGCATAATCAATTGCGCCGATACCCATCGGCCCGGCGCAGGCCAGAAGCGCAATGCTTCCGCCTGGCTTAATCCCCATGCGATGCTCATAAACGTAAGGTGTGGTGTGAAAATTCGCGTTATACGCGCCAATAATGCAGCACATTGGTTCTGCCAATGAGGCGGCGGCAAAATAAGAGCCGTGGTAAGGTAAAACGCATCCCAGATTAATCGCTACTTCCGGGATAATCATATATGTCGCATTACCGCCAAAATATTCGTAGCTGTATCCCGCGGAATATCCACTTGGCAATCCCATCGCGGGTTGCAACACAAAACGCTGACCTTTCTTATATTTATCCGTCAGTTTTTTTCCTACCTCAACAATGATACCTGCACATTCATGTCCGGTAATAACCGGATGATTTTCCAGATCGTCCGGCACGCGTTTATGCTCGCTCCCCAAAGCCGCCGCTTTCCATGTGGATAAACAAACGCTATCGGATATTACGTTTACTAACAATTCGTTATCTGTAATTGCAGGCAACTCAAATTCGCGGATCCGAATATCCTGCTTACCATATATGGCAGCCACTTTCGTTTTCATACTTACTCCAAAAATAGAAGAAGGCTAGTTCGCAGTAATGCGTTTAAATAAATCGTCCAACAGAGGATCACCAATATAGTTTTTAATCAGCACTAATGGCTTTTCACTCACACGTTTAACACGACCTTCAAGACTGGCATGGGTTACAATAATATCTGCATCTTGCGGAACGTTTTCGATAGCATAGTGCGTTACATTAATATTCAATCCCGCTTTCTCCAGACGCTTACGAAACGTTGTAGCCCCCATCGCGCTGGAACCCATTCCCGCATCACAGACGAAAGCAACGCGTTTAATATTTTTATAAGAGAACTTACCTTCCTGTTTCATCGCCTTGACGGTTCTGGCTGATTCAGCGAAGTCATCTTCAGTTTCTGTTTCTACACTCTTTTCCATTTTCAGGATTACAGAGGTAATCACAAAAGTAACAATGGTTCCCGCTGTAACGCCTGCAATGGTCGCGAGGAAAGAACCTTTTGGCGTTAATGCCAGATAGGCAAATATTGATCCTGGGCTCGGCCCTGCAACCAACCCACCGTCCAACAGGTGGAATACCCACGTCCCGCTCATTCCCCCGGCAATCATCGCAATCAGGGTTAAAGGCTTCATCAGCACATACGGGAAATACAGTTCATGAATACCACCAAGGAAGTGGATAATCATGGCGCCTGGCGCGGATTTTTTACTCATCCCTTTACCAAAAATGGCAAAGCTGAGTAACAGGCCTAACCCCGGCCCAGGGTTGGATGCCACCATGAAGAAAATCGATTTTCCCGTTTCAGAAGCTTGCTGCATTCCCAACGGATAATAGACACCCTGATCGATAGCATTATTCAAAAAGAGGATTTTCGCGGGCTCATTGATTACAGACAGCAACGGCAGGTAACCCGCATGAACCAACGCTTCAATACATTCCTTCACAAAATTGTTGGCAATGAGAACCGCCGGGCCAATAACTTCGAATCCCAGCAAACATAAGAGCATTCCCGCAATACCCAGAGAGAAGTTATTGATAACCATCTCGAAACCAGCGGGGATGCGTTTTTCCAGCAGGCGGTCGATATGCTTAATCACCCAACCGCCAAGCGGCCCCATCACCATCGCGCCAAGGAACATCGGGATATCCGCGCCAACAATAACGCCAATAGAACCAATGCCTCCCATTACCGCGCCACGTTTCCCACCAACCAGATGCCCACCGGTGGAGCCAATCATGACGGGCAGTAAATAAGTAATCATCGGGCCGACAATTTTGGCGAAATGCTCATTCGGCATCCAACCAGTAGGAATAAACAATGCGGTTATAAAACCCCAGGCAATAAATGCGCCGATGTTGGGAATGACCATTGCAGTCAAAAACCCACCAAAAGCCTGGACTTTGGCACGAGCAGACTTGTTTTCCATAATAATATCCTGAAAGGAAACGATGAATTATGCGAAGGCGATAATATCCGCCAGTTGTTTTTCTGATTTAGCCGCTAACAAAGCGGTTAGCGCTTCCTCTTCACATAATAATTCACTTAAAGCCTGAATAGCGCCAATGTGAGAGTCAGCATTTGCCGCCGACAATCCGATTAATAATCTGATGCCTTCATCTTCTTCGGAAAATTTCACTTCCTGTTTGAGAAGCGTTAATGACATTCCGGTTTTTAACGCACCACATTCCGGACGAGCGTGTGGCATAGCGACACCAGGCGCTAAAATATAATAAGGACCATTGTTAATCGTTGAGTCTTTGATCGCCTGAATATAATTTGAATTGACATAATGATTGGCGAGCAAGGACGACATAGAAAAGTCAATTGCCTCCTGCCAGTTCTTTGCTGAATCTTTTATTGAAATAGATGATTCGGGAAAGTAATCAATCAGCCGCATACATTTTCCTTATTTTATTTTTAGGGTACGAGTTAACGTTAAAAATAAAATACGCGTACGGCAAAATGAAATCAATCGAGGGGGAAAATACGTGCAGCGCGGAATGTCTTTTTGTGAAGCCTTTAAAAACAGTTAGTTGAGAATATAAAAACAAAATGCAACATTAATTATGTGATATGCATTGCAAATTCCAAATAACACTAAATATCATATTTGTGACTCAGATCCACAACGGGGAGTTGCACAGAGGAAATTAAATTTAATCCGATTAAAAAACGGGCCGCCTGAGCGTCCCGTTTTCACCTGTAATCGAAGTTACAGCAGTTCTTTTGCTTTCGCGACCACGTTGTCTACGGTGAAGCCGAATTCTTCAAACAGCAGTTCTGCCGGTGCAGACTCACCAAAAGTGGTCATCCCGACGATGGCACCGTTCAGACCCACGTATTTGAACCAGTAGTCCGCAATGCCAGCCTCGATAGCGACGCGAGCAGAAACGGCTTTCGGCAGTACGGATTCGCGGTAGGCGGCATCCTGTTTGTCGAACGCATCGGTAGACGGCATGGAGACCACACGCGCCTTCACACCTTCGGCAGTCAGTTTCTCCCATGCCGCAACAGCCAGTTCAACTTCAGAACCGGTGGCGATGAAGATCAGCTCCGGCTGGCCCGCGCAATCTTTCAGCACGTAGCCACCGTGAGCGATATTCGCCAGTTGCTCTGCGGTACGTTCCTGCTGTGCCAGGTTCTGGCGGGAGAGGATCAGCGCGGTCGGGCCGTCCTGACGCTCAACGCCGTATTTCCACGCCACTGCGGATTCAACCTGATCACACGGACGCCATGTGCTCATGTTCGGAGTCACACGCAGAGAAGCAACCTGCTCTACCGGCTGGTGAGTCGGGCCATCTTCACCCAGACCGATGGAGTCGTGGGTGTAGACCATCACCTGACGCTGTTTCATCAGCGCAGCCATACGCACCGCGTTACGAGCATATTCCACGAACATCAGGAAGGTGGAGGTGTACGGCAGGAAACCACCGTGCAGGGAAATGCCGTTTGCGATAGCGGTCATACCGAATTCACGTACACCGTAATGGATGTAGTTACCGGCGGTATCTTCGTTGATGGCCTTAGAACCAGACCACAGAGTCAGGTTAGATGGCGCGAGGTCAGCGGAGCCGCCGAGGAATTCAGGAAGCCATGGACCGAAGGCTTCAATCGCGTTCTGAGACGCTTTACGGCTGGCGATTTTCGCCGGGTTAGCCTGCAGCTTAGCAATGAACTCGTTGGCTTTCGCGTCGAAATCAGACGGCATTTCACCTTTCATACGACGGGTGAATTCAGCAGCTTCCTGCGGGAAAGCTTTGGCATAAGCAGCGAACTTCTCGTTCCATGCGGCTTCTTTTGCCTGGCCGGCTTCTTTCGCATCCCACTGCGCGTAGATTTCAGACGGGATTTCGAACGGCGCGTATTTCCAGCCCAGCTGTTCGCGGGTCAGCGCGATTTCTGCATCACCCAGCGGCGCACCGTGAGAGTCGTGAGTACCGGCTTTGTTCGGGGAACCGAAACCGATGATGGTTTTGCACATCAGCAGGGATGGTTTGTCGGTTACTGCGCGAGCTTCTTCAACTGCGCGTTTAATCGCGTCAGCATCGTGACCATCTACGCCACGAACCACGTGCCAGCCGTAAGCTTCGAAACGCTTCGCGGTGTCATCGGTGAACCAGCCTTCAACGTGACCATCGATAGAGATGCCGTTGTCATCATAGAACGCAACCAGTTTACCCAGCTTCAGCGTACCAGCCAGGGAACATACCTCGTGAGAGATACCTTCCATCATGCAGCCGTCGCCCATGAAAGCATAAGTGAAGTGATCAACGATGTCGTGACCAGGACGGTTAAACTGCGCCGCCAGCGTTTTTTCAGCGATAGCCATACCCACTGCATTCGCAATGCCCTGACCCAGAGGACCGGTCGTGGTTTCAACACCCGCGGTGTAGCCCACTTCCGGGTGGCCCGGCGTTTTGGAGTGCAGCTGACGGAAGTTCTGCAGCTCGGACATCGGCAGATCGTAGCCGGTGAGGTGCAGCAGGCTGTAAATCAGCATTGAGCCGTGGCCGTTAGACAGCACGAAGCGGTCACGGTCAGCCCAGGACGGGTTAGTCGGGTTGTGGTTCAGGAAATCACGCCACAGGACTTCGGCAATGTCAGCCATACCCATCGGGGCACCCGGGTGACCGGATTTGGCTTTCTGTACTGCGTCCATGCTCAGCGCACGAATAGCATTGGCAAGCTCTTTACGTGAGGACATTTTGACTCCAGATCGGATAATGAAGGCCACGCCCTAAACGACTTGACGACAGCGCGTTTTGGGCTACGCCGGAAAAAAGTGCCAACAATGTAACCCAAGCCGCGTGTCATGTACATGGAGCATCCTTTTACCGCTTCAGAAATCTCTGGATCATGCGTGAAAGTTGCGCAATCTTCTCGCCCGCTTATTGTTCTTTTCTTTATACTTAGGCCGAGCGTCGGTTCACCTGTAAACGACGCATTTTTTAGAATAATCCTGACCTTGTGCGGAAGAGAAAAAATGAAAATTCGCGCTTTACTGCTTGCTACGAGCATGGCAGCGGCTTTGACCGGCTGCCAGAACATGGACTCAAACGGGCTGCTTTCTTCGGGCGCGGAGGCTTTTCAGGCCTACAGTCTGAGCGATGCTCAGGTAAAAGCGCTGAGCGATCAGGCCTGTAAAGATATGGACAGCAAGGCTACTATCGCTCCGAGCGGCAGCGAGTACGCTACGCGTCTTGGCAAAATAGCCGCCGCGCTTGGCGATAACATTAACGGTCAGCCGGTGAACTACAAAGTGTATATGGCGAAAGATGTGAATGCCTTTGCCATGGCGAACGGCTGTATCCGCGTATACAGCGGCCTGATGGATATGATGACCGACAACGAAGTCGAAGCGGTGATCGGCCACGAAATGGGCCACGTTGCGCTGGGTCACGTGAAAAAAGGGATGCAGGTTGCGCTGGGTACGAACGCCGTGCGGGCAGCAGCGGCTTCCGCTGGCGGTATTGTCGGCAGCCTGTCGCAGTCGCAATTGGGCGATATCGGCGAAAAGCTGGTGAACTCACAGTTCTCCCAGCGCCAGGAGTCCGAAGCGGATGATTACTCGTATGATTTGTTGCGCAAACGTGGGATCAATCCAGCCGGCTTAGCCACCAGCTTTGAGAAACTGGCAAAACTGGAAGCAGGACGCCAAAGCTCAATGTTTGACGATCACCCGGCATCCGCAGAACGTGCGCAACATATTCGCGATCGCATGAGCGCAGACGGGATCAAATAATCTGTTAACAGTGCCGGATGGCGGCGCAAACGCCGCCATCCGGCAAAAAACAGCTTACTCGCCTTTTTTCGCCGCCTGGATATACAGCATCTCCAACGCTAACGTAGCAGCCGCCAGTGCGGTGATCTCTGACTGGTCGTAGGCCGGAGCCACTTCAACAACATCCATCCCGACGATGTTCAGATCTTTCAGACCACGTACCAGTTTAATTGCACGATCGGAAGTCAGACCACCGATCACTGGCGTACCGGTTCCGGGTGCAAACGCCGGATCCAGGCAGTCGATATCAAAAGTCAGATACACTGGCATATCACCGACAATCTGCTTAACCTGGGCGATAATGTCATCAACGCTGCGGTCGTTAACCTGGCACGCATCCAGCACGGTAAAACCATTATCTTTGTCGAACTCGGTACGAATACCGATCTGCACAGAGTGATTCGGATCGATCAGACCTTCGTTAGGCGCAGTGTAGAACATCGTGCCGTGGTCGAATTCGCAGCCGTTCGCGTAGGTGTCGGTGTGGGCATCAAAGTGTACCAGCGCCATTTTACCAAAGTGCTTGGCGTGCGCGCGCAGCAGCGGCAGCGTGACAAAGTGGTCGCCGCCAAAGGAGAGCATACGCTTACCGGCAGACAGCAGCTTCTCAGCATGCGCCTGCAATTTTTCACTCATTTCACGCGCATCCCCGAACGCATAAACCAGATCGCCGCAGTCCACCACGTTCAGGCGCTCGCGCATATCAAAGTTCCACGGGAAGCGGTTGTGCTCCCAGGCCAGGTTGGTGGAAACCTGACGGATTGCCGCCGGACCATGACGCCCGCCCGCACGACCAGACGTTGCCATATCAAACGGTACACCGGTGATCACCCAGTCGGCGTCGCTATCGTACGGCATGAAGTTCATCGGCAGACGTAAAAAACCAAAGGCGTTAGAAACCAGGGAGTTGTCGTATTGATGACCTAAGGTGCTCATGTACTGACCTCTTTAAAAATCGATGAAAAAAAATCCCCTCCGCGTCGTTAAGCCCGACGAGGAAGGGATTGATTTGGTAACTGCATATTTACGGCAAATTATCGCCGTTATTTTGTACGGATTCAAGTGAGTGCCACAAATGCTGCCCCCGCGGATTCCGACTGCCGGATGGCGGCTTCGCCTTATCCGGCCTACTTTCGTAGGAACGGTAAGCGCAGCGCCACCTGACATTTATCGTTACTCATCTTCCAGATAAGTATAACCGTACAGACCGGCTTCAAACTCTTCGAGGAACTGCTGTTGCAGCTCAGCGTCCAGATCGGTGTTTTTCACCTGGTCACGGAACTGCGTCAGCAGGGTGTTCGGATCCAGCTGCACGTATTGCAACATATCTGCCACGGTATCGCCTTCATCAGAAAGCTCAACTTCCACACTGCCGTCAGGGAAGACGAACACGTCAACCGCTTCGGTATCACCGAACAGGTTGTGCATGTTGCCGAGGATCTCCTGGTACGCACCCACCATAAAGAAGCCCAGCATCGGCGGATTTTCCGGGTCGTATTCCGGCATCGGCATGGTCGTGGCAATACCGTCACCATCGACGTAGTGGTCGATAGCGCCGTCGGAGTCACAAGTAATATCCAATAGCACCGCACGGCGCTCTGGCACCTGATTCAGTCCTTCGAGCGGCAGTACTGGGAACAGCTGATCGATCCCCCATGCATCCGGCATCGACTGGAACAGAGAAAAGTTGACGTAAATCTTATCCGCCATACGCTCCTGCAGCTCGTCGATAATCGGACGATGCGCGCGGTTGCTCGGGTCGAGCTGTTTCTGCACGTCATGGCACATGTTCAGATACAGCTGCTCTGCCCACGCACGCTCCTGCAAGCTGAAGGTGCCAGAAGAGTAGCCCACGTGAATATCATGCAGATCCATCTGGCTGTCGTGTAGCCATTCGCGTAGCGAACGGCGAGTCCCCGGCTCATGCATCTCTTGCCAGGTTTCCCACATGCTTTGCAGGGCGCGCGGCGCATCGTCAGCCGGCGGCGTGGCTTCGGAGTGTTCGCTACGCTCAACACCGATAATGTTAGACACCAGCACGGTATGGTGCGCGGTAACCGCACGACCAGACTCGGTGATGACCGTCGGATGCGGCAGACCATGCTCTTCACAGGCATCGCCAATGGCCCAAATGATATTGTTCGCGTATTCGTTCAGACCGTAGTTTACGGAGCAGTCAGACTGCGAACGAGTACCTTCGTAGTCCACGCCCAGACCACCGCCGACGTCGAAGCACTGGATATTCACGCCCAGCTTGTGCAGCTCAACGTAGAAACGCGCTGATTCACGTACGCCGGTGGCGATATCACGAATGTTCGCCATCTGGGAGCCGAGGTGGAAGTGCAGCAACTGAATGCTGTCCAGACGACCGCGCTCGCGCAGAATTTCCACCAACTGCAGCACCTGGTTTGCCGCCAGGCCGAATTTTGATTTTTCGCCGCCAGAGGACTGCCACTTGCCGGATCCCTGCGACGCCAGACGCGCACGCACGCCCAGACGCGGAACCACATTCAGACGTTCAGCTTCATCCAGCACGATAGCGATTTCAGACATCTTCTCGATGACCAGATAGACCTTATGGCCCATCTTCTCGCCAATCAACGCCAGACGGATGTATTCGCGGTCTTTATAACCGTTACACACGATCACGCTACGGGTCATTCCGGCATGGGCCAGAACGGCCATCAGTTCAGCTTTGGAACCAGCCTCCAGCCCCAGCGGTTCACCGGAGTGGATCAGCGATTCAATCACGCGACGGTGCTGGTTGACCTTGATCGGGTAAACGAGAAAATAGTCGCCGTTGTAGCCATAAGATTCACGGGCGCGTTTAAACGCCGCGTTAATCGAACGCAGACGGTGTTGCAGGATCTGCGGGAAGCAGAATAATGCAGGCAGACGCTGCCCCTGCGCTTCACGGGCTTTCACCAACTCAGCAAGGTCAACGCGCGCTTCTGGTACGTCCGGATCCGGGCACACGCTGATGTGGCCCAGCTCATTGACGTCATAGTAGTTATTACCCCACCAGGCAATATTGTAAGTACGCAGCATCTTGCTGGCTTCCTCGGAACTCATTGCAACCTCCTGCATGGAGCGTAGTACACCGTGTTCGCCTGCTGACGAAGGCGAACCCAAAGAAATGTCGTCAGACATAGCGAACCTCAAATTTTATTAACAAGTGTAAAACAGTTGACTACTATCGCAATCCATAGACGCGATAACAACCCAAATACAGGCAGAATTTGCAGCAGATAGTGCTGACGCTCCGACTGTGCGACCGGTTTCTTTTTCATATCAATGTAAACACGTAACCGAACTTAATGCTGACGGTTCGGCGAAACCACGAGAAAACTCTTGTTTACCAAGAGCGCCCTTGTTCAGTTCTTAGTGACCGTAGCCGGCTCTTGAGTCCTGAGATACGCCGAGATGGGTATACACTTCATCCTTCATGCAGCCTCTTTGTTGGCTACGCTCATTCGCCCCAGTCACGTACTACTCGTACGTTCAGGGGACTCATTCACTTGCCGCCTCGACGCAACATGAATGATTTTGTGTATATAACATCGACAGGTATGCAAAGCAGAGATGCAGATTGCGGGGAACATATGTACACCAGAACGGTGCGACAGATTCAGCAGAATACAACGGTTCATTATCTCGTATCACCTCCACGGTTGCTCCTGACGGAACGAACCCACAAGCCAAAGCTAACGTCTTAACCCGGCTGGAAGTGGCAACACGATGAAAACGTCGTGTGCTTTTTGTATGAGCCGCGCGCCGCGTTTTATACCGATATGGAACATAAAAAGCAAAAGATAAATACGCACATTGCCAGCACCGTCAGGAAAAATTTCCAGTTACATTTTCAGTACAATGCGACCTCAATCAAAAAAAGCTGGAAATCAGACGAAGAACTGTCCTAAAATAGCCGTCCAGATGTTAATCCATCTATACCGATTAACACTCAGACTGCCAGTGTCCGTCATCTGCAGACTCATGGTAGAATCTTCTACACATGGCTATTCCACTCGACAGTTTGAGCTAACCAAATTCTCCTTAGGTGAAATTAAATATGGCAAAACACCTTTTTACGTCCGAGTCCGTATCAGAAGGGCATCCTGACAAAATCGCTGACCAAATCTCTGATGCCGTGCTGGACGCAATCCTCGAGCAGGATCCGAAAGCACGCGTTGCCTGCGAAACCTACGTCAAAACCGGTATGGTTTTAGTTGGCGGTGAGATCACCACCAGCGCATGGGTTGATATCGAAGAGATCACCCGTAACACGGTTCGCGAAATTGGCTATGTGCATTCCGACATGGGCTTTGACGCCAACTCTTGTGCGGTACTGAGCGCGATTGGTAAACAGTCTCCGGACATCAACCAGGGTGTTGACCGTGCCGATCCGCTGGAGCAGGGTGCAGGCGACCAGGGTCTGATGTTTGGTTATGCAACCAATGAAACCGATGTACTGATGCCAGCCCCTATTACCTATGCTCACCGTCTGGTGCAGCGTCAGGCTGAAGTGCGTAAAAACGGCACCTTATCCTGGCTGCGTCCGGATGCAAAAAGTCAGGTTACCTTCCAGTATGACGATGGCAAAATCGTCGGTATTGATGCGGTTGTTCTGTCGACTCAGCACTCTGAAGACATCGATCAGAAATCGCTGCAAGAAGCCGTTATGGAAGAGATCATCAAGCCGGTACTGCCGACTGAATGGCTGACCGCATCGACCAAGTTCTTCATCAACCCAACTGGTCGTTTCGTTATCGGCGGTCCAATGGGCGACTGTGGCCTGACAGGTCGTAAAATCATCGTTGATACCTACGGCGGCATGGCGCGCCATGGCGGCGGCGCATTCTCTGGTAAGGATCCGTCTAAAGTTGACCGTTCCGCAGCCTATGCAGCCCGTTACGTCGCGAAAAACATTGTCGCCGCAGGTCTGGCTGACCGCTGCGAGATTCAAGTTTCTTACGCAATCGGCGTGGCTGAACCGACTTCGATCATGGTAGAAACGTTCGGTACTGAAAAAGTGCCTTCTGAGCAACTGACCCTGCTGGTTCGCGAGTTCTTCGACCTGCGTCCGTATGGCCTGATTCAGATGCTGGATCTGCTGCACCCGATTTACAAAGAAACTGCCGCTTACGGCCACTTTGGTCGCGAACATTTCCCATGGGAAAAAACCGACAAGGCGCAGTTGCTGCGTGAAGCTGCTGGTCTAAAATAATTTCCCCACAGTTCAACGCTTATGAAGACCAGCCTCGCGCTGGTCTTTTTTATGTCCTTTTCTTTTCCATACCCCATCGCCAGAACAATGCTAAGCTCCCTTGTTTTAAACAACAAATGAAAGCGATTACATACCGCAGAATTTCAATCCAAACTGAATAAACATCTCCTTGTGACTATGATTGCATCGTCGTTACATTACAATTCAGCATTGTCTTAAATTTAGGCAATTAACTACATTCCGGCAAAATAAATAGCGTTATTTTTCAGATATATAAACAAAAACCCATATAAATATTAGTGTAACCGATTACACTAATGTGATGTGATTCGCATTTTTTTACTCCGTACTCACCTACCCTTAACATCAACAAAACTAGCTACCCAACCGGAGGGCATCATGCCTGACAATAAAAAAACGGGGCGTTCCAACAAAGCCATGACATTTTTTGTCTGCTTTCTTGCAGCCCTGGCTGGATTACTTTTTGGCCTGGATATCGGTGTTATTGCTGGAGCTTTGCCATTCATCACCGACGAGTTCCAAATTACCCCACACACTCAGGAATGGGTGGTGAGTTCTATGATGTTCGGTGCTGCTGTGGGTGCCGTCGGCAGCGGTTGGCTCTCCTTCAAACTGGGGCGCAAAAAGAGCCTGATGATCGGCGCAATTCTGTTTGTTGCCGGTTCACTGTTCTCCGCCGCAGCGCCAAACGTTGAAGTACTGCTGGTTTCCCGCGTGCTGCTCGGTCTTGCGGTAGGCGTTGCGTCTTATACCGCGCCGTTGTACCTGTCTGAAATCGCCCCGGAAAAAATTCGCGGCAGCATGATCTCTATGTATCAGTTGATGATCACCATCGGTATTTTAGGTGCGTATCTTTCCGATACGGCGTTTAGCTACAGCGGCGCATGGCGCTGGATGCTGGGCGTAATCATCATCCCTGCCCTGCTGCTGCTAATTGGCGTCATCTTCCTGCCAGACAGTCCACGCTGGTTTGCGGCTAAACGTCGTTTTGTTGATGCTGAACGTGTTCTATTGCGTCTGCGTGATACCAGCGCAGAAGCCAAACGCGAGCTGGATGAAATTCGTGAAAGCCTGCAGGTGAAGCAGAGCGGCTGGGCGCTGTTTAAAGAAAACAGCAACTTCCGCCGCGCGGTATTCCTTGGCGTTCTGTTGCAGGTGATGCAGCAGTTCACCGGGATGAACGTCATTATGTATTACGCGCCAAAAATCTTTGAACTGGCGGGTTACACCAACACCACCGAGCAGATGTGGGGGACGGTTATTGTCGGTCTGACCAACGTGCTGGCCACCTTTATCGCCATTGGCCTGGTTGACCGCTGGGGCCGTAAACCAACACTGATCCTCGGCTTTATCGTCATGGCCGTCGGTATGGGCGTGCTGGGTACAATGATGCACGTGGGCATTCACTCGGCGGCCGCGCAATACTTCGCTGTACTGATGCTGCTGATGTTTATCGTTGGCTTTGCCATGAGCGCCGGTCCGCTGATTTGGGTGCTGTGCTCTGAAATCCAACCGCTGAAAGGCCGCGATTTCGGTATCACCTGCTCTACTGCAACCAACTGGATTGCCAATATGATCGTCGGTGCAACCTTCCTGACGATGCTGAACTCGCTGGGCAGTGCCAACACTTTCTGGGTCTACGGTGGTCTGAACGTCCTGTTCATCTTCCTGACTCTGTGGCTGATCCCTGAAACGAAAAATGTCTCTCTGGAACACATTGAACGTAACCTGATGAAAGGCCGTAAACTGCGCGAAATTGGCGCACACGACTAATCACTAAGGCTTCCTCCCCACGGGGGGAAGCCTTCCTCTTGCAGTCCCTTCCCTGTCGCACTATCCTCTGGCGTTATGAAAACCTCCCGTCTCCCTATCGCCATCCAGCAAGCCGTTATGCGCAGCCTGCGGGAAAAACTCGCTCAGGCCAATCTCAAGCTCGAACGCAATTACCCGGAGCCAAAGCTGGTTTACCAACAGCGCGGAACCGCTGCGGGCACCGCGTGGCTACAAACCTACGAAATTCGTCTGAATCCCGTCCTGCTGATGGAGAACGTTGATGCGTTCGTTAACGAAGTGGTGCCCCATGAACTGGCGCATTTACTGGTGTGGAAGTATTTTGGCCGCGTGCCGCCGCACGGGAAAGAGTGGAAATGGATGATGGAGAGCGTACTGGGCGTACCTGCCCGGCGTACGCATCAGTTCGAACTGCAATCCGTGCAGCGTAAGACCTATACTTACCGCTGTAAGTGTCAGGAACACCAACTGACCATCCGCCGCCACAACCGCGTGGTACGCGGTGAAGCCACCTACCGCTGCGTTCACTGCGGCGAACCGCTGGTTGCAGAATAATCTTCAGAATTATCAGGAACTTTTCTGATCTAACTGATTGCATACAGGAATGACTTTCGCTACGTTGCGGGCTCGTTTTGACACGGAGTTCGTGATGTACCGTAATCTTTCTTTTGCAGCCGCCCTGTTAGCCGCTGCGTTTTCAGGCCCGGTTTTAGCCGAAGGTATCAACAGCTTTTCTCAGGCAAAAGCGGCGGGCGTCAAAGTTAACGCCGATGCGCCTGGCGATTTCTATTGTGGCTGTAAAATTAACTGGCAAGGCAAAAAAGGGGTCGTTGACCTCGAATCCTGCGGCTATAAAGTGCGAAAAAACGAAAACCGCGCCAGTCGAATTGAATGGGAACACGTTGTCCCCGCCTGGCAGTTTGGTCATCAGCGTCAGTGCTGGCAGGACGGAGGACGTAAAAACTGCGCTAAAGATCCGGTCTATCGCAAAATGGAAAGCGATATGCATAACCTGCAGCCTGCGGTAGGTGAAGTGAATGGCGATCGCGCAAACTTTATGTACAGCCAGTGGAACGGTGGCGAAGGCCAGTATGGGCAGTGCGCGATGAAGGTTGATTTCAAAGAGAAAGTTGCCGAACCGCCTGCCCGCGCCCGTGGCGCCATCGCGCGTACCTATTTTTATATGCGCGACCAATACAACCTGACGCTCTCCCGCCAGCAAACCCAGCTTTTTAACGCCTGGAATAAGCAGTATCCGGTCACCGACTGGGAGTGTGAGCGCGACGAACGCATCGCGAAGGTACAGGGGAATCATAACCCCTATGTGCAACGCGCTTGCCAGGCGCAAAAGAGCTAACCTACACTAGCGGCAATATTTTTAACCATGCCCTGGCTTGTTGCAGCCCAGGGCCATGACGCGGATGTTTAACTATGCGCATTCCTCGCATTTATCACCCAGAGCCACTCACTTCCGGTAGCCAAATTTCACTGTGTGAAGATGCTGCCAACCATATCGGCCGCGTACTACGTATGGGGCCAGGCCAGCCGTTACAGCTGTTTGATGGCAGCAATCAGGTATTCGACGCCGAAATTACCCACGCCAGTAAAAAAAGCGTGGAGGTGAAGGTGCTTAACGCAGAACTCGACGATCGGGAATCACCGTTGCATATCCACCTGGGTCAGGTGATGTCGCGCGGTGAAAAAATGGAATTTACTATCCAGAAATCGATCGAACTGGGTGTAAGCCTCATTACGCCACTTTTTTCTGAGCGTTGCGGCGTTAAACTGGACAGTGAACGCCTGAACAAGAAGCTCCAGCAGTGGCAAAAAATCGCCATTGCCGCCTGCGAACAGTGCGGTCGTAATCGGGTGCCTGAAATTCGCCCGGCAATGGATCTGGAAGCATGGTGCGCAGAACAGGACGCAGGACTGAAACTCAATCTACATCCTCGCGCCAGCGCCAGTATCAACACGCTGCCGCTCCCGGTAGAGCGCATCCGCTTGCTGATTGGCCCGGAAGGTGGGTTGTCGGCAGATGAAATTGCCATGACCGCACGGTATCAGTTTACTGATATTCTGTTAGGACCTCGCGTTCTGCGTACTGAGACAACTGCGCTCACCGCCATTACCGCGCTACAGGTGCGTTTTGGCGATCTGGGCTAACGGAGAAAAACAATGATCAAGCTCGGCATCGTGATGGATCCCATCGCAAGCATCAACATCAAGAAAGATTCCAGCTTCGCTATGCTGCTGGAAGCACAACGTCGCGGTTACGAAATTCATTATATGGAGATGGCCGATCTTTATCTGATTAACGGTGAGGCCCGCGCCCATACGCGTACCCTGAGCGTAGAGCAGAACTACGACAAATGGTATGAGTTCAAAAGCGAGCAGGATCTCCCGTTGGCAGACCTGGACGTTATTCTGATGCGTAAGGATCCGCCGTTTGATACCGAGTTCATCTACGCAACCTATATTCTGGAACGTGCAGAAGAGAAAGGAACACTGATCGTCAACAAGCCGCAGAGCCTGCGCGATTGCAACGAAAAGTTGTTCACAGCATGGTTTGCCGACCTGACGCCGGAAACACTGGTCACGCGTAATAAAGCGCAGTTGAAAGCCTTCTGGCAAAAACACAGCGACATCATACTTAAGCCGCTGGACGGCATGGGCGGGGCCTCTATTTTCCGCGTGAAGGAAGGCGATCCGAACCTTGGCGTTATTGCGGAAACGCTGACTGAGCACGGTACCCGCTACTGCATGGCGCAGAACTATCTGCCGGCCATTAAAGATGGCGATAAACGCGTCCTGGTGGTCGATGGCGAACCTGTTCCATATTGCCTGGCGCGTATTCCACAGGGTGGAGAAACCCGAGGCAACCTGGCTGCAGGTGGTCGTGGCGAGCCGCGTCCCTTAACCGACAGTGACTGGGAAATCGCCCGTCGCATTGGGCCAACGCTGAAAGCGAAAGGTTTGATTTTTGTCGGTCTGGATATCATTGGCGATCGTCTGACGGAAATTAACGTCACCAGCCCAACTTGTATTCGCGAGATTGAAGCGGAGTTCCCGGTTTCGATTACCGGTATGCTGATGGACGCTATTGAAGCTCGTCTGCAAAAATAAAAAAATTCGCCGGTAGAAGGGACCCTACCAATACTCATAGTGACAGCGCTCCTGTTTGTACGCATACTGGGCGCTGTTGCTTTTTTGAACCAGGAAACAGAACCTCTGACAATGAATTTACAGCATCACTTTCTAATTGCCATGCCTGCTCTCCAGGATCCAATTTTCCGCCGTTCCGTGGTGTATATCTGCGAACACAATGAGAACGGTGCAATGGGGATTATCGTCAATAAGCCTCTGGAAAACTTACAAATTGAAGGGATTCTGGAAAAGCTGAAGATTACTCCAGAAGAACGCGATCCGGCCATTCGTCTGGATAAGCCCGTGATGCTCGGCGGCCCGCTGGCAGAAGATCGTGGATTTATTCTTCATACCCCACCGTCGCGATTTGCGTCCAGTATTCGCATCTCTGATAACACCATCATTACGACTTCCCGCGATGTATTAGAAACGCTGGGCACGCAGGAGCAACCGTCCGAAGTGCTGGTGGCATTAGGCTATTCATCATGGGAAAAGGGCCAGCTGGAACAAGAGTTACTGGATAACGCCTGGCTCACCGCCCCCGCCGACCTCAACATTCTGTTTAAAACGCCGATTGCCGACCGCTGGCGCGACGCAGCCAAACTTATCGGGATAGATATTCAGACCATGCCCGGCGTGGCGGGACACGCATGATGAGCGGAACATTACTCTCTTTTGATTTTGGTACAAAAAGCATCGGCGTCGCGGTGGGTCAGCGTATTACCGGTACGGCCAGGCCATTGCCCGCCATCAAAGCACAGGACGGTACGCCAGACTGGAATTTGATTGAACGCCTGCTGAAAGAGTGGCAACCGGATGAAATCATTGTCGGCCTGCCGCTCAACATGGATGGCACCGAACAGCCCCTTACCGCGCGCGCGCGTAAATTCGCTAACCGCATTCATGGTCGCTTTGGCGTAACCGTAACGCTGCACGATGAACGTTTGAGCACCGTCGAAGCCCGCTCAGGCCTGTTTGAGCAAGGCGGTTATCGGGCATTGAATAAAGGCAAAGTGGACTCCGCTTCTGCCGTTATTATCCTGGAAAGCTATTTCGAGCAGGGCTACTAAAGCCGCCCCAGCGCCTGCCGCTGCTGCTTGCTTTGTGCAAACGACTGCATACCTGTCTGCTGCCCGGTTTGAATCACGCTGGGTAGCTGATGTGTTTTCCCTTCGCGGATCAAATTGCCCACGGCGGGCGTGTTGACGAGCAGCTCGAATAGCGCCACGCGTCCCCCCTGCTTATCCTCCTCCAGCTTTTGCGAAAGAACCGCCTTTAGGCTGTCTGCCAGCTGGTTACGCACCGGATCTTTCTCTGTTGCTGCAAAGGAATCCACCAGCCGTGCGATAGCCTGCACCGCCCCGCGCGTATGTAACGTTGCCAGCACCAGATGTCCGGTCTCCGCCGCCGTTAATGCCAGCCGAATGGTTTCCACGTCGCGCAGCTCGCCCAGCAAAATGACGTCAGGATCTTCGCGTAACGCACCGCGCAAACCGGCGGCAAAAGAGGTGCAGTGTACGCCCACCTCCCGCTGTTGAATCAGACAACGTCGACTGGTGTAGCGATATTCAATAGGATCTTCCAGCGTCAGAATGTGTCCCTCACTATGCTGATTAAGATACTCCACCATCGCCGCCAGGGTCGTAGATTTACCGCTGCCGGTGGCGCCCGTCACCAGAATTAATCCATTTTCACTGTGCAGCAGTTCAGGTATGACCGTGGGGGTCTGGAGATCGTCTAAATGAGGACAATCCAGCGGTAGCAGTCTTAACGCCAGCGACGTTCCCTGTTGATGGGCAAATGCGCTGACGCGCAGCCGCCGGGAGTCTGTCAGAGTAACGGCAAAATCAATCTGCCCCTGCTCCTGCAACTGTACCTGTTGTTGCTCACTGAGCCAGCACATCAGCAGATTCTCTACGTCAGGCGCGGTAAATGGCGCACTTTCGACTTTTCCACGCCTGCGCCAACGCGCAGGCCATGCATTGCACAGGTGTAGATCCGACACGTTATGCTTTACACTAAGGGCCACTATTTCTTCCATATTCATATGAACATCCTCGGAAAATGAACGATATCGCGCATAACCTGGCACATGTCCGGGACAAAATCTCAGCCGCCGCGACGCGTTGCGGGCGGTCTTCAGAAGAAGTTATGTTGCTTGCAGTCAGCAAAACCAAACCTGCGAGCGCCATCGAAGAAGCCATTACCGCGGGGCAGCGTGCCTTCGGTGAAAACTATGTTCAGGAAGGGGTGGATAAAATCCGCTACTTCCAGGAAAAAGGCGTCAACGATCTGCAGTGGCACTTTATCGGCCCGCTGCAGTCCAACAAAAGTCGTCTGGTCGCTGAACATTTTGACTGGTGCCATACGATTGATCGTCTGCGCATCGCTGCCCGCCTGAGCGAACAGCGCCCAGAAGGCCTGCCGCCGCTGAATGTGCTGATCCAGATTAATATCAGCGATGAGAACAGTAAGTCGGGGATTCCGTTGGCAGAGCTTGATGCCCTGGCCGCTGAAGTCGCCGCGCTGCCGCGCATTACCCTGCGAGGTTTGATGGCTATTCCGGCGCCAGAGTCAGATTATGTAAGGCAGTTTGAAGTTGCACAGCAAATGGCGGTAGCATTTGCCGGGTTGAAAACACGCTACCCAAATATCGATACGCTCTCACTGGGGATGTCTGATGATATGGATGCCGCTATCGCGGCGGGTAGCACAATGGTGCGCATCGGCACTGCCATTTTTGGTGCTCGTGATTACACTAAAAAATAAGGAAAACTAAGGAACACCATGAATACGTTGACCTTCCTGCTCTCAACGGTAATTGAGCTGTATACCATGGCGCTTCTGCTGCGCGTGTGGATGCAATGGTCTCGCTGCGATTTCTACAACCCGTTCTCGCAGTTTATTGTGAAAATCACTCAGCCCATTATCGGCCCGTTACGCCGTATTATTCCGCCGATGGGGCCAATTGACAGCGCATCAGCATTGGTTGCACTCGTTCTCAGCTTTATCAAAGCCATCGTGCTGTTTAAGGTGGTCACGTTCCAGCCGATCATCTGGATCGCCGCCGTACTCATTGTCCTGAAGACCATTGGGCTGCTGATTTTCTGGGTGCTGCTGGTGATGGCGATTATGAGCTGGGTCAGCCAGGGTCGCAGCCCGGTGGAGTACGTGCTGATTCAACTGGCGGATCCACTGTTGCGTCCTATTCGTCGTATCCTTCCAGGTATGGGCGGGATCGATTTCTCTCCGATGATCCTGGTTCTGCTGCTCTATGTCATCAACATGGGGATCGCGGAAGTATTACAAGCGACAGGCAACATACTGCTGCCGGGGCTGTGGATGGCGCTATGAGTGCCGTAACACCCTGCGATGACGGTCTGGTTTTACGGCTCTACATTCAGCCGAAAGCCAGCCGTGACAGTATTGTGGGTTTACATGGCGACGAGCTAAAAGTCGCCATTACCGCCCCACCGGTTGATGGACAAGCCAACAGTCATCTGGTGAAGTTTCTCGGCAAACAGTTCCGCGTAGCGAAAAGCCAGGTCGTCATTGAGAAGGGCGAGCTTGGCCGCCATAAACAGGTTAAAATTATTCATCCGCAACAAATCCCGCCCGAAATTGCGGCACTAACTGATTAGGTATCCCATGCAAAAAGTTGTCCTTGCGACCGGCAATGCCGGTAAAGTGCGTGAACTCGCCTCTCTTCTGAGTGATTTCGGTCTTGATGTTGTTGCCCAAACGGATCTGGGTGTTGATTCTGCAGAAGAGACCGGGCTGACGTTTATTGAGAACGCCATTCTGAAGGCGCGTCATGCCGCACAAATTACAGGTTTGCCAGCCATTGCTGATGACTCCGGCCTGGCGGTTAATGCCCTTGGCGGCGCGCCTGGCATCTATTCGGCCCGCTATTCCGGTGAGGATGCGACTGACAGACAGAACCTGGAAAAACTGCTGCACACCCTGCGGGATGTCCCGGATGACCAGCGTCAGGCGCAATTCCACTGCGTGCTAGTGTATATGCGCCATGCGGACGATCCCACGCCTTTAGTGTGCCACGGAAGCTGGCCGGGCATGATTACCCGTGAACCGGCCGGAAACGGTGGTTTTGGTTACGACCCAATCTTTTTTGTGCCGTCCGAAGGAAAAACAGCTGCAGAGCTAACCCGCGAAGAAAAAAGTGCGATTTCTCACCGCGGGCAGGCGCTGAAGCTGCTGCTGGATGCCCTGCGTAATGGTTAAGCTTCCGCCGCTAAGTCTTTATATTCACATCCCGTGGTGCGTGCAGAAATGCCCGTATTGCGACTTTAACTCGCATGCGCTCAAGGGCGAGGTTCCTCATGACGACTATGTTCAGCACCTGCTGAGCGATCTCGATTCTGAGGTGGCCCACGCCCAGGGACGTGAAGTAAAGACGATTTTTATCGGTGGTGGTACGCCGAGCCTGCTTTCTGGCCCGGCAATGCAAACGCTGCTCGACGGCGTGCGCGCACGGCTGAATCTGGCCGCAGATGCAGAAATCACCATGGAGGCGAATCCCGGGACGGTGGAAGCCGCTCGCTTTGTTGATTATCAACGCGCTGGCGTAAATCGTATCTCGATTGGCGTACAGAGCTTTAGCTCCACCAAGCTCGAACGTCTGGGACGTATTCACGGGCCGGAAGAAGCCAAACGCGCAGCGCACCTGGCGAGTGGTCTGGGACTACGCAGCTTTAACCTCGACCTGATGCATGGTTTACCGGATCAGACGCTGGAAGAGGCGCTGGGTGATTTGCAGCAGGCCATCGCGCTCAATCCGCCGCATCTTTCCTGGTATCAGTTGACCATCGAACCCAACACGCTGTTCGGGTCCCGACCGCCGGTATTACCGGACGACGACGCGCTGTGGGATATTTTTGAGCAAGGCCACCAGTTGCTGACCGCCGCCGGGTATCAGCAGTACGAAACCTCAGCCTATGCGAAGCCGGGCTATCAGTGTCAGCACAATCTTAATTACTGGCGTTTTGGCGACTATCTTGGCATTGGCTGTGGCGCCCATGGCAAAGTCACGTTCCCTGACGGTCGCATTCTGCGCACCACTAAAACGCGGCATCCGCGCGGGTACATGCAGGGGCGTTATCTGGAAAGTCAGCGTGATGTCGCCGAGGCCGATAAACCATTCGAGTTCTTTATGAACCGTTTCCGGCTACTGGAAGCCGCGCCTCGCGCGGAGTTCACGCAATATACCGGGCTTACCGAAGACGTTATTCGTCAACAGATCGATGAAGCTATCGCCCTGGGCTACCTGAGTGAATGCGATGAATACTGGCAGATTACCCAACACGGTAAGCTGTTTTTGAACTCCCTCCTTGAATTGTTCCTCGCAGAATAATCACCGATGCGCCTGCGGGCGCATATTTATTTCGCCCTATAAAACCATAAACTCGGTAAAACCGAATATATCAGAAGTTATTTCTGAACAATACCTGCATTAATTATTTTATGTTGTTCAAATACCCCCCCACTCAAAAGTAAATATATTGAACACAGCGCACAAAATAAGATCAAACTACTGCCATGTGAAAGGTATCTGATTAAGATAGCGAATAGATGTCTGACAACTATGAAGACTTATCATACAGAAACAGTTTGGGCATTATGAGATGTCAACCAATTACTGTACCTTAAAGCACGGAGCTTACTTATGAAAATCAGAACCTTTTCCCGCTCGTTGGTCTGTGCGTCCTTACTGACGTTGCTTAGCGCTGGCGTAAATGCTGCTGAGAAAGTTACCCTTAAACTGGCACACAACCTGGAACGAAGCCATGTTGTCCACCAGGCCTTTGAAGAGATGGCCAAAGAGGTGAAACAACTGTCCGACGGCAAAATGACTGTGCGAATTTATCCCAGCAGCCAAATGGGTAATGCTCGTGAAACAATGGAGCTATTGCAAAATGGTGCGCTGGATATGACCAAAGGTTCTGCCAGTGATTTAGAGTCTTTTGATAATATTTACGCTATTTATAATTTACCTTTCTTATTTAAAGATCAAAATCATTTCAACAAGGTTGTATTTGGTGAGGTTGGTAAAGAAATTATGGAATCCACTAAAGAGAAAGGATTCTTTGCTTTGTCTGCCTATGTTGCCGGTACGCGTAGTTTTTATGCTAAACAGCCAATTACCAAGCCAGACGATCTAAAAGGTCTAAAAGTCCGTGTTCAGCCGAGCCCAACAACCATTAAAATGATTGAGTTGATGGGGGGATCACCTACGCCAATTTCCTTTGGCGAAGTTTATACAGCGATGCAGCAAGGCGTAGTGGATGGCGCGGAGAACAACGTCCCGTCATGGGTACAAACCCGCCATATTGAAATTGCCAAGGTGTTCTCCGAAGACGAGCATGCCTCTATTCCAGATTTTCTGGTTATCTCGACCAAAACATGGAACAAATTGACGCCAGAGCAACAACAAATACTCGCCCAGGCTGCTAAAAACTCCGAAGCTTATCAACAAAAATTGTGGGATAAAATCGATGCCGATACCCGTGCTCAGGCAAAAGCCATGGGTGGCGAAATCGTGAAAGTAGAAAAAGCCCCTTTCCGTGCTGCCGTTCAGCCACTGTTTGATGATTTCAAAAAAGACCCAAAACAAGCCGCCCTGCTGGCGAAGTTTGAAGACGCTGCACAATAACCTTAAGGGCCAGTAACTGGCCCCGTTTCACCAGGATCCTAATGATGATATTTAACCGCCTTAAACTTGCGGTAGACCGCGTCATTGCTACATTTTCGGTCACCGTAATGATTGCGCTGGTTGTCTGCGTAGTCTGGCAGGTTTTTAGCCGCTACGTACTCAATCAGCCCAGTACCTTAACTGACGAACTGGCGCGCTTCTTAATGATCTGGGTCGGATTATTAGGTGCAGCCTATACCGTAGGTGCCCAACGCCACCTGTCCATCGATCTACTGGCCATGTCGATCAATAAACGTAAACAGGCTTTGTTGAGCATATTCATTAATCTGCTGATTTTCGGCTTTGCTGGCTCAGTCATCGTCACTGGCGGTATCAAGCTGATTAATAAAACACTGGCAACGGCACAAGTTTCTGCGGCCATGCAAATACCGATGGGCTATGTGTATATCATCCTGCCGCTAAGCGGCGCAGTCATGATGTTCTACGCCCTGTGGTTTATTCACCAAAATGTTCAGCAATTGAAAAAATCTTCTCTGGGAGCAATTTGATGGACGGTTATATCGCACTTACCCTATTCGGCTGCTTCTTTGCTCTGGTATTTATTGGCGTACCTATCTCTTTCTCTATTGGCATTGCCACCGTGGCCTCCATGCTGCTGATGTTTCCCTGGGATGTTGCCGTTATCACCGTCTCTCAGCGCCTGGCAAATGGATTAGATAATTTTGCCCTACTGGCTATCCCATTTTTCATCTTCGCAGGTACGCTGATGAACAGCGGTGGGATCGCCATCCGGCTAATTAACCTGGCGCAGGTGATGGTTGGACGAGTTCCTGGTTCACTTGGTCATGTCAACGTGCTGGCAAACATGATGTTTGGTTCGATTTCCGGCTCTGCCGTTGCCGCTGCTGCTGCCGTTGGCGGTACACTTAATCCTATTCAGACAAAGCAAGGATACGATCCAACCTTCTCTACAGCCGTTAACGTTTCCTCCTGTATTACCGGGCTGTTAATCCCACCATCAAATGTGTTAATTGTGTTTTCTCTCACTGCCGGCGGTGTTTCGGTTGCCTCGTTGTTTATGGCGGGTTATTTACCTGGGATCCTGATGGGGCTTTCTATCATGGTGGTATGCGCGATTATCGCCAAACGCCGTGGTTATCCCCTGTCGGAAAGACCAACCTGCGCACAGGCAGTAAAAGCGCTTCTGGATGCGCTACCGAGTCTGTTACTGGTCATTATTGTGATGGGCGGTATTTTGGGTGGGATCTTTACCGCAACAGAAGCCTCAGCGATTGCTGTCATCTACACCTTCATTCTCTCGGTGCTGATTTATCGGGAAGTTAAATGGCGTGATTTACCAAAACTGATCCTGGAATCAGTCGTGATGACCTCTATTGTACTGTTACTGATCGGCTTCTCTGTCGGCATGTCCTGGGCAATGACCAATGCCGATATTCCTTATATGATCAGTGATACATTAATGGGTATTTCCGATAATCCACTGATTATTCTACTATTAATCAATATTGTATTGCTGGTTGTTGGGATCTTTATGGATATGACCCCGGCAGTACTGATCTTTACCCCCATTTTCTTGCCAATCGCTCAAGAGCTGGGTATGGATCCGGTACATTTCGGCATCATGATGGTCGCCAACCTGTGTATTGGTTTGCTGACACCACCTGTAGGAAGTGCATTGTTTGTGGGTTGTTCAATCTCAGGCGTGAAGATTCAGCAATTGATCAAACCCCTGCTGCCATTTTACGCCGCATTGCTGGTCGCACTTATGATGATCATATACATTCCACAGATCTCTCTGTTTATTCCACAGATGCTGGGGTTGATGTAAATACGAAGAGTTACAGAGACAAGCTATCTCTGGAGAATGCCCCAACGTTACGGTTGGGGCATTTTTTATGCAATTAGTACTTATTAAACATTTCCTGGATCTGCTTAGGATCCTTGGTCTGCGTCAGCGCCAGCTGCAGCAGCACGCGGGCTTTTTGCGGATTCAGCGAGCCTGAAGCCACAAAGCCGTACTTCGCATCATCAACTTCAGCATCCTGGGTGGTGGCGCCCGTTGGTACACGGGATGAACGCACCACAACGGTACCTTTATGCGCGGCAGTTGCCAGCGTATCGAAAATGGTTTTATACAGGTTACCGTTACCTACACCCGCACTGACGATCCCGGCGTACCCCGCGTCCACCAATGCTTTGGCTGGCAGGTCGGAGGCGTTAGCGTAGTTATAAACAATCCCAACTTTCGGCAGCTCGGTCAGCTTAGAAACATCGAACGGCGTGGATGTGGTGTGCTTACGCGCAGGCGTACGCTGGTAGTCGATTTTACCGTTATGGATATAGCCCAAAGGACCATAGTTAACGGATTTGAAGGTAGCGACATCCGTAGTGTTGGTTTTGGTCACGTCGCGACCATCCATAACGGTGTCGTTCATCACCACGAGCACACCGCGGTTGGCAGAGGCTTTATCTGCGGCGGTTACCACGGCGTTATATAAGTTGAACGGGCCATCAGCGCTCATACCCGTAGACGGACGCATAGCACCTACCAGCACCACAGGCTTGTTGCATTTGACAGTCAGATCGAGGAAATAGGCGGTTTCTTCCATGGTATCCGTACCATGTGTTACCACGAAGCCGTCTGTTTTATCACACTCGGTATTAATCTTTTTCGCCAGCGTTAACCAGACGTCGTCATTCATATCCTGGGAGCCGATGTTCACCACCTGCTCGCCTTTAACCACGGCGATATCTTTCAACTGAGGTACGGCTTCAACCAGATTTTCTACGCCGACCTTGCCTGCAGTGTAGTTAGATTTTGTCGCGGAATCACCACCGCCGGCAATCGTCCCACCGGTCGCTAAAATAGTGATATTTGGCAGTGCAAGCGCCGCACCGCTGAAACCCATAACCAGTGCGGCAAGTGCCGTTCTCTTGAAAAACTCCATGTTATTTCTCCAGTTACTTGAATTTGCAGCATTATGTCTATCTCACAGATGAATAATGTGACGCCATCCAATTAACCAGATTTATATCTCCATCAAATTGTCATTCTTAGAGATGGATATCAAAAAAACAGAAATATACAAAATAAAACGGCACAGAATGTTTCTGTGCCGTTAAAAAGAGGTGAAGATTATTTCAGAGTGCTAACCAGCGTTTTACGATCGTTTTCCAGCGTCACGACGCGGGCACAAACATCTTTGCCAAATTGCTGGAAGTCTTGTTCCTGATTCTTCCATTCATTTTGAATTGAAGTCTGCAAACCACCGAGGCTTCCGAGTACGCCCTGCAGCGGATTACCGCCGCCTTTCAGCACGGCTTTGGCGCCCATTTCGTTGATACTGTCCTGCAAAATACCGCCCATCGCCTGATTCACCAGTTGCTGTCCGTCCGTGCGAACCTGGTCAATCGCCTTATAATGGAAGGTCAGACCGTCAGTACGATGCTCAATGATCCGGTTCATCTGCTCTTTCAGTTGCGCATCGAGCTTGGTTAAACGCCCGCGCATATTGCTGCTTTCACCGACTTCTTTGGCAATGATTTTATCCAGCGCTACGCGACCTTTCTCAACACGCTCTCTGGCACCGTCGTCAATCCACGGCAGGCTGCTACGCAACGCCGCATGATAATCTTTGGCCTGCTCACGCTGTGCGGCGCTCAGGGTGTACTGTTTACCATTGAAGGTGATATCTCCGGCCTGAGTAATCACCAGGTCGCCGTTCTCTCCCTTCACCTGAACCGTTTGTGGGCTCAAAATCACATCGTCACGCGGGGTGACGCTGCACTTATAATCTGCATGTGCGGCCATCGCCGTAAACGTCAGAACTGCCGCCAGCAGCGTTTTGCGCATCATATCTTTCCCTCAAGACAAATCGGGCCGGCATTTGCCGACCCTGTGCTACTTAGTCCCACCAAATATCGAAAAGTTCGCTGGTACGCACTTCTTCGAGCTTGTGCTCTTCCAGCCACTTACGCACGATTGCCTGATGTTCTTCGGTGCATTTGCCGATTTCCTGCAGACAGATCAAACCTTCCCAGGCCAGATAGCCGCTGCCATCAAAAGCCAGCTTGTTCGGTTCAATAACTTCATTGATAAAGTCATCAACGATTTGATCGACCTGCTCTCCAGATGTACCTTCCGGGAAACGCCATGCAACCGAAAATCCTACTTCCTGGAATTCGTCGATGTGCATCTTTTTACGCAGACGACGGCTACGGTTCTTTGCCATTATTTCACCCTCTCGAACATTAAGTCCCATACGCCGTGGCCAAGACGATGACCACGTTGTTCAAATTTGGTTACCGGGCGCGATTGTGGGCGCGGTACATAATCGTTACTCTCTGACTGGTTTTTATACCCGTCAATGGAGGACATCACTTCCAGCATGTGTTCCGCATAAGCTTCCCAGTCGGTTGCCATGTGGAATACGCCACCCAGCTTCAGCTTGCTTAAGATGTGCTCAGCAAACGGTACCTGAACGATACGGCGTTTATTATGACGTGCTTTATGCCACGGGTCAGGGAAAAACAGCTGAACCATAGATAAAGAATTGTCAGGAATCATTTTATGCAGGACTTCAACGGCATCATGGCACATGACGCGCAGGTTTTCGACGCCCTCTTCATGCGCTGAAGCCAGACACGCGCCAACACCCGGGGAGTGAACCTCAATACCGAGGAAATTTTGCTCCGGACGCGCTTTCGCCATCGCCACCAGCGAAGCCCCCATACCAAAACCAATTTCAAGAGTGACTGGCGCATCACGACCAAACAGTTCAGCGAAATCCACGGGCTCTTCGCTGAACTCAACGCCCATCACCGGCCAGTAGTTTTCCAGCGCGTGTTCCTGCCCTTTGGTCAGTCGCCCCTGGCGACGAACAAAACTACGAATCCGGCGCAGAGGGCGGCCGTTTTCATCAAATTCCGGTGAAATGACGTCGTTCTTCATAAAAGTTTAGTCTGCTGTGTTTGAGTACTGAAAACGGGCATTATCCAAAGTTAGTTGCCGGATGCAAGTAAAGGAAGAAAGTGAGCAGCGGAAAGTTCCGGTTTACACCCCGTTGCCGCTGTGCTGCAATCTTGCCCCCGGCAATAATGAAACGGTAATCATGCAAGCGTCTCAATTCTCGGCTCAGGTGTTGAGCTGGTACGACAAATACGGGCGGAAAACGCTACCCTGGCAAATTGACAAGACGCCTTACAAAGTATGGCTCTCTGAGGTGATGCTGCAACAAACCCAGGTTGCGACCGTAATCCCCTATTTTGAGCGTTTTATGGCGCGCTTCCCAACGGTAACAGATTTAGCCCATGCGCCGCTGGATGAAGTCCTGCATTTATGGACCGGGCTGGGCTATTACGCCCGAGCGCGTAATCTGCATAAAGCCGCGCAGCAGGTTGTCACGCTACATGGCGGCACATTCCCGCAAACCTTTGATGAGGTGGCTGCTCTGCCAGGCGTCGGACGTTCAACCGCAGGCGCGATCCTTTCTCTTTCTCTGGGTCAGCATTTTCCGATTCTCGACGGTAACGTCAAACGCGTGCTGGCTCGCTGTTATGCTGTAAGCGGCTGGCCGGGTAAAAAAGAGGTCGAAAAGAAGCTGTGGGAGTTGAGCGAGCAGGTGACGCCCGCCCATGGCGTTGAGCGATTTAATCAGGCGATGATGGATTTAGGCGCCATGGTCTGTACGCGATCCAAGCCTAAATGTTCTCTGTGTCCGTTGGATAATGGCTGTGTGGCCAGCGCCAATGCAAGCTGGGCGCTTTACCCGGGTAAAAAGCCCAAACAAACGCTGCCGGAACGGACGGGCTATTTTTTACTGATGCAGCATAATGACGAAGTATTGCTCGCGCAGCGCCCCCCCAGCGGCTTATGGGGTGGTTTATACTGTTTTCCGCAGTTTGACGATGAAAACGGGCTGCGCAACTGGCTGGCGCAACGGCAAATTAACGCAGATAATCTGACCCAACTTAATGCGTTTCGCCATACCTTTAGCCATTTCCACTTAGATATTGTGCCTATGTGGCTTCCCGTGTCTTCGTTCAGCTCATGCATGGATGAAGGCAACGCGCTCTGGTATAACTTAGCGCAACCGCCGTCGGTCGGACTGGCGGCCCCCGTGGAGCGTTTGTTACAGCAATTACGTGCCGGTACACACGTTTAACGTACCGGTCGATAGAGAGGATTTTTTATGAGCAGAACAATTTTTTGCACTTTCCTGCAACGCGAAGCCGAAGGCCAGGATTTTCAGCTGTACCCGGGCGATCTGGGGAAACGCATCTATAACGAAATTTCTAAAGAAGCATGGGCGCAATGGCAGCATAAGCAAACCATGCTGATTAACGAGAAGAAGCTTAATATGATGAACGTTGAGCACCGTAAACTGCTTGAGCAGGAGATGATCAATTTCCTGTTTGAAGGCAAAGATGTGCATATTGAAGGCTATACACCAGAGTCATAAGAGCCGTTGCCGGATGACGCTGTGCTTATCCGGCCTACGATTTAATCTGGTCCTTGCAAATAACAAACACAACACGCACTCCCGGAATGATGAAAAAATTTCTCGCGCTTGCCGTTATTGCGCCGTTGCTCATCTCCTGTTCCAGTTCGACCAAAAAAGGCGATTCCTATAACGAAGCCTGGGTCAAGGATACCAACGGTTTTGATATTCTGATGGGGCAATTTGCCCATAACATTGAGAATCTGTGGGGGTTTAAGGAAGTGCTGATTGCGGGTCCAAAGGACTACGTAAAGTATACCGATCAGTATCAAACCCGCAGCCATATCAACTTTGATGACGGCACGATAACCGTCGAGACCATTGCCGGGACAGATCCCGCCGGACACCTGCGTCGGGCGATTATCAAGACATTGCTGATGGGCGATGATCCGGGATCTATCGACCTCTATTCCGATGTCGACGACATTAAGATTTCCAAAGAGCCGTTCCTGTACGGGCAAGTGGTCGATAATACTGGCCAGCCAATTCGTTGGGAGGGCCGCGCCACCAATTTCGCTGACTATCTGCTGAAAACGCGCCTGAAAAGCCGCAGCAACGGTATTCGCATCATCTATAGCGTGACAATCAATCTGGTACCGAACCACCTTGATAAGCGCGCGCATAAATACGTCGGCTTGGTGCGTCAGGCTTCGCGTAAGTATGGCGTCGATGAGTCACTGATTCTGGCCATCATGCAAACCGAATCCTCATTTAACCCGTATGCGGTCAGCCATGCCGATGCGCTGGGGCTGATGCAGGTGGTGCAACACAGCGCCGGGAAAGATGTATTTCGTTCGCAGGGGCGCTCCGGCACGCCGAGCCGTAGCTTCCTGTTTGACCCGGCCAGCAACATTGATACCGGTACCGCTTATCTGGCAATGCTCAATAATGTCTATTTAGGCGGCATTGATAATCCAACCTCCCGTCGCTATGCGGTGATCACCGCGTATAACGGCGGTGCGGGCAGCGTGCTACGCGTTTTCTCGAACGATAAAATTCAGGCCGCAAATATTATCAACAGCATGACCCCGGGGGACGTTTATCAAACGCTGACCACCCGACATCCGTCTGCTGAATCACGCCGATACCTTTACAAGGTCAATTCCGCACAAAAATCATATCGACGCCGCTAATATATCCCCTCTCCTGCCCCGGAAAACGGGGCCAGAAGAGGGTAAAGTGTTAACTCCATCACTCTTTTGCTTTGCAATCAGAAATTGTTTGCAAATATTTGTCACAGGTAACAAAAAAAGAGTGTCTCTCGTTGATAGAATCACATCATCAAGCCCCGGCAAATGTGCCTTTTAAAACATTCATCCGCATTACGGTGTGAGGAAATTAACATGAATCTTAAGCTGCAGCTGAAAGTGCTCTCGTTTCTGCAGTTCTGCTTATGGGGTAGTTGGCTCACTACCCTCGGCTCCTATATGTTTGTCACCCTAAAATTCGATGGTGCATCCATTGGCGCAGTGTATAGCTCGCTGGGGATCGCCGCCGTGTTTATGCCTACCCTGTTAGGGATCGTGGCCGACAAATGGATCAGTGCGAAATGGGTGTACGCCATTTGTCACCTGGTCGGCGCAGCCACGCTGTTCGCCGCAGCCGAAGTCACCACCCCTGGTGCCATGTTCTTTGTGATCTTGCTTAACTCCCTGGCCTATATGCCAACGCTGGGGTTAATCAACACCATTTCTTACTATCGCCTGCAGTCAGCCGGGATGGATATCGTTACAGACTTCCCGCCAATTCGTATTTGGGGCACCATCGGCTTTATTATGGCGATGTGGGGAGTAAGCTTCTCCGGCTTCGAGCTGAGTCATATGCAGCTGTATATCGGTGCCACGCTGTCCGTTGTTTTGGCGCTGTTCACGCTGACGCTGCCGCATATTCCGGTTGCTAACCAGCAGAAAAACCAGAGCTGGTCGTCCATGCTGGGCCTGGATGCTTTCGCGCTGTTTAAAAACAAGCGCATGGCGATTTTCTTCATCTTCTCAATGATGCTGGGCGCTGAGCTGCAAATTACCAATATGTTCGGTAATACCTTCCTGCACAGCTTCGATAACAACCCGCTGTTCTCCGGTAGCTTCATCGTTGAACACGCCTCGGTGATGATGTCGATCTCGCAGATTTCCGAGACGCTGTTTATCCTGACCATCCCATTCTTCTTGAGCCGTTACGGTATTAAGAATGTAATGCTGATCAGTATTGTGGCGTGGATGTTGCGCTTCGGCCTGTTTGCCTACGGCGATCCAACGCCGTTCGGTACCGTGCTGCTGGTTCTGTCGATGATTGTTTACGGCTGCGCCTTCGACTTCTTCAACATCTCTGGCTCGGTGTTCGTAGAGAAAGAAGTTCGCCCTGAAATCCGCGCCAGCGCACAGGGTATGTTCCTGATGATGACCAACGGCTTCGGCTGTATTCTTGGCGGTCTGGTGAGCGGTAAAGTGGTTGAACACTATACGCTGAACGGTATTACCGACTGGCAGACCGTATGGCTGATCTTCGCTGGCTACTCGCTGGTACTGGCTTTTGCCTTCGTGGCGCTGTTTAAATACAAACACGTACGCGTTCCGGCTGGCACCCAAACTATCGCGCACTAACGTTTACGCAGAGAAAAGCGGGTTACCAAAAGGTAACCCGCTTTTTTTGTGCTTACTTCACAACATATCCATACAGACGCTTAATACCGTCTGCATCCGTTTCACTGTAAACGCCTTGCAGCTCCGGCGAAAAGCCCGGCAGCAGGTTTATGCCCTCTTCCAGCGCCAGGAAATAACGTTGCACTGCCCCGCCCCAGACTTCACCCGGTACCACGCACAGCACGCCCGGAGGATAAGGCAGCGCACCTTCTGCAGCAACGCGACCTGCGGCATCACAAATACGCACCAGTTCAACATCACCACGGATAAAGGCGCTGTTGGCATCCTGCGGGTTCATCGCCACGGCAGGTAAACTCTCCTGGCGGAACATCGCTTTTTGCAGATCCTTCACATCAAAGCTGACGTATAAATCGTGCATCTCCTGACACAGTTCACGCAGCGTGTAATCCCGGTAACGTACCGGATACTTGTTGAAGATGGAGGGCAGCACGTCTGCCAGCGGCGTATCGTCCTCAATATGCTGCTCAAACTGCGCCAACATCGCCACCAGTTGCGCCAGTTTCTCGGGGCTTTCTGCCGGGGTCAGCAGGAACAAAATCGAGTTAAGGTCGCATTTCTCCGGCACGATACCGTTTTCACGCAGGTAATGCGCCAGAATCGTCGCCGGAATACCAAACTCAGTATATTGTCCTGTTTGCGCATTAATGCCTGGAGTGGTTAACAACAGCTTGCAGGGATCAACGAAATACTGGTCGCGCGCATAGCCGGAAAAACCATGCCATTTAGCGCCCGGTTCAAAGCTAAAGAAGCGGCGCTCGCTGGCGATCACCGGCGTTGGATAGCTTTCCCACGGTTTGCCATCAACTACCGGAGGAATAAACGGCTGAATCATCTTACAGCAGGCAATAATCGCTTTACGGGCCTCGATCCCCAGCGCCACACACTCCGCCCATAGCCGACGACCGCTCTCGCCTTCATGGATTTTGGCGTTCACATCCAGCGCCGCAAACAGCGGGTAAAACGGACTGGTGGAAGCATGCAGCATAAACGCATTATTCAGACGCTTATGCGGGCAGAATCGCGCCTGACCACGAATATGGTTATCCTTTTTGTGGATCTGCGAGGTTTGCGAGAATCCGGCCTGCTGTTTGTGTACCGACTGGGTGACAAAGATCCCCGGATCGTCAGCATTGAGCTCCAGTAGCAGCGGTGACCCATCGGCCATCATCGGGATAAATTGCTCGTAGCCAACCCAGGCAGAATCAAACAGGATGTAATCGCACAGACTACCGATCTTGTCGATCACTTGTCGGGCGTTGTAGATCGTACCATCATAGGTACCCAGTTGAATGATCGCCAGACGGAACGGACGCGGCTGGTCAGCCTTGTGCGGCGCAACTTCGCGCAGTTGCTGGCGCAGATACGCCTCATCAAAGCAGTGCTCATCAATACCGCCAATAAAACCAAATGGATTACGCGCCGCTTCCAGATAAACCGGCGTCGCACCCGCCTGGATCAGCGCGCCGTGGTGGTTGGACTTATGGTTGTTGCGGTCAAACAACACCAGATCGCCGCGTGTCAGCAGCGCATTGGTCACCACTTTATTCGCCGCAGAAGTCCCATTCAGCACAAAGTAGGTTTTATCCGCATGGAAAACTTTCGCGGCAAATTTCTGCGCATGTTTCGCTGATCCCTCATGAATCAGCAGATCGCCCAGTTTAACGTCAGCGTTGCACATATCCGCGCGGAACAGGTTCTCGCCAAAGAACTCGTAGAAATGTCGTCCCGCCGGATGCTTTTTAAAAAACTCACCGTGCTGGTGCCCCGGACAAGCAAACGTGCTGTTCCCCATCTCGACATACTGGGTGAGCGTGTCATAGAACGGCGGCAGCAATGCTTCCTCATACTGACAGGCAGCAGACTCCAGCTCCAGCCAGTCCTGAGGCTGACCGTGAATCACCACGTTAACGCCCGCAGGCACATCGACATCAGACTCTGCGAACAAAAACACCGGTATATGAAAACCGGTACGTTTCAGCAAGGCCAGGATCCCACTGCGGCTGTCCGCAACGGTAATGACGACTGCCGCAACGTCAGTAAAATCGGTGCTGTCCAGTGAAACCACCTGGCGATGGCTGGAAAGACGAGAAGCCAGTTCACCACTGGCGGCAATTTTCATTGATTTCATAAGCGCAATAACCCGTTTCGGGAAAATCAAAAGTCCCGGACAAAGCCGCATTGCTTTGCCCACGAAATGACGGGTCAAACTGGTTACCAGCCCCGACCGCCAGACATCAGTAAAAGCAGATAGCCTCTGATTTTACTGTTATCCTGCAGTGAGCGTACGCTGCCCTCACCGCATGGTGAGAGCGTGAAGATAAGTCGCAGAAAGGGGCAAACGTCGCGCAAAAAGGCGATGTTGAAGGCGATGTAGGGGAAGTAATATCATCCCAGGCAGCCCCATTCAGACAGGATAAAATTCGCGCAATCATGGCACCTTTCACCTACAGGCGCAAGATAAAATCCTGTGCTTAAACCTCACAGATAAACAAGCATTTCGTCTTAAAATAGCGGCATAATAATTTAATCTGAAACATAATTTCACCCAGCTAATTGCCTTTAGCATCAAGACGATAATGGGTATGCAGGAGCTAATGTGGTAATCGGACCGTTTATTAATGCCAGCGCCATTTTATTTGGTGGCGTTCTCGGCGCGCTGCTCAGCCAGCACTTACCCGAACGTATTCGGATCTCAATGACCTCAATATTCGGGTTGTGTTCGTTGGGAATTGGTATCTTGTTGGTTATCAAATGCGTTAACTTGCCGGTGATGGTTCTGGCAACGTTGGTCGGCGCATTAATTGGCGAATTCTGCCATCTGGAAAAAGGAATCAATGCCGCAGTAGCCAAAGCGCAACAGCTTTTCACCCGCTCGGACACCAACGTTACACACGAATCCTTTATCCAAAACTATGTGGCGATCATCGTGCTGTTTTGCGCCAGCGGGACCGGGATATTCGGGGCGATCCATGAAGGGATTACTGGCGATCCTAATATTTTAATCGCCAAGTCATTTCTCGATTTCTTCACCGCTATTATCTTCGCCTGCTCGCTAGGGATCGCCGTGTCTGCCATTTTCATACCGATGCTGGCAATTCAGTTGACGCTTGCCACCTGTGCTGCACTAATTTTGCCTCTGACGACGCCCGCCATGATGGCTGATTTCAGCGCTGTAGGCGGACTGTTGCTACTGGCAACCGGTTTGCGGATTTGCGGCATCAAAATGTTTGCGGTTGTGAATATGCTTCCTGCCCTGCTGCTGGCAATGCCGCTTTCCGCCGCGTGGACAGCATTTTTTGCCTGAGAATGCGTGCAATACCAGCAATGTGGTGATAGATTGTGCAGTCTGCATTGATTTGAAGAAATTTCGTTGACGAAGCGAAGCGAATCGGGTTTAATGCGCCTCGTTGCCCGGATAGCTCAGTCGGTAGAGCAGGGGATTGAAAATCCCCGTGTCCTTGGTTCGATTCCGAGTCCGGGCACCAAAATTTAGTTTCATGATGTACCTATACGTCCTGAAACGTTAAAAAATCAGTAAGTTAAAGAAACCTGATGGTGCTGAAAAGTCCCGTCAGGTTTTTTGACATCCAGAGTTTTTGGGGGCTTAATTGGGGGCCTGTTGGTTCGATAAACTCTGGAGCCCCCGCTATGCCACTCACCGATACCGCTATTCGTAACGCCAAGCCACTCGATAAACCTTACAAGCTCAGCGATGCGCAGGGTCTGTACCTACTGATTAAGCCCAACGGCTCTAAACTCTGGCAACTCAAGTACCGCTTTGGCGGCAAGGAGAAGAAGCTGGCGTTTGGCGCTTACCCGACCGTGACGCTGGCGAATGCGCGTAAGCTGCGTGAAGAAGCTCGTGCGGTACTCTGTGCAGGCGACGATCCGGGCTTGAAAAAACAACAGGAGAAGCAGGCGAAGAAAAGCGGCAATACCTTCGAGGAAGTCGCCCGCAAGTGGCTGGCGGGGAATATCCGCTGGACGGAGAACCACGCGGCGAAGATCCTGCGTTCGCTGGAACTGCACGTTTTCCCGCTGATCGGCAAATTCCCCGTCGCTGACCTGAAAACCGCCGATCTGCTGATCCCGCTGCGAGTGGCGGAGAGAAAAGGCAATCTGGAGACCGCCGCACGCATTCAGCAGCGCACCACGGCGATCATGCGCTACGCGGTACAGGAGAGCCTGATCGCCAGCAACCCAGCCAACGATCTGACCGGTGCCATCGCGCCGCCACCGAAAAACCACTACCCCGCCCTGCCGCTGGAAAAGATGCCGGAGTTGCTGGAGCGGCTGGAAAGCTATTCCGGCAGATTACTGACCCGGCTGGCGGTACAGCTTAACCTGCTGATCTTTATCCGTTCCAGCGAGCTGCGCTTTGCCCGCTGGACGGAGATCGATCTGGATGGCGCAATGTGGACTATCCCCGCGCAGCGTGAGCCTATTCCGGGTGTGCGCTATTCGGAGCGTGGCGCAAAGATGAAAACACCACATCTGGTGCCACTGTCAAAGCAGGCGGTGACGGTGCTGAAGCAGCTAAAACTGCTGTCCGGCAACAGTGAACTGCTGTTTCCCGGCGACCACGATCCGCGCAAACCAATGAGCGAAAACACCATCAACAAGGCGCTGCGGGTGATGGGCTATGACACGAAGGTGGACGTCTGCGGCCATGGCTTTCGCACAATGGCCTGTAGCGCGCTGATCGAGTCCGGGCGCTGGTCGAAGGATGCCGTGGAGCGTCAGATGAGCCATCAGGAGCGTAACAACGTGCGGGCGGCGTATATCCACAAGGCGGAGCACCTCGACGAGCGCACGCAGATGATGCAGTGGTGGTCGGATTATCTCGATGCCTGTCGGCAGAAGTTTGTTGCGCCGTACCGGTACGACAGGCAGGTTCAGGTGGCCTGAACCCATTAACGCGCCACGCCGGAAAGCAGATCTCGCGGATCTGCTTTTTTATTTGCACCAGCACCAAAATCCATTTAGCTGCGCCAGTTCTGGCCCTTTTGGCCTTTTCCGGTCAGGTGCTGTTACCCTTAGCTAGCCCTTACCCTTTCGGCCTTTTCATGATTGCACCAGAGCAGGAAATTATTCCTCTTCATGCCGCCCGTAGACCTGCGCCACATATCGCCCGCGTCCGTCGCCGTGACCCAAATCCATTGAGGTCAGCGCCAGCGCTTCTTTGTCGCTGAATCCCTGCGCCAGATAGTGACGGATGGCATCCTGCGCCCACGCATAGCGCAGTGAGTGCGGGGTATAATTCCCCGTCAATCCGGCTTCAGCGAGCGCTCCCCGCCAGTAATTCATGGCCTTCTGGAGGCTGGGCTGATCAATCAGTCTGCCGTTACGCAACTCTGCGACAGATAAGGCGTTATCCAGCGCTTTTTTCACTGCGCCAGTATCCTGAATAATAGTTTCACGGGGACGATGCCCCTTGGTGCCAAACACCACCGTCAGCCGGGTTTCGCCGCGATCCATCGCCTGCCTCCACGTTTTCAGTGACTGACAGCTCTGAACCGCTTCCTGCGAACGCAGCCCCATCAGCCTTGCCAGTTCCAGCGTTACCGCCAGCCCTGCGTCTTCATCGCGGGCGGCTGCCAGTACCTTGCTGTAATACTCCGGCGTGATGGCCCGGTTGGTGCCGTTACGCGATGCACCAGCCAGCCCTAATGCTTTATTGGTCAGTCGCTCATGCTCTGCCACCTGCTTACGTCCGGCCTGTTGCAGTACGCCGCGCAGTGCGGCCATTTCATTTTGCAGCGTCCGTTTACCGATTTCCTGCGCCAGCCGCGCCTGAATGTAGCATTCGATATGACGAACCTTGATCTGCTCCACCCGCTGGATCTGGATATTCTGAGAGCGTAAATGGCGGCTGAACCGCTGCACAATATGAATGCGGTCATCCACCGTTTTAAAACTGCCGCCCGCCCTTTTCGCCAGCGCCTTCATTTCACCACCTAATTTGCCCATAGCTACCCCTTGCCGCTGTTAAAAAGCACAATCTGGCCCCGGCGTATGCTTTGTGGCTGCGCCAGAACGATACCTTCACGCCGGGGTGGCAGGTTGTTGAGGTGTAGGGAGTTTCAGACTGTACGCGGTACAGGCTGCCTGCGTGAGCAGGAGGTTCTCCGGGGCATCGTGCCCCCTCGGTATCGATCTTTTTCTCCTTTTCTGAACCGACAGCGGCCTGAAAACGGCGTATCAGTGTGGGGGATTAAGGGCGCGGGCCAGATTTGCTGTGGCTCACGTCGGCGTGGTGGAACGGCGTCACTTGCGTCCGTGATACGGGACTCAAGTGACGCCCGGTCAGGTGTCGTGCTCTGGAAGAGCCAATTCTGGTGCAGGTTTACGGTCACGCGGCCGCAAAGCCTTGCGGCAATGCAGGCCGCAGCCCGTAAGAGTAAAGGCGCTGGTGTGGCAGCAGGTGCTGGATTTACCGGAAAGTTTCCGGCGCGGTGAAACATCGGCCAGTGGACTGGTGCAGGTAAAAGGCGCTGAAATTCAACAGGTGTAAGCGAGCCGTGAAATCGGGTGATTTCCGGTTGTGTGGAATGACAGCCGATGAACTGGCGCAGTTAAAGAATGCATCGTGTATGAACTTCAGGCCTCCGCCGCGATGTTCTGCGACCCGGTGTTTGCAGAGGTCTGCACCGGTAAAGGGATCAACCGTCCTGATAACAGGTGCTTCTTTCAGGTTTTGAAGCAAAGGGAGCTGTCGACGACAGCATATTGCAGGAGGGAGATTACACCCGGTTTATGAGGATGAAAAGGGGAAATCTTTTTTCTGGAAATTGAGTTGTTTGTGGATTTTTTCGTCATTTTGTGAATGACGGACTGCCGCGCCTCGCTTGCTTTCTCCCGATCTTCCGCCAGCAGAGCTGACAAAAGATCAGGAGAATCTGTTTTAACGCGATCTGAGATAGCGCGAAGGCCAGATTTGCTCTGGCGCAATGCCCAGCGCTTCGGCGATCAATCTTTCACCTTTGGGCCAGTGTCTGATCAGCGCATTTGCCAGCGTGGAGGATGCCAGCCCTGAGCTGCGGGAAACGGCGGACAGCGACGTCCCCTGCTTTTTCAGCGCTGCAATAATGTCGGCGGAATGCCAGTCCGGTTGCATCATGCCGCCACCCCGTCAATAAACTTTACGCCGTCAGGTGTACGCAGCCAACGCGGGGCTTTCATTTCTGCCGCAAAGTAATTGATCAGGTCATACAGCAACCAGCTAAGGAATTTCTCCGTTTCAGAGGAAAATCCCTGCCCCGCCAGCGTCTGCGTCAGGGCAATGCAGTAGTTACATAGTTCTGTACATTCAGGCCCAAACTGAGGGGCGTTTGCGGGGAGGGTGTCAACGGTCAGGCTTTCAACAAGATGTGGCGGGACGGGGTCTAACAGCGTGGGCTGGAGCAGCGTCAGAGCTGTGTTGAGTCTGCCGCAGAGCGCCATTTTTAACGCGATATCTTTACTTTCAATCAGGGTTTCAGCGAAGTTTTCGCAGTGGCTGGCAAGGACGGTGAAATCCGTGGCGGCATTGAAGGGAACGGAAAGTAACGGGTGTGTTTGAGTGGGGATCGTAGCCATAGTGGCAGCCTCCTGTAACGGTTTTATATTTCCGCCACCGGAGAGGTCAATCCCACGGGTGGCGGAACCGGACGAGGTTGACCTTACCGGCGTTACAGGAAACCGGCGCACCTTGCGGTGCCCCCGCCCGGCCCGCCATAGAGGTGTAGCCGTTCGCACGACATAAAAAAAGACGCGGGCGCGTCGTATGTCGCCTGTAACAGTTTTCAGGAGGTCAAGCCCGGCACCTGATTTTGCAGATGCATACGAACGGTACCGCGTTTGGTTAGTTGCAGCAAGAACTTATCTCATCCACACTTTTTGTATGGTCAAGATCTGGTATTCGAAGATACACTTCAGGTATAGTTTATCTATATGATTTAACTACAGAGAAATAACTATGGATTTTCTAACAAGTACCATTTTGTCGGGATTGCTTTATGACGGATTAAAGACTGGCGCAACGATAAGCGCGGTCTGGTTAAAAGATACTCTCAGAAACTGGCTGATTGACGATAATACTGCGAAAATAATGGCGCATAAAATTACTCAACTAGACATAAATGATGATCTAAGTGGAAAAGCAATAAAAACCAAAATTGATAACGATCCTGAGTTACTGAGATTATTGATGGAAATTAAAACGGTACCGCAGACTATTAACCATGTTAGTACTCATCATGGCAGCGGCGATATTGTGCATGGTAATAAAATCATCAACAACTAAAAGCAGGGCCATCAGGAATGAATAGCGAATTGCACCCTTCACATCACGGTTCTGGTGACATTGTTCTTGGTGATAAGATAATATACCCATCAGAGCTTACTCCCGAAAATCTATTCCCTATTGCAGAGGATATTTTTAGAAATATACGTAACAGCGATATAGCCACCGCCAAGACCATTATAGACACTATAGAAAAATTACCTGCCACACCAGTCGCCCGAAAATTTGTAGATGTATTGAATACAGCAGTCCTTGCATCAGAAAATGCTTTAACCTCAGGATTTGATGAACTTTATACTCTTGCCAAAGATGATGAGTTATCAGATAAACTAAGAGATGTTGTTTTTTCTGTTATTATGCTTATAGAGTTTAAAAACAACAATCATGAAAATGCTATAGCCATATACTCACAGTCTCCAAAGAAAAAATACTCACACATGTTTTATCTTCAATGCCTTGCTACTGAAAATGAAATTAATGAGTTCTGGAGCCAAAACCGGCCTCTCATTAGTGAGGATGAACTTTATGCAATATCGGTGGGTGCTAGTCGGGTAGAGAACCAAGTATCAGCAAAAAAATTTGCAACACTCTTAGCTGAAAAATCATCTACACCCACAAATTCAATTCTTCTTAATTATATTTCCGCGCTAGAGCTTACAGAAAAATATCATAATACAGATTTACTTTCTCTGGATAAAGATATCTATGATGAAATAATAAACTGTATTAATGATACACTCTCATTCACAGAAACATATCCAGATAACAAATGGTTGCTTTACTCTTTAAGTAATTTAGTTATGCTAGTAAAAGCAAATCATCACCAACTTATTCAAAAAACAGTTAAATATAAAGATAAAATATCAGCTATTAACTCATCTGTTGCTGACTTTGTTGATATGTTATTCTCAATCGATGATACTACGCCTCTCTCTATACGAGACATTAAAGAAGATGATGAGTTAACATCAAATTCCTTGATTGTATTGCTAGAGTCCGCAGAAAAAGGAATGTATATTAAGGAAAATATAAAGCAGCTTATTCTGAATGCTGATTTAAAACAAGAAGATCATATTAAAAACCTGCCTTTTAACTACCAACTCATATCGTTGAAAGCTAAGTTATTATTAAATGATAGTAATGATCACATTAACAAAAAAAGAATCAAAGAAGATCTTGTTATTTTCACCTCATTAGCACATAAAGATAAAACATCTCTTTCCGGCAATGGACTAGTTAATTTATGCGATGATCTACTCTGGTTAGATCTTGCTAAAGAATGTTGTGATCTTCTTGAGCCTCGTTTACCTGCAAACTTATGGCCGTCACGCTTAGTTATAGCCTATTTCGAGTCCCTTATTCGTGCAGAAAAGCTAACTACATTAACAGAATGCCTGAGCAGGCTAGATAAAACATTATGGGATCACTACACATGGATCTTTCAGGCCAGAATAGATATTGCATATAATAGTTGGCCTCAGGCAATAATAGCTCTGGAAGAGGCTATTAAGAAAGACTCTGATAATTCATACCCTTGGCTGCTACTGATTCGTTGTACTTTAAAAACGGCTCCAGCGACAACCATTACTATTCTGGACAGAATACCGAAAACTGTTTTCTTATCTTTCGATACGTATACCTTGTCATTGTTGAGACTTATCTCGAATAAGGTAGATCCTCATTTTTCAGAAAAAATCGTTTCAGAGAAATTCATTAGCTCGCCTCAAAAATTTGCATCTATTCTTCTACAAACACACTTTTCATCTCTAGTTGGTCATCAAGCTAAGAAAGCAAATGAATTAAACACACAATATCCAGATAAAGTTATCAGAGCTATAAAACTGAGCCGCAATGGAGAGGAAGAAGAGAAAGTTATTGTTGATATAGAACCTGATAAAGAACAGGGTGCCTTATTATCTGCTCACACTGAATATGGAGATCTTCTTGCTAATTTAGCTATAGGTGAGGAAGTTGTTTATGTCATGGATAGAGTAAAAATAATAGAAGAATTAAATCCTTACCACGTTATATTCAGATATGCACTAAATATTACTTCTGAAAAACCTGACATAAGCTTCCCGATAAAAAGGATTGAAGTTCCCTCAGACCCAGAGCTAATGTTTAAAAAAATAAAAGATGAATTCTCACAATATGATATTCAATCAAGAGAAGAACATATTATCAATTGTCAGAATGTACCTTTATACCTTAAAGCTAATGAGCTTGATAAAGGAAAACCTGCAAAATCTATTTTGCAGCTATTAACTTCTCAGATAGTCAATAAATCTATATCTTTCCCTGAAGGAGAAGTAGAGCATCCAGAAAAATTCATTACGGATATTCATGGCATCATTTATCTCGCTCTAACTCGTGCAGACATAACATTATGCAAAAGCAGATACAAGCTAATAATTACAAATGAGACTAAAGCTTGTATTGATAATTGGCTAACTGAAGTTGAAAATCCTTCTTATCTATCTATCGGTGTGCGTGACGATCATCTTTTTAGGATAACGGCAGAAGACATTCAAAGCTCAACAGCGTCCATTCGCGAAGCTCTGAATAACTTACTCAGATACAGCGAAGTTCACCCAGTACCGGTAGATAATACGCCAGATATCTTATTAAATGTAAAAGAGTTTTTAGACACATCAGTCTATTCTACAATTAAATATGTTCTTTTCACAAAAACACCATATTTTATTATTGATGATGCCTTTAGTGCCTTGACAAAATCTTTAGATGCTGAAATAAAAATAGTAAATGCGATACTATTCACATCCCATCTCCTGGAGCATCTACCGCTATCTATTAAATTGAACAATTTCCAATTCCATGTAGAAACTTACCTTCCTATGCATATAAGTTACAAGGATTGTATCGCACTGGCAAATTCAGATGATGAAAAACATGTCACCTTAGTAACAAAAATATTTCAAATGCACTCTAACCCATTCAATAACTTTAATCGTTTGTGTTCATTTTTTACCCATGCCATTTCTTTACCATTATTTTTAGTTTATACCAATCATAATAATGGAAGGCGATCATTATCTCTGGATAATGTTATAATTGTACTATTTAATACTTGTTGCCAATGTATTATTAATGCTTCTGATGGCCGTACCGCAGAGGAACGATTAGTAGCATTTACTAAGCTTATTATTGATGACCATCTATATCCTCAAGGGTTTATCTCATTTATTTTTTCAATTTTCAGCTCATTTGCACAGGGTCATTTTCTTGATATTAATTACATGAACCTACTGGTGAATAACGTTGACACAACAACAGAACCACTTGAAAATAATTTAATTGAGTAACTGTAAGCTCTAAAAAATAAGACCATAGGCATAGCAGCTATATTAGCAGCTGCTATTTTTCTCAAAGCATAATGATAGGGAAACCGTTAATAATCTATTTAGATATTTCTGGCATTATAAATCAGGAATAAACCCTTCTTCCCGCAGAACCTTAATCACCCCACGTATCAGATACGAATTAGAAAACTTCGCCGTATAGGTACGCGCCCCTTCTTCTACTGGCTGGAGCAACCCCCGCTCAATCAGCTTACCAAGCTGATAAGTCACCTGCGTCGGCTTCAGGTCAGGTAAAACGGCACGCAGATCGCCCGCTTTTATCGTTCCTAACTCAACAGAACGTTTTAGAACCTTCGATTCCAGCGGATTTATCAGCCCTCTCTCCGATGAAAAATCGATAGCCGGATATAGGATCTTTTCACTCAGGAAAGCATGGTTTGTCAGTTGATCGACTTTCTTCAGCTCAGAGGAGATCCCCGAAAGCACATATAAGCACCACTCTTCCAGCCCCTGCTCTGTTCCCTGATCAGCTAACGAAAGCATGGCGTAATAGCGTTCACGATCGTTACAGAATACCGCTGTCGGATTGAGAACCCGGCCACCTGCCTGAACATTAAAGCCATATTTGATAAGCAACGCGTAGGTCAGCAATCTGACGGTTCTGCCATTACCGTTGCCAAAGGGATGTATCCAGCCAAAGCGATGATGCACCAGAGCAATCTTCATCAGATCGTACTTTGGCTTATCGGTACGGTTAATAAAGGCGGTCAGTTCCGCCATATAATCAGGAACGCGGATATGGTCCGGCGGTAAATGGTCAGACTGAGCAATGCTGACGTTATGTTGCCGATATGCGCCGGGCGTTCTGTCGCCTTCCTGTTGCAGCCCGACTACCGCCAGACTATGCAACTCGCGGATAAAATATTCCGTTATGTCATCACCATTACTCAGGTATTCGTCAATGAACTCCATCGCGGCTTCAATGTTGTTGATTTCTTTGAGCTGGTCCGTCGAATTCTGCGTTCCTTCCACCTTGCTTTCAACATAGTCGGCAAGCGTGGTGTGGTTTCCTTCAATCCTTGCAGAGCCAAGACTCTCCAGCATGTGGAAAACGGCCTTTAACTGCGAAAAAAGGATGGGGTGAACGTCGGTTTCCAGTCGCAGATGCCGGAGGATCTCCAGTTCCGTCAACGCGTCGACCAATGGGGAGTCAAAGCTGGGGTTCAGAAGCGAGAGTTCAAAGTGATTAAATTGAGCCATGATGTTTAGTTATCTCAACTGGTGCATGACGGTATCTCAAAAGTATAGCAAAAATACTAATAGAATCTATCAATTAGAAAACACACCAATTTTGATTATCTCAAAAAACGTTGTTCCAACATATCAAATGTAAGTTTGGAAGATGTTCAACGCGAAGGGGGATGGAGCTTTGCCTGCGTAATGCAGCATGGATTATTTAGCGCCGCTATGTGTGGAGTACCGGACATTATATGTGGACCTCGAACCGTTATGTGCCGCTATATGTGGACCTTAAGCCGTTATGTGTGGACCTGACTCCACACATAACGAAGCCCCTACCCTTTAACAACGATTTTTCGTGATAATCATCACAAAAATAAAGCGATTTTTTATGGGGGCCTTAGTGGGGGTGCTGTTTGTAAGAAATATCAACAAAACCAATAACAAACAGCATGTTAATCATGGATATGATTCCGAGTCCGGCACCACTATTTAGAAAAACCAGCCTTAGGGCTGGTTTTTTGCGTTTGGGGTTCCGGTAGATATCTGGTCGAGATGCCCGCTGATGCTCCTGCCCTGCTTCTACCATCCAGCATGAGCATTTCTCTTGAGCAGCTACCAGCCCCTCTGGTCGCTATAGCCCTGTCTGTCAGACTTCAAATCCCCAATCGACACTATATTTCACATGAGTACCTGGCTGACAGATTCATTACTGCACGGCTATATCCGGTCTTTGTCCGGTCTGAAGTCAAACGCGAACCACCAGCACTAACTCTACCCCCAGCTCTCAACAACAATCCCTATATCAAGCCGAACATTTTTCACTCTGATTGATTTAGCTTTAGTCATCTTTTGGGTGTTATGCCTACGATATCAATATGATTCATGAGGGATTATGACCAGAGCTCTGGTAAGGCTTGGAGACAAAACCACGAGCGGCGGTGAAGTGATTTCAGCTTCCTCGACGATTATTGAAGAACGGAATATTGCCCTGAATGGCGATATGGCATGGTGCCCAAAAGAAACCTGCAACGGGCCATTTCAGATCAATGGCACTGCGTATTACTTCGCCGAAGACAAACCCTGCGTAGCCACAGGCGATCAGGTACTTTGTAACTGCAAAAACAATCAGGTGCTGGGCAGTACGACAATTTGGGTGGAAGATAGCCCGAGCGATCCTTTTGAGGAGCATCGCAAGCGGGCAGCGGAATGGCCCATTAACAAAATAGCTGCCGCCGCCGCTGTAGTCGCTATTCCTGTGTTCGCAAAGTCTGTCCTGCGTGGTACTGGCAATACTGACGCCGGAACGGCAGAAGAGCCGCAGGACAACATCGGGGAAATGAGTTTCTATCAGTCCACTCCATCGCAGCCCGCCCCGGAACCGGAACAGCGCGCTCAGGCCGCGAAGAAAAAGAAAACTGCACCGCCACCAGAGCCACCGAAGAAATCACTCTTCGATAAAGTTACAGGCTTTTTCTTTGGTGAAGCGAAAGCGATGCACCTCCCCCCGCAGCCAGTCATGGCTGGGACCGCCGAAGCCGGGATGACTGCCTCTGCGGGAGGAGCAACCGCAAAAGCCAGTCAGGATGCCGCTACAGCTTTAACCCACTCCATGAAACGCCTCTCCGGCCCCGAAGTCTGGAGCGGGCGGCTGGCGATGAACCTGCCGTTCGTGGTCATGGGGGCTATCGCTCAGTCACAGCTAAAGGGTGAGAAGAGCGACCTGCTGACGCCTCTGAACCTGCTGGAAGTGGCTCACAGCAAGGGCACCGTCCCTACCCGCGTCCGCTATAACTGGATCACCGACGAGGAAAGTGGGTGACTGAAAGCGGTTGGCTATCACACCACTGCCGCCAGTGGCCGCGATCAGGTGCGAGTCAGAATGCTGGAGAAGCAGACCGATGGCAGCTATGAATTCTGGGGCGACGAGCAAAGCGATAAACCGTTAATCACTTGGACACCAGCAAACACGCCGGGGGCACAAAATGGCTGGAACACAGGGAATAACAGTCCACAGGCAGGAACCGTGACGATACCGGGGCTTGAGCACCCGGATATTCAGAGCGTGACCATCACCACCACGCCACCGCCAGAAGAAAAGGACTTCCGGGATTACATTCTGGTGTTTCCGGGCAACCTCCACCCGCCGATCTACATTTACCTCAGCAAGCCCCCGGTGGAATTCCTTGAGGTCAAGTTATACAGTGATTTTGATGGCAGATCGCGACAAGGTGAGTTAGAAGTGGACCACATTCCATCTGCTGCCGCAGTAAAAGCTCACTACAAGGGATTACACCCTGAACTAAGCCCAAAAGAGTTGAAAAAGCTCTCTAAAAGAGTAGCTGCTATCGGTGTTCCTAAGGAAGTACATCGAAATGATAGCGAAACTTACGGGGGGCGAAACACTCCTGAAAAGATAATTGCCCACAGCTATGATCTTCGTGCCGCAGCAGATCAGAACTTTGACGCTGAAAAACCAGCACTCAAAGAGTACGGGGCTACAGATGAACAATTAGAAGAAGCAAGAGCAAAGCTGCATCAGATTAATGAGAGCGTGGGGTTATATAAAAAATGACAGTTAATGTAGAGGCATTACTAAGAAGCATCGGTATGACCTATCAAGATATTTTCGAAAAAGGCTTGATCCCTTACAAAACTAAGCCAACAGGTGATTCTGGCGATCCCGTTCTTGAGCTAGACATGGTCAAGGAAGGCGTTTATCTCGCATTCCATCGAATATCCCGGAAACTATTCTGTGTGACACTCACGCTTTTGGACGAGGATAAACCCTCAATGCGATTCCCAAATGAATTGCCTTCACCACTACAAAAAGAAATGAGTCTTAGCTGGATGCATGAGCAATTTGACGCACCGGATAAGTCGGTTCCCCCGAAAATAATCGGCGGCCTTCAGTTTGGAATGAAAGAACGCTACACCCTTGAAGGCTTCCACATCCCACTATCAATGCAAGTAGCCTATACTGCAAACCATCTTGTGGAATCGCTTACGTTTATGCCACTCGCTGATACCAGTTGGTAATTCCACACATCACCACAACGGCTCCTTTCGGGGCCGTTTCCAACATCCCCAGCCTCTCCCGGTTCAAGAAACGTGCAAATCACCACAGGAGGCTGAATCATGCACGATGACATCATTAATCAAGCCCGCGAAATCCTCACTCAACGGCTCTATCGTACCGACACACTGGCTTCACCGCAGGACACCGCAAGCTATCTGGCACTAAAGCTCAACGCCGCCGCCATAATCTGCTCCCATAACCACCCATCCGGATACGCCGAGCCATCCGTTCAGGATAAAGCGATAACGTTGAACATTCAGAAAGCTATGGAGCTAATCGACATCCGACTCGTGGATCACATCGTCGTTGGCGGTGGTCAGACGCTTTCATTCGCGGAGAGGGGCTGGCTATGAACTGGAAAGCATTACTCGTCGAAGCCCTGATATAGTCTGATTCAATAACTCTCTGTATCCTCAAATCACTCAGCAACACTGTTATCGCACTGGCTGACGCAAAAATCCGGACCGCAAAACCGACGTAAAACCCTATAAAATTCCCGACAACGGGAACATATTTTTACTCATCCATCTCAATGGTTCTCGCTCCTGGGCACCTCTCTTTAAGTCATCTTAAATGACTCTGAGGTGTCTGTTAAACCCGTGGCGATTCAGAATGACCACAAAATCAGAGCGCAACAATTAATATTGATTTAATACAAAGCCCCATATAAGATGGTTTTACAAGGTGATGGTGTTCCACCTTTCCCAACCGCCGGTGTTTTCAATACCGGATGATGACGCCTGATATACAGTTAAATTAGTCCTATTACGGGCATGTATGTCAGGTATCGCTATGCAAAATAAAACCATATTACCGCTTACCGCAAAATCTCTCTCTTCTCAAAGAGAGAATTCAATCTATGTCTTCGGTCATAAAAATCCTGACAGTGATGCTGTCTGCAGCGCGCTGGTTGTGGCTGACTGGCTTAATTACACAGGTCGTCCTGCAACCCCATGGCGTCTTGGAGAGATCACCCCAGAGACCCAATATATCCTAAACGTCGCAGGTGTTTCACAGCCCGATTTACTCACCGCCGACCTGACTGATAAAACCGTATGGCTGGTTGATTTTACAGATGCGGAGCAAGGGCCCTCTTCGCTGATGGACAGCAACGTCATCGGCATCATTGACCATCATCGTATTGGCACCCTCATTACTCACAATCCACCGGATGTCTGGGTGCGGGCGGTAGGATGCTGCGCAACCGTGATTCTCTCGATCCTTCAGCATGGCATTCCGATGCCGGTGACGGCCGCTCAGGCTGTGCTACTGATGGGGGCGATCCTCAGTGATACCGTTGCGCTGACCAGCCCCACAACCACCATCCAGGATCAGGAAGCCGTAGCTGTTTTGCGGGAAATCGCCGACATCGATTATGGCCAGTTTGTGGCCGGACTGCTGCGTGCCAAAACAGATATAGCCGGGCAATCCGCATTAGCATTACTCAACCGTGACGCCAAAAATTACCGGATCCATGATGTGCCGCTGTTGTTGTCACAAATTGAGGTACGCAACATGGCTGATATCACTCCCCTGTTACCTGCGCTGCTGCAGGAAATAGATAAAACCAGCAAGAACAGTGCGCAGGAAATGGTGATCCTGATGGTGACAGACATCACCAGCCGGAACTCCGTGTTGTTTTTTTCAGACAGCAGCCTGACAGGTTCCCGCCAGGAGTCACTGCCCGGCATGACAAGCCGGAAAAAAGAAATCCTCCCCTGGCTGACCGACCGCATCGCTTCTTATAAGAGGTGATTTATGCAAATTTATCGGCATGCATTGTTACTTGTAGAAAATGAAACTGACGGCCTGCTGTTGCTTGAGCAGGCAGAAGGTCTGGCAAAAGAGATGGGGACCCGTATTACTGTCGGCCATCTCAGCGCTGACTACCGAGAGCTGGATTACACCAGTGATTCATTAATCAAAGATCGTCAATCCCAAGACGTTATTGATGCAAAAGCAATGCTGAGCCGCCTGGTGGAGTCCAGCAGTGTTGATATCGAAGTCAGGTCCATCGTCAGCATTCATCGTTTCCGTGACGTCGAAGCCGTTGTGCAGCACGAAGATATCGACCTGGTCATGCTGGGGCATAAAAATCACCTGTTCGGTTTTTTTTCCTCCTTTTCTTTTGAATTCATCAATCACCTTTCTGTTGATGTTCTGATTAAACATATTCCAACCCCTTAAAAGAAGGTCAAACTTATGAATTTTGAAATTGAACGTATTGTCGCAAGAGAGATTCTGGATTCCCGTGGCAACCCAACCGTAGAGGTTGAAGTGACGTCTGTGGGTGGCTGTATGGCACGGGCCTCCGTTCCTTCCGGTGCCAGCACCGGCTCCCGTGAAGCCATCGAGCATCGCGATGGTGACAAGACCCGTTTTGGCGGTAAAGGCGTCCAGGATGCGGTCCGCTGTATCAATACCGAAATTAACGATGCTCTGCAGGGCTACGATGTACGCCGCCAGAAGGAAATTGACAACTGCCTGATCGCCCTTGACGGCACAGAAAACAAAGGCCGCCTGGGCGCCAATGCGATCCTTGGCGTGTCGCTGGCAGTATCCCGCCTGGCGGCTCAACTCTCCTCGACCCCGCTCTACCGCTATCTGGGTGGCGTCGGCGCGAATCTGCTGCCAGTTCCCTGTATGAATATCATTAACGGCGGGGTTCATGCTCGCTGGCAAGGTGCAGATTTTCAGGAGTTTATGATTGCACCGTGGGGGGCGTCTTCCATACGTGAAGCTATTCGCTGGGGTAGCGAGGTTTACCAGGCCCTGCGTCAGGTTCTGCTGGAAAAAGGTTTATCCACCGGTGTGGGCGATGAAGGAGGATTTGCACCGGCTGTTTCCTCAAATCGCCAGCCGCTGGAGCTTATCGTGGAAGCAATTAACAAGGCGGGATACCGCCCGGGCGAAGATATCGTTATTTGTATGGATCCGGCTTCCAGTGAATTCTACACCGATGGAAAATATATCCTGCGTACCGAAAATGCCCGGCTCAGCGCCGACGAAATGACCCGCTACTATGAGCAATTGGTGAATGATTTCCCGATTGTCCTGATTGAAGATGGCCTGGCGGAAGACGACTGGGCTGGCTGGCAGATCCTGCACCGCGCGCTCGGCGATAAAGTTGAGCTGGTTGGGGATGATATCTTTGTGACCAACGTGAAATATATCCAGCGAGGTATCGATGAAAACCTGGCCAATGCCGCATTGATAAAACTGAACCAGATAGGCACCCTGAGTGAAACTATTGAAGCTGTCCAGTTGTGTCAGGATAACAACTGGGGAACCTTTATTTCGCACCGGAGCGGAGAAACTGTGGACAGCTTCATTGCGGATATGACTGTCGGCCTGCGAGCCGGTCATCTGAAAACCGGCGCCCCCAGCCGCGGGGAACGCATTGAGAAATACAATCAACTGATGCGTATTGAAGATGAATTAGGTGACGCCGCTATCTTTGCCGGTAAAACCGCCTTCAAAAAACGCTGATTCCGTCATCCTTCCCGTATGCTCAGATACGGGAAGGGCTAAGGTGGTCCTGCGAACTGAAAAATACTCATACTATCAACAGCAATGGGAATCCTGGCAACATGTCTGGTATTCCCGATCGCTGATGTCTTTTTTAACGTACTGCCGGATGATACCAGTGCCGTTGTAATTGCTCTGTTCATCGGAAGCCGCCCCCATCCCCTGATACGTCACCTCCTTGACCGGGAGCCAGGTAAATTCGGGGAATCATTACCAACAAATGAATGGCTCCAGGTCCTTCAGGTTCAGTCGCTGTGGGTAACAGGCAAATAACAGTTTATGGGAAAAACTATTTTACTCCGCCATGGCAAAAGTCAATGGAATCAGCAAAATCGTTTTACCGGATGAGCCGGGATTGCAAAAGTAATAGCCCGTGTAAATTTGGAAAGAAGATCATCGTAAGCAGGCTGGTCAAATACGACCAGTGGTATATTCCTGTTGATGGCCCGGTAAAGGATGCTTATCCCGGACCATCAGGACAAATGCCCGACAGACTGACAATCAGCTAACTCGGGATCAGGCCTTGTTTGCACTGACGTCGAGTTTCAGAACGAAACTCTTTGATTTGACTTTATCGATATTCGTAATCATCTTAGGACTAGAACCTGACATGTCATACAGCATTCCCGATATGCTTCCTGCTTCATCTTTATTGAAAATTGTCTCGACCCCATCTCCGGTTTTCGCTTTGGACCACTCGTGTGCTTTACCGCCTCCAGTCGGTGCCCATATCAGTATCATAGCTTCGTCGGATGACTGCCCTGTCCCGTCAGGCATGGTATAACCCACTGCATAAGGGTTTACGTTACCACCGGGGAAAGTTGTATACGTCTGTCCTTTCGCAGTAGCCACAACCGCCTGAGGACCATTTGTGTAGTTACCAACGCCGCCGGTTCCCAGATTAACTACTCCAGCAATGTCCACACTCACAATATCGCTGGGGGTTACCGTAAAGGAGAAAGCGATCGGTTTATTAACTACCCATAATACTGACTGTTCTCCACCTTTGACTTGGTTCCAGGTAACTGCAGACGAGGTCGCGGCGCTCGAAATACCGCTCATCAGACCTGCTGACAGAAGTGCAACGACCATGACTGTTTTTTGTATTTTCATCTCTGTTTTCCTTACGTTGTATGCTTACTGTTTTCTACGTTATTTGACGGGATGAACGCGCTGACTATTGCCAGCCCTCGCACGCCCGTCACGTGCCTTATTCCTGGCGCAGATCGCCTTTTACTTGGATCACATACGTGTCCGCAGGAATCGTCTGATCAACAGACGAAACCAGTATGAAGCTGGCCTGCTTGTCGCTGCCTGGGTACACCCATCGCTGCTCCGGACTGATATCTCCGGCGTACCACCCGTCACCCGACAGGCACACGCGCACGACATGAGCTCTCTTTGTCTTTCCCGTCAGCCGGTAACATCCCGGTCGGTCGCCGTCCGTTTCATTATCCAGCCACAGCGCATACCCGCTGTGCGTGACACTACTGCGGATTTCTCCCCGCCCCAGTACTGTCCCTGCCCGCACCGGGCCAGCCACGGTATGACGGGTCATCTGCAGTACCACTCTTACCGTTTCAGCGCGAACTGGCAGCATCGCCAGCAGCAGCGCGGTCAGTAACCCCCAGGCGACCAGTTGGCCTGTCGCGAATCTCATTTCTGCCCTCCCGTTATTGCCTTTTGGTCACTCTCTCGACATACCGCCTTTAGCCGGTACACTCCGCCACCACCCGGTTTTTCTGGTAACTGATACAATGCCTCACAGGCATGTGTTCCCATGCTCGCTGTTAGTCTCCCTGATGGCGGTAATCCACTCATGTACACTGTCCCGCCGTCACCCGTGATACCGCTCTCTACTGTCGCTGTCCCCGCCAGGGAAACCAATGCACCAAATGGCACCGCCATTCCGTCAGTTCGGGTCAGTGTTATCAGTGCGCGGGCGCCTATCCGTGGATCAAAATGCGCTCGAATCACCGCCCCACGGGTCGGCACCACCTTCACATCCGTCTGTCCCACCTCCGCATCTTCCGGCAACGTCGACACGTCCAGACTGACTGTATTTATCTGGTACGGCGCAAGGGTGTTCTCTGTGGTGTAACCGAAGAGGTCTGTCTGCACGCCAGGCATATAGCCAACCGATACCCCGGCGACTCCTGGGATTTCTATTAACCCGGTCGTGTCTCCAGGCGTCTGCCCCAGCGTGATACCGTGGCGGTGTATCAACATTCCGCCGTCTAGCTCTGCACTCATGTAACGCTGGCTGCGACTGTAGCTGTAACTTCCCGAGACACTGCCGTATCCACCTGTCCAACCCGCACTGAGGCCCCGGACCGCATCTTGCGTGCGCTCCCCACCAGAGTACATCTGCTGGCTCAGACCCCAGTTCAGACGACTGTCATATCCGCTCCCGCTGATACCCACCGAATGGATCACTTGTCCATCTCCGGAACGGACCTGATAATTCGCCGAAGGCGACCCTCCCAGCCAATGTGATAACGGCACGCTCATTGACAGCGCCATCATCTTCTCCCTCCGGTTACGGGTACTCACATAGTTGACGCTCAGATTCATGCTGATGTACCGCCAGCTGTAGCTATAGCCATACCCGGTATTCAACGTGTCCTCATGTTCCCCGTCCTGCCATTGTGTTCGACTTCCAGACGCATATATTGTCCCTAGTTCGCCCAACGTCTGGCTAACTTGCATGGTGGTTGCATAACGCCGCCCCTGAAGGTCACGCGGGGAAAAGTGCTGTGGCGTCCACCCAAAATCGTCATCAAACGGCGACAGGTCCCCCCGGGTATCGTCCATCACTTCTGAAAGCGTGTGATATCGACCGGTCGGATACCACTCACTGCTAGCCGACAGACCTGTTCCTGTGGCCTCCAGATATTTGTTGTAACGCACCCGTATTGCAGTTCCCTCTTCACGCCGTCCGTCACGGAATCGTCCCCGGGTGGCTGTGATATCTGCAGATACCGCGCCCAGATAACTCAGCATCAGCCCCGCGCCAAGGGATGCGGACTGGTACCGTTCTCCGCCTAGCATCCCGCCATACAAGGTTACGTTCGACGGCAGGCCATACATCAGCGTCGCCAGGCCCAGAGATGAACGCCCGCTATCTCCTCCCGCCGTTTCTGCTGAGGAGCGGTATTGACCCGCCATCACGCTGTATTTCATATAGCCAGCACGCAGCGCCACTGGTGGTACGGTATAGGGCACAGTGAACCGCTGCGTCGGCCCCTGGGATTCCACCACTGTGACCTGCAAGTCACCACTGCCCATCATTCCGGGCAAGTCTGTGACGGCAAATGGCCCAGCAGCAACATGTCGGCTGTACAACAGATACCCGTTTTGGCGAATCTCCAACTGCGCCGGACTCCGGGCTATCCCGCGCACAGCTGGCGCAAACTCTCGCAGGGCACTCGGTATCATCGCCTCATCCGTTGCGAGCATCACGCCGCGAAACGGCACACTGTCAAACACATCCGACGGGGTAGCGCTTTCTCCCAGCGTCAGTCGACTCTTCAACCGAATTATTCCTCTCTCTACGTAGCTCTGCTGCCGCTCCCAGCGTCCAGGGCTTTGCCCGTTTCGCTGCCAGTTGAGGATGTTCCGTAGCCGCCAGGGGCCCAGGTTGGCTCCGGGGGTCAGCCGCAAATAAGCCGAATCCATATGGCTGCCTGCGCCCGTGGTCTGCTGTGACCGGTTGACGCTAACCTGGTAACCGCTCATCAGCGCAGGAATACCGTCGTCCCACATCGACTCCGGGGCGATCCCGTCAAAACGGGGTCGTAGGGCTGCCTGCGGAACGCTGATAATCAGTTGCTGGCGGAAAAAAGCGAACGTCATACTGCCCTGTGGGATAGCGTTTATTCGTGCACACTGCACGCCACCTTCTTCTCCTCCTCCTGTCGCCAGACCTAGATATTTCTCCGTGCGAATGCCATACCGCGATAACTGTTCCACCGTCAGACAGGGTTGCAGGGAACGCTTTCCGTCAGGCTCGCGCTGAAGATGAAAGGCCAGGTTCCGACGATCTACTATCTCTTCGCCAAGCACGATATTGACCGGATAGATGCCGGGCATCTGTGCCCCCTCTTCAAACAAAGAGAGGTCAACCATTGAGTTACCACCGTCCAGCATTGACGGATCAAAGGTATACGGTACTGCAAGGAGCTGACCGGACCAGATACCTGACAGAGATAGCGCCACCACACAGGACAGACGGAAATGCAGCATGTCCGGAACTCCTGTCAGTTAATGGCGGCATCATAAGTTGGTCCCTGACCACCGTTGTCAGTGATAATCTGCCATTGCACCCGTTTCACTCTGGCCACTCCGGCCGGCACGCTGAACGTTTGCGCGCCGTAAGGGGAGATATAGTGCGGCTGTAACACTTCTGCGCCGTTTAATTTCAGTGAAATCAGGTTGATATAAAAAGGACTGTCATTCCGGGCGCGGATCTGATTACCCACACGTTGCCATTTCAAACCACCGGCCACATCTAGCGGTGTGGCATGCAGGCTAGCTGGTCGGGTTAGTAACTTAATGCAATTGTTCAGCGAAACCTGAATTCCCACCGCGGGCATGGTTGGTTCGCCAGCTTTCTTATTCTCCTTCAACCAGGCATCACCGCCTGACGGTGGAATGGCCTTAACACACAACCACTGCAGGCTCTCCCGGTCAGACGGAAACTCCCCACCCGTACGTACAATGCGCAGGCGACCTCGCTGATTACCGTCAAGGCGGAACAACGGCGGTGTCACCACAAAGGGAGCACTTTCTTTCTGGTTTTCATCAAGTGTTCTGGACTGGACTAGCATCGGGTAATCCTGACTGTTTTCTATCCACAACTCAGCCCCGCGGCTATCCGGGTCGTATATCACCCGTGTCGCTCCCAGCGTCACCTTATAATCACGGATTTGGGGTTTTATCCTGACAGCTTGTCCCTCAATAGGCAGAGCTGCCCGAGCGTCTCCGAAAAAAGGATTTGACCAAAAGACCATAACGACCAGCCCTAAATAGGCGGTAAAGATCCCCCGGTTGGTCAAGGCAACCGGGCGTAAAGACAGTAAACTGCAACGGGAAAACACCCTTATGCTCATGCGATAAATATCCTCGTAAATACGCTGCCAACGGCCTGCTGTCTGAAAAAAGGCTGCACAAATCCCTTTCGCGACGCGGCGCGAAAAAAGGGAATGAAATTACATAAACTCAGCCGGAAATATTCTGGCCGAGCGAAGGCTCAGAAAACACCTGATGCCAGTTTCAAGGGGTAGACCCGCCCCTGAGGATGATCCGGTACGGACTGTTCCTGCATATCCGGGAAGCCCGCATCATTCAGTCCAGCAGTACTGAGTTCCATCAGTGTCAGGTGGCTGGCTGGATTACGGGTAACGGGTGTCAACATTGCTGTCGGCATAACACGCCCAGGCATCCCCAGCTTGTCCAGCGCATGGCGTACGCGTTGACGTACAGCAGAGGTTGTCACACCGTAATGGCGTGCAATCTCACCCAGACCCATTCCACACATCGCCTGTTTCAGGGATAACCACTCCGCTTCGCTAAGTGAGGTCAACGGACTGTCTACTGGCTCTGCGCCTCCGGTGACATAGGCATTCAATGTCAGAGCAATATGAGGGAAACTGCTGGCAGCATTCACAATCTCGCAGCCTAATATCCGGGCAAACCAGCGACGTCCCTCATCAGCCGGATCCATAAGGGCGGCAAACAATACAGGTGGCGGCTGACGACGACGCAGGGCCATCATTCGGTGCAAAGTCAACTCCGTCAGTGGTTCCTGCAGATGTAGGAAAATAAGGTCATCGTGCGTAAAGCGGTTTGTCAGTCGGTAATAGTAGTCGGTGTATTTCACCGTAAGCCCCGGAAAGAGTCGTTGCAGGTCCTGCGCGAAACTCCGCCGGTACTGATGACGGGAGGTATCCATAGGCCGTCGGTCCCCTTTTTATGTAAATAAAAGTCCTTTCCGCGCCGGGGGCGGAAAAAGCAATAAACTCCGTTGAGGTTGTTAATACCCAGTATAGAGATCTGCCAAATCAATTTAAAACAGATCTATGATCTACATTTCTTTCATATTCAGCAGAAAATAAAATAAATTCTCAATATTGATACGAATGTCAGATCTATGATCTATGAAACAATATGAAATCAGATGATAAGATCGATAATACAAATATGACAAAATAATCACCAATTAACAAAAAAGTGACTTAAATCACAAAACATTTTCGTTGCCCTAATCGGCATAAAAATATACTGGTAATTAAGGTGGTTAAATATAAGATGGACTGAGGGAGTGGTTTAGAAGGAAGATGAATTGAAATGGTGATTATTTTAAAAAGATTCTCAGGGCTCTCCTTATATATGGCATTGAAACAAAATGACACAAATTGCGAGAAAAGTTATGCGGACACTTGGCGTAAATTGAGATAATCTGCTGTATGCAATACAAGCAAATCTATAGTTCCCATTATAATTATCTTACTTTTTATCCGGCTCCCGTGCCGGATTTTTTTTTGCTTGAAATACATCTGGAAGGTATTTTTTCAGTCCTGGCGGCCCACAATATATGCAGGGGGTATTATATTCTGCTAGCTGATACGAATATTCCCATGAAAAAAAATAGCGATGATGTCGTCATTATGGCTTGTTTAACTATCCACCATATTAATTAAATCAATAGCATAAAAATATTTTTGTGGTTGTTGAGAGGCCAGTGATAAAACCTCTCAATGAATATACGGAAACTAATGATATCAACCGTCTGGTTAAGACTATCAAGGGGGGAATAATAAACATCAACATTTATACTCATCTCATAAAAATAAGATGAATAAATTTTTAAAATACTACAAAAAAGCTATGAAAGATAAATTTCACATCATTGACCAAAGCAAACAATAAATTTATTATACAAGAATACATCACAGGATAATAAATCTTATCTAGCCCTTGTGGAAAGATGGTGTGTATTTAACCCAAAAGTCTTTTCCATGAAGGACGCTTTTTTTGTAAACTCTATAACCTAACGAAAATGCCCATAATGCTGCTGTTTCAGAATCATCAAATGATTTCATAATTGAGTGTTCTATTAGAACACTGGCTTTGTCATTATCTTCTACAATATATGCTGTTTTGATCATATTCCGACACCTCTACACAGTATTGATTTTCTACAACCTGACGCTACCACTAAAGCAGGTATTGGAACAAGGAATATTAATATTCCACCATTTATAAAACAAATGATATAATTAATATCATTCCGGAGTTATCATTAGATGATTTTTTATGAAGTTAAGAATATCAAGTATTTGGTGAGGAATATGAATATCAAAATATATCGTTCAACAAACCATGAGATCCACTATTTGATGTCATACATAGGTGGTTGTATGGAAGTTATGAGCTTCATATATCTATATAAAGCTTTGATAGGGTTTATGACATCAAACATGGTTTTTGGAATAACTTCACTCGTAAAATTTAACTTTGACTTTGAATCTGTTTATCATATTTTAATTATTGTCATATGGGTTTTGATAAGTGCGATCCATCAAGTTATCGAATATAAATACATCAGCAAAATAAAAAGTCAGTGGCATGTTTATGCTATAAGCCTTACGTTAAATTGTTTTTTGATGATTACATTCATACTTCTGGGAAATTATATGATTGTAAATAATTTATTTTTAAGTCATCCGACTATTAACGTAATGCCATTAGTTACAATTGGCCTTGTCTTTATGTACATTCAAAATTTCATCATTAAAAACGGTGGTACCAAATTTCCAACATCAACTTCTGTTGTGACATCAGTTTACATACTAATGATAACGAAATTATGTCAATCTCTTCTGATAAATAAAAGCAAAGAAAAAACAAATTTAAAATTTGAAAGTTTACATTACTTCCTGGTAATCTTACATTTTTTTATTGGTGCTTTTATTACTGCAATATTGAATAAATATATTGGTTTTTATGCTCTCGTAGTTCCATTAGTGATATTAATTGCGTTTTGCGTTAAAATCTGGTCGTTACATATATCCCAATCTTCATGATATCGCAGTAGTGAGCATTATTGTGATGAAGTAAAGTGGGAATGCTATATCACTGTGTAAGTTGCAAAGGGTAAGAATATATGAGAGTGACTCTGAAGTGCCTGGTGGCAGTTTACATCGCGCAATTATTTACTGGGGAAGAGTTACCTTTATGCTCAGAAGACAAACCTGAGAGTCGGAATGATTGCATATATGCATAATATGGTTGTTAACACATTAATATAACAGCAGCCAGTGCATACATGAGTATTCACTGGCCGCCGAAACAGAAGCATCTATAAAATATTCAGGGAACCTTATTACCTTTCTAAACAAAAACAAACTCAATTCATCCTAATATTATCAACCTATAGGATATGTTATCTAATCCAAAAATGAATAACGCCTATCCATTTTAATATCAGGAGCGATGACTGGCTGTTTATTTTAAATAATAGCAAACTCATAATATGAGAAGCTATAATGATTATATTATAACAGAAAACAATGATAACTATTTGATTCGTGTAAATATAAGGGTGTAGGGATTTTTATTTTCATCGAGCCATATAATTTCCGAACTATCACCAACAAACATTTCTGCATATATTGCGCGTGAGCGTAAATAAGAAATATTTTTCCCCAAGAATTTAGAAAAAGTACTGAGACTACTAAAAGATATCACATTACCCGTAGGTTCAATAACTTTAAGAGAATAGGCTCTTTGCCTCATTGCTCCAAGTATTGAAGGATTAAATGGAGAAAAGGTTCTATATCCACTGATTGTTAATGGCATACTATACCCTCTAGAAAATGATTTCCAACATCAATTTAAAATTGACATTGTATTTATTAATGCTCCAGGTCTATATTACCATTCATATTTACTATGGCTGCGCGAATCAGAGTATGCACGGGATCTTTTGTCGACCTTTCATGCCACATAAGATTATACGCATAAGATGATGTTGCATTATTTAATTTGATCTCTCGGTATTCTCCTTCTTTCAGTAATTCTTCACCTGTCGTTCTGAGTGTAACTAAGATTACATCGTCGTCCGTTAGTTGCGAAATCCATTGTCTAAAGTTATTTGTCACCGTCATAAGAATATTTAACGTATTTTTGTTTATTCCATTTTTCTCAATAAAACTATTGAATAAATAGGGGCTAATGTTGTATACCAGAAGTGGTGCAGAGCATATCTTTTCAAGATCGATTTCACTCGCATACAGGCTGTTATTTTTCTTACATAGAAAAATCAATTCCGAGAAACCAAGAATGTTAGAGTGAAAACCTGCTGGTATATCATGAAAGAAATGACAGACGGCAACATCTATCTTTCCTTGTTTCAAATTCTCAAGAATTTCTTTAGAACCAGAGATATAGGGTGGGTAGAAGTTCAGTGAAATATCAGTATAGTTTGTTCTAATCTTTTGCAATAACGTAGGAGCTTCGTACAAATTAAACCAATGTGGTAAAATTATATTATATGATTTTTTAACTCCATTCTTTAATTGCTCTAAGATTGACTGGTTTGCATAGATAGTATTTTTTACGAGTGAGCACAATACTTCACCCACTGGCGTCAATGTGTAAACGTTATTTGATTTAATATATAATAAATCATTGAATTCCTTTCTCATCTCCATTAATAACTTACTCATTGATGGCTGACTTATACCAAGTGCAAACGCAGCAAAGCTGACACTCTGCTCATCAAAAAGCGTCGCTAACGCCACCATCCCTTGGTATGAGTTGTTAAACATTGAACGATAATAAGTATTATTCATATTAACCTTGTATTACATCTGATTCAATCTATCGAGCTACACGAAGTCCGCCTCTGACTCCATTCTTACTAAATAATACTTGCCACAACTGAATTTCTCTGGCTCTAAATGCACCAGCACAAGAACAAAGATAATAATGGAACATCCTTAAAAATCTTTCATCATAATCTTTTTTGTTATACTCCCAGTTATCAAGAAAGTTTTTGTCCCATGCCATCAATGTCATATCATAGTCTGCACCGAAATTATGCCAGTCTTCCATTATAAAACGTCCTTCGGTACATGATACGATTTCTTGTATGGAAGGCAGACGTCCATTAGGAAAAATGTAGCGATTTATCCATGGATCTACCCCACCTCCAGACTGATTGCTACCAATGCAATGTAATAAAAATAATCCATCATCTGTTAAGATGTCATGCATTTTTTTGAAAAATATATCATAGTTTTTCAATCCAACATGCTCAAACATACCTACAGATACAATCCTGTCGAACTTTCCTTGTAACTCCCGATAATCGGTGAGTTCTATCACGACATCTAATCCATCACATCTGTCTTCAGCGAGTTTCTTTTGTTCGTCCGAAATCGTTATTCCTGTTACAGAAACATTATATTTCTTAGCTATAAATGAAGCTAACCCGCCCCACCCACAACCAACATCTAAAACCTTCATCCCTGGTTTTAACATTAATTTATCACAAATTAACGATAACTTTTTAACCTGTGCTTGTTCGAGATTATAAGCATCTTTCCAATATGCACAAGAATATTGCATCCATGGGTCAAGCATCGATTCGAAGAGATTATTGCCAAGATTATAATGTACTCTGGCTACTTTTCGGGAACGTGAAATAGACTGTAAATTAATTATCCTGGAAACAACATAATAAACCGCATCATGGAAGTTCCCCGTAACTTTGCTATCGATTCGCTTGTTTAATAATTTATAAAAAAATGAGTCAAGATACTCGCAGTCCCACCATCCATCCATGTAGGATTCGCCTAATCCCATTGAACCTTCTTTTAAAACACGTTTAAAAAACTGGGGGTTATGGACTTTTATATCGCCAGGTTTATCGCCATTTATAATGATGTCACATTGATATAACAATGAGTCTACAATTTTACGGCTGCGGGTAATATTGGTTAATTTTGTGCTGCTCATTACATCTCCTTAAAATACAGTAAAGAATGTTATGCAACTGACCTCACAAAAATCAACGAATATAAATATTCCAATACGGAATACTTCCGCTTTGAGTATCGAAAAATATGCTTATCGTTTTCTCGTTTGCTTAAAAAATAACAACATATTATTTGTTCAATGACAGAATATCTCAAAGACTAAAATCGACATGCTAATGCTTTATTTAGCATAATAATTTTAAATTGCGATAAAACCTGAAACATAAGAAAACATTTTTTCATTTGTAAGATTACTTAAAAATATTATTATCAGCGCACGCTGTTAGTCTGACCTGTGTATCATCCGTCGCCCTCGCCGGGCATACGGGTTCACGATAATGCCAAGACTACGGGTTAACGTCACACCATATCAGCCGCACTAATAATGAACCTGTGGCGGCAAACGCAGCGAAAGTGTTATACCAACTTGTATCGCATCAAAATCAAGCGGCGCCAGGCACAGTTTTATCCAGATAGACCACTTGCAGTGGCAAAATGGTGCCGCGTTCAAAAAGCTTGTTCAGTTTAATCAGCAGGCGATTTTGTCCAGCACGAAGGGACTGCATGGCCTGCATTTTCTGAAACTGTTTTCGGGTAAAAGGCATAAATCCGGCATGCTCAGTGTGATGGATGCAGCTGTCTGTGAATAGTGGTACAACAGTCTGGAAAAAGACGATATACCATCAGTCAGTGAAGAGAATATCCTGAGCACGTTTGAGCAACTGCATCAGAGCAAAGGTGAGGTATTTGAACGTGGCGTAATCAATGTCTTCAGGGGGAAGCTGGAACTACGGGACCAATAACCCCTGTGAAAATAATTGTCAGCGGGTTGATCAAATTGGACAGGTGGGGTTTTGGTCTTAACCAGTGCTGGTGCTCACTACGAGTCCGTAAACGGTCAGCCACCAGAAATAATTAAAATGGACGTAAAAACATCCGTTCAACCGTTAAATTTTGATGCTATGCAAACGAGGCCTTATTAGGGTGTTTTTATTTTATGAAACAAAATCCCTCCATGATTACCACTGTGATTGCACATCAAAGTCTATTACTAGTCAGGATTTCAACATTATTATAAACACATTAATAATATTGAAGTTTAACGCGCAGTTATCAAATTTCAATTTTGCGTATGTAATCGTTCTATATCGTCACATCTGGCTACTTCCCGCGTTCTTTCAATTTATAAAAAAATGCTGCAATCCATCTTCATAGCCAGACTACGTAGATATATTGAAAGAATATTTTGGTTAAGATGAAAGATAACACTTATATTAATAGAGCAAAATTTAAATTTAGAATTAGGACGACCAAATACAATCCCACTCCGTACAGTAATTTAACAAAATAAACATCAAGAGATTATGATATATTAAATAAAATTAACCAAAAACATATTGACGAAAGCTATAACCCAAGCGATAAACGGATAAAATCATTGCCCCCTAAAAATATTATTAAAAGGATTGATGATATGATCAGGAAAATCATCGCTAAGATTGCCAAAAGAAATAATAGCTATAATTACAACAAATCCTCCAACATCATCGAAGCTGAGACCTCGCTCGCTGAACAAAAAACAGAAAATTATAGTAAAATTATCTGCCATCATTTCACTTCTGGCATATCGACACTGAACCTGATAAGAACCTCGTTAATTTCAACTTATGAACAATTAAATACAGAAAAAGATAAAATAATCGAATTAAACGAACAGAATAATAAAGCCATGCATTCTCTTGAATCACTCGTGATTGAGTTCAACGAGGCAGGCAAAGAATCATCAGAAATTAAAAAACAAATGACTCATCTAAAGTCATCACTGGTTGAAATTAATGATGCAATTAAAGACATACAAAAATTTGCCAATCATACAAACTTAATTGCAATAAATTCAGCGATTGAAGCCGCTAGAGTGGGTGAGGCAGGAAGAGGATTCAGCGTTATCTCTAAAGAAGTTAGACAATTGGCTGAAAATGTCAAAACATGCACTAACCATATATTTTTGCAAACAGAAACTCTCCAGAACAATGGATCCACGGTTGATATATCTATCGAAGCGCAATTAGCAATAATCACAAGAATAACTGAACATATAAACGAAGTTGTTTGCTCTATTAAAGGCGTAATTGAAAATCAGCCGCAATGAAATCTATTATTGATTACATATCAAATTTACTATTTTTAAGTATCATTAAAATGGACCATGTTATATGGAAAATAGATCTATATAAAAAACTTACAGAGAATAAATTAGATGAAGCGTTGACATCATACAGTCAATGCAGACTGGGGAAATGGTATTACGGCGATAACGGAAAATGTTACGCACATTTGCCCGGATATAAAAACCTCGAGGAACCTCATCAAATGTTACATAACTCCGGCGTTCTGGCAGTCGAGTATTCTGTTTCGGGCGATCACGAGCATATGTCCCTGGCATTAAAAAGAATGGAACTGGCCAGTGATGAGGTGATGAATCAGCTTGAGATTCTTGGCAGTGAAATATTCAGGGAGATTGTAAAATTTACGCCCAGTGATAATCCCTGACGAAATTTCTCGGTTGAATGCTCATATCAAGCAAGTATGCAAAGAACTGCATAGCTCAGGACTTGATGGATACTGCCCCAACCTTCTGAATCGCCGGGAATCTTTCTCATGCCATCAGCCAGAATCAGTGAAAGCGCTGATTCTTTTAATGATATTTAGATAGCTGATTTCCAGTGCTATCTCCCTCGGATAGCATCTTGTTTCAGCAGCGCATAGCGATTAAGAAGCTGATTAAGCCGCATATCGAGCTGCTGATACAACGTAGGTGATACACTCCCCTGCAGGCTTAATTCCTCATCGATTTGACGTAATAACTCTTCTGTAGGCGGTGCCTGGTCAAGCTGGCGGCGAATAGTGAAAATGGCTGATTTCAGCTCAGACCCCGTCAGATATTTCCCTTTGCGCTCGTCGAGTGCATTTAGCTGAGCGGTTAACGCTTCCAGTCCCTGCTGGGCTTGATGCCAGTTTTGCAGTGCGCTTTCCGGCAACGCTTCCGTGGTTAACTGTTTTTGTAATCTGCTTGTGAATTCCGTAGTCTGCGATTCTTCCGGCCACAGGGTGGCTAACTGCTGTGCTAATGATGCAGCATATTCCCTCGACCACAGAGGTGACTGGCGGGATATAACATCCAATTGCCCTTGCGCAGCGGCGAAAAATTCCTGTTTCCGCTCTCCCAAATCTGAGGATTGCTTCAATGTGGACAATTGTTCAGGCGTCAACACCTGCGGCAATGGCTTGATCAGCGCGTATTCGTCAGATCGCATATCTTTTCCAGGCCGTTAAGATGGACGAACATAAATTTTTCGCGAAACGTAAAATACTCAAGTAATAATTGCCAGCCGCCAAACGCTGTATCGCCTTTTGGCCATAAACTGTCTTCTCCGGCAAATCCGCCCGGAGAAAAGAAACCCTCCAGTCGAATACGTTCTACGCTTTTGGGGAATCTCAAATAAAGAGAGGCCAGACGCTTTGTCAAAGCAAGGTGCAGCGCGTGGGTCACCGGCGCGTCACCGCTCAGATAAAGGCTGAGACGCGTCAGATCGGTTTGCGACCAGTCCATCTGTGGATTGCACTTTATTCGCATACGGATGACCGAGCGTCCGTCAGGTTCGGCATCGATATTCACCGCCGTAACAGACAGTGGGCTGAGCGTGACGGGCTGGGTAGTACGATACTGACATACCGTTTTTTTAGGACCGACGGGCTGGGACAATACGCCAAACCCCGCATTAATCCGTTCACTCATTTTCAGCACATCAGTATCCGGTAAAAGTTCGACAATGCTTAAGGAGGGAATAGTGCGTAAATAATGTGGCCATAGCAGACTCATCAAGCCTTCGGTAAATTCAGGAAGATGATCGTCTATTTTTGCGCGCAACCGCCCCATCGAAAATGCAAAACCTTCGAACAGCCGCTCCACATAGGGATCGGCGATACCGGCTTTGTCCAGATCCAGCATGGCGGCACGATCCGGATGCGCCTGCGCAAACTCTTTTGCCGCTTCCCTTAAATAACGCATTTCCGCGTCATAATAACGCAGAGTTAAATCTTCCATTTTACAGTTCGCTTATTTGGTTTTAGCCGCACAAGACGGCGGCTCTGGCGGGATCAATGGCGACCAAACCGGACAATAGTGAGTCCATCTCTGCCGTCAGACGCGCTTTGTCACTTTCACTACGGTTGGCTTTTAAACGCAGAAGCTTTAGCCGTCGCGCTTTGACTTCAAACAGCAGTTCAGGCTCCCACTGTTTGAGAGTGAGAGAGTGCGCAGTCGTATTCGACTCGCCAAGCAAATGCAGCGCGAGATCGTTGCGCCCACACTGTTCCGTCAGACGGGCCATCAACAGCTGGCGTAACCAACGCTGTCGACATGAAATAATACCAGGTCGAGCCTGAAGCCAGGCGAGCGCTGCTTCAATGCCTTCGCTGTCCGCGAGCGTCAGGGCCTCGCTTTCAAGCAGCAGGATATCGTCATCCTCTCCGACGCAGGCCGCCGCGATTTTATCCGTCTGCCAGTCGCTTTCCTGCAACACGTCACGGGCTATCCATTCACGCGTGACGTCATCAGCAAAGGGCGTTCCGTCATTAAATGCCAGCGTTTCCAGACCCGGCATCCGATGCAGCAGCATTTTCAAATCGCTGATGATAATGGCGGCATGTTTATCCCATGGCGATCCCGCCCTGGTTAACGCCTGATGAAGATACCACTGCACGTCCAGCCAGAAATGATTCACTCCCTCAGCAAATAAGCTGTCAGTTAGCTCAATCAGTTCAGTCCAGCTTTGCTGTAAATACAGACGCTTGAGCTGGGCGCGGTAATCACTTTTAGGGGGTACCAGGCGTGTACGTCCGGCGCCATCTGGCGGTGGAAGTTGGTTAACCGTATCGAGCCGCACGCTTTTCATCAAATGATGCGCCGCCAGCCAGCCGTCCGGCTGATCGCTCAGGTATTTCGCCAGTACCCGTGCCTGCTCCAGCAGCTCACGACCAGAGGCAATACTTTTTAGGACGGGAGTTTCTGCGCTGTGCCGACCGGCTTGCGGACTGACATTTTGTGGAACCAGCGCCTGAGCGCCGCCAGACTGTGCCAGACGATTCTCCAGCGCACTATACAGTGCCCCAAGCCCGGGACGAATGCTCTCCTCTCGCTGACTAAACTGCTGCTCCAGCAGCATCAGCGCACCGGCGATCCGCTGTGTGTCAGGCCGTGAAACTTCGGGGAAACGTGCCAGACTATCCAGCATCCGCCCGCCTGCCAGCCATTCAAGGGCGGCCTTATCGCCGGTCATGTCTTCCAGACGAAGTTCGGTGTAATGCGGAGTCACCTGTTCAATGATTTTCTGATACAGAGCAGCTTCGCCATTGCGGATCCCCATCTGACGAATTAACAGCGTTCGCACCTGGTTAATAAGATTTTTATCCGCTGTTATTTTCCATTCAGGATGCGCCTGAAGGTGTTCTCCCCAGAATTGCCAGAGTCCTGGCCCAACGCCCTGCCATGATGCGCGCGAAATACCCGCGCGATCCGGCCAGTCTTGCATCAGCGCCTGACTAAAAAATGATGCATCCATCTGCTCAGGCCGGGAGAGCATCAGATACATTTTCAGCTGGTTGTAGGCGATCTTTGCCCGAGCGACAAACTGTGAGCTGTCTGGAGCCAGTCGAGTTAACGCCGTTAATTCCTGAGTGAGATGTTGCGCGGCTTCATCACGCAGGAGCGGAATAGCGATACGCGTATAACGCGGCCATAGCGCATCCAACAGAGCATCATTTTGGCTTAAGCCGAAGCGGTAGTACCACGGTGCCCCATTCAGCTGACGCCAGCGAAGCATGCCTGGGGTTTGCTGAAGCGCGGACAGCGCCGTAAGACGCTCGGCGAGCGGTTCATCCGCACCACCTGCCAGCCTGGCCTGATCCAGACTTGCGCCGATCAGATTGCGATTCGCCAGAAAAGAGACCACCATTCCTGCGCCCCATAGCAGCATCAAACCAGCGGTACCGACTGCCAGCACTCGCATCCCTGAACGGCCTGTGCGCTGTGCCTTTAGCTCAGCAGGTAACGCAGGGAGCGAATCAAGCAGCGCGCGCCAGCACTCATCACGCATCCAGGCATGCGCCACGCGCGATGAAGTATTTGCCGCATACTGGCTCATGATTACCGCCGCCAGCGGTAGAGGCCGATGCGGGCTGAAAAAAGTGGACAACGATTCGCTGATGGTTTCTGCGTTTTGCGTGAACGCATTCGCCATTTTCAGTAAGAAGTTATCACGGATATTGCGCGTAACCTGCTGCGTACCCTGCTCCGCCATCTGCATTGCCAACGAGGTCAACTGCGAACGACATAAAGCCGTGGTGCATCCTGCAGGGAACAAACATGTCGCAGAGTGCAAGGTTACGTCATCCCGGACGAATTGAGCGCCATGCAGCGACCAGAGGTATAACGGCACTCGCCAGCGAAGCGTGGTAAAAACAGCCTGAAGATGGCGGGCAGCATTATCTATTTGTTCTGCGGTTAAAGAGACAACAGGTGCCGATTGAACCAATGAATCCTGGTGCTGAAAAGTGGGGGTTACCCATACAATCCCATCCAGCGGGCGCCGATGCAGCTTGCGTATCGCATCAAACAACGAAACATCTGGCGGTTCAGTGAGCGTACCTCCCCAGATTAACACCACGCCATCCCCTTCAACCCAGCGCAGAGAGGTGAGTTTTGGCACCAGTAGCTCAACCTGAATGACATCCCCCATTACCAGCAGGATATGCGTTTTGGCGCGCCAGCGATAACTGTAATTTGCCTTGAGTACATCACGAATTTCTCCTATCAGCATATTCCCGGAGGGCGGTTCCTCTATTCGGGACTCTTTGTCCGGAAAAACTCCATCGTTTTCCTCTTTTACCCGAAAAAGGTGCTCCTTGGCATAAATGTTGATAAGTGGATACCAGCGAACAGCAATAATCAAAATTACCGTCAATATACCTAAGATAACTTTTTTCGTAAGTGAATCAGCCCCCAGGAGATCACCATAGCGCCTAACCAGCCATGTCAGCACCGCCAAAAATGCCACAATTAAAACAAGCAGACTTCCCCTACGCCACAGATGGCTTGTCGTATTCATTATTGCTCCAGGGTAAAACGGTGCAGATATATGGTTGTTCTTCCTGAACAGAAACGACTAAATATGACTCTAAGTTATGCTTTGACATATCAGCCGCCACGCCAACGCATAGCCAACCGGAAAATGGACCGGGGATCCCCATAAATCTTTCAAGAATAATTTTGTTTTCAACCTGCCAATGAGCGCCATGATTGTGACCAATTGGGTAGAGTTGTGCACTCAACAAATCAATTAACTGGCCATCAGACACAATGTTTTTGTATTTATCGCGCTTACCTGAGTAGTAAAAAAGGTGGTTAAATCTTGAGGTAAACACGCTTTATCCAGAGGCATTGGACGTAGAAAATGGCACTTACCGTTGAGCCCATAAATACGCGCTACGTCATCACTGGTTAAAAGAAAGACAGCCATTCCATCAGAATAATTCTGATAACCGTTAAATTGTAAAACCAGAACAAGATCGCTCCTGACTTCTGCATTTTTCAGGTTCGCTTCCAGTCGATAAAAAGGAAATTCCATTTCTACTCGTACAGAGGAAGGTTGTGGCCTGCCTGGGAAACTTGTCTGCCAGATGCTATGAAAGTTATTTTGCAGTAAATGCCGTTCTTCCGTTGAACCATCGGTGATGAGTGTTACATGCAAAGGAATGGCTATCGGTAATATACTCAGAGATTCAGCAATACTGTTCAGCAAAACAGTCACTGCATTGTCTTGATTTTTGACATTAGGTAAATAGTCAATACGATGAGCTAAACCACATTTATTCTCAATATTTGTGGGATTACCTGCAATAAACGAAACGGTAATTTTCTCTGGTAACACTACGCAGCTATTCATCACGACAAGTGAGCGCTGCCCCCAGGACTGCCATTCACGCTGAGAAATCAATATTTCTTTTTGCAAAAATTCATAATATTCAAGCGCCCGCCCATATAAATATGCTCTAATACTGGCAATTATTAACCACAGGAACGTTGGAAAGAGTGAAACCAGCCAGATGTTGACATCATTAATAAAGAATAGATGTTCTGTTGCATGCAATACAAAAAGTAAGATACTTATTATTACTGATAATATACCAGCCAGTGCCCATCGCCAGAGAGAAAGAGGTTCAGGCGCTACGGGCGTGATAATTCTATGGCGTTCCCAGCCCATGATTTCACCCTATTAATGCTTCTGGCGCACTTGAAATAACCTGACATCCACACAGACTATGGCATCCATCGACAACTATCGGTACACCATCAGAAAACCATTCTGGCGAACCTTCAATAATAGGATTAATACCATGGAATGGTATCGGACAACTAACCATATCCCCCAGAAGTACTACTTTTCGTCCCTGGACAAACATCGTGGAAGACGCAGATATTACACTTCCACCATGAGTCGTTTTATCACCAAGCAAAACAAAACCTTTTGACATAATTAACCTCTTAATAAGATAAGCATTTAAAATTTATAAAGTTATTCATAATGATTAGACAACCACACCAATCATTCAAGATAAGAATTGTATTTGGGGCGAATATAAAAATTGAGGGACTAGCAATGTCTGGCATCATCCCAAGTTAAATTTATTATTACACTTTTTTACCAATAGTCTCTACTGAGTGCTAATGCTAGTTTACTGCTACCTGGCGTTCACGGCTGATTTTCTGCAGCCGTTCGAAACTGGTAAAAGGGTTGCCGTATTCGACATAGCCATCCGGATAAACCAGTTTTACCTGTTCACCAAGTTCTATTAAAATCAAATATAACCATAATCAATTTTAATTTTTGAAACCCAGTGAATGATACCCTTCTCCCCACTGCGTTCACACCTCTTCCATGAGGTAGTATTTTCTATGTTAATAACTTTTATATAATATATTAACTTCCCGATAACCTTATTCTTTCGAGGGACGCCTGAATTTCTTTTGCATGTTCTATAGAATAGAAAGTAATGCTAACAACAAAAAGATCAGAATTATAAACAAATAAAACAGCTATATTTTGGTACCTGTTGATTTTGTTTGGTTGGTTTTGCTTTGCTTTGCTTTGCTTTGCTTTGCTTTGCTTTGCTTTGCTTTGCTTTGCTTTATAGGGAATTAAACCTTGATCATAAATATTCTGATATGATTCTCCAATTTTATTTATCAGCTTTTCAAAATTTACAATCATTTCCCACCAAGTCGTTTTTTCTCCAGTGCCACCTGGATTTCTTTGGCGCGTTCCAGTGGGTAAAACGTCACACTTTCCACAAAGAACTCTTTATTATAACTAAATGAAGCGACTATATTTTGGTCAGAAACTAATAATGAATAAAATTCCTTTACCCCCCTATAGAGAGTCATTACGACTTTCGCATCAACATAAATCATTGGCATCCCAAAACGTGCACGAACCCACTCCTGGGTCATCACAGACTCCAAACCAAATGGCATTCAATTAGGGAAAACCCAGTCGGTTTTCCCTTCATCCTCTAATTTTAGCGATATTTCTCTAAACTCCATATCAGGTTTATTAGCAAAGACCAAAAATAGTCCTTCACGTTTCATTTTCAATATAGCCTCATCATCATCAATAGCACCATATGGTTTAGTCTTATAGGGAATTAAATCCTTTTCAAAAATATTCAAGTACGGCTTACCTAACTGTTTTATCAATTTTTCAACGTTAATATTCATTTAATATAGCCCCGTTTGTCGGTTTAGCTCATGGCCATCTGCCAGGGGATGCTGACGGGAACGTCATCCGCCAGTAACTTCCCACCAAATACATAGGTAAGCTTTTTTCCATGAGTGATTTTTATATACTCATTATAATCTTTATAGGTGACCTTATATTTGCCAATCATAAAGTCATTCAGCCTGACCTTATGCAGGTATTTATCATCCTGGTTCGAGCTGAAGGGCAGCTTTTCCCCAATCAGCGGACCGAAGTCCCCCATTAAAAACTCACCGCCCGCGACGGGAACCATATTATCCAGCGAGCGTTTCACCAGCGCCTGGGTGAGCTGCTGGTTTTCCGCACTGGAGCTGTTATCACAGCCGGTCAGCGCCAGCAAAAATATCCCCGGGGTGAGAAGTTTCAGAATATGCGTCATCATCCGTTATTCACCACGCAGCGAAGGCCAAAATTGGGAAGGAATTCGTTATCTTCTGCTATATGACCGTCAAAAAGTGGGGAAGGGAGATTCGACTTACGAAACATGGTCAGGGCATATTGATAATCTCCTCCTGAATATCCTCTCATAACCTTCCTGTCGCCGCTCTTCGGTCCCTGTGGGTTATCAACCGGCGAGTGCGTATAGTAGTCCGCCGCATACCAGTCATTAGCCCATTCATCACCGCTTAGCCCCATGTCATACAACCCCAGTGGATTGGGGGGATATTTCCCGACCGGGTAAATCGATATCCCTACATCGTTCATTTTTGCTCTTTCATCAAAGGTGGGAACATTGACTCCGCGCTCTATTTTTCCGTTACTGGTGGCATAGGGCAAATACTGTCCCCGGGAGCGGGCCGCGTATTCCCACTGCGCCTCGGTGGGTAAATCCACCCGTTTACCCGACATTTTACCCAGCCACAGGCAGTAGTCTTTGGCCATCTGCCAGGGGATGCTGACGGGAACGTCATCCGCCAGTAACTTCCCACCAAATACATAGGTAAGCTTTTTTCCATGGGTGATTTTTATATACTCATTATAATCTTTATGCGTGACCTTATATTTGCCGATCATAAAGTCACTCAGTCTGACCTTATGCAGGTATTTATCATCCTGGTTCGAGCTGAAGGGCAGCTTTTCCCCAATCAGCGGACCGAAGTCCCCCATTAAAAACTCACCTCCCGCAACCGGGACCATATTATCCAGCGAGCGCTTCACCAGCGCCTGGGTGAGCTGCTGGTTTTCCGCACTGGTGCTGTTATCACAGCCGGTCAGCGCCAGCAAAAATATCCCCGGGGTGAGAAGTTTCAGAATATGCACCGTCATCCGTTATTCACCACGCAGCGAAGGCCAAAATTGGGAAGGAATTCGTTATCTTCTGCTATATGACCGTCAAAAAGTGGGGAAGGGAGATTCGACTTACGAAACATGGTCAGGGCATATTGATAATCTCCTCCTGAATATCCTCTCATAACCTTCCTGTCGCCGCTCTCCGGTCCCTGTGGGTTATCAACCGGCGAGTGCGTATAGTAGTCCGCCGCATACCAGTCATTAGCCCATTCATCACCGCTTAGCCCCATGTCATACAACCCCAGTGGATTGGGGGGATATTTCCCGACCGGGTAAATCGATATCCCTACATCGTTCATTTTTGCTATTGCATCAAAGGCGGGGACATTGCGTCCCTCTTCTATTTTTCCGTTACTGGTGGCATAGGGCAAATACTGTCCCCGGGAGCGGGCCGCGTATTCCCACTGCGCCTCGGTGGGTAAATCCATCCGTTTACCCGACATTTTACCCAGCCACAGGCAGTAGTCTTTGGCCATCTGCCAGGGGATGCTGACGGGAACGTCATCCGCCAGTAACTTCCCACCAAATACATAGGTAAGCTTTTTGCCATGAGTGATTTTTATATACTCATTATAATCTTTATAGGTGACCTTATATTTGCCAATCATAAAGTCACTCAGCCTGACCTTATGCAGGTATTTATCATCCTGGTTCGAGCTGAAGGGCAGCTTTTCCCCAATCAGCGGGCCGAAGTCCCCCATTAAAAACTCACCGCCCGCGACGGGAACCATATTATCCAGCGAGCGCTTCACCAGCGCCTGAGTGAGCTGCTGGTTTTCCGCACTGGAGCTGTTATCACAGCCAGTCAGCGCCAGCAAAAATATCCCCGGGGTGAGAAGTTTCAGAATATGCGCCGTCATCAGTTATTCACCACGCAGCGAAAAACATATTTAGGGGAAAATCTATGATCTTCTGCCTTACGCCCGTCAAAAAGCGGAGAAGGGAAATCTGACTCTCGAAACATGGTCAGGGCATACTGATAATCCCCGCCCGGATAGCCCCTCTGTACCTTCCTGTCGCCGCTCTCCGGTCCCTGCGGGTTATCAACCGGCGAGTGCGCATAGTAGTCCGCCGCATACCAGTCATTAGCCCACTCCTGGCCACTTAGTCCCATGTCATACAATCCCAGTGGATTGGGGGGATATTTCCCGACCGGGTAAATCGATATCCCTACATCGTTCATTTTTGCTCTTTCATCAAAGGTGGGAACATTGACTCCGCGCTCTATTTTTCCGTTACTGGTGGCATAGGGCAAATACTGTCCCCGGGAGCGGGCCGCGTATTCCCACTGCGCCTCGGTGGGTAAATCCATCCGTTTACCCGACATTTTACCCAGCCACAGGCAGTAGTCTTTGGCCATCTGCCAGGGGATGCTGACGGGAACGTCATCCGCCAGTAACTTCCCACCAAATACATAGGTAAGCTTTTTGCCATGAGTGATTTTTATATACTCATTATAATCTTTATAGGTGACCTTATATTTGCCAATCATAAAGTCATTCAGCCTGACCTTATGCAGGTATTTATCATCCTGGTTCGAGCTGAAGGGCAGCTTTTCCCCAATCAGCGGGCCGAAGTCCCCCATTAAAAACTCACCGCCCGCGACGGGAACCATATTATCCAGCGAGCGCTTCACCAGCGCCTGAGTGAGCTGCTGGTTTTCCGCACTGGAGCTGTTATCACAGCCATTACAAAATGCTATTGTTACTAATAGCGCGGCGCAGTATTGCTTATTCATTTTGATATCCTTAATTAAACCGTTCTGGTCTGTCCATTATCACTCATGGGGTCATATGTCTGCTGCTGGTCAATCAACGCTAAATACCGATCCATTAATTCATCGGGTATAGGTTTAAACGGTTTTTCTGGTGAAACCCTCTCCGGAAGATTGTTATATAACTCAGGTAGCTTCTTACCGTAATGGGCAAAAAATACAGAATCATTCTCACCGTCGGAAAGGAATGTAATTACCGTCTGTTCATTTTTATTACGGTCACCTTTTCCCTTGCCAGGACTTTTAGTAACATGCTGCATAACATTGTCGTAATCGGCTTTACTCTGCACCCATTTCAACGCCAGGAAGATGGCCTGCTTACGGCGTTTCATTGGCCCTAATTTCCAGGAATTAAACGTGAGCGGGTTATTGTTTTGGTTTCGCGGGTCGAGAGGGTCCGCCCAATTGATATCCATTAACTGTGCAATCAGTGCGCCTTTGGTTTCCGGTGGCGAGTATTTAAACTGGTCCGGGTTATTCAGCACACTTTCCATCAGCTTAACCCGGTTATTTTCCTCTATTAGATCATTTCCTAATTGGGTAATGATATCCATTGCCTCATCGGCCATAGCGACCGCCGCCTGGACACCACGGGCCGCCATAATTAAGGGGATGGCGCACAATGCCTGAAAGGCGTCTAATTCCATCATGTCGACTAACTTCTGATAATCAACGTTGCGCAGCATGTACATAAAGCTTTTCATAAAGGCAAAATAGCAGCCGCCATCAACCTCAAACCCCAGACTCCCCTTTGCTCCGGCTCCCCAGCAAAATGCCGCTTTGCAATAAATACGAAAACGCCCCTGGATGTAGGTAACGTAAAAAACCGCGCTTCCCCCAGCCCCCGCCTGTAGCGATACGCCCATTTCCAGCTTCGCAATTGCCGCAAATTTCCGTTCTTTACTAACGATGGTTTTATCGTCCGTCTTCTCGACGTTAGCGGGAGGCGTGTCGTCAGGATGTGGGTCGAACCATTCTATGGCGCCGCTGATATTGCCCCCGAACTGGGCACCCACAAAAGCGCCAATTTCCCCGCCGCCCTGCGCTTCAGGTGCTTCCGGCATATGTAAATTAATTTTTCGTTTGCCCGGCAACGGCGGCGGGGGAAGCTCCGCTGGACGGCCTTTAATACCGTAACCTTTGCCCATTTCACCGCTCCAGTCGAGCGTCGCGCCAACCTCAACGGCCACACTGGCTCCGACACTGCCGGACAACACCATTTTCAGGGCAAAACGTAGCGCCCCCATATTACAGATACCGCCTGGCGTTTGCGGTGTATCGGCTTTCGCCGGAAACAGCAGACTGATGCCTAACCTGTCCGGAACATATAAAGTGCTTTCTGCTTTCGCTTCACCTAACGCAAAACTGGCGTGCCCCTCTAATTTCCCTTCTACCTTACCCTGAAGTGGATTAAATTCCGCGGATAACCCTGCGCCATGGCTGAATCGCATGAGCTGGGCCTGAGCGCTAATATCAACATACTGATGATAGACGAACTCATCAGCATTCCCCCCCTTCGGCCAGGACAGCGATTTATTCATCTCTTTTGCCCAATCGCTGACAATAATGTTGCTATCTTCACAAATATCAAATTTGAATTTAACAGAGGCCTCTTTCAGCTGTTTTTTAAGTTCCTGGGGGTCTATTTTTGCCTGGCGCACCGTTTTATTAACAGCTTTACCATTCTCATCTTGTACGGTGATAGTTTTGTCATGGTACTTAATAAAGCTGGCTTCACCTGTTTTTTTATCAACATTACTCAGCTTATATCTGCGCCAACCTTCTTTGATCTTATCAGAACGAATATAAGTTTTCTTGAATCCAGTGACAGAGCTTTTATTAAGGGGAATTAACTCCATGATGCCAATGGCATTCTCCTTCATTTTTTCATCCAAAAGTTCCCCTTCAGGGGCATTGGCCGTGAGAGTCATTAATTCCTGACGAAATGCTTTGTTGGCTTTATTGAGTGCGGCGTATGCTTCTGTTACCTTACTCTGAAGTTGTCTTTCTGGTACGGTATTAGCCTGTAAAATTGCCGCATAATTGGCTTCATCAAGATCTTTCTGTGCCTGTAACTGTTTTTCCAATAATCCTGATAAAAAGTAGTGCTCTTCCTGAATTGTTTTTTCAGCGCCTGCATCAACACAGAGTATGGTCGCGCTGCCTGGGTGGAGATAAAGTTCTGGATCGTACTTACCTTTAACAACTTTTCCAGAGCCTTGCGCAGAAGTTTTAGTTTGTTCTTCACCTGTTGCCATAAACACCTCCCTGTTTATAGTTTAAAGATCAAAGTAATTCGATATCTAAAGATTCAGGCTGTGCGGTATATACGGTAATGGTTTTGCCTTCAGCATCCGTGACCCCCTCATATACGTTTCCCTCTCCTGTTTTAATTCGATAAGGTACGAAAGGCATAATCTCTCCGGAATCCTCATCTTTGGCGATAAAGAAATCATTAAACCCTTTCGGTAGATCTGGTTTTGGCAGGTCATAATCAGCAGCCATTAATTTCTGCACGCTGATAGATTTGAGCAGAATATTTTTCGGACAGCCGATCTCCACATTACCGCCGCTGAGTCTGATATAAGCTCCGCCGCAGTTCAGCACCAGTTCGTCGGCTGCCGTCACTAACACTTTGCCCTCCACGCTTGTGATGGAAATGTCCTTTTTCGCCACCGCGTCTATGCCGTCATCCTGAGCCTGTATCTCAACCTTCCCTTTTGCAGCAAATAAACGTATACCCAGCTTCAGGGCCAGCAGACTGATGGCTTCCCCCGCCACGGCAGTAAATTTCTTCATCACGCTGATATCGGTATTTCCCCCCGCGACCAGCCCCACGCTTTCACTGCCGGACGACAGACGCACCGACTTCGGACTGCTGATGCTGATGTGCTCCGGGGCATTGAGCACAATCCCGGGCTGAGTAAGATTGTTTAACGCTGTATTCAGTGCCTTTGCTGTATCTGAATCTGCCGGCCAGGCCTGTGCGATATCGGCAGCATTCGCCAGGGCATCACTCACAGACAGCGCCTGAGCCATTTGCGCGGCAGCATTTTTCATCTCCAGCATCGTGCCTGCAGCCTCACACTGCCTGTCCGAGGTGATAAAAACCCCTTTCCCGCCGCGTACCGCCACCCAGTCGTCCGTGCGCAGCTCAGCTCCCTCGCCCCGCAGCGCACGCTGTGCATCCACGTTATGCCCCAGGTTCAGCTGCGTCTTGCCGCCGTACTCGGTGCTGAGCTTGACGTGCTCCTCGCCCCGTTTGTCTTCCATGCGCAGCTTATTATTCGCGGGTGTGCGAATGACGTTGCGGGTGTGGTTTGCCTGTGTCACGTGGTCCGGATGCCGGGAGTCGTGCAGCGCATGCGCGATATAGGGGCGGTCCGGGTCCCCTTCATGGAACGCCACCGCCACTTCTGTGCCCTGTATCAGCGGGAAGTGAATCCCATAAGTGTCGCCGCCGTAGGGTCTGGCCAGGCGCAGCAGCATACTCTCGTAACCCTGCTGTTTGCTGTCCTGGTCGGCATCGAACTTCACCCGGTACAGCCCCTCCGCCGTCTGATGCGCGTAGATGTCCCCGCTCTTCGGGCTGCTGACCCGTGCCGTCAGCGTGCCGCTAACCTTTGGTCTCGCCTTCAGTGCCGGACGCCAGCACTGCGTCTCACTGTACGGCACCGCCGCCAGCGACACTTTCAGCGCATCTTTCCTGCTGCCGCTGAACCCCGCCCGGACCACCACCACCGGCTGCTGCAGCACGCCCGGCAGCGTCGACGGCACGCTGTTGTCGGTTATCGTCAGCACCTGTCCCGGACGTAACCCCGCATCCGTGCTGAAACCCGTTATCAGCGTCTGCTCCGCCAGAAAACGCTCGTGGTCCAGTCGCGCCCAGAAGTTCCCGGTTTCCACCGCCGGATCGAATGCATCCCCGGTTTCAAGATGGCGCGGTTTGTAGTGATACACCTCGCCATAGCGCATTTCCTCGCCTTCGCCGCCGGTGATATCCGCCCTCGCCGACTGCAGCACCTTCTGCGCTTCGCGGTGGTTATAGTCTTTTGTCGTCACTCCCGCCGGTGCCACCTGGTGCAGGATGTTCAGCCCCCAGACGGAATCCGCCCCGCTGTCGCTCATTCCTGACGGGCTGTTCAGCGTCAGCCGTTTATCAAACTCATAGGCACTCTGCTGGTCTGCAAAATGCACCACTTCCGTCCGGGTATCCGGCTGCAGCGTGAAGAAGTAAAATATCCCCACTTCCGCCAGCAGACGCTCAATGAACGCCAGGTCGCTCTCCTGGTACTGATTTATCTGCTCACGCTTCGGATAACTCTGCGTCAGCGTGAAGTCATACTCCCAGCCGTGCAGGGCGTGTTCCTGCAGGATTTCACCCACCACTTCCGGGACCGATTTGTTTATGAAGAAACGGTGCGTGCGGAACTGTTTATCCAGCAGGGAGAGATAAGGCTCAATGATGATTTCATGGCTGACCTGGTCGCGCGACTCCGTCAGACGCCGGAAATGAGTCACGACGCCGTGGACGAATTTCACGGGCAGGGCATGCAGTAATTCCCCGCCTTTCATGGTCAGCAAAGCCGGCTGGTTCAGGAACATACCGGCAGTCAGCTCTGAAGCGCTGCAGGTAAAACGGACTGAATAATGGTAACGGACGCTTAACTGCTCCAGCCCCTCAAAACGTTCCACATCCAGTTCATGCGGGCATGAAGAAACCGATAAACTGTAGCGGGGAAGCGTGGGCCCTGATGTTATTTCCATATTCATAGCGTTAACTCCGTTTAATAAAGAGAATTCCATCTAACATACTTAATTAGCACATCAAAAATTATTAATACCTGATGTTAATAAAACATCTCAGCACACTCACTCATTCCCATCCAACCGTTTTCCTGCGCAGTGTGAATTCCTTTGGCATGTTCCAATAAACAAAAAGTCATTATTTATACAAATGAATATTATAATCAAATGAAGCCGTAGTATTTTGTTCTGGAGCTGGTAATATGTAAGCTACAGCCACTCCTATAAGCCTTAGCTATAAATTTCTCGATACGGCTTACCAAGTTTCTTCACTAATATCCCCACATCAATATTCATCTAATATAACCCCGCCAGCACGACCAGTTCTTCAAGTACATGGTTCTCCCATCATGACCCATTGGGTATCTTCTGGTGGAGATAATGTCCGGTTCCGCTCTGAAACACAACCCGATAAGATTACCAGTGGAGCGAAAAATAAATATTTCCATATCATCTACCAATCCCTCGACAAAGTTTTAATCCATAAACAGATAGTTAACTTAAAACGGTTGAAATGAAAAAAGAGAACTATACTTATGACAATATAATCGATTTATCTGTCCTTCATCATTTTATAAATTGCTTCAATACGTCAATGTCAGGGAAGGTCTCTGTTTTCGGAACAGTCGTACCGTCAGGATAAATCAACGTCCCGTAAACTCCTTTCTCTTTCTTTTTCGGGCCTATGCTCCGGACTAATTTATCTGAATGTAACAGGGGATAAAATATAATAGAATTGATATTTAACGCAGAGTACCCCTCGTCCATTTCGCCATTGTATATCCATATGTTTTTTTCATAACCACCAATAAAACCCTCAGTTAAATATGGAAAATAATCTTTCGAGATTAAACCATCGCTGTTGATTCTTTGATCACCACCACCTTGATTCGCCGCAAGGTAATCAAATTCCAACCTGATGCTACTTTCTACCGACTCTACATCCTGACCAAACTGTAGAGTATTTTTGTATTGCAACCGTATATTAGCCACAGACAGATGCCATTGACAACGCCCCCCGCCATGCCGGGCAAGTTTCACATCATAGAAGTTCTTTGTACTATCTTTTTGGGATAACGGAAATTCCATTGAGTTATACCCGGGAACTTCATAAGCTTCCCCGGACGAATTATGCCGGGTGTGCTTACATATTTCTGAACGATAAATCACCTTCAATGGAAGCACAACCAGTTCTGCAGGTATTTTTACGCCCACCGTGACCCATTGGGTATCTTCTGGTGGAGATAATGTCCGGTTCCGCTCTGAAACACAACCCGATAAGATTACCAGTGGAGCGAAAAATAAATATTTCCATATCATCTACCAATCCCTCGACAAAGTTTTAATCCATAAACAGATAGTTAACTTAAAACGGTTGAAATGAAAAAAGAGAACTATACTTATGACAATATAATCGATTTATCTGTCCTTCATCATTTTATAAATTGCTTCAATACGTCAATGTCAGGGAAGGTCTCTGTTTTCGGAACAGTCGTACCGTCAGGATAAATCAACGTCCCGTAAACTCCTTTCTCTTTCTTTTTCGGGCCTATGCTCCGGACTAATTTATCTGAATGTAACAGGGGATAAAATATAATAGAATTGATATTTAATGCGGAGTACCGCTCGTTCATTTCGCCATCATATATCCATATGTTTTTTTCATAACCACCAATAAAACCCTCACTTAAATATGGAAAATAATCTTTTGAAATTAAACCATCGCTGTTGATTCTTTGATGACCACCACCTTGATTCACCGCAAGGTAATCAAATGCCAGCCTGATGCGTTTTAACACCGACTCCGTACCCTGGCCAAACTGTACGGTATTTTTGTATTGCAACCGTATATCAGCCACAGACAGGTGCCATTGACAACGCCCCCCGCCTTGCCGGGCAAGTTTCACATCAAAGAAATTCTCTGTACTATCTTTTGGGGATAACGGAAATTCCATTGAGTTATACCCGGGAACTTCATAAGCTTCTCCGGATGAATTATGTCGGGTGCGTTTACATATTTCTGAACGATAAATTACCTTCAATGGGAGCACGAGCAGTTCGGCAGGTATTTTTACGCCCACTGTAACCCATTGGGTATCTTCTGGTGGAGATAATGTCCGGTTCCGCTCTGAAACGCAACCCGATAAGATAATCACCAAGGTTAAAATAAAATATTTCTCAATCATAGTTCAAACTCCTCAAGGTTAAGTGGTTTTATATATTCCAGAGCTTCATTTCCTCCCTTAACCCCACGCGTCATATCCAGCGTCGATGCGACTACATCATGAATTTCAATGAAAGCACTATTTCTTGTAAACTCTTCCACTGGGGAACTATTTTCATACGTTTTCATTTGCTTTAAAAATCTCTCTCTTTTTATTTTCCTCATCATGATCAACGTTGGCTGAGTACATTCTTTAAGTTGGTTATTAAGATAACTCAAATATTGATCTGGCATGGAATGTCTGCCAAGGTTCGTTGCATGATCTAAATCAGGGTTAGTATAGGGAGGAAACCAGTCTTCTTTATCTATCTTTGTTAATAACTGCGTAAATCTTTTTTGTGCTTCATTCGCCTTTTGGCTGGCCTCTAAAATAAGTTCAGGAACCAAATACAATCTGGTCTGAACAGGAAGTCGTTTACGGATCCTGCGGCATGAAGAAGGGTTGTTGGGTACTTTACACTCCTTCCATTCCGTCGTTTGGGTGGTGTTAAAAAATACGGCAATACTTCCATGATGCCAAAAACATTCCCAAAACTTCAACCCTAGCGCTTGAGGCATGAGTTCTATTACCGACCAGAAAAAACCCAGCGTGCCACCTACCGGCCCCCATAAGTCATAAAACCAGTCTCCAGCATCCGGTCCACGGCTTCCGCCTGCATCTCTGCGGTTATCAGAACCCCTTTCCCGCCGCGTACCGCCACCCAGTCATCCGTGCGCAACTCGGCCCCCTCGCCCCGCAGCGCACGCTGTGCATCCACGTTATGCCCCAGGTTCAGCTGCGTCTTGCCGCCGTACTCGGTGCTGAGCTTGACGTGCTCCTCGCCCCGTTTGTCTTCCATGCGCAGCTTGTTGTTCGCGGGCGTGCGGATGACGTTGCGGGTGTGGTTTGCCTGTGTCACGTGGTCCGGATGCCGGGAGTCGTGCAGCGCATGCGCGATATAGGGCCGGTCCGGGTCCCCTTCATGGAACGCCACCGCCACTTCTGTGCCCTGTATCAGCGGGAAGTGAATCCCGTAAGTGTCGCCTCCGTAGGGTCTGGCCAGACGAACTGGCATGCTCTCGTAACCCTGCTGTTTATCATCGCGATCCGCATCAAACTTAACCCAATAAAGCCCGCTCTGATTTAAATGAGCATATTGATCATTCTTTTTCGGGCTTGTAACACGTGCCATTAGCGTGCCGCTAATCACTGGCCGAGGTTTTAGCGGTGGTCTCCAGCAGCGGGTTTCACTGTAAACGGTCGCCATCAACACCACCTGTAGCGCTTCCTTTCGGCTTGCGCTGAATGAAACCGCCGTAACCAGCAAGTTGTTACGCACACTGGCAGGAAGCGTTGGGACAGATGTGGATTCCGTAATATTCAGGACCTGAGCCGGGCTGAGGCTAACATCGGTCGATAATCCCGTGATTGTCGCTTGTGAGGAGAGGTAACGTTCATGTTCCAGACGCGCCCAAAAATTCCCTGTCTCAGGCGATGGCGAAACCTTATCACCCGTTTCAAGATGACGTGGACGATAGTGGTAAACATCCCCGTAAGTCACCCCGTCACCTTCACCGTAAGTCATATCAGTTTGTGCAGAAAATAATATTTTCTGAGCCTGGCGATGGTTATAGTCCCCGGCAGTAACCGATGCCTGCACCGTAGACTGTTGGAACTGAATATCCCAGACTGAGTCGATGCCATTGTCATTCATTCCGGAAGGGCTATTCAGCGGTAATGTTTTGCCAAACTCCCATGCGCTTTGTTTGTCAGCAAAATAGATGACCTCAGTGCCAGCATCAGGTTGAAGCCTGAAGAAGAAGAAAATTCCAACTTCAGAAAGCAGACGTTCAATAAAAACCAGATCGCTCTCTTGATACTGATTAATTTGTTCTCTTTTGGGATATTCCATTACCAAATCAAAATTATACTCCCAGTCTTTTAAACCATGTTCTTGTAAAATTTTAGTAACAACTTCAGGAACTGACATATTAATAAAGAAGCGGTGTGTGCGAAATTGGTTTTTCAACAACGCGACAAAAGGTTCAATGATTATCTGATAGATTGCCTGGTCTTTTGAACCACTGATACGATGGAAAGATGTCACAATACCATGTACCATTTTGCGGGCAGTTAACTCACTTAACTTCCCCATTCCCATGGTCAATGCCGTTGATTTTCCAAGTATCGATTCGGCCGCAATGTCTTTATCCTGGCTGGAAAAATGTACTACATATCGATACAGCGAACTCATTTCCTCTGTACCATTAAAGTTAATAACATCCAGCACTGACTTGCATGAAGGGATATACAATTGATAACGATTCAACGTATTTTCAGATATAAATGACATCCCACCGCCAAGTGATTCATCCATTCCCATATATTTAACCCCTGTAATTTTATAAAGAGTCACTTCCAGAACGAAAACTTACCCTCAACGCATTATCTTTATTAAACTGACTAAATCTTTTTTCTTGTTAGTGACAATGGAAAAAGTAAATCGACGGTTGTCATTTGATATCCAAAGCTCTTCTCTTCCATTATCAATATAATCATAGTGATGAAAGCCAAGACCTGTCAGATAATCACGAATAATGCCCGCATCACCACCGTAAAAAATAATAAGATTTGTTTCCCGTGTACTTCCATCAGGAGAAATATATTCAAAGTAATAATTATTTGATATCCTTGGAGCCTGCTTGATGTCCACATCAGTATAGAAATAGTAATCAAAAAAATCGCTTTCCCGATATTCTAATTTATCTGGCCAAGGTATTAACAGCGGTGACAAGGAAATAAAAACAATCGTCACCAGTATTATTTTACAGTAGTTCATTACCATTCACCTTGACAAGAATGAATAATAACCGCCATCCCCGGTGATAATTTCTACCCGACCCGAAGTGAAATCACTCCACGGTTGCACCCATGTCATAAATGAAGGCAGGCTTCCTTTATAGGGTTTATGGACAGCACAGTTATCCAGGGGATCTGGAAACAGTAATGGTAAAAATCCTTTATTCTTATATTTACCTATCGGCCCATAAAAATCCCATCTACTCAGTGCCCGCTCTTTACTGACTAAGCTCAGTCTTGACTGGTAGTTTGAGGGAAGGATTGCCCGGTAGAAGCCTAAAAGATCGGATGTAAGATCCTCACCGCTAAATCCACTGTCGGTATACCAACTAAAACACCAATTAGATTGCAAACTTTCAAACAAGCGCGCCGTCATCATCATCATAGCTAACGCAACGCTGCTTTTCTCACATGCAGATAAACCTTGTTTGATACGCCACTTAACAAATTTTCCTGTACCAAACTGGCGATGATATACAAACATCTTTTGGCTATAGGTGACTTCATAATAACCATCACGACTTGATTCACCTCGTTTTATATCTAACAGTAGGTTTTTAATATCGCTTCCCTGCGCATGGCCTATATCTATCCATCCCAATATTTCGCTATAAACGAGCCCCGTTTTACGATCCGATGTCCACTCGTAAGGTTCAATAATATCGTTACGTTTACTCATCATTAAATTCCAGCATAATTCCCTCTTCATCACGCCAACTTAAAGTAAGTTGCTGAGGTTTTTGCTGCCGGGAAAGATACTTTAACAACTGCTGGCTAAGCACAGGCAAGATTTGTTGGTTGAGCAGACTATCAATATTCCTCGCCCCCGTATCCGGTAGCAGACAAGCGGCTGTCAGGGCATCAAAAAGGTTCTCGGATATCGTCGTGGTGATACCGTAGTGGCGCTGCAATCGCTGGCTAACCTGATCCAGCTTCATTTGTACAATCGTACGTAACGCTGGTTCACCGAGCGGGTGGTAGATAATCGTCTGGAAGCGAGCCAGTAGTGCTGGCTGAAAATGGTCGCGCAAAAGTGGGCGCAGCAGTTCGTGCAACTCAGACTCTGTGGTTTCCGGCTGTTCTTCCAGCAGTTGCATCACTGCGTCGCCGCCAAGATTGGAGGTCATCAGAATAACGGTATTGCGAAAATCAATTTCACGACCTTCGCCGTCACGCATGAAGCCACGGTCAAATACCTGGTAAAACAGGTTCATGACATCACGATGCGCTTTTTCTACTTCATCCAGCAGCACCACGCTATAGGGACGTTTTCGCACGGCTTCGGTCAGGATCCCTCCCTGACCATAACCCACATATCCCGGAGGCGAGCCCTTGAGCTGACTCACGGTGTGCGGCTCCTGATATTCAGACAGATTAATAGTGATCAGCGATTTTTCACCGCCAAACAGAATGTCGGCCAGGGCCAGTGCCGTCTCCGTTTTGCCGGTTCCACTTGGTCCGGTAAGCAGAAACACACCCTGCGGGCCGTTTTCCGGCGTAAGACCCGTTTTTGATGCGCGCAGTCGTTGCGCGATGGCATTAAGCGCATAATCCTGTCCGACAACGCGTTTTCCCATCTGAGTTTCAAGCGTCAGCAAGTCTGCCTGGGAGTCCTTCATTAGTGAAGACAACGGTATACCGGTCCAGTCGGCGATCACCGTTGCGACAGTGCGCGCGTCTACCTCCGGAAACAGTAAAGGATGCCCCTGCTGAAGCACACTAAGCTGCTGCTGCAATTCAACCGTTTCCGCCTGACGGGAAATATCACGGCGGCTGGCCAGCAGTTGCTCGGTGAGCGATAATTCCTGGTCATACTGGGTTTCGCGTTCATCCAGCTCGACAAGCAGACGATTTTCCTGCTGTTCAATGCTCGCCAGCCTTTCACCATGCTGACCATTTCCTAGCGCGAGATCGGCAAGCAACGCCTGCTTTTCAATTTCAAGCGCGGTGATCTCCAACCTCAAACGCGTCAGTGGTTCCGGAACGGTATCAAGGCTCATCCGCACTCTTGCACCTGCGGTGTCCAGCAGGTCGACGGCTTTGTCCGGCAACTGCCGCCCGGTAAGGTAGCGGCGGGAGAGCGTAACAGCGGTTTTAACCGCGTCGTCAGTGATGTGAACGCCATGGTGTTCCGCATAGTGTGATTTCAGACCGCGCAGCATCAAACAAGCAGTGTCATCATCCGGCTCATCCACTTTAACCATCTGAAAACGCCGCTCCAGCGCAGCATCACGCTCAAAATACTGTTTATATTCGCTCCATGTGGTCGCCGCGATGGTTCGTAATTCACCTCTGGCCAGAGCGGGTTTTAGCAGATTGGCTGCGTCAGCGCCCCCCGCCTGATTACCGGCCCCAATGATGGTGTGTGCTTCATCGATAAAGAGCAGAATCGGTATTGGCGATTGTTGAACGGCATCAATGATATTTTTCAACCGCTGCTCAAACTCACCTTTCACCCCTGCGCCAGCTTGTAACAGCCCAAGATCCAGCGTGCGTAACGTCACCGCTTTCAGGCTATCCGGCACGTTACCTTCCGCAATACGCAGCGCCAGCCCCTCCACCAGAGCGGTCTTGCCGACGCCGGGTTCTCCGACCAGAATGGGATTGTTTTTTCGCCGACGGGACAGCACATCCACCATTTGACGAATTTCATTATCGCGACCAAATACCGGGTCGATATCGCCGGCACGCGCTTTCGCAGTGACGTCCTGCGTAAATTTATCGAGCACGCCTTGTAATGCTGGCGACAACGTCGACTGAGCCAGGCCAGGACGCGATTCATCATCAGGAGAAATCTGCGCCAGAGCGGCTTCCTGCTGTCTTTCCGGCCGCTCATCCGACTGGACATTTAATAGCGGCAGGAGTCGTTCCAGTTGAGTATGTCCGGCGCTCAGAAGAGGCCACAGGCCATCACACTTCAGTAGTGAAGGCTTGCCTACCAGTGCCATCAGCAGATGCACACCCCGTATCTGCGAATTTTCATCCGTTGCGGCGCAAAGCCACGCTTGTTGCATTAAAGAAAGAAGCGCATCAGACAACTGTGGACGGCTTTTCACGGAACGAGGCTGATCATCCAGATGCGCCAGCAGCGACTGCCAGAGATTGTCGATATCCCATTCATAGCGACGAGCGATGACGGTAATATCGCCCTCCCCCTGCTCAAGCAACTTCAGTAACCAGTGTTCAGGCGTGATTTCTGCATGCGCGCGCGTCTGGCATAACGATGCTGCCGCTTCAAGCGCCTGAGCACAGTAAGGATTGAGACGACGTAATAACACTGCTGACTGGTGTTCCATTTGGTTCCTGACTCCCTGTATTCAGGCACGCTACCGCCCGTAGCCTTAATCCAATGCCCATAAGGTAATAAGTGACGTTGATACTCTCTGCCTAACCCTCACGCCGGACGCTCAGCAGAGGGCATAAAAAAACGGATGAGGAAATCCTCATCCGTTAGTGCATTACGCGGTGGTACGCTCGTTCCAGGCGTCAGAATGAATAATGTTGCCATCCTTATACGTCCAGACGATCTTCTCGTAGCGCAGTTCAATCTGCTCCAGGTGGTTGTGCTTCTCTTTAGCCGGATCCTTGATGTCGTACATCACTGGGTTTACTTTCACCACTTTCACGTTGTGCAGCGTGGTGTTGAAGTATTCCACTTCCTGACCCGCATCATTAATGCGATACCATTTGAACTCTGCCTGGCGCAGGGTCTGACCGGTCGTTACAGCCTTGTACAGATACGGGCTGGAGGCGTCGATTTCCTTCGTGAAAAGGAATGGGGTATGGATACGCGTCCCGGTCAACTTACCGGTGTTGTTATCGGTAGGGATGTACAGGTTATGTTCCTGAGCCACTACTTCGATACTGCCCACACGGTCTTTCACGTCAACAGAGCCTTTGATATCCGCACCGCCGTCGTCTTTCAGCCAAAGGTAGACTGGAATTGCCATAACTCTTTCTCCATTTTTACTTCGCTAATGCGTCACCGCCTTCCGGTGACGGTTCCTTCATTCCCGGTACCCGACAGGCATCAGCCTGCGGAACCAGACTGATCTCTACACGGCGGTTGGCAGCCCGACCCTCCAGCGTATCGTTGGTTTTGTAGGGATGTGATTCACCGTAACCCTGAACGGCAAAGCAGCTCTCTGCGACGTCACCGGTATCACGCATCCAGTCGCGAACAGATTCCGCACGTTTGAGAGAGAGCTGCTGATTAGATTTATCGTCACCCACATCATCGGTATGCCCGGCAATGACTATCAGCCAACCGGGTCTGGCTTTGATATTGACCAAAGCTCGAATGAGTACTTTTGTTGAACCCGCTTTTAGCGCCCATTTGCCCGTATCAAACAGCGACATGCTGTCGAGACGCACGGTTTGCGGGAAGGTCGCTTTTGGTTTTTCAGGTGGCAACCAGTCGCTGATTGCGGCCTGCAAAGGTGGGATCAATCTCATCCCCTGGTACAATCCCATTGAAAGAGAAAGGGGTTCGCCACGCTGATACCAGCGATCAAGCCGCTGCGCATCCCGACGAAGCTGATCCTGGGCCTGAATCTTTGGCTCGACAGGATTGCCGCTAAGATGGCGGTATAACGTCAGATGATCGTTTGTGACCCTGATGAGATGCTGGTTATTGATAAAGCTGCATGCCATCGCCAGTCCGACAAAAATGCCGCATAGCAGACCACTTATACCCACCGTTCGTTGCAATGCTGTCAGCGCCCGGCGGCGGGATAAAAAAGGCAATGCTAAATCAGGAAAAGGCAGCAGCTCGGACCCTGCAGAAGCCGCAGGAGAAATCGTTGTCTGATCGGTAATATGCCGTTGCCACAGATTATTTTCACAGACCGCTAATGAGGTGAAACACGTAACCCGTAAAGCAGAGAAAAGTGGCGGAACATGGCGCCCTGCGTCGCCTTGTACCCTCTTCAGCCAACCCAGTAAGGTATCTAACCATACGGCATGTGTAAGATGAGAATGGCGAGCCGAGTGCTCTTGCAATGAGAAAGGAACACAATCATCTAATCCTGTAGCCGACTGCACTTCAGCATCCTGAGGAGTGCGAATAAACCAACGTACAGTCTCATTGCATTGAGGAGAATTCAGCCAACAACACAGCCAAAATGGCGGTATACCTGATAACCAACGCCGACTCTGGGTCACCACCCGCCGCCAACTGAGTAGCATGTGCTTAAGCGCATCTTCATCATTATGCCATTCCGGGATTAACGCCAGCATCACGGAAACGCGCATAAGAAGCCCCGGACGCTGCACAGCTATCCGACGAACCAGAGCACTATAATGCTCCGGGGATTGAACAGATAAATACCACCCCTGTGAACTCTCGCAGGAATCGCCACGTCCGGCAAATAAGGGGGCAGTATCGCCACATACCAGCACAACAGGCCCACTGAAACTCTCTGGAGGGAGCGGAATGTCATGAGCAGAATGCGCAGACGTCAACCGACCATACTGGCGCCAGCCATAAATGATTCCAGGAATGGAAAGCAGTAAAATAAAGACGGTAAGACCACTGCGAACACTCGCACTTAACGGACTGAATCCCCAGACCAGCAACAAAGCCAGCACGGTCGCCAGTACATAGTTCACGATCCCTCGCAACTGAGCCATGTCTTAACCCTGCCCAATAAGCTGAGCAATCTGCCCTTGTAAGACATGAGAAAATGTGAGCCATAAAGCACCTAACGCCAGCGCGCCGACAAGCCATGCCAGCCACCAGCGGCGCTTACCGCCAGAGAAGCCGGAAGCCCGCATGATGACTGGCGCATCGTGCTTTAATTTAAAAGGCATCGCCTGAGTCGCCAGCGCTTCAAGAACATCTTCACGACGTTCGTCACCTTGCTCACGATAGCGCCCCACAAAACCGAGTGTGATTGCGCGATAAAAACAGGTTAATACGGCGGTGTCAGGAACGGGCTCGCGCAGAACGGTACGGATGCGCTCCCAAAGTTCTTCCCCGGCATTGGTGGTGTTGAAATAGCGGGCCTGTAAAGGTGTCGCAAGCCAGGTGATATAACCGCTATCCTGACGGTTGCGGTTCAACACGCTTTCATCCAGTAATGCACATTGCGTATAGAGCATGTGCTCAACGCTGTGTTCGCTGTATCCCATGTCACGCAATGCTTCACGTGCAGAATCAATCCATTGGCAGGCCCGGCGATAGAAAGCAGCACCATCGTCGACTTCCGACCCATCGCGTAATTGGCTTACAGCAAGCCAGGTTGGCCAGAACACCTGATCAATATCCTTATTCATTTATTTCAATCCCTTAATACTGCAAATAGCTCAAGTTGAATCTCTCCCAACGTTCCCGGCACATAGAAAGCGCAATTACCGGCGTCCAGCATGGACTGGGCGGCTGGATGATTAATCTCAAGAGCAAAATATTGATTTTCCAGTCGTAGTGGGATAGCGGCGGGTACATGCGTCAGCGGTTTTAATGGAATGCCGCTGAGTGCCACATTGACGACATCTGACACATCAGCCCGACTCCCGGCTTTACACAGTTGTGGAAACTGTGTCAGGAGGACATGCGCTGGAAGAGCCGAACGAACGGACAGATAAAAATCAGCGCCTTCACGCAGTCGGGCATCCGACAGAGCGCCATACCAGAACTGTCGCTCCTGCGTCAGTTCAATCGCGACAACGCGAGATGGCAGGCTGGCTTCCAGTAGTTCCACCAGCAGTGCAAACAGTGGCGGGAATACCTGCTGCGGATTTGCGTGCTGGTATGGAGGTACAACGCTGACATCATTTTCTAATGAAAAGGTCAGCAGGCTGCCGGCTAACCGCGCCAGCTCACGCCACAAAAGCTCGGGGTGACGGCCTGGGTTTTGCAGCATTTCTTTCAGAACAGGCTCCGAGCTATTAAGCGCATTCAGCAGCCAAAATAATGAAACGTCTGCTACCGCAAAATCCGCCATTCGTTCATTACTTTCACGGCGCAAGGCCATCAGGCGGCGACAACGGGCCTGGATACGGTGTACCAAATCACCGAGCGAATTGATTAATGAGGGGCTCGCTGAGAGTGAAAGCGAGGGGGGTAAAAAATCGCGTGCCAGCTCCCATTGCCCCTGAGCATTACGAATAAGGCAAGCTACCGGACAGGTCAGATAAGCGCTGTTATCGTCGTGGGCATACCGAAGGGTAATAGCATGCCGCAGCACCGCCATATCAGTCCTTTCCTGGCCTGCAAGATCCTGCACTGGCAGCCATTCCTGCTGCCAGCGACACGGGCGGCTAACGCCGTTGCCTGATGAAAGATTACCGCCATTAGCCGAAAGCAGTGGCAATGCCAGCACGATATCAACGCTGTTGTAACCAGCAAGGTGCGATAAATCACACGCCGGAGGCAGGTTATCTGAAATACCTGTATCCACTAACGTTCCGTCAGGAAAGCGCACCACCAGATTAACGGGATTCAAACGGGAAACCGTTAGCGCACTTTCGTCAAACTCCGCGCTGATGACACCCCATGGTGAGGAAAGTGACATGTGTGCCACTACGTCAGCGACATAGGCATCCCAACGTGTCTGCTGCTGAAACTGCTGGGGAGCCAGAAAGGCCCCCTCGCTCCATAACGGACGGTAGATCTTCATCGCACCTCCTGTGCGCTGCGTCGTTAAGATTTCGACTTAGGCATTTGTGAAACTAACGACAGACTGACGTCCATACCTTCAACCTGGAAATGCGGAATGGCATACAGGCGCACACGGAAGAAACCGGGGTTATCCTCAATATCCTCTACCACGACACGCCCATCACGCAGCGGGTGTGATGCCTGCAAGTCATCGCCAGGATCGGTCATTTCGGTTACCAGACTGCGCAGCCAGTTATTAAGTTCAAGCTCAAGCAGACGGCGATCTTTAGTCGTGCCAATATTTTCCCGCTGCAGGATTTTCAGGTAGTGAGCGATACGAGAAAGCAGGAAGATATATGGCAGACGTGAGTTAATCCGGCTGTTAGCCGTCGCTTCCGGAGTATCAAACTGCGCAGGTTTTTGAGCCGAGTTAGCAGAAAAGAAGCAGGCGTAATCACGATTTTTATAATATGAAAGCGGAATAAAGCCGAGATTAGCGAATTCAAACTCACGGGTTTCCGGAATCATTACCTCAGACGGGATTTTCACCTGATTACCTGTACCCAGATCGTACAAATGGATAGGCAAATCTTTAACCGCACCGCCCGCCTGTGGCCCACGGATCTGGACGCACCAGCCATTCTTGATAAAACTTTTCACCATGTTCACAGCGAAAGAGAAAGAGGCGCTGGTCCACAGATATTTTTCGTGATCCGGCCCCTTAACTTCTTCAACATAGTTAAAACTACGTACCGGCACGGTATCAGGGCCATACGGCAGACGCCCCAGTACACGCGGCATAGTCAGCCCGATATAGCGTGAATCGTCGCTATCACGAAATGCTTTCCACTTGATGTATTCAGCACGTTCGAAATAATCATTGATATCTTTTATGGCCGCGACTTCTTCCATATTTTCTTTCAGGAAGAATTTAGGCCCCACGGAACCAATAAACGGCATATGACAGGCAGCCGAGACGCCAGAAATATTGCGCAGCAGTGCAATATCCTGCGGGCTGTTATCAAATTCGTACGCTGAAATCATTGCCGCAATGGGTTCGCCGCCTGGTTGGTCATATTCTTCAATATAAACATGACGGTATAACCCACTCTGAATAAGCTCCGGCGCGTCGTCAAAATCATCACGTAGCGCATCCTTGCTGATATCCATCATTTCTACACGGACATTTCGGCGAAAATCGATGCCGGTAATCATCGAATGCAAACCACGCCAGAGCGATTCTTGTTTTTGAAATTCTACATGATGCATAACTTCATTAACCTGGTCGCTAATCTGCTTATCCAGGCGAGCAATCTGCTCATCGAGCAGCGTTTTATCCAGACGTTCCAGGGGCTGCGCAGCATCCGCCAGACATGAGACCAGAACCTGAATCGCAGCGGTCACGCGTTCAGCCGGCGCGGCATCAGATAGCGCTTCATCGCTCTGCCACGCATCGATATTTTTTAATGTCGAAACCGGGGCAAGATTAATTTTGTCAAAGAGAGACTGATAAACGCTGCGTTCACTGGTCGTGGTGGTCGCGACTGAAGAAGTATGTTCCTGAACAGACATCAGCATATTCCTTTTATGATCCTTTACTATTCCTGCCGATTAAGCGGAGGAAACCCTGTATAGCGTTAAATCTCTTTCGGCATCATGGTTGCCAGTTCTTCACGCAGTTCCTGACTCAGGGCTGGATCTTTAAGGATGATTTCCAGCTCGCGACGAAAAGCGGCGTTATCGAGTAAGTTAGATTTCAGGTCACGCAATAAGTTACGCATAGCTAACAAAACGCGTAATTGTGGGATATTCCTTGCGACCTGTTCGGGTTCAAAATCGCGGATATTTTTAAAGGTAAGGTTAATATCGTCTTTTCTGTCATCGCCAGCCAACGTATTTTTAACACTCAGATTAACTACTGGTGAGAACTTAGCCAACACATCGTTAAAATTATTCTTATTAATATCAACCTTTTCGCGCTCCGATAATGGTCGTTGTTCTCTACCATTACTGAAATCCCCCACGGTCAAAAGCTTTAACGGCAATTCAACCTTTTTTTGCACGCCTCCGGTATGTAAATCTAACTTAATATTAACGCGTGCCGTCGGCACTTCATTCTGAAAACTGTCACCCATACGTCCCTCTCAGACCGGCGATTCCTGCCGATGTTTTGCGTTTCCTGACGGAGCACTTTTCCAATTGCTCAACGTGTTTCTTACAACGTCATTTCTGTGGGCAGTCAACAATTACCGTTAATGACAATTAATGATTATAATTAGTATGTCGATGTAATCCGATATATTCCACGCGGGAAAACATGATCGGCATCACTAATCAACCAAATAACATATTAGTGATATTTATTTAAAATCAAAATCAATAAAACATTTATTTAATACAAGCAGCAGGAATTAATCATCGTTAAAAGCATTCATCAACCAAATGCATTTAAGCTATAAAATATTACCCAAGAAAATACTTATGAATTTATATATACACTACGTAACTTATTTAAATATAATCAGCACCAAGTTAACTGTAAATTAAAAAAGCCGGAGATAGACTCCGGCTTTCGTATTGCAATCAGAAACATGCCAAAAGATTACTCTTCCTTTACCACAATCAGCGGTTCGATATCGCTCTCTTTTTTAATCACCAGCGACTCATCGCCGCGCAAGCAGGTCCCGCCGTAGTTACCGCCTACGGTGAAAGTACAAACCTGAATATATTTACCGGCAATGTTTGGCAGACACCAAAGCTGCTGATAAATGTTCTTCTGCTCGGCAAACTTACCGCTGGTTTTATCCAGCAATTCTTCCTGATGACTCACCAGATCGATGTTGCTGCCACAGCGTCCTGCAATAGGTTTCACCGCATAACCGGTTTGCGCCAGCTCTTCATTAACCGTGAAATCGGTATCAAGCAAATAGCGGTGATGCGGAAAAAGCTGCCAGAGGATCGGCAAAATCGCTTTGTTGCCTGGGATCACCGTCCAAAGAGGTTCGAAGACCAGCACCTCCGGGCGCAGCAGCACGTCGATTAAACGCACTTCCTGATTGGTATGCCCGGTACGAATTGGCACCGCGGCGTACTCCGTTTCGCTAACCTCTCGCACCTGCTCTATCGCAGTTTCCCACGCCCAGGTTTTCCAGACACAGTTCACCAGGCGACCGTCACCGTCAATCAGTTGACCGGCATCATCCCAACATAGCTCATCGAGTCCATGCAGAATTTTGCTGTCAAACCCAGCCTGACGCAGCGCCTGCTGCATAAACTGTGCATGGTAATTTTCCTCTATATCTTTGTCCTGCATGATGTGGACAAAAGGACGCGCGCGGCTGTGCTTCCAGGCACCCGCCAGTTCGTTGATCAACCCTTCAGCCGGGTTGTGTCCCTGCCCTGTGTAGCCCCGCTCAGCCCATCTTTCGAGGATCAAACCGGCTTCGGTATGGCACGATGCGGAATCGGCGTTGTACTCATACACCTTCAGCCCGCGTTCATCCATACAGAAATCCATACGCCCCGTAATCATATGATGCCGACGACGCTGCCAGGAAAGGCGCAGTCGCGGCCAGAGGATTTTCGGAATATCGAACAGCGCCAACAGGTTGTCGTCTTTCAGTACCTTGTCGGTCGCGTGCAGGTACATCAGGTGCAACTCGTTCGTGGCTTTGATCAGCTCCTGCTCGGCACTCTCGGTAATGGTGAAGTACTGATGCGGATCCTGATTAATGACGTGGCCGTTGGCCAGCACGTAGGCTTTTTGCAGCGGATCCTGCTCATCCAGCCATTTACCGTCAAATTGTCCGTTATCTTCCAGTCGCGCACCGCCAATTTTCAGCGAGTCATTGGCGATTTCCGGCTGCGGCAGGCTGTAACGAGTATCCTCGGTCTGGATCATCCAGCCAAGGATGGTGGTGTCGTCAAAGGTATCCCGCAGAGTGTAGCAACCGTTTTCAACCACCATCTCCAGCTCGCGGGTCCACTGCTGTCCGGGAGGCAGCGGCGTATGGAGCACGTTCTGTTCGGCAATACGGATTTTGTTTTCCAGCAACTGGGTGACGACCGCCACATGGCCGGTATCTTTAAATTCGCCGCCTTTTTGCCAGATAAGCAACGCGCCTGCTACCGGTGCGCGGGGTGAACCATTGGGAAATGCCTGTAACGGCAAGATATTGTCATTCACCACTTCACGCAGGAAGCGTAAGGAGAAGATCTCCCAGGCCATGCCTACATCGGTGAAGACCACACCATAGTTAAGGAAGAGAAAGCGGCGTGCGAACTCTACGCACTGCCATTTGTGGCCCATGTATTCGTCGTCGATATAGCTGCGAAATGCCGCATCATCGTCGTAGTCCCGTGGGTCAAGGGAGCTGTAATCTGAAGAGTAGATTGCTACGCCGCCTGGGGCGTAGCCCAATAATGTCCCGAATGGGGCATCCTGACTGGTCGTTCCTTTGCTCATGCACCTTACCTCAAAACAATACAGCCTGAGCAGGTTGGCGTGAATTTTTCGCTCTGATTGCCTGCTCTGCGACACTAACCGGACAGAGGTCGACACCATCATACACCTCAACGCAGCGGCTGGCGCTCAGAGGCGAAAAATTCACAGCAGGATCTACGCCTGGGTAAGGATTACCGGCACGCTTTTATAGGCCGGAGTCAAACTTTGTGTATCCACCGCGTCCAACGAGAGCAGGACATTCGCTTCAGGCAGATACGCGCCAATTGAGCCCTCCGCCATGTTGTAAATCACCACCGTTAAACCGTACATGATGCGATCCGCACACGGCTGACCGTTGTCGTCCAGCGCCTGAACGTTAACCACATCACCCTGGCTCAGACCACGAGCCGCCGCTTCCTGGGCGCTTAAAAACACCACATCCCGACGACCAGTAATGCCACGATAGCGATCGTTCAGACCATAAATCGTGGTGTTGTACTGATCGTGGCTGCGTAGCGTCGCCAGCACAAGCGCAGCAGCAGGCTGGTTCTCCCGCTCTACCGCCCGCTGATGGCTGACGATAAAGTTGGCTTTGCCATTTACCGTTCGCCATTCACGGCGCGATGCAGGGGTATCCATACGAAACCCGCCCGGTTCAGCAATACGGGCGTTGTAGTCGTGGAACGCCGGGATCACGGCTTCAATGGCATTACGGATCAGCGCGTAGTCCCCGGTCAACGCTTCCCAGTTTACCGGCGAAAGCGGCAGCGTGGCGCGCGCCATGCCCGCCACAATCGCGGGCTCTGATTTTAGCCAGCGGGAAGCCGGTTTCAGCGCGCCACAGGACGCGTGAACCATCGACATCGAGTCTTCGACGGTCACCGACTGAATGCCCGTCGCCTGCATGTCGCGCTCGGTTCTGCCCAACGCGGGGAGCAGGTAGTTATGTTTTGCCAGCAGCAAATGCGATCTGTTAAGTTTGGTCGCAACGTGAACCTGCAGATCCAACTTTTTCATCGCCGCAAAGGTACGCTGCGGCTGCGGCATCGCCACCGCCAGATTACCACCCATGCAGATAAGCGCTTTTACGTCTCCGCGCTCAATGGCGCGAATACTCTCCACGCTGGAGCGGCCATGTTTGCGCGGAACGCGGATAGAGAAATGCATCTCAAGGCGTTGCAGGAATTCTTCGGACGCCGCTTCGTTAATACCCACGGAACGATCGCCCTGCACGTTAGAGTGACCGCGCAACGGGCAGATCCCCGCCCCCGGCTTACCTATATTGCCTTTCAGCAGCAGCAGGTTTACCAGTTGCTGGACGTTCTCAGTGCCGTTTTTATGCTGGGTGATGCCCAGACCATAACAAACGATAGTGGCACTGGATTTACTGTAGCTGTGCGCCAGATCTTCCATCTGACTGCGCGTCAGGCCTGAGTCCTGTTCCAGTTCCGCCCAGCTACGCTGGCGTAAGTCATCATACAACGCGGCATATCCGGCAGTGTGATCATCGATAAACGCATGATCGAGCGTCGGTTGTTGATCCAGTAAGATCCGTGCCTCATCCATTTCGATCAGCGCCTTCATGATGCCTTTGAGCAGCGAGGCGTCACCGCCCATTTTTACCTGGTAGTAGTCGTGGCTCAGCGCCGTCGCCTGACCGGTGAACATCTCTTTCGGACTTTGCGGGAAGCTAAAGCGCTCAAGCCCCCTTTCGTTCAGCGGATTAATGGAGATAATTTTAGCCCCGCGTTTGGCAACGTCGCGTAAGGTGGTCAGCATGCGCGGATGGTTAGTGCCTGGGTTATGACCGATACAAATCACCAGATCGCAGTGGTCAAAATCCTCAAGTTCAACGGTCCCTTTTCCAAGGCCGATAGCCGGCGTTAGCCCTGCGCTGGTCGGTCCGTGGCACATGTTTGAGCAATCAGGGAAGTTGCTGCTGCCATATTCGCGGGCAAACAGTTGATACAGGAACGCCGCCTCATTTGACGTTCTGCCGGAGGTGTAAAACTCAACCTGCTGGGCTGAATCATAACTGCGCAGACGCTCGCCGATTTCCTGAAATGCGATATCCCAATCCACCGCTCGCCAGGTATCTGATGCGGCATCGTATTTCATGGGATGCGTCAAACGACCGATATTTTCCAGCTCATAATCGCTGTAGTGCCAGAGTGCGGAAACCGGGTGACGGCTGAAAAATTCCGGTGACGCTTTCTTGTTGGTTGTCTCCCAGGAGACCGCCTTAACGCCATTTTCGCACAACTCCATTGGCGCCCGATGCTCTGGGTCCGGCCACGCACAGCCTGGACAGTCGAACCCTTTAACCTGGTTCATTTTGAACATCGCGATAATGTCGCGGGCGACAGCCTTTTGCGAAAACAGCGAAGCAGTAACGGCTTTTACCGCGCCCCACCCACCCGACGGGCCCTGATAACCGCTTACTCCTGGAACACCTTTTTTCATTATTACTGCTTATTCACCACCAATTTTTGATGGTGAATACGGTAGCAATTTCCGTGCAACATTGATTTCCTCTTCATGGAGTACAGGCCAGGTACAATGAACGGGTTAGATTTATCTTCCCCTTTCAGCACAAAACGGCATAAAGTCCCAATCTGTTAAATTGAGTTCTACCTGGCTGCTACACTGCATCAAACAACCACTCAGAAGGCAGATCACTATGTCAGACAATACCTATCAGCCCGCGAAAGTCTGGACGTGGGAAAAATCGAACGGCGGCGCGTTCGCCAATATCAACCGCCCTGTTTCCGGCGCCACCCACGAGAAAACGCTGCCGGTTGGCAAACATCCGCTGCAGCTCTATTCGTTGGGAACGCCAAATGGGCAGAAAGTGACGATTATGCTGGAGGAGTTGTTAGCACAGGGCGTGAAGGGCGCGGAATACGATGCCTGGCTCATCCGCATTGGCGATGGCGATCAGTTTTCCAGCGGCTTTGTGGAGGTGAATCCGAACTCGAAGATCCCGGCGCTACGCGATCACTCGCAAAACCCACCGGTTCGCGTATTCGAATCTGGCGCAATCCTACTCTATCTGGCGGAAAAATATGGTTATTTCCTGCCGCAGGATTTGGCTAAGCGTACAGAAACGCTGAACTGGTTGTTCTGGTTACAAGGCGCTGCCCCGTTCCTTGGCGGTGGCTTTGGTCACTTCTATAATTATGCGCCGGTTAAAATTGAATACGCGATTAATCGCTTCACCATGGAAGCCAAGCGCTTACTCGACGTGTTGGATAAACAGCTAGCGCAGCATCAGTTTGTCGCCGGAGATGAATACACCATTGCCGATATGGCGGTCTGGCCATGGTTTGGTAATGTGGTTCTGGGCAACGTGTACGACGCGGCAGAGTTCCTTGACACCGGAAGCTACAAGCACGTACAGCGCTGGGCAAAAGAGGTGGCAGCGCGTCCGGCGGTTAAACGTGGTCGGATTGTAAACCGCACTAACGGACCGCTGAACGAGCAGCTTCATGAGCGCCATGACGCCAGCGACTTCGACACCAGCACCGAAGATAAGCGCCAGGGCTAACGCAAGATGCCGGATGGCGGCATAAATGCCTTATCGGGCCTACATCTAAGGCATAGGCCCGATAAGCGCAGCACTATGAGGCACAAACCGGTTGTCACGCGCTGGTGACGTCGTACTCCATGCGGCGAAGTGCGTCTAACGTGGCTTTAGCTTCATCTTCATCAATGATGCTCATGGCGAACCCTACGTGCACCAGCACCCATTGCCCGACCAGCTCAGCCGTATCACCTTCACAAATCAGGGCAATATTGACATCACGTTTGATGCCGCACACTTCAACCTGCGCAAGTTGGTGAATATCTTCACCAACGGCCAGAACCTGACCAGGGACTCCAATACACATATCTGACTCCGCCCCATAGCAACCTATGGGTTATTCGACTTCAATACTTTTCACTTTCAGTGAATCGCCCGCATCAACTCGCAGACGATCCCCCTGACAATGTGGGCACTGCGCATCATGCTGGGTGATTTCCACAACCTGACTGCAATCCCAGCACCATGCCTGGGCTGGCTTGTAATCAATATGCAGCTCACACCCTTGCGCCAGCGTCCCCTGACAGACGATGTCGAAACTGAAACGCACGGCGCTCTCTTCAACGCAGGAGAGCGCCCCGATTTCCAGCCAAACGCCGGTTACTCGTTTGACACCGTGCTGCTCTGCCTGCTGTTGAACAATCTCAACCGCGCTCTGACAAAGGGACAGCTCATGCATTTTCGCAGTTCCGACGACCCAGCAGCAGCGCGCGGCGATTGAGCTGCGGCGCATTTGGATCGCTCACCGGCAGCGATAACAGCATTCGCGCGCAATCGTCAGTCAAGCGTACGCCTTCCTGCGCCGACATATTGTGCGAAAGCGGTGACATCAGTGAACAGGAAAGGTATTGCGATACGCCCTCCAGTTCACCAACGGTAAAGGTCATCTCGCCATACGGCAGACGCAGCCCGATTTTTTCGCTGACTTTACGTACCGGCCAGATCTGGTCTGGTCCAGGGAAAATCAGTGCGCTGAGCATCCAGGGTGTGATAACACACCCCGTCCACTGCCCTTCAAACAGCGTAAAATCAGAGACATATACCGGCATGTTCGGATGCAGAAAAGAAAGATCGTGCATCGAGCGCCGGGCAACCTCTTCAAACGCTGCCTGAATCTGCATCTTCGGGGCCGTCTGAAAACCGACAAACTCCTCAGACATGAGCCGCCTCCCGAGGGATCGCTTCAACGCCTGATTCGCGAAGCGCGGCAAGAACCTGCTCAAGCGCAGGTTCAATCATCGCTTCGACCGTTGGCGTTAGCCCGATATGCGGCTCCAGCGATTCCGGAATAATGCCGACTAACGTCAGCTTTTTCGGAAACTCGCCGGTGAAACGCAGGGCCGACAAAACGTCGGCCAGGCCAAGCTGGTGCGGTGAGATTTTGTTGGTAAACAACGCCGGGATCTCTTCATCCCGCAGGACCATCATCGTTCCTGGCGTGTTTTTCTTCGACACAATAGCGTCAGCAATGATCAGATGATCTCTGTTCGCCATATCGCCGAGAAGCTCCATCCCAGCCGTACCACCGTCCAGAACATCAACAAAGTCTGGCAGGATGTACCGTTGCTCTAATGCCTCAACGATACGTACCCCGATGGCTTCGTCGGTCAGCAAAATATTGCCGACCCCTAAGACTAATATCCGCATTACAGAACCTTAACTGAGACCACTTCGTTCCCGTCAACGTCCACCACATGCACCGCACATGACATACAAGGGTCGAAGGAGTGAATGGTACGAACCACTTCCAGCGGTTTGTTTGGATCGGCAATCGGCGTTCCTACCAGCGAGCGCTCATACGGTCCCACTTCATCATTAAAGTTACGTGGGCCAGAGTTCCAGGTTGACGGTACAACCGCCTGGTAGTTGCTGATAATGCCATCTTTAATCACCATCCAGTGAGACAGCATACCGCGCGGCGCTTCGAGGAAACCAACACCTTTGAATTCGCCCGTTGCCGGAATATCCGGTTTCACGAAGGTGGTGTGGTCGCCTTTACCGATGTTCACGATCAGCGCGTTGTACTGATCCTGCAGAACGTTCTGCAGTTCACAGCAGTGAACGGTACGACCAATAATACGGCCCAGCGTAGAGTGCAACTGCGACACTTCGATAGTTTTACCGGTCAGCTTGGTGTAAATCGCGATGATTTCATTCAGCTTGGCATGAGTAGACTCGCGTTTGGCCGCCAGTTTACACAACATGTTGGCCAGCGGCCCCACTTCAACCGTTTTACCGTAGAAGGTCGGCGCTTTAACCCAGGAGTACTTACCGTCATCTGACCAACCGGTGTAATCAGGAACCGTTGTACCTTCCCACGGAGCCTGCGGCGCTTCGTCTTTGTACCACGCGTGTTTCGCACTCTCCTGAATCCCTTTGATCAGGTACTCATCGGAGTGAGAGGTGATCGGACGATAGGTCGACAGATCTTCATTGGTGATGTAACCCCCCGGGAACAGGAAGCTGCCGTTTTTACCGTCAGTCGGGAATTCCGGTGCGCTCAGATAGTTAACCGCACCCTGACCACGTTCCAGCCACTCAGGATAGAACGCCGCAATAACCGCAGTATCTACCTTGTAAACCTGCTCAACGAAGTCGCTCAGCTTATCAATGAAAGACTTGATGTACATCAGGCGTTCAAGGTTCAGCACGCCAAGACCGTCGAGGTTAATTGGGTTAGCAACCCCCCCTACTGCCAGGTTCTGGATGTGCGGCGTTTTACCGCCCAACAGCGCCACAACGCGGTTGGCATCACGCTGGCATTCCAGTGCCTGCAGGTAGTGAGCGACCGCAATCAGGTTCACTTCCGGCGGCAGTTGCATTGCCGGGTGACCCCAGCAACCGTTGGCAAAAATACCTAACTGACCGCTGGCAACAAGGTCTTTAATCTTGTTCTGAACCTTAGTGAACTCTTCTGCGCTGTTCAGGTGCCAGGAGGACACACCGTTCAGCATGGCAGACGCTTTCGCTGGATCGGCCTTCAGCGCAGAGGTGATATCCACCCAGTCCAGCGCTGAGAGCTGATAGAAGTGAACAATATGGTCATGCGTGGTGTGCGCGGCCAGAATGATGTTACGGATATACTGTGCGTTTACCGGAACATCAATATTCAGCGCGCTTTCTGCAGCACGAACGGAAGAGATAGCGTGAGTGGTCGTACAAACGCCACAGATACGCTGCACAATCATCCAGGCATCGCGCGGATCGCGGTTTTTCACAATTTCTTCCATGCCGCGCCACATGGTACCGGAAGCCCATGCTTTAGATACCACGCCATTTTCGATTTCGCAGTCGATGCGTAAATGACCCTCAATACGGGTTACCGGATCAATAGTAATTCTCTGGCTCATGCTTTGCTCGCCTCATGACGATTTTGATCGTTTTGTTTTAAAGGAGGAAGTATCGGCAGTAGACGAATGAGTACGATGTATGCACAAATCTCAATAGCCACAAAACCAATAGAAATCAACAGTTCTTCCCAGGTCGGGAAGTAGTGGTAGCCACCACCAGGATTGAACGCCACCAGCGAATAGGACAGACGCCATGTCGCACAACCCAGCAATGCGCTCAGCGCAGACAGATACAGCATGCGCGAGTCGTTACGCAGCTTAGTGACGCGCAGCACCACCAGTGGGAAGACCATCAGCACAACCTCAAGCCAGAACATGGCTGAGTAGAAATCGCCTGCAAACGCATACGACAGCTTGTCGCGATAGATCAGTTCGCCAAAGCGCAGAACCACGAAAATCGCCAACAGCACGCTGATGGTGTTCGTCAGCTTGATGAACAAACTTTTCTCGTCAGGGCCGTTACCTTTCAGACCAGCTTGTACTAACGAGCCTTCAAAGATGACGATCGAGAAGCCCATTATAAAGGCGGTTAATACCGAGAAAAGCGGCAACATTTCATAAGCTTGCCAGAGCGGATGCACCTTATAACCCGCAGAAATCATCAATGAACCCATTGAAGACTGGTGCATGGTTGGCAGCAGCGCGCCGAGGGCAATAACAAAGAACATCACTTTATTCAAACGCTTGAGAGAAACTTTCCACCCAAGACGTTCAAACAGAGCCGGAGCAAATTCCAGCGCCATGATGCCGATATAGATGGTCATACAGACCGCCGTTTCGAACAGTACCGAGTTCACATTGAAATGACCCGGAATGTAGAAATACGGCAGGTTCCAGTAACGACCGACGTCAATGGTGATCGACAGACCGCCCAGCGAGTAGCCAAACAGGCTCGCCAGCAGCGCCGGACGTACCAGCGGATGGTATTGTCCTCTGTTGAAAACATACACCGCCCACGCCAGCGCCCAACCGCCGCACGCAAAGCCAGTACCAATCAACAGGTCAAATGCAATCCATACACCCCATGGGAAACCGCCGTTCAGATCGGAGACTGAACCCAATCCGAAGACCAGACGTTTCACGATCAGGAGCATGCACAGGACGATAAGCGGCCCAAAAATAATGACCGGTTTGCTGATTATTTTTCCGCCCAGCGGTTTAGGATCATGACTCATGATCGTCTCCTCCATCGTGATGGTCGTTTTTCGTGTTACGACGAACCAGCACGGTTAAGCCCGCCAGCGCAGCCAGGGGTAGTATCATGCCCTTGTACAGGGAATGTTGAACATGTTCGGAACGCGCACCGGTTGAAAGATCATCCAGTTTCGGCAGATCCAAATCCTCGTAAGGAACACCCGTCAGCACCATAACCTGCGTACCACCCCCCTCATTCTCACCGTACAGATGGGGGTAATACTTCGGTACCGTATGCAGGTAGGTATCGCCTGCTTTCACCGTTTGACGCGGATAGTGGTATTCGCTGCCAGGCTTCAGCGCGAGACGTTTTTTCGCCTCAGCCATCAGCTCTTCACGGGTACCAAAAATCACCGCACCGGCAGGACACACTTCAACACAACCCGGTAAACCGCCTTTGTCCAGACGCTCAACGCCTTTCTGGTTACACAGTTCACATTTGTGAAGCGCACCAAACGGGTTGTTGTAGTCGTACTTAGGCACGTTGTACGGGCAGGCAACCATGCAGTAACGACAGCCTGTACAGACATCTTTGTCATAGTGGACGATGCCGGTTTTCGGATCTTTCTTCAGCGCGGAGACCGGGCAAACGGAGACGCAGTTCGGATCGACACAGTGCATGCACTGTTTCTTAATATATGCGTAGCCATTTTCTTCCTGGTCTTTGTTCACACCTGTTCCGCTACGCCACACCTGGATGATGTTATTGGTATACGGAGACAGTTTGTCGTTGTTCGACCAGGTCTGCTCGCCTTCCGGGTTACGCGCCGGGAAGTTGATATCCTGACACTTGGTGACACAGGCCTGGCAGCCTACGCACAGCGTCGAGTCATAGAGCATCCCCAAAGAACCAGGGATCGGCGGACGGTTTTCTGCAGCCGCATGGCTGATGGACGGCGCGGCGCCCAACAGCAATGCCCCGCTGGAGGCTGCTTTAATAAAGTTACGTCTGTTCACGGTTATTCTCCCCGTGAGTCAGCGTTATCTTTCTTCTGCTGACGCCCCAGTTCACGAACCGCCATCACGCTGACACCGGCAACCAGTCCTACTACGCCGCCAAGCAGCCCAATCGCTCCGGCAGAAACATTGCCGCCTTCTTTCATATTGACGTCAGGTTTCTCGGAACGTGGCGTTTGGTTTTCTACATGAGCAAGCTGGTGAATACCTTTATGGAAACCGACGCCTTCTTCGTTACAGCCGTAGCAAGGGTGACCGATAGCCACCGGCCACACGCCACCAACATCGCAGAATTGCAGCGTTGAACAGTTACCGTAGGTTTCTGGTCCTTTACAGCCCAGATGGTAGAGGCACCAACCTTCACGGTGGCCTTCATCGCCAAACTCTTTCGCAAAACGGCCAGCATCGAAGTGCGGGCGACGTTCGCAGTGTTCGTGAATCAAACGGCCATAGGCGAATGTCGGACGGTTTTTGGTATCCAGCTTCGGCGGCTTACCGTAAGTGATGATATGCGCGACCGTTGCAAGGAAGTTATGTGGGTTCGGCGGACAGCCGGGGATGTTGATAATGGTTTTGCCTGGCAGAACTTCCTGCAAGCCGACTGCACCCGTTGGGTTAACGCCAGCGGCAGCAACACCACCCCACGCGGCGCAAGAGCCGATGGCAATGATAGCGGCAGCGCCTTCAGCGGCCCGGCGGATGTGATCCACGATCGGCTCACCGGCAACCATGCAGTAAATACCATTATCTTTTAGTGGGATAGAACCATCTACAACCAAAACATATTGCCCTTTGTACTTCTCCAGAGCGTTATGTTTATTCTCTTCAACCTGGTGGCCGAAGGCGGCAGAGAGTACCTCATGGTATTCGAGAGAGATGGTCTCCAGAACGAGGTTTTCCACTGTAGGGTGTGTCGCGCGAAGCAGCGATTCAGTACAACCCGTACACTCCTGAGCACCAATCCAGATAACTGGTGGGCGCTGAGGACGAGAAACTGATTCGGCCATTTCTGCGGCGGCTTTGCTACTGAGCCCCATGGTAGCGGCCAGTGCTGCACAAAGCTTCATGAAATCACGGCGATTGATGCCGTTCGAATTGATGAGAGAGTTATCTCCAGTCATTTTATAGTTATTCCGTTGCGAAGACCTGGCTTTTTATTTTGCACCATTCGCATGTTGCATATTGCGATCGGCGCGCCATTTACCACACTTTTTATATGGTTATGTGCGATATATTACTTCGACGGAGCAACAAAACGAAGGTGTTGGTCAATAGTGTAATTAATTAAAGCAACGGAATACCCCTTTCGGATCAAGCTTCGAGCCGATAGCCAGCCATGAAAAACCGAATTGTCGTACTGGACTGGTTCTCTTTAAAGAAATCCATCACCATCTCTTTATCCAGGCCATAGCGGCGCGTGAGGATGCCCGCCTCCCACGCGCTAAGCTGCCGATCGCCCGTTTTTTCAAACATACGATGTGAAAATCCCAGTATAAAACCGCGTTTATAATCAGCACAAAAATTGGCCACCATACGGGCGCTATCCGCGCTTGACGCGTTTAATCCGGCCATCAGACCTTTTCCAAAATGATTGTCCATGCGTAACCCCCAATCGCTATATAATAAATTATATAGCGATTTTTTAAGCAAAGGCCAGAGGTTTCACGTACTTTTTTGCGCCTGCTTAAAAGGACACCCACTCGTCCGTTTTGGCGGCCGCAGACGTTTTGCTGTCTGCTGAAGGGGAAGTGGTATTCGCAGCAGCGTATTGCACATCATTCGCAGACAGGCGGAACTGTTGCACCGAGCGTTGCAGCTCTTCCGTTTGTCGTTCCAGCGCCACAGCCGCGGCAGAGACTTGCTCAACCAATGCAGCGTTCTGTTGCGTGACGCTATCCATCTGGGTGATCGCCACACTCACCTGCGAGATGCCCTTGTTCTGTTCTTCCGAGGCAGAGGCAATTTGTTTCATGATAACGGTCACTTCGGTGGCACCGCGGAGAATTGCCTCCATGGTTAATCCCGTCTCTTTAACCAGACGAGCGCCCTGATCGACACGACGCGACGATTCGCCAATCAGCGTCTCAATTTCTTTCGCCGCTCCGGCGCTCCGGCTGGCAAGGTTACGTACTTCACCAGCAACGACGGCAAAACCACGTCCCTGCTCGCCCGCTCTGGCAGCTTCAACTGCGGCGTTAAGCGCCAGAATGTTGGTCTGGAAAGCAATACTGTTAATAACAGACGTAATTTCGGCGATCTGTTTCGAGCTGGCGGCAATGCCATCCATCGTCTCAACCACTTCAGAAACCAGCGTGCTGCCTTTACCTGCCGTCTCTGTCGCCGTATCGGCAAGCTGGCTGGCCTCACGCGCATTTTCGGCGTTAAGTTTTACCGTGGCGGTCAGTTGCTCCATGCTGGCAGCGGTCTCTTCCAGCGCCGCAGCCTGCTCTTCAGTACGTGAGGAGAGATCGTTATTACCGGTGGAAATTTCCGTAGCTCCTCGCCAGATGTTGTCACTACCTGAACGAATGGTACTGACGGCTTCGCGCAGGCTGTCCTGCATCGCGCATAGTAACGGCACCAGTTGGCCCACGCAGTTACGCCCAAAATCTTCAATAGGATGGCTGAGATCGCCCTGCGCAATCTGTTGGAACTGCTGACGGATGCGTCCCAGAGGTTTCACCATCATGGCGACGAGGTAACGGTCGGTAAAGAACAGTAGGGCAATACCGAGGATCACGGCAGTAATAATTAACGTCCGGATGATAGACGTTTTGCCATCGACCATAACACGGGTGGTATCAAGCCGCTCTCCTGCCGTGGCGTTAAAACGTTCGGCACTGGCGCCAAATTCACGGCTCAGCGCTGGCGTTATGGTGCTGGCATGTTCCGCAAAGGCCGTGAGCGTGCCCTGCTTTGCCAGCTGCATTTGCGGGATCACGCCATTGTCCAGCAGCGCCTGCCACTTCGTCAGTACCGCCGCGGCAACTTCCGGATCCATGGGGCCTGGAGACAATGTTTTCATCTCCTGGAGTTTTTTGCTCATGTTCTCAAGGGACTGCTGCGCCGGCGCAAAATCAGGCGTTCCGCCACTCATTTTGACGTCCATGGCGCGACTTAACCGCGTAACGAAGCGAAAGTACTGATCGTTCCCCTGACTGAGCACCGTCATCTGATGGACGAGATGACGGTCAATATCATTGCCTTCAGATATTTTTGATAAAGAATGAAGACTGAATAAACCCACGCCCGACCAGAGCAGGCAAAAAAGTCCCAGTATTGCCAACATGACAATACGAATAGTGAAGTTTTTCAGCAAACGCATAATAATTTCCTTGCCATTGATGAGGAATTCGCCATCAGGCGATACTTATCCTTGTTATCGGCAGGCAACAGAGAAGATATAATGCGTTCTTTATTTTTTTACTTTCTTAAGTACATTCAATATCTATTTACACTATATCAACATGAATGCTAATGAAATTAGCTAGCATTACTATTCAGATGATTAGCCTGAATCATTTAATAATCCTTTGTTTTATATCGTAAATATTCATTAAACCATGTAAGAGTGCGTTTCCAGGATAAATCAGCAGCAGTCTTATCATAACGTGGTGTCGAATCATTATGAAAACCATGATTAACGCCGGGATAGATATATGCCTCATAGACTCTCTTATTGGCCTTGAGTGCCTCCTCATAAGCAGGCCCCCTCATTAATTTGGATACCGTCATAGTAATCGAGCAACTCTTGTGGAAAGTCTTTCGCAGTTAAACGCGGCATGGCAGCGCTCCTGATTGATGTTTTTATACGCAAAACACAGTGGTCTGTTTTTACCCAGTTTTTCATCCCAGTGTGACCTGGTGAACGGGATCTTCAGCGGGAACCCGCTAGAATAGAAACGTTGTTTCGAAATTCACCTGCACTAAGGAGATCTCATGGCCTGGTTTGCCAATCCTGAACGTTACGAGCAGATGCTCTATCGTTACTGTGGGCGCAGCGGTTTGCGTTTACCCGCGCTATCGCTGGGTTTATGGCACAGTTTTGGGCACGTTCAGGCGCTGGATTCACAGCGCGCCCTGCTGCGTAAAGCATTTGATTTAGGCATCACGCATTTTGATTTAGCCAATAACTATGGACCGCCTCCGGGCAGCGCAGAAGAGAATTTTGGCCGATTACTGCGCGAGGATTTTGCACAATATCGTGATGAGCTGATCATCTCCAGCAAAGCAGGCTATGACATGTGGCCAGGTCCATACGGTTCTGGCGGTTCGCGCAAATACCTGCTCGCCAGCCTCGACCAGAGCCTGAAACGCATGGGCCTCGACTATGTCGATATCTTCTACTCACACCGCGTTGACGAAAATACGCCAATGGAAGAGACCGCCTCAGCCCTGGCCCATGCGGTGCAAAGCGGTAAAGCGCTGTATGTCGGTATCTCATCCTATTCCCCGGAGCGTACGCAGAAAATGGCCGAGCTGATGCGGGAGTGGAAAATTCCGTTGCTGATCCACCAGCCTTCTTACAACCTGCTTAACCGCTGGGTAGACAGTAGCGGTTTGCTGGATACACTGGAATCCAACGGCATGGGCTGTATCGCATTTACGCCGTTGGCCCAGGGGCTGCTGACGGGGAAATACCTCAACGGCATTCCGGAAGGTTCACGCATGCAACGTGAAGGGAAAAAAGCCCGTGGGCTGACGGAAAACATGCTGACGGAAGAAAATCTTACCAGCCTGCGTTTGCTCAATGAGATGGCGCAACAGCGAGGACAGTCGATGGCGCAAATGGCCTTAAGCTGGCTGCTGAAAGACAACCGGGTGACTTCGGTATTAATTGGCGCCAGCCGGCCGGAGCAACTGGAGGAAAACGTTCAGGCGTTGGCGAACCTGACGTTCAGTGCCGAAGAACTGGCGCAGATCGATAAGCACGTCGCAGACGGTAAGCTGAACCTGTGGCAGGCCTCATCGGACAAATAGCTGTTTATCACTCCGTGCCGGAAGGTGTCGTTAACCTCCCCGGCACGTAATGCAGACCCGACAGTCCCCTCACACTTCTTCCGCGTTGATCTCCGGGCGTTGATACTCCGGCCAGACCAGCGCGACAAGTGCAGGATAAGCCTCAAGACTGAACTCCCTGAAGCACTGACGCAGGTTGAGCACGTCCAGGTCAGCATGCGGGACCTTCTCACCGCTCAAACAGCGTTTTTTAATATTGTCGTAATATTTATACACCGCAGAGTTGAGGTCGCTGCAACGCCGCTGTGCATCAAATAATCCAGGAATCTCATTCAACTCCACCATTGTCATCCGTTTGATCGTGGAGTGGATAAAATCGATATATTCGTGATTAACGCGCCAATACCAGACTGGGGTAATCGAATTCATCAATACCGAGAAATGGTCCTCGCCTTCTTCTTTACTCAGCATTTCCGGCTGGTTTTCAGAATGTCCATTTTCTGCATATCGGTTTTTATTTGCACTGCGCATTAAAAAAAGCACCCCGCAGGTCAGCAATAGCAGGGTTATAACAGAATAAAATATACTGTTCATATACTGGCTCCATTTTTTTTGATTTTAAAATTACGCCATGCTATTGTCAACGCGGCCTGATTTATTTAAAACAACATATCATTGGCATCAAAGGATATTTCAACATGCTTCCCGAGCATCTTGTTCCCTCGCATTTTCACTTATCCAGTCCATCTACCAATACTGAACCCGTAGATAATAGTGAAAATTTGAATCAGGGAAAGAGAACGTTAAGCGATTACGAACCCGATATTTTGATTAGTGCTACAGCTACCGGTCAGGCACGCAATATGTTATTTGAAGAGTGCGATCGTCATTTAAAAGAGCGTTTGTTTCGTGCCGCGAAAATTGAGTCATTCACTCGCTTGCTCAATTCACTACAAGCAGAAGGCGACATTAACGCTCAAGAATTAAGTAAAATTTTGTCCACAAAAACAGCTATCATAAATGAGCAAGGTAATAAAATTTGGCTTAATTTAATCACACGTGAAACCAGCGATCCTATTTTTTATTCTCTGGAAAAGAAATAAAATGAAAGATATTGAGGATAATAATGTTTATTTGGCTTTAGATGACCATAAAAGCGATGAGTTTGTCTTAAAGCAAAATTTAGCCGTGTTGATTGCCAATAAAAACGCGACGCTGGAAAGCGTCGCTCAGGAGATTGTTTCTATCCCCGCCGCGCTGGTACGAATGAAATGGCAAAATCGCCGTGAGATTTATGCGCTACAAGCTAAAGAAGAGATCTACGGCGCCGCCATTGAGGCCATTATGGAGCAGCAACCGGAACTGCGGGACAAAATAATGACCCGGCTGGAAAGCGCATATCAGCATATTCTCAGGCGAGAAACAGCCACCCTTCGCCTGACGCGTAAACTGTCTGAAGGCAACTACGAGCCAACCAGGATAACGACAGTCGCCCTGGATGAAGACAGATAAGGGCGAGTGGAGAACGTTGAATCAGGAGCTGCAGGCCGGGTAAGGCGCCCCCCCACCCGGCAATGAGGATTACTTCGCTTTTACAGTCTCTTCACCAACCAGACCAATCTTCAGGAACCCCGCCTGATGCAAAGCATCCATAACCTTCATCATGGTTTCATAATCGACGGTTTTATCCGCACGGAAGAAGATCGTAGTGTCTTTCTTGCCATCAGTCAGCGTATTTAACTCGCTAATCATGGTATCGTCCGTCACCTGGTTGTTGCCAATAAACATACTCTTATCGGCTTTCACAGACAGGTAAACCGGTTTTTCCGGACGCGGTTGCGGTGTGCTGGTGGAAGCAGGGAGATTCACCTTCACATCCACCGTTGCCAACGGCGCAGCCACCATAAAGATGATCAATAAAACCAACATAACGTCGATAAACGGCGTCACGTTTATTTCATGCATTTCACCGTTATCGTCCAGGTTTTCATTAAAGCTCATTGCCATGGAACATTATCCTACACGTAATTTCTGCGCAGCACGTACCGGATGCGCGGATGCGCTAGCGTTCAGGTCGAGATCGCGACTTTGCAGCAACAGCACCTGCGCCGCGACATCGCCCAGCATCGCTTTATAGCTGCCAATCTGACGTGCGAAAACGTTATAGATAACAACTGCAGGAATTGCTGCAACCAGACCAATCGCGGTGGCTAACAGCGCTTCTGCGATACCCGGCGCAACAACGGCCAGGTTGGTCGTTTGGGTTTGCGCGATCCCGATGAAGCTATTCATGATGCCCCATACCGTACCGAACAGCCCGACGAACGGAGAGATAGCCCCGATGGTCGCCAGGTATCCGTTACCGCGCCCCATATGACGCCCTACCGCCGCGACACGACGCTCCAGACGGAAACCAGTACGTTCTTTAATACCTTCGTTGTCGTCGCTACCTTCAGACAGTTCCAGCTCATTCTGCGCCTCGTTAATCAACAGCGCGCCCAGGCTTTTGCCATCGAATCCTGCGGCAATCTCACTTGCCTGGTCTAAAGAGCGAGCATCCACCAGCAGTTGCTGCTCGCGCTTAAGGCGGCGTTTCTGAGTAAAGAACTCAAGGCTCTTACTAAAGAAAATTGCCCAGGTGACCACTGACGCCAAAATCAGCCCAATCATCACGCACTTAACCACGATATCGGCGTGCTGATACATACCCCAGACGGAAAGGTCCGTCTGCATCAAATTATTACCCACTCTGTATCTCCAGGACGCAAGTCACAAAATCTGTGCGTAATGATATCAAAACGACGTCGAATTGATAGTCGTTCTCATTACTATTTACATAGTGCCGCACCTTTGGTTTCTTTTCCTTGCGCTTACGCAGTAAAAAAGTCACCAGACGCAGTTTGAGATTATTTTCTACTGTATGCCTGTTCTGCGGGATGCGTCATCTTTGATTCATGGTAGTTTAGACATCCAGACGTATAAAAACAGGTCAAACAACATGGCAGATAAACAACTTGAAACCAAACTTGTGCATGCAGGGCGCAGTAAAAAGTACACGCTGGGCTCGGTAAATAGCGTGATCCAGCGCGCTTCTTCGCTGGTTTTTGACACCTTAGAGGCCAAAAAACAGGCTACCCATAACCGGGCTAACGGCGCACTTTTTTACGGACGTCGCGGAACCCTGACGCATTTCTCCCTGCAGGAGGCGATGTGTGAACTGGAAGGCGGGGCAGGTTGCGCCTTATTCCCCTGCGGCGCGGCAGCCGTGGCAAACACCATCCTCGCTTTTGTGGAGCAAGGCGATCATGTGCTGATGACCAACACCGCCTATGAACCCAGCCAGGATTTCTGCACAAAAATTCTCGGCAAGCTTGGCGTGTCCACCGGCTGGTTCGATCCGCTGGTTGGCGCCGATATAGTGAAGCACATGCAGCCGAACACCAAAGTCGTATTTTTGGAATCGCCCGGCTCTGTCACCATGGAAGTGCATGATGTTCCGGCTATTGTTGCCGCCGTCAGAAGCGTTGCACCTGACGCGATCATCATGATTGATAACACCTGGGCTGCCGGGGTGCTGTTCAAAGCGCTGGATTTTGGCATCGATGTTTCTATTCAGGCTGGCACCAAATATCTGATTGGTCATTCCGATGGCATGGTCGGCACGGCGGTATCCAATGCCCGCTGCTGGGATCAACTGCGCGAAAATGCGTATCTGATGGGACAAATGTTGGATGCCGATACTGCCTATATGACCAGCCGTGGACTGCGTACGCTGAGCGTACGCCTGCGTCAGCATCATGAAAGCAGCGTAAAGGTTGCCGAATGGCTGGCCAGCCATCCGCAGGTCGCCCGCGTGAACCACCCAGCGCTGCCCGGCAGTAAGGGTCACGAATTCTGGAAGCGTGATTTCACCGGCAGCAGCGGTCTGTTCTCGTTCGTATTGAATAAGAAACTCAATCATGAGGAGCTGAGCGCGTATATGGATCACTTCAACCTGTTCAGCATGGCTTACTCCTGGGGCGGCTTTGAGTCGTTGATTCTCGCTAATCAGCCGGAGCACATTGCGGCAATTCGTCCACAAGGCGAGGTGGACTTCAGTGGAACGCTCATCCGTCTGCATATCGGTTTAGAGAATGTTGACGATCTGATTGCCGATTTAGCCGCAGGATTTGCCCGAATCGAGTAAAATTGCCATAGATGGACATATATGCAGACACTTCTGGTGGAAAAGTCTGCAATTGTTGCGTCCGGGATCAAGGCATCCCGGACAATTCAGGAGTACAATCCACACATAAACGCTGTTCCACAGGAAAGTCCATGGTAGTCATTCAAGATATTGTCTCCGCGCTCTGGCAACACGATTTTGCCGCGCTGGCGGATCCACACGTTGTGAGCGTGGTGTACTTCGTTATGTTCGCCACACTGTTTTTAGAAAATGGCCTGCTGCCCGCCTCCTTTTTACCCGGAGACAGCCTGTTATTGCTGGCAGGTGCACTGATCGCTCAGGACGTGATGAGTTTTTTACCTACCATAGCTATTCTGACCGCCGCAGCCAGTCTGGGCTGCTGGCTGAGCTACATTCAGGGACGATGGCTGGGCAACACGCGGACGGTAAAAGGCTGGCTGGCGCAATTACCTGAAAAGTATCATCAGCGTGCCACTTGTATGTTTGATCAACATGGGTTGATGGCGCTGCTGGCCGGACGCTTTCTGGCATTCGTTCGTACCCTGCTGCCAACAATGGCGGGTATTTCAGGGCTTCCTAATCGTCGATTCCAGTTTTTTAACTGGCTGAGCGGACTGCTGTGGGTCACGGTCGTCACCGGCTTCGGCTATGCGCTGAGCATGATCCCGTTCGTCAAACGCCATGAAGATCAGGTGATGACCTTTTTAATGATCCTGCCGATTGCCCTGTTAACCGCAGGTCTGTTGGGAACGCTGTTCGTGGTGATTAAAAAAAAATACTGTAGCGCCTGAATCGCATCCGTAGGCCGGATAATCTCCGGCATTTCGCCTTATAGCACGCAGCTTTAAGGCGTACGGTGTACCTGTCAGGCCGACAAGAAGTCAACTCCCCTGCATCATTCTTATTCTGGCCGCATCCTCTCCCGGCGTTACGCCAAAGAAACGTTTAAACTCACGACTGAATTGCGATGCGCTCTCATAGCCGACACGCATGGCGGCCGCGCTGGCCTTCATTCCGTCGTGGATCATCATCATCCGTGCTTTATGCAGCCGATAACTCTTGAGATATTGCAGCGGCGATGTGCTGGTCACCGCTTTAAAATTATGATGAAACGCCGACACGCTCATGTTCGCTTCTGCCGCCAGCTGTTCTACATTGAGGTTTTCGGTGTATTTGGTTTCAATTCGCTTCAACACCCGGCTTATCAAACTGAAATGCGTCTGGCGACTAACCAGCGCAAGTAACGCGCCGCCACGCGGCCCGGTCAGCACATGGTAGAGGATCTCGCGAATGATCTGTTTTCCCAGAATACGCGCATCCAGCGGCCGTTCCATCACATCCAGCAGACGCTCAGCGGCACAGAGAATTTCGTCAGAGAGCGTCGCGGAGTTGATCCCGCTGGCCGCCATGGCGGGCTGGAACAGCTCGTCTTCCCCAATGTCCATCAACAGCTCCTGCAATTGCAGAATATCGACATTCAGGTAAATACCGGCCAGTGGAACCTCCGGCGTCGCATACGTTTCACATTCAAAGGGTAAAGGTACTGTCAGCAACAGATATTCGTTGGCGTCATAACGAAATACGCGTTCATTGATATAACCAATTTTATGCCCCGAAAAGAGAAATATGATGCCAGGCTGATACATCACCGGTGTACGCGCCGCTGGCTCAGTACCGTGGAGCAGACGAACATCTGGCAGCAGTTCGCTGAGTTTATTTTCATTATTTTTCAACTGCTTAATTTTATCTGTCAGCAGAAGGCAGATCTCATCACGGTTCATAGAGCACCAGTTCATCATCGGTTTGTAACTCTGCCATAATGCGCAGATTTATACTTTTTCTCCAGTCGTCTGTAGAAATGGGCAAGACATCGGCAGAAATGAGCATTGAGAGCTACGCGACTGACGACCACAATGTTCATCATCCGGCAGATACTCTCCTGCCCTCTTTTTTACCCACATAAGGGAACGAGCAATGAACAATTTTAATCTCCATACCCCAACCCGCATTCTGTTTGGTAAAGGCGCAATTGCACAGTTGCGCGATCAAATCCCTCAGGACGCTCGCGTACTGGTTACCTACGGCGGCGGCAGCGTGAAAAAAACCGGCGTTCTGGCACAGGTTCAGGACGCGCTAAAAGGTCTGGACGTGATTGAGTTTGGCGGTATTGAGCCGAACCCGTCTTATGAAACGCTAATGAACGCGGTAAAAATCGTACGTGATGAGAAAGTGACGTTCCTGCTGGCGGTGGGCGGTGGTTCAGTGCTGGATGGCACCAAATTCATCGCGGCTGCGGCACAGTACGCGGACGGCGTTGATCCATGGCGTATTCTGGAAACCCACGGTAATGACGTAAAAAGCGCCATCCCGATGGGCTCCGTATTAACCCTGCCAGCTACCGGCTCTGAATCTAACTCCGGTGCGGTAATTTCACGTAAAACAACTGGCGATAAACTGGCCTTTATGACCCCGTTTGTGCAGCCGGTATTTGCCGTGCTGGATCCGGTTTACACCTATACACTGCCGCCGCGTCAGGTTGCTAACGGTGTCGTGGATGCGTTCGTTCATACCGTTGAGCAGTATGTGACCTATCCGGTCGACGGGAAAATTCAGGATCGCTTTGCCGAAGGCATTCTGCTGACGCTTATCGAAGAAGGCCCGAAAGCATTGCAGGAGCCGGAAAATTACAACGTCCGTGCAAACGTCATGTGGGCGGCAACCCAGGCACTCAACGGCCTGATTGGTGCAGGCGTACCACAGGACTGGGCAACGCATATGCTGGGTCACGAACTGACCGCAATGCATGGTCTCGATCATGCCCAAACGTTGGCCATCGTTCTGCCTGCGCTGTGGAATGAAAAACGCGATGCCAAGCGCGCCAAATTGCTGCAGTATGCTGAACGCGTGTGGAATATCACCGAAGGAAGCGATGACCAGCGCATCGATGCCGCCATTGCAGCAACCCGCGCTTTCTTCGAGCAAATGGGCGTACCGACTCGCCTGTCTGACTACGGTCTGGACGGCAGTTCTATCCCGGCGTTACTGGAAAAACTGGAAGCCCATGGGAATACGAAACTGGGAGAACATCAGGACATTACGCTCGACGTCAGCCGTCGGATTTACGAAGCTGCCCGCTAAGGTTTTTTGACCTCCACCTTTCGTTTTTGGGTATTTATACCAGGCTTAAGTCACACCTATGTCACCGGAGTATGTTCCGGTGACAGACATTAAGGGGGGAATTATGACCACTCCAACCATTATAAAACTACAGGATGGCAACGTCATGCCACAACTGGGCCTGGGGGTCTGGAAGGCAAGCAACGAAGAAGTCATCACCGCCATTCATAAAGCGCTGGAAGTGGGGTATCGCTCAATCGATACCGCGGCAGCGTACAAAAATGAAGAAGGTGTCGGCAAAGCAATACGCGATGCAGGCGTGCCGCGGGAAGCGTTATTCATTACCACTAAGCTGTGGAATGATGACCAGAAACGCCCCCGGGAAGCCTTACTCGAAAGCATGGAGAAACTCCAGCTTGATTACCTCGATCTGTATCTGATGCATTGGCCCGTTCCGGCGATCGACCACTACGTTGAAGCGTGGGAAAGCATGATAGACCTGCAAAAAGAAGGGCTGATTAAGAGCATCGGCGTGTGCAACTTTCAGATAAACCATCTCCAGCGGCTAATGGATGAAACCGGCGTACCTCCGGTGATTAATCAGATAGAACTTCACCCGCTCATGCAACAACGCCAACTGCACGCCTGGAACGCCACACATAAAATCCAGACCGAATCCTGGAGTCCACTGGCGCAGGGCGGCAAAGATGTCTTCGATCAAAAGATAATCCGTGACCTCGCAGAGAAATATGGCAAATCACCCGCGCAGATTGTCATCCGCTGGCATCTGGATAGCGGCCTGGTGGTGATTCCGAAATCGGTCACTCCTGCGCGTATCGTAGAAAACTTTAACGTCTGGGACTTCCGCCTGGATAAAGATGAATTAGGCGAAATCGCGAAACTCGATCAGGGTAAACGTCTGGGACCCGATCCAGACCAGTTCGGCGGTTAACCCCTTCCTTCCAGCCCGACACTCTCGTCGGGCCTTTTCTGATTTGAAATATCAGGAAACAATTCACACACATATATTGATGTATTTCTTGCAATCCCTGGAGCAGCATTACGCAACATAACCTGTTAATTATTCAGTAAATATATTCATGATATGAATATATTTATAACACCTATAGGTGCGTAACCGTGACTAATAAAAAAAGCAATAGTGTCAAATGGCTCCCATTGATTCTTATAACACTCATTTCCGCTGGACTGTGGCAGCTTACCCCGCCGACAGGGCTAAGTACGCCAGCCTGGCATTCAGCAATTATCTTCGTCGCCACCATCGCCTCTATCGTGGCGAAAGTGTTACCCATCGGCGCAGTCGGCATTATTGGAATTACGGTTTTTGCACTCGCCTATGCTGCCGGAGATAAAACCGCCAGCGGCGCTATCACCACAGCGCTAAGCGAACTGAACAGTTCGCTTATCTGGCTTATCGTCGTCGCTTTTATGATTGCCCGCGGGTTTATCAAAACAGGCCTCGGACGACGTATTGCGCTGCAGATGATCCGTTTGCTTGGCAAACGCACTCTCGGACTCGCCTACGGTCTGGCCTTTGCCGATCTGATTCTATCCCCCGCAATGCCGAGCAATACGGCACGCTGCGGCGGCGTCATCTACCCCATTGCCGACTCCCTGGCGCGCAGTTTTCATTCTAATCCGGAAGATGAGTCCCGCAGTAAAATCGGTACCTTTCTTATCACCTGTATTGGCAACGTCAACGACGTTACTGCCGCACTATTTATGACCGGCTACACTGGCAATCTGTTAGCGGTGAAGCTGGCGGCCAATGCGGGCGTCACGCTGACCTGGGGCGGCTGGTTCATGGCGGCGCTGCTGCCTTGCCTGGTCTCCTTACTGCTGGTTCCATTGCTGGTCTACTGGATTGTACGCCCGGAAATTAAACACACACCAGATGCCCCGAATCTGGCGCGTAAAGAGCTGGTGGAAATGGGTCGGATGTCTCGTGGGGAATGGCTGATGCTGGCTACCGTCGGCGTGCTGCTGGTGCTGTGGATTTTTGGCGATACGTTAGGCGTCGACGCCACCACTGCCTCGTTCGTGGGACTGTCTATTTTATTACTAAGCGGTGTTCTGAGCTGGGAAGACGTCAAAAGTGAAAAAGGCGCTTGGGACACACTGATTTGGTTTGCCGCGCTGCTGATGATGGCAAACCAGCTGAAAAAACTGGGTTTTACCACCTGGTTTGGCAATCTGATCGGTGACAGCCTGAGCAGCACCATGCACGGTACCAGTTGGGTAATCGTCCTGCTGCTGCTGAACGCCGCCTATTTCTATACTCACTACTTTTTTGCCAGCGGCAATGCACAGATTGCCGCGCTGTACGCCGTTTTCCTCGGCGTAGGTCTGCATTTGAACATCCCCGCTGCCCCCACGGCGCTAATGCTGGCCTTCACCAGCAGTTTGTACTGCTCGCTCACCCAGTACACCCACGCTCGCGGTCCAATCCTGTTTGGCGCCGGGTACGTTCCAACGGGCGTCTGGTGGCGCACAGGCTTTATCATCAGCCTGTTTAACCAGGCGGTGTTTATCACCGTGGGGTTGATGTGGTGGAAGGTATTGGGTCTGTACTAAACTGACTGCGTCCTGACGACATACCTTACTGCGGAGAAAAGGAATGACCTGTATTTTCTGTCAAATAGTTGAAGGCAAAGCCCCCTGCCATAAGGTCTGGGAAGACGAGCACCATCTGGCTTTTCTGTCTATTTTCCCGAACACTGACGGTTTTACCGTGGTGATCCCGAAAAAGCATTACCCCAGCTATGCCTTCGATATGCCGCCGCAGGCGTTGGCTGACCTGATGATGGCAACCCAAAAAGTGGCTAAGAAACTGGATAAGGCTTTCCCGGATGTCAGTCGTACGGGGATGTTCTTCGAAGGTTTCGGCGTAGACCATGTGCACAGCAAATTAAGCCCTATGCACGGTACTGGCGACCTCCCCCACTGGAAACCGATTGAGTCGCGGCAGACCAAATTTTTCGAGCAGTATGAAGGCTATCTGTCATCACACGACCACGAACGAGCGGATGATGCAAAACTGGCCGCATTAGCGGCCAGAATTCGTGAGGCATAACGTTGGATGTGATTGCCGGGTAAAGCATTTGTACCTTATCCGGCATTCAATCTGGCATTAACGCCCCGCAACTTTGCCGCGTTTTTTGTTCGCGGCAGGCGTCTGGCGCTGATGAGCCACTGGCGTATGCTTGGTCAACGCAGGACGGGTATGACGGTTCTGGCGACGTGCTTCACGCATCTCTTCCAGCGTAGGCGCCGGAACCAGACATTCACGACGACCGCCGATCAGATGCTTTTTACCCATGTCTTCCAGCGCCAGGCGGATTAACGGCCAGTTAGCTGGATCGTGGTAACGCAGCAGGGCTTTATGCAAACGGCGCTGCTTATCGCCTTTCGGCACCACCACGTCTTCACTCTTATAACCAATTTTACCCAGCGGGTTTTTCCCGGTGTAATACATGGTTGTGGAGTTCGCCAGCGGCGATGGATAGAAGTTCTGCACCTGATCCAGACGGAAACGACGTTGTTTCAGCCACAGCGCCAGATTCACCATATCCTCGTCACGCGTACCCGGGTGCGCGGAGATGAAGTATGGGATCAGGTATTGCTCTTTACCCGCCTGTTTAGAGTAGGTATCGAACAGCTCCTTAAAGCGATCGTAGCTGCCCATCCCCGGCTTCATCATCTTCGACAGCGGGCCTTCTTCAGTATGCTCTGGCGCAATCTTCAGATAGCCGCCAACGTGGTGGGTCGCCAGCTCTTTGATATAGCGCGGATCTTCAACCGCGATGTCATAGCGCACACCGGAAGCAATGAGGATCTTTTTAATGCCTTTCAAATCACGCGCCCGGCGATAAAGGTTAATCGTCGGTTCGTGGTTGGTATCCATATGCGGACAGATATCCGGGTAAACGCAGGACAGACGACGGCAGGTCTGCTCAGCACGCGGTGACTTACAGCGCAACATATACATGTTCGCCGTTGGACCACCGAGATCGGAAATCACGCCGGTAAAGCCCGGAACGGTGTCGCGAATGGCTTCGATCTCATTGATTATCGAATCTTCAGAGCGGCTCTGGATGATGCGGCCTTCGTGCTCAGTGATCGAACAGAACGAACAGCCGCCAAAGCAGCCACGCATAATGTTGATCGAGAAACGGATCATCTCGTAGGCCGGAATGCGGCTATCGCCATACGCCGGGTGCGGCACGCGCTTGTACGGCAGCGCAAAGACGCTGTCCATCTCTTCGGTAGAAAGCGGAATAGCTGGCGGGTTAATCCAGATGTAGCGATCGCCATGCTTTTGCATCAGCGCACGCGCGCAGCCTGGGTTGGTTTCGTGGTGCAGGATACGCGACGCATGCGCATACAGCACTTTGTCACCCTTCACTTTTTCGAAAGAGGGCAGCAGCACGTAGGTTTTTTCCCACGGTTTCGGGCGCGGCGGCTGTACCGTTACCGCTTTCGCTTCCTGCTTTTTCGGGGCGACCGGTTTGTTGTCGGCACACGGCAGATCTTCGCCGTACGGATGCGGGATCGGGTCAATTTTGCCCGGCGTGTCGAGGCGCGTGGAATCCACCCCACTCCAGCCCGGTAGTGCTTCTTTAACCATAATCGCAGTGTTACGCACGTCGCGGATCTGATCGATGGTTTCCCCCATCGCCAGACGATGCGCCACTTCCACCAGCGGGCGCTCACCGTTACCAAACATCAGCATGTCGGCTTTTGAATCCACCAGCACGGAGCGACGAACGGTATCAGACCAGTAGTCGTAGTGCGCGGTACGGCGCAGACTGGCCTCAATACCACCGAGAATAACCGGCACATCTTTCCATGCTTCTTTACAGCGCTGGGTATAGACCAGCGTGGCACGGTCCGGGCGTTTGCCCGCCACGTTGTCTGGCGTATAGGCATCGTCATGGCGCAGTCGGCGATCGGCCGTATAACGGTTGATCATCGAGTCCATATTGCCTGCGGTTACACCAAAGAACAGGTTCGGTTTACCCAAACGCATAAAATCGTCTTTGTTGTTCCACTCCGGCTGGGCGATAATCCCAACACGAAAGCCCTGAGCTTCCAGCATACGGCCGCAAATTGCCATGCCAAAGCTGGGGTGATCGACGTAGGCATCGCCGGTAACCAGAATGATGTCGCAGCTATCCCAGCCAAGTTGGTCCATTTCGTCGCGTGACATCGGCAAAAACGGTGCCGGGCCAAAACAGGCAGCCCAGTACTGCGGCCAGGAGAAAAGGTCTCTGTCCGGCTGGAGCAGGGATATTGCGCTCATAGTGCTTCCAAAAATGGTAAAAAAATAATCAAAGGCCGGGGATTATACGCTGTATGTCGGCAAGAAATGAAGTGGAGTCTGAACCAGACGAGTAGAAAGATTTATAAATTGTTAAATTTTACGCAGCCCATTTTGATCCATCATTATTAACGCCATGCCGACCAGCTGAGGTCACTCTTTTTTGGCGGGGGATTTTTCATTGCGACTCAACGATTCACTGCATATTTCCCAGTTACGGGTGGTTGTTCACCTGTGCGGATTTCTGGTTCTTCTCTACAGCTTCTCCATGCTGCCACCGATGACCATTGCTTTGTTAAACAAAGAGCGGAGCTTTTTCGCTTTTTTCAGCACGTTTATGACCTTCTTTACCCTCGGCGGCGGCGCATGGCTGGCAACCAAGCATGCGGGTATTCAACTACGAACTCGGGATGGCTTCGTCATTATCGTTCTGTTCTGGCTGCTGTTTTCGTTTATCAGCGCGATGCCGATGTGGATGGACGACGGCTTAAATCTCTCTTTTGCCGATGCCCTGTTTGAAGGGGTTTCCGGTATAACCACCACGGGTGCAACGGTGATTCACGACGTCAGCGCGTTGCCGAAATCGTATCTCTACTATCGGGCCCAGCTCAATTTTATTGGCGGACTGGGGGTTATTGTCCTCGCCGTGGCGGTATTACCGCTTTTGGGTATCGGCGGCATGAAGCTGTATCAGTCTGAAATGCCGGGGCCCTTTAAAGAAGAACGCCTCACGCCAAGACTTGCCGATACTGCACGTACGCTGTGGCTGACCTATGTCATTTTGGGTCTAATCTGTACTCTGGCCTACTGGGCAGCCGGGATGTCGTTTTTCGACGCCTTGTGCCATGGGCTGTCGACGGTCTCCCTCGGCGGTTTTTCCACGCGCAGTGAGAGTATCGGCTTCTATGACAGCCATGCGATTGAGCTGGTCGCTGGGGTGTTTTCCCTGTTGTCTGCTTTTAACTTCACCCTCTGGTACGTGGCTATTGCGAAACGTACCTTCAAACCCTTTCGTCGCAATGCCGAACTGCGTTTCTTTCTGCTTATTGCGCTGGTTGTCACCGTGATCGCCACCTGGCAGGTCTGGCGGGCGGGCATGTATGGGATAACGGACAGTCTGGTGCATGCCTTTTTTCTCGCCAGCTCCATGCTGACGGATAATGGCCTGTCCACGGCGGATTACGCGCAGTGGCCCTCGCATACCATCTTTATGCTGCTCAGCGCCAGTTTCTTCGGCGGTTGCGTGGGCTCGACCTGCGGTGGGATTAAGGTGCTGCGCTTTTTAATTATGTTCAAGCAGTGCCGTCAGGAGCTACACCAACTCGCACATCCTCGCGCTTTACTGAATATCAAAGTGGGTAATAGCGTGGTAAGCGACCGCGTGGTGCGTTCGGTATGGAGCTTCTTCTTTCTTTACGTTTTGTTCACCAGCTTTTTTATCTGGGCGCTCAATCTGATGGGCTACGATCTTTTCTCCTCTTTTGCCACCGTCGCCGCCTGCATCAACAACATGGGTCTGGGATTTGGCGTCACCGCAACGACATTTGGTACTTTGAACGATGAAGCAAAACTGCTGATGTGCGCGGCCATGATCCTGGGGCGTCTGGAGATTTACCCCATTCTAATCCTGTTCTCGCGCATGTTCTGGCGGGCGTAACGGAAACCCCGGCGCATTACGGCGCCGGGTTCACCAACATCTGTCCGATCGAACCACGGTCCGCCATTTCCAGCGTCTGACTGTTAAAGTAAAACGGGAAATGGGCCCAGGAAGGTTGTCCGTAGTAGACCAGTAATTCAACCTGGCCGTCGACCCAAACGGTATCTTTCCAGCCTCTGTCTTCCGGGAACGGCATCGCGCCATTCACATTACGGATCAGGAACGAGACGCCTTCAATATGGAAAGACTGAGGCATATCCGCCCGCACCGTCCAACGCTCCCAGGAGCCTTGCTGAGCGGTAATATCCATGCGATTGACGTCCCACAGCTGACCATTGATACCAGGATCATCATCCAGGCTGATGTCACGACTGCGAATCGGCGAACCGCTGAGGATTTCCGTTGGCAACAGGCGCATTGGCAGGCTGTCGGTCACCAGCGGCAGGAGGCCAGTCGGACGCAGCGTCAATACCAGCGTGGAGATAAGAATACTGGAAGGCTCAAAGAATCCGCGGATCCTGTCGACAATGCTGGCCGCCTCACCGCAGGTGATAGAGACCTCATTACCGTTAGTCATATCCACCAGAATTTCACGGCGCTCGCCAGGCGCCAGCGAGAGCTGCTTCACCGAAACGGGCGCAGGTAAAAAGCCCTGATCGCTGGAAATCACATGCAGCGCACGGCCATCGCTCATTTGCAACTGGTAACGGCGCGAGTTTGAGGCGTTGAGCAAGCGCAAGCGCACCCAGCCGCGAGAAACCTCGACATACGGACTTTGCACCCCGTTGACCAACAGCGTATCCCCAACAAAACCACCGCTGCCGGGTTCGCTGTATTCCGGCGCACCAAAGTTGTCCAGACGCTTGTCCTGGATAATGATCGGAAAATCATCCACCCCGTAGTGATTGGGAATAGACAGCGATTTACTCACTTCATCCTCAACCAGCCACATCCCGGCAAGGCCATTATAGACCTGCTGGGCTGTACGATTTGGTGTATTGGCGTGATACCACAACGTGGCGGCATTCTGCCGAATCGGCAGCACTGGCGCCCAATCCGCATTAGGAGACATCATGCGTGCCGGGCCGCCCATTAGCGGGCCAGGTACCTGTAAACCGGCGACAGTCATCGAGACATTTTCAGTCAAACGGTTGCTGTAGATAAGCTTGACGTCATCCCCTTTCCAGACGCGGATTGTCGGTCCCAGGTAGCGACCGTTAATTCCCCAGACAGGTGCGCGCGTGCCTTGCGTGAAGGACCAGTGCGCGCGCTGCAGCGTCATAAATAGCGGCTGCCCCCGACGGGACTCCAGCAGCGGAGGTACGGGTAACGGTTGTTGCTGACCGGCAGCATTAGCCTTCAGCGGAACAGCACCTGCACACAGTGCGATCCCCGATGCCTGAATGAACTGACGCCGACTGAATGACATATAAACTCCATGAAAAACTGGCGATTAACACACAGGAAATCTTTTCCTGTAAAAAACCCGAATAGCACGGATTAAACCTTACCGGCGGCTTCCCGTTCAGCAACTTCTTTATCGAGTTCTGCGATTTTTTGTTCCATCAGCGTACGGCAATGCGCTGCCAGTTCACGAACCTGATCTTTCCCAAAGTGGCTAATATCCACCGGCGGCAACATCTCGACAATCGCCAGACCATTATTGAGGCGATTTAAATTTATCTTGTTCGAGGTTGTTGAAACGCACACCGGAATAACCGGGACACCTGCCGCAATCGCCGCGTGAAACGCACCGGTTTTAAACGGCAACAAACCGCGACCGCGGCTGCGTGTTCCTTCCGGGAACATCCAGATAGAAATGCGACGTTTTTTGAAATGGTTAACCACGGCTGCAATGGTGCTGTGCGCTTTTGCGCGGTTGTTTCTGTCAATCAGCAGGTTACCGGTTAGCCAGTAAAGTTGGCCAAAGAACGGGATCCACAGCAGGCTTTTTTTACCTACCGTTACCGTCGGCGGCTGAACGATATTCGCAGCGGTAACCATGTCGTAGTTGTTCTGATGGTTACAAATATAGATAGCATTACCATAGTTCTGCGCGTCTGCCGGCATGCGGCATTCGACCTTCAGACCATAAAGGGGAGCCAGGCGGCCAAACATGTGGCCAAACGTGGCGACGTGTTTAGGATTTCGTGGGCTGAACAGACAGTATATGCACCCGAAGATACAGACCAGAACGCAGTAAATAACAGTAATGATGACACGAAAAATATATAGCATAACAACCTCTAAAGGCCTAAGAACCTGACGTTTTACGTCACCGGATGCACAACTCGGCATCAGGTTAGGGCTTTGTTAAGAACGGCTCTTAAGGAAAAGCGTATTGTTAATCGCAACGCTCGAATAAACAACGGTTTCACGGGAATTTTTAACGTTGGCTCTCCCTGCGCGAAAACAGGGAGAGCTGGACGGTAGCGTTATTCTTCGCTGTCGCCGTGACTGGCGCGTCGAGGCGAATCAATGTCAATGCGATCGATACGCTGCAGGCCGCGCATTAGCGTACCGCGACGACCACGCTCGCCGGTCACTTTTTGCAACTCTTCAGGACGCAGTTTAATTTTGCGCTTGCCGACGTGGATAGTCAGCGTGCTTTGCGGCGGTAACACATAGAGCAGCGCCAGACCATCTTCGCCTTTTGCCGCTTCCGCTGCGGGGATGTTGATAATCTTGTTCCCTTTGCCCTTCGACAACTGCGGTAAATCGCTTACCGGGAACATCAACATGCGACCGGCCTGAGTAATCGCCAGCAGCATATCGGTTTCATCTTCAATCACTACCGGCTGCATAACGCGCGCATTTTCTGGCAGCGTAATCAATGCTTTACCCGCACGGTTACGTGCTACCAGGTCATTGAAGGTGCAGACAAAACCATAGCCCGCGTCGGATGCCATCAGCAGTTTCTGGTCGTCGCCTTCCATCAGCATGTGCTCAACCGTCGCGCCTGGCGGCAGCGTGAGCTTCCCGGTCAACGGCTCACCCTGACCACGCGCCGACGGCAGCGTAATCGGGTCGATGGCGTAGCTGCGTCCGGTCGAGTCAACGAACACTACCGGTTGGTTGCTCTTACCCTTCACCGCCGACTTAAAGCTGTCGCCCGCTTTATAGCTTAATCCTGGCGCATCGATGTCGTGGCCTTTCGCGCTACGCACCCAGCCACTCTGGGACAGCACAATAGTCACCGGCTCAGACGGCAGCATGTCATGCTCGCTCATCGCCTTCGCTTCTTCACGCTCCTGCAGCGGAGAACGACGATCGTCACCATAGGCCTCGGCGTCAGCCTGCAGCTCTTTCTTCAGCAGGTTACTCATTTTACGCTCGGAGGCCAGAATGCCCTGCAACTGATCGCGCTCTTTCGCCAGCTCATCCTGCTCACCGCGGATTTTCATCTCTTCGAGTTTGGCAAGATGGCGTAATTTCAGCTCGAGGATGGCTTCAGCCTGGGTTTCAGAAATGCCAAACCGCGACATCAGCTCCGGCTTTGGTTCATCCTCATGACGAATAATTTCGATCACTTCATCAATGTTGAGGAACGCCACCAGCAAACCTTCGAGGATGTGCAGGCGTTTAAGCACTTTTTCCAGACGATAGTTGAGGCGACGACGCACGGTATCGCGGCGGAACGCCAGCCATTCAGTGAGGATCTCCAACAGGTTTTTCACCGCCGGACGCCCATCAAGCCCGATCATGTTCAGGTTGATGCGGTAACTTTTTTCCAGATCGGTGGTCGCAAACAGGTGGTTCATCACCTGTTCCATATCCACGCGATTGGAGCGTGGGACAATCACCAGACGGGTCGGGTTTTCGTGATCCGATTCGTCGCGCAAGTCGTCGACCATCGGCAGCTTTTTATTGCGCATTTGAGCGGCGATCTGCTCCAGCACTTTAGCCCCGGAAACCTGATGCGGCAGCGCGGAAATCACCACCGCGCCGTCTTCTTTAGACCATACCGCACGCATACGTACGGAGCCGCGTCCGTTTTCGTAAATCTTACGAATCTCCGCACGCGACGTAATGATCTCTGCTTCGGTCGGATAATCCGGCCCCTGCACGATATCCAACAATTGATCCAGCGTCGTTTTCGGCTGCTCAATCAGGGTGATCGCTGCTTTAGCCACTTCACGCAGGTTGTGCGGCGGAATGTCCGTCGCCATACCAACGGCGATACCGGTAGTGCCGTTTAACAGAATATTCGGCAGACGCGCAGGCAACATCTTCGGCTCCTGCATGGTGCCATCGAAGTTAGGCACCCAATCCGACGTGCCCTGGCCGAGTTCACCCAGCAGGACTTCCGCATATTTAGACAGGCGGGATTCGGTATAACGCATTGCCGCGAAGGATTTCGGATCGTCCGGTGCCCCCCAGTTCCCCTGCCCGTCAACCAGCGGATAACGGTAAGAAAACGGCTGCGCCATCAGCACCATCGCTTCATAGCAAGCAATGTCGCCGTGGGGGTGGTATTTACCCAGTACGTCACCGACGGTACGGGCGGATTTTTTAAATTTGGCGCTGGCATTCAGCCCCAGCTCGGACATCGCGTACACGATGCGACGCTGAACGGGTTTCAAACCATCGCCGATAAACGGCAACGCCCTGTCCATGATGACGTACATGGAGTAGTTCAGATAGGCGTTTTCCGTGAATTCATGCAGCGCCAGGCGCTCTGCCATATCGCTCATTAATCGTGGTTCCTCAACTTTGTACCCCTTTATTGAAGGGCAATATTGCCGCAGATACTACCCTATCTGGCGTGTTGAGTCACAAAGAAAAGGGCCACGAATGCGGCCCTGATGGGGATTATTTGGCAACTTTGGTAATCTGTTTCACGTCTATTTCAACGGAGTTCCAGTCTTTATCCACTTCACCCTGGATTTCAACCACATCCTGCGGCGTGACGGTTACGCCGTTCCAACGCTTGTGGTCGATATCGACATTCACTGTGCCAGTCGCATCTTTAAACACATACAGGTCGTCGGAAATGCGCTCTACAATGTTCCCGCGTAGGGTAACCCAGGTGTCATCACGCAGCGATTTGGCGCTTTCTACCGTCGTGCTGCTGCCGTTAGGGCCAACAAAGCCGCCGTTTTGGCTTTGTGTAGTCGTTGTCGGTCCAGAGAAGCCGCCCTGCTGCGCGGCCAGAACAGGTGCGGAACACAGTGCCATTACGGCAACCATTGCAGCTAATTTTTTCATCGTCATGTCTCCCTTTCATGTTGGTTTACGACTATTAAATAAGTTAATCCTTAACAAGTTCTTAAGGCAAAAAAAGATACTTTTTTTGCTGTACAGAGGCTGTAGCCACAGGTTTACTTGACGGTAATGAGAGCGACCGCAGGGAAGAGCATATGCGTATTTTACTGGTAGAAGATGACACGTTGATTGGCGACGGCCTGAAAACAGGTCTGAGTAAAATGGGTTTCAGCATCGACTGGTTTACTGAGGGTCATCAGGGAAAAGAAGCGCTCTACAGCGCCCCTTATGATGCGGTGATCCTCGACCTGACGCTGCCAGGCATAGATGGGCGGGACATCTTGCGCGAATGGCGAGCCAACGGGAAGCAAGAGCCGGTGCTGATTCTGACCGCCCGTGACGCGCTGGCGGAACGCGTGGAAGGTCTGCGCCTCGGCGCGGATGACTATCTGTGTAAACCCTTTGCGCTGATCGAAGTTGCCGCAAGGCTGGAGGCGTTGGTGCGCCGTGCCAGCGGCCAGGCCACCAGCGAACTGCGCCACGGTCAGGTGACGCTTAACCCCGGCGCGCTGGTCGCCACGTTCGCAGATGAGCCATTATCACTCAAGCCAAAAGAGTTCGCACTGCTGGAACTACTGATGCGCAACAAAGGGCGCGTACTCCCCCGCAAACATATTGAAGAAAAACTGTATAACTGGGATGAAAACGTCTCCAGTAATGCGGTTGAGGTACACGTCCATCACCTACGCCGTAAACTCGGCAGCGACTTTATCCGTACCGTGCATGGCATTGGTTATACCCTGGGTGACGCATGAAACTCACACAACGCCTCAGCCTGCGCATCAGGCTAACACTGATTTTTCTGATTCTTGCATCTGCGACCTGGGCCGTTTCCAGCTTTGTGGCCTGGAAGCAGACCACCGATAATGTCGATGAGCTGTTTGATACGCAGTTGATGCTGTTCGCCAAGCGTCTCAGCACGCTGGATATCAGCGACGTTACTACGTCTCATAATATGGCCCGCACGCCGAAGAAGCTGAAGCACGGCCATATTGATGATGACGCGCTGGCGTTTGCCATCTATTCCACCGACGGCAAAATGGTCTTGCACGATGGCGATAAAGGCCAGGATATTCCCTACAGCTACAGCCGGGAAGGCTTTAGTGATGGCCAACTCAATGGCGACAACGATCCGTGGCGCTTTCTGTGGCTAAATTCCGCAGACGGTAAATACCGCATCGTGGTGGGTCAGGAATGGGAGTATCGGGAGGATATGGCGCTGTCGATCGTCACCGCTCAGCTAACACCCTGGCTGATTGCGCTGCCGCTCATGTTGCTGATCCTGGTGGTCATGCTGAGCCGCGAACTCAGGCCGTTAAAAAAACTGGCGCAGGCTCTGCACTGGCGTTCACCGGAATCGGAAGAGCCGCTCGACCCGAAAGGTGTGCCAAGCGAAGTACGCCCACTGGTTGAATCGCTCAATCAACTTTTTACACGTATTCATACCACCATGGTACGCGAGCGGCGCTTTACCTCAGATGCCGCCCACGAACTGCGCAGCCCGTTGACCGCGCTGAAAGTACAGACCGAAGTGGTGCAGCTGTCCGACGATGATCCGCAGGCACGACAAAAAGCGTTAATGCAGATGCAAACGGGAATTGACCGCGCCACGCGTCTGGTCGATCAGCTACTGACGCTTTCGCGCCTCGACTCCCTCGATAATCTTCAGGATGTGGCGGAAATCTCGCTGGAGCAGCTCCTGCAATCTGCAGTGATGGACATCTACCATCCGGCGCAGCAGGCCCACATCGATGTGCGTTTGCAGATTAACGCGCACGACATTACACGCACCGGGCAACCACTGTTGCTCAGCCTGATGGTCCGCAATCTCCTGGATAATGCGGTTCGCTACAGCCCGCGGGGAAGCATTGTGGAAGTGACGCTCAACGCCCGAAATTTCAGCATTAAAGATAACGGGCCAGGCGTTGCGCCGGAAGTCCTGACGCACATCGGTGAACGCTTTTATCGTCCCCCGGGACAAAGCGTGACCGGCAGCGGCCTCGGCCTGTCAATCGTCCGTCGTATTGCGACGCTGCATGGAATGTCAGCCTCGTTTAGCAATGCGCCGGAAGGTGGGTTTGAAGCGAAAGTCAGTTGGTAATTGCATTATTGTTGCTCACGTAGCAAAAGACTTTGCACATTTTGCTAATTTCACCGCAGTGCTGGTAGGGGTAAAATCGCCCTCAAACGTTATTCTTTGAGGACACAACATGAGCAACATTCTGATTATCAATGGTGCGAAAAAATTCGGCCATTCCAATGGCCAACTAAATGACACCCTGACCGAGGTCGCGGACGGCTTCCTGCGCGACCTCGGGCATGATGTTAAAGTCGTACGCGCAGACAGCGACTATGACGCACAAACAGAAGTGCAGAATTTTGTTTGGGCAGATACGGTTATCTGGCAAATGCCTGGCTGGTGGATGGGCGCGCCGTGGACGGTGAAAAAATACATTGATGATGTATTCACCGCAGGGCACGGCACGCTGTACGCCAGCGATGGCCGCACACGTTCAGATGCGTCTAAAAAATACGGATCCGGCGGGCTGATTCAGGGCAAAACCTACATGCTGTCTCTGACCTGGAACGCACCGATGGAAGCCTTCACTGAAAAAGACCAGTTCTTCCATGGCGTTGGCGTTGATGGCGTTTATCTCCCGTTCCATAAAGCAAACCAGTTCCTGGGAATGGAAGCGCTGCCGACCTTTATCACCAATGACGTGATTAAAATGCCAGACGTCCCGCGTTATATCGCAGAATATCGCAAGCATCTGAACGAAATTTTTGGTTAACTGGTAACCTGGAATTAGAAGGAGTTAACCATGCTTACCGTTATTGCAGAAATCCGTACACGTCCAGGTCAACATCACCGCCAGGCGGTACTTGACCAGTTCGCTAAAATCGTTCCGACCGTACTGAAAGAAGAAGGTTGTCACGGCTACGCGCCGATGGTCGATCATGCTGCTGGCGTCAGTTTTCAGACCACGGCACCGGACTCAATCGTGATGGTTGAACAGTGGGAAAGCATTGCGCACCTTGAAGCGCATTTGCAAACACCGCATATGAAAGCCTATAGCGAAGCAGTGAAAGGCGATGTGCTGGACATGAATATCCGTATTCTGGAGTCAGGCATTTAAGATTGCCGAGTTGCCGGATGAGGCGTTTTAGGCCACCATCCGGCATTCAACCGCAGCGCCACCGGGCACTCCTTACCAGTAGAGCTTCCAGCTCTGAGTGAAGCGCATTAACGCTTCAACGTAGAAATAATCCCCCCAACTTGCACACTCATCGACCCCTTTGTTGCTCGACAGGTGATACACCGAGTGTTTCAGTAGCCCGTTCCCCTGTTCATCTTTACCCATCAGATAATGCCTGGTCAGCGAAGACATGATCCCCATCGCCCACTGTTGATAGCGCTCGCGATCCGGATCGGTCACCGGCAGATGTTTAATCAGCTCCAGCAGACCACAGACGGTAATCGCCGCCGAAGATGAATCGCGCAGCGCATCGGTTCCGACTAATGCCAGATCCCAGTGGCAAACGGCATCTTCCGGCAGGCGATTAAGAAAGTAGTTGGCCAGCTTTTTCGACAACTGCACCATTTGTTTATCGCCAGTGTAAATATAGCTCAGCAGAAAGCCATAAATCCCCCATGCCTGCCCACGCGACCAGCAAGAATCATCAGCATAGCCCTGCTGGGTATTACCGTAACGCGGCGCGCCGGTTTGCACGTCCATATAGTAGGTGTGGAAGGTCGATGCATCCTGGCGGATCAGATATTTGGCTGCCTGCGCAACGTGGGCCTTCGCCGCATTCGCAAAACGCGGATCGCCCGTTTGCTCGCTCGCCCAGTACAGCAGCGGCAGATTCATATTGCAGTCAATGATCATCCGTCCGGCCTGATCGGGATCGCGAAGATCGCCCCACGCCTGGATGATCTGCGCCTTTTCATGAAAACGCTCCAACAGCGCTTCAGCCGCCATCAGGGAAAAACCTCGAGCATCGCGATTGCCCGTCAACCGCCAGGCCGCCACACAGGAAAGCGTGTAGAGGAATCCCAGGTCGTGGGTGTTGGTATCGTGGCGTCCGGCAATACGCAGGCCAAACGAACGCACATGCTTCTCCGCCATCTCACGAAATTTGCTCTCACCACTCATTTCCCACGCCAGCCATAACTGCCCGGTCCAGAAGCTGGTCGTCCATTCCACATTCTCTGTCAGTGGGTAATAACCTTGCACACAGGTTTCGGCAGGGAATTGTTCACCGAATTCCGTTAAATGACGGCTAATCAATTCGAGGACATGTTCTCGGGCGCAACTTATTTGATCCTGAAAACTGCCGGGATTAACCGGACTGCCAGGAAATGTGCGCAACGATTCCTCAACAATATGATTTAACATATTTCGGTTCCTTATGACGTAAATTATTTTGCAGGGTTATTTTCAGCAATATCGAGAGCGATATTTTTGCCTCGTTTACTCTGACAGGCAGATAAAGTAAATGCCGATATCAATGTAAAAGTCAGCGCCACAATGCCCATAATGATATATGTCTTCTCAAAGCCTATCCGGTCGTACATTAATCCGGCGGGAGAGGAAACTACCACGTTACCGACATACAGCATGGCCTGATAACCCAGTAAATACATGGTCGCATTGACACGTTTATCAAAATGCTCGGCAATATATTTAAAGACAGAAACCAGTAATAAACAGATCTCCAGACCGTATAGTGGCTTCAGCACAGAAATGAGCAGGTGGGAGTCGCACAGGCCTGAGATAACCAGTCGTGCGCCCACCAGCGTCCCAACAATCAGCAGGCCACGCTTCGCACCAACATAATTGACGAATAGCGGAATGACCATGTACATGAAAAATTCCATTCCCGATTGTACGGTGCCCAGATAACCAAAGACGGCGTTCCCTTCATGTACATCGGCAAAGAAAGTAACGAAGTACCGGGAGAACTGCTGCTCCGCGATAAACATCATCCACGCCACGCCCGCAACATACAGGCAGAATGCCCAAAATTTGCGATTACGCAGCAGGGCGTAAACATCCGCGGGTGCGATCTTCTCTTTGGTTAGCACCTCCGAGGCATTGGCCGCATTGACATTGACTTTCAGACTCACCAGAACAACCAGCATCACCACTGACGCCAGGCTGCCGAGCATAAAGTTATAGGCCGGTGAGAGGTTAAACAGCAGGCCAGAGAACGATGACGCCACCGCCCAGCCAAGCGACCCCCACATACGGATCTGCCCAAACTCCATGCCGTTCAGACGGCTGTAGCGGTCAGAATAAGATTCACAGGCAGCCACCCCGGCATACCATGCAAAGCTCAAGTAAATCGCGCCAACAATAATACCCAGCATGGTATTGGAGAGTAATAATGGCTGATAGACATAAATAAAAAATGGTGCCATTAACGCTGACATCACCACGACGAAATAGAGCAGATATTTACTCATACCTATTTTATCGAGGATATAGCCATAAATAGGTTTCAGAATAACCGAGAATATACCATTCACAGCAAATACGGTGCCGATCACCGTACCGCTCAACTGCGCCTTTTGCCCCAACCAGATAGCCAACAAGCCAATACTTGCGGACCAGGTAAAGAAATAGAGGAATATAAAACTGCTTATTTTATAATATTCAGTCCGATTTCCCGTTGAATTATTTTTCATACCACCCTCGCTATAAAAAGAACGACAACTGGCGTGCATTTTCAGGCTGCTGAATAACAACCTGGTTATTGTTGATAGATAGCTGCGGAACGGTGGCGTACTGTCTTTGCTGCCCGCTGGCGCTCACGGCGCAGCAAAGCCAGCTTTGGCCCTGCGGGATTTCGCTGGTCAACACAGGAATCGACGCGCATTCAGGGAACATGATGCTACTGTTCGGTGGCGTGACCACGCTATCTGGTTGACGAAATATGGACGGCGACAGATCAACGATAACGCTGGTTCCGTTGCATGCCGCAAGGAGACATCCACGCTCACGTAACCGAGGCTCGGCTTTCATCACCGCAAATCCTCCCTCCACCGTTTGCAGCGTTCGCGCACTGTTAATACGGTGCAGGCGAAGATGCCATTCGCCAAACGGAATCAGCCAGGTCTCAATCATGACGTCATGCCAGGGAGACCAGCGGGACCAGATATAATTCTCATCGACCTGAACCTCGTCGCACTGACGGCGGCCACGATAGTAGCCATCACCGTCCGCCAACAGCAGCATAGAGTCACAGGCTGCATGCTTGATGCCGTAACGGCCACGCTCAATGGTGAAACCAAAGCGGCTGGAGTAAGCAAATTTGGTGTATTTGGCTTCGGTATTAACGTAGTTGTTCAGTTCAAGCTGGCCTGAGGTCAGCATCATGACATGCTCAGAATGCTCACTATGCTGCAGGATCTGCGCAGCATGGGGGATAACGCATTTTTCAGCGAGTCGCGGTAGCGCCAGCTCTTCAGCCTGCCAGAATGGATGATCCTCCGGCAGTGCAAGAATCAAAAAGACCTTCAATGCCCAATAAGGCGATCCCGGCGAGTTGTAGTCTTCACACATCGCCAGATTCGGGTAGGCAAACCCCAGCGTCAGAATGCCATCACGATCGAAAATCGGCTGCTTCTGCCACCAGCGCAAATGACGCAGGATCACTCCTTTGATTATGCCTGGCGAAAGAACATCCAGTTCGGCAAACGCCACCGCGCTCCAGAAGGCAACCATGGCAAAACGGTAGGTCAGGCTGCGACCAAATGGCACCGATGCGCCGTCAGCGGCGGACAGGTAAATAAAATCTTCTGCAAACAAGCGCGAACGTTCACGCAGAACGACAGCGCGTTCGGTATCATCCGGGCTGAGGGTGGCATACAACAGGCCGTAGAAGTGAAAAGCCATTGAGATGTAGTAATCTTTCGGTCGACCGGGACCATCGGAATACCAACCGTCGCCAAGATAGTAGGCTTCCATCAACTCAAAGCGGCGATCGATAGCCGCCTGATCGTAAGGCAGACCCGCACGCTTGAAACCAAGCTGAACGATAATCGCAAAATAGTTCCAGTTGCTGTCCGGCATTTGCGAGTCGGTTATCTGATTCAGCCAGCGGTGCAGATTCTCGCGTTCGCTCAGGGAGAAATGCTCCGTTAATTGCGTCTGTAACAATGCCAGACCCAGGCCATAAGCCGCCATCTCAACCAGACGCTGATCGTAAGGACCGGTATCTCCCCAGTAATGTGGGCTTTGTGGGTCAGTACCGAGTTTTATCGCCTGAATGTACTTTTCGGCAAACGGCACTTTAGCCCCGCCAGCCATCAGCGGAAATAGCCCCCACAACGCCCGGGAAAGCCCTTCCATACAGGCAATATCCGCGCTGTAGTGAGCACAGGTATTGCCAAGAGAAAACTGAGCCTGCCCCGCCGGAAACTGCCGATCCAGCGCACGTAAAATGGCGTTAACCGCACACATTACGTCTTTGCGTGATGACAATGGATTTGATTTTTCTTCAGTTGCTGACCACATACTCTGCCCCTCTGAATTAAGTGGCTAAAGAATAGTGAATCGCAGACCAGCAGAAATGTTACGTCAATCACACCACCAGAATTAAAGTAAAACAGTGATTGAGAAAATTTAAAAATAGGGTTTATAAATTACCATTCGGCGGCAAAAATTTAAATTTATTGCACTATGACTTTATCCTCACCGCAAGAACGTCTGGAGCTGATCGCCCTCAATGATACGGTTGCGTCGTTCAGTCGTTTATTCGCTAATACCGTGCGTTATCACCACTGGCATCAGTGTCTGGAAGTGCTGTATGTGGAAGAAGGCTTTGGCGTGGTCACGGTTGACCATAAGCAGTTCACCATGCGACCGGGACGCATGTTCTTTTTCCCACCGTTTACTCTACACAAGATCTGGGTCGATGAGCAGGCACGGGATAGTTATCGGCGTACCATCATTCATCTCGATCAACATGCGGTGCTGAAGGTGCTTCGCGACTTGCCACACACTCAGCAGCATCTGCAAAATCTGAGCATTCGCGGCAGTGAAGCATGGGTCGTCGACGCGGCGGATGTTCATCCGCATGTTGATTTTCTCTTCAGCCGTTATGAAAAAATGGTCACTCAGAAACCGCTAAATACAGAACAGGTTGCTTGTTTGTTAGTCAACTTACTCGGCCTGTTACCCGACGATAATGGCAATATGCCGGAAATTAGCAGCGGTATTGCCAGTCAGGTGATGTTCTGGCTGGATGAGCATTACACTCACAAATTTAGTCTGGCAGCGCTGGCGCAGGAGCTGAATAAATCAAAAAGCTATGTTTCCCGACGCTTCCAGATGGAAACGGGCGAGAGCATTCTTGACTATCTCAATACGCTGCGACTGCGAAAAGCCTGTGAAGCGCTGTTACACAGTGAAATCAGCGTGCGGGAAGTTGCTCAAAAGGTGGGATTTTCGGAGGTAACGTACTTTATCAGCGCCTTCGGCAAAGGCATTGGCGAGACGCCGTTGCAGTATCGCAAGCGGCATAAACAATAACGCCGGAAAGCACATTGCTTTTCCGGCATTCAACGGTCAATTAACCTTCAAGATCCGCCAGGTCGCCCTTCTCCTGCAACCAGTTACGACGATCTTCAGAACGCTTCTTGGCCAGCAGCATATCCATCATGGCGTTGGTACGCTGATCGTCTTCATCATCGATGATGAGCTGTACCAGGCGACGGGTGTTCGGATCCAGCGTCGTTTCGCGCAGCTGCATCGGGTTCATTTCACCCAGACCTTTAAAGCGCTGGACGTTCGGCTTGCCTTTCTTGCGCTTTAACTGCTCCAGTACGCCCGCTTTCTCTTCTTCCGTTAGCGCGTAATACACCTCTTTACCCAGGTCGATACGGTATAAAGGCGGAAGCGCCACGTAAACGTGTCCGTGTTTCACCAGCGTACGGAAATGCTTCACAAACAATGCGCACAGCAGCGTGGCAATATGCAGGCCATCGGAGTCCGCATCCGCCAGAATACAGATCTTACCGTAGCGCAGCTGGCTCAGATCGTCGCTGTCCGGATCGATGCCGATCGCCACCGAAATATCGTGAACTTCCTGTGAGGCCAGCACTTCATCGGAAGAGACTTCCCAGGTGTTAAGGATCTTACCTTTAAGCGGCATGATCGCCTGATATTCACGATCGCGCGCCTGTTTGGCCGAGCCACCCGCCGAGTCACCTTCGACGAGGAACAATTCAGTGCGATTGAGATCCTGTGCGGTACAGTCCGCCAGTTTCCCCGGCAACGCCGGACCGCTGGTCAGCTTTTTACGTACCACTTTTTTCGCCGCGCGCAGACGACGCTGGGCGCTGGAAATCGCCATCTCAGCCAGCAGCTCGGCTGACTGCACGTTCTGGTTCAGCCACAGGCTAAAGGCATCTTTCACCACGCCAGAAACAAACGCCGCACACTGACGTGAAGACAGACGTTCTTTGGTTTGACCGGCAAACTGTGGATCCTGCATTTTCACAGACAAAACGTACGCGCAGCGATCCCAGATATCTTCCGCCGACAGCTTCACGCCGCGCGGCAGGATATTGCGGTATTCGCAGAACTCGCGCATCGCATCCAGCAGGCCCTGACGCAGGCCGTTGACGTGCGTCCCGCCCTGCATGGTTGGGATCAGGTTCACATAGCTTTCGGTCAGCAGCTCGCCGCCTTCCGGCAGCCAGAGCAGCGCCCAGTCCACGGTTTCTGTTTCACCGCTGAAATTACCGATAAACGGTTTTTCCGGCAGCGTCGGCAGGCCATTCACCGCTTCGCTCAGATAGTCATTCAGACCATCCTGGTAGCACCAGCGCTGTTCGCTGTTGTTGACCTCATCCTTAAAGGTGATCTCAACGCCCGGGCACAGTACCGCTTTGGCTTTCAGTACGTGCGTTAAGCGCGAAACGGAAAAGCGCGGGCTGTCAAAGAAGCTTTCATCCGGCCAGAAGTGCACGCTGGTTCCGGTATTGCGTTTACCGCAGGTACCGACTACCTGTAAATCCTGCACCTTATCACCGTTCTCAAACGCGATGTTGTACACCTGCCCGTCGCGGCGCACGTTCACTTCGACACGCTTCGACAGGGCGTTGACCACGGAGATCCCTACCCCATGCAGGCCGCCAGAGAACTGGTAGTTCTTATTGGAGAACTTACCACCCGCGTGCAGACGACAGAGGATCAGCTCTACCGCCGGAACGCCTTCTTCAGGGTGAATGTCTACCGGCATGCCGCGGCCATCATCAATGACTTCCAGAGACTGGTCGGCATGTAAGATCACGTCCACGCGTTTCGCGTGGCCCGCCAGTGCTTCATCCACACTGTTATCAATCACTTCCTGTCCAAGATGGTTCGGACGGGTTGTATCGGTGTACATCCCTGGGCGACGGCGTACCGGCTCAAGCCCAGTGAGTACCTCAATGGCATCAGCGTTATAAGTTTGCGTCATGGTTTAAATAAGCAATTCGAATTGATCGTCAGAAACTGTGCAGTCCAAGGAAATCGACAATCGGGTTGAAATAATCTTCGAAGCCCGTGAATGCGTGGTTTCCGCCCTCAATAACTGTCTGACGGCAGGAGGCGTAATACGCCACCGCCTGGCGGTAGTCCAACACTTCATCGCCCGTTTGTTGAAGCAGCCAGATCAAATCCGGCGCTTCCAGCGGGTCAATCTGCATGACTTTAAGATCGTAAATATGGCGTGACTCTAGCACATATTGCTGCCCCGTGTAGGGGTTCTCGTTTTGACCGAGATAGTCGACCAGTAGTTCATAAGGCCGTACAGCGGGGTTCACCACCACGGCTGGCAGCATAAAACATTGCGACAGCCAGGTGGCGTAATAGCCGCCCAACGAAGAGCCGACAATACCCAACGACTCTCCGCCATGTTCAAGAATGATCGATTCCAGCATCTCTGCAGCCTGGGCCGGATACGGTGGTAGCTGCGGCACGATCATCTCTACGTGCGGATGATGCTCCGCCAGCCAGTTTTTCAGTAAGCACGCCTTCGCCGAACGAGGAGAACTGTTAAATCCGTGAAGATAGAGAAGCGTAGACATCAGTAGCCTTCTGAAGCGGTATCAGGGTGGAAACGATTACCCTGCAGACGGCGAACCTGAGTCTGCAACGTCCCGTCAGCAAAAAGCTCCAACGTCCGCCAGCCGGGGCTGATGGTATCTAACGTGAAGTTGGAACAATGCGGCTTAAACTGCACGCAGGTCGACGGCGTCGCCATCAGACGGCGTCCGTTCCAGTCCAGGTCCAGTTCCTGATGAATATGCCCGCACAGCAGATATTTCACGCGCGGATAGTTCACCAGTACGTTATCCAGCTCCGCGGCATTGCGCAGGCTATGCTGATCGAGCCAGCTGCAGCCCGCGGGCAGAGGATGGTGATGCAGAAGCAGCAAGGTATTGCGCTCAGGCGCATCGGCAAGTTTACGTTCCAACCATTCGAGCTGAAATTCGCTTAATTCACCGTGGGGAACGCCGAACACCTGGCTGTCGAGCAATAATATTTGCCACTGTTCGCCGATGAAAACGCGCTTGGCCGGAGAAATGCCCGCGTCCTGAAGCGCGCTGTACATTGCCGGCTGAAAATCATGATTACCCGGTAACCAAACGCAGGGCGCACAAAAGCTTGCGATGCCCTCAGCAAAATGCTGATAAGCCGCAGCGGATTGATCCTGCGCCAAATCCCCCGTCGCGACGATCAGATCGTACTCAGGCGACTCTGCATGTATGGCATCCAGTACGGATTGATAGCTGTCCCAGGTGTTCACACCCAGCAGCGTTTCATGCTTTTCGGCAAACAGGTGAGTGTCTGTAATTTGTAAGATCCTGACTCTGGCCTCACCAGCCAAAGGAAGGGTTAACAGGCTTTCCAAATGGTGTCCTTAGGTTTCACGACGCTAATAAACCGGAATCGCCATCGCTCCATGTGCTAAACAGTACCGTAACCAGTCGGCCAGAAACTGATTAATTTGATGCTTTTCGTCGCGTTGATGCAACTTTTTATTTGGATAATCATACCGCGCTTTGAAGCGAAAGATCTGCTGACTTGAACACACTTCAGCCACCCTCGCGTCATGATACAGGCGCACGGTTAATGACGGCAGGCTCCAGTAAGTGACAGCCGGTGCCGTTTGTTCGATCGTGACAAGCGTAGTGTATCGGGTCGATTCCACGATCGTTAACCGATATTGTGCGTTTGCTACCTGATAGCTCACTGTTTCACCGGCTGCGTCATTACGCGGCAGCAGGCGGCGCAATTGCGAATAATTGGTTTCGCACAGGCGCATCATTTCAGGGAAGTCAGGTGTGTAACGCTTCATTTTTTCCACTCAGTTTTTAACTCTTGATAGTGCAGCTGTAACCATTGCAAGGCGATGACAGAAGCCGCGTTGTCGATTCTCCCCTCTTCTACCCATTGATAAGCCTGCTCCCGGCTCACCACATGAACACGAATATCTTCGTTTTCATCAGCCAGACCATGAATTCCGCTCGCGGTCGTGGCGTCCACTTCGCCAACTAAAATAGACAGGCGCTCACTGGTACCACCTGGGCTTGCCAGATAGCTCAGAACGGGTTTCGTGCGTTTAACTTCCAGCCCGGCTTCTTCCATCGCTTCACGACGGGCCACATCCTCAACGGTTTCGCCCTCTTCGATCATGCCGGCCACCATTTCCAGTAGCCACGGGCTTTCGCTGGTATCAAACGCCGCAATACGGATCTGCTCGACCAGTACAACTTCGTCCCGCTCAGGGTCAAAGGGTAGCAAGACTGCCGCGTGTCCGCGCTCAAAAATTTCGCGCTTTACTTCACCGCTCATACCGCCGTTAAACAGGCGATGACGGAACCGATAAAGATCCAGTGAAAAAAAACCGCGGTATAGCGTTTCTCGTGCAATAATTTCTACATCATTTTTAGTGAAAGTCATTGGCAAGTTGTCTGGTTTACGCATTGTTCTGTCCTGAAACCAATAGTGATTAAAATGTGAATTTCAAGGTAGTTTGACTGATGTTTGAACGCCCTTGTGTTAAATTGATGCAAATTAACGCCGTATGGCACGTAACGCCAACTTTTTGCAGTGGCAGATTCTGCTAGAATCAGCAAATATTTTTATAATTTGATCAGCGCTAAATACTGCTTCACAACAAGGAATGCAAATGAAGAAATTGCTCCCCATCCTTATCGGCCTGAGCCTGTCGGGGTTCAGTACTTTGAGCCAGGCAGAAAACCTGATGCAGGTTTATCAGCAAGCACGCCTGAGCAACCCGGAATTGCGTAAATCGGCCGCCGATCGCGATGCTGCATTCGAAAAAATTAACGAAGCGCGTAGCCCATTACTGCCGCAACTGGGTTTAGGTGCCGATTACACCTACAGCAATGGCTACCGTGATGCAAACGGCGTCAACTCCAACGCTACCAGCGCGTCATTACAATTGACTCAGACGCTGTTCGACATGTCTAAATGGCGTGCCCTGACGCTGCAAGAAAAATCAGCGGGCATCCAGGACGTGACGTACCAGACCGATCAGCAAACGCTGATCCTGAATACCGCCACCGCTTATTTTAACGTACTGAACGCGATTGACGTGCTGTCGTACACCCAGGCACAGAAAGATGCGGTTTATCGTCAGTTAGATCAGACCACTCAGCGTTTTAACGTTGGCCTGGTCGCCATCACTGACGTACAAAACGCCCGCTCACAATACGATACCGTATTAGCGAATGAAGTGACTGCACGTAACAATCTGGATAACGCGGTAGAACAGCTGCGTCAGGTGACCGGTAACTACTACCCGGAACTGGCTTCGCTGAACGTTGATGGCTTTAAAACCAACAAACCGCAGGCGGTGAATGCGCTACTGAAAGAAGCGGAAAACCGCAACCTGACCTTATTGCAGGCACGTTTGAGCCAGGATCTGGCGCGCGAACAGATTCGTCAGGCGCAGGACGGTCATTTACCAACGCTGGATTTAACCGCCTCTACCGGCGTGTCTGACACCTCTTATAGTGGATCTAAAACCCGTGGTGCAACCGGCTCCCAGTATGACGACAGCAACATGGGTCAGAACAAAATCGGCCTGAGTTTCTCGCTGCCACTGTACCAGGGCGGAATGGTTAACTCGCAGGTGAAACAAGCGCAGTACAACTTTGTTGGCGCGAGTGAACAACTGGAAAGCGCGCACCGTAGCGTGGTGCAGACCGTTCGTTCTTCATTCAACAACATTAATGCCTCCATTAGTAGCATTAACGCGTACAAACAAGCGGTTGTCTCTGCCCAAAGCTCATTGGATGCGATGGAAGCCGGTTATTCCGTAGGTACACGTACCATTGTAGATGTGTTGGATGCCACCACCACGCTGTACAACGCCAAACAACAATTGGCTAATGCGCGTTATACCTATCTTATCAACCAGCTAAACGTCAAATCTGCGCTCGGTACGCTGAACGAGCAGGATCTGGTGGCGCTGAACAATACGCTGGGTAAACCGGTATCCACAACGCCGGATACCGTGGCACCGCAAAATCCTCAACAAGATGCCGCCGTGAATGACTATAACGGCACTGGCAATCTGCCTGCGGCTCAGCCGACGGCTGCACGTTCAACCAGCAGCAACGGTAACAACCCGTTCCGTAATTGATGCTGAAGACGGGGCTTCGGCCCCGTCTGAACGTAAGGCAACGTAAAGATCCGCCTCTTCCTGCGCATTCTCGCCTCTTCCCGCTTCAATTTCGACCAGTCATCCTCTATCCTGAGCATTATTTACTGTGTTTACCACTGGGTCCTGGAAGACAAAAATGAAACGGACAAAATCGATACATCACGCCTCGTTCCGCAAAAGCTGGAGCGCGCGCCACCTGACTCCTGTCGCCCTGGCAGTTACCGCAGTGTTTATGCTCGCGGGCTGTGAAAAGAGTGACGAAACGGTTTCGCTTTATCAAAATGCGGACGACTGCTCTGCGGCTAATCCGGGTAAAAGCGCTGAATGTACCACCGCGTTTAACAACGCGCTGAAAGAAGCCGAACGCACCGCGCCAAAATACGCCACTCGCGAAGACTGTATTGCTGAATTCGGCGAAGGCCAGTGCCAGCAGGCACCTGCGCAAGCAGGCATGGCGCCGACCGGTGAAGGCCAGGCTCAGGCGCAGAACCAAAGCAGCGGCAGCTTCTGGATGCCGCTGATGGCCGGCTACATGATGGGCCGACTGATGGGCGGCGGAATGGGCGCTCAGCAACCGCTGTTCAGCTCGAAAAACCCAGCCAGCCCTGCATACGGCAAATATACTGACGCCAGCGGCAAAAACTACGGTGCAGCAACGCCGGGTCGCACCATGACCGTACCCAAAACTGCCATGGCGCCGAAACCAGCCACCACCTCTACCGTAACCCGCGGCGGATTTGGTGAATCAGTCGCTAAACAAAGCACCATGCAGCGTAGCGCAAGCGGTACTACCACACGTTCAATGGGTGGCTGATCGTCATGGAAAGAGTCAGTATTGTCGAGCGCCCGGACTGGCGCGATAAGGCCACCGAATACGGTTTCAACTTTCACACCATGTACGGCGAGCCGTACTGGTGTGAAGACGCATACTATAAGCTGACGCTTGCTCAGGTCGAAAAGCTGGAAGAGGTCACCGCTGAGCTGCATCAGATGTGCCTCAAGGTGGTTGAAAAGGTCATTGCCAGCGACGAGCTGATGACCAAATTTCGCATTCCGAAGCATACCTGGGGCTTTGTCCGTCAGTCCTGGCTGACACAGCAACCGTCGCTCTATTCCCGCCTCGATCTGGCGTGGGATGGAACCGGTGAACCTAAGCTTTTAGAAAACAACGCCGATACGCCCACCTCGCTGTACGAAGCTGCATTTTTCCAATGGATTTGGCTGGAAGATCAGCTCAATGCAGGCAATTTGCCGGAAGGCAGCGATCAGTTCAACAGTCTGCAGGAAAAGCTGATCGAGCGCTTCACCGCACTGCGTGAGCAATATGGTTTTCAGTTGCTACATCTGACCTGTTGTCGCGATACCGTTGAAGATCGCGGAACGATCCAGTATCTGCAGGATTGCGCTGCCGAAGCAGAAATCGCCACTGAATTCCTTTATGTTGAAGATATTGGTCTTGGTGAAAAAGGTCAGTTCACGGATTTAGAGGATCAGGTGATTGCCAACCTGTTTAAGCTCTATCCGTGGGAATTTATGCTGCGCGAGATGTTCTCCACTAAGCTGGAAGATGCTGGCGTCCGCTGGCTGGAACCGGCCTGGAAGAGCATTATCTCCAACAAAGCGTTGTTACCGCTGCTGTGGGAAATGTTCCCGAACCATCCGAATCTTCTGCCGGCGTACTTCGCCGAAGACGACTATCCGCAGATGGAGAAATTCGTCGTGAAACCGATCTTCTCGCGTGAAGGCGCTAACGTGTCGATCGTTGAGAACGGTAAAACGATCGAAGCGGTGGAAGGTCCGTACGGTGAAGAGGGAATGATCGTGCAGCAGTTCCATCAGCTACCGAAGTTCGGCGACAGCTACATGCTGATCGGCAGTTGGCTAATCAACGATCAACCTGCAGGTATCGGCATTCGCGAAGACCGCGCGCTGATCACACAGGATCTTTCCCGTTTCTATCCGCATATTTTTGTCGAGTAATTCGCTGTGCCCGGTATCGCTAATGCATACCGGGCCTATGTTTTTATCCCACCTGCACTGACAACATACTCAGGCTACCCATCTCAATCCCATCAACAGGAATAGTCACTGGCTCTTTGCCATCCCACGCGCCGAGTACATACAGCAGCGGCAGATAGTGGTCCGCCGTTGGATTCGACAGCGATCCACCTTCATGATCGAGATAGTTCACCAGCGGGTGCTGTTCAACCGGTCCCTGCCATGTCAGGTTTGCCTTAACATAATCGTTGAATGAGGTCGCCCACGGATACGGTGTATTCTCGCCGTGCCAGCGTGCTGTGCGCAGGTTATGCACCACGTTACCGCTGGCCACCAGCATAATACCTTCATCGCGCAGCGCTGCCAGCTTACGACCCATTTCGAAATGCCAGGCCGCCGGTTTTGTACTATCAATGCTTAACTGCACCATCGGGATGTCGGCATTCGGGTACATCTTGATCAGCACGCCCCATGAACCGTGGTCAAAACCCCACGCCTCTTTGTCTAACGCGACGGGCACAGGAGCAAGTAAATCAACCAGGTGCTGCGCAAGTTCTGGCGAGCCCGATGCCGGGTAATGTGTGTCATACAGCGCCTGCGGAAAACCACCGAAATCGTGGATCGTTTTAGGTGCTTCCATCGCGGTTACACCAGTGCCGCGCGTAAACCAGTGCGCTGAGACTACCACGATGGCTTTCGGACGTGGCAACGTTTCCCCCAGTTGCTGCCAGGCACGGGTATAAACGTTATCTTCCAGAACATTCATCGGGCTGCCGTGGCCCAAAAACAATGCTGGCATACGAGTTGAAGACATGATGATATCCTTACTGAGGGAGTCATTTTGATACCATCACAATACGCTTATTCGGTTGATGAAGAACTCAGATAACCATGATGAAGATCATCAGTTATTTTGACGATCTGGCCCGAAAGGTAGATTGATAAGGAGTTTGATTTGTCGATGTCAGTACCTTTACTTCTGACTTTACTGGCAGGTGCCGCTACGTTTATTGGCGCATTTCTCGGTGTGTTAGGGCAAAAGCCCTCCAACCGCGTTCTCGCCTTTTCTTTAGGCTTCGCCGCCGGGATAATGTTACTGATCTCCCTGATGGAGATGCTACCCGCCGCTCTGGCTGCTGAAGGCATGTCGCCAGTTTTGGGCTACGGGATGTTTATCTTTGGCTTGCTGGGCTATTTTGGCCTGGATCGTCTATTGCCACACGCCCACCCTCAGGATCTGGTACAGAAAACAAAGCAACCTCTACCCAGCTCCATTAAACGTACCGCTATTTTACTTACGCTCGGCATTAGCCTGCACAATTTCCCGGAAGGGATTGCGACTTTTGTTACCGCCAGCAGCAACCTCGAACTGGGGTTTGGCATTGCGCTTGCTGTCGCATTACATAATATACCTGAAGGTTTAGCCGTTGCCGGGCCCGTTTATGCCGCCACGGGTTCAAAACGTACCGCGATATTCTGGGCAGGGATCTCGGGAATGGCGGAAATACTGGGCGGCGTGCTGGCGTGGTTAATTCTGGGAAGTCTGATTTCACCGGTGGTAATGGCGGCAATAATGGCGGCGGTCGCCGGAATCATGGTGGCGCTGTCAGTCGATGAATTGATGCCACTGGCAAAAGAGATCGACCCAAATAATAATCCCAGCTATGGGGTCCTGTGCGGAATGTCGGTGATGGGGTTAAGTCTCGTCATCCTCCAGTCCATGGGAATCGGATAATCCAGAGGGCGGATGCCACCCTGCTATTTTACAGCATCCGCTCATCCATAGCAGAACGTGAAGGACTATTCCTGTTCCTTAATCACGCTGTTATCTTCTCCAGAACGACGGAAGAGTTTATTTCGCGCCTCAAGCAATGCGTCTCTGTCCTGTCGGAATGCCCGACAATAACGCTTCATATGGCAATAATAACCCAATGCAACGAGTGCAATTAATACGATCCAATACCAGGCAATAAACATTCTTTTACCCTTAACATTTAACATCATTAAACATTTAACGTTAAAATTTTACATAAGCTTATTCTGACATACCCCTATAGTGGCATATTTCAGAAACAAATATATGATTTCGATCATATAAACCAGCAGCTATGCCAATAGCGAAAATAGTTATAAAAAATAAAACTCTGTCGACGAGATCACACTAAGCAATAATAAACATTGTCCTTAAAATACCTCACTCATACTATCCAGAAAACAATAAAAATTAGATCTTGTAAAATAATACACTTCATCAATATTTATATACCCACAATAAAAGTGACATCAGTAGTACCTTTTTCATTTTTAGCCATACCTTAAAAACATAATATATTCATTGAGATTATTTTTATAGGTAATATAAGGAGATATATCCATGTTTAGGCAATATCGAAAAACACTTCTCGCAGGCACTCTGGCACTGACGTTTGGATTAACAGTTGGAAATTCCTTTGCCGCGGGTTTTCAATCCGCCAACCCGCAGGGAATCTGGGCGCAATAGTCGTTGATCTTTATGGAAACGCCCCACTTACCGCACTGGTTGAATTAGACAGTCACGTTATTTCAGATGTTAAAGTCACCGTTCATGGCAAAGGCGAGAAAGGAGTTCCTGTTACTTATACTGTTTGCAAAGAATCATTAGCAACCTATGACGGCGTGCCTATTTTTGGTCTTTATCAAAAGTTTGCTAATAAGGTCACCGTAGAATATAAAGAAAATGGCAAAGCCATGAAGGATGATTATGTGGTGCAAACGTCCGCCATCGTTAATCACTACATGGATAATCGTTCTGTTTCCGATTTACAGCAAACGAAAGTTATTAAGGTAGCGCCTGGTTTTAAAGATCGTCTCTATCTGGTGAATACCCATACCTTCACGGCACAAGGGGCGGAATTCCACTGGCATGGCGAAAAAGATAAAAATGCCGGCATTCTGGATGCGGGTCCTGCGGGCGGGCATTACCCTTTGACATTGCCCCCTTCACCTTTATCGTCGATACGGAAGGTGAATATCGTTGGTGGCTGGATCAAGATACCTTTTACAATGGCCATGACATGGATATCAATAAGCGCGGTTACTTGATGGGTATCCGGGAAACGCCGCGCGGCACCTTCACAGCCGTTCAGGGTCAGCATTGGTACGAATTCGATATGATGGGGCAGATTCTGGCCGATCATAAGCTACCGCGCGGCTTCCTCGGCGCGTCGCATGAATCGCTCGAAACAATCAACGACACCATGTTGCTTCGCGCGGGCAAACGCGATTATCGCAAAGAAGATGGCATCCATGTGCAAACTATCCGCGATCAGATAATTGAAGTAGACAAGTCAGGTCGTGTGGTTGACGTATGGGATCTGACAAAAATACTCGATCCGATGCGTGATGCGCTTCTGGGTGCACTGGACGCAAGCGCGGTAGCGTCAACGTTGACCTCGCTCATGCCGGTCAACAGGCGAAACTTGAGCCAGATACTCCTTACGGTGACGCCCTCGGAGTGGGTGCGGGTCGTAACTGGCGCACGTTAACTCCATTGCCTATGATGCCAAAGATGACTCCATTATTATCTCTTCCCGCCATCAGGGCGTCGTCAAAATCGGTCGCGATAAACAGGTGAAATGGATCCTCGCTCCGTCGAAAGGCTGGAATAAGGCGCTGGCAAGCAAGCTGTCAAAACCGATTGATAGTAAAGGCAATGCGCTAAAATGTGACGAAAACGGCAAGTGTGAAAACACCGATTTCGATTTTACTTATACACAGCACACCGCATGGCTCTCGAGCAAAGGAACATTAACCATCTTTGACAACGGCGATGGTCGTGGGCTCGAACAACCGGCATTGCCGACGATGAAATACTCTCGTTTCGTCGAATATAAAGTTGACGAGAAAAAAGGTACCGTTCAGCAAATCTGGGAATACGGCAAAGAGCGCAGTTACGATTTCTATAGTCCCATCACCTCGGTTATCGAATATCAGAAAGACCGTGACACTATGGTACGCAAACGTGATTTATCGATCTATACCAACAGTCTGAAGGCTGGTATCTGCTTCCACCGTGGCATTTTATGAACATGGCACAGGCTTGCTTACTGGCCTTTGGCCTATGTTTGCTGCTGTTGGTGATAATGAGCTGTGCCTGGACTTTAAAAATGACCAGAATCAAATAATTAGAATGCTAATACTAAAGCAGAGGTCTGCATCCAGACTTCTGCTTTTCTCACATTAGCTATACAATTCAATTGGTATTACCCCTTTCGAATTAAAAACATTCCAAATTTATCTTCTCTTAACATCAATGATAATTTTTCCATATTGATATATTCTGATTTTAAGAAAAATAGTGCATTCAGCTCACAGTTTTAAAGAAATATCTTTCTGCTTCTGGTACAAGAAAACATAATAAAACCTCACACATTCCGATTTTTAGCACTAAAGCAAATATAATATTAAATTTATATATATTTAAATTTAATTAGTGGCGGGGCAAATTCTGAATTCAGTGCAAGCACGAACATCCAGGGAATACCTGATGATATAATTTTAAAAAAGGCGGCGTGCTTTGACTTGTATATCAAGGATATTTTCACCACTAAAGGAATGTATATGAAATCAGTAAATAAGGCGTTATTGGCTCTTACTATTGCCACATTAACCTCCAGCTATGCCTTCGCCGATGTTGACGGCGGTAGCGGCAAAATCACCTTCACCGGTACCGTTATCAACGCGCCATGCGCTATTCAACCTGACGATATTGATAAGCAGGTCGAATTGGGTGAAGTGCCTGCCTCCTACATTAATACTAACGGGCATTCTGATGCGGTAGATTCAAGCCTGCATTTGATCAATTGCAATCTGCCAAACTCGAACAATGGCAGCGACGTACCCGTGAGTAAAGTCGAAGTCACCTTCAACAGCGACAGCGTTACAACGGAAGACACCAGCCTGTTGAGCAATACCTTCGCCAGCGGCGCGCAGAATGTTGGCGTACGTCTGTTGGACAAATCAAGTACAAATATTACTCTGGGAACAGCCAAAAGCATTGATTTAATCTCCACCTCCGCAACCCAAATCCTTCCCTTTATGGCCTATATGCAAAAAATTGGCTCAACGGATGTCACCGTAGGTGCTGTCGCCGCAACGGCAACCTACAGACTCACTTATAAGTAGTCACGCAATGGTGGCCGGATGGCCACCATTTAACACTTGTAACGCTTGGGTATAGGTAAGGATTGCCATGAATACCTGCAAGATTGCGGCCTGCGGATGTGGGTTGCTGTTGTCATTTTCAGCTATGGCCGTCGAATTCAACCTGAACGTGCTGGATAAATCCATGCGTAACAGTGTTGATCTCTCGCTATTAAAAGATGATTCCGCAATAGCGCCAGGGAGCTACTTTGTTACCGTCGCTGTGAATAAAAACCAAATATCATCAGGCCGCCAGTTGACCTGGAAAAAACATGGCGAGAGCGTTGCCGTCTGCATTCCTTCTGACCTCGCCAGGCAACTGGGGTTGAAAGAAAAGATTTTAAATTCACTGCCAGTACACCACGATTGCATAGATTTTGCCGAATACAACGATATTGCCTTCAACTTAGATATGGCAAATCAACGCCTGGATATCAGTGTCCCCCAGGTTTTATTGGCATGGAAGTCAGAAAGCTGGATGCCCCCCTCAAGCTGGGATCATGGTGTGAACGGTCTGCTGTTCGACTACAACCTATTCGCCAGCACCTATCGCCCCGACACAGGTGGAAGCACAGAAAATCTAAACTCCTATGGCACCGCGGGCCTGAACATGGGTGCCTGGCGCTTACGCAGCGATTATCAGGTCAGCCAAAATCGCAGCGACGAAAATATCCAAACGACGCGAAGTATTTCGCGTACCTATCTTTTTCGCCCCCTCCCTACAATAGGAGCGAAACTCACGCTGGGCGAGACAGATTTAAGCTCCAATATCTTTGATGGCTTTTCCTATAATGGCGCATCTCTGGCCAGCGACGACCGTATGCTGCCGTGGGAATTACGTGGTTATGCCCCACAAATCAGCGGCATCGCGCAAACCAATGCCACAGTCACCGTTAGCCATTCCGGTCGCGTAATTTATCAAACCAAAGTTGCCCCTGGTCCCTTTGTTATTACCGATCTCAATCAATCGGTACAGGGAACGCTGGACGTGAAAATCACCGAAGAAGACGGCCGAACCAATACATTTCAGGTTTCTGCAGCCTCCACACCTTTCCTGACCCGCGAAGGGCAAGTTCGCTACAAAATCGCCGCGGGTCGTGCACGCCCGGACATCTCGCATCACGTGATTGATGACTCCTTCGTGAGTAGCGAAGCTTCATGGGGAATGCTGTCGAACACATCTCTCTATGGCGGGATCCTCGCTGCGGGCAACGATTATCGCTCAGCGGCAGTGGGTATTGGACAAAACATGCTTTGGCTGGGCGCGCTCTCATTTGACGTTACGCACTCCCGCAGTACTTTCGAGGACGGTCATGAAGAAAGTGGTCTCAGCTATCGTCTGAACTACAGTAAACGTTTTGATGCAACGAACAGCCAGATCTCACTCGCCGCCTACCGTTTTTCCGAACGTGAATTTCATAGTTATGCCAACTTTGTCGCCCATCAGTACAATGAAGCTGATACTCAGGACGAAAAGCAGACCGTAAGCATCGCCTTCAATCAGCCAATTGATCCTCTGCGGATGAATCTGTACGTCAGCGCACTGCGTCAGCAATGGTGGGATGGCGACAGCTCCACTACCGCATCGGTTACCGCCGGGTTTAATTTCGATATTGGCGACTGGAAAGGTTTATCACTGTCAACATCCTTCAGCACAACGCACTACGAGGAGAGTGATAACGATAAGCAAGTTTACGTTTCGCTCTCCGCTCCCTTCGACTTTGGTCGACGGTTGAATTATGACATGCGTAACAGTAGCAATACGACTAACACGCTCTCATGGAATGATTCATCCGATCCGTATAATACCTGGGGCGTATCCGCAGGAACCGCAACCGACAGGCCACATAACGGCGCGCAATTCAGAGGCAACTACCAGCATGTCACCCCCGCTGGCGAACTACAGTTCTCCGGAAGCTACGCGGCCAGCGACTATACTTCCGCCAGCGCAAGCTGGAGCGGTTCAATGACCGCAACAGGCAGCGGAATCGCGTTGCATCGTCGTAGCTTTGGCAATGAGCCCAGGGTCATGGTCGGGGCCGATGGCGTGGCCGACATTCCTGTACAGGGAGATAGCAACCGCACCAACAGTTTGGGCTATGCGGTGGTGCCAATGGTTTCCAGCTACCAGCCCTCAACCATCGCGGTCAATATGAACGATCTCCCTGACGGCGTGACCGTTGATGAAACGATCACCCGCCAAACCTGGACCGAAGGTGCCATTGGCTACAAAGGGCTGATATCCCGCGCTGGCAAAAATATTACCGTCGGCATCAGAATGGAAAATGGCGACTTCCCGCCGCTCGGCGCGATCGTGCGGCAGATTGAAAGCAATACCGAAGTGGGAATGGTCAGCGAAGATGGCCATGCGTGGCTTGGTGGTGTCGACAGTAGGCAGCAATTTACCTTGCAGTGGGGTGACAAACAGACCTGCACCATCGCATTACCGGACTCGCTGGATATCTCCATGCAAGGTCTGATTTTACCTTGTCATTAATTAAGGATGAAAAATGACATTATTCAAAGGATTAACAATAGTACTACTCGCCTTATCACTCACCTGCCAGGCGGCAATTCAGCCCGACAGAACGCGGATAATATTTAACGGCAACGAAAAAGCCAGCAGCCTGAAGCTCGAAAATCAGAGCAAGCAGTTGCCTTATCTGGCTTACTCATGGATTGAAGATGAAAAAGGAAATAAAGATGACACTTTTTTAGTTGCTCTACCACCAATCCAGCGGTTAAATCCCGGCGCAATTTCACAAGTGAGGATCGTTAAGCAGGATAAAGCGCGTTCACTGCCTCAGGATCGGGAATCGTTGTTTTATTTTAATGTCCGGGAAATTCCACCTGAGCCAGAAAATAAAGGTAGCAATGCCGTAGTACAAATGGCATTGCAATCCCGCATGAAATTGTTCTGGCGACCCGCGGCATTAAAGAAAAAACCGGGAGTCGAAGTCGAACATCAGCTTAAAATAAGTCAGCAGGGAAATACGCTGTTGGTCAATAATCCTACCGCCTACTACATTACGTTGGCTTTTTTTGGCAAAGACAGCAAAAGCCAATTGTCGGGCTTTAGCAGTAAGATGATTCCCCCTTTTTCCTCTGCCACATTAAATGCCGGCGGTTATAACGGAAATACATTCGCACTGGGATATATGGATGATTATGGCGGACTGCGCATGCTGAACGTGAAATGCTATGGTCAGTGCGATCTTATCGTGCCGGAGGCCAGAAAATGATCCGCACGCTACGGTTATTTCTGTTGTTAATATTCATCGCTATCCCTTTTCGTTCCGCGCTGGCGGTTCACTGCTATCTGGGAGCCTCCGGTGGTCCTGTTGAAGGTTATACCGCTATCGAGCCGTTTGCAGTCCCTAACAACGCTAAACCCGGGGACAAAATCTGGGAAAGCAACGATATAAAAATCCCCGTCTACTGCGATAACGCAACCTCCGAAAATGCTTATAGCAGCGAAAACGTCTACGCATGGGTCAACCCCTACACCTCAGTCAACGATACCTATTATCAACTGGGCGTCACCTATGAAGGCATTGATTATGACGCCACGCAAGGTGCGGTCAGCATTGATACGCACCAGTGCATTGATAATCAGAAGCTTAAGATCTATACCCCAGCGCAAATCAGAGCCAGTGGTTGGGAGCACTACCTTTGCTCAGGAAACGCGGACGATACGCACTACTCGAGAACGTTTGTGGCCCGTATGCGTCTGTACGTAAAAATCATATCCATGCCTCCCCACGACTACACCAGCAGTATCGGCGATTATATTCTGGTGCAGTTTGATGGCGTTGGCGGTATTAACGTTAGCCCGGATGCTGCCAATCTCAAATATCATGTTACGGGATTAGATCAAATCCGCGTACTGGACTGCAGCGTAAAATTCAACATTTTTCCGGAAAACCAAACCATCGATTTTGGCACCTTTAATAATATGGAAATTAACGCCAAAACCTTGACCAAAAGCTTTTCCATTAAGACAACCAAGAATCAGGGTGCAGAAAGCGGGTGTACCGACACGTTTAAAGTTTCGTCCTCATTTTATACGACAGAAGAATTGGCTGAGGATGATAAATCGTTAAGAATCGGTAATGGTTTGCAGTTAAAAATACGCAATATGGAAGATAATACCTTATCCACCTTTAACGCATACTCTGAATATGCCGAGTTTGACACAGAATTACTGACCAGAGAGAAAAGCTATCAGGCTGAATTAAGTCAGGTCACCGGCGACACCGTGAAGACTGGGCCATTTGAAACAGTAGTTTTATTTAAAATTAACTACAACTAAGCGTAAAAAAGCCGATGGCGTTGCATCGGCTTTTTGCTATTTCACCAGTTCGTCTTACAATTAGCTGGCTTTACGCTCGTGCGCTTGACGATAAGCCACTAAATCTTCGATAGTGACTACAGCCATATTGTGCTTGCCGGCAAACTCAATGCACTGTGGCGCACGCGCCATGGTGCCATCATCATTAGTCAATTCGCACAGCACACCTGCCGGTTTAAACCCTGCCAGCGTCATCAGGTCGATGGTCGCTTCAGTATGACCACCGCGGGTTAACACGCCACCAGCCTGAGCACGCAGCGGGAACACGTGCCCCGGACGGTTCAGGTCGGACGGTTTTGCACACTCTTTAACTGCCGCGCGAACCGTTGTAACACGGTCTGCAGCGGAAACGCCGGTGGTCACGCCTTCAGCGGCTTCAATGGTCACGGTAAAGCCGGTACCGTAAGCACTGGTGTTATTTTCAACCATCATTGGCAGATCGAGCTGTTTACGGCGGTCTTCGGTGATGCACAGGCAAACAATACCGCTTCCGTGACGGATGGTCAGCGCCATCTGTTCAACGGTCATGGTCTCTGCCGGGAAAATCATATCGCCTTCGTTTTCACGATCTTCGTCGTCAAGCACCATCACACCGCGTCCTTCACGCAGCGCAGACAGCGCATGTTCAACACGTTCGAAAGGCGTACCAAAAGAGGAAAGTAGCGTCTGATTCATGGTAAAAAAACCTCACTAAAATTATGGTTACCAGAATCAGGGCAGTCTTAGGAGTACCGTCTAAGCGGCAAAAAATAACGTGAGCGGGTCCATGCCCGACTGGATCGTTACTCTCTCCCATCCGGACTTTAACCGTCGGCCCCGGAATTACACCGGATCTGCTGACCTTTGAGTTTGCACTCAAAGCGCTCGCGGGCTTTCAACATCAGTTGATTTACCGCCGGTGGGGAATTTCGCCCCGCCCTGAGAATAAGCGCGTTAACTATAACGCTATTGATTACCTTCATCAACGCCTTTGCTCGGCTTAGCTTCACACAATTCTGGTTTATGCTTGTGCCAGTTCGCACTACAATATGCAGCAACACGTACCAGTTCAGGGAAACCACAATGATTGACCCGAAAAAAATTGAGCAGATTGCTCGTCAGGTTCATGAGTCGATGCCGAAAGGGATCCGCGAGTTTGGCGAAGACGTTGAGAAGAAAATTCGTCAAACGCTTCAGTCACAGCTGACCCGTCTGGATCTGGTAAGCCGTGAAGAGTTTGATGTACAGACTCAGGTTTTGCTGCGTACCCGTGAAAAGCTGGCGCTGCTTGAGCAACGTCTGACCGAGCTGGAATCGCGTGAAACAACGGCAGAAACTAAGCCTGCCCCCGCGATCCCGTCAGTCGATCCGCAAGAGTAAAAACGACAACGGGCCGCAAGGCCCGTTTTCTGTTAGTGTTCCAGTTCCAGCTTCCTGGCCTCCGTCGCCTGCTGGCAGTACAGCGCATAGCGTTTGCAAAACCAGCTACGGTGTTCTTCATCCATATTCCCAGTTATCGCCTGGATATCAACGGGATGGCCCTCAGCCTGCATCCTGGCAAAACTGCGGGCCAGGAAATCGAAATTGTTCATTGAATACATACTACTGTTCATGAGCATACCCTCCAGTTATTGAATATCTGCTAAGGCCATATGCTTTTTCTGATTTCAGTATTTCCCTGGATGCGAAGTTATTCTGCACATATTGTGCGCAAAAAAACCACCAGCTTCACAGTTTCCTACGAAATCTAAGAGGGGGGATGTGCCTCTTTTCGGATTCAAGACAAGGAGAACGCATGTTATTGTAACGTCATGTAAAAGTAAGAGGTAAAACCATTACTTTTGACACTATCAGGGAACGCGGTCGCAGGAGGAAGAAAGTTGGTTTTATTCACGGATTATAACGCCCCCTACCTGTTTGCTATTTCATTTGTCCTGCTGATTGGCTTACTGGAAGTCATCTCTCTTATTTTCGGGCATTTCCTTTCGGGTGCGCTTGATGCACATCTTGAACATTACGATGCCCTGACTTCCGGCAATATCGGCCAGGCGCTGCACTATTTGAATATCGGACGTATTCCCGCACTTATCGTGCTGTGTTTACTCGCAGGGTTCTTCGGACTCTTCGGCATCCTTCTTCAACATGGTTCGATCACGCTATGGCAAGTACCGCTCAGCAACCTACTGCTTGCTCCGGTGAGTTTTATTCTTGCCGTCTTTGCCGTGCATTACAGCGGAAAAATCATTGCTCCCTGGCTGCCGCGGGATGAAACCACCGCCCTCGCAGAAGATGAGTTTATCGGCTGCATGGCGATTATTACTGGACATTCCGCAAGTGCAGGAACCCCCTGCGAAGGCAAATTTACCGATAAGTTCGGGCAGACTCACTATGTGCTGCTGGAGCCTGAAGCAGGCCAAGAATTCAAAAAAGGAGACAAGGTGCTGATTATCTGCCGACTCTCCGCAACGCGTTACCTGGCCGAGCTAAACCCCTGGCCAAATGTTTTGTAATTTTTACTTTAAGGGAATAACACAATGGATGATGTTTTTGGCATGTTACCTTCATGGATGTTTACCGCCATTGTGGCGGTGGTCGTCTTATTAATTATCGGGATTATCTTTGCCCGCCTGTATCGCCGCGCGTCTGCTGAACAGGCGTTTGTACGTACCGGACTTGGCGGGCAAAAAGTGGTGATGAGCGGCGGCGCAATTGTCATGCCCATCTTCCACGAAATTATTCCTATCAACATGAACACCCTCAAACTTGAGGTGAGCCGTTCGACTGTCGACAGCCTCATCACCAAAGACCGTATGCGCGTGGATGTCGTCGTCGCCTTTTTCGTGCGTGTAAAACCGTCTGTTGAAGGGATTGCTACCGCCGCACAGACGCTGGGACAGCGAACGCTGTCACCAGAGGATTTACGTGTGCTAATAGAAGATAAGTTTGTCGATGCCCTGCGTGCCACTGCGTCGCAGATGACCATGCATGAACTGCAGGATACGCGTGAAAACTTCGTTCAGGGCGTACAAAATACCGTCGCGGAAGACCTGTCCAAAAACGGCCTGGAACTCGAGAGCGTTTCACTCACCAACTTTAACCAGACCGAAAAAGTCCATTTCAACCCGAATAACGCCTTTGATGCCGAGGGTCTGACCAAGCTGACCCAGGAAACAGAACGCCGTCGCCGCGAACGTAACGAAGTCGAGCAGGACGTTGAAGTTGCGGTGCGCGAGAAAAACCGTGATGCGCTGGCGCGCAAGCTGGAGATCGAGCAGCAGGAAGCCTTCATGACGCTTGAGCAGGAGCAGCAGGTGAAGACCCGCACGGCCGAGCAAAACGCCAAAATTGCCGCATTCGAAGCTGAACGTCATCGTGAAGCTGAGCAGACACGCATTCTTGCCGAACGCCAGATTCAGGAAACGGAAATCGAGCGCGAACAGGCGGTGCGATCAAGAAAAGTCGAGGCCGAGCGTGAAGTTCGCATCAAAGAGATCGAACAGCAGCAGGCAACGGAGATCGCCAACCAAACCAAGTCCATCGCTATTGCCGCCAAGTCCGAACAGCAGTCTCAGGCCGAAGCGCGTGCTAACGATGCCCTGGCCGAAGCGGTTCGCGCCCAGCAGAACGTAGAAACCACCCGCCAGACCGCAGAAGCGGATCGAGCCAAACAGGTTGCGCTGATCGCCGCTGCGCAGGATGCAGAAACCCAGGCGGTTGAACTGACCGTCCGGGCAAAAGCCGAAAAAGAAGCCGCAGAATTGCAGGCGGCAGCAATTGTTGAACTGGCCGAAGCGACGCGGAAAAAAGGTCTGGCGGAAGCCGAAGCCCAGCGTGCGCTCAACGATGCCATCAACGTGCTTTCCGACGAACAGACCAGCCTGAAATTTAAGCTGGCTCTGCTGCAGTCTCTGCCAGCGGTTATTGAGAAATCCGTTGAGCCAATGAAGTCTATCGACGGAATCAAGATTATTCAGGTTGATGGCCTGAATCGTGGCGGCGCCGTCGGTGAAGTAAGCGCAGGTAACGTAAGCAGTGGAAATTTGGCTGAGCAGGCATTATCAGCAGCTCTTGCCTATCGTACACAAGCGCCGCTGATTGATTCGCTGTTAAATGAAATTGGCTTATCCGGCGGTTCACTGTCGGCACTGGCCGAGCCGCTGAAATCTGTGGAAAGCAACGCTGTGACTCAGGAATAAACCGTAATAATGCCGGATAGTGTCGCTATCCGGCTATCAGGTCAGAGCTCACTTATCGCTGTCTTTCTGGATCTTCTTGATGATATTGGTCGTTGAGCAGCCATCTTCGAAGTTCAGCACCAGCACTTCACCGCCGTTTGCCCATACCTCTTTGCTACCCGCAATATCTTCCGGCTTATAGTCACCGCCTTTAACCAGCAGATCCGGCAGGATGCCGGCGATCAGACGCTGCGGTGTATCTTCTTCAAACGAGACCACCCAGTCGACGGATTCCAGCGCGCCCAACACGATCATGCGCTGTTCCAGCGGGTTGACTGGACGCGTTTCGCCTTTCAGACGTTTGGTCGATGCATCGCTGTTTACCGCCACGATCAGGCGATCGCCCAGCTTGCGCGCATTCGCCAGATAAGAAACGTGGCCCGCATGCAGGATGTCGAACACGCCGTTGGTCATCACCACTTTCTCACCACGCTTGCGCGCGCTGGCAACGGCCTGTTTCAGCTCAGATTCGTTCATCACGCCAAAACCAGTATCAGCCCGGCCACGCACAGCGTTTTCGAGTTCAATCGGAGAAACGGTGGAGGTTCCCAGTTTACCGACCACAACACCGGCTGCAGCGTTAGCAAAATAGCACGCCTCTTCCAGTGAATTACCCGCCGCCAGCGTCGCCGCCAGCACACCGATTACCGTATCGCCCGCACCGGTCACGTCATACACTTCCTGCGCCTGCGTCGGCATATGCAGTGGCGATTTGCCCGGTTGCAGCAACGTCATACCCTGTTCTGAACGGGTAATCAGCAGTGCGGAAAGGTCGAAATCAGCAATCAATTTCATGCCGCGCTCAACCAGTTCATCTTCGCTTTTGCATTTACCGACTACCGCTTCAAACTCAGACAGGTTGGGCGTCAGCAGCGTTGCGCCGCGGTAACGTTCAAAATCGGTCCCTTTCGGATCGATAAGTACCGGCACGCCAGCCTTACGCGCCAGCGCAATCATCTGCTGCACGCTTGCCAGCGCGCCTTTGGCGTAATCGGAAAGCACCAGAGCGCCAATAGAGCCCAGCGCCTGATTAATACGCTCGTGCAGCGGTTGCGGATCCACGCCTTCAAAACCCTCTTCGAAATCCAGGCGAATCAACTGCTGGTTGCGGGAGAGCACGCGCAGTTTGGTGATTGTCGGATGCGTCGGCACGGAAACGAAATCGCATTTTACGTTCACATCCGCCAGTGTTTTGCTCAGCGCCCGCGCCGCGTCGTCAATACCGGTCAAACCCACCAGACGGGAATTTGCACCCAGAGAGGCAATGTTCATCGCCACGTTTGCTGCGCCACCGGGACGTTCTTCGATGGTATCGACCTTCACCACCGGAACCGGCGCTTCAGGTGAAATACGGTTGGTAGGACCGTACCAGTAGCGATCCAGCATCACATCACCGACAACCATGACTCCTGCACGTTCAAACTCTGGCAGCGTTACTTTCATTCCTGTCTCCTGAGAGATTCTCTGAGGGTCTTAAAATTTGCGCGCGATAATAGCACACTTCACTCGGCAACCAGCCACTTCTGCCAGCTGTCATGCACCAGCGTACGTTCAGCGTTGAAGTGTTCCGGCGCTACATGGCCTGGAAGTTCCTGCAACGCAAGATGGTGCAGTTCGTCGCGCAGCGTTGTATAAGCGCGGGTAAGTGCCAGCGCTTCCTGCTCATCCATAATGTCGTTTTGTGCCAGTAATTCCAGAATGCGCACGTTATCCGACCAGCGCGTCAGCTTCGGTTTTTCATGCGCATAGCGCAGCACTAAATATTGCGTAATAAACTCAATGTCGGTAATGCCACCTTCGTCAGCTTTAATATCAAAGCGATCGCGATGCTTATTGCCCAAATGGGCGCGCATTTTCTCACGCATTTCACGCACGTCGGTCTGCAAGGTTTTTCCATCACGGACGAGGGTCATGATATCGCGACGAATCGCATCAAACTGAGAGGTCAACTGCGGGTCGCCGTATACCACGCGAGCACGCACCAGCGCCTGATGCTCCCACGTCCACGCTTCGTTGCGTTGGTAATCGGCGAAAGCGTCGATTGATGTCACCAGCATTCCCGCCGCGCCGGATGGACGCAGCCGCGCATCCACTTCGTACAAAATACCAGACGAGGTGCGGGTGCTGAAAAGGTGCATAATGCGCTGCGACAAACGCAGATAGAACTGTCGCCCGTCAATCTCACGCTCACCGTCCGTCATTACGTCCATCGGACAATCATGCAGGAAGATCAAATCAAGATCCGAACTGTAGCCCAGTTCCCAGCCGCCCAGTTTGCCATAGCCAACGACGGCAAAACCGCGCCCCTCACGCTCGTCAAGATGGGTAGGTTGCCCGTAGCGGGCGACCATTTGCGTCCACGCCTGCTGGACTACCGCATCGATCATGGCTTCCGCCAGCCAGGTTAAGTGGTCGCTCACCTTCATCACTGGCAGCGTACCGGCAATATCAGCCGCGGCAATTCGCAAAAGCTGCGTTTGCTTAAACTGTCGCAGCGCTTCCAGTTGCTGTTCTTCGTCATCTTCCGGTACGCGCAGCAAATACTGGCGCAGCTCATCACGGTAGGCATCCGTCGCGGTGGGTTGATACAGGGTGTTCGGATCCAGCAGTTCATCGAGCAACAGCGGATACCGCGCCAGCTGGCTGGCAATCATCGGCGAGGCGGCACAGAGTGAAATCAGGTGCTTAAGCGCTCCCGGGAATTCGCTCAGCAGCTCCAGATAGGTGGTGCGGGTCACAATGCCGACCAGCAGCGGAGTGATGCGCGACAGCGGTATTGAGGCGTCGTCACGCGTACAGACATCGCTCAACAGATGCGGCATTAAATGATCCAGCACCTGGCGTCCACGTGGGCCAATAGTGCGTTTATCCAGCTCTTTGCGGAAATCAGCAATCAGAGACAGCACGCGCCGGCGATCGTCATCTGCCAGATGCGTCAGCACCGGCGTGGTATCATCTTCCTGTAATGCGTCCTGCCACAGTTCGCGCCACTGCTCAGAGAGCGACTCTTCCTGGGTTTCAGCTTCGTCATCGCCAATCAGCTCGTTGAATACCCGGCGCACATTGTCCATATGATTGACCAGCACATCGGTTAACTGCTGCCAGTCATCAACGTTCATCCCCCACGCCAGTCGCGCGCGATTCAGTTCATCGCCCGGCAGCGTCTGGGTCTGCTCATCATTGATACTTTGCAGCAGATTTTCCAGGCGGCGCAAATAGAGATAGGCTGCGCGCAGTTGTTCCGCGTCGGTATCAGACAGCAGGTGCAATTCATTGATGGCGCTGAGCGTCGGTAACAGCGATCGGGATTGCAGAGACGGCTCGCGCCCACCGCGAATAAGCTGGAATACCTGCACGATAAATTCGATTTCACGAATACCGCCCGCCCCCAGCTTAATGTTGTCTTTCAGGCCTCGGCGGCGCACTTCACGGGCAATCATCCCTTTCATGTTTCGCAGAGACTGGATCACGCTGAAATCAATATAGCGGCGGAAGACAAATGGCCGCAGCATCGCGCGAAGTTCACTGACGTAGGTACCGTCGGAATCGCCCATAATGCGGGCTTTGACCATCGCATAACGTTCCCAGTCGCGCCCTTGTTCCTGGTAATAATCTTCCAGCGCAGAGAAACTCAGCACCAGCGGGCCGCTGTCGCCAAACGGGCGTAAACGCATGTCCACCCGATAGACAAAACCATCCATTGTGGGCTGATCCAGCACCTTGATGAGCCGCTGCCCCATGCGAGTAAAGAACTGCGCGTTATCCAGCTCGCGACGCCCGCCCTGCGTACTGCCGTGCTCCGGCCAGGCAAAAATCAGGTCAATATCAGAGGAAAAATTCAGCTCGCCGCCGCCGAGTTTTCCCATACCTAAAATCAGCAGCGGCTGCGCAACACCTTCAGGATTACAGGGCGTTCCCCACTCGCGACAGCAGGCGGCGTATAACCAGTCACGCGCGGCGACGATCAACGTTTCAGCCAGATGACTTAGCTGCTGCAAAATACTCTCTTCGGTCACCAGCGACAGTGTCTGCGCCCAGGCGATACGCACCATGATACGACGGCGAAACAAGCGCAGCTCACGCATCAGCGTGTTTTCGTCGCTGACATCGACCAATGCTTGCTGTAACCACTCGGCATAATGTTGCCATTCATCCGCCTGAGGTGGCGTACTTTCCAGCTCAGACAGCCATTCGGGATGGGCAATCATGCTGTCGCGGACAAAATCACTGAATGTAAGCACTGACTTCGCCTGCACGCTAAGCGAGGACTCAGAGATTGCTGCTGGCAGCCGCTCAACAACGGTCGGCCAGTACTGCTGTAACGGTGAAGAGAGCTGCTTCATGTATGGGACATCCTTTGCGTATTGAGGCCTCAACCCTAATTATCGTTTTCCGCTGTGCAGCCAGAACGGTTCCAGCGCGATCGCCTCGTTGCGGAAGTGTTCAATTTCAATATATTGGTTGGCCGCAATGGCGTGACGTAAGCCCTGCCAGTTGGCGATCCATACCGATGCGACATTTTCGTCGTAGTATCCCGCCAGCATCAGCATGCTATCAATATTGCGCGTCAGGCGCGGCAGCTGATCGACGTACTTATCGCCCAACGGCTGAGCGAAAGTGGTTTTCAGTTCAGCGGCATGGCGTGAGAGATGCGTATCCGAGAAACGCTTAAAGGAGTCGGCAATTTTACCCTGCGCCTTCGCATCAAGGAACGGCTGCCACCCTTTGGTCACCAGCCATTCGGTTAACGCCAGTTTGGCCATCGCCGTTTGGGTGCTGTAAACCGCCGAAACGGCAGACACATCAGACGCGATGATCGCTTCCGACTGGGTCAACAAATCACGTAAGTGAGCGCTCGCTTTTCGTGGCACGCAGCCACCAAACAGCATCAGAATGTGGCGTACCAGCCCCATTGCAGCCAAAACCTCGGCTTTCGCCCCTTTGACGCCGCGTACCCACAGCTCTTCATGGTACTGCCACTGTGATAATGCCAGCTCCAGCGCCGCTTCCATCCCCTGCTCAATACTCGCCTTCGCCGGAACCTGCAAAATACGCGTCGGTTTGAGTTCACGCGGCGCATTCCCCTGAGCCAGATGATAGCCGCGCGCCGCTTTGCTCAGGCTGCCCTGGCGTAGACCGGCTTGCGAAACCAGCTGGTTTGCCAGCTTCAGTACCGCCCGGGTATCGCCGCTTAGCAGCTCAAGTTCAAGCTCACAGAGAGGTTCAGCACATTCGCCCGCTTTTACTTCCCCGAGATCGAGGGCGATTTCAATACGGCTGCCGTCAACATCCAGGCACCATTTCTCACGATAAAAATCGGTGCTGAACAGTGGTTGCACCTGAGAGGCAAGTTCAGCAGGCAGTTCGCCATCTGGCCAGACTTCCGTTGGGAACAAGGCGAGATCCAGCTCAGGCGCGCTCAGCGCAACGTTAAATTCCGGTCGCTGATGCAGGCCGCCCGTTACGCGTCCGGCAATTTTCATGGTCATTTCGTAATGACCGTTTTCACCGCGAATACGCAGCCCCATATCGTGATTACGCAACCACGCATCCGGCGTTTCGTAGTAAATATTCAGCAACTGGCTGGGCGCATGATGCTCTCCCCCCAGCGTATTCAGACATTCACGCAGCGCATCTACAGCGTCACTATTGACGATAAATTTTAATTCGATTTCCTGGGCCATGGTCTTGTACTTATGGGTTATGTCACAGTTGAGAAAACTGACTGCGAACTAAGTTCGTTCTTTATGGTCAGTAGATAGTATTTTGCGCCAAATTGCCATGCAACGAGCAATTTGACGGGCGTAAAAGTTTCGGGTGGTGGCAAAAAGGACACAGATGATTCCGATTGATGTCGAATGCTTTGCGTAGAGACACTGATGCCACTACTATCGTTCCACTTTCTATGACAATAACGACAGCCTGATGCCAAAATTACGCCTGATTGGATTAACTTTACTCGCACTTAGCGCCACTGCAGTCTCTCATGCCGAAGAAAAGCGCTATGTCTCTGACGAACTGAACACCTGGGTCCGCAGCGGTCCGGGAGATAATTATCGCCTCGTGGGTACGGTTAACGCCGGCGAGGAAGTCACGCTATTACAGACCGATGCCAACACCAACTACGCCCAGGTGAAAGACAGCACCGGACGTACCGCCTGGATCCCACTGAAAGAGCTGAACAGTACGCCGAGCCTGCGTACCCGCGTTCCCGACCTGGAAAACCAGGTTAAGACCTTGACCGATAAGCTCAATAATATCGATACCACATGGAATCAGCGTACCGCCGACATGCAGCAAAAGGTAGCACAAAGCGACAGCGTGATTGACGGGCTGAAACAAGAAAACCAGAAGCTGAAGAACGAACTTATCGTGGCGCAAAAGAAGGTGAGCGCAGCCAACCTTCAGCTTGATGACAAGCAGCGTACTATCATCATGCAATGGTTTATGTATGGCGGCGGCGTGCTGGGTCTTGGTCTACTGCTCGGTCTGGTTCTGCCACACATGATCCCAAGCCGTAAACGCAAAGATCGCTGGATGAACTGAATCGCCTTCTCCGCCACACTGACATATGATTAAGGAATGTTTTTTTCAAAAGGAAAGTGGCGTGAAGATTTATCTGGTCGGTGGTGCAGTTCGGGATGCGTTATTAGGGCTACCGATTAAAGATAAAGATTGGGTCGTAGTCGGCGCCACGCCGCAAGGAATGCTCAACGCGGGTTACCAGCAGGTAGGTCGCGATTTTCCCGTGTTTCTGCACCCGCAAACCCGGGAAGAGTATGCGCTGGCACGTACTGAACGTAAATCAGGCTCAGGATATACCGGATTCACCTGCTACGCCGCGCCAGATGTGACGCTGGAGGCCGATCTTCAGCGTCGCGACCTGACCATCAACGCAATGGCCCGCGATGACGACGGGGAGATTATCGACCCGTATAATGGACTCGACGATCTGGAAAACCGCCTGCTGCGCCATGTTTCCCCTGCTTTTAGCGAAGATCCGCTACGCGTGTTGCGCGTGGCGCGCTTTGCTGCCCGTTATGCACACCTCGGCTTTCGTATTGCCGACGAAACCATGACGCTGATGCGCGAGATGAACGCCGCTGGCGAGCTGGAACACCTGACGCCAGAGCGCGTGTGGAAAGAAACGGAAGGCGCCTTAACCACCCGTAATCCACACGTTTTTTTTCAGGTCCTGCGCGACTGTGGCGCACTGCGCGGTCTGTTTCCTGAAGTGGATGCCCTGTTCGGCGTCCCTGCGCCCGCGCAATGGCACCCGGAAATTGATACCGGCATTCACACGCTGATGACGCTGTCGATGGCAGCCATGTTAAGCCCGGAGGTCGACGTGCGTTTCGCCACGCTGTGCCACGATCTTGGCAAAGCATTAACGCCTAAAGCGCTATGGCCGCGCCATCACGGCCACGGTCCGGCGGGCGTTAAGCTGGTCGAGCAACTGTGTCAGCGCCTGCGCGTGCCGAATGACATCCGTGATTTAGCCAAACTGGTGGCTGAGTTCCACGACCTGATTCATACCTTCCCGATCCTGCAGCCGAAAACCATCGTTAAGCTGTTTGATTCCATCGATGCCTGGCGTAAACCGCAGCGCGTGGAGCAAATCGCCCTGACCAGCGAGGCCGACGTGCGTGGGCGAACCGGTTTTGAAGCGGCGGATTACCCGCAAGGCAGGTTGTTGCGCGAGGCCTGGCAGGTTGCGCAGGCGGTACCCACGAAAGATGTCGTGGAAGCGGGATTCAAAGGTCAGGCAATTCGTGAAGAACTGACCCGACGTCGCATCGCAGCGGTGGCTAACTGGAAGAAGAAGCGGTGTCCTAAACCCACCGCCTGAACGGATATCACCCCCAGGCCGGATAAGGCGGAACGCCGCCATCCGGCACCAGGTTAGTCATCAGAAGAACACGACGTAAACGGCAGCGGCCACAATAAAGCGGTAAATCGCAAACGGAATGAACGAAATGCGCTTAATCAGCTGCAGGAAGGTTTTGATCGCGACCAGCGCCACAATAAATGCCGTCACGAAGCCAACTGCAAACATCGGTATATCTGATGCGCTGAGGAACGACCAGCTTTTGTAAAGATCCAGCGCCGTGGCGCCCATCATCATCGGTACCGCCAGCAGGAATGAAAACTCAGAAGCCGCGTAACGGCTCACGCCCATCAGCATACCGCCAGAAATCGTCGCACCGGAACGAGAAAAGCCCGGCCACAGCGCCAGACACTGAAAACAGCCAATCATAAACGCCTGACGATAGGTCATATCATCCAGACCCGGCGCGCGCGGCTCTTTCGGCTTCAGGCATTCTGCGGCAATCAGCAGCACGCCCCCAACCACCAGCGCATACATCACGTTGATCGGGTTAAACAGCGACTTGATGGTGTCGTGGAACACCAGTCCCAGTACAACGGCCGGAATCATCCCCAACAGAATATGTCCCAGCGTCAGCCGACCTTTGCCTGTCCCTTCATGTGGGTCCTTGCCGAAGTGAATGCCGATCAGGCCAAACAAACGTCGCCAGAACATCACCACCACTGCCAGAATAGACCCCAACTGGATCACCACCTCGAATGTTTTTGCGGTATCACCCTCAAAACCCAACAGGTGGCCAACAATAATCATATGGCCGGTACTGGAAACGGGTAAAAATTCCGTCAATCCTTCGACCACACCCAAAATTGCCGCCACCAGCAGCGAGTGCATATCACTCATTAATAAACCCCTAGATAGAGAAACCACGGCAAAAAAGAGCCGACGAAAGGACTCTTTTATACCCGTTTGATTTAGAAATTATTAAATTAATTATTTTCTTTCAGATTATTGCCACGCTCAATGACGACCCCGACGTTTGCCGCACGGGCTACCGCACCAGGTTTACTGAGTTTGATCCGCACCCACGGTGAATTAAAGCGGCTAAGTAGCATATCCGCCACCTCTTCCGCCACACGTTCTACCAGCGCAAAACGCCCACCTTCCACATGGTTAACAACCGTTTGTGCAATATCAGCATAGCTCAGGCAATCAGCCACATCATCGCTTTTAGCCGCTTTGCGGTTATCCCACGCCATTTCGATATCGAACACCAACTGCTGTTCAATCGTTTGTTCCCAGTCGTAAACACCGATAGTGGTGATTACGGAAAGTTGCTCTATAAATACAATATCCATCACGACCTGCCTGCTTTTTGGCTAACCCGGATACCACTTCCGGCGAAATATGCGTATTATCCACAGAAGTAGCGTTTTACACGACATTTTCAAAACGGAACAGCTTATGAGTGCAATCGCGCCTGGAATGATTATCTTCGCGTACCTCTGTGGCTCAATTTCCAGTGCTATTCTGGTATGCCGCCTTGCTGGATTGCCGGACCCGCGGGACAGTGGTTCTGGGAATCCGGGCGCGACGAATGTATTGCGAATCGGTGGCAAGGGAGCCGCCGTCGCGGTGCTGATTTTCGACGTCCTGAAAGGTATGTTACCCGTCTGGGGTGCCTATGCGCTAGGCATCAGCCCCTTCTGGCTGGGATTGATCGCAATCGCCGCCTGTCTGGGACACATTTGGCCGGTATTCTTCGGTTTTAAAGGTGGGAAAGGCGTTGCCACCGCCTTTGGCGCAATTGCGCCGATTGGCTGGGATTTAACCGGCGTGATGGCCGGAACCTGGCTGCTAACCGTCCTGTTAAGCGGCTATTCGTCGTTAGGCGCTATTGTCAGCGCGCTGATTGCCCCTTTTTACGTCTGGTGGTTCAATCCCCAGTTCACTTTCCCGGTGTCCATGTTGTCGTGCTTAATTCTGCTTCGTCACCATGACAACATTCAGCGCCTGTGGCGTCGTCAGGAACCGAAGATCTGGACCAAGTTGAAGAAAAAACGCGAAAAAGACCCCGAGTGATTTTATTGTCGGATAGTGACGCGTCGGCGTCTTATCCGGCCTCGGGGATGTGATACCCTTCCACCGGCTTGCCTAATCGACGCTGACACCACGTCGCCAGAAACTCCACGCACACGCGAAGCTTCACGCTGCGATACAGCGGCTCCTGATAAACCGCCCAGATATTGGCGCTTTGCGCATAGTCCGGCAGCACCCGCACCAGTTCCCCGCTAGCCAGAAATGGCTGCAGGTCCCATTCGGAACGCAACATAATCCCTTTTCCCTGCAACGCCCACTGCAGCACAATCTCACCACTGTTAGAAGAAAGATGTCCCGCCACCTTAACCGACTTTTTCTCCTGGCCGTTATCCAGTTCCCACACCCCGTGAGTCATATCCCGTTCTTTGGTGACCAGGCAATCATGTCGAATTAATTCTGGTAACGTCATCGGCTCACCGTATTTCTGTAAATACGTCGGTGCCGCGCATAATATCCTTTTGTTTTTCGTTAACAAATGCGCAATATAATAATCAGGAATCTCATCATTGATGCGAATATCCAAATCGATATTATCCTGCGCCAAATCAATTTGCCGATCGTAAAGTTCGAAATGTACCTGTAATTCAGGATAGCTGTGCATCAATTCTGTAATTGCCGGTGCAATATAACTGCGCCCAAAACCAAAGCTACAGCCGATACGAATCATCCCTGCCGGACGCGTTTTGAGTTGCGTAACGTCATCGACCAAATGCTGATAGCTTGCGAGGATCGCCTGCGCGTGTTCATAGCAACGTTGACCACTCTCCGTTAGCGCCACGCCGCGTGCCGAGCGGCTTAGCAACGTAGCCCCTAGCGTAGACTCAAGGATCTGAATGCGCTTCGTCACAAACGCAGGCGTCTGGCCCAGCGTCGCGGCGGCGGCGCTAAAGCTGCCGCTATGAACAATTTCAACCAGCACCTGCAGGTCTTTCGCCAGGGGATACGTGTTCAGCATGATCGGTAATCCGTAATGTGATTAACCGCAGTGTAATTCTCTCATGCGTATTAAACCCTGCTCTGCCGCAATTTTTATTGCCTTATCTGGACATCATTCACGAACTGTTAATTGGATATTCACAGTGCCAAATAATATAAATCCACATTTTTAGTGTTAATTTGTGGCGGAGAGTTTATTTCCAGATAAATAAAAGAACTGGAGTTAATAAGATGAGCAATCAAAATAACCAACATGCGATAACTACGCTGACGAACATTGTCGCCGACTTTACCGCCATGATTTCTACCCGCATGCCTGACGACGTTGTGGATAAATTAAAGCAACTGCGTGAAGGCGAAACCTCGCCGATGGGTAAAATCATCTACCACACCATGTTTGACAACATGCAGAAGGCAATCGACCTGAATCGTCCAGCCTGCCAGGACACCGGTGAGATCATGTTTTTTGTGAAGGTTGGTTCCCGTTTCCCGCTCCTCGGCGAACTGCAAAGCATTCTGAAACAGGCCGTTGAAGACGCTACGGTAAAAGCGCCGCTGCGCCATAACGCGGTTGAGATTTTTGACGAAGTGAATACCGGAAAAAATACCGGTACCGGTGTGCCGTGGGTCACCTGGGACATCACCCCTGATAATGATGACGCGGAAATCGAAGTCTACATGGCAGGCGGCGGCTGTACGCTGCCAGGGCGCTCAAAAGTGTTAATGCCTTCTGAAGGCTATGAAGGCGTGGTGAAATTTGTCTTCGAAAATATCTCCACGCTGGCTGTTAACGCCTGTCCGCCGGTATTGGTAGGTGTGGGTATAGCCACCTCTGTAGAAACCGCTGCCGTGCTTTCTCGTAAAGCGGTGCTACGCCCTATCGGATCACGCCATCCAAACCCAAAAGCGGCTGAGCTGGAACTGCGTCTGGAAGAAGGGCTTAACCGTCTGGGCATTGGGCCGCAAGGGTTGACCGGGAATAGCTCGGTGATGGGCGTACATGTCGAATCCGCCGCGCGCCACCCGTCGACTATCGGCGTTGCCGTCTCTACCGGCTGCTGGGCGCACCGTCGCGGCACGCTGTTGGTTCATGCCGACCTCTCCTTCGAAAACCTGTCTCACACCCGGAGCGCGTTATGAAAAAGATCCTCACAACCCCGATCAAAGCCGAAGATCTGGCAGACATTCGCGTTGGCGATGTCATTTACCTGAGCGGCACGCTGGTGACCTGCCGTGACGTTTGCCACCGCCGCCTGATCGAATTGAAGCGCCCGATTCCTTATGACCTGAACGGCAAAGCCATTTTCCATGCGGGCCCGATCGTCCGTAAGAACGGTGATAAATGGGAGATGGTCTCCGTTGGCCCAACTACCAGCATGCGTATGGAAGCGTTTGAGAAAGACTTTATCGAGCAGACGGGCGTCAAGCTGGTGGTCGGCAAGGGCGGCATGGGACCGCTGACGGAAGAAGGCTGTAAGCAGTTCAAAGCGCTGCACGTCATCTTCCCGGCAGGCTGTGCGGTCGTGGCGGCAACTCAGGTTGAAGAAATTGAAGAGGTACACTGGACCGAACTCGGCATGCCGGAATCTCTGTGGGTATGCCGGGTAAAAGAGTTTGGCCCGCTGATCGTTTCCATCGATACCCACGGCAATAACCTGATTGCCGAAAACAAAAAGCTGTTCGCTGAACGTCGCGATCCTATCGTCGATGAAATCTGCGAGCACGTGCACTACATCAAATAACCCTCCCGGAGGGGCGTAACGCCTCTCCCTCTTCGCAGGGGTACAACAATGGCACCTTTAGCTGGTTGGTGGCGATACCTGGCTCCGCTGGTGGTCATCGCCATTATTGCTGTTCTTCCCGTCCCCACCGGTCTTGAGAGTCATACATGGCTCTATTTTGCCGTCTTTACCGGTGTGATTGTCGGGCTTATTCTGGAACCTGTACCGGGCGCGGTAGTGGCGATGATTGGCATTTCGATCATCGCCGTCCTTTCACCGTGGCTGCTGTTCAGCCCGGAGCAACTCGCGCAGGACGGTTTTAAATTTACCGCCAAATCACTGTCGTGGGCGGTATCTGGCTTTTCAAACTCGGTTATCTGGCTGATCTTCGCGGCCTTTATGTTTGGTACCGGCTATGAGAAAACCGGACTCGGTCGGCGTATCGCGCTGATGCTGGTGAAAAAGATGGGGCACCGGACGCTGTTTCTCGGCTATGCGGTGATGTTCTCTGAGCTTATCCTCGCCCCCGTCACACCTTCCAACTCCGCGCGCGGAGCCGGAATAATCTACCCGATTATCCGCAACCTGCCGCCGCTGTATAACTCACAGCCCAATAGTACCAGTTCACGCTCCATTGGCTCATACATCATGTGGATGGGCATTGTCGCCGACTGCGTCACCAGCGCCATTTTCTTAACGGCGATGGCACCGAACCTGCTGTTGATCGGCCTGATGAAAGGTGCGTCCCACACGGCGCTGAGCTGGGGCGACTGGTTCTTAGGCATGCTGCCGCTGAGCATTTTGCTGGTGTTGACCGTGCCGTGGTTGGCGTATGTGTTGTACCCACCGGTACTGAAATCCGGCGATCAGGTTCCACGCTGGGCGGATACAGAGCTAAAAGCGATGGGACCGCTCTGCGCTCGCGAGAAAAAGATGCTGGTGCTGATGGTCGGCGCGCTGGTGCTGTGGATCTTCGGCGGCGATTTTATTGACGCCGCGATGGTCGGATACAGCGTAGTGGCCTTGATGCTGGTTTTGCGCATCATCAGTTGGGATGACATCGTCAGTAATAAAGCCGCGTGGAACGTCTTTTTCTGGCTGGCCTCGCTGATCACGCTCGCCACCGGACTGAACAACACCGGCTTTATCTCCTGGTTTGGCAAACTGCTGGCGGGAGGACTGAGCGGCTATTCGCCGATGATGGTGATGGTGGCGCTCATCGTGGTGTTCTACCTGCTACGCTACTTCTTTGCCAGCGCCACGGCGTATACCTCTGCCCTGGCGCCAATGATGATTGCCGCCGCGCTGGCGATGCCGGAAATCCCATTACCGGTCTTCTGCCTGATGGTTGGTGCCGCCATTGGTCTGGGCAGCATTCTGACCCCTTACGCCACCGGTCCTAGCCCTATCTACTACGGCAGCGGCTATTTGCCGACGGTGGATTACTGGCGGCTCGGCGCTATTTTTGGCCTGATTTTTCTCGTTCTGCTGGTGATCACCGGTCTGGTCTGGATGCCCCTCGTTTTACTGTAAAACCCTGGTGGGGCGGCGTATTGTCGCCCCTTAATCCATAAGCTTCTCATATGATCGATTTCCCGATGCGCTGAGGCATACTTTTTTGTATGCAAACACCCTCATGCTGATAAGAGAAACGCTCTGGACACGGTTGCGCACGAGACACTCACAAGGGGCTGGCTGGCCGAACTGGATCTGCATTTTACCCGCACCGGGCACAAAACGGTGCTCGCCTCGGCGCGTCATCATGGTCCATTGACGGTTCAGCGTCCGTTTTACCCGGAAGAGGACGTCTGTCACCTCTATTTGCTTCATCCACCGGCGGGGATCGTTGGCGGAGATGAGCTTCATATTGCCGTCACACTCGACGAAAACAGCCATGCGTTAATCACCCAGCCCGGCGCGGGCAAGTTTTATCGCAGTCGTGGGCCACAAGCGTTGCTGCACCAGCATTTCACGCTCGCTTCGTATGCCACGCTGGAGTGGCTGCCGCAGGATACGATCCTCTTTCCCGGCGCCAACGCTGTTATTCAGTCCGTCTTTCACATCGCATCAGAGAGTCGCTTGCTGGCCTGGGATCTACTGTGTCTCGGGCGACCGGTTATGCAAGAAATCTTCAGCCACGGCGTGCTGCAAAACCGTCTGGAAGTGTGGCGGGATGGCCAGCCGCTGCTGATAGAACGCTTGCAGTTGCAGGAGGGAGACCTGAGTGGCGTTGCGCATCATCCCTGGGTCGGCACGTTGCTGTGTTATCCGGCCAGCGAACACATGCTGGAGGGCACGCGCGAACGGCTTACATCACTTGGCAATTACGCCGGGGCAACGCTTAATGACTCGCTGCTGACAATCCGCTTTCTTGCCGACGACAACCTGATTGTACAGCGCGTTATGCGTGACATCTGGCAATTCCTGCGCCCGCTGCTGACACATAAAACGCCTGTACTACCGCGAATCTGGCACACCTAAGAGAACCCTTATGGAACTGACTCCCAGAGAAAAAGATAAGTTGTTGCTGTTTACCGCCGCACTGGTAGCGGAACGTCGTCTGGCCCGCGGGCTGAAGCTGAACTACCCGGAATCGGTGGCGCTGATTAGCGCTTTCATCATGGAAGGCGCGCGCGACGGGCAAACCGTGGCCGCACTGATGGAAGACGGACGTCACGTGCTGCGTCGCGATCAGGTGATGGAAGGCGTACCGGAAATGATCCCGGATATTCAGGTTGAAGCCACGTTTCCGGACGGCTCGAAGCTGGTCACCGTCCACAACCCGATCGTCTAAGGAGCGGTAATGATCCCAGGTGAATATCAAATCGTAAAAGGCAATATCGCGCTCAACCAAGGGCGGGAGACCTGCACGATCGTGGTGGAAAATCATGGCGACAGACCCATCCAGGTGGGATCGCACTATCACTTTTCTGAAGTGAACCCGGCACTGCGCTTTGACAGGCTGGCCGCACGCGGCTTTCGTCTGAACATTGCGGCGGGCACGGCGGTACGTTTTGAGCCGGGACAAAAACGCGAAGTCGAACTGGTGCGCGTCGCTGGCGCACAAAGGATCGTCGGGTTTCGCAGCGAAGTGATGGGCGCGCTGGAGGCAGATAATGAGTGAAATTTCCCGGCAGGCGTACGCCGACATGTTTGGCCCAACCACCGGCGATAAAGTGCGCCTGGCGGATACCGACCTGTGGATCGAGGTGGAAAAAGACTTCATCACCTACGGCGAAGAGGTCAAATTCGGCGGCGGAAAAGTGATCCGCGACGGTATGGGCCAGGGACAAATGCGCGCCCAGGCGTGTGTGGATCTGGTGATAACCAACGCGCTGATCGTTGATCACTGGGGGATCGTGAAAGCGGATATCGGCATCAAAGCTGGCAGGATCTTCGCCATCGGCAAAGCGGGCAACCCTGATATTCAGCCCAACGTCACGATCCCGATAGGTGTGGGAACTGAAGTCATCGCCGGGGAAGGTAAGATCGTCACCGCGGGCGGCGTGGATACGCATATTCACTGGATCTGCCCGCAGCAGGCGCAAGAAGCGCTGGTTTCCGGCGTGACGACGATGATCGGCGGTGGCACCGGTCCGGCCGCCGGAACTCACGCCACCACCTGCACGCCGGGCCCGTGGTACATCGCCCGTATGCTGCAGGCGGCAGACGCGTTGCCGGTTAATATTGGTTTGCTGGGCAAGGGTAACGGCTCAAACCCTGACGCCCTGCGCGAGCAAATCACGGCCGGTGCCATTGGCCTGAAGATCCACGAAGACTGGGGCGCCACACCTGCCGCTATCGACTGCGCTCTGACCGTGGCCGACGAGATGGACATCCAGGTGGCACTCCACAGCGACACGCTCAATGAATCCGGTTTCGTGGAAGATACGCTGGCGGCGATTGGCGATCGTACCATTCATACCTTCCATACCGAAGGCGCGGGCGGCGGCCATGCGCCGGATATCATTACCGCCTGCGCACATCCGAATATTTTGCCCTCCTCCACCAACCCGACGCTGCCTTATACCGTCAACACCATCGACGAGCATCTCGACATGCTGATGGTTTGCCACCATCTCGATCCAGATATCGCCGAAGACGTGGCCTTTGCCGAATCACGCATTCGCCGGGAAACGATCGCTGCCGAAGATGTGCTGCATGACATTGGCGCGTTTTCCCTGACCTCGTCCGATTCACAGGCAATGGGGCGCGTGGGCGAAGTGATCCTGCGCACCTGGCAGGTGGCACACCGTATGAAGGCGCAGCGTGGCCCACTGGCTGAAGAAACCGGCGACAACGACAACCTGCGCGTTAAACGCTACGTCGCCAAATACACCATCAATCCGGCGCTAACCCACGGTATCGCCCATGAAGTCGGCTCCGTTGAACCTGGCAAACTGGCCGATCTGGTGCTGTGGTCACCGGCATTCTTTGGCGTAAAACCGGCGACGATCGTTAAAGGCGGGATGATCGCCTGTGCGCCGATGGGCGACATCAATGCCTCGATTCCCACCCCGCAGCCGGTGCATTACCGCATGATGTTTGGCGCACTTGGTGCAGCGCGGCATCACACCCGGTTGACCTTTATTTCGCAGGCCGCTGACGCGCAAAACATCCCGCAGCAGCTCAACCTGCAAAGCGCCATCGCCGTTGTCAAAGGGTGCAGAACGGTGAAAAAGGCCGACATGATCCACAACGACCTGCAACCCAATATCACTGTCGATGCTCAGACCTACGAGGTGCGTATTGATGGCGAACTGATTACCAGCGAACCGGCAAACGTTTTGCCGATGGCGCAACGCTATTTTCTGTTTTGAGGAGTGACGATGATCTACCTGACCCAACGCCTTGACCACGCCCACCGCGTCACCGCAAGCGTCACGCTACCCATTGATGTTCGGGTAAAAAGCCGCGCCAGAGTAGCGCTGAACGACGGTCGCGAAGCCGGGCTGATGCTACCGCGCGGTTTGCTGTTACGCGGTGGCGACCTGCTGGCCACCGAAGATGGCAGCGAGGTGATCGAAGTGATCGCCGCGCCGGAGTCGGTTTCCGTGGTGCACTGCGTCGATCCTTTCCTGCTCGCCAAAGCCTGTTATCACCTCGGCAATCGCCACGTTCCGCTGCAAATTCTGCCCGATGAGCTGCGCTACCACCACGATCACGTGCTGGACGCCATGCTGCGCCAGTTCAACCTCGAGGTGACGTTCGCTCAGCTACCGTTTGAACCGGAAGCAGGCGCTTATGCCAGTGAATCCCACGGGCATCATCACGGGCATGCACACTGATGCATAACACCCAACAGCTACGTCTGATGCAGCTCGCCAGCAGCGCGCTCCCGGTGGGGTCGTTTACCTGGTCCCAGGGCCTGGAATGGGCGGTGGAAATCGGCTGGGTGAAAAGCGTCGATGACTTCTCTGACTGGCAAATTCAGCAGATGGAGCAGAACTTTTTTACCGTCGACCTACCGCTGCTGGCGAGGCTGTATCGCGCCTGCGAGCAGGGCGATCTCACCGCAGCGCGCCGCTGGACCGCTTACCTGTTGGCCTGCCGGGAAACCCGCGAACTGCGGGATGAAGAACGCTGTCGGGGCGCAGCGTTTACGCGACTGGTCACCGATTGGGAAGCAGATTGCTCGCGGGAGTGGCGAACGCTCTTTGTCGACAGCCAGCTTTGCGGCATGGCCTGGCTGGGTGTGCGCTGGAAAATCCCCCTGACCGAACTGGCGTTAAGCCTCGGCTACAGCTGGATTGAGAGCGCAGTGATGGCTGGCGTCAAACTGGTTCCCTTTGGTCAACAGGCAGCCCAGCGTTTGATTATTGCGCTATGCGATCGCTATGCGCAGGGCCTGGCACAGGCGCTGGCGTGTCCTGATGCCAGTCTCGGCTCCGCAACGCCGCTGGCTGCAATCGCATCTGCCCGGCATGAAACGCAATATTCCCGATTATTCCGCTCCTGAGGAGAAAAAATGAGTAACAGCAAGCATCCCCTGCGCGTAGGCGTTGGCGGCCCGGTCGGTTCGGGCAAAACGGCGCTGCTGGAAGCGTTATGTAAAACCATGCGCAGCAGCTATCAACTGGCAGTAGTCACCAACGATATCTACACCAAAGAAGATCAGCGCATTCTCACCGAAGCGGGCGCACTGGAGCCAGACAGGATCGTCGGTGTGGAAACCGGCGGCTGCCCGCATACCGCTATCCGCGAAGATGCATCGATGAATCTGGCTGCCGTAGAGGCATTAAGCGAGAAATTCGGCAATCTGGATCTGATTTTTGTAGAAAGCGGCGGCGATAACCTGAGCGCCACCTTCAGTCCGGAATTAGCAGATCTGACGATCTATGTGATCGACGTTGCCGAAGGCGAGAAGATCCCACGCAAAGGTGGTCCGGGGATCACTAAATCCGATTTTCTGGTGATCAATAAAACCGATTTGGCCCCATACGTCGGTGCCTCGCTGGAGGTGATGGAACGCGATACCCTGCGTATGCGCGGCGAGCGTCCGTGGACGTTCAGTAATTTAAAATCCGGAGAGGGTCTGGAAAAAATTATCGCGTTTCTTGAAGAGAAAGGGATGCTGCGGATGTAGTGCAGTTTATCACCGGGGGGCAGCCCGCGGTTTTGTCTGCCCGGTAAGCGAAGCCGCCACCGGGCAAAAAATCACGCCGCCGGTAATTCCGCCAGCGGCCAGCGTGGACGCACGGTCACGCCAAGATCTGCCGTTGCGCCCGCTTTAAAACGCACCATGCCCGCGTAGGCGATCATCGCCCCGTTATCAGTACAAAATTCCGGACGCGCGTAAAATACTTCACCACGACGTTTTTGCATCATCTCGGCCAATTTTGCGCGTAGCGTACGGTTTGCGCTCACGCCCCCTGCCATCACCAGACGTTTAAAACCGGTTTGATCCAGCGCGCGTTTGCACTTGATCATCAGCGTATCAACTACCGCATCTTCAAACGCACGAGCGATATCTGCGCGCGTCTGATCGTCATTTTCGTTATTACGAATGGTATTCGCGGCAAAGGTTTTCAGGCCGGAGAAGCTGAAATCCAGCCCCGGACGGTCGGTCATCGGGCGCGGAAAGACAAAACGTTTTTCAACGCCTTGCGAGGCAAGCTTTGACAGCATTGGGCCGCCTGGATAATCCAGCCCCAGTAGCTTGGCCGTTTTATCGAACGCTTCGCCAGCGGCATCATCAATTGATTCGCCCAGCAATTCATACTGACCGATACCGGTGACGCTAATCAGTTGCGTGTGCCCGCCGGAAACCAGCAGCGCGACGAACGGAAAAGCAGGAGGATTATCTTCCAGCATCGGTGCCAACAGATGCCCTTCCATATGGTGTACAGGAATTGCCGGCACGCCCCAGGCAAACGCCAAGGAGCGTCCTACGGTAGCGCCGACCAACAGCGCGCCAACCAGACCAGGACCTGCGGTATACGCCACCGCATCAATCTCTGTTGCCGTCAGTCCCGCCTCTTTCAGCGCGGCCTGGATCAGCGGTACGGTTTTACGTACGTGATCGCGCGAGGCCAGTTCTGGCACTACGCCGCCGTAGTCAGCGTGTAATTTCACCTGACTATACAATTGGTTGGCTAAAAGACCTTTTTCATCGTCGTAAATGGCGATGCCGGTTTCATCGCAGGATGTTTCAATACCCAGTACACGCATGACTTGTTTTACCTCGCTTTATTACCGCGCAGTGTAGGACCAATGCGGGTTGATGTAAAACTTTGTTCGCCCCAGGTGTTTCGCTCGTGTATACTCCTTGTCCTTATAAAAGTCCCTTTCAAAATCGCGTCGGTGCTTTACAAAGCAGCAGCAATTGCAGTAAAATTCCGCACCATTTTGAAATAAGCTGGCGTTGATGCCAGCGGCAAACCGAATTTATTAAAGGTGAGAGTTACATGCCGGTAATTAAAGTACGTGAAAACGAGCCGTTCGACGTAGCACTGCGTCGCTTCAAGCGTTCATGCGAAAAAGCAGGTGTTCTGGCGGAAGTTCGTCGTCGTGAGTTCTATGAAAAACCGACTACCGAACGTAAGCGCGCTAAAGCTTCTGCTGTGAAACGTCACGCGAAGAAACTGGCTCGCGAAAACGCACGCCGTACTCGTCTGTACTAATCTATTGAGAGCCAAAGCTCTCAATTCAGACTGAGTTGTAGTTGTAAGGCCGTGCTTCCGGAAGGAATGCGCGGCTTGTTTTCGTTTATACATCAGCAATTACACAAAATCATTCACACTGTATCAAGGCGGCAAGCGAGTGAATCCCCGGAGCTTACTTAAGTAAGTGACAGGGGTGAGCGAGTGCAGTCAACGCAGAGACAGTTTGAAGGATGAAGTGTAATAACGGGGCATATGGCTGGACGAATCCCACGTGTATTTATCAATGACCTGCTGGCAAGAACCGACATCGTCGATCTCATCGACGCGCGGGTAAAGCTGAAAAAGCAGGGCAAAAATTATCACGCGTGCTGTCCGTTCCATAACGAAAAAACCCCCTCTTTCACTGTAAACGGTGAAAAACAGTTTTATCACTGCTTTGGGTGTGGCGCGCATGGCAACGCCGTCGACTTTCTCATGAACTATGACAAGCTCGAGTTTGTGGAAACCGTCGAAGAACTGGCCGCAATGCACAACCTTGAAGTGCCTTATGAAGCCGGAACAGGTCTTAGCCAGATAGAGCGTCACCAGCGTCAGAATCTCTATCAGCTAATGGAAGGGTTAAATGATTTTTATCAGCAATCCTTCGCCCAACCCATCGCCGAGCCAGCACGCCAGTATCTGGAGCAACGCGGTCTGAGTGCCGAGATTGTCCAGCAGTTTGCTATTGGTTTTGCGCCGCCGGGATGGGATAACGCCTTAAAACGTTTCGGCGGAAATGTCGACAACAGGAAGCTGCTGCTCGATGCCGGAATGCTGGTCAATAACGACCAGGGAAGAACCTACGACCGTTTCCGCAATCGCGTGATGTTCCCGATTCGCGATAAACGAGGCCGGGTGATTGGTTTTGGTGGCCGCGTACTCGGTAACGATACGCCAAAATACCTCAACTCCCCGGAAACCGATATTTTCCATAAAGGCCGTCAGTTGTATGGCCTTTATGAAGCCCAGCAGCACAACGCTGAACCACCGCGTCTGCTGGTTGTCGAAGGGTATATGGATGTTGTCGCGCTGGCGCAATACGGTATCAACTACGCCGTCGCCTCGCTGGGTACGTCGACCACGGCGGACCACATTCATATGTTATTCCGTGCGACAAACAACGTGATTTGCTGTTACGACGGTGACCGCGCCGGCCGCGACGCCGCATGGCGTGCGCTGGAAACCGCGATGCCGTACATGACCGACGGTCGTCAGCTACGCTTTATGTTCCTGCCCGAAGGTGAAGATCCGGACACGCTGGTACGTAAAGAGGGTAAAGAGGCCTTTGAAGCACGGATGGAGCACGCACAACCGCTCTCCGTCTTCTTATTTAACAGTCTCTTACCGCAGGTTGATCTCAGTTCACCGGACGGCAGCACGCAGCTCGCCGCGCTGGCCCTGCCGCTGATAAGCCAGGTGCCAGGTGACGCGCACCGGATTCAGCTGCGCCAGACGCTGGGACTGAAGCTGGGCATCTTTGACGATGCGGCGCTTGATCGTTTAATGCCAAAACAGGCAGAAAGTGGCGTGGTACGCCCGCCTCAGCAGATAAAACAGACGCCTATGCGTATACTTATAGGACTACTGGTGCAAAACCCAAATCTGGCACCACTTGTACCACCTATGCATGGGCTGGCTCAGGCAAAGCTACCGGGGCTCAACCTGTTCAGCGAACTGGTCAACCTGTGTGTGGCGCAACCCGGCCTGACAACGGGTCAACTGTTAGAGAATTATCGCGGAGCAAGTGAATACGCAACACTTGAAAAACTCTCAACCTGGAACGATATAAAGGATGAGAATGTTGAAAAAATGTTCACCGACACGCTAAACCGAATTTTTGATTCAATGCTTGAACAGCGACAGGAAGAGTTGATAGCTCGTGATCGCACGCACGGTTTGAGCAGTGAAGAGCGCAGGGAGTTCTGGGAAATCAGACAGGCCCTGGAAAAAAAATGAATTTAACGGCTTAACTGCCGAATACCTATCGGGAAGCCCCCGACAGCCGCACGGAGAGGCAGCGGCAAAATATAAGTATGCCCTCGTTTTGCCGTTGGCGGTTTTACCGCCCAACACCAATCAAACGAATTAAGTGTGGATACCGTCTTATGGAGCAAAACCCGCAGTCACAGCTGAAGCTTCTTGTCCAACGTGGTAAGGAGCAAGGCTATCTGACCTATGCCGAGGTCAATGACCATCTGCCGGAAGATATCGTCGATTCAGATCAAATCGAAGACATCATCCAAATGATCAATGACATGGGTATTCAGGTGATGGAAGAAGCACCTGATGCCGATGATCTGCTGCTTGCTGAAACCTCCAACAGCACCGATGAAGACGCAGAAGAAGCGGCTGCCCAGGTTCTGTCCAGCGTTGAGTCTGAAATAGGTCGTACAACGGACCCGGTCCGTATGTACATGCGTGAAATGGGTACCGTTGAACTGTTAACCCGTGAAGGCGAAATCGACATCGCTAAACGCATCGAAGACGGGATTAACCAGGTTCAATGCTCTGTTGCCGAATACCCGGAAGCCATCACCTACCTGCTTGAGCAATACGATCGCGTAGAAGCTGAAGAAGCACGTCTTTCCGATCTGATCACCGGCTTTGTCGATCCGAACGCGGAAGAAGACATGGCGCCAACGGCGACACACGTCGGTTCTGAACTCTCTCAGGAAGAGATGGACGACGATGAAGACGAAGATGAAGAAGAGGACGACGACAGCAGCGATGATGACAACAGCATCGACCCTGAATTAGCGCGTGAAAAATTCGGTGAACTGCGTACTCAGTACGAAATCACTCGCGACACTATCAAAGCGAAAGGCCGCAGCCATGCAGCCGCGCAGGAAGAAATTCAGAAGCTGTCTGAAGTGTTCAAACAGTTCCGCCTGGTGCCGAAGCAGTTCGACTACCTGGTAAACAGCATGCGCGTCATGATGGACCGCGTGCGTACTCAGGAACGTCTGATCATGAAGCTCTGCGTTGAGCAGTGCAAAATGCCGAAGAAAAACTTCATCACTCTGTTCACTGGCAATGAAACCAGCGAAACCTGGTTCAACGCAGCAATCGCGATGAACAAGCCGTGGTCTGAAAAACTGCACGATGTGGCAGATGACGTTCAGCGCGGCCTGCAGAAACTGCAGCAGATTGAAGAAGAAACTGGCCTGACCATCGAGCAGGTTAAAGATATCAACCGTCGTATGTCCATCGGTGAAGCGAAAGCCCGCCGTGCGAAAAAAGAGATGGTTGAAGCGAACTTACGTCTGGTTATCTCTATCGCCAAGAAATACACCAACCGTGGTCTGCAGTTCCTGGATCTGATTCAGGAAGGCAACATCGGTCTGATGAAAGCGGTTGATAAGTTTGAATACCGTCGTGGTTATAAGTTCTCCACCTATGCAACCTGGTGGATCCGTCAGGCGATCACCCGTTCTATCGCGGATCAGGCGCGTACCATTCGTATCCCGGTGCATATGATTGAGACCATTAACAAGCTCAACCGTATTTCCCGTCAGATGCTGCAAGAGATGGGCCGCGAGCCGACGCCGGAAGAGCTGGCTGAACGCATGCTGATGCCGGAAGACAAGATCCGTAAAGTGCTGAAGATCGCTAAAGAGCCTATCTCCATGGAAACGCCGATCGGCGATGATGAAGATTCGCATCTGGGTGATTTCATCGAGGATACCACCCTCGAGCTGCCGCTGGACTCTGCGACTACCGAGAGCCTGCGTGCCGCAACGCACGACGTTCTGGCTGGCCTGACCGCTCGTGAAGCGAAAGTTCTGCGTATGCGTTTTGGTATCGATATGAACACCGACCACACGCTGGAAGAAGTCGGTAAACAGTTCGACGTTACCCGCGAACGTATCCGTCAGATCGAAGCGAAAGCGCTGCGTAAACTGCGCCACCCGAGCCGCTCTGAAGTACTGCGTAGCTTCCTCGACGATTAATCTCGCCGCTTAAGCATAAACGCCACCGCAAGGTGGCGTTTTTCTTTATAGTCCCCGCCTGAGCAGGGCGTCGTTCACTTCCCGATACGCTTCCACCAGTTTATCCAGCGTGATCCGGCTTAACCCGCTGGGATTCGGCAATACCCATATTTGCGTCGCGCCAATGGTCAACGTCTGTTTCCCCCACTGTGCCCCACGCTGGCTAAGGCCCTGCTCAAATGCCTGCTTACCGAGGATTGCGAGTGCGGCGGGCTGATACTCTTCTATTTTCTCAATGAGCAGACGACCGCCATTGCGCATCTCCAGGAGCTTCACTTCATTGGCTTGTACCGTCGGCCTGTCGACAAATTTCGTCACGCCGCAGCGGAAGTCCAGCAGGTGTTGCGCCTCTTCGGGCTTAAGCTGACGATCGGTAAATCCCGCCTGATGAATGACTTTCCAGAAGCGATTCGCGGGATGCGCAAAGGGAAATCCTGTACCCGCAGAAGAGAGCCCCGGATTGATGCCACAAAATACCACCCGCAGCCCCGGTGCCAGTATGTCCTTAACCATAATTACTCCGAACAATACATCAGAGGAACAAGTATAACGGACTGAAAATACATTGTTTATAAAAACAGCATCCGTACGCTTATGTCTGGATTGCAACGCGGAGTTACTTTATAATCCATCGTCACGGCCCCTTAGCTCAGTGGTTAGAGCAGGCGACTCATAATCGCTTGGTCACTGGTTCAAGTCCAGTAGGGGCCACCAAATAAAACAAGGAGTTAGATGAGAAATCGTCTGACTCCTTTTTCGTTTTATACGAATCGGGTCAGGTAATGGGTCAGGTAAGGAATTACCTCCCTGCCCTCTTCATCTCGCTGCCAGCATCCCCGGATAGTGCTTCGCCACGATATCATTCATCTTTTCTGTCAGGTCGATCCGTTTAAAAGTGATGTGTACTGTTCCCTTCTGAAAGTAACGGATACTGAAGAAATCATCTTCGTAAATATCCTTCGAAGGGTTGTCCCGAATATGCTCCATCAATCGAGTAGTAACATCGCCACGGTTGTCGGGTATCGGTTTACCATCAAGCAGAAACAGCATTCGTTCCAGGTCCGCTAATTGATCCCGCCGCCAGCCCCAGTTTAAGCTAAAGCCCCAGCGGCTATGCGCCACCAGATTGTTGACGATGATCTTTTTACCAAAGCTGCAGGGACTATTGGTTTTGTAATCCCACGATAGCCCTTTGAAGACGTTGATGACCCCACGTTCGAAGACATCTATTTTGTTGAGATGCAGTTGCTCAAACGTGCTCAGGATATTCGCTTCGCTGACCACCGGAATATCCTCCTTTTCCAGGCTGTTGTACCACTGATCACGGGCCTGTGCGTCCATGATGGAAAGCATGCCCGACTTTTTCATTAAATCCCGCCATATACCGCGATCAAGATTGCGTGTAATGGCTTTCATCGCCGTTTCTCTTTTTTCTATCAACCAGCAGCCACAGCGGAAGTCCTGCTTCATAGCCCAGTCCAGAGCGGTTTTTCCCCCGATACTGCGGGTCAGTATTGAGATATCGTCGAGTTGCTGAATGAGCGCTTCAATCTGCGCCAGTGCGGCATTACGTCCGGTGATGATGCGCTCAATGCTGGTGGAGCAAATTATGTCGGTGTGGCCGGTTAACACTTCGGGTCCGGTGAGAGTAAGTTCTGACATCAGTCATTTCCTTTATATAAAGCAAAACGCCAGCCGGTGAGGGCTGGCGCTTATGAGTAAGTGATGAGTACGGTTCGGTGGTTAATCTGTACTGGCCTGTTGCAAAAGCTGAAGATGGTGGAGATCGCGAACGTCCTGAAGCGTACGTTCAATCCAGGGTAACAGCACTGCTGAATCGGTATTGTCTTCGTCGTTATCGAAGATAATTTCGCTGCCACAATCGATGTTGTCCTGCAGCCAGCCAATCAGAATGTTGAGAGCCGCTTCGGTGGTTAATTCCGGCATGTGAAACCTTGTGGTGATTGAGGTTGGATTACCAGTCGAAAATGTCAAAGCCCGGCAATACCTCACCAAAGGCATCAAGGTGAACAATACCAACAGAGTAGTGACGCATAAGGGTCACCACCAGGCGACGACAGGCTTTCGACAGACCGAGATGTTTAAGCCGTAATACCGGAAACGACCACGCATCCAGACGCAACAAATAGCCGGAGCCGGTGTACGTAATCCATTCGCTTTCGCCAAAGTCTTCATGCTGATGCGAAAGAGTGAACAGCAGGTTGTTGTCAGCTTCGGAGATATGGGCGGTACTGCACTGAATGCCGTTCAGCCGGGCGGCAGACGGGAGTGGATCTTCCACAACCAGCCTCCCAGGTTCGTCAGCAACGCGAAGCGAATAACCGTTATCACAGACCACATCAATCAGGTCGGCCAGTTCAATACCGTCGATATCAACAGCGATCCGCCCCATGTTGAGGGCCTGCATAGTGACGGCATCGGCTTCCACGGTCATGGAGAGTTTCATCGAGTCACCTCGCTGTATTTGCCGGTGGTGATATCGGTCACCAGTCTGTAGCCATTGCGTGCCATCAGTCCACAGGCCTTACGGGCGCGAAGGATATCAATACTGCTGATGAGTGGGGACTGTGTTTCTGCGCTGAAACCGTGACGATCGGTGCGTATCAGGGCGTATTTCTCCACGATAAAATTCACCGCGTCGCACAGTGAGATACCGGCGTCGATATGCTCCTGGATCACACCATCATTGCAAAATGGCGTGTCGTTTAACGTCAGACCGTAGTGACGGTCCAGCAGGTGACTCAAAAGGCGGAGCCAGATCTCCACTGGTGACGGGCGTGGTGAAGCCTCCTGTGTCGGGGGAACAGGTTGTGTTTGCATAATGGAAACCTTTATTGGTTAGTTAAATGAAGCAAAAATGCCGGGAGGTTTATTCTGTTGTTGCAGGTGTCGGGTAAATCGCTATATAGACATATCCGCAACTGCCGAGTGTATCCGCGTTGCAGGTCAGCCCTTTTGCGTAGAGCGTGACGCCGTGCTGATGGCGGGGATTGAGTTCACCGCTGGTGAGCATCAGTTCAAGCTGTTTGAGCAGCAGCGGAAATGCCTGGTCCAGATGGCGTAAATCCGCGTCGCTGAACTGCCCGGTGATACTGGCGCGGTCGGCGAGATAGTGCAGCCGGTTGCCCTCCTGCACCAGGCGAGCGCCAAAACAGGGTGTGATATCGCGTTTAAGCCCCCACCAGGGTTCGGCGATATTGTGGTTTACAGGCGGTATTTTATTCGACAATTTTAGCCTTCCTTAAATGTGAATTAATTCAGGGTAACGCTGCGCAATACGACATAGGGACCGTTACGGTCCTGACGGCGTTCAGCAAATACGGCCAGCACACCGTTGATGTCCTGTACCTCCCGACCGGCATAGTGGCAGATACTGCCGGACCACTTATATTTGCCGGTACAGAAGCGAAACAACCTGGACTGAGGATGCTGGCGGTATATCGCCATCGCCTGACGCTTGCTGATGATTTTCACTGACCCTTCCCCCTCACAGCAGACCATGTTCGGCGAAGGAGAATATCTGCCTGCCGCCGACAATCAGGTGGTCGGGCACCCGGATCTCCACCAGCATCAACGCCTGTACCAGTCGCTGGGTAATGGCTTTGTCTGCCTGACTTGGATTCACCTCCCCGGATGGGTGGTTATGGGCAAATATCACTGCTGCCGCGTTAAAGTACAGGGCGCGTTTCACCACCTCGCGGGGATGAACTTCAGTGTGACTGAGGGTGCCGGTAAAAAGCATTTCGTGGGCAAGCAGCTGGTTCTGGTTATTGAGGTACAGCACGACAAACTCTTCGCGCTCAAGGGTTCCCATCTTCAGCCTGAGCCAGTCGCGAGCAGCCTGCGTGGAAGTAAACGCCACACCCGGTTCGCGCAGGTGCTGGTCAAGCAGACTCAGGGCTCGTTTGATGGTGCGCAGCGAGGTCAATGGCAGTTCCGGTGTAAAGAGAGTCAGTTGTTTCTCCATAGCAAAACTCCTTAATCAATGATGGCAAAAATGGCATGGGATTCAGGGTGCTGTAGGGCGTAATCACGCAGTCGGAAATAATGCTCTGTCATGGCATCGCACTCCGTACGACAGGCGTGATGGCTGTACTCAATCAGACACACGGCAATGCCTGCGGCTTCCGCACTCATTTCTGCGCCATTGCCATTCATGTTGTTGAGCAGCCTCCATTTCTCATCAATGTCAGCTTCGGGGGCCATAAACGCGCCACCGTTGCTGAGTATGTGGAAATGCCAGATACCGCCGCTGTAGTCTTCACAGAAGCGGTCCATCCAGCCAAAGATACGGGTCTCGATAAAAATCCACTGCGGGATACGCCCGAAGTGCAGCGGCCAGAAACCCAGGCGCTGTTCATCGGGTACCAGGCTGGCCGTAATGAGGGTAGACATGTGTGAATCACTCATCGGCGAGTGGGCTGTATCAGTTTGTGTGGTCATGGAGTTGCTCCGTAATAGAAAAGCCAGCCGCTAGGGGCTGGCGTGATGTAGTTGATAAAAATCGGGATAAAGCGGGTGAGTCTAAAGAGAGAAAACGGTGTTGCGATTGAATGCAAAAGGCCCCTGCTGCGAGAACAACAGGGGCCTAGAGTGGTTATGTGATGCCCCGTAAATGGGACAGATGCGTTATCAGAAAGCGACTTTCAGCGTTGCCTGACCGTTGTAGCCAGCAGCACTGTTGCCGCTGACGCTGCGGGTATAACCGCCCTGTACACCCAGCGTCACGTTCTGGCGGACACGCGCTTCAATACCCGCCTGCAGGTCAAGCGAGGTACCATCCTGAGACGGGGTGAAGCTGACATTGCTGCCTGCAGTCGCAGTGCCCATGCTCATATCGCCGTCTGAACTGAAAGTGCGGATAACCGACGGACGCACCCACCAGTTCATCGGCATTTCGCTTGTGCTGTGCTTCATGCTGTCAGTCAAACCCGCAACCGTGGAGGTACCCTGACCGAAGTCCATTTCAGACGAACTGCCGAAACGAAGCCCGGCGCGGACATGCTGCGCACTACCGTCACCAAAGTTCACGTAACCGCCGTTGTCATGCCCGTTATCCAGAGACAGGCCCTGCCAGACGTACTGCAGCTGTGGCTCCAGCACCAGTCCCTGACTGATGTTAAACGGCAGACCGGTTTCCACAGAGGCCAGCCAGCCGGTGCCGTCAGTTTCAAAACGGTTATCCGCTGAGCTTGCCTTCAGGCTGTGACGGGAGCCCTGTGCCACCACATCGGCCCACAGCCCGCTGGCATCCTGAACGGCTGTCAGATACCCGCCGAGGCTGTACACCGTGTCACGCACGGAGCCTGCCGCAGAGCGGTCATCGTTTTTCACATCCACCGACGACTGGCCTGCCGCGCCATAGAGTCCACTGGTCAGCGAAAGCGTACCGGTGTCGTGTTTGAACAGGTCTCCGCCGAGCTGAATAAAGCCATAGCTGCCACTGCTTTCCGGGGTGTCGCCCTGGGCAATGCCGCCGTTACCGTCATGCCCGGTATGCCCGCCCTGAATACGCCCCCAGAATCCCTGGTCATTCACCGCACTGCTGCGCTGGCTGTATGTCCCGGCCAGCGCACGGTCATAATCCATGCTCTGGGCAAACAAAGATGAGTACAGTGCCACTTCGGCACGGTAGCCGGCTTCGCTGGAGAGATACCAGTTTTCATCGGCACTACCGTGGCTCAGGGTGTAGTTGTACGCCCCGGCCTGCAGTTTGCGGCCCAGCGCAAAGGCTCCGGCTTCGGTGGTGGCCCCGTTAATCGCATCCACCACTTTGATACCGTTGCCAGTTGTCGCCAGGCCCAGCCCTGCATCACCGGTATTGGTGAAGTTCAGCCAGGTTTTACCGGTTGCCTGCCCGCCGTCAATGACCAGCATATCGGTCGGGAAGGTCGGGTCATCAAGACGAATGGACAGATTCATGGTGCCGCTACGGCCCGTGAGATTCGTCACCGTCAGGGTTTCAGGGACAAACGGACTGTTTGCCTGTGCGGGTGCAAAACTGATGGTTCCGGCATTGTCCAGGTTGTCGAGCACCGATTTCACCGCTGCACCACGCTGAATATTCCAGCTGGCACCGCTGTCGAGGGTGACGTCAGTCGGGTCAATCGCCCCGTTCAGCACCGAGTTGCCGGTCAGGCGGACCTGCGTACCGGACTGCGCAATGATGTCGCTGTTGATGATGGCATTGTTCAGCGCCAGCGTACCCTGATTCAGGTTTACCTGTGACTGGGACAGCGTGCCGTTGCTGACCGTCAGGGTGCCGTCACCGTCCTTGAGTAGCTGCCCCTCACCGCTTACCGAACCGCTGATGGCCGCACCCTGTCCGTTACCCGTGCTGAAATGCAGTTGTCCGCTGTTGGTGGCGCTCCCCGTCAGCGATGCACCGTCGCCAAATGAGGTGGTGCCGGTGAGCGTTCCACCCTGTGCCACGTTCAGCGTACTGCCAGCCCCGACGGTGGTGTTATCCGCACTGCCATTACCCAGTACAGTGAACTGACTGCCGTTATCAAGACGCAGGTTACTGGCCTTACCGGTTGCACCGTCAATGCCGAATGCGCCGGAGGTGTTCGTTCCACTGACCGTTGCGCCGGTATCGGCAATTAGCACACCGCCGTCATGCATCACGATGTTCTGCGCCTTACCACCGGTCGCTACAGCCAGAATACCGCCCTGATTGACCGTAGTGGTATCGGCGCTGCCGTTGCCCAGTACATCAAGACGCCCGCCATTTTCCAGTAGCACATTAGTGGCACTGGCATTCGCGGCATCAACACTGAAGTTACCCAGACTGTTGGTCCCGGAGACGGTGGCACTGGTGTTCGTCACCAGCGCGCCCCCGGCATTCTGGGTAACGTTCGTGGCGTTGCCTCCGGCACCCACCTGCAGTTTACCGTCCGCATTAACTGTGGTGTTGTCGGCTGTCGCACCGCTTTTCACCACCTGCCAGCCGCCCGCATTGATTACCGTGTCACTTGCAGATGCACCGGCATGCACGTACTGATAACCGCCATCCAGGCGGGTCGTATTTGCCGAACCGTGCACACTCTGGTCGCCGCCCGCTTTAATCACTGTGCCGGTGGCAAGGCCTCCTGTCGCAATAGTCTGCCGACCATCGTTATTAATGGTGGTATCAGTTGCGGTACCGGCAACCCACTGCCCGTCGTTGTTCTCTGCATCGGGACCACCCTGTGCTCCGGTATTCACCACACTACCGGTAGCCTGCGCTCCAGCTTTTACCAGCTGAGCCCCGTCTTTATTAATGATCGTGCCGGAGGTAATACCGCCGCTGTGTACCCACTGTGTACCACCGTCAAGCGTGGTATCTGAAGCTTGACCATGCACGCTCTGACCACCACCGCTGTTGACTGTGGTGTCTGTGGCGCTGCCGCCAGCCAGTACACCCTGCAGCCCGCTATTATTAATGGTGGTCTGGTTTGCCACGCCCCCCGTCTGTACCCACTGACCACCGCTGTTGTCATCATTATCAGCACCGAACTCCAGGCCTGTGTTGATGACTGTGTTGTTTGTCTTACCGAAAACGATCTGTGAGTCGTGATTGCCGATCACCGCACCATTGACTACCTCACCGGCCGCTACCGTACGGGTGTTTCCCGGCGCATCGTCAGCCAGTGCGGCAGGACTTGCCACCAGTCCGGCAACCGCCAGCGCCAGAACGGCAGTACTGCGCTTTCCTTTGGCTTTTGCCAGCTCTGAGACAACAACAAATGCTCCCAGAACCTCGTTCCATACCAGCCGGTAGCTGGTGTTCAGGTTTCGCTTCATCATTAGTACCTTGTTGTGTGTAAATAATAAAAAGGCCCGCACCCGCCAGACGGATGCAGACCAGTAAAACTCAGGGTGAAGACAGGCTGTTAAGCGACTGCAGGACAACACCAAAATGCGGCAGTGCCCGGATAAAACTTAAATCTTCCGTCAGACGGTAAAGGCGCTCGTTACGTCTGAAACTCTCGGTAAGGGGCTGCACAAGGTGAATATCACCGAGCGCAAATACCGCCGGATGGTCGTTGTGCTCCGCAATCAGGTACCAGTGGCCCTGCTGCGCAATCAGCCGATAAGGGGACAATCTTTCGCATCGTTTTCCGTCAGCCAGCAGCGTGACACGCTGGCAAGTGGTAATGGCCTGTACCAGCCGGTAAAAGGACAGCGGGGTCGCGGGCGAGCCCGCAGAAACAGCATCTCCGGTCAGGCAGGGAGCACCCTCGCAGTTTAACAGCAAGTTCACCAGCCGACGGTCCAGCCCCGGAAAGAGACCGGCGATGCCGGTACGGTGGGCAAAAGTCAGGACATCCAGCTCGCCCTGCGGCCCGGCCCCTGACCGCAGGCGATAGCAGCCCTGATGACATTCGAGGTCCAGATAAATCAGCCGCTCACGAAAATCCCTGTAAAGGGTGCGGACTGACACATCAAACTCGGTCGCGAGCTTTTGCATGTTCAGCGTTTCACCCGCCACGAGGCGGCTGATAATCAGCGACAGCCTGACCGCCAGTCTGTCGTAGCGGCGCTCTGCCAGTGGCATGATGTATTCTCCGTGAAGGTTAACCGGTTGAAAGGCATGCGATTTTAAAGGATGGGGTTGACAGGATATGTCTGCGGGAGCGGCTATTTTGAGGAAGGCCTGAAGCCTGTATCTGTCAGGCCTGCGCCATTTTCCGGTGAATTAACCAGCAAAAATCCCCGCCAGAAATGACAGGAAGTGTCATTTATTAACATTGCTGTAATGTTATTTGATGCAAAGTGTGAACTCACGCAGGCTGAAAACCACTGAGCAGGGCTTCCGCCATCACCCATAGTGCCCGGTTAAGTTTCACGTCCCCGTCAATACCACGAACGGCACGGGTATGTGACCGTCCTCCTTTGGCGTTACGCCCACTGAGACCGCCCTTAATCAGGTTCTCCTGAATACGCTGGTACGTGGTCCACAGGTCATTGCTCTCATCCTGCCAGCGACGTGGGGAGAGGATCTGCGATTCAGTCACCGGCTGGTGGTCTTCACCGAACCGGTACGTGAGGGCGGCTTTTGCCAGTGCCTGCTGTGCCGGGGGTGGCAACAGCAACGACTGCATGGCATCCAGCTTCTCCTCCACCCGGTCAAAAATGCCCAGCACTTCATAGGCCCCCTCAATCACCTGACTCACTACATCGCCTTTGTGCGGCACACGCACCTCGCCAAATGACTCACCGCAGACGAGCCCGTTCTGACAAACCGCACGAAATAAACCCGGCAACATCTGGTACGAACTGGTGCCATCATGGGAGTTGAGCAGGATAATTTCTGGTACCTGTTTACCGGTAATCTGCCCCTCCCGACGAAGGCGTAGCATGTGTTTTGTGTGCTCGCGTCGACCCGGGTCGCGTACCCGGGTCTGACAGGCAAAGAACGGCTGGAAGCCTTCTCGCTGTAGGCTGTCGAGCAGGGAGATGGTGGGTATATAGGTGTAGCGTTCACTACGGGATTCATGTTTGTCCTCACTGAATACACTGGGCACCACGCGAAACAGCTCTTCGCGGGTTAACGGGCGGTCGCGACGGATAAGATTTGCTGCGCCAAAGCGCGAAGCCAGACGGGTCATAAGCAGACTCCTCATAACGGGAAAACAAATAAAAGGGATCCCCGTCGCATCTGCGACAGGGGCAGGGAAGTAACAGGGATGGGTTAAATACTCAGAAGAAGAAATCCCAGACGGCGCGGGCCACTGACACCACCGTGGTGCGCACGGCCTGAATGACAGCCCGTACCGGGGCGGGTATCAGGGGAAAGGCACTGATGCTATCGAGTACGGCCCCGATGGTTTCACCAAAATCGCTACGAGCCTGTTCCCGGACTACCGTCGTGCGAAAGGAAGACTGGAGTTGCGACACCACCGGGCTGGTGGCCTCACGTGGCAGGCACTTAATCATTCGCTCGGCCATCACCCGCAGTCCCCACTGAAGACGGACCGACACGGCACACACCGGATGTACGGGCTGGAACAGCTCATGCAGCAGACAGATTTTACGGCTGATATTCTGCTTCTGCGCCGTGGACAACGGTCCCCCACCGCTGGTGGGTTCGGCCTTATCCGACTGGCTGATAACAAACAGCACCTTATGCCGGTATACCTCTCCAATCACCTGATGATAAAAATGTTCATCCACCGCCAGCGCCCGGTCATCGGCCTTAATCAGCCACAGAACCAGGTCGAGCCGGGGAAGCTGTTCACGGTACAGCCCCGCATACTCAGTATCGCGTGCACCACTCTCCCCCACGCCGGGCAGATCCACCAACGTCATATAGCGCTCGCCAACCTGCAGGCGAAATCGCAAAGGTTCACGGGTACAGGCCGCCACATCGCTGACCGGCGACACCTCACCGGCAAACAGAGCATTGCAAAGGCTACTCTTTCCCGCCCCAGTTTTACCCATAATGCCAATCACTGGTTCGTAGTGGGTTAACTGATTTATCTGCTGCAATATACGTTCAGACACCCACTGCGGCAGGCCGGAAAGCGAATGGTTTAATGGCTGCAAACCTTGCTGATTAATCATGACAACTCCTGCAATAAATAAAACTAAAAACGGCAGTACCGCGAAGTTCTGCCGTTATGCTGGTATGTTCATGAAAATGATATATATCTGAATATAGTTTGAATGATGATTTTCTATTGAATCATCCTAAATACTTCCAGTACTCGTAAGGAAGGTTAATGGTGGCTTTAGGAGGGTATAGCTGATTAGGTAAGGCTTTATCGATGTGCAAAGCAGCGATAAAAATAAACCCTTCCTGAAAGGGAAGCACTGGAATCCATGAAAGATAAGCGGAATTAAGATGTCTTTTTTTTCTGCGCATATATTCATCAATTCCTGCATTGCAAAAATCAACAGTTCGAACATGGCAAAGTGACTGAATGTCAAATAAGTAAGACTCAACAACAAATAATGGAATTTCTATTTGAATCAGGTCATAGCCAAACTTCTCACCAGATTTTTTATTTACGCACAAATAAACATAGCGTGATATACAATCACCCTCGGGCATATAGGATTTAATTTTATTCTCAATTCTCTCCATAAACCCACTATTGCAAGAGTCCCATTCAGATATTGCCGGAAGGAAAAAGCTTTCAACAGGATTTGGGTGAACATTGAATATAAGCTTTTCAGACAGAGAGTGAAGATATTTAAAAGTAGAGTCATCTTTATGCTGCTGCGTTTCGAAGTGACGAACCTCATGATAAAACATGCTAAAAAGCCTGCTTTCAACCTCCTGAGTAATTCTATTTTGATATGTCACAAAATCAAGAATAGGTGCAGTGGACCGTAATAACTCACATATTACCTTAGAACGTGACATGCCATTGGATTCGGCATACCTGTCGATTGAATTAATCGTTAAATCATCATCGGTGTTAAATGTAATTCTCTTTACCATAACTGTTATGCACTTTGTTGATTGTGCATAACAACCTATCACAGAGGCCAGTAAAGCGCCAGATCGCACTGCAATACTTCAGATTTCGCGTACACATTTCTTCCTGTGTAAGGCCACCATGTGAACCTACGATAGAATCCTTGAAACCATCAGTTCTTACTGAATTAAGGTTAATTAGTATTATCACCCGGAGTTAACCGTTCCCCTCCTGTAATCAATACTCATCCCTGTATAAAAAATACATCACACATCTATCTATTGAACCCCGTTTAGTTTGAGGATAGATCATGAAAGAACCCTACAATGCCAACCCTAATTACCCTATGCATCGTTTTCTTCTCGAAGATATAAACCACCACCTGGATGAAATGTTTGAGCGTTATTCCCGCTTACTGGCTTTTCGTATGGATTTTGGCTGGAAACAAGGGAGTGAACGCTCGCAGCGTAATCTCATGGATGAGATGGAGGGCGAGATACAGCACCTGATGGACGTGGCAATTGGCCGAAAGATGGTTATTGGGTACTACTGGGTAATTGAATACAGACAGCGTAAGGGGTTGCATGTGCATGCCATGCTTTATCTTGATGGGCAGAAGCATCGGAAATTCTATCCAACTTCGCGTGCGATAGGGGAAGAATGGCGCAGATTGACTGACGATGAAGGTCTCTTTCATCTGTGTTCCAAGAAAAAGCATTTCGTTGCGAGTTCCGGAACGATAGTGGATCACCGCAATAGGCAAGCAGTTGATGAACTACGTTACGTAATTAGTTATTTAGCCAAATCTGAGCAGAAGTCACGAGGGGTTATTGCAGGTATGAATGCTATACCACCACGAAGCCGTAGAGGCAGGCCCAGGAAGGAGTAGCGACAGGTAAACGTTAAGCTGAAGTTTTTTTACAACAGAAGCCATTGATGTGGAGGAGCTGACGGTAATGATTGGTTTACTAGCAGCTCCGGTTATTCATCTTTAACCGGAACACATCAACATGTATACAAAACCTGCACTACTTGAAGATCAATTCATTGATATGAAATTCATTACCCAGCTTACTGGCCTGAGCGATAAATGGTTCTATAAGCTGATACAGGATGGGGCATTCCCTAAACCGATTAAATTGGGCAGAGCTTCCCGTTGGTTAAAAAGCGATCTGGAAGAATGGTTATATTACCGTATCTACGAATCCCGTAATTAATTACTTTGGAACGATATTTGTCTTGGCCAAGATAATGCCCCCTTCAACGTATTTACAACAGATGCTTCGTGTATTTTAAAACGTAGCGACAAGCGTTGCAGCATAGTAGCAATATCAGCGGGAGGGAGCATGCAGTAAAGCACGCTCTGTAATTACCTCTAACGGATTTCACCTGATTTATGCATTGTTCGGCTTTGTTGAATAAATCGAACTTTTGCTGAGTTGAAGGATCAGATCACGTATCTTCCCGACAACGCAGACCGTTCCGTGGCAAAGCAAAAGTTCAAAATCACCAACTGGCCCACCTACAATAAAGCCCTCATCAACCGTGGCTCCATAACTTTCTGGCTGGATGATGAAGCTATTCAGGCCTGGTATGAGTCAGCAACACCTTCTTCACGAGGCAGACCTCAGCGCTATTCTGACCTTGCCATCACGACTGTGCTGGTCATTAAACGCGTATTCAGGCTGACCCTGCGCGCTGCGCAGGGCTTTATTGATTCCATTTTTTCTCTGATGAACGTTCCGCTACGCTGCCCGGATTACAGCTGTGTCAGCAGGCGGGCAAAGTCGGTTAATGTCAGTTTCAAAACGCCCACCCGGGGTGAAATCGCACACCTGGTAATTGATTCCACCGGGCTGAAGGTCTTCGGTGAAGGCGAGTGGAAAGTCAAAAAGCATGGCCAGGAACGCCGCCGTATCTGGCGTAAGCTGCATCTCGCCGTTGACAGTAAAACATATGAAATCATCTGCGCTGACCTGTCGCTGAACAACGTTACGGACTCAGAGGCCTTCCCCGGGTTAATCCGGCAAACCCACCGGAAAATCAGGTCAGCCGCCGCCGATGGCGCTTACGATACCCGGCTCTGTCACGATGAACTGCGGCGTAAGAAAATCAGCGCGCTTATCCCGCCCCGAAAAGGTGCGGGTTACTGGCCCGGTGAATATGCAGACCGTAACCGTGCAGTGGCTAATCAGCGAATGACCGGGAGTAATGCGCGGTGGAAATGGACAACAGATTACAACCGTCGCTCGATAGCGGAAACGGCGATGTACCGGGTAAAAGAGCTGTTCGGGGGTTCACTGACGCTGCGTGACTACGATGGTCAGGTTGCGGAGGCTATGGCCCTGGTACGAGCGCTGAACAAAATGACGAAAGCAGGTATGCCTGAAAGCGTGCGTATTGCCTGAAAACACAACCCGCTACGGGGAGACTTACCAGAAATCTGATTTATTCAACAAAGCCAGGCCCTGTTTACACAATTAAATAAATCGAGCCCGACCAACAATTTTGATGTTAACAGCAGGATTATTGAGGGGCAATCAATGTGTTCTTCGGTAGCGATTACGGTAGTGAACGGCGCTCTACTGTACGGGCTGAGCGGGACCTGCTGTCTGAATGGTATCTGCGCCATATACTGAGAGTTTTGCCGGAATGGCCTTCCAACCTGTTGATGAACTCTTGCCATGGAACGTAGCACTTACCAATAAATAACCGTAAATACGGCGTTCGGGTAATGCTAACGATAATAGTATATCAATTAATCATTAGTTTAAAAGCTTGTTCAACTGCATACATCATTAGCGTTTAAGCCAGTGAACAGGAAGTTTACTGGCTTAATTACAGTAATATAGTGTATCGCTATGCTCACTGAGTCTTAGATCTCCACCGTCGGTCTAATATTCGCACTCCTGCTAACAACCGGTAATCAAATCGTCCTCCGGTATTGAAAGTTAATACACAAATCAGGATGATGGAGGCTCATACTGGTACAGCGCGACCACTTATGCAGGCGTCTCTGTCAGGTTTGTTGCCCGGATCACCCGCATCAGGGACAGGGCTGTTCAGTTATCCGCAGGAGAAAATATGTCACTCAAGGCTATCGCCGCCGAACTCGGGATCTCTGTCACCACAGTCAGCCGGGCGCTTGGCGGATTTTCGGACGTTTCCGCTTCGACCCGTGCACGTGTAGAAGCGGAAGCTCGGCGTCGTGGTTATCGCCCGAATACCCTGGCAAGACGTCTCAAAACCGGTAAAACCGATGCGGTCGGCCTGGTCTTCCCTGAACATGCTGTACTGTTCAGCAGTAGTGTGTTTGTGGATATGGTCAGTTGTATCAGCCGGGAACTGGCCCGCCATGATATTGACTTACTGCTGATAGCCGATGATGAACGGGCTGACAGCCACAGCTATATGCGTCTGGTCGAAAGCCGCCGGGTTGATGCCCTTATCGTGGCGCACACGATGGATAATGACCCGCGTCTTACACACCTGCAGGAGGCCGGTATTCCGTTTCTGGCACTCGGTCAGGTGCCGTCCGGTCTTCCCTGTGCCTGGTTTGACTTTGATAACCATGCAGGAACCTGGCAGGCCACACAGCACCTGATTGCCCTGGGCCATCAGCGAATTGCCCTGCTGAGTGAGGACAACTCCCGTGCCTATGTCACTGCACGACGTCAGGGATGGCGCGATGCCCTGAGTGAACATGGTCTGCCTGAGACCTGGCTACGCCGGGTCTCTCCCACCCGACGCTCAGGTTTCCAGGCAGTGACTGAGTTAATGTCACTTCCGCTTCCCCCGACGGCCATTATTACCGACAGTGACCTGATCGGTGATGGCGCGGCCATGTCGCTGCAGTTATCCGGTCATCTGTCCGGAGAGGATGCCGTCTCTCTTGTGGTTTATGATGGTCTGCCGCAGGACAGTATTATTGAACAGGATGTGGCTGCAGTTCTTCAGTCAACACGACATCGCGTCGGTCGTCAGATTGCCGACATGATACGCCAGCTGGTCACGAATGTTTCACCTGAAATGCTACAAGTACTCTGGCAGCCGGAATTTCATCCTGGCAAGACAACGCTTGCTCCCTCCGCCTGATTTTTAATCCCGCTCACAAATCCGAATCGTTTCGGTTGCTATCCGAAACGATTCGGATCAACAGTAAGGCATACACGAAAACGGAGATGTCTTATGGAACCGATGTACCGCAGGCTGACCAGTCCCCACTCAGACCTGATTATTAAAACCCACCCGTATGCAGAGATTGTCTGGTGGGGATCCACCCTGAAACACTTTTCACCGGATGATTGTATCAGCCTGGAAAGGCCGGTTGCGAATGGTCGTCTGGATACCGACACCCCACTGACGCTGATGGCCGAAAACGGCGCGGGACTTTTTGGCTCGCCGGGGCTGGAGGGACACCGCAACGGGCTGGATGCGTCCCCTGTGTTCCGTACCATCAGCGTGGTACAGGCCGGAGAATCACTCACCCTGACCAGTGAGGATGCAGTGGCGGGTCTGCGCATGGTCAGTGAACTGGTGCTGACATCGTCCGGTGTGCTGAAGATGCGTCATGCCCTGACGAACCTCCGTGAAGGGGACTGGCAGGTGAACCGCTTCGCCATCACGCTCCCTGTGGCTGAAAGGGCAGAGGAAGTCATGGCCTTCCACGGACGCTGGACTCGTGAGTTTCAGCCGCACAGGGTCCGTCTCACACATGACGGTTTTGTGCTGGAGAACCGCCGGGGCCGCACGTCCCATGAGCATTTTCCGGCACTGATTGCCGGTGCCCCCGGTTTCTCAGAACAGCAGGGCGAGGTGTGGGCCGTACATCTGGGCTGGAGTGGCAACCATCGCATGAAATGTGAGGTCAAAACTGACGGACGGCGTTACCTCCAGGCGGAAGCACTGTGGATGCCCGGAGAAAAAGCCCTGAAGAAGGATGAGACCGTGTACACGCCGTGGCTGTACGCCAGCTATTCCCCGGAGGGGCTCAATGGTATGAGTCAGCAGTACCACCGTTTTCTGCGCGATGAAATCATCCGTTTTCCTGAGCAGAAACCCCGTCCGGTGCACCTCAATACCTGGGAAGGTATTTATTTTGACCACGACCCGAACTACATCATGCAGATGGCCGGACGTGCGGCAGCGCTTGGCGTTGAACGTTTCATTATCGACGACGGCTGGTTTAAGGGGCGCAATGATGACCATGCGGCTCTGGGCGACTGGTATCTGGATGAACAGAAGTATCCGGACGGACTGATGCCGGTGATTAACCATGTGAAATCACTCGGCATGGAGTTCGGTATCTGGGTGGAACCGGAAATGATTAACCCGGACTCTGACCTCTTTCGCCGCCATCCTGACTGGATACTGTCAATGCCGGGGTACACACAACCAACCGGGAGACATCAGTATGTTCTCAACCTGAACATTCCTGAGGCCTTTGCTTACATTTATGAACGCTGTTTATGGCTGCTGGGCGAACACCCAGTTGACTATGTGAAATGGGACATGAACCGCGAGCTGGTCCAGGCCGGGCATGAAGGTCGGGCGGCGGCGGACGCGCAGACCCGTCAGTTTTACCGGCTGCTGGATCTCCTGCGCGAACGTTTTCCCCGTGTTGAGTTTGAGTCCTGCGCTTCCGGCGGTGGACGTATCGACTTTGAGGTTCTGACCCGCACGCACCGCTTCTGGGCTTCTGACAACAATGACGCCCTGGAGCGCTGCACCATACAGCGTGGCATGAGTTACTTTTTCCCGCCGGAGGTTATGGGGGCACACATCGGTCATCATCGCTGCCATGCCACCTTCCGGCAGCACAGCATTGCCTTTCGCGGTCTGACGGCCCTGTTCGGTCATATGGGACTGGAGCTGGATCCGGTAACGGCCGGAGAAGAGGAATCCGCCGGTTACCGCCGCTATGCCTCGCTCTACAAAGAATGGCGGCAGCTTATCCACACGGGCACCCTATGGCGGGTGGATATGCCGGATGCGGCGACACAGGTGCAGGGGTGGTCAGCCCGGATCAGTCGCAGGCGCTCTTCCTGGTGAGCCAGCTTGCCATGCCGGATCACACCCTGCCGGGTGCTCTACGTTTTCCGGGGCTGGCACCACAGGCCCGTTACCGGCTTCGTGTTGTTGACCATCCGGATATTCAGCTGGTCGGTGAAGGCGGGCATACCATGCGCAGGCTGCCCGGCTGGATGAACCAGACCTCCGACATCAGTGGGGAATGGCTGGCGCAGGCCGGTATTCAGCTTCCCGTACTGGATCCGGAAAGCGCCATGCTGATTGCCCTTGAACGTTTGGCATAAAAGGACCGGAGCCGGTCACGGCTCCCTGCACTCAGTCCCGTGAGGATAACAATAATGAATACTGTCAGTACTCATAAAAACCCCGATTTCTGGATATTTGGTCTGTTCTTTTTCTCTACTTTTTCATCATGGCAACCTGTTTCCCGTTTCTGCCCGTCTGGCTGTCAGACATTGTGGGGCTGAGTAAAACGGATACCGGGATTGTTTTTTCATGCCTCTCCCTGTTTGCCATCAGCTTCCAGCCGCTGCTGGGGGTCATCTCAGACCGTCTTGGCCTGAAAAAACACCTGATGTGGATCATCAGCCTGCTGCTGGTCCTGTTTGCACCGTTCTTTCTGTACGTTTTTGCGCCGCTGCTGCGGTTCAACATCTGGGCCGGAGCACTGAGCGGCGGGATTTTTATCGGCTTCGTTTTTTCTGCGGGAGCCGGTGCCATCGAAGCCTATATTGAACGTGTCAGCCGCAGCAGCGGATTTGAATACGGTAAGGCCCGGATGTTCGGCTGTCTGGGCTGGGCGCTGTGTGCCACCACGGCAGGGCTGCTTTTCAACGTGGATCCGTCCCTGGTATTCTGGATGGGGTCCGGCTGCGCATTGCTGCTGGTCCTTCTGGTGGCGCTGGCGCGTCCCGGAACCAGTCAGACAGCGATGGTCATGAATGCGCTGGGTGCCAACTCGCCCGTGATTTCCGCCGGAATGGTGTTCAGTCTGTTTCGTATGCGTCAGATGTGGATGTTCGTGCTTTACATGATTGGGGTGGCCTGCGTCTATGACGTGTTTGACCAGCAGTTTGCCACGTTCTTCCGTGCATTTTTTGACACGCCGCAGGCGGGGATCCGGGCATTTGGTTTTGCCACCACGGCTGGCGAGATTTGCAATGCCATCATCATGTTCTGCTCCCCTGGATAATCAACCGCATTGGTGCCAAAAACACACTGCTTGTCGCGGGTCTGATTATGACCATCCGCATCACAGGGTCGGCCTTTGCCACCACGGCTACTGAAGTGGTGAGCCTGAAAATGCTGCATGCCCTTGAAGTCCCATTCCTGCTGGTTGGTGCGTTCAAGTATATCACCGGCGTGTTTGATACCCGGCTGTCGGCCACCATTTATCTGATTGGCTTTCAGTTCTCCAAACAACTGGCGGCGATATTCCTCTCAACCTTTGCAGGTCACCTGTATGACCGCATGGGGTTCCAGAACACCTATCTGGTTCTGGGCGGTATTGTCCTTGCGGTCACCGTGTTATCGGCTTTCACCCTGAGCAGTACCCGTAAAACGGCTGCCCCGTCAGCAGAAACCGCTACAGCACAGACGGAGGTTCGCTTATGAAACAGCGTCTTGCCTCTGCACAGGTTGCACTTGATACACTCCGCGCCCGTCGTGGTGATACCTGGTACCCGGTTTTTCATCTGGCTCCACCTGCCGGATGGATGAATGATCCGAACGGGCTTATTTATTTCAGCGGTCGCTATCACGCATTCTTTCAGCACCATCCGGCAAGTGAACATCAGGGGCCGATGCACTGGGGACATGCCACCAGTCCGGACATGCTGCACTGGCAGCATGAGCCGGTTGCGCTGGCACCCGGTGATGAATATGACCGGGATGGCTGTTTTTCCGGCAGCGCAGTGGACGACAACGGCGTGCTGTCGCTTATCTACACCGGTCATCTCTGTCTGGAGGATCGGGGGGATGACAGCATCATCCGCGAAGTCCAGTGTCTGGCAACCAGCCGTGACGGCATTCACTTTGAGAAGCAGGGCTGCGTGCTGACGCCACCGGAAGGCATCATGCATTTCCGTGACCCGAAGGTCTGGCGGGAAGGGGGATACTGGTGGATGGTTATCGGCGCGCGGGATACCTCTGACACCGGTCAGGTGCTGCTGTATCGCGGCACATCCCTGCGGGACTGGCGCCAGGAACGGGTTCTAGCGCAGTCGGCAGCCGGAGAAAGCTATATGTGGGAATGTCCGGACTTTTTCCGCTGTGGCGACCATCACTGGCTGATGTTCTCCCCGCAGGGGATGACGCCCGGCGGATACCGGTTCCGCAACCGCTTTCAGAGCGGAGTTTTACCGGGTCACTGGCAGCCGGGGGCCGCCTTTGCCCTGAGCGGGGCATTTGAAGAACTGGATCACGGTCATGATTTTTATGCCCCGCAGTCCCTGGTCGCGGAGGACGGACGGCGCATCATCATGGCCTGGATGAATATGTGGGACTCCCCGATGCCTACAAAGCGTGAGGCCTGGGCCGGATGTCTGACCCTGCCGAGGGAACTTTTTGAACGCCATGGTCGTCTGTGTCAGCGTCCGGTTCGCGAAGCCGAATCCCTTCGCGGGACGTGCCAGCCGTTACACCCTGTAAGGCTCAGTGGCACGCAGTTGCTGGCTGAGGACGCACAGGCCGTGGAACTGGTGCTGACGTGGCATACCCTCGACAGTCAGGCAGAGCATTACGGCATCCACCTGGGAGACGGGCTCCGGCTGTATGTGGATAACCAGGCAGGACGGCTGGTGCTTTGGCGTCACTACCCGGATGAGGGGCTGGACGGTTACCGCAGTATCGCGCTGCCTGGCGCAGAATATCTGACGCTACGGGTTTTCCTGGACCGTTCATCGGTGGAAGTGTTCGTTAACGATGGCGATGCCACCCTGTCCAGCCGTATTTACCCGCAGCCCGGAACCCGCCGGTTGTCGCTATATGCAGCTCACGGCGAGGCTGTGCTGACGGACGGCTCACTGTGGACGCTGGCCTGAAATAATTCCACTGCCGTCGGTGACGGCAGTACTTTCGGTTCACCCGTAATGAAGGAAAGCACAATGGGATTACTGGGCAGGATTAAACAACTGATAAGTGAAAATGAGAAACCGGCGGAAGTCACCAGCGTGATGGCACCGCTGTCCGGTGAAATTGTCCCTCTGGACACGGTTCCGGATGCTGTGTTTGCCGGGAAAATAGTGGGGGATGGTATTGCTATCCGTCCTTCCGGCGGCGATACCTTGATGGCTCCTGTCAGCGGCACTATCGGTAAAATACTGGAGACAAACCACGCGTTTTCCATCCGCACCGACAGTGGCACTGAACTGTTCGTGCACTTCGGTATTAACACAGTTGACCTCAGGGGAGAGGGTTTCCGGCGTATTGCCCAGGAAGGCCAGCTGATCAGCACCGGTGACCCCGTCATCGGGTTTGACCTTGCGTTACTTCAGCAGAAAGCACAGTCCACGCTGACACCGGTGATTGTGGCGGACTCTGACCGTGTCCAGGAGATAACCCTGTTCTCCGGCCCGGTCATCGCCGGAGAAACACCGGTTTTTGATATCAGCAGCCAGTAAGCGCCATGAGTGACAATATCGCCAGCGGGCAGCTGGTATCAGGGAAAGCCGCACAACTACAGTGAAAGCAAAGTCGATATGGCTGAACAACTCAACCGAAAACTGAAAGGCTGGGCCATGTTCTATCAGTTCGTTGATTTTAAGGCCAAAGTCTTCAGTTATATCGACCGTGTCGTGTTCTGGAAGCTGGCTCACTGGCTGGCCCGCAAATACCGTACAGGTATCGCTTCCCTGATGAGGTGGTGGTGTAAATCACCGAAACCGGGTCAGAGCAAAACGTGGGTTTTATTTGGTAAAACCAATCACGGCAAGCTCAGCGGCGAAATACTGTACCGGTTGGTGGGGCAAGGCAAGAAGCTGTTCCGCTGGCGGCTACCCGAAGGTAATCCCTATCTGAGGACGGAGACCAGAAACACGTATACATCGCGCTTTACAGAAGTGGCAATGGCGTTCGCCAGCATTTAAATGGAGAGCCGGATGCGCTGAAAGGTGCACGTCCGGTTCGGGGAGGAGAGGCAGGGAAATAGTCCGACTACGCCCTGCCTCTTACTCTACTCTGGACAGGCAAGCGTTGGGCTTACCTTGCTGTTGTTCTCGATCTGTTCGCAAGGAAACCTGAGGGTTGGGCAATGTCATTCTCACCGGACAGCAAGCTGACATCAAAGCGCTGGAAATTGCGTGGGAAGCTTGCGGTAAACCCGCCGGAGTGATGTTCCACAGTGACAGTAATAATGCCGGTGTCAGTCTTTACCACCACTCAGTTTGCCGTTTAACCCGATTGGTGTGATTACTGATGCAGTGAAGACCTTTCCGCATCACATCACTACAAATATTGATTTTTAATTGTTGGATTCGCACCAGATTTCACCTCTGTAGGGTAGTAAGCATCCGGTGAACTCATATTTTCTTAATTATTTCAGCAGGTAATATCAGCGTCATCTTCCACTGATGAAGGATATTTGCTGATGAGACAGCGATGGTTCATTGAACAGAAAAAGCAACATGTCGCCAGTTGGCGGGCCAGTGGGCTTACCCGCCAGCAGTACTGCGAACTTAACGACATTCCCTTTACTTCCTTTCGTGAATGGCCGCAGGATGTCGCAAAGGCCGAACGACGCGCCAGCGAACCCGCTGTGCTGCCCGTACATATCACTGAAGCTACCCCGCCTGCTGAACCCTCTTTACCTGAGGTAAATGAGCCCGTAACCCTCTTTCTCCCCGGAGGAATACGCATGTGCTGCCATCCTTCACAACTGACTGATGTCTTCAGGGCCCTCAAATATGCTGACACCTGAAAACGTCTTCCTCGCCGTTCAACCCGTTGATATGCGGCGTGGCATCGACACGCTGACGCAGTACGTCCAGGATGAACTCAAATCGTCCTGGCATGAGGGGGCTGCCTTTGTCTTCACCAATAAAGCCCGTTCGCGCATCAAAGTGCTACGCTGGGATAAACATGGTGTCTGGCTGTGTGTTCGTCGCCTGCACAAAGGCCACTTCCGCTGGCCCCGGGCAAATGATGCCGCCTGGCGCCTGACACCCGATGAGTTCAGCTGGCTTATCAGCGGCGTTGACTGGCAACAGGTAAAAGGCCACGACCTCGCAAAGTGGGTCTTCCGGAACTCATCTGAATCTGTATCAAAACCCGCCATAACCTTATGAACAATAATGATTATCCATGCCGGGTACGGTATAATAGCCCGCATGGATATCTCCGTTCTCTCTACCACAAACGACATCGAACAGCTTCGCACTCTGGCACTTGCCATGGTGCAAAATGCCGTGTCTGAGAACGCTGAAAAACAAGAAAAACTCCAGCAGCAGAATATCTCTCTTCAGCAACGCATCCTTCTGCTGGAAGAAGCGCTGAAACTGGCACGCCAGCAACGGTTCGGTAAAAAGGGCGAAACACTGGCCGGCATGCAACGCTCCCTGTTCGAAGAGGATATGGATGCGGATATCGCTGCTGTTGAAGCGCAACTGGACACACTGCTCCCGGCCGAAGAAAAAGAAGCCCTGGAGCGCCCGGCGCGAAAACCTCTCCCGGCTCATCTTCCGCGTGTCACAAAGACCATCGAACCGGCCTCAACCGAAAGCTGCCCTGACTGTCAGGGCGCACTGCGCCACATCCGTGATGAAGTGAGCGAAAAGCTGGAATATATCCCGGCCCGCGTCGTGGTTAACCGGTACGTTCGTCCGCAGTATGGCTGCACCTGTTGCCAGCGGGTGGTCAGCGGTGATATGCCTGCACACATTATCCCAAAAGGTGTCGCAGAGCCGTCACTCATCGCCCAGGTAGTGATCAGCAAGCACTGCGACCATATGCCTCTGTACCGCCAGCAGCCGGTTCTGGCACGTTCAGATATCCATCTTCCCGTCAGCACGATGGCCGATATGGTCGGCCGTGCGGGGGTAGCGCTGATGCCACTGGCAGAATCACTGCACCGGATACTGCTGACACGCGATGTGCTGCATGCTGATGAAACGCCTCTGCAAATCCTGGACACAAGAAAGGGCGGCAAAGCCCGCGCCGGCTATCTGTGGGCTTATGTCAGCGGTGAAAAAGTGGCCCAGCTATCGTCTGCTTCGACAGTCAGCCTGGCCGGAGCAGCAGATACGTGGCGGAATACCTGAAAGACTGGGCCGGAAACCTGGTGGTTGACGGATATCCGGCGTATGAAACGCTGGCCGGGCAGAACAAAGGGGTCGTGCTGACGGGGTGCTGGGCACATGCCCGCAGAAACTTCGCCGACCTTTATAAAGCGAGTAAAGATCCCCGGGCCGAAATGGCCGTCAGGCAGATCGCCGGGCTGTACCGGCTGGAAAGAAGATCCGCCACAGGCCAGTGGAAAAGATCCGGCAGTGGCGGCAGCGCTATGCACGCCCGGTGCTGGAAAAGTTGTGGCAATGGCTGGAGCAGCAGAAAAATGCATGCCCGGAGAACTCAGCGCTGGGAAAAGCGATCGCGTATGCGCTGAAACGACGGGTTGCCCTCAGCTGCTTCCTGGAGGATGGCGCGTTGCCACTGGACAACAATCGCTGCGAGAGAACCATCAGGCCGGTGGTGATGGGGCGTTCAAACTGGCTCTTCGCTGGTTCGGCTGTGGCGGGCGAGCGCGCAGCCAGAATAATGAGTCTGCTGGAAACGGCGAAAATGAATGGCCTTGATCCACATGCCTGGCTGACGGATGTTCTGCAACGGTTACCGGGCTGGCCGGAAGAAGAGCTGGACGCGTTACTGCCTCTGCCAGGGTTCAGCTTCGGGGACAACGTCTGACAGAAAGCTCCCGATGTCCGCACTAAGGACATGCGTACCTGACAACGTAAATAGCGACACCCCGCATAGCACATGGCTTCAGAGCGACCACACACCTGACTCAGTTCCTGCGCTACAGGCGCGAAAAACCTTACTCAGTACTTCACCACCTGACGAACGCCTCCCCGAAAACCTGATACAGGTCTCAGCGACCTGTCAATGTGAGTTCACCGGAAGCACACGTAGGGTATTCAAAAATGCTCAGTTATTACTGATGCCTAAACTGCAGCGTTGCGGGCAGGTAGCGTTGTAGCGTTTCGGGCGTATCGCCCTCGATCAATTGGCTTATCAGATCATAGCAGTGCCAGGCCAACTGGCGGTTATCCTGCTGTACGGTATCGATACGCAGCGACAGCGAATCATAAAGATAGTGATCGTCAAAGCTCGTCAGATGGATATCTGAGTCGAGTAAATGGTGCTGGCTCATATAGCGCAGTACCCCTTCGAGCAGTCCACAGGCGGCAGTGAACAGCGCCTTAGGCGGCCGCCCAAGTCGCGCGCAGAGTGCGGCGAACATCTCATAGCCTGAGCTCGGGTGGTAGTTACCGTTAATCACCCATTCCGGGCGCAGTGCAATACCCGCCTGAGCCAAACCCTGCGTGAAGCCGGTCAGACGATCGCGTGAAGGCGACAGACGCGACTGACCGCCTAAAAACCAGAACTCATCGCTATGCTTAGGTGCAATGCGGGAAATCAGTTCCGCCGTTGGGGTAATCGAATCAGTCATCACCAGCGGCAGCAGGCTTTCATTAGGACAACGGTCAAACAGCACTACTGGCAGTTGTTGGCTGAGCTTAAGATAGTCGGCATCGTTGTGCATACATGAAGCGACGATCAGACCGTCAACCTGGCGGGAAATCATGTTATTGACCACCACGCTCTCCTGACCGGGGTTTTCATCAGTACAAGAGATCAATAGCTGGACGCCTGCTTCGCGGCACAGCATTTCCAGCTCATGTGAAAAGACCGCAAAGCCGTGGTTGGTGATCTCCGGCACCACCAGTCCGATGGTGTGGCTGCGGTTGTCGCGCAGCGAGCGGGCGTGAATGCTTGGCTGATAGTGCTGCTCACGGGCAATCGCCAGTACTCGCTCACGCGTTTCCTGCGCCACACGCAGCTCCTTACCACGACCGTTCAGTACTAGGCTGGCGGTCGCTTTTGAGACGCCAGCCTGTTCGGCGATATCTTTAATGGTTACGCGTTTAGTTTTCATTACGACGCCATGAGCTTGAGGCAAAACGCTTATTCTACCATGCAAGTTCGCAGCGGCCAGTAGCAGAATGCGTCCGGTGTGATGCCAGAGAACATTAGCTGCCCTGAACAGGCCGGGAAGTAGCGGCAGCTCATCACTCCTTCGCCGCCGTTGATGAAAATCTCCACGCTAGACTGGTCGATGAAAATATGCAGCGAGCGGACGTCTCCGCGCCAGTAACGATAATGCTTCTCGTCGCTGGCCAGACTGGGTCGGGCCAGGCGGATCCCGCTGGCATCGCGTTCAAGGATTAATGCGCCGTCAAAATCGAGGCTCAAAATATCGTCCCCAGTGGTTTGTAGAACGATTTCCATCGGTGCCAGCGGCAGGGAGTTCCCTGCCCAGCCGTGCGCTTCGCCGCGCAGGGCGCTCAGCTCTCGTAGAGGACGTTGGTATAGCTGACCATCGATAAACTCCAGCTCACGCAGGCAGGTCATCTGATGGATCCAGCCGTTGGTGAGGGTCGGTTGAAGCATCTCTTCGCCCTCCGGCACGCCCATCCAGCCGACCAGCAGACGGCGGCCATCACTGGTAAGCATGGTTTGCGGGGCGTAGAACTCAAACCCTGCGTCCAATTCGTGCAGTTCGCCATGCCCGAAGGCCGCGCGGTGGTAGTCGAAATCGCCGCTCATCCACACTGCCGGGTAGGTGTTGAGATAGCGCTCTTTCTCACGAGGCACGCCCTGCGGGCAGCAAATCAGGACATGCTGGTCGCCGAGGGCAAACAGGTCCGGGCATTCCCACATATAGCCCGCGTCGTCCAGGCCATTGATGCCATAACCGGCGATTTCGCCCTGACTCGTCCACTCATGAAGGTCCGCTGAGCTGAATAACAACACCTTGCCACGCTTTTGCAAATCCTGTGCGCCCAGCACCATGTACCAGCGACCTTCGTGCTGCCAGACTTTCGGGTCACGCACGTGGCCGGTATAGCCCTCCGGCAGCGGTAATACCGGGCCGAGTTTGGTAAACGTGCCGTCGGCATTTTCCGTCGCCAGGCACTGCCACGCGGTTCGGCTGCCGTCGTCAAATTTTACGTTGCCGGTATAGCACAGGGTGAGCGTGCCCTGACTATCCACGGCGCTTCCGGAGTAGCAGCCGTTGCGGTCATACTCTTCATCCGGCATGAGCGCGATCGGCTCATGTTGCCAGTGCAGCAGGTCGGCAGAGCTCCAGTGCCCCCAGCACTTGAACTTATGATCGCAGGCGAGCGGGTTCCACTGATAAAACAGGTGATAACGTCCGGCAAATTCAATAAAGCCGTTGGGATCGTTCATCAGCCCGGTCACCGGCGCATGGTGCCAGCGGGGATAGTGGCTGTCGGCCAGCGCGCGCGGCTGGCCCTGCATAACAGCCTGCAAAATCGCAGGCAGGCGTGATGGATGTGACATTATTCAGCGTCCGTTTTGTATTTCAGTACCAGGGAGACGACAAAGGCGACGCCAAAGGCGATAACCATCCCGATAATGTAGTTCAGCAGCGAGCTGGCCTGCACGATAGCCATGCCAGGGATAGCCGTCAGGCCCACCGCGGTCATGTAAACATGCATGGATACCACCCACGCGCCGCCCACCGCGCCGCCAATCAGGGCTGCGATAAACGGTTTTACAAAGCGTAAGTTAATACCAAAAATCGCCGCTTCGGTGATGCCGAGCATGGCAGAAAACGCCGAGGGCAGGGTAATGGCTTTGATTTTGGCATCTTTCGTTTTGAACCACACCGCCAGACAAGCACCGCCCTGAGCGACGTTGGCCATCGCCCAAATCGGCAGCAGGAAGTTGACGCCGATGGATGGGTTGCCCAGCAGTCCCGCTTCGATGGCGTGGAAGCTGTGGTGAATACCGGTAATGACGATAACCGAATAGAGACCGCCAAACAGCAGTCCGGCCAGCCAACCGGCGTGGGTAATCAGGGTGCTAAGGACAAACGAAATACCGTCGCCAAGCGCGCGACCAGCCGGGCCGATAATCAGCAGGGCGATAAAACCGGAAATGATCACCGTCAGGAACGGCGTCAGGATCAGATCCAGTGCATCGGGGATCACGCGACGCAGCTGTTTCTCAACGATGCTCATAAACCACACCGCCAGCAGCACCGGGAACACCGTGCCCTGATAGCCGATCATGGCAATCTCAAGGCCGAAGAAGTTCATGGTGTGGAAACCGGCGGCCACACCCCAGGCGTTGGTGAGCGCCGGGTGAGTCAGGATGCCGCCAAGCGTCGCGCCAAGATAAGGATTACCACCGAACTCGCGGGCGGCGGTGAAGCCAATCAGGATCGGCAGAATAATAAACGCCGCTGAGCTGCACATATCCAGCATGATGTAGATGGCGTTACCCGGGTCGACCCAGCCGTACGTTTTAACCATCCCCAGAAGGCCCATCAACAGGCCGGAGGCGACGATAGCCGGGATGATCGGCACAAAGATGTTCGACAACAGGCGGGCAATGCGCTGGAAAGGATTCAGTTTTTTCGCCGCAATGTCGGCAGCTTCCGATTTGCTGGATTCGCCAATCCCTGCCGCCTGGATAAAGGCGGCGTAGACTTTGTTCACCACCCCGGTGCCGAAGATAATCTGCATCTGTCCGGCGTTACGGAAACAGCCCTTCACCCCATCAATTTTGCCGATGGCCTGCTGATCGGCCAGTGAGTCATCGACCAGCACCAGGCGCAGGCGTGTGGCACAGTGCGCGGCGCTGGCGATATTTTCCTTGCCTCCCAGAAGCGGAAGTAGCGAGCGGGAAATCTGTTCAAAATCCATAGTACCCTCTGAATGCGTATTGATTTTCGAGTTGTCGTCCCGTGGTAGCCGGAGCGCATTCTCTTCGTTGTTATTGTGTCCGGGGCGACGAAACGTATTTTGTCGCCCCGGCGGTTACTGTCGCCAGGTGTTAACCATCAAAACCAGGTTTCCATCTGCATCCCGAACGACCATTCGCCGCCCGATTTAAAACCACTGCTGCCCAGCGCGTCATCGCTGGCGTAATTATTGAGTTTTTGCTCCAGTCCATCCACGAGGTGTAAAGACGGATTTCAGGACGGCTGAAGAAATCGCCGATGTCGCCAACCTTAAAGGTCGGGGCGAAGGTGAGCTTGTAGAAGCTGCCGTTTACCGCATGGCGATCGTTATAACCTTCAGGTTTGAGATCCATATACTGGTAACTGCCTTCATAAGCGAGGGCGAAGTTTTGATTGATCTCCTGGATCAGACGCATGTTGAGGGTTGCCCACTGGTAGCTGTCGCCATCGACATAACGGTCTTTACTGGTTTGTGCCAGTATCGCTGGGGCGATAAACCAGTTCTTGCTCAGTGGCGTGGTGCCGTAGCTGGCGAAGCGCCAGGTGTTAGCCCCCGAGCGTAACGCGCCGTCAGAGCCGACACCTTTAACTTCGGCACCCAGTCCGTGACCGTAGAGCAGGGCGGTTTTGCTGGCACCTTCACGCAGGCCGTAAAAACTGTCGTTGTGCAACCCGAGCAGCGCATGTACACCGGTATTTGCCGCATCGCCTTTGACCGGATTACCGTTGGTATCCTGGCGTTCGTCGTTGTCTTTTGCCCGCATCCCGCTGACCATCATCTGCACCGGCCCGATGAAATTGTTCATGCTGACGATGTAGTTCTGCACACTGTTGCTGGTATCAGCAATATCGCCGAAGTTACGCCCGTAAAGAGAGAAGTTGCTGCGAACGCTGTCGTTCCACCTGACATCGTAAATACCGCCGCCGGTACCGGCGAGGAACACGACATCCGAGTCGATCCAGTGAATGTCAAAGTTATCCCGGTCAAAGCGTTTCCCGGCCCACAGGGTGGAGCCTTTAAACGGCCCGTCGAAGGTGGGCAAGTTGCCCAGTTCAACAAAGGCCTGACGCACGTTCAAATCACTGGTGCTCGCCGTCCAGTCGTTATAAGTGGTTTGACCGTCGGCGACCATGACTTTGAAGCGGGTCGTTGCCCCGTTATCCAGGGTCTGCTTATGTTCAAGATTCATTTCAACATAGGTATCGGCCTGGTTTCCCAGGCGGCCAATAGCCCCACCGGTTTCCCCTGCTGGCGTCATGTAGGCTCCGGATTTGGTGCTGGCGCCGGAGTCATTCATTATCACGCCGGAGCGGGCGTAGCCGTGGAACTCAAACCCGCTTTTCTCATCGGCTTTTTCTCCAGTTTGGCGGTACGCTGAGCCACTTCCTGAGTGCTGTCCTGGGTTTTTTGTTGCTGTGTCGTGAGCTGCTGTACTTTCTTCTCTGCCGACTCTGCGCGGGTTTCTGCCGTTTGCGCTCTGTTTTCGGCATCCTGTAAGCGTTTTTCCAGCGCAATTAAACGGGCTTCGATACTGCTGAGATCCGTTTGTGCATGGGCTGAGGCGGCGCCGGTTAGCAAAGCGATAAGAACCGCGAGTGTGCTTTTTCTGAACATATTGATTGCATCCCAAAAGGAAAATAAAAAATTGTGTGTTTTTGCTAAACCGGTTTAGTTGCAATGTTAAGCACGACATTTAACATTTTGAAATTGATTTTGCTAAACCGGTTTAATAAGTGTGATGGATGCAACAAAGTGGACCGCGTACGACGGTATTTAGGATCAAATCTGGCGGTGTAGATCGCGCTGGTATGGCAGGGCAGTCATCGCGCCTTTCGCCAGGGTTGCCAGGGCACCGCAGGTTTGCGCCAGAGCGAGCGTTGGCTCCAGGGCATTGATATCCGCCGGCATCCCGTTGGCAGCAAGGCTGGCAAGCAGTCCGGCGACAAACGCATCGCCCGCACCGGTGGTATCCACGCTGACAACCGGTTTAGCGCTGAAATGGATAAACTGCTGCTGGAATGCGGCGATGACGCCCGCTTTACCCTGAGTCACCAGCAGTAATTCAGGCTGATAACGCTCAGTGATGCTGGCGATCCCCTGCGCGATATCATTACTCCCGCTGATGAGTATCAGCTCTTCTTCGGACAGTTTCACCACGTTCGCCAGACGCAGGGCGCGGTCGAGACAGGCGTGCAACAGGTTCTGATCTTGCCAGAGATCCAGGCGGATATTAGGGTCAAAGCTCACCCGGCCACCGGCACGTTTGATGTTCTCCATAGCCGCGAAGGTAGCACTGCGGCTGGGCTCGGCGCTGAGCGCGATGGAGCAGATGTGCAACCACTGTCCGGCGGCAAACTGTGGCAGGTCTTCTTCAGCCAGGAACAGGTCAGCGCTGGGGCGTACCATAAAGGTAAAGGTGCGTTCACCTTGGTCATCAAGGTCGACCACCACAGTGGACGTGCGGTGATGATCGTCAAGATACATATGGCTGACGTCGACCTGCTCCTGTTGCAGGGTATGACGCATGTAGCGGCCAAACGGGTCACCGCCGACGCGGCCGATAAATCCGCTGTTGCCGCCAAGGCGGGCAACCCCTACCGCCACGTTAGCCGGCGCGCCTCCAGGGCACTGTAGCAAGCGCCCTTCACTCTCCGGTAGCAGGTCCACCACTGCGTCGCCCAGAACCCAAACTTTTGCTTTCATGCTAAAACCCTCCAAGGCTAAACTTAACTAAACCGGTTTAGCATATTAAATCACAGTGAATGAGTGGGGGAAAGTTCCAGCCGGAAAAGCACTGCTCAGGGCATAAAAACGTGAGCCGCCTTACGAAATAGAATTGATCGACAGCTGTGAAGACTTACGTCCTGGACACAAATGGATCCTGGATAAATTACCATGCAACTTGATGAAATTATCATGTTTTATCTTATTTACAGATAAATCAAAGGGCTTTTAACACCACACTTCTTGGCATAATGGTTAAGTGTAGTAATGCTCGCTCTGGATGGGTTTGCTTCTATGCTGCGCAGGTATTTGTAAGAAATACCCATTCTACTGGCGAGTTGTTGTCGCATCAGGCCAGCGAAACTGCGCAATTTCATCAGCGTTTCTGGAGGGTTTCCTTTAAAACTTCATCGACAAAACCGCTTTTTACCGTAGATACAGTAAGTGCCTCTTCTCTGCCATTATCCCAGCATCCAAGGTTACCGGGTTCTGATGTAGTCTGCCGATATGCAAGAAATGCAACGGCATCATGCTGGTTATGATGCTGTTTAATCTTCATTGTCACATGGACTATTCAGGGAGCGACAAGCGCTCCCACATGAAAACAGAACCACTCGTTTCATTTACGTGCTTCCTCAAAAGTAATCTCATACCCAATACTTCTGATTTAGTAGGGTTCTGATCATATCATGCAGCTCGATTGCGCTCAATTTGACGGTTTTCATCTTTACACAATGCTCGGTTATGATACTTTGTGATAGGCATGACAAGATCTGGCCGTAATTTTTTAGAAGTGAGTTTGCCCGCCACTTCACGGGACAGCATACATCCGGATAAAACCGGTAACAGGAAAGGCTCCACGCTGCATACGGAGGAAACAGAATTAATGAATGATAAATTGCCGCCCTGCGCTGATACCAGGGTGGAACGTGTCCGTCTTAAAGATGGGGATTACTTTTTCCCTGCTGAACCCGCCATAAAAGCGGATTCTTTGCGGACAAAATCGCTCCTTCATCGTTTTAACCACACCGATCCTGCTCATATTGATTCCCGCCTGCTACTGATGAAAGAGTTGCTGCCTGAATGTGGGGAAGGGGTATCTGTCACCACGTCTTTCCACTGCAGCAGGGGTATAACATTCGTAAGCGTCGTCTCAGCACCGTCTGGCAGATCCTGAAATTCCTGAGAGGATAGTGGACACCAAATATGGTGGACACTATCCATGAAATCATTAACCACAGTGCGTAAAAAAAGCCCTAATTATCCCGTTGAGTTCAAAATCAAAATGGTTGAACTCTCGCATCGACCAGATATCCGAGTCTTTGCGTTTGCCAGCGAGGATAAGGAGTACCAACCGTTACTCGATGATATTCTGGATGGTCCAATGGTTGGGCGTTTTGATACTGAGGAAGCCGGAAAGGCTTTGATCGATGGTGGATTGATTGAGCGTTTGATGTCAACTATCATGCCCTTTATCACTTCAGAGGCCCCTCTACCCGATACGCATCTACGTCGGGAAACAACCTGGTATTATCCACTGGAAGCTATTCGCGAAACTGTTGTAAATGCACTGGCTCATCGTGACTGGACACGCTTTGTTGAGATAGAGATTGGCTTGTATAGCAATCGATTTGAAGTTATTAGCCCAGGGGCGCTGAATAATTCGATGTCGATTGAAAAGATGGTTACAGGTCAGCGATCACCACGCAATACGATTATTATGGAAGTCTTACGTGATTATGGTTACGTTGATTTCAGGGGGATGGGAGTCAGGACAAAGATTATTCCACTAATACAGGCCATGAGTGGCCAACTCCCTGAGTTTACTGCAACAGATGATTACTTGAAAACAATACTTTATCGCTCACCATCTTCTTGATATATAAGGTCTGGCCGGTGATGCTGCCAACTTACTGATTTAGTGTATGATGGTGTTTTTGAGGTGCTCCAGTGGCTTCTGTTTCTATCAGCTGTCACTCCTGTTCAGCTACTGACGGGGTGGTGCGTAACGGCAAAAGCACTGCCGGACATCAGCGCTATCTCTGCTCTCACTGCCGTAAAACATGGCAACTGCAGTTCACTTACACCGCTTCTCAACCCGGTACGCACCAGAAAATCATTGATATGGCCATGAATGGCGTTGGATGCCGGGCAACCGCCCGCATTATGGGCGTTGGCCTCAACACGATTTTACGTCACTTAAAAAACTCAGGCCGCAGTCGGTAACCTCGCGCATACAGCCGGGCAGTGACGTCATCGTCTGCGCGGAAATGGACGAACAGTGGGGATACGTCGGGGCTAAATCGCGCCAGCGCTGGCTGTTTTACGCGTATGACAGGCTCCGGAAGACGGTTGTTGCGCACGTATTCGGTGAACGCACTATGGCGACGCTGGGGCGTCTTATGAGCCTGCTGTCACCCTTTGACGTGGTGATATGGATGACGGATGGCTGGCCGCTGTATGAATCCCGCCTGAAGGGAAAGCTGCACGTAATCAGCAAGCGATATACGCAGCGAATTGAGCGGCATAACCTGAATCTGAGGCAGCACCTGGCACGGCTGGGACGGAAGTCGCTGTCGTTCTCAAAATCGGTGGAGCTGCATGACAAAGTCATCGGGCATTATCTGAACATAAAACACTATCAATAAGTTGGAGTCATTACCCAGGGTAATTTACCAGCCGGTTTACTCGCCGTGGGTGAATCATGTGGAACGGCTATGGCAGGCACTTCATGACACGATAACCCGTAATCATCAGTGCCGCTCAATGTGGCAGTTACTGAAAAAGGTCCGCCATTTTATGGAAACCGCCAGCCCATTCCCCGGAGGAAAACATGGTCAGGCAAAAGTGTAGCGGTATTAGGCGCAGCTATTTAGTTATGCGAGTAATGTTCAACAATCCTACCGTGAGCAACTGCAGACACTAGGGCTATTGGAACAAGGGAAAGGTAACTATTTCCTACCTGTCACGATTAAACCTAATTTACTCACTGAGTGCTGGAAAGAGCATGGTGAGTTTCCAGTGGAACATGAAGTATTTTTTCCATTGCAAACAGCTCTTGACAAGCTACTACAATCTACAAAAATTTTGGATGCTATATTTTTGTCCGAAGCGCAGATTGCAGTAAGTGAATAAGTTAAATAATTAACGTTATCTGGTTTGATTTGGCCTTTCTCGCATAAGAAAGGCCATTGCAGTAAAAATTATCCCCGACTACACCCGAAACTTCTATCTCCCTCACCAAATACCTTCGTATCAAGCTTGGTCAAGTAATCCAGTCGTTCAAGCAACTCATTGTATATGATGTCAAAATCAGGATCGTTTACGTTGAGCACATACCTGCAATTGTCCGGAAAATGTACAATTTCACGACAATCTTCAAGTTCCAAGCCGAGAGCGCTATACCACGCCCTGACTATCAGATTGCTAAGTGTACCACTATGTTTGAGATGCCCCAGATGGTAGTAAGCATCTTTGTTAAAGAACAAGCAAATGTGGAAATGGCATTTGCCATTCTTTGAGTATTCTCTTGCCCAGACATTACGTACAACGTTCTTATTGACTCTGATCCCAGCAAACTTTCTGCGATGTTCATGTGCTTCCAAAATCGCTTTCATCGAATCCAGAAATCGTGATATTGCACCGGGTTCAAGGTTAGGAAAACAGCATACCGTATCACCATTATCTAAAATAGGTGGGTAATGAAGATCCGCTCTTAATGCCATAGTACGTGGAAACTGATTGATAGCATTACTGACTGTCAGAGCAATTTTATCTCTGTAAGCGAGAATATGATCGCCATGAGTACCTTGGTAAAGTTTCATCATACATCTCTGATTTTAATATCCCTGCTATTCACAGGGATATGTTGTGAGTGATTTATCAAATAAATATATATTACCTTTCCAACATTTAAATTTAGGCAAAAGCTATCACCTGCCTGCGGTGGCAGTTCCAAAATAACTCTGCAATTAGTTAGAACAAGCAAGTATATCGATGGTATTTTTTTACTTCATTAAACCCCCAGGTATCCATCGCCTGTATAAAGATAGTTTTTCCTTTTTTAGCAGCCTTTATCTTCCCTTGAGAATAAAGAGTGCTTAATAATTCATTTACTTTACCGCGGTCCCTGAACCGGTTAGGCCCATATTGCAGTATGGTATTCTTCCTCATATATGGTAAAAGATTTTGATTGCAATATTCTTTTATCCACCAATAAAGCTCATCTGCATCTGTATTGACCATATCTAGCTCCTGTTGTTTGGAAAATAATTTTATATACTCATCTACGTACCATGCACTTATTTCTATAGCAGCTTCAACAGCGGTAAGTGATACATCCCCTTCATCACCATTAAAATAGTGTAATAATGCAGCAATCCTTGCCATATTTTCAGCGATTTTAGATGCATAATCTTTAAAGTCTGAAAGAAACCCGAGTAACCGCATTTCTGTTTCAACTTGATTATAAAATGCAATCCATCTCTGTCTTGCTTCTGGCGAGAAATGAAGGCAAATACGTTCATCTTTGTTTTCGATACTCTCATTGACGATCTCCATTAATCGCTCATGGAACACAGGCAAATGTTCACTTGAGACAACAGGATTAGTTATTTGTCTATATCCTTGTGTTGAAAAGGGACGACAAATAAGTGTACGAGCAAAAAATCCTATCCCTTTTGCTATATCCCCTTTTCTTTCAATATATCTATTGATAACTACAGACTGAACCTGTAGGGATAATGTCAATCTGGCATTTTTTATTAACCTCTCAGGTGCGTTTTTCCTTTCGACTGAATAGGTTGCGCCATCCCACATTTTGTTTACAAACGGCAATTCATTTAATGCATAACCATTAAATATGGTCCCAGCCTCATCTGATAAAATGCCAACTGATCGCCAGTCACCACAGAGATACTCTTTTATCGCCGCTGGTGTGGTATCATTAAACGTCAACTTATATCTGACAGGCTCTACAGGATAACTATCTTGCAGCATACTCAGACTTTCACGTGTTATGGTTGGATCTTTGCCACCACGGATCTCTGACTTCAGTTTTGACATCAAAGCTTTCTCTTCCGCCTTGAAAATCTTTACGTTATACCGCCACTTAATTATTTCTTGTTTATATAGGTCAAATAGCCGTTCCTCTAGTTGGTAAATGGGCTTCATTAACAACTTACTTACCGTGCTCTTCCGTTCCCCAGATTCCGCGATTGTCACAATAAACAGCGATGTAGGGCTACGCAGATTATTCAATCTACAAACATCAATTCTGTTCTGACAAGCAAGAGATATAACGCCAAGCATCTCTGCTGCAACCATGGGAAGCGGTGCATGAGTATGTTGTACTATCTCATAAATTGCATTTCCCACCCTCGCGGGGAACACATGTATGGGGAACTCTTGATCTCCCGACATAAATCCTCATCATCATTTAATGTAAAAAGTACCTCCGGTTGAGTTGCTATTCCGCTATTAATAGTGGAAATAGCAAGATGCATTCCCAACCATTAGATGAAAAATACTAAAAAAACCATGGTTCTTAGCGTTCATTAATCCAGTAGAGTAGATCGCTAAGCAACCACCCGCACGACTTAGCTCCAAGTGATTTGCGTTGAGGAAACCTCCCAGCCTTTTCGAGCTTCCAGGCTGTCGAGCGAGAAATCGAAGTGATATACTGTCGCTCTTTTTCACGCACCAGACGGTCACCTTTCTCACCGTAGACATGCAGAATTTGCAGTCGTTGTTCAGGGGTTGGAATGATAGATTTTGTATTCATATTGCCTCCTTTGTTTTGGTGGAAGCAGTTTGTACGATTCAGATAAAAATATAAAGAAGATAGGTGCTCACTTCATTATCACGCAATGAACACCTTATTGAGCACCTTATTGAGCAGAAAGTAACTTGATATCTTTTAGATAGTGTTTTAATTGTGACCCAGTAATTTCCCCAGGGAAATTTAATTTTTCAACTTCATCTAACAATGAGCTGACTAGCAATTCCAGAATCACATCAGGATTTTCATCCCAACAGTGCTCCTTAGCAACCAGATATATAACTTCGTCTTTTTCAGAAGACCACCGTCCATTTTTCATTTTAACAGATAAAGTACCATCATCATTTGTAAACTCATTAAACCATCGAGAGATGCTTGAGCGGCTTATTTTTTTAATTTCTTTGCAATGTTTTTCCCTGTAAAAATTCAATATATCCGCTGCGGTTAAAAACAAAAGCTTGTCATTATTTGATTTACAATATTTATTAATTAGAAGAATGACAATAACATTTTGAATGTAACTTCTCTCCATTGCAACAAACTCATTGCTTTGAGGTGCAGTTAATTTAAGAAGTTTTTTATAGCTGGCGCTATCAATCTGCAAGTCAGAGTGAGAAATTAAATCATCCTTATTAAAAATTAGATGATCATTGTCATCACGTCCATACACTATAACCTCACTAGGAATACTCCCCCAAACATCATTCGCATTCCTAAGGTTATAATTATCTCTTACCAAGTGGGTCATTTTGGTAGGTTTGATTTTCCAAAAGCCGCAGGCATACCCATCATAGGCATATTTAAAAAATGAACTACCGCTAAAAACTGGATACTCATTTATTTCAGACTGGTCACAAGGTATAAATGTTCTTACTGTAAACTGAGAGCTGCTCTCATGTTGATAAAAGTCCCCTCCAGCTCTGATATCAAATGTATCATAACGATGTTCTTTTTTATTCGCATAACGAATTATTCGGCAGTATTCTGAACGAAGATTAACATAAAGACTTATTTTATCATCCAGCCATATAGATATAATATCTTCCAGGCTCACATTAAATTTTTCGAGAACTCGCCAGCACGACAAAAAATATCAGGGATATCGAATTGTTCAGATATATTAAACAGATCAGAAGCATCAAAAAAATCAGAGTTACTTGTCATTTATCGCCACCAATGAATTGACCCTATCAATTACAACGGATTGTATCAAGGTAACGCAATGAGTTTAAAAGCTATTTAATGACAAGTCAGTTTTTTCATCATCTCAAATCGAGTTATGTACAGCGCTACTCTGTGAACGATGCAGGCATTTACCGTGCTATCTCACTTGATACCAGCCTTGCGGGCAGTCCCTATCCACACTAGAATCAGAGCAACAAAACGAGGCTTTCACCATGACAAAAAAACAGCATATAGTCAGATCACCAAGACTCAAATCTACCGCGCCGTTGCCAGCTCAACCGCGATCGAAACGGGTGCTTCTGTGCAAAAAATTGAGCAGCAACTCAAAAAAACCAGGCACAGGCGAAAGCCGTTGGCCTCGCCCGTTAATCTGGCAAGATGTCGCTCACAAGTTGCTTCATAGGGCTGTAGTTCCCTGATACACCTGCCTGTATTGCCTTGAAGTAAAACGCCTTGTGCTCATCCCACAGGCTGTAATCCAGTAAGCCCTTCCCCGCCATAACCGACAGTGCATCGCAAAGTAGCCGCGACAGACGCCCGTTACCTTCTCTGAATGGGTGGATCAAAATAAACTCCACGTGGCATTCAGCCAGATAACTAACCAGCTCCGGGCGAGCTAGGGATTTCAGTTCACCAGACCGAGAAAGAAATTGCTTCTCGAAACCATCAAGAAGAAGCGGAATCCTGTCGGCAGCAGCAAACTGGAAACCGTCCTTAGTTAAATTGGCATTACGCAATCTCCCCGCCCAGTCGTACACGTTCCCCAGCCATTGACGATGCCAGCCACTGATATGGTCAAAAGCCAGCGCCGTTGGCGGCTGACCTTCGATAAATAGCAGTTCATAAAGCATCAGCAACAGGCCAGATTCCAGAGCCTCCATTTCCTCTTCATCAGTGATCCCTAACTTATTAGCCAGCACCAGGTCTCCAGAGCCCGGCTGATACCGCTCTTCTGCTGAATTAAGCTCATATTTTGCCAAGCTCTTACCTCCGTCCAAACAAGTTCACAACGTTGTTTTCCTGCTGTCGCTGATAGTTGTTGACCCTATCTTCCCAAATCTCAAGCGCCCTGCGCTTTTCAGGCAAGTAATCATAACGGTCATAGTGTTTCGAGCTGACGTCATTCAGAGCGTGATTCTGGATACGATCGCGGATCTCTTTGCTGATCCCCGCCTCCCCCATCAGCGTTTTACAAGTGCGGCGTAAATCTCGTGCTGTAAAAACTTTAAACTCGGGATTAAAGGCCCGAAAATACATAATGGAACGCGCCAGACTATCGGTACGCACCGGTCGTTCGCCGTTGGTCGAGAGCGGGAAGATATAGGGGCTGTTACTTTCCTTAGTCAGTTCTTTCACTGAGGCTAATTCACTTAATGCCGATTCAGTCAGCGGGATCAGGTGCTCCCGTTTGTTTTTCGATACATCGGCAATTACCAGGAGCGTCTTTTGCTGCCAGTCAATCGCGCTCCACTGGCTGGCAATCATTTCAAACGGACGCTGCCCGCCAGCATAAACACAGAAGCGGATTAGGTGCTGCATCAGTGGCCCAACGTTAGTTGCCTGAGCGAACTGCTCCATGACAAAACGTAGCTCTTCCAGCGTTAACCATGTATCACCCACTTTTTCCGCCGAAGACTGTTTCGGTATGGCCGATACCGGATTTACTTCAAGACCGAACGTAATACCCACACTGGTATTCATCGGATCGTTATCGGCTTTTAAGCCGTAGTTAAATGCTGCCATCAGATACGAGCGAATCCGGTTAGCATGCACCACCGCATCACGCTGGATAATGCCTGAGAGGATGGTTTTGATCTGCAGAGGTGTTACATCTTTCGCTTTGGTTTCTCGAGGGATAACCGTGTAGCACTCTTTTTCAAGACGCTTCAGGACATCAGCCCAGGTCCGCTTATTGTCGAGCTTCATCTTGTTAACGTAGCCATGCACCAGCTCATCAAACGATCCTTGAGAGCGATGGATCTGCATAAGGTGCTCTTCGGCCAGGCGTTGTTGCTCAAGCTCTTGTTGGGGCTCTTTTCCTTCAACAAGCCAGGCTCCATACTTTTTCGCCAACTCATTGGCCGTCACCAGCTTCATCTCAGGCCAGATGCCCAACTGGATGAACTTCTCTTTCTTCCCTTTCTCAACGTAATAACGGAAATAAAAAACTTTGCTGCCTGAAGGCTGAACCTTAACGCCAAGCCTGCCGGTGCCACGTTGAGCACTGTTGCTCCACACGTAGTACGACGTACTTTTTGTCTTCAATCCACGTATAGCAGTCTCGGTAAGATTAGCGGCCATGAGGTTACCTTTCTGAGGATAAGCGTTACCTGACCCAATGCCCATTTTGGGTCAGGTAATGGGTCAGGTAAGGATAGTACAATGGGGAAATGAGAGAACCAATCAGAAACAAAAATAACTTCATAACTGATTGATTATAGATAATTAAAAATACAAATAGAGACAATGACGAACAATTAAAAACATACCAATTTTATGACTCATAATCGCTTGGTCGCTGGTTCAAGTCCAGCAGGGGCCACCAAATATCAAGGACTTGCGAGGAATCGCAAGTCCTTTTTGCTTTTTCTGGGGATATGCCGGGGATATTCCAGAAAGATAGGCATAGTGTTTCACAGTGAACAAAGCACCATGTTAATCAAACCGTTTTAAGTGCCCTTATGTGACAATGAAGAGACTTTCCGCATAACATAAGTGGTGAAAAAATTGAAAAACGTGAACAATGCTTTGATGAGGCCGTCAACTTTTCTGTCAACACAACCTGGGCATATTAGAGCAGATTGAAAACCAATCTGCATCCCATGCTGAAGCGCTGGGCTATCAGAAGCTGAGTTTATCAAGGAGGAAATAAACAAAGCTTTTAGTCACTTTATTAACAGTCCAGGCGAAAACCCCACTGCAAAATGAGATTCAGGCATCATCGCCGGTCACCAGCAGAGCTTCAGCAATGTCACTATAACTTATCTGCACCCGATGATTTTATGATGCTGTTTCTGTCTTTTTTCCTGGACATCGTCTGAATTTTTAACCATCTCTGAACGTAAACAGTAATAGCTTTCCTCATCGGGGATAAATATTTTTTATCATTGCGCCCTCTTTATCGATTTTTTATCTGTTGTTTATGCGATATCCAGCCCCTATATAAGTGGATGTTATCAAATGAAATTGAGATTAAATCACAATTTCTTTTTAAGTCACTCCGCATAACTAACCTTATGCCTGCATGGCATATTGTGTTTTAATCACAAATTAATCCACTTCGTTTGTTATTTCTTGTGAAATTACGTTGTATATCTAATCTGTTTTTCATCGATGAAAAAAACATATCCTTTCGAACGACATAGTTAATTTTACTGCAAATTCTGATAAAACTAAGATTATCTCCATACCCACAGGGTGTGGTTTGTGCAGAGAATTATTTTCAGGGATAAATACCATGGCTGGTAAAATCGTGTCGTCAGTACTTGTTTATTCTCCTTCCTGGCCTGTGTCTCAGGCATTATATAGTTTTTGTCAGCATGAAGACGATAACAAAAATACTGCTGCAAATGCAGATGTTAATGTGGTTATTCATGCGGAGGACATACTGCATAAAATAAATGAGATGAAACCGGATGTTCTGGTTCTGGATATCTCATTACGGGTGAATTGCGGTCTGATGAGTACTCTGCGGCAAAATTATCCGTCGCTTCCTGTCGTGATTGTACAGCGCCGTTTTCTGTTCTCAGACCGCGTGGCGGCAGAGTATTTTGGCCACATCTGGCTGAAGGAATATGATGCGCTGCTGGCGGGGTACCCGGCAGTGCTGCTACAGGAGCATTTGTCTCACCCGGGTCTTGCAGGGACGGAGTGTGGCGGAAACAGTGGCTACCTTCAGTTTGTCCGGCGTGAGCAGGATTCAGACGATGTACAGCGGGAGATGGTTTTCCGGTTGCGTCTGCGATTATTTGACCTGCTGAAATCCCCCGGTTATGTGAAGTGGTCATTAACTGGCTGGGCACCGAGGCTTCCCCTGCTGAAGTGGGGGCATCGCTCTCCCGCAGCGCAAAACTGGTTTATCACTACCGCAGAGAGGCCATGCGGGCGCTGAAGATTAGTCGTTATGCCCGGGATTTTATCCCTTCGATAACCGTGAAGATAAAACAGGAAGAGAGGCGCTGGTGATGACGGTTTATTTCAGACCTTACAGTGACAGGACGTCATCAGGGGCGATCCCCGGTCAACTGACTCCGGGAAGGGTGGACCCGGTGTACTTCAGATTGCTGATGAGCATAACGTCCCAGCGCAGTGTGCCCCTGGTTCAGGCGCTGGAGGGGTGCTGGTCAGGGGAATGTCCCGCAAGGAAGTCTGCGCGCAGTACGGCGTTAATGCCGGAAATCTGTCCGTCAAACTTTCCCGTCTGCAGGTGATAAGCCAGACGATAGCCCGGATGTATCCGTGCCAGTATGACCGCATGGACTGTCCGGTAAGCAAGCATTCTCTGGCCAGTGATTTGGACAGGTTACCGTGATGGCACGCCTGGTCAGGAGTATTTCTGTTTAAAGAGTTTTTTAGGGCCGTCGGGAGCGGGACATTATTAAAATGAATCCCCATGACATTCATATTCTGAATGGGGTGGTAAGTATTGTTTAAATAACAGTTCAGATTTTGCAGGATGCAAAATTTGTGCGGTAACTATGGCCTGTTAATAAACAGAAAAACCAGTTCTAAATTTATTCAGTAGCATTTAACTGCGTAAATTTACTATACAAGTGTACTTTACTGAGATCTGGTATTGCAGATCGTCCATGTTTTTTAAATGTTTGCTTTGGCTTGTTGAGTAAAGCAGAAGGTTTTAATTTTTGGTGAGAAATTATCTGCGGGATTGATTAAGTTCTGGAACTGACCCGGCAGATGGTTTTTTGCATCCAAAGGGAACTGAATGGATGAGATGTATTCAGGGAGCGTAAAGGAATACAGAAAGATGTAAAAGCCATCACAAATAAATAATGCTGTTACAGCGATCTCAACCCTGCCCGGTATCAAATATGCTGCGGGGACAATTAAGGATTATAATACCTCCCCCCACAACGAACATTGCTTCTTATTTTAATTTTGCCAGTTGTGGCTTTGGCAATTGCATGACAATAACAACGAAAGGGAATACTGATTACATGCACTACACTCAGTCAAGAAAATTAGTATTCAACTCAGATTACAATTCACCGGAATACTCAAAGAGGCTACACTTTTCGCCCAAAAATGAGTATCAAAAACATATCATAAAATTTCGAGACAATGTTAAGCAAGTTCCAATAATAATGAAACAAAAAGGATTTTCAAATTGGATTTTAGCACCAGAATCGTATCGTCCTCCTGGTGGTCTGAACTCAAATACAATTACATGTGAGAGTGTGCCAACTCCTCTGACGCTGACCTTAGGAGAAAGCCTTATTGATTTTAATACACTGTTACCAGGAGGTCCTTCAGTTATTCGTGCACTGAACTGGAGTGCATCAGGAAGCGGAAAAGCCAGTGTCTGGACAATGACTTTTGACACTACTGCAGATAAAAAAACAGGGGATAATATCCTGTTGGGAACCGCAAAGGTAAAGGTTCTGGATGCTTCCGGTACACAGATCCCTCTCGGGACGCCAGTAAATATCAGCGGGTTGACGGGGGTATACACCTTTGAACTTGATCCCACAGGGGCAACCCTGGGTACTTCCAGTGCTGATGTTAATGTTACTCTGACCGCAAATTGAGAGCTAATAAACAGCCCCTCGTACCTCCAGCTATTTTTATGAGATTCAACAAGGGCAAAACATTAATGATTTTGTGGTTATATATTTCATCACGAAGCCGATGATAAGTATTGCTCTGGTGCTGAGTGGATAATCACTTTCCAGACAGTAGTTTATATGCCAGTGACAACTGAAAGTTTGTTATCACATATAACCAGACAAACCTGCTTTAATCTTCAAACCCGATAAAAATATTAAAGATGACCTCAATTTGAAACTGATATCAAAGAGGAAATACTGATGAAACCGTCAGGCACTATGTTGTTTTATATCGTACTCTGGCTCCTTCTTACTGTGATGACCGGCGGAATTATGCTTATTATGAGTGAGACTGACAACCAATGGAATTAACAGATTCTCTCCCAGAAAAAATAGCGTGCATGCTTCCATCAGGAGTGGAGGATCTGAGCGGTTATCCTCTTCATCTGATAGTGGCAGCCTGGGGACTGCGTCATGGTTATGTGCTGACCACGGTTATAGTGAGCAGAGCCTTTTTAATCAGTCAGGCTCAGGCCCGGGTTGTACTGCGTTATATTCGGCATGAGGAACAGAAACACATCAGCAGTGAACAGGTTCCCCTGAAGAGTGGCGGACATGCCTGCAGTAAGGGGCTACGTGTGCTATCGGTCAACCTTGCAGATATTACTCTGCAAAAAAGGGAGGAGGGTTTGCAAAAAGTGACGGTCAGAAAGCCTCCTCAGACCCGACTATCCCCAGGTGGGGATGGTCGGGAATCAGAGCGTCAGTTGCGTCAATGGATGGTCTCCCGTCGGCCTGGAGAGGTTGTACCTGATGCGTTATTCAGCACTGATGCCCCATACTGATAGATCGTTGGTTTTATATCCTGAGGAGCTATTATGATACCGCCTGAACTTCATAAGGTTTTTCTGACGCATCTTCGTTCCAGTACCGTGAATAAAGCATCGCATGTTCAGTATACAGCGCAGAAATGTTTTCGTTTGCGTGAGCGGATGTTGGTGTCATCCTTCGAATGCCGGGAGGAGGCACAGTCACTATCCCTGGTTCTTAACCGCCAGTATCGTCTGGTGAAAAAACTGTCCAAAAGTAACGGGGAAACGGATAGTAGTACGGAACATCAACAACTACTGAAACTTACCCGGGAGCAGTATGAACGGACCGGGTATATACAGACGCAATTGTCTGATATCGCCTCCGGACTGGCACTGTCCGCCGACAATCTTCTTTTTACTCTTCTCAAGGCCCAACACTATCAATGGCGTGACCGTTTATATATTGCCATTCTGACAGAGAAGATAGATTCCCTACTGGAGAATGAGAGGGAATGTCTGCTGGGCAGGTGGATACATGGGGAAGGAATGAGACGCTTTCGGGCATTTCCTGGATTCCAGGAACTGGATTTCGCGCATCACCGAATGCATGTTGTGAGTCAAGTATTATTCGAAAGAGACCTGAGCCACTTCAAACCGGAAGACCTAAGAAAAGCGTTGCAGACTATAGAAGATGCAAGCCAGCACCTGCTCTCTTCGTTAGATGCTTTGGATGAGCGCGTGGGGTTGTTATATCCATGAGGAGATAAGACTTAACCTTTTGTCGGGACAGCCCGTCAGCTTATGGATGAAAAAATACAAAGTGCTGCCGACAATTGTCTTAGCGTGGTTTTTTATCTGGCAATTAAATATTCTTAGGGAAATGGAGTATGCTGGTCTGGCACTAATTACCGACAATGCGTTCTTCTTATTATCTAATTCAGTGGCCGTCAGAGCGGCCACATTTCGCAGGTATATTATCACATAGAATTACTTACAATTTTATTTCATGTTTAATAAAACCTTTTCAGTTATCAAAGTTGAATTTTTGCAAAAGTAACTTTTAAACAATGCAAGTAAAATTTAATTCAATAATTTTTCATAAGGCATATTATTGAGCTTTCGCTGGTTGTATTTTTGAATATGAGTAATGATTTGTTATTCATAAGGTGACATCACAACCAGATTCTCATTTATTATTCTGATACATCAGACAGCTTAATATAAATATCATATAAATCATTTACTTTTTCATGTAACGACTTTATTTCTCTTATCTTTATTGAGAGATAACCCGGGCAAACGGAGTGCTCATTGCTGACATGAGTTCTTGATAGCCCCTCAACAAAATGTTCGTACAGCGCTTTAATAACTTTTTGACTTCTTATTGAGGAGATGTCTGCCAACCCTCTGAAATATTGTTCCGGCACTCTTCCAGGGTATAACTTAATTAGCGGGGTTGCGGGTATTTTGTCCACGTATATAATCCTTTATCTTTCCTGCTCTGATAATGTGCTAACCGGGATGTATAAACTGCAATGCAAATGATTATCGAATGAGTATATCTCCATAAAATTAAAGCCCCCAATACAAAGAAAATATTTTTCTGCCAAAGACTTCAGATAAACAGTTCGTGAAAATATAGAGAATTCATCCCAGGCACCATTGAACTCGTACTGAATATATCTGCCAGAAGGAATAATGCCGTCTGCTTTTTCATCTGGCAGAGATAGTCTACCGACGATAGTCTCGACCATAACAACACCTTTCCTGTGGGCATATGTATTTCCAATGTCTGTACTTCGACAAAGCACCAGCAGTTGCTGTGAACCATTCGTTGTCTGACTTCTCATCTGATTACGTAACATGGTGAGATAGTTGTTATCGTTCATCGAATCATAGCGAGACTCCATACATTTTCGGCTGCCCCAAATTCCCAGTGGAAATTCGAGATTAACTATTTTTGAGTGAGAAATTATTTCTTCACAGAGTAATGGATGCTGTAATATCCGTGTATCCCACACTTCTTTCTTCCTATAGGTTGTTGGTGTACTACCGGAAAAGCGTCGGAATGCACGAGAAAAATTCTGCCCACTGTGATAATGAAAAAAGGATGCAATATCACTAATTTGTAGAGATGTCACTCTTAGCATCACAGCGGCTCTGGTCATTCTGCGTCGAAACAGGTACTCCCCAGGAGAAATACCATAATTTGCCTGAAATTCCTGTTCAATAGTCCGGCGACTATACCCTATAGAACGTACAAGTGAATTAACGGTTTCTCCAGTGCACAGATTTTCTTCGACCCATTTCAAAACACAGTTAAATTCATCTTTATTCATAATCACTGTTTCACGGCAATGTAATTATTTTATTGCTTCAATATGGTTCATTTTACGCAAGTTTGTAAGTATTTTTAATGTATCCCCACAACGCATTTGGGCATTCCTGTCATTGGGCGCCCACAGATGCCTTCTGCTGGCTTCAGCAGCGTGCTGCTGTTAGATGCCTGTGAGGGGTTCAACGAATGGTATCGAGAAGGCCATATCAAATAAGTGGTCTGTTGGGCTCATGTATGTCACACGCCATCAGACATCCGATACCATAATGAATCTGAAGTGGTAACCGTTGATAATAGCGGCGCCAGTCACATTCAATGCCGGTAAACCCAGTGGGGAAGCCGCAGAATCAACACCTGAACAATCGGAGTTAGCAGGATCACTAGAATATCAAACACTGAATAAATCTGTTGATGGGATTCAAATCGTGCCACCGGCGCATCGCTCTCCTGTAGCGCAAAACTGGTTTATCACTACCGCAGAGAGGCCATACGGCGCTGAACATTAACCGGTATGTCCTGGATTTTATCCCTTCGATAACCGTGAAGATAAAGCAGGAATTAAGGAACATAAATTATGGCGACTGATATCAAAAAGTATTTGAAGGATTTACCTTCTGAATTTCAACAGAGAAGTAATGAACTGTTACCGCGGGTTTTTAGCGTTGTTTCAGCATGGCGAAGCAGGATGGAGGGCCAAACGGACGAGGAACTGGCAGGTATTGATGAACTGGTTTTTACGTCATCAGGACAACATCCCGAATACTGCGATATGGATGCAATTTTCTCAATTGCATTTGATCAGTTAGTGCTCCACCAACGCCCCCAAACATGCGAGATTCCGCTTATTTTCATTGGCTACCACTCAATGAATCGTTTTACCGGAAAACGTCAGAGTTTAGGGTTTCTGCTCACTAACCAGATGCTTTATATACAGGATCAGAGCAGCATGTTTTTTGAATACCCCCAACCCCGTATTGAGATATTACCTTTAGACAAGCTCGTAGCACGACATGTATTGGCAAGACATTTCTCTTATTTTGAATGGGAGGAGAGCATGATCAGACCAAAACAACGCGAGGAACTCTTGCAACTGCTCACTGAAGTCTTTAATTCACTTATTGACTATAATTGCTTACATGGCATTCAGATAGAGGCCGTAAAGGAAAAACCATCGATTGATCACTTAGTGCAATCTCTGGCACTGCAGGATCAGATAAAGAACAGGCATCAGCTTGAAAAAACAAAGCTTCTGGCCAGGGTTTCGAACAACTTCCAGATCCCAGCCGAAGAAAATATTCTCTTCGCGGTGATCGACAAGCCATTATTTGGTGGGCCATATGGTTTCACCATCACTTGTAATAATCTTTATTCTCGAGACTTTCTGGAAGCGCCTCAGGCGATCCCATTTTCCGAAATATGTGCTGATGGCGGGCTACGACTGACAGATGACAAGAAGAATCTTATTACATCTGAAAAACAGGTTATTTTTCTTCCTTCACATCTGAAGACTTCCGATGTGAGGCAAGTCAGATCACTGATCTATGGAGCAATCGAATTGATTCAGGCCGGAACAATAACTGATTAGCGGTTCGCAAAAAGTGCCGCTACTGTATCCCGTTTAACCATCAGCAGGAATTTGCAGTAAAATTAGCTATACCGTTAGAAAAGATATAATTTTTCCATCGGTAATAAACAGATTAGATATACAACGTAATTTCAGAAGAGATAACAAACGGAGTGGATTAATTTGTGATTAAAGCACAATATATCATGCGGGCATAGAGTCAGTTATGCGGAGTAACTTAAATGGAATTGTGATTTAACCTCAATTCCATTTGATAACATCCACTTATATCATGGCTGGATATCGTATAAAAATCGATAAGGATAGCGAAATGATAAAAATATTTACCCTCGATGAGAAAATCTATTACACTTTACATTCAGATACGTTTAAAAATTCAGACGATATCCAGGTAAAAAGACAGAAACAGCATCATAAAATTATCAAGTGCAGATAAATTATAGGGACTTATCGCATTACAATGAAAACCATCCGCACAGTACGCTGGTATTTAACCTTTCAGGAGAATACTGGCGACAGGGCATCGTTAAATTATAGTATGGCTCAATGAGATGGCAGTAATAAAGTCCGGCATTGACATTTAATCGACAAATTCCTGACGAACCCTGTTTCGTGCGGCATCGTCGATTGAATTCAGTAGTAGCTCATAGCAGATTCAATAGTTTCATTGTTTTACTTCCACCTGGGGTGCGGAAGACCCACTATTTTTCGTTGTGGAGGCTTTATCAATTGCTTTCTGCAAGTCTGTCGCCTGTGTGAATCCCAGAATGACCGAGATATTTTCAGCACTGGCATCAATTGACGGGAATACCACCAGAACAGGCGGGCCACTGAATCCCAATTGCTGGCTCAGTTCATGAATATTGTCCAGTGTACGTTGTACATCAGTAGCTGTCTTTGTATTGAATTTCACTGCTTTCGCTGCCGTAATGACATCTTCCTTAGTCAGTTTGTCCCCGGTGTGTCCGGTGGCATAAATCGCGTTGTGATATTCCAGATACGCATCAGCCCCTTTCTGCTGCCAGATCTGAAGTCCGGTTTTCGCCGCCAGTTTGCTATCATCCCAGTGCCGACCATCTTCCCAGTATCGGCCAAAGGTGGGCCACTCCTTGAATACAAACCGTACCTGCGGATTGGCCGTCATAACATTTTTTATTTCAGGAGCCAAAAGCGCGCAGTCAATGCATCTGTAATCAAAAAACTCTACCACAATAACTTTCGCGTCGTCCGGTCCGTACGACGGCGTCCCCTCTCCGTACATTAACTCTGCCAGATTTTGTAGTACAACCCCACTCAGGCCCTGCCATTGCTGTTCCTGCTGCTGATTCAGCAGTTTCTGACTGACCTCTGCCAGAACTTCCGGATGTGCCAAAAGATATTCCTTCACCACCTCACCAATCCGGGTTTCCTGTTCCGGTGTGAACGCCGTAGTTGCTTTGTTTGTAGCCATCGTCACGCCAGACACCAACAAGCCTGTCATCATCAGAACGTTCAGAAGGGGGAACAAGTTCATAGTGTTGTGAATCTCCGCTTAATCTAATTTCATTCCATTCTCAGAACTGATATCAGCTACACTTTTTTCTGGTTCAGTCGGCAGGTTCCGGTCAGCCAGGCCAGGATATCATCCTTATTTTGGGGCGCAGTTTTCTTCTTTCACCAGTCCGGACTCTGAAATTTGACACTGATATGTTATCAAAGATACGTATTCCGCTCTGATCGAGCATATTTTTGCGTGGAACACTTATTTAACTAATACCAACTGTCTGGAGTTTCAGAGACCATCCTACAACCTCTATTTGAGATAGTCTGATTTAGCTCTGATATACAATTTAACAGTAACACCGTATATTAATTATTTTTAGGGACGCCTAAGCAAGAGAAGCTAAAGATGAAGAGGTAACTAAAATGATAGTTCATGAAAAAGATTAACCATTTGTCTTCGGTGGAAGTCATGGTTCACTCTTTGAATTATTTTCATATCAAAATATTTTTTCATACATTCAATACTTAGCTTATCGAAAACGGAAACGATCTATATTTCTGAATATGATGATTAGAATTTAACAGCTCGTTAATTCGCATACCTGTGAGCAACCAGACATCTATGGCCCCTCATACTCTGCAAGATTCTACGGAGTGTGAGGGGATAATTTTAGTTTACCTTAGAGAATTAATCGAATGCAGCTTTACTTGTAATGTACCACTGACATCCGCCAGCCATTCAGATTTAATACTCCTTCAATGTATGTAAATCCAAGTGTCGGTCGGATATATACTTCATAGGATATCTCACCATTGTTAGATGAATATACGTTAACACTCTCCACCTGTCCGTTGGTAACCGATAATGAATTTGTTAACCACGAATAATCATCATATTTGAATACTGGAAACCCTTGCGCATTTTTTAATTTAATGGCGACTCTTATCCGATCGTCAGGGTATACAACATCAACTACCATCGATGATTTTTCTTTTACTGCGCTGTCTGGAGAGGCAGCCATGCTATAGAAGAAACCTCTTGCCTGAGGCCACCCATCCAGTTGCACTTTACCTGCCAGTAATTTTGCAGGCGTTGTTGATACTTGATACCTGGCCGAATAAGTCCCGTCGCTTCCTTCTGTCCAGTCAGACTCTCGTGTGGCATTCTGCACATTCACCGAATTACCCTGCAACAGAGCAGTCGCTCCCGTTACGCTCTGACCTGAATCGTCAATTAATTTCACTGTTAATGTCATGATATTCCGCTCTGGCGTGAAAATAGTTGCCCATCCCGACCACGTATTTAAAGCCCCATCCGGATTAGATAGGTGTATTTGCGATTTCATATAACTTGGTACTCGCAGAGTGATGTCATAGTTCACAGAAACCCCGGAATCCCAGTTCGCCATCTTCAGAACCGCCTGTAATCCGGTACCAGCAGCCCCGGCCACATAGGTCCGGGTGTAGACGCCGGTATTGCCGGTTTCGGTCCAGACACTGCCAGTTTTTGCCGTGGCATTCGGCACCGTCACCACGTCATCCGTCAGTTGGCCTGCCTCACCCGTCAGCGGATTATTGCTTGCGTCCCGGAGAGTGACGCTCACCGTCATATCACTGCCGGACGCATAGGTGGTGGCATCCATGCCTATCGCAGAGGTGGCCGGTGCCACCGTACCTGCGGTGATGGCATAAGCCAATGAAGAGACCGTGCCGCCGTTCAGGGTCAGGGTTGACATCAGACCTGCGCCCGTGGTCCCGGCCACATAGGTCCGGGTGTAGACGCCGGGATTGCCGGTTTCGGTCCAGACACTGCCGGTTTTTGCCGTGGCGTTCGGCACCGTCACCACGTCATCCGTCAGCTGGCCTGCCTCACCCGTCAGCGGATTATTGCTTGCGTCCCGGAGAGTGACGCTCACCGTCATATCACTGCCGGACGCATAGGTGGTGGCATCCATGCCTATCGCAGAGGTGGCCGGTGCCACCGTACCTGCGGTGATGGCATAAGCCAATGAAGAGACCGTGCCGCCGTTCAGGGTCAGGGTTGACATCAGACCTGCGCCCGTGGTCCCGGCCACATAGGTCCGGGTGTAGACGCCGGGATTGCCGGTTTCGGTCCAGACACTGCCGGTTTTTGCCGTGGCGTTCGGCACCGTCACCACGTCATCCGTCAGCTGGCCTGCCTCACCCGTCAGCGGATTATTGCTTGCGTCCCGGAGAGTGACGCTCACCGTCATATCACTGCCGGACGCATAGGTGGTGGCATCCATGCCTATCGCGGAGGTGGCCGGTGACACCGTGCCTGCGGTGATGGCATAAGCCGATGAAGAGACCGTGCCGCCGTTCAGGGTCAGGGTTGACATCAGACCTGCGCCCGTGGTCCCGGCCACATAGGTCCGGGTGTAGACGCCGGGATTGCCGGTTTCGGTCCAGACACTGCCGGTTTTTGCCGTGGCATTCGGCACCGTCACCACGTCATCCGTCAGCTGGCCTGCCTCACCCGTCAGCGGATTATTGCTTGCGTCCCGGAGAGTGACGCTCACCGTCATATCACTGCCGGACGCATAGGTGGTGGCATCCATGCCTATCGCAGAGGTGGCCGGTGCCACCGTACCTGCGGTGATGGCATAAGCCAATGAAGAGACCGTGCCGCCGTTCAGGGTCAGGGTTGACATCAGACCTGCGCCCGTGGTCCCGGCCACATAGGTCCGGGTGTAGACGCCGGGATTGCCGGTTTCGGTCCAGACACTGCCGGTTTTTGCCGTGGCGTTCGGCACCGTCACCACGTCATCCGTCAGCTGGCCTGCCTCACCCGTCAGCGGATTATTGCTTGCGTCCCGGAGAGTGACGCTCACCGTCATATCACTGCCGGACGCATAGGTGGTGGCATCCATGCCTATCGCGGAGGTGGCCGGTGCCACCGTACCTGCGGTGATATCATAGGTTACAGAAACCCCGGAATTCCAGTTCGCCATCTTCAGAACCGCCTGTAATCCGGTACCAGCAGCCCCGGCCACATAGGTCCGGGTGTAGACGCCGGTATTGCCGGTTTCGGTCCAGACACTGCCAGTTTTTGCCGTGGCATTCGGCACCGTCACCACGTCATCCGTCAGTTGACTCGCGGCATTCCTCACTGGGTTATTATTCGCATCTTTTAAACCAACAGTGATATTTATGTCTGCGCCAGACCTGTAAATACGCTGATCGGCTTCCACAACAGATCCACTCTGCACCGGAACATTTGCACCAATAGCAACGCTGGCCTCCGAAAATTTCAGGCCATTGACTTCTGGGGTGACCGTCACTGTCTCAACGTCTGTCCCCGCTTTCACCGTAATTTCATATACCCCAGTGTCCCTTTTCACCACAGGCGAAACCGTGGCACTCCTCAGCGTCCCTGTGGCATATCTGATATCTGATACCATCACATCCTGTGGAACACCCTTATTGTTTTTAAGACTCAGTGTGAGCACCTGTTCGCTCACTCCGTCTGCCGGTAAAATACTCTCTGTCGGCGTGAATGCGCTCTGCTGTATACTCAACTCTGGCGTACTGACTGTTACCAGCGTTTCACTTTGCAGTGAACGGTTTCCCTTAATATCAACCGCCACACCGTGAACGCTGTACGTGTTAACGCCATTTTCTCCTGATTGCCATGTGGGCAGGACAACGCTATATCCACCATGGGGTTCCTGAACTAATCTGCCTCCCCCCGAAATCAGCGCCGGTGCGGACCATTCAATGTGAGATAAGCCGTGTTTACTATTGACAGTAACCCCTAACGATTTTGTTTCTCCAGGGTTGCCTGTTACCCGCTTTGTTGCAAACAGCTGGATTACGTCTTTTTTACGGTATTCCAGTACGATGTTATTATTACGTTCCACCAGATCATAGCGGCTACCAGCGAGACTACGCATCACGGCGACAGAGCCCGGATCAATCTGATGCTGCCAGGGAACACCCAACTGATAATTTAATTCAATCCCAAATCGGGTATCATTTTCACCGGATTTCCCCTGACGCTGCTCGGCACTAAATGTCAGCAACGGAACAGGCGTGTAATTCAAACCTGCAGATATTGCATGTGGGTTACGCTGGCGGTTATCCCTCCCAAATAGGGCTACCTCGTCACCATAATACTGCTCATATGTCAGATTACCGCCGATTTGTGGAAACGAGGGCAACCAGGCCTGGGCGCGAATATCCCAGCCATTAGCCGGACGTTCTTCATAATCGGCCAAATCCTGCGCTCCCTTCCAGTTTGTCAGGCGCAGATAACTGTTAGCACTAAACTTCATATAATCTCGCCAGTACTCAACACCAGTACCGGCTCGCGCATGATCTCTCGACAGATCATAATCAAGAAATGTATTCGCCCCCAGCATGTAATCATCACCGAAGTATCGATACCCTATACCCAGATTAGTCTGATTCCTGTTATCAGTGCGGTGTAATCCCCCCTGAGTAAAGAAAAGACTGTTTTGGCTGTCGAACAGAGGAAGCAGAAGCTCGAATTGTGAGTTTTTTAGTGAAAAATTTTCATCAGTATCCAGTTTTACTCGTGCAGTACCAAACTGATTAAGCCACTGCTGAATTTCCCTGCTTGCCTCGCCGGTGGCGATTCCACGCGCCAAAGAAGTGACATCATTGCTGTCCGGATTATTAGCCAGAATACGACCAGATTGTGAGGTAAATTCAGCTACCTGACGCGTTCGAACTTCGCTATCGGCGTTGTTACCTGCTATTTCCGGCGATTTATCATCGTGCCACTTAAGTGTTGCCAGAGGTGCCAGTGGGACATCCAGCTCATCTCCGGGTCCAATATTTTCAAATCCCCGGGAAAACGTTCGTAACTGATTTAACTTTTGTAATGAATCTGGCGTCATGTTGAATTTACTGGCAACAGAATGCATCGTTTCACCCGAAGAGAGTGTGTAAACCTGTATACCATGTACAGAGGGATCTCTGCTCTGCTGTGTAAGATGGTCATTGCTACGCGTTCCGGCAATAGCTGGCGTAAAGGTTACCGCCACTGGAAATATTAACTGAACACTAATATTCATCCAAATAAAAGCTTTCTTTTTTAACGAAATTATTCGTATGTCTTTTTTACTCACAGATAAACTCCTAATTAAGATATTCACATACATGTGATAAGAAAAAAACGAAGATAACGTTACAGGTTTTCTTCGCGTGAGGTTACCGCCATTTAACCGGACAGTGAAACGAGTAAAATAACCAATAAGATGAAAGCGTTAATTGTATTTTTAATTCCCAGGTATAACGTTACTCAGAAATAAAATGCCGAAAAAGAGTATTCAGATTCGAATGAAACGAATATTAAAAGATATGTCACCCATCAATTAACTACATGTCAAAAATCAAATAATCTAATTGGTTCAAAACAAAACAGGCGTACCATCACGGTAACCTGTCCAAATCACTGGCCAGAGAATGCTTGCTTACCGGACAGTCCATGCGGTCATACTGGCACGGATACATCCGGGCTATCGTCTGGCTTATCACCTGCAGACGGGAAAGTTTGACGGACAGATTTCCGGCATTAACGCCGTACTGCGCGCAGACTTCCTTGCGGGACATTCCCCTGACCAGCACCCCCTCCAGCGCCTGAACCAGGGGCACACTGCGCTGGGACGTTATGCTCATCAGCAATCTGAAGTACACCGGGTCCACCCTTCCCGGAGTCAGTTGACCGGGGATCGCCCCTGATGACGTCCTGTCACTGTAAGGTCTGAAATAAACCGTCATCACCAGCGCCTCTCTTCCTGTTTTATCTTCACGGTTATCGAAGGGATAAAATCCCGGGCATAACGACTAATCTTCAGCGCCCGCATGGCCTCTCTGCGGTAGTGATAAACCAGTTTTGCGCTGCGGGAGAGCGATGCCCCCACTTCAGCAGGGGAAGCCTCGGTGCCCAGCCAGTTAATGACCACTTCACATAACCGGGGGATTTCAGCAGGTCAAATAATCGCAGACGCAACCGGAAAACCATCTCCCGCTGTACATCGTCTGAATCCTGCTCACGCCGGACAAACTGAAGGTAGCCACTGTTTCCGCCACACTCCGTCCCTGCAAGACCCGGGTGAGACAAATGCTCCTGTAGCAGCACTGCCGGGTACCCCGCCAGCAGCGCATCATATTCCTTCAGCCAGATGTGGCCAAAATACTCTGCCGCCACGCGGTCTGAGAACAGAAAACGGCGCTGTACAATCACGACAGGAAGCGACGGATAATTTTGCCGCAGAGTACTCATCAGACCGCAATTCACCCGTAATGAGATATCCAGAACCAGAACATCCGGTTTCATCTCATTTATTTTATGCAGTATGTCCTCCGCATGAATAACCACATTAACATCTGCATTTGCAGCAGTATTTTTGTTATCGTCTTCATGCTGACAAAAACTATATAATGCCTGAGACACAGGCCAGGAAGGAGAATAAACAAGTACTGACGACACGATTTTACCAGCCATGGTATTTATCCCTGAAAATAATTCTCTGCACAAACCACACCCTGTGGGTATGGAGATAATCTTAGTTTTATCAGAATTTGCAGTAAAATTAACTATGTCGTTCGAAAGGATATGTTTTTTTCATCGATGAAAAACAGATTAGATATACAACGTAATTTCACAAGAAATAACAAACGAAGTGGATTAATTTGTGATTAAAACACAATATGCCATGCAGGCATAAGGTTAGTTATGCGGAGTGACTTAAAAAGAAATTGTGATTTAATCTCAATTTCATTTGATAACATCCACTTATATAGGGGCTGGATATCGCATAAACAACAGATAAAAAATCGATAAAGAGGGCGCAATGATAAAAAATATTTATCCCCGATGAGGAAAGCTATTACTGTTTACGTTCAGAGATGGTTAAAAATTCAGACGATGTCCAGGAAAAAGACAGAAACATCATCATAAAATCATCGGGTGCAGATAAGTCATAGTGACATTGCTGAAGCTCTGCTGGTGACCGGCGATGATGTCCTGCTACCCAATAAAACCTCACTATCAATGAATATTGAACAGCACAGGAAGGTCTGAGGCCGGAGGAGCCCTCAATTGCATCACCGTTGGCAAAAAAGCTGAGTGCCGCCCAGTTTCACCATCGCCAGAGATAGTTGCTCACAATTTTGTCGTAACGTGTGGCAAAGCGGCATCGCCATGTCACTGCAAAAGATAGATGAGATCAATGATATACAGCACCACTTCATCAAAGATAACTCTTTTAAATATATATAAATATATCGGGAATGATATACCCAATAAAAACCCCAAACCAAAATAACCCGGTAGAAAAAATTGAAGCATTTTATTATACATCAGGTCTTTCACTTATATTATAATTTCATTACATAAACACCGCTAAAAATTGATGGCAATTGGCAAAATCCCCCTCAGCCAGGGTTATATCGTGATCCTGGTTTCCCTCCTTTAATTCAAAATTACAAACTGATTATAAATGGTCAACCCAAGCAATGTCTTAAAAATATATAAAGCACAGAGAAAGAGATTGCTGGCCCGAAGGGGATATATTCGCAATTTGTATTTTCAATATTTTTTTGATGATTAAAATCAATCTTGATTAAATATTTATATAACACTATGATGGCAAGACCAGTGCAGGACGATAAGAGTAAAAGAACATGAATGTTCTCAATACCCACCCATGGCATGACGGCGGCAAAGAGTTTCACATCTCCCCCGCCCAGTCCATCCACTTTCCGTATCCGCTCGTAGGCAAACATTAGCGCATGCGTCACTAGCCAGATAACACAAACGCCCATTACTGCCGACAAGGGAGATACCGCCGTGATACCCGTCACTGAAAAGACCATGCCAGACCAGAGCAGAAAGTAGTTCAGTGGGTCGGGAATAATATAGTGCCGGATATCAATTATAGTTATTGCGTATAAAGTACAAAAAAGTACCAGAACGGGAAGCAGGCTGAGCAGATTATTCCCGGTAAAGAGAAAGATGAACCCCAAAAAAAACCACAGTCCGTGGATAAGCTCTGTCATCGGGTATATCAGCGGAATGGGTGCCTGACAAAACCGGCAACGCCCTTTCAGCATAATCCAGCTGAACAGCGGGACATTGTCCCGATTTAATATCATCGCATTGCATTGCGGACAATGCGATGGCGGCCAGGAGAGACTTATTATACCGACGTCATCATCCGCCTGCTGATGCAGTGTCTTCAGTGGCAGTCGATAAATAACCACGTTGATAAAACTTCCGACAGATAATCCGACCAGTAAAAAACAGGTCAGATAAAAATAATACAAGAAATTATCCATTCACAGCACTCTTATCACTGGCAGGCCGCTTTATACTGGGCCGCATTATAAGGCCCTCTGTCCTGGAAATTCACGGGTACAGCCTCGAAACCCCAGCGAGGAGTAATACCAACACCTCCCATTGTCTGAACAAAAGCTACACTCAGGTGGTCGACACTTAAAAGATTGAAAGTAACAGGCCCAATTTGAGTGGCAGTTCCAGTAATTGCACCACCACTCATAAAGTTACCGCCTTGTCTACGAAAATTATAAATACCCCCCTGCTTATTTGAGTAACTCCAGGCGTACAGTTGTATAAATTCTATATTTCTTGTCGGAAGTGTAGCTTGAATCCACTGCCCGCCTTGTTGGTTACTGGCATTTAACCTAAAACCATAAATACCATTTGATTCAGTAAGAGGTTTGACAAAACCACTCCCGGTTCCATTTTGATTTGTAACAGGAAAATAACTTGCAAACTGATTGGTTAACTTATCATTATCAGCTGAAAATATATCTGTCTTATATTTTTTATCTTCTTTAATTTGGTATCTTATTTCGAAACGCCATCCCTGATCACCTGCAACAAAGTCCGTGTTGGTATGAAGTTTAATAACTAAGGGTTCTTCCAGGCGGTGGCAGGAGCCATAGATATTACGGATCGCATCCTCCTGAGAAAGTGAAAAACCTTTTACCTCCATGGCAGAAAATGCACTGAAGGAACATACTATTAAAGATGCTGGCAATATGCCTTTTGAAAAAATTGAATTTAATGTCCTCATTTTTTGCTCCTGTTAATAAGATGTCATTTTTGACAACGCATCTGATAGAGAAAATAATGCGATAAAGACCCAAATGACGCTACCTCCCAAAACTAATGTTGAAAGCGATTTCAACAACCCCGCTAATTTTTGTATATTATTATTTATATCAATCTTAGCCTTTTCCGATACGGACTGGAGAACATCGAAAAATGATGGCAGGCTCGAATACAAGCTGATATTCAACAATTCATCACGTCCAAGTAACCCCGTATTAAGCGCAGATCCATAAGGCATACCTATCGTCATATTTGACTGCATTTTCTTAATGTGCGATTTTAACCAACGATTAGAGTTAAGACTGATAATATCCAGCGATTCATTAATCGGAATATTATTACGTAGCATCGAAGATAAGTTACTCAATACTAAAGAACTGTTTAATTTTTTATAAACTGAAAAAGGTATAACTCTGTCAAGAAACCGATCACGAAATGCACCACTAAAATTAGCCATTAAAAATCTGAAGGCAATCACCACAATAATCACGCCAATAAGAATGGTAATCCACAAGCCATTATAAAGAGCAGATCCAAAACCATACAGCATTTGGGTTACCATAGGCCAGCGAGAAACGGCAATAACACGTTCGAAAGCTGGGAATACTTTCACGGCATAACCAGCAATTACGATCAGTGAAAGCACAAGCATTATAATGGGGAATGTCACTGCATTAATTAATCTAGACGTCAACATACTTTGATATTTAATGTTATCAACCAAACTGGTAAATCCATCTGCCAGACTACCACTTTTTTCTGATGAATAAATAATACTCAGTTCTGACTGAGGAATTAATCCTTCAAATACAATGGATATTGATTCACTGGAAGTCATTTTTTTAAGCAGTTGCTGTAATTTTTTACAAAATCCGGTGCCTAAAAGTTTCCCACCTTCAGCCTCAAGTTTGACTATAGAGTTATAAAGAGGCAGATCGGCCTTAATCATATCCGCACAGAAACCATAAAGATATAACCGCTGATTTTTAGTGAATTTTCTCAATTAAAACCTCCATATCTTCTGACTCCAGGCCACCGAACTCCATCATAAACCAGGAAAAACATGACTGACCTTTAAGCACATGCATCATCGTTTTTTCTTTTAACGAAAAACCTTCAGATAATCCCTCATTGGTTAATCTTTTTTGCCGCCAATGGGTATAAACGTTAAGCCAGTCCTGACGTGAAATAGCCTCTAACTCTTTAAGCGTTGGACGCATGTATTCAATAACAAGCTGTCTTGACTTGATCCCTGTATTACCACAATAGGGACAACCATCCTTACTCTTAACAAACAGGTCAAATTCTCGATTCTGAATCACAACATGATGAGGTATTCGGCAATGAAGACAAAGCAAGGGAATGAGTTTTTGACACTGCAACCCGGCAATGAAACCCGGTGTTGAGAGCTTATCACTGGCAATTCCTAGTGCCGTGAGTCGCTGGAGCAAGGTGACAATATTGCCGGCATGTACTGTCGTAAAACAGTAGTGACCACTTTCTACCGCCCCTGCAAGTGCATTTGATGATACCGGATCGCGAATCTCGCCTACCATTAATACATCAGGATCACGACGCAAAGCAGATTTAATAGCACTGTGAAATCCACCGCCATCAACATCAAGTACGGAACTTTGCTTGGCTCCATAAATTTGATATTCAACGGGATCCTCAATTGTCAAAAAGCACCCCCGATCATCGAAGCGGTTTATTTGCAACCACTCCATCATATTTTTTAACGTTGTTGATTTACCTGATCCCGTCGTACCTGCAATAATATAAGCACCATAAGGATTACTTAATATTTTCTTAATATCATCAACTTCTGGTTTAGAAACACCAATTTTTTCCAAATCTGGAATAACACTTTTATTCAAACCGGAAGAAATAATACGTAACACGCTATGATAACACTCGTCCGTTTCTCCAAATAATGGGAAATGTGCATAACGGAAGCGATAATTTTTCCCGTTAAGGGTGTACAGAATATTGGCACTCTGCGGGATACTCCGGTTCCAGGTGGTCTCCTTGGTCGATGCCTGGACGTTGTAAAGCACAAAAATTAACTCATCACAGCGTTTGGCAATAATCTGTTGCATCGGGCACAGAATCCCGTTAATCCTGAACTCCACTTTCGCCAGAAAATCGCCCCGCGTAATGTGCAGGTCACTGGCTCCGGCATTTACAGCAGAAATAAGCAGTTTTTCCAGCTCATGTTGCACATCACTGTCACGCTTAAGGTTTTTGTTGAATTCAAATTCATGAATAGCCTTTTCAATGTGACTGTAGTAATTATCCTGTGTAAGCAGCACTACACCGCAAATATTCAACATATGTTCAGCACGGATATATGCAATGTCGGCATGATATAAACCCAAATTGCTGAGGCTGAAATCACAGATACAGAGATACTTTTTGTCGCTGTTTTCCGCGATAAGAAAATCTTTCTCCGGTGATGTGAACTGCCACCGGGACAGGGCTATTTTATCTTCCTCTCCCGGGAGGTGAATAAATTCGAGCGGACTCACGGTGCAACAACCCCAACAACCAGCTGTTTCTTACTGTTGTTCAGCAGGTGGTATTTTTTACCGCCAATGTCAAACACTTCATGCCGGTCAACCAGGATAACCCTGCTGCCCGTTCCGACTGCGATTTTGGAAATTCCCCCCACCTGAGAGGTCGCCAGCACCTGCGGCACAGCATCCCTGACGGACTGCGCTGGCGCAGATGCAGCCTCCGGCGCGGCAGACATCACGATGGCGGGCCCACCTTCGCTACGCACTTTCTTGAGCTCAGCACGCAGTTTCTCAAGCGCAACCTCATTGCTCAGCTGACGTTTTTCACGCTCAAAGGTCATATCGGATTCCATAAGCTGAACTATCTGCTTCTGATTCGCTGACTTTTCTTCTGTATTCTGTGCCTGAGGTGCAGCAGGCTCACCGGCCTCTGTCGGTGTCGACATTTCAGCGAATGCATATGAGACAGAGAACACCATCGCGAATAGCAGTAATGTTATTTTTTGCATATGAAAACTCCTTTTACATTAATAGAATGGGTGGCAGATTTATTATTTTTTTCAACAGACTTGATAATGACCGAGTCGAGAAAAGCCTGGCGCTTCCAGAATACGATGATATCAATGTAATTATCCGGTATGGCTACGCTCCAGGACGTAAATAACAGCTGATAGCTTTCAGGTAAATTAGGCAATGCCGCCTCATCTGCTGTCACCGTCGAAGCTGGAAGGGTATCGATAAAAAACTTCCTGTCCTTCGGTACCAGAGAATTATAACTGTACACATAGTTCAGTATTTCATTGCAGTCAGCCGCCTTTATTGGCTCCAGCTTATTAAACTTATCCAACGCCGGATTCACATTCAAGTGCGATGGGATATCAGGGTAGTCCAGTTTGTTTTCTGAAAACGATGGTTGATATTCTTCCTCCCAGAACACTTTATTCTGCGTGTTAAAGGTCGTATCAGCATTCAACTCGTATGAAAAGTTGCATTTTTCACTATCGCAGAGATAGCTGGTTTCCGTAAAACCGAGCAATTCGACAGGCTGGCGACTGGCATAAACCTCCCGCATAAATGTAATAAACTGTTCAGGACTGGCACCTGCCAGCGACGTTCCGTAAAAGGTTCTGATATTCTGCGTCTGCCGCTGGATCATCGCCAGTTTCTGCGCTTTCTCCTCTTCCAGTTTCTTGTTCTCCTGATGCTGAAAATAAAACACGCCTCCGGCGGTACCCACCCCGGCAAGCACCAGAAGGCTGACAAAGATCAGAAGTTTGTTTTTTGTTTTATCTGTGCCAATGTATTTATTACGCCAGTCATAGAGAATGCCACGCATAGGTTCACCTTGAAATTATCGCACTGGTAAGGAAGTAAAGAATGACGGCAAAAATAAACAGGCCGGTACCAAAAAAGAGATGTTGCATATTTCTTCTGCGCTGCAATATCTGAATATTCTTTTTATAACGGGCAGAAATCTCGTTAAAGTGCTCGATACCGAGTTTCGTGCGTACCAGGTCAGAATACTCAGACTTCTCTCTCTCTTCATCCAGCTTTTGAAAAAATGCAATGTCATAAACTGAATCCGTTCCGGAGATTATTATATCGTCCTTAATAATCAGAACATAAACCCCGTTAGTGACACCGTCTTCCTCCAGCGGGCAATAGTAAAATCCGTCGCCATAAATCTCTTTCACATATACCGCAAAGGATTCATTGGACTGTAGATTATTCTGGATAAATCCTTTATGTCTTATCCCGTTACTATCGATATACTCAATACTCCGGTAACGACGCTGCACACCTGCTAACCATTTTGTATAGTGAGGCGTACTGAAGGCACCAACATCAGAAGTCCACATCACATTTATCTGCATTTTATTTTTTTTAAATTCAGGAATAAGCATTTTTTATTGCCCGATAAAAGGGGCCCGGTAATAATCAATCCCCACAATCATGACAATGGTGGAATCCTTATCATCGCGGTTCAGACTCCCCCCCAGCAGCATCGCTGACTGGTTGTCAGATTCATCATTAGAGTTGTACTTGCCGACCAGCAGCAGCCCACCCGGCGTCACGATCGACGTGTTGAACATTTCTGTGGTGGTGACATTCGGCAATTGCACTTTCTCAAACGTATCAATGGAGTTCAGGAATCGCTTCGTAAAACCGCTGGCCACCTCAATTCTTCCGTCAGAGAGCACCCGCGGCGTTACGATGAAGCTGGTACCGGTAATAATCTGTGAGGTTTCAATTTCGGTATCCACCACCGAGGTCAGCGAATTCGTCGTCTGCGTGCGTCCGGAGACAAAATACTGGGAACGCGTCAGGTTCAGCGGGACGGGTACGTTATTGCGGGTAACAAAGGTTCCACTCTGCAGGACCTTGCTACCGGTCAGGTTATACACGGCATCCAGTTGTGCGCTGATATTCAGTTTGGGATCCGTCCCTGAGTAGAAATCACGCCCGACCGATAGGCCACCGGTCAGCGTGTCCATCAGGCTGGTATTAATGCCAAAAGAAGTACCGCCATTCTTATAGGACGCATTTACCCCTGCCCCCAGATTCTTTATCTTGCTCTTATCCAGAGTAAAGATTTTATACGTCACCACAAACTGGCGACTGTTTGAACTCTGGTATTCTTTTAAGACGCGGGACAACACCTCATTTTCTGAAGGGCGGCCACTGTAAGTAAGAATAGAGGCATCCTTGAAGATGTTATACACCTTGCTCGAGACATATTTCTCGGCCATGTCCTTCACATCATCCCAGAAGGTGGATTTAAACTTGATCTCCGATTTCCCCTTGACGCCGCCTGAAGCGGTGGCTTCGTTCCCGGAAAGATCCATACTGGCTTCGAAGGTATTATCGCTGCCATAGAAATCCAGCTTTATGGCATAGGTATTGTAGGCTTTAACATCAATAATATGGTCATCGACAACCTGGATACTCACATCATAGAGGGCAGATATATACCTCAGGAACTCATCAAACCGCCCGGTAAAGCTAACGGTATGCGGCTCGATAATCGCCATTTCGGTATTACTGCCAGGAATGCTGCGATCAATACGATAGCTCGTTCCCGACTGTGCGTTGATAATATCAAACACGGTCTCCAGTTCGGTTGGTGCAAAGGTATTGATTGATATTGATTTAGCCAGCAGTGCCTGTTTCTTCTCACTGTAGTCAACGGCCTTGCCCAGAAAAGCCGTTTTATACTTCATAAACGGGCTCTGTTTAAGCTCATCGCCACTCTGTACCCCGGAGTCAGAATTGACCAAGGTCTGAGGGTTATATTTTTCATTAAATTCTTGCGTACAGCCCTGTAAAAGCAATACCAGTGTTAAAAGAGTCAGTTTAGTATTCATTTTATATTCTCTTTATTGCGCATCGATAACAAGGACATTATTTTTTTCATACAGTTTTATTACCAACCCATAGTGTTCAGATGAAAATATCTGTCCTAACTGGGTCAGTGTGTCATCGATGGTTTTCCCTGAAATACTGATGGTGTTGTAAATCATATAATCACGATTACTGTTCCACAGCGGCTTCAGTCCATTACTGACTGCCCATTTCTGGATTTCCTGGCTGAGCAGCATATTCTGATTTAATGTCAGATAAACTGGCGATGGTGTGTAGGTCCCAGGCGTGGTTTTCATTACCAGTGAAGAAACGGCTCCCGTATTCACAGGCGCAGCTTTCATTGCCGGAGGGGCAATCGTGCCAGTATTCCCGGGTTTCGCGATATTGTCGACCTGAAAAGGACTACGTCCCTGTTTTATTCCGTTTGTCGGCTCAGCTGCCTGAGCGTGAAATGACAACAGAGCGCTCCCAAAAATAAGCGCAAGAACTGAAAACTTATGATTCATAATATTAAGAACCTCACCCGACATCCATGAAAAGTTGTTTATAGCTGTTCTACTGAACTGCACCACATAAAGGCGACAATCGACAGCGATTTAGGACTGATATAAACTTTTGCACGACCATTGTTACCGTCGTAATTCCCCGTTGTGGCCGTCACAACCCAGCCGGCCTGACCCGCCTGTATGACACCCGCCGCAACCTGGTCTACCTGTAACGCAACTCCGCCGAATTTCCCGACATTGTCTATTCCCCGTGCCCGGTTAGTTGATTCCCTGGTTAAATCCGTTTGCAAATTATTATTGTTATCCATCGTTTCAGGTACCACCGATGAGATGGCCACTGAGAGACGGGGAAACAATCGACTTCTGTTTTGCGTATCTTCCGGGTTCAATGGACAGGTTTGCAAAGGGACGAAGATAAGCCCGTTTCTTTCAATGGCGCTGGTAATATTGCCACTGTAGCCAGCCCCCTGGACAATATCGGGGCCATTTCCTTTGAAACTCAGATAGCTCACTTTCGGAATGGTCGTCAGTTCGCCATTTTGATCTTTAACTACCACGTTAGCCATCAGCGTGGCGGTCTCGCCTGGCGCGCCCGGCGTTGTGGTTTCATCCCGGATTTGTAGCCCGGTGTTGTTTGCATTAGGTGAAATACATATCCGACTGGTGCCAGTTTTCTGATCCCAACATAAGGACGCTGCGGTATTTGTATTTGCTGTCGCTGTAGACAGCAATAATTGATTGTCATTATCAGGGGTGCTGTGCAGACAAGGCCCTGACATTTTTGTCTGCGCGTTCCAGCACAACTTGTCAGCACCTACGCTACCGTCTGATTTTAGATATTGTCCATCCCCCACGATAAAGCTGAAACGGATGCCATAATCCGTGGCGTTGTTATTTCTGAACTTATCCAGGCTGTTGGCCATCTGCCCTAAACTGATCCTCTCCACAGGCGTCGTGGTATTTGATCTCATCAGGCTCCATTTCGTCTTGTCCGGCTCCGATTTTCTTCGCTCTATCAGCAATGCTTTGGAATAAGTCAGCTTTTTATTTTTGAATGAAGTCTCAATTTCATTAATGTATGTTTCCAGAAACAAATTATCCGTTGACACACCCGGATAATAAGCAACAAAAAAATCAATACGTTCTATACTACGCGTCGTGGCATTACCCACCAGATCCACACGCTCCAGACGAAATTCCTGCGAGTGTAATACGCTGTCAACCTTGCACGGGATATACTCACTGACGAAGCGAAAGGCTGATGCCGTTGCGCCGTCACCGGCACAGCGGGCATCACGAAAATATCCTCGCTCTGAATTCGTTACATCCCACTTATAAAAACCTGATGTCGCCACGTCATCGGTGATTTGGGTATTCCCGGTTCTTGCTGAATAGGTTGCAATACTGGCGATATCGTACAACGGGTTTTTAATCGGTGCAGTTTGTGCATCGAGATAAATTTCATCTTCATGCACAAATTTAACCATGCCAGCAATTTCAGTCGCTAACGCATCCGTTGTACTCTGCCGGGCGACAGTTTCCACCTGTTTTTTCATATAGCCGGCAATCCCCATCATAATGCCGCCGATAATGGCTAAAACGATGATGACTTCAAGAAGACTGTATCCCTGAATATTGTTGTTATTCACAATAAACCCCGACAGAAAACAGGCTCCATGCCTTTACAGGTAAAAGCATGGAGCATTTTATTAACGGCTACCTAAAATAACAGCGTTGGACGTATTATCGGTACATACCTGAGTAATAGCATTAGGGGAAATACTCACGTTACCATTAGCATTCAGACTACGTAATATATTAGTTGTGGGAGCCGTAGACATATCAACAGGTTTTGCCGTGACGGCATAAGTACCTGCCGGTGCTGAAGTCGCGGACACTTCAACATAATCCCACTGGTTACCCACCTGTGAAACGATACTACGGCACTGATCGCGGCTTAAGCCGTTAAGTTCGATAAAGAAGCCTTTACTGATCGTCTGGCTGGCATCAGTTAACGCACCACCAATGTTCAGATAATCATTGGAAATACCGTTGCGGGCTTCATCAAGTGACAACTTACCGAGCTGTACCAGGCTGGCAACGATCGGCTGATCCGCTGCATGAGTACGAATGGTGGTCGGGTTCAGTGCAAGCGTTGCTGCACCATTCGGAACCGGATAACCAGTAGCAGAACGCTGATAAGCATCTTTCACCGCAATACGCACGGTGTTGGTGTTACTGACGATTTCTGAAACAGTACGGCTGTCAAATGCACGTTGTGCCAGAATAACCACACCCGCTGCGATGGTGCCGATAATACCCAGAACAATGATGATTTCGAGTAATGTCATACCTCGCTGTTTTTTCAGTTCATCAATCTGCTTCATTTTCTTGATAGCTTTCGCTTTCATTTTTTGTGTCGTTTTATAAACAATAAGCATTTTACACTCCGTGTTTCGGTTATATGCACGCAGGCATGAAAAGTTAACTGTTCCAGTAACGAAACAGATAAACTGGTTTACGCTGCGTAATTTACTCATAGCGGTATTAATAGTCAGCAAACTACCTGCCACGATGAATTGCTGTTAACTTTATTTCTTTATATGATAATTTTATTCTCCTGATATAATCTCTCCTTCTTTTTTCCTGCGCTGGACTTTTCGAAAACCCTGCATTATAGGCTCCCACCGCTTCCCAGGAGTCGCCCAGTCGGTTAAACGCTATCGCAAGAAAATAGGCTCCCGCATAGATGTTAAGACAGATATCAGCACTTAAATTTTTACTGTCGAGACCATACTGAGACAGAAATCCCAGATGCTGAGAGTCAATTTGCATTAGTCCGATACCAAAACCCGGTGAAAACCCTGCAAGAGCATTATCACCAATCGCTTTGGTATTGAGTCTCGATTCGTGCCAGGCAATAGCTCTGAGTAAATCGGGTTCTATTCTGGCATCCTGTCCTGCCAGTTCAAAACAGTCTGACTCGGCAGCATTTACCTCAGAGGTAACACTCACCACAGAGCAAAAAAGTAAAAGAAATAACATATTCTTCATACCAACAATCCCTGCTTTAAATTGAGGAAATGGTTCCTCATAGTGTGAGGCATTAACGTATCGCACTCTGATTAAAACCATAGCTACCGCACGAAAGATAAAAAACCATCTTTCGTAAAATAAAGATTCAAAATATGGACACCTACCAGGCCCACTTACTGCCTAATAATTGAAAAAAATATAGCAATTGCATCAGCGTCTATTTTCAAGACGTGCTATATATTTTCCCGCTGTACTTCCAGGGCTATATATGGATACATTCTCACTATATTCTGGCTTACCATCTGCAGATGTCTGAATTTCAAAGAGAACTGACTCTGTGACACACAGTATCGTTCGCAAGCCTCTTTGCGACTGACGCCCCTGACCAGTACCTCCTCCAGCGCATGCAGCATGTTTTCTTTCCTGATCATGCTCACTGAGATAAGAAGGCGGAAGTGCGAAGCATCTGTATAACCCGGTTTTAGTGTCCCGGGTATGTAATGGCTTTCTATCCCATCAGCATATTTCGACGCCATAGCGTAATCTCCAGGTTGACCCGATGTATCCGACTCTGCTCTGCTGGTTTTTTTTGTCCATACTTACAGTAGGAAGAGCAAAACCAACGAATCGAATCGAGGACAAGCCCTCTGAATTTCAATCCTTATTAAATGTACGCGCTTAATTTTCTTCTGGATTTAATCCTAATATTTAAAGAGCAATGACCATAATTAAAATTTTTTATCATCACAACAAATGATTTTTATATATAAAATTCACTAATATTAAGTAAATATTTAAATTGAAAGCTCTCCAAACAAAACACTAAGGAAGGTGCGAATAAGCAGGTCATTTCTTCCCAAGCTGACTCGCTGATTAAAATTTCGCGGATCTGGGCCGATTTTTTTCCCGCAAACACATCGAATCAGCCTATTTAGGCTATTTTTTCCACCATTTCTGGCGTTATTTCCGGTTTTTACTGAGATCTCTCCCACTGACGTATCATTTGGTCCACCCGAAACAGGTTGGCCAGGGTGAATAACATCGCCAGTTGGTTATCGTTTTTCAGCAGCCCCTTGTATCTGGCTTTCACGAAGCCGAACTGCCGCTTGATGATGCGAAACGGGTGCTCCACCCTGGCACGGATGCTGGCTTTCATGTATTCGATGTTGATGGCCGTTTTGTTCTTGCGCGGATGCTGCTTCAAGGTTTTTACCCTGCCGGGACGCTCGGCGATCAGCCAGTCCACATCCACCTCGGCCAGCTCCTCGCGCTGTGGCGCTCCTTGGTAGCCGGCATCGGCTGAGACAAATTGCTCCTCTCCATGAAGCAGATTACCCAGCTGATTGAGGTCATGCTCGTTGGCCGCGGTGGTGACCAGGCTGTGGGTCAGGCCACTCTTGGCATCGACACCAATGTGGGCCTTCATGCCAAAGTGCCACTGATTGCCTTTCTTGGTCTGATGCATCTCCGGATCGCGTTGCTGCTCTTTGTTCTTGGTAGAGCTGGGTGCCTCAATGATGGTGGCATCCACCAAAGTGCCTTGGGTCATCATGACGCCTGCTTCGGCCAGCCAGCGATTGATGGTCTTGAACAATTGACGGGCCAGTTGATGCTGCTCGAGCAGGTGGCGGAAATTCATGATGGTGGTGCGATCCGGCAGGGCGCTATCCAGGGATAATCGGGCAAACAGGCGCATGGAGGCGATTTCGTACAGGGCATCTTCCATGGCACCGTCGCTCAGGTTGTACCAATGCTGCATGCAGTGAATACGCAGCATGGTCTCCAGCGGATAGGGCCGTCGGCCATTGCCCGCCTTGGGATAAAACGGCTCGATGACAGCGGTCATATTCTGCCATGGCAGAATCTGCTCCATGCGGGAGAGGAAAATCTCTTTTCGGGTCTGACGGCGCTTAGTGCTGAATTCACTATCGGCGAAGGTGAGTTGATGGCTCATGATGTCCCTCTGGGATGCGCTCCGGATGAATATGATGATCTCATATCAGGAACTTGTTCGCACCTTCCCTAAGTAAATCAGTTGCATAAATCTCAAAATTTAATAAATCTTAAAATTGTGAAATTAATTTTTAATGTCTTTTATTACATGAGATTAAAATTTTTTTTGTATAATAAGCAAAACTCAACCATGAAAGTTTGTAGAAGCTATTCGTTAAGAGTTTCTAATGATTATTAATGGTTATGGATATTTATTCTATACAAATTAGGAATAAGTAAATATGGCAATGTACCTGCTTTGACTTTTAATCGAAGGGTATAACCAGTGGTCGAATCATGTCTCTGTGTCAGATCCAACCGTCGGTGTCGGTAAACTGTATATGTCTGCTGAAAAGCGTGCTGGATATTGGTGAGTGGTGAGTGGTGACTATCTGCGCTGATTGACCTGACTGGCAAGATATTAAAAATATGGGGAACGAGGTGCACGAAGACAACCCGACAATGTCAGTGGGTGATGCGTTGCAGATCTTCTTCAGTCAGACCGCTCATAGTCATCACCGTGTTGCGGTCGATGCCGTTTTGCAGCATTGTGCGGGTAATTTTCAGAGTCGCTTTGCGCTTACCTTTCCCGATGCCTCTCTGTTCGCCCCGTTATTCACCACGCTGGATACCTTCCTCGCCCCTTCTTCACGGATATTCTGTTCCAGTCGTTGTGCAAATCTCTTCATGTTGTGGTGACCAACGAGCCAGTTCCAGCAGAAATGCTTCAAAGACAGAGAAAAGATATGTGATGTGGGCTGATGTCCGGGGAGCAACACCCGGCCATTGCCTGCAGACAATATGTCAGGGGGAGCGCTCTGCTGCGCCTCTATTTCAGAAAATCTGATTTTAGTGCGGCTGTCTATGAAGTTTAGTGCCGACGCGGTAATTTGAATACCTACAGAAATCGTATCTCAGAATAATTGAAAAGCATGGTTTACGGGAGGGATTATGCTGATCAATTTTTTATCCGTCAGCCGGATTTTAGCCGAAGTCTGTTTTGTTAACATCATAATCAGTCCGTTGTCAGTAGCAGGAATGGTTGCCACAGGCCAACACAAAAAAGCATACCAGTATGTAAAAAATTATATAAACATATAAACAGAGAATGAAGTCATCCATTTGACGGTTAACGTTAATGAAGGGACTTCCAAGAACATAAAAAATGCGGAGTCATGGTATGGAAAATAATGAAGACGAATCCATCGAAGAATTACAACGCAAAGTGAATTATTACAATCAAAAATTATACCGCCTTATAATAATTGGTTGCTTATCACAATTAATAGGATTTTATTTATATTCATATTATAATAGTTATCCATTTATTTTAATTGCAATCCCTTCATTTATGATTGCTATGATTTCACTGGTTCGCTTTTACTTTTTAAGTAATGAAGCCCTACCAGTAAAAATAAAACACAACAATATTATTAGTAAATATAATCACATCAGCGAAAACGATCAAAAAATAATAAAGATACAAAATTGGGAATGTATTGCCATCGTCGGGGTGATTATTTTATATAATTCAACTGCAATATTTAATATTATTTCTTCAAGAGGGGAGCTGCAATGAGTAACCCATTGAAAAGAGAGCCTAATAACGAGAATAATTTCACTGAGGAATGGAATTCCTTGATAAATAAAGTTCAAACTTTCAACTCTCTTGTATTGAAGAAAGTTTTCCCGCTTTACAGTGATTTTTCAAATATTGTAAGTGGTAAATTTGGTGCGCCTGCCTCTTTTGCCAATCTGATGACAAAATATAAGACTGGTGAGGATACAGTCAATGACTGGCTGGGTGCAAGTGCTGATATTGCGCTGTTAAGGCTTTGTTGAATAAATCGAACTTTTGCTGAGTTGAAGGATCAGATCACGTATCTTCCCGACAACGCAGACCGTTCCGTGGCAAAGCAAAAGTTCAAAATCACCAACTGGCCCACCTACAATAAAGCCCTCATCAACCGTGGCTCCATAACTTTCTGGCTGGATGATGAAGCTATTCAGGCCTGGTATGAGTCAGCAACACCTTCTTCACGAGGCAGACCTCAGCGCTATTCTGACCTTGCCATCACTACTGTGCTGGTCATTAAACGCGTATTCAGGCTGACCCTGCGGGCTGCGCAGGGCTTTATTGATTCCATTTTTTCTCTGATGAACGTTCCGCTACGCTGCCCGGATTACAGCTGTGTCAGCAGGCGGGCAAAGTCGGTTAATGTCAGTTTCAAAACGCCCACCCGGGGTGAAATCGCACACCTGGTAATTGATTCCACCGGGCTGAAGGTCTTCGGTGAAGGCGAGTGGAAAGTCAAAAAGCATGGCCAGGAACGCCGCCGTATCTGGCGTAAGCTGCATCTCGCCGTTGACAGTAAAACACATGAAATCATCTGCGCTGACCTGTCGCTGAACAACGTTACGGACTCAGAGGCCTTCCCCGGGTTAATCCGGCAAACCCACCGGAAAATCAGGTCAGCCGCCGCCGATGGCGCTTACGATACCCGGCTATGTCACGATGAACTGCGGCGTAAGAAAATCAGCGCGCTTATCCCGCCCCGAAAAGGTGCGGGTTACTGGCCCGGTGAATATGCAGACCGTAACCGTGCAGTGGCTAATCAGCGAATGACCGGGAGTAATGCGCGGTGGAAATGGACAACAGATTACAACCGTCGCTCGATAGCGGAAACGGCGATGTACCGGGTAAAAGAGCTGTTCGGGGGTTCACTGACGCTGCGTGACTACGATGGTCAGGTTGCGGAGGCTATGGCCCTGGTACGAGCGCTGAACAAAATGACGAAAGCAGGTATGCCTGAAAGCGTGCGTATTGCCTGAAAACACAACCCGCTACGGGGAGACTTACCAGAAATCTGATTTATTCAACAAAGCCAGGCCCTGTTTACACAATTAAATAAATCGAGCCCGACCAACAATTTTGATGTTAACAGCAGGATTATTGAGGGGCAATCAATGTGTTCTTCGGTAGCGATTACGGTAGTGAACGGCGCTCTACTGTACGGGCTGAGCGGGACCTGCTGTCTGAATGGTATCTGCGCCATATACTGAGAGTTTTGCCGGAATGGCCTTCCAACCTGTTGATGAACTCTTGCCATGGAACGTAGCACTTACCAATAAATAACCGTAAATACGGCGTTCGGGTAATGCTAACGATAATAGTATATCAATTAATCATTAGTTTAAAAGCTTGTTCAACTGCATACATCATTAGCGTTTAAGCCAGTGAACAGGAAGTTTACTGGCTTAATTACAGTAATATAGTGTATCGCTATGCTCACTGAGTCTTAGATCTCCACCGTCGGTCTAATATTCGCACTCCTGCTAACAACCGGTAATCAAATCGTCCTCCGGTATTGAAAGTTAATACACAAATCAGGATGATGGAGGCTCATACTGGTACAGCGCGACCACTTATGCAGGCGTCTCTGTCAGGTTTGTTGCCCGGATCACCCGCATCAGGGACAGGGCTGTTCAGTTATCCGCAGGAGAAAATATGTCACTCAAGGCTATCGCCGCCGAACTCGGGATCTCTGTCACCACAGTCAGCCGGGCGCTTGGCGGATTTTCGGACGTTTCCGCTTCGACCCGTGCACGTGTAGAAGCGGAAGCTCGGCGTCGTGGTTATCGCCCGAATACCCTGGCAAGACGTCTCAAAACCGGTAAAACCGATGCGGTCGGCCTGGTCTTCCCTGAACATGCTGTACTGTTCAGCAGTAGTGTGTTTGTGGATATGGTCAGTTGTATCAGCCGGGAACTGGCCCGCCATGATATTGACTTACTGCTGATAGCCGATGATGAACGGGCTGACAGCCACAGCTATATGCGTCTGGTCGAAAGCCGCCGGGTTGATGCCCTTATCGTGGCGCACACGATGGATAATGACCCGCGTCTTACACACCTGCAGGAGGCCGGTATTCCGTTTCTGGCACTCGGTCAGGTGCCGTCCGGTCTTCCCTGTGCCTGGTTTGACTTTGATAACCATGCAGGAACCTGGCAGGCCACACAGCACCTGATTGCCCTGGGCCATCAGCGAATTGCCCTGCTGAGTGAGGACAACTCCCGTGCCTATGTCACTGCACGACGTCAGGGATGGCGCGATGCCCTGAGTGAACATGGTCTGCCTGAGACCTGGCTACGCCGGGTCTCTCCCACCCGACGCTCAGGTTTCCAGGCAGTGACTGAGTTAATGTCACTTCCGCTTCCCCCGACGGCCATTATTACCGACAGTGACCTGATCGGTGATGGCGCGGCCATGTCGCTGCAGTTATCCGGTCATCTGTCCGGAGAGGATGCCGTCTCTCTTGTGGTTTATGATGGTCTGCCGCAGGACAGTATTATTGAACAGGATGTGGCTGCAGTTCTTCAGTCAACACGACATCGCGTCGGTCGTCAGATTGCCGACATGATACGCCAGCTGGTCACGAATGTTTCACCTGAAATGCTACAAGTACTCTGGCAGCCGGAATTTCATCCTGGCAAGACAACGCTTGCTCCCTCCGCCTGATTTTTAATCCCGCTCACAAATCCGAATCGTTTCGGTTGCTATCCGAAACGATTCGGATCAACAGTAAGGCATACACGAAAACGGAGATGTCTTATGGAACCGATGTACCGCAGGCTGACCAGTCCCCACTCAGACCTGATTATTAAAACCCACCCGTATGCAGAGATTGTCTGGTGGGGATCCACCCTGAAACACTTTTCACCGGATGATTGTATCAGCCTGGAAAGGCCGGTTGCGAATGGTCGTCTGGATACCGACACCCCACTGACGCTGATGGCCGAAAACGGCGCGGGACTTTTTGGCTCGCCGGGGCTGGAGGGACACCGCAACGGGCTGGATGCGTCCCCTGTGTTCCGTACCATCAGCGTGGTACAGGCCGGAGAATCACTCACCCTGACCAGTGAGGATGCAGTGGCGGGTCTGCGCATGGTCAGTGAACTGGTGCTGACATCGTCCGGTGTGCTGAAGATGCGTCATGCCCTGACGAACCTCCGTGAAGGGGACTGGCAGGTGAACCGCTTCGCCATCACGCTCCCTGTGGCTGAAAGGGCAGAGGAAGTCATGGCCTTCCACGGACGCTGGACTCGTGAGTTTCAGCCGCACAGGGTCCGTCTCACACATGACGGTTTTGTGCTGGAGAACCGCCGGGGCCGCACGTCCCATGAGCATTTTCCGGCACTGATTGCCGGTGCCCCCGGTTTCTCAGAACAGCAGGGCGAGGTGTGGGCCGTACATCTGGGCTGGAGTGGCAACCATCGCATGAAATGTGAGGTCAAAACTGACGGACGGCGTTACCTCCAGGCGGAAGCACTGTGGATGCCCGGAGAAAAAGCCCTGAAGAAGGATGAGACCGTGTACACGCCGTGGCTGTACGCCAGCTATTCCCCGGAGGGGCTCAATGGTATGAGTCAGCAGTACCACCGTTTTCTGCGCGATGAAATCATCCGTTTTCCTGAGCAGAAACCCCGTCCGGTGCACCTCAATACCTGGGAAGGTATTTATTTTGACCACGACCCGAACTACATCATGCAGATGGCCGGACGTGCGGCAGCGCTTGGCGTTGAACGTTTCATTATCGACGACGGCTGGTTTAAGGGGCGCAATGATGACCATGCGGCTCTGGGCGACTGGTATCTGGATGAACAGAAGTATCCGGACGGACTGATGCCGGTGATTAACCATGTGAAATCACTCGGCATGGAGTTCGGTATCTGGGTGGAACCGGAAATGATTAACCCGGACTCTGACCTCTTTCGCCGCCATCCTGACTGGATACTGTCAATGCCGGGGTACACACAACCAACCGGGAGACATCAGTATGTTCTCAACCTGAACATTCCTGAGGCCTTTGCTTACATTTATGAACGCTGTTTATGGCTGCTGGGCGAACACCCAGTTGACTATGTGAAATGGGACATGAACCGCGAGCTGGTCCAGGCCGGGCATGAAGGTCGGGCGGCGGCGGACGCGCAGACCCGTCAGTTTTACCGGCTGCTGGATCTCCTGCGCGAACGTTTTCCCCGTGTTGAGTTTGAGTCCTGCGCTTCCGGCGGTGGACGTATCGACTTTGAGGTTCTGACCCGCACGCACCGCTTCTGGGCTTCTGACAACAATGACGCCCTGGAGCGCTGCACCATACAGCGTGGCATGAGTTACTTTTTCCCGCCGGAGGTTATGGGGGCACACATCGGTCATCATCGCTGCCATGCCACCTTCCGGCAGCACAGCATTGCCTTTCGCGGTCTGACGGCCCTGTTCGGTCATATGGGACTGGAGCTGGATCCGGTAACGGCCGGAGAAGAGGAATCCGCCGGTTACCGCCGCTATGCCTCGCTCTACAAAGAATGGCGGCAGCTTATCCACACGGGCACCCTATGGCGGGTGGATATGCCGGATGCGGCGACACAGGTGCAGGGGTGGTCAGCCCGGATCAGTCGCAGGCGCTCTTCCTGGTGAGCCAGCTTGCCATGCCGGATCACACCCTGCCGGGTGCTCTACGTTTTCCGGGGCTGGCACCACAGGCCCGTTACCGGCTTCGTGTTGTTGACCATCCGGATATTCAGCTGGTCGGTGAAGGCGGGCATACCATGCGCAGGCTGCCCGGCTGGATGAACCAGACCTCCGACATCAGTGGGGAATGGCTGGCGCAGGCCGGTATTCAGCTTCCCGTACTGGATCCGGAAAGCGCCATGCTGATTGCCCTTGAACGTTTGGCATAAAAGGACCGGAGCCGGTCACGGCTCCCTGCACTCAGTCCCGTGAGGATAACAATAATGAATACTGTCAGTACTCATAAAAACCCCGATTTCTGGATATTTGGTCTGTTCTTTTTCTCTACTTTTTCATCATGGCAACCTGTTTCCCGTTTCTGCCCGTCTGGCTGTCAGACATTGTGGGGCTGAGTAAAACGGATACCGGGATTGTTTTTTCATGCCTCTCCCTGTTTGCCATCAGCTTCCAGCCGCTGCTGGGGGTCATCTCAGACCGTCTTGGCCTGAAAAAACACCTGATGTGGATCATCAGCCTGCTGCTGGTCCTGTTTGCACCGTTCTTTCTGTACGTTTTTGCGCCGCTGCTGCGGTTCAACATCTGGGCCGGAGCACTGAGCGGCGGGATTTTTATCGGCTTCGTTTTTTCTGCGGGAGCCGGTGCCATCGAAGCCTATATTGAACGTGTCAGCCGCAGCAGCGGATTTGAATACGGTAAGGCCCGGATGTTCGGCTGTCTGGGCTGGGCGCTGTGTGCCACCACGGCAGGGCTGCTTTTCAACGTGGATCCGTCCCTGGTATTCTGGATGGGGTCCGGCTGCGCATTGCTGCTGGTCCTTCTGGTGGCGCTGGCGCGTCCCGGAACCAGTCAGACAGCGATGGTCATGAATGCGCTGGGTGCCAACTCGCCCGTGATTTCCGCCGGAATGGTGTTCAGTCTGTTTCGTATGCGTCAGATGTGGATGTTCGTGCTTTACATGATTGGGGTGGCCTGCGTCTATGACGTGTTTGACCAGCAGTTTGCCACGTTCTTCCGTGCATTTTTTGACACGCCGCAGGCGGGGATCCGGGCATTTGGTTTTGCCACCACGGCTGGCGAGATTTGCAATGCCATCATCATGTTCTGCTCCCCTGGATAATCAACCGCATTGGTGCCAAAAACACACTGCTTGTCGCGGGTCTGATTATGACCATCCGCATCACAGGGTCGGCCTTTGCCACCACGGCTACTGAAGTGGTGAGCCTGAAAATGCTGCATGCCCTTGAAGTCCCATTCCTGCTGGTTGGTGCGTTCAAGTATATCACCGGCGTGTTTGATACCCGGCTGTCGGCCACCATTTATCTGATTGGCTTTCAGTTCTCCAAACAACTGGCGGCGATATTCCTCTCAACCTTTGCAGGTCACCTGTATGACCGCATGGGGTTCCAGAACACCTATCTGGTTCTGGGCGGTATTGTCCTTGCGGTCACCGTGTTATCGGCTTTCACCCTGAGCAGTACCCGTAAAACGGCTGCCCCGTCAGCAGAAACCGCTACAGCACAGACGGAGGTTCGCTTATGAAACAGCGTCTTGCCTCTGCACAGGTTGCACTTGATACACTCCGCGCCCGTCGTGGTGATACCTGGTACCCGGTTTTTCATCTGGCTCCACCTGCCGGATGGATGAATGATCCGAACGGGCTTATTTATTTCAGCGGTCGCTATCACGCATTCTTTCAGCACCATCCGGCAAGTGAACATCAGGGGCCGATGCACTGGGGACATGCCACCAGTCCGGACATGCTGCACTGGCAGCATGAGCCGGTTGCGCTGGCACCCGGTGATGAATATGACCGGGATGGCTGTTTTTCCGGCAGCGCAGTGGACGACAACGGCGTGCTGTCGCTTATCTACACCGGTCATCTCTGTCTGGAGGATCGGGGGGATGACAGCATCATCCGCGAAGTCCAGTGTCTGGCAACCAGCCGTGACGGCATTCACTTTGAGAAGCAGGGCTGCGTGCTGACGCCACCGGAAGGCATCATGCATTTCCGTGACCCGAAGGTCTGGCGGGAAGGGGGATACTGGTGGATGGTTATCGGCGCGCGGGATACCTCTGACACCGGTCAGGTGCTGCTGTATCGCGGCACATCCCTGCGGGACTGGCGCCAGGAACGGGTTCTAGCGCAGTCGGCAGCCGGAGAAAGCTATATGTGGGAATGTCCGGACTTTTTCCGCTGTGGCGACCATCACTGGCTGATGTTCTCCCCGCAGGGGATGACGCCCGGCGGATACCGGTTCCGCAACCGCTTTCAGAGCGGAGTTTTACCGGGTCACTGGCAGCCGGGGGCCGCCTTTGCCCTGAGCGGGGCATTTGAAGAACTGGATCACGGTCATGATTTTTATGCCCCGCAGTCCCTGGTCGCGGAGGACGGACGGCGCATCATCATGGCCTGGATGAATATGTGGGACTCCCCGATGCCTACAAAGCGTGAGGCCTGGGCCGGATGTCTGACCCTGCCGAGGGAACTTTTTGAACGCCATGGTCGTCTGTGTCAGCGTCCGGTTCGCGAAGCCGAATCCCTTCGCGGGACGTGCCAGCCGTTACACCCTGTAAGGCTCAGTGGCACGCAGTTGCTGGCTGAGGACGCACAGGCCGTGGAACTGGTGCTGACGTGGCATACCCTCGACAGTCAGGCAGAGCATTACGGCATCCACCTGGGAGACGGGCTCCGGCTGTATGTGGATAACCAGGCAGGACGGCTGGTGCTTTGGCGTCACTACCCGGATGAGGGGCTGGACGGTTACCGCAGTATCGCGCTGCCTGGCGCAGAATATCTGACGCTACGGGTTTTCCTGGACCGTTCATCGGTGGAAGTGTTCGTTAACGATGGCGATGCCACCCTGTCCAGCCGTATTTACCCGCAGCCCGGAACCCGCCGGTTGTCGCTATATGCAGCTCACGGCGAGGCTGTGCTGACGGACGGCTCACTGTGGACGCTGGCCTGAAATAATTCCACTGCCGTCGGTGACGGCAGTACTTTCGGTTCACCCGTAATGAAGGAAAGCACAATGGGATTACTGGGCAGGATTAAACAACTGATAAGTGAAAATGAGAAACCGGCGGAAGTCACCAGCGTGATGGCACCGCTGTCCGGTGAAATTGTCCCTCTGGACACGGTTCCGGATGCTGTGTTTGCCGGGAAAATAGTGGGGGATGGTATTGCTATCCGTCCTTCCGGCGGCGATACCTTGATGGCTCCTGTCAGCGGCACTATCGGTAAAATACTGGAGACAAACCACGCGTTTTCCATCCGCACCGACAGTGGCACTGAACTGTTCGTGCACTTCGGTATTAACACAGTTGACCTCAGGGGAGAGGGTTTCCGGCGTATTGCCCAGGAAGGCCAGCTGATCAGCACCGGTGACCCCGTCATCGGGTTTGACCTTGCGTTACTTCAGCAGAAAGCACAGTCCACGCTGACACCGGTGATTGTGGCGGACTCTGACCGTGTCCAGGAGATAACCCTGTTCTCCGGCCCGGTCATCGCCGGAGAAACACCGGTTTTTGATATCAGCAGCCAGTAAGCGCCATGAGTGACAATATCGCCAGCGGGCAGCTGGTATCAGGGAAAGCCGCACAACTACAGTGAAAGCAAAGTCGATATGGCTGAACAACTCAACCGAAAACTGAAAGGCTGGGCCATGTTCTATCAGTTCGTTGATTTTAAGGCCAAAGTCTTCAGTTATATCGACCGTGTCGTGTTCTGGAAGCTGGCTCACTGGCTGGCCCGCAAATACCGTACAGGTATCGCTTCCCTGATGAGGTGGTGGTGTAAATCACCGAAACCGGGTCAGAGCAAAACGTGGGTTTTATTTGGTAAAACCAATCACGGCAAGCTCAGCGGCGAAATACTGTACCGGTTGGTGGGGCAAGGCAAGAAGCTGTTCCGCTGGCGGCTACCCGAAGGTAATCCCTATCTGAGGACGGAGACCAGAAACACGTATACATCGCGCTTTACAGAAGTGGCAATGGCGTTCGCCAGCATTTAAATGGAGAGCCGGATGCGCTGAAAGGTGCACGTCCGGTTCGGGGAGGAGAGGCAGGGAAATAGTCCGACTACGCCCTGCCTCTTACTCTACTCTGGACAGGCAAGCGTTGGGCTTACCTTGCTGTTGTTCTCGATCTGTTCGCAAGGAAACCTGAGGGTTGGGCAATGTCATTCTCACCGGACAGCAAGCTGACATCAAAGCGCTGGAAATTGCGTGGGAAGCTTGCGGTAAACCCGCCGGAGTGATGTTCCACAGTGACAGTAATAATGCCGGTGTCAGTCTTTACCACCACTCAGTTTGCCGTTTAACCCGATTGGTGTGATTACTGATGCAGTGAAGACCTTTCCGCATCACATCACTACAAATATTGATTTTTAATTGTTGGATTCGCACCAGATTTCACCTCTGTAGGGTAGTAAGCATCCGGTGAACTCATATTTTCTTAATTATTTCAGCAGGTAATATCAGCGTCATCTTCCACTGATGAAGGATATTTGCTGATGAGACAGCGATGGTTCATTGAACAGAAAAAGCAACATGTCGCCAGTTGGCGGGCCAGTGGGCTTACCCGCCAGCAGTACTGCGAACTTAACGACATTCCCTTTACTTCCTTTCGTGAATGGCCGCAGGATGTCGCAAAGGCCGAACGACGCGCCAGCGAACCCGCTGTGCTGCCCGTACATATCACTGAAGCTACCCCGCCTGCTGAACCCTCTTTACCTGAGGTAAATGAGCCCGTAACCCTCTTTCTCCCCGGAGGAATACGCATGTGCTGCCATCCTTCACAACTGACTGATGTCTTCAGGGCCCTCAAATATGCTGACACCTGAAAACGTCTTCCTCGCCGTTCAACCCGTTGATATGCGGCGTGGCATCGACACGCTGACGCAGTACGTCCAGGATGAACTCAAATCGTCCTGGCATGAGGGGGCTGCCTTTGTCTTCACCAATAAAGCCCGTTCGCGCATCAAAGTGCTACGCTGGGATAAACATGGTGTCTGGCTGTGTGTTCGTCGCCTGCACAAAGGCCACTTCCGCTGGCCCCGGGCAAATGATGCCGCCTGGCGCCTGACACCCGATGAGTTCAGCTGGCTTATCAGCGGCGTTGACTGGCAACAGGTAAAAGGCCACGACCTCGCAAAGTGGGTCTTCCGGAACTCATCTGAATCTGTATCAAAACCCGCCATAACCTTATGAACAATAATGATTATCCATGCCGGGTACGGTATAATAGCCCGCATGGATATCTCCGTTCTCTCTACCACAAACGACATCGAACAGCTTCGCACTCTGGCACTTGCCATGGTGCAAAATGCCGTGTCTGAGAACGCTGAAAAACAAGAAAAACTCCAGCAGCAGAATATCTCTCTTCAGCAACGCATCCTTCTGCTGGAAGAAGCGCTGAAACTGGCACGCCAGCAACGGTTCGGTAAAAAGGGCGAAACACTGGCCGGCATGCAACGCTCCCTGTTCGAAGAGGATATGGATGCGGATATCGCTGCTGTTGAAGCGCAACTGGACACACTGCTCCCGGCCGAAGAAAAAGAAGCCCTGGAGCGCCCGGCGCGAAAACCTCTCCCGGCTCATCTTCCGCGTGTCACAAAGACCATCGAACCGGCCTCAACCGAAAGCTGCCCTGACTGTCAGGGCGCACTGCGCCACATCCGTGATGAAGTGAGCGAAAAGCTGGAATATATCCCGGCCCGCGTCGTGGTTAACCGGTACGTTCGTCCGCAGTATGGCTGCACCTGTTGCCAGCGGGTGGTCAGCGGTGATATGCCTGCACACATTATCCCAAAAGGTGTCGCAGAGCCGTCACTCATCGCCCAGGTAGTGATCAGCAAGCACTGCGACCATATGCCTCTGTACCGCCAGCAGCCGGTTCTGGCACGTTCAGATATCCATCTTCCCGTCAGCACGATGGCCGATATGGTCGGCCGTGCGGGGGTAGCGCTGATGCCACTGGCAGAATCACTGCACCGGATACTGCTGACACGCGATGTGCTGCATGCTGATGAAACGCCTCTGCAAATCCTGGACACAAGAAAGGGCGGCAAAGCCCGCGCCGGCTATCTGTGGGCTTATGTCAGCGGTGAAAAAGTGGCCCAGCTATCGTCTGCTTCGACAGTCAGCCTGGCCGGAGCAGCAGATACGTGGCGGAATACCTGAAAGACTGGGCCGGAAACCTGGTGGTTGACGGATATCCGGCGTATGAAACGCTGGCCGGGCAGAACAAAGGGGTCGTGCTGACGGGGTGCTGGGCACATGCCCGCAGAAACTTCGCCGACCTTTATAAAGCGAGTAAAGATCCCCGGGCCGAAATGGCCGTCAGGCAGATCGCCGGGCTGTACCGGCTGGAAAGAAGATCCGCCACAGGCCAGTGGAAAAGATCCGGCAGTGGCGGCAGCGCTATGCACGCCCGGTGCTGGAAAAGTTGTGGCAATGGCTGGAGCAGCAGAAAAATGCATGCCCGGAGAACTCAGCGCTGGGAAAAGCGATCGCGTATGCGCTGAAACGACGGGTTGCCCTCAGCTGCTTCCTGGAGGATGGCGCGTTGCCACTGGACAACAATCGCTGCGAGAGAACCATCAGGCCGGTGGTGATGGGGCGTTCAAACTGGCTCTTCGCTGGTTCGGCTGTGGCGGGCGAGCGCGCAGCCAGAATAATGAGTCTGCTGGAAACGGCGAAAATGAATGGCCTTGATCCACATGCCTGGCTGACGGATGTTCTGCAACGGTTACCGGGCTGGCCGGAAGAAGAGCTGGACGCGTTACTGCCTCTGCCAGGGTTCAGCTTCGGGGACAACGTCTGACAGAAAGCTCCCGATGTCCGCACTAAGGACATGCGTACCTGACAACGTAAATAGCGACACCCCGCATAGCACATGGCTTCAGAGCGACCACACACCTGACTCAGTTCCTGCGCTACAGGCGCGAAAAACCTTACTCAGTACTTCACCACCTGACGAACGCCTCCCCGAAAACCTGATACAGGTCTCAGCGACCTGTCAATGTGAGTTCACCGGAAGCACACGTAGGGTATTCAAAAATGCTCAGTTATTACTGATGCCTAAACTGCAGCGTTGCGGGCAGGTAGCGTTGTAGCGTTTCGGGCGTATCGCCCTCGATCAATTGGCTTATCAGATCATAGCAGTGCCAGGCCAACTGGCGGTTATCCTGCTGTACGGTATCGATACGCAGCGACAGCGAATCATAAAGATAGTGATCGTCAAAGCTCGTCAGATGGATATCTGAGTCGAGTAAATGGTGCTGGCTCATATAGCGCAGTACCCCTTCGAGCAGTCCACAGGCGGCAGTGAACAGCGCCTTAGGCGGCCGCCCAAGTCGCGCGCAGAGTGCGGCGAACATCTCATAGCCTGAGCTCGGGTGGTAGTTACCGTTAATCACCCATTCCGGGCGCAGTGCAATACCCGCCTGAGCCAAACCCTGCGTGAAGCCGGTCAGACGATCGCGTGAAGGCGACAGACGCGACTGACCGCCTAAAAACCAGAACTCATCGCTATGCTTAGGTGCAATGCGGGAAATCAGTTCCGCCGTTGGGGTAATCGAATCAGTCATCACCAGCGGCAGCAGGCTTTCATTAGGACAACGGTCAAACAGCACTACTGGCAGTTGTTGGCTGAGCTTAAGATAGTCGGCATCGTTGTGCATACATGAAGCGACGATCAGACCGTCAACCTGGCGGGAAATCATGTTATTGACCACCACGCTCTCCTGACCGGGGTTTTCATCAGTACAAGAGATCAATAGCTGGACGCCTGCTTCGCGGCACAGCATTTCCAGCTCATGTGAAAAGACCGCAAAGCCGTGGTTGGTGATCTCCGGCACCACCAGTCCGATGGTGTGGCTGCGGTTGTCGCGCAGCGAGCGGGCGTGAATGCTTGGCTGATAGTGCTGCTCACGGGCAATCGCCAGTACTCGCTCACGCGTTTCCTGCGCCACACGCAGCTCCTTACCACGACCGTTCAGTACTAGGCTGGCGGTCGCTTTTGAGACGCCAGCCTGTTCGGCGATATCTTTAATGGTTACGCGTTTAGTTTTCATTACGACGCCATGAGCTTGAGGCAAAACGCTTATTCTACCATGCAAGTTCGCAGCGGCCAGTAGCAGAATGCGTCCGGTGTGATGCCAGAGAACATTAGCTGCCCTGAACAGGCCGGGAAGTAGCGGCAGCTCATCACTCCTTCGCCGCCGTTGATGAAAATCTCCACGCTAGACTGGTCGATGAAAATATGCAGCGAGCGGACGTCTCCGCGCCAGTAACGATAATGCTTCTCGTCGCTGGCCAGACTGGGTCGGGCCAGGCGGATCCCGCTGGCATCGCGTTCAAGGATTAATGCGCCGTCAAAATCGAGGCTCAAAATATCGTCCCCAGTGGTTTGTAGAACGATTTCCATCGGTGCCAGCGGCAGGGAGTTCCCTGCCCAGCCGTGCGCTTCGCCGCGCAGGGCGCTCAGCTCTCGTAGAGGACGTTGGTATAGCTGACCATCGATAAACTCCAGCTCACGCAGGCAGGTCATCTGATGGATCCAGCCGTTGGTGAGGGTCGGTTGAAGCATCTCTTCGCCCTCCGGCACGCCCATCCAGCCGACCAGCAGACGGCGGCCATCACTGGTAAGCATGGTTTGCGGGGCGTAGAACTCAAACCCTGCGTCCAATTCGTGCAGTTCGCCATGCCCGAAGGCCGCGCGGTGGTAGTCGAAATCGCCGCTCATCCACACTGCCGGGTAGGTGTTGAGATAGCGCTCTTTCTCACGAGGCACGCCCTGCGGGCAGCAAATCAGGACATGCTGGTCGCCGAGGGCAAACAGGTCCGGGCATTCCCACATATAGCCCGCGTCGTCCAGGCCATTGATGCCATAACCGGCGATTTCGCCCTGACTCGTCCACTCATGAAGGTCCGCTGAGCTGAATAACAACACCTTGCCACGCTTTTGCAAATCCTGTGCGCCCAGCACCATGTACCAGCGACCTTCGTGCTGCCAGACTTTCGGGTCACGCACGTGGCCGGTATAGCCCTCCGGCAGCGGTAATACCGGGCCGAGTTTGGTAAACGTGCCGTCGGCATTTTCCGTCGCCAGGCACTGCCACGCGGTTCGGCTGCCGTCGTCAAATTTTACGTTGCCGGTATAGCACAGGGTGAGCGTGCCCTGACTATCCACGGCGCTTCCGGAGTAGCAGCCGTTGCGGTCATACTCTTCATCCGGCATGAGCGCGATCGGCTCATGTTGCCAGTGCAGCAGGTCGGCAGAGCTCCAGTGCCCCCAGCACTTGAACTTATGATCGCAGGCGAGCGGGTTCCACTGATAAAACAGGTGATAACGTCCGGCAAATTCAATAAAGCCGTTGGGATCGTTCATCAGCCCGGTCACCGGCGCATGGTGCCAGCGGGGATAGTGGCTGTCGGCCAGCGCGCGCGGCTGGCCCTGCATAACAGCCTGCAAAATCGCAGGCAGGCGTGATGGATGTGACATTATTCAGCGTCCGTTTTGTATTTCAGTACCAGGGAGACGACAAAGGCGACGCCAAAGGCGATAACCATCCCGATAATGTAGTTCAGCAGCGAGCTGGCCTGCACGATAGCCATGCCAGGGATAGCCGTCAGGCCCACCGCGGTCATGTAAACATGCATGGATACCACCCACGCGCCGCCCACCGCGCCGCCAATCAGGGCTGCGATAAACGGTTTTACAAAGCGTAAGTTAATACCAAAAATCGCCGCTTCGGTGATGCCGAGCATGGCAGAAAACGCCGAGGGCAGGGTAATGGCTTTGATTTTGGCATCTTTCGTTTTGAACCACACCGCCAGACAAGCACCGCCCTGAGCGACGTTGGCCATCGCCCAAATCGGCAGCAGGAAGTTGACGCCGATGGATGGGTTGCCCAGCAGTCCCGCTTCGATGGCGTGGAAGCTGTGGTGAATACCGGTAATGACGATAACCGAATAGAGACCGCCAAACAGCAGTCCGGCCAGCCAACCGGCGTGGGTAATCAGGGTGCTAAGGACAAACGAAATACCGTCGCCAAGCGCGCGACCAGCCGGGCCGATAATCAGCAGGGCGATAAAACCGGAAATGATCACCGTCAGGAACGGCGTCAGGATCAGATCCAGTGCATCGGGGATCACGCGACGCAGCTGTTTCTCAACGATGCTCATAAACCACACCGCCAGCAGCACCGGGAACACCGTGCCCTGATAGCCGATCATGGCAATCTCAAGGCCGAAGAAGTTCATGGTGTGGAAACCGGCGGCCACACCCCAGGCGTTGGTGAGCGCCGGGTGAGTCAGGATGCCGCCAAGCGTCGCGCCAAGATAAGGATTACCACCGAACTCGCGGGCGGCGGTGAAGCCAATCAGGATCGGCAGAATAATAAACGCCGCTGAGCTGCACATATCCAGCATGATGTAGATGGCGTTACCCGGGTCGACCCAGCCGTACGTTTTAACCATCCCCAGAAGGCCCATCAACAGGCCGGAGGCGACGATAGCCGGGATGATCGGCACAAAGATGTTCGACAACAGGCGGGCAATGCGCTGGAAAGGATTCAGTTTTTTCGCCGCAATGTCGGCAGCTTCCGATTTGCTGGATTCGCCAATCCCTGCCGCCTGGATAAAGGCGGCGTAGACTTTGTTCACCACCCCGGTGCCGAAGATAATCTGCATCTGTCCGGCGTTACGGAAACAGCCCTTCACCCCATCAATTTTGCCGATGGCCTGCTGATCGGCCAGTGAGTCATCGACCAGCACCAGGCGCAGGCGTGTGGCACAGTGCGCGGCGCTGGCGATATTTTCCTTGCCTCCCAGAAGCGGAAGTAGCGAGCGGGAAATCTGTTCAAAATCCATAGTACCCTCTGAATGCGTATTGATTTTCGAGTTGTCGTCCCGTGGTAGCCGGAGCGCATTCTCTTCGTTGTTATTGTGTCCGGGGCGACGAAACGTATTTTGTCGCCCCGGCGGTTACTGTCGCCAGGTGTTAACCATCAAAACCAGGTTTCCATCTGCATCCCGAACGACCATTCGCCGCCCGATTTAAAACCACTGCTGCCCAGCGCGTCATCGCTGGCGTAATTATTGAGTTTTTGCTCCAGTCCATCCACGAGGTGTAAAGACGGATTTCAGGACGGCTGAAGAAATCGCCGATGTCGCCAACCTTAAAGGTCGGGGCGAAGGTGAGCTTGTAGAAGCTGCCGTTTACCGCATGGCGATCGTTATAACCTTCAGGTTTGAGATCCATATACTGGTAACTGCCTTCATAAGCGAGGGCGAAGTTTTGATTGATCTCCTGGATCAGACGCATGTTGAGGGTTGCCCACTGGTAGCTGTCGCCATCGACATAACGGTCTTTACTGGTTTGTGCCAGTATCGCTGGGGCGATAAACCAGTTCTTGCTCAGTGGCGTGGTGCCGTAGCTGGCGAAGCGCCAGGTGTTAGCCCCCGAGCGTAACGCGCCGTCAGAGCCGACACCTTTAACTTCGGCACCCAGTCCGTGACCGTAGAGCAGGGCGGTTTTGCTGGCACCTTCACGCAGGCCGTAAAAACTGTCGTTGTGCAACCCGAGCAGCGCATGTACACCGGTATTTGCCGCATCGCCTTTGACCGGATTACCGTTGGTATCCTGGCGTTCGTCGTTGTCTTTTGCCCGCATCCCGCTGACCATCATCTGCACCGGCCCGATGAAATTGTTCATGCTGACGATGTAGTTCTGCACACTGTTGCTGGTATCAGCAATATCGCCGAAGTTACGCCCGTAAAGAGAGAAGTTGCTGCGAACGCTGTCGTTCCACCTGACATCGTAAATACCGCCGCCGGTACCGGCGAGGAACACGACATCCGAGTCGATCCAGTGAATGTCAAAGTTATCCCGGTCAAAGCGTTTCCCGGCCCACAGGGTGGAGCCTTTAAACGGCCCGTCGAAGGTGGGCAAGTTGCCCAGTTCAACAAAGGCCTGACGCACGTTCAAATCACTGGTGCTCGCCGTCCAGTCGTTATAAGTGGTTTGACCGTCGGCGACCATGACTTTGAAGCGGGTCGTTGCCCCGTTATCCAGGGTCTGCTTATGTTCAAGATTCATTTCAACATAGGTATCGGCCTGGTTTCCCAGGCGGCCAATAGCCCCACCGGTTTCCCCTGCTGGCGTCATGTAGGCTCCGGATTTGGTGCTGGCGCCGGAGTCATTCATTATCACGCCGGAGCGGGCGTAGCCGTGGAACTCAAACCCGCTTTTCTCATCGGCTTTTTCTCCAGTTTGGCGGTACGCTGAGCCACTTCCTGAGTGCTGTCCTGGGTTTTTTGTTGCTGTGTCGTGAGCTGCTGTACTTTCTTCTCTGCCGACTCTGCGCGGGTTTCTGCCGTTTGCGCTCTGTTTTCGGCATCCTGTAAGCGTTTTTCCAGCGCAATTAAACGGGCTTCGATACTGCTGAGATCCGTTTGTGCATGGGCTGAGGCGGCGCCGGTTAGCAAAGCGATAAGAACCGCGAGTGTGCTTTTTCTGAACATATTGATTGCATCCCAAAAGGAAAATAAAAAATTGTGTGTTTTTGCTAAACCGGTTTAGTTGCAATGTTAAGCACGACATTTAACATTTTGAAATTGATTTTGCTAAACCGGTTTAATAAGTGTGATGGATGCAACAAAGTGGACCGCGTACGACGGTATTTAGGATCAAATCTGGCGGTGTAGATCGCGCTGGTATGGCAGGGCAGTCATCGCGCCTTTCGCCAGGGTTGCCAGGGCACCGCAGGTTTGCGCCAGAGCGAGCGTTGGCTCCAGGGCATTGATATCCGCCGGCATCCCGTTGGCAGCAAGGCTGGCAAGCAGTCCGGCGACAAACGCATCGCCCGCACCGGTGGTATCCACGCTGACAACCGGTTTAGCGCTGAAATGGATAAACTGCTGCTGGAATGCGGCGATGACGCCCGCTTTACCCTGAGTCACCAGCAGTAATTCAGGCTGATAACGCTCAGTGATGCTGGCGATCCCCTGCGCGATATCATTACTCCCGCTGATGAGTATCAGCTCTTCTTCGGACAGTTTCACCACGTTCGCCAGACGCAGGGCGCGGTCGAGACAGGCGTGCAACAGGTTCTGATCTTGCCAGAGATCCAGGCGGATATTAGGGTCAAAGCTCACCCGGCCACCGGCACGTTTGATGTTCTCCATAGCCGCGAAGGTAGCACTGCGGCTGGGCTCGGCGCTGAGCGCGATGGAGCAGATGTGCAACCACTGTCCGGCGGCAAACTGTGGCAGGTCTTCTTCAGCCAGGAACAGGTCAGCGCTGGGGCGTACCATAAAGGTAAAGGTGCGTTCACCTTGGTCATCAAGGTCGACCACCACAGTGGACGTGCGGTGATGATCGTCAAGATACATATGGCTGACGTCGACCTGCTCCTGTTGCAGGGTATGACGCATGTAGCGGCCAAACGGGTCACCGCCGACGCGGCCGATAAATCCGCTGTTGCCGCCAAGGCGGGCAACCCCTACCGCCACGTTAGCCGGCGCGCCTCCAGGGCACTGTAGCAAGCGCCCTTCACTCTCCGGTAGCAGGTCCACCACTGCGTCGCCCAGAACCCAAACTTTTGCTTTCATGCTAAAACCCTCCAAGGCTAAACTTAACTAAACCGGTTTAGCATATTAAATCACAGTGAATGAGTGGGGGAAAGTTCCAGCCGGAAAAGCACTGCTCAGGGCATAAAAACGTGAGCCGCCTTACGAAATAGAATTGATTCGACAGCTGTGAAGACTTACGTCCTGGACACAAATGGATCCTGGATAAATTACCATGCAACTTGATGAAATTATCATGTTTTATCTTATTTACAGATAAATCAAAGGGCTTTTAACACCACACTTCTTGGCATAATGGTTAAGTGTAGTAATGCTCGCTCTGGATGGGTTTGCTTCTATGCTGCGCAGGTATTTGTAAGAAATACCCATTCTACTGGCGAGTTGTTGTCGCATCAGGCCAGCGAAACTGCGCAATTTCATCAGCGTTTCTGGAGGGTTTCCTTTAAAACTTCATCGACAAAACCGCTTTTTACCGTAGATACAGTAAGTGCCTCTTCTCTGCCATTATCCCAGCATCCAAGGTTACCGGGTTCTGATGTAGTCTGCCGATATGCAAGAAATGCAACGGCATCATGCTGGTTATGATGCTGTTTAATCTTCATTGTCACATGGACTATTCAGGGAGCGACAAGCGCTCCCACATGAAAACAGAACCACTCGTTTCATTTACGTGCTTCCTCAAAAGTAATCTCATACCCAATACTTCTGATTTAGTAGGGTTCTGATCATATCATGCAGCTCGATTGCGCTCAATTTGACGGTTTTCATCTTTACACAATGCTCGGTTATGATACTTTGTGATAGGCATGACAAGATCTGGCCGTAATTTTTTAGAAGTGAGTTTGCCCGCCACTTCACGGGACAGCATACATCCGGATAAAACCGGTAACAGGAAAGGCTCCACGCTGCATACGGAGGAAACAGAATTAATGAATGATAAATTGCCGCCCTGCGCTGATACCAGGGTGGAACGTGTCCGTCTTAAAGATGGGGATTACTTTTTCCCTGCTGAACCCGCCATAAAAGCGGATTCTTTGCGGACAAAATCGCTCCTTCATCGTTTTAACCACACCGATCCTGCTCATATTGATTCCCGCCTGCTACTGATGAAAGAGTTGCTGCCTGAATGTGGGGAAGGGGTATCTGTCACCACGTCTTTCCACTGCAGCAGGGGGTATAACATTCGTAAGCGTCGTCTCAGCACCGTCTGGCAGATCCTGAAATTCCTGAGAGGATAGTGGACACCAAATATGGTGGACACTATCCATGAAATCATTAACCACAGTGCGTAAAAAAAGCCCTAATTATCCCGTTGAGTTCAAAATCAAAATGGTTGAACTCTCGCATCGACCAGATATCCGAGTCTTTGCGTTTGCCAGCGAGGATAAGGAGTACCAACCGTTACTCGATGATATTCTGGATGGTCCAATGGTTGGGCGTTTTGATACTGAGGAAGCCGGAAAGGCTTTGATCGATGGTGGATTGATTGAGCGTTTGATGTCAACTATCATGCCCTTTATCACTTCAGAGGCCCCTCTACCCGATACGCATCTACGTCGGGAAACAACCTGGTATTATCCACTGGAAGCTATTCGCGAAACTGTTGTAAATGCACTGGCTCATCGTGACTGGACACGCTTTGTTGAGATAGAGATTGGCTTGTATAGCAATCGATTTGAAGTTATTAGCCCAGGGGCGCTGAATAATTCGATGTCGATTGAAAAGATGGTTACAGGTCAGCGATCACCACGCAATACGATTATTATGGAAGTCTTACGTGATTATGGTTACGTTGATTTCAGGGGGATGGGAGTCAGGACAAAGATTATTCCACTAATACAGGCCATGAGTGGCCAACTCCCTGAGTTTACTGCAACAGATGATTACTTGAAAACAATACTTTATCGCTCACCATCTTCTTGATATATAAGGTCTGGCCGGTGATGCTGCCAACTTACTGATTTAGTGTATGATGGTGTTTTTGAGGTGCTCCAGTGGCTTCTGTTTCTATCAGCTGTCACTCCTGTTCAGCTACTGACGGGGTGGTGCGTAACGGCAAAAGCACTGCCGGACATCAGCGCTATCTCTGCTCTCACTGCCGTAAAACATGGCAACTGCAGTTCACTTACACCGCTTCTCAACCCGGTACGCACCAGAAAATCATTGATATGGCCATGAATGGCGTTGGATGCCGGGCAACCGCCCGCATTATGGGCGTTGGCCTCAACACGATTTTACGTCACTTAAAAACTCAGGCCGCAGTCGGTAACCTCGCGCATACAGCCGGGCAGTGACGTCATCGTCTGCGCGGAAATGGACGAACAGTGGGGATACGTCGGGGCTAAATCGCGCCAGCGCTGGCTGTTTTACGCGTATGACAGGCTCCGGAAGACGGTTGTTGCGCACGTATTCGGTGAACGCACTATGGCGACGCTGGGGCGTCTTATGAGCCTGCTGTCACCCTTTGACGTGGTGATATGGATGACGGATGGCTGGCCGCTGTATGAATCCCGCCTGAAGGGAAAGCTGCACGTAATCAGCAAGCGATATACGCAGCGAATTGAGCGGCATAACCTGAATCTGAGGCAGCACCTGGCACGGCTGGGACGGAAGTCGCTGTCGTTCTCAAAATCGGTGGAGCTGCATGACAAAGTCATCGGGCATTATCTGAACATAAAACACTATCAATAAGTTGGAGTCATTACCCAGGGTAATTTACCAGCCGGTTTACTCGCCGTGGGTGAATCATGTGGAACGGCTATGGCAGGCACTTCATGACACGATAACCCGTAATCATCAGTGCCGCTCAATGTGGCAGTTACTGAAAAAGGTCCGCCATTTTATGGAAACCGCCAGCCCATTCCCCGGAGGAAAACATGGTCAGGCAAAAGTGTAGCGGTATTAGGCGCAGCTATTTAGTTATGCGAGTAATGTTCAACAATCCTACCGTGAGCAACTGCAGACACTAGGGCTATTGGAACAAGGGAAAGGTAACTATTTCCTACCTGTCACGATTAAACCTAATTTACTCACTGAGTGCTGGAAAGAGCATGGTGAGTTTCCAGTGGAACATGAAGTATTTTTTCCATTGCAAACAGCTCTTGACAAGCTACTACAATCTACAAAAATTTTGGATGCTATATTTTTGTCCGAAGCGCAGATTGCAGTAAGTGAATAAGTTAAATAATTAACGTTATCTGGTTTGATTTGGCCTTTCTCGCATAAGAAAGGCCATTGCAGTAAAAATTATCCCCGACTACACCCGAAACTTCTATCTCCCTCACCAAATACCTTCGTATCAAGCTTGGTCAAGTAATCCAGTCGTTCAAGCAACTCATTGTATATGATGTCAAAATCAGGATCGTTTACGTTGAGCACATACCTGCAATTGTCCGGAAAATGTACAATTTCACGACAATCTTCAAGTTCCAAGCCGAGAGCGCTATACCACGCCCTGACTATCAGATTGCTAAGTGTACCACTATGTTTGAGATGCCCCAGATGGTAGTAAGCATCTTTGTTAAAGAACAAGCAAATGTGGAAATGGCATTTGCCATTCTTTGAGTATTCTCTTGCCCAGACATTACGTACAACGTTCTTATTGACTCTGATCCCAGCAAACTTTCTGCGATGTTCATGTGCTTCCAAAATCGCTTTCATCGAATCCAGAAATCGTGATATTGCACCGGGTTCAAGGTTAGGAAAACAGCATACCGTATCACCATTATCTAAAATAGGTGGGTAATGAAGATCCGCTCTTAATGCCATAGTACGTGGAAACTGATTGATAGCATTACTGACTGTCAGAGCAATTTTATCTCTGTAAGCGAGAATATGATCGCCATGAGTACCTTGGTAAAGTTTCATCATACATCTCTGATTTTAATATCCCTGCTATTCACAGGGATATGTTGTGAGTGATTTATCAAATAAATATATATTACCTTTCCAACATTTAAATTTAGGCAAAAGCTATCACCTGCCTGCGGTGGCAGTTCCAAAATAACTCTGCAATTAGTTAGAACAAGCAAGTATATCGATGGTATTTTTTTACTTCATTAAACCCCCAGGTATCCATCGCCTGTATAAAGATAGTTTTTCCTTTTTTAGCAGCCTTTATCTTCCCTTGAGAATAAAGAGTGCTTAATAATTCATTTACTTTACCGCGGTCCCTGAACCGGTTAGGCCCATATTGCAGTATGGTATTCTTCCTCATATATGGTAAAAGATTTTGATTGCAATATTCTTTTATCCACCAATAAAGCTCATCTGCATCTGTATTGACCATATCTAGCTCCTGTTGTTTGGAAAATAATTTTATATACTCATCTACGTACCATGCACTTATTTCTATAGCAGCTTCAACAGCGGTAAGTGATACATCCCCTTCATCACCATTAAAATAGTGTAATAATGCAGCAATCCTTGCCATATTTTCAGCGATTTTAGATGCATAATCTTTAAAGTCTGAAAGAAACCCGAGTAACCGCATTTCTGTTTCAACTTGATTATAAAATGCAATCCATCTCTGTCTTGCTTCTGGCGAGAAATGAAGGCAAATACGTTCATCTTTGTTTTCGATACTCTCATTGACGATCTCCATTAATCGCTCATGGAACACAGGCAAATGTTCACTTGAGACAACAGGATTAGTTATTTGTCTATATCCTTGTGTTGAAAAGGGACGACAAATAAGTGTACGAGCAAAAAATCCTATCCCTTTTGCTATATCCCCTTTTCTTTCAATATATCTATTGATAACTACAGACTGAACCTGTAGGGATAATGTCAATCTGGCATTTTTTATTAACCTCTCAGGTGCGTTTTTCCTTTCGACTGAATAGGTTGCGCCATCCCACATTTTGTTTACAAACGGCAATTCATTTAATGCATAACCATTAAATATGGTCCCAGCCTCATCTGATAAAATGCCAACTGATCGCCAGTCACCACAGAGATACTCTTTTATCGCCGCTGGTGTGGTATCATTAAACGTCAACTTATATCTGACAGGCTCTACAGGATAACTATCTTGCAGCATACTCAGACTTTCACGTGTTATGGTTGGATCTTTGCCACCACGGATCTCTGACTTCAGTTTTGACATCAAAGCTTTCTCTTCCGCCTTGAAAATCTTTACGTTATACCGCCACTTAATTATTTCTTGTTTATATAGGTCAAATAGCCGTTCCTCTAGTTGGTAAATGGGCTTCATTAACAACTTACTTACCGTGCTCTTCCGTTCCCCAGATTCCGCGATTGTCACAATAAACAGCGATGTAGGGCTACGCAGATTATTCAATCTACAAACATCAATTCTGTTCTGACAAGCAAGAGATATAACGCCAAGCATCTCTGCTGCAACCATGGGAAGCGGTGCATGAGTATGTTGTACTATCTCATAAATTGCATTTCCCACCCTCGCGGGGAACACATGTATGGGGAACTCTTGATCTCCCGACATAAATCCTCATCATCATTTAATGTAAAAAGTACCTCCGGTTGAGTTGCTATTCCGCTATTAATAGTGGAAATAGCAAGATGCATTCCCAACCATTAGATGAAAAATACTAAAAAAACCATGGTTCTTAGCGTTCATTAATCCAGTAGAGTAGATCGCTAAGCAACCACCCGCACGACTTAGCTCCAAGTGATTTGCGTTGAGGAAACCTCCCAGCCTTTTCGAGCTTCCAGGCTGTCGAGCGAGAAATCGAAGTGATATACTGTCGCTCTTTTTCACGCACCAGACGGTCACCTTTCTCACCGTAGACATGCAGAATTTGCAGTCGTTGTTCAGGGGTTGGAATGATAGATTTTGTATTCATATTGCCTCCTTTGTTTTGGTGGAAGCAGTTTGTACGATTCAGATAAAAATATAAAGAAGATAGGTGCTCACTTCATTATCACGCAATGAACACCTTATTGAGCACCTTATTGAGCAGAAAGTAACTTGATATCTTTTAGATAGTGTTTTAATTGTGACCCAGTAATTTCCCCAGGGAAATTTAATTTTTCAACTTCATCTAACAATGAGCTGACTAGCAATTCCAGAATCACATCAGGATTTTCATCCCAACAGTGCTCCTTAGCAACCAGATATATAACTTCGTCTTTTTCAGAAGACCACCGTCCATTTTTCATTTTAACAGATAAAGTACCATCATCATTTGTAAACTCATTAAACCATCGAGAGATGCTTGAGCGGCTTATTTTTTTAATTTCTTTGCAATGTTTTTCCCTGTAAAAATTCAATATATCCGCTGCGGTTAAAAACAAAAGCTTGTCATTATTTGATTTACAATATTTATTAATTAGAAGAATGACAATAACATTTTGAATGTAACTTCTCTCCATTGCAACAAACTCATTGCTTTGAGGTGCAGTTAATTTAAGAAGTTTTTTATAGCTGGCGCTATCAATCTGCAAGTCAGAGTGAGAAATTAAATCATCCTTATTAAAAATTAGATGATCATTGTCATCACGTCCATACACTATAACCTCACTAGGAATACTCCCCAAACATCATTCGCATTCCTAAGGTTATAATTATCTCTTACCAAGTGGGTCATTTTGGTAGGTTTGATTTTCCAAAAGCCGCAGGCATACCCATCATAGGCATATTTAAAAAATGAACTACCGCTAAAAACTGGATACTCATTTATTTCAGACTGGTCACAAGGTATAAATGTTCTTACTGTAAACTGAGAGCTGCTCTCATGTTGATAAAAGTCCCCTCCAGCTCTGATATCAAATGTATCATAACGATGTTCTTTTTTATTCGCATAACGAATTATTCGGCAGTATTCTGAACGAAGATTAACATAAAGACTTATTTTATCATCCAGCCATATAGATATAATATCTTCCAGGCTCACATTAAATTTTTCGAGAACTCGCCAGCACGACAAAAAATATCAGGGATATCGAATTGTTCAGATATATTAAACAGATCAGAAGCATCAAAAAAATCAGAGTTACTTGTCATTTATCGCCACCAATGAATTGACCCTATCAATTACAACGGATTGTATCAAGGTAACGCAATGAGTTTAAAAGCTATTTAATGACAAGTCAGTTTTTTCATCATCTCAAATCGAGTTATGTACAGCGCTACTCTGTGAACGATGCAGGCATTTACCGTGCTATCTCACTTGATACCAGCCTTGCGGGCAGTCCCTATCCACACTAGAATCAGAGCAACAAAACGAGGCTTTCACCATGACAAAAAAAACAGCATATAGTCAGATCACCAAGACTCAAATCTACCGCGCCGTTGCCAGCTCAACCGCGATCGAAACGGGTGCTTCTGTGCAAAAAATTGAGCAGCAACTCAAAAAAAACCAGGCACAGGCGAAAGCCGTTGGCCTCGCCCGTTAATCTGGCAAGATGTCGCTCACAAGTTGCTTCATAGGGCTGTAGTTCCCTGATACACCTGCCTGTATTGCCTTGAAGTAAAACGCCTTGTGCTCATCCCACAGGCTGTAATCCAGTAAGCCCTTCCCCGCCATAACCGACAGTGCATCGCAAAGTAGCCGCGACAGACGCCCGTTACCTTCTCTGAATGGGTGGATCAAAATAAACTCCACGTGGCATTCAGCCAGATAACTAACCAGCTCCGGGCGAGCTAGGGATTTCAGTTCACCAGACCGAGAAAGAAATTGCTTCTCGAAACCATCAAGAAGAAGCGGAATCCTGTCGGCAGCAGCAAACTGGAAACCGTCCTTAGTTAAATTGGCATTACGCAATCTCCCCGCCCAGTCGTACACGTTCCCCAGCCATTGACGATGCCAGCCACTGATATGGTCAAAAGCCAGCGCCGTTGGCGGCTGACCTTCGATAAATAGCAGTTCATAAAGCATCAGCAACAGGCCAGATTCCAGAGCCTCCATTTCCTCTTCATCAGTGATCCCTAACTTATTAGCCAGCACCAGGTCTCCAGAGCCCGGCTGATACCGCTCTTCTGCTGAATTAAGCTCATATTTTGCCAAGCTCTTACCTCCGTCCAAACAAGTTCACAACGTTGTTTTCCTGCTGTCGCTGATAGTTGTTGACCCTATCTTCCCAAATCTCAAGCGCCCTGCGCTTTTCAGGCAAGTAATCATAACGGTCATAGTGTTTCGAGCTGACGTCATTCAGAGCGTGATTCTGGATACGATCGCGGATCTCTTTGCTGATCCCCGCCTCCCCCATCAGCGTTTTACAAGTGCGGCGTAAATCTCGTGCTGTAAAAACTTTAAACTCGGGATTAAAGGCCCGAAAATACATAATGGAACGCGCCAGACTATCGGTACGCACCGGTCGTTCGCCGTTGGTCGAGAGCGGGAAGATATAGGGGCTGTTACTTTCCTTAGTCAGTTCTTTCACTGAGGCTAATTCACTTAATGCCGATTCAGTCAGCGGGATCAGGTGCTCCCGTTTGTTTTTCGATACATCGGCAATTACCAGGAGCGTCTTTTGCTGCCAGTCAATCGCGCTCCACTGGCTGGCAATCATTTCAAACGGACGCTGCCCGCCAGCATAAACACAGAAGCGGATTAGGTGCTGCATCAGTGGCCCAACGTTAGTTGCCTGAGCGAACTGCTCCATGACAAAACGTAGCTCTTCCAGCGTTAACCATGTATCACCCACTTTTTCCGCCGAAGACTGTTTCGGTATGGCCGATACCGGATTTACTTCAAGACCGAACGTAATACCCACACTGGTATTCATCGGATCGTTATCGGCTTTTAAGCCGTAGTTAAATGCTGCCATCAGATACGAGCGAATCCGGTTAGCATGCACCACCGCATCACGCTGGATAATGCCTGAGAGGATGGTTTTGATCTGCAGAGGTGTTACATCTTTCGCTTTGGTTTCTCGAGGGATAACCGTGTAGCACTCTTTTTCAAGACGCTTCAGGACATCAGCCCAGGTCCGCTTATTGTCGAGCTTCATCTTGTTAACGTAGCCATGCACCAGCTCATCAAACGATCCTTGAGAGCGATGGATCTGCATAAGGTGCTCTTCGGCCAGGCGTTGTTGCTCAAGCTCTTGTTGGGGCTCTTTTCCTTCAACAAGCCAGGCTCCATACTTTTTCGCCAACTCATTGGCCGTCACCAGCTTCATCTCAGGCCAGATGCCCAACTGGATGAACTTCTCTTTCTTCCCTTTCTCAACGTAATAACGGAAATAAAAAACTTTGCTGCCTGAAGGCTGAACCTTAACGCCAAGCCTGCCGGTGCCACGTTGAGCACTGTTGCTCCACACGTAGTACGACGTACTTTTTGTCTTCAATCCACGTATAGCAGTCTCGGTAAGATTAGCGGCCATGAGGTTACCTTTCTGAGGATAAGCGTTACCTGACCCAATGCCCATTTTGGGTCAGGTAATGGGTCAGGTAAGGATAGTACAATGGGGAAATGAGAGAACCAATCAGAAACAAAAATAACTTCATAACTGATTGATTATAGATAATTAAAAATACAAATAGAGACAATGACGAACAATTAAAAACATACCAATTTTATGACTCATAATCGCTTGGTCGCTGGTTCAAGTCCAGCAGGGGCCACCAAATATCAAGGACTTAGATAAGTGATTATCTAAGTCCTTTTTCTTTGGGTCGAATTTTGGTCAGGTAATGAATTAGCGTCCCTGCCGTCTTCATCTCTCTGCAACATCCCCAGATATTAATGTAAACCATTAATTCCGGTCGCAATATTACAATACAGCGTATCGCGACTTCGTCGCAGCAAGCCCGTTGCTTGTCGTGCCCACAGGATATCGACCGTGCGAAGATAAGGTGATTGCTCCTGCCAACCAGACCCTCTGTGAGCGAAACGAACCAGTTAGTACTTATCGGCCAGGGTAATCCCGGCATCAATATGTGAACTAACTCCGTCCCGCCAGGCGATTCTGGCCATTCGCCACGTCAACAAATGCATGCAGATTAGCATTAACCTCTGTCACAACAGTATGATATACAAAAACGATGATCTCGTTTATTGCTCTCACCTGCGACAGGTGTACAGAAATACCCAACAACAGGGAACGTATTCTTTTCAACGATGCAGCAAAAAAGACCGACGCATAAATATCATCATTTTCACTACTCCCATCAGACGGAACTTTACTGGATATAACCCCTGTCATAAATGGTAATATATTTCCCCCATAGCGAAAAAAACATAATTATCAACAATAATATCTAATCTCAAAAAATAACAATACAGATATCACAATCATCCACTGAAAAATGTATGGGCATACAAGAAATGTGTCTCCACTTTTAACAATCACCACAAAACCAGGAATAAAGATGCAATTAAAACGCCAGTAATAAAGCACTCATCGACATCTCGCTTTCTTAATACAACAATCATTCTCCCTCATAAGAATTGTCAATGTCATCTTTTAATAACATAGACGCAGCTCAAATAAATCGCATAAAAATTCCATTCAGAATATCCAGCCTGCCGATTAATTAGCAATTAAACCATTTTAATTGTAAAAGCATTAATTTTTTAAATTTTAAAAGCAAATAAAACACCTTCGTTAGATTTTTATATTGTATTCAATTACACCTACTTGACTGTTTTTTTTAACACGAAGATTATAAAACCATATTCCCCTACCTTTACCGAGAGATTCAGTTCATGGCACTCAAACGCTTGCTTAAGACAGAGCCTATGCATGATGAAGCCTGTCTGTGTCACAGCCCGGCATTCATCCGAATAAATACCATCCTGACACGTGAGGCTCGCCAGGCCCCACCGGTTTCAGCGCAGACAGTTAAAGAAGCACTTTCTATAAACGATGGTTACCTTCATGATGCGGAACCCACCTCACCCGGAGTTGTCGCGTTTACGAACATACGCCTGTTTGATGGTATTTCTGATTCACTGCGTACCGGGCTTAATATCATCGTTGAAGGAAATAAAATCAAAGCGGTCGTCCCGGCAAGATTACCTCTCCCTCCAGGCATAGAAACCATCAACGGAAATAATGGCGTGTTAATGCCAGGCCTTATTGATGCACACTGGCACGCTATTATGGCTCGCCCTTCAATGATGACTGCCATGACGGCAGATTTTAACTATATCCAGGCCCTGGCTATCGCTGAAGCAAAAGCCACGCTGCTACGCGGGTTTACCACAGTGCGCGACATGGGCGGCCCGGTATTTGGACTCAAACGAGCAATTGACGAACAGATTGCAATTGGGCCCCGTATTTATCCTTCTGGGGCATTTATTAGCCAGAGTGGTGGGCATGGTGATTTTCGAATGTTGAGCGATATTCCTCGAGCACCAAATGAAGCATTAAGTTACAGCGAGCGCGTCGGGATTACTGCTATTGCTGATGGTCAGGATCAGGTCCTGCTACGTGCCAGAGAGCAGCTTATGCGCGGCGCCTCGCAGGTAAAATTAATGGCGGGTGGTGGGGTTGCATCACAGTACGATGGTATTGATGTGACTGAAGGGTCTGTCCCGGAAATAGCGGCTGCCGTTACCGCTGCAGAAAACTGGGGTACCTACGTAACCGTTCATGCTTATACGTCCCGGGCAGTCACAATGGCGATAAGTGGTGGAGTGAAATGTATTGAACACGGGCAAATGGTTGATGAAGATACGGTAAAACTGATGGCAGAGAAGCACATCTGGTGGTGTCTGCAACCCTTTCTTGATGATGAAGATGCGGTCACTATGGCGACGCCCTCGTCGCGAGCTAAACAACTGGTTATGTGTGCAGGTACCGACACAGCCTATCAACTGGCAAAGCAATATAAGATAAAAACCGCATGGGGAACTGATACTCTCTTTGATGCTCATCTGGCTACACGTCAGGGGGCGCAACTCGCCAAACTTACACGCTGGTATAAACCCGTTGAAATCCTGAAGATGGCCACCAGTACCAATGCCGAACTGTGCGCAATGTCGGGACCAAGAAATCCATACCCACACAAACTAGGTGTAATTGAAGAAGATGCGCTGGCGGACCTGATCCTTGTTGATGGTGACCCGCTGACCGATATTCAGCTAATTGCCAACCCAGGGGAGGCTTTCAGACTTATTATGAAGGATGGCGTTATTTACAAGAACACCTTGTAAAAAGGTACAAACTACAAAAGATGGCTCTTTTAGTGTTGTCGGCGTTCCCTTCAGGTTGTGTTTCTGCTTGTACGCCGACATTCTTTAATATTGCAACGCGAAATTTTTACGAATCATCTGAATGTGGTTGAGCATTAACTCAAAAAGCAAAGTGGTTTACTATTATCAATATAACTACCATGGTGAAGTGGCATTTCGACTCCAATATCATTTATTGTATCGTTAAGTTCACTTTCATCTATATTTTGATGAATACAGGACATATCATGAAAATGTACAGATAACAATTATTGCGAGCACGTATATTCACACGGAATCTTATTTATTCAACAAAAGCGCTGGAATGCTGCAACATCTCAAAGAAAACTGCAGCTTCAATAGGCCTCGAAAAGAAGTAACCTTGTAAAAAGCTGACCCCCATCGCGACCAATTTCTCACGCTGCGAGGCGCTTTCCACACCTTCCGCAATGGTCAGGCACCCCCTGTCTTTAGCAATAGCGATAATATTACGGACGATGGCTTCTTTGCCCTCGTCAGTTTCAATTTCTTGGGTAAAATGTTTATCGATTTTGATGTAGCGCGGACGAAGTTGCATTAACAGCTTATAATTGCAGTGGCCAGTACCAAAATCATCTGCTGAGAGTGTCACCCCCAGCATATCAAGTTGCTGACAAACCTCTCTGACAAACGCGGAATCCTCAACGGCGACTCTTTCGGTAATCTCCAAACCAATATGTAATGCCGTGTTCGCCGTTTTATCCCTGAACGACTGACAGGCATTTAACAAGCTATTGTCCCCAAAATCCGCAGCCGAGACGTTGAAAAATAGCGTCGTTAATGGAAGCGATTTCAAATCCAACAATTCAAAGCTTCGGATTACCGATTGGATGCCCAATTCGGTGATGCGGCTTACCAAACCATTTTTCTCAGCCAGAGGAATAAACCGATCCGGCGAAATATTGCCCCATTTCGGGTGCTGCCACCTCATCAAAATCTCACCTGCAACAATATTGCCGCTACGAGCCTCTACAATCGGTTGGATGAAAGGCTCTAGCTGGTTATTATCGATCGCTTCTCGTAACATAAAGAACATCGATTGACGATGAATAAGGTATTTTAAAAATAATATCGAGAGCCCCCCGGAAATTATAAAAATAAGTAAAATCCTGTCATGTTCACTCTGCCAGAAAGTTAGTAAACTAAGCGGTGCCAAAGGTAACGCACTGACACTATATTTAAATTGCGTCGAGGAATACGTGTCCTGTCCATCAGACAACTGATTTTTGAAAATATTTCCAGTGGCATCAAGCGAAATACCATCCACCGTCATGATGTAAGAATAACTCCCGTGAAATTTTTTTAATTCATTTTGAATGTAATAATTATCTACGCCTACCATAACACTATTTTCTCCACGAGACACATGATAGACCAGCAGTGATTTAGAAGGATTGACGGAGCTATCGCTCATTAAAAATAATGATTTAGCGGGGAAGAAATGTGCATCTGATGTAAAACTCACACTGCCAAAAACTGAAGAACAATAAAGGTTTTTCCCCTGTAGTAAATTGATGGTTGTTACATCTGGCAGTGTAGCCACCAGCTTACGTATTTCAGTCTGTACTTTATTGCCACATTGACCATTAAGCAGATCTGTCGCACGATGACCCGCAATGCTTGCATTGCTTATAATACTGTCCAGTTTACTAATAATAGCCTGGAGATAGTTCTGGGTCAGTTTTTTTTGATTTGTTATTAATTGGTGAAAAAGAAAACTTGTGCCTCCGGCACAGAGGAGAAAAAAAAGAGTTATACTAATAATAATGCTATTGCGGTAACGCATATGGCTCCAGATGATTTCATTCAAAATGGAAGTCGTAAATAAATTTATTTAATAAGTAATGAACAACATCCAGCTATCTGTAATTGTCATAGGACAATTAAATCTGTAGGCAAAGACGTAAGTAATAATAAGCCACTGCTTATCTTATGCGAATTTTCGACAGGGTTAGCTTGAGGTACCAACTTTCCTCTGGCGTTAATATCGCTATTGATACGTCATGGTAAATGACAGCACGCCGTTAGCGGTGCCTGTAGTGATCGTATCCCCGGTCTGATAATAGCGCGCCTTGAGCGGCACGCTGAAACTACCGCCAGTTGAGGAAGTTCCAACGGAGATATCGGAACCCAACGCCATCGGCAAATTGTTATAAAGCAGCTGAATCCCCACGCCAGTCGCTGCGTTATTGCCACCGGCAGTATTGATTACTCCTCTGCTAGCATCAAAAATACTCCCTTCCATTTTCACGCTAACTTTTGTTCCGGCATTGCAGGTCATCGGCAGGATGAACGATTGTGTGTAGGTATCGCCGGGCGTGGATCCTTTGCCGCTAAATGCCTTTTTATCTACCTCTTTCATATCAACAGGTATTGATGTCGTGGTTAAATTACAGGCAGGGGTAGTCACCGTGAACGCATTGATACTGACATTCGCTTGAGGTGATTGCCACAGCAACGCGTTATTCAGCAAAACCAGTGCACCTACCGTTCTTGCGGTTATCGTTCCGGACCCCGTTTCCGTTGCCGTTTTATAAAACGTTACTGTCACGGTGCCACTCAATGTCGGGTTGACCATTCCACTGGTGTTCTCACAGAGCTTAGCGGTATTGACATCGCCCCGAATAGTATTACTTCCGGTGACTGAAGCGCTGCCGCCAGCACATATTGTCGTGGAACCCGAGATGGAATAACCAATACCGTCGACATTGGTTTTATACACTCGCCGGCCGTTCACCATCGAATCAAATGTGCCGTTCGCCATGACGCCGAAAACCTGACTAGAGATCAAACCCTGATCCGAATTGAAACAACTAAACGAGTTGATCGTCGGTGTCACAAGCTGTGTCCCGATAACCGCACCTACGGGAAGATTGCGCGAAATCGTAATATTCTGTGGTGAGACAGTAGTTGACGGTGTTGTTGTTGTGCAATCCCAAGCAAGGACCGTACGAGAAAACATCCCCAGCGCAGCGCAAATCAGGATATTTAATATAAGTTTCATTTTTCTTTCACTCCGGTTCAATGACATAGCGCAGTAACGTTGTGCGTTTTGTCAGAGAGCTGTGTTATCTGATAAGTCGCACGGCAGCTTTCGCCAGCCCAGCGAACCTCAACGGTACCTTTTTCTGGTGCGCCGTTTAGCCAGACCCGTTTATGATCGTCCACAATGCCGTTCGCCACGTTATTGCGATTTTTAATAATGGCCGTCGCCCCGAACGGGATTTCACTTCCAGTCAATTGCAGCAAAACTTTGTAACCCGTTACAGTAGGATAATCTGCCAGGGCCAAAGCACCTTTTGTTGGTACTACCGTTCGCGTATCATTGAGCACATCGGTATTGTTATTCAGCGTGGCGGTATCAAGCGACAGGCTGTTCTGTCGATATGGTGTAACGTACGGCACCACCGCAAAACCTTTACTGTCGGTGTAAATACCACTATTGTTTGCCACTTTCACTCCGGCAGCGTTATCTGCTTTCACCAGTGCCAGGGTCTCGCCAAGAGGCTGAGTCGCGGCGATGCCGTATGGATGAGCCACTAGCCCGCCCATCGCGCCAACGGAAAACTGGCGGTTATCACGGGAATAGCTGTAGCCCAGCTGATATTCCCCGTGGTTGCCTTTATAATTGGCGGAAGCGCTACCCATCGTGTCGGAACCTTTACTGTTATAGCCTTGCTGCACGTTCCAGCTCAGTTTGTTATCTTCCAGCGCAGTACCGGATAATCCCATCTGTGAAACGCTATCGCCTTTTTTATTGCCGTTAGCAGTAACGGTCATCCAGCTGTTTGGCAAAAAACGTGATAGTGGGATCTGCATCGTAAAAGCGATGATATGATCATTGTCGTTGCGCCATGGCCCCTTTGAGTAGCTGTAGTTCAGGCCGTAATTAATATTGTTAACGCTGGTGTTGTATCCCACGTTAACGCTACGCTCGCTATCGCCTCCCCAGTAATCCTGCTGCCAGGCTGAGAGATTCAGGTTGCCCCAGTCGCTAAGCCGTTGATTCAGTGTTATCTGGGCCTTACTGCGTTTATTTCGCTGATAGCGCCAATTGTCATCAAGCTGCATCTCATCGCTTGTAATACGAAACGGATTCACATCGCCGTTTGCTTCCTGAAAATCGCGAAAGCCCGATGAAGAATAACGATATCCGGTCAAATTCAAAGACGTTCCCGTCGTGGCGAAATCTTTGGCATACTGCGCGCGTAACGACACACCATTTTGTGTCTTTTCAGGTAGCTGCGAACGAGAAAATGTGGTGTCAAAAGAGAACGAACCAATATCCCCAAACCCCTTACCTATACCTAATGCGCCGGACCAGTAATCTTCAGAAACGATCATCCCGCCATACACCGTTGTATCCCAAGGCAAGCCATAGCCTAAGGTGCTTTGCAGGAATATCGGTTCCTTATCCTGGTAGCTTGCCGCGCGATATTTCCCCGCTGCCAGCGCATACTTGAATTGACCTTCGCGCTGCATCACCGGTACCGCAGAAAATGGCTGGATAAACTGATGCACTGAGCCGTCCGCTTCACGAATCGAGACGTCGAGGTCGCCGCTGGCGGCGGTGGGATAAAGATCGTCGATCATAAAAGGTCCCGGGGGAACATATGACTGCCAGATAATATTCCCGCCCTGACGTATGGTCACCTGAGCGTTGCTCTGCGCGATACCGCGAACCACAGGTGCAAAACCGCGGACGCTTTCCGGCAGCATAGAGTCATCTGAATAAAGCTGCACACCACGGAAATTCACGCTGTCGAAGACCCCTGCCTGGGTATAACCATCGCCAGCGCTAAATTGGCTTTTCAGCACCTTAATATCCCGCTCAAGCGAGGTGCTAATTGTGTTCCAGCGGCTTATTCCATTGCTGTTGTTATAAGTTGAATAATTTCGCAGCCGCCAGGGACCTGCATTGATACCGCTACGCAGATTTAAATAACTGTCGTTGTGCGATTCGGCATCGCCACGGTTATTCGCAGCTGAAAAGTTGTAATTTACAAACAGCATATTCAACCCGTCATCCCATTGCTCCGGCGATACGGAACCCTGAGGATCTCGCCGCAGATATTCCTGCGGAACCGAGATTTCAAGCCGCATGCCATCGAACTGAAAATGGATTAGACTCCCCGGCAGGAGCTCGCTGATATTGTTGATCGTCGCCAGTTCATCCATATCCATCCAGCCGGGCTGTGCGTTGGGTTTAACCCCCCAGCGCGAAAAATCCTCCCGTTTCAGAGTCGGTGATAAGGCACTTTCATTCCAGATGAATGAGATATCGCGTGTTTCCACATAGCTACCATTAAGATAAATTTCTACATGGTAGACTCCGGGAACCTGCCCGTTGGTTTTGCTAAAACGGGAGATATCAATGTCTCGTGGGATATTCCCGTGAGTTTCAATAAAGTCTGGTGAAAAATAATCCTCAGCCAACCCTGTTTGAACGCGTAAACATAAAAAAACAAGTAAAGATAACTTGGTTAATTTCGCAAAACCTGACACCACATTGACCTGAGACATGGATGATAAACCTAAAAATTAAATGTATGCTCAGCCGTGATGCCTCCGAAATCATTGATCGCACGCCATGATATTTCACCACCAGTTAACGCCGACTGAGATAGCGATAAGGTTTGAAATGGTAAAACCATTGGAGGTTTAGATAATTCTTTTCCATTCACTTTTACATCATAAAGCGACACACTATAAGGTGACGGATTATGCACATTCAGTTTCCCATCAGCGACTGAAAAAATTAGCTGTTGATATGCCAGTGAAGGATCTCCTTTTAGGCCCGCAGGGCGATAAAAAACCTTCATTTTGCTTTTTACTGCTATCAGCAACTCGTTTTTAGCATCCGCCGATGATGACGGTATTGATTTAATATTTAGCCAATATATGCTTTCCCGATCCTGAGGCACAGAATTACCAATTAACATGACGCGAACCGAATTCTGGGTATTGGGATTTAGTTTAAATAAAGGCGGCGTGGTAATAAATGGACTGTCACCATCGTCACTATTTTCATTGTTACTTACCCATGACTGAATTAGATATGGTGTATTGTCCGGGTTTCTCACGCTGATTGCTGATTGACTATCGCCACTATTATAAACAAGTCGCGTGCCACCTATTTCCACACCACTAATTGCCGCCGTAGAGATAAGTAATAAACTCACGGCGATTTTTTTAAAAATTTCCTGTAACATGAAGAAATCCTGAGAGAATAACAAGGGCCACAAATGGCCCTACTTTTACTGGTAAGTCACGGTAAATGATGTCGAAGAGTTTGCGGTTCCAGCACCAACAACTCCCGTTGCCATATATTTAGCAAAGTAAGTCAGTGTGTTATTAACATCTTCCAACAGATTCACCCTTGCTGAGGGAGAACCAACCGGAATCAGCGTCGTACTGTCCTGTTCATAGATGGCTACCCCAACGTTAGTTGCAGTTTGCCCGTTGGTCAGCGCCAGAATGGAAGGATTAGCGGTGTTGGTCGTGCCATCAAAGCGAATGCTGGCGCTCGAAATACTGGCCGGGCAGGATTTCAGCACAATGTTAAAACGTTTCGCCGCTGCCGTAGTGCTATTACCTCCGGCAAAGGCTGCGGTTGAAATTGTGCCGAGCTCAACTGGTTGAGCGATAGATGTTGCATCAACCACGCATGCCGTACCCGTGATATTACCGGTAAAGTTAATTACCCCATCAGCAGCATTTGCAACCTGAGAAATGGATAGAGACACAAGAGCAGAAATCAGTGCAATCTTTTTCATATATAAATTCCATATGGTTAGTTAAATTGAAAAAATAAATGTGAAGCTTTAAAAATTAATGTGAACCTTACATTCATAAAACAACAGTTAATAAAATATACTAGTCACTCATATTCATGAGTATTCTGCGTATAGAGCTCAGTGCGCGCGATATTCTGATACAGCACAACACGATTACCTTGCTGTAGTTTAAAAATCAGACTGCGGCGATGTGCATAAAATGTTTTTCTTGTCATTCCTAGTCGCTGGCTAATCTCTTTAACATCCAGCCCTTTTTGCATACAATAGAGCACTTCTTCCTCACGCTGAGAAAGTGAGTATTTCATTCTGTAATTATATTGTGAACTCTTTACTAACAAACAGGAGAGAATTTCATTCAGCCGGCACTTTTTATCAATAAAAACAAAGTCTGACATATGCTTTAAAGCATAGTAGTCAAGAACGTTACTGATAAAAATAATAACTTTTTTCCCCGGAGTTATGTTCTTACGCACCTCTGATATGCATATTGTTTCAATGTCTATGATACAATAATTTTCATCAATTAACTCTGGAGTTAACAATTCACTCATGCCGACAATAAAAAAATAATCATCAGAAAAAATGGAACCTGACAAATCCATAAATTTACCTTCCAGGCATAATCCTCTTTATTATTTAGCGTCAGTAATCCCTCTCATGTTTCATTGTGAGATTTACAGAAATTATATGTTTATAGCAGCACAAAAGTAATGGATTTCGAGCTGGGAATAAAAAACGATCGTTTCTACTATTTTTTCACCTTTCAAAGATAATTAATCCATTAGAAACCATAGATTACAAATAAAAACACCAGTTAAAAATTAAGTTATAGCATTTAAAACTACCATGAAACATAGGCGCAACTTAATGATCTATAGTTGTTTGATAGCCAGAACTTGTAATAACCATCGAATTGGATTTTTCTTAGGGAATATTCTATTGTCACTTAACAAAAGATACTTCACCGGAACAGGGCTAATTTTACCTGGTTAACAGTGGAGCAACATTGGCGAGAGCTTATTATTCTGTCAGCAAGCGCCTACATACGTAGGAAAAGGGCTATTGTTGAAATTTTTCTATGGATTGGTCCAGATTATTGAGCGAGCTTTCGATTCGGTTCAAAGAGTCGAACAGTTCCGCCGCAGTAATAGCATCAGGCAATCGTTCTTCCAGCATTTGAGCAACAGTGATGACTTCATTAATGCCCAGCAATTGGGCAGTACCATTAAGGCGATGAATATGATATTTCACCGATGGATAGTCCTCGTCAAATGCGGCTGTTCTGGCTGCTTCTAAATCGTGTCGATTTTCCCGTTGCGCATCATGCAGCGCAGCGAGCATAAGCACCCGATTGTTTTGTGCTAGTACCGCCAACCGCTTCTCATCGAACATTAACTCGTTCGTCTGGCTTACTCCGGCTAACAGACGAGTGAGCTGCGCGAGGGTAATTGGCTTAAATAGACAATCGGTCATTCCTGCCGCAAGACAGCGTTCACGCTCATGCTGCTGCGCTGTAGCGGTCAGACCCCAGATAGGAAGATCACTATCAAATCGTCTCACCTCGCGAGTAAGTGCAATACCATCCATCACGGGCATGTTAAGGTCGGTAATCAATAAATCGTAACGATCCTGCTGAAGATAACGTAATGCCTCTTCGCCGTTTTCCGCTTCATCCGCAGCAATTTCCAGGGAGGCTAGCTGACGTTTTAACAGTAGACGACTGGAAGGGTGATCGTCGGCAATTAATACCCGCAGTGTCTTGCCAATAACAGGAGGTGGTGGTGACTCGGTTTCAACGACGTCAGTGAGTGCATCATACGAAATTTGTACTGGCAAATTCAGCGTCACTCTGGTCCCCTGATTAACTTCACTTTGCAAATCTATCGTGCCCCCCATCTGGTTCATCAATGCCTTTGCAATAGCCAATCCTAGCCCTGACCCGTGATGAAGCTCCCCCATTTTCCCCTGACTGAACGGCATAAAAAGCGACTTTTGTTCTTCGCTACTGATACCGGGCCCCGTGTCATTCACGGAAATTACCAGCGCGTGATTCAGTCTCTTCGCTGAGACCTGAACTTCTCCATGACGTGTAAATTTCACCGCATTGCCGATAAGATTCATCAGCACCTGTTCCAACATCTGTGGATCTAGCTGCATGGCTTCTTTTGGCTCCAGATGCGAGTCATAGCCCAGCGCTATCCCTTTCTGCGCGGCAAGCGCGGTAAAAAGTAATACTTTTTCTTTGATCATCGCATCAACATGCACCCACTTCGGCATCACCTCCTGCAAACCGGATTCTATCTTCTCCAGATCGAGGATCTCACCAATCAGTTTCAACAGCGATCGCGAAGCTGTAACTGCATGATCGATAGAAGTTTTATCTTCATGACTGAAGTTTGTCGTTGAGTTTTGTAACAGTTCCAGAAATCCCACAATGGCACTTACTGGGGTGCGAATCTCATGGCTCATATGAGAGAGGAAGGCTCGTTTCTCTTCATTAGCTTTCTGTGCTTTGGTCTTTTCCTTCTCCAGTAAACGCTGCGACTCTTTTCTTCTACGCACCTGCCGTGCCAGGTAGAGCACCCAGAGGAAGGTACTCACGACAAGAAGGGTCGCGAGAGTTGCTACCAGATAGAAGGGTCGGTTATACAACTCCCAGGTATCTATTTGGACGTCCGGCAGACGTACCCATTTACCGACAATCTGTAAAATTTCCTTCTGGGGGATATCATCCAAGGCCTTATCAAGGATCTGCCTTAATTCAGGTTCTGAGCGCGGTACAGCAAAACTGATTGCTGCCGGTTGCACCTCTGGCAACGGGAGCCATGTCAGCCGATCGGGATAATAATGTTCAGTGAGATAACGAGCGGTCAGCTGATTAGAAATCGCCGCGTCAACTTTTCCCGTTGCAACAAGATTTAATGCCACACTGGAGTTTTCTACTTCTTGCCAATAGATATCCGGATGACGGGCTTTCATCTGCATCAGTAACGGATGATCGATGCTTATCGCCACGTGCGCTCCTGCCTTTAGCGCTATCGCCTGGGCATCCTCTTTTCTGACAACGGTAACAAACTGGGTGGTAATAAAGGGATGAGTGAAAGAGAGGGTATTTTGGAGGCTCAAATCAAAGGTGGCTGCCTGTACAATATGCCAGTTGCCCTTTTTCATCTCTGAAAGCATATCTTCACGCGAGTTTACGACAACCGTTTCGTACTGCAGGCCAGTTTGCAGACTAATCAGATTAAGAATATCCCCTACAATCCCCCGAACTTCCTGATTATTGTCGGCCATGGTGTAAGGCGCAAACCACGGATTAATAATTACCCGTAGCGTTTTGTTTGTTTTTAGCCACTGTTTTTCACGAGGCGTCAGATTGAGTGGTTGAAGTAAAAAAGAGAGGTTACCTTTGTCGATCATCGACTGCGCTATTTGTCCATGCTGATTTTCATCGATTGCATTGATGGTGCTATTAATGATGCTCAGTAAACGCTCTTGTCCCGGTAAGAATAAAAAATGGCTCATTTTTTGTGGTGAAGGCCAATATTTAACCGCGCTCAAAGCCAGGCTGAACTCTTGGGAAAGCCAAGTGCTAGTAGTTAGCGAATCCCCCATAAACCATCGATTCTGCCCGGTAATAATGGAGTTCAGCGCCTCCTGATAGCTGGCGTAATTGGCTATTTCGGCATTCGGAAATACCTCATGAATGAAATCAGCGCCAGGATAGCCCTCAACAACCGCAATACGAGCACTCTGCGGACTATGCAAGGGACCCATAACGTTAGAGAGCGAAGTCACCAGCACGGGCCAGGAATGTACTAGTGTCTCCGAGAGCTGAATGCCCTCCTCAGCGAAAGGAAACGTATCAAGACCAGTCAATACCGTATCAATCTCGCCCGCACGTAGCGCGCGAATTGCATCAGCGCGATTTTTATAGCTCAGTACAGCGATACGGACATTTAGCGAATTATGGATTAGCGTCAGATAGTCAGCGTTCATTCCCCTGTAGCGCCCACTGAGCGTGGTTTGCACCAACGGAGCCTGCTCAGGTTGATAAACTCCAATGCGTAGCGCTCTTTTTTGCAACAGCCAGCGCTTGTTATCCTCACTCAAGTACACAGGCACCGGAGTAATGTAACTATATCCCGACAGCTCTAGCTCAGTGGGGGAGACATCCTGAGCATAAGCAGCACATCCGCTGAAAACCCAGAGGAGCAGGAGAAGTACAAGACGCAGTTCCATCTTCAGGTCAGCTTATTCTGATGAGCAAAAGAGAGTAGTTCGACTAGTGATTTACAGCCTAATTTTTCCATTAATCTAGTTTTATAGGTACTTACCGTTTTGCTGCTTATATACATCGCTTCGCCAATCTGCGTATTATCAAGGCCGCTTAGCATATAGCTCATTACTTTCATCTCCTGCGCGGAGAGAGATTCAAGACGCTGATTATCCGTTAGTTCTACCGACGGTTCCTCCATGAAAAAGGGAAAGTAGATATAACCATTTTTCGCCGCATTAATCGCTGCGAGAATATTTTCCATATCTTGCTTTTTACTAATAAAAGCATTCGCGCCAGCCTGCGCGCAGCGTTTACTGTAATAGCGATCATTTTTTGCTGATACTACGATTAACACACCAGTAAAACATTGTGCCCTGAGTTTCTCCACCAGCTCAACGCCATTTATGCCAGGAATTTCGACATCCACAACGACGATATCGACAGCTGTTTTCGTCAACTCCTTTAGGGCTTCCGCTCCGTTCTCAAATTCTTTGATAATGGTAATGTGCTGTTTTTCCAACATGCCGCGTATGGCCATGCGAGCCAAGGGATGGTCATCCACAATAACGGCGGTAGGGGACCGAGACTCATTCATAGGCTACCTGAAAGCTGTAATTCGTGGAAGGAAACATACTCAGGATGATAACCTAACAATACTTCAGACTGATTTAAAAATTAAAAGTTTTTTTGTACCAGCTCACATTATAGCGATCAACTAAAACACGTTATTGTTCGAGCATTTTTCCCGTTTTGATTTCTGATTTATTTAGTTGTATCCGACCATTATCATCGTGCGACCTGAGTTTTACGATTTGCCAGAAGATAGTTCTTTATGGCAACCTTTAATCAGGTTTCTGTACCAGTTTAGAGGTATGAATAGCTTCGGATTTAACAAAGATCTTAGCGTCATTTCTGAGGACTTAAAGAGGGTTACCCAGCGGTAAGGGGTATCCCGAAGAGTGTAAAGTTGAAACAGCCAAACAGATTGTTTAGCGTGGCGATTCCGTTTTTAGCGTGAGCAAAACGTCTCAATATTGCCACACAGTCTGTACGCGAGGATAAAGGAGTACGGCCGGACTCATCCACCAATAAAGAACTGTCAGATGCTCAGGCCGAGATCCGCCGACTCTAGAAGAAGTTGAAGCCATCCTTGCTCACCAGTGTCGTGACCCCGACCAGGTAGATCAGGTCGGCATCAGTGCCGGATGCCTGCAAGTCCCGAAAGACTGAGACATTGATGCCGGTGACGCCCTGTACACCGACGTTAGATTGGTTTTGTGCCAACTGGCAGTCTGGTCGATGTAAGCACGCAGCCCTGGTGCAAACGCGGTAGCGTGGCCGTCGAAATAGCGTTCACAGTGGTATCCAATGAAAGTAAATCAGGTCAGATGACCATCTGCTCACACTGACTGAAATTCTCGCGATAAGCCATCGCTTCGGAAATGATCTTACAGCCCCATGCGGGGAATAAGGTTATATCATACGCTGCGCCAGCCTATATCGCTGGCACGCCATTAGGACGCTGCCATCAGAGATGGAAACGTCCGTTAGAGTTTGATCCTATAGTCAGCTCACACCAGTTCTTTGAGCTGCTCCTGCATATAGGTTGAAAAATACTCTGGGTTCTTGATAAGGATGCGGTTACCGGAGGCGACTTTTTCTGCCCATCCGGCTACTTTTTTCGTGAACTCGGGATTCCATCCCTCCTGCTCACCCCGTGCCATCACTACTTCCGGACTCGCTGGCACACCTAAGTCATGCAAATACTTTAAGATTCCCTTAGCGGTACTTTCATCCATTGAATGGGGTACTGACGCCGAAGTGTTCATACCACCAATAAAATCCAATGCTTTCTCAATTGCTGTTGGCATGCTCTTATCCTTAAAATTAACCACGTGAGAGACACATTCATACTATGTACCCAACTCCGCCGGGATATCAAAGAGAACATCACCTTTATTTGATTTACCCCGCAGCTAAACGCTTGCGCGACTGTTTTCTGCGCGATTAATTCGCCATTCCAGCCAAAACCAGCCCGGTCGCCACCGCATTACGCGGCCCTTCAGTACCACGGATGTTGCCCTGTCCGGCGACAACCCCGTAATGCGCCAGCGCGTCGGTTATCATCTGTGGGATTTCGAAATCCAACGAGGAACCGCCTACCAGCACCACGAAAGAGATATCGCGAATGGTTCCACCGGGAGATACCTGGCGTAACGCACGCAGGCAGTTGGTCACAAAAACCTTCTCTTTAGCCTGTCGGCGCACCAGCCGAATTTTTTCCAGCGAGATTTGGTTATCTACCGGGATCAGCTCCCCGTCTTTCAGATACACCACTTTGGCAAACACCGACGGGCTGAGCGGTTCACGAAAAAACTCCACCGCGCCGTTCTCATGGCGAATGCTGAACAGACTCTCCACTTTTGCCAGCGGGTATTTTTTAATTTCCTCTGCCAAAAACGGATCGCTTAAGCCCAACTCTGTTTGAATCAACAGGCTAACCATATTTCCCGCACCGGCCAGATGAACCGCTTTCACTGCACCGTCGCTATTGATAATGGCGGCATCGGTAGATCCTGCGCCCAGATCGAGGATCGCCAGCGGTGCAGCACAACCGGGCGTGGTTAACGCTCCGGCTATGGCCATGTTGGCCTCTACGCCACCGACTTCAACCGGGGTATTTAGCCGGGCGCTGAGCTCACTGGCGATGGCCTGCATCTGTAAGCGATCGGATTTCACCATCGCCGCAATGCCAACGGCGTTCTCCATTGAACACTCCCCGGCAATACCGCCCTGAACCTTGCGCGGAATGAATGTATCTACCGCCAACAGATCCTGAATGTGCACCGTGTTCATGTCATGACCGGTCAGTGAGGCCATCACCTTACGCACCCGCTCCAGCATGCCACCTGCGTGCGTACCAGCTTCACCGCGAATATCACACACGGGCGCACAGGCGCTTACCACCTGCATAATGGCCCGCGCGCCATGCGCAACGTCGGCTTCACCGCCGCGCTTTTCGCCACGGATAACGATCTTGCCCGCCGGGATCACTCTTGAACACACATCGCCCTGCGGCGTTTTCAGCACCACGGCAGAACGGTTGCCAATCAGCGCTCTGGCGATGGGGACGATAGCTTGCGTTTCCTCGGGCGTCAGGGCAAAGAAGGTCGCAATGCCGTAAGGGTTCGACAGCACCCGCACCACCTGCCCCGGGGCCGCCACTTCCACCGCCGCCAACACGCCTTCCGGCACCTTCTCAATCAGGGTAACTTCATCTACCACTGGCATGGTCCGGCGCAGACGATTGTTCACCAGTACACCATCATCTTTTTTCAGGATTGCCGCCACCACATTGACACCGCGATCCAGTGCCTCATTGATAAGCCAAACCGCCTCGAGAAAATCCATCTCCTCGCCTACCAGCGGGATCCAGCCTTGAGCAAAATGATCTTCACTAACCGCCGCCAGCTTCTCCACTGTGATGGTGGTTCCTATTCCCACACCAATACCGCCGGGCGTTTGCGGGTTATGCCCAATCATCGTTGATTCGGTAATAATGGTTTCAGTGATGGTTTCCATCGCCACATCGCCGATTACCGGTGCCGCCTCGTTGATACAGATTTTCGCCACGTCCTGAAGCGACCACGGCGTGTTATTCAGCGTCTGCTGCAGGGAGGCCACCACCCCTGCAATATTATCCCGCGTCCCTTTCATGCCGGTAGTCGCGACAATCCCGCTGGCGATAAACCGGCCATGCTGCGCCAGCGCCACTTCAGTGGTGGCGTTGCCGATATCAATCCCTGCAATTAGTGGCATACACCCTCCGTCATTGGCTGCCTTTACGCAGCTTATTTCTCTGCTGATACACCTCTGCCGACTCGCGAACAAACCCGGCGTTCACCGTGGCATGCCAGGTATATTCCAGTTCATCGGCAATGGCCTGCAGCTCAGCAAACGAAGAACGAAACGGGCGCAGCGCGTTGTAGATCTCCAGAATGCGGGCATCTGGGATGGTAATCAGCTCTGCCGCACGACGGAAATTACGCGCCACGGCGTGACGCTGCATCTGTTCGGCAATCTGTGCCTGGTACTCCAGCGTTTGCTGAGAAATACGCACATCCTGCGGTCCTACGCGGCCCGCCAGCACATTCTCAAGGGTAATCTCGGTTAGCGGTTTCCCGGTGGGGGTCTGAATTTTCTCCGGGCAGCGGGTCGCTAATGGGTAATCCTGCGCGGTCATGATGTTGTCGTTCATGGTCATTCCCTTACCAGTGCAATATGCAGCGTGACGGGCGCAGCATCCTGCACCACGTGTTTGGTTTCTTTGATATGAAACAGTGCGGCCTTAGCCATAAATTTAGGGCGCACCATCTGGTCATTCACCACCGGCACCGGCGAGGGCGACTCTTTACGTGCATAGCGCGCGGCGTTTTTACCAATCTGGCGATACGTTTCCAGCGTCAGTAGCGGAGCCTGAGAGAACAGCTCCAGGTTGCTCAACGGCAGCAGATCGCGCTGATGAATCACCGTGGTTCCTTTCGACTGGATACCAATCCCGATACCAGAACCACTAAGATTTGCCGCATCCCACGCCATAAAAGAAACATCCGAGGTGCGCAGGATCCTCACTACCCGCGCATGTAACCCCTCTTCTTCGATGCCAGCAACCAGCTCTTTCAAAATCGCTTTGTGCGGCATCTCAATAAGGGTTTTATGCTGATACTTATCAAAGGCCGGGCCGACGCCAATCACTACTTCATCCACGCGTTCGTCCGCTTTAGCCGCCTCGCCTTCGCTCACCTGCAAGGTAAAAACCGGCTTACGCTCAGTTGTGCATTCCACTGTCTACCGCCTTATTCGATCGCGCTGGGCTGAACCACACCCGCTATATTTTTAATTTCCGCCCAGCGTTCGGCAGAAATACGATAGCCGGTGCCGGGTCCCTGATAATCATTGATGTCATTGACGGCACTGACGACGTCGAACTGGCGATCCAGAATGGCCGACGTTTGCAGGTAATCACCGGTGACGCGCTGCCTCAGCATGTTGAGGATATTGCTGGCGATGTCTTCGAAACCGCTACAACTTAACGCGCTGACGATATCCAGTCCGGTGATATTGCGCTTCATCATCTGTTCCACAGCAGCCAGATCCTCCACCACATTGCGTGCGGGCATATCTTTGCTGCCGTGAGCGTAAGTGGCTGCCTCCACCTCTTCATCACTAATTAGCGGCAGGCCCAGTTCGCGGAACACCGCCTGAATGGCACGGGCGGCCTTATTGCGAATAGCGATGGTTTCCTCTTCCGTGACCGGTCGCAGGCCCCCGTCAACCATCAGATCGCGTTGCAGAATGTTGTAATCATCGAAGTCTTCAGCGTCGAAGTTCGATCCGGCAAACATGTTGTCGTAGTTGGGTACCGCGCTATAACCGGAGAAGATAAAGTCGGTGCCCGGCAGCATCTGCATCAGGGTACGGGCAGTACGGCGAATATCGGAATGGGAAAAGGTCTGGTCATTGGCGGAGGCCACTTCAAGGTCGAGCATTGAGGCTATCAGGTTTTCCGCCAGCACCGCGCGGATCCCTGACGGTACTGCACCAGTCATGCCGATACAGCTGACCGCGCCGTTTTGCAGCCCCTGTACGCCTGCGCCTTTGGTGATAAAAATGCAGCGCGACTCCAGGTACAGCATCGATTTACTTTCGGAATAGCCCATCAGCGCTTCCGAACCGGTGCCGGAGGTGTAGCGCATCTTCAGGCCACGCGATGCATACGCTGAGGCGAGAAACGCTTTTGACCACGGCGTGTCATCACCATCGGTAAATACCGACTCCGTACCATAGACCGACACCGTTTCGGCGTAGCTGGTCAGCCCGCGCATTCCCAGCTCCAGCTCCGTGGCCTCTTCAACGGAACATTGCGTCAGCACGCCGGGGCGACCGCACTGAGACCCCACCAGCAGCGCCAGGGCGTTAAACGGCGCATAACGGGCGATCCCGACCGTCGTTTCCTGCTCGGAAAAACCACGGATCCCCGCTTCGGCGGCGTCGGCGGCAATCTGTACCGGGTTATCTTTCAGGTTGGTCACGTGACACTGATTGGAGGGGGTGCGTCTGGCGCGCATTTTTTGCAGCGCCATCATCATCTCCACCACGTTCATTTGCGCCATCACTTCCACCGCTTTCGCCGGGGTGATGGCGGTGGTAATGGCAATAATCTCTTCCCGACTGACGTGGATATCCACCAGCATTCTGGCGATCTCCAGCGCGTCGAGCTGCATGGCGCGCTCGGCCTCAGCCACGTTAATGGCGTAGTCGGCAATGAAACGGTCGATCATGTCGAACTCGGCGCGGCTCTTACCGTCCAGCTCAACAATACGACCACATTCTACCTTCACCGATGAAGCGGGATCGTAGGGGCTTTCCATGGCGATCAGCCCCTCTTCAGGCCATTCGCCAATCAGCCCATCCTGATTTACAGGCCGCTTCGCAAGTACTTCGAATCGTTTTGATCTTCTCATGATTTATTGACTCAAAAGATAAAAAATAGGGACGCCGGGCCGCATTGCCGGGGACACAACACCCGTCATTCGCCTTTCATCAGCAATGGTCGAACTCTAAATGAGCAGAACAATAAAAAAATAAAATTAATTTCGTTCCAATTTGGCACCTAATAAAAACGCATCGTTTCATATTGAAACGCAATTCAGGAATATCCATCGTGAATTGTGACGAGGTTAAATGATCATTATCAATAAACGCAAAACCGGGAAGGTGAATTTAATATCTCTGAAATTTTCGCCCTATTGACTTAATAACGCACGGCGAGAAAATAAGGTAAAGCCAATGATAAAAATAGCTGCTACGCGATATTTTTCGTGACCTCAGCCCTACAACATTTTCAGGAGAGACTGTGAATAAGAGCCAACAAATCGCCACCATTACGCTGGCGGCGGCAAAAAAAATGGCGCAGGCCGTCGAGGCTAAAGCGCTTGAAATTAACGTTCCGGTGGTTTTTTCCGTGGTTGATCGTGGCGGAAACACACTGCTGATGCAACGCATGGACGATGCGTTTGTCACCAGCTGTGATATCTCTCTTAATAAAGCGTATACCGCCTGCTGCCTGCGACAGGGTACCCATGAAATTACCGACGCAGTACAACCGGGGGCTTCTCTGTATGGTTTGCAGCTTACTAATCAACAGCGCATTGTTATTTTCGGCGGCGGCTTACCCGTCATATTAAACGGTAAATTAATCGGTGCCGTAGGCGTAAGCGGTGGTACCGTCGAACAAGACAGATTATTAGCAGAAACCGCACTGAATTGTTTCTCTGAATTATAATTTAAATCTAAGAAGGTATATTATGAGCTATCGTATGTTTGATTACCTGGTGCCAAATGTGAACTTCTTTGGCCCGAATGCTATTTCCGTTGTCGGCGAGCGCTGCAAATTGTTGGGTGGTAAAAAAGCGCTGCTGGTTACTGATAAAGGTCTGCGAGCGATTAAAGACGGCGCGGTAGATAAAACTCTCGCCCATCTGCGTGAAGCCGGTATTGAGGTGGTGGTTTTTGACGGCGTTGAACCTAACCCCAAAGATACCAACGTGCGCGACGGTCTGGAAGTCTTTCGCAAAGAGCATTGCGATATCATCGTTACCGTCGGCGGCGGTAGCCCACATGACTGCGGTAAAGGTATCGGTATCGCGGCGACCCACGAAGGCGATCTCTACAGCTATGCCGGGATTGAAACCCTGACCAATCCACTGCCGCCGATTGTCGCGGTGAATACCACTGCCGGTACCGCCAGCGAAGTTACCCGCCACTGCGTGCTGACCAATACCAAAACCAAAGTGAAGTTTGTGATTGTCAGCTGGCGCAACCTGCCGTCAGTCTCCATTAACGATCCGTTGCTGATGCTCGGCAAACCCGCACCACTGACCGCGGCGACCGGGATGGACGCCCTGACCCACGCCGTGGAAGCCTATATTTCCAAAGATGCCAACCCGGTCACCGACGCCGCCGCTATCCAGGCGATCCGCCTGATCGCCCGTAATTTACGGCAGGCCGTGGCGCTGGGCAGCAATCTGAAAGCACGTGAGAATATGGCCTACGCTTCGCTGCTGGCGGGCATGGCCTTCAACAACGCCAACCTCGGCTACGTTCATGCGATGGCGCATCAACTTGGCGGTCTGTACGACATGCCGCACGGCGTAGCGAATGCCGTACTGCTGCCGCACGTGGCACGCTATAACCTGATCGCTAACCCGGAAAAATTTGCCGACATCGCAGAGTTTATGGGCGAAAACACTAACGGACTCTCAACCATGGATGCGGCCGAACTGGCGATTCACGCCATCGCTCGCCTCTCTGCTGACATCGGCATTCCGCAGCATCTGCGCGATCTGGGCGTCAAAGAAGCCGATTTCCCCTATATGGCGGAAATGGCGCTGAAGGACGGCAATGCCTTCTCCAACCCACGCAAAGGGAACGAGAAAGAAATTGCCGGGATCTTCCGTCAGGCATTCTGATAACGCAGGGGACGCCATGTCACTTTCATCACCGGCCGTACATCTGTTTTATCACTCACGCTGGCAGGATACTCACGTGCTTGATGAGCTGTGTTGGGGACTGGAAGAGCAAGGCGTTCCTTACCGGGCAATCTGTTGCGACGATCATGACTGCGCGCTGGCGCTGGGCCAACTGGCGGCCAAAAGTTCGACGCTACGCGTGGGGCTCGGCCTCAATAACGCGGGTGATATTGCCTTAACCCATGCCCAGTTGCCCGAGGATCGGGCGCTGGTCTGCGGGCATATCTGCGCCGGGGCTGTCCGGATCCGCGTGCTCGGCGCCAATGCCGGTCAACTGGTTAAAGTGCTTCCTTTCAGCGAGATAACATAAATGTACCGCATCTACACCCGAACCGGCGATAAAGGCACCACTGCGCTATATGGCGGCAGCCGCATCGACAAAGACGACATCCGCGTTGACGCCTACGGCACCGTGGATGAACTGATTTCCCAGCTTGGCGTCTGCTATGCCAGCACGCGCCAGGCCGAGCTACGCCAGGAACTGCACGCCATACAGAAGATGCTGTTTGTACTTGGAGCAGAGCTCGCCAGTGATGAGCAAGGACTTACCCGCTTAAAGCAGCGTATTGGTGAAGAGGATACTCAGGCGCTGGAGCAGCTTATTGACCGTAATATGGCGCAAAGCGGCCCGCTCAAAGCGTTTGTTATTCCGGGGAAAAACCTGGCCTCGGCACAGCTACACGTTGCGCGAACCCTGGTGCGTCGGCTGGAGCGGATCCTGATCGCGATGGACAGAACCCTGACGTTACGCGATGAGGCCAAACGTTACATCAACCGACTGTCGGATGTGTTGTTTTCGATGGCCAGAATCGAAGAAACTACTCCAGATGTTTGCGCTTAAACTGACTGGCATCGATGTCGTACTGCTTCATCTTGCGCCACAGGGTGGTGCGACCAATATTCAGCAGCTGCGACATCTCCTGCACGCGCCCGCTAGTGACGCGGGCGGCGTGGATAATCGCCTCTTTTTCGATGGCGGTAAATGTCAGGCTGGCTGGCAGCAGTGAAGATGCCGTCTCCAGACCAGGGCGTTCGGCAAACAGATAATCCGGTAGATTGCTCAGCCGAATATGACCGTTTTCACTGCTGATGGCGATATTTTCGATAATACTGTTCAGCTCAAAGTCATTGCCCGGCCACGAATAGGCCACCAGTTGCGCCAGCGCGTCGTCGTCAATCTTCAGGCTGGTTGAAAAGCGTTTTTTCAGGCTATTCAGCCGCGTAAAAATCAGCGAGGGAATACTACTGCGCCGCGCCCGCAGCGGTGGGATGACTATCTCAAAAGAGTGCAGCGCATAATACAGCTGACGGCTAAAGCGGTTTTGTTCCACCAGATTAGCGAGATCGACCGTGGTGGTGGCAATCACTTTCACATCCACCGGAATCAGCCGCCGGGCATCCAGGCGGGTTAAAACCCCCTGCTTAATCACCTGTAGCAGCGCGGATTGCAGCTCCGGCGCTAAATACTCAATTTTTTCCAGAAACAGGGTGCCGCCATTGGCCAGTTCAAGACGACTCAACCGACCGTTCTCATCATCGGTAGGCGCGCTGCCCATAAAATCCTGACCCAGCACGCTGTTGGCATACAGCTGGCAGTTCACGGCGATATACGGCCCGCTGGCGCGTTCGCTTTCATTGTGAATAGCCTGGCTCAACAACTCTTTACCGACCCCCTCTTCCCCACACAGCAGAATCGGGAAGCTCCCCCGCGCTGCCTGACGACCGAAATGGATCAAGCGCCGGGTTTCCGGATCGTCTGTCGACATCTGCTCAAAGGTATGGCTCACCTTGCCGAGCTGGCTGGTCATCAGTTGACGCATTTGTTCAACCGGATGCAGCAACAGAATAAAGCTGTTGCCCTGCTCTTCAACAATCGGCTTCAGGGTAATGACGGCATCAACAAACTGATGCTGACTTTCAAAGGTGACTTCGACGTGATTCAGGCCGCGGGCATGTTTGATCGCCCGACGCAGCAGCATGGGCAGATTGAGCAGGTCGTTAATATTTTTCCCCTGACTGGCCTGCGCGTCGAGATGCAAAAGCAGCGCCGCTCGCGCATTGAGGAACTGCAATACGCCCTGTTCGTTCCAGGCCATCACGCCATCATCCATGCTTTCCAGCAGTCCGTACATTTGGTTCAGATGACGATTGGATTCAGCCAGCAGACTGTCGGTCAGTAAAGAGTTACCGACTTCTCTGGCAATCGCCAGCGTCAGGGATAAATCAGAAACGCACTCATGCTCTACCAGACAGCACAGCGAGATAGAGCCAAACAGTCGACCATGGTTATCGAATACCGGCGTCGAGCAGAACGACCACGGATGCAACGCCTGCTTAAAGTGCTGATCGCCAGAGGTTTTTGTCGGCTGCCCCGGCATCGTCGCCAGCGACAGCGCACAGCTGCCAATAATGCTTTCCGCACAGTAACTGCCGTCGCGAAACCCGAGCTCCGCCAGTTGTTCCACCGTCTGCGGATCGCCGCAACGGCTGAGAATACAGGCCGACTCATCCAGAATCAGCAGCGCGCACGGACGGCCGTCCATAAATTCCCAGGCATCTTCCAGCGCGGCCTGGGCAATCGTCAGCAGCGCCGTCTTGCGACGACAAATCGACTCAAAGGTCAGCCCCTGCGCCTGATGCGGTGCCTGCCAGGTTTCCCGCTGCATAAACTTGCTGCAACGATGCCATGACTGGGCAAGAACCGAAGAGACTTCCTTCCCGATGCTATGCGTGTGCGCCGTCATATCCCTTTCCGCTGTTTTACCATAGACAACCCCTCCGGCAGAGACTGTCAGAGGGGGAGAAGATGTCGGATAAAAACTTACCGACGACTGATTAACGCGCCAGCCACTGCTGTCCCAGCAGGTCTGCCGTCAGAATAGCGGCATGAACGCTTTCAGGCGTCACCGGGAACGGCATATTGTGTATGGTTTCACCTTCTGCGCAGGTCGCTTTGGCCACGGCCATAATCTTGCCGTCGATGTCATCTTTCACGCCCATTTCCGCTAACGTTACCGGCAGACCGACTTTCTGACAGAAATTCAGTACGGTTTCGATCTCTTCCATCGGGCTGTTTTGCAGCACCAACTGCGCCAGCGTACCAAAGGCGACTTTCTCACCGTGATACAAATGGTGGCACTCTTCCAGAATTGTAAATCCGTTATGAATAGCATGCGCTCCCGCAAGACCGCTGCTTTCAAAGCCGATGCCGCTGAGGTAAGTGTTCGCTTCGACAATACGTTCCAGCGCGTCGGTCACCACGCCAGCCTGCGCGGCAAAGCGTGCCTTTTCGCCTTCCGCCAGCAGGGTATCATAGCACAGGCGCGCCAGGCTCAGCGCCGCCACAGTGGACTGTCCGCCCGCCATGCTGGTCGCTCTGGCGTCATAACAGGCTTTCGCTTCAAACCAGGTCGACAGCGCATCACCCATCCCGGCCACCAGCAGACGGACCGGCGCTTTGGCAATGATTGCGGTATCCATCACCACCATATCCGGATTTTTCGGGTAGATCAGATACTCTTCAAACTCACCAGCTTCGGTGTAGATAACGGACAGCGCGCTGGTTGGCGCATCGGTAGACGCAATAGTCGGGATCACCACCACCGGCAGCTTCTGGTAGTAACCAATCGCTTTAGCGGTATCCAGCGTTTTTCCACCGCCAATCCCAACCACGCCACGGCAACCGTGCTGTTTCAGAATGGCAATCAGGCGATTAATTTCGACATGGCTGCATTCCCCGTTGAAGCGTTCCGCATGACAGCTAATATCGTGGCTGTGCAGACCGTTGAGTACTTTCTCTCCCGCCAGCTTCATCACGAAGTCATCCGCAATCACGAAAAAGCTGTCCGCCAGATTTTTAGCATATTGACCAAATAAGGTGGAAGCGTCAGGACCCTGGAGATATTTGGCTGGAGATTGAATAACTTTTAGCATTCCTTTCATCCTCAAATAAGTACATGTTTTTACATGGTGAGCCCTGGCGTTAACCTGTTAGGCCGAATGCTGACGGCGAAAACGGGAGGTACCGGAGCGATGCAATAACTGTATGGCGAGGCGTACACAAAAAAATCTTTCGTCTTTTTGTTCTGATATGAAACAGATAAAAACCACGAACGTTCCAGATTGGAACGCTTATCCACAAAAATGATAAGGTTTGCGATCCCGATCCGTTCATTTCCCGCCAAATCTCCGGCAATCACCAATCCCACTTTCCCTTTTACTCACTTCGCTGCATTTAAAACCGACAAAAAAAGGCCGACTACACCGTATGACCTGTACTTTTGGCAGGAAAAAAAAGTCGAGCAAGCTCGCATTGCGATGATTCCCTAACTTTTTAAGTTTCATTTCGAAACAAAAAATAACGATGACGTTCCGTAATGAAACTCATTTTAGCGTTGTTTTTTTCCACGCTGAGTTCGCCAGAATCTCTCCATCGCCTCCGCACCATGGTTACACATTCGGGGGTTTGTCTTTCACTCAACCTCGAGGAGTCGTTATGTCTCAATTCTTTTTTAACCACCGTACCCATCTCGTAAGCGACGTCATCGACGGCACGATTATCGCCAGCCCGTGGAATAACCTTGCGCGTCTGGAAAGCGATCCAGCCATCCGCATCGTGATCCGTCGTGACCTCAACAAAAATAATGTGGCGGTCATTTCTGGCGGCGGTTCAGGACACGAACCCGCGCACGTTGGTTTTATCGGTAAAGGGATGCTCACCGCTGCGGTCTGCGGAGATGTGTTCGCCTCTCCGAGCGTAGATGCGGTACTGACCGCTATTCAGGCGGTGACCGGTGAGGCTGGCTGTCTGTTGATCGTGAAAAACTACACCGGTGACCGCCTTAATTTCGGTCTCGCCGCCGAGAAAGCACGTCGCCTTGGCTATAACGTTGAAATGCTGATTGTCGGCGACGACATCTCTCTGCCGGATAACAAACACCCGCGTGGCATTGCGGGAACCATCCTGGTGCATAAAATCGCAGGCTATTTCGCCGAACGCGGCTACAACCTCGCCACCGTCCTGCGTGAAGCGCAGTACGCAGCCAACAACACTTTCAGCCTGGGCGTCGCCCTTTCCAGCTGCCATCTGCCGCAAGAAACAGACGCCGCACCGCGTCATCATCCTGGTCATGCGGAGCTGGGGATGGGCATTCACGGCGAACCGGGTGCTTCGGTTATCGACACGCAAAACAGTGCGCAAGTGGTGAATTTGATGGTGGATAAACTGCTGGCGGTCCTGCCTGAAACCGGTCGTCTGGCAGTGATGATTAACAATCTTGGCGGCGTGTCCGTGGCCGAAATGGCCATCATTACCCGCGAACTGATCAGCAGCCCACTGCATCCGCGTATCGACTGGTTGATTGGCCCAGCTTCGCTGGTCACCGCGCTGGATATGAAAGGTTTTTCACTTACGGCCATCGTGCTCGAAGAAAGCATCGAAAAAGCGCTACTCACAGAGGTGGAAACCAGTAACTGGCCAACCCCGATCCCACCACGAGAAATCAGTTGCGTACCGTCATCTCAGCGCAGTGCGCGCGTGGAGTTTCAGCCTTCGGAAAACACCCTGGTAGCCGGGATTGTGGAACTTGTCACCGCAACTCTTTCCGGTCTGGAGACACATCTGAATGCGCTGGATGCCAAAGTTGGCGATGGCGATACCGGTTCGACCTTTGCCGCCGGCGCGCGTGAGATTGCCAGCCTGTTGCATCGCCAGCAGCTACCGCTGGATAACCTTGCCACGTTGTTCGCGCTGATTGGCGAACGCCTGACCGTGGTGATGGGCGGTTCCAGCGGTGTGCTGATGTCGATCTTCTTTACCGCCGCCGGACAGAAACTCGAACAGGGCGCTAACGTTGCCGAGGCGCTGAATACGGGTCTGGCGCAGATGAAGTTCTACGGCGGCGCTGATGAAGGCGATCGCACCATGATTGATGCACTGCAGCCGGCCCTGACGTCGCTGCTCGCACAGCCACAAAATATGCAGGCCGCATTCGACGCTGCGCAAGCGGGTGCCGAACGAACCTGTCTGTCGAGTAAAGCCAATGCGGGGCGCGCATCTTATCTGAACAGCGAAAGCCTGCTCGGCAATATGGACCCCGGCGCGCACGCCGTAGCGATGGTGTTTAAAGCCCTGGCGGAGGAGATGGTGAGCTAAGTTTTAATCAATGCCTGATGACACAAGCGTCATCAGGCAAAACGTTAACGGTAAACGCGAATCCCACCTTCCACGCCGCGGCTAAACAGCACCTGCCAAAGTTCGATATCTCTGGCGCGAAAAGCACCGGCGCAGGCGCATAAATAGTAATTAAACATTCTTCTGAAGGTGGCGGAATAACGTGCTGACAGCTCCGGCCATGCCTGATTAAAACGCTCGTGCCATGCCATCAGCGTTTTATCATAATCGCTGCCAAAATTATGCCAGTCTTCCATCACAAACCGTGATTCGCTGGCCTCAGCAATATGGGAGATCGCCGGTAAGCAGCCGTTCGGGAAAATGTATTTATTGATCCACGGATCGACGCTCATCCCCTTTTTATTGCTACCAATGGTATGTAACAGGAACAGCCCATCCGGTTTTAAACAACGGTCGGCGATGCTGAAATAGGTGTCGTAGTTTTTCGGCCCTACATGTTCAAACATCCCCACGGAAACAATGCGATCGTAGTGTTTATCGAGGTCGCGATAGTCCTGCAGCAGAATATTAACGTCCAGCCCTTCACAGCGCTGCTGGGCCATTTTCTGCTGCTCTTTGGAGATAGTAACGCCTTCTACCACCACACCGTAATGACGCGCCGCATATTCCGCCAGCCCGCCCCAGCCACAACCGATGTCGAGTAAACGCATACCCGGTTTAAGTTGCAACTTCTCACAGATCATTTTTAATTTGGCATTTTGCGCATCGTCTAATGTGGTCGCGTCTTTCCAGTAACCGCAGGAATATTGCATATGCGGATCAAGCATCAACGCAAAGAGATCGTTACCAATATCGTAGTGCTCTTTGCCGACAATCCACGCGCGGCTGCGCGACTGCAAATTAAACAGGCGCGCACTGGCAATACGTAAAATATCTTTCAGATTACCCGGCATCTGCTGGTCAAGTTTTGCTTTGAGGATTTTGCAGAACAGAATATCGAGCCGCTCGCAGTCCCACCAGCCTTCCATATAGCTTTCACCAAGCCCTAACGAGCCTTGCTGCAATACTCGTTTAAAAAAACCAGCATGATGAAGTTGAATGTCCCAGGGACGGGAGCCATTAATCCTGATATCTGCTTGCGAAAGCAGCTCTTTTCCCATTCGGGTCCAGTTATCATTTGTTTCATTGACGATGACAGCATCTGAACAAAGCGAGTTCATGGTATTTACCAAAAGTGGGCTAAAAATTCTTACGCAAGATTATTATGGAAAACAGGGTGTATGTATTATGATCTGCGGACAAGATCTATCGAGCAGCGGCCACACCACCGGGAGCATTGACGATTTATTTATGGAAACTCTCGCGCAAAAACAGTGGAACTTCTTCCCGGATAACTCCATGGCGGAACTGCCGCAGGACGTGTATTTTCGCTCCTATGTATTAGAAGCCAACCACCATGTTCCGCCGCATTCACACTCTTTTATGCAGTTCCATTTCGCCCGCAAAGGCAGTATGCGTATTGATGTTGCCGGCAAGTGCTGGATAATCCCGGCGCACTATGGCATCTGGATCCCCAATAATACGGAGCATGCAGTTTGGGCTCTGGATGATGTGTATTTAGAGAACCTGGATATTAAACCGGGCTTTCTTGAAGCGCGCATTAATGAATGTAAAGTGGTCGCTATCAGTGATTTCGCCAGAGAGTTTATTCATTACGCCACGAATTTAGTTTCGGGGCATTATGATAGCCACTCCAAAGAGGGCAGACTGGTGAGCGTGCTGGTCGACATTATTCTGCAACTCCCGGAAGTCGCTTTTGTATTACCCTGGCCGCAGGATCGCGAATTAACCAAAATATGCCGAACCATACAAGAATCCCCCGCTCTGGAGCATTCGGTTGAATACTGGGCACATCATCTGGGTATGTCTGCCCGAACCTTTTCACGCCATTTCAAAAAAGAAACTGGATTGCCTTTCAGCGTCTGGAAACAAAAAATGCGTATTCTGGAATCCGTATTAATGCTGAAAAAAAATAAAAGCGTGACCGCCGTGGCGCTCGACGTAGGGTATTCAAGCACCGCGGCATTTAGTTATGCCTTCCGCCAGGCATTTGGCGTCCCGCCGTCTAGTTATTAATCTGCCGCTTTACGCTGATGCCAGTAGGCTGCCGCACGCACCCGTTGAGGGTCAAACGCCTCGGTTTCAAAGCGAGCACTCAGGTTTTTTACCACCTTGCCTTCACCAGTGATCCAGATGTAATAATCATCTGTGGACACGGCTAGTCGCGATAAGCGTTCATTCACTACCTGCGCGTCATGGCCGATAAACCACTCAATAGTAAATCCGTCGAGATGGGCAAGATAATCCTGGTACGCTGCATCCTGCACGCTGACCAGCGCCGTGACGTTTGGACGTACCGCTAAGCGGCTGAGTGACTCCAGCCGTCGGCGCAGCGCGGGCATTCCTGATTCATCACACACGTAAACCTGATACGCATAATCCTCTGGCACCACCAACGAACCGCGCGGTCCGCCGATCGTCAGCTTGTCACCCACGCGGGCATTCATCGCCCATGTGCTCGCCACTCCACCGTCATGCATATAAAAATCCAGTGCCAGCTCATGGCGCGCTTCGTCATACAACGGCGTGTAGTCACGGGAGAGCGGACGCACCCCGTCGGCCCAGACGATGCCCTCATCAGTGACTACTGGCGGCACGAAATGGCAGCCCGGTTCCGGGAAAAAGACCTTGGTGTGGTCATCAAAGCCGTGCGAGCTAAAACCGTCCAGAGCGTCACCGCCCAGTACGATGCGCTGAAAGCCCGCGCTAACACGTTCAACGCGCAGGACGGTAAGTTCACGGAAGCGCAATTCATTGCGAACGCGCTGCGGGTAGCGTGAGGTGTTTTTTGTCATTTTCTCGCCTTTAAAAAGATAATACGATATATCTAAATTTATTTTTAAATGATAATGATTGCTAATCACAAGGATTGCAAGCACTTTTTTGATATAGCCACACTCTGATTAATCACCTTCAAAGACCAAATAAAAATACCTGAAAATCAATAAATTAAAAAAAACCAAACTAATGATATTGCAAGAGCATTATTTTTAGATATAAATTAGATATATCTAAATAACATCAGGAGACGATGATGAAAAACCATCATGAAGGTTGCTGCAAACATACAGAGCACCAACACGAAGGCTGCTGCAAACATACAGAGCACCAACACGAAGGCTGCTGCAAAGGTGAAGGACATCACCATGAAGGCCGCCACAACGAGCACCACGCAGGCTGCTGCAAAGGTGAAGAACATCGCCATGAAGGCCGCCACAACGAGCACCACGCAGGCTGCTGCAAAGGTGAAGAACATCGCCATGAAGGTTGTAATAAAGCACACCACCCTGAACAGGGTTGCGGACACCGCCACGGTCGCGGCGGCGGTCGTCGCCAGCGCTTCTTCGGTCACGGAGAATTACGCCTGGTGATTCTGGATATCCTGACCCGCGACGCCAGCCACGGCTATGAGCTGATAAAAGCGATTGAAACCCTGACTCAGGGTAACTACACCCCGAGCCCGGGCGTTATTTATCCGACGCTGGACTTCTTGCAGGATCAGGAGCTGATCACTATCAGCGATGAGGAAGGTGGGCGTAAACAGATTGCGATCACCGCCCTGGGCCAGCAGTGGCTGGATGAAAACCGTGAGCATCTGGACCATATCCACGAACGGATCAAAGCCCGCTGCGTGGGTTTTGAATTGCGCAAGAACCCGCAGATGAAACGCGCGCTGGAGAACTTCAAAGCCGTGCTGGACCTACGGGTCAATCATGGTGATACCAGCGATGCGCAAATCAAAAAAATCATCGGTATTATCGATCGCGCTGCGCTGGATATTACCCAACTGGATTAATCTGCTCAGCAGGCGAAACCCATTCCCCTGGATTTCGCCTGCATTGTGATTCTTAGTGCAGAACCGTGACTGCGTCTTCCAGACGCCCCGCGCGATGTTTCACCATCGCAGAAATTTGGGCGCTCTCTTCAACCAGTTCGGCGTTTTTCTGCGTAATGTTGCTCAGTTCATTCACCGCGCGGGTCAGGCTGGAAAGACCATCCGACTGTTCCAGCGTTGAGTGGCTGATTTGGGCGATCAGTTGAGTCACGTTTTGCACCTGCGCCACAATATCGTCCATCGTGCGCCCTGCGGCGTGAACCTGGTCGGATCCGGACTGCACCTTATCGGCGCTGGCATCAATCAGCTTGCGGATATCATTGGCTGCACTGGCGCTGCGGCTGGCAAGATGACGAACTTCTCCCGCCACCACGGCGAATCCTTTCCCCTGCTCACCCGCCCGTGCGGCTTCAACGGCGGCGTTCAAAGCCAGAATGTTGGTCTGGAAGGCAATATCGTTAATCAGCGTGGTAATGGTACCAATCCGCTGGGTGCTGTTGGCGATGTCGTCCATGGTTTTGATGACGGTATCCATCGCCTCACCACCGTGTGTCGCCGCGCTGCTGGCGGCGATGGAGAGCTTATCTGCCGCGGCGGCGGTCTGTGAGTTTTGTTTCACCGATGCCGCCATCTGGTTCATGGTCGCCACCGTTTCCTGCACGTTCTCAACGGTCTGCTGCGTATGTTTGTTTAAATCATCGCTACCTTTCGCCAGCGTTTCGCTGTCGCTGCGCACACAACTCACCTGGCTGGAGACATCATGGATGAGCCAGCGGCACATTAGCCCCAGTTGCCCGACCGCTCTAAGCATCAGACCCAGTTCATCACTGCGGTTAAGATGCGACACGCTGTTTCGCTCACCGGTCGCCACTTTCAACGCCTGACGAGCGACATTCTCAATAGGGCACACAATCTGCCATTCGAAAATCGCCGTTCCCAGCATCATTACCAGCGCACTCATCAGCAGTAACGACCATTCCGCGCCCATTTGTTGCAACGCAGCCGCCAGTACAATAAACATGAACGCCATTACACTGCGCACCCGCCAGCGAATCGGCAGTGCCGGGAGCTTCCCCAGCCAGCCTTTACGTACCACCAGTCCTTTATGGATACGTCGGTTGCAACGCCCTTCATTCAGCGCCTTATATAAAGGCTCTACCGTCGCAATTTCCTCGTCAGTTGCCCGGGTACGAATCGACATATACCCGGTTACATGTCCTTCCCTCACCATCGGCACCGCATTGGCTCTCACCCAGTAGTGATCGCCATTCTTACGCCGGTTTTTCACAATCCCGCTCCATGGCTCGCCCTGTTTCAGGGTGTACCACATATCCGCAAACGCCGCTTTTGGCATGTCCGGATGACGAACCAGATTGTGCGGCTTATTGAGCAACTCATTCAGTTGATAGCCGCTGACCTGAACGAAAGTGTCGTTCGCATGGGTAATATAGCTTTGTAAATCGGTGGTCGACATGAGGGTGATATCATCATCCAGCGGTGTATTTTGCTGACTAACGTAGGGATGAGAAGACATGATTGCGTCCTGTGCAGGTTATCTGGTTGTTAACTCTTTCGGCTTATGTTATTTCGGCGATAATTTTTTTATCTTTAGTTGTTAAATTTGATTTAGATCGCAATTTGCGATTAAACCTCAAAATCTATACGCATTCTAATCCATTGATTTAAAATACTTTCAATCAGAAACTATTCCATTGCACTTCTACCAATGCACCGTCACAGTGCGAAACTTGCTCATTTTTAGCGCAGAAAAGGGAGTTTCCGATCTGTTTTCGCAGTCTGAACTTGGGCAAAATGCCAGCAAATGTTAAAATATGGCATTAAATGTTGCACAAATAAGATGTTTCCTGGTGTTTATCCCGATTTTTGCTAAGCGCGCCGGAATGGCGCAATCCCTGCAATACTTAATTCAGTATCATGTGATACGCCAGCTCCGGGAGCATATTTTGAACAGGTTACCTTCCAGCGCATCGGCCCTGGCCTGCAGCGCACACGCACTGAATCTCATCGAAAAGCGCACGCTTGATCATGAGGAAATGAAATCATTAAACCGAGAGGTGATTGAATACTTCAAGGAGCATGTCAATCCGGGGTTCTTAGAGTATCGAAAATCTGTAACTGCAGGCGGGGATTACGGAGCCGTAGAGTGGCAAGCGGGAAGCCTGAATACGCTTGTCGACACCCAGGGACAGGAGTTCGTTGATTGCCTGGGTGGTTTTGGAATTTTCAACGTGGGGCACCGTAATCCAGTCGTGGTTTCCGCCGTACAGAATCAACTCGCGAAACAACCTCTGCATAGCCAGGAGTTACTTGACCCTCTGCGGGCCATGCTGGCAAAGACCCTTGCCGCACTGGCACCCGGTAAACTGAAATACAGTTTTTTCTGTAACAGCGGGACCGAGTCGGTTGAAGCCGCTCTGAAGCTGGCGAAAGCGTATCAATCGCCGCGCGGTAAATTTACGTTTATTGCCACCAGCGGCGCATTTCACGGCAAATCTCTGGGCGCGCTCTCTGCCACAGCGAAATCAACTTTCCGCAAACCCTTTATGCCGCTGCTGCCAGGTTTCCGTCATGTGCCGTTTGGCGATGTTAACGCGCTGCGCACTATGCTCAGTGAGTGTAAAAAAACCGGTGATGACGTTGCAGCTGTGATCCTTGAACCTATCCAGGGTGAAGGAGGCGTGATCCTGCCGCCGCAAGGGTATTTGACCACCGTTCGTAAACTTTGCGATGAGTATGGCGCGCTAATGATCCTTGACGAAGTACAAACCGGCATGGGTCGTACTGGCAAAATGTTCGCCTGCGAGCACGAAAACGTGCAGCCCGACATTATGTGCCTGGCTAAAGCGCTGGGCGGGGGCGTGATGCCGATTGGCGCAACCATTGCCACCGAAGAGGTGTTCTCGGTTCTGTTCGACAATCCTTTCTTGCATACCACCACCTTTGGCGGCAATCCGCTCGCGTGTGCGGCTGCGCTGGCCACCATTAACGTCCTGCTGGAGCAAAATTTACCGGCCCAGGCGGAGCAGAAAGGCGATATGTTGCTGGATGGTTTCCGCCAGCTTGCGCGGGAATATCCGGACCTGGTGCATGATGTACGCGGCAAGGGCATGCTGATGGCAATCGAGTTTGTCGATAATGAAATCGGCTACAACTTTGCCAGTGAGATGTTCCGCCAGCGGGTGCTGGTTGCCGGCACGCTGAATAATGCCAAGACGATCCGCATCGAACCGCCGTTAACGTTAACGATCGAACAATGCGATCTGGTATTACGATCGACGCGCAAAGCCCTGGCAGCATTACGGGTGAGCGTGGAGCAGGTGTAAAAGATGTCTGTCCGGCCTGCGTTTACAAACGTAGGCCGGATAAGGCAGCACAATTTAAACAATCCGTACGCCTGCAGGCATGAGGCGTTCTGGCGTTAACAGCACGCTTTCGCTGCCATCGTCCGTCTCAGCGCACAGCAGCATACACTCTGATGTCTCACCGCGCATTTTGGCCTTTTGCAGATTACACAGTACCACCACCGTTTTCCCCATCAGCTCCTCTTCGCTGTAATAAGGTACCAGGCTGGTCACGGTTTGCAGCGTACGTTCTCCCACATCAACCTGCACGATATACAGCTTATCGGCATTGTCATGGCGCTTTACCTGTGCGATTTTTCCAACACGTATTTCCATGCGGGCAAAATCAGCAAATGCGACGGTATCCATTGTTTTCTCCTTTGGTAAAATTTTACTAAATACTAGCAAACTATTTTCCGGGCATTGTTCTTAAAAGCGGGAAAATGACGCACTCATCACACTCTGCAAGCCCAGTTTTACCCCGAGCATGTCAATTAAACGTGCTTTTTTTACTGAAAACAGATGAATAGATAAGCGCTTCATTTACAATGCGCAGGTAACTCAGGGAAAAGGCAAACATGGCAACACTTAAAGACATCGCAATCGAAGCTGGCGTGTCCCTGGCGACAGTGTCCCGGGTTTTAAACGATGACCCCACGCTGAATGTAAAAGAAGAGACCAAGCATCGCATTCTGGAGATCGCGGAAAAGCTGGAGTACAAAACCAGCAGCGCCCGTAAGAACCAGACCAGCGCGCTCGGCCTCCAGCATATTCTGGCGCTCTACAGCTATCAGCAGGATTTGGAAATCAACGATCCTTACTATCTCGCGATCCGCCATGGGATTGAAACCCAGTGCGAGAAGCTGGGGATTGAACTGACCAACTGCTATGAGCACAGTGGGCTGCCGGAGAACAAAAACATTACCGGCATTCTTATTGTTGGCAAGCCTTCTCCTGCGCTGCGCGAGGCGGCAACAGCGCTTACCGACAACATCTGCTTTATCGATTTTCATGAACCCGGCAGCGAATATGACGCTGTCGATATCGATCTGGCCCGCATCAGTAAAGAGAGCATCGACTACTTCATCGCCCAGGGCGTCACCCGCATTGGCTTCATCGGTGGCGAAGATCAGCCTGGCAAGGCTGATATCCGCGAAGCCGCGTTTGTCGAATACGGTCGCCTGCAGCAGGTCGTTTCTGAACAGGATATCTATCGCGGCGGCTTCTCCAGTTCATCAGGCTATGAGCTGGCCAAAAAAATGCTAGCGAAAGCCGACTATCCCAGCGCCCTGTTTGTGGCTTCTGACTCGATTGCTATTGGCGTTCTCCGCGCCATTCACGAGCGTGGTCTGAACATTCCGCAGGACATTTCGCTGATTAGCGTTAATGATATCCCGACGGCGCGCTTCACCTTTCCTCCGCTTTCCACCGTGCGCATCCATTCAGAAATGATGGGCAGTCAGGGCGTCAACCTGCTGTTTGAGAAAGCCCGCGATGGACGTGCGCTTCCTCTGCTGGTTTTTGTTCCCAGCAAGCTGAAACTGCGCGGTACTACCCGCTAAAATCCCCCATTTATCCGCCCGGTTTCAACTGAAGCCGGGCGCGCATTGTCATGCATTCTTTTCTGCGCCCGAATTATTTTCGTGATCCAGTTAAAGTAAATCATCTCACCCGCTATATTTTAGTAAAACTTTTACTAAAATCATCATCAATTATCCTTACTCACCATTACAATGAATGGTTTCGATTTTTCTCCACCGGGAGGCCTTATGAATCGCTGGGAAAACATTCAGCTCACCCACGAAAATCGATTGGCGCCACGCGCATATTTTTTCTCTTACGACTCCGTTGCGCAGGCCCGCTCGTTTGCCCGCGAAACCAGCAGCCTCTTTCAGTTGCTGAGCGGTCAGTGGAATTTCCAGTTCTTTGAGCATCCGCTGCAGGTGCCGGAAGCCTTTACGTCGCAGTTTATGAGCGACTGGGGCAGCATCACCGTCCCCGGCATGTGGCAGATGGAAGGACACGGCAAGCTGCAGTATACCGACGAAGGTTTTCCTTTCCCGATTGATGTCCCCTACGTGCCGACCAATAACCCTACCGGCGCCTACCAGCGTATTTTCTCCCTCAGTGAAGGCTGGCAGGGCAAACAAACGCTGATTAAATTTGATGGCGTAGAAACCTACTTCGAAGTTTACGTGAATGGTCAGTACGTTGGCTTCAGCAAAGGCAGTCGCCTGACGGCCGAGTTTGATATCAGCGCAGTGGTGAAGACCGGTGACAACCTGCTGTGCGTTCGCGTTATGCAATGGGCTGATTCCACTTACATTGAAGACCAGGATATGTGGTGGTCGGCGGGAATTTTCCGCGACGTCTATCTGGTCGGTAAACAGGCGACCCATATCCAGGATTTTACCGTTCGTACCGATTTCGATGATGACTATCGCGATGCCACCCTCTCCTGCGACATCGTGCTGGAAAATATCGCCTCCACGCCAACGATGGCATCGCTCGAATACACTTTGTTTGACGGTGAGCAGACGCTGCATAACGGCGTGATTAACGCTCTGACGGTGGATAAGCTCACCCGCACCGCGTTCAATTTCAAGGTCAGCAAGCCGCACCAGTGGTCTGCGGAATCACCGTATCTCTATCATCTGGTAATGACCCTGAAAGATGCCAGCGGCAACATCCTTGAGGTTGTGCCGCAGCGCATCGGATTCCGTGATATCAACGTTCGCGACGGTCTGTTTTACATCAATAACCGCTATGTCATGCTGCATGGTGTCAACCGTCATGACAACGATCATCTTAAGGGCCGCGCGGTTGGTATGGATCGCGTGGAAAAAGATCTGTTGTTAATGAAGCAGCACAACATCAACTCCGTACGCACCGCCCATTACCCGAACGATCCACGTTTCTATGAATTGTGCGATATCTACGGTTTGTTCGTCATGGCCGAAACCGACGTTGAATCTCACGGCTTCGCTAATATCGGCGATATCAGCCGGATCACCGACGATCCGCTGTGGGAAAATGTCTATGTTGAGCGCATCGTACGCCACGTCCACGCGCAGAAAAACCACCCGTCGATCGTCATCTGGTCGCTCGGCAATGAATCCGGCTACGGCTGTAATATTCGCGCCATGTACCACGCGGCAAAAGCGCTGGATGACACGCGTCTGATCCATTACGAAGAAGATCGTGACGCCGAAGTGGTGGATATCATTTCCACCATGTACACCCGCGTACCGCTGATGAATGAGTTTGGTGAATACCCACATCCTAAACCGCGCATCATCTGCGAATATGCTCACGCAATGGGCAACGGCCCCGGCGGGCTAACGGAATATCAGAACGTCTTCTATCAGCATGATTGCATTCAGGGACACTATGTCTGGGAGTGGTGTGATCACGGGATTCAGGCCAAAGATGACGACGGTAACCTCTGGTACAACTATGGCGGTGACTACGGCGACTACCCGAACAACTACAACTTCTGCCTTGATGGCCTGATTTATTCCGATCAAACCCCAGGCCCGGGTCTGCAAGAGTACAAGCAGGTCATTGCGCCAGTAAAAGTGCGCGCGCAGGATCTGGCTCGCGGCGAGCTGCGGGTAGAAAACAAACTGTGGTTTACCACGCTTGACGACTACACCCTGCATATTGAGGTCCGCGCTGAAGGCGACACGCTTTCCAGCCAACAAATGAAACTGCGCGAGGTCGCACCCAACAGCGATACGCTGCTGCAATGCACACTGCCTGAGCTGGATGCGCGCGAGACGTTCCTCAACGTCACCGTGACGAAAGATTCCCGCACGTTATACAGCGAAGCCGGGCATCACATCGCGACTTATCAGTTCCCGCTGAAGGCCAGAACGGCGACTGCCGTACCGTTCAGTCTGCAAAACGCCACCCCTTTGACGCTGGAAGAGAACCGCCAGAGCTGCACCGTTCGCGGTTATAACTTCCATCTGATCTTCTCAAAGCTGACCGGTAAACCCATTAGCTGGAACGTCAATGGTGAAGAGCTGATTACCCGCGAGCCGAGGATTAATTTCTTCAAACCAACCATAGATAACCACAAGCAAGAGTTCGAAGGCCTCTGGCAGCCAAATCATATACAGATAATGCAGGAGCATTTGCGCGACTTTACTTTTGAGCAAACCGAAGATGCGCTGCTGATAACCAGCCAGACGATTATCGCCCCGCCGGTATTTGATTTCGGTATGCGCTGCACCTACCGCTGGCGGATTGCCGCAGACGGTCAGCTGAACGTGGAGCTTTCCGGCCAGCCTTACGGCGAATACCGGGACATTATTCCGTGCATTGGCTTCACGATGGGCATCAGCGGTGATTTGGGACAGGTGGCCTGGTACGGACGTGGTCCTGGTGAAAACTATGGCGACAGTCAACAAGCCAACATCATCGATATCTGGCGCAGCAGTGTGGATGAGATGTTCGAGAATTATCCGTTCCCGCAAAACAACGGCAATCGTCAGGACGTGCGTTGGGCAACGCTAACCGATCGTCACGGCAACGGTCTGTTGGTGATTCCGCAGTGCCCTGTCAACCTGAGCGCCTGGCGCTATACGCCAGAAAATATCTTTGCTGCACAGCACTGCAATGAGCTGCAGCGCAGCGATGACATCACCCTCAATCTGGACCATCAGCTACTGGGCTTAGGGTCTAACTCGTGGGGAAGTGAGGTACTTGATTCCTGGCGAGTCTGGTTTACGTCATTCAGCTACGGCTTCACGTTGTTGCCGGTTTCCGGCAGTGAGTCTGGCGCTCAAGCCACCGCCAACTGCGCCTTTGGCACCGGGTTCTTTTCCACGAATTTGCACAGCGAGAATACAAAATGAGGATCATCGACAACTTAGAGCAGTTCCAGCAACGCTTTGCTTCGGGTCGGAAATGGCAACGTTGCGTTGAGGCCATTGAAAATATTGACAATATTCAACCTGGTGTCGCTCACTCTATCGGTGATTCTCTGAGCTACCGCGTAGAGACAGACTCTGCAACTGATGCGCTGTTTACCGGTCATCGTCGTTATTTTGAGATCCATTACTACCTGCAAGGACAGCAAAAAATAGAGTATGCCGCCAAAGAAGATCTCCAGGTGGTTGAATATTATCGCGATGAAACCGATCGCGAATATCTGAAAGGCTGCGGAAAAACCGTAGAAGTGCACGAAGGACAAATGGTTATTTGTGACAACCATGAAGCCTATCGTTTTATCTGTAATAGCGTAGTGAAGAAAGTCGTACTCAAAGTCACCATCGAAGATGGTTATTTTCATAATAAATAAAAAACACAGGCGGCGCCGACGTTGCGCCGCCAGTACCCTATAATAATCAGGAATCGGAGATGTGCTATGTCTGATACCAAACGTAATACCATCGGCAAGTTCGGCTTACTTTCACTCACCTTTGCCGCGGTTTATAGTTTTAATAACGTTATCAACAATAATATTGAGCTTGGTCTGGCATCCGCACCGATGTTTTTCCTCGCGACAATTTTCTACTTTATTCCATTCTGCTTAATCATCGCCGAATTTGTTTCGCTGAATAAAAACTCCGAAGCCGGTGTCTACGCATGGGTGAAAAGCTCGCTGGGCGGGCGCTGGGCCTTTATTACCGCCTACACCTACTGGTTCGTTAACCTGTTCTTTTTCACCTCGCTTTTGCCCCGCGTTATCGCCTATGCCTCCTACGCATTTTTAGGCTACGAATACATTCTGACACCGTTCGCCACCACCGTGTTAAGTATGGTGCTGTTTGCCTTCTCGACCTGGGTTTCGACCAACGGCGCAAAAATGCTGGGGCCGATTACCTCCGTCACCTCCACGCTGATGCTGCTGCTGACGCTGTCCTACATTTTACTGGCGGGTACTGCGTTGGTGGGCGGCGTGCAGCCTGCTGACCCCATCACCGTTGATGCAATGATCCCGAATTTTAACTGGGCGTTCCTCGGTATTACCACCTGGATATTCATGGCGGCAGGCGGCGCGGAGTCCGTGGCGGTGTATGTCAACGACGTTAAGGGCGGGTCAAAATCGTTCGTGAAGGTCATTATCATTGCCGGGATTTTTATCGGCGTGCTTTATTCCATCTCCTCGGTGCTGATCAACGTCTTCGTCAGCAGCAAAGAACTGAAGTTCACTGGTGGATCGGTGCAGGTATTCCACGGTCTGGCGGCATACTTTGGCCTGCCGGAACTCATCGTTAACCGCTTTGTCGGCCTGGTCTCCTTTACCGCGATGTTCGGCTCTCTGCTGATGTGGACCGCTACGCCGGTGAAGATCTTCTTCTCTGAAATTCCGGCGGGTATTTTCGGTAAAAAAACCGTCGAACTGAATGAAAACGGCGTACCGGCCCGCGCAGCGTGGATCCAGTTTCTGATCGTTATCCCACTGATGATTATACCAACGCTCGGCTCTAATACCGTGCAGGACCTGATGAACACCATCATCAACATGACCGCCGCCGCATCGATGCTGCCGCCGCTGTTTATTATGCTGGCCTACCTGAATCTACGCGCAAAACTGGACCACTTGCCGCGCGACTTCCGTATGGGTTCGCAAAAAACCGGCATTATTGTGGTATCAATGCTGATCGTCCTGTTCACCATCGGCTTTATTGCCTCTACCTTCCCGACCGGCGGGAATATCATAACCATTATTTTTTATAACGTCGGTGGAATTGTTATTTTCCTCGGTTTTGCCTGGTGGAAATACAGTAAATACATTAAAGGGTTAACCAAAGAAGAAAAAGCTATTGAGGCTGCTCCCGCTTCAAATATCAATTAATGATTAAAGCATAATAACAATAAACAATATTCGCTAAGGCTATAACAATAAAAATTATATTTTATTTGCTTAGGATCGGAGCATGAATAACATTAGCCAATATTGCAGGGCAATTATTGCCCTGCCCTTTTTCTGCGTCTCCTCTCTGGGTGCAGAAGAAGTTCGCCCTGCTGAACACGATGATACGAAAACACCTGCCATAACCTCCCCCTCATTTCGTTTTTATGGTGAATTGGGCATGGGGGGATATATGGATTTAGAAGGAAAAGATAAGCATAAATACAGCGACGGTACCTACATTGAAGGTGGTCTGGAGATAAAACACGGTTCATGGTTTGGTCTGATCTACGGCGAGGGCTGGACCGTGCAGGCCGACCATCAAGGCAATGCCTGGGTTCCTGACCATAGCTGGGGCGGATTCGAAGGCGGGATCAACCGCTTTTACGGTGGTTACCGTACCGATGCTGGAACAGAGATGATGCTCAGTCTGCGCCAGGACTCCTCGCTGGATGACCTGCAATGGTGGGGAGATTTCACGCCAGACCTGGGCTACGTTATTCCGAATACCCGAGACATTATGACCGCCATTAAGGTGCAAAACCTGACCGGCCCTTTGCGCTATAGCGTGACCGCCACCCCCGCCGGACACCACGATGAAAGCAAAGCCTGGCTGCACTTTGGTAAATACGATCGCTACGACGATAAATATACCTATCCGGCCATGATGAACGGTTACATCCAGTACGACCTGACTGAAGGCGTAACCTGGATGAACGGTCTGGAGATAACGGACGGTACCGGACAGCTGTTCCTGACCGGTATCCTCACCCCCAACTTCGCCGCCCGCGCGTGGCACCACACGGGTCGCGCCGACGGGCTGGATGTATCCGGCACCGAGACCGGCTATATGATCAGCGCGATGTATGAAGCGCTAAAAGGCGTTTATCTCTCCACCGCATATAGCTACGCCAAACACCGACCGGATCGCGCCGAGGAAGAAACTACGTCCTTTATGCAGTTCGGTATCTGGTATGAATACGGCGGCGGACGTTTCGCTACCGCCTTCGACAGCCGGTTCTATATGCAGAATGCCTCTGGTGACCCGAGCGACCAAATCTTCCTGATGCAATATTTCTATTGGTAACAAGGATCGGAACCCATGAACATCAAACTTCTTCTTACGCCGCTGGCCTGTCTCCTGCTGATGAGCGTCTCTGAGCATGCCGCCAGCGCTAACGAGTTTAAAAACATCATTAATCGCACCGGTGCACCGGACTACATGCATGACTACGATCACGACGACCACCAGCGCTTTAATCCCTTTTTCGACCTCGGCTCATGGCACGGGCATCTGTTGCCAGATGGCCCGGATACCATGGGCGGCTTTCCTGGCGTCGCACTGCTGACCGAAGAGTACATCAACTTCATGGCCAATAATTTTGACCGGCTGACAGTGTACCAGCAGGGTAAAAAGGTCAATTTCACCCTCGAGGCTTACAGCATTCCAGGGGCGCTGGTACAGAAATTGTCATCAAAAGATGTACAGATAGAGATGACGCTACGCTTCGCCAGTCCGCGCACCTCGCTGCTGGAAACCAAAATCATCAGCAACTCGCCGCTGGATCTGGTGTGGGATGGCGAGCTTCTGGAAAAAGTGGAGGCAAAAGACGGGCAGCCGACATCAACCAAAACCGTCGATGAAGAGTATCCTGATTATCAGCGCAAAATCACCGCCACCCACGACGGTCTGAAAGTCACGTTCGGCAAAGTGCGTTCAACCTGGGATTTGCTCACCTCCGGCGAATCAGAATATCAGGTGCATAAGTCGCTGCCGATGAAAACAGCCGTCGACGGTCTTCGCTTCACCAGCAAAGCGCATATCAACAGCTCTACCACGTTCTACACCACCTATTCACACTTATTGACCGCGCGGGAAGTCAGCAAAGAGCAGCCGCAGATCCGCGATATTCTGGCGCGTCCCTCTTCCTACATGCTCGCTTCGCAGCAGCGCTGGGACGACTATCTCAAGAAAGGCTTAAATAACCCGGATGCCACGCCAGAACAAACCCGAGTGGCGGTGAAGGCGATCGAGACGCTGAATGGTAACTGGCGCTCGCCGGGCGGCGCGGTAAAACACAATACTGTGACGCCGTCCGTTACCGCTCGCTGGTTCTCCGGCAACCAGACCTGGCCGTGGGACACCTGGAAACAAGCCTTCGCCATGGCGCACTTTAACCCGGAGATCGCTAAAGAGAACATTCGTGCCGTCTTTTCATGGCAGATAAAACCCGGCGATCCCGTTCGCGCGCAGGACGCCGGATTCATTCCCGACCTGATTGCCTGGAACCTCAGCCCCGAGCGCGGCGGCGACGGCGGCAACTGGAACGAACGCAACACCAAGCCAAGCCTGGCGGCCTGGTCGGTGATGGAGGTCTACAACGTCACCAAGGACAAGGCCTGGCTCGAAGAGATGTATCCGAAGCTGGTTGCATATCACGACTGGTGGCTACGAAACCGCGATCATAACGGCAACGGCGTACCTGAATATGGCGCAACGCGCGATAAAGCTCACAATACCGACAGCGGTGAAATGCTGTTCACGGTGAAAAAAGGCGACAAAGAAGAGACCCTTTCCGGGCTGAAAAACTACGCCAATATCATCAGTAAAGGCCAGTATGACAGCCTCGAGATCCCAGCACAGGTTGCCGCCTCCTGGGAATCCGGGCGTGACGATGCGGCAGTCTTCGGTTTTATCGACAAAGAGCAACTGGATAAATACGTCGCTAAGGGTGGGAAACGCAGCGACTGGGTGGTGAAATTTGCCGATAATCGCAGTAACGACGGGAGGTTACTGGGTTACTCGCTGCTGCAGGAATCGGTCGATCAGGCCAGCTACATGTATAGCGATAATCACTATCTGGCAGAAATGGCGACAATTCTCGGCAAAGCCGACGATGCCAAACGCTACCAGGCGCTGGCGAAAAAACTCGCCGATTACATCAATACCTGTATGTTCGACCCGGTAACACACTTCTATTACGACATTCGTATTGAAGATAAACCGCTGGCTAATGGCTGTGCGGGCAAACCAATCGTCGAACGCGGCAAAGGGCCGGAAGGCTGGTCGCCGCTGTTTAACGGGGCGGCAACGCAGCCCCATGCGGACGCGGTGGTTAAGGTGATGCTCGATCCCAAAGAGTTCAACACCTTTGTCCCGCTTGGTACGGCAGCGCTGACCAACCCGGCCTTCGGTGCAGACATTTACTGGCGTGGGCGTGTGTGGGTGGATCAGTTCTGGTTCGGGCTAAAAGGGATGGAGCGTTATGGCTATCGCGATGAAGCGTTAAAACTGGCAGATACCTTCTTCAGCCACGCCAAAGGCCTTACCGCAGACGGTCCGATTCAGGAGAACTATAACCCGCTAACCGGTGCGCAACAGGGCGCGCCGAACTTCTCCTGGAGCGCAGCGCATCTTTATATGCTGTATAACGATTTTCTAAAACAGCAGTAACGTCAATTGGCTCTCCTGTAAAGGAGAGCCTCTTTTTTGAATCCCATCACAATCACGGCATTCCCCTTTTCCCTTTTACGCCACGACGGCTAAATTAGAACTCATCCGACCACATAACAATAATTTTACATACTGGACACCTTTATGAGCTATCCGTCGCTGTTCGCCCCGCTCGATTTAGGCTTCACTACGCTTAAAAACCGCGTGCTGATGGGGTCAATGCATACCGGGTTGGAAGAGTACCCTGATGGCGCTGAACGGCTGGCCGCGTTCTACGCCGAACGTGCCCGTCACGGAGTCGCGTTAATTGTGAGCGGAGGTATTGCGCCTGCGCTTTCCGGCGTGGGGATGGAAGGCGGCGCGATGTTGAACGACAGCAGCCAGCTCGCACACCATCGCGTCATTACCGATGCCGTGCATGACGAAGGCGGCAAAATCGCCCTGCAAATCCTGCATACCGGGCGTTACAGCTATCAGCCGCATCTGGTGGCGCCTTCCGCTATTCAGGCGCCAATCAACCGTTTTACGCCACATGAACTGACGCATGATGAAGTGCTGCAACTGATTGAAGATTTTGCCCATTGCGCCCAACTGGCGCGGGAAGCAGGCTACGATGGCGTTGAAGTGATGGGATCCGAAGGGTATCTCATCAATGAATTCCTGACTCTGCGCACCAATCAGCGCAATGATCAATGGGGCGGCGAGTATGCCAACCGCATGCGTTTTGCCGTTGAGGTGGTACGGGCAGTACGCCAGCGTGCGGGCCATGACTTCATAATCATCTTCCGTCTGTCGATGCTCGATCTGGTGGAAAACGGTGGAACCTTCGACGAAACCGTCCAGCTGGCACAAGCGATAGAAGCCGCAGGCGCCACCATTATTAACACCGGTATTGGCTGGCATGAGGCACGTATTCCCACTATTGCGACCCCGGTACCGCGCGGCGCGTTTAGTTGGGTGACGCGTAAGCTGAAAGGCCATGTGACAATCCCACTGGTCACCACCAACCGTATTAACGATCCCCAGGTCGCCGATGACATTCTGGCCCGTGGCGATGCCGATATGGTGTCGATGGCCCGTCCGTTCCTCGCCGATGCCGAACTGCTGTCAAAAGCGCAAACCGGACGAGCGGATGAGATCAACACCTGTATCGGCTGTAACCAGGCCTGCCTGGATCAGATCTTCGTCGGCAAAGTTACCTCTTGCCTGGTGAATCCTCGCGCCTGCCATGAAACCAAAATGCCGATCGTTGCGGCCACTCAGCCGAAAAATCTGGCGGTGGTTGGCGCGGGCCCTGCGGGCCTCGCCTTCGCCATTAATGCCGCTGCGCGCGGGCATCACGTGACGCTGTTTGACGCGCATGGTGAGATTGGCGGGCAGTTTAATATCGCCAAACAGATCCCCGGCAAAGAAGAATTCTATGAAACCCTGCGCTACTACCGCCGGATGATCGACGTGACTGGCGTGACGCTGAAGCTGAATCATTTTGTCAGCGCACGCGATCTGCACATCTTCGACGAAGTGATCCTTGCCAGCGGGATCGAGCCTCGCATGCCACCGATCGAGGGGATCGACCACCCTAAAGTACTGAGCTATCTTGACGTCCTGCGCGATAAAACGCCGGTGGGCAAACGCGTGGCGATCGTTGGCTGCGGCGGGATAGGATTCGATACTGCCATGTACCTGAGCCAATCAGGCGATCCCACCAGCCAGAACATTGCGGAGTTCTGCGTGGAATGGGGAATCGACACCAGCCTGCAACAGCCTGGCGGCTTACGCCCGGAAGGTCCGCATTTATCCCGCAGCCCACGCCAGATAGTGATGCTGCAACGCAAAGCCAGCAAACCGGGGCAAGGTTTAGGTAAAACGACAGGCTGGATCCATCGCGCCACCTTACTCTCACGCGGTGTGAAAATGATCCCGGCGGTCAGTTATCAGAAAATTGATGATGATGGCTTACACGTTGTGCTGAACGGCGAACCGGTGATCTTTAACGTGGATCACGTGGTGATTTGCGCCGGACAAGAGCCGCGCCGTGAGCTGGTCGATCCGCTCCACGCAGCGGGTAAAACGGTGCATCTGATCGGCGGCTGCGACGTGGCGATGGAACTGGATGCCCGACGCGCTATTGCGCAAGGGACGAGGCTGGCGCTGGAGATTTAACAAATTGTATCCCGGTGGCCGGATAAGGCGTTAGCCGCTATCCGGCACAAGGGCTTAACGACGACGACCGGTTTTGACCGCTTTCAGCACCACGAATTTATTATTGGTGGCGATGGTCACGCAGTTGCCAAAAATCTTCTTCAGCTTGTGGAAGTAGTCGAGATGACGGTTAGCCACAATGTACAGCTCGCCGTTGATTTTCAGACAGCGGCGGGCGTGGTGGAACATCTCCCAGGCGATATTATCGGTCAGCGCGTGCTTCTGGTGGAACGGCGGATTACACAATACGGCGTTAAAGCGGAACGGTTCGACACCAGACAGCGCGTTGTTGATCATAAACTCACAGCGATCCATCGCTTCCGGCATGTTACTTTCCACGTTCAAACGGCTAGAAGCCACCGCCATGGGCGATTCATCAACAAATACCACGCTGGCTTCTGGGTTCTTCGCCAGCAGTGTCATACCGATGACGCCGTTACCACAGCCGAGGTCAACAATCTCCCCTTCGAGGTTTTCCGGCAAATGCTCGATAAAAAAGCGCGCGCCGATATCCAGTCCGGTACGGGAGAAAACATTGGCGTGGTTATGGATAGTCCAGTCAGTGCCTTCCAGCTTCCAGCTCAGCGTTTGCGAGGCAGTGGCCAGCTCAGGTTTGCTGAATGTGCAGTTGATCAGACGGGCTTTTTTCCACGCCAGCGTCGTGGTGGTTGGCCCCAACACTTTTTCGAACAGCTCCAGCGTCGAGGTATGCACATCGCGCGCCTTCGCGCCCGCGATGATGCGCGTTTGCGGCGTCACCACTTCACGCAGCGCGCGCAGCTGCTGTTCGAGCAGCGCCATGGTTTTTGGCAGCTTAATCAGCACCACGCCCGGTGCCTGCGGATATTCAGCGGTACTGTCGAGGAATTTGACGCTCGACTCGGCAATATCGTTGTGACGCAGGTTCTCGCGGGTGGCAAGCTCACTTAAGTAGGAATCGCCGATGCTGTACGGCGTATGTTCCGCCAGCGCACAGCCCAGCGCACCAAAGGTATCATTCAGGATCAGCACCGGGCCGCTAATCTCGGTATCGTCCAGCTGTTGCAGCAGATATTCATCTGCTGCTTCCCACGCCAGCAGCGGGTTAACGTCATCCGTTTCCGGGAAACGTTTAAGTGACAGCGAACGGAAACCGTTGTCTATGTGGCTCATCGGCCCTCCTGAATGGTAAAATTTCGGCGTATCCCTGAAAAGGGTGCGTGAGTATACAACATTTTGAATACACAAAATCATTCAAGTTGCGTCAAGGCGGCAAGTGAGTGAATCCCCAGTCACGTACATAAGTACGTGACTGGAGTGCGCGAACGCAGCCAACACAGAGGCAGCTTGAAGGATGAAGTGGATGGGACATGAATGAACCAACTAACTTACCTCCAGGGCTACCCGGAACATTTGCTTTCTCAGGTGAGAACGCTGATTGCTGAACAGCGTCTGGGCGCAGTGCTGGAGAAGCGCTATCCGGGTACGCATGATTTCGCGACCGACAAAGCGCTCTGGCAATATACTCAGGATCTGAAAAATCAGTTTCTGCGTAACGCCCCACCACTGAATAAAGTCATGTATGACAGTCAGATCCACGTTCTGAAAAATGCGCTGGGCCTGCATACCGCCGTCTCTCGTGTGCAGGGTGGTAAGCTAAAGGCTAAAGCAGAAATCCGCGTCGCCACCGTGTTTCGCAATGCCCCTGAACCCTTTTTACGCATGATCGTCGTGCATGAGCTGGCGCATCTGAAAGAAAAAGAGCACGACAAAGCGTTTTACCAGCTGTGCTGCCATATGGAGCCTCAGTATCATCAACTGGAGTTCGATACCCGCCTGTGGTTAACGCAACATTCGTTAAAGCAAACTGCGCCGTAGCGCACTGGCTTTGTCTTCAGGGCATGCTAAATTGACGAAAGAATCCCTTTCCACAGCCTGAAGGCCTTTATGATACGTTTCGCAGTAATTGGCACAAACTGGATCACCCGCCAGTTTGTCGATGCCGCCCATGAAACCGGCAAATATAAGTTAACCGCAGTCTATTCCCGTAGCCTTGAGCAGGCGCAGACCTTCGCCAACGATTACCCCGTTGAGCATCTGTTTACCTCACTGGAAGCGATGGCGCAAAGCGAGGCGATTGACGCCGTCTACATCGCCAGTCCAAACTCTCTGCATTTCCCGCAGACAGAGCTGTTTTTGCGGCACAAAAAGCATGTTATTTGCGAAAAACCGCTGGCCTCAAACCTGGCGCAAGCCGAAGCCGCTATCGCCTGCGCGCGCGAAAACCAGGTGGTACTGTTTGAAGCATTTAAGACCGCCAGCCTGCCTAACTTCCTGTTGTTGCAGCAATCGCTACCCAAAGTTGGAAGAATCAGAAAAGCATTTATCAATTACTGCCAGTACTCCTCACGTTACCAGCGCTATCTGGACGGTGAAAATCCAAATACGTTTAATCCAGCGTTCTCAAATGGCTCGATTATGGATATTGGTTTTTACTGCCTGGCCTCAGCGGTTGCGCTATGGGGTGAGCCGCAGAGCGTTCAGGCCAGCGCCAGCCTGCTGGAGAGCGGCGTGGACGCCCACGGCGTGGTGGTGCTGAATTACGGTGACTTTAGCGTCACGCTTCAGCACTCAAAAGTCAGCGACTCGGTATTAGCCAGTGAAATTCAGGGCGAGTCAGGATCGCTGGTGATCGAGCACATCTCCGAATGTCAAAAAGTGTGCTTCGTTCCGCGCGGGGGGAAAACACAGGATCTGACGACGCCTCAGCACATCAATACTATGCTGTATGAGGCAGAGGCGTTTGCTCATTTGGTTGAATCCGGCGAAGTGGATCACCCGGCACTGGCCGTCAGCCGTATCACCGCTAAACTGCAAACGGAGATTCGCCGCCAGACCGGCGTGGTTTTCCCGGCAGACGAAACGGTAACCTCGCTGACTGCGTAAAAGTGTGTAAATGGAATGTTGCAGGCCATTGACTGAAAGCATGGCCTGTAATATTTTGTAACCCGCAAAGGGGAGTAACTTCGTTGTCGGTTGATCGTCATTACGATGTGTGAAAAACCACATCCGGTCACCGGGCGATAACAAAGGAATACGCCATCGTATTCCTTTGTTGTTGTAAGTGAGACCTTGCCGAATGGCAAGGTCTATGCATAAAAAGCAGCGGCTAACGTCATTCGGCGTTGGCCGTTTTTTTTATGCATGGGGAAATACAATGAATACTGTTGGCACACCGTTGTTATGGGGTGGCTTCGCTGTCGTGGTGGTAATTATGCTGGCCATCGACCTGCTGTTGCAGGGGCGTCGTGGTGCGCATACGATGTCGATGAAGCAGGCTGCGGCCTGGTCCATCGTCTGGGTAACGTTGTCGTTACTGTTTAACGCCGCCTTCTGGTGGTATCTGGCGCAAACCCAGGGCCGAGCCGTTGCTGACCCGCAGGCACTGGCGTTCCTTACCGGCTATTTAATTGAAAAATCGCTGGCTGTAGATAACGTCTTCGTCTGGTTGATGCTGTTCAGTTACTTCTCCGTACCACCTGCATTGCAGCGTCGGGTGCTGGTGTATGGTGTGCTGGGAGCCATTGTTCTGCGTACGATCATGATCTTCGCTGGCACCTGGCTTATCACCCAGTTTGAATGGCTGCTGTACGTGTTCGGCGCGTTCCTGCTGTTTACCGGGGTGAAAATGGCGCTGGCAAAAGAGGATGAATCAGGCATTGGCGACAAACCGCTGGTACGCTGGCTACGTAGCCATTTGCGCATGACCGATACCATCGAAAACGAGCACTTCTTCGTGCGTAAGAACGGGCTGCTGTTTGTCACGCCGCTGATGCTGGTATTGATTCTGGTTGAGTTGAGCGACGTGATTTTTGCCGTCGACAGTATTCCGGCAATCTTCGCCGTCACTACCGACCCGTTCATCGTGTTGACCTCGAACCTGTTTGCTATTTTGGGTCTGCGCGCGATGTACTTCCTGCTGGCGGGCGTGGCGGAGCGTTTCTCCATGCTGAAGTACGGTCTGGCGGTCATTCTGGTGTTTATCGGTATTAAGATGCTGATCGTCGATTTCTACCATATCCCGATCGCTATCTCGCTAGGCGTGGTATTTGGCATCCTGTTTGTGACATTGATTGTCAACGCGTGGGTCAACCACCAGCACGATAAAAAGCAGCAAATACAGTAACTTTATCTGCTAGCTGAAAAGCCCGACGGCACACTGCGTGCGTTGGGCTTTTTGTTTATCATGTCAAAATAATGTTAACTCAAAGTTATAAAATATGATCTCAACGTGGAATCCAGCATATTTCTCTTCCCGAAGCTTTATCTTTCCTTATACTCAACCAGGCAAACACTTTGTTACATCCAGAAAGATGCGTCCTGAGAACGCACGATGGATGAGCAACAACACAATGAAAGGATCACGACATGACTACGCAACGTTCATCGGGGCTACTCTCGCGTTTGGCGCAAGGGAGCCTGGTTAAACAAATTTTGATCGGCTTGGTACTGGGGATTTTACTTGCACTGGTGTCAAAACCTGCGGCAGAAGCCGTTGGTCTGCTGGGTACGCTATTCGTCGGCGCATTAAAAGCCGTCGCGCCAATTCTGGTTCTGATGCTGGTAATGGCCTCTATCGCCAACCACCAGCACGGGCAAAAAACCAACATCCGCCCGATTCTGTTCCTCTACCTGCTCGGAACGTTTTCAGCCGCGTTAGCGGCCGTCGTCTTCAGCTTCGCCTTCCCGTCTACACTGCATCTTTCCAGCAGCGCCAGCGATATCGTGCCGCCATCCGGTATTGTTGAAGTGATGCGTGGACTGCTGATGAGCATGGTTTCCAACCCAATTGATGCCCTGCTTAACGCCAACTATATCGGTATTCTGGTATGGGCCGTTGGTCTGGGCTTTGCGCTGCGCCATGGTAATGAAACGACCAAAAACCTGGTCAATGATATGTCCAACGCCGTCACATTTATGGTGAAGCTGGTGATCCGTTTTGCCCCGATCGGTATCTTCGGCCTGGTCTCTTCTACCCTGGCAACCACCGGTTTTGCCACGCTGTGGGGCTATGCTCATCTGCTGACCGTGCTGGTAGGCTGTATGCTGCTAGTGGCGCTGGTGGTCAACCCGCTGCTGGTATTCTGGAAAATTCGTCGTAACCCATATCCGCTGGTGCTGGCCTGTCTGCGCGAAAGCGGCGTATACGCTTTCTTTACCCGCAGCTCTGCCGCCAACATTCCGGTGAATATGGCACTGTGTGAGAAGCTGAATCTGGACCGTGATACCTACTCGGTGTCTATCCCGCTTGGCGCCACCATCAATATGGCGGGCGCGGCGATCACCATTACCGTACTGACGCTGGCGGCGGTGAATACACTGGGAATTCCGGTCGATTTACCGACGGCGCTGTTACTGAGCGTGGTGGCGTCGCTGTGCGCCTGTGGCGCATCGGGCGTGGCAGGTGGCTCCCTGCTGCTGATCCCGCTGGCATGCAATATGTTTGGTATCCCAAATGACATCGCCATGCAGGTGGTAGCCGTTGGCTTCATCATCGGCGTACTGCAGGATTCCTGTGAAACGGCGCTGAACTCTTCTACTGACGTTCTGTTTACCGCGGCAGCCTGCCAGGCTGAAGACGAACGTCTGGCAAATAACGCTCTGCGCGGCTAATCCCTGCGCCCCTCCGTTATCGGGCGGAGGGGCTCTTTTCTTGTACGCTTTTTTCAATTTTGAACGGATCAATTCCGCGTTTTTGCATCCGCCGGAAGCGAATAATGTTCAGGCCATTCATCACCAGAAAGCTGCCTTCGATCATCGTCCCGCCAATCGATCCCAACCAGAAATTATGAATAACCCAGCAGGCGGTTGCGCACCACATCACGCAGCGCACGGTTAACCCCTGGCAGCGAAACAGCGCCCAGGTGCTGGCCAGCGTGCCGATTATCGGCAACAGCTCCATCGCATGCTGTAACTTTGCCAGCCCGAGAACCAGGGTGAGAAGAATAAAAACGGCCATTACCCACAGTTTGCGGGTATGCATTGAGACGAGCGTGCGGATGGTGTTGAGCTCGGCGCTCATTCCCGCAGGCCAGGCGCCCATCAAAAAAAAATGCACGCCAATGGTGGCGCTGTAAACGGCCAGTTGCAGCCGGAACCGGCGCTCATCACGATTGAAAAAGGTGGTAATGCCGATCAGAAAGGCGATGACACCTACGCCCTGGGCCAGCCAATACGCGGTCATGAATGATCCTTATCAGGTAATGCAAAAACAAACGGCGTTCCAAATGATGAAACGCCGTTTTTTAAATCCACTCCATTTCGATTACCCAATCGATTTCGTGCCACAGCAAGGCGGCAAGTTCGCTCATCCCCGGGAGCTTACTGAAGTAAGTGACCGGGGTGAATGAACGCAGTCAACGCAGCTGCCGCGCGAAAGATGAAGGGTAATTACAACGTTACGCCGCTTTTAAATATTGCCAGTTCCCGGAAATCGTTGCGCTCATTGCAGGTCTGCTTGCCGTTGGCGAACTCAACGATGGTATCAACAAACTCACTCAGAAGTTGCGGCATCGCTTTACCGTGGATCAGCTGTCCGGCGTCAAAATCGATCCAGTGTTTTTTCTTCGCCGCCAGCTCGCTATTGGTGGCGATTTTCACTGTCGGCACAAAACCACCGTACGGTGTTCCACGTCCGGTACTAAATAGCACCATGTGGCAGCCCGCGCCCGCCAGCGCGCTGGTGGCGACCGCGTCGTTACCCGGCGCGCTCAGCAGGTTCAGGCCGTGCGTCTTCAGGCGTTCGCCGTAGCGCAGAACGTCAACCACTTTGCTGGACCCCGCTTTCTGGGTGCAGCCGAGCGATTTATCTTCCAGGGTGGTAATACCGCCCGCTTTGTTACCCGGCGATGGGTTCTCGTAGATCGGCTGGTCATGGGCAATGAAGTACTGCTTGAAGTCATTGACCATCGTAACCAGCTTGCCAAAAGTTTCTTCGTCACGACAGTGGTCCATCAACAACTGCTCGGCGCCGAACATTTCCGGCACTTCGGTCAGCACCGTGGTGCCGCCGTTCGCAATCACGTAGTCAGAGAAACGCCCCAGCATCGGGTTGGCGGTAATACCGGACAAGCCGTCAGAGCCGCCGCATTCCAGACCAAACTTCAGCTCGCCCAGTTTACCCGGCTCACGCTTATCATTACGCATCGCGTTGTATAACTGATGGAGATGTTCAATCCCCGCTTCCACTTCGTCTTCCTGATGCTGGCAGACCATAAAGTGAACGCGCTCAGGATCGAACTCACCTAAAGTTTCGCGGAAGGCATCCACCTGGTTGTTTTCACAGCCCAGACCAACGACCAACACCGCCCCCGCATTCGGATGGCGCACCATGTTTTGCAGCATGGTGCGGGTGTTAATGTGGTCGTCACCCAGCTGTGAACAGCCGTAGGTGTGGCTGAAGAGATGCACGCCGTCGATACCTTCGGCGTCGTTGGTCTCTTTCAAAAAGCGGTTCTGCATCTGACGCGCCATCGCGTTAACGCAGCCTACCGTTGGCAGGATCCACAGTTCGTTACGCACCCCAACGTCACCGTTCGCGCGGCGATAAATCTGCACATCGCGATCGGCAGGCTGCGTGACTTCGGCCTGGAAATCCGGTTGGTAGCGATACGTGTCCAGGTCGCTCAGATTGGTGCGGGTGTTATGGGCATGTATATGCTCACCCACCGCAACGTCCACCAGCGTGTGGCCGATTGGCAAACCGTATTTGATGACGTTTTCGCCCTTCGCAATATCGCGTAAAGCGAATTTATGACCACGAGAGACTGCCTGACGCAGGATTACCACCTGATCGTCGACGATGACTTCGGTTCCTTCAGCCAAATCAGCAAGCGCAACTGCGACGTTATCCAGCGCATGGATCTTGATGTATTGCATACCGTCACCCAGACCTTAGTTCAGTTCAATGGCGAAGTAATCACGCGCATTGTTGAAGCAAATATTTCTCACCATTTCACCCAGCAGCTGGATGTCGGCAGGCGCTTCACCTGCGGCAACCCAACGACCAATCATCTGACACAGGATGCGACGGAAGTATTCATGGCGGGTGTAAGACAGGAAGCTACGGCTATCAGTCAGCATGCCGACGAAACGGCTCAGCAGGCCGAGCTGCGCCAGCTGCGTCATCTGACGTTCCATCCCGTCTTTCTGGTCGTTGAACCACCAGCCGGAACCGAACTGCATTTTCCCCGGCATGCCTTCGCCCTGGAAGTTACCGATCATCGTCCCCAGCACTTCGTTATCACGCGGGTTCAGGCAGTACAGAATGGTTTTCGGCAGCAGGTTTTGTTCATTCTGCTTGCTCAGCAGTTTGGACAGTTCTTCCGCCATCGGACGGTCATTGATGGAGTCAAAGCCAACATCCGCGCCCAGCAGCTTGAACTGGCGCAGGTTGTTATTACGCAGCGCACCGATGTGGTACTGCTGCACCCATTCGCGACGCGCGTATTCTGCGCCGAGGAACACCAGAACGGCGGTTTTGAACTGCGCCACTTCATGCTCGCTCAGGGTTTCACCAGCCAGGCGACGGGCCAGAATGCTGTCCAGCTCCGATTCGTTAGATTCGGCAAACAGCACCACGTCCAGCGCATGGTCAGAGACTTTGCAGCCGTGCGCCGCGAAGTGATCCAGACGTTTGGTCAGTGCAACCTGCAGGTCGCTGAAGCGACGGATATCGGTATCTGACACTTCACCGAGTTTCGCCATATAGTCATTAAAGGTCGCCAGCTCAATGTTAAAGGCTTTATCCGGACGCCAGCTCGGCAACACTTTCACATCAAAGCTTCCGTCTTTAGCAACGGCCGCATGGTGCTCCAGAGAGTCAATCGGGTCATCGGTGGTACCGACCATTTTCACATTCATCTGCTGCATGATGCCGCGCGCGGAGAATTTATCCTGCGCCAGCAGTTCGTTGCACTGGTTCCAGATTTCGTCAGCCGTTGCCGGAGACAGCAACTTACCTGTAATACCAAACGGGCGACGTAATTCGAGATGGGTCCAGTGGTACAGCGGGTTACCGATAGTGTGCGGAACTGTGGCGGCCCACGCGTCAAACTTTTCACGATCGGACGCATCGCCAGTACAAAGGCGTTCAGCAACGCCGTTGGTACGCATCGCACGCCACTTATAGTGGTCGCCCTTCAGCCAGATGTCATACAGGTTATTGAAACGGTAGTTTTCCGCAATTTGTTGCGGTGGTAAATGGCAGTGGTAATCGAAGATCGGCTGGTCTTTAGCGTAATCATGATACAGACGGCGGGCAAATTCGGTATCCAGCAGGAAATCTTCAGTCATAAACGGGGTCATTATCGTCTTCCTCTCAGCGAGTGCGTCAGATTGCTTATGTTGCGATGCTGACAAAGTTATCACACCAATTTCCATGCACTGAAGATATTTTCGTGAGCTAGATCAACAAACGATGACAAAAAAATTACTCTCAAAGAGGTAAATCACACGTTAAACCGCGCCAGTACTGGCTTTGCTGAATCGAAATAATGACCACACGAAGATTCACACTTTTGTGATGGCACTCACCTTTTAAAGCTGTATGACAAGTTATCTTTTGGCCGTCGCGATACATAAGCCGACGGAATGCAAATTACCGATGTATCACCATCGGATTGACCGGTACGGAAACCGAATTAGCACAAATATTGACATGGCAATGTTCGGGGAGTACCGGCTTTTTTTTTCGGTTACCCCCTCGTAAAAAACATCCTCCGCTCTGGACTGGAAGATGACCGCTCGTTCGCGGACATAACAAAACGATGAGGTTTTACATGCGTAAAATTAAAGGGTTACGTTGGTATATGATTGCACTGGTGACGCTTGGCACCGTGCTGGGTTACCTGACGCGTAACACTGTGGCGGCAGCTGCGCCAACTCTGATGGAAGAGTTACACATCTCCACTCAACAGTATTCCTATATCATCGCAGCCTATTCTGCTGCATACACCGTAATGCAACCCGTTGCCGGTTACGTACTCGATGTGCTCGGCACAAAAGTAGGTTACGCGATGTTCGCCGTTCTTTGGGCTGTTTTCTGTGGTGCGACCGCGCTGGCTGGAAGTTGGGGCGGGTTGGCACTGGCGCGAGGTGCTGTAGGTGCTGCCGAAGCCGCGATGATCCCTGCGGGCCTGAAAGCCAGTTCTGAATGGTTCCCGGCAAAAGAACGTTCAATTGCCGTAGGTTACTTTAACGTTGGTTCTTCTATCGGCGCGATGATCGCTCCACCGCTGGTCGTCTGGGCTATCGTCATGCACAGCTGGCAGATGGCATTTATTATTTCAGGTGCCCTGAGCTTCATCTGGGCCATGTGCTGGTTGGTATTTTACAAACACCCACGCGACCAGAAAAAACTGTCTGATGAAGAACGTGATTACATTCTGAATGGTCAGGAATCTCAGCATAAAAACAGCACCGCGAAGAAAATGTCGCTCGGTCAGATCCTGCGTAACCGCCAGTTCTGGGGAATTGCGCTGCCGCGTTTCCTGGCAGAACCGGCGTGGGGAACGTTCAACGCCTGGATTCCGCTGTTCATGTTCAAAGTTTACGGCTTTAACCTGAAAGAGATTGCGATGTTTGCCTGGATGCCTATGCTGTTTGCTGACCTGGGCTGTATCGTTGGGGGTTACTTACCGCCGCTGTTCCAGCGCTGGTTCGGTGTTAACCTGATCGTTTCGCGTAAAATGGTCGTGACGATGGGCGCATTACTGATGATTGGCCCGGGGATGATTGGTCTGTTCACCAGCCCATACATTGCTATTGCCCTGCTGTGCGTCGGTGGTTTTGCTCACCAGGCGCTGTCCGGTGCGCTGATTACACTCTCTTCTGACGTGTTTGGCCGTAATGAAGTGGCAACTGCGAACGGCCTGACCGGTATGTCCGCCTGGCTCGCAAGTACGCTGTTTGCGCTGGTCGTCGGTGCACTGGCTGACACCATCGGCTTTAGCCCGCTGTTTGCCGTACTGGCGGTATTCGACCTGCTCGGCGCGTTAGTCATCTGGACGGTATTGCAGAACAAATCGGCCAGCGAGGTAGAGTCAGCGTCGCAAACTGGCGATCCCGCCGCGCAAAGTTAACCAGACAAGATTTAATAAGGTTATGTAATGCTAAGCCGCCAGTTATCTGGCGGCTTTTTTAACAGCGCGAGTGGAGCCGTAATCGCAAAAGTGGTATAACAAATAGAGTCTGCCGTATCATGCCTGGAGCGCATATGGAAATCACTGAACCACGACGTTTGTACCAACAACTTGCCGCTGATCTGAAAGAACGCATTGAGCAGGGCGTCTATCTGGTGGGTGAAAAGCTCCCCGCCGAGCGCTTTATCGCCGATGAAAAAAATGTCAGCCGTACCGTGGTTCGTGAAGCGATTATCATGCTCGAAGTTGAGGGCTATGTAGAAGTGCGCAAAGGTTCCGGCATTCATGTCATTTCAAATCAGGCGCGTCACCAGCAGGCCACCGACGAATCACTTGAATTCGCCAATTATGGTCCTTTCGAGCTGCTTCAGGCTCGTCAGTTGATTGAAAGCAATATCGCTGAATTTGCTGCTACACAGGTTACCAAGCAAGACATCATGAAACTGATGGACATTCAGGAACATGCGCGGAATGAAAAATGCTTTCGCGATTCCGAGTGGGATCTGCAGTTTCATATTCAGGTCGCGCTAGCCACGCAGAACTCTGCGCTGGCCGCCATCGTAGAAAAAATGTGGACCCAGCGTAGCCACAACCCGTACTGGAAAAAACTGCACGAGCATATCGACGCACGTACCGTCGATAACTGGTGCGATGATCATGACCAAATTCTCAAAGCGCTGATCCGTAAAGATCCGAACGCGGCAAAACTGGCCATGTGGCAACACCTGGAGAATACCAAAATCATGTTGTTCAACGAGACCAGCGATGACTTTGAGTTCAACGCTGACCGTTATCTTTTTGCGGAAAATCCTGTCGTTCACCTTGATACTGCAGTTAACAGCGCTAAATAAGCAATCTTTTCGATCCAGGCGCAACAAAGCGCCTGTTTCTCATGCTTGGTAAGCATTAGGTATAAAGTGTCAGCCTGTGTAAATCCTCTCGCCTCCCTCCATTGCGATAAGCAAAATCACAGTTCAACAACCGTAATTTCTATAACGGACAACGTTGACCTTTGTTACAATTAGTTGTTATTTGAATTTTTGTGTTTGAGAGCTTGCTTACTTCACAACTTTACAGGGAATAGTTCAGGCCGTGAATTTGTGTCAGACCGCGATCCATGTAAAAAACACCAATAAAATTGCGGCGTTACAAACTCCAGAAAACCGGCATGACGACAACCGATTCTCCAGGAATATTGAATGGAACTACTGACTCAATTACTGAATGCTTTATGGGCTCAGGATTTTGAAACGCTGGCCAATCCTTCCATGATTGGCTTGCTCTATTTCGTACTATTTACCATTTTGTTTCTGGAAAACGGACTGCTGCCAGCGGCCTTTTTACCTGGCGACAGTCTACTGGTGCTGGTCGGCGTACTTATCGCCAAAGGCGCGATGGGTTTCCCGCAAACGATATTGCTACTTACCACCGCGGCCAGCCTGGGTTGTTGGCTCAGCTATATCCAGGGGCGATGGCTGGGGAATACCCGCACCGTACAAAACTGGCTATCTCATCTGCCTGCGCATTACCATCAGCGCGCGCATCATCTGTTCCATAAGCATGGCTTGTCTGCGCTGCTGGTCGGTCGCTTCATTGCGTTTGTCAGAACATTACTACCGACCATCGCAGGATTGTCCGGCCTGAACAATGCGCGCTTTCAGTTCTTTAACTGGATGAGCGGACTGCTTTGGGTTCTGATTCTTACAACGCTTGGCTATTTGCTGGGCAAAACACCGGTATTTCTCAAGTATGAAGATCAGCTGATGTCTTGCCTGATGCTGCTTCCCGTTGTGCTACTGGTGTTTGGTCTGGCAGGTTCACTGGTTGTTCTTTGGAAGAAGAAATACGGGAACCGAGGGTAAATTATGCTGAAATCACGCATAACGCTCCGACGACTTGCCTGGTCCACCACCTTTATGCTGTTTATCGGCGCGCTGCTCCTGACCTTGTCGGTCATCCGCCAGCAGGAGTCAACGCTTGCCATTCGTGCTGTAAACCAGGGAGCCACCATGCCTGATGGCTTCTCTATCTGGCATCACCTGGACGCCAACGGCATTCGCTTTAAAAGTATAACTCCGCAAAATGACGCGCTGCTGATCACCTTTGATTCCAGCGCGCAGAGCGCAGCAGCAAAAGTCGTGCTGGACCGAACGTTACCGCACGGTTTCGTTATTGCTCAGCAGGATGATGATAATCAGGCGGTGCAGTGGTTATCTCGCTTACGTGATACCCCACACCGCTTTGGTTAATCTCCAGGAATCTGAATTAGATCACTCACTTTGGTGATTTCATCGTTTAGCGCCTATGATTAATAAACTGGGTTAATGACTCAACGCTTTATTATTCTGGAGCACCGACCATAAGCCACAAGGTCGAATCACAATGGAAGGTTCAAGAATGAAATACCGCATCGCTTTAGCAATTAGCCTTTTCGCTCTCAGTGCCGGCAGTTACGCATCCACCCTCTGTCAGGAAAAAGAACAGGATATCCAGCGGGAGATTAGCTATGCCGAAAAGCACAATAATCAGAGCCGCATCAATGGGCTGAACAAAGCGCTGAGCGAAGTTAGGGCCAACTGTACTGACAGTAAACTGCGCGCCGACCATCAGAAAAAAATCGCAGAACAGAAAAATGAGATAACCGAGCGTCAACGTGATTTGGCCGAGGCGAAGCAAAAAGGCGATGCGGATAAAATCGTAAAGCGCGAGCATAAGCTTGCTGAAGCTCAGAAAGAGCTGAAAGAACTCGAGACCCGCGATTACTAAGTACGGTAACTAGCCACTCAACTGGAGAAAACTATGTCGAAAGATAATGCTACGGAAAACCTGCGCGCTGAGCTGAAATCTCTTGCGGATACGCTTGAAGAAGTACTTAGCTCCTCTGGCGATAAGTCGAAGGAAGAGATAAGTAAAATTCGCAGCAAAGCCGAACACGCGCTGCGCGAGAGTCGCCATCGCCTGAGCGAAACCAGCGATGTGATTGCCAAACAGACCCGTGAGGCTGCGGCAAAAGCCGATAACTATGTGCGCGAAAACCCATGGACAGGCGTCGGCATTGGCGCTGCAGTCGGTGTGGTCCTTGGTGTACTGCTGTCGCGCCGCTAACAATGGCAGACTCTCAACACGCACAAGGTCCAGGCAAAGGCGTACTGGGTATTGGACAGCGGATCCTGACGATTCTCGTTGAGATCGTAGAGACGCGGCTGCGGCTGGCCGTCGTTGAGCTGGAAGAGGAAAAAGCCAATCTCATCCAGATCCTGCTGATGCTTGGGCTGACCATGCTGTTCGCGGCGTTTGGCCTGATGAGTCTGATGGTGCTTATCATCTGGGCCATCGATCCTCAATATCGCCTGAACGCCATGATTGCCACTACCGTTGTGCTGTTGCTTTTAGCGTTTATCGGCGGGCTATGGACGTTGCGAAAAGCGCGTAAAACAACGCTGCTACGCCATACGCGTAATGAACTCGCTAACGACAGGAAGGCCCTGGAGGATGAGGCATAATGAGCAGTAAAGTCGAACGTCTACAACGTAAGGCGCAACTGCTTGGACAGATCCAGCAGCAACGGCTGGATCTGTCTGCCGCTCGTCGCGACTGGCTGGAGGCAACCGAAGTCTACGATCGCGGCTGGAAAACGCTGTTGAACCTGCGCGGATGGGTGATAGTCGGGAGCAGTATTATGGCGGTTCGCACCATCCGTAATCCTAACCTGCTGGTACGCTGGGCTAAACGCGGCTTTAGCGTCTGGAGCATCTGGCGTCTGGTGAAATCGACCATCAGACAGCAGCAGTTGCGCGGCTGACCCTCTCTTCTCCCACCTAACCTCAAATTTTTTGAAGATTTCTGACAGTTTTCCTTGCTAACAATTGTCATTAGCCGCGTTTATGATTCTCTCCATCGACAGCAACGACGCACTCTGCGGCGTCGTTGCACAAAAAAACACAATAAGCCGCTTGAGTGGTTTCCTGGAGAGTATGATGAAGAAATTAGAAGATGTTGGTGTACTGGTAGCGCGCATTCTGATGCCTATCCTGTTTATTACCGCAGGTTGGGGAAAAATCACCGGATATGCGGGTACCCAACAGTACATGGAAGCCATGGGCGTCCCAGGATTTATGCTGCCGCTGGTTATTCTGCTTGAGTTTGGCGGCGGTCTGGCAATTCTGTTCGGTTTCCTGACTCGTACTACCGCGCTGTTCACCGCAGGCTTCACGCTGCTAACGGCGTTCCTTTTCCACAGCAACTTTGCTGAAGGTATGAACTCTCTGATGTTTATGAAAAACCTGACCATCGCAGGCGGCTTCCTGCTGCTGGCTATCACCGGTCCGGGCGCATTCAGTATTGACCGTGTACTGAATAAAAAGTGGTAAGCGAGCTATACTGAACACATCAAAAAGCGAGGAGATATCTCCTCGCTTTTGCTATCTGAGGAGACGAAAATCATGGGACAACTGATTGACGGCGTCTGGCACGACACCTGGTATGACACCAAATCAACTGGGGGGAAATTTCAACGCTCTGCATCGGCTTTCCGTAACTGGCTCACCGCGGATGGCGCTCCGGGTCCAACCGGTGAAGGTGGCTTCGCCGCCGAAAAAGACCGCTATCATCTGTACGTTTCTTTGGCCTGCCCGTGGGCGCATCGCACGCTGATTTTGCGTAAACTTAAAGGGCTGGAACCGTTTATTTCCGTTTCCGTTGTGCATCCGTTAATGCTGGAAAACGGCTGGACCTTTGACGACAACTTCCCGGCGGCAACTGGCGATACCCTGTATCAGCACGAATTTCTTTATCAGCTGTATTTACACGCCGATCCACACTACAGCGGTCGGGTGACCGTTCCGGTATTGTGGGACAAAAAGAACCACACCATTGTCAGTAACGAATCCGCAGAAATCATCCGCATGTTTAACACTGCGTTTGATGCGCAGGGTGCGAAAGCCGGGGATTACTATCCACCAACTCTGCAAAGTAAAATCGACGAGCTGAACGGCTGGATCTATGACAACGTCAATAACGGTGTATATAAAGCCGGATTTGCCACCAGCCAGGAAGCCTACGACGATGCCGTGGAAAAAGTCTTTCAATCGCTTGCACGACTGGAGCAGATCCTGGGTCAGCATCGCTACCTGACCGGCGACCAGTTAACTGAGGCCGATATTCGCCTGTGGACCACGCTGGTACGCTTTGATCCGGTCTATGTGACCCACTTCAAGTGCGACAAACACCGTATCAGTGACTACCTGAATCTGTACGGTTTTCTGCGCGATATCTACCAGATGCCGGGTATTGCAGATACCGTCAACTTTGACCACATCCGTCATCACTACTTCCGTAGCCACAAAACAATCAACCCGACCGGTATTATTTCAATCGGCCCGTGGCAGGACCTCGACGAACCTCATGGGCGTGACGAGCGTTTCGCCTGATTTACACTGGCCTCCGTTTGGGGCCAAATAATTAATACTACAAACATTTACCAGCATTCCATTCGCAGCTATTCTTAATTTGATTGCTTTAAAAACAAGTAATTGAACGCAGAACGAGGCAAAAATGGATTGGTATTTAAACGTATTAAAGAACTACTTTGGGTTTGGTGGCCGCGCGCGTCGTAAAGAATACTGGATGTTTGTGCTGGTCAACATCATCTTCACGTTCGTGCTGGGCATTCTGGACAGAATGCTTGGCTGGGAACGCGCCGGAGGAGAAGGCATATTAACAACGATTTATGGGGTTCTGGTCTTTATTCCGTGGTGGGCGGTACAGTTCCGGCGTTTACATGACACCGATCGTTCAGCCTGGTGGCTACTGGTGCTATTGATCCCGATCGTCGGCTGGTTGGTCATCATTATTTTCAACTGTCAAAACGGCACTCCGGGGAGCAACCGCTTCGGCGCTGACCCCAAACAGCTGTCCTGAATTCAAATACGCCCCTTCCGTTGAAGGGGTGTATTTCTTATTTACCCGCGAATAGTTTCGGGATTTCCCGCAGACACCAGGATTTCGCCTCGCCCATGCTGTCCCGGCGCCAGGCCATAATAATATCAATTTCACTTGTCGATTCCGGGCTTACTACCCGCAGCCGACCTGCCGCAATGTCCTCTTCTACCAGCGGATACGGCATTGTCGCCACGCCAAGGCCGGCCAATAACGCCTGGCGTTTATCTTCTATCGTACTCACCGTCAGACGCGGCTGTTTATCCAGCAATTGGACCGTGAGTACCGGACGTTCACGGGCGGTGTCCGCCACCGCGATCCCGCGGTACTTCACACGGGTGACTTCCGATAACGGTTCTGGCTCCTGATGGATGGGATGATCCGGAGCCGCCACATAGACGTTCATCAGCGAGTATAGCTTGCGCGAATTGATTTCTGAGGATGAGCGAAAATGCATATCCGGCGCAATCACGATATCCGCCCGTCCCTGCTCCAAACGCTCCCATGCTCCGGCCAAGACTTCGGTAATAACGGAAAGCTGGGTATTGGCCTTCCCGGCAAGTCGGTCAATCAGCGGGAAAAACGCCGCTGTCGGCACCAGCGCTTCGGTAACGATGGTCAGATGCGTTTCCCAACCGCGAGCCAGTGCTTCGGCATCGGTGGTCAGTTTATCCGCGGCTTCCAGCAGTACGCGTCCACGCTCCAGCAGCATACGCCCGACGTTAGTGAACTTTGTGCGATGGCCTGAACGGTCAAACAGCACCACGTCCAGCTCTTCCTCCAGTTTCTGCATGGTATAGCTGAGCGCGGAAGGCACGCGCCCTAGTTCGTCTGCCGCTGCGGCAAAGCTGCCGCGCCTGTCTATTGCGTCCATGACGCGTAACGCTTCAAGCGTTAAAGCCCTTTCTTTGGCCATCTCGTTCTCATTCAGGAAATTTGAACATACCGGGCAGAATATCTGGCTAACAATGCAGCGTCTAGCCATTTAACATAAAAGGAAGTAAAGAGAGGTCAATAACTATGATTACTACCCGTACAGCCAAACAATGCGGGCAAGCAGACTACGGCTGGCTGCAGGCTCGTTATACCTTCTCCTTTGGACACTATTTTGATCCTAAACTGCTGGGTTATGCCTCGCTGCGTGTTCTGAACCAGGAAGTTCTGGCACCGGGGGCCTCTTTCCAGCCACGTACCTATCCGAAGGTGGATATCGTCAATCTGATTCTCGAAGGGGAAGCGGAGTATCGCGATAGCGAAGGCAACCATATCCAGGCCAAAGCGGGAGAGGTTTTACTTCTCGCTACACAGCCGGGGATCAGCTACAGCGAACACAATATCAGCAAGGATAAATCGTTAACCCGAATGCAGCTGTGGCTGGACGCCTGCCCGCAGCGCGAAAATGCCTGCGTACAGAAAGCCACGCTGAGTGCCGGTAAGCATCAATTGCTGGCCTCGCCGGACGGTGAACAAGGCAGCCTGCACCTGCGCCAACAGGTATGGGTACACCACGTTGAACTGCAACAAGGTGAATCGCTGAGTTTTCAGTTACATGGGCCACGGGCTTACTTACAGTCGATCCACGGCAGATTCCATGCGGTGACCGCTGGCGCAGAAAAGGAAGCACTTACCTGCGGCGATGGCGCATTTATTCGTGACGAAACTAACATAACGTTAGTCGCCGATACCTCGCTGCGCGCTTTGCTGATAGATTTGCCCGTATAGTCAGAGAAAACAACGGAGTACGACTGTTGAGTAAGAAAACATCAAAAAAACGCCAGCCGCAGGTTGCGCCGGAAAAACGAGAAACAGTTCCCTTCGGCTATGAAGAAATGCTGACAGAGCTGGAAGCAATTGTGGCCGATGCTGAGCTACGGCTGGAAGACGAAGAAGCCGCCTGAAAAGGCGGCTTTGACTTATGCCGGATGACGACTCCACGTTACCCGGCCTGGAGATTAATGTGCCTTACTGGCCATGATCTCAATGATCTGTTTGTCGGTTTCCTGCATCGAACGACATGCCAGCGCACACAAGTTAGTGATAGATTGCTCGACGTTATGCGCCACAATCCCCTCGTTGCCGGTTACTGCAGTATCATCCAACGCCATCAGCACCGCTTTCCACGCCGCAGATGCGCTGGTTGAAACTTTCATCGCGCAGCTGTTTGAAGCGCCATCGCAAATCATGCCGCTCACGTCACCAATCATGCTGCTGATCGCCATCGCGATGGTGTTGTAGCGGCCATCCACGATCCATGCCATCCCTGCCGCAGCGCCCATCGCCGCCGTGGTTGCCGCGCACAGCGCAGACAAACGCGGAAGCTGATGATGGATGTAAATAGCGCTCAGGTGAGACAGCATCAGCGCACGCGCCAGTTTCTCCTCATCCGCGCCAAAGTGTTCAGCTACCACCATCACCGGGACGGTGGCGGTAATCCCCTGATTACCGGAACCGGAGTTGCTCATGGCTGGCAGCGTCGCCCCGCCCATTCGCGCATCCGATGCCGCACTGGTGCGGATCAGAATAGAGGTAGAAAGATCGTTCGCCAACAGGCCACGCGCGCACTGCTTCTCAAGCGTGGTTCCGATGTGCAAGCCCCAGTTACCGCGCAGCCCTTCCTGAGACAGCGCACCATTCAGTTTTGCCGCATCAAGAATAAAGCGGATTGACTCAAACGGTACCGCATTTACGAACGCCAGAATCTCTTCCAGCGAGGTGTGAGAAAGTACCGCCAGCGGTGACTCCTGCTCTTCTTCCTGCGCGTTCTGTTCTGTGGTGAACACCACGCCTTTATTGGTCTCGATATGCACAATGTTGGTATGCCCACCAACAATCGTCACGCACGCCCATCCTTCAGCGCTGTAAACCTTCGCGCGGGAAAAGAGGATATCCTCGCAAGGCTCCTGCAGCATCACCGCAACCTTGCCATCGCTCAACATCGCTTTCGCATCAGCGATCGCTTGTGGCGACGCATCTTTCAGTACCTCTAAACCGGCACGGGCATTTCCCCCCAGCGCACCCAGCGCCGCCGCGACAGGTAACCCGACCATTCCGGTACCCGGCACGGTAACGCCCATGCCATTTTTCATCAGGTTCGGTGAGACCCACGCATCAATACGTTCAACCGCACCGTCCAGCTCAGAAGATGCGACCGCTGCCGCCAGCGCCAGAGAGATAGGTTCCGTACAACCCAGCGCAGGCTTAACCTCCTCCTGTACCGCGCGGATAAAACTATCCCATAATGGATTCAATGTAGTCTCAAACATAACAACAACCTTTGCTCAGATAACTCAGGAAAATGCCAGGAACGGAGAAACGCACAGCAGCAGGCCCGTGATAATAATCAGATACAGGGAAGCGCCTTTGTATTTGTGCAGTGAAGGAACTTTGTAGACCAGCCAGGCCGGGATCAGACAACCCACCATGCCGAAGATAGGACTACAAATAGAGGTGAAGCTCAGCACCGGCGCATTGAGCACAATTGCGCTCCAGGCCAGCAGGATGGCGAAAACCATAATGCCGCGCTGAACCAGGGTTTCGTTGATTTTCTCGGCTGGCATTTTGCGGCGCAGCACGTTCATTACGATCCCCTGAGTCGCTTCACGGAAACCTAAGTAGACGCCGAAGAAAGCGGTCATAACGGCAAAGATGTTCAGAACAACGCTGACGATTTTCACCCAACCAGCACCCGCACCGCTGATAAACTGCGCGGCAATCGCCAGAGCGGAAATATTCTGCTCATAAGCTTTAACCGCTTCGTCATGGCCCATCGCCAACGTGAAGGAAACGGCGTAGAAAAAGACGGTCACGAACAGAATGCCGAACGCGATATTCATGGCACGCAGGGCTTTATGGCGCGCCACTTCAATGGATTTATTGCGCGAACGATACGAGATAACCATCGGGCTTAAGGTCTGAATAAACAGAATCGAGGTCAGCGTAAACGGCAGCGTGATGATCGCGTTTTTGATCAGTAGCGCCATCGGCGGCAGTGAACCTGCGTTATGCAGATGCCACATCCCTACCATTGACACGCCAAGCGCTGCCACTACCAGCAGCTTGGTCAGCACCATGCCGGTAGAGATTTTAAACAGCATTTGTTCACCACGTGACGAGAGAGCCACCAGGATGCAAATCAGCACCAGGCCATAGAACGGGCTGTCGGACAGTAAACCTTCAGTAACGCCAAAAGTATGCAGGTAAGAGGCGCTATCGTTGGTGATGGCGGTGGAGTAGACGAACATCCAGATTACCAGCATCACAAAGTACAACGCACCTAACAGGATGCCCCAGTTTTTACCCAAGTAACCGCTGATCACGCTTGGGTAATCTTTACATTCCGGGGACTCAGCCAGCGTATTGATAAACAACCGCTGGAACAGATACATGGCTGGATAGCCAATAACAGAGGAGAGCAAAAACACCCACAGCCCCATCAGCCCGACCTGGACAGGAAGAAAAACAATCCCCGCACCAATCGCCATACCGATACTCATAATGACCCAGCCGGTGTCCATGCTGTCGAATTTAATGGCTTCACGCCATTCGCTTTCGGTCATTCCCGCCCGACGCGCCGGGGCAGATGCGTCGAGTATTACGCTGTTATTCGTTGCCGTTTCCATAAAAATCTCGCTCAAAATGTAGGGTAAGGTTTTATTATTTTTCCGTTCTGCATCAATGCGATACGCGGAACGAGTCGTGCAGGCGAGTTCGTTAGAATGGAGAAATCATACGCCGAGGGTCAGAGAAAAACTTCACAAACATACCCCTTTATTTCACAATGTTTAATAAAATTTTTCTTATTTATATTTATAAAATGGAACTATTTTCTCTTTTTGAGGCGGATCACAACAAAAAAAAGGGCGCACTCAAGTGCGCCCAAAGGAGAAATAAACACAAATTCAGTTAACTGCAAACCACCTTGATCGCCAGCCCACCGCGTGAAGTTTCACGGTATTTGTCATTCATATCTTTGCCCGTTTCATACATCGTCTCGATCACTTTATCGAGCGAAACGCGTGGTTCTGATGTCCGACGTAGCGCCATACGCGCGGCGTTGACGGCTTTAACCGCATTGATCGCATTACGTTCAATGCATGGGATCTGCACCTGCCCAGCCACCGGATCGCAGGTCAGCCCCAGGTTATGCTCCATAGCAATTTCCGCCGCAATACACACCTGGGACGGGCTACCGCCAAGCAACTCTGTCAGCCCGGCAGCCGCCATTGAACAAGCGACACCAATCTCACCCTGGCAACCGACTTCTGCACCCGAAATCGAGGCGTTCATCTTATACAGCGCACCTATCGCCCCCGCGGCCAGCAAGTAGCGGGCAATGGAATTTGCATTTACCGGACGGCGGAATTTGTCGTAATAGGCCAATACGGCGGGAATAATTCCACATGCACCGTTGGTCGGCGCCGTCACAACCCGGCACCCGGCGGCGTTTTCTTCGCTCACGGCCAGCGCGAACATGTTGATCCAGTCAATGACGTTCATCGGGTCGCTGGACAGGTTGTCGCTGGAAACCAGCAACCGACGTAATGCCACGGCGCGGCGCGGTACATTAAGCGGGCCCGGCAGAACGCCTTCGGTATTCATGCCGCGCTCAATCCCCGCATGCATGACGTCCCAAATGGCAGCAAAGCCAGCATCGATTTCTTCTTTGCTGCGCATCGCCAGTTCGTTTTGCATCATCAGGCCGGAAACAGACAGCCCGTTGCGCTCACACAGTTTCAGCAGTTCGCTGGCGGAATGAAAATTGTAGGGCACGTGTGCTTCAACATCATGCGCCTGACCAAATTGCTCCTCTTCAACGATAAAACCACCGCCGACGGAGTAATAGGTTTTCCTTAACAACGTCTCGGTGCCGTTCCACGCGGTGAGACGCATACCATTTTCATGGCGCGGCAGCGTTTCGGCATGAAAGAGAATATTTTCATCTGGAGAGAAATCGACAACATGCGCGCCCTCTGCCACCGGTAACCGTCCGGTACGGGCCACTTCCTGAGTAAAACCAGCGATTGAATCTATATTCACATTTTGCGGACTGTTACCGGCCAGCCCCATCATGATGGCGATATCTGTCGCATGACCTTTTCCGGTCAGAGAGAGTGATCCGTAAAGATCGACCACAATATGCGTAGCCTTAGGGAGTTCCCCGCTGCTGACCAACAGATCGATAAAACTTTTACCTGCATTCATTGGCCCCACGGTATGGGAGCTGGAAGGTCCAATGCCAATCTTGAAAATATCGAATGCGCTAATCATATCCACACCCTCGGATTGCCGTTCAGTGAAGACCAGGTTTCACACTCATTAAGGATCGGGGCGATCCTGAGATCGCCCCGCAAGGGATTACAGCGTGTCGCCACGTACAGCGATAGCTTCAATCTCCAGCTTCACATCCTTCGGTAAGCGAGCGACCTGCACGCAGCTGCGCGTGGGATAGATAGCCTTGTGCTCATCAAAGAACTGCTGGTACACCTGGTTAATGGTGGCGAAGTCATTCAGGTCGGAAACGAAAACGGTCGTCTTCACGATATCGCTCACTTTCAACCCTGCAGACTCGACGATCGCTTTCACGTTTTCCAGGCTTTGACGGGCCTGATCGGCCACGTTTTCTGCCACTTCACCGGTCTGGGGACACACCGGAATTTGACCTGACGTCAACACCATGCTGCCCAGATCCACACCCTGTACGTAAGGCCCGATGGCCCCTGGCGCACATTCGGTTGCAATAACTTTTCTCATAGTCCCTCCGGCGTCAAAGCGCCTGGGTGAAAGTACGTGAAATAACATCCTGCTGCTGTTCACGGGTCAGCGCGTTGAAGCGTACCGCATAGCCAGACACGCGGATCGTCAGGTTTGGATAGTTTTCCGGGTGCTCGATGGCATCCATCAACATTTCACGGTTCATGACGTTCACGTTCAGATGCTGTCCGCCTTCCACATGCGCTTCATGGTGGAAGTAACCGTCCAGCAGACCGACCAGGTTGGTTTTACGCACCCCGTCCTCTTTGCCCAGCGCGGCCGGCACAATCGAGAAGGTGTACGAGATACCGTCTTTGGCATAGGTAAACGGCAGTTTGGCAACAGACGTTAACGACGCAACCGCTCCTTTACGATCGCGGCCATGCATCGGGTTCGCCCCTGGCGCAAACGGCGTACCTGCGCGACGTCCGTCCGGCGTGTTACCGGTTTTCTGGCCGTACACCACGTTGGAGGTGATGGTCAGAATGGACTGCGTCGGCACCGCGTTACGGTAGGTTGGCAACACCTTAATTTTCTTCATAAAGCGCTCAACCAGGTCGCAGGCAATGCTGTCCACGCGCTCGTCGTTGTTACCGTATTGCGGATAGTCGCCTTCGATTTCAAAATCGATCGCCAGACCGTTTTCATCACGAATCGGTTTCACGCGGGCGTATTTGATAGCCGACAGCGAATCCGCCGCCACGGAAAGCCCCGCCATACCGCAGGCCATCGTGCGATAGACATCACGATCGTGCAGCGCCATCAGCGATGCTTCGTAGCTGTACTTGTCGTGCATGTAGTGGATGATGTTCAGCGCACTGATGTACTGCACGGCCAGCCAGTCCATAAAGTGGTCCAGACTCTCCATCACCGTGTCGTAGTCCAGCACGTCATCCATCAGCGGTGCCGTTTTCGGCCCGACCTGGATTTTCAGTTTCTCATCCACACCGCCGTTGATTGCGTACAGCAACGTTTTGGCGAGGTTGGCACGCGCCCCGAAGAACTGCATTTGCTTGCCGATAACCATCGGGCTGACGCAGCAGGCAATGGCATAGTCATCGCTGTCAAAGTCGGCACGCATCAAATCGTCGTTTTCGTACTGTAAAGACGAGGTGATGATAGACACCTGGGCGGCGTATTTTTTGAAGGCGATCGGCAGCGCTTCGGACCACAACACCGTCAGGTTCGGCTCAGGTGCCGGGCCCATGGTGTGCAGCGTATGCAGATAGCGGAACGAGTTTTTCGTCACCAGCGTGCGGCCATCCAGCCCCATACCGCCGATAACTTCGGTCGCCCAGATAGGGTCGCCTGAGAACAGGGTGTCGAATTCCGGCGTACGCAGGAAGCGCACCATACGGATCTTCATAATGAAGTGGTCGATCAGCTCCTGCGCCTGCTGCTCGTTTAAAATTCCCGCTTTGAAATCGCGCTCAATGTAGATGTCGAGGAACGATGCGGTACGACCCAGCGACATCGCGCCGCCGTTCTGAGATTTCACCGCAGCCAGATAAGCGAAGTACACCCACTGCACCGCTTCCTGCGCATTCCGCGCCGGGCGGGAGATATCGCAGCCATACTTCGCCGCCATTTCCTGCATTTGCAGCAGGGCGCGACGGTGTTCAGACAGCTCTTCACGCAGGCGAATCGTGGCTTCAAGATTCTGGCCCCACTCCAGGTTCGACTGAAGATCGGCAAACTGCAGTTCACGCTCGCGCACCAGGTAGCGGATACCGTACAGCGCCACGCGGCGATAGTCACCGATGATACGACCACGGCCATAGCCGTCCGGCAGACCTGTCAGCACGCCGGATTTACGACAACGCAGCATATCCGGAGAGTAGGCGTCGAATACGCCCTGATTATGGGTTTTACGCAGTTCAGTAAACTGGTATTCAAAATCAGCATCCATCTCACGGCCATAAGCATCAAAAGAGCTTTTGATCATGTTGATGCCGCCAAACGGATGCAGAGCACGCTTGAGCGGCTTATCCGTTTGCAAACCGACGATTTTTTCCAGTTCCTGTTCAATATAACCCGCATCATGTGCGGTAATCGTGGTGGCAATATTGGTATCGAAATCTACCGGCGCATGCGTCGAGTTTTCAATACGGATGCCCGCCATAACTTTTTCCCACAATGCCGTGGTTGCAGGCGTGGCTTCGGCGAGGAAAGATTCATCCCCTTCATAAGGTGTGTAGTTGTGCTGAATAAAATCACGGACATTAATTTCTTCTTTCCAGTCCGTACCTTTAAAGCCATTCCAGGCTTCGGCATACAGCATATCGCTGGTATCGATATTTACCTTCATGAAAAATAATCTCTCTGCTGAAAATTAATTATGCAAATGCTACTGAGGTATTAATTTTGCCTAACGCAATGGCATCACGTGCAATCATTTTCTCTTCATTTGTGGGAATAACCGCACAAATAACACGAGCATCTTTATTTGAGATAATTCTTTCGCCATGTGAATTTGGCAAACTATTCATTTCGCTGTCGATATTCACACCTAAAACAGCAAGGTGTTCAATAACCAAGCGACGAATTAATACCGAGTTTTCACCTATTCCACCGGTAAAAATAATCCCATCAAGACGATGCAGCGATGCGGCATGTCCGGCGATATGACGTGCGATACGATGCACAAACGTTTTAATTGCCAATTGCGCACGCTCATGTCCCTCGTGCCAGGCTTTTTCTAACGTACGTAAGTCAGAAGACAAACCAGAAATACCCAGTAAACCGGACTCTTTATTCACTACGCGCTCAAGGTCGCTCAGCGTCTGGTTGGTTTCGCTTGCAATCCACGCCATCGCGCCGAAATCGACGTCGCCGCTGCGTGTCCCCATCATCAGCCCTTCCAGCGGCGTCATGCCCATTGAGGTATCAACGCTCTGCCCATTACGCACCGCACAGATTGACGCACCGTTCCCCAGGTGAGCCACAACCAGCCCCGAGTCATCACTCTGCAGGTCGAGAAGGTCATGCGCTTGCTGAGAAACATAGCGATGCGACGTGCCGTGGAAGCCGTAACGACGAACGCCCAACTCTTCGAAATATTTCCACGGTAAACCGTACAAATAGGCCTCAGGAGCCATCGTCTGGTGGAAGCTGGTATCAAATACCGCAACCTGCTGCCGGCCAGGGAAAAGATGCTGAGCAGATTCAATCCCGCTCAGGTTCGCATAATTATGTAAAGGAGCTAAAGGCGATACCCGGCGGATATTTTCGATAACTTCATCAGTAATAATGGCTGATTCGGTAAAGATATTTCCGCCGTGGGCAATGCGGTGGCCAATTAAGGCCACGCTGTCCATTAAATTACGTTTCTCAAGTTCAACAGCAATGGCTTTTAATGCGTCTTCGTAGCTGTGGTGAGCCAGCTTAGCTGGCTCTCCTCCATTAATTGCTATGAACGCATTTTCAGAGTTAATACCGTCTGCAATTCCCGCCAGTAAAACTTCACAGTTTGCTGCATCCAGCACTGAGAATTTAATGGAGGATGAACCACAGTTAATAACCAGTACTACCGGAAACTCATTCATTTCACTACTCCGCTCATCCTGAGCTTATGGATTAAAACAGTTTGTAGACAATGTTCAGGATGGTCAGCAGACCAATCGCGGTAACAAACACGTTATCCAGACGGCCACGGTATTTCGCCAGTGACGGCGCTTTACGGATGGCATACATCGGCAGCAGGCAGAGCAGTGAGGCGATAATCGGCGCGCCCATTGCTTCAATCAGGTCCAGGATGTTCGGGTTGGCGTAAGCCACAACCCAGGTGGAGCCCATGATGAAGATCATGCTGATGGTGTTCAGTTTGCCGACGGAAACTTTCGTTTTATCGCCTTTATAACCAAACTTCAGTACCAGACCATTCAGACCTTCCAGCGTACCCAGGTAGTGCCCGAAGAACGATTTGAAGATAGCAACCAGGGCGATGATAGAAGCACCGTACTCCAGAACGGTCGCGAAGGTGGACTTCGTACCGGACAGTGACGCGAAGTGGTTCGCCAGGTAAGACAGTACCGGAATGTTCTGTGCTTTCGCATCCGCCATATTCGCCGGAGACAGCGTAAACAGGCAGCTAAAGGCGAAGAACATAACTACGGCAACCATCAGCATACTGGCGCGGGAGATGATTTTGGAACATTTCTGCTCGGTGAATTCACGACCGAAATCTTTCTCATACTCTTCACGTTTAGACACCACGAAGGAAGAAACGATAGGTGAGAAGTTGAAAGAGAACACCATGATGGAAATACCCAGCCACACGGTAACCAGAATGCCGTCGTGCCCGGTCAGTGCGATATTGCTGAGGTCAACCTGATCGATAACCGCAGAGTTCCAGTAAGGAATCAGTGACAGAGAGATAAGCACCAGGCTGGCGATAAACGGCCATACCAGGTAGCTCATCACTTTAACCATCAGATCCTTACCAAACCAGATGACGAATGCCATCAACAACAGCAGGAACAGAGCTACAAAGCCACGGTTTAACGCTGGCATCTGCAACTGGTTTTCCCAGAAGGTCATAAAGGTGTTGGTAATGGTGACGCCATAAATCCACAGCAGCGGACAAATCGCAAAGAAGTAGAGGAACGTGATAACCACCCCGCCCGTTTTACCAAAGTGCTCTTCAACCGTTTCTGTGATGTTGCCGGAAGGGTTAGAACCGGAAAGACACAGGCGCGCCAGCGCACGGTGGCAATAGAAGGCGATGGGGTATGCCAGCACCAGCATGATCAAAATGGGGATCAGTCCGCCAAAACCTGCGCGGATAGGGAAGAACAGCACCCCGGCGCCGATGGCTGTACCAAATAAACCCAGTGTCCAGGTGGTGTCCGATTTGCGCCAGGACGACTGTTTTGTCTGGCTGGATACAATGCTATCAGTAGTACTCATATCCTATCCTCAACGAAGTATATTAAGCGTCAACTAAACCAGTAATTTGAGATACACGAGAAAGGTCGATATTACCGCCAGAAATAATGCTGACTGTTTTTCTGTTCTGGATATAGCTATCTAATTTCCCGCTTAATAATGCTGCGCATGCCAGCGCGCCGGCACCTTCAGTCACAACTTTATTTCGCTGAATTAATGCCACCATGCTGTTGCGAATTTCATCTTCGCTGACCAGGACAATGTCATCCACCAACTCACGAACTATTTCATACGTTAAAGTACCCGGGCGGGAAACATCACAACCATCCGCCAGGGTGCCGGTCGTTCGGTGCGTGGTTATTTCTCCAGCGTGGAAGGAAGCCGCCATGCCGTGAACGTTTTCAGCCTGTACACCTATAATTTTAATGGTCGGGTTAATTGACTTAATTGCCACTGCAATACCCGCAATCAGTCCGCCGCCGCCAATTGGCACAATTACGTTATCGACATCGTACAAATCTTCCAGAATTTCCAGACCAATAGTGCCCTGACCGGCAATCACTTTCGGGTCATCATAGGGTGGAATAAAAATACGGCCTTCCGTTTCCACAATCTCGCTAACCTTCGCGATGGTGTCGTTGAAGTTGTCGCCATGCAGTACCACTTCTGCGGAATAATCGCAGGTTGCCGCCACTTTAGACTTCGGCGCGCCTTTTGGCATCACCACTTTGCCATCGATACCGAGCATAGCGCAGGAGAGAGAAACCCCTTGCGCATGGTTACCTGCAGAGCAAGCCACCACGCCCTTCATTCTTTCTGCTTCTGTTAATGAACTGAGCTTGTTAAAAGCGCCACGGATTTTAAATGAACCGGTACGCTGCATGTTTTCAAACTTGAGGAATATTTCCCCTTTGCAACGTTCACTAAAATAGTTAGAGCGAGGCATTCCCGTTTTATATATTTTCCCCGCCAGTCTTTTTTTCGCTTCGAGGATATCTTCAATTGCAACTGGGAGATCGTATGTAATGTGCATTAGAACCTCTTACTAGGGTATTAAAGTAAATAGATAGCCGTGACCATTGTCAGATATAGACAGATGGCGATTATTTCGTGTTAAAACAAATTCAATCTTTAATCAACTTCAATTAATTGCCTTCGTCTTCGACAATTATATGATGAATATTCTTTGGCTAATTCCACCAAAATAGATGCTGCTTTTTTAATTCGATAATTTTTCGACCACACGGCGGCATAACGCGCGACGGGTAACGTCTCTTCTACCGGGATAGTAATAAACTGGTTTGAGCCAAATGGTGTGGTCATATCACAGGGAATTACTGTTAAGAAATCAGCATTGAGAACAAGATTATAAATGGTGACGACGGAGTCGGTATTAACGATGTTTTCACTGCTGATGCCATTATTTTGTAACGTAGTTAGAAGTTCGCTGTAGTACCCCATATTCGTTTGTGGCAACACCCACTGTTCGTTTTTCAACGCGCTCAGCGAGGTGATGCCGGTGCATGTTCGGGACTTGCTGGCGACCAGGATGAAGTCTGACTCAAAGAGCGGCTCAACATGTAGATCGTGCAGTTTCATCTCATCACTTAGCGTACCGATGGCGAAGTCCAGACGCCCGTCACGAATCGCAGGTAAAAACGAGGAGAGCTGAGCTTCATACATGGAAACCTGCGCTTTCGGGAACACCTCTTTGAATTTTTTAATCATGCCGGACATGATGGTGAACGCAATCAGTGACGGAAAGCCAAACGACACATCAACGACTGCATTGCTCGTCATGCTGTTCATCTCATCAACCATGTTTTTCATTTCACGGGTAATGGATTCAGACCACGAGAGCATTACCTGACCAGCCTGAGTTAATGTCACGCCTGTATTTTTACGTACGACCAGCTCAATACCGAAATAAGCCTCTACATCATTTATGATTTTGCTGACAGCCGGTTGAGTTAAACCTAATTCTTTTGCAGCCGAGCCGATAGAACCGCTTCTGATGACTTCCTGAAAGACCACTAAGTGCTGTGTTTTAGGGAGCGTAATAGTATTCATATCGACCTGTGCTAATTACTTTGTTGACGGCAGGGAGTGTAGCAAATTAAGCATTCGAGGATATGTGCGACCACTCACAAATCCCCTTGACTTACATTTTGTAAGACTATTATAAAAAATGAAACCACTTATAAATCATATGGATATGAAATATCGATCTCACTTTATTCTGACTTTAATCAAAAAAAGATGGGGGGATAACGATTTTTTATGGCTATAACATCGCCATTTTATCCGTTATTTATACAAACCAGGAAAGGCTATATTTCAATCAATTACAGAGTATTTATCGGGCAAAATGGCGCTTAAATTTAATAAGTAATTTATCAAATATAATTATATTTTATCGTTTGTGGTGATAAAATAACGCCATGCATCACATTTTCCAGCCTTATTTGTTTGCAAAGAAACATTGTGTTTATTAATTAGCAATCAAAAACACACAATAAAACATCATATGCAACATTGTGTTAACAGTGGTTTTGTGCAATTTATTAGCAAGTAATTTTGTGATGGCGATCGATTGCGTTCGATTATTCTCGATAAAAACGTATCGCACAGCGTTTTGTGCTAATCATCACAAAAAATGAATTATCCCACGAAGCATTCCATAAAATAAAAGAAGCCCGCCGAATAAATAAAGGTCAAATAAAAGATTAGATGAAGGAGAAATAAACGCCTGAACCATGGTGAACCAATCGCAACGCAAAAACCCCGCCGAAGCGGGGTTTTATAAAGAGTGAAGCTGACCGATAAGCCGCGTTCTTTTGAGCATTGCGTCGTGGACAGTCATTCATCTATTCTACCCCCAGAAAGCAAAAACCCCGCCGAAGCGGGGTTTTATAAAGAGTGAAGCTGACCGATAAGCCGGGTTCTGTCGTGGACAGTCATTCATCTAGGCCAGCAATCGCTCACTGGCTCAAGCAGCCTACCCGGGTTCAGTACGGGCCGTACCTTGTGAACCCCTATTTGGCCTTGCTCCGGGTGGAGTTTACCGTGCCACGGACTGTTACCAGCCGCGCGGTGCGCTCTTACCGCACCCTTTCACCCTTACCTGATCCCACTTACGTGGGCCATCGGCGGTTTGCTCTCTGTTGCACTGGTCGTGGGTTTCCCCCCCAGGCGTTACCTGGCACCCTGCCCTATGGAGCCCGGACTTTCCTCCCCTCCGCCCGTCTCCCCCGAAGAGGACGACGACGAAGCGGCGACTGTCTGGTCAGCTTCGGCGCGCAGTATAGAGGGTTTGCGGGTCAATGTCACCCCGCACTGCGCATTCCTATCGCCAACGTGGCGGCGATGTTCCTTGAAGCGCGATAAATATTATCAAATGCCCCGCGGAAGGCCTCTTCCAGCGTGCTGATGCTGGTCAAGACGCTAAATACCGCATCGATACCATATTGATGCACTACCTCTACATCACGCGTCAGGCTGCCGCCAATACCAATTACCGGTTTGTGGTACTTCTTCGCGACGTTCGCCACACCTACCGGCACTTTGCCGTGAATACTCTGGCTGTCGATACGCCCCTCTCCGGTCACCACCAACGTACAGTCGTGAATATGCTCTTCCAGGTTGAGCGCCTGGGTCACAATCTCAATACCACTGCGCAGGTCCGCGCCTAAAAAAGCCATTAACGCGGCACCCATTCCACCAGCTGCACCGGCTCCGGGAACATCCTTCACATCGACCCGCAGCGATCTTTTAATGATGTCAGCATAGTGGGATAAATTACGGTCCAGTTCGAGAATGCGTTCTTCCGTCGCCCCTTTCTGCGGGCCGAAGATTCGCGAAGCGCCAGTATCACCGATGAGTGGATTGGTCACATCGCAGGCCACGCGAATGGAGCAGGTTTTTAATCGCGGATCCAGACCGGAAATGTCGATGCGGTTGAGGCTCATCAGACTGCCGCCCCCGTAGCCAATCTCTGTCCCATTGGCGTCGCAGAGCTTCGCGCCCAGCGCCTGCACCATACCCGCGCCGCCGTCGTTGGTCGCACTACCGCCAATGCCGATAATAATGCTCTGCGCCCCGCTATCCAGCGCCTGCAAAATCAGTTCCCCGGTACCGCGTGACGTGGTGACTAACGGATTGCGCTTCTCAGGAGGAACCAACGCCAGACCGCTGGCAGCCGCCATTTCGATAAACGCAGTTTTCCCATCTCCGGAGATACCCCAGCAGGCATTCACTTTTTCACCCAGCGGCCCCGTCACCCACGCGGAATATTCACTCCCTTGCGTGGCGGCGATCATGGCTTCGACCGTTCCTTCGCCGCCGTCGGCCACCGGAACTGAAACATATTGCGCATCGGGGAAAATTTCCCGAAATCCTTTTTCTATTGCCTGAGCTACCTCGGTGGCAGAAAGGCTTTCTTTATAAGAGTCTGGGGCAATTACGATTTTCATAGTTATGTAGCCTGACTGTGCCGCGCAAGGCAAGAAATACAGGGCGCGCATCCGCGCCCTTCTTGTTAGCGAGTGACTTCCACTTTCGCCAGTTTTTCGTAGTAGCATGCGAGCGCACTGTGATCGGCAGTGCCCAGCCCATCTGCGCGGAGCGCCTGCATCATCTCCATGACGGCAGCAGTCAGTGGCAACTGCGCACCGACCCCATGCGAGGTATCCAGCGCATTCGCCAGATCCTTAATATGCAGGTCAATACGGAAACCCGGCTTAAAGTTACGATCCATAACCATTGGTGCTTTCGCATCCAGTACGGTGCTTCCAGCCAGTCCGCCTCGAATCGCCTGATACACCAGATCCGGGTTCACACCCGCTTTGGTCGCCAGCGTCAGCGCTTCAGACATCGCCGCAATGTTCAGCGCCACAATCACCTGGTTCGCCAGCTTAGTAACGTTACCCGCGCCAATGTCACCGGTATGTACCACCGAACCAGCCATCGCTTTTAGCAGATCGTAATACTTGTCAAAAATCGCTTTATCACCGCCAACCATCACCGACAACGTGCCATCAATCGCTTTTGGTTCACCACCGCTGACCGGCGCATCCAGCATATCCACGCCTTTCGCTTTCAGCGCTTCGCTGATTTCGCGGCTGGCTAACGGCGCGATGGAACTCATGTCGATCAACACAGTGCCCGGCTTCGCCCCTTCAATAATACCGCCTTCCCCCAGCGCCACCTCTTTCACGTGCGGAGAGTTCGGCAGCATAGTGATGATCACATCGCACTGCTCGGCAATATCTTTCGCCGTGGCGGCGGTTTCTGCACCTGCGGCAATCACTTCCGCAATGGATTCCGGGTTACGGTCAGCAACCACCAGCGAGTAACCTGCCTTGAGGAGGTTTTTACTCATTGGTTTACCCATGATACCGAGGCCAATAAAACCAACTTTCATTGTCATGTTTTTATCTCTCTCTACTGTCGATGGTGGTTATTTCTTAAAAGAATCAGCCAGTTTCTGCGTGGCTGAACGGAACACGCCAAGGTCGCTGCCAACGGCAACAAACGTCGCGCCCCACTCCAGATAACGACGCGCATCTGCCTCTACCGGGGCCAGAATGCCGCTTGGTTTGCCATGTGCTTTCGCGCGGGCAAAAATGTGCTGAATAGCTTTCTGCACATCAGGATGTGATGCATTGCCGAGATGGCCTAACGCCGCAGCCAGATCGCTTGGACCGACGAAGACACCGTCAACGCCTTCGGTCGCCGCGATGGCGTCAACGTTATCGACGCCCTGTTGACTTTCAATCTGCACGATGATGGTGATGTTCTTATTCGACTGCGCAAAGTAGTCAGGTACGGTGCCAAACATATTGGCGCGATGGGAGACGGACACGCCGCGAATACCTTCCGGCGGATAGCGGGTCGACGCCACGGCTTTCACTGCCTCTTCTTCCGTCTCAACGAACGGGATCAGGAAGTTGTAAAACCCAATATCCAGCAAGCGCTTGATAATCACCGGCTCGTTGGTCGGTACGCGCACGACCGGCGCGCTGACGCTGCCTTTCAGCGCCATCAATTGCGGGATAAACGTCGAGATATCGTTCGGCGCGTGTTCGCCGTCCAGCACCAGCCAGTCAAAACCCGCCAGGCCTAAAACTTCGGTACTAATTGGGCTGGCTAATGCAGACCAGCAGCCAATCTGAATCTGTTGCGCCGCGAGGGCCGCTTTAAACTTATTCGGGAAAATCGTGTTATTCATCGCCTATACCTTTGTTTATTTCTGCAATTCCATACGTTTAATGTCACCGACAATAAACAGGTAGCAAACCATTGCCATCAGCGCCGAACACCCTACAAACATCAGCGCAGCATTAAATGAGTGCAGCTCGCTCACCAGATAACCAATCACCAGCGGGGTGACGATAGAGGCTACGTTGCCAAATACGTTAAATACCCCACCGCACAGACCGACGATTTCTTTCGGCGCGGTATCGGAAATCACCGGCCAACCCAGCGCGCCGAAGCCTTTGCCGAAGAACGCAAGCGCCATCAGCGCAACCACCAGAGTGGTGTTATCGGTGTAGTTACACAGAATAATGGTCGACGCGAGCAACATTCCGAGCACAATCGGCAGCTTACGTGCCAGAGTGATGCTGAAGCCACGTTTAATCAGATAATCAGAGAACACACCGCCGAGCACGCCCCCGGCAAATCCGCACAGCGCAGGAATCGACGCCACCAGCCCCACTTTCAGGATCGACATGCCTTTTTCCTGTACCAGGTAAATCGGGAACCAGGTGAGGAAAAACCAGGTAATGGTGTTAATAAAATACTGACCAAAGAACACGCCAAGCATCATACGATTTGTCAGCAACTGCTTGATATAATGCAGTTTAGGGCCACCTGATTTCACATCACCGGGCTTTTTATGGTCCATATCCACTACCGCACCGTTTTCAGAGATAAACTTCAGCTCTTCTTGCGACATACGCGGGTGATCGGTTGGGTTATGGATAAACTTTACCCACAGGCCAGTGAGCACAAAACCGATAACGCCCATCACGGTAAAGACGTGCTCCCAGCCCCAGGCAAAGGTCAGCCAGCCCAGCAGCGGCGAAAACAGCGCCAGGGAGAAATATTGTGCGGAGTTAAAAATCGCGGATGCCGTACCGCGCTCTTTCGTCGGGAACCAGGCCGCCACAATACGGGCGTTCGCCGGGAAGGACGGCGCTTCCGAGAAGCCCAGCATAAAGCGCATGATGAACATTGAAATACCCGCCCAGGCCAGCGGGAACATGTCTACAAAACCCTGCAGAAAGGTAAACAGCGACCAGAAGAACAGACTGTAGGTGTAGACTTTCTTCGAACCGAACTTATCCAGCAGCCAACCGCCAGGGATTTGCATCAACAGGTAAGCCCAACCGAAGGCGGAGAAAATGTAACCCATTGAGATGGCACTGAGCTGCAACTCTTTCGCCACTTCCGTGCCGGCAATAGACAGCGTCGCACGGTCCGCATAGTTAACGGCGGTAACAATAAATATGATTAGTAATATTAAGTAACGGGTGTGCGTACCTTTCTTTTTCTCGACAACTGTATCCAGTATCATTCTAATTACCTCGGGTACATAAAGTTTTTATTATTATTTGGCAAATATCCCTGATGATAAATTACCGATAATAAAAACGTATAATTATTTATCAGACGCTATAAAACCGTGATTTAGTATAATCAGCAGCCCAACGTTAATCATTGTGCAAGCGCTCATTAAACACGAGTTATTAAAATAATGTTTTGGGCATATGCACACATGCATGGGCGCTAATCCACACATTTACGTATTGCTACCCCTGGTGGGACGGCCTTGCTGAGTTTAAGTGATCATTGTCACATTCTTCGCGATAAACTCCTGGCATTCTTATTTCACGATACCGAATCTTTATTACTGATAATGAGATTCAAAATATAAATATCTACACTATTATCACCACTTGTTGGAGAATACTGGACAATGGCCGACATCGAAATTAGACAAGAATCGCCAACGGCGTTTTATATTAAAGTTCACGACACAGATAATGTGGCGATTATTGTCAATGACAATGGTCTGAAAGCCGGGACACGTTTTCCGGACGGACTGGAGCTAATTGAACATATTCCCCAGGGTCATAAAGTGGCGCTCGTGGATATTCCAGTTCACGGCGAAATCGTGCGTTATGGCGAAGTGATAGGCTATGCCGTTCGCGATATCCCCCGTGGCAGCTGGATTGATGAATCAATGGTTGAGCTGCCCAAGGCCCCGCCGCTGAAGACGCTGCCGCTGGCAACCAAAGTGCCTGAGCCTCTGCCGCCTCTCGAGGGTTATACCTTCGAAGGCTACCGCAATGCTGACGGTAACGTTGGCACCAAGAATCTGCTCGGCATCTCCACCAGCGTGCACTGCGTAGCGGGCGTGGTGGACTATGTAGTGAAAATCATTGAGCGCGACCTGCTGCCCAAATATCCGAATGTCGACGGCGTAGTCGGGCTCAATCATCTGTACGGCTGCGGCGTGGCGATTAACGCTCCAGCCGCCATCGTGCCCATTCGAACTATTCACAATATTGCGCTAAACCCGAACTTTGGCGGTGAGGTAATGGTCATTGGCCTCGGCTGTGAAAAACTGCAGCCAGAGCGCCTGCTGGAAGGCACGCACGATGTAAAAAGCATTCCGGTCGACAGCGCCAGCATCGTCAGCCTGCAGGATGAAAAACACGTCGGCTTTCAATCGATGGTTGCCGATATTTTGCAGGTGGCCGAACGCCATCTGGCAAAGCTCAATCAGCGCCAGCGTGAAACCTGCCCGGCATCAGAACTGGTGGTCGGCATGCAGTGCGGCGGCAGCGATGCGTTTTCCGGCGTAACGGCCAACCCGGCTGTAGGCTATGCCTCCGACCTGTTAGTACGCTGTGGCGCCACCGTGATGTTCTCTGAAGTTACCGAAGTACGCGATGCCATCCACCTTCTGACTCCACGTGCGATTAACGAAGATGTGGGTAAACGCCTGCTCGAGGAGATGGCCTGGTACGACAACTACCTGGACATGGGCAAAACGGACCGCAGCGCTAACCCTTCCCCAGGTAACAAGAAAGGTGGTCTGGCAAACGTGGTGGAAAAAGCGCTGGGTTCTATTGCGAAGTCGGGCAAGAGCGCGATTGTCGAAGTCTTGTCGCCGGGCCAGCGTCCAACCAAACGTGGCCTGATTTACGCTGCCACCCCCGCCAGCGATTTTGTCTGCGGTACGCAACAGGTTGCTTCCGGGATCACAGTACAAGTCTTTACCACCGGTCGCGGTACACCGTATGGCCTGATGGCCGTGCCGGTGATAAAAATGGCGACGCGTACCGAGTTGGCCAATCGTTGGTTTGACCTGATGGATATCAACGCAGGCACCATCGCCACCGGAGAAGAAACGATTGAAGATGTGGGTCTGAAACTGTTCGAGTTTATTCTCGACGTCGCCAGCGGACGTAAGAAAACATTCTCAGATCAGTGGGGACTGCATAACCAGCTGGCGGTGTTTAACCCGGCGCCAGTGACCTGATTATTCCAATCAGTGAAATACCAGACGATGTCAGCGTCATCTGGTATTTCACCCCATCAGCGCCTTGATCTGCGCTAACGTTGACGTACCTTCCATTGGCCCACGCGTCGATATCGCCAATGAGCCTGCCGCATTGGCATGAGCCAGCGCATCCGGAATCGAGTATCCTGCAAGAAACAGGCTGACAAATGTTGCGCCAAAGCAATCACCAGCACCAGTGGGATCGACAACGTCAACCGGATAGCCGGTGACGTGATGCTGCTCCTGCGTAGAATAATAGCTGGCACCGCGAGGACCGCGTTTAATCACAATATGTTTAATTCCCCGAGCAAGCAGGTTTTCGACAATCTGCAGCTCATCGCGTGATTTGCTCAAACCAAAGTAGTCCAGTTCACCATCACTTGGCAGGAAGAAATCGGCGTAATCCAGGATGTATTCAAAAGCCTGTGACATCTCGCGAATATTCAGCATCTCTTTGCGAATGTTCGGATCGAACGAAATGGTTCCTCCGTTCTCTTTAACAATGCTGATGGCTTTACGCACGGCATCAATCAGTCGAAAAGAAAATAATGAAGATCCCATTATGTGGAAGTGGTTACATTGCCCAAGCAATTTTCCATCAAGATGTTCAGCGCTCAGCAACCCACAGGCGCTGTTAGGTAAATTGAAGATAAAATCACGCTGTGCCTGTGAACGATAGCTAACGAACGCACTGCCTGTGGTGGCATGAGGAAGAACGGAAATGCCCTTAACGTTCACACCGTCTCGTCTCAGGCGGGCGATATTCATCTCCCCAAAGGCATCATTGCCAACGCAACTAAATAGCAAAGACTGAAAGCCCAGCTTAGCGACCTGATCGGCAAAGATAGCTGGCGCCCCGCTGGGATACGGTCCCCAAAATTCGCCAGGAGACGAAAAACCCTGATTCTCTTTTTTCGCCAAAAATTCGACGAGTAATTCACCAAGTGTCGCAATAGTCATTTTCATGCGTTGTCCTTCACCTTGCCGGATGCAGGGCGGGATTTATCCAGGTCAGACATTCATTGTTGGTATAGCTGTTGGTCAACCCAACGGCGATAAATCGCGAGTGGTACTCGGCAGCAACAATCTGCGGGGTCACCACCGCACTAAGTGCGCTCAACTTACCTACAGAATATCTTGCTTCACCATAATCTGGACGCTGCGCAATGACCGCCACGCATCGCAGGCTGAGCCTGAGTGATTCCGCCAGTATTACCGCAGCGCTTTCGCTGGCTACACTCAGAGTGCCATCTTCGCTGACGTGCTCAATCATCACTACGCTACAGGTTGGCTGAAAACGCTGGATCGATTGAATAGCAATTTCGCCTTCCAGTCTCTGTCCGCTACGGTCCAGAGTCCCCCCCAGCAACACAATCTCGCCGTCAATATAATCACGCGCAGTAGACACATGGCCGAGATCGTTGAACGCCAGACGCAGCTCACGAGATTCGCCAAGAAAAGGGAGCGCTTTACGTGGAACGACTCCGGCCCCGAGAAAAAGCGAATCTTCATCAGCAACCAGGCGAGCCACCTGCTTCGCCAACTCAAGCTCTGCGCTACGGTCCCACTCCTGCACCAGACTCATATCCTGAGTGACAGATGCTCTAACCGGCTGTGCAGTATAAATCGCCCCGCCAAAAGATCTTTTCAGGTAACCCTGCTGCTCCAGGTAATTGAGATCATTACGGATTGTCACTCCTGAAACAGCTAACATTTCTGCCAGGTCGTCCACTTTGATTTCACCGTTCTTACGAACGATTTCGGCAATGTCCAGACGCCTCTTCAGCAGGCTGGTAGATGGTTTTGCCACAACGTACCCTTTTTATATGACATGTCGGAAGTCTCTTCCGCGCTTTAACTTTCATTTTTAAATTTCCTCTGAGTGATGTCAATTACGCGTCGTTCACGAAGATGCAAAAAACTCAAAACATTTCAGTAATATCAATAAATTAGCAGCATCCTGTTTTTTCTCATTAACTTACAAAAGAAAACCAATAGTCAATAAATAACTTTCACTTTATAAATTTTAATACGATTTTGTGTAGATGATCACAATAAGATACATGAATGATCGTTAGATTACTTTCAAAATGAAGGCGCAACATCAGCATCTACTTTAACTTTGAAAGCAAACTATAGAGAGAAAATCATGTTCATCATTTCCAGCAAAAATATGCTTCAGAAAGCGCAACGCGATGGCTACGCGGTACCAGCTTTTAATATCCATAACCTGGAAACCCTGCAGGTCGTTGTCGAAACCGCAGCAGAAATGCGCTCGCCATTGATCGTGGCAGGTACGCCAGGAACGTTTAGCTATGCCGGGACAGGAAATATCGTTGCGATCGCAGGCGATCTGGCTCGCGAGCACAATCTCCCTCTGGCAATTCACCTCGATCATCATGAATCAACGGTTGATATTGAAAGCAAAGTGCTGGCTGGCATCCGTTCAGTGATGATCGACGGCTCTCACTTCCCATTCGAAGAAAACGTGACGCTGGTGAAAAAAGTGGTCGATTTTTGCCATCGCTACGATACGAGTGTAGAAGCAGAGCTGGGACGTCTGGGCGGCGTGGAAGACGATCTGATCGTCGACAGCAAAGATGCGCTGTACACCAACCCACAACAGGCGCGTGAATTCGTTGCGCGGACCGGTATTGACTCTCTGGCCGTCGCTATTGGCACCGCACATGGACTGTACGCCGCAGAACCCAAGCTCGACTTTAACCGCCTGGCAGAGATCCGCGCACAGGTCGATATCCCGCTTGTTCTGCACGGTGCCTCCGGCCTGCCAGAAAACGATATCCGCAAAGCTATTAGCCTGGGCGTGTGCAAAGTTAATGTCGCGACAGAGTTAAAAATCGCGTTTTCTGATGCGCTAAAACAGTACTTTGCACAAAACCCGAAAGCCAACGATCCGCGCCACTACATGCGGCCAGCAAAACAGGCGATGAAAGCAGTCGTACGCAAAGTGATCCATGTCTGCGGTTGTGAAGGACAGTTGTGAGGGAATGCCAGTGATCTACACGTTAACGCTCAACACCGCGATTGATATGAATATCTTTAGCGATCCTTTACAGCCTGACATTGTAAACCGTACGCGCCATACAGAATATTGCCCAAATGGAAAAGGCGTCAACGTCGCTCTGGTATTAAAACATTTTCAACGACCTGCACATATACTTGGCATTTTTGGGGGGTTTACTGGTCGTTATATTGTAGAAGAGTTACGCAAGAAAAAAATTAGCGTATCTCCTGCGTGGGTCAATGAACCAACAAGAATTAATATTTTTATTAATGATGGTCAACAGGAGTACAAACTGGTCAATCCTGGTTCATATATTCCTGATGACTGTAAGCAGCAAGTATTGAATGAAATATCACGACTATCTGATGCAGAGTATTTAGTTATCAGTGGCAGTTTGCCCCAGGGAATCGAAAGTAACTTTTATGCTGAAATTATGCAGATTTGTCGGCATAAAGAAATTGCGATTGTACTGGATATTAGTCATCCATCGTTGCGTCAATTACTGGAGTTTAATCCATTATTAATCAAGCCAAACGACGAAGAGGTAAACGCCATTTTTGGGTTAACCGTAACCAATGATGTTCAGGCAAGAAATGCCTTTGCAGAATTGCACTCTCTCGGCGCGCAGAATGTTTTACTGACGCTCGGAGCCAAAGGAATGTACTTCTCGAATGGCATTGATCGCTGGTTCTGCTCCGCACCGACTATTGAACTGGTGAGTTCAGCCTGCGCAGGCGATGCTGCGCTTGCTGCATTCTTAAGCCATTGGTTAACCACAGGTGAAGTCGAATATGCTCTGGCGCTTGCCAGCGCAACGGGTGCTGATGTAGCAAGTTCGGCCGGGCTGGGCCAACTTGCAGCGATTGATACATTACTTCCTCAAACCCATGTCCGAAAGCTGTAAACAAAAACAAATTAAAGGTCTGCTTATGAAAAAGATCATTGCAGTTACCGGCTGCCCTACCGGTATCGCGCATACTTTTATGGCTGAAGAAGCTTTAAAACATGCAGCGAAGAAAATGTCTGTCGAAATAAAAGTGGAAACGAATGGTGCTAGCGGCGTTGAGAATGTTATTACGCCCACTGACCTTATTGATATCGTGGGGGTGATTATTGCGGCTGATAAAGATGTTTCTCCCGATCGTTTTAATGGCTTACCCGTTATTGAAGTCCCGGTAAAAGAAGCCATTCACCATCCTGTCGAACTGATTAACAAGATTCTCAATGGCGAAGCCTCCATTCGTAAAGGAGCCCAAACTATTTCGCAGAATAACAAAGAAAAAGAGTCTTTAGGTCGTCAGATTTATAAACACCTGATGAGTGGTGTTTCGAACATGCTGCCATTCGTGGTCGCCGGCGGTATATTGATTGCTATTTCTTTTTTATGGGGAATTTATTCCGCCGACCCTAAGTCACCGGAATATAATGCCATTGCAGCCATGTTAATGAAGATTGGGCAGCAGGCTTTTTCAATCATGGTTCCCGTCTTTACTGCGTATATCGCTTACTCTATATCCGGAAGGCCTGGAATGGTGGCTGGCTTCGTTGGCGGCTTACTGGCTAACGCAACGGGTGCAGGGTTTCTCGGCGGCATCATTGCCGGGTTTGCAGCTGGTTATCTGATGCTGTGGGTAAAAAATCGGCTCGACGGTTTGCCTCGTCAGTACGAAGGGCTGAAGTCCATTTTCATCATGCCGCTGATTGGCGTGCTGGCTATTGGTGTGCTGATGTCGCTACTCGGACAACCCGTTGCCGCCATCAACAACGGTATGATGAACTGGCTTGCATCATTACAGGAAGCCAATCCTATTCTGCTTGGAATTGTCGTCGGTGCCATGTGCTCGTTCGACTTTGGTGGCCCGGTCAACAAAGCAGCCTACGTTACCGGCACGCTGCTGCTCGGCCAGGGAAACTATTTCTTTATGGCGGGGGTTTCCGCTGCCTGTATTACTCCTCCGCTGGTGATCGCTCTGGCAACCACCTTCTTCCCAAGAGGTTTTAGCGAAGAAGAACGCGCTGCCGGGATGGTGAACTACATTCTTGGCTGTACGCACATCACTGAAGGCGCGATCCCGTTTGCTGCAAAAGATCCTCTACGTGTAATCCCAATGATGATGATCGCGTCAAGTATCTCCGCCGTTCTCAGCTACAGCCTGCATATCCAGGTACCCGCCCCGCATGGCGGTTTCCTGATCCTGCCATTAGTCAGCAAACCCATTGCCTGGGTGCTGTGTATTCTTGCAGGCTCCGCATGCGGCGCCATTATGCTGGGATCGTGGAGATTGTGGCTAAATCGCAAACTGCCTGTCGGTTCTGACAACACCACTATTCAGACAGGAGGTCAGAATGCAACTTTGTGAGCAGGACATTTTCATCAGTGACGAGCAAATCGATAAAGCCACTGCACTCCAACGGGTCTCAGAGAAGTTGGTTGCAGCCGGGAATACGACACCTGAATATCTGCAAGGTATGCTGGATCGTGAAGCTCAAATCTCCACTTACCTCGGTAACGGTATTGCCATCCCTCACGGCACGCCTGAGACTCGCCACGCCGTACTGAATACTGGCGTGAAGGTCATCATTTTCCGTCAGGGTGTGGCATGGGGGGATGATAACATTGCACATATGGTCACTGGTATTGCAGCGCGTTCAAATGAACATCTTGAGATTCTGCGTCAATTGACCCGCGTATTAAGTGATGACAACGTCCCTCAAGCGTTACAAAAGGCGAAAACACCCTGCGAAGTTTTAACCATTTTAACTGGCACTGATACGGACAATAACCCACCAGAAGAAAGAATTGCAGGTGAACAGGCCACCTTCGTTATTCATAACCCGCATGGCCTGCATGCCAGACCGAGTGCTGTACTGGTCAAATTTATTAAGCAATTTGATTGCGCCGTCACGATTGAAAACCTTGATAACAACACAGGTCCTGTAGATGGTAAAAAGCTGATGAAAGTTGTCTCGTTAGGCGCAAAAAATGGTCATCGTATGCGATTCACTGCGCAAGGTGCGGATGCCCAACGGGCTCTACATGAGATTGGGCAACGTATTGGACAGGGATTAGGAGAGATGGTCTCAGTGCCCGTCACCCCACCCCCTGAAGCAGCACGCCAGAAACGAAGTTGGCTATCTCGTTTATTTAATTAATGTCTGACTAACCTTATCCGCGCCTGGTTTCTTCAGGCGCGGATTGATGCCTAATGCTAAATCGCCTTTCAAACCACCTTTCATAACCCTCCCATTCCTTTCGATATTTTCATTTTTCAGATCGAAATCACATAAAAACATTACGAAACCCTATATTTTATTTCGAAGAAAGAAAATCGAAAGATTTCGGAGGAAGTATGTTTATCATTTCAAGCAAAATGATGCTGAATAAGGCACAACAAGAAGGCTACGCCGTACCGGCGTTTAACATCCACAACCTGGAGACCCTACAGGTTGTCGTGGAAACAGCAGCCGAACTGCGTTCTCCGTTGATCGTCGCCGGCACACCTGGCACTTTTAGTTATGCCGGAGTCGGAAACATCGTTGCAATCGCCAGTGAACTGGCAAAATGCTGGAACCATCCCCTCGCCATCCACCTCGATCACCATGAAAGCGCCACTGATATTGAAGCGAAAGTCGCTACGGGTATTCGCTCCGTCATGATCGATGGTTCCCATCTGCCGTTTGCCGAGAACATTACGTTAGTTAAACGCGTGACGGACCACTGCCACCGCTATGACGTTAGCGTTGAAGCGGAGCTGGGACGGCTGGGTGGACAAGAAGATGACCTGATTGTGGATGGAAAAGATGCGCTTTATACCCACCCAGAACAGGCTCGGGAGTTCGTGGAAAAAACCGGTATCGACTCACTGGCGGTCGCGATTGGCACGGCGCATGGCCTGTACAACGCTGAACCAAAACTGGATTTCGAACGACTGGCAGAAATTCGCCAGTGCGTTGAAATCCCTTTGGTTTTACATGGCGCATCCGGCCTTCCTACACACGATATTAAGCGCGCTATCTCTTTAGGGATCTGCAAAGTGAACGTCGCGACCGAACTCAAAATCGCCTTTGCTGGCGCACTCAAAACTTATCTGAGTACACATGCCAATGCGAATGACCCACGGCATTACATGATGCCTGCCAAAGCCGCCATGAAAGAGGTGGTGCGTAAAGTCATTGCCGATTGCGGCTGTGAAGGGAAATTGTAACTTATTGATTTAATTTACTTGTCCGGATTCTGACAAAGGTCTGTTTTAAAGCTGGATCACGAAAGTCGCTTTTACCCTTTGCCTTCAATCCAAAAATATTATGAAGATAAACAAAAGATATCGGAGATAGAAGTGAAAGAAATAATATCTCGTCATAAAGCAGGTGAACATTTAGGTATTTGTTCTGTTTGTTCAGCACATCCGCTGGTCATTGAATCCGCATTACGTTTTGATCTCAATACAGACAGTAAAGTTCTGATCGAAGCGACATCTAATCAGGTTAATCAGTTTGGTGGTTATACAGGGATGAAACCCGCTGATTTCCGTGACTTTGTCTATGGCATCGCACAAGAGATTGGTTTTCCTCGCGAAAGACTGATCCTCGGGGGCGATCACCTCGGCCCTAACTGCTGGCAAAATGAAACTGCGGCAGAAGCGATGGAGAAATCGGTTGAGTTAATTAAAGCCTACGTCGCTGCAGGATTCAGCAAAATTCACCTGGATGCTTCAATGTCCTGCGCTGACGACCCTACACCGCTGGACCCAATGGTTGTTGCCCAGCGAGCTGCCGTGCTTTGCCAGGCTGCGGAAGCAATAGCCACGGAAGAACAAAAACGCCAACTGACTTACGTGATTGGTACAGAAGTCCCGGTACCAGGTGGAGAAGCCAGCACCATTGGTACTGTACACGTTACGCGCGAAGAAGATGCCGCCAGGACACTGGAAACCCACCAGGTTGCCTTCCGTGCGTTAGGACTTGAAGAGGCGTTAACTCGCGTTATAGCCATTGTGGTTCAGCCTGGCGTCGAGTTCGACCACACTCAAATCATTCACTATCAACCACAAGCTGCAAAAGCGCTTTCTGCCTGGATCAAAGAAACCCCAATGGTCTACGAAGCGCATTCAACAGATTATCAAACCCGTCAGGCATACCGTGCGCTGGTACGCGATCACTATGCAATTTTGAAAGTGGGTCCGGCACTCACCTTTGCCCTGCGTGAAGCCATTTTTGCCCTGGCGCAAATGGAAAATGAGCTGGTATCTCCGGAGCAGCGAAGCCGGGTTCTGGACGTGATTGACGAAGTGATGCTGAATGAACCGGATTACTGGAAAAAATACTATCGCCCAACCTGGAGTCAGGCGATGGTTGATATTCACTTCAGTCTCTCCGACCGTATTCGTTACTACTGGCCGCATCCCCGCATTCGCCAAAGCGTAGAGAAATTAATAACCAACCTTAATGACGTCGCGTTACCTCTGGGACTCATTAGCCAATTTATGCCGGTGCAATTTGAGCGTCTGTCTGAAGGCACATTAACCGCGACACCACACAATTTGATTATCGACAAAATCCAGGATGTTCTGCGCGCCTATCGCTTTGGTTGCGCACCAGTAATCGCCTGAAATCTGGAGAATATATGAGTCAACTCTTTGTCCGAACAGGAATTAACTTTAGCTCGTGTCAGCATGCGCTGACCCATATTGGGGAGGAGATGCTAGCTAAAGGGGTCGTGCATGAAAGCTACCCGCAGGCCCTGATTGAGCGTGAAGTAACTTTTCCAACTGGAATCGCGCTGGAACGTCATGCCGTTGCGATTCCGCATTGTGAAGCTGTTCACGCGAAATCTCCGGCTATCTATCTGATTCGCCCAGATACACCGGTTAACTTTCAACAAGCGGATGATGATGAAGAGATAGCCGTCTCTTTAATTATCGCCTTAATTGTTGAAAACCCGACGGCGCAACTGAAGCTCTTGCGTCGTCTGTTTAGTGAGCTACAAAACCCGAGCACCATTGAAGCATTGCTGAATGCACCCGATGCAGAACTGGCAATGCTCTTTCGGGAAAAAATCCTTGAGTCTGAGCCCTGCGCCCAGGATTGATAAGAAACTGATAATAAAAGGAATACCCTATGAAACGTAAAGTAATTGTGGCCTGCGGCGGTGCTGTAGCAACTTCAACAATGGCTGCGGAAGAAATCAAAGAGCTCTGCGAAGCCAACAATATCCAACTCGACCTGGTTCAGTGCCGGGTAACGGAAATCGAAACTTATATGGATGGCGCGGACCTTATTTGTACTACTGCTCGCGTTGACCGTACATTTGGCGATATCCCGGTTGTTCACGGCATGCCTTTTGTCTCAGGCGTGGGTATCGAAGCATTACAGCAAAAAATACTGACTATCCTCGTGGGGTAACGCCATGTTTAGCGAAATAATGCGTTATATCCTCGATTTAGGTCCAACGGTTATGCTGCCGTTAGTGATCATCATCTTCTCAAAATTACTGGGAATGAAGCTCGGGGATTGTTTTAAATCTGGTCTGCATATCGGGATCGGCTTCGTCGGCATTGGTCTGGTGATCGGCCTGATGCTGGACTCTATTGGACCAGCCGCAAAAGCGATGGCGGAACAGTTTCAAATCAACCTGCACGTTATTGACGTCGGCTGGCCGGGTTCATCACCAATGACCTGGGCTTCGCAAATTGCGTTAATTGCGATTCCTGTCGCCATTGGTGTGAATATCCTGATGCTGGTTACCCGCATGACCCGCGTGGTGAACGTCGACATCTGGAATATCTGGCATATGACGTTTACCGGCGCCATGTTGCATCTGGCGACCGGTTCATACTGGCTGGGCATTCTCGGCGTGGTTGTTCATGCCGCCTTCGTCTACAAACTGGGTGACTGGTTTGCTAAAGACACGCGCGACTTTTTTGGCCTGGAAGGGATTGCTATCCCCCACGGTTCCTCGGCCTACCTGGGCCCAATAGCGGTCCTGGTTGATACGATCATTGAAAAAATCCCGGGCCTTAATCGTATTCACTTCAGTGCAGACGATGTACAGAAACGCTTCGGTCCTTTTGGCGAGCCTGTTACCGTCGGCTTCGTTATGGGTCTGGTCATCGGTATGCTGGCAGGATATGACGTGAAAAGCGTCCTACAATTGGCTGTGAAAACGGCTGCCGTGATGCTGCTGATGCCACGCGTAATTAAACCGATTATGGATGGCTTAACACCTATCGCGAAGCATGCCCGCAAACGCCTGCAGGCAAAATTTGGCGGTCAGGAGTTCTTAATTGGTCTGGACCCTGCGTTGCTTCTCGGTCATACGTCGGTGGTTTCTGCCAGTCTAATCTTTATCCCGCTGACCATCCTGATTGCCGTGCTGGTACCAGGGAACCAGGTTCTGCCCTTCGGCGATCTCGCGACAATTGGTTTCTTTGTTGCCATGGCGGTAGCCGTGCATCAAGGGAACCTGTTCCGCACACTGATCTCCGGCGTCATCATCATGGGTATCACCCTATGGATAGCAACTCAGACTATTGGTTTACATACCCAACTTGCCGCCAATGCAGGCGCATTAAAAGCCGGTGGCATGGTGGCCTCAATGGACCAGGGCGGCTCCCCAGTCACCTGGCTGCTGATCCAGCTTTTTACTTGGCAGAACGTGGTAGGTTTCATCGTTATCGCGGCTATTTACCTGTTGGGTGTACTGCTGACCTGGCGTCGGGCACGTAATTTCGTGGCAGCTGAAAAAGCAGCAGCTATAACGGAAAGCCAGACCGCATCATAATTTCTGGGGAGCATTTGCTCCCCTTCACATTTCTGGAGACTTTTATGAAATCAGTGGTTATTCACGCTGAGGGTGACGTACGCGTTGAAGAACGTCTCATACCACATCTGCAAACGGATGAGGATGTACTGGTTAAAGTAGTCAGTTCAGGGCTTTGCGGCTCGGACATTCCCCGAATCTTCAATCGTGGCGCTCACTATTATCCAATCACGCTTGGGCACGAGTTCAGTGGCTATGTTGAATCCTACGGCGCAGGCGTTACCAACCTACAACCCGGCGATGCCGTTGCCTGCGTACCGCTACTTCCCTGCTTCCACTGCCCTCAGTGCGTGCGTGGCTACTTCTCGTTGTGTAAGCAGTATCAGTTTGTCGGTTCACGTAGCGAAGGCGGCAACGCAGAATATGTTGTGGTGAAACGCGCGAATCTGTTCCGCCTACCTTCAGATATGCCGATTGAAGATGGCGCATTCATTGAACCCATCACCGTCGGCCTGCATGCGTTTCATTTGGCTCAGGGTTGTGAAGGCAAAAATGTGATTATTGTGGGAGCTGGTACTATCGGTTTACTGGCGCTGCAATGCGCCCGTGAACTCGGCGCTAAAAGCATCACGGCGATTGATATCAACCAGCAAAAGCTGGCGTTAGCAAAAGAATTGGGGGCAACCTATGTATTTAACAGTCGGGAGATGAGTGCGACTGAGATTCACTCTGGTCTGGAGAATGTTCTGTTTGACCAACTCATACTGGAAACCGCGGGAACCCCACAAACTGTGACGCTGTCGATCGAAATTGCTGGCCCTCGCGCTCAACTGGCGTTAGTGGGTACGCTGCATAATGATCTAGCGCTGTCTTCAGGTGTCTTTGGACAAATATTACGTAAAGAGTTAACCATTCTTGGTAGTTGGATGAACTATTCCAGTCCATGGCCTGGAGAAGAGTGGGAAACCGCAGCGCGTTTACTGACGGAAAAACGCTTACAGCTTGAGCCATTAATCGCCCACAGTGGTGATGCCGAGAGCTTTGCCTGCGCCGTCAAGTCACTCAAGGGCGCGCCGATGCAGGGTAAAATTCTGCTCAAACTCTCCTGACCCCACGAGCCAGCAACCTGCGCTGGCTCACATTTACTTTCGAAATTTAGCGTTCACCTTTCGCAATCCTTCGATTAAACTAGTGACAGTCAAATTATCAGGCAAATCAATATGAACTCATTTGAGAGAAGGAATAAAATTGTCGACCTGATTAATACGCAAGGTAGCGTACTGGTAATGGACCTTTCGAATACCTTTGGTATTTCTGAAGTCACCATTCGCGCCGACCTGCGGTTATTAGAAGAGAAGGGTCTGGTCACCCGTTTTCATGGCGGTGCGGCAAAACCTGGAAGCCATCTGGCTGAAGGTGACAATCAGGAAGTATTGTTAGAAGATCGGTATCAGCTTGCCAGCGATCCTAAAAAGCGGATCGCTCAGGCGGCAACGGCAATGGTCGAAGAAGGAATGACCGTAATCTTGGATAGCGGAAGCACGACCTTACTGATCGCTGAGGCGCTAAACCGAAAAAGTAATATCACTGTTATTACCAATAGCCTGCCTGCTGCGTTTACGTTATCGGAAAACAAAGATATTACGCTGGTCGTCTGCGGTGGCACGGTGCGTCACAAAACGCATTCAATGCATGGCACTATCGCTGAACGTTCCCTACAAGGGATAAGCGCTGACCTGATGTTTGTGGGTGCTGACGGGATCGATGCAACTAATGGTATTACGACATTCAACGAAGGCTATTCGATTAGTAGCGTAATGGCGGCGGCGGCACATAAAGTCATTGCCGTACTGGATGCGACAAAATTTAACCGACGTGGATTTAATCAAGTACTTCCCATGGAGAAGATTAACTGCGTAATAACCGACGACAGCATCAGCAAACAGGATAAATCAGCACTGGCTAAAACAGGCGTTGAACTGCTGGTCGTTTAAATTACCCGCCACATCCCTGTTTCGTCGCGCCAACGCGTTGCAGTTTGCCTTTTAGCTGCAACGCTTTCAGCGCGTTCTTCCGACATTTCTTCCAACAAACTGGCGATCAATCCAGACGCTCTTACTCTACCTGCTGTTCCAGCGCGTGCTTATACAGCGCATTCTTTTTCACGCCGTGGATTTCAGCGGCCAGCGCGGCGGCCTTTTTCAGCGGCAGTTCGGCCTGCAGCAACGCCAGAGTTCGCAGCGCATCAGCAGGTAGATCGTCTTCTTGCGCTTTATGCCCTTCAACAATTAGCACCATTTCACCTTTGCGACGGTTTTCATCTTCCTTGACCCACGCCAGCAGCTCGCCGACCGGCGCACCGTGAATGGTTTCCCAGGTTTTCGTCAGTTCGCGCGCCAGCACCACGTAGCGGGATTCGCCCCAGACGGCGACCATATCTTCCAGGCTATCCAGTAAACGGTGAGTGGATTCATAAAAAATAAGCGTACGTGGTTCAGCCTCAATGGCTTTCATCGCATCACGACGCCCTTTCGATTTGGCAGGCAGAAAACCTTCATAGCAAAAGCGGTCTGAAGGCAGACCGGCAGCGCTCAGTGCCGCAATCGCTGCGCAAGGGCCCGGCAGAGGTACTACGCGGATCCCCGCTTCGCGACAGGTGCGCACCAGATGGTAACCAGGATCGTTAATCAGCGGCGTTCCGGCATCGGAAACCAGCGCAATGTTTTGCCCTTCTTTGAGTTTCGCCACCAGCGTTTCCGCTTTTTGTTGCTCATTGTGATCGTGTAATGCAAACAAACGAGCGTTAATCGCGAAGTGTTGTAACAATAACCCTGTATGACGGGTATCTTCAGCGGCAATCAAATCAACGGCTTGTAAAACTTCGAGCGCTCGTTGGGTAATATCAGCCAAATTTCCTATAGGAGTAGGTACAATAAAGAGTTGGCCTTGAGAATTATCCGCCGATTCGTGTTGTTTCATTGTGTCGTCCGTATTGCCGATTTAATATTGAGCATTGAGTAAAAAAATATCACTGGATACAGTATGGTACCCTCAACATTTTCTCGTTTGAAAGCCGCACGCGCGCTACCAGTCATTCTGGCAGCACTGATTTTCGCAGGCTGTGGCACCCAGGCGCCAGACCAGAGTGCAGCCCATATGCAGGGCACTGCGCAGGCTGATTCCGGCTTTTATCTGCAACAAATGCAGCAAAGCTCAGATGATAGCAAGACCAACTGGCAATTACTCGCCATTCGTGCACTGCTGAAAGAAGGCAAGAGCCAGCAGGCTATCGAGCTGTTCAACCAGCTACCGCAGAAACTCAGCGATACTCAGCGTCGTGAGCAGTCTCTGCTGGCCGTCGAAATCAAGCTCGCACAGAAAGATATCGCTGGCGCTCAGGCCCTGCTGGATAAACTTACTCCTGCCGATTTCGATCAAAACCAGCAGGCCAGATACTGGCAGGCGCAAATCGACGTCAACCAGGGTCGCCCATCGTTGACGCTATTGCGCGCCCTCATCGCCCAGGAACCGCTGCTGGCCGCGAATGCTAAGCAGAAAAACATCGACGCCACCTGGCAGGCGCTGTCATCCATGACCCAGGAGCAAGCGCAGGCGCTGGTTATCAATGCGGATGAAAACGTGCTGCAAGGCTGGCTGGATCTCCAGCGCGTCTGGTTCGATAACCGTAACGATCCGGACATGATGAAAGCCGGTATTGCTGACTGGCAGAAACGCTATCCGCAAAACCCTGGCGCAAAAATGCTGCCAACGCAGTTGGTTAACGTGCAGAGCTTTAAGCCCGCCTCCACCAGCAAAATTGCACTGCTGCTGCCGCTGAACGGTCAGGCCGCTGTATTTGGCCGGACTATTCAGCAAGGCTTTGAAGCGGCGAAAAATATGGGTACTCAACCCGTAGCGAGCCCTGCTGTAGCTGCGCCTGCTGAGGATACAACAGCTGCGACAACTGTGGAGCAGCCGCAAACGACTGACGGTGTTGCCAGCCCTTCTCAGGCGTCTGTCAGCGACCTGACTAATGAGACGCCAGCACAGCCAGAAACACCTGCTGCGCAGCCCACAGCGCCTGCACAGCCAACGACCGCCAGCGCGCCGGCGAATCCATCTGCAGAGCTGAAAATCTACGACACCTCATCACAGCCTCTGAACCAGATCCTGACTCAGGTTCAACAGGATGGCGCCAGCATCGTGGTTGGTCCGCTGTTGAAAAACAATGTTGAAGAGCTGATGAAAAGCAACACGCCATTAAACGTGCTGGCGCTTAATCAGCCGGAGTCGGTGAAAAACCTGCCGAACGTCTGCTACTTCGCTTTGTCGCCAGAAGATGAAGCGCGCGACGCCGCGCGTCACATCCACGACCAGGGCAAACAAACGCCGCTGCTGTTGATCCCACGCAGTTCGTTAGGCGATCGCGTTGCCAATGCCTTTGCTCAGGAATGGCAAAAACTGGGCGGCGGCGTGGTATTGCAACAGAAGTTCGGCTCCACCGCCGAGCTGAAAATGGGCGTCAACGGCGGCTCGGGGATTTCCCTGACGGGCAGCCCGGTGGCTTCCTCTGTGCCTGCGCAACCTGGCGTGACGATTGGCGGCCTGACGATTCCGGCTGCGCCAACCGATGCACAGATCACCGGCGGCAGCGGTCGTGTTGATGCCGTGTATATTCTGGCGACGCCAGAAGAAATTGCCTTTATTAAGCCGATGATCGCTATGCGCAACGGCAGCCAGAGCGGAGCAACGCTGTACGCCAGCTCCCGTAGCGCGCAGGGAACTGCCGGCCCGGATTTCCGCCTGGAGATGGAAGGCTTGCAGTACAGCGAAATACCGATGCTGGCAGGGGCTAACGCGCCTCTCATGCAGCAAGCGCTTGGCGCAGTGCGTAATGACTACTCATTGGCGCGTATGTACGCGATGGGCGTCGATGCCTGGTCACTTGCCAACCACTTCTCGCAAATGCGTCAGGTACAGGGTTTCGAAATTAACGGCAACACCGGGGCCTTAACCGCAACGCAGGATTGTGTGATTAACAGGAAGTTATCATGGCTCAAATACCAGCAAGGACAAGTCGTCCCCGCCAGTTAACGAGTAAACAGACCGGTGACGCGTGGGAATCCACCGCGCGTGACTGGCTGCAGAGCAAGGGACTGCATTTTATCGCCGCTAACGTGCGTGAACGTGGCGGCGAAATCGACCTGATAATGCGTGAAGGCAATACCACCGTCTTTGTTGAAGTCCGCTATCGGCGCTCGGCCCAGTTTGGCGGCGCAGCGGCGAGTGTGACCCGGAGCAAACAACACAAATTATTACAGACCGCCCGCTTGTGGCTTGCACGCCACAATGGGAGTTTTGATACTGTGGATTGCCGGTTCGATGTGTTAGCCTTCACCGGAAATGATGTTGAGTGGTTTAAGGACGCGTTCAACGACCGCTCATAGTTGAAGATTCAGAGCCTGGTTCTTAAGGATTAGCGTGTTAGATAGAATTAAAGTCTGCTTTACTGAAAGCATTCAAACTCAGATAGCTGCGGCTGAAGCACTTCCGGATGCGATCTCCCGTGCAGCCATGACGCTGGTTCAGTCCCTGCTCAATGGCAACAAAATTCTCTGTTGTGGTAATGGGACGTCCGCTGCCAACGCACAGCATTTTGCTGCCAGCATGATCAATCGTTTTGAAACAGAGCGCCCAAGTTTACCTGCGATTGCACTAAATACTGATAATGTGGTCTTAACTGCGATTGCCAACGATCGCCTGCACGATGAAGTTTATGCAAAACAAGTCCGTGCGCTGGGACATGCAGGTGATGTTCTGCTGGCAATCTCTACGCGTGGTAATAGCCGCGATATCGTAAAAGCCGTTGAAGCCGCCGTGACACGCGACATGACAATTGTCGCGCTGACCGGGTATGACGGAGGGGAGCTGGCCGGGTTACTGGGGCCGCAGGATGTTGAAATCCGTATCCCCTCACACCATAGCGCCCGCGTTCAGGAAATGCACATGCTGACGGTCAACTGCCTTTGCGATCTCATCGACAACACGCTTTTCCCTCACCAGGATGATTAAGGAGTACACATGAAGGCATTTTCGCCGCTTGCTGTGATTATCGCTGCACTGCTGCTGCAAGGCTGTGTCGCTGCTGCCGTTGTCGGAACTGCTGCTGTCGGCACCAAAGCCGCGACGGACCCTCGTAGTGTCGGCACCCAGGTAGATGATGGAACCCTGGAGTTACGCGTCAATACGGCGTTGTCGAAAGATGCCCAGATCAAGAAAGAAACGCGAATTAACGTGAGCGCGTATCAGGGTAAAGTGCTACTGGTCGGTCAGTCGCCAAATAGCGAACTGTCTGCGCGGGCAAAACAGATTGCGATGGGCGTAGAGGGTACGACAGAGGTCTTTAATGAGATCCGTCAAGGCCAGCCAATCGGCCTGGGCGATGCGTCCAACGATACCTGGATCACTACCAAAGTACGTTCACAATTGCTGACCAGCGATCAGGTGAAATCCACTAACGTGAAAGTCACGACCGAAAATGGGGAAGTCTTCCTGCTGGGTCTGGTGACCGAGCGCGAAGCGAAGGCGGCGGCGGACATCGCCAGCCGGGTAAGCGGCGTGAAACGCGTCACGACGGCCTTCACCTTTATTAAGTAAGATGATGACAGATGCCGGATGACGACGTCAGAGCACGTTATCCGGCATTTTATTTAGCCCGTTCGCGCAGCCCGGAAGAGGTCAGTATAGTAACACCTTCCGGTCCTGGTGCCAGCGCCTCTGCCAGCATAGCCCGCGCCACATCACGCGCTTCAATCGACTTCCAGTTACCCGGCAGCAACCGAAATAATGGCGCTAAAAACATTTCATTCGCCCGCTGTTTATCCCGATCCCCCAGAAGCATAGAAGGCCGGGCAATCGTCAGTCGCGGCCAATTCTGCGCAATCAGCGCCTGCTCCATTTCACCTTTCACCCGGTTATAAAAAAAGGGCGAATTGGCATTAGCGCCCATCGAACTCACCACCAACATGTGCTGGGCCCCCAGCCGACGCCCCGTCAGGGCCGTATCCACTACCAGCGTATAGTCAGCGTGGATAAATGCCTCTTTGCTGCCCGCTTCACGTCGGGTCGTTCCCAGACAACAAAAGACGATATCGACCGGATCGGTAACCTGCGCCAGAGCATCGGTTAGCTGCGGATCGTGGGGATTATAGATGCCAGCCGTATCAGCCAGCGGTCGACGCGTCGGCGCCGTAATGGCATTGACCCGAGGTTCATTCAGCAACATACGCAATAAATGTCCACCCACCAGACCCGTTGCACCGGTTATTAACACCTGGCTCATCGTTTATTTTCCCCTGACGCTTCAATCACTCTTTTAACTATAGATCACGTAGCCAGTGCATCTTTTTACCGAAGCCCAGTGTGTTGTCCGTGAATTTGACTTCATCCAGTCGAATCTCCCACACGGGCGCTGGCAACATTCTGGCGACGGGGAAACGGCGGTTGTAGGCGTTACGCGCGGTGTCACTCTCCTGCCCTTCAAGACGGCGAATCTCCCCCTTAAACTGCACGCCACGAATCAGGGCGACCGTTTTGGGCTGACCATTTACCGTGCCGGCAATCGGCGCGCGCGGCCCGGACATTTGCGCATGGCGCGTTTTATCTTCGGTCAGCACATAGAATGCCATCTTCTGCGCATCAAACAGGTAAAACGCATTGGCGCACCACAATTCACCTTCATGATGAACGCACCAGGTCACGACATGCTGCTTTGCCAGCCAGCGGGTCACCGCAGTCAGTGTTTCCATTTCTGTTCTCTTTTATACTGTAGGCCTGAAAATTATCACGTCGATGGTGACAATGACACCCTGGTATCTGTACCTGATCCGTACTGCAGACAACGCCTTATACACCGGTATAACCACCGATGTGCAGCGCCGCTATAAGCAGCATCAAAGTGGGAAAGGTGCTAAGGCACTACGCGGAAAGGGGGAACTCACGTTGGCATTTGCGGCGCAGATCGGCGACCGTTCGCTGGCTCTGCGCATAGAGTATCGCGTCAAACAGCTCACCAAGCGGCAGAAAGAGCGCCTTGTAGACGGCGAAGGGCTTGAGGCGCTACTGAGCAGCCTGCAAACCCCGGAGCTTAAAAACGATTGAAGTGGTCGTGGTATTCCACAAGGCCCGTCACGCCTTCCAGCGCGTCATCCGCCAGGCGATGAACCTGGAATGCGCTTTCAGTGCCCGGCCAACGGCAATGCAGATCGTGATGCGCAGCCAGCTCAAAGCCAAAGCGGCTGTACAGCGCCGGATCGCCCAGCGTAACCACCGCGGCGTAGCCAAACTCGTTCAGGGAATCAAGCCCTTCATAGACCAGCTGACGCGCCAGACCCTGCCCACGGTAGTTTTCATCCACGGCCAGCGGCGCCATGCCGACCCATTGCAGATCTTCGCCCTGGACATCGACAGGGCTGAACGCGACGTAACCCACGACCTGACCTTCTTCATCGGTAGCAACCAGACCCAGCGTTAAGAACCCGTCTTCACGCAGGTCGTGTACTAGTTTCGCTTCCGCATCGCTCTCAAACGAACGGCGCAGCAACGCATCAATACCAGGGGCATCAATGGGAATTTCAACTCGAATCAGCATGGCTCACCTACCGAAGTCTGTTTGGTTTCTGGCGTTGTTTTCATTCCCGCCTCAACAAAATCCGCCAACTGCATCAGCATGATGCGCAGCGCCTTAGGCATCTGCTCCAGTTCGATGGCGTCCATCAGATTTTTTACATACAGCCCTAATTCTGTATCACCTTCAATCACCAGGCGACGCTGGAAGAACAGCGTATCCGGATCCTGCTTACGTGCCGCGATCATCAGAAGATCGCTGGCATCCGCGCTAAAACTGACATCCGCATCTGCATTCTGGCTGACGATCAGTTTATCGTTTTGAACAGAGGTATACCATTTAAGGCCGATGTCACGCACATGAATGCTCAGCCAGCGACCGTCGAGAAACTCCAGCTCCCCATCGGCAAGCGCCTGACTAAACTGCCAGCTCAGGACCTGTTCCAGAACCTGGCGCTTCAGCGCAAAGGGCGTCAGTTTAACCGGTACACTCATCAAAGAAGGACCAAAATGTACTAAGCGTGAACGCAGTTTATCCAACACGAGCTTTACTCCCTGTTTCAATAGTCCTGCTATTTTGCCATATCAAATAAACGACATAGCGGCATAAATCAACAATTCGCTACGAAATTGTTACCTCTTTATTGGTGTCACCAATACGACTTTAACTGCCTTAAATCAAAAATTGTCTCATCAAGGTTAACTAAAATCCCTCTTCGTTAACATTTCTGCGCCCTACATGGCGCAACGTTCAGGATAAATTATGGAGCTGCTCTGCCCTGCCGGAAACCTCCCGGCGCTTAAGGCGGCCATCGAGAACGGCGCTGATGCTGTCTATATCGGGCTGAAAGATGATACCAATGCCCGTCATTTCGCCGGCCTTAATTTTACCGAGAAAAAATTGCAGGAAGCGGTGAATTTTGTCCATCAGCACCGCCGTAAGCTGCACATCGCGATTAACACCTTTGCGCATCCGGATGGTTACGCGCGCTGGCAACGTGCCGTGGATATGGCGGCGCAACTGGGTGCAGATGCGCTGATCCTCGCCGACCTCGCTATGCTTGAGTATGCCGCAGAGCGCTACCCGCATATTGAGCGCCATGTCTCTGTTCAGGCATCTGCAACCAATGAAGAGGCGATTAATTTCTACCATCGCAACTTTGACGTTGCCCGCGTGGTGCTGCCGCGCGTGCTGTCTATTCATCAGGTGAAGCAGCTCGCTCGCGTCACACCAGTTCCCCTGGAAGTGTTCGCCTTTGGCAGCCTGTGCATTATGGCGGAAGGCCGTTGCTATCTTTCCTCCTATCTGACAGGCGAATCTCCAAACACGGTTGGTGCCTGCTCTCCTGCTCGTTTTGTTCGCTGGCAGCAGACCCAACAAGGGCTGGAATCCCGCCTCAATGAAGTGCTGATCGATCGCTATCAGGACGGAGAAAACGCCGGTTATCCGACGCTGTGTAAAGGCCGCTATCTGGTTGATGGCGAGCGCTACCATGCGCTGGAAGAGCCCACCAGCCTGAATACGCTGGAACTGCTGCCGGAACTGCTGGCGGCCAATATTGCTTCGGTAAAAATCGAAGGGCGTCAGCGTAGCCCAGCCTATGTCAGCCAGGTAGCGAAAGTGTGGCGTCAGGCAATCGACCGCTGTATGGCCGACCCGCAAAACTACGCCCCGCAGAACGCGTGGATGGAAACGCTCGGTTCAATGTCCGAAGGCACGCAAACCACGCTTGGCGCCTATCACCGTAAATGGCAGTGAGAGAAGCAATGAAATATTCCTTAGGGCCAGTGCTATGGTACTGGCCGAAAGAAACGCTGGAAGACTTTTATCAGCAGGCCGCCGTAAGCCAGGCCGACATTATCTACCTTGGCGAAGCGGTATGCAGTAAACGCCGCGCCACCAAAGTGGGCGACTGGCTGGATATGGCGAAATCACTCGCTGGCAGCGGTAAACAGGTGGTGCTGTCGACGCTGGCGCTGGTGCAAGCCTCCTCTGAGCTGGGAGAGCTGAAGCGCTATGTTGAAAACGGCGACTTCCTGCTGGAAGCCAGCGATCTCGGCGTAGTAAACATGTGCGCCGAGCGTAAGCTGCCGTTTGTCGCTGGGCATGCGCTCAACTGTTATAACGCGGTAACCCTGCGTTTGCTGCTCAATCAGGGCATGGTGCGCTGGTGTATGCCGGTAGAGTTATCCCGTGACTGGCTGGTGAACCTGCTCAGCCAGTGTGATGAGCTGGGCATTCGCAATCAATTTGAAGTCGAGGTACTGAGCTACGGGCATCTGCCACTGGCGTACTCCGCCCGCTGCTTTACCGCACGCTCTGAAGATCGTCCAAAAGACGAATGTGAAACCTGCTGCATCAAATACCCGAACGGACGCGATGTGCTGTCGCAGGAGAATCAGCAGGTCTTTGTGCTCAACGGGATCCAGACCATGAGCGGTTATGTTTACAACCTCGGCAACGAGCTGACATCAATGCAGGGTCTGGTTGATATTGTGCGTCTGTCGCCCTCAGGCAGCGAAACGTTCGCCATGCTTGATGCGTTCCGCGCCAATGAAAATGGCGCTGCCCCATTACCGCTTGCCGCCCACAGTGACTGCAACGGCTACTGGAAGCGACTGGCGGGTCTGGAGCTGCAGGCGTAAAAAAGCTCACTTTGTTAACAACGGTAATCAAATTTTAATGCAGTATTAAAAGATTAACCGGTAACAAAGTGAGCCGTTATGACTGACAAAACTATTCCGTTCTCGGTGTTGGATCTGGCGCCGATCCCTGAAGGTTCTTCGGCGAAAGAGGCCTTCACGCACTCGCTTGATCTCGCCCGATTGGCCGAAAAGCGCGGCTACCACCGCTACTGGCTGGCAGAGCATCACAACATGACCGGCATCGCCAGCGCCGCAACTTCAGTGCTGATTGGCTATCTGGCAGCCAATACCACCACGCTGCATCTTGGTTCCGGCGGTGTTATGCTGCCTAATCATTCGCCGCTGGTGATCGCCGAGCAGTTCGGTACCTTGAATACGCTGTATCCGGGACGCATCGATCTTGGGCTTGGCCGCGCGCCGGGGAGCGATCAGCCAACGATGCGCGCACTGCGCCGCCATATGAGTGGTGATATCGATAACTTCCCACGCGACGTAGCTGAACTGTTGGACTGGTTCGACGCCCGCGCTCCTAACCCTCATGTGCGTCCGGTTCCCGGCTACGGCGAGCAGATCCCGGTCTGGTTATTAGGCTCCAGCCTGTACAGCGCACAGTTGGCAGCCCAGCTCGGCCTGCCGTTTGCCTTCGCCTCGCACTTTGCTCCGGATATGCTGCATCAGGCGCTGCATCTGTACCGCACCCAATTCAAACCCTCAGCGCGGCTGGCAAAACCGTACGCGATGGTGTGCATCAACATCATTGCCGCCGACAGCAATCGCGATGCCGAATTTCTTTTCACCTCAATGCAGCAAGCGTTTGTGAAACTACGTCGTGGCGAAACTGGCCAGCTACCGCCGCCGGTAGAGAATATGCATCAGCTGTGGTCCGCTTCTGAGCAATATGGCGTACAACAGGCGCTGAGCATGTCGCTCGTCGGCGATAAGGCGAAAGTCCGTCACGGCCTCGATGCCATTTTACGCGAAACCCAGGCTGATGAAATTATGGTTAACGGCCAGATTTTCGATCATCAGGCACGGCTACATTCGTTTGATTTGGCGATGCAGGTGAAAGAAGAATTGGCTGGGTAAGTTGTTGCCCTCTCCCGGTAGGGAGAGGGTGAAAAAAAGAGATTACTGATAGACCGGTAACAGATCCACGCTCGACAGAATATGGATAATCGCGTTGCCGATACCAAATACCAGGATTAGCGCAATCATCGGCTTGCCGCCCCAGACGCGGAATTTCGGGCTACCGAAACGCTCACGGGATTTACGTGCCAGCAGCGCCGGTACAATGGCGGCCCAGATGGTTGCCGCGAGTCCTGCATACCCAATGGCGTACAGGAAACCGTTCGGCCACAGCAAGCCACCCACAATTGGCGGGACAAACGTCAGCAATGCCGTTTTAAAACGCCCCATCGCCGAGTCATCAAAGCCAAACAGATCCGCCAGGTAGTCAAACAGACCGAGCGTAACGCCAAGGAATGAACTCGCCACTGCAAAGTTAGAGAACACCACTAACAGTAGATCAAGGCTGCGGCTGTTCAGTACGCCGCTCAGCGCCTGTACCAACACATCAATGTTACCGCCCTGCTGCGCAATACCGATAAACTCCGGACGTGGAATATTACCCATCGTTCCCAGCAACCATACAGTATACAGCACCAGCGCCAGCAGCGTGCCATACACCAGACATTTCACAATGGTCTTCGGATCTTTGCCGTAGTACTTCATCAGGCTAGGGACGTTACCGTGATAACCAAATGAGGCCAGGCAAAACGGCAGCGTCATCAGCAGGTACGGTGTATACGAAGCATTGCTTTGTGCCACATTAAACAGCGTAGTGGGCGTAACATGCCCCAGCAGACTACCAAAGGTCAGGAAAAAGGTAATCACCTTCGCGCCCAGCACAATCGCCGTCATGCGGCTAACCGCTTTGGTGCTTAACCACACCACAAATGCCACCAGCAGTGCAAAGCCAAGACCCGCCGCGCGCGCCGGAACATTCAGCGACATCTCGGAGAAAGTGTGATGCAGAATCGAGCCGCTCGCCGAAATATAGGCGTAGGTCAGGATATAGAGAACGAAGGCGATCGAGATGCCGTTCACCACGTTCCAACCTTTGCCCAGCAGATCTTTCGTGATGGTGTCAAAGCTGGAACCAATGCGGTAATTAAGGTTCGCTTCGAGGATCATCAGTCCGGAATGCAGCATACAGAACCAGGTGAAGATCAGCGCTGCCATTGACCAGAAAAACCACGCCCCGGACATGACCACTGGCAGAGAAAACATCCCCGCGCCAATAATGGTGCCGCCGATAATCACCACGCCGCCGAGCAGCGAAGGTGACGTTTGGGTGGTGGTTAGTGTTGCCATTTAGCCATCTCTCCAGTCATTTATATTGTGACTACATCTCAATGTGCTGCACTGTACCAGTACACGAGTACAAATGAAATAAAAAAAGCCCCGATTGTTGAGATCGGGGCTGTATATATTACTTTACGCAGTGAAACTTATGCGTCACCGCCGAAACGACGACGACCAGCGGAGTCATCACGACGCGGAGCAGAAGAATCGTCACGACGCGGACCACGGTTGCCTTCACGGCGTTCGCCGCTGAAACGACGACCATCGCCACGACCGCCTTCACGACGCTCACCGCTGAAATTACGACCTTCGCCACGACCACCTTCACGACGCTCGCCGCTGAATCGGCCACCGCCACGACGCTCACCACCGGTGTGCGGAACTGCATCGCCAACCAGCTGCATGTTCATCGGTTTGTTCAGGATGCGAGTACGGGTAAAGTGCTGCAGCACGTCGCCCGGCATACCTTTCGGCAGCTCGATGGTGGAGTGGGAAGCAAACAGCTTGATGTTACCGATGTAACGGCTGCTGATATCGCCTTCGTTAGCAATCGCGCCAACGATATGACGAACTTCAACACCGTCATCACGGCCCACTTCAATGCGGTACAGCTGCATATCGCCAACGTCACGACGTTCACGACGCGGACGATCTTCACCACCACGGTCATTACGCGGGCCACGATCGTTGCGGTCACGCGGACCACGATCGTCACGGTCGCGGAATTCGCGTTTCGGACGCATCGGTGCATCTGGCGGCAGGATCAGCGGACGTTCGCCCTGAGCCATTTTCAGCAGTGCGGCTGCCAGCGTTTCGATATCCAGCTCTTCTTCCGGCTGCATTTTCGCCAGCAGAGCACGGTACTGATCCAGATCGCTGCTTTCCAGCTGCTGCTGTACTTTAGCGGCGAATTTTTCCAGACGGCGTTTACCCAGCAGTTCTGCATTCGGCAGTTCTACTTCCGGAATCGTCAGCTTCATGGTGCGTTCGATGTTACGCAGCAGACGACGCTCACGGTTCTCAACGAACAGCAGCGCACGGCCAGCACGACCCGCACGACCAGTACGGCCGATACGGTGAACGTAAGACTCGGAATCCATCGGGATGTCGTAGTTAACAACCAGGCTGATACGCTCAACGTCCAGGCCACGGGCCGCAACGTCGGTTGCAATCAGAATGTCCAGACGGCCATCTTTCAGACGTTCCAGAGTCTGCTCACGCAGGGACTGGTTCATGTCGCCGTTCAGTGCAGCGCTGCTATAACCGCTACGCTCCAGCGCTTCTGCCACTTCCAGGGTCGCATTTTTGGTACGAACGAAGATAATCGCCGCATCAAAATCTTCTGCTTCCAGGAAACGCACCAGCGCTTCATTTTTACGCATGCCCCAGACAGTCCAGTAGCTCTGGCTGATGTCAGGACGTGTGGTAACGCTGGACTGAATGCGTACTTCCTGCGGCTCTTTCATAAAGCGGCGGGTAATACGACGAATCGCTTCCGGCATAGTCGCGGAGAACAGAGCGGTCTGATGACCTTCCGGGATCTGCGCCATGATGGTTTCAACGTCTTCGATGAAGCCCATACGCAGCATTTCGTCTGCTTCGTCCAGTACCAGACCGCTCAGTTTAGAGAGGTCCAGAGTCCCGCGCTTCAGGTGATCCAGCAGACGGCCCGGCGTACCGACGACGATCTGTGGTCCCTGACGCAGGGCACGTAATTGCACGTCATAACGCTGGCCGCCGTACAGGGCAACCACGTTCACGCCGCGCATGTGTTTAGAGAAATCCGTCATGGCTTCTGCAACCTGAACCGCCAGTTCGCGGGTCGGTGCCAGCACCAGAATCTGAGGTGCCTTCAGCTCAGGATCAAGATTGTTGAGCAGCGGTAAAGAGAACGCTGCAGTTTTGCCGCTACCCGTCTGGGCCATACCCAGAACATCGCGACCGCCCAGCAGATGCGGAATGCACTCTGCCTGGATTGGAGATGGTTTTTCGTAACCCAGATCGTTAAGGGCTTCAAGGATAGGAGCCTTCAGGCCCAGATCTGCAAAAGTGGTTTCGAATTCAGCCATGTAGTACGTGTGCCTCAAAATTAATGGCGGCCAGTCTACATAACTCATCATGAAATTGATCTGCAATTTTCATTGAAAAGTGTGAACCGGCTCAAAGTAGGTGTATTAACGAACAACAACGCCCTCACCCGTGAAGGTGATGGCAATCAAAAAAGATTACGGGCTGATGTGTACGTCAGCTATTGCTGGTCCGATTCTGCCAGGTCATCTTGGTCCTGGCCCAGGAGCGATAATTCCAACAATGCGTATCGGTGCTCAACAAAGTTATGCACGTTGTTAGCCACCGCCAGTTTGAACAATGCCGTAGCGTTGTCCAAATCCCCCAGACTTAGGTAGTACTTACCTAAATAGAAGTTGGTTTCACTGAGATGCTCAGCGAGCGAGGTGTTATCCGTTGCGTCCGCCTTCAGGCGTTCCATCAGCGTTGCTTCGCTAATGTTGCCCAGGTAGAACTCGACAATGTTCCATCCCCATTGCTCTTTATCCGATTTTTCAAAGCGTTGCTTTAACGCTTCTTTAGCCTGCTTCTCATCGAGCTTCTGCTCGGCGAGATAAAGCCACAGACTACGGAAAGGATCATTGGGATCGTCTTGATAAAACGCTAGCAGATCATCTTGCGCTAACTTGTCGCGACCGCCGTAATACAATGCGATACCGCGATTTAAGTGCGCGTAGTTGTAAGTTGGATCAAGCTCAAGTACAGAATCAAACGCTTCATAGGCAGCATCAAAATTGCCTGCCTGCGTTAAATATATACCTAAGTAATTGAATACTTCAGGCATATCTGGTCGGATTGCCAGCGCTTGTGAAAAATCATTCCGCGCTAGTGCCCTCAGACCGAGACTATCATACAACACTCCGCGCTCATATAAAAGCTGTGCGCGTTCGTCATCGGTTAAAGCCCGACTGGCAAGAATTTGTTCCATACGTGCCAGAATCACTTCCTGCTGCAAAGTCGGTTGCAATGGTACTGCGAGGACTTCACTCTTACGCCAGGCGGAATTACTGCATCCAGCCAGCGTGAGTGCTGTCGCAACGAAACACCAGCGCAAAAAAGGCTTCATTTCCCACTCCCGAAGACAACGATTGAATGAACGTCCAGGTTCCCCGGTTGCTAACAAGGCGTCCTGCCGGGTTAAAGGCCCTCCGCTTTCACGGAGGGCAATGGCAACCTTACTCGCCCTGTTGGCTTACCGGAGCTTCCGGTTCGCCTGCAGGTTGAGACTGCTCAGTTGCTTCTTTAATGCTCAGACGTACGCGGCCCTGGCGATCAACTTCCAGAACTTTGACCGGTACTTCCTGGCCCATCTGCAGGTAATCGGTCACTTTCTCAACGCGCTTATCAGCGATCTGAGAGATGTGCACCAGACCTTCTTTACCGCCACCGATGGCAACGAACGCGCCAAAGTCAACGATACGGGTCACTTTACCATTGTAGATACGGCCTACTTCGATCTCTGCGGTGATCTCTTCGATACGACGGATAGCATATTTCGCTTTTTCGCCGTCAGTCGCAGCAATCTTCACGGTACCATCATCTTCGATTTCAATGGTGGTGCCGGTTTCTTCGGTCAGGGCACGGATAACAGAACCGCCTTTACCGATAACGTCTTTGATCTTGTCCGGGCTGATCTTGATGGTGTGGATACGCGGAGCAAATTCAGAGATATCGCCACGCGGTGCGTTGATCGCTTGTTCCATCACACCCAGGATGTGCAGACGCGCACCTTTAGCCTGGTTCAGAGCAACCTGCATGATCTCTTTGGTGATACCTTCAATTTTGATATCCATCTGCAGTGCAGAGATACCGTCGCGGGAACCCGCCACTTTGAAGTCCATATCGCCCAGGTGGTCTTCGTCGCCCAGGATGTCAGACAGCACAACATAGTTGTCGCCTTCTTTCACCAGCCCCATCGCGATACCCGCAACGGCCGCTTTGATTGGCACGCCTGCGTCCATCAGCGCCAGGGAAGCGCCACATACGGAAGCCATGGAAGAAGAACCGTTAGATTCGGTGATTTCAGAAACCACACGCACGGTGTACGGGAATTTATCCAGTTCCGGCATTACTGCCAGCACGCCACGCTTCGCCAGACGACCGTGACCAATCTCACGACGCTTCGGAGAACCGACCATGCCGGTTTCACCTACGCAGTACGGAGGGAAGTTGTAGTGGAACAGGAAGTTGTCAGTACGCTCGCCCATCAGTTCGTCGAGGTTCTGCGCATCACGGGTGGTGCCCAGGGTCGCAGTAACCAGCGCCTGAGTTTCACCACGGGTGAACAGTGCGGAACCGTGGGTACGCGGCAGAACGCCAGTACGCACGTCCAGACCACGGATCATGTCTTTTTCACGGCCGTCGATACGCGGCTCGCCTGCCAGTACGCGGCTACGAACAACGTTTTTCTCGATAGCGTGCAGGATTTCACCCAGTTCGTTAGCGTCCAGGGTTTCGTCTTCAGCCACCAGAGTCGCGATGGTTTCAGATTTGATCACGTCAACCTGAGCGTAACGCTCTTGTTTGTCGGTGATGCGGTAAGCATCGCTCAGGCGAGCTTCTGCCAGTGCGGCAACGCGCGCGTTCAGCGCTTCGTTTACGGCTTCTGGCTGCCAGTCCCAACGCGGTTTGCCAGCTTCTTTCGCCAGCTCGTTGATCGCCTGAATAACAACCTGCTGCTGTTCGTGACCGAATACCACAGCGCCCAGCATCTGGTCTTCGCTCAGCAGTTCAGCTTCAGATTCAACCATCAGTACGGCAGCTTCTGTACCAGCAACCACCAGGTCCAGCTTGCTTTCTTTCAGTTCGTCCTGGGTCGGGTTCAGTACGTACTGGTCATTGATGTAACCAACACGTGCAGCACCGATCGGGCCGTTGAATGGGATGCCAGACAGAGTCAGTGCAGCAGATGCACCAATCATCGCCACGATGTCCGGGTTAACCTGCGGGTTAACAGAAACAACAGTCGCGATAACCTGAACTTCGTTAACGAAGCCTTCCGGGAACAGTGGACGAACCGGGCGGTCAATCAGACGCGCGATCAGGGTTTCGCCTTCACTCGGACGGCCCTCACGACGGAAGAAGCTACCCGGGATACGGCCAGCAGCGTAGGTACGCTCCTGATAGTTAACGGTCAGCGGGAAGAAATCCTGGCCTGGTTTCGCTTTTTTCTGGCCAACAACGGTAACGAATACCGCAGTGTCATCCATGCTAACCATAACAGCGGCAGTCGCCTGACGCGCCATCATGCCGGTTTCCAGCGTAACGGTATGCTGACCGTACTGGAATTTACGAACGATCGGATTAAGCAAAATAATATCCTTTCTCTATTTTTTGACGGCACATTTTTGCGCCATCGTTAATACCCGATCTTCTGCGCATCCTCGCGACTAATGACAACCCTAACCCATAAGCATGAGTAAAGCCTCTCATTAGCCGCGCGAACCTCTGCAACGGAAGATCATTCATAGCAACAATACATTAGTTTCCAGCGAATTGCTGCCATCTGCTGGAAAAAAGGGGCCATGAAGGCCCCCTCTTTCTGAAACTCGAAAGAATTAGCGACGCAGACCCAGACGCTCGATCAGCGCGGTGTAACGTGCAACATCTTTACGTTTCAGGTAGTCGAGCAGTTTACGACGCTGAGAAACCATGCGCAGCAGACCACGACGGCTGTGGTGATCTTTTTTGTGCTCTGCAAAGTGGCCCTGCAGGTGGTTAATCTGTGCAGTCAACAGAGCAACCTGAACATCGGTAGAACCGGTGTCGTTTGCATCACGACCAAACTCAGAAACGATTTTAGCGGTAGCTTCAGTACTTAGAGACATTTTAAAACTCCAAAGTGTTAAGAATGAAAGGATGCCGATCTCTAATTCAGCTATCCCAGTGTATACACTTTATCCTTCAAACTGACTCTGCGTTGGCTGCGTCCGCTCACCTCAGTCACTTACCTAAGTAAGCTCCTAAGGATTCTCAGACTTGCCGCCTTGATGCAGCTCAAATGATTTTGTGTATACGCCACGCACATTGTTAAACAATTTACGCGACGTTAAGCGGCAGTATTCTACTCGCAGCGCCCTTTTATCGCAAGACAGAGAGCGTTATGCCGGATATTCAACCACCAGGCGACGGGGGGCGACGCGACCTTCATCGTCGATCTCCCCCATGCCAATAAATTTACCGTCATCGCCTTCCGTCACACGCACCAGGCCTTCCAGCGGGGCACCTGTCGTACGTACCGGGTTACCATTTTTAAAGTAAACCGACGATGTTAAAGGCAAATTAACCACCGGATAGTCCGATGCCGGACTGTCCATTGGCATCAGCAAAGGATCAAGCAACTGCGCCGCCGGAATATTTTGCTGTTCGGCCTGTTCAGCCAGTTCACGCAAATGCTCCAGCGTGACCATACGATCCACCGGATACTTGCTGACCGTCAGACGACGCAGATACGTTACGTGTGCGCCGCAGCCCAGCTTCTCACCGAGATCGTCAACGATGGTGCGAATATAGGTGCCTTTGGAGCAGTGAACTTCCAGTTCCAGCTCGTTACCTTCGTGGCGAATAAACAACAGCTCATAGACGGTAATCGGTCGCGCTTCACGCGGAACTTCAATACCCTGACGCGCATATTCGTACAGCTTCTTACCCTGATACTTCAGCGCCGAATACATTGAGGGAATCTGCTCGATATCGCCGCGGAAAGTCTCCAGCGCACTTGCAAGCTGCTCAGCGGTGAAAGTTACCGGACGTTCCTGCACGATTTGCCCATCGGCATCAGAGGTATCAGTACGCTGACCCAGACGGGCAACCACACGATAGCGTTTATCAGAATCCAGCAAATACTGTGAAAATTTCGTCGCTTCACCGAGGCAGATAGGCAGCATGCCTGTCGCCAGCGGATCCAGCGCGCCGGTATGTCCCGCGCGGTTGGCATTATAGATGCGCTTTACTTTTTGCAGTACGTCATTGCTGGACATGCCTTGCGGTTTGTCCAGCAGCAGAACACCGTGAATGTCGCGACCACGACGACGAGGACGACTCATCAGTCCTCCTTGCTGTCGTCCGCTGGGTTCACACGACGCTCATCGTCATGTTTCACCACGCTGGTCACCAGGTTGGACATGCGCATCCCTTCTACCAGCGAGTTGTCGTAGAAGAAGGTCAACTCAGGCACGATTCGCAGACGCATGGCTTTACCCAGCAGAGAGCGGATAAAACCAGAGGCTTCCTGCAGTGCCTTAATGCCGTTTTTCACGGCCGCTTCGTCCTGGTCGTTAAGGAAGGTCACGAACACTTTGGCATAGGCCAGATCACGGGACATCTCAACACCAGACACGGTAGTCATCATGCCCACGCGTGGGTCTTTGATTTCGCGTTGCAGGATGAGTGCGATTTCTTTCTGCATCTCCTGCGCGACACGCTGTGGGCGACCAAATTCTTTCGCCATAATAAATTCTCCAGAATAAAGACAAAAAAGGGGCAATAAGCCCCTTTTTAAATTTCTTGCCGGGTGGCGCTTCGCTTACCCGGCCTACGCTTATTCATCTTCTCAGGATTTTGGGCTGCAAGTTGCGGCCCAAAAGACGACGAAGATTATGCGATGGTACGTTTGATCTCGATGATCTCGAACACTTCGATCATATCGCCAACGCGAACATCGTTGTAGTTCTTAACGCCGATACCACATTCCATGCCGTTACGGACTTCGTTGACGTCATCTTTGAAGCGGCGCAGGGATTCCAGCTCGCCTTCATAGATAACCACGTTATCGCGCAGTACGCGGATTGGGTTGTGACGTTTAATCGTACCTTCGGTAACCATACAGCCTGCGATAGCGCCGAATTTCGGTGATTTGAACACATCACGAACTTCAGCCAGACCGATGATCTGCTGTTTCAGCTCCGGAGACAGCATGCCGCTCATCGCCGCTTTCACTTCGTCGATCAGATGATAGATGACGGAGTAGTAACGCAGATCCAGGCTTTCAGATTCGATAACTTTGCGTGCAGAGGCATCAGCACGGACGTTGAAGCCAACCAGAATCGCGTTGGATGCCGCAGCCAGGGTCGCGTCGGTTTCGGTGATACCACCCACGCCGGAACCGATGATCTTCACTTTTACTTCGTCGGTAGACAGTTTCAGTAAAGAGTCGGAAATCGCTTCGACAGAACCCTGCACGTCGGCTTTCAGGACGATGTTCACTTCGTGAACTTCACCATCAGTCATGTTAGCGAACATGTTTTCAAGTTTAGATTTCTGCTGACGAGCCAGTTTAACTTCACGGAATTTGCCCTGACGATACAGTGCAACTTCACGGGCTTTCTTCTCGTCACGAACCACGGTGACTTCGTCACCAGCCGCCGGAACACCGGACAGACCGAGGATTTCCACCGGAATGGACGGACCCGCTTCCAGGACTTCCTGACCCAATTCGTTACGCATCGCACGAACGCGACCGTATTCAAAACCACAGAGTACGATGTCGCCTTTGTGCAGCGTACCTTCACGCACCAGTACGGTAGCAACCGGACCACGACCTTTATCCAGGAAGGATTCGATAACCGCACCGCTCGCCATACCCTTACGGACAGCCTTCAGTTCCAGAACTTCAGCCTGCAGCAGAATAGCATCCAGCAGCTCATCGATACCGGTACCCGCTTTCGCAGAAACGTGGACGAACTGGCTCTCGCCGCCCCACTCTTCCGGCATGATGCCGTACTGGGACAGTTCGTTTTTAACGCGATCAGGATCCGCTTCTGGTTTATCGATCTTGTTGACTGCAACCACTACCGGCACACCTGCCGCTTTCGCGTGCTGGATTGCTTCGATAGTCTGCGGCATCACGCCGTCGTCTGCTGCAACAACCAGAACAACGATATCCGTTGCCTGAGCACCACGAGCACGCATGGAGGTAAACGCGGCGTGACCCGGAGTATCCAGGAAGGTGATCATACCGTTGTCAGTTTCAACGTGGTACGCACCGATGTGCTGAGTGATGCCGCCTGCTTCGCCAGAGGCCACTTTCGTAGAACGAATGTAGTCCAGCAGAGACGTTTTACCGTGGTCAACGTGACCCATGATGGTGACTACCGGTGCGCGCGGTTCAGCCGCTGCGCCGGTGTCACGGTCGCTCATTACTGCTTCTTCCAGCTCGTTTTCACGACGCAGGATAACTTTATGGCCCATCTCTTCGGCAACCAGCTGTGCGGTTTCCTGGTCGATGACCTGGTTGATGGTCGCCATTGCACCCAGTTTCATCATCGCTTTGATGACCTGAGAGCCTTTAACTGCCATCTTGTTCGCCAGATCGCCAACGGTGATGGTTTCGCCGATCACAACGTCACGGTTAACGGCCTGAGCCGGCTTCTGGAAGCCCTGCTGCAGAGCGGAACCTTTACGCTGCTTACCGCCTTTACCACCGCGAACCGCTGCACGCGCTTCTTCACGGTCAGCTTTAGATTCAGCGTGTTTGTTGCCTTTTTTCGCCGGACGCGCGGCTTTCGCGCTGCGAGTACGACCACGACCGCCTTCAACTTCACGATCGTTCTCGTCTTCAGCCTGGCGAGCATGCTGGGAAGTGGTGACGTGATAATCGCTGGTATCTTCAACAGGTTCAGCGTTATTCACACCATTTTTCTCGTTTTCTTCCGCCATACGGCGAGCTTCTTCCGCTACGCGGCGCGCTTCTTCTTCAAGCTTGCGACGTGCTTCTTCTTCCGCTTTACGCTTCAGTTCAGCGGCTTCATTTTCACGGCGGGCTTTTTCGGCCTGGGCGGTTTTAGTCATATCGTCGGTCTGTTGATTGCTCACTTTGTCTTTTTCCGCAGCTTCACGTTTCGCTTTATCAGCGGCTTCACGCTTAGCTTGTTCTGCGGCCTCACGTTCGGCTTTTTGTTGCGCCTCGCGTTTGGCAGCTTCTTCTGCCTCACGACGGGCTTGCTCTTCCGCTTCACGCTGCGCCTGCTCTTCCGCGGCCAGGCGTTCAGCCTCTTGCGGATCGCGTTTCACAAAGGTGCGTGTCTTGCGGACTTCTATTTGTACCGATTTGCTTTTCCCACCGGTACCTGGAATATTGAGAGTACTGCGCGTTTTACGCTGCAATGTCAACTTATCCGGCGCTGAGCCGTTTTCACGGTTCAGGTGCGCCAGTAAGGTTTGTTTCTCTTGTGCGGATACAGAGTCGTCAGCAGACTTCGGGATACCTGCATCAGCAAATTGCTGTACCAGGCGATCCACGGAGGTCTGTATCTCTGCAGCCAGCGTTTTTACGGTTACATCTGTCATACTGTTCCTTCCTGCTACAGTTTATTACGCTTCGTCGCCGAACCAGCAAATATTACGGGCAGCCATAATCAGCTCACCGGCTTTTTCGTCGGTCAACCCTTCGATATCAGCCAGATCATCAATGCCCTGTTCAGCGAGATCTTCCAGCGTACAAACACCACGGGCAGCCAGTTTGAAGGCCATCTCACGATCCAATCCTTCCAGATTCAGCAGATCGTCAGCCGGTTTGTTATCACCGAGGCTTTCTTCCTGGGCCAGTGCCAGAGTGGTCAGTGCGTTTTTAGCACGCTCGCGCAGCGCTTCAACGGTCTGTTCATCCAGGCCGTCAATTTCCAGCAGCTCTTTCATTGGCACGTAGGCCAGTTCTTCCAGCGTCGCAAAACCTTCTTCCACCAGAACTGTCGCGAAATCTTCATCGATATCGAGATATTTGGTGAAGGTGTCAATGGCTGCATGTGCTTCAGCCTGATGCTTCGCCTGCAGGTCATCAACGGTCATCACGTTGAGTTCCCAACCGCTCAGTTGTGAAGCCAGGCGGACGTTCTGACCATTACGTCCAATCGCCTGCGCCAGGTTACCGGCTTCAACCGCGATATCCATGGTGTGTTTGTCTTCATCCACCACGATAGAAGCGACGTCTGCTGGTGCCATTGCGTTAATCACGAACTGCGCCGGGTTATCATCCCACAGGACGATATCAATACGCTCGCCACCCAGTTCGGTAGAAACCGCCTGAACGCGCGCACCGCGCATACCCACACACGCACCGACCGGATCAATACGCTTGTCGTTGGTCTTAACGGCGATTTTCGCACGCGATCCAGGATCGCGGGCTGCCGCTTTAATTTCGATCACTTCTTCGCCAATTTCCGGCACTTCGATGCGGAACAGTTCAACCAGCATTTCCGGTTTGGAACGGGTTACGAACAGTTGCGCACCGCGCGCTTCCGGGCGTACAGAGTACAGAACGCCACGAATACGGTCACCTGGACGGAAGTTTTCACGCGGCAGCATGTCTTCACGCAGGATCACGGCTTCAGCATTGCTGCCCAGATCCAGAGAAATGTTGTCGCGGTTTACTTTCTTCACCACGCCAGTAACAATTTCGCCTTCGTGCTCGCGGAATTGATCAACAACCATTGCACGTTCAGCTTCACGTACTTTCTGTACGATAACCTGTTTCGCGGTCTGGGTGGTGATACGGTCAAAGGTGACAGACTCAATCTGATCTTCAACATATTCGCCCACGTTCAGACTTTCGTCTTCGAAACGTGCTGCTTCCAGCGTAATTTCTTTGGTCGGCTGAGTAACTTCTTCTACGATTACCCAACGACGGAAGGTATCGAAATCACCGCTTTTACGATCGATTTCTACGCGAACGTCGATCTCTTGCTCATATTTTTTCTTTGTTGCTGTAGCCAGCGCACTTTCCAGCGCTTCAAAAATTTTCTCGCGTGGCAGCGCTTTTTCGTTGGATACGGCTTCAACAACAGCCAAAATTTCTTTGTTCATCGCGGGCTTTTCACCTCAATCCAGACTGTTAAAAGTGGGGAACCAGGTTCGCCTTCTGGATATTACTCAGCGCGAACACTTCATCTTTACCGTCGACTGTGACCGTGATCATCTCACCGTCCACCGCTTTGATAACGCCCTGCCATTTACGGCGGTTTTGTACAGCCATACGAAGAACCAGCGTGACTTCTTCACCCAGGAAACGCACGTAGTGTTCAGCGGTGAACAAAGGACGGTCGAGACCCGGAGAGGAGACTTCCAGGTTATAGGCAACGGTGATCGGGTCTTCGACATCCATCACGGCGCTTACCTGATGGCTCACATCAGCACAATCATCAACATTGATGCCATCTTCACTATCAATATAGATGCGCAGTGTGGATGTGCGACCGCGAATAAATTCGATGCCGACTAGTTCGTAGCCCAGAGCTTCAACTGGCGCTGTAATCATCTCTGTTAATTTTTGCTCTAATGTGGACAAGCCCACCCCCAAGACATAAAAAAAGGGCCTAAAGCCCAGTTATTCTGTAGTCAGATAACAAAAAACCCCGATAAATCGGGGCTTTAGATAACTGAACCCTATAACCGCACCTGCGGTTCGGAGAACCTTCCGAAAGAATTTTTTTCAAATCCAGCTACGAAGGCCTAAGTCTTCACAGTATATTTGAAAAAGAACTCTAAGGGAAAGTGGTTGCGGGGGCCGGATTTGAACCGACGACCTTCGGGTTATGAGCCCGACGAGCTACCAGGCTGCTCCACCCCGCGCCTGAAACGTGGCAAATTTTACGCGTTTTGGGTAAAAAATGCAAATACTGCTGGGATTTGGTACCGAGGACGGGACGTAAAATCTGCGCACAGTATATTGATTCACTATGCGGTATGTCAACCTTGTTACGACTATGCAAATCAATGAATGCTGGCCCGCGGATGTTCAGCAAGATAAATATGCTATCCACGCCGTTATTTAACGAAATTATCACTAAACTCTTCCTGTCACCCAGAAAAGATGATTAAATGAAAACTCATTTATTTTGCATAAAAATGCAATCAGTATAATAAGCCGACCTCTTCACCAGTCTATCAAGCAGGGTTTTATTTTATGACGACGATTCTCAAGCATCTCCCGGTAGGTCAACGTATTGGTATCGCTTTTTCCGGCGGCCTGGACACCAGTGCAGCACTGCTGTGGATGCGACAAAAAGGGGCTGTCCCATATGCATATACTGCGAATTTGGGCCAGCCAGATGAGGATGACTATGACGCCATCCCTCGCCGTGCAATGGAATATGGTGCTGAGAATGCTCGCCTGGTAGATTGCCGTAAGCAGCTGGTTGCCGAAGGGATCGCAGCCATTCAGTGCGGTGCATTCCACAATACCACCGGCGGACTAACCTATTTCAATACCACTCCGCTGGGCCGTGCAGTCACTGGCACCATGCTGGTTGCTGCCATGAAAGAAGATGGCGTAAATATCTGGGGTGACGGCAGCACCTATAAAGGGAACGATATTGAACGTTTCTATCGTTACGGTCTGCTGACCAACGCCGAACTGCAGATTTACAAACCATGGCTGGATACCGACTTCATCGACGAACTCGGTGGTCGCCATGAGATGTCTGAATTTATGATTGCCTGTGGTTTCGACTACAAAATGTCCGTTGAGAAAGCGTATTCCACAGACTCCAATATGCTCGGCGCGACCCACGAAGCTAAAGATCTCGAGTTCCTGAACTCCAGCGTCAAAATCGTCAATCCGATTATGGGCGTGAAATTCTGGGATGAGAGCGTGAAGATCCCAGCAGAAGAAGTTACCGTACGTTTTGAGCAGGGTCATCCGGTTGCACTGAACGGTAAAACCTTCAGCGACGACGTTGAGATGATGCTGGAAGCCAACCGTATCGGTGGCCGTCACGGTCTGGGTATGAGCGATCAGATTGAAAACCGTATTATTGAAGCGAAGAGCCGCGGCATTTACGAAGCCCCGGGGATGGCGTTGCTGCATATCGCCTACGAGCGTCTGCTGACCGGTATTCACAACGAAGACACCATCGAGCAGTATCACGCGCACGGTCGCCAGTTGGGTCGTCTGTTGTATCAGGGCCGCTGGTTCGACTCTCAGGCGCTGATGCTACGTGATGGTCTACAGCGTTGGGTTGCCAGCCAGATTACGGGTGAAGTTACGCTGGAACTGCGTCGCGGTAATGACTACTCAATCCTCAACACCGTGTCAGACAATCTGACTTACAAACCAGAACGTCTGACCATGGAAAAAGGCGATTCGGTATTCTCTCCGGACGATCGTATCGGTCAGTTGACCATGCGTAATCTGGATATCACCGATACCCGCGAGAAGCTGTTTGGCTACGCGCAGTCTGGCCTGCTCACCGCCTCTTCCGCAACCGGCCTGCCGCAGGTTGAGAATCTGGAAAACAAAGCGAAATAAACATTCATCATCTTAAGGCCGCGAAAGCGGCCTTTTTTATGCGCGGAATATGAGAGATATGGCTTGTAATAATGTCGGATGGCGGCGTAAACGCCTTATCAGGCCTACAGCACAGCTACAAATGACAGACGAAAAAAAAGACGCTTTTCAGCGTCTTTTTTCCGGAATTTGGTACCGAGGATGGGACTCGAACCCACAAGCCCGTTAGGGCACTACCACCTCAAGGTAGCGTGTCTACCAATTCCACCACCTCGGTACAGAATACTTAGCGTGGGATGTCGCTGGTCGGCTGAGCCGGAGCAGCTGGCTGAGTTTGCTCGGTTTTCACCGGTGCGCTCAGATTTTCCCACTCACTTCCTTTATTGGTCTTGTTGCTGTTCATGTTACCCAGCACCAGACTGATAATGAAGAACAAGGTTCCTAATACAGCTGTCATACGGGTCATGAAGTTACCAGAACCACTTGAACCAAACAGAGTACCAGAAGCGCCTGCGCCAAAAGAGGCTCCCATATCAGCGCCTTTGCCTTGCTGCAGCATGATCAAGCCTACCAGGCCAATTGCCACAATAAGGAAAACTACTAAAAGAGCTTCGTGCATAATCAACCTGTTCCTTGCGGAGTTGCCGCGTACAATGCTTCGACCATTAAAGCGGGAATATTTACTGTTTCCCACTGAAGCGGGTGTGAATACTAACCAAAGCGAATAACCTTCGCAAGGGCAATTTGTTAGCATTGTATCAACTGCGGAAAAAATCGCCACATCAATCAAAAACGCAGCAACTTCTCCCAGCATCTCTGCATGACGGCACGTTGATCGTCAAGATTCGCCCATACCACAACGGGGATTTCACAAATCAGATCTGCGTTTTCCGGCCAGCAATGAATAATTTGCTGATTCACCAGCTCCTCCGCCACCATCGACTCGGGTAACCATGCCATCCCCATATGGCGTAGAACCATTTCTCGTATTGTTTCGCTTAAACCACTCTCAAACACTTTTTTCAGACGTGGGCGAACACGCTGTTCAGCTGGCTCAATAATGCGTCTGACAAAGGTGTAATCGCTGTAGCAAAGCCACGGGATCGGTGCATGCAGATCGTTAAGCACATTAGCAAGTTGCGCAGAAATAACCGGTATAAATCGCTCATATCGCCATAGCGAACGCTTTAATCCTCCGGCGATCTCCAGCCCCGGCTGCGCAGACGGCAAATCATATGTCACCAGCAGATCGATTTGCCGGTCTATCAGGGCGTTAAAGTGGTTGTCTATCCCCTGAATGCTGGCATTTACCGTGAAATTTAACTGCGGTTCACTTTGTCGCAGATAGTTGATCATATCCGGCAAGATATTCACCGACAGCGTATGCAGGCTAACCATTACCAGCGTATTGTCCGTTGCTGGCATCATCGCCGCCAGCTCGTGGCGCGCCTCTGTTAACGTGCTGAGGACGTGCCGGGCATACGGTTCAAAGCGCTCACCATAATGCGTCAGCGTAACGGGAGTCGTGGTCCGGTCAAACAATGGCACCCCCAACACCTCTTCCAGCGCCTTTATACGGCGACTGAGCGCTGGTTGAGTAATATGCCGCTGCGCTGCGGCCTGAGAGTAGTTTCCATGCTGACTCAATGCCAGAAAATCTTCCAGCCACTTACAATCCACGTTGAACTCTCCACCATGCCATAACCGCATCCTCCAATAACAAATCGGTAATAGTCATAGTTATAGTAATGGCTTTATGGTGGGCATCATAACAACAATATTCCGTTTCACCTGCCGACTCTCACCCTCGACGTTTGACAGGACCGATATGTTTACTTTATTGACCAATGCCCGTATTTTTTCTCCGGAGGATTTAGGCCTCTGCTCCCTGCTCATTCATGCCGACCGCATTGTTGCGGTGGAAAAAGATATTTCTCTGTTTGATAGTGTCGACGAGGTCATTGATTGTCGGGGGAAATGGGTTATCCCTGGCATCATCGATCAGCATGTCCATCTTACCGGTGGCGGTGGCGAAGCCGGATTTGCCAGTCGCACACCAGCCGTTAAGCTGCGAGACCTGATTCAGGCAGGTATTACCACGGTTGTCGGCGTGTTGGGTACCGATGCCATTTCTCGTTCCCCCAAAGATCTCTACGCTAAAATGCAATCGCTCAACCTTGAGGGATTACGCGCGTTTATGCATACGGGAGCCTACGCGGTACCCAGCCCAACCATTACGCGATCCATCCGCGATGATATGACGTTCATTCCGGCGATTCTTGGCGTAAAAATCGCCCTCGCCGATCACCGTGGTTCTTACCCCTCTTTCCAGGAATTACTGAGGATAGTCAGTGATATCCGCGTAGCTTCCCTGCTGGCAGGGAAAAAAGGGTTGCTGCATGTTCACCTGGGGAATCTGCCAGAAGGGATGTCACAGCTTATTGAACTGTGTGATGCAGGCATTCCGATTCACCACATTTCACCAACCCATGTTGCGAGAACAGAGCCCTTGTTTGAACAGGCAATTGCTTTCGCCCATCGCGGCGGCCATATTGACGTGACATCCGGTGGTAGTCGCTTCATGCCTCAGGAACAGGCGATCCTCCATGCTCTGGAAGCCCAGGTCCCGGCCGATCGCATCACGATCAGCTCTGATGGTAATGGTAGCGTTCCGCGGTTTAACGCTCAGGGGATCGTGGAAGGTTTAAGCGCAGCACCGGTCGCAGGTAACCTTAATCTACTTCCTCGCCTGATTGATGTGGGGATTCCGGTGCCACAGGCGATTGCGATGTTGACGGCAAACGTGGCGCGCTCGCTGGGTATTTCCGGTGGTGTACTCTGCGCCGGGGAACGTGCCGATATTTGTGTACTCAACGATGACCTCTCGCTGGCCCATCTGTTTGCTGCGGGTAAGCCGTTGCTACGGAATGGCGAGTGCCAGGTTACCGGCAACTTCGAGTAAGGGGGCGAGAATGTCATTATTATTGGCGCTACTCGCCATCATTTTTGCCGGACGTCTGATCCTCAAAAAATATCACCCCCAGTCGGTGCTGCTCCTGACCGGGATTGTGCTGCTGCTCATCGCGCATTTTAGCGGGATGACCACGCTCAGCAGCCTGGTGAAAAAGAGCACCGGATTTGGTCCCTTTGACGCCTTTGAGTTTATCCGCGATACCCTGAGCGTGCGTCTCGGCGGCCTCGGGCTGCAAATTATGCTGATCGGTGGGTTCGCCACCTATATGTCAGCCATTGGCGCAAGCCAGGTGCTGGTTCGGGTAACGTCTCGTCCTTTGCAGCGTCTGAACTCACCGTACCTGCTGTTGGGCCTGGCGTTACTACTGGGCCAATTCCTGTCGCTGTTTATCAGCAGCGCCACCGGACTTGGCCTGCTGTTGATGGCGACGCTTTACCCGTTACTGACCCGTCTTGGCTGTAGTCGCGCCGCCGTTGCCGCCGTTATCGCCAGCACCTGTGCGGTTGAATTTGGTCCGGGTTCCGGCAACTCAGTTCTCGCCGCTAAAACCGCCGGCATTGAGGTGGTGAATTATTTCGTGCAGGATCAGTTGCCAATCGTTGTCCCCGTTATTCTGTTCATCGCCCTGCTGCATATTGTTGTACAACGCTTTTTCGACCGTCGTGAAATTGGTGACAATGTGGCTCAGCAAATGCAAACACTAACGTCTTCCGATGAAGCCGATGCACCGATCGCCTGGCTGTTTCTGCCCATGCTCCCACTGGTGTTGATGCTGGTGTGCAGCGATTTAGTATTCAGCTCGCTCAAAATTACGCTCGATACCGCCGTACTGATAAGTCTTGCCATTACCCTGATCTTTGAGTACTGCCGCCACCGTAAGGCACGCGACGTGATGGCCGGCGTACAAAAAGTTTTCGACAGCATGGGCAGCGTATTTGCCACCGTGGTGACGCTGATTATCGCCGGTGAAGTTTTTTCTGCCGGACTGAAAGCCATTGGCGCCGTCGACGCACTACTGTCGCTTTCTGGTGAATTTGGCCTCAGCGCCGCCTCGATTATCCTGCTAATGACGCTGATCACCTTTGCGATTTCCGCCCTGATGGGCTCCGGGAATGCGGCATTTTTCTCATTCGCCCCAATGGTACCGGACATCAGCCGTCATATCGGTAGCGACATCGCAGTCATGATGTTGCCTATCCAGATCTCGGCGGGCATTGGTCGTACGTTATCCCCCATTGCCGGCGTCATCATTGCTATCGCGGGAATCGCTGGCGTTTCGCCAGTCGATATTGTTAAGCGCACCGCAATTCCGATGCTGGGCGGTTGGTTACTGATGATTGCGTTGACTTTTGCCCGGTCAGGGCATTTGCTGGCAATACTGCCGTGGCTGGCAGTCCTTGTACTGCTGATGGTCGCCGGTTACTTCTGGCAGCGCAGACGTAAACAGCCGCTTGCCGTACAGTAAAAAAAAAGCCGGAGTCTCTGACTCCGGCTTTCGCTGTTTAAGTGATTACACTGCTTTCACGGCATCTGCAATACGGTGTGCTAATTCAGTCACCTGCGCTTCGTCTTCACCTTCAACCATCACGCGAATCAACGGTTCAGTACCTGATTTACGCAGCAGGACACGTCCACGATTGCCCAGCGCCGTTTCAACTTCGGTCATCACCGCTTTTACGTTTTCATGCTCCAGCGGATCGCCGCCACCTGCGGTGTAACGTACGTTAACCAGCAGTTGTGGGAACATTTTCATGCCGCTGCACAGGTCGTGCAAACTCATATGGTTGCGCACCATCGCCGCCAGGACCTGCAAACCCGCCACGATGCCGTCACCAGTGGTGGTTTTGTCCAGCAGGATCACATGGCCTGAGTTTTCGGCACCGATACGCCAGCCTTTTTCCTGCATTTTTTCCAGTACGTAGCGGTCGCCGACTTTCGCGCGGGCAAACGGAATACCCAGCTGTTTCAACGCCAGCTCGAGGCCCATGTTGCTCATCAGTGTGCCTACCGCGCCACCGCGCAACTGCCCCTGACGCAGGGCTTCACGAGCGATGATGTACATGATCTGATCGCCATCGACCTTATTACCTTCGTGGTCAACCATAATGACACGGTCGCCATCGCCGTCCATCGCTATCCCCAGATCGGCTTTTTCCGCAATCACGCGCGCCTGCAGGGCACGGACGTCGGTGGCGCCAACTTCTTCATTGATGTTCACGCCGTTTGGCTCACAGCCAATAGCAATCACGTTCGCACCCAGCTCGCGCAGTACATTTGGCGCAATGTGGTACGTCGCACCGTTGGCGCAATCCACCACGATTTTAAGCTCACTCAGGCTTAGCTCATTCGGGAAGGTGCCTTTGCAAAACTCGATATAGCGACCAGCAGCATCAACGATACGGGTAGCTTTACCCAGCTCAGCCGAATCTACACAGGTGATCGCTTTTTCCATTTCGGCTTCGATAGCTTCTTCAACGGCATCCGGCAGTTTAGTCCCGTCGATGGAGAAGAATTTAATCCCGTTGTCATAGTACGGGTTGTGCGAAGCAGAGATAACAATCCCGGCCTCAGCACGGAAAGCGCGAGTCAGATAAGCAACAGCAGGAGTTGGCATTGGGCCCGTGAAAGAGGCAGAAAGACCGGCAGCAGCCAGACCCGCTTCCAGCGCAGACTCCAGCATATAGCCAGAGATACGCGTATCTTTACCGATAATAATTTTACGTGACCCATGACGTGCCAGCACTTTACCTGCAGCCCACCCCAGTTTAAGGACAAAGTCAGGAGTAATAGGGGCGTCGCCTACGCGTCCGCGAATTCCATCAGTGCCAAAATATTTACGATTACTCATAGCGTTTTTTTTCCTTTGCAGACAATGTGGCTTCCACCACACGCATCGCTTCTACGGTTTCTTTGACGTCATGGACACGAACAATCTGCGCCCCCTGCATTGCGGCAATGACCGCGCACGCCAGACTGCCGCTCAGGCGTTCGGATGGCCCCACATTCAGCAGTTGGCCAATCATTGATTTTCGTGACATTCCAACCAGCAGCGGCAGATTAAAATGATGAAACTCCGCCAGACGTGCCAGTAATGTGTAGTTGTGGGTGAGATTTTTACCGAATCCGAACCCGGGGTCGAGCAACAATTTATCTTTTGTGATTCCAGCCCGTTCACAACGCGCTATTTGCTCAACAAAATAACGATTTACATCAGCAAAAACATCCTCGTATTTTGGTGCTTCCTGCATGGTTTTCGGCTGCCCCTGCATATGCATCAGGCAAACTGGCAATCCGGATTCCGCTGCAGCTTCCAGCGCTCCGGGTTCCGAGAGTGAGCGAATGTCATTAATGATATGTGCGCCGGCTCTGGCGCTTTCGCGAATCACTTCCGGTTTTGAGGTATCGACAGAAATCCACACTTCAAAACGCTGAGCAATCGCCTCCACTACCGGGATCACTCGCTGCAACTCTTCTTCGACGCTCACATCGGCAGCACCTGGACGCGTGGATTCACCACCCACATCAATGATAGTCGCCCCGGCGTTAATCATCAGGTTGGCGTGTTTCACCGCCTCAACCAGAGAATTGTGCGCCCCGCCATCGGAAAAAGAATCTGGGGTGACATTCAAAATCCCCATGACATGTGGATGGCTGAGATCCAGTGAAGAACCCTGAGCAAAGAGTTTCATAGCTTTATCCCTGAAAAAATCTTGAATATGCAGATAAGAAAAACCCCGGAGCAAGCCCCAGGGTTTTCAATTAAAACACGGTCATCATCAACGATAACTTATTTGTCGCCCAGTTGCTCTGACATGGTGCCAGAGTCCGGCGCACGCGGTTCATCAACCGGACGCGGTGCGCTAGGCTTACCGGTGCTGCCAGAGTTGTTGTTAGAAGAACCCGGTTCTTCCCAACCCGCTGGCGGACGCACGTCGCGGCGAGCCATCAAATCGTCAATCTGCGGTGCATCGATGGTCTCATATTTCATGAGCGCATCTTTCATCGAGTGCAGAATATCCATGTTTTCATTCAACAGACGACGCGCACGGTCATAGTTACGTTCAATCAGCAGTTTAACTTCCTGATCGATAATGCGAGCCGTTTCATCGGACATATGTTTAGCTTTCGCCACAGAACGTCCCAGGAACACTTCGCCTTCTTCTTCAGCATACAGCAACGGTCCGAGTTTCTCGGAGAAGCCCCACTGAGTAACCATGTTACGCGCCAGATTGGTCGCGACCTTAATGTCGTTCGACGCACCGGTAGAAACGTGCTCAACACCGTAGATGATCTCTTCCGCCAGACGACCGCCGTACAGCGTGGAGATCTGGCTTTCCAGTTTCTGACGGCTGGCGCTAATTGCGTCGCCTTCAGGCAGGAAGAAGGTCACACCCAGTGCACGACCGCGCGGGATAATCGTCACTTTGTGCACCGGATCGTGTTCCGGTACCAGGCGACCGATAATCGCGTGGCCTGCTTCGTGGTACGCGGTAGATTCTTTCTGCGCTTCCGTCATCACCATGGAGCGACGTTCCGCACCCATCATGATTTTGTCTTTCGCTTTCTCGAACTCAACCATCGACACGACGCGCTTGTTGCCGCGAGCAGCAAACAGCGCCGCTTCGTTCACCAGGTTCGCGAGGTCCGCACCAGAGAAGCCTGGCGTACCACGTGCAATGATTGCCGCATCGATATCCGGAGACAGCGGTACGCGACGCATATGCACTTTCAGGATCTGTTCACGACCGCGAACGTCCGGCAGACCAACCACAACCTGACGGTCGAAACGGCCTGGACGCAACAGCGCAGGGTCAAGTACGTCCGGACGGTTAGTTGCCGCGATAACGATAATACCTTCGTTACCTTCGAAGCCGTCCATCTCAACCAGCATCTGGTTCAGCGTCTGCTCACGTTCATCGTGACCACCGCCCAGACCTGCGCCACGCTGGCGACCTACGGCGTCGATTTCATCGATAAAGATGATGCACGGTGCCGCTTTCTTGGCTTGTTCGAACATGTCACGCACACGAGATGCACCAACACCGACGAACATTTCCACGAAATCAGAACCGGAAATTGTGAAGAAAGGAACCTTCGCCTCACCTGCGATAGCTTTTGCCAGCAGAGTTTTACCTGTACCCGGAGGACCGACCATCAGGACGCCTTTCGGGATTTTACCGCCCAGCTTCTGGAAACGGCTCGGTTCGCGCAGATACTCAACCAGTTCAGCAACTTCTTCTTTTGCTTCGTCACAACCAGCAACGTCAGCAAAAGTAGTTTTGATCTGATCTTCCGTTAGCATGCGCGCTTTGCTCTTACCGAACGACATGGCACCTTTGCCACCACCGCCCTGCATTTGACGCATGAAGAAGATCCAGACACCAATCAGCAGCAGCATTGGGAACCAGGAAATGAAGATAGAAGCCAGCAGGCTCGGCTCTTCAGGCGGTTCGCCAACAACTTTGACGTTTTTGGTCAGCAGGTTATCAAGCAGCTTCGGATCGTTAACCGGAATGTAGGTCGTGTAACGGTTACTATCTTTCTTGGTAACGTTAATCTCACGTCCGTTGATCTTCGCTTCACGAACCTGGTCCTGATTGACCTCTTGCAGGAAGGTAGAGTAATCAACCTTACGGCCATTAGACTCGCTGGGCCCAAAGCTCTGGAATACTGACATCAGCACAACGGCAATGACCAGCCAGAGAATTAGGTTTTTCGCCATGTCACTCAAGGGATTAACCTCATATTACAACTGTGTTAAAAACAGCGTCAGGATACTCTATATCCAGTTTCTTTCAAACTTTCGTTTGAAATCTACCGGTTATGGTTTACGCCCGGTCGCTACAATATACACTTCACGCGAACGGGCGCGAGAAGAGTCCGGCTTACGAACTTTGACCTTCGTAAACAGGGAGCGAATCTCTCTTAGATACTCATCGAAGCCTTCGCCCTGGAACACCTTCACTACAAAACTACCACCTGGCGCTAATACATCACGAGCCATTCCAAGCGCCAGCTCTACCAGATACATGGCCCGGGGAATGTCCACCGCCGGTGTTCCACACATATTTGGCGCCATATCAGACATGACAACTTGTACTTTACTGTCACCTACGCGCTCAAGTAACGCTTTCAGGACTAATTCATCACGAAAGTCGCCCTGAAGGAAGTCCACACCAACGATTGGATCCATAGGTAAAAGATCGCAAGCGATAATGCGGCCAGTGTTGCCGATCTGCGTAACCGCATATTGCGACCAACCACCGGGTGCAGCACCGAGATCAACAATCGTCATCCCCGGTTTAAAAATTTTGTCACTTTGCTGTATTTCATCAAGTTTAAACCAGGCACGGGAACGTAACCCCTTTTTCTGCGCCTGTTGAACATATTTATCGCTAAAGTGTTCCTGAAGCCAGCGACTCGAGCTGGCAGAACGCTTTTTACCTGTCATTTCACATTCCCAAAGGGCAGTTCATCGTAACCAATGGTGTAAATTTCTACACAGCTATTTGGCGATATATGGGAGATGGCGGTAGAATGACCCGTTTTCAATCCCAACGTAAGCAAAAATATACGATGAATCTGAGTACTAAACAAAAACAGCACCTGAAAGGTCTGGCACATCCGCTCAAGCCTGTAGTTATGCTTGGCAACAATGGTTTGACCGAAGGGGTACTGGCCGAGATTGAACAAGCGTTAGAGCACCATGAACTTATCAAGGTGAAAATCGCCTCGGAAGATCGCGATACCAAAACCTTGATCGTGGAAGCTATCGTACGCGAAACCGGCGCCTGTAACGTACAGGTCATCGGCAAAACGCTGGTACTGTATCGCCCGACTAAAGAACGTAAAATCTCGCTGCCACGCTAAGAATATCCCAAAGTTGCACACGAAGTTTGTGTAAAACGCGGGATTTTCCGCTAGCAGGAGAGCAAAATGCCACGCTCTCTTCGTTGATAAAAGGCCGCTATGCGGCCTTTTTCCTTTCTTTACAATACATCAACATCTTGAGTATTGGGAAATTCTTACAGGTATTCGACCTTCGTCACTTCATATTCAACTTCACCGCCCGGCGTTTTGATAACCACCACGTCATCCTGCTCTTTGCCAATCAGGCCACGAGCGATAGGCGAGTTCACCGAAATCAGGTTCTGTTTAAAATCGGCTTCATCATCGCCGACAATACGCCAGGTCTGCTCTTCATCGTTATCGAGATTCAGCACGGTAACCGTCGCACCGAAAACGACGCGGCCATTGTTCGGCATTTTAGTGACGTCGATAACCTGCGCGTTGGACAGTTTAGCTTCGATATCTTTGATGCGCCCTTCGCAGAACCCCTGTTGTTCACGCGCCGCGTGGTACTCCGCATTTTCTTTCAGGTCGCCATGCTCACGCGCATCTGCAATAGCGGCAATGATTTCAGGACGGCGCACAGATTTCAGAAAATCCAGCTCTTCGCGCAGTTTTTCAGCACCACGTAAGGTCATCGGGATAGCTTGCATTTGTTATACCTCTTGAACATTCCTGTAGGGGGCGGTTGCTCTCACCCCGGCTGCTAAGCACACTCTGGCATACGCCATGCCAGAGTCAGAAGCAAAAATACCGACCCGGGGCTCAGGGTCCCAGGTCAGCTACAATTCTCTATTTGATGATCATTTTACCCTGGAGTTCCCGATGGGTCATCGTTTACTTTTTGGGGCGTTGCGCCGTAGTATGACGGCCTGTTTCCAGGTTGTTAGCGCGAGATTATGCGATTTTCCAGATTTACCATTGGATTGACTGCCAGTATAGCGTTCAGCGTTCAGGCCGCGAACGTCGACGAGTATATCAATCAGCTCCCTGCCGGAGCCAACCTCGCCCTCATGGTACAGAAGGTTGGCGCACCTGCTCCTGCTATTGATTTTCATAGCCAGCAGATGGCACTCCCCGCCAGTACCCAGAAAGTGATCACCGCGCTGGCGGCATTGATTCAGCTCGGGCCTGACTTTCGTTTTACCACCACGCTTGAGATAAAAGGCAACGTGGAAGGCGGGGTATTAAAAGGTGACTTAGTGGCGCGATTTGGTGCCGATCCGACGCTAAAACGTCAGGATATCCGCAATATGGTGGCAACCCTGAAAAAATCAGGCGTGACGCAAATTGCCGGAAATGTCCTGATCGATACCTCTATTTTCGCCAGTCATGATAAAGCTCCTGGCTGGCCCTGGAACGACATGACGCAGTGTTTTAGCGCACCGCCCGCAGCAGCCATTGTCGATCGTAACTGTTTCTCTGTTTCACTCTACAGCGCGCAAAAACCTAACGATCTCGCGTTTATCCGCGTGGCATCTTATTACCCGGTCACCATGTTCAGCCAGGTGCGAACTCTCGCTCGAGGCTCTGCCGAAGCGCAATATTGTGAACTGGACGTGGTGCCTGGCGATCTCAACCGCTTTACGTTGACCGGATGTCTGCCACAACGTGCCGATCCGCTGCCGCTGGCGTTCGCCATTCAGGACGGCGCCAGTTATGCCGGGGCGATTCTCAAAGATGAGCTAAAACAAGCAGGGATCACTTACAGCGGTACTCTGCTGCGCCAGACGCAGGTCAACACACCGGGAACCGTGGTCGCCAGTAAGCAGTCAGCGCCGCTGCATGACCTGCTTAAGATTATGCTGAAAAAATCGGACAACATGATTGCCGATACCGTTTTCCGCATGATTGGTCATGCGCGATTTAACGTGCCGGGCACCTGGCGAGCAGGTTCTGATGCCGTACGCCAGATTTTGCGTCAGCAAGCGGGCGTTGATATCGGCAACACGATTATTGCCGATGGTTCTGGACTCTCCCGCCATAACCTGATTGCTCCTGCGACCATGATGCAGGTACTGCAATATATTGCTCAGCACGATAACGAGTTGAACTTTATCACCATGTTGCCGCTGGCGGGCCATGATGGCTCTTTGCAATATCGTGCGGGTCTGCATCAGGCTGGTGTGGATGGCAAAGTATCGGCGAAGACAGGCTCTTTGCAGGGGGTCTATAACCTTGCGGGCTTTATCACTACGGCAAGCGGTCAACGTATGGCATTTGTGCAGTATTTGTCTGGTTATGCGGTAGAGCCGGCTGACCAACGTAATCGCCGAATTCCGCTAGTACGCTTCGAGAGCCGGTTGTACAAGGACATTTATCAGAATAACTAGATTTTGAAGATGGCGGATGGCGCTTGCGCTTATCCGGCCTACGCAAACTGGAAACAAAAACCCCGGCAGCATGGCCGGGGTTTTTAATGCGATTAACGCTTGTAGATGAACTCAACGCCTTCTTCGTCGTCTTCGTCCCAATCGTCATCCCAGTCATCTTCCGCTTCGTCTTCGACTTCAGCGAGCTGCTGGCGATGGTAATCATCCCACATGAACTCAACTTTCTCTGGCTGTTTCGCTTCTTCAGCCTGAACAATCGGGTTCTCGATGATAAAGGTCATCACATCCCAGCAAAGATCCTTCACGCCCAGCTGGCTGGCGGCAGAGATCAGATAATATTTACCTTCCCAGCCCAACGCTTCGGCGATCGCTTTCGCTTTCTCTTCCGCTGCAGACTTGTCCATCAAATCAATTTTGTTGAACACTAACCAGCGCGGTTTAGACGCCAGATCCTGACTGTATTTTTCCAGTTCGCCAATAATGATACGGGCGTTTTCTACCGGATCGGAACCGTCAATCGGATCGATATCGATGAGGTGCAGCAACACGCGGCAACGCTCCAGATGTTTCAGGAAGCGGATACCCAGACCAGCGCCTTCAGCCGCACCTTCAATCAGCCCCGGGATATCGGCAACCACGAAGCTCTTTTCATTGTCCATACGCACTACACCCAGGCTTGGTACCAGGGTGGTAAACGGATAATCAGCGACTTTCGGCTTCGCCGCAGATACTGCACGGATAAACGTCGATTTACCGGCGTTTGGCATACCCAGCATACCCACGTCTGCCAGCAGCATCAGCTCGAGCATCAGATCGCGCTTATCGCCCGGCGTCCCCATTGTTTTCTGACGCGGAGTACGGTTGACCGAGGATTTGAAACGGGTGTTACCCAGACCGTGCCAGCCGCCTTTAGCGACCATCAGACGCTGACCATGTTTAGTCATGTCGCCCATGGTTTCGCCCGTGCCCTGGTCGATAACACGTGTACCGACAGGCACTTTAATCGTGACATCTTTACCACGCTTACCGGTGCAATCACGACTCGCGCCATTCTGACCACGTTCCGCACGGAATGATTTTTCAAAACGGTAATCAATCAGCGTGTTCAGGTTCTCGTCGGCTTCCAGCCAAACGTCACCGCCATCACCGCCGTCACCACCGTCCGGACCGCCTTTTGGGATGTATTTTTCGCGGCGGAAGCTGACGCAACCATTACCGCCATCACCTGCAACGACCAGAATCGATGCTTCATCAACAAACTTCATTTTACTCTCCGTAAATCATTCGCCTGAGCGGGGTTGCGAAACCACCGTTTCATGCTTACGTAAACCGCCCCAAATTCGATGACCAATGGCGGAATACATCGCGCCCGCAACCACGATAAACGCACCGAGATAACCTAATAGGTTTAGCATCGGTCTGGCGAAGAAATCGGGCCAGGCCAGTGATAATAAATCTGAAAATAACAACGTAAACAGCGGTGTGAGCGTAATAATGGCACTCACCTGCGCCGCCTGCCAACGCGCCATCGCTTCCGCGAGAGCACCGTATCCTACCAGCGTATTCAGGCCGCAGAATACAAGGCATGCCAGCTGCCAGTCGCTGAGCTGCGTGATGACACCGGGTTTAGCCAGCGGCAATAACGCAATCGTACATAAAGTGTACAGCAAAAACAGGATCTGCGGTGATGCCAGCCGACGCAATAACACCTTTTGCGCGACCCCATAGCTCACCCAAACCATTGCCGCACCGACACCAAAGATAACGCCCCAGGTGTAATCGGTGAGCCGGGTAAAAATTTCGATCAGACTAGTATTAAAAAACAGGACCAGTCCGCTCAGAAGCATAATGGCGCCAATCACCTGCGTGCCGCGCATCTTTTCTTTCAGGATAAAGACGCTGGCGATCATCATACCAACCGGTGACAGTTGACCGATAACCTGCGAAGCCGTTGGGCTCAAATATTGCAAGGATGAACTAAACAGAATGAAGTTACCGAACAGCCCACCGGTAGCGATAGCCAGCAGTACCAGCCAACGCGCTTTGCGAAAAATACGCAATGGAGGGAGCTTTTTTTTAACCGCAAGAATAGCGCCAAGGCCAATACTTGCCATTAAAAAACGGTAAAACACCACGGTAGGAGGCTCCATCACCTCCAGCACTTGCTTCATTGCTATTGGCAAAGCCCCCCAACATACTGCCGTTGTGAGTGCTAACAGAATACCAATGCCTGCCTGCTGCTTCATACCGTATTCCCTGCAAGGGCTCGTTTCCGGGTTGTCACGGCGCGACGAGCGTATTTACCGGCCGTCGAATGTAAAAAGCCCCGCAACGTGTTGCGGGGCTTTTATCCGTTACCGGGACGCGAAAAACTTATTCAGCAACGATGCTGATGAATTTACGGTTTTTCGGGCCTTTCACTTCAAATTTCACTTTACCGTCTGCTTTAGCAAACAGAGTGTGGTCTTTGCCGCAACCAACGTTGGAGCCAGCGTGGAATTTAGTACCACGTTGACGAACGATGATGCTACCAGCCAGAACTGTTTCACCGCCGAAGCGTTTTACGCCCAGACGTTTAGCTTCTGAATCGCGACCGTTACGAGTCGAGCCGCCAGCCTTTTTATGTGCCATTTAATCTGCTCCCCTTAACTTAAGCGCTGATGCCAGTGATTTTCACATCAGTGAACCACTGACGATGGCCCTGCTGCTTACGGTAGTGTTTACGACGACGAAACTTAACAATTTTAACTTTCTCGCCACGACCGTGAGCAACAACTTCAGCTTTGATAACGCCGCCATCAACGAAAGGAACGCCGATTTTGACTTCTTCACCGTTTGCGATCATCAGAACTTCAGCGAATTCAACAGATTCGCCAGTTGCGATGTCCAGCTTTTCCAGGCGAACGGTCTGACCTTCGCTTACTCGGTGTTGTTTACCACCACTTTGGAAAACCGCGTACATAAAAAACTCCGCTTCCGCGCACACCTTTTTGATGATTCAGAGTGCGCTATAAATATTCACAATAGGGCGCGAATATTACGCAAAACGCGAGCCTTTGACAAGTGCTACCGTCAATACATGAAGAAAAAAAACACAACACGTACGGTAACGTTTATCTACGGCGTTTTTTCAGTACAATCAGCATATATTTATAACCCTAAACCCGACGTTACCTTTTCATACAGTAAGGTAATCGGGGCGAGAAGCCCGGCTTTTGCGATGAATTTAGAAAAAATCAATGAGTTAACCGCGCAAGATATGGCGGGGGTCAATGCGACAATCCTTGAACAGCTCAATTCCGACGTCCAGTTGATCAATCAACTGGGGTACTACATCGTTAGCGGCGGCGGAAAACGCATTCGCCCAATGATCGCCGTACTCGCCGCGCGTGCCGTTGGCTACCAGGAAAATGCACACGTTACGATTGCGGCCCTGATCGAGTTTATCCACACCGCGACCCTGTTACACGACGATGTTGTGGATGAATCTGACATGCGTCGCGGGAAAGCCACGGCGAATGCGGCCTTTGGTAATGCGGCCAGCGTGCTGGTCGGCGATTTTATCTATACCCGTGCTTTTCAGATGATGACCAGCCTCGGTTCGCTGAAAGTGCTGGAAGTCATGTCGAAAGCGGTCAACGTCATCGCCGAAGGTGAAGTCTTACAGTTGATGAACGTCAACGACCCGGACATCACTGAAGAAAACTATATGCGCGTCATCTACAGTAAGACCGCGCGTTTGTTTGAGGCGGCGGCCCAATGCTCTGGCATTCTGGCTGGTTGCAGCGAAGAACAAGAGAAAGGATTGCAGGATTACGGCCGTTATCTCGGTACAGCTTTCCAGTTAATTGACGATTTGCTGGATTACAGCGCAGATGGCGAGCAACTGGGTAAAAACGTTGGTGATGACCTCAACGAAGGCAAACCTACGCTGCCGCTGCTGCATGCCATGCGCCACGGTACGCCAGAACAAGCGCAAATGATCCGCCAGGCCATTGAGCAAGGTAATGGCCGTCACCTTCTGGAGCCGGTTCTGGAAGCGATGAACGCCTGTGGTTCTCTGGAGTGGACTCGCCAACGTGCAGAAGAAGAGGCTGATAAAGCCATCGCTGCGTTACAGGTGCTACCAGATACGCCGTGGAGAGAAGCGCTGATTGGTCTGGCGCATATCGCCGTACAGCGCGACCGTTAATTCCTTCCAGCCCCCTCCTTTATCATCCCGTGCCTTGCACGGGATGTTCTTATAAACTCCAATAACAAATATAACCTTCCTAAAAACAACAAATAACCTTGATATATTCTGAATGTACACGCTCTTTAAGTGAACATTTTAGAACATTCATTCTCCGGGAGTTATAGTGTTGCCACAACCGATCGTGGAACCGTAAGTCGTTAACCAAAGGAGAGATGAATTTATGGAAAGCAAGCTGATTGACTGGCATCCGGCCGACATCATCGCCGGACTGCGCAAGAAAGGAACCTCAATGGCCGCTGAATCACGTAAGAATGGGTTGAGCTCATCAACGCTGGCCAATGCGTTAACCAGGCCATGGCCAAAAGGTGAGTTGATTATCGCCCGGGCACTGGGAACTGATCCCTGGGTGATTTGGCCGTCACGCTATCACGATGCCAAAACGCATGAGTTCATTGACAGAACGCGGATGATGAGGAGTCGCAGAGAGAAACAGAATCCGGAATGAACATTGAGCAGTAACCCCCGGCCAACTGAACTGGGGGTTACAAGAGACGTAGACGATTACTCGCCTTTCACGCGCTCAATGTTTGCGCCCAGCGCGCGCAGCTTATCTTCGATACGCTCATAGCCGCGATCGATATGATAAATACGGTCGACTACCGTCGTCCCTTCAGCAATACATCCTGCGAGGACCAGGCTTGCGGATGCACGCAGATCGGTCGCCATAACCTGTGCGCCAGAGAGCGTTTCCACGCCGTGGCAAATCACAGTATTGCTTTCGATTTCTGCATGAGCGCCCATACGGCTCAGCTCAGGCACATGCATAAAGCGATTCTCAAACACGGTTTCCGTGATGAAGCCCGTCCCTTCTGCCACCAGGTTCAGCAGCGTGAACTGAGCCTGCATATCGGTTGGGAACGCCGGATGCGGCGCAGTGCGCACATTGACCGCTTTCGGACGTTTACCGTGCATATCGAGGCTTATCCAGTCGTCGCCGACTTCGATATCCGCCCCCGCATCACGCAGCTTCGCCAGAACGGCATCCAGCGTGTCTGGCTGTGCATTACGGCAGATGATTTTGCCACGAGAAATTGCCGCTGCGACCAGGAAGGTACCGGTTTCGATACGGTCTGGCAGAACGCGGTAAACGCCGCCACCAAGACGTTCTACGCCTTCGATAGTAATGCGATCGGTACCCTGACCGGTGATCTTCGCACCCAGCGCAATCAGGAAATTCGCGGTATCGACAATTTCCGGCTCACGTGCGGCGTTTTCGATGATGGTCGTGCCTTCGGCAAGCGTTGCTGCGCACATGATAGTAACAGTCGCACCGACGCTTACTTTGTCCATGACGATGTGCGCGCCTTTCAGGCGGCCATCAACGGACGCTTTCACATAGCCTTCTTCGAGCTTGATTGTCGCGCCTAACTGCTCCAGACCGGTAATGTGCAGGTCAACCGGACGCGCACCGATGGTGCAGCCGCCCGGCAGTGAAACCTGGCCCTGGCCAAAGCGAGCAACCAGCGGCCCGAGCGCCCAGATGGACGCACGCATGGTTTTCACCAGATCGTACGGCGCACAGAAAACGTTCACGTCGCGCGCATCAATGTGCACCGAACCATTACGTTCAACTTTCGCACCCAGCTGGCTCAGCAGCTTCATTGAGGTGTCAACGTCCTTAAGTTTCGGGACGTTTTGGATCTCTACAGGTTCTTCAGCCAGCAGCGCCGCAAACAGGATCGGCAGTGCAGCATTTTTTGCGCCTGAAATTGTGACTTCGCCCTGGAGCTTGGTTGGCCCCTGAACACGAAATTTATCCATTATTCTGTTCTCTGTTAAGAATTTATCTTCGCTACCGGCACATCACCCGTAGCTCAAAAACCGTTAAGTTTGCGATCGCGCGCCCATTCTGCTGGGGTAAAGGCCTTAATCGACACGGCATGAATGCGGTTGTCCGCAATGTACTCCATCAACGGGCCATAGACTGTTTGCTGCTTCTTGACCCGGCTCATGCCTTCAAACATCTCACCCACGGCAATAACCTGAAAGTGACTGCCGTCGCCAGAAACGTGGACTTCCTGGAGGGAGAGTGCATTCATCAGCACGCTCTGAATTTCATTATTTTCCATGGGCTCTTCATTCGTCAGATAGTGAAAACAGCCCAACATCTTAGAGCAAAGTGGCGCTGTCATAAATAAGCAAAAAGCCTCGCTGATAAATCAGACAAGGCTTTAGAGGCAGATCCCTCGCAGAGGGGTTACCGGATGACGGCACAAGCCCTTATCCGGCCTGAAAAAATTAACGCGGAAGAACGTCGTCAGGCAAATTGTAAAGCTGCGCCAGCGTGTACACTTTATCGTTAACGCCAGCGAGCGAAACACTGTTCCCCTGCTGCTTGCCCTGATTAATCAAGTGCAGCAGTAATGCCAGACCACCGGTATCGACCCGGGAAACCTGGTTCAGGTCGATGCAGGATACTCCCTTCATCGCCTCAACTCGTGCATCCCATAATGGATTTAATACGTCCTGATCCAGCTCGCCCACCAGCACCAGCTTGTCGCCTTCACGCGTCCAGGTGAGTGATTGCGTCATTATTTTTTCTCTTCCAGAGTAATTTTCTGCTGAGAAATTGATTTCAACTGAGCAGTCAGGCCATCAATACCTTTCGTACGCAGCAGGTCGCTCCACTCATTTTGTTTGGTGGTGATCATACTTACGCCTTCAGCAATCATGTCATACGCCTGCCAGTTACCGGTCTGAGAATTTTTACGCCACTGGAAATCCAGACGCACCGGAGGACGACCGTTTGGATCGATGATAGTTACGCGGATAGGAACGATAGTCGCATCGCCCAGCGGCTGCTCTGGGGCAATCTGATAGGTCTGGCCATGGTACATCGCCAGCGCCTGACCGTAAGCCTGCTTCAGATATTCACGGAATGCGGCGAAATAGGCGTCACGCTGAGCGGGAGTGGCATCTTTGTAGTAACGGCCCAGTACCAGCGCGCCAGCATATTTAACCTGCACATAAGGCAACAGTTCCTGATCGACAACCTGACGCAGGTAATCCGGGTTGGAACGAATTTTAGGTTGTTCGTTCTTCAGACGGTCAAACGTCTTCTGCGCGGCCTCATTCATCAGTTTATACGGATTCGTCTGGTCCGCTGCGGTTGCCGCGCTAAGTGGGGCAATGACAAGCATAGCCACCATCATCAATCGTTTAAACATACGTCGATTCTCCTGAGATTATTTCGTTGCGCCCGCAGGCGTAGTGGCTTCATTATTGCCTTCAGTTGCGGCTGGCGCATCGCCAGAATTCTTATTGTCGTCACCTTTACTGTTGCTGTTGTAAAGGAACTGACCAATCATATCCTCCAGTACCATCGCAGATTTCGTGTCCTGAATCGTACTGCCATCTTTGAGGATAGACGTTCCCAACTCAGGATCTTCAAAACCCACGTTCAGTGCCAGATACTGCTCGCCCAGCAGACCGGAAGTACGGATGCTCAGAGAACTGGTGTCAGGAATATGGTTAAAACGCGATTCGATTTCCAGCGTCACGCGCGGCAGGTACGTTTTCGGATCTAACGAGATGTCCGCTACGCGTCCAACGACGACCCCGCCAATCCGCACCGGAGAACGCTCTCTCAGGCCGCCGATGTTATCAAAAGTCGCATAAATCGTATAAGTCGGTTCAGTACGCATGGAGGTAACGTTCGCCGCCTTCAGGCAGACAAACAGCGCAGCCAACAGCGCCACCAGCAGGAATAACCCGACCCAAATTTCATTTTTTTTCGTTTGCATGAACTCAATTCCCAAACATCAGTGCGGTCAGCACAAAATCCAGCCCCAAAACGGCAAGAGAGGCGTGCACAACGGTGCGTGTCGTTGCCCGGCTAATCCCGGCAGAGGTCGGGATCGCATCATAACCATTGAACAATGCAATCCATGTGACCGTAATGGCGAACACCACGCTCTTAATCAGACAGTTGACCAGGTCCAGACGCCAGTCGACGGCATTTTGCATAGCCGACCAGAAAAAGCCGGCATCAATACCTTTCCAGCTTACGCCAACCAGTGAACCACCCCAGATCCCCACGGCGACAAATATAATCGTCAGCAGCGGCAATGAAATGACACCGGCCCAAAAACGTGGAGAGATCACCCGGCGCAGTGGATCGACGGCCATCATTTCCAGACTGGAAAGCTGCTCGGTCGCTCGCATCAGACCAATCTCTGCAGTTAAGGCCGAACCGGCCCGCCCAGCGAACAACAGTGCCGCAACCACCGGCCCCAGCTCACGTAGCAATGACAGCGCCACCAGCATACCGAGGCTGGTTTCCGCGCTGTAGGTCGTCAGCACCAGGTATCCCTGCAATCCCAGCACCATACCGATGAACACGCCTGAAACAATAATGATCAGCATCGATAAGACGCCGACATTATAGAGCTGGCGTATCAGCAGCGGCGCATGTTTGCGAAACTCCGGTTTGCCGACAACCGCATTGAACAACATTAATCCGGCTCGCCCGAACGTCCTGAGGGTTTTTATTCCCCGATGTCCGAGTGATGCCAGCGCATTTAACAACATGGGTGGCTTAACTCCCTGTTTAGAGTAAATCGATATGGTAGTCACCCGCCGGGTAACGGAACGGAACCGGTCCATCGGCAATGCCGTCGAGGAACTGACGCACTCGCGGATCGGCATTTTCTTGCAGCGCCTGAGCACTACCGTAGGCCACAATTTTTTTGTCCGCCATTATATAGGCGTAATCCGCAATACTCAGCACCTCTGGCACATCATGAGAAACCACCACACAGGTGACGCCCAGTGCGCTGTTCAGTTCTGAAATCAGCTTCACCAGCACGCCCATGGTAATGGGATCCTGGCCAACGAACGGCTCATCAAACATAATGAGGTCAGGCTCCAGCGCGATAGCACGCGCTAACGCAGCGCGACGCGCCATCCCACCGGATAATTCAGAAGGCATTAATTTTGCCGCGCCCCGCAGCCCGACGGCCTCGAGTTTCATCATTACCGTGCTTTTCAACAGCGGCGCAGGTAGCGTTGTATGTTCGCGCAACGGATATGCGACGTTGTCAAACACGTTCATGTCGGTAAACAGCGCACCAGACTGAAACAGCATGCTCATACGCTTACGCACGGTAAATAAACGCGAACGGGACATGGCTGGGACGTTTTCGCCGTCAAACAGGATCTCGCCCTTATTCGGGGAGATTTGTCCGCCAATCAGACGCAGCAGCGTCGTTTTGCCGATGCCTGATGGCCCCATGATCGCCGTCACCTTACCGCGCGGCACCGTCAGGGAAATATTATCAAAGATGCAGCGGTCACCTCGGGAAAAGCTGACATCGCGCATATCGACTAGATTCGCCACAGACTGACCCATTGATTCATCCTTTACTATTGCCTCGTTGATCGAAGAGTTTGGCGCTCAATTTAGCCCTGAACCCAACATATTTACAGATTATTGCCTGTCCTGGTTAGCGAAAGCTGGCATTTGTTTTACTTTTTAGCCGCATAAAGTCAAAATTAAGACTTCGTTACGGCTTCCAGAAACCCTTCAAGTGGACCGGCGAGTATACCTGAAGAAAGGACTTTAGATGCTTTTAGCGACGGCGCTGTTAATAATTGGTTTACTTCTGGTGGTCTACGGCGCCGACCGTCTGGTGTTTGCCGCATCCATTTTATGTCGAAACTTCGGTATTCCCCCCATCATTATCGGGATGACCGTGGTCAGCATTGGTACATCGTTACCCGAGATCATCGTCTCCGTTGCCGCGTCAATGAACGGGCAACTCGATTTAGCCGTCGGTACCGCCATTGGCTCTAACATCACCAACATCTTGCTTATTCTTGGCTTGTCGGCGCTGATTCATCCTTTTACCGTGCATTCTGATGTTCTGCGTCGCGAATTACCGCTAATGTTGCTGGTAAGTATTTTAGCCGCATCAGTTCTGTATGACGGGCAGTTGAGCCGCAGTGACGGTTTCTTTCTTCTGCTTCTGGCCGTGCTATGGCTGCTATTCATTGTTAAAATCGCCCGTCTGGCCGAACGACAAGGCAATGACAGCCTGACCCGCGAGCAGGTAGCTGAGCTTCCCCGCGAAGGCGGGCTACCCGTCGCATTTTTGTGGTTGGGTATTGCGCTGATTATTATGCCAATGGCCACGCGTATGGTAGTGGATAACGCTACTGTACTGGCGAACTACTTCGCCATGAGCGAACTCACCATTGGGCTGACGGTAGTCGCCATTGGTACCAGCCTGCCGGAACTGGCAACGGCGATTGCGGGTCTGCGTAAAGGTGAAAACGATATTGCCGTCGGCAACATTATCGGCGCGAACATTTTTAATATTGTTATCGTGCTCGGGCTGCCCGCCTTGATTACACCGGGCGAGGTCAATCCGATGGCCTTCGTCCGTGACTACAGCGTTATGCTGCTGGTGAGCGTTATATTTGCATTACTCTGCTGGCGACGTTCGCGCAAGATTGGTCGCGGTGCGGGTGCGCTGCTGACCGGCGGTTTTATCATATGGCTGGCGATGCTGTATTGGTTATCGCCAATTCTCGTTGGATAACTGGAAACGCATTATGTCGCACTTAGAGTTGCAACCGGGTTTTGACTTTCAGCAAGCAGGCAAGGAAGTCCTGGCAATTGAACGTGAAGGCCTGGCGGAGCTTGATCAGTACATCAACCAAAATTTTACCCTCGCCTGTGAGAAAATATTCAGTTGCTCGGGTAAGGTTGTGGTGATGGGGATGGGGAAATCCGGTCATATCGGGCGGAAAATGGCGGCCACGTTTGCCAGCACCGGCACGCCCTCTTTTTTCGTACACCCCGGCGAAGCCGCACATGGCGATCTGGGCATGGTCTCGCCGCAGGATGTGGTCATCGCCATCTCTAATTCCGGTGAATCCAATGAGATAGCGGCGTTGATCCCTGTGTTAAAACGTCTTCACGTACCGCTTATCTGCATGACCGGTCGTCCGGAAAGCAGCATGGCGCGTGCGGCAGATGTGCATCTGTGTGTTAAAGTGCCTAAAGAAGCCTGCCCGTTAGGTCTGGCACCGACCAGCAGCACGACCGCAACGCTGGTGATGGGCGATGCGCTTGCCGTGGCATTATTAAAAGCGCGTGGCTTTACTGCAGAAGATTTTGCGTTATCTCATCCCGGCGGCGCTCTGGGCCGTAAGCTTTTGCTGCGCGTTAACGATATTATGCATACGGGTGATGAGATCCCGCATGTAAATAAAAGCGCTAGCCTGCGTGACGCTCTGGTTGAGATCACGCGTAAAAATCTCGGCATGACCGTCATTTGCGATGATGCCATGAAGATTGACGGTATTTTTACCGATGGCGATTTACGTCGCGTCTTCGATATGGGCGTTGATGTCCGCCAGTTAGGCATTGCCGATGTGATGACCCCAGGAGGCATTCGCGTGCGTCCGGGCATTCTTGCCGTCGATGCCCTGAACTTAATGCAGTCCCGCCATATCACCTCGGTAATGGTTGCTGATGGCGACCAGTTACTCGGTGTGTTACATATGCATGATCTGCTGCGTGCAGGTGTAGTGTAAGAAACTCAAGGATAAACAAAATGAGTAAAGCAGGTGCGTCGCTTGCGACCTGTTATGGACCCGTCAGCGCAGACGTTATCACCCGGGCAGAAAACATCCGTTTGCTGATCCTGGATGTGGATGGCGTGCTGTCTGATGGTCTGATTTATATGGGTAATAACGGTGAAGAGCTGAAGGCATTTAACGTCCGCGATGGTTACGGCATTCGCTGTGCGCTCACTTCCGGTATTGAGGTTGCCATTATTACCGGACGAAAGGCTAAACTTGTAGAAGATCGCTGTACCACATTGGGGATCACGCACCTGTATCAGGGACAGTCAGATAAACTGGTCGCCTTTAGCGATCTACTGAACAAACTGGCGGTCGCGCCCGAAAATGTCGCCTACGTTGGCGACGATCTGATCGACTGGCCGGTGATGGCACAAGTGGGATTAAGCGTGGCGGTGGCGGATGCTCACCCTTTGCTGATCCCGCGGGCAGATTATGTCACCCGTATTGACGGGGGACGCGGCGCTGTGCGTGAAGTCTGCGATTTATTACTGCTGGCACAGGGCAAACTGGACGAGGCCAAAGGGCAATCGATATGAGCAAAACCAGACGTTGGGTTATCATTCTACTGTCGCTGGCTGTCCTTGTGATGATTGGTATTAATCTGGCAGACAAAGACGACACCACTCAGGCTGTCGTCAATAACAATGAGCCAACCTATAAGAGCGAACATACTGATACCCTCGTGTATAGCCCGGAAGGCGCGCTGAGCTATAACTTGATCGCGCAACACGTTGAATATTATTCAGAACAAGCGGTTTCCTGGTTTACTCAACCGGTATTAACCACGTTTGATAAGGATAAAGTACCGACCTGGTCGATCAAGGCAGATAAAGCCAAATTGACCAACGATCGCATGCTGTATCTGTACGGCCATGTTGAAGTCAACGCTCTGGTGCCTGACTCTCAACTACGCAGAATTACCACCGATAACGCGCAGATTAACCTGGTGACACAAGACGTCACTTCCGATGATCTTGTCACGTTATATGGCACAACATTTAACTCCAGCGGACTGAAGATGCGCGGTAACTTACGCAGCAAGAACGCCGAGCTGATTGAAAAGGTTAGAACCTCATATGAAATTCAAAACAAACAAACTCAGCCTTAACCTTATGCTTGCCAGCACACTTCTGGCCGCCAGCATTCCGGCATTTGCCGTCACCGGCGATACCGAGCAGCCGATCCATATTGAGTCTGACACGCAGTCGCTCGATATGCAGGGCAATGTTGTCACCTTTACTGGCAACGTGGTGATGACTCAGGGCACCATCAAAATTAACGCCGATAAAGTCGTTGTGACCCGCCCTGGTGGCGAACAGGGCAAAGAGATTATTGATGGCTACGGTAATCCCGCAACCTTCTACCAGATGCAGGACAACGGTAAACCGGTTAAAGGTCGCGCCTCACACATGCACTATGAACTGGCGAAGGATCTCGTCATCCTGACCGGTAACGCCTACCTGGAACAACTCGATAGCAACATTACCGGCGATAAGATCACCTATCTGGTAAAAGAGCAGAAAATGCAGGCCTTCAGCGAGAAAGGCAAGCGCGTCACCACCGTTCTGGTTCCGTCGCAGTTGCAGGACAAAAACAAGGCCAAGGCTCCGGCAGAGAAAAAAGGTAACTGATTCGTTATGGCAACATTAACTGCAAAGAACCTTGCAAAAGCCTATAAAGGCCGCCGCGTGGTGGAAGATGTCAGTCTGACCGTCAACTCCGGGGAGATAGTCGGTCTGCTCGGTCCTAACGGCGCGGGCAAGACGACGACCTTTTACATGGTGGTCGGCATTGTCCCGCGCGATGCGGGCAACATTATCATTGATGACGAAGATATCAGCCTGCTGCCTTTGCATGCGCGCGCACGTCGCGGCATTGGCTACTTACCGCAGGAAGCGTCAATTTTTCGCCGCTTGAGCGTGTTTGATAACCTGATGGCGGTGCTGCAGATTCGTGACGATCTGACCAGCGAGCAGCGGGAAGATCGCGCCAACGAACTGATGGAAGAATTCCACATCGAACACCTGCGTGACAGCATGGGACAGTCGCTATCCGGTGGCGAACGACGCCGCGTGGAGATCGCCCGCGCGTTGGCCGCTAATCCGAAATTTATCCTGCTGGATGAACCGTTTGCCGGTGTTGACCCGATTTCGGTTATTGATATCAAACGGATCATCGAACACCTGCGCGACAGCGGGCTTGGCGTGCTGATTACCGACCACAACGTCCGCGAAACGCTGGCAGTGTGTGAGCGCGCCTACATCGTGAGTCAGGGCCACCTGATCGCGCACGGTACGCCAACAGAAATACTGCAGGATGAGCACGTGAAGCGCGTATACCTTGGGGAAGACTTCAGACTCTGATAGGGTAGAAGACTTCACGTCACCGCAGGAGAGAAAAACTCTGAACATGAAGCAAGGTTTGCAACTCAGGCTTAGCCAACAACTGGCGATGACGCCTCAGCTACAACAGGCTATCCGTCTGTTGCAGCTGTCCACGCTGGAACTTCAGCAAGAACTTCAGCAAGCGCTGGAAAGTAACCCACTGCTCGAGCAAACCGATCTTCACGACGAAATTGATACCCAGGAAAAACAGGACAGCGAATCACTCGACACTGCAGATGCTCTTGAACAAAAAGAGATGCCAGAAGAGCTGCCGCTTGACGCCAGCTGGGATGAAATTTACACCGCCGGTACGCCTTCGGGTACCAGCGGGGATTACATCGACGACGAACTGCCTGTGTATCAGGGTGAGACCACGCAATCGCTGCAGGATTACCTGATGTGGCAAGTGGAGCTGACCCCGTTCTCAGATACCGATCGCGCTATTGCGACATCCATTGTTGATGCGGTAGACGAAACCGGTTATCTCACCGTAACTCTGGACGATATTCTCGAAAGCATGGGCGATGACGACATCGGTATGGATGAAATCGAAGCCGTGCTTAAACGCGTTCAGCGTTTTGATCCCGTGGGCGTAGCGGCCAAAGATCTCCGCGACTGCTTACTGATCCAACTTTCACAGTTTGATAAAGCCACGCCGTGGCTGGAAGAAGCGTCCCTGATCATCAGCGATCACCTCGATCTGCTAGCCAACCATGACTTCCGCACGCTAATGCGCGTGACCCGACTGAAAGAAGAGGTGCTGAAAGAGGCCGTTAACCTTATTCAGTCTCTGGACCCAAGACCCGGGCAGTCTATCCAGACCGGTGAGCCAGAGTACGTCATTCCAGATGTACTGGTGCGTAAGCATAACGATCGCTGGGTGGTCGAACTCAACGGTGACAGCATTCCACGGCTGCAGATTAACCAGCACTACGCCGCCATGTGCAACAGCGCGCGCAACGATGCCGACAGCCAGTTTATTCGTAGTAATCTGCAGGATGCGAAGTGGCTGATTAAAAGCCTGGAAAGCCGCAATGATACGCTGCTGCGCGTCAGCCGCTGCATCGTTGAACAGCAGCAAGCCTTCTTTGAGCAAGGCGAAGAGTTTATGAAACCGATGGTGCTGGCGGATATCGCCCAGGCCGTCGAGATGCACGAATCGACCATTTCCCGAGTGACCACGCAAAAGTATCTGCACAGTCCGCGCGGCATTTTTGAATTGAAGTATTTCTTTTCCAGTCACGTTAACACTGAAGGCGGAGGCGAAGCCTCATCCACGGCGATCCGTGCGCTGGTGAAGAAATTAATTGCTGCGGAAAACCCCGCGAAACCGCTGAGCGACAGCAAGTTAACCTCTATGTTGTCAGAACAGGGTATCATGGTGGCACGCCGCACCGTTGCGAAGTACCGAGAGTCTTTATCCATTCCGCCGTCTAACCAGCGCAAACAGCTGGTCTGACCCAACCGATAAGGAAGACACTATGCAGCTCAACATCACTGGAAACAACGTCGAAATCACGGAAGCCCTGCGCGATTTTGTTAATACAAAATTCGCCAAGCTCGAACAATATTTCGACCGGATTAATCAGGTCTATATTGTGTTGAAAGTGGAGAAGGTTACACATATCTCGGACGCAACACTGCATGTGAACGGTGGCGAAATTCATGCCAGTGCGGAAGGTCAGGATATGTACGCCGCCATTGACGGTTTAATTGATAAACTGGCTCGGCAATTAACAAAACATAAAGATAAACTGAAACAGCACTAACTTGTCCGGGCAGTTAGCGGGTGCAGGACGGCCTGTTGTGTAGCACAACAGGCCATTTGTACAGTTAGCGCTTAGGTGAAATTATGACAAATAACGATACGACTCTACAACTGAGCAATGTTCTTAACCAGGAATGTACACGCGCGGCAGTTCACTGCCAAAGCAAGAAACGCGCACTGGAAATCATCAGTGAACTGGCGGCAAAGCAGCTCAGCTTGCCTTCTCAGTTGGTATTTGAAGCTATTTTAACGCGTGAAAAAATGGGTAGTACCGGCATCGGGAATGGTATTGCTATCCCGCACGGAAAGCTGGAAGAAGACACGATGCGCGCAGTAGGCGTGTTTGTGCAACTTGAAACGCCTATCGCTTTTGACGCCATCGATAATCAACCCGTCGATCTGCTTTTTGCTCTGCTGGTACCGGCGGACCAAACCAAGACGCATTTGCATACGTTGTCACTGGTCGCCAAACGTCTGGCAGATAAAACAATCTGCCGTCGCCTGCGCGCCGCACAGAGTGACCAGGAGTTGTATCAAATCATCACGGACACCGAAGGTGGACAGGATGAAGCATAACAACCCAATGGCATCCTTTTTTGTCGTTGTGAGGAGAAACAGTACATGGTACTGATGATCGTCAGCGGTCGTTCGGGGTCAGGCAAATCTGTCGCCTTGCGTGCGCTGGAAGATATGGGTTTTTACTGCGTGGATAACCTTCCCGTAGTGCTGTTGCCCGATCTGGCTCGTACTCTGGCCGATCGCCAGATTTCTGCAGCCGTCAGCATTGATGTGCGCAACATGCCTGAGTCCCCGGAGATTTTCGAGCAGGCAATGAACAATCTGCCTGAAGGCTTCTCACCACAGCTGCTGTTCCTTGACGCCGATCGGAACACCCTGATTCGTCGCTACAGCGACACGCGTCGCCTGCACCCACTCTCCAGCAAGAACTTATCTCTGGAAAGCGCTATCGATAAGGAAAGCGACCTGCTGGAGCCCTTGCGCTCTCGCGCTGACCTGATCGTTGATACCTCCGAAATGTCCGTGCACGAACTGGCGGAAATGTTGCGTACCCGACTGCTGGGCAAACGCGAACGCGAATTGACGATGGTATTCGAATCCTTTGGTTTCAAACACGGCATTCCCATTGACGCGGATTACGTGTTTGACGTGCGTTTCCTGCCTAACCCACACTGGGATCCGAAGCTGCGCCCGATGACCGGTCTTGACCGACCCGTCGCCGCCTTCCTCGACAGGCACACAGAAGTACACAATTTTATCTACCAGACGCGCAGCTATCTTGAGCTATGGTTACCCATGCTGGAAACCAACAACCGCAGCTACCTCACCGTAGCCATCGGCTGTACCGGCGGGAAACACCGTTCGGTGTATATTGCAGAGCAGCTGGCAGACTATTTCCGCTCACGCGGTAAAAACGTGCAGTCACGCCATCGTACGCTGGAAAAACGTAAATCATGACCGTGAAGCAAACTGTTGAAATCACGAACAAGCTGGGCATGCATGCCCGCCCAGCAATGAAACTGTTTGAACTGATGCAGGGCTTTGAAGCAGAAGTTTTGCTGCGTAATGATGAAGGAACGGAAGCCGAGGCAAACAGCGTTATCGCTCTGCTGATGCTGGATTCCGCTAAAGGGCGTCAGATTGAAGTCGAAGCCACGGGTCCACAGGAAGTTGAAGCCCTGGCAGCGGTGATCGCCCTGTTTAATTCAGGGTTCGATGAAGATTAGTCCTTTTTCTTTTCATCCTGCAAGGATACTCAGACAATGCAACCTGAGCATCAAATAGCTGTAGGCTGTGACCTGAAAAATTGAGGATAAAGAGGCCCCGCTATGGGTAAAAGCTCGAATGCAGTGCACTTATTTCCCACGCTCTGATGCGGGCAATCCCAAATCAGGGTCGCAGCGCATATGATCCCAGCCGGTGTAGTTTTTGACTTCCGGGACTTTATTGGGGATGCCCTGCCAGTTTGTTTCCTCTGAAAAAGTTAACCAGCCATTCGGTCTACTTACTGATGCCCATGAAGTATAATTTTTTCCCCAGTAGCTGTTATCGTTTGTACCATTGTCCCTCGGGCGGAGGTGGTGCTTTACTCCGTCATAAACATAATTGATACCTTCGCCACCCGGCTGAAGGCGGGGATCGTCAAAAGGTTTTGAGCTTATATACAGATCGCCCTGTCTGGTCAGCAGAAAACCCTGGTCGTTGACTACCGTGAAGGAGTCAACATTTTCACGGATGGGATGCCAACTACCATAACGTTTAGCTCCCCCTCCGGGAGAGAATCGTGCCGTTCCCCAGGTCTGACCGTAATTGCGGGAAATTAAAATGCCTGATATATCATCCCAGGGAATGGCAATATATCTTTCCGACGGATGGATATATTTGAACGTTGAAACCCTGAAAATGGGTGTATCGCGCGCCACTACTTCCGCACGGATCCCCCTATGTGTATCGTTGTACCAGAGCGCGCCTTCGCAATAAAAACCTTCCAGTTCCAGATAACGGTGATCGTCAAACCGGTAAACCACCTGAGTGGGTGGTTTCCGTGATTTGCGGTTATCCGCGTGGCATGCCGTCAGCAGGCTGATACCCAGCATGACTGCGGTAAAGTGAGTTATTTTCATTTCTGATTTTCCTGTTCAGACCTGTGGCTCCGGCATATCCCACTGAAGGTTATCCACCACCTGGTTTCCTGTATTCCGTTTGTCGCCGGGTTTTACTTTCTGGCGAGGGCCATAATCATTCACCACACCATTTTTCCCTGTTGGCATTGGCTTTTCACCTGTTTCAGGCTTGTTCATCATTGGCTTGATGGCTCTGGGCAAGATTCCTTTGGCGTAATATTCCTTTGTATCTCCATCAGGATTTCCCGGCCTGCGCCAGTCCGCTTGTAATAACAACCCCTTCCAGAAAGCCTCATCTGAAAACGCCTCGTTACTCCCGATCGCCAGGTCATACGGCACCGCCTGCACCTGTACATCCGGGCTGCACACCACTGACGAGTGCTGGCTGTAAGTCGCCTTATAATTTGCCACCACATCCAGTTCGTCGTCATTCGCATAACGCTTTACTCTCAGTTGCTGCGACGGGCCGTAATCGCCTTCCACCCGACCGCTGACAACATCCATCCGGTGACGTGCGCTCAGTTCGGCAAGCTGCGCTGCATTCAGTGGCTTATCGTTGTGCAGGTAGCGGAACGCCGCCGTATCCGGTACTTCCAGCATCTCTTCCGGGAAGTCTTCCGCTTTCCTTGCCGCCCTGGCGATGTCCGGGTCGTTACCTGTCAGCTTCGCTTTGTAGCCCTCTTTTTGCCCCTGAAGCTCAAATACGAAGGGTTCCGGCAGCACTGCGCCGCTTATGGTGACATCCTGGTACGTATATTTCACATCCTGGGCAGGAATTTCGGGGTCATCCTGTTTAGCTTGCGGCATCACAAAGTGATAACCGGTCTTATCACCGACACTGACATCCTTGCAGAAGGCCCGCTGGCGTAAATTCCCCCCTGTCTGCATACTGATGTTATCCGGGATGCCGCGCCAGCCCATCCCCTGAACCGGCAGCATCGACACCACCTGGTCGTTGGGGCAGAAATAGTTGTGGACCAGTCCGAAGTTATTACGGTTGTAGGTTGCCGCAACCCATTTTGCCTTCCCGCTGTCTGACAGGCACCCCAGGCTGAACAACTGTTCGGTCTCGTCTGCACTGTGGGACTGACCGCCGTTATACCGGGCGTTATCGCCCATAACCTGGCAGAAGTGCGCCAGCGTCTGCTGGCGTGCCTTATCCGTCTGCTGGTTGCCTGGCTGGGCGTTTTCCAGAGTGCGGCTTTCCAGTGAATAAGGGGAATTATTGAGGATTACGCAGTCCACAGGGGCTTCGCCTTCCACTTTCACCCACAGGTTTGCCAGCATGGTGACAATGGTGCCCTGACTGTGGGCAACAATATTGATCGTATCTTTTTCTGTTGGCTTATTTCGCCGGATTGCCAGAATCAAATCCGCCAGCCGTCGTGCGGCATACGCCTGGTAGATACGGTGTGGGTTGGCATAAATTGGGTGGCTCCAGTCGCCGTCATTCATCTTCGAGCGGGATATCGCCCCGACTACATCCAGCGCCGCGCCGTTAGCCCCCGGCCCGAACATATCGGGAATACTGGTAGTCGCGTTGGCGAAAGTACCGCCGCCTTTGGCACAAGCTTTTTTATCCAGCCAGTTGTTCAGATTATCGATGTTTTCGCCGTTATGGGCATGGCGGATTTTTTCATTGTCCTGCTGATACGTATCGTAGGGCAGATCCGTCTTATCCCGTTTTTCGCGCAATTCAGCACGATAACGCTGCTGATCGGCTTCCCAGGTGGCTTTGTCCACCGGTTTATATCCCCAGTAGAAAGGGATAACCGGTGAATGGGCAACTTTACCCTCCACATCCGTAATCATGAACTCATCAGGATCCCACAGGTGCGGATGCAGATCGGTGCGTCCCAGCCGCTCATTCAGCCCGGCGCATATTCCCGTATCCTGGTTCTGGTAGGCTTCACCCACATCATTCACACCATGTACCAGAATCACGATACAGGGCATGGCCGATTTTTCATCTTCGTTTTCATTGTTCCACGGTGGTATATATGACTCATCTTCCAGCTCCGGCAACGGTGGAAGATATTCCTGCATCAGGCCCGCCATATTGGCCGTATTGCCGTGGTTCATGAACAGCTTATCCGTCAGGCGGCATGCAGGCTTTCCCTCAAAGAACACATCGAATGAATGCGATATCCACTCCGTCTCCGCTTTATTGGTCCCGGAATTCACGCCGCCCATGCTGCCCGCTTCGTCGAATACGCTGCGGGCAAACTGCGACCCCATGTTGGCTATCATGTTGCCGCCATCTGCAAATACGCTGACCGTACCTTTCACCAGGTCTGCCGAATATGCTTCATTTTCATACGAAATCGGTACGCCAACGGGAGGTGTTTTACAGACATCGGGCAGCGTGTTGTGGCTGACGCCGCCGCTGCCTTTGTGGCACAGCGTTAATCCATTGATGTTGATGGTCACCATACTGATACCGGTTCCTTTATTGCTAGCATTAGCTATTTCGCTTGTAGGGCACAATAACGCGGACGGTACAGTGAAGAAGTGAGATCCAGGTGATATGACTTAAATTCGGAAAACATTTAGTAAACAGAGGATTTTTAAAAATTAACTACATAGCTTCGCAGAAAAGCTGAATTATATTACCTATTCATTTTATTAAATTTTAAACATAGAAGCCTGATATCCTGCACTTATCAGTGCTTACAAAAAACAGCGGCAGCATCGACTAATACAGCTTATTTTCCCGCATGAACGACTCACCGCCTAACTGGCGCATTTGGCGCATAATCCACGCCTGACGGCTACGCACATAACCAGAAGGCGCATTCGCCTTAAAACGCAAAGGATTGGGCAATACCGCCGCCAGCAAGGCCGCTTCAGACAGACTCAACCGACTGGCTGGCTTATGGAAATAGCGCTGCGCCGCCGCCTCCACGCCGAAAACCCCATCGCCAAACTCAGCAATGTTCAGGTAAACGGTCAGAATACGTTTCTTGCTCCAGACGGTTTCCATACCCAGCGTAAGCCCGGCTTCGAGGCCTTTACGCACCCAGCTACGCCCATCCCACAGAAAGAGGTTTTTTGCCGTCTGTTGCGATAAGGTCGACGCCCCGCGGATACGGTTTTCATTACGTTCGTTGTGCGCCAGCGCTTTCTCTATGGCGGAGACATCGAATCCCCAGTGCTCGGGAAACTTCTGGTCCTCTGCGGCAATGACAGCCAGTCCCATCCACACAGAGATCTCATCCATGCTCACCCAGTCCGAGTGCGCCACATAACCAAAATCACCGGACAGCCATGCGCCCAGTTGCCGTTCAACCATTACCGCAGAGAAAGGTACAGGCATCACGCTGAAAAGTGCGATGCCCCCGCCCCAGAATACGGCGAGGACAATGACCGCCCGCAGAAAGATACGTCGCAGAAAGGCGGTAACTCCTTTTTTCATTCAGCCAGCACCAGAACACGCGAGACCAGTTTCTCGATACCGCTCGCGGCTTGAGCGATGTCCTGTGCCAGCATATAGGCGGGCGTGGTGACAATTTTGTTGTCTTCATCGACGACAATGTCATCAACCGGACACGGAACATGTTCAGCGCCCATTTCTTCCAGCACCTCTGCCGTATCGATATCAGTACCGATGGTCAGACGCAGCGGGAAGTCAAAAATTTTAGGTAACATGGCGGGCGCAATACACATAAAACCCAGCGGCTTACCCGCCTGATGCATGGCCACCGCCAGCGCGGCTAAGTCGCTATCAACCCGGCAGTCGCTGCCCTGGCTGGCAAAATTGCTCAGATTTTTGGCCGCGCCAAACCCACCTGGCACTATCAACGCGTCCAGTTCCGTTGAGACTGCCTGAGCGAGAGGGCGGATATCACCACGTGTTATACGTGCGGCTTCAATCAGCACATTTCGCGTTTCCTGCATCGGCTCGCCGGTCAGATGATTAATCACATCCGCTTGTTGTTTATCCGGAGCAAAGCAGACGGCTTGTGCGCCGTTGCGGGCAATGGCCAGAAGCGTGAGAACAGTTTCATGGATCTCTGCACCGTCGTACACGCCGCATCCGCTGAGGACTACACCCACTTTTTTCATCGTGATACTCCTTTCTCAACTGGCTGAAACATATTAGTTATTATGATTTAAATGCTACGCTTCACACATTTAACTGATTCATGTAACAAATTATTTAAGATTTGCTATCTTAACTGCGTGCGGCCTGAGAATTAGGGCTGCGCCCTTGTAAACAATGATAATAATTTACGGCGCAGCCACGATTTCCCTGGTGTTGGCGCAGTATTCGCGCACCCCGGTCAAGCCGGGGTCATTTTTTTTCCACGCTCGCCACCCAGGCTTTTAATACTGCCACGTCGTGCTGCCACTCCTGCTTCATCTCTTCAATCCATTCAGCAACGTTATCTTCCCAAGCAGGGAGATCCGGCGACTGGATTTGCTGAGCTAACTGTTGCAAGTGGCGCAGTCCCACTGAACCTGCCGCACCTTTAATTTTATGGCCTTCCTCAACCACGCCTTTTTTGTCACGTGCGGTCAGATTGGATTCCAGCACGCTCAAATATCCCGGCATCATCTTCTCAAACACCGCCAGCCCGTCGGTAATTAACTTCGGTCCCACCAGCTCGAGGTATTGTTCCAACATAGGAATATCTAACAGCGCTTGCGATTTACTGCTCTCTTCAGATGTCACAGTGCTCTCCTCTTTGTTTCGGGTATCCCAGTATTTTTTGATCATGGCGGTTAACGCCGGAACCGACAGCGGCTTACTCAGCACGTCGTCCATTCCCGCGTCCAGATACTCTTTTTTATCTTTCAGGACGTTGGCGGTGAGCGCAACCAGCGGCGGCAGATCCTCACGTGGGTATTTTTGCGTCAGCTCGCGCGAGATATCCAGGCCGGTCATATCCGGTAGCTGAATATCCAGCAACACCAGGTCATATTCGCCCGGCGTGAACATTTCCAGCGCGGCTTTCCCGGTCATGGCGACATCGACACTGTTGCCCAGTTTTTCCAGCACAGAACGCGCGACAATAACGTTCAGTTCAATGTCTTCCACCAGCAGCACATTCAGGGCTGGCAGCGGCATGTCATCGTCTTCAAAGGCGTCTTCTATCTCTTCCGCTACCGCAGGCGCATGCACGGTCAGCGTAAAGATCGAGCCTTTGCCAGCCTGGCTGGAGACCGTAATATCACCGCCCATATTTTTCGCCAGACGCTTCGATACGGCCAGTCCAATCCCGGTTCCCGTTGCCGGTTTGCCACCGTTGCTGTCCTTCACCTGATAATACATGGCGAAGATTTTATCCTGCTCATCCTGCGGAATGCCGATCCCAGAATCTTCAACCTCGAAATGCAGCATATCGCCCTGGTCATAGCGCGCCCTTACGGTCACCTGCCCCTGCTGTGTAAACTTCACGGCGTTGCTTATCAGATTCCACAGAATCTGGCGCAAACGCGTGCCGTCGGTAATGACCTTATGCGGTAGCGGTAACGTTGGCTCAAGTACAAAACGCAGCCCTTTTTGCTGCGCCTGCAGGCCAGAGAGGTTTTCCAGATCCGCCATAAAACTGGTGAAGTCAACAGGTTGGTTATCGAGCTGGACTTTACGTCGTTCCATCTTGTCCATGTCAATGATATCGTTGAAAATATTTCCAAGCGTCACGGCAGAGACATGAATGGTTTTCAGGTATTTTTCCTGCTCAGCAGTCAGGTCCGTATCCAACAGGATCCGGCTTAAGCCGACAATACCGTTAAGCGGAGTGCGCAGCTCGTGGCTGATGGTGGAAATGAAGGTGGTCTTATCACGGCTGGCACGTTCAAGTGCGTCCTGATAACGCTTACGCTCGGTAATATCTCGCCCAAAGCCCATCAGGCCATGTCGCTTACCTACGCGGTCATAGTACGGCACTTTACGAATTTCAAAGCAGGCTTTGCGCCCGTCCGGGTAGTCCAGCCATTGTTCGTAGGTGAGCGAGACGTTATGACGGAATACCTTCTCGTCGGTTTCAATTACCTTTTCAGCCGCCTCAGGGGAGTAAACATCAGCCGGTTTTAAATGCACCAGTTGCTTTTCGCTCTTGCCGGTCAGCAGTTCCATGGCACGGTTACAGCCGGAAAATTCTTTATCTTCATTACGATAAAAAACCAGATCCGGCGAGGCATCAAGGAAAGAGCGTAGAAAGGAAGACTGTTGCTCGAGCTGGATCTGCGCTTCTTCGCGCTCTTTGATTTCAACCTTCAGTTGCTCGAACGTATCCTGGCGCTCCGCTTCGGCTTTTTCGCGCTCAACAATTTCCTGATTGAGCTGGGCAATATTATCTTTCAACTGCACATTGAGCTTGAGATCGCGCTCGCGCATCTCTTCCAGCTTTTGGACCAGTCGTGACAAGCGTTGTCGGGACTCTTCGAGTTGCTCCACCACCACTGACAGGAAGTAGACAGCCCAAGGGGTAATTAACAGACCAAAAAAGATAGAACGGATAACATCAATACTTTCTACCTGACCATGCAGCACCATGGTGACAGCCATCTGCACCACAATTGCCAACACGACCAGAGCCAGCGCTAATAGCAGCGAAAAGCGCACCAGACCCAACTTCATCATCAGGTCGACGTAATATTGCGCCAGCATACGGATTTGCTTCATAGAGGGTTCCTTCACGACAACTTGGCACAATAATACTCAATTCTTGGCGTGACGTTTGAGAATGTGCAAGAAATGCGGGGTTTCCCTCATCACGCTACGCTGTTGGCGGGCTCCAGGGTCGTCCGAGAGCAGATCCCTGGACGCCATGTACATTGAGATAACGATCCAGTTCAACCATCCCGGTCCAGCGATTTTCACACCACAGAGGTGCCAATAGTGTTGGGCGACGCGCGCTGGCGGAAATGCGATGATAAATCACCTCTGGCGGCGTATGGCGGATCATCTCCCCGGCGGTAACCGTATAGTCGTCCAGTTCAATGCCGCTCAGCCGTCCCGCTTCCCAGGCTTTCGCCATCGTACTGCCTTTCACGATATGCAGCGGATGCAGCTTAATACCGTCGACTCCCGTCTCCACCACACGCTCCATGGTTTGCAGACATTCTGCCAGCCCTTCTCCCGGCAGACCCACAATCAGGTGCGAGCACACCTTCAGTCCGCGCTCGCGTGCCAGCCGCGTGGTGTTCTGGTAGCAGGCAAAATCATGGCCGCGGTTAATACGGTGCAGAGTTTTATCATGCGCGGTTTGCAGACCGAGCTCCAGCCATACCTCATAGCCCAGGTCTTTATACTCACAAAGCAGATCGAGTACCGCATCCGGTACACAGTCGGGGCGCGTGCCAACACATAATCCGACGATGCTGGCCTGGCTGACGGCCTGTTGGTACATCGAACGCAGCACCTGTACTTCAGCAAAGGTGCTGGTATAGGCCTGGAAATAGGCCAGATAGAGTCTGGCGCGATTGACCAACTGCGCCTGATGCTCAAGCTGCTCGGCAATGGAATGATGCTGTTGAGCTTCATCAGCAAACGAGGCGACATTACAGAAAGTACATCCGCCACGTCCGATGGTGCCATCACGATTTGGACAGCTAAAGCCGCCGTGCAGCGTGAGTTTATGAACCTTTTGTCCATAACGGCGAGAAAGATCCCCACCAAACATATTGACTAATTTCTGTAACTGCATAATCTGGTAGACCGCGCCTTGAAAAGAGGCCAAAGCCTGCCATTTTTTGCCCCAGTCGGCGATGACCTGGATCAATCGCCCTGGCGAGCCTTTATTTATTGCATAACAAATCAAAATAATTGAAATTCCATTCACTAAAAATCTAATTACTTTTCCTTATATTCAGCGGTTTTTTTTATCTTCTTATACTCTCAGCGTAAAAACAGTATCTTTAAGACGCCGAAACTTTATAAACCAGCATAAAATGCCAGACATCTCGATAAATAAAGGGAGGACGAGGGATATCAGGCCTTTCTGACAGTGAGACAGATCACACTTCCAAGAGTATTCCCCTCGGGTTAAATCAATGTAAAAAATCCTTTTATTTCAACATTTTCATAAAGTTAATTGCCCTATAGCACATTTTTGCATAAATAAGATTGCCATTTGACCTGTGTGTGGATTCCCGATAACTTGGAAATCCGCTGGAAGCTTTCTGGATGAGCAGCCTGCTCATCATATTTATGCAGTTATTGAGATTCCCTCTGAAGCAAGTCCTCAAACTTGTTTGACCTGTGCGAAAAGGATAAAGAGGGCGAATGCGAGGTAAGCGTATGACACGCAAACCCCGTCGCCATGCTCTTGGTGTGCCCGTGCGCAACGGTCCAGATGGGGATCCCGCAGAGCCTGGGGAGGTTCACTGATATGTTGTACGATAAATCCCTTGAGAGGGATAACTGTGGTTTCGGCCTGATCGCCCACATAGAAGGCGAACCTAGCCACAAGGTAGTGCGTACCGCCATACACGCACTGGCCCGTATGCAGCACCGTGGCGCAATTCTTGCCGATGGAAAAACCGGCGATGGTTGCGGCCTGCTGTTACAAAAACCTGACCGCTTTTTCCGCATCGTGGCGCAAGAGCGCGGCTGGCGTTTAGCCAAAAACTACGCCGTCGGCATGATCTTTTTAAATAAAGACCCTGAGCTGGCTGCGGCTTCTCGTCGCATTGTTGAAGAAGAATTACAGCAGGAAACCCTGTCGATTGTCGGCTGGCGCGACGTGCCGACCAACGAAGGTGTTCTCGGTGAAATTGCGCTCTCCTCCCTGCCTCGTATCGAGCAAATTTTTGTTAACGCCCCTGCGGGCTGGCGTCCACGTGATATGGAGCGTCGCCTGTTCATTGCGCGTCGTCGTATCGAAAAACGCCTCCTGCAAGACAAAGACTTCTACGTCTGTAGCTTGTCGAATCTGGTCAATATCTATAAAGGTCTGTGTATGCCGGCGGATCTGCCGCGCTTCTACCTGGACCTCGCAGACCTGCGTCTGGAATCGGCCATCTGCCTGTTCCATCAGCGCTTCTCCACCAACACCGTACCGCGCTGGCCGCTGGCGCAGCCGTTCCGCTATCTGGCGCACAACGGTGAAATCAACACCATCACCGGCAACCGCCAGTGGGCTCGCGCGCGTACCTATAAGTTCCAGACCCCGTTGATCCCGGATTTGCACGACGCCGCGCCGTTTGTTAACGAAACCGGCTCAGACTCCAGTTCGATGGATAACATGCTGGAACTGCTGCTGGCAGGCGGGATGGACATCATCCGTGCCATGCGCTTACTGGTTCCACCGGCATGGCAGAATAATCCGGATATGGACCCGGAGCTGCGTGCGTTCTTTGACTTTAACTCCATGCACATGGAACCGTGGGATGGCCCGGCGGGCATCGTGATGTCCGACGGTCGCTTTGCCGCCTGTAACCTCGACCGTAACGGCCTGCGTCCGGCACGCTACGTCATCACCAAAGACAAGCTGATCACCTGTGCCTCTGAAGTCGGGATCTGGGATTATCAGCCGGATGAAGTGGTAGAGAAAGGCCGCGTCGGCCCCGGCGAGCTAATGGTTATCGATACCCGCAGCGGGCGCATTCTGCACTCCGCCGAAACCGATGACGATCTGAAAAGCCGACATCCGTACAAAGAGTGGATGGAGAAAAACGTCCGCCGCCTGGTACCGTTCGAAGACCTGGCTGACGATCAGGTCGGCAGCCGTGAACTCGACGATGATACGCTTGCCAGCTATCAGAAACAGTTTAACTACAGCGCTGAAGAGCTGGATTCCGTTATCCGCGTGCTCGGCGAAAATGGCCAGGAAGCGGTCGGTTCAATGGGTGACGATACCCCGTTTGCCGTGCTCTCCAGCCAGCCACGCATCATTTATGACTACTTCCGCCAGCAGTTCGCGCAGGTCACCAACCCGCCGATCGACCCGCTGCGTGAAGCGCACGTCATGTCGCTGGCCACCAGCATTGGTCGTGAGATGAACGTCTTCTGCGAAGCTGAAGGTCAGGCACACCGCCTGAGCTTTAAATCGCCGATCCTGCTGTACTCTGATTTCACCCAGCTCACCACCATGAAAGAGGAGCATTATCGCGCTGACCGCCTGGATATCACCTTCGACGTGACCGAAACTACGCTCGAAGAGACCGTCAAAGCATTGTGTGATAAGGCGGAACAGATGGTGCGCAACGGCACGGTACTGCTGGTACTCTCTGACCGCAACATCGCCAAAAACCGCCTGCCGGTTCCGGCGCCAATGGCCGTGGGCGCAGTGCAAACACGTCTGGTAGAACAAAACCTGCGCTGTGACGCTAACATCATCGTGGAAACCGCCAGTGCCCGTGACCCGCACCATTTTGCCGTCCTGCTCGGCTTTGGCGCGACGGCAATCTATCCGTACCTCGCGTATGAAACATTGGGACGTCTGATCGACACTCAGGCGATTGCCAAAGATTACCGGACCGTGATGCTGAACTACCGTAACGGCATCAATAAAGGTCTGTACAAAATCATGTCCAAAATGGGCATCTCGACCATTGCCTCTTATCGCTGCTCGAAGCTGTTTGAAGCCGTTGGTCTGCACGATGATGTGGTTGCGTTGTGCTTCCAGGGCGTGGTTAGCCGCATCAGCGGCGCAGGATTTACCGACTTCCAGCAGGATCTGCTGAACCTCTCCAAACATGCCTGGCTGGCGCGTAAGCCCATCAGCCAGGGAGGATTGCTGAAGTACGTCCACGGCGGCGAATACCACGCCTACAACCCGGACGTGGTGCGCACGCTACAACAGGCGGTGCAAAGCGGCGAGTACAGCGACTATCAGGAGTATGCAAAGCTGGTCAACGAGCGCCCAGCGGCCACGCTGCGCGATTTGCTGGCGATTACACCTGGCGATGAAGCCGTAAGTATTAACGACGTCGAACCTGCGACCGAACTGTTTAAGCGCTTTGATACCGCCGCCATGTCTATCGGCGCATTAAGCCCGGAAGCACACGAAGCGCTGGCCGAAGCGATGAACAGCATCGGCGGTAATTCCAACTCCGGCGAAGGCGGTGAAGACCCGGCGCGCTACGGCACCAACAAAGTGTCGCGGATTAAGCAGGTGGCTTCTGGTCGCTTTGGCGTAACCCCGGCGTACCTGGTCAACGCAGATGTCATTCAGATTAAAGTCGCTCAGGGCGCAAAGCCCGGCGAAGGCGGCCAGTTACCGGGCGACAAAGTCACTCCGTACATCGCCAAACTGCGTTATTCGGTACCGGGCGTGACGCTGATCTCCCCGCCGCCGCACCACGATATCTACTCTATCGAGGACTTAGCGCAGCTGATTTTCGACCTGAAACAGGTCAACCCGAAGGCGATGATCTCGGTGAAGCTGGTTTCCGAACCGGGCGTGGGCACTATTGCCACCGGCGTAGCGAAAGCCTATGCGGATCTGATCACCATCGCCGGCTACGATGGCGGTACCGGCGCAAGCCCGCTGTCATCGGTGAAATACGCCGGTTGCCCGTGGGAACTCGGTCTGGTGGAAACCCAGCAGGCGTTGGTGGCTAACGGTCTGCGTCACAAGATTCGTCTGCAGGTCGATGGCGGTTTGAAAACCGGCGTCGATATCATTAAAGCGGCGATTCTGGGTGCAGAGAGCTTCGGTTTCGGTACCGGCCCAATGGTCGCGCTGGGCTGTAAATATCTGCGTATTTGCCATCTGAACAACTGTGCAACCGGCGTGGCAACTCAGGACGACAAACTGCGTAAGAATCACTATCACGGCCTGCCGTTCAAAGTGACCAACTACTTTGAATTCATCGCCCGTGAAGTGCGTGAGCTGATGGCTGAACTGGGCGTAATCCGTCTCGTCGACCTGATTGGCCGCACTGATCTGCTCAAAGAGCTGGATGGATTTACCGCCAAACAGCAAAAGCTGGAGCTGTCTCGTCTGCTGGAAACCGCCGAGCCGCATCCGGGTAAAGCGTTGCATTGCACCGAGAACAACCCGCCGTTTGATAACGGCGTGCTGAACGCCCAGCTGTTGCAGCAGGCGAAGCCGTTCGTCGACGAGCGCCAGAGCAAAACCTTCTGGTTCGATATCCGCAACACCGACCGTTCCGTCGGCGCATCGCTGTCGGGCTATATCGCTCAGACGCATGGCGATCAGGGGCTGGCTTCTGATCCGATCAAAGCGCACTTCAGCGGTACTGCAGGCCAGAGCTTTGGCGTGTGGAACGCGGGCGGCGTGGAGCTGTATCTGACCGGCGATGCCAACGACTATGTCGGTAAAGGCATGGCGGGCGGCCTGCTGGCGGTGCGCCCTCCGGTTGGCTCTGCTTTCCGTAGCCATGAGGCGAGTATCATCGGTAACACCTGTCTGTATGGCGCCACCGGTGGTCGCCTGTTTGCTGCGGGTCGTGCGGGTGAGCGCTTTGCAGTGCGTAACTCCGGTGCAATCACCGTGGTTGAAGGTATTGGCGACAACGGCTGTGAATACATGACCGGCGGCATCGTCTGTATTCTCGGCAAAACCGGCGTTAACTTTGGCGCGGGCATGACCGGCGGATTCGCCTACGTGCTCGACGAAGACGGTGAATTCCGCAAACGCGTAAACCCGGAACTGGTCGAAGTGCTGAGCGTGGACTCGCTGGCGATCCACGAAGAGCACCTGCGCGGCCTGATTACCGAGCACGTACAGCATACCGGCTCTTCTCACGGCGAAGAGATCCTGGCGAACTGGCCAGCATTCTCGGCGAAATTCGCGCTGGTAAAACCAAAATCCAGTGATGTGAAAGCACTGTTGGGTCACCGTAGTCGTAGCGCAGCAGAGCTGCGTGTGCAGGCGCAGTAAGGGGTAGCAGCAATGAGTCAGAACGTATACCAATTTATCGACCTGCAGCGTGTTGATCCGCCGAAGAAGCCGCTGAAGATCCGTAAGATCGAATTTATCGAGATCTACGAGCCGTTTTCCGAAGGCCAGGCCAAAGCGCAGGCAGATCGCTGCCTGTCCTGCGGTAACCCGTACTGCGAGTGGAAGTGCCCGGTGCATAACTACATCCCGAACTGGCTGAAGTTGGCGAATGAGGGACGTATTTTTGAAGCGGCAGAATTGTCGCACCAGACCAACACCTTGCCGGAAGTCTGTGGCCGTGTATGCCCGCAGGATCGACTGTGTGAAGGATCCTGTACGCTGAACGATGAGTTTGGCGCAGTAACTATCGGCAATATCGAGCGCTATATCAATGATAAAGCCTTCGAGATGGGCTGGCGTCCGGATATGACCGGCGTTCGCCAGACGGACAAGCGCGTGGCAATTATCGGTGCGGGTCCGGCGGGCCTGGCCTGTGCTGATGTGCTAACCCGCAACGGCGTGAAGGCAGTGGTATTTGACCGTCACCCGGAAATCGGCGGCCTGCTGACCTTTGGTATCCCGGCCTTCAAGCTGGAAAAAGAGGTCATGACCCGGCGCCGTGAAATCTTCACCGGTATGGGCATTGAGTTCAAACTGAACGTGGAAGTGGGCCGCGACGTTCAGCTCAACGACTTGCTGAAGGATTACGACGCCGTGTTCCTTGGTGTCGGTACCTATCAGTCGATGCGCGGCGGGCTGGAAAACGAAGACGCTGATGGCGTGTTTGATGCCCTGCCGTTCCTGATTGCCAATACCAAACAGTTGATGGGCTTTGGCGAAAGCAGCAACGAGCCATACATCAGCATGGAAGGCAAACGTGTCGTCGTGCTCGGCGGTGGCGATACCGCGATGGACTGCGTGCGCACCTCCGTACGTCAGGAAGCATCGCACGTTATCTGCGCCTATCGTCGCGACGAAGAGAACATGCCGGGTTCCAAACGCGAAGTAAAAAATGCGCGTGAAGAAGGCGTCGAGTTCCAGTTCAACGTCCAGCCTTTAGGTGTGGAAGTGAATGCCAACGGGAAAGTGTGCGGCGTGAAAATGGCGCGCACTGAAATGGGCGAACCGGATGCGAAGGGGCGCCGCCGTGCGGAGATCGTCGCTGGATCCGAGCACGTTGTTCCGGCTGATGCGGTGGTCCTGGCGTTTGGTTTCCGCCCACACAGCATGGAGTGGCTGAAAGAGCACAGCGTCGAGCTGGATTCACAGGGCCGCATTATTGCCCCGGAACGTAGCGATAACGCTTTCCAGACCAGCAACCCGAAAATCTTCGCCGGTGGCGACATCGTGCGCGGTTCGGATCTGGTAGTCACCGCGATAGCCGAAGGTCGTAAAGCGGCAGACGGGATTCTGAACTACCTGGAAGTGTAATACTTTTGGCTCCCCTGAAGCTGATAGCTGGGGAGCCAATATTCCTCCACTAAATACATGCGGTATCATTTTTCGAAAACCGCTCACAAATACAGCTGTATATTCAGTACATTGAAATTCCGCAGACAGTGTCTGCAGAATCTTACCATTTGGCGTAACTGACTTAATCTTTTCCACTACCCTGGTCGGCGTTTGTCCGCTTCTTATTGGTTAAAAATGTCGAGCCCAAAAATCAACGCAATCATCAACCTCATGAATAAAAACCATGTAAAGATTATACGTAATCGTTTGCTTTATTCTAAGAACTGTATATTATGCGGCGGATTTTTTGGGCAAAATTCATGGAGGCGTTGTGTCGCAGGACAACAATTATAGCCAGGGCCCCGTCCCTCTGGCGGCGCGGAAAGGCGTGGTTCCACTAACATTTGTCATGTTGGGTCTCACATTTTTTTCCGCCAGTATGTGGACCGGTGGCACACTCGGTACCGGTCTTTCTTATAATGATTTCTTCCTGGCAGTTCTCTTCGGTAATCTTCTCCTCGGTATTTACACTGCATTTCTCGGTTTTATCGGCGCAAAAACAGGGCTCTCAACCCACCTTCTGGCGCGTTACTCATTTGGTGTGAAAGGTTCATGGCTTCCCTCACTGCTGTTAGGCGGTACGCAGGTAGGCTGGTTTGGCGTGGGTGTGGCCATGTTTGCTATCCCGGTGGGCAAAGCGACGGGAATTGACGTCAATATCCTGATTGCAGTTTCCGGTCTGTTGATGACTATGACCATCTTTTTTGGCATCTCGGCGCTGACCGTTTTATCTATTATCGCCGTCCCCGCCATCGTCGTTCTTGGCAGCTACTCCGTCTGGCTGGCGGTGAGTGATGTCGGCGGTTTAGACCATTTAAAAGCGATAGTGCCGCAGACACCGCTGAATTTCTCCACCGCCCTGGCGCTGGTGGTCGGCTCGTTTGTCAGCGCAGGAACATTAACCGCCGACTTCGTTCGCTTTGGTCGCAACGCCAAAGGCGCGGTGCTGATTGCCATGGTGGCGTTTTTCCTTGGTAACTCTCTGATGTTTATCTTCGGCGCGGCGGGTGCCGCCGCTGTTGGACAGGCGGATATCTCCGACGTGATGATTGCCCAGGGACTGCTGCTGCCCGCGATTGTAGTGCTCGGCCTGAATATCTGGACTACCAACGACAATGCGCTGTACGCCTCAGGCCTGGGTTTTGCCAATATTACCGGCCTTTCCAGCCGTTCGCTGTCGGTGGCTAACGGTATTATCGGCACATTGTGCGCGCTATGGCTTTACAATAACTTTGTCGGCTGGCTGACCTTTCTGTCGGCAGCAATTCCTCCCATTGGCGGAGTGATCATCGCCGACTATCTGCTAAACCATCGCCGTTATGCAGACTTCAGCAAAGCGCAATTTATTTCCGTAAACTGGATAGCTATCCTGTCCGTTGCATTGGGCATTGCCGCAGGCCACTATATTCCCGGTATTGTGCCCGTCAACGCCGTACTTGGCGGCGTATTCAGTTATATCCTGCTGAATCCACTTTTTAATCGCAGCCTTGCTAAATCACCAGAGGTCAGCCATGCAGAATAATAACATCACCCTTTGTCAGGCACGTTTACAGGGACGCGAAGGATTGTGGCAGCTCACGATTGAAAACGGGCGCTTCAGCCGGATTGAGCCACAGGACACCGCCACATTGCCGCAGGGAGAAGTACTTGATGCCGAAGGCGGCTTAGCCATTCCACCGTTCGTTGAGCCACATATCCATCTGGACACCACGCAAACCGCAGGCGAGCCGAGCTGGAACCAGTCTGGTACGTTATTTGAAGGCATTGAACGCTGGGCCGAACGTAAGGCAATGCTCACGCACGAAGACGTCAAAGCGCGCGCCATGCAGACCCTGAAGTGGCAGATGGCCAACGGCATCCAGCATGTCCGCACGCACGTTGACGTTTCCGATCCGACGCTGACGGCGCTGAAAGCCATGCTGGAGGTGAAGCAAGAAGTCGCACCGTGGATAGAGCTGCAAATTGTCGCCTTCCCGCAAGAGGGCATTCTTTCTTACCCCAACGGTGAAGCGCTATTAGAGGAGGCCGTGCGTTTGGGTGCCGACGTCATTGGCGCGATCCCCCACTTTGAATTTACGCGTGAATATGGCGTTGAGTCGCTGCACAAAATTTTCGCTCTGGCGCAGAAATATGACCGACTTATCGATGTGCACTGCGACGAAATTGACGATGAGCAGTCACGCTTTGTTGAAACCGTTGCGGCACTGGCCCATCGCGACAATATGGGCGACCGCGTGACCGCCAGCCATACCACGGCAATGCATTCCTATAACGGCGCCTATGCTTCCCGACTCTTTCGCCTGTTGAAAATGTCCGGCATCAACTTTGTCGCGAATCCACTGGTAAATATTCACCTGCAAGGGCGCTTTGATACGTATCCTAAACGTCGCGGTGTAACGCGCGTCAAAGAGATGCTGGAAGCGGAGATCAACGTCTGCTTCGGCCATGATGACGTCTTCGATCCGTGGTATCCGCTGGGCACCGCGAATATGCTGCAGGTACTGCATATGGGATTACACGTGTGTCAGCTGATGGGGTACGGACAGATCAACGATGGTCTGAACCTGGTCACTACCCACAGTGCGAAAACCCTGCACCTGCAGGATTACGGTCTGAACGTGGGGAACTCCGGAAATCTGGTGATTTTAGCGGCAGAAAATGGGTTTGACGCGGTTCGTCGCCAGACGCCTGCACGTTATTCCATTCGTCACGGGCGAGTCATTGCTGAAACGGTGCCAAGCCAGACTACGCTGCATCTGACACAGCCGGAAGCGGTAACGTTTAAGCGCTAGGTTGTTCTATCCAGTGTCGGATGGCGCAAGCCTTGCCATCCGACACGGTCTGTCAGGCTTGTAATAAGCTGGCGTGTACCTTAATCACTACCTTTTTGATTTCCCCCGGCTCCCCCACCATACAGCCTGGTTTATGCGGTTCGCCCGGCATAAAAATCGCAAATCTTCCCGGCTTCAGTACGAGCGCCTGCTCATCGGCAATCTCGCTGCACAGCTGATAGTCATCCTCAACATGCATCTCATCGCACTGGCGAGCAGAATCGGTCATCCCGAACAGAATGCGTTCTTCACCGGACAATAGCACCTGAATATCAATGTACTGCTGATGCAGTTCCGCTTTCTTTTGTTCTGGGCTCTGCGTCGCAAACTGCATGACATTCATAAAAATAGTATCGCCCTGCAAGGCGTAGCGCCCTGGGGTCTTCTCCTGAGGATTCGCCGCAATGGCAAGCGTTAATGCCTGCTGCAAGACCGGATGTAATCCGGCAGAAGGCAGTGAACGCAACTCATCTGACATCATAATCAATCTCCCTGGGCCAACAGCGCGGCCCCCAGTAAACCAGCGTCATGACGGTAATGCGCTGCCAGTAATTCCACGTGATAGACCAAAGGCTCTTGTGCCAGATAATGTTCAACCAGCGCCAGATATCCTTCAGCCAGCCCAACGCTGCCACCAATCACCACAATCTGGCAATCGGTCGTAGCCTTCACATCGGCGACAAGCCTTGCCAAAGTACGCGCTGAACGATGGATCAAGTGTCTTGCCTGCTCATCTCCTTGCCCAGCGCGGCTAAAAATGGTTTTGGCATCGCATCCAGCAAGCGTACCTTCGGCTGCAGCCGCGATCCCTCGACCGGAAGCGATCGCCTCGACACAGCCCACGCGCCCGCAGCCGCATACTGGCCCATGCGGGTCAGCCAGCGTATGTCCGAGATGTCCTGCCAAACCGTTGATTCCGGTCAGCAGTTTTCCCTCGCTCACCACCCCGCCGCCCACGCCGGTGGAGACGGTAATAAACACCATATCGCCGTACTCGCCTCCAAGCGCATGATGTTCAGCCCAGGCCGCCGCTTGCGCATCATTAACCGCCATGGTCGGCAAACCGGTCAGCTCTTTTAAGGTTTGTACCAGCGGGAAGTGCATAAGCCCGCCAAGATTGAGCGGGTTTATCGCCAGTAGTGTGCCCTCGCGGATAATACCGGTGGAGGCAATCGCGACGTGGACAGCCTGCCCCTGTAGCGGCGCAACGAGTGCTTGCAGTGCAGCGCGCAGCGCCTCCGGCGTTTTGCTGGCGGGCGTCGGCAATTCACGCCGCTCGCGAATTTGCAGATTACTGTCTACCAGCGCGGCTGCCAGTTTGGTACCGCCGATATCAATCGCCAACGTAGTCATGACACCGCCTTCTGCATCGCGGTGATACGCTTTTTATCCCGTTGCTCAAATAACGACATACTTCTTCCTTTACGTTAATTGCCCGGTTCAACACCGGGCAATCGGATTAACTTTTGGATTTCATCATGGTGCTTTTGTCACCGCCGAACGGCACAGCCCCGCTAAACGGTCGACCATCAATGGCATCATGCGTACGTATCGCTTCAGGACGTAGCCAGCGCTGTACGCGGGACGGCATATCGAGACCAATCAGCAGGATAACCACAAATGTCAGGCCGAAAGAGAGCGATCCCAGCGCAGTGCCCAGATCCAGACGCTGCGCAATCAGCGCCCCGATGATCGGCGCCAAAGCCCCGCCCAGCGCACCCACGTTGTAGGTGAAGCCCAGACCAGCCGCACGCTGGTCGGTATCGAAATAGCCGCCAATCAGTTTTGGTAAGATCCCGGAGATCCCTTGACCAAGCATTTGCTGGAAAAACAGCAGCAAACCCAGCACCCAGACGTTTGAGCCGCCAATCGCAAATACCGGAATAATCAGCAACTGTGAAGCCAGCAGACTGCAAACGTAGGCCTTGCGCGTGCCCAGCCAGTCACCAAGAAAACCACCGACGCAACAACCGACCGCCGCGCCAAATCCGCTAAAGAACAGGACATTGGCAACCGTGTGCGGATCATAAGCCAGTTCGGTTTTCAGATAGGTTGGCAACAACGCCTGAATAGGCCATGAATAGAGGAAGGCGAACAGCACGACCACCATTAGCATGACGCCTGTCGGCCAGCGCTTCCCGCTGCTTTGCACCATAAAGCTAATGAAAATAAAAGCACATATCAGGCCAAGGACCGCTACGATAGCTGCATTTTGCAGGTTGCCTGCAAAGCAAAACCACAGCGCGGTAGCGGCGGCGAGGGTCATCAGAATATTGATAACCCGATGTTCGCCCCGGTAGAGTATGTCCACCATCGTGCGCACCGGCGCTTTGCCTTCGTGTTTCTCTTTCCAGTCTTCCGCTTCCGGGATATTTTTACGCAGCCAGAGGGCGAAGATAATTGGCAGAATGCCGATGAAGAACAGCGCGCGCCATCCCCAGACCGGAACCACCAGGCTGTAAACCTGCGCGGCGATCACCGCGCCAACGGAGAAACCGGAAATCAGGAAGCCACTGGCTTTATTTCGCAGATGCTTAGGCCAGCTTTCAATAACATAAGTCGCGCTGGAACCGTACTCGCCGGCCATTCCCATACCGATAACCAGGCGGGCGATAAACATAGTGGTGTAGCCCGGTGCGAAGCCGCAGGCCAGCGTCCCCACTGAGAACAGAATGATGCTGGTGACCATCGCCAGGCGACGTCCGTAACGGTCACCCATCGCCCCCAGCATTAATCCGCCAAACCAGCGGGAGATAAAGGCGGCGGAGATCAGACTGGCCGCCTGCACCGTCGTCAGTCCGAATTCGCCTTGTACTTCTGTCAGTACAAGGGCGATTAATACAAAATCAAAACCATCAAGCAAATATCCCAGCCAGGCGGCGGAAAATGCCCGCCATTGTGCCCGATTGAGATGTCGATACCACGGGATGCTCTGGGTAGAAGTACTCATTTTACTCTCCCGACGATCTTTGTTGTTGAGCCGGATGGCGGCTTTGCCTTATCCGGCCACGGCCGAAATATCCAGGCCGGGCAAGCGAAGCGCCCCGGCGACCCGCGATTACGCCTTTTCCGCCAACAGTTGGTTTGCCAGCGCTTTCAGTTCCGGCAAATATTGTTCATCTACCGGGGCAAATGGTTTACGGCACAGCGGAACAGAAACCACGTCCATATAGTGCAGTACCGTTTTCAGGCCGCGGAACACGCCAACTTTAATGAGCAGATCGATAACCTTATTGCACTCGGTTTGCAGCTTTTGTGCCGTCCGGATGTCGCCTTCTTTGAGCGCTTTCACAATTCCCTGGTAACGCCATCCCATGATGTTGTAGGTACTACCGATACCTCCATCTGCACCCGCCAACAGACCAGAAGCGAAGATCTCATCATAGCCGTTGTAAAGCACCAGATCGGGGTGAGCGCGGCGGATCTGTTCCATCTGATAGAGATCGCCTGAGGTTTGCTTCAGCGCACCAACGCCCGGCAACGTCACCAGCGTGTTGATCTGATCCAGCGTCAGTTTTACGCCGCTCAGTGCCGGGATGTTATAGACCACCATCGGTAAGCCATCGGCGGAATCAATAATTGCGCGGTAGTGATCGCAGTGCTCTTCAAAGCTGAACGGATAGTAAAATGGCGTGACAGCCGAAACCGCATCAAACCCGTAGCGATGCGCAGCGCTCGCCAGCTGCTGGCTCTCTTCGGTACTCACTGTGCCGACATGGGCGATCAGCGTCACCTTGCCTTTTGCTTCTTCGGCAACAATTTCCAGTACCTGCTCTCTTTCAGCGCGGTTTTGGACAAAGGCCTCACCCGTTGAGCCACCGACATACAGCCCATCTATTCCCTGCCCAATATTGAAACGCACCAGACGGCGCAAGCTCTCGATGTCCAGTTTCTGTTGGTTATCGAATGGAGTTAACAACGCTGGCATTACGCCTTTTAAATTTCTTGCCATAACGACCTCTGAGGATGATTAGTGTTATCTGACTACATACCTTTATACCTGTTATACCAGATCAAATAAGCAGCAATACAATACAGAACGCTTATATTGCGATCTACCTCACTAAACACTTCATCCTTCGAGCCGCCTCTGCGTTGGCTGCGTTCGATCACCCCTGTCACATAGTTATCTATGCTCCAGGGTGCTCGCTCTCTTGCCGCATTGATGCAACTTGAATGATTTTGTGTTTAAACGATCGTCGGGATCGCGATCACTTACGCAATTTTTTGTTTTTACTGAGGGCGTGCCAGGTGGCAGAAACGCTGTTGAGATGTTCTTGTAATGCGCGGTCGGCTTCATCAGGATCATGCTGACGAATAGCCTCAACAATAGAAATATGTTGTTGATAACTCACACTATTATGCTCGTACAATTCCCGATCAGGGACGGTCGGACGTGCGGCAATCAGCCAATCCAGCAGCGCGACGTGGATCGCCATAAAGATGGGATTGCCCGGGATCTCCGCCAGTACGCGGTGAAAATCAACGTCCGAGCGAATGAACAACGCATTGTCATCGAGCGACTGACTGTTGATCTCCAGCGCCTTCGCCAGTTTGTCGATTTGCTCGTCCGTCGCATGTTCGGCGGCATATCGTACCAGGCTGGATTCAAAGAACAATCGCAGCTGTTCGAAGTGGGCAATGCCGCCGGGATGCGCGAGGAAATCTTTCGCCATACCAGAGAGCTCGCTGATAATAGTATCAGCAGAAGGACGCGAAACGCGGGCGCGCTCACCGTTGTTGATTTGTACCAGACCTTTGCGCTTTAACGCCGCCAGCGCTTCTCGTACAGAAGGACGGCCCACGTTAAAGAAGGTCATCAGCTCTCGCTCAGACGGCAACTGTTCGCCCTCGCCAAATTCCCGACGACGAATCATCTGCTCCAGTTCTTCTTCAACCATTTCAGACAGTTTTTTACGCGCCAGCGGGCGATTGCGTAAGCTACGGCCAATGGCGGATGGAGAGTCTTCAGCTTGCGAATCAAATGCGTTCATAGGGCCCATTCAGCTAAGTCGTGGTAACAAACAACAGCGGGTTTATCCTATCACAGGATCGAAAGCAGGGTGAAATGATGGTCATTCGGGCTGAACAGCTTATTGGTCATATCTGCAATAAATATATTTTATTCAGTTTAATCATTCTGCATATATTTAATTTAACGGCACTCTATTCACTTTTTGAAATTTATGAATATGAACATGACAAATTATCATAACCATCTATTTTATAACGATAAATAATTTAAAGATCGAATTAAAAACAAGATATCCACTCCATAAAAAACGCTCAAAAAAATATAACATCCGTTTACATAACAGCGTTATTACCGGATTTATCTTCTTCTCTGGCATGGAGTGAAACAATGTTCGGCATCATTATTTCTGTTATCGTTTTATTAACGATGGGTTACCTGATCCTCAAAAACTACAAACCGCAGGTCGTGCTGGCGGCCGCGGGGATATTCCTGATGATCTGCGGTGTCTGGCTGGGCTACGGCGCGCTGGTCGCTGACGACAAGAGCAGCGGCTATCTGCTGATCGATATTTACAACGAAATTCTGCGTATGCTCTCCAATCGGGCGGCCGGACTGGGGTTATCCATCATGGCAGTGGGCGGTTATGCCCGTTATATGGACAGGATGGGAGCCAGCAGAGCGATGGTTAGCCTGTTAAGCCGTCCGCTTAAGCTAATCCGCTCACCCTATGTTGTTCTTGCCGCCACTTATGTGATTGGTCAGATCATGGCGCAGTTCATTACCAGTGCATCCGGGTTAGGTATGCTGCTGATGGTGACGCTGTTCCCAACGCTGGTCAGCCTTGGCGTGAGCCGTTTGTCTGCGGTGGCCGTCATTGCTACCTCAATGTCCATTGAATGGGGCATTCTGGAAACCAACTCGATTTTTGCCGCGCAGGTCGCAGGTATGAAAATCGCCACCTATTTCTTTCATTATCAGTTACCCGTCGCATCGTGCGTCATCATCGCCGTCGCCATTGCGCATTTTTTCGTTCAGCGGCAATTTGATAAAGAAACAGTACCGGACTACAACGGATTCACTGAACAAAAAGCACTGGAAAACGTACCTCCACTCTATTACGCCATTTTACCCGTCATGCCGCTGATCCTGATGCTGGGCTCGCTTGCCCTGGCACAGATGGGGCTAATGAAAGCAGAGCTGAATCTGGTGGTGGTAATGCTGATGAGCATGACGCTCACGATGTTTGTTCAATTCCTGCATAAACATGATCTGCGCGAAACGATGGATGATGTGCAGGCTTTTTTTGACGGTATGGGGACGCAGTTCGCCAACGTTGTCACGCTGGTGGTTGCCGGGGAGATCTTTGCGAAAGGGTTAACGACAATCGGCACTGTCGACGCCGTGATAAAAGGTGCAGAGCATTCCGGCCTTGGCGGCATCGGCGTGATGATCATCATGGCCGTGGTCATCGCCACCTGCGCGATCGTCATGGGATCAGGCAACGCGCCATTCATGTCTTTTGCCAGCCTGATTCCGGATATTGCCGCCGGGCTGCATATTCCTGCGGTAGTGATGATTATGCCGATGCATTTTGCTACTACGCTCGCCAGAGCGGTGTCACCCATTACCGCGGTCATTGTGGTGACGTCGGGTATTGCCGGCGTGTCGCCCTTTGAGGTGGTAAAACGTACAGCCATCCCAATGGCGGTGGGATTTGTGGTGAATATGATAGTCACCATCGCGCTGTTTTACTGATCCCGAAACCAGAAAACAGAACAGGCCCCAAGGGCCTGTTTTTTTATTTCACTATTTATTTCACTACGCGCAGCGCTGGACGCCCACCGCGAGGTGGCGGCGGTGTGTCATCTGGTTCGTTGTCGTCGCCATTGTCAGGCTTATCGCCATCAATGACCGACATGACCGTTTCACTCTCAAAACCAGACGCGTCGTTGTCGTCATCATTTAAGCTGGCGACATCTTCGTCGTAGGCGGCTTCCGGCTCGAACATCGTACCGGCGCCATTTTCACGAGCATAAATTGCCAGGACGGCAGCCAGCGGCACTGAAACCTGACGCGGCACACCACCAAAGCGCGCGTTAAAGCGCACTTCGTCGTTAGCCAGTTCCAGATTGCCCACCGCACGCGGTGCAATGTTCAGAACAATTTGCCCGTCACGTGCATATTCCATCGGAACCTGCACGTCCTGGAGCGTCACATCCACCACCAGATGCGGCGTGAGCTGGTTGTCTAACAACCACTCATAGAATGCGCGCAGCAGATACGGACGGCGTGGTGTTAGCTGTGGCAAATCCATACAGGTTAACCCCGGCCCAGACGCATTTCACGTTCAGGCTCAGTCAGAGAAGCCAGGAAAGAGTCACGTTCAAAGACGCGAGTCATGTACCCTTTCAGTTCTTTCGAACCTGCACCGTTGAATTCAATACCCAGCTGCGGTAAACGCCACAGCAGCGGCGCCAGATAGCAATCTACCAGGCTGAACTCATCGCTCAGGAAGTAAGGTTTCTGGCCAAATACCGGCGCAATTGCCAGCAGTTCTTCGCGCAGACGCTTACGCGCGACTTCGGCTTCAGAAGCAGACCCGTTCACGATGACGTTCATCAGCGTGTACCAGTCTTTTTCAATACGCTGCATGTACAGGCGGCTTTCACCACGCGCAACCGGGTAAACCGGCATCAGCGGTGGATGCGGGAAACGCTCATCCAGATATTCCATAATGATGCGAGATTCCCACAGGGTCAGCTCACGATCCACCAGTGTCGGTACGCTCTGATTCGGGTTGAGGTCGATCAGATCCTGAGGTGGATTGTCCTTCTCCACATGCTCAATCTCGAAACTAACACCTTTTTCAGCCAGCACAATGCGGACCTGATGGCTATAGATGTCAGTAGGACCAGAAAACAGCGTCATTACCGAACGTTTGTTGGCAGCGACAGCCATGAAAACCTCCAGGTATATTCAGAATTTTTACTGCTACCAGCCACTCAGTGGCCAGCCAGAAGTGATGTCACCCAGGCTCGGAAAGTCATTGCTGTTCAAAATACAAACAAAAAATGAGCGATACCGGACATTTGGGCAGAAAATTGGATGATAGTTTACCAGATTTTGTGACCGTTGTGGTGAGTCGATTCTTGAAATGGGGAAAAAGAGGTGGCAATTAGCGGATTGCCGTGGTTCTACGGCGAGAAATAACGATAAAAAAACCCGCCGAAGCGGGTTTTTTCGCAAATTGTCGTCTGCCGAAGCAGAATACAATTAACGTTTGGAGAACTGAGGACGACGACGTGCTTTACGCAGACCGACTTTCTTACGTTCAACCTGACGAGCATCACGGGTAACGAAGCCAGCTTTACGCAGTTCGCCACGCAGGGACTCGTCGTACTCCATCAGAGCGCGGGTGATACCGTGACGGATCGCACCAGCCTGACCAGAGATACCACCACCTTTAACAGTGATGTACAGATCCAGTTTCTCAACCATGTCGACCAGTTCCAGCGGCTGACGAACTACCATGCGGGCAGTTTCACGACCGAAGTACTGTTCCAGAGAACGTTGGTTGATTACGATTTTACCACTGCCCGGTTTGATGAAAACGCGAGCTGCGGAACTTTTGCGGCGACCAGTGCCGTAGTATTGATTTTCAGCCATTGCCTATAATCCCGATTAGATGTCAAGAACTTGCGGTTGCTGTGCCGCGTGGTTGTGCTCGTTGCCAGCGTAAACTTTCAGTTTACGGAACATAGCACGACCCAGCGGGCCTTTTGGCAGCATGCCTTTAACCGCGATTTCAAGCACACGCTCAGGACGGCGAGCAATCATCTCTTCAAAGGTCGCTTGTTTGATACCACCGATGTGGCCGGTGTGGTGATAGTACACTTTGTCAGTACGCTTGTTGCCGGTTACAGCAACTTTGTCAGCGTTCAGAACGATGATGTAATCACCGGTATCTACGTGCGGAGTGTATTCCGCTTTGTGCTTACCGCGCAGGCGCAGAGCCAGTTCGGAAGCCAGACGGCCCAGAGTTTTACCGGTCGCGTCAACAACATACCAGTCGCGTTTTACGGTTTCTGGTTTAGCTGTAAAAGTTTTCATTAAAAGCTTACCCAAATAAATAAGTTACACGTTGGTGAACACCCAAACGTTTTGTCAGTTGAGGTTCACACGACATTGTCCAGCAAACCTACCCCTTCGAATAGCCTATGCCGGCGCATAGAAAGTTTTGGGAAAAAAACTCTCTCGTAACGTGGGGTCGCAAGATTATAGAGAAGTCAGGGTCAAAGATCGACCCCTTTATGTGATTTGCGGCAGGTTTAACCGGCTAAATGTTCCCGCTTCAGATACTCTTCGCTTTGCATCTCCTGCAAGCGCGACAAACAGCGCTGAAATTCAAACTTCAGACGCTCGCCCTGATAAATTTCATAGAGTGGCGACGCCGCGCTGACCACCAGCTTGACGTGACGCTCATAGAACTCATCCACCAGCGCGATAAAACGCCGCGCCTCACTCTCCATCAGCGTCGTCATGACCGGTACATCAAACAACAGCACCGTATGAAACAGACGCGACAGCGCAATGTAGTCATGTTGGCTACGCGCATCGACACAGAGCGTAGTGAACGACACCGCCAGCGTTTGGTTTTCGACGGCCAGCGTCTGCATAGGGCGATGATTGATTTCCAGCGTCGGCGCATGCTCGCCTTTCGTTCCCGCCAATGCCAGCCAGAGCTTATCCATCTGCTGGCGGGTTTCCTCATTCAGTGGTGACAACCACAAATGCGCCTGGGTTAAGGTGCGCAGACGATAATCGACGCCAGCATCAACATTCATAATGTCACAATGCTGTTTGATAGCATCAATAGCAGGAAGAAAACGCGTGCGTTGCAAACCGTTGCGATACAGTTCATCTGGCGGAATATTGGAGGTCGCGACCAGCGTAATACCGCGGGCAAATAGTGCCTTCATCAGGCCGCCGAGCAGCATGGCATCGGTGATGTCAGAAACAAAAAATTCGTCAAAGCACAGCACGTCCGTTTCGGCCTTAAAACGGTCGGCAATGATTTCCAGCGGATCGCTCTGCCCCTGCAGGGCGGTAAGCTCCTCATGGACGCGCAACATAAAACGGTGAAAGTGCAAACGCTGTTTACGCCTGCCCGGCAGGCTATGGTAGAACAGATCCATCAGCCAGGTTTTTCCGCGCCCGACGCCGCCCCACATATACAGCCCACGCACCGGCGGGTTAGTCGGCGACTCGCGCTTACCCAGCAATTTGCCAAAACGCGCCATCAGTCCACTCTCCTGTGGCACAGGACGCGCCGGCGTCGAAAGCGCCTGGAAAATGGTTTCCAATCGATTCACGGCTTCTTGTTGTACGTTGTCGGGCTGATGACTGCCATCTTTGAGGGCTTGCTGGTAACGCGATGTCGGAGAAAGGCTTTGCATGATGTTATTGTTATTCCTTGAGAATCGATGTGCCGTCGCTCACGGTTGACGAAAAAAAGGCCGTTCTACATTACGTGATATAAACACGGGATTCCACTTCTACGGAATTAGCGGTTATAGTGGCATAATCAGGCGCAGGCATGGAGCCTAAAGCCAACACCCTACGGAAACACAAGACAACGGGAGATGTTCATGACCTGGGAATATGCGCTAATTGGGTTAGTCGTCGGTATCATTATTGGTGCTGTAGCCATGCGTTTTGGTAATCGTAAATTACGCCAACAGCAGGCATTGCAGTACGAACTGGAAAAAAATAAAGCTGAGCTGGAAGAGTACCGCGAAGAGCTGGTGAGCCACTTTGCCCGCAGCGCTGAATTGCTGGATAACATGGCGGACGATTATCGTCAGATCTACCAGCATATGGCGAAAAGCTCCAGCAACCTGCTGCCGGGTATGTCACCGGAAAACAACCCGTTCCGTAATCGTCTGGCAGAGTCCGAAGCTGGCAACGATCAGGCTCCGGTTCAAATGCCGCGTGACTATTCTGAAGGGGCTTCTGGCCTGCTGCGTAGCGGCGTAAAGCGCGACTAACCGCACATCGTTAAGAAATTTATTGGGCGCAGCAATTGCGCCCTCCGCTTCTCTTCCCGTCCCAGCTATTATTTAGTCGTTAGCCTCATTGTGACCAAACCGAAAATTCAATAACATCAAACTGTTTTGAATCATCTTCCGTTTACTCAAGGTACGAGAGCAGGATCCATGAAAAAACAAACCCAGCTGTTGAGTGCATTAGCGTTAAGTGTCGGGTTAACTCTCTCGGCGCCATTCCCGGCCGTTGCGTCGATTCCCGGCCAGGTTCCCGGTCAGGCTGCGCTCCCCAGTCTCGCCCCGATGCTGGAGAAAGTGTTACCTGCCGTGGTGAGCGTAAGGGTCGAAGGCACCGCCACTCAGGAGCAGAAAGTCCCGGAAGAGTTCAAAAAGTTTTTTGGTGATGAACTTCCCGACCAACCTTCCCAACCTTTTGAAGGGCTGGGTTCCGGGGTTATTATTGATGCCGCCAAAGGCTACGTCCTGACCAATAACCACGTTATTAATCAGGCGCAAAAAATCAGCGTTCAGCTTAATGATGGTCGTGAGTTCGACGCAAAGCTTATTGGCAGCGACGATCAGAGCGATATCGCTCTGCTACAAATTCAGCATCCCAGCAACCTGACGCAAATAGCCATTGCCGATTCCGACAAACTCCGCGTGGGTGATTTCGCGGTAGCCGTGGGTAACCCGTTTGGTTTGGGGCAAACTGCCACCTCAGGCATTGTATCGGCTTTGGGTCGTAGCGGGTTGAACCTCGAAGGTCTGGAAAACTTTATTCAGACGGACGCTTCCATCAACCGGGGTAACTCCGGCGGTGCATTGCTTAACCTCAACGGTGAGCTGATTGGCATTAACACCGCTATTCTGGCTCCCGGTGGCGGTAGCATCGGTATTGGCTTTGCAATTCCGAGCAACATGGCGCGTACGCTGGCGCAGCAGTTGATGCAGTTTGGTGAAATCAAACGTGGCCTGCTGGGGATTAAAGGCACCGAAATGACCGCCGATATCGCCAAAGCGTTCAAACTGGACGTGCAGCGCGGCGCGTTTGTCAGCGAGGTTCTGCCTAACTCCGGTTCCGCAAAAGCGGGAGTGAAGTCTGGCGACGTCATTACCAGCCTCAACGGCAAACCGCTCAACAGCTTCGCCGAACTGCGTTCACGCATTGCGACAACCGAACCTGGCACCAAGGTCAAACTGGGTCTGCTGCGTAACGGTAAACCGCTGGAGGTTGAGGTCACCCTGGACACCAGTACATCATCGTCCGCCAGCGCGGAGATGATTGCGCCTGCGTTGCAAGGTGCTACGCTCAGCGACGGACAGTTAAAAGACGGCACCAAAGGCATTAAAATTGATAACGTCGAAAAAAGCAGCCCAGCCGCGCAGGCCGGCCTGCATAAAGATGACGTTATCATTGGCGTTAACCGCGATCGCGTAAACTCAATCGCTGAAATGCGCAAAGTGCTGGAAGCGAAACCGTCGATTATTGCTCTGCAGGTGGTTCGCGGTAACGAAAGTATTTACCTGCTCCTGCGTTAACGCCTGTAACCGGACATCAGCCCCCCGTGTGATGTCCGGTAAACTCGTGATATGCTGCTGCCGTTCCCTTTATTAATGACGCCGCCATCATGTTTGTGAAGCTTTTACGTTCGGTCGCGATTGGTTTAATCGTCGGCGCTATTCTGCTGGCCGCGATGCCCTCGTTGCGCAAAATTAATACGCTTACCGCACCGCAGTTCGACAGTGCAGATGAAACACCCGCCAGTTATAACCCGGCTGTTCGCCGCGCAGCGCCTGCCGTCGTTAACGTTTATAACCGCAGTATGAACAGCACAGCGCATAACCAGCTTGAGATCCGCACGCTCGGCTCAGGCGTTATCATGGATCAGCGCGGCTATATCATTACCAACAAGCACGTCATTAATGATGCTGACCAAATCATCGTCGCATTGCAGGATGGCCGTGTATTTGAAGCGCTACTTGTGGGTTCTGATACGTTAACCGACCTTGCGGTGCTGAAAATCAACGCGACTGGCGGACTGCCGACAATTCCGATTAATAACAAACGCGTACCGCACATCGGCGATGTGGTTCTCGCCATTGGTAACCCTTACAACCTCGGGCAAACCATCACTCAGGGGATTATCAGCGCCACCGGTCGTATTGGCCTGAACCCGACGGGGCGGCAAAACTTCCTGCAAACCGATGCCTCCATCAACCACGGCAACTCCGGTGGTGCGCTGGTTAACTCGTTGGGTGAGTTGATGGGTATTAACACCCTGTCATTTGATAAAAGCAACGATGGCGAAACCCCGGAAGGGATCGGTTTTGCTATTCCTTTTCAACTGGCAACCAAAATCATGGATAAGCTGATTCGTGACGGACGCGTGATTCGCGGCTACATCGGCATCAGCGGTCGCGAAATAGCGCCACTGCACGCCCAGGGCGGCGGCATGGATCAAATTCAGGGAATTGTGGTTAACGAAGTGTCCCCGGATGGTCCGGCAGCGCGGGCTGGCATACAGGTTAACGATCTGATTATTTCGGTCAATAATAAGCCAGCGGTGTCAGCGCTGGAAACAATGGATCAGGTGGCAGAGATTCGCCCAGGCTCGGTTATCTCCGTGGTCGTGATGCGCGATGATAAGCAGTTGACGCTGCAGGTCACGATTCAGGAATATCCGGCAACCAACTAACGCGGATATAAAAAAACCGGAGCCAGTGCTCCGGTTTTTTACTTTCTGGCAGTTCGTTATTTAACGAACTCTTCGCCCAGAGTGATATCTTTCTTCAGCGTATCCAGCATACCTTCCAGCGCAGCTTGCTCAAACGCGCTCAGCTTGCCGATAGACTGACGTTCTTCTACGCCGTTTTTGCCCAGCAGCAGCGGCTGAGAGAAGAAGCGAGCATACTGGCCGTCGCCTTCAACGTAAGCACATTCAACCACACCTTTTTCGCCGCTCAGTGCGCGAACCAGTGACAGGCCAAAACGTGCTGCAGCCTGACCCATAGACAGGGTTGCAGATCCGCCACCAGCTTTAGCTTCCACAACTTCAGTACCCGCATTCTGGATACGTTTGGTCAGGTCAGCCGCTTCTTGCTCGGTGAAGCTTACGCCAGGAATTTGTGACAGCAGCGGCAGAATGGTCACGCCAGAGTGGCCGCCAATAACCGGGACTTCAACGTCGCCTGGCTGCTTGCCTTTCAGTTCCGCCACAAAGGTGTTGGAGCGGATAATGTCCAGCGTGGTCACGCCAAACAGTTTGTTCTTATCGTATACGCCTGCTTTTTTCAGTACTTCTGCAGCGATAGCAACCGTCGTGTTAACCGGGTTGGTGATGATACCGATACACGCTTTCGGACAGGTTTTAGCAACCTGCTGCACCAGGTTCTTCACAATACCGGCGTTAACGTTGAACAGGTCGGAACGATCCATACCCGGTTTACGTGCGACGCCAGCGGAGATCAGCACCACATCAGCACCTTCCAGTGCAGGGGTAGCGTCTTCGCCGCTAAAGCCTTTGATTTTCACAGCAGTAGGGATATGGCTCAAATCAACGGCCACACCAGGCGTTACTGGAGCGATGTCGTACAGGGAGAGTTCTGAACCTGAAGGCAGTTGGGTTTTTAACAGTAATGCTAGCGCCTGACCGATACCACCAGCAGCGCCGAGGACTGCAACTTTCATCCTAAACTCCTTATTATATTGATAAGCAAAGTGTCTATTGCTCCGCGGCGGCGACCTTAATTCACAAATCCAACGAATACAACAACCACGCGTCAAGAATGCGTAGTCACGCAAATTTGGCTTTTATGCATTTAACTTACGTAAAATAAAACCTAAGTTACGTAATTCAAAACCACCCGCACAGTAGAGCAACTTTCCAACAGGTGCTGACAATATACCCTACCCGCCTCTCAAAACAACATCAATTTGATAACATTTAATTTACTTTTAACCTTATTTGCGAGCCGTGACACAGGCATGTTTCTTGATAACGAAATTTGATAAAATTCCGCTCTTTCATAACATTATTTCAGCCTTGAACAAGGCAGACCGTTTGCATAAAAATTCATCTGTATGCACAATAATGTTGTTTCTACTGCCATATTACGGGTGACTTATGCGAAGCTCGGCAAAACAAGAAGAATTAGTCAAGGCGTTTAAAGCGCTGCTTAAAGAAGAAAAGTTCAGCTCTCAGGGCGAAATTGTCCTGGCGTTGCAGGATCAGGGCTTTGATAATATCAATCAGTCCAAGGTTTCTCGCATGCTGACCAAGTTCGGCGCCGTGCGTACACGCAATGCGAAAATGGAAATGGTTTACTGCCTGCCAGCAGAGTTAGGGGTACCGACAACCTCCAGCCCGCTAAAAAATCTGGTACTGGATATAGACTACAACGATGCGGTCGTGGTTATTCATACCAGCCCCGGCGCTGCTCAGTTGATTGCACGTCTGCTGGACTCATTGGGGAAAGCGGAAGGTATTCTGGGTACGATTGCCGGTGACGATACTATCTTCACCACCCCAGCGAAGGGATTTACGGTAAAAGATTTGTACGAAGCCATTCTGGAACTGTTCGAACAAGAACTATAGTGCCTCCTCCCCGTCGCCTCGCGACGGGGAAAAAACTCTGTTTTCTCCCTCTTCCCTCTATTTTCCACTACAACTCGTTTAACAAATGGTGCGTTTAACCATCAAAAACCATTCACGTAGTGAATACGAATACTTTAAAACGCACATTTTGCAAAAATTCATATCATTATGATTTGATTGAATTTATTTATTTAAAGATGTCAAAAACACTCTTTTTAATTCCATTTGGTTATAAAAAAACCATTTCTTAACACCAAATACCAGCAGAAACAATTAGCGTGGTATTAATTTATCAGGTTATTAGTGTATACTTGATTTTGTGATGAGGGTCACGAAACGCAGACCCCTATAAAAGAATTCGACGAGGTAAAAATCATGAAAATCAAAACGACTATTGCAACCTTAAGCCTTCTTTCTGTTCTCTCTTTCGGTGCAAGCGCCGCGGTTACTCAGGTGAACTCACAAGAAGCACAGAACCTGCAATCCATGGGTAGCATCTCCGTATCTCAGATCGGTAGCTCACCAATGGATATGCGTCAGGCCATCGCTGCTAAAGCTGAAAAAGCGGGTGCCAGCAGCTATCGCGTTACCGAGCTCCGTGAAGGCGCTCACTGGCATGCTACTGCAGAACTCTACAAATAAACCCTCGTCGTCTCAGTCCGACGACTTGCCCCCGCCTGCCGGGGGCTTTTTTATGCCTTATATTGAATGCCGAACATTAAAGCGCAACTGCCCTTCCAGCTCTTCTTCCGCTTCATCGAACAGTAAAATCAGCGCACCATATCGTCTGCGTAGCTTGTCCGGCAAATGAACAAATTCAATCTCCAGCGGCAACGGTAAGACTTCCCCGATAACCACCTCCCACAAAGAATCTAAATCAACCACCTTTTCCCTGGCGAGACCGAACGTGCGCGTAAACTCGCGATAGAAATCACCCTGGTCTTCTATCTCGTCAAAATCAAATGTATAGATGTTCATCTATAGCCACCATCCCGACGCCAGTCACTGTCACTCTACGAACCAATAATATGCAGAGACTTCCTGCATTTTCAGGTAAGTATAGCCATAAAAAAACCGACGTTTTTATCGTCGGTTTCTCACATTCAATTGCTGGTCAGCGCATGTTGATACTTATGTAGCATCCCACTGAGTCGTTTTACCGGCTCGGTAACCTGCGGTGGTGCTTGCCAGATGATTAATTTCTCCTGGTAGATCTCAAGCTCTTCCAGCAACTGACTAAAGTAACGTCGCCGCTTGTCGTCGTTTCCTGCAGAAATCACGTGATCGGCAGTGCGGCGAAGCTGGCGATGGAATGCGGAGAGATCCTCGTTTACCGGTACCGGCGCATCGCGCAGGCGCTGATGCGCGATGATCATGGTCAGCGCCAGGCGAAACTTCGCCAGGTCGCCGGGAAATTTGTTCATTAGCAAAAACAGCTGCTGATAAAGCGCCGGAAGATGGTTTTCTTTTCGACGAACCACGTTGGTGGTCATCGCAGAAACCGCCGCCGAGACAAACTGGTTGAGCAACACGCGGCCCGTTCTGTCACGAGAGTTATCACGCACCAACATAATGACGATAAATGCCAGTACACAGCCAACAATCTGCCCCAGCGCACTGTCAAGAAACTGGCTAAAGTGGAACGTCATCGGGTTATCCAGCACGATGATATTAATCGTGCTGGCCAGCGCCCCCATCGATCCCAATCGCCTTTTCTGTACCTCGATCCCCAGAAAGAAACCCAGCACCGCCAGGCTCAGACACAGCAACAACATACTTTGCTGGGTATTAGGGATAATCACCAGGAAATAGAGTGCCCCGAGCGGTAACGCCGCCAATGTGCCGTATATAAAGTCTATCGCCACCATACGCGGGTTAGGCAAACGCATTGCCAGAGAGGTAACAACCGCAATCATCACCATTGCACCGCTGCCGGATGTCCAACCGGTCCACAGCCAGAATAAGGTTCCCAGCACACATGAAAGTGTGGTGCGCCAGAAATTAACCATCGCATGGTGGCGCTCGGCAGATTCCACTTTTACCACCGGTTCACCTTGCAGGATCTCTTCTTCGATAGCGCTAATTTTGGTGTTGCTGACAACTCCACGTTTAAGTAACAAATAGCGTGTTGCCGCCCCAGCCCAGGTGTAAATTGTGACAGGTGTGTCACGTTCTCCGGTCCAGGCAATCACCCTACGCATCCGCTTCAACTGTTTATGGACATCCTGTACCGTTTCAACCGGCGTATCGAACAACTCACGGAAGGTATCGGTGATCAATTCTGGTCGGGTGTTCTGAATTAGATAGGTTTCGCAGGACTGCGTGATGAGCGTGAGCGACAACGTATTCAATGCCTTGAGTCTGCGGTTAGCCCGCACCCAGCGCGAGGACTCCATATTCAGGTTACTACGCATCCCTTCCAGCGCCGCCGTTCGCCTGACTAAATCTCCCCAGGCCTTGTCCACTTCCTCACTGTCGCCATGCTTAATGCACAGCTGCATAAGCTGATATTGCGCTACCAGCAGGCTATCCAGTTCGACATCAATTTCCTGTTTCACCGAACGGGGCGAAAAGAGCAGGTCAGCAACAATGGCACAGACAATGCCCATCACAATTTCACTACAGCGTTCGAGCGCAAATTGCGGCGTCAGCAGCGGTTCAGCCTGAATAGTAATGACGATGATCAGCGCCGTATAGCCTGAAAGCCCCCAGGCATAGGAGTTTTCGATCTTCACTAACGATGAGATCCAGGTACAAAAACCGGCCCAAACACAACACACCAGGATCATCAATAGCGGGGCGCGGATCATGCTGATGATAATGATCAGTGCGGCAATACAGCCGATAAATGTCCCGACAATACGCAGCATGCCGCGATAGCGGATAGCACCTGAATAAGGTTCTCCACCAGCGGCAAAGGCCGGACCTGCCGCCACAATGGCCGCGGTCAGCACCGCCCAGCGCGGGGTCTCAAGCTGGAAATGAAAGCCAACGAACAGCGCCAGTACAATCGCGCAGGCCAGTTTTACCGCAAAGCGGATATGCTGATTGGCAATGGAGAAAATACCCATCGCGATTAACCAAATTCGCGCAGGCGGTGCGCCATTTTACGGAAGAAAGATTCCTGACTGGCATCGCGATCCTGCTTGCCGGTAATGACGACGGTCGCGGTCGTCCCGGCAGGCCACAAGGTTCCCTGCTGCTCATCAAGGCGAATTCGTACCGGCACACGCTGCGCCAGACGCACCCATTCAAGATTGGAATCAATGGTCGCCATACCCTTGGCGTCCCGCGTGCTGCTGGCATTCGTTACGCCAGCCGCCACACTATCAACAGTCCCCTTCAGCACATTATTACTGCCAAGCGGGGTGATTTCAGCGCGATACCCAGGACGAACGCCTTCCAGTTTGGTTTCTTCCATATACGCCAGCACATAGAAAGAATGCTGTTTGACTAACGCCACCGCCGTGGACCCGCGCGTAATAAATTCGCCGCTATAGACGTTCAGGTTAGTCACCCAGCCATCTGCTGGCGCGCGGATAACGGTACGCTCCAGATCTAATTTCGCCAGGTCGCGGGTCGCTTGTGCCTTCGCAAGCTGGTGTAATACGGTTTGCAGGACGTTGTTTGACTGATCGATCTCTTCACGAGACATGGCCTGCACGCCAAGTCGGTTACGACGACCGGCCTCCTGGCGTTTTTCCTGCGCCAGAACTTGATAATAAGCGACATCAGCTTCAGCCTGTTCAAGGGCTTTCTTATAGCGTGGCTGATCGATGGTGAACAGGATCTGATCCTTTTTCACCAGTTGGTTATCATGGATGTTAACGTTGGTAATAAGGCCCGCAACATCCGGCGCAATGGCGACAACATCGGCGCTGAAACGGGCATCACGCGTCCACGGCGACTCGGTGTAGAACACCCATGCGCGGAAAATGGCGATGAAGGCCAGAATGACCAGTATCACGGTAATGGCCGTGCGGGAGAGTTTTCTTGTTAGTGTTTTCACTTCAACCTCAAACGAACAGGCGCGTTGTTAAGTAGAACAGACAGCAATACAGCGCGGTGTTAAACAGAGCCGGATGCCAGACAAAATCATAGATACCAGTCGGAACCAGCACCCGACGCACCAGCCAGAAAATCGCCAGTGACAAAAGTAATTCGAAAAAAATCGGTGGGAAGGACAAACCAAACACCACGATAACGGGAAACAGACTCATGTTGACCTTGGTAACGTAAGAGAGTGCAGATGATAGTTTTTCTAGCGTATGTCACCGCAGAGAAGGGCGAGGATGAGCCAGGCGAGAGCGACATAGCCGTTATTTGAATAATAATATATTAACGTAACTGTTATGCTGTTATCTATATTATGTGATCTAAATCACTTTTAAGTCAGAGTGAACAATGGAACGATTAAAACGTATGTCGGTGTTCGCCAAAGTTGTCGAACTGGGCTCCTTCACCGCCGCCGCAAGACAGCTACAAATGAGCGTTTCATCAATAAGCCAGACGGTCTCCAAACTGGAAGATGAGTTACAGGTCAAGCTGCTAAACCGCAGTACGCGCAGCATTGGGCTAACTGAAGCCGGTAAAATTTATTATCAGGGCTGCCGCCGGATGCTGCACGAAGCACAGGATGTTCACGAGCAACTTTATGCCTTTAACAACACGCCTATCGGTACCCTGCGCATTGGCTGCTCTTCAACTATGGCACAAAATGTCCTCGCCGGGTTGACCGCCACGATGCTGAAAGAGTATCCGGGATTGACGGTAAATCTGGTAACCGGCATTCCGGCCCCGGATTTAATCGCGGATGGTCTGGACGTAGTTATCCGCGTCGGCGCGTTGCAGGACTCCAGCCTGTTTTCACGCCGTTTGGGAGCTATGCCGATGGTGGTCTGCGCCGCGAAAAGCTATCTCGCGCAGTTTGGCGCCCCGGAGAAACCCGCCGATCTCAGCAACCACTCGTGGCTGGAATACAGCGTGCGCCCGGATAATGAATTCGAGCTTATCGCTCCGGAGGGCATCTCCACCCGCCTGATCCCAGAGGGGCGCTTTGTGACTAACGATCCGATGACGCTGGTACGCTGGCTGGCCGCAGGCACGGGCATTGCCTATGTACCGCTGATGTGGGTGATCAATGAGATCAATCGTGGCGAAGTGGAGATCCTGCTTCCCCGCTACCAGTCGGATCCGCGTCCGGTCTACGCGCTGTATACCGAAAAAGACAAATTGCCACTCAAGGTGCAGGTAGTGATTAACTATCTGACAGACTATTTTGTCGATGTGGCGAAGCTATTCCAGGGAATGTACGGTCGGGGAAAAGAGAAATAAAAAAAGTGTAGGCCGGATAAGGCATTGACGCCGCATCCGGAAAGGTGCCCGATCGCACTGGTGCTTATCGGGCATACATCATGATGTTATGCGGTGCCACCCACGGTCAGGTTATCCACCTTCAGCGTGGGCTGGCCCACGCCCACCGGCAGGCTCTGCCCTTCTTTACCGCACACGCCAACCCCGTTATCCAGTTTCAGGTCGTTACCCACCATCGAAATCTGCTGCATCGCTTCGATACCGGAGCCAATTAACGTTGCGCCTTTCACCGGTTTGGTCACTTTACCGTTCTCAATCAGATACGCTTCGGACGTCGAGAATACAAATTTCCCGGAGGTGATATCCACCTGGCCGCCGCCGAAGTTAGGTGCATAAATACCGTATTCAACGGATTCGATGATTTCCTGCGGCGTGGATTTCCCCGGCAGCATATAGGTGTTAGTCATACGCGGCATCGGCAGGTGCGCGTAAGATTCACGGCGACCGTTACCCGTTGGCGCGACTCCCATCAGGCGCGCATTGAGTTTGTCCTGCATATAGCCTTTCAGAATGCCATTTTCGATCAGCACGTTGTACTGACCCGGCGTACCTTCGTCATCGATAGCCACGGAACCACGACGGTCCGCCATTGTGCCGTCATCCACCACGGTACACAATTCTGATGCCACCAGTTCACCCATGTGACCGCTGAATACCGACGTGCCACGGCGGTTAAAGTCACCTTCCAGACCATGACCGACCGCTTCATGCAGCAGAACGCCAGGCCAGCCAGCGCCGAGCACCACCGGCAACGTACCGGCAGGCGCGGCCACCGCAGAGAGGTTAACCAACGCCATGCGTACGGCCTCTTTCGCCCATGCGTCAGCACGGACTTCGCCATCGAGATTGGCAAGGAAATAGTCATAGCCAAAACGCCCGCCGCCACCGCTGGCGCCGCGTTCACGCTTGCCATCCTCTTCAACCTGTACGCTTACCGACAAACGCACCAACGGACGGACGTCAGCGGCCAGCGTACCGTCGGTCGCCGCCACCAGAATCAGTTCATAAACACCGGTCAGACTGGCGGTCACTTCCTGAACGCGCTTGTCTGCGGCACGCGCCACGTTGTCTACGCGGCGCAGAATATCCAGCTTCTCTTCACGACTCATGCTCTGCAGGGGATCAACTGAGGTATAAAGCGCCTGGTGCTCCACCGCCCCCAGCGTTTTTACTTTGCCATCACCGTTGTCACGCACGATGGTACGAGCGGCATGAGCACTTTGTTCCAGCGCCAGCAGGCTAATCTGGTCTGCATAGGCAAACCCTGTTTTTTCGCCGCTGATGGCTCGCACGCCAACGCCCTGATCGATATTGTAAGAACCATCTTTAATGATGCGGTCTTCTAAAACCCAGGATTCGTGATAGCTCGACTGAAAATAGAGATCGCCGTAATCAAGGCGGCGTTCGGCCAGTTGGCCCAGGATGGCAAACAGATCCTGATGTTTCAGGCCATTCGCCGCTAGCAATTGTTCACTTACCAGGTTCAGACTCATCGTTTTGCTACTCATTAGTTACTGCGGTAGAAGATCTATGTAGTGAGATTGGGGCAATTACTCGCCCCCGTCAAATCATTGCTGGCTTTCTTTGCGCGGCTGACGCAGAACTTCGTTGATCTGTGGCTTATCGATCGGACCAGTGATGCGATAGCGCAGAATCGACACTTTGCTCCACAGCGGTCCCAATACCTTACTGGCAGCAAACACCGCCGCACCAACAATCGGGTTGACGGCAAACGCAGCGGCAACCCCTACGGTGGCAGAAATCTCTGGCGCGACCACCGCTTCCATATTCAACTCCCGGCGTACCAGGTTCACCGAGCCTTTCATCGCAATATCGGCTTCCAGACCGTCCACCAGCGTATCATCAGTATGCATCACGCCATCTTTGATCCACGCCGTGCTGCGAATCGAGTCGAAATAGAAGCCTTCGCTGAAGGTATCGCTGAAATCAAAGCGCAGTTTACGCAGCAACGCATCAAAGCTTAACAGGCGTAACAGTTGTCCCGCATGACCGGTACTGAGTTCTGTAAGCTCACCTTTGCCCAGGCGGGTACGCAAAATGCCATTCAGCGAAGCTAAATCTGGATCCCACGGCGGGTTACGCCAGTGCAGATCGTACTCAACGTTGAACGAAGAGTTGCGAATCGGGGTCGATACGCCAAAGAAGTTGGCCGCGGAGTCAATTTTATTGCCACTCAGTTTACCCTTCAGCGACGTCCGCTCCTTGCCCGGCGCATTCACCCACACGCCGTCGGTGGTCAGTCTGGCAAAACCGGTATCCAACAGGCCGTTACTCAAGGTGAGCGTGTCGCCTTTAATCGCGACATCGGCGTCAATACGACCGTATTTCTGTCCCCACATCCAGCACTCGGCACAGCGTAGTTGAAGATCCGGCCAGCCACGGAAGCTGACGTTGTCGATGGTGGAAAACGGCGAAGCGGGCGTACTATTCGGTGACGGTTTTGCCGCACTTGGGTTGTAATAAAGATACTTAATATTGGCCAGCCACGGCGCGTTATTGCGCATCGCCAGCGTGGCGTTAATTTCGCGGCCCTGCGCCTGCACGGTGGAGCCATTGATTGACGGCTCAGACACAATACTTAAATTATTCCACTGCTGGCCACCCAGGGATAACGCTGGCGTACGTACCGTGATGCGCTGAGGGAAGTTGGCGTTGGTCCCAACGTTATCCGCAGCACCTTTCTGGAACAAAGCCAGCCATTGCGCCCCATCCATAGGGGGAAGATTAAGCTCAATGCCTTGTTGATCGGGTAACGCGGGCACGGTACGGCTTTCCGACGTCCAGATTGCGCGGTCAAGCGTCAGTTTCTGATTCAGCAACCAGCGGCTGTTAAAGTGATTCTTACTGCCCGCGTTGCCGGTCAGATCAAAACTGCGCAGATTGCCGTTGGCCTTAACGTTAACCGGCAACGCCTCACCGGCAGCCTTATTCAGGGGAGAAGGTAAGTGACTACTTACATTCTTCAGGTCGCCTTTTATCTCTATGTCGTAAGTCGGCCCCGCATGATACGGGAGATCGATACCTACCTTGCCATTCCACGCCATGCTGCCGCTTAACGCATCGTTGACCTGCGCCGGTAAAATCCCCATACGGGTTGGCTGCCAGTCACCTTGCAGATTCACGGCTACCTGATAGGCTTTCGCCCCTTCGGTCGTGGAAAAGTCGACGTTCAGCGGCTGATTAAACCAGTTCGCCGTCATCGGCTCGCTCTTTAAATCGCCATTGATAAAGCTGAATTTACCGTTCAAATTCTTCAGCGTGCTGTCGAGCGGTTTAATAAACAGGCTGTTATTACGCAGGTTGACATCACCTTTCGCGGTAACCAGCGAGCCGTCTAGCGGAATATCCAGATGTAAGCGAGCATTCACATCGCCGTCAATCTGCAACTGCTCTAGCGTGGCGCCGAGGGAATCCTTCAGCGGCGTCTCATCAAAATAAGGTCCGACCGCCTTGCCTGGTCCGTTAATATCGGCATCAATCAGCAGTTTTTCTTTGGCATAGTCGGGGATATTGGCCGTCAGATTACTGGCCTTCACGCCGCCCAGATTAACGCTATCCGTCTTCATCCACAGACCGTCGTTAATGAAATTCAGTTCAATATTGAGGTCAGTAAGCGCAGGCCAGTCGGGCTGGAAAGCAAATTTCGCGTTGCGTAGCGGCACCAGGACCTGAAATTGCCCCTCATTATGCAGATACGGGAACAGATGCGGGTTACCGCCATACACCAGCGTGGCGTTATCCGCTTCGCCGCCCTGAATAGCGCCACTGAGGTAGTCAACCAGGTCTTTGCCCATCAGATTTTCCGGGAAGTAGCGCCAGGCTTGGGAGCCGTCGTCGGTGCTGATGCCAGCCAGAATACCTAACCACGGTTCATCTCCAGTGGGTTGCAGATAGCGAAAACCACCGCGCGCACGTACCGCTTTCGCTTTCACATCAATGTTGCGCCCGTCTAACTGAAAGCCTTTCTCATTCTTCAGCCAGCTTAGCGTCGCCACGCCGTTCTCTATTTCCAGCGGTGCGCGGAAAACGGTTTCGTACGGCATTTTAGCTTGCTTCATCGAAGCGGTGAGTGCACCATTTTCAACGCTGCCCGCAAGCGTACCGGAGAAATGCTCAGCCCCTGGTAGCAGCTTCCACTGTTTCCAGGCCAGATTGCTCCACGAGGACTGGAAGCGAGTTTTTTCTGTCGCCTGCAGTGGGATATCCAACGCCAGCACATCTATCTTTCCGCTCGGCTGCGTGGCCCGCCAGATATCACCCAGTGCAGGCGATATCCTGGCCGCCATCGGGCGCAGCCCCTCCAACCCAGCCAATTCCAGGTTACTGGCACGAATGCGTAACTCATCGCTGCGTTTATGATTCTCACCACCGACTTCCTGCTCAGGGACCCAGGCCAGCGTTAATGCCCCGCTCGGCCAGGGTTTATCGTCCATGGTGATACGGGTGTCAGGGATCGAGAATTGCCAGCCCGGTCCTTCATGGGTAATGTGCGCCGTCAGGTTATCGACAGAGAGCGTGTGAGTATGCTCATCACCCAGCCAACTTGCCCCGCCTTTTTTCAGCCAGACATCACCGCCGGAAACGACCCCTTTGCTAATCGTCATCCAGGCTTCCAGGCTGAAACGCGCAGTTTGCAGCGCAACATTATCCTGCATCCATTTACTCAGCCACGGTTTGACGTCGATGTCATCGGCTTGCAGCCAGACCCGACCGTTATTCAACAGCCCGTCATCGTCACGCAAATCCATACGCACCTGCATAACACCGTGCTGCCCGGTCAGACTGGAGAGACTGACCAGGCCCTCTGCACGATGGCGGTTTTTACCGTTCAGCCACGTAAGCTGGGGGATCGCCAGTTCTGCACGCTGGCCAGAGAGGGTTAAGAAACTAATCTGGCTGTCGCGCAGATCGAAATGATCAAACTGACGCAGAAAGAGATCACTGAGGTGGCCGGCTTCAATTCCGTCACCGCTTTCACTGTGCTGGATGGGGGTATTGATGCGCAGTTGCAATTGCCAAAAGGTGAGGTCGCGGAACTGCCAGCGCATGTGCAGTAAGCTTTGCCAGACATCCAACGCTAACGTGACGCGCTTTACCGAAAATTCGCCACCGTCTTTTAGCTGCGCATGGATATCGCGCGCTTCAAGCGTAGGACCGAAATTTTGCCAACTTGCGGAAAGCTCACTGGCGGAAACCGGCAGACCGGTGGCGGATTCAATCTTGCCAAGGATGACAGGCCGCCAACTGTCAAGATGAGGTAGCGCCAGGCGCAGCCCACTGACCAGCAGCGCTGCGATGACAACGAATGCGGCTCCAGTGAGCAGTAATATCCCCGGCAATCGCCTCACGCGCCTCTCCTTGTCTACCAAAAAATGTGACTCACAAAACCGTGTTGCCGGATGGCGGCGTGAACGCCTGCTCCGACCTGCAAGGTATCGCCATCAGGCGTTTACCAGGCCAGATTACATCATGACGACGTCGAACTGCTCCTGGTTATACAGCGGTTCAATTTGAACTTTGACCTGCTTGCCGACAAAGATTTCAACTTCCGCCAACGCATGAGACTCCTCCCCCTTCAGGGCTTCAGCCACCGCCGGAGAGGCATATACCAGGAAACGATCGGATTCATATGCATGGTGAACGCGCACAATTTCACGCATGATTTCATAGCACACGGTTTCCACCGTTTTCACCGTGCCGCGCCCATGGCAGGTCGGACACTCGTTGCACAACACATGTTCCACGCTTTCGCGCGTGCGTTTGCGCGTCATCTCTACCAGACCCAGCTGTGAAAAACCGTTGATGCTGGTTTTTACGCGATCCTTGCTCAGAGCCTGCTCCAGAGAGTGCAGCACCCGGCGACGGTGGTCTTCATTATTCATGTCGATAAAATCGATAATAATAATGCCGCCGAGGTTACGCAGACGCAGCTGACGGGCAATAGCCTGCGTTGCTTCAATATTAGTATTAAAGATAGTGTCGTCGAGATTACGATGCCCAACAAACGCGCCGGTATTAATATCGACGGTGGTCATCGCTTCAGTCTGGTCGATAACCAGATAACCACCTGACTTGAGTTCAACTTTACGCTCCAGCGCACGTTGGATTTCATTCTCAACGTCAAACAGATCAAAGATAGGCTGGCGACCGCTGTAATGCTCAAGCTTACTGGTCATTTCAGGCATATATTCAGCCGTGAATTCCATTAACGCTTCGTACGTCAGGCGAGAGTCGACGCGGATCCGATCAAGCTGGGCGTCAGCAAAATCGCGCAACACGCGCTGCGCGAGCGCCAGCTCACCGTACATTTGATAGCGCGTTTGCGGGCGTTTCTTACGTTCCATGACTTTCGTCCAGACACGCTTCAGGTAGGCAGCATCCGAAGCCAGATCTTCTTCGCAGACGCCTTCTGCCGCCGTACGAATAATGAATCCGCCCTGCTCATCGCAGTAATCCGCCACCACTTTTTTCAGGCGTTCGCGTTCAATTTCGCTTTCGATACGTTGGGAAACGCCAACGTGCGACGCCCCCGGCATAAAGACGAGATAACGGGAAGGCAGCGTGATATCCGTGGTAAGACGGGCGCCTTTAGTACCCAACGGATCTTTTACTACCTGCACCATCAGGTCCTGACCCTGGCGCACCAGTTCAGAGATGTCGCGCACGGTGAACTGTTTTTGTTCTTCACCCGCCACGCATTCGGTGTGCGGCATGATGTCCGAAGCGTGAAGAAATGCGGCTTTATCAAGCCCAATATCTACAAAAGCCGCCTGCATACCCGGAAGTACACGACTTACACGACCTTTGTAGATATTGCCTACGATTCCGCGTCGCGCCTCACGTTCAATATGAATTTCCTGCAGAATACCACCATCAATGTAAGCCACCCGTGTTTCCGATGGCGTTACGTTTACCAACAATTCAGCCGTCATGTTTATCCCTTTTATCACGCAGTGCGTTAAAATTGGTCAGCAACTCATACGTTTCTACCAGCGGTAAGCCGACTACGGCGTGATAGCTGCCATTGATCTTCCTGACAAAACAGCCACCCAACCCTTGAATACCGTATGCACCTGCTTTATCCATTGGTTCACCGCTGGCAACATAACCCGCGATGTCCTCATCGGTTAGTGCTCTGAACGTCACTTCCGTCATCACCAGACAGTCCAGACTGTGCTGGCGGTCGGCCAATGCTACGGCGGTCATGACCTGATGCGTTTTGCCCGACAGTTTACGCAGCATTGCAGCGGCATGGTCGGCGTCATGTGGTTTTTCCAGCACCTCGCCATTAAGGATAACAATGGTATCCGCCCCCAATACCGGCAAATCGCGCGCGGCCAGCGCCACGCCAGCCTGCGCTTTTTCGCGCGCCAGACGCGAAACATACTGCTGCGCACTTTCCTGCGGGTGGCGCTGTTCTTCAATTCCAGGAACCAGCCGTTCAAACGTAACACCAAGCTGAGCAAGCAACTCCTGACGACGTGGAGAACCTGAAGCAAGATACAGAGTATTCATATCAACCTTTATTGCACCGCAAACTGCTGACGGACCTTACGCATCAGTAAGAATAGCCATGGCCAAAGCACACCATTCACTACACTACTCCAGAACACTTCGGGTCTGAAAGAGACATTGATCACTAAAAACTCGGCCCAGAAAACAATAATATCCACGACCAGTGATAACAACATGACTACCAGCGCCTGTTGCCAGAGTGCGAGGTTGCGGAATAGCTGGAATTTCAGCGCGACCAGATAAGCAATGATACTCATCGACAGTGCACGCACGCCAAGGGTGGAACCGCTGATGAGATCCAGTATGGCACCCATCACAAATCCTGTGCCTACATTTACGCGATGCGGCAGCGCAAGGATCCAGTACAACAAGATAAGCAGCACCCAGTTCGGCCGGAAAACCAGAATGTCGTCCGGCCAGGGCATGACTTGCAGCAACAGTGCAATAAGGAACGAGAGCCAAATCACCCAACGTCCCTGGCTACGATAGCTTGCCACTTACTGTCCTCCCGGCTTACGCGGAGCAGGCTGTGGCGATGTGGTATCCGCAGGCGCAGGAGTCACGCCTGTTGCAGGAGCTGGCATGGGCGCAGGCGGTCCCATTGCTTCAGGTGCAGGCAGAACTTGCGGCATCATTTGCATCAGACGTTCATTGGCAACACGGTGCACTTCTTCTGGCGTCATCGGATTTGCGCCATTGCGATCGGCGCCCCACAACAGCAGCAGATAGCGCAGACGCTGCAGACCGGCAGTCGGGCGCGCCTGAATCACGGTATATGCGCGCTGCGTGTCCAGCTTAACCGATGAAACGACACCGACCGGATAACCTTCAGGGAAACGTCCGCCCAGGCCCGAGGTAACCAGCACATCGCCAACGCGAATGTCGGTATTGGCCGGCAGATGTTCGAGCTGAAGATCGTCGGTGCAGCCGTTACCCGCAGCGATCACGCGAATATCATTACGCAGGACCTGGATCGGTAGTGCATGCGTCGCGTCGCAAATCAGCAGCACGCGGCTGGTCAGTTTAGCCACAGCAACGACCTGACCCACAACGCCTTTGTCGCTAATAACCGGCTGACCTTCATAGACGCCGTTAACGCTCCCTTTGTCGATCACGACCTGATCGCTGTAAGGGTCATTAACCGTTGAGATGACCTGCGTCACCATCTTTTGTTCGTCCTGACGTAGCGGCGATCCCAGCAGCTCGCGCAATCGCGCGTTCTCCTGTTTATATTGCCCCAACATCAGCAGCTCGCTGTTTTTCAGCAGCAGTTCCTGACGCAACGCCCGGTTTTCAAGTTCGAGTTGATCGCGCGAAGCCAGCGTTTGTGAAACGCCGTCGAGTAATTCACGGGGAGCATTTGAGATAAAGTAGAAAGGACTGACGGCGGTATCCATGTACGTTCGGATTTGACTAAACGTACCCAGGCGGCTGTCGGCAATAATAACGCCGAGCGCCACCAGCACCGCCAGAATAAGGCGAATCTGTAGCGACGGGCCACGGCTAAAAATTGGCTTCATAGTCTATGCGTATTCTCGTATCAGAGCGGAAGGGCAACCCGCGGGCTACCCAGCCTGCATCCGATTACTCTTCGCTGAACAGGTCGCCGCCGTGCATATCGATCATTTCCAGCGCCTTGCCACCACCGCGCGCCACGCAGGTCAGCGGATCTTCAGCAACAACAACTGGAATACCGGTTTCTTCCATTAACAGACGGTCAAGGTTACGCAGCAGCGCGCCACCACCGGTCAGCACCATGCCGCGTTCAGAGATATCAGACGCCAGCTCTGGCGGGCACTGTTCCAGTGCAACCATTACCGCGCTTACGATACCGGTCAGAGGTTCCTGCAGGGCTTCCAGAATCTCGTTGGAGTTCAGGGTAAAGCCGCGTGGAACACCTTCTGCCAGGTTACGACCGCGAACTTCGATCTCGCGGACTTCGTCGCCCGGATAGGCGGAACCGATTTCGTGTTTAATACGTTCTGCGGTGGCTTCACCGATCAAAGAACCGTAGTTACGACGAACATAATTAATGATGGCTTCATCAAAGCGGTCACCACCAATACGAACAGAAGAGGAGTAAACCACGCCGTTCAGGGAGATAACGGCAACTTCAGTCGTACCACCACCGATATCCACAACCATAGAACCGGTTGCTTCAGAAACTGGCAGACCGGCACCGATCGCAGCCGCCATCGGCTCTTCGATCAGAAAGACTTCACGGGCACCAGCGCCCTGTGCGGATTCACGGATCGCACGGCGTTCAACCTGCGTTGCTCCAACCGGTACACACACCAGTACGCGCGGGCTTGGGCGCATGAAGCTATTGCTGTGCACTTGTTTGATAAAGTGCTGGAGCATTTTTTCAGTCACGAAGAAGTCAGCGATAACGCCGTCTTTCATTGGGCGAATTGCAGCAATATTGCCCGGCGTACGACCCAGCATCTGCTTCGCATCATGACCTACTGCAGCCACGCTTTTCGGCGAACCGGCACGATCCTGACGAATGGCCACAACAGAAGGCTCATTCAATACGATGCCTTGTCCTTTTACATAAATAAGGGTATTCGCGGTACCCAGGTCAATGGACAGGTCATTGGAAAACATGCCACGAAATTTTTTCAACATACTAAGGGATAATCCTGAAAGCTGGGGCGGAAAACAAAATCCGCTTACTTTACCAACCACACGCAGCAGCGACAAGGCGCAAAAATCATCTGCTACGGTGAAAATTAGTGCAGTTCGTTTCCTTTGTTACAAAACCGGCCTGAGTCCATCAGGGCTGAATAAATCAGCAGCACTCCTCGCTTTTGTTTGCAACCTGTCAAAGGTCATTCACCTGCATGTTTGCTGTTACAACCTGGCGAGCAGACAAGCACACCCCCAGAAGGCACAGCGCGCGTTATTCTACGTGAAAACAAATTAAACGGCAGGTTAAACCGAGTATCTTTGCGAATATTTTTTCACGTTAGTGTCAAGTGGCTGTGATGCGGCAAAAAAATCCCCTTGCCCACCAGAAACTCCACGTTCCGTCAGCGTGTGCCACTCACTACGCGAACGAACGCCCGTGGCGTAAACCTGCGTTGGTGTTCCTGAACAGGCCTCTACCAGGCTTTGAACCAGCAGCTGGTTTTCCGTTCGTTTATCAATATTCCTCACCAGGCTTGGATGTAGCTTCAATAACTCAACGTTAAGCTCCTTGATCCAACTGGTACTCACCAGCGTTAAGCCCGCCTGCGTCACAGCGATTCGCACACCCAGCGCCCCCATCAATCTGATGACGGGTTGTAACCGGCTGATATGTTGACAGACATCTGCCTCCGCAAGTTCAATAATTATGCGTTTGCGTAATGATTTTTCGCACTGCATCAGCGTATCACGTAGCCAGCGCTGAAAACGCGGGCGAATGAGTGATTCAACCGTTGTCTGCATCGCCAGACTTTCCTGCGGCCAGTACCCCAACAGCAGGATCAAACGGCTGATTTGCAGACGGTCATACTCTTCAGCTAGGCCAAACTGCAGCACCATCGGCATATATTCCGCCGAAATAACCTCTTCGCTGCCATCAAAAATACGGCACATCAGTTCCCGATGATGTACTCGTCCTTCACGCGTTACCGCAGGCTTTTGATAAATTCTCGGCCCGCCCCGACTGAGCATCTGTTCGATTAGCGTTCGCCAGCGTACGTTGCCCCGACCTTTTTCCGGCAGTGAATCATCATAGACCGACCAGCTGTTCCCACCCTGTAATACCGAATTCCGCGTGGCGGCTTCGGCATGATCCATCACTTGTTCTGTCGACTGCCCGCTGCGACAAACACAAATGCCGATATGAATCATATCGGCACGATCGATCATTTTATTAGCCGGAAGCGCGTCCACCGCTTTTAATAATTGCCCCGCGATGCTTTCCGCCTCTTTCAACGTGCGGTGCGGCAGCAGGATGGCAAAATCGCTACGGTGGTAGCGCGCCAGCAACGCGCCTGGATAGCGCGTCATAAAAGTCGACAATAAATTGATGAGCATTGAAATTTGTTCTTCCGCGAGGGTAATTCCCCAGCTATCGCGCAGCAGCGTAAAGTCTGGAAGGCGCACCATCATCACGACGCCATGCGATCCCACTTTTTCCTGATCTTCCAGTAGCGTTGCCAGTTGGTTATCAAAGAACAAGCGGTTACTCAGCCCGGTTTTTGTATCCTGCGCCACATAGGAACGAATCAGTGTATCGAGGCGACTGCGTTGTTCGCGAGCATTTTGAATCTCGGCCAGGAGCATATCGAGCGCGCTACTGGTACGTGCTGGCCATTCATAGACCGTTCCCCGCACGTTCGGTCCACGTTCACCATTCAGAATGCGCGTTGAACGAATCTCCAGCAGCTCTTGCCCTGAAAGCTGACGCTGAAGCCAGCGCACCGACAAAAAGAGCATAAGTATAATGAAAGCAATCGCCAGCGTGAGCGGTGCGGTGGTCAGCAGCGAATGGAAATAGTTACCCATCGGATCCTGATAAACCAGACGCAGCGACATACCCGGGTTCTTGATCAACGGGACGGTGATATCGCGATAGAGATTATTTGTCCCCGCCGGGCGATAGCTGCTGGTGCGAGAGTGCTCATACACCACGTGCTCGCCCTGCATCAGTTGTATACGCACGATATCAACCGAAACCATCAGTTCATCGATTTGCGGGGTTAACGCAACGACATCGCGGGAGACAAGTTGAGTATCAATCGCCGTCGCCACCCCCTGAACACGGGTGGTGAACTTATATTGAACTGCGTTGTAGAAACTCAGCGAGCAGCCGATGAGAGTTACGAAAATCGTTAACCCAGTAAGCAGCGTGACAAAAGCTGAAAATTTCGTCGTTAATCGCATCCTTGTGTTAACTCCGACAGTTATGAAACAGGTATGAAAGTGATAAAGCGACGCGCAAATGCAAAGCTGAACGCAAAATCCGTCCATTTATACAAACAGTGTGGGCATACTACCAAATCAGGTATATCTGGCAATTTATTGCGCAGAATCGGCATCATGTTTTGATTAGCGAGTATAGTCTTCATAATTAATTTTCCAATCCACCAGACGAATTGAGGACAGGTTATGCAGGCTTTGATCTTAGAACAGCAGGACGGAAAAACCCTCGCATCCGTTCAACCCCTCGACGAAAATCAGCTACCGGAAGGCGATGTGACGGTGGATATCCACTGGTCAAGCCTGAACTACAAAGACGCCCTGGCTATCACTGGCAAGGGTAAAATCATTCGTAATTTTCCGATGATTCCTGGTATCGATTTCGCCGGTACCGTTCGCGCAAGCGAAGATCCCCGTTTTCATGCAGGTCAGGAAGTTTTGCTGACCGGCTGGGGCGTGGGTGAAAATCATTGGGGTGGACTGGCAGAACGCGCACGCGTGAAAGGCGACTGGCTGGTTGCGCTGCCAAAAGGGCTGGACGGACGTAAAGCCATGGTCATCGGTACCGCCGGTTTTACCGCCATGCTGTGCGTCATGGCGCTGGAAGATGCCGGCATCCGCCCGCAAGACGGTGAGATTGTTGTCACCGGCGCCAGTGGCGGCGTGGGCAGCACGGCCATTGCGTTACTGCATAAGCTGGGTTATCAGGTTGCGGCGGTTTCGGGTCGCGAAAGCACCCACGACTACCTGAAAAGCCTGGGCGCTAGCCGTATTCTTGGTCGCGATGAGTTTGCAGAATCACGCCCGCTGGAAAAACAACTGTGGGCTGGTGCAGTTGATACGGTTGGTGACAAAGTCCTGGCGAAAGTACTGGCACAGATGAACTACGGCGGCTGCGTTGCCGCCTGTGGCCTGGCAGGCGGTTTTACTCTGCCGACTACGGTGATGCCGTTCATTCTGCGTAACGTTCGTTTGCAAGGGGTAGACTCAGTGATGACTCCGCCGGAACGGCGTGCACAAGCCTGGGCGCGACTGGTGAAGGATTTGCCGGAATCGTTCTATGCTCAGGCCGCCACGGAAATTACGCTGGCAGATGCACCGAAGTTCGCCGATGCCATCATCAATAACCAGGTGCAAGGCCGTACGCTGGTGAAAGTGAAGTAATAGACCGTGGCGCAGAAATTTACACTTAATTAACCAAATTTCACGGCATATCTTCAGACTCCCTGCCATATTAACTACGCGTCCCCTGTCAGTTATGACGCGTAAGCCGGGAGTCTGTTATGAAGAAATTACGTCCATTTACAGAAGCCGACGTCACTGACGAGTCGGCTTTTTTTATGCAGCGCCGCCAGGTTCTGAAAGCATTAGGGATCAGCGCTGCCGCGTTGTCTTTGCCCCTCTCTGCGCAGGCCGATCTTCTTAGCTGGTTTAAGGGCAACGATCGCCCTCCAGCACCCGCAGGTAAGCCGCTTGATTACAGTAAGCCCGCCGTCTGGCAAAATTCGCTTCCTTTAACGCCTGCGGATAAGGTTTCTGGCTACAACAACTTCTACGAGTTCGGTCTCGATAAGGCGGATCCGGCAGCCAATGCTGGCAGCCTGAAAACCGATCCGTGGACGTTGCAAATCAGTGGCGAGGTGGCAAAACCACTCACCCTCGATCACGATGCACTAACCGCCCGTTTCCCGCTGGAAGAACGGATTTATCGGATGCGCTGCGTGGAAGCCTGGTCAATGGTCGTGCCGTGGATTGGGTTTCCGTTACATAAACTGCTGGCACAGGTTGAACCGACCGGCAACGCAAAGTATGTTGCGTTCGAAACGCGCTACGCGCCGGATGAAATGCCAGGACAAAAGGATCGCTTTATTGGCGGCGGGCTGAAGTATCCCTATGTTGAAGGGCTGCGTCTGGATGAAGCGATGCATCCACTCACACTGCTCACCGTAGGGGTTTATGGTAAGGCCCTTCCCCCACAAAATGGCGCGCCCATCCGCCTGATTGTGCCGTGGAAATACGGATTTAAAGGCATTAAGTCGATCGTGAGTATTAAACTCACCCGCGAACGTCCCCCGACCACCTGGAACCTGGCTGCCCCCAACGAATACGGGTTTTATGCCAACGTTAATCCGCATGTCGATCATCCCCGCTGGTCCCAGGCCACAGAGCGTTTTATTGGCGCAGGCGGTATTCTGGACGTTCAGCGCCAGCCCACGCTGCTGTTTAACGGTTACGCCGACGAAGTCGCTTCGCTGTATCGAGGACTTAATCTGCAGGAGAATTTTTAAGTGCGCCTGACTGCAAAGCACATTACCGGGCTGAAAGTTTGCCTGCATCTTGCAGGCTTTTTACCGTTTGTCTGGCTATTTTGGGCGGTAAACCACGGTGGACTGAGCGCCGACCCGGTCAAAGATATCCAGCACTTTACCGGTAGGACAGCTCTGAAATTCTTGTTGGCGACCTTGCTGGTCTCTCCACTCGCGCGCTACGCTAAACAGCCATTATTGATACGCACGCGTCGCCTGTTAGGGCTATGGTGTTTCGCCTGGGCGACATTGCATTTAACCAGCTATGCGCTCCTGGAGTTGGGTATTAATAATCTGACGTTGTTAGGGCGGGAGTTAATCACGCGACCTTACTTGATGCTGGGCATTGTCAGTTGGGTGATCTTATTCACCCTCACCTTAACGTCCACGCAGGCGGCACAGCGAAAGCTGGGGAAAAAATGGCAGTATCTGCACAACTTCGTCTATCTTGTGGCGATTCTGGCACCCATACATTATCTGTGGTCGGTAAAAATTATCTCCCCTCAACCGATTATTTATGCCGCACTCGCGGCGGTGCTGTTAGCCTGCCGCTACAAGAAGTTTCGCCAGTGGTGGCGGTAGTTTCACGATATGTGCAGTACGTTGCAAAATGCGGACGATCCGATTTTCTTTACATGTTAACGGTTGATTATCTTCCCTGATAAGACCAGTATTTAGCTGCCAATTGCTACGAAATAGTTATAATGTGCGACTTTGCTATCCCCGGTAGCGTTTTTACGGCGTGGAAAGGGTGACATTCGCATATTGAAGGTATATTTTGTCTTTTACCCGAAAATGGCAGAAGATAGCCGCACAATGACTAACAAGTCTGGCAATCTCATATAATGGCCGCAGCACCCAGTGCAACGCCTGAGATGCGTGGCATCTTGTCACTCACTGTTATAAAAATGCTATACAGACGGCGGTAAAACGCTTGTCACAATCTCACTAAACAAAGAGTACGGAACCCACTCATGGATATTCGTAAGATTAAAAAACTGATCGAGCTGGTTGAAGAATCAGGCATCTCCGAACTGGAAATTTCTGAAGGCGAAGAGTCTGTACGCATCAGCCGTGCAGCGCCAGCTGCAAGTTTTCCAATGATGCAACAAGCTTATGCTGCACCAGTGATGCAGCAGCCAGCTCTGTCTAACGCTGTCGCACAAACTGCCTCTCCAAGTATGGAAGCTCCGGCAGCAGCGGAAATCAGTGGTCACATCGTACGCTCCCCAATGGTTGGTACGTTCTACCGCACCCCGAGCCCGGATGCTAAAGCGTTCATCGAGATCGGCCAGAAAGTGAATGCGGGCGATACCCTGTGCATCGTTGAAGCCATGAAAATGATGAACCAGATCGAAGCCGACAAATCCGGCGTAGTTAAAGCGATTCTGGTAGAAAGCGGTCAACCGGTAGAATTTGACGAGCCGCTGGTCGTCATCGAATAACGAGGCGAACATGTTGGATAAAATTGTTATCGCCAACCGCGGCGAGATTGCCTTGCGTATTCTTCGTGCCTGTAAAGAACTGGGCATCAAGACTGTCGCGGTGCATTCAAGCGCGGATCGCGATTTAAAACACGTATTGCTGGCGGATGAGACGGTCTGTATTGGCCCGGCTGCGTCCGTAAAAAGCTATCTGAACATTCCGGCTATCATTAGCGCTGCTGAAATCACTGGCGCGGTGGCAATTCACCCGGGTTATGGCTTCCTCTCTGAGAACGCCAACTTTGCTGAGCAGGTAGAACGTTCCGGCTTTATCTTCATCGGTCCGAAAGCCGACACAATCCGCCTGATGGGCGACAAAGTGTCTGCGATCACCGCCATGAAGAAAGCTGGCGTACCGACAGTACCAGGCTCTGATGGCCCGCTGGGCGATGACATGGACGCTAACCGCGCTCATGCTAAACGCATCGGTTATCCGGTTATCATCAAAGCCTCCGGCGGCGGCGGCGGTCGCGGTATGCGCGTCGTACGTAGCGATGCCGAACTGGCACAATCCATCTCCATGACCAAAGCGGAAGCGAAAGCGGCTTTCAACAACGATATGGTTTACATGGAGAAGTACCTGGAAAACCCACGCCATATCGAAATCCAGGTGCTGGCAGACGGTCAGGGTAACGCGATTTATCTGGCTGAGCGTGACTGTTCCATGCAGCGTCGTCACCAGAAAGTCGTCGAAGAAGCACCAGCACCGGGCATTACCCCGGAACTGCGTCGCTACATCGGTGAGCGTTGCGCCAAAGCGTGTGTTGATATCGGCTATCGTGGCGCGGGTACTTTCGAGTTTCTGTTCGAAAACGGTGAGTTCTACTTCATTGAGATGAACACCCGTATTCAGGTTGAACACCCGGTTACCGAAATGATCACCGGCGTTGACCTGATCAAAGAGCAGCTGCGTATCGCTGCGGGACAACCGCTGTCCATCAAGCAGGATGAAGTTGTGGTTAAAGGCCATGCGGTTGAATGCCGTATCAACGCCGAAGACCCGAACACCTTCCTGCCAAGCCCGGGTAAAATCACGCGTTTCCACGCGCCGGGCGGATTTGGTGTGCGCTGGGAGTCTCATATTTACGCAGGCTACACAGTACCTCCGTACTATGACTCAATGATCGGGAAGCTCATTTGCTACGGTGAAAACCGCGACGTAGCAATCGCCCGTATGAAAAACGCATTGCAGGAACTGATCATCGACGGTATCAAAACCAACGTTGATCTGCAGATCCGCATCATGAATGACGAGCACTTCCAGCATGGTGGAACCAATATCCACTATCTGGAGAAAAAACTCGGACTCCAGGAAAAGTAAGCATGCGTTAACCGAAAAGGCCGGAAATTCCGGCCTTTTGTTTTTCTCCCCTCCCGTACGCGCCATAAGGTACAATCCCCGCTTTCTTTATCTACAAGGGACAAAAAATGGACGCTCGTTTTGTTCAGGCCCATAAAGAGGCGCGCTGGGCGCTGTGGCTGACCCTTTTATATCTTGCCACATGGTTAGTGGCCGCTTACTTACCAGATTCCACGCTCGGCTTTACCGGCTTACCGCACTGGTTCGAAATGGCCTGCCTGCTAACGCCGCTGGTTTTCATCGTACTGTGCTGGGCGATGGTGAAGTTTATCTATCGCGACATTTCGTTGGAGGATGACGATGCAGCTTGAAGTTATTTTGCCGCTGGTCGCCTATCTGTTGGTGGTCTTCGGTCTCTCTGTTTACGCCATGCGTAAGAGAGCGACCGGTACTTTCCTGAACGAATATTTCCTCGGCAGCCGCTCGATGGGTGGGGTCGTGTTAGCCATGACGCTAACGGCAACCTACATTAGCGCCAGTTCGTTTATTGGCGGCCCTGGCGCGGCTTACAAATACGGATTGGGATGGGTGCTGTTGGCAATGATCCAGTTGCCTGCCGTGTGGCTCTCTTTGGGGATTCTCGGGAAGAAATTCGCCATTCTGGCGCGCCGCTATAATGCCGTTACCCTTAACGACATGCTGTTTGCCCGCTACCAGAGTCGTCTACTGGTGTGGCTGGCAAGCCTGAGCCTGCTGGTCGCGTTTGTTGGAGCAATGACCGTACAGTTTATTGGCGGCGCACGATTGCTGGAAACCGCAGCGGGCATTCCTTACGAAACCGGTCTGCTGATCTTTGGCGTCAGTATCGCATTGTATACTGCGTTCGGCGGATTTCGTGCCAGCGTACTGAACGATACCATGCAAGGCATGGTAATGCTGATTGGTACTATCGTGCTGCTGATCGGCGTCGTTCATGCCGCCGGTGGCCTTAGCAATGCAGTGGTAACCCTACAGACCATCGACCCGAAACTGGTCTCACCGCAGGGTGCGGATGACATTCTGTCACCCACGTTTATGACCTCATTTTGGGTATTGGTGTGTTTTGGCGTAATTGGCCTGCCGCATACGGCAGTACGCTGTATCTCCTATAAAGACAGCAAAGCGGTCCACCGCGGAATTATCATCGGCACCATCGTAGTGGCGATCCTGATGTTTGGTATGCATCTGGCAGGTGCATTAGGACGGGCGGTAATCCCTGATCTGACGGTACCGGATCTGGTTATCCCGACCCTGATGGTAAAAGTGTTGCCACCGGTAGCTGCCGGGATCTTCCTTGCGGCTCCCATGGCCGCGATCATGTCGACGATCAATGCCCAATTGCTGCAAAGTTCCGCTACGATCATTAAGGATCTGTACCTGAACCTTCGTCCGGAACAGCTTAAAAATGAAACCCGGCTGAAGCGCATGTCGGCCGTGATTACCCTGCTGCTCGGTGCGTTACTGCTGCTGGCTGCCTGGAAACCGCCAGAGATGATTATCTGGCTTAACCTACTGGCGTTTGGCGGGTTGGAAGCCGTCTTCCTGTGGCCGCTGGTGCTGGGCCTGTACTGGGAACGAGCAAATGCTGCTGGCGCATTGAGTGCGATGATTGTCGGCGGCGTGCTTTATGCCGTACTCGCGACCTTTAACGTTCAGTACCTGGGATTTCATCCGATTGTGCCTTCGTTACTGATAAGCTTGCTGGCTTTCCTGATCGGTAACCGTTTCGGTTCCACCGTCCCGCAAGCTGCCATATTGACTACTGATAAATAAAGAGTTTTGCCATGCCATGGATCCAACTAAAACTGAACACGACCGGTGCCAACGCTGAAGAGTTAAGCGATGCGCTGATGGAAGCGGGCTCCGTTTCCATTACTTTCCAGGATACGCATGATACGCCGGTATTTGAGCCTCTGCCGGGCGAAACTCGCCTGTGGGGTGATACCGATGTTATCGGCTTGTTCGACGCAGAAACCGACATGAAAGAAGTCGTTGCCATCCTGGAACAGCATCCGCTGCTGGGTGAAGGTTTCGCGCATAAAATAGAACAGCTTGAAGATAAAGACTGGGAACGCGAATGGATGGATAACTTCCACCCGATGCGTTTTGGTGAACGCTTGTGGATTTGCCCGAGCTGGCGCGATGTCCCGGATGAGAATGCCGTCAACGTAATGCTGGACCCGGGTCTGGCGTTTGGTACAGGTACTCATCCAACCACTTCGCTGTGCCTGCAATGGCTGGACGGTCTCGATCTAAACGGCAAAACGGTTATCGACTTTGGTTGCGGCTCAGGCATTCTAGCGATTGCGGCCCTGAAGCTGGGCGCAGCGAAAGCCATCGGTGTCGATATCGATCCGCAAGCAATTCAGGCCAGCCGTGATAACGCTCAACGGAATGGTGTTTCTGAGCGTCTTGAGCTTTATCTACCGAAAGACCAGCCAGAAGCGATGAAAGCCGACGTGGTGGTCGCTAACATCCTCGCGGGTCCATTACGTGAACTGGCGCCGTTAATCAGCGTACTGCCCGTTGAGGGCGGTTTACTGGGGCTTTCTGGCATTCTTGCCAGTCAGGCGGAAAGCGTCTGTGAGGCCTATGCCGATCTCTTTACGCTCGATCCGGTTATCGAGAAAGAAGAATGGTGCCGCATTACCGGTAAGAAAAAATAATCCCTTCCGGCGTGGTTATCTGACCACGCCATTTTCAGACAATTGACCAGCACAGCGATACCTCTCCTCGATATACAATATTTAATTGATTTTGTTAATTTTTATATTGTTTTCGTTGAGTGTACGTATGCATTTCTATCGTTTTACAACAACTTTACTAACAGCATGCTTGATGCCCCTGACAACGCTTGCCGCATCATGGGGATATATCGGAGAGACCGGCCCTGCACGGTGGGGAGAAATTAGCAGTGAGTATGCAACGTGCCAAACTGGAATAAATCAATCACCCATTGATATCCAGACCGCCACAACCAATAAACTCAGCCTTCCTGCGCTCAACATACAATACGTCGATGGCCCGACAAGATTTCGTAGCATCAACCATACGCTGCAGGGAACAATGAGTCCCTATACTTCAAACTCTATTAATGTTGATGAAAAAATTTATTATCTGAAACAATTAGATTTTCACGCACCGAGCGAACATACCCTCAACGGAAAAAACTATCCTCTGGAGCTGCAGTTAGTCCACAAAAACCAACACGGAGACATCGCCATCGTAGCGGTCATGTTTGATGTCGATGAACCTAACCAGGCGATTCAAAATCTGTGGGAATCCTTTCCAACCATGAAGGACAATAGCATGCCCATTTTTTCGCCAGTCAATATCAACCACCTTTTACCCGATGATAAATCCTACTGGCGTTATAGCGGTTCGCTAACTACTCCTCCCTGCACTGAAGGCGTGACCTGGACTGTACTGAAAACGCCAGTTACCCTTTCCGCCGACCAGTTGGATAAATTTCACTACATTGTTGGGTCTGCGAATAATCGCCCGCTGCAGCCGCTGAATGAACGCAAAATTGAGGAAAGCAATTCCGGGGATACCGAGATCCTGTACTAAAATGAGGTAGCGATCACACAATGGTGAGGTTATTTGCTGATTAATTCAGCAGAATATCTTGTCAGTACCTTCTGCCGCTGAAGAAAAAATGAGAAGTTACGCAAAATTATATGTGTATATAAAATCGGCACTTTTTTATAACACTATGATTTACATGATCAAATATTTTAATGCGCTCATATTTACGGCAATTCATTGATCCACCTCAGTGGATTGGTCAAAGTTTGGCCTTTCATCTCGTGCGAAAAATGCGTAATATACGCCGCCTTGCAGTCACAGTATGGTCATTTCTTAACTCATGCGCATCGGACAATACCAGCTCAGAAATCGCCTGATCGCAGCACCTATGGCTGGCATCACTGACAGACCATTCAGGACGCTGTGCTATGAGATGGGAGCCGGGTTGACGGTATCCGAGATGATGTCATCTAACCCGCAGGTTTGGGAAAGTGACAAGTCTCGTTTACGGATGGTGCACGTTGATGAGCCAGGAATTCGCACGGTGCAAATTGCCGGTAGCGACCCTGTTGAGATGGCCGATGCCGCACGAATTAACGTGGAAAGCGGCGCCCAGATTATTGATATCAATATGGGGTGTCCGGCTAAAAAAGTGAATCGTAAGCTCGCAGGTTCAGCCCTTTTGCAGTACCCGGATCTAGTGAAATCAATACTAACCGAGGTCGTCAATGCAGTGGACGTTCCTGTCACGCTCAAGATTCGCACCGGCTGGGCTCCGGAACACCGTAACTGCGTAGAGATTGCCCAACTGGCTGAAGACTGTGGCATTCAGGCTCTGACCATTCATGGACGCACCCGCGCCTGTTTGTTCAATGGAGATGCTGAGTACGACAGTATTCGGGCAGTTAAGCAGAAAGTTTCCATTCCGATTATCGCGAATGGCGACATTACTGACCCGCATAAAGCCAGAGCTGTACTCGACTATACAGGGGCGGATGCCCTTATGATAGGACGTGCAGCTCAGGGAAGACCCTGGATCTTTCGGGAAATCCAGCATTATCTGGACACTGGGGAGCTGCTGCCCCCGCTGCCTCTGGCAGAGGTTAAGCGCTTGCTTTGTGCGCACGTTCGGGAACTGCACGACTTTTATGGTCAGGCAAAAGGGTACCGAATTGCGCGTAAACACGTATCCTGGTATCTCCAGGAACACGCTCCGGATGACCAGTTTCGGCGCACATTCAACGCCATTGAAGATTCCAGCGAACAGCTGGCGGCGTTGGAGGCATACTTCGAAAATTTTGCGTAAACAGAAATAAAGAGCTGACAGAACTATGTTCGAACAACGCGTAAATTCTGACGTACTGACCGTTTCTACCGTTAACTCTCAGGACCAGGTAACTCAAAAACCCCTGCGTGACTCGGTTAAACAGGCACTGAAGAACTATTTTGCTCAATTGAATGGTCAGGATGTTAACGATCTCTATGAGCTGGTACTGGCTGAAGTAGAACAGCCCCTGTTGGACATGGTGATGCAATACACCCGCGGCAACCAGACCCGTGCTGCCCTGATGATGGGCATCAACCGTGGTACGCTGCGTAAAAAACTGAAAAAATACGGCATGAACTGATACTAATCAGTTAAATGTTTGTTTTAAAAGGCGCTACTCGGCATGGGGAAGCGCCTTTTTTATTGACGTCATACGGGAGGCTTTGGCGATGAACGCGAGATGTGAACCTGTCTATTTTGGCGATGAATCTAAAAAGATAATCCTGGGTGATGCGCTGACCGAACTGAAAAAGCTGCCGTCTGAAAGCGTCGAGCTCATTTTTGCCGACCCACCTTATAATATCGGTAAAAACTTTGACGGAATGGTGGAATCCTGGGACGAACAGAGCTTTTTGACATGGCTGTTTGAATGCATTGACGAATGCCATCGTATTCTCAAACCGCATGGCACCATGTACATCATGAACAGTACGGAGAACATGCCATACATCGACCTCAAATGCCGCCAGCTTTTTACCATCAAGAGCCGCATCGTGTGGTCATATGATAGCTCTGGGGTGCAGGCCAAAAAGTACTTTGGTTCGATGTATGAACCGATCCTGATGATGGTAAAAGATCAGAAAAACTATACGTTTAATCGCGATGATATTCTGGTGGAAGCCAAAACGGGCGCTAAACGCGCGCTGATAGATTACAGAAAGAATCCACCCCAGCCATATAATCAGAAAAAAGTGCCTGGCAATGTCTGGGCGTTTCCCCGCGTTCGCTATCTGATGGACGAATACGAAAATCACCCCACGCAGAAACCCAAAGCTCTACTGGAGCGCATCATTCTGGCTTCCTCCAACCCAGATGACAAAGTGCTGGATCCGTTTGCCGGTAGCTTCACGACCGGCGCCACCGCCGTGGAGTTAGGTCGCAAGTTTGTCGGGATTGAAATCAATACTGAATACGTGAAAATGGGGCTCAGAAGACTGAGTATTGGTTCTCATTTTTCAGAAATTGAACTTGCAAAGGTGAAAAAGCGTAAGACAAAAAACATGTCTAAAAAGAGCCATTTGACGGCAAAGTGTGGCGATCGTTCAGCAAAGTAAAGGCATTGTAAGTCCGCTTTTCAGCGTGCAGATTTCGTGTATATTCCCTGCACGCTTGGGCATGAATACACAGGGTTTGGTAATGATACGCAAGTATTGGTGGCTGGTTATTTTTGCGGTCTTCGTTTTTCTTTTTGATGCGCTGCTTATTCAGTGGATAGAGCTGATGACGACAGAGCACGACAAGTGTCGGAACATGAACTCGGTGAATCCCCTTAAGCTGGTCAACTGCGTCGATCTCGAATAGTGCCGCCCACCCCACTTCAGCAGCCGTCAGGCCTGGCGGCTAAAACTACCCTACCTGACTCTCACTCTGCGTTAATTGCCTTACGATACCATCTGGGCTTAACATTTTTAATACATTATCAACTAATACTGGCGCTTGTTTATAAAGATCATAACTCATTGGATTAATGAGCCAGTTTTTAACGATGCCACTAAAACTGCCATGAAGAATAATTATTATAACGTCTAAATCAAGGCCGGTTGCGACAAGCCCTTCGTCCATACATTGTTGCAAGGCAATGCGCATATCCAGATGATTGATACCAATTTTTTCACGAATAGCCTGTTCCGATATCATATCATTATGGAATTCACATTTATGATATAAAATCTGCATTAATGCCTGCTGTCGAGGATTCTCAGCAATATATTGCAAACCCACGACTAATCTTTCTTGTAACCGCTGTAATGGGTTATCTCCCCAACGCCCAACGAGCTGCTCCTGAATAAGATCACGCAAGGGTGGTTGCTGTAACCAAAGCTCATTAAAAAGCTGCGTTTTATTTTCGAAATGCCAATAGAGTGCCCCTCGCGTAACGTTGGCCGCATCCGCAATGTCGTTGAGCGTCGTATTACTCACGCCACGCGCGGCGAACTGCACAATCGCTGTTTCAATCAGGTGCTGTCGCGTTTTGAGGGCATCAGCTTTTGTTCTTCTGGCCATGATCCCGACTGTCCGGAGTAGAGTGGAGAATGATTAACTTTCTTATCTAATATTTGCTGAACGGAATAAATGTATCACTTAGCGTATATTTAGACGAGGCCTAAAAGCGTTAATTGCTGACATTGCACACGAATAAATAAAACATATAAAAAACTTAAATATATTCACCAATCAAATGCTTATTTCGACATGTATTTATGCGCATCATAGTATTGCTATTAACACCATAATGAAACATCAGAAGATTAATCCTTTTTTGTTTTTATGTGCCGTGTGTCGCGTCCATAAATAAGTATTACTTACATCGCAGGCTAATAATTTGTAGGATAGCCAACTATTATTTTTCTTGTGCGCGTTATCGCCTCTGCGTTACCCGGTTAATAACGAGCGTTCGGTTTTTTAAGGAATAGAAATGACGAAAAATGCCAGGTTTTCACTCCTGCCCTCATTCATCATCATCTCCGCTGCATTACTCGCCGGTTGTAACGATCAGGGAGAAACACAAGCTCATCCCGCAGAGCCGCAGGTGACTGTCCATGTCGTCGAAAAGGCCCCCTTAGCCGTGACGACCGAATTACCCGGGCGCACAACGGCATTTCGTATTGCAGAAGTCCGTCCTCAGGTTAGCGGGATTGTACTTAAACGGAATTTCACTGAGGGAAGCGATGTTGAAGCCGGTCAGTCGCTTTATCAGATCGACCCCGCGACTTACCAGGCTGACTATGACAGCGCCAAAGGCGAACTGGCAAAGAGTGAAGCGGCGGCAGCTATCGCGCATTTAACGGTAAAACGTTATGTTCCGCTGGTTGGCACTAAGTACATCAGCCAGCAAGAGTACGATCAGGCCATTGCTGATGCCCGCCAGGCCGATGCATCCGTAATCGCAGCAAAAGCCGCGGTCGAAAGCGCACGTATTAACCTGGCCTACACCAAAGTGACATCGCCCATTAGCGGACGTATCGGTAAATCTAACGTCACCGAAGGCGCATTAGTCACGAATGGCCAGGCGACTGAGCTTGCTACCGTTCAACAGCTTGATCCTATTTACGTCGACGTAACGCAGTCCAGCAATGACTTTATGCGCCTCAAACAATCTATTGAGCAAGGGAGCCTGCATAAAGACGATGCCAGCAGTACTGTAGAACTGGTAATGGAAAATGGTCAGTCGTACCCGCTGAAAGGCACTTTGCAATTTTCTGACGTGACGGTTGATGAAAGTACCGGATCCATCACCCTCAGGGCCGTCTTCCCTAACCCGCAGCACACATTGCTGCCGGGCATGTTTGTGCGCGCGCGCGTTGATGAAGGTGTTCAGCCAAATGCGATTCTCGTTCCGCAGCAAGGGGTAACGCGTACGCCTCGCGGCGATGCCACCGTGATGGTCGTTAACGACAAGAGCCAGGTTGAGTCTCGCACAGTTGTTGCCGCACAAGCCATTGGCGACAAGTGGCTCATCAGTGAAGGTCTGCAACCGGGTGACAAAGTTATCGTGAGCGGCTTACAGAAAGCACGCCCAGGCGTCCAGGTTAAAGCAACTGCCGACACCGAAACCTCTGCCACGAAAGCCCAATAAGGTACCGGATATGGCTAACTTCTTTATCAGGCGTCCTATTTTTGCCTGGGTACTGGCCATCATTCTGATGATGGCGGGAGCTCTGGCAATCATGCAGCTTCCCGTAGCGCAGTACCCGACCATTGCACCTCCTGCGGTCGCAATCACCGCAACCTATCCAGGCGCGGATGCACAGACGGTGCAAGATACTGTTACGCAGGTTATCGAACAGAATATGAACGGTATCGATAACCTGATGTATATGTCCTCCACCAGCGATTCCGCCGGGAGTGTGACCATCACACTGACTTTCCAGTCCGGTACCGACCCCGATATCGCCCAGGTTCAGGTGCAAAATAAATTGCAGCTCGCCACACCGTTACTGCCGCAGGAAGTCCAGCAGCAGGGGATCGGCGTTGAGAAATCCAGCAGCAGCTTTTTAATGGTCGCGGGGTTTGTTTCTGATAACCCGCAAACCACGCAGGATGATATTTCCGACTACGTCGCCTCAAACGTTAAAGACTCAATCAGTCGTCTGAATGGCGTAGGCGACGTACAACTGTTTGGCGCGCAGTACGCTATGCGTATTTGGCTGGATGCGAACTTGTTGAACAAGTACCAGCTTACGCCGGTTGATGTGATCAATCAGTTAAAGGTCCAGAACGATCAAATTGCCGCGGGTCAGTTAGGGGGGACGCCTGCATTACCTAACCAGCAGCTTAACGCTTCTATCATTGCGCAAACGCGACTGAAAGACCCTGAAGAGTTCGGCAAAGTCACTTTACGCGTGAACAGCGATGGTTCGGTAGTTCATCTGAAAGACGTCGCGCGGATCGAACTGGGTGGTGAGAACTACAACGTCGTTGCGCGTATTAACGGTAAGCCTGCATCCGGTCTCGGTATTAAATTGGCTACCGGGGCAAACGCGCTGGATACCGCTAACGCAATCAAAGCCAAACTGGCTGAGTTACAACCGTTCTTCCCGCAGGGAATGAAGGTGGTCTATCCGTACGACACCACGCCATTTGTGACTATCTCCATCCACGAAGTGGTAAAAACGCTGTTTGAGGCGATCGTGCTGGTGTTCCTGGTCATGTATTTGTTCCTGCAGAACATCCGGGCAACGCTCATTCCAACCATCGCTGTCCCCGTCGTATTATTAGGCACATTCGCCGTACTTGCCGCGTTTGGCTACTCGATAAACACCCTGACGATGTTCGGGATGGTGCTCGCCATCGGTCTATTGGTCGATGATGCAATAGTGGTGGTGGAAAACGTCGAACGTGTGATGATGGAAGATAATCTGCCGCCTAAAGAGGCGACGGAAAAATCTATGTCACAAATTCAGGGAGCACTGGTCGGTATCGCCATGGTGCTGTCTGCGGTTTTTATCCCAATGGCCTTTTTTGGTGGGTCGACAGGTGCTATCTACCGGCAGTTCTCCATCACCATTGTTTCCGCCATGGCGCTTTCTGTATTGGTCGCGCTGATCCTGACTCCCGCGCTTTGCGCAACGCTGCTGAAGCCGGTATTGGCTGAACACCACGAGAAAAAAAGTGGTTTCTTTGGCTGGTTTAATGCCAAATTCGATAACAGCGTCAACCACTACACCAATAGCGTCAGCGGTATTGTGCGTAAAACCGGGCGTTACCTGGTTGTCTACCTGATCATCGTGATCGGAATGGCAGTGCTGTTTATGCGTCTACCGACTTCCTTCCTGCCGGAAGAAGATCAGGGCGTATTTATGACCATGATTCAGCTCCCGGCGGGCGCAACACAAGAGCGCACCCAGAAAGTGCTGGATCAGGTTACTCAGTATTATCTGAACAATGAGAAAGCTAACGTCGAAAGCGTCTTCACGGTTAACGGCTTTAGCTTCAGCGGCCAGGGGCAAAACTCCGGTCTGGCGTTCGTCAGCCTCAAGCCCTGGGATGAGCGTAGTGGAGAAGAAAACAGCGCTGAAGCTGTCATTGCACGCGCCACTTACGCCTTCAGCCGGATTCGCGATGGCCTGGTCTTCCCCTTCAACATGCCAGCGATAGTTGAATTGGGTACCGCAACCGGCTTCGATTTCGAGCTGATCGATCAAGGCGGTTTGGGACATACGGCGTTAACGCAAGCACGTAACCAACTGCTGGGTATGGTGGCTAAACACCCAGATTTGTTAGTCCGCGTACGCCCGAACGGCCTGGAAGATACCCCTCAATTCAAACTGGATGTCGATCAGGAGAAAGCACAAGCACTGGGCGTTTCGCTGTCGGACATTAACGAGACGATCTCTGCATCGTTGGGCGGCTATTACGTCAATGACTTTATTGACCGCGGTCGTGTGAAAAAAGTTTACGTTCAGGCGGATGCTAAATACCGCATGCTGCCAACGGACATCAGTAATCTGTATATCCGCAGTGCCAATGGCGAAATGGTTCCGTTCTCTGCGTTCAGCGCATCGCATTGGGTTTACGGCTCACCGCGCCTGGAGCGTTACAACGGTATGCCATCGATGGAAATACTGGGGGAAGCCGCGCCTGGTCGAAGTACGGGTGAAGCAATGGCATTAATGGAAAGCCTCGCAGAAAAGCTGCCAAACGGTATTGGTCATGACTGGACAGGTATGTCTTATCAGGAACGACTGTCGGGTAACCAGGCGCCTGCACTTTATGCCATCTCGCTAATCGTCGTCTTCCTTTGCCTGGCCGCATTGTATGAGAGCTGGTCAATTCCCTTCTCCGTCATGCTGGTTGTACCACTCGGCGTGGTAGGCGCATTGTTAGCTGCATCGCTGCGTGGGATGAATAACGACGTCTACTTCCAGGTCGGTCTGCTAACCACTATTGGCCTCTCGGCTAAAAACGCCATCCTGATCGTCGAATTTGCCAAAGACCTGATGGATAAAGAGGGTAAAGGGTTGATAGAAGCCACTCTGGAGGCGTCGCGCATGCGTCTTCGTCCAATCCTGATGACATCTCTGGCGTTTATTCTGGGGGTTATGCCTCTGGTTATCAGCCACGGAGCGGGTAGCGGCGCGCAGAATGCGGTCGGTACGGGCGTAATGGGGGGAATGTTGACCGCGACGTTGTTGGCAATCTTCTTCGTCCCTGTCTTCTTTGTTGTCGTCAGACGGCGTTTTAGTCGACACAACGACTAATTTGTAAAAAAAGGCGTCTTCGGACGCCTTTTTCACCGATAGTGTCCCTCTTTATTTATTAATAAGATAGCCATTAATTTCTTTTTAATCTTTCCTGAAAATTCGCCCGTCGCCTTTCTTTTTATTCATTATTTTTACAATCCACATGAATTGAGATTATTCCTCATGTCAGTATTTTTTTAAGAAGTGGTAAAATAGCCTCCAGGTTCGCAGATGGCTTAGCGTTTGTCTTTGCCCGATTAGCGAAACGCTTATTTTTGAGGTAACACCATGAAAAGATTAATCTCCGTTGCATTGCTAACCGCATTTTTGGCCGGCTGTGCACACGATTCTCCTTGCGTACCTGTATACGACGATCAGGGACGCCTGGTTCATACCAATACATGTATGAAAGGCACCACGCAGGATAACTGGGAAACCGCCGGAGCCATCGCCGGTGGTGCCGCAGCCGTTGCCGGACTGACGTTAGGGATCGTTGCCTTAACCAAATAATTCCTCTTAAAAGCGCGGTTGTTACCGCGCTTTTAGTTATAAAAATAAAATATATATAAGACAAAGCGTTGGTATAAAGCACCTAACGTATAATAAAATTATTATAGATTTCTCTCACATCTCCACGATTTGAAATTAGCATTTTTCCTTTTCTTAGTAACACCACGTTTTCTTTCCATTATTCTCACGTGATCAATATTAACGCACGAAATCGTTATCACGCGTCCAGTCTGATTTTTGAATTTTTTGCGCCGAAATGTGGCTTACGTTTCAATTTTGCACCACTTCAGGGCGCTGCATTTATTTTTTCCTGTCTACACTCTGCATATTGCGTCGAATAATCGTGCGCAAAAACCTGGCACTACCTTTGCTTAAAAGAGTATGGCCAAAGCCACAGACAGGTAAAAGACGTTTTCAGAACGTTTCCATAACAATAATTCCTCCACACAGGATGCTCTATGAAAAAGATGATAATAGCCAGCCTGGCTGCGGCCGGCGTGCTGCTTGCGGTTGCAAATCAGGCACATGCCGGCGCAACACTGGATGCAGTAAAGAAAAAAGGTTTTGTGCAGTGTGGGATCAGTGACGGGTTGCCTGGCTTTTCTTACGCCGATGCAAGCGGTAAGTTTTCAGGTATTGATGTCGACGTATGTCGTGGCGTTGCCTCCGCCGTATTTGGCGATGATAGCAAAGTAAAATATACCCCGCTTACCGCCAAGGAACGTTTCACCGCGCTACAATCGGGTGAAGTTGACATGCTTTCTCGTAATACTACCTGGACCTCCTCTCGCGATGCAGGAATGGGAATGTCTTTCACTGGCGTAACGTATTACGACGGCATTGGTTTTCTTACCCACAATAAAGCAGGTCTGAAGAGTGCTAAAGAGCTGGATGGCGCAACGGTTTGTATCCAGGCAGGAACTGATACCGAACTGAACGTGGCCGACTATTTTAAAGCCAACAATATGAAGTACACCCCCGTCACTTTCGACCGCTCGGATGAATCCGCTAAAGCTCTCGAATCTGGGCGCTGCGATACGCTAGCTTCCGACCAGTCTCAGCTGTACGCCCTGCGAATCAAGCTGAGTAATCCTGCGGAGTGGATTGTCCTGCCAGAAGTTATTTCTAAAGAACCGCTGGGACCTGTCGTACGTCGTGGCGACGATGAGTGGTTCTCCATTGTTCGCTGGACGCTGTTCGCCATGCTGAATGCGGAAGAAATGGGGGTTAACTCGAAAAACGTCGATGAAAAAGCGGCTAATCCTGCCACGCCGGATATGGCGCACCTGTTAGGCAAGGAAGGGGATTATGGTAAGGACCTGAAGCTTGATAACAAGTGGGCTTACAACATAATCAAGCAGGTAGGTAACTACTCGGAGATCTTTGAGCGTAACGTTGGATCGGAAAGTCCACTGAAGATCAAACGTGGACAGAACAATCTCTGGAATAACGGCGGCATTCAATATGCACCACCGGTGCGCTAATGCGTAGTGATGTAACGGGCGCCGCGACTGCGGCGCTCAGTCCAGGGTCATCGTTACCGAGGTTTTCTTATGTTCCATCGCCGCTCAACCGTAAAAGGATCGTTATCCTTTTCTAACCCTGCGGTCCGCGCCTGGTTATTTCAAATACTTACCGTCATTGCAGTCATCAGCATTGCGGTCTATCTCATTCATAACACAATAAATAACCTGAACAATAGCGGTATTACCTCGGGATTCTCTTTTCTCGATCGCAGCGCCGGATTTGGTATTGTCCAGCATCTTATTGATTACGAGCAAGGCGATACGTATGGCCGTGTCTTTGTAGTCGGTCTGCTCAATACGCTATTAGTCTCTGCGTTGTGTATTGTTTTCGCTTCTGTTCTCGGTTTCTTTCTCGGCCTGGCACGCCTTTCAGATAACTGGTTATTGCGAAAGCTCTCAACGATCTACATCGAAACGTTCCGCAATATACCGCCGCTGCTGCAGATCTTTTTCTGGTATTTCGCCGTATTACGTAACCTGCCCGGTCCACGTCAGGCCATTAACGCGTTGGATTTACTGTTTCTGAGTAACCGGGGATTGTATATTCCGGCACCGCAAATGGGAGAAGGTTTTTTTGCGTTATGTATCGCTGTCATTATCGCTATCGCCGTCGCCATCGGGCTATTTCGCTACAACAGAATGCACCAGACTAAAACAGGTCAGTTACGCCGGACCTGGCCAACGGCTTTGGCGCTGATCGTGCTTTTACCGGTGATTTCACAGTGGCTGTTTGGCGCGGCGCTTCACTGGGACATCCCCGCGCTTCGCGGTTTTAACTTCCGTGGAGGTATGGTGCTTATTCCCGAACTGGCTGCCCTGACCCTGGCGCTTTCCGTGTATACCTCGGCGTTTATTGCAGAAATTATTCGGGCGGGAATTCAGGCTGTTCCTTATGGCCAACATGAAGCCGCACGCTCACTGGGCCTACCAAATCCAGTAACGCTGCGCCAGGTAATCATCCCACAGGCGCTGCGCGTCATCATTCCCCCATTGACCAGCCAGTATCTGAACATCGTCAAAAACTCCTCCCTTGCGGCCGCCATTGGCTACCCGGATATGGTTTCACTGTTTGCCGGTACGGTGCTCAACCAAACAGGGCAAGCCATTGAAACTATCGCCATCACCATGTCGGTGTACCTAATCATCAGCCTGAGCATTTCTCTGCTGATGAATATTTATAACCGCCGTATCGCACTGATTGAGCGCTAAGGAGCCATGATGACAAAAGCACTGCTGTCTCCCCCCTCGCGCCAGAGCAGTAACCCGGCTGGCCGCAGTCTACTCTGGGTGCGTAAAAACCTGTTCTCCAGCTGGTCAAATAGCCTGCTCACGCTGCTATGCGTATGGCTGATTTGGTCATTTCTTCCACCACTGCTGAACTGGGTATTCTTTCAGGCCAACTGGGTCGGTTCGACCCGAGCAGACTGTACCAAAGCCGGAGCCTGCTGGGTGTTCATTCATGAACGCTTTGGGCAATTCATGTATGGACTTTATCCCCACGATCAGCGCTGGCGCGTAAATCTGGCCTTGATAATTGGCCTGGTTTCTATCATCCCCATGTTCTGGAAATTTATTCCCCATCGTGGCCGCTATATTACCGTCTGGGCCATTGTGTATCCGGTGGTGGTCTGGTGGTTGATGTACGGTGGTTTTTTCGGACTTGAGCGCGTAGAAACCCGACAGTGGGGAGGATTAACACTGACACTTATCATCGCATCCGTAGGGATTGCGGGCGCGCTTCCGTGGGGTATTTTATTGGCACTGGGGCGTCGTTCCCATATGCCAATAGTGCGGATTTTATCTGTCATTTTCATTGAGTTCTGGCGCGGTGTGCCGTTGATAACCGTCCTGTTTATGTCCTCAGTTATGCTCCCTCTGTTTATGTCCGAAGGAGCCAGTATCGACAAACTTATCCGGGCGCTGGTCGGCGTTATTCTTTTCCAGTCGGCTTATGTCGCAGAAGTGGTTCGCGGAGGACTACAAGCCCTGCCAAAAGGTCAGTATGAAGCCGCTGAATCACTGGCTCTAGGGTACTGGAAAACACAAGGGCTGGTCATTCTTCCGCAAGCCCTTAAGCTGGTTATTCCCGGTCTGGTTAACACAATTATCGCTCTGTTCAAGGATACCAGCCTGGTCATCATTATCGGTCTGTTTGATCTCTTCAGCAGCGTGCAGCAGGCAACTGTGGACCCCGCGTGGTTGGGTATGTCGACGGAAGGATATGTTTTTGCCGCTCTGATTTACTGGATCTTCTGTTTCAGCATGTCACGTTACAGCCAACATCTGGAAAAACGTTTTAACACCGGGCGTACACCGCACTGAGGAATTTATGAGCCAATTATTAATGCCGTCTACCGACGCGATGATTACGCTGGAAAACGTCAACAAATGGTACGGACAATTTCACGTCCTGAAAAACATCAACCTGAAGGTAAAGCAGGGAGAACGTATCGTATTGTGCGGGCCTTCCGGCTCAGGTAAATCGACAACCATCCGCTGTATTAACCACCTGGAAGAGCATCAGCAAGGACGTATTGTGGTGGATGGAATTGAACTCAATGAGGACATCCGAAATATTGAGCGCGTCAGGCAAGAAGTCGGCATGGTCTTTCAGCACTTTAATCTCTTTCCCCATTTAACGGTTCTGCAGAACTGCACGCTGGCACCTGTATGGGTGCAAAAGATGCCGAAAAAAGAGGCGGAAACTCTGGCAATGCACTACCTTGAGCGAGTTCGCATTGCTGAACATGCGCATAAATATCCCGGACAAATCTCTGGTGGGCAGCAACAGCGCGTGGCCATTGCACGCTCGCTGTGCATGAAACCCAAAATCATGTTGTTTGATGAACCCACATCAGCATTGGATCCTGAAATGGTAAAAGAAGTGCTGGATACCATGATAGGTCTGGCGCAATCGGGCATGACCATGTTATGTGTTACCCATGAAATGGGCTTTGCCCGCACAGTGGCCGACCGGGTGATCTTTATGGATCTTGGTGAGATTGTTGAACAGGCACCACCGGACGAGTTTTTTGCTCATCCAAAATCTGAACGCACACGCGCCTTTTTGTCGCAGGTTATTCATTAAATAGATATGGCGGATACCGTTCTGGATTTTTTCGCTTATAAACGCAAAAAGGCCATCCTGACGGATGGCCTTTTTGCTTATTTGATGTCTGGCAGTTCCCTACTCTCGCATGGGGAGACCCCACACTACCATCGGCGCTACGGCGTTTCACTTCTGAGTTCGGCATGGGGTCAGGTGGGACCACCGCGCTACAGCCGCCAGACAAATTCTTTTCTAAGTGCCGAACTTAAACCGAAAAACTGGTGCTGATACCCAGAGTCGAACTGGGGACCTCACCCTTACCAAGGGTGCGCTCTACCAACTGAGCCATATCAGCACACTAAATTTGATGCCTGGCAGTTCCCTACTCTCGCATGGGGAGACCCCACACTACCATCGGCGCTACGGCGTTTCACTTCTGAGTTCGGCATGGGGTCAGGTGGGACCACCGCGCTACAGCCGCCAGGCAAATTCTGTCTATCAACACACTTTTAGTCTGTCGATGTCATCTGTATCAGGCTGAAAATCTGTCTCTTCGCCAAAACACCTTCGGCGTTGTAAGGTTAAGCCTCACGGTTCATTAGTATCGGTTAGCTCAATATATCGCTACACTTACACACCCGACCTATCAACGTCATCGTCTTTAACGTTCCTTCAGGAGACTTAAAGTCTCAGGGAGAACTCATCTCGGGGCAAGTTTCGTGCTTAGATGCTTTCAGCACTTATCTCTTCCGCATTTAGCTACCGGGCAGTGCCATTGGCATGACAACCCGAACACCAGTGATGCGTCCACTCCGGTCCTCTCGTACTAGGAGCAGCCCCCTCAATTCTCCAGCGCCCACGGCAGATAGGGACCGAACTGTCTCACGACGTTCTAAACCCAGCTCGCGTACCACTTTAAATGGCGAACAGCCATACCCTTGGGACCTACTTCAGCCCCAGGATGTGATGAGCCGACATCGAGGTGCCAAACACCGCCGTCGATATGAACTCTTGGGCGGTATCAGCCTGTTATCCCCGGAGTACCTTTTATCCGTTGAGCGATGGCCCTTCCATTCAGAACCACCGGATCACTAAGACCTGCTTTCGCACCTGCTCGAGCCGTCACTCTCGCAGTCAAGCTAGCTTATGCCTTTGCACTAACCTCCTGATGTCCGACCAGGATTAGCTAACCTTCGTGCTCCTCCGTTACTCTTTAGGAGGAGACCGCCCCAGTCAAACTACCCACCAGACACTGTCCGCAACCCGGATTACGGGTCCACGTTAGAACACCAGCCATTAAAGGGTGGTATTTCAAGGTTGGCTCCACGCAGACTGGCGTCCACGCTTCAAAGCCTCCCACCTATCCTACACATCAAGGACCAGTGTTCAGTGTCAAGCTATAGTAAAGGTTCACGGGGTCTTTCCGTCTTGCCGCGGGTACACTGCATCTTCACAGCGAGTTCAATTTCACTGAGTCTCGGGTGGAGACAGCCTGGCCATCATTACGCCATTCGTGCAGGTCGGAACTTACCCGACAAGGAATTTCGCTACCTTAGGACCGTTATAGTTACGGCCGCCGTTTACCGGGGCTTCGATCAAGAGCTTCTCCTTACGGATAACCCCATCAATTAACCTTCCGGCACCGGGCAGGCGTCACACCGTATACGTCCACTTTCGTGTTTGCACAGTGCTGTGTTTTTAATAAACAGTTGCAGCCAGCTGGTATCTTCGACTGATTTCAGCTCCATGAGTAAATCACTTCACCTACATATCAGCGTGCCTTCTCCCGAAGTTACGGCACCATTTTGCCTAGTTCCTTCACCCGAGTTCTCTCAAGCGCCTTGGTATTCTCTACCTGACCACCTGTGTCGGTTTGGGGTACGATTTCGTGTTACCTGATGCTTAGAGGCTTTTCCTGGAAGCAGGGCATTTGTCACTTCAGCACCGTAGTGCCTCGTCATCACACCTCAGCGTTAAAAGGTACCGGATTTACCTGGAACCTCCGCCTACATGCTTAAACCGGGACAACCGTCGCCCGGCCGACATAGCCTTCTCCGTCCCCCTTCGCAGTAACACCAAGTACAGGAATATTAACCTGTTTCCCATCGACTACGCCTTTCGGCCTCGCCTTAGGGGTCGACTCACCCTGCCCCGATTAACGTTGGACAGGAACCCTTGGTCTTCCGGCGTGCGGGTTTTTCACCCGCATTATCGTTACTTATGTCAGCATTCGCACTTCTGATACCTCCAGCATGCCTCACGACACACCTTCAACGGCTTACAGAACGCTCCCCTACCCAACAACACATAGTGTCGCTGCCGCAGCTTCGGTGCATGGTTTAGCCCCGTTACATCTTCCGCGCAGGCCGACTCGACCAGTGAGCTATTACGCTTTCTTTAAATGATGGCTGCTTCTAAGCCAACATCCTGGCTGTCTGTGCCTTCCCACATCGTTTCCCACTTAACCATGACTTTGGGACCTTAGCTGGCGGTCTGGGTTGTTTCCCTCTTCACGACGGACGTTAGCACCCGCCGTGTGTCTCCCGTGATAACATTCTTCGGTATTCGCAGTTTGCATCGGGTTGGTAAGTCGGGATGACCCCTAGCCGAAACAGTGCTCTACCCCGAAGATGAATTCACGAGGCGCTACCTAAATAGCTTTCGGGGAGAACCAGCTATCTCCCGGTTTGATTGGCCTTTCACCCCCAGCCACAAGTCATCCGCTAATTTTTCAACATTAGTCGGTTCGGTCCTCCAGTTAGTGTTACCCAACCTTCAACCTGCCCATGGCTAGATCACCGGGTTTCGGGTCTATACCCTGCAACTTAACGCCCAGTTAAGACTCGGTTTCCCTTCGGCTCCCCTATACGGTTAACCTTGCTACAGAATATAAGTCGCTGACCCATTATACAAAAGGTACGCAGTCACACCCCGAAGGATGCTCCCACTGCTTGTACGTACACGGTTTCAGGTTCTTTTTCACTCCCCTCGCCGGGGTTCTTTTCGCCTTTCCCTCACGGTACTGGTTCACTATCGGTCAGTCAGGAGTATTTAGCCTTGGAGGATGGTCCCCCCATATTCAGACAGGATACCACGTGTCCCGCCCTACTCTTCGAGTTCACAACCTGTGCATTTTGGTGTACGGGACTATCACCCTGTACCGTCGGACTTTCCAGACCGTTCCACTAACACACAAGCTGATTCAGACTCTGGGCTGCTCCCCGTTCGCTCGCCGCTACTGGGGGAATCTCGGTTGATTTCTTTTCCTCGGGGTACTTAGATGTTTCAGTTCCCCCGGTTCGCTTCATTACGCTATGTATTCACGCAATGATAGTGTGACGAATCACACTGGGTTTCCCCATTCGGAAATCGCCGGTTATAACGGTTCATATCACCTTACCGACGCTTATCGCAGATTAGCACGTCCTTCATCGCCTCTGACTGCCAGGGCATCCACCGTGTACGCTTAGTCGCTTAACCTCACAACCCGAAGATGTTTCGTAAAACACCATCGTGTTGCGAAAATTTGAGAGACTCGAACACACTCTTTTTCATTTCTTATTACGGAGAAATGAAACAGTGTGTCGTTTCAATTTTCAGCTTGATCCAGATTTTTAAAGAGCAAATATCTCAAACGTCACCCGAAGGTAAGTTTTGAGATACTGAGGTCGGCGACTTTCACTCACACATACCAGCAAGTGGCGTCCCCTAGGGGATTCGAACCCCTGTTACCGCCGTGAAAGGGCGGTGTCCTGGGCCTCTAGACGAAGGGGACGTGTAAGTCTCAATCGCAAGACGCCTTGCTATTTACTTTTCATCAGACAATCTGTGTGAGCACTACAAAGAACGTTTCTTTAAGGTAAGGAGGTGATCCAACCGCAGGTTCCCCTACGGTTACCTTGTTACGACTTCACCCCAGTCATGAATCACAAAGTGGTAAGCGCCCTCCCGAAGGTTAAGCTACCTACTTCTTTTGCAACCCACTCCCATGGTGTGACGGGCGGTGTGTACAAGGCCCGGGAACGTATTCACCGTGGCATTCTGATCCACGATTACTAGCGATTCCGACTTCATGGAGTCGAGTTGCAGACTCCAATCCGGACTACGACATACTTTATGAGGTCCGCTTGCTCTCGCGAGGTCGCTTCTCTTTGTATATGCCATTGTAGCACGTGTGTAGCCCTACTCGTAAGGGCCATGATGACTTGACGTCATCCCCACCTTCCTCCAGTTTATCACTGGCAGTCTCCTTTGAGTTCCCGGCCTAACCGCTGGCAACAAAGGATAAGGGTTGCGCTCGTTGCGGGACTTAACCCAACATTTCACAACACGAGCTGACGACAGCCATGCAGCACCTGTCTCAGAGTTCCCGAAGGCACCAAGGCATCTCTGCCAAGTTCTCTGGATGTCAAGAGTAGGTAAGGTTCTTCGCGTTGCATCGAATTAAACCACATGCTCCACCGCTTGTGCGGGCCCCCGTCAATTCATTTGAGTTTTAACCTTGCGGCCGTACTCCCCAGGCGGTCGACTTAACGCGTTAGCTCCGGAAGCCACGCCTCAAGGGCACAACCTCCAAGTCGACATCGTTTACGGCGTGGACTACCAGGGTATCTAATCCTGTTTGCTCCCCACGCTTTCGCACCTGAGCGTCAGTCTTTGTCCAGGGGGCCGCCTTCGCCACCGGTATTCCTCCAGATCTCTACGCATTTCACCGCTACACCTGGAATTCTACCCCCTCTACAAGACTCTAGCCTGCCAGTTTCGGATGCAGTTCCCAGGTTGAGCCCGGGGATTTCACATCCGACTTGACAGACCGCCTGCGTGCGCTTTACGCCCAGTAATTCCGATTAACGCTTGCACCCTCCGTATTACCGCGGCTGCTGGCACGGAGTTAGCCGGTGCTTCTTCTGCGAGTAACGTCAATCGTTGCGGTTATTAACCACAACGCCTTCCTCCTCGCTGAAAGTACTTTACAACCCGAAGGCCTTCTTCATACACGCGGCATGGCTGCATCAGGCTTGCGCCCATTGTGCAATATTCCCCACTGCTGCCTCCCGTAGGAGTCTGGACCGTGTCTCAGTTCCAGTGTGGCTGGTCATCCTCTCAGACCAGCTAGGGATCGTCGCCTAGGTGAGCCGTTACCCCACCTACTAGCTAATCCCATCTGGGCACATCCGATGGCAAGAGGCCCGAAGGTCCCCCTCTTTGGTCTTGCGACATTATGCGGTATTAGCTACCGTTTCCAGTAGTTATCCCCTCCATCGGGCAGTTTCCCAGACATTACTCACCCGTCCGCCACTCGTCACCCAAGGAGCAAGCTCCTCTGTGCTACCGTTCGACTTGCATGTGTTAGGCCTGCCGCCAGCGTTCAATCTGAGCCATGATCAAACTCTTCAATTTAAGTTTGATGCTCGTGAATTAAACTTCGTAATGAATTACGTATGTTCACTCAGAGACTTGGTATTCATTTTTCGTCTTGCGACGTTAAGAATCCGTATCTTCGAGTGCCCACACAGATTGTCTGATAAATTGTTAAAGAGCAGTTGCGACGCGCTTTAGCGCTCTGTCGCGAGGTGGCGTATATTACGCTTTCCTCTTTCAGAGTCAACCCTCATTTTCAGGTTTTTCTCTTCAACCGGACCGGCTGTTTGTGTGAAGTGATTCACATCCGCCGTGTCGATGGAGGCGCATTATAGGGATCCCATTTTTTAGCACAAGTGTTTTTTGGATCTTTTTTGCTGAATGCTTGTTTTTCACCCCTTTCGCTACATTCCTGCGCAATTTGGCTGATTTTTGATAGCTAAATCACTTGCGTAGTCTCGGTAATCCAACCAAAGTCTTCTTTACTGCTCTATTTTCGTTGAGGTGAACATGTCTGATGTATTACGTCCTTATAAGGATCTTTTCCCACAGATCGGAAAACGCGTGATGATCGACGCCAGCAGTGTTGTGATTGGTGATACGCATTTAGCTGATGACGTCGGAATTTGGCCGCTGGTTGCGATTCGTGGCGATGTAAACTTTGTGCAAATTGGCGCCCGTACGAACATTCAGGATGGCAGCGTTTTGCATGTCACGCATAAATCCACATCAAATCCGCAGGGTAATCCATTGATCGTGGGTGAAGATGTGACGGTCGGTCATAAAGTCATGTTGCACGGCTGCATCATTGGCAACCGCGTATTAGTCGGTATGGGATCGATTTTACTGGACGGTGTGGTGGTAGAAGACGACGTTATGATTGGGGCTGGAAGCCTGGTTCCGCAAAATAAACGCCTGGAGAGTGGGTATCTGTATCTGGGAAGCCCGGTTAAACAGATCCGTCCATTAAGCGATGAAGAGAAGGCAGGCTTACAATACTCTGCTAATAACTATGTTAAATGGAAAGATGAGTATTTAAATCACAGTAACCAAACCCAACCCTGAGAGTCTTCCTGCTGGTCCTGGATCAATGCTTCGGCCTCTTCTTCCAGGTCCCAGCGATGCTGTTGAAATATTTCCAACCACTGCTCAGGCGTAGAGCCACCAAAGCGGGACGCCAACTTCTCTCCTGATATGGCACATGTTAACTGCATACCATGGACCATCGCCGGAAAAACAACAGCACTAATATCTACCTGCCATTTCTCTCGATCGGGAAACTGGATCGCCTGATTCATGCCGACAATTCCTGTTGCAGGCTTTTTATGACAGGCTCAACCTGTGGCAAAACGCCATGCCAGAGTAAAACTGCATGCGCAGCCTGCCCCACCAGCATCCCCAAACCATCGGCATAATGTTTCGCCCCATGCGAAGCACACCAGTAAAGAAACGGTGTGTTCCCTTTCTGATAAAACATGTCATAACAATAGACAGAAGGGTGGATAAGAGATGTTGGAATGGCCGGTATCTCACCGCTTATTCCGCTGGATGTGGCGTTGATGATCAAATCAAAACTGCAATTATCAAGGTCGTTCATTCCCACCGCCTGCACGCTGCCGGTGTGGGAGAATATTTGTGCCAGTTCTTCAGCACGGGAAGGTGTACGGTTAACGATGGTCACCGCACAATCCATAGAAAGAAGAGGTAGTAATACACCACGGGATGCGCCGCCTGCACCAATCAACAGAACTCGCGAACCGGGACGAATAAAAGATAAACGCTCGAGATCGCTTAATAAGCCGATACCATCCGTGTTATCTCCCAGTAAACGTCCATCCTCCAACCGCTTAAGAGTATTGACCGCTCCTGCAAGCGATGCCCGCTCCGTGAGCTCATCGGCACATGCAAACGCTTCTTCTTTAAAAGGCACGGTGACATTTGCCCCCTTCCCACCCCCAGCAAAAAAAGCGTTCAGCGTATTCACAAAATCATTGATGGGTGCCAGTACACGCCCATAGGAATGATCAATCTTCAACTGCTTTGCAAATTGCTGATGAATAAAGGGCGATCTACTGTGCGCTATCGGATTACCAAAAACAGCATAGGCTTCTTTCATATTACCCCTGTCGAAACTGTTCACCCGTCAGAGCATCACGGATCTCCGAAGGATTCAAACGACCTCCAGTCCCCCCCTCAACCACAGGAAAGTCTGTACCAAACTGCGCGCGAACTTCTTCAACTGTTCTGCAAGGCGGCAGGCCACTCAAATTAGCACTGGTAGAGACTAATGGTTTGCCATAGGCCTGGCAGAGTGCAACCACCAGCGGATGATCAGTGACACGCACGGCCAGCGAGTCAAAACGACCAGTCAACCAACGAGGCGTAGTCGCGGGCGCCGGGAAAACGAAAGTAACAGGTCCAGGCCAGCGGGCGAAAACAGCCTCACGTTGGGCCTCGGTTAGCATACTATCGTCGATATAGGGTTTAAGCTGGTCAAAGTTTGCTGCAATCAAAATTAAGCCTTTATCGACTGGGCGTTGTTTTAACTCCAACAGACGGGTGACAGCCGTTTCGCTGTCAGGATCGCAGCCGACACCAAATACAGCTTCTGTTGGATAGGCGATGACTCTTTCTTGTTTCAGAACTTCTATCGCATCAGCGATAAGTTCTGCGGGCAGGTTATTATTCACTTTTTTAATCCGCCGAAATCGGCTTTCCACATTGTTTACTGGCACAGAAATGCTTCACACCCTGCGCGGTTTTCTTTTCGATGAGCAGTGGATAATGACACTCGGGACACTCTCCAGCTAACGGTTTGAAGTTGATGACAAACTGGCACTCCGGATAGCGCTCGCAGGAATAAAAGGTTTTGCCATAACGGGAACGCCGCTGAACAAGATGGCCAGTCTGGCATTGAGGACAGGTTATTGCTGTTTCATCAGGCTTGTCGATAAGTTCAGTATGTTCACACGCAGGATAATCACTGCATCCAATGAACATTCCGAATCTTCCCTGTCTCAGCACCAGTTCTGCGCCACATGCAGGGCAAAGCTTACCCTCCAGAACTTTGACAATATGTCCGTCCGCAGAAGATTTCAGCGGACGGATGTAATCGCATTCTGGATAGTGTGAACAACCGAGAAACGGACCGTGTTTCCCGGAACGAATAACCAGTTCAGCCCCGCATTGTGGGCAGGGCTCATTTTTACGCACCGTGAACAGTGCTGATTTAGCCATAACAACTCATACTGAATGAAGATTGATTAATGCAGCATACCTTCATTCACTTCAAAGAGTAATTCTTCCATTTGCTGATAGGCATTTTCACAACCTGGAATGTTGAATAGCACCATCAGGATCACCCACTTCAGGTCTTCCAGATCGAACTCTGCCGTATCCAGTGCGAGGACGCGTTCAATTACCATCTCTCGCGTTTCGAGGTTTAGCACCTGAATCTGCTCCAGGAATAGCAGGAACCCTCGACAGCTTGCATCTAGTCGATCGCACTCTTCTGCCGTGTAAATACGTACAGAAAGAGGATCGGATGCCAGCTGCATAGGCTCAGCAAGACCATCCTGATAATCAGCAAGCTTTTCCAGCCAAAGTAACGCGTTGTAAATGTCTTCACGATCAAAACCAGCGTCGGTAAGATCCCGTTCCAGTTTGTCCTGATCCACACGCAGCTCAGCTTCGTTATGGATATATGTCTCAAACAAATACATTAGTACGTCGAACATGGCATGCCCTCCTCAATCGGACATAGCCGCCGGGTACAGCTGCGATCCATCCTGCTAACTCCAGTTCGAGCAGTTGAGCTACTACCTCTGGCACAGGTTGGCCGGCACGTTCAGCGACGACGTCAACAGGTGTTACCTCATCTCCTACGTTAGCCAGGAGCTCAGGAAATGGCAATGCCACCTCTTCGTGATCTGGCGAATAAATTGATTTTTCAGGTTCATCTGGCAACCATGGCAGCCCATATTGCAAATTTTCCAGAATTTCTTCTGGGGCCGTCACAAGCGTAGCTCCCTGCTGAATAAGCCAATGTGGACCTTCACTTCCCGGGCTCCCAATCGCTCCCGGCAGAGCAAAAACCTCCCGCCCTTGTTCCAGCGCGCAACGCGCAGTGACCAGTGACCCGCTACGCTGCGCAGCTTCAACAACCAGGACTCCCTTACTTAGACCGCTGATAATACGATTTCGTCTGGGAAAATTGCGCGGCAAAGGGAGCGCATCCAGTGGAAACTCAGACACCAGTGCGCCTCCAGACTCAATCAGTCGCTCAGCAAGATGGACATGCTGTCGTGGATGAATGGTCTCAAGCCCATTTCCCAACACCGCAATACTTGTGCCCTGGCGGTTTATCGCAGCCTTGTGCGCCACACCATCAATCCCCCGGGCCAGACCACTGGTGATCGTCACACCACATGCTGCAAGCTTTTCACAAAAAAATCGCCCCCATCGTTCGCCATACCAGGAGTGTTGTCGGCTACCGACAACGGCAACCTGAAATGAGGGGAGGCACGCGGGATTTCCTGCGACAAAAAGCATCCCAGGATAATCCACAATCGCACGGAGCTGTGGGGGATAATGCTCACTGTCGGCAACCACAAAATGATGGTTGGGCTGCTCAAGCCAGCGCAACGTTTTTTCCAGCGTCTGCTGTGAAAAAGTTAAAAACCGTCTGACCTGGCGGGGAGAGAATCCAGCATGATGAAGTACCGTATTATTAATACACGGTTGAGTATTGAGCCAATGCGCAATGCGCACCATCTCATCACCATATAGTTCATTCACTTGCGCTAAACGTAGCCAAATTTCGATTTGGGTCATCCCTGCTCCCCCCTGCCACAAGCAGTCCTGGCAATCTTTGCGATTGGTCACTGATGCTGTCAATCAGAGGGGGTTTTGTCTAGAATAGAGGTAATAATCTTTTCAACTCCTGAACACAACTCTGGATAACTATGTCAGTTTTGCAAGTGTTACATATTCCGGACGAGCGCCTTCGCAAAGTCGCAAAACCGGTTGAAGAAGTGAATGCAGAAATTCAGCGTATCGTTGATGATATGTTCGAAACGATGTACGCCGAAGAAGGTATCGGCCTGGCAGCAACGCAAGTCGATATTCATCAGCGCATCATCGTTATTGATGTCTCTGAAAACCGCGACGAGCAGTTGGTACTCATTAACCCAGAGCTGCTGGAAAAAGACGGCGAAACCGGCATTGAAGAGGGTTGCCTGTCGATTCCTGAACAGCGTGCGTTAGTACCGCGTGCTGAGAAAGTAAAAATTCGCGCGCTCGATCGCAACGGTAAATCTTTTGAACTGGAAGCCGATGGCCTGCTGGCTATCTGTATTCAACATGAAATGGATCACCTGGTCGGTAAACTGTTTATCGATTATCTGTCTCCGTTGAAGCAACAACGCATTCGTCAGAAAGTTGAAAAACTCGACCGCCTGAACGCCCGAGCTTAAGGACAAGAATCAACGTGTCAGACTCACTACGTATTATTTTTGCGGGTACACCTGACTTTGCAGCGCGTCATCTCGACGCGCTGTTGTCTTCTGGACACAACGTCGTTGGCGTGTTTACCCAACCGGACCGCCCGGCGGGACGCGGTAAAAAGCTGATGCCCAGCCCGGTAAAAGTGCTGGCGGAAGAAAAAGGGATACCGGTTTTCCAACCCGTCTCTCTTCGCCCTCAGGAAAACCAGCAGCTGGTTGCTGATTTATGCGCAGACGTGATGGTGGTGGTGGCATATGGCCTGATTCTGCCAAAAGCCGTACTGGAAATGCCACGTCTGGGTTGTATCAACGTTCACGGTTCCCTACTTCCACGCTGGCGTGGCGCAGCACCAATTCAACGCTCACTATGGGCAGGTGACGCAGAAACCGGTGTGACCATCATGCAGATGGATGTTGGCCTCGACACCGGAGATATGCTGCTTAAGCTTTCCTGCCCAATTACGGCGGAAGATACCAGCGGTTCGCTATACAATAAGCTGGCAGATTTAGGGCCGCAGGGGTTGATTGAAACGTTAAAACAGCTGGCAGCTGGTACGATAAAACCGGTTGTACAAGATGAATCTCTGGTTACACATGCAGAAAAACTCAGCAAAGAAGAAGCCCGTATCGACTGGTCGCTTTCAGCCGCTCAGTTGGAGCGCTGCATTCGTGCCTTTAACCCGTGGCCAATGAGTTGGCTAGAAATCGACGGTCAGCCGGTGAAAGTCTGGCAAGCTTCGGTCATTGCTGTAAACACCCAGGCTGCGCCAGGTACCATTCTGGAGGCAACAAAGCAGGGTATCCAGATCGCAACGGGCGACGGCATCCTGAACCTCCTCTCTTTGCAGCCTGCCGGTAAAAAAGCCATGAGTGCGCAGGATCTGCTTAATTCACGCCGGGAATGGTTTGTACCCGGTAATCGTCTGTTCTGACGGTTCATCTCTTTAAGCCCGGTGTTTCCGGGCATTTTTATTTTTGCGCTTATGAAAAAACATCTTAATTTACGCAGTATGGCGGCCCAGGCCGTCGAACAGGTTGTCGAAAAAGGACAGTCATTAAGCAACGTACTGCCTGCCATGCAGCAAAAAGTTGCTGATAAAGACAAAGCGTTGTTGCAGGAACTTTGCTTCGGCGTATTGCGCACTCTCTCCCAACTGGAGTGGATGATCCAGCAGTTGATGGAACGTCCAATGACGGGCAAACAGCGCACCGTTCACTATCTGATCATGGTGGGCTTCTACCAACTGCTGCATACCCGTATTCCACCGCATGCTGCACTGGCAGAGACCGTAGAAGGCGCGGTCGTTATTAAGCGCCCGCAGTTAAAAGGGCTGATCAACGGCGTGTTGCGCCAGTTTCAACGCCGCCAGGATGAACTGTTGGCCGAGTTCGCACAAAGCGATTTACGTTTCTTACACCCCTCCTGGCTGGTGAAACGTATTAAGGCCGCTTATCCGCAGCAGTGGGAAGCCATTCTTGAAGCTAATAACCAACGGCCGCCAATGTGGCTGCGTGTCAATCGTAACCACCATACGCGCGATGCCTGGCTGGACCTGCTTAGCGAAGCGAGATTAACCGGCTTCCCGCATCCGGCGTATCCGGATGCAGTGCGTCTGGAAACGCCGGCTCCTGTGCACGCCCTGCCTGGTTTTGACGAAGGCTGGGTAACCGTTCAGGATGCTTCCGCTCAAGGATGCATGACCTATCTGTTGCCGGAAGACGGTGAACAGATCCTCGACCTGTGCTGCGCGCCGGGCGGGAAAACCACTCACATTCTGGAAGTTGCTCCTCACGCTAACGTAATGGCCGTCGATGTCGATGAAAAACGTTTATCACGCGTTTACGACAATCTGAAACGTCTGGGCATGAAGGCAACCGTAAAGCAGGGTGATGGCCGCTATCCACAGCAGTGGTGCGGTGAACAACAGTTTGATCGTATTTTGCTGGATGCTCCGTGTTCTGCCACAGGCGTTATTCGTCGCCATCCGGATATCAAGTGGCTCCGCCGCGACCGGGATATTGTCGAACTTGCGCAGTTGCAGGCCGAGATCCTGAATGCCACCTGGTTACATCTTAAACCCGGCGGCACGCTGGTTTATGCAACGTGCTCTATCCTGCCGGAAGAAAACCAGCAGCAAATTGCCGCCTTCCTTGCTCGTAATCCGGATGCGGTATTAAGCGAAACCGGTACGCCGGAAAAACCTGGACGTCAGAATTTACCAGGTGCGGAAGATGGCGATGGCTTCTTTTACGCTAAGCTAATCAAAAAGTGATGAGATAACGGGTCGCGACTGATGAAAATTATCATTCTGGGCGCAGGGCAAGTTGGCGGTACGCTGGCTGAAAACCTGGTCGGAGAGAACAACGATATCACGGTAGTCGATACCAATGGTGAACGCCTGCGCAGCTTGCAGGACAAGTTTGATCTCCGCGTCGTACAAGGGCACGGTTCACATCCTCGCGTTCTGCGTGAAGCCGGCGCCGACGATGCCGATATGCTGGTTGCCGTAACCAGCTCAGATGAAACAAATATGGTTGCCTGTCAGGTAGCTTATTCACTGTTTAATACGCCTAATCGCATCGCCCGTATTCGTTCACCGGATTACGTTCGTGATGCGGACAAGCTATTCCAATCCGATGCCGTGCCTATCGACCACCTGATTGCGCCTGAGCAACTGGTTATCGATAGCATTTATCGACTGATTGAATATCCGGGTGCATTACAGGTAGTGAATTTTGCCGAAGGGAAAGTCAGCCTTGCGGTCGTGAAAGCCTATTACGGCGGGCCGCTAATCGGCAATGCGCTATCAACAATGCGTGAACATATGCCACACATTGATACCCGCGTGGCGGCGATTTTCCGTCATGATCGGCCGATCCGTCCGCAAGGTTCTACCATTGTTGAAGCAGGTGATGAAGTCTTCTTTATTGCAGCATCACAGCATATTCGCGCCGTAATGAGCGAATTGCAGCGACTGGAAAAGCCTTACAAACGCATTATGTTAGTGGGTGGTGGTAATATCGGTGCTGGTCTGGCACATCGTCTGGAAAAAGATTACAGCGTCAAACTGATCGAACGTAATCAACAGCGAGCATCCGAGCTTGCGGAGAAACTGCAAAATACGATCGTCTTCTTTGGAGATGCTTCGGATCAAGAGCTGCTGGCGGAAGAACATATCGATCAGGTTGATCTGTTCATCGCGGTCACCAACGACGATGAAGCTAACATCATGTCAGCGATGCTTGCCAAACGGATGGGGGCCAAGAAAGTGATGGTGTTGATCCAACGCAGAGCGTACGTCGATCTGGTGCAGGGCAGCGTGATCGATATTGCGATTTCGCCGCAGCAGGCAACTATCTCTGCGCTGCTCAGTCACGTGCGTAAAGCTGATATAGTTGGTGTTTCTTCACTACGCCGCGGTGTCGCGGAAGCTATTGAAGCTGTCGCACACGGTGATGAAACAACATCGCGGGTTGTAGGTCGCTCAATTGATGAGATAAAACTTCCACCCGGAACCATTATTGGCGCCGTCGTGCGTGGCAACGATGTGATGATTGCCAACGATAACCTGCGTATTGAACAGGGCGATCACGTAATTATGTTCCTGACAGATAAAAAGTTTATTACCGACGTCGAGCGGTTATTCCAGCCAAGTCCTTTCTTCTTGTAATAATTTGGGCGCGAATACCGCGCCCTTTTTATTTCCCTTTATTTATCAGGGTCTAATAAATTTTCCTTTGAGCAATACATAAATGGAAATTGCCTAAACATTTGTTAAACTTATAAACGTCAGCTGCATAGGGAGAATAAAATGAGCATTATTAAAGAATTTCGCGAATTCGCGATGCGCGGGAATGTTGTCGATTTGGCAGTGGGTGTCATTATTGGTGCGGCATTTGGTAAGATCGTTTCATCACTGGTTGCTGATATCATCATGCCGCCGCTTGGGTTGTTAATTGGTGGCATCGATTTTAAACAGTTTGCTTTAACGCTACGTGATGCACAGGGAGATATCCCAGCGGTTGTCATGCATTACGGTGTATTTATTCAGAACGTCTTTGATTTCATTATTGTTGCGTTTGCTATTTTTATGGCAATCAAGCTAATCAACAAACTGAACCGTAAAAAAGCGGAAGAGCCGGCAGCACCGCCTGCTCCATCGAAAGAAGAAGTATTGCTGAGTGAAATTCGTGACCTGCTGAAAGAACAAAATAATCGTTCTTAAGCACTCACTGAAACCAGAAGGCCAGTGGTAAAAAAGTGATTCACTTTCTTGCCACTGGCCTCCCAGTTACCCCGATTACCATGTTTACCTTTACGCAGATAACTTCCTTTCCCTTTCTTATTTTTCTCAATGCGCTGTCTGAACAGTGGGTCATGCAGAAGCGCCTCAATGGCGTTGTCCTTTATCTGCCCTTTGGTGTGCTGATAACGACTCATATTATCTCCAGTTTGTAATAGTTTACGCCGCGAGTGTAGACCTGGTCGTTCAATAAATCAACAACCTGATGTAGTTCCGCTGGCGCCTTGCTCAAGAGCTTCAAGGATAGAGCAGTAAACGCTGCTGTGCGCCTTGCCACAACATGCATCATTCAATCGCTGAAGCGATCGTTGCATCGCCTGAAGCTCCGCTATTCGCGCTTCAACCTCCTGCAATCTTTCTTGGACGATCCCTTTTGATTCCTGACAGGTATGGTGTTCAGGATCGATTCGGATCGAAAGTAGCTCGCGGATCGATTCCAGAGTGAAACCAAGCTGACGGGCATAACGAATAAACTTCAGACGCTGAAGATCGCTTTCCGTATAGAGGCGAAACCCACCTTCTGTACGTATTTCATGTTCCATCATCTGCTGCTTTTCATAGTAGCGGATGGTATCAGGCGTTACGTCAGCCAGTTTCGCTAATTCACCAATACGGTACATGCTCTCTCCGCTATTCGTCGTTGACCTTATGTAGCAGCTTATCTGCGTATTCACCGTGTAAAAACTCAGTGCTAAGTCCAGCCTGTTGAAGTTTAAGTTCCAGTAGTGACAGTCTTCGGCTCACCTCCTGATAACCAGGATCATCTTTGCGGATCCCTGTGAGTAATTCAAGCAGCTGTATTGCCTCTCTGCGCTGCTCAAGCTCAGGAGGAAGACAGCCTGCATTTTTTAATAAACGGAATCCAGCTCGCAGTTCCAGTGGAACATGGGAATCGTCATCAAGAACCAACGGCTTACCTGTACCAGGTAAACGGTCAAACTCACCTTTAGACTGTGCATCAATAATATGCCGCTCTGCCCACTGGTCCAGTAACCACATACAACACTCCAGGGGATGAACAAAAAGAGTACTGATATTGTAGATAAGCGGGGATATGACGGATATAAAAAAACCCGCCGAAGCGGGTTTTTTTACGTTACTACAGATTACTCTGCAGCAGCTTCTGTTTTCTCTGAACGATCAACCAGCTCGATGTATGCCATCGGCGCGTTGTCGCCTGCACGGAAACCACACTTCAGAATGCGAGTGTAACCACCGGCGCGGCTCGCGAAACGCGGGCCCAGTTCGTTAAACAGTTTTGCCACGATCTCGTTATCACGAGTACGGGCGAATGCCAGACGACGATTAGCTACGCTATCAGTCTTGGCAAGAGTAATCAGCGGCTCAACTACGCGACGCAGCTCTTTCGCTTTCGGCAGAGTCGTCTTGATGATTTCATGACGAACCAGTGAACCTGCCATATTGCGGAACATAGCCTGGCGATGGCTGCTGTTGCGGTTCAGTTGACGACCACTCTTACGATGGCGCATGACCTTATCCTTCTCAGTAAAACCTTAACCTGTGATCCGGTTACTCGTCAGCGATGCTTGCCGGTGGCCAGTTTTCCAGGCGCATGCCCAGAGACAGTCCACGGGAAGCCAGCACGTCTTTAATCTCAGTAAGAGATTTTTTACCAAGGTTAGGCGTCTTAAGAAGCTCAACCTCAGTACGCTGTACCAGATCACCGATATAGTGGATAGCTTCTGCTTTGAGGCAGTTAGCAGAGCGGACAGTCAATTCCAGATCGTCAACAGGGCGCAGCAGGATCGGATCGAATTCTGGTTTCTCTTCTTTAACTTCCGGCTGACGTACATCACGTAAGTCAACGAAAGCTTCAAGTTGTTCAGCCAGAATGGTTGCCGCACGACGAATCGCCTCTTCAGGATCGATTGTGCCGTTGGTTTCCATTTCGATGACCAGCTTGTCCAGGTCGGTACGCTGTTCTACACGCGCTGCTTCAACATTGTAGGCAATACGCTCTACAGGGCTGTAGCATGCGTCGACCAGCAGACGGCCGATTGGGCGCTCATCTTCTTCCGAATGAATTCGGGTAGAAGCCGGCACATAACCACGACCGCGCTGAACTTTGATGCGCATGCTAATAGATGCGTTCTCATCGGTCAGGTGGCAGATCACGTGCTGTGGCTTGACGATTTCGACATCACCATCATGGGTAATGTCGGCTGCAGTCACAGGGCCAATGCCAGATTTATTCAAGGTAAGAATAACGTCATCTTTACCCTGAACTCTCACCGCCAGCCCTTTCAGGTTGAGCAGGATTTCCAGGATATCTTCCTGAACGCCTTCTTTGGTGCTGTACTCATGTAGTACACCATCAATCTCAACCTCGGTCACCGCGCAACCCGGCATCGATGAGAGCAGAATACGGCGCAGTGCGTTACCCAAAGTATGGCCAAAGCCACGCTCTAAAGGCTCAAGGGTCACCTTGGCGTGCGTCGAACTCACTTGCTCGATATCTACCAGGCGCGGTTTTAGAAACTCTGTCACAGAACCCTGCATTGTGTCCTCTCTTTGGTACTAAGCTTTACTTGGAGTAAAGCTCGACGATCAGGTGTTCGTTAATGTCCGCAGACAGATCAGAACGCTCCGGCTTACGCTTGAACGTACCTTCCATCTTGCCAGCATCAACTTCCAGCCAGGTTGGCTTTTCACGCTGCTCAGCCAGCTCCAGAGCGGCTTTCACGCGAGACTGCTTCTTCGCTTTCTCACGAATGCTAACAACGTCATTCGGACTAACCTGATAAGAAGCGATGTTAACAACACGACCGTTTACCATAATTGCTTTATGGCTGACCAGCTGACGTGCTTCTGCACGAGTGGCACCGAAGCCCATACGGTATACAACGTTGTCCAGACGACCTTCCAGCAGACCCAACAGGTTTTCACCGGTGTTGCCTTTCAGACGTGCTGCTTCTTTGTAGTAGTTACGGAACTGACGCTCCAGCACACCGTAGATACGGCGAACTTTTTGCTTTTCACGCAACTGCACACCATAGTCAGACAGACGCGGTTTACGCGCACCGTGCTGGCCAGGAGCTTGTTCAATTTTACACTTGGTATCGATCGCGCGAACGCCAGACTTAAGGAATAAGTCAGTGCCCTCACGACGGCTCAGCTTGAGCTTAGGACCCAAATATCTTGCCATTTTCTTTCTCCAACAATCCTAGAAACGACAGCGTTATACGCGACGTTTTTTCGGCGGACGACAACCGTTATGAGGGATCGGAGTCACATCAGTAATATTAGTGATGCGGAAACCAGCGGCGTTCAGAGCACGAACAGTAGATTCGCGACCTGGACCCGGTCCTTTGACCATAACTTCCAGATTCTTGATACCGTATTCTTTTACGGCTTCAGCGCAACGCTCTGCTGCAACCTGAGCTGCAAACGGAGTGGATTTGCGAGAACCACGGAAACCGGAACCACCGGCTGTTGCCCAACCCAGTGCGTTACCCTGACGATCAGTGATGGTAACGATGGTGTTGTTAAAAGAAGCATGGATATGAGCCACGCCGTCAGAGACTTGTTTTCTTACACGTTTACGTGCACGAATTGGTGCCTTTGCCATTATTCAATCACCCCGATTATTTCTTGATCGGTTTGCGCGGACCCTTACGGGTACGTGCGTTGGTCTTGGTACGCTGACCGCGAACCGGGAGACCACGACGATGACGCAAACCGCGATAGCAACCAAGGTCCATAAGGCGCTTGATGCTCATGCTAACTTCACGGCGCAGATCACCTTCAACGACAAATTTGGCAACTTCGTCACGCAGCGTGTCGATTTGTTCTTCAGACAGCTCACTGATCTTAACATCTTCAGCGATACCCGCGGCAGCCAGAATGGCTTTAGAACGGGTCTTGCCGACGCCGTAGATCGAAGTTAATGCGATCACAGCATGTTTCTGATCAGGAATGTTAATGCCTGCTATACGGGCCACTATGCACTCCTACTATTTAATATGTACGCACCATGCTGAAAAGCCCGTTTTCAGGATACTCAAATGGAAACGCACAGACATACAAAAGATTGGCTGGCTAATCTAGCCAGCTCAACCCAACTTTGCAAGAAAAATATGCGAATAAATCAGCCTTGGCGCTGTTTATGCTTCGGCTCGGCACTGCAAATCACACGGATGACACCATCACGCTTAACGATTTTGCAGTTACGGCATAATTTCTTGACGGAAGCACGAACTTTCATTTTTACTCTCCGTAACTTCTCGGGCGACTGTTAACGGCCGTAGCCTTTCAGATTCGCCTTCTTCAATGCAGACTCGTACTGACTTGACATCATCAGAGTTTGCACTTGAGCCATAAAGTCCATAATCACGACAACAACGATAAGCAGTGAGGTCCCACCGAAGTAGAACGGTACTTTCATTGCATCACGCATGAACTCCGGGATCAGGCAGATAAAGGTAATGTAGAGCGCACCAACCAAAGTCAGGCGGGTCATTACTTTATCGATATACTTCGCCGTTTGCTCTCCCGGACGAATTCCTGGTACAAATGCACCGGACTTCTTCAGGTTATCTGCTGTTTCACGCGGGTTGAAAACCAACGCCGTGTAGAAGAAACAGAAGAATATGATTGCAGACGCATAGAGTAACACATAAAGCGGTTGCCCAGGCTGCAAATACAGCGAAATTGTTGTCAGCCAGTTCCAACCCGTCCCGCCCCCGAACCATGACGCGATGGTCGCCGGGAACAGAATAATACTGGAAGCGAAGATTGCTGGGATTACCCCCGCCATATTCACTTTCAGCGGTAAATGTGTGCTCTGTGCAGCATAGACACGACGACCTTGCTGACGTTTCGCGTAGTTTACCACAATGCGGCGTTGACCACGCTCAACAAATACAACAAAGAACGTCACTGCGAATACTAATACTGCAACCAACAGCAACACGAGGAAGTGCAGGTCGCCTTGACGCGCTTGCTCGATAGTATGGGCAATGGCTGGCGGGAGTCCCGCGACAATACCGGCGAAGATAATGATTGAGATACCGTTGCCGATACCACGTTCAGTAATCTGTTCACCCAACCACATCAGGAACATCGTCCCTGTAACCAGACTTACAACAGCGGTGAAATAGAATGCAAAGCCTGGGTTCATCACCAGGCCCTGCATACCAGGCATATTCGGCAGACCGGTAGCAATACCGATCGACTGGAATATCGCCAGCACCAGAGTACCGTAGCGGGTGTACTGGCTGATCTTACGACGACCAGACTCCCCTTCTTTCTTAATTTCTGCCAGCGTTGGATGAACCACCGTCAGCAGCTGGATAATGATCGACGCCGAAATATACGGCATGATCCCCAGAGCAAAGATAGAAGCACGGCTGAGAGCACCACCAGAGAACATGTTAAACATTTCAATGATGGTGCCTCGCTGTTGCTCAAGCAGTTTGGCAAGTACAGCGGCATCAATACCAGGGATCGGAATGAAAGAGCCAATACGGAACACAATCAGCGCGCCGATTACAAACAGCAGTCTGCGTTTCAGCTCGCCTAAGCCACCTTTGGCACTTTGAAAATCTAATCCCGGTTGTTTAGCCATCTGCTACTTATTCCTCGATTTTACCGCCAGCAGCTTCGATAGCAGCACGAGCGCCTTTAGTAACACGCAGGCCACGAACAGTTACCGGAGTAGTGACTTCACCAGCCAGGATCACTTTCGCGAACTCGATCTGGATACCGATAATGTTAGCTGCTTTCAGCGTGTTCAGGTCTACAACACCGCCTTCAACTTTAGCCAGGTCAGACAGACGAACTTCGGCTGTAATCGCTGCTTTACGTGAAGTGAAGCCGAATTTCGGCAGACGACGGTACAGAGGCATCTGGCCACCCTCGAAACCGCGACGTACGCCACCGCCAGAACGAGACTTCTGACCTTTGTGACCACGACCACCGGTTTTACCGAGGCCAGAACCGATACCACGACCCAGGCGGCGAGCCGCTTTTTTAGAGCCTTCGGCCGGAGACAGAGTATTTAAACGCATCTCTTACTCCTCAACTTTAACCATGAAGGAAACCGCGTTGACCATACCACGAACAGCAGGAGTATCCTCGCGCTCTACGGTGTGACCAATACGACGCAGACCCAGGCCAAGCAGCGTTGCCTTGTGTTTCGGCAGACGACCGATTGCACTGCGGGTTTGAGTAATTTTAATAGTCTTTGCCATGGTTTATTTCCCCAGAATTTCTTCAACGGATTTACCACGCTTGGCAGCGACCATTTCCGGAGATTTCATATTTTCCAGACCATCGATAGTTGCACGAACCACGTTAATCGGGTTAGTGGAACCATACGCTTTAGCCAGAACGTTACGAACTCCAGCGACTTCCAGAACGGCGCGCATTGCACCACCGGCGATGATACCGGTACCTTCGGAAGCCGGCTGCATGAATACACGAGAACCCGTGTGAGTACCCTTAACCGGGTGCTGCAGGGTGCCGTGGTTCAGCGCGACGTTAATCATATTGCGACGGGCTTTTTCCATCGCTTTCTGGATCGCTGCTGGAACTTCACGCGCTTTACCGTAACCAAAACCAACGCGACCGTTACCATCACCAACTACAGTCAGAGCTGTGAAGGAGAAAATACGACCACCTTTAACGGTTTTAGATACGCGGTTAACCGCGATCAGCTTTTCCTGCAGTTCGCCAGCTTGTTTTTCGATGTGAGCCATCTTACACCTCTACCTTAGAACTGAAGGCCAGCTTCACGGGCAGCATCTGCCAGTGCCTGGACACGACCATGATATTGGAACCCGGAACGGTCAAAAGAAACATCTTTGATGCCTTTTTCCAGAGCGCGTTCAGCAACAGCTTTACCTACAGCTGCAGCAGCGTCTTTGTTACCGGTGTACTTCAATTGTTCAGCGATAGCTTTTTCTACAGTAGAAGCAGCTACCAGAACTTCAGAACCGTTCGGTGCAATTACCTGTGCGTAAATATGACGCGGGGTACGATGTACCACCAGGCGAGTTGCACCCAGCTCCTGGAGCTTGCGGCGTGCGCGGGTCGCACGACGGATACGAGCAGATTTCTTATCCATAGTGTTACCTTACTTCTTCTTAGCCTCTTTGGTACGCACGACTTCGTCGGCGTAACGAACACCCTTGCCTTTATAAGGCTCAGGACGACGGTAGGCGCGCAGATCTGCTGCAACCTGACCGATCAGCTGTTTATCAGCGCCTTTCAGCACGATTTCAGTCTGAGACGGACATTCTGCAGTGATACCCGCAGGCAGCTGATGGTCAACTGGGTGAGAGAAACCTAAAGCCAGGTTTACTACATTCCCTTTAACCGCTGCACGATAACCTACACCAACCAGCTGAAGCTTCTTAGTGAAGCCTTCGGTAACACCGACAACCATTGCATTCAGCAGGGCACGCGCGGTACCAGCCTGAGCCCATCCATCTGCGTAACCATCACGCGGACCGAAGGTCAGTGCATTATCTGCATGATTTACTGCAACAGCATCGTTGAGAGTACGAGTCAGCTCGCCGTTTTTACCTTTGATCGTAATAACCTGACCGTTGATTTTTACATCAACGCCGGCAGGAATAACGACCGGTGCTTTAGCAACACGAGACATTTTTTCCTCCGATTAGGCTACGTAGCAGATAATTTCGCCACCAAGACCAGCCTGGCGCGCTGCACGATCAGTCATAACACCTTTAGAGGTAGAAACAACTGCGATACCCATGCCAGCCATAACTTTCGGCAGCTCGTCTTTACGCTTATAAATGCGCAGACCTGGGCGACTGACACGCTGAATGCTTTCTACAACAGCTTTACCCTGGAAATACTTGAGAGTAAGTTCCAGTTCCGGCTTGGTGTCGCCTTCAACTTTAAAATCTTCAATAAAACCTTCTTCCTTCAGCACGTTGGCAATTGCCACTTTCAGCTTGGAGGAAGGCATGGTGACCGCAGCTTTATTCGCGGCCTGACCGTTACGGATACGGGTCAGCATATCCGCGATCGGATCTTGCATGCTCATCTGTCTTTACTCCCGTGATTCAATTGGTAATTACCAGCTAGCCTTTTTCAAGCCTGGTACTTCACCGCGCATGGCGGCTTCACGCAGTTTGATACGGCTCAACCCGAACTTGCCCACATAGCCATGCGGACGACCTGTTTGACGGCAGCGGTTACGCTGACGGGACGGGCTGGAATCACGCGGCAGAGACTGCAGCTTGAGAACTGCGTTCCAACGATCTTCGTCGGTCGCGTTCACATCAGAGATAATAGCTTTCAGTTCAGCGCGTTTTGCGAAGTACTTATCAGCTAAAGCTACGCGCTTTACTTCGCGTGCTTTCATTGATTGCTTAGCCATTCAGTAACCCTACCTTACTTGCGGAACGGGAAGTCAAAGGCAGCCAGCAGAGCACGGCCTTCTTCATCAGATTTCGCAGTAGTGGTAATGGTAATATCCAAACCACGCACGCGGTCGACTTTATCGTAGTCGATTTCTGGGAAGATGATCTGCTCACGGACACCCATGCTGTAGTTACCACGACCGTCGAAAGACTTAGCGGACAAGCCACGGAAGTCACGGATACGTGGAACAGCAATAGTGATCAGGCGCTCAAAGAACTCCCACATGCGTTCGCCACGCAGAGTTACTTTACAGCCGATCGGATAGCCCTGACGGATTTTGAAGCCTGCAACTGATTTGCGTGCTTTGGTGATCAGCGGTTTTTGACCGGAGATTGCTGTCAGGTCAGCTGCTGCGTTATCCAGCAGTTTTTTGTCAGCGATCGCTTCACCAACACCCATGTTCAGGGTGATCTTCTCGACCCGAGGGACTTGCATGACAGAATTGTAGTTAAACTCAGTCATGAGTTTAGCGACTACTTCGTCTTTGTAGTAATCATGCAGTTTCGCCATCGTACTACTCCAAATTACTTGATAGTTTCGCTGTTAGATTTGAAGAAACGGACTTTTTTACCGTCTTCGAATCTAAAGCCTACACGGTCAGCCTTGCCGGTTGCCGCGTTGAAGATAGCAAGGTTAGAGATCTGAATAGCTGCTTCTTTCTCTACGATGCCGCCTGGCTGGTTCAGGGCCGGAACCGGCTTCTGATGTTTCTTAACCAGGTTAATACCTTCAACAATGACCTTGCCGGAAGACAGGACATTCTTAACTTTACCGCGTTTACCTTTATCTTTACCGGTTAACACGATAACTTCGTCATCACGACGGATCTTCGCTGCCATGATTCGCTCCTTAGAGTACTTCTGGTGCCAGAGAGATAATTTTCATGAACTTCTCGTTACGAAGTTCACGAGTTACCGGCCCAAAAATACGCGTACCGATAGGTTGCTCGCTGTTATTGTTTAAAATAACGCATGCATTACCATCGAAGCGAATGACAGAACCGTCCGGGCGACGAACACCCTTCTTGGTGCGCACCACTACCGCCTTCAGCACATCACCTTTTTTGACCTTACCACGCGGAATTGCTTCCTTGATGGTGATCTTGATGATATCGCCGACGCCTGCGTAGCGACGGTGCGAGCCACCCAGAACCTTGATACACATTACGCGACGTGCACCGGAGTTGTCGGCGACGTTCAGCATAGTCTGTTCTTGGATCATTTTAGTGCTCCGCTAATGTCAACTACTACTGAGACCCGAAAATCAGGTCGTTAAAAAAGCCCCATATCGGGGGCGCGGCATTATAACACCGCTTCAACGATATGGGTAGAAAAAATAAACGGCTCATCGCTGAGCCGTTTATTCGTTGAGAATGCCTACTGTATTACAGAACGGCTTTCTCTACAACGCGAACCAGCGTCCAGGACTTAGTCTTGGACAGCGGACGGCATTCGCGGATTTCAACCACGTCACCAGTACCGCATTCGTTGTTCTCGTCATGTACGTGCAGTTTGGTCGTACGCTTAATGAATTTACCGTAGATCGGGTGTTTCACAAAACGTTCGATAGCAACAACGATGGATTTCTCCATTTTATCGCTAACAACGCGACCTTGCAGAGTACGGATTTTATCGGTCATTACGCACCCGCCTTCTCAGTCAGTAAAGTCTTAACGCGTGCGACATCACGACGCACTTGCTTCAACAGGTGAGACTGTTGCAGCTGGCCACTTGCAGCCTGCATACGCAGGTTGAACTGCTCACGCAGCAGATTCAGCAGCTCGGTGTTCAGCTCTTCAACACTCTTCTCACGCAGCTCTTTTGCTTTCATTACATCACCGTCTTAGTTACAAAGGTGGTTTTAATCGGCAGTTTCGCTGCTGCCAGCTTGAATGCTTCACGGGCCAGCTCTTCCGGTACGCCGTCCATTTCATACAGGACTTTACCCGGCTGAATCAAGGCAACCCAATACTCTACGTTACCTTTACCTTTACCCATACGCACTGCCAGCGGCTTTTCAGTGATCGGTTTGTCCGGGAATACACGGATCCAGATCTTACCTTGACGCTTAACTGCACGGGTCATAGCACGACGTGCTGCTTCGATCTGACGGGCAGTCAGACGACCACGGCCAACAGCTTTCAGACCGAAGCTGCCGAAGCTAACATCCGCGCCAGCAGCCAGACCGCGGTTACGGCCTTTGTGCATTTTACGGAATTTTGTACGCTTTGGTTGTAACATCAGCGACGCTCCTTATTTACGGCCTTTACGCTGCTGCTTTTTAGGTTGCGCAGCCGGTTTTTCCGGTTGTTCAACAGCAGCCATACCACCCAGGATCTCGCCTTTGAAGATCCATACCTTAACGCCGATTACACCGTAAGTGGTGTGCGCTTCAGAGGTGTTGTAGTCGATGTCAGCACGCAGAGTGTGCAGCGGTACGCGACCTTCACGGTACCATTCGGTACGTGCGATTTCCGCGCCGCCCAGACGGCCGCTAACTTCAACTTTGATACCTTTAGCGCCCAGACGCATTGCGTTCTGTACAGCACGCTTCATAGCACGACGGAACATAACGCGACGTTCCAGCTGAGAAGTGATGCTGTCAGCAACCAATTTTGCGTCCAGTTCAGGCTTACGCACTTCGGCGATATTGATCTGAGCAGGAACGCCAGCAATATCCGCTACGACTTTGCGCAGTTTTTCTACGTCTTCGCCTTTCTTACCGATAACGATACCCGGGCGAGCGGTGTGAATGGTCACACGGATGCTCTTAGCCGGACGCTCGATAACGATACGAGATACAGACGCTTTAGCCAGTTCCTTAGTCAGGTACTGACGTACTTTAAAATCGCTGTCCAGGTTGTCAGCGAATTCTTTGGTGTTCGCAAACCAGGTTGAGTTCCATGGTTTTACAATACCCAGGCGAATACCATTAGGATGTACTTTCTGACCCATTGCTAGTCTCCAGAGTCTCAGCGATCGGACACAACCACAGTAATGTGGCTGGTGCGCTTCAGGATGCGATCTGCACGACCTTTTGCACGCGGCATAATGCGCTTCATGCTCGGGCCTTCGTCTACGAAAATTTTCGTAACTTTCAGATCGTCAATGTCAGCGCCATCGTTGTGTTCAGCGTTAGCAATGGCAGATTCCAGGACTTTCTTAACCAGTACAGCCGCTTTCTTATTGGTGTAGGTCAGAATATCCAGAGCCTGCGACACTTTCTTACCGCGAATCAGGTCTGCAACAAGGCGAACCTTCTGAGCAGAAGAACGAGCATGGCGATGTTGAGCTAAAGTTTCCATCTCTTCCTCCTACCTTATTTCTTCTTCGCTTTTTTATCAGCAGCGTGGCCGCGATAAGTACGAGTCGGTGCGAATTCACCCAGTTTGTGACCGACCATTTCGTCGGAAACAAATACCGGAACGTGCTGACGACCATTATGGACAGCGATGGTCAAACCGATCATGTTAGGAAAGATCGTTGAACGACGGGACCAAGTGCGCAGGGGCTTCTTGTCTCCGCTTTCCACCGCTTTCTCTACCTTCTTCAGCAAGTGCAGGTCAATAAAAGGACCTTTCTTGAGAGAACGTGGCATGGCTTATCCTCTAAAATTATTTGCTACGGCGACGTACGATGAATTTATCAGTACGCTTGTTGCTGCGGGTCTTCTTACCTTTGGTCTGAACGCCCCACGGAGTTACCGGGTGCTTACCAAAGTTACGACCTTCACCACCACCATGTGGGTGATCGACTGGGTTCATCGCAGTACCGCGAACGGTAGGACGAACACCACGCCAGCGTGCAGCACCTGCTTTACCCAGAACGCGCAGCATATGCTCAGCATTGCCAACTTCGCCCAGAGTCGCACGGCAATCTGCTTCGACTTTACGCATTTCACCAGAACGCAGACGCAGGGTGACATAAGCACCATCACGAGCAACGATCTGAACGTAAGTACCAGCGGAACGTGCCAGCTGACCGCCTTTACCTGGTTTCATTTCTACGTTATGAACGGTAGAACCAACCGGGATATTGCGCATCGGCAGGGTGTTACCTGCTTTGATTGCAGCATCAACGCCAGATTGAATCTGGTCGCCAGCTTTCAGGCCTTTAGGGGCCAGGATGTAACGGCGTTCACCGTCTTTGTACAGAACCAGCGCGATGTTCGCGGAGCGGTTCGGATCGTACTCAAGACGTTCAACAACTGCCGGGATACCGTCTTTGTTGCGTTTGAAGTCAACAATACGATAAGCCTGCTTGTGACCACCACCGATGTGACGAGTGGTGATGCGGCCATTGTTGTTACGACCACCGGATTTGCTGTTTTTTTCAACCAGCGGAGCAAAAGGTTTGCCCTTGTGCAGCTCTGGGTTGACCACTTTAACAACGTGGCGACGACCCGGAGATGTCGGTTTACATTTAACAACTGCCATTGTATTACTCCTCCGACTTACTCAGCGCCGCCGACGAAGTCCAGATTCTGGCCTTCCTTCAGGGTGACGTAAGCTTTTTTCCAGTCGCTACGACGACCGATACGCTGTCCGTGACGTTTAACTTTCCCTTTAACTACCAGGGTGTTAACGACTTCGACTTCGACTTCAAACAGTTTCTGCACAGCAGCTTTGATTTCTGCTTTGGTCGCGTCTTTAGCAACTTTGAGAACGATGGTGTTAGTTTTTTCCATCGCAGTAGACGCTTTTTCAGAAACGTGCGGTGCGCGCAGCACTTTCAGCAGACGTTCTTCACGAATCATGCCAGCATCTCCTCAACTTGCTTAACAGCATCAGCAGTCATTACGACTTTGTCGAAGGCGATCAGGCTAACCGGGTCGATACCAGTTGCATCGCGTACGTCAACCTTGTGCAGGTTGCGCGCAGCCAGGAACAGGTTTTCGTCCAGCTCACCGGTGATGATCAGCACATCTTCCAGAGCCATGTCTTTCAGTTTCTGTGCCAGCAGCTTAGTTTTAGGCGCTTCAACAGAGAATGATTCGACAACGATCAGACGATCCTGACGTACCAGTTCGGACAGAATGCTTTTCAGCGCGCCGCGGTACATCTTTTTGTTAACTTTTTGACTGTGGTCCTGTGGACGTGCAGCGAAGGTCACGCCACCTGAACGCCAGATCGGGCTCTTGATAGAACCTGAACGCGCACGGCCGGTACCTTTCTGGCGCCACGGCTTTTTGCCTGAACCAGTTACTTCAGCACGAGTCTTCTGAGCACGAGTACCCTGACGAGCACCAGCTGCATAAGCAACAACAACCTGGTGAACCAGCGCTTCGTTGAAATCACGACCGAAGGTAGTTTCGGAAACAGTCAGCGCGCTCTGCGCGTCTTTCAATACTAATTCCATTGCTATCCCCTTACGCCTTCACAGCTGGTTTAACGATCAGGTCGCAACCGGTCGCACCCGGAACACCACCTTTAACCAGCAGCAGGTTGCGCTCAGCGTCAACACGTACTACGTCCAGGCTCTGAACGGTTACACGTTCGTTGCCCAGCTGACCTGCCATTTTCTTGCCTTTGAACACTTTGCCCGGAGTCTGGTTCTGACCGATAGAACCCGGAACGCGGTGAGACAAGGAGTTACCGTGAGTAGCGTCCTGGGTACGGAAGTTCCAGCGCTTAACGGTACCAGCGAAACCTTTACCTTTAGAGGTACCGGTTACGTCAACTTTTTTAACGTCAGCAAACAGTTCAACGCTAATGTTCTGACCAACGGTGTATTCTTCACCATCTGCCAGACGGAACTCCCACAGGCCGCGGCCAGCTTCTACGCCAGCTTTAGCAAAGTGACCAGCTTCCGGCTTAGTTACACGGTTAGCTTTTTTAGCACCAGTGGTAACCTGAACAGCGCGATAGCCATCGTTAGCCAGATCTTTAACCTGAGTAACGCGGTTTGCTTCAACTTCGATAACGGTTACTGGGATAGATACGCCATCTTCAGTGAAGATGCGGGTCATACCCACTTTTTTACCGACTAAACCAATCATTGTATCAACCTCTCAATCGCTCGATGACCTGATTAACCCAGGCTGATCTGCACGTCTACACCGGCAGCCAGGTCCAGACGCATCAGAGCATCAACGGTTTTTTCAGTTGGCTCAACGATGTCAACCAGACGCTTGTGAGTACGAATCTCGTACTGATCACGCGCGTCTTTGTTAACGTGCGGGGAGATCAGAACGGTGAAACGCTCTTTGCGGGTCGGCAGCGGGATCGGACCACGAACCTGCGCACCAGTGCGCTTGGCAGTCTCGACGATTTCCGCGGTTGATTGATCGATCAGACGATGATCAAACGCTTTCAAACGGATACGGATTCTTTGGTTCTGCATGAGACCAGAGCTCCAATTATTTTATAGACGAAATAGTTACTCCTCAAACCCATTACGATTGATGGGAGAGTGTAACCGTTCTTACAGAGTTCCCCGATTGGGAACATTGTCTGGTATTGCTTTCGCAGTACCGGTGGCTCATATCGAACCGCTGTCAATATTAGACAAGCCCGCGCATTATACGTAAATCTCAGTCTTAAGCAAGTGCCGCGTAGAAATTAATCACTCGCAAATGCGAACCCCCTTCCACTCCGACTGTATGCGCTATGGCGTCGCGTGTTTTCCGTGGAAGGGAATTTACATAACTAACATCCCAGACTTGTATGGCCGCCGGTTTTACCCGAGGGTAACCTTTTTGCCGCACGAGGCTTGCCTATGTACATCGACCTCCCCTTTCTGCTGATTTATGTTTCGCTATCAGCGCTGCTCTTAGTTCAGGATTTACGTACCGGATTGTTGCCCGACAAATTTACCTGCCCGCTTTTGTGGAGCGGTCTTATTTATCATCAGTGTTGCAGACCGGCACAGTTATCCGAAGCGCTTTGGGGGGCCGTAGCAGGTTATGGTGCATTTTCACTGTTCTACTGGGGGTATCGTCTGCTATTTCGACAGGAAGGATTAGGTTTTGGTGATGTCAAATTTCTTGCCGCGCTAGGCGCATGGCATCGCTGGGAATCATTACCCCTGCTGGTTTTACTTGCCGCCGGCATGGCCTGTTGCCTCACTGGAATCACCTGCGTCTGGTGCGGGAGACAGGCGTTAAAAAACCCGCTGCCATTTGGGCCATATCTGGCGGCTGCGGGTTATGTTATTGGCGGGATAAATCTGCTACAGGGCGTTTAGTCACTGACTTTAATTTGCGACTGCAGATAATTTTGCAAGCCCAGTTTTGCAATCAGGTCCAGCTCTGTTTCGAGCCAGTCAATATGACCTTCTTCTTCAGTCAGGATCTCGATCATCATGTCCCGGCTGACATAGTCATGAACGCTATCAGCATAGGCAATGGCTTCGCGTAAATCTTTAGCACCATCGAGTTCGAGTCGAAGATCGGATTGCAGCATCTCTTCAACGTCTTCACCTATACCCAACTTACCAAGATCCTGTAAGTTTGGGAGCCCTTCCAGAAATAAAATACGCTCAATATACTTATCAGCGTGTTTCATCTCATCGATAGATTCATGGTACTCAACATCATTGAGGCGAGTCAGTCCCCAGTTTTTAAACATACGAGCATGGAGAAAATACTGGTTGATTGCGACAAGCTCATTTCCCAATAGTTTATTGAGATAATTTATGATTTTAACATCACCTTTCATTTTATAGTCCCTCCGCTTCCACTCTTAGAGCGTAGATGGGGCTACAGGGATGTCAAAAAAAAGAGTGTGACTTAGGCGATTTCTTTAAATTCTGGCATTTGTGTCAATTCATCCTGCATGACTTCGCGAGCAGCACGAATGCATTTACCACATTGATTTCCAACAGGAATAAATTTACGTAACTGCTGAAAAGACTGAGGGTGAAACTGGCGAACAGCCTGACGTATTTTTTTATCACTTATCGCATTACACAAACAAACGTACATGATCGCTCCCGTTCAATTTCTGTGCAAATTGTAAATGAGAATAGTTATGATTACAATAGCACAACGCTATTTACGCGGTGTGAGAATGAATAAAAAATGCGAATAAATATGACAATCACTAAATAGCAGGCAGCAAAAAGGGCGCCGAAGCGCCCTTTTTAAGCTCAAAGCTAATTAATCAATAATTAGCTCATTACTTTAGCAACAACGCCCGCACCAACAGTACGGCCGCCTTCACGGATTGCGAAACGCAGACCGTCGTCCATCGCGATTGGGTGGATCAGGGTAACAACCATTTTGATGTTGTCGCCCGGCATTACCATCTCAACGCCTTCCGGCAGTTCGATGGTACCAGTCACGTCAGTAGTACGGAAGTAGAACTGCGGACGGTAGCCTTTGAAGAACGGAGTATGACGGCCGCCTTCGTCTTTGGACAGAATGTACACTTCAGATTCGAACTTGGTGTGCGGCTTGATAGAGCCCGGCTTAGCCAGTACCTGACCACGTTCGATTTCTTCACGTTTGATACCACGCAGCAGAACACCAACGTTCTCACCAGCACGGCCTTCGTCCAGCAGTTTGCGGAACATTTCAACGCCAGTACAGGTAGACTTGGCAGTCTCTTTGATACCAACGATTTCAACTTCTTCACCAACTTTGATGATACCGCGCTCTACACGACCGGTAACAACGGTACCACGACCGGAGATGGAGAATACGTCTTCGATTGGCAGCAGGAACGGCTTATCGATAGCACGTTCTGGTTCTGGGATGTAAGAATCCAGGAAGCCAGCCAGTTCGATGATTTTCGCTTCCCACTCTGCTTCGCCTTCCAGCGCTTTCAGAGCAGAACCACGAACGATCGGCGTGTCGTCGCCCGGGAAATCGTACTGAGACAGAAGTTCACGAACTTCCATTTCTACCAGTTCCAGCAGCTCTTCGTCATCAACCATGTCGCATTTGTTCAGGAACACGATGATGTACGGAACGCCTACCTGACGACCCAGCAGGATGTGCTCACGAGTCTGCGGCATCGGGCCGTCAGTCGCAGCAACAACCAGGATCGCGCCGTCCATCTGCGCAGCACCGGTGATCATGTTTTTAACATAGTCGGCGTGGCCCGGGCAGTCTACGTGTGCGTAGTGGCGAGTCGGGGTGTCATATTCAACGTGAGAAGTGTTGATGGTGATACCACGAGCTTTTTCTTCCGGCGCGTTATCGATCTGGTCGAATGCACGAGCAGCACCGCCGTAGGTTTTAGCCAGTACGGTAGTGATTGCAGCGGTCAGGGTAGTTTTACCGTGGTCAACGTGGCCGATGGTGCCGACGTTAACGTGCGGTTTTGTACGTTCAAATTTTTCTTTAGACACGGCTATATTCCTTACTATAGTGCTCTCCCCTATGGAGAGAGCACGGGACTTAGGTTTTAATCCTGTGGCTTATTTACCACGGGCTTCAATAACGGCCTGAGCAACGTTGTTCGGCGCATCGTCGTACTTCAGGAACTCCATGGAGTAAGAAGCACGGCCTTTGGTCAGAGAACGCAGCTGGGTTGCATATCCGAACATTTCAGACAGCGGAACTTCAGCATGGATAACAACGCCAGTGACGTTGGATTCCTGACCACGAAGCATACCACGACGGCGGCTCAAGTCACCGATTACGTCACCGGTGTTCTCTTCCGGAGTCTCTACTTCAACCTTCATGATAGGTTCAAGCAGAACTGGTTTCGCTTTCTTAAAGCCATCTTTGAAGGCGATAGAAGCGGCCAGTTTAAACGCCAGCTCAGAGGAGTCAACGTCATGGTAAGAACCGAAGTGCAGACGCACGCCCAGATCAACAACCGGGTAACCAGCCAGCGGGCCAGATTTCAGCTGTTCCTGGATGCCTTTATCAACGGCCGGGATGTATTCGCCAGGAATTACACCACCTTTGATATCGTTGATGAACTCGTAGCCTTTCGGGTTTGAACCCGGCTCCAGCGGGTACATGTCGATAACAACATGACCGTACTGACCGCGACCACCAGACTGCTTAGCGTGCTTACCTTCGATATCGGTAACTTTCGCGCGAATCGCTTCACGGTAAGCAACCTGAGGTTTACCGACGTTCGCTTCAACGTTGAATTCACGCTTCATGCGGTCAACGATGATATCGAGGTGCAGCTCACCCATACCAGCGATAATGGTCTGGTTAGATTCTTCGTCAGTCCAAACGCGGAATGACGGGTCTTCTTTAGCCAGACGGCCCAGAGCCAGACCCATTTTTTCCTGGTCAGCTTTGGTTTTCGGTTCTACCGCGATGGAAATTACCGGCTCAGGGAATTCCATACGTTCCAGAATGATCGGGTGATCCGGGTCACACAGAGTGTCACCAGTGGTCACGTCTTTCAGACCGATAGCAGCAGCGATATCGCCCGCGCGAACTTCTTTGATCTCTTCACGTTTGTTAGCGTGCATCTGTACGATACGGCCAAAACGTTCGCGTGCAGTTTTCACTGAGTTCAGGATGGTGTCACCGGAGTTAACCACACCAGAGTACACGCGGAAGAAGGTCAGGTTACCCACGAACGGGTCAGTAGCGATTTTGAATGCCAGTGCAGCAAACGGTTCGTCATCGCTAGCATGACGCTCAGCCGGAGTATCTTTACCGTCGTCCAGAATACCGTTGATCGCAGGTACGTCGATTGGGGATGGCAGGTAATCAATTACCGCATCCAGCATCGCCTGAACACCTTTGTTCTTGAACGCAGAACCACAGGTTACCAGGATGATTTCGTTGTTCAGAACGCGCTGACGCAGAGCTTTTTTGATCTCTTCTTCAGTCAGTTCTTCGCCACCCAGGTATTTCTCCATCAGCTCTTCTGAAGCTTCTGCAGCGGACTCGATCAGGTTCTGGTGCCATTCTTCAGCCAGTTCCTGCATGTCAGCCGGGATATCTTCATAAGTGAAGGTTACGCCTGCGTCTTCTTCGTTCCAGTTGATGGCTTTCATTTTCACCAAGTCAACAACACCGGTGAACGCTTCTTCAGCGCCAATTGCCAGCTGCAGCGGAACAGGGTTCGCGCCCAGACGGGTTTTGATCTGACCAACAACTTTCAGGAAGTTCGCACCCATACGGTCCATTTTGTTAACGAACGCAATGCGTGGAACTTTATATTTGTTTGCCTGACGCCATACGGTTTCAGACTGAGGCTGAACACCACCAACTGCGCAGTAAACCATTACTGCACCATCAAGCACACGCATGGAACGTTCTACTTCGATAGTGAAGTCAACGTGCCCCGGGGTGTCGATGATGTTTACGCGATGCGGTTCATACTGCTTAGCCATACCAGACCAGAATGCAGTAGTCGCTGCGGAGGTGATAGTAATACCACGCTCCTGCTCCTGTTCCATCCAGTCCATGGTGGCTGCGCCGTCATGAACTTCACCGATTTTATGGTTTACACCGGTGTAGAACAGAATACGTTCGGTAGTAGTGGTTTTACCGGCGTCGATGTGCGCACTGATACCGATGTTACGGTAGCGCGCGATGGGTGTTGTACGAGCCATTTGATTCCTCGTTTATCTTTTAGGCGTTCAATTTAAGTAGCCCAAAGCGGGCTGCTTACTAGAAGCGCCCGCCTGGTGACTAAAACTCCGAAGGGATTACCAACGGTAGTGTGCGAACGCCTTGTTGGCTTCTGCCATACGGTGAACGTCTTCACGTTTCTTAACTGCAGTACCTTTGTTTTCTGCAGCATCAGAAAGTTCGTTCGCCAGGCGCAGAGCCATGGATTTATCACCGCGTTTACGAGCAGCTTCAACGATCCAACGCATTGCCAGGGCATTACGACGAACCGGACGGACTTCAACTGGAACCTGATAAGTAGAACCACCAACGCGGCGAGACTTAACTTCGACAGTCGGACGCACGTTTTCAAGGGCTACTTCAAAAGCTTCCAGGCCATCTTTACCAGAACGCTGAGCCAGGGTCTCCAGCGCGCTGTATACGATGGTTTCTGCAGTAGATTTTTTACCATCTACCATCAGGATATTTACAAATTTAGCCAGCAGCTCTGATCCGAACTTAGGATCCGGCAGAATTTTACGCTGACCAATGACGCGACGACGTGGCATGGGAATACTCCGTTGTTAATTCAGGATTGTCCAAAACTCTACGAGTTTAGTTTGACATTAATATAAAACGTTTGGCCTTACTTAACGGAGAACCATTAAGCCTTAGGACGTTTCACGCCATACTTGGAGCGTGATTGCTTACGGTCTTTAACGCCGGAGCAGTCAAGCGCACCGCGAACGGTGTGGTAACGAACACCCGGGAGGTCTTTTACACGACCGCCACGGATCAGGATCACGGAGTGTTCCTGCAGGTTGTGACCTTCACCACCGATGTAGGAAGTCACTTCAAAACCGTTGGTCAAACGCACACGGCATACTTTACGCAGTGCGGAGTTTGGTTTTTTAGGAGTGGTAGTATATACACGAGTACATACGCCACGTTTCTGCGGGCATGCTTCCAGTGCAGGCACGTTGCTCTTTGCAACTTTGCGTGCGCGTGGTTTGCGTACCAGCTGGTTAACTGTTGCCATTAAATAGCTCCTGGTTGTAGCTTTCGCTTCGTAAACACGTAATAAAACGACCTCATACAATATGAGGACGCAGAATTTTAGGTCGGTGTCGAAAAGGTGTCAAGAAATATACAACGATCCCACAATTACCAGGACATCTGGCTGGGATGCTTCACCGTAAGTCTGACGAAGTCAGTATAGCTAACCCTGACGACACTGTCTGAAATTTGACCATCTAAGCCGCGAGCCTTAATGTCTTCTTCCAATACATAGACCTTAATGGTGGCATTTTGCAGACTTTCAAGGAAACGACTTCCTTCTATTGCCGCAGTCACGCCATCCTGAAGCAATAAAAGTTCATCGTCTTTATCAATCAAACGAAGAAGAGAGGAGAAATCGGTAAGCCACGCGGAGCGATGTAATGTGTGCAGCATGAGTATCTCAAAACCTTAAAATGACGTCATAGTTGCCTAGTTCACGGCGCAAATCTTCCGGTTCTAACGCTGTCGCATCGACCACAAAATTAACCCCCTGCTGTAGGCCCCGCTCGCGTAATGAGGCGGCACAAAGCCAACATTGCTCGATATCGTACAACCCTAACAACTTGAAGGTTGCGATATAGTCACGTGCCAGCACAACGTCCGGCTGCTGACCCTGTAGGATTTGAAAAACGCCATCGCCGATGAAAAATACGCCGAGGTCTTCCGTTAAGGCCGATGTCGCCAGTAAGGCATCTAACCCTTCGCGACCAGAGGCACTGCCGTGTGGCACGGTAGAAAAGACAAAAGCAACACGTTTCATTAAAACTGCACCACGCGATCGCAGGTCAGGGATGCCTCAGCCAGCGAACCCAGCCCGCTGAGGTTAAAACCTGATTGTAAATTAGACCCTGCCAGTCCCAGCCGCTTCGCTTCGGTTTCATCAACAACGCCGCGACGCAATGCTGCCGCCACGCAGATATTCAGCGTTACACCATGCTGCTGGTTTAGCTGTTGCCATGCTCGCACCAGATCATATTCATCACTGGCGGGCGATGTCAGGAAGTTGGCGTTATACACACCTTCACGATAGAAAAAGACACTGCATAGCTCATGCCCTTCTTCGAGTAGCGCATGAGCAAATTGCAATGCACTGCTCGCCTGCTGCGTGCCATAAGCCGGCCCCGTCACCATGATGGTAAAGCGCATTACTTGTCTTGCCCCTGGAAATCGCCGCTTTTGAACTGACGAATATAGAGGTAGACCGTGTGCTTGGAGATGTTCAGCCGATCGGCAACCTGGTTGATGGCATCTTTAATATCGAAGATACCTTTCTCATATAGATTCAGGACGATTTGGCGATTCTTGGCATTGTTGGAAACATTGCGATCGGCATTCACTTCTTCGATTGTGAATTCCAGTGTTTGGGTAACCAGGTCTTCTACCGAAGAAGCGAAGTTGACGGCAGAACCTACTTCCGGCGTTTCCGGTGGGATAAAGGTATTCATTATCTGCGAGAATGGAACATCAAGGTTCATGTTGATGCACAGCAGACCAATCACGCGATGCTCACGGTTGCGAATGGCAATCGTCAGCGATTTCATCAAGACACCGCTTTTCGCACGAGTGAAGTAACACTTCGACACGCTGCTATCCGCACCCGTCATATCATGCAGCATGCGCAACGCAAGATCGGTAATTGGCGAGCCAATTTTGCGGCCCGTGTGTTCACCGTTAGCAATGCGGATGGCCGAGCATTTCAAATCCTGCAAAGAGTGCAATACGATTTCACAATGGGAACCAATGAGCATCGCCAACCCGTCCACTACCGCTTCGTAGGATTTAAGGATATCGAAGTCGGTTTGATCGAAAGGACGTTGATCCAGTAAATCTAGCTCACTGGTTTCGTTGGTTAAAAGCGACCTGGACATGAAAAAAAGCACTCCTTTTCAGGAGCCTGTCGTTATGTTGTCAGGGCAGGCTCATCACTATTATAGGGGCATCTAAAGTAATACAGCGCACAAGGCGCTTTCCAGTATTAATTATATCCTGTCGATAATAAAAAACCGCCGCCCTGTGGGCGGCGGTTTCTGTTCTCTTATTTTTTGCTGCTATCTGCAGCTTTATCAGCCGGTGCAGCTTCTGGCTGCGCATCGGCTTTCGGTGCCGGTTTGATGTCTAACAGTTCAACATCAAAGACCAGCGTAGAGTTGGCCGGAATCCCCGGAACACCGGTTTTACCGTAAGCCAGATCCGGTGGAATAACCAACTGGATTTTACCGCCTTTCTTGATGTTTTTCAGGCCTTCGGTCCAGCCCGGGATAACGCCGTCAAGACGGAAAGAGAGCGGCTCACCGCGGGTATAAGAGTTATCAAACTCTTTACCATCAATCAGCGTACCTTTGTAGTTTACGACTACAGTATCGCTGTCTTTCGGGGCAGCACCGGTACCTTCTTTCTCTACTTTGTAGACCAGGCCAGTAGCAGAGGTTTTAACACCTTTCTCTTTAGCAAATTTCTCGCGGTAAACTTTACCTTTGGCTTCGTTGTCAGCCGCGTCTTTTTCCATTTTCGCCTGAGCGGAACTCTTCACGCGCGCTTCAAACGTCTGCAGAGTTTGTTCGATTTCCTGGTCAGACAGTTTGCTCTTGTCTGCAAATGCATCCTGAACGCCAGCGATCAGCTGGTCTTTGTCCAGTTTAATGCCCAGTTTTTCCTGCTCTTTCAGAGAGTTTTCCATATAACGACCCAGGGACGCACCCAGCGCGTAAGCGGCTTTTTGATCGTCATTCTTGAATGCGGCTTTGCTGTCAGCAGTAGCGGCTGGCTTGGCTGCATCAGTAGCAGCTGGTTTTGCTGCATCGGCAGCGAAAGTAAGCGGGGCATGCAGAGCAACAGCCATTGTGGTCGCCAGCAGCGTGACTTTAAACAGTGATTTCATCCATCTCTCCAGGGCCGGGGCATCTCACCCCAGGGTTAACTAACATAAAAATGTACTATAAAGCGTTGCTGAACAAATCAACATACAGGCACGCCCTATTATCACCACTTTTCAGACTCTTTTTGTTTAAATTAGTTTCGTGACCGAAGATTGTGTGCTGTGCAAACAGGCAAAGTTAAGTAGAATTCGCCGCAGTCCGCGATCTGCCGGCAATAACAAAAGAGGTGAATCATGCAGGATACAACGCTGGAAACCCGCCTGGCTGAGCTAGAGAGTCGCCTGGCATTTCAGGAGATAACCATTGAAGAGCTCAACGTCACGGTGACCGCGCATGAACTGGAGATGGCCAAACTGCGCGATCATCTGCGTCTATTGACGGAGAAGCTCAAAGCAACGCAGCCGTCCCACATAGCGTCACAGTCTGAAGAGACCCCGCCACCACATTATTGAGACGTAAAAAAAGCGGGATATTCCCGCTTTTTTTGTGCCCGATGGCGCTAACGCTTATCGAGCCTCATATATACCCAAAGGATTTCAAATCACAGCTAACGTCTCTGTGGGTTGAAAAACGCTGGATATTAGTGGCAACCGCAGCCGCCGCCGTTACCTTTACCGCCACCGCCGCAGCAGCCTTCGCCGCCGTGCTCGTGACCATGGTCGTGACCGTGACCACCGCAGCAACCGTCATGACCGTGGTCATGATCGTGGTCGTGGCCGTGCGCACCGTGAACGTGACCATGGGCCAGTTCTTCTTCGGTCGCTTCGCGGATCGCGACAACTTCGACGTTGAATTTCAGGTTCTGGCCAGCCAGCATGTGGTTACCGTCAACCACAACGTGGTCGTCTTCCACTTCGGTAATTTCTACCGGTACCGGGCCCTGGTCAGTTTCAGCCAGGAAACGCATGCCAACCTGCAGTTCGTCAACGCCCATGAAGACGTCTTTAGGAACGCGCTGCACCAGGTTTTCGTCGTACTGACCGTATGCGTCGTTTGCGCCAACAGCAACATCGAATTTGTCGCCAACTTCGTGACCATCCAGCGCTGTTTCCAGGCCAGAGATCAGGGAACCGTGACCATGCAGGTAGTCCAGCGGTGCACTCACCGGAGACTCATCAACCAACACACCGTCTTCTGTACGTACCTGATAGGCCAGGCTGACCACCAGGTCCTTTGCTACTTTCATGATATCTCCTGAGCATGGAAAGAATAGTGGCGCAGATTGTAGCGGAATTCTGCACCCGTGTACCCTCTAGCTTAAAAAAAGCTGCGCCATATCGCTAGTCCGGATGAAAAATCCCGATCACTTGCTCTTCTTTGCGAACGTGCTCGCGCGCCTCTTTATCAGCTTCCCGCATCTGATGACCACACTTAACACACTCAACAATATCGATATTATTTTCACGCCACATCGCCAGTGAATCTTGTGCCTGGCAGGACGGACATTTTGCGCCTGCAATAAAACGTTTACGAATTGCCATGGTTACCTCTACTCAAATTCATCCCAGCCATCCAGCTGACGTCGCTCTTGCTGCATCTCGCGTTGAAAAATCTCCTCCAGCTCGCGCCGGGCTTCCCTGGCCCGAGAGATTTGTACCGTATCCGTGTGCATGGGGATCAGTTCCCGCAGCATGCGCATATCCAGCCGCCGAAAATGCAACTGGGCGCGCTGAGCCTGATGCGGATGCATCCCCAGAGTAACCAGCGTTTTACGCCCCAACTCCAGCGCGCTGGAGAACGTTTCGCGGGAAAACTGCGTCACACCTGCCTGTAATAACTCATGCGCTTCGACACGTCCGCGCGCGCGCGCAAGAATATGCAAATGCGGAAAATACTGTTGGCACAATTCCACCAACTTCATCGTATCTTCCGGTTCGTTACAGGTAATGACAATCGATTGGGCTGCTTCTGCACCAGCTGAGCGTAAAAGCTCCACCTGCGTGGCATCACCGTAATAGACCTTATAGCCATATTTGCGCATCAGATTTACAGCGCTAATATCCCGTTCCAGAACGGTAATACGCATCTTATTGGCCATCAACAGGCGTCCAATGACCTGACCAAAGCGCCCAAACCCCACCACAATCACCTGCGGCTTATCGTCTTCTACCCAAGGTTTTTCATCTTCTTCATCCGGGCCGTTAAACTGGCGGGAGAGCCATTTATCAATCAGCTTCATCACCAAAGGCGTCGTCATCATCGACAGTGTGACGGTCACCAGCAACAATGCCATTTGGTCGCTCTGAAACAGCCGTTGCGAGGATGCCGTTGAAAACAGGACGAAGGCGAACTCCCCGCCCTGACTTAACACTCCGGCAAATTGCATCCGTTCTGAGCTTCTCACGCCATTAAGGCGCGCCAGCACATACAGCACCAGCATTTTTACGACCACCAGCACGATCACGCTCGCCGCCACCCACAAAATATGGGTATAGAGCACGCCAAGGTTAAGCGACATGCCTACGGAGATGAAAAACAGACCGAGCAACAGTCCCTTGAACGGATCGATTGCCGTTTCCAGTTCATGTCGGTATTCGCTTTCTGCCAGCAGCACGCCAGCAATAAACGTTCCCAGCGCCATCGACAGCCCCAGCGCATCCATAAATAAAGCAGAACCCAGCACCAACAGCAGCGTGGCAGCGGTGAACACTTCCCGCACGCCGGAATCCGCAATAAAGCGAAAAACCGGACGCAACAAATAGCGCCCGCCAATCAGCATGCCGGCAAAGGCCAGCACCTTCATTCCCACTTTGATCCAGTCAAAATGTTCGTCAGCAGACCCCGCCAGCAGCGGGACCAGTGCCAACGCGGGGATCACCGCCAGATCCTGAAACAGCAGCACCGAAAAACCCAACTGCCCAGACTCACTGCGGTTCATGCCTTTCTCACGCATCAACTGTAGCGCCATCGCGGTCGATGACATCGCCAGACCAATGCCGCCAACCACTGCCGCCTGCCAGGAGAATGTGGTGAGCATCAGTAACCCCGCCAGCACCACCGCGCTCAGCATCACCTGCGCGGCGCCGACGCCAAAAATAGAGCGCCGCAGTTGCCAAAGCTTCGCCGGGTTCAGTTCCAGCCCAATGATGAACATCAGAAAAACCACGCCCAGTTCGGAAAAGTGCAGGATTTCATCCACATCGCTGATGAACCCTAATCCCCACGGGCCGATAGCAATACCCGCCAGCAAGTACCCTAACACTGGCCCGATACCCAACCTGGACGCCAACGGTACTGCCGCCACCGCCGCGAAAAGAAACAACACACCCGCTGTCAATAAATCAGAACCTTCCATCAGCGGCCTCCCACAGGTATCGGATTCGCCAGCCAGTCACCGTACGCTTTCGCATGGCTGTCCAGCTCCTGTTTCGTTTGCCGTCTGGCCCAGTAGACAATAATAGGGCTCATCCAGTGCATGCGGCACATACCGGCTGTTAGCTCAAAAGGGCGCAGCACATCGCTCATTGGATAACGGTTTAACGCGTCATAGCGGTAGGCGCTTTCCGGTTCCCCGGTAGTGATAACGCTCCGCCAGTACTTTCCCGCCAGTTGATTCCCTCCGGGACCGCTGGCAAATCCGCGGCTCAGTACGCGATCAAGCCATTCTTTTAACAGCGCCGGACAGCTATAGGTGTAAAGCGGATGCTGAAAAACAATGACATCATGCTCACGCAGCAGCGCCTGCTCATGCGGAATGTCGATAAAAAAGTCAGGATAGTGCGCGTAAAGGTCGTGCACGGTAACATTGCTGAGCTGCATGGCCGGTTTAAGCAGAACCCGGTTCGCGACCGAGTCCTGAGATTCCGGATGGGCATACAGCAGCAAGACTTTCGCTGGCTGGAACATCATCCCCCTCCCGGTTTTGTCTTTTGTCTATTTTCGACGTTTTGGGCTACCATTGCGCCTCGGTGCGGCAAATGCCCCGCACATTACATTATCATAATGATAAATTAACATAGTCTGAACATACGGCGCCTTATGATTGTTTTCTCATCGTTACAAATTCGTCGCGGCGTGCGCGTCTTGCTGGACAATGCCACGGCCACCATTAATCCAGGGCAGAAAGTTGGCCTGGTCGGTAAAAATGGCTGCGGTAAATCTACCTTACTGGCATTGCTGAAAAATGAACTCAGCGCCGACGCCGGAGGATTTACCTATCCGGGAAACTGGCAGCTCGCGTGGGTGAATCAGGAAACGCCTGCGTTGCCACAGCCCGCGCTGGAGTACGTAATCGACGGCGACCGCGAATATCGTCAACTGGAAGCGCAGTTGAACGATGCCAACGAACGTAACGATGGACACGCCATTGCCACCGTCCATGGAAAACTGGATGCCATTGACGCCTGGACCGTGCGTTCACGCGCCGCCAGTCTGCTGCATGGCCTCGGCTTCTCCAACGAACAGCTTGAACGTCCAGTCAGCGACTTCTCCGGTGGCTGGCGTATGCGTCTCAACCTGGCACAGGCGCTGATTTGCCGTTCGGACCTGCTGCTGCTCGATGAACCGACCAACCACCTCGATCTCGACGCGGTCATTTGGCTGGAAAGATGGCTGAAAAGCTATCAGGGTACGCTGATTTTGATCTCCCACGACCGCGACTTCCTCGATCCGGTGGTGGATAAAATTATCCATATCGAACAACAAACCATGTTCGAGTACACCGGCAACTACAGCGCGTTTGAAATCCAGCGTGCGACCCGCCTCGCGCAGCAACAGGCAATGTACGAAAGCCAGCAGGAGCGTGTAGCGCATCTGCAAAGCTATATCGATCGTTTCCGAGCTAAAGCCACCAAAGCAAAGCAGGCGCAGAGCCGTATCAAAATGCTGGAACGCATGGAGCTGATTGCCCCTGCGCACGTGGACAATCCGTTCCACTTTAGCTTCCGTGAGCCGGAAAGCCTGCCAAACCCGCTGTTGAAGATGGAAAAAGTCAGCGCTGGCTACGGCGAACGCGTCATTCTCGATTCGATCAAACTGAATCTGGTGCCGGGATCCCGCATCGGCCTGCTCGGTCGTAACGGTGCGGGTAAATCTACGCTGATTAAGCTGCTGGCCGGCGAACTGACCCCAATCAGCGGCGAGATTGGCCTGGCGAAAGGCATCAAGCTGGGCTACTTCGCGCAGCACCAGCTGGAGTTTTTACGCGCCGATGAATCGCCTATCCAGCACCTGGCTCGCATGGCACCACAGGAGCTGGAGCAGAAACTTCGAGACTACCTCGGCGGATTCGGCTTCCAGGGCGATAAGGTCAGCGAAGAGACCCGTCGTTTCTCCGGTGGTGAAAAAGCACGCCTGGTACTGGCGTTGATCGTCTGGCAGCGCCCGAATCTGCTGCTGCTCGATGAACCGACCAACCACCTGGATTTGGATATGCGCCAGGCGCTGACCGAAGCGCTGATTGATTTCGAAGGCGCGCTGGTCGTGGTCTCGCACGACCGTCACCTGATTCGCTCTACCACCGACGACCTGTATCTGGTGCATGACAAGAAAGTCGAGCCGTTTGACGGTGATCTGGAGGATTATCAGCAGTGGCTGAGCGATGTGCAAAAACAGGAAAGCCAGGGCGACGAACCGGCGAAAGAGAGCGTTAACAGCGCCCAGGCGCGTAAAGACCAGAAGCGTCGCGAGGCTGAACTACGCACTCTGACGCAGCCGTTGCGTAAAGAGATTACCCGTCTGGAAAAAGAGATGGAGAAGCTGCACGCACAGCTGGCGCAGGCAGAAGAGAAACTCGGCGACAGCGAACTGTACGACCAAAGCCGCAAGGCTGAACTCACGGCATGCTTGCAGCAACAAGCCAGCGCGAAATCCGGGCTCGAAGAGTGCGAAATGGCCTGGCTGGATGCGCAGGAACAACTCGAACAGATGCTGGCCGACTAACTTTGGGAAGACGATGATGAATCAGCTGACGACCAACGACATAACCTTCCGCAAGCTGAGCATCTTCATGACCTTTATGGAGAAGGGCAACATCGCCCGTACCGCCGAGGCGCTGAACATCAGCGGCGTTAGCGTGCATCGGGCGCTGCACACCCTGGAAGAGAACGTCCGCTGCCCGCTGTTCGTCCACAAAGGTCGTAATCTGATTGCCCAACCGGCGGCGTGGACGCTGCTGGAGTACTGCCAGGAAGTCACCCAACTGATGGAACGCGGGCTGGAAGAGACGCGCAAAACGGCGGGCGTCGGCCAGGGCCGTTTACGCGTTGGCACGCTCTACTCACTGACGCTGGAGACGGTGCCGCACCTGATTATGGGCATGAAACTGCGTCGCCCGGACCTGGAACTGGATCTCACCATGGGTTCCAACGAAGCGCTGCTGAAGATGCTGGAAGACGGCGTGCTGGACGCGATCCTCATCTCCATTTCTGAAAGTGAAATCGACCGCAACAGCCTCGAAGTACTCCCCCTGTTCCACGACGATATCTACCTCGCCGCACCGATGACCGCTACGCTTGACGCCACCCTTAAGGCGGATCTACGCCACTATCGCAATGAGAAATTTGTGTCGCTGGCGGAAGGGTTTGCGACCTACGCGGGTTTCCAGGAAGCGTTTCATATTGCGGGGTTCGAGCCTGAAATCGTCACCCGCGTAAACGACATTTTCTCGATGCTCAGTCTGGTACAGGCTGGGGTTGGCTTCTGTTTGATGCCCGGACGAATGAAGAAGATGTATGAGAATACCGTGAAGCTGCAAAAGCTCGCTGAACCCTATCAGATGCAGCAGCTTATCGCGATTGTGTTTGCCCGTAACCGCGAGCGCGACCCAAGCCTGCTGGCACTGGCCGCCGAAGGGCGCATGTATGCCAGGACGCTGAACCAGAACGCCTGATTGCCGGATGGCGACGCTACGCGTCTTATCCGGCCTACATCAGGTGCGAGTTGTAGGCCTGATAAGCGCAGCACCATCGGGCAATCACATCACGCACGAAGCCGTTTTGCCAGATGCACGGCAACATCCACGCCGCTGCGCTCCAGAGAAACAGACTCCCCTTCCCACGCCGCCTGACGCGTTAAGCAGGTCAGCACGCCACCGGGCGGCATTTCAATCGCCAGCCGTGCTTCACGTTCGTTAGCGGAGATAACCGCCTCCTGCCAGCGCACCGTGCGCGCCATGTTCATCGCCAGATCGTCGGCAATACGTTCCGGCTGCCACAGCACGCGGCCGGTACTACCGCTCAGGTAGGCGTAGCGCGGGCGGGAAAGCGTCACATGGCTGAACGCCTCAACCAGCTTTTGCGCGGGCTCGGCCAACAGTTCACAATGCGACGGCACGCTCACCGCCAGCCGAGGCGCCTTACTGGCCCCTTTCTCCAGCGCGCGTTTCGCCACTTCAGCCATCGCTTCATCAGGACCGGCAATCACAATCTGCGTTTCGGCATTCAGGTTAGCGATATAGGTGCCGCTGCCTTCTACCAGGCTTTCCACCTGACTCAGCGTTAGCCCCATGATTGCCGTCAGGCCGTAGCCGTGCGGATAGGCCTGCTCCATTAAGTCACCGCGCAGCGCGACCAGCGTCAGCGCGTCGACGAAGTCGAGCGCACCGGCAATCACCGCCGCCGGGTACGCGCCAATGGAGAGTCCACTGACGATATCAGGCGCTACGCTACGACGTTCTAACTCGCGCGCCCATGCAACGCCAGCAATCAGCAGAGACAGTTGAACCGCTCGGGTATGCTTGAGCGCCTCAGGGGTATCCAGCGTATCAACCTCAGCGCCAAGCACCCCACGCGCCTGGGCCAGTTCCGTCCCCGGAAGGTTTTGCAGCATTCCTGCGTGCTGCGTTCCCTGCCCCGGAAAGGTAAACAGAATTTTCATTATTCCTCCCTGCTCCACGGGTCGCTCACCAGACGCGGCCCCTGTGAGGTTTTTAACAGTGCTTTACCGTCACGCAGCCATTCGTTGAGGGCAAAACCGCCGCGCGGCGTATCCACCTGGGTATCCGCCCGGCAAAGTCCGGCGGTGAGCTGCTGCTGCCACGTTCCCAGCGCTTCACGGGAGAGCGGCTGCGGCGCGCGGATCAGCAGATCCAGATCGCTTGCCGCGTGGATAACCGGGATCCCGGTCGCCAGCGCATAGCCGGTACTGCCGGTAATGCCCCACGTCCACGGCCACGCCTGCTGCGCCAATAACAAAGCCACCTGAACGGGTGGCTGAGAGATAAAGGGCGAGCGCAGCAGCGCCAGCGGGTCCACCAGTGATTCCGGCGAGCAGACGCGGACGACCGCCCCCGCTTTTACCCAACCGGCGGCGCGCTGGTCGCGCTTCATCCCGCGCACGCCCACCGGAATGCGCCCCTGCGCATCAACATCACGTCGCACCACTACCGGCAGGCCACTATGCCAGACGGTATCCACCCAGGATTCCGTGACATCTTCAAGTGCGTCGCGCGCATTCAGCCAGATAAGGTCGTGTGGACGTAATGTTGTGCTCATGATTTAGATTCCTGAAGTCAGCGAGATAAACAGCGGCAGAGACAGGATACACAGGACCGAGCTCAACAGCAGCACGGCTTCTGCATCCGGCGACTGCACGCCAAAGCGGTTACCAAACACCACGCCGAAGAAACCCGCGGACAGCGCAATCATCAGGATAGCGGTAATCGCCACGGAACCATGCAGGCCGAAAATCAGCACGATACCCCAGGCAATGGCCGGTTGAATCAGCAGTTTGGCGATAGTGGAGGTGATCACCACGGTGTTGATCTGCAGTTTACGCGCAGAGAGGATCACACCGGTCAGGAACAGCGCCGCCGCAGTCGCGGACAGACCCAGCGGTTTGATCGCCGCCAGCACCAGTTCTGGCATTTTAATACCAATGGCGGAGAGGATAACCCCCAGCAGCGGGCCCATGACGATCGGTTTTTTAATGGAACGCCACATTAGTACCGGCAGCATAGACAGCGTAGAACCGGAGTTACCGCCTTCCGCTCGCGCTTTCTCACGTTCGAGGATCAGCAGGCAGAACGGCGTCATCAACACGGAACCGCAGGCGATGGAAACGGCAACGGAAAGCGAGGTGGAAGAAGTTTCACCCAGTACGCTACCCAGAATCGGCAGACCCAGCGCGGCGTAGTTCGGCAGCGCGACGGTCAGCGTCAGCACGGCGGCATCCTGCGGCGATTTCTTGAACACTTTGGTCGCCATAAAATAGATGGCGGCATAGGTAATCCACATCGCCAGCGTCAGTACCACAATCAGCGGTGACTGCGCGACGATACCCGCCCACGGCGTCTGTACGGTTGCGCTAAACAGCGCTGCAGGCAATGCAAAGTCCATGACGAAGATATTGAGCAGGGAGACATTTTTGTTGTCCACCATTTTGGCCTTCCCGGCCCAGAATCCCAGCAGCATGATGACGAAAATCGGAGCAAGAGCATGAACAATTACGTAAGTCATATTTCACCTGTAATGAAAAAAGTTAGCACTGGCGCGATGATTATTATTTTTTCAGATGCAGTGACCCACGCGGGCGCAGCGTATGCGCCCACGGAGCCGTACATCCGGCAGGTCTCTTTTTTACTTACCAGCTAGCCCGCATGCGTTCGCGTACGAGGGCAGAGCTGCGGCGGTTGTCAGCGCCCAGACGGCTTTTCAGCGTCGGGTCCTGACGAGCGTCATTGATGGCCTGTTGCAGCGTGGTTTTCACCAGCGCCAGATCGGAAGCAGAAGGCGCGTCCGGATTGCTGATATCCAGCAGATTCTCCAGCAGCCCCAGGGTGGCGTAGTTGCTGATGTCATACGCCATTGGTGGAATAGTCGCCGCCAGTTTTTCCAGCGCGTCAACGGTACGCAGGGTGATACGCGCCGCCGACTCTTTACCCATGGCGTGAATCAGCACGCCTTTGTCGTTGAAGGCGATCAGGCGATTCGCCTGGTAGCCGTGCGCCAGAAACGCACCGGACATCGCTTTACCGACAATCAGGCCAATCACCGGGTGGCCCGCCAGACGCGCGTTGGCATACGCCGCTGCGGCACCGGCCAGCGCCTGGTGAATACCGAAACCTTCTTCACGGCGACCGTAGGCCTGGCTTGGTACATCAATCACCGCCACAATCGGACGTTTCACCGCTTTATCAGCGTCTGCGGCAATGGTTTCACTGACCACTTTTGCCAGCGTCCAGCCTTCCAGCAGACCGACTTCCCCTTTCGCTGCGCGCGGGAAGTGGTTATTGGCATCCGGCACCACGGCAACAAAACGTACCGTTTCACCGTTAAGCTCACCGTCAGCGGCCTGCACAGACGGGCACAGCCCTTCGATTCGTTTGGCGTTCGGAACCAGCGTTTCCAGCCATAATTCGCCACGGCTAATTGCGTTACTCATCATTTCACCTCCCGGGCGAAGAGCGCATGAATCTGTTCGGTATCCGCCTGTTTGCGGGTATCGAAATTCGTCAGACGGTCGAGATACCAGGCATAGTTGTCGGTGCGATGTTTCGCCGGAACGCCTTTCGCCAGCGCATCGTTCATGGCGGCTTTCACCGCGTTAACGCCGTCACCGACCAGCGCTTCAACCAGACCGCTTTCGTAGCGAATTTCGCCGCCGGTCATACTCCAGATAAACGGACGGTCGCGGGAGTCATACTCTTCAATACCGGCTTCCTGTTCGATGACCTGCGGACCGTTCAGGCCAAGACGCGCTTCGCGGGTCACAATCAGATAGCTACACAGCGCCGCTGCGATAGACATCCCACCGAAGCAGCCCACGGTACCGGCCACAATGCCGACCACCGGGGTGTAACGACGCAGGTCAACAATCGCCGCGTGGATGTCGGCAATCGCCGCCAGGCCCAGGTTCGCTTCTTGTAAACGTACGCCGCCGGTTTCCAGGCTCAGAACGGCCTGAGTTGGGATGCCGTTACGGTTATCTTCCGCCGCCAACTCTAGCGCCGCCGCCATTTTGGCGCCGGACACTTCGCCCATGCTGCCGCCCTGGAATGCGCCTTCAATCGCCACTACAACGGCCGGTTTGCCATTGATGGTGCCTTTTGCCACAACCATGCCGTCATCGGCCTGTGGGACAATGCCCTGCGCGCCCAGCCACGGCGACATCACGCCTTCAAACGGGTCGAGCAGTTCACGGTAGCTGCCTTCATCCAGCAGCGCATGCGCACGCTGACGTGCTTTTAATTCGATAAAACTGCGATCATCACGCATAGCTCACCTCTTCAAAAACCTGTTCGATACGGATGCGCGCCACGCCCGGCGTCGCGCCGAAGTCGTGGATGGTCAGTTTGCCGGCAGGCAGGCTACTGACCGTTTGCAGACGGTTAATCAGTGCTTCCCAGCGGCTGCGGCTGTTATCGACAGAAGTGGTGATATCAATGGTTAACGTCTGGCCCTGGTCGGCGGTGAATAACACCTCCATATCCCCGGAGCCCACAACGCCTGCCAGCGCTTTGCCGCTTAAGGTGCGGCTGGCCGGTACGGTTAACGTAATGTGTTCCATAACATCCTCTTAATGCTTGAAATAAGGCGATTCGATGCGATCGAGAAACAGGGTGGCGGCAAGCAAATCAGCGGCACCGCCCGGCGAAGCGTTGAGCGCCAGCATGTGGCTATCAAGCGCGGCCAATGCCGCCTGACCTGCCGGATGGGCGCTGCCGCCCGCGTTCAGCACTGCGCGAGCGCCGTCTTGCATGGCGTCCAACCCTTCCAGCCCGGCGCGAGACAGCACGCAGGTGTCGGTCAGCGAGGTCATGATCGCCATCAGCGCATCGAGCCTCGCATGGGCTTCGCTGCTACCGTTAAGTCGGCTGAGCCGCAGCTGCGGCAACGCACGCTGCATCACATGCGGAAACGCCTGCTGCGCCTCTTCACGCGCGCCCGGCACCTGATAACGGTGGGTGGCGCGCAGCCCTTTGCTAAACACTTTTGGTGCCGCGGCATCTGGCAGCTTCGCCAGTTCGGCGGCGGTCGCGGCAACCTGTTTCGCGTTGCCCGCTCCGCCATGCATTGCCACGGCGCTCACCAGCAAGCCCAGTGCCCAAATCGCGCCACGGTGAGTATTGACCCCGCCGGTGGCTGCCATCATCTGCTGCTCGCCTTCGCGGCCGAGTCGCCCTATGGTTTGTCTAAGCGCAATATCCGCCGGACGTTGCCAGCTTTGTTGCGCCAGCGCCTGAAATGTAGGGGCCAGGCTGTGCGCGGAGCGCTCCATTAGCGCAAGCGATAAATCGTGGTGCGCACCGTTCCCCCGACTGTCCACCAGACCGGGTTTCGGGCTTAATCGTGCTTCGTCAATCAGACACTGCGTGGCGGTTCGCGCCAGCCATTCGGCACCGCCTTCAACCTGAATCTGGGGCAGAAGTTTCATTACCAGCTCCGGAATTTCGCAGGTGGGTTGTAAAGACCGCCGGACCATTCCACCAGGTCAGCGACGCTACCGGCCGCCAGCAGCGAACGGGTGGCATCGGTACGACGAATGCCCATATCTTCCGGATAGACAACCTTGCCGCTCTGACGCAGCTCGGCTACGCGTTTCGCGTCAACGCCCAGACCAATATCGGTGATACCCGCGACCGCAGCCACCATCGCACGGCGCTCTTCAAGATCTTTGGCGCGATAGAGGTAAGCTATACCTTCTTCGGTCAGCACGTGGGTCACGTCGTCGCCGTAGATCATCACCGGTGCCAGCGGCATGCCCGAGGCTTTCGCCACATCAACCGCGTCCAGTTTTTCAACGAAGGTTGGCTTCACGCCGGCCTGGAATGTTTCGACCATCTGCACAACCAGTTTTTTACCGCGCTGCATTGGATCCGGCTCGGTGATCATGTTCAGCCAGGCAGGCGTTGCATGACGACGACCGTGTGGGTCATGACCCATGTTTGGCGCGCCGCCGAAGCCAGAAAGACGACCGCGGGTCACGGTAGAGGAGTTGGCGTAGCCATCAACCTGTAGGGTAGAACCGATGAACATATCCACCGCGTACTGACCTGCCAGCTGGCAGAAGGCGCGGTTAGAACGCATCGAGCCGTCGGAACCGGTAAAGAAGATGTCAGGACGGGCGCGGATGTACTCTTCCATCCCCAGCTCGCCGCCGAAGCAGTGCACGCTTTCAACCCAGCCGCTCTCAATCGCCGGAATCAGCGTTGGATGCGGGTTCAGCGTCCAGTGTTTACAGATTTTGCCTTTCAGGCCGAGCTGTTCGCCGTAGGTTGGCAGCAGCAGTTCGATAGCCGCGGTGTTAAAGCCGATGCCGTGGTTCAGTGACTGGACCTGGTGTTCCGCGTAGATGCCTTTAATCGCCATCATCGCCATCAGGATGTGTTCCTGTTTGATGAGACGCGGATCACGGGTGAACAGCGGTTCGATAAAGAACGGTTTGTCGGCCACAACCACGAAATCAACCCAGGAGCCAGGGATATCCACGCGCGGCAGGTCACATTCATCGTCCACCAGCTCGTTCACCTGTGCGATGACGATACCGTCGTGGAACGCGGCGGCTTCAACCAGCGCTGGGGTATCTTCGGTGCTCGCCCCGGTGTAGAGGTTACCTTTGCGGTCGGCTTTGAAGCCGGCAATCAGCGCCACGTTCGGCGACAGGTCAACGTACAGACGGGAATAGAGTTCGATGTAGGTGTGGATGGCGCCGATTTCCAACTGACCATCTTCCAGCAGCTGCGAAATACGCAGGCTCTGAGTACCGGAGAAGGAAAAGTCCAGCTTGCGGGCGATCCCTTTTTCGAAGATGTCCAGATGCTCGCTGCGGCCGACGCTCGGCATGATCATGTGCAGGTCGTGCACAATCTGCGGGTTAACCTCGGCCAGCATGCGGGATAAGAAATCTGCCTGCTTTTGGTTATTCCCTTCTAATACCACGCGGTCACCCGGCGCGATCAGTTTTTCCAGCATTGCGGTCAGGTCTGCGGTTGGCAGAACCTTGCCCTGCACCGGGACGGAAGCCAGACGCCGCTGTTTTTCGGTGCGGCGTGTGTTCCAGACGCGTGCTGGTGTTTGCCCAGATAACATTATTAACCTCCTGATTCAGCTAATCATTTTGATTGCTTAACACAGCTAAGAGTGTGCGCTCTGGTGAGAAAGTCATCAATTAAGCGTAGGAAAGAATCATTAGCTTGAGAGTAATAATTGAAGTAACCATTTGTGACGATGATCAATTTACGCCGGGAGGGAGGAGAAAGCGGGCAACGCTACCCGCTGGCGGGAAATTACCGTTGCGTCGCCAGACGCTGGCGGATCTGTTCGAAGTGCTCACGGTTAAACAGCTTACCGTTGAGAAAACGGGTTTTCAGCTCCCCTCCCTGCTCTTGCTCCCAGGTCTGTTCATCATGCAGGCATAAATCACCCGCTTCATCCCTCGTCACGCGCAGCAGACCACGAGCGGAACGCTTCAGACCGTTATCCGTTTTTGGCTCTTTAAAAATTGTCCGCCCTTTGCCATCAACTTCTCCCCACGTCGCTTTCATCGCAAAACCGAAGGTGTCACGCGTGTTGTACTGATAGGTAAAGGAACCGACGCCAAACACGACGTTTGAACTGGCAAATCCTTTCGCTTCCAGACGACGCAGGATTTCATTCGCCCGCTCAAGGGTAATGGAATCGCCATAAATCAGTCCCACATGTGGGTCGAGCACCTTGTAGCCTTTAGCGTTAACCGTGCCGCCAAAAATCTCCCACAGCACTTCCACAGACCCTTTTTCCTGCGCGCTGCGTTCGCTTGTTGTATCGTCATCTGCGCCAGTACCACACAGGATCTCCACCGGGTTACCGCTGTCTGGGCGAAATACCACCCGCCCTTCACGGGCCAGAATGATGTTCTTCAGCTCGCGGGTATATTCCGTCAGCACCTGCCAGTAGTCCCAGGTATCAGAGACTATCGACACAAATCCCTGCGGGTAGAGATCGACAATCAGGCGGCGGAAGGTCTCGATCTCGTGTTCACGTTCGCCCATACACATCACACTGTGCTCAGTTGCCGGAATGCTGGCGCCGATAAAATAGGCCTCGCCGTCGGTGTAGTAATCGCGGGTATACAGCAGGGATGGAATACTGTCGGTCCCTTTAAAACTCAACAAATGCCCGCAGCCCGCCTGCATGGTGTCCTGCAATCCGGCCATACCGCGAAATGAAAAGTCATGGCACTGGAAGTCGAGATGCGTCAGATCGCTACAGGTTTTCTGTGCCCAGCGTGCGCAGATTTTTCGGTAGTGATGAGCAATCGTGGCGTTTGTTGACGCCTTCCATAACTCGGCCGACAGTATGGTCTCCAGGTAATTCACCAGCCAGAAAAACTCAGGTTTAGTGTTGATAATGGTTAAAACCGGCACCGTCATTGGGACTTTGCTGCCTTCATCCAGCGCCTTAATATGCAGCGGCAGATAGCCCAACTGATGCAATGCACGAATATGGTCCACCGCCACCATATCTTTGCCGAGATAGCTGTCCATGAGCTGTTTGTATTCGTTCACCACCTCATCTTCCGGGCGGGCAAAAAACGCTTCATTAAACAGGTCAACTAAAAACCACTGCAAGAAACCCTGCAGACCAAAGAAAACCAGTTTGCCATCTGGCAGCGGCGACGAGAAAAAGCGATCGCTGCGCGGAGTAAAGTTGGAATAGACCCGGCTGGTGCCCAGTGGATACTGCACGCGGTGAGACACTTTGTAGCCATCGATAGCTAAAATTGGATTCATTTTCATAACAGGTGTCTCCCTCAGGCGCAGTAAATCGCGTCAATATCGATAAGTTCAAGCTGCGGATGTTTCAGCGTCGGGACAGCGAAAGAAGTGGTGGTGTAGATGGCGTCAATACCGTTATCAAACAGGTGTTCAACGCCCTTAGAAAAGATTCCGTGGGTGACATACAGGCTAACGCTGCGGGCACCGGCATCACGTAGCACCTGCGCGGAGCCTATGAAGGTGCCGCCAGCATCACACAGGTCGTCCACAATCAGCAAATCACGCCCACTGACATCCCCGGTCAGTAATGCAAATCCCGTCAACTTGCCGCTTGCTACATCACGTTTCTTGCTCAGGATGGCGTACTCCGCCACGCCGGCTGCTCTCGCCACGGTATCAATCTTCTTCAGTGCGCCAGCATCCGGGGCAACCAACATCAGCGCATGTTGCTGAAACAGCCGCGATAATGACGCGCTTTGCAACAGGCAGCACTCTTGCCCAATGGCGACCAGGTTGTCGATGGCCGCAGCCGCCGCGTCACTGTGCGGGTCGAGCACGTTGACCTTATCGAATTTCAACGTATTGAGGTGACTGGCGAAGACTTTCAGCGCAAAGCTGTCACCTGCCACCATATGTCTGTCCTGACGCGCCCACGGCAACCAGGGAAGTTCGAGATGGCTGACCAGCACATCAGTTTGGTGGCGAACCGCCTCCACCAGTTGCGCCAGCAGCATAAAGTCATTCATATCACGCATTGCTGCAGCGCGGATGCGCATCAGGCGAGCAAAGGATGGTAGTGCATCGATGACTTTTAACCAGACGGCGCCATCAGGAAAAACACCGCTGGCAACTGCATAGGTTTGGTCGTCCAAAGTTAGTGTCAGTTTTAAGCTCATCACTCGACTCCTATTAATTGTGTCCCTTCGACACAATTAATAATGTCCCTAAGACACATATTAAGCAAGCATAAAATTCATCATTTTTTATCGTGTGGTAATACACTGATAAATAATACTAAAAAACGAACCTTGCTCCCCGACATCGGACTGGTACACTTGTCCGCGTGACAAATCATCGTGAGTGTTTTATGACCACCGAAGCCGACTACCTGAAGCAATACGACGCCAGCCGCTTCCCCTCTCCTTTGGTGACGGTAGATAGCGTGTTGTTTACCCTGCATCAGCAGACGCTGTGCGTATTATTGGTCGAGCGGGCAACCCAACCGCAAAAAGGGTATTGGGGATTACCTGGCGGCTTTATTGATATTGAAAACGATGATTCAACCCGCGCCACAGCGCTGCGCAAACTCACTGAAAAAACGGGCGTTTCGCCTTCGTGGCTGGAACAGCTGGATACCTTTTCCGGGCCCGAACGAGACCCGCGAGGCTGGAGCCTGACAGTAACCTGGTTTGCGCTAATCGCCTGGGTAGACTGTGCGCCGCACATCGCCAGCGTCAGCAACGCCCGCTGGGTGCCAGTTGATGAGCTGAAAAACTATTCACTCGCGTTCGATCACGAAAAAATCATTACGGCGGCGCTGCATCGCTTGCGGCAAAAAACAATGTACTCGCTCCTGCCCGTATATTGTTTGCCGGAGACATTTACCCATGGGCAACTGCTGGAAGCTACTGAGGTTATCCTCGGTCAGTCGATCCAGCGTAAAAGTCTGATTCGCCGCTTTGAAGCTTCAGGAATGTTTGAAGATACCGGAGAAAGCGTAGCAACAGGGACGCGTAAAGCTCGCCTGTGGCGACGTAAACCGGGCGTGGAAATTCATCTTTTTTCACGTAACCTGCTGGCAGAATAAGCGCAAAATCACATATTGGCTAACCCGCATGCGCTGCGCGCGGTATAGTTATTCTTTCCGAATATTAATTGCTCTGGTGTTATGGTTGAAATCACGTCCACAGAAATGACTCCACCTACCGAAGATTCGCGAGATTTCCGTCCAATGCGCGGTATCAGTAACCGCCATCTGCAGACGATGCTGCCGCGTTTAATTCGCCGCAAGGTGAAGTTCGATGCCCACTGGCAGCGTCTGGAATTGCCAGACGGTGATTTTGTCGATCTGGCGTGGAGTGAAGATCCGCAGCAGGCGAAACACAAACCGCGCCTGGTGGTTTTTCACGGCCTGGAAGGCAGCCTGAACAGCCCCTACGCACATGGCCTGATTGAAGCAGCACAAAAGCGCGGCTGGCTGGGTGTGGTGATGCATTTTCGCGGCTGCAGCGGCGAACCAAATCGTCTGAACCGCATTTATCACTCCGGTGAAACAGAAGACGGCACCTGGTTTTTACACTGGCTGGAGCGTGAGTTCGGTCGTGTGCCGACCGCAGCGGTAGGCTATTCGCTTGGTGGAAACATGCTGGCATGCCTGCTGGCAAAAGAAGGCACCGAGATTCCAATTGATGCTGCTGTTATCGTCTCTGCCCCTTTCGTGCTGGAAGCCTGTAGTTACCACATGGACAAGGGATTCTCCCGGGTCTATCAGCGCTACCTGCTTAATCTGTTGAAAGCCAATGCCTCGCGTAAGCTTGAGGCTTATCCTGGCTCACTGCCGGTGAGCCTGGCCCAGTTGAAATCTCTACGTCGCATTCGCGATTTTGACGATCTGATCACCGCCAAAATTCACGGTTTCGCCGATGCGATAGACTATTACCGTCAGTGTAGCGCCATGCCGTTGCTCAATCAGATCGCCAAACCCACGCTGATTATTCATGCCAAGGATGATCCGTTTATGGATCATCATGTGATCCCTGAGCCGGAAAACCTGCCCTCGCAGGTGGAGTATCAGCTTACTGAACACGGCGGCCATGTCGGATTCATTGGCGGTACGATACGCCATCCGGAGATGTGGCTGGAATCCAGAATCCCGGACTGGCTGACAACGTATCTGGAGACTTCATCATGATTATTCCCTGGCAAGACATCTCCCCGGACGCGCTGGACAATCTGCTTGAAAGCTTTGTCTTGCGCGAAGGCACCGATTATGGTGAACATGAACGCTCGCTCGAACAAAAAGTCGCCGACGTCAAACGCCAACTACAATCAGGTGAAGCCGTGCTGGTGTGGTCCGAATTGCATGAAACGGTCAACATTATGCCGAGGAAGCAGATTCGCGAGTAATCCGTAGCCGCCGGCGACTTTACTATAATTACAACCATTTCATGGAGTTGTTATGTCTGCCAAACATCCGGTGATTGCGGTAACAGGATCCAGCGGCGCGGGGACCACCACCACCAGCCTCGCGTTTCGTAAAATATTCGCGCAGTTAAATCTGCGCGCCGCCGAGGTGGAAGGCGACAGTTTTCATCGCTATACCCGCCCGGAAATGGACATGGCGATTCGCAAAGCGCGCGATGCCGGGCGGCATATCAGCTATTTCGGCCCCGAAGCTAACGACTTCGGTCTGCTGGAGCAAACCTTCATTGAATACGGTCAGACGGGCAAAGGTCAGTCGCGTAAATATCTGCACACCTACGATGAGGCCGTACCGTGGAATCAGGTTCCGGGGACATTTACGCCCTGGCAGCCGCTGCCTGAACCGACGGATGTCCTGTTCTATGAGGGACTTCACGGCGGCGTTGTCACCCCGCAGCAAAATGTGGCCCGGCATGTCGATCTGTTGGTTGGTGTGGTGCCGATCGTGAACCTGGAGTGGATCCAGAAGCTGACCCGCGATACCAGCGAGCGTGGACACTCGCGTGAAGCGGTGATGGACTCGGTGGTGCGTTCAATGGACGATTATATCAATTACATCACGCCGCAGTTTTCCCGTACGCACATTAACTTTCAGCGCGTACCCACCGTCGATACCTCTAACCCCTTTGCCGCCAAGAGTATTCCGTCACTCGATGAAAGCTTTGTCGTGATTCATTTTCGTAATCTGGAAGGGATCGATTTCCCATGGCTACTGGCCATGCTGCAGGGCTCATTCATTTCTCATATCAATACATTGGTTGTTCCGGGCGGGAAAATGGGTCTGGCGATGGAATTGATTATGCTGCCGCTAGTCCAGCGACTGATGGAAGGTAAAAAGATAGAGTAAGGTGTTTTTTTGCCGGATGGCGGCTAATGCTTTATCCGGCCTACGCGTTTAAATCCTGTAGGCCTGATAAGTGTAACGCCATCAGGCATAACATCACGAAGCGGCAACCACTTCATAGGAGTGGGTAATGTTCACCGCCTTTTCCAGCATCAGCGCCACGGAGCAATATTTTTCCGCCGAAAGATCGACCGCGCGAGCGACGGACGCATCTTTCAGATCGTTACCCGTTACAACGAAATGCAGGTTGATGTGGGTAAACAGGCGTGGCGCTTCATCACGACGCTCGGAGGTCAGCTTCACTTCGCAGTTGGTCACATCCTGACGACCCTTTTGCAGGATCGACACCACATCAATTGCGCTGCAACCGCCCGCAGCCATTAAGACCATTTCCATCGGGCTCGGCGCTTTATCACCGGAGTTACCGTCCATCAAAATCTGGTGGCCAGAGGCGGACTCACCGAGGAAGGTTAACCCTTCAACCCACTTAACACGTGCTTGCATATTTTATTACTCCGATGCATCAATTTTCCTGACAGATTACGCGCACACAACAAATCTCGCAACGGAAGGCGACCTGCGTCATGCTGAAGCGAGACACCAGGAGACACACGGCGAAAGCTATGCTAAAACAGTCAGGATGCTACAGTAATACATTGACGTACTGCATGTATGCAGAGGACATCACATTACAGGCCGTCGCACGTATTGACAGCCCCCTTCCCAGGTAGCGGGAAGCACATTTTTGCAAACCCAGAGGCAGGTAGTATTTTGGCTCTGGAGACAGCTTATAACAGAGGATAACCGCGCATGGTGCTTGGCAAACCGCAAACAGACCCGACTCTCGAATGGTTCTTGTCTCATTGCCATATTCATAAGTACCCATCGAAGAGCACGCTGATTCACCAGGGTGAAAAAGCGGAAACGTTGTACTACATCGTTAAAGGCTCAGTGGCAGTGCTGATCAAAGATGAAGAAGGGAAAGAAATGATCCTTTCTTATCTGAATCAGGGCGATTTTATTGGTGAATTAGGCCTCTTCGAAGAAGGTCAGGAACGCAGCGCCTGGGTCCGTGCTAAAACTGCATGTGAAGTCGCTGAAATTTCGTACAAAAAATTTCGCCAATTAATCCAGGTCAATCCAGATATTCTGATGCGCCTGTCCTCTCAGATGGCTCGCCGTCTGCAGGTCACGTCTGAAAAAGTTGGCAACCTTGCCTTCCTCGACGTTACCGGTCGTATCGCGCAGACTCTGCTGAATCTGGCGAAACAGCCTGACGCGATGACCCACCCGGACGGCATGCAGATTAAAATCACCCGCCAGGAAATCGGCCAGATCGTTGGCTGTTCCCGTGAGACCGTTGGTCGTATTCTGAAGATGCTGGAAGATCAGAATCTGATCTCCGCACACGGTAAGACCATCGTCGTCTACGGCACACGTTAACCCCATCGAAGTGGCGCGTTACCCCGTAATGCGCCACTTTTGTTTGCACCGATGTGGCGAAGACTGATATATCACCCTGAGATCAACTACGCACTACGACAGACGCTGGTGCTATGTTTACCTGTGGCCGTCGGTCTGATCATCGGGCAGCTTCATCTGGGGCTCCTCTTCTCCCTCGTCCCTGCCTGCTGCAATATTGCCGGTCTTGATACCCCGCATAAGCGCTTTTTCAAACGCTTAGTGATTGGTGCGTCTTTGTTTGCCGGATGCAGTCTGATCATGCAGATACTGCTGGCACAGACTATACCGCTGCCGCTGATCCTCACTGGCCTGACGCTGATTCTTGGTGTAACCGCTGAATTAGGCCCTCTGCATGCACGACTACTACCTGCCTCGCTTATCGCGGCAATTTTCACGCTCAGCCTGGCCGGGAACATGCCCGTCTGGGAGCCACTGCTGATCTACGCGTTGGGTACATTGTGGTACGGCCTGTTCAACTGGTTCTGGTTCTGGATGTGGCGTGAGCAGCCGCTGCGTGAGTCGCTCAGCTTGTTGTATCGTGAATTAGCCGATTACTGTGAGGCCAAATACAGCCTCCTGACTCAGCATGCCGATCCGGAAAAAGCGCTACCCCCCCTGCTTGTGCGCCAACAAAAAGCGGTAGATTTGATTACCCAGTGCTATCAGCAAATGCATATGCTGTCGGCACATCGCAACAACGATTATAAGCGCCTGCTACGTGCCTTTCAGGAGGCGCTCGATTTACAGGAACATATTTCCGTCAGCCTCCACCAGCCGGAAGAGGTGCAAAAGCTGGTAGAACGTAGCCACGCCGAACAGGTGATCCGCTGGAACGCGCGCACCGTCGCCGAACGCCTTCGCGTTCTGGCCGATGACATTTTGTATCACCGCTTGCCAACACGTTTTTCAATGGATAAACAAATTGGCACGCTGGAGAAAATTGCCAACCAACATCCGGACAATCCGGTAGGACAATTTTGTTACTGGCACTTCAGCCGTATTGCCCGAGTGCTACGCACCCAGCGCCCACTGTATGCCCGGGATTTAATGGCTGACAAGCAGCGTCGGTTGCCGCTTATCCCCGCACTGAAAAGCTATATGTCGTTGAAATCCCCAGCGCTGCGTAATGCCGGACGCATCAGCGTAATGTTGAGCATTGCCAGCCTGATGGGCAGCGCTTTACATCTGCCAAAACCCTACTGGATTTTGATGACAATCCTGTTCGTCACGCAAAATGGCTACGGGGCGACCCGGGTACGTATTTTACACCGTTCAGTAGGGACGCTCGTTGGCCTGGTGATCGCTGGCGTCACACTGCACTTTCATATTCAGGAGAGTTACACGCTGGCAGGCATGCTGCTGATAACCCTGGTGAGTTATCTGACCATCCGTAAAAACTACGGCTGGGCTACCGTCGGCTTTACGGTCACCGCGGTATACACCCTGCAGTTGCTGACACTGAACGGGGAACAGTTTATCGTGCCGCGGTTTATCGATACGGTCACTGGTTGCCTAATCGCCTTTGGCGGGATGCTCTGGCTATGGCCGCAGTGGCAGAGCGGCCTGCTGCGTAAAAACGCCCACGATGCGTTAGAAGCCGATCAGGAAGCCATCCGCCTGATCCTTAGCAACGATCCGCAGGCCACACCGCTGGCGTATCAACGCATGCGGGTCAACCAGGCGCATAACACGTTGTTCAACTCACTTAACCAGGCGATGCAGGAGCCAGGATTCAACTCGCACTATCTGGCGGACATGAAACTGTGGGTTACGCATAGCCAGTTCATCGTCGAACACATCAACGCGATGACCACGCTGGCAAGGGAACATACGATGCTGACGCCGGATTTGGCGCAGCGGTATCTGGAGTCCTGTGAAATTGCGATCCAGCGCTGTCAGCAACGGCTGGAATATGACGGCCCTGGAAGCTCCGGCGATGTAAATATTCTCGAGGCGCCAGAGATGCTGTCCCACGGGCCTTTAAGTACCCTTGAGCAGCATCTACAGCGGATATTAGGGCATCTGAACACCATGCATACCATTTCGTCGGTAGCATGGCGTCAGCGACCGCATCACGGGATCTGGCTGAGCCGCCGGTTGCGAGATATGAAGGGTTAAGCTCTACTGCCAGATGCGCTACGATTATCCGGCCTAAGATCGTCAAGCCACCACTTTCGCAACGGCCTGCGCGAAGCGCTGCATCCCTTCATCAATATCGGCCTGCTCCACCACCAGCGACGGCGCGAAACGCATCACGTCCGGTCCGGCGTTCAGTACCATCACGCCTTCATTCGCCGCGGCGTACAAGAAATCACGCGCCCGGCCTTTAAACTGCGGCTTCAGTTCGGCGCCGATCAGCAATCCCATCCCGCGAATGTCGCTAAAAATGTCGAACTGTTGGTCAATCTTCTGCAAATGTTGAACAAATGCCTGGCGTTTGGCCTGAATACCTTCCAGCACTTCCGGCGTGTTGATGATATCAAACGCAGCTCCCGCAACCGCACAGGCCAGCGGATTACCGCCGTAAGTGGAACCATGCGAGCCCACGTGGAACGCCGAGGCAATCTCCTGGGTAGTCAGTACCGCACTCACCGGGAAGCCGCCGCCGAGCGCCTTGGCACTGGTCAGGATATCCGGCGTCACGCCGTAGTGCATATAGGCAAACAGTGACCCGGTACGCCCCATCCCGCTCTGTACTTCATCAAATACCAACAGCGCCTGATGCTGATCACAGAGTTCACGCAAGCCTTGCAGGAATGCCGGCGTTGCCGCAGTCACGCCCCCCTCACCCTGAATAGGCTCGATCACCACCGCGCAGGTGTGATCATCCATTACCGCTTTGACTGCATGGAGATCGTTAAACGGTACATGGATAATATCCGCCGGTTTGGGTCCAAAGCCGTCGGAATATTTCGGTTGCCCGCCGACGGATACGGTAAACAGCGAACGACCGTGAAACGCGTTGTGGAAGGCAATAATCTTGGTTTTGAACGGGCTATGGCGCACGCAGGCATAGTGGCGCGCCAGCTTAAAGGCGGTTTCGTTAGCTTCGGTACCGGAGTTCATGAACAGTACGCGCTCGGCGAAGGTCGCATCAATGAGTTTACGACCTAAGCGTAACGCCGGTTCGTTGGTGAAAACATTGCTGGTATGCCACAGGGTTTCGCCCTGGGTGGTTAACGCCTCAACCAGCGCCGGATGGCAATGCCCTAACGCGGTAACTGCAATACCACCTGCGAAATCAACATACTCTTTACCCTGTTGATCCCACACTCGACTCCCTTTCCCTTTTACCGGGATAAACTCAGCCGGTGCATAAATCGGCAGAATCACTTCATCGAATGTCGCGCGTGTAATTGCAGTTTGTTCAGTTGCCATGTCATTACCACCCTGTTAAGCAGAAATGCTAGTGAAATTATAATCACAAAATATGAATAAAAAATCACTGAATAGCAACCACAAATCACCGGTTGAGAAAATTAGCCAGCAGCTGATGCCCCTGTTCGCTGAGAATGCTCTCCGGGTGAAACTGCACCCCCTCCATATCCCACTCCCGGTGACGAATACCCATGATCTCCTGCGTTTCACTCCAGGCGGTCACCTCAAAGCAGTCAGGAAGGGTTTCGGGAGCGACCACCAGAGAATGGTAGCGCGTTACCGTTAATGGATTGGCGAGTCCCTGAAAAACACCCTGCTCGTTATGCGAAATAGGCGACGTTTTACCGTGCATCACTTTAGCCGCCCGCACCACGGTCGCGCCAAAGGCCTGCGCCATCGCCTGGTGCCCCAGACAAACCCCCAGCAGAGGGATCTTCCCCGCGAAATAGCGAATAACATCCAGCGAAATACCGGCGTCATCCGGCGTGCAAGGTCCCGGGGAAATGACAATTTTTTGCGGATTCAGCACATCGATTTGCGACAGCGTCAGCTCGTCGTTGCGCCTGACAAGGACATCAGCCCCCAGTTCACAGAAGTATTGATACAGGTTCCAGGTAAATGAATCATAGTTATCGATAAGCAGAATCATGGCGGCTCCGGTACATAAGAACCGCGCTATTCTACTCAGTTTCCGGGACTACGCTTACCACTTTACGAAATATCACCCGCAGCGCAGACAGGTCGCCCATCGCCCCGTTCTGATTAGCCCGGTTCCATTCTTCAACCTGGATGCCATCCCAGCTCAACATATACCCGGCATGAATCGCTAACTGTTCGAAGAAAATACGCTGCGCCAGACCGCTGCCAATACGAAACGGATGCAGTACGTTGATTTCACAATAATAGTGCGCAAGTCGGTCGACAAATTTATCCTCCGATAACCCCACCAGCCAGGACTCGTCTTCCAGGTCCTGCATCAGCGCATTGCCCTCTTTCTCGATATAAGCGAAATGGCAAAAGCGGGTATCACCCTGGTAAATATCGACTTCTCGCAGATGTCCCGCCCAGTCAAAAATATCCTGATAGAGTTGGCGATGAATAGCGCACAGATGCGGCAAACCCCGTTTAAGCGGGCCCAATTCGATAGTGGCTGCGCGCAGCGCCGTCAACTCATAAGCGGCCTGCGCCAGACGCTGCGCCTGGTGAATACCCAGGCGGTTACGCATGACATTCAGGCCCGGATACAAGTAGGGGTCACGTCCATCACCGAATTTATCGCTCATAGTGCCTCCTCAACGCTTCAAGACGCGCCAGCGCGTCTTCAGCGCTCAGGGTAACCTGTGGAATATCCACGCCTTCCAGCCGCCGACTGGCCTGGAAATTGGCGTTTCGCCGTTGTTCCCAGACCCTGGACTTTTGTTTATCGGTGAGTTTTTTCACGTGACCTCCCTGAATGAGCCGACACTTGCCACAAGTATAAGCAGCAATTTCGGGTTACGCAGAGAAGCGAGAGAACGCGGGCAAGCATTGCCCGCGCAAAATACGATTACGGCAGGACTTTGGCAGACAGGATAACAATCGGTTTTGACGGAACATTCTGGTAAGGACCCACATCATGGGTCTGAACCTGAGAGATCTTATCCGCGACATCCATCCCTTTCACAACTTTACCGAAAACAGCGTAGCCAAAGTCGCGCTGGCCGTGATCGAGGAAAGCGTTGTCTGCAATGTTGATAAAGAACTGGCTGGTCGCGCTGTCTTTATCCGCAGTACGCGCCATGGCAATCGTGCCACGGGTGTTACGCAGTCCGTTATCGGCTTCATTCTTGATTGGCGGGTTAGGTTTCTTCTGCTGCATCTGCTCGGTAAAACCACCGCCCTGCACCATAAAACCAGGGATCACACGGTGGAACGTGGTGTTGTTATAGAAACCACTGTTGACATAATCGACAAAGTTTTGCACTGAAACCGGGGCTTTCTGACTGTTCAGCTCCAGCTCAATGTTACCGGCAGAAGTTGTCAGCAGGACATGCGGGTCCCCTTTTGCTGCCAGTGCTGCGGGAGAGAGAGCAGAAAGGGCGAGAACAGCTGCAACAGCCGCCAGAGTCGATTTGAGCATGAGAATTCCTTAACAAGAGCAGAAATGAAGCAAGTGAATTGATTCTAAAGAGCCTTCAAGGACAAGGCCATCCCTTTACCTAATTTTACGTACCTGAAACAAATGTAACCTTACTGCTGCATCACTCAATGTGATTTAGATCACATACAAAATGTAATAAATAAAGTCATTACCAATAAATATTTAAATACGTCACAAAAGCGCCTAAAATCTGCCCGCTCACGGCGCAGTCAATGCGCCTTACACTTCTATACAGGCCAGTCATGACTAACAGCAATCGCATCAAGCTCACATGGATTAGCTTTCTCTCCTACGCCCTGACAGGTGCGTTGGTAATTGTCACCGGGATGGTGATGGGAAACATCGCAGACTATTTCCATTTGCCCGTTTCCAGTATGAGTAATACCTTCACCTTCCTGAATGCAGGCATTCTGATCTCTATCTTTCTGAATGCATGGTTGATGGAAATTGTGCCACTGAAAACTCAGTTGCGCTTTGGTTTTATCCTGATGGTCCTGGCTGTCGCCGGACTGATGCTCAGCCATAGCCTGGCTTTGTTCTCTGCTGCCATGTTTGTACTGGGTGTGGTGAGTGGTATCACCATGTCGATTGGTACATTCCTGGTGACCCAGATGTACGAAGGTCGCCAGCGCGGTTCCCGCCTGCTGTTTACTGACTCATTCTTCAGCATGGCGGGGATGATTTTCCCGATGGTAGCAGCGTATCTGTTAGCACGCAGTATTGAATGGTATTGGGTCTATGCCTGCATCGGCCTGGTCTACGTCGCCATTTTCCTGCTGACCTTTGGCTGCGAATTCCCGGCGCTGGGTAAACACGCGCAACAACCGGACGCCCCGGTAGTGAAAGAAAAATGGGGTATTGGCGTGCTGTTCCTGGCGATCGCCGCGCTATGTTACATCCTCGGTCAGTTGGGCTTTATCTCCTGGGTACCGGAATACGCCAAAAGTCTGGGAATGAGCCTGAACGATGCGGGTAAACTGGTCAGCGATTTCTGGATGTCTTACATGGTTGGTATGTGGGCATTTAGCTTTATCCTGCGATTCTTCGATCTGCAGCGCATCCTGACTGTACTGGCAGGTCTGGCCACCGTTCTGATGTATCTGTTCATCACCGGTACGCCGGAACATATGCCGTGGTTCATCCTGACGCTGGGCTTCTTCTCCAGCGCGATTTATACCACCATTATTACCCTCGGCTCACAGCAGACGAAGGTCGCCTCACCAAAACTGGTTAACTTCGTTCTGACCTGTGGCACCATCGGTACAATGCTCACCTTCGTGGTCACCGGTCCTATTGTGGCGCACAGCGGCCCGCTGGCGGCATTGCAGACGGCTAACGGTTTGTATGCTGTTGTATTCGTGATGTGCTTTATTCTTGGGTTCGTCACGCGTCATCGCCAGCATAACGCGCCAGTCACGCATTAATCTCACCGCCGGATAGTATCTGCGCTGTCCGGCACATTCTCGCCCCCTCTTCCTTTCGCTGGTCATGTAGGCCAACTCTTACAAAAGCCCTTTAATTTGTATGCTTTTTATACAAACACGAAAAGCCAGTTAATTCCGTAACTTATAAAAATGCAGTTAAATCAGCCATATAACTCTTAAGGAGTATATAAAGGTGAATTTGATTTGCATCAATAAGCGGGGTTGCTGAATCGTTAAGGTAGGCGGTAATAGAAAAGAAATCGAGGCAAAAATGAGCAAAGTCAGACTCGCTATTATCGGTAATGGTATGGTCGGCCATCGCTTTATTGAGGATCTTCTTGATAAATCCGACGCTGCCAATTTTGATATTACCGTCTTCTGTGAAGAACCCCGCAAAGCGTACGACCGTGTACACCTGTCTTCCTACTTCTCCCACCACACCGCCGAAGAGCTTTCTCTGGTGCGTGAAGGATTCTACGAGAAGCACGGCGTTAAGGTGTTAGTGGGCGAGCGCGCAATTACTATCAACCGCCAGGAGAAGGTGATCCACTCCAGCGCAGGTCGTACGGTCTATTACGATAAACTGATCATGGCAACGGGCTCTTACCCGTGGATCCCACCGATTAAAGGTTCGGAAACCCAGGACTGTTTCGTTTACCGGACCATTGAAGACCTCAACGCTATTGAGTCTTGCGCGCGTCGTAGTAAGCGCGGCGCCGTCGTCGGTGGTGGCCTGCTGGGTCTGGAAGCCGCTGGCGCTCTGAAAAACCTCGGCGTTGAAACTCACGTCATTGAATTCGCACCGATGCTGATGGCTGAACAGCTGGATCATATGGGTGGCGAGCAGTTACGTCGCAAAATTGAAAGCATGGGCGTGCGTGTGCACACCAGCAAAAATACCAAAGAGATCGTTCAGGAAGGCACCGAAGCACGCAAAACCATGCGTTTTGCCGACGGTAGCGAACTGGAAGTTGATTTCATCGTCTTCTCCACCGGTATTCGCCCACGCGACAAACTGGCGACTCAGTGCGGCCTGGACGTCGCGCCGCGCGGCGGGATCGTGATTAACGATTCTTGCCAGACCTCTGACCCGGATATCTACGCCATCGGCGAATGCGCCAGCTGGAACAACCGCGTGTATGGTCTGGTGGCCCCAGGCTACAAAATGGCGCAGGTTGCCGTTGACCATATTCTCGAAACCGAAAACGCCTTTGAAGGCGCGGATCTGAGCGCCAAACTGAAGCTCCTCGGCGTAGATGTTGGCGGGATTGGCGATGCGCATGCGCGCACGCCGGGCGCCCGTAGCTACGTCTATCTCGACGAAAGCAAAGAAGTCTACAAACGCCTCATCGTTAGCGAAGATAACAAAACCCTGCTCGGCGCGGTTCTGGTGGGCGACACCAGCGATTACGGCAATTTGCTGCAACTGGTGCTGAACGCCATCGAACTGCCAGAAAATCCGGATTCACTGATTCTGCCAGCACACGCAGGCAGTGGTAAGCCGTCTATCGGCGTGGATAAACTGCCGGACAGCGCGCAGATTTGCTCCTGCTTTGATGTCACTAAAGGCATGCTGGTTGCCGCTATCAACAAAGGCTGCCACACCGTGGCGGCGCTTAAAGCAGAAACCAAAGCCGGTACCGGCTGCGGCGGGTGTATCCCGCTGGTAACGCAGGTTCTGAACGCCGAACTGGCGAAACAGGGGATCGAAGTTAACAACAATCTGTGTGAGCATTTCCCGTACTCACGTCAGGAACTGTTCCATCTGATCCGTGTAGAAGGTATTAAAACCTTCGAAGAACTGCTGGCAAAACACGGGAAAGGCTACGGCTGTGAAGTGTGCAAACCGACCGTAGGTTCCCTGCTGGCGTCCTGCTGGAATGAGTACATCCTCAAACCACAGCACACACCGCTGCAGGACACCAACGACAACTTCCTGGCAAACATCCAGAAAGACGGTACCTACTCCGTGATCCCGCGCTCTGCGGGCGGTGAAATTACGCCGGAAGGCCTGGTTGCCGTGGGTCGTATCGCGCGTAAATTTAACCTGTACACCAAAATCACCGGTTCTCAGCGTATCGGCCTGTTCGGCGCGCAGAAAGATGACCTGCCGGAAATCTGGCGCCAGCTGATTGAAGCGGGCTTTGAAACCGGCCATGCGTACGCCAAAGCACTGCGTATGGCGAAAACCTGCGTCGGTAGCACCTGGTGTCGTTATGGCGTCGGCGATAGCGTCGGCTTCGGCGTGGAACTGGAAAATCGCTACAAAGGTATTCGTACCCCGCACAAAATGAAATTCGGCGTCTCCGGCTGTACCCGCGAATGTGCGGAAGCTCAGGGCAAAGACGTGGGTATTATCGCCACTGAGAAAGGCTGGAATCTGTACGTTTGCGGTAACGGTGGGATGAAACCTCGCCATGCGGATCTGCTGGCAGCGGATATCGATCGCGAAACGCTGCTCAAGTACCTTGACCGTTTCATGATGTTCTATATCCGTACCGCCGATAAACTGACCCGTACCGCGCCATGGTTAGACAATCTGGAAGGCGGTATCGAGTATCTGAAATCAGTCATCATCGACGACAAACTGGGTCTGAACCAGCACCTGGAAGAAGAGATGGCCCGTCTGCGTGAGGCGGTGGTCTGCGAGTGGACGGAGACTGTTAACACCCCATCCGCACAGGTTCGCTTCAAACACTTTATCAACAGCGATCAACGCGATCCGAATGTCCAGGTTGTGCCTGAACGTGAACAACATCGTCCGGCCACGCCATACGAGCGTATCCCGGTCACTCTGGTGGAGGAAAACGCATGAGCCAGTGGAAAAACATCTGCAAAATCGATGACATTCTGCCTGCAACAGGCGTCTGCGCCCTGTTAGGTAGCGAGCAGGTTGCGATTTTCCGCCCATATCACAGCGACCAGGTGTATGCGATCAGCAACATTGACCCGTTTTTTGAGTCGAGCGTGTTGTCTCGTGGGCTGATTGCGGAGCATCAGGGCGAATTGTGGGTCGCCAGCCCGCTGAAAAAACAGCGCTTTCGTTTAAGCGACGGACTGTGCATGGAAGACGAACAGTTCTCCGTGAAACATTACGAAGCCCGCGTGAAAGACGGCACGGTACAACTGCGCGGTTAATTAATTTTTGGGAGGCGCAACGCCTCCCCTTTTTTGTATTTTTTTCATTGTAATTGTTATCACCAAATCATTTGTGCTGCATCGCGGCGGCAACTGAGCAATCCCCCAGGAGCATAGTTCACTATGTGACTGGGGTGAGCGAGGGCAGCCAACAAAGAGGCAGTGCAAAGGATGAAGTGAGAAAAGGATAATCAAATGTTTACTGACACTATCAATAAGTGTGCGGCCAATGCTGCGCGCATCGCACGCCTGTCGGCTAATAACCCACTCGGATTCTGGGTCAGCTCCGCCATGGCAGGAGCCTATGTTGGCCTTGGCATCATCCTTATTTTTACGCTCGGTAATCTGCTTGACCCGTCTGTGCGTCCGCTGGTGATGGGTGCAACCTTTGGTATTGCATTGACGTTGGTGATTATTGCCGGTTCCGAACTGTTCACAGGCCATACAATGTTCCTGACACTTGGCGTAAAAGCGGGCACCATCAGCCACGGTCAGATGTGGGCCATTTTGCCGCAAACCTGGCTGGGAAATCTGGTGGGTTCCGTGTTTGTCGCCCTGCTGTACAGTTGGGGTGGCGGTAGCCTGCTGCCGGTCGATACCAGCATTGTACATACGGTTGCACTGGCAAAAGCCACCGCGCCTGCAACGGTACTTTTCTTTAAAGGCGCACTGTGTAACTGGTTGGTTTGTCTGGCTATCTGGATGGCAATCCGTACCGAAGGTACAGCAAAGTTCCTCGCAATCTGGTGGTGTTTGCTGGCATTTATCGCTTCCGGCTATGAGCACTCGGTTGCCAACATGACACTGTTTGCCCTCTCCTGGTTCGGTCATCACAGCGAGGCGTATACCTTGTCAGGAATTGGTCATAACTTGCTGTGGGTGACACTCGGTAATACTTTGTCCGGTGTCGTATTCATGGGATTGGGTTATTGGTATGCTACGCCAAAATCGGAGCGTCCGGCTCCGGCAAAAATCAACCAGCCAGAGGCGGCTGCTAATAATTAATTAAGGGGTAATGTCGTGGACCATTTGCCTATATTTTGTCAACTACGTGACCGCGACTGCCTGATCGTCGGCGGTGGTGATGTCGCAGAACGCAAAGCGCGGTTACTGCTGGAAGCGGGCGCCCGTTTAACGGTTAATGCGCTGGCGTTTATTCCGCAGTTTACCGTATGGGCAGATGAAGGCATGCTGACGCTGGTTGAGGGACCGTTCGATGAGTCCCTGCTCGACACCTGCTGGCTGGCTATTGCCGCCACCGATGACGACGCCGTCAACCAAAGCGTCAGTACTGCTGCGGAGTCACGCCGCATCTTCTGTAACGTGGTCGATGCGCCAAAAGCAGCCAGTTTTATCATGCCCTCCATTATCGATCGCTCGCCGCTGATGGTGGCGGTTTCCTCCGGCGGTACATCGCCGGTGCTTGCCCGTCTGCTGCGTGAAAGACTCGAATCCTTACTGCCTCAGCATCTGGGTCAGGTCGCGCAGTATGCAGGCAAGTTGCGTTCCCGGGTGAAAAAACAATTTGCCAGTATGGGTGAACGTCGCCGCTTCTGGGAAAAATTGTTCGTTAATGACCGACTGGCACAGTCGCTGGCGAACAGCGATCAGAAGGCCGTCGAGGAAACCACCGAGCAGTTGCTCAGCGAACCGCTGGACCATCGTGGTGAAGTGGTGCTGGTTGGCGCCGGTCCTGGCGATGCCGGGCTATTGACACTGAAAGGGTTACAGCAGATCCAGCAAGCGGATGTCGTGGTTTATGACCGTCTGGTTTCCGACGACATCATGAATCTCGTACGCCGCGATGCTGACCGGGTGTTTGTCGGTAAACGCGCGGGCTACCACTGCGTCCCGCAGGACGAGATTAACCAGATCCTGCTGCGTGAGGCGCAACAGGGCAAACGCGTCGTGCGACTGAAAGGTGGCGACCCGTTCATCTTTGGCCGCGGCGGTGAAGAGCTGGAAACCTTGTGCCACGCCGGTATTCCATTCTCCGTTGTGCCAGGGATTACCGCAGCATCCGGTTGTTCTGCCTATTCCGGCATTCCGCTGACCCATCGTGATTACGCCCAGAGTGTACGTCTGGTCACCGGACACCTGAAAACCGGCGGAGAACTGGACTGGGAAAACCTGGCGGCCGAGAAACAGACGCTGGTGTTCTATATGGGACTGAACCAGGCCGCAACCATCCAGGAAAAATTGATCGAGTTTGGCATGCAGCCTGATATGACCGTCGCGCTGGTAGAAAACGGGACTTCCGTGAAGCAACGCGTCGTCAACGGGGTACTGACGCAGCTCGGTGAGCTGGCACAACAGGTTGAAAGTCCGGCGCTGATTATTGTCGGTCGCGTGGTTGGACTGCGTGATAAACTCAACTGGTTCTCAAACCATTAATTGAACGTTAAATAGATGCCCTTAATATCAGGGCATCTATTTATGATTCATAAGAATCAATATTTAACCTACACAATATATCATTCATAGCATTCATCATTTCATTAATTACAGATACATTTCATAGTATTTTAATCCATTAAAAATATATTCCACACAAACATTACTATGTCCTTATTCGGACTATTTAAAATTTTCCTTAGTTGATATCTTAATCGACGAGAAATGGATTTCATCCATTTAAAAAACAGATATCTTACAAGGATTTTATCATGTTTAAATTTGCAAAAATCACCATCGTGGCAGGTGTACTGGCTACGCTGACTGCATGTACTGGTCATATCGAAAACAAAAAAAATAACTGTAGCTACGATTACTTACTGCATCCGGCTATTTCAATTTCTAAAATTATTGGTGGTTGCGGCCCGGCTGCAGATCAGTAATAGAAGCGATTGCGCAGATACAAAAAAACCGGGAACTCCCCGGTTTTTCCATTTATAGATTAGATACTCATTCACACATCATCGCATTCACGCTCTCGCGCAAAATACGTAGTACGGTCTCTTCTCCACTGCGATTTGGATTAATGCGAATCGCATAATCACCCAACGACGGATTTGCTTCACGAAATGTCCCGGAAAGGCGATAGAACAGCGGCGGGATCTCATACTTCGACTCCGCTCCCACCGGGTACGGTAGCGCGCCTCTTTCTTGCGCCACCTTCAGCACGCGGGCGGCAATCGGCTGGTGAAACTCCACGATCAGTACCTTCGACTGGGCATTGGCAATAACAGCCTGTTTCACCTCGGGTAGCACTCCGCTATTGAGCATCGTTAGCAGCCGTTCAGTTACCCCAGCCTGTACCGCATGCATTACAGGGGCGAAAACCAGGCCACGCAGCACTTCCAGTGCTTGCCCCCCCTGGATCTGGCTGCCACCGGAATAGAGGCTGGTACGGATTTTAGCGATAACCTCCGCCTTGCCGACAACCGCCCCTACGCCTTCCGGACCGAAGAGCTTAAAGCAGGAAAAGGTGGACAGCGTCGCCCCTCGTTCACAACCAATTCCGTCTACTTTCATCACCGCGTAGTTATCATCGGTTAACGTCGGTACGCCGCATTGCGTTATTTCCGCCAACACATCCGCTAAAACGTAACGGTCCTGCGGTTGCTGCCGCGTATGCTGTACCAGCGCGGCGTCAGGGCGATACTGCGTAATAGCCCGCATGATTGCCGAGGGGCAGTTGAAATCAGCCCTGACCAGGGTGATGCCCATCTGCTCGATGATCACCTGTGTTGTCGGATACACAGGCGCGTCGTGAACCAGCAGTCGCTGCCCAGGTTTGAGGAGTGCAGCCAGCCCGGCGCGAATAGCCCCGGTGCCTGCGCCCTGGACCAGGGCAGCGGCCTCAGCATGAAAAGCCTCGGCCAACACCTTTTCCACACGCTGCGTGACCCGGGGCTGATTCAGCCCCGGAGCCAGTCCCAAATCTCCGCCGGACAGAAAATCAGCACCCGGAAAGTGACGGCAGATCACATCCACCAACGCAAACTGCTTCTGCTGTGCCTGCGCAATCGTCAGGCTTTGCAGAGGGAACGTCTTCATGTTTTACACCTCCTCAGGCCGGAACAAACAGACCAAACCAGTAGAGAATATTCAGCACAATACCGGTGATCATTACTGCCACGACCGGGGCTGCCATCTTCTGAACCGGACGCCCTATCGATTCGTTGAGGAAGTAGATCGCCACCGCAATCGAGAAACCGGTGTAGCCAGCCATCTTGATGGCGGCAAAAATCGAGCCTACCAACAGCGCCATTTCCATCAGCATATTCATCGCATTACGAATATTGTCCGACGCGTTACGCACTGATGGATAACGCCCCAGCCATTTGCCAATTGAGCGTAGCAGCAGCACTTCTGCGGAAATCACGATAGCGCCAAGGATTGCCGCTATCCACGGGTTCGGAGCCAGATAGCCAACGGAATAAACAAAGGTGAAGCCCGCTACCGCGTATACACCGGTTGCCAGCGCGGTGGTGGCAATCAACGGCACAAAACCCAACCCACGCATAAATTCTGCCAGCGCCGCCTGGTTAACCAGCGTCTGCGATTGCTCCGGCGTAATCCCCGCCGAATAGGCTTTTTCCAGCGTAAAAATTGAAACTTCGCTACCAGCGAAAATCTTCATACTGGCGACGGCGGCAATCAGTGCACCGACAATCGCGATGTACGGCAGGTTTTTAATAATCCGCGAGGTTCGTTCTTCAAAGACCGATAGCCCGCTGCCATCCATCTCTTCATCGCCACGGTGGCGAATATCATGCGTAATGGCAATCACCAGCAGCATCATCATCCCCACAAAAATCTCAATCGATTCCGGGTTCAGATGCGGGAAGTAACGCACCACCACGACGCGGGTCATCAGCACCACCACCGCCGCGATAATGCTGTGTTTCCAGCCAAACTGGTAGAAAATCGCGACCAGCGGGAAAAGTGCGAATGCGGAAACGACCGGAGAACTCAGCTCGCCAAGGCTACCCAGTACATCAACCGGCAACGCTGTGAGCAGATGGTTCACCGGCAGCAGGCAGGTCAGAATCAGTACGCCCCAGATAGCACCCAGACCGAACGCCAACAGGCTGTTCATTGCCAGCACGCCGAGAATATCCGTCGGCAGGAACAGCAGCCAGGCGTTAAGTAAACCGGTTTTCAGAGTAAAGGAGATCCCAACCGATGCGACAAAGCCAATACTCAGACCAAACGCGATACTTCCCGCCTCGCGGCGATTCATGTACCCCTCGATCAGCTGCGGCAGAATCGGACGGATGCCGTCATGAAAGACAGCCGCCGAACGATGCGCCAGAAGTGACGTCATGCCGGTCAGGCAGGCCACCACCACAATCTGAATATACAGATCCATAGTCATGCCTTTTATTTCAGATGGTTAACCAGCATCGGAATCGCATGTTCAACATGTTCGACGGAGAGACCAAATGCCACTTTCCCTTCCGCGACCATTTTTGCGATCTGTTCGTCTTTCGCCTTAATACCCGGCTTGGCGATAGTGCAGCTTTTGTTGTAGCCAATCACCGCGATGGCAATCGACAGCGCAGCCCCCGCGCCGGTGTTACACGCACCGATGTAGTAATCCAACTGTCCGGATTTCACCTTCATTGCCGCCTCCATATCGTTATGAATGGAGACTTCAAAACAGCCCGGAGCGGCAGTTTCGATAGTTTTTTTAATCTGCTCACGCTGTAAGCCAGCAACGCCAATCTTTTTCATGATTCTGTCCTTATTGGAAAAATTTTGAAGGGTTATCATGTAACATCGTGTCCACATCGGCCTGACTGAATCCTGACTGGCGCAGCTGTGGGATAAAGGTGGTTAACAGGTAGTCGTAGCCATTACCGCCATTGGCTTTTAAATGCGAGCGGCGGGTAATGTCCATAGAGAGCATGACGTGGCTAAGCAGTCCGCGATCGCGTATCGCATGCAGCATGGCGATGCGTTTCTCATCCGGGTAATAGTTGTTTTTACCGATGGTATCGAACTGCACATACGCGCCGAGATCAATCATGCGATAGATGTTGTCGAGGTTATCTTTCAAATCACAATGACCCACGGTCACACGGGAAAGGTCAACGCCGTGCGCCTTCAGCAGAGCCAGCTGTTCCAACCCCATCGTGCTAAAAGAGGTATGGGTCGAGATAGGGCGTCCGGTTTCGCGATGTGCCCGCGCTGCAGCGATAAACACCTTCTCTTCAAGCGGCGTAATTACCCCTTCGCTGGAGCCGATTTCCGCGATAATTCCGGCTTTCAATTCAGTGCCATCAATACCGACGACAATCTCATCGACCATCTCCTGCGCGAGCTGTTCTACGCTGCAGGTTGCGACATGTTCAGGGAAAAACGCATCCTGGTAATAGCCTGTACAGGCCATAACGTTAATTCCGGTATCACGCATCAGTGAGAGCATGAATTGCGGATTACGTCCCATATAGCGGTTGGTCATCTCAATAATGTTGCTGACGCCTGACGTCCGGAGATCCTTCATCTCCTGACAGATGAGATCGTACTGATCTAACCGGCAGTCGAGGTTATTCTTGAACCCAGAGAGATCGATATGCAGATGCTCGTGGACCCAGGTGTAGCCCGTCGGATCAAAATTCATAAGGTGTCTCCTGAAAGCCGTAAAGCCGAAAGAAAAGAGCTGCCGTTTTGCGGTCGCTGCGCGCCAAAAAACTCGCACACCGTCGCGCCAACATCGGATAACGTCGCCCGGATGCCTAATTGCGCAGGCTCCAGGCCCTGTTGATACACCAGAACTGGCACAACTTCCCGGGTATGATGGCTGTGCCCAATGGTCGGATCGTTGCCGTGATCGGCCATGACCACCAGACAGTCATTGGGATCCATGGCAGCCAGAAGGCGCGAAAGATTAAGATCGACAAGCTGTAATCGTTCGGCATACCGCGCGACGTCTTCAGCGTGCCCGGCAAGATCGGTTTCCTGAATGTTGGTACAGATAAATACCGTCGACTCAGCGTTAAATTCGTTAAGGGTGATATCCATGATCTGCTGGCTATCCACCAGGTTTTGCCAGTTGTGCCCGTGCGGATTGCCAACGATATCCGCCACTTTACCGACCAGCACGGTAGGGATCCCGGAGTCATGCAGTTTTTGCGGTACCTGCACCTGCTCATCTACGCCAAAGCCCATATGCCTGACCTGAAAGCCGTTTTCATACGCGCCAGAACGTGGGGCATTAATGCCAACAAAGCGCCCTTCCATCGTTTCGGCGGCATCCAGAATGCGCTGGCTGTTCGCAAGCTGGCCGCCAAAGGTTATGACGCGCCCGACCTGAACCTGTTCACGCACTATGCGGCCAATCTTTAGCACTTCATCAAACGCAATGGCGGACAGGTTGGCAGTGACGTTGTAGACCTGACCTAAATCAGCCTCGAGGTTATCGCCCACCGCAACCGCATCGTTGACCCACAGAAACGCCAGCTCGCTACCACGGCGTTCCACCTGCCAGCCCGCCAATTTTAGCGCTTGCTCAACGCCATCGATGACGTCGTTAAATGGCATCCGCAGCGGCGCCTGAGGCCGTGTGCCTAAAATTTCCTGATGCCCCATAAAGGTATCGCCACCTTCATGCTGCAACTGTGCAACGCCCCAGACTGCCGATTCCGAAGGATTCATCACGCCTGGCGTATAACCCAACGCGTTAATCAATCCCAACTTTTCCAGCGTAGGTAGCCGTAACTGCGGGAATTCACTCAGGATATGTCCACAGGTATTCGCCCCGGCATCCTGAGGTCTAACCCGCGCAACGTCTTTCATTGCGCCGACGCCAAAACTGTCGATTACCAACACCACGAATCGGGCCATTAGTCCTCCAGAATATTGCCGAGACTGTCATAACGCGCGACGATTTCAGCCACGCCACGCTGGATACCCGACACCAACACCACGTCGCTGCGCGTCACGAAGATCTGGGTGCGAAAACAGAAGATCACTGCGCTGCTCACCGGAAACTCACCGGCTACGGGCAGGTAGTAATCGATACTGCTGTCGTCAACGGGTTTTAGCTTCGCGGCTATGGGGGCGTCATTTTCCGGCGTAAAGACCAGTGCGTTTTGCGCATGACCGCGACGGTAATAGCCCCCGCCGTAGCAATAACTGTCCCCGCGAAACGTGTGCGAGACCTCGCTCAGCCACAGCATCGCAATACGTTCAGGCTGGTCGCCCTTTTGATTGGCAGGGATGGTGCCTGTCAGCGCATGACCCGGCTCGGCGTGGGTGACGCCATATTCCGCCAGTAGGGGTAATGATGTGCAGCTACTGGCTGACGGCGCATTAAGCTGATCAATAGTAATTCCGGCTTGGGCCAACTGACGCCGGGCACTCACCAGCGTGTGCAGATTAGGCGTCGGCATCGTCTGCGCGGAGTTTTCATCCCATAACAGGCACGGGAAATGGGTGAGGCCGCTCAGGCGCAGGCCCGGCAGTCTGCGGATTTCATTGACCACATCCGTCAGATATATCAGCGGAAAGCCGCTTTCTTGCCCCGGATAGAGAAAATCATCCTTGTCATACACCTTCAGCATCACGTTTTGCTGGCAACCGGCCTTCACCGCCGCCGCCGAAACTTCGCGCGCTTTCTCCAGCGAAAACAACGTAATGACCTCGGTTCCTTGTGCGACAGCCTGATTGACCTGTCGCGAAGGGATCTGCACCAGATGTCCCTGATGCGCCACCGGCAACCCGGCACGGCGCATGACGCGACTCTCCTTGTAATCGACAACCACGATGCCTTCATAGCCAAGCTGCAATAGTTTCTCCGCCAGCCATGGATTGCGTCCAACCTGTTTGGTCATCAGGTACAGCGAGATGCCATACTGCCTGGCGACGTCCAGCAGGCGTTTGCCATTATCAATAACCTGGTCAACATCAATAACCCAACTGTCAGGCGCGATCTTTCCCTGCTGCCACAGCGCGACAGCGGCGGAGATTAGCGCGGGGTTCTGGCGTTTCAATGCGTCTATAAACATTTCTCTGCCTCGTTTCTAATCCTTCAGCTAAATATTCATTTTTTTGAATATTTAGGATGCAATACGCTATTTCCCCATTGATTTCAGACGTCTTCGTGTGCCGCCATCCACAATCCATACAAGTTCGCCAGCATGTAGCCTTCTTCATTCACATGTAGCGTCACCGTGAATTCTTTCAGCAATGCCTGATGGACCAGTAAAATAGTCGGCCAGAGATGAGATTGCGCCAGTTCCTCCAGCAGCTCACCATCCAGCGCTTCAATCACCTCGCCCTGGCGACTGCGCATGAGCGCACTCGCCATATGCGTCATCGCCATGGTTCCTTGCTCGCTGTGAATCGGCAAACGCCATTCTTCGTCCAGCCGCCTGACGACCTGCAGCATGCCGCTGCAAATATCCTTGTCGATAACACCTGCTTCACACAGCAGGTTCAACCTGTTTTCCATGTCGTTCGCCTTCACTTAATAACTGGGTTCCTGTTCACCGTTCGCCACACGTTGTTGGTGGGCGAGCAGTGCCTCTTTATTAACAACCGCCCGCAGTAACTGTTGCATCGGATAATCCTCTGCCCGGGTCAGCACCACCGCCTCCGTGGCCTGTAGAAATCGCGGATCGTTGGTGAGCGGCGTGGCTTCTAATCCCAGTACCGCCAATTCGGCCTCTGCTACCACGTTCCAGATCACCGCATCGACATCTCCTTTCGCGATGCGCTGCAAACTCTCGTGGTAAGGCATATCGATCAGTTCAACGTCACGATCGCCAAAACAGGCCTCGGTCATGATTTTCTGATCCGCCGAGCGATTATCGAGCCCGACCCGTTTTACCGCGGCACATTCGCCTTTGCGACAAATCAGTTGATGTTCGCCGACGTAGGTATGCGGCCCCAGCGCCAACGTGATGCGCAGCCCGTCCTGGGCAAGATAACTTTCCGCAGCCAGGCGAGAAACCACCGCCATGTCGTAAACGCCGTTTAGCAGGCATTCCACGCGAATATCGGCCCCACGCATGTGTGCGTAATAAAACGGGATCCCATCAAACTGTGCCTTAAGCCCACTCGCCAGCCCTTCATATAAACGGGTGTAGGGTAGCGGCATCGCACAGACCACAGTATTGATATCCACATGCGTCAACAGCGTGCGGTTATCCATCTCTACCAGGTAACTACCATTACGCCCACGACGCTCAATACGGATCGCGCCTGATGATTCCAGTGTTTTTAGCGCGGCCTGCGTTAATCCCACCGACGAGCGGCATTCGCTCGCCAGTTCATCAATGGTTTTCAAACGGTTACCACACTTTTCACCGAGCAGGTAACGGGCCAGGGTTGTCAGTACAACCCCTTCCTTCTTAATAAATGTCCGACTCATTATATATTTTCAGTAAATTGAATATTTATATCTTCATTAAAATGAAAATATAGCGCAACAAGGAAATATGCAAACGGCGAGGTGCTTCACAGTTTTTGCTATTCACAAACAAACAGGCGAAAAAAAACCGGGTATACCCCGGTTTCTTCAGAACTGCAGCGCGTATTACGGCTTGGCGACAAAACCAATGGCTTCATAAACGGCTTTCAGCGTAACAGACGCACGGGCGCTGGCTTTTTCAGCACCGTCTTTCATCACTTTCTGCAGGAAAGCTTCATCGTTACGGAAACGGTGATAACGCTCCTGAAGCTCAGTTAGCATGCCGGAAACAGCCTCAGCAACTTCGCCTTTCAGATGGCCATACATTTTGCCTTCGAAGTGTTTTTCCAGCTCCGGAATGCTCTGGCCAGTGACGGCAGAGAGGATATCCAGCAGGTTGGAAACGCCCGCTTTTTCTTTCACATCGTAACGAACAACTGGCGGCTCTTCCGAGTCGGTCATCGCACGTTTGATTTTTTTGACGACAGATTTCGGGTCTTCCAGCAGGCCGATAACGTTGTTGCGGTTGTCATCAGATTTTGACATCTTCTTCGTCGGCTCCAGCAGCGACATCACACGCGCGCCGGATTTAGGAATGAACGGCTCCGGCACTTTGAAGATGTCGCCATACAGGGCGTTGAAGCGCTGGGCGATGTCGCGGCTCAGCTCCAGATGCTGTTTCTGATCTTCGCCAACCGGGACCTGGTTGGTCTGATACAGCAGGATGTCTGCCGCCATCAGTACCGGATAATCAAACAGCCCGGCGTTAATGTTCTCCGCATAACGTGCGGATTTATCTTTGAACTGGGTCATACGGCTCAGCTCACCGAAATAGGTGTAGCAGTTCAGTGCCCAACCTAACTGTGCGTGTTCCGGCACATGAGACTGGACGAAAATAGTGCTTTTTTCAGGATCGATACCGCATGCCAGGTATAGCGCCAGCGTATCCAGCGTTGCTTTACGCAACTGCTGAGCGTCCTGACGAACGGTGATAGCATGTTGGTCAACGATGCAGTAGATGCAATGGTAGTCATCCTGCATGCTCACCCACTGACGCAGCGCACCCATATAGTTGCCAATGGTCAATTCACCTGAGGGCTGTGCGCCACTAAAAACGATGGGCTTAGTCATTTTTTGATTCCTGATTTTCGCTATGCGGAAGCCCGAGAGCGGGCAGTAGTTCATTAATACGGTCGTAAATAACGTCGGGCTGGCTCAGCGCGATCGACTCGCCGTAGTTGTAGCCATAGGTCAGGCCAACGGACGGACAACCAGCAGCTTTTGCCGCCTGAATATCATTGCGTGAATCCCCTACGAAGAGCATTTGCTCAGGCTTGATGCCAAGCTTACTTGCCACCAGCAGCAGCGGATCCGGATGGGGTTTTTTATTCTGCACGTCGTCGCCACCGATGACCACGCTAAAGTATTTGGCGATATCTAACGCCTCAAGCAATGGCGCGACAAACGGGGTCGGTTTGTTAGTCACCAGACCCAGCGGCAATCCTTTCGCATGCAGCGCGCCCAACGTATCGGCTACATCAGGGAACAGGAATGTCCCCTCTTCTGCGACATCGCCGTAGTATCTGTCGAACAGCTTGCGCAAAATCCGCACCTGTTCCTCGGCGGGAATATCATCATCAACGGGTGGTTTACCCATTGTTTTACGTAATGTCGCGCGCTCCTGACGAGACCACGCCAGCGCGCGCTCCATCAGTACATCTGCACCGTTACCAATCCAGGTGATAACACGTTCTTCACCGGCCACCGGCAGTTCCAGCGCATACAGCGCCATATCCACCGCTGCGGCTAATCCCGGCGCGCTGTCGACCAGCGTGCCGTCGAGGTCAAATGCAGCGCCCCGAATATCCTGAAACTTATCCATGACTTACCTTCGCCAGTTCATTGCGCATTTCATCAATGACTTTTTTGTAGTCTGGTTGGTCGAAAATAGCAGAGCCTGCGACAAACATATCTGCACCCGCCGCCGCGATCTCACCGATGTTGTTCACCTTGACGCCGCCGTCCACTTCCAGACGGATATCGTAGCCAGACTCATCAATACGGCGACGTACTTCACGCAGCTTATCCAGCGTTTGTGGGATGAAAGACTGCCCGCCAAAACCTGGGTTAACGGACATCAGCAGGATCACGTCGAGCTTATCCATGACGTAGTCCAGATAGCTCAGCGGCGTTGCCGGGTTGAATACCAGGCCCGCTTTACAGCCATGTTCTTTGATCAGCTGTAAAGTGCGATCGACATGCTCGGAGGCTTCCGGGTGAAAAGTAATGATGCTGGCGCCGGCTGCGGCGAAGTCCGGGACAATACGATCGACCGGTTTCACCATCAGGTGAACATCAATCGGGGCGGTAATGCCATATTTACGCAACGATTTCAGCACCATCGGGCCGATGGTCAGGTTCGGTACGTAATGATTGTCCATGACATCGAAGTGCACGACGTCGGCTCCGGCAGTCAGCGCTCTCGCGGTGTCCTCACCCAGGCGGGCAAAATCAGCCGACAGAATTGAGGGGGCGATCAAATACTGTTTCATCCGCTTCTCCTTGAGAATTATTTCTTCGCAGGCGTTACAACTCCTGGTTTATACAGTGCCAGCAGTTCATTCACCTTTTTACGCGTGCCGCCATTGCTGCTAATGCTGCGCCGCACTTTGACCTGAAAATGTTTCGCCGCGCTGTACCATTCACGGGTATCGGGCGTGTCATGATTCGAAATTAACACCGGGATCTGCTTACTGACCAGCTTTTCTGCCATCTGGGCCAGATGCGCCTGCTCTTTCGGGCTAAAGCTATTGGTATGATACGCGGTGAAATTTGCCGTCGCCGAAAGTGGTGCATAAGGCGGGTCACAATAGACCACAGAGTTACTGTCTGCTCGATCCATACACTCTTCATAAGAGAGGCAATGGAACTCCGCATTCTGCGCTTTTTCAGCAAAATGGTACAACTCGGCTTCCGGGAAGTAAGGTTTTTTATAACGACCAAACGGTACGTTAAACTCGCCGCGCAGGTTGTAACGGCATAATCCGTTGTAACCAAAGCGGTTCAGATACAAGAACAGCACTGCACGGCGGAACGGATCCTGGCTGGCATTAAATTCTTCTCTGAACCGATAGTACACCTCAGCCTGATTGGTTTCAGGCATAAACAGCTCGCGTGAAGCCTGCACATACTCATCGGTACGCGTCTTCACGATGTTATAGAGACTGATGAGGTCGCTGTTGATATCGGCAAGAATATAACGAGAAAAGTCGGTGTTGAGAAACACCGACCCGGCACCCACGAAGGGTTCAATCAGGCACTCACCCTGAGGTAAATGCCGTTTGATATCATCAAGCAGGGGATATTTCCCCCCTGCCCATTTCAAAAAAGCGCGATTTTTTTTCATGCTGACTAACTAATTACACCTTCTCCGGCTGTGGAGAAAGCTCCGACAGCATCCTGCGCTTTAGTCTTTGTCCCGCAATTGGGCGAAACAGCAAACCATTGCAGAACATATCCTATCTTACTTCAAATCGGCCTGAACCTGGTGCAGCGGTTTTGCCCACGGGTTTTTCGCCTGAATATCGGCGGGTAACGTAGACACTGCACGTTTCGCATCTTCTTTAGAGGCATAAACGCCCGTCACCAGAACATACCACGGTTGACCGTTACGCGTCGTCTGGTACACCACGTAGTTCTTCAGGTTTTCTTTCTTCGCCCAACCGTTCAGGTTGTCGTAGTTAGAAGAACTGCTGAGCTGCAGCGTGTAATGGCTGGACGGCGCAGCTTTTAACGCGCCGACATTTCCAGCACTTTTCGCTCCGCCAGCAACAGGTGTTGACGTTGTTGCCGTCGCGGTTGGCGCAGGCGTTGCAGTCTGGGCTGGCGTCGTCGCCGCGGTTGCTTTCGGCGTAGCGGTTACCACTGGCGCTTTAGTTGTGGTCGTCGGTGCAGTTGCGGTTGGTTTTGCCTGAACAACAGGTTTCGGCTCTGCCGGCGTTGTTTTCACCGTGGTTTGCGGCTTGCTCTTCGGCTCAATAACAGCCTGTTTACGTTCCTGGCGCGTAGCAGCAGGACGTTCAGTCGTTTCCGTTTTCGCAGTCTGGCGCGCAGCATTACCATTACGAACGGGAGCTACGGTCGCAGGTTCGGTCGGCAGCGTAGAGTTAACTACAACATTATTAACCTGCTCCTGACCCTGCGGTTGCGTCAAAGCGTTGTTCAGATCGCCCTGCACTTCAACACGCTGTTGGCCTTCGGTTGCCGCAGGTGTCTGACCTTGAGTCGGCGTGGAGGAAATCGGTGGCAGGGAAACATCCTGCTGGGTATTGCCCGCAGTTTGCTCAGCGCCCGCTGCATGCGTAGTCGTACTCGCCTGATCCGTTGCATTGCTGCCAGAAAGGTCGATGCTCTTCTCACCAGATGCTGCCTGCTCATTGGAAGAAGATGATGAGGGGGCTTTCAGCGCAGAACCGATACCGATAATCAGCAGCAGGAGCACCAGAACACCGACCCCCATCATCATATACTGACGTGAGGCAGGCTTACTGGCGGCTTTCTTACGCTTGCGCGGACGGCGTTCTACACGCTCTTCATCCACGTTATCGTCTTCAGATTCATACTCTTCTTCAATGTCCCGCTCTTCTTCACGCTCTTTACGTGCGCGCGCAGGACGGCGATCGTCAGCATCCAGATCAACATCATCAAAATTGATTTGCGGCTCATTATCGCGTTCAGACGATTGACGAGAACGACCAGTACGACGATCGCTGGGATCGGGTTTCAGCTCGTCTTCTGGTTTGAATTCATCCATTTAACACCCCACTCAAAGGTTAATGCTTACGACTTTGCACATAACCTGAAGCTAAAAGACCTACGTTTCGCAACGTAAGCCAGACCTTTCTTGTTGTTACGCCAGCTGGCAATCAGCAATAGCGTTAAGAACCACCTCGTGCGACACTCCGCCGCGCACTTCACTCTTCCCTATAGCCTGCGGAAGCACTAAACGAATCTCTCCCGCTAACACTTTTTTATCTCGTAGCATGTGCGGCAGATAAGCCTCGGTAGACATCTCACGCGGCCCATTAACCGGTAAGCCTGCTCGCTGTAACAGCGTAATGATGCGCTGCGTATCAGCACAGGTAAACTGACCCAGGCGTTCAGACGTACGGGCAGCCATTACCATACCTGCTGCAACTGCTTCACCATGTAACCAATTGCCATAACCCATTTCAGCTTCGATCGCATGGCCAAACGTGTGCCCCAGATTCAGTAAAGCACGTAAGCCCATTTCGCGCTCGTCTGCTGCGACAACTTCTGCTTTCAGCTCACAACAACGACGAATACAGTACGCCATCGCCGGACCGTCCAGACGCAACAACGCATCCAGATTGTCTTCCAGCCAGCTGAAAAACTTACCGTCAAGAATTATGCCGTATTTGATCACTTCCGCCAGGCCCGATGCCAGCTCACGCGCAGGAAGCGTTTTCAGACAATCGAGATCCACCACCACAGAGGCCGGTTGGTAAAACGCGCCAATCATGTTTTTACCGAGGGGATGGTTTACGGCGGTTTTGCCGCCAACGGAAGAGTCGACCTGCGACAACAGGGTTGTTGGGACTTGAATAAAACGAACACCGCGCTGATAGCTGGCTGCCGCAAAACCGGTCAGATCGCCAATCACGCCGCCGCCAAGTGCGACTAACGTGGTATCACGACCATGTGGTTTTTGCAGTAACGCAGTGAAAACCGTATCCAGAACCGTCAGGCTTTTATACTGCTCGCCATCGGGGAGGATAACGCTATCAACGTTAACACCCGCCTGTTCAAGTACGCCGCGAACCTTATCGAGATAAAGGGGAGCCAGGGTTTCGTTGGTCACCAACATAACCTGATCGCCCGATTTCAGCGGTAAGAATGAAGCTGGCTCATTAAACAAACCAGCCGCGATGGTGATAGGGTAACTACGTTCCCCGAGAGTGACTGTGATCCTCTCCATTACGCGACATCCACCTTAGTTACTTGTACCCGCAGACGAGTGTGTATTCAGCCAGAATTAGTTGCTTTCCAACATATGAATAATCTGGTTTGCTACGACTTTTGCGCTCTGATCGTCGGTGCGAATGGTCACGTCAGCAATCTCTTCATACAAAGGATTACGTTCGTCAGCCAACGCTTCCAGAACTTCACGAGGCGGTGATTCTACCTGCAGCAGCGGGCGTTTCTTGTCACGTTGAGTACGCGCAAGTTGTTTTTCAATTGTCGTTTCAAGATAGACCACGACGCCACGCGCGGAGAGACGGTTACGTGTTTCACGTGATTTTACAGAGCCACCGCCAGTTGCCAGCACAATACCCTGTTTTTCCGTCAACTCGTTGATGACTTTTTCTTCGCGATCACGGAAGCCGTCTTCACCTTCTACATCGAAGACCCAGCCCACATCAGCTCCGGTTCGTTTCTCAATCTCTTGATCAGAATCGTAAAATTCCATATTGAGTTGTTGAGCTAACTGGCGCCCAATAGTGCTTTTTCCGGCACCCATAGGCCCAACCAGAAAGATATTGCGTTTCTCTGCCATTTTTTCGGTACTACTAAGACTATTCGTTAATGGTAAACCCGCTTCGCAGACACCCAGCGCAGCAGGACATGAACTGAAACCTCATAAGATATTGCGAGAGTCAGACTGAAAATTATCTCAATACTCAAGCGGGTTTGGCAACTGAATAAATCACCAAACCTTACGCATTTCTGGTCGTGGCAGGCATGCTACCCTGCAAACATCAGACCTGGCGACGTATCGCGCAGCCAAATGACACGAAATAAGCCTATGACACACCACCGGAAAGGCAAAGCGTATTCATTGCCGCATAAGTAAAGAAAAGTACCGACGCTCAAATCGGTACTCCTTGTATGCTAAATACTCCCGCACGTCAAATCCCTGAAACGTGTTCAGTGCAAAAACAACGGCTTTTCATGCATAAGTTATTCCGTTAAAACCAGTCTGGGCGTAATAAACACCACTAATTCGCGCCGTTCGTCTTCTTTTCCATCATGGCGAAAGAGAGAGCCAAGCCAGGGAATATCGCCTAACAGCGGCACGCTGTCGGCAGCGGATTTATTTTTGTGTGAAAAAATCCCGCCCAGGGCAATCGTTTCGCCGCTTTTTACCTCGACCTGCGTTTCAATTTCCTGCTTATCTATAGCCAGAACTTCGCCATCCGCCTGTTGTAACACCTGCCCGGGAACATTCTGGCTGATATGCAGTTTCAGCCTGATTCGTCCTTTCTGCAACACGGTAGGCGTTACCTCCATCCCCAATACAGCTTCTTTAAACTCGACGGATGTCGCGCCGCTTTCACCGCTGGAGACCTGATATGGGATTTCGCTACCCTGCTTAATACTGGCAGGTTGCAGGTGAGAAGCCAGTAAACGTGGACTGGCGATGATATCCAACTGCTGTTTTTGCTCCAGCGCAGACAGTTCCAGTTCGAGTAAACGACCGTTAATGCGGCCAATGTTAAATCCTACACGGGTTGTAGCGGTGGCGACAGAGAGATCGCTGGCAAGCGTTGTAACATTACCCACCGTACCGAGTTGCTGTGCGTCAGCCAGCGACCACTTAACCCCCAGCTCACGTAAACTTTTTTCATTAATTGTGACGATATGCGCCGCCAGCTCAACCTGTGCAACCGGCAGATCCATTTGCGCCACCCACTTTTCCAGTGCGTTAAGCGCAACGCGATTATCACGCAGCAGTAAACGGTTGGTTCGTTTATCCACCGTCATGCTGCCTTTGGCGCTAAGCAGCTTTTCTCCGGCCTTGGCCAGCTCGGATGCATCGGCATAGTGCAAAATGATGCTGCGATGTTCCAGTGGTAAACTGGCCTGAGTCCGTGCCTGCTCATTTTCCTGGCGGGCCGCATTTTCACTCTGCCATTGAACAGAATGCACATGCAGAATATTGCCCTCCTGGCGTAATACCAGCCCGGCGCTTTTCACTACCGTTTGCAATGCCTGCTTCCAGGGCACATTCGTCAGATGCAGTGACAGCACACCGCTAACATCCGGTGAAACCACTAGGTTTTTCTGTTCTTGTTCAGCTAATGCCTGCAATACCTGCACAACCGGCACTTCATCGACCACCAGCGTCACGTTTTGTGATTTCCCCGCCAGCACGCTGGGAATCACGACCATTACCATTATCACTATCCACGCCATCCTTCGCTTCATTTACCGCTCCTTGTCGTTGCCACTGCCACTGTGGTGGCTCGCAGTTTTTCCCTATGTCGAGGGTTATGCTCTGAGCTGTTATCTGTGCCACTTTCCAACCGTTTTTCAGGACCTCATTTCGCTCCACTCGCCGCCATTTGTGTTGGTTATCCTGCACGATGCCGATGGGTCGTGTGTCCTGGCTCACCATTCCCTGAAAACGCCATGCTGACAGTTCAGCAATTTGGCAGTGGTCTTCCGGCGGCAGGAAGGGATTACGCATACCGGTGAGCACCAGTACGCTTACGCATGCCAACAACCAGCGTTTAACCGTCATTCAGGCGCTCCAGTTGTAGCGTTAGCAGCAATTCAGCTCCTTCCTGGCTGAGAGAAAATTGGCTAACGTTCATTCCCTGCTCCGCCAGTTGGACAAACATCAGCGGGATGGCATCCCAGGCTGGCTTGAGCGTCATCTCTCCACCCTGAGCGGAGGGCTGCCAGTGGAGAAGACGTGTGTGCAGAGTCTGAAACAGCAGCGGAGAGAACGGAATCAGCGGCTCTTCAGGAGCTTCTGATGATGTCGCCAGCAAATATAGATTTCGCCATTGTGTCTGCATGGCCGCACGTTGCTGGTTGAGCGCCTCTTGATGCATCACCCGTTTCTGCGCGACGGGATGAAGACAGAGCAAGACGGCGATAAGCAGTCCCAGCAGCCAGCCACACCAGCAAATGAGCCGAAAGCGCGGCGACTGTGCTAACCAGCTATCACAGAGCGTTATCATGCGCACCGCTCCGCGTTAGTCGATAGTGGAATTGCCAGCGTCCCTGCGCATCCTGCTGCGTTTCCCCTGGGCTGTTCAACTGAAACCGCGACGGCTGGCGTAATTGCGCTTCCAGCGTCTTTAGCGCCGCAAAATTCAGCGTGTTTCCCGTCAGCTCCAGCGTCTCCTGCTGCCAGGTGATTTTTGTAAACCACGCCTGCTCTGGCAGTAATTCCGCTAGCCCTTGCAAAACCAGCTGCCAGCTTCGGGTCTGCTCACGCTGCCTGTTTCGTTCTTTTACCTGCAGCCATCGTTGCTGGCGATGCTTCATGCGCGGCTTTAGCGCCATTAAGGCCTCGCCTCGCGTCTTTTCGGCATCAGCCAGCAACAATTCAATCCGGGTTTCTATGTAAAAAACGCTGCAATAGCGCAACAACACGCCAATGCTAAGCACTAGCGAAGCGCTAAATAAAACGCCCCAGAAACGCAGGCAGGCGCGTCGTCGCGTCTGGCGCCAGGGGAGGAGGTTGATGGTCGCTATCATTAGCACACGCCTCCCATAGCGAGTCCCAAAGCAATGGCGAAACGATGGCTTTGCGTGGGAATGGGCGGCTGGCGCACGGATACCACGCTTAACGGATCGAAGCCGTCGGGGTCACATAGCGCAATGGCTGTCGTGGGAAGAGACAATGTCGCGGCAAGCTCGTCGATACTGCCAATATCACCCGTTGATTTACGTCCCCATGCCGAATGGGTAGCCCACAGCCACTGGGCGTCATCACGCCATACCAAACACTGTTGATGTTCTGGCAAATAGGGAATAAATCGCTGTAACGCACTGGCATCCGGGGTAATCGCCGTAACCTGCACTTTCAGCGTTTGAATAAGCGTCAGCAGTGTTGAAATCTCTTTGCTTTGCGCGGCAGTGACGTTAAACACCGGGCTCAATGCGTCTTCGCTATAATCGAAATGCAGCGCATCTGGTGCCATATCCAATTCACGCGCCATCGAACCGGATAACCATGCGGTTTGCTCCGGCTCGCGTAATGTCATATCCGGACGAGGGTACTTTTTTTGTAAAGTCCTGTTGGCGGGAAAGGAAAGATGAATATGGTGTCGGCGAGGAAGCTCACGGCTCCACGGCAGTAGCGCAGCGACAAGCTGTTCAGGCTCGCGAATGTGGCCATCGACGATAACCTGAGGCGTCAGCGGTATGCGCCACCAGCGTTGTAGAAACCAACCGGATGCGTCGCGAACAGCGGCGACTGCCAGCGCTTCATGTTGCTGAATATGCAGACCAATTTTCCAGATATTGAAAGCCATTGCTGATGATCTCCGTATCACCCGTTGCTTTAACGGGTATATCAATGCGTCTGGCTTGCCTTTATACTACCGCGCGTTTGTTTATAAACTGCCCAAATGCCACTAAATGGGAAATCTCCAGTGAAGTTCGTAAAGTATTTATTAATCCTTGCAGTATGTTGCATCCTGCTGGGAGCAGGCTCGATTTATGGCCTTTATCGCTATATTGAGCCGCAATTACCTGACGTCGCGACGCTCAAAGACGTGCGTTTACAGATCCCGATGCAGGTTTACAGCGCTGACGGCGAGCTGATCGCGCAATATGGCGAGAAACGTCGAATCCCGGTCACGCTGGATCAGATGCCGCCAGTAATGGTTAAAGCCTTTATCGCCACAGAAGACAGCCGTTTTTATGATCACCATGGGGTAGACCCGGTGGGGATCTTCCGTGCGGCCAGTGTCGCGTTGTTCTCTGGGCACGCGTCGCAAGGGGCGAGCACCATTACCCAACAGTTGGCGAGAAACTTCTTCCTCAGCCCAGAACGTACGCTGATGCGTAAGATCAAAGAGGTGTTCCTGGCGATCCGCATTGAACAACTGCTGAGTAAAGATGAGATCCTCGAGCTGTATCTGAACAAGATTTACCTGGGGTATCGCGCCTATGGCGTGGGTGCTGCCGCGCAGGTCTATTTCGGTAAGACCGTTGATCAGCTTAGCTTAAGTGAAATTGCAGTGATTGCCGGTCTGCCAAAAGCGCCGTCAACCTTCAACCCACTCTATTCGATGGACCGGGCAACCGCGCGACGTAACGTCGTGCTGTCGCGCATGTTGAGCGAAAACTACATCACGCAGGCCCAGTACGACCAGGCGCGTAATGAAGCGATTGACGCCAACTATCACGCGCCGGAAATCGCTTTCTCTGCACCGTATCTGTCTGAGATGGTGCGCCAGGAGATGTATAACCGTTATGGCGAGAAAGCCTATGAAGACGGGTATCGCATTACCACCACCATTACGCGTAAAGTACAGCAGGCAGCTCAGCAGGCAGTACGTAACAACGTGATGGATTACGACATGCGTCACGGCTACCGCGGCCCGTCGAACGTGCTGTGGAAAGTGGGCGAAAGCAGTTGGGACAGTAAAAAAATCACCGATACGCTGAAAGCGTTGCCGACTTATGGACCGCTATTACCGGCGGTTGTTACCAGCGCCAATCCGCAGGAAGCCATTGCCGCGCTAGCGGATGGTACGTCAGTGTCATTACGGATGGATGGCATGCGTTGGGCGCGTCCTTACCGCTCGGATACCCAGCAAGGCCCAACGCCGCGTAAAGTGACCGATGTGGTACAAACCGGGCAGCAAATCTGGGTACGCCAGGTTGGCAATGCCTGGTGGCTGGCGCAAGTGCCGGATGTCAACTCCGCACTGGTCTCCATCAATCCGCAAAACGGCGCGGTGCTGGCACTGGTTGGTGGTTTTGACTTCAACCAAAGCAAGTTTAACCGTGCCACCCAGGCGTTACGCCAGGTAGGTTCTAACATCAAACCTTTCCTGTATACCGCCGCGATGGATAAAGGTCTGACGCTGGCGAGCATGCTCAATGACGTGCCGATCTCCCGCTGGGATGCTGGTGCCGGTTCTGACTGGCAGCCGAAGAACTCACCGCCGCAGTATGCTGGTCCTATCCGCTTACGTCAGGGTCTGGGCCAGTCGAAAAACGTGGTGATGGTACGCGCCATGCGCGCAATGGGCGTGGATTACGCGGCAGAGTATCTGCAACGTTTCGGCTTCCCGGCGCAGAACATTGTGCACACTGAGTCGCTCGCGCTGGGTTCTGCCTCGTTCACGCCATTACAGGTGGCGCGCGGTTACGCGGTGATGTCTAACGGCGGCTTCCTGGTCGATCCGTATTTCATCAGCAAGATCGAAAGCGATATGGGCGGCGTGATCTTCGAGGCGAAGCCAAAAATTGCCTGCCCGGAATGTGATATTCCAGTGATTTATGGTGACACCCAGAAATCTAACGTTTTGGAAAACAATAACGTAGAAGATGTCGCCGTCTCGCAGGAACAGCAGAATGCCGCCGTGCCAATGCCGCAGCTTGAGCAAGCTAACCAGGCGCTGGTTGCGCAAAGCGGAACGCAGGAGTACGCGCCTCACGTGATCAACACGCCGCTGGCCTTCCTGATTAAAAGCGCGCTGAACACCAATATCTTTGGTGAGCCAGGCTGGATGGGAACCGGTTGGCGTGCAGGTCGCGATCTACAGCGCCATGATATCGGCGGGAAAACCGGGACCACCAACAGCTCTAAAGATGCGTGGTTCTCCGGCTACGGGCCGGGGGTGGTGACATCGGTCTGGATCGGATTTGACGACCATCGCCGCAACCTTGGTCACACAACGGCCTCCGGGGCGATCAAAGACCAAATCTCCGGTTACGAAGGCGGCGCGAAGAGTGCGCAGCCTGCATGGGATGCCTACATGAAGTCCGTGCTGGAAGGTGTGCCTGAGCAGCCGCTGACGCCGCCTCCGGGCATCGTGACGGTCAATATCGATCGCAGCACCGGTCAACTGGCAAGCGGTGGTAACAGCCGCGCAGAGTATTTCATTGAAGGCACTCAGCCGACGCAGCAGGCAGTGCATGAGGTGGGGACGACCATTATCGATAATGGTGAGACGCACGAACTGTTCTGATCAAAAAAGGCGCTTAGGCGCCTTTTTTATTATTCACTTACTCGCTGTAGGCCGGAGCAGGCGTTAGCCGAGTTCCGGCAATCGCAATTAAAGCCGCCCCTGCCCTTTCAGCCATTCGCGCACGAGGAACAGCGCACTCACATTACGCGCTTCGTGAAAATCAGGATCTTCCAGCAGATCCATCAAATGCGCCAGCGGCCAGCGCACTTGCGGTAATGGCTCAGGCTCATCGCCCTCCAGTGATTCAGGATATAAGTCCTCTGCCACCACAATGTTCATCTTGCTGGAGAAATAGGACGGCGCCATGCTGAGTTTCTTCAAAAACGTCAGATCTTTTGCGCCAAACCCTACTTCTTCTTTTAGTTCCCGATTTGCCGCTTCATAGACGCTTTCGCCAGGGTCAATTAACCCCTTAGAAAAACCCAGTTCATAAGATTCGGTGCCAACCGCGTATTCACGGATGAGGATCAGGTGATCGTCCACAATCGGCACAATCATTACCGCTTCACGCGTGGAAGGGCGCATACGTTCATAAACGCGGCGGACGCCATTGCTGAACTCAAGGTCCACGCTTTCGACTTTAAACAGCCGGGATTGGGCGACGGTTTCCACTTTTAAAATCGTGGGTTTCTGTAATGATTTGCTCATTGTGAGGATCTTTGCTGTGAAATCTGGGGTTATTGTGCGACATGCCGCAAGGTTTCGGCAATGTGAATTGCCGTTTATTTACATTTATGTAACGTACTAAAAGTTAATCCTTATTTCAAATTAAAAGTCAATAGGTTGAAATAACTCCAGGAATTTGCTGATATTCCATTTTTAGTGATTTTGCTATGATTCGCATTTACTGGGCTGTACTTAAAGATGCTCAAGTTCGACTCCACACTTGCCGATAGCCAACCACAGAATCACGAATATTGAACAGGGTGCGACTGACCACGCCTGACAGACTAAGTAAGATGGGGAAAGCATGAGCACCATTCTGATTTTTTTAACTGCTTTGCTGGCCTGCTCATTGCTTGCAGGATGGCTACTCAGAACAAAAACCAGGCGGAAAAATTTTCCTTTGAGCAACGTCTTCTCAGACGCCTCAGAACGTAAACTTACGCCAGAAGAGCGCAGTGCAGTCGAAAATTATCTCGAAAGCCTTAGTCAAATTCAGCAGGTACCCGGCCCAACGGGTGCCAGCTCCGCGCCAGTATCGCTAACGCTGAATGCCCAAAGTAATAGCGTCATCGTGCTTACGCACGCGATTACACGTTACGGCATTACCACCGACGATCCTAACAAATGGCGTTACTATCTTGATTCCGTTGAGGTACATCTTCCCCCCTTCTGGGAACAATACATCAATGACGAAAACAGCGTTGAGCTAATCCACACCAATACGATACCGCTGGTTATCTCTCTGAACGGCCATACGCTGCAGGAATATATGCAGGAAGCGCGTGGCTATGCGCTACAGCACACCGCCTCTACCCAAGCGTCCATTCGTGGTGAAGAAAGCGAGCAGATTGAACTGCTGAATATTCGCCAGGAAACTCATGAAGAATATGCGCTCAGTCGTCCGTCTGGACTGCGCGAAGCGTTGTTAATTGCCGCATCATTCCTGTTGTTCTTCTTCTGTTTGATAATCCCGGATACGTTTGTTCCGTGGACGGTCGGTGGCGCCGTGCTGCTGCTGGCTGCGGGTCTGTGGGGGCTTTTCGCCCCGCCGTCGAAAACCGCCCTGCGGGAAATTCATTGTCTGCGCGGGACTCCGCGTCGCTGGGGGCTGTTTGGCGAAAACGATCAGGAGCAAATTAATAATATCTCGTTGGGCATTATTGATCTGATTTATCCACGTCACTGGCAGCCTTACATTGCGCAGGATCTCGGCCAGCAAACAGATATCGATATTTATCTCGATCGCCACGTTGTCCGCCAGGGACGCTTTTTATCCCTGCATGACGAAGTCAAAAACTTCCCGTTACAGCACTGGTTACGCAATGCCGTCATCGCAGGCGGCTCGTTGCTGGTACTGCTGATGCTGCTTGTTTGGATCCCGCTGGATATGCCGATAAAGCTTACGCTTTCCTGGATGAAGGGGGCGCAAACTATCGAAGCCACCAGCGTTAAACAACTTGAAAACGCAGGCGTTCGTGTGGGTGACACGCTGCAACTGAGCGGGACGGGTATGTGTAACATTCATACCCAGGGGAGCTGGAATGCTCAGCCTTCCACACCGTTTATGCCTTTCGATTGCACGCAAATTATCTGGAATGACGCGCGCGCATTGCCGCTGCCCGAATCCGAGCTGGTGAATAAAGCCATCGCGCTGACACAGGCCGTGAACCGACAACTGCATCCCAAAGCGGATGATGACTCTCGTGTTAGCGCATCGTTACGCTCTGCAATCCAAAAATCCGGCATGGTGTTACTGGACGACTTTGGCGAGATAGTCCTGAAAACGGCCGATCTTTGCGCGGCCAAAGATGAATGTGTACGATTAAAAAATGCGCTGGTGAACCTGGGTAATAGTAAAGACTGGGCGGCGCTGGTGAAACGGGCGAACGCAGGTAAACTGGATGGCGTGAACGTGCTGCTGCGTCCGGTAAGCGCGGAGTCGTTGGATAATCTGGTGAATACCTCTACGGCACCGTTTATTTCTCGCGAGACAGCGCGAGCGGCCCAGGCGCTGAATAGCCCTGCGCCCGGCGGTTTCCTGATTATCAGCGACGAAGGCAGCGATCTGGTCGATCAACCGTGGCCGACGACTTCGCTATATGACTATCCCCCACAGGAACAGTGGAACGCCTTCCAGCGACTGGCGCAGATGCTGATGCAGACGCCGTTTCGTGCGGAGGGGATCGTCACCAATATTTCGACCGACGCCAATGGAACCCAGCACATTGGCCTTCACCGTATCCCGGACCGTTCAGGATTATGGCGCTACCTTGGCACAACGCTGCTGATGTTCTCGATGCTCGGATGCGCTATCTACAACAGCATACAGGCATTCAGACGCTACCAGCGTCATCGCACCCGCATCGCGGAAATTCAGAGCTACTACGAAAGCTGCCTGAATCCTACGCTGATTGACGACACGGAAAGCCTGATTAGATAACACGCTCGCGCGACAGGATATGCTACTCTGTCGCGCATCATGTTTTCTTCTGGGGAGTTTCCATGCAGATCAATATTGCCTGGCAGGATGTCGACACCGTGTTGTTAGATATGGACGGCACGTTGCTCGACCTGGCATTCGATAACTATTTCTGGCAAAAACTGGTGCCTGAAACCTATGGCGCGAAGCAGGGTATCTCTCCCCAGGAAGCCCAGGCCTATATTCGTCAGCAGTATCACGCCGTGCAGCATACGCTGAACTGGTATTGCCTGGATTACTGGAGCGAATGCCTGGATCTGGATATTTGCGCGATGACAACGGAACAGGGACCACGCGCCGTTTTACGTGAAGATACCGTACCGTTTCTTGATGCCTTAAAAGCCAGCGGCAAGCGTCGTATTTTGCTCACCAATGCGCATCCGCATAACCTGGCGGTGAAGCTGGAGCACACCGGTCTGGCCTCACACCTTGATTTATTACTTTCCACCCACACATTTGGTTATCCCAAAGAGGATCAGCGGTTATGGCACGCTGTGGCTGAAGAAACGGGAATGAGTGCAGAGAAGACGCTGTTTATTGACGACAGCGAACCCATTCTCGATGCCGCTGCTCTGTACGGTATTCGTTACTGCCTCGGCGTAACCAATCCCGATTCTGGCATTGCGGAAAAACAGTATGCACGCCACCCGTCACTGAATGACTACCGCCGACTGATCCCCTCACTGATGTGAAGGAGACGCCATGAAAGAAAAGCCCCCTGTTGAAGTCAGGCTGGATAAATGGCTGTGGGCTGCTCGCTTTTACAAAACGCGTGCGCTAGCCCGCGAAATGGTTGAAGGCGGTAAGGTGCATTACAACGGCCAACGCAGCAAGCCGAGCAAGATTGTCGAGCTGAACGCCACCCTCACCCTGCGCCAGGGAAATGACGAACGAACGGTCATTATCAAGGCTATTACCGAGCAGCGTCGCCCGGCCACGGAAGCCGTTACGCTGTATGAAGAAACCGCGGAAAGCGTGGAAAAACGCGAAAAAGTGGCACTGGCGCGTAAACTTAACGCGTTAACCATGCCGCACCCGGACAGGCGACCGGACAAGAAAGAGCGCCGCGACCTGTTACGATTTAAACATGGCGACAGCGAGTGACTGTCACCTGCAAGAGAGATGATTATGCCGCAACATGACCAATTACATCGTTATCTGTTTGAAAACTTTGCCGTGCGCGGCGAGCTGGTGACCGTTTCGGAAACCCTGCAACAGATCCTCGAAAACCATACTTATCCGCAGCCAGTCAAAAACGTGCTGGCCGAGCTGCTGGTCGCCACCAGCCTGCTTACCGCCACGCTGAAGTTTGCTGGTGATATCACTGTACAGCTGCAGGGCGACGGTCCGCTGAGCCTGGCCGTCATTAACGGCAACAACAACCAACAAATGCGCGGCGTGGCCCGCATGCAGGGCGATATCCCTGAAGACGCAGATCTGAAAACGCTGGTGGGTAATGGCTACCTGGTGATCACCATAACCCCGGAAGAAGGCGAGCGCTATCAGGGCGTGGTCGGTCTGGAAGGTGACACGCTGGCTGCCTGCCTGGAAGACTACTTCATGCGTTCTGAACAGCTGCCAACGCGTCTGTTTATCCGCACTGGCGACGTCGATGGCAAACCCGCGGCTGGCGGAATGCTGCTGCAGGTCATGCCGGCGCAAAACGCACAGACCGATGATTTCGATCACCTGACCGCCCTGACCGAAACCATCAAAACTGAAGAGCTGTTGACACTGCCGGCCAACGAAGTGCTGTGGCGCTTGTACCACGAAGAAGAGGTTACCCTCTACGATCCGCAGGACGTTGAGTTCAAATGCACCTGCTCACGCGAACGCTGCGCTGGCGCACTGAAAACGCTACCGGACGAAGAAGTAGACAGCATTCTGGCGGAAGAAGGCGAGATTGATATGCACTGCGATTACTGCGGTAGCCACTATCTGTTTAACGCCATGGACATTGCTGAGATCCGCAGCAACGCCTCCCCGGCAGACCCGCAGGTACATTAATCTTCTTATCCGGCCTACAGGTAAACGGTTGTAGGCCGGATAAGACGTACGCCTCGCCACCCGGCAAAAAACCTATCCGCAACAAGCTCACTCGTTGTAATAATTCATCGGTAACCGGGTGCCATCAATAGTGATATCCCGCCAGACTCTGGGAGCTGAATCCAGTTGATGATTCGCCACCGCCTTGAGCAATTTATCTTTATTGAACCCTTCTGGTAGCTGAGCGGACGCGATGAGAACCCATTTATCCTCCTTCCTGCCGAAGACCAGTGTTTCGCCATCGCCAAAGGCATACAGCACCTGCTCAGGTTGACCATCCGCATTGAGGTCCTGATCGACCAGCACGCATGCGTCCTGTTCAACGCAGGAAGTAATACGATAGCGTTGTCCTTTGATAAACGTCCAGAAGGTATCATCGGGTTTCTTGCTCCCCGGTGCGATCATGACTTTCGGCGCTAACTGAGTGGTAGTCAGGTTCTGAACAGGATCGCGATCCTCCTGAAGAATGGCGTTTAAGTCACGTTTACGCTTGCTATCCTTATTGAATGCCTCATCTTTTTGTAACGCTTCCAGCGCCGCACGCCCCGGCTTCCCGCTGCGATTCAACATATACAGGCTAACCTGATCTGCTTTGATTTTCCCGCTGTAGTAGCGCTCCATATGGCTGTTGACGCTAATGCGCCAGGCATCAATCACTGGCGACGTGAGCAGAACCAGTAACCCTAATGCCAGTAACGAAACGCCGAGAATGACCTTTCCCTGAATCTCAAGTGGGTTGCGTCCCCGGCGTAAAATGCTCACCAGATAGCCAAACGACCAGACCAACAGTACGCAGACCACCAATACGCCATGCAGACGCTCAGGGGTCCAACCGTACTGCTGAATTCGCACCCACAGTGACCAGCCGGCAATCAGCGTATAGATAGGTGCGACAGCCAGAGCACATTTGATGAGATAGCGTAACGCGCCAGGATAAGGTAGAGCTTCCTTTTGTGGCTCGCGCACCATGGCCATGAGCAGCAGCAGGCTAAACGTCAGCGTTGACATCAGCCCCGCCGCTGAAACCCGCTGCGAAATAGCCTCCAGCCCGGTGAAAGGCAAAGTCAGCATAAACATCAGCGCGAGTAGCGCTATCAGAGGTAGCAAACCCGTGGCGATTAACGTCAGCAGCTTTTGTACCGCCGCAACCAGACGCGACTGCGTACGCGCCAGTACGACCGCCAACGCGGTAATCAGGCCTAATACGATGTAGGCAAACCAGTCGGTATCAAAAAAAAGCGTTTCAAAAAAGGTAATGCCGACGAGTTTAAACATCTCGCTCCACAGCAGGAGCACCATCCAGAACAACCCGTTGGAAATGAACACAATCAGCAGCGTCAACGCGTTAAGCCACAATTGCGTATAAAATTGCGCATAGCGCGTCTGCTGGCGGGACGCGCGAAGCGAGTACTGAATCCACGGCAACGCCAGCATTGCCATCAACAACAAGCGCCAGCCGTAGAGAAAAAAGGTTTCCTGCTGCCGCCACTTATCTCCACCCTCAACTTGCCACTTCAGCCAGACGCTCATCGCCAGCACCGCCACAAAAATCAACGCCATCCAGTACCACAGCGCACGTTGTTTGAACGAGACAACGGTGAGTAAAAGCGCCGAGGAGAAAGCAATCGTCGCGGGCATGCCACAAAACAACCAGCCGTCGTTATGCGGCGCCAGAAAGGTTATCAGCAGGTAGCACAACATTCCCTGTAACAGGCCAATTGATATCATGCCCCAGCGAGTGGTACGTGAAAGTTCAACACTATCCATGTCGTCATCCAGAATGAAGAGAAAAGGTAATTATCGCATCAACTTCACAATTTTGAGCATTGGCAGGCTAATTTCAGACTAAAACGACGGGAAGTGAATCGATATTGTTTATGTATGAGTTACGTTATTTTCTTACGTGAATGCGATTACACTCACAAGATTCCCGCCAAAAACACTCTTCATTAACGTTTTAAGAACATTTTCCACAACAAAAAAGGGTTTCCTGCCATAATATCCGCCTCTTTGTGACAGGAGTCGCAGCGTATTCGGTTACCCGTGATTTTCCCGGATGCGTAAATCTATGAGCCTTGTCGCGGTTAGCAATCCCTAAAAAACCTTACTATTCCAGGTAATACATATTGGCTAAGGAGCAGTGAAATGCGTGTGAACAACAGTTTAACCCCGCAAGATCTCAAGGCTTATGGTATCAATGACGTTCAGGATATCGTTTACAATCCAGACTACGACACACTTTTCCAGGAGGAACTCGATCCTTCCCTGCAAGGTTATGAGCGTGGCGTGTTAACGAACCTGGGCGCCGTTGCCGTTGATACCGGTATCTTTACCGGACGTTCGCCAAAGGATAAGTACATTGTCCGTGACGACACTACGCGCGACACGCTCTGGTGGTCCGACAAAGGTAAAGGTAAGAACGACAACAAACCGCTCTCCCCGGAAACCTGGCAGCATCTGAAAGGATTAGTCACCCAGCAGCTTTCCGGCAAGCGCCTGTTTATCATTGATGCATTCTGCGGCGCTAACGCCGATACCCGTCTTTCCGTACGCTTCATTACCGAAGTGGCCTGGCAGGCGCATTTTGTCAAAAACATGTTCATCCGCCCAAGCGACGAAGAGCTGGTTGATTTCAAACCGGATTTCATCGTGATGAACGGCGCTAAGTGCACCAACCCACAATGGAAAGAGCAGGGTCTGAACTCTGAAAACTTCGTGGCTTTCAACCTGACTGAGCGTATTCAGCTGATTGGCGGCACCTGGTACGGCGGCGAAATGAAGAAAGGGATGTTCTCCGTAATGAACTACCTGCTGCCGCTGCAAGGCATTGCCTCCATGCACTGCTCGGCAAACGTCGGGGAAAAAGGTGATGTGGCGGTCTTCTTTGGCCTGTCCGGCACCGGTAAAACCACACTGTCCACCGACCCGAAACGCCGCCTGATTGGCGATGACGAACACGGCTGGGATGACGACGGCGTGTTTAACTTTGAAGGCGGTTGCTACGCGAAGACCATCAAGCTGTCTAAAGACGCCGAGCCGGAAATTTACAACGCGATCCGTCGTGACGCACTACTGGAAAACGTCACCGTGCGAGAAGATGGTTCCATCGACTTCGACGACGGTTCCAAGACCGAAAACACCCGTGTGTCCTACCCGATTTATCACATCGATAATATCGTTAAGCCGGTCTCAAAAGCGGGTCATGCCACTAAAGTAATCTTTCTGACCGCCGATGCGTTTGGCGTACTGCCACCGGTTTCTCGCCTGACGGCGGACCAAACCCAGTACCACTTCCTGTCTGGCTTCACCGCCAAACTGGCCGGTACCGAACGTGGCGTCACCGAACCCACCCCAACCTTCTCCGCCTGCTTTGGCGCAGCTTTCCTGTCGCTGCACCCAACACAGTACGCAGAAGTACTGGTAAAACGCATGCAAGCGGCAGGTGCGCAGGCATATCTGGTTAACACTGGCTGGAACGGTACTGGTAAGCGTATCTCTATCAAAGATACTCGCGCGATTATCGATGCCATTCTGAACGGCTCGCTGGATGATGCGGAAACGTTCCGTCTGCCGATGTTTGACCTCGCTATCCCGACCGAGCTGCCTGGCGTGGATACGCGCATTCTCGATCCGCGTAATACCTACGCGTCTCCGGAACAATGGCAAGAAAAAGCCAACGCGCTGGCGAAACTGTTTATCGAAAACTTCGAGAAATACACCGACACCCCTGCGGGTGAAGCACTGGTTAGCGCCGGACCGAAGCTGTAACAAGAAGCTGTAACAAAAAGTGTCGGATGGTGGTTGCCACATATCCGGCCTACCGCAACAAAAAGGGAGGCATTTCGCCTCCCTTTCTTATACGTCTTTCGAGATACCCTGCGCGCGAGTGAAAGGAACCGGAAGCCAGGCGCGAATTGACAACCCGCCCCGTTCACTGGTGCCAATCTCCAGCATGCCATTATGGTTATCGACAATACGTTGCACAATCGCCAGACCCAGCCCCGTGCCGCTGGTACTACGCGCACTGTCGCCACGGACAAATGGCTGGAACAGATGTTTACGCTGCTCCGGCTTGATGCCCGGGCCATCATCTTCCACCTGGAACCAGGCGCGATGCGTCTCCGTACCGCTACTGACCTTAATCCAGCCGTTGCCGTAGCGGGCGGCGTTAACCACCATATTAGCAACCGCACGCTTGATCGACAGCGGGTGCATTTTCACCTGAATGCTGCCCGGCTGCAGCGCCGTTTCGATTTCACGTTCATAACCGCTTTCCGCCGCGACCACTTCGCCTAACACCGAGTTCAGATCCGCCATCTCCATCGGCATCTCCTGACCGGTGCGCAGGTAATCGATAAACTGCTCGATAATGGCGTTACACTCTTCAATGTCCTTATTGATGGACTCCGCGAGATAACCGTCCTCTTCGCCCATCATCTCCGTCGCCAGACGAATACGCGTCAGCGGAGTACGTAAATCGTGGCTCACACCCGCCATTAACAGCGTACGGTCATCGGCCAGTTGCTTCACACCTGCGGCCATATGGTTAAAGGCTCGGGTTACGGAGCGCACCTCTGAGGCGCCATACTCGCGCAACGGCGGTGGAATGATACCTTTCCCCACTTGCAGTGCCGCATGTTCAAGATCCACCAACGGTCGGTTCTGAATACGAATGAACAGCCACGCCCCGCCAATAGCCAGCAGCATAATCGCCAGCGTATAGCGGAATAGCGGTGAGAAATCACCCTGATGGATTTCCGTAAGCGGTACGCGAACCCAGATATTGGGCGACAGCCAGGTTTTCAGCCACACGACAGGCGAGCTTTTGTTTACTTCAACGCGCACTTCCGTCGGGCCACCCAATTGCTGCGCCATCTGATGGCTTAAGAATTCATAGTGTTGCGCCCAACGCAGCCCGGCTTCTTCAGCGGCCTCGTTGGAATAGAGGGAAATACCCAGCTCACGATAAATTTCCCGGCGGAATGCGGGCGGCACCACCAGTTGCGTACCGTCCTCCAGCTGTAGTTTATCGGTCATCAGCATACGAACTTCGTAGGCCAGGACCTTATTAAACTGCTGAAGGCTCGGCAGAATCGCGAAGTTCAGCACTACCAGGTAGGTCGTCACCAGGCTGGCAAACAGCAAGGTGACGATAAGCAATAACGTGCGGGCAAATGAACTTCGTGGCGAGAAGCGCATTCGCCTCATGCTTTAGAACCGTCCGGAACAAAGACGTAGCCCAGACCCCATACGGTCTGAATATAGCGCGGATGCGCCGGATCTTCTTCCACCATACGACGCAGACGAGAAATCTGGACGTCGATGGAACGCTCCATCGCCGAGTATTCACGACCTCGGGCCAGGTTCATTAACTTGTCGCGGGACAGCGGCTCACGCGGATGGCTGACCAGTGCTTTCAGCACCGCAAACTCACCGCTGGTGAGCGGCATAGGCTCATCTTCACGGAACATTTCACGCGTACCGAGGTTCAGTTTGAACTTACCAAACGCAATAACCGCTTCTTCCTGGGAAGGCGCTCCCGGCAGTTCGTTCGCCTGACGACGCAGTACAGCGCGAATACGCGCCAACAGTTCACGCGGGTTAAACGGTTTCGGAATGTAATCGTCAGCGCCGATTTCCAGTCCTACAATACGGTCCACTTCTTCGCCCTTCGCCGTAACCATAATGATCGGCATCGGGTTGCTTTGGCTGCGCAGGCGACGGCAAATAGACAGGCCATCTTCTCCCGGCAGCATTAAATCCAGCACCATCAGGTGGAAAGACTCACGGGTCAGCAGACGATCCATCTGCTCAGCGTTTGCGACGCTTCGAACCTGGAAGCCCTGCTCGGTCAGATAACGCTCCAGAAGCGCACGTAAGCGCATGTCGTCATCGACCACCAGAATCTTATAGTTCTCTTGCATTGTTATTACTCCCAAAGGTTCGCAACAATTAAGTGTATATTCTTAAGAAAGCTCACGTGAGTCACCAGCGAATTCTGGTATTAATTCCAGGCTAAATTGTTACAAAGCATATTAAACAGCAGCTTAAGTATACAATGTTTCTCGCAATACATTATTTATTCTGTTGATATGCTCACGTAATACTAATTGTGCGCATCATCACAGAGTCGAAGGTAAAACAATAAGATGAAAACGCCCCTGATAACCCGTGAAGGGTATGAAAAACTCAAACAAGAGCTGAATTATCTCTGGCGTGAAGAGCGCCCGGAAGTCACCAAAAAGGTTACCTGGGCTGCAAGTCTGGGTGACCGCAGCGAAAATGCCGACTACCAGTATAATAAAAAGCGCCTGCGTGAGATCGATCGCCGCGTCCGATATTTGACGAAGTGCATGGAGAATCTGAAAATCGTCGATTACTCCCCACAGCAGGAGGGTAAAGTCTTCTTTGGCGCATGGGTTGAGATTGAAAATGACGATGGCGACATCCGCAAATTCCGCATTGTCGGTTACGACGAGATCTTCGGCCGGAAAGATTACATCTCTATCGACTCGCCAATGGCGCGGGCGCTGCTGAAAAAAGAGGTCGGCGATCTTGCTGTGGTAAACACTCCAGGCGGAGAAGCCAGCTGGTACGTGAACGAGATTGAATACGTTAAGTGAGACCGGAACAATCCGAAGCCCCGGTAGATGACTGGCATTTTTGCCAGTCAATCCGTATAACTATCCCCTGATTTTTTATCCTATAGACGAAGCTATCCATGATGAATGATTCTTTCTGCCGCATTATCGCAGGTGAAATTCAGGCTCGTGCTGAACAGGTAGAAGCTGCCGTTCGCCTGCTTGACGAAGGGAACACCGTGCCGTTTATCGCACGTTATCGTAAGGAAATCACCGGCGGTCTGGATGATACGCAACTGCGTAATCTGGAAACCCGTCTGGGATATCTGCGTGAACTGGAAGACCGCCGTCAGGCAATCCTGAAATCTATCGGCGAGCAAGGCAAACTGACCGACGATCTGGCGAAAGCGATCAACGGCACGTTAAGTAAGACCGAACTCGAAGATCTCTATCTGCCGTACAAACCTAAGCGTCGCACCCGTGGGCAAATCGCCATTGAAGCAGGCCTTGAGCCGCTGGCTGACCTGCTGTGGAACGAACCGTCCCACGACCCGGAAACCGAAGCCGCAAAGTATCTCAACGCCGAAAACGGCGTGGCGGATACCAAAGCCGCCCTCGACGGCGCACGCTATATTCTGATGGAACGCTTTGCTGAAGACGCTGCACTGCTGGCGAAAGTACGTGATTACTTGTGGAAAAACGCCCATCTGGTCTCCACTGTGGTAAGCGGAAAAGAAGAGGAAGGCGCGAAGTTCCGCGACTACTTCGATCATCACGAACCGATCTCTACCGTGCCATCCCACCGTGCGCTGGCCATGTTCCGTGGCCGTAACGAAGGTGTGCTACAGCTTTCGCTGAATGCCGATCCGCAATTCGATGAGCCGCCAAAAGAAAGCCACGGCGAACAGATTATCCAGGACCACCTGGGATTACGCCTGAACAACGCACCTGCCGACAGCTGGCGTAAAGGCGTGGTCAGTTGGACCTGGCGTATTAAGGTGCTGATGCACCTCGAAACCGAGCTGATGGGCACCGTGCGTGAGCGCGCCGAAGACGAAGCTATTAACGTCTTCGCCCGTAATCTGCACGATCTGCTGATGGCCGCGCCTGCGGGTCTGCGTGCCACCATGGGACTCGATCCCGGCCTGCGTACCGGTGTGAAGGTGGCAGTTGTTGACGGCACCGGCAAGCTGGTCGCGACCGACACCATTTATCCACACACCGGTCAGGCCGCCAAAGCTGCCGTTGCGGTGGCGACGCTGTGCGAAAAATACCACGTTGAGCTGGTAGCGATTGGTAACGGCACGGCGTCACGCGAAACCGAGCGTTTCTTCCTCGACATGCAGAAACAGTTCCCGAAAGTCACCGCGCAGAAAGTGATCGTCAGCGAAGCCGGGGCATCGGTTTACTCAGCTTCCGAGCTGGCGGCGCAGGAGTTCCCGGATCTCGACGTTTCATTGCGTGGCGCGGTGTCCATCGCCCGTCGTCTGCAGGATCCACTTGCAGAGTTGGTGAAAATCGATCCTAAATCGATCGGCGTGGGCCAATATCAGCACGACGTTAGCCAGACGCAGCTGGCACGTAAGCTGGATGCGGTGGTGGAAGACTGCGTGAACGCCGTCGGCGTCGATCTCAATACCGCCTCCGTACCGTTGTTAACCCGCGTTGCCGGTCTGACGCGCATGATGGCGCAAAACATCGTCGCCTGGCGCGATGAGAACGGTCAGTTCCAGAACCGTCAGCAGTTGCTGAAAGTCAGCCGTCTGGGGCCTAAAGCCTTTGAACAATGCGCGGGCTTCCTGCGTATCAATCATGGCGATAACCCACTGGATGCCTCCACCGTTCACCCGGAAGCCTACCCGATTGTGGAACGCATTCTGGCCGCCACCGAGCAATCGTTGCGTGACCTGATGGGTAATAGCAACGAACTGCGCAATCTGAAAGCTGCCGATTTTACCGATGAACGTTTCGGGGTGCCGACCGTCACCGACATCATTAAAGAGCTGGAAAAACCGGGCCGCGACCCGCGTCCTGAATTTAAAACCGCACAGTTTGCTGATGGCGTAGAAACCATGAATGACCTGCTGCCGGGGATGATTCTGGAAGGGGCAGTCACCAACGTCACCAACTTCGGCGCGTTTGTTGATATTGGTGTTCATCAGGACGGTCTGGTGCATATCTCTTCATTGTCGAATAAGTTCGTCGACGATCCGCACACCGTGGTGAAAGCGGGCGATATTGTGAAGGTGAAAGTGCTGGAAGTTGACCTGCAACGCAAGCGTATCGCGCTGACCATGCGTTTGGACGAGCAACCGGGTGAAACCAATGCGCGTCGCGGCGGTGGGAACAACGATCGCGCTCAGGCTAATCGCTCGGCCCCCAAAGCCGCGAAACCTCGCGGTCGTGACGCACAGCCTGCGGGCAACAGCGCCATGATGGATGCGCTGGCGGCGGCAATGGGTAAAAAACGCTAAGTTTGGATCGTGTGCCGGATGGCGGTGTAAACCTCTGTCCGGCATATTTAATATATTATTTTCTCTTCCCTCCTTATATTTATCATTTCGTTAACAAATAAAACCTTAATTACACATTAAGAAAGTCAATAATGACACTGCAGAAACATTCATTCCAAAGCGGAATAAATGTTGAGAAATATCAAAATTGGCTCAAATTATTGTTCAATTCTACATTCCGTCACATTTATTCTATTGATGATAGAAACCATTCTCATTATCATTGTTCTGTTGATTATTTACTCTTTCCTTACGTTGGCTAATCATCTGGTCTCATGCCGCCCTGTCGCCCCATGAGGTAATCATCCAGTTAGCGAGATATAAGTAGGTCCCTATGCAATTCACTCCTGACAGTGCGTGGAAAATTACCGGTTTTGCCCGTGAAATCAGCCCGGCTTATCGTCAGAAACTGTTGTCACTTGGCATGCTGCCCGGCTCCTCCTTCAACGTGGTACGCGTCGCCCCGCTCGGCGATCCTATCCATATCGAAACGCGTCGTGTAAGTCTGGTATTGCGTAAGAAAGATCTGGCGTTATTAGAAGTGGAAGCGGTTTCCTGTTAATACAGTGAGTCTATAAAAATGAAAAAACTAACCATTGGTTTAATTGGTAATCCTAATTCCGGCAAGACAACCTTATTCAACCAGCTCACCGGCGCGCGCCAGCGTGTAGGTAACTGGGCTGGCGTTACCGTTGAGCGTAAAGAAGGTCATTTCGCCACAACGGACCATCAGGTCACGCTGGTGGATTTACCCGGCACCTATTCTCTGACGACAATCTCATCTCAGACTTCTCTCGATGAGCAGATTGCCTGTCACTATATTTTGAGCGGCGACGCAGATCTGTTGATCAACGTGGTCGATGCGTCAAACCTTGAACGCAATCTCTACCTGACGTTGCAACTGCTTGAGCTGGGCATCCCCTGCATCGTCGCGTTGAATATGCTGGATATCGCTGAAAAGCAGCAAATCCGTATCGATATAGACGCCCTCTCAGCGCGTCTTGGCTGCCCGGTGGTTCCGCTGGTTTCCACCCGCGCCCGCGGCATAGAAGCGCTGAAGCTGGCGATCGACCGCTACAAAGAAAACGACACCGTCGAGCTGGTCCATTATGCCCAGCCGCTGCTGCAGGAAGCGGACTCTCTCGCCGACGCGATGGCCAAAGATATGCCGCTACAACAGCGCCGCTGGCTGGGCCTGCAGATGCTGGAAGGCGATATCTACAGCCGCGCCTACGCGGGTGATGCCGCGCAAAATCTCGATGCCTCCATCGCACGCCTGAGCGAAACAATGGACGATCCGGCGCTGCATATCGCCGATGCGCGCTATCAGTGCATTGCCGCTATCTGCGATACCGTCAGCAATACCTTGACGGCAGAGCCAAGCCGATTCACCACCGCGGTAGATAAAATCGTTCTCAACCGCTTCCTCGGGCTGCCGATTTTCCTGTTCGTGATGTACCTGATGTTCCTGCTCGCCATTAACATTGGCGGCGCGCTGCAACCGTTGTTTGACGTCGGCTCCGTAGCGCTCTTTATCCATGGTATTCAGTGGATTGGCTACACGCTGCACTTCCCGGACTGGCTCACTATCTTCCTGGCCCAGGGGCTTGGCGGCGGGATTAACACCGTGCTGCCGCTGGTACCGCAAATCGGCATGATGTACCTGTTCCTCTCCTTCCTTGAAGACTCCGGTTACATGGCGCGCGCCGCGTTTGTGATGGACCGTCTGATGCAGGCGCTGGGACTGCCGGGCAAGTCGTTCGTCCCGCTGATCGTCGGCTTTGGCTGTAACGTACCGTCAGTGATGGGCGCACGTACGCTGGACGCCCCGCGTGAGCGTCTGATGACCATCATGATGGCGCCGTTTATGTCCTGCGGCGCACGTCTGGCGATTTTCGCCGTCTTTGCCGCGGCGTTCTTTGGTCAGAACGGCGCACTGGCGGTCTTCTCGCTGTACGTACTGGGTATCGTGATGGCGGTGTTGACGGGCCTGATGCTCAAACACACCATTATGCGTGGTGAAGCAACGCCGTTCGTGATGGAGCTGCCGGTATACCACGTGCCGCACATCAAGAGTCTGATCATTCAGACCTGGCAACGCCTGAAAGGCTTCGTTCTGCGTGCGGGTAAAGTCATCATCATCGTCAGCATTTTCCTCAGCGCGTTTAACAGTTTCTCACTGAGCGGGAAAATCGTCGATAACATCAACGACTCTGCTCTGGCCTCCGTTAGCCGTGTTATTACTCCCGTGTTTAAACCGATTGGCGTTCACGAAGATAACTGGCAGGCAACCGTAGGTTTGTTCACCGGCGCGATGGCAAAAGAAGTGGTCGTTGGTACGCTGAACACGCTCTATACCGCAGAAAACATTCAGGAAGAAGAGTTCAATCCGGCAGATTTCCACCTCGGTGACGAGCTGCTCGGCGCAGTGGATGAAACCTGGCAAAGCCTGAAAGACACCTTCAGCCTGAGCGTACTGGCTAACCCTATCGAAGCCAGCAAGGGCGACGGTGAAATGGCTACCGGCGCAATGGGCGTGATGGGCGAGAAATTTGGCAGCGCCGCCGCCGCGTACAGCTACCTGATCTTTGTTTTGCTGTATGTGCCGTGCATTTCAGTGATGGGCGCTATCGCACGTGAATCCAGCCGTGGCTGGATGGGCTTCTCGATTCTGTGGGGCCTGAATATTGCCTACTCTCTGTCGACGCTGTTTTATCAGACGGTCAGCTACAAAGAGCACCCGACCTACAGTCTGGTGTGCATTTTAGCGGTCATCCTGTTTAACATCGTGTTACTGGGCCTGCTGCGTCGAGCTCGTAGCCGCGTGGACCTCGCCCTGCTGGCAACCAACAGAACGGCGAGTTCCTGCTGTTCCAGCACAACTGGCGATTGCCACTAAGGTTATCGACAATGGCATCACTAATTCAGGTTCGTGATTTATTGGCTTTGCGGGGGCGCATGGAGGCAACACAAATTAGCCACACGCTACATACCCCACAGCCTATGATTGACGCCATGCTGAATCAGTTAGAAAAAATGGGCAAAGCGGTGCGGATTCAGGAGGATGCCGACGGGTGTCTTTCCGGAAGCTGCAAAAGTTGCCCGGAAGGTAAAGCCTGCCTGCGCGAATGGTGGGCCTTGCGTTAATTTGCCGCTCCTGCCGGATGGCGCTACGCTAATCCGGCCTACAAAAAACTGCAAATGTTCAGGCCGGATAACTCGTTTATGCAGATATCCGTTACTTTAGAAACAATTCAGTTTCTGTTTTAACGCCACCAGCGCTGCGCAAAACTCGGCAGGATGCGAGATAAACGGTGCATGCGCCGCTTTGGCAAACACCAACGACTCGCTCTGTGGCCACAGGGCATCGAGCATCGGGACGACTTTGCGCGGAACCAGTCCATCGAGATAGCCGTACAACCGCAGGAAAGGCATTTCCACCGAGCACAATGGCTCACGCAAATCGACCGTTTTCAGGATCTCCAGCCCGCCATTAAGTACCTCAACATCCGGCATGGGTAAAGCCAGTACCGTTTTCTTCAGCGCTCGCGCATCCTGACGGGCGGTTTCCGTGCCCATCGTTTGCAACGCCAAAAAACGCTCCACCGTACGCTGGAAATCTTCACTCAGTTGCTGCTGGAAACCGGCCAGCACTTCTGGCTTGATGCCCGGCCACTCCTCACGCGCGCTAAAGCAAGGGGATGACGCCACGGTCACCAACGCCTGAACACGCTCAGAATGAGTTAACGCCACCTGGCTTGCAACCAACCCCCCCAGACTCCAGCCGAGCCAGATAGCGTTCTCCGGCGCCTGTTTTAATACCCGCTCAGCCATCTCTTCCAGCGACATCGCGCCGAAACCCTGGCTGCGGCCAAATCCCGGTAAGTCGACAAGATGCAGCGTGAAATGCGAGCTCAGTTCCTCGCTTATGCAATGCCACACTTGCGCATTCAGTCCCCATCCGTGCAGCAGCACAAGATGGCAATTTCCCGAACCCTGGGTCTGCCACCAGATGTCATTCATCAGTTATTGTTCTCTTTTAGCCTAACAGGATGTTTCTATGCTAACAGTACCGGGATTGTGCTGGCTATGCCGAATGCCCCTGACGTTAGGGCATTGGGGGATCTGTTCAGTCTGCGCACGGGCAACGCGTCAGCACGTCAGCCTTTGCCCTCAATGCGGACTCCCTGCCGCCCACGCCGTCGTTCCCTGCGGACGTTGCTTGCAAAAACCCCCACCGTGGCAGCGCCTGGTCACCATCAGCGACTATCTTCCGCCGTTGAGCGGACTTATCCACCAGTTCAAGTTTTCGCGACGCAGTGAAATGGCCTCCGCCCTTTCACGTTTGCTGTTGCTGGAGGTATTACAGGCCCGGCGCGTCAGCGGTCTTCCCCTGCCAGACAGGCTCGTCAGCGTCCCGCTCTGGCAACGACGGCACTGGCGCAGGGGGTTTAATCAGAGCGAATTGCTGTGTCGCCCACTGGCGCACTGGCTGGGTTGCGACTGGGACAGCCGGACCATCTCGCGGGTTCGGGCAACCGCCACGCAGCACCATCTCAGCGCCCGATTGCGTAAACGTAACCTGAAAAACGCCTTTCGCCTTGAATTGCCGGTGCAGGGACTCCATATGGTTATTGTGGATGATGTCGTCACTACCGGAAGTACCGTCGCGGAAATCGCGCAGCTGCTTTTACGCAACGGCGCCGCGACTGTCCAGGTATGGTGCCTGTGTCGAACCTTGTAGAGCCTCGATGATGGGCGTATTATAACCAAGTAAAATAGTCAACTATTAGGCCATTACTATGATCCATATTTCCGATGCTGCACAAGCGCACTTTGCCAAACTGCTGGCAAATCAGGAAGAAGGGACACAAATCCGCGTATTTGTGATTAATCCCGGCACGCCTAACGCTGAATGCGGCGTTTCTTATTGTCCGCCGGACGCCGTGGAAGCAACCGACACCGCCATTAAATTTGACCTGCTGACCGCATATGTTGATGAACTGAGCGCACCGTATCTGGAAGATGCAGAAATCGATTTCGTTACCGACCAGTTAGGTTCCCAGCTGACGCTGAAGGCACCAAACGCCAAAATGCGTAAAGTGGCCGATGATGCACCGCTGATGGAACGCGTGGAGTACATGCTGCAATCACAGATCAATCCACAGCTGGCAGGCCATGGCGGTCGCGTCTCACTGATGGAAATCACCGATGAAGGCTACGCCATTCTGCAGTTTGGCGGCGGCTGTAACGGCTGTTCAATGGTCGATGTGACGCTGAAAGAAGGTATAGAGAAGCAGCTGCTGGCTGAATTCCCTGAACTGAAAGGCGTTCGCGATTTAACCGAACACCAGCGTGGCGAACACTCTTACTACTAAGCCCGTCTGTATTTGCCCGGTAGCCTAATCCCTGCCGGGTCGAAAATTCTTCGCATATCTCCTGCAACAATCTTCCTCATAATTTGACCAGCCTCTCATAATTTAAATTTTGCCTGCCCAGGTGATTTTCAAGCGCCATATGTTACCCGTATCATTCGTATCAGCACCTAACACACACATAATAGTCCGCTAAACTGATTAGTTTTGCAGGCAACCAGCATTGGTGCTGAGAATACTCTGTTCCCGGTCGGGACAATCGGAATTTGTCATCTAAACACTGACGTTACCCATAACAAAGTTAAGGCCAGGTAAATCATGCCATTAGTCATCGTTGCTATCGGTGTAATCTTGTTACTCCTCCTGATGATCCGTTTCAAAATGAACGGTTTCATCGCTCTCGTCCTGGTGGCGCTTGCTGTCGGATTGATGCAAGGGATGCCACTGGATAAAGTCATCGGTTCGATTAAAGCCGGCGTCGGCGGAACCCTTGGCAGCCTCGCCCTGATTATGGGTTTTGGCGCCATGCTGGGCAAAATGCTGGCGGACTGCGGCGGCGCACAGCGCATCGCAACCACCCTGATTGCTAAATTCGGCAAAAAACATATTCAGTGGGCGGTGGTATTAACCGGCTTCACCGTTGGTTTTGCCTTGTTCTACGAAGTTGGTTTCGTACTGATGCTGCCGCTGGTGTTCACCATTGCCGCAGCTGCCAACATCCCGCTGTTGTACGTTGGCGTGCCGATGGCTGCGGCGCTGTCCGTAACGCACGGCTTCCTGCCACCGCACCCGGGTCCGACGGCTATCGCCACTATTTTCCATGCAGATATGGGCAAAACCCTGCTGTTTGGTACGATTCTGGCAATCCCGACCGTTATTCTCGCCGGTCCGGTATACGCACGTTTCCTGAAAGGTATCGACAAGCCGATCCCGGAAGGTCTGTACAGCGCAAAAACCTTCACTGAAGAAGAGATGCCTGGCTTTGGCGTCAGCGTCTGGACCTCTCTGGTACCGGTGATCCTGATGGCGATGCGTGCCGTGGCGGAGATGATTCTGCCGAAAGGTCATGCTTTCCTGACGGTTGCAGAATTCCTCGGTGACCCGGTTATGGCAACGCTTATCGCGGTGCTGATTGCGATGTTCACGTTTGGTCTGAACCGTGGACGTTCGATGGATCAGATTAACGACACGCTGGTGTCCTCAATCAAAATCATTGCGATGATGCTGTTGATCATCGGCGGCGGCGGTGCCTTCAAACAGGTCCTGGTTGATAGCGGCGTGGACAAATACATTGCATCAATGATGCACGGCTCTAACGTGTCTCCACTTCTGATGGCATGGTCTATCGCGGCGGTCCTGCGTATCGCACTGGGTTCTGCAACTGTTGCAGCAATCACCGCAGGCGGGATTGTGGCACCACTGATTGCAACGACCGGCGTAAGCCCTGAGCTAATGGTTATTGCGGTGGGTTCCGGTTCGGTCATCTTCTCCCACGTGAACGATCCAGGCTTCTGGCTGTTCAAGGAGTACTTCAACCTGACTATCGGTGAAACCATCAAGTCATGGTCAATGCTGGAAACCATTATCTCCGTCTGCGGCCTGGTAGGGTGTCTGCTGCTGGGTATGGTAGTTTAACAACACACGTTTCAGACAAAAAAAGCCGGGGAATCCCCGGCTTTTTTACTTCTTCTTCGCGGCCGCTTTTCGCCGCTTATCCAAATCCTTAATCAGCTTGTTCACTCTCTCATCGGCAAACATCTGCTCCAGCGTGGCGGTGAGCTTACGCCGCCAGTTTTTGTACTGGTCGCTGGTCCCCGGAATGTTGACCGGTTCAGCCATATCCAACCAGTCTTCCGGTTGTAGGCCCAGCAGCGCACTGTTGCTGTCAGCGATGTAGCGTTGCATGCCGCGATTAAGAATCGGCGTCATCGACATCAGTGACGCCTTGTGACCAGCACGTTTTGGCAAACAGCCGTACTTGTGCAACGCGTCCAGCAGCCCCTGCTTCGCCAGTTCTCGGTCCTGATACAACCCACGCAGCACAACCTCATCCGGGTACAGGCCCAGCGCCTTACCCAGCGTCAGATCGCCGCTATCCCAATAACCTTTAAGCGTAGGAAGGTCATGCGTCGCCGCGACTGCCATTGATTGTTCCGGGTACGCTTTCGGCGCACGGAAGTTTTTCTCATGGTCATTCTCAAAATAAAGCACTTTATAGGAGTACACGCCGCTGTCGCGCAGCTTGCTGACGATTTCTACCGGCACGGTACCCAGATCCTCACCAATTACCATGCAATGATGACGTTTACTTTCCAGCGCCAGAATTGAAAGCAGGTCATCGACCGGATAGTGCACGTAAGCGCCGTGATCGGCAGTTTCACCGTAGGGGATCCACCACAGACGCAGCATCGACATAACATGGTCGATACGCAGCGCGCCGCAGTTCTGCATATTGGCGCGCAGCAGTTCGATAAACGGTTCGTAGGCGCGTGCCGTGATGATGTGCGGATCCATCGGCGGCAGCCCCCAGTTTTGCCCGAGCGGACCGAGAATATCCGGCGGAGCGCCAACCGAGGCTTTCAGGCAATACAGCTCGCGGTCGCACCAGGTTTCCGCCCCGCCTTCGGCCACACCAACCGCCAGATCGCGATACAGTCCAATCGGCATCGCAAAACTTTGGCTGGTTTTCCAGCAGTCAGCAAACTGGGTATACGCCAACCACTGTAACCACAGATAGAAATCCACATCGTCACGATGTGCTTCGCAGAAGCGTTTTACTTCCGGTGAGTCCACCGACTGGAGTGCCTGCGGCCACACCGGCCAGCCCCAGCGCAATGCATCCTCTTGCACCTGATGCGCATGCAGCGCGTCAAAGGCTGCCTGCCAGTACAGGCTATATCCCTCCCGAGTGACAAACTGGCGAAATGCCGCCATCTGCTCATCGTCACGTGCAGAGAAATTTTTCCATGCCATACGTAACGCGGTCATCTTCAGGACGGTAACGGTAGAGTAATCAACCCATTCACTATCGCGCGCGCGTTGCAGCGCTTGCTGAGTCGCGGGTTTCTGCCACCAGGCCTGCGCCTCTTTACTCAGGCGGAAATCATCTACTGCGTTAACATCAATATAAATAACGTTCAGCCAGCGACGTGACGACGGGCTGTACGGGCTGGCGCTCTCCGGGTTCGCCGGGTACAGCGCATGAATCGGATTGAGCCCGATAAACGCGCCGCCGCGTTGCGCCACATCCACCAGCATGGCGCGCAAATCGCCAAAGTCGCCAATCCCCCAGTTTTTTTCTGAACGCAAGGTGTAGAGCTGAACGCATGCGCCCCACAGCTTCTGCCCGGCTAACAGCGCCTGCGGTTCATAACAGCGTTTTGGCGCCACGATGACGCGACAATGGCTACGCAGCTCACCCTGGGTCAAGGTCAGCGTGTGATATCCCTCCGGCAGCCTGGCCGGAAGGTTGAAAGATTTACCACCGACGGCATGCCCTTTGTGCTGCACGCCCTCTTCGGTAGTCAGCAGCCAGGTAAACTCTCCGCTTCCCTCAACCGCCAGCGGCATTTTCTTACCGGCGGTATAAACCATGACATTCGGCACTGGGGTCACCGCCACCGGAGTGGCGGCGGTGGTGCGATGCATGGCGTCAAGCAAACGCCGCTTGGTTTCGGTACCAATAGACTGCGGTTTACCGTGGGCATTAATGTAATTGGGGCTGATCCCCGCCGCCAGCGCGGCATTATCCAGACGTTTGCTTTCCATCGCAATTCCTTAACGTTTCGCCTGCCAGATACGCGCCTGATAATCGCGGATGGAGCGATCTGAACTGAACATGCCGCAACGGGCAGTATTCAGAATCGCCGCCCGGGTCCAGGCTTCCTGGTCACGATACAACACGTCAACCTGCTTCTGCGCTTCAACGTAAGCCGCGAAGTCTGCCATCACCAGATACGGGTCACCGCCCTGCTTGCCGATACTGTGCAGCATCTGGTCAAAAGCATGTTTGTCGCCGTCGCTGTATTTCCCGCTTTCCAGCTCTTTCAGGACCGCATCCAGTACTTTGTCTTTCTTACGCCATTTCACCGGATCGTAACCTTTGGCCTTGAGCGCCTTCACCTCTTCCACAGTATGACCAAAGATAAAGATATTCTCGTCGCCCACTTTTTCGGCGATTTCGACGTTTGCACCATCCAGCGTACCGACGGTTAAGGCACCGTTCAGCGCCAGCTTCATGTTGCCGGTGCCGGAAGCCTCTTTCCCTGCTGTTGAGATCTGCTCGGAGATATCCGCCGCCGGGATCAGCATTTCCGCCGCCGAGACACAATAATCCGGCAGGAACACGACTTTCAGCTTGTCACCCACTTGCGGGTCGTTATTGATGGTTTCCGCCACCTTATTGATGGCGAAGATGATATTTTTCGCCAGGTAGTAACCCGGCGCGGCTTTCGCGCCAAACAGGAATACGCGCGGCACGCGATCGGCCTGCGGGTTCTCACGAATTTCTTTGTACAACGCCAGAATATGCAGCAGGTTCAGGTGCTGACGCTTGTACTCATGCAGGCGTTTGATCTGAATATCAAAAATCGCGTTAGTCGTTATTTCAATACCGGTACGCGCTTTAATAAACTTCACCAGACGCGCTTTGTTCGCCAGCTTGATGTCACGATACTGCTGACGGAACTTCGCGTCGTCGGCGTATTTTTCCAGATTAATCAGCTGGTCGAGATCGTTGGCCCACTCTTTTTTCAGCGATTTATCCAACAGCGCGGCAAGCGCCGGGTTGCACTGCTTAATCCAGCGACGTGGGGTAATCCCATTAGTGACGTTGTGGAATTTGTTCGGCCACAGTTGGTGATATTCCGGGAACAGATCTTTCACCACCAGATCGGAGTGCAGTGCCGCCACACCGTTAACCGCAAAGCCGCTGACCACACACATGTTGGCCATGCGCACCTGTTTGTTATGTACCACCGCCAGCTTCGCCCAGACTTCAGCATCACCCGGCCAGGTTTTATCGACCAACATCTTAAAGCGGTCGTTAATCTCTTTGATGATTTGCATATGGCGCGGCAGTAGCGCTTTCACCAGCTTCTCGTCCCAGCACTCCAGCGCCTCTGGCATCAGAGTATGGTTGGTATAAGCAAAGGTTTTGCTGGTGATGGCCCACGCATCGTCCCAGCTCATCTGGTGCTCATCAATCAGTACACGCAACAGCTCGGGAATAGCGATGGTCGGGTGAGTATCGTTGAGCTGGATAACTTCAAAATCAGCCAGCTCATGAAGTTTACGCCCAGCCAGATGATGGCGGCGCAGAATATCGGCTACGGAGCAGGCGCACTGGAAGTACTGCTGCATCAGGCGCAGCTTTTTACCTGCCGTGTGGTTGTCGTTAGGATACAGCACTTTGGTCAGTTTTTCGGCGTCGATACCCTGCTGCTCTGCGCGCAGGAAATCACCGTCGTTGAATTTTGTCAGGTTAAACGGATGCGCGTGGCTGGCCTGCCACAAACGCAGCGGCTGCGCCACGCCATTACGGTAGCCGAGAACCGGTAGATCCCAGGCCTGACCGGTGATGATGAATCCCGGCTCCCAGTGGCCTTGTTTGCTGACCTTGCCGCCAATCCCTACCTGCACATCCAGCGCTTCGTTGTGACGGAACCACGGATAGCTGCCGCGATGCCAGTCGTCCGGGGCTTCCATCTGCTGCCCATCGGCAAAGGACTGACGGAACAGGCCGTATTGATAGTTGAGGCCATAACCCGTCGCCGACTGGCCGACAGTCGCCATCGAATCGAGGAAGCAGGCTGCCAGACGCCCCAACCCACCGTTACCCAACGCCGGATCGATCTCTTCTTCAAGCAGATCGGTCAGGTTGACGTCATGCGCTTTAAGCTCATCGCTCACCCCCTGATACCAGCCGAGGTTGAGTAAGTTGTTGCCGGTCAGACGGCCAATCAAAAACTCCATCGAGATGTAGTTAACATGACGCTGGTTTTTTGCCGGCTTAGCCGCAGGCTGGGCGCTGAGTAACTCAGCCAACGCCCCACTCACTGCCTGCCACCACTGGCGTGACGTCATTTCTTGAGCCGACAGTAAACCGAAGCGCTGCCACTGACGCGTCAGGGCAGCCTGAAATTGATCTTTATTGAAAGTAGGCTGTGACATAGGGGTTCCAGATCCTTAGGTAATAAAACAACGTTATCGCTAGTTTGCCTGGCTCGTTGTTGACATTCCTCATCCTGGCACGGATTAGGCAGGGAGGAGGAGCGGGGATGAGCATAAAAGTGTGATCGACACCGCTTAAAGGGAAGCGTAATCACCCATGGGCCACGGCGTCCCCCTTATTACCGGGCAATTAATCGACAATATCAAATAGAGGGGTGACGATGGGAAACAATGTGTAAACAGAGAAATAGTTTCTAACCTGAAACACCTGTGATGAATAAGATGATTCACATAAAAACTTTAAATCGGCCACAAAATTCGGACATTTTTATTAACCCACCGAATAACCTTGCAAAGAGATGGGGTTTTTACGCATCGTAAAAATCGCGACGGATCCAGTCACCACGCCTGTTGCGACTCTTTAAAGTAATTATTGCAATAGATGTATAGATTTGTGACATAGTGCAAAATCAGACACACAAAAAGGCCGCTTAGCTTGCATAAAACATTAATCTGGCCGACCTTATACCCATTAATTACGAAGCGCAAAAAAAATCATTCTTCCCCCATGTTCACACAGTGAAGTGACAAACATATGTTGATTCCGTCTAAATTAAGTCGTCCGGTTCGACTCGACCATACGGTGGTCCGCGAGCGCCTGTTGGCTAAACTTTCCGGCGTGAATAATTTCAGGCTTGCCCTGATAACAAGTCCCGCTGGCTATGGAAAAACGACGCTGGTCTCACAATGGGCAGCGGGGAAGAACGACTTAGGCTGGTACTCACTGGATGAAGGCGATAATCAACAAGAGCGTTTTGCCAGCTATCTGATCGCCGCTATTCAGCAGGCAACCGGTGGACACTGCACCACCAGCGAAGCGATGGTGCAAAAGCGCCAATACGCCAGTCTGACGTCACTGTTTGCACAGCTATTTATTGAACTGGCCGAGTGGCATCGCCCACTCTACCTGGTGGTGGACGATTATCATCTGATCTCCAACCCAGCTATCCACGAAGCGATGCGTTTCTTCCTGCGTCACCAGCCTGAAAATCTCACGCTGGTCGTGTTGTCGCGCAATCTCCCACAGTTGGGCATTGCCAACCTGCGAGTACGCGATCAGTTGCTGGAGATAGGCAGCCAGCAACTGGCGTTTAACCACCAGGAAGCCAAACAATTTTTCGATCGCCGTTTGTCTTCTCCTATCGAAGCAGCGGAAAGCAGTCGAATGTGCGACGACGTTGCGGGCTGGGCCACGGCGTTACAGCTGATTGCCCTCTCCGCCCGCCAGAACAACCATTCTGCACACCAGTCCGCACGCCGCCTCGCGGGGATAAACGCCAGCCATTTGTCCGATTATCTGGTTGATGAAGTGCTGGACAGCGTTGACCTCGGCACCCGTCACTTCCTGCTGAAAAGCGCCATTCTGCGCTCCATGAACGACGCGCTGATCGTCCGGGTTACCGGGGAAGAAAATGGCCAGATGCGGCTGGAGGAGATCGAGCGCCAGGGATTATTTCTGCAGCGGATGGATGACGTCGGTGAATGGTTCAGCTATCACCCGCTGTTTGGCAGCTTTTTACGTCAACGCTGTCAGTGGGAACTGGCGAGCGAACTGCCCGAAATACACCGCGCGGCTGCTGAAAGCTGGATGGCGCAAGGTTTTCCCAGCGAAGCTATCCACCATGCGCTGGCGGCAGGCGATGCCCATATGCTGCGCGATATCCTGCTTAACCATGCGTGGGGACTGTTTAACCACAGTGAGCTGACGCTACTGGAAGAATCCCTGAAAGCGCTGCCATGGGAAAGCCTGCTGGAAAATCCGCGTCTGGTTCTGCTGCAAGCGTGGCTGATGCAAAGCCAGCACCGCTACAGCGAGGTGAATACCCTGCTGGCACGCGCTGAGCAGGAAATGAAAGGCGACATGGAGCCGACGCTGCATGCCGAATTTAACGCCCTGCGAGCGCAGGTCGCGATTAACGACGGAAATCCTGATGAAGCCGAGCGTCTGGCGAAACTGGCACTGGATGAGCTACCCATCGCCTGGTTCTACAGCCGAATCGTCGCCACCTCGGTGCACGGCGAAGTTCTGCACTGTAAGGGCGACCTCACGCGTTCTCTGGCGTTGATGCAGCAAACCGAACAAATGGCGCGCCATCATGACGTCTGGCATTACGCCCTGTGGAGTCTTATTCAGCAAAGTGAAATCTTGTTTGCCCAGGGCTTTTTGCAGGCCGCCTGGGAAATCCAGGAAAAAGCGTTCCAGTTGATCAAAGAGCAGCATCTCGAACAGCTACCGATGCACGAGTTCCTGGTGCGCATCCGTGCGCAGCTCCTGTGGGCATGGGCGCGCCTGGACGAAGCGGAAGCGTCTGCCCGCTCGGGTATTGAACTGCTTTCCACTTTCCAGCCGCAGCAGCAGCTACAGTGCCTGGCACTGCTGGTTCAGTGTTCGCTGGCGCGGGGCGATCTGGACAACGCGCGTAGCCTGCTCAACCGTCTGGAAAACCTGCTGGGTAATGGCCACTATCACAGCGACTGGATCTCGAACGCTGATAAAGTCCGGGTGATTTACTGGCAAATGGTCGGCGACAAAAATTCAGCCGCCAACTGGCTGCGCCACACGCCGAAACCGGAATTCGCCAATAACCACTTCCTGCAAGGCCAATGGCGCAACATCGCCCGCGCGCAGATCCTGCTGGGCGAATTTGAACCGGCTGAGATTGTGCTGGAAGAGTTGAATGAAAATGCGCGCAATCTGCGCCTGATGAGCGATCTGAACCGCAACCTGCTACTGCTTAATCAGTTGTACTGGCAGGCAGGGCGCAAAAATGACGCACAGCGCGTGTTACTCGACGCGTTACAGCTGGCGAACCGCACCGGGTTTATCAGTCACTTTGTTATCGAAGGTGAGGCTATGGCGCAGCAACTGCGTCAGCTGATTCAGCTCAATACGCTGCCGGAACTCGATCAGCATCGCGCCCAACGCATTTTGCGTGAGATTAACCAGCACCATCGCCATAAATTCGCCCACTTCGATGAAGGGTTCGTTGAGCGTCTGCTTACGCACCCGGAAGTACCGGAGCTTATCCGCACCAGCCCGCTGACCCAGCGCGAATGGCAAGTTTTGGGACTGATTTATTCGGGCTACAGCAACGAGCAGATCGCCGGAGAGCTGGCCGTCGCGGCAACGACTATCAAGACGCACATCCGCAATTTGTACCAAAAGCTCGGCGTCGCACATCGCCAGGATGCAGTGCAACATGCGCAGAAGCTGCTGAAGATGATGGGATATGGGGTGTAGTGAGAGCCTGACGAGCGATGCTAATCAGGCCTGTAATTAACTTAGCACAGCTCTAACTGAATATGATGGTCAGCGATCACCTGCATCACGCCTGCGGGCGGTAGCGTGTCAGTATACACCGCATCCACCATGCTGATACTGCCCATATTCACCATCGCGTTACGACCAAACTTCGAGTGATCCACCACCAGCATCACATGGCGTGAATTCTCAATAATCGCGCGTTTGGTGCGGACTTCGTGATAATCAAATTCCAGCAGGGAACCATCGCTGTCGATGCCGCTGATGCCTAAAATGCCGAAATCCAGACGGAACTGAGAAATAAAGTCGAGGGTCGCTTCGCCCATAATACCGCCGTCACGGCTACGCAGTTCGCCACCCGCCAGAATAATACGGAAATCCTCTTTCGCCATCAGGGTATTCGCCACATTGAGGTTGTTGGTCACAATGCGTAAATTGCTGTGACTGAGCAGCGCGTGGGCCACCGCTTCCGGGGTAGTGCCGATATCAATAAATAGCGTCGAGCCGTTCGGGATCTGCGTGGCGACTTTGCGGGCAATGCGCTCTTTTTCAGCCGTCTGCGTCGCTTTACGGTCATGCCACGGGGTATTGACCGAGCTGGATGGCAGCGCCGCGCCGCCGTGATGTCGCAAAATCATATTCTGATCGGCCAGATCGTTGAGATCGCGGCGAATCGTCTGTGGGCTGACGGAAAAATGCTCCACCAGCTCCTCGGTGCTGACGTATCCTTGTTTCTTTACCAGTTCGATGATCGCGTCATGTCGTTGTGTTTGTTTCATTATAGTTCCCTGAAAATATAGAATTCGTCTATCAGGCGTTATCGTTGCAGGCCGTCTGGGCATGGCCAGCGCGCAGAAACCGCAGCGTACTTACGGTACGTGAGGATTTTGAGCACTGCCCTGGCTCATACAGGCAAATAAGATTACCTACAGGCGAATTTCTACGTTCGTTTTCGCACATGAATAGTATCAGCAAACGCCATTGCCAGACCCACGGCCAGCCCGGCGATATGTGCGCCATTCGCCATCGACATACCGAACACATCAAACCAGCCGGCAACAATCCAGATCAAAGCAAAGATAATCAAACCACGCTGCAGGAAAATACCGCTTTGCGGATCGCGCTCGCCGCGCAACCACACGTAGCCCATCAGCGCATATACCACGCCAGACAACCCACCAAACCACGGGCCGCTAAACTTCTGCTGAACATACCCGCTCAGCAGGGCGCTAATCACGGTAATGACTATCAGTTTTCCGCTACCCAGACGTTTTTCCACCGCGCCGCCGAGATACCACCACCACAGCAGGTTGAACAGAATATGCATCAGCGAGAAGTGCATAAAAGCGTGGGTGAAATAACGCCAGAATTCAAATTTCAGCGAAGGATCAAACGGCCATGCCAGCCAGAGCATTACCGCCTGGTCGCCCAGCGCGTTCATCGCGATAAACACCAGCACGCATGCGGCCATCACTATCCAGGTTACCGGGCCTGCACGTTCGCGCAATGTGGCAAGGAAAGGATAACGCTGATAGCGTAAACCGCTGTCGGTCTGACCCGACTGCCAGCTTGCCGCGAGGTAACGCGGGTCGCCCGGGTTCTCCAGAAATTGCGCCAGTTCGGCGCGTACGCGCTCGGCCTGGGACTCATCCGCCAGCCAGACATCCGTTTGCTGATGTTGTTGAATTGTCAGGATAACGCCCTGTGTCGCCATATAATCAACAAATGCCTGCGCCACGCGGGGGTTAGCAAAAGAGGTAATCATCAACATGGTTGCTGTCGCTTATTCCACACAAAAGAGGACAGTATATAGACCCTGCCTGTTTCAGGCTGCATCTTTGTTAGCTTACGAACCGTATGCCACTTCTGCCGGAAAATGTCGATGCCAGGCGTCGAAGCCGCCGTCAACGCTGTAAACCGCGTCATAGCCTTGCTGAAGAAGATATTGCGCCGCGCCTTTACTGCTGTTGCCGTGATAACACATTACTAACACAGTGGTGTCAAAATCATGCTCACGCATAAATAACCCAAGCGTGTCGTTCGTCAGATGAAACGCCTGCGGGGCGTGCCCCATCGCATAGCTTTGCGGGTCGCGGATATCCACTAGCACCGCAGCGCCCTGATTCAGCTTCTGATGCGCTTCTTCGACATTAATACATTCAAACTGATCCATTGCTCTCTCTTCTTAATATTGCAGGTGACGCTTTTCAGACATGTTACTTCTAAGTGTACGTCCCGACGGCAGTTAAACGCCATAATGTTATATGTATCACTGTAAATTGTTTATCCGATGTTACCAATAGCGCAATTCTTTGCTATTATGCTCGATAACGAACATTAATGAGCTATAACGAAAGTGCGAGAGGCCAGCATGGAAACCAAAGATCTGATTGTGATAGGTGGAGGCATCAACGGTGCCGGTATCGCGGCAGATGCCGCTGGACGCGGTTTATCCGTGCTGATGCTGGAAGCGCAGGATTTAGCCTGTGCCACCTCTTCCGCCAGCTCCAAACTCATCCACGGTGGCCTGCGCTACCTGGAACACTATGAATTTCGACTGGTGAGTGAAGCGCTGGCCGAGCGTGAAGTGCTGTTGAAAATGGCACCGCATATCGCCTTCCCGATGCGCTTTCGACTGCCCCATCGCCCGCACCTGCGTCCGGCGTGGATGATTCGTATTGGTCTGTTTATGTACGATCATCTGGGCAAACGCACCAGTTTACCAGGTTCTACCGGTTTGCGTTTTGGCGCGGATTCTGTAATGAAACCTGAGATTGTGCGCGGTTTCGAATATTCTGACTGCTGGGTAGACGATGCACGACTGGTTTTGGCAAACGCCCAAATGGTCGTACGTAAAGGCGGAGAGGTGTTAACCCGCACGCGTGCCACTTCCGCTCGCCGTGAAAACGGTTTGTGGATTGTGGAAGCTGAAGATATTGATACCGGCAAAAAGCACACCTGGCAGGCGCGTGGTCTGGTCAACGCCACCGGCCCGTGGGTGAAAGAGTTCTTCGACGACGGCATGCATCTGCCATCACCGTACGGTATTCGCCTGATTAAAGGCAGCCACATCGTGGTGCCACGCGTCCATACCCAGAAGCAAGCTTATATTCTGCAAAACGAAGATAAACGTATTGTGTTTGTCATCCCATGGATGGACGAATTCTCAATCATCGGGACGACTGACGTCGAATACAAAGGCGACCCGAAAGCAGTGAAAATTGATGAGAGTGAAATCAATTACCTGCTTAAGGTCTACAACGCACACTTTAAGAAACAACTGGGCCGTGATGATATCGTCTGGACTTACTCGGGCGTGCGTCCGTTGTGCGACGATGAGTCCGACTCACCGCAGGCAATCACCCGTGATTACACGCTGGATATCCACGACGAAAACGGCAAAGCGCCGCTGCTGTCGGTCTTTGGCGGTAAGCTGACGACCTATCGTAAGCTGGCTGAGCACGCGATGGAAAAACTGGCGTCGTACTATCAGGGCATCGGTCCGGCGTGGACCAAAGAGTGCGTTCTCCCAGGCGGAGACATCGGCGGCGATCGCGAAGATTACGCGGCCAAACTGCGCCGTCGCTACCCGTTCCTGACCGAGTCGCTGGCGCGCCATTATTCACGCACCTACGGCAGCAATACCGAATGGATTATCGGCGAAGCCACCTCGCTTGCCGAGTTAGGTGAAGACTTCGGCCACGAGTTCTATGAGGCCGAACTGAAGTATCTGGTTGACCACGAATGGGTTCGTCGTGCAGACGATGCGCTGTGGCGTCGTACGAAAGAAGGGATGTGGCTGAACGCCGAGCAGCAGTCGCGCATGACCCAGTGGCTGGCTGAATACATTGAGAAGCGCCAACTGTCGCTGGCGTCCTGATAAAAATGCCGGGTGGCGGCTGACGCCTTATCCGGCCTACAAAAGTGCATAACTACAAAAGTGCATAAACGTAGGCCGGGCAAGCGAAGCCCCCCCGGGCATTTTGCCGGATGGTGGGTAGCGAAAGGTTTCAACAGCAAAATAACGTTGCAGATATGTCACTATCACGATCACGTAAGGTTATTTGCCACCAATTCTTCCCAAATTAGGAGCAATAATACTGAATGCCAGTAACTGTAGTGGCGCAGTGACAACATCCAGAGCAACTGTAAAAGGGGCCAGAATCCATTTTCCTTGATTTGAAGAGTATTGATATTTTACAAACTCAACGGTAAAAGGATGATAAAACTTCATTATTTTTCTAGGGTCTTGCTCAACATTCTTTTTATGGATCGTACCTTCAAGCCCATTATACGTACGCTGACAATCATTTTTTATACATGAGAATCCTTTCTCAAGGATTTGTTTTTTATCATCCTCATTCTGAGCCTGATAATTAATTTTTAACAAACCAGTGAAATTTTTCTTACTTGTATCAATAGCAAAATTAGCATGTTCATCTACTGATAATTGCTCACGATGAATATTCTTATTATTCAGCAGATTTATAATTTCATCCCCTCCCTTATACAGCAAGTAATCAAAGCTTCTGCCAATAAAGACCCATCCCTTCTCACCATTTGTATTCTCAGCAAGAGATAACCCTCTGATCTCATCAGAGCGCCATTTTTTTGAAGTGGATGATATTCCCTGAGTACTGTCATCAAGCATCATCGTCATACATCCAGATAATAGACCGGTACTAACAATAGCCAACAATACGCCTCTAGCTGCCTGTCTAATCGAGTGTTTTTTCCCTTTGCTCATACTTTCAATCCATCTAAATAAGATTTGCAATATCAAAACTGTTATTGCTAGCACATTAGTAAAAAATAAAGGCAGTAACGACATTCGCTACTGCCTGAACAGATTATATTAGCAGCCGTGTAATAGTTACAACCGCACCGAATCAATATGCCAGATGTTTTCGGCGTACTCTTTGATCGTCCTGTCAGATGAGAAGTAGCCCATGTTGGCGATATTAATCATCGACCTGGTAGTCCACTCTTCCGGGTGACGATACAGTTCATCAACCTTATCCTGACAATCAACGTAACTGCGATAATCCGCCAGCACCTGATAGTGGTCGCCAAAGTTGATCAATGAGTCCACCAGGTCGCGATAGCGTCCCGGCTCCTCTGGGCTGAATACGCCACTGCCGATCTGCGTCAGCACCTGGTGCAGCTCTTCGTCTTTCTCGTAATATTCACGCGGCTTGTAGCCCTGACTACGTAAGGCTTCAACTTCTTCCGCCGTATTACCAAAGATAAAGATATTTTCTGCGCCCACATGTTCCAGCATCTCGACGTTGGCACCATCCAGCGTACCGATGGTCAACGCGCCGTTCAGCGCAAATTTCATGTTACTGGTCCCGGAGGCTTCGGTCCCAGCTAGTGAAATCTGCTCAGACAGGTCGGCAGCAGGAATTATCACCTGTGCCAGGCTGACACTGTAGTTCGGGATAAACACCACTTTCAGTTTGTCGCCAATTTGCGGATCGTTATTGATCACTTTCGCGACATCGTTGATCAGATGAATGATGTGCTTCGCCATGTAATAGGCCGAAGCCGCTTTACCGGCGAAGATATTCACGCGCGGCACCCACTCAGCGTCAGGATCGGCCTTCATGCGATTGTAGCGGGTGATCACATGCAGCACGTTCATCAGCTGGCGTTTGTATTCATGAATACGTTTGATCTGCACATCAAACAGCGATTTCGGATTCACCACCACGTTAAGCTGCTGGGCAATAAGCGTGGCCAGACGCTTTTTGTTCTCCAGCTTCGCTCGGCGTACCGCCTGGTTCACCAACGGGAAATCACAGTGCTGTTCAAGCTCGCTTAGCTGGCTGAGATCGGTACGCCAGGTGCGGCCAATATTCTCATCCAGCACCTCGGAGAGCGGCGGGTTAGCCAGTGCCAGCCAGCGACGCGGCGTCACGCCGTTGGTAACGTTACAGAATCGGGTCGGGAAGATCTTCGCAAAGTCAGCAAACAGCGACTGCACCATCAGGTTGGAGTGCAGCTCGGAAACACCGTTAACCTTGTGGCTTACCACTACCGCCAGCCATGCCATACGCACCCGGCGGCCGTTGGATTCATCGATGATCGACGTCCGCCCCAGTAGAGCGGTGTCGTTCGGATACTGTTCCTGAAGCGTCTTCAGGAAGTAGTCATTGATCTCAAAGATGATTTGCAGATGACGCGGCAGGATTTTGCCCAGCATATCAACAGGCCATGTCTCCAGCGCTTCGCTCATCAAGGTGTGGTTGGTATACGAGAAGACCTGGCAACAGACCTCAAACGCGTCGTCCCAGCTGAATTTGTGCTCATCGATTAGCAAGCGCATCAGCTCAGGGATCGACAGCACCGGATGGGTGTCGTTGAGGTGAATAGCTATTTTATCCGCCAGGTTATCGTAGGTTTTGTGCAGTTGATAATGACGATTCAGAATGTCCTGCACTGTGGAGGAGACCAGGAAATACTCCTGGCGCAAGCGCAGTTCGCGTCCTGAATAGGTGGAGTCATCCGGGTAAAGCACACGGGAGACGTTCTCGGAGTGGTTTTTATCTTCCACCGCCGCAAAATAGTCGCCCTGGTTGAATTTCCCAAGATTGATCTCGCTACTGGCCTGGGCACTCCACAGGCGCAGCGTGTTGGTGGCGTCGGTGTCGTAACCGGGGATAATCTGGTCGTAGGCAACCGCGAGGATCTCTTCGGTTTCTATCCAGCGCGTTTTCTTGCCTTCCTGCTGTATACGCCCGCCAAAGCGTACTTTGTAGCGCGTATTGTGGCGTTTGAACTCCCATGGGTTGCCGTATTCCAGCCAGTAGTCCGGCGACTCTTTCTGTCGGCCATCGACAATGTTCTGCTTGAACATGCCGTAATCATAACGAATACCGTAGCCGCGTCCCGGCAGCCCAAGCGTTGCCAGCGAGTCCAGGAAACAGGCCGCCAGACGCCCGAGACCGCCGTTGCCAAGACCCGGGTCGTTTTCTTCATCGATCAGATCTTCAAGATCCAACCCCATACCTTCCAGCGCATTTTTAACATCGTCATAAATGCCCAAAGATAACAGTGCATTGGAAAGCGTGCGCCCAATCAGAAACTCCATTGACAGGTAATAGACCTGACGAGTTTCCTGGGATAATTGCGCACGGTTAGAACGCAGCCAGCGCTCCACGAGACGATCGCGCACCGCGAACAACGTGGCGTTCAGCCACTCATGTTTATTGGCAATGACCGGGTCTTTACCAATCGTGAACATCAGCTTGTAGGCAATAGAATGCTTAAGTGCCTCTACGCTGAGTGTGGGCGATGCATAAGTAAATGGAGCATTCATATAGGTGATTCCTGGATATCTATTTCAAGCGATAGTAAAGCTCACGGTATGACTTCGCCGCGACTTGCCAGCTAAAATCCATGGTCATGGCCTGACGTTGTACAAACCGCCACAGCGAAGGCCGGGACCACAATACGAAAGCACGCCGGATCGCGCGTAACAGCGACCAGGCATTACTATCTTCAAATACAAACCCACTGGCGATACCGTCCGCCAGGTTTTCCAGCGAACTGTCAGAGACCGTATCAGCCAGCCCGCCGGTGCGCCGCACCAGCGGCAGCGTGCCGTACTTCAGTCCATACAATTGCGTTAAGCCACACGGCTCAAAACGGCTGGGAACCAAAATGACGTCGGCCCCACCCATGATGCGATGCGAGAAGGCTTCGTGATAACCAATCTGTACGCCCACCTGCCCCGGATGTTCCGCCGCTGCGGCGAGGAAACCTTCCTGCAACACCGGATCGCCCGCGCCAAGTAACGCCAGTTGTCCCCCCTGCTCTAACAACCCCGGCAGCGCTTCCAGCACCAGATCCAACCCTTTCTGGCTGGTCAGGCGGCTGACTACGGCAAACAGCGGCACTTTGTCATTAACCTTAAGTCCCATCGCGATCTGTAGCTGACGTTTGTTCTCCGCCTTCTCTTCCAGCGTGTCACGCGTATAGCGCGACGCCAACAGCAGATCGGTTTCCGGGCTCCAGATTTTTTCATCTACGCCGTTCAGAACGCCGGAAAGACGCCCTTCGCGATGGCGCTGCTGCAACAAACCTTCCATGCCGTAGGCGAACTGCGGTTCGGTAATTTCCCGCGCGTAGGTCGGACTGACCGCCGTAATGTGGTCGGCGTAGTACAACCCGGCTTTCAGGAACGAAATCTGCCCGTTAAACTCCAGTCCGTGCACGTTAAAGAACGACCATGGCAATTGGATGTCATCCATATGCTTTGCATAAAACATGCCTTGATACGCAAGGTTGTGTACGGTGAACACCGATTTCGCCGGATGGCCGCGCGCCGCCAGATACGCCGGAGCCAGGCCGGCATGCCAGTCGTGCGCGTGCACCACATCCGGGCGCCAGAATGGGTCAAAGCCGCAGGCCATTTCACAGCCACCCCACCCCAACAGCGCAAAACGCAGCACGTTATCGGTATACGCAAACAGGTTAGTGTCGTGATACGGGCTACCGGGACGGTCATAAAGATGCGGCGCGTCAATCAGGTAAATACCGACACCGTTGTAGTGACCGAATAAAAGCGTGACCCGCCCAGCGAAGGTATCCCGGCGCGTCACGACCTGCGCATCGGGAATGCCGCGACGGATATCAGGAAATGCCGGGAGCAGTACGCGGGCATCTACACCGTCCGCTATTTGCGCTGCGGGTAGCGCCCCAAGAACATCCGCCAGTCCCCCAGTTTTTAACAGGGGGAACATCTCTGAACATACGTGTAAAACCTGCATTATCGCTCCTGTTTGATCTGCAGTTTGCGCAGCATTTCACGCGTGACCAGCACAATACCTTCCTCTGAACGGTAGAAGCGACGTGCATCTTCTTCCGCGTTTTCACCAATTACCATGCCTTCAGGAATAACGCAGGCGCGGTCGATGATGCAGCGACGTAAGCGGCATGAACGTCCCACCCACACTTCAGGTAACAACACTGCCGAATCAATGTTACAGAATGAATTCACCCGCACGCGCGGGAACAGAACGGACTGCACCACCACAGAACCCGAAATAATACAGCCGCCGGAAACCAGCGAGTTCAACGTCATTCCGTGGCTACCCGAACGGTCCTGAACAAATTTCGCTGGTGGCAGCGATTCCATATGCGTACGGATTGGCCAGTCCTGGTCGTACATATCCAGTTCAGGCGTCACTGAAGCCAGATCAAGGTTCGCTTTCCAGTAGGCTTCCAGTGTTCCCACATCGCGCCAGTACGGCTCGGATTCCGGGTCAGACTGCACGCAGGACAATGGGAATGGATGTGCGTACGCCATGCCAGCTTCGGTGATTTTTGGGATGATGTCTTTGCCAAAATCGTGACTGGATTTTTCATCGAGATCATCTTCCGCCAGCAGTTCATACAGATAATCGGCGTTGAAGACGTAGATCCCCATACTGGCAAGCGATTTGGTCGGATCGCCAGGCATCGCCGGCGGGTTGGCTGGTTTTTCAACAAACTCGATAATTTTATCGGTGTCGTCCACATCCATCACACCAAACGCGCTGGCTTCTTCGATCGGCACCGGCATACAGGCCACGGTGCAGCGCGCGCCTTTCTCGACGTGGTCGATCAGCATGCGTGAGTAGTCCTGCTTATAAATATGATCGCCCGCGAGGATCACCACGTATTCCGCTTTATAGCGTCGAATGATGTCCAGGTTTTGGGTCACTGCGTCCGCCGTGCCGCGATACCAATTTTCACCCTGCATTCTCTGCTGGGCAGGCAGCAGATCGACGAACTCGTTCATCTCTTCGCTGAAGAACGACCAGCCGCGCTGAATATGCTGCACCAGCGTGTGGGACTGGTACTGAGTGATCACGCCGATACGGCGGATCCCGGAGTTAATGCAGTTGGATAAAGCAAAATCGATAATGCGGAACTTACCGCCAAAGTGCACGGCAGGCTTGGCACGTTTGTTGGTTAAATCTTTCAGACGGGTTCCGCGGCCACCGGCCAGGATCAGGGCAACAGATTTTAATGGCAGCTGGCGCGCCAACATTACACGATCGTTCTTCTCTAAACTCACCATGACTAACTCCTTTTTATCTTCTCTGGAACACACACAGTCCGTGCGCAGGTCCCTGCCAGACAGCCGTAAGCACCGGATTATCCTCTCCGGCAAATGGGGGAATAGCGTGCCATTCCCCTTCAGGTAAAACGATATCTGTCACCTCAAGCGTGGCGTTTATTGCAATCAGGAAACGGTCTGAAAGCTGGATTTGCATCTGCCTCGGGCCGTTTTGCCACTCATCCGCACTTAAGGGTTGTGCGTACTTATTCAGCCAACGAACATTGCCATCGCCCTCTTCCCACCAGCAATCCCCCGTTAATGCGGGTATTTGCCGGCGCAGATGAATCAGCGCGGCAGTAAATGTGGTTAACCCACTGTTTGCCTGCTGCCAGTCCAGCCACGTTAAGGCGTTATCCTGACAGTAAGCGTTATTGTTGCCGTGCTGGCTATGACCATGCTCATCGCCCGCCAGCAACATCGGCGTCCCCTGGGAAAGCAACAGCGTGGTTAACAGCGCATGAATGCTGTCACGCCGCCGCTCAATCAGGTCCAGCGTGCCGCCTAATCCTTCTTTACCATGATTGTCGCTGTAGTTATTGCTAGTACCGTCGCGATTTTCCTCACCATTCGCTTCATTGTGCTTATTTGTGAAGCAAACACAGTCGCGTAGCGTAAAACCGTCGTGCGCGGTCACCAGATTCACCGTGGCACTGGGTTTGCGGCCCTGGCGTTTAAACACATCGCTGGATGCGGCAAAACGCCCGGCAAACTCGCCCAACGAGAGATTACGCTGGAGCCAAAAGCGTCGCGTCGCATCGCGGAAATGGTCATTCCACTCGGCAAACGGCGGGGGAAAATTCCCCACCTGATACCCGCCTTCACCAATATCCCACGGTTCCGCAATCAGCTTAACGCGTGAGAGCAGCGGACAGTTTTGGATCGCGGTAAACAGCGGCGCATCCTGACGAAACGCAGGCGTACGCCCCATGACGGAAGCCAAATCAAAGCGAAAGCCATCCACATGGCAGGTTTCAACCCAGTAGCGCAGGCATTCACATGCGTATTCCACAACGCCAGGATGGCTCAGATTGAGGGTGTTCCCACAACCGGTCCAGTTGTAGTAATCGCCATCATCCCTGATCCAATAATAGCTACGGTTATCAATTCCGCGCAGTGAGAAGACGGGGCCGTCGAGATCCAGCTCGGCACTGTGGTTCAAAACGATGTCGAGAATGACCTCAATTCCCGCTTTGTGCAGCGCTTTTACCGCATCGCGAAACTCATCGAGTGCGCTCTCCGGCGAACAGGCATAGGCCGGATGTAACGCGAACATTGCCACCGGGTTGTATCCCCAGTAGTTCGACAGACCCAGCCGTTGAAGCCGCGGCTCGCTGGCGAAATGCGCCACCGGTAACAGCTCCAGCGCGGTAATGCCTAGGCGCTTGAAATAGGCGAGCATCACCGGATGACCCAACGCTTTGTAAGTCCCGCGAATCTCTTCCGGCAAGTCAGGATGCAAATACGTCAGCCCTTTGACGTGGGCTTCGTAAATCACGGTATTGCCCCACGGGGTACGCGGTGGGGCATCATCCTCCCAGTCATAATGGTCGGACACCACCACGCCCTTCAGCGCGATGGCTGCGTTATCATGGTGATCCGGTTCATTTAGCCCGCCGTGTAGCAGCGGGTTATCTTTTAACTCGCCCTCTACCCGACGCGCGCAAGGGTCGAGCAGCAGTTTCGCCGGATTAAACCGGTGGCCCTGCTGTGGTTGCCACGGACCATGTACACGATAGCCATAGCGCAGACCGGGACGGGCGTTGGCCAGATAGCCGTGCCAGACATCGCCGCTACGCCCCGGCAGGTCGTAGCGGAGTTCGCAACCGTCCTCGTCAAATACGCATAATTCAACGCGTTCAGCGTGGGCTGAGAAGAGAGTAAAATTGACGCCATGGCCGTCATACGTTGCGCCATGGGGAGTGGCGTTGCCGGTTGCCAGTTGCGTCATTACCCCTCCCGAACCAGCCAGACCGTTGCCAGCGGCGGCAACGTAAGGCTCAGTGAGTGCTGCCGACCATGACTGGCGATCTCATCGCTGCGCACCGTGCCGCCATTTCCAGTATTGCTGCCGTGGTAGTGCATCGAGTCGGTATTGAGAATTTCACGCCATTTGCCCGGCTGGTTAATACCGAAGCGATAGCCGTGGCGCGGCACTGGCGTAAAGTTGCTGATAACGATGATTTCATTACCCACCTTGTCACGACGTACGAAAGCCAGCACCGAACGTTCTTTATCATCCACCACCAGCCATTCGAAGCCATAGCCATCAAAGTCGAGCTCATGCAGCGCTTTGTGATGACGATAGGTGAGGTTCAGATCGCGCACCAGACGCTGTACGCCGTGGTGCCAGTTGTCGCCGCCTTCCAGCAGGTGCCAGTCGAGGCTGACGTCATGGTTCCATTCGCGTCCCTGAGCAAACTCATTGCCCATAAACAGCAATTTCTTGCCGGGGAAGGCCCACATCCAGCCATAGTAGGCACGCAGGTTGGCAAATTTCTGCCACGCATCGCCCGGCATGCGATCGAGGATCGATTTCTTGCCGTGCACCACTTCATCGTGCGACAACGGCAGGACAAAGTTCTCGGTGTAGTTGTACAGCATACCGAAGGTCAGCTTGTCGTGATGGTACTGACGATGAACCGGATCCAGTTTCATGTAATCCAGCGTGTCGTGCATCCAGCCGAGGTTCCACTTATACCAGAACCCTAAACCGCCCATGTCCTGCGGTCTTGAAACACCAGCAAAATCAGTGGACTCTTCCGCCATACTCACCGCACCTGGCACCTGTTCGCCAAGAATACGGTTGGTATTGCGTAAAAACTCAATAGCCTCGAGGTTTTCACGACCGCCAAATTCGTTCGGAACCCATTCCCCTTCTTTACGGCTGTAGTCGCGATAAATCATCGAAGCCACGGCATCCACGCGCAGCGCGTCAATACCAAAGCGTTCAATCCAGTACAGGGCGTTGCCGACCAGGTAGTTGCTGACTTCACGGCGACCATAGTTGTAGATCAGGGTGTTCCAATCCTGGTGATATCCTTCGCGTGGGTCGCTGTGCTCATACAGCCTGGTGCCATCAAACTCTGCCAGACCAAAGTCGTCCGACGGGAAATGGCCCGGCACCCAGTCGAGAATGACGTTCAGCCCCGCCTGATGCGCGGCATTCACAAAATAGCGGAAATCATCACGCGTGCCGAAACGGCGGGTCGGCGCATACATACCGGTCGGCTGGTAGCCCCAGCTACCGTCAAACGGGTGTTCATTAATTGGCAGCAGCTCAAGATGGGTAAAGCCCATCCACTTCACGTAGGGGATCAGTTGATCCGCCAGTTCGCGATAACTCAGCCAGAAGTTATTGTCGGTATGACGACGCCACGAGCCCAGGTGCACTTCATAGATGGAGATTGGCGCATCAAACTGGTTGGCTTTTTTGCGCTCTTCGGTTTGCACCACTTTTTCCGGCAGACCGCAGATAAGCGACGCGGTTTCCGGGCGCATTTGCGCTTCGAAGGCGTAAGGATCCGCTTTAATGCGCAGCTTACCGTTCGCATCGATCATCTCGTATTTATACAGCTGACCATTATGCGCACCGGGGATAAACAGCTCCCAGATACCACTTTCTTTGCGCAGGCGCATCGGGTGGCGACGTCCATCCCAGTAGTTGAACTGCCCTACTACTGACACACGTTGCGCGTTAGGCGCCCATACGGAGAAGCGCGTACCGGTTACGCCATCCATGGTATCCGCATGCGCGCCCAGCGTTTCGTAAGGTCGCAGGTGCGTACCTTCAGATAGCAACCAGGCATCCATATCCTGGATTAGCGGGCCAAAACGATAAGGGTCATCAATCAGATTCTGCTGTCCATGCCAGACAACGGCCAACTGATAGCGAAAGAAATTTTTACGGCGGGGAAGTACAGCACAGAAAAAACCGCGAGAGTCGAGGCAGTCCAGCTTGCCGACTTTGCGTCCGGTTTTGGGTTCGATCACCCACACTTCGGTGGCGTCAGGTAATAGGGCGCGGACTTCAAGTCCAGCGTCAGTTTGGTGCATACCGAGTACGGAAAAAGGATCCGCAAAATGGCCTGCAATTAGCGCATTAATCACGTCTCTATCGATACGAACGGACATGGTTGTCATCCTGTTTTATGGTGTCACCCCTTCCAACTGATCTTCGACATCAGGTTGCGACACTTTTTTTTGACCTGAACGGCGCAGCACAATTGTGCATCCTCTCTGCGTCGTCCCACCTTCAGGCAACAACTTAATACCTCTGGTACTAAGTCACCCTTAAAGAATAGCCAATGCTTTATCTTACTCCTGGTAAAAAATGAAACATCTGCGCTTACTCCTGTATTACGCAAAAAAAGGGTGACTTAGCACCCTTTGATCATTAACAAACCATTACGCCAGTTGACGTAACATGCGGCGCAATGGCTCCGCAGCTCCCCAAAGCAGCTGGTCACCTACGGTAAAGGCTGACAGGAACTCCGGTCCCATATTCAGTTTACGCAGACGACCTACTGGCGTGGTCAACGTGCCGGTAACGGCCGCTGGGGTTAACTCACGCATGGTGATTTCACGATCGTTTGGTACTACTTTCGCCCACGGGTTGTGCGCCGCCAGCAGTTCTTCCACGGTCGGAATAGACACATCTTTTTTCAGTTTGATGGTGAACGCCTGGCTGTGGCAGCGCAGCGCGCCGACGCGCACGCACAGACCATCAACCGGGATCACGGAAGACGTGTTAAGAATTTTGTTGGTCTCCGCCTGTCCCTTCCATTCTTCTCGGCTCTGACCGTTATCGAGCTGTTTATCGATCCACGGAATCAGGCTACCGGCCAGCGGTACGCCGAAGTTCTCAACCGGCAGTTCACCGCTGCGGGACAGCGTCGTCACTTTACGTTCGATATCGAGAATAGCAGAGGACGGCGTCGCCAGTTCATCGGCCACATGACCATACAAATGGCCCATCTGAGACAACAGCTCGCGCATATGGCGTGCGCCGCCGCCAGAAGCAGCCTGATAGGTCGCTACAGATACCCAGTCGACCAGGTCGTTGGCAAACAGGCCACCGAGGGACATTAGCATCAGGCTAACGGTGCAGTTACCGCCGACAAAAGTTTTAATCCCTTTATTCAGGCCATCAGTGATGACATCCTGGTTAACCGGATCGAGGATAATGATGGCATCGTCTTTCATGCGAAGCGAAGAGGCCGCGTCAATCCAGTAACCCTGCCAACCGCTTTCACGAAGCTTTGGATAGATTTCGTTGGTATAATCGCCGCCCTGACAGGTCACGATGATATCGAGCGCCTTCAGCGCGTCCAGATCATAAGCGTCCTGAAGCGTGCCGGTCGCGGTTCCACCGAACGTCGGTGCCGCCTGCCCGAGCTGGGAAGTAGAAAAGAAAACAGGGCGAATGGCGTCGAAGTCACGCTCCTCAACCATGCGTTGCATGAGAACAGAGCCGACCATACCGCGCCAGCCGATAAAACCAACATTTTTCATAGCGTTTTTTTCCTGCAGAGATGTGTGCTGTGTATGTATGCCAGTGTCCTGGTGGCATATCCTTCACCATACAAAATGCAGCCAAAGTCGCAAGTGAAATTAATCAATGATAGCGAAGCCATCAGTAATGCGACTTATCCCGCTGCGCAAGCAAGCAGAAAGTCCGCGGTAATTATCAGGGAATTTGACTTATGAGTGAAATCATTTCTGCAGCAGTTTTATTGATTCTGATTATGGATCCGCTTGGAAACCTGCCCATTTTCATGTCCGTATTGAAACATACCGAACCAAAACGCCGCCGCGCGATTATGATTCGCGAGCTGTTCATTGCGCTGTTGGTGATGCTGATATTCCTGTTTGCGGGCGAGAAAATTCTGGCATTTCTGAATCTGCGCGCGGAAACCGTGTCGATTTCCGGGGGCATCATTTTGTTCCTGATTGCCATTAAGATGATTTTCCCCAGCGCCACCGGGAATAGCGCCGGACTTCCGGCGGGTGAAGAGCCGTTTATCGTTCCGCTGGCGATCCCGCTGGTAGCGGGTCCAACAATCCTGGCTTCATTAATGCTGTTGTCGCATCAGTATCCTAATCAGATGGGGCATCTGGTAATCGCCCTGCTGATCGCATGGGGCGGTACGTTTGTGATTCTGTTGCAGTCGTCGCTGTTTCTGCGTCTGCTCGGGGAGAAAGGGGTGAACGCGCTGGAGCGCCTGATGGGGCTGATTCTGGTGATGATGGCAACCCAGATGTTCCTCGATGGCGTACGGATGTGGATGAAGGGGTAACCGTTTTGAAGCTGGAGAACATGGCATTTCAGAGAACGATTCCGTTCACGTTATGTTCATTGCTTCTCTGAGATCTCGTCACCAGTGAACGTGCAAGGGAGGCGGCGGTGAGCCTCCCTTGCACGTTCACGGGCATCAGCGCTTCAGAGAAATGACACCACTGAGGTGAACGGAACCCTGAGCAATAATCACATGTTCACCCTACATGCTCAACTGAACGGCATTGCACTGTAATACCAGGTATTCCTTATGCTTTTAAACCGCTGAGAAAACGTATTTTCATTTCTGCGAAGCGCCTTCCGGAATACCCTCTTGCCAGCATCGCGGATAAGCATTATCTTCTCGCTGCACCTGCAAAATCAGGTGCCAGAATTAGCCTTCTGAACGCCTTCAGAGACTGCCCTATGGCGACGCCCCCTCTCTTTTCACACTCTTTATTTACCCTGCCCTTTAGCCATGCCACGGACTTCACCGAACTGGCGGATAACTGCGAGCGTGTTGTTGAAGGGCTGGTTGAATGTCATGACCCGTTTTCCCCTTTTCGAGCCTGAAACAGACCAGATGGGGCGTTACTGCCAGCTTTTGACGCATTTACTGATGAGCAAAACGCTTTCTGATGATATGGAGCGAGTAGCGGGTGATTTGCTGCAGGATTTGGTGGGCTATTTCGCCGACACGCTGAAAGCGCCGCGCTGGTTGAAAACCGAGGATGGTATGATGGTGCTGTAAAAAGCCGGGTGGCGCTTGCGCTTACCCGGCCTACGATGCGGATGTGTGCTCGTTTCCAGGCCCGGTAAGCGCAAGCACCACCGGGCAACAAGACTCAGCTCAACAGCTGGAAAGCAATCATACCGACAATTGCGCCGACCGTGCCGAGGATGGTTTCCATCATCGTCCAGGTCTTCAGCGTTTGTGCTTCCGTTGCGCCGGTAAATTTACCGAACAACCAGAAACCGGCGTCGTTAACGTGGCTGACCACGATCGAGCCGCCTGCGATACAAATAGACAGTGCTGCCATCTGCGCACCGGAGAAGTTTAGCTGTTCAATCACCGGCATCACCAGACCGACCGCCGTTAAGCAGGCCACGGTCGCGGAACCCTGAATGATACGCACCGCTGCCGCCAGCACGAAGCAGGTAATGGCAATCGGCAGACCCATTCCGGTTAATGCTTCGCCCAGCGCTGGACCGACGCCAGAATCAACCAACACCTGTTTAAACACGCCACCTGCACCAATCACCAGCAGGATAATCCCCGCCGGTTGCAGCGCGTGGCCGCAGATCTCCATCACTTTGTCTTTTGGCATACCCTGGCGAATCGCCAGACCGTAAATCGCCACCAGACACGCTACCAGAATCGCAGTAAACGGGTGACCGATAAACTCAAACCATTCATAAGTTGAAGAACCAACCGGCACAAAACGCGCGGCGATGGTTTTCAAACCAACCAATACCAGCGGCAGCAGGATCAGCGACAAGCTAAAGCCGAAGGACGGCATTTTACCTTCGCCCAGATGCGGCTCGGTAATGTCATCAGGAATGTTCAGCTCAACGTAACGGCTGATGAAATTCCCCCACAACGGCCCGGCGATAATCATGCCCGGAATCGCGGCACACAGGCCAATCAGGATCATCCAGCCAAAGTCAGCGTGCATCTGCGAAGCCAGCAACATCGGCGCTGGCCCTGGCAGTAAAAACGCCGCAGCTGCCGCTACGCCTGCAAACAGCGGAATGACTAATTTAACCAGGTTGGTACCGGTGTGACGCGCCATCGAGAACGCTACGCTAATCAGCAGCACAATTGCCACCTCAAAGAACAGCGGCAATGCACAGATAAGCCCGGCCAGGCCAATCGCGTAATGTGCGCGACTGTGACCGAAGGATTTCAGCATTTTGACGGCAATTTGATCGACTGCGCCGGTCTCATGCAAAATCTTGCCGAACATCGCCCCCAGTGCCACCACGATCGCCAGGAAGCCAAGCGTGCCGCCCATCCCCTTTTCCATGGTTGCCGCGATTTTATCGAGCGGCATACCGGAAAAGAGACCTGCACCAATAGACACCACCATCAAAGCAAGGAAGGCGTGCATACGCGCCTTCATCACTAAAAACAGCAGTAATAAAACGGACCCTACTGCTGTTAAAACAAGCGTTAATGTACTCACTACTTACTGCCCTGGTTAATAACCTCAATGGTGCTGGCGACCACACCGTCCAGTGGCTGATCGATATCGACCACCAGTACATCGTTTTCATTCGCACCCGGTTCTTCCAGCGCTTCAAACTGAGTTACCAGCATCTGCGTTTTGAAGAAGTGGCCTTTACGTGCTTTCAGGCGGCTTTCGATAACGTCAAAATCCCCTTTCAGATAGATGAAAGAGAGGTTCGGGTTACCGTCGCGCAGCTGGTCACGATAGACTTTTTTCAGGGCGGAACAGACGATCAGCGAAACCTTGTTGGTACGCTGCATCGCAAAGGCGGCGTCATTCAGCGCCTGTAACCACGGTTTACGGTCGTCATCGTTGAGTGGCTCACCAGAAGCCATTTTCATGATGTTGCTGCGCGGATGGAGAAAATCGCCATCAAGAAACGCGGCCTGCAGTTGATGCGCCACTTCACTGGCTACAGCAGATTTACCGCTGCCCGATACGCCCATCAGAACGTAAACGTGGTGATCATGATTAGTCGTGCTCAAAGCGTTGCCCCCACTGGTACAAGAATCTGGAAATTGTTACGGGTAACTGTTATCGGTAACATTGTCCAGCCGGATAAATAGAGAAGCAATATCCATTCGTGCTCGAAGTGTATAAGTGTGAGCTACTTCAAACTTGTTGGCTTAAATAGATCCGCCCGGTGACAAGGTGAAACCTAAATCTAACATTTTAGGTGTGACTGCTTCACCACGGATGCGCGCCAGCAGACGTTCAGCGCCAATGCTGCCCATGCGTTCACGCGGCGTGAGCACGCTCGCCAGACGCGGCTCCATCACCTGTCCGATGTCGTGACCGTGGAAACCGGCAATCGCCATATCGTCAGGAATTCTCAGCCCTAAACGCTGGCATTCAAAGGCCGCCCCTACCGCCAGGTCATCGTTGGTACAGAAGACGCCATCAAGCTGCGGGTATTCACGTCGCGCCTGACGGATGAGTTCAATACCGGACGAATAGGAGGAAGATTGTTCCACCATCACGCTATATGGCACCAGACCGGCATCATGCATGGCCTGCTCGTAGCCTCTCTGTTTGATGATAGTACGTTCATCAAGACGTGCGCCAAGATAGGCAACATGACGATGCCCGCGGGCAATGATCGCCGCAGTCATTTGGCGCGCAGCTTCGAAGTTGTCAAAGCCGACGGCAATATCCAGACACGGAGACTGGCTGTCCATCAGCTCAACCACCGGGATACCGGCGACCTCAATCATTTTCAGGGTACGAGGCGTGTGGCTACGCTCGGTGAGGATCAGACCGTCGATATTCCACGACAGCATCGACTCCAGACGCTCCTGCTCCATTTCGGGTTTATAACCGTAGTGCGCCAGCATGGTCTGATACCCATGGGCGTCGGTAACGGCCTCAATGCCGCGTAATACTTCAGCAAAAACCTGGTTGGTGAGAGAGGGCAACAGAACGCCGATAGCGCGGCTGGTGGCGTTGGAAAGGATATCAGGAGCGCGATTGGGAATATAACCCAGCTCATCAAGTGCAGCGGCAATTTTGCCCCGCAGCGCCACGGAGACCTGCTCCGGATTACGCAAAAAGCGGCTGACCGTCATTTTGGTCACGCCCACGCGGTCGGCTACATCCTGAAGTACGGGTCTTTTCTTTTTCATCGTCCTGAAGCGTTAAAAAGGGATAGATTTCCCCAGTTTACCACGGACGCATGGAATTAATGACAAACGATGAAAAGCCGGATGTCGACGTTTTCGCGTCTTATCCGGCCTACAAAGGGTTACAGCACGTTAGACTGGCGGCAGATCAAACAGTAACACTTCGCTGTCGCTGTCGGCATGAATAGAAATTGCCTGTTCATCCCAGATTGCCAGGCCATCGCTGGTAGTCGCTTTAGTTCCGTTAATGGTGACGTTGCCTTTAACGACCTGGATCCAGACGCGACGTTCAGCGGCAATCTGATGTACCGACTGCTCATCTTTGACCAACGCCCAACGGTACAGCTCCATATCCTGGTACACTTTCAGCGAGCCATCACGAGCATCCGGCGACAGCACCAGTTGTTTACCCTGAGCGGCATCGAAACGACGCTGTTCATAACGCGGCGTAATACCGTTCTCTTGCGGCATGATCCAGATTTGATACAGATGCAGCTTCTCAGTATTGCTCGGGTTGTACTCCGAGTGACGGATCCCCGTCCCGGCGCTCATAATCTGGAACTCACCGGCAGGAACCTGCTCTTTGTTACCCATGCTGTCCTGATGTTCTACCGCGCCTTCCAGCACGTAGGTCAGGATTTCCATATCTTTATGGGGGTGAGTGCCAAAGCCCTGGCCTGCGTCAATCACGTCATCGTTAATCACGCGCAGTGCCGAGAACCCCATAAAATTCGGGTCATAATAGTTGGCAAAAGAGAAGGTATGCCAGGAATCGAGCCAGCCATGATTCGCATGACCACGGTCATTAGCTTTGCGTAAATAGATCATTGTGTTCACCCCCAGATGTTTTCGATGGAGTAAGTGTGGACTCAATCCGCCTGGGATCATAGAGGGTGAAAATTGACTCCTCTGTTCAAAAAATATGAACAAGCCCAGAGGAGTCTGTGCAAGCTATTTGGCGAGGGTTATCGTCGCCGGAGATGCCTGTTCAAAGGCGCGTTCGAGAAGTTCCAGGTTGGTAAGAACTTCAGATTCCTTGACGTAATTAGGCGTACCGGCGGTCAGCGTCTGGTATAGCGCATCATAGACGCGACCATAGTCCCCTACTTCCGGTTTCATCTCTTCTTTTATCGTCAGGCCGTCATCGTTAACGTACTCCAGTACCCCGATGGAATCGTCAGCAGCGAAACCTGGATCACCCGGCATGATATTGGCCTTCAGGCTGGTTTCCTGCTGGTCGATGCCGTACTTCACAAACGAGCCTTTGGTGCCGTGAATGATAAACTTCGGATAGTCGATTTTCACCAGATGGCTGGTTTTAACAATGGCTTTCAGGTCACCGTAGAACAGTTGCGCTTCAAAGGTGTCGTCCGGGTTCGCTTTATTACGCAGGCTGCGAATGTCATAGGCCACGTGTTCAGGGCGACCGAACAGCGAGATAATCTGGTCCATAGTGTGTACGCCCAGGCCATAAAATGCGCCGTCCTGCGGCAGTCCCGGCTTAGTTTCCGCCTCGGGACGGTAGTAATCAAAATGGCTTTCAACCTCAACAATTTCGCCGAGTTTACCGCTCTCAATCGCCTTTTTAGCGGTTAGGAAGCAGGAGTCAAAACGACGATTCTGATACGGCGTAACGGTCAGCCCTTTGCTTTGCGCCAGTTCGAACAGCACTTTTGCTTCTGCCAGCGTCGGCGTGAACGGCTTCTCAACCAGCACGTTTTTACCCGCCTCCAGCGCACGTTTGGCGTAGTCAAAATGGCTGTCAGCATGGGTACAGACGATCACTAACCTCACCTGCGGATCGTTTAAGATCTCGTCGAGGTCGCTGGTGAAGTGAATATGCGAATACTGCGGCGCCTGCTCTTCCGGCCTGGCGTTACGGCGGAAAATGTGCGCGACATGCCAGCTATTTTTGCGGTTGAGGACGTACGGCAAATGGTAGCGAGTGGTACTTTTACCAAAACCAATAAATGCGCAGTGTAAGGTCATGAGACAGTCCTTTTGAAGATGATTGTCTACACCATAGCGCAAAGCGGCTGGAGACTGAATGTTGGATTCTTTGCCGGATGGCGTTTGAACTGCACCACAGGTGCGACAGGATCGGCCGTCGGCGTCGCAGGCAGTTTGTTCACGGCAAGCGCGCAGGGCCCGGAGCGTACTAAATGTACGTGAGGAGCACGAGCACTTCCCGGGGGCAAAATGGCAAGTAAGCCAGGCAGACACAAAACCCCAAAAAAAAGCCAGCAAAAGCTGGCTAAAGTAATACTGGAAGCAATGTGAGCAATGTCGTGCTTTCAGGTTCTCCATAGGGGTTCCCCTGAATGCAGAGCAATAATAATCATTCTCATTCGCACTTGTCTACTTCTTTTTGCAAAAAAATGCAGTTGACGGAATTTTCTTTCTCAGCGAGGGTAAAGACTCAATTAACCCTGAAGGAGATAAGGAATGAGTGAGATAGTGATTCGCCACGCTGAACCTAAAGATTACGACGCAATTCGTCAGATCCATGCCCAGCCGGAGGTGTATCACAACACGCTACAGGTTCCTCATCCTTCCATGGAGATGTGGCAAGAGCGACTAACCGAACGGGTCGGAATCAAACAACTGGTCGCGTGCATTGATGATATCGTCGTCGGACATCTCTGCATCGACGTTGCTCAGCGCCCCCGCCGCAGCCATGTCGCCGATTTTGGTATCTGCGTTGATGCCCGCTGGCAGAATCGCGGCGTTGCCAGCGCGCTTCTCCGTACGATGATCGACATGTGCGACAACTGGCTGCGCGTCGACCGTATCGAGTTAACGGTGTTTGTTGATAACGAACCTGCAATTGCGGTCTATAAAAAGCATGGCTTTGAGATCGAAGGGACAGGTAAGAAATACGGACTGCGCAACGGCGAGTACGTGGATGCGTATTTTATGGCGCGTGTGAAATAATGTTGAAGGGCGAGTCATCTCGCCCTGCTTATTGAAAGGACGCAATAGTGAAAAAGTTTGTTCCCCTGGTTTTACTGGCCTCGCTCTCTCCAGCTTTCGCCACGACCGTACAAAATCTCGATGCTGTCCCCGGCGCTATTCAACATCCTGAAGGTAAACAGATTTTTGCTGAGCAAATGGCAGGGGCAACACCTGCGAAAGGATTTGGTGAACTTCCGCAGGGATTATCAGAGAACCAGTGGATTGGCTGGGTTGCGCCAAACGAAAATCCTAATAATCTGATCCTCACCGGCGCCAAAGCCTGGGGCAAAGACGGAAAATACATTGGCGTCGCCTGTTTCGCAGACAATCAGGCCGATGCCGGGCAGGCAAAAAAGTACGCGGATAACACCTGTCCGGAAAACTACAGCAACGGACGCGCCAATAAATTATATCTCGGCGTTTTTTCCTGGCAGAACCAACAGCTAGTGCCTATTGCCCGCTCAGAAAAACCGTTAAACCAGATCTCGGCGTGGAATAAAGCCGCCGATAAAGAGAGCGATGATGAGTCCGTCAGACCGCTGGCTTATTATACAAAATTGGATCTGGCACCGTACCGGATCGCTCCCGATACTCTGGCGTTCGGGGTGCGCGGTGGCTACTCTGAGGCGTATTCAGGCGGCGGCGCATTTTATGAAGTGCTGGAGTTGTACACGATCAAAGACAACAAGATAATCAACGTGTTTTCCGACCTTGTTTATCAATATCAGGACATCGCCGGAGACTGGAACCAGGACGGAACGCGACAGCACGACATCAGCGAGAGTAAGTACATCCTGAAATTGCGGTCAGCAAAGACGCAGGGATTTTATGATTTGGAGGTCGTTAACCTGCAGGATAAAAGCAGTCACATATTTCGCTGGTCCGAATCACTGCAACAGTATGTTCCTTAACGGACGAATAAGGCCTGCAACGTTCAGAACGATGCAGGCCATCAATTTGGAATAAAAAACATCAACACATATTCAATTAATAATTCACAGTTATTAAATATACAAACACTTGCCCCACACATTATTTATATTCAGATTATCCTCAACAAAACCCACTTAAAATGAAACGTTTTGTTTCTGCTATATACGAACACCATCAAAAAGCGTAATTAAAAATGGAAGAATAAAAACCTCCGTTTTACAATAACACGTAATAAAGGATAAGGATGTCATGAGTGATATCGTCTATCTGATGGTTTCAGGGCAGCAACAAGGCGCCATTTCTGACGGATGTGGAACCACTGTATCTGTGGGTAATCGCTGGCAAATCGGACACGAGGACGAAATCTTTGCCTTTTCGCTCGCTAATAGTATAACCAGTACCGGCAAAGGCTCTCAGTTGCACGGACTACGCTTTTGTAAGCTGATCGATAAAAGCACGCCGTTGTTTATTAATGCGATTAACAACAACGAGCAATTGTATATGGAGTTTTATTTCTACCGCATCAATAGATTCGGTAGATGGGAGAAGTATTATTATATTCAACTGCGGGGAGCATTCTTATCCGGTATTCAGCAGCAGTTCAGTGAAAATAGTTTAGATACAGAAACAATAACCATCAGCTATGAATATATCCTCTGCAAACATCTTATTGCCAACACTGAGTTCAGTTACCTGGCGTTGCCCGAGAACTACAACCGCCTGTTTATCCCCCCTCCAAAAACGCCCACAGACAACGGCCTCAAAACGTTAAACAGCAAAGGGATTGGCAGACTGCTTGCCGCCGGAGGGATCTACAACGGGAATATAGAGGGGTTCAGGGAAATAGCAGAGAAGTTGGGAGGTGATGCGCCAGCGGGTTACGAGCAGGTTATGAATGAAAAAACTGCAGGCGCTGCACTTGCAGCAGGTTCTATTTTGTTAGCTAGACGCTCTAATTCTGAAATTTATCAAGAGATTAATATCTATCTTGGAAGATTGAGAGGTGAGCCGAAATTACTCAGTGGCGTAACAATAAAAGAAATAAATTATACCCGAAGAAACCCCACTGAAGCAGTGGTATTGCGAAAGGAATTTAATAGTACCATAAGGAAAAAATTCCTTATTGATCTCGCAAAAAATCCAAGTTTAGTCAATAGATTTAACTCAAATGACTTTTTAAGAATGAGTAATGGGAATACGCCTTATAACTATAGTGTTCACCATAAGTTACCATTAGATGATGGAGGAACAAACAACTTTGATAATTTAATATTAATAGAAAATGAGCCATATCACAAATTATTTACCAATATGCAATCCAATGTAACAAGAACAATGTTACCAGGTGAAAGCAAAACAACATTCTGGGCTATCCCATCAGGCTCAATTTATCCACTCAAATAGCAACCCAGGATTAAGTAAGAATGAAAATTGAAGATCTCTTAGTTGAATTAAAAAAGATGATGGATGATTTCGATTACCCTATAGAAGACGCCATAAAGAACTCCTTTGTTGAAAGTATCACAAAAAGAAACTCTGAAACTGAAACATCACCGATACTCGAACAATTATGCGATGAAGTCTGCATATTATTCTCTAATCAACCTGATTATTTAACATTCTTAGAAACAATGGATGGGTTTGAGTATAACGGATTAAGAATTTTCAGTGTTTCAATACCAGAACCTTTAGTTAAGAACTTATTTATCATGAACGAATTTTATAGAAATAATGATGACTATATAAATCCTGATCTTGCAGAACGATTAGTCATTGGTGACGATAGTATTTCACTATTCATCTATGATACTAAAACCTGTCTTTTTGAAATTAGAGATAACATCGGCACTGACAATGTATTTGGAACATTTAAATCCTTTACTGAATTTTTAAATGAAATTTTAGACACTGTTCGTTAATAACGACAAGAGCGCACAATGAGAAAAATATCTTTAAATTTTTTAGAACAAAAAGCAAAAGAAATTATCAGAAAGACATTGGGTGATTATATATTGCCAGACGATATACTTTCGCAATTGGCATTAGGAACAATTATTGATGGCGATGACAGAGTTTTTGTTTTATTCATACCTAAAGAACTTGCAAAAGATGCAATAGATATTCTCAGAGTAAGAATGAATGTTTACTCTGGAGAGGGTTTTGTTGAATATATTGGGCTTGAGCGAAAAGAGTAATAGGTCAACGATAAAGCTTCGTACCGCCAGGAAGATTTCTATGTTTACTTATGAAGAAGCCATAAACAAAGCTAATACATACCTTAGCGAGGCGGATGCTTCCGTCGTCATCACACTCCACGGACGGTTTGCAGAAGGTTGGTTTTTTTGCTTCGAATCGAGGGAATACCTCGAAACCGGAGACAACGCTTCCCGCCTGGCAGGAAATGTGCCTTTCATCATCGATAAAGATAGCGGTGAAATCGTTGATTTAGGTACTGCCTGGCCGCTGGAGAAATATTTAAAAGACTACGAAACGAGCAAAACAACACGAAGCTAAGCTTACTCGGACGCGATAAACCATGATAACTGAAACAGAATTTAACGTACTGAAAGTTATGGCCGAAAAAGATATTAACTGGAACTGGATAGCTCTGGATCGTGCGCTTTATACGAGAAACGTTCCTGGATTTGGTAACGTTGCTAATATCGTAACGAGCCTTGTCAATAGCGGATTGGTTGATGTTGTATATGGCGAAGATAAATCAAGACCACGCTACAAAGTAGCCCAAAATGGCTTTAACTTGATCAAAGAGCAACAGCATCTTTTTTAGTTTGAAATATTATGTTCGCTAAAAATTAAACTGTCCAAATCAGCCCTCTCCGACCGAAGAGGGCCGTTATCTTTAGTATCCCGCCGTTAAATCATCCACGGAACGCGGATCGGACGCGCCATACAGTGCGCCATCCGGTCCTACCATAATGCTCTGCGTGCTGCCCATCGCTTCCTTCAGTGCGACTTTCTGCCCTTTCTGTTCCAGCAGCTTAATGGTGTCCGGGCTAAACCCTTTCTCAACGCGCAGTTCATCGGGCAACCACTGATGATGGAAGCGCGGCGCGTTGGTCGCTTCGGCGACATTCATTCCAAAATCAATGCTGTTGACTACCATTTGCAGCACAGTAGTGATAATTCGGCTTCCGCCAGGACTGCCAGTAACCAGCCAGGTTTTCCCGTCTTTAACCACGATAGTCGGCGACATTGATGACAGTGGACGCTTCTTCGGCCCAACCGCGTTGGCATCGCCACCCACCAGCCCGTAAACGTTCGGCACGCCCGGTTTGGCGGAGAAATCGTCCATTTCGTTATTAAGCAGAATGCCGGTGTTTCCCGCCACAATCCCGGTGCCAAAGGTGGTGTTCAGCGTATACGTCACCGCCACAGCATTGCCGTCTTTATCCACCACCGAGAAATGGGTGGTCTGATTGCTTTCATACGGCGCGAGCTTGCCAGGTTTGATCTGGCTGGAAGGCTTAGCCTTGTTGATATCAATCTGATCGGCAAGCGATTTGGCATAGGCTTTATTGGTCAGCGCCTGCCACGGCACTTTCACAAAATCCGGGTCGCCCAGATACTCCGAACGGTCGGCGTAGGCATATTTCTCCGCTTCAGCCATTACCTGCATGGCATCAGCGCTGCCAAACCCGTACTTCTTCATATCGAAGTTTTCGAGAATATTGAGGATCTGCACGATATGAATTCCGCCAGAGGACGGCGGCGGCATCGAGAAGACCTGATATCCGCGATAGTCGCCGCTAATCGGCGTACGCTCCACGGCTTTATAGGCGGCTAAATCCTCTTTGGTCATCAGCCCGCCGTTCTTCTGCATTTCCTCAGCAATCTGATCGGCAATCGCCCCTTTATAAAACGCATCCGGGCCATTTTCGGCAATCATCTCCAGGCTTTTCGCCAGGTTCGTTTGCACCAGCTTGTCGCCCTTTTTCAGCGGCTCGCCGTCTTTCCAGAAAATGGCTTTGCTGTTTTCGTGATTAGGGAGCACTTCGCTGCCATAGGTTTTCAGATCGTCAGCCAGCGCGTCGTTAACAACAAAGCCTTCTTCCGCCAGCTTCATTGCCGGGCGCACGACTTTGTTCAGCGGCATCGTGCCATATTTCTCCAGCGCCAGCGAGAACCCCGCCACGGTACCCGGCGTACCGGATGCCAGATGTGAGGTTAGCGATTTTTTCGCATCGGCGTTGCCCTGCTCATCGAGGAACATGTCGCGGGTCGCGCCAGCAGGGGCCATTTCACGAAAATCAATCGCTGTGGTGTTACCGTCTTTGGTGCGCAGCAGCATAAACCCACCGCCGCCCAGATTGCCCGCCTGCGGATGCGTCACCGCCAGCGCGTAACCCACGGCAACGGCGGCATCAACGGCATTCCCGCCCTGTTTAAGAATATCCACCCCAACCTGGGTGGCTAACGCATCCACGGAAGCCACCATCCCCTGTTGCGCACGCACGGGATGGAACACATCTTCCTCAACACCGTAAGACACCGGCGGTGGTGCAGCCGGCGCAGCAGCCACGCTAAAACAACTTCCTGAGAGCAGAGCAGCAATGGCTACCCGGCGTAAAAACGTCGGTTTTATCATCGTTATTCTCCAGATGTATGGGGGTCGGCCCCCACTAAGCCTGGTGCATAACTCTGAAATAATCATCGTCACGGCGAGAAAGGAGTAAACTTAAACGATCCCCGAGAGGAGAAAAGCGATGAAACGACTCTTACTTTTAGCCATGCTCTTGCCCTTTGCAGGCTTTGCACAGCCCATCAACACCATGAATAACCCGAATCAGCCCGGTTATCAGATCCCGAGCCAGCAGCGTATGCAAACCCAAATGCAATCACAGCAGATTCAGCAGAAAGGGATGCTCAACCAGCAGTTGCAAACGCAGACGCGCATGCAGCAACAGCATATGGAAAACCAAATCAACACGAACACCCAGCACGTGCTACAGTCGCAGCCGGGCGAGTTGAATTCTGGACGGCAGCAAATGCTGCCTAACAGCAACGGTGGGATGTTGAGTGGACCCCGTAATCCGGACAGCTCGCTGAATAAGCAACATATGCTGTCGGAGAAAAAGAACGGCGACATGCTGAAGCCCTCCAGCACGCCGCAACCTAACGTTCCGTTAAAAACGATTGGGCCTTAACTGGGCTGGAAATCCGGACCAATGGTATCAATGGCATCGGTACAGATGCTGTCTACGCCCCAGCGCAGCAGTTCTGCCGCGCGCTGGGGTCGGTTTACGGTATAAACCAGTATACGTAGCCCCGCGTCGTGCAGCGCATCCACGCGCGTTTCATCCAACAGCTTGTGATTAAGGTGAATAGAAACGCAGCCAAGCCGGGTGGTCAGCTCACGCCAGTCCTCGCGCCACTCATCAAGCAGCAAGCCTCTCGGCAGTTCAGGCACCGCCTGTTGCGCCGCTTCAAGAGCATCAATCTCAAAGGATGACAACAGCGGTGGCGTCATTCCCGCCCACAGTTCACGCGCGGCCAGCGCCACGACCTTCCCGGTGAGCGCCCCCGTCCCGGTGGTGGGTTTGATCTCAATATTTGCCATCATGCCGTGTTGGCGGCAGCGCTCAGCAACTTGCGAGAGCAGCGGCAGCGGTTCGCCTTTAAACTCACCGCTAAACCAGCCCCCGGCGTCCACGCGCAATAAATCCTGCCAGTTCAATTCGCCTGCCACGCCCCAGCCGTTGCTGGTGCGTTCCAGGTTGTCGTCATGCAGCAAGAAGATCTCACCGTCTTTCGACAATTTAGCGTCAAACTCAATCATGGTATGCCCGTATCGCGCCCCCACGTCGATCGCCGCCAGGGTATTTTCCGGTGCCAGCTTACCGCCGCCACGATGGGCGACAATATGGGGGTAAGGCCAGTTACTCATACACGTTGTCCTGTTTCGCCATCAAAAAGATGCAGATGATTTTCTGGCAGATGCAGCCACAGCGTGCTGCCTGCAGTCGGGCGATGCTGATGCGCCAACCGCACCACCAGTTTTTGCTCACCCCAACGTCCATGTGCCAGATTATCCGCACCCAGCATTTCCAGCGTGTCGACGACCAACGGCACGCCACCTTCGGCCTGCGAGCTTAGCGCAATATGCTCCGGGCGGATACCCAGCGTCATGTTACGCCCAACACACTCCCCGGCGCTTCTACCGATAGGTAACGACATACCATCGCCCAGCTCAAAATGCGTACCCGAGGCGCTGATGCGACCGTCCAGCAGATTCATTGCGGGGCTGCCGATAAAGCTCGCCACAAAGCGGCTGGCAGGTTTCTCATACACCTCAACCGGGGTACCGATTTGCTCGGCAATGCCTTTGTTCATCACCATTACCCGTTGGGCGAGGGTCATCGCTTCAACCTGATCGTGTGTCACGTACAGCGAGGTGGTTTTCAGCCGACGATGCAGATGTTGTAATTCCAGACGCATCTGTACGCGCAGCTTGGCATCGAGGTTAGAAAGCGGCTCATCGAACAGGAATACCGCCGGGTCGCGGACAATCGCCCGCCCCATGGCCACGCGCTGGCGCTGGCCGCCGGAAAGCTCACGTGGACGACGTTTAAGCAGGCCATCCAGTTCGAGAATACGCGCTGCCTCTTTCACCCGCTCAGCAATATGCTCCTTGCCCATCCCGCGAATTTTCAGCCCCCAGGCCATATTTTCTTCCACGCTCATATGCGGGTACAACGCATAGTTCTGGAAGACCATCGCAATACCACGATCCTTTGGCTCCATTTCGGTGACGCGTTTATTATCAATCCAGATATCGCCGCCGCTCACCCGTTCAAGCCCAGCCACCATCCGCAATAGCGTAGATTTACCGCAGCCGGATGGCCCAACCATCACAATAAATTCCCCGTCCGCGACGTCCAGCGTCAGCGGTTTAATTACCTGGGTTTTGCCGTCCCAGCTTTTGGTTACTGCCTGTAGTTTTAAACCAGCCATTTTTATTTCTCACTATCGACCAGGCCACGTACGAAGGCACGCTGCATGGCTAACACGATGATTACCGGAGGGATGAGCGTCAGCAGCATGGCTGCCATTACCTGGTTCCACTGTGTGGTGCCTTCACCAGTGGCAATCATGCCTTTGATGCCCGCCACCGCAGTGCCCAAATTGACGTCGGTAATAATTAACAACGGCCACAGATACTGGTTCCAGCCGTAGATAAAGGTGATCACGAATAGCGCAGCCAGATTGGTTTTTGACAGCGGTAGTACGATATCGCGGAAAAAACGCATCGGTGACGCGCCGTCAATACGCGCCGCCTCAACCAGTTCATCCGGCAGGGTCATAAAGAACTGACGGAACAGGAAAGTCGCTGTCGCTGACGCCATCAACGGCAGCGTCAGGCCTGCATAGCTGTCGAGCATTTTCAGGTTGGCAATCACTTCTACCGTCGGGAAAATACGCACCTCAACCGGTAGCATCAGGGTGATAAAAATCATCCAGAAAAACAGGTTGCGCAGCGGAAAGCGGAACCAGACGATGGCGAATGCGGAGAGCATAGAAACGGTAATTTTCCCTACCGTAATGCTGAATGCCATGATGAAACTGTTGAGCATCATCAGCCAGAACGGCGCGCTGTTGACGCCCACGCCGTTGACCCAGATGTATTTCATGTTTTCCAGCAACTGTGTGCCGGGAACCAGCGTCATCGGCGTCTCAAACACTGCTTTATTGTCCAGCGTCGCCGCGACAAACGCGACGTACAGCGGAAACAGGATCACCATGATCCCCATAATCAACATGGTATGGCTGAATATTGTCAGCCCAGGACGGTTCTCAATCATTGGTAACGCACCTTACTTTCCACATAGCGGAACTGCACCACCGTCAAAATAATGACCAGGAACATCAGCACCACCGATTGTGCAGCGGAAGACGCCAGATCCAGCCCGACAAACCCTTCGCGATAGATCTTATAAATCAACGTAGTGGTCGCCTGTACCGGTCCACCTGCCGTGGCGGCATCGATCACCGGGAAGGTATCAAAGAAGGCATAAACCAGATTCACCACCAGCAGAAAGAAGCTGACCGGCGCAATCAGCGGCAGCGCCAGTTTAAAGAAGCGGCGAACCGGTCCTGCGCCGTCGATCGCGGCGGCTTCGATCAGCGATCGCGGAATAGACTGCAGTGCGGCAAAGAAGAACAGGAAGTTGTAACTAATCTGCTTCCAGACCGACGCGAACACCACCAGAAACATCGCCTGACCGCTGTTTTGCGCATGGTTCCAGTCATAGCCAAACTCACCGAGAAAATGGGTAATTAGCCCGCGTCCCGGGTTAAACAGGAAGATCCACAATACGGCAGCGACGGCCGGCGCAACGGCGTAAGGCAATAGCATCAGTGTCTGGTAAAAACGGCTGCCGCGTACCACGTAATTCACCAGCGCCGCAAAAAATAACGACACCAGTAAGCCGCTCACCGTGACTAACGTACTGAACTTAATGGTGGTCCAGAATGAATCAAGGTAGTACGGGTCATGGAACAGCGCGACAAAATTCTCCAGTCCGACAAACTGGCTGGAAAGACCAAACGGATCAACGGATAGTAGCGAGTACCACAGCGCTTCACCGGCGGGCCAGATAAAGAAAATAACAGTGATAACCAGCTGCGGGGCCACCAGCAAATAAGGAAGCCAGCGCGAGCGGAACACCGGACGAGATGAGGACATGTAGATTCTTTTCCTGGAAGGTGCCGGATGGCGGTGCAAGCACCTTATCCGGCACTTATACACTTAAGACTTGGTCGATTGCTCAAAGCGGCGCAGTAACTGATTACCACGCTCAACGGCGGCATCCAACGCCTGCTGTGGGGTTTTCTTCCCGGTCCATACCCCTTCCAGTTCCTCGTCCACAATAGTGCGGATCTGCGGCATGTTGCCCAGACGCAGCCCTTTGGTAAACGGCAACGGCGGTTTGTTCAGCATCTGGCGGGTGGCAATATCGGCCCCAGGATTCTTATCATAATAACCCTGCTCACGTGTCAGGTCGTATGCGGCAGTCGTGATCGGCAGGTAACCGGTTTTCTGATGCCATTCAGCCGCAATTTCTGGCTGTGCCAGGAAGTTGAGGAACTTTGCCACGCCTTCGTAGGTTGCTTTATCTTTGCCCTGCATCACCCACAGGCTGGCCCCGCCAATAATTGCGTTCTGCGGTGCGCCCTTCACATCAGCATCGTACGGCATCATGCCGACGCCGTAATTGAATTTGGCGTACTGGCGGATATTCGCTAATGAGCCGGAGGAAGCTGTAGTAATAGCACATTCACCGTTATAGAACTTTTCTGTGGATTCATCTTTACGCCCGAAGTAACTGAAATCCCCTTTTTTGTTCAGCTCTTGCAGCAAGGCAATGTGTTTTACCTGCTCGGGTTTATTGAATTCAAGTACCGCGTCAGCACCGTCAAAGCCATTGTTTTTGGTGGCGACCGGCAGACCGTTCCAGGCGCTGAAGTTTTCAATCTGAATCCAACCCTGCCAGCCACTGGCGTAACCGCACTTCATACCTGCGGCTTTCAGCTTCGCAGTGTATTCCGCCAGGTCCTGCCAGGTTTTCGGCGGTTGCTCAGGGTCTAAACCTGCTTTTTTGAAGGCATCTTTGTTGTAGTACAGCACTGGGGTGGAACTGTTAAAAGGCTGGGAGAGTAAATGTCCGCTTTTAGAGTCGGTGTAATAGCCGGAAACCGTCGGTACAAACTGAGATTCATCGAAGTTAATGCCAGCCTCTTTGAATACTTCATACACCGGTTTAATTGCTTTCGAAGCCATCATCGTTGCCGTACCCACTTCATAAACCTGCAGCAACGCAGGCGCGTTTCCGGTACGGAAAGCGGCAATACCTGCGCTCAGGTTCTGCTCATAGTTGCCTTTGTACTGCGGAACAATTTTGTAGTCGGGATTGGCGGCATTAAAGCGTTGCGCCAGAGAATCAACTTCTTTACCCAGTTCGCCTTCCATTGAATGCCAGAATGGGATGGTGGTGACCGCCAGTGCCTGACCTGCAAACGCCAGGCTAAGTGCCAGTCCTAAAGCTGTATGTCGTAACGATATCATCGGTTATCTCTCTTGTTGTGCCGGATGCGCGATATCACGCGTTTTATGCTCGCGGGGGTAACATGACATGCTCGAATGACAGAAAAATAACTTTTTTATTACAAAAAAAAGATAGTAAGGCGACAAACAGATGGCAAGGCGGTGAAAGTTGTAAGAAGGGAAAGTGGGAGCTGAGACACGTATAGGCAATTTAAATGAAACACCAGATGGCGATGTTTATGCCTCTTACCCGGCCTACACATACCGTAGGCCGAATAAAGCGTTTACGCCGCCATCCAGCAGGGAAGGAGAGAATTAACCGCCCAGATACGCGCTGCGCACCGCTTCATTAGCCAGTAACGCATCGCCGGTGTCTTCCAGCACCACATGACCGTTTTCCAGCACGTAGCCGCGATCGGCGAGCTTCAGCGCCTGGTTCGCGTTCTGTTCGACGAGGAAGATGGTCATCCCCTGCTCGCGCAATTGCTCTATGGTGTTAAAGATCTGCTGGATGATAATCGGCGCCAGGCCCAGCGATGGTTCATCAAGCAGTAGCAGCCTCGGCTGGCTCATCAGCGCACGGCCTATCGCCAGCATCTGCTGTTCGCCGCCGGACATCGTTCCCGCACGTTGAATACGGCGCTCATGCAGGCGAGGAAACAGGTCATACACCCACTTGATGCGTTCCTGAAACTGGTCCTTCTCGGCAAAAAAACCGCCCATCGCCAGGTTCTCTTCCACCGTCATGCGGGAAAACACGCGACGCCCTTCCGGGACAATCGCCACCGCTTCGCGCATGATTTTCGCCGTCTGCCAGTCGGTAATGTCTTTATCATCAAAGACGATTCGCCCGCTGGTCGCGCGCGGGTCGCCGCACAACGTACCGAGCAGCGTGGTTTTTCCCGCGCCGTTGGCGCCAATAAGCGTCACGATTTCACCTTGATTGATATACAAGCTGACGTCGTGCAGCGCCTGTATCTTGCCGTAGTGGGCGCTGACTTTATCAAACGATAACATCACCTTATCCATATTATCTCTCGCCCCCATTATGCTTCACCTAAATAGGCGCGGATCACGTCCGGGTTGTTACGAATCTGTTCCGGCGTCCCGTTCGCCAGCGGCGTGCCCTGGTTCACCACGTAAATACGGTCCGAAATCCCCATCACCAGCTTCATGTCGTGTTCAATCAACAAGATTGTCGTGTTGTGATGATTACGCAGCTCAGCAATCAGCTCGTCCAGCTCTTTGGTCTCTTTCGGGTTAAGACCTGCGGCGGGTTCGTCGAGCATCAGGATCTCCGGCTGGGTCACCATGCAACGGGCGATCTCCAGACGACGCTGATCGCCGTAGGCCAGGTTACTGGCCTGACGGTTGGCATGCTCCAGCAAACCAATACGCTCCAGCCAGGTGGCGGCGCGATCCAACGCTTCACTCTGCGCGCGGCGGAACGACGGGGTTTTCAACAGGCCCGAAAACACGCCGGTTTTCAGCTGCTGATGTTGCGCCACCAGCAGGTTTTCAATCACCGTCATCTCGCGAAACAAACGGACGTGCTGGAAAGTGCGCACCACGCCCATCCGCGCGATTTGCTGTCCCGGCAGCCCTTCCAGATGCTGGTCACGAAGCTTAATGGTACCGCCGGTGGGTTTATAAAAACCGGTCAGACAGTTGAAGACCGTGGTTTTTCCCGCGCCGTTTGGCCCGATTAACGAAACTATCTCCTGTGGCCGCAGCTCCAGCTCAACGTTGTTTACCGCCAGCAGACCGCCGAAGCGCATCATCAGGCCGTTAACGGATAATAATGGCTGACTCATGCCTGCTCTCCTTTTGCTTCCCCGTTTTTCAGTTTCAACTGTGGACGGGTCATCGGCAACAAGCCCTGCGGACGCCAGATCATCATCAGTACCATTAAACCACCCAGCATTAACATGCTGTATTCATTGAAATCACGCATCAACTCGCGGGACACCACCAGCAGGATGGCCGCGAGGATCACCGCGAACTGTGAGCCCATTCCGCCCAGAACCACAATTGCCAGCACAAAGGCCGACTCGGCAAAGGTGAAGGATTCCGGGCTGACAAAGCCCTGGCGCGCGGCGAACAACGTACCGGCAAAACCGGCGAACGCGGCGCTGATGGTAAAGGCGGTCAGCTTGATACGCGTAGGGTTTAAGCCCAGCGAGCGACAGGCAATTTCATCTTCGCGCAGCGCTTCCCACGCACGACCCAACGGCATACGCAGCAGACGGTTGATAACAAACAGCGAGAAGACCACCAGCAGCAGCGCCACCAGATACAGGAAAATCACACGGTCGGAGGGATCGTACTTCACGTTAAAGAAGTTGCTGAAGGTATCCCAGCCGCCTTCACGGGCGGTACGGCTAAACTCCAGACCGAAAAAAGTCGGTTTCGGGATCTGGCTGATACCGTTCGGGCCACCGGTCACTTCGGTGTTGTTGAGCAGCAGGATACGAACGATTTCGCCGAAGCCTAAGGTCACAATCGCCAGATAATCCCCGCGCAGACGCAGCACCGGGAAACCGAGCAAGAAGCCCGCAGCAGCGGAAACCAGCCCTGCCAGCGGCAGGCATGTCCAGAAGCCGAGGCCGTAATAGTGGTTCAGCAGTGCGAAAGTGTAAGCGCCGATGGCATAAAAGCCGCCGTAGCCCAGCACCAGCAGGCCGGAAAGCCCCACCACCACGTTTAAGCCGAGGCCGAGGATGATATAAATCATCGTCAGCGTGGCGATATCCACCGTACCGCGTGACACCATAAACGGCCACGCCACGGCAATCACCAGCAGCGCCACCAGAAACAGCTTCTGTTTAACGGTGGAGCCATCAATCGCCGGCAGAATAAACTTCGGCCCGGAGACGCTCTTCAGACCCTTCTGGAAGGCTGGACGCAGCAACTGGAAGAGGAAGACCACGCCAGTACCGATAAACACCCACTGCCAGCGAATATCCGCCGCGGAATCCACCACCAGTTTGGTGCCGTCAAGCTCCAGCTGGACGCCCATAAAGACGCCCGCCAGAACGAAGAACATCGCGGCAGAGAGCAGCGCCATTGCAAAATGCATCGGTTTCATACTTTCTCTACCTCCGGGCGACCCAGAATACCGGTCGGCATCACCAGCAGCACCAGAATCAGCAGCGCGAACGACACCACGTCTTTGTATTCAGTACTCAGGTAAGCAGAGGAGAGCGCTTCCGCGACGCCCAGAATCAGGCCGCCGATCATCGCCCCTGGAATACTACCGATACCGCCCAATACCGCTGCGGTAAAGGCCTTCATCCCGGCCATAAAGCCGATGTAGGGGTTAATTACGCCATAGAACTGACCGAGCAGCACACCCGCGACCGCCGCCATTGCCGCGCCAATCACAAAGGTCAGCGCAATCACGCGATCGGTATTTATACCGAGCAGGCTGGCCATTTTCAGATCTTCCGCGCAGGCACGGCAGGCGCGTCCCATACGGGAGTAACGGATAAACAGCGTCAGCGCCAGCATCGCCAGGAAGGTTACTATCCAGATAACCAGCTGCATGGTGGTGATGGAAGCAGAGAAGTTTTCGCTGCTGCCGACGGTCCACTGGCCGTTAAACAGGCTGGGTAATGCGACGTCGCGCGAGCCTTCCGTCAGGCTGACGTAGTTTTGCAGGAAGATGGACATCCCGATAGCGGAAATCAGCGCGATCAGTCGCTTGGAGCTGCGCACGGGCCGATACGCCACGCGTTCTATGCTCCAGCCGTAGGCGCTGGCAATCACAATCGCGCCGACGAAACCCGCCGCGACCAGTAGCCAACTGGAATCAATGCCCATCATCATTAGCGCAGCGATGATCATAAAGGAGACATAACTGCCGATCATATACACCTCGCCGTGGGCGAAGTTGATCATGCCAATAATGCCGTACACCATCGTGTAGCCGATGGCGATCAGCGCATAGGTGCTTCCCAGCGTGACGCCGTTAAACATCTGCTGCAAGAAATAGAGGAACTGCTCGGACATAAGGTAACCTTTCTTAACCCGCCCGTTTTACACGGGCGGTGGGATAACTCGTCTTCAGCGATTACTTCGCAACGGTCGATGATCCGTCCGCGTGCCACTGGAAGACACCAAACTCAAATCCCTTCAAATCGCCTTTTTCGTCCCATTTCAGCGGCCCAATCACGGTATCAGCCCCGTGTGCTTTCAAATCTTTCACCAGGTCCAGCGGCTCTTTGCTGCCGCTGCGGTCCATGGCGGTTGCCAATGACTGGACGGCTGCATACGTGATCCACACGTACGGGCCGCTTGGATCTTTCTTGTCAGCTTTGAGCGCATCAACGATCGCTTTATTCGCTGGATCCTGGTCATAACGTTTAGGCATAGTCACCAACATGCCTTCAGCGGCATCACCGGCAATGTTAGACAGCGACGCATTACCTACGCCCTCTGGTCCCATAAACTGGGTTTTCAGGCCGACAGAACGAGCCTGGCGCAACATTTGTCCCATTTCCGGGTAGTAGCCGCCGTAATAAACAAAGTCGATATTTTCTTTTTTCAGGCGGGCAATCAGCGCAGAAAAATCTTTTTCTCCGGCGGTGATTCCGTCAAAGAAGACGATATTGGCATTGCCTGCTTTCAGGCTGTCCTGTACCGAACGCGCCAGACCTTCACCATATTGCTGCTTATCGTGAATGATGGCGATACGCTGTGGTTTCACCTTCTCCAGAATGTATTTCGCGGCGGTCGGCCCTTGAGAGGAGTCCAGGCCCGCTGTACGCATAATGTGTGCGTAACCGCGCTGGGTCAGCTCCGGGTTGGTCGCGCCCGGGGAAATCATCAGAATGCCTTCATCTTCGTAGATATCGGATGCCGGTTGCGTGGAAGATGAGCACAGATGTCCAATAACGTACTGAATGCCGTCATTGACGATTTTGTTCGCTACCGCCACGGCCTGCTTCGGATCGCAAGCGTCGTCATATTCCACGGCGACCAGTTTGTCGCCTTTGATCCCGCCTTTGGCATTGATATCTTTAATGGCCTGACGCGCGCCATTAAATTCCATATCACCCCACTGCGCGACCGGGCCTGACATCGCGCCAACCACAGCGACCTTGATATCACCCGCCATGACCGCGTGTGACATGACCAGTGCTATCGCTCCTGCGATGATTGTTTTTGCATTCCGTTTCATATTCCTGAATCCCCATTCGTGACGTGTTTACACTTCATCCTTCAAGCTGCCTCTGTGTTGGCTATGTTCGCTCACCCCAGTCACTTACTTATGTAAGCTTCTGGGGATTCACTCTCTTGCCGCCTTGAGGCAACTTGAATGATTTTGTGTATATATGTTGTATTTATATGGTTAAAAAGCAGACTGTGCTTTTTTTGAACTGTACTATTTTTACCAGTCTCATTAATGGTTTAGCGCAGTTTTTTAAGCAAATTGATGCTAAAAGCTCTATTTTTCAGTCGATTAAGAAAAGATAATATTCTGCTTTTCACTATAGATAAACAAAAAAAAGCACGTTTGTCAGCATAAAATAACGGCACAAAGAGCGGAATAAAATGCTGCATTTCAGGGTATTATCCTGCCTATTTTTCAATCTCTGATGTTTCAAACTGTCAATATCGTTGTTACAAAACTATTAACCTGGTTAATCGAATAAAAAAGAGAAAGCATCCGGGTGAATTATTTCGGTACACTGATTCCATCTTTTGTGATTTGGACATGCTGTTAATGAAGCTGACCATCGTTCGTTTAGATAACTTTAGCGCCCAGGATCAGATTGATCTGGGCAAAATCTGGCCGGAGTACTCCCCCTCATCGTTAAGCGTAGATGAAACGCATCGGATCTACGCCGCGCGCTTTAACGAGCGCCTGCTCGGCGCAGTGCGGGTCACGCTGAGCGGCACACAAGGCGCACTGGATTCATTGCGCGTGCGCGATATCACCCGCCGTCGTGGTGTGGGCCAGTATTTGATCGAAGAGGTCATCCGGGTAAATCCTGATGTGAGTGCATGGTGGATGGCCGATGTCGGCGTTGAAGACCGCAGCGTGATGGCCGCGTTTATGCAGGCGTTAGGGTTTACGGCCCAGGAAAATGGCTGGGAGAAACGGTAGAAAACCGCCCCCAACCAATTGTATTACTAGTAGTTTCCCAAGAATTACGTGTTGCAGGCAGGCGGCAAGTTATAAAATCCCCGGAGCTTACATAAGTAAGTGACCGGGGTTGAATAACGCAGCCAACACACCTGCGGCGCGAAAGGCGCCGGGAAAATCACTTGGCGTCTGTCGCCGTCCCGTTAGCATGCCAGTCAAACACGCCAAACTCGAAGCCTTTCAGATCGCCCTTCGCATCCCAGGACAACGGCCCCATGACGGTTTCCACCGAGTTTGCTTTCAGGTATTTGGCAATTTCAGCCGGGTCGTCAGACTGGTTCAGACCAGCATGCAAAGATTGCAGCGCAGCGTAGGTGGTCCATACGAATGCACCACTCGGATCCTGTTTCTTGGCCTTGATGGCGTCCACAATCGGTTTGTTCGCTGGTACCTGGTCGTAGTTCTTCGGTTTCGTTACCAGTAAGCCTTCTGCTGATTCACCGGCGATATTAGACAGCGACACGTTCGCCACCCCTTCTGGTCCCATAAACTGAGTTTTCAGACCCGCAGCGCGTGCCTGACGCAGGATCTGCCCCATTTCCGGGTGGTAACCGCCGTAGTAAACGAAATCGATGTTCTCTTTCTTCAAACGCGCCACCAGCGTAGAGAAATCTTTCTCACCGGCGGTGATCCCGTCGAAGAACACCACGTCAGCGTTGGCTTTCTTGAGGTTGTCCTGCACGGAACGCGCCAGGCCTTCACCGTACTGTTGTTTGTCGTGAACGATCGCAATGCGCTGCGGCTTCACTTTTTCAACAATATATTTGGCGGCCGTAGGGCCCTGATCGGAATCCAGACCGGTGGTACGTAACACCAGGTTATAGCCGCGTGCGGTCAGCTCTGGCGCCGTAGCCGCTGGGGTGATCATCAGAATACCTTCGTCTTCATAGATATCTGACGCAGGCTGAGTGGAAGAAGAGCACAGGTGACCGATAACGTATTTAATCCCGTCGTTGACCACTTTGTTAGCAACCGCTACCGCTTGTTTCGGGTCACAGGCATCGTCATATTTCACCATGACCAGTTTGTCGCCTTTCACGCCGCCCTTGGTGTTAATATCTGCAATCGCCTGCTCTGCGCCGGTAAATTCCTGATCGCCATATTGTGCTACCGGACCGGACATCGCGCCGACAACAGCAACTTTAATATCCTTAGCAAACGCCATATTGCTCAAAGACAGGGCGATACATCCTGCCAATAACGCTTTACCCTTCATATTCATCCTGACAATCCCCATTATTGTGGTTATTACGTGTGTTGTGATGTTGTTGTTCAGCACTTTATTTCAATTATTGGATAGCTACCCGTGCTTTAGCAGCATACTCTGCTAAAACATACCCGATTTTTATGATTATGGAATAGCTAAATTTGACATGCAGATAACAACTTGATGACAAAAAGCATAGAACGTCAGGAGAGAGAAGGAGAGATAAAAACAAAAAACCCCGGATTTTCATCCAGGGTTTATTAGCATTTCCAGTTTGGCAGGAAGATTACGCTTCGATCGCCGCACGCAGTTTTTTCATGGCGTTTTTTTCAAGCTGACGAACACGTTCAGCGGAGACGCCGTAGCGATCGGCCAGTTCCTGCAACGTTGACTTGTTATCTTCATCCAGCCAACGAGCACGAATGATGTCCTGGCTACGTTCGTCCAGACCTTCCATTGCGTGGGTCAGTTTGTTTGCAGCCTGATCTTCCCAGTTGTCTTCTTCAATGCCGTCAGCAAAGTTAGATGACTTATCCTGAAGATACAGAACCGGTGCCATCGGCTGGCTGTCAGACTCGTCGTCTGAAGACATATCAAACGTCATGTCCTGCGCCGCCATACGGGATTCCATTTCACGCACGTCTTTACTGGACACGCCAAGCTCACGAGCAACCATTTCGACTTCGTCCTGGTTAAACCAGCCCAGACGCTGCTTGGTTTTACGCAGGTTAAAGAACAGCTTACGCTGTGCTTTGGTGGTCGCGACTTTAACGATACGCCAGTTACGCAGAACGTATTCGTGGATCTCAGCTTTGATCCAGTGCACGGCGAAAGACACCAGGCGCACACCCACTTCCGGGTTGAAACGGCGCACGGCTTTCATCAGGCCGATATTACCTTCCTGAATCAGATCCGCCTGCGGCAGGCCATAGCCCGCATAATTACGAGCAACATGAACAACAAAGCGCAGGTGAGACAGGATCAGCGTTTTAGCTGCTTCCAGATCGCCCTGGTAATGCAGCTTTTCAGCCAGTGCCCGCTCCTCGTCAGCCGACAACATCGGCCACGCGTTTGCAGCCCGGATGTAAGATTCCAGGTTACCAACAGGGGCTAAAGCTAAATTTTGCATTTCTTTGGTCATTCAAATCCTCTCAATCTTTTCATCTGGCGCATTGGCAAAATGCTAATTAGCAAAAACCAGTAGCAACAACCATGCCAGAGCTTATGAGCAACGAGAATATCATTCAATCTTTTATCAGACAGTGATTTTATCCACAAGTTCCATGTCGTACTGTGTATAGATTACGCACAAAATGTGACATCACGGTGAATGCATCGGGAAGAGGTTACAGGGACTCTTTCCCTGCAGAGCGAACGACTCAGTGCAGGGAAAGATTATACCAGAGATTTTTTAATCGGGGGTAAAGTGACGTAAATGTTGAACCGTGGCAAGCCAGGCTGCCACCCAGCCAATCATTGAGCACACCAGCAGTAACAGCAGGCATTCATCGAATGATAAGCCGTTGATATCAAACTTGGTCCCGAAAACCTGTGCCACTTCAGTCACCGCTGACGACAGTCGCATCACCAAAATTTCTGACAAAATCAGTGAAAGAAATGCACCGGAAAAACCCAACAGCGCGCCGCCGTAAAGGAACGGACGCAGGATAAATCCATCCGTCGCACCAATCAGTTTCTGGACGTTAATGGTATCGCGACGCGCAAAAATACTCAGACGCACGCTGTTACCGATGACGAGGAAGACCGCCGCCACCATCAGCACGCCAATCATCGCGGAAACGCGTCCGACAAGGCCCGTCAGCGCCGCCAGGCGAGCGAACCAGCTGTCATCCATCCGCACTTCATCAATCCCGTTGATTTGTGCGATACGGTCGCGCAGGGTGTTCAGCGATTCCGTGCCCTGAAAATCCAGTTTCGGGATCACCACCGCCACAGCCGGCAGCGGGTTCTCTTCCAGCATATCCAGCGCGCCGCCAAAGCCAGACCAGTTACGGAATTCGCCCAGCGCGTCGTCGCGAGAAAGATAATTCACTTTCTCCACGCCCTGCTCAGCCTGCAACTGACCAACTACTCGCGCCGCCGCATCATCATCCAGCGTTTTTTGCAGGTAAACGGTGATCTGCGGGGACGGATAATACTGGCTCGCCGCGTGGTTTACATTCTTATAAACCATGTAGCACACGCTTGGCAGCGTCAGGGAGATGGCAATAACCATCACCGTCAGAAACGTCGCCAGCGGCTTACTTTTCAGGTCTTGTAACGCGCCCTGGAACGCGTAACGTACCTGCTCGTTAAAGACGTTGGTTTTCCGCGAGTTCGGTTTTGGCGCGGCTTTTGCCCGCTTTGGCGCGTTGCGACCGCCGTCACCAGGCGCACCGCCCGATTTACGAAAACGATCCAGTCGGCTACCGAACTGTTTGATTTGATTGATAGCGTCACGTCTATTCATGCGCCAGGCCTCCATGCAGATGCCCATCGCTCAGAACCATTTGGCGATAGGAGCGACGGGAGATCAGGCCAATATCGTGCGTAGCCATTAATACCGTGACCCCGACGCGGTTAAACTCTTCAAACAGACGCAGGATCCCTTCTGACAGCGCGTCATCCAGGTTACCCGTTGGTTCATCCGCCAACAGTACCGCAGGTTTATTCACCACCGCACGGGCGATGCCCACGCGCTGTTGTTCACCGCCGGAGAGCTGAATCGGGAAGTTTTTCGCTTTGTCCAGCAGCCCTACCTTATCCAGCGCCGCTGACACGCGACGACGAATATCGTCCCCACTGGCACCCGCGATGATCAGCGGGATTGCCACGTTGTCAAACACGGTTCTGTCCATCAACAGGTGGTGATCCTGAAAAATCATACCAATCTGACGACGCAGAAACGGTACCTCACGGTTTTTCAAACGGCTGATGTCATGCCCGCTGAAGTAGATTTTCCCGGCGCTGGGCCGTTCAATCCCACAGATCAGCTTCAGCAGGGTACTTTTCCCCGCGCCGGAATGGCCGGTCAGAAACGCCATCTCGCCAGGCTGCATATGGAAGGTCACTCCCTGCAGCGCTTGTCTCCCACCGAGATAGGCCTTGCTGACATGTTCAAAGCGAATCATTGTTAATCCTCTCGGGCAAAAAGTGCCTCTATAAAATCGCCCGCTTTAAACGGACGTAAATCCTCGATACGTTCGCCCACACCGATATAGCGGATAGGGATGCCAAACTGATCGGCAACCGAGAAAATGACCCCGCCTTTCGCCGTTCCGTCCAGCTTGGTCAGGGTGATACCGGTTAAGCCCACTGCTTCATGGAACAGTTTGGCCTGGCTTATCGCATTCTGCCCGGTACTGGCATCGATAGTCAGCATAACCTCATGCGGCGCATCAACGTCCAGCTTCTTCATGACGCGAACGATTTTTTTCAATTCTTCCATCAGGTGCGATTTATTCTGCAAACGCCCTGCGGTATCAGCGATCAGCACGTCTACGTTACGCGCCTTTGCCGCCTGGATGGCATCAAAGATGACGGACGCAGAATCCGCGCCGGTATGCTGAGCAATCACCGGAATGTTGTTACGTTGACCCCAGACCTGCAGCTGCTCTACCGCCGCCGCACGGAAAGTATCGCCCGCCGCCAGCATCACCGATTTTCCCTGCTGCTCAAACTGGCGCGCCAGCTTGCCGATGGTGGTGGTTTTCCCCACACCGTTAACGCCAACCATTAAGATAACAAATGGCGTTTTACCCTCAACATTCAGCGGTTCGTCAACCTTCGCCAGAATCTCGCCCATCTCGTCTTTCAGCAGACCGTACAGCGCTTCTGCGTCTTTGAGCTGCTTGCGGCTGGCGCCTTCCGTCAGATTCGCAATGATCTTGCGGGTCGTTTCTACGCCCACATCGGCAATCAGCAGTTGCTCTTCCAGCTCTTCAAATAGATCATCGTCGATCTTTTTACCCCGGAAAAGACTGATAAATCCGGAACCAAGGTTTTCTTTGGTTTTCAGCAAGCTGCGTTTCAAGCGCGCAAAGAAACCTTCTTTCGTCGGTTTTTCCTGCTCCTGGACTACCTCTTCTTCTTCCGGTTCTTCTACAGCAGGTTCTTCTGGCGGCACCACCATAACCGATTCTTCAGCAGCCTCAGCGGCCAGCGCCTGTGCTTCGAGCTCTTCGTCGGTCAGTTGCGGCTCGTTTTCAGCTTCTTCTTCAGCCGCCTCAACGATTTCCACGGTTTCCGCTTCGGCCTGCCACTCTTCGGCAGAAACTTCTTCGGTTTTCACCTCTTCTGGCAGCGGCAATTCTTCGCGTTCGATAACCGCCGCAGCTGGCGTTTCCACTACAGTTTCAGCAATGGGTTCAGCAACCGGCTCAATTTCCGGCTGCGGTTGTTCGGTAACCGGTTCTTCTTCCGGCTGCAGTTTTTCGATTTCCGCAACCTGCTCAGTGACTTCCACAACCTCAGCAGCAAATGCTTCCGTTTCTGCTTCGCTATGGGTTTCCTGCGCGGGAGACGGTTCCTCAACGACGGCAATTTCTTCAGTAACCGGTTGTTGTTCTTCGTTTTTTACTTCTGTCTCGTTTTCCGGTGCCTGCTCTTTTTGACCAAAGCCCAGCCAGGAAAAAAAGCCACGTTTTTTCTCTTTCGCCATTTGCGACTACACTCCCCGCTGTTGCTTCATGGCACAGCGTCAACGCTATGTACATAGCAGCTAAAAAAATGATGAAATAGTCTATCACTTAACTTAACTCACATCACCGCCTGGAATGACATGCTATAGGCGGATTGAGCAATAATAGAAATGAAAAAACCGAATCACTCTGGCAGCGGACAGATCCGCATTATTGGCGGGCAATGGCGAGGCCGTAAACTCCCGGTTCCGGACAGCCCCGGATTGCGTCCGACCACCGACCGCGTACGCGAAACGCTGTTCAACTGGCTGGCGCCGGTAATGGTCGATGCCCACTGCCTGGACTGCTTCGCTGGCAGTGGCGCACTGGGGCTGGAAGCGCTCTCTCGCTATGCGGCAAATGCAACGCTACTGGAAATGGATCGCGCGGTATCTCAGCAGCTCCAAAAGAATCTCGCCACGCTGAAGGCAAATCACGCCCGAGTCGTTAACGCGAATACACTGGCATTTCTGGCTCAGGCAGGTACGCCGCATAACGTGGTGTTTGTTGACCCACCGTTTCGCAAAGGATTACTGGAAGAAACATTAACTCTTCTGGAAACGAATGGCTGGCTGGCGAACGAAGCGTATATTTACGTGGAAAGCGAAGTTGAAAACGGTTTGCCGCCGGTTCCGGTGAACTGGTCGCTATACCGTGAGAAAGTCGCCGGACAGGTCGCCTATCGCCTGTACCAACGTGAAGCACGAGGAGAACACAATGCTGATTAACCTGGGACGCCTGCTGATGCTGTGCGTCTGGGCATTTTTACTACTGAATATTTTCCAACCTTTTCCACGCCCGCTTAACATCTTCGTTAACGTCGCACTGATATTTATGGTGCTGATGCACGGCATGCAGTTGGCGCTGCTAAAAAGCACCATGCCCAAAGATGGCCCGCAGATGACCAGCGGGGAGAAAATCCGTATTTTTCTGTTTGGCGTCTTTGAGCTGCTGGTCTGGCAAAAGAAGATTAAAGATCAGTTGAAGAAATAACGGCGATCTTTTCGCCCGGCGGCGCGTAGCGAGCCGGGCCTGTTAAACACCATCACGGTGGTGATACGCCGTCCAGCTGATCTTTCAGTTTTGGAATATCTCTGCTGGCTCTTGTTTTTCGCAGGTGTTTCACCTGCTCGCAAATCTCTTCGGTTCGGGTGTAATAGGTACCAGACGTCGGACCTGGACGCTCACATAAAACATAGTGAGTACCAAGAGGATAAAAAATAACAATAAAAGAGAGGATATTGCCAACAACAAACCCTACACCCGCAATATGGATACCGATAGTAAATGCCCTGTCGAAGAATTTAGGCGGCTGCATGCTTTTCGTAAAGGTCACGTAGGCAATACATAAAACAAAGAAAAAACCCACAGGAAACATCAGCAGCAGAGAAAATGAACCCCAGAAAAAATAAACAATACTCCTGAATTCAATAAGATCGGTAATGTCTGGCACACTGGCGTGATAAAAACCCCAACTAACCCCACCAACAAAAAGCATAAAAAAAAATAACTTACATCTTTTCTTAATATTCTCCAGATTAATATTAAAGTTCATATCAATAAATTCCACCGTAAAGTGAACCTCTATATCCAGAGTGTCGAGAGTTCCACTCTGCAATTTTTTGCTGCTCTTTCATCCCATCACGAATACACGCTATAAGTTTGTCTGATAGCTCGTATTTTTCGTCCACTTCATTGAGGGCATAAGCAATGAAGAAACCTAACGCAACAGCACCAACAATTTCTCCCCAAACTGGAACAGCCGCACTCGTTACAAAAAAAGCCCCCCCCCAACGAATAATATTACCTGATAATCTTGAGACAAAAACACTTACAATCACCTTCGCCACATCCATCGTCACATTTCCCAGCAATGCAGCGACGTCATGCTCGGATTTAAACACCAGCTCAACCAACCGCCAGCATGCGGAAAACCAGATGCAGAATCTGGCCCCTGACATTATCCCATTTCGAAACCCGGCGCTGCCAATGCCCACTTCAAGTACTTTAGGATGATTTATCCGGTAACGGGTGCCGTTAAGAATGCGCCGCAGAGAAGGGTAGCCGGTAATCTTCACATACAGTTTTCCCTGGTAAGCATATTGCGTTGCTTTGACACCAAGTCCTTTTAAGGTGAAGACAATCTTTCCGGCTTGCTGATAAGAAAAAAGCTTTAACAGTTTTTTCGTCGCATCAGCTGTATCTTTGATATTACCGGCATAGTTCGTCGAAAAGCTGACGGTTTTGCTGCCCAGCAAATCAGCAATCACACCCTGCGCCTCTTCGAGCGTTAGTAGCATGATGTGTTGTGTATTGCTATTCAGATTATTCTTCAGCTTTCTGATTTCGTTTTCAATACGCTGATTATGTTGCCAGTTATTTCCTCTCAGAATATCTTCACGGTGATTCCTTACCCAGTCATAATACTTTTCCATCATTATCCCTTAATAAATTCGCTCATCCCACAGGCTGTATGCGCTGGTTCCTGCCATAATGTGCTCCCAGGTGATTGACTCATACGAAAGCTCAATGATTTCTTCTGGCTGACCCGCACTATCATCAATGGTATGAGGTACCTGTAAATGGATGCTGGATATTCTGGCATTGATAAGTTTTATCGCGTAATAACACTCATTTAAACCCGCCGGACTCGTGCGATAGAAGCTAAATTCACAGTTCAATGTTTCATTGTCTGTTATAGCTTTTCCTAACAAAGGCGAGGATTTATCTACCGGCTTAATAAACGTCAAACATTGATGGTTCACATTTTGTACCCGGCTCATGCCATGGTTAACTGTCATTACCATTATCTGGTCACGATGGGCAGGTTGTGATTTATTCCCGATTGAACTTACTGAAGCACATCCAGCAGAAATCAAACCCTGCGTCTGCCCATTTAAGGCCAGCCACATTGTATTCGCCATATAAATCCCTTAGTCTATTTTTAAAAATATCTATATATACGATGAAGTTGAAATAGAAGAATAGTGAAAGGCGGGTGAAAAAATAGTGATGCGATCGATGTTTTTAGGTAAGCAATAAATATATAACCTGCGAAATAATTATCAAGAAATTAATAAAAAATATACTTCAGAAGCATTATATATTTAATTTAAATTTATTGTCGGCGCTGATGCGATAAACACAGCGCCGATCGGCATTATTGCACCGGCGTAAACCCTTCAAAATGCGAACCTTTGTAGCTCAGCGTTCCTTTATCTCCGACCGTTAACGCATGGTACTGCTGAGCATCCAGACGAAACGTTTGTTCCAGGCCACCGCTTTGTGGCTTAAAGCTGGCTTCATAGCGCATGCTGGTTCCCGCCGGACTCACTTCCTGTTGACGGGAGCGTCGGTCGTTAAGCGGCTTTTCCCGCTTATTCGTCACCACCACCTGCTTTTGTACCAGCGGCGCGGCATCATTATCCGCTTTTTCACGTCGCTGCTGAACAAAGCGAAACGACGCTGCGACAACGATTAAGACAATGATAACAATGAAAAAAAGTGGTGGTTTGCTCATATTATTAACCCATCAGAAAATGCGGAAATAAGCATACATTGCCCGTTATGGTGTTGTCATCTGGCAGTATCGACCTCTACACTGGACAATAGAGCCGTAAGCACCCCGCTTACGAAAAAATAACGAATTCAAGGAACTAAGATGCTTTGGTCGTTTATCGCTGTCTGCCTTTCCGCATGGTTGTTCGTGGATGCTTCCTATCGTGGGCCTGCCTGGCAACGCTGGGTCTTTAAACCCCTGACGTTACTCCTGCTGGCGCTGCTGGCCTGGCAGGCACCAATGTTTAACGCTATCAGTTACCTGGTGCTGGCTGGCTTGCTGGCCTCGCTGCTGGGCGACGCGCTGACGCTATTGCCGCGCCAACGCCTGCTGTACGCAGTAGGGGCATTCTTCCTGTCGCATCTGCTGTATACCATTTACTTCGCCAGCCAAATGACGCTGTCGCTCTTCTGGCCTTTGCCGTTGGTACTGGCGGTGCTGGGGGCGTTGCTGATTGCCGTGATCTGGACGCGTCTGGAAGAGTTGCGCGTTGCTATTTGTACCTTTATTGGCATCACGCTGATGATGGTCTGGATGGCTGGCGAACTGTGGTTCTTCCGCCCGACCGCTCCGGCGCTGTCGGCATTTATGGGCGCATCACTCCTGTTCATCGGCAATATTGTCTGGCTGAGTAGCCATTATCGTCGCCGCTTCCGCGCCGATAACGCCATTGCAGCCGCCTGCTACTTCGCCGGACATTTCCTGATTGTTCGTTCGTTGTATCTTTAAAAAGCTTGACTCTGGAGTCGACTCCAGAGTGTATCCTCCGGTTAATACGAAATGATTATCAACCGGAGGATGCCATGCCGACACCCGCTACCAATGGCAAAAAAGCCCCACAATTCTCTTCTTTCAAGCCAGTCCCTGCGCCACAAAAGGCTGACGATTGCTGCTGCGAGGGAAGTTGCTCTACCCCACCCCCCGTATCCGATACCGTAATAGGTACCCGTTATTCCTGGAAAGTGGCAGGCATGGACTGCGCGGCCTGCGCCCGAAAAGTAGAGAATGCAGCCCGCCAGGTCAGCGGCGTCAACCAGGCCCAGGTGTTGTTTGCCACCGAAAAACTGGTCGTCGACGCCAGTTCCGATATCCGCCAGCAAGTTGAAAACGCAGTGCAAAAAGCAGGCTATACCCTGCGCGATGAAAACGCGACGGAAGCCGCCCCCGAGTCACGTTTTAAAGAAAACTTGCCGCTGATTTCGCTGATTATCATGATGGCGATTAGCTGGGGGCTGGAGCAATTCAATCACCCCTTCGGCCAGATAGCGTTTATCGCTACCACCCTGGTCGGTCTGTACCCCATTGCCCGTCAGGCTCTGCGTCTGATGAAAACTGGCAGCTACTTTGCCATTGAAACGTTAATGAGCGTGGCCGCCATCGGCGCGCTGTTTATCGGCGCGACGGCGGAAGCCGCCATGGTGCTGCTGCTGTTTTTAATTGGCGAGCGCCTGGAAGGATGGGCTGCCAGCCGTGCCCGTAAAGGGGTCAGCGCGCTGATGGCGCTCAAACCGGAAACCGCCACACGTCTGCGTAACGGCGAACGCGAAGAGGTGGCTATTAATACCCTCCGCCCTGGCGATATTATCGAAGTTGCCGCGGGTGGGCGTTTACCAGCTGACGGCAAACTGGTTTCCGGTTTTGCCAGTTTTGATGAAAGCGCCCTGACCGGCGAATCGATCCCGGTTGAACGTGCCACCGGCGAGAAAGTCCCGGCAGGCGCCACCAGCGTGGATCGTCTGGTCACGCTGGAAGTGCTCTCCGAACCGGGTGCCAGCGCCATTGACCGTATTTTGCAGTTGATTGAAGAAGCGGATGAACGTCGCGCTCCCATTGAGCGCTTTATTGATCGTTTCAGCCGGATCTACACCCCAGCCATTATGGCGGTTGCGCTGCTGGTCACCCTTGTACCACCGCTGCTGTTTGCCGCATCCTGGCAGGAGTGGATTTATAAAGGGCTGACGCTGCTGCTGATTGGCTGCCCATGCGCGCTGGTGATTTCAACCCCCGCAGCCATTACCTCTGGCCTTGCCGCCGCGGCGCGTCGTGGCGCGTTAATCAAAGGCGGGGCCGCGCTGGAACAACTGGGTAGAGTTACGCAGGTCGCGTTTGATAAAACCGGCACTCTGACCGTGGGTAAACCGCGCGTCACGGCGATTCACCCGGCGAGCGGTATTGGTGAAGCTGAACTACTGGCGCTGGCGGCGGCAGTAGAGCAAGGCGCGACACACCCGCTGGCGCAGGCGATTGTTCGGGAAGCACAAACGCGTGAACTGGTTATACCTGTCGCGAAAGAACAGCGCGCATTAGTCGGCACTGGCATTGAAGCGCTGGTCGATGGCGAGCGCGTGCTGATTTGCGCCGCCGGTAAGCAACCTGCCGATGCTTTTGCCGGGCAGATAAGCGAACTTGAAAGCGCGGGCCAAACGGTGGTGCTGGTGCTACGTAACGAGGCCGTACTCGGCGTGCTGGCCTTACAGGACACGCTACGCGAGGATGCCCGCCACGCCATCAGCGAACTTAATCAGATTGGCGTGAAAGGGGTGATTCTGACCGGTGATAACCCACGTGCAGCGGCCGCCATTGCAGGCGAACTGGGTCTTGAATTCAAAGCGGGGCTATTGCCGGAAGATAAAGTACAGGCCGTTACCCATCTCAACCAACAGTCGCCGCTGGCGATGGTTGGCGACGGCATCAACGACGCTCCGGCGATGAAAGCAGCCACCATCGGTATTGCCATGGGGAGCGGAACCGACGTCGCGCTGGAGACCGCCGATGCCGCCCTGACCCACAACCGCCTGCGTGGTCTGGTGCAAATGATTCAACTGGCACGCGCTACCCACGCCAATATTCGCCAGAACATTGCGATTGCGTTGGGTCTGAAGGGGATTTTCCTCGTCACCACACTGCTCGGGATAACCGGACTGTGGCTGGCTGTACTGGCAGATACGGGGGCGACGGTACTGGTGACCGCTAACGCGCTGCGGTTGTTACGTAAAGGATAGTTTTTTGCCGGATAAGCATTGGCGCCATCCGGCAAACAAAACTACTGACCTTTACGCAGCAGATAGCGGTACGGCAGCGAGTCGGTCTCTTTGGCCACCAGCTCATGTTCCATAAAGGTACAGAAACCGGGAATATCACGGGTTGTCGCCGGATCGTCGGCGACAATCAGCAGTGTTTCACCCGCCTGCATGCCGCGCACGGTTTTGCGCACCATCATAACAGGTTCCGGACAGCGCAGCCCCTGAGCATCAAGAGTATGGTCGGGAGAGGTAAACAGATCGCTCATCGTAGTCTCGTTCATTCAAAAACGGCGTTATTTTACGCTCTGTTGTGACGTAAGCCAATCAGGTTAACGATTGCGTGAAAAACAACCATTGCAATGTGTTCTTAAAGCAGTATCATGCGACGGTTTTTTATTGGGTTCCCTCACCCCATCCAACAAAAAGGTCACAATATGACTCCGTTTACACAATCTCAGCGCGTAAAAGCGTTGTTTTGGCTATCGCTATTTCATCTGCTGGTGATCACCTCCAGCAACTATCTGGTGCAGCTACCGATCTCCATTTTTGGTTTCCATACCACATGGGGCGCGTTTAGCTTTCCGTTTATTTTCCTCGCCACTGACCTGACCGTGCGTATTTTTGGCGCGCCGTTGGCACGACGCATCATCTTCGCGGTGATGATCCCCGCGCTGCTGATCTCTTATGTCGTTTCATCACTGTTCTATATGGGATTGTGGCAGGGATTTGGCGCACTGCTGCACTTTAACCTGTTTGTTGCCCGTATCGCCGCCGCCAGCTTTATGGCTTACGCGCTGGGACAAATTCTGGATGTGCATGTCTTTAACCGCCTGCGCCAGAACCGTCGCTGGTGGCTGGCACCAACGGCCTCCACCCTGTTTGGCAACATCAGCGATACGTTAGCCTTCTTCTTTATCGCCTTCTGGCGCAGCCCGGATGCCTTTATGGCCGAACACTGGATGGAAATCGCGCTGGTCGATTACTGTTTCAAGGTGCTGATCAGCATTATTTTCTTCCTGCCGATGTACGGCGTGCTGCTGAATATGCTGCTGAAAAGGCTCGCAGATAAATCCGAAATCTCTGCATTGCAGACGAGTTAAAGGTTCATTTTCCGAGTTGTGATAAGATGGACGAATGAGCCGTTATGGCCGTTTATCGAAAGGAAGAAGTCAATGCGCAATCTGGTTAAATATGTCGGTATTGGCCTGCTGGTTATGGGGCTTGCGGCCTGTGATAATAGCGATACAAAAGCGCCAGCAGAGAAGACTGCCGCAGAAAGTAACGCCACCGGACAACCGGTCAGCCTGCTGGACGGCAAACTCAGTTTTTCTCTGCCAGCGGATATGACCGATCAGAGCGGTAAGCTGGGGACTCAGGCGAACAATATGCACGTCTATTCTGACGCAACCGGCCAGAAAGCGGTGATTGTGATTGTCGGCGACAATACCAACGACGACCTGGCTGTGCTGGCAAAACGCCTGGAAGAGCAGCAACGTAGCCGCGACCCGCAGCTGCAGGTCGTCACCAATAAATCCATTGAGCTGAAAGGCCACACGCTGCAGCAGTTAGACAGCATCATCTCGGCTAAAGGCCAGACCGCTTACTCTTCTGTGGTGTTAGGCAAAGTAGATAACCAACTGCTGACCCTGCAAATCACGCTGCCTGCTGACGATCAGCAAAAAGCGCAGACGACAGCAGAAAACATCATTAACACGCTGGTTATCCAGTAACGGTTAAGACGATGACGCGGCCTCCGGTGACCCCACCTGAGGCCGTTTTTTTAACCGCCAGGTCAGTAATAACGCCACTGCTACCAGCCCTGCCGCCGCCAGATAGATAACTGGCACGCCCGCCCACGTCATTACCAGCCCAGCCAGCGGCCCGGTAACCCCCAGCGATAAATCCATAAACACCGTGTAGGTCGCCAGCGCAGCGCCCTGGTTTTGCTGCGGGACGGCTTTTACCGCCACCACGCCCAGCGCCGGGAAAACCAGCGAGAACCCCGCCCCGGCCAGCAGAACACCGATTTTTGCCATCCACGGCATGGAAGCCATCCCGACCAGTAACAGCCCAACAATCTCGACGCTAAAGCAGATCATCGCCACATTCAGTCCGCCTAAGCGGTTGATCCCATTTGGGAACAACAGACGCGTGCCCACAAACGTGCAGCTAAAAAGCGTCAGCGCGAAAGCCGCGCCGTCCCAGCCTTTGGCATCATAAAACAGGGTAATGAAAGTGGCGATCACGCCAAATCCGGCGGAGGCCAGGGCCAGCGCCATACCATACAACCAGACGCGCCCGAGCACCGCGCGGAACGGCAACGGTTTGCCTTTGCTGGCCTTTACCGCCTCACGAGGAAGCGCCAGCAATATTGCCGACAGCGCTACGCCCATTACCGTCAGCGCCAGCCCCTGTAAGCCACCCCAGGCATAACACAGTACACCCAGTGGGGCGCCTATCGCCATCGCACCATAGGTCACGATTCCGTTCCAGGAAATCACCCGCCCAATGTGCATTGAACCCACGACCCCTACGCCCCACAGCGTAGAGCCGGTCCCGGCAAAGCTTTGCCCGATCCCAAGGATCACGCGACCCAGGCATAACAGCAGCAGACTGGCCAGCGGCCAGTCGTTCGTTGAACCCGCCAGTAAATAGCCCAGACCACTTAAAAAACAGCCGCACAGTCCGAATACCACAATCTTCTTTGGTCCCAGCAGGTCGGCATAGCGACCGGCATGTGGACGGCTCAGCAGCGTAGCGAAATATTGCAGGCTGATGACCAATCCAGCCCAGAAGGCGCTGAACCCCATCACATCATGGACATAGCCCGGCAATACCGCGAGCGGCAGGCCGATGGTCAGATAGCTGGCGAAGTTGAACATCACCACAGAGACAATGCGCAGATTAAGGCGTAAACCGCTCAGCGTCGGTTCAGCGACGGGTTCGGGCATGGAGGGTCACCACGTTTTCACAACAGTGTTTCATTTCTACCATGTTGCCGCACAGAAATCAGCAGTCAGTTTAGGAATCTCAGCCGCAAGCCAGCCGCTACACTTAATGCAAAACGCAAACAGGAAGAAAATATGACAACTGCTCAGCCCGATAAAACGGGTTTGCACATTTTACTCAAACTGGCTGCTTTGGTGGTGATCCTCGCGGGTATTCATGCTGCGGCGGATATCATTGTACAGCTGCTGCTGGCCCTCTTTTTTGCCATTGTATTGAATCCGCTGGTCACCTGGTTTATTCGCCGGGGAGTAAGCCGCCCGGTAGCCATTACGCTCGTGGTAGTGGTCATGCTGATCGTCCTCACGGCACTGGTCGGCGTTCTGGCATCTTCGATCACTGAATTCATGGCCATGCTGCCCAAATACAATAAGGAGCTGACGCGCAAGGTCCTGCATCTGCAAGAGATGCTTCCCTTTCTAAATCTGCATATGTCCCCGGAGCGCATGCTACAACGCATGGACTCCGACAAAATAATGACCTTCACCACCACGCTGATGACAAGTCTTTCCGGCGCCATGGCCAGCGTTGTTCTGCTGGTAATGACGGTCGTCTTTATGCTGTTTGAGGTGCGTCATGTTCCTTATAAGCTGCGCTTTGCGCTGAACAACCCACAAATCCATATTGCGGGGCTGCATCGGGCGCTCAAGGGTGTATCTCACTATCTGGCGCTGAAAACGTTGCTCAGCCTATGGACCGGCGCTATCGTCTGGTTGGGGCTGGCGCTAATGGGGATTCAGTTTGCTCTGATGTGGGGCGTACTAGCCTTCTTGCTAAACTACGTGCCCAACATTGGCTCGGTCATTTCCGCCGTCCCGCCCATGATCCAGGCGCTACTGTTCAACGGCATTTACGAATGTGTGCTGGTTGGCGCGCTGTTCCTGGTGGTGCATATGGTGATTGGCAATATCCTCGAGCCTCGCATGATGGGACATCGCTTGGGATTATCGACGCTTATCGTCTTCCTCTCTCTGTTGGTATGGGGATGGCTACTCGGCCCGGTAGGCATGCTGCTCTCTGTGCCGTTAACCAGCGTATGTAAAATCTGGATGGAAACGACCACAGGCGGCAGCAAACTGGCAATTTTGCTTGGACCCGGCAGGCCCAAAAGCCGATTGCCTGGATAAACTTGCAAACAGCATGTGAAGAATGGTACACAACCCCATTATTACTAAAGGTTAGCCCTGATATGTACCGGATCGTTCTTGGGAAAGTTTCTGTTTTAAGCACTGACGCACTGCCCAACGCACTGAGTGAACAAGCCCCACAAGGAGCTCACCGTGCGCGCTGGATTGCAGGCCGGGTGCTGCTTTCCCATGTTCTTTCACCATTACCGGACATCGTCTACGGCGAGCAAGGAAAACCGGCTTTTTCCGCCGACACCCCGTTGTGGTTCAATCTCAGCCACAGCGGCGATGATATCGCCCTGCTGCTCAGCGACGAAGGGGAAGTCGGCTGCGATATTGAAGTCGTCCGCCCACAAGATAACTGGCAAACGCTGGCAAATACGGTATTCAGTCTCGGAGAACATGCCGAAGTCGAGGCTGAACACCCGGAGCAGCAACTGGCAGCATTCTGGCGCATCTGGACGCGTAAAGAAGCTATCGTTAAACAGCGCGGCGGCAGCGCCTGGCAAATTGTCAGCGTCGACAGTACCGCGCTAACTTCCTCGCTCTCTGTCAGCCAGTGCCAGTTTGACACCCTGAGCCTGGCGGTATGCACGCCAACGCCGTTTACCCTGACCGCCGACGCCGTACAAAGGCTGTAACGCTTTCATTCCCGTGCGCCGCCGCGCAATATCGTAAGGTTGAAATCTGATGCAACGTATCACCATCACACTTGATGACGATTTATTAGAAACGCTCGACGGCCTGAGCCAACGCCGTGGCTACCACAACCGTTCCGAAGCGATCCGCGATATTCTGCGCAGCGCACTGGCGCAGGAAACGACCCAGGAGCACGGCACACAAGGGTTCGCGGTGCTTTCGTATGTTTATGAGCATGAGAAGCGTGACCTGGCGAGCCGCATTGTTTCGACCCAGCATCACCACCACGATTTGTCGGTCGCTACACTGCACGTGCACATCAACCATGACGACTGCCTGGAAATCGCCGTACTAAAAGGCGACATGGGCGATGTGCAACATTTTGCCGATGACGTGATCTCCCAACGCGGGGTGCGCCACGGTCATTTGCAGTGCCTGCCGAAAGAAGAGTGAGTGCCTGTGCCGGATGTTTACGCCATCGTACCAATCGTCTTTCTAAAGCGCAGCAGCGCTATCATGAAGAACGCACTACCAATCGCCAGCAACGTCAGGAACTGCGGCCAGACAATACCGAACCCTGCGCCACGGTAAAGTATCGCCTGCGCGAGACTCACAAAATGCGTCGTTGGCATCGTCAACATGATGTCCTGCACCACCTGCGGCATGCTTTCACGCGGTGTAGAACCACCAGAGAGCATCTGTAACGGCAACAACACCAGAATCATCAGCAGTCCCAGCTGCGGCATAGAGCGCGCCAGCGTGCCCATAAAAATACCGATCGAAGTGGTTGCGAACAGGCTCAGCGCCACCCCCAGCATAAACAGAGGAATCGATCCCTCAATTGGTACGCCGAGCACGCCTTTTACCATCAGCATCAGCGACAGACCGGAAACCACCAGCACCACCAGCCCCATCGACCAGATTTTTGCCATCATGATCTCAAACGGCGTCACCGGCATCACCAGCAGATGTTCTATTGTCCCGTGCTCGCGCTCGCGAATTAGCGCCGAGCCAGTGAGCACAATCGCCAGCATGGTGATGTTGTTGATAATTGCCATCACCGCACCGAAGCGTGCAGGTTCCAGATTGGGGTTAAAGCGCATGCGCATTTCCAGCGCCACCGGCGGCTCACTGTTGTCACGGTAACGGGCCACAAAGCTGTTCACCTCGCCGCTGATGATGTTCTGGATATAGCTGTTGCCGGTAAAAGCCTGGCTCATCCGCGTGGCATCGACGTTAACCTGAATATCCGGCTGACGCCCGGCCAACACATCACGCTGAAAATCAGGCGGAATATTCACGGCGAAGGTATAGCGTCCGGCATCCAGCCCGGCATCCATCTCATCGGCGGTGATCATCTCCGGCGGTAAAAACCACGGGCGATAAAAGCTGTTCACAATCCGATTCGACAACTGCGACTGGTCCATATCGGCGATGGCAATCGGTGCCAGGTGCAACGAGCCCGGAAGGACGGTGGCGGAGGAGTAAACCGAAATCGTGAAGGCGAAGACAATCAGCGTCAGCATCGCCTTGTCGCCTAGCAGGCTGCGTAACTCTTTGATACCGAGGTTATAAATATTACGTAGTCGGCGCATCACCCCTCCTGTTTTTTCAGCAGTAATACGCTCAAACCAATCACCACCGGAATGGCTATCGCCAGCGGCATAAACAGCTGCCAGAGATCCGTCAGATCCAGCGCTTTAGAGAACGTCCCGCGCGCGATGGTCAGAAAATGGCTGGTCGGGTAAATTTCGCCAATCCAGCGTCCAGGCCCTTCGAGCGAGGCGACCGGGTCAATCATCCCGGAAAACTGCGTCGCCGGGATCAGCGTAATAATTGCCGTACCAAAAATGGCCGCGATCTGGCTTTTCATAAACGTAGAGATGAATAGCCCAAGCCCGGTGGCAATGGTGACGTACAGCAGCGCGGCCAGCGTCAGGGTCATAAAGCTGCCCTTATGCGGGACGCCGAACACAAACACCGACAGCGCGCACAGCAGCAGGAAGTTCAGCATGCCCAGCACGATGTAAGGCAACTGTTTACCGAGTAAAAACTCGCTGCGGGTGGTGGGCGTAACGTACAGGTTGATAATCGATCCAAGTTCTTTCTCGCGCACCACGCTCAAGGCGCTGAGCATAGAAGGGATCATCATCAGCAGCAGCGGGATGACTGCTGGAACAATCGCCGGCAAACTCTTCACATCGGGGTTGTAGCGATAGCGAGTTTCAATGGTCATCAGCCCGTTTTGCTCTCTGGCATTGGGTTGACGTGCCATCACGTCCTGTAGCCAGGTCTGGTGCATCGCCTGCACGTAGCCTCTGACCGTTTCAGCACGGCTCGGCATTGCGCCATCGACCCAGACGCCAATCTTCACCGGCGTGCCACGCGCGATATCGCGGCCAAAGTTTGGCGGGATCTCTATTGCTACCGCTACTTCGCCCGAACGCATCCGTTTGTCCAGCTCGTCATAACTGGTGAGCGGCGGCTGTTCGATAAAATAACGCGATCCCGCCAGATTGAGCGTCCACGCCTGGCTGCTGACGGTCTGGTCACGATCGAGCACCGAAAAACGCAGGTTTTCCACATCCATGCTGATGCCGTAGCCCATGATCAGCATCAGGATCACTGTGCCCATCAGCGCCAGCGTTGAACGAACCGGGTCACGTCGCAGCTCCAGCGCTTCACGGCGGCTGTAGCTAAACAAGCGCCGTAGGCTAAAGCCCTGCCGCGGCGGCTGACTATTTTCATGCGCTTTCGGAACATTGGCTGGCGGTAACTGAGCTTCCGGTACCGGGCCTGCCGCTTCCTGTAACCAGGAGATAAACGCCTCTTCCAGACTGGCGGCACCACGCTGTTTCACCAGTTCCTGCGGCGTGCCGCTGGCGAGTACTTTTCCGGCGTGCATCAGCGACATCCGGTCGCAGCGCTCCGCTTCGTTCATAAAGTGGGTGGAGATAAAAATGGTCACTTTGTCCTGCCGCGACAGATCGACCATCAGTTGCCAGAACATGTCCCTCGCCACCGGATCGACCCCGGAGGTCGGCTCATCAAGAATGAGCATTTCCGGACGATGGATCACCGCCACCGCCAGCGACAGGCGTTGACGGATCCCCAACGGCAGCGCGCCAGGCAACGCGTCTTCGACATCGGTCAGCGAAAAGCGCTCGCTCATCTCTTGTACCCGTCCCGGGATTTCTGCCTCGGGGATATGGAACAGTCGCGCGTGCAGCTCAAGGTTTTGCCGCACGGTCAGCTCGCTGTAAAGCGAAAACGCCTGCGACATATAGCCTACCCGGCTGCGGGTATCGATATTCTTCGGATCAACCGCTTGCCCAAACAACCATGCCTCACCTTCGCTTGCGGGCAGCAGACCAGTGAGCATCTTCATGGTGGTGGATTTACCGCACCCGTTGGAGCCGAGAAAACCGAAGATCTCCCCGCGCGGAATACGAAAGTTAACGTGGTCAACGGCAACAAACTTACCGAAGCGCATAGTCAGATCTTTCGCTTCAATAGCAATCTCTTCGTGTTCAGCGTGATACGGCGGGATCACCACCGGCTTATGCGCCTGACGCTGGGCTTCGGGTAACAGCGCGATAAACGCCTGCTCCAGCGTGTCGCTGTTGGTTTGTTCACGCAGCTGCTGGGCGCTCCCGGTGGCTAATACTTCCCCGGCGTTCATCGCTACCAGCCAGTCAAAACGCTCGGCTTCTTCCATGTAGGCGGTCGCAACCAGCACGCTCATGTTGGTCTGCCGCTGGCGAATGCTGTTAATCAGATCCCAGAACTGGGCGCGGGACAGCGGATCGACCCCGGTGGTGGGTTCATCGAGAATTAACAGTTCCGGGTCGTGGATTAACGCGCAGCACAGTCCCAGCTTTTGCTTCATCCCACCCGAGAGTTTCCCGGCGGGACGGTCGCGAAACGGCGCCAGTCCGGTGCTGTTCAGCAGCTCGGTTATCCGCGCTTCGCGTTCCGCTTTGTCATGACCAAACAGCCGGGCAAAGAAATCGACGTTCTCATATACCGACAACGTATGGTACAGGTTTTTCCCTAATCCCTGCGGCATCCAGGCAATACGCGGACAGACATCCTGGCGATGTTTCGGGTCACGCATATCGCCGCCCAGCACCATCACGTTGCCGTGTTCAATGACCCGCGCGCCGGAGATGAGCGACAGCAGACTCGATTTTCCGACGCCATCCGGACCAATCAGCCCCACCATACAGCGGGCGGGAATATCCAGCGTGATATTGTTCAGCGCTACCGTTTTCCCGTAATGCTGACTCACGCCGTCAAGGTGCGCCACGGGAGGAACGGGAAGGCGCGCCAGATGCGTCATTGCGGCAACCTCACGACCAGGTCGTCAGGCCAGGGGCGATTTTCATCGACACGCACCCACGCCATGCCCGGTAGACCGGTTTTCACATACTCCAGATGCTGCTGCAACAGTTCTGGCGGGATACGCGCTTTAACACGGAACATCAGCTTCAGTCGTTCATCGCTGGTTTCGACCGTTTTCGGCGTGAACTGCGCCACGCTTGCCACAAAGCTGATGGTCGCCGGAATACGCAGATCCGGCGCGGCGTCCAGCACCAGGCGGGCTTCACCGCCAATCTTTAATAAACCGGCCTGTTCAGTCGGTAAGAAGAACGTCATGTAAACATCACTGAGATCGACCATATTCAGCACGCGGCCCCCCGCGGAAAGGACCTCACCCGGTTCGGCTACGCGGTACTGTACGCGACCATCGCGCGGGGCTTTCAGTTCGCTGTCATCAATATCAGCTGCAATACGACGTTCGGTGGCCTGCGCGGCTTCTACGCGGGTTTGCGCCTGAATGATGCTGGTGCGGGCGGCTTCAATCGCGGCTTTTGCCGCAGAGACCTGCGCCTTTGCGGATTCCAGCGCCGCGCGCGCGCTTTCCGCCGCAGCCCTGTCGTCATCCAGCTGTTGCTCAGACACAGCCCCACGCTGGGACAGCGAGCGGGAACGTACGTGACGTTTAGAGACCGATTGCAGTTCCGCCTCGCGCTGCTTTACCACCGACTGCGCGGCGCGCATTTCACTTTGCCGCTGTTCCAGCAGCGCTCGTGCCGCCGCCACCGCGCTTTCGGCTTCTTTAATTTGCGCGACAGCTTCCAGTCGCTGCTCCTGCAGCACACGGGTATCCATTTTCGCCAGCACGTCGCCCTGGCGAACGAACTGCCCTTCCGAGACGAGGATTGTGTCAATTCGTCCGGCAATCTTGGTGGCAATATCCACTTCGGTAGCTTCAATTCTGCCGTTGCTGGCCGCGAAACCTTCCGGAATTCCCGCAGGACGTAACATCCACCACGCTATTGCGGCAACCGCTACCACAATACCCGCGCCCCACCACACCAGATGACGCTTAATCTTATCCATATCCGACCCGCCGTAATCCCTGTTATCAAACGATGCGTGTCACAAAGCCCACTGAACAGCTATTCAGCGGGAGATTCCATCCGGGATGAGAAGGAATGAGAAATAATGGCCAGAGTGCGGACAGGCGTGAAAGCAACGCACACCGCGAAGGACGTGAGTGACGAAAATGCTGTGAAATCGGGTAGTAATGTTGTCATCATCAGCGTTCCTGGCCGGAAATGAAACACGCATACTCATAACTGCTGTCTATTGAATACTAACACCTGGATTCAATATGTCTATTCGGTTGTCGTTTCCAGTTCAGCCCTGGCACAAGGAATATTTCGTATATCAACGATTGATAAACAATCGCAACTATAAACATAATCAATGATTAGGCATCCCTATAATAGCGGCTCATTTACCGATCTCGTTATGGCGAGGCTCCTGTACAAATACAAGTTACCGCCCTGCTGGTATCGAGAGAGACCACTCAGGGAAATACAGGCATCCATCGAATCAAGGTGTTGCCAAGGTAACTTCTGACGATTTCACCATCGGACAGATACGTTGTTCAGTGCTAAAACCAGGACGTAGGGATCTGCCTGCGCTAACCCCTGTCTTGTTCGCCCCTATGAGAGATTTTTTATAGGGAATTACATCATGTCATCTATGCCACTCTGCGCCGCCCATCATCCTATGCCGGATTTCAATGGCGACGCTATCGCGCAATATATGCGCACCGATTTTATTACTCTGCCCGACCATCTCAGCGTGAACGGCGCTCGCGAATACTTTGTTTCCCAACTCACAACAGATGATATTCCAGGCCAGGTCTTTGTTGTGGCAGGAAAAGCGCTGCGCGGGGTGTTATCCATCAAGCGCTTATTACAGGAAAAAGATACGTCGCTTAACATCAACCATCTTACGGACAGCTGTTTATTTCATGTAAAGCCTGATGATGAACGGGCGCAGGTCGTTGCCGAGTTAGCCGAACGCGAAGTCGACCTGGTTGCTGTCGTTGAGAAAGGCGAGCTGATTGGTTGTCTGATGGAAAAAGAGATCGCTCATCTACAGGAAGATGATGTTACCGAAGACGTTCAGCTTCAGGGCGCCACGCTGCCGCTGGAAAAACCCTATCTGGAAATTAGTCCGTGGACATTGTGGAAAAAACGTTCGGTCTGGCTCCTGCTGCTGTTTGTCGCAGAAGCCTATACCAGCAGCGTGCTTCAGCATTTTGAAGAAGCGCTGGAATCCGCGATTGCCTTGGCCTTTTTTATTCCGCTATTAATTGGTACTGGTGGCAACAGCGGTACGCAGATCACTTCGACGCTGGTACGTTCAATGGCGCTGGGGGAAGTGCGGCTGCGCGATATGGGCCGGGTGATCCGCAAAGAAGTTTCAACTTCGCTGCTGATCGCTCTGACGCTGGGTCTGGCAGGGTGCTTGCGCGCGTGGATGATGGGTATCGGCATGGAAATCACGCTGATCGTCAGCCTGACGCTGGTTTGCATTACGCTGTGGAGCGCCGTGGTGTCATCAGTGATCCCCATGGTGCTCAAGCGTATCGGCATTGATCCCGCCGTGGTTTCGGCCCCGTTTATCGCCACGCTTATCGACGGTACCGGGTTAATTATCTACTTTAAAATCGCCCAGCACTTTCTTGGTCTGAACTAATGATAACGCCCGGCAGCTCAGGTTGTCGGGCGTCACAGTCAGGCTGGCTGTGGATCGACAATAAAGTTTGTAGCTTAGAGGGCTCTTCAGTAAAAAGTTTGTAGTTGCATTAAGTGTTTACCATTTTCAGGGTGAAAGTGGTGAGAAGGGAAGAGTCAGGTTTTACTGACGCTCCGCACGGAGATTTCTGTTCAAGCCACACCCTGTGGCCTCTTTCTTATTCCCCGGCCGCTTCCCTACCAGCCTGTCCATGGACAGGTGCTGGCCTTTCTATGTATTCTGCTTCATCAAGATCAAGATCAAAGATGGTGTCCTCAAATGACACATCCAGGAGTTCAGCATTTGCTTTCAGCCCGTCAACAAAGCCAATTTCAATTCTGGCTGAATACTGCTCGAGATGGCGGAAGGTATCACTGCACTCCTGCATTCCATACATTACACGACCTTCTCTGTCCCAGTTGACCTTAGAGTAATCCACGGAGTTGTAGGTTGCCTCTAGGCTGACATTAAATACCACGTCATAGGTTGCTCCGTCAGTATCTACATCGATTAGCTGAAGCTCCGCGATCTCGATATGGAATATTTTGATATCGCTGACATCATGATCAATATCACCAGATGACACAGGAACAAACTCACCGCCCTCGAGTTTTTCACGGGCTTCATCCAAGACTCCTGCCTGCAGTTGTTGTAGCACACTGTCGGCGAATCCTGACAGGCCCGCCAGTTCCTCGTCATTTCTGTTAACTAGGTCCAGCAACTGTTCCAGTTTTTCGAGGTGAATGAAGTTGGGATTCTGCTCCGCCACCGCCTTCATATCATCGTCAGCACTGATGATATAAACCTTATGACAGCGTTCGCGGGCTACCTTGTCTACCGCCGCCAGAGAAAAAGCATCCGGAAATTCGGATTTCTTTGCTTCCCGATGAAAAGGAGGGACCCCCGAGAAATAGTCACGGAAAACCTGTGACGTATCAACAATGGAAACCGGAACATGCTCGGTCAAGCCGTTATCCATCAGGGCACGGAACTTTACCATCGCTTCTTCAAACACGGCGTCTGCATTAACACTGACAAACAGCCCACTGCCGGTGGCCTCCTCCGCAACACGCAGAAAGGCAACCGCTTTCTGAAACTTCTTCAACTGACTGACAGCGTCATCGGCGAAACTGCGGATATGGGATTCAATTTCTGAACGTATAACGTCAGTCACCAGAAGATGAATTTTTTCTTCTGCCACCATTTTTTCAAGGTGTGCCAGGTCATAGTGGCCGAACTGAAAACGTTTTGCCTGATAGGCGGAGGTATCGATAAACACCAGTCGTGTTTGCAGCTCCATACTGATTGCTCCGAAAGGAATAATGACTGGAAGCAAGCTTAGAGTAATTCACACGAAATAAAAACCAGTCCAGTCAGTGCTTCTAAATTCTGAAACTTTCGGATCTGATAAAGGCAGGATTAACAACAAACACACAGACGCATACGAATTTTAAAAACGTATGCTTCGCAGTATTTAACCACACCCATTTTCAAAAATAGCACTTTTTGTCAAAATCAAACTGGCAAAATTGTGCTAATGTGTAATTATTGGTGCTTTTGCGCTTTACAAACAAAAAATTTACCGATAAGATAATCCTGCAGCGTCATATTGCTCTGCGCCCCCTCCCCCCAAAAAAAAGTAACCTTCCTCTCCATGAATGACACCCGTCATCCAGGTGTGGATTTTTGCTGTTTATTTCCGGGAGCGCATGGTGGCGGACTTAAAATCAGTTCAGAAGGAGGTAACGAATGAATACATCGTAGCACGGCCAAGTAATACCACATTCAGTACGGTATCATCAGCGTTCACATCACGTGAGGCGCGGGGTGCCTTTTGACAAAAAAATGAGGTTCACAACATGAAAAACATTAACACATCCGTGTTATCAACAATTTGCCAATGGAGGCTCTATGAAAAACATGTCCGACATCGTGGGAATGTTCGCATTCCCTTACCAGACTGAAATCACTTTCGTTGCCGCGATTTTCAAAATCGCTAAACGCCTTGCCATTAGTGCCGGTGGGCATATCTGCCAGAAGCAATACTGGAGTGCGTGTCTCTGCGTTCTACTTCTTATGACTTACGTAGGAACAACAGCTACGGTGGTCTGGGTTGTAATGCCCTGGCTTAAGGCCTTTATCGTGTCGAAATTCGCACTTTCGCCACTATGGGCCACGCCAGTAAAAAGCGGGCTTATCTGGGGTATCGGTAAAATGGTTGCAGCCATTCGCCGAAAATTTACTCTAAGCAAGTAAGGATTCGCAAGCTACACGAACGCAGGGTGAATGTCAACAGTTATTCACCCTTGCCTCCTGGTGGTGGTCCCTGTGGCCACTGCTGTTTTCGCTTGGGTATTTTATGGCAAAACTCATCCTAGTCGCGATCATCGACCAGAGCCGGTATCGGCATTTCCCGGCACAGGTGGGACGGAATTTACTTTACAGCATGAACCTCGGCCCAGTCCGGTAACGATCATCATCCTCAAGCATTCGCTCAACCAGCGAAAAATCATTCTCACCGCAAAACACGTACTGTTCCGCATACTCCACCTGCAGCGCGTTGTAATGCGTAATATGTTCCAAGGTTAGCGGCATAAGAAGATAATCCGTAAACTGACTGACATGTTTGAGCATTTCAAACGGGTGTATGTGATGTGGGATCAGGTGCGGTGCTCTGGCAAGAAGATGATGCAGATGCTGCTTTTCACGAACCTTCTGTTCACGGATGGAAGGGCAGTACATGGCCAGCATTAGCGTCGATGAGAGCGGAAGGTAGATTTGTATCCCGCGAACGGCCAGACCGATATTACCGTACGGACCGAAATCATTGCTATTCTTCAGTACCACCGGATTGTCTGACACGTAGAACGGATGTTCTGGCTTTGTTTCCAGTAGGTACCAGTCCTTATTCAGCAGGTGATCAATATGCGACACCTGCTGGACAAGTTGTCGCAGAAAAATGTCTCTAGTATCCCCTTCGGACGACAGGCCCAGGGTTTCTAAAGCCATCTCCTTAGTCGAGCCGGTTGCCTCCATCTTATCAGTGAGCTTTGAAATCATGCCCGATATACGCTCCAGCTCACCGAAGGTACGTGCACGCTGCACGGCAACAAACACGGCCAGATTATAGCGTTCGTCTTCAGTAAGTAGTCGAATATCCCTGTGCTGCAGCAGCTCTGCAATTACCGGTGCCGCGTGGTGTTCGTATATCCCCAGCAGCGGTTCAAGACTCAGACGGTCCGGGTGATTATCGAGGTTGTAGAACGTATTCCTCACGGTGGCGTCATCCGGCGTGGTGGCATAGGCACGCCCGGAAGCTTTGTCAAAGGCATATAAACGCTGGCGTTTCCCTTTTCCCGAAATACTGAAGTGCTTCAGTAAGAAACGAGGAACAGTATGCTGCCTGACAACGTCGGTCTGCAGGTTTAATGACTCAGTCATAACATTATCTCTCTGACAGGCAGAGCAGGTGCTCTGCATTAACGGCACGACCCGTGGTCTTCCTCTCTATCATTGCATAACACTTGCTGCAGTTCCTGATATTGTTACCGCAGGCGCTTCTGGAAAGTCTTTTCCACTCGACCAACTTGCCGATGCATTCTGCGCACATTTCAATGTTTCCTGTCCCAGTCAGCGGTTAACCACCACAGAAAAACGGCTCTGGTTAAGCACTTACGATTCCTGTGACAAAAGAAATAGACGGGCCTGTTGTTATCAATCATGATTGCCACATCTCTTTGCGGCTTCGGCCACACTTTGCTGCCTGATATTCCCGGATGATTGGTTGGTAATTTAACGAGAAGTGAATCAGTGATGATTATACCGCTTAAAAAATGCACAAAAAAGGGTGAGCCCTACCAGCGCCGTACTGAAATCGAAGATATTCTGAGCGAGCTTGATACACTTGCTTTTGATCAATTGGTAGCCCGGCTTACCTGCTCAAATACACCCGTCCCCTTCGAAATACTCATTTATTACTTACGTCATAGTGAGATCAGGTTCTCGCAACAGCATCTTCAGCCAGTCTTCACCACGTTCTATAACCGTGTAGAATCGGCGCTATATAGGGCTCTGGCCCCAGCACATTTCGCTCATACAGCTTCTATTTGCGATGAAATTATGGATAAATTGTTCGAAATGATTGCGCATGAACGAAATTCTCAGAGTGACAATATGTACTACTGGGAGGTCAATTTTAACCACGCGTTGTCCAACTTTCGAACGGATGTGTTGAAAATAATAGGTCCAGCCCGGAAAACCGACCCTCTCATCAACTATCACCCCTTAATGAGGGAAGATGAAGAAGGTACCGTGCTTCATCCCGAAGTCGAGGCTGCCGCTGAACGCTTTTTCAACCCAAATCCCTCATTATTAGATGATGAATCTTTCCGGTTATGCCTTATGGAGGCGATTAACACGCTACCAGAAGATGAAAAACGTGTAGTTGGGTTATTCTTACAGGGTATGCAGATCGAATCTCTGAACCCGGAAGTGATGACCATCGCAAAAGCGTTAGCATGCACGGACAGAACTGTTCGCAACAGACTGAGTCGTGCTCACGAACTCCTGCGAACCCAACTGCAGAAGGAGGGCTATGATGAAATTTAAAAGCGAAGCGTCCAAAGAAGCCGTATTACACGCGTTTTCAAAGGAAAACAATCGCAATGCAGAAACACTGGCGAGTTATCTAAAACGATACCCGGAATACAATGAATCGATTATAGATTTATCTATTGAGTTACTGACAGCGCCTTCTTTCGATAAATTATCGACTGAATCGCAGTCAGATGAGAAGAGCAAAAAAGCTTGGTTAACATTCCAATCCATGCTGAACCCGGATGATCCGGCGTCCGCGATGTCTCAAAACATCGCTAATCCGCTGTCTGAAATGAACACTCTGCAGTTTAAAGAATTAGCAAATGACTTAAATGTCACTCGCCTTTTCTTGTCCCGCATCCGCGACAACGCAGTTCAGGTCAGCACGATACCTGCACAGTTTATTAAATTGCTTGCACAACATCTCAAGCTACCCATTGAGACATTACAGGAGATATTAACTGCTCCGCCTGAGATTGCTGCAGGGCAGCGTTTTAAGGCCTCAGGGAAACCCAGTGCGGGACAAAAAGTTACTTTTGATGAACTATTAGCTACATCAGGGTTAAGCGAGTCACAGCAGGTGATGTTGAAGGCCATGAAGGACTAATTGCAGAATGGATGCTATTGAAGCAGCCCGACAAACGGCTGAAAGTCTTCACCAAGCAGCGGCAAACCGGGGCTGCAATCTATGCGACCTGCTTGGTTATGTCCTTAATGAAGCCGAGCTACGAGATGTTGAGGTTTATGCTATTCCCAGTGGAGACCCTCAGCTTAACGGTGCCAGGGCTCTCTTTGACAGTCAAGCCAGAGTCATCCTTTACGAGGATGTGGGCAGCAGCTTTGAAAAAGCATTCCTAATCGCACATGAAATTGGTCACTTAGAACTCGAAGGCTCAGAAGAAGATAGCCTGACCAACAACACCGAACATGACCGGGCTTCTGAGAGCCCTGCCACAAGCATTGAAAGTGTCGTCGATTATGGGAGTCATGAGCGGCGGGAAGTAATAATGGACTTATTTGCTCGCGAGCTATTACTTCCCCGCTATCTGATGAGGAGCATGCACGTCGATGAGCACATGTCTTCGCACGATATTGCAGATAAATACCAAGCCCCTTTGAATGTTGTCCAGCAACAATTAGTTGATGCGCTTTTACTCCCGCTCTGTAAATCAGAATCTAATGCCCATTCGAACCCCGTCAGCCCGGTTGATTTAGATAAGTCGCAACAACTTGCTGCAATACATCGCGGTAGCCCGTTTCTGCTTCAAGCCGGCCCTGGCACTGGGAAAACCCGAACATTAGTGCATCGTGTTGAATCGTTGCTTGAAGAAGGGGTTGACCCAGGAGCAATCCTGATACTGACATTTTCCAATAAAGCTGCCGGTGAATTACGAGAACGCATTTCATCTAAACATCCTAAAGCAATCACTACATTATGGATTGGCACGTTCCATTCTTTTGGGTTAGATATCGTTCATCGCTTTCACGATCGCCTTGGCTTGTCTGAAAAACCAGCACTGATATCACGCGACGAAGCAATAGGCCTCCTTGAAGACGAGCTTGCATCGCTGGACATTAAGCATTTCCGGAATTTGTACGACCCTGCATTAGATCTGAGCGATATGCTATCAGCCATCTCACGGGCCAAGGATGAGGTGATCGATGCCACTGAGTACACAGCGCTGGCTGAAGCAATGCTGTCTGCAGCTACAGATGAAACTCAAACAATACAAGCAGAGAAATGTCTGGATGTTGCGCTCCTGTATCAGGCATACGAAGCATTACTGAAGCAAAGGGATAGTATTGATTTTGGCGATTTAGTCTCTCTTCCAGTGAAACTGGTAGAAGAAGATGCTGAGGTCAGACGTTCGCTTTCACTACGTCACCAACATATTCTTGTTGACGAATATCAGGATGTAAACCGGGCTTCTGTCCGTTTACTTAAAGCGATATCTGGTGATAGCAAACGACTTTGGGTTGTCGGAGACGCCAGACAATCTATCTACCGCTTCAGAGGAGCATCATCGACCAACATGGGGCGATTCGCCTCTGACTTCGATGGTGCAACAATCGAAAAACTGGATACTAATTATCGTTCCGGCGGCGAAATTGTCGAGCTATATCGTCTCTTCTCAGAAGACATGAAAGCTTCGGAAGGTGCATTGCCACTTAAGCTCAGAGCTAATCGTGGCAATCTGGGGAACCATCCTGAACTAAGATTAGCGACGACTGTAGATGACGAAATATCATTGATTGCAGGATCAATTGAAGAAAGCCGTTTAGCAGGCGTGGAATATAAAGATCAAGCTATACTCTGCACGTCAAATAATCGTCTGAGTGAAATTGCCGCCCATCTTGAAAAGCTGGGCATCCCCATTTTGTATTTGGGAAGCGTATTTGAACGCGATGAAATAAAAGACTTACTTTCATTATTATCTTTAGTCACCGACCGACGGGCTTCAGGCCTGATCCGCGCAGCGACAATACCTGGCTATAAGATAGATCTTGGTGATGTCCTCACAATTCAGAACCGCCTTCGTGAAGTTGACTGTCCTCCTCAAGACTGGATGTCATTAACAGACGAAGACTGCATGGTTGGCGAGCGTTCAGCTGACTCACTTATGCGCCTTTCACGAATTATTGGAGAATTTCAACCATACGACGCTCCTTGGGCAGTTTTAATGAGCCTAGTCATCGATCACATGGGTTGGGCAAAAAAAATATACCAGGCAGGTGATCTACAAAGCCAAATGAAAGGAATTGCTATCTGGCAACTTCTTAATTTTTCCCGCTCCCCCATCAAAGGGACGGGTTTTCCAATTGATCGGCTGTTATCAAGAATTCGACGTATTGTATTGTTATCAGAGGATCGTGAAATCAGGCAGTTGCCGCAGTCAACCCAGGAGATCGACGGGGTCCGACTGATGACCATACACGCCAGTAAAGGCCTGGAGTTTAAGGTCGTCCACCTTCCAGGTCTGATCGCTGGCGGTTTACCTGGATCTAATCGGTCACCTCGCTGTCCCCCACCGGATGGATTGATTAACGGTTCCCAGGGTATGACCGGGCTTGAAGCAACGAAGGCAGGCCATGATGAAGAAGAAGAGTGCAAATTCTTCGTAGCCACATCGCGAGCCAAAGACAACCTGGTTCTCTACGCGTCATCAATTCAGCCTAACGGTAATAAGCGAAATCGTTCAATTTTTATCGATCGTATAGCTTCTTCCCTTATTACCCGAAAAAACCGCCCCGGATACAGCTCCGACTATCTGAATCTGAGGTTCTGACGCCGGCCAAAGGAGCATTGTCGCTGACGGACAGACAGATTAGTTTGTACGAAAGGTGTCCAAGACGTTTTCTCTACACCCACATGCTTTCGTTAGCAGGAAAACGAAGTGAGAGCGGTTTTTTGAAAATGCATACCGCCATCTACGAGATTTTAGACTGGCTCAAACACAATCATAGCGATTCTTCGCCTGATATGAAGGAACTAGAGGCCCGGTTTAGAGAGTCCTGGCTCAAGAGTGGGCCTGTGGACCATAGTTACGCAGATGATTATCTGCGCATAGGTCAGCGTCTGGTCCAATATCTTATAGAGACCCGTCAGGGGCTTAAGCTGGTAAAACCAGAAGTCCTGCAACTGTCATACCCTGAAGGAACGATCATTGTTCTGCCCGACGAGGTAACGCTAAATAAGGATGGAACCCATTGTGTCCGGCGTATTAAAACAGGCAAAAAAGGTAGTGATGAATTTGACCGTATTGAATATACGCTCCTGTTAGAGGCAGCAGGGCGTCATTATGGCAAGGATTTCCGAGTGCAGGCCGTACACTTGGCCGGAGAAACCCAAGAGATCGTAACAGTGAGTACCCGTAAGCAAAAAGCGCGCCTCGATAAAGCTCAAACAGCTATAACATCGATAAGTCGTGGCTTTTTCCCCGCAAATCCGGAAAGCCGGGTTTGTCCGCGATGCCCGAACTTTTTTGTGTGTGGCAAAATTCCTATTGATGATTCTGAAAAAAATAAGTGATTTAGCTTTCCGGTTGGTGAATTCGTATCGATTAACCCTCTGAACGGCTCTGAAGCCGCATGGTGCGGTTAGCCATCAAGAGGATTACTCGATATGAACAATTCAAACTCGCCATTACAAGCATTCGTTGAGCACGAAGATATTGCTCTTTCCCGACGAGAAGGACGCCCGTTGCGCCCTGCTCATCATTACCTTATCGAAGTGCTTGACCCTGACTGGCATGGTACTGCTATCGAAATTACCGATCCTGTGCCAACCGGGCGCCAGATTTTAACGGCTGCAGGAAAAAATCCTGCTGAACAATACATGCTTCTGATGGTTGATGAAAAAGGCGTACTCACTGAGGTTAACCTTGAAGATCAAGTCGATGTATACAATCAGGGCGTTGAGCAATTCATTTTCTTCGAGAGTGACCGTCTTTTTTATGCATCACTAAATGGTCAGCGCTTTCCATGGGGACAATCTCACATTCGGGAAAATGTGCTGCGTAAAATTGGAAAAATCCCCGATAACTGCTCTATTTGGCTTGAACATCAGAGCCGGCCAGATGAGCTTCTTGAGGAAGGGCAAAGCGTTAATCTTGATGAACCCGGCCTGGAGAAACTGTACACCCGCCAAAAATGCTGGCAGCTCAATGTCCAAGGGGTCATTATCAACTCTGAGCAGCCAACAATCATTGCTAGGGATGCCCTCAAAGCTGCAGGTTTTAACCCTGATAAGGGCTGGATTTTGGTGCTTAAGGTTAAGGGTGAGCCAAAGCAGACTATTGCTATGGATGACGTTATAGATCTGAGAAAACCCGGCATTGAAAAACTGCGCCTTACCCCTGCAGAAATCAATAATGGCGAAGCGGTTGTTACTTTTTCCCAAGATTTCTCGTTACTTGATAAGGATAGCAACTACCTTAACCAGCAGAACTATGATTGGGAAACTCGTCTCGCAGGAGCTCGTCGCTGGCTGATTATCCATGGCTACCCCCTACCCGGGGGTTACAACCACGAGCAAATCAGTTTAGCCGTTGAAATTCCTACACTGTATCCAGATGCTCAGTTAGACATGTTCTATGTTTACCCTGCACTTACTCTTAGCAATGGGCAAATTATTCGCCAGACTGAATGTCAGGAAACAATTCTCGGTAATGCCTATCAGCGGTGGAGTCGCCATCTTAATGGGGCTACACGCTGGAATCCACAAACGGATAGTGTTACGACCCATCTGGCTGTAGTCGAAGAATCTCTTCTGCGGGAGGTGGAATAATGAAAATCGTAAACCATGACTCTCGCGTCAGACTTGCTCTGAGTGAGAACCATCACAAAACGCTACATCAGCATCTTTTCCCTGGGGACGGCCTAGAGGCTGCGGCCATTATCCTGTGCGCACAAAGTTCTGCATCTCGCTATGTCGTCAAAGACATAATGCCAGTTGATCATTCGACATGCCGTATACGCACCCACGACTACATCAGTTGGCCTGGTGCCTCTATTGAAGATGCCATTGATATGGCTGAGCAGCACAATTTATCAATAATACTCATGCACTCTCATCCTGGAGGGACATTGGTATTTTCTGATACGGATAATGACAGCGATCGTGAAACCTTACCGGCTTTATTCGAAGCCATCGAGCGGTCAGACGTTCTTCATGGCTCGGCCATCATGACTTCCGACGGAGCAATTCACGCGCGGTTTTATAACAGCCAGCTGGAAATTATCCCCGTTGACTCAGTACATTGTGCTGGTGACGATCTGAAATTATGGCGACTCACTGAATATGACAGACTCCAGCCGCGCCCCATGGCTTTTTCATCACAAATGGGTAAAGATCTACGTTCTCTTACCGCTTGTGTCGTAGGGGTATCAGGTACAGGGTCAGTCGTCGCTGAGCAATTGGCTCGTCTCGGGATCGGGCGGCTTATTCTTATCGACTTTGACGAAATTGAATTTAAAAACCTCAACCGCATTCTCAATTCCACAACCGAAGATGCGAGCAATTGCATAGCCAAAGTTACCAGCATGGCAGCTGCATTCTCTGCATATCGTAGTGACATCGAGGTGGTAACAGTTAAAGCCAGTATATCCACTCGCGAAGCCATAAATTCTGCAGGTATGGCTGATGTACTGTTCTGTTGCGTGGACAGCTTCGAAGGCAGACAGATGTGCGATCGCATCGCCGCGGCTTTCCTACAACCATTGTTTGATGTAGCCGTTACCATTCCTACCAGACAAACTGAAAACGGTGCAACAATTGGGGATGTATGTGGCCGTCTGGATTATGTGAAGCCCGGAGGAAGTACACTCGCGGATCGTGGTGTTTATACCCCAGAAACACTTCGCCGGGAGTACCTTCAAAAAGTTGCCCCCTATGAACTAGATGCACAGGTTGCAGAGGGATATATCAAAGGTATAGCTGATGAGGCACCTTCAGTGATAACTCTCAATATGCGAGCTGCCAGCGATTGCGTGATGGAATTCATCGCCCGAGCATACCCGTTTCGCCATGACCCAAATAGCAAACGAGCTCGCACAATTTTCTCACTTGCAGCCAGTGAAGAAGATTTCATCAGCGATTCAGACTTTGAGTGTGCACCAAACCATCATCTTGGCCGTGGATTAATTGAGCCGCTGATGGGCATGCCGATTTTTAACAAGGAGGTGAATTAATGCGTTGGCCCTACTGGATTTTAAAACTGAAAGAAGCTCTGTTGCCTCCCCGGCGAGTCATTATCGTAGAGGGGGACACTCCCCCAATGAAGCTCCCTCGACGCAATTTAGTCTTGGCACGAGAAGGCAGCGAGGATTGGGCTGTGGCATTTCACTGTCCTTGCGGATGCGGCAAGCGGCTTGAATTACTACTGCTCAAAGAAGCCAAGCCCAGTTGGTCAATCATGATTGATCAGAAGGACATTCCAACGCTGCATCCTTCAGTGTGGTTACAAAGAGACTGTAAATCTCATTTCTGGCTGCGAAATGGAAAAGTGATTTGGGTCAGTTAATCGTGCCTAGGGTATTCACTTCAGGCTGCCTGAAATAACACAGAAATAAAAGAGCGGTAGCCAATTTTGGTACATATAATCAAACTTTAACAAGTAAAGCGCGATAATAACCACTCGCGATTTATCCTTCTGGTCGGGCAATCGGACCAGCATTTGAATAGACCAGAATCATCGAAGAAGGAGTCAATGATGAAAACATTCAGTTTATCGACCTCACAGTCCAAGCCGCCACACTTATGGCAAGCAGCCGGGCTAAAAAAATCTACTGGCCCAGCGCTTCTGGGGCAGATTAGTGAAGGCCTGGATGGCAATGTTGCTCAACTAATCATTGATTGGGCTCAGATAACACAAAAGGACTTTTGCAAAATATCCGGTATTTCGCTAAGAACGCTAAGTCGCAGTCAGAAATCTCGATTCAACTCTGCACAAAGCGAACGGCTTGTGCGTTTTATCCGCATCATTGATAAAGCAGTAGAATTATTCGAAGGTGACTGGGATGGGGCCCGTAAATGGCTAAAAAATCCAAACATGGCGCTTAACTGGAAAGAGCCAATAGAACTAATGAAATCTGAAACTGGGGCATACGAGCTCCTAAAATTGATCACTCGCCTAGAAAATGGAGTTTACTCTTGATTATCTGTCGGCTGGCAGAGCGAAAGTATCGGGAGATCCCCCGTGAACATAATGCTAATAAATTCGTCACTAATCAAGTTTCAGCTGCACCTGACGACATATCAACATATTATGAATAGAATTATTGTGTATGTACTTTGGCGTTTTCATGTAGGACCATAAAGACTCTATCTGCAAAAGTGAGTAAAAGTCTTTACCCCATATTAGCCGTTGTTCGCATATATTAAGACAGTTTAATATTGGTTCTAATCTTTCTTTTTTAATTATTGGTTCGTAAACACAATGTCTCTCCCCCCAATGCATATGACATTTTGAGCAGTTTTCATTTGCATTTTTAACAATCGTTACTGAAATAGACTTATTCTGATTAAACCCTAGAGGAAATCTTTTGAATTGTAATCCATGTTTAACAAATGAAGCGAAAACATTATAATCTAATTCTATCAACTTCTCGAATGCTGCATAAATAACATTGTCATCAACATTTTTCATGAGTGGTACATTGATTCCTTCCATCTTTGGCGAGAGTGAACTATAAAACATACGATCGTATAAATATGATTTAAATTCTAACGCCTTTGAATTAAAAGAATAATACTCTCTCACTAAGAAATATACAGCTTTATAAGTACATGGCATCGAGAATATTAAATCCTCTGGATTTATAAAGCTTTCAATATTAATATTAGCTATTGCATTGTTTTTGATTTCACCCGAGTAATTTGATAGATCTATTTCTGCCATGGCATGCTTTATATTTCTAACTGTCTCATTCATGTTTCTCCCTGTGAGAATTAATAATGGTAGTTGATGAAATATACAATTAACCTCACCTTTCCATGCACTTAAAAAATATGCATGCCCATATTTAATAATCATTTCTTTAAAGCATGAAGGGCAATATAGTATAGGATCAGTACCTTTATATTTATGAATACTCGATGAACCGCCATAGACTTTTTTCATCAAATCAATGATTTCTCTTGGGTTACTTTTCCTAACATGAGTAGTTCTATAATACCCTTCTCGTTGTAACGATCTGAACAGTTTCATATCAGGTATCAAGCGCAATAATGGTGCTAATGTGTTTGGAAACACTGGTAAAGAATGCCAACACCCATTACTCCCAATAACAAATTCATAGGAATTGATGCCATAAGCATTCAAACATCTAAACAAATAGCTGCATATTGTTTCATCATCATAAATACTATTCATGATCGCCCCTATTAGTTTTTAGTTTCTTACATCCCTCTGAGTGAAGAGCTGGCGGTAGAATTGAATACAACAATGTTTTCTCATGATTATAGAGCCAGTAGAAATCGGCACTATATTTTTTCATGATGCCAGTTCGAGTGAGTTCAGGATATAGACGCCTACACTTAAGAATCTTAAATTTGCTTCTTCGTAAAAAGGATTGATAGTGACATAATTTTCTTCGCATTACGAGTCCGCTACATGAAGAAATAATGTTTTCGACACTCCCAACACTTATCTGACATCTCTCAGCAATGACCTTGCGATGGAATCCTAAAGCTGCTAAAAACTCAATTTTCTTGCTTAACTCTTCAGTAATCTTTCTGGGAGATGTCTCTAGCTTAACCCCATTAATTGCTGCATTTCTTTTTATAAAACAACGACTTCTCCCACAAATTTTGCTCATCTTATTCATGGAAATAGTTTTAGATATTATCTGTGAGAAATCTATTTCCGAATTAACTACATCCTCATTTGCTTTTTTAAATTTCGAATGGATTTCTAATTCAGCTTGAATACAATATTGAATTTCTGATATTGACTGAAATAACCAATATGCGAACAACAGATGTTTTCCAGGGTGTGTGCTAAATTCTGAATTTAGCAAATGGTAAAGATACCCATAGTCATTTTTGTCTAGAGGGATGTATGAATTTTTATTATAATTTGATTGCCAGATAAAATCGTAAAATGAATTCATCAACTTACGATGTCTTAATCGCCCATGATTTGTTATAAAACCTTCTTGATATAGTTTCTTCCTGTATAGCATTACGGCAGGATAATTAATTTTGTTGTTGCTCAGCATTTGTAAAAAATCGTTACTGAATAGTGCTAACCTAAAATATTCTTCAGGTGCTTGCTCACAGGTTATGAATGGTTTGGGTAAAAAACCGGCTACTAATCTTTGTCTCTGACTACATATATTTTTTGTCAGAACATTCCGATGAATAGCACAGACGCTAACGCCTGGAATCTGATGCATCCGATGCCAATAAGACATACCATATGCTCTAATATCTTCTTCGGCACATTTAGGACAATTTTTAAGAATGAGTGAACTTTCCGCACCAAATGATGGGAATTGACATCCTCGTAGCGCTCTGCTGTTATCACCTGATGTTAATGAATTATAAATTACCTCTCTGTGGTTCGGCAGACAATACATGAACAATGGAGCCAGAGTCTGCTGTGTTAATACTACATCATATATATTAACATCTTGAGATATAATTATTTTTAATGATCCTGTCATCGTAGGATGTATACTGCGCTTGTAAGATCCTAAGAGACCGTATATTTCATCTAAACCACTCCAACCAAATAATGTAACGAACCTTATCAACCGACTGATTAGCAGTTCATCGGGAAATGCCTTCGGTAACCATAGCATGACTACACCTCATTAATCTAGATTAGCAATGTGTCACAAATGCTCCCGTTTCTTTGCAAGACCTCCATAGATTCAGTCTGATACGCATATCTTTGAAACAAATCACAATCCTGTATTTTTTTAGCAATATCAGGAGTATTTAACAACTCAGAAATGCTTATTAAAAACTCATAGTGCTGTGCCCGGCTCAAGTCACCAGGGATCGACAAAAAGTCAGAATTATGCCTGAGTGCAATATTTTCTTCTTGCTTCTTATCTAGAGCAGATGTGGTATTTACTCTTTTCAACAACTCCACAGTACGGTTTAACCTTATTTCATTCACTGCATCTTGTGATGCGCGAATTGCACTAGCCGCACTAAACTCAAGTAGCTCTATTGTTATATTTTCATTATCTTGTCCAATAATAATGCGCTGGCTTTCACGAAAAATTCTCACTGCTAGCTCTAAATTCCCCACACTCAGGTCAAAGAGTTTGTCACTCAATGCTGTAGTTAAAGGGGTAAATGTTCGGGTCCATTGTAAAAGCCATAATTCATCTACAAAAAGCGACCATTCAGAGTCATTTTCTAATAATGACAGATCAAAATATCCATTACTCTCAGCCCGCCGGGCAGTTTTCAATGTTTTAGCAAGTAGGGTATTGAAAGGGGGATTCGCACAAAATAACACAGGGATACCCAGATTATTCATCATGCTATGAATGAAAGTGAGTAGTCTATCTGCCCCACCCGCCTTTGCAAGATTTAGGTTCTGCATTTCGTCGATAACGAGAATGCCAAGAAAGCATGATTTTATCCTAGCCTCAATTTGCTCTAATAGTAGTGGAATTGTTGCTGCCCGTTTTATAGGAATACACCCAAGCTTTTTATCCAATTCGGTCATTATCCTATAACAAAGTGCTTTGATGCTTGAATCAGCGGGGCAGTCAACTTTTAGCCAAACAATCTGCCTAGCGCAAATCAACTCTTCGTTATAGTTCTGATGTTCAATAACATCGGGATACCAGTTGAGGATTTGCTCCAACATACATGTTTTACCTACCCCACTTTCTCCAATCACGGTTATCCCACACCCTTTAGGGCTAAAAAAGCCCGTCACGGGGGGAATGCTGGGGCGGTTATCTACCGGATAATGTAAATAATTCATTGTCGTAGGTGAAAGTGGATTCTTAGCTGAATACCCTTCTTTAATTGCAGTTTCAATTGCCCTAAAGCAATCAATATAAATTGGCAGAGGTTGTCGGAGATCTTTCAATCTTGTAAGGTATTCTATGCGTATCTCGGGTTCCAGTAGCCTTTCATGGGCCATTACGCTCGGGTAACGACTCAACTGAACGCCAAGATCAGCGTCTGAAACTTTTTGTGGCAGTGATTCAATCAACGGATTTCCTCTGTGCTCAGGGAGAACAGCCGTATGGTAACAAGCTGGAATGACTCTCATCACTTCCTCCGGTTAAGCCTTGCCTTAGAACTAACTACAACATGAAAAAGAGAGGGGGAAAGTTGCAAAACAATAATCACCCTGTACTTTCATCGCTCCTTGTTTTATTTTTCCGTTTAAGCACTCCTATTTGCCTATTTATTTTATTTTCCTTATAACTGGTCACTAACATATCTGGAGTGCTCACGACTGATCCATCGTTATCCACAGAAGGCCTATTTAAATAAATCTCATTCTGACGCACATCTCTAATATTTTTTAACCTTTTGCTTTTTGACTGCGTATTTTTTGTTTCTTTTTGTCGTTTTTCTGCAGCACGTATTACACCTTGTTGAATATCATATCTCTTAATAGAGGTAGGTGTAATATCAGGTAGCGATGCTTTTCTTCTATTCCAGTCCATGACATATTCAATTTCCGCGCTATTTTTCCCGCTAAATACCTTAGACATTCGCATCAGATCACAACGAACAAAAGGACCATCATCAAATATTTTTACATATATAAAATCTGAATTATCCTGATCCACACGGGCCTCAAGTTTCCACCTGCCTGATGTTCTTGCTATGATTTTCAAATCAGAAAATGAAGATGAATCCCACTGATAGTACATATCTTTATTTAATCGAATCCCTTTTTCAGTCATGGAGACTAATACTTTAGGAAGCAATTGTGCTCTTATCTCAGCTTCATTAGCGTAACGCAACGCATGTCTATGATTTTCAATATGGGTATTCCAATAATTTAGCGGGGTTAATGGTAATTCAGATGCAATCATCAAAAGAGATTGTTTCATCAATACATTCTTGGTTGAATTATTATGCTCAAGAATTTGCTCAATAAGCAAAATGGTTACATCTTCAAGCGTCAAGCAAGCATCTAACCGTGGGTCTTTCTCACCCCGGATATAGGTCCTCCCATTGGTAGTACCAGCCAATTGGTGAACCAAATCATCGTTTAAAATCTTAAAATTTCGTTCAACAATACCTTTCATATCCGCCCGTCCAGAAGGGGCTATAAGCAAATTACCAATCAAAGGTACGGCTAACTTTTCCGGTTGCTCACAGACAAATTCACCTCTGTCACAAAGTAACTTTTGTGGTAAATGGTTGCACGGCCATTCCCTATCTTCTATTTCAAGACCAAATCTTGCACAGTATAATTTTTTATTTGTGAATGCATTAACCAGAGCCTGTCTTCCCGCACGCCAGGATGCATATTCCATAGAGACATGTAATCCTACAACCATCCGGCTTTCTTTATCCACAATCAGATACACTGTCGGACGCCCCATTACCCACCGATGATTAAAGGAGGAAACAATATGAACATCGAGTACTGTCGCATCCAATTCAAAGCAGCTACCCGGGACCTCAGTATGGTCTGTAGCACTACCCATAAGGGCCCGTTTATTCAACTGAAATTCTTTGAGTGTTGCCTGACGCTGTATAAGTTCATGCTGAGGGATAAGTTTTTTTATCCAATAGCGAAATGAATTCAATGAAGGCAATTTCTGCTCAAAACCTTCTATTTGAGCATCATTAATTTCATTGGCATAGTATGTTTTTATCATTTCATGATAAATGGAAGATAGGGGCTTTTTCTTACCCTTAGAAGTAAATTCCGCCATGCTTTTTAAAAAAACACGCTTATCTCCCTCAAAGACATTTCTATATATAGATGTAGTATCCATGTAGGGCGATTTTTTTTCTGGAGACCCACGTTTCACTTTTCCTGCGATGCGATCCCGTCCTTTTCCGCCACTATTTTTCCATGCAGGGAAAAGAGCATTTTTACTCTGTCCATACAGTCAAAATTTGTTGAGGGAACGATAGATTTTATTACAATAGGTATTATGTGATAACGCATGTTCAGACACCTTATTACTTCGATGGTTACCTACAAGATCCAGCAAAAACATAGGATCCTCAACAAGATCCTTTATCAAAGAGTAATTTTCATCGCGTTTCTTAGAATATATAGATGGTAGTTCATTTTCACTACTAATTTGATACGATGGAATATCAAACCTTGCTGGCTGGCATTCATTACTGTAGATTGCATTGTTCAGGTCCGAAATTAAAATGCATTCTGGCATTCTGAGTTTTCGTGCCTCTTCAGAAATTGAAAATATCACACAGATATCTGCATCATGATAAAGCTCAAGGATACGGTAACAGCCATCCTTCACGACCCCGATACCAGAAATTTTCCATATACTGTTGATTATCACACTCATCTTCCAGCCCTCACGAAGCATGATTAACCTGAGTAATGGTAACGACCCCGGTATCAACAACTGGAGTATCAAGGTCAATGCTGATTTTCTTACTCGCAATCAAAAATCTAAATAGAGATAGTGCATTATCTGCATCCATGCCTAGCTTTATCATGAAGTCCTGGCATGTTTCTGAAACCAAGATATTGCCAACAGGAATGAGCGTCAGGGCATCTTCAACCTCGTTTTCCAAGGGCATGTATCCTTGTCTAAGAGGTGAAGTTGCCCATTCAATATTACTGGACTGAATCCGTGTTTTTTCGCTGACGATAAAAACCTTAAATGTCACACCAAGTAGTTGCCACCAGATTCTTTCGAGATCTAACTTTTGAGCAACCCTCTCATTCAAAAGCTGTTGCTCTGGTTTTACGCATACCGCTTCGTACCATAACTGACCATCGCTATAGCAAGTAAGAAGAAAGTCAGTGGTCATTATTGAAGGTGTGTTAGTTTTGGGGATATGGGGATGTTGAATGCCGAGCGTTTCAGCAATTTTCATGCTAAGGCTCAAAGGAAGTAGGGGAAACTGCTCACGTATATCGATAACGCGATCAAGAAATTCAGCCTGATAAAAACAAGCACACTCCAACTGAGACAACAGATGATGCACCCGATTGCTTTTTAATCCTTGGATCTTCGCACTTGTGCCTTTGGAAGCGACATCCTGAACTCTAAGCCAAGGTTTATAGGCAGGCCCAGTACCTAACCCATAACGGTTCTTAAGGGCCCTTTGAAAGTCCTGAATAGTTAATAGATTACGCCCTCTAGCCATACCCCCCTGCCTTTACATTCAAAGGGTTTGCTTTTGAGTATAGATAACCTTGTAGACAGTAATGTTATCTGGCGCACATTAACTACACGCTTTATTTCTTTTCCCCACTTTCAACTACAAACCTTTTGCTTGAGCTACAAACTTTATTGTCGGTTCACACTGGCGCTAAATCTTGCGCACACGCCCAGGCGCTCGACCATGCCCACTGGAAGTTATAGCCTCCCAACCAGCCGGTAACGTCCATCACTTCGCCGATAAAATAGAGTCCCGGCACTTTACGTGCTTCCATCGTGCGCGATGAAAGCTCATTGGTATCAACGCCGCCCAGCGTGACTTCAGCGGTACGATACCCTTCCGTACCGTTCGGCTGCACCCGCCAATCGGTCAGCGTCTCAACCAGCGTTTGTTGATCGCGCACGTTAAGCTGTTTCAGCGAGACGTCCGGGATTTGCCCTAACTGCTGTAAACATTCCACCAGCCGTTTTGGCAACTGCATAGCAAGCGTATTCTTTAAGCTCTGATTAGGGTGGGCGCTGCGTTGGTCATCGAGGAAGCTCGCAAGGTCAACATCCGGCAACAAATTAATGCTGACAAATTCGCCTGGCTGCCAAAAACTGGAAATCTGCAGTACGGCCGGACCAGAAAGCCCACGGTGCGTAAAGAGCAGATTTTCACGAAAGACGGTGCCGTCCTCGGCGGTGATAACGGAAGAAACGGACACGCCGGAGAGCACCTGAAGCTGTTCCAGCAGTGGCTTATGCAACGTAAAGGGCACCAGTCCTGCGCGCGTTGGCAATACGTTCAGACCGAACTGTTCGGCAATTTTATAACCAAACGGCGTTGCCCCCAGACCCGGCATAGAGAGACCACCGGAGGCAATAACCAGCTTTTTCGTGCCCACGGTCATCCCGTTCAATTCGAGAATGAAATCATCACCCTCTCGCTCGACGCTCAGGACTTCGCTACGTAACCGCATAGTTACGTTACCTTTTTCGCATTCCGCCACCAGCATATCGACAATTTGTTGGGCGGAATCATCACAAAACAGCTGACCCAGCGTTTTTTCATGCCAGGCAATGCCGTGTTTGCCCACCAGATCGATAAAATCCCACTGCGTGTAACGCGCCAGCGCCGATTTGCAAAAATGAGGGTTTTGGCTCAAATAGGCGGCAGGCTCGACATAAAGATTGGTAAAGTTGCAGCGTCCCCCGCCAGACATGAGAATCTTACGCCCCGGCTTTTTACCATTATCAATCAGCAGTACGCGACTACCTGCTTGTCCTGCCTGCGCGGCACAAAACATACCCGCTGCGCCAGCGCCTATAATAACGGTATCAAACCTTTCCACGTTGCGATCCTCTCTAAAAAGCGGGTATGAATTGTAAAGATTCCTCAGTGGTCGCACCAGCACCAAACTACCGATAAAGGGTATTTAACTGAAATATATAGGATAATTCTTTAGTGGTGTAAAACAAAGCAGGAGACAAATCAAAAAAACTCTATATTTCACTTTGCCCGCGCCGCCAAAGTCACTGATAATGCGCCGCGTTCATGTCCTCAAAATGGCGTAACGTCCTATGCTACATTTGTTTGCTGGCCTGGATTTACATACCGGGCTTTTACTATTGCTTGCTCTGGCTTTTGTGCTGTTCTACGAAGCGATTAACGGCTTCCATGATACAGCCAATGCTGTCGCAACCGTGATCTATACCCGTGCAATGCGTTCGCAATTGGCGGTGGTCATGGCTGCGGTGTTCAACTTCTTTGGTGTTTTGCTGGGCGGTCTCAGCGTGGCATATGCCATCGTGCATATGCTGCCAACGGATCTGCTGCTCAATATGGGATCGTCACATGGCCTCGCCATGGTGTTCTCCATGCTGCTGGCGGCAATTATCTGGAACCTGGGTACCTGGTACTTTGGTTTGCCTGCATCCAGCTCCCACACGCTAATTGGCGCCATTATCGGTATTGGTTTAACCAATGCGCTGATGACCGGCACTTCTGTGGTAGATGCACTTAACATTCCGAAAGTTATCGGTATTTTTGCCTCGCTTATCATCTCGCCAATTGTTGGTCTGGTGGTTGCAGGCGGTCTTATTTTCATTCTGCGTCGCTACTGGAGCGGTACAAAAAAACGTGCCCGTATCCACCTGACGCCAGCAGAACGTGAAAAGAAAGACGGTAAGAAAAAGCCGCCGTTCTGGACGCGTATTGCACTGATCCTCTCCGCTATCGGCGTGGCGTTCTCTCATGGCGCTAACGACGGGCAGAAAGGCATTGGTCTGGTGATGCTGGTGCTGATTGGCGTAGCGCCTGCGGGCTTCGTGGTGAATATGAATGCTTCCGGTTACGAGATTACCCGTACCCGTGATGCCATCAATAACGTCGAAGTCTTCTTCCAGCAGCGTCCTGACCTGCTTAAACAGGCTACAGGCGTAGACCAGTTGATTCCGTCCCCGACGGACGCGGCACCAGCGACGACGACAGAGTTCCATTGCCACCCGGCGAATACCATCAACGCGCTGGAACGTGCGAAAGGTATGCTGGCGAACCTGGAAACCTACGACAAGTTAAGCGTTGAACAGCGCGGTCAACTGCGTCGCATTATGCTGTGCATCTCTGATACCACCGATAAAGTGGTGAAACTGCCTGGCGTAAGCGCTGACGACCAGCGTCTGCTGAAGAAACTGAAAGCTGACATGCTGAGCACCATTGAGTATGCACCTATCTGGATCATTATGGCCGTCGCACTGGCGCTGGGCATTGGTACCATGATTGGCTGGCGTCGTGTGGCGACGACTATCGGTGAGAAAATCGGTAAGAAAGGCATGACCTATGCTCAGGGGATGTCGGCGCAGATGACCGCCGCAGTCTCTATCGGTCTCGCCAGCTACACCGGTATGCCTGTTTCCACCACGCACGTTCTCTCCTCTTCCGTTGCAGGAACGATGGTTGTTGATGGCGGCGGTTTACAGCGTAAAACGGTGACCAGCATTCTGATGGCCTGGGTCTTCACCCTGCCAGCCGCAATTCTTCTTTCCGGCGGGCTTTACTGGCTCTCTCTGAAGCTTATCTAAGCGAATGCACGGAAAAAAAGCGGGTCAGAAAACTGGCCCGCTTTTTTTGTATCTGTCGTTGGCATCAGTGCCAGATAATCAGCGCAATCATGCTGATTAGCACCAGGCCACATAGCGCGCTGGTGAGAATGAACTGACCGCGAACCCGCTCACAGCGGCGAATAAACTCATCATCATGATGATCGCGGTAACGCTGAGCGTAGATATACCACACCAGACGCATCTGCTTGTTCGGTTGCCCATGCGAGGTAAAAAAGCCCCCACCATCTACATACTGGTAAAGCAATGGATCGCAACCACGAAGTACCACTAACAGTGCGCGTAACGAAGAAAAATAGCGCGCCATATTAACAATGCAAACGACACATAAAGCCCAGAACAATGCAATGGTGCTAATCATACCTCCTCCCCGGCGACCCGCCCACGGAACTCCTTTCCGGGACTACCGCTCCCCGATACCCTGCCAAATCATTCAGTGAAGAGTTCTGTCGAACCGTTCGTATTAGTATCACGCATCCGAACGCCTCTCTAGATAGTGTAGGAGATTAGTTAATTTTTTTGCCAGAAGGTTAATCGCTATCAATGCAATTAACTAAAAAATTTGTTTAACTGCTTGGCAAGCAAGGTGGATTGACGGATTATCCTGGTCGCTATAATGTAAGGATAGTCCTTATATGGTACGTTTTTACGACTGGGCTAGCCCCGCGCGCAAGGTTCGCAGGACGCGGATGACGCGGCGGCAGGTAAATGCCAGCAGGCTAGTCATCGACAACTTATGGAAGGAGTAACACTATGGCTTATAAACACATTCTTATCGCGGTTGATCTTTCTCCGGAAAGCAAAGTTCTGGTTGAAAAAGCGGTCTCTATGGCGCGGCCTTACAATGCTAAAGTCTCCCTTATCCACGTTGACGTAAACTATTCCGACCTGTACACCGGGCTTATCGACGTGAATCTGGGCGACATGCAGAAACGCATTTCTGAAGAAACCCACCACGCGCTAACCGAGCTTTCCACAAATGCAGGCTACCCTATCACCGAAACCCTGAGCGGTAGCGGCGACCTGGGTCAGGTTCTGGTTGATGCCATCAAAAAATACGACATGGATCTGGTCGTTTGTGGCCACCACCAGGATTTCTGGAGCAAACTGATGTCCTCCGCACGCCAACTGATCAACACCGTCCACGTCGACATGTTGATTGTTCCGTTGCGTGACGACGAAGAAGCATAAAACGCTGACCGTCGGGAGATAACCCGGCGCGCTGCAAGTCGTAAAGCCTGTAAACGCCCGCCTGTGCGGGCGTTTTTGTTTTTATCATCCAGACTCAATTAGTACATCAATCCAACAAATAAATCATAATTAGTGTGATCAACTAATTGGATCGAAAACTATCTCTATAATACTCTACGCTTGCGGTCAATAACCGCAGTCTATAACAAAATAAGACTTTTTCGGCGCGTTTAAGCATACGCGTTCATACTTTTCGGGATGGCTTTGAAAGGCGATGGAATATGAATAAAACTGCACCTACGGGCTTGCTGCAGCAACCTCGTCCGTTCTTCATGATCTTCTTTGTGGAATTATGGGAACGATTTGGCTATTACGGCGTTCAGGGCATCCTGGCGGTATTTTTTGTTAAGCAGCTCGGCTTTTCGCAGGAACAGGCGTTTGTCACCTTTGGTGCATTTGCCGCGCTGGTCTACGGTCTGATCTCGATCGGCGGCTACGTCGGCGACCACCTTTTAGGCACCAAGCGCACGCTGGTGCTTGGCGCCATTGTGCTGGCGATAGGCTACTTCATGACCGGGATGTCACTGCTTAAGCCCGATCTGATCTTTATTGCTTTGGGTACCATTGCCGTCGGTAACGGGCTTTTTAAAGCCAACCCGGCAAGCCTGCTGTCAAAATGCTATCCACCGAAAGACGCTCGTCTGGACGGGGCTTTCACTCTGTTTTATATGTCGATTAACATCGGCTCGCTACTATCGCTGTCGCTGGCACCGGTGATTGCTGATAAGTTTGGCTACGCGGTGACCTACAACCTGTGTGGGGCCGGGCTTATTGTCGCGCTGTTGGTCTACTTTGCCTGCCGTGGAATGGTGAAGAATATCGGTTCAGAGCCGGACCATAAGCCGCTGAATTTCCGGAATCTGCTGTACGTGCTGGCTGGTACGGTAGTGATGGTATTTATCTGTGCCTGGCTGATGCACAACGTGCAGATTGCCAACCTGGTGCTGATCGTCCTGTCGATTGCCGTGACCATCATCTTCTTTCGTCAGGCATTCAAACTGGATAAAACCGGGCGCAACAAGATGTTCGTGGCCTTTATCCTGATGCTGGAAGCGGTGGTGTTCTACGTGCTGTACGCGCAGATGCCAACTTCGCTGAACTTCTTTGCTATCAATAACGTGCATCATGAAATTCTTGGTTTCGCCATCAACCCGGTAAGCTTCCAGGCATTGAACCCGTTCTGGGTGGTACTGGCGAGTCCGGTGCTGGCCGCAATCTATACCCGTCTGGGAAACAAAGGCAAAGACCTGACCATGCCGATGAAATTTACGCTCGGTATGTTCCTGTGCTCGTTGGGCTTCCTGACGGCCGCCGCTGCCGGGATGTGGTTTGCTGATGCGCAGGGGCTGACATCGCCGTGGTTTATCGTGCTGGTGTATCTGTTCCAGAGCCTGGGAGAACTACTGATTAGCGCCCTGGGACTGGCGATGGTCGCCGCTCTCGTGCCGCAGCATCTGATGGGCTTCATTCTCGGGATGTGGTTCCTGACGCAGGCCGCCGCCTTCCTGATGGGGGGTTATGTCGCGACGTTCACCGCTGTACCTGAGAACATCACCGACCCGCTGCAAACGTTGCCTATCTACACCAACGTCTTCAGTAAGATTGGTCTGGTGACCCTGGCCGTAACGGTGGTGATGGCGATTATGGTGCCATGGCTGAACCGCATGATTAATACGCCAAGCACCGAGCAATAACCTTCAGTGCCGGATGGAGGCTATTGCCCAATCCGGCCTACATTCAACATGCCCGATCGCCTTGCGCTATCGGGCATTTTCACTCACTACCCTTTACGCGCGTCTATCCACTCTTGCACTTCCACCACAAAGGTGTCCGGCGCTTTGCGGTACATTTTGCGCGCCAAGTCCAGTATCGTATGCTGACCGAGCGCTTCTTCCATCCGCTGCTGGGCCATGTCCATTACCGAACGTACACCACAAATGCCTTCACAGGCCCACTGGGGCGGATGTTCCTCAAATACCGCCAGCCGCTGGCGAATTTCACGACATTCAAAGATGCGTTTATCGCCATCAATGGCATTCACCACATCCAGCACCGTGATGTGTTCAGCGGGTTTAGCCAACTGGAAACCACCGCCCTTACCCTCAATGCTGCGTACCAGGCCCGCTTTCGACAGACGGGTGAAAATTTTCGCCAGATAGTCATACGGTACGCTTTGCAGTTCGGCAATTTCCCGCACGCTCATATCCCGCGCGTCGCCCTTACTGTCGACCATACACATCAGGCTATGAATACCGTACTCAACCCCGGAACTGTAGAATGCCATTCTCTTATCTCAGCCAAAATTAATCTGAGTTGATTGTAGCTTTTTCGTTTCACTCATTCCAGACAGCAAAGTACCCCTCTTCACAATTAAAACTTAAATACATATTTATCAAACAGATAATAAAAACCCCCACCCTTTAAGGCAAAAAGGATCTCGATCGCATTGCAATCCTTAACTACGACAAATAAAATCCGAGTAAATAATTCGTAGTCACCAGTGAGAAAAAACCAATGCATAAACAAATTCTGATCGTGGGCGCCGGCTTTGCCGGTATGTGGGCAGCATTAAGCGCCGCGCGACTGGCGGACAAACACCAGCAGCCCATTGATATTACAGTGATTGCGCCACAGCCAGAGCTGCGTGTCCGCCCGCGCTTTTATGAAAGCGCCGTTCAAACCCTGGTCGCACCGCTGCAACCCTTGTTTGACGTCACTGGCGTCAACTTCCTGCAAGGTCACGTCGAGCAGATCCTCCCGGACTCTAAAGAAGTCAGTTGGCAAGATGCCAACGGTGAAATTCATTTACGCCGCTACGACCGCCTGGTACTCGCCAGCGGCAGTCACGTAAACCGCGACGCCGTTGCTGGTGCTGCCGAGTACGCGTTTGACCTCGACCAGCTCGAAAGCGCCGCCGTACTGGAGCAACACATTAAGGATCTGGCGCAGCAGCCAGAGAGCGAGGCTCGCAATACGGTCGTGGTCTGCGGTGGCGGCTTTACCGGGATTGAGATGGCGCTGGAATTACCGGGCCGTCTGCGCGAGATTTTGGGTACTGATGCTAAGACCAGAATTGTCGTAGTTGAGCGCGGTGCTCAGCCTGGCGGACGCTGGAGCCAGGAATTACGCGACGTGATTATCGAAGCCTCCGCTGAACTGGGCGTTGAATGGCTGGTTAATGCGGAAGTAGAGTGCGTGGATGCCTGCGGCGTCACGCTGAAAGATGGGCAGGTAATTGCCTCTCAAACGGTTATCTGGACCGTCGGTGTTCAGGCTAGCGGCCTGACCGGGCAGATTAACGCCCCGCGCGATCGTCAGGGTCGACTGCATGTAAACGGCAATCTGCAGGTGGTGGGCCATGAGGATATCTACGCCACCGGTGACGTCGCCTATGCGGCCACCGATGACAAAGGCAATCATGCGCTGATGACCTGCCAGCACGCCATCTTGCTGGGTAAATTCGCCGGTAACAATGCCGCCGCCAGCTTGCTGAACGTGGCACCACTGCCGTATCGCCAGGAAATGTACGTCACCTGTCTGGATCTCGGCGCGTGGGGCGCGGTGTATACCGAAGGATGGGACCAACAGGTGAAACTGACGCGAGCAGAAGCGAAAAAGCTGAAGGTGTCGATTGTCAGCGAGCTGATTTACCCGCCGAAGGCAGAGCGTGCGGCAGCGTTTGAAGTTGCCGATCCGTACGCGCCGTTTGTTTAAGCCGTAATGCCGGATACGGCTACCGCCTTATCCGGCCTGGAAACTACGCCGTCCCCGCATAAATATCAAACCGATGCCCTTTCGTAACTACCGCGTTCGGCGTGGCGACATCCGCCAGCGGTGGCGCGTAGTCCGGGCGCTTCACTACCACGCGTTTAGTGGCCAATTGACGTGCCGGCTCCAGCAGCCCATCGGCGTCGAGGTCCGGCCCCACCAGCGACTGAAACACGCGCATCTCTTTCTTAACCAGCGCACTTTTCTGCTTATGTGGGAACATCGGATCGAGATAGACCACCTGCGGGCGTGGCGTGATATCGGTTAATGCCGTCAGGCTTGAGGCGTGGATTAGCTGTAAACGTTCCTGCAGCCACGGGCCGATTTCCGGGTCCGCATAGCCCCGCGCCAGGCCATCATCAAGCAGCGCAGCGACCACCGGATTTCGTTCCAGCATCCGCACACGACAGCCCACCGAGGCCAGCACGAACGCATCGCGCCCCAGCCCGGCAGTGGCATCAACCACATCCGGCAGGTAATCGCCTTTAATACCGACCGCTTTCGCCACCGCTTCGCCGCGACCGCCACCAAACTTGCGCCGGTGAGCCATTGCGCCGCCAACAAAATCGACGAAGATACCGCCGAGCTTGGGTTCATCGCGTTTGCGCAGTTCCAGATGTGCTGTCGTCATCACCAGCGCCATCAGGTTATCTTCATCGTGTTCCAGTCCCCAACGGGCGGCAAGAACAGATAAGGCGCCGTCTCCGGCGCCTGTTTCATCGACTAAGCAGATTTTCACGTGAATAATCAGCCTTTAATCCCGTAATGCTCCAGCATCGCATCCAGCTGCGGCTCACGGCCACGGAAGCGTTTGAACAGCGCCATAGGCTCTTCAGAACCGCCACGGGTGAGGATGTTATCGAGGAACGACTGTCCGGTTTCACGGTTGAAAATCCCTTCATCTTCGAAGCGAGAGAAGGCATCCGCCGCCAGTACGTCGGCCCACAGATAGCTGTAGTAACCCGCCGCGTAGCCACCAGCAAAAATGTGGCTGAAGGCATGTGGGAAGCGGCCCCAGGTTGGGCCCGGCACCACTGCGACCTGTTTTTTAATTTCCGCCAGCGTGTCGAGGATTTTAGCCCCTTGCTGCGGGTTAAATTCCGCGTGCAGACGGAAATCAAACAGACCGAACTCCAGTTGACGCAGAATAAACAGCGCCGCCTGGTAGTTTTTCGCCGCCAGCATTTTATCCAGCAGTTCCTTCGGCAGCGGTTCGCCGGTTTCATAATGGCCGGAGATAAACGCCAACGCTTCCGGCTCCCAACACCAGTTTTCCATAAACTGGCTCGGCAGTTCGACCGCATCCCATGGCACACCGTTGATACCGGAAACGCCCGCGGTTTCGATACGGGTCAGCATATGGTGCAGACCGTGGCCGAACTCGTGGAACAGGGTGATCACTTCATCGTGGGTAAACAGCGCAGGTTTACCGTTCACCGGACGGTTAAAGTTACAGGTCAGGTAGGCAACCGGTTTTTGCAACGTGCCGTCACTTTTACGCATCTGGCCGACGCAGTCATCCATCCACGCCCCGCCGCGTTTATGTTCACGGGCATACAGGTCGAGGTAGAAGCTGCCGCGCAGCTCGTTGTTTTCGTCATACAACTCGAAGAAACGAACTTCCGGATGCCAGACGTCAACATCGGTGCGCTCTTTGGCAATGATGCCATAAATACGTTTAACCACTTCAAACAGACCGTTAACGGCTTTGTTCTCCGGGAAATAAGGACGCAGTTGCTCGTCGCTGATACTGTAGAGATGCTGTTTTTGTTTCTCGCTGTAGTAAGCGATATCCCACGGCTGCAACTCATCAACACCAAATTTCGCTTTCGCGAAGGCGCGCAGTTGAGCCAGCTCTTTCTCCCCCTGCGGACGGGCGCGTTTCGCCAGATCGGTCAGGAAGTCGAGGACCTGCTGCGGGTTTTCCGCCATTTTGGTCGCCAGAGATTTAAAGGCGTAGCTTTCAAAGCCCAGCAGCTGTGCCAGTTCGTGGCGCAGCGCGAGGATCTCTTCCATTATCGGGCTGTTATCCCATTTGCCAGCGTTCGGCCCCTGGTCAGACGCGCGGGTGGAGTAAGCGCGATACATCTCTTCACGCAGTCCCTGGTTGTCACAGTAGGTCATCACCGGCAGGTAACTTGGAATATCCAGCGTTAACAGATAGCCTTTTTGCTCTTTGGCTTCCGCCTGAGCCTTCGCCGCAGCCAGCGCACTTTCCGGCATCCCGGCAAGTTCCGCTTCGTCAGTCACCAGTTTGGTCCAGCCCATCGTAGCATCGAGGACGTTATTGCTGTACAAGTTGCCGAGCTCAGACAGACGGGTGGCGATTTCACCATAACGCTGCTGTTTTTCCTTCGGCAGACCAATACCAGAAAGCTCAAAATCGCGCAGCGCGTTATCGACCGCTTTTTTCTGCGCGGTACTCAGGGTGGCGTAATGATCGCCATCACGCAGGTCGCGGTACGCTTTGTACAGGCCTTCATGTTGTCCAACCCAGGTGCTGTATTCAGACAGCAGCGGTAGCGTTTGTTCGTAGGCTTCGCGCAGTTCCGGGCTGTTTTTCACCGAGTTCAGGTGGCTAACAGGAGAGAAAATACGCCCCAGCACATCGTCAACTTCCGCCAACGGCTGACAGAGATTTTCCCAGGTGTACGGCGCGCCCTGCGCAACCACGCGTTCAACGTTTTCGCGGCAATCGTTCAGCGCCTTAGTGACGGCAGGCACGACGTGCTCAGGCTGAATTTTAGAAAACGGCGGCAGTTCGAAGGGAGTCAGCAATGGATTGGTCATTAGCGCGGTCCTGTTGAAAAGAGTGAATGAAGCGCGTATCCGGCGCTGTGCATATTAATTTGTACAATGGGGTTAAGTGTAGAGGATTTCAATGCCAGGCGTTGCGCTTTCGCGGCAGTGACGACTTTTCTGTATACTGTGGCGATACGCTTTATTTTCGCCCGATATCGCGCTGTTTTCGGGCCTACGTTTATAACCTGGAACACGTTTACCCATGCTCAGTTATCGCCACAGTTATCACGCTGGCAACCACGCCGACGTCCTGAAACACACCGTCCAGAGCCTGATCATCGAGTCGCTCAAAGAGAAAGAAAAACCGTTTCTCTATCTGGATACCCATGCTGGCGCTGGCCGTTATCAGCTGAGCAGTGAGCATGCCGAACGTACCGGTGAATATCTGGAAGGGATCGCCCGTATCTGGCAGCAGGACGATTTGCCTGCCGAACTGGAACCCTACATTGGCGTGGTGCAGCACTTCAACCGTAGCGGTCAGTTGCGCTACTACCCTGGCTCTCCGTTGATTGCTCGCCAGTTGCTGCGCGAGCAGGACAGCCTGCAGTTAACTGAACTGCACCCGAGCGACTTTCCTCTGCTGCGCGGCGAATTTCAGAAAGATGAGCGCGCACGCGTGGCCAAGGCCGATGGTTATCAGCAGCTAAAAGCGAAATTACCGCCGGTTTCCCGTCGCGGGTTGATCCTTATCGATCCCCCCTACGAGATCAAAAGCGACTACCAGGCGGTGGTGACCGGTATTAACGAAGGCTACAAGCGTTTCGCGACCGGCACCTATGCGCTGTGGTATCCGGTGGTTCTGCGTCAGCAAATCAAGCGCATGGTCCACGACCTGGAAGAGACCGGCATCCGCAAAATTCTGCAAATTGAACTGGCAGTGCGCCCGGACAGCGATCAGCGTGGTATGACTGCGTCAGGCATGATTGTCATTAACCCGCCGTGGAAGCTGGAGCAACAGATGAACAGCGTTCTGCCGTGGTTGCACAGCAAACTGGTTCCGGCAGGAACCGGTCATACCTCAGTAAGCTGGATCGTGCCTGAGTAATCGCAGCCATCGGTGGAACCTTTTAATATCAGGTATACAATCGCGAATATTTTGGCGGATGGCGTAACGCTTCTCCGCCCTACAATGAACATGAAGGAGCGGTCATGACCAAGCACTATGATTACATCGCTATTGGCGGCGGCAGCGGCGGTATTGCCTCCATTAACCGTGCAGCAATGTACGGCCAGAAATGCGCACTGATTGAAGCCAAAGAACTGGGCGGCACCTGCGTTAACGTGGGCTGCGTACCGAAAAAAGTGATGTGGCATGCCGCCCAGGTCCGCGAAGCGATCCACATGTACGGGCCGGATTACGGTTTCGACACCACCATCAATAAGTTCGATTGGGATAAACTGATCGCCACACGTACCGCTTACATTGATCGCATTCATACCTCATACGACAACGTGCTGGGTAAAAATAACGTCGATGTGATTAAAGGCTTTGCCCGTTTTGTGGATGCCAAAACCATTGAAGTAAACGGTGAAACCATTACTGCCGATCATATTTTGATCGCCACCGGTGGTCGCCCGAGCCATCCGAGCATTCCGGGTGTGGAATACGGGATCGACTCCGATGGCTTCTTTGAGTTGCCCGCGCTGCCGAAACGCGTTGCGGTCGTCGGCGCAGGTTACATCGCCGTTGAGCTGGCGGGCGTGATTAACGGCCTGGGCGCCCAAACGCATCTGTTTGTGCGTAAACACGCGCCGCTGCGCAGCTTCGATCCGATGATCGTCGACACGCTGGTTGAGGTGATGAACGCCGAAGGCCCGACCCTGCATACGCACGCAATCCCGAAAGCGGTTGTTAAAAACGCTGACGGCAGCCTGACCCTGCAACTGGAAGATGGTCGTAGCGAAACAGTAGATTGCCTGATTTGGGCGATCGGTCGTGAACCTGCCACCGACAACTTCAACCTGGCGGTTACTGGCGTGAAAACCAACGAAAAAGGCTACATCGTCGTGGATAAATACCAGAACACCAGTGTTCCGGGAATTTATGCCGTCGGCGATAACACCGGTGCCGTTGAGCTGACGCCAGTTGCCGTCGCTGCAGGCCGTCGCCTGTCCGAGCGTTTGTTTAACAACAAGCCGGATGAGCATCTGGATTACAGCAATATCCCTACCGTGGTTTTCAGCCACCCGCCGATTGGTACCGTAGGCCTGACCGAGCAGCAGGCTCGCGAACAGCACGGCGATGACCAGGTGAAAGTGTATAAATCCTCGTTTACCGCGATGTATACCGCTGTTACCACCCACCGCCAGCCGTGCCGCATGAAGCTGGTTTGCGTCGGACCGGAAGAGAAGATTGTCGGTATTCACGGTATTGGTTTCGGGATGGATGAAATGCTGCAAGGCTTCGCGGTCGCACTGAAAATGGGTGCCACCAAGAAAGACTTTGATAACACCGTTGCCATTCACCCAACGGCGGCAGAAGAGTTCGTTACTATGCGTTAATCGCACTTCATGAGTGTTAAAGGGCAAAGAGGGGTTAGCTCTTTGCCCTTAGTTACGTTTCCGCTATCAGTTCAAAAGTTGCAGCAGATAGCGGATCAGCTCCAGCAACGCGATTAACGCTCCCAGAACGATGATTGCTTTATCAATCACCCGTTTTCTCCATCAGATGGAGTGAGAATGCACCCGCTTACTCATCCATTGCCTGTCACGGGGCATGCTCCATTGTTAGATGATAACTATCTCACCCCGGCCAGAGCATCGGCCAACGGCACCACCCGTTTCGCCGATCAGGACTTAGAAAGCGTTTAGCGCGCGTCCGGAAGGGATAAGTTACAGAGCTAACTGGATAAGTATACAGTTCTTTTAATCGTAACTGCCAGCGCATTCTTGCAATAGTACCGTTAAGGTAATAGGATTGAAGCGTTAGATGATAACTATCTCACTTCGGCCAGAGCCACCAACTCGGGCTGAAGCGTAAAAAAACCGACGTGAAGTCGGTTTTTTTACGTCCGAATCAGGACCAGGGCAAAGTCTATTTACCCTGCATATACGGCGTATACACCCCATTAAGGCTTTCGAGGAACGCCACGATATCGTCGATATCTTCCTGCGGCAGTTCTTTGCCTACCTGATAACGCAGCATCAGTTTTACCGCACCATCAAGCGTCGGCACATCACCGCGATGGAAATAAGGTGCAGTCAGCGCAACGTTGCGCAAACCAGGAACTTTCTGACGCAGTTTGTCACGTAATTCATTAGTGACGTTCATGCGGCCAATATCTGCGGCAGTGACCTCGCCGAAATTAAAGTCCTTTTTCAAACCCAATGGCTCAAATGAGCGTCCGCCCAGAATAATACCGCCATGACAGGTCGCACACTTATTATCTTTAAACAGCTGATAGCCATGTTTTTGCTGGGCAGTTAACGCCGCTTCATCACCACGTAGCCATTTATCAAACGGTGAATTTGGCGTAATCAGCGTTTTCTCAAACTCAGCAATCGCATCGGTAATATTATCCCCGCTGAATCCCTGCGGATAAACCGCGATAAACTCTTGTTTGAGTTGCGGATCCTTATCCAGTTTCTGGATAATTTCATCCCAGGATTTAGACGCCATTTCGATCGGGTTCAACGGTGGACCGCCAGCCTGCGCCTGCAATGTTGGCGCACGGCCATCCCAGAATTGTTCCACGTTAAAGACCGAGTTAAATACCGTCGGCGCATTGATAGGGCCAACCGCGCCGCCTACGCCGATTGACGTTTTGCGGCCATCCACGCCGCCCGCATTCAGGGCGTGGCAGTGCGCGCAAGAAATCGTGCTGTCACCGGAAATACGCGGGTCGTGGTAAAGCGTAAAGCCCAGCGCCACTTTACGGGCATCAGTCGGGATGCTTTCCGGTATCGGCTGCACTGGCTCATTACGATGCTGTGCGGCGGTATCGTTACTGGCGTAATACTGCTCGCGCTGTTTCGCAATCCAGCCCAGGATCTCTGCTCGCTCCGTATCGCTTACCTGGCCAGCCCAATGCAATGCGGTATAACGCGTCGGCGGCATGGTGTCGTACTGCATCACCCATTCAATTTTATTCAGGTCGCTTTGCGAAACGGGTTTATCTGCGACCAGCGCTGCACGAACAGCCTCAAGATTGAATGACTTATATCCCAGTTGAATATCGTAATTCATCAACTGTTTTGCAACGGGAAATGATGCATAGAAAGGTAATTCCGCGGAAGGGGTGTGGCAATAATCACATCCCTTTTCACGTAAAAATCCCAGTACTTTATTATTTTCTTCCAGCGTAGAGGCCTGAACATCAGCCTGTTTACTCCGTTGATTATCGTGATACCACACATAACCGGATAATCCAAAATAACAAATCACGACGCCAGCTATGGCTATCGCGGTAAGACGGGTAATGATTTTCATTATTTTACCCTCACCGTTGTGAGTTATTGTGACCCAGAGAAATTAGAAAAATGAGTGCATAGTCTTTATCAGACTTAACCATCATAGAAAGTAAGGGATTTATTATTTTGATAAGTATCAAGCAATTACATGGGGGATAACTATCGATAGAATAGCCTGTGCCTATTACGGAGATAAGCCGTTATGGTTTTCCGTTCACACCTCGTTGCAATCGAATGTTCTGAAAATGAAATATCTTCAGGTTGCGCTAAACTATGATTTTTTCATTATATTCATTGGGATAGTCTTATTTTCTAAATATTACGCTGCACTAAAACGTGATCAACCGCACGCTTTACTCACCAGATACCGAAGCGAATGTCTACGCTTAACTGACGACCGGGCAATAGCCTTAATCTTTCAACGTCCATCGGAGGTCTTTCTCATTATGCTCAACCAGAAACTACCCCACGCCCCTTCAGAAGAATTGACGATCGACATCGATCTGCTTTATGAAATGGATCCGTGCGAGTTAAAGCTGGATGAAATGATTGAGGCAGAGCCTGAGCCGGAGATGATTGCAGGGTTACCCGCCTCAGATGCGTTAACCCCAGCCGATCGTTACCTCGAATTGTTCGAACACGTTCAGTCGTCGAAACTGTTTGCCGATAGCAAAACCTTCCCCGATTGTGCGCCCAAAATGGACCCGTTAGACATTCTGATCCGCTATCGCAAAGTTAAACGCCACCGCGACTTTGATCTGCGACGTTTCGTCGAGAATCATTTCTGGCTACCGGAAACGCCCTCCAGTGAATATGTGTCCGATCCGGCAAGCTCGCTGAAAGAGCATATCGATCAACTGTGGCCGGTGCTGACGCGCGAACCGCAGGATCACATTCCCTGGTCCTCACTGCTGGCGTTACCACAGTCATATATTGTGCCCGGCGGACGTTTTAGCGAAACCTACTACTGGGATTCCTACTTTACCATGCTGGGTCTGGCAGAGAGCGGTCGCGAAGACCTGCTGAAATGTATGGCGGATAACTTTGCCTGGATGATTGAAAACTATGGCCACATCCCCAACGGTAACCGTACTTACTACCTGAGCCGTTCGCAGCCGCCGGTCTTTGCGCTGATGGTGGAACTGTTTGAAGAGGATGGCGTACGCGGCGCACGTCGTTACCTTGAACATCTGAAAATGGAATACGCATTCTGGATGGATGGCGCCGATTCCCTGGTGCTCAACCAGGCCTACCGTCACGTGATCAGAATGTCGGACGGCTCTCTGCTCAACCGCTATTGGGACGATCGTGATACGCCGCGTGATGAGTCATGGCTTGAAGATGTTGAGACCGCCAAGCATTCAGGCCGTCCGCCCAATGAAGTGTATCGGGATTTGCGCGCGGGCGCGGCCTCCGGCTGGGATTACTCCTCGCGGTGGCTACGCGATTCAGGCCGCCTTGCCAGCATACGCACCACTCAGTTCATCCCGATTGATCTGAACGCCTTCCTCTACAAGCTGGAAAGCACTATCGCCAATATTTCCGCGCTGAAAGGCGACAAAGAAACGGAAGCGCAGTTTCGCCAGAAAGCCAATGACCGCCGAGATGCGGTGAACCGCTATCTGTGGGACGATGAAAACGGCTGCTACCGCGATTACGACTGGCGACGCGAACAAATGGCCCTTTTCTCTGCCGCCAGTATTGTGCCACTGTATGTCGGTATGGCAACGCATGAACAAGCCGACCGACTCGCCAATGCGGTACGCAGCCGCCTGCTCACGCCGGGCGGGATCTTAGCAACCGAGCATGAAACCGGTGAGCAGTGGGATAAACCCAACGGCTGGGCCCCGCTGCAGTGGATGGCGATCCAGGGTTTCAAACTTTACGGCGACGACCATCTCGGGGACGAAATTGCCCGAAACTGGTTAAAAACGGTGAACCTCTTTTATCAGGAACATCACAAACTAATCGAAAAATACCATATAGCCGACGCCGCGCCGCGCGAAGGCGGCGGCGGGGAATATCCGTTGCAGGACGGCTTTGGCTGGACAAACGGCGTGGTACGCCGTCTCATCGGTCTGTATGGCGAACCCTAACAGTTGACAGTATGAGTTATCCGACCGTCAGTTAATTGCGTCGTAGAGCTCAGCATGAATTTTCTGCCATTTCTTGTTCTCGGAGCTTGGCTGTGCGCGAACGCGCAGCTCAGCCTGTTCAAGATCATATTGCTGACGTGCGATGACCGCCGGAACCGAACAAAAACTTTGTAGATAGCTTTTATGTAGCGATGTGAGTGACGTCCCATTCAACATCGCGTGGCTGAGTGAAGTCATAAACTGTCGACAGGGTTTACTTTCACTCATCTGCGAAGGATAACGCAGCAGCAGCCTCAATACCTCAGTATTGCCTGCCGCGAACGCCGGCTCTGTCCACGCCAGCCTCCAGTCCATCCCGCCCTGCAGGAACAGTGACGTCACGCGAGTATCGTTGCGTTCGATAGCCGCCCGCATGTTAAAGGCATCCCAGGTTATGCCCATTCGGGTTACTGCCTCCCGCGCAGTGGGAGCATCACGCCGTGGCTCCTCCTGTACGATTTCAACGGACTGGCCGGAAGACGCCTGCGGCGATGGCGAAGTAAATAACCAAAATGCTCCCAGCGAAATCACCAGCACCATCACGCCGACCGCAACCCACAACATGCCGGAAATCAGCTGTTCACGTTCTTCTGCCGTGCGTTTGGCTCGCTTCTCCGGCGGATCGATACTGTCTGCGATTTCCTGCTTATCGCCCCCCGCCTGCTCGTCTTTTTGCTTTGCGGCTTGCCAAAACTGGCGAACCATCGCCTCATCGGACTCCAGATACGACGCGGGATTAATACGCGTACGCCGTTCTTCAAATGCGCGCTGCACAGGGTGAGTAATCTGCCGATACTGGTATTCCAGCAACAGCAATTGTACTGAGGTTAGCGGTTGTTGCGCGATAACGCAGTTACGCGACAGGCGGCAGTCATCCAGAAACATCCGCAGCGTGATGCGTGGTTCAACAAACGACATGAGCACCGAAGTATCGTTAAAGATATCGCTAAAATGCCGAACGAATAACTTCTTATCAACGACCATTAGCGCCAGTTCACTAAACATCATGCCGTCCAACGCATCATGCCCTTCCCCCAACTTTAGCCAGCGACGCAAGCGTTCACCGCCAAAGTGCTGTTTCAGGAAGCTATTGAGCGGATGTTGATCCGGCCATACCTTTGCAATCAGTGACTTGAGGGTTAATTCTAATGCACGAAGCTGACGCTGCGCGCGCATCTGCGCATCCGGCTCTACAGGTGCAATTTCGGTTTGATACTTCAGGATGGGCTGTTGCTGGCGTAATTGCTCCAGAGAAGCGACAAAGCGCAGCGCAGAAATCAGCTGGTTTTCGCTGACGTCCTGGCCATTTTCATATTGTGGCACGCTCTGCTGAAGATGGCGTAGCCGTAGAGTGAACTGGCTCAATTGCGCATCATTCATTTGTAACCGTCTGGCGACAACGCCCCAACCGCCCAGATTCAGTCGCGCCTGGTCAAGTTGTTCGAGAAACCAGCGTGGATCTTTACCTTCTGATATGCGTACGCCTAGCATCAGCAAAATTTCTACCGAGGCCTGGCGGATTATCCCTAAACAATGTTCGAATGGTGTGCATGTCGCCTGTAACGCGCTATTGGTCATTATCTTCCCTAAAAGGACCCAAAAAAAAGCGGCCTCATCATGGTTTGTCGTTATCTTTTTTAAATGCAGCGCTGTGCCGGTGTAGACTAAAACATATTCATATAGCAAATAAATATGTTTTACAGTGACTTCCGCACAATCATTGAAAACTATTCTGGAGGGAAGCCTGTGCCTGTACTGAAAACCTCGCGTCTGATCTGCCGTCCGCTGACAAATGACGACTGGGCGTTCTTCTTAACGTTACAGCAGAATTCAGATGTGATGCGTTTTGTCGCTGACGCGCGTACTGAAGATGAGATACGGGCAGCCTTTGACTCCCGCCTGCCTGAATGGTCTCCCGGCAGCCCGCACTGGCTATGTCTGGTCCTGTGCGATAAGGCATCGGGAGCACCGCTTGGGGTGACTGGATATATTCATGAAAACAATGAATGTGCCGAGGTCGGTTTTCTGCTCGCCCCTGAAGCACAGGGGAAAGGTTATGGTGCTGAATCCCTGCATGCCGTTTGCGATTTTGCATTTACCACCGGAGGGCTACGCCGGCTTACGGCTTGCGTCACCGCAGGAAACGACGCTTCGCGACGTCTACTGGAAAAGGTCGGGTTCATTCACGAAGGCACGCTGCGGGAAAGCTACTGGCTGCATCAAACCTGGAATGATGACTGGATTTTCGGCCTGTTAAAACACGACTATCAGTCACCCGCAGCATAAGACGTTTTGCTGAAAAAACTGGCTGTATGGCAACTGGCGTAACGGAGACGGTTTCTTAAAATAGGTCTCTTTGTACAGAGATGAATATGCCACTCAATTCAACGCATTTCACACCCGCCTGTGTTGCATTTATTAAACAATGGCAAGGTCTGTCACTTGAAAAGTATCAGGATAAAAATGGTGTCTGGGTGATTGGCTACGGGCATGAAATCACATTCGATGAAAGCTTTCCTGCGCCTGTTTCGGTAACGCAGGCAGAAACACTACTGCTCGCGGATCTGGAAATCTGCGAGGAATTCATACACCAGAAAATGCCGCAAATAAAAGAAAGGTTTCAACAGGAAGCGTTAATTGCGTGGATTCTCAGCGTGGGGATAAGCCGGTTTTGTGCTGCAGAATTCTGCTCGGGGGCTTTTTCACAGCCAGAATCGTTCTGACTGTGAAATATTCGCCCATTAAATGGCGTCGTTTAACATCATTGCCGCTTGCGTACGGTTTTTTACCTCAAGGCGCTGATACAGCGACTCAAGATGGGCTTTGACCGTTCCGGTGCTGATATTTAACAACCGACCAATTTGTTTATTTGATTCTCCGGCGGCAAGCATAGTCAGAATCTCTCGCTGACGCGCACTAAGCGATCTGATATTTTGCCCGCTGCCCTCGGGAGTTGTCATACAATCTCTGGGGATGAATACCATTCCCATCGCAACGCTATTGAGTGCCAACGTGAAGGTTTCCGCGTCAGAGTCGCGTGGAACAATAGCCAGCACGTTCAATTGCGTAACCTCCTGCAGCCATTTTTTACGGCAGTCCGTTGCTGTCACCAGCACTTTTACCGTCGAAAAGCGTTGCGCTATCTGCTGTAGCAAGTTACGGCAGAACTCAGCGTCCTGGTCGCCATCCAGCATGACCAGCGCATCAGGGGTTTCTTCCAGTTTCTGCCAAAGGTCATCTGCCTGACTGACACCCTGAACATCAACTCCTGGAATACGCCCTTGCAAACTTACATTCATTCCATGAATAAATATCGACTGCCTGTCAAACATTATTACCTGCATTACTTATCTCCGTCTGAATAAGATACTAGCCTTAACACGCGGAAGGGTATTACCCGAGGGGTAAAATAAGAAGTCACCATTTGGCGGGGGCCATTTTACCGATAGACGGAGAAGAAAAAAGTAGAAATCGAAAATAGTTACAGCTCAAACCAAATAATCACACAAAGGGACAAATGTGGCGCCAAATATTAAGGAAATCCTTAATGTTTTGAGATAAAGCTCGGCTTATTAATATTAATTCTTCGAAGTTTATATTCTTTACTAAAAATAATAAACTCACGATAACAGAAAAAAATGTTACAAAACGAAATGTCGCATCAAATGATCATCACCTGTGATTTGCTGCCTGGCAGCGTTGGTATATCAATCGATACGGAAGGCTCCGGGTGATTGCATCACTGTGATCAGGTCTTCAAAGAGACAGGTCTGCATAAATAATACCCTTGAAAAAAATCACAGTTCTTTAAGTGCAAATAGTTGGCCTGAACCTGAGTCTCAACGCCTTCGGCAACCATCAGAATCTGACCCTGTCGTCCGGGCCGTTTTTGATATCTATCGAACCATAACGCTATTTAGCGAACATTAGTTGAAAATAAATAGAAAAGATAACGATAAAAAAAAGCCCCTCGCACAGCATGCTCAGGGCAAATACCTGGGTTGACATCACTCACTCAGGTTATCTATCTTCTCCCTTTTTTTGACAGCATGAGTCGGGAGTTCGCTCACTTTGTAATAAACGGGAATGACATCAGGATAATTGATGACATAACCCTGACCTCTTATATTAAGGATAAAATCTCTGGGTAATCCCAGCAGGCCAAGTTTATTATTAAGATTGTGCAGGACTTGCCATAATCGTTGCGCAGAGGGGCTCAGATTATGCGCCTCCCAGATTTTTTCAAATAATTCTTCTTTCGTTACTGGCTGGCTTCTGGCATTTATTAATAAATACAGAAAAAGCCTTAGCATTGTTTCATTAAAGTAAATTGACGCAAAAGCGATGTTTTTCTCGGTATGGCTACCCGTAAGCCGATACAGTCGGCGATTAGAAATATCAAAATGAATTTCAGCACCAATCATAAATCCATATAGACGATAGCCCATATCTTATACCCACGTTAAATGAAGACGAACATGCACCTCTACATATAAGCGTTGAGATAATCCATACCGTTTGTATGGTGGATTATATGGCTGCTATAAATACTTTCCAATCTACATCCCAATGTACTATGAGGAACCGGTCGTTTAGTATTCGTTTATGGTAGATTTGAGGTTATAAATGAATTTCACGGTTTATTATTCTTCCTATGCGAAATTTTCAGCACATGTACCATGTTTTCATATAAGCGATCAAGCACTCAATTTTTAATGTCGAATTTTACACATTTTAAAGAATTAAATCCTGATACGTGGAGAATATCAAGAAAATGGCGCACAGTCACAATCCGTCAGCAATCAAGTGACGTTTATATACTGGCATGGAGATGGGGAGGTGCTCATGGTTTCTTCTGAGGCAAATCCGCTGCCGAAGAAAATACTTAATTCAGAACGTTTATCCCGGATTTCTTTCCGCACAGCGATCGGGATATTAGATTCCAGATAATACCGGTAAACGCCACCAGCTATATTTTTGCCTGGGGTGGCGCGCCGGTTTTCTATTGCTTAAAAGTTGAATAAGATACGCGCGACTTACAGGAACATTCCGCCCGATACTTCGATACGTTGCGCTGTCATCCAGGCTAACTCATCACTGAGCAACGCGGCGATCGCGTCGCCAATATCATCCGGCAAACCCGCGCGCCCCAGTGCCGTTTGCGATGCTACATACGCATTCAGCTCTTGATTATCCCGCAGTCGACCACCGCCAAAATCGGTTTCAATCGCCCCAGGCGCGATGATGTTTACTGAAATCCCCCGCTCTCCCAGTTCTTTCGCCTGATAACGCGTCAGTACTTCCATCGCCCCTTTCATTGAGGCATAGGCGGCATATCCTGGCAGCGCAAAACGCGCCAGTCCCGATGAAACATTCAGGATCCTGCCGCCATTCTGGATCAACGGCAACAGACGCTGGGTCAGGAAGAAGGGGCCCTTAAAGTGAATGTTCACTAATTGATCAAACATCGCTTCGGAGGTATCGGCAAAAGTGCCATACAGACCAATACCGGCATTGTTCACTAAATAATCAAATGATTCACGATTCCACATGCTTTTCAGCTGCGCTTGCACCTCACGGGCAAAGGACTCAAAGCCAGCCACATCGCTGACATTCAGTTGTATTGCCGCAGCTTTTCTGCCTTTTTGCTCAATCTCAGCAACCACATCCAGTGCCGCCTGCAGCTGGCTGTTGTAGGTGAAGATAATGTCCATTCCTCTGTCTGCCAGCTTAAGTGCGGCATTTTTACCGAGTCCACGACTACCACCAGTCACTAATGCAATACGTTGCGTCATAAGAAACCTCATTTCCGACGTTGTGATGATTGAGATAAAGCTTATTAGGTGATAGAAAAACAATAAATATCACCTGTTGCGCATTACTGTTTCATCTGGAACAACAATAGGGCATGAGAATGGATAAAATTCACGCAATGCAGTTGTTCATCCGCGTCGCGGAACTGGAGAGTTTTTCACGCGCGGCAGACACTCTCGGTCTACCTAAAGGTAGCGTATCCCGCCAAATCCAGGCCCTGGAAAATCATCTCGGCACGCAGTTATTGCACCGCACTACCCGCCGCGTTCAGCTCACACAAGACGGCATGATCTATTACGAACGCGCAAAAGATTTGCTGAGCAATCTGGATGAACTGGATGGACTATTTCATCACGATCCCTCCAGCATCAGCGGCAAGCTGCGCGTCGATATGCCGGTTGGCGTAGCAAAAAATCTGGTGATGCCCCGCTTACCCACTTTCTTGCATCAGTATCCAGGCCTTGAGCTCGAACTCAGCAGCAGCGACCGCCTGGTGGATTTGATCCGCGAAGGCTTCGACTGTGTGGTACGCATAGGAACGCTGAAAGATTCAGGCCTGATTGCGCGTCCGCTGGGAAAACTCACGCAGATCAATTGCGCCAGCCCGCAATACCTCGCCCGCTTTGGGTATCCAGAAAGCCTGGAGGATTTAACCTCGCACGCGGTGGTGCACTATTCGGTCAATTTGGGAACGCGTGCGCAAGGATTCGAAGTGGCGACAGACAACGGCGCTAAATGGGTCAAAACCGGCGGCATGCTAACAGTGAACAGTACCGAAACCTATCATGCGGCATGTCTTGCCGGTCTGGGCATTATTCAGGTACCGCGCGTGGGCGTGCGTGATGCCCTGCATGCCGGTACGCTGGTAGAAGTATTACCGCAATATCGTGCCGAGCCATTACCGGTTTCCTTGCTCTATCCGCACCGTCGCAACCTCTCCCGTCGGGTACATCTGTTTATGGAATGGCTAACCGGCGTGATGAAAGACTACGTGGACTGACAAGCTATACTGTCCTGAGAATGAACAGAACAAGGATTATTGCCCTGATGACGCAGGAAAAAGAGATTAAACGCCCCATTCAGGAACTTGAGCACGCTCCCATCCCAAAAATTGAGACCCTGGAGCGTGAAAATACAGAGACCAACGGTAAGACTAACCAGGCGTTGAAAACTGCCCTGACCTTCGCTGAAAAAATTCAACGTCAGCCCATGATTGCCCATCTGATTCGCGCTGCGGAGCGGTTTAACGATCGCATGGGAAATCAGTTTGGCGCCGCGATCACCTACTTCTCGTTTCTGTCGATGATCCCTATTCTGATGGTGTCGTTTGCCGCCGCGGGTTTTATTCTCGCTTCGCATCCTACGCTGTTGCAGGATATCTTCGGCAAAATTCTGCTCAACGTCAGCGATCCGACACTCGCCTCTACGCTGAAAAACACCATTAACACCGCCGTACAGCAACGTACCACCGTCGGTCTGGTAGGGCTTGGTATCGCGCTCTATTCCGGCATTAACTGGATGGGAAACCTGCGCGAAGCTATTCGTGCCCAGTCGCGCGATGTCTGGGAGCGTACTCCGCAGGATCAGGAAAAAATTTGGGTTAAATATCTGCGTGATTTTATCTCATTGATTGGCTTACTGATTGCGCTAATTGTTACCCTGTCCATTACCTCCATTGCCGGTTCCGCCCAGCAAATGATTATCTCCGCGCTGTATCTCGACGGTATCGAATGGCTGAAGCCCGCCTGGCGGCTGATCGGTCTGACCATCTCCATTTTCGCCAACTACTTACTGTTCTTCTGGATTTTCTGGCGGCTACCGCGTCACCGCCCGCGTAAAAAGGCGCTGATTCGCGGGACATTTATTGCGGCTATTGGCTTTGAAGTGATTAAGATCGTCATGACCTACACGCTGCCATCGTTGGTAAAATCCCCTTCCGGCGCGGCGTTTGGTTCAGTGCTTGGACTGATGGCATTCTTTTACTTCTTCGCTCGTTTGACCCTGTTTTGCGCCGCCTGGATTGCCACAGCGGAATACAAAGATGACCCGCGTATGCCGGGGAAAACCCACCGCTAATTCATCAAATACTGCCGGATAACGCTCGCTTATCCGGCCTGACCAATGCTTAATTCGAAATCAACCGCATTATCAGAATTAAAATCCAGACCGTAACTTTTATTTAACCGAAAACCAGTTTTATCATCCAAGTTTTAAATTATGTGAAGCATTTCATGGAAGTGAAATCTCCAGCCTAAAAATTATCCCCTTTTTGCTCTTTTTTTGACCTCTCGCAAGGTTTGTTACAGATTGAAATGTCGCTTTTGCTGTGCGTAATATGGCCTTTCGTTCGGCCAAAAATAAGAAAATATTATGCAAGCAACAGCCACAACGCTCGACAATGAACAGGAACACACCCCGGTCAACTCGCGCAATAAAGTCGTCGTCGCTTCACTCATTGGCACTGCCATTGAGTTCTTCGACTTCTATATCTACGCCACCGCCGCGGTGATCGTGTTTCCTCATATCTTCTTCCCGCAGGGGGATCCGACCGCAGCAACGCTGCAGTCTCTCGCAACCTTTGCTATCGCCTTTGTGGCCAGGCCGATAGGTTCTGCTGTATTCGGGCATTTCGGCGATCGCGTAGGGCGTAAAGTCACGCTGGTTGCCTCACTGCTCACCATGGGGATCTCGACGGTTGTCATTGGCCTGCTGCCGGGCTATGAAACAATCGGCATTTTCGCCCCGTTGCTGCTGGCGCTGGCGCGTTTTGGTCAGGGTTTAGGTCTGGGCGGTGAATGGGGCGGCGCGGCGTTGCTGGCGACGGAAAACGCACCACCGCGTAAGCGCGCGCTGTACGGCTCATTCCCGCAGTTGGGCGCGCCTATCGGCTTCTTCTTTGCTAACGGCACGTTCCTGTTGCTTTCCTGGCTGTTGACCGACGAACAGTTTATGAGCTGGGGCTGGCGCGTACCGTTTATCTTCTCTGCGGTACTGGTGATTATCGGTTTGTACGTTCGCGTGTCGCTGCATGAATCCCCGGTCTTCGCCAAAGTGGCTGCGGCGAAAAAACAGGTGAAAATCCCGCTGGGTACTCTGCTGACAAAACATGTTCGTGTGACGATCCTCGGCACATTCATCATGCTGGCGACCTATACGCTGTTTTATATCATGACCGTCTATTCAATGACGTTCAGCACCGCCGCTGCCCCCGTAGGGCTTGGCCTGCCGCGTAATGAAGTGTTGTGGATGCTGATGATGGCGGTTATTGGCTTTGGCGTAATGGTGCCGGTGGCGGGCCTGCTGGCCGATGCGTTTGGTCGTCGCAAGAGCATGCTCATCATCACCACGCTTATCATTCTGTTTGCGCTGTTTGCCTTTAAACCGCTGCTCGGTTCTGGCAATCCGGTGCTGGTGTTCGCCTTCCTGTTGCTTGGCCTGAGCCTGATGGGTCTGACATTTGGTCCGATGGGCGCGCTGCTGCCGGAGCTGTTCCCGACTGAAGTGCGCTATACGGGAGCGTCGTTTTCGTACAACGTGTCATCGATTCTTGGTGCGTCCGTTGCCCCTTACATTGCCGCATGGCTGCAGGCGAATTACGGCCTGGCGGCGGTTGGTACGTATCTGGCATCGATGGCGGCGTTAACACTGATTGCGCTGCTGTTAACTCACGAAACCCGCCATCAGTCGTTGTAATTCTTTTGCCGGATGCGGTAGTGACACCGCATCCGGTGCTCTCATCACTTCTTCATCTGCGACAGGATCGTCCGACACTGATTCGCGTCCCCCTCTGACGGCGAAATCAGCGCCAGCAGAGCTGCCGCTGGCGTCACCAGCGTTGCCAGCGCGGCAGCAACCGCACCGCGCGCAATCAGCGGTCCGGCCTTCACGCCAGCCTGTGGATTTTTAAAGGTTCCACGGACATACAGCGGCGAACGCAGGGTAATAATACGGATACCTTTGCTCTCCGGATCGATGGTTAAATCCAGTTGCTCCGACGCAAAGCTCGCCGTACCGGTGACATTGATGACCGCGTTTTCGGTGTCGAAAGCAAAAATCTGCGGACGCGCCACCCCGTTAACAATATCCAGATTCGCTGCCGCGCAGTTTACCCGCACCTCATCATCACCAAATATCTGTCCGACGATATAATTGCCCAAATTCAAGCCAACAATTTCCATCAGATTCCGGCTGATTAACCCATCATTCATCAGCAGCTTCAGATTGCCATTGCTGTTACCCAGCAGCGCAGCGATCGAGTTTCCACTCCCGCTAAACCTGGCGTCACCGTTCATTTCTCCAAGCGTTTTCTGCATCAACTCTACATCCGGCATCAGCGCTTTTAGCTTCAGGCGTCGAGCCTGAATGTCCGCCTGCCCCCGCATCGGCTTTTTGCCCCCTTCCAGGTGGATGCTGGAGACAATGCTGCCCCCCGCGAGGCCAAATTTTAGCGGTTGCAGCCGTAGGTCGGCATTTTTCAGGATGATATGTGTGGAGAGATCGCTGATCGGCAAACTACTGCCGTGTTCGATACGTCGCCCTTTGAAACGTACGTCAGCATCCATCACGTTCCATTTGTCGGTTTCAAATCGGTCATATGGCAAAACCTTGTCCGCTGGCTGGACGCTCTTCTCGCCTTTGCGCTGCTCAGACTGTTTTGCCCGCTCCGCCCCTTTGCCTGAATCCACTCCGATCAGCGGCCCCAAGTCTGCCAGCCTCAGTTGGCGCGATTCAACATCCCCCTTCAGCATGGGTCGCGGTTTACCGGTGGTATAGGTCAGCGTTCCGTGAATATCGCTGTCGCCAATGCGGCCATTGAAATCGCGATAATCAAAAACAGAGGATTTTTCCGGATCAATTTTAGCAATCAGACGCCCGTCAGTTTCAAACGGCGGTGTATCCGGGAGCAGCACGCCGGTCAAATCGTACAAATCCCCTAGCGAATCTCCCGAGAATTTAAGTCGCAGATCCGCTCCGCCCATATTCATTGGATCGTTTATCGTACCCATAAACGCCACGCGCGTACTGCCCGAACGGAAATCAGCCTGAATCGGGAAAGAGGTTCCTTCGCCGCGCAGCGCCAGCATTCCGCCAATTTTTCCGCTACCGCTTAGCGGTTCGCCGTTATATCGCCCTTGCGCTTTCAGACCAAACACATAGTCCTCAACGCGAACGTTGCTCTCTTTACCTTTTGTGCCAGTCACTTCGCTAAAGGGCAATGGTTTCCCCAGCGGATCGATCAGGATCTCAAGCTCCGACTTCGTCACTTTATCGTTAATGGCGATCCGCCCTTGATCGAACAAAATGTTATCCAGCCGGAAAGACCATGCGGATGGCGACGGATTAGGGTCGCGGTTTTCGTCCCCAGCGAAGTTAAAGGTCCAGTTATTGTTTTTCTCCGACAGACGGATCAGCCGCGCATCGGGTTTTACCAGCTTGATCCACGGGAGCCAGACTGTCTTTGTCAGCAATGCCAGTGGGGCGAGCGTGGCTTCAACGCGCGGGAGATGCACCATGGTAACGTCAGGAATATCCGGCGGGTTGCCAAGGATGATATCTTCGGCATGAATATGCGGCCACGGAACCCAGCTACGCCAGCCGGTTTCCTGCTTTTGGCGTTCCCAAACCACGCCCAGGTCACCCCGTATAGCGAAGGGCCGATTGAGTTCTGTAGAGACTTTCTGGTTGATGGTCGGTTTGAGCCGATTCCAGTCAAATGTCGCAATCACAATGATGAGTACGACGATCAACAACAAGAAAACCCCTATTATTGAAGGGGTTATTTTGCCTGTTTTCGTCATGTCTAACCTCCTTATTTCCTTCCTTGCCTGTCCTAAAGATAGCCCAGCAGGAAAAAAGGAGGTGTTCTACATCTTCATCAAAGCGACAGCATCACGTCTTCGAGGGTATCAAGAGGCAATGGACGAGAAAGAAAATAGCCTTGCGCAGCAAAAGCCGGTGAGTTTTGGACATCGCGCCACTCTTCCAGCGTTTCAACGCCTTCGACAATCACGCCGCGGCAATAGCGATTCATCAGCTGTAATAGCAGCGTGAAGAGATTGCGACCTTCCGGCGTCTGGCGCAGCATGACAAACAGATCCCGCGCCACTTTGATATAGTCATAGCTCACTTCGCTTAGGGCCGAGAAGTTCGCCATTCCGGTACCAAAATCATCCAGCCAGAGCGGGCCAAACTCGCACATTGAGGCGAACGACGACCCCTTCGGTAAGCGGATGTGCTCCACCAGTTCAAAGCGCAACCACGGCAGACATTCGATGATTTTCAGAACGTCAGCATCCTGGCGCATCGCAATGAGTGTTGGCCCGTCGACGTTCACCGATGCCAGCAGGCCGTTAGCTCTAAAAAACGCCCCTTTTTGTTCGAGCTGCAAAAGCTGTTCTTTCACTACATCAACGCGATGCCGGACGGCCACTTCGGCAAAATAGCGATCTGGCGCGATACGGTGGGTGGGGTTTTCAGGATGGCTCACGACGGTCAGCAGCTCAACGGCCATCAGCCTTCCGTTGGTCTGGTAAATTGGCTGGTAGGTGTAAGCACGCTCGCACTGCAGCCAATAGCGTCTCTCCTGCAAGCTTTCAATACTCGCATCAGGCGTAATTAGCCGCTGGGTAACCTGCTTTATCATCTGAGATGTCCTGTAAATAAGAGTGTGACTGACCGGACTCGTCAAAGGTTATCGGCGCTCAGGCGCAGAACTTTACGTTCCGCCTCAGGCAAAATAGAAACTAAGCGGTAAAAAACGACGCAGAACACGTGCTGGCTCAAAAAAATAATGGAACGATGTTTTAATATAGTTGACCACTTAACACCCACAGCGCACACTAACGCTAATTTTTTTCACAGCAGGTTACGACTATGTCCAGAAAGATTGCCGTGATTGGCGAATGCATGATTGAGCTGTCACAAAAAGGCGCTGACGTTCAGCGCGGATTCTGTGGCGACACGTTGAATACATCCGTTTATATCGCCCGCCAGGTCGATGCTGCGGCACTTTCCGTACACTATGTGACTGCACTGGGTACCGACAGTTTTAGCCAACAAATGCTCGAATCCTGGCAGGGCGAAAACGTGGATACCTCATTAACCCAGCGCATGGAAAATCGCCTGCCGGGCCTTTACTACATAGAGACCGACAGCACTGGCGAACGTACTTTCTATTATTGGCGTAATGAAGCAGCCGCAAAATTCTGGCTGGAGAGCGAACAGTCCGCCGCTATTTGTAACGCGCTGGCGACATTTGACTATCTGTATCTGAGCGGGATTAGCCTGGCAATTTTAAGCCCGGCAAGTCGTGACAAACTGCTGTCGTTGCTGCGTGAATGCCGCGCCAACGGTGGAAAGGTCATTTTTGACAATAACTACCGTCCACGTCTGTGGAGCAGCAAAGAAGAGACGCAGCAGGTGTATCAACAGATGCTGGAATGCACCGATATCGCGTTCCTGACGCTGGATGATGAGGACGCGCTGTGGGGTGAAAAACCTGTTGCCGAGGTGATGGCTCGTACTCACGCGGCTGGCGTGCAGGAAGTGGTAGTGAAGCGCGGCGCAGACTCTTGCCTGGTTTCCATCGTGGGTGAAGAACTCATCGATGTCCCGGCCGTAAAACTGCCGAAAGAGAAGGTGATCGATACCACCGCTGCGGGAGACTCCTTCAGCGCAGGGTATCTGGCGGTACGTCTGACCGGCGGCGATGCCGCTGATGCCGCGAAACGCGGCCACCTGACGGCAAGCACCGTTATTCAGCATCGCGGGGCGATTATCCCACGCGACGCCATGCCGCAATAACTTGTTGTTCTTGTAGGCCGGGGGCGCTTCGCTTGCCCGGCCTACAGGTTACGATCCCCTTTATTGTACCGGCGGGATGTCCGTCACTTCAGGATGTGATTCATCCGTTTCAGCCGACGTTGCCGCTGCGCTAACCGGCGCCATAATGCTATCCCACGTCGCTTGCAGATCCTTCATATTGAATTCAGGCTCACCTTTCGGCTGCAGCAGAATTAACGCCATATCTTGCGACAGTTGCTGACGCAGATCCTGGTTCAGCATCTCAACGCTCAGGCTGTTAAGGAAGCTCTGGCGTAAACGCTGATACTGTTCCGGCGCAATATCCACGACCTGGTTTTGCAACGAACGCAAACGCTGGCTGATCAAGATATCGGTGTCGGTGCGGCCATAGGTGGCAAACAGCTTTTGCAGCTCCAGATTCTTTTGTGCGACCAGCGCATTGAACTCTTCCTCCGGCAAGCCCTTATCGCGCACTTTGGCCAGCTCACGCGCAACCGTACCGAGGTTCGCATTCAGCTTATCGTTCGGCGATTCAACGTTGATGGCGCACTGCGCACGCAGGAACAGCACCCGACAGTCAAAACCAAGGCCAATGTCTTTGGTATTGTTTTTACTCAGCTCCTGCTGAATGTGCCAAAACAGCGCCTCACGGGCTAAATCTGCGCGCCAGTAACGTAACAGCGCGGCAGATTCACGGATGGGCTGCCACGGCGTATCCCACATAATGGAAAGGCGATCCTGGCGTACCGCATCGGTCATAATGCTCACGGCTTCTGCACGCAGCGGCGAAAGCGTCGGTACTGGCGCAGGCGTTTCACGTTTTCCTTTTAACTCGCCAAAAGTTTTATTGATTTGCTCAGCCACGCTGCGCGCATCAACGTTACCGACGATAATCAGCGTCATCGCATCCGGGGTATACCATTTCTGATAGAAGGCGTGGATTTTTGTCGCATCGACAGGCGTTTTCAGCGGATCGGCTGGATCGTGGCCCAGCAACGTTGATCCCTTCAGACGATAGCGCCACCATCCCTCTTTGGTATCTGACGGCCAGGTTGCAACCATATCTTCGCTACTCAGCGCATGATTGACCGTTTCAGGGGTAATGCTCAGATTGCCGGAGATATTCGCCAGGTAAGAAAGTGACTCTTTCAGTAGATCGTTACGGCTGTTTGGCAGACTGAGGTTGTACAACGTGGAATCATAGGAAACGATAACGGGCGGCATGGGACGTTTGGGATCGAACCCCTGCTGCCACAATGAACGGGCTTGCGTGGCATCGAGGCCACCGCTTTGCGTCAGCGCGATACGTGGGATCGCATGGCTGAAACCACTCTGTTGCGTACTTTCGGTGAGTGAACCGGTATTAACCAGCAGGCGGACCTCAATACGGTCACTGGGGCGCTGGGGAGTGGCTAACACTTGCCACTGTAGACCATTTGCCAACGTGCCCTGTTGCCACGCCGGGTCAGGCTGGAGCGCATCTGCCTGCACATAGCCGGCAGTGGCCATCATCAGCAAGCCGCCCGCTAAAAGTCGAATTTTTGTGCCCTGCATGTGAACCCCTGATCAACTATCCTGGAAATAAAAAGACAGCCCGCAAAAGGACTCTCTGAATATGACGTTAAAAACACTTCGTGTTAGACCGCAAGAACATGAAAATGTCACGGAGGAAGTGAAAAAATCCCGACACCGCCGAATCGACGGTTTCAGGCACAGGGGTTAATTATGCGCAAACACCCGCAGTCCTGGAAGGGACTACGGGCATAAGTGGAGAGATTAAGAGGATATTTCGTGCGTTTTGCCATCCGGCGCACGATTATTCAGCACATCGTCCAGCTTTTTATGGTCCAGTTCTTTGACCCATTTGGCGACGACGACAGTTGCCACACCGTTACCGACCAGGTTAGTCAGCGCACGTGCTTCAGACATAAAGCGGTCAATACCGAGAATCAACGCCAGACCCGCAACCGGCAAATGGCCCACCGCGGAGATCGTCGCGGCCAGAACAATGAAGCCACTCCCGGTCACACCCGCAGCACCTTTTGAAGAGAGCAGGAGCACCACCAACAGGGTTATCTGATGGAAGATATCCATATGGCTGTTGGTCGCCTGAGCGATAAACACCGCCGCCATCGTCAGATAGATTGATGTCCCATCAAGGTTAAACGAGTAGCCCGTGGGAATAACCAACCCGACAACAGACTTCCGGCAGCCCAGTTTTTCCATCTTATCAAGCATACGCGGCAGTGCGGACTCGGAAGAAGAGGTACCCAGAACGATCAGCAGTTCTTCACGGATATAACGGATGAATTTGAAAATGCTGAAGCCGGTTGCGCGAGCAATCGAGCCCAGCACCACGACCACAAACAAAATACAGGTTATGTAGAAGCAGATGATCAACTGGCCCAACTGCACCAGCGTCCCAACGCCATATTTACCGATGGTAAAGGCCATGGCACCGAAAGCACCGATCGGCGCCAGACGCATGATCATGTTGATGATGCCGAAAATAACCTGCGAAAAGCTTTCAATCACGTTGAAAATCATCTGGCCTTTGCTGCCAAGACGGTGCAGCGCAAAACCAAACATTACCGCAAACAGTAATACCTGCAGGATATTGCCGCTGGCGAACGCGCCAATGACGCTACCCGGGATAATATCCATCAGGAAGCCTACGATCCCCTGGTCTTTTGCCTGTTCAGCGTAAATGGCAACCGCTTTAGCGTCCAGCGTCGCCGGATCGACGTTCATTCCGGCACCGGGCTGCACTACGTTGACGATGATAAGGCCGATGATCAGCGCAATCGTACTGACAATTTCAAAATAGAGCAGTGCAACCGCACCGGTGCGACCGACTGCTTTCATACTTTCCATGCCTGCAATGCCGGTAACGACAGTACAGAAGATGACAGGTGCGATGACCATTTTGATGAGCTTAACGAAAGCATCACCAAGCGGCTTCATTTGGGCGCCTAATTCAGGATAGTAATGGCCAAGGAGGATACCGATGGCAATTGCTGTCAGGACCTGAAAGTAAAGGCTTTTGAATATAGAGGTCTTCATAGGGTGTCCTTAAAGTAAAAACCACAGGTCTTGTAAGGTTTTGTTTAACCTGCGGCCCTAAAGTAACACCCACACAACATGACAGAAATGTGCCTGGATCATAATTGATACAGAAATGTTAAAAATTTTGAGCTGGCTCGCACAAGCGAGACCTTTTTTAACTTTTGTAATCAGCGTTTTCCGGCGCCAGATAACGTTCTTCGAAGATATTAGCCGGAACCGGTCGGGCAAACAGGAACCCTTGCGCCACTTCCACCCCCGCTTGCGATAACCATTCGCGTTGCGCTTCGGTTTCGACGCCTTCGGCAATCATCTGCAAATTGAGTCCATGCGCCAACTGAATAATGGCGGAGATCATACTGCAATCTTCAGGGACGCCATCGACAAACATCTTATCGATTTTGAGTACATCCACCGGTAGCGATTTCATATGCTGTAGCTGTCGCAGACCCGCATATCCCATACCAAAGTCGTCGAGGGCAATACGCACGCCCGCGTTGCGCAGCGGACGTAAAATAGCCACAGCGGCATGGGGATCATCAATATGCCGACTTTCGGTCACTTCCAGAATCAACGTCCCAGGCTTGATACGATAGCGGTTTAGCAATTCCAGCAGATCCGACACCATACTTGGGTGCATTAGCTGTAGCGCAGACAGATTCACCGAAAGCGGCAGCATCAGACCACGTTCCTGCCAGGCCGAAAGCTGGCGGCATGTCTCTTCCAGCACCCAGTAACCTACCGTCACCATCAGGCCACAGGACTCAATCCTGTCGATTAGCCCTTCAGGCAGTTCCCAGCTTCCGTCCGGCTGCTGCATGCGCAATAAAGCCTCTGCGCTCAATATTTTACCGCTGGACATTTCCACCTGCGGCTGCATCCACAACGCAAACTGATGGTTATCCAGCGCGGTAAGAATATCGTTCTCTTCCGTCAAACGCTGCTGCGCTTCTTCCATCTGCAACGGATCAAAGAACTGAATCTGGTTTTTACCTTTATGACGCGACGTTAACACGGCTGAGAGCGCGCGGCGGTATAGCTGTTCTGCGGTCAAATCGCCATTAAACATCGCCACCCCAATGTTGCAGGTGGGACGGAGTTGAATCCCCTGAATCGGTAACCGCTCGTTAACGATAGTGAGTACTTGCTGACCTAACGTAATCGCGTGCCAGGGCTCCTTTACGCCATGTGCGATAATGGCAAAGTCATAGCCGCTCACCTGGGTAAGTACCATTCTGGGGGCCAATACTGATTTCAGTTTTTCAACCAGCGTAAGCAACAGGATTTCCCGCTGGGTCTCGGATAACACCCCCGCGGTATCACGCAGGGTTTCGCAGGTGACAATCATCAGCGCCGTCGTCTGCTGGCGGGTAACAACCTGCTCCAACAGCCCCATCAGGAACGACTTGTTGGGCAGTTCGGAAACCGGGAACCGCATTGAATAGTCGCTTTGTTCGTCAGTGTAGCGCTGAATCTGCTGCTGATTAAGGTTGTAGCTACGCACCAGCAGGCCAATCTCATCGTCCTGATGCAGGCGCGGCAACGCCAGCTGATAGCCAATCAGATCCTGCTGAGGGATATCGTTCAGCTCGCGAGCGATTTTACGTAATGGATGCAAAATCAATCGGTTAATGCACCATGAGATCGCCACCGTGAGTACCAACGATAAAAGTAAGTAAATGGTCACTAACGTTGAAAGCGTGCTCATTACGAACTTGTACATACGGTACGAATCCGCCTGCAGCACCAGATACGCCAGCGGTTGCGGGTTCGCTGAGCGCTCGAGGGAATATACCGGCAGCGAAATTTGCACCGGAAGTTCAAACAGGCGAGTTACCGTAACAGGAACTGGGCGCTCAGGAATAAAACTCATCCGTAGAGCCTGAAACTGATTGGGCAGCACCACATCGGCGCGGCTGACCACGCCTGCTGGCCGAATACTTTTTAAAATGGCTTCCGCTTCAGGAATATCCCCTTTCAGGATAGTGCCCGACAGAGGCTCACGGACGGAGCGAGCGATACTTTCCAGTTGCGTAGCCGTGTTATAGCGGTTCTGCTGTACCAGATGGAACAACAAAACGGTGCAAAAAATAAACACAAACACCATGACAACGGCCGCAACCATTGCCATCTGCTTAATTGTTAACGAGCGGCTGACACGCAAACTGACTCTCCACGGATAGACGAAACTGCCGTCAGAGTATACCCGATCGTAGCGGTATTAAGAGAGGCGGTATCTGAAAACTTCCCAACGTGCATTATCGCGACAGGATAGGCACGTGGCGACGAGATTTATCTGCATTTAAGCCGAAAAAGGCCGCAAGGTCGCCTCTTGCGGCCTGGTTCGGGCGCATGTTGCCGTTACGGCAGGCAGACGCCCGCAAAGTGCATTACTTCCTGGTATGCATCCTGCACGCTGGAAAGATTCTTGCCAGTTGGCAACATTCCTGCCGACAATTAATGCCAGCAGATACATAACTCATTGATATCTATTAGTTCACTTTCTGGCACAGCGATTGCTATTTGACTGTGAGCTGTTCTGTTCCGAATCAAAGGAGATATCATGTCTGACTGTCGTACTTACGGATTCAATACCCAGATCGTTCACGCGGGGCAACAACCCGACCCTTCAACTGGCGCGCTTAGTACGCCTATTTTCCAGACTTCAACGTTTGTATTTGACAGCGCCGAACAAGGTGCCGGCTCGAAGAGTCCGGGTACATTTACACCCGTTTAGGCAACCCCACCACCGATGCGCTGGAGAAAAAGCTGGCGGTGCTGGAAAGAGGTGAAGCCGGGCTGGCCACCGCGTCCGGTATTTCTGCCATCACCACCACGCTGCTGACGTTGTGCCAGCAGGGCGACCATATCGTTTCCGCCAGCGCGATTTACGGCTGCACCCACGCATTTCTGTCGCACAGCATGCCGAAGTTCGGCATTAACGTCAGCTTCGTCGACGCGGCAAAGCCTGAAGAAATCCGCGCCGCCATGCGTCCGGAAACCAAAGTGGTGTATATCGAAACGCCCGCCAACCCGACGCTGTCGCTGGTCGACATTGAAACGGTAGCCGGTATCGCCCATCAGCAAGGCGCACTGCTGGTCGTGGATAACACCTTTATGTCGCCCTACTGTCAGCAGCCTTTGCAACTGGGCGCGGATATTGTGGTGCACAGCGTCACCAAATATATCAACGGTCACGGGGATGTGATTGGCGGCATCATTGTTGGTAAGCAGGAGTTTATCGACCAGGCGCGGTTTGTTGGCCTGAAAGATATCACCGGCGGCTGCATGAGTCCTTTCAATGCGTGGTTGACGCTGCGCGGGGTTAAAACGCTGGGTATTCGAATGGAGCGCCACTGTGAAAACGCGTTGAAAATCGCCCGTTTTCTCGAAGGGCATCCGTCCATTACCCGCGTCTATTACCCTGGTCTGTCTTCGCACCCGCAGTATGAGCTGGGCCAGCGGCAGATGAGCCTGCCAGGAGGAATTATCAGCTTCGAAATCGCCGGCGGTCTCGATGCTGGCAGACGGATGATCAATTCTGTAGAATTGTGCCTCCTCGCGGTCAGTCTCGGTGATACCGAAACCCTCATTCAGCACCCAGCGTCTATGACACATTCGCCCGTTGCGCCAGAGGAACGGCTTAAAGCAGGTATTACCGACGGGCTTATCCGTCTTTCTGTGGGTCTTGAAGATCCAGAAGATATTATTAACGACCTTGAACACGCCATCAGAAAGGCAACATTCTGACCATTACGACCTGAACCGACGCCGATCGGTTCAGGTCGTTGAGAATCAAGGCACAACAGTCTGGCTATACGCACAATCCTCTTCCGGGGAGCGCGCGTATTTTGGGCAGGGGGTTCTATGCAGGACAACACAATACAATTAAGCAACAATACAGCAACCGCCGTACCATTCTCAAAAAAGATACCGTTTACGAAATACGATTTTGGCTGGGTATTACTGTGCATCGGCATGGCAATTGGTGCCGGAACGGTGCTAATGCCAGTACAAATTGGCTTAACTGGCATTTGGGTGTTTATCGTTGCCTTTATTATTGCCTATCCGGCAACCTATATTGTGCAAGATATTTATTTAAAAACATTATCAGAAAGTGAAACCTGTAATGACTATACCGATATTATCAGTCATTACCTGGGAAAGAACTGGGGCGTATTTCTTGGCGTCATCTATTTTCTGATGATTATTCACGGGATATTTATTTATTCCTTATCGGTGGTTTTTGACAGCGCCTCATATATCAAAACTTTTGGTTTGACCGATGCCGATCTTTCGCAGTCAATAATCTACAAAGTGGCCATTTTTGCAGTGCTGGTCGCCATTGCTTCCGGGGGAGAAAAATTGCTGTTCAAAATTTCCGGCCCGATGGTGGTGGTCAAAGTGGGTATCATCATCGTGTTTGGTTTTGCGATGATTCCGCACTGGAACTTCTCTAATATCAGCGCTTTCCCTGAAGCCTCTGTTTTCTTTCGCGACGTGCTGCTAACCATCCCGTTCTGCTTCTTCTCTGCGGTGTTTATTCAGGTGTTGAACCCTATGAACATCGCCTACCGCAAACGAGTGGCGGATCGAGTGCTGGCCACACGTATGGCTATACGCACGCATCGGATCAGTTACATTACGCTGATTGCGGTCATCCTGTTTTTCTCTTTTTCTTTTACCTTTTCCATTAGCCATGAAGAAGCCGTATCAGCCTTCGAACAAAATATTTCCGCATTGGCGCTGGCGGCACAAGTCATTCCCGGACAGATTATTCATATCACCTCAACGGTGCTAAATATCTTCGCCGTATTAACCGCGTTCTTTGGTATTTATTTGGGATTCCACGAGGCGATTAAAGGAATCATTCTTAACGTTCTGAGCCGCGTTATTGACGTGGAGAAAATTAATCCTCTGGTGCTTACGCTGGGTATTTGTACCTTTATTGTTATCACCCTGGTGATTTGGGTATCGTTTCGCGTATCGGTACTGGTGTTCTTCCAGTTAGGCAGCCCGCTGTACGGGATTGTGTCGTGTATTATTCCGTTTTTCCTGATCTATAAAGTCACGCAGCTGGAAAAACTGCGCGGGCTGAAAACCTGGCTAATCCTGCTGTACGGGATCCTGCTGTGCCTGTCGCCGTTACTGAAGCTGATTGAATAATCCGTTTAGCGCCGTCAACACCTGGCGGCGCTTAGCTCACACTCTCCAGTTGATAGCTGCGAATTTTATTCAGAACCGTGGTATGTGACACCCCCAGCGCTTTGGCGATATGCCGCGACGACACATTCTCCTCCACCATCTGTTCAATTAGCTGGCGTTCAGCACACAAAACCTGCTCTTTAAAAGGACGTTCTGTTGAGCCTTGCTCAACGACAGGTAGATTCAGCATCCCTAATTCTTCCCGCGTAATGACATCGGATTCCGCCATTAGCATCAGACGAATAATGGTATTTTCCAGTTCGCGCACGTTTCCCGGCCAGCTGTGATGGTGCAGGGCATCAAAACAAGCTTTATCCAGAATGATCCGCCGCTGGAATTCCTTTGCGTATTTCTGCACAAAGTGGCGAATCAACAGACTGATATCCTGCGGGCGCTCCCGCAAGGGTGGAATAGTCAGAGAAAGTACATTGATGCGGTAATAGAGATCGGCCCGCAGCAGGCGTTGCTCCACCATATCTTCCAGATTGGCGTTGGTTGCCACAATAATGCGTACATTAACCGGAATAATTTGTGCCCCGCCAACGCGACGGATCCCGCCATCCTGCAGTACGCGCAATAATTTAGCCTGTAAACCCAGCGACATTTCACCAAATTCATCGAGAAAAAGGGTGCCTTTATCGGCCATTTCAAACAACCCTTTTTTACCTTTACAGTCCGCGCCGCTAAAAGCCCCTTTCTCATAGCCAAAGAATTCACTCTCCATCAACGACTCAGGAAGCGCAGAGCAGTTAACCGGAATAAACGGATAAAAACGCCGCTGCCCGGAATTATGGATAGCCCGGGCCAGCAGCTCTTTGCCTGTGCCCGTATCGCCACGGATCAGAACGGTATATTTGCTGTCAGCAATTTTTATCGCCTTTTCGATAAGCGAGTGCATGCTCTGGCTGCTGCAAATAATGTCAGAGAAATAGCGCGGGCGTTCCGGCTCAGACATCGACAACTCGCTTATCTCTTCGCACAGGTAAGCGACATTAATAATATCGGCACGCTGGCTTAAACAGGATTGCACGCAGGAAATATCCTGTAACTGGCGGCACCAGGATTTTATCAGGATCCGTCCAGGCGTGACTTTCATGGAGATGATATTGATATCGCAGCAGGAAAATTCCTTCAGGACATCCTCAACCATCGACAGACGATCAATTGTTTTAATATCCCAGCGTATCGTAACCACATTTGCTCCTGATAGTTAGCAACTGCGAAATAGATATTTCTGTGACGAGAGGAAATCTGACTACATTTTATACGCTGCGGAATAATGTTCTGCCATAGGACTCACATTGTGGACGGAAAAACAAAATATAAAAAAACCGGAGCACAAGGCTCCGGTTATTGGGTCATAACCCACGTTTATTGCTGTGGGTTTTCATCCTGGTCAACGGCGAAACAAGCTACCAATTGACCGCCATAGTCTTTTAACTGTGGCTGAAGCTGAGTACACGGACCAAAGCGACGACGGCAACGGGCGTTGAACGCGCAACCTGGTGGCGGATTCAGCGGGCTTGGCAGCTCACCGGTCAGCTTGATACGCTCGCGGCGATCGTCGGGGTTCAGACGCGGCGTTGCGGAGAGCAGCGCCTGAGTGTACGGATGCCGTGGATTATTGAAGATCTGATCCTTGGTTCCTTTTTCCACGCAGCGGCCTAAATACATCACCATCACTTCATCGGCAATGTGCTCTACCACCGACAGGTCGTGCGAGATAAAGACGTATGACAGCCCCAGTTCCTGTTGCAAGTCCATCATCAGGTTCAGCACCTGCGCACGTACGGAAACGTCCAGCGCCGAGACCGGTTCGTCGGCAATCACCACATCCGGGTCAAGCATCAAACCGCGGGCAATGGCGATACGCTGACGCTGGCCGCCGGAAAACATATGCGGATAGCGGTCGTAGTGCTCGGTTTTCAGCCCCACTTTCGCCATCATCGCCAGCGCTTTTTCACGACGCTCCTCTTTGCTGAGCGTGGAGTTGATCAGCAACGGCTCTTCCAGAATCTGCCCGACTTTCTTACGAGGGTTCAGGGAACCGTATGGGTTCTGGAACACTATCTGGATTTTCTGCCGACGCAGCTTCTGCGCCTGCGGGTCGTGCTTAAGCAAATCCTGTCCCTGGTAATACAGCTCACCGCCGGTCGGGATTTCAATCATCGTCAGCAGACGGCCAAGCGTGGATTTTCCACAGCCCGACTCACCTACCACCGCCAGCGTTTTACCGCGCTCCAGGGTAAAGGAAACACCATCCAGCGCTTTCACCAGGCGTTCCGGGGCGAACATGCCCTTCTTCACCGGGTAGTGTTTTTTCAGGTCAATTGCCTGCAACAGCGGCTGTTGCGCGGCGGCCTTTTGCGTACTCATAGCCCAGGCCTCCCGGCATCATCAAGTGGGTAGTGGCATTTCGACTGACGACCGCCTTCCAGCAGGTTCAGTTCAGGTTCTTCAGCGCGGCATTTGTCGGTCGCATAGGGACAGCGCGGGTTCAGTAAACAGCCGTTCGGACGGTCATATTTACCTGGTACCACGCCCGGCAACGAGGCCAGACGCGCTTTGTCCTGAGCAAACTCCGGCAACGCTCGCAGCAACGCCTGGGTATACGGATGGCGCGGCGCACGGAAAATATCCTGCGCGGCCCCGGTTTCCACGACCTGCCCGGCGTACATCACGATGATTTTGTGCGCCGCTTCGGCCACCAGCGCCAGATCGTGGGTAATCAAGACCAACGCCATGTTCTCTTTTTGCTGCAGTTCCAGCAGCAGCTCGATGATCTGCGCCTGAATAGTCACATCCAGCGCCGTTGTCGGTTCATCGGCAATCAGCAGCTTCGGACGACAGGCAATCGCCATGGCGATCATCACGCGCTGGCTCATCCCACCGGACAACTGGTGCGGATAGACATCCAGGCGCGAGGCCGGATCGGGGATCCCCACCAGCGTCAACAGGTCGATCGCCCGCTGAATACGCGTTTTTTTATTGCCGCCCTGGTGCACCTTGATGGCTTCCATAATCTGGTAGCCAACGGTGTAGCACGGGTTAAGGCTGGTCATCGGGTCCTGGAAGATCATTGCCACTTCCGCCCCCACCAGCTGGCGGCGCTCATTCTCAGAGATGCGCTTCAGGTCGCGACCATTAAACTCCAGATTTTCAGCCATAACGCGGCCGGGGTAGTCAATCAGTCCCATAATTGCCAACGAACTGACGGACTTACCAGAGCCAGATTCCCCAACAATGCCAACCACTTCACCCTGGTTCACACTGTAGCTAATGCGGTCCACGGCACGGAATTCTGAACCCACATCACCGAAGTGCACCGATAATTTATCTACATTTAATAACGCCATCTCGAACCTCTTACTGCTTCAGTTTGGGATCGAGCGCGTCACGCAGACCGTCACCCATCAGGTTAAATGCCAGTACCGTCAGCAGGATCGCCAGCCCCGGGAAGGTCACGACCCACCAGGCACTTTGAGCGAACTGCAGCACGTCAGAGAGCATGGTGCCCCACTCCGGCGTCGGCGGCTGTGCGCCCATCCCCAGGAAGCCGAGGGCAGCCATATCGAGAATGGCGTTCGAGAAGCCAAGCGACGCCTGAACAATCAGCGGCGCAAGACAGTTAGGAAGAATGTTGACGAACATCTGGCGCATCGCACCTGCCCCCGCCACGCGGGATGCGGTGACATAGTCGCGGTTAACCTCCACCAGTACGGCAGCGCGCGTCAGACGCACATAGTGCGGCAATGCCACGAACGTCAGCGCCAGCGCGGCATTGCCAATCGAGGGACCAAATACCGCCACCAGCACCAGCGCCAGTAACAGGCTCGGCAGCGCCAGCATAATATCAACCACACGCATGATGACGTTATCTACAATCCCGCCAAAATAACCGGCGATAAGCCCGAGAACCACGCCCATCAGCAGGGAGAGCACCACCACCAGACAGCCAACCAGCAGCGACAGACGCGCACCGTACATCAGGCGGGACAGCACATCGCGGCCCACATCATCAGTACCAAACAGATGCGCCATGGAACCGCCTTCCTGCCATGCAGGCGGAGCCAGCAGCGTATCGCGGAACTGGTCGGCCGGGTTGTACGGCGCGAGAACGTTGGCAAAGACCGCAATCAGGATCATCACCACCACATACACCAGCCCAACAACCGCGCCTTTGTTGCGTTTAAAATAGTGCCAGAACTCCTGCAACGGGGTCATGGGCACCGGTGCAGCAATAACTTTATTTTCAGTAACCTGTGACATGATGGCCCCTTACTTCTTATGCCGAATACGCGGGTTCACCACGCCGTACAGCAGGTCTACCAGTAGGTTGACGAGGATAATCATCGTCGCGACCAGTAATACCCCGCCCTGCACTACCGGATAATCGCGGCGTTGCAGCGCATCGATCAGCCAGCGCCCCAGACCCGGCCACGAGAAAATGGTCTCAGTCAGGATCGCCCCGGCCAGCAATGTACCGACCTGCAGGCCGATAACGGTCACAACGGGCAGCATGGCGTTGCGCAGAGCATGAATGATGATGACGCGCATCCGGGTCAGGCCCTTGGCGCGCGCGGTACGAATGTAATCCTCACCCAGCACTTCCAGCATCGATGAACGGGTCATACGCACAATGACCGCCAAAGGTATAGTGCCCAGTACCATTGCCGGCAGGACCATATGCGCCAGCGCATCGATGAAGTTGCCCTGTTCACCCCAGATAGCGGTGTCGATCAGCATAAAACCGGTCAGGGGGTTGGAATCATCAAGGAACACCATGTCGCTCACCCGACCGGAAACTGGCGTCAGGTTCCACTGTACGGAAACCAGCATGATAAGCATCATGCCCCACCAGAAGATCGGCATGGAGTAACCGGTCAGCGCAAGGCCAACGGCAGTATGATCGAAAATGGAGCCGCGCTTGACGGCAGCGAGAACACCCACCGGAATACCTACTGCGACGGCGAAAATCATCGCGCAGACGCCGAGTTCCAGCGTCGCTTTGAAGCGAGGTACGAACTCTTCCCACACCGGTAAGCGGCTTTTCAGCGAAATACCTAAATCACCATGCATAACCCCCCAGATATAGTGGAGGTACTGTTGCCACATCGGTTTGTCCAGACCGAGTTCAGCCAGCAGTTGAGCATGACGCTCAGGGGAGATTCCACGTTCACCCGCCATGATCATTACCGGATCGCCGGGGATCATATGGACAAAGGCAAAGGTGAGAAGAGTGATACCGATAAACGTGGGGATGACGAGTCCCAAACGTCGGAGAATGAACTGCAACATAACCCGGATTCTCTCTAATGACGCACGGCCTGGAACCGTGAGTCTGTATTGCTCACAAATCTTATCTCCCCCTCCAACGAGAGGGAGATAAAGCATTACTGTCAGGCAGCGCTACGGTGACCCGACTTAACGGTCCGTAGCGCTGCCTGGCTTGCTTTTAATTATTCGACAGAGACGTTTTCGAAGTGGTGTTTGCCTAATGGATCAACCACATAGCCTTTTACTTCTTTACGCACTGGTTCATACACGGTGGAGTGAGCAACAATCAGAGCCGGTGCCTGATCGTGCATAACAACCTGAGCTTGCTTGTACAGTTCAATACGTTTGTTGTGATCGTCGGTCGCTCGCGCCGGTTGGATCAGGTCTTCAAACGGCTTGTAGCACCAGCGAGAATAGTTAGAACCGTCTTTCGCTGCCGCACAGCTGAACAGGGTGGCGAAGAAGTTGTCCGGATCCCCGTTATCACCGGTCCAGCCCATCATCACGGCCTGATGCTCACCCGCTTTGGCGCGTTTCAGGTACTCGCCCCACTCATAGGTCACAATCTTGGCCTGAACGCCAATTTTCGCCCAGTCAGCCTGAACCATTTCCGCCATACGGCGCGCGTTCGGGTTGTAAGGACGCTGTACCGGCATCGCCCACAGTTCAACGGTAAAGCCTTTGTCCTGACCGGCTTCCTTCAACAGCGCTTTGGCTTTCTCAGGATCGTAGGTGTAGTCCTTAACGTCGTCGTTATAGCCCCACATGGTCGGCGGGATCAGGTTCTTCGCGGCGACGCCAGCGCCCTGATAAACCGCTTTAATGATCGCTTCTTTGTTAACCGCGTAGGTCAGCGCCTGGCGGACTTTCACGTCATCAAACGGTTTCTTCTCTGTGTTGAAAGAGAGGTAGCCAACGTTCAGACCAGCCTGCTCCATCAGGTTGATATTTTTATCCTGCTTCATGCGCGCGATGTCAGCCGGGTTCGGGTACGGCATTACCTGGCACTCGTTCTTCTGCAGTTTTGCGTAACGCACGGAAGCGTCAGGCGTAATGGAGAAGACCAGACGGTCGATTTTAGGCTTAGTGCCCCAGTAACCTTCGAATGCTTTATACAGAATACGGGAGTCTTTCTGGTACTGCTGCAGCTGGAACGGACCGGTACCGATTGGGTTCAGATCCACTTTCTCCGGGGAACCGGCTTTCAGCATGTTGTCTGCATATTCTTTGGAAAGAATAGAAGCGAAGTCCATAGCCAGGTCAGCCAGGAATGGTGCTTCCGGGCGAGTCAGCACGAACTGAACCGTTTTATCATCCACTTTTTTCACTTCGGAGATCAGGTCTGGCAGACCCATCCCTTCGAAGTATTCATAGCTGCCGCCAGACACTTTGTGGTACGGGTTCTGGGCATTTTTCTGACGATCGAAAGAGAACACCACGTCATCAGCGTTTAAATCGCGCGTCGGTTTAAAATCTTTGTTGTCCTGCCACTTCACGCCCTGACGCAGGTGGAAGGTATAGGTTTTACCGTCTTCGCTGATTTCCCACTTCTCAGCAAGGCCCGGGACCACTTCAGTTGTACCGGTTTTGAACTCGACCAGGCGATTATAGATCGGCACGGAGCTGGCATCATAGGTGGTACCAGAGGTGAAAAGCTGTGGGTTAAAGCCTTCAGGAGATCCTTCTGAACAATAAACCAGAGTTTTAGCCTGTACGCTTGCTGCGACGGTCATAGCCACCAGGCTCAGACCAAGCTTCAGCATCCCTGACTTCTTCAAGGAAATACTCATTCTTCTGCTCCAAATGTGATGTTTGTTGTTTTACCCTTTGCAGTGGGTTTGCACCGCCTGGCCTTTTTTGTTTTTTACCCGGCCGGGTCAGCGTTAAGAGGATGGGGATTCCGTTCACATAAGCGACTGAGTTGCAGTGCGGATTCTCCATGAAATGCCCCTCATGCCCTACAATCTGTCAACAGAATGTGAAAACGTCAATACAGGTAGCCGCGATTTGCACCAACGGTGAGAATTGGCAGACAAAGATTAAAAAAAGTGCAAGCGGGTATTTTCAGCAGGGAAATTTGTGCTACGCGCACTATGCCAGAATAAACATCTTCATACTTCTCAACATTTAGTGATTAACATTTATGCAATTTATTCAAATTTTCCCAATGAATGCTGCATATCTGAGCGATTAATGCCATGAACGTTAAAACGCACAGCGGAAAATGCCAGCGTCAGCCATAAGTAGCGCAAAAAAAGTTTCATGCAAACATAAAAAAAGGCAATGGAATATGTCACAGAATCGTTAACAGTCAGTGGGAAGTGGTGCACAATTTTTACAGATAAAAGGAAGGTCAATTTAGGTCGGTGAGAGCGGTACTTCTTCCCCCGGAGGTTCTCATCCTCTCGGGCTATAAAGCAAAAAACCCTGCTCGTTGAGCAGGGTTTCAAATTTGGTCGGTGATAGAGGATTACTCGCCACTGCGTGGCTCGCCCTGCGGGCCGTTGCTTACGCAACGTTCTCTCGCTACGCTCGAGTCGAACCTCTTAACCCCGGAGGTTCTCATCCTCTCAGGCTATAAAGCAAAAAACCCTGCTCGTTGAGCAGGGTTTTAAATTTGGTCGGTGATAGAGGATTACTCGCCACTGCGTGGCTCGCCCTGCGGGCCGTTGCTTACGCAACGTTCTCTCGCTACGCTCGAGTCGAACCTCTTACCCCCGGAGGTTCTCATCCTCTCGGGCTATAAAGCAAAAAACCCTGCTCGTTGAGCAGGGTTTCAAATTTGGTCGGTGATAGAGGATTCGAACCTCCGACCCCTTCGTCCCGAACGAAGTGCGCTACCAGGCTGCGCCAATCACCGAATGCGGGGCGCATCTTACTGCTCAGCCGCGCGCCCGTCAATCCCTTAGTAACAAAATGCCATTCGATCGGCGAGAAAGTCAGCAGGCCTGTTACTGGGCCACTGCTTTCTGCCCGTCCGGGATACGGCACCAGTTGTTATTCTCGTTAATACCGCCATTTGGCGAGGTATAACCGAGGCAACCCAGAACGGTATCGTACAGTTCCACATGACGACGCGGCACCTTCATCTCAGCTTCTTGCTTCAGGTGCGCAAACGCCTTCGCATGGTCAGGGTCTTCCAGATATTTGTCTGACATCCACACCATCATAGGAACGCGGAACTGCTCTGGCGGCGCCATTTTACGCGGTGTACCGTGCAGGTGCTCCCGTTCATTAATCGACTCGCCGTGATCGGCGGCGTAGAACACGATCGCTTTCTTATCGCGCAGCTGATCAAACACCTGAGTAATAAAGTGATCAACGTAGGTTACCGAATTATCAAATGAGTTAATCATCTCCTCTTTCGAGCAGCCACTATCTACGTTGACACACTCCGGCTTCCACTGTGCATATTCACGGGTGTAACGCTGGGTGTAGTTAAAGTGCGAGCCTTTGGTGTGCAGAATAATCAGACGCTTTTCACCATCATCAGTCTTCTGTAAAGATTGCTGCATCTCATTAATCAGCAGCATATCGTCAACGTTTTTGCCACGGTTACGCGGCTCAGCGCCAATCTGCTCACGGTAGGCGATGTTCTCCGCCATGGTATTGCTGTAGAACCACATCTCACTTTGCATTGCGTAGAGGTCTGTCTTGAACCCTAACTGACCGAGCACGGAAAAGACGTTTTGTTCTTTCAGAGTACGCTGAGGGTTTTCTTCCGCCCCACCTTCGCGCACAAACATACAGCGCAGCGAAAGTTTGGTCGCAGTGTCACAAGAGTATCCACGGAATGCGGCCAGATTTTTCTCCTGGGCGAGCCTTGGCGTGGTATTTCGTTCATAACCAAAAATCCCCATATGATCCCAGCGAGTCGTTTCGCCGATAATAAAGACCACATAAGTGTCGTCGAGGTTTTTGGGCGCAACATACGTAAACTTCTTCGCCGGGTTCATCAACGATTTGTTGTCTGAAGATTCATCCACCTGTGCCCAGGCGTACAAACCCAGCGCAGAGAGCCAGTTAGACGGCAAATAGGAGTTCGCAACGACCCCACCGTAGCTGGGTAAATCAATGCCTGTTTCACGCTCAACGCTTTTCTGTTGCATGCTGAGCAGACGAATGGGCGCCCACACCATCAGGCCAGCCAATAAAACCGCCGCTACGCTACGCCATCTCATGCCTGGCGTACGAATCTGTTTCATCAGGGTATAGCGGCAGCGATTACTCCAAATCAGAACCAACGGTAAAATGCTGACCGAAACCAGCCACACGATAAAATGCCAGCCGACAACTTCTTTTGATAAATCAATATCGGTAGTCATGACCGAGGCAATAATACCGTAGCCAATGACCACGTTCAGGAAAGTCATGTAATAGCTGGCACCGGCAGAACAGAGCACCACAAACGTTGCCAGTACACGCCAGACTCGTCGGCCAAATAAAGAGAGAATACGGAGTAAAAAGAAGGTCACCAGCACAGTGCCTGCTAATTCAACAACCGCAGAAAGTCCTTTCCAGACGGTAAACTCGTGCGCATATCCGCTAAAGCGACGGAAAAACACAGCGCAATTCATAAAGAGACCGATATAGATCGCGAGCAAGAAACTCAGCTTCTGCTGCGTCATCGATTTGATATATCTCATGCAAACAAACCCTGGAACAAGGGATAAAAACACCCTGTGTAAAGGCCTGTCAGACCCTACAGGGGAAAAGTGCGACAAGTGCAGATAATAAGACAATTCTACAGCGCAGGTAAGTAGACCACAGGAGGGAAGAAAAGTGCTTATAGAGAATGCAAAGGGCGCATATATTTTTGTAAATATATGCGCCGGGTATTAATCAAACCACTAATAGATTCAGGCGTGTGCCTCGGTATAGACGCTACGCTGCGGCTGACGAATAGTGGTAGAAAGCGCCAGCGAGATGATTAACAGCGCAAAGATAACGCAGAAGGTGACATAGAAACCGCCAAACAGCGAAGCGATAATCGAGCCACAAATACTGCCGATACCAAAACCAAGGTAGATAACACCGTAGTTTTTCGCCAGGTTATTCAACCCGAAGAACTCGCTGACCAGTGATGGGAACACGGTGATAGTGCCACCAAAGTTGAAGGCAACACAGGCAATTGCGGTAAAGAAGGTTATGTCATTCAGCGGCGCGAACAACAGTGCGGCCATACCCACCAGCGAAACGACCTGACCAATAGTGATAACGCGAATACGGGAGATTTTATCGGACAGAATACCCAGAACCAGACGACCAGACAGGTTAGCGATAGAAATCACGGTCACCGCGTTTGCCGCCGTTGCCACATCCATATTTGCCAGACTTTGTGCGATATCTTTTGCCACGCCAATTACGTACAGCCCGCTCATACACGCCGTCAGAAACATCACGGCCAGCATCCAGTACTGCGGTTTACGCATGGACTGCGCCAACGTGTAGTCGTTCTCCATTACGCCATTTTTGGCCTTCACTTCCTGATTCGGCGCATCTTTCATCAGCGTGGAGCCAAAGACGATCATCACCAGCACAATCGCGCCCCAAATCATGAAAGTTTTTTCCAGACCCACGGTGCTCAAAAGTTGGCTGTCGATAAATTTAAAACCGAGGCTGCCAAGGCCATAAGAACCGATGGCGAACGCAGAAATCAGTCCCTTACGCTCCGGGAACCATTTTACGCAGTTGGAAAGTGTTAACAGATAGCCCGCACCATCCGCCAGACCAACCAGCACGCCGGCGCTCAACCACAGCATAATCAGGCTGTCAGAATGGGCGGTTAAGAAGAAGCCAACGCCGAGTAAAATACCGGACGCCATGGTGACGCGCTTCACGCCAAAACGTTCCTGCAACTTCCCGGCGACGGAAGAGGAAATCGCCAGCCCAAGGCTCAGCAAACCAAAGGAAAATGCTACCTGGCTCACTGGCGCATCAAGCTTAGAAGAGAGCGCACCGTTAAACAGGCTCCAGGTATAAACAGAACCTAAGGCAAATTGAGTAATGATGGTGCCGATCAGTGTCAGCCAGCGGGTACGCTGATAATCAGAAGTTTTCATGGCAGTCTTCCTGCATAAACAAAATGGGAAATTCTCTGCCAACAACCATACCGAAGCGCTTTTATAGCCAGGGGAAAATGGCATGAAATGCCGCCAGGATGGAATGAACTGCCTGGAATGCGGAATGAATGACGAGACAAAAAGTCCGGTTACTGAATTTTATCGCATGAGTTAGTACACACTATCGCTGAGATGCGTATAATTGTTGATATCAACATGTAATCAAGATGTTTATTTGATGATTTTTTCGCGTTAAAATTTGGCGCTTACTCCCATGGTGTACATATAGTCGCTGTTGTTGGCACTATTTTCCGCCTGCGAGAGCGCCGCGTAAGCCGCCATGTGCGGGTTCAACAGCATATCCGCACCCACAGTAACATCCACCCAGTTACCGTCCTGACCCACCGCCGTCATGCGGCTGAGGCCCGACTGCGCTTTCCAGATATTTTCGCCAAACTGCTGGTTATAGCTGATTTGCGCCCACGGTCGCACATCGCCGAACTGCGAATTGACGCGCCAGCCTAACGTGCTGACGCTGGCATGCCACAGCGGATCGGTCTGCGTTACCGACGTCGCACTATCGCCAAATTCATTATAAGTAGAGGTGGTCGAACCGTCATAATGCAGTGCCGCAACCGGACCGGTCGTAACTTGCCTTGAGAGCGGGAAGTTCCAGCCCATACTCATGCCGCTGGTTGCATCCATTGGCGTATCATCGACCAGATTCACCACGGGACCCGCCACGTTTTGAGTGGAGCGAATACGTTCTTCCAAAATATCGTTATAACGCGGTTGGTGATCGCTGTCCCATGTATAACGTTCAGCCGTATGTCCTGACATTGCATCAACGATATATTCTTGTTGCCAGCCATATGCTGTATTGATGGACAGCGCACAAACTACAACGCTCGCCAGAGTTAACCTCTGACGACCACTACTGTTTCTTATAAGCATCAACGCGACTCCAGAAAAGAGCCGAATTCGGCGATATTATTGTCATTGTGTGAAGTATTTGGGCCTGAAGGCCTTATATTAAATATTGTCTTTTTAGCTGGCGCGTCAAGGCGGGCCGAATGAAATTTTTACGCCAGTAAAAACAGCGAGGAAGAATATGCAGCGTTGCGGATGGGTCAGTCAGGATCCACTTTACATTGCCTACCACGACAAGGAATGGGGCGTCCCGGAAACCGATGGCAAAAAGCTGTTCGAAATGATCTGCCTCGAAGGCCAGCAGGCAGGGCTATCGTGGATTACCGTACTGAAGAAACGGGAAAACTATCGCCACGCCTTTCACCATTTTGACCCGGAAAAAGTGGCGGCCATGACTGAAGAGGACGTGGAAAGGCTGGTACTGGATGCCGGCATAATTCGCCATCGCGGAAAAATTCAGGCCATTATTGGCAACGCGCGCGCTTACCAAACGATGACGCAAGACGGAGAGTCATTTAGCGAGTTCGTCTGGTCATTTGTTGATCACCAACCGCAAGTGACCCGCGCCGCCAACCTGAGCGATATTCCCACCTCAACGCCTGCGTCAGATGCGCTATCTAAGGCGTTAAAAAAACGCGGGTTTAAGTTTGTCGGCACCACCATCTGTTACTCCTTTATGCAGGCGTGCGGACTGGTCAACGACCATGTCACCAGCTGCATCTGTTACCCGGGAGAACAACATGATTCGTGAATCAAAGGCTGATGATCTACCGTCAATTCTGGCGCTGTGGATGGAAAGCACGATCCATGCTCATCCGTTTATCGAAGAACGTTACTGGCGCGAAAGTGAATCCATCGTGCGGGATGTTTACCTGCCCGCCGCACAAACCTGGGTGTGGGAAGAAGAAGGTGCGCTCAAAGGTTTTGTCAGCGTCATTGACGACCGCTTCCTCGGCGCCCTGTTTGTCGCACCTACCGCCATCAGAAGCGGGATCGGCAAAGCGCTGGTACACCATGTGCAGCAGCGCTTTTCGTTACTCAGCCTCGAGGTGTACCAGAAGAATCAGTCAGCGGTGAACTTCTACCATGCGCTCGGTTTTCGCATTGAAGACGGCGCATGGCAGGAGGAGACTCACCATCCTACGTGGATTATGGGCTGGCAGGCGGATCAAACGCAGTAAGCGCCAGGTTCGGTCCGCTGTATTTTTCGAGCCACACCAGCGCAGTGTTGCCCGCGCAGCCATTCCCCAGCTTCGAGCTGGGGAGATCTTTGGTCAGCACGTTGACGGCGCCATTTTTACAAATACCGTCAGCTGTCGGCTCCAAATCAGGCCAGGCACCTTCATGAATACAGATGACGCCAGGTTTGATGCCTTCCGTCACCACGGCCCCCGCCAGAACGTGTCCACGTTGATTCCACACCCTGACTGTGTCGCCATCCGCAATGCCGCGCGCGTTGGCATCCTGCGGATGAATCGTTACCGGCTCACGATCCGCTACTGCATACTGCTCACGCAACGCGCTGTAGTTAAGCTGGCTGTGCAAACGGTGCGCCGGATGCGCGGAAAGCAGCTGTAACTGATCCGGCTCGGCGTTACCGAACCATTCATCCGGCTCCAGCCACATCGGGTGGCCCGCACAATCCGCATAGCCGTAACCGGCAATCTTCGCGGAGTAGATTTCAATTTTGCCGCTGTCCGTTTTCAGCGGATGCGCCTGCGGGTCGCGGCGAAAATCCGCGAAACGGATAAACTGCGCGCTGGTGGCGTTTTCCGGCATTTCAATCAGCGCATTTTGCTGCCAAAACAAGGAGAATGGCGGCAACGTCACCTGCTGGCTGGCCCCACGCTGCCCGGCAATATTGTAAAACGTCTCCAGCCATTCCAGCTCGCTTTTGCCTTCGGTGAATCGCTCATAACCGCCCTCTTCCCAGCGTTCACTCAGTTCGGCAAAAACATCATAATCATTTCGCGCTTCATACTGCGGCGGGACGACCTGCTTCATCGGCACCAGGTGCTGGTTGCTGTAATCGCCAGTCATGGTCAAATCATTGCGCTCAAAAGAAGTGGTCGCTGGCAGCACGATATCGGCATGCTTCGCTGCGGCGGTCCAGAAACATTCCGAGATAACCACCAGCTCCGGTTTTTGCCAGGCGCGAATCAGACGGTTGGTATCCTGATGATGCGTGAAGTTGGCACCGCCCGCCCACCACAGCATCCGGATATCCGGGAAATGGCGATCCATACCGTTATGCTGGTAAAAACCACCCGGGTTTTCCAGCGCTTCGACTATCCGCGCCACCGGGATTTTATCCACTGCATCGGTGCCGCCTTTAACGCTGCCCTGCATTGAAGCCAGCACCGCAGCACGGCGCGTCGGGTTCCCGCCATTGGCAAAATGGTACGATAGACCAAAACCACCGCCTGGCGTCCCAATCTGCCCAAGCATGGCGGCCAGGGTAACGATCATCCAGTGTTTCTGCTCGCCATACTGCTGACGCTGCATGCCCCATCCCGCCATCAGCATGGTAGTATTTTGATGAAATATCGCCGCGAGTTCACGTATTTTTGCTGCCGGAACACCACAAATTTTAGCCGCCCACTCCGCCGTTTTCGCAACATCGTCAGATTTACCCAGTAGATAATCCGAGAAAAGGTCATATCCCGTCGTACACCGGGCGAGAAAATCGACATCGTGCCAATCGTTTTCCACCAGCGTATGCGCGATGCCCAACATCAGCGCCACGTCGGTCCCCATATGCGGGGCAACCCATTCCATCTTATCGCCAAAGAATTCGACGCTTTCCGATCGCATCGGATCGATACAGATCAAACGTTTGCCGCTGTCGCGCAAAGCCTCAAAGTAAGTAAGACCCTGTTCGTCGGAGGCATTCCAGGCGATCTTCAGGGTATTCAGCGGATTAGCGCTCCATAACACCACCACCTCGCTGTTCTCCAATACCACAGGCCAGCTGGTTTGCTGCTGGTAAACTTCGTTACCGCCCACCACGTAAGGCATGATGGCCTGCGCAGCCCCCGTCGAATAATCCCCCAGATGCCCGGTATAACCGCCTGCCAGCGCCATATAACGCTGTAGCAGAGTTGCCGCTTTGTGTAACACGCCGTTAGAGCGCCAGCCATAGGAACCGGCAAAAATCGAGGCCGGGCCGTAGCTGTCACGGATACGTTTATGCTGCGTATGGATAAGATTCAGTGCCTCGTCCCAACTGATGCGAACAAATTCATCCTGCCCGCGCACGCCCTGCGGGTCCTCCGGCGAGGCGAGAAAGCCTTTACGCACCATTGGAAAACGTACCCGCGTTTTACTGTGCACCTGGTTATGCACCACGGTTTGCAAAGAGTTGGGATGGGAAGTGGGCAGCGCGCCACGCGAGGAGAAAACCGTCTCTCCATCGGTTTCGACGAGAACAGGTCCCCAGTGGGCGGCGGTTAACACCGAGTAATGTGCGGGTGAATTAGCCAAGATGGCGCTCCTGAATGCGATGTAACGGCTTATTTATTATGCCGTTCAATGTTACTTACAAATTTCAGAGTCTTCCCTGGAATTTTCTTCATGTTCACACGTCATAATCAACCGCCACGGTCGCTGTGGCAAAGAAGAAAAAGTCATTAAGGAATTAAGATGAAGAAACGTGTTTTTGTTATTGCTGCCATCGTGAGCGGCGCCCTGGCGGTTTCTGGCTGCACAACAAACCCTTACACCGGCGAACGTGAAGCGGGTAAATCCGGCATTGGCGCGGGTATTGGTTCTCTGGTCGGCGCGGGCATTGGCGCACTCTCTTCTTCGAAGAAAGATCGCGGCAAAGGCGCACTAATTGGCGCGGCGGCGGGTGCGGCCGTTGGCGGCGGTGTCGGTTATTACATGGACGTGCAGGAAGCCAAACTGCGCGACAAAATGCAGGGAACGGGCGTCAGCGTGACGCGTAGTGGCGATAACATCATTCTGAATATGCCGAATAACGTCACCTTCGACAGCAGCAGCGCCAACCTGAAACCTGCTGGTGCCAACACCCTGACCGGCGTGGCAATGGTACTGAAAGAGTACAATAAAACCGCCGTCAACGTGCTGGGCTTCACCGACAGCACTGGCAGCCAGGATCTGAATATGCGTCTGTCGCAGCAACGCGCGGACTCCGTGGCCAGCGCCCTGATCACTCAAGGAGTTGCAGCTAACCGTATCCGCACTCAGGGTATGGGTCCGTCAAATCCGATCGCCAGCAACAGCACGGCGGAAGGTAAAGCGCAGAACCGTCGCGTAGAGATTACCTTAAGCCCTCTCCAGTAACGTTTTGTGCCGGATACTGGCAGTGCCCAATCCGGCATGTAGCACTTGCCATCGTTGATTTTCGCGTTAAGGTGTTCACACCAAAGTCAGGGAAATCAGCGATGAGCAAATCAACAAGGGCAACCATCAGCGATGTGGCGAAAGCCGCAAAAACCGGCAAGACCAGCATTTCACGCTATCTCAACGGTGAAAAGCACCTGCTTTCCGACGCGCTATTGGCCCGCATTGAACAAGCTATTGCCGATCTCGATTATCGTCCCAGCCTGATGGCAAGAGGCCTTAAACACGGTCGTACCCGTCTGATTGGCCTGATCATCGCCGATATTACTAATCCCTACTCCGTCAACGTGCTAAGCGGTATTGAAGCCGCCTGTCGCGATAAAGGCTTTACTCCACTGGTGTGCAACACCAACAACGAAGTGGATCAGGAGTTGCATTATCTCGACCTGCTGCGCAGTTACCAGGTCGAAGGGATTGTGGTCAACGCCGTAGGGATGCGCGAAGAAGGGCTAAACCGCCTGCAGCAGTCTGCTCTGCCAATGGTGCTGATTGATCGCAAAATTCCGGATTTCGCCTGTGATATGGTCGGGCTGGATAACACCCAGGCGGCAACGGTTGCCACGGAACATCTGGTTGAGCAAGGTTTTGAAGCCATTTTGTTCCTCAGCGAACCGCTGGGCATGGTGAATACCCGCCGCGAGCGCCTGAGCGCTTTTCGCGCCACCCTCGCACAGTACCCCGGCGTTATCGCGCAAAATGCCGAAGTCCTACTAACGGACAATACACAACTGGATGACACACTGCGCCAGTTTCACCAGCAGCATCGGGGAATGCGCAAAGCCGTTATCTCAGCCAACGGCGCCCTCACGCTGCAGGTTGCCCGCGCCCTGAAGCGCATTGGCCTTAACTGGGGCAGCGATATCGGTCTACTCGGTTTTGACGAACTGGAATGGGCCGAACTGGCGGGCGTTGGTATTACCACGTTGAAACAACCCACATGGCAGATTGGCTACACCGCCGTTGAGCAGGTTGTACGCCGGATCGATGGCGGCTCTGCTGCCATTCAGGAACAGGTCTTCTCCGGCGAACTGATCGTTCGCGGCTCTACCGCCCGTTAAATTTCCTTCGTGATGGTGATCATAAATTCGACATCATTAACTTTTCTTTGGAACCGGTTCCATCTAGCGTTATAGCAAGAACGCTAGTCTGGAGTTTCCATGAAAAGAAAAATTATGGTGGTCACTGCCGCCTACGGCCACGACCAGGTACGGATCGCAGGCGGGCAAACGGCAATGTTGCCTATTATTGCCGAAGCCGGTGCTGACGGCGTCGAAATTCGCCGCGAGTTGCTGACCGATGCCGAGCTGCACACGCTGTCCACGATGGCCTCTGCTATCGAAATTTTCGGCCTGCTGGCCTGTTACTCAGCCCCTGAGTCACTGTTCCTTAAGGACGGTAGCCTCAATCCCCGACTTCCCGCGTTACTCGAAGAAGCGCAGACCCTTCAGGCGCTGTGGCTAAAAGTCTCCCTCGGTCATTTCTCCCATACCGAACAGTTCAACGTTTTACGTGAATGGCTGGACAACAGCGGAATGGAACTGGTTGTCGAAAACGATCAGACAACCTGCGGACGCCTGCAGCCGATGCAGCGCTTTAACCAGGCCTGCCAGACGCAGAATCTGCCGATATCTCTGACCTTCGATATGGGCAACTGGCTGTGGGTGGGCGACTCCCCGGAACTGGCGGCGCAGAAACTGGCGTCAACCGTTGGGTATATCCATGTCAAAGCCGCAGTGACGCATCGCGATAGCTACCGTGCCGTGCCGCCTGATGCAGCCGATCCGCGCTGGCTGGCGCTGTTGAAAACGCTGCCCGGCGATGTCCCGCGCGGCATTGAGTTTCCCCTGGAAGGGCAGGATTTGACGGCGGTTACCCGCCATTACGTCGAGCTGTTACGCAAGGAGTAACGCATGAAAAATTCATTGGATGTGGTAACGATTGGTGAAGCGATGGCGATGTTTGTCGCCACGCAAACCGGCGAACTGGCGGATGTGGAGCAGTTTATCAAGCGCGTTGCTGGCGCTGAACTCAATGTGGCGACCGGTCTTGCCCGGCTGGGCCTGAAGGTCGGTTGGGTAAGCCGCGTTGGCAACGACAGTTTTGGCCGTTTTATCGTTAAGTCGCTGGAAAAAGAAGGGATTGATGCGCAGGGAGTCACCCGGGATGGCCGTTACGCTACCGGCTTTCAGCTTAAATCTAAGGTCGAAAATGGAACCGATCCCATTGTGGAATACTTCCGCAAAGGTTCTGCTGCCAGCCACCTCAGCATTGAGGATTATCACGAAGCTTACTTCGCCAGCGCACGCCACCTGCACCTGAGCGGCGTAGCGGCTGCGCTTTCTGCCAGCTCTTATGAACTGTTAGCCCATACCGCCCGCACACTGAAAGCGCAAGGGAAGAGCATCTCGTTCGACCCGAATTTACGCCCAGTGCTGTGGAAAAGCGAAGCTGAAATGGTGGAAAAACTGAACCGTTTGGCGTTCCAGGCTGACTGGGTTTTACCTGGGTTAAAAGAGGGCATGATTCTAACCGGTCAGCAGACGCCTGAAGCCATCGCCGACTTTTATCTGCGCCATGGGGTGAAGGCCGTGATTATCAAAACCGGGGCTGATGGTGCCTGGTACAAAACCGCCAGCGGCGAACAAGGCTGCGTCGCACCGGTAAAAGTCGACAACGTAGTCGATACGGTCGGCGCAGGCGATGGCTTTGCCGTTGGCGTTATCAGTGCCCTGCTGGAAGGGCGTTCGCTGCATCAGGCGGTGACTCGTGGCAATAAAATTGGCGCACTGGCCATTCAGGTTCAGGGCGACAGCGAAGGATTACCCACACGTGAACAATTAGGGGAATAAATTCCCGACCAACTCTGTCTCTGTACCCTACATTCAGAGGCGGCGTATCAGCATAACCAGAGGGCAGTCTATGAATAGCTCAACCAATGCAGCAAAACGCTGGTGGTATATCATGCCAATCGTGTTTATCACGTACAGCCTGGCGTACCTTGACCGCGCGAACTTCAGCTTCGCCTCCGCCGCCGGTATCAATGAAGATCTCGGCATTACTAAAGGGATCTCTTCCCTACTGGGCGCGCTGTTTTTCCTCGGCTATTTCTTCTTCCAGATCCCAGGCGCAATTTACGCCGAACGCCGCAGCGTGCGAAAACTGATTTTTATCTGTCTAATTCTCTGGGGCGCATGCGCATCGTTAACCGGCATGGTCAGCAATATTCCAATGCTTGCCGCCATCCGCTTTATTCTTGGTGTCGTTGAAGCCGCGGTCATGCCCGCAATGCTGATTTATATCAGTAACTGGTTTACGAAGTCCGAGCGTTCGCGTGCTAATACCTTTCTGATCCTCGGTAACCCAGTCACTGTCCTGTGGATGTCTGTGGTTTCCGGATATTTGATTCAGGCGCTGGGCTGGCGGGAAATGTTCATCATCGAGGGATTCCCGGCCATCATCTGGGCATTCTGCTGGTGGGTACTGGTAAAAGACAAACCGTCTCAGGTCGGCTGGCTGTCAGAGTCTGAAAAAGCCGCCCTTCAGGCACAGCTGGAAAAAGAGCAGCAAGGCATCAAAGCTGTGCGTAACTATAGCGAAGCCTTCCGCTCACGTAACGTGATCCTGCTGTGCATGCAGTATTTCGCCTGGAGTATTGGGGTCTATGGTTTTGTTCTGTGGCTGCCGTCCATTATCCGCAACGGCGGCGCAAATCTGGGGATGGTTGAGGTTGGCTGGCTGTCATCCGTACCTTATCTGGCGGCGACGGCAGCAATGATCCTCGTCTCCTGGGCCTCCGATAAACTGCAAAATCGTAAGCTGTTTGTCTGGCCACTGTTACTGATAGCTGCTTTCGCTTTTATCGGCTCCTGGGCCGTGGGTGCAGACCACTTCTGGATTTCTTACACCCTACTGGTGATTGCGGGCGCGGCCATGTATGCCCCTTATGGTCCTTTCTTTGCCATCATTCCTGAAATGCTGCCGCGTAACGTTGCCGGGGGTGCAATGGCGCTGATTAACAGTATGGGCGCGCTAGGCTCATTCTTTGGTTCATGGTTTGTCGGCTACCTCAATGGCGCAACCGGCAGCCCGTCCGCGTCGTACATTTTTATGGGGGTAGCGCTTTTTGTCTCAGTGTGGCTAACTTTGATCGTTAAGCCTGCTAATAATCAACAGCTACCTATTGGCGCACGCCACGCTTAAATTTTAACTTACGGAGATTCGCATGAAACCGTCCATTATTCTCTATAAAGCGTTACCTGACGATTTACTGCATCGCCTAGAAGAGCATTTTACTGTGACACGTGTGCCTAACCTGCGCCCGGAAACCGTCGCACAGCACGCCGAAGCTTTTGCCAATGCGGAAGGTCTACTGGGCTCCAGTGAAGCCGTCAATACCGCTCTACTGGAGAAAATGCCGAAACTGCGTGCGACCTCCACGATTTCCGTCGGCTATGACAACTTCGACGTCGAAGCTCTTAACACCCGTAAGGTGCTGCTGATGCACACGCCAACCGTACTGACGGAAACCGTCGCTGATACGGTGATGGCGCTGGTGTTAAGCACCGCTCGCCGCGTGGTGGAAGTGGCTGAACGGGTGAAAATTGGTGAATGGACCAAAAGTATCGGGCCGGACTGGTTTGGTACGGATGTGCACCACAAAACGCTGGGGATTGTTGGCATGGGCCGTATTGGGCTAGCGCTGGCGCAACGGGCGCATTTCGGCTTTAGCATGCCGATTCTCTATAACGCCCGCCGCCATCATCAGGAAGCGGAAGAGCGCTTCAACGCGCGCTACTGCGATCTTGATACGCTGTTGCAGGAGTCCGATTTTGTCTGCCTGATCCTGCCGTTAACCGAAGAAACGCATCATCTGTTTAGTCGCGAACAATTTGCCAAAATGAAGTCTTCCGCCATTTTCATAAACGCCGGACGCGGGCCGGTGGTCGATGAAAAAGCGTTGATTGCTGCCCTGCAAAACGGGGAAATTCATGCTGCTGGCCTGGATGTGTTTGAGCAGGAGCCATTACCGGCAGACTCACCGCTGCTGTCGTTGCCAAACGTGGTTGCCGTGCCGCACATTGGCTCAGCCACGCACGAAACACGCTATAACATGGCGGCCTGTGCGGTGGATAACTTAATCGATGCGCTGCAAGGACGCGTTGAGAAGAACTGCGTGAACCCGCAAGTCACGCGATAAACAAAAGGCCGGGTAGCACTTACGCTCACCCGGCCTTACAGCTCTTACAGCGGCTTAATTACTGAGCGGCATTCACCGCAGCAGTCCAGGCCTGGTTAAATGCCTGATGTTGAGAAGCCAACGGGCCAATCAGCGTGTTGTACTGACTTGCCTGCTGCGACGTTGGGAACTGGATACCGTTGGCGACAAAGCTCACCTGCGTATCCTGCTGCGCCACAAAATCACCAACCTGCACTAACTGCTGCGTGAAGATTTGCGCGGCAGGGATCAGCGGCTGTAACGCCTCTGCAGGTACAGTGACAACTTTATTGTAAACCTGGTCAAAGACCGGCTTCAGATCCTCGCCCTGCTTCAGTGCGCCATGCGCAGCATCCGCCTGCAGTTTCGCATTCTGCAACTGTTGCCCTAACACGCCCAGCGCACCATTTGCCTGACGCAGCGGTTCACGCTGAGTCACATAATCCTGAGGAACACGAATCGCATTCACGCTATCAACCACCGGGCGCAGACCGGAGTCCATCGCCTGATTAACCTGCTGCGAATAGCCATACAGAATCGCGTAATCGGACACAAACGGGCCAAACTGTTTTTTCTGATCTGCGGTCAGCGTTGGTAAACGCTCTCCACTACGCATTGCAGTATTCTGCAGAAAATCGATAAACGCTTTGCGCTGATCGCCTTCTTTATCAAAACACCCACTCAGGCCAACTACCATTAAGAGCGCCAAAACAGGCGCAAACCAGCGAGAGCAGGACTTACCTGTCGCCATTTTAATACTCCTTTCACCCAAAAATGCGCACAACGACACCCGCGTGCCTGACGTTGACAAGGATAGTCCAGGTCAGCCCCGCAAGATACCCTTTCCGCGTAATCTTGTGGGGGAAAATAACCGTTCTGGCCATCCTGCGTTTTGCGAAACAATGCGCCATTCACTGCGCGTCATCATATTTTAGTCATCTTTACAATCGGGGTCGATCGTTCGAGATCCCGACCTTTATCAGTTTGTTAGCCTGCGAAAGATTGTTACCCACTACCTGCTGAAACGAATCCACCTCTCAAACCCCAAATCCGACTTCATTTTTTGCGACTACTCTTAATGAGCTTCGAGAAAATTCACGATCCCGCTGTGTGATTTATAGGAGTTCTCAATGGAATACAAAGATCCTATGTTTGAACTGCTAAGCAGTCTGGAGCAGATTGTTTTTAAAGATGTATCGCAGACCGTCGCTCTGACGCAAAAAACCAACCCTTTCACTGAATTTGAACAGCTACGACGAGGGACAGGTTTAAAAACAGACGATTTTGCCCGGGCAATGGGCGTGACGGTCGCGATGGTTCACGAATGGGAGTCTAAACGCGTTAAGCCTTCCAGTACCGAATTGAAGCTGATGCGTCTGATTCAGGCAGACCCGAGATTAAGTAAGCAATTGATGGATTGAACTATTTTTTAATTTTACTTCATAACGGTCCTGTAAAAGGGCCGTTCCCTTAAGAAGGTTATCCACAAAAAAGAAAATAGTAGTTGCATCCACATGCGTAAAATGAGTTAATGCCCTCAACGGTTTGACGTACAGACCATTACAGCAGTTAGTAAGGCAAGTCCCTTCAAGAGTTATCGTTGATACCCTCGTAGTGAGCATTTCCTTTACTGTTAAAAAATCTGTAAAGCACGCCATATCGCCGAAAGGCACACTTATTTTTTAAAAGGTAATACACTATGTCCGGTAAAATGACTGGTATCGTAAAATGGTTCAACGCTGACAAAGGTTTCGGCTTCATCACTCCTGACGATGGCTCTAAAGACGTGTTCGTACACTTCTCTGCTATCCAGAACGATGGCTACAAATCTCTGGACGAAGGTCAGAAAGTTTCCTTCACCATCGAAAGCGGCGCTAAAGGCCCGGCAGCTGGCAACGTAACCAGCCTGTAAGCTTAAAAAGCTCAAAATTCTGAATCCCTGCCAAACGGCGGGGATTTTTTTATTTATAGTTCGTACAACGCCTCGCCCACACGTCTTTGCATTACTTTACCCGTCGCCCCTTTGACCTTTCCCTAAGGGCAAGCTTTATAGTGAGCCAGTCTGTATTCCACAACGTTCACAAGGAATTGAAGCTATGTCGAAATCCTCATTGCTGCTGGCTTTAGGTTTACTCACCACCGGTAGCGTGTTCGCGGCAACTCCGGAAGCCACTTTTTTGGCGGAACACGGGCTCAGCGGAAAATCCGTCGAGCAAATCGTCGAGGCCATTGACCTGTCTCCCCAGAGCCGCCCGCTGCCGTACTCGGCATCCATCACCAGCACTGAACTGAAGCTCTCTTCGGGCGATCAGATCTATACCCTGCCACTCGGTGACAAGTTCTATCTGTCATTTGCCCCTTATGAATGGCAAACACATCCTTGCTTCAACCACAGCCTTTCCGGTTGCCAGGGCGAAATGCCGGAGCAGAAATTCAATGTCAAAGTCACGGATAACAAGGGTGATGTGGTGCTACAAAAAGAGATGAAGAGTGGTCGAAATGGCTTCGTCGGGGTTTGGCTACCGCGCAATATGGCAGGCACAATCGCAGTAAGCTACAACGGCAAAAAAGCGGAGTATCCCATTAAAACCATGGAAGACAGCCAGACCTGTCTGACTAAATTACAATTGCGCTAACAACAAAAAAAAGCCGGATGGCGCAATTGCTTATCCGGCATTTTCTAAGTCAGCTCAGGACCGTTACTGCAGCAGCGAAATATCCGCCACGCGCAGGAACAGTTCGCGCAGTTTTTCGAGCATGGATAGACGGTTAATACGCAGATCTTTATCTTCTACATTAACCATCACTTTTTCGAAGAACGCATCAACCGGTTCACGCAGTGCTGATAACTCAACCAGCGCTTCCTGGTAATGTCCAGCGGCGAAAACAGGCTCCAGCTTATCGCGCAGCACCACAACCTGCATCGCCAGCGCAATTTCTTCCGGCTCTTTCAGCGTTGCCGCATTCACACGGTCATTCAACGTTTCTTCAGACTTCGCCAGAATATTTGATACGCGCTTGTTCGCGGCAGCCAGCGCGGACGCAGCCTCCAGCGTACGGAAGTGCGAAACAGCCTTCATACGTGCATCGAAATCAGCCGGACGAGTCGGACGACGCGCCAGCACGGCCTGGATGGTATCGACGGTGTAACCTTCGTCCTGATACCAGGCGCGGAAGCGACCGAGCATAAAGTCGATAACGTCATCCACCACGTTGGCGTTAGTCAGCTTGTCGCCATACAGACGAACAGCCTCTTCCGTCAGCGTTTGCAGATCCAGATTCAGGTTCTTCTCAACGATGATACGCAGCACGCCCAGCGCGGCACGACGCAGCGCAAACGGATCTTTGTCGCCTTTCGGATGCTGACCAATACCGAAGATACCCGCCAGGGTGTCCATCTTGTCAGCAATCGCCACGGCACAAGCCACCGGGTTAGACGGCAGGTCATCACCGGCAAAACGCGGCTGATACTGCTCGTTCAGCGCCACGGCAACATCTTCCGCTTCGCCATCGTGACGCGCGTAGTGCATTCCCATCACGCCCTGGGTGTCGGTGAACTCGAAGACCATGTTGGTCATCAGGTCGCACTTGGACAGCAGGCCAGCTCGCGTTGCGTGGTTAACGTCAGCGCCAATTTGACCAGCAATCCAGCCCGCCAGCGCCTGGATACGGTCAGTCTTGTCGCGCAGCGTACCCAGTTGCTGTTGGAACAGCACGGTTTGCAGACGCGGCAGATGGTCTTCCAGACGTTTTTTACGGTCGGTATTGAAGAAGAATTCGGCATCCGCCAGACGCGGACGAACCACTTTCTCGTTGCCAGAGATAATCTGGGTCGGATCTTTTGATTCGATGTTGGCCACAAAGATAAAGTTCGGCAGCAATTTGCCGTCGTTCGCGTAAACCGGGAAGTACTTCTGGTCGCCTTTCATGGTGTGTACCAGCGCTTCAGACGGAACAGCGAGGAATTTATCTTCGAACTTCGCGGTCAGAACAACCGGCCATTCCACCAGTGAGGTGACCTCTTCCAGCAGGCTTTCACTCAGATCAGCGTTGCCGCCAATTTTACGAGCCGCCTCTTCAGCATCGGCTTTGATTTTCGCTTTACGCTCAGCGTAATCCGCAATCACTTTGCCGCGCTCACGCAGGATTTCCGGGTACTGATCGGCAGAATCGATGGTGAATTCCGGCTCGCCCATAAAACGATGGCCGCGGATCACGCGATCGGACTGGATACCCAGAATCGTTGCCGGGATGACTTTGTCGCCCAGCAGCAGGGTCACGGTGTGAACCGGACGCACGAAGTGAACGTCAGACGCGCCCCAGCGCATCAGTTTCGGGATCGGCAGTTTCGCCAGTGAGGTGGCGATCATGTTCGGCAACAGCGTTTCAGCGCTTTCGCCTTTCACATGCGCGCGATACAGCAGCCATTCGCCTTTGTCGGTGGTCAGACGCTCAGCCTGATCAACCGTGATACCGCAACCGCGCGCCCAACCTTCTGCCGCTTTGCTCGGTTTGCCTTCCGCGTCAAACGCTTGGGCAATGGCCGGGCCGCGTTTTTCAACTTCACGGTCCGGTTGAGATTCAGCAAGGGCAGCTACTTTCAGCGCCAGACGACGTGGAGCGGCGAACCACTCTACGTTGCCGTGTGCGAGGCCAGCGTTGTCCAGCTCCGCGGTAACGTTCGCAGCAAAGGACTCAGCCAGGCTGCGCAGTGCTTTTGGTGGCAGCTCTTCAGTGCCGATTTCCACCAGAAAAGTTTTCTCAGACATGGCCGCCTCTTATTTGTCTTTGTTGCACATCGGGAAGCCAAGGGCTTCACGGGAAGCGTAGTAAGCTTCTGCCACTGCTTTGGTCAGGGTGCGAATGCGCAGGATGTAGCGCTGACGCTCGGTGACGGAGATGGCTTTACGCGCATCCAGCAGGTTGAAGCTATGGGCGGCTTTCAGAATGCGCTCATACGCAGGCAGCGGCAGCGGGTTTTCCAACGCCAGAAGCTGCTGCGCTTCTTTCTCGTACTGCTCGAAGCAGGTGAACAGGAAGTCCACGTCAGCGTATTCAAAGTTGTAGGTGGATTGCTCCACTTCATTCTGATGGAACACGTCGCCGTAGGTGGTTTTACCCAGCGGGCCGTCGCTCCAGACCAGGTCGTAAACACTGTCTACGCCCTGAATGTACATGGCCAGACGTTCCAGACCGTAGGTAATTTCCCCGGTCACGGGTTTACATTCCAGACCACCAACCTGCTGGAAGTAGGTGAACTGCGTCACTTCCATGCCGTTCAGCCACACTTCCCAACCCAGACCCCAGGCACCCAGCGTCGGGTTTTCCCAGTTATCTTCCACGAAACGAATATCGTGAATGGTCGGGTCCATACCCAGCTCTTTCAGAGAACCCAGGTATAGCTCCTGAATGTTGTCCGGTGACGGCTTAATCACTACCTGAAACTGATAGTAGTGCTGTAAGCGGTTCGGGTTTTCGCCATAGCGGCCATCGGTCGGACGACGGGAAGGCTGCACATAAGCAGTCGCCATCGGTTCCGGCCCTAGCGCACGCAGGCAGGTCATTGGGTGAGATGTCCCCGCGCCGACTTCCATGTCCAATGGTTGAACAATGGTGCAGCCCTGGCGAGCCCAGTAATCCTGTAAGGTCAGGATCAAGCCCTGGAAGGTCCTGGTATCAAACTTTTGCATATTATTTCGTGCTGGATACGTGTGGATTTAAAGGAAGCGGTCAGTATACCCGCTGGCTGCAAGATATACAGTACGAAACGGGAAAAAGGGGGAACTTAGCGCATGGAAAGGTGCAAAAACTGCCCGTCTGCATCAAAAGAGCAGACAAAACTCTCTTTACGGAAGGTCGAACCCCGCATCTCATAGCTGCCCTGGAATTGTTCCAGGCCGGAGATATCAATTTTCAGCGCGTCAGTGTTATAAATCTGTGCCGCCTCATTTTTGCACAGTGACTCCATATCCAGCGAGCGCGTTGCATTGACCTTAACCTTTTGCGCCTTCTGCGTGGGCGGCGGTGTGTCGGCGCACGCCACCAGCAAAAGGGTCGCGAACGCGGGAAAGAAATACTTCATCATCATTTTATTACCGCCTGGTTTGCTGGTCAGTCTTATTATTAGTGTCTGGAAACGGATCCTATTTTCAGAATCTCATCAGACCATCTCAAGCTTTAGCGTAAGAACTCGGATTATTCCAGTGAGCTACGCATGCAAAATTTCGGTCAGACTTTTTTTAATGGATACAGAGGAACTGATGCAGCCCAAAATTTACTGGATTGATAATCTGCGCGGGATCGCCTGTCTTATGGTCGTGATGATCCACACCACGACCTGGTATATCACTAATGCGCAAAGCGTCAGCCTGTTGAATTGGGATCTGGCCAACGTGCTCAATTCCGCCTCTCGCGTCAGCGTCCCGCTGTTCTTTATGATTTCGGGCTATCTGTTTTTTGGCGAGCGCAGCGCCAAACCGCGCCATTTCACGCGCATCGCGCTCTGCATTTTGTTTTACAGCAGCGTGGCGTTGGCCTATATCCTGCTGTTTACCTCGATCAACGCTGAACTGTCGCTGAAAAACTTGTTGCAAAAGCCGGTGTTCTATCACCTGTGGTTTTTCTTCGCGATCGCCGTTATCTACCTGATTTCGCCGCTGATACAGGTAAAAAACATCAGCGGCAAGATGCTGCTGGCACTCATGGTGGTGATAGGTGTGATTGCCAATCCCAACACCGTCTCGCAAAAAATTGGCGGCTTTGAGTGGCTTCCGGTCAACCTGTACATCAGCGGCGACACTTTCTACTACATCGTGTACGGCATGCTGGGCCGGGCGATTGGCATGATGGATACGCAAAAGCGCGCGCTCACCTGGCTCTGTGCGGCGTTATTCATCACCGCCGTGTTTATTATTTCTCGAGGCACGTTGTATGAACTGCGCTGGCGAGGCAATTTTGCCGATACCTGGTACCTCTACTGCGGCCCGGCAGTGTTTATTTGTGCAGCCTCACTCCTGACACTGGTCAAAAATACGCTCAGCACGCGCACTCTGCCGGTACTGGGCCTTATTTCCCGCCACTCATTAGGAATTTATGGCTTTCATGCGCTGATCATTCACGCGTTGCGCACCAACGGTATAGAATTCAAGAACTGGCCACCGCTGGATATGCTGTGGATTTTCAGCGCCACGCTGGCAGGAAGTTTACTGTTGTCCATATTGTTGCAGCGCATCGATACGCGCAGGTTGGTAAGTTAATCCCCCATATATTGCAGACGCAGCAACAAAACTTGCCCCAGTAGACATATGATGAATGCCACCGGGTACAGCCCCTTTTCGAGGGACGATACCGGGGCATTCCATACCCCCACCAGCAGTAACCCAACGGTTATTAGCACCACCATCTGACACACGGAAGCGAAGCGTTCGTCGTTCTGATTGAGATTTACAGCACGTTGATAAGCGTAGGTCACAAACATTCCCGTCATCAGCACGCCGAAAAAATAGCCTTTGCTGCTCAATAACGGGCACGCCAGCCATAGGCCAATAACGTATATCAGTGCGCCAGAGAGGAATAGTATCCATGGCAACAGCCTTGTCGTCTTCATTGGGATCTCCTTATCCATCAGAGATACAATATGAATAACCCACTACAGACAACACAGAAAAATGCCACTACGCCGGACTTTCAGAATAAATTCATGCGTGATGGTTATTTGTTTGATTGAAATATACATTTGATAAATCCCCTCTGTTTACCAGAGGGGATTTAGGGTCAGGACATCAGCGGCTGTAATTGCTGATAGATTCGGCGGAAGGTTTCCCGACGCTGTTGGTACAGCGCGTGGCGCCCGGCGTCAGGATAATGCGCCTGCTCCAGCGTAAGCTGAGGCAGTAGGTCTGATAAAGGCCGCTGCGTATTCATGGCAATTTGCGCCAGTCGCGCCGCGCCGAGTGCAGGGCCGACATCGCCGCCGGTACGGTAATCCAGCTGCAATCCACTGATGTCAGACAGCATCTGACGCCAGTACTCACTGCGTGCCCCGCCGCCAATCAGCGTAATACTGGCAGGCTGCACGCCGCAGGCATGTACCACGTCCATACCGTCAGCCAGCGCAAAACCCACGCCTTCCAGCACCGCCTGAGCCAGTTCCGCCGGACCATGCTGATGCGTCAGACCAAAAAATACACCCTTCGCCTGAGGGTTGTTGTGTGGCGTACGTTCGCCGGACAGATAGGGTAAAAACCAGACCGGCTCAGCGTGTTCATCCGCCTGTTGCGCTGCGGCAATCAACGCAGGAACGCTCGCCAGCCCGGTTAATTTTGCCGCCCAGTCCAGGCAGGATGCCGCACTTAGCATCACGGACATCAGGTGCCATCTTTCAGGTAAAGCATGGCAAAAACTATGGACCGCGCTTTCCGGTTTGCTGAGAAAACCATCACTGACCGCAAAATAGACCCCTGAAGTCCCCAGCGATAACATTGCCTGACCGGCATTCATCATGCCGACGCCAACCGCTCCCGCCGCGTTATCACCGCCTCCGGCAACCACCGCAACCTCCTGCATTCCCCAGGCCCTGGCGACCTCCGGCAACAATGTTCCGGTAATCTCACTACCTTCATAAAGCTCAGGCATATGCGCACGGGTCAGTTGACAGGCGGCCAGCATGACATCACTCCAGTCACGCTTCGCGACATCCAACCACATGGTACCTGCCGCATCGGACATATCGCTGGCGAAATCGCCGGTCATACGCAGGCGCAGATAATCTTTCGGCAGCAGGACTTTATCAACCCGGCTGAAAATCTCCGGTTCGTGGCGCTGCACCCACAGCAGCTTTGGCGCGGTAAAGCCAGGCATCATCAGGTTACCGGTGATGCCACGCGATTGCGGAACCCGCTCCTCAAGCATGACGCACTCTTCAGCACAGCGACCATCGTTCCACAGAATAGCCGGACGCAATATCTTCTGTTGCTCATCCAGTAGCGTCGCACCGTGCATCTGTCCGGCAATCCCCAGTGCTTTCACCTCGCGAAGTGAATGCTGGTGACCCAATGCTTTCACAACCCGATCCGTTGCCAACCACCACTGCTCAGGGTCTTGTTCAGACCATAATGGATGCGGGCGCGAAACGGTGAGTTTCTCCGTGTGCGAAGCGACCACATCCCCCAGCTCGTTAAGCAGAATGGCCTTTACGCCTGATGTGCCAAGATCTATCCCGATATACATAAGGCATCGTTCCTTAAAGAAAGGCCCGGTAGCGCGAGCTTACCGGGCTTACGGACGCTCTCAGAGACCCGTTATTTATCGAACAAATAATGGTTCACCAGATTTTCCAGCAATTCCTGATGACCGCTCTGGTGCACTGGCGCCAGGTTATGTTGTTCAGCGTACTGCGCAATTTCCGTCAGCGTCATCTGCCCTTTCAGAATTTGCTGGCCCAGCTCACCATTCCAACCGGCATAACGTTTTGCCACGCGCTGGTCCAGACCACCGTCTTCAATCATGCGCGCTGCAATTTTCAGCGACAGTGCCATGGTATCCATCGCGCCAATATGACCATAGAACAGATCGTATTTATCGGTACTCTGACGACGCACTTTGGCATCGAAGTTCAGGCCACCGGTGGTGAAACCGCCCGCTTTCAGGATTTCGTACATCACCAGCGCATTCTCTTCTACGCTGTTCGGGAACTGGTCAGTGTCCCAGCCCAGCTGCGCGTCACCACGGTTGGCATCGACAGAGCCAAACAGACCCAACGCAATAGCGGTGGCGATTTCGTGATGGAACGAGTGGCCCGCCAGCGTGGCATGGTTAGCTTCAATATTCAGTTTGATCTCTTTTTCCAGACCGAACTGCTTGAGAAAGCCGTAGACGGTCGCCGCATCGTAATCGTACTGGTGCTTGGTCGGTTCCTGCGGCTTCGGTTCGATAAGCAAGGTACCCTGGAAACCGGTTTTGTGTTTGTGTTCCACCACCAGTTGCATGAAGCGACCAATTTGCTCACGCTCCTGACGCAGATCGGTATTCAGCAACGTCTCATAGCCTTCACGACCGCCCCACAGGACATAGTTTTCGCCACCTAACTTATGTGTGGCATCCATGGCCGTAACCACCTGCGTGGCGGCCCAGCTGAATACTTCCGGATCCGGATTCGTTGCCGCGCCCGCGCCGTAGCGTGGGTTGGTGAAGCAGTTTGCCGTTCCCCACAGCAGCTTCACTCCGCTCTGTTCCTGTTTTGCCGCCAGCACATCAACCATCTGCGCAAAGTTGTTTTTGTACTCTTTCAGTGAAGCCCCTTCAGGCGAGACATCCACGTCATGGAAGCAGTAGTAAGGCACATTCAACTTGTGAAAGAACTCAAATGCCACATCCGCTTTGCGTTTCGCCAGCGCCAGTGCTTCACCAGGCTGCTGCCACGGACGATCGAAAGCGCCCATACCGAACATATCCGCACCGTTCCAGCAGAAGGTATGCCAGTAGCAGGCAGCAAAACGCAGATGATCTTCCATGCGTTTGCCCAACACGATTTCGTCAGGATTGTAATGGCGAAATGCGAGCGGGTTAGTAGATTTAGTCCCTTCGAAACGAACGCGATCGAGTTGGTCAAAATAAGCCGGCATAATAAGCTCCATAATCAGGTAATACGGTAAGTAAACTGCGATATGGCTATACTGGAATTTCCTGATTTATTGCTCAATTACGTTATTTCACACCGCTATTAAGAGAATACCCAAACGTGCGCTGGCTCCCAAAAAAACGCGATGAAAGAAGAAATAAAAAAGCGATCGCGATCGAAGGTTAGCCATTAAACAAAAAACCGTAATGCGTAGATTAAAAATGACAATTGCCTTCCCGCTGGCTGTATGTAAATTTTGCCTGGCCTCAGGCAATCAGGAAATTTGTCACGCTTCATCAAGCAGTCGTACCGGCGGTTTTGCTAGTATCGACAGGCCCACGTTAACCTTTCCAGGACAGGTTCTTATGTTTGATAAACGTCACCGCATCACTCTGTTATTTAATGCCAATAAAGCCTATGACCGCCAGGTGGTAGAAGGAGTGGGTGAATATTTACAGGCATCGCAATCCGAGTGGGATATATTCATTGAGGAAGATTTCCGCGCCCGTATTGATAATATTAAAGACTGGCTCGGCGATGGCGTTATTGCCGATTATGACGATGATGACATTGCACAATTACTTGCCGATGTCGATGTTCCAATCATCGGCGTTGGGGGTTCCTACCATCGGGAGCAAGATTATCCCCCGGTACATTACATTGCTACCGACAATCACGCGCTGGTAGAAAGTGCTTTCCTGCATCTGAAAGAAAAAGGGGTAAACCGCTTTGCGTTTTACGGCCTGCCTTCGTCAAGCGGTAAACGCTGGGCCGCGGAACGTGAATATGCGTTTTGCCAGTTGGTGGCAAAAGAAAAGTACCGCGGCGTCGTCTACCAGGGGCTGGAAACTGCGCCGGAAAACTGGCAGCACGCGCAAAATCGTCTGGCAGACTGGCTACAAACGTTGCCGCCTCAAACCGGCATTATCGCGGTCACCGACGCGCGGGCACGACACGTCCTGCAAGTCTGCGAGCACCTGCATATTCCGGTACCAGAAAAGCTGTGTGTGATAGGAATAGACAACGAAGAACTGACCCGTTACCTGTCGCGGGTAGCGCTGTCATCCGTGGCTCAGGGAGCCAGGCAGATGGGCTACCAGGCCGCAAAACTCCTGCACCGCTTGCTGGCGAATGAAGTGCTGCCTCTACAACGCATTCTGGTTCCTCCAGTGCGCGTGGTAGAGCGGCGCTCAACCGATTACCGCTCCTTGACCGATCCTGCCGTAATTCAGGCCATGCACTTTATTCGCAATCATGCCTGTAAAGGGATTAAGGTTGAACAAGTGCTGGATTCAGTGGGAATTTCACGTTCGAATCTGGAGAAGCGCTTTAAAGAAGAGGTCGGAGAGACCATCCACGCCGTGATTCATGCCGAAAAGCTGGAAAAAGCGCGCAGTCTGCTCGTTTCTACCACGCTTTCGATCAACGAAATTTCACAGATGTGCGGCTATCCGTCGCTGCAGTATTTCTATTCAGTCTTTAAGAAAGAGTACGATACGACGCCAAAAGAGTATCGCGATGTGAACAGTGAAGTGTTGCTATAGAGGGAATTGCCGGATGGCTACCTGGTCTGATCCGGCCTACAAGGTAATTTGTAGACCGGATTAGCACACGAAATTACATATGTGCGGCGATTAAGCGTTGGTTATCCTGATACATGGCGAACAGATAGTTGTTGTAGCTCTGTCCTTTCGTGGAATACCCCTTCAGCTTATGGATCATCGCGGTAGCGGTGACTTCCTGATCGGCCTTACGCAACTGCGCGCGTGACTTACGGAAAGAAGAGTAAGCCGGGTGCGTGTTCAGGTTAATGACGTAGGCATTTACCGACTCTTTCACCGATTCAAACTGTGAATAGCCTTTCACCTTACCCGGTGCGTTATTGCAACTACCTTTGCCACATTTCATGCCAAACAGGTTGTTGTTGCTCCGCGCCAGCTTCGACGTCCCCCAGCCGCTTTCGGCCGCAGCCATGGTTGCAACCATGCTGGTCGGGATAATGTCTACGCGCTCAAGCAGCGTATTCCACGGAATTTTACGCGTGTTGCCAGACCAGCTCACCTTGTAGCGCTTCGCGATGTCTTTCATACGCGTGCGCTCAGTGGGTGACCAGCGGTTCTGGTACTGTTTTGAAATCAACCAGTTACGATCCGCCGTAATGGCAGCATTTTGGCTGGTAATATAAGGCATAACCGTCCGGAGAAACGCTTTTTTCCTTGGTGTTCCGGAAGGGTATTTTCGCAAATCAGGAAGTGAACTACTCTTTGCACTATTGCGAGAATACTCTTGTTTACTGCTTACCTGTTTATTACTTGCCTTGATTACCTGAGGCTTGTGACTCGTTGTCGCCGTGTGTGTCTTTGCCAGCGCCTCACCCGAAAATACCACGGTGAGTAACATAAGAATCATTGCCCCATATCGTCGAATGGGAGTCAATATCATTAGGTCTCCTGGTCGGATTTATGCATTCCAACACCTTATATTTTTCACAAAAATGAGAGATGAATCTCAAATCATATCAAAAATAGCCGTCAAGAGCACCCAAAGGAATAGTCCAATTCTGAAACTATGTCACGCATTAACGGTTCAGGGCGCCATTAATTCGAAGAAAATGTGGAGGTTATCGCAAAATCAGTTCATTTTTTGAACGCGTTAGCTCCCCCTCACTTCTCCTCCTGGCGGAATCGACTCAAAGGAGGAGTTTCCGGCCTGATTTCACTGGCACACTGGCGAAAATCGCAGCATCAAGGACAGCATTATGAAACTTGCCGCCGTTGCGCTGGCGCTGATACCCGGCTTTGCCATCGCCTCATCATGGACTTCTCCAGAACTTCCCACCTTCGAAGCGGAAGGTACGGGTAAATTCGTCAGCCATGCAGCGTTGACGAAGGGTACTCGCCCTTTGATTCTGAATTTTGACCAACAGTGCTGGCAGCCTGCCGATGCGATAAAACTCAACCAGATGCTATCGCTAAAACCGTGTGAAGGCGCGCCGCCGCAGTGGCGTTTATTCAAAGACGGCGATTACACGCTGGAAGTCGATACCCGGTCCGGCACACCGACGCTAATGCTCTCGGTCAAAAACACCGTAGGGCCCGCCACCGTCCAGATTCGCCAGTGCCCAAAATGGGATGGTTCGCCGTTAACGCTGGACGTGAGCCAGACCTTCCCGGAAGGTGCCGTGGTGCGCGATTTCTACAGCCAGCAAACGGCAACAGTAAAAAACGGGTCGATTACCTTACAACCCGCCGCAACCAGTAACGGACTGTTGCTGCTGGAACGGGCAGAAACCGATGCCCCCGCCGCTTTCGACTGGCATAACGCCACGGTATATTTCGTCCTGACGGACCGCTTTGTGAATGGAGATCCGAGCAACGACCACAGCTACGGACGTCGCAACGACGGCATGCAGGAAATTGGCACTTTCCACGGTGGCGATTTGCGCGGCCTCACCAGTAAACTCGACTACCTGCAACAACTGGGCGTCAACGCCCTGTGGATCAGCGCACCGTTTGAGCAAATCCACGGCTGGGTTGGGGGCGGCGCCAAAGGAGATTTTCCCCACTACGCATACCACGGCTACTACACCCAGGACTGGACCACGCTTGACGCCAACATGGGTAATGAAGCGGATCTGCGTGCGCTGGTTGATGGCGCACACCAGCGCGGCATCCGTGTCCTGTTTGATGTGGTGATGAACCATACCGGCTACGCCACGTTGGCGGATATGCAGGAGTATCAGTTTGGGGCACTGTACCTATCGGGCGATGAGCTGAAAAAAACGCTCGGGGAACGCTGGACGGACTGGAAGCCCGCTGCCGGACAGAGCTGGCACAGTTTTAATGATTACATCAACTTCAGCAATAAAGCCGGCTGGGAAAAATGGTGGGGGAAAAACTGGATCCGCACCGATATTGGCGATTACGACAATCCTGGCTTTGATGACCTGACCATGTCGCTGGCGTTCCTGCCCGATCTGAAAACCGAATCCACCACACCTTCCGGGCAGCCAAACTTTTATCAGCACAAGCCGGATACGCGCGCCAAAGCCATTGCTGGTTACACCCCCCGGGATTATCTGACCCACTGGCTCAGCCAGTGGGTGCGAGATTATGGGATTGACGGCTTTCGGGTCGATACCGCCAAACACGTCGAGCTTCCCGCCTGGCAGCAGCTAAAAACACAGGCCAGCGCGGCACTGCTCGAATGGAAGAAAGCCAACCCGGACAAAGCGCTGGATGATAACCCCTTCTGGATGACCGGCGAAGCCTGGGGTCACGGCGTAATGCAGAGCGATTATTATCGTCACGGCTTTGATGCGATGATCAATTTTGACTATCAGGAACAGGCGGCAAAGGCCGTCGATTGTCTGGCAAACATGGATCTCATCTGGCAGCAGATGGCGGATAAACTGCAGGACTTCAACGTCCTGAGTTATCTCTCCTCGCACGATACGCAGTTGTTCCGCGAAGGTGGAGACAAAGCCGCCGAGCTATTGCTGCTGGCGCCGGGCGCGGTACAGCTCTTTTATGGCGACGAGTCGGCCCGACCTTTTGGCCCAACCGGCTCTGACCCATTACAGGGTACACGCTCAGAGATGAACTGGCAGGAGGTGACCGGCAAATCTGCCACCAGCGTCGCGCACTGGCAGCGTATCAGTCAGTTCAGGGCCAGACATTCCGCTATTGGCGCCGGTCAACAAACCACGCTGGCTTTGAAGCAGGGATACGGATTTATCCGCGAACATGGCGATGATAAAGTCATGGTGGTGTGGGCCGGCCAGCATTAACCAGGCTAGCGTCCGGTGTCGTCATCTGGCCGGACGCAGCTCAAAACAATTCACCAGCCTGATACGTTTAGGCAGCATAAAACATCAATCCAGCCTGATACCCCTGATTTGCACCCTGCTATGGGTAGCGCTATGGTTAGCCACTTTATTACTCAGTTCGACAGACCACCAGCTATGACATTCTCACTTTTTGGCGACAAATTTACCCGCCATTCAGGCATCACACGCCTGATGGAGGACCTCAACGACGGTTTACGCACCCCTGGCGCCATCATGCTCGGCGGCGGCAATCCAGCGCAAATTCCAGAGATGCAAAATTACTTTCATTCTCTGCTGGCAGATATGCTGGAAAACGGCAAAGCCACTGATGCGCTTTGTAATTATGACGGTCCACAAGGTAAAACCGAGCTACTGTCTGAGCTGGCGAAACTGCTACGTGAGAATCTGGGTTGGGATATTGAGCCACAAAATATTGCACTGACAAATGGCAGTCAGAGCGCGTTTTTCTACTTATTCAACCTCTTCGCCGGACGTCGCGCCGATGGAACCACCCGAAAAGTGTTGTTCCCATTGGCACCGGAATACATTGGCTATGCCGATTCCGGGCTGGAAGAAGATCTCTTTGTCTCCGCGCGTCCGAACATCGAACTGTTGCCGGAAGGTCAGTTTAAGTATCACGTTGATTTTGAACACCTGCACATCGGTGAAGAGACAGGCATGATCTGCGTGTCACGTCCGACCAATCCGACAGGTAACGTGATCACCGATGATGAGCTGATGAAGCTGGATCGGCTGGCCAACCAGCATGGGATCCCGTTGGTGATTGATAATGCCTATGGCGTACCGTTCCCTGGCATCATCTTTAGCGAAGCACGCCCGTTGTGGAACCCCAACATTGTGCTGTGCATGAGTCTTTCGAAGCTGGGTCTGCCGGGTTCCCGCTGCGGCATCATTATCGCCAATGAAAAAATCATCACAGCTATCACCAATATGAACGGCATCATCAGCCTTGCACCTGGCGGAATGGGTCCGGCAATGATGTGCGAAATGATTAAGCGCAACGACCTCTTGCGTCTGTCCGAGACGGTTATCAAACCGTTTTATTACCAGCGCGTACAGGAGACAATTGCGATCATTCGCCGCTATTTACCTGAAGATCGCTGCCTGATTCATAAACCAGAGGGCGCGATTTTCCTGTGGCTGTGGTTCAAAGATTTACCCATCACTACTGAACTGCTGTATCAGCGCCTGAAAGCGCGTGGCGTGCTGATGGTTCCCGGCGACTACTTCTTCCCAGGGCTGGATAAACCCTGGCCGCATACGCATCAGTGCATGCGGATGAACTACGTGCCAGAGCCGGAGAAAATCGAAGCGGGAGTGAAGATTCTGGCTGAAGAGATCGAACGCGCCTGGCTGGAAGGCTGATGATAAACCCGACCCAGGCACGGGTCGGGCTACTTTCACAGCGGCTGGGAACGTAGACGCTGTTTCTGGACGCTGACCGCATCTATACACTGCAACGCGCTGGTCGGGCAGGCTTCGACACACGCGGGTCCCGCCTCACGGTGCCAGCACAAATCGCATTTTATCGCCTGCACCCGTGACGAGCGGGCGACGACATTCATTGCCCCAAACGGACAAGCCAGCATACAGCTTTTACAGCCAATACAACGCGCCTGTTCAACGAAGATATGTCCATGTTCACGACGAATAGCGTGCGTTGGGCAAACATTCGCGCAAGGAGCATCTTCACATTGATGACAAGCGACCGCCGTCGTAAAGGCGTCATCTTTAATCACGCGGATCCGCGGAGTAAACGCAGTGGAAGAGACCGACGCACAATCCTGGTTTTGCTGATGCGCGACGACACAGGCCACTTCGCAGGTACGACACCCAATACATTTTGCCGCATCCGCCATAATAAACGCGTTCATTTTCCCCTCCCTCTGCGTGAAAAACACAGAGTGCCAGAGAGGTCACCCTTGTCGCTTTGATCGGACAGGGGAAACGGTTAAATTTTGTCAGGTGCCTGAACGACGCCAGGCATGCGCCTAATCGCGAACGGTAAAGCCCAGCTCATTGGAAATGGCCTGCGCGGTTTCCCGCAGCGGCTTGAGTAAATTCTTTTCTCCAACCTGCTTCAGGCGCGAGGTAGAGAGTGAAATCGATACCGAGTACGGCACCCGCCCATGAATATCAAACACCGGCACGGCAATGCAGGAAACCCCCAGCTCGTTCTCTTCCCGATCCATTGCCATGCTGCTTTCGCGAATCTGTGCCAGCTCATCGTACATGGCCGGTAAACCAGTAATCGTATTGCGGGTCAGCGGCTGAATCAGATCCTGGTGGCTCTGCCAGTAAGATTCCACATAGTCCGGATGACCAAACGCCATATAAATTTTGCCCATCGCTGAGCAATACAGCGGCATATGCTGGCCGATATAAGCGCGGGTACGCAGCATGCCCGTTGTCGGCTCCAGCTTATAAATCAAAATCGCATGGTCGTCTTCACGACTGGAGAAGTTGATGGTTTCACCGGTGGCGATATTCAGCGCTTCAAGGTGCGGCGCAGCAACATGGATGATATTCAGTGACGACAGCGCCTTCTGACCCACGGCAATAAATTTGGTGGTCAGGCGATAACTCCCCGCCGCTGGCGCGGGGGTGACATATCCGCAGGATTGCAGCCCTTGCAGCAGTCGATGCACGGTACTTTTGTTCAGCCCTGCCAGTTCAGACAAATGCGCCAACGGGCAACCATTCGGATAGTTGCTCAAAATCTCAATCAACATCAAACCACGGAACAGGCTCTGACTTCCGGCTGGCCTCTCTTTGTCTTGCGTCATTTCACTCTCTTTAGTGCCCATCGCTTCCGCTCCCCTTTTCGTCGCGCTCTGATGGTAGCGCAAAGTGTGTTTCAGTTCACGATCTGAACCAAAAAAACACAACTGTTTGATTTTGATGATTTTAAAAAACAAGCCGCCCCGTTGATCTGTCAAAATTTGATCGCTATATTTGAAATCAGATTTCGCATAGTGAAATTTAGAGATAAAAAAGCGATCAAATTTAAACAAGGAAACAGGAATGAAAGTTACTTTTGAGCAGTTGAAAGAAGCGTTCAATCGGGTACTGCTGGCACGCGGTATCGCCGTTGAAACCGCCGATGCCTGTGCCGAAATGTTTGCCCGTACCACCGAATCCGGCGTGTATTCGCACGGCGTGAACCGTTTTCCCCGTTTCATTCAGCAACTGGATAACGGTGACATCATTCCTGAAGCCAAACCGCAGCGCATTACCAGCCTGGGGGCAATTGAGCAGTGGGATGCCCAACGTTCGATCGGCAATTTGACGGCGAAAAAGATGATGGACCGAGCCATCGAACTGGCCTCCGATCACGGTATTGGCCTGGTCGCGCTGCGTAACGCCAACCACTGGATGCGCGGCGGCAGCTATGGCTGGCAAGCAGCGGAGAAAGGCTACATTGGTATCTGCTGGACCAACTCCATTGCCGTGATGCCTGCATGGGGTTCTAAAGAGTGCTGCATAGGCACTAACCCGCTGATTGTTGCCATCCCCTCCACGCCGATCACCATGGTCGATATGTCGATGTCGATGTTCTCCTACGGCATGCTGGAAGTGAATCGCCTGGCCGGTCGTGAACTGCCGGTGGACGGCGGGTTCGACGATGAAGGTAACCTCACCAGAGAACCTGGCGTTATCGAGAAAAACCGCCGTATTTTGCCAATGGGTTACTGGAAAGGTTCTGGCCTGTCGATTGTGCTGGATATGATCGCCACCCTGCTTTCAGACGGTTCTTCCGTGGCCGAAGTCACCCAGGACAACAGTGATGAATATGGCGTTTCACAGATTTTCATCGCCATCGAAGTAGACAAGCTGATTGATGGCGCATCCCGCGACGCCAAACTGCAGCGGATTATGGATTTCATCACCTCCGCCGAACGCGCCGATGAAAACACACCTGTTCGTCTACCAGGTCACGAGTTTACAAAGTTGCTAGATGAAAACCGCCGCAACGGTATCACCGTTGATGACAGCGTCTGGGCCAAAATTCAGGCGTTGTAAGGAGTCAGAGTATGATCTTTGGACATATCGCTCAGCCTAACCCGTGTCGTTTACCCGCGGCGATTGAAAGAGCGCTCGACTTTCTGCGCAGCACAGACTTCCGCAAACTGGAACCGGGCGTAGTGGAAATCGACGGTAAAAACATCTTTGCGCAAATTATCGATTTAACCACGCGTGATGTTGCCGAAAATCGCCCGGAAGTGCATCGCCGCTACCTGGATATTCAATTTCTGGCCTGGGGTGAAGAAAAAATCGGTATCGCGATTGATACCGGGAATAACCAAATCAGTGAATCGTTATTAGAACAGCGCGATATTATTTTTTATCACGCCAGCGAACATGAATCTTTCATCGAAATGATTCCGGGAAGCTATGCCATATTTTTCCCGCAGGATGTTCACCGTCCTGCATGTCATAAAACTGTCGCCACACCGATCCGCAAAATAGTTGTGAAGGTTGCTATTTCAGTTTTATAAAAGGAGCACAACATGAGCGTTAATAATGCCGGTTATATAATCGGTGCGTACCCCTGTGCACCCTCATTTCACCAAAAGAGTGAAGAGGAAGAGAAGGAATTCTGGCGACAGCTCGCCGATACCCCGGATATTCGAGGGCTGGAGCAGCCCTGCCTTGAACATCTTCACCCGTTAGGCGACACATGGTTATTGCGCCATACGCCGGGCGACTGGCAAATCGTGGTCACCGCCATTATGGAAACCATGCGCCGTCGTGGCGCAAACAGCGGTTTCGGGTTGGCTTCCAGCGACGAAGATCAGCGTAAAGCCTGCGTGGCGTATTACCGTCATCTGCAGCAGAAAATCAACCATATCAATACGGCCCACGCCGGAAAAGTGATTGCGCTGGAACTACATGCCGCTCCCAATGCCAGCAATCCAAATGTTGCGCAGGCCACCGACGCACTCGCCCGTTCGCTTAAAGAGATAGCCAATTGGGACTGGTCATGCGATCTGGTGCTGGAACATTGTGATGCTATGACCGGTATTGCGCCGCGCAAAGGCTTTCTGCCTTTAGACAATGTGCTGGAGGTCATTGCCGGGTATGACATCAGCGTGTGCATTAACTGGGCGCGATCGGCCATTGAAGGGCAAAATCCCGCCCTGGCGTTGACCCACACGCAGCAGACCAAACAGGCTGGAAAATTGGGGGCGCTGATGTTCTCCGGCACCACAATAACGGGAGACTACGGCGAGTGGCAGGACTTGCACGCCCCGTTTGCTCCGTTCTGCTCACAAAGTCTGATGACCATCGACCATGCCCGCGAATTATTCGCCTGCGCAGAAGCCAAACCATTGCAATTTGCTGGTATTAAATTGCTGGAAATAAACGCCAATGCAGATGTGAACCATCGCGTAGCGATATTGCGTGACGGTATCGCGACGTTAAATAAAGCAAAAATATAAAAATAAAATACTACTCTACGAGAATATTAATATGAACATGACCTCTCGCCCTACACTCAAAGATATACCCCGTCAGCGCTGGCTGCGAATTATCCCACCTATTTTAATCGCCTGTATTATTTCTTATATGGACCGCGTCAATATCGCCTTTGCGATGCCGGGGGGTATGGATGCCGAATTAGGTATTTCCGCCACCATGGCAGGACTGGCTGGCGGTATTTTCTTTATCGGTTATCTGTTTTTACAGGTTCCCGGCGGAAAAATTGCCGTTCACGGTAGCGGCAAGAAATTTATCGGCTGGTCACTGGTTGCCTGGGCAGTGATATCCGTCCTTACGGGGTTGATCACTAATCAATATCAACTGCTGGTTTTGCGCTTTTTACTCGGTGTAGCCGAAGGCGGCATGCTGCCGGTGGTGCTGACGATGATCAGTAACTGGTTCCCCGACGCCGAGCGTGGTCGTGCCAATGCGATCGTGATTATGTTTGTGCCGATTGCCGGAATCATTACTGCCCCGCTCTCGGGTTGGATTATCACCATTCTCGACTGGCGCTGGCTGTTCATCATTGAAGGTTTGCTTTCCGTCGTTGTACTGGTGTTGTGGGCCTATACCGTTTACGACCGTCCGCAGGAGGCACGCTGGATCTCTGAGGCCGAGAAAAATTATCTGGTCGAAACACTGGACGCCGAGCAAAAAGCCATTGCCGGAACGGAAGTCAAAAACGCCTCGCTGGGCGCGGTGCTTTCCGATAAAACCATGTGGCAGCTCATCGCACTGAACTTCTTCTATCAGACCGGGATTTACGGTTACACCCTGTGGCTGCCGACCATCCTCAAAGAGTTGACGCACAGCAGCATGGGACAGGTCGGTATGCTCGCCATTCTGCCGTACGTCGGGGCCATTGCCGGGATGTTCCTGTTCTCTTCTCTCTCTGACCGCACCGGTAAACGCAAGCTATTCGTCTGCCTGCCATTGATTGGCTTTGCCCTGTGCATGTTCCTTTCCGTCGCGCTGAAAAATAACGTCTGGCTGGCTTATGCCGCGCTGGTCGGCTGCGGCTTCTTCCTACAATCGGCAGCGGGCGTGTTCTGGACCATTCCGGCGCGTTTGTTCAGTGCGGAAATGGCCGGTGGCGCACGCGGGGTCATCAACGCGCTGGGCAATCTCGGCGGCTTCTGCGGTCCTTATGCGGTCGGCGTACTCATCACCCTGTATAGCAAAGATGCGGGGGTTTACTGCCTGGCTATCTCACTGGCTCTGGCCGCGCTGATGGCGCTGCTGCTGCCAGCCAAATGCGATGCCGGTGCCGCTCCGCTAAAGACACTGAATCCACATAAACGCACAGCGTAAAACAATGCCCGGTGGCGCTAGCACAGCGCCATCCGGCAAAAATGAGATAACAAGATGAGTGAGAAAAAGACCTTCTGGCTGGGTATTGATTGTGGCGGTACGTATCTGAAAGCCGGGTTGTATGACGCCAAAGGTCATGAGCATGGCATTAATCGGCAATCGTTACAGACCGCATCGCCATTGCCCGGTTACGCCGAACGCGATATGCACCAGTTGTGGCAACAGTGTGTAGCTACGATCGCCGGGCTGTTAGCGCGCACCGGCGTCTGCGGAGATCAAATCAAAGGTATCGGTATTTCCGCTCAGGGCAAAGGCCTGTTCCTCCTCGATAAGCAGGATAAACCGCTGGGCAATGCCATCCTCTCTTCCGACCGCCGGGCGATGGAAATCGTCCAGCGCTGGCAGCAGGATGGAATTCCCGAGCAGCTCTACCCGATCACCCGCCAGACGTTATGGACCGGGCATCCGGCATCATTGCTGCGCTGGGTGAAAGAGAATCACCCCCACCGTTACGCGCAAATTGGCTGCGTCATGATGGGCCATGACTATCTGCGCTGGTGCTTAACCGGCGTCAAAGGCTGCGAAGAGAGCAATATTTCCGAGTCGAACCTCTACAACATGACTTCGGGTCAGTACGACTCGCGCCTGACCCAGTGGCTGGGCATCAGCGAGATCGACAATGCACTACCGCCGATTGTCGGCTCAGCAGAAATATGCGGGGAAATCACCGCTCAGACAGCCGCCCTAACCGGTCTGGCGGCGGGCACGCCCGTCGTCGGCGGACTGTTTGATGTGGTTTCCACCGCACTCTGCGCCGGTATCGAAGATGAATACACCCTCAACGCAGTGATGGGAACCTGGGCCGTCACCAGCGGGATCGCCCACGGCCTGCGCGACCACGAAGCTCATCCCTACGTTTATGGCCGCTATGTCAATGACGGGCAGTACATCGTTCACGAAGCCAGCCCGACCTCTTCCGGCAATCTGGAATGGTTTACCGCCCAGTGGGGCGAACTCTCTTTTGCTGAGATCAATCAGGCCGTTGCCAGTTTACCGAAAGCCGGTAGCGAGCTGTTCTTTCTCCCATTTTTGTACGGCAGCAACGCCGGGCTGGAGATGACCAGCGGCTTTTATGGCATGCAGGCGATACACACTCGCGCCCACTTATTGCAGGCCATCTACGAAGGCGTGGTTTTCAGCCACATGACCCACCTCAATCGCATGCGCGAACGCTTTACGAAGGCGCATACCCTGCGCGTCACCGGCGGTCCGGCGCACTCCGACATCTGGATGCAGATGCTGGCAGACGTCAGCGGTTTACGTATCGAATTGCCGCAGATTGAAGAGACCGGCTGCTTTGGCGCTGCGCTCGCCGCCCGCGTCGGCACCGGCGTTTATTCCAACTTCAGCGACGCCCAGCGCAGCCTGGAGCACCCGGTGCGCACGCTGTTGCCGGACGCCGCCGCACAGGCGAGCTACCAGCGTAAATACCGCCAATATCTGGATTTAATTACCGCACTACAGGGCTACCACGCCCGCATTAAGGAGCACGAATGATGAGTCGACCATTACTGCAACTGGCGCTCGACCACACCAGCCTTGAAGTCGCACAACGCGACGTCGCGCTGCTAAAAGAGAGCGTCGATATCGTTGAGGCGGGGACGATTCTCTGCTTAACCGAAGGGCTGAGCGCCGTGAAAGCCCTGCGCGCCCAGTGCCCGAATAAAATCATCGTCGCCGACTGGAAAGTGGCCGATGCGGGCGAAACCCTCGCGCTCCAAGCCTTTGGAGCAGGTGCAAACTGGATGACCATCATCTGTGCCGCGCCGCTGGCGACGGTAGAGAAAGGTCATGACGTCGCGCAGTCCTGCGGCGGTGAAATTCAGATGGAGCTGTTCGGCAACTGGACGCTGGATGATGCCCGCGACTGGTATCGCGTTGGCGTTCGCCAGGCGATTTACCATCGCGGACGCGATGCTCAGGCCAGCGGACAACAGTGGGGAGAAGCAGACCTGGCACGCATGAAGGCGCTTTCTGATATCGGTCTGGAACTGTCGATTACTGGTGGGATCACGCCCGCCGATCTGCCGTTGTTCCGCGACATTAACGTCAAAGCCTTTATCGCCGGGCGCGCGCTGGCGGGGGCGCAAAACCCAGCGCAGGTTGCTGGCGAATTCCATGCGCAAATCGAGACCATCTGGGGAACACTGCATGCGTAACCATCCATTAGGTATCTATGAAAAAGCACTGGCCAAAGACCTTTCCTGGCCGGAACGGCTGGTGCTGGCGAAAAGCTGCGGTTTTGATTTCGTCGAGATGTCGGTGGATGAAACCGACGAACGCCTGGCGCGTCTCGACTGGAGTCCAGCTCAGCGCGCCTCGCTGGTTAGCGCGATGCTGGAAACCGGCGTGGCGATCCCGTCAATGTGCCTGTCAGCCCACCGTCGTTTTCCCTTTGGCAGCCGCGATGAAGCCATGCGTGAGCGGGCGCGAGAAATTATGAGCAAAGCCATTCGCCTGGCGCGCGATTTAGGCATTCGCACCATTCAACTGGCAGGCTACGACGTCTATTACGAAGAACATGACGCAGGCACGCAGCAGCGCTTTGCCGAAGGACTGGCATGGGCAGTGGAGCAGGCTGCCGCTGCGCAGGTGATGCTGGCGGTAGAAATCATGGATACCGCATTTATGAACTCGATCAGCAAGTGGAAAAAGTGGGATGAAATGCTGTCATCGCCGTGGTTCACCGTCTATCCAGACGTGGGCAACCTCAGCGCCTGGGGGAACGACGTCACTGCTGAATTGACGCTGGGCATTGACCGCATCGCTGCTATCCACCTGAAAGACACGCTGCCGGTAACCGAAACGCATCCGGGCCAGTTTCGCGATGTACCGTTTGGCGAAGGGTGCGTGGACTTTGTTGGTATCTTCAAAACGTTGCATCAACTGAACTATCGCGGGTCGTTTCTGATTGAAATGTGGACTGAAAAAGCGAAAGAGCCGGTACTGGAAATTATCCAGGCACGGCGCTGGATAGAAGCACGCATGCAGGAAGGAGGATTTCAATGTTAAAACAACTGAAAGCCGAGGTGCTGGCGGCAAACCTGGCGCTTCCGGCTCATGGCTTAGTTACCTTTACCTGGGGCAACGTCAGCGCAGTGGATGAAACACGTAAACTGATGGTGATTAAGCCATCCGGCGTGGAATATGACGTGATGACCGCCGACGACATGGTGGTGGTGGATATTGCCAGCGGCAACGTGGTGGAAGGCAACAAAAAACCGTCGTCCGACACGCCAACCCATCTGGCGCTGTATCGTCGTTATCCACAGATCGGCGGGATCGTCCATACCCATTCTCGCCACGCGACGATCTGGTCGCAGGCGGGTCTGGATCTCCCGGCATGGGGCACCACGCATGCCGATTATTTCTATGGTTCTATTCCGTGTACCCGTCTGATGACCGCTGAAGAGATCAACGGCGAATATGAATATCAAACCGGAGAGGTGATCATTCAGACCTTCGAGCAACGCGATCTCAATCCGCTGCAGGTTCCGGCGGTATTGGTGCACTCCCACGGACCGTTCGCCTGGGGTAAAGACGCGGCAGACGCGGTGCATAACGCCGTGGTGCTCGAAGAGTGCGCATACATGGGGTTGTTCTCTCGCCAGTTAGCCCCGCAGTTGCCGGATATGCAGTCTGAGTTGCTGGATAAACATTATCTGCGCAAACACGGGGCAAATGCGTATTACGGGCAATAACGGGTCAGGCGCTATTGATATGTTCTTTGCAATAGCGCCGTTTCCACGCCGCGGGCGTCAGGCTGGTGTGTTTGCGGAAGATTTTGCGAAAATAGCCCACGTCATTAAACCCACATTTCATTGCCACTTCAGTAAGCGATAGCGAGTCACTGATCAGCAGTTTTTCTGCCGCCCTCACCCGCTGGCGATGCAACGCTTCGGTTAACGTCAGACGAAAAGCGCCACGAAAAACGCGCCCCAGATAGTCCGCATTGCAATGCAGTTCTTTCGCCAACGTTGAGGCGGAAATCGGCAGGTGAAACCGGGTGTGAATAATTTGCTGTGCTTTCCAGGCCAGGGCATTCCCGGGGCTGTCGACGGGTTGCTCGCTGGCGGCTGCGGATATTTGCTGCAAAATCAGCAGTAGAATCAGTTCCAGCGCCATGCTGCGATGAATATTTTCCTGTTCACGTAAGAACTGGCGAAACAACGAAATAATATATTGTGGCTCACCCACCCGGGAATGCTGAGGTATAGCAAGTAACGATCCTGCTATTGATGCTTCATTTTCTGCTGTGACCTCAAAGTGCAACCAGTAAAATTTCAAATCAGCCGGAAATTGCCCAACGCCAATATGCGATCGCTGTGGCCACAGCAGCAAACTTTCTCCGGCATTCACGCAAAAAACTGTCTGGCCTTCGCGAATCGTTAATGTCCCTTTTTCAACAAAGATAATTTCCCAGGATTGCAATCGTCGCGCAGGATGACTGCCCACGCCCCGGGAAATAAATAGCCCACCATTTTGCACTTTAATCGGAAGAGACATGGATAATTCGAGCATATATATTCAAATTCCCGCTTTTTACATTATTTAAACTGCTATTTATCATTGATTATTCACGATAAATTAGCTTTCCGCTGGATCGAAATCACATTTTTATAATGAAGTCGGAATTGTCATCTTTTTATACTTTTCTCTTCCCTTGTTGACCCAAACATTTCGTGCAGAATAAATAACGTATTTTGCAAATTACAAACAAATAACCCGCAACGTAGCGGGAAACTTTCTGAACATCCTCTCCGGGAGTTATTTATGACTTCGGCTCCGATTACAACATCTGATTTGGCACAGCGTGCCCAGGACGACAAATTATCCCTGCGTGAAAAAATTGGTTATGGGCTAGGCGATGCTGGCGGGACGGTAATTACCTGCCTGATCATGAACTTCCTGACATTTTTCTACACCGATGTCTTCGGGTTAACGCCTGCGCTGGTCGGCACATTATTTATTGCCCTGCGTATATTTGACGCCATTTCCGATCCCGTCATGGGCGTGCTGGCCGACCGTACGCAAAGCCGCTGGGGGCGCTTTCGCCCGTGGCAACTGTGGGTTGCGATTCCGATTGGTATTATTGGCGTACTGACTTTTACCGTCCCGGACGCCAGCATGGGCGTCAAAATCGCCTGGGCGTTCGGCACCTATCTGCTACTCTCCGTCAGCTATACCGCCATCAACGTGCCGTACTGTGCGCTGATCAATACGATGACGACTCGCCACAATGAAGTGATCGCCTGCCAGTCCTGGCGCTTCGTGCTGTGCGGTGTAGCGGGATTCCTGGTCTCTGTTGGCCTGCCGTGGATGGTGGATGTCCTGGGTCAGGGCAATGCCGCGCAGGGTTATCAGTTTGGCGTGGGCATCCTGTGTGCCATTGCGGTGGTGATGTTCCTGTGCTGCTTCTTCTGGGTGCGCGAGCGTGTGCCGCTGGCAATGATGGGAAAATTTACCCTGCGTGAGCACATTGGCGGACTGCGCAAAAACGATCAGCTATTGTTGATGTTGGTAATGTCTTTCCTGCTGATCAACGTCTTTAATATTCGCGGCGGCGGGTACATGTATTTTATTACCTACGTGCTGGAAGGCAGCACCGCCTATACGTCGCTGTTTTTCACCATGGTCACCTTCGCGTCCATCATCGGGTCAGTGATCGTCAGCCCCCTGACCCGCCGCATTGATACCGTCAAACTCTATTACTACACCAACCTGGTGCTGACGGCCCTGGCGATACTGATGTGGTTCCTGCCAACCGGCCCGGCTCATCAGACACTGTGGCTGGCAGTCATCCTCGGTAACGGCATTATTTTAGGCTTCACGCTGCCGCTGCACTTCTCACTGATGGCCTTCGCCGACGATTACGGCGAGTGGAAAACCGGCGTGCGTTCCTCCGGCATGAATTTCGCCTTCAATCTGTTTTTCATCAAGCTGGCCTGGGCCTCAAGTGCAGGGATCATCAGCCTGCTATTTATTTTTGTCGCCTATCAGCCAGGCGCCGGTAACCAAACCGCCAGTTCGCTGCAAGGGATTACCGCAATGGAAACGCTGCTGCCCGCGCTGTTCCACCTGCTGCTGGCGCTGTCAATCCGCATCTGCAAACTCAGTAACCCGATGATGTCGCGCATTGCCACCGATCTGCGTCAGCGTCATGTACAGCCTTAAGGAGCACGAAATGAACGTACTGGAAGTCGACCTGCATAAGCTCACAGTCAGCGATCCGTTCCTCGGACAATATCAGCAGTTGGTGCGCGACGTGGTGATCCCCTATCAGTGGGATGCGCTCAATGACCGCATTGCAGAGGCGGAACCCAGCCATGCGATAGAGAATTTCCGTATCGCCGCAGGTCTGCAGGATGGTGAGTTTTACGGGATGGTTTTTCAGGATAGCGACGTGGCGAAATGGCTGGAGGCCGTTGCCTGGTCGCTGTGTCAGAAACCCGATGCGGAACTTGAGAAAACGGCCGATGAAGTCATTGAACTGGTGGCCGCAGCGCAGTGTGAAGATGGCTATCTCAATACTTACTTCACGGTGAAAGCCCCGAATGAACGCTGGACCAACCTCGCCGAATGTCATGAGCTGTACTGTGCCGGTCATTTAATTGAAGCGGGTGTCGCGTTCTTCCAGGCAACGGGAAAGCGCCGTCTGTTAGAGGTGGTGTGTCGCCTGGCGGATCACATCGACAGCGTGTTTGGACTCGGGGAGAATCAACTGCACGGCTACCCCGGACACCCGGAAATCGAGCTGGCGCTGATGCGCTTGTACGAAGTGACCCAGCAACCTCGCTATATGGCGCTGGTAAATTACTTTGTTGAACAGCGCGGCACACAGCCTCATTTCTATGACGAAGAGTACGAGAAACGCGGCCAAACCTCTTACTGGCACACCTACGGCCCGGCGTGGATGGTGAAAGATAAGCCCTATAGCCAGGCACACCAACCGATTTCAGAGCAGCAAAAGGCTATTGGTCACGCGGTACGCTTTGTCTACCTGATGACCGGCGTGGCGCATCTGGCACGCTTAAGTCAGGACGAAGGCAAGCGCCAGGATTGCTTGCGTCTGTGGAAAAACATGGCCCAGCGCCAGTTGTACATTACCGGCGGGATCGGCTCGCAAAGCAGTGGCGAAGCGTTTAGCGGCGATTACGATCTGCCTAACGACTCAGTGTACGCAGAAAGCTGCGCCTCAATAGGCCTGATGATGTTCGCCCGGAGAATGCTGGAAATGGAGGCCGACAGTCAGTATGCCGACGTGATGGAACGCGCCCTGTATAATACGGTGCTGGGAGGTATGGCGCTCGACGGCAAGCATTTCTTCTACGTTAATCCGCTGGAAGTACACCCTAAATCATTAAAATTCAATCATATTTATGACCACGTGAAGCCCGTTCGCCAGCGCTGGTTCGGCTGCGCCTGCTGTCCACCGAATATCGCCCGCGTGTTAACCTCAATTGGTCATTACCTCTACACGCCACGTCAGGATGCGCTGTATATCAATATGTACGTGGGCAATAGCATGGAGGTCCCTGTTGCAAATGGCTCGCTTAAGCTACGTATTAGCGGGGATTACCCATGGCATGAACAGGTAAAAATCGCCATCGAATCACCGCAATCGGTGTATCACACCCTCGCTCTGCGCCTGCCAGACTGGTGCTCCGCACCGCAGGTTTTGTTGAATGGTCAGCCGGTTGCGCAGGATATTCGCAAAGGCTATTTGCACATCAGCCGAACCTGGCAGGAAGGCGATACGCTCAGTTTGACCCTGCCGATGCCGGTACGTCGGGTGTACGGAAATCCACTGATGCGCCATGTGGCAGGGAAGGTCGCCATTCAACGTGGGCCGCTGGTGTATTGCCTGGAGCAGGCCGACAACGGTGAGGAGCTACATAATTTGTGGCTGCCGAAAGAGAGTGAATTCCGGGTATTCGAAGGTAAAGGTTTGTTCAGCCATAAGATGTTAATTCAGGCTGAAGGTGTGAAGCAAAGTAGTGCCAACGCCTCACAGCAATCCTTGTGGCACTACGATGTTTCACCGGCTTTGCGTCAGGCGCATACGCTGACGTTTATTCCGTGGTTTAGCTGGGCGAATCGTGGTGAAGGCGAAATGCGTATTTGGGTGAATGAGCTGTAATTGAAAACGTGCCGGATAATGACGCTTCGCGCTTTATCCGGCCTGGCGCACTGAAAAGATTGCCCTCCTCCCTGAGGACAAACGGGTGAGAATCAGAAACGCCAGGTTAACCCGGTCAGGAATGTGAAGCTGTCGTCACGATCAACCATCGGGCTATTTTTGATGTCATCCGGCAACGCACTGTAGTTGGCGCTGGCCAGCAGCGTCAGGTTGCTGGTCAAAGCGTATTTCGCGGTCAGTGCAACATACGGTGTCCAGCTGTCGCCAGGGGAGTAGCTTGATAACCCACTACGGCGGGATTCATTGCCAGAGATACCGTAATAATATTGGTTGAAGTTTTCGTCATAGTAGAGCACGCCAATCGCCGGCGTCAGCGTCAGCTTGCCCATCGGCATCTGGCGGAACAGAGATAATTCCCCGACCCAACCGTTGCTGTTATCCAGCACATCCGCTGCGGCGGAGACTTTCACGCTGCCCCATCTTTCATGGTGATACCATGCTGCACCTGCCATCGCGGTAGCGTCACGCTTATCCAGCATTTTCATCGCATGGTCGTCGTTATCGCCTGGATCAAACTCAAGCGGCATATATGAGGCAGTAATACTAAATTCATTACTTTCGTTTTTTGAAAGAATATAACCTAACGTTGTTTGCCTAAAATAAAAGGATTCACTTTCATAACTGGCAAGCGGTGCAACGTGAACATTATCATTATATCCACGATAAGGTGATTCATTATATACAGCGCCACCGCCAAGAGAAAATTCTGCGGCTGATGCACTCGCCATAAAAGAAAAAGCAATTAGCGCCACAACATTGCGTTTAATTAACATGCCAACTTTCCATTTTAAAATAAGCTACAAAGCGCGTGCATAATAATGCTTACAATTTCATCGATGCAACATTCATATTTATATAGTAATATATAAAATCATATATATATTGGGCTTTGCGATGAATAAATTACAACTCAAACACCGGGAATTGAAGATTATCTCGGTAATCGCTGCCAGTGAGAACATCAGCCACGCAGCGACCATCCTCGGCATTGCGCAAGCCAACGTCAGCAAATATCTTGCTGATTTTGAATCAAAAGTAGGGTTAAAAGTTTTCGACAGAACCACCCGACAACTCACCCTTACTCCGTTTGGCAAGGCACTGCTTCCCTACATCAACGACATGCTGGACAGAACCGAACAGCTGAATAATTTCATTGCTGATTATAAGCATGAAAAAAGCGGGCGAGTCACAGTTTATGCGCCAACTGGGATAATTTCTTACTTATCACAAAAAGTTATTGCAGAAATAAAAAACATTGGCGGTATTTCTCTTACACTAAAAACATGTAATCTGGAACGTAAAGCATTTTATGAAGGCGTTGATTTTCCGGATGATTGTGATGTTTTAATTACCTACGCTCGTCCAAAAGATGAGTCATTGGTTGCGAGTTTCATAACGAAATATGCAGTGATGGCTTTTGCCAGTCCGGAGTATCTCAGAAACCATCCTATTAACTGCCCCGAAGACCTTGAACACCACTCCTGTATCTTGATTGATTCAATGATGATTGACGATGCAAATATTTGGCGATTCACCACTCTCGAAAGTAAGGAGATGCGCGACTATCGTGTGACAGGGAATTACGTTTGCGATAATACGCAGTCCGCACTGGCACTGGCACGTAACCATCTTGGTATTGTTTTTGCGCCAAATACCAGCGTACAGCAAGATATTGAAGCCGGACTGCTGGTTCCGTGCTTCACTGAACAATATGAATGGTGGCTGGATCTGGTGGCGATTTTCCGCAAACGCGAATACCAGCCCTGGCGAGTACAGTTTATTCTTGATGAGATGTTGGGGGAAATTCGCCGGCAGCTTACTCAGTCGCAGAAACAGCAGACTGAGTAAGCAAAATAGCCTGATTTTAATGATCGAGATACAGGTAATGCACCCAACTGGTCATGCGCAACAAGACCTTGCGCATGACTGACACATGTTCGAAGTGGTCTGAATAAACGGCGACCTGCGCGTAAATCCCATCAGGTAACTCGCTAACCTCCGCATTATCATTCAGCTCAATCGTGGCAATCACACCTTCCGAACCAGGCGTGGAATTTAAAGATTGCAGCGCCCCGTTCGACTGGTATGTGCCGCCCGGCACTGCCGGACTAATCGCAGCCAGTTTACCGCGAAATACCTTACCCGGCAGCGCGTTAAACACCACTTCAGCTTCATCACCTGGTTCCAGACGCAGCAGCGAGTTTTGACGGAACTGGGCGATAATTTGCCGTTTTTGATCCGGGATAAACACCATCACCGGACGCATCGGTAACGCAGCGGCATAGGTTCCGGGACGCATCAGCACCTGCGTAACGTAACCATCGCTGGGCGCACGAACCACGGTTTGATCCAGATTGAATTCCGCCTCAGCCAGTTGTGCCTTCAGGCTGGCAATTTGCGAATTCTCACCCATTATCAGGCTGTCTAACTGGCTTTGTATTTGCTGCTGCTCTGCGACAGAGGATTTCACCGACGCTTCCTGCGCCAGATAGTTTTGCCGCGCCGCATCGATATCGCGTTCAGAAAAAGGATTCACCTTCGCCTGACTCCCCTGCACATAACGCTGGTAATCTTTCGCCAGCTTGTCACGGGTAGCCTTAGCCCGCTGCGTGTTGGCTTTCATTTCGTCCAACTGCGCCACCAGCGCCTGCTCTTTATGTTGTGCTGTAACAATATCGGCTTTCAGGCGATCAACCCGTGCCTGATAACGCCCCGGATTAAGCTTGAACAGAACTTCGCCTTTTTTAATCAGCGTATTCTTCTTATCCGTCACTTCTGTTACTACACCCGTTACCTGCGGCACTACGGGAATAGAAATTACCGCCTTTTGCGCCTTATAGGTATACGGATGGTTATAATTCATCAGTAGTATCAGTCCACAAACAATGAATATACCGCCCAATACCGCAGTGGGCACGGTCCATTTGTTGACAGGAATTTTAAATATTTTAAATATTGACCACGCACACGCCACATAGGTCAAAACGATCAGTAAATCCATCGATATTACTCCGCCGGAGAGGTCTTAACCTCACCCAGTTTCTTTTCCAGATCAGCTACCCGTTCCTGCAGTTGAATAAGGGAAGAATCAGCGCTCTGCATCCCCCAGCCTCGCTCCGGGCGATACAGTGTTGCCCAGATCCACAAAAAAGGCCAAATAACATGTAAGGTGAACAAACTCACCCAGCCCGCAACATGTATTGCGTCGGCATGAGGATGGTTACGTTTTTTTGCAATCAGGTAGGGAATATCATGCAGAATAATAACCCCATAAAAAATGACCAGGAATACAAAAACAAGCACTCCTAATGCAAAATAATCAAGAAACATATTTGCCTCAGAGATTGAAATAACAAATAAGAATTCTATTTAGATTAACAAATAGATTGAATGATAGTAGATGAGTATGTATATGAAGTGCAATTATCTTATTTATATAACGACATATGGGTTTATATATAACTGAAGAATAAAGATATGCCCGGCGCAAAACCGGGCAATAAGTGATGAGAAATTAAAACAGCCCCAGCGGTTTATCCGAGTAGCTCACCAGCAGGCACTTGGTTTGCTGATAATGCTCAAGCATCATCTTATGCGTCTCGCGTCCGATGCCCGATTGCTTATAGCCGCCGAACGCCGCATGTGCCGGGTAAGCGTGGTAGCAGTTGGTCCATACACGCCCCGCCTGAATCCCACGGCCCATCTTGTACGCCAAATTACCGTTACGGCTCCAGACGCCAGCGCCTAGCCCATATTGAGTGTCATTGGCGATTTCCAGCGCCTCTTCCATGGTTTTGAAGGTCGTGACGGCCAGCACCGGTCCGAAGATCTCTTCCTGGAAAACTCGCATGTTGTTCTTGCCAAACAGAATGGTCGGTTCGAGGTAGTAACCCTCTTTTAACTCGCCATCGAGGAGCTTGCGCCGCCCACCGGTGAGAACATCTGCCCCTTCTTTCTTACCAATGTCGATGTAATTCAGTATGGTTTCCAGTTGACCATGCGACACCTGCGCACCCATCTGCGTCACACTGTCTAACGGATTACCGCTACGAATACTCTCCACGCGGCGAATGGCTCTTTCCATAAAACGTTCGTAAATGGATTCCTGTACCAGCGCACGGCTTGGACAGGTACACACTTCGCCCTGGTTGAAGGCAAACAGCGCAAAACCTTCCAGCGCTTTGTCAAAAAACGCATCTTCTTCATCCATCACGTCAGCGAAGAAGATGTTGGGTGATTTCCCACCCAGCTCCAGCGTCACAGGGATAATGTTCTGCGTGGCGTACTGCATGATCTGCTGCCCAACTTCCGTTGAACCGGTAAACGCCACTTTCGCAATGCGTTTAGACGTCGCCAGATACTCACCAATTTCCCCACCCGCGCCGTTTACCACGTTCACCACGCCAGGTGGGAGCAGATCGCCGATAACGTCCATCAGCAGCAGTACGGACAGTGGCGTCAGGCGGGCAGGTTTAAGCACTACGCAGTTACCCGCTGCCAGCGCAGGCGCCATCTTCCAACTGGCCATCAGCAAGGGGAAGTTCCACGGAATAATTTGTCCTACCACACCGAGAGGTTCATGGAAGTGATAAGCCACGGTCTCGCTATCAACTTCGCTTATTCCCCCTTCCTGCGCACGAATACAGGAAGCGAAATAGCGGAAATGATCAATCGCCAGCGGCACGTCTGCCGCGCTGGTTTCACGGATGGGTTTACCGTTATCCCAGGTTTCTGCCGTCGCCAACAGTTCCAGGTTTTGCTCCATACGGTCGGCGATTTTGAACAGAATCGCCGCCCTGTCCTGCACGGATGTTTGCGCCCACTTGTCTTTTACTTTGTGCGCGGCATCCAGTGCCAGATCGATATCCTTTTTGCCGGAAGAGGCCACTTCGCACAGTAATTGCCCGGTTACCGGCGTCAGGTTTTGGTAATACTCGCCGTCCACAGGGGCGACCCAGTCACCACCGATAAAGTTATCGTATCGGGCTTTTAACTTCAGAGGGTAACCATACTCGCCGGGATAAATACGCGTTGAAGGGGGGTTGTTGGTCATGACCGTCTCCTTGCTGTAGGGGTACTACAAGGGTAGACGGAGCTGGCGAATTATTCGCCAGCCATTTACTGCTTTACGACAGGTATCACGAATTACATGGCAGCGCGATAAATCGCCATGATTTCTTCATGAGTCGCCTGAATCGGGTTAGTGAAGCCGCAGGCATCTTTCAGGGCATTGGTCGCCAGTACGGCAATATCCTCTTCCTTCACGTTCAGCTCACGCAAACCAGCCGGAATATTCACTTTCTGCGCCAGTTCGCGGATCGCCGTAATGCAGGCTTCTGCCCCTTGCTCTGCGCTCAAACCAGCAACGTTCACGCCCATTGCCCCTGCGCAATCGCGCAGGCGAGCGGCAGCTACTTTGCTGTTGAAGACCTGCACATGTGGCAGCAACACAGCATTACATACGCCGTGCGGCAGATCGTAGAAGCCACCCAACTGGTGCGCCATAGCGTGTACGTAACCCAGAGAGGCATTGTTAAAGGCCATGCCCGCGAGAAACTGCGCGTAAGCCATGGCTTCACGCGCCTGAGCATTGCTGCCCTCTTCAACGGCGACCGGCAGGTTTTGTGTAATCATGGTGACCGCTTTCAGCGCACACGCATCGGTAATTGGCGTGGCGGCAATTGACACGTAGGCTTCGATAGCGTGGGTCAACGCATCCATACCGGTAGCCGCCGTCAGAGACTTCGGCATTCCGACCATCAGCGAGGAGTCATTAACCGACAGCAGCGGCGTAACGTGCTTATCGACAATCGCCATTTTAATGTGGCGTACTTCATCCGTAATGATACAGAAACGGGTCATTTCTGATGCCGTGCCCGCGGTGGTGTTAATGGCGATCATCGGCAACTGCGGTTTTGCAGAACGGTCTACACCTTCGTAATCGCGAATATCGCCGCCGTTAGCGGCCACCAGAGCGATACCTTTCGCACAATCGTGCGGAGAACCGCCGCCGAGAGAAATAACGCTATCACATTCGTTTTCTGTCAACATTTGCAGGCCAGCGGCAACGTTGCTGGTCGTGGGATTAGGATGCGTACCGTCGTAAATTACGCTGAAAATATCACGTTCCTGTAATGCCTTTTGAATCTCGCCAGCCATACCTAATTTCGTCAGCATGGCATCCGTGACAATCAGCGTACGGCGAAAACCATATTCCGCCATTGTATTCATTGCGTCTTTTAATGAATCAGCGCCAATTACATTCACGGAAGGAATAAAAAATGTTGAAGCAGCCATTGTACGATCCTTAATTACTCTAAAGAGTCAGGAAGCATACGAGTGAAATATCCAACAAAATATGATCGTGGTTGTTATTTTAATAACACCCACAATTAAAAAGCACATTAGGTTCATAATCTAATGTGCTTATTTCTTTCAATATCTATTTTGTATTAATTCATTTAATTCCTGAATTAATTGTTTCATTACTTTTCAGGGAACAGTAATGCATCGCGTAATAAATGATCATTTCCCCGACGACGCGTAAAACCAATGCGGTCAAAATATTCCAGAATCTGAATAGCCAATTTTCGTCCAACGTTAAGCCTGTCGCGGAAATCGGCAGCACAGGTCGATCCTTTCTCCTGATCCAGCTCGCGGATCATATTGGCAAAAGCCACAATCCGATCGTTACGGTAATAGCGATCTTTAACGATCGCGGTGATGATGCCTTGCTGCGCCGCTTGCCGTAACGCCATACGCATTATCTGCTCATCCGTACCGGTCTGTTTTGCCAGATCGCGTACCCACCATGGCTCATCACCAAAAAGTGATTCTACTTTTTGCCAGATAGCCTGCTGCTCATCGCTAAAACCGGCCTTATGATCGGGCAAATGCAGCCAGCCATGATGACTATGGATGACGCCGCTCTCACGCATCTTTTCAATCAGCAGCAGCACCAGTGCTTCGTCTTCCATTGGTAAAGCCATCCGGCGCAGGCGTTCGCGCCCAGGTCCTGGCTCATCACGGTGCTGGTCGTGGTAAGTCGCCAGCGTATCGAGGATTTTGCGCTGCCAGCGTGCGGCAACGGTGGCATCCAACAGACTGTATCCCGCCTGAATAAAGCCATGCTGCTCAATCAACGGACGCATGCCGTTACCGTTGAGCTGACGCGCCCATGCGAAGTCGGGAATATTCACCGCTCCACGCGTCAGATGTAGAGCCAGGGCGTCACCGTCACTTTGCGACTTCTCCAGCGCCGCCAGCCATTGTAAATACTCCGGCTTACGCTTCCCGCGACGCGGCGGATTGAGCGTTACCACGCGGGCGCCAGCCAGCGTCGTGCGGGCCGAAATATCGCGCAGCACCAGACGATCGTTATCGGCGAGCCAGAGCGGCGTATCAAACACCAGTTCCGCCAGCGTCCCTTCAAGCAGCGAGATTCTCCCGGTAACGTGGCTGGCAGCGTGGTGAATATGCAGAGGTTGCCACTGCATCAGCGGTGCCGCATGTTCTAAAGAGACAATCACGCGGGTAAACGCCTCTGGCGGCGCATCAGAAAGCAGCCAGTCGCCGCGGTTAAGTTCTTCTTTTTGCGCATCACCGGCAATATTCAGCGCAATACGTTGCCCCGCCTGTGCGCGATCGGTGGCGTGATTTTGCGCATGCAGACTACGTACGCGCATCGGTTTGTTGACGCCGGTGAGCCACAACGTGTCACCGACATTCACTTCACCGCTAAGCGCCGTCCCGGTCACCACCAGCCCCGCACCTTTGACCGTAAAGGCACGGTCAATCGCCAGGCGAAAGCTGCGATCGCAGGCATGCTCACGCGACGTCAATTGCAGCAAATGATCGCGTAGTTCTTCGATTCCACGGCCTTCACTGGCGGCCGTCACAAACAGAACCGCATCCGCGAAGCCATAGTTCTCAAGTGTGGTGTGCACCTCGGCACGCACCGCCTTGATGCGAGCTTCATCCACGCGATCGGCCTTGGTGAGCGCCACGGTGATCTGAGGATTGCCCGTCAACTGCAGAATTTGCAAATGCTCACGCGTTTGCGCCATCACGCCGTCATCACACGCCACCACCAGCAGCGCATGGTCGATGCCGCCAACACCCGCCAGCATGTTAGACAGAAACTTTTCGTGTCCGGGCACATCGATAAATCCCAGTATCCGCCCGTCCGGCTGCGGCCAGTAGGCATAGCCGAGATCGATGGTCATGCCGCGTTTTTTTTCTTCCGGCAGACGGTCGGCGTTCACGCCGGTAATCGCCTGTAATAACGTTGTTTTTCCGTGGTCAACGTGTCCGGCGGTTGCAATAATCATTTCAGCATCATCTCCATAAACCGGGTCTCGTCTTCAAGGCAGCGCAGATCCAGCCACATACGGCCATCATAAATTCGGCCAATGATCGGCACGGGCACCGCACGCCAGCGGGCGGCCAGTGCGTCGAGGCGGCTACCGCGCCCGTCATGAGGGGTAAAGGTTAATGCTGCGCTGGGCAGCCTATCAACCGGTAGCGAGCCGCTGCCAATTTGCGACAGGCAAGGCATGACGTTCAAGGCAAATTCATCGCCGTAATGCTCAGCAAGCCGCGCCTGTAATTGTTGTGCCTGCGCGTGGACAGCCTCCTGCGAGCGAGTGAGTTGGCGTAACGTCGGCAACTTCTGCGCCAGCGCTTCCGGGTGCAGGTAGAGCCGCAGCGTCGCTTCCAGCGCTGCCAGCGTCATTTTATCAGCCCGTAATGCGCGTTTCAGCGGATGACTCTGTAAACGAGCGATCATCTCTTTTTTACCGACGATAATCCCGGCCTGCGGCCCGCCCAGCAGTTTATCCCCAGAGAAGCTCACCAGACTCACTCCAGCGGCAATCAGCTGTTGCGGCATCGGTTCCTGTGGCAATCCATACTGGCTGAGATCGACCAGCGAGCCGCTGCCGAGATCCGCCACTACCGGCACATCCAGTTCCTGACCAATGGCGGCCAGCTCAGCCTCATCCACCGACTTCGTAAAGCCTTCTATGCTGTAATTACTGGTATGGACTTTCATCAGCAGACCGGTGTTTTCATTCACCGCCTGACGGTAATCTTTCTCATGGGTCCGGTTGGTAGTACCGACTTCGCGCAGAACACATCCGGCCTGACACATCACATCCGGAATACGAAACGCGCCGCCAATTTCCACCAGCTCACCGCGCGAAACGACCACCTCTTTACCGTTAGCCGTGGCGGCCAGCATCAGTAAAACCGCTGCCGCATTGTTATTGACGATACAGGCATCCTCCGCCCCCGTCAGACGGCAGAGTAGATCCGCCAGCGCCCGATCCCGATGTCCACGTCCGGCATCATCCAGGCTATATTCCAGCGTCACCGGCGTGCGCATTGCTTGCACCACCGCCTCGATCGCATCTTCGGCCTGCGACGCGCGCCCAAGATTGGTATGCAGCACCGTTCCAGTGAGATTAATCACCGGACGCAACGCGCTTCGCGATTCTCGTTCCAGACGGGCGCTGGCTTCTTGCGCCCAGTCCTCACACCATGCCGGGAGCGCATGCGTGTCGCGAATCGCTTCTCGGGCTTCGTCGAGCATATGACGCAGCAGGTCAACCACCCGGGTATGACCGTGAGACTCACGTAAGGCTGGGAAGGCGCTATCGCGCAATAAACGATCGATAGCGGGAAGCTGGCTGTAGAGTGAACGCATGTCGGTTGTCATGAAAGGGCCTGGCTGTTGGTGGCCCTCTCCACCGTGGAGAGGGCTATCGATATAGGGAGGATTGTACCGTGACTTTGCTCAGGCGGACATACATGCACATCAAGCCTTTGGCGGTTCTGTGCGGGCAAAACTTTCGCGTTGAAAGAGCGTTTCCACCAGTTTGACCAGACGCGGGCGGTCCACACACCAGCCGGGTGCGACCCGACGGAAATTGAGATAACCGACGGCACAAGCAATCGCGATGGTAGCCAGGTTAACCGTATCCGTTTTCAGCGTACCGTCCGCCAGATAGCCTTCCAGCATATCCAGACTACGGGTAATTTTCTCTCGCTGGCGTAACAGTTCGGTTTCTGACTGCTGCGCGGCGGGGCGAGCCTGCTCGCGTACCGAGACTAATCCCGCATCCATAATACCGTCGGCCAGCGCTTCCAGTTGACGAACTTTGAGTGCCGCTAACGGTTCACGCGGCAGCATGGCTGGCGCAATATCCAGCAGCTCTATGTATTCTGCAATGATCGGAGAGTCAAACCAGTACTCACCCTCATCGGTGACTAACGCGGGCACTTTTCCTAGCGGGTTATAACGCGCCACGCCGCTATCCGCGTTATAAGGAAGTTCATTCACAAATTCGAAGGTGATACCCTTTTCCAGTAACAGAATAGAAATTTTACGCACAAAAGGGCTGGTATAGCTGCCAATGAGTTTCATGCCGGGTCCTTTTTGCCAACAAAAATATCAGTATGGCTCAGGTCGCCGTAAATGGCAGGTGATGACTTACATTCTTACTGTTTTACTTATGACCTAAACGTTTTCTGAATTTAAGCTGCTTTTTATACAACGTACTTTTCCCTGCATTGTTCGGGACGTATGGTTCTCTGCAAAAGTATGAATACGTCACGGAGTAACTCATGTCACAGCAGGGACTGCGCTTTACGCTCGACGTGGACGGGTTAGTGGCGATGAGCACCGCCGTCGTCAGCTTCACCCTCAGCCAGAATCTCTCCACCCCCTTTTTGCTCTGCGTTGATATCGCCAGCGGCCTGCCTGACCTCACCGCCACAGATTTTCTCGAGAAAAACGCCACCCTCACTGTCTGGCAGGGGGCTGTTGCACTGCGTTATCTTCACGGCATCATCACCGGCGTGGAGCTCAGGGAGAACAACGACTGGCAGATGAATTACCAGCTGACTGTTTCGCCCCCGCTCTGGCGGGCAGGGCTGCGGCAGAACTTCCGCATCTTTCAGCAGCAGGATATCCAGACTATTTCCGCCACCCTGCTTGCTGAAAACGACGTCACTGACTGGGTGCCTTCCTTTTATGAGCCCCATCCCGCCCGCGAATTCTGCGTGCAGTACGGCGAAACTGACCTCAATTTTCTGAGCCGCCTGTGGGCCGAAGAGGGTATTTTCTTCTTTGACTGGTTCCTCCCGACCGGTCCCGACCAGAAACTGGTGCTCTGCGATGACGTCGCCGGGGTCTCCACACTCGGCGAAATGCCCTTTAACCCGAACACCCGGGAAGCCACCACCGCATGCATCAGTGCGTTCCGCTACCGGGCGCAGATTCGCCCTTCCTCAGTTGAAAACCAGGATTACACCTTTAAAGTCCCCGGATGGCCCGGTTACTTCAGCCACCACGCCAAAAACCTCAACGGCCAGCGCACACAGTATGAAATCTTTGATTATCCGGGACGCTTCAAAGACGTACAGCATGGTCAGGACTTTGCCCGCTACCAGGCGGAGGGCCACCGGCAGGATGCTGAAACGGCAGCCTGCGTGAGCAACTCCCCGAAACTGTGGCCCGGCAAACGTTTTACACTGACCGGTCACCCGTCAGAAACGCTGAACCGCGAATGGCAGGTCACCGGTTCTGTACTGGAAGGAAGGCAGCCACAGGCGCAGCACGGCAGCTCCGGCGAAGGCACCACACTCAGTAACCACCTGGACGTCATCCCGGCCGACCGGACATGGCGTGCCTCCCCGCGGCCCAAACCCGCCGTGGACGGCCCGCAGAGCGCCATTGTCACCGGTCCTGCCGGCGAGGAAATCTTCTGCGACGAGCATGGCCGGGTGCGGGTGCGTTTCCACTGGGACCGCTACTGCCCGGGAAACGAAGACAGCTCCTGCTGGGTGCGGGTGTCACAGGCGTGGGCCGGTGCCGGATTCGGCAACCTCGCCATTCCGCGTGTGGGTCAGGAAGTGATAGTGGATTTCCTGAACGGCGACCCGGACCAGCCCATTATTATGGGCCGCACCTACCACCAGGATAACCGCTCGCCGGGCAGCCTGCCGGGCACGAAAACGCAGATGACCATCCGCTCGAAGACCTACAAAGGTGGCGGATTTAACGAACTGAAATTCGATGATGCGACGGGCAATGAGCAGGTCTATATCCATGCGCAGAAGAACATGGATACGGAGGTGCTGAACAACCGAACCACTGATGTGAAGGTGGACCATACGGAGACCATCGGCAATAACCAGAGCATCACTGTGGGACTCGGGCAGACCATCACGGTGGGTAAAGAAAACGCATCCGGACACGACCGGACAGTCACGGTCGCGCATGACCAGCGCAACACGACGGGGAATGACCGTCAGGTGACGGTGAGTCATGATGACACGGTGACCGTAAAAAACGACCGGAAGACAGAAGTGATGCACGACCGGCGTGAGCAGGTGGGGAATGACGAGACGCTGGTTGTGGGCAATGACCGGAAGATGTCGGTGAAGGGAAAACAGGAGCAGACCACCACCGGCGACCATGTCAGCCTGGTGAAAGGGATGAAGAGCCTGGAGGTGAAGGGAGACCTGGCGCAGAAGATAAGCGGCGCGCTGGGGATCAAGGTACAGGACGATATTGTGCTGGAAAGCAGCAGCCGGATAAGCCTGAAGGTGGGCGGTTCGTTTGTGGTCATCCACCCGGGCGGCGTGGACATTATGGGGCCGAAGATAAACCTGAACGGCGGGGGGAGTGCGGGAACGCCGGTGGGGGTGATGCAGCCGGGCGCGCTGGAGGCGCTGGCGGATAATGCGGGAGACGGGAAGGATAACAGAAGTGGCGATGGTGATAACGGTGCCGGGAGTGGAGTGGGCGATGACCAGGGTTACTCCAGCAGTGGGGATGATGAACAGGATAATAAAGAGAAAAAAATCACCTCAATTAGCTGGTCTTATGGTGAAGAACAAACAGAGCTTAGTGATATATCTAGACACTATGTTGATTTGAATCTTCATATGCATACTCTAAATTATGATATAGGTGAAAACGTAAGTTGTGATGTTTTTTATTTCACTCCTGATGGGACGGAGGATAGCCTTTCTGTTAGTGCTGATGTAAATAAAAATAATGAAGCTATTGCGATGAATATTTTTTCTGATATTTCCTCTAAAATATATCTTTACTATGGTGATTAAATGGCTGGGATAGTGACGGTTAAAGAAAAGGGTAAAGACATAGGCAAGGTCGTTGTAAAAAGACCACCGTATGACCTCATCAAGGAAAAATATTTGGACCTATTCCCTAACAATGTAGATACGGGTGCTCCGTTGGATAGTGCCGCTTCTGTATATTTTGCGTATCTGTGGGTCGGTGGGCATGCTTTTAGAGAGTATAAAAGAAATCCATCCGCATATGGTAACGCATGCGCGTTACGAATCAGTTACGCTTTGAATATGTCTGGGATGCTTATTCCATCAAAGGTTTCGGTGTTGCCTACAACAAAAATTGGTGGGAATAGAATACTCCAGGGCGGAAATGAATATGTGATTGATGGGGGTAAATATTATTACATATATTCCGTAGAAAATCTCATAACTTTCCTTGAGTACGCTTGGGGAAAAGCAGACATGTTTAAATATGTTCCAAAGAGAGTTTCACAATTAGATGAACTTAAGAAAATGAATAAGAAAGGGATTGTTATATTTTACATTGACGGATTTAGTGATGCGACTGGTCATGCTACTATCTGGGATGGAGTTAAATGCCTTGATGGCAGTACATATTATGATCCGTCGTTACATCCAAAACAGACACTTACTGCTATTAAATTTTGGGATCTCAAATGAAGTTAAGAATGTTCTTTATACTTTCATTATTGAGTTGTGGTGAAGTGTTTGCTTCAGAGCCAGATTATATCCTGCGAGGCAGAGCAATATTATCTCAGTGGGGGGAGGTTTATTGTATTAAAAAGTATGTTTTGCAAGGGGTTGATAACAATGATGTTAATGATTCATTACATCTATTTGATTATAGTGATAGAGTGAGCTCTTTAATTTATAGTGATATTTCTAAAGGTAATGTATTTTATTACATAGATAAGAATATCAGTGATTTTGGGAATTTAGTTAATGGAAAACGGTTAAATCTCATCGCTTGTGTTGAGTTGGCGGATTCTGTTAAGTATATAGAATTTATAAAAAAACAAGACCGATATTTTTACCAAAATAATGCTGGCGTGGGATCTGTAATTCGGTCCTGTGGGCAGAAAATTCCATTTGGAGGATACTGGAGAATGATCTCAAGGTATGGCATTTATGAAAGTCGTAGATTTAAAAAAGGAGATATTTTTCCTGAGTGGAAAAGTAATGATGGATTTAATGGTGGCGAATGGATTCTTGAGTCAAGGGATGATGGCGGTCCCATTAAATTAGATGTCCCATATTTTAAATTTGATTAAATAAATTTAAAAATCAACATCGGGCTTAGGGAAAGATCACACTAAAGAGTGTTTTTTGTACAGATAAATAGAAAGGAACTATCTATGCCCACAGCCCTTACGACTACACACCATATTGTCGGAAATGGGTGAAACCAAACCTGACCTGCACACCGTGGGATGATCCCAGCTATCCTGGGATGGACACAAAGACAGCAAGAGATTACCTCCCACAAAAAGATTGGCAAATAGATAAATTACCTGCGGGATATACTTGCGCAGAGACTTATTTATTCCCAGACCTTGATGACCCCGGAGGACCTGCAACGGCAGGGATAGATGATTTGGCTGAATTAGGAGTTAAAGGTGCTCAGAGAATTATGAGAGGAGCAAGAAAATGAAACGATTTTTATTAATTTTTTTACAATCATCATTAATTTTAATGCATTAGCATCTTGTGAAATACATCCTGCCGAAGGCTCCTTGCAGGACTTGCTGGATGCAGCTGAAAAAAAAGCGTTTTACGATAATGAAATTACACATATTAATGTGAGAAGCCATATCAGGGGTGCTTTTGCTCAGGAAAAGAGTAGCGACCCTGCGCAGTTGTTGGCAATTCTTGATAATTCATCCATGGTAAAATACTTCAAAGCAGAGAATTCGACTTACGCTCGTATGACCGCGTATCTTCCTAAAAAAATGAATCTTACGAATGTGTCACCGAGATTCAATATGGAGTACTTCGTAGTGAGAGAAAGTAAATCCTGGCTGAGGAAATGCATAATAGCAGTGTGGCCGGAAGAGGCATGGAGCCAAAACGGAAGATCTACATCATTGTAGACTGCCGCTGGCGCTGATTGATGCCGATAACCGTGTGATATGACGGGCGGAAAATGACGAATGGGGTAATCTGCTTTATGAAGATAACCCGCTGAATCTGCAACAGCTTATCCGGTTGCCAGAACAGCAGCGGGATAAAAAAACTGGGCTGTACTCCTCCCGACTGGCTAGAAAGGTTTAAGAAAAAACAACATGCTGTTTAAACAGACTCTGATAGATAATTTATTAAGCAATCGATACTTCCTCTATGTCTTACGAAAATGATCAGTGTGACTATTGTAAATCAATAAATATCCGAGGATATGAGTCAGATTGAATGGTGGAGGGGAAAAAAGAATAACCTCAAGTAAACATATTCAACATCCAAGGTAAATGAATTGCTATTTACAACATATAAACAATTCACTTTACCTTGGTTAAATTTCTATCCGTGTAATCCAATATCAACTCAATGATCCAAATAAAGGTAATGCATCCAGCTGGTCATGCGCAGCAGCACTTTACGCATCACTGAAACGTGAGCGAAATGGTCGGAATAGACCGCCACCTGAGCATAGATACCGTCCGGCAGCGCATCCACATCGCCATTGGGATCCAGCTCAATCGTGGCCAGCACGCCATCGGTACCCGGCACTACAGTCAGAGACTGCAATGCTCCCTGGGCCTGATAAGAACCGCCCGGCACAACCGGCAGAATTCTGGTGAGCTTGCCGGAGAATACCTGGCCTGGCAGCGCGTTGAAGACCACTTCCGCTTCATCACCCGGTTTAAGACGCAACAACGAATTCTGACGGAATTGCGCCACGATTTGCCGCTTCTGTTCCGGAATAAACACCATCACCGGGCGCAGAGGCAGCGCGGCGGCGTAGGTTCCGGGCCGAATCAGCACCTGCGTAACATAGCCGTTGCTGGGGGCACGGACGATAGTCTGCTCAAGATTGTATTTGGCTTCAGCGAGCTGAGCGCGCAGAGACGCAACCTGAGATTGCTCCCCGTTGACCATACTGTCTAACTGGCTCTGAATCTGCGTCTGCTCGGCAACGGAGCCTTTTACCAGCGCATCCTGTGCCAGGTAGTTCTGCCGCGCGTTGTCGATATCGCTTTCAGAGAAGGGATTAACCTTCGCCTGGCTGCCCTTCAAATAGCGTTGATAATCTTTATACAGACGATCGCGTTCAGCGGAAACGCGGGTAGTATTGGCGACGGCTTCAGAAAGTTGGGCTTTCAAATTGTCGATGTTGTGCGTGGCGGTAACAAGATCAGCCTGCAGTCGATCCACTCGCGCTTGATAACGCACGGGATCGAGTTTAAATAACACCTCGCCTTTTTTAATTAGCTGATTATTTTTATCTGTCACCTCACTCACAATTCCAGTGACCTGCGGGGTTAGAGGAATTGAAATAACCGCCTTTTGCGCCGTAAAGGTATACGGATGGTTATAGTTCATTAATAAGATGAGTCCCGCCACAATAAACACTCCACCTAATGCGGCGGTGGCAAGCGTCCATTGGTTTACAGGAATACGGAATATTTTAAAGATGGCCCAGGCAAATGCCACGTAAGTCAGGACAATCAACAAATCCATGATCAAATCTCCGGAAAGGTGGAGTTATCGTCTTTTTTCTCCCCATCCAGTCTTTTTTCCAACTGGGTGATGCGCGTAGCCAGCGCGGCAACTTCAGGGTCAGGTTCCTTTCCGGTTGGCGTAATGTGTGACTGCATCCCCCAGCCTCGTTCTGGCTGATAGAGCGTGGCCCAAATCCACAGGAACGGCCAAATCACATGCAGTGTAAAAAGGCTCACCCAGCCCGCCGTATGAATGGCATCGGCATGGGGATGATTGCGCTTCTTAGCCATGTTATAGGGAATATCATGGATAGCGATGATTCCGTAAAACAGAACCAGAAAAACGAAGATCAGCACACCTAACGCGAAATAGTTTAGAAACATACCCGCCTCGTATTCACGCTAATCAGAGCTTTCAATTGCAGGCAGCCGAAAGGAGTCATGGCTGGTAATTTGAACATAATTGCAGTTAGTCATTTTCGCCATCCCATCAGGGTAAAAATTTGCAGGTTGACGGCTCGCGAGGTAGCAACAAGAAATGGATGATGAAACAGAATCCGCGCCAGATCACACCAGGAGAAATCCAGGCAAATATTTATTGCGAAGCAGATCACAAATACTCAACAAACAGCCAAAGCAAAAACGTGAACAAGTTCACATTTAAGTGTCTTTTTCAGCGCATTCTTGCGTAATGATGTTTTTTTATACTGGTATTTTGTGATCAAAATCACATTAAGTAATACCGTAAACCCTATATTTACGTGACATTGATCACACTAAAAGTCGTCGACTGGACAGTTGAACGATTCAGTGCCAGATTTCGCAGTATCTACAGGGTCCGGCTACCTCCTGCCGCTACATTAACAAACCTCGGGCTTTTAGCCTGCGCGACAGCAAACATAAGAAGGGGTGTTTTTATGTCATCCGATATTAAGATCAAGGTGCAAAGCTTTGGTCGATTCCTCAGCAACATGGTGATGCCAAATATCGGCGCGTTTATCGCGTGGGGTATTATCACCGCATTATTCATTCCGACAGGGTGGTTGCCGAACGAAACGCTGGCGAAGCTGGTCGGCCCAATGATCACCTATCTGCTGCCGCTGTTGATCGGTTATACCGGTGGTAAGCTGGTTGGCGGCGAGCGTGGCGGTGTGGTCGGTGCTATCACCACTATGGGCGTTATCGTCGGTGCGGATATGCCGATGTTCCTCGGCGCGATGATCGCAGGTCCGCTGGGCGGCTGGGCTATCAAACATTTCGATGGCTGGGTAGACGGTAAGATCAAGTCCGGTTTCGAAATGCTGGTGAATAACTTCTCCGCTGGCATCATCGGGATGATCCTCGCCATTCTGGCATTCCTTGGCATTGGCCCATTGGTTGAAGCACTGTCCAAAATCCTGGCGGCAGGCGTTAACTTCATGGTTGTCCATGACATGCTGCCGCTGGCGTCAATCTTCGTTGAACCGGCGAAAATCCTGTTCCTCAACAACGCCATCAACCACGGTATTTTCTCACCGTTGGGTATTCAGCAGTCCCATGAGATGGGCAAATCCATCTTCTTCCTGATTGAAGCTAACCCGGGTCCGGGTATGGGCGTTCTGCTGGCATACATGTTCTTCGGTCGCGGCAGCGCTAAACAGTCTGCAGGCGGCGCGGCTATCATCCACTTCCTGGGTGGTATCCACGAAATTTACTTCCCGTACGTGCTGATGAACCCGCGTCTGATCCTGGCCGTTATTCTCGGCGGTATGACTGGCGTATTTACACTGACTATCCTGAACGGCGGTCTGGTATCTCCGGCCTCTCCGGGTTCTATTCTGGCAGTACTGGCAATGACGCCGAAGGGCGCTTACTTCGCTAACATCGCAGCTATCTGTGCTGCAATGGCGGTCTCCTTTGTGGTCTCAGCCATTCTGCTGAAAACCAGCAAAGTGAAAGAAGAAGATGACATTGAAGCCGCAACCCGTCGTATGAACGACATGAAAGCGGAATCCAAAGGCGCATCTCAGCTGGCAGCGGGTGACGTTACCAACGACCTGAGCCATGTGCGTAAAATCATTGTTGCCTGCGATGCCGGCATGGGTTCCAGCGCCATGGGTGCGGGCGTACTGCGTAAGAAAGTGCAGGATGCCGGTCTGTCTCAGATTTCTGTCACCAATAGCGCGATCAACAATCTGCCGCCGGATGTGGATCTGGTCATTACCCACCGTGACCTGACCGAACGCGCTATGCGCCAGGTTCCGCAGGCACAGCACATTTCGCTGACCAACTTCCTCGACAGCGGTCTGTACTCCAATCTGACCGAACGTTTGGTCGCTGCGCAGCGCCACAACGTGAACGAAGAGAAAGTCCGCGATCACCTGAAAGACAGCTTTGAAGAGGGTGATACCCACCTGTTCAAACTGGGTGCGGAGAATATCTTCCTTGGCCGTAAAGCCACCAACAAAGAAGAAGCGATTCGCTTTGCCGGTGAGCAATTGGTGAAAGGCGGCTACGTTGAGCCAGAGTACGTCGAGGCGATGCTGGACCGCGAAAAACTGACCCCAACTTACCTCGGCGAGTCCATCGCTGTACCGCACGGTACGGTTGAAGCCAAAGACCGCGTGCTGAAAACCGGCGTGGTATTCTGCCAGTATCCAGAAGGCGTACGTTTCGGTGAAGAAGAAGACGATATCGCCCGCCTGGTCATTGGTATCGCTGCACGTAACAACGAGCACATCCAGGTGATCACAAGTCTGACTAACGCGCTGGATGACGAATCCGTGATCGAACGTCTGGCCCATACCACCAGCGTGGATGAAGTTCTGGAGCTGCTGGCGGGTCGTAAGTAAACCCCATTGCCCGATGGCGCTACGCTAATCGGGCCTACGGTTTCCTCTCCCGCAAGGGAGAGGGTTTGGGTGAGGGGAAATCTATGCAGTCCCTCACCCCAGCCCTCTTGGGTAAAAACATTAATGAAGGTTAATACTATGAAAGCATTACATTTTGGCGCAGGTAATATCGGTCGTGGCTTTATCGGCAAACTGCTGGCGGACGCGGGGATACAGCTGACGTTCGCAGATGTAAACCAGGTCGTGCTCGATGCCCTGAATGCCCGTCATAGCTATCAGGTTCATGTGGTCGGTGAAAACGAGCAGGTTGATACCGTTTCCGGCGTCAACGCCGTAAGCAGTATCGGCGATGATGTCGTCGACCTGATTGCTCAGGTAGATTTAGTCACCACCGCCGTCGGTCCGGTCGTGCTTGAGCGTATCGCTCCGGCCATCGCCAAAGGGCTGGTTAAACGCAAAGCGCAGGGTATCGTGACTCCGCTGAATATCATCGCCTGTGAGAACATGGTGCGCGGAACAACCCAGTTGAAAGGCCACGTCATGAACGCGCTGGCAGATGAAGACAAAGCCTGGGTTGAAGAACATGTAGGCTTCGTCGATTCCGCCGTAGATCGCATCGTTCCCCCTTCAGCTTCTGCAACCAACGATCCGCTGGAGGTCACCGTCGAAACCTTCAGTGAGTGGATTGTCGACAAAACGCAATTCAAAGGCGAACTGCCAAACATCCCGGGAATGGAATTAACTGATAACCTGATGGCATTTGTCGAACGTAAACTCTTCACGCTGAACACCGGGCATGCTATAACCGCGTACCTCGGAAAATTGACCGGTCATCAGACCATCCGTGACGCGATTCTCGACGAGAAAATCCGTGCAGTGGTTAAAGGTGCGATGGAAGAGAGCGGCGCGGTACTGATCAAACGCTATGGCTTTGATGCGGCAAAACATGCAGCATATATTCAGAAAATCCTCGGTCGCTTTGAAAACCCGTATCTGAAAGATGACGTTGAGCGCGTTGGCCGTCAGCCACTGCGTAAACTGAGCGCGGGCGATCGTCTGATTAAACCGCTGCTGGGCACGCTGGAGTACGGCCTGCCGCACGCGAATCTGGTCACCGGTATTGCAGCAGCGATGCATTATCGCAGTGAAGAAGATCCGCAGGCACAGGAACTGGCCGCGCTGATTGACGAAAAAGGTCCGCAGGCCGCGCTGGCGCAGGTTTCCGGTCTGGATGCCAATAGTGATGTGGTGGCGGAGGCGGTTAACGCATATAACGCGACCAAATGATTGAGAATGTGGCGCAGGTCAGCCTGCGCCCAAATGACAGATTGTCAGATATGCAGGCAATAATGGAACAAACGCAGGCCTTTGAAAATCGTGTGCTTGAGCGTCTGAATGCTGGCAAAACCGTACGCAGCTTCCTCATCACCGCCGTAGAACTGCTCACCGAGGCGGTGAATATCCTTGTGCTTCAGGTATTTCGCAAAGATGACTATGCGGTAAAATATGCTGTAGAACCGTTGCTCGACGGCGATGGACCGCTGGGCGATCTTTCCGTTCGTCTGAAACTCATTTACGGTCTGGGCGTACTCAGCCGCCCGGAGTATGAAGATGCGGAACTGCTGATGGCGCTGCGGGAAGAGTTAAACCATGACGGCAATGAATACGCGTTCACCGACGACGAGATTCTTGGTCCGTTTGGCGAACTTCACTGCGTGGCGGCACTCCCGCCGCCGCCACAGTTTGATACCTCAGACTCAGGTTTGCACGCTATGCAGATCCAGCGCTACCAGCAAATGGTGCGCTCCACGATGGTACTTTCCCTGACCGAGCTGATTTCTAAAATCAGCTTAAAAAAAGCCTTTCAAAAATAAGAGCCTGCCGGCTTACTTCTCTTCCTGCTGCGGTCGATACAGCTGCCGATAGTACGCCAGACGTTGCAGATACAGCTGCGCGTTCTCCTGTGGTATTTCAGAAGGGACTACGTCGCGCGGCGGTGTTTTATTCAAATATTCGCGAAAAGCCTGGCTAGAAGCCATAAAATCGACCGTCTTATCAATTAAAGCCGAAACGTTCTCACCTATTTTCGCCATAATCTTCCCTCCTCCATGTATTAACCGCACCCAGCCTGTGCGGTTTCTCATTTAAGTTTAGGATCGGTTGGGCGATTATATTGAGGAAAACGTGCTTCGCTATAAACCTGCCAACAAAAAGCGCCATAGCCAATCTTATCGCTTAAAGTTCCTTATTAATCAAAAAAGTAGCATTACCATTAGCTGAATAATACTTACAGCATTTGATTATTTATCTTCGATGAGTTGTGAATAATCCCGCTCTGCGCGCATACTATAGGATATTCATCCTATTTTTATCAGAAGCTATCCTATGAAAGAAGTCGAAAAAAACGAAATTAAACGCCTGAGCGATCGTCTTGACGCAATCCGCCACCAGCAGGCTGACCTGTCCCTGGTTGAAGCCGCCGACAAATATGCCGAGCTTGAGCAAGAGAAAGAAACACTGGAAACTGAGATCGCACGACTGCGTGAAGTGCACGGTCAGAAGCTGAGCAAAGAAGCGCAAAAGCTCAGCAAACTCCCGTTCCGTCGTGCCATCACCAAAAAAGAACAGGCCGACATGGGCAAGCTGAAGAAGAGCGTGCGCGGCCTGATCGTCGTTCACCCGATGACCGAACTTGGCCGTGAAATGGGCCTGAAAGAGATGACGGGCTTCGCGAAAAACGAGTTCTAGTCTGCCACCGGGCAACACTCGCTTGCCCGGTTCTTCGCTTTCCCTCGCAATTGGCCCTACCAATTTCAGTCAGATCCTACCAACACCTCACATTTCATTAAAATGTGCGTACATTACCGTTGCCAACAAATAACATTTGATTAACCATTCATTGTCATTACCCCTACACAACAATATTGGCAGGGCCACTTTTACACATAATGTGACGAAGAGATGAGCACAGACTCATTGCATTATGTCAGCGGCCCCCAGGAGACCTGCAATGAATCTCTGGCAACAAAACTACGACCCGGCCGGTAACATCTGGCTTTCAAGCCTGATTGCCTCGCTACCTATTCTGTTCTTTTTCTTCGCGCTGATTAAGCTCAAGCTGAAAGGCTATGTTGCGGCATCGTGGACGGTGGTGATCGCGTTGTCGGTCGCCTTATTGTTCTACAAAATGCCGGTCGATCACGCGCTGGCTTCTGTGGTGTACGGTTTCTTCTATGGTCTGTGGCCGATTGCCTGGATCATTATCGCCGCGGTATTCGTCTATAAAATCTCGGTAAAAACCGGGCAGTTCGACATTATCCGTTCGTCGATTCTCTCCATCACTCCTGACCAACGTCTGCAAATGATCATCGTGGGCTTCTGTTTTGGGGCGTTTCTGGAAGGTGCCGCTGGCTTTGGTGCGCCCGTCGCAATTACCGCTGCGTTGCTGGTTGGCCTCGGCTTTAACCCGCTGTATGCGGCAGGGTTATGCCTGATTGTGAACACCGCGCCGGTGGCGTTTGGTGCAATGGGTATTCCAATTCTGGTTGCCGGTCAGGTCACCGGGCTGGACAGCTTTGAAATCGGCCAGATGGTGGGTCGCCAGTTGCCGTTCCTGACGATTATCGTACTGTTCTGGATCATGGCGATTATGGACGGCTGGCGCGGCGTGAAAGAGACCTGGCCTGCGGTAATGGTCGCTGGTGGTTCGTTTGCTATCGCGCAGTACCTCAGCTCGAACTTTATCGGGCCGGAACTGCCGGACATCATCTCTTCTCTGGTTTCTCTGGTCTGCCTGACGCTGTTCCTGAAACGCTGGCAGCCAGTGCGCATCTTCCGCTTTGGCGACATGGGCGCTTCCCAGGTTGATCAGACGCTGACTCGCACCCGTTATACCGTTGGACAGGTGGTTCGCGCCTGGTCTCCATTCCTGTTCCTGACCGCCACCGTCACACTGTGGAGCATCCCGCCGTTTAAAGCGCTGTTTGCCCCTGGCGGCACGATGTACCACTGGGTGGTCAATATTCCGGTGCCATTCCTCGACAAACTGGTAGCCCGCATGCCGCCGGTGGTACACGAAGCCACAGCCTACGCGGCGGTGTACAAGTTCGACTGGTTCTCGGCAACCGGTACCGCCATTCTGTTTGCCGCGCTGCTGTCAATCGTCTGGCTGAAAATGAAGCCGTCTGCCGCTCTGCAAACCTTTGGCAGCACGCTAAAAGAGCTGGCGCTGCCCATCTACTCCATCGGAATGGTACTGGCATTCGCGTTTATCTCTAACTACTCGGGGCTGTCTTCAACGCTGGCATTGGCGCTGGCGCACACCGGCCACGCCTTTACCTTCTTCTCGCCGTTCCTCGGCTGGCTGGGGGTATTCCTGACCGGTTCAGACACCTCATCAAACGCACTGTTCGCGGCTCTGCAGGCAACGGCAGCTCAGCAAATTGGCGTCTCTGATGTACTGCTGGTTGCGGCGAATACCACCGGTGGCGTGACCGGTAAGATGATCTCCCCGCAGTCAATCGCCATCGCCTGTGCGGCCGTGGGGCTGGTGGGTAAAGAATCTGACCTGTTCCGCTTTACCGTGAAACACAGCCTTATTTTCACCTGTATGGTGGGTGTGATCACCACGCTGCAGGCCTATGTCTTAACCTGGATGATTCCATGATAGTGATGCCCAGACGCCTGTCAGACGAGGTCGCATCTCGTGTGCGGGCGCTGATTAAAGAACAACAGCTGGAGGCGGGCATGAAATTGCCCGCTGAGCGCCAACTGGCCATACAGCTCGGCGTATCCCGTAACTCACTGCGCGAGGCGTTAGCCAAGCTGGTAAGTGAAGGCGTGCTGATTAGCCGTCGTGGCGGCGGGACGTTTATCCGTTGGCAGCATGAACCGTGGTCCGAACAAAACATTGTCCAGCCACTGAAAAGCCTGATGGCGGACGACCCTGATTACAGCTTCGATATTCTCGAAGCCCGCCACGCCATCGAGGCCAGCACCGCCTGGCACGCCGCCATGCGCGCCACGGCCGCCGACAAAGAGAAAATCAGGCTCTGTTTCGAGGCCACACAAAGTGAAGATCCGGATCTCGCTTCACAAGCAGACGTTCGCTTTCACCTTGCCATCGCTGAAGCCTCGCATAACGTGGTGTTGCTACAAACCATGCGTGGTTTCTTCGACGTATTGCAGTCTTCGGTAAAACAGAGTCGCCAACGTATGTACCTGGTGCCGCCGGTGTTTTCACAGCTCACAGAACAACACCTTGCTGTGCTGGACGCGATTGTCGCTGGGGACGCCGACGGCGCGCGAAAGGCAATGATGGCGCATCTCAGTTTTGTCCATACCACCATTAAACGCTTTGATGAAGACCAGGCCCGCCAGGCGCGTATCACCCGTCTGCCCGGTGACCATAATGAAATTAGCAGGGAGAACAACACATGATTATTTCAGCAGCCAGCGATTATCGCGCCGCAGCCCAGCGCATTCTACCTCCTTTCCTGTTCCACTACATTGACGGTGGGGCGTACGCGGAGCATACCCTGCGCCGTAACGTGGAAGATTTATCAGAGGTAGCACTACGCCAGCGCGTGCTGAAGAACATGTCAGATCTTAGTCTGGAAACCACCCTGTTTAACGAAAAACTGTCGATGCCAGTAGCCCTCGCGCCTGTCGGTTTGTGCGGCATGTACGCACGCAGGGGCGAAGTTCAGGCTGCCGCCGCCGCTGATGCCAAAGGCATACCATTTACGCTTTCGACGGTATCCGTCTGCCCAATTGAAGAAGTCGCCCCGACCATCAAGCGTCCGATGTGGTTCCAGCTTTACGTCCTGCGCGATCGCGGCTTTATGCGTAACGCCCTGGAACGCGCCAAAGCCGCAGGCTGCTCCACGCTGGTTTTTACCGTCGATATGCCCACGCCCGGCGCACGCTATCGTGACGCTCATTCAGGTATGAGCGGACCAAATGCGGCACTGCGTCGTTACTGGCAGGCAGTTACCCATCCACAATGGGCATGGGACGTTGGCCTGAACGGTCGGCCGCATGATTTAGGCAATATTTCGACGTATCTTGGCAAGCCCACCGGCCTTGAGGATTACATCGGTTGGCTGGCGAATAACTTTGATCCGTCCATTTCCTGGAAAGACCTCGAGTGGATCCGTGAGTTCTGGGATGGCCCGATGGTGATCAAAGGGATCCTCGATCCAGAAGATGCCCGCGACGCCGTGCGCTTTGGCGCCGACGGGATTGTGGTTTCCAACCACGGTGGGCGCCAGCTAGATGGCGTGCTTTCTTCCGCCCGCGCGCTGCCCGCCATTGCCGATGCGGTAAAAGGCGATATCGCGATTCTGGCCGACAGCGGGATCCGCAACGGTCTGGACGTGGTGCGCATGATTGCGCTGGGTGCGGATAGCGTGCTGCTGGGCCGTGCTTACCTGTACGCGCTGGCAACCCACGGCCAGGCCGGTGTGGCGAATCTGCTGAACCTGATCGAGAAAGAGATGAAGGTGGCAATGACCCTGACCGGTGCGAAATCCATTAGCGAAATCAGCCGCGATTCACTGGTACAGGAACTGGGCAAGAGCCTGCCTGCCGCATTGGCTCCTCTGGTCCAGGGTGATGCCGCGTGAGGGTGAATTAAATATCTGTTATTCTGCCCCCCGTTATTAAGGGGGCAGTATGCTTAACATCGTTTTGTTCGAACCAGAAATCCCGCCAAATACCGGCAATATTATCCGTCTTTGCGCCAATACCGGCTTTCGTCTGCATATTATTGAGCCAATGGGCTTTACCTGGGACGACAAGCGCCTGCGTCGCGCAGGGCTGGATTACCATGAATTTACCGCCGTGCTGCGCCACCCTGATTATGCCACTTTCGTCGCCGCAGAAAATCCGCAACGTCTGTTTGCCCTGACCACCAAAGGTACGCCAGCGCATAGCGCAGTAAACTATCAGGATGGCGATTATCTGATGTTTGGCCCGGAAACACGCGGTCTGCCAGCCAGCATTCTCGACGCGTTACCAGCCGAACAAAAAATTCGTATTCCGATGATGCCGGACAGTCGCAGCATGAACCTGTCTAACGCGGTGTCGGTAGTGGTGTATGAAGCCTGGCGCCAGTTAGGTTATCCTGGCGCGGTATTGCGTAGTTGATTTGTGTCGGGTGCGGCTAACGCCTTATCCGACCTACGGCAGAATTTAACGTTTACTTTTCGAGCGTTATCGGCGCAGTCAGGTTGAACATGGACTGCGCGCAGTACGTGAGGATGGCGAGCACAGTCCTGGTTCAAGATGACAAGTAAGATAGCTCGAAATCAGATGCCATCGCCATACTCGAACGTATGATGTATCCCGTTGAAATGCTGATCCATATCCATAGACGGCTTATCGCTGTCAGGCTTGCCGACGATGCGCGCCGGAACGCCTGCGGCAGTCGTATGCGGGGGAACAGGCTGTAAAACGACGGAACCTGCGCCAATCTTTGCGCCACGCCCGACTTCAATATTGCCGAGAATTTTTGCTCCCGCACCAATCATCACACCTTCACGAATTTTAGGATGTCGGTCACCGCCGGATTTACCGGTCCCGCCAAGCGTGACGGATTGCAAAATAGAGACGTCGTTTTCAATCACCGCAGTTTCACCGACCACAATACCGGTGGCGTGATCGAGCATAATCCCCCGGCCAATTTTTGCCGCCGGGTGAATGTCTACCTGAAAGCTAACGGACACCTGATTTTGCAGAAAGATCGCCAGCGCCTGACGCCCCTGGTGCCACAGCCAGTGACCGATACGATAGGCCTGAAGCGCGTGAAAACCCTTCAGATAAAGAAGTGGGGTGGAATATTTATCGACGGCCGGGTCACGCGTGCGCACCGCCTGAATATCACAAGCCGCCGAAGCAATCATTTCAGGATCGGCCGCGTAGGCCTCTTCCACGACTTCTCGAATCGCAATGGCAGGCATGATCGGAGAAGCGAGTTTATTCGCCAGCATATAACTCAGCGCACTGCCGAGGTTTTCATGCTTGAGCAGCGTTGCGTGGTAAAAACTGGCTAGCATTGGCTCACATTCCGCCAGTGCCCGGGCTTCCGCTTTAATGTTTTTCCAGACGATATCCAGTTCTTCACACGGCATTGCATACTCCAGAAGGTAGCAAAACGACCAACCCGTTCTACGCGGGTCGGGTCGTTAGATTGAAACGGTTCCTTACGGCTAGTGGCTGCTTCGCTCGTCCTTGCGCGCACGACCTAATAACGTCAATGCTGCCTCGCGCGCGTTTTTTCCGCAATACAATACTTGATAAATTTCCTCGGTTATTGGCATCTCGACACCAAAACGGTGCGCCAATTCACGAACTTCTTTCGTATTGCGATAGCCTTCAACCACCTGACCAATCTTGTCCTGCGCGCCCTGCACGTCCATACCCTGGCCGAGCATCATGCCAAAACGACGGTTACGCGACTGGTTGTCGGTACAGGTCAGCACCAGATCGCCTAAACCCGCCATCCCCATAAAGGTGGCAGGATCGGCACCCAGCGCCGCGCCAAGGCGAGACATTTCGGTCAGTCCGCGGGTGATCAATGCGGTTCGCGCATTCGCGCCGAAGCCGATGCCGTCAGACATCCCCGCGCCAATAGCAATAACGTTTTTCACCGCGCCGCCAAGCTGCACGCCAATGAAATCCGGGTTGCTGTAAACGCGGAAGCTTTTACCGCAGTGCAGCAACTGCTGGAGATCGTCAGCAAAGGTGTCGTCCGTCGAGGCCAGAGAGATCGCCGTCGGCATACCTGCTGCCAGCTCTTTGGCGAACGTCGGACCGGAGATGACCGCCAGTGGAATAGCATCCCCCAGCGCTTCGCGTGCGACGTCCTGCAGCAGACGTCCCGTTTCCGCTTCCAGACCTTTTGTCGCCCAGACTAGCCTCGCGTCAGGACGCATCAGCGGTTTGATGTTACGCAGCACTTCGCCAAAGACGTGGCTCGGCACCACCACCAGGATATTACGACTGGCGGCCAGCGCAGTGGCTAAATCACTTTCCAGGCGCAGTGTGTCAGGAAAAGGCACATCAGGAAGGAACGCGACGTTGCAGCGATCGTGCTCAAGGGTCGCGATATGTTTCGGATCATGGCCCCACAGGACAACCTGATGGCCATTTCTTGCCAGGGTGATGGCAAGAGCGGTGCCGTACGAGCCGGCACCAATCACAGTCATTGAAGCATTACTTTGGTTCATCAGGCATCCTGATGTTCTTCAGTACCTTCGCCAGCCTGCTGCTGTAAATAGTTCATGAACAGCGCATCAAAGTTGACCGGCGCAAGGTTCAGTTGCGGGAATGTACCGCGTGAAACCAGGCTGGTGATGCATTCGCGAGCATACGGGAACAGAATGTTCGGGCAGTATGCGCCAAGGCAATGCGCCATCTGAGTCCCTTCAATACCACTGATGGAGAAAATACCGCCCTGCTGAACTTCGCACAGGAACGCAGTTTCTTCACCCAGGGAAGCCGTTACGGTGACACGCAGCACTACTTCATACACATCATCTGCCAGTTGGGTAGAGGCGGTATCAAGATCAAGTTTAACCTCTGGCTGCCAATCTTTCTGGAAAACATGCGGTGCATTTGGCGCTTCGAAAGATACATCCTTGGTATAAATACGTTGGATCTGGAAAGCCATTTCAGTGTTATTTTGTTCTGACATGTTGAGAAAACCCTTTAGTGTTGTCCTTTAAATACTATCCGTACGCCTTAACGCAGCAGGGGATCAAGTCCACCACGCGCATCCAACGCATACAAGTCGTCACAACCACCAATGTGCTGTGCATCAATAAAAATCTGTGGAACCGTTGTACGGCCACTGCGCTTGATCATCTCTTCACGCTTCACGGCATCGCCGTCAATCGGAAGTTCCTGGAAACTCACCCCCTTGCTGTTCAACAGCGCTTTTGCACGATGGCAAAACGGGCAGGTTGCTTTGGTATAGATCTCAATATTGGCCATGACTTATCTCCAGTGTTCTTTTACCCTGCAGGATAAAAACGGCGGGTAAATTACTTGCCGCGAACCAGTGGCAGATTCTCACCACTCCAGCCCGCTACGCCGTCTTTCAGTACAGATACCTGCTCAAAACCGGCTTTAATCAGCGCAGTTGCTGAATCCTGGCACTGCATACCAGAGCCATCAACCACAATAACAGGTTTGTTTTTGTGTTTTTCCAGCTCGCCAAAATTGTTGGCTTTGATTTCGCTCGGCAGCAGGTTAGTAGAGCCTGCGATATGACCTTTGCGGAAGTCGTCGCGCTGACGTAAATCGACGATAACGGCGTCTTCTTTATTGATGAGACGTGTAGCTTCGCCGCGCGTAATCACCTTCACTTTTGAGGTCAGGCTCTTAAACGTGGTAAACAATACAGCCGCCAGTAACGCAATCCAGGCGATACTCAAGACAGGGTGGCGACTAACAAATTGCATAATTTCTTGCATGGGGGGTAACAACTCCCGACTCAGTGATTAAAAAAACCAGGAAAGGAGTATACCTGCGCGTTGGCGCAAATACAGCCAGAGCGTGCATTGGATTGCATTTTTGCGGGGCGCTACGGAAAAAAAAATGTAAATCAGTGTTCACCCTGGCACGCGATCCCCCATTATTTGATCTTCGGGGGCTACTTTATCGATTCAGCTGTAGTAAAATTATGCAATTATTTTTTATCTATTGAGTGTGAGGTTGTCGCAATGTCGGTTTCTAAAAAACCTATGGTACTGGTGATTCTGGATGGCTATGGCTATCGTGAAGACAGCCAGGATAACGCCATCTTTAATGCCAAAACCCCGGTAATGGATGCTCTGTGGGCAAAACGTCCGCATACCTTGATTGATGCGTCTGGTCTGGAAGTCGGTCTGCCCGATCGCCAGATGGGCAACTCCGAAGTGGGTCACGTCAACCTGGGCGCGGGCCGCATCGTTTATCAGGACCTGACCCGTCTGGATGTTGAAATCAAAGAACGTACATTCTTCGCCAACCCGGTGCTGACCGATGCGGTCGACCAGGCAAAAAATAGCGGTAAAGCGGTACACATCATGGGTCTGCTCTCTGCTGGCGGCGTTCACAGCCACGAAGATCACATCATGGCGATGGTAGAAATGGCCGCTGAACGCGGTGCTGAGAAAATCTATCTGCACGCTTTCCTTGATGGCCGTGATACCCCGCCGCGCAGCGCTGAACATTCCCTGCAGAAATTCGAAGAGAAATTTGCCGCACTGGGCAAAGGTCGCGTAGCGTCCATCATTGGCCGTTACTATGCCATGGACCGCGACAACCGTTGGGATCGCGTGGAGCAGGCTTATGACCTGATGACGCTGGCAAAAGGCGAATTCCAGTTCGCTACAGCTGTTGAAGGTCTGCAGGCGGCTTATGCCCGTGACGAAAACGACGAATTCGTTAAAGCCACCGTGATCCGTGCTGAAGGCCAGGCTGAAGCTGCTATGGAAGACGGTGATACGCTGATTTTCATGAACTTCCGTGCTGACCGTGCGCGTGAAATCACCCGTGCGTTTGTTAACGCTGACTTCGACGGCTTCGCCCGTAAGAAAGTCGTTAACCTCAACTTTGTGATGCTGACCGAATACGCGGCCGACATCAAAACTGCGGTTGCTTACCCACCAGCATCTCTGGCCAACACCCTTGGCGAGTGGATGGCGAAGAACGACAAAACGCAGTTGCGTATTTCCGAAACCGAAAAATACGCGCACGTGACCTTCTTCTTTAACGGCGGTGTAGAAGAGCCGTTCAAAGGCGAAGACCGTATTCTGATCAACTCACCGAAAGTCGCGACCTACGATCTGCAGCCGGAAATGAGCTCTGCTGAGCTGACCGAAAAACTGGTTGCTGCGATTGAGAGTGGGAAATACGACACCATCATTTGTAACTACCCGAACGGCGATATGGTGGGTCACACCGGGGTGATGGAAGCAGCGGTTAAAGCGGTTGAAGCGCTGGATCACTGCGTTGAGCAGGTGGCTAAAGCGGTTGAATCCGTTGGCGGCCAGTTGTTGATCACTGCAGACCATGGTAACGCAGAGCAAATGCGCGATCCGTCCACCGGTCAGGCGCATACTGCGCACACCAACCTGCCCGTTCCGCTGATTTATGTCGGTGGCAAAAACGTCAAAGCAGTTGAAGGCGGCAAACTTTCTGATATCGCCCCGACCATGCTGACGCTGATGGGTATGGAAATCCCGCAAGAGATGACTGGTAAGCCGCTGTTCATCGTGGAATAATCCCTCCCCATGAGGGGAAAGGCGATTAATACCATCACCCGGGCCGTGAAACTGCGTAAGTTTTCAGTCAGGCCCTTGTTCTACGCCAGCGCGCTTAGCGCTGGCGTATTGCTGTGCGCCTTTACCGCCCACGCGGACGAACGCGATCAGCTTAAATCTATTCAGGCTGATATCGCGGCAAAAGAACGCGCGGTACGCCAACAGCAACAACAACGCTCCACCCTCCTCGCTCAACTAAAAGCTCAGGAACAGGCTATCGCCGTGGCCGCAAGGCAACTGCGCGAAACACAAAACTCACTGGCGCAGTTGAATGCGCAAATCGCTGAGATGAACGCCGCACTCGCGAAGTTGGAAAAACAGCGGGCCGCACAAGAACGCAGCCTGGCAGCCCAGCTCGATGCAGCATTTCGTCAGGGCGAACACACCGGCATTCAGCTCATCCTAAGCGGTGAAGAGAGCCAGCGCGGGCAACGTCTACAGGCCTATTTCGGTTACCTGAACCAGGCGAGGCAAGAAACTATCGCGCAGCTGAAACAAACCCGCGAAGAGGTCGACTCGCAAAAAGCCGAGCTTGAAGATAAGCAAAGCGAACAGCAGACGTTACTGTACGAACAGCGCGCCCAGCAGGCTAAACTGGAGCAGGCGCGTAATGAACGCCAGAAAACGCTCTCGGGTCTGGAATCATCGATTCAACAAGGTCAGCAGCAACTGGGCGAAATGCGCGCCAACGAATCACGCCTGCGCAACAGCATTGCTCGCGCCGAAGCCGCAGCCAAAGCACGCGCAGAACGTGAAGCCCGCGAGGCGCAAGCCGTACGCGATAAGCAGCAGGATGCGTCACGAAAAGGCTCAACCTACAAGCCAACCGAAAGCGAAAAATCTCTGATGTCGCGTACCGGTGGTTTAGGTTCGCCGCGCGGCCAGGCATTCTGGCCCGTTCGTGGTCCAACGCTACATCGCTATGGCGAACAGCTGCAGGGTGAGCTACGTTGGAAGGGGATGGTTATTGGCGCATCCGAAGGCACCGAAGTTAAAGCTATTGCCGATGGTCGCGTCATTCTCGCGGACTGGCTGCAGGGCTATGGCCTGGTGGTGGTCGTTGAGCACGGTAAAGGCGATATGAGCCTGTACGGTTATAACCAGAGCGCGCTGGTCAGCGTCGGTACACAGGTTCGCGCCGGGCAACCTATTGCACTTGTGGGTAGCAGCGGCGGTCAGGGCAGGCCAGCACTCTATTTCGAAATTCGTCGCCAGGGTCAGGCGGTCAATCCACAGCCGTGGTTGGGAAGATAAGTTTTGCCTCATTTTCGTCGTCTGGTACTCTCTCTCGCCAGCCTGCTGGCCTTCGCAACACCTGTATTTGCTGGCAAACTCGCCATCGTCGTTGATGATTTCGGCTACCGTCCGCACACTGAAAATCAGGTGCTGGCGATGCCTTCCACAGTCTCTGTTGCCGTTCTGCCAAACGCGCCACATGCGCGTGAAATGGCGACTAAAGCGCATAACAGCGGGCATGAAGTGTTGATCCACCTGCCGATGGCGCCACTGAGCAAGCAGCCATTAGAGAAAGATACTTTGCGCCCGGAAATGAGCAGCGAAGAGATTGAGCGAATTATTCGCGACGCGGTCAGCAAAGTACCGAATGCGGTCGGACTGAACAACCATATGGGCAGCGCGATGACCTCCAGCCTGTTCGGCATGCAGAAGGTGATGCAGGCACTGGAGCGCTACGATCTCTACTTTCTGGATAGCATGACCATCGGCAACAGTCAGGCAATGCGCGCAGCATCAGGAACTGGCGTGAAGGTCATCAAACGCAAAGTCTTCCTCGATGATACGCAAAACGAAGCCGACATTCGCCGTCAGTTCAATCGTGCCGTCGAGCTTGCGCGCCGCAACGGCTCAGCAATTGCCATTGGGCACCCACACCCTTCGACGGTTCGTGTTCTGCAGCAGATGCTTTATAACTTGCCAGCGGACATCACACTGGTTCGCCCAAGCAGCCTGCTCAATGAACCACAGGTGGATACGTCCAGACCAAACTTCACATCGCCGAAGAACGGTACGCCAGATACGCCGCGTAACCCTTTCCGCGGTGTAAATTTGTGCAAACCGAAGAAACCGATAGAGCCGGTTTACAACAGCCGCTTCTTCAGTGTGCTCGGTGAAAGCATCACCCAAAGCACGCTGGTGCAGTACATGCGCCTGCAGTGGCAGGGCTGGCAATAATTAGTCTTTAATATCCAGCGTTAAATGGGCCAGGCGGCGCGGCGTCAGTGATTTATCGCGCCACTGACTAAAGCGGATGGCCCACAATAGCACCTGATAACCCAGCTTAGCGCTGCAAATATTGCTCACCATGCGCTTGAACATACCCGACACGAAAACCTCGGCAATCATACGCTGGCGGATTTTTTCATCCGGCTCTTTACGGATGCAATGACAAACGCGTAGCGCTTCATAAATCACTTGCTGTTTGAACTCGGGGTAAATGGGAATGCGTCCGGCGTAATCATGATTCATCTTATCCAGCAGACGGGTAATTTTGATGTAGTGGCGCTGGTAAGCCAGGTTCTTCTCTCCGGTACGCGGCAGACGACTGACGGACGCACCGTGCAGGAAGTATTTGTAAAGCGGGACTTCCGTGTAACGGGTACGTTTGGCGTTAAACATAAACTCCGTCGTCCAGATAATATCCTGGTGGTGCAGACCGGACAGGAAAGTCAGTCCGGCGTCGCGAATGGTCTGATGACGGTATACGCCCATCCAGACAACGTGCCGCCAACGGCGACTGGCTAACGCTTTGCGTAACCAGTCCGGCCCGGTCATCACGCCGGTAGAACGAATTCGATCGGTAGGAATAGATGCCCATGTGTGGCCGGTTTCCGCAATACACCAATCAGCATTGCACTGCGCAACGTCCAGATTATCTTTCAACGCCATATTCATCAGCGTTTCATACATTTCCGGATAGGCAATATCATCGCCGTCTACGTATGCGATGTACTCGCCCCTGGCGACTTCCATACCGGTATTACGCGCCGCAGATACCCCACCATTGCGCTGGTGCAACAGATGCACGTGCGGATAACGATCCGCATAAGACTGAGCAAGCTCCGCTGAGTTATCCGTAGAACCATCATTCACAATGATGATCTCGAGGTTCTTCCAGGTTTGCGCAATCAGCGAATCCATACACGCAATGAACGGTTCACCCGTGTTGTACAGGGGCATAATGACGCTCAGGAGACCAGGGGTATAGGTCATATCAAATCCAGCCAGACAATAGAGTAATCGGCACTTTTTAGCATATTAAGCGGCAGATTTTCAGAAAAAAATATTAATTCTTTAGCGAAAAATGCGCCGGGCGGGAAGGCTCATGCAAGCAAAAAAAGCCCCGGATGTTAATGATAATCAACATCCGGGGACAACACTCAGAATCCACTGACTGGATAGGGTTAATCCCAGCTCAGGATCACTTTCCCTGACTGGCCTGAACGCATAGCGTCAAAGCCCTGTTGGAATTCATCGATGGAGAATCGATGGGTGATGATCGGCGACAAATCCAGACCAGACTGGATCAATGCAGCCATTTTGTACCAGGTTTCAAACATCTCGCGACCGTAGATACCCTTAATAAACAAACCTTTAAAGATAACCTTTGTCCAGTCAATAGACATGTCGGATGGTGGAATGCCCAGCATAGCAATGCGGCCACCGTGGTTCATAGTGTCCAGCATGGCGCGAAACGCGGGCGGCGCACCGGACATCTCCAGGCCCACATCAAATCCTTCAGTCATACCCAGTTCAGCCATCACGTCGGTCAGATTCTCTTTCGATACGTTGACCGCACGAGTGATGCCCATTTTACGCGCCAGCTCAAGGCGATACTCATTAACATCGGTAATCACCACGTGACGCGCGCCAACGTGCTTCGCAACCGCCGCAGCCATAATACCGATTGGACCCGCGCCGGAAACCAGCACATCTTCCCCAACCAGATCGAATGACAGCGCCGTGTGTACCGCATTACCGAACGGATCGAAAATAGACGCCAGGTCGTCGGAGATGTTGTCCGGGATTTTAAACGCGTTAAACGCCGGGATCACCAGGTATTCCGCAAAGCAGCCAGGACGGTTTACGCCGACGCCGGTGGTATTGCGGCACAGGTGAGTCCGCCCACCGCGGCAGTTACGGCAATGTCCGCAGGTGATATGACCCTCACCGGAAACACGATCGCCGATTTTAAAGCCTTTAACTTCCTGACCGATGCCAACAACTTCGCCGACATATTCATGCCCAACGACCATCGGTACCGGGATGGTTTTTTGCGACCATTCATCCCAGTTATAAATGTGAACGTCAGTCCCGCAGATGGCTGTTTTACGGATTTTAATCAGCAAATCGTTATGGCCGACTTCCGGTTCAGGAACGTCGGTCATCCAAATGCCCTCTTCCGCTTTCAGTTTGGATAACGCTTTCATTTCACATCCTCAGGCAATAACGCCCAGTTGTTTACCAATGCGTGTGAACGCCTCAACAGCACGCGTAATCTGCTCAGGGGTATGCGCCGCAGACATCTGGGTACGGATACGCGCCTGACCTTTCGGAACCACCGGATAGAAGAACCCGGTAACGTAAATCCCCTCTTTTTGCAGTTCACGAGCAAAGTCCTGCGCGATCACCGCATCACCCAACATCACCGGGATAATCGCGTGATCGGCACCGGCCAGCGTAAAGCCAGCGGCAGACATTTGCTCACGGAACTGACGTGCGTTCGCCCACAGTCGGTCACGCAGTTCAGCTCCGGATTCCACCATCTCCAGTACCTTAATGGACGCAGCAACAATCGCCGGAGCCAGTGAGTTGGAAAACAGATACGGACGAGAACGCTGACGCAACCACTCAACCACTTCTTTGCGCGCTGCAGTGTAACCTCCGGATGCGCCACCGAGTGCTTTACCCAGTGTCCCGGTGATGATGTCCACACGGCCCATTACGTCACAATATTCATGGGAGCCACGACCATTCTCACCGACAAAACCGACGGCATGAGAGTCATCAACCATGACCAGCGCGTCGTATTTATCTGCCAGGTCACAAACGCCTTTCAGGTTAGCAATCACGCCGTCCATAGAGAACACGCCATCGGTGGCGATCAGGATATGACGAGCACCCGCTTCACGCGCTTCTTTCAGGCGCGCTTCCAGCTCGACCATATCGTTGTTGGCGTAACGGAAACGCTTTGCTTTACACAAACGAACGCCGTCAATGATAGAAGCATGGTTCAGGACATCAGAGATAATGGCATCTTCCGCACCCAACAGCGTTTCAAACAGGCCGCCGTTGGCATCAAAACAGGAAGAGTAAAGGATGGCATCTTCCATACCGAGGAATGCCGCCAGTTTTTGCTCCAGTTGCTTATGGCTGTCCTGGGTACCGCAAATAAAGCGTACCGAAGCCATGCCAAATCCGTGAGAATCCATACCTACTTTTGCCGCCGCAATCAGCTCCGGGTGGTTAGCCAGCCCCAGATAGTTGTTCGCACAAAAGTTAATAACGTGGCTTCCGTCCGCCACGGTGATATCCGCCTGCTGGGCAGATGTAATAATGCGCTCTTCTTTAAACAATCCTTCCGCACGTGCGGTGTCGAGATCGTTCGTTAACTGTTTGTAAAAATCCCCACGCATTTCAATTCTCCAGACTGGGCAAATTTCAGCACATATTACCCAAAGCTATACGTTGATACGAGATGACGCATCACCACTTCTTCAAAATGAAGCATAAATCACGTGTACCCGCACGGCTTATCGGTGAATGGCTGAAGCCTGGGCCATGTAGTGATATGATAGAAAGTATTCGTGTCTGAGATTGTCTCTGACTCCATAATTCGAAGGTTACATTTATGATCATCGTTACCGGCGGCGCGGGCTTTATCGGCAGCAACATCGTTAAGTCCCTGAATGATAAAGGCATCACCGACATTCTGGTGGTGGACAACCTGAAAGACGGCACCAAGTTTGTTAACCTGGTGGATCTGAATATTGCTGACTACATGGACAAGGAAGACTTCCTGATCCAGATTATGGCCGGGGAAGATTTCGGCGATATCGAAGCGATTTTCCACGAAGGCGCATGCTCTTCCACCACCGAGTGGGACGGCAAGTATATGATGGATAACAACTATCAATACTCTAAAGAGCTGCTGCACTACTGCCTGGAGCGTGAAATCCCGTTCCTGTACGCGTCCTCCGCCGCCACCTACGGCGGTCGCACTTCTGATTTCATCGAATCCCGTGAATACGAGAAACCACTGAACGTTTACGGCTACTCAAAATTCCTGTTCGACGAGTACGTTCGTCAGATCCTGCCGGAAGCCAATTCTCAGATTGTTGGCTTCCGCTATTTCAACGTCTACGGACCGCGTGAAGGCCATAAAGGCAGCATGGCGAGCGTCGCTTTCCACCTGAATACCCAGCTCAACAATGGCGAAACGCCAAAACTGTTCGAAGGCAGCGAAAACTTCAAACGTGATTTCGTTTACGTTGGCGATGTGGCTGCAGTGAACCTGTGGTTCCTGGAAAACGGGGTTTCCGGCATCTTTAACCTCGGTACCGGTCGTGCGGAATCTTTCCAGGCCGTTGCTGATGCTACGCTTGCGTACCACAAAAAAGGCAGCATTGAGTACATTCCATTCCCGGAAAAACTGAAAGGCCGCTACCAGGCGTTTACCCAGGCAGACCTGACTAACCTGCGCGCAGCGGGCTATGACAAGCCGTTTAAGACCGTTGCCGAAGGCGTAACGGAATATATGGCCTGGCTGAACCGCGACGCGTAAGAAGTTAGCATGAAAATACTGGTGATCGGCCCGTCATGGGTGGGCGACATGATGATGTCGCAAAGTCTCTATCGCACGCTTAAGGCGCGCTATCCCCAGGCGATAATCGACGTGATGGCACCGGCATGGTGCCGTCCGCTGCTGTCGCGTATGCCTGAAGTCAACGAAGCCATCGCCATGCCGCTGGGACACGGCGCGCTGGAGATTGGCGAACGCCGCAAACTCGGTCACAGCCTGCGTGAGAAACGCTATGACCGCGCTTATGTGCTGCCTAACTCGTTTAAATCCGCGCTGGTGCCTTTTTTTGCAGGCATCCCGCATCGCACCGGTTGGCGTGGCGAAATGCGCTACGGCCTGCTCAACGATGCGCGCGTGCTGGATAAAGACGCATGGCCGCTGATGGTCGAACGCTATGTAGCCCTGGCCTACGATAAAGGCGTGATGCTGTCGGCTAAAGATTTGCCGCAGCCTCTGCTATGGCCACAGTTGCAGGTCAGCGAAGGTGAAAAGTCTCTGACTTGTAGTCAGTTCTCCCTTTCTGCCGAACGCCCCATCATCGGTTTTTGCCCAGGTGCGGAATTTGGTCCGGCGAAACGCTGGCCACACTACCATTACGCAGAACTGGCTAAGCAACTGATCGACGAAGGTCATCAGATTGTGCTGTTTGGCTCAGCAAAAGACCATGAAGCCGGAAATGAAATCATGGCAACGCTAAGCGTTGAGCAGCAGGCCTGGTGCCGTAATCTGGCGGGTGAAACGCAGCTTGAGCAGGCCGTCATTCTGCTCGCCGCCTGCAAAGCGGTCGTCACCAACGACTCTGGATTAATGCACGTTGCCGCAGCGTTGAATCGACCTCTGGTAGCGTTGTATGGCCCAAGTAGTCCGGACTTTACTCCGCCGTTGTCGCACAAAGCACGGGTTATTCGTCTGATTACGGGCTATCACAAAGTACGCAAGGGCGATGCGGCAGAAGGCTATCACCAAAGTCTGATTGACATCACTCCCCAGCGCGTACTGGAAGAACTCAATGACCTGTTGTTACAAGAGGAAGCCTGACGGATGCGGGTTCTGATCGTTAAAACGTCTTCTATGGGCGATGTACTGCATACGTTGCCCGCATTAACCGATGCGCAACAGGCCATTGCGAACATTCAATTTGATTGGGTGGTCGAGGAAGGATTCGCCCAGATCCCTTCCTGGCATGCAGCCGTTGACCGGGTTATCCCCGTCGCGATTCGCCGCTGGCGTAAAGCCTGGTTTTCAGCGCCGATTAAAGCCGAGCGTGAAGCATTTCGCGATGCGGTGCGTTTGCAGCAGTATGACGCGATAATTGATGCGCAGGGTCTGGTTAAAAGCGCTGCGTTGGTGACGCGTCTGGCGCGGGGCGTCAAGCATGGTATGGACTGGAGTACGGCCCGCGAGCCGTTGGCTAGCCTGTTTTATAATCGCAAACATCACATTGCCAAACAGCAGCACGCGGTAGAACGTACGCGTGAATTGTTCGCCAAAAGTCTGGGATATGCCAAACCGCAGTCGCAAGGTGATTACGCTATCGCTCAGCATTTTGTAAATCGATGCAATGCTGATACAGGCAAATATGCCGTATTTCTGCATGCCACAACGCGCGATGATAAGCACTGGCCGGAAGCCAACTGGCGGGAGCTAATTGGCCTGTTAAATAACGCAGGCATACGTATTAAACTGCCCTGGGGCTCCCCCCATGAAGAAGCGCGAGCCAAAAGGTTGGCAGAAGGTTTTCCTTACGTCGATGTCCTGCCGCGGATGAGTCTGGAAGAGGTTGCTCGCATCCTGGCGAGGGCAAAATTCGTGGTGTCGGTTGATACAGGCCTAAGTCATTTAACCGCCGCGCTGGATCGCCCTAATATCACGTTATACGGCCCAACAGACCCAGGATTGATTGGTGGGTATGGAAAGAATCAATACACACAGCAGAGCCATTCCGGAAAATTGCAGGATCTGGACGCAAGCTTAGTCAACGTATCGCTAATTGATAATAATTTGCTTTAACTTTAAGAGACGATCTATGCTTCGCCAACATACGCTTTCTCGTTTTGCTTGTAGTATCAAAAATAATCCTTTCGATTTTATATACGTCTTATTTTATGCTGGGATCCTGGTAACTCTTGCGATGCTACTGGTCAATCCAGATGAAGCATTGAAGGTATTTATTTTCTCCACGGCTCTGTCTCTGCCGATTATAGGAAAAAATATAAAGTATGTGTGCAGTCACAAACAAAACCTGGTTTTGCCTTTTATGTTGCTGCTCTTCGGTTTGCTCCAGATTATTTGGGTAGAAGTATTTAAACAACCAGGCTCAGCCTTTACCGGCGCCTATCGTTCATACCAGAACGGTGGAAAAGTGATGATTTTCACCGCACTGGTTATGACAGCTCTGACATCGCGAGAGCCGTGTGCCGATAAAACTCGCATTACCAGTATCTGGACGCTCCTCACAGCAATCGGCTTGTATCTTTTCGCGGGCTACCAACTTGCTGGAGCTGCTGAACCTTTAAATTACCGTGTTGCACTGGGTTTTGAACATCAAACAAGCACAGCCTATGCACTTACGTTAATTGCGTTACTGGCGTCACAAGCCATTATTAATCTACGTCTGAAACGCACCGTTTTATTCTATCTGTTACATTTTTTGATATCGCTGGCGGTGATCATCACAACGCAGACCCGAGCAGCGATATTAGTGTATCCGATCCTGAGTATCGGATTATTTTTCATGCACTACCGCCACAACCGCACTATGTTATTAAAAGCATTACTGGCCTTTGTGGTGCTGGCCGGGCTGGCGACAATTCCGTTAAAACCAGTCATTGAAAGTCGCTATCAGAACTTCCTGGTCGATCTGCACTCTTATAATCAAAACAATAGCAATACCTCTATTGGCGCGAGACTTGCGATGCAACGGGCAGGTATTGAATCCGGGAAAGGCCATGACTGGGGACAGTCACTTGAACAACGCGGCGCAGAAATTCAACGACTTGCGGTGCAAGATACTTCCCTACAAGGAGCTCTTGAGTTCATTAACGTCCATCTGCATAACGAAATCATTGATACCTTTTCGCTAAAGGGCATCCCTGGGGTTGTTGTGCTACTCTTGCTCTATATCGCCATGTTATTAACAGCTTACTGGCAACGTAGCCCCTTGTTGTTCGTTATCTCAGGCGCAATCGCTATCTATGGCTTGAGTGATTTATTATTATATGCCAAAGGTGAAGCTCTGAGCTGCGTACTGGCGTTATGTCTAGCAGCGATGCTGAGCACGAATCTAATGAGAGAACGATGCCATGATTAACGCATCAGGTTATTTACTGAGCATTATTATACCTGCGTACAACAATGCTGAATTTATCACAGCGACGTTGGCGTCTATTCACCAAAACATCACTGATGATGTGGAGATAATCATTGTTAACGATGGCTCAACAGATTTAACTGAAGAGCGCATCAAGGCATTTTATCGTGAGCAGAATTGCAATAACGTCAAGTACATAAGTCATAAAAACCAAGGAGTTGCTATCACCCGTAACGTTGGGCTTACCCATGCGACGGGGAAATATATTGGCTTTGTTGACAGTGATGATATTGTCTGCCCAGATTATTTCACAATCCTTCTCCCTAAATTGAGAGCGGGTAAGTATGATATTGTGGAGTTCAACTTAACCAGAGATATCCATAATTTGTATCACCACAAACCTGATACGGAAGACTCTCTGGTGCAACACGAAATCATTTTAACAAACGATAACTACGCGCCGCTGATACCAACTTTTCGTGCCGGACAATGGCATCTCGTGACGAAAATCTTCCATCGTGACGTGATTGGTATGGATCGATTTGAAGAATATCGCCGCTATGAAGATGTTATTTTTTGTCCGTTCCAATATTTCAAATGCCATACTATTTTAAAAATAGAGCAAAAACTATATTTTTACCGAGTAAATGATAAAAGTATTACCGAGAACATTATTGATAGTGATGCGGATAGTATCTTTTTTGCTATGCGTAAAATGTATAACCATATAAATAGTAATAGCGCAAAGCGTACTGTTGCCACATTTATGATCATCAACTGTTTTCTGGAAGGACGCAAACTGTTACGCAAGAAAAAAGGTTATTATCGCTACAGCGAAAGCATGCTGAATGACATTCAGAATGCACTAGCATGCTGTGACACAAAAATCGTTAAGAAAAAAATAATTCTTAAAATGAAATACCCCCATATTGATCGTTCTATTTCTGAAATAAGATATAAAACAATATCTGGTTTTAAGAACTTATTTTTTCGAAAGGGATTTTAACATGTTTGAAAAAATTGACCGAGTTCTTATTTGCAAGCTCAAATTTTATGGAGATGTTCTGTTAACAACGCCGGTCATTGCCAGCATTCGGGCTCGTTATCCACATGCCAAGATCGATCTGCTCCTTTATAAAGATACCAAAGCAATCTTAGCAGCCCACAAAGACATCAATGCATTTTATCTCATTGAGAAAAAACAGGGCCTGCTGGCAACAGCAAAAAATTATCTCTCAGTACGTCAGCAACTGAAGAAAAATCACTATGACCTGATTGTTAACCTTACCGAGCAATGGCCAATTGGTGCACTTATCGCCTCTTTACGCCGTCCTTCAATTGCCTTCCAGCGCGAGAAAAATCACTGGAACCGACTTTTTACGCGAGTAACCCCCTCAATTGGGACACATATTGTTGAACAAAACCTATCGATTCTAAAAGGCATTGGTTTTAGCGAAGCAGAATTGAAGAAAGAGATGTCACTGAGTTATCGGCAGGACGATTATCAACATCTGGTATCCCTGTTACCCACGTTGCCTGCGCAGAAATATGTCGTTATTCAGCCCACTGCCAGGCAAGAGTTTAAATGCTGGGATGATGAGAAGTTCGCGCATGTTATAGACCACCTGCATCAGCGTGGTTTGCATGTTTATCTTACCTGTGGGCCAGCATTAAGTGAGCAGCAACAGGTTCAGCGCATTGCTGAACTGTGCCAATCTCCCCCCGACCTGACGCTGGCAGGTAAAACAACCTTCCTGCAACTGGCTGCGTTGATCGACCATGCTGTTTTGTACATTGGTGTCGATTCTGCACCGATGCATATGGCAGCAGCGCTAAAGACACCGCAAGTTTGCCTGTTTGGTGCCACCAATTTTCAACAATGGAAGCCGTGGTCTGATAAAGCCATTTTGATTTGGGCTGGCGAATACCATCCGATGCCTTCGCGGGATGAACTTGACCGGTCAAAAAAATATCTGACATGGATACCGGAACAGGCCGTGGTTGACGCTATCGATACGGTACTTCATGATAATGACAATGTTCAAGGTAATGAGAAAGCATAAATGGACAACAAAAATAACATTATTAATATTGCTTACTGTACAGATGCTAATTATCTGGAATATGTAGCAGTGTCCATTATGTCTGTCATAATGAACAACCCGGAACAGGACCTGTCATTTTTTGTCTTTGTGTATGATGTTACTGACGAAGAAATCAATAAACTGCGTTCTACTAGTGATAAAATTCAGGTTATCAGTATCGATAAAGAAGAGATTGAAAAGTATAATAATGACTTTGCAATCAAACATCTGAACCGTTCAATCTATATGAGGTTGGTCGTACCTCGCCTACTTAAAGATAAAGTAGAGTACTTTATCTATTTAGATGCAGATACTCTTTGCTTCGACAAAATTCATGATATTAATAGCATTGATATTAGCGAGGTAATTTGTGCTGCCAGTCATGACTCGTTAAATAACACTGATATCAAAAATGCCAACCGCTTAAAGCTTAATACTTCCTCTTATTTTAACTCCGGATTTCTTTATATTAACATAAAAAATTGGCTTAAAAATGATATTGAAAAAAAAGCCAATCAGATTCTATTTGATCGGGGAGAAAGCCTCCCCTACCCTGATCAAGATGCCTTGAATATTGCAATCGATGGCAATGTCAAATTCATTGATAATCGATGGAATTTTTTATTTAACTGGTTTAATGACCAACAAAAAGATATTTTCTTCTATCAAAAAGAGACACTGCCGCGAATTATTCATTTCACTGGCGGAAGAAAGCCCTGGTATAAAGAACATACAGGGCTTTCACAGCAACTCTATCTTTTCTACCATCATTTTACACCATGGCAGAACACAGAAATGCGCTCTTATGCTCCACGTATGAGGCCTACTGATTATAGGGTTTACTCGCGTCAGGAAGCCAAAAGGGGAAATTACCTCAGTTCTATCAAATGGTATCTGAAATATCTCAATACAAAACTGCGCTAAGTAAAAACTCCCTTACGGGAGTTTTTACTTATTTTGTAACTTTGCACGTAAATAGCCGATATAGCTAATTACTGAAGCACAATATTTTCCTTGCAGCCTTTCATGTCGTGATTTCTTCTTATATTGCTTTGGCGTTCTGGCTAGTAACAACGGAATATCAGCCCATGGTGAAACCTTCCACGCTTGTACAAAGTACTGCGCCGAAGGATAATTTGCCCAAGAGTTCCACGGTTTAGTCACGCCAACATAGTGGATTAGAATAGTATCAGGTTTTATGTAATCTTTATATTTTGTAACATCTTTGCTTTTTAACTCTTGTTTAATACCATAAATAGCATTAAACCTTCTTTCCAGAAAGATCACTTTCTTTAAGAAGAGAATATTCAAAACATCCTGATCTGGGAATGAAAGCTTATTGTTTTTATCCAATAAAATATCAAAAGCAGAATTGATGTAATTTTGTTTTTTCCACTTTTTAAGATTTGCATAAATTACACCAGAATTGAAATAATCTCTATTTTCCTCAATATCTCTGGCAGGGCTATCATCAACATCAGTGATTACCGCCGCAACATGATCCCTAAGATCAGTTTGCGTAAGTTCGAAAAGGGAACCCTTACATATTACATCCGCATCAATGTATAGCAGCGTATCAATTTCCTCACCAAGATACTCAAAGGCTATAAATCTGAAATACATTGCGTGCGACCACGCGTGGCCACTTGGTAATACTTTTAACCCATTAGCATCCATAACATAAATTGTGATGTTTGTAGAAAATTGCTCTGCTAATTTTGCAACCCGCTGCTTGTAATCATCATCAATGTAGTCGGTAAAAAGATGAAAATGGATATTTAAATCTTTATTATTCAACAGTACCGATGTCATCGAGATTGCGGCACCAAACATAAAATTTCTGTCAACACCCCAAGCGATGTTAAGTTGTGCTTGTTGTCCAGATGGTGCTTGATTAAAATCAAGGATATTTTTTATAGACTGATGACAATCAAAATTCATTCGCTACACCTATTTAATTTATTACCAACAAGTTATTTTTATACTCAATATATTTTTGTATTGTGTAACTTATTTTTTATGTACATAACATGACTTAGCACAGAGCGGATATATTTCCGCTGCACTCTCTCATGCCGTGACTTTCGTTTATACAATTTTGCTGTATTTGCATTTAATAAGGATTTTTCCGCCCATGCGGATTTTTTATATGCGTCGATGAAAAATTTAGCCACTGGATATTTTGCCCATGTATGCCATGGTTTAGTGACACCGACATAATGTATTAAAACAGTATCATCTGTAATATAATTCTGGTAAATTTTATCGTTTTTATTTTTTAGTTCCTGATCTACACCATAAATGCAGTTAAAATCTCGTCTCAGGAAAATCACATTACCAACGAATAATATATTCAGAACATCCTGGTCAAAATAAAGCAGTTCTTTTTGGCGTTCATCTAAGATAGAAAATGCCTTTGTCAATAACTGCTGCTCACGCCAAACTTCAAGATTCGCAAACACCACTCCGGAGTTAAAGTATCCATTACTCAGTTCAGGAATACCGAGCCTGTTGCCGGATTTAGTACGTACTTCATCAACATCATTGATAACAGCAGCATATTCCCCACAGAAGTTAATCTCGGTAAGTTCTCGTAGAGAACCTTTGCAAATGACATCGGCATCAAGATACAGTACCGAACTTAACTCAGTACTTAAATATTCAAATGCGAAATAACGATAGTACATTGCATAAGTCCATGCTTTCGTACTCGGCAACTCACGAAATGCCGCGTTATCGAACACAAGGACAGTGACTGTCGTACTGTACATTTGCGTCAGGCGTTTTACGCTCTCCAGATAATCATCATCGATATAGTCTGTTGCTATATAAAAGTGAATATCAATATCAGGATTATTCACTAATACTGAGGTCATAGAAATGCCGGAACCAAACAAAAAATTACGATCGACGCCATACGCAACACTTAATTTTTTACTCTTATCATGCGAGGAGCTGTCGATAACATGTTTTTGAATGATTAGCTTCTGGAAATCAATGTTCATAATAAAATGGCCTCAAACTTCATGTGTTATTTATAGCGCTTTTCTAATTGTTCTTTGTCTTATTTTTTGCGCTTTTGTGACAGCCTGTTCAAACAACCTGACTTCCTGACGAAAGATTTCACGTAGTGGCATCGAAAAATAGACACGTAAAAAACGATAGATATCTCTGGGCGTCAACCCGATCTCAAGTGAAGAGAAATAGAGTCCAATCAGATCCTTATCCCGCCAGCGACGTGGTACATGCTGGCGTATTTGTGCACGATGCAAATCAATTACGGAAAGTTTGATGTTCGCAACGTCTGCCGGCATCGGCTGCTGGAGCAGGAAATGGCAGATATAGCAATCCCGGTGATTTACCCCGCCCCGATGCATTTTACCCACCATTTCTGCCACGCGGGTAATAATTGTCCGTTTTAATACAAAATCAGGGCGCTCAACTTTCCACCTTGCACAAAAATCTTCAAGGCTTATGGCAGGAGAGAGATCTTCAGTGATGATAAATGAGGTTCGCTCTAAAGGATTCAGTCCTTTCTGCCCAAATGCAACACCGGTCATTGTGTCAACATTCAGTTCCTGTAAGCGATGAATTGCCAACCACTCACGGTCTGCGCCAAGTACAGGCATACGTAAAGAAATAAGGTTCTTAACCACTTCTTTAAGCGTGGTTCCATGATGATATTTAAGGAAATACCCTTTACCCATCATCTCAAAACGCAGGGTTCGCCGTGTTTCCAGAGCGCGAAAAACTTCACCATCCAACTTAGTGACTTCCGTAAACGGGTCTTTTCCTTGCCATTGCGTGGCAAATGGTTCTTTTAACTCAATCATTATCAAGACCTAAAATGATATCCGCAGCCTTATCTGCCAGGCTGTAGAGATCTTCTGTATCAGCAAAATGCCGCGCGTTCCTGACCCAATAACTTCTCTGCTCATTATTTTGCAGCGCATCGAAAAGTGCTGTATTCAGATTTTCCTGTTCAAAAGGTTCAGGAATCACCACCCCACACTGGGCGGCATTAATATAACCCGCATAGCCGCATACTTCAGTGGTTAATACTGGCAGCCCGGCAACTACAGCCTCCAACAAGACAATACCAGCAGCTTCCTGAACAGCCGGGTGAAGCAATAAATCGGCCGCAGACATCAATTCAGCGACATCATCCCGCCCCGAGAAGAACTGCACTTGTTCTTCAATACCCAATTGACGAGCCTGAGTGCGGTAACGATCGGCCTTATCCTGACCAACAACCATCAATCGCGTACGGTGACGTATAGCCTCAGGTAAAGAAGCCAACGCCTGCAATGTTCTTGGCACGCCTTTGCGTTTGAAATCAGAACCTACCTGCAGGAGTAGAAACTGATCGAGACCAATACCGTTTTTTTCTCTGACAATCTGCCTGCTGTTTTCAGGTTGCTGGCTGTACTTTCTGTCAGGGTATATTCCTGGTGGCAGAATACGAAAACGCTGGCTCTCAGTTTGGTAATGATGTTTGAAATCACCAATTTGTTTATCAGTTAACATCAATAGCGTGGTACCAGCACCTTGCTGAAATGCCGCTTTTTCAAAAGCGGAGTAATGCCGGTACCGACGCGTCAACTTGTAGAAAAAGCCTTTCTCACGGGCGACTTTCTCCGCGTAGCAAACGTCGGCTGCGTAATACACATCCAAGCCAGGCATTTTGTTAAACCCGACGACACGATCGACGGGATGCTGACGTAAATAATCCTGAACCCACTGATAATATTGCTCATTTTTCCCGTGATTGGTTCTGGATGAGACGGGGACAAGTATAATTTCCAGTTCATCCGGACGCTCGCCCTGCCATGACTGGGTAAACACCTGAACATGATGACCACGCGCAGCAACCGTAAGTGCTACCCGCAAGAAATCACGCTGTAGCCCACCATAGGGAAAATATTTGTACAAACAAAAAGCAATATTCATGCATCAATATCCGCATCGCGTCGCCAGACATACCGAGTCGGAAACATCAGAGTCGTGTAATCCAAGCCTGAACCATTAAAAGATTACCTCTCATGTTTTCGAAACGTCCCTGCCCGCTAGCTACCTGAAATTGTGCAGTAGTATATCATTTATTGCCACGCATTCCGAAATGAATATTTTTTGAACAAAAAACAAAATAATCTATTAAAAACATAAAGATATAAATTAAAATAGCTCACCAGAAAACCCACGCCGCACAAGACGTTAAGTCATGTAAATGCGGTCCTATGCATTTTTGAAATAACCACCTGTTAAAATAATGCTTCACCAATTCCATCGTTTTGAGACAACCTGGATAAAAATGATGGTAAAGCCATAGTTAAATACATAGAATCCCCAGCACATTCATAAGTCAGCTACCATTATGCTCGAATTGCTTTACACCGCCCTTTTCTACCTTATTCAGCCTTTGATCTGGATACGGCTTTGGGTGCGCGGACGTAAGGCTCCGGCCTACCGTAAACGCTGGGGTGAACGCTACGGCTTTTACCGCCGTCCGCTAAAGCCAGGCGGCATCATGCTTCATTCGGTATCTGTGGGTGAGACGCTGGCAGCGATCCCTTTGGTCCGCGCTCTGCGACATCGTTACCCTGACTTGCCAATCACGGTTACCACCATGACGCCAACTGGCTCAGAGCGTGTCCAGTCTGCGTTTGGTGCTGACGTTCAGCACGTCTATTTACCTTACGATTTACCTGACGCACTCAATCGTTTCCTGAATAAAGTTGACCCCAAGCTGGTGTTAATTATGGAAACTGAGCTATGGCCAAATCTCATTGCAGCACTGCACAAACGCCATATTCCTCTGGTTATCGCCAACGCCCGGCTTTCAGCTCGCTCGGCTGCTGGCTACGGGAAATTGGGTAAATTTGTTGGCAGATTGCTACGTCGCATTACGCTCATTGCTGCGCAAAATGAAGAAGATGGCGCGCGTTTTATTGCGCTTGGCGCCAGAAGCAATCAGGTCACCGTTACTGGTAGCCTGAAGTTTGATATTTCCGTCACGCCACAACTGGCTGCAAAAGCGGTTACATTGCGTCGGCAATGGGCGCCTCACCGCCCGGTATGGATCGCAACAAGCACCCACGACGGTGAAGAAAGCATTATCATTGCCGCCCATCAGGCGTTATTAAACCAGTTCCCTAATCTATTACTGATTCTGGTACCCAGACATCCTGAACGATTCCCGGATGCCATCAACCTCGTACGCCAGGCTGGACTAAGCTATATGACACGCTCTTCGGGCGAAGTTCCGTCATCAGGTACTCAGGTCGTGATTGGCGACACCATGGGCGAGCTGATGTTGTTGTACGGTATTGCCGATCTTGCTTTTGTCGGCGGTTCACTGGTCGAACGTGGTGGGCACAACCCACTTGAAGCGGCAGCGCATGCCATTCCGGTACTGATGGGGCCACATACGTTTAATTTTAAAGATATTTGCGCCCGCCTTGAACAGGCAAGCGGACTGATCACCGTCACCGACGCAAGCACGCTGGCGAAAGAAGTCTCTTCTTTACTGACCGATGCAGATTATCGTAATTTTTATGGCCGTCACGCAGTTGAAGTTCTGTATCAAAATCAGGGCGCGCTTCAGCGTCTGCTGCAGCTGCTGGAACCTTATCTGCCACCCAAAACGCATTGAGGCAAGCCATGCAAAAACGGGCGATTTATCCAGGAACCTTTGATCCCATAACTAACGGCCATCTTGATATCGTGACGCGTGCGACCAGCATGTTCGATCACGTAATCCTGGCAATTGCCGCAAGTCCCAGTAAAAAACCGATGTTTCCCCTTGAAGAGCGCGTTGAGCTGGCACAACAGGCAACGGCGCATCTCGGCAATGTGGAAGTTCTGGGCTTCAGCGATCTGATGGCAAACTTTGCCCGCGATAATCAGGCTAACATTCTGATCCGTGGTCTACGTGCGGTGGCTGATTTTGAGTATGAAATGCAGCTGGCCCATATGAACCGTCATCTCATGCCGCAACTGGAAAGCGTCTTTCTGATGCCGTCTAAAGAGTGGTCATTTATCTCATCGTCACTGGTGAAAGAAGTCGCCCGCCACCAGGGTGACGTGACGCATTTTCTGCCGGAAAACGTCCATCAGGCATTATTGAGTAAACTGAAGTAATTCGTCTGGCCGGATGAGCGTCCGGCCGATAGGGTGTTATTTCTGACAGCACCTGCAGTAGAACGTTGTGCGCTGGGCGTGTTTTGTCGCAATGACTGGCGCGCCGCATACGCGACAGGGTTCGCCTTCTCTCCCATAGACCTGCAGCTCCTGAGCAAAATAGCCCGGCTTACCGTCACTTTGCAGAAAATCCTTCAGCGTCGTCCCGCCCTGCTCGATAGAACGCAGCAAAACCGCCTTGATAACGCGCACCAGCAGTTCACACTCATCCTGCGACAGCGATGACGCCAGACGGTCAGGATGGATACCCGCCGCAAACAGCGACTCGCTGGCATAGATGTTTCCCACCCCCACCACCAGCTTGTTATCCATCAGCCAAGGTTTAATCGCGGTTTTCTTCTTCGCACATTTCTGCTGCAGGTAACCGGCATTGAAATCGTAGCTCAGCGGCTCAGGGCCAAGATGGGCGAAGACATTATGCCCATCCAGTTCTTTAGTCCACAGCCAGGCACCAAAACGACGCGGATCGGTATAACGCAGGACTTTGCCGTTACTCATCACCAAGTCGACGTGGTCATGCTTTTCTGCCGGAAGCTCTTCAGGAAGGATACGCAAACTACCCGACATCCCCAGATGAATGATTACCCAGCCATCCGGCAGCTCCAGAAGCAGGTATTTCGCGCGCCGCTGTACGCTCAGAACAGGCTTATCACTCAGACGATAGATTTCCTCTGATACCGGCCAACGCAAACGACCGTTACGCACAGTCGCGTGCATAATCGTTGCTCCCACCAGATGCGGCTCAATCCCGCGACGACTGGTTTCGACTTCAGGTAATTCAGGCATAGTATCTCCGGCGGTGTATCAGGTCTCATTAATATGGGGACGGCCAGAAAACAAAAAACCCCGCCGAGGCGAGGTTTTTTGCTACATCGAAACTAAAATTATTTGATTTTAGCTTCTTTGTACAGTACGTGCTGGCGTACAACTGGATCGAATTTTTTCAGTTCCAGTTTTTCCGGCTTAGTACGTTTGTTCTTCGTGGTGGTGTAGAAGTGACCTGTACCAGCAGAAGAAACCAGCTTGATTTTCTCGCGAATACCTTTAGCCATGATTTATTTCCTCTTTAAGTACTTAGTACTTTTCGCCACGGGCACGCAGTTCAGACAGAACTGTATCGATGCCTTTCTTATCGATTACACGCATACCTTTAGCAGATACGCGCAGGGTGACAAAACGCTTCTCGCTCTCAACCCAGAAACGGTGAGAGTGCAGGTTCGGCAGGAAACGGCGTTTAGTCGCGTTCAGTGCGTGGGAACGGTTGTTACCGGTCACCGGACGCTTGCCAGTAACTTGGCAGACTCGGGACATGTCTATTCTCCAAAAATCAAATTAGCTCGAGCTTCGTATGGGGTATCGGCGCCTCGTCAGGCTTTACAGCCCGGTCATCGCATAGTTCTAAGTGAACTCTCGATTGCCAGGCCCAAATGCCAAACCCGAGATTCTCAAAGGTGGCGTAGTATACGCTGACCCGGCGTTATGCTCAAGTCCCGAACAGACAAAGATCCCGATGGATCGCGTAAAGTGCATTAAATCCAACCGCGTTCCGCAAAAGAAACGCACTCTCCGCGCCCAATGACCAGATGATCAAGCACCCGGATATCCATGAACTGACAGCATTTCACAACACGCTCGGTGATGAGTTTATCTGCTTTGCTCGGCTCTGCACACCCTGAAGGGTGATTATGCGCAAGGATCACTGCGGAAGCATTCATTTTTATCGCTTCGCGGACAATTTCTCGCGGATGTACCTCGACGTGGCTAATCGTACCGGAAAAAAGTTTACTGTGTTTAATCACGCGATGTTGAGAATCCATAAAGATCACAAAAAAGATCTCGCGTTCCTCTTGTGAGAGCTGACTTTGCAGAAATTCACGCGCCATTTCCGGGCTAAGTATTGCGCGCTCCTCAATCACCCGTACGTTGTAGTAACGCCTCGCCAGCTCCGCTATTCCCTTCAACTGTGCATACTTCGCGATACCGATGCCCTGAACATAGCTGAAATCCATGTAATCAGCAGACAACAGGCCATACAGCGAATCAAAATGCTGAAGCATCTCTTTCGCCAGCGTAAGCACATCTTTACCCAGCATCCCGGTGCGTAAAAAAAGAGCCAGTAGCTCAACGTCGCTCAGCGAGCTAGCGCCCTGCGCCAACAGCTTTTCCCGAGGCATTATACGTCCTGTATTTTCCATGCTTTTCCCCTCATTTCGCATCCGCATAGTGGCATAACGCCAGCGGAGAATCGACGCGCTGTTATCACTTCTTCGTAGCGCCTCGCAAACTGGATCGCGGGCAAAAGCACGACACATTGCGGATTGTGATAAAATATCCGCCTTCTGGTGAAACCCAACAGGAAAGATCATGATGAGCCTGGCCGGTAAAAAAATCGTACTTGGCGTCAGTGGCGGTATTGCTGCGTACAAAACCCCTGAGCTGGTGCGTCGTTTACGGGAACGCGGCGCTGACGTCCGCGTGGCGATGACCGAAGCGGCAAAAGCGTTTATTACTCCTCTGAGCTTACAGGCAGTTTCGGGTTATCCCGTTTCCGACAGCCTGCTTGACCCCGCAGCCGAAGCTGCGATGGGCCACATTGAGCTGGGGAAATGGGCCGATTTGGTTATCCTGGCCCCTGCGACGGCAGACCTGATTGCCCGCGTTGCCGCCGGTATGGCCAACGATCTGGTGTCTACGATTTGTCTGGCAACTCCAGCGCCTGTTGCCGTGCTGCCGGCCATGAACCAGCAGATGTACCGCGCTGCCGCTACCCAGCACAATCTGGGCGTTCTTGCCTCACGCGGTTTGCTCATTTGGGGCCCTGACAGCGGTAGCCAGGCATGTGGCGATGTCGGTCCTGGACGTATGCTGGATCCATTAATGATTGTGGATATGGCGGCAGAACATTTTTCACCTGTCAAAGATCTGCAACATCTCAACATCATGATTACAGCGGGTCCGACGCGTGAACCGCTTGATCCCGTAAGGTATATTTCCAACCACAGTTCCGGGAAGATGGGATTTGCTATCGCAGCCGCTGCAGCAAAACGCGGGGCAAACGTCACGCTGGTATCAGGTCCGGTTTCGTTAACCACACCGCAATTTGTCCAGCGCGTTGATGTAATGACCGCGCTGGAAATGGAAGCCGCCGTGCAATCTGCGGTACAACAACAGCATATTTTTATCGGCTGCGCCGCAGTCGCTGATTACCGCGCTGAAACTGTCGCCCACGAAAAAATCAAAAAGCAGGCGACGCAGGGTGATGAATTAACAGTAAAAATGGTCAAAAATCCGGACATCATCGCCGGTGTTGCCGCACTGGATGCTAACCGACCTTTTGTCGTTGGGTTTGCCGCCGAAACAAATAATGTGGAAGAATATGCCCGGCAAAAACGCATCCGCAAGAACCTTGATGTGATCTGTGCGAACGACGTTTCGCTGTCAACTCAAGGGTTTAACAGCGATAGCAACGCATTACACCTTTTTTGGCAGGATGGAGACAAAGTCTTACCGCTTGAGCGTAAAGAACTCCTGGGCCAATTATTACTCGACGAGATCGTGACCCGTTATGATGAAAAAAATCGACGTTAAGATTCTGGACCCGCGCGTAGGGCAACAATTTCCGCTCCCGACGTACGCCACTTCTGGTTCTGCCGGACTTGACCTGCGTGCTTGTCTTGATGACGCCGTAGAACTGGCGCCGGGCGCAACAACGCTGGTGCCTACCGGGTTAGCCATCCATATCGCCGATCCTTCTCTGGCGGCGGTGATGCTCCCGCGCTCCGGGTTGGGCCATAAGCACGGTATCGTACTGGGCAATCTGGTCGGTTTGATTGATTCCGACTACCAGGGCCAACTGATGGTATCCATCTGGAACCGTGGTCAGGACAGCTTCACGATTGAACCGGGCGAACGCATCGCGCAGATGGTATTTGTACCGGTCGTACAGGCTGAATTTAATCTGGTGGAAGAGTTTGAAGCCACCGATCGTGGCGAAGGTGGCTTCGGCCATTCCGGGCGCAAGTAACCCGCAGAAAAGTATCCCACAGCGTAATAACGCAATAACATACCGCAAACAATCGTTTGCGGTCGCTGTGTGGATGCCTGCCTGGCAAGAGCTTATTTTCAGGGGTATTTTGTAACATGGTAGAAAAGCAAACTGCGAAAAGGAATCGTCGCGAAGAAATACTTCAGTCTCTGGCACTGATGCTTGAGTCCAGCGATGGTAGCCAACGCATCACCACAGCAAAGCTGGCAGCCTCAGTTGGCGTATCCGAAGCGGCATTGTATCGCCATTTTCCCAGCAAGACTCGCATGTTCGATAGCCTGATTGAGTTTATCGAAGACAGTCTGATTACCCGTATCAATCTGATTCTGAAAGATGAAAAGGATACTAACGCGCGCTTGCGTCTAATCGTCCTGCTGATTTTAGGGTTCGGTGAACGTAATCCCGGCCTGACGCGCATTCTGACCGGACACGCGTTGATGTTCGAGCAAGACCGTCTGCAAGGCCGCATTAACCAGCTGTTTGAGCGAATTGAGTCGCAGCTACGCCAGGTTCTGCGAGAAAAAAGAATGCGTGAAGGTGAAGGCTACACCGTGGATGAAACGCTGCTGGCCAGCCAGTTACTGGCTTTCTGCGAAGGTATGCTGTCTCGGTTTGTACGTAGCGAATTTAAATATCGTCCAACGGATGATTTCGACACCCGCTGGCCGTTAGTTGCCGCTCAATTGCAGTAACACAGTTGCCCGGTAAGCTTAACGCTACCGGGCGATGACTTACACCCCAAACTCTTCGCGATACGCCCGGACTGCGGCCAGGTGCTCTGCCATTTCAGGTTTTTCTTCCAGATAGGCAATCAGATCTTTCAGGGTAATGATAGAAATCACCTTGCACCCATAATCGCGTTCCACTTCCTGAATCGCTGAAATCTCGCCGCGACCGCGTTCCTGACGATCGAGAGAAATCAGTACCCCTGCCAACGTCGCACCATTTGCCTGGATTATCTCCATGGATTCACGAATCGCAGTACCGGCAGTGATCACGTCATCCACCAGCATCACGCGCCCCTCAAGTGCGCTACCAACCAGATTGCCACCTTCACCGTGGGTCTTCGCCTCTTTACGGTTAAAGCAGTACGGCAAATCTTTATCGTGGTGTTCAGCCAGCGCAACGGCCGTTGTAGTCGCAATCGGAATACCTTTGTACGCTGGGCCAAACAGCAAATCGAACTCAATACCGGAATCCACCAGCGCTTCGGCGTAAAAACGGCCTAACAGAGCCAGGTCGCGCCCGGTATTAAACAGTCCGGCGTTGAAGAAATAGGGGCTTTTACGCCCGGATTTCAGCGTAAACTCGCCAAACTTTAGTACCTGCTTGCTAAGCGCAAACTCAATAAACTGGCGCTGATACGGTTTCATGGATTCGCTCCTCATCTCACTTTATTACAGACAAAAAAAAGGCGACTCATCAGTCGCCTTTAAAATCAATTTTCTAACGCCGCCTTCTGCGTCGCTACAATGGATTCGATTCCCCCTCGGGCCAACGCCAGTAGGGTGAGAAGTTCTTCATGGCTGAATGGCTCACCTTCCGCCGTGCCCTGTACTTCAATAATACGGCCATCTTCAGTCATCACCACGTTCATGTCGGTTTCTGCTGCTGAATCCTCAACGTACTCGAGGTCACAGAGCGCTTCACCGTTAACAATACCCACGGAAACCGCCGCGACCATCCCTTTCATCGGGTTAGTTTTCAGTTTACCGCTCGCGACCAGCTTGTTCAGCGCATCAGCTAACGCAACACATGCACCGGTAATGGATGCGGTGCGCGTACCGCCATCTGCCTGAATAACATCGCAATCCAGCGTAATAGTGAATTCGCCGAGCGTTTTCAGATCAACGGCGGCGCGCAGCGCGCGGGCGATAAGACGCTGGATTTCCATGGTACGACCGCCCTGCTTACCTTTCGCCGCTTCACGGGCGTTACGGGTGTGTGTGGCGCGTGGCAGCATGCCATATTCTGCGGTGATCCAACCCTGGCCCTGACCTTTCAGAAAACGCGGTACGCCTTCATCAATAGAAGCGGTACATAGCACTTTGGTATCACCAAATTCGACCAGCACGGAGCCTTCAGCGTGTTTTGTATAATTACGGGTCAGGGTGACGGGACGCACCTGATTGGCACTACGACCTGCTGGACGCATGATAAAATCTCCGGCTTGAAACGAATGTGGCTGCGCATTATACGGACTTCCGACTGTTATTCCTATCCTGACAAGACGTGGATGGCTATAATCCTCCCATCTCATCTTTAAAAACAGGAACGTCTATGATCCGCAGCATGACCGCTTACGCCCGGCGTGAAATCAAGGGTGAATGGGGTAGCGCTACCTGGGAAATGCGCTCGGTAAACCAGCGTTATCTGGAAACTTATTTTCGCCTGCCGGAGCAGTTCCGTAGTCTCGAACCCGTTGTTCGCGAGCGTATTCGCACGCGTCTGACGCGCGGTAAAGTCGAATGTACGCTGCGTTTTGAGCCTGATGCCAGTGCACAAGGCGAGCTGATTCTGAATGAAAAACTCGCTAAACAGCTCGTTAGCGCTGCTAACTGGGTCAAAATGCAGAGTGATGAAGGTGAAATTAACCCGGTTGATATCCTGCGTTGGCCAGGTGTAATGGCAGCCCAGGAGCAAGATCTGGACGCCATTGCCGCCGAAATCCTCGCCGCGCTTGACGGTACGCTGGATGACTTTATCGTTGCGCGTGAAACCGAAGGTCAGGCACTGAAGGCGTTGATTGAGCAGCGTCTGGAAGGCGTCAGCGCCGAAGTAACGAAGGTACGTGCGCATATGCCGGAAATCCTGCAATGGCAGCGCGAGCGTCTGGTAGCCAAACTGGAAGATGCTCAGGTGCAGCTGGAAAATAACCGCCTTGAGCAAGAACTGGTGCTGATGGCACAGCGTATCGACGTGGCTGAAGAACTGGATCGCCTGGAAGCTCACGTCAAAGAAACCTACAACATTCTGAAGAAAAAAGAGGCGGTTGGCCGTCGTCTGGACTTCATGATGCAGGAATTCAACCGTGAGTCGAATACTCTGGCATCGAAGTCTATCAATGCCGAAGTGACTAACTCCGCAATTGAACTGAAGGTATTGATCGAGCAAATGCGCGAGCAAATTCAGAATATCGAGTAATTTTGAATATCATCCCTATGCTATCGTAACGTACTAGATAGCCTGCTCAATGCAGGCTATCCGTACCGCCAGTAAGTGCTGACTTATATAAAATTGAATACTTATTTATCTGGCATATATTTGTCGTTATAAATACTCTTCAGAATATCAATCCGAACAGCATTACTGCTGTTCATATTCACGACTGTCAGTACTTCATCGGATCCCCTGAGACGCCAGCATTCTGCCTCAACATCACATTTTACCTGTTTTTCATAGCCCGCCATTGAGAGATATTTACTAATCCTCCCCGTATCCCTGGTATCATGGAACGTAACACTCCATACATCAGCCTTAGGACCAGAAATGTTCGTATAATTAAAGTCATACACTTGGGATATTCTCGGCATTTTTTTTAAAACTTGAGGAGTGTAATAATCATATTTGGCTTTATCAAACTCTGTATATTGTGCGTTACCTGCAAGTCTCATTTTTATATTAGGCCAGAAATAAGAGCTGCATATAGCTATTATCATCAGCACTATTATGACTGCCTGTTTCATATGTTTCCCTTTTTTACCAGTTAACGACCGTTCCATCTCTTGAAACTATTTTAACGTTACCAGAACTAAAGTCGCTGTAAGGTATCACTGTTCTCATGAATGAGGGTAAAACACCTTTTACAGGAAGAGCTAAAGCTGATTTCATCGGATCGGGAAATAATATCGGTTGGAATGAGGTGTTTTTAAAAGAGCCGATTGGACCATAATAATCCCAACGCCTGAGGGCTTCCTCTTTGCTGACGGGCTGCAATAGCGGGAATGGGTTACTATATGAGACTACGCGGTAGAACCCCAGCAAATCGGATACTAAATCCTCACCACTGAAACCGCTGTCGGTGTAAAGATAAAAGGGGAAATTTGACTGTAAACCTTCAAAACGATGAGCAAGCGCCATTATCATGGAAAGTGCTATACTATATCGTTCAAATAAACATCGCCCTTTTCTAATTCTCCATCTGATGAACTTCCCAATTGTGAGCCCTCCTCTTCCCATACTTTGAGTGTATTTTACATCGTAATAATCCTTTCCTGAATGCTCGCCTTGGTGCATATCCGAGAGTAACTTTCTGACATCATCTCCTCGAGCATGTCCCATATCTATCCACCCCAAAACTTCGGTGTAGATTATCCCACTTCTTAAATGTCCAGCCTCTCTGCCATCCTGAATTTCCTCTCTTACGCTCATGTCTATCACTCCGACTGACTAAATGCTGAAGATTTTGCTGTATATGTGTCTACACGCATAGAAGCGATAGCTGAGGGGGGCATTTTTCAGAATAGAGGCCGCTGAATATCAGAGTTTACTTAGGATGACTTCTCTAATGGCTTCTGGAGTGTCAACTTGTCCAATGGTCGGGGGGATAGTTTTGTTGAAATATCATACGTGGCTCGCCAGTAAACGGCGGCGCTAAGTGCTTTTCCGATGGGCATGTTTATAACCTCTCACTAAGCATTATATTTTCTCATCACTTATCACCATAACTAATATCGTTATGCGCACAACATATGGCATTTTCTTCAAACAAGCATTAGCTGTAGTTATTAGAATCACTTCACCTTAGAAAATCTCAATCGTGACAGTGCGCACAAATCGTTAAGCTTAGCCCCCAGCAAATCAGGGGGAATACATGCTGTTACACGTTTTATACTTAATTGGTATTACTGCCGAAGCCATGACCGGTGCGCTTGCGGCTGGGCGTCGTCGTATGGATACATTTGGCGTCATTATCATTGCCACCGCAACGGCCATTGGCGGTGGTTCAGTTCGCGACATTCTTCTCGGCCATTATCCGCTCGGCTGGGTAAAGCACCCTGAATACGTCATTATCGTGGCGACCGCTGCGGTACTCACGACCATTATTGCTCCCGTCATGCCCTACCTGCGTAGAATATTCCTCGTACTGGATGCGCTGGGCCTGGTAGTGTTTTCTATCATTGGCGCTCAGGTGGCGCTGGATATGGGCCATGGACCGATTATCGCCGTGGTCGCTGCGGTCACGACCGGGGTTTTCGGCGGCGTATTACGTGATATGTTCTGTAAACGCATCCCACTGGTGTTCCAGAAAGAACTGTATGCCGGCGTATCATTTGCCGCTGCCGTGCTGTACATCGTGCTGCAGCATTATGTCTCCAGCCACGATGTGGTGGTTATCTCCACCCTACTTTTCGGCTTTACCGCCCGACTACTGGCGCTGCGCCTGAAGTTAGGTCTGCCTGTATTTTACTATCGCCATGAAGGCCATTAAGGCATAAAGCCCGCGATCCGCTGAGCAGCTAACCAGTTGCTCAGCGCTGTGACCTCTCGATCCTCCAGCCACTGGATCACCTGCCGAGCCCGCCGCTCCCCCATAAAAGGAAGCTGCCGCCAGCTTTGTTCACTACGCACGTGTAACTGCGACCATGAACCATCCCGACTGGCATTCAGCGTAGCCTGTGTTATCGGTATTCCCATAGCAATCAGCCAGCGCGTGAACGGAAGATCGCGCGACAAGTTGAACTGATGCCATAACTTCTTCCCTTTGCTTACACCAAATGTGGACTGTAGTTGTTCCTGAGTTAGCCCAAGCCAGGAAAAGATATGCTCAAAACGATATGCCTGATTGAGCTCCCGCCATCCCGCCTCGCCGATACCTTCCAGCCCCAATACCTCTTTGGTACCCAGCCAGACCAGCCTGGCAACAAACTGCTCATAACACTCCGGGGTAGCATAAAAACAGGTTAATGAATTAAAGCGACCCTCAGGTGGAGCTGGTTTAGTACGCTGAGTACTCCGCCAGACGACTTCGTCTATACGGGGGATCCCCTGCCCGGCAAGGCTTATCAGAATCTGATCGCCAGGCGCAATATCCCATTCATTCCAGCGTCGGACAGAGCCAATATTGACGCGCTGCACTCGTTTATCATCCAACATGACGGGGGCCAGCGATGCCACCACCGCAATTTTCCCGCTTTTGCCAACAGAGAACTGAATACCCGTTACCTCAGACACCCTGGCCACGGGAGGATATTTCCACGCTGCCAGCCAGTCTCCCTGTCCGGGTAGCCAGTATCGCGCCTGCGGCTCTTTTCCCGTTCGCACAACTACGCCATCCGTCACAAAAGGTAATGCTGAAGTCCACCAACTGGCGCGTGCCTGCTCGACATCATCTGCACTCTTCACGGCCCTGGAAAAATGTTGCGTGAAACTGAACCCGGCAGCAGTGAGTTGTTCCAGTCTTTCAGACATGACCGCAGGACCATCGGGCCAGGCCCAGATAAAAATAGCCAGCGAGCCTAATAATTCCGGATTGCTCTGGCGCATCATCAATCCAGCAACCTTCGAGCGGGCGTTCATTCCCCCTCTCTGCTTCTGAATATGCCCCTCTTGCTGCAAAAAAATCTCACCCTGCAACGTACTGTTAGCGAGATTCCCCTTGGTGGAATGTGGTACGGAAGGAATCTGAAGAACCTTTTGCGTCCAGTCTTCGCCTTTCAGGCCATTACCACGGCTAATCGCCCGTACCAGATTGCCATTGCGATAGACTAACGTCACTGCCACGCCATCCACCTTCGGTTGCACCCAGAGATCGCTGCGAGCCTGCATCCATTGCTGAAGCGCTTGCTTATCGGCAAGTTTTCGAACTCCCGTATGGGGAACAGGATGCGAGACAGTGCCACTTATTGGGGGTGCAGACAGCTCGGGTGGGGCTTCACCGCCAAAACAGCGCTGCCATTGGATGAGTTGTGCATTGAGCTGGTCATAAACACCGTCGTCTACGGCACTTTCACCCTGTTTCCAGTAACTGTCATTCCACTGTGTTATCTGCTGCTGTAGTCGTGAAATTTCCTCATTTGCCCGGGCAGGCGACCAGACGGGGCAAACCGCCCATACAGGTAAATTCCAGACCAGTAGAACCAGCCCTATGCATTTCCATAATCCCATGCTACCTCCGCTGAACACTGCAATTCCAGGCAGATATAGCGCGAAATAATAGGGAAACAGAGTGGCAAAAAAGCATCCTGCGAGCACCGTTCCTGACATTTGCACGTATTGCTGCAAATCATCGATAAAACAGGAAACTGATACGCAAAACGCAATAAACATGCGCAAAAAGTGTGACAAGGGCTACGTCACATAGCGGCTACGTGTATAATAAGCCCGTATGTAGGCTCTCTTTCGACAATCACATACATTAAGATACTCATGGCTCAAGGCACGCTTTATATTGTTTCTGCCCCCAGTGGCGCGGGTAAATCCAGCCTGATTCAGGCTTTATTAAAGACCCAACCGTTGTATGACACCCAGGTTTCTGTTTCGCACACCACGCGCGCACCGCGCCCGGGGGAAGTGCACGGTGAACACTATTTCTTTGTGAACCATGATGAATTCAGAGCCATGATTGGCAGAGACGCGTTCCTGGAACACGCTGAGGTATTCGGTAATTATTACGGCACTTCGCGTGAGACCATTGAGCAAGTACTGGCATCCGGCGTAGACGTCTTTTTAGATATCGATTGGCAAGGTGCGCAGCAAATTCGTGAAAAAATGCCGCATGCGCGCAGTATTTTTATTTTGCCGCCATCTAAGATTGAGCTGGACCGACGTCTTCGTGGCCGCGGTCAAGATAGCGAAGACGTGATCGCAAAACGTATGGCGCAAGCTGTTGCAGAAATGAGCCATTACGCCGAATATGATTATCTTATTGTGAATGATGATTTCGATACCGCCCTGGGCGATTTGAAAACCATCATTCGCGCCGAACGTCTGCGCATGAGCCGCCAAAAGCAGCGTCATGACGCTTTAATCAGCAAACTGTTGGCAGACTGAACCCACATTCAGTATCATGCCCAGTCATTTCTTCACCTGTGGAGCATTTTAAGTATGGCACGCGTAACTGTTCAGGACGCTGTAGAGAAAATTGGTAACCGTTTTGACCTGGTACTGGTCGCCGCGCGTCGCGCTCGTCAGATGCAGGTAGGCGGAAAGGATCCGCTCGTACCGGAAGAAAACGATAAAACTACCGTTATCGCGCTGCGCGAAATCGAAGAAGGTCTGATCAACAACCAGATCCTCGACGTGCGTGAGCGCCAGGAACAGCAAGAGCAGGAAGCCGCTGAATTACAAGCCGTTACCGCTATTGCTGAAGGTCGTCGTTAATCACAAAGCGGGTCGCCCTTGTATCTGTTTGAAAGCCTGAATCAACTGATTCAAAACTACCTGCCGGAAGACCAGATTAAGCGTCTTCGGCAGGCGTATCTCGTTGCACGTGACGCTCACGAGGGCCAGACACGTTCAAGCGGTGAACCCTATATCACGCACCCGGTAGCGGTAGCCTGCATTCTGGCCGAGATGAAACTCGACTATGAAACGCTGATGGCTGCGCTACTGCATGACGTGATTGAAGATACCCCAGCCACCTACCAGGACATGGAGCAGCTTTTTGGTAAAAGCGTTGCAGAGCTGGTAGAAGGGGTATCAAAGCTTGATAAGCTTAAGTTTCGCGATAAGAAAGAGGCGCAAGCTGAAAACTTTCGCAAGATGATTATGGCGATGGTGCAGGATATCCGCGTCATTCTCATCAAACTTGCTGACCGTACCCACAATATGCGCACGCTGGGCTCATTACGCCCGGACAAGCGTCGCCGCATCGCCCGTGAAACCCTCGAAATTTATAGTCCGCTGGCACACCGTTTAGGTATTCATCACATTAAAACCGAGCTGGAAGAGCTGGGTTTTGAAGCGCTGTACCCGAACCGCTATCGCGTGATTAAAGAAGTGGTTAAAGCCGCTCGCGGCAACCGCAAAGAGATGATCCAAAAAATCCTCTCAGAAATCGAAGGGCGTTTGCAGGAGGCAGGTATTCCGTGTCGCGTGAGCGGGCGCGAGAAGCACCTGTACTCTATCTACTGCAAAATGGTGCTCAAAGAGCAGCGTTTTCACTCCATCATGGATATCTACGCTTTTCGCGTTATCGTTCATGATTCCGATACCTGCTATCGCGTACTCGGCCAGATGCATAGCCTGTACAAACCACGTCCTGGTCGCGTGAAAGACTATATCGCCATTCCAAAAGCGAACGGATATCAGTCTTTGCATACCTCAATGATCGGCCCTCACGGCGTTCCGGTTGAAGTACAAATTCGTACTGAAGACATGGATCAGATGGCGGAAATGGGTGTGGCAGCGCACTGGGCTTACAAAGAGCACGGTGGCGAAAGCAGCACCACCGCACAAATCCGCGCTCAGCGCTGGATGCAAAGCCTGCTGGAACTGCAGCAGAGCGCCGGTAGCTCGTTTGAATTTATTGAAAGCGTCAAATCTGATCTCTTCCCGGATGAGATTTATGTTTTCACACCGGAAGGGCGTATTGTTGAACTGCCTGCCGGTGCTACACCTGTCGACTTCGCCTACGCCGTACATACCGATATCGGTCACGCCTGCGTCGGCGCACGTGTCGACAGACAGCCTTACCCGCTTTCACAACCACTGTTTAGCGGTCAGACCGTTGAGATTATTACCGCGCCGGGCGCACGTCCGAATGCAGCATGGCTCAACTTCGTCGTTAGTTCGAAAGCACGAGCAAAAATTCGCCAGTTGCTGAAAAACCTCAAGCGCGATGATTCCGTCAGCCTGGGGCGTCGACTGCTCAACCATGCCCTGGGCGGTAGCCGTAAACTGGCTGAGATCCCACCAGAAAGCATCCAGCGTGAGCTTGAGCGCATGAAGCTCGCCACGCTTGACGATCTGCTCGCAGAAATTGGTTTGGGTAACGCCATGAGTGTGGTGGTTGCGAAAAACCTCCAGCAGGGCGAAGCAACGGCAAACGTCCCAGCGCAATCTGGTCACGGTCATCTGCCGATTAAAGGCGCAGACGGCGTGCTGATCACTTTCGCGAAATGCTGTCGTCCGATTCCAGGCGATCCCATCATTGCCCACGTCAGTCCGGGTAAAGGTCTGGTGATTCACCATGAATCCTGCCGTAACATTCGTGGCTACCAGAAAGAGCCTGAGAAGTTTATGGCGGTGGAATGGGATAAGGAGACAGAGCAGGAGTTCATCACTGAGATTAAGGTGGATATGTTTAACCACCAGGGTGCTCTGGCGAACTTGACGGCGGCAATAAACACGACCACCTCCAATATTCAAAGTCTGAATACGGAAGAGAAAGATGGCCGCGTCTATAGCGCCTTTATTCGCCTGACCGCCCGCGACCGTGTGCACCTGGCGAATATCATGCGCAAAATCCGCGTCATGCCGGACGTGATTAAAGTCACCCGTAACCGTAACTAGAACACGTTTTATGAATGAACAGCGCTATGCACGTATCCGCGAGATGCTCGCACGTCGTCAGCCCGATCTGACCGTCTGCATGGAAGAGGTCCACAAGCCTCATAACGTTTCCGCTATCATTCGTACTGCAGATGCGGTCGGCGTGCATGAAGTCCACGCCGTCTGGCCGGGTAGCCGCATGCGTACCATGGCCTCTTCTGCCGCAGGCAGCAATAGTTGGGTACAGGTTAAAACGCACCGCACCATTAGCGATGCGGTCACACATTTAAAAAACCGGGGTATGCAGGTTCTGGCAACCCATCTGTCAGATAAAGCTGTGGATTTTCGCGAGATTGATTACACACGCCCCACCTGCATCCTGATGGGCCAGGAAAAAACCGGCATTACTCAGGAAGCGTTGGATCTGGCGGATCAGGATATCATCATTCCCATGACTGGCATGGTGCAGTCACTGAACGTCTCAGTCGCCTCCGCGCTGATTCTGTACGAAGCGCAGCGTCAGCGGCAAAACGCCGGCATGTACCGCCGAGAAAACAGTATGCTGCCGCAAGATGAGCAGCAGCGTTTGCTGTTTGAAGGCGGTTATCCTGTGCTGGCGAATGTCGCTAAGCGCAAAGGCCTTCCCTACCCTCACGTAAACACGCAGGGCGAAATTGAAGCCGATGCAACGTGGTGGGCCACTATGCAGTCTGCGAGATAAACGCGATGAAAGGCCGTTTACTGGATGCCATCCCACTCAACTCTCTGACCGGCGTTGGCGCAGCGCAAAGCAGTAAACTGGCGAAAATTGGCCTGCACACCGTGCAGGACCTCCTGCTACACCTCCCCCTGCGTTACGAAGACCGCACGCATCTGTACCCTATTGGCGAACTGCTGCCGGGCGTCTATGCCACCGTTGAAGGCGAAGTGCTGAACTGCAATATCACCTTTGGCGGTCGCCGGATGATGACCTGTCAGATCAGCGATGGCTCGGGCATTCTCACCATGCGCTTTTTCAACTTCAGCGCAGCAATGAAAAACAGTCTCGCCACCGGGCGCCGGGTACTGGCCTATGGCGAAGCCAAACGCGGGAAATACGGCGCTGAGATGATCCACCCGGAATACCGCGTGCAGGGCGATCTCAGCACGCCGGAATTGCAGGAAACGCTCACGCCGGTGTATCCAACTACCGAAGGTGTTAAACAGGCTACGCTGCGTAAACTGACCGATCAGGCGCTGGATTTGCTTGATACTTGTGCCATTGCCGAACTGCTACCACCGGAATTACTGCAAGGCATGATGAGCCTGCCAGAAGCCCTGCGCACTTTGCACCGTCCACCGCCGTCACTGCAGTTGAGCGATCTGGAAACCGGTCAGCATCCGGCGCAGCGACGTCTCATTCTGGAAGAGCTGCTGGCGCATAACCTCAGTATGCTGGCATTACGCGCCGGGGCGCAGCGTTTTCATGCCCAGCCGCTGAGCGTAAACAACGCGCTGAAAGATAAGCTGCTGGCGGCGCTACCGTTTAAACCGACTGGCGCACAGGCCCGCGTTACCGCTGAGATCGAACGTGATATGGCACTGGATGTCCCGATGATGCGCCTGGTACAGGGCGATGTCGGCTCCGGTAAGACCCTGGTCGCGGCGTTAGCCGCCCTGCGCGCTATCGCACATGGTAAGCAGGTTGCGCTGATGGCACCCACCGAACTGCTTGCTGAACAGCATGCGAATAACTTCCGTAACTGGTTTGCGCCGCTGGGCGTTGAAGTGGGCTGGCTGGCAGGTAAACAGAAAGGTAAAGCGCGCCAGGCGCAGCAGGAAGCTATCGCCAGCGGTCAGGTGCAGATGATTGTCGGCACGCACGCAATTTTCCAGGAACAGGTGCAGTTCAACGGACTGGCGCTGGTTATCATCGATGAACAGCATCGTTTTGGCGTGCATCAGCGTCTGGCGTTATGGGAGAAAGGCCAGCAGCAGGGTTTCCATCCGCACCAGCTAATCATGACTGCCACGCCAATCCCGCGCACGCTGGCGATGACCGCTTATGCCGATCTCGACACATCGGTCATTGATGAGCTCCCACCAGGACGTACGCCCGTCACTACGGTGGCGATTCCGGACACCCGCCGCAGCGACATCATTGATCGCGTACGCAACGCCTGTACCCACGAGGGGCGCCAGGCATACTGGGTCTGTACGCTGATTGAAGAGTCTGATCTGTTAGAAGCTCAGGCAGCAGAAGCGACGTGGGAAGAGCTTAAAATTGCGCTGCCAGAACTCCATATTGGCCTGGTACACGGCCGAATGAAGCCAGCCGAGAAACAGTCGGTAATGGCGGGATTTAAACAGGGTGAACTGCATCTGCTGGTTGCTACCACGGTGATTGAAGTGGGTGTGGACGTGCCCAACGCCAGCCTGATGATAATTGAAAACCCGGAGCGCCTGGGCCTGGCCCAGTTGCATCAGCTACGTGGCCGTGTAGGTCGTGGCGCGGTGGCCTCCCACTGCGTCCTGCTCTACAAATCACCGCTGTCAAAAACCGCGCAAAAACGCCTGCAGGTTCTGCGCGACAGCAACGACGGGTTCGTTATTGCGCAAAAAGATTTGGAGATTCGCGGTCCCGGTGAGCTCTTGGGTACTCGCCAGACTGGAACGGCAGAATTTAAAGTCGCGGATTTACTGCGCGATCAGGCTATTATCCCGGAAGTTCAGCGCATTGCTCGCCATATTCACGAACGATATCCGCAACAGGCCGTAGCGCTAATAGAGCGCTGGATGCCGGAAACCGAACGCTACTCCAACGCATAGTCAATTCGGAGTGTCGGCGGATGTTACTCCGCCGCACAACCATTATTGCGCAAAAATCGGCAACAACAGATACAGCTTAATCACCAGCGCATTGACGATATCGATGAAGAACGCGCCCACCATCGGCACCACCAGAAACGCCATATGGGATGGCCCAAAACGTTCGGTAATTGCCTGCATGTTGGCAATCGCCGTTGGTGTCGCGCCGAGGCCAAAACCGCAGTGCCCGGCTGCCAGCACAGCGGCATCGTAGTTCTTACCCATCATGCGCCAGGTGACGAATATTGCGTACAGCGCCATGAAAATGGCCTGAACAACCAGAATTGCAAGCATCGGCAGGGCCAGAGAAGCCAGTTCCCACAGCTTCAGACTCATCAGCGCCATCGCCAGGAACAACGACAAACTTACGTTACCCAGCACCGAAACCGCACGCTCGAACACCCGATAAAAGCCCAGTAATGCCAGACCGTTACTGAGGATCACCCCAACAAACAGCACGCAGACAAAGGTCGGCAGTTCCAGCACCGTTCCGACCAGCATTTGCGCAACGATTTTTCCCACCGTCAAACAGATAGCGATCAGCGCGATGGTTTCAATCAACACCAGCGAAGTGATCATGCGCCCGACATCCGGCTTTTCAAACGCGGTCGGCACAGCCTGATCATCCGGTATACCATCTGGCGTAGTGGAGTGTTTGACCAGATAGCGCGCCACCGGACCGCCAATCAGTCCACCTAGCACCAGGCCAAACGTTGCGCAAGCCATCGCCACTTCAGTCGCATTGGCGAAACCATAGCGCTCAATAAACAGTTTGCTCCACGCGGCTCCGGTTCCGTGTCCGCCTGAGAGGGTTATCGAACCGGCGATCAGACCCATCAGCGGATCCAAACCCAGCAGGGTCGCCATACCAATACCGATAGCGTTTTGCATCAGCAGCAGGCCAACAACCACAATCAGAAAGATACCCACCACGCGGCCACCTGCGCGCAGGCTGGCGATATTGGCGTTCAAGCCGATGGTAGCGAAGAACGCCAGCATCAACGGATCGCGCAGGGTCATGTCGAAGTTCACTTCCCAGCCCATGCTTTTTTTCAACACCAGCAGCGCAATCGCCACCAGCAACCCACCAGCGACAGGTTCAGGAATAGTGTATTTTTTCAGAAATGAGACAGACTGGACGAGCTTACGTCCGAGCAACAACACAAGGGTTGCCGCAACCAGTGTTGATAACGTATCGAGATAAAACATTTACAGCTCCATTAGTGCGTTTAGCACAATCACGCACGATGCATTTCAGACCGATTTTTAGCTCTTATTGAGTTTTCGGGGTGGATTTTAAGCAGAAAATGATGAAAAGTTATATAAAAATGTTTGTTTATCCGTTTTAAATATTAAGAATACCCACTAGCAAACGTTTGCTTTTCAGCCCTGGTCAGATAAAATCACCGCTTTTCCACCATGGGATTGCCTCTGATGTCCGTTAACGCCGTAGAGTCAACAAATGCGCAACCGGTTGCGCAGACTCACAACAGTGAACTGATTTACCGTCTTGAAGATCGCCCCCCGCTAGCCCAGACCCTGTTTGCCGCCTGTCAGCACCTGCTGGCCATGTTCGTCGCGGTGATCACCCCTGCACTGTTAATTTGCCAGGCGCTCGGTTTACCGGCTCAGGATACTCAACACATTATCAGTATGTCGCTGTTCGCTTCCGGCGTAGCCTCTATCATTCAGATCAAAGCCTGGGGGCCGGTCGGCTCGGGACTGTTATCCATTCAGGGCACCAGCTTTAACTTTGTTGCTCCACTGATTATGGGTGGTACGGCGCTAAAAACCGGTGGCGCAGATGTTCCAACCATGATGGCGGCGCTGTTCGGTACGCTGATGCTGGCAAGTTGCACTGAGATGGTTATCTCACGCGTACTGCATCTGGCACGTCGTATTATTACTCCGCTGGTCTCAGGCGTGGTGGTGATGATTATCGGCCTGTCGCTGATTCAGGTAGGTTTGACGTCGATTGGCGGCGGCTATGCCGCAATGAGCGACAACACCTTTGGCGCACCGAAGAATTTACTGCTGGCTGGCGTGGTGCTGGCGCTAATCATCCTGCTTAACCGCCAGCGCAACCCGTACCTGCGTGTTGCGTCATTGGTGATTGCGATGGCGGCAGGGTATCTGCTGGCCTGGTTTATGGACATGCTGCCGCAAAATACCGCGCCGGTAAGTCAGGACCTGCTGATGGTGCCAACACCGCTGTATTACGGCCTGGGCATTGACTGGAGCTTACTGCTGCCGCTGATGTTGGTCTTTATGATTACCTCGCTGGAAACCATCGGTGATATTACGGCTACCTCCGATGTCTCCGAGCAGCCGGTTTCTGGTCCGCTATACATGAAACGCTTGAAAGGCGGCGTACTAGCGAACGGTCTGAATTCATTTGTTTCCGCCGTGTTCAATACCTTCCCAAACTCCTGTTTTGGTCAGAACAACGGGGTTATTCAGTTAACGGGCGTTGCCAGCCGCTATGTTGGTTTTGTGGTGGCGCTGATGCTGATCGCGCTGGGTCTGTTCCCGGCGGTCAGCGGTTTTGTACAGCATATTCCTGAGCCAGTACTGGGCGGGGCAACGCTGGTAATGTTCGGTACTATCGCCGCATCCGGCGTGCGTATTGTGTCCCGCGAACCGCTAAACCGTCGTGCGATTCTGATTATCGCGCTGTCGCTGGCCGTCGGTCTGGGCGTTTCCCAGCAGCCGTTGATCCTGCAGTTCGCCCCGGACTGGGTGAAAAACTTGCTCTCTTCCGGCATTGCTGCAGGCGGTATTACCGCTATCGTTCTGAACCTGATATTCCCTCCAGAGAAGCAATAAGCAAAATGCGGCGTTGATTCTGAATCGACGCCGCTGTAACGCTCTTTCACCATTCCCGCCTTGAGCATTCCATCTAAATCGTGCATAACTTGATTATGTGCACTTCGCAGGATGGAAGACCATGAAATTTATTGGAAAGCTGCTTCTTTACGTGCTGATCGCCCTTGCAGTGGCGATCCTCGGCCTTTATTTTCTACTGCAAACACGCTGGGGCGCAGAGCGCGTCAGCGCCTGGGTTTCACAGAACAGCAGCTACCATCTGGCATTTGATGCCATCGATCACCGGTTTTCTTCCCCTTCCCATATTCTGCTGGAAAACGTCACCTTTGGCCGGGATGGTCAGCCCGCCACGCTGGTCGCCAAAACGGTCGATATCGGACTGAGCAGCCGCCAAATCACCGACCCGCTGCATGTCGACACCATTTTGTTGCAAAACGGCACGCTGAATTTGTCCCAACAAACCGCACCGATGCCGTTCCAGGCCGATCGCCTGCAGTTACAGGATATGGCGCTTAACAGCCCCGGCAGCGAATGGACCCTGAGCGCACAGCGCGTTAACGGCGGCGTCATGCCCTGGAGCCCTGAGGCGGGTAAAATTCTCGGCAGCAAAGCGCAAATTCAGCTTAGCGCCAGTTCATTGACGCTGAACGACGTCCCGACGACCAACGTATTGATTGAAGGCAGCATCGACCATGACCGGGTGACGCTAAGCAATATTGGCGCGGACGTGGCGCGTGGGGCATTAACCGGTGTAGCGCAGCGCAATGCCGACGGTAGCTGGGTAGTGGAGAATCTGCGTCTGAACGATATTCGGTTGCAAAGCGACAAATCGTTGGCCGATTTTTTTGCCCCGTTAAGCACCATTCCTTCCCTGCAAATTGGTCGTCTGGAAGTGACGGATGCCCGTCTGCAAGGCCCTGACTGGGCGGTTACGGATCTCGACCTGAGCTTGCGCAACATGACCTTCAGCAAGGACGACTGGCAAACTCAGGAAGGAAAATTGTCAATGAACGCCAGTGAGTTTATCTACGGCTCGTTGCACTTCTTCGATCCGATTCTGAACGCTGAGTTCTCGCCGCAAGGTATTGCGCTGCGCCAGTTCACTACCCGCTGGGAAGGCGGTATGGTCAGAACGTCGGGTAACTGGCTGCGCAACAACAAAGCGCTGATCCTCAATGATGCCGCCATCGCCGGTCTGGAATACACGCTGCCGGAAAACTGGAAACAGCTGTGGATGAAACCCCTACCCGCCTGGCTAAATAGCCTGACGCTGAAGAAATTCAGCGCCAGCCGTAATCTGGTGATTGATATCGATCCGGACTTCCCATGGCAGCTCACCGCGCTGGACGGCTATGGTGCCAACCTCGGGCTGGTACAAAACAATCAGTGGGGGATCTGGAGCGGCAGCGCCACCCTCAACGCCGCGGCCGCCACGTTCAACCGCACTGACGTGCGTCGTCCTTCGCTGGCGCTGACGGCGAACAATAGCACCATCAATATCAGCGAACTGAGTGCCTATACCGAAAAAGGGCTGCTGGAGGCCACCGCCAGCATTTCGCAGTTGCCTCAGCGCCAGGCTCAGATCAGCCTGAACGGGCGCGGCGTGCCAATGACGATTCTGCAACAATGGGGATGGCCCGCACTGCCCCTTTCCGGCGACGGTAATATTCAGCTTACCGCCAGCGGCAATATTCAGGCCGATGCGCCACTCAAGCCAACGGTCAACGGCCAACTGCATGCAGTGAACGTGGAGAAACAGGAAGTAACGCAGCAGATGCAGGGTGGTGTGGTTTCAGGGAGTGAAGTCACAACACCACCACCTGCGCAATGATTTATTGCCCGGTCATACACTTCGCTTGCCGGGCCTCCCCCCACTCATAAACGCGCATATTCACTGCACAGCAGCCATTTCGCCGGCTCGTCCTCTTCTATCACAGGGAAGCGACCGCCCGGTTCAAGAAAGTGGTTGTCGTGCAGGTCGTCATTGACCATTGAGATTTCCCAGCCCAGCACGAACGCTTTCTCCGCCCAAAAGCGATGATACAGCCGCGGCGGCAGACACACCCCCTGCCCCGGTTTCAACACCAGTGTCTCACCGGGTTTCACACTATGCCGCTGACCATCGACGCTAACTTCAACAATATGCCGTGCGTCATACCCGTCATCAGGCGTGGCCCATGCCAGCTGCATACATAAGTCACCGCCGCCGCGATTCACGATATCCTCCATTTTATGGCGATGAAAATGCCATGGCGTTTGCTGATCCTGCTGAATTTGCAGCATCTTTTCGGCGTACGGTTTAGGATAACCCGCTGACCTTGGCTGACCATTACGCAACGTCAGTAACGTCAGCCCCGTTTGCGCAAAATCTCCACGGCCAAAGTCGGTAATGTCCCAGCCCAGTTTCAGATCGAGCACTTCGCGCCATAGAGCCAGCTCCTGTTGCCGCCAGACGTCAGCCGTAAAATACGCAAAGTCAGGCAGACAAACCCGAAAGGTCTCAGCGATGGCATGCGCCTTATCAACGGCATAATTAATATGTGAACGCTTCATTATTTACTGTTCTCCCTGTTTGGGCGGCAAGCCACGCAGCTCCCCGCATTCCGCTGCTATCACCGTAGTGCGCTTTAACTATGGGGGTTGAGAAAAAATCGGTAAAAACGAAAGGGGCAACCTCAGCGTCCAGATTGGCAACCAACAGATCGACATTAGATAGCCCACCGCCGATCACTATCACGCCAGGGTCGAGAATATTAACAATCGTCGCCAATGTTCTGGCAAGCTGCTGGCGAAACAGCCCCACCAGCTGTACGGCATGCGGTTCATTCTGCTGTGCCAGAGCAACAATGGCGCTTGCGGAGAGCGATTGCCTTGTGAGCATGCGGTAGCGCTCGCTTATCCCGGTTCCAGAAACAAACGACTCTACGCAGTTTTGCTTACCACAATAACAAGCGACTGACGGGCCATCATCGTGCTCACAGTATCCCGGCAACGTGATGTGACCACACTCAGCCGCATTCCCCCACGCGCCGACAAAAGGCTGTCGATTAATAGCAATGCCACCGCCACACCCGGTGCCCAGCGTAATACCAAACACGACGCCATACTTCTGGCCCGCACCATCACAGGCTTCCGACAACGCAAAGCAGTTGCCATCATTCGCCATAACCACCGGCTGCCCTAACCTGTGCTGAAGATCCGACTGCAATGCCCGTCCATTGATCACTTGAATATTGGCATTTTTAATCATCCCGCTAAGCGGTGAGATACTGCCAGGTAACGCAATTCCCGTCATCATGGGACGCTGAATATCGCTGCGGATCTCGTCAATAAAGGCCACAACGGCTGCCACAAACTGCGAATAGCTCTCTTTCTGCGTTGGGCAACGATAGCGCTTAACCTCCTGTCCGGACGCATCCATTACCACTGCCGCAATTTTTGTTCCCCCGATATCCAGCCCCAGATAGTGCATATATTTTTCCTCACTCACGAAAGAGGCGGGTCACCCCGCCAGCACGCCGTTAGTACAGTGATGCTTTGCCAGTTGAGCCGAACAGTTTCATTTTGTGACGGATCACTTCCCGCGCGGCATCGATCGCGTCCGGATAGATCACGTTCGGATCCCACCAGGTTTCTTTCGCCAGGATTTCACGGACTTTCTGGAAGTAGGCATACTTCATATCACTGGAAATGTTAATTTTGCCCACGCCCAGCGTAACGGATTCGGCAATTTCCGCATCCGGATTCGCTGAACCACCGTGCAACACCAGCGGAATGTCTACACGCCCGGCGATATCACGCAGGATGTTCATTTGCAGCTCTGGCTGCATCCCTTTCGGGTAGATCCCGTGTGCCGTACCAATCGCCACCGCCAGCGTGTCTGCGCCGGTACGGGCGATAAAATCCTGTGCCTGAACTGGATCGGTATAGGTGATCTTCGATACGCCGCCTTCCACTGACGTTCCGGTCTGGCCAATCGTGCCCAGTTCCCCCTCAACCGAGACACCTACCGCATGCGCCAGTTTGACCACTTCGCGGGTCAGCGCCACGTTCTCTTCATACGGCAGCAGCGATCCATCAATCATCACCGAGGTAAACCCACACTGAATCGCCCGCAGGACATGCTCCACTGAAGCGCCGTGGTCCAGATGCAGAGTAAACGGCACCCGGCTACGCATCGTGATATCACGGACGTAGCTAAAAAACGCATCGCCGACAAAATCATGTTCGCTGGGGTGAATGGAGATAATCGCCGGGGTGTTGGTCGCTTCCGCTTCTTCCACGACAGCACGTACAAAGCAGCTGTCCGCCACGTTGAATGCGCCGATGGCAAAACCGTGCTGACGGGTAGGTTGCAGTAATTCTTTCATCGAAACTAACATGTTAATTCTCCAGTTTCAGGGTGTAGAAAGCCCTGCCAGTGCGTCATCGCAGAGGCATAGAAGGCGTTACAGAAAACAAATCAGGCTTTATTGATAGCGCCGCTGGCCTGTAGATACGGAATAATGGCTTCCTCGCAGGCCTGCTCCATCAGGGCCAGGGTATCAACGAGCTCACCGGATGTGTCATGACACAGGGTATGCAGCAGCGCGGCCTTTCCGGCTTCAAAGACCGCTGCGCCAACGTTTATCTTGGCGACGCCAAACATCGGACAGCGCTGCAACTGATCAAACGGCGTCCCGCTGCCGCCATGCAGCGCCAGAGGTACCGTTGATAACCGGGCAATTTCCTCCAGCCGCTGGAAATGAATGGCTGGCGTAACGCCCGGCGCGTACATGCCGTGCGCCGTACCGACCGATACTGCCAGTAAGTCGATCCCGGTTTGTTGGATAAACGGTGCCACATCAGCAGCCTGAGTCATCAAATCCATGTTAGTCGCATGGTCATAGCGCGGAGCATCGGCCAGATGGCCCAGCTCGCCTTCCACACACAGAGAAACGCTGGCTGCGAGCTCAACCACTGCACGGGTCTGGCGAATATTCTCCTCCAGCGCAAAGGCGGAGGCATCGATCATTAACCCGCTGAATCCGGCGCGAAAAGCCTGGCGAATGCGTACAGGATCCTTTCCATGATCCAGTGCCAGCGCGACCGGTACCGAGGCTTCCTCTGCCAGCGTTTTGACGACCGCCGCCGCTATCGGGGCCGGAAAATGCTCCAGATGCCCCTGATACAGATTCAGAATGATGGGCGCACGGTGTTTCTCGGCCACCCGAACCGCTGCGCGGGCGCTTTCCAGGTTCATGCAGTTGATGGCCAGCAGCGCGTACTGCTCGCGCCAGGCTTTCGTCACCATGCTTTTCATATCGGCAAACATACGGCCTCCGGTTATTCCAGGGTGAAGGTGATCTCTTCGTCTTTCAATTTTTGATCGCTGAGTTCATCAAACTCTTCGTCACGCTCGGTCACCGGTTTCTTCCACAGCGACAACATGACACCGCAAATCACCGTGCCGATCCCCAGCGCCAGACAAAACAACAGCGGATGCGTAAAGAGCGGGACCACAAACATACCGCCGTGCGGTACCGGGCTTTCAACACCCCACACCATAATCAGGCCGCCCGCTACCGCCGAGGCCACCACACAGGAGCCCACCACGCGCAGCAGGTCGCGCGCCGCAATCGGAATAACCCCTTCGGTAATCATGCAGATCCCCATCGGGAATGCCGCTTTCAGCGCCTCGCGCTCCGCGCGGGTGTACTTGTGACGCGTCAGTAGGAAGGAGAGCGTAATGCCGAATGGAGGGATCATTGAACCGACAAACTTCACCGCTTCCGGACCATAAACGCCGCTGACCAGCATGCCGTCAGCAAACAGCGACATGGTTTTATTCACCGGCCCGCCGAAGTCGAATGTCGCCATTGCGCCGAGGATGGCGCCCATCAGGAACCGTGACCCGCCCTGCATAGACTCCAGCAGATGAATCAACGCGTCTTGCAGCCAGGCTATCGGCTTGCCAATCAGCGTCATCATCAACAGGCCGCCAATCACGGTACTCAGTACCGGCAACACCATGATGGGCATCAGCCCCTGCATCGACTGTGGCAAACGGATATAGCGCTTAAGTAGAAGGACGGTATAACCGACCAGGAACCCGCCCAGCATCCCGCCGATAAAACCGGTATGAATTTCACCGCAGACAAAGCCGACAATCAGACCTGGCGCGAATCCAGGACGGTCGGCAATGGAGTACGCAATCGCCGCACTAATCAGCGGTACGATTAACCCCATCCCCCAGCCGCCAATCTGGTTGAGCATCCAGGGTATGGTTCCTGTTTTTTCACCCACGTTAGTGCCGCCAAGTATTTGTCCGAGAGCAATACAGATCCCGGCGGCGACAATTAACGGGATCATCCACGAAATCCCCGTTAATAAATGTCTCTTTATTTCCTGAGATAGCGGAATTTTATTTTCACTCATGTGAAATCCCTCCAGAATGAGGATCGCTACTGGTTGTTATTAACTAATGATTTTTCGACCTTTTCAAGAAACTGAATCGGCGACTTTATAACTATTTCGGTTTTTACTCGCACAATAGGTTTATTTGAAAATCGCTCCTCCCCTTTTATTTTTACATCGACAGCGAGAATCACGACATCAGCTGCAGAAATATCTTCTGTGAGTAATTCGTTTTCCGTGCCAATGGTTCCTTGGGTTTCAACTTTTATATTATGACCAAGCGCTTTAGCACCTTTAATTAACTTTTCACGGGCAATATAGGTGTGCGCAATACCCGCCGTACAGGCGGCAACACAAACAATATTCATAACGTGCTCCACTTTTTATTTAGCAGACATTGGATTCAGCATATTGGCTAAAAAGCTCAATAATTTTCTGTGGACTACTTTCGACTAACAGCTGTTCAATAATATCGTCATCCGCCAACGCTCCGGCAACCTGCGAGAGCAAACGAATATGGGTGGTGTTTTGATCCTCAAGGCGTACCGCAAACAGAATAATGCAGCGCACATTGCTGCCGTCCAGGGTTTCCCAGGGAATGTCCTGGCGGGTACGCCCAATTGCCAGCGTGGTATTGACCACTGCCGAGGATTTCCCATGCGGAATAGCAATATGGTTTTCGAAACCGGTCGAGCCTTCTGATTCACGCTGCCAGACATCCTGAATAAACGTTTCCCGACAGCTAATTGCCCCATCTTTTTGCAGAATATCCGTCAGTTCCTCAATAACCTCCGTTTTGTTTGTGGCCCTCATGTCCAAAATAACGCGATTTGTATTGAGTATTTTCGTGATGTCCATCAATCATACCTCATGGAGTTCAGACATTAATTTTCAACGACCAGCGATGTCGCCCGATGTAATTTTTCCGTAATAACCGTTTCTGTTACCCGCTTAATATCCACATCATTGAAAAAGGCGGTGACATACACAACCGGCATGGCAACAACGGGTAAATTAATTGTCGATACCACCAGTTCAATATCGTCCGTCAGTATAGAAGGCAAGCTACTAACCGACACCACGCCAACGATGGTCCAGTCCGGAAATGCGCGTAGAATGCGGCTTTTAAGTAAGTGGGAAGTGCCGATACCGGTTGAGCAGACCAGCAGCACGCGCTTACGCGCGATCTGCCGCTCCATTGCGGCCTGAAAATGTACGGTTAGATATCCCACCTCATCTTCCGACACGGCTCGCTCGCCCCAGCCGCTAAACACCCGATTCACCGCGCACTGGGTCAGACGCCACACGTCCTGCAACTCGCCTTTAATATCCTCCAGCAACGGATTGCGAATGCGGATCTGGTAGTTCAGGCGGTTAATCAGCGGCTTAATATGGATCAGCAATCCGTCATACAGCGCAGTATCCTGGCTAAGATCGCTGTCGACCATTTCAGCGAAGGTGGCAATCAGCCGCTGGGTAATCAAGCGCGCTTCGTCGCTGGAGAGCATGTGGCCAATCACGCTCACGTCGTTATGCTCTTCAATTACCACGCCGGAAGAGATAATGTATTGATAAATAAACCAGACTTCGTCTTCCGGCAGCGGGTGGGCAATGCGTTTTTCAATATGCTGAATCATACGACTGGCAATGGAAAAGATGTTTTCATCACAGGTAGTGATGCTCTCTTCTTTTCTCGGCAGCGCATTGCCCCGCGTGATGCGATACATCATGATCAGAATATGAGTAAAGATATTGACGTAGTAAGGCTCGCCCAACGACCAGCACAGATCGTTCTCCATTTCCTGTAACAGCGTCTGGACAAATAAAACGTCTTCTTCGCCGAAGTAATGTACTAACGCTTTATAGCTGCCCTGATCAAGACGTGAATAAATTACGCTGCCAGGTTCATTATGGTTAATCACACCGTTAATCAGAGACGCCATTGCCTGGCGCACACCGCTCTCACTGCCTTCTATGTGTGTACCGCTCTGGCTGCGAATCAGCGACAGGCCCAGCGGGGTAATCCAGGATTCAATCACTTTCAGATCGTTAACAATCGATGCGCTACTAATAAAATAACGTTCAGATAATTTGCTGATCGACGTTTCATGCGGCGTTTCGCTTAGTAATTGCGAAGCTATTTTAACCCGCCGTGAATTATTCATCATGCCGTCAGCTTCATCACCTTCCGTACCTAATAACTGATCCAGATATAAAAGGTCAGTAATATTATCGGCACTTAATAACACGCCCGCCCCAGCGCGTTTATCAACAGATATTTTCCATTCAGATAGCCATTGTTCCAGTAACCGCAGATCGCGCTGCACTGTTTTCTCTGAAACAGATAAATACTCGGCAATTTTCAGAAGCGTGACATATTCCTTCCGGGACAGAAGAAACTTTAATAATCTGTTTTGTCGCGAGGTAATCATTTGCATTATTTACCCTTATCACACACCAGATTAAATAGCTAAAGAAGCGCTTACGCTCCACGTGTAATCCGTGATGGTAAATATAAGAGGACTACGATGTGGCAACAATACTAAATCGTGTCCTGTATTCCGGACAGAAATAAGACAAAAAGAGGAAATAGTGAGATATTTACGGCACAGATCACATTTTTCGTGGTAATTAGAGTGACCGCGCTCGCAAATATAGGGTGATGAAATGTTAAGTCAGGATATTTTTGATTTTCAGATCTGGAACGCTGCCCGCAGCGTGGTGCCGGATAAAACGCATCCGGCACCACGTCGACACATGCTTACAAGGTAATCGTCAGCTCACTGCCCTGTGGAATAATGACTACACCGTGCTCGCTGCCCATATGCGACCCGCATTTAATGCCGCCAACTTTCTGAATATTACGCAGGCACAGCGTCCAGTTACGTGCCTCACCATTCCCTTGCACGGTGACGGTATTACCTACACGCTTTGCCTTCAGCGTGAAGATAACCGAGCCGTCCATCGTAGGCACTTCACACACCGCTTCCCGGCCCTCCTGCAGATGGAACAGCTGGAACGCGGTTCCTTCGTGCCAGGCGTAATCCGGCTTCTGGTTATTGCTGCCCAGCGCCAGCAGAGTGTTCTCGCGCACGTAGACTGGCAGACTCAGGAAGTTATGCTGTTGCTTATGCCAGCGGCTGCCAGACACCTCATCGTTATGCCACAGATGCGTCCAGCGTCCTTCCGGCAGGTAAAACTGCACATCGCCCGCCTCGCTAAACACCGGCGCAACCATTACGCTATCGCCCAGCATGTACTGCCGGTCGAGGTAATCGCACGCCGGATCGTCGGGGAACTCCAGCATCATCGCACGCATCATCGGCGTGCCTTGCTCGTTGGAGCGCGCCGCTTCGCGATAAAGATACGGCATCATGCGGCATTTCTGTTCAGTGAAATAGCGCACCACATCGCAGGATTCATCATCGTACGCCCACGGCACACGGTAGGATTTACTACCGTGCAGGCGACTATGGCTGGAGAGCAGCCCAAATGCACACCAGCGCTTATACACATGCGCAGGGGCGGTATTCTCAAAGCCGCCGATATCGTGGCTCCAGAAACCAAAACCAGAGAGACCAATGGATAAACCACCGCGCAGGCTTTCCGCCATCGATTCATAGTTGGCGTAGCAGTCACCGCCCCAGTGTACCGGAAACTGCTGTGCGCCCACCGAAGCTGAACGAGCAAACAGGACAGCCTCTTCTTCACCGACGGTGTCTTTCAGCACGTTCCACACCAGTTCATTGTAGATGTACGCATAATGGTTGTGCATTTTCTGTGGATCAGAACCGTCAAACCACTGCACATCCGTGGGAATGCGTTCGCCAAAGTCGGTTTTGAAGCAATCCACACCGATATCCACCAGACCTTTCAGCTTGTTGGCATACCACTCACAGGCTTGAGGATTGGTGAAGTCATAAATCGCCAGGCCCGGCTGCCATTTATCCCATTGCCACAGGGAACCATCCGGCCGCTTGAGCAGATACCCCTTCTCTTTCAGTTCGTTGAAAATCGGTGATTTTTGCCCGATGTACGGGTTGATCCACACGCACACCTTCAGCCCTTTCTCTTTCAGGCGGCGGATCATACCTTCCGGATCCGGGAAGGTCACAGAATCCCACTCAAAATCGCACCACTGGAAGGCTTTCATCCAGAAGCAGTCAAAGTGAAAAACGTGCAGCGGCAAGTTGCGCTCGGCCATGCCGTCGATAAAGCTGTTGACCGTCGCTTCGTCATAATTGGTGGTGAACGACGTGGTCAGCCACAGGCCGAACGACCAGGCTGGCGGCAGCGCGGGACGGCCAGTGAATTGGGTATAACGGTTCAACACGTCCTTCGGCGTTGGGCCGTCAATAACGAAGTATTCCAGATACTCGCTTTCCACGCTGAACTGCACTTTCGACACTTTCTCAGAGCCGATTTCAAACGACACACACTGCGGATGGTTCACCAGTACGCCGTAACCGCGGTTGGTGAGATAAAACGGGATGTTCTTGTAAGACTGCTCGGTACTAGTGCCACCATCGCGGTTCCAGGTTTCTACCGTCTGGCCGTTGCGCACCAGCGCGGTAAAGCGTTCGCCCAGGCCATATACCGTTTCCCCGACACCGAGATCCAGGCGCTCAAACATATAGTTACGCCCGCTGTGGGCATCCTGCACGTAGCCGTTATTTTTCAGCTGACTGCCGGTAATACGCTCGCCATTACGCAGGAAATCCAGCGACCAGAACTCCCCTTTGGTGACGCGCACGCTTAAGTTGCCGCTCTTCAGCTCGGCAAACTCAACGGTGTTCTGCATCTCAACGTTAACGTCTTTCAGCACGTTCAGTGGGTAATGCGGGCCGGTATCCAGCGCACCCTGGAAGTGTTCCATACGTACGCCCACCACCCCTTCCTGCGGAGAGAAAAAACGCAGGGTAAACAATGGGGTATCCAGTTGCCAGGTACGTTCACGCACGTCGCGCGGCGCAACGTAGACAATCATCTCATTGCCCTGCTGTTCAACCTCGAACACCTGAATCGGGTTAATCACATTCAGACCGGGTTGAATCAGCCAGTTTCCATCGCTTATTTTCATTGCTGGTTCCTTAGTTCTGTAATTCTTTCGTCGTGAAATCCTGCTGATTACGACGCGCCCCCTGAGACAGTTGACTCATGATTTCAGTCAGATACGGGGTTTTCAGGGTGTAGAAGCGCTTGGCAATCACGGCACTCAGCAGGTAGCAAATAGCCGGGACAATGGTGAACAGTGCGATGATGATACTAATGGTGGCGCTGTTCTGGGTTTTCGCTGCGGCGTCGTAGCCCCCACCTGCCAGCATCCAGCCAATCAGTGCCCCACCGAACGCCAGGCCCAGCTTGAGCACAAACAATGTGCCCGCAAAGCTGATCCCCGTCAGGCGTTTACCGTTGCACCATTCGCCGTAATCAACGGTGTCGGACATCATCACCCACTGGATTGGCGTTACGAGCTGGTGCAGTACGCCAATCACGAAGATAAAGGCGAACATGGTGATGCTGGCGTGCATCGGCACAAAGAACATCGCCAGGCTCGCCACCGCCAGCGCGGCGTTGGTCCACCAGAAGACGCTGACTTTGCATTTCCAGTCGGTGAGCGGCTTCGCCAGCGCAGAGCCGATCAGGTTACCAACGCAATAGGTGGTGAGGAAGGCGACAAACACCCCCGGCGTACCCAAAATCCAGGTGACGTAATACATCATCGCCCCGCCGCGAACACAGACGGCCAGGATGTTGAGGATGGTCAGCAGGCCAACGATGCGCCATTGATCGTTTTGCCAGATGTCGCGCAGGTCTTCACGCATCGAGGTGGTGCTCGGCGGCGCTTCCACGCGTTCTTTGGTAGTGAAAAAACAAAATGCCAGCATCAGGAAGGCCACCACCGAGAGCACGGCAATCCCGCCCTGAAAGCCGAACGCTTTATCCTCGCCGCCAATCAGATTCACCAGCGGCATCATCAGCACGGTGGAGAGCATGCCGCCCGCCGTCGCCAGCACGAAGCGCCATGATTGCAGGGAGATACGCTGCGTTGGGTCATTGGTGATGACACCGCCCAACGCACAGTAGGGGATGTTCACTACGGTGTAGAGCAGAGTCAGCAGGGTGTAAGTGATGGCAGCATAAATCATTTTACCGTTCAGGCTGAGATCTGGCGTACTGTAGGCCAGCACGCAAACCAGGCCAAACGGCAGTGCGCCAAACAGTACCCACGGACGAAATTTCCCCCAGCGCGACCGTGTACGGTCGGCAAGCAGCCCCATGCAAGGGTCTGAGATGGCGTCCAGCGCGCGCGCCAGCAAAAACATGGTGCCGACAAATCCGGCCGGAATACCAAAAATATCGGTGTAGAAGAACATCATATATAACATGACGTTATCGAAGATAATGTGGCTCGCCGCATCCCCCATCCCGTAGCCAATCTTCTCTTTAACAGACAGAATCTCACTTTTCATTACGCATCCTTGTTAGCACTTTCACACGCCCTGATACCGGTTACAGTTCTTGTAAACCATCCCTGTGAGCGCGGGTATTCCGATTTCTCGTTATCAAATTATGATTCTTGTTTTCTGTGATCAGGGTAGCGTCGAAAAATATGATGAAATGTAACTAACGGATTTATTGAGGATTTATATGAAATCGCTCATAGCAAGACAAAAGGGAAGTTAAAAAAGTGAGTGAGGGGGTGTGGAAACCCCAGGAAGTAGCTATAATGCGCCCCGCCTCCATGTAGCAATCGAGGCGCGGAAGATCGTCATCTCCGGTGAGGTGGCTGGACTTCAAATCCAGTTGGGGACGCCAGCGTTCCCGGGCAGGTTCGACTCCTGTGATCTTCCGCCAATTAGACTCTCCTGAACTCTCCCGAAGTCAATAAATCCCTTCTAATCCCTTATATATCAGGCATTCCTTGTATCCCGAGAGCAATCGACTTCAACCAGTTTCAAACGGTTTTTGGAGTATAAACTTGAAAAGTTCATATTTTTCAATTTATTGATGTATTTGTTCTAATCCCTTCGCCCTCCACGACCTATTTCTTACTGACTCTCATGATTCAATTATTCTTCGTAATTTCAATGTGTTTCTTTGTTTAACGGTCACTTACTGCACGAAGATAAAGGCTAAACCGATTGTGGGAGACGATCGGCGGATTTCGATACCACTTTCGGGAGATACCTCATATGAAACTAACAATCTACAGGAGCCAAAAAGAAATCTTTGACGCACACGGATAGTACGGTCTTGTAAAGGCTGGTTAATCCTTCCAATTCGCGATACCAGTTTCCTAAATATCACTTTTGTATCCGTCTGGTACGAAAAATTAATTATCATAAATTGGATTTATTTAATAAATTGCAAGGGATATGTTAGAGTGCTGGTCTGAAAATATACCAGTAAAAATAAAAATCACGTAATTAATTTTTAGAATATAATTCCATAGTTATCTTTTTTTGAATACAATATAAGATTTTTCATCCTGCATAAATAAAGTAGTCTTTTTACAGGTCAATTTTCTCTTATAGGCAGTAACATATTTTAAATAATTTAGACTTGGTCTGATTTAAAAAGGTACTTATTTATTTTATTAAAAATATCTTAAGGAGTTTGATCATTATCGATAATTTATTAAGGTGACTAGTTTTAGTCTCATTATCCGATCAAAACTTATGTAGATACAAAAAACATATGAATTAGTTTAGTATTTATACCATTTTTAATACTTGCTATGCTGAGTAGTTCGTGTGCCTTATTTATATTATGTCACGCTTGCTGAAAAACATGAAAAATATAGTTAGATAGACTTGAGTTGTACTGATTAAAATATAACACGAGATAGCTAATAATTTAAACGTAAAGATACGGGTGACAATTCAGCCAAGATACCTTTAACCTCGTTATGTATGCTGTAAGTTTGTAAGAAAATGTTTCTGTGTGTTTTGAGAATTTTCTCATTTTGAATAAAAGATGAAAGTGCGTTTTCACAAGTAGCGCTAAAAATACACCAATAATCGCATTAAAATTCCGATATCCATTAGTAATTCAAATCTAAGAATGAATGATTGATAGTTTTTAGCTATGAATGGCGAGGGGTTGATATCACATCCTTGTTGTGTAAAAGTTCATCTCATGCACTTAACAATATTAATAAAATCAATTACTCGATTGTTAGGCATTTTTTAGAGGGTAGATGTGCTTAAAAGTACACACTTACCTTTCCATGGATGAAATAGAGTTGTTAGAGGTTATGGAGGCTTCATGAAGTATCAACATTTCTGGCCACCAAATGATATTTACTTTGGAGTTGGTGTCGCTAGTGTTATTGATGAAATGTCACTGATTACAAACGAAAGAAATTATTTATTTGTGAATCTTAATCAATACAGCTTACATAGCACCTTGGTTTTTTTCTCACGGAATAAAAATATCAATAAAATCATAATCATCATTTCCAGTTCACGGTTGATGCCTTTGGCTCTTTTTTGGCTGGATAATATCAAAAATGTTATTGCTGTTTTCGATACCTCAACACCTGTGTCGGAGATGATTAAGAAAATAAGCCTATATCGAAATGGTGACAAGATAACGGCAGGGCGAAGGGAATGTAGCTTTAAGATTAGCAACAAAGATATCATGAAGATGAAGTACTTCTTAACCGAAAGCGGTATGGAGGAGCTTCAGGATAGATTCATGAACTCGCCGTCAACATTGTATCGTTGGAGAAAAGAAATCGCCCATAAATTCGGCGTGCGGGACCCTCGATATCTTCTATTGCCAAAATAAGCAGATATGCGTTATCTCAATAAGAATTACAATTAAAGCTCCGATCTTTAATTGTTGTTTTAGAACTGATACTGCATACGACCTCCATTTAACTAAAATTAGAAAATATAACATTTCTAGCCTTCCTTAGACTAGAAACTGTCGTAATTTCGATAAGAATAGATACGCTGGCTAAGATCGTCAGGGGCGGTAGCGTTCCAGAAAATATCTGGAATTTATTTAAAGTGAATAATTATTAAATAAGGGATTTATCAGTAATGATCAGCAAAGATGATGTGAAAATTGCCATTATTGGACTCGGGTATGTTGGTTTGCCATTAGCTGCTGAATTTGGGAAAATTCGTCAGGTGGTTGGTTTTGATGTTAATCAGAAACGTATACTTGAGCTAAAAGAAGGGATCGATGTCAATCTCGAAACCACAGAAGAAGAGCTACGTGATGCTCGCCATCTGACGTTTACCTCATCAATTGATGAAATCAGAGAATGCAATTTTTACATCATTACCGTCCCGACACCGATCAACGATTATAAGCAGCCAGATCTCACCCCTTTGATTATGGCAAGTGAAACTGTTGGTAAAGTACTGAGACCAGGCGATATTGTGGTCTATGAATCTACGGTATATCCAGGATGTACTGAAGAAGAATGCGTGCCGATCCTTGAGCGTATGTCCGCGATGACGTTTAACAAAGATTTCTTCGTCGGATATAGCCCAGAGCGTATCAATCCCGGCGATAAAAAATACCGTCTGACAACTATTAAGAAAATTACCTCTGGCTCAACTGCAGAAACGGCCTGTCTGGTTGATGAGATCTATCAACAGATCATCACGGCAGGAACGTACAAAACGGAAAGCATTAAGATCGCGGAAGCGGCAAAGGTGATTGAAAATACCCAACGCGATCTCAATATCGCGCTGGTAAATGAATTGGCGATAATCTTTAACCGATTAGAGATTGACACTGAAGCCGTGCTGCGAGCCGCGGGAAGTAAGTGGAACTTCCTGCCATTCCGTCCGGGACTGGTTGGTGGTCACTGCATTGGCGTCGATCCCTATTATCTGACTCATAAATCTCAGGGCATCGGTTACTATCCGGAAATTATCCTCGCGGGTCGTCGACTGAACGATAATATGGGTAACTATGTTTCGGGACAGTTGATCAAAGCCATGATCAAAAAAGGGATTAATGTTGAGGGTTCTAACGTTCTGATTCTGGGGTTCACCTTTAAGGAAAACTGCCCGGATATCAGAAATACCCGCATTATCGATGTTGTAAAAGAATTGGGCAATTACAGCTGTAATGTTGATATTTTTGACCCTTGGGTGGATGCTGAGGAAGTCGAAGAGGAATACGGGATTGTACCTGTATCGGAAATCAAGGCAGCTTCTTATGATGCTATTATTGTCGCCGTTGGCCATGAGCAGTTTAAGAAGATGGGGAGTAATGATATTCGTGGCTTTGGAAAAGATAAACACGTACTTTATGATTTGAAGTATATCCTTTCACCTGAGCAGTCAGATGTGAGGTTATAATCATGACAGCTTATGATGAATTAAAAATACAACTCGTTCTTGAACCAAAACGTTGGCTTATTACTGGCGTAGCAGGTTTTATCGGCTCTGGATTATTAGAAGAATTACTGTTTTTAAATCAAACTGTAGTTGGGTTGGATAACTTTTCAACTGGCTATCAACATAATTTAGAGGATGTGCGTGCCGCTGTCAGTGAAGAACAATGGTCCCGGTTTACCTTTGTTCATGGGGATATCCGATCGTTTGCCGATTGCCAGGCTGTTTGTGAGAACGTCGATTACGTTTTACATCAGGCCGCTTTGGGAAGCGTGCCACGTTCCTTGAAGGATCCTATCACGACAAATAGCGCTAATATTGATGGTTTTTTAAATATGTTGACGGCGGCGAGAGATGCACATGTATCTGGTTTCACCTATGCCGCAAGCAGTAGTACTTATGGTGACCATCCCGATTTACCTAAAATTGAGGAACGGATCGGCCGGCCATTAAGCCCGTATGCGGTGACAAAATACGTCAATGAATTGTACGCCGAGGTATTTGCTCGCAGCTATGATTTTAATGCTATTGGCCTACGCTACTTTAATGTATTTGGTCGCCGCCAAAACCCTAACGGAGCATACTCTGCAGTCATTCCTCGCTGGATACTATCGCTTCTTAAAGATGAACCAATTTATATCAATGGCGATGGCTCAACAAGTCGGGATTTTTGCTATATAGAGAATGTGATTCAAGCCAATCTATTATCAGCAACGACTAATGATTTAGCCTCAAAAAATAAAGTCTATAATGTGGCTGTTGGAGATAGAACTTCGTTAAATGAACTTTATTATCTCATTCGCGATGGGCTGAATTTATGGCGGGACGAACAAAGTAGAGCTGAACCAATTTATAAAGATTTTCGCGACGGTGACGTTAAACATAGCCAGGCAGATATCACCAGAATAAAAACATTTCTTTCATATGAACCTGAATTTGATATCAAAGAAGGACTTAAGCAGACTCTAAAATGGTATATCGATAAACAGACTGCTTTGTATTCCTGAGTATAACTACTCACTTTCCTTTCACGTGGATGAATTTAATGAAATCGTCAGGGATGTTTACGCTAACAGCCATTGGTAGTTGCCGTATTGTGAGTCCGGTAAAACGAGCTCAGCCTTATTTTAATTTTCAGGCTAACTTTAAAAAAGTATATGGTTTTACTCATACGAGCAGCGAGGCATTACAGCAGGTACGTTTTGTTTTGGGCTTGATAGATATTCCAGAAAAGGTCCGGCCTTTTATTTTTAGACCTGCCGTAAACTATTCAAACACCGATGTTCATAGTCGTTCTGATTTCTATATCGTCGAGATTTCAAGTCAGAAGAAGATTATGGCCTATGGTTTCTGCTTACAAATAAATTATTTAACTCGTCATTTCTATGAGTTTTTTAGCCAAACAGAGCGGGCGCGTGTGTACTGGTCGCTGGCCACGCAAGGAAATCAACATAAACTGCTGGCCTATCTCAAAGACGATCCCTGTTTTGCCGGAATGTCGGAAGACGATCGTGCCTTATTAAGCAATATCAATGTCGAGCAGATGGATGAGCATGCTATCGAACAGGATATGATCGAAATCGTTCAGCTTCTTGGTCACGATCGCGTTATGTTTATGACTCATGTTGATGCCGTGACTCGTGCCGGAACCGTCATTCAGTCCCGCAGTCGGTTAATTAAAAATGTCGACGCTATCGCCGCCAGAATGGGTATTCCTTGCGTTAACCCGACAAATTTGATGGAAAAGTGGGGGCAGAAACGTGCCCTGGAAAAAAATGGCGACGATCTTACTCATTATACCGACATGTTTGGTGACGCGATCGTTGCGGCTATTTTTAAGGGAGTGATCAACAATACCAATCATCATCTTGATGAGGGGCGGCAAGAGAAACAAGATAAAATACGTGAGATTACCTTATCGATCACTAAGCAGCTTGCAGATGGCGACATTATTGCTGCATCACAGCAACTTTTTGCCGCATTAAGAAATCAGCAGCAAGAGCCTGTTCTGATCCAACTTCGGTCCGTAATTTTCAGCCGTTTAGGTTATTATGAACAGGCTTATCAGGATATTAGTGATGTTGAGAAAATTATCGGTACGACGGACAGTACATTACGTTGTCGACTGAGGTCTCTACATGGATTAGCGCGTTGGCGGGAAGCCTTATCGACAGCCGAAATGATGCTTTCCAATGAAATTGAAGATGAAGAAGTACTTACTGTTGCCGCCGGCTCAGCCGATGCTTTACAACTGTTTGATAAGTCATATCAATACTGGAAACGTGTGCTGTTATTGAATCCTGAAACCCAAAGCGGATGGGTTAATTTCCTGAGCAGCACGCAATATTTCAATGATGGCACTGCATTCTCCGAAGCTTTCCATGCCGGCATTCAATCGCAGTGCCTAAATGATGCGTTTATGGAAACAGCGTTATCTTTGGCAATCAAATTTAGTGATGAATTGATTTTCATGCATGCGCTCGAGCAGCTACTCCGCCATGAGTCAGAATTTGCGCTGACGGTATTGTCGACGATTCATGATACCGGTCTCGTCATTCGCACAGCTTTCTGCATCAAAAATATGAGCTATCATCAGGCGCTTAGCACCTCGTATAAAGATAAACTCCACGACGTTTTTGAGGCATGGAACAATACCGCGCTGTCGCTACATTCGGTTGATAATTTTGTCTCACTGAGTACTTCGCTGGTGTACAGCTACTCTGCATTTATGGTTTATCCCCATGCACGTATTTCACGCTTTAATAATGAAGTTAAAACGGCATGGCGCGAGAAATTAAGAGAAATGTATGAGCGCGGGGATTATGAAAATATCCTGACAGGGGCGAAAATTGTGTGGCCACTTCTGGAGTTCGATCCCATTAGCACCGTATATTGTGCAAGAACTCTGGTGAATCTTGGTGCCTGGAAAGAAGCGTGCACGTTGGCACACATGACCTTGATTCGTAACTCGAACATTACCAGCCTGCAGTCGATTATGTTACGCAGCATACGTCATATTAACGACATTCCGTTCCTCATTGATTTGATTGCTAACGTCATGAGTATTTCTCCATCATTCCAGAATGCCTCGATGAACGAGTTGTTTGAGAAAGAGTGTCGCAATGTTGCAACCAGAGCACTTAAATATGTACGTCAAAAGAAAAGTGAAGGTCGTCTGGATGAAGCATTATCTGTATTGATTAGCCTGAAACGAATTGATCCTGATGCTTCTCGCCTGATGCGTGAATTTAAGCAAATTATCAGGTTATTTAATGAGTCACTGAAGGATGGCGGCAGTACTATCGCATCTTATGAACATCTAGATTATGCGAAAAAATTACTCGTTTTTGATAGCGAAAATGCTTATGCCTTGAAATATGCTGCATTAAATGCAATGCATTTACGCGACTACAACCAGGCTTTGCAGTATTGGCAGCGACTGGAGAAAGTGAATGGGCCAACGGATCCAGTGGCCAAGCAGATCTCGACCTGCATAACCGCATTACAAAAAAATACATCAGGGAAGTCGTAATGATTACGCAGGAAGAAAAGATAGCTGTGCTAGGTAAAACACTTTCAACATTGAAAAAAGAGAGGAAGCTTGAGCAAGCTATTACGTTAATTGACAATGAATTACCGGCTGAAGCTTTAACTTCATTAGCTATGCTAAAAAAAGCCGAATTTCTTCATGATTTCAATGAAACGGAGCGTGCATACGCGCTCTACGAAACGCTGATTGCGCAAAATAATGATGAAGCACGTTATGAGTATGCACGGCGTTTATATAATACGGGGCTAGCCAAAGATGCGCAGCTAATTCTTAAAAAGGTTAGCAACAACGTACAGAAAAAATATAACAATTATTTAGGCAAAATAAATAAGATCTGCGATTTGCTTGAACGTCTTGAAGGGGAAACGATCCCTGTGGGGACCAACACCCGTATTATTGCAATGAAGCATGCCATCTTGTTCTACCGAAATCGTCAACCTCGACAGCTTCCCGCCGGGTCTTTCGGTCGTCTTGCGCTCTGTACTGGTTCGCTAGGTAGCGGTGGTGCAGAACGTCAGATTTCCAGGCTGGCTATCGAGATCGCCAGAAAGTATCGGCAACAGGGGAAAATTGGCGACCTGAAAGTAGAAGAACCGGTAGAGCTCATTATTCGCTCCCTGACACCGGAACTCAGGCAAGATTTTTTCCTGAAAGAAGTGCTGGAAGAACAGGTCGAGGTGCTTGAGATCGCGAAGATTACCGGAAACTTCTTTGATGATGCGACAATAGAATCTCCGGAGTTGCGCTTATTGTTATCTCATCTGCCGCCGGTGTGTAATTACGGCATCAAGCATCTGGTCCCCCACTTATGCGAGCGCAAGCCGGATTATCTCTCCGTTTGGCAGGATGGCGCTTGTCTGATGATTGCGCTTGCAGCGTTGATTGCTGGCGTGCCCAGAATTCAACTGGGATTACGTGGGTTACCGCCGGTAGTGAGAAAGCGTCTGTTCAAGCCGGAATACGAGCCTCTCTACCAGGCACTGGCGGTTGTGCCTGGCGTTGATTTTATGAGTAACAACCATTGTGTGACCCGCCATTATGCCGACTGGCTGAAGTTGGAGGCGAAGCACTTCCAGGTTGTATATAACGGCGTCTTACCGCCATCTACCGAACCCTCTTCTGAGGTGCCACATAAAATCTGGCAGCAGTTTACGCAAAAAACACAGGATGCGGACACGACTATCGGCGGCGTTTTCCGCTTTGTCGGCGATAAGAACCCTCTTGCATGGATTGATTTTGCAGCACGCTATTTACAGCACCACCCCGCCACGCGCTTTGTGTTGGTAGGCGATGGGGATATGCGCGCTGAAGCACAGCAACGCGCTGAACAGTTGGGGATTCTGGAAAGAGTACTATTTGTTGGCGTTTCGCGTGACGTGGGATATTGGCTGCAAAAAATGAATGTATTCATTTTGTTTTCGCGTTATGAAGGGCTACCCAATGTGCTCATTGAAGCACAAATGGTCGGAGTGCCGGTGATTTCAACCCCTGCTGGTGGATCGGCAGAATGCTTTATAGAAGGTGTTTCAGGTTTCATTCTTGATGATGCACTGACGGTCAATCTTGACCAGGCTTGCCGCTATGCAGAACAGTTGGTCAATTTATGGCGCAGCAGAACCGGTATTTGCGAACAGACGCGGTCATTTTTACAAGAACGCTTCACCGTGGAACATATGGTGAGAACGTTTGTACAAACCATTTCCTCTCAGCCTCGTTAATTAATGGGCAGCATTTTTTCAGTTATTTCATTTATAAAATAAGCCATGAAAAAAATTATTATATTGTTAACGACGTTTTTCCTGCTTTCGGGATGTACTATTCCCAGGGCGGTATTTAAATCCAGCCTGATTAATCAGGACGATCCTCGTTATAATCTGGTCGAAGTCACTCCGACATTAAAAATGAGTGATACCGATACTGTGCCGAAAACTATTGTCGATCCGGTCTTTGTCGCAAATAACTGGCACTGGACATCTTTGGCTAAAGGCGATGTGCTGCATATCACTATTTTATCCTCGGGCGGGGCGGGGTATTTATCCAATAACGCGAGCGGCGACCGTGCGGATTTTGAAAATATTCTTGTGGCTGACGGTAATACCGTTCAGGTGCCTTATGCCGGGACAATCCCGGTTACTGGATTGGATGTGACGCAACTGGCTGATGAGATCAGACAGCGACTTGCGCGCGTTGTCCTGAATCCCCAGGTGCTAGTGACACTTACCGCCCGCACCGGGGCCATGGTGACGATCGAGGGCAGCGGGAAAACGGGTCGTTACCCTCTCGAACAGAGTATGAATCGTCTGAGTCATTTTTTGGCAACGGCAGTGGCAGTAGAAAATACCAGCGCAGATATGATGGAAGTTCACGTGACGCGCCAGCAGCATTATTTCACTGCGCGACTGTCAGATATTTATCAGTATCCCGAGCTGGATATTGCCTTACAGCCGGATGACCGTATCACTCTACGTCAAGTGACCGAGTATGTTAATGTGCTCGGCGCAGCGGGTGTTCAGGGGAAACATGCTCTGGTTCAGCGTCATTCCAGCGTGGTGGATGCTTTGGCACTGGCGAAAGGATTAAATGACAATCTTGCCGATCCGCAGGCGGTTTTTCTGTACAAGCATAACGAAGCGGAACAGGCGAAACAGCAGATGCGTAAGCTGAATATCTATCATGTCGATATGAGCCAACCTGACTCGGTGTTTTTAGCACAGGCCATGCGAGTGGAAAACGGCGATGTTATCTATATCTCGAACGCCTCTTTGACTGATTTCGCTAAGGTGAAAGCCGCATTCGATAGCTTTTTGATCCGCGGCTCAAACTCTTTCTAACGTCGCCATATGAATATTTTGAAAAATAATACTTATTATTTTATGAAACTCATTACTGTCTGTGAGTTAATCATTTTGTTAATGTCACGCGATATCAAAACACGCTATAACGGTAATTTGCTAAACTATATGATGGTGCTGGCCGTACCACTGGTATGGATAACCATTACCGTTATTTCTTTTCAATATTTAAATCGCGCGGTGCCAATATTCACTGACGATATCAGCTTTGTTATTGCAGGTATATTACCGTATCTGTTATTTCGTTATACCATTACCGCAACTATGCGCACCCGTTCATTCTTTACATCGTTGGCGGTTGTCTCGCAGGTTAAGAAAAGGCATGTAATTTTTGCTCTTGCCGCAGTCGAATTTGTTAATGCGGTTATCATTTATATTATTGTTTCATTGATTAACTTTCTTATATTTTCTCGTTGGGAAGCCCAGAAACCGATCCTGATTTTTGAAGGGATGGTTATCGCATGGCTTCTGGGGTTATCGTTTGGTTACTTTTGTGATGCCCTGTCTGAACGGTTCCCGCTGGTCTACAAAGCCGTTCCTGTGGTGCTAAGACCTATGTTTTTGATTTCGGCTGTCTTTTATACGGCGAATGAATTGCCCTATTCATTATTAAGCATATTCAGCTGGAACCCTCTACTTCATGCTAATGAGATAGTCAGAGAAGGAATGTTTGAGGGGTATCACTCCTTGTACCTTGAACCTCTTTACCCTCTGGCATTTTCCGCAACGTTATTCCTCGCGGGCATCATTTTTCACCTGATCTGTGACGCTGAAAATCAATGACTTTTGCTTCAGGAGAGACGCGTTCGTGTTCGGTTTATTAGGTTGTACACGCTATTTTGAGTCTGATAAGGGCCCGCGGGTGGTCCTTGATAAAACAGATTTTGTCATGGATTACCATGAGCACATCGGTATTCTGGCGGCCCCTGGTTCAGGCAAAACGACGCTAACTCGATTGCTGTGCGGCATAGATGCTCCTGATGAAGGGGATTTTATTGGGTTACGGGGCGATGCGCTCCCGCTGGGGGCAAATGCTTTTGTTCTGCCAGGGTTAACCGGCGAAGAAAATGCGCGCATGATGGCAAGTCTTTATGGCCTGGATGGCGATGAGTTTTCACATTTCTGCTATCAATTGACCCAGCTTGAACAGCGTTATACCGACAGGGTGAGTGAATATTCTGTCACGATGAAAGCGCATCTGGCATTTGCCATTAATTTACTGCTTCCCTGCCGCCTTTATATTGCCGATGACAAGCTGTACACCGGGGATAATGTCTCACAGTTGCGTATGCAGGCGGCGCTAGAGCTTGAGCTGCAACAGAAAGGATTGATTGTACTAACGCGCAACCCTCGGCTTATTAAAGAACACTGTCATGCGTTTGGCGTTTTGCTACATGGAAAAATTACGATGTGTGAAGATTTAGCACAGGCATCTGCGCTTTTTGAACAAAATCAGTCAAATCAGGCGACGATTCAAGCTGATGATTATTCCTTTGATATATAGATAGAAAATATACGGATAGCGTGTGGAAAATTCAGAACGTATTAAAAAATGGAAAGAGGAAAGGGCGAAGGTAGCAGAAGAAAGCCGGGCCTCGCGACTGCAACAAAAAGAGGATGAACGCGCCCTTAGCCAGACGGAAAAAAAGGCAGATTCGAAAAGTTATCATCGCCCAGACGCCGGATGGTCCGCGACGGATGCTGATTCTGTCCGTAGAGCGTCATTGGTTATTAAAGAGCGACGTGTTCAGCAAGCCAAACAATCGCTACGTCGGCTCTTTCTTTATATTGCTTTGCCGCTGCTGGTTATTATGCTTATGTCGTGGCTATTAACCTCGCGTTTTTATAGCGCGGATGCCACCTTTATTGTGCAAACGGATGCCAGCCAGGATAATTTTTCTGGAACAGCTTTCTTTGGCGCAGGCAATGAGATGTCGGAAAGCTTTCAGGTTCGCGAGTTTATACTTTCGAAAGAAATGATGGAGCGGATGGAAAAAGAGCTTGGCTTTTTATCTTATTTCGCGCAAGACGATATCGCATTATTTTCCCGCTACCATGCACCTCTGGGTATTAATAATGATCCTTACCGTTACTATTTATCGAAAGTCTCGGTTGCTGTCGATATCCAACAGGGCATGCTGCGTTTAAACGTGAAGGCGCGGAGTGCGAAACAGGCTGAATTTTTTGCCCAGCGTATTCTGGCTTTTGCTGAACAGCACGTTAATACCGTTTCAGCGCGGATGCAGCAGGAACGGATTTTATGGCTGGAAAACGATGTTAAATCGGCCCAGGAAAATCTGGGGGCAGTTCGGCTAGAATTGCTAAAAATACAGCATATACAAAAAGATATTGAACCGCAGGAAACCGTGACCGCGATTTATCAATTAATTGCTGGCTTTGAAACGCAGTTGGCGGAAGCGAAAGCGGAGTACGCGCAATTAATGGCTAATGGTTTGGATCAGAACCCCCTTATTCCTCGCCTGTCGGCCAAAATCAAGGTACTGGAAAAGCAGATCGGCGAACAGCGTAACCGCCTGTCAAATAAGTTAGGGTCGCAAGGCTCTTCAGAAAGCCTGTCCTTGTTTGAAGATCTTCGCCTGCAGAACGAGATCGCCAAAACACGCTGGGAATCTGCCTTACAGACCTTACAGCAAGGGAAGCTTCAAGCTTTACGTGAGAGACGGTATTTGCTGATTATTTCTCAACCGATGACGGTGTCTGACACCACTCGCTATGCCGATGGAACAAAGTGGTTACTGTTCTTCGTGTTGCTGGGCATCGCGTACCTGGTGACTTCTCTCCTGATAACTATCAGGCGGATGCGTGAATAAGGCAGAGTAAGGAAATACGATGAACTTGCACTCTACATGTGAAAAAATATCGCCAACCACCCTGCTCAAACGAGAGGATTGGGAGGGGCTATGCCACTATTTCGGTCAGCATCCCGAAAAAGTGCGAGATAGTGCTGGAAATGAGCAAAACATTATTCTCTTCGCTATCGCGTGTTTGCGTAGAGATGAAACAGATGTCGGGCTAACTTTGTTGTCTGACCGTGTTCTGACTGCAAAGAATGGCCGTGATTTATTGCGACGCTGGGTTATTTCGCCGCTGGCATCACATCGTCGGGATGCTGTACTACAGGTGGTTAATAAACTGCTGGCGGTGAATGTGTGCCAGTCGGAGGATGTCCTGCTGGTCGCAAGCGTGCTGCTTAAGAGTAAACAATATGCGACTGTTGCTGACTTAGCCGAGCGGGCATGGCTCGCTTTTTCGGGCAATAGCAAAATTTTTGCCCTCCATTTGCGCAGCCTGGCGCTGGTGGATAAAGAGTCACAGGCAATCTCATTGGCCAGAACACAGGCGCAGGAATTTCCCCCGCGGGGAGATATGATTGCAACCTGTCTCAGTTTCTTAAATAAAAGCCGCCGACAAGAAGATCATGACCTGGCTCGTGCATTGCTCCCTTTCTTCGCGTTAGAAAGTCAGGAGTCGGCGGGGCTGGCGGTTGATACGCTGTGCGCTGCCCGTAAATACCAGGAAGCCATTCAGACTGGGGAGTCCGCAATAGCCCGTGGGTTGGATGGTGCAACGCTGCGTCGTAGTCTGGGACTTGCCTACTATCAATTCGGTCGTGGCCGGGAAGCGAAGCTTCAGGCCGCTGAGCATTGGTCTCACGCCCTGCATTTTAATCCTGATAATTTACGTATCGTGACCCTGTATACCGATGCCTTAATCAGAACGGGTCAGAATGAGAAAGCCATTCCGTTACTGCAGCAGTCGCTCGCGACTCATCCTGACCTTCCTTATGTCAGAGCGATGTATGCCCGAGCACTGCGTCAGGTTGGGCAATACGCTGCTGCCAGCGATGAGTTTGTACAACTTGCAAAGGAAAAAGGGGCAACGAGTAAATGGAACCGTTATGCCGCGGCGGCGTTGTTACAGGCGGGGAAAACAAGCAAAGCGGAAGACGTCTTTGAGCACTATATTCAGGCCAGAGCGAGCCATCTGCCTCAGTCATTCGAAGAGGGGCTGCTGGCGCTTGATGGGCAAATATCTGCCGTTAACCTACCACCTGAGCGCCTTGACTGGGCATGGGAAATTGCTGGCAGGCAGTCCGGTATCGAGCGCCATGAATGGGAACGCCGGGCGAAGTGGGGATATCTTGCAGATAATTATCTCCTCGACTGGCTTGAATGCCGTGGAGAGCAGGCCGACGAACCGATGTACCGATTGGCCGATATATCGCATGTCGAGCAATTTTTCCAACGACTGCAGCTTGATCAACGTGGTTGCATTGTTGTATCGGCTCATCTGGGCGCAATGTATGCCGGGCCGATGATCCTGTCCTTGCTGGAAATGAACAGCAAGTGGGTGGCTTCCACACCTGGCGTGCTCAAAGGGGGCTACGGTGAGCGGTTGATTTCGGTTAGCGATAAAAGCGAAGCGGACGTAGTCAGGGCCTGCATACAGACTTTACATAGTGGGCAGTCGCTTGTTGTGGCGATAGACGGCGCGCTGAATTTGAGCGCGCCGACTATCGACTTTTTTGGCCAGCAGATTACCTACTCCACCTTTTGCTCTCGTCTTGCCTGGAAGATGCACTTACCCACCGTATTTGGTGTTCCGGTGTGGCGAGATGGGCGCATCCATTTTGTTTTGGAGAAAATGGTCGATCCGCAGAGGTTCGAAAGCCAGTCTTCTTTCATTACACGCTGGAAAGACAATTACCTGAATTGTGTGACCGAAATCCTGAAAAGCGGTCCGGAAAATCTGAGACTTTCGGGGGGGATTTGGCGAAACATCACGCGCAAGGATGAATCATCTTTGGGCTGAAAAGACGTTTGCCCTGCAATGCCTTTGGCGCACCAGGCGATGCAGCCGCCAAGTAAAACTAAGTTATTCTATTTAGAAAGCATCCGTTCATTAACGTTCGGGTGCTTTTTCGTTCTAACGATATGAAAAATGGAGAATTATATAATAATTACGTTATACCTGATTGTAGTTCTGTTTGTCGGAGGGTTACCAGAAGACAGTATCCTGAAGTCCTCCCTCAGATAGGTTAAATAGGGCATCGAAATCCGCTTTTACGTCAAGCGTTCTTTTCCCTATGCAAATCTCTACAGCGATATCAGATCATGACGCTTTAGTTATTGAAGCGCGGGGTGGTAATAGTGTGCCGTTATTGCGTTATCTTGAGGGTCAGGGAAAGCAAAGCGCGCTAACGACAAATCAGGTTGCCGACTGGCGGCAAGTTTCCATCTGAGTTGATCACAACGACATCGCCACTATTGAAATCTGGCAGCGCTATCGTGGGCAGATGCTCGCTACAATCAACAAGCTCTTACTGAAGCGAATAAATGGTTGCAGGCACATCCGGGTGCTGACGCCAATGCGCAACTTGCCTACGTATATCACTCTCAGGGGAAAAACTGGGACGCGCTGTTAGTTGCTAGCCAGGCGGAGGGAGTACCTACGGCAGACCCAGTGAAGCGCTGATTGCTGAGGTAGCTCAGGATGTAGTGCATACCTCTGCCTACCTCTGCAGCCCCTGGCATCGTCATAAGAGATCACTCATTCTCCTCTCACGCGATAATGCTCCTTAGGTTCACACCAGTATGCCTGCCCCTCTCCCCATGTCACATACTTCCAGGCGTCCCTGAGGATTTCAAAGACATTCCAGACCTCACGATGCTTCTTTTACCTGTAACAGTGATGACGATGAGCCGCAGCCATTAACACTCCGCATGCTGACTGAGTCTGCAAAAGCGGGTAAATGGCTTTATGAATGAGCCTTATTGATGGATGCCGTTTATCCGACCTACCGCTTCGCGAATAAAAAAGCCGCCGATCGGTTAATCAGCGGCTTTTCCATTACCTGCAACTACATCAGAAGTTATATTTCACGCCCAGCATACCGCGGGTATCGCTGTAGCCTTTGTCGCCGATCTGTTGGGCCACGTTGCTCCACACGTTGAGGCGCGGAGTGATTTGCCCTTCTACACCGACTTTCAGCTCGCCGATGTTCTTCGTGCCGCGCATATCGTTGTTCACATCATCCATCTTCACGCGAGTCGTCTGCGTGTTGTGGATCCAGTTGGCTTCGACAAACGGCTGGAACTCGCGAGATTTACCGTCGTCGATGGCGTTGTGACCGTTGATAAAGGCTTTCACACCCAGGCGGGTCATCAGGTTGCCATCGGTGTCATCCTTCACGCGGGTACCGTTCACTTCGCGATGACTGTCGGCCTGCACGTCCATCCACACCACTTGCGCTTTCGGTTGCAGCCAGTAACTGTTGCGCTCGTTTTCACCCAGTTTGAAGCTATAACCCGCTTCAACAGAAGCAGTTACCCCGCTGGATTTGTATTTCTCTGTCGCCTGCTCCTGGCCCATCACTTTGTTATCAAACCAGTTGTACAGCATCCAGGTGTCTACGTAAGTGCCGGTCTTGTCTGCGTCATTGGCATACCAGGTGCCGTACAGCCCTACGCTGTAACCGGTGACCTGACCACGTGAATGGTAGCCAGTCAGGCTGGACTGCGTGCGGTTCTGACTGTTGGCGTAACCTGCCATTGCGCCGATGTGCCAACGGTCAAGGCCGTCTCTACTCCACTGCGCCAAATCGCTGCCTAACTGCAGCACATAGCTGTTGCTTTGGGTTTTCAACTGCCCGCTACCGTCTTTAAAGCGGGTATGCGCCCCGACGTTACGCATCCACATACTGGTGACTTTTTTCTCGCCCGTCAGCATGTCGATGTACTGCGTCTCTCCCAGACGATCGTGCAGTCGGGTCATAAACAGCGTGTTTGCGGCGTAGTTATTCGCCAGATAACTACCCGCTTCCGGACGATACTGCTGCTCGGTGACCGGAGGTGCGACAGGTATTTCCGGTTCAGGGATTATCGGGTCAACAGGATCTACCGGGTCTGGATCGACAGGACCGGGGTCAATAGGATCAACCGGATCCGGGTCGATGGGCTCTACCGGGTCCGGGTCTTCCGGATCCGGCGGAGCTGGAATAAAGCTGGTCAGATACCAGTTGCTGCCCTTTTGCACCAGGTTATAGTCGTACGCACCGGCAACAATACGACCCGCTTTCTCAAAAGTACCGTCAGAATTACCTGCCACTTCGATAATCTCAATACCTTCAACAGTCTGCGCCCCGGTTCCGCCAATGTTGTTCACCGCCACAAACGCGTTACCCGTGGTGTTGCCGAGCACTTTCAGCTTGTCGGTTTCGGAGGCATCGTCATTCAGGACGGTATTGAAAACCAGTTTGCCGCCGTTGCCGATGAAATCTTCATTAATGGTAAGCGTCTGCCACGGTTCGCCGTCAGCATGCCCAAAGTTCACCACTGACCCGCCGTTCAGCGTCAGGTCGGTGAGCGTTGAGCTGTTGGTCATATTCCAGGTCGCATCGCTCATTTGCAGCGAGATAACCCCCGTTCCTGCCGTGACGCTGGTGATGTATGACGCCCCACTCCACAGCGAGTTGTCGGTCATGTTGAGCGTAATGGTACTGTTTTGCTGCGGCAGGCTGCTGGTTGCAGCAGTCGCGCCAGCGGCATGAAGATCGCCGTCGATAAGGAAGCGCCCGCCAGCGGAGCCATCTACGGAGCCGCCCGTTTCGGTGCTGATGGCATAACTTTCATTGCTGTGATTGCCCGCCATGGTAATGGCAGCACCGCCAGCCAGATTTATTGCCCCGCGTGAAGTCGCATACAGGCCGCGTGGCGCTTTGCTGTTGTATGACGCTGCTTTCGCCGAATTGTTTACGTTGATCGTCGCGTTTTCACCGAGATTCACCGTCGCATTGGTGGAATAGACCGCATGGGCGCTGGCGCCGCTCACCGAAATGGTAGCGTTATTGCCCAGTTCGGTTTTGGACGATGTAGCGGCGTAGACCCCTATTGAGGAAGTGCCCGATGTCTCAATAGTGGCATCATTACCAAGGCGGATCGAGGACCCACTCTGCCCGGTGCGAAGACCTTCTGAACTGTCACCTATCGTCACAATGTGTGCCCGGTCACCGACGACAATCGTATTTTTGGCCTGCGTGGCATCTTTCATTGCGTTTGCAGTGATACCACGCCCCTGATTACCGGTGGTTTGAATATACAGATCGTCGCCAACATAAATGTTGGCTGAACCTTTCCAACCCTGGCTATAGGAGTTGTAACCGGCGTTAATACCGTCACCATCCTGACCGTCCACATAAATGCTGGTGCGATCTCCGGTGATGATAAAGACCGGGTTATCCGGCGTATTAGCCCCGTGCGTGCGAATACCGTCAACATCTTTACCATTGTTGGCGGCATTCTTCGACTGCGTGCGGATCGTCAGGTCGTCACCAAAAATAACGCCCGGGCTACCCGTCGCGCTATTCTGAATAACGGTAATGGAGTGTTCGAAGGCTTCTGCTCCTGGTCCATTGAGCGTTAACCCATGACCATAAACGGGAATAGTGCCGGCACTCCACTGATAAACATAATTCGGTGTAGCGCTGGTTTTAGCGAAATTGGCATTCGCCTGTGGAGGAAATAAAGCCTGCAACTCCGGAGAAAGGCTGCTCACCAGTCCACTGGAAGGCAGACTGTCAATATCAATCCAGGCCGCGTGGGTTGAAAATACCATTGACGTTAACGCGGTCGATACCGCGATAGCAATGCGTGAATAATGCTTAGGTTTTTTCATAATAGCCTCCTGCTTTCGGGCGTAGGGCGTCCACCACATCGCGATGATGTGGAAATAATAAAAATGAGAATCAGCTATAAAATGTTAGAGAGTATTTTATGAATACTCAGGCCTAACTTATCTTCAAGTCGAAGTTTGTAGACATATATTCTCTTAACATCAATATTATCTATTCTGGTGATTTGCTGAATACTTATCCCTGAAATAAATCGCTTGAGTAATATCATTTCCGTATAATTTAATGAACGCCCACGTTTGCTGTTGGCGAGATGCCCCCGGAATAAGCGACGTATTTTCTGATGTTGAACTTCATCACTATCATTGGAATAAATAATCCCTTGAATTTTATTGCTTTTCGATAACCAGTAATTGGCTAACGGTGCCAGGATCCGGTCCGCTATCAATACGATATGCATACCACTCTGCGTCAGGCGATCCACCCATTGCGGGTCGGTGAACAAGCGCAAGTTCGGGAATGAAAAATCGATAAAAATAAATCCATGGGATAAATGGTTATGATTATTAAGTAAAAGTTTTTCAATAATACCTTTTTTCAAATAATCATTACCCTCTGGCCAGACAGCAAAAGCGGCTCGGTGGCAATACTGTGCACGTACGGCAGCATCCGGAAATAATTCACAGGATAATTCACAGCTTATGCAACGAACACTCTGTAGCGGCTTTCTCTTCATCAACTATGCCCCTGTTATTTTCCATAAATATTTCATCGGTAAATAAATGTGTCAATCCGACACGTGGTGAAATCCGTTTCTGCTAATAACAGTCGAGTAGTGAACTTGTTATAAAATCCTATAGAAAAACAATCTCCACCTGTAAATGTCGTTATGTTGATAAGTATTACGAAGCTTTCGCTCAGACTAACAGCCAATATATTAGGAGTTTTATACACAAATCCAGACATCACGATAGACGTAAATACAGCACTATTTGCTAAAACAAAACCTTACAAAATGATTTTAGTAAATCTCAAGATTCCTAAAAACCAGAAACCTTTGTGATGTTATGGGATAAATATAATAACTAATCAGATAAACCTGTAATTAATTCTCATTATTTAACCTTAGTTAATTACCACCTAAGATATCATCAACCTAAATCATTGTATTAAAAGGGTTTAATAGTTGCACACAAAATTCTTATCTTTGATCAAGTACAAAGGTAGAGGCGTCTTATCCATTTCGATGTAATATTAAATGGGTATGTTAATGCAACATATGAGACATTTTCGTTACTAAGGGGCGGGCATTGTACCTTATCAACCAGTTGGTCGAATTTAATCCTGATAACAAAAGCCTGGTCAATCGACAGACAGGACGAACAATTCAACTGCAACTCCCTGCCTCGCTCTGTTTTCTCTATTTAATTACTCACGCAAGTGACATTGTTTCTCAGAACACGCTGCTCAAAGTAGGTTGGGGAGAAAGAAACAATGTGACCACAACCAATACTTTTTACCAGGCAATTTTGACGTTGCGCAATGCACTGGCGGATGTCGGATTGCCCCGTGATACCGTCAAAACTATTTCCCGGCGTGGACTCAGATTAAATGAGAATACGCATGTGGAGACGATCACACATTCCCAAATCGAGCCCCCCTTAGCACCATTTATTAAGGAAAACAAGGTTCCAGAGGTAATACCCTCTCCACCGCAAGTAGCAACGTCGACTCCCTGGTGGAACATTTTCTTAACCACCGGAGTGATTATTACTACTCTGATTATCTGGCTGGTGTGGTATCAGACTCGCCCTGTCATGCCGTTTAGTAAATTCGTGTCGGTTTCTATGCAAATTCCCTCAAAGGAAAACTGTAAAATTTATTACTCACCGAATGAACACAATCTGGAAAGCTATTTCAGCCTGATGCAATCGCATCCCGATCTTTGTGAAGATAATAAACATGTATTTCTTTCAGGTTACCGTAAGGCACAAAGGATGGTGGCCTTTGTATGCGATAAGGATGCGCGGATAGATGTTCACGCGTTTTGTTCTACTCATTATTACTGGATGCGCGGGAAATGAACAAAATACACAATCTTATCTTGCTGGCGATCGGGGTGGTATTGATGCTGGGTTCAGGAGCCTGGTTATGGTATTCACGCTACGCCGACAGACCGTTGAACTGCGTCGGTAACGTGGAGTGGAACATTGGCAGCAACCGCTTTACCGGTACGGTGTCGTACCGACTGTACGACCATCAGGGACTGGCAACCTTAACCGGAAAACTGTACGGACGTCACGTCACAGGTATTAGCAGAAACATCTATTTTACCTATACCCAGCACCACGACGCGCGCGTGCTGCAGTCGACGCAACTGGTAAAAACCTTCTCGGACTCTGCCGATAAAGATGATATCAACGAGACTTTGCCCAGTTTTTATCGCGAAACCGGACAGCGCCTGAGTCTGGTCATGGAGGAGTATAAAGGGGCGTGGATAGTAGCGACTTCCACTGTTCCTTCGCTGTACTGCCGCAAAAGGTAATGTCATATCCAGATACAAAAAGCGCCCCCTCTCGTTGGAATTCATATATTCCATCATCAACTTACGCGACATGGGTCACTGAATCCTCTAATAACCCATTGCTATTCTTCATCCCGAATCAGGAAACATCCTGAATATCACGATATCTATTGCGTAATAATTAAGCGAAATGGGCGTTTTATTTTGCCCAGAAGACTTCAATCTACGGATGGATATTTAGAGAAGGCGTGGGCAGGGGCGTTTATCTCTCTCGCGAGCAATGTCTGAGGGTTCAGACGTTATCGCATTTCAGGAAACGGTATGTTTCCGGTGTATTTTTGGCGTACATATGAGGGATACGTAATGTTTACTTTTAAAAAGTGCCTGATTGCACTTTCTATAAATTTAGCCGTTGTTTCATCAGGTTTTGCTTGTACGACCCTGCTGGTCGGTAATGAAGCATCAGCGGACGGCTCCATGCTGGTAGCACGTAGCGCTGACAGCGATGCCCTGAAAGCGCAGCATTTTGTCATTCACCCGGCAAAACAGAATCAGACCGGGGTATACAGCACCAAAGCACATAACGGCGCGAATGACTTTACCTGGCCGCTACCCAAAAACTCGCTGCGTTATACCACTGTTCCAAACTGGAAAACCCAGTTGCACGGCGCGACCGGATTTAACGAACTGGGCGTCGGTGTGAGCGGTACAGAATCTATTTTTGCCTCACCAAAAGCGCTGGCCGCCGACCCGTATGTTGAGGATAAGGGGATCACCGAAGACGATATCCCGGATATTCTGCTGTCGCAAAGTAAAACCGCGCGTGAAGCCGTGGCGCTGCTGGGCCATATCGTTGAGACCGTCGGTGCGGGTGAAGGCTTTGGCGTTGCCGTCGTCGATGATAACGAGATCTGGTACCTCGAAACCGGCAGCGGCCACCAGTGGATGGCACAGCGCCTGCCGAATAACCAGTATTTTGCCACCGGCAATCAGGGCCGTTTACAGGATTACGATCCGAAAAACCCTGACATGATGGCGTCAAAAAACCTGATTCAATTTGCGACCGAAAAAGGTCTGTACGAACCGGCAAAAGACGGTAAATTCAACTTCTCCAAAGCCTATACCCGTGATGACGAACGTGACCGCACGTATAACGACCCTCGCGTATGGACCATCCAGAAAGAGTTCAATCCTTCCGTAAACCAGGATATGGCCAAAGGACGTGAATTCCCGGTCTTCATGACGCCAGAGAAGAAAATGACGCTGGACGATGTGAAGGCCGTACTGCGTAACCATTACGAAGGCACCAGCCATGATCCATACACCAACGGTCTGAACGGTAAAGAGCCATGGCGTCCGATCAGCGTCTTCCGCACCTATGAGGCGCACGTTATGCAGGTTCGCCCGTGGTTGCCAAAAGAAATTGGTGAAACGACCTATATTGGTCTGGGTATGGCCGACCTCACCGCCTTTGTTCCGTACTACAGCGGCCTGAAAGCGTATCCGGCTAATTACACGATGGGTAGCGATAAAGCGGACGATCAATCCATTTACTGGAAATACCGTAAATTACAGACGCTGACCATGACCGATTATCCGAAGCTCGCGCCAATCGTCAAAAAGGCCTACAAAGCGTGGGAAGACAAAGTAGCGAAGGAGCAAAAAGAGGTCGAAGCAGAGTATCTGAAGATGGCGAAAACCGATAAACCTGCCGCCGATAAGATGCTGAATGACTTCAACCTTCGCATCATGGCTGACGCCGAGAAGCTGACGGAAGATCTGACTAATCAGCTGTTTACCATCCGCACTAAAGACATTCAGTCTGATATTTTCTTTGCCAACGCAGCGAAAAAAGACTGAGTAACGACACGATAATATCCTGGCACAAAGTCAACATCAGAACTTTGTGCCAGCAGTATACTTACATTTCTTTCCAGGGTAGTTGATCAAGAACCGGGCTTCTAAGATGCGAGTTGGCCCAGCAGGCGGCCTGTGTTCGGTTATTCACAGAGATTTTTTTAAAAATATTATAAATATGCGTTCTCACTGTATTTTCACTGATAAAAAATGCGTTAGCAATTTCAACATTTGATGCCCCTTTCGACAACTCAGTCAGAATTTCATATTCTCTTTCGGTTAAACCTCCGTTGTCACTATCGGATGGCGTGAGGTTTATATTTTTTTGCGGCGGTGACAGTGAGCGTGGTGGACGAGAGGTTTTACGCCCCTCTTTAAGAAGCGTTAATAAATGTTCAATAGAGCAATTATTTGGTACGATTGACTCAAAATTTGGCCATAGCATGTTCTCATAGAGCGGGAGCGAACGCAGGCAATTAATAATATAAACACGCAAACCACATGCGCTTTCATTAAGTAATTTTGACCAGATATTTTTTAATTTACGACTAGATGCCTGAATATCATAGAGGATGATACTTTCCTCAGCGATAAAAGACATATCCGGTCTGCTAATGTTAACAAAATCAACCAGTATATCGCTTTGCTTATTGAGATAATCCAGCAACAGCTGCGTCTGTATTGATTGGTTACTAATCAGTATTATCTTACTGTCCATGTTAAGCATATGTGGCCTTCATTCAAATGAGGATTGACAATATTCCCTATTGTTATTGCATGGAAAACCAATAACAAGTCATTACTTAAGATTAAAGATAATCTGATTGAATTATGGAAATTTAGCTAATTGTGCAATACGATCATTCGCTTTTTCCGAATACAAAGTTCGATTTTTGTTTGCGACTTTTTGAAAATTTCAAAAGTGACAACTTAACATATTGTATTTTATATGTTTTAACATCACCCGTTGAGTTAAGAAGTATCTTAACCTCAATCATCTTACAGATGATAACAATTCATTAAGGCTCATATTTAACGATCATTGTTAATATCATAGGATGAGTGAAATACGTCCAATCTACGATGTACAACAATAATTTATCTAACATAATTGATAGCGGGCGACAGCCTTATAGGGCGCAAGACAAAATGTGCCCGGACAATGTTACTGATAATAGGGACGATCTATCTCTCAATGAGGAACGCATTATGAGTAAACTATCAATTATTACTTTAATTAGCTGTGCCATCGTAATTCCTTCCGCCATGGCAGATTTCGGACATGGCCCTAACCCGGATCCAAAAGGGAAAGTTAACTTCACCGGTCACGTTTATGCCAATTCGTGCATAATTGAAACCGGAGATAAAGATAAACAGGTAAAATTAAACCCGGTTCTCAATACATTAGTTAACAAATCTCATGCAACACAACTCCAATCATTCAGTATTAGAGTGAAAAATTGTTATATTAATGAAAACGCAACTCCAAAGTTATCCTGGAATGGTAATTCCCATTTAACCAAAGAGGGATATCTCAAAAATATGACAAGTAGTGGAGACAAAAATGTAGCGCTAGTTATCACGGATAATAAACAAAAAAGTATTGACCTGAATAAAAACAGCAACCGATTTGATCCTGAGGAAGGTTATCTCCGACATGACAATGGTAGCCCAATTTTAACTTATAAATTCAATGTAGGTTACATTATATCGAAAGATAATAATAATTCGTCATACGTTAAGCCGGGTCCTGTAAGCGCCCAGGCAAACTATAGCATTACTTATCTCTAAATACACAATGCTATAGCCTTCTGCGCTATAGCATTTATTTTAATAGAGGCCTTATGAAAATCTTTATTTATTTATTAGCTCTATTTTCGCTCTCGACTGCGCACGCAAACAATATCATTGTCAATGGTACCCGATTTATTTACGCTGAGGATTCTGCGGAAATAACGATACAAATGACCAATACAGGAAAATCCCCTTCGCTGGCCCAGATATGGTTAGATGAAGGAGACCCAGAAAAATTACCAGAAGAAATTACCACTCCATTTATTATTTCCCCGCCCATTGCCCGTATTGACGCAGGTAATGGGCAATCACTCAGAATAAAAAAAGTCGCTGATAAACATATTGTCGCTACTGACAGAGAGTCTATGTGGTGGCTAAACATACTGGACATTCCTTCCGTAGATAAGAATAACATCACGGAAAATTCAGCCATGCTCAATTTGGCTATTCGCTCGCGCTTCAAATTTTTCTGGCGACCCAGTGGGTTAGGTGACCGTCAGAATGCGGAAAGCAAGGTACAAATTCTGGCAAACCAACGAGACATAACACTGGTAAACCCTACCCCGTTCTTCATCACTGTTGCAGATGTTGTGACGTCATCAGGCCATGGACTCATAAACGAGGGTGTCATGATCGCCCCGAAATGCAAAACCACTCTCAGTGCAAAACAACAAATTAGCCGGGGCGAGTCTGTTGTTTTACAAGCAATTACTGATTACGGCGGAATTGTGGAACACAAAACAACCGTTAATTAATAAAAAGGGATAAAAGGAATTAACAATGGGTTTATGTAAAAGGATCCTCACCATACCCTGTTTCGTTATTTTTCATGGTTCATTATTTTCAGTTGGACTTCACGCAGAAGACAGGTCTCGCTACGAGTTTGATAATGCCATCTTGATGGGCAATGCTTCGCTTAACGATTTACAATCATTCAATGCCGCTGGTTTATTACCAGGAACATATATTGTAGATATTTATATTAATGATAGTTGGCGCGGACGTCGTGAGCTCTCATTCAAAAAAGATAATCACGGAGAATTAGTCAGTTGTTACTCTGAAGCCTTCCTCACAGGTATGGGTATTAACCCAGGGAAAATGAATCAAACGCTGGCACACCAACCAAAGGAGTGCCAACGTCTGGCTGATTGGGATACCAGCGGTAAAACAACTGAGAAGCTCAATACCAGCCAACTTGAACTGCACATCACCGTCCCCCAGGCCTATCTCGACAATATAGAAACTAATTATATCCAACCTGAATTATGGCAACCGGGAGTTCCGGCGATTAATTTCGGCTATAACGCAGATTATTACAGTACTCAGCAACGCGGTAGCAATCGCTCAAGTACGGACAGCGCCTGGCTGGGAATGGATATCCGCAGCTCCGCTGGCGGGTGGCTAATTGAACATTTTGGTAGCCAAAATTGGGACAGCAAAATGGGCAGCCATTACACGAATAATCGTACAACGCTAAAGCGGCCAATCACTAGTTGGAAATCCATGTTCAGCGCTGGCAAGTTCTATACTGACAGCCAGATGTTCGACAGTATTGCTATTCTTGGGATGGGGTTGGCTTCTGAGGATTTAATGCGCCCGGACAGCACGCTAAATTGGGCGCCAATCATTCGTGGCGTAGCAGAAACCAACGCCCGCATCACCGTTACCCAGGATGGCCAAACTATTCATCAGTCTTCGGTTCCAGCTGGGCCATTCTCGATTGAATCAGTGTTGCCCGCGAATACTGGCGGCGAATTGCTGGTCACGATTCAGGAATCAGACGGACGTATCCGCCGTTTTACCGTTCCATACTCTTCAGTACCACAACTACTAAAACCCGGCGTTTCGCGCTATGGCATCACCCTTGGGACCGTCAATGAAGATAATTATGATAAAGATCCGTTTGCCGCACAGGCCTACTGGCAGTATGGCCTGAACAACTATTTAACGTTGTATACGGGGGCATCCGGATTCGAGCGCTATCAGTCAGCCCTCATCGGTAGCGGGCTCAATTCCCAGCTTGGCGCATTCGCCCTTGATGTCACCCAATCTCGCCTCAATCTTGAGGACGATCGCCAGCAAGGACAACAATATCGTCTGACATGGAATCGAACTCTCCCTTGGTCAGAAACCTCGCTCTGGCTGGAAGCTAAATACAGTTCACATCACTTTTACGGTCAACGCGATGCGCTGGATGCCCTGGATACACAAGCATCCGTCAACCAATACCTCTCATTACGCGAAAAGCAGTCGTTTAGCGCCAGTATTAATCAGCCGTTATCCGACACCTGGGGCTCATTCTATTTATCTGGCTCTCTTAAGAAATTCTGGGATCAACAGGATAACTATCGCCAGTATGCCGTGGGTTATACCAATGCCTGGGGCAACTTGACCTGGAGCATATCCGCCCAGCGTTTCTGGAATGAGGATCAACAGGGCTCCGTCACCAAAGACGACCAAATCATGCTCTCATTCAGCTATTTCCTGCCCCGGAATAACGCCGGTTTTACACAAATCTCCTCTGATAGCTACAGCAATAACGGCAAAGCGAGCAATACACGCCTCGGCTTCACGACGTCGTCTGATGAAGAAAATAATATCGTTTGGGGCGTAAATACTGGCTATGCCCGTGGTGGTGATGTGGAATGGGGGACAAACGGCATGATACGTACGCCTTATACCTCTCTGAGCGGAACGTGGAGCCAGAGCAACTCATGGCACCAGGTCAGCGGGGGAATGAGTGGAATGCTGGTTGGCCACTCGGGGGGAATAACGTTCTCTCCAGAGCGCTCAGATACCGTCGCATTAGTCCATGCGCCTGATGCGCATGGCGCGCATCTTGATGGTGTGCCTGGAACCCGCTTCGATAAAAATGGCTACGCTATTCTGCCCTGGCTTCGTCCATGGCGCGTAAACGACGTCACTATCGATCCAAAAGGTTCAACTGAAGGCCTGAATTTTACCAAAACCCAGGCCAAGATTGCGCCGTATGAAGGTAATGTCATTCCAGTCACTTTTGAAACGATACTAAGAAAACAGAATATTATTTATCCTCGTCTGCAGGGTCAGCAGAAAATGCCATTCGGCGCCATAATCCGCGACAAAGCTAATAATCATGTCGGCTACGTTGGGCAAGGTGGTGCGCTTTATATTGATGAAACTACCTCACCAGAAGTGTTCGTTTCACTGGAAACGGGGAAATGCACGATCGTGTTAAAAAATCAGGAGGCCACATGTCAATAATACGTGTCGTTCTAATTCTGGGGTGCGTAATGGGCATTCATCAGACAGCCAGTGCTGCATGTACCCTGAACACACAAAAGATTATCTTGTCACCGGAAATCGTTAACGATAAACAGTCAATCCAGTCCGGAGGGATTATTCAGACGCGCACACTTTCCCTACAGAATATTCAGTCGTCAGGTTGTAATGACAGCCATCCTTTTTCTGCCCAGATTATTGGGGATCTGTCCGCAATGAAACAGCCCGGTATTATGCGTAGCAATGTGAGCGGTATTGGCATTAAAGTCACCCTGGAAACCTCAACCGGACGAAAGATCCAGTGGCCATCAGATTTTAAAGCGACGGCAGATGAGTTCAGAAACAGCAAAATTAATATTGAGCTAATCAAGCTGGATAATCAGCTTGCGGCCGGGTCTGCTGCGGGTGCGATCAACCTGCAAATCAGAAGTGCCACTCAATCGTTGCCCGTGGTGGATATTATTGTGCCGGCAAAATATATTACTATGCTCAACCGGTCATGCACGATCAAAGGTAACCGTACAATCAACGTAAAACTCCCCAGTGTAGCACTTGAGCAGTTTAGCGGCCTTGGCAGCACTGCAGGAAGAAAACCATTTACTATCGACCTTTTTTGTAAAAGTGATTTTACAACACCTTCTCAGATTATTCTAAGCTGGAGCGGCATAGAGAATAATCACAGCAGTAATAGTGGTGTACTACAGAATATCCACCCCAAAGGTGCGGTTGGCATAGGTATTCAGGTTTTGGATCAACAACAAAGAGTTATCAACTTAAAAAATACCACGTATATCCATTTAGCGCATCAGAATAATGGAAACCACTCTATCCCGTTTTATGCACAATATTATCAAACAACTAACAAAGTTAGTCCTGGAATTGTGCGCTCAGTCTTGTATTTCAATGCTGAATACCAATAATCGTTCCTAATTTAGGCGTACTGCGAAGTCTTTGCTCCACGTAAGTGGAGCTTTTTTACATTACATATCAATGGGAATGTAATGTTCACAGGTAATTGTTTTATTGTTAATATCTTCTTGATTATATTTAAATATTTCAATATCATAACCTGTTTTTCTTTTTAATTTACTCTCTGGCAGTATTTTCAAATAAATATATCTTGAATAGAATGGATAGTCCTTTTTCTTAAACCGGAATGAAAAACAGGCATAAACCCCCGAAGGACAGTCATAACGATTATAGATATTTGGCGAATGATGAGTTTTATTGCCAATGATACTCTTTACTTTCAATCGCATCATTGAGTTTGGATTGGAAGAGAAATCGGTTAATGCCCACACATTTTGTTTTGAACTGGTAAGTTGCTCAAATATCAAATTTAATCGATGCAGATGCGAATCACTGGCGGGTGGGATTGGTGTATCATAGTTATACTGAAATCCGTAAACGGTATCAGCAGGCAAGGTACGAAGTTGTAATTCGCTGACAACAACATCACAGCGCTGTACAAATGATAGTAATGGTGCGAGATCCCAACTGGAATTTTTCCGATATTCTGTGGGAGTATAACCTGTTAGTTTTTTAAATTCACGACAGAAAGATTGCTGGGAATCGAATCCTACCCGCACTGAAATATCAATAATATCCATATGGGTAAGACGTAACAAGTTTGCCGCTTTGGTTACGCGTCGCTTACGAATATACAGCCCCACGGGCATATTAATTCGTTGTTTTAAAACACTCTGAATATGCCTTCGACTATATCCAGAAAACCGTGAAATATCATCAATATCGATGCCCGAAACAAAATTATCTTCTATATAATACAACACATCATTTATAGTCTTTGACTTCAATGTCCCCTCTCCTACCCAATAACAATAAAAACCGTAATAACAAAAATCGTTAGTCCATTTAACAATTAGGTAAAGAAATAGTTATATAGCAGAGTGATTATTTCTTATATCGTAGCAACAGCATGTCGTCAAATCTATTTTGATAAATATACAATTCATTTAACCAATGACCGGGAATTTATTAACCAGCATATTATAAATTCCTCATTAATTAAAAGAATAATATTTATCGAGGTTACTATAATCAACAGTAATTATCATAAACTGATCGGAGTTCCGATCAGTTTAATGCTAAAAATAGAGAGTAGCTATTATTTATGCGTATCGATAAAAAAATAATACGCCTTCAGTTAGACACTTCCTGGGGAAATGCTCAGCACCTCACACCGTGATTTCACTGCGTCGTGCAGCAAACGGACCGCCGTTGAAAGCTGCTGCCGATGCGGGCAAATCATATTCAGCGGGACTGTCTCTCCCTGATAATCCGGCATCAGCAGTTGTAATCGACCGTCACGAACATCCTCGCTGACATCCAGCCACGACTTGTACGCCACGCCCTCGCCGGCAATCGCCAGGCGCCGGATCACTTCCGCATCATCGCTCATAATGGTGCCGTTAACCTGCACGATGCTGACCTCACCGTTTCGCGTAAACGTCCAACGATCGTGCAGGCGTCCACGTAATACGAAGGTCATGGCGTTAAGCTGCGCCAAGTCCCCCGGACTTTGCGGAGCACCGTTTTGCGTCACCCATTCCGGTGAGGCCACCAGCACGCGTCGGTTTCCAGGTGCAACAGGCAGTGCAACGTAAGACGCGTCCTCGTTGTTGCCATAGCGAAACGCAACATCGACGGGATCTTTAAAGACATCCGTCACCTGGTCGGAGAAAAATATCCGTAGTCGCAGCGCCGGATAGCGGCGTCGAAACGACTGAAACACTGGCAGCAGCAAGTTACGCCCGAGATCAGAAGGTACGGCAATTTGCAGCGTGCCCGAAACTTCATCTTCCGGGGTCTGTATTTTTTGCAGTCCGGCATGCATCACGTCCAGCATCTGGCGGGCATAGGGTAGCCAGACCTCGCCTTCCGGCGTGAGGCGCAGGCTGCGCGTGGAGCGGGCGAACAAACGGATAGCCAACGTCGACTCCAGGCGCTTGATGGCAGAGCTAACCTGAGCAGGCTGAACGCCGACTTCGCGCGCGGCATCGCTAAAACTATTCAGCGCCGCGGCGCGGACAAACAACGTGAGATCTTCAAGCCGGAACATTTTCACTCCCCGAGTATAAGTCCTGTCGCCGTGGAGCTATTTTTCCCGTTCTGCTGCCGCTTTACCATCGAATTATTCAACAGAGATAAGGTTTCTGAACCGGAGAGATTATGAAAGCCATCGCTATTACCCGCGCCGCGACCGACGGCAATAACATTGAATTTTTACAAGAGATTGACCTGCCCGTGCCGGTTGCCGCCGGGCACGATCTGCTGGTTGAAGTGAAGGCCATTTCCGTCAACCCCGTTGATACCAAGGTTCGCGAAGGTTTTAACGCTGATATCCCGCGCGTTCTGGGCTGGGATGCCGTGGGCGTGGTGAAATCCGTCGGTGAAGCAGTCACCCTGTTCTCACCGGGCGATGAAGTCTGGTACGCCGGTGCGCTGGGGCGTGCTGGCAGTAACAGTGAATTTCAGTTGGTTGATGAACGTATTACCGCGCTGAAACCGCAATCACTGGATAACGCTTCTGCGGCGGCGCTGCCGCTGACTGCGATCACCGCCTGGGAAATGCTGTTTGACCGTCTGGGGGTTGAGGAAAACGGCAATGAAAATGATGTGTTACTGATCGTTGGCGCAGCTGGCGGCGTCGGTTCTATCCTGACGCAACTGGCCAGTAAGCTGACCAGAATGACCGTCATCGGCACTGCATCACGTCCGCAAAGCCAGAAATGGGTACGTGATGCAGGCGCTCATCATGTCATTGACCACAGCAAGCCGCTGACGGATGAGCTGTTACGGATAGGGGTTAAGGAAGTGACGCACGTTGCCAGCCTGAACAATACCGAGCAGCATTATCAACAAATTATTGCCGCACTGGCACCACAGGGCAAACTGGCGCTGATTGACGACCCTGAATTCCTCGATGCCCGTCCGCTGAAGGCTAAAAGTATTTCGCTGCACTGGGAATTTATGTTTACCCGTTCGATGTTTACCACTCACGATATCATCGCGCAGCATCAGCTATTAACCCGTGTGGCGCAATTGATCGACGACAACACCCTCCGCACTACGCTGGGCGAGCATTTTGGCGCTATCAACGCGGCGAACCTGCAAAAAGCCCATGCGCAAATTGAAACTGGTCGTTCGGTCGGCAAGATTGTGCTGGAGGGGTTTTAACATGTCTGATTCAGAAGTGATTTCAATTATTGCGGTCTTGAAAGCCAAACCAGGGAAGATCGACGCACTGAAACAAGCGCTGCAGAACCTGCTGTTACCCACTCGCCGGGAGCCGGGCAATATTGAATATGCTCTGTTCCAGTTACGCGACACACCGGATGTATTCTACGTACGCGAATCCTGGCGCGGTCAGGCCAGTCTGGATGAACATATCACTCTGCCACATTTCCAGGCATTTATTCTGCAAATGAACGATCTACTCGCCGAACCGCTACGGCTGGATTATCTGACGCCGATTGCGCCATAAAATAACTGCCGAAGCCTCCCTACTGCGCGAGGGAGGCTGCACCAGTCATGTCTTACTGACTTCGATATCTCTGCTATGATGCCTGCACACAAATAAGACAAAACAACATGCAGAGGGAAAGATGAGTTCCACCAGAAGAGGGATGATGAACGTCCTGATTGCCGCCGTATTGTGGGGAAGTTCGGGTGTGTGTGCGCAGTACATCATGGAGCAAAGTCAGATGTCGTCACAATTTCTGACCATGACGCGCCTGATATTCGCCGGGCTGATTCTGCTGATGCTCTCTTTCGTTCACGGCGATAAAGTCTTCTCCATTATCAAAAACCGCAAAGATGCCATCAGTCTGCTGATTTTTTCCGTAGCCGGAGCGCTCACCGTACAACTCACCTTCCTGCTGACTATTGAAAAATCTAACGCCGCCACGGCAACGGTACTGCAATTTTTGTCACCGACCATTATCGTGGCGTGGTTTTCCGTGGTTCGCAAAGCACGACCGGGAATATTAGTGTTGACCGCGATTTTCACCTCGCTCATTGGCACCTTCTTACTGGTCACCCACGGTAACCCAACGTCGCTGTCTATTTCACCTGCCGCGCTGTTCTGGGGAATTGCTTCGGCGTTTGCCGCCGCGTTCTACACCACTTACCCCTCTACGCTTATCGCGCGCTACGGTACGCTGCCGATCGTCGGCTGGAGCATGTTGATAGGTGGCCTGATCCTGCTCCCGTTCTATGCCGGAGAGGGAACAAACTTCGTGGTTAATGGCAGTTTAATTCTGGCGTTTTTCTATCTGGTGGTCATCGGCACGTCACTCACGTTTAGCCTGTACCTGAAAGGCGCGCAGATGATTGGTGGGCCGAAGGCGAGCATTTTAAGCTGCGCGGAACCCTTGAGCAGCGCATTGCTGTCCCTGCTGCTGTTAGGCATTACATTTACCCTGCCTGACTGGCTGGGCACGCTTTTGATCCTCTCATCGGTAGTACTGATCTCAATGGACTCACGTCGCCGCGCCAGAGCGGTTTAATCCCAATCGGCGCGGCAACAGGTCACGATTACCAGCCCGGAACCGCGCCGCCGTTAAAGATAGTTTCTGCCGCCTTTGCCACTTCCGGTGACTGATAAGATTGCAGGAATTCCTTCACATTCTCGGCATCTTTATTGTCTTCTCGCGCCACCAGGATGTTCACGTACGGTGAGTTTTTGTCTTCGATAAATACACTGTCATGTACCGGAGAAAGTCCGGTTTGCTGGATGTAGGTGGTACTGATAATCGCTACATCCACTTTCTGATCGTCCAATACGCGCGGCAACTGCGCGCCTTCCAGTTCCATAATTTTCAGATGTCGCGGATTATCAGTAATATCCAGCGCTGTGGGTAGCAAGCCTGTATTTGCTTTCAGCGTAATTAACTTCTCTTTTTGCAGCAGCAACAGCGCCCGCCCGAGGTTAGTAGGATCGTTAGGTATCGCAATCGTCGCACCATCTTTAAGCTCCGCAACGGTTTTGATTTTCTTCGAATAACCGGCCATCGGGAACACAAAGGTATTGCCCACCGCAACCAGCTTATAGTCGTGTGCTTTATTATCTTGTTCGAGGAACGGACGATGCTGGAAGACGTTGGCATCCAGCTCACCCTGATTGGTGGCATCGTTGGGCAGCAAAGAACCGCTAAACCCAATTAACTCCACCACCAGGCCATATTTTTCTTTAGCAACTCTCTTCGCGACCTCCGCCACATCCTGCTCTGCGCCGTTAATCACCCCCACTTTGATATGCTTTGCATCACTGCTCTGCTGATCGCATCCTGCCAGCAATAATCCTGCCAGTAATACCGCCGTCCCAGCCCTGAAATAAGGTATCTTCAACTTCACGTTTTATCCTTTAGTAATAACCGCCTGATGAGTAATGAAATGACTATAGCGGCAAGGCCGCTGCGGTTTAAAAAACGAAAAAGCATCAGCAAGAAGAAAAAAGAATAAAGCAGACATATGTACAAAAATGCCCGGTGGCACCTAACGCTTACCGGGCATTTATTGTGTGCCATCCGGCGATAGCAACATCACACCAGGGTTTTGACTATCTCCATCAATCTGGCGACATCTTCAGGCCGGGTATTGCCGGTTTGCGAGTCGATAATCGAGCTGTACACATGCGGCATGACCCGCGGTACGCCCGCCTCAAGACAAGTTCGCAGGATAATGCCGAAGTTATCCAGATCGATACCGCCGGTCGGCTCAATCAACGTCATGCCGTTGCGCGCCGCGGTCGTCGCCAGCGCGTAAAGCTCAGGCAACGATTTCTCACCGCCCATCGGGAAGAACTTCGCCGCATGCGCGCCAGAGTCCAGCATCATGCGCACTGCCGCATCACAAGAAACGCGGGCCGGCGTACCCTGACTGCTGCTGACGCCGGTGGAGATCAGCACCTCGCCAGGCGTTCCGGTCGGGCTGACCAGGGCGTTGATGTGGGTCTGCTCGCCACCCGTTGCAGCCAGCGCGCCTGCCGCAAAACCACAACCGGTAAAGGTCTGGTTGACGTGTGCCGGATGGACCTGTGAGGCAATCATTGCCGCTTTGTAATACTGCGCCGGATCGCCCGCCCCCAGCCCTACGGAAATTGACGGCACTTCAGCCATCCAGCGCTTCACTTCCACAACGCCTTCCTCAACCGAGGCAAACTGCGCGGAAAGGATGCCGATCGCCGCATGGCCTTCGGCGGCGTCATAGATTTCCCGGGCGTTGGCGATATCTTTTGCCAGCACGTTAATGGCCACTTTATTACGATAAAAATTAATGTGCTGCATGTTCTGCAATCTCCTTTAATCGCGCCACGATCAGCGCCATTTCCCCTTCTGCGACCGTACGCGGGTCGAGACTAAAGACACCCTGGTGAAGGTTATAACGACGCGCGTAAATCGCGATATCGCCCCCGCGCAGCTGTGCTTCTACGGCGTAGGCATCCAGCCCTAACTCCTGTGCATTAACCTGAATACGAACCCGCCAGATGGCGCGCCCGGCTTCGTCCTGCTCAATATCCGCCTTCAATCCGTGAATCGCTGAAATCGCCTGCGCCACAGGTTGCAGTTCTTCAGCGGTGACCACGGTTTGCCCCTGATGATAGTTTTCCAGGGCATACACCAGCCCGACCATATTCTCTTTGCCGATCTTCATCGCCCGGGCAATACCGTGGTGCTGCGCTTTACACGCGGCAATCCACTGTTTCTTTCCGGTGATAAACCCGGAGGTCGGCGCGTTAAAGGCTTTTGCCCCGCTGTAGATCACCATATCCGCCCCGCTCGCCACCCAGGCGTGTAAGTCTTCCTCGGCGGCGGCATCAACAATCAGCGGCAGGTTGTGAACCTGCGCAACCTGCACGAAGTCCGCAATGTCTAACATACCTTTCTGCACGCAGTGATGAGATTTCACATACAGTAGCGCGGCGGTGTTGTCGGTAATCGCACTCTCCAGCTGCCAGCGGGCCGCCAGATTACTTGAGCCAACCTCCACCACGCGTCCGCCGCCCAGGCGAATCGCACTGGTGATGGGCGCCCCGTAATCCACGTTATGTCCACGCAGCATAACCACTTCATTGGCCATACCTGCGCTATCTGGCATCAACGTGACTCGCGCCTGATCATCGCGGGTAATGGCAGCGGCAACGGCAATCGCAATACCCGCCGAGGCGCACGAAGTAACATAGCTGTCCTCCGCGCCGGTGTAGCGGGAAACCAATTGACCGGTACGGTCCACCAGCCGGTCAATTTCAACAAAGGCCGCAGCTGCCCGCGCGGTGGCTTGCATCACCTCCGGCGCGACGCTGGAAACGCCAAGAATCGTCATCTTGCCGCAGGCGTTAATCACCTGTTTTAGCCCCAGTTGTTGATAGATATTCTGTGTCATGGCTTACAACACTCCCAGCAGCGAACAGACCACGCTGAGCGCGACAATTGACAGCAAAATCGTGGTGTAACGCGGCCCTTTCTTCACCAGATAGAAGTAAATAGCGAACACCGCCGCCAGCGGCAACAGGCCGGGGGCAATAGAGTCGAGGATTTGCTGGACCACCACTTCAGAGCCTTTCAGGGCACTGAGTTTTAACGGTGTGGTGATCTTGACGTAGCTTGCCGACAGCGCGCCCATCATGATCAGGCCCAACACGTTCGCGCCGTAGATCAGTTCCTTAATTCGCCCTCCCTGCAGCAGACCGATAATCGAGTCACGCCCCAGCGTGTACCCTTTGTGCACCATACCGTAGCTGATTGCTAACGTAATGGCCGGGTAGAGGATTAACGGTACAATTCCGCCCATCGCGCTGCCATTGGCGGCAAATGGGATGAAAATGGCAATTAACAGCGGCATCACGGCGGCCCAGATGATCGAATCTCCCATCCCGGCCAGTGGCCCCATCAAACCCGTTTTTATCCCGGTGATGGATGCATCGCTGATCGGCTCACCGCGCGTTTTTTGCTCCTCCATCGCAATGGAGATCCCCTGAATTACCGCCCCGAACGTCTGCTCTGAGTTGAAGAAGTTCAGATGGCGTTTCAGCGCTTCTACCTGTTCCTCTTTTTGCGGGTAAAGCTTTTTGATGATCGGCGTCATCGAGGCGCAGAAAATCAGGCTTTGCAAACGCTCATAGGAGCTGGAAACTTCCGCGCCCAGCCAGTAGATAAACCAGGCTTTGGTGATATCGGCTTTGGTCAGCGTGCCGCTTTCACGCGCACGCTCCACCAGTTCGTGTTGCATTACGTCGCTGCTCATCATGCTGCTCCTTCATTTTTTGCCAGACCTTTAATCAGGAAGGCCACGCAGGTTCCAAAGATTGCCATCGCCATGATGTCCACCTTCAGGTACAGCACCGCGAAGAATCCGCCGATAAACCACGGCAGCAAGCTCTTTTTACCGATCACCATAATGGTGATGGCGAAGCCCAGCGCTGGCAGAATGCCGCCCATAATTTCAAAAGAGTGCGTCAGCCAGTGCGGCATCAGCTTAAGGAAGCTTTCCACCACGTCCTGACCAAAATAGTTGGCGGCAAAAACCACCGGGAAACGTAGTACCAGGCCAAGCAACGCCGGGTAGAGGAACGCACAGCGCATAATGCCCGCCATGTTGGCCGTTTCCGCATGCTTGTCGGCCATATGCACCCAGGCCGCGTTTAACGTACGGCGTAGCTGGTCGAGAAACACGCCGATGACGCCAAACGGGATCGCCAGCGCGATAGCCAGGTTCGGGTCCATTCCGGCCTTCACGGCGATAGGAATTGAAATACAGGCGGCCAGCGCCGGATCCGACGGGACGTTACCGCCCGGCGTGGAGGTCACGCCGAGGTAAACCAGCTGCATACCTGCGCCAATGATCATCGCCGTTTCCATATTGCCTAACAGCAGGCCAACGAATACGGCAATGACCACCGGTTGCAGCAGCATAGCGGAGAAGGTGTAGCCAAGGCGTAAGCGGGCAAACCAGTAATACAACCCCATCAGGCTTGCAAAGACTAAAGTATCCATAATTAGTTACCCTGTTATCAAAGAGTTAGAATTTTTTCAGGATATCGTCCAGCGACTGCGGCTTATCCTCCGGGATGGTCTGGAAGAACACCTGAATCCCACGATTTTTCAGGTCGCTCAGAATGCCGACGTCTTTTTCATCCAGCGTAATGTTCTGGAATACCGCTTTGCGGTTTGGCCCACCGCCCAGCCCACCGACCTGAATGGTAGTGACGTCAAACCCCAACTGGACCGCTTCCTGAACCGCCGCCAGAGAAGGGAACAGCACCAGCACTTTGCCGTCACCAAGCTGGTTTTCTTTCCAGGCGGCCGCAAAACTTTGGTTACCGAAACAATCCACTTTGATGTTTGGCGGCGCGGCCATCAGGTAGATGTTTTTCATAAACGGATCGGCATCCAGCTCATCGCTAACCACCGCAATCCGGTTTGCCTGAGATTGCCCAACCCATTTGGTCACCACTTGTCCATGAATCAGACGGCTATCGATACGACATAAGACGATGTTTGCCATGATGTTTATTCCTTATTGTGATTGTTGTAATTGACGCACGTGGGCGACAACGTCCAGGCAACTGCTACGCCCGGCGTCGACCAGTTCAGCCACGCAGGTGGTCAACCGGCCATGCTCGCGTTTGTCGAGCGCCTCCAGCAGCAAAGAGGCGTTGAGCCCGGAAATAACAGCCACCGGGTAATCGGCGCTCAGCCGCGCCGCCACGTTGGAGGTGGTGCCGCCAATAAAATCAGTCAGGATCAATGAGCCTTCCGGCATGGTTTTCACTACGGCTTCAACGCGCTGATAAAACTCGCCGAGCGTATCAACGGGCATCAGCGCAATTTCCGTCACGCCTTTGATTTCACCCATCACCATGCGTAGGCTGTTGCAAAGCTGTTGCCCCCAGCCGCCATGGGTCAGCAGCAGGATCTGGGGCAAGGATTCAGTGGTAGTCAAAATGGCCTCCAGGCTCGATTACATAGACATAGGTAAACAGAGCAAAGGCTGTGCCAGAATTTGTGTCACGCGGGGAGGAGAGGAGCGCTGGCGAGGCAGAAAGCCGCGCCAGTAAAGGAATTAGCTATACAGCAGTTCGTAAATATAAAAATATTCCGCGTCCGATAAGCGAATGGCATAGGCCTCTTCGATCGGCAGGAAAGCGGATTTAATGACACTAAACGCGCGATTATCCAGATCCGGCTTGTTCTCCAGCGCCATCTGTAACGGTTTGCGGTTAATCACGATACGCTCGACCATACAGCAGCAGTGGATCAGGAAGCGCAGTGTCACCTGACGGCTCGGTTTGAGCGAAAGCGCGGTGGTCAGATGATTCAGCACGCCTTCCATCTCTTTGAGAATTCGCTGCGGGTTGAGCACCGAAATATGGTTAATGATGCTCTCCATAGTCAACGCGCTGATAAAGCGCATCGCGCTGCGCTCCATCTCCAGACGGCGTTCGCTGCTGGAGAGATCTGGCGTCAGCAGGCTGAGTACCAGCTCGGGGCCTTGCTCAGAGAACAGCTCCTCGAGCGAGATAAACGGAATATCCGGCAGTCCTGGCTGGAAAGTGCCCACTATTCCCGCCAGGCGTTCACTGGCGTTAATCGCCTGCTGAACACGCTCCAGGCTGCGAACTTCGTTGTAATCGAGGATCACCATCCGCGTATCCTGCGACATCAACTCACCGAAGCTCTCCTCCAGCACCTTTTTGATTTTCTCTGCCGTTCCCATCCCGGTGATGCAGGAGATAACCAGCACTTTACCGCTGTTTTCCTGCTGCGGAGTACAGAGCTGACAGGGAATATTTTTGCTCTGCATCAACGCCGCCAGCTGCGGCAAGTCGCTGGTTTCGTAGCTTAAATCCAGCCCAATCTCCAGCAGGCTGGTGAGCGTGATATTGGGCATTAGCAGTACGTCTATCTGGAATAACTTACTGATCGTGCTGCCAAAATGGACCAGTGAGCCAATATCCACCATCAGGATCAATCGGCGATATTGCCGGGTCTGGATCATCTGCGTCAGGGCTTCCAGCGTGTCATGCACCGACTGCTCGAAAGGCATATCGATAGCGCTGAACACCTCGCGCTCCAGCACGCGATTCACGTACTGCGCCTGACTTGTGGCGGTCGTCGCACCGTGGGCAATCAAAATCACTCCGCAGTCCGGACTGGCGTCAATCCGTTGGCGGTAATGGCGACACTCTTTGAGGAACAGGCACAACCAGACCACTTCCGTCGCCGGACACTGAATATGCAACAGTTCATTGATTTTCCGGCATAACAGCGTGGCGTTGTCATATTCATCTTTACAGCGATCGAGGATCAAGCTGGAAGAATAAAGCTGGGGAATAAGCCCGCGCTGCACATAGCCAATCAGCGCCAGGAAGTGTTTACGCAGCGGGTTAATCAGATTCTCCGGCAGCGTGAAACCGAGCACCTGCTCAACGCAGCCGATCAGCAGCGTGACGCGCTCTTCTATCTGATCGCCATAGCGTGGCGGATGCCCCACGCTGTCACGGCTGTAGAGACCATATTCAAAAATGGAACTGAGTTTGTTTTTGAGGATCGCCAGCGTTTCGGCTGGCGGTACGTTGCTGTTACGCAGATTGATATATTCCCGGGTCAGGAAGCTGTAGAAGAGATCGCTCTCTTCTATTTCGGCTCCGGTCGCCAGTGAATTTTTCAGCGCGGGCAGCGTGCGGGCATCGATGCTTAAATGCTCTTTGCCTTCGAACAGCGCGCCAACCAGCAAACGCTGTTCCGGCGTGGCATTAAATGAAATCTCCGCCAGGCGTTTATCCAGCTGTAGCGTGTCGCTGTGCTCGGTCATCCCTGAGGCCCAGGCCTGGGCGCAGAGAAACTGAATGTCGCTCTTAAGCTGACCAATGTTACCTTCCAGCGGCTTGTTCAGTAGCCAGAGCAGTAAGGTGCGGTCGATACTTATCGTACGCTCGATTTTGCGGCTCTCACGCTGTAAGAAGCCAACGATCAGTTCAACCTGCTCTTCCACTGAACGCTGGCGGATGCCGGGCAAATCGATACACACCTGAATACGTCGCTGGAAGGTACGCAACAATGCCGAACTTACCGGTTCGGTGGTGGCGCAAATCAGACGCACCGAAATAGACCGCGCCACGGCGTTGGAACCCAGCGGCCGGTATTCGCCTTTGTCGAGAATAGAAAATAGCTTTTCCTGACCTTCATACGGCAGACGATGCACTTCGTCGAGCAGCAGATAGCCACCGTCGGCTTGCTCGACCAGACCGGGTTTATTTTCATTTGCGCCGGTAAATGCCCCCTGTCGATGACCAAACAGGTGCGAAGAAAGCAGCTCCGGGTTATGGGCGTATTCCGCGCAGTTAAAGTAAACCAGCGGCGGCGACGCTCCCACTGCGCGTTCGCAGGCAAAACGGTGCATCAGTTCGGCAAAAAAGGTTTTGCCGACGCCGGAGGGACCGGTCAGCAGAACGTGCAGCCCGTGGGGATACAGCACCGCCGCGCGGCCTTTTTCCACCGCGTCGCGCAGGCTGCGATCGTAACCAATCAGGCCGGTAAAGGGATCGTCTGTCGTCAGGTTTTCTTGTTCAGGTAACAGATCGGCAACGGTTTGCACTTCGCGCTCAGACTCATCCAGTTTGCGCCCCAGCAGCGTTTCAATCGCCTGACGATGCAGAAAAAATACCGGGCGTCCTCGGCTTTTAATCGCCAGGCCGTCGTTCCAGAGCTGATTGAGATCTTTACTGACCGAGTTGCGCGCCAGCCCGAGGTTAAAGCCGATAGCCTCTGCTGTGAACGCCGTTTCCTGCGCCAGATGGGCAAGATTCAGTCCTCGCGTCAGCCGTTCCAGCTCCCCCAGTATTATCTCAATCCGTCTCATCTCTTTACCGCTTAAGAAATAAATGATTGTTCAGAACATACACTATTCTGCTGCGCAAGAAAGTGAGGCGGCGTCCAGACCTTCCGGTCATCAAAACGTTTTCGACAAATAATGCCGCGCAGAGCCGGTTTCCGGAAAGTTATCGAGGGTCATTTGCAGCTGATAACCGTTTTTCTGATAAAACGGCAGCGCCTGGAAACTCATCGTGTCCACCAGCGCATGCAGGCATCCTCTCTCACGCGCTGTCTGCTCGGCAGCCTGCATCAATTTTGTGCCATAACCGCCTTTGCGCAGCGAATCATGCATCCACAGGAAATCTATACACAGCCATTCCCCTTTAATTTTGCCAATCAACCCGCCCAGAATTTCATTGCTTTCATCGCGCCAGTACACCGCCAGGTCGCCAAAGTTGGTGGTTCGCAGGAACTGGCGGTTGTAGGCGCGCAATCCGGCAAGCAGGGCATTTTGATCGTCTTCGGTAATGGTATCTGTAATCTGTATTTGCATCCTATCCTCCTGAAAAAATACAACTTCTGGCTGATTTTTTGTTTGAAAATTAACACAGGCTGATGAGTGAGACGCATGCCGTCTACACTTACTCTTGAGATGATGCGCATCGACAACAAGGATTATTATCATGAAACGAGCCGCTTTACCGCTTATTGCCATTCTTTTCACGCTGCCGGGTTTTGCGCAGGCCGATTCGGCTTATGGCTCTCTACAGTCCGTTCATGAAAAAAACACCGTATTAAAGGACTTACGCAAGATTTGCACCCCACAGGGATCACCCTCCGATGATGTGTGGGAAAAAACGATTATGTCTGATACACGTAATCAGCAGCATATCCGCGAGGCTATTCTGGCAATACAAAGAAATAACCAGAACAACTACTGGGAAGCGTTGGGCAAAGTTGAATGCCCGGATTTGTAACTATCGTATTGAAAAACGAGCGCTGTAACCGGTTTCTGCGTAGCAAAATCGCGTATTGTGTAGGGAAGTGAAATACATCAAGGAGCAAGATAATGCGATACCGTTTTCCTGATAACTTTTGGTGGGGGAGTGCCTGCTCGGCGCTGCAAACCGAAGGGGATAGCCTGAATGGCGGCAAAAGCCAGACAACATGGGACGTGTGGTTCGACCGTCAGCCTGGGCGTTTCCACCAAGGGGTTGGCCCGGCGAACACCTCAACGTTTTATCAGCACTGGAAACAGGACATCGCACTGCTCAAACAGCTGAAACATAACAGCTTCCGCACCTCAATCAGTTGGTCACGCCTGATTCCGGACGGTACTGGCGAGATTAATCCTGAGGCCGTCGATTTCTATAACAACGTCATCGACGAGCTGTTGGCGCAAGGTATTACACCGTTTATCACCCTGTTTCACTTCGACATGCCGATGGTGATGCAGGAGAAAGGCGGCTGGGAAAACCGTGACGTGGTTGAGGCGTTTGGACGCTACGCGCAGACCTGTTTTAAATTATTCGGCAACCGGGTTAAACACTGGTTCACCTTTAATGAACCGATTGTCCCGGTGGAAGGCGGCTATTTGTATGACTTCCATTACCCTAACGTAGTGGATTTCAAACGCGCGGCCACCGTGGCGTATCACACTGTGCTGGCGCATTCCAAGGCGGTGCGAACGTATCGCGCCGGAAACTACGGCGGTGAAATCGGTGTGATCCTAAATCTGACGCCCTCTTATCCACGCTCGCAGCACCCGGCGGATGTAAAAGCCGCGCACCATGCGGATCTGCTGTTTAACCGCAGCTTTCTTGACCCGGTACTAAAAGGGGAATATCCGGCGGATCTGGTCGAACTGCTGACAGAGTACGATCAGCTACCAGCCTGTCAGCCAGGCGACTGTCAGCTCATCGCCGAGGGGAAAATCGACCTGCTTGGTATCAATTATTATCAGCCGCGCCGCGTGAAATGTCGTGATACTGCCGTTAATCCAAACGCGCCGTTTATGCCAGAGTGGCTGTTTGATTATTACGAAATGCCGGGGCGTAAAATGAACCCTTACCGTGGCTGGGAAATTTATGAGCCAGGTATTTACGATATTATTACTAATCTGCGTGATAATTACGGCAACCCGCGCTGCTTTATTTCTGAAAACGGTATGGGTGTGGAAAATGAGCAACGTTTCGTTGAGCATGACCAGATCAACGACAGCTACCGCATTGAATTTGTTTCCGGGCATCTTAAATGGCTACATAAAGGCATTAGCGAAGGTTGCAATTGTCTTGGCTACCATATGTGGACTTTTATTGATAACTGGTCCTGGCTCAATGGATATAAAAACCGCTACGGTTTTGTCCAGTTAGATTTAGACACGCAAAAACGTACGGTGAAGAAAAGCGGCGAATGGTTTGCCCATACCGCCGAAAACAAGGGTTTTAATTAAAAATAACCAGGATGCCGGATAGCGATCCGGCATACCGAGCTTAGTTTATTGCATACCCTTTATGCGAACTTTTGCTGCCACCAGAAGCGCCGTCAGCAGCATCAGGCTGCCGGAAAGCATCAGGGGCGACAGCAATCCGAGGTTATCGAGCGCATAGCCTCCTACTGCGGCCCCACAGGTATTGGCAAGCTGGATCACGGCGACCTGGATGGATCCGGCTTTTTCTGCTTGATCGGCAAGTGAGCGCGTGATCCACGTCGACCAGCCTACCGGTACCAGCGCAAACGCCAGTCCCCAGATAATCGCAATGCCAGTCGCAACAACTTTGTCGCTGCCCCACAGGATCAGGACCAACGCACTGAACGCCAACACCAGTGGCGCGCCGGCTAACGCAAGTTTGACCGAGCGCTTCAGAATCACCGACGAAAGCGACGTACCAACAAAGCTGGCAATACCGAAACTGAGCAGCACCAGCGTCAGACCATCAACGTCAAAGCCCGCCAGATTCATATAGATCGGGCGAATATAGGTAAAGAAGGCGAACTGCCCGGCAAAGGACATAAAGATGGCAATCATCCCGGCCATCACCCCCGGGCGCTGCAGCAGACTGAACATATTTTGTTTTTGGTGCGAAGGCTCACCGGGCAGCGATGGCAGCGCTCTCACCACCCAAATCGTACACAGCACGCCCATGACCGCCGCCGCATTAAACACATTACGCCAACCGATAATGCCGCCCAAAAAACTTCCCAGCGGGGCGGCAATCACCAGCGCGATGGAGACTGCGCCAAAAATAACCGACAGCGCTTTCGGCACCGTACGAGCGGGAACCAAACGCATGGTCAGCGACGCCGACATCGCCCAGAAGCCACCAAGCGCCAGACCGAGGCAGGCGCGGCCAACGAGCAACAGCGAAAAAGAGTTGGCAAAGGAAACCAGCAGGCAGGAGAGCGTCAGCAGCACCGAAAACAGGATCACCACGTAGCGACGATCGGTCGCCTGGATGATTTGCGTCACAAACAGGCTGGCAAACATAGCGACAAATGCCGTCACTGTCACCGATTGTCCGGCAACACCTTCCGAAATACCCAGATCCTGTGCCATCGGCGTTAGCAGGCTAACGGGCAGAAACTCAACGGTTATCAGGCAGGCAACGCAGAACGCCACGGCGAATACCGCCGACCAGTTAGGTCGGGTATTCACTTCAGCGCGGGATTTTTGTTCAACAGCTTCACTCATTTTGTTACCTGCGTGGGATTATTGTAGAAAAGTTACGCAGTGTAACATTAAATTTGTGACCTATTTAACGTTTCAACAACTTTCACGGCTGAATGGCGATGTGGCTTATTCCATCTACGGCAGGGCCCTTTTGTCGGCCTGATAAGCGTAATGCCATCAGGCATTAATTACTGTCAGTGCAGCCAGTGCACGCCATCTTCGGGCTGGAAAAAGGCGTTATAGCGCATTTGAAACGCATTAAGCTCCTGCATATCCGGCTCCATTTCGCGCAGAAATCCGAGCGCCAGACGCACTTGCGCGTCGGTAATCGGCGCAGCCAGCCGAGCTTTTTGCAGCCAACGGTGCCACTGCAGCAGATTCGGCTCACTGCTGTCGACAATCACGATTTGCCAGATCAACAGCACCTGGGCAGCATTTTGCAGATGCGATTCGTCAGGCCGGTGCAGGTACTGTAAAAACGCCTCGCCCTGCACTTTTCCCATCTGATCGATCATCGATTCTACCGGCACGACATCAATATTCAGTCGCTCGCTCAGACGGCGAATTGCGCGTCGTGAACCGGACGTCAGCACCCGAAATCCCACCACAAAAACAACCACCAGGGTGGTCAGCATTATCCAAATCATGCGCACATCCATTACCAGACAGGATGCCCATCATAGCGGCAAATTTATCGCTGTCGATGGATGAACGCCACGGCATAAAAAAGCCCGCCATTAAGGCGGGCAAAAGTTACCAATGCACACTTAACTTAAGCGACTTTCAGTTGTTGAATCTTTTTCTCGCGACGAATTTTACGTTCTTCGAACACAGCCACGATGGCCATCAGGCAGATACAGCCGATGGCGGCGGTGTCCAGCGCGGCGAAGGTTCCTGCCCAGCCGGTGAGGCCGAAAATCGGCGTACCGTCGGCAATCATCCCCAGGCCCAGCTTGGCGAAGCTGTCACCAATCAGATAGGCGAAAGTACCTTTAATCCCGTCGGCTGCGCCGATCGCTTTTTTCGGCACAAATCCGACTGCCGCCACGCCGATTAACAGCTGTGGACCAAACACCAGGAAGCCCAGCGCAAACAGCGACGCCAGATAGACATACTGATTGCTGGCATGCTGATAAACGCCTAACGTGGCGATGATTAATGCCAGCGCTACACAGGCCACCAGGGCACGACGACCGTTCGCCAGATCAGAGAGCCAGCCCCACAGCAGCGTGCCGACCAGCGCGCCGACTTCAAACAGAGTAAAGCCCTGAATCGCCACTTCTTTGGAGAGCTTCAGCTCCTGGAAAGCGTAGACGGTGGACCACTGGTCAATACCGATACGCACCACGTACAGGAAGATGTTCGAGAAACATAACAACCAAATCACTTTGTTTTTCAGCACGTACTCAACAAAGATCTGCCATTTGGTCATTTCGTTTTCTTCGGTCTCTTTGTCCTCTTCGCTGATCTCTTCACCGAACAGCTCTTCCGCTTTGCCGAGGCCGTAAGATTCCGGGGAGTCGCTGCCGTAGCGCAGGCCGATAAAACCGACAATCAGGGCGATAATCGACGGGAAGATAAACATCCCAATGACATGGCCGTCGAACAGATAGTTGGCGCCAAACAGCGCCACGCCCGCCGCGCCCGCACCGCCGAGGTTGTGGGAGATGTTCCACATACCGAGATACGATCCACGCTTACGACGCGGCGTCCATTTGGTGATGGTGGAATAGCTACACGAGCCGCCGGTACTCTGGAAGAAGCCGCTCAGCGCGTAAAAGGCGATCATCAGAAACAGGCTGGTCGAACCCGCGCCCATGCTGGCGCTGAAGCCGAGCATACAGATGGCGGAGAGGATCAGCATAAACGGCAGGAACTGCTTGGTGTTTTTACCGTCCGCGTAGTAGGAAACCAGCGTTTTACCCACGCCGTAGGTGATGGAGAAGCCCAGGCCAATCATCCCCAGTTGCGTCATGCTCAGCCCGTAGGTGGAGATCATGTCGTTCTGCGCGATGTTGAAGTTTTTGCGGATCAGGTACATGGTCAGGTAGCCGATGAAAACCACCAGATAAGACTGCATGAACGGTTTGAACCACATTTTGCGCCGCACATCGAGCGGCAGATCCAGGGTCGGCTTGCGTACCTGGTTTAGAAAGGCCAGCATTTGACACTCCCGAGCTAATTTTTATACCTGCGAATGGCAGGCATTGTAAAAATCAGTCGGGAGACACGCCTGAGACAGCGTCCAGGTGAAACCGGGAAAATTTCTTAGTTTTGCCCTACTCGGGGAAAAAAGGTGAGGTGCATCACGCTTCGCTGACGTCGCGCGGCGCCTGGGCGTTTAAAAAAGGCAGCAACAGCAGCGCGGAAATCCCCGCCGCAATGGCAATCACCACGAAAAATCCGGTCCAGTGCCAGACTTCCATTACCTTAGCCAGCGGCCATCCGGAAAGCGACGCGCCCAGATAAGCAAACAGTCCGACAAACCCGGTCGCCGCGCCTGCGGCCTCTTTGTGCGAGCACTCCGCCGCCGCCATGCCGATCAGCATTTGCGGGCCGAAAACGAAGAATCCGGTGGTGAAGAAGCACGCCGCCTGCATCACGTAACTGGCAAACGGCATCAGCCACAGCGAGCCCACCGAGAGCAAAATCCCGGCGGCGAAGATCAAGTTCATTGGGCCACGGTTGCCGTTGAACAGTTTATCCGATCCCCAGCCCGCCACCAGCGCGCCGATAAATCCGCCCAGTTCGAACATCGTCACGGCAGTATTGGCGGTCACCAGATCAACGCCCAGCGTCTCCGACATGTACAGATTGCCCCAGTCATTGATCGCCGCACGCACCACGTACACCAGCACGTAACACAGCGAAAGCAGCCAGATATACGGGTTCAGCAGCACGTATTTGGTGAGGATCTCTTTGCGGCTCAGGCCTGCGCCTTCCTGCTGCTGGGCGATTTCCAGCTCATCATGCCGCCAGTCGCCAATCGGCGGCAGACCAATCGCCTGTGGTCTGTCGCGCAGCCGCCAGCAGAGGAAAATACCGACCACAATCGCCACCATCCCGGCAATCATCATCCCGGCACGCCAGCCATAATGCAGTGCGGCTGCCGCCATCACCATTGGGATTAATGCTCCACCAACATTATGTGCGGTATTCCACAGCGCCCACCAGCCGCCGCGTTCGGTACGCGAATACCACGCGGTCAATAAACGCGCGCAAACCGGCGACCCCCAGCCCTGGAAGAACGCATTGAGCGCCCACAGCACCGCAAAGGCCCATAGCGAGGTGGAGAAGCCAAACAGAATGTTCACCACCCCGGTAGCAATCAGCCCTATCCCCATAAAATAGCGGGCGTTGGAGCGGTCGCTGACGATACCCGACACAAACTTCGACAGCCCGTAGGTGATGTAAAACAGCGTGGCCAGCAGGCCAATGTCGCTGCGGGTCAGCACGCCGCTGGTGAGGATATCCGGCACGGCGGCGTTGAAACTCTTGCGTGTGAAATAGAACAGCGCGTAGCCGAGCCAGATGGTGATCAGAATATGCCGCCGCCAGTAGCGATAGCGGGTATCCACCTCGTGTTTATCGGTAATGAGCGGCGCGTTGGCCGGAGCTTTTAAAAACGCAAACATGGCCGCTCCTTACACATAACGTTGAGGCAGTGACACGCTGACCCGCGTGCCGTGGGTGCAGGAAATCGACAACGCCCCCCCGAGGGCGGTAATGCGTTCACGCATTCCGGTCAGGCCAAATCCCTGCTGATTCGACCCCGGTGGCAGGCCGCTGCCGTCGTCCTCAATCACCAACATCAGCCGCTCATCTTGTTGCCAGCCTTGTAACGTCACCGCGCTGGCGTTGGCGTGCTTCACAATATTGTTCAACCCTTCCTGGCAGACGCGGAACAGCGTCACGCGCTGGCTTTCGCTGAGAGCCGATTCATCAATATGCCAGTCAAGATGGCTGACGATGCCGCGGCTTTCCAGCTCCATTTCACGCATCAATGAGCGGATGGCCTGCTCCAGCGTGAGATCATCCAGTTGGCGAGGACGCAGACGACCCAGAAGGCGGCGCACCGAGTCGTAGACACCCAGCGAGAGCTGTTCAATATGCTTCCCGCTCTGCTTCACGCCCGCATTCTCCGGAGCCAGGCGCTGGACGATGCCCGCTTGCGTACGAATGGCGGTGATGGTTTGGCCGATATCATCGTGCAGCTCGCGCGCCACGTCGCGACGCACGCTCTCTTCGGTCTCCAGCAGGCGTTCAGCCAACCGATGGTTACGCGCTAACTCGTTTTGCAGCGACTGATTCAGCTCGCGCAGGCGTTGGATCCCTGCGCCGAGCAGCAACCCGGTCAGGCTTTGCGCCAACAGCGAGAGCAGTAAATCAACGGGGTGATCGTGCCAGGTCTGGCTGGCAATCAGCGCAATGGCGTTCATCAACGTCGCAATCAGTGCCCCCTGCCAGCCGTAGTGCCAGGCCAATGCGATGATTGGTAAGGCAAGGCAGAACGGCGTAAAGCGCGAAAGCTCGGCGGGTAATCCCAGCTGGAGCCACAGGCTGATGCTAAACAGCAGTAGATACCAGACCAGATGCCGCCCGCGCCAGTTCACCGGCTGAGACACCACCGCCGGGCCGAGTGGCAGCCAGGTTGTACTGGTCAGATAGTGCCAGAACACCAGGCAAATTGGGGCCAGCGTTAATCCACCGGTGAGAGTCAGCAGCAGTGCATTCCACGCAGCTTCCCCCTGCCCCAGCCACGGCAGCGACTGTAACAGCGCCGCCGCCGTCAGCGCCGCGCCCTGCAACAGCAAGGTACGCCAGTCGCGCTGATGGCGATAACGGGAGATCAGCGTCACCGGCAGCAGCGTGAGGAAGCTACCGATCATCAAAAGGGGCAAATGTTCTAGCGCCACTTCCTGCGTCAGCCAGAAAAGAAGCAGCCATTCCGCACCCAGCAACACCGGCCAGTAGCCGCGCGGACATTGCAGCATCAGCCCCAGACGCAGGCCAAATGGAAACAACAGAACCGCCAGCTCCGGGCGCTCAACCAGATGCAGGCTGATGCTCCACAGGCAGAACCACGCGGCAGAGAAGATAAAGAAGCAGGCAACAACGGTGATTACCCGGGAACAGAGCGTGTTCATTACCAGCCGTCAAACATCCGGCGGGCCAGTTCGACGTCGTTGCTGACACCCAGCTTTTCCATCAGGTTGGCGCGGTGGACGTGCACCGTTTTCGGCGACAGGCCTAGTTCGGCGGCAATTTCTTTGACCGCCATGCCTTGCGCCAGTTTTTCCGCCACCTGACGTTCGCGTTTAGTCAGCGGATCCTGACGACCGGCCGCCAGCTTGACGGCGATGTCAGGCGTCAAATAACAGCCGCCGGTCGCCACGGTATGCACCGCCGCGATCAGCTCATCCGGGCTACAGCGTTTGGAAAGGAAACCACGCGCGCCCGCGTTGAGCGCCTGCTCCACCAGCGCTGGACTGTCATGGACAGAGAGCATGATAATCGCCATTCCCTTTGGCAACTGGCTTAACAGTTCAAGGCCGGAGATGTCTGGCATCGAGATATCACAGATACAGACCTGCACGCCGCGCCCCGGTAATCCCGCCAGCGCCTCGCTGCCTGAGCCAAACTCAGCCACAACCTGCAAATCAGGCTCCAGACCGAGCAGTTGGGCAAAGCCGGAGCGGACGATAGTGTGGTCGTCGATAAGGGCAACGGTGATCATGGGTTCATCCTGGCGCTAAGACATGCCTGATGGCGCTGCGCTTATCAGGCCTACGGGCGGGTGCCGTTGTAGGCCGGATAAGGCATTAATACCGCCATCCGGCAAAAGCGCTTACCTTAACGATAAGTGCTTTGCTGTTCAAGCCTTGAGCGATCAGGCTATGCCCGTTGTGACGGTAAATGTGCGGGTGTGTTTCGGTTCTATCTGAATCAACGTCCCGTTTCGTTCCGCCGCCAGGAAGCCTTCAGGGCGACAGGTCGCGGGTAGTGCGAAGGCTGCCACCTGCTGATCGCCGTTATAAAGGATCCAACGGGTGACATAATTCAGCTCCGCGCTGGAGAAACGCGTCACGAACGTGGTGCCATCAGGTGCGATCATGCTAAATTCAGGCTTATCCGTGTATCTGTCCAGTTGGTCAGCGAAGAAAACGATTTCCGGATCGTAAAAATCGGGTTCATTAAGGCGCGCCAGCGAGGCCTCACCCTGAATAATTCGCTGATTAAACGCCAGCCACTGCTCTGTAGGCTTAACATGTGCGGGTACCGACTCACGCAGCGTTATGGCTTCATCCGGGATATTCTGGCTGAAGGTCGCTTCCGGGACGTAGGCATAGTTCATATGGCACATGTACTGCAACGGCATTGCCACTGAGGCGAGGTTAGTGACCGCCATCTGAATATCAAACAGCGCGCTCGCCTTGCGCATGACCACCGCCGGATGCGCCTGATAATGATGACCGAACCCCATCACATACTCGTAGCGTCCGCTTACGCGCAAATTCTCGCCTTCCAGTTCCAGCCAGGCCTCATCCATCGCGGCACAGGCCATTTCACCATGCAGCGGGTGAGAATCTTCTGGCGACGGGCAGCCATTAGCCAATAACCCCGAGTGGAAAGCAAAGCAGCCGTAGGTCGCGACCACTTCTGCAGCCGGTTTTGGCTGAATAAACATGTTGCGCATGGTCAGATCATGCCCGTCAAACTGAGCATCCCAGATCATCTGCCCCATCCAGGGCAGAATAACCAGATGTCCACGACTGTTTTCTACCTTCAGCCCTTCCACACCGCTGGCATAACGAAACGCGGTAACCGTGAAATCGCTATTTTTCAGTAAGATTCGCGGATGCTCGGTAAAGAGTTCCCGCCACAGCGTGATACGTGTTGTCATGATCGTTCTCCTCAGGAAACCGTCGCTTCAGCCAGATTGTTGCGTACTTTGCTCTCACGCCAGAAGTAGATTCCGACGTACACGAAGCACAACATGGAGACCAGGAACGAGAGTTGCAGCGAGTGGAACATATCGGCCACATAGCCCTGAATTGCCGGAACTACCGCAGCACCGACAATTGCCATGACAATCACAGCTCCCGCCATTTCAGTATGCTCGTTATCCACGGTATCCAGCGTACCGGCGTAGATTGTCGCCCAACAGGGTCCAAACAGGACGCTCACCAGCACGGCGACGTACACGGCACTGAAGCTGGGCGCCAGCGCAACATAGATGAGAAACAGTGCGCCAATGATGGAGTAGAAGATCAGCACTTTTTCCGGATTAAAGCGCGTCATCAATATGTTGGCGATAAACTTGCCGATAAAGAAGCAGGCAAAGCTATAGACCATGAAGGTTGAAGCGTCACGCTCGTTGATATCACCCAATTCCAGTGCCAGACGGATAGTGAATGACCACACCGCAACCTGCATCCCCACATACAGGAACTGCGCCACAATCCCACGGCGGAAACGGGCATTGCTGGCCAGATAACGCAGCGTGTCCATCGCTGACGGGCGCTTATGACTCGCCGTTTGCGCGACTTTGCAGGTCGGGAAGCGGGTCAGCAGGAACAACACCATCACCACAACCAGCACCATAATCATGTACTTGTAAGGTTCAAGGGTATTTTCCAGCATCAACACTTTAAAGTTGTGGATCTGTTCCGCGTTCATCCCAGCCATCTGTTTTTCCAGACTCTCACCTTCAGAGAAGACCAGATATTTGCCCAGCAGAATACCGGCAGCTGCGCCAATGGGGTAAAAGGTCTGGCTGATATTCAGGCGCAAGGTGGCATACGCTTTTGGGCCTATCATGGAGCTGTAAGTATTAGCTGCCGTTTCCAGGAAGCTCAGGCCAATCGCAATCGCAAAAATTGCCGCGAGGAACATGGTGTAGGTGGCCATGTGCGATGCCGGGAAAAAGAGCGTACAGCCAACAATATAAAGCGTCAGTCCCATTAAGATGGCGATTTTATAGCTGGTCTTTTTAATCACCAATGATGCTGGAATCGCAATTAAAAAATACCCGCCATAAAAGGCACTCTGCACTAATGCCGAAGCAAAGTTGCTGAGTGAAAATACGCTTTTGAATTGCGTAATCAGAATATCATTTAATGCGGCTGCGCATCCCCATAATGGGAATAAACAGGATAACAAAATAAACTGGAACAGAGGTGTCTTATTCAGATAGCCGTCAGGCATCTGAATGATGTTTTTATCGTTCATAGTGCTACCTTTTACAATGCAGGAGTATTATTCGTTTAAGGTAAGAAACTCATTAAATTGTTCGATGCTTGGATAAGATGATTGAGTGCCTTTCCCGGTAACGCTAAATGCAGCGAAGAGAACGGCTTTTTTCATGGCGGCTTCGACATCACCGCTTTGAACGTAATAGTGGGCAAAACAACCGATAAAAGCGTCACCTGCGCCACTGGTATCGACAGCGTTCACTTTAAAGGCCGGCACATGGACTTCCTGGTCACGCGTCATCCACAGTGCACCTTTCTCACCCATGGTGACGATAATATTGTTCAGACCTTTATCAACCAGCGAACGTGCCGCAGCACGAATATGGTCATAGGTATCCACCGGCATACCGGTTAATATTTCAAGCTCGGTTTCATTCGGCACGAAGAAATCGCATTTACAGGCATAAGACATATCTAATTCCCGTAATGCTGGCGCGGGATTTAGTAACACTTCAATACCGTGTTTTTTACCAAATTCAATCGCGTGATAAACCGTTTCCAACTGAACTTCAAGCTGCAGGACAATAAGTTGACACTTTTTCAGATCTTCAGCGGCGCGATCGATATCCTCCGGAGAGAGAAATTTGTTGGCGCCTTTGATGATCAGAATGCTGTTGCTGGAATTTGCATTAACAAAGATCGGCGCAACGCCGCTACTGGTACAAGGTACCTTTTCGACATAGGTCGTATTAATCCCCCAGGATTCGAGATTACGAATGGTGTTATCCGCAAAAATATCATCACCAACTTTCGTCAGCATCAGTACTTTGGAATTGAGCTTAGCGGCCGCAACGGCCTGATTTGCCCCTTTACCGCCACAACCAATTTTGAACGCGGGCGCTTCCAGCGTTTCCCCTTCTTTGGGCATCTGGTTGATGTAGGTGATGAGATCCACCATGTTGGAGCCAATAACCGCGATATCCATTTTACTACCTCTCAGAAACAATCACACAACAATGATATTAAAATAACATTATCATGTTACTTTCGTATCATTTGTGACTAGGATCGCGATTGGAGGATCATTTTATTGTTTATTTATTCCGCTAAGTGTTGCACTTCTATCACATTCAAAATGATTAACTTGCTTACAATTGGCTAAAAATAAGCTGCATGTAATCAATAAAACGTGAAAAAACACGCTTTTATTTCACAATAGTCAGACGTATAGTAATGCAGCAATGTCATGTTCTCAGAAACACACAAATGTTACTGAAGGAACATGAGAACATGATTCGTGGAGAGTATGCATGGAAACCAAGCAAAAAGAACGTATTCGACGTCTGATGGAATTGTTGAAGAAGACCGACAGAATCCATCTGAAAGAGGCGGCGCGAATGCTGGAGGTTTCCGTGATGACCATTCGTCGGGATCTCAGCCAGGATGACGAGCCGTTACCGCTTACGCTGCTCGGTGGTTACATTGTGATGGTGAACAAGCCCGCCGCCAACGTTAATGCCCCAGTGCCTGCGCAAAAACAGTATCATCGCGACGACTTACCGGTTGCCATTCTGGCCGCGGGACTGGTAAGTGAAAACGATCTGGTCTTTTTTGATAATGGTGCGGAAATGCCATTAGTCGTCAGCATGATCCCGGATGATATTTCCTTTACCGGAATTTGCTACTCGCACCGGGTATTCGTGGCGCTGAATGAAAAACCCAATGCCACGGTGATTCTTTGCGGAGGCACCTATCGGGCGAAAAGTGACGCCTTTTACGATACCAGCAACCCCTCTCCGCTGGATGCGCTCAACCCACGAAAAGTATTCATCTCCGCCAGCGGCGTCCATGAACATTTCGGCGTTAGCTGGTTCAACCCGGACGATCTGGCCACCAAACGCAAAGCGATGGAACGCGGATTACGCAAAATTCTACTGACGCGCCACGCCCTGTTTGATGAGGTCGCCCCCGCCAGCATTGGTCCGCTCTCCACTTTTGATGTACTGATAAGCGATCGTCCGTTACCGGCAGATTACGCAACCCACTGCCGGAACGGCTCTGTCAAAGTCATCACTCCGGACTCAGACGGCGACTAACTCACTCAAAGAAAACCGTGATTTTGTTAAACATCGACGGGTCAGACTGGTTGCGGGTCACCTTCACCACATCTTCCAGCTTGTCGATCTGGCTTATCATCTGCTCCAGACGTTGATCGTCGTTGACCAATAGCCAGATGCGGCTTTTATCGCTGCCCTGAATCGGTAGACAGAGAATGCCTTCCACGTTGAACGCGCGACGGGCGAACAGGCCGCAAACGTGAGTCATTACGCCGGGGTGGTTACGCACGGTGAGTTCCAGGATTACGTTGTCATGAGTCTGCTGTTGCATGGCTTATTCCCCCACCATCTCTGTGTTTGCCGCACCCGGCGGCACCATCGGGTATACTTTTTCATCGGCATCGATGCGTACGTGGATCAGCGCCGGGCCGGGACGATTGATAATGGCCTGCAATGCTGCCTGTGGGTCCGCTTCGTTATTCAAATCGCAGGTTTCGAGCCCAAACCCGGCGGCAATCTGCATAAAGTTAATCATTCCCGGATAGGTGGCGGCAAAAACGCCCTGCTTATAAAACAGGCTCTGCTGCTGATACACCAGACCCAACGCTTCGTTATTCATCAGAATGATTTTAATATCCAGCTGATTTTCGCTGGCTGTCGCCATTTCCTGAATGTTCATCATCAGGCTGCCGTCACCAGAGAAGCACAGCACTTTTTTATCCGGGTTCGCCAGCGCCGCGCCAATCGCCGCTGGCAGGCCAAAGCCCATGGTTCCCAGACCGCCGGAGGTCAGCCACTGACGTGGGCGGTTCAGCGGATAAGCCTGCGCCGCCCACATCTGATGCTGACCGACGTCGGTGGTAATGATCGCGCTGTCGTCCACGCAGGCGGCAACGGCGTTAATCAGCCCGTAATGGCTGAGCGGATTTTTTTCCTGCGGGATCGTGCATGGAAATTCTTGCTGCAGGTCAGACACCAGCTGATGCCACTCTTCACGCGGTTGCGCTTCAATCAATGGGATCAATTGCGCCAGAACCTCATCGACATCCGCCTGGATCGCCACGTGCGGCTGTTTGATTTTACCCAACTCTGCGCGGTCAATATCTACGTGGATGATTTTGGCATTCGGGCAGAACTGTTCGGTTTTACCAATCGCCCGGTCATCAAAACGTGCGCCAAGAACAATCAGTAAATCAGACTCTTGCAGAATAAAATTAGTGCTGCGCGCGCCGTGCATACCCAGCATGCCTAACGACAGCGGATGCGCTTTTGGCAACATGCCGAGCGCCATCAACGTCATGGTGGTAGGCAATTTTGCTTTTTCGGCCAGCTCACGAACGCGCCCCGGCGCGTTAATCACGCCGCCGCCGAGGTACAGCACCGGGCGTTTGGCGGCGTTAATCATAGCTGCAGCATCACGAATACTGTCCTGGCTGAATTCCGGCGCCGCCATTTTCTGCGCAGGCTCCGGCATTTCTTCAATGTCAAAAACAGCGGTTTGAATATCCTTAGGAATGTCTATCCACACCGGGCCTGGGCGTCCGGACTGCGCAATGCGGAACGCATCGCTCATGACCTGCGGTAATTCATTGATATGACGGACCAGATAGTTGTGCTTGGTGATGGGGATAGAGATGCCGTAGGTGTCAACTTCCTGGAAGGCGTCAGTGCCAATCATTGAGGCCGGAACCTGTCCGGTGATACACACCAGCGGGATGGAATCCAGACGCGCGTCGGCAATGGCAGTCACCAGGTTGGTTGCGCCCGGTCCGCTACAAGCCATACAGACGGCGGGCTTGCCATCGGTTCTCGCCATCCCCTGCGCGATAAACCCCGCGCCCTGCTCGTGGCGCGCCAGGATATGACGGATTTGCGTACTTTGGCTTAAGGCGTCATAAACGGGAAGAATCGAGCCGCCTGGAATACCGGTGACGACCTGAATCCCCTGGCGCTCCAGGAAATGAACGATGAATTCTGCGCCCGTAAAACGCGTACGCTTGGATGTTATGCCCGAACTTGCCATGCTCCAGTCCTTTTATTCTGGGCCTTTGCTCCGGGCAGGTCTCTGAAACGAAAAACCCCGCCCGGTTTGCGCCGGCGGGGTTTTGGAATCGTGTGTTGTTCCGGACCCTACGGCGCATTGCCGACGACCACCACCACACGCACGACGACCGCTGCGCGAGATGGCGCAGTTTTTAGTAGGGTCGCAGTCAGCATAGAAGGGTTCATTAGGGACCTGTTTGTTTGTTGATTAACTGGATTCATACAAACACAGGTTTTTCAGTGTGACAATGGAAAAATTTTCATCTGCACAAAAATGCGTCAAAGATCACATTTCGCTGTGCCCAATTGAAAAACAAAAAACCCCGCCGGAGCGAGGTTTTTTTCAGCGCGGCGCGGTTGGTAGCCGCCGAACACACTGTGTTATGTCAACAAAAAAAGTATACGCGTTCTGCGAAGAACACGCAATTTCGGCACGAATTTTGATGGTTTTGAGTATGGAGCATGAATAGCATAACGTCCATAAAATACTGTTAATTTATACAGTATTTATCTATAATGTCTCGGTACGCAATGTGTTATGCGGGGGCCGCAGAGTAAACCGGCGCAACAAAGTCCTGGCTGAAACGGGTGGTGCCGTCAGCGCCTTAACCCCGTGTGAGCACACTGTGTTATGTCAATAAAGGTGCTGGCAACAGGCAGCGGCGAGGTACGCCAGCACCGTGCTCCTTGTACCAAAAGGAGAGCGTATGAGCCTCGTGGATATCGCTATTCTTATCCTCAAACTCATTGTTGCAGCACTGCAACTCCTTGATGCTGTTCTGAAATACGTTAAGTAACTCAGATTCAAGTCGCACCGAAGGGGGGCGGGTAACACTCCGCTCCCCTTTCACCTTCTCCCTGGTGCTTGTGTCGTACCAATGTGTTACGTTTTTATGACATTCTCAGGGAAGAATTCCACTATGACGCTTTCTGTTTTCTGCATTTTGCTGTTCGCCGCACTGCTGCATGCCAGCTGGAATGCCATTGTAAAAGCGGGAAACGACAAGCTGTACTCGGCTATCAGCGTCAGCGGAACCGCTGCGATTATGGCGCTGATTTGTTTACCCTTTGCGCCGCAACCCTCTGCCGCCAGCCTGCCGTTTTTAGCTGTCTCAACCGCATTACAGGTGGTCTATACCGTTCTGGTCGCTAAAACCTATCAGGTTTCAGATATGAGCCAGACCTATCCTCTGATGCGCGGCACAGCGCCGCTGCTGGTCGCAATTATCAGCGTCCTGTTCCTTGGCGATAGCCTCTCGTTACTCGCCTGGGTAGGGATTGCCACCATCTGTCTGGCTATTCTCGGGATGGCATTTAACGGACGTAGCGGTTCGCAACGGGGGATTATCCTGGCGCTCGTTAACGCCTGCTTTATCGCCGGTTATACGCTGGTTGATGGCACTGGCGTCAGGCTTTCAGAAACCGCGCTGGGCTACACGCTATGGACCTTCTTTCTGAACGGCTCTTGCCTGCTGAGCTGGGCGATGTTCGCCCGACGCCGGGAAGCGTCACGTTATCTGGTACAGCAGTGGAAAAAAGGTATTCTTGGCGGGATTGGTACGATGGGATCTTACGGCCTGGCGCTGTGGGCCATGACCCAGGCTCCGCTGGCGGTGGTCGCTGCGCTGCGTGAAACGTCGATCCTGTTTGGCGCGCTGCTCGCGTGGCTGCTGCTGAAAGAAAAGGTTGCCGGAATACGTCTTGTTGCAGCCGCAGGCATTGCTGTAGGCGCAGTTTTACTCCGCTTATCATGATCGCGTTGTAAACCCGATGCAATCCGGCAACATTTGTTGCCGCTTTTTGTTTACATTTCCTGCCGTCTATCACGTAAACTTTCCAGCCCACTATCTGGCCTTCTTTTTCTGTTGTGGTAGATTCCACGCGCATTTACGGGAAAGTGCAGCACCTTATTCTTCTTTTTTCTCTTTTTTAAAAGTAATCAGCGAAATGAAAAGGCATAGAAGCGTCAATTTGTTGTTGATGTTGGTATTACTGGTGGCGGTAGGTCAGATGGCGCAAACCATTTATATCCCCGCGATTGCTGATATGGCGCGTGAACTGAACGTTCGCGAAGGGGCGGTACAAAGCGTGATGGCCGCCTATCTGCTGACCTACGGCGTGTCGCAACTGGTTTACGGTCCCCTTTCTGACCGCGTAGGGCGCCGCCCGGTGATCCTCGCCGGAATGTCTATTTTTATGCTGGCCACGCTTGTCGCGATTACCACCCATAGCCTGACGGTACTGATTATCGCCAGCGCCATCCAGGGGATGGGAACGGGCGTCGGCGGTGTGATGGCGCGAACGTTACCGCGCGATCTGTACGAAGGCACGCAACTGCGCCACGCCAATAGTCTGTTAAACATGGGGATCCTGGTCAGTCCGCTGTTAGCTCCGCTGATTGGTGGTGTGCTGGACACAGTGTGGAACTGGCGCGCCTGCTATATTTTCCTGTTGATTCTGTGTGCGGGCGTGACGTTTAGCATGGCACGCTGGATGCCGGAAACGCGCCCTGCGGGTGCGCCGCGTCCACGACTGATCGCCAGCTACAAAACCTTGTTTGGTAATAGCGCTTTCACCTGTTACGTGCTGATGTTGATCGGTGGTCTGGCGGGTGTTGCGGTCTTTGAGGCCTGCTCCGGGGTGTTGTTGGGCGCACGACTCGGTCTGAGCAGCATGGTGGTCAGTATCCTGTTTATTCTGCCCATCCCGGCGGCATTTTTCGGTGCATGGTTTGCCGGTCGTCAGAATAAGCGTTTCTCGACGCTAATGTGGCAGTCGGTGACCTGCTGTCTGGTAGCGGGTTTAATGATGTGGATCCCAGGGCTGTTTGACGTGATGAACGTCTGGACGCTGCTGGTTCCTGCCGCACTGTTTTTCTTCGGTGCCGGAATGTTGTTTCCTCTGGCAACCAGCGGCGCAATGGAGCCTTTCCCGTTCCTGGCAGGCACGGCTGGCGCGCTGGTTGGAGGATTACAGAACATTGGTTCCGGCGTGCTGGCATGGTTCTCTGCCATGCTGCCGCAAACCGGGCAAGCCAGTCTGGGTCTGCTGATGACCCTTATGGGGCTGTTGATTTTTGTTTGCTGGCTTCCGCTGGCGTCACGCGTATCGCATCAGGGACAGGCGGTTTAAGCGTATGATGGCCCGGCATATCGCCGGGCTTTTCGCATTCTGGCGCGATCATCGTCGTCAGCAACGGCTCCAGCGCCGGACGCCAGGCCCCCTCCTCACCATCATAGAACTGCGTATCCGCATTGATAGCATAGGGAATTTTCGCTTTTTTCAGCTCGCACGCCATAAAGCGTGCAAACGCCATTTGCGAAGCAGAAGGCGGGTTTCTGATGGTCTCTCCTGGCGACCAGCCTCCAACCCAACTGAGATGACCTGTTTTCTGCTGCCAATGAATGGCGGTATTGATACGCGCGCGAATGGCGGCCTTTTCTGCCACAGTCCCTGATGTCCACGGATATTTGCCGTTATTTTTCATCGGTCCCCACGGAAAAATATGCCATTGGGCCAGCACGGTATTCTGACTTTGCGGCGGCAGCTTTAGATTGGCCAAATCTTCCGGAGCGGCATGCAGTTTCGGCGCGATAAAAATCATTCGCTGTGGATCGATGGCATGGATGGTTCGAATGGTTTTGTCATACACGCGATTGAGCGATGCCTGATTATGGTAGAGCTTATCAGAGGGGTCATATATCAGGTCAAAACCCAGCAACGGCGAGCGTTGACCAAAATAATGCGCCACCGCCACCCACCAGTTAACCACCTCTTTTTCGTTACCGGCACTGGGGTCTTTTTTATATTCATCAGCCTGATAGGCAATGATCGGGATCACGCCATACTGCTCGCAGGCTTCTACCAGCTTGCGCAGATGAATCAGCCGCGATTCTGTGGGCTCTCCCGCCACACGAATGCGTACGTGGGCCAACCCTTTCGCCTTGTAGTCCCGCACCACCAGCGGATCAAATTCTCGGATACCCCGATCGGTGCGTGCCCAGTCTACGTCCATCCCAACGCCAAGCTGCTGCGCATATTGCGCCGCCGTCAGCGCAGGTTGCGCGGCACACACGGTGGCGCTGGCTAACAGTAAAAGGGAAACTATCGGCTTTAACACGGTCGTCCTTACGCAAATCATCAGGAGTGATATCACGTATTTAGCATGCTTTTTGACTTTCCGTGTAGTGAGAACGCGTAAAAATATTCGCAGTCCGCTTATTTAACCTGCTCCTGAAGCCAGCTGATAAATGCCTCAATTTTCGGCCATTGCCTGCCTGGCAATGTGGTGATGTAGTAATGCTGATGGCATTTCAGCGCCTTATCGCCAAAAGGCGCGACCAGTTCTCCGCTGTCGAGACGTTTTTGAACCAACCGCTTTCGGCCCATCGCCACGCCGATATGGTTCATGGCGGCAATTACCGCTAAATCAGAGCGATCGAAACCAATCCCCGACGATGTCGGCAGATTCGCCGCAAAATGTTGTGCCCAACTGTGCCACTCATCGGTTCCTGAGTCGTTACTCCATGCCTGTCTGTCGTGCAGCAAGGTGCAGTGCGGCAAATTCACCAGCGAACCCGTAAGGTCATGGCGGCGAGCGTAGTCCGGGCTGCATACCGGCAGGATCTCTTCATCCATCAGGAAGTGGTGTGTAAGCTGCGCAGAGGGTGCATCGTCAAAATAGATAGCCAGATCGACACCGGCGCGCTGCAGATTGACGTTGTCGTTTCCGGTTAGCACGGTCAGAGAAATCGACGGATAGCGACGCGTAAAGTCGCCGAGTGCCGGAACCAGCCAGCACTGAGCGATAGAGGGCCGTGAGTAGACAGTGAGCGTCCCGGACAGCTCCTGATTTTTAATATCAAGAATCTCTTGGTTGAGCGTATCCAGCGACGATTTCAGCGCCCAGAACACCCGCTTACCCTCGTGGGTGAGTTCCACTTTACGGTGCGAACGGACAAACAACTGAATGCCCAGTTCCTCTTCCAGCTGATTAATGCGATGGCTAACGGCGCTGGGGCTTAACGATAACTCATCTGCCGCCAACGCAAACGATTGATGCCGGGCCGCCACTTCAAAGGTATACAGTTTTGACAGCTGCCAACCGTTGAGCAGCCGGTTTCTGACCTCGCGTAGGGGATCCAAATTCACCTCCTGTCCTCCTGATTCATTCGCCGGAGTGTAAAAAAGTTCGCTGTAAAAATCAGCATAAAGATGAATCAAAGTGAACCATATCGCATAAATGCAGCGTAATTAGACGCAAATCACTCATTTGATGCAATCTGGCTCATGTGAAAGGAGATTTATATCGTTTGTCAGACCGTGCCTTATTTTTGTCCAATAACCCTATATTAATCACAGGGCAAGGTGAGCTATGCACTCTCAAATCTGGGTTGTGAGCACGCTGCTAATAAGCATCGTGTTAATCGTTTTGACCATCGTGAAGTTCAAATTCCACCCGTTTCTGGCGCTGCTGTTAGCCAGTTTCTTCGTGGGTACGATGATGGGGATGGGGCCGCTGGATATGGTCAATGCCATTGAGAGTGGTATTGGCGGTACGCTGGGCTTCCTCGCGGCGGTTATTGGTCTTGGGACCATTTTGGGCAAAATGATGGAAGTGTCCGGCGCGGCCGAACGCATCGGCCTGACGCTGCAGCGCTGCCGTTGGCTTTCCGCGGACGTCATTATGGTGCTGGTCGGGCTGATTTGCGGTATCACGCTGTTCGTTGAAGTCGGCGTGGTGCTGTTGATTCCACTGGCCTTTTCGATTGCTAAAAAAACCAATACCTCATTACTGAAGCTGGCGATTCCGCTGTGTACGGCGCTGATGGCGGTACACTGCGTCGTACCTCCGCATCCGGCCGCCCTGTTCGTGGCGAATAAGTTGGGCGCGGATATTGGCACCGTAATTGTCTACGGCTTACTGGTGGGTTTAATGGCTTCGCTTGTCGGTGGGCCGCTGTACCTGAAATTCCTCGGTAACCGTCTGCCGTTTAAACCGGTACCGGCTGAGTTTTCCGACCTGAAAGTGCGCGACGAAAGTACGCTGCCGTCGCTGGGCGCTACGCTGTTTACCGTACTCCTGCCGATTGGCCTGATGCTGGTCAAAACCGTCGCTGAGCTGAACATGGCGAAAGGCAGTACGTTGTATACGCTGCTGGAGTTTATCGGTAACCCAATCACCGCGATGTTTATTGCCGTTTTCGTGGCCTATTACATTCTCGGTCTGCGTCAGCACATTGGCATGGGGACGCTGCTGACCCACACCGAAAACGGTTTTGGCTCGATTGCTAACATTCTGCTGATTATCGGTGCAGGCGGCGCATTCAACGCTATCCTCAAGAGCAGCGGGCTGGCGGATACTCTGGCTCTGATCCTCTCAAACATGCATATGCACCCGATTCTGCTGGCGTGGCTGGTCGCACTGATTCTGCATGCGGCGGTAGGCTCTGCCACCGTTGCGATGATGGGCGCGACGGCAATCGTGGCACCGATGCTGCCACTCTACCCTAACGTGAGCCCAGAGATCATCGCTATTGCCATCGGTTCCGGCGCTATTGGCTGCACGATCGTCACCGATTCCCTGTTCTGGCTTGTGAAGCAGTACTGCGGCGCCACCCTCAATGAAACGTTCAAATACTATACGACCGCGACATTTATCGCGTCCGTTATTGCACTGGCTTGCACATTCCTGCTTTCCTTTATTATCTAAGCGCGAAGAGACTGACTATGGAAAACATTCAAACACTTATCGCCCAGCATCCTTTAGTGGAAGATCTGGTGGCTATGAAAGAGACAACCTGGTTTAACCCTGGCACCACCTCTCTTGCGGAAGGTTTACCCTATGTTGGCCTGACAGCACACGACGTTGAGGATGCCCACGCGCGTCTGACGCGCTTCGCACCGTATCTGGCGCAGGCCTTCCCGGAAACTGCCGCTACCGGAGGCATTATCGAATCTGAGCTGGCCGCAATCCCGGCCATGCAAAAACGGCTGGAAAAAGAGTTCGGGCAGCACATTAACGGCGAACTCCTGCTGAAAAAAGACAGCCATCTGCCGATTTCCGGTTCAATCAAAGCGCGCGGCGGCATTTATGAAGTACTGACCCATGCGGAAAAACTGGCGCTGGAAGCCGGTCTGCTGACCACCAAAGACGATTACCGCATTCTGCTTTCGCCGGAGTTTAAACAGTTCTTCAGCCAGTACAGCATCGCAGTCGGTTCCACCGGCAACCTCGGGATGTCGATTGGCATCATGAGCGCCCGGATCGGCTTTAACGTTACGGTTCATATGTCTGCCGATGCCCGCGCGTGGAAAAAAGCCAAGCTGCGCAGCCACGGCGTGACGGTAGTGGAGTACGAAGAAGATTACGGCGTGGCGGTTGAACAAGGTCGTAAGGCGGCACAGTCCGATCCAAACTGCTTCTTTATCGATGATGAAAATTCCCGCACGCTGTTCTTAGGCTACGCGGTCGCCGGTCAGCGTCTGAAAGCGCAGTTTGCCCAGCAGGGGCGCGTAGTGGATGCCGAGCATCCGTTATTTGTCTATCTGCCGTGCGGCGTCGGCGGCGGCCCTGGCGGCGTGGCGTTTGGCCTCAAGCTGGCGTTTGGCGATAACGTGCACTGTTTCTTCGCGGAACCAACCCACTCCCCGTGCATGCTGCTGGGGATTTATACCGGGCTACACGATACCATCTCCGTACAGGACATCGGTATCGACAACCTGACGGCAGCGGACGGGCTGGCGGTCGGTCGCGCCTCGGGCTTTGTTGGCCGGGCGATGGAACGTCTGCTCGACGGTCTGTATACCCTGGACGATCAGACCCTGTACGACATGCTGGGCTGGTTGGCGCAGGAAGAAGGCATTCGCCTTGAGCCGTCGGCGCTGGCGGGGATGACCGGTCCGCAGCACGTTTGCGCCTCCACTGACTATCAGCACATGCACGGATTTAGCGCAGCGCAGCTCAATAACGCCACACACCTCGTGTGGGCGACCGGCGGCGGTATGGTGCCGGAAGCCGAAATGGCGCAGTACCTGGCGAAAGGGCGCTAATCTCAGCGCAGCATCGCCATCAGCTCCGCGGGTGAACGATGCTGCTTAATGAGATCACGCATTACGCGCATATGCGGCGCGGTATGGTTGAAAAAAGCGCTGTATCCGCCGCAAATCGCACTCTTTCCATTTCTGCCACGGTGCTTAGGGCAGTCGCCGTGGCAAAAACGCAGCAGCGAACACGCCTGACATTCCGCGCTCAGCGTGGTTCTCTTAGCCTGACCAAACTCCGCAGCCCGAGAGCTGGCATTGAGCTCACTCAGCGAGGTGTGATGAATATTACCCAGGCGATAATCAGGGTAGACATAGTGATCGCACTGATACAAATCGCCATTCGCTTCCAGGGCAAAAGCATGCCCGCAGGTGGAGCTTAGCGAACACATCTGCGCCGGATGCCCGCACCATACCCCGAGGGTTGAATCAAATAGCTGGACGAATACGCGACCAATATCTTCTCTGACCCAGATATCAAAGACGGAATTCAGAAAGGTTCCCCACGCCTGCGGCGGGACGGAGTCGGCGGTAAGCTCGCCTTTTTCATCATATTCAACCAACGGAATAAACTGCAGAAAGGGCGTGCCGCATTGGCGAAGATAACGATACATTTGTTCGGGCTGCTGGCTGTTCAGGCGGTTAATCACCACCAACAGATTGAACTCCACCTGATACTCACGAAGTTTAGCAATAGCCTCTATCACCTTATGATGCGTCGGTTTTCCGCTGCGGTTAACGCGATAAGCATCGTGCAACTCGGCCGGGCCATCCAGAGAGATCCCAACCAGCCAGCCGTTATCGCGTAAAAACTGACACCATTCGTCATTGAGCAAAATTCCGTTGGTCTGGAAAGCGTTATGGATTTGCTTCCCTTCTCCGTACTGTTTTTGCAACGTCACAACGCGGCGAAAAAAGTCTACGCCACAAAGAGTTGGCTCGCCCCCCTGCCAGGCGAACATCACTTCGGGCCCCGGCTGCGCAGCGATATGTTGGCGAATAAACGTCTCTAAGGTAGCGTCATCCATTGCGGGTTGAGTGGGTTTCTCAATGTAAAAACAGTAGCGACAATCGAGATTACAACGAGAGCTGGCCGGCTTGGCCATGACCTGACATCCTGTCATGCTAAATTCCCGATAAATGCCATAAGTTGGCGGACATGCGTTACAGCAAACAGTATTGCGAGGGATAACACCGCGAGGGAGATCATAAATTTGTCACGCACCGCGCGAGATTCAGAAAAATCGCTATGACTGACATCCATCAGGTTGCGACTGCGGGTATAGCGCCAAAGAACAATCGCCACCAGCGCCAGCACTACAATTGAAACCCAAAACAGGAAACCCGCCTGATGCCAGTTGTGCTTCAGCGCCAGCGCCATTAACGCGCCATAGCCCAACAACGTGCGAAACCAGGCCAGCGAGGTACGTTCCGGTTGTAAACCAGGATCGGCGATCCGTCGCGATTTACGGCTATCCGGCATACAGCACCAGCGCCATCACAATCACCGCAACTACCGTTAAAATCAGGCTGATGATTAACAGGCTATGAGTGTACGGCAAGTCCTCTTTCAGGCGCATTGCCTTTTCATTGCGCAACCAGCGCAGGTAGCCATAAATCGCCAGACCGCCGGCAAACAGACACAACAACAGTGCCAGCAGTTCACGAATCACCGGCGTGGCAAAATCCGGAGCCAGTTGGTCAAGACCCACACCCGCCGCCAGAAACCCCAGCGAGGTGCGGATCCACGCCAGAAAAGTGCGTTCATTTGCCAACGAGAAGCGGTAATCCGGCGCTTCACCCAGGCGGGAAATCTTCATCCAAACTCCTCTGGTTGTCATTGCCGGATGGTGGCTAGCGCCTTATCCGGCCTACAAGTAAGTTGCAAATAAGGATATTTGCGCCAACTGGCATTGTAGTCAGAACTTCTGCTTTTTCTCTTCCACTTTTACGCCCTGGGTCGGTAAACCGGTGTCGTAATCACGTACCACCGGAGAATAGCCGTCTTCAGGGCGCGGGCGGAAAGCCCCCATCCAGCGCGGTATGGCATCAGCACGCCACGGACGCAAACTCCACTGATAGGTGCGAAACGGATCGCGGATTTTATCCATGTAGTCCAGCAGCTCGTCGTGCATCTGGCAGCGAACGTCGGCCAATTGTGGCGAATCTATCAGGTTGTGTAGTTCATCTGGATCGTTACGCCTGTCGTAAAGTTCATCGCTGGTAAACAGATTTAATACCAGTTTCCAGTCGTCCGTCACCCAGCAGCGTACCGGGATAAATCCGCCGAAACTGTCATGTTCAATTTCATAACGGTTGAACTCCACCATCACACCGCGCGGCTTTTCAACGGCAAGAATGTTTTCACCTGGCAGGATTTGCGGCTTCTCAATACCCGCCAGCGCCATCATCGTCGGCAGCAGATCAATATGGCTGACCGGTGTGTCTACCTGTATAGGCTCCCCTTGCGGCGGGCGCATAATCAGCGGAATTCGTGTGATGTCGTCATACATCGCGGCCCCTTTACTGATGAGTTTATGCGCGCCCATCATCTCACCGTGGTCGGAGGTATAAATGACCCAGGTATTCTCTCGCTGCTGCGGCGTTAAGGCATTGATCACCCGACCTATCTGATCATCAACAAAGTCGTTGCAGGCAAAATAGAGCGGATGGTGGTAGCGCCCGTCATCGCTAACCGGGGATGGCATGGCTTGCGACCACAGACGATGGTGCTCGGGCTTATCGAGCAAAGAGTCATGCGCTTTCGCACCGAGATAGTAATAAAAGTCCTGATATTTCTGCAGATACTCGACCGGACAGGTAAACGGATGGTGCGGCTCGTCATAGGAAACCACTATCAGAAACGGTTCCTCGGCACGCGCAGGCTGATGGAGAAAATCGACCGCCCGGTTACTGATACGATGCGCCCAGGTGAACGTCTCATCAATGTTATTGGCCTGCAAATCTTCCACGCTATTGAGTCCATTACGCCACAAACTGATCTCTTTATCCGTCAGTTCTGCGAGATAATTTGCCCCGTCATACCAGTAATCAGCATCCCACTCTGGCGGACATTCGCCGGTCCCAAAGTAGTCATGTCCGTCGAGATGCCACTTGCCGATATAACAGGTGTGGTAGCCCGCATCTTTAAAGTAGCGCCCCATAGTGGAGATGTTTTTCCCCGGCGCGACGTTATTGGTCCACGGCCCGGACTGGTTGGCATAAATCCCGGTAAACAGCCCTGCGCGGGCCGGCGTACACACTGGTGAACAGGTATAGGCCGAGTTAAAGCGAATACCTTCCGCTGCCAGACTATCAATATTATTGGTGTTCAGCGGCTTACCGCTGTAGCAGCCGACCATATTGGTCGCCTGGGTATCGGTCATAATGAACAGAAAATTGGGCCGGGTCATGCTTCATCCTTAGCGTCAGGGACACATTGTGCAGTCGCGTTACGCCGCGTCTGCCAACTGCTGTACATCAAATACATCATCACTGCCGCCGTAGTTGAGTAGCAGAGAATGGTCAGCCATTGCGTGTTGTACCCGCCGAACTGTGCGAGCCCGGCATAGACGCCAATCATCGCAGTCAGGATACCGACAGAGGCAAGTTTGGCGTTTTTCCACGGTTTCATATCTACCGCGAAAGCATCATGGAATTTAAACGGCGTGGCACGCGGCTTGATAACACCGATAACCAGCATGACCACCACGTTGATGCAGAAGGTACAGGCCAGTACGTAAAGGAAGTGAAAGTCGAATTTCACCAGATAGTTGATGGTGATGTAGCTGACAATACCGAGTCCCATGGCGACTTTTGCTGCCAGCGCGGGAATGCGCGGGAAAAAGAATCCCATAATGATGATGGTCACCAGCGGCACGTTATAAATACCGTTGAGCTGTTTCATCCAGCTGTAGAGCCCTTCTGGCGCATTAGCGATCCAAGGCGCTACCAGCACGGAAATTACCGCGATAAAAAAACCAAATTTACGACCAACGCGAACCAGCTGTTCCGGTTGTGCATGTTGATTAATAATTCGCCGGTATATGCCCATGCTAAATAAGGTACTGGCGCTGTTTAAAAATCCATTGAACGTACTGATTACCGCGCCGAATAAAACCGCGCCGAAAAACCCCACTAAAGGAACAGGCAGCACGTTATTCACCAGTGTCGGATAGGCCATATCCGCCTTTGGCAGATCCTGGTACAGATGAAAAGCAATTAAGCCCGGTAATACCAGTACCAGCGGATCGAGCATTTTCAATACCGCTGTGAGCAATGCCCCTTTCTGCCCTTCAGCGAGGCTTTTGGAGGCCAGCGTACGCTGCACGATGCCCTGATTGGTACACCAGTAGAAAGTATTCACCAGAATCAAACCGGTAAAGGCCGCACCAATCGGCAACGGATCGTTCGCTCCGCCGATTGAGTTTAATTTCTCCGCATGCACGGTGGTCAGTTGCTCGATACCTTGTAAAAAACTGCCTTTGCCCATCGCAATCAAGCCAAACACGGGTACCATCAGTCCGCCAATCACCAGGCCAATACCATTGATGGAGTCAGCCACCGCCATTGCGCGCAAGCCGCCGATCACCGCATAAATAATTCCGGCAATGCCCAGCAAAATAACCAGTAACCAGATTGCGGCACCCTGAGAAATATTGAGTGATTCACCGATGTGAAAAAGACTGTTCAGCGCCAGCGCCCCTGAATAAAGCACAATCGGCAGGAAGCAGACGCCAGTGGCAATAAGAAAGCAAAAGTCGATAATAATCCGTGTTGTTTTATCGTAGCGTTCTTCAAGAAAATCCGGGATCGTAGCGATACCACGTTGCAGATAGCGAGGCAGAAAGATCAGCGCCAGAAAGATAAGCGTCACCGCAGAGGTAACTTCCCAGCCCATGACCGACATTCCGCTTTTGTAAGCCTGACCAGACAGACCAACCAACTGCTCGGTCGAAAGGTTAGTTAACATCAGTGACGCCGCAATCACTGGTGCTTTCAAGGAACGCCCGGCAAGAAAATACCCTTGTTGCGATCCGGTATCCGTCTTGCGTACCTTCCACCAGGTGATTACCGCCACCAGCAGCGTAAAGCCCACAAAGCTTAAAATTTGTAGCGTATTCATCTCATAGCCCTTTTTTTCATTATGTCCCGGTAGCTGTAGGGTGTAACAGGAGGTATTGCGCACCGGGTCAGGCAGTCAGATTTCATAAAATAAAAACGTCATATCCCTGAACGGGTTTTTTCTGTTAAGTTCAGGTTGTGGGCATAATTCTCCGGCGGGAAATTAAAATGAATGGAAAGATGCAAAGTTCGCATGTAAAAAACGAAACTACATACAATATTCCCCTGTTGATTAACGAAAATGTGATCTCAAGCGGAATTTCATTGATCTCGCTGTGGCACACCTATGCCGACGAACATTACCGGGTTATTTGGCCGCGCGATAAGAAAAAGCCACTGATAGCTAATTCTTGGGTTGCCGTCTATACCGTCCAGGGCTGTGGAAAAATCCTGCTAAAAGGCGGCGAACAGATTACTCTCAACGGGAACTGTATAATCTTTTTAAAACCGACCGATATACAGTCTTATCATTGCGAAGGGTTAGTATGGGAACAATACTGGATGGAGTTCACACCAACCAGCGTAATGGATATTCCGCTAGGCCAACAAAATATTATTTATAATGGTGACATTTATAATCAGGAGCTGGCTGAAGTTTCACGATTAATTACTTCTTCAGACTCAATGAAAAATAATCTGGCCGTCGCTTTTCTTACAAAAATGATTTATCAATGGATTTGTCTTATTTACGCTGAAGGTAAAAAAGACCCGCAGCGGATGCAAATTGAAAAACTGATTGCCACTCTACATGCCAGCCTACAAAAACGCTGGAACGTAGCGGAGATGGCAGCAACTATTCCCTGTAGCGAAGCCTGGCTACGTCGTCTTTTTTTACGTTATACCGGCAAAACGCCGAAGGAATATTATCTGGATGCCCGGCTGGAACTGGCGCTGTCACTGCTAAAACAGGAGGGAAATACGGTCGGACAGGTGGCGGATATGCTTAACTTCTTTGACTCGTTTCATTTCAGCAAAGCGTTTAAACACAAGTTTGGCTATGCACCGTCGGCGGTATTGAAACATGCGGACCGGCACCCAAAGGATGCCGGTCAACAGGATTAGTGCAATTCCGGCCAGTACGCTTTGTTGGCCTCGATCAGATCATCAAGAATCGCTTTTGCCACAGATGCGCTCGGTACGGTTTTCGACAAGGTGATAGCCTGCCACAAACGCTGATAAGAACGGTGCTCCCAGGCATCAACCACCAACTTCTCAACCGCTACCTGCTGGCTCATCAGCCCTTTCTGGAACTGAGGTATATCACCCACCGTCAACGGTTCCGGGCCGTTATGCCCTACCAGGCATGGGATCTCGACCATCGCTTCATCGTCAAAGTTATGAATGGCCCCGTTGTTCGGCACAATCAGCAACATTCTTTCCTGAGTATTAAAGGCAATAGCCGCCGCCAGATCGACAATGTAAGAAGCATGTTCGTCAATCTCCAGCTCACCAGCGGCAGAATTGCCCGCCTCAATGATTGCGCGGCAGGAACCGAACACCTGTTTTTCACGGTGGTCCATCACCTCATTGGCGCGCGTGCGCTGCGGATCAGAGTGCTGAACCACGTAATCCGGGAATAGGTAGTATTTCAGGTATGTATTCGGCATGGTATCTGGGTCCAGCGCCTGTACATCTTTTGCCTTCGCAAAAGTATCGTTCCAGCTTGCTTCTGTGTGCGGGTCGTTTGACGGAGGAACATAACCATACTGCGCCACATATTCGCGCAGCTTCGGCATCAGATCGTTCCCCTGCAGATCTTCAATCGATGTCCACCAGCCGAAGTGGTTCAGTCCATAGTAACGCACACGCATCTGTTTGCGGTCTTTAAGGCCAACGATCTGCGCCATCCGCCCTTCAATACCGATAGGCATATCGCAAATATTGAGGATTTTCGCATTTGGACGCAGCCGACGCGTGGCTTCAGCAACAATTGCCGCCGGATTGGAATAGTTAAGCATCCAGGCGTTTGGTGAATATTTTTCCATATAATCCACCAGTTCCAGCACGCCGCCAATAGAACGCATTCCGTAGGCAATCCCACCCGGCCCGCAAGTTTCCTGACCTAACACCCCGTGACGTAATGGGATTTTTTCATCTTGTTCGCGCATTGGGTATTTACCCACTCGGATATGCGCCATCACGAAATCGACATCGGTAAATGCTGCTTTAGGATCGGTGGTGTAACTAAACTCAATTTCCGGTGCCTTTTCTTTGAGGATGATTTTACACGCCTCAGCAATCACTTCCTGGCGCGCGCCATCGTTGTCATAAAATTTCAGCGCACGAAGCGGGAAACGGTCCTGATTTGCCAGCAACATCAGCACGATGCCCGGCGTAAAGGTACTACCGCCACCTGCGATAACCACTGAGAATTTTTTCATGATACTGCCTCCGTCATGGGGATCTGTTCGTTTGATAAAGAAGATTTCATTAGCGTTTCGAGCTGCTCGCGTACCTGAGGAACGTGCAAACCAACAATGACCTGAATACCGTTGCCGCGGCGCACAACACCGTGCGCGCCCAACGCTTTGAAAACGTCATCGCTTTGCGTTTGCGCCATGTCGTGAAGCGCAATACGCAGGCGAGTAGCGCAGTTATTAATACTCTCGATATTGCTTGCGCCGCCTAACGCCTGTAGAAAACCCGCAGCCTGACCCAGTTTGGTCTCCGGCGATGCGGCGGTGGTTTGCCCACGAGCAGCTTTGTAATCAGCTTTGGTATAGAGTTTGATTTCGCTGTCTTCTCGCCCTGGCGTTTTCAGGTTGAAGCGCAGGATCAGGGTGCGGAAGATGGCGAAATAGAGCACGGTAAAGGCCAGACCAATCGCTATCTGGGTGAACATCATTCCGGCATGGTTGTGGAACATTGGGATCCAGTTTTGCGGTAAGAACTGATCAAGCAGACCGCCGCCCATGTTGCCTACCACGCCGCAGAGATACATTACCGTCGCCATGGAAGCCGCCAGCACGGCATGTACAGCAAACAATAAGGGAGAGATAAACAGGAAGGTAAACTCCAGCGGTTCGGTAATCCCAACCAGCACAGCCGTGAGCGTAGCGGGGATCAATAGTCCCGCCACCTTCACCCGGTTTTCCGGGGCGGCGGTGAAGTAGAGCGCCAGAGCAATGCCTAATGAACCAAAGATTTTCGAGTTGCCGTGCAGGGCAAACCCACCTTCAGGGAACAGCGTTTTCAACGACTCAGTACTTTGGCTGAATTCCTGCAAATGTTGCGCCCAATAGACCTGGATGCCGCCTTCCACCGCGGCAGGGCCGAAAATAAATGGCCCATAGACGAAATGATGCAGCCCGGTCGGAATTAAAATACGCTCCAGGAAGGTATACACCCATACCCCCAGCGCACCTGCAGAACGCAGAAAAGCTTGCAGAGATTCAATCCCCATTTGCACCTTTGGCCAACCCAGCAGCGTCAGCCAGGCGCAGGGAATCATCACCAGGAAGGCAATGATCACCACAAACGATGTCCCCTGAAAAATACCGAGAAATACTGGCAAGGGTTTATCGAAATAACGGTTATGTAGAGCAGTAACAATACCGGAAATGACAATTGCGCCGATGATGCTGGTATCAAGCGTTTTAATTCCAGCCATCATCGTTAAACCACTGCCAGCAGTCGGTTCTGCGCTAAAATCCACGCCGAAGAAATGTCCCCATGTCATACCCATGGCATTGATGAAGTAATTCCACGTCAGAAAACTGACCAATACCGCCAGACAAGCGCGGCCCTGAGCCTGTTTTGCCAGACCAATAGGCAGACCAACGGCGAAAATCAGCGGCATATTACGAAATACCGTCCAGCCACCTTCTTCGATGATATGAACGATTTGGGCGAACAAACTGTTGGGATCGGTAAGCGCTTCGCCCACAAAGAGCGGGTTGCGCAACATAATAGCGATACCCACGACGATACCAGCAAAGGGAAACAGCAGCACCGGGGTGAACATCGCGCCGCCAAAGCGTTGTATTTGACTGAGCATTTTCACATCCTCATAGAACAACCAGTAGGGGGAGAGGCCTTTTTTTTCGTCATTGCTGGCCTGATACGAGAATAGAAAGTTGCGATCCTCCGGACATGGTATGCCGCTACGATTCGTGATCGCTTTCATGGTTTTAATTTCGACAATGAGGTCTACTTTTCACGTAAAAGTTAGACATCAAAAGGTCTATGGTGCGGTGATTAAAAGAAAAAAGAGGTCTGGTAGTGATCTACAAATCAATTGCGGAACGACTACGAATTCGCCTGAATTCTTCTGATTACAACATCGGTAGCCCGCTACCTGGCGAAAAAAAACTTGCCGAAGAGTTTGCGGTGTCACGAATGACGATCCGTAAAGCAATTGATATGTTAATTGGCTGGGGATTGGTCGTACGCCGTCATGGAAGTGGAACTTATGTAGCACGCAAAGATGTCCATCATGAAACCACCAATCTAACCGGACTGGCGGAAGTGCTGAAGAGACAGGGAAAAGAAGTCACCAGTGAGGTACTGGTTTTTGAAGTGATGCCCGCACCACCGGCAATTGCCAGTCAGCTGCGTATCCAGATTAATGAACGTATCCACTTCTCACGCCGTGTTCGCTATGTGGATGGCAAACCGCTGATGCTTGAAGACAGCTACATGCCGGTAAAATTATTCCGTAATCTGTCACTGGCACATCTGGAAGGGTCAAAATTCGATTACATTGAGAAAGAGTGCGGGATAACAATCAGCGGCAACTATGAAAGTCTGACCCCCGTTCTTGCCGATAAGCAGCTCTCCGCACAGATGAACGTACCTGAACAGACGCCGTTATTACGCATTACCTCGTTGTCATACAGTGATAGCGGGGAATTTCTAAATTATTCAGTCATGTTCAGAAACGCCAGCGAATACCAGGTGGACTACCACTTACGGCGCGTCCACCCGGACCCGTCCTGACGCTAACCCATTCCCCAGAAGATCACCGCCAACAGTTGCGGGGTGATAATCCTCAGGAACATGACCAGCGGATAAACGGTGGCGTAGGAGAGCGCTGCCGCCCCGCTGGTGGCATGCAGGTTGTTAGCAAACGCCAGCGCAGGAGGATCGGTCATTGAGCCGGCCAACATGCCACACAGCGTCAGGTAGTTCATTTTGGTGAGAAGGCGCGCCAGCAGGCCAACGGTAATCAGCGGAATCGCGGTGATAAAAATACCGTAACCCACCCAGCTCAGGCCATCGCCTTGCGTCAGGGTATGAACAAAATCACCGCCTGACTTCAGACCAACCACCGCGAGAAACAGCACGATACCCAACTCTCGCAGCGCGAGGTTAGCGCTGGGAGGCATAAACCAGTACAGCTTACCGATGCTGCCAATACGTCCAAGAATCAAAGCCATAATCAGCGGCCCACCGGCCAGCCCCAGCTTTAACGCCACCGGAAAACCCGGAATGAACAGCGGGATTGACCCCAGCAGAACACCCAGTCCGATACCGATAAATACCGGCAGCATCTGCACCTGCTGCAGTTTTTGCTGCGCGTTACCGACAACATTGGCAACAGCATCAATCGACGAAGGCCGCCCTACCAGATTGAGAATGTCCCCGAATTGCAGGCTGGCATCGCTGCTGGCTACCAGCTCAACCCCCGCACGGTTCAGGCGGGAGATCACCACGTCGTAACGTTCTTTAAAGTGCAGATCCCGGATACGTTTACCCAGCACTTGTTCGTTGGTGACCACCACGCGCTCAACGCGTAAATCAGTCCCGCGCGTCGACAACGATGTGTCCACCTCCTGACCAATCACCACCTGCGCGTTGTGCAGATCGGCTGGCTGCCCGACCAGGTGCAGCAGGTCCCCCATCTGGATAACCGTTCCCGGCGATGGCACCATCAATGTTTCTTCACGTTTCAGTCGCGAGCAGATGATTTTATCGCTGTTCAGGATCGGAACATCCTGAATGGCCATATTGTTGAGGTTCGGGTTTTCCACGCGGATATTCATCGTCTGAATTAGCGCGTGTCCGTTGGTCAGTGTGGACTCATGCTGCCTGGCTTCAGCATCGACGTTAACGCGAAAAATCATGCGCATCAGCCACATGGTGAGCAAAATACCGCAAATACCAAATGGATAAGCCATGGCATAGCTCATCCCCATTTGGTCTACCACATCGCCAGACGTACCCAAATCGCGCAGAATTTGCTGCCCGGCCCCCAACGCCGGGGTATTGGTGACCGCTCCGGAGAATATACCCAGCACCACGGGAAGAGGAATGGCAAAAAGCTTATGCAGAATAGCGGTGACCAGGCCACCCATGATGACAATCAGCACGGCAAACAGATTCAGCCGCAGGCCCGAAACGCGCAATGACGCAAAAAAGCCCGGTCCGACCTGGATACCGATGGTGTAGACGAACAAGATCAGGCCAAATTCCTGAATAAAATGCAGCATATCGCCGCTAAGGGTCATCCCTGCCTGATCGACAAAATGCCCGACAATAATACCGCCGAACAGTACACCTCCGATGCCAAAACCCACACCACGTATTTTTACGTTGCCGATCCATAATCCGACAACCGCCACTAATGCCAGAACGCTGACCGTCAATGCTATATCACTCATTATCCTGTTCCCTGTGAATAACATCATTAAGTAAATGGATTCTCGCAGAGTACAGTCGCAATGTATGGGTGGTAAAGCACAAAAAAGCCCCGTCATTTCTGGCGGGGCAAAGGCATGGAGCTATTTAACTATTTAATGCGGGACGTTCGCTGATAGCGATACGTTGTGGAGCAATGGCTTCAGGTTCATTACGGGTCAAATCGATATGCAGCAAGCCGTTAGTGAAGCTTGCGCCGGAGACCTCCATATTTTCAGCCAGCGTAAAGCTCAGGCTGAACGGCTGAGTGACCAGCCCCTGGTGCAACCATTTAGTCTCTTTTTCTGGCTGCTGCGGCGTCCCTTTCACGGTCAGACGCGTGCCTTCCAGTTGAATATCCAAATCTTCCTGGCGAAAACCGGCTAACGCAAGCGTAATGCGATAGTGGTTATCATCGCTCTTTTCGATGTTATAAGGAGGGAAGCTCTGGTTTTCACCGGTGTTTTGTAAGGCGTTGGCCAGTTTGTCAAAACCGATCCATTGACGCAGCAGTGGGGATAAATCGTAGTTACGCATAATAATCTCCTTCTAAGAAGCGAGTAGGTACATGTCGGCTCCCTGACGGCAAGCCGATGATTTAACAAGGCCGCCCGAAGCGGCCCACAGAATTAGTTGATTTCGATGCGGCGCGGCTTGTTCGCTTCGGGAATTACGCGCTCGAGATCGATATACAGCAGACCATTCACCAGGTTTGCGCCGCGAACATGAATGTTCTCCGCTAACTGGAACTTACGTTCAAAGTTGCGCTCGGCAATGCCCTGATACAGGTAAGTACGTTCTTTTTGATCGTCCGCATGGGCGCCTTTCACCACCAGCAGATTGTCCTGGGCAGTGATTTCCAGTTCGCTTTCAGCAAAACCGGCAACGGCTATCGCAATGCGGTAATGGTTTTCGTCTACCAGCTCAACGTTGTACGGAGGGTAGCCGCCATTGCTCTGGCCCTGGTTGTTTTCCAGCAGGTTAAACAGGCGATCAAAACCAATAGCAGAACGGTACAGTGGGGATAAATCAAAGTTACGCATAATCAATAGCTCCTGAAATCAGCGAGGATAATGGACCTTCCATCATGGACAGGTCAGGTAGCCAGGACACCCATCAGGCATGCCCTTCATTTGCCTACATCCTAAAAGTGGGTCTTAAACCAAACTTTTCAAGCGTATTCATCTGACTTTTTTTGCAGTTTGTTGTCTATTGCATACACTGGGGGGAGCAGTTGTTATCGTTAAATCGCGATAGCCGCCACAGTGCGACGAAATGGTGATGTTATTTTCGCAACGGATCGCTTTAACTCACCATGCAAACACGATAAATACAGATGAATAAATGATGATAAAAAAAATGTTGGTAACACTGACAATGTGCAGCGGGATGGCGTTTGTGAGCGGCTGTTCCAGCATTATGTCGCATACCGGCGGCAAGGAAGGGACGTATCCTGGCACGCGCGCCAGTGCCACAATGATTAGCGAAAGTGATACAAACTGGGGAACCAAGTCGCTGGCGATTCTGGATATGCCGTTTACCGTTGTCCTGGATACGGTATTGCTTCCGTGGGACCTCTTTCGCAAAGATAGCTCGGTGAGATCCCGTGTAGAAAAGAGCGAGGAGAGGACGCAGGCCACAAACGCCGTTATCCCTCCGGCAAAAATACCAGCACCTTAAGTTAACGCCCGGTTTCTGTCACCCACAGTTGGCGGAAACCCTCGACGTCTTCCATCCACGCAACCTGTTGACCATCAGGAGAGAAGACGATCGCATCGCCCGACGGCGGGTTGCCGTGACGCTCCGTTAAAAAATCAATATCTCCCGTCTGAGCATCACAACAAGCGATTCTGTTCTGCAGTACAAATCCCAGCCATTTTCCCGACGGATGCCAGTTGAATGCCGACTGAATATCCGTTTCGCAGCGAGTAAGCTGACGTGGTTCTCCTCCCTGTGGGGAAATCAACCATAGCTGCACTATACCGCCGTCATCACGCATTAAAAACGCAATCTCAGACGCCTGTGGATTACTGCGCACCCAGTGGCGCGGCTGATTCACCAGCCCAGGGAAAGCACGGTTATGGGTAAACGTCAGACGACACTGAACAACGCCAGACGGAGGCGCAGGCATTGTCGCCTCAGAACCCTCCAGCGGTGCCTCGCCCGGCTTTTTCCAGCCGTTTTCATCCCGTGGCAAATCGACGATAAACAGCTCGGGAACCTTCTCGCCATTTGCCGACAAGGTATCACCGATAAATGCCAGCGCATGATCCCCCACCCAGCCTTCTTCATAAGCGCGGTTAATCTCATCACTACCTGGTTTTGGCGTTGGTGTCGTCTGGCTCACCAGCACGCACCAAGAGTTCCCGCTGTATTCACGGGGATGCTGCGCGGATACCTTCACCGGACCATACGGCGCAGCCACACCGACATTGCGTAAATCCAGCGCCGGTGAACGCTCATGCAGCACATGATCGTTATAGGTGAAACTGACAAACTCGCCGTTTGGGCTAAAAACATGCACATGACTACCACCGCGCAGCGCGCCCGGCGTGTAAGGCGCAGTAATATCCATCGCATCCAGATTCTCCACTTCTGCCTGCGTAGCAATCACTCCACGCCGATGATGGAAGTCGTAATGCCATGATTCATCTGGATTTTCAGGTCCATGAATAAATACATACTTTTCCGACTTTGGATGAACGGTCACTACGCCAACATGCGATCCCTGTGTCGCGCGATAAATCACCTCCAGCTCGCCGGTGTGAATATTGATGCGTTCAATCGTCTCTCCGGTAAACGATGCGCCGGAAGGACGTACATCAAAAACCAGCCACTGGCTGTCCGGTGTCCAGGTGTTGATATTGGTAAGCTGATGATTACGCGGCGTAAAGGTGATTTGCTTCATGGAATGCCCTGATACAAGACGATTTCAGCAATCATACTTCACAAGCACTTCACTTTCAGGCTTTAGCGTATCGTCATCTTCATTTTTGCGGACAGAAAGATGGAACATTTTGACGTAGCGATTATCGGATTAGGCCCGGCAGGCGCAGCGCTGGCGCGGCAGTTGAGCGGAAAAATGCGCGTGATCGCGTTGGATAAAAAACGTCAGTGCGGCAATGAAGGTTTCACTAAACCCTGTGGCGGCCTGCTGGCCCCGGATGCCCAGCGTTCGTTTATCCGCGATGGGATAACCTTACCCGTTGATGTCATCGCTAATCCACAGATATTTAGCGTTAAAACGGTTGATGTTGCAGCCTCTTTGACGCGTAACTACCAGCGAAGTTACATAAACATCAACCGCCATGCCTTTGATTTATGGCTTAAATCTCTCATTCCCGACGATGTACAGGTGTATCACGACAGCTTGTGTCGGAAAATCTGGCGCGAGGGCGATAAATGGCATGTTATCTTCCGCGCCGACGGTTGGGAGCAACAGATCACCGCACGTTATCTGGTCGGGGCCGACGGCGCGAATTCACTGGTGCGCCGTCATCTCTACCCCCAGCATCAAATTCGTAAATATGTCGCTATTCAACAATGGTTTGCAGAAAAACATCCTGTGCCGTTCTATTCCTGTATTTTTGATAACGACGCAACCGACTGTTATTCCTGGAGTATCAGCAAAGACGGCTATTTTATCTTTGGCGGCGCCTACCCGATGAAGGACGGCCAGGCACGCTTTGACGCGCTGAAAACGAAGATGGAAGCGTTCCAGTTTCAATTCGGCAACCCGGTGAAAAGCGAAAAATGTACGGTGCTATTCCCCTCACGCTGGAAAGACTTCGTCTGTGGTGAGGAAAACGCATTTTTGATTGGCGAAGCGGCCGGTTTTATCAGCGCCAGCTCGCTGGAGGGGATTAGCTATGCGCTGGACAGCGCGGAGATTCTCAAATCTGTACTACTGCGGGATGCGCCAGATATGAATCTCGCTTACCGCAAAGCTACCCGTAAAATACGTCTCAAACTGTATGGCAAAATCCTTAAAAGCCGGGCAATTACGTCAGCGTTTTCCCGTAAATGGATAATGCGCAGCGGCGTGGCACATATTCCCTTAGGTCTGGAAGAGCAGCCCGCCATAACGTCTGACGGGCTGGTTAAAGAACATTAACCGACGCGCTTCACATCCCCCACCAGCAGGATGTAAGACAACGCGCCAAGCAGCGCAACGGCAGAGATGTAGACCAGCGCAGGCGCAAACCCATAATCCTGCGCAAGGTAACCGACTACCAATGGTACGGTGATTCCGCCCAATCCTCCAACGAAGTTAAACACACCGCCAGTGAGACCAATCAGGCGCATGGGTGCCAGTGAAGAGACCAGCGACCAAGTGATAGAGGCAAAACCATTGCCGAAGAACGCGATGGCCATCAGTGTCATAATCCATACCGGATCGTTGGTGTAGTTCGCCCCCATAATGCAAGTGGAGATCAGTAATCCGCAGATAATCGGCGTTTTACGCGCCATTCCCAGCGAGAAGCCTTTTTTCACCAACTTGTCTGCCAGCCAACCAGAAAGCAGTACGCCAAAGAAAGCCGCCAGGAACGGGACGGTAGTCATAAATCCAGCTTTCAGCGCAGTGATGCCTTTTTCCTGGGTTAAATAGTTGGGGAACCATGTGAGGAAGAACCAGAGCGTGGAGGTCACCGCAAACTGGCCCAGATAGACGCCCACCAGCTTACGGTGGAACACCAGCTTCCAGTCGGCTTTGGTCAGTGGCTGACGCGCCTCTTTCTTCACGGGCGCATCACCATCCACCAGGCCACCACCGTCACGAATATAATCTAGTTCAGCCTGGGTGATACTTTTCGTCAGACGCGGCGGCTGGTAAACCTTAAACCAAATAAGTGACCAAATAATACCGAGCCCACCGGTAACAATGAATACCCAGTGCCAACTCAGCATTTCTTGGATCCAAATCAGCAGCGGTGTAAGAAATGCCAGTCCCACAAACTGTCCTGATGTATAAAAACCTACAGCAGATGCACGTTCATGTTCAGGAAACCAACTGGTCACCATACGGTTATTGGTGGGAAATGCGGGGGCTTCAAAAATGCCGGTTATCGCACGTAGGCCAATTAACGACATTAGTCCGGTTGCAAATCCCTGAAACAGGGTTGCCACCGACCAACCAAAGATGGCAATAAAGTAGGTCAGGCGAGAACCTACACGATCGAGAAACCAACCGCCCGGGATCTGGCATAATGTGTAAAGCCAGGCAAAAGCAGAAAAGACATATCCCATTTCCGCTTTAGTAATACCGAATTCTTCCTGAATATGTGCCGATGCCACGGCGAGATTAGCACGGTCAACATAACAAATAACCACAGTAATAAAGATCATAATTAGCGTCAGATACCGACGACGCCCGGGTTTTGCAGTAGTAACTGAAATATCCATCGCAATCTGTCTCCAGATTTTGGGCATAGCGATACCGCTCACCATGCCCTGTAATTTACAGAGGGTTTATTTAAATTTTTTATTAATAACTCAACTGCAATGCGCTAAATAATTCGTGCTGGGTGAAGGCAGCAAGTTTTCACATCCCCGGGAGCATACGACCAGGGTAAGAAAATACAGCCAACGAACCACCAGTGCGAAGTATAACGCGCATTTACCATTCGGCGACGCTGCCATCCTCATGCCGCCACAACGGATTACGCCAGTCCGGTGCATTTTTGCTGAGCTCAATCACCCGAGCTTCATCAATTTCTACGCCCAGACCCGCTTTCATTAGCGGTTTAAAGAATCCACCTTCCATATTGAAATCTTCTTTGTTTTTCACAAAGTCGAGTAACTCAGCGCCCTTATTGTAGTGAATACCCATGCTTTGCTCCTGGAATACCGCGTTTCGCGAGACGAAGTCAATGTGCAGACAGGCAGCTAACGCAATTGGCCCCAGCGGGCAGTGCGGAGCCAGCGCCACATCGTAAGCTTCCGCCATTCCGGCAATTTTATAGCACTCGGTAATACCACCAGCATGTGACAGGTCGGGTTGTAGAATTGCCAGGCCACCAGCTTCCAGCACGCGTTTAAATTCGAAACGTGAGAACATGCGTTCACCGGCAGCAATAGGAATATGTGTTTGTGCCGCCAGCTTCGGATAATATTCAGCCTGTTCAGCCAGTACCGGCTCTTCAATAAACAGAGGTCGGTATTGTTCCAACTCTTTAATTAATACTTTTGCCATCGGGGCGCTAACACGACCATGGAAATCAAGGCCAAACTCAATTTCATTGCCAAAGGCTTCGCGAATTTGCGCCACTGTATTTACCGCAGCGTCCACGGCTCGCGAATTGTCAATGACGCCCATCTCTTCACAGCCGTTCAGTTTGAAGGTATCAAAACCAATGCTGCGCAACTTCTTAATACCGTCAATCACTTCTGCTGGACGATCTCCACCAACCCAGCTATAGGCTTTGATTTTATCGCGAACCAGCCCCCCCATCAGTTGCCATACAGGTGCGTTCAGCACTTTACCTTTGATATCCCACAGCGCCTGGTCAATACCAGCGATTGCACTCATCATGATAGGACCACCGCGATAAAAACCAGCCCGGTACATCACCTGCCAGAGATCGTTAATACGCGCGGGATCCTGGCCAATCAGATAATCACCAAGCTCGTGAACCGCCGCTTCCACAGTGCGTGCCCGCCCTTCAATGACCGGTTCACCCCAGCCAACAATCCCCTCATCTGTTTCAATCTTTAAAAACATCCAGCGCGGGGGTAAACGGTACGTGGTGATTTTAGTAATTTTCATTTCATTGCCTCTCGATACGCTTTTACAAATGCCACAGCCTGCTGCACGGTACGTTCAACAGACTGCCCGGCGCGATAGAGATCGCTGCCCAGTCCTGCACCTACACAACCTGCATTGATCCATTGATTCAGGTTTTCCGGCGTCACACCGCCAACGGCAAACACAGTAACATCTGGCGGAAGTACCGCTTTCAGCGCTTTGATATAGTCAGGGCCAAAAGCGGATGAAGGGAATATTTTTAGCGCCTGCGCGCCAGCATCCAGCGCAGTAAAGGCTTCACTAGCGGTCGCACAACCAGGACAAACTGTCATGCCATAGCCCACCGCTCGACGGATCACCTCGGGTTGAATATTGGGCGTGACGATAAGCTTACAGCCCATTTGTGCAAGCTGGTCAACTTGCTCCGGTTTGAGCACGGTTCCAGCGCCAATTAGAGCCTTGTCGCCATACGCATCCACAATTGCCGGAATGCTCTTTTCCCACTGTGGGGAATTAAGCGGGATCTCTACCGCATCGAAACCCGCGTCAATGACCGCACCGACGTGCGCCAGCGCTTCATCGGGCGTTACACCACGTAATATTGCAATTAGCGGAAGATTAGTTTGCCACTGCATGAGCGATACTCCTTATGCCTGCCTGAAATGCCGCGTCGCCGGATACTGCAGATACCTCACGTCCAATGGCGTGAAATGCCTGCTGATAACGTGAGGTCAGGGCTGAACCTGCGACGAGAGTAATAGCCTGCCCGGCAGCGAATTGTTCGCTCATACTGGCGACTTCTGCGCCAATCAGCAGGCCGGAGAGAAATTCGCTAACCTGCTCTCGCGGGAGTGTTCCCAGTACATGCGAGGCACGAACTTCAAAGAGTTGCGGCAAAACGGCTGGCGTGGCGAGACCGCGCATCAGTCCCGCAGAGAATGCACCGGCCGAGGCTTCCTGCTCCGGCAATCCCGCCCCCAACAGTGAATGGCGCAGCAGCAAATGATGTAACTCACCGGTCATCACGGTACGGAAATCATGAATTTGCTGTGCATCCGCCAGAACCCATTTGCAATGAGTACCCGGCATGACATAGACAGGAGAGGGTGAAAGTGTACGGGCGCCCAATAGCTGGGTCTCTTCGCCGCGTATCACATTGTGGTTATCCTCACGAGAAACGCAAAGTCCGGGAATAATCCAGATATTGTCGCCAACAGAGGTTAACTGCTCGCCAATGGCAGAGAATTGGGCGGGAACGGCCAGATAAGGAGCCTCTTTCCAACCCACGTTACTGCCTACCATTCCCGCCATCACCACAGGGGTGGCGCTGTTGCGCCAGTTTTGTGTAACCTCAGCTAACACCGCTGCGGGAGATTTACCGTTCAGACGCGTAACGCCTGCTTCTGATTGCCTGCTCTCCAGGCATTTGTCGCCCTGGTAAAGCCAGGCGCGCAAATTGGTTGATCCCCAGTCAATTGCGATGTAGCGAGCTGTCATGTGATGTCCTTGAGCCTTCGTGTTGAGCTGGCGATCATAGTTAAAGCCGCCTGCTCTGCCGCATTGCTATCCTGGTGCCGTATCGCATCGAATAGCGCCTTATGTTCCTGGAGTGTCTTCGGCATGTTGGCCTCATCCCCCATCCAGGTTCGTTCAAAAACCGCGCGTTGTAGCGAACTAATCGCTATGCTAAGTTGTTGTAAAACAGGGTTATGTACCGACTGTAAAACCGCCTCGTGATAGCGAATATCAGCTTCATTAAAAGCATCCCTGTCCTGGTTGTTGGCAATCATGTCATTAAGCGCCGACTCGATTTCAGCCAGATCGCTCGAGTTCGCCCGCTCCGCTGCCCAGCGAGCAATCGCCGGTTCCACCAGATTACGAACTTCACTCATCGCGCTAATCAGACGCGGGTCATAGTCGTTTTCCAGCACCCATTGCAGTACATCTGTATCGAGGTAATTCCACTGGTTTCGTGGTGCAACAAACGCCCCGCGGTAGCGTTTCATTTCAATGAGCCTCTTCGCCATAAGCGAACGGAACACTTCACGAATGATGTTGCGCGAGGTTTCAAATTCCTCGCATAAATCCGCTTCCGCCGGTAGTGCCGACCCCGGTACGTATTTGCCACTGATAATCTGTTTGCCCAGGGTGATAACAATGCGATCGGTCTTGTTGAGAGTCATGGATAGTCCTTGTGCTCTGAATGTTCTGCTCTACTTTACCGTCACCGCTGAAATTCACCTCAATTTTGTAGTACGACCATGATATCTATCATCGTTGTCACACGACTAATGTAGTACAAACAATAAATGTTGTACTACAATTTAGATCACAAAAACTACAAATGGTAAAAAGAATGTTATCTGGACGGTAAAAAGAGACATAAAAAAACCCGCGCTTAGCACGGGTTGTAACCTGACGAAGCGGACTTAATTCAGCGCAAACTTCTCAATGGCATACGCGACGCCATCTTCGAGGTTAGATTTGGTCACGAAGTTGGCGATTTCTTTGACTGATGGAATAGCGTTGTCCATGGCAACGCCCACACCTGCGTATTCAATCATCGCGATGTCGTTTTCCTGATCGCCAATAGCCATCACCTCTTCGGCTTTAATTCCTAACGCGTCGGCCAGCGATTTTACGCCAGTACCTTTATTGACGCGTTTATCGAGAATTTCGAGGAAATACGGCGCACTTTTCAGTACGGTGTACTTCTCTTTAACTTCTGCTGGGATGCGCGAGATGGCTTTATCGAGGATCTCCGGTTCGTCAATCATCATCACTTTCAGGAACTGGGTTGCGGGATCCATTTTCTCGGCTTCACAGAACACCAGCGGGATGGTCGCGACAAACGATTCATGCACCGTGTAGTAGCTGATATCGCGATTAGCGGTATACAGCGTGTTGCGATCGAGAGCGTGGAAATGCGAGCCGACTTCCCGGGAAAGTTGCTCCAGATAGCGATAATCGTCATAGCTTAGCGCAGTTTGCGCTACGGTACTGCCATCCCCGGCTTTCTGCACCAGCGCTCCATTGTAGGTAATGCAGTAGTCACCGGGCTGTTCCATATGTAGTTCTTTCAGATAGCTGTGGACGCCGGCATAGGGGCGCCCCGTGGTCAGCACCACATTTACGCCACGCGCTCGCGCTGCGGCAATCGCCGTTTTGACCGCAGGTGAAATGGTGTGATCGGGCAGCAGAAGTGTGCCATCCATGTCGATAGCAATAAGTTTGATAGCCATGAGTTCCCCGGATTAAATGAGTCCATCCTCATGCTAACGCGATTCCGCTCAAAAAACAGCTACGAAAAGGGGCTGAATAACGACAAAGCAATCCTCATTACCGTTTACGCACACGCGTTAACCGACAAAGTTAATCATTAACATTGTGTATGATTATTAAAATTAAATCGACAATAGATATTAAATCACAAACTCCGCCAACTTCCAGACAATAGACACGTTAACATTTTATTTTAAATAAAACGGTATCAGTAGATAAACCATCACAAACTTCAATATTAAAAATCTATTATTTAATGTTTTTTATTCACAATAATTATGCATATTCCATTGCTTTCACATAATAATTATTTTTCCTTTCAGGAGTCATGAATAACACGATGAAAAACAAGGAAAAAACAACATATCACATTCATTTTTTTATACACAAAATATTTTGTGTATTTCTTTGCTTCATGTAAGTGTGAATTTCCTCACGGAAATTAATATCATTTTTGAGTCTTATGCATACAAAACAGCGTTTCATTTTTATAGATTCACTGTTTCTTAAAATCATTAACTGTATACATGAGACCAACAATGAAAATTAAGAATTTGCGATGGTATATCATCGTCCTTGTGATGCTGGGCACCATTACCAACTATCTCGCAAGAAGCACCCTCGGGGTAGCTGCTCCTGAGATGATGAAAACATTAGGGCTGTCGAGCGAGCAGTATTCCTGGATTGTCTCTGTCTTCCCCTTCACTTATGCGATTGGCGGCATCGCATGCGGCTTTATTATCGATAAATTCGGTTTGCGATTAAGTTTTGCTCTACTGGCGGCCCTGTGGTCAATCTTCAATATGCTCACAGGCCTATGTAGCACCTGGTTGCCAATGGCATGGCTGCGCGGTGGTTTAGGGTTAACGGAGGCCGCCTTTAACCCGGCGGGTATGAAAGTTACCGCCGAGTGGTTTCCAGCAAAGGAAAGAGGATTAGCCTGTGGCGTTTATAGTCTGGGAACCTCCGTCGGTGCGATGCTGGCGCCGCCGTTAGTCGTGTGGGCGATCGTTAATTACAACTGGGAAATGTCATTTGTCGTTACTGGTGCAATAGGAATTGTATGGGCGGTAATCTGGTACATTTTCTATCGCTCACCAGAACAACATCCTGCACTGATCAAAGCGGAACATGATGCAGTCCTTGCCGACCAAATCGAAGTGGTAAAAGAAAAAGCGACGCTTCGTTCTATTATCACTAACCGCAATTTATGGGCTATCTCATTACCCCGCTTTATGGCCGATCCTGCATGGGGAACGCTGCATTACTGGATGCCGCTGTATCTTGTCACCGTTCGCCATATGGATATGGCACATATCGCAATGTTCGCCTGGCTCCCCTTTCTGACGGCTGATTTCGGCTGTATCTTTGCGGGTTATCTGTCTCGCATACTGGTTAATCGAGGTTTCTGTGTACTGAATGCAAAACGGATCACCTTCACGTTCGCCTCTATTTTGATGTTATCGATGGCAGCCGTTGGCTTTGTTACCGATGTTTATATTGCGATTGCCCTATTCTGTGTTGCGGGCTTCGCCCACCAGTGCCTGTCTATCACGGTCATCAGTATGTCTTCCGATCTGTTTCCTAAACAGGAAGTAGGGACTGCAACAGGCTTTGCCGCATTTACCGGTAGTATGGGTAATTTCTTATTTGGTTTGTTCCTCGGCGCCATGGTTACTGTTATCGGTTATAACGCCTTTTTCGTAGGATTGGGCGTTTTCGATTTAATCGGCGCACTTTTCCTGTGGACCCTAATAAAAACACCTAAAAAAACCACACAAGCCATCACGGCATAAATTATCGGCAAGGAAAACTTTTTATGAAAAAAACAGCTTTATTGCTGGCGGCTTGCTGCTGCCCTATCGTCGGCCACGCCATGACATTTGATATGCGTGGCGGCTATAAAGAGGCCAGCCATAGTTACGAGTCTCGCTTTAAAATGAGCCAAAGTTTTAAATCCGGTTACTGGCTGAGTATGGAAACCGATAATAAGCAAGGTAACGATAACCTCGATCAATCCACGATCAGTTACAATGAAATTGAAGGGAACTATAAATATAAACTAAGCCCAATGGTGGCAATACAGCCGGGGATAGTTTATCACTGGAGCACCGATGGCGCACAAGTTCGCCCTTACGTCAAAATAATCTGGAATATGACTGATACGGTCTACTCTGGAGTTCGTTTTCGTTATGACTGGAATCAGTATGACTCAAAAGATCTTTCGGGTACTCAGGATAAAGGAAGCGTTGAACGACTGGATTTATATCTCGGCTGGCAGAATGAATACTTTAGTATTCAGGATAACCCCGTGTTCTATCGCTATGTGAATGATTTCCATTATAACAATGGCAAGAAAAGTGCCTATGAAAATGATCTGGTCATTAAATATAAACTCAACAAAACATTTCAACCTTATGTTGAGTGGGATTATATGGAGCAACAAGGAAAATATAATAGCGAGTCAGGATTAACAGAAAACCGCTTCCGCATCGGATTAACCATCAACTTCGAATAAACAGGCTAAAAAAGATGAAATGTAAAATACATTTTCTGGCATTAATTGTCAGCGGGGTTTTCTGTTCACAAAATACTATCCTGGCCGCTCAACATGACCCTTGCCTGACTTATGATTGTGAACAAATGTTGAGCATCAAGCAAAGCATTAGTCAACACGATGTCCAATACACACCAGCCTGGCAAGCACTGTTGCAACAGGCTGACATGGCGCTCACTCATTCCGTGTATTCGGTCATGGACAAAACCTTAACGCCGGTTTCTGGAAATAAACATGACTACTACAGCTTTGGTCCCTACTGGTGGCCAAATCCTGATAGTAAAAATGGCATGCCCTATATCCGTAAAGATGGACAAATAAACCCGGATTCTAAAACGAACGGTACCGACAGTAAGCGCATGGTGCAATTCTCCGATGATGTTCGGGCGCTGGCGCTGGCGTGGTTTTACAGTGGCGAGGATAAATATGCGAAAAAAGCGCAGCAATTGTTACAGGCCTGGTTTCTCGACAGTAAAACCCGAATGAACCCTAACTTAAACTATGCACAGGCGATCCCCGGAAAAGTCGACGGACGTGGAATTGGGATTATCGATACCCGCGTTTTGATCGATGTGGCTGACAGCATTGTTTTGCTGGAAAACTCGGGTCATATCCCCTCGCAGGCGCTGAAAGGGTATAAAAAATGGTATGCAGACTATACACAATGGTTGTTAACGAGTCACAACGGCTTTGAAGAGTCGAACTGGTATAACAATCACGGCGCATGGTATGACGCGCAGGTTACAGCATTTTCTCTGTTTACCGATCAACAGCAGCAAGCATCACGGCAGGTGGAAATTTTCAAATTGCGCCACCTGATTTCTCAGGTAAACGCTGCCGGGGAAATCACATCTGAAACCGAGCGCACACGCTCGTTCCATTACACTAATTTTGCACTATCCGCTTATGCACACATGGGACGCTATGGCGAGAAAGCGCAAAATGATGTCTGGGGTTTCGAATTGGATAACCGCACGATGAAAAAAGCCTTTTTGCTGATAAGCGAACAAACCGGCAAGCCGCAGACAGCCTGGGGGCATGAAGATATCCGCTATACGCCTTCTGAAGCAACAGGACCATTACTCGCGGCTGCAAGAGCGTATCAGGATATGAGCTTCATTAAAAATGCAGCCATTATGACAAAGGAAAACCCTAAGGATATCAATATCCTGATCCCAGGATCGGTGCTGGTGAAATAACGAGGATGATATGAAGCAGTTTACACAAAAGCAAGTACTGCAGGCCCGTGAACTCGCCAGGCCAGAGATGATAAACGCGCTGATAGCAAGCAACAGCGATGTTATCAATAATCCGGTTCTGGTTCCTGAAACGGGGTGCGCGACCTGGAACCACTACTTTTTTTGCCCGGAGCACAGCGTACGTTTAATGTGGGATCGCCATTCGCCAGAAGTGCATCGCTGCCCCGTGGATGGTACAACATTTTCCGGTGAGCCTTATGATGGCGCATGGTGGCGCTGGCTTAATGGCTTAAATGCAAAAGCGTGTTATGAACTGGCGGTACTGTGGTTGCTGACCGATGAGGCCCGTTATCTCAGCAAAGTGCGGGATATTCTGATGCTTTACGCCAGATATTATCCGGATTATCAGGAGCACGGCAGAATTCCCTACAATGGCCCCGGAAAAGCAAATGCACAGACATTATGCGAGGCCAACTGCCATTCCGATTTTGCCAGAGGCTTCGACATTATCCGCAATAAACTCACCGCAGAGGAAGACCTGTATATCGCTGAACGTCTCTTACGTGCGGGAGCAGATTTCCTGATGCAACATCGCTGTAATCAGATCCACAACCATGAAGTCAAAATCAGCGCTGCAATCGGCATTATTGGGGCTGTGCTAGATGATAAAACGTATCTCGAATTTGCGGTTAACAGCCAGTACGGGCTTCGATACCAGTTAGAACATGCCTTAATGCCTGACGGTTTGTGGTTTGAAGGTTCTCTGCATTACCATTTTTACGCGCTGCAGGGATTTTTCGCCTATGAAAAAGTCGCCCGTGGTTCGGACTACAGTTTGCTGGAAACCGCCTGGTATCCAAAAATGTTGAGCGTACCACTGACGCAGTTAATGCCAGATATGACGCTGCCGAAAATTAACGACTGTGTGAACGGCCAGGAAAAACTGACGCATAGCGATATTTATGAGTTTGCCTGGTGGTATTACGACACACCAGAATATGGACAGCTATTAAAACAGATTTACAGCCAGCACCCTCGAAACAGTATTGATGCAGTATTTTACGGGAAAACGCTCCCTTCACAGGCTCTTTTACCACCACAGGAGACGCTGCATACAGCAGAAAGCGGTCTGACGATTATCCGGAATAAACCTGGGCGTGCTATTTGTGTCAAACACACACCTTATGGCGGCGAGCACGATCACTATGATCGACTGGGGTTAACCGTGTTTAATAATGGCCGGGCAATTTTTCCGGACCTTGGTACCACAGGCTACGGCGCACCGCTGCATTACGGTTACTTTAAGAACTCTTTTTCACATAACACACTCTGTATTAATGGGAAAAACCAGGCACCGGCAAATCCCAGCGTGGTGCTATACCGTGAAGAAAATGGCACGGTACAACTGGTTACCGAAGTCGAGTGGCAAAGTATGCCAATGCTCCCTGACAGTAAAACCCGCGTCGAATGGGATGCAGAGGCCTACAAAGACGTGGTTTTTCGTCGAAACATCACCACAAGTAGCGACTTATTAATTGATATTATTACAGTTGATAACCCGCACAATCAGGAGATTAATACCAGTTACCTGATTAATGCTGAACCGCTCTGCACCAGGCACACCGTCACGCTCTTCCCGCACATTATGGCTGTTGATGCCGTTAATCTGGATACCCCCGTAAAATTGCGCTGGCAGTCGCCGGATAAGTTCACGGTTTATTGCTTATCGGCAGGTAATAGCGTGCTCTTCCACGGCAAAGGGCCAAACAATCCCTCAATATCAGAGCTGACGTATCTCACGATGCGTTCAACAGAAAAGCGGGTCATTCATATCACTGTCACCGACTTTTCAGGAGATGATGATATCCAAATAAATATTGAAAATGAGAACCTTATCGTTACGGTGAATAATATAGTCGCTCACTGCATTCCTTTTGGCCGGCAGATTATCTAATCACCTTCAGACAGACCATAAAAAAACGCCTGAACAAATTCAGGCGTTTTCGTCAGGATCGTAATGTTCAAAACGACTTAGATATCGATATTCGCCGCTTTCAGGGCATTCTCTTCGATAAACGCGCGACGCGGTTCAACGGCATCGCCCATCAGCGTGGTGAATAGCTGGTCAGCGGCAATCGCATCTTTCACGGTAACGCGCAGCATGCGACGACTTTCCGGATCCATGGTAGTTTCCCACAGCTGTTCCGGATTCATCTCGCCCAGACCTTTATAACGCTGGATAGCGAGGCCGCGACGTGATTCTTTCTGCAACCATTCCAACGCCTGCTCGAAGCTGGCAACCGGCTGACGGCGCTCGCCACGTTCGATAAACGCATCGTCTTCGATAAGACCGCGCAGCTTCTCGCCGAGCGTACAAATACGACGATATTCGCCACCGGTCACAAATTCATGCTCCAGCGGATAATCGGTATCAACGCCGTGGGTACGCACGCGGATCACCGGCTCGAACAGGTTCAGTTCAGCGTCTTTACGCACAAAGCTGTTCCAGGTGCTGCCGTGAACTTCGTTTTCATTCAGCACGTTAACCAGCTGGGACACCCAGGTAGTGACTTTCGCTTCATCAGCGAGATCGGCTTCAGCCAGCGTCGGTTGATAAACCAGTTCTTTCAACAGCGCTTTCGGGAAACGACGTTCCATACGGCCAATCATTTTCTGGGTCGCGTTGTATTCAGAAACCAGTTTTTCCAGTGCATCACCCGCCAGCGCCGGAGCGTGGGCATTGGTGTGCAGCGTGGCACCATCAAGGGCGATAGAGATCTGGTACTGATCCATCGCTTCATCGTCTTTGATGTACTGTTCCTGCTTGCCTTTCTTCACTTTGTACAGCGGTGGCTGTGCAATGTAAACGTGGCCGCGCTCAACGATTTCCGGCATCTGACGATAGAAGAAGGTCAACAGCAGCGTACGGATGTGCGAACCATCGACGTCCGCATCGGTCATGATGATGATGCTGTGATAACGCAGTTTGTCCGGGTTGTACTCGTCGCGACCGATGCCGCAACCCAGCGCGGTGATCAGCGTCGCCACTTCCTGAGAAGAGAGCATCTTGTCGAAGCGCGCCTTCTCAACGTTAAGAATTTTACCCTTAAGCGGCAGAATCGCCTGGTTCTTACGGTTACGCCCCTGCTTCGCAGAGCCGCCCGCTGAGTCCCCTTCCACCAGGTACAGTTCAGAGTGAGCCGGGTCGCGTTCCTGACAGTCCGCCAGCTTGCCCGGCAGACCCGCTAAGTCCAGCGCACCTTTACGGCGGGTCATTTCACGCGCGCGACGAGCAGCTTCACGAGCACGCGCAGCATCAATGATTTTGCCGACGACGATTTTCGCGTCAGACGGGTTTTCCAGCAGGTATTCGCTCAGCAGTTCGTTCATCTGCTGTTCTACCGCCGATTTCACCTCAGAAGAGACCAGCTTGTCTTTGGTCTGAGAGGAGAATTTCGGATCCGGCACCTTCACGGAAACAACGGCAATCAGGCCTTCACGGGCATCGTCACCGGTGGCACTGACTTTGGCTTTTTTGCTGTAGCCTTCTTTGTCCATGTAGGCGTTCAGGGTACGGGTCATCGCCGCACGGAAACCTGCAAGGTGAGTACCGCCGTCACGCTGCGGAATGTTGTTGGTGAAGCAGTAGATGTTTTCCTGGAAACCATCGTTCCACTGCAGCGCAACTTCAACGCCGATACCGTCTTTTTCAGTGGAGAAGTAGAAGATATTCGGATGGATCGGCGTTTTGTTTTTGTTGAGGTATTCAACAAACGCCTTGATGCCGCCTTCGTAGTGGAAATGGTCTTCTTTGCCGTCGCGCTTGTCGCGCAGACGAATAGACACGCCGGAGTTCAGGAATGACAGCTCGCGCAGACGCTTAGCCAGAATGTCGTATTCGAACTCAACGACGTTGGTAAAGGTTTCGTGGCTTGGCCAGAAACGTACCTGAGTCCCCGTCACTTCGGTTTCGCCAGTGACCGCCAGCGGCGCCTGCGGCACACCGTGCATGTAAGTTTGCTGATGCACTTTGCCTTCACGACGAATCACCAGCTCCAGTTTCTGCGACAGGGCGTTAACGACGGAAACACCTACGCCGTGCAGACCACCGGAAACTTTATAGGAGTTATCATCAAATTTACCGCCTGCGTGCAGAACGGTCATGATAACCTCCGCCGCCGAAACGCCCTCTTCCGGGTGAATACCGGTTGGGATACCACGGCCATCATCGGTAACGGACACGGAGTTATCAGCGTGAATCGTTACCACGATATCTTTACAGTGACCCGCGAGCGCTTCGTCGATAGCGTTATCTACCACCTCGAATACCATGTGGTGCAGACCGGTGCCGTCATCCGTGTCGCCGATATACATACCCGGGCGCTTACGCACCGCATCCAGTCCTTTCAGGACTTTGATACTGGAGGAGTCATAAGAATTCGACATCAACGTTTCTCGCTCATTTTATCTTGGGTTAATCCGTTATTTTACCCTTTTCCACGGTAAACATCTTCGAATTTTCATCGGACATGTCTATAACGTGTTCAGCGCTGATTGCGCTGACAAAGACTTGAGATTGCGTAGCTTTTAAGCGGCTGGCCAGCAGCCCACGACGCGCATCATCCAGTTCAGAGGCAAAATCATCTATCAGGTACAGGCAGCGCCGTCCGCTTTCGCGGGTCAGGAACTCCCCTTGCGCCAGACGTAAGGCGCACATCAGCAGCTTGAGCTGCCCACGCGACAACGTGTCTTCCACCGGCGCGCCGTCGGCACGAATGCGAAAATCCGCCTTATGCGGACCGTGCGCGGTGTAGGTCAACATGCGATCGCGTTCAAAACTGCGTTCCAGCACTTCGGCGTAATCTGTCTCTTTCTCCCAGCCGCGCTGGAATGAGAAGGAGAGAGAGAACTCGGGAAGAAACTGCTGGCAGGTATCCGCCATATCTTGCGCGATACCGGCGCTGTACTCCGCGCGCCAGGCGCTGATTTGTTCCGCCAACGGGATCAGTTCTTTATCCCACGGGCGCAGTTGCTCATAACGACTTACCTGGCGCAGTGCCGCATTGCGCTGCTTGAGCAGCCGCTTCAGATTGCTCCAGGCAGTGAAAAAGCCGGCTTCATTGTGAAAGCATCCCCAGTCAAGGAATGCTCTTCTGTATTTGGGGCCGCCATTGAGTAAAGTAAACCCTTCAGGCGTTATCAGTTGCATCGGCATCAGGTGCGCCAGCTCGGCGACCTTGTGCCCGTCAGTGCCGTCAATGCGCACTTTGCTGTCGCCCAGTTTGTCTTTCGTCAGACCAATCGACGTCTCACGCTCATCACCCTGCAAACGCCCGTGTAAAACAAACGATTCTTGTTCGTGGCGAATCACGCGGCCAATTTGCAAACTACGAAACGCCCGGCCGTGGCCGAGCGTATAGATAGCTTCCAGCACGCTGGTTTTGCCGCTGCCGTTAGCGCCTACCAGGAAGTTAAAGCCGGGAGATAAAGCGAGATCCGCATTTTCAATATTGCGGAAATCTTTAATCAGGAGTCGGGATAGCGACATATCAACTCATAACCAGGGCGTTATCGTCGCAGTTAGTCTGGTTACGGCCAGCGCACAGCAACCGGAGCGTACTGAAGTACGTGAGGATTGCGAGCACTGCCCGGAGCCAGAATAACAAGTAAGATAGCCCGATATTCTTTACAAGCGCATAGGCATGACGACATAGGCTGCAGATTGTGACGCTGCATCTTCAATCTGTACGCTCGATACGGAATCGGTCAGCAGAATACGCACATTCTCGCACTTCAGCGCGTTCAGAACGTCCAGCACGTAGCTAACGTTAAACCCGATTTCCAGTTCAGTACCCGGATAGGAGACATCCAGAATTTCTTCGGCTTCTTCCTGCTCCGGGTTATTAGCGGTGATTTTCAGCTGGTTTTCGCTGACATACAGACGCACGCCGCGGAATTTCTCGTTAGAGAGGATCGCCGCACGAGCAAACGCCTGCTTGAGGATATCGCAACCGGCTTCCAGATGTTTGTCCGGATTCTTCGGCAGTACGCGGCGATAATCCGGGAAACGACCGTCAACCAGCTTGGAGGTAAAAATGAAATCCCCTACGTGCGCACGAATGTTGTTGCTGCCAATCTGGACGCGCAGCGGGTTGTCGCCGCCGTCAAGCATACGCATCAGCTCAATCACGCCTTTACGCGGTACGATCACCGAATGGCTGGGCAACGGCTGACCGACAGGCATTGAACAGACTGCCAGGCGGTGACCGTCGGTCGCCACGGTACGCAGCTCTTCCCCTTCGGTTTCAAACAACATACCGTTTAAGTAATACCGCACGTCCTGATGCGCCATTGAGAACTGCGTGGCTTCAATCAGACGCTTCATCGTCGCCTGTGGCAGCGTGAATTCGACTTCGCTCTGCCAGTCGTCCAGATTAGGGAAGTCGGCGGCAGGCAGCGTGGACAGCGAGAAACGGCTGCGGCCAGAACGCACCAGCATACGATCGCCTTCCAGTTGAACGGCAATTTCCGCGCCTTCCGGCAACCCGCGGCAAATATCGAAGAATTTACGCGCCGGAACGGTGGTTGCACCAGGCTCATGAGGCTGGATCAGCGCCACGCGCGCCACCATCTCCATTTCGAGATCGGTACCGGTCAGAGAAAGCGCGCCGTCAGCAACCTGCAGCAGCAAGTTTCCGAGGATCGGCAGTGTAGGACGTCCACCCAGCGGGCCGCTGACCTGCTGAAGCGGTTTTAATAAATGTTCACGTTCAACGGTAAATTTCATAGCGTCACGAAGATAATGTTCTGATTAAATTGGAGAAATCTTCTTTAATATCATGGCTTTCTTCACGCAACTGCTCAATCTTACGGCAGGCATGAAGCACGGTAGTATGGTCGCGCCCACCAAACGCATCGCCAATTTCCGGCAGACTGTGGTTAGTGAGCTCTTTTGCCAGCGCCATCGCCATCTGGCGCGGACGAGCTACCGAGCGAGATCGACGCTTAGAAAGCAGATCCGCAATTTTGATTTTGTAATACTCCGCCACCGTCTTTTGAATATTGTCGATGGTGACCAGCTTTTCCTGCAAAGCCAGCAGATCGCGCAGCGCTTCACGCACGAAATCGATAGTAATCGCCCGGCCAGTAAAGTTAGCGTTGGCGATCACGCGGTTCAGTGCGCCTTCCAGTTCACGCACGTTAGAGCGTAGACGCTTGGCGATAAAGAATGCCACTTCACCCGGCAGACGAATGTCGTTTTCGTCTGCCTTTTTCATCAGGATCGCGACGCGTGTTTCCAGTTCAGGCGGTTCGATCGCGACAGTCAGTCCCCAGCCGAAGCGGGATTTCAGACGATCTTCAACGCCATTGATCTCCTTCGGATAGCGATCCGAGGTCAGGATGATCTGCTGATTACCTTCCAGCAAGGCGTTGAAGGTGTGGAAAAACTCTTCCTGCGATCGTTCTTTATTGGCAAAGAATTGGATATCGTCAATCAGCAGCGCGTCAACGGAACGGTAGTAGCGTTTAAACTCTTCGATCGCATTGTTTTGCAGGGCTTTAACCATGTCCTGCACAAAACGCTCGGAGTGCATATACACCACTTTGGCGTTTGGCTTACGCGCCATAATGCCGTTACCGACAGCGTGCAACAGGTGAGTTTTACCCAGACCCGTACCGCCATAAAGGAATAACGGATTGTAGGCGCCGCCTGGATTGTCCGCCACCTGACGTGCCGCCGCGCGCGCCAGTTGGTTAGATTTACCTTCAACGAAGTTATCAAACGTGTGTTTGACGTTGACGTTAGAACGATAGGTAGGTTCAGCCGGAGCCGGGACGTTATCCCAGCCAGAACGCGCTGCCGGAGCGGCACGTTGCGGTTGCACTTGCTGGGTCACGTGGGCGGGCGCCACAACGTTGTTGACCGGCGTTTTCAGCGTTTGCGTGACGGGTTTAGTACCGACTTCAAAGCGCAGCTGTGGGGCATCCGCTCCGCAGAAATTATTGAGTAATCCATTAATATTATTGAGGTATTTATCCCTTACCCAATCGAGCACGAAACGGTTTGGCGCATACAAAGCCAGCGTGTTATCGCTCAATTCCGCCTGCAACGGGCGTATCCACATACTGAATTCTGTGGCTGGTAACTCATCCTGCAATCGGGCAAGACACTGCTGCCAAAGCGAAAGTGACACGGCGGACTCCAC